>NZ_CP098502.1 GCF_024220175.1 Paraconexibacter antarcticus | reverse complement strand
TTCGCAAAACGCGCGCAAAAGTCCGTCCGGTCGGTATGCACGCCCGATGGCACCGGCGCGACCGGCACACCGGGCGCCCCCGTCGTCCGCTACCCTGGTTGGCCCGTCGCCACCCGGGCGACCCGAAGTCTGAGAGCCATGAAGCGCACCTATCAGCCCAAGAAGCGCAAGCGCGCACGCACCCACGGCTTCCGCGAGCGGATGCAGACCCGCGCGGGCCGCGCGGTGCTCAAGCGTCGTCGCGACAAGGGCCGCAAGCGCCTCACCGTCTGACCCGAGCCGTGGACGACGGCCTCGCACAACCTGCAGGACGTCGTCGCAAACGCAGTGGACGGCTGTCGCGGTCGGCCGAGTTCGAGCGGGTCTACCGCCAGGGTCGGTCGCACGGCAACCGCTACTTCGTCCTTCACGTGTTCCCGCGCGGCGAGGCCCCGGTGGCCGGCGCCCCGGCGGAGCTCGACGCCGGTCCCCGCCTGGGGCTGTCGGTCTCGCGCCGTGTCGGCGGGGCGGTCGAGCGCAACCAGGTCAAGCGTCTCCTGCGCGAGGCGTTCGCCGCGGAGGCTGCCCGGCTGGGCGGCGAGCAGGACTTCGTCGTCGTGGCCCGTCCGCCGGCGCGCGAGTTGGCGGAGCGCGAAGGCCTGGCCGGCGTGCAGGCCGCGCTCTCGGAGCTCATCGGCAAGGCCGCCGGCGAGGCGCCGAAGGCGTGAGATGCGCGCGCTCGTCCTCGCCCCGATCCGCCTGTACCAGCGCCTGATCTCCCCGGCGCTGCCTCGGCACTGCCGGTACGAGCCGACCTGCTCGGCGTACGCGGTCGAGGCCATCAAGGAGTACGGCATACTCCGCGGGCTCGTCCTGGGAGGGTGGCGACTGCTGCGCTGCAACCCCTGGAGCCCCGGAGGCTTCGACGAGGTCGCCGACCAGCGCCTCTTCCGGCCACGATCGCACGCCGGCCACTCCCACTCTTGATCTGCCTTCCCCGTTCCGACGAATCTGTGAGCTGAATGACCCCTCTGGCCATCATCCCCGTCCTGAAGCAGCTGATCAGCGCGTTCGACGCCGTGATCCGGTTCTTCCACGACACGTTCGGCTTCGGCTGGGGCCTCTCGATCATCACGCTGACCGTCTGCGTGCGGCTGCTCCTGCTGCCGCTGACCATCAAGCAGTTCAAGTCGATGCGCGCGATGCAGCTGCTCGCGCCCGAGATGAAGAAGCTGCAGGCGAAGTACAAGGACGACAAGCAGCGCCTGAACCAGGAGATGATGAAGCTCTACCAGGAGCACCAGGTCAACCCGTTCGGGTCGTGCCTGCCCCTGGTGGCGCAGATGCCGGTCTTCATCTCGCTCTTCTACATGCTGCGCAAGGACCTGAAGCTCGACATCTGCGGTGACGCGCTGCGGCAGGCGGGCAAGGCCACCGGCACGGCGCTGCAGAACACGGCCTGCACCGACGTTCCCGACGTCGCCGGATCCCACCACGCGGCGTCGTTCCTCTTCATCCCGGACCTGACGAGCCACGCGACCGGCGGGGTCCTCGCCGCCCTCATCGTCGCCTACATCGGCTCGCAGTTGCTCTCGAGCGTCCTCATGTCGGTGACCGCGGACCCGACGCAGAAGAAGCTCATGATCGCGCTGCCGTTCGTGTTCACGATCTTCGTCATCCGGTTCCCGGCCGGCCTGCTCGTGTACTGGATCGTCAC
The DNA here is from genome assembly GCF_024220175.1 of Paraconexibacter antarcticus. Taxonomy (GTDB): domain Bacteria; phylum Actinomycetota; class Thermoleophilia; order Solirubrobacterales; family Solirubrobacteraceae; genus Paraconexibacter; species Paraconexibacter antarcticus. The sequence goes on along the minus strand of NZ_CP098502.1, from coordinate 5,136,752 downwards.
GAACCTCTGGACCGTGGGCCAGCAGTACATCCTGCGCCGCCGCGCCGGGATGGTCGGGCCCGGCGCCGCGCTCGCGGAGGTCGTGCACCCCACGCCGGTGCCGCGAGGGCCGAACGATCCCGCGCCCCAGATGCCGGGCATCTTCGGCAAGCTCACCGCGCGGGTGACCGAGCAGGCCGAGGCGGACGCGAAGGCGAAGAAGGACGATGCGGCCGCCACGCCGAAGACCTCCGGGAAGGTCGCCAAGGGCGAGGACTCGACGCCGAGCAAGGGGGCCGCGAAGCCCGCGGGCTCCCGCACCGCCGCACCGCCGCCGCCGCCCCGCGCGAAGAAGAAGCAGCGCTCGGGGAAGCGCCGCTGATGGCCGCCCCGACGGACGTCGAACTCGTCACCGACCTCCTCGAGCGGGTCGCCGCGGCGCTCGGGCTCACGGCCACGGTGCGGGTCGAGGACGTCGACGGCCAGCTCGTCGGCTCCCTCGACGGCACCGACCTGGGCCTCTTCATCGGCCGACACGGCCAGACGATCGACGCGGTCCAGCACCTCGCGCAGCGGATCGTTCACGCCCGGACGGGCGAGCTGCGCCGGATCTCGATCGACGCCGAGGGCTACCGCGCCCGCCGGCAGGAGTCGCTGCAGCGTCAGGCGGACGAGGCCGCCGACGACGCGGTGAGCAACGCCCGACCGGTGGCGCTCGACGCGATGACGGCGAGCGAGCGCCGCCTGGTCCACGAATACCTCCGCGAGCGCGGTGGGGTGGACACCCACAGCGAGGGCAACGAGCCCGACCGCCACCTCGTCGTCACTCCCGCCGCGGAATAGCGCCACCCCGGGCGTTCCACGTGAAACGCCCGCCGCACGGTCGCCGAGGTGACGACGCCGGCACCGTTCCACGTGAAACGGTGCCCACGTGAACCCGGTCGACTCCCGCCTCGCCGAGCTCTGCGCCGCCCATGGGCTGGATGCCGCGCTCGTCCCTCGCTTTCGGGCGCTCCTGGACGGCCTCGCCGCGGACCCGACCGCCCCGACGACCGTCGTCGACCCGACCGCCGCGGTCGAGGTCCACGTCGCCGACTCCCTCGACGGGCTGGGGCTCCCGCTCGTCCGCGAGGCACGCGTCGTCGCGGACATCGGTGCGGGCGCCGGCTTTCCCGGCCTTGTCCTCGCGCTCTGCCTCCCGGGCGCCCAGGTCTCGCTCGTGGAATCGGTCGGACGCAAGTGCGAGTTCATGGGCCGGCTCGCGGCGGTAGCCGGCGTCACGAACGCCCTGCCGGTCCACGCCCGGGCCGAGGCGTGGCCGGCGGGGATCGGCGCCCACGACCTCGTCACCGCCCGGGCCCTCGCCCCGTTGACGGCCCTCGTGGAGTACGCGGCGCCGCTGCTCGCCGAAGACGGGCATCTCGTCGCCTGGAAGGGCGCTCGGGACACCGCCGAGGAGGCCGACGGTGCGGCGGCGGCCGCGGCCACCGGGATGGAGCTCGTCGAGGTGTGGCCCGTTCCTCCCCGCCCCGGCGCCGATCGGCGCCACCTGCACGTCTTCCGCAAGGCCGAGCCGACCCCGTCCCGGTTCCCCCGTCGCGAGGGCATGGCCCGCAAGCGACCGATCACGGCGGCCTGAGCGCGCCGGAAACCCCGCATCTTGCGGGGATCGCCCACGCCGCGGGACGCGCCCATCGCTACCGTCCACCGCCGATGGGAACCATCTACGCGATTGCGAACCAGAAGGGCGGCGTCGGCAAGACGACGACCGCCGTCAACGTGGCGGCCTGCATCGCCGAGGCCGGCTACGAGACGCTGCTCGTCGACGTCGACCCGCAGGCGAACGCCACCGTCGGGATCGGGCTCCCGAAGGACGGCGAGCCCTCGATCTACGACGTCCTGCTCGGCGACGCGACCGTCGAGGAGGCGCTGAAGCGCACCACGATCGAGCGGCTGTCCGTCCTCCCCGCCCACCCGGACCTCGCCGGCGCGAGCGTCGAGCTCCCCCGCCTGCCGGGGTCCGAGAACCGCCTGCGGGACGCCCTGGCCTCCGTCCGCGACCGCTTCGCCTTCACCCTCCTGGACTGCCCGCCGTCGCTCGGTCCGCTCACGGTCAACGCGCTCGTCGCCGCGGACCGCGTCATCGTGCCGGTCCAGACCGAGTACTTCGCGCTCGAGGGCCTCGCGGGTCTGCTCGACACGCTCGCCCTCGTCCAGCGGGAGCTCAACCCGCGGCTCACCGTCGCCGGGATGCTCCTGACGATGCACGACGCGCGCACGAACCTCGCCCGGGACGTCGAGCGGGAGGTGCGCGAGCACTTCCCCGCCCTCGTCTTCGACACGGTGATCCCCCGCAACGTGCGCATCAGCGAGGCGCCGAGCTTCGGCGTCCCGGTCATCCACCACGATCCGCACAGCACGGGCGCCGACGCGTACTTCGAGCTCGCGAAGGAGGTGGCGGCCCGTGGCTAGCGGTGACGCCCCGAAGAAGAGCGGCCGCACCGGGATGGGCCGCGGGCTCTCGGCGATCCTCGCCGTCACCGAGCCGGGCGCCGTCGCCGCGGCGACCGGCCCGCGCGACGCCGAGCTCCGCGAGCTCCCGGTCGGCAGCGTCCGCCCGAACCCCGACCAGCCGCGCAAGCAGTTCGACCAGGAGGCCCTCCAGGCCCTCGCCGACTCGCTCGGCGAGCGCGGCGTCCTGCAGCCGGTCCTCGTCCGCCCCGTCGCCGGCGGCGGGTACGAGCTCGTCGCCGGTGAGCGCCGCTGGCGCGCGGCACAGCTCGCCGGCCTCGCCACGGTTCCCGCGATCATCCAGGACCGCGACGACGCCCGGACGCTCGAGGACGCGCTCATCGAGAACATGGCCCGCGAGGACCTGAACCCGGTGGAGGAGGCCCGCGCGGTCGCCGCGCTCGTCGAGGAGCTCGGCCTCACCCGCGAGGCGGTCGGCCGGAAGGTCGGCCGCAGCCGCGTCGCCGTCTCGAACCTGCTGCGGCTCCTCGACCTCCCCGACGAGGTCCTCGAGGCCCTGCAGGAGGGCGCGCTCTCCGAGGGTCACGGCCGGGCCCTGCTCATGGCCGAGGACCACGCGGACCGCCGTCGTCTCGCGCGGGCCGCCGCGAGCGAGGGCTGGTCGGTCCGCGTCACCGAGCAGCGCGCCCGGGAGGCGAACGAGGCGCCGGCGCCCCGCGCGGCCGGTCGTCCCGCGCCCCATCCCGACCAGGAGGAGGCGATGGCGCGGATCGCCGAGCAGCTCGGTGGCGCGCTCGGCACCGACGTCCGGGTGAAGCCCCGCGGGACGGGCTACAAGGTCGAGCTCACCTTCGCGGACGCCGCCGAGGCCGAGGCCCTGGCCGACCGGCTCGCCGGTCGCTGAGGCCCCGCGCGCGCCCGCGGCGGGCGAGCGGTCATCGCGCGCGGAGGCTCGCTACACTCCACCGCCCCCGGGCGATTAGCTCAGTCGGTTAGAGCGCTTCTCTGATAAGGAAGAGGTCCCAGGTTCGAATCCTGGATCGCCCACTCGGAAGGCCCGCCCCGGCGGGCTTTTCTCGTTCTCCGGGCCGTGATGACGAGCAGGACCCGCAGGACCCGCCGGGCTCATGCCGGGCCGCGGTCATCGCCGGCGCGTGGACCCAAGGCCGCCTTCAGCGCCTTATAACTGAAATTCGGACCATCGGGTTGACCTCGCGCCCGCCGTCTGGTTACTGTTTTCTTGTTTTACAGAGTATCGCGGACGGAGGGGGGCCTCCGACGCGGGCAGCACCGCAGCACCGCGTGCGTCAGGGGGCGCGCGCGAACTCATGACGGTGGGAGAGCGACATGCGTCGTCTGGGCCTGGCAGGGCTTCTTGCACTTCTGTTCGCGACGGCGTGGCTCGTCGTGGGCGCGCCGGTCGCGGGGGCGACGAACGTCGTCTTCGGGGGCTTCGAGATCGACGGGAACCTCGCCGACAACAGCGGTCCCGGCGACCCGATCGACTGGGCGACGCCGCCCCCGAACCTCACGAACTTCACGGACGGCTCGGGCAACAAGGACGACGGGTTCGCGACCGGGTCGAAGGAGCTCGACCCGGCCCACTGGGCCTGCACCACCGCCAGTGCCCCGGGGAAGGACGACATCCTCGGCGGTCAGATCGCGTTCCGCCGGGGCCCCGCGACCACCGGCCACCAGTACGCCTACGTGGACTACACGCGCAAGGCCGTGACCGGTGACGCCCACGTCGACTACGAGTTCAACAAGTCCGGCACCGCCGTCAACTCCTCCTGCGGCGGCCTGCCGAAGCGGACAGCCGGCGACGTCCTCATCTCGTTCGACACGAACAACGGCGGCGCGACCATCGACGTCGTCGCGTACACGTGGGACGGCTCGACGTTCGTGGCCGACGCCCACGCCGCCGACAACGCGGTCGGCGCGGTGAACATCCCGAACACCATCCCCGGCCACACGGCGGGGGACTTCGGCGAGGCCGCGATCGACCTGACGAACGCGATCGGCGAGATCAGCTGCGGCGAGTTCTCCGGCGTCTACATGAAGACCCGCTCGTCGACGGGCATCAACTCGGCGCTCCAGGACTTCACCAAGCGCCAGCCGCTGAACATCGGGGAGTGCCCGGCCTCGAGCGTGGCGAAGACGCAGCGCGACGCCACCACGGACACGACGGGCAGCGCCTTCACGGCGAATCCGATCACCGCGAGCCCCGGTGACTTCATCGAGTACCAGCTGACCTACAGGAACAACGGCCCGGGCATCGCGCACGCGGTGATCCTGTCCGACACGCTGAACGGCGCCTACACGCTCAGCACGTGCGACGGCTGCACCGCCGCCGGGCAGGCGCTCACGTGGAGCCTCGGGGATGTCGGGCCCGGGGGGACGATCACGAAGACCGTCCGCGCCCAGCTGACCGGGACGTTCGCGTCCGGCGCCACGACGACCGTGACGAACGCCGCGTCCGCCGCGTCGAAGGAGGACTCCGCCTCGTCCAACACGGTGACCCTCACGGTCTCGACCCCGAGATCCGGGCTGAAGAAGGAGGTCCGCAACGTCACGACCGGCGGCACCTTTGCCTCGACGGCCGTGGCGAGCCCCGGCGACACGCTCGAATACCGGCTGACGTACTCCAACAGCGGGCCCGGCGCGGTCTCCGGCGCCTCTGTCACCGACACGATCGACGCGCGGACGACGTTCGTCCCGAACCCGCCGACCTGCACGGGCTGCAGCGTCAGCGGCTCGACGCTCACGTGGGCGGTCGGCTCGCTCGGGGGCACGACGAACCCGGGCTCGCCGACGACGAAGAGCGTCACCTTCCAGGTGCGGCTCGCGAGCACCGGCTTCGGCGCGGGCACGTCCACCGACGTGAAGAACACCGCCGACGGGACGAGCACGGGCGAGCCCGGGACGACGTCCACGGCGACGACGACCGTCAGGACGCCGAGCTCCTCGACGGTGAAGAAGGTCCGCAACGTCACGGCGGGCGCGACGACGTTCGCGACGACCGCGACGGCGAAGCCCGGCGACGTGCTCGAGTACCAGCTCGTCTACACGAACGCCGGGCCCGGCACGGCGACCGGTGAGACGGTGACGGACACGCTCGCCGCGATGCAGACGTTCGTCGCCGGCTCGTGCACCGCCTCGACCGGGACGACCTGCGCGTTCGGCGCCCCGGTGCTCACGTGGACGATCGGGAGCGTCCCCGCGGGCGGCACGAGGACGCTGACCTTCCAGGTGAAGCTCGACAACTCGTTCCCGGCCGGCAGCACCCCGGTCCTGAACGCCGCGGTCTACCGGTCCGATCAGGAGCCGCCGGTCACCACGCCGCCCACGACCGTGACGGTCACGGCGAACCCGAGCTCGTCGACGGTGAAGGCGGTCCGGAACGTGACGACGAACGGGACCTTCGCGTCGACGGCGACGGCGAAGCCCGGCAACGTCCTCGAGTACCGGCTCAGCTACACGAACACGGGCGACGCGCCGGCGACGAACGCGGTCGTGACCGACACGATCGCGGCGAAGCAGACGTACGTGCCGAGCTCGTGCACGACCACGAGCGGCAGCTGCACGGTGAGCTCGCCGACGGTGACCTGGACCATCGGCACGGTCGCGCCCGGCGACACGAAGACGCTCACCTTCCAGGTCACGCTGACCGGCCCGTTCTCCGGAGCCTCCACGACGGTGAAGAACGTCGCGACGGCGGACACCGCCGAGGAGACGCCGAAGGATTCCAACGAGACCTCGGTCACCGTGGTCGGCACGCCGAAGCTCACGCTCGTCAAGGCGGCCGACCGGACGGCGGTCGGCGCCGGCGACAGCATCACCTACACGCTCACCTACGGCAACAGCGGGGACAGCACTGCGAGCGCCTCGGTGATCGACGAGGTGGTGCCGGCCGGCACGAGCTTCGTCTCCTGCTCGGACTCCTGCACGGTGAGCAGCGGGACGGTCAGCTGGAACGTCGGCTCGGTGAGCCCGGGCGGCGGCGGCAGCGTCACGATGACCGTCCAGGTCGATCCCGCCATCGACGCGTGCGCCGTGTGCAACGTCGCGACGATGACGAGCCCGGACCAGACGGCCGGCCCGACGAGCTCGAACCGGGTCTGCGCGACTGCCCAGCCGTCCTCCGACCCGTCGACGGCCAACGCCGCGGGCAGCGCGCTGGGGCTGCGCGCCTATGTCCCGCTCCTCGGGATCCCGCTCGTGAACCAGGACATCTCGCACGCGTCCAGCACCCGGACGGGCGTCGGGGCGAGCGCGGACGAGGACCAGTTCCTGCACCTCGACATCCTCGGGGTGGTGGGCCTGACGAGTGTCGCCAAGGCCGACGTCCTGAACACGTCGAGCTCGTCGCAGGTCACGAAGGCCCTCGGCGCGCAGCAGACGTCGACCTCCGAGGTCCTCGGCCTCGACGTCCTCAGCGGCGTCGTCACCGCGGACACCGTCCGCTCGGTCGCCTCGACCACCGCCTCGGGGACCGCGTCCTCGTACTCCGCGGCCGGGACGACCCTGGCGAACCTCAAGGTCCTCGGGAGCTCCGTCGTCAACCCGGCGCCGGGCCTGAAGATCCCGCTCGACAACAACCTCGTGAACCGGACGCTCTACGGCGAGGGCTCCTACGTCGCGATCGACGAGCAGACGGGATCGACCTCGTCGCCGGCGAGCGGTCAGCTCTCCGGCGGGACCTACAAGGCGGACCTGACGGTCACCGCGATCCGCGTGTACATCACCGGCGGGACGATCGGCGGCCTCCTCACCGCCGGCGGGCCGCCGGTGGAGATCACGGTCGCGAAGTCGGTGGCGCACGCCGAGCACCGGCAGACCCGCCTGTGCACGACGAACCCGAACAACGCGGTGAGCGGGCACGCGTTCGTCGGCTCGGCCCAGGTCGACCCGCTCGTGCCGGCCGCGACCGTCGGGTTCGTCGACATCCCGGCCTCCGGCGGCTCGGCCCACATGGACGTGCCGGCGTGGCTGCTGCCCGCGGACGGCAGCATCGTCACGACGAGTGACGCCGCCTCCGACACGACGGGGACGAACGGGACGAGCGCGAGCACCTCGTCGAGCTACGCCCAGGCGGCTGGCGTCTGCCTCCTGAAGGTCGCGGCCCCGGGCTGCCTCGTGAAGGCGACCCTCGTCAGGTCGCAGTCCAACAGCACGGCGTCCTCGGGTGCGAGGTCCTCGAACGGGACGGGGACGCAGTTCGTCGACCTCGTCGTCGCGGGCATCCCGATCTCCGGGACCCCGCCGCCGAACACGACGATCACGCTGCCGCTCGGGCTCGGGTACGTCGTGCTGAACGAGCAGACCCCGGACGCCCCGGAGACCGGGCACACCGGCCTGACGGTGCGGGCGATCCACATCAAGCTCACGACGCCGCTGGCCCCGCTGCTCACCGGGGCCGAGGTGATCGTCGCCGAGGCGCACAGCGACGCGCTCTGGCGCTGAGCGCCGTCAGCGCGGGCGCCCGCACCGGCGGGCGTCCGCGCCGAACCGCAGCCACGACGGCAGGGCCGCCCGGAACGCCGCGCGGACGCGGCGGTCACGCGTCGCCGTCCAGTCGACCCGGCCGCCGATCTCGGTCTCGGTCTTGTCCCACTCGAACCAGTTGACCATCGCCAGCCGGGGGAAGCGGGTGCGCACCGAGGGGGCGAAGACCTCACGCCACCACGCCCGCTTGATCTGCAGGGCGGTCGCGCCGCCGCGGCCCGGAGCGTAGAGCGCAGCGGTCTCGGGGATCGCGAGCGGCTTGCGGTGGCCCGTCGCGTACACGCCGTAGAAGTCGGGGACCGCGGACTCGTCGCCGTTCAGCCCGACGTACGTGCCGGTGAGGAGGGCGGCGAACTTGCCGGGCTCGGGGATCTCGTTCTCGCCCCACGGGTAGACGTTGCCGAAGTGGTACAGGGTCATGCCGACCCAGTCGACCGCGTCGTCGCCCGGCCAGTATGGCGCGTACGGATCGTCGTGGCCGGTCACCGCGCCGTCCCCGTCGGTGTCGAGGGCGCGCGCGTCGGCGCTGCCGGCGGGGGCCTGGTGCGTGCCGCCGGCGAACGGGTAGCCGCCGCCGTAGTTCGGCGCCCACAGCATCGCGGCGCCGGGCGCCCGATGGTGGACGGCGGCGGCGACGCGGCGGAACGCGGCCACGTAGGCGGCCGGCTGCTGGGCCCACGGGTACCAGGAGCCGTTCATCTCGTGCGCGAAGCGGACGAGGACCGGGACGCCGGCCGCCTGGTAGCGCGCGACGCGGGCCGCGAGCCCGCGGGCGACGGCGTCGGTGACCGCCGCGAGACCCTGCTGGGGCTCGAGGGTGAGCAGGAGCATCCCGCCCGCGCGGCGGATCTGCCGCACGGCCGCGTCGAGGTTGCGGGCGTCGCCGGCGGCGAACGGGAGCTGGACGAACGAGACGTCGACCGCCGGCGTCGCGCCGAGGCGCCGGGCGTAGGCCGGGATCGAGTCGTGGGCCCAGTCGAGGCTAGCCCCGAACCAGACCCCGGACCGCGGGACGAGCGGGGCGCCGCCGGGGCGGCAGGCCGGGCCGGCCGCGGCGGCGTGCGCGCCGCCGGGCAGCAGCGCGAGGCCGAGGAGGGCGGAGGTGATCGCCGCGCGCAGCGGACGGTGGGCGCGGGTGCGGCGGGGACGGCGGTGGGGCATCGGCTCGGGCTCCGGTGGCGGAAGGTCGGGCGTCAGCGGCCCTTGCCCGTGGTCTTCGGCCGCGGGTGCTTCATCCTGAGGTGCGTGGGGAGGACGCGGACGGTCGCGACGCCGGTCCCGGCGGGCGGGCTGCCCGGTCCGAGCGCGGTGACGCGGATGCGGTAGCGCCCGTGGTGGGGCGCCGCCCAGGCGAAGCGGTGCGCGCCGCGCGGCAGCACCGCGGTGCGCCACAGGACGACCCGCCCGCGGACGTCGCGGACGGCGAGGCGCACGGTCGACACCTTCGAGATCCACACGAGGATGCTCGTGGCCCTCTGCGAACGGGGGCGGGCCGCGGCCCGCACGACGACGGCGGTCGGCTGCGTGAGGTAGCGGCGGAAGCGGACGCTCGCCGCGCAGTAGCGCCGGCCGGCGCCGCGGGCGCAGAGGTTCGCGAGGAAGCCGGTGACGAGCCGGTGGTAGCTCACGGTCGACTCCGCGCCGCCCGCCGAGTAGCGCGACCACGCGCCGGTGTCCGTCCGCCGCAGCTCGACGCGGGCCGCCCGCTCGCCCCGGCGGAAGAGCGTGGCGGCGCGGGCCGAGCCGCCGAGCGTCGCGAGGTCCCGCAGCCCGGTCAGGGCCTGCAGGTGCCCGTTGAGGACGTGGAGCCCCGGGTTGGAGGAGTACATGACGTACAGCCGCCCGCCGGCGTCCGGCACCGCGACCCCGGCGGGCGCCGGCCGGCTGAAGGCCCCGAGCGCGGCCTTCGCCCGCCGCCGGTCCGGGGCGCTCCCGAGCACGACCGAGGCGCGGGTCAGCGCCTGGATGAGCGTCCCCTGGGTCATGCCGCTGATCCACGGGGCCCGGGCGCCGCCGAAGCTGAAGTAGGACTCGGCGCGGACGACGCCGTCACGGCGGACCGCGAGGGCCATGAGCCGCTCGATGCTCGTCGCGAGGCGCCGTCGCGGGCAGTGGACGCGGTCGCGCAGGCAGGCGCCCGCGAGCCAGTTCACGCGTCCCCAGCTGCCGAGCTCGTGGAGGACGAGGCCCTGTCCCGGGACGTAGCGCAGCGTCACCGGGTCGTTCCCGCGGACGATCGACCGTCCGTAGGGCGGGGCGCCGCGCCGCGTCCACCAATCGGTGTTCCGCTGGAGGGTGAGCAGGACGGCGGGCAGCCGGTCGGCGGTGAGGATCCGCGCGGCCGCGAGCCCGTCGACCACCGCGACGGCGGCCCGCTGCTCGGCGCCGCGGCCGCCGCCGAGCGTCCGCGCCGCGAGCCGGGCCCGAGAGAGGATCGCGCGCTGCGCGTCGTAGACCTCGCGGCTCTCGAGGTGCAGGAGCCACGCCCGCCGGAGGACCGCCTCGGGGGTCGGCGAGCGCTGCAGCCGCGCCGCCTCGGCCCGGCGGCGCGCCTCGGCCCGCCGTGCGGCGGCCGCGGCCGCCGCCACCGCGTCGGCCTGCGTCTGCGCGACCGTCCCGGCGACGGCCGCCGGCAGGTCCGCGAGGAACGGCAGCGCCGTGAGCGACACCCCCGCGGACGGCGGTGGCTCCGCCGGGACCGACGCGACGGCGGCCGCCGCCGACCCGCCGGCGAGGAGCGCGGCGGCGAGGAGGACCGGGGTGAGGGGACGACGACGCGACACGGCCTGCTCCCGTGATCGGCCGGGTGGCCGGGTTTCGAGAGCACCGATGGTCCTCCGCGGACATCTCGCCGTCGCGCCGGACGTCTTGTTGCACGGGTTGCGTCACCGGCCCGCGGCCGCGGACACTCCCGGGGTGTCGCCTGCCGTGACCACCCCGCGCCTGGACCCTGGCGTCGCCCTGCTGCACACGCACGGCGTCGTGCTCGTGGTCGTCGCCCCGGGTGAGGTCGTCCTCTCCCCGTTCGCGCGCAACGTCGAGCGCGCCGCGGCGCTCCTGAAGCAGATGCGCGCGCGGCTCGTCATCGCCCACGGCACCGAGTACTACGACGTGACGCCGACCGCCGCGCTCCTCCGCGAGCGACGCCGGACGACGTGGGCGATCGGCGAGGCCCGCGTCGACATCGACTTCGAGCCGCTCCCGGACCTCACGTACGGACGCCTCGCGCTCGACGCCCTCCCGACCGAGCCGGGCGACCACGGACCGCCGTGGGCCGGCGACTGGCATCGCGAGCGGATCGCCTCCGCGCGCGCCGACACGCCCGGCCGCAGCCCGGCGGCGCGCCGCTGACGCTCAGGTCCCGGTGGCGCGGCGATCGCCGGGCGTCGCGCGACGACGGGTCACCGCGTCCCGGACGGCCGCGGCGACGACGTCCATGTCCTCGCCCTTCTCGAGGTACGCGTCGGCCCCGAGCGCCAGCGCCTCCTCAGCCATGCGGTCGGCCGTGAACCCGCTGAAGACGATGATCGCGGTCCCGGGCGAGGAGGCCATGATGCGCGGGATCGTCTCCAGGCCGTCCAGGCCAGGCATCGAGAGGTCGAGGATCACGGCGTCCGGCTGCAGCCGCACGATCGCGTCGGCGCCGGCCGCGCCGTCGCCCGCCTCGGCGACGACGCGCAGGTCGTCCTGCTCGTCGAACGCGAAGCGCAGCAGCGTCCGCAGCTGGGGGACGTCATCGCAGAGGACGACCGAGATCACTCGACCCTGGACGGCAGACACGCGCCGATCCTAGATGGTTCGTTCCACGGCGGGGGCGGAGGAGTCGGGTAGGCAGGTGACATAAGCAGGCAGGTCGAAGTCGGCGGTGCTATCTCGCCAACGCCGACCCTGGGGGCCTCGATGGACGCCGACCTCGACCTGCTGCTGATCGCTGTTTACTGCACCTGCGACGATCTCCTGCCTGCGAAGGGCAAGAACGCCAAACGGATCTTGACCGACGCGGAGGTCGTCACGTTGAGCGTGGCTCAGCAGGTACTGCGGATCAGCTCTGACGAGCAGTTCTGGGCGATGGCACCGCATCGCTTGGGGCACCTGTTCCCGCGACTGCCCAAGCGCCCGGGTTTCGTCAAACGCCGCCAGCGCCTGTCGGACAAAATCGAAGCGCTGATCCTCGAGTTCGCCCGCCACACCAACGGCTTTGACGACGACCTGCTCGTGGTCGACAGCACACCGGTCGAATGCGGTCGCTCGGTCGAAACGACGCGCCGCAGCGCCCTGGGCAACGCCGCGGAGTACGGCTACTGCGCCAGCCATTCCCGCTTCTTCTGGGGCTTCCGCCTGCACGGCCTGTTCGCGACCGACGGCACTCCACGCGCCCTTGCCCTGACCTCCCCGAAAACGGGCGAACGAGACGTCGCGCTGGACATGCTCGCCCGCTGCCACCGCAACGGCCCGGTCACCGTCATCGGCGACAAGGGCTACTCCGGCCGCGACTTCCACGCCCAAGCCTCCGCGCTCGGCGCCACGATCGTCCGCCCCCGACGCAAGGACGAGGCCGGCAAAGAGCCGCACCTGGCCCCGATCCGGCAATGCGTGGAATCGATCTTCTGGACATGCAAAGACATGCTCAACCTCGAGGACCACCGCGCCCGCGAGCTCCACACGCTCCGCACCCGCCTGGCCGCCAAGTTCCTCGCTCTCACCGCCGCGATCGCTCTCAACGAACGCCTCGGCCGCCCACCACGCAACCTCACTGCCTACTACGCCTGACCGATCCGTGGAACGAACCATCTAGAGGCGCTGCGGACACATCGTCGAACCCGCCGGAGGCGGACGGCAGCGCCCGGGGTGGGCCATCCGGTCCACCTATACTCGTCACACCCCACGGAAGCCGAGGAGCTCTCGCGTGCAGGAAATGGTCATCTACGGAGTGAGTTTCGACATGGTCGGCAAGCAGCCGATCGTGCTGCTCAAGACCGTCGACTCCAACAAGTTCCTCCCGATCTGGATCGGCCATCCGGAGGCTGCGGCGATCCTGATGAAGCTCCAGGGTCAGACGACGCCGCGGCCGATGACGCACGACCTGCTCGTCGACATGCTCGGCGAGCTCGAGGTGAAGTGCACGCAGGTCGCGGTGACGGAGCTGAAGGACAACACGTTCTTCGCGTCGATCACGCTCGCGATCGGCGACCGGGTCATCCAGATCGACTCGCGGCCGAGCGACGCCCTCGCCCTCGCCGTCCGCTCCGGCGCGCCGATCTTCGCCGCCGAGGATGTCATCGCCGAGTCGGCGATCGAGTTCGAGCACGACGTCGAGGACACCGAGGAGGTCGTCGACCGCTTCAAGGAGTTCCTCGACCAGGTGACGCCCGAGGACTTCGCCGGCGAGTCCGGCGAGTGACCCGCCGCGCGGGGCCGGCAGCGGCGCCGCGCCGTCTGACCGCCTGAGGTTCGACCGCCGGGGGCGCGGCGGACTACGATCGGCCGGTGACCCGCCGCCTCTCCGTGTCGTTCGCGCTCGTGGCCCTCGCCGCGCTGGCCGCGGTCCTGCTGCTCTCCCACGCGGGCGGCGCCGGCAAGGCGCCGGCGTTCGCCGCCAACGGGTGCCCGCAGGGCTACGACCGCCTCGGCGCGGAGTACGTCCGCGAACTGCGCGCGGGCGCGGCGGGTGGGCGCGACCGCGCGCGCGACGGGGGCAAGGACGCGGAGGCCCGCGCCGAGGCCCGCGGCGAGCTCATCCCGTCCCGCGTCCGCGTCCCCGGCAAGGGCTTCTGCCTCAAGCAGGGCGTCCGCGCGCCCGAGCCGTTCAGCGATCTCACCAAGGCCTCGGAGTCCGTCTCGACGCGGCTCGGCCTCGACAGCCCCGGGGCGGCCGCCCGCGCGGCCCGGCAGAAGGCGCGCCTGCGCCAGGCCGGCACCGCCGTCGCGGGCACGGCGGGCTCGTGGTCGGCGGTCGGCTCCGGCTTCGTCCGCTTCGACAACCCGGCGTACACCGACGCCAACGGCCTGTCCACCGGCCTGTCGCGCGGCGCGGGCCGCATCACCGACTACGCGTACGACGAGCAGGGCGGGCGCCTCTTCGCCGCCGTCGCGAACGGCGGCGTGTGGACGAGCACGGACACCGGGAAGTCGTGGACCTCGATCGGCGACAACCTCCCGACGCAGATCGTCGGCGCCGTCGGGTGGACCCCGGCGGGCGGCGGCACGCTCATCGCGCTCACGGGCGACAACGCCTTCGGCGGCAACACGTACGCGGGCCAGGGCATCTTCTGGTCCACGAACCTCGGCAGGACGTGGCACAAGGCCGCGGGCGCGCCCGACGGCGCCCAGGGCTTCCGGGTCCAGGTCCAGCAGGACGCGCCCACCAAGGTCTACGCCGCGACGGGCTTCGGGCTGTACCGGTCGACCGACGCGGGCCGCACGTGGACCGACGTCGTCCTGCCGACCGGTGACTGCGCCGGGAAGAGCGCCACGAAGAAGGGCTGCTTCCTCGCGAACGTCGTCACCGACGTGCAGGTCCGCAGCGCCGACGCCTTCGGCCACGCGGGCGGCGCCGTCACCGCGGTCGTCGGCTGGCGCGCCGGGCAGCGCAGGAGCCCCGACGGCAGCGTCCAGGCGCCGGCGAACGGCGTCTACACCTCGGACAACGGCGCCCCCGGGTCCTTCGCGAAGACCCCCGACGGCGCGGGTTTCCCCGCGACGAAGCAGGTCGGCCGCGTGTCGCTCGGCTCCGCCTACGGCCCGAAGCAGGACCACGACTACCTCTACGCCGTCGTCCAGGACGCCGAGCTCTTCGACAGCGGCAAGATCCTCGGCCTCGACGTCCCCGAGATCACCGATCCGGTCCTCGGCCTGAACCTCACCGCGACGCCGACCTACCTCAACGGCGTCTACGTCTCCAAGGACTTCGGGAAGACGTGGAAGCAGATGGCGGCCGGGACCCAGTTCCTCCTGCCGACGAACAACTCCACCCTCGCGTCGCTGGCGGTCCTCGGCTTCGGGCCGGGGATCCAGTCCTGGTACAACAGCTGGATCCAGCCGGACCCGTACGCGCAGACCGCGGCCGGCATCCCGACGCGGCTCGACATGGGCCTCGAGGAGGTCTTCGAGTCGCGGACGGTCGGGCAGCCGCAGGACGGCGCGACCGACTTCGTCGCCGTCGCCCCGTACGCGAACATCGGCGCCGCGACCGCGGGTTGCATCCTCGTCGTCACCCAGAAGATCTGCCAGACGCAGGCGAAGACGGCGGGCTCGACGGTCCACCCCGACCAGCACGCCGCGCAGTTCGTCCCCGGCAGCCCGCGGCCGACCCTCGTCATCGGCAACGACGGCGGCGCCTTCGCCCAGCAGGTGCCGGCGTCGGGCAACTTCACCGCCGGCGGCTTCGGCCTCGGCAACGTCACGGGCTTCAACACGCTGCTGCCGTACAGCGCGGCGGTCGCGAAGGACGGCGTCGTCTACGCCGGCCTGCAGGACAACGGCACCGTCCGCATCGACCCGAAGACCGGTGAGACGACCGAGGTCTACGGTGGCGACGGCACGTACTCGCTCGTCGACCCGGACGATTCGAACCAGGCGCTCTACGCACCGGCCGGCGGCGACATTACGGTGACGCACGACGGGGGCCGGACGAACGCGTCCGTGCTGCCGAACGGCGTGCGCGACGCGCAGTTCCTCACGCCGTTCGCGTTCGACGACACGACGACCGCGCGGGTCATGTACGCCGCGCGCGACGTCTTCATCGCCGACGCGAAGATCAAGGACATCACGGCGGACTCCTTCCACGGCGTCTACGACCTCGGCACCCAGCAGCACCCGGGCGTGCAGACCCAGGACGCGACGGCGACCGACCCGTCGAACGTCGCGACCGCGATCGCGCTGCACGGCGGGGTCGGGTACGTCGGCTACTGCGGCTCGTGCGACCCGGTGAAGGACAACCTCCGCTTCAAGAGCGGCGTCGCGACGAACAGCGGGGGCACGTGGCACATCGCGAAGGCCGCCGGCCTGCCGCAGCGCATCATCGACGCGATCGCCGTCGACCCGGGCGACGCGAAGACGATCTACGTCGCGCTCGGCGGCTCGTCGGTTCGCCAGTTCGCCCCGCCGCAGGCGCTCGGCGACGACGGCGTCGACCCGGCGGGCGGCTACCTCTACAAGTCGACCGACGGCGGCGAGACGTTCACCGACATCACCGGGGACCTGCCGAAGGTCGGGGCGACGGCCGTCATCGTCAAGGGCAGCCAGCTCATCGTGGGCACGGCGCTCGGCGCCTTCGCCTCGGTCGACATGAACGGGAAGCGCTTCGGCGAGCTCGGGACCGACCTCCCGGCCGCGCCGGTCGTCTCGCTCGCGCTCGACCCGGCGAACCCGAACCGGCTCATCGCGGCCTCCTTCGGCCGCGGCGTCTACTCGTACACGTTCAAGGACCCGCAGGCGGCGATCGCCGGCTGCAGGGACGCGACCGCGCCGGTGTCCCGCTTCACGACCCGCTCGCGGCGGCTTGCGGCGGGCCGCCGGCTGGCGCTGCGCGGCACGAGCACCGACCGGGGCTGCTTCTCGAAGAAGCGCGGCAAGATCCGGCGCGTCACCGTGTCGATCGCGAAGGCGGACGGCAAGCGATGCCGCTACCTGCAGGCGAACGGGCGGTTCGCGCGGAAGGCGACGAGCTGCGCGCGCACCCGCTACCTCCGGGCGCGGGGCTTCCGGACGGCCGCCTCGAAGGGGACGTGGAGCTTCACGACGAAGCACGCGCTGACGAAGGGCCGCTACAAGGTCTGGGTCCGGGCGGTCGACACGAGCGGCAACGTCGAGCGCAAGCGGCGCGCCCGTAACGGGCTGCAGATCGTCGTGCGCTAGTCGCCGAGCGCGAGGCCGAGCATCGTCGCCACGAGCGCGTCGAAGTCGATGCCGGCCGCGTCGGCGGCCTGCGGCAGGAGGCTCGTCTCCGTCATGCCGGGGATGACGTTCGCCTCGAGGACGGTGAGCTCGCCGGTCTCCGCGTCGCACATGAGGTCCACGCGCGAGAAGTGGCGGCAGCCGAGGAGGTCGTGCACGGCGAGCGCGAGCTCCTGGGCGCGGGCCGTCGTCGCGTCGTCGAGCTCGGCCGGGCAGACGAACCGCGTGCGGCCGATCGTGTAGCGGGCGGCGAAGTCGTAGAACTCGTCGTCCGGGATCGCCTCGACGACGGGCAGGGCGCGACCGCCGAGGATCGACACCGCGAGGTCGCGGCCGCCGACGTGCCGCTCGAGGACGACCTTCTCGCTGTAGGAGAAGGCCGCGACGAGGGCGGCGGGGACCTCGGCGGCGGCGTGGGCGAACTTGATGCCGAGCGACGAGCCCTGGTTCGACGGCTTGACGACGAGCGGGAAGCCGAGCCGCTCCTCGACGGCGGGCAGCGCCTCGGCGGCGCCGAGCTCCTTGAAGGCCGTCTCGTTGAAGGAGAGGAAGTCGGGCGTCGGGAGGCCCGCGTCGACCATCGCGTGCTTCGCGAGGACCTTGTCCGAGCAGCGCACGCAGGCGCTGATGCCCGAGCCGGTGTAGGGGATGCCGAGGATCTCCAGCAGCTCCTGCACGGTGCCGTTCTCGCCGTCGCTGCCGTGGAGCGCGATGAACGCGGCGTCGGGCCGCAGCTCGCGGAGCCGGGCGACGAGGTCGTGGCCGACGTCGAGCCCGTGCACGTCGTGGCCGAGCCGCTCGAGCGCATCCTGCACCCGGGCGCCGGAGGTGAGGGAGACCTGGCGCTCGAGCGAGCGGCCGCCCTTGAGGACGACGACGCGGCGGCGGTCGGTCGTCATGAGGACGAACGGCGCGTGCCGGCGTCGTCGTCGCGCCGCGGCAGGTGCAGGACGTCCGCGAGGGCCGGGTCGGTCGGGCGGTCGCCGTGGGGGGCCTCGGCGTCCGCGTCGTCGGCGGTGGCGGTGGGCGGCGGGGTGGCCGGCGCCGCGCCCGGCCGCGGGATCGCGCCGGGGCGGCGGCCGGTGAGCGAGCCGAGGAGGTCGACCTGCTCGTGGACGACCTCGCCGATGCGCCGCACGCCCTCGCGCAGCTGCTCCTCGCCGACGCCGGAGAAGTTCAGGCGCATCGAGGTCCCGCCGCGCCCGTCGAGGAAGGCCGCGCGGCCGGGGACGAACGCGACGTTGCGCGAGAGCGCCTTCGCGAGCAGGTCGGTCGTGTCGAGGCCGTCGGGCAGCGTCGCCCAGATGAAGAGGCCGCCCTGCGGCTGCGTCCACGACGCCTCGGCGGGCAGGTGCTCGGCGAGCGCGTCGAGGAGGACGTCGCGGCGGCCGCGGTAGAGCGTCCGCAGCTCGTCCATGTACGTCTCCCACTGGCCGGAGAGGAAGTACTCGGCGACGAAGAGCTGGGTGAGCGTCGAGGAGCAGAGGTCGGCCGACGCCTTGCCGACGTTCATCTTCTGCAGGACCGGGCGCGGGGCCGCGGCCCAGCCGACGCGGACGCCGGGCGAGAGGATCTTCGAGAACGTCCCGAGGTAGATCACGAACTCGCCGCCGTCCATCGAGTAGAGCGAGGGGAGCGGCTCGCCCTCGTACCGGAGCAGGCCGTAGGGGTTGTCCTCGAGGACGAGGAGCTCGCGCTCGTGCGCGATGTCGACGAGCCGCCGGCGCCGCGGCAGCGACATCGTCACGCCGGCCGGGTTCTGGAAGTTCGGGATCGTGTAGATGAACTTCGGGCGGCGGCCCTCGCGATCCAGGCGGGCGAGCGTCTCCTCGAGGACGTCGATCCGCATCCCGTCGGAGTCCATCTCGATCTGGATGAGCTCGGCCTGGTAGGCGTTGAAGGTCGGGACGGCGCCCGGGTAGGTCGGGGCCTCGGCGATGACGACGTCGCCCGGGTCGACGAGCGTCTTGCAGACGAGGTCGATGACCTGCTGGCCGCCGGTCGTGACGAGCACGTCCTCGCCGTCGACGTCCGTCCCCTCGGCCGCCATCACCCGGACGATCGCCTCGCGGACCTCGTCGATCCCCTCGGTCGGGCCGTACTGCAGGGCGCGCGCCGTCGCCTTCACCGCGAGGTGGGACATGAGCTTCGCGAAGTCCTCGGCCGGGAACGTGCTCGTGTCGGGCAGGCCGCCCGCGAGGGAGATGACGTCCGGCCGCGCGGTGAGCGCCATGAGGTCGCGCATCGGCGAGGACTTCATGTCCTGCGTGCGCGCCGAGAACAGGGACGCGTAGCGCTCGAGATCGCGCGCCTGGGTACGCCCGGGCCGGCGGGAGGTCATCTTCCGCTGTTCGCCGTCGGGCATCGGTGGCCTGCCGTCGGTCATCATGTCGGCCATGACGGTACCGAACCGCATCGCAACGACTCCGGGTTCACCGCGGGACGTTCGTCGTGCGACCCGCCAGGGTCGTGCGGCGAACTCCCGGCGGTTCGGCCCCCTGGGCCGCACCGCATGAACCTTCTTCTCGACATCCTCCAGGCCGCCGGCGTCGCCGCCGCGATCGGCGTCCGCCCCTTCCTCCCGGCGCTCGTCGTCGGGGTCCTCGCGGCCGCGAACCTCGGCGTCGACTTCGGCGGCACGAGCTTCGCGTTCCTCGAGTCGCCGGTGTGGATCGCCGCCATGGGGGTGCTCCTCGTCGCCTCGCTCGCCGGCCGCAAGGCGCTCGAGGCGGGCGCCGCCGCGCAGGCGATGACCGCCGTCGGCGCGGTGCTCGCGGCGCTCGAGTTCGCCGGGCAGCTCGACGACCGCTTCGACGTCTGGTGGCCGGGGCTCCTCGCCGGGCCGCTGCTCGCCGTGCTCGCGACGCTCGCCGCGAGCGGCCTCTTCGGCCGCGTGCGCGCCCGCCTGGACACCGCGACGGCGTCGACCCTCCCGCTCTACGCCGAGGCGATCGCCCTCGCGCTCGCGGGCCTGAGCGTCGCGGCCCCGCCGGTCGGGCTCGTCGGCGTCGGGCTCTGCGTCTTCCTCCTGCGCGGCGGCAGGCGCCGCGAGGGCGAGAAGTACGCCGGCCTGCGGATTCTGCGGTAACCCTCGGCTGCGCCTCGTGTTACCGCCGGGAGAACCTCGCCCAGGGGGCTCGGTTCTCCCACCCCCGACTTCATGAACGCTCCGTCGACTCCCAGGCAGAAGCTCGTCCTCGCCGTCATCGACGGCCTGAAGCCGTCCGAGCTCGAGCGGGCGGTCGCCGCGGGGCGCGCCCCGGTGCTCCGGCACCTCATGGAGCACGGGACGTACGTCCCGTCCTGCTGCGCGGCGTTCCCGTCGGTGACGCCCGTGTGCGCGGCGTCGATCGCGACCGGCCGCCTCCAGGACGAGCACCGGATCCCCGCGATGAACTGGTACTCCCGCGAGGAGTCCCGCTACGTCGAGTACGGGTCGAGCTTCCAGGCCGTCCGGAGGTTCGGCGTCGCGCAGCAGCTCATCGACACCGTCTACAACATGAACGCGGTCCACCTGCCCGCCCACGTGGAGACGGTCTTCGAGTCGCTCGACGACGAGGGCCTGCGCACCGCGGGGACGACGTACCTCATGTTCCGCGGGCGGCACGAGCACCGGCCCGCGCGCGACACGCCGATCACGAAGGTCACCTCGCAGGTCATGCGGCGCACGGTGAAGGGGCCGACCGAGCTGTTCTACGCGGACGTGTACGCGAGCCGGAAGACCGGCTGCTGGTCGCGGCTGGCGATGCCCGGGCTGCGCGACCAGCACACGGGCTGCGTCGGGGCCTACCTCGTCGAGCACGACCTCTTCGACTTCCTCCTCTTCAGCCTGCCCGACAACGACACGCACTCGCACGAGGCCGGCCCGCACCAGCAGATCGAGTCGATCGAGGCGGCGGACCGCCAGCTCGAGCGGCTCATGCACGCGGGCGGGGGCGTCGAGGCCTTCCTCGAAACGCACGCCGTCATCGTCGTCGCCGACCACTCCCACGCGCCGGTCGAGCGGACGATCGCCTTCCAGGAGGCGTTCGCGCCGTTCGACATCCTGCCGCCGTCGGGCCGGGGCGCCGGCAAGGCGCGGATCGCCCTGTGCCCGTCGCAGCGCTCCGCGCAGCTCTACGTCCTCGCCGACGACCCGCTGGCGCGCGCCGGCCTCACCGCCGAGCTCGTCGCGACCGCGCTGAGGACCGACGGGGTCGACCTCGCGCTGCACCTCGACCGCGGCCGGGTGGGCGGGACCGGTGGCGTCATCGCCGGGGCCTCCGGCACGCTGCGCTTCCGCCCCGCGGGTGCGGGTGCGGGTGCGGGTGCGGGTGCGGGTGCGGGTGCGGGTGCGGGTGCGGCCGCGGCCGGCGCCGAGGGCGGCCCGTCCGCGGCGCTCGTCCGCGACGTCC
The DNA here is from genome assembly GCF_024220175.1 of Paraconexibacter antarcticus. Taxonomy (GTDB): domain Bacteria; phylum Actinomycetota; class Thermoleophilia; order Solirubrobacterales; family Solirubrobacteraceae; genus Paraconexibacter; species Paraconexibacter antarcticus. The sequence continues at coordinate 5,115,507 of NZ_CP098502.1, read as the reverse complement.
GCGGCGGCCGCTGGGCGATCGAGGGGGACCTCGCGGTCCTCGGCGCCGCCGTCGACGGCGGCGAGCTCCACAGCCCCGCCTACCCCGACGCGCTCGCCCGCGCGTGGGCCGCGCTCACCTGCCCGACGTCCGGCGACGTGCTCCTCAGCGCCGCGCCCGGGTGGGAGTTCCCCGACTGGGGCGGCCAGCACCACATCGGCGGGGGCTCGCACGGCTCGCTCCATGCCGTCGACTCCCTCGGCGCCCTCGTCTTCCACGGCGTGCAGCCCCCGGCGGCGCGGGAACGCGACGGGTCGTGGTCCATCGTCGACATCACGCCGATGGTCCTCAGCCACTTCGCGTCCCTCGCCGGTACCCTGGCCTGATGGTCGACCAGGCCGAAGCCGAAGCGGACGCCCAGGCCGAGGCACTGCGCATCGAGCGGGCGAACCGGCCGTGGTGGCTGAGGATCGGGCACGGGATGCGGACCCGGGGCAACTGGTTCGAGCTCTTCCGGTTCGGCGTCGTCGGCGCGAGCGGCTACGTCGTGAACCTCGCCGTCTTCACGCTCGTCGTCCACGGGCTGTCGGTCGACTACCACGTCGCCGCCGTCGCGGCGTTCCTCGCCGGCGTCCTGAACAACTTCTGGTGGAACCGCCACTGGACCTTCGGCGCCTCCGACGGGCACGCCGGCTTCCAGGCCGCCCGCTTCTTCACCGTGAGCGTCGGCGCCTTCCTCGTCAGCCTCGGGATCCTGCAGGCGCTCGTCGCCGGCGCCGGGATGGCCGAGGTCCCCGCCCAGGCGATCGCGATCGTCACGGCGACGCCGCTGAACTTCCTCGGCAACAAGCTCTGGAGCTTCCGGGGGTGAGCCGGGCGCGCGCGGTCACCGCGTTCCTCGCCCTCCTGCTCACCGCCGGCCTCCTCGGCCTCGTCCCGGCGGTCGCCGCCGCCGACACCGCCCCGATCGCGACCGCCGCCCCCGGTCAGCCCGCCGGCGCCGCCGACGGCAACGCGCTCACGACGCCACCCACCCCGGACACGCCGCCGGCCGGCCACAAGCTCACGAGCGTCCAGGTCCAGGCGATCGCCGACCGCCAGCCGAACATCATCGCGATGAAGAAGCAGTACATCGGCGCCTATCCGGGGATCTTCCTGAAGGGCCGCCAGCGCTGGCAGGTGAGCTACTACGCGAAGTCCAAGCCGCTGAAGGAGGTCGGGCAGGTCACGATCGAGGACGCGACCGGCAAGGTCACCGAGAGCTACACGGGGTTCAAGGTCGCCTGGTCGATGGCGCGCGGCTACGCCGGCGCGTTCGGGCGCAAGGTCAACTCGCCGTGGGTCTGGCTCCCGATGACGCTCCTCTTCCTCGCGCCGTTCCTCGGCCCGCGGCGCGGGTGGCGGCCGACGTGGCTCATGCTCGACGTCTGCGTCCTCGCGGCGTTCGGCATCAGCGTCGCGTACTTCAACGACGCGCAGATCGACGTGAGCGTCCCGCTCGCCTATCCGCTGCTCACCTACCTGCTCGTGCGGATGCTGTGGATCGGCCTCGGCACCCGGCCCGAGCGCGACCGGCGCGGCCCGCTGCCGACGGCGGTCCCGGTCACGTGGCTCGCGATCGGCCTCGTCTTCCTCGTCGGCTTCCGCGTGGGGCTGAACATCACCAGCTCGAACGTCATCGACGTCGGCTACTCCGGGGTCATCGGCGCCGACAAGCTCATCCACTCGGACAAGCTCTACGGCGACTGGCCGAAGGACAACGAGCACGGCGACACGTACGGGCCGGTGACCTACGCGGCGTACGTCCCGTTCCGCGCGGTCCTCGGGTGGTCCGGCCGCTGGGACGACCTGCCCGCCGCCCACGGCGCCGCGATCGCCTTCGACCTGCTGGCCATGCTCCTGCTCTTCCTGCTCGGGCGCATGGTCCGCGGCCCCTCGCTCGGGGTCCTCCTCGCCTACGCCTGGGCGGCGTTCCCGTTCTCGATGTACGCGCTGATGTGCAACTCGAACGACTCGCTCGTCGCCGTCTTCCTCGTCGCGGCGCTGCTCGCCGCCGCCCACCCGGCCCGCCGCGGGGCGATGGCCGCGCTCGGCGGCCTGACGAAGTTCGCGACGCTCGCGGTGGCCCCGCTCCTCGCGACGCACGCGCTCGGCGGCCCTCAGGGCGCGGACCGGCTCGGCGCGCGGGCGCGCACGCTGCTCGTCTTCTGCCTCGCCTTCGCCGGGATGGCGATCGTCGCGCTCTACCCCGTCATCGCGCACCACCAGTCGCCGTCGCTCGTCTACGACCGGACGCTCGGCTTCCAGACCTCGCGCGGCTCGCCGTTTTCGATCTGGGGCCTCTACGACCTCCCGGGCCTGCAGCACGCGTGGCAGGGCGTGGCCGTCCTCCTCGCCGTCGGGCTCGCCGCCGCCCCCCGCCGCGAGGACATCGCCGGGCTCGCGGCCTGCGCGGGCGCGATCGTCATCGCGCTGCAGGGCGGCGTCACCCACTGGTTCTACCTCTACATCGTGTGGTTCTTCCCGCTCGTCATCGTCGCGTCGCTCGCGCGGGGCGGGGAGGAGCGCCCCGCCGCGCCCGCGCCCGCCCACGACGGCGGCCTCGTCGGCGCGCCCGTCGTCACCGCCGCCTGAGACGTCCGGGGCCCGGCACCGCGCAGGTCAGTCGGCGGCGGGGGCGGTGCCGTCCCACGGCACGAGGAGCTGCTCGATCGACAGCGCGCGCCCGGGACGGTCCGGGTCGGCGGTGACGAGGACGCCCATGAGCCACGGGTCCTCCTCGGAGGTGTCGAAGCGGACGTTCATCATCGTCCGCAGCGACTCGATCGCCTGCTCCTTCTTCACGCCGATGACGCCGCCGCGCGGGCCGGTCATGCCGACGTCGGTGATGTACGCGGTCCCCTTCGGCAGGACCCGCAGGTCCGCGGTGGGGACGTGCGTGTGGGTGCCGACCACGGCGGTGACCTCGCCGTCGAGGTACCAGCCGAGCGCGACCTTCTCGCTCGTCGCCTCCGCGTGGATGTCGACGAGGACGAGGTCGGCCTTCCCCTCGAGCCTGCCGAGGATCGAGTCGACCTCGGTGAAGGCGGGGCGCCCGGCGCGGAGGAAGACGTTGCCGCTGAGGTTCACGACGCCGAGGCGGACGCCGTCGCGCTCGACGACGCAGTGGCCGTGGCCAGGCTGGGTCGCGAGGTAGTTCGCGGGGCGCAGGATGGCGTCGTGGTCGTCGAGGTACGGGTAGATCTCGCGCCGGTGGTAGGTGTGGTTGCCGAGCGTGATGACGTCGACGCCGGCCGCGAAGAGCTCGTCGGCGATCTTCGGGGTGATGCCGAGGCCGCCGGCGACGTTCTCGCCGTTGACGACGACGAAGGTCGGTGCGTGCGCCGCGCGGAGTCCGGGTAGGAGGCCCAGGAGCGTCCTCCGCCCCAGCCCGCCGACGAGGTCTCCGATGAACAGGATCCGTGTCGGGGCAGTCGGCATCGAGAGGTATCGTGACAGCGCGCCATGACCGAGGGTCCCGCACCAGACGAGGAGGTCCCTGCCGCGGCGCGCCGCGGAGGCTCGTCCGCGGCCTCCGACGACCCGGTGCCCGGGTCAGGGGTCGCCGTCCCGCCGGTCGTCGTCGCCCGCTGGGTCCAGCTCGTCATGCTGCCGATCGGGGTCCTCGCGCTGTGGGTGCTCGCCCGCGCCGCAGGCGGCGTCCTGCTCCTCTTCATCGTCGCCGGGCTCATCGCGCTCATCCTCAACCCGCTCGTGAGCGTCGTGCACCGCGGTCGGGTCCCGCGCGGCGTCGCGGTCGGCGTCGTCTACCTGCTGCTCTTCGGCGGCGTCTTCTCGGCCGGCCTCCTGCTCGCCACCCCCGCGACGAACCAGGTCAAGTCCTTCCAGAAGGCCGTGCCCGGCATCGAGAAGTCGGCGAACAAGAACCTCGCCCAGTTCGAGAAGACGCTCAACCACAAGGGCATCCACGTCAAGATCACGAAGCAGGGCGACACCGCGCTGCAGACGCTGAGCGCCCGGGTCCTCGGCGGCACGGACAGCCTCGTCTCGACCGGGACCGACATCGCGACGAAGATCGTCACGGCCGGGCTGAGCCTCATCCTCATCTTCGTCCTCAGCATCTACATGCTGCTGTACGGGCAGCGGATCGGGGACCTCGTGCGGCGGATCATGCCGCCGGGGGACGGGAGCCCCGAGGACGACTACCCGACGCGCGTGCAGAAGGCCGTCGCCGGCTACGTCCGCGGCCAGCTCATGTTCAGCGTCGCGATGGGGTCGGGGGCCGGGCTCTCGCTCTACGTCTTCGGCCTGCTCGGGATCTTCCCGCTCGGTGAGACGTACGCCCTCGCCTTCGGCATCTTCTTCGGGCTCATGGAGCTCGTCCCGTTCGTCGGGCCGTTCCTCGGCGCGCTGCCCCCGCTGCTCGTCGCCCTCTTCACCGACCCCATCACCGCGGTCTGGGTCGGCATCCTGTTCATCGCGCTGCAGCAGATCGAGGGGCACATCGTCGCGCCCCAGATCTTCAGCCACACCCTGCGGATCAACCCGCTGCTCGTCATCTTCTCGCTGCTCGTCGGCGCGGAGATCGCCGGATTCGTCGGGGCGCTCCTCGCGCTGCCGGTCGCCGCGATCACGCGCGAGACACTCGACTACCTGCGCCGCCACCTCGTCCTCGAGCCGTGGACGGTGACGCCGGCTCCGGAGCTCGTGGGGCGCCGGGCCGGCGATCGCCCGCCCCAGGCCGCCGAGCGGGCCCGCGAGGAGCCGCCGGGCAACGACGCGGCCAACCCGCTCGCCGAGGACACGACGACGACGCCCGCCGCCACGGAGGCGCCGCCGCCGCTCGTCGGGGACGAGCAGCACGCGGGCGATCCGGACGATCCCTCGCGCCTCACCGTCCGCGCCTCGCCCGGCGGCGGGTAGCCTCTCGCCGGTGAGCACGGGACTCCTCGCTGCCGACGGCATCGTCATGCGCTTCGGCAGCCGGACCGCGCTCCGCGATGTGAGCTTCGCGGCCGAGCCCGGCGAGATCGTCGCGATCATCGGCCCCAACGGGGCGGGCAAGACGACGCTCCTCTCGATCCTCGCGGGGCTCTTCCCCCCGAGCGAGGGGTCGGTCTCCCACGGGGCGCGCGAGGTCGGCTGGGTCCCGCAGCAGGCGGCGGTCTACCGCAAGCTCTCGGTCGCCGAGAACCTCCGCCTCTTCGCCCGCCTGGAGCGGGTGGACGACGTCGAGGGGACGGTCACCCGGATGCTCGCCCAGACCGGCCTGGAGGAGCGCGCGTCCGACGAGCTCGGCGCGCTCTCGGGCGGCAACCAGCAGCGGGTGAACATCGCGGTCGGGCTGCTCTCCGGCCCGCCGGTGCTCCTCCTCGACGAGCCCTCCTCGTCGCTCGATCCGCGCCAGCGGGAGATCCTCTGGTCGTTCGTGTCCGGCCTCGCGAAGGAGGACGCGACGACGGTCGTCTTCACGACCCACAACGTCGGGGAGGCCGAGCGGTACGCCGACCGCGTGCTCGTGCTCGCCGACGGGGAGCTGCTGTTCGGCGGCACCCCGGCGGAGTTCGTCGACGCCGTCGACGGCTTCCACGACTTCGAGGCCGCCTTCGTCCGCTTCCTCCACGAGCGGGGCCACTGAGCGGTGTCGGCGCTCCGCTTCCTCCTCGTGAAGGACCTGCAGATCCTCCGGCGCTCGCCGCTGCTCGTCGTCCTCCTCGCGCTCTACGCGATCGTCATCGGGCTGCCGGTCGGGTACGCGGTGAGCCGGCCGCCGAGCAAGCCGAAGGTCGCCTTCCTCAACGAGGTGACGCCGGGCGGCGGGACGTTCAGCGTCGCGGGCAAGTCGCTCGACGCCTCGAGCTACGCGAACCGGCTGTTCACGGCGATCGACCCCATCCGCGTGAGCTCCCGCGCCGAGGCGATCAGGAAGGTGAAGGACGGCGAGGCGGTCGCCGCGCTCATCGTCCCGAAGGGCGTGACGGCGGCGCTGCAGTCCGCGGTGTCGCTGTCGGGCAGCCCGGTGAAGCCGACGCTGGAGGTCTACTACGCCGCCGACAACCCGCTGAAGCGCCGGTACGTCGAGAACACGATCAACGCGCAGCTCGCGAAGGCGAACCTGGCGCTCAGCGGCGAGCTGACGAAGGTCGCCGCCCAGTACCTCACGGTCCTGCTGAAGGGCGGGAGCTTCAAGATCCTCGGCCAGGGCTTCGACGTCCTCGGCCTCCAGCGGTCGGCGGCGATCCTGCGTGGCGTCGCGGCGGCGCTGCCGAAGGGCAGCGCGAAGGCGGAGGCGGTGAGGCAGGTCGCGCGCTTCGCGCAGCTCGCGATCGACAACCTCGGGCTGTCGGCCCCGGTGCTCTCGACGATCTCGAACCCGATCAAGGTCGACGTGCACACCGTCGACGGGCGGACGAGCTCGCTCGACGGGTACGCCGTGGCGGCGGCGGTGACGATCGCGCTCATGTTCGTCGGGCTGCTCGTCGCCGCGGGCATGCTCGCGCTCGAACGCGAGGAGCACGCCTTCGGCCGCCTCGTCCGCGGGCTCGTCAGCCGGACCGTCCTCGTCACCGAGAAGGTCATCCTCGGGGCGGCGGTCGCCGCCGTGATCGCCCTGGCGCTCGTCCTGCTGCTGTCGCTCTTCCAGCCCGTGCGCTTCGGCCGCGCCCCGCAGTGGCTCCTCGCGCTCGTCGCCGGGGGCCTCGGCTTCGGCGCGATGGGCGTGGCGATCGGTGCGCTGACGCGGGACGTGCGCGCCTCCTCGCTGCTCGCCTTCCTCCTCTCGCTGCCGGTCGCCGCGCTCGCGCTCGTCCCGAGCGGGTCGGTCGGCAAGGGCGCCTACGACGCGGTGCGCGTCATCAGCGCCCTGTTCCCGTTCAAGGCGGCCCTGCAGGCGCTCGACGCCGGTCTCAACGACGCGGCGCCGGGGCTCGGGCAGTCGCTCCTGCACCTCACGATCCTCGTCCTCGCCTACACGGCGCTCGCGCGGCTCGCGCTCAGGCGGTTCGGAGCCCGGACGTGAGGCTCCAGGTCCCCCGGCTGCGGCTGCAGGAGGGCGTCACCGCGGTGCGCCCGCTCGTCCGCGCCGACCTCGACGCGCTGCTCGCCCTGCGCGTGCAGAACCGCGGCTTCCTCGCCCCGTTCGAGGCGATCCGCGAGGAGTCGTTCTTCACCCGCGCGGCCCAGTCGCGCGAGATCACCCTCGACGGCGACGCCTGGACGTCCGGCCTCGGCTACGCCTTCGCGGTCGTCGCCGTCCACGAGGGCCGGCGCGAGCGTCTCATCGGCCGCGTCGCGCTGAGCAACGTCGTGCGCGGCGCGTGGCAGAACGCGACCGTCGGCTACTGGATCAGCGAGGACGCGTGCGGCTTCGGGCACGCGAGCGCCGCCCTCGGCCTCGTCGTCGAGTTCGCCTTCCGCCACGCCGGCCTGCACCGCGTCCAGCCCGCGATCATGCCCCGCAACGTCCGCTCCCGACGGGTCGTCGAGAAGAACGGCTTCCGCCACGAGGGGACCGCCCAGCGCTACCTCATGATCGACGGTGTCTGGGAGGACCACGACATCTTCGCCCTCACCGCCGAGGAGTGGCACGCGCGCCGGGCCGCCGAGGCCTGACGGGCGTCCGCGGCGGCCGAGGCCATCGCGCCTCTACCCTGTGGAGGTGCCCTTCCCCGCCACCCGCCTGCGCCGCCTGCGCGCCACGCCGGCGCTGCGCGACGCCGTCCGCGAGACGCGCGTCGACGCGGGCGACCTGCTGCTGCCGCTGTTCGTCCACGAGGAGCCCGGCCGCGCGCCGATCGGCGCGATGCCCGGTGTCGAGCGGCTGTCGGTCGAGGAGGCGGTCGCGGAGGCCCAGGAGTGCGCGCGCCTCGGCGTCGCCGGCGTCGTCCTCTTCGGCATCCCGGCGAAGAAGGACGCCGAGGGCTCGGAGGCCTGGGCGGCCGGCGGCATCGTCCAGCGCGCGATCTCGTCGATCAAGGCGCACGTGCCCGGGCTGCTCGTCGTCGCCGACCTCTGTCTCTGCGAATACACCGACCACGGGCACTGCGGGGTGCTCTGCACGACGTCCGCGGGCCTGACGACGGTGGACAACGACGCCTCGCTGCCCCTCCTGGCGCGCACGGCCGTCGCCCAGGCGACCGCCGGCGCCGACATCGTCGCCCCGAGCGACATGATGGACGGCCGGGTCGGCGCGATCCGGGCCGCCCTCGACGAGGCGGGCTTCACGGACACGCCGATCATGTCCTACTCCTCGAAGTTCGCGAGCGCCTTCTACGGCCCCTTCCGCGAGGCCGCCGACTCGACCCCGCAGGCGGGCGACCGGCGCGGCTACCAGATGGATCCGGCCAACGGCGACGAGGCCGTCCGCGAGTCCCTGCTCGACGCCGCCGAGGGCGCCGACATCCTCATGGTCAAGCCCGCGCTGCCCTACCTGGACGTGCTCTGGCGCGTGAAGGAGGCGTCCCGGATGCCCGTATGCGCGTATAACGTCAGTGGGGAATATGCGATGGTGAAGGCGGCTGCAGCCGCCGGGTACATCGACGAGCGCGCCGTCGTGCTCGAGACCCTGACCGCCATCCGCCGTGCGGGGGCGGACATCGTGATCACCTACCACGCCAAGGACGCCGCGCTGTGGCTTCAGTAGACAAGACCGCCGTCCCCAAGATCCGCTCCCGCAACGACGGCGCCGCCGTCCCGCTGAGCGACCTGGACCGGAAGCTCCTCAACCAGATGCAGGGCTCGTTCCCGCTCGACCAGCGCCCGTACCTGCGCGTCGCGGAGGCCCTCGGCATCACCGAGGAGCAGGTGATGGCCGACATCACGCGCCTGCTGAAGGACCGCATCATCCGCCAGGTCACGCCGATCTACGACACGCGCGCGCTCGGCTACGGCTCGATGCTCGTCGCCGCGAAGGTCGACCCGGAGCACCCGTGGGCCCCCGCGAAGATCATCAACTCGCACCCGGGCGTGTCCCACAACTACCTGCGCAACCACGAGTTCAACATGTGGTTCACGCTCGCGGTCGAACAGGACTCGAAGCTCGGCCTGCAGGGGACGCTCGACGTCCTCCAGGAGCTCACGGGCGCCGAGTCGATCCGCCAGCTCCCGACGCTCCAGCTCTTCAAGATCCGCATGGACCTCGAGATGGAGGGCGACACGAAGTCGCTCTCGACCGAGGGCGTCGCCGAGGCGCCGATCGACCTCGAGATGCAGAGCTACGACCAGACGGACATCGACGTCATCACCGCGACCCAGGGCGACCTGCCCGTCGTGAGCGAGCCGTACGCCGAGGCCGCCGCGAAGCTCGGCTGGACCCAGGACGCGCTGCTCGGCCACCTCGCGAAGATGCAGGAGCGCGGCATCCTGCGCCGCGTCGCCGCGATCCTCTACCACCGCCGCGCCGGCTTCTCCGCGAACGGCATGGGCGTGTGGAACGTCCCGGAGGACCGCATCGACGAGATCGGCCCGCGCATGGCCGCCGTCCGCGGCATCAGCCACTGCTACCAGCGGCCGACGTACGAGGATTGGCGCTACTCCGTCTTCACGATGGCCCACGGCCGCTCGAAGGAGGAGTGCGACGCGGTCCTCGACTCGATCGCCGAGTCGACGGGCATCACCGACCGCGCAACGCTCTACTCGTCGACGGAGTTCAAGAAGGTCCGCCTCCTGTACTTCACCGAGGACTTCAAGAACTGGGAACGGGAGCACGGCGGGGTCTGACGGGTCCGCAGTACCGTGGCGGGACGATGTCCGCCTCCCTGACCGACGCCAAGTCCGCCGAGCTCTACGCGCGCGCCGTCCAGCGCCTCCCCGGCGGGGTCAACTCGCCGGTCCGGGCGATGCGCGCGATCGGCCGCGACCCGCTCTTCGTCGACCGCGCGGAGGGCGCCGAGCTCTTCGACGTCGACGGCAACCGCTTCGTCGACTACGTCTGCTCGTGGGGCCCGCTCATCCACGGGCACGCGCACCCGGAGATCCTCGCCGCGATCTCCGAGGCGGCCGCGCGCGGCACGACCTTCGGCGCCCCGACGGCCGGCGAGGTCGAGATCGCCGAGGAGGTCGCCCGCCGCGTCCCCGGCATCGACATGCTGCGGATGACCTCGTCCGGCACCGAGGCGGCGATGAGCGCGATCCGCGTCGCCCGCGCCGTGACGGGCCGGGAGAAGCTCCTGAAGTTCTCCGGGGCCTACCACGGGCACCTCGACGGCCTGCTCGCCGAGGCGGGCAGCGGCCTGGCGACGGCCGGCGTCCCCGCCTCCGCGGGCGTGAGCGCCTCCGCGACCGCGAACACCGTCATCGTGCCCTGGAACGACGGCGAGGCCGTCGTGCGGGCCTGCGCCGAGCACGAGTTCGCCGCGATCCTCGCCGAGCCCTACCCGGCGAACATGGGTCTCGTCCCGCCCTTCGAGGACTTCCTGCAGCTCCTGCGCAACCAGGCGGACGCCACCGGCGCGCTGCTCGTCTTCGACGAGGTCATCAGCGGCTTCCGCGTCGGGCCCGGCGGCGCTCAGGAGCGGGAGGGCGTCACGCCGGACATGACCGTCCTCGGCAAGATCATCGGCGGCGGACTCCCGGCGGCCGCCTACGGGGCCTCCAGGGAGATCATGGAGCACGTCGCGCCGGCCGGCCCGGTCTACCAGGCGGGCACGCTGAGCGGGAACCCGCTCGCCGTCGCCGCCGGCCTCACGACCCTGCGGCTGCTCGACGAGGTCGCCTACGCGCGCCTGGCCGCGACGACCGAGACGCTCGTGCACGGCCTCCGGGACGCCGCCGGCGACGTCCCGGTGCAGATCGTCAGCGTCCCCGGCCTGCTCACCGTCTTCTTCTCGGCCGAGCCGGTCCACGACTACGCCGGGGCGCAGGCCTGCGACCTCGCCGCCCACGCGGCCTGGATCCGTGCCCTGCTGGCCCGTGGCGTCTACGCGCCGCCGTCCCAGTTCGAGGCGTGGTTCCCGTCGCTCGCGCACACGCCCGAGCACCTGGAGCGCACGCTCGAGGCCGCGGCGGCCGCCTTCGCCGAGGTGAAGGGGTGAGCGCCCCGGGCGCGGGCGCGGACGCCCTCGCCGCCGTCGCGGCGACGCTCCAGGCCGAGGGCGGCCTCGTCGCCGAGGCCGTCGCCCCGCCGCCCCCCGGCACCGTGACCCCGCACGGGGACGCGGCGGCCGCCGGGCCCCGCGCCGCCCGCGACCCGGCGGCCTACGTCGAGATCGTCGAGGCGGTCCGCGAGGGTCACCTCACGCACGTCGCGGACGGGGTGGGCGGGGGATCGAGGATCGTCACGACGACCGACGCCGACCTCGCGCTCCTCGTCGGGGACCGCCTGTACGCGCTCGGCCTCTCGCGGCTCGCCGACCGGGGTGACCTCGAGGCCGTCGCGGCCCTCGCAGACACGATCGTCCTCGGTGCGCAGGCCCAGGCGACCGGCGACGCGGACCTCGCGGACGCGGCCTGGGAGGCCGGCGCGCAGGCCGTCGGACACGGTCCCTCGGAGGCCCTCGAGGCGGCGAAAAACCAGGCCCGCGCAGGGGATCCGTCCGCCTCGTCTGCTCTGCGGGCTGCGGCGCGCCAGCTTGGCCGCTTGGGCACGCAGGCACCATAGGGCCGCGTACGCTTATCGAGCGATAAGGTTCCACGGCCTTCTCTGACGGAGCTACCCCTGCCGACGCGTCGTCGCAGGGCTTCCAGGAGTCCCACCTTGCCAGACCGCAGGATCACCAAAAGCAAGTACACCGCCGACCGCGGCATGCCGGGCGCCTTCGATGGCGAGACCGTCACGCGCCGGCGGTTCATGACGGGTACCGCGCACACCGCCGGCGCCATCTCGGCGTCCGCCTTCCTGCTGCCCGCTCTCGGGTTCGCAATGGGCCCGATCTTCGAGAAGAAGGAGGAGTCCTGGCAGGACGTCGGGCCGGTCGCCGACTTCCCGGACGACAACTACGTCCCGAAGACGATCACGATCTCCTCGGGGATCGGCGAGGTCGGCAAGTCGACCGTCTACATGCGCAAGCACAACGACGCGATCGACGGCAAGCGGAAGGACGAGTACGACGGCTTCGTCGCCATCTCGACCCGCTGCATGCACCTCGGGTGCCCGGTGTCGTACAAGTCCGCCGCGCAGCGCTTCATCTGCCCGTGCCACGGTGGCGTGTACGACTTCGTCGGCCGCGTGGACGGTGGGCCGCCGGTCCGCCCGCTCGACCGCTTCTACACCCGGATCCGCAACGGTCAGGTCCAGATCGGCCCGCGCTTCTCGGTGAACCAGGAGCTGCGCCGCTTCTCGCCCCGTGACCCGGGCGAGGCCCTCGACGGCATCGGGCAGTACCTCTACCCGTCGCGTCCGTCCATCCGCAAGATCCCCAACACCTGATCATGCCCAAGCTCAAGCTCCCCGCCCCGCCGCTGCCCCCCGGCTTCCCGAAGCCGGCACCGAAGCGCCCGGGTACCCCCAAGCAGAAGCCGCTGGACGTCGCCGCCGAGGCCGGCATGTCGGTCGTCGACTGGGTCGACGAGCGCACGTCCCTCTCCGGTGGCGCCCGCTGGATGATGTTCCGCAAGGTGCCCAAGGGCACCAACTGGTTCTACACGCTCGGGTCGGCGACGATGTTCGCCTTCCTCAGCCAGGCGGTCACCGGCGTCTTCCTCGCGATGTACTACCGCCCGGATGCGGGCGGTGGCGCGTACGAGTCCATGCGGCACGTGAACGACGACGTCTTCCTCGGCGAGTTCGTCCACGGCATGCACAAGTGGGGCTCGTCGGTGATGGTCATCCTCATCTTCCTGCACATGGCCCGCACGTTCTTCTTCGGCGCGTACAAGTACCCGCGCGAGCTGAACTGGATCATCGGCGTCGCCCTCCTGATCCTCACGATGGCGATGTCCTTCACGGGCTACCTGCTGCCGTTCGACCAGCGCTCCTACTGGGCGACGATCGTCGGCGTGAACATCAACGGCACCGGCCCGCTCGTCGGCCCGTACCTGTCGGACTTCCTGCGTGCCGGCCCCGAGTTCGGCGCGACCACCCTGTCGCGGTTCTACGCGATCCACATGATGCTCATCCCGGGGATCATCGGCGCCCTCATCGGGTTCCACCTGTACCTCGTGGCGAAGCTCGGCACGACGGCCCCCCCGTGGCAGAAGCTGCCTGAGCAGTACCGCCAGGTCGAGGAGGAGCGCGCATGAACCAGCGTGAGAAGGAGCAGTACCTGCGCGAGTACATGGCGCTGAAGTCGGCCGGCAAGCCGTTCTTCCCGTACGCCGTCGCGAAGGACAGCCTCATGGCCTGCGTGGTCATGGCGGCGATCATCACGATGTCCCTCGTCCTCGGCGCCGAGCTCGGCCCGAAGGCGGACCCGACGACGACGACGTACACGCCCCGCCCGGAGTGGTACTTCTTCTTCCTCTTCGAGCTGCTCCGCGTCATCAAGCCCGCGGAGCTCGTCCCGCTCGCCACCATCGGCGTGCCGACGATCTGCATGATCCTGCTGTTCCTGCTGCCGTTCTACGACCGCGGTCCGGAGCGTCGCCCCGAGCGTCGTCCGATCGCCACGGCGACCGGCATCTTCGTCATCGCGGCGATGGGCTTCCTCACCTACAAGGGTGCGGAGTCGGGCCCGCCGACGCAGATCGACATGCCGACACCGAAGGCCGTCATCGCCCAGGGGCCGCAGTTCACGGCGCTGTACGAGAAGGGACGGCAGGTCGTCGCCCAGTCCGGCTGCGAGGCCTGCCACAAGTTCGGCGACAACGGCAACGACGGCCCCGGGCCGCAGCTGACGCACATCGCCAAGAACCTGCCCAGGCAGGCGATCGCGCGGACGCTCGTCAACCCCACCGCCCCGATGCCGTCGTTCCAGGCGTTGCAGCAGAAGGACCCGGCGAAGTTCAACGCGATGGTGACGTTCCTGTCGCAGCTCAAGTGATGGGCACCGGACCCGTGGCGCAGCCGGGCAGCCTGGGAGCGCCACAGGTCGCCGGACCCGGCGGCCCCGGGTCCGGAACGCTCGAGGCCGGCCAGGTCCGGGCGATGTTCGACCGCATCGCCGGGTTCTACGACCTCATGAACTCGGTGATGACGGCCGGGCTGCACCACAAGTGGCGCCGCCGGGCCGTCGACCTCGCACAGGTCGGCGCCGGCGACACCGTCCTGGATGTCGCCACGGGCACCGGCGACCTCGCGGTCGAACTCGCGTCGCGGGTCGGCCCGAGCGGGTCGGTCATCGGCTCGGACTTCTCCGAGGGCATGCTCGACCGCGCGCGCGTCAAGGCGCCCGGCATCACCTGGGAGTGGGGCAACGCGCTGGAGCTGAAGTACGACACGGACGCGTTCGACGCGGCCACCGTCGGCTTCGGGGCGCGCAACTTCTCCGACCTCGACCAGGGTCTGCGCGAGATGACGCGGGTCGTGAAGCCCGGCGGCCACGTCGTCGTCCTCGAGATCACGACGCCGACGAAGCCCCCGCTCTCGACCTTCTTCCGCCTGTGGTTCGACCGGATCGTGCCGCTCATCGGCAAGGTCGCCGGTGACCCGGAGGCCTACGAGTACCTCCCCAACTCCGTCAAGCGCTTCCCCGGGCCGCACGACCTCGCCGCGAAGCTCGCCGGCGCCGGCCTCGTGAACGTCCGCTACGTCCTCACCGCCGGGGGCATCATCGCGCTGCACGTCGGCGAGAAGCCGTCCGCGCCCGCGGCACCGGGCGTGCCCGCCGCCTAGCCGTGGCGGTCGCGCCCGAGGCGGCGCCCATCGCGGCGGCCGCGGGACCCCACGTCCCCGAGCTGCTCGACCGCATCGAGGCCCGGCTCGGCGAGATCGCGGCGAGCTACCCGGAGCCGCTGTCCGGGTGGGCGTCCGGGACGATCGCCGCGGGCGGAAAGCGCCTGCGGCCGCTCCTCGTCCTCGTCGCCGCGGGCCCGCCCGCCGGGTGGACGGCGGGCGCCGATGCCGCGCTCGTGCGCGCCGGCGTCGCGGTCGAGCTCGTCCATTCGGCCACCCTCGTCCACGACGACGTGCTCGACGCGGCTCCGATGCGCCGCGGGGAGCCGACCGTCTGGTCCTCGGCAGGCCGCCGGGCCGCGATCGCCACCGGCGACGCGCTGTTCGCCGACGCCTTCCGCGAGCTCGTCCGCAACGCGGACGTCGCCCAGGTGCAGGCCCTGTCCCGCGCCGGGTCCGCCCTCGCCGAGGGGGAGCTGCTCCAGCGCGCCGACGCGTGGGACACCGGCGTGGCGGTCGAGCGCTACCTGCACCGCTGCGAGCTGAAGACCGCGCGGCTCTTCGAGGCCGCGTGCGCGCTCGGGGTGCACGCCGGCACCGGTGATGCGGCGCTCGCGGGCGAGCTCGTCCGCTTCGGCCGGCGCGTCGGCCTCGCCTTCCAGCTCCTCGACGACGTGCTCGACGTCAGCGGTCCGGTGGAGCGCACCGGCAAGCACCGGGGCACCGACCTCCTCGACGGGACGGTCACGCTGCCGTTCCTCCTCGCCCGTGAGCGCGACCCTGCCATCGCCGCGATCGACCTGCGCGCCGTCACGACGCCGGCCCACGCCGAGGCGCTGTGCGACGCGATCGCGGCCTGCGGCGCCCTCGACGACGCCCGTGCGCACGCCCTCGGGCTCGTCACGAGCGCGAAGGGCGAGCTGCCCGCCGGCCTCGCCGAGCCCCAGCGCGCGGCGCTGGACCTCGTGGCGGACGGCGTCGTCGCACGCTACGCCTGACGCGACGGGCCTCCCGCCGGCCGAAACCCGTTCTTCGTCCCCGGTCGGGCTCTTGTCGGGTCTCGGCGGTGGGGCGCGCCTCAGAAGTCCTCGGGCACGACGTGCCCGGCGTGCAGCGCGGCGGAGAAGCGGTCGATGTCCTCTTCCATGTTCGCGTGCATGAGGCGGCGCAGGTCGGCGATGACCGACTCGGTGCCGCGGTCGAGCTCGGCGTCGAAGCGCTCGACGGCCTCGCTCGCGAAGACGCCCGTGCCGACCCACTCGCAGTTCGGGCAACGGAGGGTGACCTCCCAGTGGTGCGCGCCGGCCTCGCTCCAGTCGAGCGGGTAGACGAGATCGGACCCGCAGGAGCCGCAGTGGTGCAGCTCGTCCTCGTGCGTGTGCGCACGCTTCGCCGAGGCGGGCTTCTCGGTCAGCCCGTCGACGAGCTGCGCGTCGAACGAGACGATCTCGATGGTCTTCCCGGACGGGAGGACGACCTTGCGGACGGAATGGGAGTGATCTGCTGGGCGGCTCATAGCGAAGGATCCGGTGAGGGGTGTAGCCCAGTCATCGGAAGGTTCGCTGCCGGTCTTGAGCGCGAGCCGGTTACCCTCCACAGACTCCCGCACAGGAAGGCGCCACATGCCCAACATCGGTCCCACCGAGCTCATCATCCTTCTGGTGATCGTGCTCGTCATCTTCGGCCCCAAGCGGCTCCCGGGTCTCGGGAAGCAGCTCGGCGACGGGATGCGCGACTTCAAGGACGCGGTCACGGCGAAGCACGACGCCGCGGACGACGACGAGTCCGAGCGCCCCGCGCTGACCCGGGCGGAGGCTGACGACGAGCCCGAGGCCACGGTTCCCGCGCCCGAGCGCACCCGCCGCGAGGCCTAGCTCCGGCCCCGCCGGCGCCCTCCGCACGCATGCCCAAGGTCATCAAGCCCATCGGTCACGATGAGCGGCTGAGCCTCACCGATCACCTCGACGAGCTCCGCTCGCGGCTCGTGATCATGGCGATCACGCTCGTCGTGAGCTTCGTCGTCTGCGCCTGGCAGAACCAGGCGTTGCTCGACTTCATCGGCAAGCCGCTCGCGACGCAGACCGAGACGCGCACGAAGGAGGGCAAGGGCCTCCTCGGGCAGGCGTACATCGCCGAGGAGGGCGTCCGCGCGCTCCGCGTCGATCAGATCGCGACGCTGAAGACGCTCATCGCCGACAAGCAGGTCTCCGCGCCCACCCGCGCGACGTTCACGACGCAGCTCGCGGCCGCCCAGAAGGCGCTCCAGGCGCTTCCGAAGAGCCCGCCCGCGAACAAGCCCATCACGATCGGCATCGGGGAGCCGTTCACCCAGACGATCACGATCGCGGCGTACTTCGCGCTCCTGTTCGCGCTCCCACTGCTGCTCTACCAGTTGTACGCCTTCGTCCTGCCGGCGTTCAGCCCGGAGGAGAAGAAGGTCGCCCTGCCCCTCATGTCGATGGTGCCGGTGCTGTTCATCGCCGGCGTCGCCTTCGGGTACTTCGTCGTGCTGCCGGCGGCGACGAGATTCCTGCAGAACTTCAACTCCGACCAGTTCAACGTCCTCGTCCAGGCCAAGGACTACTACAAGTTCGCGATCCTCACGCTCGCATCGATCGGGCTCGTCTTCCAGCTTCCCGTCGGCCTGCTCGCGGTGACGCGGATGGGGATCGTGCACGTCAAGCAGCTGCGTGAGTGGCGCCGCTACGCGATCGTCGCGACGGCCGTCCTCGCGATGGTGCTCCCGGGCACCGACCCGGTCTCGATGATCCTCGAGTTCCTCATCCTCTACGCGCTCTACGAGCTCAGCCTCGTGATGGCGTTCTTCATGGACCGCGGGAAGGAGCAGCGGCAGCGCTCGAGCCGCTGGGACCTCGACGACGACGACGAGGACGATGACGACGACAGCGACGACGACGATGACGACGATCCGGAGCCCAGCGGCACGCCGCCCGACCTCTCGGCACCCGTCCCCGTGCCGATCGTCGACGACCTCGACGACGACGAGGAGGAATGGCTCCTCGAGGACACCCGCGACGCCGAACCATGGCCCGAGGACGACGAGGCGGAGGACGGCGCGGGCCACGTGCTGACGCCGCCACGCGACCAGGACGTCTAACCTCGACGCATGCTGTTCGATCTGCGGGGCCGCGGCAGGCGGCGTACGGTCCAATTCATCTACCTCGGCCTGGCCCTGCTCATGGGCGGCGGCCTGGTGCTGTTCGGGGTGGGTGGCGCGACGAGCGGCGGGCTCTTCGACGCGTTCTCGAGCAACAACAACACGAACACGTCGACGTCGTACACGAAGCAGATCAAGGCGGAGGAGAAGCGCGTCACCGTCAACCCGAAGGACGCGGCGGCGTGGGCGAAGCTCGCCTCGCTGCGTCTCGCCGAGGGCAGCTCGCGCGGCGGCTTCGACGGCAAGCCGTCCGGCCTGGCCGAGTTCCGCCAGGCCTCGGCCGCCTGGGAGAAGTACACGGCCCTCAACCCGCCGAAGTACGACCTCAACGTCGCCCGGCAGATGGTCAACCTCTACGGCACCACGGGCCTGAACGAGCCGGACAAGGCCGTCGCCGTGCTCGACGTCATCGTCGAGCAGTCACCGCCGGACGTCAGCCTCTACCAGCAGTACGCCCAGCTGGCGTACGTCGCGGGCCAGAACCGCAAGGGCGACCTTGCGGCCGCGAAGGCAGTCGCGCTCTCGCCGAAGGCCCAGCGCCCCCAGGTCAAGGCCGCCCTCGCCTCGATCAAGCAGCAGGTCGCGCAGGCGGCGGCCCAGGGCGCGGCGGCGGCCGCCCAGGGCGCCGGCGCCTCGACGGCCACCCCCGCGCCGACGTCGACGGCCGCCCCGGCGACGACGACCACGCCGAAGAAGTAGCCGCACGGCCAGGCGCGCGGCGTCCGGCCCCGCGCCTGGAGTACACTGACGCCCACGCCCTTGTAGCTCAATTGGCAGAGCAGCGGACTCTTAATCCGAAGGTTGAAGGTTCGATTCCTTCCGGGGGCATGAGTGAGAAGCCCGGCCTCTGCCGGGCTTTTCGCGTTCGTGGCCCCACCGCGCGACGTCGATGGCCGGGCCGGGTTGTGAGCACAAGCCGGTCGCGGGCCCCACGGCCGCGACTCGGCCGGAGCGCGTCGTCCCTCAGCCGTGCGGCTCGGTGTGCACGACGACCTCGACGACGTCGGGGTGGCGCGCGTGGAGGGCGGCCTCGAACCGGCCCGCGATGTCGTGGGCGTCGCGGAGGCTCAGCCCGGGGTCGACGGTGACGTCGAGGAGGACGACGAGGCCCGCGCGGGTGCGCAGGAGCCGCACGTCGCGCGGGCCCTCGCCCGTGAGCGTGCGGGCGAGCTCCTCGATGTCCGCCGTGAGGGGGTCGTCGCCCTCGACGTCCCCGGCCCGGCGACGGGTCGGCTCGAGCGGCTCGAGGTGGGTCCGCGCCTCGATGACCTCCGGGATCTCGCGCAGCCGGTCCTCGAGGTCGTTCGCGACGCGGTGCGCCTCCGCGAGCGGGGCGTCGCGGTCGAACTTCACGTGGAGGGTGACGATCGCCCCGCCGTCGTGATCGAAGACGGTGACGTCGTGGACCTCGCACACCTCGCGCGGGGTGAGCGCGATGGCCAGCACCTGCTCGCGGAGCGGGAGCTCGCCCCCGCCGGGCTCGACGTGGACGACGACGTCGCTCTGCGGGAGGGCGGCGTGCACGGCGTCCTCGATCGCGTCGGCGGTCTCGTGACCCTCGACGACCCGCTGGGTGGGGGAGACGCCGACGACGATGTCGGCGAAGTAGCGGCCGCCGGACTCGCGGACGCGCAGGCGCTGGATCTCGGCCTCCGGGGCGGCGGCGGCGACCGCCTCGAGGACCTGCGCGTGCGCCTGCTCGGGGGTCGTGTCCATGAGGACGAGCGCGTTCTCGTGGATGAGCCGGGCCGCCGCCGCGAAGATGATCCCGGCGACGACGAGCGCCGCGAGCGCGTCGCCCGACCGGACGCCCGCGGCCACGAGCAGCAGGCCGCCGAGGACGGCGACGGAGCCGGCCATGTCCGCCCCGAAGTGGAAGGCGTTCGAGCGGAGCGCCGCCGACTCGTAGCGGACCGCGCCGCGCAGGGACACGGCGATCCGGCTGACGTCGATGGCGATCGCGACGCCGATGACGGCGAAGACGTACCAGTGCGCCTGGAAATCGCCCGCTCCGCCGACGAGGGCCCCGACCGCCTGGACGACGATGAAGACCCCGCCGCCCGCGAGGATCGCCGCCTCCCCGAGGGCGGCGAGGTTCTCGGCCCGGCGGTGGCCGTAGGGATGGTCCTCGTCGGCCGGCCGGCCCCCGAGCCGGACGGCGAGCAACGTGAGCGTCGCGGCGACGACGTCGCCGCTGGACTCGATACCCGCCGAGATGAGGCCGAGGCTCCCGGTGGCGACACCGGTCCCGAGCTTCAGGAGGACGAGCAGCAACGCGGCGAGCACGGACGCGAGCGCGGTCCGCTGGTGGCCGGAGGCGGTCACGGCGCCCACGATACGGACTTGTCACCCCCGAGCCCTGGTCGCAGCGGGGCTCCGCGTCTACCCTGGGACGATGGGCGCGACGGTCACCTACCTGCTGGCGGTGCTCGCCTGCGGCCTGGTGCTCTCGTCGATGCGACCGTCGCGGGGGAAGCGGCCGCCGGGGCGGGGCGCGACCGCGGCGCGAGCCGCGATGTGGGCGGCCTGGATCTACGGCGGCGGCGGCCTGGCCGTGCTGTTCTGGGAGATCCATCCGCGAACGGCGCTCGGCATCGTCCTCTCGCTCCTCGTCGGGGTCCTCGCCGTCCACTACGGGCCGGGACGTGACGTCTCCGGTCCCGACACGGATCAGGACGGCGGGAGCGGCGGCGGTGGCGGTGGGGAGCCGCGACGCCCGTCACCCTCCCCGACGCCGCTCGGCGGCCCCGAGATCGACTGGCACGCGTTCGACGAGGCCCGCCACGCCTGGGAGCGGCCGCTGACGCCGACCCGTTAGTTCGCGGTCAGATCGAGTCTCACCTTTCCCTTGAAGGTGAGACTGCGCATGGTTCATCCGATCAACGCGGCGCGCGGGCTGCGCCGGCTCGCTCGTTCGGCCCACCGCGGGACGAACCGCCTGCGGGTCCCGTGCGGGGTAGACGGGCCTCACCCGAAATCGTGCAGGTTTTGCGCATGTTTCCGCGACGCCCCGCGCGTTTTGGGGGACCGGTGAGCGGTTACGTGCCAGCTAAAGCACGGAAATAGACCAAAGTGACGCACCGCCCTCTGCGACAGCTGTCCAATTTCTGGGGCATGTGGTTATGTCCGGGTCGGTGGTCGCGCTGGATCACGGTTGATCATGCGGGCATCGCCAAGAACGGCACTCACCGGCTGACAGCCGGATGCGGATCAAACGAAGGGACTTCTCATGAAGTGGACAACGGCAACGCGGGCGCTGGTCCTGACGTGCGTGATGATCGGTGCGCTCGCGGGAGCAGGGAGCGCATCCGCGGCGTGCGGAGGCACTGCGGTCGTCTCGGGGAGCTGCTTCGAGGGCGGGGACGGCAATCTCGTTCCGGACGGAGCGCCGACCTTCGCCGACAACACGGACTGGGCCACGATCGCCTCCGGGTTGAAGACCCCCTTCGGAGACGCTGCGACCCCGGGAACGCAGTTCGACAAGAGCGACGAACAGAACCCGACCTCGTGGAATCTGACCGCCGGCGAGCCGTCGACCGCGAAGAACGACATCACCGCGGCGACGACCTACCTCGAGCGCCGTAACGGACGGGTGTATCTCCACGTCGGCTTCACGACGAAATCCGACGCCGGATCAGCCAACATCCTTGTCGAACTGAACCGCAACGCGACGGGAACCCCCGGTGCGCTCAACAGCTTCGCTCCGGACCGCAGTCAGAACGATGCCCTGATCCAGTTCTCGGGCAACCAGAATCAGGCTGCCCGTATCGGCCTGTGCCGTTGGGTCGGATCCCGCTCCGGCCAGGGGGCGAACAGCACTTATGGTTGGTACCAGGTCGACGCATCCGGCCAGGTGCCCCAGGTGGCGCCCCCTGCCAGCGCCACGCCGACGACGAACCTCATCACCTCGAGCAACAAGGACTGCACCGCCTTGGACCCGAGCGTCGCAGTGGGCCGTGTGAACGCCGCTGCCCTCGTCAACACCGACCAAGGCGCGCCGAACGGGTTCCCCGTTCCCGCGCCGCCCTTCGCCTCCCCGACAATCGCGGCGGGCACGTTCGGTGAGTTCTCGATCGACCTGACCACGGCGCTCGGCGCCGGCTCGGCCAACCCGTGCTTCGACTTCGGCTCGATCTGGCTGCACACCTACAACGGCAACTCGATCGCGTCCATCATGGAGGACTACGTCGCGCCGCACACGGTCGTCGGCGCCTCCTCCTGCGCGGTCACCGTCGACAAGAAGGTCGCGGTCAGCACGAGCTCGTCGGTGCCCCCGCCGACCGGTGACTTCATCGACGGCACCGCCGACACCAGCCTTGCGAACGACGGCGACTGGCTCTGGTACCGGCTCGCGGTCAAGAACACCGAGAGCGTCGCGCTGGACGGCGTGAACATCGACGACCCAAACTGCCAGATCGTCGACACCGCCGGCAACGCCTCGAACGCCCCCATCGACAAGGGCAACGGCGACGCCGTATTCGATCCCGGCGAGACGTGGACGTACCTCTGCAAGCATCAGCTCGTCGCGGGGGACGGAGCGACCTATACGAACACGGTCACGGCAACCGGCACGAAGGGCACCTTCACCACCGCTCCGGCGACCGACTCGGTCACCACGGGCCGCTACGGCAAGGTCCTCGTCACGAAGGTCAACGTCGGCGGTGACCCGGCCGACACGTTCGGGTTCACCCCGTCGGGCGACCTGGTGGGCAATTCGGCGGCCACCCCGGCACTGGTGCCCGTCGTCAACACGTTCTCGCTCATCGGCGGCGGCACGCAGACGTTCACGAGCGTCAAGCCGAACGCGTCCTCGGGTGCGATCTATACGGTGAGCGAGGCCGCCTTGGCGACCTACACCCTCACGGACCTGACCTGCACGACGACGGACGGCAAGACCTCCGACACCGACACGAGCACCGCGGGCGGCGTGGCCACGATCAAGGTCAGCGCCAACGAGACGGTGACCTGCACCTTCACGAACACGCGGAACACCGGGACGTTGACGGTGAACAAGACGTTGGTGCCGGCGGCGGATCCGGGGAAGTTCGACCTGCAGATCGACGGGACGACGGCCGGGACCGGCGGAAACGTGGGTAACGGCGGCACGACGGGGGCGCAGACCCTGAACACCGGGTCCTACGGCGTGGGTGAGGCCGGCGCGGGAACGACGAAGCTGTCGGACTACGCGGCGAGCACGCATTGCGTGGACAAGGCCGGTGCGGCGGTGCCGCTGGCGGCCGGGAAGGTCGCGGTCACGACGGGTTCGGAGATCGTGTGCACGATCACGAACACCCGCAAGACGGGGACCCTCGAAGTCAAGAAGGTCCTGTCGCCGGCGGCGGATCCGGGGAAGTTCGACCTGCAGATCGACGGCGCGACGAAGAGCCCGGCGGGTGGCGTCGGTGACGGCGGCACCACCGGGGCGCAGAACCTGAACACCGGGTCCTACGGCGTCGGCGAGGTCGCGCACACCGGCACCTCCCTGAGCGACTACACCGCGTCGATCACCTGCGTCGACGGGAAGACGACCGTCGTCCCCGCGACCGCCGCCACGAGCGTCGCCGCGGTGCCGGTGGCCGACGGGTCGACCGTGGTCTGCACGATCACGAACACGCGGAACACCGGGACGTTGACGGTGAACAAGACGTTGGTGCCGGCGGCGGATCCGGGGAAGTTCGACCTGCAGATCGACGGGACGACGGCCGGGACCGGCGGAAACGTGGGTAACGGCGGCACGACGGGGGCGCAGACCCTGAACACCGGGTCCTACGGCGTGGGTGAGGCCGGCGCGGGGACGACGAAGCTGTCTGACTACGCGGCGAGCACCGCCTGCGTCGACCAGGCCAACGGCGGGGCAGCGGTGCCGCTGGTGGCCGGGAAGGTCGCGGTCACGACGGGTTCGGACATCGTGTGCACGATCACGAACACCCGCAAGACGGGGACCCTCGAGGTCGAGAAGGTCCTGTCGCCGGCGGCGGATCCGGGGAAGTTCGACCTGCAGATCGACGGCGCGACGAAGAGCCCGGCGGGTGGCGTCGGTGACGGCGGCACCACCGGGGCGCAGACGCTGAACACCGGTGATCACACCGTGGGCGAGGCCGGCGCAGGCACCACCAAGCTGTCCGACTACGCGGCGAGCACGCATTGCGTGGACAACGCCAACGGCGGTGCGACGGTGTCCTCGACCGGCGGCACGGTCGCCGTGACCAAGAGCGCGGACATCGTGTGCACCATCACGAACACCAGGAGCCCGGGGAACCTGACGGTGAACAAGACGTTGGTGCCGGCGGCGGATCCGGGGAAGTTCGACCTGCAGATCGACGGCGCGACCGCTGGGACCGGCGGCGCCGTCGGTGACGGCGGGACGACCGGCGCCATCCCGCTCGCCCCGGGGTCCTACGCCGTGGGTGAGGCCGGGGCCGGCACGACGGACCTGGCGGACTACACCGCGAGCACCGCCTGCGTCGACCAGGCCAACGGCGGGGCAGCGGTGCCGGTGGCGGCCGGGAAGGTCGCGGTCACGACGGGTTCGGAGATCGTGTGCACGATCACGAACACGCGGAACACCGGGACGTTGACGGTGAACAAGACGTTGGTGCCGGCGGCGGATCCGGGGAAGTTCGACCTGCAGATCGACGGCGCGACGAAGAGCCCGGCGGGTGGCGTCGGTGACGGCGGCACGACCGGGGCGCAGACCCTGAACACCGGGTCCTACGGCGTGGGTGAGGCCGGCGCGGGGACGACGAAGCTGTCGGACTACGCGGCGAGCACGCATTGCGTGGACAAGGCCGGTGCGGCGGTGCCGCTGGTGGCCGGGAAGGTCGCGGTCACGACGGGTTCGGAGATCGTGTGCACGATCACGAACACCCGCAAGACGGGGACCCTCGAAGTCAAGAAGGTCCTGTCGCCGGCGGCGGATCCGGGGAAGTTCGACCTGCAGATCGACGGGACGACGGCCGGGACCGGCGGAAACGTGGGCAACGGCGGTACCACCGGGGCGCAGACCCTGAACACCGGGTCCTACGGCGTCGGCGAGGTCGCGCACACCGGCACCTCCCTGAGCGACTACACCGCGTCGATCACCTGCGTCGACGGGAAGACGACCGTCGTCCCCGCGACCGCCGCCACGAGCGTCGCCGCGGTGCCGGTGGCCGACGGGTCGACCGTGGTCTGCACGATCACCAACACCCGCAAGCCGGTCGTCATCGGCGGCGGCGGAGGCGGCGCACCCGCGAAGGCCACGGTCACCATCAAGAAGGTGACCGATCCGGCCGGCGGCTCGACGCAGTTCCCGTTCACGTCCAGCCTGCCCCAGGGCGGTGGCGTGGCCGCCGACGGCTCGTTCGCGCTGGCTGACGGCAGCTCGGTGACCACCCAGGTGGACGCCGGGACCTACTCCGTCTCCGAGAAGGATCCGCACGGCCTCGGCTACAAGCTCGCCGCGCTCGCCTGCACGGAGTCGGGCGACCAGAACACGACGGTGCCCGCGGCGGGCACCGTGTCGACGAGCCGCACCGCCTCGGTGCACGCGGAGGCAGGGGAGACGATCACCTGCACGTTCACGAACCGGAAGATCGTGTCCCAGGCGGTGGTCGTGAAGGCCGGCGACTCGTTCGCCTACCACGGCGACACCGTGTCCTACACGTTCTCGGTCACGAACCCGGGGAACAACCCGCTTCATGACGTGCACGTGAGCGACGACAAGTGCCCCAACGTCTCGAGCTCGCCCACCAGCAAGCTCAACGACAACGGGGACGCGTTCCTCGATCCGGGCGAGACGTGGATCTTCACGTGCTCGTATGCCATCGGCTCCCATCAGACGGGCGAGGCGAACCCGATCGTCAACACCGCCACGGTGACGGGCCAGGACGAGAGCGGGGACCCGGTCACGGCGAGCGACAAGCATTCGACGCAGATCCTGCACCAAGCGCTCGCGTTGGCCAAGACGGGGCCTGCCACCGCTGCCGCAGGCGATCGTGTCGCGTACACGCTGAAGCTCACGAACATCGGCGACACCTCGTTCGCGAGGACGTCGCTCAACGTGACGGATGCGCTCTGTGACGCGCCGCCGCTGCTGACCTCCACGGGCGGTGACTCGTCACCGAACAGCCTCGATCCGGGCGACGTGTGGCTCTACACGTGTTCGGTCGCCTCGGTGGCCGGGCAGACGGCGATCCACAACGTCGCGGACGTGGCCGGCACCGATGTGCACAGCCGGACGGCGACGGCGGAGGCGACGGCCAACACGCTGTTGACGAACGTCAGCCCGATCGTGGCCCAGTCGGCACCGAAGCCCGGGACGGCAAAGCTCAGGGGCACCACCGGGTGCATCCCCACGGCGGCGCGGATCTTCGTGACGGGGTCCAAGATCAAGTCCGTGACGTACCGTGTGGACGGAAAGGTCTACAGAAAGCTCGTGACGGCGAACGGGAGTGGTCACCGGTATCTGATCGTCGTTCCGGCGGGCACCGTGACCTACGGCACGCACCGCGTGACTGCCACGATCGTCTTCACCGCCGCGAGCAGGACGAAGACGAAGACGCTGACCATGATCATCACCCGCTGCCGTCCGCCGAAGCCGCACTTCACCGGGTGATCCGGGAGGGTGTGACCATCACGCTCGCGGCGCTCGCCCTGGCGGCGCCGCAGGCCTCGACGGCCGCCGAGGCCCCCGTCACGGGGGCCTCGGCCGTTGCGCCGCAGGCCGCGAAGGCCAAGGCGAAGGTCATCGTCACGACGCTCAGCGACGAGCTGAAGACGAGCCGCTGGGCGTATCCGTCGCGGCGCTCGGGCATCCGGGCGGCCCCGTCGACGACCGCGCGCACCGTCGCGCACCTGCGGCTCATCACCGAGGACGGGCTGCCGGACACCTACCTGCTGCTCTCCCGACGCCGGCAGGGCACCCAGGACTGGGTGGAGCTCCGGATCCCGGGCCGGCCCAACGGGCGCACTGGGTGGGTCCCGCGCGACGCGCTCGGTGACTTCAACACGATCCACACGTCGCTGCTCGTCGAGCGGGCGCGGCACCGCGTGACGATCCGCAACTTCGGGAAGGTCGTCGCGACGTTCCCGATCGGCGTGGGCAAGTCGTCGACGCCGACACCGGCGGGTCGCTTCTGGATCCGGGAGAAGTTCGTCGTGAAGAACGCGCCGGCCTACGGGCCGCGGGCGCTGGGGACCTCGGCCTACGCGCCGCACCTCACCGACTGGCCGAACGGCGGCGTCGTCGGCTTCCACGGAACCGACGAGCCGGGGCTCGTCCCGGGCAACCCGTCGCACGGGTGCATCCGCCTGCACAACGCGGACATCCTGAAGATGTACCACCTCGTCCCGCTCGGGACGCCGCTGCGCATCGTCTAGGACGCGTCCAGCCGGTGTTCTAGGACGAATGTCCAGATGTGGCCCGTCGGGCCGCGTTTCTGAGGATCGGGGTCGATAGCTGGAGTGAGGCAAACCGCACGGGTCCACGGTGCGGCAGAGGCCTCGCTCCGCCATGCGCTCACATCTCGCCACCCCCCTCCGCACCCTGACCACCGCCGTCGCCGCTCTCGCCGCGACCTGCCTGATCGCCGCCCCCCAGGCGGCCCACGCCCAGGCGTCGAGCTGCGACGGGGCGACCGCCGTCCCCACGGCGGCCACGATGGACACCGCGAAGGCCGCGACGCTCTGCCTGCTCAACGTCCAGCGGGCCGCGAACGGCCTGAAGCCGCTCACGGAGAACGCGAGCATCGAGCAGATCTCGGACACCTACTCGCGCAACATGGTCGCCACCCACGTCTTCGACCACGTGCTCGCCGACGGCATCGACCTCACCGCGCGCCTCACGAACTACACGAGCCCGGCCGACGCCTGGACGATCGGCGAGAACATCGGCTACGGCGAGTCCATCCAGGCGACCCCCATGGCGATGGTCATCGCGTGGATGAACAGCGCCGGCCACCGCGCGAACATCCTCAACGGCGACTTCACGGACGTCGGCATCGGCATCGCCAACGGGACGCCGGTCGGCTCCGGCCCGGACTCGGCGACGTACACGACGGACTTCGGCGATCGCACGATGCCCGTGGCCGCCGCCCCCGCCGCTCGGCGCTACGTCACCCCGAAGCGCTGCCGGAAGGCCTCGATCGCGAAGCTGTCCAGGTCGGGCCGCAAGACCCGCACCGCCAGCTGCGCCAGGCTCCGCCGCGCGGCGGTCCGCGCCGCCCGCCACGCCCGCTAGAGCCGCTCAGCGGTGACGGACGCCGGCGCTCGCGCCGGGGGCGAGCGTCGTCCCGGTGACCGGGACGCTCCCGAGCGCCTCGTCGATCGCCGCCACGACGTCGGGGGTGAGCGTCACGCCCGCGGCGGCCGCGTTGTCGCGGACCTGCTCGGGCCGGGAGGCGCCGACGATCGCCGAGCTCACCGACGACGTCCGCAGGACCCAGGCGAGCGCGAGCTGGGCCATCGAGAGGCCGAGCTCGGTCGCGATCGGCTGCAGCCGGGCGACGGCCTCGAGCACCGGCTCGCGCAGGAGCTGGTCCATGAACGTGCCCATCTCCGGGCTCGACGCACGCGAGCCCGCCGGCGGGGCGGCCCCCGGCCGGTACTTCCCGGTGAGGACGCCCTGGCCGAGCGGCGACCACACGATCTGGCCGATGCCGCCCGCGTCGCAGAGGGGGAAGACCTCCTCCTCCGGCGCCCGCCAGAGCATCGAGTACTGCGGCTGGGAGGAGACGAAGGCCGGTGCTCCGGGGACGGCGAGCGCCGCCTCGATCTGCTCCGGCGTCCACTCGCTGAACCCGAGGTACCGCGCCTTGCCGGACGCGACGACCTCGCCGAGCGCCTCCATCGTCTCCTCGATCGGGACGTTCACGTCGAAGCGGTGGCACTGGTAGAGGTCGACGTGATCGGTCTGCAGCCGGGTCAGCGACGCGTCGATCTGCTTGCGGATCTGCGCCGCCGACAGCCCGCTGTCCCCGGGAGCGTCGGACATCGGGAAGTAGACCTTCGTCGCGAGGACGTAGGAGTCCCGCGGATACCCCTTGAGGATCTCGCCCCACGCCGTCTCCGCGGCGCCGCGCCCGTAGACGTTCGCGGTGTCGAAGAACGTGATGCCGGCGTCGAAGGCGGCCTTCGTGCAGGCGACCGTCTGATCGCGCTCGATGCCGCCGGAGTAGGTGAGCCACGAGCCGAGCGAGATCTCCGAGACCTCGAGGTCGGAGTGGCCGAGCGTGCGGGTCTGCATGAGCCCACCATAGGGCGGACGGCGGGGGCGCCTGAGCCTGCCGCCCCCGCCGGTATCGTCCGGCGGCGTGGAGCTCCTCGCCTCGATCGACGGCACGATCACGCCGTCCGCCACCGCCACGGTCCCGGTGACCGACCCGGGCCTGCTCCGCGGCGACGGCGCCTTCGAGGTCGTCCGCGTCTACGACGGCGTCCCGTACGCGTGGGACGAGCACCTGCGGCGCCTCGCGACCTCGGCCGGGAACCTGCGCCTCGAGGTCGACCTGAACGCGCTCCGCGCCGACGTCGGCGCGCTGCTCGCGCAGGCGCCCGGCTTCGACGGCCAGTTCCGGGCCTTCTTCACCCGCGGAGGCCACCGCATCGTGCTGCTCGAGGAGGTCGCGCGCCGCGGGCCGACGGTCTCGCTCGCGACCGTCGAGTACGTGCCGACCCGGATCATGGACGGCATCAAGTCGCTCTCCTACGCCGCGAACATGCTCGCCACGCGGCTCGCGGAGGAGGCCGGCGCCGAGGAGGCGCTGCTCGTCACCCCGCACGGCCGCGTCCTCGAGGCGCCGACGTCCTCGTTCTTCTACGCCCTCGACGGCCGGCTGTACACCCCGCCGCTCGAGGACCACATCCTCGACTCGATCACCCGCCGGCACCTCATCGAGGCGACCGGGACCGAGGAGCGGATCACGACGCGGGACGACCTCGGGCAGCTGGAGGAGGCCTTCCTCGCCTCGACGACCCGCGAGGTGCACCCGGTCTCGGCGATCGACGGTCGCCCGGTGGCCGCGGTCCCCGGCCCGCTCACCGAGGCGGCCGCGCGGGCCTTCGCGACGCTCGTCGGCGGGACGGCCGGCGGCGCATGAGGTTCGTCACCGTCATCGGGAACCGGCCCCAGTTCGTCAAGGCGGCCGCGGTCTCCCGGATCCTGCGCGAGCACCACGAGGAACTGCTCGTCAACACCGGCCAGCACTACGACGACGAGCTCTCGACGATCTTCGTCACCGAGCTCGGCATCCCGCGGCCCGAGCACGAGCTGCGCCTCGGCACCGGGACGAACACCGCGCAGACCGCGCGCATGCTCACGGCGCTCGAGCCGATCCTCGCCGCCGAGCGGCCGGACGCGCTGCTCGTCTACGGCGACACGAACTCCACGCTCGCCGGCGCGCTCGCCGCGGCGCAGGCCGGCATCCCGATCGCCCATGTCGAGGCGGGCATGCGCTCCTTCGACCGCTGCATGCCGGAGGAGCTCAACCGCGTCCTCACCGACCACATGTCGCAGCTGCTGCTCTGCTCGTCGGACACGGCGGTCGAGAACCTCGTCCGCGAGCACGCCGTCGGCGAGCGCGTGATGGTCGGTGACGTCATGGTCGACGTCGCGCACATGTTCCAGCCGCGCGCGCTCGGGGACGACGCCCCGCTGCGCGACGCCGGGGTCGAGCCCGGGGGGTACGTCCTCGTGACGGCGCACCGGGCGGGGAACGTCGACGATCCGGTCCGTCTGCGGGCGCTCGTGGACCTGCTCCTCGCGCTGCCCATGCCCGCGGTCCTCCCGCTGCACCCGCGCACCGGCGCGCGCCTCGACGCTGCCGGCCTCCTCGACACGCTCCAGGCCGCCGATCACATCCGCCTCACGCCACCGCTCGGCTACCTCGCCTTCACCGCGCTCCTCGTCCGGGCGCGGGCGATGCTGACCGACAGCGGCGGGGTCCAGAAGGAGGCGTACCTCGCGGGCGTCCCCTGCGTGACGCTCCGCGACACGACGGAGTGGGTCGAGACGGTCGACAGCGGCTGGAACGTCCTCGTCGACCTCGACCGGGACGCGGCCCTCGCCGCGCTGGACCGGACGATGCCGTCCGCTCGCCCGGAGCTCTACGGCGACGGCCACGCGGCCGACCGGGTCGTCGCGGCCCTCGACCGGCTCGGGACGGGCAGCTCCGCGCCGCACGCAGGGTGAATGCAGATTCAGGGTGCTGTGAGCCCCCTGGATCTTCATTCACCGCCGTGGCGGGAGGACGCGCGCTACGGCCGGCCGATGCGCCGGACGGCGACGCCGGCGGCGACGAACGGCGCGCGGTCGACGGTTCCGCGGCCGTCGACGAGCACCCGCAGGCCCGGCAGGTCGTCCGGGCCGAGCGCCGCGTACTCGGCGTGGTCGGCCTGGAGGACGGCAGCGTCGACCGGCGTCCCGGGCAGCCACGGCTCGAAACCGAGGGCCTCTAGCTCCGCCGCGTCGTACAGCGGATCGGCCGCGACCGGGTGCATCCCGCGGGCGAGCAGCTCGTCGCGCACGCCGAAGGCGCCGGAGAACGCCGTCTCCTTCACCCCGCCGCGGTAGGCGACGCCGAGGATGAGGACGCGGCCGCCCTCGGGCAGCTCGTCGGCGAGCAGCGAGACCGCGTACGCCGGCATCGACTCGTTCACCGCGCGGGAGACGGCCGGCAGGCGCGCGTCCGGGTCCCCGGCGAGGTAGAAGCGCGGGTAGACGGGGATGCAGTGGCCGCCGACGGCGACGCCGGGGCGGTGCACGTGGCTGAACGGCTGCGAGTTGGCGGCGTCGATGACCCGCTGCACGTCGAGGCCGAGGGCGTCGGCGTGGCGGGCGAACTCGTTCGCGAGCGCGATGTTCACGTCGCGGTAGGTCGTCTCGACGAGCTTCGTGAGCTCGGCCGCCTCCGCGCCGCCCATCGAGCGGACCTCGACGCCGGGGAGGAACTGCTCGTACAGGTGGACGCCACGCGCCTCGCCGGCCGGGTCGAGGCCGCCGACGAGCTTCGGGTACGTGGCGAGGTCCCGGAAGATCCGCCCGCTGAAGACCCGCTCGGGGCTGAAGACGAGGTGGAAGCCGCTGCCGGACACCAGGCCGCTGCCCGCCTCGAGCGCCGGGGCGATCCGCGTGCGCGTCGTGCCCACCGGGAGCGTCGTCTCGACGGCGAGGGTCATGACGGGCTCGCCCATGTCGCGGGCGTCGTGGCCCGTCGTGAGGCCGCGCGCGATGTCGGCGACGACGGCGTCGAGGATCGACCAGTCCGGGCGGGCCTCCGTGTCGACCACGAGCGGCGGCACGGCGATGAGGAGATCCGGCCCGGTCGCGACCGCCGCCGCGGTGTCGGTCGTGGCCCGCAGGAGGCCGCGGGGGACGACGTCCGCGAGCACGTCGGCGAGCTCGGCTTCCCCGGGGAACGGCTCGCGGCCGGCGTTCACGAGGTCGACGACCCGCTCGTCGATGTCGCAGCCGATGACCTCGTGGCCCTGGCGCGCGAGCTGCGCGGCGAGCGGCAGGCCGATCTTCCCGAGCGCGACGACGACGGCGCGCATCAGGCGAGCGACTGGGTCGTGCCGGTGGCGGCGCTCCGCAGGACGGCCTCGGCGCAGCGGACGGTCTCCAGGCCCTCCCGGAGCGTCACGGCCACCCCGTCGCCCTCGATGCCCTGCAGGACGTCGCAGAACGCCTCGTGCTCGACGAGCAGCGGCTCGCGCCGGGCGAGCGCGAAGCGCGTCATGTCGCCCTCGCTCACGCCGCGGGCCTGCTGGGCGGCGTCCCACTCGATCGGCATCGCGGCGTTCGCGTAGAACGTCAGGTCGGCGTTCAGCGTGTCGGCGACGAACATCCCGCGCTCGCCGAGGACCCGGGTGCGGCGGACCTTCGTCGGCGACAGCCAGTCGACGATGCAGTTGAACGACACGTCGCTCGCGAGCCTCCCGGTCGCGAGGACGAGGTCCTCGTGGGCGCGGCCCATCCGGTGCTGGGTCTGGGCGGCGACCTGGGTCACGGGCGCGCCGCCGAGCCAGCGGACGAGGTCGAGGTCGTGCGTCGCGAGGTCCTTCACGACGCCGACGTCCCGGATGCGGTCGGGGAACGGCCCGATGCGCTCGGTCGCGATCGCGTAGACCTGCCCGATCTCGTCGGCGTTCAGGCGGCGGCGCAGCTCGAGCAGCGCGGGGTTGCAGCGCTCGACGTGGCCGACGGCGCCGTGCAGGCTCGCGGACTCGACGGCGTGGATGAGGGCAAGGGCGTCGGCCTCGGTCGCCGCGAGCGGCTTCTCGACGAGGACGTGGACGCCGGCGGCGGCGAGCTCGCGGACGGCGGGGAGGTGCTCCTCGGTCGGGACGGCGACGATCGCGAAGTCGACGGGGCCGGCCGCGAGCAGCTCCGGGATGGTCGCGTGCAGGCGGGCGGGGTCGCGGACGACGCCGTGGCGGTCCCCGCCGGGGTCGACCGCGCCGGCGAAGGCGACCCGCGGAGCGGTGCTCTGCAGGAGGCGCGCGTGGTGGCGGCCGATCATCCCGAGGCCGAGCACCGCGCCGTGGAGCGCGGGGGGTGTCGGCTGGCTCACCACGGTCCGCACTCTACGCGACGACGGGCCGTCGGCCCGGGCCGCGCCCATAGACTCAGGGCCCATGACCGCCGACGCACCTGGACTGCACCTGCACCCGACGGCCCGGATCGGATCGGGCGTCGTCTTCGGGGCGAACGTCGTCGTCCACGAGGGCACCGTCATCGGGGACGACGTCGTCGTCCAGGACGGCGCCATCCTCGGCAAGTCCCCGGCCCTCCACCCGCGGAGCGCCGCGCTCGCGAAGGCCGCCGGCGCGCCCTTCGTCCCGCTGACGATCGAGGCGGGCGCCCGGATCTGCGCGCAGGCGATCATCTTCGCCGGGGCGACGATCGGCGCCCGGACGATCATCGGGGACCAGTCCTACGTCCGCGAGCGGGCGACGGTCGGGGCGGACACGGTCATCGGCCGCGGCACCGGCATCGACAACGACGTGACGATCGGCTCGCGGGTGCGGATCCAGTCGCAGGTCTACCTCACGGCCTTCAGCGTCGTCGAGGACGACGTCTTCGTCGGCCCGTGCGCGATGACGACGAACGACGACACGATCGGGCGTCCCGGCCCCGAGCAGGAGCTCCGCGGCCCGACGCTGCGGCGCGGCTGCCGGATCGGCGGCGGCGCGGTCCTCGTGCCCGGGGTCGAGATCGGCTCGGAGGCGTTCGTCGCCGCCGGCGCGGTCGTGACGAACGACGTCCCCCCGCGGAGCGTCGTCATGGGCGTCCCCGCCCGCCGGGTGCGCGAGGTGCCCGAGGGCGAGCTGCTCGGGTAGCGGCCGCGCGGTCGCGGCCGCGCGGCCTACGAGGCGGCGGGCGAGAAGGCCGTCGCCTCGGCGGCGCCGTCGGCCCAGACGATCTGCTCGCGGCCGGGACCGACGCCGGCGAGGACGACCGGTACCCCGGAGACCTCGGCGATGTAGTCGAGGTACTCGCGGGCGGCGGTCGGGAGGTCCGACCACGTGCGGCACTCGGTGAGGTCCTCGCTCCAGCCGGGCAGCTCCTCGTACTCGCCGAGCGAGTGGTGCAGCACGGTCTGGTGGTACGGGAAGGTGTCGAACGTCGTCGCGTCCTCGTCGTCGGAGGAGCGGTAGCGCGTGGCGACCTTGATGCGGTCGAAGCCGGTGAGGACGTCGAGCTTCGTGATCGCCAGGGCGCTCATCGTGTTGATGCGCGCGGCGTAGCGCAGCCCGACGGCGTCGAACCAGCCGCAGCGGCGCGGACGACCGGTCGTCGTGCCGTACTCGTGACCGGCCTCGCGCATGCGGGCGCCGACCTCGTCGTGCAGCTCCGTCGGGAAGGGGCCGGCGCCGACGCGGGTGCAGTACGCCTTCGCGATGCCCCAGACCTCGTCGATCGCGCGCGGGCCGACGCCCGAGCCGGTGCACGCGGCGCCGGCGGTCGGGTTCGAGGAGGTGACGAAGGGATAGGTCCCGTGGTCGATGTCGAGTAGCGCGGCCTGGGCGCCCTCGAACACGACGAGCTTGCCGTCCTGGAGCGCGTTCCAGGCGATCGTGCCGGTGTCGGCGATGTGCTGCTCGAGGCGGTGGCCGTAGGCGAGCAGGTCGTCCGCCATCTGCTGCAGGTCGAGCTTCGGGCCCCATTCGGGGTCGCGCTCGAACGGGCGCAGCATGAGCGCCTTCGGCGCGAGCGCGGCCATGATCTTCTTCTTGAGGATCTTCTCGTCGAGCATGTCCTGCACGCGAATGCCGAGGCGGGCCGCCTTGTCCGCGTAGCACGGGCCGATGCCGCGCTTCGTCGTGCCGATCTCGGCCTTGCCGAGCTTCGCCTCGCCCGAGTGATCGAGGGCGATGTGGTACGGCATGATGATGTGCGCGTTGGCGCTGATCTTCAGGCCGTCGACGTCGACGCCGCCGCGGCGCAGCCCGTCGAGCTCGGTGAGCAGCACCGACGGGTCGACGACGACGCCGTTGCCGATGATGCAGTTCAGGCCCGGGTAGAGGATGCCGCTCGGGACGAGGTGGAACTTGAACGTCTCGCCGTCGCGGACGATCGTGTGGCCGGCGTTGTTGCCCCCCTGGAAGCGGACGATCGCGTCCGCCTGCGCGGCGAGGAGGTCGACGACCTTGCCCTTGCCCTCATCGCCCCACTGGGCGCCGACGATCACGATCCCTGGCATACGGTGGCGGAGTCTAGGCGGTGGCTGGCGGTCGTCGCGGTGCGGGGGCTACGCGATGTCGCGCTGCGGCCCGTCGTAGCGCTGCCGGCGGGCGTCGGAGCCGTACAGCGGGAGCACCTCGCACATCTCCTCCAGGCGCGAGACGGTCCGCTCGTGGATCTGCGTGGCGAGGTCGTCGCGCTCGAGGTTCGTCGTGATGATGACGGCGCGCTCCTCCTCGTAGCGGGCGTTGATGATCGAGTACAGCTGCTCGAGCACCCACTCGCTCGTCTTCTCGGTGCCGACGTCGTCGATGTGGAGGAGATCGACCTCGGCGAGGCGGTCGAGCAGCGCCGTGTACGTGTCGCCGCTCGCGTCGTCGTACGTCGTGCGGATCTCGGCGAGCAGCCGCGGCAGCGAGTAGATCGCGACCGAGTGGCCGGCGTCGAGCGCTGCCTTGGAGACGAGCATCGCGAGCGTCGTCTTGCCGGTGCCGACCGTGCCGTAGAGCCACAGCCCGCGGCCGGTGCGGACGTTCTCCGCGAGATCGCGGATGTAGGCGCGGACCGCACGCACCTGGGCGGGCGCCGCCGCCGCGATCGACGGCATCGGCGCGCGGTCGAAGGAGACGTCGCGGTACTTGCGCGGGATCGAGCTGCGCAGCCCGGAGACGCGCATCGCCCGCTGGCGGGCCGGGCGGCAGCGGCAGTCCTTCGCGACGCCGCGCTCCTCGTCGATCGCGATGCCCGACCCGTCGCAGAGCTCGTACGGGCACGTCCAGTGCTCGCCGGTGCGCGTGGCGGCGGACGCCATCAGTAGGTCTCCTCGCCGACGTACGACATGAACTTCGGGTACTCGCCCTGGAAGGAGAGCTTCACCGTGTCGAGCGAGCCGGCGCGGTTCTTCGCGAGCAGCAGCTCGGCGAGGCCCTGGTCGTCGGACTCCGGGTTGTAGTACTCGTCGCGGTAGATGAACATGACGATGTCGGCGTCCTGCTCGATCGACCCGGACTCGCGGAGGTCGGAGAGCATCGGGCGCCGGTCGGCCCGCTGCTCGACCCCGCGGTTGAGCTGCGACAGCGCGATGACCGGGCACTGCAGCTCGCCGGCGAGGATCTTCATGCCACGCGACATCTGGCCGATCTGCTCGACGCGGCTCTCGGTGCGCCCGTCCGGCCGCAGCAGCTGGAGGTAGTCGATGATCACGAGGCCGAGCGAGCCGTGCTGGCTGTGCATGCGCCGGGCCTTCGCGCGGATCTCCAGCATCGAGATGTCGCTCGAGTCGTCGACGTACAGCGGCGCGTCCGTGAGCTTGCCGGCGGCGTCGAAGATCCGCTTCCAGGCGGCCTCCTTCACGCGGCCCTTGCGCAGGTCGTCGCCCTTCACCCGGGCCTGGCTCGCGAGGAAGCGGCCCGCGAGCTCGGACTCGGACATCTCGAGGCTGAACAGGAGGACCGGCTTCTTGTGGTCGATGGCCGCGTTCTCGGCGATGTTCGTGACGAGGCACGACTTTCCCATGCCGGGGCGCGCGGCGATGATGACGAGCGAGCCCGGCTGCAGCCCGCCGGTGATCGCGTCGAGGTCGTCGAAGCCGGTCGGCGTGCCGGTGAGCGTCGTGCCTGACTTCGAGAGCTCCTCGAGCTTCTGCACCTCGGTGACGAGCACGTCGCCGATGGCGCGGAAGTCCTTCGCGTGGTCGTCGTGGGCGACCTCGAGGATCGACCGCTCCGCGAGCTCGACGATGTCGCGTGGTGCGAGCTCGTGCGAGTGGACCGCCGCCTGGATCTCGTACGTCGTCGTGAGGACGTTCCGCAGGAGGGCGTGCTCCTTGACGATCTGCGCGTAGCGGCGCAGCGCGCCGACGGCGGGGACCGCGCCGGTGAGGCCGTCGATGGCCGCCTCGCCGCCTGCGTCCTCGAGCTTGCCGCGTGAGCGCAGGTGCTCCTTCACCGTCAGCACGTCGATCGGCTCGCTCGTGCTCCAGAGGTCGAGCATCGTCTCGAAGATGAGGCGGTGCTTCTCGCGGTAGAAGTCGATCGGCTTCAGGTTGTCCGCGACGACGAACTGGTACATCGGCTTGTCGGACAGGAGGATCGCGCCGAGGACCGACTCCTCGGCCTCGATCGAGTGCGGCGGCGCGATCCCGGTGACGACGTTCGAGTTCTCGGGCCGGCGGTCGCTGGAGGGGTAGCTGCTCATCGGTCCCTGACGCTAGCGGCGGGGCGGACGGCACGCATGCGTCGTTTCTCGCTCGATGCGGGGTTCGCACGAAGAAGTGACACCCTGCGGGCGAGGCGGCCGCGCCGACTGACAGCTGAGGCACGACAGGTCTGCGTCAGCTGTCACTCGAGGGGCGCGGGCGTCCGGCGCGCGCGAGCGCCGGGGACGACGACGGGACCCCGTGGGGTCCCGTCGGTCCTGCTGCAGCTGTGGTGCGACTCAGATCACCAGTTGCCCTCGGTGACGATCGTCTTGACGGTCGCGGTGACGCCGGCGTCGATCTCGACGATCACCGAGTAGGTGCCGACGTTCTTGATCGGGTCCTCGAGGTGGATCTTGCGCTTGTCGACCTCGATGCCGCGGGCCTCCTTGATGCCGTCCGCGATGTCCTGGTTCGTGATCGAGCCGAACAGGCGGCCGTCCTCGCCGGCCGTGGCGGCGAGCGTCAGGACGGTCTTGTTGAGCAGGTCGGCCTGCTCGGTCGCCTTGGCGACCGCGGCGGCACGGGCCTTCTCGATCGTGGCGGTCGCGGCCTGCGCCTGGGCGAGGAGGCCCTTGGTCGCAGGGGCGGCGAGCTTGCGCGGGATGAGGAAGTTGCGCAGGTAGCCCTTGGACACGTCGACGACGGAGCCCTTGACCCCGACCCCGTTGACGTCCTGCAGGAGGATCGCTTCAGGCATGGCTACCGGCCCCGGTCGTCGCGCCGGCCACGGCCCGTGGTCTCACGGTCGTCCTTGCCGGAGTCGTTCACGTAGGGGAGGAGCGCGAGCTCACGGGCGCGCTTGACGGCGACCGCGACCTGGTTCTGGTGACGGCGGCAGGCGCCGGTGAGGCGACGGGACCGGATCTTGCCGCGCTCCGAGACGAACTTGCTCAGCGTCGCGATGTCCTTGTAGTCGACCTGCTCGACCTTGTCCTTGCAGAACAGGCAGGGCTTGCGGCGACCGCTGCCCATCCCACCCTTCTTGTCCTTGCGGCGGGCGGTCTTGCCCGCGTTGCGCTGCTTGGCCACGTCGTGACGTCCTCTTGGAAGTTCTTCTAAGACAGTTCAGTGCCGCGCGACGGCCCGAGGGCCGGACGGCGAGAGCGCGCGCCGGGGGCGCGCGCGAACCCTCATTGTGGCAGGTCCGCCCGGCAAGGGGCCTTCCGGGCTACCAGGCCCGCCGGACGGCCACGAACGAGGACGGACCCCCGGAGGGGTCCGCAAGCGGTCGGGTGTCGACCCGCGACCGTGGAGGTATGGCCCCTGGGCCATACCTCCGGCCGTTTCGGCCCCCTGGGCCGAGACGGCTAGAACGGGATGTCGTCGTCCGCCGTGTGGCCCCCGGCGGGCACCGCGGCCGGAGCCGGGGCGAAGTCGCTCGTGTCGGCCGGGACGTCGGAGCGGCCCTGGAAGCCGCCGGCCTGGCCGCCGGCGTAGCCGCCGCCGTTGTCGTCGCGGCCGCCCGCGAGGAACTGGACGGTGTCGGCGATGATGTCGACCGACTGGCGCTTGTTGCCGTCCTTGTCCTGCCACTCACGCCACTCCAGGCGGCCGTCGACCGCGACGGGCCGGCCCTTGGAGAGGTAGTTGGCGCAGTTCTCGCCCTGCTTGCCCCAGACGGTGACGTCGAAGTAGTTGGGCTTGTCGACCCACTCGCCGGAGGCGCCGTCCTTGCGGCGCGTGTTCACGGCCAGGCGGAGCTTGCAGACGGCCATGCCGCTCTGCAGCGCGCGCAGATCGGGGTCGGCGGTGAGGTTGCCGGTCAAAACGACCCGGTTGATGTTCGAAGCGGCCATGGTGCCGTCGCTCCTTTCGGGAGGGTTCCTGTCGATGAAGGCTGTCGTCGAGTCTAGGGTCGGGGCCGGAGGGCTCGCCCCCCGCAGGCCCCGATCACCCGCAATCTCCGCGCTTTTGTTGCAGGGTCGTCGCAGGTCCGGTGCATCCGACGACGGCACGGGGCCTTGCAGCGGTCCGCCGGCGCGGCACGCCGTCCGGCGCGAAACGGTCCCGGAACGGGCGACGGCCGCGCAGGGCGGCCGTCGGGAGGTCCGGTGCCGCGACGAGGCGGCGGTGGCGCGGTGCGCCTAGAGCGCCTGCTCGCGCTGCTCCTCGGCGGGGGCCGAGACGGCGACGGGCGTGGCCTTCAGGTCGGGCGGGGCGCCGACGCCGTTGGCGAGCTTGATGATGCGGAAGCGGTTCACGCCATCGGTGATCCGCAGCGTGCGCTGGAGCGTCGCGAGGAGCTCCGGCGTGCCGTGGAACTGGATGAGGTGGTACTCGGCGTCCGTCTTGTTCTTGCCGACCTCGTAGGTCGTCTGGCGCGTGCCCCAGTCGTGCTCGCTCACGATCTCGCCGTGCTTCTTGATGTGCTCGGAGGCGTCGGCGAGGATCTTGGTGCGAGCCTCGGCGTCGATCGCCGTGTCGAGGAGCAGCATCAGGTCGTAGGTCGGGGAGTTCTTGGCCATAGCGGCCAGCAACGGTAGCAAGGGGGGGCGAGGTTCCGCGTCCCGGCCCTAGTAGGGGAGATGGACCCCTCCGCCCTGCTCGTCCTCACCCGCCGCATCCGCTGGCGCAACGTCGCGCGCGTGGGCGCGGTCGCGGCGCTCGGCCTTCTCGTGCTCGCGTGGCCGCGTCTCTCCTCTCCTCCGGTCGCCGTGCCCGCCGCGGGCGCGGTCCCCGTCGTCCGCGGCCCGGTGGGCCGGGTCGTGCTCGCGCCCGGCCCCGGGGGGGACGCGGCGGCGCCGGCCGGTACGGCGGCGCGGCCTCCCGCTCGCTCGGCGGCGGTGCGGGCGGAGCGCCGTCCGGCCCGCCGCCGCCCGCGTCCGGCCCGCCGCCGCCCGCGTCCGGAGCGCCGGCCCGCGAAGCGGCCGTCAGCACCGGGAACGCCGTCCATTTCCCCCGACCCTGATCGGGGGAAATGGACGGCCTCCCGCGTGGGCGTGGCTGTGCCGCCGCCCGCGACCACCCCGCCGCCCCCGGCCGCCGCGCCCGTGCCGTCCCGCCACCCCGCCCGCGAGTTCGGCCCCCCCGGCGGCGACTTCGGACGCTAGGCCACCGGTGCTATCCCCCCGCGCCCTTCGCCCGGATGTCCTCCAGCTGGTCGTCGATCCAGTCGCCCGGGTTGCGCGCGGTGACGATCCGCTTCAGGCCCGCGAGGCGCCGCTCGCGCTCGTCCACGCCCATCGTCAGCGCCTGGTGGATCGACGTGGCGAGCTCCTGGATGTCGAACGGGTTGACGCTGATCGCGTACTCGCCGAGCTCCTCGTGCGCGCCCGTGTTCTCCGAGAGGATCGAGACCCCGCCGTGCTCGTTGACGAGCGGCCCCTCCTTCGCGACGAGGTTCATGCCGTCGAACATCGCGTTGACGAGGAGGACGTCGTAGTTCTTGTAGGCCGCCATCGCCTCGTCGAGGTCGTCGCGGAGCTTCAGCTGGATCGGCATCCAGTCGGGCGTCCCGTGGCGGTGGTTCACGACGGCGACGAGCGCCTCGATCTTCTCGAGGTACTCCGCGTACTCGGGCACGTCGGTCCGGGACGGCATGAGCTGGGCGATGAACGTCACCCGCTCGCGGAACTCCGGGTGCTGGTCGAGGAAGAGGTCGAAGGCGCTGAAGCCACGCAGCACGTTCTTCGACAGGTCGGCGCGGTCGACGCGAAGGATGAGGTGGTCACGGCGGCGGCGCAGCAGTTCGGTCTCGAACTCCTTCACGCGCGCGGTGCGGGAGATCTGCCGGGTGGCGCCGGCGTCGATCGGCAGCGGGTAGACGCGGACCCACACGTCCCGCCCCTGGAAGTGGACGAGCCCGTCGTCGAAGTCGACCTCCAGGTGCATGAGGTCGCGGCAGCACTGGAGGAAGTTGTTGCGGTAGGACGTCGTGTGGAAGCCGATGATGTCGTTCGCGAGCAGGCCCTCGTAGAGCGTGTCGCGCGTGCGCTGCGGCAGGACGCGCCAGGCGTCCGACTGGGTCCACGGGATGTGCACGAAGTGGCTGAGGAAGACGTCCGGCCGCGCCGCGCGGACCATCGCCGGAAGCGTGTAGAGGTGGTAGTCGTGGACCATCACGACGGGGTCCTCGACGCCCTCGATCTCCTCGACGACGGCGCGCGCGAGGTCCTCGTTGACGACCTGGTAGCCGTACTCGAAGGCGGCGATCTCGTTCGAGCGGACGTCCGGCGCGTTCGACAGGTCCCACAGGTAGTGCTGGATGAACCACAGCATCGGATTGGCGAAGACGCTGTAGAAGCGCTCGTAGGCGTCCGGGTCGGACGCGACGTAGCGCACCTGGTACTCGCCGCCGACGGGGGAGCGGACGGTGATGGGGCCGTTCGCCTCGCGGGCGCGGATCGCGTCCATCGGCGTCATCGCGGAGGCGATCCAGGTCACCGGCCGGTGCGAGGCCAGGCCGGTGAGCGCGGTGACGAGACCGCCGGTGCCGCGGACGACCGACCCGTCGTCCTGGAAGGTCACGGGGCCGCGGTTGGAGACGAGGACGAGCGGCTTCCGTTCGCCAGGGTCGGTCATAGGCCCCAAGAGTACCCGGCGTTCTGCGGGCGACACCGCGCGGTGCCGCGCGGTGTCAAGACCGTCACATCAGCCGCTGGGCGGGGTCGTGAGCGGGCGCTCGCCGAGCTTCACCTTGACGTCCATCGGCTTGCCGTCGCGGTAGATCTTCAGCGTGATCGTGTCGCCCGCCTTGTAGGGGACGAGCGCCGCGGCGAGGTCGTCGTCCTTCTTCACGGGCGTGCCGTCGACGCCGACGATGATGTCGCCGCCGGGGATCCACGGCAGCTCCTGGAACTTCTCCTCCTTCGTGCCCGCCCGGATGCCCGCGGCGGCGGCCGGCCCGTTCTTCGGGACCGTCTGCACCCACACGCCGCTGCTCACCGGCAGCTTGAAGTGCTCGGCGACCTGCGGGTAGAGCGCGCGGCTCGACACGCCGAGGTAGGCGTAGCTCACCTTGCCGGTCCTGCGCAGCTGGTCGAGCGAGTGCTTCACCGCGTCGACGGGCACCGCGAAGCCGACGCCGGTCCCGTCGCCGCTCTCGGTCTGGATCTGCGAGTTGATGCCGAGCACGGCGCCGTGCGCGTCGAGCAGCGGGCCGCCCGAGTTGCCGTGGTTGATCGCGGCGTCGGTCTGGATCGCGCCGGACGTCGAGAAGCCGGTGAGCGAGTCGATCGAGCGGCCCGTCGCGGAGATCACCCCGATCGACAGCGACTGCTCCTCGCCGAAGGGGGAGCCGATCGCGGCGACCGGCGCGCCGACCTTCACGCCCTTCGTGGACCCGAGCGGCAGCGGCTTGAGGTCCAGGCCGGACGGATCGATCTTCAGGAGCGCGACATCGGCGAACGGGTCGAAGCCGACGACCTTCGCGCTCACCTCGTTGCCGTCGTCGAACTTCACGTAGACGCGGGCGGCCTCGCGGATCGCGCCGCCCTCGCCGGTGGTGACGACGTGCGCGTTCGTCGCGACCTCGCCGCTGGAGGAGATGACGAAGCCGGACCCCAGGCCGCCCGAGTTCTTGCCGGCGGTGGTGCCCTTCAGCCCGGCGCTGATGATCGTCACGACGCCGGGCGACTCGCGCTTGTAGATCGCCTCGGGGGAGAACGACGCGCTGCCGGTGATGGCCTCGGCCTTGGTGGTCGGGGCGTCGGCGGCGGGTGCCGCGGCGGCGGGCGCCGTGACGGTCGTCGTCTTCGACCCGCCGCAGCCGGCGGCGAGGAGGGCGGCGGACGCGGCGATCGCGGCGGCGGCGGCCGCCGGACGGGACAGGGGGGTGGTCATGCAGGAGGCTCCAGGGACAGGGGGCGTGCGGCGGGACCGGCGGTCACGCCGGCAGCTCGAGGGTGAAGGTCGTGCGGCCGGGGCGGCTCTCGGCGACGAGGTCGCCGTCCATGCGCTCGGCCAGCTCGTGCGCGATCGCGAGCCCGAGGCCGGAGCCCTGGGCGTCGTCGGTGGTGAAGAACGGCTCGAAGATGTTGGGCAGCATCGTGCGGGGGATCCCCGGCCCGAAATCGGCGACACCGAGGTGGATCGTGCCGTCCCGGCGAGAGGCGCTGACGACCATGTCGGTGCCGTGCGGGGTGTGGGTCAGCGCGTTGTCGATGAGGATACGCAGCACCTGTCCCACGCGTTCAGGGTCGCACACCGTCCGCAGACGGCCCCCCGGTAGGCGCAGCTCGAGGTGCGAGTCGTGCGCGGCGAGGCGTGGCTCGAACTCGCTCGCGACCGCCTGC
This sequence comes from Paraconexibacter antarcticus, assembly GCF_024220175.1. GTDB lineage: Bacteria > Actinomycetota > Thermoleophilia > Solirubrobacterales > Solirubrobacteraceae > Paraconexibacter > Paraconexibacter antarcticus. The sequence continues at coordinate 5,071,548 of NZ_CP098502.1, read as the reverse complement.
GCGACGAGCCCGATGTCGCTCAGCTCGGGGCGCAGCTCGAGCGAACCGGCCTCGAGCTTGGAGAGGTCGAGCAGGTCGGTGGCGAGCTTGCCGAGCCGGTCGACCTGGAGGCGGACCTGGGTGAGGAAGCGCTCGCGCGTCTCGGGGTCGAGGTCCTCGTCCTGGATGAGCTCGAGGAAGCCGCCGAGCGAGAAGATCGGCGTGCGCAGCTCGTGCGAGGCGGTCGCGATGAACCGCTTGCGCGCGTTGTCGAGCTCGGCAAGCTGCCCCCGCATGTCCTCGAGCGTCGCCGCGAGGCGGCCGAGCTCGTCGTCGCGGTCGACGGGGAACGCGGTCGTGAAGTCCCCGGACGCGACGGACTCCGCGACGCGCTCGAGCCGCGCGACGCGCCGGGTCAGGGCCCGGGCGACGAGGCTGCCCGCGAGCAGCGCGAGGGCGAGCGCGACGCCCGCCGCGGCGAGCACCCGCCCGGCCACGACGCTCACCGCACGCTCCGCGTCGCGCACCGGGGCGGAGAACACGACGACGTTGCCGACCGTCGGCGACCCGTCGTCGCGGGCGGAGATGAGCGGGATCGCGACCTCGCCGACCCGCCCCGTGTCGCTCGCCTCGGTCCCCGTCCGGACGCGGCGGGTGCGGACCGCGAGCGTCGCGGCCGGAAAGTCGAGGCCCGAGAGGTCGCGATCGCTGAAGGAGTCGTACAGCGGGGTGAGCTGCAGCTGGGTGCCGGAGACGACGAGCAGGACGGTCACCCGCGCGGAGGCCTCGTCGGCGATCTGCGAGACGAGCCGGTTGATGCGAGGGGCGGGGACGCTGCTGCCGACCGACTGCTGCAGCTCGGGGGCGTACCGCGCGGCGACCGCCCGCAGGTCGCGGAGCTTGTCGTCGACGAGGCTCGCGCGCAGGCCCGGGACGACCGCGACGTAGACGATGCCGAGCCCCGCGACGGCGATCCCCGCGAAGAGCAGGGACAACCGCAGCCGCAGCGACTCCCACTGCACGGCCCCGGCCACGTCCGTCGCCCCCGCCGCGCCTCAGCGCGGGGCGCGGTCGCGGAAGTGGTAGCCGACCCCGCGCACGGTGAAGAGGTACTCGGGGTCCTTCGGGTCGCGCTCGAGCTTCTCGCGCAGGTGCCGGATGTGGACGTCGATCGTGCGCGGGTCGCGGTAGGCGCTGTCCCCCCAGATCCGCGTGAGCAGCATGTCGCGGGAGAAGACGCGGCCCGGTGACTGGGCGAGCGTCGTGAGGATCTCGAACTCCACGAACGTCGTGCGGACCTCGTCGCCGCGCACCCGCACGCTGCGCTTGTCGAGGTCGATCCGCAGCTCGTGGACCTCGAGCGCCCCCCGCTCCTCCTCCGCGGGCCCGCCGTCGCGCGTCATCGCGGACCGCCGCAGCGTCGCCTTCACCCGCGAGCGGAACTCCCGCATCGAGAACGGCTTGGTGATGTAGTCGTCAGCGCCGAGCTCGAGGCCGAGGACCTTGTCGATCTCCTCGGCCTTGGCCGTGAGCATGATGATCGGGACCTGGCTCTTGGCCCGCAGGCGCCGGCAGACCTCGAGCCCGTCGATGCGCGGCATCATCACGTCGAGCACGACGAGGTCGAACGGCTGCTCCTCGAACCGGGCCAGCGCCTCGCTCCCGTCGGACGCCTGCACGACCTCGTAGCCGTCCTTCTGCAGCGGGTAACTGAGCAGCGTCTGGATCGACTGCTCGTCGTCGGCCAGGAGGATGCGCGGGATGTGGTCGGTCATGGGGCGGGGTGGATCGACATGGTGACACCTCCACGAACTACCCTCGACGGGTCCCATGCTCGACCCGCGCATCTACCGGGCGTCGCTCCTCCCCGTCCTGCTCGCGCTCCTCGTGGTGGCGTTCGCCCTCCAGGACCGGCCCCGGCCCATCGGCACGACGTCCGCCCCGGACGCGTTCGTCGGCAGCATCGCGGGCGCGACGCTCGACGACCTCGCCCAGAAGTACCCCGACCGGCGGCCCGGGTCGATCGGGGACGAGGCGCTCGCCCGGCGGGTGGCGGACTCCCTGCGGGTCGCGCTGCAGCCCGACGACCGGCGGGGCGCCTCCGTCGTCCAGCTCCAGCGCTTCCGCGGCCGGACGATCGACGGCACGCGCGACCTCGTGAACGTCATCGCGACGCGGCCGGGCCGCCCCGGCCCCGGCATCGTCATCGTCGCCCACCGCGACGCGGCCGGGCACGGCGCGAAGGCCGAGCTCTCGGGCACCGCGGTCCTCCTCCAGCTCGCGCAGATCGCCGGCACCGGCCGGCTGCGCCGCACGATCACGTTCGTCTCGACCACCGGCGGCAGCGGCGGCGCGGCCGGGGCGCGCGCGGTCGTCGCCCGCCTCCCGGAGCGCCCGGACGCCGTCATCGTCCTCGGTGACATGGCCTCGGTCGACACGATGCGCCCGATGGTCGTCGCGTACTCCGCGGGCCGCGGCGTCGCGCCGATGCAGCTGCGGCGGACGCTCGAGTCGGCCGTCCGCACCGAGGGCGGCGTCGACCCGGGCGGTCCGCGCGCCGCCGTCCAGTGGGCGCGGCAGGCCTTCCCGCTCACGGTCGGCGAGCAGGGCGCGTTCCTCGAGGCCGGCCTCCCCGCCGTCCTCGTGTCGGCGACGGGCGAGCGCGGCCCGCGCGCGGATGCCGCGGTCTCCGAGGGCCGTCTGCAGAGCTTCGGCCGCGCGATCCTCCGCTCGATCTTCGCGCTCGACAACGGCCCGACGATCGGCGGCGGTCCGCGGCCGGCGCTCCAGATCGCGCGCAAGGCGCTCTCGTCGGGCGCGATCCGCCTGCTCGGCGGGGCGCTCCTGCTGCCCGTCCTGCTCGTGACGATCGACGGCTTCGCCCGCGCGCGCCGCCGCCGGGAGCCGGTCGGCCGCCGCCTCGCCTGGGTGCTCGCGACGGTGCTGCCCTTCCTCCTCGTCGCCGTCGCCGCGGTCGTCCTCGCGTTCGTCGGCCTCATCGACCCCGCGCCCCACCAGGCCGCGCCCGCGGGCACGCTCCCGCCGGGCAGCGCCGGCCTCGCCGCGGCGATCGCGCTGCTGCTCGTCTTCCTCCTCGGCTGGCTGCTCGTGCGGCCGCTCGCGCTGCGGCTGGCCCAGGTCGAGGACCGCCCGCCGCAGACGGGGACCGGCGGCGCCGCCGCCCCGGCGATCGCGACGCTCCTCGTCCTCTGCCTCGTCGCCCTGGCCATCTGGGTCGTCAACCCGTTCGCCTCCGTCCTCCTCGCGCCGGCGCTGCACCTGTGGCTCTTCGCGCTGACGCCGGACTGGCGCTGGCCGCGGGTCGTCCGGCTGCTCACCGTCCTCGTCGCGCTCGTCCCGTTCGCCGCGGTGGCCGTCGTCGACGCCGGAGCGCTCGGCTACTCCCTCACCGACGCGGCGTGGCAGGCGGTCCTGCTCGTCGCCGGCGGGGCCATCGGGCCGGCGACGTGGCTGCTGTGGTGCCTCGTCGGCGGCTGCGCGGTCTGCGCCGGCATCGTCGCCCTGCACCCGTCCGAGGGGCCCGTCGACCGGCCGCCGCCCGGCCTGCCGACCGGCAGCGTGCGCGGCCCGGGCGGCTACGTCGGGCCGGGGGCGCTCGGTGCCGTGACCTCGGGCAGCGGCGCCCGGCGCCGGTGAGCACGGCCCGCGCCGACCGCACGCGGGCCCCGCGTCCCGTCCACCCGGACGACCGCCCCGCCCGCCGCGCGCTGCGCGCCCTCTCGACCGTCCTCATCGTCGCCGGGACGCTCGTCCTCGCGGACGCGGGGCTGACGCTCGTGTGGGAGGAGCCGCTCAGCTCGCTGTGGACCGCCCACAAGCAGCACGTCCTCCGTGGGCAGCTGCGGCACATCCGCGAGGCCGGGCCGACCCTCGATGAGCAGCGGGCGCTGAACCGCCTGAGCACGAACACCGCCCGCATCGCCTACCTCGCCGAGAAGCTCCGCCGCCACACCGACCACGGCCAGGCCATCGGCCGCATCCAGATCCCGCGGGCGGGCGCCGACTTCGTCGTCGTCAAGGGCTCGGACCCGCCCGACCTGCGCCGCGGGCCGGGGCTCTACGACGGCAGCCCGTTCCCCGGCTCCCACGGGACGGTGGCGATCGCCGGACACCGGACGACGTACCTCGCCCCCTTCCGCCACGTCGACGACGTCCACCCCGGGGACCGGGTCATCATCGACATGCCGTACGCACGGTTCACCTACCGGGTCGACCGCACGCGGATCGTGACCCCGGACGAGGTCTCGGTCATCCGCCGGGTCCGGTACGACCAGCTCGTGCTCACCGCCTGCGAGCCGCTGTTCAGCGCCGCGAAGCGGATCGTCATCTCCGCGCGCCTCATCCGCGTGCGGCCCGAGGGCATCCTCGGCCGCTACGGCTGAACGCCCGTTTCTGGGGACGATCGCGGCCAGCCATCGTCCACCTGCGCACACTTCCGCTCAGGTGTTTCCCAGGCGAGCCCGATATTCGCCGGGAAGGGACACACCCACCCCGCCGTACCGCGCCGAGCCGGCCGGCCCGGACGCCGTCCCACCCCACACCACCCATGACTCCCATCACCTCCACGACCGTCCGCGGCCGGAACGACCGCCTGCGCGAACTGCGCGCCCTCGTCACGGCCGACGAGTACCGCGTCGATCCCCACCGCGTCGCCGAGGCCGTCCTGCGGCGGCTGCCCACCGTCGCCGTCAGCGAACGGGGTGCTCGAACCCCGACAACGGCGGTGCGCCTGCGGGGCGACCACTGAAGTGCACGCCGGGCCCGTCGGGCCCGGCCGCGTCGACGCCGCCGATCCACGTCGTCACGCCCGCGTCACGCGCCGCCGACGTCAGCGCGGGGGCCGCGCAGACGCAGAGCTCGTAGTCCTCGCCGCCGGTGACGGCGAACTCGCGCGGGTCCTCCCCGAGCGCGCGGGCGACGTCCCCGACACCCGGCGCGAGCGGCACCGCCTGCAGGTCGAGCGCCAGCGCCATGCCGCTGCGCGCCGCGAGGTGCCCGGCGTCGGTGGCGAGCCCGTCCGAGACGTCGATGCCCGCACGGAGGCCGAGCCGGGCCAGCGCCACGCCCTCGCGCAGCCGCGGCTCGGGACGCAGGTGCGCCGCCACGAGCGCGGCCGCGACGTCCGGCGCGATCCCGGCGGACGCCGCGTCGACGCGGCCGTCGAGGAGCGCGAGGCCCGCCGCGCTCGCGCCGAGCGGGCCGGTGAGGCCGACGAGGTCGCCGGGCCGGGCGCCGTCCCGGGTGAGCAGCACCGCCGCGTCCTCCGCCCAGCCGACGACGGTGACGCTGAGGAAGAGCGCGGGGGCCCGCGTCACGTCGCCGCCGGCGATGACGGCGCCCGTGCGCGCGCACAGCGCCTCCATCCCGCCGACGAGCGCGAGGCCGTCCTCGGCGGTGAACCCCTCGGGGGCCCCGAGCGCGACGTAGACCTCGCCGGCCTCGGCGCCCATCGCCGCGAGGTCGCTCAGCGCTCCCGCGACGGCGCGGTGGCCGATGTCGGCGAGCGAGGTCCCCGGCCGGCCCGAGCGGAAGTGGACGCCGTCGACCATCGCGTCGACGGACGTGACCGCGAACGGGCGGGCGCGCACGACGGCGGCGTCGTCACCCACCCAGCGCACGAGGCGCGGGTTGCGGACCTGCGGGGCGCCGCCGGCGCCGAGGAGTGCCTCGATCGCCGCGATCAGCGAGCGTTCGCCCACGACCGCGGGACCCGGGCGGCCTGCGCTCAGCGGTGGCGGTAGACGATCCGAGCGCGGCTCAGATCGTAGGGCGAGACCTCGACGCGCACGCGGTCGCCCGGCAGGATGCGGATACGGAACCGGCGCATCTTGCCCGCGACGTGCCCGAGCACCTCGTGGTCGTTGTCGAGCTTGACCTTGAACATCGCGTTGGGCAGTGCCTCGACGACTTCGCCTTCGAACTCGACCTTGTCTTCCTTGGCCATTGGATCCAGGGTAGCGCGTGAACGGCGCTCCGGCGGTGCGGTGCCGCACGCCGCCGCCGTCCCGCGGGCGGTCCCGGGGTCAGCCGGTGGGCGACGCGCCGCCGCCGCCGGTGCCCGTCCCGGTGCCCGGATCGGGCGTCGGCTGCGTCGGCGTCGGCGGCGCCGGGGTGGGCGCCGGCGTCGCGGCCGGCGGGCTCGCGTACGCGTTCGGGTCGTACGTCGTGCCGCCGCCGCCGGTCCCGACGCCCGTGCCCGGGGCGGGGGGCGCCGCGTTCGGGTCGGTGTACGTGTTGTCGTAGCTGCCCGAGCCGGAGCCGCCGCCGGACCCGCTCACGTACCTGCCGCTGAACGGTTTGGCGACGAACGGCTCGGTCGGCTTCGGGAACGAGCCGCAGTTCTTCCGGTCGACGGCGCTCGTCATGAAGTCGTGCCAGATCGCCGCGGGCGCGTTGCCGCCGAACATCTCGCCGGGCCACCCCGGGACGTTGAGCATCGGGACGTTCGTCTTCGGGAAGCCGACCCACACGGCGGTGTTGAGGTTCGGCGTCATGCCGTTGAACCAGGCGTCCTTGAAGCCGGACGTCGTGCCGGTCTTGCCTGCGGCGGTGCAGAAGCCCAGGGCGGCGCGCGTGCCGGTGCCGCGCTGGACGTTCGCCTCCATCGCCTTGATCGCCTCGCTCGTCATGCCGTCGGTGAAGACCTTCACGCGGCCGGGCCGGCCGAGCGACGTGTCGACGTGCCCGTCGGGGAAGCGGACGCCCGTGATCGAGACGGCGCGCGTCCGGTAGCCGCCGCTGTTGATCGTCACGTAGGCGCGCGTCATCTCGAGCGGGGTGCAGCAGCGCGTCAGGCCGCCGAGCGCCTCCGCGGGGTAGGAGTCCATCCGGCTCGTGATGCCCATCGCGCGGGCGGTCTTCGTCACCTCGGGCGGCCCGAGGTCGAGGTCGAGCTGCTGGAAGACCGTGTTGTCCGAGGTGACGACGGCGTTGAAGAGGCTCTTGGGCGCGTTCGACGGGCGCCCGTCGTCCGTGTTCACGTCGATCTTGCCGTACTTCGGATCGGTGAACTGCAGGCGCTTGGAGACGTACGAGGTGCGGTTGATGTCGACGCCGCGCTCGAGGGCCGTCATCAGCACGATCATCTTGAACGTCGATCCGGGCTGCCGCTCGGCCTGGGTCGCGAGGTTGTACTTCGAGGTGCCGTACGCGCTCGAGGACGCCATGGCGCGGATGTGGCCGTTCTTCGGGTCGATCGACACGAGCGCCGCCGACGGGTCTCCGGGCTGGCCGAGGTTCTTCTTGATCGCCGCCCGGGCGAGCTGCTGCATGTGGAAGTCGAGCGTCGTGTAGACCTTCAGGCCGCCCTGGCGGACGGTCTTCTTGCCGTACTTCTTGATGAGCTGGTCCTTGACGTAGTCGAAGAAGTACTGCTCGCGGCGCGACTGGTAGTACTTCGACTTGTGCAGCTGGATGGGCGTGTCGTACGCGTCCGAGTACTGCGTCGCGTCGATGTACCCGAGGTCGAGCATCTTCTTCAGGACCTCGTCGCGGCGCTTGAGGGCGGCCGCCCTGTTGAAGTAGGGGTTGTACTGCGACGGGGCCTGCGGCAGGCCGGCGAGCGTGGCGGCCTCCGGCAGCGTCAGCTGGCTCGCCCGCTTGTTGAAGTAGACGCGCGCCGCGGCCTGCACGCCGTACACGTTCTGCCCGCCGACGGTGCCGTAGGGGACGCTGTTGAGGTACTTCGTGAGGATCCACGTCTTGCCGGCCCGGCCGGGGTGGATGTTCTCGAGCTCCTCGGCGAGCTTCGCCTCGCGGATCTTCCGCTTGTAGTCCCGCTTGCGGTCCTGCGAGTAGAGGTTCTTGATGAGCTGCATCGTCAGCGTCGAGCCGCCCTGGACCTTCGAGCCGTGGGACTCGAGGTTCTTGATGCCGGCGCGGATGACGCCCTCGAAGTCGACGCCCTTGTGCTGGTAGAAGCGCTGGTCCTCGATCGCGACCGTCGCGTCCTTCATGACCTGCGGGATCGAGGTCGACGGGATCTCCGTGCGCAGGACGTCGGACTGGATGACGCCGAGGGGCGTGCCGTCGGCGGCGTAGACGACCGAGTTCTGGCCCTGGTCGAGCGGCTTGAGCTCGGTGATGTCCGGCGCGGAGTTCGCGATCGAGACGACGTAGCCGACGAGCGAGAGGGCGACGATCGCGAGGATCGCCGAGGTCACCCCGAAGCCGAGGAGGATGAAGAGACCCGCCCCGTTCTTGCTGCGGCGGCGGCGGCGTTGTCGTTCACGGCGGGAGGCCATCGGCTCAGAGGGTAGCCCGGAGAGGGCCTACAGGAGCCGTTTCGCCGTGCGCGGCCGGAATCATTCACCGAGGGCGCGCAGGGCGCCCTCGCGCAGTTCGGCCTCGCGCACGGCGCGATCGCCGGGGGCGGCCGGGCGGTCGACGAGCAGCAGGCGGGCCCCGTCGGCGGTCGTCTCGGCGAGGCGGACCGTGAGCTCCGGGAGCGCGGTGCGGATGCGGTCCAGCGCGACGATCGCGTCGCGGTCGGCGGGGAGCCAGAGGGACGCCTCGACCGCGACGACGGCGTCGACGATCGAGTCGTTGCGCAGCACGCCGCCGGCCAGCCGCTCGTTCGGGACGATGACCCGCGCCTGGTTCGGGGTCCGCAGCCAGGTCGACGTCAGGCGGATGTCCTCGACGACGCCGCTCTCGCCCTCGAAGGTCACGACGTCCCCGATGCGCAGGGGCTGCGTGACGGCGAGGAAGAGGCCGGCGATCGCGTTCGCGAGCGTCTGCCGGGCGGCGAAGCCGACGACGGCGGCGGCGATCGCGCCCGAGGCGAGGACCGCCTGGCCGATCTTGTCGAGCGCGGTGAACTGCGAGAGCGCGGCGGCGATCGCGATCGTGATGATCGTGGCGTCGACGGCCCGCCGCGTGAAACGCAGGCGCGTGTCGTTCGCCTGGCTCAGGTGCCCGCCGGAGACCGCCGCGACGATCTGCATGCCGCGCCGGTCGAGCCAGCGGTTGGCGAGGGTGACGGCGAGCAGGGCGATCACGATCGTCCCGGCCGCCTTCGCGATGGAGGCGCCGTAGTGATCCCAGAACGACTGCGCGAGGATGAGCGCCATGGACGCGGACGGTACCCGAGCCCCGGCGACACGCGAGGCCCCGGTGGAGGCGGTGCTGCTCGATGCGCTCGGCACGCTCGTCGGGCTCGAGCCCCCGGTCGGGCACCTGCTGCGGGCCCTCGCCGCGCGGGGGGTGCAGGTGGCGCCCGCCGTGGCCGGCAGGGCGGTGAAGGCCGAGATGGCGCTCTACCGCGCCGAGCACCACCGCGGGGGCACCCCGGACGGGCTCGCCGCGGTGCGCGCGGAGTGCGCGGCGGCGATGCGGGACGCGCTCGGCGCCCCGGCCGCCGCCCTCGACGAGGGGGCGATGGCCGCGGTGCTGCTCGAGTCCTTCCGGTTCTTCGCCTATCCCGAGGTGCCGGACGTCCTGCGCGAGCTGCGGGCCCGCGGGCTGCGCCTCGTCGTCTGCAGCAACTGGGACCTCTCGCTCCTCGAGGTCCTCGACCGGACGGGCCTCGCCCCGCTCCTCGACGGCGCCGTCGTCTCGGCGGTCGAGGGGGCGGCGAAGCCGGACGCCCGCCTCTTCACGCGGGCGCTCGCGGTCGCCGGCGGCGTGGCGCCGGAGGCCGCCCTGCACGTCGGGGACAGCGTCGCGCACGACGTGGCGGGCGCCCTCGCGGCCGGGCTGCGGCCGGTCCTCGTCGCCCGCGACGGCGACGAGGTGCGCTCGCTCGACGGCGGCGGCCCGGCGCCTGCGGGCGTGCCCGTCCTCACCGACCTGGGCGCGCTGCCGGGGCTCGCGTGAGCGCACGTCCTCTAGTCTCGGGGGGCCGATGAGCACGCCGCCGCCCACGTCCGTGCCGTCGACGCCGCCGCCGACCGCGTGGCCGGCGCCGCCGGACCCGCCGGAGCTCCCGGAGGGCGTCGTGCCCACCAGCGGCCGCCCGTCGTGGGCCCCGGTCTCCGCCGTGCTCGTCATCCTCGCCGGCCTCGGTGGCGCGATCGGCGCGAGCCTCGTCATCGGGATCATCGGCATCATCGCGGGCGCGAACCTCTCGGACCCCCCGCCGTCGATCGCGATCAGCTCGACCGTCGTGCAGGACCTGTGCTTCATCGGCGCCGTCGTCATCTTCGCGAGCCGCCACGGCCGGGTCGGGCCGTGGCAGCTCGGCCTGCGGGGGACGCGCGTCTGGCCCGCCGTCGGCTGGATGGTGCTCGCCTTCCTCGCGCTCGTGATCTTCAGCTACGCGTGGGGCGCGCTGCTCGGGATCAACGACAACGAGAAGCTCCCGAAGGAGCTCGGCGTCGACCGGAGCCACGTCGCGCTCGCCTTCTCGGCGGTCCTCGTCACGGTCTTCGCGCCGATCGCCGAGGAGCTCATGTTCCGCGCCTACATCTTCCCGGCGCTGCGGAACTGGAAGGGCACCTGGCCCGCGGTCGTCATCACGGGCCTGCTCTTCGGCGGGCTCCACGTGCTCTCGGCGCCCGCCTACGCGATCGCGCCGCTCGCCCTCTTCGGCGGTCTGCTCTGCCTCCTGTACCTGCGGACGAAGTCGATCTACCCGTGCATCGCGCTGCACTCGATCAACAACGCGATCGCGTTCGGCGGCGCCCCGGAGGTCGGCTGGTCGTGGCAGATCCCGCTCCTCGCGGCCGGCGCCCTCACGACGATCACGCTCGTGGCGCTCGCCGTCCGGCGCCGCTTCGGGGCGCCGCCGGCCGGCCTCTCACCCGTCTGACGCGCGGCGGCGGCGCCCGGCGCTGTGCAGGACCGCACCAACCTGTCGTGCTTCCCCGGGGTCCGTCGCTAGGATCCGCGCGCCCATGAACCTCCGCCCCCGCTCCCTCGCGTCCGCGCTCCCGCTCGCCGCCGCCCTCGCCGTCACCCTCCCCGCGGTCGCCGGCGCGCAGACCCCGGCACCGCCGGCGACCACCCCGGTGGCGGCCCCGGCGCCCGCGGCCCCCGCCCCCACCGCCGCCCCCGCGCGGACGAAGCTCGTCGTCGTCACGCAGCGGGTCGGCGCGAGGCGGACGGTCCTCGTCGGCGACCGCATCCGCATCCGCGGCCTCGTCTCGCCCTACGTCCCCGGGCAGCGCGTCGTCGTCCGCGTCGTGCAGGGGGGTCGCAAGGTCTTCGTCAAGCAGCGGCAGATCGTCCGGACCGGCGGGACGTCCGGCACCTTCCTCCTCGCGTACACCCCGAAGGCACCGGGCTCGCTCGTCGTGACCGCCTCGCACCGGGCGACCCCCGAGCTGCGCGGCGCGACCGCGCACTCTCGGGCCGTCAGCGTCCTGCCGCGGGCGGTCCCCGCGTCGGCCCACGGGCTCTCCGTCCGCCTCATGCAGCGCCGCCTGAAGGCGCTCGGCTACGTCCTGGAGGCGAACGGCAGCTACGACGCGCACACCGCCCGGGCGGTCCTCGCCTTCCGCAAGCTCACCGGGATGACCCGGGTCGCGAGCGCCGACACGCCGTTCCTCCGCCGGCTCGCGGCGGGCGGCGGCGCCTTCAAGGTCCGCTTCCCGCAGCACGGCCGCCACGTCGAGGGTGACCTGACCCACCAGGTGCTGGCGCTCGTCGGGACGGGCGGCCACGTCGAGCGCATCTACCCCATCTCCTCGGGCAAGCCGTCGACGCCGACGGTCCTCGGGACCTTCGCCGTCTACCGCCGCGACCTCGGGATCAACGCCAAGGGCATGGTCGACGCGAGCTACTTCCACAACGGCTACGCGATCCACGGGTACGCCGACGTGCCGGTCTACGCGGCGAGCCACGGCTGCCTGCGCACGCCGGTGCCGGACGCGCGGTCGATCCACGACTGGCTCCGCCTCGGCACGATCGTCGACGTGTACTACCGGTAGCCGCGCGGACGGGGCGGCACGCGCGGCGGGCCGGTAGGCTCGCCGTCGTGGGACCGCTCCAGCCCGACGACGGTCCCGCCACCCGCCGCTACGTCCGCCGCGCGCGCGGGATCGCGGTCGAGACGCTCGCGTTCGTCCTCGTCACGCTGCTGTTCCCCCTGCTCCTCGTCGCCGCGGTGGTCGTCGATCTCGCCCTCTGGCTGCGGCGCCGCAAGCCGTGGATGGCCGTCCGGCTGCTCGCGTTCGCCTGGTGGTTCCTCGCCGGCGAGATGCTAGGGATGACCTCGCTGCTCGTCACGTGGCTCACCACCGGCGGCCCGTTCGTCGCCGACCATCCGCGCCGTCGCCGCTGGGTCTACCGCACGCGCATCCGCTGGGCCGGCGGCCACTTCGGCGGGGTGCGCCGGATCTTCGGCCTGAAGCTCGAGGTCGACGGCCTCGAGCTCGGCGGGCCGGGGCCGGTGATCATCTTCATCCGGCACGCGTCGATCATCGACAACACGATGCCCGACGCCCTCATCGGCAAGGCGCACGGCATCGGCCTGAACTTCGTCCTCAAGCGCGAGCTCGAGCTGATCCCGACGATCGACATCGGCGGGCGCATGGTCCCGACGACGTTCGTGCGGCGTGCGTCGAAGGCCCCGGAGGCCGAGCTCGCCCAGGTGCGCCGGCTCGCGATCGACATGGAGCCGACCGAGGGCATCCTCATCTACCCGGAGGGGACGCGCCACACCGACGCGAAGCTCGCGAAGGCCCAGGCGACGATCGCGGAGCGCCAGCCGCACATCGCGCCGCTCGCCGCTCGCCTGCGGCACGTCCTGCCGCCGCGCCTCGGGGGGCCGCTCGTCCTCCTCGACGAGGCCGCGGGGGCCGCGGACGTCGTCTTCTGCGGGCACGTCGGGCTCGACGGGTTCGAGTACATCAGCGACATCTGGGCGGGCGGCCTGGTCGGGACGACGGTCCGGGTGAAGCTCTGGCGCCACCCGGGGTCGAGCGTCCCCGCCGACGAGGACGGGCGCACCCGCTGGCTCTACGAGCACTGGCAGACGCTCGACGACTGGGTCGGCGCGCAGCGCGCCGAGCTCGGGCCGGGCGGCCGTGCGCCGAAGGCCGCCGCCGCGCACCGCGGGTGACGTCGCCGGGCGCTCAGGCGCGCGCGGCCGCATAGCGCGCGAGGAACGCGAGCCCGAAGCCGTACACGAGCAGGCCGGCGAGGGCGGGGACGCCGCGGCGCACCCAGGCGCTCGAGCTCGAGGAGCTGATGCCGGCGAACGGCGCGATCACGACGTCGTCCGCGTCGTCGATGTACTCCCGGACGGTGCCGTGGAGCTGCTCGCGCAGCCGCTCCTGCGCGGGGGTCGGGTCGGCGTAGCCGGCCGGGTCGTTCACCGTGACGACCTGCGTGCCCTCGATGCCGGCGGTGCTCGTCCGGGAGCCCGAGCGGATCTGGTCGGTCGCGAAGGCGCCGAAGGACGCGAGCACGACGAGCGAGCCGAGGATGGAGAGGTAGCGCAGCGGGGTGGAGAACATCCACGACCCTTAACGTCAGATCGGGCGCGGATCCTGAGTCCGTCCAGCCGTGGCTGGCCGACGGCCGGGCGAGGAGACCCGCGGGTAGGGTTCAGGCCGATGGACGTCAACACGGCCCGGCAGCGGCTCATCGCCGAACTGCGCACCCACGCGCTCGTCCTCGGTGAGGTGACGCTCACCTCGGGACTCGTCGCGCAGTACTACGTCGACGCCAAGCGCGCGACGCTGCTCCCGGCCGGGTTCTCGGCCCTCGGGGAGCTCGTCGCGGCCCTCGCGGAGGAGTGGGGCGCGACCGCGGTCGGCGGCCTCACCATGGGCGCGGATCCCGTCGCCTGCGCCGCGCTCGCCGCCGGCTTCGACGGCAAGGCGTTCTTCGTGCGCAAGGAGGTCAAGCAGCACGGCCTCTCCCGCCGGATCGAGGGCCCGCTGCCCGAGCCCGGGGACCGGGTCTGCGTCGTCGAGGACGTCGTCTCCACGGGAGGATCGACGATCCAGGCGATCGAGGCGTTCCGCAGCGAGGGCATCGAGATGGTCGGGATCGTCAGCGTCCTCGACCGGCTCGCCGGAGGGGCAGAGCGCATCGCGGAGGCCGCGCCGGGGATCCCGTACGTCGCGCTCACGACGATCGACGACGTGCACCCGGACCGCCCCGACCGCTGAGATGACGCACGGGATGCGACACTGCTGACGTCCTGCGGCGTGGTCCGCGGCTCGCCCTCGTAGTCCAATGGATAAGACAACCGCCTCCTAAGCGGTGGATCCAGGTTCGACTCCTGGCGGGGGTATCGACGAGGCCGGGAACGGCGGCTCTCGACCTATCGGATGTCCGTTCTCGACGCCGCGGACAACGTGCCGGTTTCCGGGTCTGCCGGATGGTCCAACGTTCGGCCGCCCGCACGCTGACAAGCTGCGTTGCAGGGCGAAAAACCTGTGACGCGACCTCCCGCGGGATGGGTATGGTCGCCTCACCTCACCAAGACGGTGAGTCGCGACGGACTGCGCGCCAGCAGCCCCCCACCACCCCATGGGCCCCATTCCCCACGTACCTTCCGACGGTCGGACCCCCCGACCGTGAGCACCCCTCTGACGGACATCGCCGTCGACCCCGGCGCGGGCCCCGAGTCCGAGTCGGTCGCGATCGCCGCCCGCACGCCGCTCGAGCTCTTCTGGCGCCGGCTGCGGCAGGACCGCGTCGCCTTCGCGGGCCTCGTCTTCGTCGTCCTCCTCATCCTCATGGCGATCTTCGCGCCGCTGCTCGTGAAGCTCTTCGGGATCCCCGGGCCCAACACCCAGAACGCGCAGGCCCTCGACGACTTCGGCACGCCGACCGGCCCGAGCAGCGTCCACCTCATGGGCGTCGACCAGCTGGGCCGCGACGTCTTCAGCCGTGTCATCTACGGCTCGCGCGTCTCCCTCGAGGCGGCGCTCCTCTCCACGTTCTTCGCGGTGACGCTCGGGACGATCGTCGGGATGGTGGCGGGCTTCTACCGCGGGTGGATCGACACGGTGCTCTCCCGCACGCTCGACGTCATGCTCGGCTTCCCGAGCCTCCTGCTCGGCATCGGCCTCGCGTCGGCCTGCTCCTTCGGGAACGGCTGCCTCGGCGGGCTCATCAAGCCGGGCCTGACGGTCGTCATCGTCGTCATCGCGCTCGCGGCGTTCCCGTACATCGCGCGCATCGTGCGCGGGCAGGTCCTCTCCCTGCGGGA
Organism: Paraconexibacter antarcticus; assembly: GCF_024220175.1. GTDB lineage: Bacteria > Actinomycetota > Thermoleophilia > Solirubrobacterales > Solirubrobacteraceae > Paraconexibacter > Paraconexibacter antarcticus. Next base: position 5,056,439 of record NZ_CP098502.1, on the reverse strand, counting down.
GAAGGAGTTCATCGAGGCCTCGCGGTCCCTCGGCGCCTCCGACCTGCGGACGATCTTCCGGGAGATCCTCCCGAACCTCGTGGCGCCGATCATCGTCTACTCGACGCTGATCATCCCGCAGAACATCCTCTTCGAGGCGTCGCTGTCCTTCCTCGGCGTCGGGGTCCAGCCCCCGACGTCGAGCTGGGGCCAGATGATCGGCGACGCCAGCGGCAACTTCGGCGAGGTCTGGTGGTACATGCTCTTCCCGGGCGTGGCCCTCGTCCTCACCGTCCTCGCCTTCAACCTCATCGGTGACGGGTTGCAGGACGCGCTGGACCCGAAGGGCGACCGATGAGAGGCGGTCGCCGACATGCAGGTGCACTCGGCAGTACTCATCAAGTGAAAGGACGTGGGATGCGTTCGAAGCATCTTCGGGCCCTGACGCTCGTACCGGTCTTGGCGGCCTCCGTCGCCATCGGGGCGTGTGGCAGCAACAACGCGTCGTCGTCGACGAGCAGTGGCGGGACGTCGACCGCGAGCTCAGGCTCAGGTTCGACGAAATACGCGTCGGGTCTTCCGGCGAGCGACCAGAAGAAGGGCGGCACGCTGAAGGTCCTCAGCGTCGAGAGCTTCCAGCACCTCGACCCGGGCACGTCGTACTTCCAGCTGGACTTCACGATCAACTTCGCGACCCACCGCGCGCTCTACTACCACAAGCCGGACGACTCGACGAAGGCCATCCCCGACCTCGCCGACGGTCCGCCGCAGATCTCGGCCGACGGCAAGACGCTGACGGTGAAGCTCAAGTCCGGCATCAAGTACGGCACGAACGACCCGAAGTCGCCGATCAACGGCAAGGAGGTCACCGCGGCCGACGTGAAGTACGCGTTCGAGCGCGGGCTGAACCCCCACATCGCCAACGGCTACGAGAGCATCTACTTCCCGCTCGTCGGCGGGGCCAAGGCGAAGGGCGGCGACATCGCCGGCATCACGACGCCGGACGCCCACACGATCGTCTTCAAGTTCACGAAGAACGCCGCGGCGACCGCCGCCAAGGCGCTCGTCCTGCCGCTGAGCATCCCCGTGCCGAAGAGCGTCGCCGGGTCGATGGACAAGAAGAACCCGTCGACGTACGACGCGGACCCGACGAAGCAGGCCTTCACCGGCCCGTACATGATCAGCCAGTACTCGGCGGGCAAGAGCCTGACGCTCGTGCGCAACCCGCAGTGGGACGGCTCGACCGACTCGCGTCCGGCGTACCTGGACAAGATGACCTTCGCGATCGGCGCCGACCCGAACGTCGCCGGCCAGCAGGTCTTCGCGAGCCCCGGCCTCCTGCAGCTCGACACCCCGGCGGCGCCGGCGGTGAAGAAGTTCGCGACCCAGAAGCCGCAGCAGATCACGTTCAGCCCGCTCGGCAACCGCTGGGTCTCGCTGAACTACACGAAGCCGCCGTTCAACAACGTGAACGTCCGCAAGGCCGCGATCGCGATCATGGACCGCACGGCGATGCAGCGGGTCCGCGGCGGCGCCGCGGTCGGCGACGTCGCCAGCCACTTCCTCTCCCCGGGCATCCCCGGCTTCGACGAGGCGGGCGGCATGAAGGGCGAGGGCCAGGACTACGTCGCCAACCCCAGCGGTGACGCGACGGTGGCCGCGAAGTACATGAAGGCGGCCGGGTACGCCAGCGGCAAGGCGCCGGGGACGTCGATCCTCATGATCGGCGACAACTCGTCGCCCGCCAAGGAGGACGCCCTCATCGTCAAGGACTCGCTCGAGAAGCTCGGCTTCAAGGTGCAGGCGAAGCTCGTCGAGCACTCGGTCTTCTACTCGAAGTACTGCCAGCAGAAGGCGCAGCTGGTGAAGATCGACGTGTGCGCGAACTTCGGCTGGCTGCCGGACTTCTTCGACCCGTACGCGATGCTCTACGTCAACTTCAGCGGCAAGGCCATCGTGCCGGTCAACGGCAACAACCCGTCGCTGTTCAACGACCCCGCGGTCAACGCCGCGATGGACAAGGCCGCGACGATCGCCGACGACACCGCGCGTGCCAAGGCGTGGGGCGCGATCGACAAGATGCTCGTCGACAAGGCCGCGGCGGTGCCGTGGTTCTGGGACAAGCAGGCCGGCATCGCGTCGTCCAACGTCGTGAGCGTCATCGCGAAGTGGAACGCGGACGCCGACCTCTCGTACGTCTCGCTCAAGTAGGCGCAGGAGTCACGTAAGACACCCAGGGGTGGCCCGGCGCACAGGGCGCCGGGCCGCTCCGCCCCCCGAAAAGACCTCGTGCTTCGGTTCATCATCAGGCGCGTGCTGTGGATGGGAGTCCTTCTCCTCATCATCAGCGCCATCACCTTCCTCATCTTCTACGCGCTGCCGTCGACCGACCCCGCGCAGCTGCGCGCCGGGCGCTCCGGCAGCCCCGAGCTCATCGCGTCGATCCGGCACAACCTCGGGCTCGACAAGCCGATCTACGTCCAGTACTACCGGTACGTCAAGGGCATCGTCCTGCACTTCGACTTCGGCTTCAGCTACCAGACGGACGCGCCCGTCCGCCAGCAGATCGTCGACCGGCTCCCGGCGACGATCTCGCTCACCGTCGGCGCCGTCATCCTCTGGCTCACGCTCGCCTTCCCGGTCGGCATCGTCTCGGCGGTCAAGCGCCGCTCGCTCGTCGACCGCGCCGCGATGGGCGGTGCGCTGCTCGCGATCTCCGCGCCCGTCTACTGGCTCGGGCTCGTCGCGCTGTACCTCTTCTCGAACGACATCGGCCAGTTCAAGATCTTCGACGGCGCCGGCACGTACGTCCCGATCTCGCAGAACGTCGGCACGTGGTTCAGCTCGCTGCTGCTGCCGTGGATGGTGCTCGCCGCGTCGTTCGCCGCCTTCTACGCACGGCTGCTGCGCTCGAGCCTCACCGAGGTCCTCCACGAGGACTACATCCGGACGGCCCGCGCGAAGGGCCTGAGCGAGCGGACGGTCATCCTGCGCCACGGCGTGCGCGCGGCGATCCTCCCGCTCGTCACCGTCCTCGGCCTGGACATCGGCATCCTCCTCGGCGGCGCGATCCTCACCGAGTCCGTCTTCAACATCCCGGGGATCGGCCGGCTGGCGTACGACGCGATCAAGGCGTCGGACTACGCGACGATCCAGGGCACGGTGCTGTTCGGCGCGTTCTTCATCATCGTGGCGAACCTCATCGTCGACATCGCCTACGCCGTCGTCGACCCGCGGGTGCGCTACTGATGACCGGCGAGCCCCTGCTGAGCGTCGAGGACCTCGCGGTCCGCTTCGACACCGAGGACGGCGTCGTGCACGCCGTCGACGGCATCTCCTACACCGTCGACCGCGGCCAGGTGCTCGGCCTCGTCGGCGAGTCCGGCTCCGGCAAGAGCGTGAGCTCGATGAGCCTCATGGGTCTCACCGCCGGCCGGCGGACGACGATCGAGGGCCGCGTCATGTTCGAGGGGCGCGACCTGCTCACGCTCCCCGGCTCCGAGGTCCGCGCGATCCGCGGCGGCGCGATCTCGATGATCTTCCAGGACCCGCTCTCCTCGCTGCACCCGTTCTACACGATCGGCCGCCAGCTCATCGAGGGTGTCCGCGCCCATCAGGACGGCGTCTCGAAGAAGGCCGCCCGCGAGCGCGCGATCGAGATGCTCGGCCTCGTCGGGATCCCCGACCCGCGTGGCCGCGTCGACGCCTACCCGCACGAGTTCTCCGGCGGCATGCGTCAGCGCGTGATGATCGCGATGGCGCTCGTCAACGAGCCGAAGCTCCTCATCGCCGACGAGCCGACGACGGCGCTCGACGTCACCGTCCAGGCCCAGATCCTCGCGCTCATCAAGCGGCTGAACGAGGAGCTCGACATGGCGGTCATCCTCATCACCCACGACCTCGGCGTCGTCGCCGAGATCGCCGACGAGGTCGCGGTCATGTACGCGGGCCGGATCGTCGAGCAGGCGAAGCCGGAGGCGCTCTTCGAGGCGCCGGAGCACCCGTACACGTGGGGTCTGCTGCGGTCGATCCCGCGGCTCGACACGCCTCGCGACCAGGAGCTCGTGCCGGTCGCCGGGCGCCCGCCGTCGCTCATCAACCGGCCGTCGGGCTGCCACTTCCACACGCGCTGCCCGTACGTGCGGGAGGCGCACAGGCGGATCGACCCGCCGCTCGAGCCCGTCGCGCTCGGGCAGGAGGACCACGTCGTCCGCTGCCTGCTCCCGCACGAGACCCGCCTGGAGCTGTGGCGGTCGCTCGAGTCGGGCGCCGACGCCGCCGCGGCCGGCCGGGCCGCCGGCACCGAGGTCACGGAGATCAAGGCATGACCGCCGACCGGCAGACGCCCCTCATCGAGGTGCGCGACCTCGTCAAGCACTTCCCGATCCGCTCGGGCTTCCTCGACCGCGGCAAGGGCGGCGTGGTGCACGCTGTCGACGGCGTCTCCTTCGACGTCATGCAGGGCGAGACCCTCGGCCTCGTCGGCGAGTCCGGCTGCGGCAAGTCGACGACGGCGCGGCTCATCACCCGCCTGCTCGACCCGACGAGCGGCTCGATCAGGTTCGACGGCCGGGACATCGCGCAGCTGTCGCGCAAGGAGCTCAAGCCCCTGCGCCGCGACATGCAGATGATCTTCCAGGACCCGTACTCCTCGCTGAACCCGCGCAAGACGGTCGGCTCGATCATCTCCGAGCCGTTCCTCATCCACGGGATGGAGAAGGACGACGCGAAGCGGCGCAAGCTCGTCGAGGAGCTGATGGACCAGGTCGGGCTCAACCCCGAGCACTACAACCGCCGCCCGCACGAGTTCTCCGGCGGTCAGCGCCAGCGCATCGGCGTCGCGCGCGCGATCGCGCTGAAGCCGAAGGTCGTCGTCGCCGACGAGCCCGTCTCCGCGCTCGACGTGTCGATCCAGGCGCAGATCCTCAACCTCCTGCGCGAGCTCCAGCGCGACCTCGGCCTGACGATCATCTTCATCGCGCACGACCTGTCGGTCGTCCGTCACATGTGCGACCGCATCGCGGTCATGTACCTCGGGAAGATCGTCGAGCTCGCGGATGCGGACGCGCTCTACGGCCATCCGCGGCACCCGTACACCGGCGCGCTGCTCAGCTCGGTCCCCGTGCCGGACCCCGTGCTCGCCCGCGAGCGCAAGCAGACCGTCCTCGGCGGCGACGTCCCCTCGCCGGCCAACCCGCCGAAGGCGTGCCGCTTCCACACGCGCTGCCCGAAGGCGGTCGACGGAACGTGCGACGTCGACGAGCCGCAGCTCGAGGTCAAGGAGGGCGGCAACATCGCGGCGTGTCACTTCCCGCTCGCGGACGCCGAGGTCGCGGCGGCCGTCCCCACGTCGGAGGTGTAGGGGCCGGGGGCCGGGCGCACGCCGTCTCGCGCCGCCGTCCAGCGCCGCAGCGGCCGGGCCTTCCCGCGATACTGGCGGGGATGCGCTCCATCGTCGCCGGCCTGCTCCTCGCCGCCTGTACGCCCCTCGTCGCCGGCTGCGGCGGCTCGGGCGGATCCTCGTCGTCCGGCCCGGCCGCGACGCACGGCGGGACGCTCACGCTGCTCACCGCGACCGGCGTCTCCGACCTCGACCCGGGCCGCGCGACGGGGCCGACGGCGACCGAGGTCCTCGGCGTCGTCGACCGGACGCTGTACGCGTACGCCGGCGGCGGGGCCGAGCCGCAGCCGGACGTCGCGGCGGCGCTGCCGACGGTCGCCCCCGACCGCCGCAGCGTGACGATCCGCCTGCGTCCCGACGTGAAGTTCGCCCCTCCGGTGAGCCGCCGCGTCGTCGCCGGCGACGTCGTCTACGCCATCACCCGCGCGCTCGACCCGGCCGCGGGCAACGCGGTCGCCGCGCGCCGCTTCGGGGCGCTCCGCGGGCTCGCGGCGTTCCGGGCCGGCGACGCGAAGGCGATCAGCGGCCTGCAGGCGCCCGACAGCCACACGCTCGTCCTGACCCTCACGCGGCCGGTCGGCGACCGGTTGATGCCTGCGCTCACCTCGCTGGCGACGTCGTCGGTCCCGCCCGAGTTCGCCGGGAAGTTCGACCGCTCCAGCCCGTCGGCGTACGACCGCCACCAGATCGCGACCGGGCCGTACATGATCCCCGCCGACCGGCTCGGCAAGCTCACCGGCGTCGACGCGGCGAAGCGGACGCTCACGCTCGTGCGCAACCCGAACTGGGAGGCGAGCACCGACTTCCGCCCCGCGTACGTCGACGTCATCACCGTGCGGACGGTCCGCGACACGGCGCGGGCGACCCGGCGCGTCGCCACGGGCCAGGGCCTCCTCGGTGAGCTCCCGGCGCTCGTCCGCTCCCCGGACGTCCACGCGACGGCGGCCGCCGGCGGCCGCGACGGGTGGGACCTCGGGGCCGCGTGGATCGACGCGAGCTAGGCGCCCTCCCGATCAGCTGATGTGCGGCATGGCGACCCGGTCGCCGACCGCGCCGTCGGCGCCGCGGAGGCCGGGGGCGGCGATCGCCTCGCGCAGCAGCCAGCGGCCGAGCTCGAGCGTCTCGGTGACCTCGTCGTCCCCGAGGCGCAGGCCGTCGGGCTGCAGGCGCAGGGCGATGACGCCGTTCCACGACCCCCACAGGAAGCGGGTCAGGCGGGCGGCGTCGACCGGGCGCGCCTCGCCCGCGGCCACCGCGGCGTCGATGCTCGCGGCGAAGCGGTCGAGGAGGTCGCCGATCCGGAGGCGGACCCGCGTGCGCACCGCGTCGTCCTCCTCGAGCGCCGTGTGCCCGGGCTCGCGGAAGGCGAGGAACTGGAAGGCGCCGGGGTGCTCGAGGTGGAAGCGCAGGTAGGCGTCCCCGCCCGCGAGGACGCGCTGCAGGGGCGTGAAGGCCGGGTCCTCGCTGCGCCGCATGTAGCCGGCGAAGAGCTCGACCGCGCGCTCGACGAGCGTGAGGTACAGGCCGCGCTTGCCGTCGAAGTGCACGTAGATCGAGCCGACCGACACGTCGGCGCGCTCGGCGATCTCCTCGATCCGGGCGCCGTCGTAGCCGGTGGCGCGGAAGACCTCCTCGGCCGCGTCGAGGATCGCCCCGCGGGTGCGGGCCCGGCGCCGCTCGCCGCGGGCGGACGGGCTCGTGTCGAGGTCGGGGGCCATCTGGTTTACAACCCTATCCAATAACTGAACGGACTTGCAAAAATCTCGGGCCGCTGCGAGCATGGGCCCATGCACGAGGGGTCCGAGTCCGTCGACGTCGTCATCGTCGGGAGCCGCTGCGCCGGGTCCGCCGCCGCGATCGCGCTCGCGCGGCGGGGGCGCTCGGTCGTCGCCCTCGACGGCGCGGCCTTCCCGTCCGACACGCTCTCGACGCACCTGTTCTTCCCGCCGCACTGGGCCGAGCTCGAGCGGCTGGGGGCGCGCGACCGCGTGCTCGCGCTCGACCCGCCGCTCCACACCGAGGCGGGGCTCGGCACCGCCGACGTCGAGGTCCGCGGGCCGTTCAGCGCCTACGACGGGTTCGCCGCGGGCTCGTGCGTGCGGCGCCCGGGCCTCGACCAAGCCCTCGTCGACACCGCGCGCGAGGCCGGCGCCGAGGTCCGCGAGCGCACCCGCGTCGGCGGCCTGCTGCGCGACGCGGGCGGCCGCGTCGCCGGCGTGCGCTTCAAGACCCGCGACGGCGAGGAGGGGACGATCCGCGCGCGCCTCGTCGTCGGCGCCGACGGCCGGGGCTCGACCGTCGCTCGGCTCGTCGGGGCGCGCGAGCACCACCGGCAGGAGAACCGCCGGATGATGGCCTTCGCCTACTACCGCGACCCGCGGGAGGAGGACCGGCACGTCGCGATGCAGTGGCGCGCGGGGACGGAGCTCGTGACCGTGTTCCCCTGCGACGGCGGCCTCTCGCTCATCCTCCTCATGCCGTCGGTCGACCGCGCGCCCGAGTTCCGCGAGGACGCGGTCGCGGCGTTCGAGCGGACGGTCGCGGCGGTGACGCCGCTGCGCGAGCGCCTCGTCGGCTGCGAGCGCGAGTCGAAGGTCCGCGTGTCGACCTCGCACCCGTCGTACTTCCGCCACTCGCACGGCCCGGGCTGGGCGCTCGCGGGCGACGCCGGGCACTTCAAGGACCCGGTGACGGCGCAGGGCATCCGCGACGCGCTGCGGTTCGGGCGGCTCCTCGGCGAGGCCGCCGCCCCGGCGCTCGACGACCCGGTGCGGCTCGACGCCGCCCTCGCCGCCTGGGAGGACGACCGCGACGCGCAGTGCCTGCCGATGTACCAGTGGGCGAACGCGCTCGGGCTCGACGACGACATCTCGCCGATCGAGGCCGCCGCCTACCGCTGGTTCGCCGACCGCCCCGGCGGCCCGACGGAGGTCCTCGACGTCTTCTCCCGCCTGCGCCGCGCCGACGAGGTCTTCTCGCCCCCGCGCGTCGCGCGCTGGGTCGCGCAGGTCGTGCGCGACCCCGCCGTCCCGAACGCGGTGCTCGCGCAGACGCTGCGCCGTGACGTGCGCCGCGAGGCCGCCCGGCTCGTCGAGGCGCGGCGGTTCACCCGGCGCCGGGCCGCGTCGGCGGCCCGGCCCCCGGCGGCGCCCGCCCCGGCGCCGGCGGGTGCGCCCGCGTCCGCGGCGACCCCGTCCGCCGACCGGGTGCCCGCATGAGCGCCGCCCCGGGGCACGCCCTCATCGTCCACGCGAACCCGGAGCCCGTCTCCTTCGGTGCGGCGCTGCGCGACCATGCCCGCGCGACCCTCGAGGCCCAGGGCATGACCGTCGAGGTGAGCGACCTCTACGCGATGGGCTTCGACCCCGTCGCGAAGGCGGAGGACTTCTCGCTGCGCCGGTTCCCCGAGCGCCTCTGGTACGACCGCGAGCAGCAGCACGCCGTCCGCAACGACGCGCTCCCCGCGGACGTCGAGGCGGAGATCGGGAAGCTGCGCCGCGCCGACCTGGTCCTTTTCGTCTTCCCCCTGTGGTGGTTCTCGGTGCCCGCGATCCTCAAGGGCTGGTTCGACCGGGTCCTCGTGAAGGAGGTCGCCTACGGAGGCGCGCGGCGCTACGAGGACGGCGGCTTCGCCGGCAAGCGCGCGATGCTCGTCACGACGACGAACGCATGGCCGGGGATGACGGCGCCCGACGGCCTCATGGGCGACATCGACGTCATCCTCTGGCCCCTGCAGAACGGCGTCCTCGCCTACACCGGCTTCGACGTCCTGCCGCCGCTGGTGGCCCACGCGGTCGCCTTCGTCGAGCCGGCCGAGCGGGAGGCGGTCCTGCGCGACCTCGGGGCGCGCCTCGGGGCCTGGCGCACGGCGGAGGCGATCCCGTTCCACCGCGTCGCCGAGGTCGGCGAGGACTGGCGGCTGCGGCCGGACGTCGAGCCGCGCCTCGTCGCCCACCGGCGCTGAGCCGCGCCGCGTGACCGCGCGGCCGCGGGGCCGAGGGCCGCGCCCTCGTCAGTCGAGCCAGGTCGCCACGGCGGCGGCGGGCGCGCGCTCGGGGACGCGCTGCTCCTGCCGCGGGTGGCCGAGGTGCAGCAGGCCGAGCGCGCGCTCGTCGGCGGGCAGGCCCACCGCCGCGCGGCCCGCGGCGTCCCGGAGGACGGCCGGGGTGCGCCAGTAGCCGGCGAGGCCGCGGTCGTGCGCGCCGAGCAGGACGAGGTAGGCGGCGACGGCGGTCGCGCAGAGGTCCTCCTCGGCGACGACCGGGTCCGCGTCGACGACCGCGGAGACGACGACGAGGGTCGGCGCCCGGTCGAGCTTCCCGCCGCTGCCGGAGGTCTGCGCGTCGGCGGCCGCCTTCAGCGCTCCGAGCGCCCGCGGCCCGAGGACGCGGAAGCGCCACGGGTTCGTCAGGTGGTGGTTCGGCGCCCAGGTCGCGAGCTCGAAGAGCGCGGTCAGCGTCGCCCGGTCGGCCGGCTCGGGGCCGAACGCCTTGTGGGTTCGGCGGGTGCGGACGGCGTCCTGGAGCTCCATCGGACGCACCCTACGAAACCGCGGATCTCCGAGTCCCCGGGGCGGGCGCGCCGCCGGGAACCCGAGCCGTCAAGCGTCCTCGTCCTCGTCCTCGGCGTAGAGGGACTCCCGCGCGAGCTCCTTGCCGTTCGCGTCGAAGAGCTTGATGTCGAGGATGTCGCCGCGGTAGTTGTCCGGCGCGATGAGCGTAAAGCGGTCGTCGGTGAGGACGCACTGGTCGACGGCGAGGTCGGCGAGCTCGGCGGTGACGATCGCGCCGCCGCCGATCGTCGGGCGGCCCCAGACGAGCGTGATCGCGGCGATCTTGCCGCCCTCGCCGCGCCAGCCGTCGATGACGTCCTCGCACAGGTCGAGCCGCCAGTCGGGGTTCGCCTCGGCGGTCTCGGCGGTGAAGTCGGCCGTCGCCTGCAGGTCGGTCGGGTCGCCCTCCTCGGCCGCGGGCTGGAAGGAGACGTAGCCGTAGAGCTCGTAGCCGGTCGTCGTCCGCGTCGAGGCGGGGACGTAGGTCCGGCCGTTGTAGGTGCGGTCCGGGCACCAGACGATCTCGCCGGCCTCGCCGAGGTCCTCGCCCTCGTCGTCGATCCGGAGGCAGGCGGCGAGGAACTCGACGCGCAGGCGGTCCCCCCACCGGCCGTAGGGCAGCCCGTCCTGGGGCGGCTCGGCGGCGAAGCGGGTGACGTAGCGATCGGTCGGCGGCATAGGGCCGGGAGTCTATGTGGCGCCGAGACCCGACGAGCGCCCGACTGGGGGACGAAAAACGGGTCTCGGCGTCTCAGTCGGCGTCGATGACGAGGGTCACGGGACCGTCGTTCACGAGCGCGACCTGCATGTCGGCGCCGAAGACGCCGCGGCGGGCGCCGAGGGCGTCGCACACGCGCTCGTACAGGGGCTCGGCGACCTCGGGCCGGGCGGCCGCGACGTACGACGGCCGGTTGCCCCTGCGCGCGTCCCCGTAGAGCGTGAACTGGCTGATGCAGAGGACCTCGCGGCCGGGCCCGAGCGGCTCGTTCATCCGCCCCTCGGCGTCGGCGAAGACGCGGAGCTTCAGGAGCTTGTCGGCGAGCCGGTCCGCGACCGCCGCGGTGTCCTCGTGGGTGACGCCGAGCAGGACGAGCAGGCCGGGGCCGATCGCGGAGACCTCCTCGCCTCCGACGCTCACCGAGGCCGACGAGACCCGCTGCACCACCGCGCGCATCGCCCTATGTCACCAGACCGGCGACGGCGAGGACGGTCACGCCCACGGCGGTCGACCAGCCGACGGCGGTCGCGGCGAGGCGCAGGTCGAGCCCGTAGGTGTGCGCGGCGATGAGGGCGTTGATGCCGCACGGCATCGCGGCCTGCAGCCGGTAGGCGTCGGGGACGCGGTGCAGCGTCAGCGCGAAGAGGCCGAAGAGCAGCGGCGCCGCGACGAGGCGCAGCCCGAGGACGGCGACGACCGGGCGGCTCAGGGCGGGCGGGAAGCGGACGACGCCGACCTCCTGCTCGCGCGCGAGGTGCACGCCGAGGACGAAGAAGCCGATCGGGAGCAGCGCGATCGCGGCGTCGTGGGCGGCGGTGACGAGGGCGTGCGGGGCCGCCGCGTCCGGCGCGAGCAGGCCGGCGACGAGCGCCAGGAGCGGCGGGTTGCGCGTGAGGAACGCCTTGATGCGCTCGCGCGCGGTGTCGCCGGCCTCGGTGCCGCAGGCCGCCGCGATGCCGAAGCCGAAGGTGAAGAGCATCGGCCCGCTGATCGCGACGTCCCAGGCGATGGCGGGCCCGATCGCCTCGTGGCCGAGGAGCGTCGCGTTCATCGGGACGCCGAGGTAGCCGGTGTTCGCGAGCAGGCAGCAGATCGTCACCGTGCCCGCGGCCGCGCGGTCGAGCCGCAGGACACGGGTCGACACGAGCCAGCCGAGCCCGCCGACGCTCAGGAGCTCGGCCCAGCCGGCGACGAGGCCGAGCCCGACGCCGCTGCCGAGGTCGAGCCGGACGAGCGAGAAGAACGTCACGAACGGCATGAGGCCGAAGAGGAGGATCCGGATCGCCCGGTCGGTGAGGAGGACCGACCGCTCGTGCCAGCGGTGCTCGAAGGCCGCGCCGACCCCCGCCGAGGCGAGGATCGCCGCGATGACGAGGATCATGCGTCGCGGAGCTCGGCGGCGGCGACTTCCGGCGCGACCGGGTTCAGCTGCACGCCGGTCCCGAGCTCGAGGCCGGCGAGCGGCGCGAGGCGGGGTGCGATGTCGATGTGCCAGCAGAAGCGCTCGGCGCCCTGCGGGGCGGTACGGACCCAGAGCGTCAGCGGCGGCGTGGCGCCGAAGCGGCGGCCGAGGCGGCGCAGGCCGTCGTGGAGCAGCGCCGCCCCGGACGGGCCCGCGTCCTCGAAGCGCTCGCGGCCGCGACGCGGGACGAGCATCAGCCGGTAGGGCGAGGCGGACGCGTACGGCGCGATGAGGACCGCCTCGTCGTCGATGGCGACGATCCGCTCGCGCAGCCGGACCTCCTCCTGCAGCAGGTCGCTGAGCAGGTCGCCGCCCATCGTCCGCACCGCGTAGGCGCCGAAGCGCTCGCGCTCACGGGCAACGAGCGCGGGGACGAACGGGAGCGCGAGCAGCTGCGCGTGCGTGTGGGGCTGCGTCGCGCCGCCCGCGGCCTGCTCGTTGACGTGCAGGTGGACGTAGGCGGCCGACTCCGCGTGCTCGCGCATCCGCGCCCGCCACGTGTCGACCGCGAGCGCGACCTGCGTGGCGTCGAGGTCGGCGAGCGACTGCACCGGGTCGGGCGCGTTGACGATGACCTCGCTCGCGCCCGTCGCGGCCGTGGCGGTGAAGAGGTCCGGCTTGTGGGAGCGCTCGGGCTCCGGCGCGCCGTCCTGCAGCGGCGGGTAGAGGTTCGGGACGACGCGCACGGCCCAGCCGGGGCGGCCGTCGGGGTGCGGGACCTCGAGCAGTGCGGGCGGGGTGCGGTCCTCGTTCCCGGCGGCGAAGGGATCGGTGGCGGGGTCGACCGGCGGCGCGGGCGCCACGGTCGCGAGCGCGTGCGGCCGGCCGGCCCGCCCCGGGGCGACGATCGTCCGCAGCCCGGTCAGGGCGTCGACGCGGACCTCGCCCGTGGTCGCGGTCGGCGTCTCGGGGACGCCGCTCACCGCGACCCTGCGAGGAGGTACTTCTGGATGTCGGCGTCGAGCTGCGCCTGCGAGGAGTAGAGGCCCGCGTGGGCGAAGACCTGCTTGCCCTGCGCGTCGTAGAAGAGCGAGACGGGGTAGGCGGTGAAGGCGTGCAGCGCGCCGGCGGCCTGCTCCTTCGGGTCCTCGACGCTCGGGTAGGGCACCGGGAACTTGCGCAGGAAGCGCGCGGCGTCCGCGGCGTTGTCGCCGGAGTTCAGGCCGAGGAAGGCGACCTGCTTGCCGTAGCGGGTGCTCGCGTCCTGCAGGAACGGGAACTCGGCGCGGCACGGTCCGCACCACGACGCCCACTTGTTGATGAGGACCGGCGTCCCCTTCAACGCGGCGAGCTGCGCCTTGACGGCGGTCTTCGCGCCGGGCAGGAGCTTCGACGCCTGGCGGTGCAGCGCGTCGAGCTTGGCCGGGGAGCCCGCGAGGCTCGCCTGGGCCTTCGCGAGGTTGAACGTGCTCGCCCTGGGGCTCGTGTCCGTCTTCGGCGCCTGCGACAGGCCGACGACCACGGCGACGATCACGGCGAGGCCCGCGGCGATCGAGAGGAGGAGGCGGGGGCGCATTGGCATACAGGGTAGTTCGCACACGCGTCCCGTCCGGACGTGCGCGGGCCTTGCCGCGCGATGAACTGCGGTATCCTTCGCCCGGAACCCGTTGGAGGGGGTCAGCTTTCTGGGAGGGACCCCTCCTGTTTCGGCCGGCGTGGTTCCCCGGCGCGTCCCGGTTGCAGGCACACCTGCCGCGACCACCCATCGAGATTCCGAGCCGCCTATGGCTGAGCCCACGTCGGTGGCCCACCAGGCCCCACCGCTTCCTGATCCCGCCCTGCTCAGGGCAGTCGAGCAGTTCACGCGCGAACCCTTCGTCCACGAGGGTGAGGATCCCGCGACGGCGCTGCGGGTCGGGACGGCGCGCCGCCGGGCGTTCGACCGGGCGGCGAAGGAGCTCGAGGACGGCCTGGAGGTCCCCTCGACGAAGTGGCGCCGCCGGTACTCGCTGCTGCTCGGGCTCGAGCGCGTCCTCTCCGCCGACGAGGCGCGCCTCGCCGACGGCACGCTGCTGAACCCGCATCAGGTCGACGCGCTCTCCGGCACGCTCACCGCGCTCATCGCCGCCGCCCAGGGGGCAGGCGCGAACGCCGAGACGATCGCCACCGCCTCGCCCGTCCTCGCGGTCGAGGAGGCCCCGGTCGTCGCCGAGGAGGAGCGTCCGGCGGAGGACGAGCCCCCCGTCGAGGACGAGGCCTTCGACGACGCCGACGCGGACGACGAGGACGACGAGGACGACGATGACGACGATGACGACGAGGACGACGAGCCGGTCGGCGTCGCCCCCGCGGCCCCGGACGAGGACGACGACGACGAGGACGACGACGACCTCGTCGAGATCGAGGACCTCCCCGAGGACGACCACGACGACGAGGCGGCCTCCTACGAGGACGACGCCGACGACGACCTCGACGACGACATCGCGCTCGGCGCCGCCGACGACCCGAACGCCGCCAAGCGCTTCTGGTTCGAGCACGCGACCGGGGCCGGCAAGACCGTCGCCGCGATGGGGTTCGTCGAGGCCTCGCACACCGGCGGCATCCTCATCCTCACGCACCGCCGCAACCTCGTGGACCAGTTCCACGGCGAGCTGAAGCAGCGCGGATACGCCGACCGGATCACGCCGGCGCTGCTCGGCGGCGAGGGCGTCGACCTCGCCAACGGGCCGGTGACGGTCGAGACCTACCAGTGGTTCGTCCGGCACGCGGGCAACATCTCGCCCGCCTACACGATCGTCATCTGCGACGAGGCCCACACGGCCCTCGGCGAGAAGACGTCCGCTGCCATCCGCGAGTGGACCGGGCCGATCTTCGTCGGCATGACGGCGACCGGCGCGCTCATCGCCCGGCACGTCACCGACCTCTTCCCCACGCAGACCTCGCGCTTCGACCTCGCGCAGGCCGCGCGCCGCGGCGTCATCGCGCCGCTGCGCGGCATCCGCATCCCGCCGGGCGCCGGCGTCAAGACGATCGCGAACGTGCCCCTGCGGCGCGGCGACGTCGACGTCGAGTTCGACCAGGAGATGCTCGCCGAGCTCCTCGACCAGCTGCCGTTCAACATGGCGATCGCGGATCTCTACAAGACGCGCTTCGCCGGCGTCCCCGGGGTCATCTACGCGGCGGGCGTGCGCCACGCGTACAACGTCGCCGAGTCGCTGCGGGCGATCGACATCAAGGCGCAGGCCGTGTCCGGGGAGACGCCCAAGCGCGAGCTCGCCCAGATCCTCGCCGACTACGAGTCGGGCGAGATCGACGTCCTCGTCAACGCGCAGCTGCTCGCCGAGGGCTGGAACTCGCCGCGCGCGACGGTCTGCATGCACCTGGCGCCGACGGCGTCCAAGCGCATCTACCAGCAGCGCGTCGGCCGCGTCACCCGGACGCACCCCGGCAAGGAGGCGGGCGTCGTCGTCGACTTCGTGCACCCCGCGACGAAGAACGACGACCCGGTCGTCACGCTTCACTCGCTGCTCGACCGCGACGTCTACCGCGGCGGTGCGATCGTCGTGGGCCCGGTCCGCCGCGGACGCGGGCGGCGGCTGCGCGTCGAGCGCCGCGTCGTCCCGGTCTGCGCCGAGGAGGACCGGCGTCACGAGGTCTTCGAGCGCGAGCTCTGGCGCATCGCCGTCGAGTTCCTCGACTGGGGCGAGCAGCACATGTGGGCGGCGCTCGCCGGCGCCCGCGTCGCGCCGAGCGGCTGGCGCCGCGCGCGCGCGATGCTCCAGTTCGACCGCACGGGCGAGCTCAAGCGCCGCTTCCTCATCACCGCGCTCGAGCGCAACAAGAACTCGCAGCTGCGCATCCGCGCGCTGCAGGAGATCGCCGCCGCGAAGGACCCGGAGGCGTTCGTCCAGTCGGTCGACATCGTCGGGACGTGGCCGCG
This sequence comes from Paraconexibacter antarcticus, assembly GCF_024220175.1. GTDB lineage: Bacteria > Actinomycetota > Thermoleophilia > Solirubrobacterales > Solirubrobacteraceae > Paraconexibacter > Paraconexibacter antarcticus. The sequence continues at coordinate 5,040,447 of NZ_CP098502.1, read as the reverse complement.
CGAGGACCGGCGCGAGGGCGTGAAGGTCCTGCTCCAGGCGCTCGCCGAGAAGCGGATCGGCCGCCGCGACCAGGCCTCGCAGTGGATCTGGGACCTCGCGGACATGACCCGCGACGTCCACGAGGAGTACGCGGTGCAGCGCTGGCCGGAGACGAAGCGCCTGCTCGGGCTGCTCGTCAACTCCTCGGGCGGGGCGCACGCGCGCAACGCCCGGCGGCTCGTGCACGCCTCGCGCAAGCAGGACCGGCGCCTGTCCGCCGCGCTGCTGGCGGCCGCGGTGGCGCACACACCGGAGGCGATGGAGGTCATCCGCGGGGCACGGACGCGCATGGCGCGCAAGCCGAGCGCGCTCTCGCGGGAGCTCCTGCGCAACTTCCCGAAGGCGCGTGGCCGTCGTGGCCGGCGCCGGAACAAGCAGAAGAAGGGCGCGCCCCAGGCGCAGCCGGAGGTCCGGGTCCTCACGACCGCGGCGCCCCCGGCGCAGGGCACCGAGGCGCGGATCGCCGCGGCGGCCGCGCTGCTCGCCGGCGGTGGTGGTGGCGGTGGCCGCGGCAGTGGTGGTCGCGGCGCGAAGGGCGGCGGCTCGGGCGTGAGCGGCGGCTCCGGCGGGAACGGCGGCGGGAACGGCCAGGGCGGCGGGGCCGGGAGCACCGGCGTCGTGAACCCGCCCGGCCAGGGCCAGTCGCGGTCGGCCCGGCGGCGGCGGCGGCGCAACGGCGCCCGGCAGGCCGCGCTCGGCGACCAGGGCGGGGCGGCGCCGGACGTCGCCGGGGGCATCGCGCCGGACGCGGACGCTCAGGCGTCCCCGGTGGCCGAGGCCCCGGAGGCGGAGGCCGCGGCGCCCGCGACCGTCCCCGCGACCCCGAAGCGCGCGCGGTCCCGCGCGACGAAGCCGAAGGCCGTCGCGGAGCCGACGGCCGACGTCGGCGGAGGCGACGGCGGCGAGCCGGGCGCGGAGCGGCCCGCCCGCCGGCCCGGGGCGGCGGCCACGGCCGAGGCCGAGGCCTCCTCGGCGCCGATCGCGCCGGAGGACGCGGCACGGCCCGCCCGCAAGCCGGCGACCCGCCGGGCGGCGGCGCCGAAGAAGCCCGCCCCAAAGAAGCCGACTGCGGCCGGGGCGGACGCCGAGGCCGTCACGGCGGCCGGGGGGCCGGTCGTCGCCCCGCCGAAGAAGCCCGCCCCCAAGAAGCCCGCTCCGAAGAAGGCGGCGGCTGCGGTCACGGAGCCGGCGGCCCCCAAGAAGCCCGCTGCGAAGAAGCCCGCGACCGTCGCGAAGAAGCCGGCGGTCGCCGCGAAGAAGCCGGCGGCGCCCCGCAAGCGCGCCGCCACGGCGAAGGCGCCCGACGCCGACGCCGACGCGGCCTGACACCCTTCCCGCGGGGCGGCGTGCGGCCAAGCGGGGGCATATGTCCCACTCGGCCGCACGCCGACGGCGTCAGGCGGCCGGCGGCGGGTCCTGCGGGGCCTTCGGGGGGGCGGTGCCGCCCTTCGCGCCCGGGTCCTTCAGCGCGGCCGCGGCGGCCTTCGCCTTGTCGGCGGCCGAGCCCTTGCCCTTGGCGATCGTCTGCAGTTCGGCGAGGTCGGCCTTGAGGGCGTCGGTGCCGCCGCGCTGGTCGACGACCTTCTTGGCCTGGTCCGCGAGCTTCTTGAGGTTCATACGGCCACGCTAGCGCCCGCCCGGGGGGCGACCCGGCCCGGTCAGGCCCGACGGGCCTTGCGCCGGATGGCGAAGAGCGGCGAGCCGCACTCCGGGCAGTAGCCCTGCCAGCCGTCCTTGCCGTTCGCGAGGACGACCGCCTGGGCGTCGGCGATCTCGACCTTCTGCCCGCAGACGCACCAGCCCATCGCCTTCTCATCGCTCTGAGCGGGATTCCCGGCGGCGTCGGTCATCCCTGGAGGATAGATTGCCCCGCTCATGTCTCAGGTCGATCAGCTGCAGAACGCCCAGGAGCACGTCGAGCAGACGCGCCAGGAGGCCGACCGCGAGGAGCGGGAGACGCGCGCGGCGGAGCTCAAGCGCGCGCCCCTGGCGAACACCGCCGAACGCGCGCACACGGTCGTCCACGCGCCGCTCGGACAGGTGCGCACGATGGTCAACATGCGCACCGGCGCGCTGCCGGACCTCCACGAGCTCGCGCTCTCGATCAAGGAGACCGGCCTGCTGCACCCGCCGCTCGTCCGCGAGACGCGGGACGAGCAGCAGCCGTACGAGCTGCTCGCCGGGCGCCGCCGCTACGGCGCGATGGCGCTCCTCGACGCCGCCGAGGGCGAGCGTGACGACTGGCGCTTCACGCTCGTCGACAACATCTCCCGCCGCGAGGCGCTGACGATGCAGTTCGCCGAGAACTTCCACCAGTCCAAGCCCGAGCCGGTCCAGTTCGCGCGGGCGGCGCGGGCGATCATGGCCGAGGACGAGGAGCTCACCGCGGCGGACGTCTCCCGCCTCGTCGGCGCTCCCACCGCGTGGACGCGCAAGGCGCTGCGGCTCCTCGACCTGCCGGAGTCGATCGTCGACCGGGTCGAGCGCGGGGACCTCTCGTTCACCGTCGCCGACATCGTGCGCCGCGGCATCGCGAAGGGCGAGGTGAGCAGCGAGGAGGCCGAGGAGCTCGTCCAGCAGCACGCCGACGGCGAGATCACGAACAGCATCCTGAAGAAGGGCGTCGGCTACCAGCCCCCGAAGCCGAAGAACTACGACGAGCTCTCCCGCCAGCTCGACGAGTCGCGCTGGGCGGCGAGCGACGCCAAGGACGCCGAGAAGCGCGAGGGCGCCGAGCAGCGCGAGTGGGAGAACGGGCGCGGTGCGGCGCCCGCCGGCGGGGCGGGCGCCGCCGCCGCCGGACCCGGCAGCACCCCGGCGGGCGCCGCACCGATCGACTTCCCGGGCCACGCCGGTCCGGCGTCCGGCCCCCTCGGCTCGCTCGAGGACCTCACCGCCGACGACGTCGACGGCTACCTCCTCGGGCTCGTCCTCGCCCGCGTCGTCCCCTCGCAGCACCGCAGCGCCATGGGCATCGCCTCGCAGGAGGACGCGTACGCGTACGCGTTCGCGCTCGCCCCGCAGGACCGCGTCGGCGTCCTGCGCACGCTCGGCGCCCAGCTCCTCGGGGACGACAGCGCGCCGCCGCGGGCGCTCCGGGCCCGCAGCGCCGCCTGACGCCGGCCGGCGCGGCCCACACCGCCCCCGACCGACCTCGCCGGCGGTGGAGAGGGGGAGCGCTCAGGCCCGCCCGAGGTGGACCTCGCCGGCGTCGAGTGCGGTCCGCCCGCCCCCGTCGAGCTCGACGACGAGCCGTCCCTCGCCGTCGACGCCCGCGGCCGTGCCGGCCCCGCCCGTCCAGCGGACCTCGCGGCCACGCAGGACGTCCCGCGCCCGCCATGCGTCGAGCAGGTCCCCCGCCGAGAGCGCGAGCGCACGCTCGAGCTGGGCGAGCAGGACGGTGAGCACCGCGCCGCGCTGCGACGGGTCCAGGCCGAGCGTCGCCGCCGTCCCGTGGAGCTCGGACGGCAGGTCCTCGATCCGCAGGGCGACGTTCAGCCCGATCCCGAGCACGGCCCAGCCCTCCTGCGGGCGCCCCTCGGCGAGGATCCCGGCGACCTTGCGCCCGTCGAGGTGGACGTCGTTCGGCCACTTGATCCCGACCGCGGCCGACGGCGCGGCGCTCGCGACCGTCTCCGCCACCGCGACCGCCGCATGGAGCGGCAGCAGCGCGGGCGGGCGGCGCAGGACGACCGAGAGCAGCAGCGCGTGGCCCGGCGGTGCCGACCACACACGGCCCTGCCTGCCCCGGCCGGAGGTCTGCGCGTCGGCGGTGACGAGCGTGCCGTGCGGCGCGCCGGCGATCGCCAGGGCGCGCGCGCGGTCGTTCGTCGAGCCCGTCTCGCGCAGGTGCAGGTGCGGGAGGCCGAGGCGCCCCACCCGCTACGCCGGCCGGACGATGATCTCGTCGTCGAGCCCGACGGTCAGCGCGTCGCGGGCCGAGCCGCGGTTCACCGCGACCGCGAGCGTCCGGTAGGCGTCCTCGTAGAGCAGCAGCTCGCCGGCGCCGACGTCCGAGAACGTCACCGTGTAGTGGGCGGGCTGGTCGTTGATCGTCACCGGCCGCCCGAGGCGCAGCCCGGAGTCCGCGAGCTCCTGGTGCTCGACGTCGAGGGTGATGTTCCCGAAGCGGTCGAAGGCGACGGCGTGGGCGACGAGGCCCTCCGGCTCGACCATCGCCATCGGCATGTGCAGGAGCGTGATCTCGTCCGCGTCGATCGGGTCGCCGGCGTCGAGGAGCTCCGCGCCGGCGGCGAGCGCGGCGGCGACCGGGGCGAAGATGTCGCGGCCGTGGAAGGTGGCCGACACCGGGTCGAGGCGGTGGACCGAGCGGCTGACGTCGACCGCGTCGATCGCCCCGCCGAAGCGCTGCGCCGCGAGCGCGAGCAGGCCGTTGTCCGGGCCGACGAGGATGCGGTCCTCGTCCGCGGTCCGCAGGGCGATCGCGCGCCGCTTCGTCCCGACCTCGGGGTCGACGACGGCGAGGTGGACGCCGGGCGGCATGTACGGCAGCGCGCGCCGGAGCATGAGCGCGCCCGCCCGGACGTCGTGCCGGGGCAGCTCGTGGGCGAGGTCGACGATCTCGACGCCCGGGGCGATGCGGGCCATGACGCCGTGGCAGACGCCGACGAACTCGTCGGTGGTCCCGTAGTCGGAGAGGAACGTGATCGGGCGGGGCGGGGCAGGCACGTCGCGAGTCTACGCGCGCGCACCGGCCACGTCCGCGACGAGCGCGGCGACGAGCCCGTCGGGCGTGTGGACCTCGGCCTCGACGTCCGGCTCGTGACCGAGCTCGCGCAGCGCGGCGCTCGTCGCGGGGCCGATCGAGACGAGCCGCGGGCCGTCGAGCGTCCCCGCGGCCGCGTGGAAGAAGCGGACCGACGAGGCGGACGTGAACGTCGCGTAGCGGGCGCCGAGGGCCGCGTCGCGGGCGGCGCGGTCGAGCGGCTCCGGGACCGTGCGGTAGAGCGGGAGGACGTCGACGGTCGCGCCGCGGCCCTCGAGCGCCGCCGGGAGGATGTCCCGCGCCTCCTCGGCCCGGGGGATGAGCGCCTTCGTGATCGCGACGCCCTCGAGCGCCTCGACGAGCGACTCGGCGATCGAGCGGGGCGGCACGACGTCGGCGACGATGCCGTGCGCCCGCAGCGCGCGGGCGGTGCCGGGGCCGATCGCGGCGACCGTCTGCCCCGCGAGGTCGCGGGCGTCGTGCACGAGGTCGAAGAAGCGGCTCACCGCGTTCGGCGAGGTGAAGGCGACGAGGTCGTACGGGTCGAGTGGCGGGACGAGCGCCTCGAGCGGCTCGATGCGGATCGACGGGGCCTCGACGACGCCGGCGCCGAGCGCGCGCAGCGAGGCGGCGAGGGCGCTCGCCTGGGCGCGGGCGCGCGTCACGGCGACGGTGACCCCGGCGAGCGGCCGGGCCGCGTCGAGCCACTGCAGCTCGTCGTGGAGGGCGGCCACCGGCCCGATGACGGTGATCGACGGCGGCTTGATCTCCGCCACGGCGGCGTCCTCCGCGATCGTGGCGAGGGTCCCGCGGATCGAGCGCTGGTCGCCGTAGGTCCCGCGCTCGACGACGGCGACGGGCTCCTCGGGCGAGCGGCCGCCGGCGACGAGCTGCTCGGCGATCCGCGGCAGCTGGCGGACGCCCATGTAGAAGACGAGCGTGCCGGGAAAGGCGGCGAGCGCCGGCCAGTCGATCTGCGTCTCGGGCTTCGCCGGGTCCTCGTGACCGGTGACGAACGCGACCGCCGCCGCGACGCCGCGCTGCGTCACCGGGACGCCGGCGTAGGCGGACGCGGCGATGCCGGCGGTGACGCCGGGGACGACCTGGAACGGGATGCCGTGCGCGGCGCAGGCCTGGGCCTCCTCGCCGCCGCGGCCGAAGACGAACGGGTCGCCGCCCTTGAGCCGGACGACGTCCTTGCCCGCGAGCGCATGCTCGACGAGCAGCGCCGTCGTCGTCTCCTGCGGGACCTGCCTGCCGCCGCCGATCTTGCCCACGTCGACGAGCTCCGCGTCCGGGCGGGCACCGCTGAGCGCGTCCTCGGGGATGAGCTTGTCGTAGAGGACGACGTCGGCGCGCGCTATGAGCTCGAGCGCGCGGGCGGTCATGAGGCCGCGGTCGCCGGGGCCCGCCCCGACGAGGTAGGCGGTGCCGGGCGTGGTCTCGGTCATGGGTTGCTCCCGGCGTAGATGAGTTCGGCGGCGCCCGCCGCGAGCAGGCGCTCGGCGACGGCGACGCCGAGGGCGGCGGGGTCGGTCCCGGTCATCCGCAGCTCGTCGCGCAGCCACGCGGACCCGTCCGGCGCGCCGACCCAGGCGACGAGCGTGTCGTCGGGGCGCAGGTGGGCGCCGACCGCGGAGGAGCAGTCGGCGCCGAGGGCGTGGACGCAGGCCCGCTCGGCCGTGAGGGCGCGCCAGGTCGGCTCGTCGCGGAGGTCGACGACGGTCCCGGCGCGGGCCTCGAGGACGACCGTCCCCTGGCCGGCTGCGGGGACGAGCGCGTCGAGCAGCTCGGTGATCGACTCGTCCCGGCCGAGGCGCCGCAGCCCGGCGTTCGCGAGGACGACCGCGTCGACGTCGCCCGCGGCGAGCTTCGCCAGGCGCGTGTCGACGTTGCCGCGGATCTCCACGACCTCGAAGCCGTCGCCCCCGTCCGCCGCGCCGGCCCCGGCGAGCGCGCGCAGCTGCGCGGCGCGGCGCAGCGACGCGGTGCCTACACGGGCCGGGCGGCCCGCGACGGAGAGCGTCCCGCAGAGGGCGTCGCGCGGGTCCTCGCGGGGCAGGCAGCCGACGAGCTCGAGGCCGTCGGGCAGCGTCGTCGGGACGTCCTTCGCGGAGTGAACGGCGACGTCGATCTCGCCGTCGGCAAGCGCGCGCTCGAGCTCGGTCACCCACTTCGCCTTGTCGGCGAGCGCCCGGTTGCGGTCGCCGGTCGTCGTGATCGTGACGATCTCGCCGCCACCGAGCGCGGCCTGCACCATCGTCGCCTGGGCGAGCGCGAGCGCCGACCCCCGGGTCCCGATCCGCACCGCGGCGCCTCCGGGCCTACGCGCCGCGGCGGCGGGCGTCGAGCGTGCGGACGTTGTCGCCGTCGTCCGCCGTCACGGACTCGTCGAGCGCGGTGGTGCCCTCCTCGAGCGCGAAGAGCTCGCGGACGAGCTGCAGGCGGCCGTGGCCCGTGGCGGAGCCGTGCTCCTGCATGCCCTTCAGGCGGATCGTCGGCTCGTGCAGCAGGCGCTGCATGACCGCGCGGGCGATCGCGTCGATCCGGGCGAGGTCCTTCTCCGACGTCGTCTCCCAGCGGCCCGCGTTCTCGGCGAGCACCGACTCGACGATCCCGGCGCCGTGCTCGCGCAGCGCGGTGATCGTCGGGCGCACGTCGAGCTGCCCCATCCAGCGGGCGAAACGGACGATCTCGTCCTCGACGATCGCGGTCGCCTGCCCCCGCTCGCTCTCGCGGACGGACATGTTCCGCGCGACGACGGCCTGCAGGTCGTCGATGTCGTAGAGCGTGACCCCGGGCAGCTCGCCGCACGCCGCCTCGATGTCGCGCGGGACGGCGATGTCGATGAGGACGAGCGGGCGGCCGTCGCGCTCCCGCATGACGAGCTCGAGCTCCTCGGAGCCGACGATCGGGTGCGGCGACGAGGTCGAGGAGACGACGATGTCGGCGGACGCGAGCCGGGTCGGCAGCTCGTCGAGCGAGACGACCGAGCCGCCGAAGCGCTCCGCGAGCGAGAGGGCGCGCTGCGCGTGGCGGTTGGCGACGAAGATCGTGGAGACGCCGTGGGCCGCGAGGGCCTGGGCGGTGAGCTCGGCGGTCTCGCCGGCGCCGATGATGACGACGTCGCTCGACGCGAGGTCCCCGACGACGTCCTCGGCGAGGTCGACCGCGACGGTCGAGACGCTCGTGCGCGACGAGCCGAGGCCGGTCTCCGAGCGCACGCGCTTGCCGGTCTGCAGCGCGGCGGTGAAGAGCTTGTTCGTCAGCGGGCCCGTCGTGCCGGCCGAGAGCGCGGCCTCGTAGGCGCGCTTGACCTGGCCCTGGACCTCGGCCTCGCCGACGATCATCGACTCCAGGCCGCTCGTGACGCGGTACAGGTGACGGGCGGCGTCGCAGTTGCGCGGCGAGTAGATGAGGCCCGCGAGCTCGGTCGGCCGGATCCCGGCGCGGCGGGCGAGGGCGCTGAGGAGCGCCGACTCGGCCTGCACCGGATCGTGCGAGACGAGGTAGATCTCCGTGCGGTTGCACGTGGAGATCGCGACGGCCTCGAGGACGACCTCGTCGGCGACGAGGCTCTGGAGGAAGCGGTCGGCCTCGACGTCGGTGAGGGCGAGGCGCTCGCGCAGGGCGACGGGCGCCGTCTTGTACGAGATGCCGAGGGTCAGCAGCTCGGCGGACGGTGCGCTCATGAGAGCTTCACCTCCTCCTCGTGCTCGCTCGCGGTGGCGTCGTGCGCGCGCTGGCGCTCGAGCCCGTCGACCTCCTCGGTGAGCTTCGTCAGGCGCTTCTCGAGGCCGAGGAGCCGGTAGGCGGTGATGCCGAGGTAGACGAGCAGCAGCGCGGCGAACACGAGGTACGCCGCGAGGACGTAGCCGGAGCCGTCGGGGAAGTTCGCGGCGAGCGTGAGCACTAGGCCATCACCTGGGGGGCGGCGGAGCGGGCGGGCAGGCCGGCCGGGTCGGACTCGCCCTGGAGGCGCTCCAGCCGGCGCTCGAGCCCGCGCACGCGGCCGCGGGTGAGCTTGTGGGTCATCTCGACGCGGCTGAGCGTGACGAACAGCAGGGTCATGCCGATGAGCGCGAGGTAGAACGGGATCTTCATGTCGGTCGGCAGGGCGCCGCCCGTCGTGTTGTTCAGCACCCGCGGGTGGATGAACGGGTTCGCGAGGCGGACCGCGATGAAGTTCAGGGGGACGAACGTGCCGGCCGTCACGGCGAAGACGGCGGCGTAGCGCGACTGCTTCTCCGGGTCGGTGATCGAGAAGCGCAGCGGCTGGTAGGTGCAGTACAGGAGGAAGACGATGAGGAAGCTCACGAGCGTCGCCTCACGCCACTCGAACCACACGCCCCACGCCGACCGGGCCCAGATGCCGCCGGTGACGAGGACGCCGATCCCGAGGATGACCGACATGTGGATCGCCACGTAGGAGCGCATGTCGTGCTTCGGGTCGCGGGTGCGGAGGTACAGCAGGCCCTGGATCCCGCCCCAGACGAAGCCGCCGAGCGCGACGATCGCCATCGGCACGTGGACGTAGAAGATCTTCTGGGAGAAGCCCTGGTCGGCCTCGATCGGCGCGTAGTACGCGGCCAGCACGAAGGCGCCCGTGAGGGTGATCACGGTCGCGAGGGCGAGGGTGCGCAGCTTGGCTGAGTACATCGGTGGGAACCTGACCTCGGGGACCGGGCCGGCGGTCAGTCGTCGAGCAGGAAGTCGAAGACGGCGTACGCGAGGAGCCCGAAGACCAGATCATAGAGGCAGAGGACCGCCAGGTACCGCCCTCCGGGCGCCCCGGAACCCGTCACGGCCAGGACGGGCGCGGTCGCCTTCGCCGCCATGATCACGACGGGGACGAGGAGCGGCAGCGCCATGAGCGGCAGGATGAGGTCCCGGGCACGGGTCTGGATCGCCAGCGCGCCGAACAGCGTGCCGATCACGGCGATGCCGATGTCGGCGAGCAGGAGGACGAGCGCGAGGCGCCCGACGTCGGCGATCGACAGCCCGGGCTCGAGCAGGAGGACGACGAAGACGGGCACCGCGACGACCTCGACGAGGGCCAGGAACGCGACGAACGTGATCGCCTTCGCGATGAGCAGGGCGGTCCGGTCGACGGGGGCGAGCAGCAGCGCGTCGATGCCGCCCTCCTCGTGGTCGGCGACGAAGAGGCGGCCGGCGCCGAGCATCGCGGCGAAGAGGAGCGTCACCCAGAGCACGCCGCTCGCCGTCCGCCCCTCGACGCTCGTCGTGTCGAGCGCGAAGCGGAAGACGACGAAGGTCACGACGGAGAAGAGCGCCATCGCCGGAAGGACCTGCGGCACCCGGCGCTCGAGCAGCAGCTCCTTGCGCAGAAGGGCCGCGACGGCGGTGCGGGTGGGCGTCGTCCTCGGCGGGCGCGGGCCGGCGGCGGTCATGCGGCGTAGAGCTCCGCGACGCGGGCGGCGTCGACCTCGGCGACCGGGGCGAGGAAGGCGGTCTTCCCCTCCCGGAGGCCGAGGACGAGGTCGGCCTCGGCCAGGCCGCCGGCGGGGTCGTGGCTCGTGACGACGCGCGTGCGCCCGGACTCGCGGCCGACGAGCGGCTCGAGCAGCGCGATCGCGCCGGGGTCGAGGTTCGCGCGCGGCTCGTCGAGGAGCAGGATCTCGGGGTCGTGCAGGACGGCGCGGCAGGCCGCAGCGCGCTGGAGCATGCCCCGCGAGTACGTATGGACGGGCTCGTCGGCGCGGCGCTCGAGCTTCACCTCGGCGAGCAGCTCGTCCACGCGGCCGAGCGGGACGCCGTGCAGCCGCGCGTGGAAGCGGAGGTTTTCGCGCGCACTCAGGTCGCCGTAGAGGAGCGGGTCGTGGGTGAGCAGGCCGATGCGCCCGCGGACCGCCCACGCGCGGTCGGGCAGCGCCTCGCCGAGGATGGACGCCGTACCGGCGTGGGGGCGCAGGAGCGTCGCGAGGATCCGCAGCAGCGTCGACTTGCCCGCGCCGTTGGGGCCGAAGACGACGAGCGTCGCCCCGGCGGGGACGGTGAGCGTCAGGTCGTCGAGGGCGGTGCGGTAGCCGTAGCGGCGCGTCAGGCCGCGCAGCTCAATGGCCGTCGCGGCGTCCATCGTCCCGCCTGATCGAGCCGACGGCGTGCGGCAGCACGGCCGCGAGGACGCCGAACGTCTCGTCGAGCGCCTTCGGGTTACCGGGGAAGGTGACGATGAGCGTGCGGCCCGCGATCCCGGAGACGCCGCGCGTGAGCATCGCGTGCGGTTTGTGCCTCAGGCCCTCGGCGCGGAGGGCCTCGGCGATGCCGGGCGCGTCGCGCTCGATGACGTCCTTGGCGGCCTCGGGCGTGTGGTCGTCCGGGGTCAGGCCGGTGCCGCCGGTCGTGAGGACGACGGCGACGTCGTCGGCGACGAGCTCGCGGAGGCGGGCCGCGATCGCCGCGCGGTCGTCGGTCAGCACCTCGACGGGCGCGACCTCGCAGCCCGCGGCGGCGGCGAGCTGCGCCAGGCGCGGGCCCGAGAGGTCCTCACCCTGGCCGGCGGCGAGCGTCGTCGAGATCGTCAGGACGGCGGTGCGCACAGGCCGCAGCCTACGCGCGGCGCCACGTCCCCGACTTGCCGCCGGTCTTCTCGAGCAGGAGGACGTCGCGGACGACGACGCCTTTGTCGAGGCCCTTGACCATGTCGTAGACGGTGAGCGCGGCGACGCTGACGGCGGTCATCGCCTCCATCTCGACGCCCGTGCGGGCGGTCGTCGACGCGGTCGCCGTGAGCGTCACCGTCCCCGCCGCCGCGTCGACGACGCCCTCGACGTCGACGTGGTCGAGGCTCAGCGGGTGGCAGAGCGGGATGAGCTCGCCGGTCCGCTTCGCCGCGAGGATCCCCGCGACCCGTGCGACCCCGAGCACGTCGCCCTTCGGCGCGTCCCCCGCCGCGACGGCCGCCGCGGTCTCCGGGCCCATGACGACCGTCGCTCGCGCGACCGCCCGCCGCGCGGTGACGTCCTTGCCGCCGACGTCCACCATCCGCGCGGCGCCGTGCTCGTCGAGATGCGTCAGCTGGTCGGGCATGGGGTGGATGGTCGCAGGGTTCTGGCGTGGCGGGTGCTGCTGTGGGTGAAGACGGCGGAGTCGGCAGCCGGGGTGGGTTCGAGCGCGAGGTGCGTCCTCCCAGGTGGACTCAGCCGGTCCCAGCGGACACACCTCGTTCCGTGGGCCGAACGGTGCTGCCAGATGCAGCTATTACATGCATCTCGCAGCAAGCTCCCCCCGAAAGGTCGGCCCAGACGCCCACGCCCGCACCGCCGCCACGCCCGTCCGCCGTCTCAGCCGCCGTAAACGCCCCACACCGCCGACACTTCCGCGGAAGCGCGAGCGGACGCCGAAACGCCTTACGCCGGCTGGTGCGCCTGCTGCGCCCGCGCGATGAGCTCGAGCACCGCCGCGCTGTCCCCGGCGCGCAGGAGCGCGATCGGGTCCGGCTCGCCGTTGACGATCTCCTCGAAGAAGGCCTTGCGGTCCTGGTAGGTCGGGAGGGTGCCCTTGGCCCAGCCGCGGGCGTCGTTGAGCATGATCGCGAGCGTCGCGTACTCCTCGCCGAAGAGCTCGGAGATCTCGCGCTTCATCCGCTTGGCCAGGGCGGGGGACGCGCCGGCGGTCGAGATGGCGACGGCGAGCGGGCCCATGCGGACGATCGCGGGGAGGATGAAGTTGCACAGCGGCGGCACGTCGACGATGTTCACGAGCATCGCCCGGCGCTCGGCGTCGTCGTAGATGCGGATGTTCGTGTCGGTGTCGTCGGTGCAGGCGATGACCATGAAGATGCCTTCGAGGTCCTCGGGGCCGGCGTACTCGCGGGCCTCCCAGCGGATCGACCCCTCGGCGGCCAGGGCCTCGAGCTCGGGCCCGGCCTCCGGTGCGATGACCGTCACGTCGCCGTCGCAGGCGAGCAGGCCCTCGGTCTTCTCCAGCCCCATCGCGCCGCCACCGACGACGACGCAGCGACGGCCGCGCAGCTTCAGGCAGGCGATGTAGAAGGGCGTCGCCAGCATGTCCTTCACGCAGGTCTGATCACAGATCCCGCGCTTGAACTGGCAGACGCATTCCTTCCCGGCGTACGCGGCGGCAGGCATGGTCCGTCTAAGGGTAGTCGTCGTACCTTGGGGGACGATGCCCGCTCGCTCCTTCTTCGACGACGACGCGATGATCCGCCGGGTCCACCGGGAGCAGGCGGTCGCGCTCGCCGGTCCCCGGGCGCTGCTCATGATGGCCGCGCACCCCGTCGCCTTCGAGGGCTTCTTCATGTCGACGGGCGACCTGGACGATCCGTACGCGCGGTTGCGGCGCACGGCGGACGTCCTGGACCTCATCACCTGGGGGCCACGGAAGCGGGCCGAGCAGGTCTGCGCCCGCGTCCGTGCCCGGCACGCCGAAGTCCGCGGGACGCTCCCGGACGACGCGGGCCCGTTCCCGGCCGGGACGCCGTACGCGGCGAGCGACCCGGCGCTCCTGCTCTGGGTCCTCGGCGCGCTCGCCGACTCCTCGCTGCTCGTCTATGAGCGCTACGTCCGCCCGCTGAACGACGCCGAGCGCGAGGGCTACTGGGCCGACTACCGCGTCCTCGGCCGGCTCTTCGGCCTCGCCGACGACGACATGCCCGCCACCTCCGTCGACTTCGCGGGCTACGTCGAGCGGATGCTCGCGTCGGGGGACCTCGTCGTCACGCCGACGGCCCGCGAGCTCGGGATCGACATCGTCCTGCGCCCGCCGGTCCCGCTGCCGGCGCGCCCGCTCGTCGAGCTCGCGAACCAGATCACGATCGGGCTGCTGCCGCCGGACATCCGGCGCCAGTACGGCCTGCGGTGGGACCCGCTGCGCGGTCTCGCCGTCGCGGGCGGCGCCGAGTACGTCCGCCGCGTCCTCGTCCCGCTGCTGCCCCCGCGGATGCGGTTCGTGCCGAGCGCCCGCGCGGCGTAGACGCCGGGGGCGCCTCGCCGAATGACAGCTGACGCAGGACAGGTCTGCCTGAGCTGTCAGTCGGCGGGGTGGGACGTCGGCGGCGCGGGGCGGGACACCGGTCAGCGGCGCCGCAGCGCGCGCCGCGCGAGCTTCAGCATCGGCGGCGTCCCCTGGCGGAGGGCTCGCTCCCGGTCGCGGTCGCGGACGGAGCGCAGCTCGCTGATCGCGCGGCCGGTCCGCTCGAGCGCCTCGTCGTACGGGAACCACCAGAAGGGCCGCGCGGCGGCCGGGACCGGCGGCGACCAGGTGAGGACCTTCGGCTCGGCGCAGGTGCGCAGGGCGATCGCGCCGCGCGCGCGGCCGATGCCCGAGCCCTTCACGCCGCCCCACGGCAGCTGCGGGGCGCTGCGGGTCGTCAGGTGGTCGTTCATCCACACCATCCCGACGTGCAGCTCGCGGGCGATCCGGGCGCCCTTGTAGCGGTCGGCGGTCCACACCGAGGCGCCGAGGCCGGTGTCGGAGGCGTTCGCGATCCGGATCGCCTCCTCCTCGGTGTCGGCGGTCATGACGACGAGGACGGGGCCCGGCAGCTCCTCGCGGGCGACCCGCATCTCGGGCGTCACGCCGGTGAGGACCGCGGGCGCGTAGAACGTCGCGCCGGCACCCGCGCCCGCGCCGAGGCCGGGGACCTCGACGGGGCCGCCGCAGTGGAGGGTCGCGCCGGCGTCGACCGCCTCCTGCACGAGCGTCCGGACGCGCTCGTGGCGGTCGTGGGTGAGGAGCGGGCCGACCGACACGCCGGGGTCGCGGGGGTCGCCGACGCGCAGCGCGCGCGTCGCGGCGAGCACGCCGCTGAGGAAGCGCTCGGAGACCTCCCGCAGGACGACCGCGCGCTCGACCGAGCCGCCCGCCTGGCCGGCGTTCGCGAACGCGGCCCACACGGTCCCCTGCACCGCCCGGTCGACGTCCGCGTCGGCGAGCACGAGCGCGACGTCCTTGCCGCCGAGCTCGAGGACGGACCGCTTGACGGCGCGGGCGCAGGCCTCGCCGACCGCCCGGCCGGCGTCGTAGGAGCCGGTGAAGCGGACCTGCGCGACCGGGGCGTCGACGAGCGCGGCGCCGGTGTCCGCGTCGCCGTGCACGACGCGCAGCAGGCCCTCCGGCAGCCCGGCCCGGGCGAAGACCCGCGCGATGCGCTCGCCCGCCAGCGCGGCCTGGGGGGACGGCTTGAGGACGACGGCGTTGCCGGCCATGAGCGCGACCGCGACGTCGCCGAGCGGGGTCGCGAACGGCTCGGTGGCCGGCCCGATGACCGCGACGACGCCGAGCGGCTCGTACGTCCAGCGGGCGCGCGAGAGCGGATGCAGCGCCCGCGACAGCCCGGCGCGCTCGCCGGCGAGGACCTTCGGCCCGGCCTCGGCGAGCCACTGGAGCGTCTCGATCGCGGGCAGCAGCTCCTGGAGCTCGACCTCGGCGCGCGGGCGGCCCTGCTCGGCGCAGATGAGCGCGGCGAGGTCGTCCGCCTCGTCGATGACGGCCTGGGCGGCGCGCTGCATGTAGCGCGCGCGGTCCCGCGAGCGCAGCGCCCACCACAGGGGCTGCACGGCGGCGGCGCCGGCGACGACGGCGGGGACCGCGGCCGGGAGGGTGACCGGCACCGTCCCGAGCGTCTCGCCCGTCGCCGGGTTGCGGGAGGCGATCGTCGGGCCGTGGGCGGGGACGGTGGACGGCATGGGGGCGATTCTTCCACTCCCGCCGGGGCCCGCCGCCCCCGGGGCCGGGTTCAGGCGGCGCGCCGGGCGCTCGGGGCGGCCGTGAGGATGCCGTGGAGCGCCTCGGCCAGGCCCGGGGCGAGCACCTCGTCGGTGACGAGCAGGTCCACGTGGCCGTCGAGGTAGGTCAGGCCGCCCACACCGACGAGGATCTCGCCGTCCACCGTCCAGAGCGTCGCGCAGACGACGGCACGGCGGCGCGGATCGAAGCGCAGCAGGCGCCGCACGTCGAAGTCGTCGGGGTCGAGCCCGAGGCGCAGCAGCAGCGCGCCGACGCCCGCCGTCTCGCGGCCCTGGGGCAGGCGCAGGCGGACGCGGTCCCCGGAGGCAAGGGTGATGTGGGTGTCGATGAGCACGGGGATGGGTGTCCAGAGTGGCGCTCGGCGCCTGAAGATCGCGTGAACGACCGGAGATGTGTGAACCACCTCACAGAGCGGGCGTGGTGACGTCCCGGGCGGGACCCGTCATGCCCGGCCCTGGACCGTCGGCAAACACATGTTCGCACGGAGCGGCCGGTTCGGATCATGACGAAACGGATGTCCCACGCAAGCTCGCGTGGACGGATGGCCGGTGGGCGCGGCCTACAGCAGGCGGTAGCGGCGCGGGCCGGCCGGCTGACCGTCGGTGCCCGTCGCGTAGCCGAGCGGGACGGCGCGGCCGGAGGACAGGGCGTCGGCGAGCCAGTCCATGAGCTGGGACGGGCGTGCGCGGGGGCCGGCGCCCGCGACGAGGTCGAGGAAGGTGAAGACGTCGCCGGGCAGCACCCCCGGCGCGGCCGGCGTCGCGGCCGCCGCGGATCGCGACGCCGGCCTGCGGCGGGGGGTGGTGGTGCGGGGTGGGGCGGGAACCAGGCGAATGGTCACGTCCTGACCTTCGGCCACCGGGCCCGGTCTCCCGAGCGCGTGGCAGCTTTCGTGGAGCTTGGGTCGGTGACGCCGGTGTGAATGCGACGGTCCGGGGCCCTCCGCCGAAGCTCAGGTTTCCTGCCCGCGAGCGCGCCGGATCTCGGTCAGCCGGGCGGCGAACCGGGCCTCCGCGTCGTCCGGCGCGTAGAAGCGGACCCCGGCCAGCGCCGGGGGCATGACGTCCTGCGCCGCGACGTGCCCGGGATGGTCGTGCGGGTACGCGTAGCCTGGCTCGCGGCGGTTCGCCGAGCGCAGGTACGGCGGCGGGACCTGGGCGCCGTGGGTGCGGACGTGCTCGCGCGCGGCGGCGATCGCGACGTAGCCCGCGTTGGACTTCGGCGCGAGCGCGAGGTGGATCGCGCACTGGGCGAGCGGGTGCATCGCCTCGGGCATGCCGATGAGCTGGACGGCCTGCGCGGCCGCCGCGGCGACGACGAGCGCCTGCGGGTCCGCGCCCCCGATGTCCTCGCTCGCGAGGATGACCATGCGGCGGGCGATGAAGCGCGGGTCCTCGCCGGCCTCGAGCATGACCGCGAGGTAGTAGAGCGACGCGTCCGGGTCGCTCGCGCGCGTCGCCTTGATCCACGCCGAGATGACGTCGTAGTGCTGGTCGCCCTTCTTGTCGTACCGGATCGCGCGGCGCTGGAAGGCGTCCTCCGCGGCCGTGAGGTCGACGTGGCCGCCGGTCGTCGCGACGCCGAGCTCGAGCGCGGCGAGGGCCGCCCGCGCGTCGCCGCCCGCCCGGTCGGCGAGGAAGGCGAGCGCCTCGTCGTCGGCGGTCGCGGTCCCCGCTCCGCCCGCGAGGAGCCCGGAGGCGAGGGCGCGGCGCAGCAGCGTCTCGACGTCGCCCGCGGTCAGCGCGTGCAGCTCGTACAGGCGGCAGCGGGAGAGGAGCGCCGCGTTCACCTCGTACGACGGGTTCTCCGTCGTCGCGCCGATGAGCGTCACGACCCCCTCCTCGACGGCGGGCAGCAGCGCGTCCTGCTGCGCCTTGTTGAAGCGGTGGATCTCGTCGAGGAAGAAGACGGTCGGCGTGCCGCTCGTCTGGCGCCGGTGGCGGGCGCGCTCCATCACCGCGCGGACCTCCGCGCGTCCGGCCTCGACGGCGCTGAGCTCCTCGAAGGCGGCGTTCGCCGCGGCGGCGACGATGCGGGCGAGCGTCGTCTTGCCGGTGCCGGGCGGCCCATAGAGGAGCATCGAGTGCGGGCGGCCCGCCTCGATCGCGACGCGCAGCGGCGCGCCCTCCTTCAGCAGGTGCGCCTGGCCGACGACGTCGCCGAGCGTGGCGGGGCGCATGCGGGCGGCCAGCGGGGCGGCCGGGTCCCCCGCACCGCCCGCGGCGGCCGGCGTCGGGGTCGGGTCGCCGAAGAGCTGGTCCACCGGGCCACTGTACGAAGATGCCCCGACGGGGCGGCCGCGCGTCCGGCGTACAGTGGGGACCGTGGAGAGACTCGCGACCGCGCTGCTGCAGCAGCTCATCCGGTGCAACACGGTCAACCCGCCCGGCAACGAGCGCCCCGCGCAGGAGATCCTCGCCGCGGAGCTCGAGGGCGCGGGCTTCGGGGGCATCACCATGGTCGGCTCCTCCGAGGAGCGGCCGAACCTCGTCGCGCGCCTGAAGGGGAAGGCGGACGGGCCGACCCTCTGCCTCCTCTCGCACGTCGACACGGTGCTCGCGTCGCCCGCCGACTGGGAGCACGACCCGTGGTCGGGGACCGTCGACGACGAGGGCTTCCTCTGGGGCCGGGGTGCGCTGGACATGAAGTCGCAGACCGCGGCCGAGGTCGCGGCGGCGGCGTCGCTCGCGGCGTCCGGCTGGCGCCCGGCACGCGGCGAGCTGCTCATCGTCTCGGTCGCCGACGAGGAGACCGGCGGCTCCCAGGGTGCGCAGTGGATCTGCGAGCACCACCCCGACCTCGTGCGCTGCGACGAGCTGCTCAACGAGGGCGGCGGCCCGGTCATCCCGTTCGAGGGCGGCCGCTACTACGGCGTCTGCGTCGCCGAGAAGGGCGTCTTCCGCTTCACGATCACGACCGACGGCGTCGCCGGCCACGCGTCGATCCCGAAGATGGGCGACAACGCCCTGCTGAAGCTCGCGCCCTTCCTCCAGCTCATGGCCGACCGCCAGCCCGGCCTGGACCTCACCGACGGGCCGCGCGGGATGCTCGAGGGCCTCGGCATCCCGGTCGACGGCGACCCGGCCGGAGCGCTCGCCGAGCTCCAGCGCCGCGACCCCGTCCTGGGCATGCTCGTCGAGCCGATGCTCGGCGTCTCGCTCGCCCCGACGAGGATCAGCGCGAGCGAGAAGATCAACGTCATCCCCGCCCGGGCGGAGATCCGCGTCGACTGCCGCGTCCCGCCGGGGCTCGGGGCCGACGTCGCCGAGCGGCGCATCCGCGAGGTGCTCGGCCACGACGGCTACCGCCTGGACTTCACCGAGCAGGTCCCCGGGAACGCGTCGCCGGTCGACACCGACCTCTTCCGCGCGATCGAGGGCTGGGTCGGCCGCGAGGACCCCGAGGCGAAGGTCATCCCGACGATCCTCGCCGGCTTCACCGACTCCCGGACCTTCCGGCGCACGTTCCCGGACTGCGTCGCCTACGGCTTCTTCCCGCACCGGCACCAGACGCTCTACGAGACCGCGCCGCTCGTGCATTCGGCCAACGAGCGGATCGACGTGCGGGACCTCGGGTTCGCGACCCGATGCTACGCCGAGATCATCAAGGAGCGACTGGGGGAGGACGTCCGATGAGCACCGAGGAGAACAAGCCGCCGCGCCTGCGGCTCGGGGGCATGGCGCTGCGCAACGGGCTGCTCGTCCACGGGCCGACGCACTGGTCGGTCGCCGCCCGGCGCAAGGACGGGACGATCGGCGTCGCCTCCGGCCGCAAGCCCGCGCTGCGCAGGGCGGCGGCCGGCGTGCCGCTGCTGCGCGGCGTCGCCTCCATCGGCGAGTCGCTCGCCGTCATCCCGCTCGTGAAGAAGGGGCTGCCCGAGGCGCAGCTCCCGTTCCAGAACCCGGTCGTGCTCGGCGCGATGGGCGCGACGATGCTCACCGGCGCGGCGCTCCGCAAGCGGCTGCGCGGCCCCGGCGGCGAGATGGCGCTCGCGCTCATCGGCCTCGCGCCGTCGATCGTCGCGCTGCGCGGCGGGGACCTCGCGGCCTACCACGGCGTCGAGCACAAGGCGATCGCCGCCTACGAGCAGGCCGACCCGGACGACGCGATGGCCGGCGTCAGCGCGGGGACGCGCGACGCGGCGAAGGAGCACGACCGCTGCGGCTCGCACCTCATGGCGCCGCTGCTCGCCGCGAACGTCGCCGGCGCGACGCTCCTGAAGCGGCTCGTCGACGCGCCGACGCAGGCGCAGTCCGTCGCCCTGCAGCTCGCGTCGATCGGCGTCGCGGTCGAGGTCTTCGCCTGGGCCGAGAAGCACTCGGAGTCCTTCGGCGCCCGGGCGCTGCGGCGGCCCGGCTACGAGCTGCAGCGCGTGCTCGGCACCCGCGAGCCGAGCGACGACCAGCTCGAGGTCGGGTACGCGGCGCTCGCGGAGATCCTGCGCGTCGAAGCCTGATCCGCCGGTCAGGGCGTGAGCGCGGCGACCGCGTCCGCCGCGGAGACGACGCCCGTCATGCGCAGGGCGCTCTCCCCGGCGTACAGGGCCGCGCGGTCGACGACGGCCGCGTCCATGCCCACGAGCGGCAGGGCCGGGGTGAAGACCGGCAGGCCCGGCCGCTGGACGCCGAGGAACCGTTCCAGGTGCGCGATCGGCAGCGCCCGGCCCACCGGGCCGGTCCGCGCGGTGACGGCGCGCAGCCAGGCCGGCCCGCGCTCGTCGGTGGCGCACCAGCGGTCGGTCGCCGCGTTCGGGACGACGCGGTGGCGCATCGGCCAGCCCGTGGAGAAGAGGAGCGTGTCGAGCGTCCGCTTCGCGCCGAGCACCCGGTCCCGGTAGGCCGGGTGGGCGCCGGACTCCGCGGTGAGGAGGAAGCGCGTGCCGGCCGCCGCGGCGTCGGCCCCGAGGTCGAGCAGTCGCTGCACGACCACCGCGTCGGCCACCCCGCCCGCCGCGAGGACCGGGACCTCGTCCCCGATCGCCGCACGGACGGCCGCCAGCGCGCCGGGGGTGTCCTGCACGCCGACGAGGTGCCCGCCGGCCTCGAGCCCCTGCACGACGAGGCCGTCCGCCCCGTCGGCGAGCGCGCGCCGCGCCTCGGCGACGGTGCCGACGGTGTCGAGGACGAAGAGCCCGGCGGCGTGGAGCGCGCGCACGAGCGCCGGTGCCGCCCCGCCGTGCAGGACGACGACGTCCGCGCGGGCCTCGGCGCACGCGGCGACGTGCGCAGAGCGGACGAACGGGACGAGGAGGTTCGCCGCCACCGGACGGCCGGGCGCGAGGCGCCGGGCCTCGTGGAGCGCGCCGAGGAAGGCGTCCGGCCCCATGATGCCGACCGTCCCGAGGCCGCCCGCCGCCGACACCGCGCCGGCCAGCGCGCCGCCCGCGACACCGCCGCCCATGCCGGCCTGGACGACCGGGTGCTCGAGGTTCAGGCGCTCGGCGAATCGCATCGGCTCATTCAACCAGCCGGGCCATGAGTCGCGCCAGGGTGGCCGGTGCGTCCTCGGTCAGGCCGGTGTGGACGGGGGACGGCTGCACGATCGTGCTCGCGGGTGCGACGAGCCAGTGAAAGCGCTCGGACGGCTCCTGCGCGGCGACCGGGCCGCCCGCGGGGTCGCCCGCCGCGATGTGCTCGAGCGTGCGCAGGTGGGCGGCGACCGCCTCGGCGTCGACGGACGGGGCGAGCGCGTGCAGCCGCGCGGGGTCCACGTGGGTCCGGGCCTCGAGGAAGCGCGCGCGGCGGCAGAAGAGCACGACGCCGACGTTCAGGCGCTCGCCGCGCTCGACGTCGGGGACGACGCGCAGCAGCGCGTAGGCGAACGGCTCGCCGCTACCCGCGGGCATCGTCGGCCTCCTCGGCGATCGCGCGGCCGCGGGCGGCCCGCTCGCGCAGGAACGTGACGTACGGGTCCGGCGCCGCCCACTCCGGCGGGATGAGGTCGCGCAGGCGCGCGAGCAGCGCGTCGTCGACGAGCGGGGCGAGGCGGGCGGCGGCGTCGGTGAGCGAGCCGGCGCGCCCGAGCAGGACGTGCTGGCCGATGAGCGGGAACGGCTGCGCGGCGAGGGCCGCGGGATCCGAGTCGTCGCGGTGGTGGCGGTAGAAGGCCGCGCCGTGGTCGATGAGCCACGTCGACCCGTGCCACGTGAGGAGGTTCGGGTTGCGCGGGGTGCGGTCGACGTTCATGACGAGGCTGTCGAGCCACACGATGTCCGCCGCGAGCGCGGGGTCGACGCTCTCGGCGTCCGCGAAGGCGAGCGAGCCGGGGAGGAAATCGAGCGCGACGTTGCGGCCCGCGGAGGCCTGCAGCAGCTCCTGGATCTCCGGGTCCGGCTCGGCCACGCCGATCCGCGGGTCGAGCTCGCAGTAGACGATCTCGGGGACCGGCAGGCCGAGCGCCCGGGCGAGTTCCCCGGCGACGATCTCCGCCACGAGCGCCCGCGGTCCCTGTCCCGCCCCGCGGAACTTCAGGACGTACAGGCCGTCGTCGTCCGCCTCGACGAGCGCGGGCATCGACCCGCCTTCGCGGAGCGGGGTGACGTAGCGGGTGGCCTCGATCGTGCGCATGGCTCCGCGACAGCTTCGTCGGTCACGCGTCCAAGTGGGGTCCTGACCCCTTGTGAAGCGGCCGCCGGCGTCCGATAGTGGGTGACGTGGGGATCACCATGCACCTGCTCGCCGCCGCCGCGCCGGCCCTCCCGCCCGCGCCGCGACTGAGCTGGAGCGACCACCTCCAGCAGTTCTTCAACGACTGGGGGCAGGCGTTCGCGTTCGTCTTCATGATCGCCATCGTCTTCGTGCTCTGGCGCACGCTGAAGATGATGCCGAAGACGAAGCCGGTGCAGATCAAGCCCGATCACCTCAGCGAGATCGGCTGGGACGACATCGCCGGCGTCGACGACGCGAAGGCCGAGCTGCGCGAGGTCGTCGACTTCCTCCGCGACCCGAAGCGCTTCAAGCGCCTCGGCGCGACCGTCCCGCGCGGCGTCCTCCTCCACGGCCCGCCCGGCACCGGCAAGACGCTCCTCGCCAAGGCCGTCGCCCACGAGTCGGGCGCCCAGTTCTTCTCGCAGTCGGCCTCCTCGTTCGTCGAGATGTTCGCCGGCCTCGGCGCGGCCCGCATCCGCCGGCTCTTCCGCGAGGCCCGCAAGAACGCGCCGTCGATCCTCTTCATCGACGAGCTCGACGCCGTCGGCGCCCGCCGCGGCAGCGACAACAACTCCGAGCGCGAGCAGACGCTGAACCAGCTGCTCGTCGAGATGGACGGGTTCTCCGGCAGCGAGAACGTCATCGTCATCGCCGCGTCGAACCTCCTCGACAAGCTCGACCCGGCGCTCACGCGGCCCGGGCGCTTCGACCGCCAGGTCTTCGTCACGCCGCCGGACGTCGCCGGCCGCCGCAAGGTCCTCGACGTCCACACGCGCGGCAAGCCGCTCGGGCAGGACGTCGACCTCGACGTCATCGCGCAGCAGACGAGCGGCCTCACCGGCGCGGACCTCGCGAACCTCGCGAACGAGGCGGCGATCT
This sequence comes from Paraconexibacter antarcticus, assembly GCF_024220175.1. Lineage (GTDB taxonomy): Bacteria > Actinomycetota > Thermoleophilia > Solirubrobacterales > Solirubrobacteraceae > Paraconexibacter > Paraconexibacter antarcticus. Next base: position 5,017,424 of record NZ_CP098502.1, on the reverse strand, counting down.
TCTGCGCCCGCCGCGAGGGGCTCGCCCTCTCCAAGGCCGACTTCGACGACGCCCTCGAGCGGGTCGTCGCGGGCGTGCAGTCCTCCACGACGCTCAACCCGCGGGAGCGGCGGATCGTCGCCTTCCACGAGGCCGGCCACGCGCTCACCCGTGAGCTGCTGAAGACGACCGATCCCGTCCACAAGATCTCGATCGTCCCGCGGGGCGCCGCGCTCGGCTACGTCATGAACGTGCCGGACGAGGACAGCTACCTGAAGACCCGCGAGGAGCTCATCGACCAGATCACGGTCCTCCTCGGCGGTCGCGTCGCGGAGCAGATCGTCTTCGGCGCGGTGACCACGGGCGCGGCGAACGACCTCCTGCGCGTCGCCGAGATCACCCACGCGATGGTCCACGAGTACGCGATGGGCACCTCCGGCTCGGTCTCGCGCGCGGTCACCGACTCGAACGTCGTCTCCGACCTCACCCGGCGCATCCGGGACGAGGAGCAGCAGGAGCTCGCCTTCGAGGGGGAGCGCGCGGCCCGCCGGCTCATCCTCGAGCACCGCGCGAAGCTCGACGAGTTCGCCGAGGGGCTGCTCGAGCACGAGGTGCTCGAACGCCCGGCGATCGACCGGATCATGAAGGACATCCCGCAGCTCGAGCGGCGCCCGGGCGAGCCCGGCCTCCGCGTCGTGGCGTCCGAGCGCCGCGAGGGCGAGGGGCCGAGCGTCGCCTGAGCGGTGGTCCGGCCGCGTGCGCCCCGGATAGGGTCGTGCGTGGATGGCCTTCACGCTCGTGCACCGGGACGGGCGCCGCAGCGAGGACGCGGCGCTCGACGACGTCCTGCGGCTCCTCGCCGAGGTGACCGGCCCGGCCGCCGCGGCAGCGGGGTCCGCCGCGACGGACGCCGTCGCGGTGGAGCACGCCGCGGGCTGGCGGCTGACCGTCCGGGCGGACGGCGTCGTCGTCTTCGGCAACGCGCTCGACGAGCGCGTGCCCGACCGCCACACGCGGGACCTGCCGCCGGCGGCGCTCGTCGAGCTCGCCGAGGCGGTCGCCGTCGGGTCGTTCTACGAGACGCTCGACCACGAGTGGCGCGAGGGCGCGCCGCCGCCGGTCCCCTCCTGACGGGGCGGCGGGTGCCGGCTCGGGCGCCTGCTCAGGCGCCGCCGAGGGCGCCGTCGACGAGCGCGCCGATCGCGGCGACGGGGTACGGGGCGTCGTCGAAGAGCGCGCGGAAGTAGAGCGGCCCGAGGATCGCGTCGAGCAGCCGCTCGGGGTCCCGGGGGACGTCGCCGCCGCGCTCGCGCTCGCGCTCGAGGATCGCGTCGACCTGCGTGCGGCGGTCGTCGAGGCAGGTGGTGCGCCCCGTCGCCTCACCGGACGCGCCGAGGACGGTGCGGAGCATGAGCACGACGTCGGGGTCGCCGAGGTCGGCGACGACCTCCTGCGCCCAGCCGGTGAGGTCGCCGCGCAGCGTGCCGGTGTCGGGGGTGACGAGCTCGCCGCCCCCGGTGAGGCGCCCGACGGCGACGGCGGAGAGCAGCCCGGCGGCCGAGCCCCAGCGACGGTAGATCGTCGTCGCATGGACGCCGGCGCGGGCGGCGACGGCGGGAACCGTCGCGGCGTCGGGGCCGCCCTCGGCGAGCAGCTCCTCGGCGGCGCGGTGGACGGCGGCGCGGACACGGGCGGAGCGGCCTCCGGGGCGGGTGCTCGTGGGGGTCGCGACGTCGCTCACCAGACCGTTATAGCAGCGATGTCTGCGTTAGCGGGCGGGACGTTGCTACGTTCTAACGCAGCCTCTTTTGCGTTAGCCCTCGAGCCTGACGAAAGCCCGTTCATGCCTCCCGCCACCGCCACCGCCACCGCCACCGCCACCGCCGCCCCCGACCAGCGTCCGGCCGCGCCCGCCTCCACCGCCCCGGTGGGCCGTCGCGCGGCGTCCGGCCGCCTGCCCCACGGCCGCGCCTTCTGGGCGATGGCCGCGATCACGGTGACGTTCCCCGCCGCGTCCGCCGTCCCCTCGCCGCTGTACGCGGTCTACCAGCAGCGCTGGGGCTTCTCGTCGAGCACGCTCACCGAGGTCTTCGCCGTCTACGCGCTCGCGCTGCTCGCGGCCCTCCTCACCGTGGGCGGCCTGTCGGACCACGTCGGCCGCCGTCCCGTCCTCCTCGCCGCGATCGCCGGCGAGGCGCTGTCGCTCGTCCTCTTCCTCGTCGCGGGGGACGTCGAGGTCCTCGGCCTCGCCCGGGTCGTGCAGGGCTTCGCGACCGGTGCGGCCGTCTCGACGCTCGGCGCGACGCTCATCGACCTGCAGCCCGGGCACGCCCCGCGCCGCGGCGGCGTCGTCAACGGCGTCGCCCCGCTCGCGGGCCTCGCCATCGGCGCGCTCGGCTGCGGGCTGCTCGTGCAGCTCGCCCCCGGCCCGACGACGCTTGTCTTCGTCGTCCTGCTCGCGGCCCTGGCGGTCGCCGCCGTCGCGGTCCTCGCCGCCCCCGAGACCTCTCCGCAGCGCGCGGGCGCCCGGGCCTCGCTGCGCCCGCGCGTCGGCCTCCCGGCGCACCTGCGCGCCGACGTCCTCGCGATCACCCCCGCCCTGCTCGCGAGCTGGTCGCTCGGTGGCCTGTACATGTCACTCGGGCCGTCCGTCGCCGCCGCGCTGCTCGGCGTCCACAGCCACCTCGTCGGCGGCCTCGTCGTCGCGGCGCTCTGCGGCACCGGCGCCCTCGCGGCCTACGTCCTGCGCGACCGCGACACGCGCGACGTCCTGCGCCTCGCGTCCGCCTTCATGGTCACCGGCGTGCTCGTGACGCTCGTCGGGCTCGACCGCGAGCTGCTCGTCCCGTCGGTCGTCGGCACGGTCATCGCGGGCGTCGGGTTCGGCGCTGCGGCGCTCGGAGGTTTCGGGACGCTCGCCCGCATCGCCGCCCCGCACGAGCGTGGCGAGGTCTTCGCGCTCGCGTACGTCATCAGCTACCTCGCGTTCTCGGTGCCCGCCGTCATCGCCGGGTTCGCCGCCGTCCACGTGGGCCTGCGCAGCACGTCGCTCGTCTACGCGGCCGTCATCGCGGTCGTCGCGCTGCTCGCCTTCGCGGGGGCGCAGCTCGAGCGGTCGCGGCGGAGCGCCGCGGCGGCCTAACCCGCGGGCGGCTCGAGCGGGAAGGGCTCGCGCGGCGGGAAGCCGCGCGCGCCGACGAGGCGGCCGGGCAGCGCCCGCGTGCGTGCGGCGTAGGTGAGGACGCTGCCGTTGTAGCGCCGGCGCGCCGCCTGCAGCTCGTCCTCCAGGCCGGTCAGCTCGTCGACGAGGCGGACGAAGGCGGGTGCCGCGCCGAGCTGCGGGTGCCGGGCGCCCGCGCCCGTGACCGGCGCCAGGGCGTCGCCGAGCGCCGTCTCCGCGGCGCCGCGGGCGGCCGGGCCGCTGGCGGCGCGGGCGGCGGCGCGGGCGGCGACGAGCCGCTCGAGCGCCTCGTCCTCCGCGCCCGTGTAGCCCTTGACCGTCGAGACGAGCGACGGGACGAGGTCGTGGCGCCGGGCGAGGAGCTCGTCGATGGTCGCCCAGTCGCGGTCGGCCGCGCGGCGGGCGTCGACGAGGGTCCAGCGCGCGCGGACCCGCACCGCGGCGAGCAGCACGACCACGAGGACGGCGATGACGAGCACGAGCGTCATGACGGGCTGGACCCTACCCGCGGGACGGACCCGGCTCACCGCCGCGCGAAGGCGGCAAAACGTAGACTCGCCGCCATGTTCGCCCGGATCGATCACATCGGCATCGCCGTCACCGACCTCGACGCCGCGCTCGTGCTCTACGAGCGCGACTACGAGATGACGCTCGTGCATCGCGAGACCGTCACCGAGCAGGGGGTCGAGGCCGTCCTCCTCGACGTCGGCGAGAACCACGTCGAGCTCCTCGCGCCGCTCGGCGACGACACGCCCGTCGGCAAGTTCCTCGCGAAGAAGGGCCCCGGCATCCATCACGTCGCCTACCAGACGACGGACATCGTGGCCGAGCTCGAGCGCCTCGCCGCCGCCGGCATCCAGCTCATCGACCAGACGCCGCGCATCGGCATCCGCGGCTCGAGCGTCGCCTTCGTGCACCCGAAGTCGACCGGCGGGGTGCTGACGGAGATCGTCCAGCCCGCCGCGGGCCACTAGGCTCCGGTCATGGCCCAGCGCATCTCGATCGGCTTCCACGCCAGCCCGCCCGTCGCCCTCCGCGTCTCCGACGACGAGCTGCTGAAGCTCCAGTCCGCGGTCGGCAGCGAGGGGTGGCACCAGGTCGACGCCGAGGACGGCACCGTGAAGATCAACCTCCAGCACGTCCTCTGGCTCAAGGTCGACAAGGACCCGCAGCGCGTCGGCTTCGGCCTCGGCGCCTGAGCGACCCGGCGTCTAGAGCTCGCGCCGGATCAGGCGCAGGCCCCGCTCGAGCGCCCGCTGCCGCAGCGGGCGCCGCGCCCACGCGCCGGGCCGGATCCGCTCGGCGCGCTCGAGGTCCCGCTCGAACTGGGCCGTGAGGTCGGCGGCGAACGCGTCGTCCTGGACGCAGAGCGTCGCCTCGTCCTGGAGCTGGAAGCTGCGGTTGTCGAAGTTCACCGAGCCGACCGACGACCACGCGCCGTCGACGACGAGCGTCTTCGCGTGGAGCATCGTCGGCTGGTACTCGTGCACCTCGACGCCGCAGTCGACGAGCTCGGCGTAGGTCTCCTGCCCGGTGGCCCGGACGAGCTGCTTGTCGGCGTGGGGCCCGGGGACGAGGACGCGCACGCGGACGCCGCGGTCCGCCGCCTCGCACAGCGCGTTGGTGAAGGCCGGGCGCGGGGCGAAGTACGCGGCGGTGAGGTCGAGCGTCTTCTGCGCGGCGGCGATCGCGAGGAACATGAGCGCCTCGACGTTCGTGTCGCCGACGCCCGCCTGGGAGCGGACGACCTGCATCGCCATCGAGCCCTCGGCGCGGGCGTCGAGGTCGGGCAGGTGGTCCTCGCCGACGAGGACGGTCCCCGTGGCCTCGAGCCAGTTCTCGATGAAGGCGCCCTGGAGGCCGCGGACGACGGGGCCGCGCACGCGCACGTGGGTGTCGCGCCAGTGATCGGGGTCCTGGGCGTTCCCCGTCCACTCGTCGGCGATCCCGACGCCGCCGGTCATCCCGACCTCGCCGTCGGCGACGAGGAGCTTGCGGTGCGTGCGGTTGTCGAGGCGGCGGATCGCGTAGGGCTTCGGCGGGCGGAACTTCGCGACGGTCGCGCCGCACTCGCGCAGCTCGTCGATGATCGCCGGGTCCATCTTCACCGTGCCGATCCAGTCGAGCAGGACGTTCACCTCGACGCCCTCGCGGGCCTTCGCGCAGAGCGCGTCGGCGACCTCGGTCGCGATGTCTCCGCGCCAGTACACGTAGGTCAGCAGGTTAAGCGTCCTCTTCGCCGAGCGGATCGTCTCCAGGAAGGCGGGGAAGATCTCCTCGCCGTTGATGAGCAGCTCGATCTCGTCGCCGGTGGAGATCGGGGCGGCGGTGAGCGCCTCGGCGGTGCGGAGGAAGGCGCGGTCCCCGACGGGCGGGGCGGGGGTGCCGAGCTCGTAGCCCGACCCCTGCTCGCGGCGGTGGCGGAGGGAGCCGGACGCGTACCAGGCGGCGCCGAGCGCGGCGATCGCCGCCGGGTACGCGACGCGGGCGGCGGGGACGGGCAGGCGGCCGGCGCTCACGGGACGATGACCCGGGCCGCGGGGCCGACGGTGAAGCGGCCGCCGGGGACGGAGCGGACCTCGCCGTCGACGTTGAAGGTCTCGGGACCCTCGACGGTGACGGCGGCGGCCCGGCCGCGGACGACGCCGTCCTGCTCGGTGAGGTCGCCGCGGCGCATGCCCTGGGCGCGACGGGCGAGCTCCCAGCGCGGGCCGGCGGCGACGACGGCGACGTCGAGCGCGCCGGGCTCCGCCTCCTCGAGGTGCGACCCGCCGCCGAACGCCCCGGTGCCGGCGACGATGACCTGCCAGGCGCGACCGCTGAAGAGCGTCTCCTCGCCGGTGCGGACGTGGACGCGGAGCGGCTGCGCCGTGAGGCCTGCGCTCAGCGCGCCGGCCGCGTAGGCGAGCGGGCCGAGGACGCGCTTGAGGGGCGTCGCGCGCTCGGCCGCGCGAACGGCGAGTCCGGCCGAGGCGGCGTTGACGAAGGGCACGCCGCCGGCGTCGGCGACGTCGACCCGGCGCTCGTTCGTGCCGCCGGACGCGAGGTCGAGGGCCGCGTCGAGGTCGTCCTGGGGCAGGCCGAGCGCGCGGGCGAGGTCGTTCGCCGTGCCGGTCGGGATCAGCGCGAGGGGGACGCCGGCCGCCGCGGCGAGGGCCGCCGCCGGCCCGGCGGTGCCGTCGCCCCCGGCCGCGACGATGCGGTCGAGGTCCGTGGGCGGGTCGGCGGTGAGCCCGTCGAGGGCGTCGAGCGCGACCTCGCGCACCGTCGCTCCCCGCGCGCGCAGGCCGTCGGTGAGCGACGTCTCCTCCGTGCCCGACCCGGAGGCGGCGTTGACGATCAGGGCGATCCGCATCGCGCCAGCATGCCCCACCGGGCGCACGGACAACCGCACGCGGACGCATGGTGGCGCGCGGCGTCCGCCCGGCGGCGGGGTCTAACCTGCACCCGCCATGCCCGCGTCCTCCCTCCCGCCCGCCCGCAGTCCCGGCTCCCGCCGCGCGCTGCTGGCCCTGCGCGCGTCCGGCCCGGCCGGCCGGCGGCTCGCGGCGGCGGACGTCGCGGCCTACCGGGCGATCCGCGGGTTCGCCCGGACGCCGGAGCACGTGGCGCGCGTGCGGTCCTTCTCCCGCCTCGGCGAGCACGCGGCCTGCTGGCTCGCGCTCGGCGCGGCGGGGGCGACGGTCGACAGCGGGCGCCGGGACGCCTGGCTGCGGGCGACCGGGGCGGTCGGGACCGCCTACGTCGCCAACACGGCGCTGAAGCAGATCTTCCGTCGCCGGCGGCCGCTCTTCGACGGCCTCCCGGCCCTCATCTCGACGCCGACGAAGCTCTCGTTCCCGAGCGCCCACGCGTCCTCGTCGTTCGCGGCCGCGGCGGCCTTCGCGCCGCTCGTCGGGCCGGCCGCGACGCCGCTGCGCGTGACCGCGGGCGCGATGGCGCTCTCCCGCGTGTACCTCGGGGTCCATTACCCGACCGACATCGTCGCCGGGGCCGTGCTCGGCACCGCCGTCGGCACCCTCTTCAAGCCAAGGACGTCGTAAGCCATGCCCATGAAGGTTGGAATCGTCGGGATGCCCAACGCGGGCAAGTCCTCGCTGTTCAACGCGCTGACGAAGGCGGGCGCCGAGGCGGCGAACTACCCGTTCACGACGATCGAGCCGAACATCGCCGTCGTCCCCGTCGAGGACGAGCGGATGACGAAGGTCGCGACGATGATCGGCGCGAGCGACATCGTCGCCGACCACATCGACTTCCACGACATCGCCGGGCTCGTGAAGGGCGCCCACGAGGGCGAGGGCCTCGGCAACAAGTTCCTCGCGAACATCCGCGAGACCGACGCCCTCGTCCACGTCGTCCGCGCGCACCACGACGCCGGGATCATCCACCCGGACGGCTCCGTGGACCCGATGCGCGACATCGAGACGATCGAGACCGAGCTCATCTTCGCCGACCTCGAGCAGATCGAGAAGCGGGTCGGCAAGGTCACCCGCGACGCGCGCGGCGGCGACAAGGCGGCGATCGCCGAGCAGAAGTGGCTCGAGGAGCTCACCGAGGTCCTCCAGACCGGCAAGCCCGCGCGGACCGTCCCGATGCCGCCCGAGGTCGACCGCGGGCAGACCGTCCAGCTCCTCACCGCGAAGCCCGTCCTCTTCGTCGCGAACATCGACGAGGGCGAGGACGGGATCCCGGAGGCCGTCGCCGCGCACGCCGCCGCGAACGGCGCCGGCGTCGTCGCCGTCTCGAGCCGCATGGAGGCCGAGCTGTCGGAGATGGACGACGAGGAGGCCGCCGAGATGCGCGCCGAGCTCGGCGTCTCGGAGTCCGGCCTGCAGCGCGTCGTCCGCGGCGCGTTCTCGCTGCTCGACCTCAACGCGTTCTTCACGATCGGGCAGGGCAAGCGCGCGCAGTCCTGGCACCTGAAGAACGGCCTCACCGCCTGGCACGCCGCGGGCCAGATCCACTCGGACATCCAGAAGGGCTTCGTCCGCGCCGAGGTCATCCCGTGGGACGCGCTCCTGGAGGCCGGCGGCTACGCCCAGGCCCGCGACCGCGGCACCCTCCGCCTCGAGGGCCGCGACTACGTCATGCAGGACGGGGACGTCATCACGGTGAAGTTCACGCCGTAGATCGCCCCGGGGGCGATGGACGGCGAGGGCGATCCCCCCGCGCGCGGAAGGTGAACGAAGGTTCCGGGGGTCCAGGGCACCGTGAATCTTCATTCAGGCCTGGTTGGGGTGGCGGCGCGGGTAGGGTCAGGCGCATGCGGATGCGTGTGATGGTGCTGGGCGTTGCGGTCGCGGGGGCGCTGGCCGGGCCGGCGGGGGCGCAGACGCCGCCGAGCACGCCCGACCCGCACATCACCGACGGGACGCTGCAGGCGCGCCTGGACAAGGCGCGGGCGAGCTGGAAGGCGGCGCGCATCACGAGCTACCGGATGCGCGTGCGGATCTCGTGCTTCTGCGCGCCCGAGACGCCGCCGACGCTGCGGGTCCGTCACGGCTCGCCCGTCCATCCGCCGGCCCGGTACGCGTCGGTCGCGACCGTCCCGCGGCTCTTCCGGACGATCCAGCACGCGATCGACGACAAGGTCGCGGGGCTCACCGTCCGCTACGGCGTCCACGGGGTGCCCGCATCGATCGCGATCGACCCGAGCCGCATGATCGCCGACGAGGAGGCGTACTACACGATCGACCGCTTCGCCCGGCTCTCCGGGTGACGCGGCGCGCCCCCGAGGGGGCGAGAACGGCAGCGTGCGACCTAGTAGGTCACATGGGCACACTGCGTCTCACGCCGCGCGAGGAACGGCTCCTGAACCTCGCGAACCGCCAGTTCGGGCTGCTGCGGAGCTCCGACCTGCTGGCCGCGGGCCTCACCGACGCCCAGCTGCAGACGCGCCGGGAGGCGTGCCGGCTCACCCGGGTCCATGCGGGGGTCTACGCGTTCGGCCACACCGCGCTGCGAGACGAGGGCCACTGGCTGGCGGCGCAGTGGGCCTGCGGGCCGTCGGCGACCCTCTCCCACCACTCCGCCGCCGGCTATCACGGCTGGCCCGTGGAGCCGGACGGCGACGTCCACGTGAGCGTGACGGGAACGATCCGCAGCCGGACGGGACTGCGGGTCCACCGCGTGGCGACGCTCGACGGGGCCGACGTCTTCCGCCCGTCGCCGTTCCGGGTCACGGCGATCCCGCGCACGCTCGTCGACCTTGCCGACGTCCTGCCGTGGCCCGCCTACCGTGCGCTGGCGGACAGCCTCCCGCGGCTGCACGTCGCCGGCATCCGCGCCGCGCAGGAACGTGCGCCGGGACGGGCGGGGCGCGGACTCGTCAGCCGTCTCGTCGAGGCCGACGACGCACACACGAAGTCGGAATTCGAGCGGCGGTTCTGGCGCTTCCTCAAGGCGCACCGGCTGCCGCTTCCCGATGACCTGAACGCCGCGGTGGCGGGTCACACCGCGGACTGCGTCTACCGCACCGAGCCGCGACTCGTCGTCGAGCTCGACGGACGCGCGTTCCACGAGCGGCGCGCGCAGATGCGTGCCGACCGCCACCGCGACACGGACTACCAGCTCGCCGGGTTCCGCGTCCTGCGGCTCGTGTGGGACGACCTGCACCCCGACGAGGCCGCACGGACCGCACGTCGCGTCGCCCGGATGCTCGGTTCCGGCGCAGCGTGAGACACAGACCCGCGTGGGGACACATCGCGTCGCACGCAGGTGGAGGACGCCCGCCCGCCCGCGGACGCAGCGCCTACCAGGCGCAGACCTCGAAGTCCTTGAGGAAGACGCCGTGGAGGTCCTCGCCGGCCTCGCCGCGGACGATCGGGTCGTAGACGCGGGCGGCGCCGTCGACGAGGTCGAGCGGGGCGTGGAACCCCTCGTTGGCGAGCCGGACCTTCGTCGTGTGGGGGCGCTCGTCGGTGATCCAGCCGGTGTCGACGCTCGTCATGAGGATGCCGTCGGTCGCGAGCATCTCCTGCGCGCTCGTGCGGGTGAGCATGTTCAGCGCGGCCTTCGCCATGTTCGTGTGCGGGTGGCCGGGACCCTTGTAGCCGCGGCCGAACTGGCCCTCCATCGCGGAGACGTTCACGACGTAGGTGCGCCGCGCCTCCGCGGCGGCCATCGCGGCGCGCAGGCGGCTGACGAGGATGAACGGCGCGGTCTGGTTGCAGAGCTGGACCTCGAGGAGCTCGACCGGGTCGACCTCCTCGACCCGCTGCGTCCAGCTGTTGACGTGCACCTCGTCGGGGACGAGGCCGCCCGCGTCGATCGCCGTCCCCGTCCCGGCGGTGAACCCGGCGCCCATCCCGGCCGACCGCGCCGTCAGCGCGAGCCCGGTGACGTCGACGGGTGCGGCCGCCGCGACGGTCGCCCCCGTGAGCCCGGCGGGCAGCGACGCGGGGTGCTCGGCCCGCACTGCGCCGAGGACGAGCACGTCGACGTCCCGCGCCCCCTCGGGCAGCGGCGCCGCCTCCGCCGCGCTGAGCAGCGCGTACGCGTCGGGGGACCGGCGCACGGTCTGCGCCGCGTTGTTGATGAGGATGTCGAGCGGGCCCGCGGCGGCGACCGAGTCGGCGAGCGCGACGACCTGCGCGGGGTCGCGCAGGTCGAGGCCGACGATCCGCAGGCGGTGCAGCCAGTCCGCGCTGTCGTCCATCGCCGCGAAGCGCCGCGCCGCGTCCTGCGGGAAGCGCGTCGTGATCGTCGTGTGGGCGCCGTCGCGCAGCAGCCGCAGCGCGATGTACATGCCGATCTTCGCGCGGCCCCCCGTCAGCAGCGCGCGGCGGCCGCGGAGGTCGACCTTCACGTGGCGCCGCTCGTGGTGGCGCGCCGCGCAGGCCGGGCAGAGCTGGTGGTAGAAGGCGTCGACGTCGACGTAGAGCTGCTTGCAGACGTAGCACGGGCGCGGGCGGATGAGCGTGCCCGCGGTGCTGCCGGCGACCTGGCTCACGAGCGGGAGGCCCGCCGTCTCGTCGTCGATGCGGCCGGGCGCGGCGGTCGCGGTGGCGGCGAGGACGGCGCGGTCGGCGGCCTGCACGGCCGCGCGCCGCTCGGCCCGCCGGCGCTCCTTCACGGTCTTGAACAGCCGCGCCGTGGCGCGCTGGATCGCGACCTGGTCCGGGTGGTCGACCGGCAGCGAGTCGAGCTCGGCGATGACGTCGAGGCACGTCTGCAGGCGCGCGGGATCGAGCCCCGGGCCCGCGTCGTCGCGGCCCGAAGGGGCGTCCGGCGCCACCGGGTCGTCCATCATCGTCACCCTGCAGAGGGTAGGGAACGCGCTACGCGGCGCGGGCGCCGGCCGCTTCCTGCGTCGCCTCGGCGCGCTGCCCCGAGCGGGTCCCCGCGACGCCGCGGCCGCTCCGCGCCCGCGCGCGCCGCCGCCAGACGCCCGCGATGACCCAGCCGTCGAGCGCCAGCAGCAGCAGCAGGCCGAGGGCCAGGCCGAGCGCCTCCAGGCGCCCCGGGCCGCCGGTCTCGTCGGCCACCCCGGCGGCCGCCGCGGGGCTCACGCTGCGGTAGTCCGCGGTCGACGCGAAGTCGTGCTCGGCGAGCGACCACGCCGGCTTCCGGCGCCCGTCGTAGGTGATGAGGCCCTTGTGGTGGATCGAGTTGCGCTCGACGCCCGGTCGCGACACGCCGCCGACCCAGTGCGGCTTGACGGCGAACTCGCGCAGCGTCCAGTAGATCGCGCCGCCGATGAACGGCCGCTGCTCGATGATCGCGAGCACCCGCCGCAGGTAGTCGGTCTGGAAGGCGTACGTCTCCTTCTCGCTCGCCGGCCCGGCGAACGTCGACTCCGCCCCGAACTCCGTGACCTCGAGCCCCTGCGTGGGGTAGAGGCGGCGCATGTGGTCGAGGTAGGGGCCTAGGTCGGAGAGCTTGGCGACCGAGTGCTCCGCCTTGCCCGTGTACCAGCCGAAGTACGAGTTGATGCCGAGCAGCGGGAACGCCGCGTAGGCCCGCTGGCGCGCGTACCCCGGGTAGCTCAGGAGGTCGACGCTCACGGGGATCGTCGGGTCCAGGGACGCCGCGAGCGAGCGGGCCGCGGCGAGGAAGGCGGCGGTCCCCGGCGTCGTGTCCGGGACCGGGCTCAGCTCGTTCGCGACCGAGTGGGTGATGACCGACGGGTGGTTGCGGGCCTGCAGGATCGTCCCGCGGACCGTCGCGAGGGCGGTGTCGCGCTTGGCCGGCGTCTCGAGGAGGACGTCGCGGTGGTAGATCGGGGCCTGGCTCCAGACCATGATCCCGGCGGCGTCGAGCGCGTCGAGGAGCTTCGGGTTCAGCAGGTAGTGCGCGCGGGTGACGTTCGCGTGGACGGCCTTCAGCTCCGCGACGGTCTGCGCGATGTCCGCGTCGGTCAGGGCCGGCCCCCGGCCCGGGACGTCCTCCTGCACGGCCGCGCCGCGGAGCTGCAGCTGGCGCCCGTTGAGGTTCAGCATCCCGTCCTCGACGGTCACCGAGCGCAGCCCCGTCCGCCAGCGGTCGACCTGCTGGGCGACGTCGCCCGCGCTCGTCGTGACGGTCACGCCGTAGAGGTGCGGGTCCTGCGGGGACCACAGGTGCGCGTCGGGGACGGGCAGCTCGAACTGCACGTGCGTCTCCTCGCCGGGGGCGAGCGACCGCGCCGCGAAGGTGCGGGTCAGCGTCCTGCCGTCGCTCAGCGCGAGCGTCACCCGCGGCGCGGCGATCGGGTGGTCGGAGCGGTTGACGAGCGTCCCGTCCAGGCGCGCGGCCGCCCTGCAGTCTCCGCCGCCGTCCGCGCAGCGCACGTCGCTGAGGACCCCGGCGTCCCGGAGCTCGAGCGCCCCCCGGGGGACGAGCGACACCGGCCGCGTGATGCCGCCCCAGTTCCACCAGCCCTCGCGGACCCGGCTCGACTTGCGGTTGTCCACGCGGACGACGAGGACGTTGCGCGCGCCCGGGCGCAGCGCGCCGCGGGTCGGCAGGTCGAAGGGGACGTACGGGTCCTCGTGGCGCCCGAGCGCCACCCCGTTGAGCCACACCTGCGCGGTCCGGCGGACCTGCTCGAAGTGGACGTCGTCCGTGAACCCGGCCGTGGCGGGGGGCGCGGTGAAGGTCGTCCGGTACCACTCGACCGAGCCCTTGAACGCGGCCTCGGTCGTCGCCCCGGTGATGACCGAGGGGACCACCGCGGGCTTCCACGTGTGGCGCGTGTCCGGCCGCCAGTAGCCCGCCCCGACGCCCTCGTTGCCGGGGTCGGCGAGCTTCTGCCAGCCCGTCGCCAGCGGCACGGCCGCGGGGACGGCGGGACCGGCCGCGGGGGCCGCGGCGGGGAGCAGGCAGGCGGCCGCGAAGGCGGCCGCGACGGTCGTCGCGAGGGAGCGGCGGGTCACGGGCGCGCCCTATGATGACGCACGACGGGGCCCCGGGCGACGGCTGCACGTCGCCGTGTGACGGTTGGCGCGACGACGGTGACCGCGCGGCGGGCTCACGCCCTCCAGGCGGCGAGCCGGTCCGCCAGGCGGGCCATCCCGAACTCCCGTGCCGCCTCCGCGGCCTCGGCGAACCGGGTGGGCGTGTCGGGCGGACGGGTCACGGCGACCGGCTGCAGGGTCGCGATGTGACGGAAGGCCCGCAGCTCGTCCGCCTGCTCGCGGAGGGCCGTCCGGACCCGCGGCTTCAGCGATCTCGAATCCGTGGCCGCGTCGCGCGCGGCGAGGTCGATGAGCGTCTCGAGGTCCGAGTGCTCGGCGAGGAGCGCGGCGGCGCCCTTCTCCCCGACGCCCTTCGCGCCCGGCAGCCCGTCGGACGGGTCACCGCGCAGCGCGATGAAGTCCGGGACCTGCGCGGGCTCGATCCCGTAGCGGCGGCGGACCTCCGCGACGTCGACGACCGACGGGCCGTCCTTCCCGCCGGGGAAGAGGACGGTCGTCTGCGCGTCGACGCACTGGAACATGTCGCGATCGCCGGTGAACAGCAGGGTGCGGCCGCCGGCCTCCCGTTCGACGGACGCGTAGGCGCCGAGGAGGTCGTCCGCCTCGAGGTCCTCGCTCGCGTGGTGGATCCAGCCGAAGCGCTCGTAGAAGGCCGGCGCCTGCTCCCACTGCCAGACGAGCTTCTCCGGCATCGGCTCGCGGGCGGCGTGGTAGCCCGCGAACGCCGCCGTCCGGTAGTGCGCGGCCTCGGCGCCGTTGCAGAGGACGACCGCGCGCGGATCGTGGGCCTCGACGACCTGCAGGATGAGGTTCGCGCAGCCGAGCAGCCCGTTCACCGGCCGCCCGTCCAGGCCTTTGATCGACGAGGGCAGCGCGAAGAACGCGCGGTACAGGAGGGACGGCGTGTCGACGACGAGCAACGGGGCCGGAGAGGACATGCGCGGCATGCTGCCATCCTCGGAGGCCTCCCGCCCGTACCCAGGAGGACCATGAGCCCCAAGATCCCCACCTCCCGCCTCGGCCGCACCGCGAAGTTCGGCGGCCTCGTCGCGGGCCAGGGCGCGCGCTGGGTCGGCACGAACACGGCCAACCGCTTCCGCTCGGACGAGAAGGCCGACGAGAAGCTCGGCGAGCGGGCCATGGACACCGCGAACGAGATCGTCGCCCAGCTCGGGCAGATGAAGGGCGCGGCGATGAAGATCGGCCAGGTCCTCTCGACGATCGACTTCGAGCTCGTCCCCGAGGGCGAGCGCGAGAACTTCAAGGCGAAGCTCGCCCAGCTCCGCGACGACGCGCCCCGCGTCCCCTTCGCGAAGATGCGCAAGGTCCTCGAGCAGGACCTCGACGGGAGGATGTCCGACGTCTTCGCCGCCTTCGACGAGGAGCCGATCGCCGCCGCGTCGATCGGGCAGGTGTACCGCGCGACGACGCACGACGGCCGCGAGGTCGCCGTCAAGGTCCAGTACCCCGGGGTCGCCGAGGCGGTCGAGACCGACCTGCGCAACGCGAACCTCCTCTTCCCGCTCGTCAAGCGCCTCGCGCCGGGGCTCGACGTGAAGGCGATCGCCGGCGAGCTGAAGGACCGCATCGGGGAGGAGCTCGACTACGAGATCGAGGCGCAGCACCAGCGCGCCGTCGCGCGGGCGTTCCGCGGGCACCCGTTCGTCACGATCCCCGCCGTCGACACGGCCCTCTCGACGCGCCGCGTCCTCGTGACCGAGTTCATCGAGGGCGTCGGCTTCGCGGCGGTCGCCGACCGGCCCGAGGCCGAGCGCGACCGCTACGGCGAGATCCTCTACCGCTTCTACTTCGGTCTGCTGAACCGCGAGCACCTCGCCTGCGGCGACCCCCACCCGGGCAACGTCATCTTCACCCCGGACGGCAAGGTCTGCTTCCTGGACTTCGGCCTCATGCGCAAGGTGCCCGACGAGTACCTCGAGGGCGAGCGGCAGATCGGCCGTGCGCTGCTCGCCGAGGACGCCGTCGGCGTGCACCGCCAGCTCGGGGTCCTCGGCTACCTCCCGGACCCCGGCAGCTTCCCGGTCGACGACGTCCACGCCCAGCTGAAGGCCGCGGGCGCCTGGTACCTCGAGCCCGGCTTCCGGCGCATCACGCCGGATCTGGTCCGCGAGATCATGGAGGTCGCCGGCTCCCCGCGGTCGCCGTACTTCGAGGCGATGCGCCGCCAGACCGTCCCGGCCGAGGCGCTGCTCATCCGCCGCATGGAGGGCCTGCTCTTCGCCGTCCTCGGCGAGCTGCGCGCCGGCGCGGACTGGAACGCGCTCATGCGCGAGTCGCTCGAGCCCGGCACCCGCCCGACGACGGAGCTCGGCGAGGCGGAGGCCGCGTGGGCGGGCCGGGCGCGTCCCCCGGCGGGCGCGGTCGCCTGACGCCGCATAGGATCGCGGCCATGCTCACGATCAACGGCATCGACGAACTGCGGACGTACGAGGGCAAGGAGCTCGGCGTCTCGGCCTGGAAGACGATCGACCAGGCGGCGATCGACGCGTTCGCGGACGCCACCGGCGACCACCAGTTCATCCACGTCGACCCCGAGAAGGCGAAGGCGACCCCGTTCGGCGGGACGATCGCCCATGGCCTCTTCACGATCTCCCTCGGCCCGGTCTTCAGCGAGGAGATCTGGACGATGACCGGCATCGCGTTCGCGCTGAACTACGGCTACGAGAAGGTCCGCTTCCCGGCGCCGGTGCCGGTCGACTCGAAGCTGCGGATGACGGCGACGCTCGCCGCGCTCACCGACGTCGCCGGCGGCGTGCAGGCGCGCGTGACGCAGACGTACGAGATCGAGGGCGGCAGCAAGCCCGTCTGCGTGGCCGAGTCGGTCGTGCGCTTCTACGCCGCGGCCTGAGGTTCGCCTCGGCCGCGAGGCGTGACCGCGCGGCGCCGCCCTCAGCGCGGCAGCCGCACGCGGACCGGGGGCCCGGCGAGGGCCCTCGTCCGCACGCGGTACACCCCCGGGCGGGCCGGGACGTAGGTGTAGAAGCCCCGCGCGTTCGTGCGGAGCTTCGTGACCGTCCGCCAGCGGCCACCGCCGGCGCCGCGCTGGACCGCGAGCCGGATCGGGCGCGTGCGGCCGGTGAACCGGCCGCTCAGGCGGACGACGCGGCGGACGCGGACGCGCGGCCTCGCGGCCTTCACGGGGGCCGGCGTGGCGGGCGTCGGGACGGCGGACGCGGACGCGCTCGCGGGGGCGAGGACCGCGCTGCCGGTCGTGGGCTGCGGCGCCTGCGTGGTGACGTCCGAGAACGACGCCCAGCCGGTGAAGGACACGGGGCGGGGCGGCGTGGTGAAGGCCCGCAGGACGTCGGGCACCGCGGCGGCGGACGCCGGAGGCGGCGCCGGGACGAGGACCCGCGTGCGGTGCGTCCCCACCGCGGTCGTGACGAAGCTGAAGCGCGCCCACGTGTCATAGAGGCGCAGGCGCGACTTGAGCGTCAGGCCGTCGACGACCGCCGACCCGCGCGAGCCGACGAGGCGCGCGCGGACGATCCGCGGCGAGTCGCCGTGCTGGAGCACCTCGATGCGCCGCAGGCGCCCGGGGACGAGTCCGGCGAGCCGCGCGTTCGCCTCGTCCATCGTCAGCCGCAGCCGCCAGGTGTGCTTCGGCGAGGTCGTGTCGTACGGGTCGCTCACCGAGACGAGGTACGGCACCGGCGCGGCGCCGGGGAAGCCGTACTGGACCGCCTCGGTGCGACCGCCCGAGGTCGAGAAGAAGTACGTCGTGGCGACCCGGCCACCGGACATGAGGACGAGGCCGCGCGTCCCCGCGATCGCCGCGTCGGTCGACGCGGACTCGGCCGCGACGCCGTGGTAGACCTGCGAGCGCGTGTCGGCGTACAGGTCGTGCCCGGCGCCGGTCGCGACCGCGTAGCTCCGCGCCGCGACGGCCTGGGCCCGCAGCGCCGCCGCCGGCCAGCCGGACGGGCTCTCGGAGCCGACGACGCCGCGCAGGTAGTCCTCGAGGTCGAGCCGGTTGACGACGCCGATCCGCCGCCCCGGCTGCGGCACCAGGACGAGCGCGCCGCGGTAGGCGCCGTCGACGATCCCGTCGCCCGACCGGCCGAGGAGCTGGACGGGGGCCCCGCCGCGGGTGACGGCGAGCGCGCCGCGGCCGCGCAGGAGCTTCCTGCCCCGGTCGTCGCGGAGCTCGAGCATCCCCTTCTTCGTCACGACGACGTGGTAGGTCCGCCCCGGGTCCACCGCCCTGCCGCCGACGTCCCCCGCCCCCGCGAAGCGGACGCTCGCGCGGCCGTCCGCGAGGTCGACGCCGATCGTCTGCCCGCTGACCCGCCCGTAGCTCGTGCCCGGGTAGTAGTGGGCGAGGATCTGGCGGTAGGAGCGGCCGTGCTGGGCGAAGCCGTAGGCGCCGTATTGGCTGAGGCCGACGCCGTGGCCGAAGCCGCGTCCCTCGATGACCATGACGGTCTTCGCGGGCGCCGCCGGCGCGGCCGCGAGGGGTGCGGTGAGCGCGGCGCCGGCGAGGAGCAGGCGCGCGAGGAGGACGGGGCGGGACGGGCGATGGCGGCGGCGGTCCATGTTGCAGCGGGGCGAGCGTTGCACAGGTCACCATCGGCACGCGCCGAACCCCCCTGGAGTACCCGGGTCCGGGGGCGCCCACGCGTCCAGCGTCCGCCGCGGGCTCGCGCCCGCGAGGTGCTCCCGGCCGCGTCTATGCTCGGACCATGCCGACGTCAGCGCTCACGTCCCGCGAATCCGCCGTCGTGGAGGCGGTGCCGCACCGGCTCTACATCGGGGGGGAGTGGCGCGACGCCGAGGGCGGCGGCACGATCGACGTCGAGGACCCGTCGACCGGGCAGCCGCTCTGCGCCGTCGCGGACGCGAGCCTCGGCGACGCGAAGGCCGCGCTCGACGCCGCCTGCGCCGCCGGGGAGGCGTGGCGGACGACGGCGCCGCGCGAGCGGGGCGAGGTCCTGCGCCGGGCCTACGAGCTCATCGTCGAGCGCACGGACGACATCGCGCTGCTCATGACCCTCGAGATGGGCAAGCCGATCAGCGAGTCCAAGGCCGAGATCGCCTACGCGAACAACTTCGTGCGCTGGTACGCCGAGGAGGCGGTCCGCATCAACGGGCGCTTCACCGTCAACGAGAGCGGTGCCGGGCGCGTGCTGACGATGAAGCAGGCGATCGGGCCGTGCCTGTTCATCACCCCCTGGAACTTCCCGCTCGCGATGGGGACGCGGAAGATCGCCCCCGCGATCGCCGCCGGCTGCACGATGGTCGTCAAGCCCGCGAAGCAGACGCCCCTGTGCATGCTCGCGCTCGCGCAGATCCTCGAGGAGGCCGGCCTGCCCGGCGGCGTCCTCAACGTCATCACCGCGGAGAAGTCGGGCGACACGATGGCGCCGCTCATCGCCGACCCGCGCGCTCGCAAGCTCTCCTTCACCGGCTCGACGGCCGTCGGGAAGACGCTCATCAAGCAGGCCTCCGAGCAGGTCCTCAAGGTCTCGATGGAACTCGGCGGCAACGCCCCGTTCGTCGTCTTCGGCGACGCCGACCTCGACGCCGCCGTCGACGGCGCGATGATCGCGAAGATGCGGAACATGGGTGAGGCGTGCACCTCGGCCAACCGCTTCATCGTCCACGAGTCGGTGGCCGAGGCGTTCGCGGACAAGCTCGCGCAGCGGATGGGCGCGCTCACCGTCGCCCGCGGGACCGAGGACGGCGCCGACGTCGGCCCGCTCATCAACGCCGACGCGGTGCAGGAGATCGGCGCGATGGTGAAGGACGCCGTGGACGGTGGCGCCCGCGTCCTCACCGGCGGCGGTGCGGTCGACGGCCCGGGCCACTTCTTCGCGCCGACGGTCCTCGCCGAGGTCGCGCCCGGTGCCCGCGTCCTCACCGAGGAGATCTTCGGCCCGGTCGCGCCCGTCGTCGCCTTCTCCGACGACGACGAGGCGATCGCGATGGCGAACGACACCGAGTACGGCCTCGTCGCCTACGTCTACACCCGCGACCTGGACCGCGCCTTCCGCGTCGTCGAGCGCCTGGAGACGGGCATGATCGGCCTGAACCAGGGCATGGTCTCGAACGCCGGCGCGCCCTTCGGCGGGGTGAAGCAGTCCGGCTTCGGACGGGAGGGCGGCGCCGAGGGCATGGAGGAGTACCTCGAGACGAAGTACGTCGCCCTGAACGTCGGCGGCTGACCGCCAGGCCCGCTTCGGGGCCCTCCGCGGCGCGTCCGGCCCCGGGCGCCGGTACCCTGGCTCGTTCATGCTTTCCGGGGGCAAAGCGTTGGCGGTGACCATCGGCGCGATCGTCGTGGCTGCCGCCGCCGCTCCGAACGGCGACGTGGGTCGCGCGAAGGCGGGCGCCGATGGCGTCGCGTCGGCGGCCGCCCCGGTCATCCGCGACGGCCCGATCGGGCGCATCGCGCTCGGCGGCACCTGGGTCCTGCGCAGCGATCCGAACGCCCACGGCACGCTCAAGGGCTGGCAGACGGGCAACTTCACCGGGTCGGACGTCACCGTCCCGAACGACGCGAACGCCAAGCGCGTCCTCGGCCCCGGCCAGAAGAAGTCCTTCTTCGGCACCGTCGCCTGGTACCGCACGTCGTTCACCGTCCCCGAAGCGGGCAATTACGCGGTTCGCCTGGAGTCGGTGAACCACAAGGCGCGCGTGTGGATGGACGGCAAGGAGATCGCCCATCACACCGGCGAGTACCTCCCGTTCGAGGGCCGCGCCGCGCTCACGCCCGGCGTCCCGCACACGCTCGTCGTCCGCGCCGACTACCGCAACCCGTACGAGATGAAGCGGGAGGCGTGGCACCGCACGTGGTTCAACTTCGGCGGCATCAACCGCGAGGTGACGATCCGCAGGCTCACGGCGAGCGACATCGGCGCGCCGTCCGTGCGCACGCGCCTGCAGCCGAACGGGCACGCGCTCGTCGACCTCACCGTCCACGTGACGAACCGCGCCGCCGACCGCGTCGTCCCCGTTGCCGGCACGCTCAGGCACTCGGGCCAGACGCTGAACTTCACGTTCCCGAAGATCCTCGTCCCGCAGGGCCAGACGCGGGTCCTGCAGACGACGGTCGACGTGAAGGACCCCGCGCTGTGGGCGCCCGGCTCCCCGAACCTCTACGACCTGACGTTCACCGGGCCGAACGGCGAGTCCGGCTACACGCTGAAGACGGGCCTGCGCGAGCTGCGCAAGGTCGGCACGAAGCTCTACCTCAACGGGAAGCCGATCGTCCTGAAGGGCGCGTCGATCCACGAGGACGCGGAGGGCCGCGGCGACGCGCTGACCGCCGCCGACATGGACGAGATCGTCAAGGAGCTGCAGGAGCTCGGGGCGAACGCGACCCGCGCGCAGCATCCGCTGAACCCGGCGCTCATGGAGCGCCTCGACGCGGCCGGGATCATGGTCTGGATGGGGGTCGGCCCCGTCGACGCCCCGGGCGCCTGGACGTCGAAGACGCCGAAGCTCGTCGAGCAGGCGAAGGGTCGCGTGCGCGCGACGCTCTTCCAGCTGCAGACGCACCCGTCGATCATCGCCTGGAACCTCGCGAACGAGGTCGCCGCGAACGGTCACCGCGGCGGCCAGGCGCAGTACATCGACGACATGGCGAAGGAGCTCCACAGCCGCGACCCGGGGCGTCTCGTCGCGCTCGACGTCTGGGGCACCCACCCGCCGCGCGTCGCCGGCCCGATGTACCGCAACATCGACGCGGTCGGCGACACGAACTACATCGGCTGGTACTCGGACACGCACGACACGCACGCGCAGGTCGCCCAGGCGATCCGGGACCACGTCGCGAACTTCGAGAAGGTCTTCGCCGGCAAGATCGTCGTCATCAGCGAGTTCGGCGCCGAGGCGAACGCGCTGAACGCGAGCGACGCGCCCGGCGGCTACGGCTTCCAGTCCGCCCTGCTGAAGCTCCACATCGGCATCTACAAGGCGGACCCGCGGCTCAGCGGCATGCTCGTGTGGAACCTGCGCGACTTCGCCGTCACGCCCGCGTTCTACGGCGGGTCGATCCGGCGGCAGGTCCCCGACATCCACATCCTGCGGGGCCTGAACCAGAAGGGCCTCTTCTCCTACGACGGCCGGCCGAAGCCGTCGATGCTCGCCGTCCGCGACGCGCTGGCGGCCCCGGCCGCCGCGCCCCGCCCCTGAGTGCGGGCGGCGCCGCGCCGGGCCGCCGCCGCGCTCATCGCGTCCGCCGTCCTCGCGGCCGGGGCCGGGCTCGCCGCCCCGGCGCCCGCCCCGGCGACGATCTGGCCGACCGCCGGCGGGGACGCGGCCCGGGCCGGCCTGCAGCCGTTCGATGCGGGGCTGCCGCCCTTCGACGCCCTCTGGAGCGTCGGCGACGTCGACGTCGTCACCTCGCCGCTCGTCACCGGTCCCGGGACGGGGGGCGTCGCGCCGCGTGTCGTCTACGGGACCGCCGACGGCCGGCTGCACCTGCACGACCTCTACGCCGGGACGCCGGTCGGGGACGCGGCGGGCGTCGCGCTCGGCGGGACCGGGGCGGCGCTCACCGGCTTCGACGGCTCGGTGACGCCCGCGGACTCCTCGACGGTGGCGGCCGCGGGCGAGATCTTCGCCGTCGTCAACGGCCGCACCGGCGCCGGGCAGCCGGTCGTCGCGATCGCGCAGGTCGACGTGCTCTCCGGGCGCCTCGTCCAGCGGGTCGCGGTCCCGTACACGACGGGCTACGTCGCCTCGAGCAGTCCGCTGCTCACCGACCCGGCCGCGGACGGGACGCGCGCCCTCGTGTTCACCGTCGTGGACCGGCCCGACTGGGAGACGGCGGGCGGTCCCGCGTCGCCCGCGAGCGAGCCGCGCGGGCACGTCCTGCGCGTGCCGATCGACGCGCCCGGCGGGCCGACGGCGACGATCCAGGCCGCCCAGACGCAGGCCGTCGACGTCGCGGGGCTCAACGCGCTCGCCGCGCCGGTCCTCGTCCGCGGCGCCGAGGCGACCGGTCCCGGCGGGGCGCTCGTCGCGCTCGCCACGCGCGACCCCGAGCACCCGGTCCAGACCCTCGTCGCCGACGACTTCGGGCTCACGCGGCCGGACGCGCCGGCGCTCGCGCGCCCGCGCGCCGGGGCCGCCTCCGGACGGCTCGACGCCACCGCGTCGGCGACGAGCCGCGTCTTCGCCTTCGCGCCCGCCGTCGCGGCGGGAGCCCCGGGGCGGCCGGTCGCGCTGTTCGTCGCGACCTACGCCGAGGCGCGCGACGAGACCGTCGTGCACCGCCTCGTCCCGGCGGCGGACGGGTCGGCGCTCGTCGAGACCGCGCGGAGCGCGCCGCTCGCCGGGCGGCCCGACCCGGGCCTGGCGACCTCGGCGCTCGGCGCCGACGCCGGGGTCGTCGTGGCCGGGACGACGCACGACCTCTACGCGCTCTCCGGGACCGACCTCACGCGGCGCTGGGTCCTCGACCGCGAGCCCGGGGCCGCGGCCGGGCACGGCTTCGCCCGCGTCGTGCCCGCGATCGGGACGCAGACGGTGTTCGTCACCCGCGACGACGGGCGGCGGCTCGCGGTCTCGCTCCGCGACGGCGTCCCGCTCGGCGAGGACGCCTTCGACGTGGGCACCGCCGCGGCCGGGACGACGGCGGCGCGCGGGTCGGCGGCGGTCGCGGGCGGGACGGTCGTCCTCGCGTCGGACGCGGGGATCGTCACGCTGCGCACACGCTGCGGGAACGTCCTGCCCGCGCTCGGGGGTCGGGCGTTCGTCGGGACCGAGACCGGCGACCGCGCGCTCGGCGGGCCCGCGGCCGACCTCGCGACCGGTCACGGGGGTGACGACTGCCTGAGCGGTGGCGGCGGCGCCGACCGCCTCAAGGGCGGCCACGGGAACGACCTGCTGTCGGGCGGCGCGGGCGGGGACGTGGAGCTCGGCAACGACGGCAACGACACGCTCCGCGGGGGTGACGGGCCGGACCACCTCTCGGGCGGCGACGGGGCCGACGTGCTCTCCGGCGGGTCCGGCGACGACGTCGCCCGCGGGGGCGGCGGGGTGGACACGCTGCGCGGGGACACGGGCGCGGACCTCCTCCTCGGCGGGGCGGGCATCGACACGATCCTCGGCGGGGCCGGCGACGACCACCTCGTCGGCGGGCCGGGCGACGACCGGCTCGAGGGCGGCTCGGGCTCGGACACCCTCAGCGGTGGCGCGGGGCGCGACGTCCTCCTCGCCGGCCCGGGCCGCGGCGTCCTCTACGGCGGGCCGGGCGACGACCGCCTTGACGCGGTCAACGGCGTCAAGGACGTCGTCGACTGCGGGACGGGGACCGACCGCGCCCGGGTGGACCCCGTCGACGTCGTGAGGCACTGCGACGTCGTGGTGCGGGTACGGGTGCGGGTGCGGGTGCGGGTGCGGGTGCGGGTGCGGGTGCGGGTGCGGGTGCGGGTGCGGCGCGCGGGCTGACGCGCCGTCCTCACCCCTCCGGCGACCACCCCGGCAGCCGCAGCTCGAACCGGGCGCCGCGCGGGGCCTCCGGCGCGCTGAGCGTGCCGCCCATGCGCTCGGCGAGGCCGCGCGCGATCGGCAGGCCGAGGCCGAACCCGGGGCTCGCGTGGCCCGCCTCGCCGCGACGGAAGCGCTCGAAGACGTGGTCGCGGTCCTCGACGGTGAGGCCGGGCCCCTCGTCGGTGACGACGACGAGCGCGTCGCCGCCGTCGCGCGCCACGTCGAGGCGGACCGTCCCCGCCCCGTAGGCGCGCGCGTTGTCGAGCAGCACGTGGAGGATGCGGCGGACGGCGGCCGGGTCGGCGCGGGCGTGGACCGGCGCCGCGCCCGTCACCTCGAGCGTGCGCCCCGCGGCGCCCAGCGCCTCCGTCGCGTCGTCGCGCACCATCGCCACGCACTCGACGAGCTCGAGCGGGTCCGCGCTCAGCGGCGCCTCGCCGTCCACGCGGCTGAGGTCGAGCAGGTCGGTCGCCAGGCCGGTGAGGCGGTGCGTCTGGCGCAGGGCGGACGCCGCCCGCGCGTGCAGCACCGCGGGGTCCACGGGCGCGGCCCGCTGCACGTCCTCGTCCATGAGCTCGAGCGTCGCCTGGAGCGTCGCGAGCGGCGTGCGCAGCTCGTGCGAGGCGGTCGCGAGGAAGGCCTGCCGCGCCTCCTCCTCGGCGACGAGGCGCGACCGCATCGCCTCGAGCGCCCCGGCGACCTCGCCCACCTCGTCCGGCGGCCCGACCTCGATGCGGTGCCGCAGCCCCTCGCTCCCCAGCGCGCGGGCGTCCTCCCGCAGGCGCCGCAGCCGCACGAGCAGCGAGCGGGACAGCGCGAGCGCGACGAGCAGCGCGACGGCGAGGCCGACGGCGAGCGCCAGCGGGAGCGCGCGCCGGACGGTGTCGGCGGCCGCCCGCGTGTCGTCGAGCGGCTTGCGCATGACGAGGATGAGCCGGTCGCCGCCGGGACGCTGCACGCCGCTGATGAGGATCGCCTCGCCGTCGCGGACCCCCTCGCGGACGTCGGTCACCCGCGGCAGGTGCATGTCGCGGACCTGTTGCAGCTCGTCGACCGGGGCGGGATGGTGGCCCTCGGGCGCGGTCACGACGATCGGGGTGCCGTCGGGGAGGAAGAGCGCGACGTGCCCGCCCGTCCGCCGCTGCAGGTCCAGGACGACGCGCCGCGCGCCCGCGGTCCCGCGCTCGAAGACGTTCTCCGGGAGGCCGCGGATCGCGAAGCGGGCGGTCCGGGCGACGACGCGCAGCTCGTTGAGCCGGTCGCGCTCGAGCCGGTGGTCGAGCGACGGGACGAGCGTCGCGAACGACGCGCCGAGCGTGACGAGGCTCGTCGCCAGCAGCGCCAGGACGAGGCGCATCCGCAGGCCGACGGGCCGGGACATCGGTCCGCTCAGACCCCGAGGCGGTAGCCCGCCCCGCGCACGGTGGCGATGACGCCGGGGTCGCCGCCGGCGGCGGCGACCTTCTCACGCAGGTGGTGCACGTGGACGTCGACCGCGCGCGGGTCGCGGTAGGCGTCGTCCCCGAAGATCGCGTGGACGAGCTCCCAGCGCGTGCGGACGTTCCCGCCCGCGGCGAGCAGCGCCTCCAGGACGGCGAACTCCGACGGGGTGAGACCGAGGACGGCGCCGCCCACCCGGGCGACGCGGGCGCCGGGATCGAGCTCGAGGTCCCCCGCCCGCAGGACGCTCGCGGGCTCGGCCCCGGTCCGCAGGCGGCGGACGGCGGCGCGGACGCGGCTGCGCAGCTCGGCGAGCCCGACGGGCTTCGTGAGGTAGTCGTCGGCGCCGGCCTCGAGCGCGAGGACGATGTCCGCCTCGGCGTCGCGGGCGGTCAGCATCATCACGTAGAGCTCGGTGTCGACCGTCCGCACGCGACGGCAGACCTCCACGCCGTCCAGGCCGCTGCCGAGCGCGACGTCGAGGATGAGCAGATCCGGCGGCGCCTCCGCGAGCGCCTCGAGGGCACCCGCGGCGTCGGGGACCCCGGCGACGTCGTGGCCGTCCGCGCCGAGCCCGTCCGCCATCACCGTCCGCAGGTCGTCGTCGTCTTCCACGAGCAGGATCCGGACGGCCATCGCACCGCCCAGCGTAGCGGCGGCCACGGGTCGCCAACGCCATCCCAACAAAGCGCGAGCGGCGGCCCAACGACGGGTTGCGGGGCGGCTCAGGGCCCGAGAGCACCGTGACAGGCCCACCGTCGAGAAAGGCCCGCCCGAGATGCCCGCGCTCACCCCCGTCCTGACTGCCGCGAGGACCGCCCCGCCCGTCCGCGCCGCGGTGCCGGCCGACCTCCGGCTGCCCGGCCTGACGATCGTCCTTCCCTGCTACGACGAGGAGGCGAACGTCGCGGCGGCGGTCGCCGAGGCGCTCGCCGCCGGCGCCCGCTGCGCCTGCGCGACAGAGGTCGTCGTCGTGGACGACGGGTCGCGGGACGGGACGCGCGGCATCGCCGAGCTCCTCGCCGTGGGGGATCCGCGGGTCCGCGTCGTCGCCCACGAGCAGAACCGCGGGTACGGCGCTGCCGTCCGCAGCGGCATCACCGCCTCGCGGATGCCGTGGGTCCTCCTCACCGACGCCGACCTGCAGTTCGACCTGCAGGAGCTCGAGCTCATGCTGACGGACGCGGCGACGCACGACCTCGTCGCCGGCTTCCGCATCGACCGCCAGGACCCGCTGCATCGCCGGCTCGCGGCGGAGGCGTGGAACCGCCTCATGCGCCGGACGTTCGGCGTCGCGGTGCGCGACGTGGACTGCGCCTTCAAGCTCGTCCGCGGCGACGCCGTCCGGGCGCTCGACCTCCGCAGCGAGGGCGCGATGATCTCGACGGAGCTGTACGCGTGCGCCGAGCGCGCGGGCTTGCGCATCACCGAGGTCGGCGTGCACCACCGCCCGCGGACCGCGGGCGAGCCGACCGGCGGCAACGCCGGCGTCATCCTCCGCGCCTTCCGTGAGCGCCGCGCGCTCGCGCGGGAGCTCGCGCCCGCACGCCCTGCCGCTCCTGCCGCTCCCGGCGCGCCCGTCGCCGTGACGGCCACCCCTGCGCGCGGCGCCGGGTCCTGAGCGTGCCGGTCGCGCCGCCACCGCGGCCCCCGGGAGAACCCGTCCCCGCCCCGGCGCTCGTCGCGGCCGGCGGGCACGTGGCCGTCCTCTCGCCGCCGGGCCCGGCGCCGCGCGTCCCCGCCTGGGTGTCCCCGGGCCTCATCGTCCTGCTCGCGGCCGTGCTGCGCCTCGTCGGCCTCGGCGCGATGCGCGACGACCCGTTCTACGACGCGGCCGTCCGCTCGATGGGCGGGTCGTGGCACGCGTTCATCACCGGCGCGATCGACCCGTCCGCCGCGGTCGCCGTCGACAAGCCCCCGGTCGACCTGTGGCTGCAGGTCGCGTCGACGAAGCTCCTCGGCTTCGGGACGCTCGGCCTGCACCTCCCCGAGGCGATCGGCGGGACGCTCGCCGTCCTCGCGCTCTACGACCTGCTGCACACCCTCTTCGGCCGCCGCGCCGCGCTCGCCGGCGCGCTCGCCCTCGCGGTCATGCCGATCCCGGTCATCACCTCGCGCAGCGACACGATGGACTCGGTCATGGCGGCGCTCGTCGTGACCGCCGCCGCCCTCACCGCCCGCGCGGCCCGCCGCGACCGGCCGGCGCTGCTGCTCGCCGCGGGCGCGATCCTCGGCCTCGCCTTCGAGGTGAAGCTCTTCGAGGGGCTCATCGCCGCGCCGGCGCTCGTCCTCCTCTGGTGGCTCGGCAGCGCGCTCCCGCGCCCCCGCCGCGCCGCGGCGCTCGCCGGCGCCGCCGTCACCTTCACGGTCGTCGCGCTCGCCTGGCTCGCCGTCCTGCCCGTGCTCGGGGGCGCCCACCGGCCGTGGGCCTTCGGGTCGACGAACGGCTCGGCCTGGAACGCGACCTTCGTCTACGACGGGCTGCACCGCGTGACGGGCTTCCCGCCGACGCCGCGCCCCGTCATCCCCGGCGCGAACCGGCCGCCGACGGCGCACCAGCGCGTCGCCCGCGCCCGCGCCCTCGCGCAGCTGCGGCGCCGCCACCTCGCGAACCTCGCCCAGGCCCCCGCCCCGCCGAGCCCGTGGCGCCTCTTCGCGCCGCGGGACCACGTCGGCCTGCGTGCCGGGGTGCCGATCGGGCTCGCGCTCCTCGCTCTGCTCGCGGCGGCGCTCGCGGGCGCGGGCCGTGGCCTCGACCGCCTCCAGCGCGCGGGCGCGGTCGCGCTCACCGGCTGGCTCGGGACGGGCCTCGTCCTGTTCAGCGTCCAGAAGTCGCTCAAGCCGCGGTATCTCGAGGCCGTCGACCCGGCGGTCGCCGCCGTCTTCGGGGCGGGCCTTGCGCTGGCCGTGAGCGCGTTCGTCGTCCGCCGGGCGCGCCGCCGCGCCGGTGGCCTGTCCGCCGCCCGGCTGACCGCGATCGTCGCCGGGCTCGCGCTCGTCGTCCCCGCCGCCGCGAGCGTCGCGGCCGTCGCGTCCCGGGCCGAGGACGCCGGCGCCCCCGGGGCGATCACCGGCCCGCGCTTCTCGCTGCTCGTCCGCTACCTCGACGCCCACCGGCGGGGTGCGCGGTACCAGGCGGCCACGATCACGGTCGGCGCCGCGGCGTCGCTCATCTCGCACGACGGCCGGCCGGTGCTCGTGCTCGCCGCGAACGACGCGCGCCCGCTCGTCACCGTGCCCCAGCTGCGGCGGGACATCGTGACGCACCGGGTCCGGATCGTCCTGCTCGGCGCGCCGTGCGCGGTCTTCACGCCGGACGTGTTCACCGGCTGCTCGCCGCTGGCGCGCTGGGTGCGCGCCCACGGCGTCGACGTCAGCCGGGCGGCCGGCCAGCCCT
This sequence comes from Paraconexibacter antarcticus, assembly GCF_024220175.1. Classification (GTDB taxonomy): domain Bacteria; phylum Actinomycetota; class Thermoleophilia; order Solirubrobacterales; family Solirubrobacteraceae; genus Paraconexibacter; species Paraconexibacter antarcticus. Next base: position 4,988,569 of record NZ_CP098502.1, on the reverse strand, counting down.
ACACGAGCTTCGTCTACGCCTTCCCCCACGGCGTCGGGTCACGGACGCGCTCGCAGGCGTTCAGGCACGGAAGCGGGAGAGGAACTCCCACGTCCGTGCCGTCGTCGAGAAGCCCCGGTGCCCATCGACGTCATCCTCACCCGGCCAGCCGTGCTCGGCATCGGCGATCCGGTCGTGTTCGACGGCGGTCCCGGCGCGGCACGGCTCCCAGTGCAGCTCGGTGATCCCGGCGCGCGGTGAGGACCGGACGGCGGCGGGCCCGCACGCGTCCAGCCGGCGCCACTGCGCGAGGAACCGCGAGACCGCGCCGGACGCGTCGGCGCCCTTCCCGCGGTACGGGACGACGTCGTCGCCGGTGCCGTGGATCTCGAGGATCGGGACCGGCCGCGACGGGTGGCAGTCGGGCAGGCTGCCGTAGCCTCCGGCGACCGGCGCCGCCGCGGCGATGAGGTCGGCGGCGTCGCACGCCAGGCGCGCCGACATGCCGCCCCCGTTGGAGACGCCGGTGGCCGTCACGCGTGACCGGTCGGCGCACGTGGCGGCGACGACGGCCCCGATGACCGTGCGCAGGTAGGCGACGTCGTCGGGCTTGCCCGCGGCCGTCCCGGAGATGTTCCACGACGGCCGCGCGCCGGTCGCCGTCGGGTAGGCGACGAGGAAGCCCCGGCGGTCGGCCAGGTGCGAGTAGCCGGTGTACTGCGCGAAGTCCCTGGCGGTCTGGGCGGCGCCCGGGAGGCCGAGCACGAGCGGTGCGCCCGCCTTCGCGCCGGGCGGGACGTGGACCACGACGGGCACCCGGCCGTCGATGGACGGGAGCCGCCAGGTGCCCGCCCGCGGCGCGGAGCAGGTCGCGGCGGTCGGCAGTCCGCGCGCGCTCGCCTGGTCGCGCGCCGTGGTGCGGCCCCCGAGGGTCGCAGCGACGACGAGGCCGGCCATCACCGCGAGCGAGAGGCCCGACAGGTGGGCCCGCTTCACGCGGACAGGGCGCGGTCCGGAGTCGGGCGCACCGGGAAGACGACGGTGCGCATGAGGCCGTAGGTGAGAACGGTCACCACGGGAAGGATGACGATCTCGGACGCGAGGTGCGCCAGGCCGAGGGCGTGGTGGGCGGCGAGGACGCCGAGCGCGCTCGCGGCGCTGCCCGCGCCCTGCACCGCGACGTAGCGCAGGCGGGCGCCGTCGTCCCCCTCGCGGCGGCGGTCGGCGAACGTCCAGCGGGCGTTCCAGTGGTACCCGTTGGCGGCGCCGGCCGCGAAGCCGAGCGCCGACGCGAGCCAGCCGGGGCAGCCGGCGTGGACGAGCAGCCCGTAGGCGACGAGCGTCACGGCGGTGTTCGTCGCGCCGACCTCGCAGAAGCGGACGAGCCGCATGACCTCCGCGCGGCTCACTTGACGAGCCTCTGGAACTCGAGGTGGTTCGCCTTCCCGGTCGCCAGCCGCGTCGGGAAGTAGCCGGCGCTGTGGAGGATGCCCGGCAGCGTCGAGAGCCCGCCGACCGTCAGCCAGCAGGTCGCGACGACGGCGAGCGGCGCGAGGGCCCGCGGCCGGGCGAGCGCGATGAACGGGAGCGCCCACACGAGGTACCAGGGCATGACCCACGACAGCGCGAGGACGGACGCGAAGAGGAGCAGGCCGAGGCCGCTGAGCGCCCGGCGCCGGTCGAGGCCGACCGCGACGGTGATCGCGCCCGCGACGAGCACGAGCGCCGCCTGGGCGGCCTGGCGCACCGCGTGGTCGGCGCCGCCGTGGCCGGCGGCGAGGCCGAGGAGGTTCGGGACGCTCAGCGGGCTGACGAGCGCGGACTGCGTGCCGACGTCCGGCAGCGCGCCGCCGTAGACGAGCAGGACGACGAGGCCCGTGAGCGCGCCGGCGGCCGCGGCCCCCGTCGCGGCCGCCAGGCGCCGGTCGGCGCCGAGGACGACGATGCCGAGCACGATCGCGAAGGACGGCTTGATGCCCGCGGCGAGGACCGCGAGGGCGCCGGCGGTCGGCGCGCACCAGGCGGGCGCGTCGGCGTCCCGGCCGCGCAGCAGGCACCACGCGGCGCCGAGCAGGCAGGCGACGGCGGGCATGTCCTGGTGCAGGCCGCCGACCTCGCCGATGAGCAGCAGCGGGCTCAGCCCGACAGCGGCGACGGCACGCTGGCGGCTCACGCCGAGGCGCCCTGCGAGCGCCGCGACGAGCGCGACGCAGCCGAGGCTCGACGCGGCCACGACGACCTTCCACGCCCAGAACCAGCCGTGGACGCCGAGCACGCCGAGCCCTTCGCTCGCGAGCGTGAAGAGCGGGCCGTACGGGCTCCTTAGGTGGTGCCAGTTCGCGAGCAGGTAGAGCGGGTCGCCGGCCGCCTGTCCTCCGAACGCGCGGTACGGGTTCAGGTGGTGCACCGAGGCCATCCGCCCGTAGAGGCCGTAGTTGAAGACGTCGGTGAGGGGGAGCGGCGGGCCGAGGAAGAGGACGGCGTGGACGAGGACGACGGCGCCCGCGACGACCCGGAGGGGCAGGCGGGCCGCGCCGATCCAGGCGACGAGCCACCCGACGCCGACGACGATGAGGACCTTCAGGAGGTCGCGGTGCAGCACGTGGGGCGCGAGGGCCGGATGAGTGTGGAGCCCGTGGAGCGGGCCGAGGATCCACGACACCGTCCCGCCCGCCGCGGCGCTCGCGGCGCCGCTCGCCGCACCGCCGGCGTCGGTCACGGTCGCGGGGCGGATCGACGGCGGTGAGAGCACCGACGGGCGCTGCGCCGCCGCGACGACGAGCCAGGTCGTCGGGACGATGACCGCGCCGAGGGCGAGGGCGGGCGGCACCGCGCGCAGCGACAGGGTGCGCGAGCGCTCGCGCGTCGCGCCCTGCGGGCGCACGGGATCCATCGTCAGGGCACTGGCCACGACACCACGGTGGCGGGCCTTCCGCACGCTCCGGACAACCGCGCGTTGGGCCTCTGTTGGGATCGGCTTCGGATGCGGTTGAACCGCCGCCGGGCCCGGAACTCGGCGCATCGCGTTGCGATCTTGGAGGCATGATGCGGTTGACGAAGGTGGTGGTGACGGGGGTCCTCGGACTCGGCCTCGTGGCGTGCGGGGGCACGTCGGGGCATCGCTCCGCGGCTGCGCTGGCGGAGCGCGTGCCGCCACCGCACGCGTCGCTCGCGGGAGGCTGCCGGGCGGTGGCCACGCACGAGCTGACCGATGTCGCCCGGCGGATCTATGGCCAGTCGGTCCACGGCCGCGGCGTCGCCACCGCCGTCAAGCGCCTGCACCGGATCACGGCGCTGGCGACGGCGCTCGAGACCGGCGACCGCGCGGCGGTGAAGGCCGTCTTCCTCCCGATCCGCCATCAGATCGTCCGCGTCGAGCTCTTCCACGCGCGCCGGCTCGTCTACTCCTACGGGCACGCGCCGACGTTCGCCCCGATCCGCGGCACGCTCACCGACGCGAGCGGGAAGGTCGCCGGACGCTACGTCCTCGCGGTCACCGACCAGAAGGCGTACGCCGGCCTGCTGCAGCGGCTCACCGGCGCGACGGTCGTCTTCCGCCACGGCGCGGGCCGCGCGAACCACCCCCGCGCCGGCACCCGGATCGTCACGATCCCCTCGCACGCCTACCCGACCGGTGCGCCGCTGAGCCTCGACGTCGCGATCCCGCAGCCGTCCCCGTCGCTCTGCGGCGCGACCCCGGCCGACACGCGGCTGAACACGATCGGCTACGTCGGGCGGCGCCTGCTCACCGCCGAGTCGACGAGCCGCGCGGTCATGCAGACGCTCCGCCACGTCGCCATGGACCCGGCCTTCCGCGCCGCGACCGCCGCCGGCGACCCGGTCGCCATCCGCCACGCGATCATCTTCGACTTCTTCCGCGACCACTCCATCCACGTCGTCCGCGTCCGCGTGACGCGGGGCACCAAGCTCGTCTACGACCTCGGCGGGCCGTTCGCGCTGCAGCCCGCGAGCAGCAGGGTCATGAGCCCCGACGGCCGGACGTCGGCGACCTTCTCGCTCGCGGTGCAGGACGACACCGGCTACATCAAGCTCATGCACCGCTTCACCGGCGCGGCGGTCCAGCTTGTCTCGCCGCTCGGCAAGGTGCCGGGCTCGACGCTCGAGCCGGGCCCCGACGTGATCCCGGACCACGGGCCCGTCACCTACCGGGGCAAGCGGTACCTCGCGGACTCCTTCGACGGCACCGCGTTCCCGAAGGGGACGCTGCGGGTGTCGCTGCTGGTGCCGGCGTAGGGAGGGCCTCCGCGGAGGTGAGTGGAATCCCGCTGCTGCTCTGCAGCACCAGGATTCCACCCACCGCTCCGGGCGGCCCTCCCGACGGGCCTACGCGGGCTGGTTGCCCGCCGCGATCTTCCGCAGGTCGATCGTCTTGTCGTACAGGCCTGAGTCGACACCCTCCTCGAGGGCGACGTCGCGCAGCGGGCGGCCGGACGCGGCGGCGGTCTTCACGAGGACCGTCGCCTTGTCGTAGCCGATGGCGCCGTTGAGCGCGGTCGCGACGGCGAGCGTGTTGCCGGCGGACGCGGCGCAGCCCGCCTTGTTCACGGTGATGCCGTCGACGCACTTCTCGGCGAACGCCTTGGACGTCGTCGAGAGCAGGTGGATCGACTGCAGGAGGTTGCGGGCGATGAGCGGGATGCGCACGTTGAGCTCGAACTGGCCCTGCATGCCGCCGATCGTGATCGCCGTGTCGTTGCCGATGACCTGCGCGCTGACCTGCAGGACGACCTCGGGGAGGACCGGGTTGACCTTGCCCGGCATGATCGATGAGCCCTTCTGCAGCTCGGGCAGGTAGATCTCGCCGATGCCCGCGCGCGGGCCGGAGCCCATGAGCGCGATGTCGTTCGCGATCTTCGTCAGCGAGACGGCGACGACCTTCAGCGCGCCGGACAGCTCGACGAGCGCGTCGCGGTTGGCCTGGGCCTCGAAGCGGTCGAGCGGCGGCGCGATCTGCTTGAGCTTGGACTCCTTCTTCAGCAGCGCGATGACCTTGCCCGCGAACTTCGGGTCGGTGTTCAGGCCGGTGCCGGTCGCGGTGCCGCCGAGCGGGATCTGGCCGACGTGCACGAGCGTCGCCTCGACGCGCTCGATCGCGAGCGAGAGCTGCGCCGCGTAGCCGCCGAACTCCTGGCCGAGGGTCACCGGGACGGCGTCCATGAGGTGCGTGCGGCCGGACTTCACGACGTCCTTGAACTTCACCGACTTCTTCGCGAAGGACTTCTGCAGCTGCCGCAGCGCGGGCAGCAGCTGGTTGACGGTGTTGTCGAGCGCGGCGAGGTGCACGGCGCTCGGGAAGACGTCGTTCGACGACTGGCCGTAGTTCACGTGGTCGTTCGGGTGCGCGCCCGCGAGCGACGCGAGGACCTCGTTCGTGTTCATGTTCGACGAGGTGCCCGAGCCGGTCTGGAAGACGTCGATCGGGAACTGGTCGTCGTAGGCGCCGGTGCTGACCTCGTCGGCGGCCGCGGCGATCTTCGCCGCGAGCTCCTTGTCGATGAGCCCGAGCTCGCCGTTCACCCGCGCGGCCGCACCCTTGATGCGGCCGAGCCAGTGGATCACCGCGATCGGCACGGTCTCGCCGCTGATCGGGAAGTTGTCGACGGCCTTCTGGGTCTCGCCGCTGTACAGGATCTTCTTGGGCATAGGAACCGACAGCCTGTCAGATCACCCCGGCCGAGGGGGGCCGCTCGCGTGACCGGCGCCGTCGCGCGCGGCCCGTCGTAGGGTGCGGATGGTCATGGGTCTTCGCCGCACCGTCCTGACCGTCACGGCCGCGCTCGTCGCGACCGCCACGACCGCCGCCCCGGCGGTCGCGATCGTCGGAGGGAAGGACACCGCCGCCGGCGCCTACCCGGCGGTCACCTACGTGTCGATCGGCGGGAGCGCGGTGTGCAGCGGGACGCTCGTCGCGCCGACGACCGTCCTCACCGCCGGGCACTGCGGCTCGCTCACCGGCGAGCTGCTCGCGACGCCGATCGGCTACCCGCCGTCGGCGATCCAGGTGACGATCGGCGCGGAGACCCCGGGCGGCCCCGGCGAGCGCATCCCGGTCGCCGCCGTCGTCATCCCGCCGAGCTACCTGAACACGCAGGGCTCGGACGTCACGCTGCTGCGGCTCGAGCACCCGGCGACGACGAAGCCCGTCGCCATCGCCGGGCGGGGCGAGGAGTCGCTCTGGGCGGCAGGGACGCCGGCGCTCATCGTCGGCTTCGGCGCGACGAAGGAGGGCGGCGCCCTCGCCCCGCACCTGCAGGAGGCGACGGTTCCGGTCGTCGCCGACGCGACGTGCGCGTCCGACTACCCCGGCGCGTTCGACGCGTCGACGCAGCTCTGCGCCGGCTACCCCCAGGGCGGCACCGACAGCTGCCAGGGGGATTCCGGCGGGCCGCTCTTCGGCCATCGTCCCGACGGCTCGCTCGTCGTCGTCGGCTCGACGAGCAACGGCGACGGCTGCGCCCGTGCGGGCAAGCCGGGCATCTACGCGCGCGTCGCCGACCGCGTGCTGCGGGAATGGATCCGCGGGGTGGACGGCGCCGCCGTCGACGCCGACGTGACGCCCCCGGCGCCGACCCCGGCGCCCGCGCCCCGCGTCACCTGCACGAGCCACCGCGTCGTCACCGTCACCGTCCGCAGGGCGTACCGGACGCGCCTGCGCTCGGGCGAGGTCCTCGTCGGCGGCCGGCGGATCGCGACGCTCCGCCGCGGCCGCCTGTCGGCGCGGGTGAGCCTCATCGGCCGGCCGAAGGGCGTCACGCGCGTGAAGCTCGTCCTGCGCCTGACGAACGGCCGGCGGGTCGTCGACACCCGGGCGTACCGGATCTGCGGGGGGTAGGTTCGGGGGCGCGATGCCCGCCGTCGACCGCCTCCCCGACCAGTTCTTCACCGCGATCCTCGCCCGGGTCGCCGCCGCCCGCGCGGACCCGGCCCTGCAGGCCGTCGTCGACCTCGGCCGCGGCAACCCCGATCTCCAGCCGCCCACGCACGCGATCGCGGCGCTCCAGGACGCGGCGGCGGGCGGCGGCCAGGCCGTCCACGGGTACCCGCCGTTCTCCGGGCTGCCCGCGCTGCGCGAGGCGATCGCCGCCCGCTACGCCGCCGACCACGGGGTGACGCTCGACCCGGAGACCGAGGTCGCGGTCATCCCCGGGACGAAGACGGGGATCATGCTCGTGACGCTGGCCGTGGCCGGGGGCGGCGACGCCGTCCTGCTGCCGGACCCGGGCTACCCCGACTACCTCAGCGCGCTCGCGCTCGCGGGGGCACGCCACGTCCCGCTGCCGCTCCGGGCGGCCGACGGCTTCCAGCCCGACTTCGCCGGACTCGCCGCCGAGCGCCCGGCCCTCGTCGTCCTGAACTACCCGTCGAACCCGACCGCCGCCGCCGAGCACCCGGGCACCTTCGAGGCGGCCGCCGCCTACGCGTCGGAGCGCGGCGCCGTCCTCCTCAACGACTTCGCCTACGGCGCCCTCGCCTTCGACGCGCCCGCGCGCAGCGTCCTCGCCGCACCGGGGGCCCGCGAGGTCGCCGTCGAGCTCTGGTCCGCGTCCAAGCTCTACGGCATGGCCGGCTGGCGCGTCGGGTTCGTCGTTGGGCGCGCGGACGTCGTGGCGCGGGTGCAGACGCTCGTCGACCACACGACGGCCGGCGTCTTCGCGGCCGTCCAGCACGGCCTCCACGCCGCGCTCACCGGGCCGCAGGACTCGGTCGTCGCCGCCCGCGACACGTACCGCCGCCGGCGCGACGGGCTCGTCGCCGCGCTCCGCGGGGCGGGGGTCGGCGCCGCGGACCTCGCGGCGCCGGAGGGGACGTTCTTCGCCTGGTGGCGCCTGCCCGCGGGCCTGGACGCGGCGACCCTCCTGCGCGAGCACCGCGTCGCCGTCGCCCCCGGTGAGGGGTTCGGCGCGGAGGGCGCGGGCTGGGCGCGCCTCTCCCTCGCGACCGACGACGCGACGCTCGCCGAGGGCGCGGCCCGGCTCGTCACCGCCCTCACGGCCTGACGGCAGCCGCGCGCAGGCGCTGTGAATGAAGATTCACGGGGCTGTGGGCCCACGGAACCTGCATTCACCTTCCGGAAGGTGGCGCCGCCGGCGCCTCAGCCGAGCTTCTCGCCCGCCGCGAGCCCGCGCTCGACCGCCGCGGCGACCCCCGGCGACTCCGTCTCCAGCCGGCCGCCGACGAGCTCGACGCGCCGTTGCAGCTCGGCCATGACGCCGTTCGTGTGCGCCGCGCCCTTCCGCGTCGCGCCGATGAGGTAGCCGAGGCCGGTCGCCGCCCCGGCGTCACCGCCCTCGCGCGCCCGCACGCGCAGGTCCTCCGCGACCGTGTGGAAGGCGAGGCCGACGCTCTGCAGGTCCGCGTCGCTCGTGCCGTTCGCGATGCAGTCGGCCAGCCGCGTCCCGTCGGGCAGCGTCACCGCGGCCGGCGCACGCCCCAGCGCCTTCACGATGACTGCGGTGTCGTCCGTGCACGCGGGCGAGATCGGGCCGCCGCCTCCGCTGCCGCAGCCCGCGAGCAGCACCACCGTGCCACCGAGCCAGGCCACCCACGCGCGCCGCATCGCCCGATCCTATGCCCGGTCGCGGCGCCGGTTCCACGCTCCGAGGACGCCTGGCGCCCCGGCGTCCCCGGCTTGCACCGGTCAAGCTGGGGTCGTGGCCGCCGCCCGGACGCACGACCGCGAGATCCTCCGGCTCGCGCTGCCCGCCCTCGGCGCGCTCGCCGCCGAGCCGCTCTACGTCCTCGCCGACACGGCGATCGTCGGCCACCTCGGCACGCGCCAGCTCGGCGCCCTCGCCCTGGCGGCGACGGCCCTCAGCGCGCTCGTCGCGCTCTGCAACTTCCTCGCCTACGGCACGACCGCGCAGGTCGCGCGGCTGCACGGCGCCGGTCAGCACGCGCGCGCCGCGCAGATCGCCGCGCAGGCGCTGTGGCTCGCCGTCGGCCTCGGCGTCGCCGTCGCGCTCGCCGTCCTCGCCCTCGCGCACCCGCTCATGCTCGCGCTCGGGGGCACGGGCGACGCCGCGCGGCTCGCCGAGCGCTACCTGCGGCTGAGCGCCGCCGGCCTGCCCTTCGCGCTCGTCGCGCTGAGCGGCCAGGGGTACCTCCGCGGCGTCGGCCGCCTCCGCGCCCCGCTCGTCGTCCTCATCGCCGCGAACCTCGTCAACGTTGCGCTCGAGCTCGTGCTCGTCTACGGCCTGGACCTCGGCCTCGACGGCTCCGCGCTCGGCACCGTCGTCGCGCAGGCGGGGATGGGCGCCGCGTTCGCGGTGCTGCTGCTGCGCGCCGGCGGGCCCGAGGTGTCGCGGCGGCCGCGGTGGGCGGACCTCCGCAGCCTCCTGCGCCTCGGCGGCGACCTGCTCGTCCGCACGGGGTCGCTCCTGCTCGCCTTCACCCTGGCGGGCGCCGTGGTCGCCCGGACGTCGACCGCGGCGCTGGCCGCGCACCAGATCGCGTTCCAGCTCTTCATCTTCCTCGCGCTCGTCCTCGACGCGATCGCGATCGCCGGGCAGATCATCGTCGGTCGGGCGCTCGGCGCGGGGGACGGGGCAGGCGCCGTCGCGGCCGCCCGCCGGATGCTCGGCTGGGCGCTCGCCGTCGGCTGCGGCTTCGGCGTGCTGCTCCTCGCGCTCACGAGCGTCCTGCCCCGCGCGTTCACCGGCGACCCGGCGGTCCTCGGCCAGGCCCGCGACCTCTGGCCGCTCTTCGCGCTCCTGCCGCCGGCCGGGGCCGTCGTCTTCGCGCTCGACGGGATCCTCATCGGCGCCGGGGACACCCGCTACCTCGCCCGCGCGATGGCGTTCAGCGCGGTGGTGGTCTTCGTCCCGCTCGCGCTCGCGAGCCTCGCCCTCGACGGCGGCGTCGTCGGGGTCTGGGTGGCGATCGACGTGCTGATGCTCGCCCGCCTCGCGACGACGGGCGCGCGCTTCCGCGGCGGCCGCTGGGCGGTCCTCGGGGCGACGGCCTGACCCGTCCAACCTGCAGCAGGCGTGTGGATCGACGCGCAAAGCTCCGCAAAGAGGCCGGCGCATCGACGCGCTCCCCGCCGCCGCCGTACAACCGGTCCATGGACAGCGCCATCCCCAAGACGACCCGCCTCGGCCTCACGACCTCCCAGGCGGCGCAGTACCTCGGGGTGAGCCTGTCGACCGTCCGCCGCTGGTCGGACCTCGGGCACCTCGTCGGCTACCGCACGCCGGGCGGGCAGCGCCGCTTCTCGATCGAGCAGCTCGACGCGTTCATGGCGTCCCTCGAGCAGACGCCGCACTAGACCGGCACCACCGGCCGCCGGCCCCCCCGCGCCGAGTGACAGCTGACGCAGCAGGGGTCTGCGTGAGCTGTCAGTCGACGGGCGTCGCGGGGGGTGACCACGGCCGCCGCCGCGGCCACCAGCCGGGCACCGCCGCGCGGTACTCGGCGTAGGCCGGCCCGAAGCGACGGGCGAGCGCCGGCTCCTCGATGCGCCGCGTGACGAGCGCGAGCGTCGCGACGTACGCCGCCGCGGCGACGAACAGCACCGGCCGGGCGAGCAGCAGTCCCTCCCCGACGACCACCGCCGCGGTCGCGACGTACATCGGGTTGCGGACCCAGCGGTAGGCCCCGCTCACGACGAGCGCCCCGGTCGGCGCCGCCGGCGTCGGGGACCCGCGTCCCTCGAGGACGAAGGCGACGAACGCGCGGACGACGACGAGCAGCCCGGCGCAGACGAGCAGCGCGCCGAGCACCGACCACGCCGGCTGCACGGGCAGGTCGTCGCCACGCGCGAAGCCGCCGGTGAGCAGCGCCGGGCCGGCCCCGGCCTCGAGCCCGGGGCCGAGGAGGAAGAACACCGCGCTCGCGAGCGCGGCAGCCCGGCGCCCCATCAGGTGCTCGCGGCCTCGCTCATGCGGCGCTGGATGTCGAGCTCGGCGTCGAAGTCCGCGTCGTCCGCGTGGCGGTAGGCGACGTCCCGGCCGGCGAGCACCGTCGCGAGCGCCTCGACGAAGCGCGGGTCGAACTGGCGCCCGGACGCCTCGCGCAGGGTGTTCAGCGCCTCGAACGAGTTCTTCGGCGTCCGGTACGTGTCCGGCGCGGTGAGCGTGTCGTAGACCTCGGCGACGGCGACGATCCGCGCGATCTCCGGGATGTCCTCGCCGGCGATGCGGTTCGGGTAGCCCCGCCCGTCCCAGCGCTCGTGGTGCGCGCCGACGATCTCGCCGACCGGCCCGTACACGGAGATGTCCTTCAGGAGGTCGGCGCCGATGGCGGGGTGGCGGCGGATCGCCCGCCAGTCCGCCTCGGTCAGCCCGTCGCCGTCGAGGACGCGGTCCGACAGCGCGAACTTCCCGATGTCGTGCAGCAGCCCGGCGGTGTGCGCGAGGTCCTGGTCGGCCTTCGACAGCCCCGCCGCCCGCGCGATGTCGCGGCTGAAGCGGGCGACGGCGGCGCAGTGGCGGGCGGAGCGCGGGTCGCGCATCTCGAGGGTCCGGATGAGGCCGCTGAGGACCCCCCAGCTGAGGTTCGCGTGCGCGGTCGCCCGCTCGCGCGCGACGACGAGCAGCTGCGTCATGTAGACGAACGCGCCGCCGAAGACGACGGCGACGAACACCGCCTCGACGCCGTACCGCCGGTAGACCCCGGCGAGCCCGATCGCGAACGCGGCCTGGAGGCCGAACGGGACGGCGATCGTGCGGGCGCGCCCGAGCGACCGGGTGAGCCGGACGCCGTCGAGCAGCCCGATGAGGCCGAACGCGACGACGATGTGGAGCCCGATGACCGCGAGCGTCGCCGCGACGGTCGCGGGGAGGAAGCCCAGCGGCCCGTCCAGGTGGTCGAAGAGCAGGCTGCCGACGACGACCGGGCCGGCCACGGCCGCGAGGTTGAGCAGCAGCGACGGGAGCCGGTAGCGGTCGAAGAGCCAGCCGGCGAGCGTCGCCGCCACGACGCCCGCGATCGCCGCGGCGCCGCCGGGGAAGAAGATCGCCAGGAGGTAGCACCAGTCCCAGCCCGTGACGACGAAGCGGCCCGGGAACCGGACGGCGAGGATCTCCGATGCGCACGCCGCCGCCAGCAGGATCGCTGCCACGGGCGGGAACGCATCCGCGGTGACGACGGCCCAGGCGACGGAGCCGAGGAGCAGCAGCGCCGAGATGGCGGACGCCAGGACGGGGCGTGGGACGGGGGAATCGCGCCGGGCGGGGGCGGGGGTGGACACCGGACGATGGATTCAACAGGATCTAGCGCGAGCCGATGGGCATGTTTTTGCTCCTATGTAAAGGTTCATTGAGGCGTGGGGAGACACCACTTTTGCGACCGGATGGCGTAGCCGAGAGGTTTTGCACAGAGTTTGCACAGGAACCATTGCAAAGTTGGGGGAATTCGTGGCGGTATGCTCGCCGCTCGATTTGATGGGAGGTCACGTGCGGACCCTGAAGACCTCTGAAGCGGCGCAGATGTTGAACGTGAGCCCCAACACGCTGCGCGCGTGGGAGCGACGGTTCGGCTACCCCAAGCCTGCGCGCACCGCGGGTCAGCACCGCATGTACACGTTCGGCGAGGTCGCCGCGCTCCGCGATGCCCTCAAGGAGGGGCTGTCGATCTCGTCGGCGGTCTCCCGCGCGCAGGAGTCGCTCCAGGCCGACACGCAGATGCTCACAGGGGCGCTCAACGCCTACGAGCTCACGCGCGCGGACGCCGCGATGGCCGCCGCGCTCGCGCTCCGCACCGTCGACCGCGCCGTCGAGGAGGTCCTCCTCCCGTCGCTCGTGGAGCTCGCGGGCCAGCACGGCGAGGATTCGGCGCCCTGGTCGTTCTCCGCGCAGTGGGCCCAGGACTGGCTGCGCCGAGCGCAGCGCATGACGCCCCCGCCGACCCGGCGCATGGGCATCCTCATCGGCGACGCCACGGGCGGCCGGATCGACCTGCAGGACCTGCACCTGCGGGCCCTGGAGCTCTTCCTCGCCCGCGCCGGCGCCCGCATCATCACGCTGCCGGTCAGCGGGGTCGCCGGGCTCGGCGAGGCCCTCGCCGCCTTCCGTCCCGACCTCGTCGTCGTCGCCGGCGGCTCGGAGTCCGACGAGCTCGTCGCACGGTGGGCCTACCGCGCCCGCGTCAGCGCGGGGACCCTGCCGGTCACCCTCTTCCACCGGTCCACCTCGCGGGTGAGGACGACCGGATCGCAGGCCCTCAGCATCTCGCCGTCGGCCGCCCATCGAGAAATCCTGGCGCTGCTCGACAGCGCCGCCCGCACGGAGGCACCCAGCTTGTCCACGGTCGATCTCTACGCCGCTCGCGAGGCGCTCCAGGAGCGCAACGCCTCATGAGTCCCCGTCCCGTCCTGCGTGTCGTCCCCACCCCGCACGAGGCGGCCCCCGAGGTCCGCTTCTGCGGGTACTGCGGGCACCGCCCCGCGCCGGAGGAGGACCACCGCATCTGCACCTCGTGCGACCTCGGCATGGTGCTCAGCGCCGCGGCCACGGTCGCGCCGCGTCATGACCAGCCGTCGCTCATCGTCGACCAGGCGCTCGGCATCTGCGCCGTCTCCCGCGCGGCCGAGGCGCTGCTCGGGGTCGACGAGCCCGACATCGTCGGGCGGTCCCTCGCCGAGCTGCTCGTCCCCGCCCAGGCCGAGGGCGTGAGCCTCGACACGCTCGTCGGCGGCGTCCTCGCCGCGGCCGGCGCGGCCGGCGGCGTCGAACGGGCGGTCGTCCGGCCGGCCGGCGAGTGGGGCATCCGCTACGTCGTGCGCATGGGCGCCTGCGGGCCGCCGCGGGCCGTCGTCCTCGTCCTCGACGACGACGAAGTCTGAAAGCTCGGCAAACCTCCCCATCTGCACGTACCGCTGCACAGGTTGCGGGACGGGGCAGCCGCGCCGATCATCCGCCCATGCCCGCCATCCGGACCAATGCCGCCGCGGCCATGCTCGGGGTCAGCCCGAACACGCTGCGCTCGTGGGAGCGCCGCTTCGGCTTCCCGGAGCCGCGGCGCACCGCCGGCGGGCACCGGCAGTTCGACCTCGCGGAGGTCGAGGCCCTGCGGAGCGCGTTCGAGGAGACGCACAACGTCTCGTCCGCCATCTCGATCGCCCGCGAGCGCGGCGCCGGCCCCGCGACCCCGGCCCGCCTGAAGTCCGCCTTCAACCGCTTCGACGACGGCGAGGCCGACCGCATCGTCGAGGAGTCGCTCACCGTCCGCTCGATGGAGCGCACCGTCGAGGAGGTCATGCTCCCGTCGGTCGCCGCCCTCGACGAGGACGGCCTCGGCGAGACCGCCGAGTTCGGCTTCGCCTGGCGCTGGACCGCCGGCTGGCTCGCCGCCCAGCAGCGCGTCGCGCCGCCCGCGAGCCGTCCCTCGAGCGTCCTGCTCTTCGACGCCTCGCGCCCGGTCGACATGGACGCGCTGCACGCGCAGGCGCTCGAGCTCGTCCTGCGCCGCAGCGGCCTGCGCACGCTGACGCTCACCGCGACGCTCGACCCGAACCGCCTGACGCACGCCCTCACGGCGCTCGACCCGCGGATCGTCGTCCTCACCGGCCGCCGCGCCTCGCTCGACGAGCTCGGCCGCCTCGTCTTCGCCGTCCGCCGCGCCTGCGGCGACCGCGTCACCGTCCTGGACTACCGCGGCGCGCTCAGCGCCCGCGGCGGCATCTCGGGGTCGACCGTCGCCTCGCTCGGCGACCAGCCGCTCGCCGCCCGCGAGCTCGTGCTCGCGCACGTCGACGGCCGCGCGGACACGCTCGGCCTCGGGGACGCGGAGTCCTCGGCGGCGCGCGGCGCCCGCCTCGCCGGCTGAGCGACGCCCCGCGCCGGACCACGCCGGACGCCGCCGCCGCCCCCGCGAGGGCCGCGGGCCCCGCACCTTGCGAGAATGGCGGCACCCATGTCCCAGGCCGTCGATCCCGCCCAGTCCTTTCCCGCGCTCGAGGAGGAGATCCTCCGGCGCTGGCGCGATCGCGACGTCTTCCGCCAGTCGATCGAGCGCCGGGCGGGCGCCGAGCCCTGGGTCTTCTACGAGGGGCCGCCGACGGCGAACGGCATGCCGGGTAGCCACCACGTGCTCGCGCGCGCCTTCAAGGACATCTACCCGCGCTTCCGCACGATGCGCGGCTACCGCGTCGAGCGCAAGGGCGGCTGGGACTGCCACGGCCTGCCGGTCGAGATCCAGGTCGAGAAGGAGCTCGGGCTCCACAACAAGAACGACATCGAGGCCTACGGGATCGAGGCGTTCAACCAGAAGTGCCGCGAGTCCGTCTTCACGTTCCTCGAGGAGTGGGACCGCCTCACCGAGCGGATCGGCTTCTGGGTCGATCTCGAGCACCCGTACCGCACGCTCGACGCGAGCTACGTCGAGTCCGTCTGGTGGGCGCTGAAGACGCTGAGCGAGAAGGACCTGCTGTTCGAGGGCCACAAGGTCGTCCCGTACTGCACGCGCTGCGGCACGGCGCTGAGCTCGCACGAGGTCGCGCAGGGCTACAAGGACGTCGTCGACCAGTCGGTCTACGTGAAGCTCCCGG
Source organism: Paraconexibacter antarcticus (assembly GCF_024220175.1). GTDB lineage: Bacteria > Actinomycetota > Thermoleophilia > Solirubrobacterales > Solirubrobacteraceae > Paraconexibacter > Paraconexibacter antarcticus. The sequence goes on along the minus strand of NZ_CP098502.1, from coordinate 4,973,082 downwards.
TGACGACCGGCGCCGGCCCCGTCGTCGCGGGCGACCAGCTGCTCGTGTGGACGACGACGCCGTGGACGCTCCCGTCGAACGCCGCCGTCGCCGTCGCGCCGGAGCTCGAGTACGTCCGGGCGTCGGCGGCCGGGTCGGAGGAGGTCTGCGTCCTCGCGGCGGGGCTCGTCGAGCGCGTCCTCGGCGAGGGCGCCGTCGTCCACGAGACGTTCGCGGGCGAGACGTTCGAGGGCGCGCGCTACGACCCGCCCTTCCACTTCATCGCCTCGTCGGCGTGGGGCGAGCGCGCGCACTCGGTCCTCCCGGCCGACTTCGTCACGGCCGACGACGGCACCGGCATCGTCCACACCGCGATCGCCTTCGGCGAGGACGACTACCGCCTCGGGACGTCCGCCGGGCTCACCGTCGTGAACCCCGTCGGGCTCGACGGCCGCTACGACGAGCGCATCACCGACTACGCGGGCCGTCACGTGAAGGACGTGGACGGCGACATCGTCGACCGCCTGCGCGCCGACGGGCGGCTGCTGAAGGTCGACGCGTACGAGCACTCCTACCCGCACTGCTGGCGCTGCGGCACGCCGCTCATCTACTACGCGAAGCCGAGCTGGTTCGTCGGCACCTCCGGCCACCGGCAGCAGCTGCTCGACGCGAACGAGACGATCGGCTGGCACCCGGAGCACATCAAGCACGGGCGCTTCGGCAACTGGCTCGAGAACAACATCGACTGGGCGGTCTCGCGCGAGCGCTACTGGGGCACGCCGCTCCCGGTCTGGCGCAGCGAGGACGGCGCCGACATCCACGTCGTCGGGTCGCTCGCCGAGCTCGAGGAGCTCTCGGGCGTGAAGCTCGACGACCCCCACCGGCCGTTCGTCGACGACGTGACGTTCCCGCACCCGGTGACCGGCGCGACGCTGACGCGCGTCCCCGAGGTCATCGACGTGTGGTTTGACTCCGGCTGCATGCCGTTCGCGCAGCACCACGCGCCGATCGACCCCGCCGGGCAGGCGACGTTCGAGGACCAGTTCCCCGCCCAGTACATCTGCGAGGCGATCGACCAGACGCGCGGCTGGTTCTACTCGCTGCTCGCCGTGAACACGCTGCTCTTCGACCGCGCGCCGTACGAGAACGTCGTCTGCCTCGGGCACATCCGGGACGAGAACGACGAGAAGATGTCGAAGTCCAAGGGCAACATCGTCGAGCCGATGCCGGTCATCGACCAGTACGGCGCCGACGCCTTCCGCTGGTACTTCTTCACCTCCAAGCAGCCGTGGGACGGCTACCGCTTCTCGACCGACGCGATCGGCGAGGGCGTCCGGCTGTTCCTGCGCCAGCTGTGGAACACGTACGCGTTCCTGCAGCTCTACCGCGTCGAGGACGTCGAGGCGACGGAGACCGAGCTCGACCGCTGGGTCCTCTCGCGCCTGGCGGCGACGGTCGAGGAGGTCACCGAGCGGCTCGACGCGTTCGACGCGACGTTCGCCGGCCGGGCGATCGGCGCCTTCGTCGACGACCTCTCCAACTGGTACGTGCGCCGTTCGCGGCCGCGGTTCTTCGCGGGCGACCCCGGGGCGTTCGCGACCCTCCGCGAGTGCCTGGAGACGGTCTCCCGGCTCCTGGCGCCGTTCACCCCGTTCATCTCGGACGCGATCTTCTGCGGCCTGACCGAGGGGGACGCGGGCGCGCTGGACTCCGTCCACCTCGCCGACTGGCCGGTCGCCGGGCCGCGCGACCTCGCGCTCGAGGAGGACATGGCGATCGCGCGCGACGCGGTGCGCCTCGGGCTGAAGGCCCGCGGCATGTCGAAGATCAAGGTCCGCCAGCCGCTGGCCGAGGCGGTCATCGTCGCCACCGGGCGCGAGCGCGAGGCGATCGGCGCCCACGACGCGATGATCCGCGACGAGCTCAACGTGCGCGCGCTGCGGTTCATCGACTCCGCCGACGAGCTCGGCTCCTACGAGCTGAAGGCGAACTACCGCGCGCTCGGGCCGCGGTTCGGCAAGCACATGCCGGCCGCCGCGGCGGCGATCGCCGCGCTCGACGCGGGGCACGTCGCCGCCGCGATCCGCGAGGGTCGCACGTTCGGCGTCTTCGTCGACGGCCGCGAGCACGAGCTCGGCGCCGAGGACGTGAGCCTCGTCATGCAGCCGCTGGAGGGCTACGAGGTCGAGCGCGAGGGCAACCACGCCGTCGCCCTGGACCTCACGATCGACGAGGACCTGCGCCGCGAGGGCTGGGCCCGCGAGGTCGTCCGCGCCGTGCAGAACCTCCGCAAGGACTCGGGGCTCAACGTCGGTGACCGCATCACGCTCGCGCTCGAGGGCGACGAGGCGCTCGTCGCGGCGGCGACCGAATGGCAGGCGTGGATCGCCGGCGAGGTCCTCGCCACGGCGATGAGCTTCGACGGCGCGGGTGACGGCGCCGCCGCGGGCAGCACCGACGTGAGCATCGACGGCCTCCCCCTCCACCTGGCGATCCGCACCGCCTGAGGGGGCGGGGTCGGGCGGCTCGCCGCGGGCGCGGCGGGCGCGGGCGCGGCGGGCTGGCGCGGCGAACGCGGGCGCGGGCGCCGGCGCGGGCGGCTCGACCGAAGGTGAATGGAGATTCAGGGGGCCATGGACCCCCTGAACCTTCATTCACATCTCCGGATGGCCTGAGGGGGGCCGAGTTCGCGCGCCTCGGACCTAGATGGTTCGTTCCACGGATCGGTCAGGCGTAGTAGGCAGTGAGGTTGCGTGGTGGGCGGCCGAGGCGTTCGTTGAGAGCGATCGCGGCGGTGAGAGCGAGGAACTTGGCGGCCAGGCGGGTGCGGAGCGTGTGGAGCTCGCGGGCGCGGTGGTCCTCGAGGTTGAGCATGTCTTTGCATGTCCAGAAGATCGATTCCACGCATTGCCGGATCGGGGCCAGGTGCGGCTCTTTGCCGGCCTCGTCCTTGCGTCGGGGGCGGACGATCGTGGCGCCGAGCGCGGAGGCTTGGGCGTGGAAGTCGCGGCCGGAGTAGCCCTTGTCGCCGATGACGGTGACCGGGCCGTTGCGGTGGCAGCGGGCGAGCATGTCCAGCGCGACGTCTCGTTCGCCCGTTTTCGGGGAGGTCAGGGCAAGGGCGCGTGGAGTGCCGTCGGTCGCGAACAGGCCGTGCAGGCGGAAGCCCCAGAAGAAGCGGGAATGGCTGGCGCAGTAGCCGTACTCCGCGGCGTTGCCCAGGGCGCTGCGGCGCGTCGTTTCGACCGAGCGACCGCATTCGACCGGTGTGCTGTCGACCACGAGCAGGTCGTCGTCAAAGCCGTTGGTGTGGCGGGCGAACTCGAGGATCAGCGCTTCGATTTTGTCCGACAGGCGCTGGCGGCGTTTGACGAAACCCGGGCGCTTGGGCAGTCGCGGGAACAGGTGCCCCAAGCGATGCGGTGCCATCGCCCAGAACTGCTCGTCAGAGCTGATCCGCAGTACCTGCTGAGCCACGCTCAACGTGACGACCTCCGCGTCGGTCAAGATCCGTTTGGCGTTCTTGCCCTTCGCAGGCAGGAGATCGTCGCAGGTGCAGTAAACAGCGATCAGCAGCAGGTCGAGGTCGGCGTCCATCGAGGCCCCCAGGGTCGGCGTTGGCGAGATAGCACCGCCGACTTCGACCTGCCTGCTTATGTCACCTGCCTACCCGACTCCTCCGCCCCCGCCGTGGAACGAACCATCTAGTAGGGGAGACCCCTACGACGGAGGACCCGATGGACGACGAGACCCTGACCGCGGTGGTGGGCGCGATCCCGCCCGGCCGCTGGATGAGCTACGGCGACGTGTGCGAGGCGGCCGGCGGCGTGCCGCGGCAGGCGCTGGGCGTGAACGCGCGCCTGGAGCGCCTCGGCTGCCCGGGCGCGCACCGCGTGCTCAAGGCCGACGGGACGGTCGCGCCGACCGCGCTCGGTGACCCGCGTCGGGTGCACAACGCGCTCGCGCGGGAGCGGCTGCGCTTCACCCGGGGTCGCGCGGACCCGGAGGCACGGGTGACGACCGCCGAGCTCGTGCGCTGACGGCGCACACGGAGGCCGGGACCCGACGGCGCCCCACCGGGGTGGGGCTGTCCGGGTCCCGGCGGCGCGGGGCTAGGAGAGGACCGGCGCGAGCTCGGCCTCGAGCTTCTTCTTCGGGTACGCGCCGATGATCTTCTTCGCCGGAGCGCCGGCCTTGAAGAGGATCATGGTCGGGATCGAGAGGACCTCGTACTTCACCGCGACGCCCTGGTTCTCGTCGACGTTGAGCTTCACGATCTTCAGATCGGGGCGCTCGCCGGCGATCTCCTCGAGGACCGGGCCGACCATCCGGCAGGGACCGCACCAGGGAGCCCAGAAGTCGACGAGCACCGGCTGGTCGGACTCGATGACCTCGGCCTGGAAGTTGGAATCGGTGACATCCTGCAGACTGCCCATTTGGTCTCCTTCGGATTGGCGCTGGACTCCACTATACAAAGTGAAGTGCCCCCGCTCGGCGGCGAGCCGATGCCCCGAGCCTATCCCCGGCGGGGACGTGGTGAAACGCCGCGTTCAGCCGCGTAGCGCCAGCAGGAGGTGCGGGCTGACGTAGACCTCGATGAACGCCGCGAGGACGAGGACGGGGGCGGCAAGCGCGGTCGTGACGAAGGTCGCGGCGAGCAGCTCGTGCCAGTCCCCGCGACGGCTCGCGACGAGCCACGCGGCGAGCGGGAGGAACAGCGCGATGAGCTCGGGGATCGCGTGCGGGAGCAGGCCGACGAGGAGGACGCCGACCGACATGTGGTTCGCCGCCGCGAGGGTCGCGGCGGCGTGCCCGATCGAGAGCGCCTGGGTGACGAGCGAGAACGTCGTCGCGCAGATGACGAAGATGATCGCGCCGCGCCCGATGTGATCGTGCGCGCGGCGCATGAAGCGCCCGTACCCCTCGGCCTGCTCAGGGAGCGAGCTGCCGGCGATGAAGCCCGCGACGCAGGCGAACGAGTGCAGCGCGAGGACGAGCGAGTTGCGGAAGAGGACGTGCCCGACGTCGCTGAGATGCGCGGGGGCGTTGAAGCCCGGCAGGTAACTCCCCGCCCCGGAGCCCGGGGCCGTCACGCTGCCGATGACCCACACCGACCACAGGAGCCCGGCGGCGACGACGGCCGACCACACGAGCCAGCCGCGCAGGATCGGCCAAGGGTCGCGGTTCCAGCGGACGAGGGCCCCGCGCGTGTCACGGACTCCCTGGACGAACGCGAACTCGGAACGGGGCATGGACGACGTGCATCGGCGCGTGACGCACCGAGCTTGAGGTGCGCGCCGGGCCACGGACGCCGGGGCGTAGGCTTGGACGCCGATGGCCGAGCCCGCCCCCGATCTGCCCAACGCCCGGATCGCCGAGATCATCGACGAGCTCGGCGACCTCTACGAGCTCGACGGTGCGATCGTGCACCGCGTCCTCGCCTACCGCAACGGCGCGAAGGCCGTCCGCGACGCCACGCGCTCCGTCGCCGCCCTCACGCGTGCGGGCACGGTGACCGAGCTGCCCGGCATCGGGAAGACGCTCGAGGAGAAGCTCAAGGCCCTGCTCGACACCGGCACGATCCCGGCGCTCGAGAAGCTCCGCGCGAAGTTCCCGCCCGGCCTGCTCGCGATGACGCGCCTCCCCGGCCTCGGCCCGAAGCGGGCGCGCAAGCTCTACGACGAGCTCGGCATCGACTCGCTCGACGCGCTCGCGACGGCCGCGCAGGAGCAGAAGCTCCGCGGCGTGAAGGGCTTCGGCCCGAAGTTCGAGGAGGCGGTCCTCGCCGCGATCGCCGCCGGGCACGGCGAGGAGCGGTCCCGCCGCGTCCCGCTGCACCGGGCGATGGAGACCGCGGGCCCGATCGTCGACGCGCTCCGCGCGCACCCGGCCTCGGACGAGGTCCACGTCGCCGGCAGCGCCCGGCGCATGGCCGACTCGGTGAAGGACCTCGACGTCATCGCGACCGCCTCGGACCCGCGCGCGCTGCTCGAGGCGTTCGCCGCCCTGCCCGACCTGCAGAGCGCCGGCACCGTCGGCGACAACGCGGTCAAGGGCGTCACCCACAACGGCCTCTCGATCGACGTGCGCGTCGTCGAGCCCGGCCAGCTCGGCAACCTCCTGCAGCACTTCACGGGCTCGAAGAACCACAACCTCGCGCTGCGGGCGGCCGCCGTCCGCAAGGGCCTGCACGTCAGCGAGTACGGCATCACCGACGACGCGACCGGCGAGACGCACCGCTGCGCGACCGAGGAGGAGGTCTACGCGCTGCTCGGGCTGCCGCTCATCCCGCCCGAGCTCCGCGAGGACCGCGGCGAGCTCGCGTTCCGCACCGCCGCAGACGTCCCCGCGCTCGTCACGCAGGCGGACCTCCGCGGCGATCTGCACATGCACACGATCGCCTCGGACGGGCGCGGCACGATCCGCGAGATGGCCGAGGCGGCGCGCGACCGGGGCCTGGACTACATCGCGATCACCGACCACTCGGCCTCGCACGGCTTCGGCAACGACGTCTCCCCGGACGAGCTGCGCCGGCAGATCGAGCGCGTCCGCCAGGTCGACGCCGAGGTCGAGGGCATCACGGTCCTCGCGGGCAGCGAGGTGAACATCCTCCCCGACGGCTCGCTCGACTACGCCGACGACCTCCTCGCCGAGCTCGACTGGGTCGTCGCCTCCGTCCACACCCAGTTCGCGATGGACGAGGCGGCGATGACGAAGCGGATCGTCGCCGCGCTCGAGCACCCGTCGGTCTACGCCCTAGGGCACCCGACGGGCCGGAAGATCGAGCAGCGCCAGGCGTACGCCGTCGACATGGATGCGGTCATCGACGCGGCCGCCCGCACCGGCACCTTCCTGGAGATCAACTCCGCCCCGGACCGCCGCGACCTCCACGACGTCCACGCGCGCGCCGCGGCCGCCGCCGGCGTCCTCATCGTCATCGACTCGGACGCCCACGGCCCCGAGAAGCTCGGCGTCACGAGCTGGGGCGTGGGGACGGCGCGCCGCGCCTGGCTCACCGCCGCGCAGGTCGCGAACACGCGCAGCTGGACCGAGCTTGACGCCCTGCGCAAGCAGGGCTGAACCGACCCGGACCCGGACCCGGACCCGGACCCGGACGCGCCGCCGCCGCGAGGCCCGGGCTCAGCCGAGCAGGCGCGGGAGCACGCGCTCGGCCACCGCGCGGTCGATCGCCGCGCTCCCGTGCTCGGCCACCGCCGCGGGCCCGCGGACGGCGAGGTCCGCCGGCGGGTCGTCGAGCGCCGTCCGGATCGCGGCCGCGAGCGCGTCCGCGCCCGCCCCGTCGGGCAGGACCCAGCGCGGGTCGAGGGCGCGGGCGGCGGGCAGGGCCGCGTAGGGCCCGGGCGCCGCGGTCGTGACGAGCGCGCAGCCGTCCGCGAGCGCCTCGAGCTGCGCGAGCCCGTGGTCCTCCCGCCGCGGCGCGGTGACGAAGACCCGTGCCCGCCGCAGGAGCCCGCGGTAGGCGGCGGCGTCGAGCATGCCGGTGCAGCGGACACCCTCCGGCGCAGGCCCGAGGCCGTCCGGCAGCGCGTCGATCCCGGCGACGAGCAGCTCCTCGCCGGGTCGGCGCGCGAGCGCCCACGCGGCGAGCACGCGGTCCAGGCCCTTCTTGTGCGGGTTCGTCCCGTAGGTGATCGTGGCGAGGTCGCGGACCCCGTCCGCCGGACCCGAGGGGTCCACCGCGATCGGGACCGCGACGACCCGGCCGCGCAGCGCCGCGGCCGCGGCGGGACCGAGGTCGTCGAGCGCGGCGGCGTCGTGGGGCAGCAGGAGCGGCGCGGCGGCGAGCCGGCGGCGCTCCAGGGGCCGCTGCCACAGGCCGTGGCGTCCGGGCCGGTTGCCCGCCGCCGGCGCGTCGAAGCGGATGGCGCCCGGGCGCGGCCACAGCAGGGCCGCGGTGACCGTCGAGTAGACGACGGCGCGCGGCGCGTGCTCCGCGATCCCGGCGACGGCGGCCCGCCGCGCGGCGAGCGCCCAGACGAGGTCGGTGGCCATGAGCGTCCGCACGTCGCGCTGCGGCGCCGCCGTCACCGTCGCGACCGACACGCCCGCCCGTGCGAGCGACGCGGCGAACCCCGCCTCCGCCCGGCGCAGGCCGGCGGTCGACCCGAGGGCCACGAGCAGGACGTCCTTCGGCACGGCTCGCAGTCTCCCAGCAACCGTCGACCCAGCGCGGCGTGCGGTCGAGTGGGGGGATATGACCCACGAGACCGCACGCCGCCCGGGGGATCTGCCGCTCAGGCCCCCGGCACGCCGTCCCGCGTCGGGATCTCGCGCCGGAGGCCCGGCATGCGGACGAGCTGCGCCGGCGCGAGCGGCGACGTGCGCTCGACGTAGTACTGGACGCCGTCGCGCTCCTCGATGGCCTGGACCGCCTTGTCTTGCCGCCGCCAGGCGAGGGCCCAGACGATCGTGAACCCGGCGGCGATCCCCGGGATCTGCGGGGCGACGACGGCGAGGGCCCCGGCGACGACGGTCGCCACGAGCAGCGGCCACAGGCGGTTGAGGACGACGGCGCCCGGCCGCTGCTCGGGCATCATCGTCGCCTGCTTGGCGTCCGCGAGGAGCCGGGCGATCGGCGGGCTCGCGTCGTTGCGGCGGCCGAGGAAGGAGCCGAGGATCGACGCGATGACCCACCACGCCGTCGCGTAGAGGACGAGCTGCTCGTCCGCGTTCTGCGTGGCGCCGGCGACGCAGACGACGGCCAGGACGGTCGCGGCCGCGCCGCAGAGCAGCACCGTCGTGCGGAGCAGGTCGACGAACCGCAAGCGCTACCCCGGGGTGGGGTCGCCGGCGGGCGCGACCGCCCCGCCGCGGACGGCGTCGGCGAGCACGGTGAGCAGCTCGCGGACGCCGGCGGGGCCGTCGACGAGCAGGTCGGCGGCGCGGACGAGCTCGTCCGGGGTCTCGTCGGAGGTCACGCCGACGCAGACGGCGGCCTCGAGCTCGCCGGCGGCGACGAGGCGTCGCAGTCCGGCGAACGCGTCGACGTCGGTCACGTCGTCGCCCGCGTACAGCGCGACGCGCAGGCCCCGCCCCGTGAGCAGGCGCTCGATGCCGCGCCCCTTGTCCAGGGCGACCGGCGGCCGGACCTCGAGGACCTTGCGGCCACGGTGCAGCGCGAAGCCCTCGCCGTCCGCCCGCGCGGCGATGCCCTCGACGACGGCCTCGGCGGCCGCCTCGTCGGGGGCGCCGCGCCAGTGGAAGGCGGCGATCGCCTCCTTGTCCTCACCGCGGACCCGCGTGCGGTGGACGTCCTCGCGGGTGAGCTCGGCCGCGGCGAACGCGCGCACGCGCTCGGTCCAGGCGGCGACCTCCTCGTCGACCTCGGTCTCCGAGGCGCCGCCGGGGAGGACCTCGCTGCCGTGGTTGCCGACGTAGGTGATCGAGCCGAGCGACACGATCCGCCGGGCGATCGCCGCGCGTCGGCCGCTGACGCAGCCGACGAAGCCGTAGCTGCGTGCGACGGTGATGAGCGGGCGGCGCGTCGCCTCGGGGACGTGCGCGTCGTCCGCGTGGCGGACGATCGGGGCAAGGGTGCCGTCGACGTCCAGGAGGACCGCGGCGGCCGACGGGTCGGCGAGGAGCGGGCCCAGGGCGTCGTGGAGCGAGGTGGCGGCCACGGACACACCACCAGTGTGGCAGAGCCGTTCTGCGCGGCAGGTAAAGGCGCTCGGGAGCCGCCGGATCGGCGCGCGGGAAGGGCCGCGGGCGGCCCGCCACCTACGATGCGGGCATGGACCGGCGCCGCATGACCCTGCTCGCGATCTGCGGCACGGCCGCCGGGCTGTTCAGCGGGCTGTTCGGCGTGGGCGGCGGCGTCGTCATCGTGCCGCTGCTCATCCTCTGGCTCGGCTACGGCGAGCGCGAGGCCACCGGGACGTCGCTCGGCGCGATCGTCGTGATCGCCGCGACGGCGGCCGTCGCCCACGGCGCCTACGGCAACCTCCACGTCGGCGACGGCCTGCTCATCGGGCTTCCCGCGGTCGGCGGCGTCCTCGCCGGGACGTGGCTGCAGCAGCGCGTCGACCCGAAGCTCGTGTCCCTCGGCTTCGCCGTGCTGCTCGTCGTGAGCGCCGGGGACCTCCTGCTCGGCTGACGGCATGGTCGAGGTCGTCCTCATCGGCATCGCCGCCGGCCTCCTCGCGGGGATGCTCGGCGTCGGCGGCGGCGCGCTCTTCGTCCCGGCGCTCGTGGCGATCGTCGGGCTGCGCCAGGTCGACGCGGAGGCGACGTCGCTGCTCGCCATCGTCCCCGTCGCCCTCGTCGGCGCCGTGCGCCAGCACCGCTACGGCAACCTCCGGGTCCGGGACGCAGCCGTCGTCGGCCTGCTCGCCGTCCCCGGGGCGGTGGCCGGGGTCGCGCTCGTCAACGCCCTGCCGACCCGGGTCGTCGAGGTGAGCTTCGCCGGCCTGCAGCTCTTCGTCGCGGCGCAGCTCGTCCGGCGCGCGTTCCGCGACGCGGCACGTTGACGGTATTTCGCCCGAGGCTCGGTACGAAAACCTGTGCGCTTGCGGCAGGAGTGTGATTTGCTACACCGGGTCGCTCGAGACACGGAAGGCGCACGGTGACGGTTCAAGGGAAAACGCTGTTGGTGGCCGTCTCGCGGCTGTCGATCACACAGACGCGGGCGGCGGGAGCGGCGGCGAAGGTCGCCGGCGTCAACTCGACCTCGTACTCGATCCTCTCGGAGCTCTCCCTCGACGGGTGGCTGACGAACGGCCAGATCGCCGAGCGCCTCGGCATGAGCACGGGCGGCGTGACGCCGGCGCTCGACCGTCTCGAGCGGTCCGGGTTCGTCGAGCGCAGCCCGAACCCGGCCGACCGCCGCTCGTCGGTGGTGTCGATCACCCCGGACGGACAGGACGTCCTCCGCCAGGCGTCCGAGCTCCTCGCGTCCGAGCTCGAGGGGTTCATCGACGAGCTGGACGAGCGTGACCGCGAGACCATCCTCCGCTTCCTCGTGCAGGCGAACGACGCCTACGAGACGGTGCAGGAGCGCCTCGACGGGTGATCGCCGGCGCGCCCGCTGGGCGCGATCCCGCATGACGGCCCACCCCGCAGGGCATCATGTCCGGCCACATGCCTGAAGATCAGTTCGACGTCATCGTCCTCGGCGCGGGCCCGGCGGGCGAGGTCGCCTCCGGGCGCCTGGCGGACGCCGGCCTCGAGGTGGCGCTCGTCGAGCGGCATCTCGTCGGCGGCGAGTGCAGCTTCTACGGCTGCATGCCGTCCAAGGCGCTCCTGCGGCCCGCCCAGGCGCTCGCGGAGGTGGCGCGCATCCCCGGCGCCGCCGAGGCGGTCACCGGGACGCTCGACGCCGCGGCCGCGCTCGCGCGCCGGGACGAGGTCATCCACGACCTCGACGACAGCGCCCAGCTGCCGTGGATCGAGGAGCGTGGCATCACGCTCCTGCGCGGGGTCGCCACGCTCGACGGCGAGAAGGCGATCGTGCTCGACGACGGGCGGCGGCTCACGGCGCGCCGCGCGATCGTGCTCGCCGTCGGCAGCCGTGCCGCGCTCCCGCCGATCGACGGGCTCGCGGAGGCCGTGCCGTGGACGAACCGCGAGATCACGACCGCGAAGGCCGTCCCGGCGTCGCTCGTCGTCATCGGCGGCGGCCCGATCGGCGCCGAGATGGCGCAGGCGTGGCGGACGCTCGGCGCGGAGGTGACGCTCCTCGAGGTCGCCGACCGGCTGCTGCTCAAGGAGGAGCCGTTCGCCTCGGCGCAGGTGACCGAGGCCTCGGAGGCGCTCGGCGTCACGGTGCGCACCGGCGTCCGCATCGTCCGCGTCGAGCGTGACGCCGACACCGGGCCCGTCCGCGTCGTCCTCGAGGGCGAGGAGACCGTCGAGGCGGCGGAGCTCCTCGTCGCGGCCGGGCGCCACGTCCCGCTCGACGACCTCGGCCTCGTCACCGTCGGCGTGAAGCCGGACGCCCGCGGCTTCGTCGAGGTGGAGGACACGATGCGCGTGCCCGGCCGCGACTGGCTCTACGCCATCGGTGACATGAACGGTCGCGCCCTCCTGACGCACATGGGCAAGTACCAGGCCCGGATTGCGGCGGACGACATCCTCGGCCGCCCGACCTCCGTGCGGCTCGACGGCGCCCGCTCCCCGCGGGTGACCTTCACCGAGCCGCAGGTCGCGGCCGTCGGCTGGACGCTCGACGGCGCGCTCGAGGCCGGGCTGCAGGCCCGCGCGGTCGACGTCGCCACGTCGGGCAACGCCGGCGGAAGCTTCTACGGGCGGAACGCGCCCGGCACCGCGCGGCTCGTCATCGACGACGGGCGCGGGCTCGTCGTCGGCGCGACGATCACCGGCGCGGACGTGCAGGACTTCCTCCAGGCCGCGACGATCGCCGTCGTCGGCGAGGTCCCGCTCGACGTCCTCTGGCACGCCGTGCCAGCCTTCCCGACCCGCAGCGAGATCTGGCTGCGGCTGCTCGAGAAGGCGGGGCTCTAGGGCAGCCCCTGCTCCAGCGCGCCCTTGACGCTCGCGTCCAGCGCGTTCAGCCGCGCGAGGGTCAGCGCCTCCACCGAGCCGAACCGCCGCCCGGGGGCCTGGTCGGGCCCGTGGTGGGTGAGGACGCAGTGGGCGAGCTGCAGCCGCCGCGCCTCGTCCATCGCCGGGAGGCCGGCCGCGAGCCGGTCGACGATCCGCAGGCCGAGCTCGACGTGCCCGAGCAGCCGGCCGGCCTCGCCGAGCTGGATCTCCGCGCCGTAGGTGAACGCCTCGGTGTGGCCGAGGTCGTGGACGATCGCCGCGCAGATGAGCAGGTCGCTGTTCAGCCGCGGGTGCAGCAGGCACGTCTCCTGCGCGAGCGTGGCGACCGCGACGGTGTGCTCGAGCAGGCCGCCGAGGTACGCGTGGTGCCCGCCGCGCGAGCAGGGCGTCCGGCGCAGCGCGGTCCGCAGGGGCTCGTCGGTGAGCAGGCGCTCGAGCACGCCGCGATAGCCCGGGTCGTGGACCTCGCGGGCGAGGTGCTCGAGGAAGCCGTCGAGCTCCTCCATGTCGCGGTAGGCGACCGGGAGGAAGGCCGACGGGTCGGCGTCGCCGGCGGGCGCCCGCGCGATCGCGGTGATGTCGAGCTGGAGCTCCTCGCGGAAGCGCTCGACCCGGGCCTGGACGTGCACGAGGTCCCCGCGGTCGAAGCGCGAGGCGACGAGGTCGGCGTCGCGGAAGACCCGCCCGGCGATCGACCCGGTGCGGTCACGGAGCTCGACGGCGAGGTACGTCGTCCCGGTCTTCGCGGTGAGGCGGTCCTTTCGCGTGCACGCGAAGGTGCCGCGGACGACGTCCCCCGCGCGCAGGGTCGCGATCGACCCCGGAGGGCCGGGCGACGCGCCGCCACCCGGGCCGGGCGGCGCGCTCGCCGTCGGCGATTGGACGGGCGGCATCCGGCCATTGTGTACGGTGGATCGGATGCAGCCGTTGATCTGGGAGCACCGACCCGAGGGCCTTCGCGCCCCGGCCCTGGTCTGCGCGTTCACCGGCTGGAACGACGCCGGCGACGCCGCCTCCGCCGCCCTGCAGTTCCTCGGATCCTCGCTCGACGCCACGCGCTTCGCGCAGCTCGACCCCGACGATTACTACGACTTCCAGGCGACGCGCCCGCAGATCGCGCTCACCGACGGCCGCACGCGCCGCATCGAGTGGCCGACGGTCGAGCTCTACGAGGCGCGCGTCCCGCGGGCCGCCCGCGATCTCATCCTCCTCCAGGGTCCCGAGCCGTCGATGCGCTGGCGGTCCTACTGCCGGCAGGTCATCGACGTCGCCGAGTCGCTCGGCGTGCAGATGGTCGTCTCGCTCGGCTCGCTGCTCGCCGACGTCCCCCACACGCGCCCGGTGAGCATCACCGGCCTCTCGAGCGACGAGAGCCTCGTCGCGCACTCCGACCTGCCGCGCACGACGTACGAGGGGCCGACCGGCATCGTCGGCGTCCTCCACGCCGCGTGCGAGGAGGCGGGCATCCCGTCGGTGTCGCTGTGGGCGTCCGTCCCCCACTACGTCGCCGCCGCGCCGAACCCGAAGGCCGCGCTCGCGCTCGTCCGCAAGCTCGAGGGGCTCGTGGGCGTCACCGTCGACGCGACCGACCTCGAGCAGGCGACCGCCGACTACGAGCGCCAGGTCTCGCTCGCCGTCCAGAGCGACCCCGAGGTGCGCGAGTTCGTCGAGCGCCTCGAGCAGGCCGCCGAGGAGGAGGCGCCCGAGGTCAAGCCGTCCGACCTGCCGTCCGGCGACGTCATCGCCCGCGAGTTCCAGCGCTTCCTCAAGCAGCGCGGCCCCGAGGGCACCTGACCCACGACCGCACGCCTACCGCTCGGCGGCCGGGCAGGCGATGCGGTAGTCGCACATCGAGCACGCGCCGAAGGACGGCGTGGGCTCGAAGCCCTGCGAGAGGATCCCGTCGGCGACCTGCATGACGGTGTCGGTGATCCAGTCGCGGTCGAGCTCCTCGGCCGGGACGCGGACCTTCTCGTCGTCGAGGACGTAGTGGTAGGCCTGGCGGGAGGAGTCGAGCTGCCACGCCTCGCGCGCCCCGACCGCGTAGAGCGACAGCTGCACGTCCTCGCGGAGCTGCGCGACGGTCCGCGGCCGTCCGGTCTTGTAGTCGATGAGCTCGTACTCGCCGCTCGGCAGGCGGTCGACGCGGTCGACGCGGCCGCGGAGGACGTGCGGGCCGAGCTTGAACTGGAAGCTCTTCTCGAGCCACACCGGGTCGGCCTTCTCGTCGGCGAAGCGCGCGTGATAGCGGTGCAGGGCGCTGACGGCCTTCGCCTTGAACTGGCGCTCCTCCTCGGTGTCGCCGAAGCCGCCGCGCCGCCAGCCCGCCTCGAGCAGCCCGAGGAGCTCGTCGATCGAGCCCGGCGTGCCGTAGCTGCCGATGCCCGCGATGCCGTGGGCGCCCGACCCGCCCTCGGTATGGAAGCGCTCGAGGACCTGGTGGAAGAGGATCCCGAAGCGCTGGTTCATCGTCGACTCGCTCGGGATGCGGAAGACGCGCGCGAACTTGTACTTCAGCGGGCATGACCGGTAGGTCTCGATGTCCGACGCGCTGAGCAGCAGGCCCTCGCCGCGCCGCGGCAGGAAGGCCTCCAGCGACGGCTCCGCGCGGCCGGAGACGGCGGCGGCCCGGGCCTGCGCGTCCGCCTCGGCGTTGAGCAGCAACTCGTCGAGCGCGCTCGAGGTGAAGACCTCGCGCTGGTGGGCGGAGACCGGTTGCAGGAGCTTCGAGTTGACGTCCGCGAGCGCGTCGCGCACCGACTGCCCGGCGGGCCGCTCGAGGATCGCGGCGATCTTCACGAGCTCGAGGTAGCGGGTGACCCCGTGGGTGACGTCGAGGTCGGTGTCCAGCCGCAGCTCGCCGAGCCGCGAGCCGACCTTCGACACGGACGAGAGCAGCTCGTCGCGGAGCATCGCGTACGTCGCGTGGAGCGCCTCGTCAGGCCCGAAGAGGACCTCCTCGCGGTCCTCCCACCCGGCGCCGAGCGCGGCACGCGCCTCCTCGGCGAACGGGGACGGGGGCTGGCGTGCGCCACGGTCGGACGCGGCCGCGTAGGCGAGGACGACGCCCTCGCTCGCGCGGGTCATCGCGACGTGGAGCAGGCGCCGCATGTGGGCGACGTGGTCCGCGCGGTCCCCCGTCGCCTCGGGCGCCACGACGTCGGCCACGCCGAAGTCCGCGCCCGCCGCGTCCGCGACGAGCGCCGCCGGCACCGGCTCGACGAGCTCCTGCCGCGCGCCCGGCATCCGCGAGGACTGCAGGCCGAGGACGAACGCGTGCCGCAGCTCGACCCCGCGGGCGCCGTGCATCGCGAGGACGGCGACGGCGCCGCGGGGCGCGACCGCCGACTGGTCGAGCTCCTCCTCGTCGCGCAGCCCCGCGTCGGCCACGGCCGTGAGGTACCGGGCGAAGTCGCGCGCGGTCGCCGTCGGGGTGCGGGCCGTGTAGTTCGACGCGAGCTCCCCGAGGCGGGCGAGCGCGAGCAGGCGCTCGACGACGTCCGCCTGCGCGGCGAAGAGCTGCTGGCGGCGCAGGCCGAGCCGCTCGATGAGGCGGTGGACGAAGAGGTCCGGCCGCATCGTGTCGAGCGCCGCGGCGGTCTGGCGCTGGAGCTTCAGGAAGGTCTGGATGCGCTCCCGGGCCTCCGGTGCGACCTGGGGGGATTCGAGCGCCGCCCCGAGCGCGCTGACCATGTCGAGCTTCCGGCGGCGGGCGATCTGCACGCAGCGGGCGAGGTCGACCGAGCGCAGCTCGATCGGCGGGCGGGCGAGGACGCGCACGACGGCGGCGGCGTCCCCCGGCTCGACGAGCAGCCGCAGCCAGGCGAGGACGTCGCGGATCTCGGTCCGCTGGAAGAAGGCCGCCGCCCCGACTATCCGGTAGGGGACGGCGCGCTCCTCGAGCGCGACGGCGACCGCCTGCCCCTCGTTGCGGACCGAGCGCACCATGACGCCGATCTGCTCCGGGGCGACGCCCTCGCGGATGAGGCGCTCGATCTCGGCGGCGACGCCCTGCGCCTGCGCGCGCTCGTTCGCGCAGCGCCAGAAGCGGACGTTCCCCCCTCCGTCGCCCTCGAGCCGCTTCGGCAGGCGGTGGGGGTTCGCGCCCTCGCGCCCGGCGACGACCGCCTGCGCGGCGGTGATGACCCGCGCGCGGCAGCGGAAGGAGCGCTCGAGGCGGACGACCGTCGTCCCGGTGGCGGCGCCGCCCGCCGCCGCCCGCAGCGCCTGCGAACCGGGCTGGGCGGCGCTCGTGCGGCGCACCGCCTGGTCGTCGTCGCCCGCGAGCACGAGCGTCCCGGTCGCGCCGCCGAGGAGCGTGATGAGCGCGTGCGCGGCCGGCGTGGCGTCCTGGTGGTCGTCGGCGATGACGTGCCGGTAGCGCGCGGCCGTCCGGGCGAGCACGTGCGGGCGCCCGGCGAGCAGCGCGTGCGCCCGGAGGATGAGGTCGCCGGCGTCGAGGAGGTCCTGCTGGTGCAGGAGCGCGTCGTGCGCGGTGTAGAGGGCGGCGAACTCACGCTCGCGGACCGCGCGGGCGTCTGAGTCGTCGAGCCCCGCCGCCCAGGCGGTGAAGGCCTCGGCGGTGACGAGCTGCTCCTTCGCGCGGTCGATGCGGGCGAGGAGCCGTGCGAGGGTCGCGGCGGGCCGGCCGGCGAGGTCGTGGACGCGCAGCGGCAGCTCGTCGATGCGCGCGAGCAGCAAGGCGAGGCGGTCGGCGCTGCCGGCCATGCCGACGGTCGGGTCGATCGCCGCCTCCATCGCCTCCTCGCGCAGGAGGCGGGCGGCGAACCCGGAGGGCGTGTGGACCGCGAGCTCGGCGAAGGCGCGGTCGCCGAGGACGTCCTCCACGCGCGTGCGCAGCTCGTCCGCGGCCGCCTCGCCGCCGGTCAGGATGAGCACCTGCTCGGGGGCGACGCCGCCCTCGGAGGTCAGGAGGGCGAAGCGGGCGACGAGCGTCGCGGTCTTCCCCGTCCCGGCGCCGCCGAGCAGCACGAGGGGGCCGCCGTCGTGGAGGACGGCGGCGCGCTGAGGCTCGGTGAGGACGACGGGAGGGTCGGGCGACGGCAAGGCCTACCTAGTATGTCGCCATGGCCGACCCCGCTGACGGACTCCCGTACGCCTGGCTCGACGCCGGCCGCCGGGCCGCGGCCGGGATCGCCGCGCTCCTCGACGGGGTGCCGTGCGGCGACGGGCGCGTCGCGGAGACCGGGAGCACGGGCGAGGGCGGCGACCGGACGCTCGTCATCGACGCCCAGGCCGAGCAGCTCGTGTTCGACGAGCTCGACCGCCTGCACGCCGAGGGCGCGCGGTTCACCGTCGTCTCCGAGGAGCGCGGCACCGTCGACTACGGCGATCCGGGCCTGCTCGTCCTCGTCGACCCGATCGACGGCTCGAACAACGCCAAGCGCGGCTTCCCCCACCACGCCGTCTCGATCGCGGTCGCCGACGGCGAGACGATGGCGGACGTCTGCTTCGGCTTCGTCCACGACTTCGGCTCGGGCGAGGAGTGGCGCGCCGAACGCGGGGGCGGCGCCTTCCTCGACGACGTCCCGCTCTCCCCGGCGCCCCCCGAGCGGTGGCGCCCGGACGGCAAGCTCGAGATGGTCGCGATCGAGAACTCCGACCCGCGCTGGCTCGCGGCCTCGTCGGACGCCCTCGTCGAGCACGTCTACCGCGTGCGCGCGCTCGGGTCGATCGCGCTCTCGATGTGCCAGGTCGCGACGACCCGCGTCGACGGGATGGCGACGCTCTGGCGCTCGCGCGCGGTCGACGCGGCCGCCGCGCAGCTCATCGTCCGGGAGTCCGGCGGGCTCGTCGCCTTCACCGGGTTCGAGGACCCGCTCGGCGCGCCGCTCGACCTCGCGCCGCACTCGCCGGTCGTCGCCGCCCGCTCCCCCGAGGCGCTCGCGCGCCTCGCGACCCTGCCGTCGGTATGAGCGGGTCCCGCATCGACTGGGGGCTCGCCGAGCGCGTCGCCGGGCTCACCGGCGGCGGCCTCGGGGAGACCCACGCGCTGCCGGTCGACCTGCGGGCGATCGCCGCCGACGCCGCCGAGCGGGTCGTCGCCTACACGGGCCTGCAGCCGCGGACGCCGCTCCCGGTCGCCGAGGCGGTCGGCCGCCCCGCCTGGCGCGCGGCGAACTACGCGGCGTTCGACGCGCTCCTCGCGCCGGTCCTGGCGAAGGCGGGCGCGGGGCTCGGGCCGCTGCAGGGCCCGGCGCTGCTCGGGGCGGGGGCGCTGCTCGGTGCCGAGGCCGGCGCGGTGACGGGCCTCCTCGGCCGCCGCGTCCTCGGGCAGGTCGACGTCCACCTCACCGAGCCCGACGCGCCGCTGCGGCTGCTGCTCGTCGTCCCGAACCTCCACGCGGCCGCGAAGACGCTCGACGTCGATCCGGCGCAGCTCGTCCGCTGGGTGACGATCCACGAGATGACCCACGCGGTCCAGTTCACGGGGGTGCCGTGGCTGCGGCCCCACCTCGGCGCCCTCGTCGACGAGCTCGTCGGCGGCCTCACGGGCGCGCCCGGGCCGGACGGCCGGCCCGTCGTGCCGCGGCTCGCGCTGCCCGACGTCCGCGCGGTCGCGGGCCAGGTGCGCTCCGGCTCGGTCCTCGCGCTCGTCGCGGGCCCCGAGCGCAAGGCACTGCTCGACCGCATCCAGGCGGTCATGTCGCTCATCGAGGGGCACGCCGAGCACGTCATGGACGCGGCCGGCGCCCCGGTCCTCCCGGACCTCGCCGACCTGCGCGCGGCGCTCGCCCGTCGCCGTGAGGCGGCGAGCGGCTTCAGCCCCTGGCGGCTCTTCGAGCGGCTGCTCGGCCTCGAGCTGAAGCTCCGCCAGTACGAGGACGGCAAGCGCTTCTGCGATGCCGTCGTCGCGCAGGCGGACGTCGCGACGCTGCACCGCGCGTGGGACGCCCCGGAGCTGCTGCCGAGCCTCGCCGAGCTGGTCGAGCCCGCACGGTGGCTCGGGCGCGTCGCACGAGCTCCCGCCTGAGCGGGCGTTTCCGCGTCCGTTTCGCGGACGAACGAGCGTTCGGCACGTCACAAGCGTACGAACGGAAGAGCCCCATTTCATCGGCACTTGTGACGATGGTGTGACCGGACCTGTAACAAACGCTCCGGACGGGTTTACAAACAGATGTTCGGTGGTATTCTCCGGACAACTTAGTTCTAATATCCTTAGAGAAGTCCGAAGGAGGAGCACACTCCACATGGCCGACCAGAGCGCCCCCACCCGCAACACCAGCCCCGCCGCCAACGCCACCGCCGCGACGAAGTCGAACACGACCGTCAAGCGCGCGACCGCCGCCACGAAGCGGTCCACGACCGCGAAGAAGGCTGCTGCGACCCGCAAGCAGAACGCGACCGCCACCAAGGCGAAGACGGCCGCCAAGAAGGTCGAGACCAAGGTCGAGACGCCCGCCGAGCGCGTCCAGGTCTACGCCGAGAAGGCCGTGCTCATCCCCGTCGGCGCCGCCCTCATCGCGCGTGACGCCATCGTCGACGTCGTCGACGACCTGGCGACGAAGTACGGCTCGGTCGATGCTGCGCAGAAGCAGTTCGAGTCGATCGTCAAGGAGCTCGAGGCCGACCTCAAGAAGGCCGAGAAGCGCGGCAGCAGCGCCCGCACGAAGGCCGAGCGCGAGCTGAAGAAGAACCGCACGAAGCTCGAGCGCCAGCTCCGCACCCGCCGCACGAAGGCCGAGCGCGAGCTGAAGAAGAACCGCACGAAGGCCGAGAAGGAGATCAAGGCGTTCCGCGCCGATCTCGACAAGCAGTTCTCGGGCCTGAAGAAGGACGTCGGGGCGCGCACCGACCTCTTCACCGCCACCGCGAGCGACCTCGCCGCGTCGGTCGAGAAGACGGGCTCGGAGCTCGTGGATCGGATCGCCTCCCTGGCGTAGCAGCACCGCAGCACCCGCCCGCCCCCGCCGCGAACACGCGCGGGGCGGGCGGCACCCACTTCCCCGCACCGGCCGAGAGGGTCCGGGCTCGCGGACAGGTCTGGCGACCTCATATCCCGTCGTCAGTCGTAGCACCCTCTCCTCCCTCGACAAAGGGCCCGCGCTTCGCGTGTGGGCCCTTTGTCTTTAAGGCGCGCGGCGCCGCCGGGCCGGTGCCCACCCGCACCGACCCGCGGCGCCGACCCTGCGACAATGGGGGCATGCCTTCGACTGACGACATCCGCGAAGCCCTGCGCGCGGTCATCGATCCCGAGCTGCGCCAGGACATCGTCGAGCTCGGCATGGTCCGCTCGATCGAGCAGCAGGCCGACGGCAGCGTCGACGTGATGGTCTCGCTGACCACCCCGGGCTGCCCGATCAAGAAGCAGTTCGAGGTCGACGTCGCCAACGTCCTCGGCGACCTCGGAATCACGACCTCGCGCGTCACCTTCGACGTCCTGAGCGACGCCGAGAAGGGCGCGCTGCAGCAGAAGCTCGGCCGCGGCTCGATGCCCAAGGGCGCGCTCGCGCAGGTGAAGAACGTCATCTGCATCGGCTCCGGCAAGGGCGGCGTCGGCAAGTCGACGCTCACCTCGAACCTCGCCGCGGCCCTCGCGGCCGACGGCAAGAGCGTCGGCATCCTCGACGCCGACGTCTGGGGCTACTCGATCCCGCGCATGTTCGGCCTCGGGTCCGACCGGCCGCCCGTCTCCCCCGACCGGAAGATCCAGCCGCTCGAGGCGCACGGCGTGAAGGTCATGTCGATCGGCTTCTTCGTCGCCGAGGACGCCGCCGTCGTCTGGCGCGGCCCGATGCTCCACAAGGCGCTGACGCAGTTCCTCGAGGACGTCGCCTGGGGCGCGCTCGACTACCTGCTCGTCGACCTGCCGCCGGGCACCGGCGACGTCTCGATGACGCTGAGCCAGCTCCTGCCGCAGGCGCAGTTCGTCATCGTCACGACGCCGCAGGACACCGCGCAGAAGGTCGCCCGCCGCAGCGCCGAGATGGCGAACAAGGTGAGCCTCGACATCGCCGGCGTCATCGAGAACATGTCCGGGTTCACGACGCCCTCGGGTGAGCGGTTCCCCATCTTCGGCGAGGGCGGCGGCAAGGCGCTGGCCGACGAGCTCGACGTCCCGTTGCTCGGCAAGATCCCGCTGACGATGCCGCTGCGCGCCCAGGCCGACGCCGGCACGCCGCTCGTCATCACCGACCCGGACGACCCGGCCGCGCAGAACATCCGCCAGGCCGCGCGCGGGATCATCGCGATGACCCCGGAGCCGCTGCCGGTCCTGAACGTCATCACGGCCGACATCCCGCTCCCCGAGGCGCCGGCGCCGACGGGGATGACGCTCCCCATGGCGTGACATCCTCGCCCGGGGGCTCGGATGTCATCGGAGGTACTCGCCCAAAGGCTGGTACCTCCGGCTCCGGGCCTCCGTGAGGCCGAGCCGCGGGCTCAGCCCTTCGGGCTGAAGCTCGCGCACGCCTTCGCGTTCGCGGTGATGTCCTTCGGGGGGTCGGGCAGCTTCACGGCGTTGAGCTTGCCCTGGAGCTGGGTCAGCGCCTTCGGGCCGTTCTTGTCGGCCGACGCCGCCGTCGTGCGGAGCGTCGAGATGAACGTGCGGAAGCCCGCCGACGTGCCCTTCTGGTAGTCGGAGAACTTCGCCGGGACCTTCGCCTGCTCGAGCTTCGTCAGCGCCGCCTCCGTCGAGTCGGCGAAGCGCGTGAGGGACTTCGTGATCGCGGCGTAACGGTCGGCGGCGGGGGCCTTCGAGTCGCGGCGCACGGCGGCCGTGTCCGTGGTCACCTGCTGGGCCGCGGCGGTCACCTTCCCGCAGAAGGTGTCGATCGCCGCGTAGTAGTCCTTCGAGGACCCGCCGCTGCTCCCGCCGCAGCCCGAGGCGGCGACGGTGAGCGCGAGGGTCAGGACCGCCGCCGACGACCGCACCCCGCCGCGCCGGACGGGGTGGGAGGTCATGCGCGGGACCTACTTGGAGCTGGCGAAGTAGTCCGCGTTGATCTGGACGAACTTGCCCCACTCGTCCGGGAGCTGATCCTCCGCGAAGCAGGCGTCGACCGGGCACGCCTCGACGCACGCATCGCAGTCGATGCACTCCTCGGGGTCGATGTAGAGCTGCTCGACCTTGTCGTAGTCGGGCTCATCGGGCGTGGGGTGGATGCAATCGACCGGGCACACCTCGACGCACGAGTTGTCCTTGGTGCCGACGCAGGGCTCCGCGATGACGTAGGCCATACAGGTATTCCTCTTACTCCGGGGGACTGAAGATGAACGGCCGCGGGTGCGACTCGGACGGCGTCATACTACGACAGCAGCATGGGTATCACCTCCAAGATCCTCGGCGAGCGTGGCAGACGGCAGGCGAAGGAGGCCGGGGTGGACGCCTCGAGGGTCCCGCCGGGGCAGTACCTGACGTCGAAATTCCCGGTCCTGACGTACGGCCGTGTGCCGAAGACCGACCTCTCCTCGTGGACGCTCGCGGTGGACGGGGAGGTCGAATCCCCGTTCGCGGTCACCTGGGACGAGCTCCTCGCGATGGAGCAGCGCACCCAGACGGTGGACATCCACTGCGTCACGCGCTGGTCCAAGCTCGACACGACGTGGACCGGGGTGCCGATCACGGCGTTCATGGAGCGGGCCGGGGTGCGGCCGTCCGCGACGCACGTCCTCGCCCACTCCGACGGCGGCTACACGACGAACATGCCGCTCGAGGTCCTGCTGGACGACGACGTGATGCTCGCCCACACGTACGAGGGTCAGCCGCTCGAGCCCGATCACGGCTACCCGCTGCGGCTGCTCGTCCCCAAGCGCTACTTCTGGAAGTCGGCGAAGTTCCTCCGCCGCCTGGAGATTCTCACCGCCGACCGGCAGGGCTTCTGGGAGCTCAACGGCTACCACAACGACGGCGACCCGTTCAAAGAGGAGCGTCACTGGTTTTGAGCGATCACGACTTCTCCGATCTGCGCGCGCTGTTCGTCAACTGCTCGCTGAAGGGCGCCTCGGAGCCCTCGAACACCCAGGCGCTGATGGACGTCGCCATCGGCGTCATGGAGAAGCAGGGCGTCGGGGTGGAGACGATCCGCGCCGTCGACGAGGACCTCGTGCCCGGTGTGTACCCGGACATGACCGAGCACGGCGCCGCCTCCGACGGGTGGCCGGCGATCTTCGAGCGGGTCCTCGCGGCGGACATCCTCGTCCTCGGCACGCCGATCTGGCTCGGCGAGAAGTCGAGCGTCTGCACCCGCGTCATCGAGCGCCTGTACGGCAACAGCGGGCAGCTCAACGACCGGGGCCAGTGGGTCTACTACGGCCGCGTCGGCGGCTGCATCGTCACCGGGAACGAGGACGGCGCGAAGCACTGCGCGATGAACGTCCTCTACTCGCTCCAGCACCTCGGCTACTGCATCCCGCCGCAGGCGGACAGCTGCTGGCTCGGCGAGGCGGGGCCCGGCCCGAGCTACGCGGACCCGGGCTCGGGCGGCCCGCAGAACGAGTTCACGCAGCGCAACACGGTCTTCGCGGCCTGGAACCTCATGCACCTCGCGGCCATGCTCAAGCGCAGCGGGGGCTTCCCGGCCCACGGCAACCAGCGGGAGCAGTGGGACGCCGGCTGCTCGTTCGACCACCCGAATCCGGAGTATCGCTGAGGGCCGCTAGGTTTCGGGTGTGCTCCTGCTCACCGGCGCCACCGGCCTCGTCGGCACGCCCCTCCTGCGGCGGCTCGTCGCGGCCCGTGTCCCCGTCCGCTGCCTCGTCCGGGACCCGAAGCGCCTCGGGCCCGAGCGCGTACGCGTCCAGATCGCGCTCGGCGACCTGACCGACCCGCCCTCGTTCCGCAACGCGCTGCGCGGGGTGAAGACGGTCGTCCACCTCGCGGGCGCGATCCGGGACCAGTCCGCCGGCTCGATCGAGGAGCTCAACGGCATCGCGACCTGGCGGATGGTCCAGGCGGCCGAGCGCGCCGGCGTCGAGCACTTCATCTTCCTCAGCGCGCTCGGGGCCGGGTCCCACAACCGCACCCGCTACCTCCGTGCGAAGGCGCTCGCCGAGCGGGCGGTCGTCGACTCGCGGCTGCGGCACACGATCGTTGCCCCGTCGCTCGTCTACGCCCCGGGGGACCGCTGGGCGACGCTCATGGGCCGTCTCGCCCTCGCGCCGGTCGTGCCGCTCCCCGGCTCCGGCTCGGCGCGCTCCCAGCCGATCTGGGCCGAGGACGTCGCCGACTGCCTCATGGCGATCGTCCAGGCGCCTGCCGCCGCGGCCGTCGCCGCCGCCCGCCACGAGCTCGCGGGCCCCGACACCCTGAGCGCGACCGAGGCCGCCCACACGATCCTGCGCGCCGCCGGCCGCGAGCGCCCGGTCCTCCCGGTGCCGACCTTCATCGCCTCGCGCGGCCTGCGGGTCGCCGAGGCGCTCGCGAAGTCGCGCACGCCCGTCACCTGGGACGAGGCGGAGCTGCTCCAGGTGCCGATGACGACCCGGCACGGGACCGCGGACGCCGAGGCGCTCGGCGTCGTCCCGCAGCGCATGGCCGCGGTGCTCGGCACGGTGTAGCCCACCGCCGCGGGGTGGCGGCGGGTGTTCACGATCTGCCGTCAGACAGGCTGTCGGGGAACGGTAGGCTCGGATCATGAGCACGATCGACACCAGCGACGTACAGAGCGGGCTTGAGGGCGTCGTCGCCTTCGCCACGACCATCGCCGAGCCCGACAAGGAGGGTGGGTCGCTCCGCTACCGCGGTGTCGACATCGAGGACCTCGTCGGCCACGTCGCGTTCGAGAAGGTCTGGGGCCTGCTCGTCGACGGCAGCTTCGACCCCGGCCTCGCGCCCGCGCAGCCGCACCCGCTGCTCGTCCGCTCCGGCGACCATCGCGTCGACGTGCAGGCGGCGCTCGCGATGCTCGCTCCCGAGTACGGCTACCAGCCCGTCATCGACATCTCCGACGAGCAGGCCCGCGACGACCTCGCGCGCGCGTCCGTCCAAGCGCTGAGCTTCGTCGCGCAGTCCGCCCGCGGCCTCGGCCGGCCGTGGGTCCCGCAGGACGAGATCGACAAGCAGGACACGATCGCGGGGCGCTTCCTCATGCGCTGGCGCGGCGAGGTCAACCCCGACCACGCGAAGGCCATCGACGCCTACTGGATCTCCGCGGCCGAGCACGGGATGAACGCCTCGACGTTCACCGCGCGCGTCGTGACCTCGACCGGCGCCGACTGCGCCGCCGCGCTCTCGTCCGCGGTCGGCGCGCTCAGCGGCCCGCTCCACGGCGGCGCCCCCTCGCGCGTGCTGAAGATGATCGAGGGCGTCGAGGCGATGGACGGCGACGCCGAGCGGTGGGTCAAGCAGGCCCTCGACAGCGGCGAGCGCCTCATGGGCTTCGGCCACCGCGTCTACCGCGCCGAGGACCCGCGCGCCCGCGTCCTGCGCCGCGTCGCGTCCGAGCTCGGCTCGCCGCGCTTCGAGGTCGCCGAGGCGCTCGAGAAGGCCGCCCTCGCCGAGCTCAAGGCCCGCAAGCCCGACCGTGTCCTCGCGACGAACGTCGAGTTCTGGTCGGCGGTCATCCTCGACCTCGCCGAGGTCCCGGCCGACCTCTTCACGCCGATGTTCACCTGCGCGCGCGTCGCCGGCTGGTCCGCCCACATCCTCGAGCAGAAGCGCGAGGCCCGGCTCATCCGCCCGACGGCGAAGTACGTCGGCGAGGGCCCGCGCGCGGTCGCGGACGTCGCCTGACCCGGGGGCGCGTCAGCCGAGCGCCTTGCGCAGCAGGTCGCGGAGCTGACGCTGCTCGGCCGTGCTGAGCCGCAGCAGCGGCTCGGGCGGCTCGCTCAGCTGGGCGACGAGCCGCGCGCGGACCGCCGCGCCCTCGTCGGTGACGAGGAGGTGCTTGATGCGCCGGTCGTGGGTCGCGGGCCGGCGGGTGACGAGGCCGCGGGCCTCCAGCCGGTCGACGATGCCCGTGACGTTCGAGTTGTCGCAGTGCATGAGGCCGGCGAGGTCGCTCATCGGGGTCGGGATCGCCGGCTCGAGGAGCTGCAGTGCCATGACCTGCGGGGGGGACAGGCGCTCCTCCGCGCAGGCGGCGAAGAACGGGCCGCGGTTCTCCCGGAGCAGCCGGCTCATGAGGAGCCAGGCCTCGGAGGCGGCGGACGTCGGCGGCGCGGCGGGAGTGCCCATGTCCTATCCAGGGTACTTCGCAGCAGCGACGTTTGACGACCTCAAGCAGATGGCCGGGCTCCGGGGCGCGGCGACGGGTGGGACCGCGGGGCGCCGGGTATCCCCGGAAGATGACGTCACGCACCGATGACCTGGACCTGACGGCGATCCGCCGTGTGCTGGAGGACCGGCGCGACGGGAGCCGCGAGCGCGTCTCCGGTCTCGCGCGCACCCCCGAGCGCGGCAGCGGGCTCGGCTTCGGCAAGCGCATCGGGGACGGCACGATCGAGGCGGTGAGCCGGCTCACGGACATCGGCGTCGGCAGCACGCTCGAGCGCGGGCTCGCGCGGACCGAGCGCGCGCTCACGAAGCTCGACGAGGGGACCTACGGCGTCTGCGACACCTGCGGGGCGGCGATCCCCGCGCCGCGGCTGCGCGCCATGCCCGACAGCGTGCACTGCCTCGCCTGCGCGGCCGCCGAGCGGACGCCGCGGCCCGCGCGGCGGCGCTGAGCGGCGGCGTGGGCCGCGGGCGGGGCGGCGGCCGGCCGGGCGGCTCGGCTAGGCCCCGGCCAGCCCCGCGAGCAGGCTGCGCTCGAGCTCGCGCACGTGGCCGCGCAGGGCGGCGGGCGAGGCGAGCACCGCCGGCGACTGCGTCCGCAGCTGGGCGAGCCCGAGGTAGTGGCTGTAGGCGATGATCGCCCGGTGGCCCGCGACGGTGCGCGTCGCGCCGAGCTGGGTGAAGATCCGCCGCAGCAGCGCGAGCCGGGCGGTCGCCGAGCGCTCCAGCGCCGCGGCCACGTCCGGGTCGTCCGCCGCCGCCATGAACTGGAGGATGACCGTCGGCTGCATCTCGAGCGCGGCGTAGAGGAGCAGGCGGTGCAGGCGCTCGGCGGGGTCGGCGATCGCCCCGAACCGCTCACCGAGCTCGGTGACCTGCCGCCGTTCCCAGCGGGCGAGGGCGGCCTGCAGCAGCGCGCGCCGGCCGGAGAACTGGTGGTAGGCGCCGCCCTTGCTCACGCCGAGCCGGCGGGCGACCGCCTGCACCGAGAGCGCGCGGACGCCGGTTTGCTCGAGCTCGTCGAGCGCGGCGGCCGCCCACGCGTCGGGCGTCGTCAGCGTCGGGCGGCCGGGCCGGGTCACACGTCGAGCTCCGTCGGCGTGCCGGCCGCGAGCCACCGCACGCGCGGCGCCAGCGGTGAGGCGGCCAGCACCTGCTCGGCCGGGCCGCGGCCCTGACGGAAGTGCTTCCACCCCTCGTAGTGGATCGGGATGATCGTGTGCGGGTCGACGAGCCCGCAGAGCTCGGCCGCCTCCTGCGCGTTCATCGTGTACCGCAGGGGTCCGGAGAGCCACGGGAACGTCACGCCGCCGAGGTGGACGACGGCCGTGCCGACGTTCAGCCGCTGCGCGACCTCGCGGACGCCGTCGTAGAGGACGGTGTCGCCGGAGATCCACAGCACGCCGTGCTGCTGCCCGTCCCACTTCAGCGCGAAGCCGACGACGTCGCCGACGATCGGCTTGCTGCCGGGCGGCCCGTGGCGGCACGGGGTGGCGGTGATCTCGATGCGCGGGCGGCCCTCGGCCTCGAGCGTCGTCGTCGCCCACGGCGCGAGGCCGACGGCGCCCCCGCCGAGCCGTCTCGCCCCCGGCTCGGTCGTGACGATCTGCCCCATCCGCGGCAGCAGCTCACGCCCGGTGGGGTCGAGGTTGTCGCCGTGATGGTCGTGGCTGATGAGGACCGCGTCGATCCGGCCGAGGTCGTCGAAGGCGACGGCCGGGCCCTGGAGCTTCTTCGACGCGGTGCCCCAGCCGAAGAAGTAGCGCTTGCCCGGCGGGTCGAAGGTCGGGTCGGTGAGCAGGCGCCACGGCCCGATCTCGATGAGGGCCGTGGGCCCGCCGATGTAGGTGATGCGCACGTCCGTCAAAGCCGATCAGCTCCCTCGTCGCCGTGGTTTCATGCCGATACGTATCATACGGCGCCGTGTGAAACAGGCGACGGATGTTCACGCGCCGTCCCGGGTGACCCGCTTGACTATGGGGCGATGAGCGACGTCTTCCCCCGCTGGCCCCCCGACTGGACCGACGACCACACGCTCGCGACCGACGAGTCGCTCGCGGTCTCCGAGGACATCGAGTTCTTCAGCGCCCTGCGCTCCGACGGCCAGGTCCTCTTCGCCGTCGCGTGGCCCGGCGGCCGCCGCTACATGCTCGTCGATCCCGAGGGCGAGACGCCGCCATGCGCCCTGCGCGTCGGCGAGAGGTCCGAGGACGCCGACGTCGGCCGCGGTGTCGAGGGCGTGTGGTCGGGCGCTCTCGCGCTGGCGCGTCAGATCCTCGACGGCGAGGTCGACCCGCTGCGGCCGGGTCTGACGCCGCTCCCCGCCGAGGACGAGCCGAAGCGCCGCCGCCGGTGGCGCTCGTGACCGGCGCTCCCGACGTCGCCATCCGCGCGCGCGGGCTCGTCAAGCGCTTCGGGGACATGACGGCGGTGGCCGGGATCGACCTCGAGGTCGCGCGCGGCAGCGTCACCGCCGTCCTCGGCCCGAACGGCGCCGGCAAGACGACGATGGTCCGGATGCTCACGACACTGAGCGACCCCGACGAGGGGACGGTGTCCGTCGTCGGCTTCGACGTCGCGACCGACGCGAACGAGGTCCGGCGCCGCATCGGGTACGCCGCCCAGGACGCGACGGTCGACGAGCTGCTCACCGGCCGCGAGAACCTCGTCATGCTCGGCGAGCTGCACCACCTCGGCCGGCGCCGCGCGAAGGAGCGGGCGACGGTCCTGCTCGAGCAGTTCTCGCTCACCGAGGCGGGCGACCGCGTCGCCGGCAAGTACTCGGGTGGGATGCGGCGACGGCTCGACCTCGCGGCGACGCTCGTGGCCACGCCCGAGGTCCTCTTCCTCGACGAGCCGACGACGGGCCTGGACCCGCGGGCGCGCAACGAGCTGTGGGAGGTGCTCGACACCCTCGTGGCGAGCGGCGCGACGATCCTCCTGACGACGCAGTACCTCGAGGAGGCCGAGCGGCTCGCCGACGACATCCTCGTCGTCGACCACGGCCGCGTCATCGCCCAGGGGAGCGCGCGCGAGCTGAAGCGGCGCATCGGCGGCGAGCAGATCCGGGTCATCGTGCGCGACCGCGCGCGCCTCGACGAGGCGGTCCGCCTCGTGTCGGCGGCGGCCGGCGCCGAGGCGCTCGTCGACCCCGACGGCGACGCGATCGTCGTCGCGACCGACGGCGGGGCCGCGGCGATGGCGGCGGTCGGCGGGGCGCTCGCGGACGCGGGCGTCGAGGTCGACGAGCTCGCGCTGCGGCCGCCGACGCTCGACGAGGTCTTCCTCGAGCTCACCGGGCACAGCGCCGCCGACGCGGCCGCGCGCGCCGACGCGGGGCCGGGCCGCGGCCCCGGCCGTGGCCCCGGGGAGGCGGCGGCATGAGCCCGCGCCGGTACGTCGGCGACGCCTGGGTCATCGCCCGGCGCAGCCTCAAGCACATCCGCCGCCAGCCGGAGATGCTCACCGACGCGACGATCCAGCCGATCATGTTCGTGCTGCTCTTCGCCTACGTCTTCGGCGGCGCGATCTCGGTCCCCGGGGGCGGCAGCTACCGCGAGTTCCTGCTCGGCGGGATCTTCGCCCAGACGATCGTCTTCGGCTGCTTCGGGATCGCCGTCGGCCTCACGGCCGACCGCTCGACCGGCGCGATCGACCGCTTCCGCACCCTGCCGATCAGCCGCAGCGCGGTCCTCGGCGGGCGCGCGATCGCGGCCGTCCTCATCGGCTTCGTCCCGGTCGCGCTCATGTCGATCACCGGCCTCGTCGTCGGCTGGCGCATCCACAGCGGGGTGCTCGACGCGCTCGGCGGCTACGCGCTGATGCTCGGCTTCCAGTTCGCGATGATCTGGGTCGGCATCCTCATGGGCTGCCTGCTCGACTCGCCGCAGGCCGTGCAGGGCGTCGCCTTCACCGGCCTCTTCCCGGTGACCTTCC
Organism: Paraconexibacter antarcticus; assembly: GCF_024220175.1. Classification (GTDB taxonomy): domain Bacteria; phylum Actinomycetota; class Thermoleophilia; order Solirubrobacterales; family Solirubrobacteraceae; genus Paraconexibacter; species Paraconexibacter antarcticus. Next base: position 4,942,466 of record NZ_CP098502.1, on the reverse strand, counting down.
TCGCGTCGACCTTCGTCCCGGTGAACACGCTCCCCGGCGTCCTGCGGACGTTCGCGGAGTGGAACCCCGTCACGTCGCTCTCGGGCGCCCTCCGCCACCAGTTCGGCAACCCGGACGTCGTCGCGGGCTCGAGCGACGCGTGGTCGCTCCAGCACCCGGCGGTCTACACGCTGCTCTGGGCGGTCGCGATCGTCGCGATCACCGCGCCGCTGGCCGTGCGGGCGTTCGGTCGCGTCGCCGGCGACTGAGCGGACTCGAACCGCCCGCCGATGAGTTCCGGCGTCTCGGGGCGTCTGCGGATCATGCGTGCCGTTCACCGGGGGTCCCGCGGGGCTGGTGCTACAACGTGCGGCAGATGACCGACGCCGCCACCGCCGCCATGCCCGCCCCACACGACCCCGCGACGGGCGACCGGTCCCGCTGGATCGCCCTGTACGTCCTGTGCACGGGCGTCCTCATGATCGTCCTCGACTCGACGATCGTGAACGTCGCGCTGCCGTCGATCCAGGACGACCTCGGCTTCTCCCAGTCCGGCCTCGCCTGGGTCGTCAACGCGTACCTCATCGCGTTCGGCGGGCTGCTGCTCCTCGCCGGGCGCCTCGGGGACCTGCTCGGGCGCCGTCGCGTCTTCCTCGCCGGCCTGGCGATCTTCACGCTCGCGTCGCTGGCCTGCGCGCTCTCGCCGGCGCAGGGCGTCCTCGTCGGCGCCCGCTTCATCCAGGGGATCGGCGGCGCGCTGACCTCCTCGGTCGTCCTCGGGATGATCGTCACGATGTTCCCCGACCCGCGCGAGCAGGCGAAGGCGATCGGCGTCTTCGGCTTCGTCGCGGCGGGTGGCGGCGCGCTCGGCCTCATCGTCGGCGGCGTGCTAACCGACGCGATCAGCTGGCACTGGATCTTCCTCGTGAACCTCCCGATCGGCGCGGCGACGGGGTACCTCGCGCGGCGCCTCGTCCACGAGGACGCGGGCCTGGGGCTCGCCGAGGGCGCCGACGTCCCCGGCACGGTGCTCATCGTCAGCGGTCTGATGCTCTTCGTCTTCACGATCCTCCAGGTCGAGCAGCAGGGCTGGGGCTCGGCGCGGACGCTCGGCTCGCTCGCGGTCGCGTTCGCCCTCCTCGGTGGCTTCGTCGCGCGTCAGTCCCACGCGACCAACCCGCTCATGCCGCTGCGTCTCTTCCGCTCGCGCAACGTCAGCGGGGCGAACCTCGTGATGATCTTCACCGTCGCGGGGCTCTTCACGCAGTTCTTCCTCGGGGCGCTCTACATGCAGCGTGTCCTGGACTACAACCCGCTGCAGGTCGGCCTCGCGTTCTTCCCGTCGACCGCGGTCGTCGCCTTCCTCTCGCTGCGGACCTCCGAGCGGCTCGTCATGCGCTTCGGGGCGCGCGGGGTCCTCATCCCGACGCTCGTCTGCCTCGTCGGAGGGCTGCTGCTCTTCGCCCGCACGCCGGCCGACGGCTCGTTCGTCGTCGACATCCTCCCCGCCACGATGCTCACCGGCATCGGTGCCGGGCTCGCGTTCCCGCCGCTCATGACGCTCGCGATGTCCGGGGCGACGCCGAGCGACTCGGGCCTCGCCTCCGGCCTCATCAACACGACCGTGCAGGTCGGGGGCGCCGTCGGCCTCGCGCTGCTCGCGACGCTCGCCGCGGAGCGGACGAGCCGGCTGAAGGACGACGGCGTCGTCGAGAAGCTCGCGCTGAACTCCGGCTACCACCTCGGCTACGTCGTGGGCGCGGGCCTCGTCGGCGTCGCGCTCCTCGTCGCGATCTTCGTGCTGCAGGCGGCGCCGGCCTACGGGCACGCGCCGGCGGGCGCGGAGGCCGAGGCGGCCGGGGCCTGACGGCGGGGCGGAGGCGAGCGACGCCACCGCCCCACCTCCGTCGATGCCCCGGGCACCCGCGGCGCACGCCCGTCGGTGCCGGTGCCGCGTCAGGTAAAGACGATGGGATCGCCGCGGCGGATGCGCGCGCCCGCGGCCGGTCCGACGTAGCGGGCGTTGATCCCGAAGAGACCGCCGTGCTCGCGGGTGAGGTGGCGCAGGATGCGCGGGTCCTTCATGCCGGTGTCGGGGTCGCGGGTCGGGATGACGCAGCGCACGCACGGGTGCAGGAGGACGAACTCGGCCTCTCCGATGCTCACGTGCGCACCCTCCCACGCCTCCTCGGCGAAGGCGGGTGCGTCGAGGTCCGCGTGCACGTTCGTGCGCATCCGGCGCAGGTCGAGCCCGCCGGAGCCGAGCTCGGCGGCGAGCGCCTCGAAGGTCGCCCGGGTCGTGATGAGGACCGAGCGCTCGAGGTCCTGCTGGCCGGCGAGGTCCCGGCGGAGGACGACGTCGCGACCGAGGTCCGCGGCGAAGGCGGCCGGCAGGTGTGCATCCTCCCAGCCGTAGGTGCGGCCGTCCGGCGCGGTCACCGCGGGCAGCGGCGGCGCGTCCGGCGCAGGGTCGGCCCCCGCGTAGCTCGCGCGCCACGCGAGTAGCCTCGGCACCTGGCGGACGGTCAGGCGCCGCGGCGCGTCCTTGAAGGTGTCGAAGAGCGCGTGCGTGCGGTCCCCCGCGATGCCGCGCCCGTCGACCTGGGCGGTGTCGACCGGCTCGCCGGCGAGCGACTTCACCGGCCAGCGGTGCAGCTCGGTGACGGTCCCGGTGGCGAGCGGCATGCGCGACAGGCTAGATGGTTCGTTCCACGGCGGGGGCGGAGGAGTCGGGTAGGCAGGTGACATAAGCAGGCAGGTCGAAGTCGGCGGTGCTATCTCGCCAACGCCGACCCTGGGGGCCTCGATGGACGCCGACCTCGACCTGCTGCTGATCGCTGTTTACTGCACCTGCGACGATCTCCTGCCTGCGAAGGGCAAGAACGCCAAACGGATCTTGACCGACGCGGAGGTCGTCACGTTGAGCGTGGCTCAGCAGGTACTGCGGATCAGCTCTGACGAGCAGTTCTGGGCGATGGCACCGCATCGCTTGGGGCACCTGTTCCCGCGACTGCCCAAGCGCCCGGGTTTCGTCAAACGCCGCCAGCGCCTGTCGGACAAAATCGAAGCGCTGATCCTCGAGTTCGCCCGCCACACCAACGGCTTTGACGACGACCTGCTCGTGGTCGACAGCACACCGGTCGAATGCGGTCGCTCGGTCGAAACGACGCGCCGCAGCGCCCTGGGCAACGCCGCGGAGTACGGCTACTGCGCCAGCCATTCCCGCTTCTTCTGGGGCTTCCGCCTGCACGGCCTGTTCGCGACCGACGGCACTCCACGCGCCCTTGCCCTGACCTCCCCGAAAACGGGCGAACGAGACGTCGCGCTGGACATGCTCGCCCGCTGCCACCGCAACGGCCCGGTCACCGTCATCGGCGACAAGGGCTACTCCGGCCGCGACTTCCACGCCCAAGCCTCCGCGCTCGGCGCCACGATCGTCCGCCCCCGACGCAAGGACGAGGCCGGCAAAGAGCCGCACCTGGCCCCGATCCGGCAATGCGTGGAATCGATCTTCTGGACATGCAAAGACATGCTCAACCTCGAGGACCACCGCGCCCGCGAGCTCCACACGCTCCGCACCCGCCTGGCCGCCAAGTTCCTCGCTCTCACCGCCGCGATCGCTCTCAACGAACGCCTCGGCCGCCCACCACGCAACCTCACTGCCTACTACGCCTGACCGATCCGTGGAACGAACCATCTAGGGGGCGGGCCGGGTGCGGCAGCCGGCGCGCCGCGGGTCGGGCGGGAACGGGAGGTCCGCGACGAGCGCCGTCTCGACGTAGTCGCCCTCGTGGACGTCGCCGGAGCCGGGCGCGAGGCGGGCGCCGGTCGCGCGCAGGGCGGCGCGCGGCGCGTCGGCGGTCACCCAGGGCGCGAGCGCGAGGAACTCCGGGTGGTCGCCCGCCTCGTCCTGCAGGTCGGGCCGGTCCTCGCCCGCCGTCCACGTCCCGTTGCCGACGTAGTGGCATCCGCGGCCCCGGAGCCCGCGCTGGGTGATCGCGCTCTGCCCGTCGAAGGCGAGGTCGGCCAGGTTGCCGACGAGCATCGGCGTGACGTCGTAGGCGAAGCGGACGGACGGGTCGGTGACGGCGCGCGCGGTCGAGGTCATCCACGAGAGCGGCTGCCACTGCTCCACGCCGTCCCCGTCGGCGCCGGTCCAGCGGCCGGGGTTCGCCTCGTCCTGGAGGACGACGTTGGCGCCGAGGTGGTCGAGGCAGCGCATGTACGTCCTCGATACATCGGCGCACGGATCCGCGCCCGGCGCGACCGTCCCGTAGACGAAGGCCGGCAGGCTCGTCGCGAAGCCGAGCCGGGCCCGGGTGTGCGGGATGCGGAAGGGCCGCAGGTTCGCGACGGCGGCGGGGCCGGTCGCGGGCCCGGGGGTCAGCCCGAGGGCCTGCTCGATCGGGGTCAGCGGCACCTTCTCGTTGGCGGCGACGACGTTGCGGAGCATGGGCGGGCCGCCCGTGCGCACGTCCCGCGGGCCCCACACGAAGACCTTGTTGTGCACCGCCCGCGAGGTCGCGACGTAGACCTCCTGCGGCCGCGGGAGGTCCGGGTCGGCGAGCGCGTCGATGTCGCCCGGCGCCGAGGAGGCGGCGAAGTCCGGCTGGTCGGCCGAGCCCGCGAGGTAGACGCGGTAGCGCCGCGCGAGGTCGGAGAACGTCTGCATCCATCCGCGGGCGAACGTGTCGGTCGCGGCGACGAACGTGTCGCTCAGCCCGGGGACGCCGCCGAAGCGCAGCGCGTAGAACGCCTGCTGGCGGACGTAGCCGGCGCCGACGAGCGCGAGCGCCGCGAGCGTCGCGCAGGGGAAGCCCTGCCCCTCGCAGCCCGGGTGGCCGAGGGGGTTCGCGAGCAGGGCCCGCGCCGCCGCGCCGCGGGAGCCGGTGCCGATCGTCATGAGCCCGATGTCTTCGTCGAAGACGACGACGTTCGGCCGGGTGCGGCTCAGGTGGGGGACGACGAAGGCGCGCAGATCGCACTCGGTCTTCCGGCGGAAAGCGGCGTAGGTCTGTACGTTCGCGGGGTCCTGCTCGAGCTGCATCGCGAAGACCCGGGGGCCGTGGCCGCTGCCCCGGCGGGCGGGCGCGAGGATCGGCGCCACGGTGCGCGGCGGGCGGACGGCGGCGCACGCGGCAGGGGTGGGTGGCGGCGGGCCCGTGCCGGCCATCCCGGTCGCGGCGGCCGCCGTCGCCGCGCCGGGGGCGCCGAGCGCGACGGCGGCGAGCACGGCCGCACGCGTGATCACGCCCGCGCGGCGCGGCGCCGCCGCGTGCCGGGCGTCCGTCCTCATGCCCCGCCGAGCAGCTCGGCCCCGACCCGCTCACCCGAGCGGACGGCGCCGTCCATGTAGCCGTTCCAGTAGCCGGAGGTCTCGGTGCCGGCCCAGTGGATGCGGCCGGCCGGACGGCGCAGCTCACGGCCGTAGCTCGTCAGGACGCCGGGCGGCATGAAGCCGACGTAGCACCCGCGGGTGTACGGCTCGGCCGCCCAGCTCATCTCGAGGTATCGCGTCGGGCTGCGTGCCCGTTCGCCGAAGTAGGTGGCGAACGAGTTCAGCACGCCCGCCCGCCGCTCGGCGACGGTCTTCTGGCCCCAGACCCGGCCGAGCTCGCCCTCGATGAAGCCGATGAGGATCCCGGGCGAGCCGTCGGGCGGGGAGTTGTCGAAGGTGAGGTGGACCGGGTCCACGTCGCCGTTCGCGTAGCCGGCGAGTCCGTCCCCCCGCCAGAACGGCTCGTCGTACACCGCCTGCACCTTGATGACCGTGCCCATCGGGACGCGCTGGGTCAGCTGGTCGCGCTGCGCGGTCAGGGCGGGGAGGTAGTCGATCCGTCCCGCCAGCGTCGGCGGGAGCGTCACGACGGCGTGCCTGCCCCGGTAGGAGGCGCGGTCGGTCGTGACGGTGACGTGGCCGCCCGCCTGCGCGATCCGGCGGACCGGGGCGCCGAGGACGACGCGCCGGCCGAGCTGCGCCGCGGCGAGCAGCGAGATGCGCTGCGAGCCGCCGACGAAGCGGGACTCCTGCGCGCCACCCGCCGTGTTGATGAGGCGGTCGAACGTCCCGACGTGCTGCTCGTCGCCGGCGGCGGCCATGTAGAAGAGCGCGAAGAGGAGGGAGACGTCACGCGGCTCGGCGGCGAAGACCGAGGAGAAGCCGAGCTCGACGAGGAAGCGGCCGCCCTTCGTCAGCGCGTTGGCCTGCAGCCACGTCTCGAACGTCTGCGAGTCCCACTCGAGCGCCTGCTTCGCCGTCCACGGCGCGTCGACCGGCACGGTGGCGGCCATCGCGTCGAGCTTCTGGATCGCGGTGGCGGCGTCGAGGATGCCGTCGGGGATCGGCGGGATCGGGCCGAGCGGACCGCTGAGGTCGAACGTCTGGTGACTCCCCCGGTAGACGAGGACCGCCTTGCCCTCCTGGTAGGTCTTGAACGTTTCGACGCTGAGCTCCTTCGCGAGGGCGAGCAGGCGGTCCTGCGTCGGGCCGACCCACTGGCCGCCGACCTCCACCACCTTGCCCCCGCCGAGGTCGGCGTTGAGCGTGCGCCCGCCGACGCGGTCACGCGCCTCGAGCACGATGACCGAGCGGCCGGCCGCGACGAGCCGGCGCGCGGCGGTGAGCCCCGCGAGGCCGGCGCCCACGACGATGACGTCGGCGGTGCGCCGGGGCCGGGCCTTCCTGGCGGTGGCGGTGGCGGTCGTGGTCGCGGCGTCCGCGCCCGTGGGCAGGACCGCGGCCGCGGCGCCGGCGGCGGCGCCCCCGACGAGGGTCCGCCGGGTGATCCCGCCGCTGGGTGCGTCGTCCATCGGGCGATCCTCGCCGCCCGGGCCGTCCGCGCGCAACCGGAGGTCCGTCCCCGCGGCCGCCGGGGACCGGGCGCCGGGCGGGCCGCCCGCCGCCGGGCGGTCAGTCGAGGTGCCCGGCCTCCCGCAGCCAGGCCTCGGTGCGGCGCATGCCCTCGGTGAGGTCGATCGCGGGCGCGTAGCCGAGCACGCGCCGGGCCTTCGCGATCGAGTACGTGCCGCGCCGCGCGAGGTACAGGGCGCTCGCCCGTCCGGCCTCGGTCTCCTCACCGCGGGCACGCGCGACCGCGCCGACGGCGCCGGCGAGCGCGACGGCGACCGGGGTCGGCAGGCAGAGCGGGCCGCGGACGCCGAGCATCCGCGTGTAGTGGCCGAAGAACTCGCGGCAGCTCACGGCGACCCCGTCCGACAGCGTGAAGACCTGCCCGGCCCCGGCGGGGAGGCCGGCGGCGAGCACGACGCCGTCGACGAGCGTGTCGACGTACACGGGGCTGAAGACGCCCCGGCCCATCGCGGGGAGGAGGAAGCGCCGCGCCTTGATGTACTCGACCGGGAGGATCGTCCACGGGCGCGAGCGCGGACCGTATACGTCGCCCGGGCGGATGACGGTGACCGGGACCTCGCCCACCGCGTGCGCCTGGAGGGCGACCTGCTCGGAGGCGACCTTCGTGTCGACGTAGGCGTTCCCGTCCGTGCGGACGGGCCACGACTCCTCGACGCCGTCGGGGAAGCCGAGGTCCGAGAACGCGCGGACGGAGGAGAAGTGGACGAGGCGCTGCGCCCCGCCGTCGCGGGCGGCGTCGAGGACGCGCCGCGTGGCGAGGACGTTCATCCGCCAGGAGAGCTCGTCGCTCGCGGCGTTGGAGACGACGGCGGCGGTGTGGACGACGAGGTCGCAGCCGGCCGCATGCTGCTGCCAGGCCCCGGGCTCGCTCACGTCGCCGGCGACGACGCCGTGCTCCGGTGCGGCGACGCGGTCCACGCCGCGGACCTCCGCGCCCGCCTCGCGGTAGCGGCGCGCGAGGGTCCCTCCGATGAACCCGAGCGCTCCGGTGATGAACACGCGCTGCGGGACGGGCGCGGCGGGCGGGACGGGCGGGACGACGGCGGGCTCGGGCACGCCCGGGAGTATCGAGGAACGGGGTCGCCGACGGGGGGCCGGGCGGGGCCGTCAGACCGACACGCTGAGCGTGTGGATCCCGAGGCCGACGAGCCCGCCGACGAGGGTGCCGTTGATGCGGATGAACTGCAGGTCGCGGCCGACGTGCAGCTCGATCCGCCGGGCGGCCTCGGCGCCGTCCCAGCGCGCGATGGTGTGGGAGATGACGGCCGTGATCTCCTCGCCGTAGCGGGAGACGCCGAAGACGACCGCGTCGGCGAGCATCCGGTCCAGGCGCTCGCGGAGCGCCGTGTCGGTGTCCAGCCGCCGGGCGAGCGCCGTCGTCTCCTGCACGAGCCGCGCGCGGACCGGGCCGTCCGGCTCGCGCAGCGCGCCGAGCAGCGCCCGGCGCAGCCCGTTCCACAGCGAGATCCCGGAGGCGAGCATCTGCGGGTGCTCGAGGACCCGGGCCTTGAAGCGCTCGGCGCGGTCCTGCGTGTCGGGGTCGGTGAGCAGGTCGCGGGAGAGCTGGTCCAGCATCGAGTCGAGCGCCCGGCGGGCGTGGTGGTCCTGGTCTGAGCGGATGTCGCGGACCCAGTCGACCGCCTCGAGGTAGAGGCGGGCGGTGACCCGGGCGTTCAGGGCCTCGGGCGTCCACCACGGCGCGCGCTCGGCGACGACCGCGGTGAACGTCTCGGGGTTGTGCTCGAGCCAGCGTTCGAGCTCCTCGAGCGCGAGGTCGACGAGGCCGTGGTGCAGGTCGTCCCGCACGACCTCGCCGAGGACGGTGCCGAGGACGGGGGCCACGGGCTCCTCGCGGAAGCGGGGCAGGAGCGCTTCGCTCCACAGCGCCTCGATGTGCTCGTCGCGGATGCGGGCCAGGACGATCGCCGCGATGTCCGCGAGCTCGTCGACGACCCGGCGGGCGTGGCGCTCGTCCGCGAGCCAGTGGCCGAGCCGCCGGGTGACGGTGGCGGCGGCGACGCGCTCGCGGATGATCTCCTCGTGGAGGAAGTTGCCGGAGACGAACTCCTCCAGGCCCTTGGCGAGCTCGTCCTTGCGGCGGGGGATGAGGCCCGTGTGGGGGATCGGCAGCCCGAGCGGCGCGCGGAAGAGCGCGGTGACGGCGAACCAGTCGGCCATGGCGCCGACCATCGACGCCTCGGCGCCGGCGTTGACGAACCCGAGCGCGCCACCGGAGTGGATCGTCGCGACGTAGACGACGGCCGCGAAGCCGAGCAGCGAGCCGGCGACGACACGCATCCGCCGCAGGCCGCGGCGGCGCGCCTCGTCGGCGGCGGGGTCGGTCGTGATCAGGGGCGCGGACGCGGGCATGGACGGGCGATGATGCCCGGCCCGCGGCCCGGCCACCCCTACGACCCCCGGCGGCCCGCGCCCCACCCCGGCCCCGGACGCACGAAGGGCCCCGGAATCCGGGGCCCTTCGGTGAAGCTGAGGCATGGGAGTTGCGCGGTGGCCGACGCAGTCGGTCGACGCGCCACTCCCGGCCGAAGCCCGACGAAGTCGGGCCTTCGGCTACATCATGCCCGACATGTCCGGCATCCCGCCGCCGCCCGAACCCTCGTCCTCGATCTCGCAGACGATGGCCTCGGTCGTGAGGATGTTCTTCGCGATCGACGCGGCGTTCTGCAGCGCGGAGCGCGTCACCATGGCCGGGTCGATGATGCCCGCGGCGACGAGGTCGATGATGTCCCCGTTGGCCGCGTTCAGGCCGAAGCCCTTCTTCGACTTGCGGACGTCGTTGACGACGACCGAGCCCTCGAGGCCGGCGTTCTCCGCGATCTGGCGGAGCGGCTCCTCGAGCGCGCGCTTGATGATCTTCGCGCCGGTCTTCTCGTCACCCTCGTAGGTGTCCGGGTCGATCGCGTCGGCCGTGCGCAGCAGCGTCACGCCACCGCCGGGGACGATGCCCTCCTCGAGGGCCGCGCGGGTCGCCTGGAGGGCGTCCTCGACACGGTGCTTCTTCTCCTTCATCTCCGTCTCGGTGGCCGCGCCGACCTTGACGACGGCGACGCCGCCGGAGAGCTTCGCGAGGCGCTCCTGGAGCTTCTCACGGTCGAAGTCCGAGTCGGTGTTCTCGACCTCGGCCTTGATCTGGTTGATGCGGCCCTTGATGGCAGCCGCCTCGCCGTTGCCGTCGACGATCGTGGTGTTGTCCTTCGCCACGACGACGCGACGGGCACGGCCCAGCTGGGACACCGTGGTGTTCTCGAGCTTGAGGCCCATGTCCTCGGTGATGACCTCGCCGCCGGTGAGGATCGCGATGTCCTCGAGCATGCGCTTACGACGGTCGCCGAAGCCCGGCGCCTTGACGGCGACACCGGTGAAGGTGCCACGCAGCTTGTTCACGACGAGCGTCGCGAGGGCCTCGCCCTCGACGTCCTCGGCAATGATGAGCAGCGGCTTGCCGGACTGGATGACGGCCTCGAGGACGGGGAGCACGTCGCGGACGGCGCCGATCTTCGAGTTGGCGATGAGGATGTACGGATCCTCGAGGGTCGCCTCCATGCGCTCCTGGTCGGTGACCATGTAGGGCGAGATGTAGCCCTTGTCGAACTGCATGCCCTCGGTGAACTCGAGGTCCATGCCGAACGTCTGGCCCTCCTCGACGTTCACGACGCCGTCCTTGCCGACCTTGTCGATGGCGTCGGCGATGACGTCTCCGATGTCGTCGTCGCCGGCCGAGATGGTGGCGACGCGGGCGATCTGGTCCTTGGAGGAGATCTCCTTGGACTGCTTCGCGATGGCGGCGACGACCTCGTCGACGGCCTTCTCGATGCCGCGCTTGAGCGCGAGCGGGTTGGCACCCGCGGCGACGTTCTTCAGGCCCTGGCGCACGATGGCCTGGGCGAGGACGGTCGCGGTCGTCGTGCCGTCACCGGCGACGTCGTTGGTCGCCGTGGCGACCTCGCGGACGAGCTGCGCGCCCTGGTTCTGGAAGACGTCCTCGACCTCGATCTCACGAGCGATGGTGACACCGTCGTTCGTGATCGTGGGAGCACCGAACTTCTTGTCGAGGACGACGTAGCGGCCCTTCGGGCCGAGCGTGACCTTGACGGCGTTGGCGACGGCGTCGACGCCAGCCTCGAGGGAGGCGCGAGCCTCCGCGCCGTACTTCAGTTCCTTGTGAGCCATGTTCTAAGTTCCTTTGGTTCAGTCGTCGATCTTGGCGAGGACGTCGGACTCGCGAAGGACCAGGAGGTCCTCGCCGTCGACCTTGATCTCGGTGCCGCCGTACTTGGAGTACAGGACCGTGTCGCCGGCGGACACGTCGAGGGGGATGCGCTTCTCGCCGTCTTCGTCCCAGCGGCCGTCGCCCGCGGCGAGGACCTTGCCCTTCTGCGGCTTCTCCTTGGCCGTGTCGGGGAGCACGAGACCGCTGGCGGTCGTCTGCTCCTCTTCGATGGCCTTGACGATCAGCCGGTCGCCCAGGGGCTTGAGCTTCATTGTGGAACTACCTCCGTCGGATGGATGCTTACTCCTGGCACTCGAGGGGTGTGAGTGCCAACGTCGCTCGAATCTACGTGTGGTCCACGCAGATGTCAACCGGCGTTGGCACTCTTTTCACGAGAGTGCCAGCCCTATGGAGTGTAGGAACTCGGACGCTGCGAGCGCGCGCGGGGTCACGAAAGCGCCCCTGAGCAGGGAGAACGACGACCCGAGCAGGCACAACGACGACCCGAGCAGGCATCACGACGACGGCGTGCGGTCTCGTGGGACATATCCCCCCACTTCGCCGCACGCCGCGGCAGCGTGGGCGAGCTCGCTGGGGTGCCGGCGTCTACGGCGACCGGCTACGGCGGGTGGGTCGGGTGGGTCGGGTGGGGCGGGTGGGACGGGTGGGGCGCCTTGGCGGTGCGGCCGCGCCGGCCCTCCTCGGCGTTCCGCGCGGCGTGTGGTCTCGTGGGGGTATATGCCCCACCAGGCCGCACGCCGATGGGGGCGGACGCCCTTCGGCGCGACGAACGCCGAAGATCGCCCCCGGGGCGGGGGAAGATCGACGTTCGCGGTCGAAAACCGCATCGGCAACCCGGCCGGCGCTCCTCCGGACCGAACCCGACGCAGTCAGGGCGTTCGGCTAGACCATATGGATCGGGCCGTCGCTGGCGGCGGTGGTTCTGAGTCGTCTGTCTGAGGCGGGCGGTAGAAGTGGCCGGTCCCTCGCGAAGGGTCGTGGGGTGACGTTTGAGCTGTGCGGTTGCAGCCGCGCAGCGGCCCACAACCACAGAGGAGGAGACCGGCCATGACGAAGGCTAGAAGCCTCGTTGGTCTGGACGTACACGCCGCGAAGATCGTGGCGGCGGTGCTCGATGCTGAGAGCGGCGAGCTTCAGTGGTTCGCGTTGCGCGGTGACGTGCGTGAGGCGGCCAGGTTGTGCGCCGCACTGCCCAGGCCGGTGCGGGCGGCGTATGAGGCCGGGCCGACCGGGTACGGGTTGGCGCGGGAGCTCGCGGCGCGGCAGGTGTCGTGCGTGGTCGCGGCGCCGAGCAAGATCCCGCGGGCGTCGGGTGACCGGGTGAAGACTGATCGTCGTGACGCCGAACTGCTCGTGCGTTTGCTCTGGGCGGGGAAGCTGCATCCGGTGCGGGTGCCGGGCCACGAGGAGGAGGCGCTGCGCGATCTGATCCGGGCGCGCGAGGCCGTGCGGGTGGACCTGATGCGTGCCCGCCACCGGTTGTCGAAGCTGCTGCTGCGTCACGACCATCGCTTCGATGACGGCAAGGCATGGACGCAGCGCCACCGTGACTGGCTGGATCAGGTCGACCTCGTGTGGCCCGCGGCGCAGGCGACGCTGCTGGACCTGCGCGGCGCGGCCGACGTGCTCGTGCATCGCCGCGATCAGCTCGAGGCGCAGATCACGAGGATGCTTCCGAGCTCACCGTGGGGCGTGCAGGTCGCCCGGCTGCGGTGCCTTCGCGGGATCGACACGCTCACCGCCGCCGGGCTGTGCTCGGAGGTCGGCGACTTCGCCCGGTTCGCCCGGGCCGAGCAGCTCATGAGCTACATCGGCCTGGTCCCTTCGGAGCACACCACCGGCTCAAGTCGCCGCCTCGGCTCGATCACGAAGACCGGTTCCGGGCACGCGCGCCGGCTGCTCGTCGAGGCTGCCTGGCACTACCGCAAGGCGCCGCGGGTCACCAAGGCGCTGAGCGATCGCCACGACGGGCAGCCCGCCGAAGCGGTCGCGATCGCCTGGACCGCGCAGCGGCGTCTGTATCGCACATGGAACCGCCTTGAGCAGCGCGGCAAACGCCGCACGATCATCGCCGTCGCCGCAGCGCGCGAGCTCGCCGGATTCACGTGGGCGATCGGCCAGATCGAGTGACCTGAACCCGGCGACATCCCGTCGGCTGGGTCGGTGGCGGCCCGGCACCGCGCGGGGAACCCGCGGCTGAACTATGAGCAACCCGCCCTCGTCAGGGGGCCGGCCACGCCCGATGTTAGACAGCGGCTCCCCACGACGAACCCCTGGTCCTGCGGTACCCAACCCGCGCATATCAGTCTGACCGCGCGTCGCGCACAGCCTGCCGGACCGCCACCAACCCAGCCGACAGCACAGACACGAACGAGCGCTAATGCGCCACTTCGCCGACCCTACTAGGTTGACGAACGGCCGTCCATATCAGTTCTGCGCCCCGCCGATGCCCCGCAGCCGCTCGGTCACGGTCGGCGGGTTGTCGATGATCTGCGAGAAGCGGACGACGGTGACGAGGTCGTCCATCGTCACGGACTTGCCGTAGATCTGCTCGAGGAAGTGGATCATCTCCTCGACGCGGCGGAACTCGGGGTTGTCGTGCTCGATGTCCCGGGGGGAGAGGTCTCGCACGCGCTTGACCTCGACCTGGTCGATCACGGCGTCGAAGATCTTCTCGCGCGGCGAATGCTGGTACCCGATGGTGACGAGCACCGCCTGGTTCTTCTTGTACTTGTGCGACTTGTCACCCAGGCGGATCGTGGCGGTCTTCCGGCCGCGCTTGAGCTGATCCGCGAAGATCGTCGAGTAGAAATTCAACACCTGCATGTGACTCAGGACCCTACCCGTTCGGTTGCAGGTGCAACAGGGCCTTGCGCACCATCTCGCGCTCGCCGGCGTAGCTCAGCGTGGCGGCGGCCTCCTCGAGCGTGACCCAGCGGGCGGCCTCGACCTCGTGGTCGTGGTCGGCGATGTCCCCGCCGGTCGCCCGCATCAGGAAGAACCGCACGACCTTCGCGATGCGGCGGCCCTGGCGCATGTAGAAGTAGCGCACGTCGCCGAGCTCGGTGACGAGCTCCGCCGTGACGCCGGCCTCCTCGCGGACCTCCCGGAGGGCCCCGTCGAGCGCGCTCTCGCCCGGGTCGGGATGGCCCTTCGGCAGCGCGAGGACCTTGCTCCCGTCGGCGGCCCGGCGGGTCGGCACGATGACGACGCAGTGCGGGGTCTCCTCGTCCGGGGAGAGGACGACGCCTCCCGCGGAGAACTCCGGCTCGGCTCCGCCCGCCATCAGTAGATGTAGTTCTCGAGGGCGGAGGCGTCGTGGACGGTGACGCGGCCGCGGCCCTGGGTGACGACCCCGGCCCGCTCGAGGACGGCGAGGAAGCGGCTGGCCGACTCGCGGCTGGACCCGGCGAGCTGGGCGATGTCGGCCTGGGTGATCGTCACGAGGACGTCCTTGTCGCCTGCGCCCTCGGCCTGCGCCTGCTGCACGAGCTGGCCGAGGACCCCCGCGACGCGGCTCTGGACGGTCTGGAAGGACTGGCGCGTGAGGCGCTCGTTCGCCTCGCGCATGCGCCGCCCGAGCGCGATGACGAGCTTCACGGCGATGTCCGGGTGCTCCCGGAGCAGCCGCCGCATGTCCTGGCCGGCGATCGCGATGGCGTCCACGGCGTCGAGCGTCTCGACCGTGGCCGACCGGCGCTCGTCGTCGAACATCGCGAGCTCGCCGAAGATGTCGCCCGGGCCGAAGTGGGCGAGCGCGATCGTCCGGCCGTCGGTGTGCTCGCGGACCGCGCGGGCGTGACCGGAGCGGACGACGTAGCACGTGTCGCTCGTGTCGCCCTCGCGGAAGATGACCTGCTGGGCGTCGAACCGGCGCGGCACGGCGACCTGGGCGACGCGCTCGAGGTCGGCGGCCTCCAGCGCCTCGAAGACCGGAACCTGGGCCAGCAGGGCACTGGCTTCTGTCGTCTCGGGGGCCACGCGGCCTCTTTCATACCACGCGGGGCCCCCGGCGGAGGGCGGATCAGGCCGGATCGAGCGCGCCTTCGCGCCGCCGGCGGCGGGCGTACCGCGCCCCCAGCAGGGCCGGGACGAGGATCAGCCCGGCGGGCAGGAGGACGGCGAGCCCGACGAGCAGGACGCCCGCCGCGACCTCGAGGACGCGCAGCGCGTCGTGCGCCGCGTCGCCCGGCGTCCAGCCGCCGCCACCGGTGCCCCCGTGGCCCGCCGGCTTCGGGGCGGCCCTGAGCGCGGTGACGGTCACGAGGATCGTCGTGTTGTCCGCACGGCGGCGCAGGCCACGGAGCTCGCCCTTGATCGCCCCGATCTCGCGGAGGCCCGCGGCGATACGGCTCCTGAGGCGGGCGATCCCCTCGGCCGTCCTCGCGGCGGCGAGCGCCTTCAACAGGGCGCGGCGCTCGGCGCGGGCGTCGTGCAGCCGGTCGGAGACGGACACGAAGCCCGCGGTGATGTCGGTCTGCGACTGGCTCATCGAGCTGACGTGGGCCAGGCGCGAGAGCCCCGCGACCGCGGCCTTCGCCTGCGCGGACGGCACGCTGAGCGTGAAGTCGGCCGTACCGCCGCCGTCCGTAGCGTCGACGTTCGACTGCTGGACGAAGCCGCCCGCCGCCTGGGTCACCCGGACGACGCCGTCGGCCACCTGCTGCAGCCGGCCCGCGCTCGTCCGGAGGGCGAGCTGGGTCGACTGCTCGACCTTGCGGGCGACGCCCGGGGCGACCGGGGACGGCGTCGGCGCGGGGACCGGGACGCCGGGCGGGACGGTCGCGATCGACGATTTCGCCTCGGGGCCTGCGCTGTCCTGGCTCTGGGTGGCGGCGCCGGCCGCGGGGGTCGCCGGGGCGCTTTCGC
Source organism: Paraconexibacter antarcticus (assembly GCF_024220175.1). Classification (GTDB taxonomy): domain Bacteria; phylum Actinomycetota; class Thermoleophilia; order Solirubrobacterales; family Solirubrobacteraceae; genus Paraconexibacter; species Paraconexibacter antarcticus. Next base: position 4,926,495 of record NZ_CP098502.1, on the reverse strand, counting down.
CGGATCGGGTCGGGGCGGAGAGCGACGGGACTGCGGACCCATTGCCGCCACCACGTCCGGCTCCGCTGCCGCTGCCGCTGCCGCTCCCGCTGCCGTGCAACGCACTCGCCGCCACGACGAGCGCGACGATGACGGTCGCCGCCGCGCCGAGCGCGGGGACGAGGCCGATGCGATGGGCGGAGAGCCGGCCTTGGACGGCGGCCGCCAGCGCACGCGGGCCGCCCCCGCCACCGCGGGGGAAGCCGTCGGCGGCGCGGGCGTCGAGCTCACGGCGGAAGTCGGGGCGCGGGGCGGGCGTGTCGTCGCGGACGGCGGCGACGAGGCCGAGCAGCGCCGGGTCGGCGTCCGGGCGGCCGGCGAGGGCGGCCTCGAGCGCGTCGAGCTCGGCGGCGATCACGGGGTCGAGATCGAGGTCGGTGTCGTGCTGGGGGCGGTTCGGGGACATCAGGCGCAGGCCTCCCGGAGCTTGGTGATGGCGCGGTGCACCTTCGTACCCGCACTCGACTCGGAGACGCCGAGGACCTCGGCGATCTCGGCGTTGGACAATCCGGCGTGGAACTTCAGGGCGACGAGCTCCCGGTCGCGCGGTTCGAGGGCGGCGATCGCAGCGCGGACCGTCGCGCGGCGCTCGGCCTCCTCGCCGGCGCCGGAGACGGCGGCGGCCGCCGCCGGGTCCTCGGGGTCGACGACGAGCGCGGCGGTCCTTCGTCGCCGGCGCAGCTCGTCGAGCGCGGCGTTGCGGGCGATCCCGAAGAGCCAGGCCCGCTCGGTCCCCTTCCGCGGGTCGTAGCGGCCCCGTTTGCGGTAGGCCCGCTCGAACGCGAGCGCCGTCACGTCCTCGGCCGCGGCGCGGTCGTGGAGGAGCGACCACGCGTAGGCGTGGACGTCGTTCACGCACGAGCGGTAGAGCGCATCGAACGCGAGGGACGCGGTGTTCGGGGCTGGTAGAGCCATGGTCAATGTGTCGCCCATACCTGCACTACGTCGCTCCCGGCGATCCATCACGGGACGCCTGCGTGGCCCGGCGGGCGCCCGGTACCCTGCCGGTGTGCTGCGGGCCCGCGCAACCCTGCCGACGATCGTCGCCCTCGCCGTCCTGGTCTTCGTGCTGCCCGCCGCGACCGGCGTCGCCCGGTCCCGGCTCGCCTCGGACGGCAGCCTGCTGTGGGCGACGGTGAACGTCTGCGACACCGCGGACCACCCCGACACGATCGGGATCCGCGGCTCGATGCCCGGCACCGGCTACCGGCAGCAGCGGATGTACATGCGCTTCCAGCTCCAGTACCTCGCGAGCTTCGACGACAAGAAGTGGCACAACATCGGCGCGGCGGGCGACAGCGGCTGGATCGACGTCGGCTCCGCGAAGTACCGCCAGCGCCAGACCGGTCGCAACTTCACGGTCCGCCCGCCGGACACGGGCGCCTTCCGCCTGCGCGGTGCGGTGACGTTCGAGTGGCGCGACGGCACCGAGGTCGTCAAGCGCGCCCGGCTGCGGACGACGGCGGGCCACGGCAACACCGCCGGCGCGGACCCGAAGGGCTTCTCGCGCGCCAGCTGCGTCGTGACGAAGTAGGCCTCAGGCGTCGAAGAGCCGCGGGTCGTTCGAGATGATCCCGGTCACGCCCGGGATCGCCTCGAGCCGGCGCAGGAGCGGCAGCTCGTCGACCGTCCACACGTAGAGCTCCGCGCCGGCCTCCCGGATCGCGCGGGCGAAGCGCGGGTTCACGAGCGCCCAGTGGGACATGACGGCGTCGATCTCGCCGGCGGCGACCTTCGCGGCGGCACGGGGCGGGATCTGGCGACGCGCCCAGCGGACGGCGCCGAGCGCGAGCGGCTTCGTCACCGGGTTCGCGAGGTAGTTGCGACGGACCTGGGGGACCGACCAGCCGAGGCGGATCTCCGGCGCGCAGGCGCGGACGACGGGGAGCGAGACCTCCTCCATCGTCGAGATGAGCGTCCGCTCCGCCAGCCCCGCCTCCCGCAGCGCGGCGCAGACCCGCTCCTCGTACCCGGGGAGCTTGAGGTCGACGTCGAGGTGCAGGTCGCCGAAGGCGTCGCCCGCGAGGTGCGCGAGCCCCTCGGCGAGCGTCGGCGCCCCCTCGACGTGGTTGTAGTCGTGGGCGAGGTACAGCTCGCCGGTGCCGTCGCGGTGCTCGGGCAGGACGTCGAACTCGATCATGTCGACGCCGGCGGCGAGCGCGGCGTCGAACGACGCGGGCGTGTTGCCCGGTGCGATGTGGTCGGCGCCCTTGTGCCCGATGCGGCGCACGCGGGCGTCGGTCCCTGCGGTCTCCTCGGCCATCGCGTCCAGTATGGAGCCCGTCGACGGGAGGGGTCAGGCCCGCGGGCTCAGGCCTGGCAGCCCGGGCACCAGTAGACGGGGCGGCTGTCGTCGCCGAGGCGGCCGCGTGCGATCTTCGCGCCGCAGCGCCGGCACGGTCGCCCGTCCAGCCCGTAGCAGGCGCGGTCGCGGGCCTCGGTCCCGGTCCGGGCGCTGACGGCCATCCGCGGGCCGACGTCGCGGACGGCCTCGAGGACCTCCTCGTCGCTCACCTCGCCGGCGCGCCGGTGCGGATCGATGCGCGCCGCCCAGCACGCCTCCGTTCGCCAGACCGTCCCGAGCCCCGCGATCGTGCGCTGGTCCAGGAGGGCGTCGCCGATCGGGCGCGTCGGGTCGTCCTCCCGCAACCGCCGCAGGAAGCGCGCCTCGTCGAGCCCGTCCGGCGCGAGGATGTCCGGGCCGAGGCCCGCGATGCGCTGGTCACCGCGGGCCCGGCCGGCGGTCATGAGCTCGAGGACCGGCCCGTCGAACTGCACGACCTCCACGTCGCCCGCGCGGATCACGAGCCAGGCCCGGCGCGGCGCCCGCTTCCAGCGCGTCCCGAGCGGGTGCACGCCCCACGAGCCGGTCATCCGCAGGTGCGAGTGGATGACGAGCCCCCCGTCGAACCTGACGAAGAGGTGCTTGCCGCGCGCGTCGACGCCGGTGACCGCGAGGCCCGCCAGGCGGTCGGGCCAGCGGTCGCGCCCGAAGCGCGGGTGCGGCGTGCGGATCTCGTCCGGGACGGCCCCCTCGAGGACCGGCCGGATGCGGTTCGCCGCGTAGTGGATGGTGTCGCCCTCGGGCACGGTCGCCCAGGGTACGGCCCGCCTACACTCGGGGACGATGCACTCAGACCTCGCCCGGATCGTCGGAGAGCAGTACGTCCTGAAGGATGCGCCGGCCGAGTGGACGCAGGACGCGTCGATCGCGATGGGACTGCGCGGCCACGCCGACGCCGTCGTCCTCCCGGCCACCGCCGACGAGGTCGCGAGCGTCGTCGCCTGGTGCTACGAGCGCGGCGTCGCCATCGTCCCGCGCGGCGGCGGCACCGGATACTCGGGCGGCGCGACGCCGGCGCCGGTGCCCGGGACGGCGGGGCCGGAGGGGACGGTCGTCGTCGCCCTCGACCGCCTGGACCGCATCCGCTCCTTCGACCCCGGCCTCTGGCGCATCGAGGTCGAGGCGGGCGTCACGACGCAGACGATCGCCCGGCGCGCCCGCGAGAACGGGCTCATGTTCCCGGTCGACCCGGGCGCGGCCGAGCAGTCGCAGATCGGCGGTAACATCGCGACGAACGCGGGCGGCCCGCACTGCTTCAAGTACGGCGTCACGCGGGCGTGGGTCACCGGCGTCGAGGCCGTCCTCGCCCCGGGCGAGCTCGTCTCCGTCGGCGGCCCGACGCGCAAGGACGTCGCGGGCTACGACCTCGTCGGCCTGCTCACCGGCAGCGAGGGGACGCTCGGCATCGTCACCGCGGCGTGGCTGCGGCTGCTGCCCGCGCCGCCGCACCCGGCGGTCCCCGTCGCCTGCGCCTACCCGACGGTCGACGCGGGCTGTGCGGCGATCGAGGCGGTCATGGCCTCCGGGGTCGTCCCCGCGACGATCGAGTACCTCGACGCGGGCGCGCTCGCCGCGGCCGCCGCGTCGTTCCCCGGCGGGCTGCCCGCCGACGCGCAGTTCCTCGTCGTCTGCGAGGCCGACAGCGGCCAAGCGGACGTCGCCGAGCTGCTCGAGGCGCTCGGGCCCGGCGCCCGCCGCCACGAGCCGCGTGAGCTGTGGCGCTGGCGCGACGGCGTCGGCATCGCGGTCACCGCGGTCCAGGGCGGCAAGCTCTCCGAGGACATCGGCGTCCCGCTCGACCGCCTGGCCGAAGGCATCACCGGCACCGTCGAGATCGGCCTGCGCCACGGCCTCGACGCCTGTTCGTGGGGACACGCGGGGGACGGCAACCTCCACTCGACCTTCCTCCTGCGGCCGGGCGACCGCGAGCAGCTCGCCAAGGCGGAGGTCGCCGTCGAGGAGCTCTTCGACCTCGCGGTCTCCCTCGGCGGCACGATCAGCGGCGAGCACGGCCTCGGGTGGCTCAAGCGCGGCCAGCTCCACAAGCAATGGGCGCCCGCCGCGGTGCGCGCGCACCGCGCGGTGAAGGACGCGCTGGACCCGGCGGGGCTCTTCAACCCGGGGAAGAAGACGGCTTAGGGGCGCGCAACCGCAATGCGGCCAGTCAGGCTGAGGCTGAGGCTGACCGGCTGCATCCCGAAGGCGGAGCAACCGCAATGCAGCCACTGTCGCTCAGCGCAAGCAGCTGCATTCCGATTGCCCGGGCGAGCCCTCAGACCTTCAGCGGCCGCCGCCGCTTCTTCCCGGCCCGCGACGGCCGCCCCAGCGCCTCGCGCACGAGCTCGCGGTCGTGCTCGTAGTCGAGGAGGTGCTCGGCGTCGGGGACGGGGACCCAGCGGCGCTCGTCGACCTCGTCGCTGACGGTCAGCCCCTCGTCGGCGACGACGGTCATCACCCACCAGCGGACGGTCTTCGGGCGGCCCTTGCGGTCGACGTACTCCTGGGCGCTGAGCTCGGCGCCGAGGGTGCAGCGCAGGCCGGTCTCCTCGAACACCTCGCGCAGCGCGGCGTCCTTGTGCCGCTCGCCCGGGTGGAGCTTGCCCTTCGGCAGCGACCAGTCCTCGTAGTCGGGCCGGTGGATGACGCACACGCGCCCCTCGTGCAGGACGACGCCGCCGGCGGCCTTGACGTGACGGGAGGAGGACACCCTGGACGCAGGGTAGTGCGCTCGGCGGCGGTGTCCAGGACGGTGTGCTCAGGCCGACCGGCCGAGGCCGGTCCACAGCAGCTCGGTGCCCGCGTCGACCAGGTCGGCGCGGGTCGCCTCCGGGTGCTCGCGCCACCAGCCGACGGCCCCGGTGAGGGCGCCGACGAGCATCTCGACGATGATCTCGACCTGGGCCGGGCTGCGGTCCAGGCCGGCGGCGCGCGCGTCCGCGGCGAGCAACGCGGCGACCGCCGTCACCCGTGCGGCGCGGATCTCCCGCCACGTCGCGTCGAGCCCGGGGTCGCCGTGGGTCGCGTTGCCGAACAGGAGGCGCCACGCGTGCGGATGCGTCTCGGCGAAGCGGAAGACGGCGTCCATCGTGCCGCGCATCCGCTCGCGCGCGGTCCCCTCGCCGGCGATGCGTGCACCGACGTGGCCCATGAAGAGCGCGTTCTGCTGCTCGACGACCGCGAGGAAGACCGCCTTCTTCGAGGCGAAGTGGTCGTAGAGGACGGCGCGGGTGACGCCGGAGGCCTGGGCGATGTCCGCCATGCTCGTCGGGCCGTAGCCGCCGGAGGCGAACGCCTCGAGCGCGGCGGCGAGGATCCGCGTCCGGCGCGCCGGGGCGGGGAGGCGCCGGCGCGGCAGCAGCGGGTCGGGGGCCTGAGCCGACATGGGCGCAGGTTACACAGCCACCGATAGCGCGCAAGCACACCTATGCGCCGCGTTGACAACCGACAGTTGTGTTGGTTACCGTCGGCGCGACGACACGACGGGAGGGTGGTTGCGATGGACGACGGGCAGCAGGACCGGCAGGCGGCGACGGGGGTCACGCGGCGGCGCTTCCTTCGCGACGCGGGGACGGCGGGCGCGCTCATCGCCGTGCCCGGGCTCGCCGCCGGCACCGCCCGCGCGGCGACCACCGGCCGCCGCGTCGCCGTCCTCGGTGGCGGCATGGCCGGCCTCGCGGCGGCCCACGAGCTCGTCGAGCGCGGCTTCCGGGTCACCGTCTACGAGCGCAACGCCCTCGGCGGCAAGGCCCGCAGCATCCCGGTCGCGGGGACGGCGCGCGGCGGCCGCAAGGACCTCCCGGGCGAGCACGGCTTCCGCTTCTTCCCCGGCTTCTACCACCACGTCCCCGACACGATGCGCCGCATCCCCTTCGGGCACAACGCGCACGGCGTCGGCGACAACCTCGTGAACGCGACGGGCGGCAAGTTCCTCCGCGCGGGCGACCGCGCCGACGCGGGCCCCTTCGGCATCTTCCCCGACCCGACGACGATCGGCACGCCCGACGGCCTGCGCCGCCAGCTCACCGAGTCGCTCAAGGGCGAGGGCCTGCCGCCGCAGGAGCTGAGCTACTTCGTCGAGCGGCTCATGGTCTTCGCGACGAGCAGCGACGAGCGCCGCTTCGGCCAGTGGGAGCACACGAGCTGGTGGGACTTCATCGGGGCCGAGAGCCGCTCGCAGGAGTACAAGACCGTCGCCGCCGCCGGCATGACCCGCAGCGTCGTCGCCGCCAAGGAGACGGTCGCGAGCACGCGGACGATCGGCAACATGGCGGAGGCCTTCGTCTTCACCGCGGCGAACCTCGGCAACGACGGCGCCCTGGACCGCGTCCGGAACCTGCCGACGAACGAGGCGTGGATCGACCCGTGGGTCGTCTACCTGCGCTCGCGCGGCGTGCGGTTCGTCGTCGGCCGCTCGATCACGGGGCTCGACGTCAAGGGCGGCCGCATCGTCTCGGCCCGCTCGCGCGACGCCCGCGGCCGGCGCCACCGCATCGACGCCGACTGGTTCGTCTCCGCGATGCCCGCCGAGCGCGCGCGCAGGGTGTGGGACGCGCCCGTCCTCGCCGCCGACCCGGCCCTCAAGGGCATGGACGACCTCTTCGTGGACTGGATGGCCGGCATCCAGTTCTTCCTCGACCGCAAGGCCGACCTCGTCCACGGCCACATCAGCTTCATCGACGCGCCGTGGGCGCTCACCGGCCTCACCCAGGGCCAGTTCTGGGGCACGCGCGCGTTCGCCCGCGACTACGGGGACGGCAGCGCCGTCGACTGCCTCTCGGTCGACATCTCCAACTGGGACGCGAAGGGCGTCCTCTTCGGCAAGACCGCCAAGGAGTGCACGCCGGACGAGATCGCCAAGGAGGTCTGGGCCCAGATCATGCGCCACGGCACCGCCGCGAAGGTCCTCTCCGGCGTGAACGTCCGGCGCTGGTTCCTCGACCCCGGCATCGTCTTCGACCGCCGCACCGGCCGCAACCGCAACGCGACCCCGCTGCTCGTGAACACCGTCGGGACGTGGGAGAAGCGCCCGCAGGCCCGGACGGCGATCCCGAACCTCTTCCTCGCCGGCGACTACGTGCAGACGAACATCGACCTCGCGACGATGGAGGGGGCGAACGAGTCGGCCCGTGCCGCCGTCACCGCCCTGCTCGACGCGGCGGGCTCGAGCGCCGCGCCGCCGCAGATGTACAAGCTCTACCGCTCGCCCGCGATGGAGCCGGCGAAGGCGATCGACGCGCAGCTCTACAGGGCGGGCCTGCCGAACGCGCTCGACGTGCCCGTGGCGTGATCAGGCGCTCAGCGTGAGCTTCCGCGGGCCCTGGCGGAAGCCGTGCTCGACGAGCAGCGCCTCGTAGGGCGAGCCGATGACGTCCTCGCCGTCGATCCGCTCGACGGCGAGCTTGCGCCCGCGGCCGCCCCGGACGAAGGCGGCCAGCGCCTCGATCGCACCCGGGATGCGCGGGTCCTCGGGGTCGCACAGCGTCTGCAGCCCCTTGCCGGAGCGCTCGACGTAGAGCACCGGCTCGCCGCCGACGAGGACGACGTGCGCGCCGGCGACCCGGGCCGGGCGGCGGGACGGGGCGGTCGTCTGCTCCGAGGGCCGGACCGGCCACTTCAGCGCCGCGCCGTACGCCTGCGCCGGGTCGGTCGCCGCGAGGACCTGCGCGGTCTGGTCGTGCTCCTTCTGCGCGCGGAGCCGCTCGACCGCACCCGGCAGGGCGAACTGCGCGCCGCCGAGCCCCTCGATGAAGTAGCCGCGCCGGCAGACGCCGAGCGTCTCGAGGTCGGCGAAGGCGGTGTAGAGCGCGGAGAAGCCACCCGGGACGCCCTCGGCGAGGACGGTCTCGCGGGTGACGATGCCGTGGCGCTCGAGCAGCAGCTCGGCGACGGTCCGCCGCTGCTGATCGGGGGCGGGCGACCCGTCCCCACCCACCCCGAAGATCGTCGTCGTCAGCGACCAGCGGCCGGACACCTGGGCGGCGGCGCCGGTCCCGCGCCGCGTCGAGCCGAACCGGCGGCCCGGCCGGGTGACCGCGCGGTCGCGCTGCGCGGTCGCCTTCGCCAGCGCGAGCCGCGGCGCACGCAGCGGCGCCCACGCGTCGTTCGTCACCTCGCCGGCCCACACGAGGTCCCACAGCGCCTCCTGCAGCTCCTCGGGGACGAGCGGCACCTCGGCGAGCAGGTCGGTGAAGAAGCACGGCGCGGCGGCCAGGCGCGTGCGGATGAGCTCGTGGGACTCCGCCGCCGGCGCCTCGCCCTTGACGACCACGGGCCCGATGGCCTCCGCGTCGTCGCGGAACCACAGCGCCACGCGGCCGCTCGCCCGGCCGACCGACCCGGCGCCCGCCCACACGAGCTCGCCGCTCGCGCAGAGCTGGTCGAGCCACGCGGGCGAGTAGGCGCCGCAGCGGCGCGGCAGCACGTCCTGCTCCCACACGGCGGCGGGCAGCGCGAGCCCCTGCAGCGGGACGAGGACCTCGCGCAGGCGGTCGATCCCGGCGCCCGCGGGCGGGTGACGGTCCACGCCCTGCCACGACGGCGCGAAGCGGGCGAGCTGCGCGGGCTCGGCCGCCTCGATCTCCTTGCGCAGGACCGCGAGCGACGCACGGCGCAGGCGCCGCAGCACGTCGGCGTCGCACCACTCGCGCTCGGACCCGCCGGGGCGCAGCTCGCCGCGGACGAGCGCGCCGCTCGCCTCGAGCTCGTTCAGCGCGCTCGAGGGGTCGACGAGGTAGCGGGCGCGCAGCTCCGCGGTCGTGAACGGGCCGTGCGTCGCGGCGTAGCGCGCGGCGAGCCGGCGCAGCGGGTGCGGGGCGTCCTCGAGGAAGGCGGCCGGCAGCCCGCCGGGCGGGACGGTCCCGAGCGCGTCGCGGTAGAGCCCGGCGTCGTCCGCGGCGATCCAGCGCTCCTCGCCGCCGACGCGCACCCGCACCGCGCGCCGCTCGCCCGCCAGGCGCGCCGTCAGGTCCGCGGGGTCGACGCCGTCGACCACGCGCGCGGCGACCTCCGCGTCCGTGAGGTCCCCGACGCGGCGCAGGATGTCCCCGAGCTCGTCGGCCGTCGCCGCGCGCATCCGCTCGGTGAGGTGCTGCAGCGCGGCCTCGACCTGCTCGAGCGCGTCGGGGTCGATGAGGTCGCGCAGCTCCTCCTGCCCGAGCAGCTCGGCGAGGAGGTCCTTGTTCAACGACAGCGCCGCCGCGCGGCGCTCCGCGTTCGGCGTGTCCCCCTCGTACATGTACGTCGCGATGTAGTCGAAGAGCAGCGAGGACGCGAATGGGGAGGCGGTGGGGGTCTCGACCTCGACGAGCGAGAGGTCGCGTGCGTGGAGGGCGCGGAGCAGGTCGGTGAGACCCGGCACGTCCAGCACGTCGCGGAGGCACTCGCGGTAGGTCTCGAGGATGATCGGGAAGTCGGCGTAGCGCTTGGCGACCTCGAGCAGCGACTGCGCCTTCAGCCGCTGCTGCCACAGCGGCGTGCGCTTGCCCGGGTACGCGCGCGGGATGAGCAGCGCGCGGCCGGCGTTCTCGCGGAAGCGCGCGCCGAAGAGGGCGGAGGACCCGAGCTCGGCGACGACGAGGTCCTGCACCTCGTCGGGCTCGACCATGACGAGCTCGGCGCCCGGGGGCTCGTCGGCGTCGGGGAGGTGGACGATGATCCCGTCGTCGGACCAGATCGCGTCGCTCTCCAGGCCGTAGACGTCGCGGATGCGCGCGCTGAGCGCGAGCGCCCACGCGGCGTGCACGCGGCCGCCGTAGGGCGAGAGGATGCACAGCCGCCAGTCGCCGATCTCGTCGCGGAAGCGCTCGACGACGATCGTCCGGTCGGAGGGGACGACGCGCGTGGCGGCCTGCTGCTCCTGGAGGTACTCGACGAGGTTGCGCGCGGCGCGCGGGTCGAGGTCGTGGGTGCGCTCGAGCTCCTCGGGGTCGGCGTCGACCGCGGTCCGCGCGAACTCGCCGATCGCCTGACCGAGCTCCTTGGGCCGGCCGACGCCGTCGCCCTTCCAGAACGGGACGGCGCCCGGCGCGCCCGGCGCCGGGGTGACGATGACGCGGTCGCGCTGGATCTCCTCGATCCGCCAGGCCGACGCGCCGAGGAGGAACGCCTGCCCCGGCCGCGCCTCGTAGACCATCTCCTCGTCGAGCTCGCCCACGCGGCGGCCGTCGGGGAGCGTGACGGAGTACAGGCCGCGGTCGGGGATCGTGCCCGCGTTGACGATCGCGAGCGAGCGCGACCCCTTGCGGGCGCGGATCGTCCCCGCGATCCGGTCCCACGTGATGCGCGCGCGCAGGTCGCCGAACTCCTGCGACGGGTAGCGGCCGTCGAGCATGTCAAGGACGTTCTCGAGCAGCTCACGGGACAACTCTGCGTAGGAGTGCGTGCGGGTGACGAGCGCGTGGAGGTCGTCGACCGCGAGTCCGCCGCCGCCCTCGGCGTCGGTCGCGTCGGCGGCCATCGCGACGATCTGCTGGGCGAGGACGTCGAGCGGGTTGCGGGGGACGACCGTCGGCTCGATCTTCCCCTCGCGCATCTGCTTGACGACGACCGCGCACTCGAGCAGGTCGGCGCGGAACTTCGGGAAGATGCGCCCCTTCGACGTGTCGCCGACGCCGTGCCCGGCGCGGCCGACGCGCTGCAGGCCGCGGGCGACGGACTTCGGCGACTCGACCTGGAGGACGAGGTCGACCGCGCCCATGTCGATCCCGAGCTCGAGCGAGGACGTCGCCACGAGGCACGGGAGGTCGCCGGACTTCAGGAGCTCCTCGACGACCTCGCGCTCCTCGCGGGCGAGCGAGCCGTGGTGGGCGCGGGCGATGATCTCGGTGCTCGCGTCCTCGTCCGCCTCGACCCGCTCGGCGTGGTGCAGCTCGTTGAGCCGCAGCGCGAGGCGCTCGGCCCCGCGGCGGTTGTTCACGAAGACGATCGTCGACCGGTGCTCCCTGACGAGCTTCAGGATCTCGGGGTAGATCGCGGGCCAGATCGACTTGCGCGTCGACTCGCCGCCGATGACCGGCTCGAGCGGGTCGCGGGGCGCGCCGTGCTCGTCCAGCGCCTCGGGTTCGACCATCGACTCGACGGGGACGTGGATCTTCAGGTCCAGCGGCTTGCGCACGCCGGCGTCCACGAGCGTGCAGGTGCGGCGCGGGCCGACGAGGTAGCGGCCGACCTCCTCGAGCGGGTTCTGCGTCGCCGACAGGCCGATGCGCTGGACCTCGTGGGGTGGGTGAGGGCCGGTTTGTTGCAGCGCCTGCAGGCGCTCGAGGGTCAGCGCGAAGTGGGCGCCGCGCTTCGTCGCGGCGATCGCGTGGATCTCGTCGACGATGACCGCCTGCGTCCCGCGCAGCATCTCCCGCGCCTGGCTCGTGAGGATGAGGTAGAGCGACTCGGGCGTCGTGATGAGGATGTCCGGCGGGCGGCGCACCATGGCCGCGCGGTCGCGCTGCGGGGTGTCGCCGGTCCGGATGCCGACGGTGACGTCGGCGCCGATGCCGCGCAGGGGCGCACGGAGGTTGCGGTCGACGTCGTAGGCGAGGGCCTTCAGCGGGGAGACGTAGACGATGCGCGTGTGCGCCGGCTCCGGACGCGGCTCCCGCGCGAGGGCATCGAGGCCCCAGAGGAAGGCGGCGAGCGTCTTGCCGCTGCCGGTCGGCGCCGCGATGAGCGTGTGGGCGCCGCTGGCGATCGCCGGCCACGCCTGCTGCTGCACCTCGGTCGCGCCCGCGAACGCGCCCGTGAACCACTCGCGGGTGCGGGGGCTGAACTGCGCGAGCGAGGGGTCGGCGGACGGGGGCATGGCGGGCCTCCCAGCCTATTGCCCGGGGTCCGGTTTGCTGAAAGGCTCGGCGGCATGCCGGACGTGCCAGGACCGACCGCGCCGCTGCTCGTCACCGAGCGCGGGACGGTGCTGGCGTTCACCTTCGCCGACCTCATGCGCTTCCACGGCCCGGGGGCCCCCGGCGGGGTCGCCCACGCCTTCAAGGTCCTGGAGCGCGGGCTGCCGCTGCTCGGAGGCGGCGGCGCGCCGCCCGAGCGGCGCGAGCTCACGGTCGCGACGGCGTTCGGCGGCCCCGGCGCCCGGGACGGCATCGAGCTCGTCACCCGCGCGGTGAGCGACGGGCGCTTCGTCGTCGATCCGGCCCTGCGGCGCCCCGGGCTCGGGCCCGAGCGCGAGCGCTTCGTCTTCCGGCTCGCGTGCGGCGGGCGGGCGGTCGAGCTCGTCCTCCGCGAGGGGTTCGTCACCCCCGAGTTCGCCGCGCTCGCCTTCGCGCCCGAGCGGGACGCCGGGCAGGACGCGCGGCTGGAGGTCCTCAAGCCGCAGCTCGCGGCGCGGCTCATGGGCGCCGCGGCCGAGGACGTCTACGACGCGACGGTCCTCTAGATGGTTCGTTCCACGGCGGGGGCGGAGGAGTCGGGTAGGCAGGTGACATAAGCAGGCAGGTCGAAGTCGGCGGTGCTATCTCGCCAACGCCGACCCTGGGGGCCTCGATGGACGCCGACCTCGACCTGCTGCTGATCGCTGTTTACTGCACCTGCGACGATCTCCTGCCTGCGAAGGGCAAGAACGCCAAACGGATCTTGACCGACGCGGAGGTCGTCACGTTGAGCGTGGCTCAGCAGGTACTGCGGATCAGCTCTGACGAGCAGTTCTGGGCGATGGCACCGCATCGCTTGGGGCACCTGTTCCCGCGACTGCCCAAGCGCCCGGGTTTCGTCAAACGCCGCCAGCGCCTGTCGGACAAAATCGAAGCGCTGATCCTCGAGTTCGCCCGCCACACCAACGGCTTTGACGACGACCTGCTCGTGGTCGACAGCACACCGGTCGAATGCGGTCGCTCGGTCGAAACGACGCGCCGCAGCGCCCTGGGCAACGCCGCGGAGTACGGCTACTGCGCCAGCCATTCCCGCTTCTTCTGGGGCTTCCGCCTGCACGGCCTGTTCGCGACCGACGGCACTCCACGCGCCCTTGCCCTGACCTCCCCGAAAACGGGCGAACGAGACGTCGCGCTGGACATGCTCGCCCGCTGCCACCGCAACGGCCCGGTCACCGTCATCGGCGACAAGGGCTACTCCGGCCGCGACTTCCACGCCCAAGCCTCCGCGCTCGGCGCCACGATCGTCCGCCCCCGACGCAAGGACGAGGCCGGCAAAGAGCCGCACCTGGCCCCGATCCGGCAATGCGTGGAATCGATCTTCTGGACATGCAAAGACATGCTCAACCTCGAGGACCACCGCGCCCGCGAGCTCCACACGCTCCGCACCCGCCTGGCCGCCAAGTTCCTCGCTCTCACCGCCGCGATCGCTCTCAACGAACGCCTCGGCCGCCCACCACGCAACCTCACTGCCTACTACGCCTGACCGATCCGTGGAACGAACCATCTAGGGCAGGCGCCAGTCGATCGGCTCGCCGCCCTGCTCGGCGAGCAGCGCGTTCGCGCGGGTGAACGGGCGCGACCCGAAGAACCCGTTGTGCGCCGAGAGCGGGCTGGGGTGCGCGGACTCGATCGCCGGCACGTCGCCCAGCAGCGGCTTGAGGTTGCGCGCGTTGCGCCCCCAGAGGATCGCGACCAACGGCCCCCGGCGATCGGCGAGCGCGCGGATCGCCTGCTCGGTCACCGCCTCCCAGCCACGCCCCTGGTGCGAGTTCGGCTCGCCGGGGCGGACGGTCAGCGAGCGGTTGAGGAGGACGACGCCCTGCCGGGCCCACGGCGACAGGTCTCCGCTGGACGGCCGCGGCAGCCCGAGGTCCTCCTCGTACTCCTTGTAGATGTTCACGAGCGACTTCGGGATCGGCCGCACGTCGGGCGCGACGGAGAAGCTCAGGCCGACCGCGTGGCCCGGCGTCGGGTACGGGTCCTGACCGACGACGAGGACCCGCGCGGCGGCGAAGGGCTCGGCGAACGCGCGCAGGACGTCCTTCCCGGCCGGGAGGTACGGGCGCCCGGCGGCGACCTCGGCGCGGAGGAAGTCCCCCATCGCCGCGATGCGGTCCGCCACGGGCGCGAGGGCCTGCGCCCAGCCCGGATCGACGATCTCCTCGAGCGGTCGCGCGGCCACGGCGGGCAATCTAGTGCGCCACCCGCCACGACGCGACGAGGGACGCCGGCCCACCGTCGCGAAGGCCCCGGAACGAACGAAGCCCCGCTGGTTGGTCAGCGGGGCTCGGATCGTGTGGTGTCTAGCGGTGCCGCAGAACTCCCCCGCAATGGGGGCAGCTCGCGCGATCCGCGACACGCGCCGCGGGCCAGAGCCGCAGGCACTTCGCACAGAGGACACGCATGGCGGCCCTCCTCTCTTCGTTGATTGTTGCCGTACGCACGTTAGCGGCATCGCGGGGGCACGTCTTGAATTCCGGCTCCCGGGCGGCGCCGTGGGTTCAGCCGAGGCGGTCCTCGATCGCCCGCAGCTCGCGCTCGAGGATCGGGCGCAGGCGGGGCTCGGCCGGCAGGTGCAGGCGCATGACGGCGGCGCGGCGGGCGGTGAGGAGATCCCCCCGCGCGGTGTACGCCATGACGAGGTTGTTGAGCATCCGCATCGCCGTCTCGGTCGGCGTCCACGGCCGGACGTCCTCCGGGTCGCCCGCGTAGCTCACCTGCGCCCCACCGCCGAACGGGTCGAGGAGGATCGGTGGCGACGCCCCGAAGTGGCCGACGACATAGTGGCCCGGGAGCCCGACCCCGGCGAGCGGCAGCCCCGCGCGCCGGCCGACCTCGGCGTAGACGACCGACAGCAG
This sequence comes from Paraconexibacter antarcticus, assembly GCF_024220175.1. Taxonomy (GTDB): domain Bacteria; phylum Actinomycetota; class Thermoleophilia; order Solirubrobacterales; family Solirubrobacteraceae; genus Paraconexibacter; species Paraconexibacter antarcticus. The sequence goes on along the minus strand of NZ_CP098502.1, from coordinate 4,911,382 downwards.
GATCGGCAGGCCCCGCCGGCGCTCGAGGACGAGGTCGAGCATCGAGTTGTCGGGGTGGTCGTACTCGTCGGTGTCCCCCGTGAAGCCGTGCTCGCCGCCGAGGAGCGCCGCGGTCGCGGCGGCGGCGGTCTGGGGGTCCTCCTCGTCGCCGGAGCCCGCGAGCAGGACGGCCAGCTCGTCGCCGAGCGCGTCGAGCTCGGCCAGCGCGCCGTCGGCGTCCGTCCCCGGGCGCAGCTCGGCCGCGAGCGCGAGGGCGAGCTCGTCGAGCCCGGGGGCGGGGGCGGAGGCGAGCTCGGAGAAGGGCGGCAAGGTCGGCATCACCGCACATCGTCGCGCAGGGAGAGGGGCGGCGCAGGTCGAATACCCCCGCCGACGTGTCGCGTCCGTGTTCGAACACCCGTCCACTCCGCTGGGCACCCGGCAAGGTCAGGCATCGAACGACCGATGAGAGGGGCAGTCGGGCGCCGGAGATCCCCGTTTCCAGCGCCTCCCCCGGTCGCTGCCGCCGCCCGGACCGGGGCTCCGCGAACCCCTGCCCCGAGGTCTCGTCCCGATGTCCCCGCTGACTCGCAGGTCGCTGCGCGTGCTCGCTTTCGCGCTCGCCGCGTCCACCCCCTTCGCCGTCACCGCGCCCGCCGCCCACGCCGGGAAGGCCGACCGCATCGCGCCGACGATCTCGATCGCGGCGCCCGCCGCCGGCGCGACGGTGACCGGCACGCTCGCCGCGCGCGGCAAGGCCGCCGACAACGTCGGCGTCACCCGCGTCGAGGTGAGCGTCGACGGCGGCGCCGCGACGGTCGCGAGCGGCACGACCGCCTGGTCGGCCGGCGTCACGACGACCGCCTACGCGAACGGCACCCACACCCTCACCGCCCGGGCGTACGACGCCGCCGGCCACGCGACGAATGCGTCGGTCGCCTTCACCGTGGCGAACGCGGCGGCCGACACGACCGCGGCGGCCGACACGACCGCGCCGGCCGTCGCGATCACGACGCCGTCCAGCGGCACGACCGTCGGCCATCAGGTCGCGGTCGCCGGGACGGCCGCCGACGGGACGAGCGTCGCGAGCGTCGCGGTGCGGCTCGACGGCGGCGCCTACCAGACCGCGTCCGGCACCTCCTCGTGGACGGCGTCGATCGACGCCTCCGCCGCGAGCGACGGCAGCCACACGATCACCGCACGCGCGACCGACCCCGCCGGCAACGTCGCGACGACGAGCACGACGGTCTCCATCGCCTCGGGCCAGGTCGTCGCGGCCCCCGCGATGGACCCCGGCACGATCGGCGGCTTCGTCTTCCAGGAATCAGGCCGCGACGGCGTCTTCGAGACGACCGACACGGCCCTGGCGGCGTTCACGGTCTACCTGTACTCCGGGGCGGGCACGTACCTCGGCAACGCGAAGACCGACGCGTCGGGCTTCTACCGCTTCACCGGCCTCGCCGACGGCGCCTACCGCGTCGCCCTCGCCCCGGTGTCGTGGAACGCGCTGCAGGCCGACTGGGTCCCGGACACCACGGCGGGCATCAAGCCCACCCGCGACGTGACGCTCGCCGGCACCGCGCGGGCGGACTTCGGCACGCGCCGCATCGTCCGCTCGACCGACCCGGCGGCGCCGATCTCCACCTACGTCGGCCCGAGCGGCCTGACCGTCAGGAGCTACGACGACGTCGTCCCCGCGAAGGCGATCCACGACCGCCTCATGACCGGGTCGCTCGTCGGCACCGAGGCGGCCCGCGTCATCGTCCGCTTCGACCTCGTGCAGGCCGGCTTCACGACGAGCTTCGCGTCGCAGTCGAACGGCATCTACACCGACTACAACGCGACGTCCGACATCACGTGGGCCGGGTGGCTGCGGGGCGACGGCGAGCTCTTCCACGAATACGGCCACGCCTGGTCGATGGACTACGCCGCACTCGTCCAGCAGGACCTCACGCTGCGGGCCTACCTGCAGGCGCGCGGCCTCTCCGGCGACCCGCGCATCGACAGCTCGTACGGCTGGCGCCCGGGCGAGATGATCGCCGAGGACTACCGCGAGCTGTTCGGCTCGCCGACGGCGCAGGCCGACACGCAGATCAATCCCGACATCCCGCTCGCGAAGGACGTCCCGGGGCTCGAGAGCTTCCTCTCGACGACCTTCATGCAGACGCGCGTGCCGTGACCGGGGACACGGGCGGGGCCGGTCTGCCGACCGGCCCCGCCGTCACCGCCTGATCCGGTCCCCGCCGCCGGCTACGGGATGACCACCGTCGCGCTGTGCGAGCCGGACTGCAGGCTCGTCGCCGAGGCGCCCTTCGTGAGGGCGCAGAGCGCGGCCTCGGTCATCGACGCGGTGGCGTCCGCGGTGCCGATCGACACCGGCCGCACGCTGCCGTCGATCGTCACGGCGCTCGGGATGAGCTTCGCGTCCGTGTTGCGACAGACGAACGCGACGACGTGGTAGGTCCGCGGGTCGGTCGCGCCGACCTCCTTCGTCTCGCCGTTGGCGAGCGTGATCGACTGCGGGAAGGACGCGTCCTTCGCGTAGCCGGCCGGGACCGTCGTCTCGTCGATCGAGTAGGTCCCCGCCGTCACGCCGGTGATCGAGCACTGGCCCGAGCCGGCCGTCGGGGCGCCCGTCGTGCACGAGCCCTTCGCCACGCCGCCCTGGGAGATCGTGAACACCGCGCCGTCGACCGGGTTGCCGCCGTCGTCGACCTTCGTGACGTTCACCGTCGCCGGTGCGGCCTGGTCGACGAACTGGAGCGTCTTGGACTCACCCGCGGCGAGCGAGAACGTCTGGTCCGCGGCGGCGTTGTAGCCGGCCGGGACGGTCGTCTCGTGGACGGTGTACGTCCCGGGCGGGAGGTTCGTGAACGTCGTCAGCGTGCCGCCCGCCACGACGCAGGAGCCGTCCGCCGCCACGGTGCACGTGCCGACGACCGTCCCGCCGGTGCCCGTGCCGTTGTAGAGCGTGAACACGGCGCCGGCCTGGGTCCCGCCGTCGCTGCCGGTCTTCGTGATCGTCACGCTGCCGCAGTTGGCGATCGTGAAGGCACCGGGCCCGACGAGGTCCTCCATCGCCGCCTGCGCGGAGTTGCCCGAGCTGCGGCTCACGCCGTAGGCGCTGCCGAACGCGGCGCACACGCCGTTGCCGAACACGCCCGCGTCGGTGAGGTTGATGCCGGCCTCACCGAACTCGACCGCGCTCGGGTCCGTCCCGCCCGGCTTGAGGGCGTCCACGCTCGAGATGACGCCGAAGTTCACCTTCGCCTGGGCGAAGCCGAGCGTCGTGAGGATCTTCGTGTCGCCCCAGCAGCCGCCGCCGATCGGGGGCGGGTTGCCGCTCACCTCGCAGACCGCGCCCGGGCTGCCGGTGAACGTCGCGTTGAGCCAGCGCGAGAGCTTGATCGCGGGCGGGTTGGAGCCGCCCTCGAAGTCGTAGACGACGAGCATGTCGCCGCCGGTGCGCTTGACGAGCGTCGAGGAGCCGCCGCAGCCGCCGCTCGCGCCCTGGTTGAACTCGTAGCCGACGTGGGCCGACGCCGACGTCGAGTTCTGCGGGATCCGGACCCACGCGAGCGAGAGGATGACGTCGCCGTTGACGGTCTTCGTCGCGAGGTAGATGCGCTTGAGGTCGTCCTTGTTCGGCGCCTTGCCGCCCTTGAGCGTGGCGCAGTCGTCGTCCTGCTTCACGCCGCCCGCGAAGCCCGTGTCGGTCCCTGACGCCTGGGCGTCCTCGAACGCCTTCAGCGTCCAGCCGCTCGCGACCGAGCCGGCGGTGCGATAGGGCGCCGTGCCCGTGTACGTCTGCGCGCCGAAGCTGTTCCAGTCGAAGGTGCTGTCCTGGGCGAGGTTGCCGTCGCCGCTCTCGAAGCTGCCGAAGCCCGCGGCGTGCCCCGGGGCGGCGAACACGAGGCCGCTCACGAGCAGGGCGGGGAGGACGCTGAGCGTCCTGCGCACGCACCTGCCCCGGGTGCGATCCGGCGCGGGCCGGGTCCGTCGGTGGTCGAACATCGATCTGCCCTCTCGTGTCGAGTGGCGCGGCACGTGGTCGCGCCGGTGTCCCGGCCGGGCATCGGCCGAATATCGACGTATCTCTACGCGGGGTGGGGACGCCGGGCAATGGTCCGGGCGGGCACAAAGCGTTCACGGACGTGAACGATCCGATTTTTGGAAAAACGGGATGAGGTGGCGTACGGTGTGGGGGGACATGGCAACCCCGGCGACCGGCGACCGAGCGGCCACGACACGGCGGACCCGGGTGGTGGTCGTCGACGACCACGACCTCTTCCGGGCCGGCCTGTGCCGGCTGCTCGGTGACGAGCCGGCGATCCACGTGGTCGGCGACGCGCCGGACGGGGAGCGCGCCGCCGGCCTCGTCACCGCGCGCAGGCCCGACGTCGTCGTCATGGACATCCACCTGCCGGGGATGAGCGGCATCGACGCGACGCGGGCGATCCGGGCCCTCGCCCCGGACACCGCGGTGCTCATGCTCACCGTCTCCGACGACGAGGACGAGATCCTCGAGGCGGTGCTCGCCGGGGCCTCCGGCTACCTGCTGAAGGACGCGCCGCTGCCGGAGATCGTGCGCGCCATCCGCTGCGCACGCGCCGGGCAGGCGCTCCTGGCGCCGGCCGTCGCAGCGAGCCTCGTCGCCCGGGTGCGGCGGCAGGGGTGGCCGGACGGGCCGGAGCCGCCCGCCCACGGGCTCTCCGCGCGCGAGTGCGCCGTGCTCGAGCTGCTCGTCGCCGGGAGGGACAACACCGAGATCGGCCGGCACCTGCACGTGAGCCCGAGCACGGTGAAGCACCACGTCTCGAGTGTCCTCGAGAAGCTCGGGGTGGAGAACCGGGTCCAGGCGGCCGTCCTCGCGGTGCGTGAGGGCATCGTCGCCGCCCCGGCGCCGTGCGTCGCCGGGCCGCGATGGCCCGAGGCGGCCGGAGCGCGTTCAGCGCCCTGAACGCCCGGCGTGCGGGTCGAGCAGGGCGATCGCCTCGTCGCGGTCGGCGACGCCGAGCCGCTCGACGGCGCTCGACACGTGCCGGCGGACCGTCACCGGGGTGATCGCCAGCAGCGCCGCGATCGCGCCGGTGGAGAACCCCTCGGCGAGGAGCTCGAGCACCTCGAGCTCGCGGGCGGTCAGCGGCCGGCCGCCGGGGTGCGCGTCCGGCCGGTGGGCGCGGACGCGGTCGGCCGGGCGCATCGCCTCGAGCAGCGCGTAGGTCAGGCGGCGCGAGAGGGCGGCCTCGCCGGCGAGCACGCCGCGGATCGTCGCGGGCATCCGCGTCGCCGGCTGGTCTGTGCGGAGGTATCCCGACACGCCGGCGTGGATCGCGGCGACGAGGGCGGCAGGCCGCTCGGACCCGGTGAGGACGAGCAGCTTCACCGCGGGCGCGTGGCGGTGGATCGTCTCGATCGCGGCGAGACAGCCGCCCGGGAGGGCCTCGTCGAGGAGGCACACGTCGGGTGGGTCGGCCAGGGCCAGGGCGATCGCGTCGTCCGCGTCGGCGGGCTCGCCCGTGACGACGAGGCCGTCGTCCGCGAGCGCGAGACGGATGCCCATGCCGGTCGGCGCGTCGGCGCCGGCCACGAGGAGGCGGATCGGCGCGCTCACGCGAGCATCACGACGACCTGCGTCCCGTGCCCTTCGCCCGAGCGGATCTCGAGCGCGCCGCCGACTGCGGCGGCTCGCTCGCGCATCCCGGTGAGCCCGTGGTGGCCCGGGCGATCGACGCCGGGGTCGAACCCGACGCCGTCGTCGCGCACGCAGAGCCGAAGGGCCGGGGCCGCACGGAGCTCGACGTGGACCTCGCGGGGGCGGCCGTGGACGGCCGCGTTGTGCGCCGCCTCGGACACGATGCCGAGCACGGCCTCGCGCGCCGGGCCGGCGAGCTCGACGCCCGCGTCGACGTCGGCGCGCACCGCGGCGCCCCAGCGCGTGGCGGCGTCGCCCGCGGCGCGCGCGATCGCCTCGGCGAGCGGCTCGTCCGCCGGCCCGCGCAGGGTGCCGATCGCGGCGCGCGCACCGGCCAGCGCGCGGTGCGCCGCGACGGCCATGTCGGCCGCGGCGGGCGGGCCGTCCGCGCGGGCGGCGAGGGCGTCGGCCTGCTGCGCGAGGAAGGCGAGATCCTGGGCGAGGCCGTCGTGGAGCTCGCGGGCGATCCGCCGCCGCTCGTCGGCCACGTCGCGCGTGGCCCGGCGCCGGGCGCCCTGCGTCGACACGTGGGCGCAGACGGCGCACGCCGCTGCGACCGCCGCGGGTACGGCGAGGCGGCGGAAGGGGAGGGATGGAGTGCCGGGGCGCTGATCCACGAATAACCCGAAAGAAGTAAAACGTCGGGACAATCCTCCGCCCGCGACGGCCGGGAAGCAAGCCGATGGGGCTCGGATGTGACGAACGCCACGCTCCGAACGCGCCGTTCGCGCGGTGTCGCCACGGGGTGTCGTGCCTCGGGGCGTCCCGGGGCGTCCCGGCGCCCGCGCGCGACGCCGGGCGCTCGCCGGCCCGCCGGCGCGTCGTCAGGCCGGTCGCGCGGGGAGCTGCCGGCTGTGGGCGCGCAGCTCCGCCAGCAGCTGCCCGCCCCGTCGCGCGTGACGGCGACGTCGTAGATGCCGCCACGCCCGACGACGGAGCGCTCGATCGCGGTGGCGGTGATCGCCTGCCCGGGGAAGGCGGGCGCGAGGTACTCGATCGCGCACGAGCGGCCGATGGCGGGATGGCCGTGCGAGTTGCAGGCCATCGCGAAGGCGATGTCGGCCACCGCGAAGAGCGCGGCGCCGTGCGCACTCCCGTGGCCGTTGACCATCGCGGGGGCGACCGTCATGTGCGCGGTCACCTCGCCGGGCGCGACGTGGCTGACCGTGATGCCGAGCGCCTGGGCCGCCGTGTCGTCCGCGAGGAACCTCCGCACCGACGCGTTGGCGATCTCCTGCGCACCGGCCGCGCGCTGGGGGCCGGGCCGTGGCTCCGGCGCACTGGTGCTCGTCATGCCTTCCCCTCCGATGCTCGGACGTCCGACCGTCCACCCTACGGGCTTGTGTCAGGCGGCGGCGGGTGCCGCGTCGCGGAAGGTCGCGCGGTAGGCCGTCGGGCGGGTCGACGTCGCGCGCCGGAAGTGGATGCGCAGTGACGCGGCGCTGCCGAACCCGGCCTCGGTCGCGACCGCCTCGATGTCGAGGTCGGTGCGCTCGAGCAGCCGCCGGGCGTGGAGGACGCGCTGCGTGAGCAGCCACTGCTTCGGCGTCAGGCCGGTCTCTGCGCGGAACCGCCGGGCGAAGGTCCGCTCGCTCATGTGGGCGTGGCGGGCGAGCGCCGTGACGTCGAGCCGGTCGCGGAGGTGCGCCTGCGCCCACGAGAGCGTCGGCCCGAGCCCGCCGCCGGGCGCGTCCGGGACGGGCGTCCGGATGAACTGCGCCTGCCCGCCCGCGCGGTGCGGCGGGACGACGTTCCACCGCGCGACGCCGTTCGCGACCTCGGCGCCGAGCTCCTGCCGGACGACGTGGAGGCAGAGGTCCATCCCGGCCGACAGGCCCGCCGAGGTCAGGATGTCCCCGTCGTCGACGTAGAGGACGTCGGGGTCGACGCGGACCTGCGGGAAGCGGGCGGCGAGGTCCGCGCAGTAGCCCCAGTGGGTCGTGGCGTGGCGGCCGTCGAGCAGGCCGGCCTCGGCGAGGATGAAGGCCCCGGTGCAGATCGACAGCATCCGCGCGCCGCCGGCGTGGGCGGCACGCAGCGCGTCGAGCAGCCGCGGCGGCACGGGCCGCGTGACGTCGGTCCCGGGAACGATGACGAGGTCCGCCGCGGCGATGGCCTCGAGGCCGGCGTCGACCCCGACGCGCAGCCCGGACATCGTCGTGATCGTCCCGCGGCGCACGCCGCACGGGGTGAGGGCGTAGGGCTGGTCGGGCCGGTCCGGGCGCGGCGCGCGCGGCCCGAAGACCTGCAGCGCGATGCCGACGTCGTACAGGACGGCGCCTTCGAGGAGGACGAGCGCGACGTCGCGCGACACCGGCGGCATGGCAGGAACATAGCGAACCTTGTCGTTTCTGCCACTGGCGGTCCGGCGACGGCCACGCGAGAGTTCCCGGCGATGCCCGCCCGCTCCCGTCGCCTGCACCCGGCCTGGACCGTCGCCGCCGTCGGCTTCGTCGTCCTGCTCGCCTCCGCGGCGATCCGCGCGACCTTCGGCATCCTTCTCGAGCCGCTCATGGACGAGTTCGGCTGGAGCCACTCGGACATCTCGGCGGCGGCGTCGATCAACCTCGTCGTCTTCGGCCTCGCCGCGCCCTTCGCCGCGGCGCTCATCGAGCGCGTCGGCCTGCGCCGCGTCGTCTCCGCCGCGCTGCTCCTCATCGGGCTGAGCGCCGCGCTCATCACGCAGGTCACGCAGCTGTGGCAGCTCTACCTCGTGTGGGGGCTCATGGCGGGGGCGGCGACCGGCGCGGTCGCCCCGGTGCTCGCCGCGACGATCGCGGGCCGCTGGTTCGTCGCCCGCCGCGGGCTCGTCCTCGGGATGCTCACCGCCGCGAACTCGACCGGGCAGCTCGTCTTCCTCCCGCTCATGGCGCACCTCGTCCACGACGGGTGGCGCTGGACGATGCTCGTCGTCGGGGGCGCCGCCGCCGTCGCGCTCGTCGCGACGCTCGCCGCGCTGCGCGACCGGCCCGCGGCGGGTGAGGCCGCGTATGGCGCCGAGGCCGCCGAGCCGCCGCCGGAGGACCCGTTTCCGCCCACCGGGCGCCCGTCCGCCTTCGCGGTCCTGCGCGACGTCGCGCGCGACCGCGTCTTCCTCGCGCTCGCCGGGTCGTTCTTCGTCTGCGGCGCGACGACGGTCGGGCTCATCGCCGTCCACCTCATCCCGGCCGCGCACGACCACGGCATCCCCGAGGGCCGGGCGGCGAGCCTCATGGCGGCGATGGGCGTCCTCGACATCGCGGGCACGACCGGGTCGGGCTGGCTCACCGACCGCCACGACCCCGAGAAGCTCCTCATCGGCTACTACGTCGGCCGCGGGATCTCGCTGCTCATCCTCCCCGCCGCGCTGTCGATGCAGGGCGGGGTCCTCACGCTCTTCACGGTCTTCTACGGGCTCGACTGGATCGCGACCGTCCCGCCGACCGTCGCGATCATCACCCGGCGCCTCGGCCGCGAGCGGGGGACCGTCGCCTTCGGGTGGATCTTCGCCGCGCACCAGCTCGGCGGGGCGGCAGCGGCCTACGCGGCGGGCGCGGTGCGCGACCAGACCGGGACCTACGACGGCGTCTTCTTCGTCTCCGGCGGGCTGTGCGTCGCGGCGGCGATGCTCATCACGCTCGCGCGCGGCCCCCGCGTCCCGCTCGCGGAGCCCGCCGCCGCCTGACGTCCGCTACAGCCCCGCGAGCTCCCGCGCGTGGGTGAAGACGCCGTCGATCATCGGCTCGGTGAGGCGCCCGGTGAACGTGTTCTGCTGGGAGGGGTGGAAGCAGCCGAGCATCGGCAGCCAGCCGCCGTCCGCGAAGAGCACGTCGTGGCCGAAGCGCGGCCGGCGGCCCGCCGGCGGGGGTGCGCCGGCGGCCTTGCGCAGCCGCAGCGCGGCGTCCCAGGCGAAGCCGCCGAGGCACACGACGATCTGCAGCTCGGTGAGGAGCGCGAGCTCGCGGACGGCGAACGGCAGGCACGTGTCGCGCTCGGCGGGCGTCGGCTTGTTCGCGGGCGGGGCGCAGCGGACCGCCGCCGTCACCCACGCGCCCTGCAGGCGCAGGCCGTCGTCCCGGTGGACGGACTCGGGCTGGTTCGCGAGGCCCGTGCGGAACATCGAGCCGAAGAGGAAGTCGCCCGAACGGTCCCCGGTGAAGATGCGGCCGGTGCGGTTCGCCCCGTGCGCGGCGGGGGCGAGGCCGAGGACGAGGACGCGCGCGTCGGGGTCGCCGAACCCCGGCGCCGGGCGGCCCCAGTACTCCTGGTCGCGGAACGCGGCGCGCTTGACGGTCGCGACCTCCTCGCGCCACGCGACGAGCCGGGGGCAGGCCCGGCAGGCGATGACCTCGGCCTCGAGCGCTGCGAGCTGCCCGCGCCGGCCGCTCACCGCGGGCGCGTCACGCGATGCCGGGGGTGCGGGACTGCGAGAGGATGCCGAAGATGAGGCGCAGGAGCGTCGGCTCGACGTCGCGGATGTCCGCGGGCTGCCGCGTGCGGAGCTGCCGCGTGACGACCTCGACGATGCCGCCGATGACCGTGAACGCATCGTCGGGCGAGACGAACGTCGGCGCGCCGAAGGCGGGGGCGCTCTCGGCGTTGTCGCGGTGCAGCCAGTCGGCGAACGCGTCCAGGCAGGCGTCACGTCGCTGCGCGGCGCGGTCGCCCGCACCGATGCTCACGACGAGCAGCGTGCGCGTCTCGGCCGGGTACGTCGCGAGCGTCTCGAGGAACGCGCGCAGACCGCGGCGCATCCAGTCCTCGTAGCTCTCGCCGCCGACGCGCGGGCCGGCGCCCTTCCGGGTGGCGCGCATGACCTCGGCGAACGCGGCGTCGAACAGCGCGAGCAGGCACTCCTCCTTGTTGGAGAAGTGCTCGTAGAACGTCGCCTTCGACATCCCGGCCTCGCGGGCGATGCCCTCGGCGGTCGCGTCGGCGTAGCCGCGGGTGGCGAAGACGTCCGCGGCGGCGGCGAAGAGGCGCGTGCGCTGGACGCCGACCCGCACCTCGAGGGGCGGTGCGTGGCGCCCGCGGGGGAGCGGACCGGGCCCGACGGGATTGGCTGAGATGTCCGCCACGGCGCCCATCCTCGCAAAAGGCCCCTCGGCTACGCTTCGCCGCATGTCCCGGAGCCGTCGCGTCGTCATGGTCCTGCCCATCCTCGCGCTCGTCGCGGGCGGGTGCGGGAGCACGACGGCGGACTCCGCGAAGAACTTCAGGGGCGAGCCGAAGGCCGTCGCCCAGACGATCGACGACCTGCGCACGGCGGGCGAGAAGCGGGACGCCTCGAAGATCTGCGGCGAGCTCCTCTCCACGAAGCTCGTGGACGCCATCACCGCCGCCTCCAAGTCGACGGGCCGGTCGACCTGCACCGCCCAGGTGAAGGAGTCGCTGAAGGACGTCGACAGCTTCAAGCTCGACGTCGTGAAGAACGGCATCACGATCACCGGGACGACGGCGACAGCCAAGGTGAAGACCGAGTCGGGCAAGAACGACAACCACCTCGACACGCTGCAGCTCGTCAAGGAGGACCAGCGCCGGGGCGGCCGGACCGTTCAGGTCTGGAAGATCGCCGCGCTCGCCGGGTAGCTCTCCCGGCAGCGTGCGGTCTCGTGGGGGCATATCCCCCACGAGACTGCACGCCGGGTGGGGTCGGGCTCAGGTGGGGTCGGGCTCAGGCCGGGTCGAGCAGCACGTCGAGGCACCATGGCGCCCCGGGGCGCGCCGGCTCGACGAGCTCGCAGCGCAGGCCGGCGGCCGTGACGACCGCCGCGACCTCGACGGGGGTCGAGGCGTCCGCGGCGCCGCCGCCCATCCGCTGCAGCAGCGCCCGCGCGACGTCGCCGCGGGTCGCCTTCGCGTTGTGGCTCACGACCGAGCGCGTGCCGTCGGCGGCGACCACGAAGACCCGCACCGCGACGACGACGCTCGACCCCGCGGGCGCGGCGGGCGGAATCCACATCCCCGCGTACGCCGCCGAGCGGCAGTCCACGACGAGGGCGTCCGTCGGCAGCGCCCGCGCGAGCGGCGCCTTCCAGAACGCGCCGAGCTTCCCGACGCCCGGGAGCGTGACCCCGGCCGAGAGGCGGTAGGCGGGGATCGGGTCGTCCGGCCGGACTGCGCCCCAGAGCGCGGAGACGATGACGACGGACGCCGCCGCGCGGGCCCGGGCGGCGGCGTCGAGCGTCCCGAGCGACAGGTGGTCGTAGAGGACGCCGGTGTAACGCTCGGCGGCCGGCATGGTCGGCGACTCCAGGAGCGCCGCGTCGGTCGCGAGCTCGCCCGCGAGCCCCTCGGACAGCCCGAGCACCGCGCGCGCCCGCGCCGTCGTCTTCGGTCCGCGGGCGCCGGCGGCGACCTTGACGAGCGACCTCAGGACCCTCGTGCGCGGCCGCGTCAGGACGTCCGCGCCGGAGAGCGACGCGAGGTCCAGCGGCGGCCCGTGGCCGCCGGGCGCCTTGCCCTCCGAGGGCGGCAGGGCGATGAGGAGCGGACGCCGCCCGGCGCCCGCGCCCGCGTTGGCGTCCCTCAACCGCCGCAGCCGCCGAGCGCCGTGCCGTACTGGCGCTGGTAGTACTCGAGGTAGTCGCCCGAGCGGATCGGCTCCCACCAGGCGGCGTTGTCCTTGTACCACTGCACGGTCGCCTCGAGCCCCTCGTCGAAGCGCACCTGCGCCTCCCACCCGAGGGCGCGGACCTTCTCGCTGCCGAGCGAGTAGCGGCGGTCGTGACCGGGGCGGTCGGTGACGTACTCGATGATCGACTCGTCGTTGCCGGTGAGGGCGACGATCCGCCTGACGACCTCGAGGTTCGGGCACTCGTCCGGGCCGCCGACGTTGTAGACCTCGCCGGGCACGCCGTGCTCGAGGACGTGGCCGATGCCGCGCCCGAAGTCCTCGACGTAGAGCCAGTTGCGGACCTGCATGCCGTCGCCGTAGACCGGCAGCTTGTCGCCGTGGAACGCGTTGAGCACCATCAGCGGGATGAGCTTCTCGGGGTACTGGTAGGGCCCGTAGTTGTTGGACCCGCGGCAGATGACGGTCTCGAGGCCGAAGGTCTCCGCGTAGGACGCGACGAGCAGGTCGGCGCCGGCCTTCGTCGCGCTGTACGGGGAGGACGGCTGCAGCGGCGACTCCTCGGTGAAGGACCCCTCCGCGATCGAGCCGTAGACCTCGTCGGTCGAGACCTGCAGGTAGCGGAGGCTGCGCTCCCGGGCCGCCTCGAGCAGGACGTAGGTCCCGACCGCGTGGGTGGTGACGAACGCGTCCGGCTCGGCGATCGAGCGGTCGACGTGCGTCTCGGCCGCGAAGTTCACGACCGCGTCGACGTCCGCCATCGCCTCGCGGACCTTCGCGGCGTCCGCGATGTCCGCGTGGACGAACTCGTGCTCGACGTCGGCAAGGTTCTCCTTGCGGCCCGCGTACGTGAGCTTGTCGAGGATCACGACCTCGTCGCCGTGGTCGCGCACCCGCAGGCGCGCGAAGTTCGAGCCGATGAACCCGGCGCCGCCACAGACCAACAGCCTCATGCGTTCTTCCTCTCGTCCAGATGGCCCTGCACGCCGTCCTCCCATCGGGGCAGCACGACCCCCGGGTCCCGCTCGGTCCCGAGCACGCTCCACGCCGGCCGCGGCGCCGGGCGCCTGAACTCCGCGCTCGTCGTCGGCAGCACGCGGCAGGCGACGCCCGCCCGCTCGAACAGCTCGATCGTCAGCTCGTTCCACGAGCACTGCCCCGCGCCGACGCCGTGGAAGATCCCGGTGTCGCCGCGCCGCTCGGCGAGCTCGATGAGCGCCGGCGACAGGTGGCCCGCCCACGTCGGCGAGCCGACCTGATCGGTGACGACGGAGACGCTGTCCCGCTCGGAGGCCAGGCGGAGCATCGTGTCGCAGAAGTTCGGGCCGCCGGCGCCGAAGAGCCAGGCGGTGCGGACGATCGCGTACTCGCCGCCGGCCTCGGCGACCTGCTCCTCGCCGGCGAGCTTCGTGCGGCCGTAGGCGCCGAGCGGCCCGGGCGGGTCGCTCTCGAGCCACGGGGTGTCCTTCGCGCCGTCGAAGACGTAGTCGGTCGAGACGTGGACGAGCCGGGCGCCGATGGGGGTGGCGGCGCGGGCGAGGTTCCCCGCGGCGTCGCCGTTCACGCGCAGCGCGACGTCCTCGTGCTCCTCGGCCGCGTCGACGTTCGTGTAGGCGGCGCAGTTGATGATCGCCTCGGGGGCGAGCGCAGCGATGCGCGTCGCCGTCGCTTCCGCGTCGGTGAGGTCGAGGTCGGGCAGGTCGATGCCGGTGACGTCGTGACCGAGCGCGCGGGCGTCCGCGACGACGCGCCGTCCGAGCATTCCGGCCGCGCCGGTGACGAGCAGCCGCATCGGCTAGAGGATCTCGATCTCAGAGGTGTCGCCGACCATGAAGCGGTAGGCCTTCGGCTGGCGGTCGGACCGGCCGATCTTCACGTCGCGGCCGAGGAGCGAGGACTCCATGCGCCCGTCGAGGCCGGTGACCGATGAGCCCTGCAGGAGGATCGAGTGCTCGACCTCCGCGTTCTCGATGACGCACTCCTCGCCGATCGCGCTGTACGGGCCGACGTAGCAGTCGGTGAGCCGGGCGCCGGCGCCGATGATCGCGGGGCCGCGGACCGTCGCGCGGGTGAGGACGGCGCCCGCCTCGACGACGACGCGGCCGTCGACCTGGGACTCGACGAGCTCGCCGTCCACGCGGGTCTTGATCGTGTCGAGGATGAGACGGTTCGCCTCGAGCATGTCGGCCAGACGGCCGGTGTCCTTCCACCAGCCCTGCACGACGTGCGGCTCGACGCGCTTGCCGCTGTCGACGAGGTACTGGATCGCGTCGGTGATCTCGAGCTCGCCGCGCGGCGACGGCTTGATGGCGCGCGCGGCGTCGTGGATGCCGGGGGTGAACATGTAGACCCCGACGAGCGCGAGGTTCGTCTTCGGCTCCGGCGGTTTTTCGGCGAGGGCGACGACGCGGCCGTCCTCCCCGAGCTCCGCGACGCCGAAGTGCTGCGGCTCGTCGACCGGGGTCAGGAGGATGAGGGCGTCCGGCTCGCTCGCGGTGAAGGCCGCGACGAGATCGTGGATGCCGCCCTGAAGGAGGTTGTCGCCGAGGTACATGACGAACGGCGAGTCACCGAGGAACGGCTCCGCGGTGAGGACGGCGTGCGCGAGGCCCGCCGGCTCGTCCTGGACGATGTAGGTGATGGAAACGCCGAACTGCGAGCCGTCGCCCGCGACCTCGCGGATCTCGTCGCCGGTCTCCGGCGCGATGATGATCCCGATCTCCTCGATTCCGGCGCTCGCCATCGCCTCGATGCCGTAGAAGAGGACGGGGCGGTTCGCGACGGGGACGAGCTGCTTCGCGCTCGTGTGGGTGATCGGACGCAGGCGCGTGCCCTTGCCGCCCGACAGGATGAGGCCCTTTAGGGGGTTCATGAAGCCCCAGAGGGTAGTGGGCACGCCGCCATGCCGCCCGCTCGGCCCGTGCGGTGTCGGCCGGGGGGACCCGGGGTAGCGTGCAGGCATGGACCTCGTCATCGCCGGCGCGCACGGCGCCATCGGTCGCCGCCTCACCCGTCTGCTGGCCGCCCGCGGCGACCGCGTGCGCGGCCTCGTTCGCAACCCGGACCACACGGAGGACCTGCGCCAGGACGGCGCCGAGGCCGTCGTCTGCGATCTCGAGGCAGCGACCGTCGACGGGGTCGCGGCCGCGATCGGCGGCGCCGCCGGAGGGCGACGAGGTCTTCGCCGTCTACCTGCAGGCGAAGGCGGCCGCCGACGCCGCGGTGGTCGCGGGCCCGCTCGCGTGGACGATCGTGCGGTCCGGACGCCTCACCGACGAGCCGGGGACCGGCCGGGTCCGGCTCGACCTCGACCCGTTCCGCGGCGAGATCCCGCGCGACGACGTGGCCGCCGTGCTCGACGGGGTGCTCCACGGCGAGCGCGCGGTCGGGCGGACGCTCTACCTGGGCGGCGGTGACGCCGAGGTGGCCGCCGCGCTCGACGCGGCGCTGCGGTAGCGCCTAATAGACCCCGGAGCCGAGCTTGCGGTGGTCCCAGGTCGCGCGGCCGGTCTCGACGAACTCGAGGGCGACGCGCTTCTCGGCCTGCTTCTGCACCATCGCGCGGGCGCTGTCGTCGAACCCGGCGACCGGGCCCGCGCCGTAGCGCGAGAGCAGCTCGAGGCCCATCGGGAGGATCGTCTCGATGTCCGTGTGGACCTTGACCTCGCACTTGAGCATGACCCCGCGGAGCTCCTGGTACTGCTCGCCGGCCTCGACCTGGATCGTCGCCTTCGGGTCGCGCTCGAGGTTCTTCACCTTCTGCGACTTGCCGAACGTCCACGCCCACACGGTCCCGTCGCGGACGATGTACCAGAGCGGCATCAGGTGCGGGAAACCGTCCTTCCCGTTCGTCGCGGCGACGAGGACCTTCTCCTCGTCGAGGAACGCGAGGACCTCCTCGTCGCTCATCTGGATCTGGTCGCGGCGGCTCATGCCGCCGATCCTAGAAGACGACCGGCCCCGGGGTGAATCCGGTTCACCCCGGGGCCGGGTCACAGCAGGCCGGGCGGGCGGGCGCGGTGGAGCCGCCCGCCCGCGCGCGCCTCAGAACTTCGCGGTGCGCTTCGGCCCCGGCTCGACCGTGATGACCTTGCCCTTGTAGCGGACGGTCAGGTTGAGCGTCACCCGCGAGGTCACCTTGTTCGAGGCGAGGTTGCCCCGGTACTCGAAGATGATCTTCCGCGAGGTGAGGTTCAGCGGGAGGATGAGCGTCAGCCGCCCGAGCGCCCGCGAGCGGATGCCCGTCTTGCGGATGCGCACCTTCTTGCCGCGGATGACGTGGAAGACGTCGATGCGGCCACCGACGATCGACTTGCCGCCGCAGCTGACGATCCGCCCGCGGGTCACGATGCGGTTGCCGTACGTGCTCGAGAAGTACTTCTTCCGGTTCGGGACGAAGTACATCGAGAGCTTGCCGCAGCCGCCGTTGGCGCCGTTGAGCTGGATCGTCGTCGGCCTGCCCGAGGAGCCGGTGTTCGTGTTCCCGTTCGGCACCGGGACGTAGATGATCGACGGGCTGACCGGGGTGGCGGGGGCCGTGGTCGTCGTCGTGGTCGGCGGGTTGTTCGGGCTGCCGCTCGTGTCCGGCGGCGTCGTCGTGCCGTCGCACGTGCGGCCCTGGCGGGTGACCTTCGCCTCGCCGAGGACGGCGGTCGCCATCGGGGTGCCGGTGAGGCTCAGGAGCTCGACCTTCAGCGCCTGCTGGGCGACGGACTGCGTGTCGCCGTTCGCGTCGCCGACGATCTCGGCCTGGTTGACCGTGAGCTTGATGAGCGCCGACAGCGGGCTGCCGTTGACGACCGTCGAGATCTGCGTGAGCGTCGAGTCGACCGGGACGGACTGTCCGTTGACGCTGATCGTCGCGACCGAGCTCGTGCGGCTGAACGTCGGTACGCCGGCGACGCACTTCACCGAGGCGGTCGAGAGGATCGCGCCGACCTCGATCTTCACGCCGGAGAGGTTCACGACGGCGTCGGCGGCGGCGACCGCTGCGGTCGCGGTCTGGTCACGCGCGGCGGCGACATCGGGGTCGAGGAGCGTGACCGCCTTCACCGCGTCCGCGTCGACCTTGATCGGGCCGTCCGGCGTGGAGATGTGCGGGACCGACTGGCTGTCGTCGGCGCAGTAGGGCTGATCGGGGTGCGCCGGGTCGGTCGTGATGCCGTTCGCGGCGAGCGGCTCGATCCGGGCGAGCGGGCCGGGCAGGATCGAGTTCTTCACGTACGCGATGCTGGCGCGGCAGTTCCACGTCGGTGTCGTCGTGTCCGCCTGCGCGATCGCGGGCGCGAGCGCCCCTGTCAGGGCGACGGCGCCGAGCGCCGTGCCGTACCTGCGAAATCCCCTGCCGAGCATTGGTGCTCCTCCGTGTGATGTGTCCGGCGCGGGTCCCGACCGCGCCCCCGGCAGGCCGACTCCGCGTCGGACCGCCACTGCATGAGCCTAAGTATGCGCACACCGGGCCGCGACATCCAGTCGCGGCCCGGAAGCGCGGGTGCTGCGGTCAGTCGTTCAGGACGTAGCGGGTCTCGCAGTTGCGGACCCGGCGGCCTTCGTTGCGGTTGTAGCGGACCTTGTCCTTGCCGCTGCCGCAGTCGACGGTCGCCGGCGGGCCGGCGGTCGCGACGTTGATGAAGTCGACCCCCGAGCCGCCCTTGACGGTGTCCTGGCCGAAGGCGGCGTTCAGCGAATCGTTGCCGGTGCCGCCGCTCAGGTAGTCCTTGCCCGGGCCGCCGTTGAGCGCGTCCCCGCCGGAGGTGCCGTAGACGTGGTCGTTGCCGATCCCGCCCGCGAGGTTGTCGCGGCCGCTGCCGCCGTCGATGCAGTCGTCACCGCGGCCGCCGTCGACCTGGTCGTTGCCGCCGAGGGCGAGGATGCGGTCACCCGTGTTGCGGCCGGTGATGCGGTCCGCGTGGTTGGTGCCGACGATCGCGTACTTCGGGCCGGGGCCGCTGAGGCAGATGCTCCGGTACTTCTGGCGCGCCTTGACGAGCGAGAGGACGGTGCCGCCGGACGGGCCGGTGAACGGGCGCCCGATGATGATCTCGCCCTGGCCGCCGGTCTTCGACGCGGTGATGATGCAGAGCACGCGCGACGGGTCGAGCGTCGAGCCGGCCGGGCAGACGCCCTGCAGGGACGCGGTGCCGTTCGAGCCGGAGCCCGTCGTGTTGCCGTTGCCGGCGTTCGGATCCTTGTTGCCGTCGGCGTTCGGGTCGCAGGCGCTCGAGGAGCTCACCGTCGACTGGGCGACGATGACGTCCGCCAGCGGCGTGCCGGCCGCGGAGAGGACGCGAATGTGGGCCGCGCGCTGGACGAGGGTCTCGCCGGAGACGACCTGCTCGTTGAGCTTCACGGAGACGACGCCGCCGAGCGGCGAGTTCGAGATCGCGTCGGTGAGGCCCGTCAGCGGGCCGTCGAGCGTCACGGTCTGGCCGTTGATCGTCAGGCCGGTGACCTGGCTCGTGCCCTTGAGGACGGCCTTTCCGTTCGCGCACGACGCCGTCGCCGAGGACTGGGCCGCGCCGACACCGATGGCGACGGTGCCGTTCGCGGTCTGCAGCGTCAGACCCTCGATGCCGGCGGCGCCGACGATCGTCTGCTGGATCGGGCGCCCGGCCGGCGGTTTGGCGGTGGTGATCGCGTAGGCGCTCTTCGCGTTGATCGTCGGCGCGAGGCCGATGGCGTTCGTCGTGTTGGGAAGCCCGACCGCCTGGTCCGAGCACGGCGTGCGCCGCGCGGTGATCGGGTTCAGCGGGCTCATCCCCGCGACGGAGGCGGTGACGGCGTCCGCACCACAGGTCCACGTGGCGGTGGCGGCCTGCGCGCTCGAGACGGCGGTGAGCGATGCGGCGCAGGCGGCGGCGCCTGCCGCGATCCCGATGGCACGGCGAAGGGTGGGACGCGCGGTACGCGTCCGTCCAGGAGACAGCATGGAGGTTGTTCCTTCCGTAGATGGTGCCCCTGCCCCGGGGCGATTCGACGCGGTCCGGTCTACCCGGATCACGCGTGGCTCATGCCTACGAACCGGCTGCACGCAGATCGATGCGCCGCTGGACGGACTTCTTCTCCCGAGCGGGGTGTCCAGCCGCGTCGAACGGCGGGGGCGTCGTCGCTCAGTCGAGCTGGGCGGTGGCGGCGAGGACCGCCTCGCGCGCGTCCGCCGGCTCGACGATCGCGGCGTCGCCGGCCTCCATGAGGACCTCGCGCACGAGCCAGTCGGTGCCGGCGAACCGCAGCTCGACGACGACCGAGCCGTCCTCGAGCTCCTCGGCGACGTGGCGCTCCTCGCGGGCCCAGCGGGCGCGCTCGGGGCTGACCCAGACGCGCGCGGTGCGCGACGCGGGCACCTCGCCCGTGCGCGGCCAGCCCTCGACGTCGCGGGCGGGGTCGACCGAGGCGCGCGGCTCGAAGTGCGTGTCGGTGACGGTCGCGGTCTTGATGCGGTCCAGGCGGAAGTGGCGCACGTCGTCCTTCGCCGGGTCGTACGCGGCGACGTACCAGCCCTCCTGCCCGTTGATGAGCGCGTACGGCTCGATGAGCCGCTCGGAGAACTGGTCCTCGTTCGCCTTGTAGTACTCGATGTTCACGAGGACGTTGTCGCGGATGCCCTGTGACGCGGCGCGCGCGATGGCGGCGTCGTCGCCGCCGGACTTCGCGACGTGCAGCCCCTGTTCCATGGGGTCGGCGCCGAGCGCGGCGACGATCTTCTCGCGGGCGCTCTCGAGCGTCCCCTCCGGCAGGTGGTCGCCGATGAGGTCGATCGCGGCGACGAGCGCCTTCGCCTCGACGGGGAGCAGGCGCGCAGGCCGCGCGAAGTTGTCCGAGTACGGCTCCGGGTCGACCTCGATCGTCCCGTCGTCGTGCACCTCGGCGTAGAGGACGTAGGAGCCGCCGCCGAAGTTCACGACGTTGAGGACGGCGACGTCCTCGCGCAGCTCCGCCTCGGTGATCTGCAGGCGCTGCAGGACGTCGGCGAGCTCGAGGCGCTTGCCGGCGCGGCCGGCCTCGATGAGGATCGACGCGAGCGTCACGAGCCGGGCGAAGCGCTCGGGGCGGATCGCGGCCTCGCGGCGGCCCTCGCCGGCGCTGCGGGTCGGAGCGGCCTCCTCGACCGGGCGCGGCGGCAGGGCGGGGGCGAGGTCGAGCGGCCCGGTGTGGCGGGCGCGCAGCGTCTGGATCCGGGCGGCGACCTCCTCGCGGAGGGACTCGGGCTCGAGGACGCGGGCGTGCTCGCCGAGGCGCAGGACCCAGGCGGCGAGCTGGCGGGTGTTCGCGTAGTCGGTGGCGAAGACGACGCCCGGGCGGGCGGGGTCGGTCCCCGGGGTGAAGGTGCCGTAGCGCCCGTAGTGGCGCTCGACCTGCCAGGCGATGCGGTCGGAGATCCACACGCGGCCGGTCGCGACGGTGTCACCGAATTGCCAGTCGGCGCGGCTCGCGTAGTCGCGCGGGTCGAAGACCGACTGGGCCGGCCGCTTGAAGTCGTGCTCGGCCTTCGTGGCGTAGGCGACCTTGCCGCGCATCCGGGAGAGGCGGAAGACGCGCAGCGCCCCGCGCTCGTGCGAGTGGCCGAGGAGGTAGAACTGCCCGCCCTGGTAGAGCAGGTGGTACGGGTCGACCTTGCGGGCGCCCTCGGCGTCCCGCTCCATCGTGTAGTAGTCGAAGGTGATCGTCTTGTTGCGGAAGATCGCCGTCTCGACCTTCGCGAGGCGCTGGGAGAGCTCGTGGCCGCCGGCGCTGCCGGTGATGCCGAGGGCGATCGACTGCTGGGCGGGCGCAGTCAGCGGGGACGGGCGGCCCCAGGTGATCTGCTGCAGGGCGAGGCGCAGCGGCTCGGCGTAGGCGAACTCGCCGTCGAGGAGCGACAGCGACGTCTGCAGCGACGCGAGCTCCCCGTCCGTGAAGGCGATCGGGGGGAGGTGGAAGTTCTCCGGCCGCAGCGAGTAGTTCTCCTGCTCGGCGATGCCGTCGATCGGGCGCTCGACGGTGAGCTGGATGCCGAGCGAGTCGAGCTCGGCGCGGTCCGCGTAGAAGCGCCGCGCGAAGGCGTCCTCGTTCATGCCGCTGTAGCCCTCGACGTCCCGGCGGATCTCCAGCGCGGTCACGGGCCGGCGCTCAGCCATCAGGTACGAGATGAGCGAGAGCTGACGGATGAGCTTCTCGGTGTCCTTCGCCATTCGAGGCGCACGATAGTCGGGCGGCGCCCCCCGCGGGCGGCGCTGCCCGCGGCCGGATGGCCGTGCGCCAGTGTTTGCCCGCTCTTTGCGGCAATCCGTCGGTCCGCACCCTCGCCCGGTACCGTTGCGGTCCAGATGACGAAGATCGTGATCGTGGACGACCATGAGGCCCTGCGCGAAGGGCT
This sequence comes from Paraconexibacter antarcticus, assembly GCF_024220175.1. Taxonomy (GTDB): domain Bacteria; phylum Actinomycetota; class Thermoleophilia; order Solirubrobacterales; family Solirubrobacteraceae; genus Paraconexibacter; species Paraconexibacter antarcticus. Next base: position 4,889,800 of record NZ_CP098502.1, on the reverse strand, counting down.
CGCCGCGCTGCTCGGGGCCCACGGCCTCCAGATCGTCGGCGCGGCCGGGAACGTCGCGGCGGGGATCGACCTCGTCACCGTCGCGGATCCGGACGTCGCGATCGTCGACATCCGCCTCCCGGACGGCAGCGGGATCGAGCTCTGCCGGGACCTCCTCGCGCTGCGTCCCGACCTCGGCGTGATGCTCTACACCGGCGACGCGGACGCCGAGCTGCTCTACGACGGCCTGGACTCGGGCGCCCGCGGCTACGCGCTGAAGGCCGGCTCGATGGACGAGCTCGTCGGCGCGATCGAGCGCGTCGCCGCCGGCGGCTCCTACGTCGACCCGCGCCTGGACCGCATCCTCCTCTCCCCGCGCGCGACCTCGAGCGTGCCGCAGCTCTCCCCGCGCGAGCGGGAGATCATGCACCTCATGGCCGAGGGCCTCACGGCCGAGAAGATCGGCGAGCAGATCTCCGTCTCCGTCGAGACCGTCCGCACCCACGTCCGCAACGTCATCCGCAAGCTGCAGGCGCGCAACCGCGTCCACGCGATCGCGCTCGCCCTCGAGCGCGGCGAGATCGCGCTCGGGACCGTCGATGACATCGACGCCCGCTGACGCCGACGCCTGGCCGCAGGATCCGGGCGAGCGCCTCGTCCGCATCGTCCACGACGTCCGCACACCCCTGACGATCATCGGCGGCTTCGCCGACATGCTCGTCAAGCGCCCCGACATGGACGCCGCCCAGCGCGAGGACTTCATCGCCCGCATCGCCGAGGCCGCGCGCGACATGCGCGCAGTCCTCGACAGCGAACGGGCGAACCGGGGGGTCTGAGGTTCCGGGCAGGACGTCGTCGGGGCCGCAGCGCCGGCGGGGTCCGGGGCGTCTACGGGGTCCGGGGCGTCTACGGGGTCCGGGGCGTCTACGGGGTCCGGGGCGTCTACGGGGTCCGGGGCGTCTACGGCGGCTGGTTACGGCGGACGGGCGTGGGGGGGTGCGGGGCGCGGGCGGCGCCGCCGGCGCGTCTGTGATCGGCGTGCGGTCTTGTGGGGGGATATGTCCCACTCGGCCGCACGCCGGGGCGGGTCGCGGGGAGGTCGCGGGCAGGTGTGTCCTCCCAGGGGCGTGGGGGTGGTGCGGGGCGCGCCGCCGGCGCTTCCGTGGTCGGCGTGCGGTCTTGTGGGGGGATATGTCCCACTCGGCCGCACGCCGGGGTAGGTCGCGGGGAGGTCGCGGGCAGGTGTGTCCTCCCAGGCGGGCTCAGTCGGCCTGAGAGGACACACCTCGCGCCCCGCACCGCCGCGCCCCGGCCGCCGTCTTTGCCCGCCGTTCGAACGCCCGCACCCGTACGGCCCGCTCGCGTCAGCGTCAGAGGCGATGGCCCCTCGGGCGTCCCGCCACCAAGACGCCGTCAGGCCGCGTGGAACGCCGCGCTCGCCGCGACCGCCGGGCGCTCGGCGGGCGTCCCGCGCGGGGCGGCGAACGGGGGCGGTCCGTCGAGGAGCGGGGCGGGGCCGGCGACCGCGGGCGGCGTCCCCGTCCCCGCGCCGAAGAACGCCCCGCCGCCGACGACGCGGTCGAAGGCCGACCAGTCGGTGCCGGGCGGGAGGGTCTTCTCGAGCCGGTCGTAGGCGCCGAGGCGGCCGCCGAGGTTGTCGAGGAAGTGGACGAGCGTCGCCTCGCGCGTCGCCGGCAGCACGGGGGAGCCGTGCTCGAGCCGGCCGTGGTGGCTGAGGATGATGTGGAGCAGCGCCTGCGCGGTCTCCGCGGGGAAGCCGGGCATGGCGTCGAGCTCGCGGCGGACGCGGTAGTACCCGAGCGGGATCTCGCCGATGAGGCGGCCCGCGTCGGTCATCGCGATGTCGAGCGGGTCGCTCGTGTACGCGTCGAGCTTGCCGATGTCGTGCAGCAGCGCGCCCGCCGTCTAGAACCACGTGTGCCGGATCAGGGTTCCTCGGCGAAAGGGAGCACCGCGGCGAGCCGGCAGAACTCAAAGACCTGTTGCACCCGGGCGGGCCCGGGCCTGATGCTGAGGGTCTGCTTCAGCAGCCCACAGCGGTGATACAGCTGCTCGATCGCGCGTGCTCCGCTTGAGTCGATGCGGGTGAGGGTGCGCAGGTCGATGATGATCTGGCGGCGCTCTTGGCGGGTGATGCGGTCAAGCTCTGGCTGCAGCTGCGCGACGGTGGCGACGACGAGTTCGCCGTGAACGCCGATCACCCGTGCTGTTGGGGTCTGTTCTGTGGTGACGCGGAGCGTCGGTGTGGCGGCAGTGTTGCGGGCGGGCGTGCGCGGCATGGGCCTCACGTAGGACGACAACACTCGTCGCAAGCGGTCGCGCTGGCATCCGAGACCTCACTGCCCGGAGCCGGGACGAAGAGACCGTCGAGGTGCTGAGCTGGCCGTGAACTCCCGTGGCAGGTGGGCGTGGTCATGCTGGCGGGAGGTCGAGATCGGCTGGATGCGGGGTGCCGTCGGCGGGCGAGAGGGCGGCCAGCGCTCCGGCGATGGAAGGGCTGACGCCAAGGGCCGGCTCGAGGCCGGCGAGGGCGAGGATCCGTGCCACGCGGCCGCCGGGGCTGACGCAGGTCGCCAGCCGACCTCCGCGGTGGCGTCGCTGCGCGATCAGGAGGACCGCGATGCCCGACGAGTCGAGGAAGCTCAGCTCCCGCAGATCGAGCACGAGGCACGGCGCGGTGACCTGCATGACGGCCTGACGGCACATCAACATCGAGGTTATGTCGAGTTCGCCGAAGCACCGCAACACATGGGTTCGGGCATCGAACTTCTCAAGGTCTGTCCGGAACTCTCCGGGTCTCATCGGGCGCGAGGCTCCTGGACCATCTTGGGAAACAGAAGCCGTCCGACGAGAGACTGATCAAAATCCCACGAGTCCGGCACGGTCGACCCTATCGCGGCCACTCCCCGAGCTCGAGCACCACCGCTGGGCGCGACGGTGCTCGCAGTCTGCTGTCGGCCGGCCTGCGGGGTGTCAGTTCTGGTTGGTCCAGTCGAAGTCGTAGAGGATCCAGTTGCTGTCCTTGAAGGACATGTGGATGCCCTCGGCCTCGACCTCGAAGGTGCCCTGGCCGCAGTCGCCCTGCTTCCAGATGAAGCCCTGGTTCAGGACGATCGAAACGAGGTGGTCCTCGCCGGTGACGGGGTTCTTCAGCGTCGTGCCCCGGGCCTCACCCACGCCCTCGACCCGGAACCCGCTGTGCATGCCGTCCTCGTCGACGTCGATGTCGGCGCGGACCACGCCGGCGACCTCGAAGGTCGTGCCGAGGATCTCCCAGGGCATGCCGCCGAGCTGTCCGGTGTAGATCTGGGCCAGGGCGCCGAGCTGCTCGTCGGTGACCGCCGGCGGGGCGACCATGACCGCCTTGCCGCCCCCGTCGTGGATCGCCTTGGGCCAGTCGAGGATCGCGAGCGTCGTCACCCCGGCGAGGTCGACGTCGCCGCAGTGGCCGCTCGTGATCTGGTTGACGACCGCCGCCTTGCAGCTGCCGTCGGGCGAGGTCGGAAAGCCGTTGAAGTTGCACGTGCAGCCGGGCTGGCAGTTGCAGAACTCGTAGCCCTTGCCGGCGATGCGCCAGGCGGTCCGGGTCTCGGTGGTCGACATGTCTTCTCCTAGGTGATGTGCGGGATCAGGGACGGGGCGACGAGCAGCGCGGCGCCGAGCGCCGCGAGCGCGGGAGCGGCGGCGCGCGCGATCCGCTCGCCGGCCGGCAGGTTCTTCTCGGCGAAGATCAGCGCGGTGAAGGCGACGAGCCAGAGGACGCTCATGCTCGCGGCGGCGACGAGGACCGCGAAAAGCGCCCAGCAGCAGCCGACGCAATAGGCGCCGTGGACGACGCCCATCCGCACCGCGCCGCCGGGGCGGCGCGCGTCCCCGCCGAAGCGCAGGAAGACGCCCATCGGCGAGCGGCAGTGGCGCAGACAGGCCGACTTCACGGGACTGACCTGCCACGCCGCGGCGGCCAGCAGGGTCATGCCGGCGACGCGGCCGGCCCATGCCTCGCCGTCGGCGAGCGGCATCTCCAGCGCCCGCCAGGCGAGGTAGGCCGGTCCGGCCAGCACCGTCCAGAGCGCGAGGTACCCCGCGACGAACAGCGGCACCGGCGCGACGGTCCCGCGGGCCGCGGCCAGCGCGTACAGCTTCACCACCGGCAGCACGGCCGGCAGCATCATCGCCGCCATCATCGCGAGCCAGGCGACGACGAAGGCGCCGAGCGACATGGGGTCGGCCATCGCGTCCATCCCGCCGCCGGACATGTCGGCCGCGACCTTGACCGACCACCACCAGCCGGCCGCGGCGAGGGCGAGCAGGACGAGCGGTGTGGCTCGCCACGCGGCGGCGCCGCCCTGGGTGGAGCGGGGTGCGACCTGGGCTCCGGCGTCGGCCATGCGCAACCTCCTCGCGTCGTCGGCGCCAGGATGCCACTTTCCGGCCTATCGATCAAGCGTCTGGCGGGCTACCGGGGCGCTGTGCGGCAGGTGCAACAACGCGCAGCTCACACGCGTGACGTTGGCGGCGTCCCGCGCGTGCGATCGATCTCACGGCCACGGGAGACGAGCCGGCGTGGCCAGGTCGCGGTGGGGCGCGACCTGGCCGGTGGGCGGGGGTGTGGGGGTCAGCTGCCGACGGCGGCGGCGATCAGTTCCTTGATGCCGAAGCTGCCGTTGTTCTGGAGGTCGTGGCGTGGGGTGAAGGTGGGGTGTTGGCGCAGGTAGGAGTGGCTGTCGTGCCAGAGCAGGCCGACGAAGGTCTCGGCGACGAGCGTTGCGCCGACCGGGCCCAGGCGGATGGGGGCGGTGTCGTCGACGAAGGCCTGCTGGGCTTCGCGCAGGATGTAGAACCACAGCGGCGCGTTGTTTGCGAAGTGGGGTGAGATGTCCAGCAGCGGGGTCCCGGGCTGGTCGGCCTCGTTGGCTTTGCCGATGCGCAGGTCCGCGTCCGGGATGACGGGCACCCGGATGGCCCGGGCGACGCTCTGTCCCGAGGGCAGACGCATCGACTTGCCGCGGAGCAGGTTGCGGGCCGCGAGGGATGAGGGGTTTGCCGCGATCGACGGCGGGAGCGCGCCGAGGGGGTTCACGAGCGAGGTGTCGATCTTGTAGGACAGCTGCGGGCGGCCGATCTGCGTTGTGCTTTCCATGGGGAAGAAGAAGCGCCAGTCGATCGCCCAGTCGTCCGGGATGGGACGGAAGCCGCCGAGGTCGGCGGCGGGCTGGTCGGGCGTGGGGGAGAAGATCGGGCGGCGCTCGATGGTCTCGTTGAGGCGGTAGATCGGCCGGATCATCGAGTGGCCGAAGCGGTAGGCGGCGGCGGAGAACTCGATCGGCATGAACGCGTTGTTCCGCGGCGTGTACCACGACAGCTTCGGCGGCTGGTGGGGGCCGTGAGGGAAGAGCGCGTCGACGGCGGCCTGCCCCACGATCGTGGGTAGGAAATCGTGCAGGACGATCCATTGGTAGTGCCAGCGGACCTGCTCGGCCACGTGCTCGAACGGGCCCGTGATCCTGGTGGTCATGAGGTTGTGGAAGCGCAGCAGCGCGACCTGAAGTTGCGCGACGATGCGGTTCTCGTCGTTGCGGGGGTCGCCGATGAGGGCGCGGCCACCTGAGTTTCGCGGCAGGTCGACCGCGTGCGGGTCTCCTGGGTTGCCGCTCAGCGGCTCGCCGAGCAGCATCGAGCGACCGTCCGGCTGGTAGAGGTAGGGCTGATCGCTCGGGCCACGACCGTAGACGCAGTCAAGGTCAAAGCGCGGTGTGCGGAAATCCACGAGCGCGTCGGGGTCGTTGGTGCGCTGCAGCGAGGAGACCGGGTCGAAAGTCAGGTCGTGGTCGATGAGCTGGCCGAGGTAGGTGTACCCGGCCGCGATGCCGGGGTTCTCCTCGTCGTCGGCCGTCCCCTCGGGCGTGGGGTGGTCCTCGGCCTCGGCGGTCATCGCGGCCCCGAGCGCCGTGAGGTCCTCATCGTGATGATGCGCGGCGGGCAGGCTGCGGAACATCCGCCCGAAAAGCCCTTCGAACGACGTTGACGACGGAACGCTCTGCGACCCGCGGACGCCACCGTGGTGCGGTCGTGGCATGACTCTGATCCCCCTGGACGTGTGCTGGATAACCCCTCCCCGATGGTGCTCCCGGCCGGCGCCGTCGGCAAGACCACATCTGACGCAAACGCGCGAATGACGCACCAGCGGCCGGGCTGTGACGGGCGGACCACCGAACTGCGGGGACGCGCCGGCGGGTGCGCCGCGCGACCCGATCGCCCTACGCAAGATCCAGGCTTGTCCGTCCGGGCGAACCCGGCTCGGCTTCAGCGGTCAGTCGAGCGCGAGCGCCCGCGTGACGTCGCGTTGGTCAACCGCTCCGTTGGCTGGTCGGGCTGCGCGTCGCGTGGCCGCTCGGTCGCGCGATAGAGGTGATCAGACGCCGCGTCCAGCGCAGCGCGGAGCCGGTCGAAGGCCGCCGTGTCGCCGTCGGCGAGCGCGGAGAGCTCCAGTTTGGCTGCCAGAACTGACTGCAGGGCGTTCTCCTGGGCGGACGTACGTGATCGATCGATCCGTTCACGGTAGCGGTGTTTGTGCGAATCAGCATCAACACGGCCAAGATGCGAACCTCGCGACTCGACGTGTCGCGTCGTCATGTGTCGTGGGCAAGGTCGGGGCGTAGGGTGGCGAGCGGGCCGGTACTGCGGGGACCGTTGGGATGGTCGGCGCGGCGGTCGTGGTCGGCGAGCAGGGCCAGCAGCGGGGCGGTGAGGTAGACGGCGCTCTGCAGGCCGGCGCCGATGAGGAGCATCAGGAGCAGGCCGCTGGGGGCGCCGGCGATCGCGATGAGGGCGGGGATCGCCAGGGCGAGGAGGGCGAGCAGCAGTTCGGGGATGCAGGCGCTCAGGGCGCGCAGGCCTTTGGGGAGGGTGGGGAACTTGTCGGTGCGCCGCCAGGGGATCGAATGGGTCAAAAGGCCCCAGATGCTCGCGGTGGTGACGGTGTACTCGAGGGCCTTGCTGGCGAGGAACGCGCCGATCGTGTCGATGAGCGAGCAGCCAACGAGCACACGGAACGTCAGCCAGCGCAGCAGCAGGCTCGTGGCCGTTCCGGCGGTGACGGTCGCCCAGAGCTCGAACGGCACCGGGATGCGCTCGTGGTGCAGCGTCATGGACGCGGCGATCGCCACGCCGAGTGGGAGCAGCAGCACGCGCAGGCCCATCGCCACGCGGTCAAGGCCGTGGTTGAGATGGTGGATCTTCTGAGCCGGGGTGAGCTGCGAGGGCGTGGCCAAGGGGCGGGGCAGGAAGAGCCGCCAGTGGCGGCGGAGTTCCTGGACGGGCCCGTAGGTCCAGCGAAAGCGCTGGCGTTTGTAGCCGGCGAAGGTCTCGGGGATCAGGCCTTGGCCGAAGCTGGTGGCGAGGTAGAGCGAGCGGTATCCGGCTGCGTGGATGCGGACGGCCAGTTCGGAGTCCTCGGTGACGCACCATTCCGCCCAGCCGCCGGCGCGCTCGAGTGCGTCGCGGCGGATCAGGCACATGGTGCCGACGGTGATCGCGGCGGTGCGCTCGTTGCGGCTGGGCAGGATGGTCCGGAAGAAGTAGGCGTACTCGAAGTTGCACATCCGCAGGTACCGGCTGTGTTGCCACTGGCGGTAGTCGTGTGGCGTCTGCACGAACCCCAAGGAGGGGTCTTCGAAGCACGGCACGAGGGCTTCCAGGAAGTCTGCTCTTACGTGGTAGTCGGCGTCGATGACGCCGATGATCTCCGCTGCGGCAGGCGTGAGCGTCAGCGCGAGGTTCAGTGCGCCGGCCTTTGCGCCGGAGAGGCCGTCGACGTGTACGAAGCGAAACCGCGGCCCCAGGCGCCGGCAGTGCGCTTCCACGGGGCGCCAGAGCTGTTCGTCGTCGGTGTTGTTGTCGATGACCAGGACGTCGAGGTGCTCGTAGCGGAGCGCGGCGAGCGCGTTCAGGGTGCCGATCACGACCTCGGGGGGCTCGGCGTGGACGGGGACGTGCAGACAGACCGGCGGTCGGCGCGCTCCTGGCCTCGCGGTCGGGACGCTCGTCGGGCGAGTCCATGTGCGTCGGCACAGCGGCTCCCATGCCTCGAAGAGCTGCACGGCCGCGACGGGAAGCAGCAGCAGGATCAGCGGCACCCCGGCCAGCATCAGGGCACGGGTGAGGTGGCTCACGGGAATACCCGCGACGTAGAGCACCGTCCACGGGGCAGCGAACAGCGCCATCGTCGCGCACGCCGAAAGCAGCACGACGCCGGTCGGCGAGAACCCCGGGAGCATGGAACGCCCCAGCGCGCATCCTGCCGCGAAGATCAGGCCGGCTACGAGCACCGCCCCGATCGGTTCAGCTCGCCAGCCGGCGAGCAACACGCCCGCACAAGTGGCTAGGGCCAGCGGCGAGACCCAGCCGGGTGCGCGATGCCTGAGATGGGCGTGCACGAGCGCGCTCACGCTCGCCAGGTAGGCGCCGACCGCTGCCAGCAACCCCGCCGCCAGCCACCGCAGTGCTTCTTCACGGAACGTCTGATCCATCCAATGCCCCCGATCGACTGAGATCTCGCGCGTCATCGGGCGCCGGGCGGACCCCGCTCCAGCTCGGCTGCCCCACCGCATCAACACCACTGGCCGCCAAAAGGTCAGGACCCATTCCGGAGCCCTCGTCCGTCCACCAGCGGAACTGCCGGACGGCAGCCAGAGTCGTTCCAACCTTGCCGCCACTGTGGTGTTGCACCGGGTGAGAAGGGTCCACCCGCAGTCCCACCCCAAGGAGTGAAGATGCGCAAGTCATCTCTCATGTGCGTCGCGGCAGCCGCGGCGCTCGCGGTCCCCGCCGCAGCGTCGGCCGCCGACGTGCAGACCGGCGTCGACGCCGCGACGAGCCACACCGCCAAGGCCGACAGCGCGCTCACCCATGCGCTGACCCTGTTCAAGGGCGGCGACGTGACCCGCGGCACCGCGGCGTTCACGGCCAGCCGCAAGGAGATGGGCCTGGCGCGCTCGGCCGCCGCCCAGGCCCGCCACGCCGCACGCACCGCTGCCGACCGTGCCCTCGCGGCCGACGCGCAGGCCGACGTCGCCGGACAGCAGGACACGAACATCGTCAAGCTCGCCACGCTGCTGCCCCGCACCCACGGCACGGTGCAGAACCAGGTCGCCCAGGCCGCACTGGCGGACACCAAGGGTCGCGACAAGGCGCTTGCCGTGCTTGCTGCCGTCGCGCTCACCGCTCCCGCGCAGGCGCAGTCCGGACTGGCTCACGCCGTGCAGGCGCTCTCCACCGATCGCTCCAGTGAGATCACCGCCGACGCCAAGGCGCTGGTCAGCGACGCCGTGACCCCGTCCAACAAGCAGACGCTCGCCGCTGCGGTGAAGCCCGACGTCTCCGGGCAGACCACAGCGGCCGACAAGCTCAAGGAGCTGCTCGGCGCGGCGTCGACCCCGGACGCGGCCAAGCCCGGGCTGGCCAAGGCCTACGACGCGGTCACCACCGAGCACGGCACGCTGGCGGACATCCTCAGCCGCTTCTCCGACCGCATGCCCGCGTCCGTCCGCAGCTTCGTGACGAGCATCGTGACGAACGCCCGCACGGACGCGCGCACCATGCACAACGACCGCCCGGCCCCGCCGACGGCGACGACCCCGCCCACGGCGCCGTCGCACCCCACCGGCAAGCCCGTAAGCTGACATCCCGAGCGGCTGGCCGCGTGTGCACACGTCGCTCGGCTAGCCCTCTGGATGCACCGATCGCTCCGCGGCAACCCCCGCAACGCCGCGAGCGCGGCCGCCCGCCTCTCAGCGGCGGCGGTAACCATGAGCGGCTCCGTCCGGCACCCCGCACCTCAACGCCGGCGGAGCCGCTCATGACCATCCGGCAAGCGGTTCGCAGCTCGCCTCAGCGGTGCCGCTTCGGATCGTGGCCCAACGCCCGCCGGGTCGACGCGAACCGGTCCTCGCCCAACCCGACCGAGACCGGCTTGAACACCGCGGCTGCGAGCATGAGGAACCCTCCCGAAGAGTCGACATGAAGAACGTCTGGAGACTCGCCCGCTCCGCGGAAGGCCACGGCGCTTCATCACATCCCACGGGCTCACGTCACTATCTGCGCCACCGCTGGGCTTCACCGCCGCGCGGAATCCCAGCCGATGACGGTGGGGAAGTCCTTGCCACGGGACGAGTCGTCTCGTCGGGAGCTGGCTGAGCTTCCCGCGTGGGATGTACGACCAACCTTTGCCGAAGTCGTGTGTTATCAGCACGTGCCCCCGACCGTCCTTCCTTCTTGATGCCCCGTCTTCTACGCCTCACTTCCCTTCAGCAGCTCCTGCGGCCCGTGATCTGGGGCCTCAGCGTGGTGGTGTTGATCCCGCTGGTCATCCTCGGCGGCGGCGCCGCGGCCCTCTTGGGGACCGTCACGACCGTGGTGCGCGCCTCCCGGCGCAGTCGGCTGGCACGCCAGGTTCGGGCTCCGCTGCCGGGTTCGGTCACGCCGCGCCCCGCACAAGGGCGCGGGGCGCCAGCCGAACTCCGCGCCGTGCTGGCGGGCCGCCGCGCCGCATGAGACTGCCCCGGGGGTGGCTGGGCGGCTCCGCTGTCCTTATCCTGCTCGCGAGCAGCGCGCCGGCTGCTGCAGGTGTCGACGGCGTCCCGGCGGACACGATCGCCACGGGCTACGGCCCGATCGGGCCCGGGACGGTCTACGACGGCCGGTTTGTCAGCGAGACGGACGTGGACTACCTCCTCTTCGACATCCCGACGCCGGGGACGACCTACCGGTTCGACCTACGCAACACGGTCTCGCCGTGTCTCTCCCTCGACCTCACCGGCTGTCCGGTGTACGCGTCGCTGCTGGACCTCCACGGCGGGCAGCTCGGTGGGGAGGGCAGCGGGGCCGGTAGCGGCCCCGTGACCGACGATTACTCCGAGGAGACGTTCGACTGGACGTTTCCGGAGGCGGGCCGCTACGTCATCGCGATGGACTCGGGCGGCGACGATCCGACCTACGCCATCTCCTACGACCTGGCGCCGCCCCCGCCGCCCCCGGCCCTGCCGACTGGTTCCGGCCCGGGCACGAGCGGCGGCAGCGGCGGCGGCGGCGGCAACAACGGGACTGCGAGCGGCGCCACCGGCACGATCGGCGGTACCGGGTCCACCTCGAGCAACGGCGCGCGGGGAACAGGCGCGGCGATCGCGTCGTTCACCGTCGCGCCGGCCGGGAGCTCGGCTGCACGGGCCCGTGTCACGGTGCGGCGACCGCTGGACACGCTGCGCCTGCGCATCCGGGATGGACGCGGGCGCACCGTCGCGACCGCAGTCCGCCGCGACGTCCCCGTCACGACGCTCACGGTGCGCCTCCCGCTGGACGCGCGCGCCCGCCGTGCGCTGACCCGCGGCGGCCACCTGGCCCTCCGCGTGTCCCTCAGCGCGAGGACCCTGGACGGCACGACGGTGACGGCACGGCGCACCGTGCTCCTGCGCGCGCGATGAAGGTGCGATCCGATTTGCTGCCGTGGGTCTGAGCTTCTCCTACAAGGCCGGCCACCGGGTCTGCGGGTGAGACGGTCGCGATCGTCGGGCCGACCGGCGTCGGCAAGGCAATGATGGTGAACCTCCTCGTCCGTTTCTTCGACCCGGCGAGCGGCCGCATCCCGATGGCCGGCGTCGACCTGTGGGAGATGCGCCACCGGTCCCTGCGCCGTCAGGTGGCGATGGTGCTGCAGGGCCCGTTTGCCGACGGGGAGCTACTGGCCAGCGACGGGTTCTACGCGTCGCTCTACAACCGCCAGATGGACATCGCCGACCACGACGCGCTCTCGCGCGTCGCGGACACGACCCCAGGCGGCGCCGATGCCTGACGGGCGTCGCCTGCGGATCGCCCTGATCGCCCCCGTGGCCCAGCCCGTCAGGCGCGGCGCGGGCGACTCGATCGAGCAACTCGTCGGCGCGCTCTGCGACGGCCTCGTCCGCCGCGGCCACGACGTCACGCTCTACGCGACAGGGGACTCGGAGACGACGGCGCGGCTGCGCGCCGAGCGCCCGTTCGGCTACGAGAAGGACGAGCGCCTGTGGGACTGGCGGTTCGCCGAGAGCATCAACGCCGCCGCCGCCTTCGCGCACGCGCACGAGCACGACGTCATCCACGCCCACGATCTGCACTTCGCGCTCCCGTTCGCCCGCCTCACCGGCGTCCCGTTCGTCGAGACGCAGCACGTGGACTCCTCCCCCGAGGTCCGGGAGGCGCAGCGCCGCACCCCGACCGCCCACCTCACGGCCGCCTCCGAGCACCACCGGTCCGCGCTCGGCGCCGGTCTGGACGTGACGGTGATCCCGCACGGCATCGAAGTGGACGCCTTCCCGTTCTCCCCCGTCGTCGGGGAGTACCTCCTGTTCCTCGGGCGGCTGCTGCCCGACAAGGGGCCCCTGGACGCGATCCGGATCGCGCGGGCGGCCGGGATGCCGATCATCCTCGCCGGACCCGAGGTGGAGGGTGAGGCTCACGGCCTCGAGCCGCACTTGGACGGCGACCGCGTCCAGTGGGTCGGCCCGGTTGACCACGCGACCCGCGACCAGCTGCTCGCCGGCGCCGCCGCGCTGCTCTTCCCGATCACCTACCCCGAGCCGTTCGGCCTCGTGATGATCGAGGCGATGGCCTGCGGCACGCCCGTCCTCGGCACCGCCCGCGGCGCCGTCCCCGAGGTCGTCGAGCACGGCGTCACCGGCTTCGTCGCGGAGGACTGGGAGCAACTGGTGGCCCACGTCCCAGCCGCGCTGGCCCTCGACCGGCGCTTGATCCGCGAACGGGTCCAGGCACGGTTCGACCTGAAGCGGATGGTCGACGCGTACGAGGCCCTCTACCGGCGGCTCGTCGCGTGACCACACCACCCCGCACCGGCCGTGTCGTCACGGTCGGTGCCGCCCACCTGAACCCGGCCACCTCTGTCCGACAAAACTGGGGATCCCGGTCCTCCGCTTTTGTCTACTCGCGGGCAGGGATGAGTCGCACAGGGCGCCTGCCGCCGATAGGCGTGGTGGATGCGCACTGTGCCTTTTCTTCTTCACGTTCGGTCAAGCGAGCGCGGTCCCGCTGGTGCGTGGTGGAGGATGGTCATGGTCGTCCTCGTCGCTCTGACGGTCAGCGGCATCCACCCTGCGCAGGTCGATGCGGCCACCACCACCGCCCGCTCGCATCGGCCGGTATGCGGGGCGGCAGCCCGCGGGTTCGTCCGCTGCGATGCGGATGTGGTCACGAACGAGTCGGCCGTGCCGCTGGTGACCTCCGCCCCGGCGGGGTACGGGCCCGGTGACCTGCAGGCAGCCTACGGCCTGAGCACGCTGTCCTCTGCCTCTGGCAGCAGCCAGACCGTCGCGATCGTCGACGCGTACGACGACCCGAACGCAGAGGCCGACCTGGCGACCTACCGCGCCCGCTTCGGGCTCCTCCCATGCACAAGCACCAACGGGTGCTTCACCAAGGTCAACCAGCGAGGCACGAGCGCCTACCCTGCCCCGGACGCTTCATGGGCGCAAGAGATCTCGCTGGACCTCGACATGGTCTCCGCGATCTGCCCGAGCTGCCACATCCTGCTCGTCGAAGCCGACTCGGCCAGCATGCGCAACATCGGGGCCGCAGTCGACCGCGCCGCGACGCTCGGCGCCACCCAGATCACAAACAGCTACGGGGGCGATGAGTACTCCGGCGAGCTCGCCGACGACGCGCACTACGACCACCCCGGCATCGCCATCACCGCCAGCTCCGGCGACAGTGGCTACGGCGTCCAGTTTCCCGCCGCCTCTGCCCACGTGACCGCGGTCGGCGGCACGCAGCTGGTCCGCGACACCGGCTCGACTCGCGGGTGGAACGAAACAGCGTGGACCGGCGCGGGGAGCGGCTGCTCGGCATACATCCCCAAGCCCACCTGGCAGACCGACACGGGATGTGCCGGCCGCACCGTCGCCGACGTGTCTGCCGTCGCTGACCCGCAAACCGGAGTTGCCGTCTATGACAGCTTCACCTATGCCGGCGCCGGTGGATGGATGGTCTTTGGAGGCACGAGCGCCGCCGCCCCGATCGTCGCCGCGTATGACGCGCTGATCGGGCCAACTGCCGCGACCCTGGGCTACCCGTACGGGCATCTGCGGACCTACACCAACGTCCTCACCGGATCCAACGGCACCTGCACCCTCACCTACCTCTGCAGCGCGGCCGCCGGCTACGACGGCCCCACCGGCGTCGGCACCATCTACGGAGCACCGACACCGACACCGACACCGGCACCGAAGGTGGCGACGCAGCCGGCCAGCTTGATCGGACCGTACTCGGCGACCGCGAATGCGACCGTCGACCCCGACGGCACGCCGACCAGCGCCTTCTTTGACTACGGCACCACGACCGCCTACGGCCTGAGGACAACGCCTCAGACGGTCGGAGCAGACGCCGGCACCCACCAGATCGCTGCCCTGGTCGTAGACCTGCTGCCGGCCACGACCTACCATTTTCGCGCCGCCCTGGACACCGGTAGCGGGCCGGTCTTCGGCGAAGACCAAACCTTCACCACCCCTACCCTGCCGACCCTCACCAGCCCCGCCCCATCCTCACCGTCAACGCCCGCCCCCACTGAGCCCGTGCTCGCCACGCCGACGACGCCATCGGATTCCCCGACCACGCTCACCCCACCGTCCGCCACCCTGCCTCCCGCCGGAGACAAGCTGGGTCCGGCACCCAGCCGTCAACCCGCAGCGCTCCGGGTCCGTCACGCGAGACTCCGCCTTGGCCGGCTTCAGCTGCTCAGCACGATCACGCCTCTGGCTAACACCGACCCGGTCTTCATCATCTTGAAGGTCGGACGCCAGACGCTCCACTTCACCACCCGGGTGACGAATGGACGCCTCCGGCTGGATCGTCCGCTCCCGCACAGACTGCGAGGCCCTGCCGCCTACCCGGCGGTGACGATCACCTACCTCGGCAACCCACGGGTACGACCCGCCACGCGAACGGAGAAAGTCCGATCCTTTGTGCCGGCGTGACCAAGAAGGAGCTCTAACGTCGCCAAAGCGAATGCAGGATGAGGAAGTGCCCGCTGGGCGTCCCGACGCGGGGCCAGTTGCTCGTCGGCGAGGCGCTCGCCGAGCCTCCTCGCCGCGGCCCAGAGTAGAGGTGGCCCGGGCGGTCTGCTCTCGCGGCTGACCAAGCGCGTGGTCGAGCGAGCGATGAACGTCGGGCACCATGTGGCCGCTGTCAAAGCGCGCGGTCATCAACAGGCGGACCGTCGTTGATCACCGGTACCGCGTGGAGGTGGCGCCACTTGTCGCTCGGTGCGTTCACCCTGTCTGGGCGCGCGCGGCCTTGCGCTCGGCGATCACGGCGCCGACGGCGTCCCAGTCGACGTCGCGGAAGTTGTGCATGGGGCAGAACTTCGGCCCGCACATCGAGCAGAACTCGGCGGTCTTGAAGTGGTCCTGGGGGAGGGTCTCGTCGTGCATCGCGCGGGCGGTGTCGGGGTCGATCGCGAGGTCGAACTGGCGGTTCCAGTCGAACGCGAAGCGCGCCTCGGAGAGCGCTCGGTCGTGGGCGTGGGCGCGCGCCGAGCCGCGCGCGAGGTCGGCCGCGTGGGCGGCGATCCGGTAGGCGATCATGCCCTGCTTGACGTCCTCGGCGTCGGGCAGGCCGAGGTGTTCCTTCGGGGTGACGTAGCAGAGCATCGACACGCCGTGCCAGCCGACGATCGCCGCGCCGATCGCGCTCGTGATGTGGTCGTACCCCGGCGCGATGTCGGTGACGAGCGGGCCGAGCGTGTAGAACGGCGCCTGGTGGCAGACGTCCTGCTGCAGGCGGACGTTCGCCTCGAGCTGGTCGAGGGGGACGTGTCCCGGGCCCTCGACCATGACCTGCACGTCGCGGGCCCAGGCCCGCTCGGTGAGCTCGCCGAGGGTCTCGAGCTCGGCGAACTGCGCGGCGTCCGACGCGTCCGCGATCGAGCCCGGCCGCAGCCCGTCGCCGAGCGAGATCGTGACGTCGTGCGCGCGGCAGATCTCGAGGATCTCGTCGAAGCGCGTGTAGAGCGGGTTCTCCTGGCGGTGGTGGACCATCCAGCGCGCGAGCAGTCCGCCGCCGCGG
This sequence comes from Paraconexibacter antarcticus, assembly GCF_024220175.1. Taxonomy (GTDB): domain Bacteria; phylum Actinomycetota; class Thermoleophilia; order Solirubrobacterales; family Solirubrobacteraceae; genus Paraconexibacter; species Paraconexibacter antarcticus. The sequence goes on along the minus strand of NZ_CP098502.1, from coordinate 4,873,696 downwards.
GAGACGATCCCGGTGACGCGGTGGCGGCAGAGCGGCAGGTGCTCCAGGCGCACGCCGGCGTGGATCGTCATGTAGTCCACGCCCTGTCGCGCCTGGTGCTCGATGACCTGCAGCAGCACGTCGCCGGTGAGGTCCTCCGCCGCCTTCACCTGCTCGATCGCCTGGTAGATCGGGACGGTGCCGATCGGGACGGTCGCGACGGCGAGGATGGCCTTGCGGGTTTCGTCGATGCGCTTGCCGGTCGAGAGGTCCATGACCGTGTCGGCGCCCCAGCGCTCCGACAGCGCGAGCTTCTCGACCTCCTCGTCCAGGGACGAGGTCGTCGGGGAGCTGCCGATGTTCGCGTTGATCTTCACCCGTGCCTTCAGGCCGATGGCCATCGGGTCCAGGGCGGTGTGGTGGACGTTCGCCGGGATGATCATCCGGCCGCGGGCGACCTCGGCGCGGATCGTCTCGGCCGGGAGCTCCTCGCGCTCGGCGACGCGCCGCATCTCGGGCGAGACGACGCCGTCGCGGGCCAGCCGCATCTGCGTCCGGCAGACGGCATCGGACGGGAACTGGGTGCGCAACGACATGTGGTCCTCCCTTCGCTGGTATGAGCCAGATCAGGTTCGTCGGGTCGGCGCTTGCAAGCGCCCTCTCAGCCCCTGGACAGGGACCCCCCGGGATGTATGAGTGTCTTCAGCAAGCTACTGCAGCGGACGGCAACCTTGGTCTCCTCCTCGCCGCCGTACCGCCGCCGATAGGTCGCGGTCGAGTCGAGTCCCGTCTCCGCCGCCCGCAACGGCGCAAGTGATCCGCAGGACCTCAATCAGCACCAGCGTGCAGCTGACATTGGTGATGGTCAGGCACGTAGGGGCCAGGGCGCTGCGACCCGGACGGCCCCGGATGTGTTCGTCCCGGTCTTCTCCGGCGCCGCGCACCTCACCGCCGGCGGAGCCGCTCACTGCGCCGTTCCACCCTGCGTCGGTAACGCGCCGGCAGTTGGGCTCAAGCGCGGTACCGTTTCTGCCGATGATTGTCGGTGCCGGTCGCTGGGTCTGTGCCGTGGTTTCCACCCTGAGGTGTTCATGCTTTCCACCGCTCGCTGTGCCGGCCGTACGGCCGTAGCCGTAGCCGTTCTCTTCTTGGCCTCGGCTTCGGCCGCGGTCGCGGCGCCGTCGGCGCAGGGGGTGGCGCACAAGGCGGTCTGCCCGGGTGCGCCGTCGGGCTTTGCGCACTGTGACTCCCAGGTCGTCACCGACGCGTCGGGTGCGCCGCTGGCCACGGCGACGCCGTCCGGGTTCGGACCGGCCGATCTGCAGTCCGCCTACGCATTGGCGACGGCGGCTGCGGGTGCGGGTGGGGGGCGGACGATCGCGATCGTCGATGCCTACGACGATCCGAACGCGGAGTCCGACCTCGCCGTGTACCGGGCGCAGTACGGGCTGCCTGCGTGCACGACCGCAAACGGTTGCTTCAAGAAGGTCAACCAGGCCGGGGTGCAGGGCTCCTACCCCCGTGCTGACGGCGGGTGGGCGCAGGAGATCTCGCTTGACGTGGACATGGCGTCGGCGGTCTGCCCGAATTGCAAGATCCTGCTGGTCGAGGCCAAGACCAACAGCTTCGCCAACCTGAGCACGGCGGTCGACACCGCCGCGGCGCTTGGGGCCTCCACGATCTCCAACAGCTACGGCGGCAGCGAGTACGCCTCCGAGGTCACCGACCAGTCCCACTACAACCACCCCGGGATCGCCGTCACGGTGTCTTCGGGTGACAACGGGTACGGCGTGGAGTTCCCCGCCGCCTCGCAGTACGTCACCGCCGTCGGCGGCACGTCGCTGAAGAAGGTCGCGAGCACCCGGGGCTGGGCCGAGACGGCCTGGTCGGGCGCCGGCAGCGGCTGCTCGGCGTACATCGCCAAGCCCTCGTGGCAGAAGGACACCGGCTGCTCGAAGCGGACGGTCGCGGATGTCTCGGCGGTCGCCGACCCCAACACCGGCGTGGCGGTCTACGACTCCTTCCGCGGATCGGGTGGCTGGCTCGTGTTCGGCGGCACGAGCGTGTCGGCGCCCGTGATCGCCGGGGTGTACGCCCTCGCGGGCAACACGGTCAGCGACGGCTCCTACCCGTACCTCCACACGAGCGATCTGTTCGACGTGACCTCGGGGAGCAACGGCACCTGCGGCGGGAGCTACCTCTGCACCGCGACGACCGGCTTCGACGGCCCGACCGGCCTCGGCACCCCCAACGGCGTGGGCGCGTTCTAGCACCGACCGTGTCGGCGGCGCCCGGCGTACCGGGCACCGCCGGCGCCTGTTGATCGCGGGAAATCCTTCCAACGTTGGGTGCTCGGCGTTGTTGAGGGGATATGTCGTTCTCTCGGTCTGATGACGTCGGCCGCTTTCGGTCCTGGCCGGTGCTTGTGGTCGTCGCGGTGCTCGGGTTTGCCTGCGCGGTGCTGCCGGCGCTCGCCTCCACGCCAACCATTCGCGCGACGAGCTCGAACACCTGGAGTCCGAGCACCGTCACCGTCACCGCGGGCGACACGGTGCACTTCTCCGACACCGATGACGGCACGCACAACCTGCGCTTCGACGGTGAGGCCGCGGCGGTCACGCCGCTGAGCTCCTCGTGGACGTACGACCGGACGTTCGCGAGTGCCGGGAGTTTCGGCTTCTACTGCGAGGTCCACCCGCGGATGACCGGCACGGTCATCGTGCAGGCGGCGAGCACCACGACAACGAGCACTGGCACCACGTCAACGTCGACCGGGGGCACGACGACCACGAGCACAACGACCTCGCCGACGACGAGTACCACCACCTCCGGCGGGCAGGCGAGCACGACCGGTGGATCGACGACGACCGGCGGCGCTGGCGCGACCACGACCCCTTCGCCCACGGCCGGGTTCGCCTCCTCGCCGCGGCGTTTGCGCGTGTCCGCTCACGGCCGGTTCCGCTACCGCTTCAGGGCGACGCCGTCGAGCGGCGGGACGTTCGCGCTGCGCAGCGTGAAGCAGCTGAGGGTCGGCGCCGTCCGCAGGCGAGTCCGGGTCGGCCCGGTGCGGTTCATTGCGTCCTCGACGGGCCACGTGCTGGCCAAGGCCAAGCTCGCCAGGAGTGGGCTTCGCGCGTTGCGCCGGGTAGGGCGGATCCGTTTCCGGGTCGTGGTCGTGCTCGGCGGGCAGACGTTTACTGCGCACGTGACGTTGCTCGCGCCCTGATCGGCCCCGGGGGGCGTCGGGACGCCGTGCGGACGGACTCGGTCAGCCGGCCGCGGTGCCGCCGGCCCCGGGGCCGGAGCGAGGGGCTGTGCCGCTGCCACCGCCGCTGGTCGGGACGGTGGGCGTGGTCGGTGCGGTCGTGGAAGTGGTGGTCGGGGCGCTCGCAGATGCCGTCGGCGTTGTGGTTGTGGATGACGACGGGACGGGCGCGGTGGTTGTGGGTGTCGTCGGTGCGGCGGTCGGCCCTGTGGTGGTGAGCGGACGCGCGGTCGTCGTCGGCGCTGCTGCCGTTCCGGTGCTCGTCGGCGGACGTGTCGCGGTATTTGGGCGCGTCACGGTCGTCGGGGCGGGCGCCGAAGGTGTCGCGGTGACCGGGCGTATCCGCGTCGGCGCGGGACGCTGGGCGGCGGGGACGCTCGTCGGCGACGCGGAGGGCTGATGTGCGGCCGTGGTCTGCGACGGGGCGCCCGTCGCGCTGTTGTGCGCTTGCGGCATGTTGTGGGTCGAGTCGCCGCCGGCCGTCGTCGGTCCGGACGCGCGGCTGGAGGCTGCGCGGCGGCTCGTCCCCGCGGTCGCCGGTGGCGTGGCTGCAGGACCGGAGGTCGCGGCGCGGTGCCCGGCCGTGTTGGCGGGTCCGTTGGAGCTGATGGACGTCCGCGGCGCCGGGTGGGTCGTGGCGTGGTGATGGACCGCGACGCCGGTGGCCCCGGCGGCGGCGACGCCCGTCGCGGCCAGGACGGCCATCTTGGTGGTGATGGCGGCGGCGACGGTGCTGGTCGTTCCGGCGGCCCCGCCGGCGCCGGCGGTGAGGGCGCCGCCCTTGGCGGCGGCGCCGCCGGTGTGGAAGAGGTGGCCGAGCAGCGCCGCGCTCGCGGCAACGGGCAGAACGGGGAAGAGGGCGCCGAGCTCCTGGGGCCGTGCGGTGAGCGCGAGGTCGAAGTGACGGCAGGCGGAGCAGCTTGCGAGGTGGCCGCGCATACGCCGGCCGCGGCGGACGCGGCCGTCGCCGTCGGAGAGCTTGCGCTGGATCTCATCGCACTGCATCGCGCGTCCTTCGGCGAGCTCGGCCAGGGCGGTGCGGGCTTCGAAGATCGTCTGCTTGACCACGGTCGGGGCGCAGTCCAGGACCTTGGCGATCTCCTGGTGGGAGAGGCCGCTGAGCTCGCGCAGCACGAGCGCCTGGCGCTGGCGGTCGGGGAGCAGCGTCAGGTCGCTCCAGAGCTGCTTGAGGCGGTCGCGGTCGGCGACCATGTCGCTCGTCGGCGGGCCCTTGCTGGCGTGTGTGGTGTCCAGTTCGCTCGTCGGGCGCTGCTGGCGGATGCGGTTGATCGCTTCGTTGTGGGCGATCCGGAACAGCCACGGACGCAGCTCGAAGTCGCGGTCCTCCTGTTGGAGCGCGACGATCGCCTTGACCATCACACTCTGCAGGACATCCTCGGCGTCGGCCGGGTCGCGGAGGATCGAGCGGATGTACCGGTACAGGTCCTGATGGTGCTCGCGGTAGACCTGCGAGAACAGCGTGCAGTCCGCCCGGACCGCGCTCGAGCGCACGGGTAGGCGCCGGGCGAGCAGGCCCGTCGGCGAGGGGAGGGTGTGTGGTGGGCTCACGGCCACGTCCCATGTATCGACAACACCCCGCACGCGCTGAAGTCAGTCCGCATCTGCACCGAACGGGGCGAGTCGCGCGAGTGCAGGCGCCGGGTCGGCATCGGGGTCAGTATCCCGGGTTGGTGGGGCAGCTGGCAAAGGGGTCCGTCGCGCCGGCGGGCAGCGGCGGGCAGCGGGTGTAGTGGCGGCGCACAAACGGGTGGGTAGGGGTGCTGAGGTTCAGCCAGTAGGAGACGATCACGCGCCGGTAGGTGTGGCCGGCGTGGCCGATCGCGGAGACCTGCCGGACGATCAGCTGCCCGGCCGGGATGCTCGTGGAGGCGGCGACGGTGCTGGGGAGGGTGATCGTGGTGGAGATCGCGTAGCGGTAGGACTCGCCGTCGGAGAGGGGCTGCTCAGTGGTCATCTGGCAGAAGTTGTTGCCCGCGGAGATCGGCGCGACCTGGACCCCGGCGGTGGTGGTGCTGAGGGTGGCCAGCGGGGTGCTGACGGTCGCGGTGGTGGCGGGCTGGGCGGGGATGCTGGTGGTGCTGGCGTCGTTCATCTGCACGCCGACGCAGCCGAGGGTGCGCAGCGTGCCGGTGGCGAGGCCGAGCAGGCCGTCGCTCTCGGGGGCGATCAGGGTCTTGCTCATGCGGTAGCCGGCGATGTCGGCGCCGGCATCGGCGGCGGCCTGGGCCTTCTCGCTGTCGCGGGCGGGGGTCGCTCGCTGCAGGCCGGAGACGGCGACGGCGATCGCGGTCCCGGCGAGCAGCAGCACGATCGACAGGACGATCATCGTCGCGACCATCGTGAACCCCGCATCAGTGCTCGAGGACGTGGGCCTGCGGGTCATAACAGGTGGGCGTCGGGGTTGGTGATGACGGTGGTCAGCCAGATGTAGTTGCGGGGCCCGATGTCGGGGCTGCTTGAGACGGGCCGGACGGCGATGCTGACGCGCACGGTGTTGTGGGCGCTGCCGGTGTTCAGCACGGCGAGCAGCGCGCTCGCGCGGTCGGTCTGGGTGCTGGCGAGCGTGCCGAGGTCGACGCTCGTCTGGGTGCTCACGGTCGCGGTGACGGTGCGCCCGTCGGCGGCGCTGACGCCGAGGCTGCCGCTGAGCGTGACCGAGCCGGCCGCGGCGGTGACCGCGTCGTCCTGGGAGGAGATCGTGCTCAGCAGGCTGTCGGCCACGCCGAGCACCACGTTATCGAGCGAGCTCGAGAGGTCGGTGACCTTCTGATCCAGCGTCGTCGAGGTCGAGGTCAGGGTGGCGAGCTGGGTGGTGAGGGTCGGGAGCGCCTGGCTGATGGCGGCGAGGTCGCGCAGGTCCGGGAGGGTGGTGCTGTCCGGGAGCTGGCACAGATCAACGCGCGTGCCGGTGAGTCCCGCTGTGGTGGTTCCCGCGGTGAGTTTCTGCCGTAGCGGGTCAAGGCCGCTTGAGAGGCTGGTGAGCGCGCTGCGCAGCCCGGCGACCGCGGTCTGCAGTGGCGCCGTCCCGCCCTGGATCGCATCCAGGCTCGTGCTGAGCGCGGCCTGCGTCTTGGCGCCGAGCGTTGATCCGAGCAGGGCCAGCACCGTCGAGGTGAGCTTGGCCTGCGCACCGGTGGTGTCGGTCACGATCTTCGCCAAGAGGCCGCCGGTGCCGGTGCTCCCGACGAGCTGGTAGAGGAAGTTCTGGGTTCCGCTGGAGGCGGTGAGCGCGGCGATCGCGGCCTGGACGCTGGTGATGGTGTCCGCGAGCCGGCTGAGGTCAAGGACCGGGCAGCTCTCCTGGCGGTAACTGACAATGCGCCACACATCGAACGTCCGAGGACCCTTGTCGGTCTGCACCACGAAGCGCTCGTAATCCGCCGGTGCCGTCGGGTCCGTGGAGTACGGCACCAGCGGCTCGGTGACCTGGGTGCCGGTGCTGTCGGTGAACGTGTAGGAGCCGTTGCTCACGCGGCCGGGATCCACCGCATCGGCGGGCGGGGCGGTGTGGCGGACGGCGGCGGTGCTGAGCGTCGACCACGGCCGGGCGCGGAGCTGCTCGATCGCCGCAGTGCCCACGTCGGAGGCGATCTGGATGTTCTGCGAGGTCGCGGCGGTCTGGTGCCCGCGGGTGAACACCTCGTAGGCCGGGAGGATCCCGAGGCCGAGGACGAGCATCGAGACGAGCACCTCGATCAGCCCGAACCCCGCCTCACCCCGGACGCGTCTCATGGCCATGGGCAGTCACTCCCGACGGTCAGCGGGATGGTCTGGCAGTTGCGCGGCACGAACGTCGTGTCGAAGTCGACGGTGGCCGGCCGCGAGGCGATCGGCGCCGACAGCCGCACCCGGACGCTCGGCAGCCCGCCGGCCCCGCTGACGGGGGCGAGCACGGTGAACGCGCTGACCCCGGAGACGGTGAACTGCCCCGGGGCCGGCTGGTCGGCAGTCCCGGCAGTGAGGTCACGTCGTACGCATGCCCACGTCGCGGCACCGGCGGGCGCGGCGCAGTCCCACCGGATCGTGTGAAGCGCGATCGCCCCGTCCGACTGGCGGGTCAGCACCTGCAGATCGAGCGTGTCGCTCGGCGTCGTCGGGCTGCTGGTCCACGGGGCGACAGCGAAGCTCTGGCGCACGTCGTCGCCGATCCGGGCGATCGTCTGGTCAGCGTCGTCGGTCCCGGCAACCCTTCCGGCCACGGCGAGTTCGTGCACGGCCGAGCCGTCCAGCAGCGACAGCACGGCGAAGAGGATCACCACGCCGACGAGCATCGTGACGAGGAGCTCGACGAGCGTGAAGCCGGCCTCATCACGACGGCGGGTGGATGGAGGGTGGGGGGCTGGAGGGGGGTGGAGGGTCATGAGCGGCTGGGCCGCCTCACCGTGGTGAGGTCCCTGGCTTTGCGTCCCCGCCTCGCGACGGGTTTGCCTTTGGTCGGTGTCAACGGGCCCGAACAGGCTCGGGCGGCGGGTCAGGCCTTCCCGGTCGTGTCGTTTGCGGCGATAGCGGGAAGCGCCCGCAAGGTGGTCAGCCGGGGGTGCCCGGAATGCCCGACCGCTCGCGCCTGAGCGTGAGCGGGGAGATGACGCAGGAGCGTGGCGAGATGGTGCGCGACCGTGCGCGCGAGCGTGAGCTGCTGGCGGGTCCAGGGCCGGTCCTCACTGCTGAAGACCTCAAGCAGCCCGACGGCCTGTCCGCAGGCGCGCAGCGGGATCATCATCAGTGCGGCCAGGCCGTTGGTGTGCAGCAGTTGCAGCTCGTGCTCGTCGGCGCCGGTATCCCCACGCAGGACCTGGGCGGCGTCTCCGGTCCGCAGCAACGCGCCCGTGGTCGGGTAGTCGGCGACGCGATAGCAGGGCTCGTCCTCCCAGACGGACCCGGCGCAGGTCTGCAGGTAGGGGTCCCCGCCCGGGTCCTCGAGGCGGGAGATGCTCAGGCCGTCGGCTTGCAGCAGCAGCTGCAGCTGGGGAAGGGTAGCGTTGAGGTCTGCGAGGGAGGTGCAGTTGCTCAGCCGGGCGGCGAGCGCCTCCTGCAGGATCTGGACGTGGTCGCCGAGCGGCCGGTCGCCGTGGCGCAGCGCCGAGGCCAGGCCCTCCCGGCAGGCCAGCGCGGCCATCGGCGCGACGGTCGGCCACCGGGCGTGGGGGCGGGCGAGGTAGAAGCCCTGGCCGATCGGCACGTCGAGGTCGGCGAGCGTGGCGAGCTCGTCCTCGTGCTCGATGCCCTCGGCGCAGAGCATCGCGCCGGTGCGCACAGCGAAGCGGCTGAGGGCCTCGATGAGCGCAACCTTCGCCGGGTCAAGGTGCACGCCGGACACGAGCTCGCGGTCGAGCTTGATGATGTCGGGGCGCAGCAGCATCACCTGCCTGAGGCTCGCGTACCCCGCGCCGGCGTCGTCGACCGCGATCAAGGCTCCTCGGCCACGGAGGTCGTCCAAGTGGGTCTGGATCGAGGAGCCGTGCAGCACGAGCTCGTTCTCGGTGATCTCCAGGATGAGCCCCGACAGATCACGAGGCAGCATCCGCTGCACCGCGTCGGAGGCCAACGCTGAGGCGCTGACGTTGACCGCCAGCAGCGCGCCGCCGGGTGGCCGACCGCCGCGGAGGGCCAGCGTGATCGCCAGCGCCTCGGCCACCGGGCCGGCGCCCTCGCGGCGGGCCTTCGCAAGCCACGCGGACGGCGAGGCCGACTCTGGGCGCAGGAGCGCCTCGTACGCCCACGGTCGCCCGGTCTGCAGATCGACCATCGGCTGATAGGCGATCGTGAGGCCCTCGGTGATGTCGGTGCTGGACGTCATCGCGTAGGTGGAGTTGAACCGCACGGCGATCGGCGGCGACCCTTCGGGGGTCGCCGCCGACAGGCCGTTGCTCAGCGGCGGCTCGTGGCCGTCGTCGGGTCCGTCGGGGCCGGGTCCGTCGTCGGGTCGGTCGCGGGCGCCGGGTCGGTGCTCGGGTCCGGGGTCGTGACGGCCTGATCCTTGGCGAGCTTCGCGGCGGCCTTCACGCACTGGCTGAACGCGGTCCCGTGCTGACCGGCGACGTGCTTCTTGCTCAGCGACTTGCAGGCGCTGGTGGGGTTGCTCGTCACGCCCGAGGCGAGCTTGGCCATGGCGGTGACGCACTTGCTGAACGGCGTGCCGGTCTGCCCGTCGACCGGCTGCTTGCTCTCACCCTTGCAGTAGGTGCCGTAGGCCTTCGCCTTGCTCGAGGCCGACGCGTTCGGCCCCGGCGTGCCGGCGGGCTTGTGGCTCATACCCGGGTTGCTCGTCCCGGTCGGGTGGTTGTCGGCGGTCGGCGTGCCCGACGGCACGTACGCGCTACCGGGGTTGCTCGTCGCGGTCGGGGTGCCCGACGGCGCAGCGGTCGTGGCCAATGCGGGCGGGCCGGCGGTGAACCCGGCCGGGATCCCAGCCGCGAACGCGGCGGCGGGCGTGAGCGCGACCGAGAGGGTCGCGGCGATGGTGGTGAGCGTCGTGCGGTACATGGATGCCTCCTGGGCAACTGGGCGGCCTTCCGTCCGTGGAAGACCCCTGGCTTTGCGTCCCCGCCTCGCAACGGGTTTGCCTTGATCGGGTAGGTCCGAGGACAAGCCTCTAAGCCAGACAACACGGGCCGCTGGGCTCGGTCAGCCCCAACTTCCCAGATCAAACGAACGTCCAGAACGCCGCCGTGCGGTCCCCCGCGCCGGGAGGCGGACGGCGACCGAGATGCGGCAGCGGGAGTTGCAGAGCGAGGATCCGAATCCGACAAGATGCCCGCCTTAGGGGATGCGCGCGCGGCGCCGGACCGCGCTCGGTGCCGGCGCCCGCTCGGCCGCACGCTCAAGGATGGGACCGGCGGTGCCGAAGCCCCAACAAGCAGATCGTCACCTCCGGTGCGCGTCGGGACATCCCCGCAGCACCAAACCGAATGGACCACCCGTGAACTTCTCGCTCCGCCGCTCCGCGCTGTGCCTCCTGCTCGCCGCCGGCGTGGCCACGGCCGGCGCTCCCTCGAGCGCCCAGGCCGCCGGCAAGCCCACCAAGCCGTCCGCCCCGACCTGCGGGACGACGATCTACAAGAGCAGCGGCAGCGCGTGGACGTGCACCTTCGACGACGAGTTCGGCGGGACGAGCCTGGACGGGTCCAAGTGGATCGCCCAGGAGACGGCCAACAGCGGCTACACGAGCGGCCTCACCGCGTGCTTCGTCAACAGCCCGAACAACATCTCCGTCGCCGGCGGGACGCTGAACCTCACCGCCCGCAAGGAGGCGGCGCCGTTCACCTGCACCGACCCCTACGGGAACTTCACCACGCAGTACACCAGCGGCATGGTCTCCACCTACGGCCGCTTCGGACAGGCCTACGGCCGCTTCGAGGTCCGCGCCAAGCTCCCCGCCGCGACCGTCGCCGGGCTGCAGGAATCCATGTGGCTGTGGCCCGTGGACCCGTACAAGTACGGTGCCTGGCCGGGCTCAGGCGAGATCGACATCGCCGAGGCCTACAGCCAGTACCCCGACCGCGCGATCCCCTACATCCACTACAACGCGGCCGCCTTCGACCCGAACGTCACCAACACCTCGTGCCTGATCTCAAACCTCGCCGCCTTCCACACCTACGCGGTTGAGTGGACGACGAGCACGCTGAAGATCATCTACGACGGTCAGACATGCCTCATCGACGACTGGAACCCGGCATCGCCGCTCATCAAGCCCCAGCCGTTCGACCAGCCGTTCATCATCGCCCTCACCCAGGCGCTCGGCATCGGCACCAACGCCTTCGACCCCGCCACCACCCCGCTTCCCGCCACCACGAGCATCGACTACGTCCGCGTCTGGAAGTAGCCGCATCGCGTGATCGGTCCGGGCCCGAAGTAACGGAGGCCCGAGCTCACCACCGCTCGCTGACCTCGGGTTGGCTTTCTGCGTCAGAGCGTGACTCTCCGGGCAGACGCGCGCGGCGAACATGAGCCGCCCATCCGGCGGCGGCATCCGCCGCTGCATCGGTGCGGCGCTGGCTCAAGCCGAGCTCGCGGAGGCGGTCGCCTGCGCGGCGCGTAGGCCCGACGCAGACAGCGACGTCCTTGCGGCTGGTCAGTAGCTGAAGACCGTCGCGGCCTCGTCACCGATCCAGTCCCACAGGGGGGTTGCGCCGGCGACGCGGGCGTTGGCGACGAAGCCGGTGGCATCGAGACCGCGGGAGGTGACGCAGATCGGGCAGACCAGCAGTTCGCCGCCGGCTTCGGCGTACTGCTCGAAGAGGCGCTCGATCGGCGGGCAGCCCTCGCACGCGACGCCTTCCGCGGTGCCGGGGACCGCAAGGTGCACCGCGTCCTTGGTGAGGAACATCGCGACGGGCTTGCCCTTGGCCGCGGCGGCGCCGCCGACGAGGAACGCGATCATCACGCGCTCTGGGTCTTCCAGGCCGGTGGCGAGGTTGATGACGACCTTGTTGCTCATTGGGGTTCCTCTTGATCTTTGGTGATGGGTGGTTGGTCAGCGTCGGCGGGCGAGCAGCGAGATGCTCGTCACGCCGTACTTCTGGGTGGCGTTGTCGGCCTGGTCTGAGACGAAGCGGTATTCGGTGTTCTCGCGCCAGGTCTCGATCTGGAAGCCGGCGGCCTCGATCGCCTCGCGGTAGCCGTCGTGCTGCATCGCGCCACCGATGCACGCCGCCCACAGCGACGCGTCGCAGGTCACGCCCTCGGGCAGTTGGGTGGCGGTGACGATGTCTGAAAGGGCGAGCCGTCCTCCGGGGCGCAGCGAGCGGGCGGCGGCCGCGAACACGGCGGGCTTGTCGGCGGAGAGGTTGATCACGCCGTTGGAGATCACGCAGTCCACGCTTGCGTCGTCGATGGGCGGAGTCTCGATGTAGCCCTCGCGGAACTCCGTCTGCGGGAAGCCGTGCTGGGCGGCGAGGTCACGCGACTTCGCGAGTTGCGCGGCGGTCATGTCGACGCCGATCACCCGGCCGCCGGTTCCGGTCGCGAGGGCGGCGAGGAAGCTGTCGGTGCCCGAGCCGCTGCCGAGATCGAGGACTGTCTCGCCGGCCGTGATTGCGGCGAGGTCGAGGAAGTAGCCAACGCCGGCGAACGAGTCGATCGCGGCGGCAGGGATCTGGTCCAGGTCGGTGGGCGGGTAGCCGAGGCGCTCGCACAGCGGGCGGCCGGTCTCGAAGTGGAACTCGCGCTCGGGCTCCAGCGCGACCTCTTCGTACATGCGCTTGACACGCTGCTCGAGCTCTGTGGTGTCGAGCTGGCGGGTGGGTGTGGTCATCGGACTGCTCCTTGGGTGTTGCTCGCGGACGTGGGTGTGCGGCGGCGTTCGATCCAGGCGAACGTCTCCGATGGCAGGCAGAGGTTGGTGGCGGTCACGGTTGCGCAGGCCGCGACGAGTAGGCCACCGAGCATGAGCGCGACGGTCGTCGCGCCCGCGGTCAGCAACGCGCCGACGACGAGCAGCCACGCCGTGCCGACCTTGAACGCGTCGCGGCGGCGCGGCGGAGTGGGGGGTAGCGGCGGTGCGCCGAGGAGGTGGCGCGCCCCGTGGTTCCAGAGGTGGTCGAAGGGGTGGCGCGCGCCGAAGCCGGCGACCGCGCCGATCGCGGACAACGCGAACACCATCACCGGCGAGGCGAGTACGAGCGCCACGACGACGAGGCTCAGGCACAACCCGGTCGAGAACCGCAGCCCCAGCGCCAGATCACGCCGCTCGGAATCGCTGAGGCAGTAGCCCTGCGTGGTGAGGTTGCCGCGCATCCATGCTCCGGCGTCGACGGTTCGCATCGTGTCCTCCTGCTGGATTCACGCGGCCCTGCGCCGCTTGTTGGATTTCGCGGCAAGCCGCCACTCGGGCCAGCCATCCTGCAGGCGCCGCGCCTGTCGGCCGTCGGCCTGCAGACGGCGGACGGCCTGGTGGGCGTAGGCGCAGAACGGCCCGCGGCAGTACGCCACGACCTCGCGATCGGCCGGCAGCTCGGCCAGCCGGCTTTCGAGCTCTTCGATCGGGATCGAGCGCGCGCCCTCGATGTGCCCGGCCTCGTACTCCTCGATGGGGCGCACGTCGATCAAGACGACGTCGCCGGCGCGCAACCTGGCGATCAGCTCGTCGCGGCCGATCGCGTCGACCTCATCACCGAGGTACTCGCGAGCGGCGCGCTCGACATCGCCCAGGCGCGTGACGGAGGCGTCGCGCAGTGCCAGCCACAGCGCCAGGACCTCGTCGCCCGCGAGGGCGTAGCGGGTGCTGGTGCCTTCGCGCGTGCGCGAGACCATGCCGGCGGCGTGCAGTGCCTGCAGGTGCTGGGAGGTGTTCGCGGTGGACTGCTCGCTGGTCCGCGCGAGCTCATCGACGGTCCGGGGCGTCTGTGCGAGCAGGTCCAGTAGCTCCAGGCGTACGGGGCTGGCGAACGCCTTGCCCATCAGCGCGATGGCTTCGAAGAGTGCGTCTTTGTCGCGGCGCGATTCCATTCGTTGTTATTCAATAGATCACTTGATAACTTGTCAAGCATGTTCCTTCGCCAGCTGCTGAACGACGAGACCGCGTGCGCCTCCTACCTGCTCGGCTGCAAGACCAGCGGCGAGTTCGCGGTCGTGGAACCGCACGTCGACCTCGTCGACCGCTACGTCGAGCTTGCGGCTGCGCAGGGCGCAGAGGTGGTCGCGGTCTTCGACACGCATGTGCAGGCCGACCACGTCTCCGGGATGGGCGACCTCGTCGCGAGGGCCGGAGCGACCGCGTACCTCCCGGAGGGCGCGGGCGTTGCGTTCGAGCACCACGCGCTCAGCGACGGCGAGAAGGTGACGCTCGGCAACGTCGACATCGCGGCGGTTGCGACGCCCGGTCACGCGCTGGCCCATCACGCCTACCTGGTGACCGATCGCACGCGCGGCGACGAGCCGTGGTTCGTGCTTACGGGGGACGCGCTGCTCGTCGGCGACGCCGGCCGCCCCGATCTGCACGCCGGCGGCGAGCACACCGTCGAGCAGATGGCGCGCATGCTCTACCGCTCCCTGACCGAGCGGCTGCTCGCACTGCCGGACGATCTCGTGCTTTACCCCTCGCACTACTCCGGGTCGGTCTGCGGGCGCGGCCTGTCGGCCAATCCGATCTCCACGATCGGGTTCGAGCGCCGCCACAACAGCGCGCTGCAGTTCGGCTCCGAGGACGCCTTCGTCCAGGCCCTGACCACCGACATCCCGCCGGCCCCCGAAGGCCAGGCCGAGATCGTGGCCGCCAACCGCAGCGGCCGTCCGCACGCCCACAGCGCATGACCGTAGCGCCGGTCCGCCTCGGGCTGCGCGAAAACGCCGCGCAGTTCTCGCTGCTGGTCGCGATCAACGCGTTCGTCGGCATGATGGTCGGCCTCGAGCGCTCGACCCTGCCGCTCGTCGGCCGCCATGACTTCCACCTCACGTCAAACGCTGCCGTCCTCTCGTTCATCGTCGCGTTCGGCCTCTCCAAGGCGCTGACCAATCTCGGCGCCGGCGCCCTGGCCCAACGCGCCGGACGCCGTCGGCTCCTGATCGCCGGCTGGGCTTTCGCGCTCCCGGTCCCGTTGCTGATCGGCGTCGCCCCGAGCTGGTCGTGGATCGTCGCCGCCAACGTTCTGCTCGGCATCAACCAGGGCCTCGCCTGGTCCATGACCGTCGTCATGAAGATCGACCTCGTCGGTCCCAAACGCCGCGGCCTCGCACTCGGCCTGAACGAGGCCGCCGGCTACGGCGGCGTCGCCCTCGCCGCCGGACTCAGCGGAGTGCTGGCATCGCAGTTCGCCGCCCGCGACGTCCTCGTCGTCGCCGGCGCAGGCATCGCCGCGATCGGGTTGCTGCTGTCGGTCTTCTTCGTCCACGACACCGCCGCCCACGTCGCGCTCGAGCAAGCCACCCACCATTCGGGATCCGACGCCGAACCGCCACCGCTTCACGAGGCGTTCGCCCAGGCCACCTACCGTGTACCGGCGCTGCGCTCCTGCTCCCAGGCCGGACTGGTCAACAACGCAGGCGACGGCCTGGCCTGGGGCCTTGTCCCGCTGTACCTCGCCGCCCACGGTGCATCCGTCGCTCAGATCGGCCTGGTTGCCGCCGTCTACCCCGGCGTGTGGAGCGTCGCGCAGATCGCCACCGGCCACTGGTCAGACACCATCGGTCGCAAGCCGCTGATCGTCACCGGGATGCTCATCCAGGCTGGTGCACTTGCGATCCTCGCGACCAGCAACGGCAACGTCGCGATCGCGACCGGTACCGCCGCGCTGCTCGGTCTCGGCACCGCGCTCGTGTACCCGACGCTGATCGCGGCGATCTCCGACGCCGTCTCACCGATCGCCCGCGCACCCGTCGTCGGCGTCTACCGCTTCTGGCGCGACATGGGCTACGCGCTCGGCGCGATCATCGCCGGCGCCGTCGCCGACGCCCTCGGCTACAGCGGCGCGATCGCGATCGTCGCCGGCCTCACCGCCGCCTCCGGCCTCTGGGTCCTCCGCGACATGCCTTCACGCAGTCCCAGCGCCACGCCTGCTGGCCGAGGCGAAAGCGCTCCAAGCGTCGCGGCAGTGCGATGACGGCGACCCGCTCGCCGGGCAGCGTGTAGCCCCGCTAGCCTCGCTTCGCGGCACCGCGATTGTGTCGACAGCGACCGCCGTATCCTCTGAACGGAGCGATGAGAGTCGAACTTCTGTACTTCGACGGGTGCCCCGGCGCTGAGGCACTGTTGCCTGAGCTTCATCAAATGATCGCGGACGCCGACCCTGCCGGGGTGCTCTCAGCGTGCGCGGTCGAGTCTCACGAGGAGGCGGATCGCCTGCGGTTCCTTGGCTCGCCTACCGTCCGCGTCGACGGCGAGGACGTCGAGCCCGGCGCAGCTGACCGACGGGACTACGGGATGAAGTGCCGCCTGTACCGGCTGGACGGCGTGCAGCTCCGGGTACCTCCGGAGAAATGGATCCGGGCAGCGCTGCGGCGTAGCATCGACGGCCGTGGCCCGAACGATCGCCCAACGCCTGCACAATCCGCGTAACCGCACCTGCGGCTGCGACCCAGACTGCTGGTGCCAGCGCACCGCACTCGGCCGGGCAACCAAGTGGTGGTTCCCCGCCCGCCTCATCGGGCTGCATCACAAGCGCCAGGGACTCGCGGCTTGGAAGCGCGAGCACGACCCAAAAGGGCCCACGGACTAGCAGTCCACGTACTGCACGCGTGCCGCACGGCGCCTCGCCCGAGCTTTTATTCCCCGGTCGACCTCCACGCCCCGCGGAGCCGGACAGAGTTGTGGAGGTGGATCCAAGAGCCCGGCGGCCGGTGCTAGGAGCAGAACGGTCAGCGTCGGCTACGTATCGGCGCCGTTGCGTATCACAGGCGCGTGCTCGCGAGGGCTGTTGCGGAGGTGCTCGACGTGGCCGACGGCCTGGGCGAGGAACTCGGCGACGTGGTGGTCGTGGAGCTCATAGACGACGTGGCGTCCGGCGCGCCGGCCGATGACCAGGCCGAGGTGTCGCAGCAAGCGCAGCTGGTGAGAGACGGCCGATGCTTCCATGCCGACGGCGTCGGCAAGGTCGCCGACCGAGGCTGGGGCGGTGTGCAGGTAGGCGAGGATGCGCAGACGGCTCGGGGTGCCGAGCGCTGCTACGTCTCGGACGCGACGCGGAGATCGACACGAGGACCATGGCTCAGGGGTGCGGGCTTGGCAGTCGGGGCTGGGAAGCTGGTCGTGAGTGTGCCACGGTCTTGATCCCAGAAGGTCTGCACCTCCTCGTAGCCTGTCGGGTGCGGGCCGGCGACTACGGCTTCGCAGCAGCGTGTGACTCTTGGCCGGGTATACGGATCGTCGCGTCGCCCTGAATCGGACCTCACGGCCGACAGCTTCGACCTCATGGCCGTCGACGCGATGGACGAGGTCGTCGTTAGCGGCGGGGTCTGGAGGCCGGCACGGTCGCCGCGACGTCGGACGAGGCTGCCGCGTGTGCTCTCCCTGGGTCATCGGTCCGAGGGTGGCACGGGAGGCAGCGTGAACAGTGCGTCGACGCGTCTCAGTGTTGCGTCGACTACGGGTCCGTCGCCGGTTTCGGTCCATTCGATGAGGAGGCCGCGCAGCAGCGCGAGCACGAGGCTGGCGAGGTCGTCGCGGGCGTCGTCTGGGTGTCCGGCGTGGGCGAGGCGGCTTGAGATCATGTGCAGCCAGGCCTGTTTGAGTGCGGTGAGTGCGTGGTCGATCTCGGGTGTCTCGGCGCTGCCCCCGAGGAGCGTGATGTACGCGCGGGCGAGCTCGGGCTCGGAGGTGGCGCCGCTCCACAGGACCTCGGCGTTTGAGCGCTCGATCTCGCCGATCGTGGCCTCCATGCCTCGGGCCATCTGCTCGCCGACGGCTTGCACGACGCGGACGAGGAGCGCTTCGCGGGAGCCGTAGTAGTAGGAGATGTTCCGCTTGTCCACGCCGGCCTGGTCGGCGATTCGTCCGAGGGTGGCGCCGCCCATGCCGTCGCGGCCGAGGACGACGGTCGCAGCGTCGAGGATGCGCGCGGCGGTGCTGCGACCCTTGGGGGTCGAGGGTTCAGGCGTGTTCATGGGCAACGCGCGGGACATCGGCTGGCCTCTGCAACGTATCGGTTCGGGCAGCGTCCTCCCCCGAATACTCCTCGATCGTAGAAGTATAATTCCTCGATCGGAGCAAAAATGCTACCGTCGGTGCCATGAAGAGCTCCGCAGCGGTCGGGCCATTGGCGCGGTTGGCGTACTGGTCGGCCGGGAACGGACGCCGTGTGGTGGTGGGGTGGCTGGTGTTGATCGCCGGGCTCGGTGTGTTCCTGCCGAAGCTTGAGAGCTCGCTGTCGGGGGCGGGGATGGAGCACACCGGTTCGGAGTCGGTGCGCGCGCGCGAGGTGATCCAGGCGGCAAATCCGCTGTTCGCAAGTTCGGCCCTCAACGTCGTCATGCGCGGGCCCGGGCCGTACGCGAAGGACCCGCGGTTCCGTGCGGCGGCCCGCGCGGTTGCGCACGTGTTGTCGGCCGATCCCGCGGTGCGCGGCGTGATCGGCCCGACCCGGAGTGGCCTGATCTCGCCCGATGGCCGGACGGTGATCGTGACCGGCGGGGCCGGGCGCGACACCAGCGGCATGGTCCACGCGGCCGATCGTCTGCGCGATCGGGTCAGCAAGGCGGCCGGCCCGCGCTACCAGGCGCACATGTCGGGGCTCTCGGCGCAGTGGGCCGACTTCAACAAGCAGAACAAGGACGCCCTGGTCCGTGGGGAGAAGTACGCGCTGCCGATCACGCTGCTGGTGCTCGTCATCGCGTTCGGGTCGCTGCTGGCGGCGGGGCTGCCACTGCTCATCACTGTGATCGGGCTGTTCGTGACCGGCGGGTTCCTCTACCTGTTCACGCGGATCGGCTTCGTCTCGATCTGGGCGCTGTCGTTCATGTTGATCTTCACGATGGCGCTTGGGATCGATTACGCGCTGTTCATCGTCATGCGCTTTCGCGAGGCGCTGCGAGAACACGCCGATCCGGTCGACGCGGTCGCGTCGACGATGGACACCGCGGGCCGGGCGGTGGCGTTCTCGGGGACGACGGTGCTCGTGGCCACCGCGCCGTGCTACCTGATCCCCAGCCCGATGCCGAAGTCGATCGCGATGGCGATCGAGCTTGCGGTGTGCCTCGTGCTCGCGGTCGTCTTCACGTTGTTGCCGATGCTCCTCGCGCGCCTGGGGCCGAGGATCGATGCCGGAGCGATGCCGTGGCTGAGGCGCCGGCGCGCGACGAAGCGCGGTCCAGACGCAAGCCGCATGGCGCGCTGGGGCGCGGTGGTCTGGGCACGGCCATGGCCGGTGGTCGCGGTCATGGCCGGTGCGCTGGTCCTGTTGGCGCTCCCGATCGCGCATCTGCGCATCGGCATCCCGGTGGAGGAGACGCTGCCCGCGCACGCGCCCGCGCGCGTCGGGGCCGAGCTCGTCCAGAGATCGTTCGGTCCGACATCGATCGGGCCCGTCACCGTCGCGGTCGATCGGGCCCAGGCACAGCAGGCCGCGGCCGTGATGCGCCACGACCCCGACCTGACCGGGGTGCGCAAGCTCCCGGTGGTGGCCGGCGCCCAGACGGTCCTGCTTCAGTCGAACCTGCGTGCCCCGCCCAACAGCGACGCCGCCGGCACGCAGCTCGACCGGCTTGACCGTCTGCTCCCGCCGGGCGCGCTGCTCGGCGGCGGCCCCGAAGAACTGCACGACATCCGCGTCGCGATGCAGGACAGCGCCCCGCTGGTCATCGGCCTGATCCTGCTGCTCGGCTTCCTGCTGCTGCTCGTCGCGGTGCAGGCGCCGTTCATCGCCCTGGCCGGGACGCTGACGAGCCTGCTCTCCAGCGCGGCCGCCTTCGGGATCACCGTTCTCGTCTTCCAGGACGGGCACTTCACCGGGCCGCTCGGGATCCACGCCACCGGCTACATCGACTTCTGGGCGCCGGTCTTCTTCTTCGCGATGATCTTCGCGGTCGCGATGGACTACACCGTGTTCTTCATCTCCTCGGCCCGCGAGCAGTGGGACCTCAGCGGCGATCCGCGAACCGCCGTCGTCAGCGGGATGGGCCGCTCCGGACCGGTGATCGTCGCCGCCGCGGCCGCGATGCTCGGCGTCTACGGCACCTTCGCCGCGTCCAGCGCGCTCCCGGCCAAGGAGATGGGCATGATCCTCGGCCTCGCGGTCCTGCTCGACGCGTTCCTCGTGCGCCTCGCGCTGCTGCCCGCATTGCTGCGCCTCGCCGGGACGTGGGCGTGGTGGCAGCCGGCGTGGCTCGGCCGGATCCTTCCGTCGTTCAGCCTCGCCCACAGCAAACCCACCACGGGCGCTGGACCCGGGCTCGACCCGGCCACACCGACGCCGAGCGACGCGGCCGACCGCCGCGACGCGATCCTCGACGCCGCGCAGGCCCTGTTCGCCGAACGCGGCTACCGCTCGGTGACGAGCCATCAGATCGCGCGCTGCGCGGGCGTGGACCTCGACGACCTCGAGCGCCTCTTCGAGTCGCGCGACGAGATCCTCGCGACCGTGCTGGAACGGCTCATCGACCGCGCGGCGCAGGCGGAGCGGCCGGCCCGTCCGGAGGTCGTTCGATGAGCAGAGCTCGCAGCGTCTGGGTGCTGACCGTTCTGTGCGGTGCGGTGAGCCTCGTCGTCGCGTCGATCACCACGCTCTACGTCGCCGGCCCGGAGATCGCCCGGGACGTCGGCGCCAGCCAGACCGAGCTGACGTGGATGATCGACATCTACACGCTGGTAATGGCCGGGCTGCTGCTCCCGGCCGGTGCGCTCGGGGACCGGTTCGGCCGCCGCGGCGTGATGATCGCGGGCCTAATCATCTTCACCGCGGCCGCCGCCGTCCTGCAGGTCGTCGACACCCCCACGACGCTGATCGCCACCAGGGCGCTGCTCGGACTCGGAGCCGCACTGATCCTGCCCTCGACGCTGTCGCTGATCACCAGCACGTTCCCGCCCGACTTCAGGGACACCGCGGTCGGGGTGTGGACCGCCGCCTTCACGCTCGCCGGGGTGTTCGGCGGGGCCCTCGCCGCGATCCTCCTGGAGTTCTTTTCCTGGCGCTCGGCCTTCTGGAGCATCCTCGCGGGCGCGATCGTCGTCCTGGCCGCGTCGCCGAGCATCCCCAGCTCACGCGACGAGCAGCCGCCACCGATGGACAACTGGGGCGCCCTCGCCGCGCTCGTGTCCGTCAGCGCCCTCGTCTACGGCTTCATCCAGGCCGGCATCGACGGCTGGACCAGCCCGACGATCATCACCGCCCTGACCCTGGGTGTACTCGCCGGCGCGGGCTTTGCGGCCATCCAGCTACGCCGCGCCCACCCGCTGCTTGACGTGCGCCTGTTCGCCAACCGGTCCTTCGCCGTGGCGGCGTTCACCGTCTTCGTCGCCTTCGCCGCGGTCTACGGCCTGGCGTTCCTCATCATTCCCTACCAGCAGATCGTCCTCGGTGACTCCGCGCTGGCTGCGTCGATGCCGATGTCAGCCACCGCGGTGACGATCATCCCCATCACGATCGTCGCCCGCCGCCTGACCGAGCGCATCGGCCTGCGCGCCGTGGTCGCCCTCAGCTGCCTGTTGAACGCCGCCGGCTTCGGCATCCTCTGCGGCATCGGCATCGACGGTCCCGTCTGGGTCCTCTACGCCGCGACACTCGTGATCGGCGCCGGCCTCGGCCTCGGCATGGTCCCCTGCACCGAGGCGATCCTCACCAACGTCGAACCGGCCAAACAGGGCGTCGCCGCCTCCGTCAACCACACCACCCGCGAGGTCGGCACCTCGCTCGGCGTCGCGCTCTTCGGCGGACTGCTCTCCGGCTCCTACGCCGCATCGGTGCACGACATCACCCAGGCCCTTCCCGGACCTGCGCGCGAGGCCAGCCGCGGGTCGGTCGCCGGCGCCCTGCAGGTCGCCCAACAGTCGGGTCCGCGCGGCGCGGAGCTCGCAGGCCAGGCCCGGCACGCCTACGTCACCGCCACCCAACACACGTCACTCGTGATGGTCTTCATCATGGTCGCCGCCGCCCTCATCGCCGCACTCTGGGCCCCACCCAAGACCCCGCGCGCCGTCTCCGCGACACCCGTCGAACACGACCGACGCCACCAACTCACGCCGGCGACCAACCGGTGAACACCCGGGGCCGTGACCGACGGTTGCTGCGGTGGCCACAGGCCTCCAGGAGGACGCTGCGGTCGGGGTCCTCGCTGAGGCCGGGCGGTGACCTTCGATACAGCCGGTCGTGGACGCGTGCGCCCTCGCCCTCGCCCTCGCCGCGTTGCTGCTCAACACCGGTGTGATCGCCGACCGCGCCGGCCGCGGCCGGACAGCGTGCCGACGTCACCCTGAGCGTCCGGTCAGAGCGCGGAGCGACATGAACGCCCGGTGTCTGGCCGACGCGCACCTCGAGCCCCGCCGACGTCGACCGCTTCGGACCGCCCGCGACCGGACCAGCCGCCACCGCACGAAGACACCCCATCAAGGACCCACCCATGCCTGAGCCTGTTGCCACGTCAGCCCCGTCGTTGCTCATCACCGGGGGTGGAGGCCTTGCGGAGGTGGCAGAGTCAGCCCGCCTGGCCGAGGAGGCAGGGTTCGCCGGCGCCTGGACGACCGAGTTCTACGACCGGTCGGCCACGATCTCGCTGGCGGCAATGGCGGCCGCCACGACGACGATCACCCTCGGGAGCGCGATCGCCTACGCGTTCGGCCGCACCCCCCTGGTGTGGGCCGCAGAGGCACGCGACTTGGACGAGCTGACCGGCCAGCGTCTGATCCTCGGGCTCGGCACTGGCACGCGGAGGATGCAGCAGGACTGGCACGGCCTCGACGGCGAGCATCCGGCGCCCCGCATGGAGGAGCTCATCCCGTTGCTTCGCAACCTGCTGCGACTCAACGAGGGCCCCATCACCCACGACGGCCGCTTCTACCGACTGCACGTCAAGCCGACGCTACCGGTCGGTCCGCCGCCGCGGACCGACCTGCCGATCTACCTCGCCGGCGTGAACCCGAGGATGATCCAGGCCGCCGGCCGCGTCGGCGACGGACTCGTCGGCCACCCCTTGTTCACCGCCGAGTACGTGCGTGACGTCGCGCGTCCCGCCCTGCAAGAGGGCGCCGAGCACGCCGGTCGCGACCGGCAGATCCCGATTGCCGGCTATCTCACCTGCAGCGTGAACGACGACGGTGACCTCGCGCGCGAGGCCGCCCGCGCCACCGTCGCGTTCAACTCGACCGTCAAGACTTACAGGGTCATCCACCGCCACCACGGCTGGGAGGCACACGCCGAGAAGATCCGCGAGAAGTGGATCGGCGGCGACTTCGCCGCAGCGGTCAAAGCCGTCCCCGACGAGATGGTCGACACCATCACCCTCGCAGGCACCCCCGACGAGGTCCGCGCCAAATACGCAGAACGCTGGGACGGCGTATACGAGCACACGCTCCTATGGCCGTCGGCGTTCGCCGGCATGGACGGCGTACGCAAGGTCATCGAGACATTCACCGCGGTCCACACGCCGTGAGACGGTCCGATGCTCGTCGCGCCGAGCTGGCCGTGTCCGCGCCACGGGACTTCGTCCCGAAGTTCGTCCCACACCCAGATTCCAGTCGCGCCCGACCAGCCCAACGTCTAGGATCCGTCGGGTAATCGACGTACTCAGACGCCGATCGAGGAACTACGGAACCGAGGGTCAGTCGTCACTCTCGGCGAGCTGACGCGCGCCTCAGCGCCCGGGTTGATCAGCCTGCGGCGCGCGAGCGTCATCCGGGCTGGTGCCAGCGAAGGCCTGGGTGAACTTGTCCGCCAGATCGGTCGCGGAGCGAGCGTGGAGGTAGCGCTCGGTGGTGGACAGGCGGGCGTGGCCCATGGCGGCCTTGACGCTGGCGAGGTCGATGCCGCCGGCGACGAGGAGTGAGCCGTAGGTGTGGCGCAGGTCGTGGAAGCGCAACTCACGGAGTTCGGCGGCCTCTCGCGCGCGAGAGACACGGCGGCGCAGTGCTGAGGCGTCGAGGCGGCGACCCAGGCGGTTGACGAAAACGTAGTCGTTGGGCTGCATGAAGTCGCCGCGCTGGGAGAGACGGGCCAGCGCGCCGGCGGCCTGGTCGGGCAGCGGCACTTCGCGCGCCTTGCGTGACTTCGTTGACGTGGCGTCGACGTTGGCACTGACCGCGCGCTGCACGACGATCTTGTGCTTCTCGAAGTCGACGTGACGCCATCTGAGGGCGACGAGCTCGCCGCGGCGCAGGCCAGCGTAGGCGGCGACGCGGACGAGCTCTGCGTCCTGCCGGTCCTCGGCCTGCTGTGCGAGCTTCTCGTCGTCGTTGACCGCAGGGGCGTCGGGGTCGCGGTGCGCTCCGACTTCGAGGCTGCGGGCGAGCGCCTCAATCTCCTCGGGCGAATAGAAGTCGAGCGTGGCTCGCTCGGGTTCTTGGCGACGGTCCGAATCCGTCGCGGGGTTGCGCGGCAGGTTGAACGTGGCCTCCTTGCAGCCGTACCCGTAGATCGCCGAGATCAGCTGGCGATGCTTGTTGACCGTTCGCGGAGCGACTTCAGTGGCCGCAATCTTGTTCAGCAGTTCGTTGACGTCGCGTGTCGCGATCTCGTCGGCCGGCCGGTCGCCGAAGGCGTCCATGATGTAACCCGAGTGGGTGCCCTTGCCGCGGCGATGGGGTGTGCCGGGCTCGGCGAGGGCGTAGCGATGCTCCTGGAGTGTTGACGGCTTGGCGTCTTGGACGTGCTCGAGCCAGTGGAGGTAGGCATGTGCCACCTCACGGAAGCTGGCCGTGACGCGCGCGGCTGCGGTGGCGATGTCGGCTGCCTCGGCGAACTCGCGCTCGACATCGCGGATGACGCGGTCCTTGGCGACGATCGCGGCGGCCTCATGCAGGAAGCCGGGCTTCGGTCGGCCGCGGCGCTTGAGGTACTCGCCGTCCTCACCCCGCTCGAGCCAGGCGGGGCCGAGCCGTCGCTTCATCGTCTTGAGCGAGCCGTCCTCTTGACGGTGGCGCCAACCGGCCTCGTAGACCAACTCTCCATTGCGGGCTGTCGCGACGATGAGCCACGAGTAGAGGACTTCAGTCTCGCCGCCATCGCTCGCCATCGTGTACGAGATGATAGCGCGGCGGCGTAGCGGTGGAGTAGCGCTCGGAGTAGCGCGTGAGTCACAGCTGGCCGTGAAAACGTCTTTGTTTTAGGGCTTTAACGGCCGTACTTGCGCCTCCCGGACGTCTGTCCTCAGGCTGTCACGCCGGAGGTCGCGGGTTCGAGTCCCGTCGCTCCCGCTCCACGAGAGCCCTTGTTCAAGGGCTCTCGGCCGTTGTGGGCCTCATCCGATAGCCGTGTGCGGAGTAGCAGATGGCGTAGCGGACGAAGACCAGTTGGGTGATTGAAGCGCTTGTCGAAGGTTCGCCCGGATCCCGGTGCCTCGCTTGTAGCCGCTGGCGACCTGCCGGTTTCGCCGGAGGTTACGATCATCAGGCGCGCCAGCTGAACGCCGCTCGCCGCCCGTCATCATTGCGCTTCTTGGAGGCGGCACGCTTCGGTTCCTATCGACGGTCGCTCGGGCGTTCGGGCGTAACCCGAGCCCGTGGGAGCCCCTGGTGTGGCCCGAGAGCGGCCGCCGCCTCAGGGGCCGACGAGCAGCTGCTTGGCGGTGGAGGGGATCGGGCCGCGGGGACTGGTGGCGTTGACAAACAGCATGTAGGGGCCGGGGGGTGCGACGTTTCCGTCCGGGACGCCGGCGAGCTTCACGCGGCGGCCTCGGTGGGAGATGACGCGCAGCTGGATGGTGCGCTGGTCGGCGTCGACGATATGCGTGATGGCTGAGTTGCGCACGAGATTCACCGAGTCGATGGTGGCCGCCTGCCGGGCGGTGGCCATGGTGATCACGGTGGCGTGGCCGTAGCGCAGCTTGGCTGCGGCCTTTGCGATGTTGGGCCGGGGGCCGCGAAAGAGGTACGGCGGCTTGAACACCTCAAAGGACGGGTCGCGGCCGTCGTGGGGAGCGAAGCCTCCGGGCAGCGTGGTGTTGTTGAGGTAGGCGGTGGAGATGGTGGCGTGGCCGCCGACGAGCACCTCGCCGCTGGGGAGCAGGACGGCGGTGTTGTGATACGTGCGGGGGTTGTGGGCGGTCGCGATCGGCTTCCACGCGCGGGTCACCGGATTGAAGAGCTCGGCCTGCTGTACGGGGAACTCCGTCCCGGGCCCGACGACCTCGTCCTTGTCGCCGCCGCTGAAGACGACGACCTCACCGGTCGGGAGCAGGATGTTCTGGCCGAACCAACGCACCTGGTTGAGGGAGCCCGTCTTCTTCTGGGTGACGCGGTCCTTGCCGTCTGTCGTGTCGACCGTGGTGATGGAGGATTGGCTGGTGGCGAAGTAGCTTCCCGGTGAGGGCAGCAGGACGCCGCCGGCGGTCAGGTAGCTGGCCTTGGTGTAGCGGCCGTTCACGTCGGGCTTGAGCGGGAGCAGCGTGCTGGAGGTGGAGCCGCGGAATCCGGGGGCCAGGGGCGTCGCGGTATTGGCCAGGCCGAGCTTGTGCCAGGTCGCGGTCTTGGGGTCAAAGGCGGCGAGGTCGTTCCAGTTGGTCTCGCCGATGGACTGGCCGAAGGGGTTGAAGTCCTGGCCGGCGGCGTTGTAGAAGACGTGACCGTCGGGGAGCAGGCTCATCCGCGGGTACAGCGGCAGGTCGTAGTCGGCGCGTGTGGGGAACGTCGTCCACTTCGCGGTGCCGGGATCGAACTGCTCGACCTGCTTGACGTTGGTCAGCGAGTCCTTGGGGGAGTCGGGATAGATCGGCTTGAGGAGCTTCCCCACGCCGCTGAAGTCGATGTAGCGGCCCTCGCCGGTCTCCACGAGGGTGGGATACCAGCGACGGTAGGCCGAGTCGCCCGTCTGCGTGAACGTGTTCGTCTTGGGGTCGTAGATGCGCGTGGCCTTCAGTCCGGTGAGCTCCACGGCGCCGAACGGGATGCCGTCCACCCCCGGGTCCAGGGAGTAGTCCGTGCCGCCCTGCACGAGGAGCCGGCCGTCGGGCAGGAAGGACTGGTGGCTGCCGAAGAGGGCGCCGTCGTTGTAGGTCTCGGAGGTCTGTAGGCCGGGGATCAGCGGCCGCCCGGGGTTGCCGGCGGGGTTCGCACCGCCGTCGTAGGGGCTGGGCGCCGACCACCGCGGCGTGCTGGTCGCCGCCCCGGTGAGCAGCCGGGTGCTGTCGTTCGTGAACGTCGCGCCGCCCTCGGCGACGATCGAGAACGTGTTGTTCTCCGTGCCCTCGAGCGCGTCCCAGTAGAGGATCTTGCCGTTCGGGAGGTTTACGAGCGTGCCGGCGGCGGGCTTGCAGACCTGCGCGGACGGACCCTTCGCGCCGCCGTTGGGCGTCGGTGCGGTGATGCACTTCGCGCCGGTCGTGCGGCCCCCGACGGTGGGCTCGGCGAACGGAGTGCCGAAGGTCCCGTTCACGTCGGGCCCGCCGGTGGTCGGGCGCGAGCGCGGCGCGAGCAGGCCGATCGTGTTGTCGGCCAGGACGTTCGCCGTGGCGCGGACCATCGGGTGCAGCAGCACCGGGGGCCTGGTGGCGAGGATCCGATCGGCGGTCGACGCCTGTGCTGCCGCGCTCGTTCCGAGGCCGGCGGCGGCCGCAGCGGTTAAGACGGCGGCGGTCCACGATGGGCGGTGCATAGGTGACCCCTGGGTTGCGAGCGTTCGCTCGACGCTGCCGGCGGCCCTGCTGCCACCGGCGTGACACTCGACCTAGCGAGCACGGCAACCGAACGGATCACGCTCGACCCGCAGCATGTTCGACCGCATGCTCAACGTGTCGATCGCACGGCGACGCTGCTGCCGGTGCGTCAGTTCGGGAGTCGCCAGTGGTAGGCGCAGCGGGCAGCGCCGAGGACCTGCCGGGCCGCTCATGCACGGTGACTCGAGCGGTCGGTGCGGGCGGTCATGGCCGAGCGCTCCCTCCGCGCCCGCGTCGTGCCCGACCAGGATCTCGTGTGTGAGCGCTTTCGGAGGGCCGCGGGCCTCGCGCGCCCGCTTCGGCGCGCAACGGAGTAGCCCGAAGGCGGTGCGCCAGACCTAGACGACCGCGGCTACTCGCCTCGCGGCGGCGGCGCGGCCTGCGCTGAACGCTCGTCTGCCAACGCTCCCTCAGCCGTCACGAACCGTGCGATGAGTTCAGCGACCGCGGGTGCTTGGTCCTCTTGCAGGAAGTGCTTCGCCGGAAGCCGGTGGACCATTTCGAGGCCTGCTGCTCGTCGGGCGATCTCGCCGTGTACGGCGAGCTTCAGCGCCGGGTCGCGGTCGCCCCAGATGACCTGGACAGGGTAGGCGTCGCTTGCGACGACGGCGCGGTATTGCTCCTGCTTGAGGTTCGTGCGCTCGAAGCCGCGCATGATCTTCAGGAAGGCGCGGCCGCCGTCCCGGTGCTTGAGCAGGTCGACGTAGGCGTCCAGGTCGTCGTTGGCTACGGTGCTGCGATCGTCGACCCCTTGGAGGGTCATCAGCAGCCGGAAGGCGGGCTTGGACAGCGCCCTCAGATACAGCTCGCCGACGCCGCGGCGGGCGAAGGGTTCCATCGACCATGGCCGTTTGAAGTCGGCGACGTCGATGATCGTGTTGAGGATCGTGAGCGATCTGATGCGCTCGGGCATGATCCTCGCCAGTTCGAAGCCGACCGGACCGCCGATGTCGTGGACGACGAGGTGGAAGCGGTCGATGGCGAGCGCGTCGACTGCGGCGGCGCAGTAGGCGCCGAGCCCCGTCCACGTGTAGTCGAAGTCCTCGAGCCGGGCGGCCAGGCCGAGGCCCGGTAGATCGAAGGCGACCCCGCGCAGGCCGCGACCTTCGAGTTCGTCGAGGACCTTGCGGTACAGGAAGCACGATGCGGGGACGCCGTGCATGCACAGCACCGTCTCTCCGCTGCCGGCCTCGCGGACAAAGCCCTGCACCCCGGCCGCCCGGAACTGACGGCCCGCAGCCCGATGGGCCTCCACGACATCGGCGCTGGTCATTGGTCGACCGTACTCGTTGCCTCGGGGGTCGCCGGTCGCGGGCGCCCGCCGAGCAGCCCGAGGTTCGAGACGACGAAGGGGATCATGAAGTTCGCCGCGCTGCGCACCCAGGTCAATGTGCTCGCGTCGCCTCCGAGGATGACCGACCCTTGATTGACGGCAGTGAGCAGGAGCCCGACGACGAAGGCGATGCGGAGGGTTCGCCGCAGGTGTTCGGGCCGCGCGCAGTACGCGAGGGCCTCGCTGATCTGTTGAAGTCGCGGTGAGCGTGACGGCACGGTTGACGATCCTGACGGACGGCTTCGACTGCGGGCCTTTCCTGCTTGGACCGTCGTGGCGCGGCGACGGTGCGCGGCGGGTGAATCGTTGCCGGACGGTATGGGTCTGAGTGCCGATGATTCGAGCAACTCGACTCGCCGCGGTGGCGATGACTGCCGGCGTGTCCGTGATCCTGGCCGCCTGCGGTGGCGAAAGCCCCGCTGCTGCGCCCGCTGGTGACGCCGCCGGCGGGTTCGCCGGTCTCGAGCACGCCGCGCGAGGCCACACGGTGCGCTGGTGGATGTACGGCGGCGATGACCGCGTCAACAGCTACGTCGACGACGTCGTCGCCCCGGCGGCACGCAAGCTCGGGGTCACGATCAGGCGCGTGCCGATCGCCGACACCGCCGACGCGCTCAAGCGCGTGGTCGCCGAACGGCGCGCCGGCAAGACGTCGGGCGGCGCGGTGGATCTGATCTGGATCAACGGCGAGAACTTCGCCGACGGCAAGAGGGCTGACCTGTGGCGACACGACTGGGCCACGGGGCTCCCGAACGCCCGCCGCTACGTCGATCAGGCTGATCCGGCGATCGCACGTGACTTTCAGGTGCCGGTCGACGGGCAGGAATCGCCCTGGCAGAAGGCGGCGTTCGTCTATGCCTATGACACCGCCAAGACTCCGACGCCCCCACAGAGCCTTGACGCGCTGCTGGCGTACGCAGAGGCGCATCCGGGGCGCGTGACCTATCCAGCGCCGCCGGACTTCACCGGATCGGCGTTCGTGCGGCAGGTCGTCCAGGCCAAGGGCGAGGATGGCGGCTTTGCCTACCTCAAGCAGCTCAAGCCGTACCTCTGGCGACACGGCACGACCTACCCGAAGACGGAGGCCGAACTCGACACGCTGTTCGGCAACGGCCAGGTCGACTTCGCGATGTCCTATGACGCTGCGTTCGTCGCTTCCGCGGTTCGCAAGGGGCAGTTCGCGGCCTCCGCGCGCCCGTTCGCGCTGGGGGAGCGATCGCTGCAGAACACGTCGTTCGTCGCGATCCCCGCCAATGCCGCTGATCCCGCCGGCGCGGAGGTCGTGGCGAACCTGCTGCTGAGCCCTCGACTGCAGGCCGCCAAGCTCGACCCGAGATCGCTCGGAAACCCGACGGTGCTCGATATCGGTCGGCTGGGCGCGCAACGGCGTCTGTTCACTCAGGCCGCTGTCAACCGCTACCTGCTCGCCGATCTGGGCCAGACTGTCGCGGAGATGCCCGCATCGGCCGTCGCGCCGCTCGAGCGCCGGTGGACGCGCGAGATCCTGCGCTAGTGCCGGTGGTGTCGCTTCGAGGCCGCGCCGCTCGCGACCGGCTGATGCTCGCCCCGGCCGTCCTGGTGATGCTCGTGCTGTTCGGTGGCGCGATGGCCGGCGCGGTGCGGACGAGCGTGACACCCCTCGGCGGGCACGCCGGCGCCGGCGCGTGGTCGACGCTCCTGCATGACTCCGAGTTCCACGACGCCGTCGCGTTCACGTTGAGAACCGCGGTGCTGAGCACCGGCCTGGCTGCCCTGCTCGCCGTGCTCGTCGCCCTGGCCGCGCGGCGCAGCGGCACCGTGGTGCGGGCGCTGCTTGCGGCTCCGGTTCCGGTGCCGCACCTGTTGGTGGCGACCGTCGCGGTGCTCTGGCTGGCGCCCGGTGGACTGGCCGAGCGCATCCTCGGCGGCCTCCCGTTCGACGTGGTCCACGACCGTGCCGGAGCAGGGGTCGTGCTCGTCTATATCTACAAGGAGGTGCCGTTTCTCGTCGTGCTGCTCCTCAGCGCGATGGGGCAGGGCTACCGCGAACGCGACGAGGCGGCGGCCGCGGTCGGCGTATCACCGGCGCAGCGACTGCGATGGGTGCTGTGGCCGACGATCCGCGGGCCGCTGGTGGTCGGGTGCATCGTCGTGTTCGCGTACGTCGCGGGTGCGTTCGAGGTTCCGCTGGCCCTCGGGCCGTCCTATCCGCCGACCGTTGCCGAGTACGCGTTGCAGCGCTCGGACGCCGACCTCATCTCCGGGCCGAGCGTCGCCGCCGCCGCGCTGCTGGTGAGCGCCGCTGCGTCGATCGTGCTCGCGGCGCTCGCTGTGCGCGCGGCAAAGGACCCGCAAGGTGGTTAGGCGACGCCATCGGCCCGGGCTCGCCGGGCTCGCCGGCGTGGCGCTGGTGGCCCCGCTGCTGGCGCTCGTGGTGCGCGCGTTCGCTGACGAGTGGCGCTCACCGGCGCTGTTGCCTCAGCGATTCGGGCTGCGCGGGGTCCGGATCGCCCTGGGCGCGGACACGGGGTCGGCGTTCGCGAACTCGGCCGAGGTGGCGCTGTTGACCGTGGTCGCGGCCCTGGTGATCGCGTGGCCGGCCGCGCGGGTGCTCGGGGAGCGGCGCCTGCGCCATCCCGCGCCCGTGTTCCTGCTGCTGGCGATGCCGCTGCTGGTTCCAAGCTACGCGGTCGGGACGGGGCTGACGGAGTGGTTCATCCGCCTGGGTCTGGACGGCACCACGTTGGGCCTGGTGGCCGCCCACCTCACCGTCGTGCTGCCGTACGTGACGCTCGTGCTCCTGGCCGGGTTCGGGCCGCGCTTGACCGCGATCGAGGAGATG
The DNA here is from genome assembly GCF_024220175.1 of Paraconexibacter antarcticus. Taxonomy (GTDB): domain Bacteria; phylum Actinomycetota; class Thermoleophilia; order Solirubrobacterales; family Solirubrobacteraceae; genus Paraconexibacter; species Paraconexibacter antarcticus. Next base: position 4,842,052 of record NZ_CP098502.1, on the reverse strand, counting down.
GGCAGCGTCAGCGGCCTGCCGCCGCTGCGGCGGCTGCGTCTGGTGACCATCCCCGCCGCCGCCCCGACGGTCGCCGCCGCGGCACTGCTGGGATTCCTGGTGTCCTGGAGTGACTACGGCTCGAGCCTGGCCATCGGGGCCGGGCGACCGATGCTGCCCGTCGTCCTGCTCCCGTTCGTCGGCAGCGACCCACAGGTCGCCGCCACGCTGGCCGTCGTGTTCCTCGCCCCGGCGACCGCGGCGCTGGTCTTCACCGTTCGGGCCGGAAGGCGACCGTTGTGAGCGATCACGGGCTGCGCTGCACCGAGATCGCTGTCTCTCCCGGCGGCGGCCCTCCGATCCTGCGGGGATTGTCGCTGGACGTCCCGGCGGGGACGCGCACCGTGCTTGTCGGCCCGTCAGGAGCAGGCAAGACGACGCTGCTGCGCGCCATCGCCGGTCTGGAGCCGCTGGACGGCGGCCGGGTCCAGCTCGGCGGGCGCCGTATCGACGGTCTGGCGCCGCATCGGCGGAAGATCGCCGTCGTGTTTCAGGAACCTCGTCTGCTGGCGCATCTGGATGTGCTCGACAACATCGCGCTTCCGCTGCGCGCCGCGGGCATGCGCAAGCAGGAGCGACGCCGCGTGGCGGCCGCACACCTTGAGGAGGTCGGTCTGGCCGCCCTCGCGCGGCGACGGGTGCAAGGTCTGTCAGGCGGCGAGCAGCAGCGCATCGCGCTGGCGCGCGCCCTGACCGCAGCTCCGCAGTTGCTGCTCCTCGACGAGCCACTGGGGGCGCTGGACCCCAACCGGCGCGGCGCGCTGCGCCGACTGATCTGCACGATCCAGCGTGATCGTGGCCTGACGACGGTGGTCGTCACGCACGACCGCAACGAGGCCGCCGAGCTCGGCGACCACATTGCGCTAATGCTCGAGGGCCGCATCGTCCAGCACGACGAACCACGCGGGCTCTTCGAGCGCCCGGTCAGCGCCGCCGTCGCTCGATTCTTCGGGACGACCAACCTCCTCCCGGATGGCGACGCGACGCTCGCCATCCGCCCCGAGCACGTCGTCCTGGCCGATGAGGGTGAGCTGCGCGGACGGGTGATCGAGACCACGTACGCCGGCGATCACGTGCGGGTGATCGTGGACTGCGACGGGCGATCGATCACCGCGCATGTCGCCCCTCACGAGACCCCGCGCGTCGGTGACGAGGTCGGCATCGTCCTGCCCGGCGAGCGGCTTTGGCGCGTGCCGCCCCGGGTCGTGGACCACGAACAGCGCTGACGCCCGGTCGCCAAGCGGGGACGGCTACTCGCCCCGGACCGCCGTGCAGGCCTCATCGCGATCTCTCCCGGTGCCTCGCGCCACGCGCTGGCCTGCCGCGTCGTAGAGATCGGCCACCCAGCGGCCGGACGTACGCGCCAGACGCCGGCGCCGCACCCGCATGATCGGGAGTGCGTCGCCGGCGACGAGTGCCGTGAGGACGCCGAGCCGGTCCAGTCGGGCAAGCTGATCTGCCCCACCGATCGCCCGCCCGCCGATCACGACCTGTGGCACCGTCCAGCCGCCGGTCTGTGCGCGCAGCTGCTCACGAAACCCGTGAACGCCGTCGCCGCTGACGATGTCATGCTCGATGCCGCGACGTCGCAGCAACGCAAGCGCCCGCGTGCAGTGCGGACATCCGCTGAGGACGTGGACCGTGACCGGGGCTGCTGGCATCGCCGCTCGGACCCTCGACGCGGGCGAACGGTTCGGGCTGACCCGCGAAGCGGACGAAGCGCTCCGGGTCGCGTGTGCGTGATCCGGCCGCGCGATCTGAACCGTTTACGCGGCCCACAGGTCCCACAGCCGTGTCGACACTGCTCACCCGAACTCGTTCGCCGCGATCATGAGCGACCGCTACGACCTCGTGGTCCTCGGCGGAGGCACCGCCGGGCTGGTGTCGGCGTTCATCGCCGCGGGCGTCGGCGCGCGTGTCGCGCTGATCGAGCGCGAGCGCACCGGCGGCGACTGCCTGTGGACCGGGTGCGTCCCAAGCAAGAGCCTGATCGCCACCGCGCACCTCGCGCATCGCATGCGCCACGCCGACCGCGTCGGGCTCACGCCGATCGAGCCACAGGTCGACTTCACCCGCGTCATGGACCGCGTGCACGCGACGATCGCCGAGATCGAACCCCACGACTCCCCGGCGCGGCTGCGCGCAGCCGGCGTCGAGGTCATCGAGGCCGACGGCCGCTTCACCGACGCAGGGACGCTCGAGGCCGACGGCCGGCGGCTGCGCTTCTCCGCCGCAATCGTGGCCACAGGATCACAACCGTCGACACCTCCGATACCCGGACTCGGCGGCGACGACGTGTTCACGACCGACGACATCTGGCACCTTCGCCGGCTGCCGGCCCGCCTCATCATCCTCGGGGGCGGGCCGGTCGGCTGCGAGCTCGGGCAGGCCTTCGCGCGTCTCGGGGCCAACGTGACGATCGTCGAGCTTGCCGACCGGCTGCTGCTCAAGGAAGAGCCCGACGCCGGCGCACTGGTTGCCAAGCGCCTTACCGCGGACGGGATCGACGTCCGCCTCGGCACGCGCGCAATCGAGCTGCGGCGCCCCGACCGCGCGCCCAAGCACCTGATCGTCGAGGACGGAGACGGTCGCCGGCAGATCGAGTTCGATGCCATCCTCGTCGTCGCCGGGCGACGGCCACGAACCGATGGCGCCGGGTTGCAGGCCGCCGGCGTGCAACTCGACAAGCGTGGCGCCGTCGTCGTCGACCAGCGCCTGAGGACCAGCGTCCCGCGCATCTACGCAGCCGGCGACGTGACGGCGTCGATGCCCTTCACGCACGTCGCGGCGCACCACGCGCGCGTCGCGAGCATCAACGCACTGCTGGGCATGCGTCGCACGATCGACCAGACCATCCCGTGGGTGACGTTCACCGACCCGGAGGTCGCCCGCGTCGGGCTCACCGAGGCCCAGGCAAGAGCGCGCCACGGTGACCGCGCGATCATCGCGCGCAGCGACTACGCGACGCTTGACCGAGCGATCACCGAAGGCGAGAACGACGGCTTCGCGCTCCTGGTCGCCGACCCCAAGCGCCGGCTGGTCGGCGCGACGATCGCCGGCCCCGGAGCAGGCGAGGTCATCGCTGAGCTGACCGCGCACATCAAGGCCGGGAACCGCATCGATGCGGTGTCGACGACGGTTCACGCCTACCCGACACTGGCCGAGGGCCCGTCACGCGCCGCCGACGAGCATCTCAGGGAGCGCTATGCGGCGGCGCGCTACCGGGCCGCCGTCCGGCCGGTGCTGGCTGTGCGCAGAGCTCTCGCGATGCGAGGCCACGGCTGACGCCCGCCGGGAACGGACCGCAGCGACCGGCAGCTCCACGGCGCGGACGCTGGTGAACCGTTGGCGTCGGCCACGGGTCAGATCCAGCGATGACGATCACCGCCACCTTCAAGGGGAGTCGATCGCGACGAGCGATGACACGATCCTCGTCGAGGGCAACCACTACTTCCCGGCCTCCGATGTGCGCATGGAGCTGCTGCGGCCGACCAAGCTGCGGTCTCTGTGCGTCTGGAAGGGCCTCGCGAACTACTGGACGGTCGAGGTCGACGGGGTTCGGGCCAAGAACGCGGCGTGGGGGTACCGACACCCGTCACCGCTGGCCCGGCGCGTGAAAGGACGGGTGGCGTTCTGGGGCGAGGTCGCGGTCGCCGCAAGCCCCGAGACTCAGCCGCGCGATCGGGCAAGGACACAGAGCGTGGGGTAGCCCCGTAGGTTCCAGCGCGCCTCGGCGACCTGGAAACCGGCGTCGATGAGGGCCGGGCGTACATCGAGCGCGCGCAGGCCGCCGTAGCGATGCGGTCGGAGGGCGGCGAGCCGATCCAGCGCGCGAGCCAGCGGACGGGTTAGGCCGCGCGGGGGAATCGCGGGCGTCACCGTCACCAGGCGGCCGCCGGGGCGCAGGACACGCCGCAGCTCGGCAAGGACGATCGGCACGTCGGTCGGCATCAGCAGGTGCAGCAGGTACGAGGAGATCGCCACGTCGAAACACGAGGCGGCGAACGGCAGGGCGCGTGCGTCCGCCTGCTGGGTCGCCCAGCCCCCCGGCAGCGCCGGGACGTGGGAGAGCATTGCGGCGGACTGGTCGATGCCGATCGCCTGCCGTGGGCGGTCGCGGCACGCGGCGAGCTGCCGCAGCGCCTCGCCGGTCCCGGTGGCGACGTCGAGCACACGCTCGTCCGGTTGCGGGCGCAACAGCGCGAGCGCGGTGGCGACGGCGGCGCGCTCAAGCCACAGCTGCCGGTCGTAGTGACGGCTGAACTCGTCCCACGCCTGCGGCGGCACACCGTCAGGCGCCGTCACGAAGCTCCGGGAACGCCGCGCGCGGCAGGAGGGGGCGGCCGTCGACGTGCAGGCGCTCGATCGGGATCGTGGCTCGAATCAAGCCAGCGTCCGGTGGGCCAGCGCGACGCGCTGGAGGACGGTGACCATGACCATCGCAGCGAAGATCCAGGCGATCGTCGCAGCATGGTCGGGCAGCAGACATATGGCGGCGTAGGCGAGGATCGTTTCGGTGCCCTCTGTCAGGCCGGCGGTGAAGCGCAGCGAGCGCTCGTCGCCGAGCTGCAGTCCCCGCTTCTCGATCAGCGACGCGAAGCTCAGCAGCGCCACGTTGTTGAGCAGGTAGGCGGCGAGCAGGACCGTGGCGGCCAGACGGGCGTCGGGGATCGCGATCGCGACCGCTACGACGAAGCCGCCATACACGACGAAGTCGGAGAGGAAGTCGAGCATCCCGCCGAGGTCTGAAGCGCGCGTGCGGCGGGCGATCGCGCCGTCCAGGCCGTCCAGCGTCCGGTTGGCCAGCCAGAGGATGAGCGCCACGCCCCAGGCGCCGAGCGCCGCGGCAACACAGGACCCGATACCGATCGCGAGCCCGAAGGCGGTGACCGTGCCGGCGCTGACGCCGGCGCCCGCGGCGCGGGCGGCGACCCGGCCGACCGCCGGCGCGTACAGCGCGCGGGCTCGCTGGTCGAGCATCAGGCCGGGACAGACCCGGTGGCGCCGCGCAGCGCGGCGAGGATCGTCTCGGGCTCGGGGCGCACGCGGTAGTTGTCGGTCTGGTCGCTGAAGACGATCGTCCCTTCGGCATCGAGCACGAGCACGGTGGGGAAGACGGTGTCGGGGTCGTAGCCGGGAATGCCGAGCGGGACACCGCGCTCGTGCACGAGGCCGAGGCGCTGGGCGCCGGACATGTCGGGGTCGGTGAGGTAGCGGAAGCGCACGTCGAAACGCCGGGCCAGCTCGCGCGTCTGCTCGTCGCTCTGCGGCGAGATGAGCACGACGTCGACGCCGAGCGTCTCGAGCTCGCGCCACCGATCGGCCATCTCGCGCACCTGCGCCATGCACAGCGGACACCAGTTCCCGCGGTAGAAGAACAGCGCCACCGGCCGGCCGCGAAGATCGCCGGCAGTCACCGCGTCGCCGGCGAGGTCGACGAAGACGAGATCGTCTGGCAGGCGCCCACCAGCCGCGAGGTCGACCGATTCGGCACGTCCCAGACGCGAGTACCAGCGCACGTAGAGCTCGGTGCCGAGGACGGCGGCACCGGCTGTGCCGGACAGCCGCCGCCGACGGCCGCCGGCGCCCACAAGCGAGAGGACGGTGGCGGTGGCCACCGCGCCGCGCAGCCACGGAAGCCGCTCAGACGTACGCCCCTGGCGGCGCGTGTACAACGACACCATGAAGAGCAGCGGAGCGCTGTGGGCGGCCAGCGCCCCGGCGCTGCCAAGGGCGCCGTCCGCGCGGCGGCGGCGCAGCGCGTCGAGCAGCAGCGCGGTGTTGACCGTCGCGTACACCGCGACGAAGGCGCGCTTCAGGTGAGCCTGGGTCATCGGTGCCTCAGACCCCGGCAGGTCCCGAACGGTTCATCACCCTGGACAAGTCGGAAGCGAGGACCACGAGGCTCGCGAGCGAGCCGGCGGCGAGGAGCGCGTTGGCGGTGCGGCGGCGCCCGGCGCCGGCGGCGATCAGGCCGGCGACACGCACAGGCGCCGCGACGCGACCGGCGCGCATGACCGTCGCGTTCGGCGCGCGAAGCTGCACGAAGTACGCGCACGCGGCGTAGGCAGACCCGGTGGCGACACGGACGATCTCGACGCCCACCACGGCCCGGCTCATCCGCTCCTGCCGCCAGGCGCAGCGGAGCGCGGCGATGTGGACTGCGGCATCGGCGAGCGCCTCGAGGTCGCGGCCGGCACGGGTGGGCACGCCCGCGCGCGCGAGCGGTCCGTCGAGCGCGTCGCTGACCCCCGCGGCGAGCAACGCTGCCGGGGCGAGGTCGTCGGCGATCACCGGCGCCAGCCACGCCCGCGCGAGCGTCAATGCATCAGCCGGACCGAGGTTGCGCGGCTCGCCGTCCTCGCTCTCGACCATCCCGAGGTGCCACTCGAGCATCAACGACGTCAGCGCCCACCACGCCAGGCCGCTGACGAGGCGGCGTCGGTAGGGCTCGCGCCCGGCGCACGCCAGGCCGACCCAGGCTGCCGCGCCCGCGGCCTCCCAGGTGCGTGCGCGCCGGCCCAGGTGCGGTCGCTCGCGTCGCACGTCGCCGGCGCGGCGCTGCGATACGGCGAGGAACTCGGCGATCGCCACCGGCGCGTATCGCCGGGACTGCAGCCGGGCGAGCTCCACCCGGATCCATTCCTCACCGGGCGTCATGCGCCGGCGTGCATCGGCAGCAGCTGCAACAGCTCGGTGTTCTCCTCCGGGTCGAGGACCGAGTGCTGCACGCAGGCGGGCACGGTGCGGTTCTCCTGCGGGTGGGCCATGACATAGGAGCATGCCTGCAGACGCTCCTGTGCGGCACGGGTCTCCGGGTCCTCGGCGACTTCCCCTCGCTGCATCGCCTCCCACGCGGGCCGCACGACGTCGGCGTCCATGAACGCGTGCACGACGAACGTCATCGCGCGCGGCCGGCCCCGCAGCAGCCGTCTGAGGCCGACGCGACGCGTGAAGCGCAATGCCCAGCCCGCGGCGGCGGGGACGATGGCGGGGTGTCGTGATGCGACGCGCAGGATCGCGGCGGTGCGCACAACGGGTGGACGGTCGAAGTCCGTCCCGCCGAACGCGGCCAGGAACAGGTCGCGGGCGCGCAGGTCGCGCGCGTCGCGGTCCTCCAGCCAGGCGAACCAGCGCCCGTCCGCGATGAGGCCGTACGCGGAGCGGTTGCACCGCGGGTCGCCCATCTGCAGGTGCGCCCACGGCAGCTGGGTCCCGGCGCCGGCCTCGATCTGCTCCCACACCGCGTCGATGTCCAGTGGGCGGTAGTCCTCGCGCCAGCGCGCGGGATTGCCCACGTGTGCCGCTGGCTGGAAGGACGCCATCCCGTAGCCCATGCCCATGACCGCGCGCGTCACCTCGGCGACCTCACCCACGTTGCCGGGGGTGACCGTCATGTTGTGCGCCAGGTCGAAGGCGACGCTGTGCTCCGCGGCCAGACGCTCGAACATCGCCACGAACCGCCGGCGCTCGCCGTGCAGTTCGCCCTCGCCCTGCGGGCGCGGGACGGCGCGACGGCCGAGCATCAGCGAATCGAAGTGACCGGCCATCCGCAGCGAGGCGAAGCGCCGACCGCCGTCCGGGCGCAAGGCAAGGCTCTGCAGATAGTGGTAGTCGAAGTCGCCGTGGGTCATGCTGATCGGCTTGCGCCCGTGCGCGCGCATGACCTCGAGCGTCCGCGCATGGTCCTCGGCCGACAGCAAGGAGACCTCGCCGCCGATCAGCTGCGCGTGCTGACCGGTCCCGCGGACCGAACGCAGGTAGCCCATCTGCGCGTCGACCTGCGCAACGGTGTGGTCGCCGTCGGTCCGCACACGCTGGGCCTCCTTGGCGTGATAGCACGGGGTGCATGCGAGGTTGCAGCGCGGGAAGACGCCGTGGGTGCCCTCGCAGCCGACGGTGCGCCGGCCCAGCAGCTGTGCGTCGGTGCGCGCCGCGTCGGGCAGGTCGTGCCACCGACGCTTCAGCGCGGCGTCGGTGTCAGGGTGGACAGGCCGAGTGCGTTGCCACTGCTCGCTGGCGCGGCGTAGGAGTGCGGTGATCGAAGGCCTCATCGCCGGCGCTCCGCGATCAGGGCGTGCCGAGCACCGCCACGGGAAGGGGTCACCATCGGGCGGTCTGACCTCCAGCGGCACCGAACGGTTCCCGGGCGGCTGAATCTTTCGGATCGGGCGGGGGTCTGACCGCTCGTGAGCAGTTGGGGTCGCACGCACCGGGACCATCGCTACGCGCAGCGGCTGATGCCGGCCGCGATGGACGAGGAGCTCAGCCTGCGACAGCGGGCGCGGTTCGCTCGTCATGTCGACGAGTGCCCCGAGTGCGGCCCGATGCTCCGCGGCCTGATCCGGGTCCGTGCCGTCATGCGCCTGATCGGCCAGTCGCCCCCCGACGGGCCGTCGGTCGTTCCCAGCGTGCTCGAGCGGCTGCGCGCCGAGCGCAGCGACGACGCTTGCAGCTGCGAGCCCCCGCGGTGACGGTGGCGGGTCCGTCCGAGGTTTCCTGGCAAGCTGAACGGCGTGCCCGGACGTCGCCCATGACTGCTGTCGCGGGGCCTGACAGCGATGATCAGGTGCTCGTCGATCGCGCCCGTGCCGGAGATCGGATCGCGTTCGAGGGTCTCGTACGCATGTACGCCGACCGCCTGCACGCCGTCGTGCGGCGCCTTGTCGACGACGACCACGACGCTGAGGAGGTCATCCAGGAGACGTTCCTTCGCGCGTGGCGGGCGATCGACAAGTTCAACGGGGACAGCCAGTTCTTCACCTGGCTGTACCGGATCGGCGTCAACGAAGCGAGTCGCCGCACGGCGCGCAACCGCAAACGCGGCCCGGTCGTCCGGCTCGATGACCAGGTCGATCCGGCCGACGACCGGCCTGGACCGGCGCAGTCCGTCCAGCACGGTGACCTGCGCCGAGTGCTCGAGCAGGCAGTTCGCGACCTGAAGCCCGACTACCGGGCGCCGCTGGTGCTGCGCGACGTCGAGGGTCTGAGCACCACGCAGGCGGCAGACATCCTCGGGATCGGCGAGGCGGCCTTCAAGAGCCGACTGCACCGGGCGCGGCTGGAGGTCCGTTCGGCGATCCGCGAATATCTCCCCGAGGACGACCACCCATGATGCGAGAAGCGCTGCTGCACCCGCTGCGATTTGCCGGCGATCACCGGTTCACGCGCGCGCAGGCCTCGAACTACCTCGAGGACGAACTTGATGCGCACAGCCGCGAGCGCGTCGAGCACCACGCGCACGCGTGCCCGCCGTGCATGCGGCTTCTCGCGAGTCTACGGCGCACGGTGGCGGCGCTGCGCACGCTCCGCGACGGCCCCAGCTCGAGCCTCCCGGGCGTCAGCGAGAGCGTGCTCGCGCGATTGCGCGACGAGCCTGCACGCGACACCGGCCGTGACACCGGCTACGCCGGCGGCTGAGCCTGATCGCCGACCAAAGCAGGCACCCCTCGACGACGAGCGCGGACGACCGACGCCAGGATCAGTACTGCCACGACGGCCAGCGAAACGACAAAGCCAGCCGAACCGGGCCGCCCGAGCGAGCTCCCGAGCACCACGAACGCGACCGTACCGGGAACGATCCCGACCGCAGTCCCGAGCGCATGGTCGCGCCGTCGTACGGACGAGACCCCGAACGCGTAGTTCAGGACGTTGAACGGCACCATCGGTACCAAACGCAGGGCGATCACACCCGAAAGGCCGCGACTCTGCAGCCAGTTATCTGCGCCGACGACGCGTGCTCCGACCACACGTCGCGTACGTTCGCGCCCGACGCGTCGAGCGAGCTCGAACGCGGCGAGCGCACCTGCGGTCGCTCCCGTGATCGTCAACAACGACCCCCAGACCGGGCCGAACAACACGCCCGCAGCCAGCGACGGGATCGTGCCCGGCACCAGCGCCACGGTGAGCAGGGCATAGGCGATGACGAACACGAGCGGCCCGAACGGGCCGGTCGACTCAACAGCGTGTCTCAGCGCGTCAGCCACCCATCGTTGGACACCGACGGCCGGGAAACGGTTCAGAACCGCGGCGGCCCTGCAGGAGGCCGGCATCCGTGGGGCTCGGTGACCTGCCCAACTGAAGCTGCTCTCAACGCCCGCCCCGGGCTTCGATCGTCACCCGGATGAACCGCTTCGTCGGCGCGATGGTCCAAGCGGGCGTGCCTCCACACCCGAAAAGCCTCGCGCCCGTGCGCACCGCCGGCAACCGCGTCTTCCAGGGCCTTGTGCTGACCGGCGGCGCGGCAACCCTGGCGGCCACGGCCGGAGCCGACCGGATCCCGTTCTACTGGACACCCCTGATCCTCGGCGTCACCTACCTTCTCGCGGCCACCATCGACGGGCCGCGCGGCGGGTACTGGGCGACCGCGCTCGGCCTCACCGGCTGGGGCCTGGCCGTGGCGTACATGGGAGAGATCCGACCGGCCGAGATCGATACTGCCGGTGCCTATCTGGTCGGTGCCGGACTTGCCGGCGTGGTCGCGGCCGCGCTGCGCACCCGCGGGTTTCTCATCAGCGAGACCGGGCTCGCCGCGACGGTCGCCCTCGGCGGGCTCACGCTGGCCTTGACTCCACGCGCGCCAGACACCCTGGACGACGCCACGACCTACGCGATCGCCCTCGCGTTCGTCGGAGCGGGCAACCTTTTCGGCGGCGCGTTCGGGCTATGGCGCGCTCGCGACGACGCGGCACGGCCTGCGTAGACCTGGAAGGGCACGGGCCGGGCGAACCCGGAATGCCGTGGCGTATGGCACCTCACCGACGAAGCTTCAGGCACCGTCCGCCGGCGGCGGCGTGGTGGTCCACGCTGCGGCGAGCTCGTCAAGTCCCCGGCCGGTCGTGTCCGGGGGAAGGAAGAACGGGGGGTAGGGGCGGGCGTCGCGGGAGATCCAGCCGGTGCGAAGGCCCGCGCGGCGGGCGCCGTCGATGTCCCACGGATGCACAGCGACGAGCGCTACGTCATGGGGTTTGGCGCCAGCCCGCTCGAGGGCGTACGCGTAGGCCCGGGGGTCGGGCTTCCAGTGCCCGGCGTCGCTCACTGACAGGCAGCGCTCGACGAGGTCCCGGAGCCCGGCGCGTTCCAGCAGCGACTCGGCGACGCGCGCGGCGCCGTTGCTGAGGGTGAGGATCCGCACGCCGGCCTGCGCGAGCTGCCGCATCCCGGGGCCGATGTCGGGGTGCAGGTCCAGCTCCGACATCCCGGCCACGACGAGCTCGGCCGCGGTCTGCGCGCCGAGCGTGAGCCCGTCGGAGCCTTCGAGCATCGCGGCGAGCGTCGGGACGGCGATGTCGGCGAAGTCCGCCAGGGCGCCGGACGCGGTGAGGGCGAAGCCGTCCCGGAGGGTCGCAGTGAACATCGCGCCGATGAGCTCACCTCGTCCGCCGAGCTGCTCGAGCCGTCGTGACAGTCCGCTGAGATCCGAGAGCGTGCCGTTGACGTCGAACACGACGATCCCGGGCGCGGGTGATTCGGTGGCGGTCGTCGGCATGACCGTGCCCTACCCGAAACCGCCCACCGCCCACCGGCCTCGCCCCCGGCGCGTGCGCCGGCGCACCGGGTCGAACCGTAGCGATCGGCGCAGTCGGAGACCATTCACTCCCGGCTCGAATGGAAAGTATGAGAAACCGAGATCGCGATGATTCTCCTCGCTGGCGCCGGCACATAGGAGCGCTTCGGCCGGACCCGTGGTCAAGCGCCTGGAGGTCCTCGACGTGGCCAAGCGCGCGGGCTTCACCTTCGACGAGGCACGGGTGCTGCTTCAGGGCGCCGACCCCGACGCACCGGCGTTCACGTCAGTTCGCGACCTCGCCGAGCGCAAGCTCCCCGAGGTCGATGCGCTGATCGCTCGCGCGCAGGCGACGCGCGCCTGCCTGCTGACCGCCACCGGATGATCCTGCGCCACCCTCGCGGGAGTGCGCTCCGTCGACCCCGCGTCCGAGTCCCCCGCGGGCGTGCCAGGGCCCACTGCGCATCACGCGCTTGGGCCGCCCGCTTCTCCCGGACGGGGCCGGGTCAAAGGCTGAGGTCCTGCTCGCCGGTCGTCCGGGATGCCGTGACCGCCGCAGCCGGGGCCGCGGCCGGCGCTCGGTGCGGCCCGCGACGGATGCGGGTCGCGGCCCGATGTCCGAGCCGCCCGGCGCCGCCGGCCATGAGGCCGCGGCGGGTCCACAGCATCGCCGCGATGCCGGCGGTGACCGCGAGCGTGTGCTCGGCCTCGGCGATCGTGCTGTCGCCCGCGATCGCCAGAGCCGTGTAGGCGATCATGATCACCAGCGTGGCGACCCAGGCCTGTCGTCGGGGTCGAAGCGTGAGGACGACGTCGGTGGCGAGCATCGCGAGGATCGTGATCCAGACGCACGAGATCCCGAAGTCGGGGTTGACGTAGGCGTGGGGCAGCCGCGACCCCGTCTCCCACAGGACCCCACTGCCCGCGTAGGCGATCAGCGTCGACCCCACGTGGCCGAGCAGCAGCGCGGACCACAGCGCGCCGGGCCCGTGCCGGAACAGCAGCGCCCAGGTGAGCGCGATCGCGAGGATCAGCTGCAGGCCCTGGACCCGATCGAGCACCAAGGCGCTGGTGAACAGCGTCCACACCCGTCCGTGGTCGACAAGGCTCGGGCTCGTCGCCCAGCGGTGGGCCAGATCGGCGCCCGTGACCGCCCGGATCCCCGCCACGAGCACGATCGCCGGGATGTACGCAAGCGCACCCCACCGACCGACCTTCGTCGCCGAGCGCCAAGCCGCTTCCCCAAATGCCTCGCTCATGGAACGAGCACAGCTTCGCAGCGCGCCGAGTCGCCCACGCCGAATCCGTGATCGGACAGATGCCGCCACGATCCGATCCGAGGCGAGGCGAGGCGAGGCGAGGCTCCGGTGAAGCGCTCTGCGACGGGGAGGTTCGGCCGAACAGACGCTGGCCGCACGCTTCTGCTCTCGTGGCCCGGGGCCCAGCGGGCTGTGGATGACGCCGGCGCGACAGTTCCCTACCCGGACCGGCCCCACACGGCATCGGCGACCGGGCGGCGTCATGTTCTGATCTGCCGGCCCGGTGCCGAACGAAGGGATGGTCATGACAGACCATTTGGTTTCCCGGGCGCTCGGGTGCGCCCGCCGCGTCCGGCCCTGGCGATGACGCCGCGGGCCCTCAGGGAGGCCGTCGCGCTCGTCGTCCTCGTGGCGGTGATGTCGGGGGTGATCCTCGTGATCCTCAACGTCGGTAGCGGACCCGCCACCGATCCGCATGCCGGGGAACAGACGGCGTCGGCGCCCCCAGCCGTCTCAACGCCCGCCGGGGGATCGGCAGCACCCGCGGCGGGGACGAACGATCCCGCGCTCGTTACGGCCGGGACGAGGCTGTATCAGGCGGACGGGTGCGCAGGGTGTCATTCGCTGGATGGCGCCAAGGGGGTGGGGCCGACGTTCAAGGGGCTCGACGGCTCCCGGGTCCAGCTCGCCGACGGTACCGTCACGGCCGCGAGCCACCATTACCTGAAGGTCTCGATCAGCGCGCCGGACGCAGCGACGGTCAAAGGGTTTCCCAAGGGCGTCATGGCCGGGGCGATCGCGAGCTATGGGCTGAAAGCCAAGCCTGCCGAGGTACGGGCCCTGGTGGCCTACATCGCCTCGGTGAAGTAGCGGCCAGGCCGGCTGCGTCCGCGGTGCCGACCGGTGCGTGGTGTGGCCCCGGGCACCACCGCGAGCGCACCCGTCGGCTTCGCGGCCACGCTGCCCACCGCCGTTCCGGCGGCGACGCCACCGGCCAACGGGGCACCGGCACGGGCACGCGACAGGCCCATACCGCCATCCTTGAACGCTGCAGCCCGCCTGATGTGACTCGCGGCGTGCCGGCCGGCCTGGGCGCGTCGTTCATCGCTGAGTAAGCGAAATGTCAGAGAAGCGCAAGGTCGCGAGCTGAGAGTGGTCTCCGGGTCCATCCATGGGCCGTCGATCATCATCAAGGAGTTTTGGAACATGCGCAGGAACGTTCTGGTCGGTGCTGTACCCGCCGCAGCCGCCACCGCGGTCGCGGCCGTCGTGATCACGATGGGCGCGGGCGGGGGTGCGGCGACCGCTGCTCCCGCCGGCGCGACTGCCGCGGTGCCGGGCGCGGTGCACGCGAGCATCATCAGCATCGACCGTAAGGCTCGGACGGCGACGGTGCCGATCTTCGAGGGCAGGACGGCCGCCGGTGCGGCGACCGAGTACATCGTCACGGAGTCCTCCGACAAGGCCGATGCGGCGGCACGCGGCGTGACGTTCGCGCCGAAGCTGAAGCTCGCGCTCGGCACGAAGGCGGTCCAGACGGTGACGAAGGACGGCGACGTCGTCACCTTCCCCGGGACGGTGGACTTCAGCCCGAAGAGCAGCCTGGTGCCGAACAAGAAGACGGGCTTTCCGCCGGTGAGCTTCAGGCCCGGCTCGGTCGGCGATGCGACGTACAGCCCACTGATCACGACGGGTGACGGCATCGTGCTCGACGCGCCGCAGATCGCGAACGACACCGGCCAGGGCGACTACGTCGTCAGCGTCGACCGGGCGGCGAAGTCCGCCGTGCTGAACGCGTTCGGCGGCTACGTGAACGGGCGTTTCAACCTCTACATTCGCACCGACGGCTCGGATCCGCTGCTCGCGTCGCTGGAGTCCACGACGTTCGCGAAGAACCTCGCGGCCGCGCCCGGCATCGGTTCCAACGCCGACACGTCCTCGCGCTCGGCGATCAGCCCGATCGTCAACGGCCCGCTCGGCAAGAAGAACCCCCGCCGCCAGGGCCTGCAGTCCGCGCTGCTCGGCCAGGGCCAGCCTCTGAACGTCGAGCAGGAGCCCGCCGGATCGCCGGCCTATAGCCCGCTGTGGGACGTCACCCCGGTGGTCTGGACGAAGAAGGCGATGAAGGCTCACAAGGTCACGCTGATCAAGTCCTCGGCGCAGATCGCCGACCTCGCCGCGAAGGGCTACGTCACGAGCCTCGGTGCGAAGAAGGCCAACCCGGGCCTCGGCGGTCTGAAGGCGATCGGGTTCGTGTCCAACTGCTCGATCGTGTCGGTGTACTGATGCGCCGCTCGAGCAGGCACCTCGCGGTGGCCGTCGCGACCCTCGCGGCCGGCGGCGCCGTGGCCATCCCGGCGCTGGCCGCGACCACGTCGGTGAAGGTCGGTGACAACTATTTCGTCAAGGACGGCGGGACGAAGGTCACGGTCAAGAAGGGCACGACGGTGAAGTGGGCCTTCAAGGGCCACTCGGTGCACAACGTCACGGTCAAGAGCGGGCCCGCGAAGTTCCACTCCAGGAACCTGTCGTCCGGGACCTACTCCCAGAAGGTCACGAAGGCCGGCACCTACAAGATCTACTGCACGATCCACGGCGCCGCGATGTCCATGACGCTCATCGTCAAGTAGGCCCTGCCGCAGGGGGCCAGAGCTCACGCTCCGGCCCCTGCCGCGTCACGGACGGTGCGTGATCATCTCGAGCAGGCTCTCGGTGCGGCTCGCGACGAACAGCCGGCCCGTCGCCGGGTCGACCGCGACGGTGTTCGGCTGGCGGACCGTCGGATAGCTCGCGACGCGGCGCGGGGCGCCGCCGGTGAGCTGGAAGCCGAGCAGCCGGTTGGACGACGTGAGCGTGACCCAGACCTGGTCGTGCACCGGGTCGACCGCGATGCCGTAGGGCGTCCCCGGCAGCGGCACCCGCCGCTGCAGGCGGACGGTCGGCGCGAGGCGGTAGATCAGCAGCGCCCGGCCCTCGGTGTCGGCGACGACGATCTCGCCGTCGCGGCCGGCGACGGCGTGCGTCGCACCGACCCCGGCCGTCACGTCGGCGACGCGCCGCAGCGTACGGACGTCGAACACCACCAAGCGCCGCGTCCGCACGTCGACGACGGCGAGACGACCAGCGGCGACCGCGAGGCCGCCCGGCTGGGTCAGGCCACGGAGGGTCGCGACGACCCGGCCGCCGCGGATGACCGAAATCGTCCCGCCCAGCTCGTCCGCCACGAAGATGCGCCCGCCCGCCTCCACGACGCCGTGGGGGAACGTCCCGACGGGGGTGCGCGAGAGGATGCGGGCGGTGCGGACGTCGACGCGGACGAGCTCGTCGGCGCGCTCGGCCGGGACGAGCACGACGCCGGGCTCGCCACCGAGCAGCAGGTGCCGCGGGGACTCCGGCAGAACCAGGCGATGCAGGAGCCGGCCGGAGCCGCCGTCGATAATCGCGAGCCGGTCGGGGTTGCGCAGCCCGACCGCGACCCGCCCGCTCCCCGGATCGACCGCGACACCCTCGGGGAACGACGCGAGCGGACGCACCCGCCCGGCGGGCCTGACCGACGGCGGCGGGGAAACCCCGGGCTCGGCCGCGGGCGGGAGCGCCTTCGGGCGGGCGGCGGGGTGGCCGGTCGATCCACAGCCCGCGAACAGGCAGGCCACGCCGGTGGCGGCGGCGGTGGCAAGCGTCCGCGGTGCGCTCATGCGGCCACGTGGTCGTGGGGGTGCAGCGGGTGCTCGGGCCCGAACGTCCCGTCGGCGTCGAGGAACGCCTGGGCACCGGACCGACCGGCGTCGATGAGCTCGTCCGCGCGGCCGAAGTCCAGCGGCAGCACGTGGAGCGGGCACGGTGGCGGCAGGACGATGAGCCGCGCGCCGCCGGCGTGGCCCTCGATGTCGTCGAGCATCCGGCGCCGGATGAGGACCGCGGTCGCCTGCAGGATCATCCCGACCGCGCCGCGCGGCGGCTGCGCGAGCGCGCAGGCGCTCCCGGTCGGCAACACGTACACGGTGCCCGCGCCGAGCGCGATGGCGTGGCTCAGCGGAGTGTTGTCGGCCACCCCGCCGTCGACGAGATCACGGCCGCGCCAGCGGACGGACGGCAGCACCCCGGGGATGGCCGCGCTGGCGAGGACGGCGTCGAGCGCGTCGCCGCGGGAGAGGCGGACGGCGTCGCCGGTGAGGACGTCGGTGGCGGTGACGTGCAGCGGGATCGGGGCGTCCTGGAGGCGCTCGAACTGCAGGTGGCGGCGCAGCGTGCGCTCCAGGCCGGAGCCCGGCACGAGCGAGTCGCGCCGTCCGACGAGGCCGAGCAGGCCGGTCATCGGGTTGGTCGGGAAGACCTCTGCGCGGCGCAGGCCGCGCCATACGTCGCCGAGCGCCTGCGCCGTCTGGACCGTCGGTGGGCGTGAGGCGATGAACGCGCCGTTGACGGCGCCGACGGAGCTGCCGCAGATGAGGTCCGGGACGATGCCGCGCTCGTAGAGCGCTTCGAGCATGCCGGCCTGGATGGCGCCGAGGCTTGCGCCGCCGGAGAGGACGAACGCCGTGGCGCCCTGCGGGCCGGGCTGGTGCAGATCCATGAGGTCGGTCGACGCTAGTGGGCGGGCGGTGAACGAATGCGGAACTCGTCGTCCGGAGCGCGTGACACCGAGACGGGCGTGGTCACCCGGCAATCCGCGCCCGTCCGCAGCCGCCTGGGGCCGCGTCAGTGGGTGATGGTGACCGGTGTGCCGAGTGGGAGCATCCGCGCGAGCCGGCGGATGACGGTGTTCTTCACGCGGATGCAGCCGTGGCTGACGTCGGTGCCGATGGCGGCGGGGGCGTTGGTGCCGTGGATGCCGACCTGGCCGTCGCCGCCCTCGAACGAGGTGTAGACGGTGGAGTAGGCCGAGAGTCCGAAGGCGTACGGGCCGTAGAACGCGTCTGTCGACCGGATGAGGTCGGCGAGGTAGTAGGTGCCGGTCGGTGTGGGCGAGAGTGAGCGGCCGACGCCGATGCGGGTGCGGAGGATGGTCACGCGTCCACGCCGGACGATGAGGTCGTGTTCGCGCAGGCGGACGGCGACGCGGAAGTTCGTCGCGGTGGCGTCGACCGCCGAGCGGCGGATCCAGCCGCGGGCGCCGTTCGGGCGGACGGGTAGGCGTACGCGGAACCATCCCTTGTGGGCGTGATCGGTCACGGCGAGGACGAGCGGGAGGCGGTGGCCGCTGAGCGTGCGCGCGCGAAGCAGGCGGGTCCGCGGGGCGCCGCGGTGCGGCCCGGCGTAGACCGAGAGAGTCGCGGCGCGCGCGGTGGCGATGATCGTCGTGTACCGCGTGAGCGTCGGCACGCGGGCGGCGCGGGCGCTGAAGGACGCGGGCACCTGCCGGTCGGGCGCCGGCGGGAGCTGCGGTCCGGCCTGGGTGCTGCCTTGGAAGATCGTCGGGGCGAGGAAGAGCCCCGCCACTGCGGCCGCGAGCATCACGGCGACGCCGCGGGCGACGGCCAGCGGAGAGAGTGAGCGCAGCGCGGTCATACGATCTGGGAGCGACCGGCGACCGGGAAACGAGAACCCGGCCGCCGGCGCTGCCCGTCACCGGCGTTAGAAGCTGTCTCAATACCTGCGTAGGCTGTCGCGGGGATGGCGCGGACGTGGTTGCAGATCAAGGTCGACCTGGTCGGTGGGCGTGGAGTGCGGTGTCGTCCCTCGCCGGGTCGGATCTTCATCGTTGGTCCGGGGCACACGTTTCAGCAGTTCGCGGATGCGATCAACTCCGCGTTCGCGCGGTGGGACCTTTCGCATCTGCATAACTTCGAGCTCGCGGACGAGCGGCTGATCGGCTACCCCGACGACTCGTTCGGCCCGGAGATGACGTGGCTTGACCACGCGAAGCTGAAGGTCGCGCGGGAGCTGAAGCCCGGTGATGAGTTTGAGTACGTCTTTGACTTCGGCGACAACTGGCAGCACCACTGCACCGTGCTTCCAGAGAAGGCCGACCCCGCCGAGGAGTACGGGCCGGTGCCCCCGGGCCCGGTGGCGATCTGGGGGTGGGGCTCGATCCCCGATCAGTACGGCCGTCGCGCCTTCGATGACGATGGTGAGTGACCGTCACTCAGCGAGCTTGCGCTGGCAGACCACGGCGCAGCCGAGCAGCATGAACGCCAGGTGCAGCTCACCGGAGCGTTCGTAGCGGATCCGCAGCCGGCGCAGGTTGTGCAGCCACGCGAAGGTCCGCTCGACGACCCAGCGCTCGCGGCCCAGGTGTGAGCCGTGCTCGACCCCGCGACGGGCGATGACCGGCTTCACGCCGCGTTTCCACAGTTCGCGGCGGTACTTGTCGTGGTCATAGCCGCGGTCGGCGAGGACCTTGTCGGGGCGGGTCCTGGGGCGGCCGACCTTCCCGCGGACCGGGCCGACGCCGTCGACGAGCGGCAGCAACTGGGTGACGTCGTTGCGGTTGCCGCCGGTCAGGCTGATCGCCAGCGGAATGCCGTGACTGTCGGTCAGCAGGTGGTGCTTTGACCCGGTGCGGGCACGGTCAACCGGCGAGGGCCCGGTCAAGGCCCCCTTGAAGAGCACGGACATGGCTGCCGTCGACAACCCCGGTGGACCAGTCGATCCGCCCGGCGGTGTTCAGTCGGCGCAGCAGTTCCTGATGGAGTCGGTGGAACACCCCGGCGGCCTGCCACTCGGCCAGGCGGCGGTGCGCGGTCGCCGGCGAGCAGCCGACCTCACGGGGCAGATGCTGCCACGCGATCCCGGTGAACAACACGAACACGATCGCGTTGAAGCACACCCGATCATCCACGCGCGGCCGCCCGCCCCGAGGATCAGGTCGGTGCACCGGAAGCAGCGGTGCCGCGACCTCCCAAAGCTCGTCGCGGACCTTCCACATCGACGCGGCCACCAGCCACCTCCACAGCCAGGGTTATGTCTCCCTGGCTACGTTCGCCACGCCGCCCCCAAGCCCTCCCCGCCGAGGTATTGAGACAGCTTCTTAGCCGGTGACGCTCGGGGAGCCGCTGGTGGCGGAGGACGGGGAGGCGCTGGCGAGCGCCGGGATGAAGCCCGTTCCCTTCACCGCGGCAAGGATCTGGTCCATGGACGCCGAGCTCTGGAAGGACTCCGGCGCGGGCGAGACCTTCAGGACGTTCGCGACCCATGCGGCGTGCCGCGCTTCGACCGAGAGGATCGAGGCAGCTGCGGAGAGGACGTCCTTGCTCTTGATGGCGCCGGCCTGGCCGAGGTAGGCCTTCACGCCGGCGTCCTCGAGCGTCATCGAGGTCTTCAAGAACGTCGCCTGGTCGGCCGTCGAGCCCTTGAAGTCGAAGGACGGTGTCTTGACGGCGGCGGAGCCGAGGGCCTTCTTCAGCGCGACGACGTGCTGGGCCTCGTGCTCGCCGACGACCTTGGCGAGCTTCTTCGCCTCGCCGGAGAGGGCGCCCTTGTCGTTCGCCGATTTGTAGAAGGCGGCCTCGAGGTACTCGAGTGTGAGCGCGTAGTTGAGGATGGCGACGTCGCCCTTGGTCGCCGCGGCGGCCAGGGTGGGCATTGCCAGGGAGCTTGCGGCGGCGGTGCCGCCGACGAGTGCCGCGACCTTGCCCATGAAGGCGGCGCGGGTGTGTCCGTCCACGCGCGACGCGGCTTCGGCGATGGCGCCGTCGCGGTCGAGCTCGGCCAGGGTGGGGAAGAGGTGATCGGTCATGTCGGTGCCCTCTCGCACTAGGACTTGATGAACCCGGTCGCCTTGACGGCGGCCAGGATGGCGGACATGGGCTTGCCGGCGTCAAAGCCGGCGGGCGCGGGCAGCGGCGAGGAGCCGGCGCCCTGGATGTCGCGGATCCACGCGGCGTGGCGCGACTCGATCGGGAGGATCGATCCGGCGGCCATGAGGATGGCGGGGGTCTTGATCTTCGTGACCTGGCCGAGGTAGGCGGCGACGCCGGTGTCCTCGAGGGCCATCGCGGTCGCCGCGAACTTCTTCGGGTCCGCGGTGGTGCCCTTGAAGTCGAACGTCGGCTTCTTGACGGCCTTGCTGCCGAGTGCCTTCTGCAGCGCCGCAACGTGCTGGGCCTCGTGGCCGGCGACGGTCTGGGCGAAGGTCGCCAGGGAGCCGGTGAGGGCGCCCTTGGACACGGCTTCGGCGTAGAAGGCGGCCTCCAGGTACTCGAGCGTCAGCGCGTAGTTGAGGATCTTGATGTCGCTGGCCGGGACGCCGCCCTGGCCGATCGACAGCGCGACGGGCAGGGCGCCGATCGCGAGACCGCCACCGACGAGGACGCCGGTCCGTCGCAGCGCCTGGCTGCGGGTGAAGCTGGTCTCGGCGAGCGCGGACGCTTCGCGCAGTGCGCCGTCCTTGTCGAGCTCGTCGAGCGTGAGTCCGTGGTCGTCACGTGTGGACATGACGCCTCCTCCCATGGGGGTTTGCCGGGGTGATCATGAGCGCTGTCGTTGCGGCGGCACGATCGGATCATCGCCGCGTCGGCGCCGACGCTCATTCGTGAGCGGCCAGGTGACCGGACCGGCCGCACCCGGTGCGACCACCCACCGGAACCCGTGTTTCGCGCGTCCGACCGTGCGGTCGTCGCGAAGCTGCCGTCGACTGCATCGTCACTGTCCATCATCTCCGCGCGAGCGGAAGGGAGTCACGCATGACCGACGTCAGCAACCATCTGTTCGAGACGATCGACCGCCAGCATCGCGGCGAGAGCGCGGCGACCCGCCGCCAGCTCATCAAGGGCACCAGCGCGGCGCTCGCCGGCGCGGGCATCCTCGGCCTGGCGACCGGCGTGAGCCCGGCGTCGGCGGCCGTGAAGACCGACCCGGACAACTCCGTCGAGACGATCCTCGCGGTCGCGGCGACCGCCGAGGTCCTGGCGACGATCGTCAACACCCTGGGGCCGGAGAAGCTCGGCAACCGGCTCGACAAGACAACGCTGCGGAACATCCGCGCGGCCGCCCAGCAGGAGAAGAACCACTACGAGGTGCTGACCAGCGCCGGCGTCGGCGGCAAGCCCGTCACGACGTCGATCCACGTGCCGGACGAGGTGTTCTCATCCCCGGAGGCGCTGCTGAAGACCCTCGTCGTCGGCGACCAGGTGTTCGTCAACGCCTACCTCCTCGGCCTCACCGTGTTCGCGCGCCAGGGTACGCTCAGCGGCTCGCGGTTCGCCCGCTACGCCGGCGAGATCATGGCCGTCGAGTCGGTCCACCGCGCGCTGGCGCTGCAGTCGCTCGGCCAGCTCGGCAACGACCGGGTCTACGCGAAGTTCGCCCAGCGCGAGGCCGTCGCGGGCCTGCCGACCACCGGGGCCCCCGGCTTCTACAAGATCATGGACGCCGTCACGGTCCTCGAGTCGGCCGGCTTCGGCTTCGGCAAGGCCGGCAGCAAGCCCGGCCAGATGTACACCTACGCCGACGTGTCGGCGCGCACCCCGAGCGACCCGGACGTCAACACGCTCATGCCGTCCTGAGCAGGTCCGACTGATTGCGCGGCCGCTGGCAGCGGCGGCCGCGCGATCGCGGGACGGGGCGATGGGTGGCGGGCTCTCTATGAAGGAGGGTGAGGTGTCAAGTGTGGGTTCTGGGTCGTTGTCCTCTGGGTCGGTCGTGGAGCAGGGGCTCGACTCTCTATCGCCTCATCGTGTGAGGACCAGGTGCTGTAGGGGCATCGCTCCGGTGGCGCATCTCAGAGAGGGCCGTCTATGCGGCCAGAGCGCGCGTGGCGCCTGCCGGAGCGAAGGTGGTGTTGCGGGTGAGCATGTGCCAGATCGCCTCGGCGAGCCGGCGGGCGATGTCGACCTGGGCGACCTTGGCGCCGCGCTGTTTGCCCAGGCGCTTCTTGTTGGCCTGGTAGCGGGCGGCGTAGACCTGATGGCGGCAGGCGTGAACGGCGGCTTCCATCAAGGCCCAGCGCAGGTACTTCGGGCCGGCGTGGGTCAAGGGGCCGCGGCGGTCGGTGTTGCCGGACTGGTAGACGCGTGGGCACAGGCCGGTGTAGCCGACGAGCTTCTTCGGGCTCGAGAAGCGGGTGATGTCGCCGATCTCCGCGGCGATCGTGTACCCGAGGATCCACGCGATCCCCGGGGCGCTCATCAGCAGCGGGATGTACCGGTGATCGGCCCCGAGCGCTTTGAGCTCTTTGTCGATCGCGGCGATCTCGGCGTCGAGCTCGTCGATCATCTGCACCGCGGCGAGGACCCCTGAGTGCCACGGCTCGGGGAACTCGAGCCGCGCAAGGAGCTTGCGGCCGCGGGCGCCGAACAGGTCCGACACCGGGCAGGTATGGCCGAACGCGAGCAGCTGCGCGTGGATGCGGTGCTTCAGCGAGCTGCGTTTGCGCACCAAGAACAGGCGCCAGCGCGCGCGTTCGCGTTCCTGGCGCTGCTCGAACCCCGGAAGCCACACCGCGGGGACCAGGTCACGCCGTGAGAGCTCGGCGAGCACCCACGCGTCGATCCGGTCGGTCTTGCACGCCAACGGGCCGAGGCCTTTGACTTTCTGCGCGTCGGCGACCTCGACCTCCCATCCGAGCCGCTCAAGCTCGTCATGGACAAACCGGGCGCCGTTCATCGACTCGATCGCCGCCCGCACTAGGACCGGCCCATGCCGGGTCTCTACGCCGCGCGCGAACCCGCGCAGCCCGTCAGCGTCCGGCGGCGTCGCGCCGGCCTCGATCTGCTCGCCATCCGGGGCGAGCAGGCAATAGTCCAGCCGCTTGCGGCTGAGATCCAATCCAGCATGCAACATGTGAGCGGGCCTCCTCGTGGTTGCTCTTTCGGTGACACGCTGGAGCGTGCCACCGGGAGGCCCTCCTTCACGACATTCAGAGATGGGAGGGCGTGCAGGCCACGCGGCGGCCGGGGCCTCGCTGCGTCGTCGGCCTCTACCTCAATCCGCCCGAGCGCGCCGTGGTGTTGTGCGTGGATGAGAAGTCGCAGATCCAGGCGCTGGACCGCACCGCCCCGATCCTGCCGATGCGTCCCGGGGTCCCGGAGCGGGCCACGCACGACTACAAACGTCACGGCACCGCAAGCCTCTACGCCGCCCTTGACCTGTCGACCGGCAAGGTCATCGGAGCCCTCCACAGCCGGCATCGGGCGATCGAGTTCAAGAAGTTCCTGCAGACCATCGATCGCGAGGTCCCCGCCGATCTCACGGTGCATCTGGTGCTTGACAACAGCTCCACGCACAAGACGCCGGCGATCAAGAAATGGCTGCTGGCCCACCCACGATTTGAGCTGCATTTCACGCCGACCAGTAGCTCGTGGATGAACCTCGTCGAGCGCTGGTTCGGTGAGCTCACCAACAAGAAGATCCGGCGCGGCGCGCACCGATCGGTGCGCGCCCTCAACGCCGACATCCGTCGCCTGGATCACGACGTGGAACGAGGACCCCAAGCCCTACGTCTGGACCAAGACCGCCGACCAGATCCTCGACTCCATCACCCGCTACTGCACAACAAAGAACGACTCAGGACTAGCGGGCGGCGGGCAGCACGTTCGGCGCGCTTAGCTCCTTCACGCGGGCCAGATCCACATAGTGGGGCGGAAGCCCGCGCGAGGAACCGCGCACGGAGCTGACTTCTCGCCTGGGGACGTGGTCCGCGAGCATCACGCTCGGGGCACAGCTCGCGAGACCCGTGGACGACCTGACTGCGCAATGGGCCGGCGACCGGCGACGCGTGATGGCCCGAGTGCGACCATTTTACTGCGGCGTCGCGGGTCGCCGCGACGCCGGCTCAGCCGCCGGTGGCGGTGCCCGATCCGGTGTCAGTCATCGTTTCCGTCGCCGGCATCGGATCGCACGAGTCCGTGGTGGCCTTGGGAACCAACTTGAAACTGGACTTGACGGCGTTGCCCTTGCCGTCGACTGTCATGTAGATGAACACGCCCGCGCCCAGCAGCTGGAGCCCCGGGGGGCTGCTGCTCTTGATCGGGTAGAAGAGGCCGATGTTGTTGCCCTTCACCGTGAGGCAGGTGACCGGACCGGCGAAGTTGCCCAAGCCCACGCCGCCGGGGGCGAGCGTGCCGGTGAAATGGCCTGTCGCAGCTGTTGCAGCGGCGCCGGCCGCGCGATGCGCCTCGAACTGGAGGTGGAAGGTCCCGCCAGCGACAGCATCGGCGCTCGCGGACTGCGCCGGCGCGGCCGTCGGACTCGACGTGGGTGTGGGCGCCTTGTGATGCTTCCCGTGCTTCTTGGCGTGATGGTGTATGTGGTGATGGCCTGGACTGGCCAGCGCGCCCGGCACCGCCAAACCACCCGCTGCCACGGCTCCAGTCACCAGCACAGCGACAACATCCCGCGGAGTCATCTTCACAACCTACTCTGGAACACGCAGGCGCAAGCCACCTCGGTGCGCCAACAGCACGGATTGGCGCACGCAGGATCGCTGACCTGGTCGCGCAGATCGCGCCGCGGCTGCTTGACGAGGTTGGGTTTGGGCCGCTGACCGTTGGCAAACCGATCGAGAAGCGGCTGGAGCGCGCCGGACTTCGGGATCTCGTCGAGCGCTGCTGTCGGTGAGCCACGCCGGGTGCTGGAAGCCCGCTCCGCGCGCGTACGCCCACGCCGACGAGCACGCCGGCCTCCCGCCGGCCCCTCTCTGCCAAGGTGACGTGAGACAGGTTCTACCGT
This sequence comes from Paraconexibacter antarcticus, assembly GCF_024220175.1. GTDB lineage: Bacteria > Actinomycetota > Thermoleophilia > Solirubrobacterales > Solirubrobacteraceae > Paraconexibacter > Paraconexibacter antarcticus. The sequence continues at coordinate 4,816,639 of NZ_CP098502.1, read as the reverse complement.
TGTATTTACTGAGCCTGAGGGCGAGAACGGACGTGCGTTGTGTCGCAGTTCCCTGCAGGGATGAAGGACGAGCTGGAGGGTTCCGCCGGCGGTGTGCCGGAGGGAGCCGAAGGCGAGCGTAGGCACATCGCCGGCGGCGCGTCGTCGCTGGTGGGGGTCCCGGATCCCGAGCTCGTGCCGCGGGCGACGCGCCGCAGGTTCACCGCGGCGTACAAGCTGAAGATCGTGCTCGCCGCCGAGGCGTGCACCAAGCCCGGCGAGATCGGCGAGGTGCTGCGCCGCGAGGGCTTGTACTCCTCGCTGCTGACGGAGTGGCGGCGGGCCCGCGACAGCGGCGCGCTCGGGGCGCTGGAGCCTCGCCAGCGTGGCCCCAAGCCGCCGAGCGCCGAGCGGATGGAGAACGCGGCGCTGCGTCGCCAGCTGGAGCGCTCGCAGGCCGATCTGGTGACGGCGCGTCGGGTGATCGAGGTGCAGGGAAACGTCTCCGCGCTCTTGGAAGAACTGCTGGCCAAGAGCGCGCCGGAGACCGACGAGCAGCCGCCGCGATCATGATCGATCAGGCCGTCATTGAGATCGAGCCGCTGGTCGGCATCCTGCCCGCGTGCCGCGCCCTCGGCGCGTCCAGGGCGTCGTTGTATCGCCGACGCAGCCCGCCGCCCGCGCGCGCGTCAGTGCCGCGCAGGCGGCCCGGCCGGGCGCTGTCGGATGAGGAGCGTGCCGCGGTGCTCGAGCAGTTGCACAGCCCGCGCTTTCAGGACGCCTCCCCTGCCGAGGTCTGGGCGACGCTGCTGGATGAGGGGATCTACCTTGCGTCGCAGCGCACGATGTACCGGATCCTCGCCGCCGAGTACGGCGGCGTCACCGAGCGCCGCGCGCAGCTGACCCATCCGCCCTACGCCGCACCGGAACTGCTCGCCGAGCGGCCGAACGAGATTTGGTCCTGGGACATCTCGAAGTTGAAGGGTCCGGCGAAGTGGACCTACTACTACCTCTACGTCATTCTCGACGTCTACAGCCGCTACGCCGTCGGCTGGACGGTGCAGCACCGCGAGAACGCGCACCTGGCCAAGGCGCTGATCGGCCAGGCGTGCGAGCAACAGAACATCGTCCGTGGCCAGTTGACGGTGCACGCCGACCGCGGCCCGGCGATGACGTCCAAGCCCGTCGCGTTCCTCCTCGCCGACCTCGGCGTCCTGCGCTCGCATAACCGGCCGTACACGTCGACGGACAACCCGTACTCCGAGTCACAGTTCAAGACGATGAAGTACCGGCCCGGGTTCCCCGCACGGTTCGACCACATCGACCACGCCCGCGCCTTCTGCCGCGACTTCTTCGGCTGGTACCACCACGCTCACCGCCACGCCGGCATCGGCCTGATGACCCCACACGACGTCCACCACGGCCACGCTCCGGCCGTCCACGCCGCCCGCACCACCGTCCTCGACGCGGCCTACGCCGCCACGCCCGAACGCTTCGTCCGGCACCCGCCCCGACCGCCCGCGCTGCCGACCGCCGCCTACATCAACAAGCCCAAGCCCGAGGAGCCCGCCGCTCACTAAATTCGCCCCGACACTGTCTCATCCGGCTTGACAGGTTCCGGGCGGCTACCGCGCTCATGGCCGTGCACCCGTGGGACATCGACGGCACCCGCCGTGCGGGGGTGCGAACGGGCTGGACCTGAAGGGACGACCGCCCCTACGCGCCGTTCTTCCTCACGGGGGGCGCGATGGGCGGCGGCCTTGAGGACCTCGCCGCAGCGTGGACACGAACCACCTGACGTTCCTGGGGGAGGGGGGGACATCGGGTCGGGCTGTCGAAGAGACCAGGATGCCGAGTCCCGCTGGCTCGACCTCTGACACGACCAAAGTTCTGCGGGGCCGGCTGCTGGTCGACTGGCGTTCATCTCAATCGCCCTGGCTATAGCGGCCGCGCGCGGGCTCGCGGCGCTGGTCGGGGGCGACGCCGCCTGGTTTTGCGGCGCCCTCGGCGCGTCGCTGGTGTTCGTGGTTGTCGAGAGCGTCGAGTTCGCCCTGGCCCAGTGGGTGCAGGAGCGACGGGACTGACCGCGCCGTCCTGGTAGAGAAGTCGCCGGCACGCAGCTGCGCCAGCGGCCCCGCGCAGTTCCACTCCAGGAACCTGCCGTCCGGGACGGACTCCTAGAAGGTCACGAGGGCCGGCACCTGCAAGATCTACTGCACGATCCACGGCGCCGCGATGTCGATAACGCTCCTCGTCGGGTAGCCGCGAAGTGGTCCGAGGCGGGAGCGCTTAGCGCTCCTGCCCCTCCTCGGGGCGGCGCGACAGCGTCGCGGGCGCCGCCCGTCGGGCCGAGGGCGACACCGACGTGTGCGGAAGCAATCTACTTCTGGGCGATGCGGCCAGAACGCCGAGCCTGGCCGCAACGCGCTTACGGATGCGCCTCGTCTTCGCCCGTGGCTGCTGGTGGCGTGCCGGAGCGTCCAAGGGCGGCCGTGACACGCCACGCGGGAATCCCGAGCTCGGCTGCCCGCTTGAGCATGACTTGCAGTTCCTCGTTGGTGATCTTCGACTTGGACGCCGAACCGGTCGACACGGAACGGAGCCTACCCGGCACGACAACGGCCAATCTAGGTGCGAGCAGGTGACGAGGAGCGCGCGGCGGGGACCCTGCGGGCCTGCTCGGCTGCGTGGCGCGGCGCCTGCACGGTGCTGTCGGGCATTCGCGCGCTCGCTCACGTGTGCAAGCGTTCCCCGATGACACCCTCCGCGCCGGGGCCGTCAAACCTGTCGCTTGTCGCCGACGGGGCGCGGGGTTCGGTGGGTGGGGCCGGTCGCGGGCCGAACTCAGCAGGTCCCCGAGCCTTGGTCTTGCGCGCCCAGAAACCGACAGAGGGCATCGAAGCCCTCGTCGACTTCGGGGCTGCGCGAGCGGAGGTCGGCCGACAGTTGACGGAGCCACCGCACCGGCCCGGCAAGCTCGTCGGCGATCGCCATCTCGGCGTCCTCGGCGATGGCCAGTACGAGATCCGCGATCGCCTCCGCGGTGAGTGCGGCTTCGGTCCAAGACAGTTCTTCGCGCCCCTTGGCCATCGCTTGCTCCCACCTCGAATATCAACCTTGGCGACACCGTACCCTTGCCTTCGGCGCCCTGCCGGCCAACCGGTCAGAAGTCTTCCTTCGATAGCGGCGCCCTGAGAAGCCTGCAAGATCGCCACGGAGCGCGACTACTCGCGGGGCGAATGCGCCGACAAGCCTTGCGACTCGGCGAACCCCTGCCTACGGGATTCGCGGCGGCGGCCCTCACTCTGCCGCATCATCCGCGAGTTGCGGACCGGGATCCGTGAACGCGATCTACGCGCGCTCGGGGCCCTGCGGCCCCCGATACGTCTCCGGTCCGTAACGAGTCGTAGCTCAGGCGATTGGGCACCACGCCCGGCCGTGGGTCTGACGCGGCGGGGGACTGTCGGGGCCGGCGCCGAACGGCCTGCCTGTCGACCCGAGCCGCGGGCATAGTAGGGCCGACCGGGGGAGTTACCGGCGCGCGTGTCGCGCCAGCGGCCTAGATTCGCGGCTGGGGTCATTTCAGTCACCGATGAGAACGGGAGTCATCTCATTTACCGCTTTGAGTTTGGCATCGTCCGCGCCGCTCTGGTTTGCTGCGCCGCGCTGATCGTGAGCACCGCGTCCGCGGGGGCGGCGGTCCCGACATTTGCTCCGGACGGGCAAGCATCGATTCATCCGGGGGTGATGACGCACACAGCCGGAGCGCAGTGCACGTCCAACTTCGTGTTCTACGACGCCGGCACCGTTTACCTCGGCCAAGCCGCGCACTGCTCAGGGACCGGGGGCGAGCAGGAGACCAACGGTTGCACGTCTAAATCGCTGCCTGAGGGCACCGTTGTGGACATTCAGGGCGCAAGCCGGCCGGGTCGGCTGGCATACAACTCGTGGAACACGATGCAACGGGCAGGTGAGAAGGATCCGGACGCCTGTCAATACAACGACCTTGCGTTGGTCGCGATTGACCCCGCCGACGTGGGCAAAGTGAGCCCCGCGATACCGACCTTTGGCACGCCCACCGGTCTGAACACCAATGGTGTTCGAGCGGGCGAAGGGGTCCGCAGCTACGGCAACTCTGAACTTCGTGGCGGCCTTGAGCTGCTGAGCCCGAAGTACGGGCTTAGCCTCGGCCAGGACTCCGGGGGCTGGAACCACACCGTCTACACGATCACGCCCGGGCTCCCGGGCGACTCCGGAAGTGGCTTCATCGACTCACAAGGCCGCGCGTTCGGCATTCTGAGCACCCTGTCCATCCTGCCGCTCCCCGGCGCGAACGGCGTGGGCGACCTCGGGCGCGAACTCGCGTATCTGCACGTACACGGCGGCCCCAACGTCGTCCTCGCCGACACCACCGGGTCGCCGGCCCCGGCGATGCCGTGAGCGTCAGAGCTACCGGCCGCTAAGCATCACCCAGTCGTAAAACACCGGTCCCGCCGAAGACACGACAAACACCGCTCGTGAGCGCGGTTATCTAGCGAGCTCTCGGGTCTTCTGGATGAGTTACGAAGATGACCGGACCCGGGCCGGCCTTTTCGGTGACCTGGCGGGGAAGGCCAAGGAGGCGATGGGCGAGTTGCTAGGCAGCGACGAGCTCGCGGAGGACGGCCGCGATCAGCAGGAGCGGGTGGAGGACGACGACGCCGCCCTGCGCGCCGAACAGGCCGAGGATTGAACGCCGCGGGCCGCTGGAAGCGCTCCTGGAGGAAGCGCCGAACTTGCCGCACGGAACCGAGGTTTCCCGCGGAGAGGCCCGCGAGCGGGCCGTTTGAAGTGGTGCTCGAGCGCGGAGACGATGCGTCGGTCAGCGGCTAGGCAGGGTGCGGTGACGCAAGCGGTACGCACCGGACGGCGCGTCATTCCTCACAGCGAAGTGCCAAAACCTCAACCGGGTCCGCGCCACGACCACGCGCCCCAATGCCGAGCGTCCCACCGGGAGTCAGCGCGAGGTGAGCCGTCCCGGTTTCACGGAGACTTGTTGTTTGGGTTTCCTCTCTCGTCAGTGGGAGAGGGGTGAGCCGGACCGTATCGCGTAGAGGGTCTCGAATTCGACGGGCGGGATGTGACCGATCGCGGAGTGCAGGCGGTCGTGGTTGTACCAGCCGACCCACTCCACAACGGCGAGCTCCAGTTGGGTGCGGGTTTGCCAGACGCGGTCGCGGATCAGCTCGGTCTTGAAGCTGTCCACGAAGCTCTCGGCCATCGCGTTGTCGTACGCGTCACCGGTCGAGCCGAGCGAGCCGAGCACGTCGTTGTCCAGGAGCGCTTGGGTGAAGTCGAAGCTCGTGTATTGCGATCCCCTGTCCGAATGATGGATAAGTTGTAGATCGGCGCCGTGTCGGCGGGTGCCCAAGGCCATCTTCAGCGCGTCGAGCACGAGGTCGGTGCGCATGTGGCCGGCGAGCTGCCAGCCGACGACCCGGCGGGAGTAGACGTCAAGGACGAAGCTGAAGAACCCCACGCCCTCCCACGACTTTAGATACGTGAAGTCGGCGATCCACAGCGCGTCCGGCCGGGTCGCGGTGAACTGGCGGTTGACCAGGTCCGGTCGCCCTGAGCCGGCCGGGTCAGCGACCGTGGTCTTCCACGCTCGGCCGCGGCGCTTGGCCCCGATCAGACCGTCCGCTGCCATGAGCCGCTCAACGCGGCCGCGGCCGACCTGCACGCCCTGACGGCGCAGCGCCTTCCACACGCGCAGCGATCCGTACGCCTCGTAGTTGGCGCGGTACACCGCCCGGATTTGCTCGAGCAACACGGCGTCTTCCTGCGCGCGGGTCGACAACACCCCGGTCGCGCGCTGGTAGAACGCCGAGGGCGAGGTCCCGAGGGTGCGGCAGGTGAGCTCGACAGCGAAGCCGGCCGCCCGCTGCTTTTCGATGAAGGCGCTCACCTCCGCGGGGTCCCGTCGAGCTCCTTGGCGAAAAACACCGAAGCGGCCTTGAGGATCTCGTTCTGCCGCCGCAGTTCCTTGACCTCACGTTCGAGCAGACGCATCCGGTCGCGCTCGACCGTGTTCAGCACGTCGCTGCGCGTTCCGGCGTCGGCCTCGGCGAGCCGCACCCAGTTCCGAAGCGACTCCTTGTGCACGTCCAGGTCGCGGGCGACCTGCGCGATCGGACGCCCGGACTCCAGCACCGTCTTGACGGCCCGCTCACGCAACTCCGGCGGGTACTTCCTTCCACGAGCCATATGACCACGTACTTCCTCTCAACAGACCGAATGCCTGTTTCAGAAGTCCCCGTCGATCCCGGGACGGCTCACTGTTGGTCCCGCTGGTCGCTATATGCGCCGCGCTGTCCGTCGCGCTGTGCGCCTTCAGGATGCTGGGCCCGGTGTGGCGACGCGGCATTGACGTCGCCGCGCCGATCCGGCGCCGCGCAAGGGTTGCCATGAGCCGCCTCGGAGCGAGTTCCCCGACGCCCTCAGTAGAAGCAGCTGGTGACCGGCGCGGTCGGTGACTGGCAGGTCGCCGAGTCGACTTCAAGGAGTTCGTCCGCGCGTTGGGCGCGCGAACTGGACCCGCGCACTCGGTCCCACGGCCACGCGGATGAGCAAGACGTTCGGCCTCGGGTCATCGGGCATCAGGCCCGCCACGGCGCCAGGTCCGTTGAGGCGTATGGCGCTGAGGGATTCCGGTGCTCTGTGTTCTCAGGCGTGGCTTGGGCAGTGCTTGGGCTTGCGACCGGGACGTGAGGGCCGCTGCCAGTTGTGAGCACCGGCCTCACACCAGAGCGTTTGTGTCTGTCCGCCGGCGGTGTGGCGCGCCCTCCGAACGCCGGGGCGACGCGTCGCTACGGGCGCGGCAGCAACCGGATCCGTGCTCCCGACAAACTTGCAAGCTGCGCTGATTCCCGCGCGCAGCGGGCCGGTGACTGACGCGAGAAACGCTAACACCAGCGAATCGTAGCCTCAGGTCGTCGCGTGCCGTCGGATCGGCGTCGGGGCCACTCTGGCTCGTTCGTCGGCAACGTGCCGTCAACGCGAACCTGAGCCGCCTCGCCTACCGGAGTTGCAAGACGGGAGCGGGCCCGCTCGATCAGTTGGCTGGCACGGAACTGCCAACGCCGTCGCGGTTCGCGCTTGATTCCGTGCCACGCAACGCTTGCGTGAATTTGTCGGCGAGGTCGGTGGCTGAGCGGGCGTGGAGGTAGCGTTCGGTGGTGGAGAGGCGGGCGTGGCCCATGGCGGCTTTGACGGAGGCGAGGTCGATGCCGCCGGCGACGAGGAGGCTGCCGTAGGTGTGGCGCAGGTCGTGGAAGCGCAGTTCGCGAAGCTGTGCGGCCTCGCGCGCGCGAGAGACGCGGCGGCGGAGGGCTGAGGCGTCCAGGCGCCGGCCGAGGCGATTGACGAACACGTAGTCCTCGGGGCCGATGAAATCATCGCGTTGTGAGAGGCGATCCAGCGCGCCGGAGGCCTGGTCGGGAAGTGGGACCTCGCGGGCTTTGCGTGACTTGGTGGAGGTGGCGTCGACGTTGGCGCTGACGGCGCGCTGGACGACGATCTTGCGCTTGGCGAAGTCGACGTGTCGCCAGCGCAGTGCGACGAGCTCTCCGCGGCGCAGGCCGGCGTAGGCGGCGACGCGCACGAGTTCTGCGTCTTGGCGGTCTTCGGCCTGTTGGGCGAGTTTCTCCTCGTCGTTGACTGCGGGCGCGTCAGCGTTGCGGTGGCGTCCTTCGTCGAGACTGCGGGCCAAGGCTTCGATCTCTTCGGGTGAGTAGAACTCCAGCCGCGCGGGTTCGGGTTCTTGGCGGCGGTCGGCGGCTTGGGCGGGGTTGCGCGGGAGGCCGTAGGTGGCTTCTTGGCAGCCGTAGCCGTAGATCGCGGAGATCAGTTGGCGGTGCTTGTTGACGGTCCTGGGGGAGACGCCGGCTGCGGCGATCCTGTCCAGGAACCTGTTGACGTCGCGGGTGTGGATCTCATCGGCGGGCTTGTTGCCGAAGGTGCGCATCATGTGCCCGGGGTGTGTGCCCTTGCCGCGTTTGTACGGGGTGCCGGGCTCGGCGAGCAGATAGCCGTGGTCCTGCAGCGTGGACGGCTTGGCGTCGCGGACCCGTTCGAGCCAGTCCAGGTAGGCGCCCGCGAGCACCCGGAAGGTCGGCGCGGTGTTCAGCTCACGCGCGCGAGCCTCCTCGTCGTCGACGAGGTCCTGCTCGACCTCACGGATCAGCTGGTCCTTGGCGACGATCGCGGCCTGCTCGTCGAGGAACCCCGCCTTCACGCGGCCGCGCTTCTTGCGGTACCCGCCTTCGCCGTCGGGCTCAAGCCACGCCTTGCCGAGGCGGCGTTTCATCGTCTTCTGCGACCCGTCGGGCATGCGGTGCCTCCAGCCCGCCTCGTACATGACCGTCCCGCTGGTTGCTACTGCGACCACGAGCCACGACCTCGGGACTTCAGAGTCGGGCCGTTTCGTGGGCATATCTGCGAGGCTAGCACGGGAGTAGCGACCCGTAGCGACGGTGTCGTCAGAGTAGCGGAACGAGTAGCGAACGGGCTATATACCGCTATAAATGAGGCTCAAGTGTCATCCTGGTCGTCCCAGTATGCGCGTTCTGGACGTGCAGCCTTTGCCTGTTACGCCGGAGGTCGCGGGTTCGAGTCCCGTCGCTCCCGCTTTCGTCACCCCGCTCTTGAGCGGGGTGTTTGCGTTCTGGGGCCGATCTCCCAGGGGCGCGCGAAGTCATCCAGGAGTCGCGCTCGCGATCGGCGGCTGGCCGTGAGTCCGCACCATCGGCACCGCGCTGCCGATCCTCGCGGCCGACCCGTGCTTCGCGCGCGTCTCCGTCGGCACCCACTACCCGGCAGACGTCGTTGCCGGCCGGAACGTCCCCGCTGATGCTCGATCGATGAGCGCCCCGGCGCCGACCTCAGCCACGCCTGCGGTCGTGTGTCGATCTACGACTGAACATCTGAGCGATCATGCGGGTATTGTTTGGGGGACATGGGACACGGCCATTCCGACATCACCCGCCTGCTGGACGACCCCGGCCACGCGCGCGCGGTCGCCGAGAACATGCAGGCGCTGGCGACGCCGAGCCGACTGCGCATCATGGCGCGGCTCCACGGCGGCGAGGCGTCGGTCAGCGAACTCGCCGACGCGGTGGGGATGACCGCGTCGGCGGTCTCCCAGCAGCTCCGCGTCCTCCGTCATCTGGGCCTCGTCGTCGGCGAGCGCACCGGCCGGCAGGTGGTCTACACCTTGCACGACGACCACGTCGGCGAGCTGCTGACCCAAGCCGTCGCGCACGTCGAGCACGTCCGCCTCGGGCTGGCCGCACAACACAGGTCAGCGAGAGAGGCCGTCGCATGAGCGCCGCCACGAAGCCGCACAAGCACAGCCATGACCACGGGCACGGGCATGGGGGTCACGGGCACTCCCACGGACTCGTCGACCGCTCCATCACGAGCTCGCGCGACGGTCTGCGGACCGTCGGCGTCAGCCTCGCGGTGCTGCTCGTCACCGCGCTCGCGCAGGGCGCGATCTTCCTGAGCACCGGCAGCGTCGCGCTGCTTGCCGACCTCATCCACAACTTCGGTGACGCGCTGACGGCGATCCCGTTGGGCATCGCGTTCCTGCTGCGCTCCTTCGTCGCCGAGAAGCGCGCCGGCTACTTCGTCGTCGCCACCATCTTCGTCAGCGCGTGTGTCGCCGCAGCCGAGGCGGTCAACCGCCTCATCCACCCGCAGACCCTCGACCACCTCTGGGTCCTGGCCTCTGCCGGCGCGATCGGGTTCATCGGCAACGAGATCGCTGCGCAGGTCCGCCTGCGCGCCGGGCGCCGCCTCAACAGCCCTGCCCTCGTCGCCGACGGCTACCACGCGCGAACCGACGGCTTCGTCTCGCTTGCCGTGGTCGCCGGCGCCGCAGTCGTCGCGCTGGGCTTCACGTCCGGCGACCCGATCATCGGCCTGGTCATCACCATCGTGATCCTGCGCATCACCTGGCAGTCGATCCAGACCATCAAGGCCGACCCCGGACCCCCGGAAGCGGGCGACGGGAACGCGCACCACGACCACGACCATGCCGGGCACGACCACGACCATGCCGGGCACGACCACAACCACCCCGGTGCCGGACACACGCACCACTGACGCATCGCCGCGCGTCAACGCCGTGCGTGTCCTGCGCAGTGGGGCTCACCGCCCGGCCGCAACGTCATGAGCGTCCGGCTGGTGGTCGAGCTCGGCGCCGTCGCACTGGTGCTCTGGGTGCTGTCCTGGGTGGCGATGGCGCTGTTCGCACGACGCCTGCCCCCAGGTGCGCTGCGCGACGCGGCCGAGTTCCTTCCGGCGTGCGTGACCACTGCACGGCGCCTACGCGCACATGCCGACGTCCCGCGGCGCGCGAAGGTCGCGCTGCTGATCGCGATCCTCTGGGTGCTCTCGCCGATCGACCTCCTGCCCGAGTTCCTCCCCGTGATCGGACCGCTCGACGACGTCGTGGCCGTGGTGTTGCTCCTCCGCTACGCGGCTCGCACGACTCCACGAGAGGTGCTGATGAGCGCCTGGCCCGCCGAACCTCGCCTGCTCGAGCGGCTGCTCGGCCCGGCCAGGACACCCTGACGGACCACCGTCCGGCGGAAACAGCACCGCCGGGGGGAGGCCCTGGGTCATGGCGCGGCCGGGGTGAACGTCCCGTGGATGCCATGGGGGATCAGGGCAGGGGCATCGGCGCGGGCGAGTTCGGTCAGGTCAGCGGCGTCGAGGACGAGCAGGAAGGACCGCTCGTGCCCGGCGTCGAGCACGACGCTTAGCAACACCCCGTCGTCTTCCTCGCAGGATCCCGGAGCGGGAAGGAAGATCGGCTCGCCGGGGTAACACCCGGCCTGCTCCCACGTCCGGGCGTCGCCGGTCTCGTTGTCGAGCTTGACGATGTGGTCGGGCGTGTCGTAGTCGCTGTCTGGGCCGGCAGCGATCCCGTAGACGGCCCGGTAGCGACCCAGGTGGCGCCGGTCGTCGATCCGCGGCATCTCGATCGCATGCTCGGCACGCAGCTCGCTCCCGACCCGTCCATTCGGGAGATCCACGGTCACGCGGCGCAGCCGCGGCGGCGGCCGGTCGCTGTGGACCGTGCGCTCGCCGGCGCGCAGCTTGTCGAGGTAGAGCGCGTCGATCACCGCGGGGGTGGAGTGGTCGACGTACTCCATGACGAGCCGGTCGCCGTCCTCCCACGCGCCGACGTGGTGGAAGGCGAACCCGGCGTCGGTCTCGTAGATGCCGACGCGACGGCCGGTCTGACGGTCCCAGACGATGATGCGCGTTCCCTGTTCGGGCCGCCAGCGGAAGTTCTCGATGAACGGCCGCCCGCTGAGCGGGATGTCGATCGGGTTGACGACGAACGGGAACTCGGTGTGCGCGACGTAGCGTGGTGTCATCGCGAACGAGTGGACATAGCCCGGCCGGGTGACGCGCTGGCTGCACAGGCGGCGAACCGATCCGTCGGGGCTCTGCGTGAACACGCGGTAGGCACTGACCGGGCCGTACGAGGACGCAAGGTTCACGAGCGATCCGCTCGCGGGATCGTGGTGCGGGTGGGCGGTCGCCATCGTGCCCGGCGCCGGCGGCCCGTACCCGAGCGTCTCCAGCGTCTCGGGGTCGAACTCGACCGCCATCGGCGCCTCGGTCATCGCGTAATGGCGCTGCCCCAGCCGCTCGATCGACACGAGGGCGTTGTCGGTGACCTGCGGGGCGAAAACCGACATCGCCCGCTTGAAGATCGACCGGCACGGATCGGTCGCGAACTCGCTGAACGAGAGCCGGCCCTCCTCGTGTATCGCCCGCATGGCCCGGGTCTGCAGCAGGCGAGAGGCGTACGTCACGCCGCCACCGGCGATCGCGAAGCGGTGCAGCTGGGCCTGGCCGTCGAACCAGTGGCGCACCACGTCGTCGCCGTACTCGAAGACACCGGGGCCGTTCCGTAGAAGGGTGCCGCGCACCCACTCGAGGACGAATCCCTCCACGGCCAAGACGCACTCGGCGACGTCGCTGCCGCTCGACGCATAACCGTGCTGCGGGCCGGCGATCGGCTTGACGTTCATCGGACAGTCCCCCCGCAATGGCGGATTTGCAACCATTGCGAAGCTACCGTCATAACGGGAGGATTGTCACGTGCCACCGCTCGGACCGGTCTCCCACCTCGTGCTCGGCCTGCTCGAGCAGGCCGGGGAGGCGACCCCGTATGACCTCAAGAAGATGGCCGAGCCGTTGTCGGACCTGTGGTCGCTCCGTCACGATCAGGTCTATCGGGAGCCCGAGCGACTCGCCGCCGCCGGGTTGCTCGCCGAGCGCCGCGAGGAGTCCGGGCGCCGCCGACGCCGCTTCGTGCTGACCGATGCCGGTCGGGCCGCGCTCGCGCGCTGGCGCGAGACACCTACGACGGAGTTCACCCAGCTGCGCGACGAAGCACTGCTGCAACTGCTGTTCGGCGCGCCCACCGCGCTTCTCGCGGACGCGCAGGTCGAGCTCCATGGGGCCAAGCTCGCCGAATACGAGGCCCTCCGCGACACGTTCGGACCCGACTCCCCGCTCGCCCTACGTCAGGTGGTCAACGCCGGCATCGGCCATGAGCGCGAATGGCTGCGGTTCTGGGGATCGGTTCGGGACGGTGGGGACGGCGCCTGACGGGCCCGCGTGTCGGCGCCGGCCGGCCGCCGGTCAGCGCGGCTCCGCGCAGGAGCCGATCGCGACCGCGGTCAAGACGCGCGGAGGCGTCGAGCAACGGCGGCGCGCGCCCGGTCGAAGACGGCCGGGTCCCCTTCGAGCGCGAAGGTGGTGTTGGCGCCGGCGAGGAGGGCCTGGAGCTCGAACGCCAGCTGGGCGGGGTCGTCGTCCTCGAGTTCGCCCAGCGCGTGCGCCTCCTGCGCGAGGCGTTCGAGCGCCGCGAGCCACTCGCGGCGCTGTGCTGCGATGGCATCGCGCACCGGCCCGGGCCAGGACGCCACGTCGACCGCGGCCGCGGAGAAGAAACAGCCACCGGGAAAGACGCGGCGCTCCACATGGGACAGGAACGCCTCGCAGGCGGCGCGAAGCCTCTCGACCCCCCGTGGAGCCCGTAGCGCCGGACGGAGCACCTCCTCGACGAAGATCGCCTGGGCCCTTTCGATCGTCGCGATCTGAAGCTCCTGCTTGGACCCGAAGTGCGCGAAGACGCCGCTCTTGCTCAAGCCGGTGGCCTTGGCGAGCCCGCCCACGGACAGGCCGTCGAGCCCCACCACGGTGGCCAGACGCGCGGCCTCGTCCAGGACGAGTGCGCGAGTGCGCGCTCCCTTACCACCGGTCACCTCGTCCAGGACCATGTCCCACATCCTAATGGCACGAGCGTGCTATTCTCTCGCCCACGGAAAAGAACGACCGTGCTTTTCGGAAAAGGGGGGACCGGTGCAGACGGACTATCTGATCGTGGGCGCCGGGGCGAGCGGCCTCGCGTTCGCCGACGCCCTGACCGCGGGGACCGACGTCGATGTCACGCTCGTAGATCGCCGCCCCGCGGTGGGTGGACACTGGCGCGACGCGTACTCCTTCGTCCGTCTGCACACGCCGTCGGCCTTCTACGGCGTGAGCTCGATGCCTCTCGGTGAGGATCGCCTCGACGAGGAAGGCTTCTACGAACGCGCCAGCGGGCCGGAGCTGCACCGCTACTTCGATGCGGTGGCCGGGCGCCTCGTCGCCTCCGGACGGACACGGATCCTGACCGGCCACGAGCACCTGGGCGCCGAGGCCGGCGCAGAGCTGATCCGTGACGGGCGCGGAGGGCAGCGGCGCATCACCGTGCGCCGGAAGGTCGTCGACGCGCGGTACCTCGAGGCTTCGGTGCCCGCCACGCATGCTCCGCCGTTCGACGTTGCCCCGGGCGCCACCGTGACCGGCATCCACCAGCTGCCCGAGAGCGTCCGGACCGGAGCCCGGTACACCGTGATCGGTGCCGGCAAGACGGCGGTCGATGCCTGCACCTGGCTGCTGAGCGAGAACGTCGGGCCCGACCGCATCCGCTGGATCCGGCCGCGCGATGCGTGGTTCCACGACCGTCGCGACTTTCAGCCGCTCGACCAGGTGGGCGCAACCATGGCCGGGATCGCCCTCGATGCGGAGGCGGCGGCCCAGGCGACCGACCTCCAGGAGATGCTCGAGCGTCTCGAGAGCGGCGGACGCCTGCTGCGCATCGATCCGTCGGCCCCTGCGGACATGTACCGCGCCGCGATGCTCAGCAGCGGCGAGCTCGAAGCGCTGCGCGAGATCGACGACGTCGTCCGGCTGGGACACGTCCGGCGCATCGAGGCCGACCGCATCCGGCTGGAGCGCGGGGAGATCCCGACCGACGCTTCGGTCATCCACGTCGACTGCACGGCACGGGGGCTCAACGATGCCCCGGCACGGCCCGTCTTCCAGCCGGGCCGCATCGTGCTCCAGCAGGTCCGTCACAACTCGCCGAGCTTCAACGCTGCGCTCATCGGCCACGTGGAGTCCCGCGGCGGTGAGGACACCGACAACAACCGGCTCTGTACGTCCAACCCGTACCCGCGCAGCATCCGCGACTGGCCGCGGATGTGTGCCGCCACGTGGCGCGTGGAGCACCGTTGGGCGTCCGACCGTGAGCTCGCCACCTGGGTGGCCGGCACCCGGCTCAACCTTCTCGCCGCGCTCCCGAAGCACGCCCACACGCCGGTGGTCCGCGATGCCGTTCAGCGGTACGTCACCAACGTGGGCGCCGCCATCGGGCGGCTCGACGCCATGCCGCATCCACCAAGCGAAAGGCAGTGAAGATGAACGCGAACAGAGCACTGTGGGAGAAGGGCGACTTCACCCGCGTGGCGGCCACGATGCGCGAGAGCGGCGAGGAGCTCGTGCGTGACCTCGGAGTCGGGCCCGAGACGGATGTGCTCGACGTCGGCTGCGGCGACGGCACGACGGCGATACCGGCCGCGCAGGCCGGTGCGACCGTGCTCGGCGTCGACATCGCCGCGAACCTCGTGGCCGCAGGCAACGCACGGGCGCAGAAGCTCGGGCTGGACCGCTGCCGCTTCGAGCAGGGCGACGCCTGTGAGCTGCAAGGCGCCACGGACGGCCGCTACGACCTCGTGCTCTCCGTCTTCGGCGCGATGTTCGCCCCCCACCCTGACGACGTCGCCCGTGAGCTCGTGCGGGTGACCCGCCCCGGAGGCCGCGTGGTCATGGGCAACTGGATCCCCGGCGACCCCACGCTGGTGGCGCAGCTCCTGCGCATCAGCTCCGCCTACGCGCCGCCGCCGCCCGAGGGTTTCGTCAGCCCGATGGCCTGGGGTCAGCCCGAGACCGTGACCGAGCGGTTCGCGGGTGCTGGGGTCAGCCCGCGGGACGTCAGGTGCGAGGAGGCCACCTTCACCTTCCGCTCCCCCGAACCCCCGTCCGCCGTGCTCGCCCGATTCACGGAGTACTACGCACCGACCATGAACGCGATCGCCGCGGCGGCCGCGGCGGGGCGGGAGGCTGAGCTGCGGGCAGAGCTCGAGGAGTTGTTCGCACAGCAGAACACGAGCGCGGTCGGGACCTCCATTCCGGCCACCTACTTGCGAGTCAGCGTGCAGTGCTGAGGGAGGACGCGGTGATCCCCTGCACTCCATCACCATCACGCGCCTGCGCAACGACAGAGAACCGCCGCCCGCCGCCCTGGCCACAATCCGCCTCGGCCGCGCGGGCGTCCCGGCCACAGCCGCGACCTGGCCGCCGCGGCGACCGGTCGCCGGGCCCTTCCTGGGTGGCGGATCGGTGGCGCTCGGCAACCACGATCCGCCGTCGGGCGCCGGACCCGCACGAACGCCCCGCGGGAAAAAGGGGCGACGTCACGTGGAGACGCCCTGGCGTCCCGGTAGCCTCGTCAGATGACCTCTGAGGACATCGCCGAGCATCGCACGTACGCCCACGCCCACGGCTGCGCCGCCGCGGTGCTCGAGCAGCCCGCCGGCCAGGCCGCCGGCCCGGCGCTCGTGAAGATCGTCGGTCCCGACCCGATCTGCCTGTCGTTCACGACCGAGCACGGCCAGCGGGACGCGATCGTCGAGGCGGAGGACTGGAAGTGGCTCACCGACCTCGCCGCCGAGCCGGGCGGCGCGAAGACGAGCGCCGCCCTGCAGGACCACGCCGACGGCACGGAGAGCACGGTGCCCATCACCGTCGCCCCGCGCGCCGACCGCCCGGAGGAGCAGACGCTGACGATCGGCACGACGGTCCTGCGGCTGCCGGCCGGCGAGTGGAAGCACCTGCTCGCCCACCAGGGCACCTACGCCGACTGAGCGGACCTGGGCCGGGCGCCGGCCTGCGATCCTCACGACATGCGCTCCGCGATGGTCGACGTCCCCACCCCCGACGGCACGGCCGACGCCTACCTGACCCGCCCCGAGACCGGCGATGAGCTGCCGGGGGTGCTCTTCCTCATCGACGCCATCGGCCTCCGCGATCGCACGAAGGCCATGGCCGACCGGGTCGCGAGCTGGGGCTACGTCGTGCTCGCGCCGAACATCCTCTACCGCCACGGCCGGGCGCCCGTCCTCCCGACGCCCGACCTCGCCGACCCCGACGCGCGCGCGGCGTTCATGACGCAGCTCGGCCCGATGCTCGCGGACTTCACGAAGGCGAACATGGAGGCCGACGGCAGGGCCTACCTCGACGCGCTGCAGCAGCACGCGGCGCCCGGCCCGCTGGGGCTCACCGGCTACTGCATCGGCGGGCGGTTCGCCTTCCGGCTCGCGGCCGCCGAGCCCGGCCGGGTCGCGGCGGCGGGCTGCTTCCACGCCGGCGGCGTCGCCACCGGCGAGCCGGACAGCCCCCACCTGAGTGCCGCGGGCATCGCGGCCGAGCTCTACCTCGGCCACGCCGACAACGACCAGAACATGACCCCCGAGCAGATCGCGACGATCGACGCCGCGCTCGACGCGGCGGGCGTCACCCACACGACGCACCGCTTCACCGGCGCGGCCCACGGCTACACGATGTCCGACACCGCCGCCTACGACGAGGACGCCGCCGAGCAGCACTTCGCCGCGCTCGAGGCCCTGCTCGCCCGCACCCCGCCGGCCCGCACCCGGTGACACCGCCGGGGGGCGGCCCGGATCCGGACGCGGGGCGGTAGGTCATCGCGGCGCTGCTCGAACGGCTGCGGCGGTGGTGGCGCGGGCGCCCCGTCGCGACGAGCGTCGGCTTCACCGACCACGCGGTGGACCGCCTGCTCGAGCGCGCCGCGGTGCGCGGTGACCGCCCGGCGGCGCGGCGGGAGCTGCAGCGGCTACACACGCTCGAGGGCCGCGTCCGCCGCCGGCCGCCGTCGTGGGCGCGGTTGAAGCCGGCGCCGGCGTACCTCGTCGTCGGCGACTGGCTCTGCCTGCCGCTCCGCCCGGGTCGCGGGCGCGCGCAGTGGGACGCGACGACCCTCGTGTGCCGGGAGGACGCGCCGTGGGCCACCGCGCTCGCGCGCGGCTGGATCAAGGCGGCCCCGGCGAACCTGCGGGCGTCCGCGAACAGGCCGCGCGGGTTGCGTGGGCGCGCCAGATTCCGTTAGCGTCGGTCGTACCTCAACCACGTCGGACGGGAGCTGATGATGGACGTCATTCGGGCAGACTGGTGGGCGGTGCGATGAGCACGGCCATGCCGCAGGCACCGGTGAAGGTGAGTGAGGTCACAACGGCCTCGGAGGAGATCGCGAGCGCCCTGGGGATGCTCGCCCGGCGATTGCCGCGGTACAGCCAGACGCCGACCGTCGCGGACGTGCAGCGCATCGTCGACAACCCGAGCACGCGGCTCATCATCGCCCGCGACGACGACGAGGAGATCGTCGGGATGATGACCGTCGCGCTCTACAGCCTGCCCACGGGCGTGCGGGCCTGGCTCGAGGACGTCGCCGTCGCCCGCAGCGGCCGCGGCATCGGCCGCGCGCTCACCGAGGAGGCGCTGAGGATCGCGCGCGAAGGTGGGGCCGCCGACGCCGAGCTCATCGTCCAGCCGTCGCAGACCGGCGGTCTGAAGATGGCCTCGCTCATGGGCTTCGGGCCCAACGACGAGGACACGCGCCGCATCCGCCTGTAGCGGCAGACAGACGCGGCCGGGCGGCCCCTGTCGCCGCGTGGCCGCCGTCTCACCGTCGCAGCTGCGCGAGCAGCCGCTGGGTGGAGGCGGCGGGCTCCGTCGGCAGGTCCGCCAGCCGCTCGCGACAGCGGCGGTACAGCGAGATGACGCGGTCGTCGTCGCCCATCGCCGCCGCGATCCGCATCGCCAGGCGCCACGCGCTCTCCCGGTAGGGGTCGTCGCGGAGCACGAGGTCGGTCTGCGCCTGCGCGCGCTCGAGCTCCCCGAGGTCGAAGGCGATCTTCGCGGCGTCGAGGCGGACGTCGGTCGCCGTCCGCTGCAGCTCGTCCCGGCGCTCCTGGATCCACGCCGACGAGGATCCCGGGAAGTACTCGCCGCGCTCGCTCGCGGCGAGCGCGCGCAGGTCCGCCTCGAGGCGCTCGCGGCCGTGGAGGCGCAGGGCCTGCCCGACCGCCTCCTCGAACAGGACCGAGTCGCTCGTCAGCGCGCCGCCGGTCCAGGTGACGTCCGGGCCGTCGGCCGCGAGCAGCGCCTCGGAGGGGAGCGCGTCGCGCAGCCGCTTGAGCGCCTGGCGCAGGTAGGCCCGGGTCTTGTCGTCGGTCTGGCCGCCGAACAGGTCGGCGAGCAGCTGGGCCTTCGACGCGCCGCCGCCGTGCGCCGCGAGGTGCGCTAGCACCTCGAAGCTCCGGCTCAGCCGCGGGTCGACGGGCCGCGGGCCGTGCATGATCGCCGGCGGCCCGAACTCCTGGATGTGCGTGGCCGTCGAGGCCTCGACGCCCGACGAGCGCCGGTCGATCAGCAGCGCCCGCCCGAGCGCGTGCCACGGGGAGTCGGGCTCCGCCTCGGCGTCGAGCCGCCGGGACAGCACGGCGGGGTAGTCGTGCAGCGCCTGCAGGAGCAGGTGGTCGGACTCCTGGATCCGCGCGGCCGCGAGGGCCTGGTCGGCGGCCTCGTCGGCGGCCGCCTCGTCGCCGAGCCGCCACTCCGCCTCGGCGAGGTAGACCGCGGCGGTGGGCATCAGCCGCTGCCGGTCCCACTCGCGCATCGTCGCGACCGCGCGGCGCAGGTGGTAGGCGGCGGTCTCGTCGTCCTCCTCGATCAGGCCGCAGAGTCCCCGCCACAACGCGATCTGGTCGACGACCCGCGAGCGCCGGCTCGCCGTCGGGTCCTCCTCGACGCGGTCGAGCGCGCGGCGGGCGGTGGCGACGTCACCGTCCACCCGGAGGGCGACCATCGCCTCGAGCAGGTCGTGCAGGAGCGCGCAGTAGGGGCTCGAGCGGAGGGCGACCTCGCGGCCGCGCTCGAGCGCGGCGCGCGCCTCGTCGGCGCGGCCGAGGTCGACCATGAGCTCGACGTAGATGCGCGTCATCGCGGGCGACTGGTCGATCGCCGGCCACTCCTCCAGGAGGGCGAGCGCCTCGGCGTAGCGCCCGACCGCGCTGAGCGCGGCGACGCGGCTCGACCGGGCCGCGGCCCAGGGGGCGGGCCGGGCCTGCAGCAGCTTGCCGAAGCGCCCGTGCATGAAGTCGTAGCGGTGGAGCAGGCCGTCGACGGTCTCCCCGCGGTCGGGGGGACGGTCGCGGTAGTGCTCGGGACGGTCGGTGCAGTCGAGCCCGAGCGCGAAGCGCCAGGTGTCCCGTGCGGGGCCCGGGCGGGACGCCTCGACGACCGCGAGGACGTCGTCGAAGCGGCCCACGTGCAGGTAGCACGTGCCGATCGTGCCGGCGAGGCCGGGCTCGAGGACCGGGTCCTCACCGGTCCGGGCACGGAGCATCTGCAGCAGGTGGTCGGCGGTCGCCGCGCCGCGGGCCCACGCCTCGCGCTCGAGCGCGACGGCCAGGCGGGCACGGGTGAGGACCTCCGAGGCCTCGATCGCCGCCGGGCGCAGCGCACGCAGCCAGCGCGCGGCGACCGCGACGTCGCCGCGGCGGAGCACCTCCGGGATGGCGACCTCGGCGGCCGCCGTCGCCGCGTCGAGATCGCGGCCCTCGAGGAACGCGTCCACCGCGTCGGCGGCCTTCCCGTCCTCGAGCAGCAGGTGGCCGTGCGCGACGTGGAGCGCCCGGGCGTCCGGCCCGCCGTGGTCGTCGAGCCGCCGGCGGAGGAACTCGCGGAAGCGCGGGTGGCAGCGCAGCGCGGCCCCGTCGTCGGAAAACCACACGGGGATGTGGTGGGTGCGCAGGCCGGCGATGAGCTCGCGCGCGTCCGCCTGCCCCAGGCGGCCCGCCGTGTCCGCGGTGACCTCGCGCAGCACCGACGTCGCGACGAGGAACCACTGCTGCGCCGGGTCGAGCTGCGCCATGATCTCCGAGGCGAGGTAGCCGCTGAGCGCGTCCGCCTCGCCGCCCGCGCCGTGCGGGTGGTCGGCTGATCGCCAGGCCTCGAAGAGGACGCCGGCGACCCAGCCGCCCGTCGCCTCGACGACGTCCTCTGCGGTGGTGTCGCCGCGGTTCAGCCCCTCGAGCACCTGCGCCGCCTCGGTCACGGTGAACGCGAGGTCGCGCTCGGCGACGTAGCCGATGCCGCCGACCTCACGCGTGCCGCCGAGGTGCAGCGACATGTCGCGCCGTGAGATGAGGACGACACGGACCGCGGGATCCAGCGCCCGCACGAACGCGGACAGGACGACACGAGCCGGCTCGGCGTCGGCGAGCTTCTCGACCTCGTCGAGCACGACGACGACCGGGCGGCCGGCGAGCGCCGCCGCGAGGTATCCGGCCGCCTCGATGTGGGGGACCTTGGCCGCGAGCGCCTGCGTGGCGACCGGCGGCAGCTCCGGCAGGGCCTCGTGCAGCGTCCGCTCGAGCTCGAGGAGCAGCCGGCCCGGGGCCGCGTCGGTGGCGTCGAGGGTGAGCCACGCGGTCGGCGGGCCGAGCGAGGCGACCGCGTCGGCGACGGCGGTCGTCTTCCCCGAGCCGGCGGAGCCGAGCACCCACACGACGCCGAAGCGACCGACGAGATCCGCGATCCGGCGGCGCAGGCGCGGCCGCGCGACGACCCACTCGTTGAGCGTCTGCGTCTGCGATCCGGGCGGCGACGCGACGGAGGACCTGTGCGGGGTGAAGGACATGGACGGGGACGCGGGCCACTCCGATTTCGATCGGATTTCGGCACCCAGCCTACGGTCCCCGACAGTCGCCGTCCAACCGGAGGCACCGGCTTCGAACAGCCGTCGTCTCCGGTCTCGACACCGACTGCACCTGTCCCTCCTCGCAGCCACCGCCCGGTCGCCGCGCGTCATGAAAGAGAACGCAATGTCCAAGAAGATCTGCGGGGCCCTGCTCGGCCTCTGCCTCGTCCTCGTGATCGGAGCGTGCGGCAGCAGCAACGACTCCTCCAGCGGCAGCTCCCAGGCCGCCGCGCCCACCGCCACCACCGGCGGCACGGCCGGCCTCGCGGCCATCAAGGCCCAGGTCGCCAAGGACAAGGCCGGCGCGGTGACCTGGCCGGCACCGACCGAGGCCTTCGATCCCGGATCGAAGAAGGCGATGATCATCGCCTGCGGCTTCCAGGCCCCGGTCTGCGTCGAGGCCGCCAAGGAAGGCGTGAAGGCCGTGAAGGCGATGGGCTGGACGACCCCGGCCCCGCAGGACGGGCAGCTCGCTCCGCAGACGCAGTCGGGTCTCGTCAACAAGGCCACGCAGCAGGGCTACGACGCGATCGTCATGTACGGCATCGACGTCAACAGCATCAAGGCCGCGATCGACCAGGCGACCGCCAAGGGCGTCGCGATCGGGTGCATCGTCTGCAACTCGGGCGCGCTGCGCGGCAAGGTCATCGACGCCACGCCCGACTTCGAGAAGCAGGGCGAGCAGATGGCGCGATACCTCATCGCCAAGAACGACGGCAAGGCGAAGGTCGCCGCCTTCCAGGACAGCGCGTTCCCGCAGACGTCGCTCCGGGTCAGCGGCGTGAAGAATGTCATGTCCTCCGACTGCCCCGCCTGCTCCCTGAGCGTCAAGCAGGAGTCCGTCGCGGAGACCGCGAAGCCGGGCCCGCCCGCCTTCACGGCCCTGCTCTCGGCGACGCCGACCGGCAAGCTCACCGACGTCGTCGCGCTCTACGACGGCATCGGCGTGCCGATGGCGACGACACTGAAGTCGCGTGGCCGCAAGGACATGGTCATCGACGGCTATGACGCTGAGCAGCCGGTCCTCCAAGCGCTGGCCGGCGGGACCCTGCCCTACGGCGCGACGATCGGCTCGCCGGTGAACTACGCCACCTGGGCGGCGGTCGACGAGGTCGGGCGCAAGGTCGCCGGCAAGCCCACCTGGGACGCCACCGCGCTGCCGACCGTCCTCATCACGAAGGACAACGCGAGCAAGTACATCGGCAAGCAGTTCCAGCCCGCCGGTGACTGGCAGAGCACGTTCACGAAGCTCTGGGGCAAGGGCTGAGCGACGCGACACCGGTCGGCCCGGGCGCCAGGCGCCCGGGCCGGCCGAGCCCGTGAGCGCTCCCACGACCATGACCCAGTCCATCGCCCCGGCCCCCCCGCTGAACATCCGCGGGCTGACCAAGACCTTCGGCAGCACCACGGTGCTGCACGGCGTCGACCTCCACATCGGCCCCGGCGAGTTCGTCGGGCTCATGGGGCCGAACGGCGCCGGCAAGTCGACGCTCATCAAGATCCTCGACGGCGTCCACACCGCCTCCGGCGGCACGATCCGCGTCGGTGACGAGACCGTGTCGTCGCTCGGCGGCCGCTCGGACGTCGGGTTCATCCACCAGGACCTCGGCCTCGTCGAGTCGATGTCCGTCCTCGACAACCTGCGTCTCGGCGAGCGGCCGCTGCGGACGTTCGGCCCGCTGCTCGATCACCGCGCCGAGCGCGCGGCGGCGCTCGCCGCCCTCGAGCGGGTCGGCCTCACCTGGGCCGTCGACGAGCTCGTCGCGGCCCTCGCCCCCGGCGAGCAGGCGCTCGTCGCGATCGCCCGGGCCTTCGGCCGCGGCGCCCGCATCCTCTTCGTCGACGAGGCGACGTCGACGCTCCCGGTCGCGGACGCGGCCCGCGTCATCGCCGCGCTGCGCGAGAACGCGGCGCAGGGCGCGACGATCGTCATGGTCACGCACAAGCTCCACGAGATCCTCGACGCGACCCACCGCGTCGTCGTCCTCCTCGACGGCCGCCTGGCCGCCGACCAGGTGACGGCCGGCATGGACCGCGCCGCCCTCGTCGACCTGCTCCTGCAGCACGAGGCGGCGAAGGTCGAGCGCGTGCCGCGCGGCGCGGACACGACCGCAGGCCGCGACGGCGCCGCCCCGGTCCTCGAGATCAGCGGCGCGTTCGCCGGCCGGGCGGGCCCGGTCGACCTCGTCCTCCGTCGCGGCGAGGTCCTGGGCCTCACCGGGCTGCCCGGCTCGGGCCTGCACGACATCGCCTTCCTCGCCCATGGCTCGCTGCGCCCGGCGCGGGGGACCGTGCGCCGCGGCGACGGCGTCCGCGTGGCGATCGTGCCGCCCCACCGCGAGACGCAGGGGGGCTTCGACCACCTCAGCGTCCACGAGAACATCACGCTCTCGTCGCTCGGGAACTGGACGACGAAGCTGCGCCTGCTCGCCCTCGGGCGTGAGAAGCGCGACAGCGCTGAGATGGTCGAGCGCCTGAACGTGCAGCCCCCCGGCATCGACACGCCCTTCGGCGTCCTCTCGGGCGGCAACAAGCAGAAGGTCATCTTCGGGCGCGCGTTGCTCCAGCGCCCCGCGGTCTACGTTCTGTGCGAACCGACCCGCGGGGTCGACGTCGGCACCCGGTCGGAGATCTACCGCCTCATCGAGGAGCTCCGCGACACCGATGCCGCCGTGCTCGTCGTGACGTCGGACTCGGAGGACCTCTTCGCCGTGTGCGACGCGGTCGCCGTGGTGGAGGACGGCCGGCTCTCGGAGAGCCGGCCCATCGAGCACATGCAACCCGCCGATCTGGAGGTGATGGTCTGATGGCCGCCCGAGGAATCCGTACCCCTGCCCCTGCCCCGGCCGGGGCCGCCCAGGCCCCCGCCCCGTCGCGCCCCGCGCGTCCCGCCCCGTCCCTGCGCCGGTTCCTCGCCCGGCCGGAGATCGAGGGGTCGGTCACGTTCGTCGCCTTCGTCCTGCTCTTCGCGGGCTACGGGATCTGGCTTGGCAGCTCGTTCCTGAACATCGACGACCGGCTGCTCGACGTCCACCAGAACGTGCCGATCCTCCTGCTCGGCCTCGCCGTCATGGTGACGCTCGTCGCCGGCGCGTTCGACCTGTCGGTCGCCTCGATGGCGACCCTGACGACGTTCCTCTCGATCGGGCTCGCGAGCAAGGACGGCTGGCCCTTCGGCCTCGTCCTCGTCGTCTGCCTGGCGGTCGGCGTTGCCGGCGGGCTCATCAACGGGTTCCTCGTCGAGCGCCTCGGCGTGAACACGTTCATCGCGACGCTCGGCACGTCCGGGCTCTTCGTCGGCGCGTCGAAGGTGTACTCCTCGGGGACGCAGCTCTCGCCGCTCCCCGGTCACGAGCTCCCGACGTGGTTCACGGACGTCGGCTCGTTCAGCCAGAAGCCCCCGGCCGCGGTCATGTGGGTCGCGGTCGCCCTGGCCGCCGTCGCCGCGTTCGCCGCGCTCGAGCGGCTGAAGCCGGCCGGGCGTGACGCGCGCAGCTGGACGGTGGCCCGCGTCGGCATCGTCGCCGTCGTCCTGCTCGTGCTGACGGTCGCGGCGAACCTGCCGAAGATCGTCGACCGCTGCTCCTATCTCGTCGCGGTGACGATCATCGTCGGGGCCGGGATGTGGATCCTCATGCGCTTCACGACGTACGGCCGCTACCTCCGGGCCGCCGGCGCGAACCGCGGCGCCGCCCGGCTCGCCGGGGTGCACGTGCAGCGCGAGGTCATGAAGGCCTTCGTCCTCGGCGGGGTGCTCGCCGCGCTGGCCGGGGTCCTCCTCGGCGCCTCCCAGGGGTCCGCCGCGCCGGACGTCGCCGCGGGCTTCCTCCTGCCGGCGTTCGCCGCCGCGTTCCTCTCCACCGTTGTCTTCTCGACCGGTCAGTTCACGGTGTGGGGCACGATCATCGGCGGCATCTTCGTCGTGTGGACGAGCCAGGGGCTCATCATCGGCGGCGTCGCGCCGCAGTGGACCGACGTCGTCAACGGCGTGGTCCTCGTCGCCGCCGTCGCGCTGTCCGCCCTCATGAAGCGGCAGAAGGCCTAGCGCCGCCACCCGCGCGGAAAGGACCACCGGGATGCTCTACGCCCGCCTCGGCACCACCGGCCTGATCGTCTCGCGCCTGTCGTTCGGCTCGATGACGTTCACCGACGGCGACACCTCGCTCGCCGGCCTCGCGAAGGTCGGGGCCGGCGCGGCCGACACCCTCGTCGGCCGCGCGCTCGACGCGGGCGTGACGCTCTTCGACACCGCGAACAACTACTCGGGCGGGGAGGCCGAGCGGCTGCTCGGCCGCGCGCTCCGCGGCCGTCGCGACGAGGTGGTGATCGCGAGCAAGGTCGGCTTCCGCACGGGGCCCGGGCTCACGCAGTCGGGGCTCTCGCGCGGCAACGTCCTGCGCTCGGTCGAGAACACCCTCCGGCGCCTGGACACCGACCACCTCGACGTCTACATCGCCCACCGGGAGGACCCGTGGACGCCGCTGGAGGAGACGCTCGCGGTGTTCGACGAGCTCGTCCGCTCCGGGAAGGTGCGGTACCTCGGCTTCTCGAACTGGTCGGCGTGGAAGGTCGCCGCCGCGGTCGAGCACCAGCGCGCGAACAGCCTGGCGCAGTTCACCCACGGGCAGATGTACTACTCGCTGCTCGGACGCGACATCGAGCGCGACGTCATCCCGATGATGGCGCGCTACGGCCTCGGCCTGACGGTCTGGAGCCCGCTCGCGTTCGGCTTCCTGTCGGGGAAGTACACGCGCGCGTCGCTCAGCGACCCCGACAACCGGTACGCCGCGATGGACATGCTCCCGTTCGACAAGGACGCGGGCTTCGCGCTCGTGGAGCGCATGCGCGCGATCGGCGAGGAGCGCGGCGCGAGCGTCGCGCAGGTCGCCGTCGCCTGGCTGCTGTCGCGGCCGGCGGTGACGAGCGTGACGCTCGGCGCGAGCAGGCCCGAGCAGCTCGAGGACACCCTCGGCGCGATCGGTCTCACGCTCGACGCGGAGAGCCTCGCCGAGCTCGACGCGGCGACCGTCCCGGCGCCCGTCTATCCCAACTGGTACGTCGCGGCCCTCGAGGACGCCGACACGGCCGCGGCCGTCGCGCGGCCGGCCGCATGACCCGTCACCGGCGATTTCGGCCCGATTACGGACCCCTCCGTAGCGTCGCCGTCATGGTCACCAACCCCGCAGCCCAGGAGGACCCACGATGATCAAGGCCGAGGACTTCGAGTTCCACGAGCGTGACCCCGAGACCTGGGACTGGACGGAGACGGTCGTGCTCATCTTCGCGGTGCCCGAAGCGAACATCATGGGCAACGCCTACATCCTGGCCCGCCCGAACCTCGGCGTCGTCTCCTCGTCGGTCATCGTCTTCCAGGGCTGGTGCGAGCACCCGTTCGAGATCGACTTCCTCGACTCGCGCATGCACCTGCCGTGCCCGGAGTCGTTCCTCGACCAGGAGCTCGCCAACGGCCTGCGCTTCCGCGCCATCGACTCCCCGCGCGAGTTCCAGGTCACCTACGAGGACACCCACGGCGCCTGCAGCTTCGACCTCAACTTCCGTGCGCTCCACGAGCCCTACGACACCCACGACCCGGCGCACAACCCGCTCATCGCCGCCGGCGAGACCGACACGGGTCTCGGGGACGCCTGGGCCAACGGGCACCTCGACGCGATCGGGCACATCACCGGCGAGCTCGAGCTGCGCGGCGAGCGCTACTCCGTGGACTGCTACGACGCGATCGAGCGGTCCTGGGGCCCGCGCGAGGAGTACGGCGGCAAGGCCGTCTCGTGGGTGCACATCCCCTTCGGGGAGCGCTTCGGCGCGCACGTCGCCGTCACGATGAAGATGGAGGACGGCGTCATCGTCTACGACGAGCTGCGCTTCGGCTACGTCCACGAGAACGGCGAGATGTTCGGCGTCACCGAGTGCCGGATGGAGGCCGAGCGCGTGGACATGATCCCGGTCAGCACGCGCATCTGGCTGAAGGACACCCGCGG
Source organism: Paraconexibacter antarcticus (assembly GCF_024220175.1). Taxonomy (GTDB): domain Bacteria; phylum Actinomycetota; class Thermoleophilia; order Solirubrobacterales; family Solirubrobacteraceae; genus Paraconexibacter; species Paraconexibacter antarcticus. The sequence continues at coordinate 4,789,429 of NZ_CP098502.1, read as the reverse complement.
GAAGGAATACGAGTTCTTCGGGACGGCCGCGGCCGGCTCGCCGTGGTACCAGTTCATCCCCGCCTACGTCTGCTACCACACGCTGATGCGCTACCAGCACCCCGAGTACGGGGTGGCGCATGCCGAGATGGGGGACATCTTCGGGATGGACTGGCTCGGCGATCGCTACTCGCGTCACGCCCGGCTCGGCGCCGGCGCGAAGGAGGCGCAGTGAACGTCGCGCCGGAGCGCCGGATGCCGACGGTCCTGCCCGCCCCGAGCCACCGCCCCTCGTCCTCACCATCCCCGACCGCCGGCACGCCGGCCTGGAGCCACTGAACCATGTCCACCACGTCCACCCATTCGATGGAGCGCACGATCGAGGCGACCCTCGAGCGCAAGATGGAGCGCCGCGGCGTCGTCGTCCACGAGGCGCCCGTCCTGTCCGTCGTCGACGAGCGCCTGCGCCACTTCCTCGCGTCGCGCATCGACGGCGACTTCACGATCTCGAACCTCGACCGCCTCCCGGGCGGGGCCTCCAAGGAGCAGTTCGTCTTCGAGCTCGCCTGGACCCAGGACGGCGTCGCCCGCCAGGACAAGATGGTCCTGCGGATGGACCCGCCGGCGTCGATGGTCGAGTCCCCGCGCTCGCGCGAGTTCGAGATGCTCCGCGCCCTCGACGGGACCCTCCCGGTGCCGAAGGTCTTCTGGGTCACCGAGGATCCGGCCGACCTCGGCGCGCCCGCGATGGTGTGCGGCTGGCTCACCGGCGTCGCGAGCCCGGCGGACGCGGCGAAGACCGCCTCGGGCCTCGGCACGACGTACGGCCCGCGCCTGCGCCCGCTGCTCGCCGAGCAGTTCGTCCGGTACCTCGCGGAACTGCACCGCTTCGACTGGAGCGGGAAGGACCTGCCGTCCTTCGACCGGCCGGAGGCCGGTACGACGCAGGCGGTCGACTGGCGCCTCGCGGCGTGGGACCGCGCGTGGGAGCAGGACGCCTTCGAGGCGCACCCGACGATGATGCTCACGCGCCAGTGGCTCTGGGAGCACCGGCCGGTCGTCGACCACGTCTCGGTCATCCACGGCGACTACCGCAACGGCAACTTCCTCTTCGACGAGGACAGCGGCCAGATCACCGCGCTGCTCGACTGGGAGATCACCTACCTCGGTGACCGCCACCACGACCTCGCGTACGTCATGACCGAGGGCTGGGGCCAGCGCGACGAGAACACGGGCGAGTTCTACTGCTGCGCGCTCGTCACGAAGGAGGACCTCATCGCGCAGTACGAGGAGATCTCCGGGCTCACCGTCGACCGTGAGCGGCTGCACTACTACGCGGTCATGAACCTGTACTGGGCGGCGGTCGCGCTCATCGCCACCGGCCCCCGCAACGCCGCCGAGCGCATGACGCACCTCGACGTCATGCAGAACTTCCTCTCGGGCCTCGGCGCCCTCTTCCTCGACCAGCTCAACGCCCTCGTGGGCACGGAGGACTGATCCATGGTTCCCACCGTCAGCCAGCAGCTCGCCGCCATTCGCCACACGATCGCGAAGACGATCATGCCGGCGCTCGACCCGTCCGCCGACTTCGCGCAGGAGCAGGCGGGGCTCGTCCTCGCCTCGCTCGACTGGGCGATGGACGTCGTGGAGTCCGAGCACCGCTACGAGCTCGTCGAGCACGCGGAGTACCGCACGCTCCTCGAGGCGCTGATCGCCCTCGAGCCGGGCGCCGGGGAGGACGAGGCCCGTCGCGCGATCGACGCGGCCGCCGCGCCGCCGGCGGACCTCGCGGCGCTGCGCGCGGCGACCGTCGAGCTCAAGGCGCTCGCGCAGGAGGCGTTCTTCGCGCTCACCGCGACGCCGGACGCGCCCGGCGCGCTCGAGGCCCGCCGGCTCGTCACCGCGGTCGCTCGCAGCCAGTCCAAGCGCGAGTCGGCGTGGGCGCGGATGACGGGCTTCCCGGCGAACGTCGACGGCAGCGTCGGCGAGGTCCTCGCCGCCCAGGCCGCCGCGTAGGTCGCCGCCGTGCCCGACCTGTTCAGCCCGCTCGCGCTCAAGGACGTCACGCTGCGCAACCGCATCGCGATGTCCCCGATGACGATGTACCAGTCGGTCGACGGCAAGCTCGACGACTACCACGTCATGTACCTCGGGGCGCGGGCGGCGGGCGGGTTCGGGCTCGTCTTCGCGGAGCAGCTCGCGGTCACGCCCGACGGCCGGACCGGCACGACATGCGGCGGGATCTACGACGACGACCAGCTCGAGGGGCTGCGGCGCGTGACCGGCATCGTGAAGCGCATGGGCGCGGTGCCGGCGGTCCAGCTCGGGCACACGGGCCGCAAGGGCAGCCGGGTGCGGCCGTGGGAGGGCGGGACGATGCTGGCCCCCGACGAGCCCGGCGGCTGGGAGACGCGCGCGCCGTCGCCCATCCCCTACGGCGGCAAGCGGAACATCGTGCCGCGCGCGCTCACCCGCGAGGAGATCAAGGACCTGCACCGCGACTACGCGGCCGCGGCGGTGCGCGCGCTCGACGCGGGCTTCGAGTGGCTCGAGATCCACTTCGCGCACGGGTACCTCGGCGCGAGCTTCTTCTCGCCGCTGTCGAACCGGCGGACCGACGAGTACGGCGGCTCGCTCGAGAACCGCGCGCGCTTCCTCCTCGAGACGCTCGACGCCGTCCGCGCGGTGTGGCCCGAGCGCCTGCCGCTGACGATGCGCCTCGGCTCCGAGGACTTCCACCCGGACGGCGTCCAGTTCGAGGACGCCGTCACGACGATCGGCTGGATGAAGGAGCACGGCCTCGACCTCGCCGACGTGAGCATCGGCTCGAACACCGACGACATGGTCGACCCGCCGTTCAACGAGCCGGGCTTCATGGTCGAGCGCGCGGCCCGGGTGCGCTCGGAGGTCGGCATCCCCGTCGGCGCGAGCTGGAACCTCGGGGTGCCCGCGGTCGCCGACGCGGCGATCCGCGACGAGCAGCTCGACCTCGTCTACCTCGGCCGGCCGGCGCTCGCGAACCCGCACTGGCCCGTGTGGGCCGCGCGCGAGCTCGGGCGCGAGGATCCCTTCGGCCTCGTCCCGGAGGACTGGGCGTGGTGGCTGCGCAACTTCCGCGGCGACGCGGCGAGCATCGGCTGGCCGGCCCCGGTCCCCCTGGGCTGAGGGCGCCGCCACCCGGCGAGGAGGAGCTCGAGGCCCCCGCGCCGATGGCGGCCCTGGCAATCGGGGCTTGCCCCACATATCAATATCTATTAGGATGATGATATGGCCGATCACGGGGAACTCCTTCACATCGACGAGCCGTCGGCGACGCGGATCCGCGCGGCGGGCCTGCCGGCCGGCGAGGCGGAGCGGATCGCCGGCGCGCTCAAGGGTCTCGCGGACCCGACGCGCCTCGGCCTCGCGATGGCGCTGCGCGACGGGCGGGAGCTCTGCGTCTGCGACCTCTCGTGGATCGCGCAGCGCGCGCAGAACCTCGTCTCCCACCACATGAAGGTCCTGCGGACCGAGGGCCTCGTGACCGCGCGCAAGGAGGGCAAGATGACGATGTTCACGCTGACCTCGGCGGGGCATGCGCTCGTCGCCGTCGCCGGTGAGCTCGCGGGACGGGACGCCTGATGCGCGGCGTGGCCGACGTGGTCTGGATGGGCCTGAAGGACAGCTTCCTCATGGCCTACGAGGTGTGGTGGGCGCTCGTCATCGGCTTCGCGATCTCGGCGATCGTCCAGGCGTGGGTCCCGCGGGAGCGGATCGAGGCGGCGCTGTCGGGGTCCGGCCTGCGCCCGATCGCGAAGGCGACGGGCCTCGGTGCCGCGTCCTCCTCGTGCTCCTACGCGGCGATCGCGATCGCGAAGTCGCTCTTCCAGAAGGGCGCGAGCGCCTCCTCGGCGCTCGCCTTCCAGTTCGCCTCGACGAACCTCGTGTGGGAGCTCGGGCTCGTGCTCTGGGTCCTCATCGGCTGGCAGTTCGCGCTCGCGGAGTACGTCGGCGGCCTCGTCATGATCGCCCTCATGGCGGTCGGGCTGCGGTTCTTCGTCAGCCGGGAGCTCGAGGTGGAGGCGCGGTCCCGCGCGCTCGCCGCCGACACCGGCCACCAGCATCACATGGCGGGCGAGGAGCTCACCTGGCGGGCGCGGCTGACGAGCGCCACGGCCTGGTCGGACGTCGCCCACAACTTCCGCGGCGACTGGCAGATGCTGTGGAAGGAGATCACCCTCGGCTTCCTGCTCGCCGGGTACGTCGCGCAGCTCGGCGACGGGTTCTTCAACGCGCTGTTCATCACCGACGCGCCCGCCGGGATCAAGACCGCCGAGAACGTCCTCGTCGGACCGGTCATCGCCGTGCTGAGCTTCGTCTGCTCGGTCGGGAACGTGCCGCTCGCCGCCGTGCTGTGGTCGGGCGGCATCTCGTTCGCGGGCGTGATGGCGTTCATCCTCGCCGACCTCATCGTCCTGCCGATCATCGCGATCTACCGCAAGTACTACGGAACCGCGTTCGCGCTGCGGATCGTCGCGCTGATGTTCGTGACGATGGTCGTCGCGGGCCTCGTCGTCGACGGCCTCTTCGGCGGGCTCGGGCTGCTGCCGTCCGGGCCGCGCCCGACGCGCGACGACGTCTTCGGGACGGTCGGGGTGAACTACAAGCTCGCGCTGAACGTCGTCGGCGTGGCGGTCTTCGGCGCCCTCTTCGCGCTCACGGCGCGGCGCGGCGTGACCGACCCGGTCTGCGGGATGAAGGTCGACCGCGCGAAGGCGCTGACCGCCGAGCGCGACGGGCACACGTACCACTTCTGCTCGGCGCACTGCCGGGCGACGTTCCTCGGCGAGGGACATGGCGGGCACGAGGGGGACGGCGGGCACGAGGGGGACGGCGGGCACGAGGGGGACGGCGGGCACGAGGGGGACGGCGGGGACGGCGGGCACGAGGGGCACGGCGGGCACGGGCCCGGGTGCGCCCACCGGGTGGCCCCGTCCGCCACTGAATGAAGGTTCACGGTGCTCAGGGCACCGTGAACCTTCATTCACCCGGCGCGAATCGCCGCGCGGGCCGCCCGCCCGTCTGACTTGTATTATTGGCTTTACATACTGTAAAGTCGATCGCGGCAGTCAGAAACCGGGAGGAGACCCTGATGTCCGCCGTGACCTCGCAGGACCTGAGCAACGTCGATCTCGCCGATCCGCGCCTGTGGGACGCCGGCGTGCCGTGGGACGTCTTCGGCGCGCTGCAGCGCGAGCAGCCGATCCACTTCAGCCCGCAGGCCAGCGCCCCGGGGGAAGGCGGCTTCTGGTCGGTCGTGAACCACGACGACGTGCACAAGGTCACGCGCGACTTCACGACCTTCTCCTCCGAGCTGCGCGGCGAGAACCCCCGACGAGGCGCTCCTGACCGCGCTCATGAACGCCGAGGTCGAGGGCGAGAAGCTGGGCGACCACGAGATCGCGCTCTTCTTCATCCTGCTGATGGCGGCCGGCAACGACTCCACCCGCGCGACGTACAGCGGCATCATGAAGTCGCTGCTGGAGGACCGCGAGCTGCTCGAGCCCGTCGCAGCCGACCCGTCGCTCATCCCGCACGTCGTCGAGGAGGGCCTGCGGATGTACCCCGCCTTCGCGTCCATGGCGCGCGCCGCGACCAAGGACGTCGAGCTCGGCGGACAGCAGATCAAGCAGGGTGACCGCCTGCTGCTCTGGTACCTCGCCTCCAACCGCGACGAGACGAAGTTCGAGCGCCCGCACGTCTTCGACATCGACCGCGCCAACCGCGGCGAGCATCAGGCCTTCGGCGCCGGCGGCCGGCACTTCTGCCTCGGCGCCGCGCTCGCCCGGCTCGAGCTGCGCGTGTGGATCGAGGAGACGCTCGAGCGCATGCCCGACCTCCAGCTCGACGGCGAGCCCAACCGGGTGCGGGCCCTCTTCCTCCACCAGTACAACCGCATCCCCGTGCGCCGGATCCCGGTGGCGGCATGACCACCCACGACCACGACTGGCTCGTCGTCGGCACCGGCTTCGGCGGAAGCGTCAGCGCGCTGCGGCTGGCCCAGAAGGGCTACCGCGTCGGGATGCTCGAGTGCGGCCGCCGCTTCCGCGACGAGGACTTCGCGAACACGACGTGGGAGGCCGCGAAGTACTACTGGTTCCCCAAGTTCGGCATGAAGGGCGTCTTCCGGACGACGCTCTTCAAGGACATCTTCGTCGTGTCGGGCAGCGGCGTCGGCGGCGGCTCGCTCGGCTACGCGAACACGCTCTACCGCGCGCGGCCCGGCTTCTACCGCGACCCGCAGATCGCCGGGCTCGCGGACTGGGAGCGCGAGCTGGCCCCGCACTACGACGAGGCCGAGCGGATGCTCGGCGTCGTCACGTACGACGAGGACGCCGGCCGACCTCCTGCTCAAGGAGTACGCGGAGTCCATCGGCCGCGGCGAGACGTACGCGAAGACGCGCGTCGGCGTCTACCTCGGTGAGGCGGGGAAGACCGTGCCCGACCCGTTCTTCGGCGGGGAGGGCCCGGACCGCACCGGCTGCATGCGCTGCGGGCAGTGCATGATCGGCTGCCGCTTCGGCGCGAAGAACACGCTCGTGAAGAACTACCTGTACTTCGCGGAGAAGCTCGGCGTCCGCATCACCCCCGAGCGGACCGTCACCGACATCCGGCCGATCGGCCCGGCCGACGGGTCCGGCGGCTACCGCGTCACGCACGAGCGCACCGGCGCGTGGCTGCGCCGCGACCGGCAGACGACGACCGCGAAGGGCGTCGTCCTCGCGGCGGGCGCCCTCGGCACGAACAAGCTGCTGGCGACGTGCAGGCTCCGCGGCTCGCTGCCGCGGATCTCCGACCGCCTCGGCCACCTCGTGCGGACGAACAGCGAGTCGATCCTCGCCGTCACGACGCCCGACGACACGCGTGACTTCAGCCGCGGCGTCGCGATCACGTCGAGCATCTACCCGGACCCCGACACGCACATCGAGCCGGTGACGTACGGCAAGGGCGCCGACTCGCAGTCGCTCCTCTACACGCTCATGACCGAGGCCGGGAAGCGGGGGACGCAGCCCGTCGCCCTCCTGCAGAACCTCGCCCGCCACCCCGTGCAGGCGCTCCGCGCCACGCGCGTCAGGAAGTTCTCCCAGCGCACGATGATCCTGCTCGTCATGCAGTCGCTCGACAACTCGATGCGGCTGAAGGTCAAGCGCCGCTGGCCCAACGGCAACGTCGTGCTGACGACCGAGCAGGACGCCGCGAACCCGAACCCGGACAAGATCCCCGCGGCCTACCGCGCGGCCGAGTGGATCCAGGCGAGGACCGGCGGGACCGCCCAGGCGATCGTCACCGAGGCGCTCCTGTCGATCCCGACGACCGCCCACATCCTCGGCGGCGCCGTCGTCGGCGCCACCCCGCAGACCGGGGTCGTCGACGAGCACCACCGCGCCTTCGGCTACGAGAACCTCCTCGTCTGCGACGGCTCCGCGGTCCCGGCGAACGTCGGGGCGAACCCGAGCCTGACGATCACGGCGATGACCGAGCGGGCGATGACGTTCGTGCCCGACGCGGGCGGGACGGCGGCGCAGCTCGGCGTGACGGCCGCCGCCTGAGGCCCGGGCTGCTACTTCCAGACGCGGACGTAGTCGATGCTTGTGGTGGCGGGCAGCGGGGTGGTGGCGGGGTCGAAGGCGTTGGTGCCGATGCCGAGTGCCTGGGTGAGGGCGATGATGAACGGCTGGTCGAAGGGCTGCGGCTTGACGAGCGGGGAGGCCGGGTTCCAGTCGTCGACGAGGCAGGTCTGCCCGTCGTAGATGACCTTCAGGGTGCTCGTCGTCCACTCGACCGCGTAGCTGTGGAACGCCGCGATGTCCGAGATGAAGCACGAGGTGTTCGTGACGTTCGGGTCGAAGGCGGCCGCGTTGTAGTGGATGTAGGGAATCGCGCGGTCGGCGTACTGGCTGTAGACCTCGGCCATGTCGATCTCGCCCGAGCCCGGCCACGGGCCGTAGAGGGCCGGGTTGGAGGGCCACAGCCAGAACGATTCCTGCAGGCCGGCGACGGTCGCCGCGGGGAGCTTGGCGCGGACCTCGAAGCGGCCGTAGGCCTGGGCGAAGCGGCCGTAGGTGGAGACCATGCCGCTGGTGTACTGCGTGGTGAAGTTCCCGTAGGGGTCGGTGCAGGTGAACGGCGCCGCCTCCTTGCGGGCGGTGAGGTTCAGCGTCCCACCCGCGACGGAGATGTTGTCCGGGGTGTTGACGAAGCATGCGGTCAGGCCGCTCGTGTAGCCGCTGTTCGCCGTCTGCTGGGCGATCCACTTGGACCCGTCGAGGCTCGTGCCGCTGAACTCGTCGTCGAAGGTGCAGGTCCACGGGACGCCCGCGCTCTTGTAGATCGTCGTTCCGCAGGACGGGCCGCCGGAGGCGGGCGGCCTGGCCTTCGCCGCGGCCGAGGCCGGGGCCGACGTCACGGCGCCGAGGGCGAGCGCGAGGACGGTGAGGAGCAGGCCGGCGAGCCGGGAGCGGGCGGGGGTGGTCATCGGGGGAAGGATCGGCGGCGGGGCCGCCGGACTTGAAGGATCGGCTCGGCGTCTGGCCGCTCCGGCCCCTCGGTAGGGTCGGCGCCATGACCCGGTCACGCCAGCTCCTCGCCGCCTTCTTCCTGTTCACCGGGGTGGCGCACCTGACCTTCGGGAAGCGCTTCTTCGAGGCGATCGTCCCCGGCTGGGTCCCCGGCTCGCCCGAGGCGGTGAACGTCGCCGCCGGCGTCGCCGAGGCGGCGGGCGGGGCGCTCGTCCTCGTGCCGCGCCTGGAGCGGCTGACGCGCCTCTACCTCGTCGGCCTGCTTCTCGCCGTCTACCCCGCGAACGTCCAGATGGCGGTCGCGCCGCAGACGATCCGCGGCGCGAAGGGCGTCCCGCGCTGGCTGCTCTGGGCCCGCCTGCCGCTGCAGGTGCTGCCGATCCTCTGGGTCCGCAGCGCCCTCCCGGACCGCGAGAGCTGAGTCGCGGCGCTCAGGCCGGCGCGTGCGCGTCGCGCCCGGGGGCCGGCCACCCGGGGAGCGACGGCACGGAGAGCAGCGCCACGAGCGCCAGCGCGAGCAGGACGACCCACGTGCCCGGCCAGCCGTCGGTGTGCGCGATCGACGCCCACAGCGCGAGCGGCAGGACCCAGGCGAGGCCGAAGCGCGGCCGGTGGAGCGCGAGCGGGACGGCGAGCAGCGCGTAGTAGTGCAGCCAGATGAGCGGGGTCGCGAGCAGCGTCACCGCGACGGCGAGCCCGAAGCACGTCGCGTCCCCGCCGCGGCGGCCCGCGCGGACGCACGCGACCGCGGCGGCGACCGCCACGACCGACGCGAGCGCGTAGGCCCCGCCCCGACCCAGGTCATGGTGCTCGGCGAGGGCGACGACGCTGTAGCTGTACTGCTCACGCGCGCGGGTGAGGCCGCCGACGACCCCGCGGTAGCGGCCGACCTCGTCGAAGCCGACGGTCGCCCAGGCCGCGAGGTTCAGGGCCGCGCCGGCGCCGAGCGCCCACGCCGCGGCCCGGTACCGGCGGGTCGCGAGCAGCCACAGGCCGAGCGGCCAGGTGAAGAGCTTCACCGACGCGAGCGCGCCGACGAGCACCCCGGCCACCACGGGGCGGTCGCGCCACCGCCACGCGCAGGCCACCCCGAGCAACAGCGGCAGCGTGACGTTCCCCGACTGCCAGCCGGACACGACCGCCGGCCAGAGCAGCACGACGCCGTACACCCGCCAGTCGCGCACGCCCAGGGCGCCGAGGGCGAGCAGCACCGACAGCAGGCAGACGCCGGTCCACACGGCGCCCGCGACGCCCTGCGGCAGCAGCGTGAAGGGCAGCGTGAGCAGGAGCGCCGGGGCCGGGTACACGAACGGCTCGCCCGTCGCGAGCTCCGGGGAGTCCCCGGCGACGTACGGGGTCAGGCCGTGCACGGCACGGTCCCCGCCGACCCACATCGAGTGGTCGAAGTCGAGCGCGAGCGACCCCGCGTGCGCGTACGCGTGGAGCAGGATGATCGTGCCGAGGACGGGGGTGACGCCGAGGGCGCCGTGCGTCACCGCCCGGGCGTAGAGCGCGCGCCGGCGCGCGTGGAAGAACCGCGGCTCGGCGCGCGGGCCGCGATCCACGCCGGCCGCCTCAGCCGCGCGGGGCGTAGCGGTGGTGGAGCATGAGCTCGTTGCCGTCGGGGTCGGCGAAGAACGCCATATGGCAGACGCCGGTGTCGAGCGTCTCGCCGAAGAACGTCACGCCCTTCGCCTCGAGCGCGGCGCGGCTGGCCGCGACGTCGTCGGCGCCGAGCGGCAGCGGGTTGCCCTTCTGCGGGACGAACGCCATGCCCATCTTCTCCGGCTCCCATGCGCCGAAGCACGTGTCGCCGGCCCAGCTCTCGTACGCCGCCTTCGCGTCGGGCCGCAGCCCGAGCACGTCGCGGTAGAAGGCCCGCGAGCGGTCGGCGTCCTGGGAGGGGACGCCGATGAAGTCCAGCCGCCTGATCTCGGTCATGGGCGCAGGGTCGCAGCCTCGCGGGGCGCGCGCCAGGGGCATGCGGTCAGCGGACGGCCGCCGCGCTCACGGTGCGCCCGCCGCGCAGCATGCCGTACGGCGGCCGGGTCATGGCGACGATGTCCAGGCGCGCGAAGATCGAGGCCCGCGCCGCCACCTCCTGGTCGTTCGCCGCGTGCGCGGCGTGGAGCGCGTCGAGGGCCAGCGCGATCTCGAACGGCTGCGACGTCGTGAGCGCGAGCTCGTAGGAGCGGCGGAAGGCCGAGCGGGCCGCTCCGGCGTCACCGCGCCGGAGCGCGACCCAGCCGGCGACGCGCTCGGCGGCGGCGCGCGTCCCCTCGGCGAGCTCCGCGTCGGCGAGGAGCTCCGCGGCGATCGCGGTCGCCTCGTCGCCCCGGTCGAGGAACAGGAGCCCTTCGGCGACCGACGCACGCGTCGCGGCGACGTCCGCGGTGAGCTTCAGCCGGCGGCCGATCGCGAGCGCCTCCTCGAGCGGGCCGAGCATCGCCTCCGTGCGGCCGGCGCGCATCGCGACGCGGCCGAGCTGGCGCAGCGCGAGCATCACGGAGAACTCGTCGCCGGTCGCGCGGAAGACCTGCAGCGACCGCTCGAGGCAGTCGGCCGCCTCGTCGAGCCGGCCCTGGTCCGCGCGCAGCTCACCGACGTTGTAGAGGCCGACCGCGGCCTCGTTCAGGTTGCCGCCGCGGCGGGCCGCGTCCGCGCCCTGCTCGTAGAGCTCGACGGCGCGCCGCCAGTCACCGCGCCAGTAGGAGATGCCGCCCGAGTTCGACAGCGCGGTCGCCTCGTCGAGGAGCAGCCCGTGCTCCCGGTAGATCGCGATGGCCTCACGCGAGTGGACCGCCTCGTCGTGGCGGCCCTGCATCGCCAGGGCCCAGTCGAGCAGGACGAACGCGCGCGCCTTCGCCGCCTCGGCCCCCTCGGCCGTCGCCTCGTCGACGACCTGGCGGGCGAGCCGGATCGCCTCGTCGAGGCGATCCTGCCGCTGGCGCACGAACGCCTCCACGGCGAGCAGCCGCGCGCGCAGCGCCGCCGCCTCGTCCCCCTCGGCGCCGTCGAGGGTCCGGCGGCCGCGCCGCGCCCAGCGGAGCGCCGTGCCGACGTGGCCCATCGTGCCCGCGAGCTGCGCCTGCCGCCACATGAGGCGGGCCTCGACGACCGGCGAGGTCGCGCGGCCGTACCGCCGGGCGGCGTCGAAGGCCGCCCGGGCCCGCACCGGCTCGCCGGCGTCCGCGAGCGCGACGCCGAGCTCCTCGTGCAGCTCCGCGAGGTCGGCCGCCGCGCGCCCGTCCGCCCGCGTCGCCTCGATCGCGCGGCGCAGCAGGCGCGCGGCGTCGTGGTTCGCCCCCAGCCGGCGCGCGCGCCGGGCGCCCTGGCGGGCGAACCGCGCCGCGCGCCGCGGGTCCCCGCCGAGGAGGAAGTGGAGCGACAGTGCGGGCGCGACGTCGTCGGTGCCGTCGCCGGCGAGCCGCTCCATCCGCGCGCCGATCCGGGCGTGCAGCTCGCGCCGGACCGCGAACGGCAGGCCGGCGTAGGCGGCCTCGCGGACCGCGGTGTGGGTGAAGTGGACGGTGCCGTCGGGCCGGGGTTCGAGCAGGCCCGCGAGCCGCGCCCACTGCGCGGCGCCGGGCTCGCCGCCGCCGACCCAGCGCAGCGACGCGGCCGCGAACCGCGGGCCGAGCACCGCGGCGCTGCGCACGAGCGCGCGGTCGGACGGGGCGAGCCGGTCGATGCGCGCCATCGCCGCGGCCTCCAGCGAGTCCGGCAGCGCGGTCTCGCCCGCGCGCGCCGCCCGGACGAGGTCGGCGACGAACTGCGGGTTGCCGCCGGCGCGCTCGACCGCGAGCCGCAGCGTGTGGGGGGCGAGCGGCTCCAGGCGCGTGAGCTGCTCGGCGAGCTCCTGGGCCTCCTGGAGGCCCAGCGGCGCGGGGCTCAGCGAGACGACGTACGGCGCGGGCTCGGGGCCGAAACCGCCCTCGACCTCCCGCCGCGTCGTGAGGATGAGACAGGGCACCTCGGGCAGCCGCGGCGCGAGCGCGGCGAGGAGGTCGGTCGACGCGCGGTCCATGAGGTGCGCGTCCTCGATCGTGACGATCGTGGGGATGTGCCGCAGGCGCGCGACGATGAACGCGGTGACGACGTCGTGCAGGCGCTCGCGCCGGAACGCGGGCGCGAGCTCGCGCACCTGTGGCGAGGGCTCGAGCTCGAGGCCGTAGGGGACGCCCAGCAGCGCGAGCCACGGCTCGAGCTCGGGCGTCTCCTCGCGGGCGACCGCGCGCAGCCGGGCCTCGACGTCGGCCGCCGGCGCGTCGGGCTCCTGACCGAGCGCCCGCCGCAGCAGCACGCGGAAGGTCGCGTACGGCGTGGACGCCGTGTACGCCTCCGCCTGGGCCATGAGGTGACGGAGATCCTGCGCGCGGTCCAGCAGCTCCTCGACGAGACGGGTCTTGCCGCTGCCCGGCTCGCCCCGGATGACGATGAGCGACCCGGTGCCGGCCTCGGCGAGATCGACCGCGGCCTGCAGCGCGGTGAGCTCGAGCTCGCGCCCGACGAGGGGGACGCGGCCGGCGCCGACGTGCCGCCGGCGGCCGGCGCGGGGCGCGCCGAGGGACCAGGCGCGCACCGGCTGCGTCTTGCCCTTGACGGTGAACGGCGCGAGCTCCTGCGCGTCGAACGGCGTGGGGGAGGCGTCGAGGACGTCGGCCGTCACGTACACCTCGCCGTCGGGGGCGCGGCTCATGACCCGGGCGGCGAGGTTCACCGCGTCGCCCATGACCGTGTACGTCCGGCGGTACCGCGGCCCGATGTCGCCCGCGAAGACGGGTCCGCGGTGCACCCCGATGCGGACGCCGAGCTCGAGCGGGGTGGCGATGATGCGGTGGAGCGCCAGCAGCATCCGCTCCTCGTCGTCGCTGTCGGTGCGCGGGACGCCGCTCGTGAGGATGAGCTTGCCGCCGTCGACGTCGACGTCGGAGGCGAGCAGGCAGATGCGGTGCTCGTCGGCGATGTCCGCGACGGTCCCGACGAGCTGCGTGAGCGCGGCCGCCGCGGCCCCGATCCCGGCTCGGGCGATGAGGGCGTCGGTGCCGCCGAAGCGCAGGAAGGCCACCGTCGCGAGGCGGTGCTCCGGCGGCTGCGCGCCCGCGAGCACGTGCGCCCGCAGGACGGTGGACAGGCACGCCGCCGCGGTGTCGGCGCCGGGCAGCGCGAGGTCCGGGTCCGGGGCGTCGCCCGGGTCCGGCGGCTCACGCAGCAGCAGGCGGCCGGGGCCGCACGGGGCACCGGCCGCCGTGCGCGGCAGCTCCGCCGCGACGGCGTCGCTCACGGCGATCTCGCCGGCGCTCGCCGCGTGCTCGAGGCGGAGCACGTCGCTCACGGTGTCACCGACGACGAGCAGCTCGCGGTGGGTCGTCCCGGCGAGGACGAGGTGGACCTCGCCGGTGTGGACGCCGACCGACATCCGCAGCTGGACGCTCGCGCCCCCGGCCGAGACGCGCCCCGCCGTCCGCAGCGCCCGCCGCATGCCGATCGCCGCCCGCCCGGCGCGCCGGGCGTGGCCGGGCCCCTCGAAGTGCAGCAGGAGCGCGTCACCGCCGAACTTCAGCAGGCCGCCGCCCTGCGCGTAGGCGACCGCGAGGACCGATGCGAACGACGTCTCGATCGCGTCGGCGAGGACCTCGGCGCCCTCGCGCCCCCGGCGCGCGAGCCGTTCGGAGAGCGCGGTGAAACCGGAGATGTCCACGAAGACGAGGGAGCCGGTCGCGCTGCGGACCGGGTCCCCGGGGTGGCGCGCGACGTGGTCGAGCACCACCCGTGGCACGTAGGGCCGCACCCGATCCAGGGCGGTCGCGCCGGGGATGATGGGGCCTGTCGCGGGCAATGACGGCTCATGGCCGCCCGGCACGAGCGCCGGGCGGCCACCTCGCATCAGCGCATGTTCGGGTCGGTCGAGTAGGCGGGGAACGCGACGGTGACGGTCGGGTTGCCGCCGGCGTCCGTGCCCTGCGCGGTCTGGCACGGCTGGGTCGTGAACGGGATGATCCCGAGCAGCGCGCACGGCTGGGCGATGCCCTGGTAGCCCACCTTGCCGGTCCGCGGGTCCGTCACCTGCGTGCTGCCCTGGAAGGACGCCGGCACGAAGATGCAGGCCCGCAGCCTGCCGCCGAAGAGCAGGTCCTGGACGAGGTTCGTCGGCCGCGTGAGCCGCTGGTCGAACGTCTGCGTCGCCTCCACGGCGCGGCCCAGGGCGGTGAAGGTCCCGTACACCGGGGCCGGCAGGTCGTCGCCGGAGCAGCCCGGGCCGGCGGCCGCCGGGTCCGGCGCGTAGAAGTGGTCGACGACGAGCTGCGGCGTCGGCTGCGCCGCCTTCGCGACGACGTGGAGCTTCTGCGTGTACTGCTGCCCGAGGTAGGAGTAGTTGTAGGCCTCGTCGCCGATGCAGTCGACGTCCGGCACGCACTGGGTCCGGTCGCCGTGCACGGTGACCGGCGTGGACGTCGCCGAGCCGTACCCCGGGCTCGACGCGGTGAGCGTCGCGGGCGTCGCGTCCGCCGTCGTCGTGAGGCTCATGCCCGCGAACGTCGCCAGGCCGCTGCTCGCGCTCACCGGCGTCGTGCCGGAGAGGGTCGCGCCGGTCGCGCTCAGGCTCACCGGCGCGCTCACCGCCGTCGCCCGGTTGCCGCTGCCGTCGACGAACTCCACCGAGGTCGTGAACGGGTCGCCGCTGCCGATGTCGGAGGGCGGCTGGGTGACGAAGCGCAGCCCGCACGCGCCGGACCGGTCGATGCTCAGGTCGCTGCCGGCGGTGTCGAGCGCGACGTCGTTGCCGGTCCCGTTGAAGTCGTTCGCCTGCTTGGCCACGATCGTGTAGAGGCCGGGCGTGCTGCCGCACGGCACCCGCGTGGCCATCGTCACCGCGGCGCTCTGACCGGGCGCGAGCGCGAGGTTGCGCAGCTGCACGACCTGCCCCGCGATCGTCGCGGTGCCCTTCGTCGTCGTGGCGCTCAGCGCGGTCCACCCGCTCGGGACCGTGAGGTTCGCCGAGCCGACGCCCTGCGGGTCGCTGTTGTTCGTCACCGTCGCGGTGATCGCCGACGTCGAACCCGCGGGCACGCTCGCCGGCGTGATCACCGCCTTGAAGGTCTTGCCGCCGCCGGCCGAGGCGACCGCAGCGAGCGCCCCGGTGGCCACCAGCATCGCCAGAAGCAGGCCCGCCGTCCGGCGGACGGTCTGATGCACGTTCATGAGTTGAACCCCCTGAGCAGCCCCCGCCGCTCGTCAGCCACCCGTGACTTGTCTGCCGGAGCCCGTGGGACGAACTCCGGCCTTCATGATGCCAAACGATGGACGTTGAATGGAGGTTTTTCGGTATTTCGGTGCTGACACTGAGAAACCGGGCACGTCGGCCGTCTCGATGTGCTACGCGGTGAAGCGCCTGGGGTGCCGTTCCCCGCGTCGCCGGTATCGTCCGCTCCGGGATGAGCGTCGACGCCGGGACGAGCCGCATTGCCCGCGCGCTCCGAGCCGAGCGCGACGAGCTCGTCGCGCTCCTGCTCCGGCGCGATGGCCACGGGCGGCGCCCCGGCGCCCTCGCCCCCGACGACGAGGCGGTCCTCGTCGAGGAGGCGGGGATGCTCGTCGACGCGCTGGCCGACGCGCTCGACCACGACCGCCCGCTCGACGTCCACGACGTCGACTTCCTCCGCCCGGCGATCGAGCGCCGCGCCGCCCGCGGGGACTGGATCGAGGACACGACCCGCGGCCTGCGCATCGTGCACCGGACGATCTACGAGCGCGTGGCGACCATCGCCGCGGAGACCGGCGACAGCGCCGGCGTCGTCGCGGTCGGCGCCCGCCTGCTCGAGCTCATCGACATCGCGTCGGCGCTCGCGGGGGAGGCGTGGATCGAGGCGCGCGAGCTCTCCCGCGACGGCGGGACGCGACGCCGGGCCGCGCTGCTCGACCTCCTCGTCGCCGGGGACGACCCGGGCGCCCACGGTCTCGGCGACCTCGCCGCTGAGCTCGGACTCGGGGAGGGGACGCCCGTCCTCGCCATCAGCGCCCGCGCCGTCCGCGGCCGTGATGTCGCCGGGGACGCGACGATGACCGCCGCGGTCGGTGCGCTCGCCCGCGCCGGGGGGCCGCCGGTCCTCCCGCTCGCGCGGCTCGCCGACGACGAGGTCGTCGTCCTGCGCCCGGTCGGCGCGGACGGCCCCGACCGGCTCGTCGGCGCGCTGGAGCGCACGTGGCGCCGCCTCGCAGACGGCCCGGTCCGGCTCGCCGTCGGCATCAGCGCCGTGCACGTCCTGCCGGGGGGCGCGCGCGAGGCGCTCGCCGACGCGCGTCGCGCCCGCGAGCGGGTGCCGACGGGCGGCGGCCTCCTCGCGCTCCCGTCCCTCGCCCCGCTGGACTGGATGACGCTGCGGGCGGGCGCGACGACGTGGACGCTCGTGCCCGAGCGCGTGCGGACGTTCCTCGAGGAGGACGCGCGCGACGGTGGCCAGCTCACCCACACGTTCCGCAGCTACCTCGCGAGCGACCTGAACGTGAAGCTCGCCGCCCGCCGGCTGCACCTCCACGCGAACACGACGCGCTACCGCCTCGGGCGCATCGCCGAGCGCACCGGGCTCGACCTCCGGCGCCTCGACGACGTCATCGCGCTGCACGTGGCGACGCTGCTGCACGACGGGCGCACCGCGGCCGGCTCCGGCGGCGAACCGGACGCGGGCCCGCGCTGATCGCGGGGCCGGTTTGTGCTCGGTGCACGACCGCGCCCCCCGCCGGTTCGTCGGCGCGCCACGTTGACCCGCGCGGGGAGACCGGAGAGGCTCGCTGGTATGGCGACCGTCACGCAGACCCCACCCGCGACGGGCGACCCCGTCGTCCTGCTCGTCGACGCGCGCACCGGGACCGAGCGCGAGCTCATCGACGCCTGGGCGCGGGAGCACCACCCCGGCGCCGAGACCCTCGACCGGGCCGCACCGGAGCTCCGTGGCCGGCTCGAGCGCGGTGACGACCCGCTCGTCCTGCCGGTCCGCGTCACGTGGCTCCCGCGTGAGCGCGACGGCGACCGCACCGTCCGGGTCGCCGACCTCCTCGCGCTGACGAACCCGCACCGGCCGTGGGGCGCGGTGCAGAAGGTCATCGCCCGGCGCGAGCCCGACCGCGCCCGCGTCACCGCCGGGGAGCCGGCGCACGCGCTCGAGCTGCGGCGCCGCTTCCGCGAGCACGCGGGCCGCACCGCCGGCGGCGAGGCGTTCGCCGCCTTCGTGGCCCGGCAGGCCGAGCTCGCGTGCGAGCGCGCCGAGCGCCAGATCGTCGGCGACCGCTACAAGGTCCCGCGGCTCGTCGCGGAGCAGATCACCGCGTCGCACACCTTCCGCACGAAGGTGTCCGTCCTCGCCGAGAAGCTCGATCGCCCGTTCGAGGAGGTGCTCGCCGAGGCGACCGACTGTCTGCAGGAGGTCGCCGCCGTCCAGAGCCGCCCGGCGATCGACGCCTTCCGCGCGGTCATGCGGCCGATGCACGCGAACGCCTGGGACGTCGACGTCGACTCCGAGAGCCTCGAGCGGCTGCGCGAGCTCAACCGCCGCCATCCGCTCGTCTTCCTGCCGTCGCACCGCTCCTACGCGGACCCGCTCGTCCTCGCCCAGGTCCTCCACGACCACGACTTCCCGCGCAACCACGTCCTCGGCGGCGCGAACATGGCGTTCTGGCCGATCGGCCCGCTCGGCAAGCGCGCCGGGATCATCTTCATCCGGCGGACGTTCGGCGACGACCAGGTCTACAAGCTCGCCGTCCGCGAGTACCTCGCGCACCTCGCGGCGAAGCGCTTCAACATCGAGTGGTACCTCGAGGGCGGCCGCACCCGCACCGGCAAGCTGCGCCCGCCGAAGTTCGGCCTCCTCGCCTATCTCGCGAAGGCGCTCGACGACCCGCGGGTCGACGACGTCATGCTCGTCCCCGTCTCGATGGTCTACGACCAGCTCCACGAGGTCGGCGCGATGGCCGCCGAGCAGGGCGGCGCGAAGAAGCAGAGCGAGGGCCTGAAGTGGTTCGCGAACTACATCAACGCCCAGCGCTCGAACTCGGGCACCGCGCAGGTCCGCTTCGGTGACCCGTTCTCGCTCAAGGGCGCGCTCGAGGAGGCCGGCGAGGGCCGCGCCCAGCTCGAGAAGGTCGCCTTCCGCATCTGCGACGGCATCAACCGGGCGACGCCGCTCGCGTCGACCTCGCTCGTGACCCTGGCGCTCCTCGGCGTGCGCGACCGCGCCCTGACGCTCGACCAGGTCATGCGGGTCCTCACGCCGCTCCTCGACC
This sequence comes from Paraconexibacter antarcticus, assembly GCF_024220175.1. Taxonomy (GTDB): domain Bacteria; phylum Actinomycetota; class Thermoleophilia; order Solirubrobacterales; family Solirubrobacteraceae; genus Paraconexibacter; species Paraconexibacter antarcticus. The sequence goes on along the minus strand of NZ_CP098502.1, from coordinate 4,770,614 downwards.
ACGTCGCCTGGCGCCGCATCCCCGGCACCGTCGACGAGCTCCGCCGCCCGGCGTCGGTCCGCGGGGTCCTCGACGCGCTCGAGAACGCCGGCGTCGTCAGCTGCTACGAGGGCGGCACCGAGCCCGTCTGGCAGATCGCCGAGGGCCGTCACCACGTCGCCGCCTTCTACCGCAACGGCGCGCTGCACCACTTCATCATCCGCGCGATCGTCGAGCTCGCGCTCGTCCGGCTCTCCCAGCACCCGCCGGAGCCGGACGCGGCGCTCACCGTCGCGACGGACGACGCGCTCGCCCTCCGCGACCTCCTGAAGTTCGAGTTCTTCTTCGGGACCAAGCGCGCGTTCCTCGAGGAGATGAACCAGGAGCTCGAGAACATCGACCCCGAGTGGCAGCAGCGGATCGCCGAGCCCGGTGGGCCGGACCGGCTGCTCGCCGGCCGGCGCACGCTCGTCGCCGACCGGGCGCTGCGCTCGTTCTTCGACGCGCAGCTCGTCGTCGCCGAGCAGCTCGCCGCGACGCCGTCGCGCGAGGCCGTCGACCAGTCCGCGTTCATCGACCGCTGCCTCGGCGTCGGCCGGCAGATGGTCCTCCAGGGGCGCCTCCACGGGCCGGAGTCGGTGTCGCAGGAGCTCTTCGCCGCGGCGATGCGCCTGGCCGCCAACCGCGACGTCGTCGACCCCGGCCGGGACGACGTCCGCGTCGCCCGTGAGGCCTGGCGGGACGAGGTCCGCGAGATCCGCAGGCGCCTGGTCCGGATCGGCGAGCTCGACGCGAAGCTCCTCGAGGGGGTGCTCTATGCCGACGCCGCTTGACGAGCGCCTCGCCGCGATCGAGGCCGCGCCCGACGGCCCGCAGATCGGCGCGTTCTTCGACTATGACGGCACCGTCATCACCGGCTACAGCGCGCAGGCCTTCTACCGGCACCGGATCCTCGGCCTCGACATCGGGCCGATCGAGATCGCCAGGACGCTGCTCATGAGCGTGCAGGGGGTCGAGTCGCCCGAGGACTTCGAGCGCTTCCTCGGCCTCTCGCTCGCCGCCTGGAAGGGCAAGACGCAGGACGAGCTCGACGCCCTCGGCGCGAGCCTCTTCAAGCACGACATCGCCAGCCGGCTGCACGTCGAGGCGTGGGAGCTCATCCGGGCCCATCAGGCGAAGGGCCACACGGTCGCGCTCGCCTCGTCCGCCACCCGCTTCCAGGTCGTCCCGATGGCGAAGGAGCTCGGCATCGACCACGTCCTCTGCACGCCGATCGAGATCGCGGACGGCATCGTCACGGGCCGGCCCGGCGGCCCGCCGCTGTGGTCGCGGGGCAAGGCGGACGCAGTCCGCGCGATGGCCGCGGTCGAGGACCTCGACCTCGACGCCTCCTTCGCGTACTCCAACGGCGCGGAGGACATCCCGTTCCTCGAGGCGGTCGGCCACCCGGTCGCCGTCGCGCCGCACCGGGTCCTGCGCCGGGAGGCGACCCGGCGCGAGTGGCCGATCCTCGACTGCGTCTCGCGCGGGGGGACGCCCGGGGTCCGCGACGTCGCCCGGACCATCGGCTTCTACGGGGCGTTCGCCGCGTCGTTCGGCGCGGGCCTCGGCCTCTCGCTCCTCAACCGGGATCGCGAGCAGCTCCTGGAGATCACCGGCGGGGTCGGGGCGGACGTCGGCCTCGCGATCGCCGGCATCGACGTGAAGGTCGTGCGCGGCGCCGAGCACCTGTGGTCCGCGCGCCCGGCCGTCTTCGTCTTCAACCACCAGAGCAAGATCGACCCGATCCTCGTCATGAAGCTCCTGCGCGGCGGCTTCACCGGCGTCGCGAAGAAGGAGGTAAAGAACATCCCGGGCTGGGGGCAGCTCTTCCAGCTCGCCGGGGTCGCGTTCGTCGAACGCGGCAACACCGCGCAGGCCCGGCAGGCGATCCAGCCCGCGGTCGACAAGGTCCGGGGCGAGGGGATGTCCCTCGTCATCGCCCCGGAGGGCACCCGGTCGGCCACCCCACGTCTCGGGCGCTTCAAGAAGGGCGCCTTCCACATCGCCATGCAGGCGGAGGTCCCGATGGTCCCGATCGTCATCCGAAACGCCGGCGAGGTCATGTGGCGGGGGGCGCAGGTCATGCACCCCGGCACCGTCGAGGTCGTCGTGCATCCCCCGATCGACACGCGCCGCTGGACGGTGGGAACGATCGACGACCACGTCGAGGAGGTGCGCGGCCTCTTCCTCGAGACGCTCGCCGACTGGCCCGCCGGCCCGCGCCTGGAGCTGCGGCGATGAGTCGCCCGGTCCAGGTGGCCGTCCTCGGCGGCGGCTCGTGGGGGACGACGGTCGCCACGCTCGCGGCGGCGAACACGCCCACCCTCCTGTGGGCCCGCGACGAGAACACGGTGGCGGAGATCAACGAGCAGCACACGAACTCGCGCTACCTCGAGGACCGCCCGCTGCCCGAGTCGCTGCGGGCGACGTCCGATCTGCGCGAGGCCGCGGAGTGGGCGGACGTCCTCGTCGTCGGCGTCCCGACCCAGGCGATGCGCAGCGCGCTGGCGGAGGCGGCGCCGCACGTGCGCCCGTGGGTGCCGGTGCTCTCGCTCGCCAAGGGCCTGGAGATGGGGACGCGGATGCGCCCGACCGAGGTCATCGCCGAGGCGTTTCCCGGCCACCCCGTCGGGCTGCTCGCCGGGCCGAACCTCGCCCGCGAGGTCCTCGACGGCAAGGCCGCGGCCGCGGTCGTCGCGCTCCCGGACGCGGCGGTGGCGTGCGCCCTGCAGCCGCTCTTCTCCGGCCGGCGCTTCCGCGTCTACCGCAACGAGGACCTCCTCGGGTCCGAGCTCGGCGGCGTGCTGAAGAACATCATCGCGATCGCCGCCGGGATGTCCGAGGGCCTCGGGACCGGCGACAACACGCGCGCCATGGTCCTCACCCGCGGGCTGTCGGAGATCACCCGCCTCGGCGTCGCGATGGGCGCGCAGGAGCGGACGTTCGCCGGGCTCACCGGGCTCGGCGACCTCATGGCGACCTGCATGAGCCCCCTCTCGCGCAACCGGCGCGTGGGGGAGGAGCTCGCCCGCGACAAGTCCCTCGAGCAGATCATCGAGGAGATGAACCAGGTCGCCGAGGGCGTCAAGACGGCCGCGACCGTCATGGAGCTCGCGCGTGAGTACGACGTGATCATGCCGATCGCCGCCGAGGTCGACGCGGTCGTCAACGACGGGCGCCACCCGCGCGAGGCCTACCGCGGCCTGCTCCGGGCGGCCGCCGAACACGAGATCGACGAGGTCGCCTGACATGGCCGACGACGCTGCGCAGCCCGGGGTGTGGGGCCAGGCCCGCGAGATGAACGCGCTGGAGGCCCTCATGTGGCGGGCGGAGGCCGACCCGCGCCTGCGGTCGACGATCTGCTCGCTCGAGCTGCTCGACACGACGCCCGACTGGGACCGCTTCCTCGCCGCGGTGGACTGGGCGACGCGGCTCGTGCCGCGCTTCCGCCAGCGGGTCGTCGAGCCGGCGCTCGGGCTCGGGCATCCGGCCTGGGTCGTCGACCGGGACTTCGACCTGCACTACCACGTGCGACGCGTCCGCCTGCCCGGCGACGCCGACTGGGACGCCGCGCTGCGGCTCGCCGAGCAGCTCGCGATGGTGCCGTTCGACCGCTCCCGCTCGCCGTGGGAGGCGATCCTCATCGAGGGTCTCCCGGACGGGCAGGCCGCGTTCCTGCTCAAGCTCCACCACGCGACGACCGACGGCCTCGGCGCCGTGCAGCTGCTGGCGATGCTCCACTCGACGCGGCGCGAAACCAACCCCGACAAGCCGCAGCCGGCGCCGCTCCCGGCCGAGCGGACGACCCCGACCGACGTCCTCGTCCGCCAGGTTGAGCGGGACGTGCGCGGCCTGCCCGCGACGCTCGGCACCGCGGTGTCGGTCCTCGGCGCGGCGCGGCACCCGCGGCGGTCGGCGGTCGACGCCGCGAAGTTCGCCGCGTCGCTGCAGCGCGTCCTGGGGGACCCCGACGCGGTGGGCTCGCCGCTGCTCGCCGGACGCAGCCTGTCGTGGCGGTTCGCGACGCTCGACGTCCCCTTCGCCCCGCTGCGCGCCGCCGCGAAGTCCGTCGGCGGCTCGCTGAACGACGCGTTCCTCGCCGCGGTCCTCGGCGGCTACCGCCGCTACCACGAGGAGCTCGGCGTCCCCGTCGACCGCATCCCCTTCGCGATGCCGATCTCGGTCCGGCGCGCCGACGACCCGGACGGCGGCAACCGCTTCGTCGGCGCCCGCTTCGCCGGGCCGGTGTCGATCGCCGACCCGTCAGCCCGGATGCGGGCGATCGGCGCGATGGTCATCCGCGCCCGCGCCGAGCCGGCGGTCGCCGCGCTCGCGCACATGGCTCCCGTGCTCTCGCGGCTGCCCGGCCCGGTCATCTCGCAGGTCGCCGGCAACCTCACGAAGGCGAACGACCTGCAGGCCTCGAACGTCCCCGGCCTGCAGGAGCCCCGCTACCTCGCGGGCGCGAAGATCCTCAAGGCCTACCCGTTCGGGCCGCTCCCGGGGTGCGCGGCGATGATCACGCTCGTCTCCCACCTCGACGGCTGCTGCATCGGAGTGAACCTCGACCCGGCGGCGATCACCGACGCCCCGCGGTTCGAGCGCTGCCTGCGCGAGGGGTTCGACGAGGTCCTCGCCGTCGTGCCGCAGCACGTGGCGGCCGCGCCGGCCTGAGCGGCGCACCGCCCGCCGCTGCGCCCTCTCGTAGGGTGGGCGGCGCATGGCGGACCCCGCATCCACAGAGCCCGACCCCCACGCGGAGGGCTCGGCGGACGCGACCGCGGCCGGCGCCGGCCACGGCGGCGCCACCCGCGCCGGGATGGCCGCGCTCACGCTCGGCGCCCTCGGGGTCGTCTTCGGCGACATCGGGACGAGCCCGCTCTACGCGGTGCAGACCGTCTTCCACGCCGACCACCACGCGGTGAAGGCGACGAGCGCGGACGTCTACGGCGTCCTCTCGCTCATGGTCTGGTCGCTCACCGTCATCGTCTCGGTGAAGTACGTCCTATTCGTCATGCGGGCGGACAACGAGGGCGAGGGCGGCATCATGGCCCTCATCGCCCAGGTGCAGGAGCTGCGCCTCGGGGGACGGGCCCGCAACATGGTCCTCGTCGCGCTCGGCATCTTCGGCGCCGCGCTCTTCTACGGCGACGGGATGATCACGCCGGCGATCTCGGTCCTCTCGGCGGTCGAGGGGCTGAAGGTCGTCTCCCCGAGCCTGCACTCGGTCGTCATCCCGATCACGCTCGTCGTCCTCACGCTCCTGTTCTCGATCCAGCGCTTCGGGACCGGCGTCGTCGGCCGGCTCTTCGGCCCGGTCATGCTCCTGTGGTTCGCGATCCTCGCGGTGAGCGGCCTCGCGCAGATCGGGCAGCACCCGGGGATCCTCCGCGTGCTGTCGCCGACGTACGGCGCGCAATTCTTCCTCGACCACGGCGGCACGGCGTTCATCGCGATGGGGTCGATCGTCCTCGCGGTCACCGGCGCCGAGGCGCTCTTCGCGGACATGGGCCACTTCGGGCGCGAGCCGATCCGCCGCGCGTGGTTCGGGCTCGTCTTCCCGGCCCTGATGCTCAACTACATCGGGCAGGGCGCGCTCATCATCCACACGCCGTCGGCGATCGACAACCCGTTCTTCCTCCTCGTCCCGCAGTGGGGCCGGGTCCCGATGGTGCTGCTCGCGACCGTCGCGACGGTCATCGCGTCGCAGTCGATGATCTCCGGCGCGTTCGCCGTCACGCGCCAGGCGGTGCAGCTCGGCTTCCTCCCGCGGCTCACCATCCGGCACACGTCCGAGCACGAGGTCGGGCAGGTGTACGTCCCGGCGGTGAACTGGGGGCTGTTCGTCGCCGTCGTCGCGATCGTCGCCGGGTTCGGGAGCTCCGAGCACCTCGCGTCCGCGTACGGCATCGCGGTCACCGGCACGTTCGTCCTCACGACGATCCTCTTCTCGACGATCGCCGTCTCGAAGTGGCGGGTCTCCCCGCGCATCGTCGTCCCCGCGGCGGCCGCCATGCTCACGGTCGACCTGACGTTCTTCTCGGCGAACCTCACGAAGGTCGTCCACGGCGGCTGGCTCCCGCTCGTGATCGCCGCGCTCGTCTTCACGGTCCTCATCACCTGGCAGCGCGGCCGCATGATCGTCACCGACAAGCGCACGGAGATCGAGGGCCCGCTGCAGGCCTTCATCGACGAGATCCACGCGATGGACCCGCCGCCCCACCGGGTCGAGGGCACGGCCGTCTTCCTCAACGCGAACCTCCACACGACGCCGCTCGCGCTGCGGGCGAACGTCGAGCACAACCACACGCTCCACGCCGTCACCGTCGTCCTCTCGATCCAGACGCTGCGCGTCCCCTACGTCCACCCCGAGGACCGCATCACGATCGACGACCTCGGCTACGGCGACGACGGCATCACCCACATCACCGCGCGCTTCGGCTTCCAGGACGAGCCCGACGTGCCGGCGACGCTGCGCCTGGCCGCGGAGCTCGGGGTGGAGGGCGCGATCGACGTCGCCGAGGCGTCCTACTTCCTCTCCCGCATCACGATCCGGCGGACGCACGCCCCGGGGATGCGGCAGTGGCGCAAGCGCCTCTTCATCGGGATCTCGCGCAACGCGGCGAGCCCGGTCGCCTACTTCGGGCTCCCCGAGGAGCGCACGGTGACGATGGGCTCGGCCATCGACGTCTGAGCCGGACCTCGATCGATCGCGCGGTCGCCCGCCGGGTGGGCGGTCGACCGCACGAGCGCTGAGCGGCGCGCCGCTAGCGGATCAGGCCGAGCGGGCTGAGCAGCCCGGAGAGCCCGCCGAGGATGCCCTGCGGGAGCGAGAGCGGGAGCTGCAGCAGGCCACCGAAGAGCCCGCCGAGGCCGCCCGTCGCGGTGCTGCCGCCGGCGGGCGCCGTCCCGCCCGTCGAGCCGCCGGTGCCGCCGCCCGGGAAGTTCCCGAGGAGGCCGCCGAGCAGGCCCTGGATGAGGCCGCTCGCCTGCTGGATGCCGGCCGTCGCGGTGTCCGTCGCGATGCCCATGACCTGCTGGAGGAGCGGGAGGAGCTGCTGCATCGCCGCGGTGATCGAGCTCAGCGCGGTCGTGACCTGCGCCCCGGCCGGGGCCGGCAGGGCCGGGAGCGTCGCGGTCAGGCTCGACAGGCCGGTCTGCAGCGCCGTCGTGGCGGACGCGAGCGCCTGCTGGATGATCGTCGTGATCTGCGTCGGCAGGTCGGGGAGGCCGGCGACCGTCGCGATCTGCTGCACCTGGACGGGCGCGGCGGCCTGGAGGGCGGCGAGGGCCTGGGCGGCGAACGCCTGCGCCTGGCCGGAGAGCTCGTTCACGAGCGTCGTCAGCTCGGCGACGAGCTGGTCGTGCCCGGCGACGGTGCCCGGGAGGGCGCCGGCGAGGGACTGCTGCAGCGCGGGGCTGTCGGCGCTCGGGATGAGGCTCGAGAAGCGCTGCAGCGCGTCGCCGTAGGTCCCGGCGGCGGCGGCGAGCGACATGATCGCCGTGTTGGCGGCGGCCGGGCTGTCCTGGGCGTCGGCGGCGAGGACGCGGGCGCCGCGGGCGGCGGCGACGGCCTCGTGGCGGGCGCGCTTCAGCGCCTTGCGGGCGCCCGTCGCGTCACCGCGGCGGGTGAGGCGCGTGACCTTCTTCGCGTCGGCCTGCGCGTGCTTGAGGTGCGCGCCGACCTGCGACTGGACCGACGCGGGTGAGGCGGCGTGGGCGGCGGGAAGGCCCACCGTGAGCAGGGTGGCGCCGGCGAGCAGCGCGGCGATCGGGGTACGTCGGGGCATCTTGTGGTTCTCCTGTCGGGCAACTGGGCGGCCTACGGGGTAGGCCCCTGGTTTTGCGTCCCCGCCTCGCGGCGGGTTTGCCTTTTTCCGAGGCGATGCGCCTCTTGGGGGTACAGAGGCGCCGAGCGGCCGGTTCGTGAGGGGGTGGTTGCGGAAGTTCTCGTTGTTGGCGCGTAGGCGCTATGGCTGCGAGGTCGGGAAGAGCCGCTGCTGCAGGCCGGCGAGCTGGGTGCGGAGGGCGTCGAGCGCCGTCGTCGTCAGCTGCTGCACGGTCTGCCGGGTGGCGGCGAGGACCTGCTGCGTCGTCGCGGAGGCCTGCGCGAGCGTCTGCGCCACGGTCTGCTGCACGGCCTGCTGGACCGTCTGCGACGTCGCGGTCGACGGCGTCGTCGCCTTCGCGATCGCCTGCTGCACCTGCTGCTGGATCGCGGCGGCGAGCTGGCCGCTCGAGCTCTTGGCGCCGGTCGTGGGCGTGGCGGCGGGGTGCGGCGCCGGGGCGGGCGTCGTCGCGGGTGCCGCGGTGGTCGCGGCGGGGGCCGGCGCCGGCGCCGGGGTGCTCGTCGTCGCCGACGGGGTGGGCGCGCGCGCCGGGAGGGCCGAGCTCGCCTGGCGGGGGACGCTCGTGGCGTGCGTCGCGGCGTGGCGGGGCCTCGCCGGGGCCGTCCTGGCGACGCGGGGCCTCGCGACCGCGCGACGGGCCTTCGGGGCGGGCGTCGGCTGCGCGGTGGCGCTCGCGCTCACCGGCACCGCGGTCGACGGCTGCGGCACCTGCGCGATGACGTGGACGCGTGGGTGCCGCGCCGGTGGATGGGTGACGACCGTCTCCGCGAGGGCGCCGCCGCCCACGACGAGGGCCGTGCAGGCGATCGCGCACTTCGCGACCGTCGCGCCGCCGAGGCTGCCGAGCCCGAGCCAGCCGCCCGCCGCGGCCCCACCCGCGGCGACGCCACCGGCCGCCGCGCTGCCCCCGGTGATCGCGGCGAGCGCGCCGCCACCGGAGGCGAGCGCCACCGGGGCGAGCGGGAAGAGCAGGGCGAGGTCGCGCCGGCGGTCGTCGATGCGCTCGGCGTAGCCCCGGCACGCGGCGCAGTCGGCGAGGTGGGCGCGCACGCGGCGCCCGCGCACCCGGCGCCCGTCCCCGCCGTCCATGAGTCCACGGACGTCGGCGCAGGACGTGGCCCGTCCGGTCCCGGCCTCGGCGAGCGCGCCGCGGGCCTCGAGGACCGACTGGCGTGCCGCGGCGGGCGACGTCTCGAGCGTGATGGCGATGTCGGCGTAGCTCAGGCCGCTGAGCTCTCGGAGGATGAGGGCGCTGCGCTGGCGCAGCGGCAGCCGGGCGAGGTCGCCGAGGAGCTCGCGCAGGCGGTCGCGGGTCGGCTCGTCGCACGGGGCGGCGACCGACAGCAGCGTGTCCTCGCCGTCGGCGGCGGAGTGGCGGCGCGCGACGTCGGCGCGGCGCCGGCGGGCGAGGTCGACGGCCTCGCGCTGCGCGATGCGGTAGAGCCACGGCCCGAGGACGTGCGGGGTGCTGCGGCCGCCGCGCAGGGCGCGCAGGGCACTCGTGAGGGCGTTCTGCGCCGCGTCCTGGGCGAGGTCGTCGTCGAGCAGGATCCCGCGGCAGTACCGGACGAGGGGCGCGTGGTAGCGGGCGAAGATCTCGTCGAAGGCCCCGTCGGCGTGGTGCACGACGCCGCGGACCAGGGCATCGTCGCTCGCCGACGGCCAGCGGGTCGCCCGGGAAGGTGAGCGCGGGTCGTCGAGCAGGGCCACGGCCGATCTATCGGCAGCTCGCCCGCGAGGCTGCAGTCCGGCGCGGCGCGCTGCGGACCGCCCGACCCCCCCCACATGACGCGTCCGGGTGGGCCGGGGCGTCCGGGGCTGGCACACTGGCCGTCGATGGCGGAGCCGCCCCCCACCCCCGCCCCGCGGCGCCAGCGCCGCGGCCGCGAGCGCCGCGACGCGATCATCGCGGCGACGCTCGTCATCCTCGAGGCCGAGGGCCTGGAGGGCATCACGCACCGGCGGGTCGCCGACGCCGCCGGGGTCCCGCTCGCGGCGACGACGTACTACTTCGCCTCCAAGGACGACCTCATGCAGGCCGCCATGGGGCGCCTCATCGAACGCGAGGCGACGGTCTTCCGCGGCATCGCGGACGCGGTGACGTCGGCCGGCGCGATGACGGTCGACGAGGGGGTCGAGGCCCTCGTCGAGTACCACCGCTACCTCCTCCGCGAGCGGCGACCCGCGATGTTCGCGGAGTTCGAGCTCTACCTGCGGATCGCGCGCACGGCCCCCGGCACCCAGGAGCTCCGCGGCTGGCCGCAGGCCTTCCGGGAGGTCGCCGAGGCCGCGCTCGAGGCGCTCGGGGCCGCCGAGCCGCGCCGCGACGGGCAGGCCCTCGTCGCCCTCATCCACGGCCTCATCCTCCATGCGCTGACGGCGCCCGACCCGGCGCGATTCACCGACGAGGTCATGACCCCGGTGCTGCACGCCTGGTTCACGCAGGTCCTCGCGGGCGCCGTCGCCTGACCGGCGCGGCGCGGGCGCGGGAGCGGGGACCCACCGGTCAGACGGTCACGGGACGGCGGGCAGCTCCCGGCGGATGCGGACGTCCCCGATGAACGAGCCGGGAGGGCCCGCCGTCGCGAGCACGATCGCGGGGAACCACCAGCCCCAGCGCTCCTCGACTGCGCCCTGCCCGCAGAGGTAGAGCAGCGCGAGGAAGCCGACGCCGTGGATCGGCCCGAGGACGTGGACGGCGCCCGAGCCGGCGATCGCGCAGCCGATGAGGACGACGAGCAGGACCGCGTCGGCGATGGCGATGATCCGGATCCGCCCGAGGAGCTTCAGGGTGTCGGCCGTGGTGTTCATGGCGGGCATCATGGCGGACGGCGCCGCTCACCAGCCCCAGGTGCCGGGGCCGCCCTTGAACGGCCCGACGATCTCGTCGGTGATCCAGCCGCCGTAGAAGTCGCCCTCCTGCGAGCGGACGACCTCCTCGTCGAGGAGGCAGCGGTCCATCCGTCCGGGGTAGAAGGCGAGGTGGTCGCGGAGGCCGGCGAAGCCCGCGGTCGGCCGCGGGTAGGCCCAGGCCGCGGCCTCCTCGCGCCGGTCGCCGCCGTGGACGTCGTAGTACGTCGCGCTGCCCTTCCACTCACAGAACGTCGAGCGGGCCCGCGACGGCGTGATGCAGGCGGGGTCCACGTCGGCGGGCGGGATGTAGATCGACGGCGGGTGGCTCGTCTCGAGCACCCGCAGCGCGCGCGTCGAGTCGGCGACGAGGACGCCGCCGAGCTCGATCCGGACCCGGCGGGTGCACGGGACGAGGGCGGGTGGGCGCGGGTAGTCCCAGACGTTCTCGGTGGGGGCGGAGGCCATCGTCCGCATGATGCCCCGCGGGGCCCCGGCGCCGCGCGAGGTGGCACGGCGGCGCTGATTCCCTTTAGGTTGGGGACACGCCGGGTTGACGGGACCTTCAGGCAGCCGCCCTACGCTGCCGCCGAGACCCGCGGAGCATCGGAGCAGACGTGAGCCAGGATCAGCCGAGCAAGAAGGAGCGCAAGGACGCCGCCCGCGCCGAACGCCAGGCGGCCGAGGCAGCCGCCGCCGCGGGCGCCGCCCGCCGTCGCCGGCTCTCGATCCTCGGTGGCGTCGTCGCCCTCGTCGCGGTCGCGGTCGTCGCGATCGTCCTCGCGACGGGCGGCAGCGACAAGAAGCCGACCGCGGCCGCCGGCGCGGCGGTCGCCGGGGTGAGCGAGTCGCGGGCGATGCTCAACGGCATCCCGCAGTCGGGCAAGACGCTCGGCAACCCGAAGGCGCCGGTGACCCTCCTCGAGTTCGCCGACCTGCAGTGCCCGTACTGCCGGCAGTACTCGCTGCAGACGCTGCCCCAGGTCGTCCGCGACTACGTCCGGGGCGGCAAGGTGAAGCTCGAGCTGCACCTCCTGAGCTTCCTCGGCCCCGACTCGGTCCGGGGCGCCCAGGTGGCGGCCGGCGCGGAGGCGCAGGACCGCCTGTGGAACTTCGCCGACCTCTTCTACTACAACCAGGGCGAGGAGCAGACCGGGTACGGCACCGACGCGTTCCTCAAGCGCCTCGCGGCGGCCGTGCCCGGGCTGCGCACCGCCCCGCTCTTCGCCCGGCCGATCACGGCGACGCCGACCGCGGCGGACAGGGCGGCGGACGCGCTCGCCCGGCGCTACGGCGTCAACGGCACCCCGAGCTTCGTCGTCACGAAGCAGGGCGAGACCGGGAAGCTCGTGAGCGGCTTCGACTACGCGAGCATCTCGAGCGCCCTCGACGCCGCCCTGGCCCTCTGAGGTGACCGACGCGCGCCTCCGCAAGGCGGTGCTCGTCCTCGGCCTCGCCGGCCTGGGCATCGCGTCGTGCCTCACGTACGTCCACTACGCGCACGTGAAGTCGCTCTGCGAGATCGCCCACGGGTGCGAGCGCGTGCAGAAGTCCGAGTGGTCCGAGCTCGCCGGCGTCCCGGTCGCGCTGCTCGGCCTCATCGGGTACGCGGGCATCCTCGCGTCGCTGTGGATCCCAGGGGAGACCGGGCTCATCGCGGGGGCCGCCCAGGCGCTCGTGGGCTTCGGGTTCAGCGCCTACCTGACGACGCGCGAGATCTGGTCGATCCACGCGATCTGCATCTGGTGCGTCGGGAGCGCGATCGTCCTGACGCTCCTCGCGATCGTCACGACGATCCGCCTCGTCAGCGCACCACCAGGAAGTCACATGGCGGCGACGTAGGGTGTTACCCTACGTCGCGTGGCGCTGAAGAAGACGAGCATCTACCTCGACGACGCGCTCGACCGCGTCCTCGCGCAGCGCGCGGCGGACGAGGGCCTGACGAAGGCCGAGTGGATCCGCCGCGGCCTCGAGGGCCTCGCGACCCGCCCGCAGCGCGCCAAGCCGACGGTCGGCGTCTTCAGCAGCGGCATCCCCGACCTCGCGTCGAACGACGAGAAGTACGCCGCCGAGACGGACTGGAACGACTGACGGCGCATGGCCGTCGTCCTCGACACGTCGGTCGTCCTCGCGACGTACGACACCTCCTTCGCCGGGCACGAGCGCGTCAGCCGCTGGATCGACACGCTCGACGACGAGCTCGTCACGACCCCGCTCATCGTGACCGAGCTCGACCACCAGCTGCCGCGCTACGGCGGGAAGGTCGCCCAGCAGGCGCTGTGGTCCGATCTCGAGCGCGGCGCCTACAACGTCCGCTGGTGGTCGACCGCGATGGCCGAGACGCTCGTCGTCGCCCGCGAGCGTCCCGCCATCGGGCTCGCGGACGCGTCGCTGCTCGCGCTCGCGCGGCTGCTCGGCACCGACCGGATCGCGACCCTCGACCTGCGCCACTTCCGCCGCGCCCGCACCGTGGACGGCACCCCCTTCATCCTGCTTCCCCAAGACGATCACCTCACCTCGGAGACGACGACATGACCAACCCGAACTCCTTCGACGCCAAGGCGACGCTCAGCGCCGGTGGCAAGGACCTCACCATCTACCGCCTCGACGCGCTCCAGGCGAAGTACGACGTCGCGCGGCTGCCCTTCAGCCTCAAGATCCTGCTCGAGAACCTCCTCCGTACCGAGGGCAACGGGTCGGTGACCGCCGAGGACATCGTCGCGCTCGCCTCGTGGGACGCGAAGGCCAAGCCCTCGCAGGAGATCGCGTTCACGCCCGCGCGGGTCGTCATGCAGGACTTCACCGGCGTGCCGGCCGTCGTCGACCTCGCCGCGATGCGCGACGCGATGGCCGACCTCGGCGGCGACCCGGCGAGGATCGAGCCGCTCGTCCCCGCCGAGCTCGTCATCGACCATTCCGTCCAGGTCGACCACTTCGGCACGCGCGAGTCCTTCGGGCAGAACGCGGCCCTCGAGTTCGAGCGCAACCGCGAGCGCTACCAGTTCCTGAAGTGGGGCCAGCAGGCGTTCGACACCTTCAAGGTCGTCCCGCCGGACACCGGCATCGTCCACCAGGTGAACCTCGAGTACCTCGCGCGGACGGTCTTCGTGAACGACCGGACGGGCGAGGCCTACCCCGACACGCTCGTCGGCACCGACTCGCACACGACGATGGTCAACGGCCTCGGGGTGCTCGGCTGGGGCGTCGGCGGCATCGAGGCCGAGGCCGCGATGCTCGGCCAGCCGATGCCGATGCTCATCCCGCAGGTCATCGGCTTCAAGCTCACGGGCGCGCTGCCCGAGGGCGCGACCGCGACCGACCTCGTCCTGACGATCACCGAGATGCTCCGCGCCAAGGGCGTCGTCGGCAAGTTCGTCGAGTTCTACGGCGCGGGCGTCGGCCGCCTGCCGCTCGCCGACCGCGCGACGATCGGCAACATGTCGCCGGAGTTCGGCTCGACCTGCGCGATCTTCCCGATCGACGCGGAGACGGTCCGCTACCTGAAGTTCTCCGGCCGCCCGGCCGAGCTCTGCGAGCTCGTGGAGGCGTACGCCCGCGAGCAGGGCCTGTGGCACGACGAGGACGCCGAGGAGCCGACCTTCACCGACACGCTCGAGCTCGACCTCTCGACGGTCGTCCCGTCGATCGCCGGCCCGAAGCGCCCGCAGGACCGCATCGCACTGACCGACGCGGCCTCCGCGTTCGGCGAGGCGATCAAGACCTACCAGCCCGAGGGCAACGGCGCGGGGCAGCAGCCCGGCGAGCGCGCCGTCGAGGACGAGGCGCCGGTCGCCACCGCGACGCGCAACAGCGCCGAGGTGAAGATGCCGAACGGCACCGCGTGCTCGCTGAAGGACGGCGCCGTCGTCATCGCCGCGATCACGTCGTGCACGAACACGTCGAACCCGAGCGTCATGCTCGCCGCCGGCCTGCTCGCCCGCAACGCCGTCGCCAAGGGCCTCGTCGCGAAGCCGTGGGTGAAGACGTCGCTCGCGCCCGGGTCGCTCGTCGTCACCGAGTACCTCGAGCGCGCCGGCCTCATCGAGGACCTCGAGGCGCTCGGCTTCCACAACGTCGGCTACGGCTGCACGACGTGCATCGGCAACTCCGGCCCGCTGCCGGACGAGATCAGCGCGGCGATCAACGAGCACGACCTCGTCGCGGTGTCGGTCCTCTCGGGCAACCGGAACTTCGAGGGGCGCATCAACCCCGACGTGAAGATGAACTACCTCGCGTCGCCGCCGCTCGTCGTCGCCTACGCGATCGCCGGCTCGATGGACGTCGACCTCTACACCGACCCGCTCGGGCAGGACTCCGACGGCAACGACGTCTTCATGAAGGACATCTGGCCGTCGACGGACGAGATCGCCCGGACGGTCGAGGAGGCCGTGCAGAGCGACATGTTCCGCCAGTCCTACGCGACGGTCTTCGACGGCTCCAAGGACTGGCAGGACCTCGACGTCCCGACCGGTGACCGCTTCGCGTGGGACCCGGACTCGACGTACGTCCGCAAGGCGCCGTACTTCGACGGGATGCCGGCCGAGCCCGAGCCCGTCACGGACATCACGGGGGCGAAGGTCCTCGCGAAGCTCGGCGACTCGGTGACGACCGACCACATCTCGCCTGCGGGCGCGATCAAGAAGGACGGGCCGGCCGCCGCGTACCTCGAGGCGCACGGCGTCGAGCGCAAGGACTTCAACTCCTTCGGCTCGCGGCGCGGCAACCACGAGGTGATGATCCGCGGCACCTTCGCGAACATCCGCCTGCGCAACCAGCTCGCGCCGGGCACCGAGGGCGGCGTGACGAAGAAGGACGGCGAGGTCACCTCGATCTACGAGGCCTCCGAGGAGTACATCGCGGCCGGCGTCCCGCTCGTCGTGCTCGGCGGCAAGGAGTACGGGTCGGGCTCGTCGCGCGACTGGGCGGCGAAGGGGACGAACCTCCTCGGTGTCCGCGCGGTCATCGCCGAGTCCTTCGAGCGGATCCACCGCTCGAACCTCGTCGGCATGGGCGTCCTCCCGCTGCAGTTCCCGGAGGGCGAGAGCGCCGACTCGCTGGGCCTCACCGGTGAGGAGGAGTTCGCGATCACGGGTTTCGCCGACGTGCTGAACGACGGCGGCCTGCCGCAGACCTGCCAGGTCAAGGCCGGCGACGTCGAGTTCGAGGCGACGGTCCGGATCGACACGCCCAAGGAGGGCGACTACTTCCGCCACGGCGGCATCCTGCAGTACGTCCTGCGGCAGATCGTCGCGAGCTGACGGGGGTCCCAGGTCTGGGCGGCCGCGCGCCGCCCGGACCGGGGAACAGTCTTAGCTGGCGCATTGCCGCTCGTGAGACTGATCCGGTTCGGGCACCCGCCCGCTACGACACATAGGGACCCGAACTTTTGCGGTCATAAAACGAGAATCCGCCCGGCTTTCCCTCCGGTGCGGAGGAGGTGTGCTGTGCCTGACTCTGAGAAGACGACGTCTGCGCTTGATGAGCTGCGTGACGATCCGACGTCGCGCAAGAAGTTCCTGACCCGTGTCGGTGGCACCGGCGGCGTCGCCGCCATGGCCGTCCTGCTGGGCGCCTGCGGCAGCAGCAACAACAGCAGCAGCACGTCGACCCCGGCCGCGGCCGGCACGACGGCTGCGGCCGCGTCCGGCGGCAGCGAGCAGGGCGACCTGGACATCCTGAACTACGCCCTGACGCTCGAGCACCTCGAGACCGACTTCTACAACAAGGTCATCGCGGCGGGGCTCTTCAAGGGCGCGCAGGCCGACCTCCTGAAGCACTTCGGCGAGTCCGAGCAGCAGCACGTCGACGCGCTCACTGCGACGATCAAGAAGCTCGGCGGCACGCCCGTCGCCGCGCCGAAGTCGAAGTTCCCGATCAAGGACGCGATGTCCGTCGCGAAGCTCGCCGCGACCGTCGAGAACCTCGGCGCCGCCGCGTACCTCGCGCAGGCCCCGAAGATCAAGAACGCCGAGGTCCTCGCGGCCGCGCTCTCGATCCACTCCGTCGAGGCCCGTCACGCCGCGACGCTCAACACCCTCATCGGCAAGAAGATCACGCCCGACGGCGCGTTCGGCAAGCCCGCAGAGATGAGCACCGTCCTGGCCGCCGTCAAGCCCTTCATCGTGGCGTAGCCCGAGCGATCAAAGAGGAACTGAACTGATGACCAACACCATGAACAACGCTGCGCCCGAGCTCGACCTCATCGACGTCGGCGGCATGAACCGCGCGAGCTTCATCCTGAAGAGCGCGCTCGCCATCGGGACCACCGCCGGCGCCGCCGCGGTCGGCCCGTTCGTCACGAACGCCCTCGCGGCGACGGCGAGCAGCGACATCGACATCCTGAACTTCGCGCTCACGCTCGAGTACCTGGAGACGCGGTTCTACAAGGAGGCCACGAAGCTCAAGCTGAGCTCCAAGGTCGCCAAGCTCGCCAAGCAGTTCGCCGACGAGGAGCAGCAGCACGTCAACGCCCTCAAGGGCGCGGTGAAGCAGTCCGGCGGCAAGCCGGCGGCGAAGCCGACGTTCGCCTTCGGCGTCACCGACGAGAAGAGCTTCCTCAAGCTCGCGCAGACCCTCGAGGACACCGGCGTCTCCGCCTACAACGGCGCCGGCCCGCTCCTGAAGAACAAGGACCTGCTGCTCGCGGCCGGCTCCATCGTCCAGGTCGAGGCGCGCCACGCGGCCGCCATCCGCCTCCTCAACGGCGTGAACCCCGCCCCGGACGCGTTCGACAAGTCGCTCGACAAGGCGGCCGTGCTGAAGGCCGTCACGCCGCTGATCAAGGGCTAGGCGAAAGCCACATCCCTGCAGGACCGGAGCGGCGCCGAGAGGCGCCGCTTCGTCGTTGGTGGGGGACGGTGGCGCTGACGCGACCGAGCCCTACGGGCGCGGACGTCTGAACAGCGGGCTGGTTACGAGGGCGGGGAGGCTGCCCGGGTGCTCGGTGGTGGATCGCGGTTGCTCAGCAACCGCGATCCACCACCCAGCTGGCCAGTTCGCGAGGTGTGTCCTCCCAGGTCGACTGAACCCGACTGGGAGGACACACCTCCCCAGCCGCCCGGCTACTGCGGCTTCGCCGCGCCCCGCCGCGCCGGGAAGGCGTGCGCGTCGGCGGCGAGGTCCGCGTGCGGGGCGCGGACGATGTAGCGCGTGATGCGGCGGTCCTCCGCGGCGACGATGACGCGCAGCGGCCACTGGTAGCGCACGCCGTCGGTGCCGGTCGCGGCGGCGAGGCAGGCGAGGATGACGAGGTCGCCGACGACCTCCGCGCGCTCGAACTCGATGCGCAGATCGGGCGCGACCGCGAGCGCGTTCGCGAGCGTCGCGCGGAGGGCGGCGAGGCCTTTCTCGCCGGTCGGGCGCAGCCCGAGCGACAGCGGCAGGAAGAGGTCGACGTCCTCGTGCATGAAGAGCTCGAGCTCGTCGAGGCGGCGCTCGTTGAACGCGGTGTGCGCGGCCACGATGACCTCGATCGAGGCAGGCTCCACCCGTCCGGCCGTTTCGTCCCCTGCCATGTTCGCCTCCCGGCGGATCCGGCTCCGTGCCTGCCTGCACAGAAAGACGCTCCGCGCCTTCTCCTGCCCGGAGTCTAGTCCCGGGACGGGGGTCCCGGGGCCGGTTGGCGCAGTCGCGGCGGGGCGGCGTCACGCCGGCCGCCGCCCCGCCGGCCCCGGACAGGCCGCCCGGCCCCGCTCGGTGGCGACGCCGCGGCGGCGTGGCGTTCGCGGGCGATAGCCTCACCCGCATATGGCGATCCCTCCCGTCCTGCACGCCCTCCTCTCCGCCCACGGCCCGTCCGGCTACGAGACGGCCCCCGCCCAGGTGTGGCGCGAGGCGGCCGGGGAGTTCGCCGCCGTCGAGGTCGACCACATGGGGACGTCGACGGCGACGGTGAAGGGGACGGCCGGCGGCCCGACCGTCGCGATCGTCGGCCACGTCGACGAGATCGGCCTCATCGTCACGCACGTCGACGAGAAGGGCTTCCTCTACTTCGCGCAGGTCGGCGGGTGGGACCCGCAGATCCTCGTCGGCCAGCGGGTGACGGTCCACACGAAGGGCGGCCCCGTCCCCGGCGTCGTCGGGAAGAAGCCCATCCACCTGCTCGAGCCCGACGAGCGCAAGAAGGTCACCGAGCTGAAGGACATGCACATCGACATCGGCGCCGAGGACGGCGACGAGGCCAAGGGCGTCGTCCGGATCGGCGACGTCGCGGTCATCGACGCCGAGCCGATCGAGCTGCTCGCGGGCCGCGCGGCCTCCCGTGCGATGGACAACCGCCTCGGCGCCTTCGTCGCCTACGAGGTCGCCCGGCTCGTCGCCGAGGCCGGCGGCGCGCCCGGTGACGTCGTCGCCGTCGCGGCCGTCCAGGAGGAGATCGGGCTCTTCGGCGCCGCGGCCGCCTCGTACCGCATCAAGCCGGACGCGGCGATCGCGGTCGACGTGACGTTCGCGACCGACACGCCCGGCAGCGACGTGAAGAAGCTCGGCGAGCACCCGCTCGGCTCCGGGCCCGTCCTCGAGCGCGGCGCGACGCTCAACCCGCGCCTCTTCGAGCTGCTCCACGACGCCGGCGAGGCGGCCGGGATCGCGTTCAGCGTCTCGGCGAACGGGGGCCGGACCGGGACCGACGCGGACGCGATGCACCACAACCGGGGCGGCATCCCGACGACGGTCGTCGGCCTGCCGCTACGGTACATGCACTCGCCGGTCGAGGTCGTCCAGGTCTCCGACGTCCTCGACGCCGCGAAGCTCATCGCCGCCGCGTTGCAGACGCTCTCCTCCGACACCTCCTTCGCCCGCTAGATGGTTCGTTCCACGGATCGGTCAGGCGTAGTAGGCAGTGAGGTTGCGTGGTGGGCGGCCGAGGCGTTCGTTGAGAGCGATCGCGGCGGTGAGAGCGAGGAACTTGGCGGCCAGGCGGGTGCGGAGCGTGTGGAGCTCGCGGGCGCGGTGGTCCTCGAGGTTGAGCATGTCTTTGCATGTCCAGAAGATCGATTCCACGCATTGCCGGATCGGGGCCAGGTGCGGCTCTTTGCCGGCCTCGTCCTTGCGTCGGGGGCGGACGATCGTGGCGCCGAGCGCGGAGGCTTGGGCGTGGAAGTCGCGGCCGGAGTAGCCCTTGTCGCCGATGACGGTGACCGGGCCGTTGCGGTGGCAGCGGGCGAGCATGTCCAGCGCGACGTCTCGTTCGCCCGTTTTCGGGGAGGTCAGGGCAAGGGCGCGTGGAGTGCCGTCGGTCGCGAACAGGCCGTGCAGGCGGAAGCCCCAGAAGAAGCGGGAATGGCTGGCGCAGTAGCCGTACTCCGCGGCGTTGCCCAGGGCGCTGCGGCGCGTCGTTTCGACCGAGCGACCGCATTCGACCGGTGTGCTGTCGACCACGAGCAGGTCGTCGTCAAAGCCGTTGGTGTGGCGGGCGAACTCGAGGATCAGCGCTTCGATTTTGTCCGACAGGCGCTGGCGGCGTTTGACGAAACCCGGGCGCTTGGGCAGTCGCGGGAACAGGTGCCCCAAGCGATGCGGTGCCATCGCCCAGAACTGCTCGTCAGAGCTGATCCGCAGTACCTGCTGAGCCACGCTCAACGTGACGACCTCCGCGTCGGTCAAGATCCGTTTGGCGTTCTTGCCCTTCGCAGGCAGGAGATCGTCGCAGGTGCAGTAAACAGCGATCAGCAGCAGGTCGAGGTCGGCGTCCATCGAGGCCCCCAGGGTCGGCGTTGGCGAGATAGCACCGCCGACTTCGACCTGCCTGCTTATGTCACCTGCCTACCCGACTCCTCCGCCCCCGCCGTGGAACGAACCATCTAGCGGCGCCGCCCGCGACGCGCCGTCCCCGCCATGCTCCTCCTCTTCGACATCGACGGGACGCTGCTGGTGCGGGCGGCCGACGCGCACCGGCGCGCGCTGCACGCGGGGATCGAGGAGGTGCACGGCGTCCAGGCGCCGGACGACGACATCCCGACCGCGGGCCGGACCGACCTCGCGATCATGCGCTCGCTGCTGCTCCTCTGCGGGGTCGACGCCCGGGCGATCGACGACGGGGTGGAGGCGACGGTGAGCGCCGCCTGCACCGCGTACGCGCGCCTCTGCCCTCCCGACCTCTCGCAGACCGTCGCGCCCGGTGTCCCCGAGGCGCTCGCGGGCCTCGTCGCGGCGGGCCACACGCCCGCGCTCGTCACCGGCAACCTCGAGCCGATCGCGCGGCTGAAGCTCCGCCGCGCCGGCCTCGGCGAGTGGTTCGCCTCCGGGCCCGGTGGGTTCGGCTCCGACCACGAGGACCGCTCGGAGCTCCCGGCCCTCGCGCGCCGCCGCGCCGGGGACGGCCGCCCCGTCCCGCGCGAGGCCGCGGTCGTCATCGGCGACACCCCGCTCGACGTCGCCTGCGCCCAGGCCGACGGCGTCCGCTGCGTCGGGATCACGACCGGGCCGCACCCGGCGGCCGACCTCGCCGGCGCCGACGTCGTCATCGACGCGATGGCCGACCTCGCCGGCGTCCTCGCCGCGTGGCACGCCTGAGCCCACCGCGCGGCCGCTGCGTCATCTGACGCGCGGCGCCCCCCGGTCGCGACCGGGAGGTGTTCAATCGGGCGCGGGGCACCGGTCTGGGGAGACCGGCCCGCGCTCATCCGGGCGCGGGGAGGAGCAGGCAAGCCGGGACGGCCGCGCGCGGGCAGGGCGCGCGGCCGATCCGGCCTGATCCGTCCGGGCGCCTCGCCCGAATACAAAGGTGCCAGGACCGACGCGCCCGACCCCTCCCGCCTGGCCCCCCGACCGCATGAACATCGCCATCATCGGCGCCGGTATCGCGGGCCTTACCGCCGCCCACCGGCTCCATCCCGATCACGACATCACGGTGTTCGAGGCCAACGACTACGTCGGGGGTCACACGAACACGATCGACGTCTCCACCGCGTCGGGCGACTGGGCGGTCGACACGGGCTTCATCGTCCTCAACGACCGCAACTACCCGAACTTCACGCGCTTCCTCGGGGAGCTCGGCGTCGCGATCCAGCCGACGCACATGGGCTTCAGCGTCGCCTCCGACCACGAGGACTTCGAGTACGCCGGCACGCCGAGCGGCCTCTTCGCCCAGCGCGCGAACCTCGCGCGGCCGCGGTTCCACGGGATGATCCGCGACCTGCTGCGCTTCAACCGCGAGATGCGGGCGCTGCTGGCCACGGACGCGCCCGGCCCGTCGCTCGGCGAGTACCTCGACGCGGGCGGGTACGGCGAGTGGTTCGTCCACCGGCTCATCGTCCCGCAGGCGAGCGCGGTGTGGTCGGCGGACCCGGCCGGCATGTGGGCCTTCCCCGTCCGCTTCCTCGCCGAGTTCTTCCGCAACCACGGGATGCTGGGGTTCAAGGACCGCCCGCAGTGGCAGACCGTCGTCGGCGGGTCCGCCCGCTACGTCGACGCCGTCGTCAAGCCATTCTCAGACCGCATCCACACGAGCTCCCCGATCGAGGCCGTCACCCGGCACTCCGACCACGTGGCCGTCACGCCGCGCGGCAGCGAGTCGCTGCGCTTCGACGAGGTCGTCATGGCCTGCCACGGCGACCAGGCGCGGGCGATGCTCACGAACCCGTCCGACCTCGAGGACGAGTTGCTGGCGACCTTCCGCTTCCAGTCGAACGAGGCCGTCCTCCACACCGACTCCACGCTGCTGCCGCGCCGCCGCGCCTGCCACCAGGCCTGGAACTTCCACCTCCTGGCCGAGCCGAAGCCGCTGACGACGATCACGTACGGGATGAACCACCTGCAGTCGCTCGCGGCGCCCGAGGACTTCCTCGTCACGCTCAACCTCACCGAGCGGATCGACCCGGCGAAGATCATCGAGACCGTCCAGTACAGCCACCCGATCTTCACGCGCGAGTCCGTGGCCGCGCAGGAGCGCCACGGCGAGATCAGCGGCGTGGACCGGATCCACTACGCGGGCGCGTACTGGCGCTGGGGCTTCCACGAGGACGGCGTCGTCAGCGCGATCAACGCCCTCGCCGCCCGCGAGCGCCACGTCCGGGAAGGCACGACGGTCGCGTGAGCACGCAGCTCGCCCACCGCCCGGCCGCCCGCCCGGCCACCCGCGCGCGCCCGGGACGGCCCGCCGCGACGCGCTCGGCGATCTACGTCGGCACGGTCCGCCATCGCCGGCACGCGCCGGTCGAGCACGCCTTCACTCACGCCGTCGGGATGCTCTACCTCGACCTCGACGAGCTCGACGGGCCGGCCGGGATCCTCGAGCACCGGCCGCTGTGGTCCGCGACGCGGCGGGCGATCGGCCGCTTCCGCCGCGAGGACTACCTCGGCGATCCCGACGTCCCGCTCAAGCACGCGGTCGCCGCCGAGATCCGCCGCCAGACCGGCGCCAACCACCGCGGGCCCGTCCGGCTGCTCACGACCCCGCGCACCTTCGGCCGCGCCTTCAACCCGGTGAGCTTCTACTACTGCTTCGCGCAGGACGGCGAGCGCGTCGAGTTCGTCGTCGCCGAGGTGACGAACACGCCGTGGGGCGAGCGCCACTGCTACGTCCTCGACGCCCGCGCGCCGTCCGCCTCGCCGGTCATGCGCGAGACGTTCGCGAAGGTCTTCCACGTCTCCCCGTTCATGGGGATGGACCACACGTACGGCTGGTCGCTCACCGTCCCGGGCGACACGCTGAGCGTCCACATCGACTCCGCCTACGACGACACCGCGGCCGAGCCCGGCCGCCACGCCTTCGACGCGACGCTGCGCCTGCACCGTCGCGAGCTCACCGCCGCCGGCCTGCGGGGCCTGCTCGCGCGCTTCCCGGTCCAGACGCTGCGGACCGGGTTCTACATCTACGCCCACGCCGTGCGCCTGAAGCTCAAGGGCGCACCGTACTTCGCCCACCCCGAGGGCGCCAAGCCCCCGCTGCTCACCCTGTCCCGCCGACCGAAGAGTTCCCCGCGATGAACGACAAGCACGCACGCTTCCTGCTGACCCAGCTCCTCTCCCGCACGCAGGACGGCCAGCTCATCCTCGACGAGGGTGGCGTCGCCCGGACCTACGGGACGCCCACCGGCGCCGAGCCGCTGCGCGCCCACATCACCGTCAACGACCCGGCCTTCCACCGCTCGATCCTCAAGGGCAGCCTCGGCCTGGGTCAGTCCTACATGGACGGCGTCTGGGACGTCGACGACCCGGTGAAGCTCATCCGGATCGCCGCCCGCAACGTCCACCGCTTCGACGAGCTGCGCCGGACGTTCCGGCCCGTCCTCGCCCCGGTCCAGACCGCGGTGAGCTACGCGCGCCGCAACACGATCGAGCGCTCGCGCGAGCAGATCGCCGCGCACTACGACCTCGGCAACGACCTCTACGAGCTCTTCCTCGACGAGACGATGATGTACTCGGCCGCGGTCTTCCCGACGCCCGAGACGTCGCTCCACGACGCCCAGGTCCACAAGCTCGACCGCATCTGCCAGAAGCTCGACCTCAAGCCGGGCGACCGCCTGCTCGAGATCGGCACCGGCTGGGGGGCGCTCGCCGTCCACGCCGCCGGCAAGTACGGCGCGCGCGTCACGACGACGACCATCTCGACCGAGCAGCACGCGCTCGCCGTCGAGCGGGTGCGGGCCGCCGGCCTCGAGGACCAGGTCACCGTCCTGCTCCAGGACTACCGGACGCTCACCGGCACGTACGACAAGCTCGTGTCGATCGAGATGATCGAGGCGGTCGGCTGGCGCGACTTCCCGACGTTCTTCCGCGTCTGCGGCGAGCGCCTCGCGACCGACGGCGTGATGCTCCTGCAGGCCATCACGATCGACGACCGCGCGTACGACGTCGAGAAGGCCGTGAAGTCCTTCATCAACCAGCTCATCTTCCCCGGCGGCTGCCTGCCGTCGGTCGAGATCATCTCGCGCAACACCGCCCGCCAGAGCGACATGCGGATCGTCCAGCTCGAGGACATCACCGCGCACTACGTCACGACGCTGAAGCACTGGCGCGAGACCTTCCAGGCGGCGACGACGCAGCTCGAGGAGCGCGGGTACGACGAGCGCTTCCGCCGCCTCTGGGTCCTCTACCTCGCGTACTGCGAGGCGGGCTTCGCCGAGCGCCGCATCCAGGTCGGGCAGCTGCTGCTCGCGAAGCCCGGCTACCGGGCCGAGCCCCAGTGGGAGCTCGCCGGCGCGCCGGACCCCGGCACGGGCGCCCGCCGCGGCCCGCGCGCGGTGTCCGACCCCGAGGGCGACGTCGTCGCCGCCTAGGCCGGTTCGGTGAGCGTCGCCTACGACCGCGACGGCCGCGGTGAGCCGCTCGTGCTCATCCACGGCCTCGGCGGCGAGCGCCACATCTGGGAGCCGACGCTCGAGCACCTCACCGGCGAGCGGGACGTCATCCGCGTCGACCTGCCCGGCTTCGGGGCGTCGCCGACCGTCCCCAAGGGCGAGCGGGCGACGCCGTGGGTGCTCGCGGCTCAGGTCGCCGCGCAGCTCGACGAGCTCGGCCTCGACCGCGTCCACGTCGCGGGCAACTCCCTCGGCGGGTGGGTCGCGCTCGAGCTCGCGAAGGCCGGCCGCGCGCTGAGCGTCACCGGCATCGCGACCGCGGGCCTGTGGAGCGGGCCGCTCGTCCGCAAGCCGTACCTCATGCGCGGCGTGGCGAAGGGGCTCATGCCGGTCCTGCCGCTCCTGCTCGCGGCGGGCGGGGTGCGGCGGGCCGCCCTGCTCGGCTCGGTCGCGCACCCCGAGCGCATCCCGCGCGCGGCGGCGACGCGGATCGCGCTCGCCTACGCGAGGTCGCCCGGCTTCGTGAACGCGAGCGAGAACATGCGCGCCAACCACTTCACCGGCGGGGACGAGGTCCACGTCCCGGTCACGATGGCCTGGTGCGAGCACGACCGCCTCATCGCGCGCCCGCGCACCCTCCCGTTCCCCGCGCGGGAGACGCTGCTGGCGGGGTGCGGCCACGTCCCGATGTACGACGATCCGCGCGCGGTGGCGCAGGTCATCCTCGCCGGGAGCGCCGCCCGGTCGACGGCGGCGACGGGCCGCTCGGCGTAGCCCGCGGCGGCGAAGGGGTACCGTTCAGGCGATGCCCGCCCTGCTCGTCCGCCTGCCGCGCCCCGCGTGACGGCCACCGCACCGGCCCTTGTCGTCGAGGGACTGACCAAGGTCTACAAGGGCCGCACCGTCGTCGACGCGCTGACGTTCGACGTGCAGCCCGGCCGCGTGACCGGCTTCGTCGGCCCGAACGGCGCCGGCAAGACGACGACGCTGCTCATGGTCCTCGGCCTCGCGACGCCCGCGGCCGGCTCGGCGCGCTTCGCCGGGAAGGCGTACCGCGAGATCGACCACCCGCTGCGCGCCGTCGGCGCCGTCCTCGAGATCGCGAAGGGCCACCCCGGCCGCAGCGGTCGCGACGAGCTGCGCTGCCAGGCCGCGACCCACGACATCCCCGACAGCCGCGTCGACGAGCTGCTCGACCTCGTCGGGCTCGCCGACGCGAAGGGGCGCCGCAGCGCGGAGTACTCGCTCGGCATGCGCCAGCGCCTCGCCCTCGCCGGCGCGATGCTCGGCGACCCGCCGATCCTCATCCTCGACGAGCCGCTCAACGGCCTCGATCCGCAGGGCATCCGCTGGATGCGCGGCTTCATGACCGAGCAGGCCGCGGCCGGCAAGGCGATCCTCGTCTCGAGCCACCAGCTCACCGAGCTGCAGCACGTCGCGACCGACATGGTCGTCATCCACAAGGGCAAGGCGATCGCGCAGGGCCCGGTCGCCGATCTCATCGCGAGCTCGCAGGCGGGGACGTGGGCGCGCTCCGCCGACCCGGCGACGCTCGAGCGGGCGCTCGTCGCCGCCGGGTTCTCCGTCCTGCGCCAGGACGGCGACGGCATGCGCGTCACCGGCGCCACCGGCGCGCAGGTCGCGCAGATCGCGCTCGAGGAGCGCGTGCTCGTCACCGAGCTGTACCCGCTCGTCGCCAACCTCGAGCAGGCCTTCTTCGACCTCGTCGACGGCCCCGGCGACACCGGAGGCATCGCATGATCCGCCTCGTCCGCGTCGAGCTGCTGAAGCTCGTCACGACCCGCCGCACGACGGCGATCTTCCTCGGCGTCTCCGCCGGGCTCTGCCTCCTCATCACGCTGCTCACGCTCCTGGCGAGCAACAGCGTCAACACGAGCAAGGACGTCCTCGACGTCCTCGCCTCCGCGCAGATCGCGGCCCTCGTGATGCTCATCCTCGGCGCGGTGAACATGGGCGGCGAGGCGCGCCACGGCACCCAGGTGGCGACGTTCCTCGCGACCCCGGTCCGCTGGCGTGTCGTCGTCGCCAAGTCGCTTGCCCACGCGATCGCCGGCCTCGTCGCGGGCACGCTCAACGTCCTCTCGGCGCTCCTCTGCGTCGCGCTCTTCGCGTCGGCGCCGTGGCCGTCGGGCAGCGACATCCTGCTCCAGGCGATCGGCGGCATCGCGGTCGGCGGGCTGCTCGCGTCCTTCGGCGTCGCGATGGGCGCGCTGCTGCGCAACCAGGCCGCGGCGGTCGCGGGCACCCTCGTCTACCTCCTGGCGATCGAGCCGATCCTCTCCGTCTACATCACGTTCTTCGAGAAGTACGGCATCAACGCCAGCCAGCTCACGGTCTCGACCGTCGGGGGCGACCACGGCGTGCCGCAGGGCGTCGCCGGGCTCATCCTGCTCGCGTGGGTCGTCGCCTTCACGGTCGCCGGCGCGGCCGTCGTCGAGCGGCGGGACGTCCGCGGCTGATCAGCCCGCGGGCAGGGCGCCGGCCGCGGCGTCCTGCAGGGCCCGGCGCACCGCGGCGAGCGCCGGGCGCGCGGCGCCGGTCGTCCGCGTCAGCGCGTGGACCTCGCGGTGCAGCGGGCCCTCGGCCGGGGTGCGCGCGACGACCGACGGGCCCCGGGCCGGGCCGACAAGGTCGGGGAGGAGGGTGATCGCCCCGGTCGTGCGGACGAGCTCGAGCAGGATGAGCAGGTCGTTCGAGTGGTGGCGCAGGTCGGGCTCGAAGCCCGCCGCGCGGCAGGCGCTCAGGACGAGCGCGTGGTGCCCGGTGCCGGGGAGGGCGGCGGCCCACGGCGCGTCGCCGAGGGCGGCGAGCGACGGGCGGCGCCGCACGCGGGCGAGCGGGTGCGCGGCGGGGAGGAAGAGCCGCACCTGCTCGCGCAGGAGGGTCTCGCGGCTCAGGTCCGGGTGCCGCGCGCGGGGCAGCCCGTCGTACTCGTCGGCGAGGAGGACGTCGACGCGGCCGCGGCGCAGCGCTCCGAGCGCCTCCTCGACCTCGGCCTCCTCGACCTCGACGCGGACCTCGGGGTGGGCGGCCGCGAGCGCGGCCACCGCGGGCAGGACGAGGCGGAGCATCGCGGTCTGGAACGCGGCGATCCGGACGGTGCCGGCGACGGTCCCCGAGCGCCGGGCGAGGTCCGCCTCCGCCTCCTCGGCGGCCGCGAGGAGCGTCGCCGCGTGGCCGGCGAGCAGGCGGCCCGCGTCGGTGAGCCGGACGCCGCGGCCCGCTTTGACAAGCAGCGTGGCGCCGGTCTCGCGCTCGAGGACCGCGAGCTGCTGCGAGACGGCGGAGGGCGTGTAGCCGAGCGCCTCGGCGGTCGCGGCGACCGTGCCGCGCGCCTCGAACTCCCGCAGCAGGTGCAGGCGGTGCAGGTCGAGCATCGTGAAGCAACGCTACCGGGTCACCTGCGGGAATCGGCGCTGGACGTGAACGGTCATGCCTGTGATCGTGGGGCGGGCGAATGGGCGTCCTCCTCTGTCTCCTTGCCTCGGCCGGCTTCGCGACGCTCGGCATCTTCGGCACGCTCGCCTACCAGGCCGATGTCGGCGTGCTCACGCTCCTCACCGTGCGCTTCGCGATGGCGGCGGGCGGGTTCTCGCTCCTCACGTTCCTCGTGCCCGGCGCCCGGCAGGGCATGGACCGCCGCGTCGTCCTCACCGCGCTCGGCCTCGGCTGCGTCGGCTACACGACGCAGGCCGGGCTCTTCTTCGGCGCGCTCTCGCACGTCGACGTGTCGCTCCTCTCGCTGCTCCTCTACACGTACCCGGCCTTCGTCACCGTCGCGGCGATCGCCCTCGGGCGGGACGCCGCCACCCCGCGGCGGCTCGCGGCGCTCGGCGCGGCGTCGGCCGGCGTGGCGCTCGTCCTCGCGGGCGGGGGCGGCGGGGCGGACGCCGTCGGCGTCGCGATGGGCATCGGCGCCGCCGTCGCCTACACGACCTACATCCTCGTCGCGGACACCGTCGTCGCGGACGCGCCGCCGCTCGCGTTCAGCGCCGTCATCGCCTGCGGCGCGTTCGCGACGTTCCTCGTCGTCTCCCTCGCGACCGGGTCGCTGCACCTCGGCTTCGCCCCGATCGGCTGGCTGTGGCTCGCGGCGATCGCCGTCCTCTCCACGATCGTGCCCGTCCTCGCGTTCTTCGCGGGCCTCGCGCGCGTCGGGCCGTCGACCGCGTCGATCCTCTGCACCGTCGAGCCGCCGATCACCGTCGCGCTCGCGCTCGTCGTCTTCGGGCAGGGGCTCGGGCCGCTCCAGCTCGCGGGCGGCGCGCTCGTGCTCTCGGCGGTCGTCCTGCTGCAGGCGGGCGCGCGCCGGCCGCTACCGGTGACCGGCGACCCGGCGGCGGACGGTCAGCTCCGCGCCGGTGACGAGCCTCACGCGGGCCTGGACGACGACGGCGCGGCGCGGGGCGCGCAGCCGGCGGGCGTAGCCGGGGCCGCGGTCTGAGCGCGGCAGCGTCCCGCCGACGCGGTAGGCGACGCTCGAGACGTCGCGGGTGTCCCCGGCCAGCGCGAGGCGCAGGGTGCCGGGCGTCGGCCGGGTGACGAGGACGCGCAGCGGCGGCGGGGCGACCGCGGCGGACGGCGGCGGCGTGCGGTCGCGCAGCGCGACGAGGCCGCCGAGCGTCCCGACGTACGCCGTGCCCTCGTGGCCGAACGTCACCGGCGCGTAGTTGTTGTTGAAGCCGAGGCCGGTACCCGCCAGGAGCTGGAACACGAGCCGGCCCGTGCGGACGTCGACGGCGCTGAGCCACCACGGGTCGCTCGTCGCGTGGTCCTTCGTGTACGTGTAGACGAGCCCGCTCGCGAGCGAGAGCTTCGAGACGACCGTCGGCACGCTCAGCGTGTCGTTCGCCCACACCCGGTGACAGCCGCGGCCGTCCGGATCGATGTCGATGCGCACGATCCCCGGCACGGTCGTGGCGCCGCCCTCGGTCGCCGCCGGCCCGTCGTAGCCGTAGTTGTTCTCGACGACGATGAGGCGCCCGATGCCGATGAGCGAGTTCTCCGTCGAGCCGGTGCCCTTCCCGAACACCGGCACCTGGCACACGACGCCGCCGTCGGTGCGCCGCACGACGACGACCTGCATCGGGTCGGCGTTGTCGGTGAACGTCACCCAGCGGCCCTGGACCGTCGGCGTCGTCCCCGAGCCGGCGTTCACCTGGCCGGGCTTCGTCACGCCGCTGTTGGCGTAGGACCTGCGCCAGACGACCTCGGGCGTCCCGTCGGCGCCCGCCCGCAGCTTGTAGAGCGCCTTCGTCGAGATGACGAAGACGGCGCCCGTCTCGTCGATCGCGAACGAGTTCTCCGTGGGCTCGCCGAGGGCGAGCCGGTGCAGCGCGCCGGTGCGCGGATCGATCGTGACGAGCGTGCCGCCGCCCGTCTCCGCCCACAGCCGCCCGGACCAGTCCGGCAGGACGGAGGTGATCGGGTCGCCGGCCGCCGTGACGCCCGTGAGGTCGTGGTCGGCGACCGTCGTGAGCGTTGCGCGCCGTCCGTCGCCGCCCACCGCGATCACGCGCACGTGGCCGTCGGTCGTGGGGATGACGGCGCGGTCCTGCTCGTCGAGGAAGAAGTACCCACCGCCCCCGAAGCTCTGGAAGAGCGAGCCGCCCAGGGAGGTCGGCTGGCGCGGGGGCAGCGGCATCGAGGCGAGCGTCGCGAGCGTGTGCGGGTCCAGGACGTAGAGCGTGGGGCCGGTGGGCGTGACGCAGACGGTGACGATGCGACCGTGCCGGTCGAAGGTGACGCTCGCGCAGACGCCGCCGAAGAACGCCGAGGTGACCGTCGTACCGCGGCCGAGCGGGCCCTGCAGCGGCGAGGTGTCGCTCTGGTACGCGTCGTCGTGGATGCCGGAGCGGCCGTCCGGCGCCTGGAACGGGTGCTGGGGCAGCGCGGGGGCGAGGAGGCCGTCCGGCGTGCCGGGCGCGCCGACGATCGCGGGCAGCGTGCTCGGCGGCGTCACCTGGGGGATCGGGACGGCGACGGCGGGGGCCGCGGTGGCGGCGCTCGCGCCGAGCACGGCGACCGCCGCCGCGGCGGCGCGCAGGAGAGACGGGGACATGGCGCGCGACGCTACCGCCCCGCGGCGCGCCGCGGCGGGCCATGGTGCGCGTGCCGTCCGCGTGCGCCGGGTAGGGTCGCCCCATGGGCAAGCTCGGAGGCACCGCCTCGGCCATCGTGGACGCGCCGATCGACGCGGTCTACGCGTTGCTGGAGGACGTCGCGATCGCGCCCGAGTGGCAGGCCGGCCTCGACGAGATGACCGTCCTGGAGCGCGACGCGCAGGGCCGGCCGTCCCTCTGCGACACCGCGAGCGACGCGAAGGTCCGCGTCATCCGCACGCGGGTGCGCTTCTCCTACGAACCGGGCCGCGCCGTCCGCTGGGAGCAGGTCCGCGGGGATCCGAAGTCGCTCAAGGGCGCCTGGGAGCTCGAGGATGCCGGCGACGGGCGCACCCGCGTCACCTACCTGCTCGACGGCGACCCCGGGCGCGTGCTGGGCCTCCTCGTCCGCGGCCCGGTCGAGGACCGCCTCCGCGAGAAGATGGTCGACCCGCGCCCCGCCGAGGTGGCCGCGGCGCTGGCGAAGCGCGGGTAGCCGCCGCTCAGCCGAGCGCCGCGGGCCGGTAGGTCCCGAACGACCAGTGGTTGCCGTCCGGGTCACGCACGCTGAAGTGGCGCCCGCCGTACTCGGCGTCGTAGGGCGGCCGCTCGTCCGTGGCCCCCGCGGCGATCGCCATCTGGTACAGCGCATCGACCTCGGGGCCGGCCTGCAGCACCCAGTAGATCGCCGAGCCGCCGGGCTCCTGCTCCATGCCGTCCTCCTGGCCGGTGCCGCACATGAACATCGAGCCGCCGATCGTCAGCTCGGCGTGGTGGACCTCGTCGCCGCTCTCCGGCGTGATGAACGCGACGGTCGCGCCGAAGGCCCGCTCGTAGAAGTGGACGGTCTCCCGCGAGGAGATCCGCAGGGCGGGGATGGCGATGGCGGTCATGGGCCAACCGTACGCCGCCCCGGCCCCGCCCTCGGCCTCAGTTCCGCGTGAGCTTCTTGTACGTCAGGCGATGCGGGCGGTCGGCGGCGTCGCCGATGCGCTCGCGGCGCGCGGCCTCGTAGGCCTCGAAGTTCCCCTCGAACCACGTCACCTGCGAGTCGCCCTCGAAGGCGAGCACGTGGGTGGCGATGCGGTCGAGGAAGAACCGGTCGTGGGAGATGACCACCGCGCAGCCGGAGAAGGCGAGCAGCGCCGACTCGAGCGCGGACAGCGTCTCGACGTCGAGGTCGTTCGTCGGCTCGTCGAGGAGCAGGAGGTTGCCGCCGCGGCGCAGGAGCTTGGCCAGCTGGACGCGGTTGCGCTCACCGCCGGAGAGCTTGCCCACCTTCTTCTGCTGGTCGGACTTCTTGAAGTTGAAGCCCGCGACGTACTGGCGGGAGTTCAGCTCGCGCTTGCCGACCGCGATGTAGTCGTGGCCCTCGGAGATCTCCTCCCAGACCGTCTTGTTCGGGTCCAGCCCGTCGCGCGACTGGTCGACGTAGGCGAGGTCGACGGTCTCACCGACCTTGATCGAGCCGGACGACGGCTCCTCCTCCCCGGTGAGCATCTTGAAGAGCGTCGTCTTGCCCGCGCCGTTCGGCCCGATGACGCCGACGATGCCCGCGGGCGGCAGCGTGAACGAGAGGTCGTCGATGAGCAGCCGGTCGCCGAAGCCCTTGCTGAGGTGCTTGGCCTCGATGACCACGTCGCCGAGGCGGGGCCCCGGCGGGATGTGGATCGTGATCTCCTCGAGCTTCTGGTTCTGCTCCTCCGCGACGAGCTCCTCGTAGCGGGAGAGGCGCGCCTTGGACTTCGTGCGGCGGCCCTTCGGGTTCGTCCGCACCCACTCGAGCTCGGCGGCGATCTGGCGCTGGCGGGACTTGTCCTGGCGGTCCTCCTGCTCCAGGCGCTTCTGCTTCGCCTCGAGCCACTGCGTGTAGTTGCCCTCGTACGGGATGCCGCGACCGCGGTCGAGCTCGAGGATCCAGCCCGCGACGTTGTCGAGGAAGTAGCGATCGTGGGTCACGGCCACGACGGCGCCCTTGTAGTCGGCGAGGTGCTGCTCGAGCCAGGCGACGGAGTCGGCGTCGAGGTGGTTCGTCGGCTCGTCGAGGAGCAGCAGGTCGGGGGCGCTCAGGAGCAGCCGGCAGAGCGCGACGCGGCGGCGCTCACCGCCGGAGAGGCCGACGACGGAGGCGTCGGCCGGGGGGCAGCGCAGCGCGTCCATCGCGTACTCGAGCTGGGTGTCGAGGTTCCACGCGTCGGCGGCGTCGATCTTCGCCTGGAGCTTCGCGAACTCGTCGGCGGTCTCGTCGGAGTAGTTCGCGGCGAGCTCGTTGAAGCGGTCGAGCAGCTCCTTCGTCTCGCGCACGCCGTCCTCGACGTTCTCCTTCACCGTCTTCTCGGGATCCAGCTGCGGCTCCTGCTGGAGCATCCCGACGGACGCGTTCGGCGCGAGCTCGGCCTCGCCCCGGTAGTCGTCGTCGACCCCGGCCATGATCTTCAGCAGAGACGACTTGCCCGCGCCGTTGTAGCCGAGCACGCCGATCTTCGCCCCGGGGAAGAACGACAACGAGAGGTTGTCGAACAGGAGCTTGTCCGGGGGCACGCGCTTGGTGAGCTTGTGCATGGTGAAGATGTACTGGCTTGACATGAATCCTCAAGGATACCGGCGTGCCAGTGCGCTCCGGGGCTCCACCCGCGCGGTACCCTGACCACCGGCGTGGCTCAGATCCTCGACATCGAACAAGCGATCCTCCTCCTGGAGATCGAGCCGCCCTTCGGCCAGCGCGAGGTGCAGCTCGCCCGGCGGCGCCTCGCGAAGATCTGGCACCCCGATCTCGCGCCCCCGGGCAAGCAGTACGAGCACGAGCGCCACCTCAAGGCGATCAACGAGGCCGCGGACACGCTCGAGCGGATGGCGGAGGACTCGCGCGGGGGGTTCGTCTCCCGCAACGCGGTGAAGGTCAGCGCCCAGGCGGCGCGCCGCGCCCGCGAGGAGGCGGGACGTCGCAACTACGAGGCGCAGGAGCGCGAGCGCGCGATGGCGAAGGACCGCGCCGAGAACGACCCGTTCGGCGCGCAGGTCCCGACCCACTCCGTCGTCCACCGCTACTGCCGCTGCCTCTCCTACCCGGAGTGGGGTGTGGGGTCGGTGACCGGCATCTACTTCACCGGCGAGGAGGACGACGTCCAGCAGTGGGCACGCGTGAAGTTCCAGGTCGGCGTGCGGACGGTGCCCGCCGGCTCCCTGCAGTTCGTCGACTTCTCCAAGCCCGACCCGGGCGCCGAGCGCGTACAGCGCTTCCTCACCGCCGCGCAGCACGCGATGGCCGAAGGCAAGTACGAGCTCGCGGCGCAGCGGCTCATCTACGCCCGCGACGCCGAGCCGGACAACATCCCCGTGCTGCGGCTCATGACGCTCGCCTTCTGGCAGGGCGGCAACCTCCCCGCCGCGGGGCGCGCCGTCCGCGACTGGGCCCGCGTCGACGGCGAGCGCCCGGCGCCGCACCGCTTCGCGAGCCGCATCTACGAGGACATGCGCGCCTACGACCTCGCCGCCGAGGCCGCGGACCGCTCGGCCTCCCGCGGCGAGCCCGACGCGTCCGCCTACGCCCGCGTCGGCCGCCTGCGGCTGCGCCTCATGCAGCGCGAGGCGGCCGTCACCGCGCTCGAGCAGGCGCGGCGCCTGGGCCCGTCCGTCGACGCGCTCCTCGACCTCGCGCTCGCGCACCACCTCGGCGGCGACATCGGCGGCGAGGTGACCGCGACCGAGCAGGCCGTCCACCTCGACGGCGAGGACCCGGTGGCCTGGTCGCGCCACGCGCACGCGCTCGCCCGCACCGACCGCACGACCGACGCGATGCGGGCCGCGGGCCGCGCGCTCGAGCTCGCACCCGACGACGCCGAGGTCGCCGCGCTCCTGCAGCAGCTCCGGGACGCCGTGCCGCGCGCCCTCCCGGCCGCCTGAGGCGGGCCTCCGAGAACCGGTAGGCGGCGTCTCGGCCGTTCGTCCGGGCGCAGACGCCCGCGCTCTGTCGTCGGGCCGTTCCGGCCGACTCAGGTCCTGAACATGCTTCGTGCCCGCCCCGTCCTCCGCCTCGCGCGGCTCACCACCATGCTCTGCGCGGCGCTCGCGCTCGGCGCCCCGGCCGCCGCCCACGCCGCGGCGCCCGCGGTGAACATCGACGCGCCGAGCGACCAGCGCGTCGATCAGGCGCTCGCGACCGGCGCGAAGATCGTCCGGCTGTTCGTGAACTGGAACCAGCTCGAGCCGAACGGGCCGGGCCTCCCGAGCACCGACCCCGGCGCGGCGAGCGCCCTCTCGCAGTACGACACGGCGATCCGGCGGCTGAACGCGGGCGGCGCGAAGCCGATGTTCGTCGTCCTCGGCACGCCCTCGTGGGCGAGCGGCTCGACGGACGACCTCGTCCCGCCGACCGACCCGCAGACCTACGCGAACTTCTTCGGGAAGTTCGTGCGCCACACGCAGAGCGTCGGCTCCGTGGCCGCCTACGAGGTGTGGAACGAGGAGGACGCCGCCGAGTTCTGGCACGGCCCGAACCCGGGCGCCGCGGCGTACGCGCCGATGCTCCGGGCCGCCTACGCCGCCGCCAAGCCGGTCGCCGGCGACGCCGCGATCCTCGTGGGCCCGACCACCGGCAACAACGCGTCGTTCGTCCAGGGCCTCTACGACCTCGGCCTGAAGGGCAGCTTCGACGGCGTCGCGGTCCACACCGACACCGCCTGCCTGTCGCTCGGCCCGGACTTCTACTACCGCGAGGATCCGGGCGCCCGGCTCGGCCAGTACACGTTCCTCGGCTACCGCGCGATCCGTGATGTCATGGTCGCCAACAACGACCCGGGCCCGCGCATCTGGATGACCGAGATGGGCTGGAGCAGCACGAACGGCGGGCCGACCTCGTGTCAGCGCGGCACCGGGGCCGGCAACCGCCCTAGCGGCGTCTCGGAGGCGACGCAGGCGTCCTTCCTCACGCAGGCCTACGGCTGCCTCGCCCGTGACCCGTACGTGGTCGTCGGCGCCTGGTTCACCCTCAGCGACGCGCGCCGTTACACCCCGGACGAGATCAACCACTACGGCCTGCTCGACGTCTCCGGCGCGCCGAAGCCGTCCTACGCCGCCTTCAGGCAGGTGGCCGCCGCGGGCGGCGGGGCCGCCGGCCCGTGCGGCGACTTCACGCCGCCGACCGTGAGCTTCATCTCCCCGGCGCCGAACCAGGGCTTCACCGGCAGCCTCCTCATCCAGGTGACCGCGACCGACGGCGCCGACCCCGGGGTCACGCCCGCGGGCCTGAACCGGATCAGCTACCTCGTCGACGGCCAGCCCGCCTTCTACCGCTTCAGCGACCTGCCCGCGGTCGGTGACACCGTCTCCCTCAACTGGCTGCGGGCGGCCGACCTCAGCGACGGCCTGCACACGATCAGCGCCGAGGCGACCGACAAACTCGGGAACGTCGCGCGGACGACCGTGACGGTCATGAAGGGCGCGCAGTACGTCGGCAACGTGAGCTACGCGACGGCGTTCGAGATCGCCTCGGCGAAGGGACGCCCGTCCTGCCGCGGCCGCCTCTGCTCGCTCAAGGGCCGGCTGACCGGCCCGGCGAACCAGTCGCTCTCCGGGCGCGTGCGCATCGAGTGGCAGCTGCTCGTGCGGATGCGGGTCAAGAGCCACGTCAAGGGCCGCAAGCGCTACGTCATGAAGTGGGTCACCTTCCACAAGGGCGGCTCCTCGGCGATGAAGCCGTTCACCTTCACGCAGCGGCTGAAGCGCGGGGGGAAGTGGCGCGTGCACGTGTACTACGAGGGCGCGCCGCCGCTGACGGCGTCGAAGACCCCGTGGATCACCCTTTCGGCCTGATGCGCTCCGGGATGTCGTTCGCGATGGCGCGGGGGGTTCAGACCCGGCGTGTCCGGCCGGGGCCGTGGTCCTCGGCGGGGGCGGCCGGCATTCGACGATCGTGAGGCTGCGGGCGTCGATGTCGGCCTCGATGCGGGGTTCGCGGATCACGTCGGACGGGACCTGCGGGCGATCGGTTCTCCGCAAATAGCGGTGAGGATCGAGGGAGGCGTCAGGTGGCGCCGGTACCGTCTGGCGGGATGCGTCTCATCGTCGCCCGCTGCGAGGTCACGTACACCGGCCGCCTGACCGCCGTCCTGCCGGAGGCGCTGCGCCTGCTCATGCTCAAGAGCGACGGGTCGGTGCTCGTGCACGCGGACACCGGCGGGTACAAGCCGCAGAACTGGATGACGCCACCGACGGCGCTCGAGTTCGAGGGCGAGCCGCTCGAGCGGATCGTCGTGCGCAAGTTCGCCGGGAAGACGGAGGACCGGCTCGACATCCGGATCGCGGAGATCGTCTCCGACGTCACGCACGACATGGGCGAGGCCGCGGAGCTCGAGAAGGACGGTGTCGAGAAGCACCTGCAGGAGCTGCTCGCGGGCCAGCCGCACTGGTGCGGCGAGGGCTTCCGCCTCGTCCGCCGCGAGTGGCCGACGGACATCGGCCCGGTCGACCTCATGTGCCGCGACGAGGAGGACGGCTGGATCGCGGTCGAGATCAAGCGCGTCGCGACCATCGACGCGGTCGAGCAGCTCACCCGCTATCTCGACTTCATCCGTCGCGACCCCGCGATGGCGGACTGCACCGGCGTCCTCGCCGCGCAGCAGATCAAGCCGCAGGCGCGGACGCTCGCGGAGTCCCGCGGGCTGCGCTGCGTCGAGGTCGACCTCATGGTCCTCCGTGGCGAGCGCGAGCCCGAGCTGACGCTCTTCGTCTGACCCGTCGCTGGGTGCGGCGGGCGGACCACGCGCGCGGCCAGGATCGCGTGGCGCAGCCCGCGTACCTCCGCGCGGGCGGCGCTGCCCTCGACGGTCTGGGCGGACCCGTCGCGGCGCCTGGGGCGCGGGGAGAGGCCGGCGCCTGCGCGCAGGGCGCCCGCCGTCGACGCGCTGCACGGCCTTCCGCGCCCCGCCACGCCCGCCTCCGCGCGGTGAATGAAGGTTCAGGGTGCTGAGAGCACCCTGAACCTTCATTCACCCCTGCGGTCGCGCGGGCGGGCGCGCGGGGGACGCGGGCGCGCGGGGGACGCGGGCGCGCGGGGGACGCGGCCGCGCCGATGGACGCGGGCGCGCCGGGGACGCGGGCGCGCCGGGGACGCGGGCGCGCCGGGGACGCGGGCGCGCCGGGGACGCGGGCGCGCCGGGGACGCGGGCGCGCGGGGGACGCGGTCGCCGCGGGTCAGGCGGGCGGGCCGCCGAAGAGTGCGGCCGTGGCGGGGTCCATGTAGTAGTCGGTCCCGCCGTCCTCGCGCCCCTCGGTGAGGATCGGGAGCTCGCGGTCGAGCTTGCGCGAATAGCGCCCCGGCCAGGCGAGGATGCCCGCCACGCCGTGCGCGCCCTTGTCGAGCTGCAGCCGCGCGGCGATGTCGTTGCCGGAGAACCGCTCGCCGGGCGACCCCGCGAGGAGGTCGAAGAGCGCCCGCGCCGGCGGCGCGAGCTTGCCGAGGAGCCACGTGGCCTCCTCGGTGTCCTCCGGCGTCCAGGCATGCGCCTCGCCGTGGTGGCCGCGCCCGCGGCCGCCGGGCCCGCCGAAACCGAAGTCCGGACCAGGCCCGAACCCGCGGCCGCCCGGCCCGAAGCCGGGGCCGCCGCGACCGCGCCCGGGGCCGCGCGCGCCGGTGTCCTCGGCCCGGTCCGCCGCGAGGAACGCGGCGAACCAGGCGTAGAACTCCGGCACGCGGTCCTCGGGGACCGCGACGGTGATCTGCTTGTCGGCCATCAGGCCGCCGGCGGGGCGTCGGCCGGGACGTCGTGGTGGTGATGCTCGTGCTCGGCGTCGTGGTGGTCGTGGCGCCCGCGGCAGCCGTGCCCGCGGTGGCCCGGGCCGTGCCCGGGGCCGTGCCGGTCCGGGCCGCGGCGGCGGCCGCGCCGACCGGGGCCGTCACCCGCGAGGAACCGCGCGAAGAACGCGTAGAACTCGGGGAGCCGGTCGGCCGGCACGTCGACGGTGATCTGCTTGTCGGTGCTGGTGGGGTCTGTCGTGATGGTGCTCATGTGACGTCTTTCTGTCGGTTGCTGGGTACAAGCTAGCACAAGTAAATACATAAGTAAAAGCAAGCACATCCGCGGGTGCTCGGACGGGCGTAGACTGCCCCCGCTCCGGAACGGGTCGACAAGGAGGGCGGTCGGGGTGCAGCGGACACGGAGAGAGGTGCTCGAGGCGTGGGCGGCGACGGTGGCGGCGGCGTCGCTCACCGGGCCCACGGCGGCCGCGGCGGCAAGGGCGCGGCGGCGCCCGAAGCTGCCCTCCGGCCACGGGACGACGCTCCGCGCGACGATCGTCCGCGGTCCCGTCGTCAACGGCGGGGGCTACCGGCGCCTCGCCTCGGGCCCGGGCGAGCCGTTCGTCGTCCGCGAGGAGCTCGGCGCCGCCGCGCGCCCCGGGCGCGCCGCCCGCCGGCGCGGACTGCTGTCGCTCGTCCAGTTCACCGACACCCACATCGTCGACGCCCAGTCGCCCGCCCGCGTCGAGTACACCGACCGCTACAACGACGGCGTCGGCTCCCCGCTCATCTTCGCGAGCGCCTACCGCCCGCACGAGATGCTCACCGCGCAGGTGACCGACACGCTCGTCCGCGCGGTCAACGCCGTCGGGAAGGGCCCCGCCTCGGGCCGGGCCTTCGACTTCGCGATCTGCACCGGCGACACCGTCGACAACTGCCAGCACAACGAGCTGCGGTGGGTCACCGACCTGCTCGACGGCGAGCCGGTCACGCCCGACTCGGGGGCCACGGACCGCTGGGAGGGCGTCCACGACCAGGACCCGGTCTTCTACGACCCGCACTACTGGCACCCGGACGGGACGCCCGCCGGTCACGTCGACGACATCGCCCGGGCGACGTACGGCTTCCCGACCGTCCCCGGCCTGCTCGACGCGGCGCGCCGCCGCTTCGTGCCCGCCGGCCTGAAGATGCCGTGGCTCACCGCCTACGGCAACCACGACGGGCTCGTGCAGGGCAACTTCCCCAGGAGCTTCCCGCTGTCGCCGCTCGCGACCGGCGGCGCGAAGATCATCAGCCTGCCGGCGGGCGCCTCGCCGCAGGACCTCCTGTCGGGGGACGCCGCCGCGCTCGCCACCCTCACGACGGCCCCGATCCGTCCCGTCACGGCCTCGCTCGGCCGGCGCATCCTCTCGCGGGCGGAGACCGTCGCCTCCTACTTCCAGACGACCGGCACGCCGCACGGCCACGGCTTCACCGACCGCAACCTGCGCGACGGCACGGCGTACTACGCGTTCAACAAGGGGCGGACGCGGTGCATCGTCCTCGACACGGTGAACCCGAACGGCGAGGCGGACGGCTCGCTGGACGAGGCGCAGTTCGCCTGGCTGAAGGCACAGCTCACCGCGCACCCGAGACGGCTCACCGTCCTCTTCAGCCACCACACGCTCGGGACGATGACGAACGGCCTGCGCGCCACCGACGACCCGCAGGCACGTGTCCTCGGCCCGGCCGTGCTCGCGCTGCTGCTCGCCCACCCGCAGGTCGTCCTCTGGGTCGACGGCCACACCCACGTCAACCAGGTCACGCCCCACCGCCGCCCGGCGGGGAGCGCGAAGCCGGGTGGCTTCTGGGAGGTCAACACGGCGGCGCACATCGACTTCCCGCAACAGGCGCGGATCGTCGAGCTCGCCGACAACGGCGACGGGACGCTCTCGGTCTTCGGGACGATCGTGGACTCGCTCGCGCCGCTCAGCCCGCCGTCGGCGCTCGGCGACACCGCGGCCCTCGCGTCGTGGGCCCGCGAGCTCAGCGCGAACGACTGGCAGGAGCGGCCCGCGGCGACCGGCGTCGCGGGCGGTCCCGACGGGCGCCGCGGCCGGGTCGAGGACCGCAACGTCGAGCTCATCGTCCCGGCGCCGTTCCCGATCCCGCGCCCGCGGACGGCAAAGCGGCCGACGGCGGCGTAGCCTCCCGGGCCCGCGCCGCGCCCGGCGCCTCAGCGCCCGGCGCCCCGGCGCGCCCGCCCCGGCGGTCAGGCGTGCCGGGCGGCGAACGCGCGGAGCCGGCCCGCGGCGTCGTCGCGGAGGACCGGCCCGTGCCCGAAGCCGACGACCTGAGGCTCGAGCGCGGCGAGCCGGCGGGCGGACTCGCGGTTCGCGGCGACGTCGATCGTCTGCACCTTCGGCGGCTCGCGCAGGCCGGCCCGCGTCGTCTTCATGTTCACGTTGAAGAAGACGTCGCCGCAGAGGAGGACGCGGTCCTCCTCCCGCCACAGCGCGATGTGCCCGGGGGTGCGGCCCGGCGTCTCGAGGACCGTGAAGCCCGGGCCGACGACGTCGCCCTCCGTCAGCACGCGGTCGACCTTCACGCCGGTGAAGTTGCCCATCATCCGCATCGCGGGCGCGAGCACGCCGGTCGCCTCCGGCCGGCCGCTCTCGATCGCCTCGACGTCGCCGGCGCCCGCCCAGACCGGCACCGAGCACTCCTCGACGATCCGGTGTGAGCCGCCCGCGTGGTCCCCCGGCCGTGGGTGATGACGTGCGCGGCGATCGGGTGCTGCTCGTGGCGGAGCTCCTGCGCGATGCGCCGGCCGAAGGGCGGGCCGCCGGCGTCGACGAGGACGTCCCCGATGACGTACGCGTTGACCCCGTGCCGGAGCATCATCGAGATCTGGAAGACGTCGGCGGCGACCCGGTCCATGCGCCGCAGGCTAATAGGCTGCGCCCATGTCCGATACCAGCACCGACACGCCGCCCGTCCTCACCGAGCGGAGGGGGAGCGTCCTCGTCATCACGCTCAACCGCCCGGAGGTCCGCAACGCGGTCAACAAGGGCCTCGCGGAGGGCGTCGCCGCCGCGCTCGACGAGCTCGACGCCGACGACGGCCTCACCGCGGCGATCGTCACCGGCACCGGCGGCTACTTCTGCGCGGGCATGGACCTCGGGGCGTTCGCGAAGGGCGAGTCGCCGTGGATCGACGGCCGCGGGTTCGCCGGGATCACCCAGCGCGCGTCCGCGAAGCCGGTCATCGCGGCGATCGAGGGCTTCGCCGTTGCCGGCGGCCTCGAGATCGCCCTGAGCTGCGACCTCATCGTCGCCGCCAAGGGCGCGAAGATGGGCATCCCGGAGGCGAAGCGCTCGCTCGTCGCCGCGGCCGGCGGCCTCCTCCGCCTCCCGCGCCGGATGCCGTACCACGCGGTCATGGAGCTCGCGCTCACCGGCGACCCGATGCCCGCCGAGCGCTTCCACGACTTCGGCGTCGTCAACCGCCTGGCCGAGCCCGGGGAGGCGCTCGACGTCGCCCTCGGCCTCGCCGAGCAGCTCGCGAAGAACGGCCCGCTCGCGCTCATCGCCTCCAAGCGGATCATCGAGGAGCAGGTCGACTGGTCGCTCGAGGAGATGTGGCAGAAGCAGGGCGAGATCGCGGGGCCGGTCCTCACGTCGGAGGATGCGCGCGAGGGGGCCGTCGCCTTCA
Organism: Paraconexibacter antarcticus; assembly: GCF_024220175.1. Lineage (GTDB taxonomy): Bacteria > Actinomycetota > Thermoleophilia > Solirubrobacterales > Solirubrobacteraceae > Paraconexibacter > Paraconexibacter antarcticus. The sequence continues at coordinate 4,728,103 of NZ_CP098502.1, read as the reverse complement.
AGGAGCGCCGCGACCCCGTCTGGAAGTCGCGCTAGGACCTGTACGCGCGGTCCAGGCCCGATCGCCCCGAGGCTGAAATTCGCTCGGCCGGGGCCCTTCGTCCCTACCGTGATGGGGCATGGAGATGAGGGTCCCCCAGATCATGGCGTTCGGCGGCGGCGGCTTCTCGATGGAGCCGTCGAACACCCTGATGGACGACCACGTCCTGAGGCTCACCGGGAAGGCGAGACCGAAGGTGTGCTTCATCCCGACGGCGTCGGGCGACGCGGACCACTACGTCGTCCGCTTCTACCGCCGGTTCGCGGCGGTCGCCGACGCCTCGCACGTCTCGCTCTTCCGGCGGGACACGGGCAGCGGGGCCGTCGAGGGCGACCTCGAGGCGCACCTCATGCAGCAGGACCTCATCTACGTCGGCGGGGGCAGCGTGCTGAGCCTGCTCGGCGCCTGGCGGGCCCATCGCCTCGACACGATCCTCGAGCGCGCGTGGCTCGGCGGCGTCGTCCTCTGTGGTCTGTCGGCCGGCTCGCTCTGCTGGTTCCAGGAGGCGGTGACCGCGTTCCACGGGCCGCCCGAGCCGCTCGCCGGCCTCGGCCTGCTGCCGTACTCCAACTGCGTGCACTACGACGCCGAGCCCGAGCGGCGCGTCGAGTTCAGGCAGTTCATCGGCGCGGGCATGACCGCGGGCTACGGGGTTGACGACGGCGCGGCGCTGCACTTCCGGGGCACCGAGCTGTTCGACGTCGTGACCTCGAAGCCGAACGCCGGGGCGCACTTCGTGGCCGCGGTCGGCGGCGAGGTCGTGGAGACCCCGCTGAACGCCCGCTACCTCGGGATGGCGGCTCCCGCGCTGGCGGCCTGACGGGCGGTCCGGTCGCCGGCCGCCAGGTCAGCGCCCTAACCTGTGGCGATGGAGCACCGCACCCCCACGATCTTCGCCATGGGTGGCGGCGGGTTCACGATGGAGCCGGAGAACCCGGCGCTCGACGAGTTCGTCCTCTCGCTCGCGACGACGCAGATCCCGAAGATCCTGCTGCTCCCGACCGCGTCCGGCGACGCGGGGAGCCAGGAGGCGCAGTTCCGGGCGACCTACGGCGACCGGCCCTGCGAGCCGTCCGTCCTCTCGCTCTTCCGCCTCGGCGAGGGCGGCCCGATCGACCTGCGCGCGACGATCCTCGCGCAGGACATCGTCTACGTCGGCGGCGGCTCGATGCGCAACCTCCTCGCGATCTGGCGGGTCCACGGGATGGACGACATCCTCCGCGAGGCGTGGCAGGCCGGCGTCGTGCTCGCCGGGCTCAGCGCCGGCGCGATGTGCTGGTTCGCGGGGGGCGTGACGACGTCCTCCGGCGAGCCCGAGGTGACGAAGGGCCTCGGCCTGCTGCCGGGCTCGCTCAGCGTCCACGCCGACGGCGCCCCCGGCCGGCTGCCCGTCTACGAGCAGGCCGTCGCCGCGCGGCGACTGCCGGCCGGCTGGGCGGCGGACGACGGCGTCGGCCTCCTCTTCCGCGGGCTTGACCTCACGCGTGTCGTCACCTCGCGCCCGCGCACGAAGGCCGTCTGGGTCGAGCAGACGCCGACCGGCCTGCGCCGCGACGTCCGCGAGCCGGAGCTCCTGTCGAGCGTCGGCCACGTGAGCGACGAGGGCTCGCGGATCGTCCCCGCCGACGTCCTCGAGTTCCGCCGCGCGCGCCGTCAGGGCGCGGCGAACCGCCGCGGCGCCTGAGCACGTCCTCCGGCCGCCGGAAGGCGGGGACGGTCAGCGCTCGCCGACGAGCACGACCTGCAGCGCGAAGAGCTCGGGGCGCAGTCGCGTCGCGAGCCCCTCGAGGCGGCCGAGCGACGGCCAGTGCGCCTGCAGCGGGAGCGGGGCGGGGGAGAAGCGCTCGCCGGTGACGCGCAGCCCGGCGGCCGTGACGAGGTCATGGGCGCTGGACCGGGTGAACCAGCGCAGGTGGGTCGCGTCGAAGAGCCCGTGCTCGGCGCGCGGGAAGCGGCCGCGCACGAGCGCCCGGCGGCCGGTCCAGTGGGCGATGTTCGGGACCGAGACGACGACGCGACCGCCGGGGGCGAGCTGGGTGGCGAGGGCCCGGAGCGTCGCCTCGGGATCGGGCAGGTGCTCGAGGACGTCACCGCAGACGATCGCGTCGTACGGGCCGTGCTCGGCGGCGCGGGCGCGGACGTCCTCGTCGTCGACGGAGCCGGTGAGGACGGCGCTGAGCGCGTCGCGCGCGCGGGCACGCCCGGCGGCGCCCTCGTCCTGCTCGATCCCGACGACCTGGCAGCCCGTCGCGCCGAGCACGGCGGCGAGATAGCCGGTCGAGCAGCCGACGTCGAGGACCCGCGATCCGGGCGGCACGGCGTCCGCCATGAGGCGGTGGGCGGCCGAGAGCCCGTAGGAGGCGACGAGGGCGTCGTAGGGCGCCGTCGTCACCGCGGCTCCCCGTGCACGGTCGCGCAGACCGTGCGGGCGCCGCCGGCGTCGCGGTGCTCGCAGAGGTAGAGGCCCTGCCACGTCCCGAGGACGGGGGCGCCGTGCCGTAGCGGGAGCGTGAGCGACGGGCCCATGAGCGACGCCTTGACGTGCGCGGGCATGTCGTCGGGGCCCTCGAGGGTGTGCGTCCAGGTGAAGTCCTCGGGCACCGCGGCCCCGAACCAGGTCTCGAGGTCCCGCCGCACGTCCGGGGACGCGTTCTCGTTCACCGTGAGGGACGCCGACGTGTGGAGCAGGAGGAGGTGCAGCAGGCCCACGCCGACCTCCTCGAGCTCGGGCAGCGCGCCGAGCACCTCGCCGGTGACGAGGTGGACGCCGCGCGCCCGGGGCCGCAGGGTGATGTCGCGCTGGAGCCACATGCCGTGCCCTCAGTCTGGCGCTTCCGGCACGCGCGCGCTGCGCAGGTCGACGCGGCCGGCCCGCGTGAACGGGACGCCCTCGGCGAGCAGGAGCGCGCGCTGGCGGTCGCCCTTGGCCAGCGAGCCGTCGGCCCGCACGACCCGCCACCACGGCACGTCCTCGTCCGTCAGGCGCAGGACGGTGCCGGCGAGCCGCGGCGCGCCGGGCGTCAGGTCGCCGTACGTCCGCACCCAGCCCTCGGGGATCGCGCGGACGCGGGCGAGGACGGCGTCGTGCTCGGGGCGCCGGGGCATCGGCGGAGCTTGGCACGGGCCCACCCGGGGCTGCGTGCGAGCGGCCGCGGCGAGTGGAATCCCGGTGCTCCCTGAGGGCACCGGGATTCCACCCACCGCTCGCGGGGCGGCGCCTAGCGCTCGCCCGGGGTCTTCTGCGGGTACTGCGTCACCGGGATCGACAGGTCGAGCGCGGTGGAGATGATCCGGTTCTGCTCGACGTTGTGCGCGGCCGGGTAGCCCTCGCCCGGTGAGGCGCGCTCCGGGCGGCCGACGTAGCCGAACGCGAGCCGCTCGGGCAGGCACTGCATGAGGCGCGGGCCCATGTGCGCGCGGGCGCCCATGTTGCGCGGCTCCTCCTGCACCCACACGACCTCCTTGAGGTTCGGGTAGGTGTCGACGAGCTCGAGAATCTGTCCCTCGGGGAAGGGGTAGAGCAGTTCGACGCGGCCGACCGCGACGCCCTCGTTGTCCTGACGGTCCGGGTGGCCCACGAGGTCGTAGTAGATCTTGCCCGTGCAGAGCACGAGGCGGGTGACCTTGTCGATCGGGACGCGCGGCTCGCCGAGCACCGGGAAGAACTGCGTCTCCGCGAGGTGCTCGATCCGGTTCGTCGCCTGCGGCAGCCGGAGGAGCGACTTCGGCTGCATGACGACGAGCGGGCGCTGCTTCGCGATCCGGGCCTGACGGCGGATGAGATGGAAGTACTGCGCCGGCGTCGTGACGTTCGCGACGCGGATGTTCCCCTCGGCCGCGAGCTGGAGGAACCGCTCCAGGCGCGCGGAGGAGTGCTCCGGGCCCGAGCCCTCGTAGCCGTGCGGGAGCAGGAGCGTCAGGCGGGAGGACTGGCCCCACTTCGCGAGGCCCGATACGATGAACTGGTCGATGATGACCTGCGCGCCGTTGGCGAAGTCGCCGAACTGCGCCTCCCAGATGACGAGCGTCTCCGGAGCCTCCTGCGAGTAGCCGTACTCGAAGCCGAGGCAGGCGGTCTCGCTGAGCGGCGAGTTGTGCAGCTCGATCGGGGCCAGGGCGCCGGGCAGGTTCTGGATCGGCGAGATCCGCTGCCCGTTCTTCGCGTCGTGCAGCACCATGTGGCGGTGGCTGAACGTGCCGCGCTGGACGTCCTGACCCGTGAGGCGGATCGGGATGCCCTCCGTGAGGAGCGACGCGTAGGCAAGGGCCTCGGCGTGGCCCCAGTCGATCCCGCCGTCGGGGCCGACGGCCTTGCGGCGGCGCTCGAGCTGCTTCACGAGCTTCGGATGGACCGTGAAGCCCTCGGGCGTGGAGAGCAGCTCCTCGTTGAGCGACAGCAGGCGCGCGGCGGAGACGGCGGTCTTCACCTCGGGCGACGGGGAGCGGTCGAGCGTGTACTCGCCCGTCTGCTGCGTCGGCGAGCCCGAGTCGGCCGCGTCCTTGATCTGGGCCTTGAGATCCGCGTGCAGCTCGGACATCTCGTCCCAGACCGCGCTCTTCGCGGACTCGACGTCCTCGGTGGTGATGACGCCGGAGGAGATGAGGGACTCGGCGAACAGGTCGCTGACGCGCTGCTTCTTCTTGATGACCGCGGTCATCTCCGGCTGCGTGTACGCGGGCTCGTCCGCCTCGTTGTGACCGAAGCGGCGGTAGCCGATGAGGTCGATGAGGACGTCGTGGCCGAACTCCTGGCGGAACGCGAAGGCGAGCCGGACCGCGCTGATGCAGGCGGCGACGTCGTCGGCGTTCACGTGGATGATCGGGACGTCGAAGCCCTTCGCGGGATCCGAGGCCCACCGGGTGGAGCGCGAGTCCTCCGGATCGGTGGTGAAGCCGACCTGGTTGTTCGTGATGATGTGCAGCGTGCCGCCGACCTGGTAGCCGTCGAGCGCCTGCAGGTTCATCGACTCCGCCACCACGCCCTGGCCGGGGAAGGCCGCGTCGCCGTGGAGGACGATCGGGACGGCCGCCGCGGTGTCGCGGTGGGCGTGCGGACCCTGGCGGGTGGTCTGCGCGGCGCGTGACGCGCCGACGACGACCGGGTGCACGAACTCGAGGTGCGAGGGGTTCGACTCGAGGTTCACGAGGATCGATGAGCCGTCGGGCAGCTGGTAGGAGCCCTGCGCGCCGTGGTGGTACTTCACGTCGCCGGTCCCGCCCTGCGGGATCGTCGTGATCGCCTCGAGCGTCGAGGCGCCCTCGAACTCCGCGAAGATCGACGCGTACGGCCGCCCGAGGTTGTGCGCGAGGACGTTGAGCCGGCCGCGGTGCGCCATGCCGAGGACGACCTCACGGGCCCCGTGCGCGGCGGACAGCTGGATCATCTCGTCGATCATCGGGACCGTCATGTCGAGGCCCTCGACGGAGAACTGCTTCTGCCCGAGGTAGGCCTTGTGCATGAAGCGCTCGAAGGCGTCGACCTCGATGAGGCGCTTGAGCAGCGCCTGCTGCTCCTCGGAGGTCAGCGGGCTGCGGAAGGCGCCCGACTCGACCTTCTCGCGCAGCCAGACGCGCTGGCGGTGCGAGGCGATGTGCTCGATCTCGTAGGCGATCGTGCCGCAGTACGTCTCCTTCAGGTGCGGGAGCGCGTCGGCGAGCGTCGCGCCCGGCACGTGCATCCGGAGGATCTTGGCGGGGATCTTCGCCATGAGCTCCGGCGTGAGGCCGAGGGGCTCGGGGTCGAGCGCGGGGTCGCCCTCGGGCTCGGACCCGAGCGGGTCCAGGCGGGCGGCCAGGTGGCCGTGCGTGCGGTGGGCCTTGACGAGTGAGACCGCAGCCTGCACGGCCTGCAGGAGCTCCTCGTCGACGACCCCGGGCGTCGCGGTCGCCGGACTCCCGGTGGCGCTGTCCCGCGCCGCGGCCGCCGCGGCGGCGGGCGCCGGCGGCTGCGGCGGGGCGCCGAGCTCGGCGTCGAGCGCGTGGAAGACGCCCTCGTAGAAGCCGTGCTCGCCTTGGAGGTACTCCTCGACCGTCTTCAGGAACTGGCCGGACTCGGCGCCCTGGATGATGCGGTGGTCGTACGTCGAGGTCATGGTCATGACCTTCTCGGCGCCGATCATGTCGCCGATGTTCCCGAGGCCGACCGGGTAGGCGATCGAGCCCGTGGCGATGATCGTGCCCTGGCCCGTCATGAGGCGCGGGACCGAGGCGATCGTGCCGATGCCGCCGGGGTTCGTCAGCGAGACGTTGGCGCCCTGGAGGTCGTCCGCGGTGAGCGAGTTCGTGCGGGCCTTCTCGATGAGCTCGTCGAAGGCGGCCTTGAACCCGGCGAACGAGAGGCGGCCCGCGTCCCGGATGACCGGGACCATCAGCGTGCGCTCGCCCTTCTTGTTCGTCACGTCGACGGCGATGCCGAGGTTGACGGCGCCGTCGTCGATGCGGTGCGGCTTGCCGTCGATCTCGTCGAAGTGGTGCGCCATCACCGGCATGTCCTGCGTCGCCGCCAGCGCGATCGCGTAGGCGATGAGGTGCGTGAAGGAGACCTTCTGGCCGGCGGCCTTCAGCTCCTTGCGGCGGGCGTCCATCACCGTGACGGTGATCGTGCGGAACGAGGTCGCGGTCGGGATCGCGCGGGACTCGTCCATGTACCGCGCGAGCATCGCCGCGGCGCCCTTGATCGGCTTCGCGCCGGCAGGCTTGGCGGCCGCCGGGGCGGGGGCCGCGGCGGCGCCGTTGGAGCCGGAGCCGTTGCCGGAGAGGACGTCGGCCTTCGTGATGCGGCCCTGGGGGCCGGACCCGGTGAGGGCACCGAGGTCGACGCCCTTGGCCGCCGCGACGCGCGCGGCGACGGGGGTGACCTTGGTCCCCTCCGGCACGCTGCCGTTGCCGCCGGCGGGCTTCGTCGCCGGCGCCTCGGGGGCGGCGGACGCGTCGAGCGCGGACGGGGCCGGGTCGGCGGCCTTCGCGGCCCCCGCACCGACCTGCAGGCGCGCGATGACCTGGCCGACGGTGACCGTCTCGCCCTCCTCGGCGAGGATCTCCGCGATCGTGCCCGCGGCGGGGGACGGCAGCTCGACGTCGACCTTGTCGGTCGAGATCTCGACGATCGTCTGGTCGGCGTCGACGGTGTCGCCGACCTTCACGTGCCACTCGAGGATGTCGCCCTCGGTGACGGACTCGCCCGCGCCGGGGGTGACGATGTCGAGCAGCTCGCCGCTGCCCGCGTCGGCCGCGACGCCGCCCCCGCCGGCGCTGTCGGAGGAGCTGTCCTGGCGCTCGTCCTGGTCGGCCTCGGTGTCGGCCGGGTCGAACTCGCCGTCGGACTCGGGGTCGATGTTGCCGGTGGGCGGCGGGCTCGCGTCGCCGCCGTCGGCGGGCGCGTCCGGCGTGGCCGGGGCCGAGCCGTCGTCCGGCTGGATCTCCGCCAGGAGCTGGCCGACGGTGATCGTCTCGCCCTCCTCGGCGTGGAGCTTGACGATCGTGCCGGCCGCCGGCGACGGCACTTCGACGTCGACCTTGTCGGTCGAGATCTCGACGAGCGTGTCGTCGAGGCCTACGCGATCCCCCTCCTTCACGTGCCATTCGAGGATTTCGCCCTCGGTGACCGACTCGCCCGCCCCGGGCGCGACCACCTGAATCGTCGTGTTAATCGCCATAAGTTGTCTAGCCGTCGACTCTAGCGCGCAGGACCCCCACGCGGGCTCCGGTGAGACGCGTCTGTCATGTCTTCGTCAGGTGGATCTCCCCCGCCGGGAGGAGACCGGTCAGACCGCGTGCGAGCGGGCACGCTCCTGGCGCACGAACTCGGCTCGGAGTCGTGCCTCAGTGGGTGCGGGCCCGGGCACGCTCCTGGCGCACGAACTCCGCACTTCCGATGAACGGCCCCACCGCTCCGAGCACCGCGACCGCGGTCGCGAGGCGGATGTTCACGATCCGCTGCTTGAGCGCCGCGAGCATGAGCGCGCACATGACGAACCAGCCGAGCCCGTGGAGGAGGCCGAAGACGAACTCGACGCCGTGCAGGCCGGGGATCGCCCAGGCCGTGAGCAGGACCAGGTAGATGGTGGAGTGGGTGAAGGACGCCCACTTCAGGCGCTTCCAGGTGAGCACGGGGCGCTAGATGGTTCGTTCCACGGCGGGGGCGGAGGAGTCGGGTAGGCAGGTGACATAAGCAGGCAGGTCGAAGTCGGCGGTGCTATCTCGCCAACGCCGACCCTGGGGGCCTCGATGGACGCCGACCTCGACCTGCTGCTGATCGCTGTTTACTGCACCTGCGACGATCTCCTGCCTGCGAAGGGCAAGAACGCCAAACGGATCTTGACCGACGCGGAGGTCGTCACGTTGAGCGTGGCTCAGCAGGTACTGCGGATCAGCTCTGACGAGCAGTTCTGGGCGATGGCACCGCATCGCTTGGGGCACCTGTTCCCGCGACTGCCCAAGCGCCCGGGTTTCGTCAAACGCCGCCAGCGCCTGTCGGACAAAATCGAAGCGCTGATCCTCGAGTTCGCCCGCCACACCAACGGCTTTGACGACGACCTGCTCGTGGTCGACAGCACACCGGTCGAATGCGGTCGCTCGGTCGAAACGACGCGCCGCAGCGCCCTGGGCAACGCCGCGGAGTACGGCTACTGCGCCAGCCATTCCCGCTTCTTCTGGGGCTTCCGCCTGCACGGCCTGTTCGCGACCGACGGCACTCCACGCGCCCTTGCCCTGACCTCCCCGAAAACGGGCGAACGAGACGTCGCGCTGGACATGCTCGCCCGCTGCCACCGCAACGGCCCGGTCACCGTCATCGGCGACAAGGGCTACTCCGGCCGCGACTTCCACGCCCAAGCCTCCGCGCTCGGCGCCACGATCGTCCGCCCCCGACGCAAGGACGAGGCCGGCAAAGAGCCGCACCTGGCCCCGATCCGGCAATGCGTGGAATCGATCTTCTGGACATGCAAAGACATGCTCAACCTCGAGGACCACCGCGCCCGCGAGCTCCACACGCTCCGCACCCGCCTGGCCGCCAAGTTCCTCGCTCTCACCGCCGCGATCGCTCTCAACGAACGCCTCGGCCGCCCACCACGCAACCTCACTGCCTACTACGCCTGACCGATCCGTGGAACGAACCATCTAGGCGTCCGCGGCGTCGAGCAGGCGCGCCATGTGGCGCAGCGGCGCGTCGGCCTCGTCGGGCCAGGCGTCGATCTCGGCGGGCCACCAGGCGTACTCGTCGTGCTCGGCGTCCGGGACGATGTCGTCCTCGACGCCGGGGGCGAGCCACGCCTGCCCGACGAACATGACCATCTGGTGGGGCAGGCGGACGAGGGCCTCGCCGCGCACGCGGGCGGGGGCGACCGACCACTCCTCGCGCAGCTCCCGGACGAGCGTGTCGGCCGGGGACTCGCCGAGGTCGACCGCGCCACCGGCGCCGAGCGCCCAGCGGCCGGCCCAGCTCGACAGCCACGCGGCGCGCCGCCCCGCGAGCCAGCGCCCGCCGGAGTCGCGGATGACGCAGAGCGAGGCGATCGAGGCCGACGCGTCGTCCTCGACGAGGCGCAGCGCCCAGCGGATCGGCTGCAGGCGCATCGTCAGCACGCCCGCGTCCGTGACCTCCCAGTCCACGAGGCGCGCGGCGTGGCCGTCGTGGCTCGGCGATCCGCGCTCGGCCAGCGCGGCGATCGCCGCGTCGGCGGCGTCGGTCGCGTGGGTGGGCGGGTCGTAGTGGTCCGCGTCCCAGGTGGCGACGATCTCCTCCATCGCCCACGGGCCGCGCGCCAGGATGCCGGACGGCTGGCTCATCGGTCCGGTCAATCCTAGGGGGCGGGGTCGCGCGGCGACGAGCCCGCGCGCGCCGACAACGGTGCCGTCGTGTGCGTCGGGCAAGCTGCCGGGCATGGAGTCCCCCGCACGCACCTTCGCCGGCCACGCCTCCCGCGGGGAGCTCGCCTACCAGGTCGACGCCGCGGGCCTGCCGCTCTGGCCCCCGCAGGTGCGCGGCGCCGGGTGGCGCGTGAGCGACGGCCTCGGCACCGTCCACGCGACGACGACGATCCGCCGCGCAGGCGAGGACCCGTACGACCTCTCGCTCGTCGACCTCGACGAGGGCGTGCGCCTCATGAGCCGGATCGTCGGCATCGCGCCCGACGCCGTTCGGGTGGGGATGCGCGTCCGGCTGGCCTGGGACGGGGAGGTCCCCGTCTTCGTGGAAGACCTCGCGCAGGGCGCTCGGGCTCCGTCGCCAGGGGCTCCTTCGCCCGGCTCCGATGGGCTGTGATGCGGCCTGCGGGCGTCGCCATCGCCGGCGCCGCCGAGTCCGACCTCGGGCAGGTCGCGCCCGGGCTGACGCCGACCGACCTCATGGCGCAGGCGTCGCTGCGGGCCCTGGAGGACTGCGGCCTCGGGCTCGCGGACGTCGACGGCCTCTACGCGGCGTCGACGCAGCTGCCGTGGGCGTCGCTGAACCTCGGCGAGGCGCTCGGGATCCGGACGGCGCGGACGTTCGACTCCACGCAGGTCGGCGGGGGCTCGCCGCTCGCGCACCTCGCCCACGCTCGCGCGGCCATCGAGCGCGGGGACTGCGAGGTCGCGCTCATCGCCTACGGCTCCACGCAGCGCTCGGTGGGCCGCGACAAGGCGTCGGTGCAGGAGGTGTCGGAGTGGGAGGCGCCGTACCGCCCGATGCTGCCGATGACCGCCTACGCGCTCGCGGCGTCCCGGCACATGCACGAGTTCGGCACGACCCCGGAGCAGCTCGCGGCGGTGGCGGTGAGCGCCCGCGAGTGGGCGTCCTCGAACGAGCGCGCGTGGACGTACGGCAAGGGCCCGCTCACCGTCGCGGACGTGCTCGCCGCCCCGCGCCTCTGCGACCCGCTCGGCGTGAAGGACTGCTGCCTGCTCACCGACGGCGGCGGCGCGCTCGTCGTCACGGGCGCCGAGCGCGCGCGGACGCTCCGGCAGCCGCCCGTCCACCTGCTCGGCGCGGGGGAGGCGTCGACCCACCGCCACCTCTCCTCGATGCCGTCGCTCGTCGAGACCGCCGCGGTGCAGTCCGGCGCCCGCGCCTTCGCCCAGGCGCGTCTCACCGTCGCCGACGTCACGGGCGTCCAGCTCTACGACGCGTTCACGATCACGCCGATCCTCTTCCTCGAGGACCTCGGCTTCTGCGCGAAGGGGGACGGCGGCCCGTTCGTCGCGTCGGGGGCGATCGCGCCCGGCGGGTCGCTGCCGGTGAACACGAACGGCGGCGGGCTGGCCTACCAGCACCCGGGGATGTACGGGTTGCTGCTGCTCGTCGAGGCGGTCCGGCAGATCCGCTCGGGCGCGCACGACGTCGTCCTCGGCCACGGCAACGGCGGCGTCTTCTCGGGGCAGAACACCGTCATCCTCGGCTCCGCCGCGACCGTCTGAAGCCGCCCCCGCACGCGCCGCCCCCGACGCTGCGAGCATCGGCGCATGAGCACCACGGCGCGCGTGAGGAACTGGTGGGGCTGGGGCTACGAGGACGCGCGGATCGACCCGCACGCCGTCGCCGCCCTCGCGACGGCCACCCTCGGCTTCGGGGACCTCGGCCCCGTCGAGGACCCGGCACGCCCGGAGGACATCGCCCTGCCGGCGCCGCGGCTCGACGTCGCCGGCCTGCCGAGCGCGAGCACCGACGCGCTCGACCGCGTGCACCACTCGCTCGGCAAGTCCTATCCGGACATCATCCGCGCGTTCCGCGGCCGGATCGATCACGCGGTGGACGCCGTCACGCGCCCGGCGGACGAGCGGGAGCTCGAGGCGGTCCTCGCGTGGGCCGACGGCGCGAACGCCGCGCTCGTCCCGTACGGCGGGGGGACCTCGGTCTGCGGCGGGGTCGAGCCGCGCGTCCCGGCCGGCTTCGACGGGGTCGTGAGCGTCGACCTCGGGCGGCTGGACCGTGTCCTCGAGGTGGACGCCGTCTCCCGCAGCGCCCGCATCCAGGCGGGCGCGAGCGGGCCTGCGCTCGAGGCGCAGCTGCGCGAGCACGGCCTCACGCTGCGCTTCTTCCCGCAGTCCTTCGAGCTCGCGACGCTCGGCGGCTGGATCGCGACCCGCGCGGGTGGCCACTTCGCCACCGCGCGCACCCACATCGACGACCTCGTCGAGTCCGTGCGGGCGATCACGCCGGTCGGCGCGTGGGAGTCCCGGCGCCTGCCCGGGAGCGGGGCGGGCGTGTCGCCCGACCGGCTGCTGCTCGGCTCCGAGGGGACGCTCGGCGTCATCACCGAGGCGTGGATGCGGGTGCAGCCGCGGCCGGCGCACCGCGCGTCGCAGGCCGTCCGCTTCCCCGACTTCGCGACCGGCGCCGAGGCGGTGCGCGCGGTGGCCCAGTCCGGCCTGACCCCGGCGAACCTGCGGCTCCTCGACGAGGTGGAGGCGCAGAGCACCGGCGCCGGGGACGGGACGCACGCCGTCCTCGTGCTCGGCTTCGAGTCGACGGCGGCCGCGGTCGACGTCGGCGACGACCTGCGGCGCGGGCTCGCCCTCTGCCGCGCGCACGGCGGGGCGTGGGACGACCCGGCGCCCCGCGACGGGGCGGGGACGCCAGGTGGGGCCGTGGACACCTGGCGGGACGCGTTCCTCGCGATGCCCTACCTCCGCGACGCGATGGTCCGCCTCGGGGTGCTGACCGACACCTTCGAGACGGCGATCACGTGGGAGCGCTTCCCCGCCTTCCACGCCGAGGTCATGGGGGCCGTGCGGGCGGCGGTCGGCGAGCCGTGCCGCCTCTCCTGCCGGTTCACCCACGTCTACCCCGACGGCCCGGCGCCGTACTACACGATCGTGGCGCCGGCCCGGCGCGGCGACGAGCTCGCGCAGTGGGCGGCGATGAAGCAGGCGGCGGGCGACGCGATCATCGGCGCGGGCGGCACGATCACCCACCACCACGCCGTCGGCCGGGACCACCGTCTCTGGTACGACCGGCAGCGGCCGGACGTCTTCGCCGCGGCGCTCGCGGGGGCCAAGGCGGCGGTCGACCCGCACGGGCGCCTGAACCCGGGCGTCCTGCTCGGCGGTGAGTGACAGCTCGGCCGCGCAGAGCGGCGGTGAGCTGTCACCGGCGGGCGGGGCCGCAGGCCGAGGGTGCCATCATGGGCCGACGATGTCTGCTGAGGGTAAGAACTTCGAGGCGATCACGAAGGCGAAGGCGCAGCACAACAAGTCCTGCCCCTTCCCGCCCCACACGGTCCGCATGCACCCGTACGAGATCGAGCGGATGCAGTGGGAGGAGGGCGACACGATCGCCGGCCTCCTGCTCGAGGCCGACCCGAAGCTCGGGACGGGCGCCTTCCGGCTCATCTGCGACGGGATGGAGCCGCCGGAGCTCGAGCTCGAGGAGACGGACGTCATCACCGCCCCCGCCGAGCCGATCTACGTGCCGGTCGGCCCGGCCCGCGAGGACGAGCGGACGTTCGACCCGCTCGACCCGCGGGGCTGACGGCGGGCCGCCGGCGCGCCGCCGGCGCGTGCCGCGGCCGCGCCAGGTCGCGACCGCCTGTCGCGCGGGGTGAACCACGCGCCGGGAGTTTTCAGAAGAGTTCTCTTAGGTTCGCTCCCCGTGTGGGGGGCGGGACCGTTCTGCGGGATCAACACGAACGGGGAGAGACCTCCACATGAAGCGCATCAGCAGGAGCACGGCGTCCACGGGCATCGCGGTGACGTCGCTGTTCATCGCCCTCGGCGGGCCGGCCGAGGCCGCCCACCTCATCACGGGCGCGAACATCAAGAACAACTCGGTCACGACGTCGGACATCAGGAACAACTCGCTGACGACGTCGGACATCCGGACGGGCACGCTGCGCAGCAGCGACGTCAAGGACGGCTCGCTCCTCGGCCGGGACTTCGCCGCGGGTCAGCTCCCGAAGGGCGCGACCGGGGCCACCGGGGCCACCGGCGCGAAGGGCGACAAGGGCGACATCGGGCCCGAGGGTCCGTCGCGCTGGGTGCTCGTGAACCGGGCGGGCGCCATCGAGGCGCAGTCCGGCGGCTTCCGCATCGCGAACGCCTACCCGGCGGGCTCCGCGGGCGAGGGCAACGTGTACATCGACTCCGGGGACACCGACCTCTCCGACAACGCCGTCGTCGCGACGATCGCGCCGGAGAACCAGTACTCGCTCAAGGGCGACGGGCTCGCGTCGGACAACGCCACGGACGGCACCCGGGTCAACGGCCGCAACACCGGCGCCGACCTGAACCCGGAGTTCTCGGGGGAGATCACCGCGACGCGGTGCGCGATCCCGAACGTCGTTGCCTGCGCGCCGGTCGACACCGTCGCGAACGGCGGCACGGGCCTCTCGACGAACACGGGCCGCTACTTCGTCGTCAGCCCGCGCAACAGCGACGGGACGGTCACGGTCAACGACGACCCGATGGCCGGGGGCGACACCAGCACCCACAAGCGGTTCTACGTGATCTTCTCGGGCCCGAAGGACTGACGCGGGGGGCGGTCACGCGTCGAGGTCCGCGGCCCGTAGCATCGGCGCCGTGGATCTCGACGAGCGCGTGGCCTCATACCTCGAGCAGGCGGAGCAGCTCGCGCGGGACGGCGAGTACGGCCGCGCCGAGGACTTCGAGCGGGTCGCGGGCCAGCAGGCGGCGGGCCTGGGCTACGGCCGGGCCGAGCAGCTCGCGCTGTGCCGGGTCCGGGCGACGCGCCTGCGCCTCCAGCAGCGCGACGCCGAGGCCGTCGTCCAGCTCCGGGACGCCGTCGCGATCGCCGACGGCCTCGGCGACGTCCTCCCGCTGCCCGAGCGGTGCGCGCTGCTCGCCGAGCTCGGCGTCGCGCTCCATCACGCGGGCGACCACGCGGCGGCCGTCGGGGCCTTCCAGCAGTCGCTCGCGGTCGCGTTCCAGATCAGCCCGAGCTACTGGCCGGCGGCGCAGACGCGGCTGCTCATGAGCTTCCCGCTGCGGCGGCTCGGCCGGCGCGGCGAGGCGGACGCCGCGCTCCGCGAGGCGCTGACGCTCGCCCGGGAGCTGCGACCGCCCGGGGCCGACAAGCTCATCGCCCAGATCGAGGCCGAGCTCGGCGAGGTCCGCACCTCGCACGGCCCGCCGCTCGCCGGGCCCGCGCCGGCCCCGCCGCGCTTCCCGCCCGCGACGTTCGCGCCGGAGCCGCAGGCGCCGTCCGGCTTCGACGAGGTCGCCTACCGCGCGGCGCTCGCCGACCTCGACGCGCTCATCGGCCTCGCCGAGGTGAAGGCCGAGATGAAGCGGATGGCCGAGCTGCTGCGCGTGGGCGCGCTGCGCGCCGCCGCCGGGCTGAGGCGCGCCGACGTCAGCCTGCACCTCGTCTTCGTCGGGGCGCCGGGCACGGGCAAGACGACGGTCGCGCGGCTCTTCGGCCGGCTCTACCACGCGCTCGGCCTGCTCGGGACCGACCGCGTCGCCGAGGTCACCCGGGCCGACCTCGTCTCCGGCTACGTCGGGCAGACGGCGGCGCTCGTCAACAAGGTCGTCGACGGCGCCCTCGACGGCGTCCTCTTCATCGACGAGGCCTACTCGCTCGTGCGGCCCGACAGCCCGGGCGACTTCGGGCCCGAGGCGGTGACCGAGCTGCTGAAGCGGATGGAGGACGACCGCGACCGCCTCGCCGTCATCGTCGCCGGGTACCCGAAGGAGATGGGGGAGTTCCTCGCGACGAACTCCGGCCTCGCGAGCCGCTTCTCGGAGACGATCACCTTCGCCGACTACGCGCCCGACGAGCTCGTCGCGATCTTCGCCGCCTTCGCCGCGCAGGCCGACTACGCCCTCGACGACGCGGCGCGCGCCGCGCTCCGCGAGGTGCTCGCCGACCTGCACGCCCGCCGCGACCGCTTCTTCGCGAACGCCCGCGTCGCGCGCAACCTCTTCGACGACGTCATCGGGCACCAGGCCGAGCGGCTCATGGCGGGCGGGCCGGGGGCCGCGCCGACCCGCGAGCAGCTCATGGCGATCACGGCCGGCGACGTGCGAGCGGCCGCGGCGGGCTGAGCCGCGGCGCGGGGCGGGCGGTCGCGGGACGTCTCAGCGGACGACGAGGTCGCGGCCGAAGGCGCGGGCGAAGAGGTCGACCTCGCGCTCGGCCGCCCACCGCGGAAGGGCCGTGGCGTCCTCTGCCTCGAGCCGCAGCCGCACCTCGCCGGGGCGGACCGTCACGTGCGCGGCCGTCACCGCCTGGTCGCGGGCGCGCTCGAGGTCCTCGGCGAGGCGGAGGAGGACCGCGCAGCGGTCGAGCCGTGCGCGGCCGACGGCGTTCAGCAGCGGCGCCATCGGCCCGGGGTCCGGCATCCCCTTGCGGTGGTAGCGCGCGGCCTGGGCGATGATCGCGAGCTCGGCGGGCGTGAAGCCCGGCAGGCCCGCGTTGAGGATGAGGTACTGCGAGTGCTTGTGGTGGTCGTCGTAGTCGACGGACATCCCGATGTCGTGCAGGCAGCACGCGGCCCACAGCAGCTCGCGCTCGATCGGGTCGCCGTCGTGCAGGCCGGCGGCGGCGAGCTCGTCGAAGAGCCCGAGGGCGAGGCGCGCGACGTGCTCGGTGTGGGCCGGCTCCACGCGGTAGCGCGCCGCGAGGTTCAGGACGCTCGCCCGGCGGACGTCCTCCAGCAGCGGCGGGTCGCCCTCGTCGCGCAGGAGGCGCTCGAAGAAGACGCCCTCGCGCAGGCCCGCCTCGGTCGCCTCGATCCCGGCGAAGCCGCCCGTCTCCAGCACGCAGCGGACGACGACGGCGCCGGCGAGGATGACGTCGGCGCGGCCGGGCTTGATGCCGGGGACCGAGCGGCGCTCGGCGGCGGGCAGGCCGGCGAGCCGCTCGACGAGGGCGTCGAGGGCGTCGAGGGTGATGACCTGGCCCTGGACGCCGATCGACGGCAGGCCCTCGGCCCGCTGGACGGCGGCGGCGAGGTTGCGGACCGTGCCGCCGGTGCCGACGATGCGGTCGCCGCAGCGGGGGAGCCACTCCGCCTTCTCGAGGCGCCCCGTGACGTGCGCGCGCAGCTCGTCGAGCGCCTTGCGCTTCTGCGGGCCGCCCCCGGGGAGGAAGCGCTCCGTCATCCGCACGGCGCCCATCCGCCACGAGCTCGTCTCGCGGGCGTGGCGCCCGACGACGTGCACGAGCTGCATCGAGCCGCCGCCGAGGTCGAGGACGCCGCCGTCCGCGAGCGTCGTCGAGTTCACCGCGGCGAGGTAGCCGTAGTGCGCCTCCTGCTCCTTCGAGAGCACCCGGATCGCCAGGCCGGTGAGGCCGCGCGCGCGCGCGAGGAACGTCGCCGAGTTCGCGGCCTCGCGGATCGCGCTCGTCGCGACGACGTCGAGCTCGCCGGCCCCGAGCCCGCTCGCCCGGGCGAAGTGGGCGAAGACGTCGAGGGTGTCGAGGGCGCGGGCGATCGGCGGCTTCCCGAGCTCGCCGCTGGCGCCCATGCCCTCGCCGATGCGGACCGGCTCGTAGATCTCGTCCGTCCGCCGCCACGTCCCCTGCCCAGCCTCGAAGACGACGAGGCGGAAGGAGTTGGACCCGAGATCGACGACCGCGAGGCGCAGGTCGGGCGAGTCGGACGGGGCGGCCACGGGCGCATCCTCGCGCATCCGTCGCGGTCACGTAGGACGCCACGCGCGGTCGGTGGAAAACCCCGTCACCATCGCGCGCGGTGCTCGTTACGTTCGCATCATGCGCACTCGAGCCCTCCTTCCCCTGGCGGTCGCCGCGGCGGTCGCCCTCGTCCCGTCCACCGACGCGTCCGCGTCCACGAAACGCTGCAACCAGACCCACGGCCCGGAGCTCGCCCACAGCACCGTCGTGAAGGTCTACAAGGTGAGGACCGGCAGCTCCTACCGCTTCTACGGCTGCGCGAAGCCGCGCGGTCCGGTCGTCGCGCTCACGCAGCCGTTCAAGGCCGGCGCGGTGAAGCTCGTCGCGGCGAAGGGCGCGTACGTCGCCTTCACCCGGACGATCTCCGCCCAGGACACGATCGCCGTCGTCGACGCCCGCACCGGCCGCAAGCGCCACGGCCTCTACCCGCCGTACGACATCGAGTTCGACGTCGACCCCGTGACCCCGCAGATCGGCGCGGCCCGCATCAACAACCTCGGCGAGCTCGCCGTCGCCTACGTCGGCCTCGGCTCAGGCAACAGCACCGACTCGACGGTCTACGTCTACGCGTTCGACGCCCACGGCAACCAGCAGCTGCTCGACAGCGGCCCGTCGTCGAAGCTCAGGCCGTCGTCGCTGCGGATGAGCGGCGAGACGATCGCCTGGACGCACTCCGGCGCGAAGCGCACCGCGAGCATCGGCGAGTTCAGCCTCGCCGTCATCACCGGCGGCGGCGCGCTCGAGGGTGACGTCACGACCTCGCCCGAGGGCGGCATCGCGTGCCATGTCACCCGCACCGGCGTCGTCGGCAACTGCATCGGCTCGTTCTCGCCGAACACCCCGGTCACCGTCACGGCGACCGGCGCGCCGAACGCGACCGTCACGATCAGCGGCGCCTGCTCCGCCGTCCACGCGCCCGTCGCCGGGCAGGCGACGAGCGTCGCGACGTGCGTGACGACGATGAGCCGCGCGCAGACGGCGAAGGTGACGTTCGGCTAGCGCGGGGCCGGCGTGCGGTCGCGTGGGGGATATCCCCCGGCGAGACCGCACGCCGACCCGCGGCGTCGCTTACGAGGCGGTCTCGGGGCCGTGCTCGATGAGCTCGATCCGGTACTCGTCGGGGTCGCGGACGAAGCAGAGCCGCGACCCCCCGTCGCTCACCGTGTACGGCGCGCGCTCGGGGGTGATGCCCTGCTCGGCGAGGTTCGCGAGGGTGGCGTCGAGGTCGTCGACGGTCACGGCGATGTGGCCGTACCCGGTGCCGAGCTCGTAGCTCTCTACGCCCGGGTTCTTCGTGAGCTCCAGGCGCGCGCCGTCGCCGGGCAGGCCCATGAAGACGTTGATGGCGCCGTCGGGGAGGTCCATGCGGCGCAGCTCGTCGAAGCCGAGCGCCTCGTAGAAGGCGACGGACCGGTCGATGTCGCCGATGCGGTAACAGGTGTGGATGAGCTCTGAAGGCATGGGACGGAACGTAGCGCGGCGCGAGTGACCCCGTGTGGTCTGGGTAGCATCGGGCGCGTGATCATCGAACGCTCCATGAACGACGACTTCCTCTCCAACACGTACCTCGTGGGGGAGGCGGGCGGCAGCGGCTTCTTCGTCGACGCCGGCGGGCCGGTCGCGCCGCTGCTGAAGGCCGCGAAGGAGCAGGACGTCGACGTCACGCACGTCCTCCTGACGCATCACCACTGGGACCATGTCAGCGAGCTCGCCCAGATCCTCGAGGCGTTCCCGGACGCCGAGGTGCTCATCCATCCGCAGGAGCGCCCGCTCGTCGCCGACGAGTTCTCCGGCCACATCACCGGGACGATGGAGCCCGGCGACGAGATCGCCGTCGGCGGCCTCACCGTCAAGACGCTCCACACCCCCGGGCATACGCTCGGGATGCTCTCGCTGCTCGTCGACGGCAACGTCTTCACCGGCGACACGCTCTTCAAGAACTCGGTCGGCGGCGTGCGCGCGCCCGGTCACACGACGTTCGCCGACATCAAGCACTCGATCATGGACGTCCTGCTCGCCCTCCCCGGCGAGACGGTCATCCGCCCGGGGCACACCGATCCGACGACCGTCGCGGACGAGCTGGAGACGAACTCCTTCGTGCGGATCTGGCGAGGGGTCGACCCGGAGGGCGACGAGACGTGCACCGCCCTCGACGAGCAGGCGACGCTCGTCCACCTCGGGGACGACTACGACGGCGGCCACAAGGCCTGGGTCCGCTGGCCCGACGGCTCCGACGACATCGTCCCGGGGTCGAAGGTCGTGCGCGGCTAGATGAGTGATTCCACGCCTGGGTTGGGGGCGTGGGTTTGAGGGGACATAAGCAGGCAGGTCGAAGTCGGCGGTGCTCACAACACCCATCGCCGACCCTGGGGGCCTCGATTGGACGCCGACCTCGACCTGCTGCTCATCACAGTGTTCTGCATCGCCGACGATCTCCTTCCTGAGAAGGCGGCGAACGCCAGGCGCAGGCTCAGCGACGCGGAGGTCATCACGTTGCTCGTCGCACAGTCGATGATGGGCATCACCTCCGACCGGCGGTTCTTGCGCGCCGCCGGCCGGCAGCTCACCGGCTTGTTTCCGTCGTTGATCGGCCAGTCGGGCTGGCACAAACGCCGCGCCCGGCTGGTCGATGAGCTGGAACACGTCCTCTCCGTGCTCGCCCGCGAGTGCCCGGGGTACTGGGATGACGTCGTCGTCATCGACTCAACCCCGGTGGAAACCGCGCGCTCGCGCGAGACCGTCAAGCGCGCCGGCGCGGGCCGCCTCGGTGATGCGATCGCCGACGCTGCCGCCTACGGCTACTGCCCCAGCCACTCCCGCTGGTTCTTCGGCATGCGCCTGCACGGCGTCTTCGGCCTGGACGGCACGCCCAGAGCGCTACGGCTGCTCGGGGCCGACCGGCCCGAACGCGACGTCGCCCTCTCGATGCTCCCCGGCGCGCTCCGTGGCGGCGAGACGATCATCGGCGACAAGAACTACTCCGGCCGCGACTTCGCCGCCGCGATCGGGCAGATGGGAGCCCTGCTACTACGGCCCCCACGCAAAGACGAACCCCAGACCGCGCCACGGCTGGCCAAGGTCCGCCAACGCGTGGAGTCGATCTTCTGGACCTGCAAAGACCTGCTCAGCCTCGAACGCCATGGCGCCCGGACCCTGCACAACCTCCGCGGCCGCGTCCTGCAACGCATGCTCGCCCTCACCGCCGGCATCTACCTCAACAGCCACCTCGGCCGCCCGACCCGCGCCCTGGCCAACTACACCAGCTGACCAGACCGCGGAATCAATCATCTAGCCACGCTGCTGCGCGGGGACCGCGCTTCGAGCCGGTCCCCTGCGCGTCTTGGCGTGGCGGCACCCTCCGCCTGCGACACTCCCCGGATGGCGAAGAAGGACCAGCCCATGCCCACCTCGCGACTGCGGCGCACCGCGGTCGTCGGGCGCCTCGCGGCCGAGCAGGCCGCGCGGCAGTACGGCACCCGCGCGGCGAACCTCACGCGGTCGGAGGAGGAGGCGCGCGCGGCGATGGCGCGGCGCCAGCTCGAGTCGGCCGAGCAGATCGTCACCGCCCTCGGGACGATGAAGGGCGCCGCGATGAAGCTCGGCCAGGTGCTGAGCTTCCTCGACGTCGGCCTCGTCCCCGAGGAGCACCGCGAGGAGTTCCAGCTCAAGCTCGCCGCCCTGCGCGACGCCGCCCCGAACGTCGCCTTCAAGGACATGAAGAAGGTCATCGAGTCCGACCTCGGCGAGAAGCTCAAGGACGTCTTCAGCGAGTTCGACGAGACGGCGATCGCCGCCGCCTCGATCGGGCAGGTCTACCGCGCCCGCCTGCGCGAGGACGGCCGCGAGGTCGCCGTGAAGGTCCAGTACCCGGGCATCAGCGCGGCGGTCCGGGCGGACATGCAGAACCTCGGCATCATCATGCGGCTCATCAAGCGGATGGTGCCGGGCATCGACGCGGGCGAGCTCGCCGACGAGATCCGCGAGCGCGTCGGGGAGGAGCTCGACTACGAGCTCGAGGCGTCCAACCAGCGGCGGCTCGCGCGGATCTACCGCGGCCACCCGTTCATCGTCATCCCCGAGGTCATGACCGACCTCTGCCGCGAGCGGGTCATCGTCTCCGAGTTCGTCGAGGGCGAGGGCTTCGACGAGATCAACGAGCACGCGACCGACGCCGAGCGCGACCGCCTCGGCGAGATCGTCTTCCGCTTCTACTTCGGCTGCATGTACCGCCACCACCAGTTCAGCGGCGACCCGCATCCGGGCAACTTCCTCGTCATGAAGGACGGCCGCGTCTGCTTCCTGGACTTCGGGCTCTTCAAGGTCATCGACCCGCGGATCGCCGAGGTCGAGCTCGAGACCCAGCGCCTCGTCGACAAGGGCGACGCCGAGGCGCTGCACGCGCTGTGGGCGCGGGAGGGCTTCCTCAACGACGCGACGCGGATGGACCCCGAGCGGCTGCTCGAGTTCGCCCGCTACTCGACGTGGTGGTACACCGACGACGCCGAGGTCCGCCTGACCCCGCAGATCGCCAGCGAGATCGTCCTCGGCATCTCGACGCCCATGGGCGAGCACTTCGCCCGCATGCGGCACGAGAACTTCCCCCGCGAGTACCTCTTCGGCCGGCGCCTCGAGCACATGACGCTCGCCGTCCTCGGCCAGCTCGGCGCGAGCGCGAACTGGCACCGGATCGCCCGCGAGTGGACCTTCGGCGACGCGCCGGTGACCGAGCTCGGCGAGGCCGAGGCCGCGTTCTACGCACGCCGCGGCCGCTGATCGGCGCGCGGCCCGCCCGGTCCCGGAGGCCGTCCCCGGTGGGCCCGCGCCTGCGGATCCTCTCGCTCACCGCGTTCGTCGCGGCGTGCATCGTCGTCCTCGCGCTCAGCGGGGCGATCTCCGTGCACCGCGTGCGGGACGCCGCCGAGGGCCACGGCGTCCTCGGGCCGCTGCTCTTCATCGCGGCCTCGTCGCTGCTCACCGTCGCGTTCTTCCCGGGCCCGATCCTCTCGGGCGCGGCCGGGCTCGTGTTCGGGACGGCGCTCGGCTTCCCGGTCTCGCTCGTCTCGGCGGTGCTCGGCGCGTCGCTCGCCTTCGCGCTGGCGCGCTGGTGGGCGCACGACGCCGTCGTCGAGGTCGCCGGCCCGCGCGTCAGCGCCTTCCGGGAGTTCGTCGGCCGCAAGGGCTTCCTCGCGATCTTCACCGCGCGGCTCGCCCCGGGCCTGCCGTACAACGCGGTGAACTACGGCGCCGGGCTCACCCCGATCCGCCTGCCGGTCTTCGCGGCCGCGACCGCGATCGGCGCCGCCCCGCGGGCCTTCGCCTACACGGCCCTCGGCGGGAACCTCGGGAACCTCGGCTCCTGGCAGGCGATCGTCGCGCTCGCGGTCCTCGTCGTCATGGCCCTCGCCGGGCTGGCGGTCGCCGCGCGCGACCCGGAGATCACGGCGGCCGTCCGGTCGCTCGGAGGACGCCCTAGCCGGCGATGACGCGGGTGGGCGCCCACGTGTCACCCGGCTGCGGCAGCTCCTGGACCTGCATGAGCGACGTCGACCCGGGGCGCCCGCTCGGCAGGCCGGCGGTGATGCCGACGCGCATCCCCGGCCGGCACCACCCGAGCTCGACGACCCGCGCCGCGGCGCCCGCGATGAGCTCCTCCGTGATCTCGTACCGCGCCATCGACGCCGCCTGCACGCCCCACATCAGGCCGCAGCGGCGGACGGTCTCGCGCCCCGGCGAGAGCGCGAAGATCGGCACGCTCGGCCGGTGCGCGGACACGAGCCGCGCCGACCGGCCCGAGAGCGTCGGGATGACGAGCGCGTCGAGCTCGAGGTCGTGCGCCGCTTTGCAGGCCGCGTGCGCGACGGTGTACGAGGGGTCGCGGCTGTCGCGCACGACGCGGCTCTCGTTCCACTCGCGGTAGGGCGCGTAGCGCTCGGTGTGGAGCGCGACCGAGGCCATCATCTCGACGGCGAGGACCGGGTACGCGCCGACGGCCGTCTCCTGCGAGAGCATGATCGCGTCGGTGCCGTCGAGGATCGCGTTCGCGACGTCGGCGACCTCCGCACGCGTCGGCCGCGGCGAGGAGATCATCGAGTCGAGCATCTGCGTCGCCGTGATGGACGGGCGGGCCATCGAGCCCGCGAGCGCGAGCAGGCGCTTCTGCACCATCGGCACCTCCTCGATCGGGAGCTCGATGCCGAGGTCGCCGCGGGCGACCATGACGCAGTCCGCGACGCGGAGGATGTCCTCGGCGCGCGCGACCGCCTGCGGCTTCTCGATCTTCGCGATGAGCGGCGCGCGGGTGTGCTCGCGGACGAAGGCGACGTCCTCCGGGCGGCGGACGAAGGACAGCGCGACCATGTCCACGCCGATGTCGATGCCCGCGCGCAGGTGGGCGAGGTCCTCCTCGGGGACCGCCGGCAGCTCGTCCGCGGGGCCGGGGATGTTCAGGCCCTGACGGCTCGCGACCGCGCCGCCGACCTCGACGACCGCGTCGATCTCGCCGGCGTCGGCGCGCACGGCGGTCGCGCGCAGGCGCACGCGCCCGTCCGCGAGGTACATCGACTCGCCGACCTCGATCGCCCGCGCGAGGCCCTCCCAGTCCATGTAGAGGACGGACTCGTCGCCGATGCGGCCCTCGACCGGGCCGCAGACGACCGTGAGCTCGCTGCGGGCGGGGAGGACGACGGTGCCGTCCCGCACGGCGCCGATGCGGAGCTTCGGGCCCGGGAGGTCCTGCAGGATCGCGACGGGTCGCCCGGCGCGGTTGGCCGCCTCGCGGACGAGGTCGGCGGTCTCCTGGTGCTCCTCGTGCGTGCCGTGGCTGAAGTTCAGCCGCGCGACGTCCATCCCGGCGTGGATGAGCTGGACGAGGGTCTCGGGGTCCCGGGAGGCCGGGCCGATGGTGGCGACGATCTTCGTGCGGCGGGTGGTCACGGCCTGCAACCTACCGAGGCCGCGGCCGCGTCCTGTGATTCTGCCGTCAGCGCGTGAGGTTCACGCCACGCGGGAGCGTGTACGTGGGGGACGTCGTGTGGCTCCGCGTCGTCCGGCGCACGACGGTGCTCATGCGATAGACCGCCGCGGTCGCGTCGTCCGGCGCGTCGACCGTCACCTTGAAGGTGCCGTCCGCGGCGGGCCGGAAGCGCTTGACGACCTCGCTGCGCCGGCAGGACAGGCGGCGGGTGAGCGTGATGTTCGCCCGCGGGCTGGCGAGCGGGAGGATGACGCGGCCGGCGATCGTCACCCTGCCGCCGCGCGCGCTCACCGCGGAGACGACCATGCGCCGGGCGAGTTTGAGATCGAGCGACTTCTCGCGGCCGATGGCGGCCTGGTAGCGGGCCCGGTTCGTGCCGCGGATCCTCGCCGGCGGCAGCGGGGCGGTCGCGCTGAAGCTGCCGTCCGTCGCGACCTTCGCGGTCGCGACGGTCCGTCCGGTCGCGGCGAGGCGGAGGGCGACGGTGCGCCCGGCGAGCTTGCGATCGGCGGCGCCGAGGAGCTTCACGCGCCTGCCCTTCTGCAGGACGTCGACGAGGACGAGGCGCCGGCTCGTGCACGCGAGCGCGAGGTCGGCCGCGCTCTCGGGGACGGCGGGCTCGACGGGCGCGGCGGCGGCGGGGACCGTGCAGTCGACGCCGCTCGCGCTGACCGTCGCCTCGCCGAGGACGACGTCGACGATCCGCTGTCCGGCGACGGAGACCTGCAGGTGCGGGCCCTGCTGGACGAGGCGGCCGGTCGCGGAGGTGCTCTGGCTGCTCGGCGTGAGCTTCACCTCGGCGACCGCGACGGGCAGCGGGACGTCCGGGAGGGCCACGACGAGCGGCTTGAGGACGACGGTCTGGATCGTCGAGAGCAGCGGGCTGAGCAGGCTCGTCAGAGCGGCGGGGAGGCCGGTCGGCAGCGGGATCTCCGTGACGTCGAGCGAGCTGAGGATCGCCTTGCCCGTGTCGAGGTCGAGCGTCTGGTCGACGATCGCCTCGGTCGGCAACTGCTGACCGAGGACGGTGATGTCCGCGGTCTGGGCGAGGCCGAAGGTCCGCGCCCGGCCGCCGCTGCAGTTCGCGCCGGCGTAGGCGGTCGCCGCCCCGACGGAGAAGAGGTCGACGTTCGGCAGCTGCCCGTTCGGCAGGATGCCGTCGATCGCGGCGGTGAGGTCGAAGGTGAGGTTCGCCGGAAGACCCGGGATGAGCGCGAGCACGAGCGGGCTGATCCCGAGCGCGCTCGTCACGGTGCCGAGGGGCACCGTGATCGACTGCAGGTTCGCCGGGATCGTCGCGGTCGGCAGCGCGATCGGGAGCGTCGGCAGCGCCTTGACGGTGAGGCTGCCGAGGCCGCCCTGGGCGAGCACGGCCTGCTTGTCGTTCGCGGTCCCCGCCGGCGTGACGTACGTGCTCGCGCCGAGGACGCTCGCGTTGAGCGGCAGGGCCGAGAGGGCCGCGCCCGCGGCGGCGCCGCCGGCGCTCTGGCTCGTGCAGACGGTGCCGGTGCGGTTCGCGGTGACCGGCTCGAGGGCCGGCGCGCCGAGGACCGAGCCCCGCAGCGCGCTCGCGTCGCACTGGAACGCGGCCGAGGCGCCGGCGGGTGCGGCGAGCGCGACGAGGCCGGCGCCGAGCGCGACGGGCAGCAGGGCCGTGCGGACGCGCCGGCGGAGACGGAGGAGGGGGGTGGACGGCATGGCGGGGGGGACGACAGGAGGGCTATCGGCAGACGCGGCGCGTCGCTTGAGCGTTCCTGCGGCGCGTTGACGCAGTTCCGGTGCGAGCGGACACCGCCGACGTGAGACATCCCGCCCGTCCAGGGCGTACTCTCAGGTTCCTACGGTGAGCACGGTCGGGGACATCCCAGGGACGGGTCAGATCGCGGACGACCCCCACGCCGGGGCGCCGCAGATGACGACCGGCTGGCGGCGCTGGCTGCTGCGCGGCTTCGTCATCGCGATGCTCGTCGCCGGGGCCGCCGTCGTCACCGCCGCCGCCGTGACGATCGCCGGTGACCAGGGCGCCACCGCCGGCGGGCGCAAGGCGGTCGGGGGCGTCCTCATGCCCGACGACGCGCACTTCCGCGACATCGCCGGCCAGCTGCTGGCCCGCCCGACCCCGGAGCGGCTCGCCGGCATGACGATCGTCGGCGCGAGCGGCACGGTCGCCGTCCAGCGCCACCGCCCCGGGTCGCCGTCCTTCCTCTCGTCCTATCTGAACCCGAACGCCCTGTCGGTCATCGCCCGGGCGATCGCGGCCCGCGGCGACCCGCCCGTGACCGTCGACGAGCTGCGCCTCGAGGTCCTCCGCGCGACCGGCCGCCAGCGCTGGCGGCTGCACGGCAGCCAGGGCGGCGCCCTCTGGCGGGCGACGATCAACCCGAACGGGACCGACCTGCGCATCGTCACCGCGCCGCCGCCCGCGGCGAGCTGACGCCGGCGCGCCCGGCGCTCAGACGAAGCGCCCGTCCTCCTGGATCACGACGCCGTCGGCGGTCAGGCGGCCGCCGCCGCGCAGGTCGCAGATCATGTCCCAGTGCACCGCGGACTCGTTCCGGCCGCCCGTCTCGGGGTAGGAGCGGCCGAGGGCGACGTGGACGGTCCCGCCGATCTTCTCGTCGAAGAGGATCGCGCCGATCGGGCGGGTGATGCCGAAGTTCGTGCCGATGCCGACCTCGCCGACGCGGCGCGCGCCCTCGTCGGTCTGCAGGACCTGCTGCAGGTAGTCGTCGCCGACCTCCGCCTGGGCGTGGACGACGACGCCATCCTTGAACTCGAGCTCGACGCCCTGCACGTCGACCCCCGACGGCGAGGACGGGATCGTGTAGCGGATGCGGCCGTTCGCGCTCGTCTCGAGCGGGCCGGTGAAGACCTCGCCGGAGGGCATGTTGCGCCTGCCGTCCGAGTTCACCCACGTCCGCTTGCGGACGTCGAGCCGCAGGTCCGTCCCCGGCGCCTCGATCCGCAGCTCGCGGGCGCCCTTGAGCCGCTCGATGAGGTCCGCCTGGAAGCGGCCGAGCTCGCCCCACGCCGCCTGGGCACCCGCCGGCCGGTCGAGGAACTGGGCGGCGGACACGAAGCGCTCGAACTCCTCGAGCGACATGCCGGCGTGGGCGGCACCCGCGGGCGTCGGCCACAGGGTCGAGCACCAGCGCTTCTTCATCGTCCACTCGCGCAGCGGGCGGCGGGCGATCTGGGCGCGGGCGAGGCGCCGCGGGTCCACCCCGGCGAGGGCGTGGACGTCGTCCGGCGCCTGGATGCCGAGCTGGGCGTGGCACTTCTTCGCCTCGGCGAGCGTGACGTCGGGGAACTCGTCGAGCATCCAGTCCTGGGCGTGCTCGTAGTAGCCGCGCGTCTGGCCGGGCAGCTCGACGCGGAGGATCGGCCACGCGCTGCGCTGCAGCACGGCGCGCTGCAGCTCGAGCAGGAGCGGCGCGGCGAGCGTCGTCGAGCGGATGAGGACGGACTGGCCGTGCTGGACGTCGAGGCAGTACCCGGCGAGGAGGTCGGCCATCGCCGCCGGGTCCGGCGTCGGCGGCAGCACGTCGTGGGGGAGCTCGGCCTCGGTCGTCACGCCGCCGCCCAGCCGGCCTTCAGCGCGCCCACCGCGCCGTCGACGTCGCCGCCGAGCCGCGCGCCGAGGGCGCGGACGAGGCGTTCCTGCGGCTCGAGGCGGGCGCCCTCGCCCATGACCCCGATGCGCCAGGTGCGGCCGGCGAGCGGCCCGAGGCCGCCGGAGATCTCGATGCCGTCCTCGGTGAGCAGGGGGCCGCGGACCTTCGCGTCCTCGACCCCGTCGAGCAGCCGCACCGCGAGCAGCGGGTGGAGCTGCTCGCCCTCGGGCGCGAGGCGCTCGAGCCCGAGGACCGCGAGCGCGTCGCGGAGCGCGTCGTGAGCCACGGCGTGGCGGTTCCAGCGGGCCTCCAGCCCCTCCTCGGCGACGATCGCGAGCGCCTCGGCGAGCGCGTAGACGAGGTTGATCGGCGCGGTGTGGTGGTAGGCCCGGGGCGCACCGTCCTCCTTGAGCCAGTAGCCGAGGACGAGCGAGAGGTCGAAGTACCACGACGGCACGCGGCCGTCCTTCACCCGTCCGAGCGCACGCTCGCCGACCGTCAGCGGCGCGAGGCCGGGCGGGGCGTTGAGGCACTTCTGCGTCCCGCTGAAGGCGGCGTCGACCCCGGAGGCGTCGAGGTCGAGCGGGTGGCCCGCGAGCGAGGTGACGCAGTCGACGAGCAGCAGCGCGTCCTTGTCGCGGCAGGCGTCCGCGAGCCCGTCGAGCGGCTGCGCGACCCCGGTCGAGGTCTCGCCGTGGACGACGAACATCGCCGCGAACGGCTCGGCGGCGGCCTCGAGCAGTCGCTCGGTCGGGATCGCGCGGCCCCACTCGGCCTCGACGCGGACGACCTCGGCGCCGTGCCGCGTGAGCTCGTCGGCCATCCGCTCCCCGAACAGGCCGTGCACCCCGCAGATGACGCGGTCGCCGGGGCGGACGAGGTTCGCGACCATCGCCTCCATGCCCGCGCTGCCGGTCCCGCTCACGGGGATAGCGACGGCGTTCTTCGTGCGGAAGGTCGCGCGCAGGCCGGCGGCGACGTCGTCCATGAGCGCGCCGAACGCGGGGTCGAGGTGGCCGATGGTCGGCTGGGCCAGCGCCTCGAGGATCCGCCGCGGGACCGGCGAGGGCCCGGAGCCGAGCAGCAGCCGGTCGGGGACCGAGATCGTGGCGCGGGTGGTCGCGGTGCTCATGGGGCAGGGCTCCTCGGGGCGGGTTCAGGGACGGCGGTGGGGACCGCGACGGCGGCGCTCACGGCGCCTCGACGTCGGGCAGGTGGACGGCGAGGTGCGCGCGGAGGGCGTCGCGGATCGCGGATCGCTCGGCGGGGGTGGCGACCCGGAGCCGCTGCAGCAGCGCCTTCTGGCCGGTCGTCGGGACGCCCGCGACGGCCCAGCCGACGACGAGCCGCTCGTAGAGGAACTCGACCGCCCGGTGCCAGGCGTCCTCACGGGCGGCGGACGGGGAGGAGCGCTCGCCCCGGCGCACGGCGGCGTACTCGGTGCGCGTGCCGGGGCTCATCGCGGTCTTCAGCGTCAGGACGCCGAGGTCGCCGGTGAGCTCGGCGTCCACCGTCGGGCCGGGGACGCCCGCGTCGGTCGCCCCGACGTCGAGGTCGAGGTCGAGGTCCAGGCCGAGGTCGGCGAACGAGGACGGCCCGCCCGGCGCGGCCGGGGAGCCGCCCGCCTTCCCGCGGCGCCGGGCGCGCTTGCCCACCGGCTAGACCGCCTGCGCGGCGCGCCGGAGCTGGCCGGCGACGTCGCCGGTGACCGGCTCGGCGTGGCCCGGCCAGGCGACCGACGGGCCGATGTCCGCGAGCTTGAGGATCGACTGGCGCGCCTGCTCGGTGTCGAGGTTGAAGGCGGCGTGGGGGACGCGGGCCGTGGGTGGGTGGGTTCGACGTCCCGTGGTCGGGTCGATCGTGTAGAAGCAGTCGCTCGTCAGCGCGACGCCGTCGGACTCGCGGTACAGCGCGATGAGGCCGTCCGCATGGCCGGGCAGGTGGACGACGCGGAAGCCCGCGACGTCGTCGCCCTCCTGCACGGTGCCGGTGACCGGGGTGGGGCCGCCGTCCCAGTGGTGCAGCAGCGCCGGGTAGACCGCCCGGCCGAGCGCGTGGAGCCGGTCGAGGTGGAAGCCCGCGAACCCGCCGTCCCCCTCGGTGATCGCCACGTCGGCCGGGTGGCAGTGGACGGGGGCGCCGAGCCCGGGTGCGGCGCCGCGGTGGTCCTGGTGGCCGTGGCCGAGGACGACGCGCGTGAGGCCGCCGAGCGCGCGGGCCGCCTCGGCGATCCCGTGCGTCATCGCCTTGATCCCGGCGTCGAAGGCAAGCACGCCGTCCCCGTCCCGCACGAGGTACACGTTCATCGTCTTCATCGGGAAGCCGCCGCGGACGATCCACACGCCGTCGGCGACCTGCTCGGGGGCGGCGGTCTGCGCGGCGGCGACCCGCCGGCCCATCTTCGTCTTCGCGTTGAAGGCGGCGAGCATGCGGGTGTCGGCCTTGGACCCGGCGGGCGGAAGGACCCCGAGCTGGCGGGCGAAGGTCATGCCGTCGCTGAAGGCGTTGTTCTCGACGATGAGGCCGTCGCGGACGGTGAGCTCGTCGATGCCCTCGATGTCGACCGACGCCCCGGTCGCCACGAGGCCGGCGAGGTCGGCGCCCGTGAACGTGCCGGTCGCGCGCCAGCGGACGACGGCCCGGTCCTTGCCCGACGTCGTCGAGAGGACGGCGAACGTGAAGTCCGGGATCGCCGCGAACAGCTCGGTGAAGTACGCGCGGACCCCCTCGGGGGCGGTCGTGTCGACCTGGCCGCGGATGTGCTCGCGGCCTCCTGGGGCCCAGCAGGCGACCATCGCGTCGACGTCACGGGCGGTGACGGCGGCGAAGTACGCCTTGGCGACAGCGGCGGGGGTGGCGGCCATGGCGCCCATCGTATCCCGGCGCCGCCGCGCCGCCCGCCGCAGGCGCCGCGCCCCCGCGCGAGGTCCCCGCGCTCATAGACTCCGAGGCCGATGACTGCCCCCGCCCACAAGCGCGAGGTCGGCCGGGGTGAGCGCGTGCTCCCCGGCGTCTGGCGCCTCCGCCTCCCGCTGCCCTGGCCCGGCGTCCCCCACTGCAACGCGTGGGCCGTCGCGCGCGGCGACGGGATCGTCCTCTTCGACACCGGCATGCACGGCCCGGGCTCCATGGCCCAGCTCGAGCGGGCGCTGAAGCAGGTCAACCTCCGCCTCGAGCACGTGCGGCTGCTCGTCGTCACCCACGCGCACTCCGACCACTACGGCCAGGCGGCGACGATCGTCGAGCGGGCGGGCTGCGAGCTGTGGATGAGCCCGCACCACCAGCACCAGACCCAGTTCGGGTCAGACCAGGAGGCCGCGCTGTCGCGGCGCATCGAGATCGCGCGCCAGTCCGGGGTGCCGGCCGAGCCGCTCGCCGCCTACGAGGAGGCGGCGAAGGACCGCGAGACGGGCGTGGCCGGGATCGTGCTGCCCGACCGCGAGCTCGTCGACGGCGTGCGCATCGAGACCGACCTCGGGGTGCTCGACGTCGTGGAGACGCCGGGCCACGCGCCGTCGCACGTCTGCCTGCACCAGCCCGAGCGACGGCTGCTCATCAGCGGCGACCACCTCCTCGGCCGCGTGAGCATCTACTTCGAGCACGGCTGGTCGCCCGACCCCGTCGGCGAGTTCCTCGCCTCGCTCGACAAGGTCGAGGCGCTCGACGTCCGCCTCTGCCTCTCCGGGCACGGCCGCACCTTCACCGACGTGGAGGCCCACATCGACGCGAACCGCAGGCTCGTCGCCGAGCAGGTCGAGCGCCACCACCGCCAGCTGCAGGACGGGCCGCTGACGGCCTTCGAGATGGTCGCGCGGGTGCACGACGAGGCGATCAACCTCTCGAACGCGAGCTGGTGGATGGCCGAGACGCGCTGCTACCTCGAGCACCTCGAGGCGCTCGGCCGCGCCACCCGGGCGGTGGACGACGAGGACGTCACCCGCTGGACGGCGGCCTGACGCGCCGTCGGCCCGCCGAACCTTGACACGATCGTGTTAGGGTTTGCCGGCGATGCGCATCGACGAGATCCTGGCCCGGAGCGACGATCCGCTCTTCTCCTTCGAGTTCTTCCCGCCCAAGACGCCGGAGGGCGAGGAGAACCTGCAGCGCGCCCTGCGCGAGCTCGAGCCGCTCGCGCCCGACTACGTCTCCGTGACCTACGGGGCCGGCGGCACCACCCGCGAGCGGACGATCGACATCGTCAAGGGCCTCAAGCGCGACTTCGGCATCGAGGCGATGGCGCACTTCACCTGCGTCAACGCGACGACCGACGAGCTGCGGGCGACGCTCGACCAGATGCGCGACGCGGGCATCGAGAACGTCCTCGCCCTGCGCGGGGACCCGCCGGCCGGCCAGGAGCGGTGGACGAAGACCGACGGCGGCCTCGAGTACTCGCGCGAGCTCGTCGAGCTGCTGCGCGCCGAGTACCCCGAGTTCGTCATCGGCGGCGCGGCCTTCCCCGAGACGCACATCCACGCGACCTCGCCCGAGGACGACATCCGCTTCCTGAAGGCGAAGGTCGACGCGGGCATGAAGTTCCTCATCACCCAGATCTTCTTCGACAACGCGCACTACTTCGACTTCGTGGACCGCGCGCGGGCGGCCGGGGTCGACGTGCCGATCATCCCGGGCGTCATGCCGATCACGAACATCGACGGCGTCAAGCGGATGACGCAGCTGTCGGCGGCCTCGCTCCCGCCCGGGCTCGAGCGCGAGCTCGAGGCGCGCCGGGGCGATCCGGAGGCGGTCGCGGAGTTCGGCGTGAGCTACGCGACGCTGCAGTGCGCCGAGCTCCTCGCCGGCGGCGCCCCCGGCATCCACTTCATCACGCTCAACCGCTCGCCGGCGACGCGGGCGATCCTGAGCGCGCTGCGGCTGCACGCGCCGTGGCGCGCCGCCGTCAGAGCTAGGGCTGGCCGGGGCCAGGCTGCGACCCGGGCTCCGGGGCGCGCGGCCCCGCCTACTCCTCGACGGCGCTGATCGTCAGGCCCTCGGCGAGGGTCGGACGGCCGGCGACCTCGTAGCGGATGTCGATCGAGTCGTTCTGACGGTAGGTCCCGACGCCCCAGGCGCCGAGGAACCAGCGCCAGCCGGAGATCCGGTCCTTCCGCAGGACCTGGGGGAAGACGAGCGTCCGGCCGTCGACCTCGTAGTCCGTGCCCGGGGTCTGCAGCACGCCGTTGAGGAAGACCTGGAACGGGCCGTCCACCTGAGGCGGCAGCGGGACGAGCGAGCGCGGCACGATGCGCGATCCTACCCGGGAGGCCGGTCGTCGCCGCTCCGCCCTCCGGAGGATCGCCGCCGCGGCGCGTACTAGCCTCGTCCCGTGCCCGCCGCACCCCTCATCGCCTACCGCGTGCGCCGCTCCCCCCGGGCGCGGCGGGTCCGCGTGCTCGTCCATCCGGACGCGAGCGTCGAGGTCGTCCTCCCCGCCCGCGCCCGCGAGCAGGACGCCGCCGCCGCGATGGCGGAGCTGCGCCCGTGGGTCGAGCGCCGGGTCGCCGAGGCGCGCGCGCTCGCGGCGCGCACCGCGCCGCCGGCCGGGACCGTCCCGTACCTCGGCGTCCTGCTCGCGCTCGCGCCGGAGCCCGGCCGCACGCGGGTCCGGCGCGAGGCCGCCGTCCTCCGGGTCCCGCCGGGCGATCCGCGGCCGGCGCTCGAGACGTGGTTCCGGCGCCAGGCGCGCCTCGAGATCACGCCGCGCCTGGACGCCGCCACCGCCGCGCTCGGCCGTCCGTACACCGGCCTGAGCATCCGCAACCAGCGCACCCGCTGGGGCTCGTGCTCGTCGTCGGGGGCGCTGAGCTTCAACTGGCGGCTGCTGCTCGCCCCGCCCGCTGTCCTGGACTACGTCGTCTGGCACGAGGCCTGCCACCTCGTCCACCTCGACCACTCGGCCCGCTTCTGGGGCCTCGTCGCGCACCATTGCCCCGGGTACCGCGAGCCGCAGCGCTGGCTCACGCGCAACGGCGCGGGGCTGCAGCTCCCGCCCCCGCCCTCGCCCCCGCCTGACCGCCGAGACCCGATAACCGCCCAACTGGGGGACAGCGGACGGGTTTCGGCGCCGTCAGGGGGCCTCGAGGACGCGGGCGAGGGCCGAGTACGCGTCCTCGCCCCGCTGCCGCTCGACGACGCTGCGACGCCAGCGGCCGGTCCACGCCTCGGCCGAGCCGTCGCCGCGCACGTCGACGCCGGCGGCGAGCCCGCCCGGGCCACGCAGCTCGCCCCGGGCCGCGACCTGCGCCGCCGCGCTGATCTCCCGGCCGAAGAACGCGGTGTCCTCACGCGTGGCGCCGAGGTCGGAGAGGCGCTCGCGCAGCGCGAGCAGCGCGCTGAGCACGTCGGCGTGCTCGGCGTGCTCGACCTTCGGGCCGATGCGGATCGTGCTGCGGACCTTCCGGCGGGACGCCACGACGCGGCAGGCTAACGCGCGCCGCCGCGCCGGGTCGGGTCCGCGGCGGTGTCAGGGCGCGCCGCCGGGGGCAGACCGATCCAGGGTCCATGGGCATCGACCACCTCGTCACCTCGATCATCGCCGGCTGGGGCGCCCTCGGCGTCTTCGTCCTCATGGTCCCCGAGAGCGCGGGCATCGTCGTGCCGAGCGAGGTCGTCCTCCTGCTCGCCGGCGTCACCGCCGGCCGCGGCCAGATGGACCTCGTGACCGCGATGGCCGCCGGGACCGCCGGCAACGTCGTCGGCTCGTGGGTCCTCTACGCGGTCGGCGCCCGCACGGCGGATCGCCCGCCGCCGTCCGGCTCGCACGCCGCGCGTGCGCTCGAGCGCTGCGACGCGCTGCTCGCCCGCCACGGCGCCTCGCGCGCCGTCTTCCTTGCGCGCCTCATGCCGCTCGCGCGCTCGTTCGTCTCGCTCCCCGCGGGGCGGGTGCGGATGCCGCTCGTCCGCTTCACGCTCCTGACGACCGCCGGCTGTGCGCTGTGGGCGATCGCCTTCGTCGGCGCCGGCGCGCTCGCCGGGGACTCGTGGAGTCGCGTCGGCGCCGGCGTCCGCGACGTCACCGCGGCCGCGCTCCTCGCCGCCGCCGCCGTGTGGCTCGTGCGCCGCCGGCGGCGTGCGGCCACCCCGGCCTGAGCACCGCCCCCGGCGGATCGGCCCGTCGACGAGGACGGGCCGATCGCGGCGAGGTCGTGCGGGTGGCCCTGCGGCTAGCTCCGCTTGGCGATCGGCACGTAGGAGAGCTCGCGCTCGCCCGTGTAGATCTGCCGCGGGCGGGCGATCTTCTGCTCCTTGTCCTGCACCATCTCGAGCCACTGGGAGATCCAGCCGCTCGTGCGCGGGATGGCGAACATCACCGGGAACATCTCGACCGGCAGGCCGAGTGCCTCGTAGATGAGGCCCGAGTAGAAGTCGACGTTCGGGTAGAGCTTGCGCGAGATGAAGTACTCGTCCTCGAGCGCGATCTTCTCGAGCTCGACCGCGATCGCGAGCAGCGGGTTGACCCCGGTGACCTCGAAGACGTCGTCGCAGGCCTTCTTGATGATCGTCGCGCGCGGGTCGAAGTTCTTGTAGACCCGGTGCCCGAAGCCCATCAGGCGCTCACTGCCGTCCTTCACGCCCTCGATGAAGGCGGGGATGTTCTCGACCTTCTCGATCCGGCGCAGCATCCGCAGCACGGCCTCGTTCGCGCCGCCGTGGAGCGGGCCGTAGAGGGCGGCGATGCCGGCGGCGACCGCCGAGTACGGGTCGACCTGCGAGGACCCGACCGCGCGTACCGCGCTCGTCGAGCAGTTCTGCTCGTGATCAGCGTGGAGGATGAAGAGGATGTCCAGGGCCCGGGCCAGGCGCGGGTCGGCCTGGTACTTCAGCTCCGTCATCTTGTAGATCATCCCGAGGAAGTTCTCGGGGTAGGTCAGGTCGTTGTCGGGGTAGACGTACGGCTGCCCGCGGGTGTGGCGGAAGGCGAACGCGGCGAGCGTCGGCATCTTCGCGATCAGGCGGATGGTCTGGATGTCGCGGTTGGCCTCGTCCTGGATCTCGTTCGCGTCCGGGTAGAACGTCGAGAGGGCCCCGACGCCGCCGAGCAGCATGCCCATCGGGTGCGCGTCGTGGCGGAAGCCGCCCATGAAGTCCTTGACGTTCTCGTGCACGAACGTGTGCATCGTGATCGCCTCGGTCCACGTGTCGAGCTCGGCCTGGGTCGGGAGCTTGCCGTGGACGAGGAGGTAGGCGACCTCGACGTACGTCGAATGCTCCGCGAGTTGCTCGATGGGGTAGCCGCGGTACTCGAGGATGCCCGCGTCGCCGTCGATGAAGGTGACGGCCGAGCGACACGCCGCGGTGTTCGTGAACGCCGGGTCGTAGGTCATCAGCCCGAAGTCCTCTTCGGACACCTTCATCTGCCGGAAGTCCATCGCACGGACCGTGCCATCAGTGATCGGGACCTCGTAGGTCTCTCCGGTCCGGTTGTCGGTCACGGTCAGGGTGTCGCCCATGCTCTTCTGTCTCCTGTGCAGACTGGGGTGTGTCGTTCGCGGCAACCCTAGCGTTCTCGGGCGGGCGTGCCGCGCTTGTGTGCGCAGGGTGGCGGGTGGGCGCGCAGACGCCGGCGTTCAGCCGAGCGGCCGGGCGCGCACCGCGGTGTGGGGGATCCCCT
The DNA here is from genome assembly GCF_024220175.1 of Paraconexibacter antarcticus. GTDB lineage: Bacteria > Actinomycetota > Thermoleophilia > Solirubrobacterales > Solirubrobacteraceae > Paraconexibacter > Paraconexibacter antarcticus. The sequence goes on along the minus strand of NZ_CP098502.1, from coordinate 4,691,294 downwards.
TCACGCGGGTGACGATGCGCTCGCGTCCGCGGGCGCTGCCCAGCGACCGCCACGCGGTGTGGAGTGGCGGCTTCGGGTGCGCCTCGCCGAGCGGGAGGAAGTAGATGCCGGTGCGGTCGATGATCTCGAACCCGGCCGAGCGGACCATGCGGCGGAAGCCCGCCGCGTTCGGCTGCCACCACCAGGACTCGTCGAGCCCCTCGAGCCGGGCGACCGCCGTGCGCGGGTGCGTGAGCGACGGGATGAGCTCGATCGACTCGGCGAAGACGGCCTCGCCGCCGCAGACGCCGCGGACGCGGTCGAGCGCGAGGACCGGGTCGCGGAGGTGCAGCAGGAGCGACCCGAGGAAGACGAAGTCGAACGTCCCGTGGACGGCGGGGTCGAGGTCGTAGACGGAGCAGTCGAGGCGCTTGACGGACGAGCCGAGCGTCTCCTTCGCGAACGCGAACGAGGCGGCGCCGGACTTGAACTCGCGCAGGTAGCCGAGGCGCGCCTGGCCGGCGGGCCCGAACGTCGACTGCGGCGGCCAGTCCCAGCGGGTCGGGTCCTCGATGTCGATCGCGGTGACCGACGCGGCGCCCCGGCGCTCCATCTCGAAGGCCCAGAAGCCGTCCCACGTCCCGACGTCGAGGCAGCGCTTGCCGGTGAGGTCCGCGGGCAGGGGGACCTTCGCGACGGTCGGCCGCGTGTCGAAGAAGCCGGGGGTCACGACGCCGGGGGCGAGCTCGAGCGAGTGGTACCAGCTCAGCTCGCGCGCGCGGGCGTCGAGGTCGGTGGTGGACAGCGTGGGCTGGGTCATCGTGGTCTCTCGGGAGGTCATCTAGCGGCGGTCCCAGCGGTCCTTCAGGTCCCGGCCGAAGCGCTGGGCGCGGCGGGCGGTCCTCGACATCTTCACGCGTTCGGCGACGGGGTTCTGCGAGCGGGGCAGGTCGGCGACGGCCGCGGCGTCGATCGTCAGCTCGACGGCGCGCTCGTAGATGCGGTGGACCTCGGGGGCGTCGACGAAGCGGGTGCCGTCCGGGGTGTCCACGTCGATGCCGTCGAAGATGTTCTCGCGAACGGCGATCGACACGCGGCGCACCTTGCCGACGACGACGCCGTCGGCGCTGCGCACGGGGGTGCCCCGCTTGAGCGCGTGGTAGGCGATCGCGTGCCCGTCGTCGTCCGTCACGACGGGAAAGGAAAGCAGGCGGCGGGCTGGCGCGGCGCCGGGGGGCTACTTCGCGGTCGCGAGGACCGTGACCATCGCGGCGATCGTCAGCAGGACGCTGATCGCCATGACGCCGCGGGCGGCGCCCTCGGACTTCGGGAAGTCCGGCGCGGTCATGCCGATCGCGCCGAGGATGACCGCCCACGCCGTGAGCGCGCCGCCGCCGATGTAGAACGCCGTCTTGTCGGGCTCGACGTGCTCGGCGGCGATGGTGAGGAACGCGTGCAGCATGGCGACGACCCTAGTGCCCGCGGCGGGCGGAGGGCAAGCCCGCGCGGGTAGGCCGGGTTCAGCGAGCCGGGCCGCCCTCGTACCGGGACTCGGTGGCCTCGACCTGGCCGTGGTAGTGGCTTCCGAGGTCCGGATGGCCGTAGGGGCGCTCCGCCGGGGCGTCGAGCGTCATGAACGAGAGCTGGGCGATCGGCTTGCCGGGCCACAGGATGATCGGGACGCGGGTGAGGTTCGTGATCTCGAGCGTCAGCGTGCCCTTGAAGCCCGGGTCGACGAAGCCGGCCGTCGCGTGGACGATGAGGCCGAGGCGGCCGAGGGAGGACTTGCCCTCGATGCGCGCGACGATGTCGTCCGGGATCTCGACGTACTCCTCGGTGCGCCCGAGGACGAACTCGCCCGGGTGGATGACGAACGACTCGCCGTCGGCGAGCTCGACGTGCTCGGTGAGGTTCGTCGGCGGATCCGCGAGGTCGATCGCCGGGACGCGGAAGTTGTGGAAGACGCGGAAGGACGGCCCGAGGTTCAGGTCGACGCTCGCGGGCTGGACCATCGAGGGGTCCCACGGCTCGATCGAGATCCGGCCCTCGTCGACGAGGCGGCGGATCGTGCCGTCGGACAGGACGGAGGTCGGCATGGGGCGGGAGTCTGCCACGAAATCCCGGCGGCACGGACCGCCCGCCCCCGCCGGGCGGGCGACGCGGCCGTCGCTCCCGGCCGCGACCGGGCGACGGCCGGTGTACGGCTACGGCTGCTTGCTGCGGCTCGGCGAGCGCAGGGGGCTGCGCGAGCGGGCCGGGGCGGGCGCCGGCGGGGTGCCGGGGTGCGGGCCGCGACGGGCGGGGCGCGGCTTCGGTCCGCGAGGGTGGGCCGGCTTGCCGATGCCGCCGTCGTCGTCGCCCTCCTGGCGGTCGGTGACCGCCTCCTCGTCGACGTTGTGGATGGCCCACCAGACGATCCAGCCGAGCAGCAGGATGGGGATCTTCAGGAAGACCATGAGGTAGACGAAGGTCCAGTCCACACGAGGACCCTACTCCGGTCGACCGGAGCCTGCACGCCTATTTGGCCGCGATCGCACGGCCGCCGGGGACCCGCCAGGCGCGCGCGCGGGGGACCCGCTAGGCGCGGGCGGCGCGGGCCCTGGCCCGGGCCGCGCGGACCCGTGCGGCACGTGCGTGAGCGGCACGAACGCGTGCGGCACGTGCGCGGGCCGCCTTCGCCCGGGTGGCCGCGGCGCGGCGCTGCCTCGCCCGCGACGAGGCGGAGCGCGCCGTCCTCCTCGACCTCGCCTTCGCGCTGGCCTTCGTCTTCTTCTTCGCCTTCGCCGCCGCGGGCCGGGCGACCGGGGCCGGCGCCGGGACGGCGGCCGGCGACCCCGAGGCCGCGACCGGACCGCCGAGCGCGGCACCGATGTCGAGGGCGCCGGTGGCGACGGGCAGGCCGGTGCGGCGGGTGTTCGCGAGCAGCGTGCCGGCGAGCGCGTTGGCGTCCGCCTGCGGGTTGGCGGCCAGGAGGAGCGCCGCCGAGCCCGCGACCATCGGCGCCGCCATCGACGTGCCGGTGCGGTACTCGTAGCCGCCGCCGAGCGCGGTCGAGAAGATGTCCTCGCCCGGCGCGGCGATGTCGACGCCGGCGCCGAAGTCGCTGATCGAGCTGAGGAGCGAGTCCTCGCGGGTCGCGGCGACGCCGAGGACGTTCGGCTCCGGGTACGAGGCCGGGTAGGAGGGCGTGAGCCCGAGGTCCTGGTGGTCGTTCCCGGCGGCGACGACGACGAGCACGCCCGCCTGCTGCGCGTCGACGATCGCGGCCTCGAGCCCGGCGCTGCGGCCCGCGCCGGCGAGGGAGAGGTTGATGATGCGGGCCCCGTGGTGGATCGCGTACTCGATGCCGTCGGCGACCGTCCCGGTGTTGCCTGCGGCGTTTGCGTCGAGGGCCTTGACGGCCATGAGCTTCACGTGCCAGGCGATGCCCGCGGCGCCGATGCCGTTGCCGCCGGCCGCGCCGATGATGCCGGCGACGTGGGTGCCGTGCCCGTTGTCGTCCTGCGGGTTGCCGTCGTGGTTCACGAGGTCGACGCCGTGGACGTCGTCGACGTAGCCGTCGTGGTCGTCGTCGATGCCGTTGCCGGGGATCTCGCCCGGGTTCGTCCAGAGGTTCGGCGCGAGGTCGGGGTGCGTCTGGTCGATGCCCGTGTCGATGATCGCGACCGTCACGTCGCCGCCGGTCGTGTGGTCCCACGCCGTGCGCACACCCATCGGCCCGTCCCCCGCGAGGTGCCACGCTTCGCCGTCCCGGGGGTCGGGGCCGGAGACGGCACGCAGCGCGTGCGTGGGCGCGGCGGCCGGGCGGGACGCGAGCCCGTCGGTGCCGACACGGGGCACGGCGGCCTCGGCGGCGGGCACGGCGAAGATGAGGCTCGCCAGCAGGGCAGCGGCAAGCGTCCGGGGTCGGGGGTGCAACGGGGTGGCCTCCTTGGCGATTCGTCAGGCGGTCGTCCCTCGCCGCACCCCGTTGATCGGCCTGCCTCGCCCTGCCCGCGAGCAGGCTGGCCGAGTGGCCTAGCAGGAACATCAAGTAGTGGGGATACCTCTCTGGGTCCTTCGTGGAGTACCGTTGATCCATGACTGCGAAGCAGCCGCTCATGGATGCGCCCGACACCGGGGCCGACCGCGTCCGCCGCATCGACGCGCGCCGCAACCTCGAGGCCATCATCGACGCGGCCATTCCGCTTCTCACCGAGCGCCCGCGGGCGTCGATGCAGCAGATCGCCGCCGCCGCCGGGCTCCATCGCGCGACCGTCCATCGCCACTTCCCGAGCCGTGACGACCTGCTCGACGAGCTGCGCCGCCGCGCCTTCGTCGCGTCCATCGAGGGCGTTCGCGAGACCCTGTCGTCGCCGTCGGACTCGCCGGGCGACGCGCTCGAGCGGGCGACCGCCGCGATGATCGCCGTCGGCGACCGCTACCGCCTGTACCGCTTCACGACGTGGCGCAACCCGGAGAGCGAGGCCAGCGTCAGCGAGCTCTTCACGCTCCTGAACGGGCTCCTCGTCGAGGCGCAGGCCGCGGGCGACGTCCGCACCGACCTGCCGCTCGAGCAGATCGGCGCCGCCCTCGGCGGCCTCGTCTGGGCGATGCTGCCGCCCGTGGGCGACGGCACCCTCACGGCCGAGCAGGCCGCCCGCACCGTGCGGACGCTGCTCGCCGCCCCGCAGGCCTGACCCCCGCGGCGGCGCCAGGCCGCCGTCCGCCGTGATCTGCGGCGGCGGAGTGCGCGAAGGTACCTGCATGCCCACCACCACCACCATGAAGCGCACCGTCGCCGCCATCGGCGTCGCCGCGCTCCTCGCCCCCGCCGGCTACATCGCCGCCGCGGACGCCTCCACCACCGCCACCATCAAGCTCAAGGGCGTGCAGTTCACGCCCCGCAGCGTCACCGTCAAGAAGGGCAACGCCGTCAAGTTCGTCTGGGCCGGCGGCACCCACAACCTCGTCGGGCCGGGCGTGCGTGTCGGCGCGAAGAGCTCCGGCTCGCGTGTCGTGACCTTCAGGAAGAAGGGCACCTTCAAGTTCGTCTGCCAGCTGCACGCGAACATGACGACGAAGGTCATCGTCAAGTAGGACGCGCTGCGGCCGCCGGCCGCAGCCGCTGGAACGACGAAGGGCCCCGGGACGATCGTCCCGGGGCCCTTCGTCGTTCCGGGCGCCGTGTGCGGCGCGGGCAGTGCCTACTTCACGATGATGGTGCCCTTCATGGCCGCGACGTTCGGGTGGACGAGGCAGTGGTACCGGTAGGTGCCGGGCTTCCTGAAGGTGACCTTGTAGGTGCCGTTCATCTTCTGCGGGGAGCTCTTGAAGCGCTTGGAGCCGGTCGAGGTGACGGTGTGGGCGACGATCTGGTCGTCGAACGACCACTTAACCGTCGTGCCCCGGCGGATCGTGAGCTTCCTCGGCTTGTAGGCGATGTCGACGATGTGGACGGTCTTCGTCGACGCGGCCCGCGCGCTGACGGCGGACGCCGCGCTGGGGATCGCGACGGCGGCGGCGGAGGCCGCGAGGACGGCGAGGCCGGCCGCGCGCTTCGTGGTGGTGGTCATGCGGATGTCTTCGCTCGCGGCGCCGCCACCGGATCACCCCGGTGGCGCCGGATCACGCCGGCGGCGCCGGATCGTCCCCGGCGGCGCCGGATCACGCCGGCGGCGGCCCGGTCGCCCCCGGGAACGACGAAGGCCCCGGGGGATGTCCGGGGCCTTCGCGGGTGCTGCGGTCCGGCGGGCGCATCTCGGCGCCCGCCGAAGATGACTACTTCTTCTTCTGGTACGTCCCGACCGTCTTGATGACGGCGTCGAGGGACTTCGCGGCCTTCGGGACCGTCGGGGCGACGGCGACCTTGCCGGACGCGCCGGTGAAGAAGCCGAGGTGCGAGCCCTCGTTGGCGCCGATCGCCGCAGCGGTCGAGCGCAGCTCGGGGGTCGAGAGGACACCGGCGGCGAGGACGTACGCGCCGACGAACGCGGTCTCGAGGGCGACGGCGAAGTTGACGACGTCCTTCGCGCTCTTGAACTTCGGGTACTTGTACTTGTAGTCGGAGGCCTTCGGCGGGGTCGCGCCGTTGTCCTTCAGCAGCTGCGCGAGCGCGTTGTAGTGGCCCTGCTCCTGCTTGCGAGCGGTCTTCAGGTAGGTCAGCGCGCCGCCCTTGAAGAGCTTGGAGTTGATGGCGACGGTGTACGTGTTGACGGCGAGCAGCTCGGCAGCCGCAGCGGCGGTCGCGATCTGGCCGTCGAGGTCGGTCACGGCCGCGTTCGCGGAGCTCGTGATCGTGGCGAGGATGGTGCCGCCGGAGGCGAGGGCGATGCCGGAGACGCCGGCGCGACGCAGGAACTGCGCGCGGTTGGTGCCATCGGTGCTGTCGACATCGCGGAAGACTTCGGTGATCAAGGGGGTGACCCTCCAGTTCGTGGAACCCAGGCCGATCCCGGGCTGCCGTCTGGTCCGCTTGTTCGCGGGCTCCGGCGGTCTGGGTCACACAGATGGCGCGTCAGGAGTCGCACACGGGTTTCGGACGCGCCTGGGCCCGGAGCACCCGCGTCGCACCCGCCGCTTGACGCCGCCCGCCCCCAGCCGCGAGGGTCGGCCCATGAGCGCCATCCCGACGACGGCCGGTCCGCGTGAGCTTGACGACTTCGGCCGCATCCTCGTCCACGAGCACCTGCTCACCGCGCACGAGGGCATCCGCTTCCAGTGGCCGCACCTCGTCGACGCCCGCGCCGAGCTCGACGCCGCCGTCGCGCAGGTGCGCGCCGCACAGGCCCAGGGCGTGGAGCTCATCTGCGACCCGGCCGTCCTCGACCTCGCGCGGGACGTGCGGCTGAACATCGCGGTGACCGAGGCGACCGGCCTGCCGCTCGTCATGGCGACCGGGATCTACGGACAGCACTACACGTTCCTCCCGCACTACTTCCAGACCCGCGAGGTCTCGGCGATGGTCGACTGCTTCGTCCACGACCTCGAGGTCGGCATCCAGGGGACGGACGTGCGTGCCGGCTTCCTGAAGTGCGCCGCCGACGAGCCCGGGTTCACCGACGACGTCGAGAAGGTCCACCGCGCCGTCGCCCAGGCCTCGCTGCGCACCGGCGCGCCGATCATGGCCCACTCGCACCCCGCGACGAGGACCGGCCTGCGGTCGCTCGAGATCTTCGTCGAGGAGGGCGTCGACCCGGCGAAGGTCATGATCGCCCACACGGGCGACACCGACGACCTGGACTACATCGAGGCGCTGCTCGCGGGCGGCGCGACGATCGGGATGGATCGCTTCGGCCTCGACCTCTTCTTCCCGGAGGACCGCCGCGTGGCGGCGCTCATCGAGCTCTGCGCGCGCGGTCACGCGGGCCGCATGTGCCTCGGCCAGGACCACTGCGCGACGATCGACTGGTTCCCCGCCGACGTCGTGAAGCAGCTCGCGCCGGACTGGAGCTTCACGCACATCTTCGAGCGCGTGATCCCGCGGCTGCTCAACGGGGGCGTCACGCAGGAGCAGGTCGACGAGATGCTCGGCGCGAGCGTGCGCCGCTGGCTCGGCGCCTAGCGGGAGCCGCTGGCTCGGGGCCTGGCGGGAGCCACGCGCCGCGCCCAGGGCGCCCGCCATCGCCGGCGTGCGGTGTCGTGGGGGATATCCCCCCACAAGGCCGCACGCCGAGCCGGAGGGCTGCGCGCTACCCCCGCAGCGCGACCGCGTCGCCGCTCAGCGCGGTCATGCGCTCGAGGTCGGCGATGCGCTCGTCGATCTCGGGGCCGGTGAGGCGCTCGACGCGCTCGGTCCCGAACTCCTCGACGTTGAAGGACGCGAGCGCGGTGCCGTACGCCATCGCGCGCACGAGGACGTCGTGGGTGACCTCGCCGCCCGCGGCGGCGATCGAGCCGACGAAGCCGCCAGCGAACGTGTCGCCCGCGCCGGTCGGGTCGGCGACCGCGGCGAGGGGATAGGCCGGGAGGGCGAACGTGCCGTCGGCGGTGTAGAGCTGCGCGCCGTACTTGCCCTGCTTGGCGACGACGGCCTTCAGGCCCCAGCCCAGGATCTCGTTCGCGGCGGCGAGCGTCGTCGGCGCGCCCGTGAGCATCTCGAGCTCCTCGTCGTTGAGGATGAGGCAGTCGACCGCCTTGATCGTCCGCTCGAGCGACTCGCGGGCGATGTTGATCCACAGGTCCATCGAGTCCAGGGCGGTGAAGCGCGCGCTCCGGCACTGCTGCAGCACGCCGTACTGCAGGTCGGGCTGGATGTTCGCGAGGAAGAGGACGTCGCAGGCCTGGGCACCGGCCGAGAGCTTCGGGTCGAAGTGCTCGAAGACGTTGAGGTCGGTCTCGAGCGTCTCGCGCGAGTTGAGGTTGCTCGAATAGACGCCCTTCCAGAAGAACGTCTTGCCGCCGGCGACGTGCTCGACGTCGTCGGTGTTGACGCCGCGGGTGCGGAGGGTGGCCCACGAGGCCTCGTCGAAGTCGTCGCCGACCGGCCCGACGACCCGCACCTCATCGAAGAACGAGGCGGCCAGCGCGAAGTGCGTGGCGGCGCCGCCGAGCATGCGCTCGCGCTCGCCCGCGGGGGTCTTGACGCCGTCGTAGGCGATGGATCCGACAACCGTGAGGCTCATAAGGCGCGTGAGGCTATCGGCGCGCGCAGGGGGATGCGTGCAGGAGGCGGGTGGGCGGTGGCGCGCCGGACCCCTATCCTGTGTCTGAATGACATCATTCGCTGATCTCGGGTTGTCCGAGACCACGCTCGCAGCGCTGCAGTCCGTCGGCTACGAGCAGCCCAGCCCCATCCAGGAGCAGTCCATCCCCCACATGCTGCAGGGGAAGGACATCATCGGCCAGGCCCAGACGGGGTCCGGCAAGACCGCCGCCTTCGGGCTCCCGATCGTCGAGTACGTCGATCCGAGCATCCAGGAGGTGCAGGCGCTCGTCCTCACGCCCACGCGCGAGCTCTGCATCCAGGTGACGCAGGCGATCCGCTCGTACGCCACGACGAAGGGCATCGACGTCGTCGCGGTCTTCGGCGGCGCGCCGATCCGCACGCAGCAGGCGCAGCTCAAGGCGGGCGGCCACATCGTCGTCGGGACCGTCGGCCGCGTGAAGGACCTCATCTCCCGGCACTCGCTCGTCCTCCACGACTGCCGCTTCGTCGTCCTCGACGAGGCCGACGAGATGCTCGACCTCGGCTTCCTCGAGGACGTCGAGAAGATCCTCTCGCTCACGCCGAACTCCCGGCAGACCGCGCTGTTCAGCGCGACGATGCCGCCGCCGATCGCGAAGCTCGCGGACAACTACCTCTACGACCCCGTGCTCGTGAAGGTCAAGTCGGCGACGCTCACGGTCGACACCGTCGAGCAGTTCCGCCTCGAGGTGAAGACGGCCGACAAGCCGCAGGCGCTCGTCGACGTCCTCAAGGCCGAGCGCCCCGACCAGGCGATCGTCTTCGTCCGGACGAAGATCCGCTGCGACCAGCTCGGCCGCACGCTGAAGGACAAGGGCCTGAACGTGAAGGTCCTCCACGGCGACCTCTCGCAGGGCACCCGCGACGGCGTGATGCTGAGCTTCAAGGGCGGCCGCGTCCCGATCCTCGTCGCGACCGACGTCGCCGCCCGCGGCCTCGACATCTCGACGGTCACGCACGTCGTGAACTTCGACGTGCCGATCAGCCCCGACGTCTACGTCCACCGCATCGGCCGCACCGGCCGCGTCGGTCGTCAGGGCCGCGCCGTGACGTTCGTCGAGCCCAAGCAGCAGCGCGAGCTGCAGGCGATCGAGGAGCACATCTCCACCGAGCTCACCGAGTGGGCGCCGGGCGCGACGACGAAGGCCGCCAAGGTCGTCGAGGAGCCCAAGCGGCACACGAAGCCGCAGATCACCCGCAGCGCCGACGAGCCCTACCAGCGGCTCATCGCCGGGGTCGGCAGCGCGCAGGGGGTCGAGGTCGCCGACGTCATCGCCGCGGTGACGAAGGCGAGCGGGCTCGAGGGTGAGGCCGTCCGCGACGTGAAGGTCCTCAGCCAGTTCACGCTCCTCAGCGTCCCCGCCGGCGACGCCGCGCGCGTCGTCGAGGAGGTCGACGGTGTCGACGCGAACGGCGTGAAGCTCCACCTCGCCCTCGCCGGGAGCTGACCGCGCGGGCCGCGTCAGCGGCCCGACCTCCGGCGCCGGCCCCGCGGGTGGGTCCTTGAGGTGCCGGCGCGCGATATGCGACCCTGGAGCGGGAGTGCAGACCACCGTCGACCCACAGCAGGCAGGGACCGGACCGGCCCCCGACGACGCCGTCGTCGCGCCGCCGCGTGCCTGCGCCGTCTGCCAGGCCCCGATGCTGCCCGACCAGGACTGGTGCCTGAACTGCGGCACCGCCGCCGCCGGGCGCCTCGGCACGCGCCCGGGCTGGCAGAGCGTGAACACCGTCGCGGCGATCACGCTCATCCTCATCGTCGGTGCCGTCGCCGCCGCCTACGCCGCCCTGTCGGGGGACGCGAACCACGACGCCGGCAAGGCCGCGCCCGCCAGCGCGGTCCCCGTCCCGGGGCAGGTCGCCCAGGTTCCCGACGCCGCGCCGACGACGCCCCCCGTCACGAGCACGCCCGCGACGACGCCGCCGGTCACGCCGCCCGCCACGAAGCCCGGCGCGACCGTCCAGCCCGTCGTACCGGTCGTCCCGCGCGCGCCGGTCGTGCCGATCACGCCCGCGCCGGTGACCCCCGTCACCCCCTCGACCTCGGGCTCCACGACCTCGACGCCGTCGACCTCCACCTCCACCTCGACGACGCCCGCGTCCGTCGCCCTGACGACGATCGACCTCGGCGCCGACGCGATGAGCAAGTACGAGCCGTCGAAGCGCAGCACGTCCTCGACGGACCCGGCCGATGCCTACGACGGCGATCCGAAGACCGCCTGGTCGATCACGACGCCGGCCGACGGCTTCGACATGCAGGTCGGCCTGCTCATCGACCTCGACTCCGCGAAGAACGTCAAGGAGATCGACCTCGGCACGACGACCCCGGGCGGCCGCGTGGAGGTCTACGGGGCCGTCGGCAGCGCGCTGCCGCCCGACATCCTCGACACCCGCTGGGAGCACGTGCTCTCGCGGTCGAAGGTCGACGAGACGGCGAAGTACGGCAACGTGAAGGGCGACGGCGTCGAGAAGCTCCGCCTCCCCGGGCCGGGCGCGACCGGGAGCCGCTTCCGGTACGTCCTGCTCTGGTTCACCACCCCGCCGAAGGCCGGCCCGACGGTGAAGGTCACCGAGGTCACGCTCAAGGGTTGAACCCTGCGGGGTCACGGCGCCACTGCAGGCGCCTGGCATGGATTGCAAGAATTCATACCTTCTTGGTGGACAGAAGCTCGACTGTCGCCCTAAGCTCGTCCTACTACGACATCCCGCTGCGGATGTCGGCCGGCGTGGGGACGCCGGAGGCCGCGGGGACGCGGCCAGGGGACGCGCTCGCCGGGCTCCTGCTGGGGGCAGGAGCCGGCGGCGCGCACCGTCGCCGGTGGCCCGGTCCTGCGGGGGGCCGCGCGCAGGCGGCCGGGTCCGTTGCACTAGCCTCGGGCCGTACGCAACGCAGCCCCCGACCCGAAAGGCCCTGACATGTCCCAGGCCGTGATGAACACCACCGCCGGTCCGATCACCTTCGAGCTCTTCGACGCCGACGCGCCGAAGACCGTGCAGAACTTCAAGGACCTCGCGGGCAAGGGGTTCTACGACGGGCTCATCTTCCACCGGATCATCAAGGACTTCATGATCCAGGGCGGCTGCCCGACCGGCACCGGCACCGGCGGCCCGGGCTACACGTTCGAGGACGAGTTCAACAGCCACAAGGTCGTCCGCGGCGCGCTCGCGATGGCGAACGCCGGCCCGAACACGAACGGCTCGCAGTTCTTCATCGTCACGACGGACGCCGCGCCGTGGCTCGACGGCAAGCACACCGTCTTCGGCCAGGTCACCGACGGCATGGACGCGGTCGATGCGCTCGAGGCGCTGCCGACCGACGGCCGCGACAAGCCGAAGGAGCCGGCCGGCATCGAGTCGGTCACGATCACCGAGTAGCGACGCGGCGCCGCCCCGCCGGGGGCGCGCACGCGTGAGGACCGGGGGCTGGCCCGGGGCCACAGCCCCGGTCCGGCCCCTTGTTCGTGAACCACTAACGCCGGCGACCCCGCCTCCGTAGCGTCGGGGCATGAGTGATCTCGAACTGGAAGGGCGGCGGGCCCACGTCACCGGTGCCGCGAGCGGCATCGGCTGGGCCATCGCCCAACGCCTCGCCGCGGGCGGCGCCCGCGTCGCCATCAGCGACGTGGACGAGGAGGGCGCCAAGGCGCGCGCGGCGGAGCTCGGCTCCGGCCACGTCGGCCTCGGGTGCGACGTGCGGTCGATGAGTGAGGTCAGCGCCGCGATCGACGCGACCGTCGACGCCTTCGGCGGCCTGGACCTCCTCGTGAACAACGCGGGCGTCGAGATCGGCAAGCCGATGGTCGACACCGAAGAGGACGAGTTCATGACGCTCATGGACATCAACGTCAACGGCGTCTACCGCGCGAGCCGCGCGGCGACGGCGGCGCTCGCGGCCGCCGCGGCGGCCGGCAGCGACAGCGCAATCGTCAACATCGCCTCGGTCGCCGGCGTCGGCGGCTGCCCGCTGCTCAGCGCCTACTGCGCCTCGAAGGCGGCGGTCATCCGCTTCAGCGAGGTCTGCGCGATCGAGCTGCGCGAGGCGGGCGTCCGCGTCAACGCCGTCTGCCCGGCGTTCATCGACACGCCGATGGTCCAGCGCCTCGCGCCGGCCGTCGCCGCGATGACGGGTATGGAGTTCGGTGACGTCGTCGCCGTCAAGCAGGGCCGCTACGGCACGCTCGAGGAGGTCGCCGAGGTCGTGGCGTTCCTCGGGTCCAGCGAGGCCGCATGGACGACGGGCTCGCACTATGTCCTTGACGGTGGGATCTCGGGAGGGCTGCTCTGATGGCCGGCAAGCTGGAAGGGAAGATCGCGCTCATCACGGGCGCGGCGCAGGGCATCGGCCTCGCGGTCGCCACGCGGTACGCCGCGGAGGGCGCGACGGTCGTCCTCTCGGACATCGACGGTGACGCGGTGCAGGCCGCGGCCGAGGGCATCGGCGGCAGCGCCTCGGCGATGACCGCCGACGTCACGAGCGAGGAGCAGGTCGCCGCGCTCGTCGGGGAGGTCGTCGCCCAGCACGGCGGCCTCGACATCGCGGTCGCCAACGCCGGCATCGCGACGGTCCAGCCCGCCGTGGGCATGTCGCTCGCGGACTGGCGGAAGGTCACGTCCGTCAACCTCGACGGCGTCTTCCTCACGCTCACCCACGCGGCGGGCGCGATGGCGGCGAGCGGCGGGGGCGCGCTCGTGACGATCGCCTCGGTGACCGCGCAGGCGGGCAGCCCGCTCATCTCCTCGTACGCGGCGGCGAAGGCGGGCGCGGTGAACCTCACCCGGACGATCGCGATCGAGATGCGTGACCACGGCGTCCGGGCCAACGCGATCTGCCCGGGCTTCATCGACACCGAGCTCGTGAAGCCGCACAAGAAGACGTTCGCGGACGCCCTCGGCCTGGAGGCGATGGGCATCCCGGACTTCGACGCGTTCATCGCGATGAAGCAGGGCCGCTACGGCACCGAGGAGGAGGTCGCCGCGCTGGCGACGTTCCTCGCGAGCGACCGCGCGGGCTTCTGCACGGCCGGCGAGTACAACCTCGACGGCGGACTTCGCGCCTCGCTCCTCTAGGGGCGCGCGGGCAGGGCCTTCCGGTGCGCCGCGGCCGCGGCGCACCGGGCCCTGCGGCCGGCGGTCCGCGCGGTGCCGGGGACCGGCGGACGGCGTAACGGCGTCGCGTTTCCGGAGTAATGGGCGGTGAGGCGACGGGTGGCTCCGCTTCCCTCCGCCCCTGCCGCCGTGCAAGTCGTCTCCCATGCCCCCTGTCCGCAGGGGGCTTTCGTGTTGCACGCCGAACTCCCCCTCTGCCACCCCAAGGAGGACTTCAGCCCCATGCCCGGTTTCTGGTCTTTCACGCTCAAGGCTTCGCAGCTGCCCGCCGCCCATCGTCTGGTGTCCCTCACCACCCCCGCCGACGGGAGCCGCGGATGATCGCCTGCGACACCTGCCCCGCCGACCCGGTCGCCCACCCGGTCCTCGAGTTCCCGCGCGGTGCCGTGACGTACAAGGCGCCGGACTTCGCCCGCCGCGACGGCAGGAACTACGTCGCCGCCGGTGACGCGCTCGTCGTGCTCGAGACGAAGGGCAGCTTCGTCCGCGTCCGGGTGACGCGCGGCGACGGGCCGACCTATCGCCGCTGGGTGCTCGCGCGGGACGGGAACCCGGTCCACACGGCCTACTCGCTCGTCGTCCGTCGCAGGGCCCACGAGGTCCTCGTGTTCAAGGACGGCAAGCGGATCCAGCGGATCCAGGCCGCGGTCGGGAAGGGCTCGACCCCGACGCCCCCCGGCATCTTCACGATCTCCCGCAAGATCCACCTGAGCTCCGTCCGCGGCGGCGGGGAGTACCAGACCTACGGCTGCTGCGTCATGGCCCTCGACATCTCCGCGCGGGCGCCGTTCGCCGACCAGGTCTGGGGCACCGTCGCCCTGCACCGCAGCTTCGGCGGTGACCTCGGCCACGCCGTGAGCCACGGCTGCATCCGCCTGCCGCTCGACCGCGTGCGCTGGCTCTACGGCCACCTGCCCGCGGGCACGCTCGTCCGCATCGTCTGACGCGGCGGCGGGCGTCGCTCAGGCGCTGCCGCCGATCTCGTCCACGAGGCGGAGGAGATCGAGCGGCGAGAAGGGCTTCGTGAGGAAGAGGTCGGCGCCCGCGTCACGGGCGGCGCGCTCGCGCTCGGCCCCGGCGGCCGTGAGCATGACGATCGTCGTCGCCTCGGTGCCCGGGAGCGCGCGCAGCTGCGCGGCCGCCCCGATGCCGTCCAGCCGCGGCATGTTCACGTCGAGGAAGACGATCGCGGGCGGGTGCGCCGTCGCGTAGTCGACGGCCTCGACGCCGTCCGCCGCCTCGACGAGCTCGAAGCCGGCGACGTCCTCGAGGGTGGTCGCGATCAGCTTCCGGATGAACGGGTCGTCGTCGACGATGAGGACGCTGCGGCTCATCTAGCGGTGCCGCGCGGCGATCTCGGCGAGGACGGCGTCGTCGGTCGCGGCGAACGCGGCGGCCGCGGCCGGGTCGAACTGCGTGCCGGTGGCGTCGGCGATGATCGCGCGCGCCTCGGGCAGGGAGCGGCCGGGGCGGTACGGGCGGTCGGTCGTCAGGGCGTCGAGGGTGTCGGCGACGGCGAAGATCCGCGCCGCGACGGGGATGGCCTCGCCGGCGAGGCCGTCGGGGTAGCCGCGGCCGTCCCAGCGCTCGTGGTGGGAGCGGACGACGTCCTTCGCCTCGCCGAGGAAGCCGACGTCGCGAAGGATCTCCCACCCGACGAGCGGGTGCTGCTCCATGAGCGTGCGCTCGGCCGCGTTCAGCGGCTCCGGCTTGAAGAGGACGGCGTCGGGGACGGCGACCTTGCCGATGTCGTGGAGGAGGAAGCCGAACTCGGCCTGGGGGTCGTCGGCGAGCCGCAGGCCGGCCGTCCGCGCGATGGCGAGGCCGTAGGCGGAGACGCGCTCGGCGTGCTGCCCGGTGTAGGCGTCGCGGGCCTCGACGGCGTTCGCGAGCGCACGGACGGTCGCGACGTACGACTCGCGCAGCTCGGTGCTGCGGGCGCGCTCGCTCTTGAACGTCTCGCGCAGGTCGGCCGCGTAGCGCTCGAGCTGCTGCTCCTTGTCGTCCGCGAGGGCGTGCTGGGCCGCGAGATCGGCCCGCGCCGCCGCCAGCTCCGCGCGCAGCGCAGCGAGCTCCGCCTCCAGGTGCTGTGCCGCTGCCTCGGCCATCCGTGCGGTCAATCTATCCCGGAACCGGTCGGCCTGCCACGGTGGATCAACGGTTCGAGGAGCCCGAGGATCACCGCGCCGACGTCATCGAGCGTCACCTCGCGCCCCGCGACCGCCGCGGGCAGCGGCGGTCGCGGCCGCGTGTCGTCCACCGCGACGAGCACGCCACGGGTGTGGCGGCGCCCGCGCAGCTCCATCGCGCCGGCGGCGTCGGCGGCGTCGGGAAGGCCCGAGTCGACGACGCCGATCTCGTAGAAGCTCTCCGCGCAGCGGGCGGCGACGTCGGTCGCGTCGGACGCCCAGTCGCAGACGATGCCGACCTCGTCGAGCGCCGTCTCCAGGCGCCGGCGCACGTCGGGCCGGGCGGCGACGACGACGCTCACCCGGCTGGCGAGGAGGGCGGCGCCGAGCGTGTCGGCGAGCTCCTCGGGATCGAGCGGCTTGCCGACGACCCACTCGCCGCTGAGGGCCTCGCGGCCGCTGAACACCGACACGACGACGACGGGCAGGCCGGCGAGCGCCGGGTCCGACCGGATCGCGCGGAGGACCTCGAGGCCGCTCATGCCGGGCATGAGGATGTCGAGCGTGATGGCGTCGAACCGGTCCTCGCGCAGCCGCGCCAGGGCCTCCGCCCCGCTGAGCACCGACTCGGTCTGCACGTCGAGCGCGCCGAGGCGCTCGCTGACGAGCTCGGCGATCTCGGGCTCGTCGTCGACGATGAGGACGCGCTTGCCCCGCAGCGCGTCGCGGGCGGCGGCCGCCTGGCCGAGGACGATCGCGTAGGGGAGGACGACCGTGAAGGTCGTCCCCTCGCCGAGCGCGCTCTGCACGTCGATGTGGCCCCCGTGCAGGTCGACGAGCGACCGGACGATCGCGAGGCCGAGGCCGGTGCCCGCCCCGTCGTCGCCCCCGCCGGCGCGGTAGAAGCGGTCGAAGACGTGCTCGGCGTCCTCGGCCGACATGCCGCGCCCGGTGTCCTCGACGGCGATGCGGATCGTGTGGCGGTCGGCGCGCACGCGGACGGCGAGGCGGCCGCCGTCCGCGGTGTACAGATGGGCGTTGGTCAGGAGGTTCGTGAGGACCTGGCGCATGCGGGCGGGGTCGAGGAGGGCGCGCGGCAGGTCGGCCGGGACGTCGACCGTGAGCTCCTGGGCGCGCTGGTGCAGGCGCGGCTCGAGCAGGCGCGTGACCTCGCCGACGAGGTCCGCGAGGTCGGTCGGGCGGCGGTGGATCTCGACGGCCCCCGCCTCGACACGGGCGACGTCGAGCAGGTCGTTCACGAGGTCGACGAGACGGTCGGTCGAGACCTGCACGATGTCGAGGAAGGAGCGCTGGCGGTCGGTCAGGCCCTGTGTCTCGGCGAGCAGCTCGACGAAGCCCTTGATCGACGTGAGCGGGCTGCGGAGCTCGTGGGAGGCGGTGGCGACGAACTCGCTCTTCAGCCGCTCCAGGCGCGCGCGCTCGGACACGTCGCGGACGGTGAGCACGTGCCCGCCGCCGTCCTCGAGCGCGGCGGCGGTGACGGCGAGCGTGCGCCCGTCGGTCTCCGTCGTCACCTCCTCGCGCAGCGCGGCGTCGAGGGGCACCGGCAGGGCCGCGCCGGCGTCGTCGCCGGCGGTGCGCGTCCCGGGGACGAGCGCGGGGACGAGGACGGCCGCACGCGGGTTCGCCGCCGTCACGGTCCCGTCGCCGTCGAGCTGCACGAGGGCGTCCCCGAGCGAGCGGATCGTCAGGTCGAGGCGGCGGCGCTCGGACTCCAGGCGCTCGGTCGCCGCCTGGACGTCGGCCGCCATCGCGTTGAAGGACCGCGCGAGCAGCTGCAGCTCCTCCGGCCCGTCCTCGGGGACGTGGACGCCGCGGTCGCCGTCGGCGAGGCGCCGGGACGCGGCGACGAGCTCGTCGAGCGGGCTGCGCACCGCCCGGACGAGCGCGGCGACGAGCAGGATCGCGACGAGGACGGCGAGCCCGCCGCCGACGCCGATGGCGGTGAAGGCCCGGCGCGAGGCGTGGCGGGCACTCGCGCGGGCGGCGGCGATGCGGTCGTCCTGGCGCGAGGTGAGGAGGACGAGCGGGGCGCGGGCGGCGAGCGGGGCGTTGCGCGCGCCGGGCGCCCGGCGGAGGGCCGCCTGGGCGCGCGCGGCCTCGGCCAGCAGCGCGAGGCTGCGCCGGTCACCGCGGGCGAGGTCGCGGGCGGCGGCGACCGACTGCACGTAGGCGGCGCGGGCGCGGCGGCGGCGCTCGCGGCCCGCGGCGGTCGACACGGGGGAGAGCCGGAGCGTCGCCTCCTCGACGACGCCGGCCGCGAGGACCCGGCCCGCCGAGGTCTGCAGCTGCAGCGCGTCGGAGAGCCGGTTCTCGTAGTCCTGGCGCGAGCCGTAGAGGGCGGCGACCCCCAGCGCGGCGACGATCGCGAGCACGACGGTCAGGCCGAGGAGGGCGGCCCGGAACGACGTGGCGATGGAGAGGCGGGGCATCGCAGGCGCGACGCTACTGGGCGGGGCCGCGAGGGGGCGAGCGCGGCGGCGGTCCTGCACCACAGCCGGGCGTCCGGGAGTACGCTGCGGACATGTCGCGCGGCAGCTCCGTGGCGGGCCGGATCGTGGGTGCCTCGAGCGCCGCGATCGCCGTGCCCATCGGGTTGCTCGTGACGCTCGGCGTCGTCGCGGCGATCACCGGGAGCAGCGGGTTCGGCGGCCTGGACCAGCTGACCCGCGGGCCCGAGCTGCCCGGGGTCGAGGCGAGCGCGCCGGCGAGCGCGTCGCCGCTGGACGGCGGCCTGCCGGCGCTCCCGGCGGCGCCCGCTCGTCCCGCGACGGCCGCACGCCGCCCCGCGCGGACGGTGGCAGGCGCATCCGCCGAACGGACCGCCGCGCGCCGCCGCCCGGCCGCGCGCCGGCCCGCGACGAGCACGCCGCGCCGCCCGGCGCCGCCCACCGCGACGACCCCGGCCACGACGGCCCCCGCGCCGGCGACGACCCCGCCGGCGTCCGCGGCGGCGCCCCCGGCGAAGCCCGCGACGCGCCCGAACCCGCTGCGGGAGATCGTCCGCACGGTCCAGGGCGTCGTGACGACCGTCCCCGCCGTCGGGCCGCCCGTGGCCGACGCGGTCGGCACGGTGGCGGACCTCATCCTCCCGCCGCTGCCCGGGTCGCGCGTCTCGCAGGGCCAGTGAGCACGGGCGCGACCGTCCTCGGCGTCCTCGGCGGGACCCGGTTCGCCCCGCTCGAGCTCGGCCCGGCGACCCTCTCCGGCTGTCTCTACGCGCTCGGGTGCCACCGGCTCGCGCGGACCTCGCGGGCGGTCCCCGGCTGGCGGCAGGTGTCCTTCTACGCCGGCCTCGTCCTCATCGCGGGCACGCTCACCTCCCCGCTCGGGCGCCTCGCCGACGAGCTCTTCTGGCCGCACATGGCCGAGCACCTCCTGCTCGCCGACGTCGGCGGGCTGCTGCTCGTCCTCGGCCTCACGGGTCCGCTGCTCGCCCCGGTGCTGCGGATCGGCTGGGTCGACCGGCTGCGCGCGCTGTCGCACCCGCTCGTCGCGCTGCCGCTGTGGGCGGCCGACTTCTTCCTCTGGCACATCCCGTACTTCCACGAGGCGGCCGTCCGTCACGACGCCACCCACGCGATCCAGCACCTCTGCTTCATCACCTTCGGGGCGAACATGTGGATGGCGCTCTTCGGGCCCTTCCCGAAGCCCGCGTGGTTCGGGAACGGCTGGCAGTGCGGGTACATCCTCGGCGTCCGCATGCTCGGCGCGATCCTCGGCAACGTCTTCCTCTTCGGCGGGCACGCGTTCTACGGCGTCTACCGGGCGGGCGAGCTGAAGCACGGCATCTCCCCCGACGCCGACCAGAACGCGGCCGGCGCGATCATGATGGTCTGGGAGTCGGTCCTGACCCTGCTGCTCTTCGGCTGGGTCTTCCTCCAGGCCGCGCGGGAGTCGATCGAGCGGCAGGAGCTCATGGAGCTCGCGGCCGCGCGCGGCGTCGAGCTCACCCCCGAGCGGGCCCGCCGCGCGGTCGCCGCGGGGCGCGGCGCCGAGCTGCGCGCCCGGGTCGAGGCGGGAGCCCCGCCGGCCCCTCGGAAGCCTGAATGAAGGTTCACGGTGCTCAGGGCACCGTGAATCTGCATTCAGCTCCCGGTGGGTGGGTGAACGGGTGGTGCGTGGTGGGTGGCGGTCAGCCGCGGCGGAGGGCGGGGCCGAGGATCGCCTCGAGCTCCGCGAGCGTCGTGGCGTTGTCGCGGTGGAGGATCGTGTGGATCCCGAGGGCGCGGGCGGGCTTGAGGTTGCCCGGGAGGTCGTCGACGAAGACGAGCTCCTCGGGCGCCATGCC
Source organism: Paraconexibacter antarcticus (assembly GCF_024220175.1). Taxonomy (GTDB): domain Bacteria; phylum Actinomycetota; class Thermoleophilia; order Solirubrobacterales; family Solirubrobacteraceae; genus Paraconexibacter; species Paraconexibacter antarcticus. Next base: position 4,671,103 of record NZ_CP098502.1, on the reverse strand, counting down.
CATGCGCTCGACCGCCAGGGCGTAGATCCCCGGCTCGGGCTTGCGGATGCCGTGCTCGCCGGAGATGACGAGGACGTCGAAGAGCCGGTGCAGCTCGTCGAGCGGATAGGTCGACGTGCCCCACGAGTTCGACAGCAGGCCGGTGCGCACGCCGGCGCCGCGGAAGGCCGCGACGGCGTCGATGAGCTCCGTGTTGCCCGCGAGCCCGCCGAAGAGGCGGCCGATGAGCCCGGTGGGCTCGGGCACCTCGAGCACGGCGCCGAACCGCGTCTCGAACTCGGCGTCCGGCAGGCGGCCGGACTCGAACTCGGCGAGGAGCTCCCGGGCGCGCGGGTCCTTCATGAACGCGTGGCGCACCGAGTCCGGGCGCAGGCCCTCCGCCTCGCAGAACGCGGCGAAGGACGCGAAGACGTCGGTCGTCAGCACGCCGCCCCAGTCCATGAGCAGGCCGCGGCGCTCACTCACCGCGCGTCACCGCCTCGGCCCGCTGCGCGAGGTCGATGACGCCGTCGCCGAACGTCTTGAGGAACGGGTCGTCCGTCGCGCCGGAGATCGCGCGCTTGTAGTTGCCCTCCATGAAGACGATCGCCTTCCACAGGGCGAGCGCGAGGTACCAGCGCGCGTCCTGCATCGAGCGGCCGCTGCCCGCCTCGTAGCGGGCGACGAGCTCCTCGCGGGTGAGGAAGCCCTCGGCGCGCGTGACGCCGTTCAGCGCCGCCATGCCCTCCGTCGGGTCGCCCTGCTGCGACCACATCATGCAGAGGTAGCCGACGTCCGCGAGCGGGTCGCCGATCGTCGACATCTCCCAGTCGAAGATCGCGTTGCAGCGCGCCGGCGCGTCCTTCGCGAACATGACGTTGCCGAGGCGGAAGTCGCCGTGCACGATCGTCGCCGGGCCGCTGTCGGGGAGGTTCGCGGTGAGCCACGTCGCCACCCGCTCGACCTCCGGGATCTCGCGGGTCCTGTTGTGGTCCCAGAGGCCGAGGAAGCGGCGCACCTGGCGCTCGAGGTAGCCGGTCGGCTTGCCGAAGCCCTCCAGGCCCGCGGCCGCCCAGTCGACGGCGTGCAGCTCGACGAGCGCGTCCACGAGCTCCTCGCTCGTGCGGCGGCGCTCCTCCGGGGTGTCGAGAACGGACGGCATCTCGGTCGTGATGACGTGGCCGTCCATGTGCTCCATCACGAAGAACGGGGCGCCGATGATCGACGGGTCCTCCCCGACGGCGAGGACCCGCGGCGCGCGGACCGGCGTGTCCTGCACGGCGCGGATGACGCGCGCCTCGCGGAGCACGTCGTGCGCGGAGGGCGGCAGCGGGCCGCGCGGGGGACGGCGCAGGACGAACGCGTCGTCCCCGCGGGTCACGGCGTACGTGACGTTCGAGTGGCCGTCGCCGATCGGCGTGATGACCGGGTCCGGGTCACCGGCGCCCAGGCCCTTCGAGTCGAGGAAGGCGAGCAGCGGGTCGAGGACGAGCAGCGGCTCGCGGGCGCCGTCGGCGACCTCCTCGCGGCTGCGGACGATGTCGTCGGGGGCGATCTCGTGGCTCATGTCGCGCGGGTTATCCCAGATCGCCGGTGGCGGTGGTGGTGGACTGGCCCTGCATCGCGAGCTTCAGGCACTCGCGGGCGATGACCATGCGGTGGACCTCGGAGGCGCCGTCGTAGATCCGGGCGGCGCGCGCGTCCTGGTACCAGCGGGCGATCGGGAGGTCCATCGCGATCCCGGCGGCGCCGTGGATCTGGACGGCGCGGTCGACGATCCGGCCGAACGCCTCGGACACGAACGTCTTCGTCATCGCGACCTCCTGCCGGTAGGGCAGGCCGTTCTCGACCTTCCACGCGGTGTGGAGGACCATGAGCCGCGAGGCGTAGAGGTCCATCGCGGAGTCGGCGATCATGAACTGCAGCCCCTGGTGGCGCGCGAGCTCCTTGCCGAACGCCTTGCGCTCGAGCAGGCGCCGGGACGTCATGTCGAGCGCCCGCTGCGAGACGCCGATCCAGCGCATCGCGTGGGCCAGGCGGCCGCCGGCCAGCCGCTTCTGCGCGATGACGAAGCCCTCGCCCTCCTGCCCGAGGAGGTTCCCGAGCGGGACCCGGACGTCCTTCAGCGTGATGATCGGATGCCCGCCGGGCGAGTGGGAGCCCATCCACTCCGGGTGGCGCTCGATCTCCCAGCCGGGCGTGTCGCAGGGGACGAGGATGAGCGAGTAGTCGCGGTGTTTCGTCGGCTCCGACGTGCCGGTCTTCGCGACGACGATCGCGAAGGCCGCGCCCTCGGCGCCGGTGATGCACCATTTCGTCCCGTTCAGGACCCACTCGTCGCCATCGCGGACGGCGGTCGTCTGCAGGTTCGTCGGGTCCGACGACGCGACGTCCGGCTCGGTCATCGCGAAGCACGAGCGAGCGGCGCCCTCGGCGAGCGGCCGCAGGTACTCCTCGAGCTGCTCGGGCGTCGCCGCGATGAGCAGCGTGTGCATGTTGCCCTCGTCCGGCGCCATGGCGTTCAGGCCGAGGGAGGCGAGGCCCGACACGCCGCACGCCTGGTTGATGAGCGACATGCCGAGGATGCCGACGCCGAGCCCTCCCCACTCCTCGGGGAGGTGCGGCGTGTAGATGCCGCGCTCGCGCGCCTTGTCGCGCAGGCGGTCGACGACGTCCCAGCTCGTCAGGATGTCTTCCGGGTCGGTGATCTCGAGCTCGGCGGGGAGGACGTCCTCCTCGATGAACGCGTTCACCCGGCGCAGGAGCTCCTGCAGCTCGGCCGGGATGGTGAAGTCGATCCCGCCGGCGGCGGGCGGGGCGGTGGGGGTGCTCATCGGGGGGGGGATCATCTCCTGGATCAGGGAACGGAAGCCGGCGACCCAGCGACGCTGGGCCGCGGCCGGCTCGAACTGCTGGACGAGGAAGCCGTCGAGGGCGGCGTTCACGGTGAGCCCGAGCGCCTCGGCGTCGAGGTCGGCGCGGATCGAGCCGTCGCGCTGCCCGAGCTGGGCGAGCGCGATCATGTGCTCGCGCTGGCGCCGCTGCACGCGGCGGCCGATGTCGACGAGGCTGCGGCGGTTGGTCGCGGCCTGCAGGTGCAGCTGGATGAGCAGGCCGTAGAAGGGGGTGCGGCTCGTGTAGAGGCGGGCGCTCGAGTCGATGAGCGCGAGGAGCCGCTCGGCGCCGGTGCCGGTCGCGCTCGCGTCCACGACGCGGGCCGCGTGCCGCTGGATCGCCTCCCGGTAGACGGCCTCCACGAGCCCGTCCTTGGAGCCGAAGTGGTGGTACAGCGCGCCCTTCGTCACCCCGACGTCGGCGGCGACCTGCTCGAAGCTCGCCCCGGGCCCGTCGGCGGCGAACCGGGCGATCGCCGCCTCGATGAGCCTGGCGCGTGTCTGCTCGGCGGCGGTGGCACGCGCGGTGGCGGGCGGGGTCGACATACCTACCCAAAGGTATGTGAAACCGCGAAACAGCGCAACCTTCGGGGTGCAGACGGTGTCTGTAGGGGTATCACCGACGTTCCTCCGGTCACGGCCGGCCCCGAATCGCCCCACGTCCGTGTCCCACACACCCCGCATCGCACCCGCTGGAGGCTGGTCCCCATCCCCCGATCGCCCAAGTTCCTCGTCCCGCTCCTCGCCGCCCTCGCGGCCCTGCTCATCCTGGGCGCGCCCGCCGCGCAGGCCTCGCGCAACCAGCTGCTGACCTTCGAGGCGCCCGCGGAGCTGAAGGACCCCGCCACCCGGGACGCCGCCTTCGCCCGCCTGGACTCCCTCGGCGTCAGCGCGCTGCGCGTCGTCATGTACTGGCAGGAGGTCACGCCCTCCGGCGGCGACAAGACCCAGCCGGACATCGACACGACCGACCCCGCGAACTACGACTGGTCCCGCTTCGACCCGATCTTCGCCGCCGCCGAGCAGCGCGGCTGGCCCGTCATCCTCACCGTCTCGGGCCCCGTGCCGCGGTGGGCGACGCGGTCCCGCCGGGACAACGTCACGCGGCCGGACCCGAACAAGTTCGCGCAGTTCATGACCGCCGCCGGGCGCCACTTCGGCAGCAAGGTCGCCTACTGGTCGATCTGGAACGAGCCGAACCACCCGGCCTTCCTGCAGCCCCAGTACGACCGCCGCCACCGGCCGCTCTCGCCCGCGATCTACCGCGACCTCTTCGAGGCGGCCCAGAAGGGCCTGAAGTCCGCGAAGGTCCCGAACCCCCGGATGCTCTTCGGGGAGACCGCGCCGACCGGCACCGGGAGGGACGTCTCGCCGCTGGCCTTCCTGCGTGGCGCGCTCTGCCTCTCCTCGACGTACCACCGCACGTCGAAGCGGTGCGCGAAGCTCAGCATCGCCGGCTACGCGCACCACGCCTACACGCCCAAGGCCGGGCCGAACTTCAAGCACACCGGCAAGGACAACGTCTTCATCGGGCTGCTCCCGCGGCTGACGAGCGCGCTCGACAAGGCCGCGCGCGCCGGGGCCATCCCCGCGCACCTGCCCGTCTTCCTCACCGAGTTCGGCATCCAGTCCACGCCGGACCCGATCTTCGGCGTGCCGCTGCAGCAGCAGGCCGAGTACCGCTCGATCTCCGAGCGCATCGCCTACGACAACCCGCGGGTGAAGTCGTTCTCGCAGTACCTGCTGAAGGACGACCAGCCGCGCAAGGGCCTGACCGGCTCGGCGAGGTACGGCGGCTTCGAGTCCGGCCTGCTCACCTCGTCCGGCAAGGAGAAGCCGTCCTACGACGGCTTCCGCCTCGCGCTCGCCGTGCGCCGGCGCACGCGCTCATCCGCCTCGATCTGGGGCGAGGTGCGCCCGGCCCGTGCCGCCGGCACCGCGATGCTCCAGATCCGCTCGGGCGGCAAGGGCGCCTTCCGGAACTACAAGACGGTGAGCTACAACCGCCTCGGCTACTTCACGGTCACCGCGGGCTACGCGAAGAACCGCCAGTACCGCCTCGCCTGGGCCGCGCCCGACGGGACCGCGTACGAAGGCGCGCCGACGAGGGCGTACGACTACTAGGCTGGCGGCATGGCACGCCAGCTCTGGATGCTCCGCCACGGTGAGGCGGAGCCGCACGGCACCCGCCCGGACGACGACCGCCGCCTGACCGACCGCGGGGTGGCGCAGTCCGCCGCCGCCGGCGCGGCGCTCGCCGCGCTCGGCATCGGGTTCGACGCGATCTTCACGAGCCCGAAGGTCCGCGCCCACGTCACGGCGACGACGGCCGCCGAGCCGCTCGAGACCGACGTCATCGTCCACGCGCCGCTCGCGAGCGGCTTCGACGCCGACGAGGCGCGCGCGCTCCTCGCCGCGGCGGACGACGGCGGGCACGTCCTCGTCGTCGGCCACGAACCGGACTTCTCCCGCGTCGTGCACGAGCTCACCGGCGGCGACGTGGACTTCAAGAAGGGCGGCGTCGCCGCGGTCCGCCTGGAGTCGCTCACCGGCCGCGGCGAGCTCATCACCCTGCTGCGCCCGCGCGAGCTCGGCGCGATCGCCGCCGCGGGCGCCGCGGCCCCGGCCGCCCCGGCGGACTGAAGGCGGGCCCGCCGGTGGACGCCGCCCGCGTGCGCGCCCCGGAGCTCCCCGACGGGGAGTGGGTCGGCAGCGCGCCGCTGAGCCTCGCCGGCCTGCGCGGCAAGGTCGTCCTCCTGCACTTCTGGACGGCGGGCTGCGTGAACTGCGTCCACGTCACCGAGGAGCTGCGGGCGCTCGAGCGCCGCTACCGCGAGGTGCTCGTCGTCGTCGGCGTCCACGCGCCGAAGTTCCCCCACGAGCGGAGCACCGCGGCGGTGCGGGCGGCCGCCGCGCGCCTGCGGATCGAGCACCCGGTCCTCAGCGACCCGGGCCTCCTCGCGTGGGACGCCTACGCGGTGCGCGCCTGGCCGACGCTCGTGCTCGTCGACGTCACCGGCCGTGTCGCGCTGACCGTGGCGGGGGAGGGGCACGCCGAGCAGCTCGCCGCGGCGATCGACGTGCTCGTCGCCGAGGCCGACGTGGCCCGCGCGCTGCGCCGGGGCGCGGTCGCGATCGCGCCGGCGGGGGGTGGCACGGGGGAGCTCGCGTTCCCCGGCAAGGTCGCGGCCTGCCGCACCGGGCCCGGCGACGCCGACGTCGTGATCGCCGTCGCGGACACCGGCCACGACCGCGTCCTCGTCACGCGCCCCGACGGCGAGGTCCTCCACGAGCTCGGCGGCCTCTACCAGCCCCAGGGCGTCGGCTTCGACGGCCCGGACGCGCTGCTCGTCTGCGAGACCGGCGCCGCCCGGGTCTGGCGGATCACGCTGCCCGGCGGGGAGCGGACGCTCCTCACCGACCGCCTGATGTCGCCGTGGGACGTCGTGCGCTGGCATGGCCACGTCGTCATCGCCGAGGCCGGGCGCCACCGGCTGTGGGCGATCGACCGCGACGGCGAGCCGCAGATCATCGCCGGCGCCGGCGGGGAGAACCTCGTCGACGGGCCGGCGCTCGGCGCGCTGCTCGCCCAGCCGTCGGGCCTCGCGGTGACCGCGCGGGACGAGCTCGCGTTCGTCGACGCCGAGGCCAGCGCCCTGCGCGTCCTCGACCGGCCCGGCGGCCTCGTGCGCACGCTCGTCGGCCAGGGCCTGTTCGTCTCCGGCGCCGACGACGGGGACGCCGGGCGCGCACGCCTGCAGCATCCGCTCGGCGTCGCGGTGGCGCCGGACGGCGCGCTGCTCGTCGCCGACACCTACAACGGCCTGCTGCGCGTCTGGCGCGGCGAGCACCTGTGGACGATCCCGGTCGACGGCTTCACCGAGCCCGGCGGCCTGGCCGTGCTCCCCGGCGGGCGGGTGCTCGTGGCGGACACCGGGAACCACCGCGTCGTCGCGGTCGACCCGGTCGGCGGCGACGCGGTCGCCGTCGACGTCGGTCGCGCGGGGTCGGCGGACGTCCCCGCCGGGGGCGGCGCCCCGGCGGCGACCGCGGTCACCCTCGTCGGCGAGGCGGGCGGCGTCCTCGACGTCGAGCTCGACCTCGACCTGGAGGGGGACGAGCTGGACGGCCTCGGGGGATCGCCCGTCCGCGTCACGGCGGAGGCGAGCGACCCGGGCCTGCTGGGCGGCCCGGCGAGCTGGGCCCTCGACGCGCTCCCGGCCCGGGTCGCCGTCCCCCTCGGTCACGGCTCCGGGCGCATCACGGTCGAGCTGCGGGTGGCCACCTGCGACGGCCCGCTGTGCCGCCTGCGGCGCACCCAGCGGGCCTACGACGTCGTGCTCGCGGAGGTCCCGTTGTAAGTGGGACGCATTGTCCGGGTTCGGGACGGCACGTTCTGGGCAACGGTGCAGGGTGCCCGACCCCGGTCCGACCTCGAGCTCCGGCGCGCGCCGCAGCGACGCCGTCGCGAACGTCGCGCGCATCCTCGACGCGGCGGAGGAGCTGCTGCGGCGGCGCCCGCACGTGTCCATCGGGGAGATCGCCCAGTTCGCCGGGGTCGGCCGCAGCACCCTGTACCGGCACTTCGAGACCCGCGAGGCCCTCGTCGAGGCGGTGCGCCGGCGCGCGCGCGACCACGCCGAGCACGACCACGCGCCGTCGCTCCGCCCGGCCGGCGAGCTCGCGAACGTCGCGGTCACCCCGCTCTCGGTCCCCGACGTCCTGAACAAGGTCGCGCCCTTCCAGCTCAGCGAGCAGATCGTCGCCGAGGCCCAGCGCCTCGACGGGATCGAGTCCGCCGCGCTCTACGTCGCCGACCTCGCCGGCGTCGTCCTGCGCAAGCTCGCGGGCGCGCCCGCCTTCCCGGACGAGCTGCGCATCCACGGCACGATCGGCACCGAGATCCCGCGCGAGGCGTACGGCCCCATCCGCGCCGCGGTCACCGCGCGCCTGCCCGGCGCCGTCGTCACACCGCTCATGCTCCGCGGCCGCGCGATCGGGATGCTCGTCGTCGTGGGGGAGGAGAACGACTCCCTCCGCGACCTCGCCCAGGAGGCCGCCGTGGCCCTCGCGCTCGCGGACGGGTACACCGACACGCTGCAGACGGCCAGGCGGGCCCGGCCGACGAGCCCCGCCGCCGAGATCCAGCAGAACCTCCTGCCGGCGCGCATCCACCGCCTCCGCGGGGCGACGCTCGCCGGCAACGTCCTTCCCGGTTACGACGTCGGCGGCGACTGGTTCGACGTGGCCGACAACGCCGACGCCGTGTGGCTCGGCGTCGCCGACGTCGAGGGCAGCGGCGTGCACGCGGCCGGCCTCGCCGCCGTCCTGCTCGGCGCGTTCCGCTCCGCGCGGCACCAGGGGGAGGACCCGGCCGGCGCCGCCGCGCTCATGCACGAAGTGCTGCTGGCCACCGGGCCGGACATCACGGCGACGACGACGATCGGCTGCTGGAACGCGACGACCTCGGTCTTCCGCTGGGTCTCGACGGGCAGCCACGGGCCGCTGCTCGCTCACGCCGACGGCCGGGTCGAGGAGCTCGACCCCGGCGTCGGGCCGTGTCTGGGGAGCCCGGAGCTCGACCCGCCGTTCCGTCTCCAGCAGCGCCGGCTGGACCCCGGACAGCGGCTCGTCCTCCTCTCCGACGGCGGCCTCGAGAGCCAGGACGCGAGCGGCGTGCCGTTCGGCCGCGACGGCGTGGCGGCCGCGCTGCGGGCGACGCGGGGCGCGACCGCGGCCGCGACCGTCCACGCGATCGAGCACGCGATCTGCGTCCGGATCGACGAGCACCTGGAGGACGACGTGACGACGGTGGTGCTTGCGCCACATACGCACTGAGCCTGTTTGTAAACTGACGAACCCAGGCAGCAACTGCCCCGATGTGGGGCATCCAATGTCTCACCTATGCAATGGACGCTCGACACGAACCTCATCGACGGGACCCGCCGCGTCGTCCCGACCGGTGAGCTCGATCTCGTCACCGCGCCGCTCCTCGCCCGTGCGCTCGTCGAGGCCGAGCGTGCGGGCGACGGCGACTCCCCGATCGTCCTCGATCTCACCGGCGTCACGTTCATGGACTCCTCGGGCCTCGCCGCGGTCCTCGAGGCGGTGCAGCGCGGCGAGGAGCACGGAGGTCCCGGACGCCTCGGGATCGTGCCCGGCGAGGGGGTGGTCGTGCGCGTGCTCCAGCTGGCTGACCTCATGGACTCGCTCCCGCTCGTCGCCCCATGACCCCGAGCGACGCCCTGATCGCCGACGGCGAGACCGAGCGGGCCGAGGCGGTCCGCGCCGAGCTCGCCCGCCACGGCCACTCCGTGCGCGTCGTCGCCGACCGCGAGACGCTGCTGGACCACGTCGCCGACGACGGGATCCGGCTCATCGTCCTCGCTCCGACCTTCGGCACCGAGCCGGTCGCCACGATCCTCGAGGCGCTGCGGACCCTCCCGCGGTCGAGCCCGGCGGTCGTCGTCGTCGCCGGCACCCGCGAGGAGCTCGACGAGCAGCTCGTCCGTGAGGTCGTCGAGCTCGGCGTCGCCGATGTGTGGGAGCTCCCCGACGGGGTCACCGCGACCGACGTGCGCCTGCGGCTCGTCCTCGCCGAGTTCTACGCGCGGCTGCAGGCCGAGCACGTCCGCGTGGGCGGCGAGTTCACGATCCTCCGCCGGGCGCTCGACCTCACCGGCACCGGCTTCGTGCTCACCGACCCGGCGCTCGAGGACAACCCGATCGTCTACGTCAACGAGTCGTTCTGCCGCATGACCGGGTACTCGCCCGACGAGATCCTCGGCCGCAACTGCCGCTTCCTCCAGCGTGACGTCACCGACCCCGAGTCGATCGCCATCATGCGCGACGCGATCCGTGAGCACCGGCCGGTCGCCGTGACGCTGAGCAACGTCCGGCGGGACGGCACCGTCTTCCAGAACGAGGTGCACATCGCGCCCGTCCGCGACGGTCACGGGCGCGTCGTCCGCTTCGTCGGCGTGCAGGTCGACGTGACCCAGCACCGCGACGGCCGCGGCGACCGGCTCGCGATGGCCGAGGGGTCGCGGCGCCTCGCCGAGGCGGCGCTGCGGCGCACCCGCTTCCTCTCGGACGCCGGCCCGCGCCTGGACGCGACGCTCGACCGGCGGGCGGCCCTCGACGCGCTCGCGCTGCTCGCCGTCCCCGCGCTCGGGACCGCGTGCGTCGTGCTCTCCGTCGACGGGGACGTCGTGCGTCGCGACAGCGCGTCCGGCGCCGGCTCCGCGATCCAGGAGGCGCTCGACGCGCTGCCCGAGACGCGGCCCGCGACGCCCGGGGACCCGGTGCTCGTCGCGGCCACCGGCGGCGGCCCGCTCGAGCTCGACGGCACCCGGGCGCTGCAGGCGCTCGGCGCGACGAACGGCAACGGCTCCGCCACGCTCGAGGGGCTCCGCGGGTTCGCCATCCCGCTGCCCGCGCGCGGCCGGACGGTCGGCGTGCTCGTCATCCTCGGCCCGGCGCCGCTCGGCGGGGACGACGCCGCGCTCGCGCAGGACCTCGCCGCCCGCGCCGGGCTCGCCGTCGACAACGCGCGCCTGTACGAGGAGCAGCGTCAGGTCGCCGAGCAGCTGCAGCGCGAGACGCTTCCGGAGCGGCCGCTCCGTCTCCCGCGCGCGAGCGTCGCCACCCGGTACCGCGCCGGCGGGGCGGGCATGCGCGTCGGCGGGGACTTCTTCGACGCCTTCCCGATCGAGGACGGCGCGACGCTCGTCGTGATCGGCGACGTCACGGGCAAGGGCGCGCCCGCGGCCGCGCTCGCGACGATCGCCCGCTCGACGCTGCGGACGGCCGGGACCTACGAGGTCTCGCCCGCGGCGATCCTCCGGACGCTGAACCTCACCCTCCTGCGCCACCGCGCCGAGACCTCGCGCGGGCGCTTCGTCTCCGTCGCCGCCTGCCGGCTCGACGAGACGCCGACGGGGCTGCGGGCGACGCTCTGCCTCGCCGGCCACCCGGCGCCCGTCCTGCAGCGCGCGGACGGCACGGTGGAGGTCGTCGGGCGGGGCGGCACGCTGCTCGGCTTCGCGCCGTCGCCGCGGCTGTGGGAGGTCGCCGTCGACCTCGGCCCGAAGGACCGGCTCATCCTCTTCACCGACGGGCTGTCGGAGGCCATCGAGGGCGACGAGGAGGACCGGCCGGTGACCGTCGCCGACCTCGTCGAGGACACGCGCGACACGTCGCTCGACGACCTGGCCGACCGGCTACTCGAGGCGTCGGCCGCCGGCCGGCGCGCCGACGACGTCGCCATCTGCGTCCTCGAGGTGACGCCGAACCGCGATCGGGCCCTGCGCAGTGTGTGACCCCGCACCGAACCGGTGCTTGACAGCTCCCGTTCTGGGGCATGTCGGATGACGTAGCGATGCTGTGGCTCTCCGACATCCGCCTTCCCGCCTCGCCCGTGCACGTGCGGCGCGCGCGCGACGTGGTCGACGTCCTCGCGCCGTCCGTCGGCGGCGAGCTCCGCGACGACCTGCGGCTGCTCATCTCGGAGCTCGCGACGAACGCGATCCGCCACGGCCGCGACGAGAGCAGCCCGGTGCCCGATCCGGACATCCGCATCCGGCTCGGCGTCGAGGCCGACATCGTCCGCGTCGAGGTCCACGATCGCGGCCCCGGCTTCGAGCACGTGCCGCGCGGGCCGCACGCGCAGCCCGGGTCCGGCTGGGGTGTCCACTTCGTCCACACGCTCGCCGAGCGCTGGGGCGCGGGCCACGACGAGTCCGGCACGTGGATCGTCTGGTTCGAGGTCCGGCTGCCCTCGCCGCACCGCTCGACGATGACCTACGGCCAGCGCGCCGTCGACGGCGACCCGCTCCCCGCCGGCGACCGCACCGGCGCCGGGCGTCCGTCCGCGGCGCACGGCGACCACCGCGACGAGTACGCCACCGCCGGCTGACGCGCCCGTGGCCGCGGCGTAGGCTGGGACGGCGATGCCCGAGCTGCCCGAGGTCGAGATCACCGCGCGCCGCCTGAGCGAGGCGCTCGCCGGGGTCACGATCGAGTCCGCGACGGCCCCCGGCATCAACGCGCTCAAGACCTTCGCGCCGCCGCTCGACGCGCTCGCCGGCCGCGAGATCGAGGGCGTCCGCCGGATCGGCAAGCACCTCGTCGTCGACGTCGCGGGGGACCTGCACGTCCTCCTGCACCTCATGTCGGCGGGGCGACTGCAGCTGTACGACAAGCGGGCGACCATGAAGGACCGCACCTCGCGGCTGCTGCTGCGGCTCGACGGCGGTGGCGAACTGCGCCTTCGGGAGTTCGGGACGCGCCAGGCGGCCTGGGTGAAGCTGCTGGACGGGCCGGGCCTCGCCGCCGACGAGGCGCTCGCGACGCTCGGGCCCGAGGCGTGGCCGGACCCGCCGGCCGACCTCGCGGCGCTCCTGAAGCCGCAGAAGGCGCGCCCGCTGCAGGCGGTCCTCCGGGACCAGCGCGTCATCGCGGGCATCGGCCGCTCGTGGGTCGACGAGATCCTCTGGGTCGCCCGGCTCTCCCCGTTCAAGCGCGCCGGCGAGCTCACCGGCGAGGAGGCCGCCGCGCTGCGTGCGGCGATGATCGACCGCCTCGGCGCCGCCCTCGCGCTCTACGAGGAGCGGGTCCACCTGCCGATCCCGGACAAGCTGCCGCTGCCCCTCCAGGTCCATCGCCACCACGGCGAGCCGTGCCCGCGCTGCGGCACCACCCTCGAGGCGATCCACTACGAGGATCAGGTCCTCGCCTACTGCCCCGAGGAGCAGACGGGCGGGCGCGTGCTGAAGGACCGGCGGCTGTCGCGGCTGCTGAAGTAGCGTGCCGGACACGTCCGCACGAGGGCCCCGCCCTAGACTGCGGCCCATGCTCGAGACCGGCGACCAGGCCCCCGCCTTCACCCTCCCGAACCAGGACGGGGAGGACGTCGGCCTGAGCGACTTCGCCGGGCAGACCGTCGTCGTCTACTTCTATCCCAAGGCCGACACGCCGGGCTGCACCACCCAGGCGTGCGGCATCCGCGACGCCTCGGCGGCGTACGCCGAGCGGGGCGTCACGGTCCTCGGCATCTCGCCGGACCCGGTCGCCAAGGTGAAGCGCTTCCACGACAAGCAGTCCCTGAACTTCACGCTCCTCGCCGACGAGGACCACGCGGTCTGCGAGCAGTTCGGCGTCTGGGTCGAGAAGTCGATGTACGGCAAGACGTACTGGGGCGCGCAGCGGGCGACGTTCATCGTCGACGCGGCCGGGACGATCGCGCACGTCATCCCGAAGGCATCCCCGAAGACGCACGACGCCGACGTGCTCGCGGCGCTCGACGCGCTGCCCGCCTGACCGGGTCCCGGGGCCCGGGGACGGCGACCCATGAAAAGCAGAAAAAGGGGTTGACGGGGGTGGCCGGCCGGTTCTAGCGTCTGCGAGCGGCGTGCGGGAAGCCGCCGCACCACCATCCACACACGGGCAGGGGGGAATGACATGTCTCGCAGGACCATGATGCTGGCGGCCACGCTGTGCGCGGCCGCCGCCCTCGAGCTGGGCGCCGGCGCGGCCTTCGCCGGCGAGATCACCGGGAACGGCAAGCCGACGGCCGGTCCGACCCACGCGAACTCGATCTGCGTCTTCTCGGGCCAGAACGACGATCCGGGCGCGCCGCTCGACGGCAGCGGGCCGAACGGGCCGGGGGGCACGTCGCAGTCGTTCGGGCAGGAGAACCGCCTCGGCCTCATCGACCCGCGTCAGTTCAACCCCGGCGACGCATGCGGGCCCGGGAGCAACCCCGACCGCCCGTAGGGCGCGGGGTTACGCCGTCGTCGCCCGGGCCGCGTACATCGCGCGGTCCGCGGCGGCGATGACGTCCGCGGGCGTGAGCGCGTCGTCGGGCCCGAACCAGCTCGTCCCGAGCGTCGCCCGCAGGCGCACCGTCGCGTCCCCCGCCGGAAGCGAGACCTCGTCGAGCACGGCCTGCAGGGTCGCCTGGAACGTCCGCGCCTGCGTCGGCGTCGCGATGGGGAGGAGGACGGCGAACTCGTCGCCGCCCATCCGCGCGACGGTGTCGGTCACCCGGCAGCGGGACCGCATCGCGAGCGCCGTCGCGCGGAGCAGCGCGTCCCCGGCGTCGTGCCCGTAGCGGTCGTTGATCGCCTTGAAGCCGTCGAGGTCGACGTAGACGAGCGCGCCGCCGTGGCCGTGCCGGACGGAGAGGTTGAGCGCCTCGCGCAGCGCGGCGTCGATCCGGCGGCGGTTGGCCAGGCCCGTCAGCGGGTCTTCCTCGGCGAGCCCGCGGAGCTGCGCCTCCAGCGCCTTGCGGCCCGTGATGTCCTGGAACTGGCCGAGCCACGCGAGCGGCCGCCGCTCCTCGTCCCGGAGGAAGGTCATGTTCGCGATCGCCCAGACGACCTCGCCGTCGGGCCGCACGAACCGCTTCTCGACGACCCACGTGTCGAGCTCCCCGCGGAGGATGCGCCACGCGGCGTCGATGTCGGCCTGGCGGTCGTCCTCGTGCGTGAGGTCCGAGTCGCGGAGGCCGAGGAGCTCGGGCACCGGCCGGCCGAGCAGCTCGCTCAGCGCGTGGTTCGCGCGGATGTAGCGGCCCTCGGTGTCGAAGAAGGCCATGCCGATCGGAGCGGTCTCGAAGGCCGCGTGGAGGTGGCGCTGGGACTCCTCGAGGACGAGCGCCTCGCCGACCGGGCGCAGGACGACGACGGCCGTGCCGTCCGCGCAGAGCCGTGCCGTGGCGTCGACGAGGAACGGGACGCCGTCGCGCGAGCGGGCCTCGGTGCGCCAGGCGGCGACGTCGCCGCCCTTGTGCGTGCGCAGGGCGACGTCGCTCAGCACCTCCCCGAGCGGCGTGCCCGTGACGTCGCGGCCGAACACCCCGGCGCAGGCCGGGTTCGCGACGACGACGGTCCCCGCCGCCGAGACGACGAGCGCGGCGACCGGCAGATCGGTGAGCGCGCAGACGTCGTGGGTCGGGGGTTCCGGCTCGGGCATGTGACAGCCGTGCATCGGCGTCGAAGCCCCGCAACTTTACGGTCCCCGCGCGATGTGACTCCGATTCCTGCGTCGTGCGGGACGCGCCTGCGCGGCGCGGGCCCGACAATGCCGGGGTGGCCCGTGCCCGGCTTCCCGTCCTCGTCGTCCTCCTCGGGGCCGCCTACGCGGTCCTCGGGCTCGCGCGTCACGCGACGTTCCGCTCGACCGGGTTCGACCTCGGCCTCTTCGACCAGGTCGTCTGGCACCTCGGGAACCTCGACACGCCGGCGAGCTCGGTCAAGGGCCTGGGCTCGATCTTCGGCGACCACTTCTCGCCCGTGCTCGTCCTGTGGGCTCCGCTGACCGCGGCGGGCCTCGGCCCCGGCGGGCTCGTCGCCGCGCAGGCCGCCCTCGTCGCGGCGTCGGTCTGGCCGGTCGTCCGGTACGCCGAGCGGCGCCTCGCGCCCGGGCCCGCGCTCGCGCTCGGCGCCGCCTACGGCCTCTTCGGCGGCGTGCAGTCCGCCGTGGAGTTCGACGTGCACGAGGTCGCGTTCGCGCCGCTGCTCATCGCGCTCGCGGTGCTGTGGGAGGACGAGGGCCGCCGGCGCCGCGCGGTCGCCGCGGTGCTCGCGCTGCTCCTCGTCAAGGAGGACCTGTCGTTCCTCGTGCTCGCCTTCGGCGTCTGGTTCGCGGTGCGCGGGGACCGCCGGACCGGCGCGGCGCTCGCCGCCGCGGGCCTCGCCTGGTACGCCCTCGCCTCGCGCGTGCTCATCCCGCACTTCTCGGGCGGGCACGCCTACGGCTACTGGTCCTACGGGCGGGTGAGCCACCGGCCGTGGACCGTCTTCCAGACCCTCGTCTCGCCCGTGGTGAAGGTGAAGACGACCGCCGTCCTGCTCGGGAGCTTCCTCGGCCTGTCGCTCCTCTCGCCGCTCTGCCTGCTCGCGGTGCCGCTGCTCGCCGAGCGGCTGCTCTCCGACCACCCGCAGTACTGGACGCTCCAGGCGCACTACTCGCTGACCGTCGCGCCGGTGCTCGCGCTGGCCGCCGCCGACGGGCTCGCGCGGATCGGCGCGGTGCGCCCGCGGTGGACGCGCCCGGCGGCGGGGGCGATGGCCGCGATCGGCGTCGCGGGGTGCGCGCACTTCGCGCTCGGGGACCTCGTGCGCCCGTCGACCTACCGGACGCCGGCGGCCGCCCGCGCGCTGCCCGCGGCGCTGGCGCTCGTGCCCGAGGACGCGTCGGTCGCGGCGACGAACCACGTCCTCCCGCACCTGAGCGAGCGCGACGACGTCGTCCTCCTGGAGGCGGGCGCGCCGCCGACGGACTACGTCGTCGCGCAGACGGGCGACCCGGCGCCGGCGGCGCTCTTCCCGAGCCCGGACCGCGCGGCCCTGCTCGCCGTCCTCGCGGCGCGCCGCCGCGCGGGGATGCGGCTGCTCTTCGACCGGGGCGGGGTCGTCGTCCTCGGTCCGCGCCGCCAGACGCCGCGGCGGTTACACGACCATGCCGTGGCGGACCGTGTTCTCCACGACGACGCGGCCCTCGACGAACGCGAGCAGGTAGTCGGGCCCGCCGGCCTTCGTCCCGCCGCCCGACAGCCGGTTGCCGCCGAACGGGTGGCGCCCGACGCGCGCGCCGGTGATCTCGCGGTTGACGTAGAGCGAGCCGACGGGCGTGCGGGCGGCGACGTGCGCGACGGTCGCCGGGCTGCGGCTGAAGAGGCCGCCCGTGAGCGCGAACGGCGAGGCGTCGACGATGTCGCAGGCGGCGTCGACGGAGGCGACGGGCTCGATCGTGAGCAGCGGGCCGAAGACCTCCTCGTGCAGTAGCGGGCAGTCGGCGGGAAGGCCCGCGACGAGCAGCGGCGCGACGTACGTGCCGCCGGCGGCGGACGCCGCGGCGGGGAGCGGGGCCTGCGCGAGCACGGTCCCGTCGGCGTGGGCCATCGCGGTGTAGCGGGCGATCCGCTCGACCGCCTCGGGATCGATGACCGCGGGGACGTCGACGCCGAAGACGGACGCCTCGCCCACCTCGAGCGTCGCGACCGCGCCGGCCAGACGCTCGGCGAGCGCATCGTACCGGTCGGCGTGCACGAGCACCCGCGCCGCAGCCGAGCACTTCTGCCCGGCGAACGCGAACGCGCTGTGCAGGAGCGCGGGGACGACCTCGTCGACGTCCGCGTCGGCGTCGACGATGACGACGTTCTTGCCGCCCATCTCGCAGACGACGCGCTTGAGGTGGTGCTGGCCGGGGACGACGTCGGCGGCCTTGCGGAGGATGTCGCGGCCGGCCGCGCTCGACCCGGTGAAGGCGATCGTGTGCACGTGGGGATGGACGACAAGGGCCCGCGCCGGCTCGTCCCCGCCGGGAAGGAGGTGGAGCGCGCCGGCCGGGAGCCCCGCGCCGCGGAGCGCGTCGTACAGCGCCGCGGCACACGCGGGCGCCTGCTCGGAGGGCTTCAGGACCACCGTGTTGCCGGTGACGAGCGCGGCGGCGACCATGCCCCCCGGGATCGCGAGCGGGAAGTTCCACGGGGCGATGACCGCGGCGACGCCGCGCGCCGCGTAGGTCATCGTGTTGCGCTCGCCGGTGACGTGGACGAGCTCGCGCGGCTCGGCCAGCGCGACCGCCTGGCGGGCGTAGTACTCGAGGAAGTCGATCGCCTCGGCGACGTCGGCGTCCGCCTCGGGCCACGGCTTCGCCGTCTCGCGCAGGATGAGGGCGGCGAGCTCGTACCGCCGGTCGCGCAGGCGGGCGGCGGCGCGGACGAGCACCGCGGCGCGCTCGGCGGCGGGTGTCGCCGACCACGCCGGGAAGGCGCGGCGCGCGGCGGCGACCGCGGCGGCGGCGTCCTCGGCGCTCGCGTCCCCCGCGCGGGCGAGCACCCGCTCCGGCCGGCCCGGGTCGACCGAGCGCCGCGGCAGCCCGCCACGCTCGGCCCCGTCCACGATGACCGGCGCGCGGAGCGGCAGGTGCGCGTCGAGGTCGGCGAGCGCCTGCGTCAGCGCGGTGCGCTCGGCGCCGCGGCGCAGCTCGAGCAGCGGCTCGTTGGCGAAGGGGGCGAGCGGGGCGGCGGCGGTGAGGGTCACGGGGCTTCCAGGAGGCGGTCGAGGGCGGTCCCGGACGCGTGCGCGCGCAGGAAGGAGTCGTTGGCGGTGTTCTCGAGCAGGCGCCGGACGAGGTAGGCCATGCCGGCGACGAGGTCGCCGATCGGGCAGTACGTCCGCACGCGCAGGCCTTCGGCGGCGAGGGCGGCGGCCAGCGGGTCGCCGAGGCCGCGGAGCACCTGGTACTCGACCGCGTCGGGTTCGAGGCCACGGGCGCGCTGGGCGGCGATCGCGTGGGCGACCGAGCGCAGGTTGTGGCTTGCGATGAGCGGGCGGACGAGATCCGCGTGGTCGAGGAGCGTGTCGGTGAGCCGCTCGTACTCGCGGTCGCAGGCGCGGCGGTCGGTGAAGACCGGGACGGTCCAGCCCGCCTGCTGCGCCTCGACGACCTCGTGATCCCAGTAGGCGCCCTTGACGAGCCGGATCGAGAGCGGCTGCGCGCGGGGCGTGCGGCGGGCCCAGCCGAGGAGGACCTCGAGCTCGGCCGCGGCGTCCGTCAGGTAGGCCTGGTGGACGATGCCCGCCGACGGCCCGGCGGCGAACTCGGGCTCGGCGAGGAGGCTCAGGGTGAGGTCGCGGACGGCCTCGCGGTGGTCGAGCGACTCCATGTCGACGTGGACGTGGGCGTGCAGGTCGCGCGCGACGCGGAGGATCTCCCGCAGGCGCGGGGCGGCGGAGGCCGCGCCGCGCCCGGGGGCGCCGGCGCGCAGGTGCGGCGTGAGGGCGGAGACCTTGACGCTGAGGTTCACGCGCGGCAGCTCGCCGTGCTGGTCGTGCTCGAGCAGCGGGCGGGCGGGGAAGCGGGCGCTGCCGGCGCTCAGGGTCCGGAGGACCTCGATGCAGCGGTCCCGGTAGGCGTCGGCCTCCGCCTCGGAGACGGTCGCCTCGCCGAGCAGGTCGACGGAGGTCGCGATGCCGTCCTTCCACAGGCGGCGCACGGCGGGCAGGGCGTCGGCGGCGTCCTCCCCGGCGATGAAGCGCCCGGCCATCGCGCGGACCCCGGCGGCGCCGGCGACGCCGACGAGCGTGCGGGAGCCGTGGCGGCGGGCGAGGCTCCGGGCGAGGCCCAGCGGCACGGGGAGCTCGCCCCCTGGGAGGTCCCCCGACCGGACGGGCCCCTCCGGGGGCCGTCCGGCGACCTCGTCCAGCAGCGCTGCGAGGTGCTCGGCGATGTCGGGGTAGTCGCGGCAGGCCGGGCGGACGTCGACGAGGCGGAAGATCGCGGCGCGCAGGTCGGGCCGGTCGGCGATCCGGTCCATCATGCGCGCCTCGATCGCGGCGCGGGGATCGTGGTGGCGGCCCATCGCCTTTGCGAGGCGCGTGCCGATCGCCGGGATGGCGGCCTCGACCCCGGCGACGGCCGGGGGCGGCGGGGCCGGGTCGCCCTCCGCGGGGACGGGGCCGGCAGGGGCGGTCGGGGTCGCGACGGGAGGCACGCAGACGACGGTACGCCCGGCCCCGCGGCACGGGCCCGGACAGCTGTCGCACGCTCCTTGCGCGGGGTGAGACGATCGTCTCACCGTGTCCGACGCCGAGCATCTCCAGGAGCTGGTCGACGGGCTCGCCACGCGCATCGCGCGGCCCGTCCTGCTCGACGACCCGCGGCTGCGGCTCATCGCCTTCAGCGCGTTCACGGGCGCCGACGACGACGTGGATCCGGTGCGCCTGCGGTCGATCCTCCGGCGCGAGAGCCCGGAGGACGTGCGGACCTGGCTCTTCGACCACGGCCTGCACGAGCTGCGCGCGCCGGCGGTCCTGCCGCCGGTCGACGACCTCGGGATGCGCGAGCGCGTCTGCTGCCCCGTCCGCCACGAGGACGTCCTGCTCGGCTACCTGTGGGTGCTCGGGACGGGCGACGGCGTCGTCGCGGCGGCCGCGCCGGTGGCCGACGCGGCGGGCGTCGTCCTCTACCGGCGGCGGCTCGAGGACGCGGCGGCGCGGGCGGAGGAGGTCGCCGCGCTCGAGGCGCTCCTCTCCGGCGGCGCGGCGGCGGTCCCGGTCGTCGTGCTGCGGACGACCGGGTGCGACGAGACGGCGGTCGTCGACCGGCAGGCCGCGCTCGAGCACGCGCTGCGGCGGCGCACCGGGGGCGCGGGCGGCCGCTGCCTGCGCCGGGGGGACGAGCTCGTGCTCGCCGGCGCCCCGGCGGACGACCTGCGGGCGGCGGCGCTCGCCGGCGCGCACGGACTGGCCGCCGGGTCGGGCCCGACGCCGTCCGAGGCGCGGCGGGCCGCGCTCGTCGCCGCGCTCTGCGGGCGCGCCGGCGTCGTCGCGATCGCCGACGTCCCGCTGGAGGCGCAGGTCCTCGCGGCGGCCGGGGACGACCCGGCGCGCGTCGTCGTCCCCGCCGTCGCCGCGCGACTGCTCGCCGCGGACGCCGGGCTCGCCGCGACGGTCGAGGCCTACCTCGACCACGGCGGCGACATCGCGGCGAGCACCGCGGCGCTGAGCGTCAGCCGCGCCGGGCTCTACCGGCGGCTGCACCGCGCCGAGGTGGCGGCAGGGGCCGACCTGCGCGACGGCGCGCAGCGGACCCTGCTGCACCTCGGGCTGAAGGCGGCGCGCCTCAGGCCGTGTGGTCGAGGATGAGGTCGACGGTCCGGGCGGGCTGATCCCAGTGGGGGAAGTGCCCGCAGTGGTCGATGATCTCGACCTCGGCGTCGGGGAAGCGCTCCTGCGCGAGGCCGGCCTGCCCGGCGGGCGTGACGAAGTCGCGGCGGCCCCACACGAGGAGCATCGGCGCCGCGATCGCCCCGGCCGGGGCACCCTCCTGCTGCGGCCCCTTCGCGAGGAAGCGGAAGGCCGAGCGGGTCGACGGCGCCGTGAAGCCGCGCAGCTCCGGGAGGACGGTCTCGCGGCTCAGCGCCCACGGCCGCGCCGAGAACTGGGGGAGGAGCAGCGTGCGCGTGACGGGGTTGCCGGTGAGGAGCGGCAGCAGCGGGCGCAGGAGGTTCACGAGGCGGATCGAGAGGCCGACGGAGATCGAGAAGAAGCGCTGCGCGCCGCCGCCCCAGAAGCCACCGGGGTCGAGCGCGACGACCTTGCCGACGACGCCGCGGCGGGCGAGCTCGAGGGCGAGCCGGGCGCCGAGCGAGCTGCCGACGACGTCGACGCCGGTGAGCTCGTGCGCGGCGAGGAAGGACGTCACCGCGTCCGCGTAGGCGGGGATCGTCGCCTCGCCCGGGAGCGGCGGCGTCTCCCCGAAGCCCGGCAGGTCGATGGCGATGACCTCGCGGCGGGTCGCGAGCTCGTCGATGATCGTGTCGAACGAGTTGCGGCTCCCGGCGAGGCCGTGGATGAGCAGCAGCGGCTTCCCGCTCCCGACGCGCTTGTGGTTGAGGTCCATGCGGCGCAGGCTACTTGACAGGTTGTCAACGGTTGGCGGGGTTGGCGCGCGCCCGGGCTGCGATGTCTCCCGAGCACGCGCGGCCCTGACCGCGTCTCACGCGTCCTCGCCGGCGAGCCACCCGCGCCAGAAGGCCGGCAGGGCCGGGGCCTCGAGCAGGCGCGGGCGCAGCGCGGCGTCGTGGAGCAGCGCCTGGCTCATGAACGCCGTCGTGATGTCGTGGGCGGGGCGGAAGACGACCTCGATCGCGTCGCCCGCGCCGACGTCGCCCTCCTCGAGGATGCCGAGGTAGGCACCCGGCCGTCCCGCCTGCGCGAAGGCCTTCGGGAACTGCGGGTTGCCCATCCGCAGGCCGAGCTTGAAGCACGGGATGCGCGTCTGGCGGACCTCGAGGAGCGTCGTGCCGACCCGCCAGCGGTCACCGATGCGGGCGCTCGAGAGGTCGAGGCCGCGGGTCGTGAGGTTCTCCCCGAACGCGCCCGGGCCGAGGTCGGTCCCCACGAGCTCGTTCCACCACGCCGTGTCCTCGCTCGCGTACGCGTAGACCGCCTTGTCGGGCCCGCCGTGGACGGTGCGGTCGGCCTGGTCGTCCCCGGCGAGGTTCACGCCGCGCACGGCGACGCGGCCCTCGACGGGCGCCTTCCAGATGCCCGTCGCGATCGACCGGCGGCCGGTGCCGACCGTCCGCACCGCGCCGACGGAGACGGCGAGCAGCTCGCCGGTGAGCCCGGCCACCTCGGTCATCCCGCGTCGTCCCGGTCGTCGTCGAGCACCTGGATCCCGAGGGCGCCGGCGAAGGTCACCGCCGCCGCGAGGACGTCCTCGTAGGGCATCCGCACACCGCGGAGCGCCTCGACGCCGCGGGCGCCGTCGAGCGTGCAGCCGCGCAGCGCGCAGCCGGCTCCGAACCGCGCGCCGGTCAGGTCGGCGCCGGTGAGGTCGCAGCGCTCGAACGTCACCGCGGCGAGGCGCGCGTCCTGCACGTCGGCCTGCGTGAGGACGCAGTCCTCGAAGGCGACGCGCTCCAGCCGGGTGGAGGCGAACGACGCGAGGTCGACGCGGCAGCCGCGGAGGACGACGTCCCGCAGGACACCCTCGTGCCAGGTCAGGCCGGTCAGGCGGACGTGGTCGAACACCGTCCGCTCCGCCGACCCGCCGCGGACCGCGACGTTCGCGAGGTTGCCGCCGGCGACGAGGCAGTTGCGGAGGGCCAGCCGCGGCAGGCGCGCCCCGCCGAGGTCGACGTCGCGCAGCTCGGCCGCGGCGAGCTCGAGGCCGAGGACGGCCGCGTCGGGCGCCGCGCCGGTGAGCCGGACGGCGTCGAGCTCCATGTCGTCCTCGAACACCAGCGCCGCGAGGTCGAGCGCCTCGAGGTGCGCCGGGACCCGCGGAGGAGTGATCGTCGGCGCCACGATCCCCAGTAAAGCGCCCCGGCGGCGCGCGTGTGACGAGGCGCACGCCCCGTCGCGTTTACCCCTCCGCCTGGCGGGCAAAAGAAGAAGCAGTGGCCGGGTGTCCCCCGCCCCGCCGCCTCACTTCTCCCGAACCCGACCAAGGAGCACCGTATGTCCGGTACCGCCGACAACGTCAAGGGCAACATCAAGGAGACCGCCGGCGCCGTCACCGGCGACCGCGAGCTCGAGCAGGAGGGCAAGAACGACCAGCTCGCCGGCAAGCTCAAGGACGCCGTGAGCGACGTCAAGGATGTCGCCGAGGGCGCGATCGACAAGGTGCGCGGCAAGTAGCCACGCAGCACCCGCAGGATCCGACGCGAACGGGCGGCCCACGGGCCGCCCTTCGTCGTTCCGGGGCGATCCGCCATCATCGGGCGGGATGCCCCGACGCCTTCCGCCCGCCGCGCCCCGCGGCGTGGTCTTCGACAACGACGGCCTCCTGCTGGACACCGAGGAGGCGTGGACCCGGGCCGAGGACGTCCTCTGGGCCCGTCGCGGACTGACCTTCACGGTCGAGCAGAAGCTCCGCCTCATCGGCAGCTCGGGGACCGTCCTGCAGCGCAGCCTCGAGGTGCTCCTCGGCGAGCCGGAGGGCTCCGGGCCGGCGCTCGTCGACGAGCTCCACGAGCTCGTCATGGAGGAGGCGCTGAAGCCCATCAGCCCCCGGCCCGGCGCCCTCGCGCTCATCGCCGTGCTGCAGGAGGCCGGCCTGCCGATGGCCGTCGCGTCCAACTCGCCGCGCGTCTTCCTCGACCGCGTCCTCGGCGGTGCCGGCCTGAACGGCGCGTCCTCGCCGTTCGCCGCGACGGTCGCCGGCGACGAGGTCGCGAACTACAAGCCGGCGCCCGACATCTACCTCGAGGCGTGCGCGCGGCTCGGGATCGCGCCGGCCGACGCCGTGGCCTTCGAGGACTCGCCGCCCGGCGTGGCCGCCGCAGCCGCCGCCGGCATCCATGTCGTCGGCATCCCGTACATCGCCGACGGGGAGCTGCCCGGGGCGGACGCGGTCGCGACCGCGCTCGACGACCCGGCGGTCCTCGCGCTCTTCGGCGCGTAGGCGGGCGGGCGCGGGCCGCGGGCGCCGTACGGGCCGCACGGGCCGCGCTCTCGGGCCGCGCGAACCGCACGGGCTCGCGGGGGAAACGACGGAGGCGTATCTTCTCTGCGGTGAGCCGTCCCGGATCACGCCTGCGCCTCCTCGCGCTGCTCGGCCTCGCGGCCTGGTCGGTCCACGAGCTGCGCTATGCGCTCGCCTACGGCCACGACGCGAGCGGCGCGCTGCGCGGCTCCGGGCACGCGTACCTCGGCGTCGCCGGCCCGCTCGTCGGCCTGCTCGTCCTCGTCGCGGCCGGGCAGCTCGTGCACGCGCTCGCGCGGCGGGGTGGCGGGGGCCACACCGCCGGGCCGGGCGGCGCGCCCCCGATGTCCCTCACCCGGACGTGGGCGGTGCTCACCGGCGCGCTGCTCGCCGCCTACAGCGCCCAGGAGCTCCTCGAGGGCGCGCTTGCCGCGGGCCACGCGTCCGGCGCCGCCGCGCTCGTCGCCCACGGCGGCTGGCTCGCGGCGCCGCTCGCCGCCGCCGCGGCCCTCGCCGTCGCCCTCGTGCTCCGCGAGGCGGAGGAGGCGGTCGCCGCCGCGCCCGTCGCCGCGCCGGCCGCGGGCCTGCTCGTCGCCGCGGCGCCCCTCGTCCGCCTCCGGCCCGCCGCGGCGCGGGCCGCCCGCGCGCCACTCGCGCGTCACCTCGCCGGCCGCGGTCCGCCGGTCCCCGTCACCCCGTAGCGCCCCGTTCGCCCGCGCCGCCCTGTCCGTGCCCGCCACGACGCAGCGCGCCGCGCGCCCGTGACCCGCACGCGTGACCGAAAGGACCCCATGACCCGCAACCACCGCCGGGCGCTCGTCGCGCTCGCCGTCGCCGCCACCGCCCTGGTGGCCGCGACCCCCGCCGAGGCCCACGGCCTCGTCGGCAAGCAGGACCTCCCGATCCCCAAATGGCTCTTCGCCTGGGCGGCCTTCGTCGTCCTCGTCATCTCGTTCGTCGGCCTCGCGACCCTCTGGCAGACGGCGCGCTTCGGCGACGTCACCGAGCGCCGGCGCCTCGCGCTGCCGCGGGTCCTCGACCCCCTGTGCGGCGCGCTCGGCGTCCTCATGTTCGCCGGGCTCGTGTACGCGGGCTACGCGGGCACGCAGGAGTCCGCGGCGAACATCCTGCCGACCGTCGTCTACGTGACGTTCTGGGTCGGGATCCCGTTCGCGTCGCTCTTCCTCGGCGACGTCTTCCGCGCCTTCAACCCGTGGCGCGCGATCGGTCGCGCCGTCGGGACCGTCGTCGCGAAGGCGGGCGGCGGGGCCCAGCCCGAGCCGCTCGAGTACCCGGCGCGCCTCGGGCGCTGGCCGGCCGCCGCCGGCATCCTGCTCTTCGCCGCGCTCGAGCTGACCTACACGAACCGCGACGACCCGAGCACGCTCGCGACGCTCGCGCTCGCCTACGCCGCCGTGCAGCTCGTCGGCATGTCGCTCTTCGGGGTCCGAGCGTGGTCGGACCGGGGGGACGCGTTCAGCGTCTACTTCGGGCTCTTCGCGACGCTGTCGCCGCTGCGCTGGACCCGCGACGCGCTCCACACGCGACCCGTCCTCAGCGGCACGGCCCGGATCGAGCCGGGCGCTGGGCTCGTGCCGCTCGTCTGCGTGATGATCGGGTCGACGAGCTTCGACGGCTTCTCGGTGAGCTCGTTCTGGACGAGCATCGCCGGTGACCTGCAGCCGCGCGTCGTCGACGCCGGCTTCTCGATCGAGCATGCGACCGAGCTCGTCTTCGCCGGCGGGCTGCTCGTCATGATCGGCGTCGTCACGTCGCTCTACCTCCTCGGCTGCCGGGGCATGCACTCGGCGATCACCCGCAGCAGCGACGAGACGACGATGGGCCTCGCGCGCCGGTTCGCGCCGACGCTCGTCCCGATCGCGCTCGCGTACGTCGTCGCGCACTACTTCGGCCTCCTGTCCTACCAGGGGCAGGCGATGGCCTACCTGCTGTCCGATCCGCTCGGCAACGGGCACGACTACCTCGGAACGGCGGGCTCGACGATCGACTACACCTGGATCAGCGCGACGGGCATCTGGTACGTCCAGGTGGCGGCGCTCGTGCTCGGCCATGCGGTCGGCCTCGCGCTCGCGCACGACCGCGCGCTGCTGATGTTCTCCAGCGCGCGGGTCGCAGCCCGCTCGCAATACTGGATGCTGGCGGTGATGGTGACGTTCACCAGCCTGGCCCTCTGGCTCCTGTCCAACACGAACTGAGCACCATGCCCCTTCCTCCGCTCGCCCACGCCGGCCACTGGTTCGTCGGCCTCATCTACCTCGCCCCGGTGGCGATCCTCGTCGTGACGCTGCTCGTCATCGGGCGCCGCGACCGCCTCGCCGAGGCCGAGGAGCTCCGCCGGACCGCCGCCGACGAAGATCGAGAGACCGCCGAATGACGCTCCGAACGCCCCGCCGCCCGCTGCCCGCCGCCGCCGTCCTCGCCGCCGCCCTGCTCGCCGCCGGGTGCGGCAGCTCCGGCGGCAGCTCGAGCGGCTCGGCCCCGGCGCCGAAGGGCCCGTCGTCCGCGAAGCTCCGCGCCGAGCTCGACAAGGCGACCGCGGTCACCGCGGCGTCGTTCACCCCGGCGGGGGGCCGCTCGCTGCGGCAGGTCGCCGACGCGATCGACGGGACCGGCCCGCAGGTCGCGTTCGCCACCGCGACGATCGTGACGGGGCCGAAGCAGCGCCTCGCCTTCGGCGTCGTCGACCCGAAGACCGGGTTCGTCTACGCGCCGACCGCGCTCTACCTCGCGCGCTCCGAGCAGGCGAAGGCGATGGGGCCCTACCCGGCGCCCGCCGACCTGCTGCTCACCGACCCGCCGTTCCGCAGCCAGAACGCGGCGACCGAGAGCGACCCGTTCGCGGCGATCTACGAGACGACCGCGCCGCTGCCGAAGCCCGGCCGCTACTACGTCCTCGCCGTCAGCCTCCTGGGGGGGAAGAAGATCGGCGCCGCCGGGCAGATCACGGTGATCGCGCCGGGGAAGGACCGCATCCCGGAGGTCGGGCAGCAGGCCCCGCGCGTCGACACCGACACCGTCGCGGCGGCCGGCGGCGACATCAAGAAGATCGACACCCGCGTGCCGCCGGACGACATGCACTCGGTGAACCTCAAGGACGTCCTCGGCAAGAAGCCGGTCGCGCTGCTGTTCGCGACGCCTCAGCTCTGCCAGTCGCGTGTCTGCGGCCCCGTCGTCGACATCGCCGCGCAGCTCGAGAAGACGTACGGCTCGCGGATGACCTTCATCCACCAGGAGGTCTACAAGGACAACGAGATCGCGAAGGGCCTGCGCGCGCCGCTGCAGGCCTTCCACCTGCAGACCGAGCCGTGGCTCTTCGTCATGGACAGGACGGGGAAGATCACCGCCCGGCTGGAGGGCTCCTTCGGCTTCCGCGCCTTCGAGGCGGCGGTGAAGACCGGCCTGAGCTGACGCACGCGCGGTCAGGTGAATGAAGGTTCAGGGTGCTCTCAGCACCGTGAACCTTCATTCAGGTCCTGGGCGCGGGTCGGGCCCTCAGCTGACGGCGATGCGGGCCGCCGCGGCGGTCGCGAGCGCGCGGGCGGCGTCGACGTCGCCCGCCGTCGCCAGCGCGACCCCGAGGCGGCGGGGCTTCGGCGCCTCGGGCTTGCCGAACAGCCGCACGCTGACGGCGGGGTCGACCGCGAGCGCGTCGGCGAGCCCGTCGTAACGCGGCGCGCCGGCCGCGGCGCTGAGGATGACCGCGCTCGCGCCGGCGGGCGCGAGCAGCGGGATCTCGTCCGCCTGGACCGGCAGCCCGAGGATCGCGCGGGCGTGCAGCGCGAACTCGCTCAGCGTCTGCGTGGCCATCGTCACCATGCCGGTGTCGTGCGGGCGCGGGGAGACCTCGCTGAAGAGCACCTCGTCGCCGCGGACGAAGAGCTCGACGCCGAAGATGCCGTGGCCGCCGAGCGCATCGGTGACCTTCAGGGCGATGTCCCGGGCCCCCGCGAGCGCGGCCTCCGACATCGGCTGCGGCTGCCAGGACTCGCGGTAGTCGCCGTCGACCTGGACGTGCCCGATCGGGGCGCAGAACGACGTGCCGCCCGCGTGCCGGACGGTGAGCAGCGTGATCTCGTAGTCGAACTCGACGAAGCCCTCGACGATGACCGCGCCCGTGTCGGCCCGGGTCCCGGCCTGCGCGAAGTCCCACGCGGCCGGGCCGCCGTCGAGCGCGTGGACGACCGACTGCCCCTTGCCGGAGGAGGACATGACCGGCTTGACGACGCACGGCACGCCGACGGCGGCGACCGCGGCGGTGACCTCCTCGGCGGAGGTGCAGAAGCGGTAGGGCGACGTCGGCAGGCCGAGCTCCTCCGCGGCGAGCCGGCGGATGCCCTCGCGGTCCATGGTCAGGCGCGCCGCCCGGGCCGTCGGGATGACGTGCAGGCCCTCCGCCTCGAGCTCGACGAGGACGTCCGTCGCGATCGCCTCGATCTCCGGGACGACGAGCAGCCGTCCGTGCGCGCGCTCGCGCTCGGCGGTGAGCAGCGCCCGCAGCGCGTCGCCGTCGGTCATGTCGATCACCGCGCTGCGCTGGGCGACCTGCATCGCGGGGGCGCCGTCGTAGCGGTCGACGGCGAGGACCTCGCAGCCGAGGCGGATCGCCTCGAGGGCGACTTCCCGGCCGAGCTCGCCGCTGCCGAGGAGGATCAGGCGGACCGCCTCAGCGGTGCCCGGGGTGCCGATCGTGGTGCTCATCCGGCGGGCGATGTTGTCAGAGTGGGGGCCGGTGCTGCTCCCACTGGCCTCCCTCGGCGACGACATCTCGGGCTTCACCGACTCGGTCGGGAAGTTCACCCACTCGCTCGGGGAGATCCACCTCGTCTCGCTGCTCATCGCGCTCGTCTCGTTCGGCGTGTACCTGAGCCTGCGCTCGCGGGCCTTCTTCCACGTCCTGCGCGCCGCCTACCCGACCGAGCGGATCGCCTTCCGCCGGATCTGGGGCGCGTACATCGCCGCCTACGGCTTCAACAACGTCGTCCCCGCGCGCGGCGGCGACGTCATCAAGCTCTTCCTCACGCGGACGTCGATCGCCAACGCCTCGTACCCCGCCGTCGCGGCGGCGTTCTTCGTCGAGGCGGGCTTCGACCTCGCGATGGGGCTCTTCATCCTCACCTTCGCCTTCACGCAGGGCGTCTTCCCGAAGCCGCCGGACTTCTCCAAGCTCCACGCCTTCGACCTCAGCCTCCTCGCCTCCCACCCGCGCTTCACGCTCTTCCTCCTCACCTTCCTCGCGATCGCGGGGCTCGCGGGCTTCGCGATCCTCTCGCGCCGGGTGCGGGCGTTCTGGGCCCGCGTCCGGCAGGGGCTGACGATCCTCTGGGACCGCCCGCGCTATTTCCGCGAGGTGTTCCTCGTCCAGTTCCTGGGGTGGGGCTTCCGCTTCACCGCCTTCTGGTTCATGCTCGACGCCTTCAACGTCGGCGGCTCGGTGAAGAACGTCCTGCTCGTCCTGGGGGTGAACGCCGTCGCGGCGGTCGTGCCCTTCACGCCCGGCGGCGCCGGGGTGCAGCAGGCGTTCCTCGTGAAGGTCTTCGCGGGGACGGCATCGGGCGCGACCGTCGCCGCGTACTCGGTCGGGCAGCAGATCGCGATCGCGCTCTTCAGCCTCGCGCTGGGCTTCTTCGCGCTCGTGACGATCTTCAAGTTCCGCTCCTTCAAGGAGGTCATCGCCGCCGGGCGCGAGTCGCGCGCCGCGGAGAAGGCCGGGCCGGCGGTGGTCGCGACGCCCGGCGCCGCCGCGGACGTCGTCCTCCACGAGCAGCCGGCTCCGCGCCGCCGGGCGGCCCCGACGGAGCTCTTCGACGACCGCGACCTCGACTTCGAGCCCGTGACGCGCCGGCCGCCGCCGACGCGCTCCCGCGAGCGGCGCCGCCGCGGCCGCGGCCGCTGACGCCGGGCCGCGTCAGAAGACCGCGTACTCGCGCACGACGGGCGCGAGGCGACGGTCGTCGAAGAGCAGCGAGAGCAGCCCGGCCTGGATCTGGTCGGCGAGGCGGCGCAGCTCGGCGAAGGCCGGGGAGCGCGGGGCGTCGCCCTCGGTGAGCGCCGCGAGATGCGCGCGCACCTCGGGGTCGTCGAGCAGCGCGAGGACCCGATCGTAGGCGGCGAGGACGCGGACGCCGAGGTCGATCGCCTCGTAGCGCAGGAAGGCGGCGGCGATCCGGTCGGTCGCCGGCGCGGCGAACTCGGCGGCGAGCGCGTCGAGCATCTCCCCGGCCTGCAGGCGGTGGCATTCGAGGATCGGGAGCAGGCCGCTCGCGAAGAGGAGCTTGCGCGAGGTGCGGAGCTTCGCGGACCGCAGCCCCCAGCCCTCCGGCCCGCGGCTGCGGTCCTTCCCCTCGAAGTCGACGGTGATCGTGCGCCAGTACCGCACGACGTCGTTGAGGAAGAAGCGCGGCGGCCGGTAGTCGCGCGAGCGCTCGTCGAGGTACCCGCGCAGGACGGCCCGCCGCGCGGCCGACCACGCGGGCTGCCCGGTGACGGCGACCGACTCGAGGACGAGGAGCATCCGGCGGCTGAAGTTCGCGTTCGTGTCGGCGGCGAGGCCGATCTGGTCGCGCAGGTCGTCGCGGAAGGCGACCGAGCCGAAGAGGCCCTCGCCGCCCGGCGGCACCTCGTCGAGCGCGGCGGCGACCGCGGCGGGCAGCGGGCGGACCCCGGGCCGCGCGGCCCCGTCGACGAGGATCCACCAGTCGTCGTCGCTGCTCCGCGTCACCTCGCCGCGACCCCACGAGCCGCACAGGACGACCGCCGTGTCGCGGTCGTGCGCGAGGCCCGCGAGCGCCGCGCGGCGCCGGGCGAGGCGCTCCGCGGTCAGCGCGCGGGCGCCGAGGAGGGCGGGCAGGTCGGTCCCCGCCCGCTCCGCGAGGCGCAGCAGCGCGCCGGAGGCGGGCACGACGGAGGGGTCCGGGGTGGACATCCACCCGGGGTTCGGGGCGGGGGCGCGGGGTCCTGCGTCAGGCGGCGGGCGCTTCGAGCACCCACGGCACGTCGACGCAGCGGCGCAGCACGGGACGGAAGCGCTCGGCGTCCTCGTCCGTGAGCGGGGCGTGCTCGCCGCCGACGAGCGAGGAGACGTGCAGCTGACGCAGCCGGGGCCCGAACGCGTCGAGCAGGTCGTGCGCGAGCTCCATCGTCGGGTCGACCGCCGTGATGTGCGCGACGTCGAGGCAGAAGCCCGCCTCGGGGAGGACGGCGAAGAGGGCGGCGAGGTCGTCGACGCCCTGGCCGCTCGCCTTGCGGTCGTCCATGTTCTCGACGACGAGGCGGCTGCCGACCCGCGCGTAGGCGGCGGGGTCGGCCATGACGTCCGGGTGGACGACGATCGAGCGGACGGCGGCGGGGAGCCCGGCGAGGCGCGCGACGAGGCGCGGCTCGTCGCCGTCGAGCTCCTTCACGGGCGCGTGCACGCTGAGGTAGCGGAAGGGCAGCGGCGGCAGCGTGTGGAGCCACGCCTCGAGCGCGTCGAACTCGGGCAGCGAGAGCGCGGCGAGCTCGGCGGCGAACGACGAGACCGCGGCGGCGGCGCGCGCCTGCGCGGGCCACGTCCCGGCGTCCCGGAGCCAGCCCGTCGACGCGCCGACCGGGTGGTGGGCACCGAGCACGGTCGCGGGGGTGGCGGGGCGGTCGTCCAGGGCGGTCACCATCGGGGATCGCGAAGCTAACAGCGGCCGCAGACGGACCGGGCGGTCCTTCCCGCACGTAGCGGGACGGACCGGGCGGTCCTTCCCGCACGTAGCGGGAAAACGGCGTGACCCGCCTGGAGGCTCGTCACGCTGCGGGTTCCTCGCCCAGAGGCTCGGAACCCCGCGGCCCCGTCCGAGCCGTCCCTACGAGAGGCCGGAGCGGGCCTCACGCACGAGCGTGACGGCCTCGGGGAACACGACGGCCATGACGCGGCGGATCTGCTCCGCCTGCTCCTCGGTCGTGCCCTGGATGTTGATGCGGTTGATCGCGGCGACGGTGAGCGCGACCGCGAGCTGGATCGCGTTGTCGGCGCCGGCCAGCTTCTGCTGCCCCGCCATCGACTCCGCGAACTCGGCCATGCGGCGCTGCAGTTCGTCCGGGTCGCCGAAGAGTCCTCCGAAGCCTTCCATGCGTCCATCCTAGCCGCGTGCGCCGAGTACGCTCGGGCGCGATGACGACGATGGTCGAAGGCGCGGGCGTCGAGCTCGCCGTCCACGAGCACGGCCCGCCCCACGGGCCGCCCGTGCTGCTCGTCCACGGGCTCGCGTCGGATGCGCAGGCGTGGTCCGGCGTCGCCGCGGAGCTCGCGGCCGCGGGGCTCCGGGTCATCGCGCACGACCGCCGCGGGTACGGGCGCTCGGGCGCCCCCGCGCCGTACACCGGGACGACCGTCTCCGAGCAGGCCGCCGACGCGCTCGCGGTCCTCGACGCGCTCGGCGTCGACGCGGCGCTCGTCTCGGGGGACGGCTTCGGCGCGCTCGTCGCCCTCGACCTCGCGCTGCGCTTCCCCGCCCGCGTGACCGCGCTCGTGTGCGTCGACCCGCCGCTCTTCCTCCTCGTCGCCGACGCCGCGCAGACGCTCGCCGCCGAGCGGCAGGCGCTCGAGGACGCGCTGCGCGAGGGCGGCCCGGCGGCGGCCGTCGCCGTGTGGCTCGGGGACGACGGCGCCGCGGACCCCGGTCGCCTCACCCGCGCGCAGGCCGCGGCGACGGCGTGCTTCGCCGACTACGCCGGCCTCGCGACGCTCGCCGTCACCCGCCGGGAGCTGCGCGCCGTCACCGTGCCCGCGCATGTCGTCACCGGGCCGGACGCCCCCGGACCGGTCGTCGAGGCGGCCGACGCGCTCGCCGCCCTGCTGCCCGCCGCCCGCCGCGAGGCGGGCGGCACGCTCGACGGCGCCGTCCGCGCGCTGATGGCGGCATGAGGCGCGCGCTCACCGCGCTCGCCTGCGCGGCGGCGGCCGCGGTCGCGCTCGGCACCGCCGGCTGCGGGTCGAGCGACGGCACCGGCGGCGCCACCGCGACCGGCGGGCCGGCCGCGTCCGTCCCCACCGTGACCGCCCCGGTGCCCACCGACCCGACCGTCAACCCGACGCCCCGCCCGCAGTCCGGTGACGTCCTCGTCGCGGCGCTCGGCGACTCGATCACCGCGGGCTCCCCGCTCTACGACCCCGACCCGGCCGTCCGCGCCCGCATCGGCAGCGCCCTGGACCCGCGGTCGCAGTACGAGTACTGGTTCCACGCCGCCCACCCGCGCTACCGCTTCCGCAACTGCGGCATCTTCGGGCAGCGGACCGACGAGATCGCCGCGCGCCTGGACGCCTGCGCGAAGGGCGCCCAGGTCGTCGTCGTGCAGGGCGGCATCAACGACATCGCGCAGGGCCGCTCGGTCGACGACGCCGCGCGGAACCTCCGCGGGACGTACGTCGCGGCCAGGCGCCTCGGGCTGAAGGTCGTCGCCGTCGAGGTCCTGCCGTGGAACAACGGCTACCCGCGGGCGGCGCCGCTCATCGCGAAGCTCAACGGGCTCATCCACGCGGCGGCCGCCGCGGAGGGCGTGCCGGTCGCGCCGTGGTTCCGCGCCCTGGAGGACCCGCAGGCCCCGGGCCGGATGGCGAAGGCCCTGACGATCGACGGCGACCACCCGTCGGTCGCGGGCTACGAGCGCCTCGCGGACGCGCTGCCGCTGCCCTGACGCCCCGCGCCCCCGCCCCCGCCCCGCCCCCGCCCCGCCCCCGCCCCGCCCCGCCCCTCGGGCAGCGTGCGGTCAAGTGGGGGGATATGACCCACGAGACCGCACGCCGCCCTCGGTGGGCCCTCTTTGCGCGGCGTCGGACGGCCCGGTCAGCGCCGCCGCGCCACCACCGCGACGGTCCCGCCGCGGCGGCACAGCCCCGCGACGAGCTCCGCGGCGATCGCGAGCGGGATGAGCGGCAGCGCCGCGAGCGTCACGAGCAGGTCGCGCGCGTCGAGCGGCGCGTTGCGCTTGAGCAGGTGGAAGAGGTAGGACGGCCGGCGCGTCCCGCGGCTCACGAGCGACTGCCACATGCCGAAGGGGTTGTGCTCGGCGAGGACGTGGACGGTCCGCTCGGCCTCGAAGCCGTGCGCGTCCAGCAGCGCGCGCAGCCCGCGGGCGGTGAAGTGCGTGCGGTGGCGGGGCAGGTCGAGGTGGTACCAGCGGCGGCCCCCGAGGCGCGCCTGCCACGACGCGAGGTTCGGGACGCCGACGACGAGCGCGCCGCCGGGGCGCAGCCAGGCGTGGAGGACGTCGAGCGTCCCGCCGGGGTCGTCGACGTGCTCGAGGACGTGCCAGAGCGTCACCGCGTCCGCGCTCCCCGGCGGGACGGTCGCGGCGGCGATCGTCGCGCGCTCGAGCTCGAGGCCGTGACGCGCCCGCGCCACGTCGACGCCCCGCGCGGTCGGCTCGACGCCGGACGCCGCCGGGTACCCGCTCGCGCGCGCGAGCGCGACGAAGCGCCCGCGGCCGGCGCCCGCGTCGACGAGGCGGACCGCGCCGCCCGGGGGCACCGCCGCCCGCACGAGCCCGAGGCGCCGGCGGTCGAACACGCGCAGCAGCGGCGCGGCGAGCCCGGCCCCGCGCGGCGCCGCCGTCGCGTAGTCCCCGGTCTCGTGGACGTCGCGGTCGTCCGGCACCGGGTCGAGTGTCACGGCCGTCCCGCAGGCGTCGCAGCGGGCCAGCGCGACGTCCGGCAGCCCGAGCTCGGCGGCGGGCGCCGTCCACCAGGGCCGAGTCTGGGCCCCGCAGGCCGGGCAGGGCGGCGGCACCGGCTACCCCGTGACGGCGTAGGCGATGCCGTGCGGCGCGAGCGCGGCGAGAAACGTCTCGGCGTCGAAGGCCTCCGACGGGGCCAGGCCGCCGCGCCGGTCGTAGCCGTCCGCGGCCATGTACTCGACCGCCTGCGCGGTCGTCACCGCGGTGATGCCGTAGATGTCGCTGCCCGTCAGGACGCCGCGGCGCCCCGGGCTCCCGTCGGCCGGCGTCGTCTCGCAGACGATCGTGTAGCGGACGGCGCGGCGCGCCTGCTCGGTCGGGCCCTCGGGCAGGAAGCGGTCCACGCCCCGCATGAGCGCCGCGCGGAGCGGCGTGCGCAGCAGCAGGACCATCCCCGGCAGCAGGGCGGGGACGGCGGCGGCGACGCGCGGGCTCGGCGCGAAGGCTTCCGCGGAGATGAGGGCGGTCACCTGCTCGGTGTCGACGTGGCGCGGGACCATGACGACCTCGCCGGCGGGGTAGCGGGCGACGGGCTTGACCCCGATCCCGGGGCCGAAGTCGAAGCGGCGGCCGACGGGCTGGCGGAGCGTCGCGGGCTGCAGGCGCCCGCCGGTGTAGACGTCCTCGCTGCCGGACATCTGCACGAGCGCGGACTTCGCGGTGCCCCGCGACGGGCCGAAGCCCGCGGGCGCGTAGGCGACCGTCAGGTCCCGCAGGCGCCCGGCGCCCGCCGCGGTGACGTGGCAGAGCAGGTCGCCCGGGAGGTAGTCGAAGCCCATGCCGCTGACGAGCGCGACGCCCGCCCGCTCGGCGGCCGGCCCGTGGCGCTCGATGACCGCCCGGATGAACGGCTGCTCGCCGGTCGTGTCGACGTAGTGCACGCCCGCGGCGATCGCGGCGCGGACGGCCCCTTCGCCGTAGAGCCCGAACGGCCCCGCGCAGGCGATGACGGCCGCGCAGCCGGAGAAGGCGGCGACGAGCGCGGCGTGGTCGTCCGCCGCCGCGGGCCGGACGGCGGTCGCCGGGTCGAGGCCGTGCCGGGCGGCGACCGCGGCGAGCGCGTCGGCGCGCCGGCCGCTGAGGACGACGTCGAGGCCGCGGCGGCGCAGCTCGGCGACGACGAGGTCCCCCGTGTAGCCGGTCGCGCCGTAGACGGCGATGGGACGGGACGTCGGGCGCGCGGGCATCCGCCGGGACCCTAGAGGGTGCGCGCCCGTCCCGGAACCTGAGACGGCGCTCGCGGCGGCCGGCCCCGATCCGGTAGAAGAGCGCTCCAACCACGTCCCAGGGAGAAGCCCCCATGCTGATCGTCCACGCCACCCTCGTCGTCCAGCCCGACAAGCGCGACGAGTTCGTCAACGCCTTCGCCGGACTCGCGGAGACGACGAACAAGGAGGACGGCGTCCTCAGCTACACGCTGTACGAGTCGGCGGCGACCCCGAGCTCCTTCGTGGTCGTCGAGGAGTACAAGGACGAGGACGCCTTCCACGCCCACATGACGAGCGAGCACTTCCAGGCCGCGCTGCCGCTGCTCAGCGGGGTCCTCGCCGCGCCGCCGAAGATCGTCAAGCACGAGGCCCAGGACGGCGTCGAGGTGGCGCTCGGCTAGTCCCCCGGCGACGCGCCCGGCCGAGACCCCTCGGCCGGGCTCCGCGGCCGGGCCCGGGACCGCGCCGACACGCCAGGGTGACGCCGCGCGCCCTGCGCCGTCATCATCTGTCGCCGCATGGCTGACGCTCCCGCCCCCAACGTCGCCGAGACCCTCGCCTGGGAGAAGGCGCAGCGCCTGCCCGCAGGCCTGCTCGGCATCGTCGCCGGCGTCCTGACGCTCCTCGGCGGCATCCTCGCCTCCTCGGCCTTCCAGGACTTCCCGAAGGTCTCCGTCCTCGACGGCCTCCGCGACGCCGCGGGCGAGAAGCTCGCCATCGGGCCCGGCCTGCGCACGACGCAGCTCGTCTTCTACGACGACAAGGCGACGACGCTGCTCATCGTCGCGGTCGTGCTCGCGCTCGGCTCGGCGGCGATGGCCGGCGTGCTCGGCTACCTCTTCCGCGCGACCGCGGCCCGCGGCGGCAGGCTCCCGCGGATCGCCCTCGGCGGCGCGATCATCGGCCCGATCATGCTCGCGGTCGCCGAGCTCACCCTCCAGATCGGCATCTCGGTCAAGGCGAGCGACTTCGTCGGCGGCAAGGACCTCTCGACGCACGCCGCCCACGAGGCGCTGCAGGGCGGCCTCATCCTCGCCTCGCAGATCCTCCGTCAGGTCAGCCTGCTGCTCGTCGCCTTCAGCTTCGTCCTCATCGCGATCAACGCGATGCGCGTCGGGCTGCTCACGCGCTTCATGGGCATCCTCGGCATGATCGTCGGCGCCCTCTTCATCATCCCGGTGGGGTCGAACCTCCCCGTCGTCCAGTCCTTCTGGCTCGTCGCCGTCGGCGTCCTCATCCTCGACCGGTGGCCGGGTCCGCAGGGGCGCCCGCCGGCCTGGGCGGCCGGCCGCGCGATCCCGTGGCCGACCCAGCAGGAGCTGCGCGAGGCCCGCGAGGGCGGCGCGCCGCGGCCGGATCCCGCGAGCGGCATCGTGCCCGCGGACGAGCTCGACGCGGCCGGGGACGGCTCGGCGGCGCGGCCGGCCGGCGGGCTCGCGGGCGAGTCGCCGACGTCGAAGAAGCGCAAGGGCCGCAAGCGCCGCTAGGCCCGGTCGCAGCACGACGTTGCTCGGGCGCGTGGCGGGGGTAGGCTGCGCGCATGCCCTCCGCCCCGGACGAGACCGCCCTCCAGACCCGCCTCGGCGAGCTGCTTGAGCAGGAGCGCTTCGCCCCCTCCGTGCCCTTCGCGGGCAGCGCCCTCATCACCGACGAGTCGGTGCACGCCGCGGCCGCGAAGGACCCCGCCGCGTGGTGGCACGAGCAGGCGCTGCAGCTCCTCGACTGGGACGTCGCCCCGCAGCAGGGCCTCGACGACTCGCAGCCCCCGTTCTACAAGTGGTTCGCGGACGGGAAGCTCAACGCGTCCGCCCAGTGCCTGGACCGCCACGTGGCGGCGGGCCACGGCGACCGCGTCGCCTTCCACTGGTACGGCGAGGAGGGCGAGACGCGGGACATCACGTACGCCCAGCTGCTCGCGGACACGCAGCGGATGGCCAACGCGCTGAAGGCGCGCGGCGTGAAGGCCGGCGACGTCGTCGGGATCTTCCTCCCGATGATCCCCGAGGTCCTCGTCGCGATCCTCGCCTGCGCGCGGATCGGCGCGCCGCACAACGTCGTCTTCGGCGGCTTCAGCGCCGAGTCGGTCCGCGAGCGGATGGAGGTCTCGGAGGCGAAGGCGCTCATCACCGTCGACGGCGCCCGTCGCAAGGGCAGGACCGCGCCGGTGAAGGCGGCGGTCGACGAGGTCATGGGGGAGGTCGGGTCGCTCGAGACGATCTTCGTCGTCCGGCACACGGGCATCGACGTGGCGATGGACCCGGCGCGCGACGTGTGGGTCCACGAGGCGATGGCGGAGGCCGACGCCGACTGCCCGCCGGAGGCGTTCGACGCCGAGCACCCGCTCTTCATCCTCTACTCCTCGGGCTCGACCGCCGCGCCGAAGGGCATCGTACACACGACGGGCGGGTACCTCACCGGGGTCGCCTGGACGCACCGCTACGTCTTCGACCTGCGCCCGGAGGAGGACGTCTGGTTCTGTTCGGCCGACGTCGGCTGGATCACCGGCCACTCGTACATCGTGTACGGGCCGCTGGCGAACGGCGTGACGTCGGTCATGTACGAGGGCGCCCCCGACTACCCGCACAAGGGCATCTGGTGGGAGCTGTGCGAACGCTCGGGCGCGACGGTCTTCTACACGGCGCCGACCGCGATCCGCGCCTGCATGAAGTGGGGCGCCGAGCACGTGAAGAAGGCGGACCTCTCGAAGCTGCGGCTGCTCGGATCGGTCGGCGAGCCGATCAACCCGAAGGCGTGGCTGTGGTACTGGGAGGTCGTCGGCGGCGGCCGCTGCCCGGTCGTCGACACGTGGTGGCAGACCGAGACCGGCGCGATCATGATCACGACCCTTCCCGGCGCCCAGGACGCGAAGCCCGGCAGCGCCGGCACCCCGCTGCCCGGCGTCTCCGCCGCGGTCGTGGACGACGCCGGGGAGGAGCTGCCGCGCGGCGAGCAGGGGCTGCTGACGCTCACGCAGCCGTGGCCGTCGATGCTCCGCACGCTCTACGGGGACGACGACCGCTACGTCTCGACGTACTGGGAGCGGTTCGGGCCGGAGACCTACCTCGTCGGCGACGCCTCGCGCCAGGACGAGGAGGGCTACGTCTCGATCATCGGGCGCGTCGACGACGTCATCAACGTGTCGGGCCACCGGCTCTCCACCGCGGAGGTCGAGTCGGCCCTCGTCTCGCACCCGCAGGTCGCCGAGGCGGCGGTCATCGGGCAGGCCGACGAGGACACCGGGCAGTCGATCGCGGCCTTCGTGACGCTCGAGGGCGACCTTCACGGCGACGACGAGATGGTGGGCGTCCTGCGCGAGCACGTCGCCGCGCGGATCGGCAAGCTCGCCCGGCCGAAGCGCATTCTCTGGGCCGACGACCTGCCGAAGACCCGCAGCGGCAAGATCATGCGCCGGCTCCTGCGCGACATCGCCGAGGGCCGCGCGCTGGGCGACGTCACGACGCTCCGCGACCCCGAGGTCATGAAGGAGCTCGAGGCGCAGGTGAAGGCGGCGCAGGCGGCGGAGAACTGATATGGACGGCCGTTCGTCAACCTAGGGTCGGCGAAGTGGCGCATTAGCGCTCGTTCGTGTCTGTGCTGTCGGCTGGGTTGGTGGCGGTCCGGCAGGCTGTGCGCGACGCGCGGTCAGACTGATATGCGCGGGTTGGGTACCGCAGGACCAGGGGTTCGTCGTGGGGAGCCGCTGTCTAACATCGGGCGTGGCCGGCCCCCTGACGAGGGCGGGTTGCTCATAGTTCAGCCGCGGGTTCCCCGCGCGGTGCCGGGCCGCCACCGACCCAGCCGACGGGATGTCGCCGGGTTCAGGTCACTCGATCTGGCCGATCGCCCACGTGAATCCGGCGAGCTCGCGCGCTGCGGCGACGGCGATGATCGTGCGGCGTTTGCCGCGCTGCTCAAGGCGGTTCCATGTGCGATACAGACGCCGCTGCGCGGTCCAGGCGATCGCGACCGCTTCGGCGGGCTGCCCGTCGTGGCGATCGCTCAGCGCCTTGGTGACCCGCGGCGCCTTGCGGTAGTGCCAGGCAGCCTCGACGAGCAGCCGGCGCGCGTGCCCGGAACCGGTCTTCGTGATCGAGCCGAGGCGGCGACTTGAGCCGGTGGTGTGCTCCGAAGGGACCAGGCCGATGTAGCTCATGAGCTGCTCGGCCCGGGCGAACCGGGCGAAGTCGCCGACCTCCGAGCACAGCCCGGCGGCGGTGAGCGTGTCGATCCCGCGAAGGCACCGCAGCCGGGCGACCTGCACGCCCCACGGTGAGCTCGGAAGCATCCTCGTGATCTGCGCCTCGAGCTGATCGCGGCGATGCACGAGCACGTCGGCCGCGCCGCGCAGGTCCAGCAGCGTCGCCTGCGCCGCGGGCCACACGAGGTCGACCTGATCCAGCCAGTCACGGTGGCGCTGCGTCCATGCCTTGCCGTCATCGAAGCGATGGTCGTGACGCAGCAGCAGCTTCGACAACCGGTGGCGGGCACGCATCAGGTCCACCCGCACGGCCTCGCGCGCCCGGATCAGATCGCGCAGCGCCTCCTCCTCGTGGCCCGGCACCCGCACCGGATGCAGCTTCCCCGCCCAGAGCAAACGCACGAGCAGTTCGGCGTCACGACGATCAGTCTTCACCCGGTCACCCGACGCCCGCGGGATCTTGCTCGGCGCCGCGACCACGCACGACACCTGCCGCGCCGCGAGCTCCCGCGCCAACCCGTACCCGGTCGGCCCGGCCTCATACGCCGCCCGCACCGGCCTGGGCAGTGCGGCGCACAACCTGGCCGCCTCACGCACGTCACCGCGCAACGCGAACCACTGAAGCTCGCCGCTCTCAGCATCGAGCACCGCCGCCACGATCTTCGCGGCGTGTACGTCCAGACCAACGAGGCTTCTAGCCTTCGTCATGGCCGGTCTCCTCCTCTGTGGTTGTGGGCCGCTGCGCGGCTGCAACCGCACAGCTCAAACGTCACCCCACGACCCTTCGCGAGGGACCGGCCACTTCTACCGCCCGCCTCAGACAGACGACTCAGAACCACCGCCGCCAGCGACGGCCCGATCCATATGGTCTAGCCGGGCGTTCGTCGGCGCCGAGGTCCTCCGCCGGACCCTCGACGGGGGGCAGGGTCCGTCGGTCCCTCCTGCCGCTTGACAGTCCGTTCCGATCGGCGTAGACCGAAGAGACCATGTCTTTGTACCACGTGCTCGTGGTCGCCCAGCGGACGGCCGCCACCTCCGAGCTCATCGCGGCGATGGTGCGCCGCCATGAGCAGTCCCCGGTGCGGTTCCGGCTGCTCATGCCGTTCCCGCCGGCAACGCCACGCGCCGAGGCGCAGCAGCAGCTCGCGGAGGCGCTCGAGGCGATGCGCACCCGCGACCTGGCCGTCGACGGCGAGGTCGGCTTCGGTCAGGCGCTCGAGGTCGTCGTCGAGGCGTGGGACCCGCGGCGCTGGGACGAGATCATCGTCTCCACGCTTCCGGGGCCGCTCTCGACGTGGCTGCAGATCGACCTGCCGCACCGCGTCGCCCGCATGACCGGCGTGGAGGTCACGCACGTCGTCGCGCAGCCGCCGCGCCGGACGCCGGTCGGCGCCCCGCCGGCGCCGCACCACGGCCCCGGGGTGCTCGCGCCGCTGGCGGTCATGGGGTGGGGCGGGCATCACCACTGACGGCGGGCGCGCCGCGGGGCCGGCTCACGCGCCGGCCCCCTTGAGCACCCGGAAGGTCCGCGTCAACGGCTTGGCCCTCGACCCGGCGAGCGTGATCGTCACGCGGTAGCGGCCGGGCGCGAGGCGACGGCCCCGGACGATGCCGGTGAACGTCACCCGGTTGACCCCGACCGTCGCGTGCCCGAGCAGCGTGCCGACGCGGAGCGCGCGGGTGCACGCCCGGCCGCCGGCGGGCCCGGTGCGGCACGTGCGGCCGACCTTGCGGCCCGGGGTGAGCCGGGCGAAGGCGACCTTCAGCCCGCCGGCCTGCGCCGCGCGGAAGCGGATCTCGGTCCCGGTGCCGCGGACCCCCGAGGCGGGCGCGCGGGCGGGGGCGGGGCGGAAGGCCGACGGCAGCAGGACCAGGGCGCTGAGCGGTGCCGCGGTCGTCCGGCCCGCCCCGGCCGACGCCGGGCCGCCGGTCGCGGTCCCCGCCGGCGTCGGGGCGCCGGACGAGGCGCCCGCGGTCGTCGAGGGGTCCGGGGCCGCCGTCCCGAAGTCGGTCGTGTAGGTCGCCCCCGGCGCGGGCGCATCGATCGGGGCGGCCGCGGTGACGGCGATGCCGATCTCGTGGTTCTGCGGGTCGAGGATGTTCTCGCGGTGGTGCTGGCTGTTCATCCACGCCGTGACGATGCCGTCGGCGGAGCCCGACGTGCCCGCGCCCCAGCCGATGTTCTCGGCGGCGCCCGGGCCGGGGTAGCGGACCTGCGCGAGACGGCCGGCGAGGTCGGGCTCGCCGTCGCCCTGGTGGCTGAAGAAGCGGTCCACGATCATGAGGGTGTTGTGGACCACCGCCGCCCGGCGCAGCTCGTCGTTCGTCACGAGGGGCGGCAGGCCGGCCTCGGCGCGCTGGCCGTTGAGTGCGCAGAGGGTCGCGGCGGCGACGCGATCGAGGTTCGCCGGCGTGGGCACGAGCGTCGCGTCCGGGCAGCCGGAGGTGACGACGACCTGGGCCGCGTGGGCGGCGAGCGCGCGCCGGCGCCGAG
This sequence comes from Paraconexibacter antarcticus, assembly GCF_024220175.1. Taxonomy (GTDB): domain Bacteria; phylum Actinomycetota; class Thermoleophilia; order Solirubrobacterales; family Solirubrobacteraceae; genus Paraconexibacter; species Paraconexibacter antarcticus. The sequence goes on along the minus strand of NZ_CP098502.1, from coordinate 4,628,662 downwards.
CGGTGGGGTCCCTCAGCACCGTGCGTGCGGCCCGCCTGACGGTGACCGTGAGGGTGCGGACCGTCACCTGGGCCGGCCGGCTGTCGCACGCGTCGACCGTGACGAAGATCCTGATCGTGTGCTTGCCCGGCCTCGTGAAAGCGTGCGGGACCGCGAAGTCCTCGACGCCGCCGGAGCCGAAGTCCTCGGTCGCCCCGCCGCCACCGGTGAGCGTGATCGCGCACGCGCTCAGCCCGAAGCCGGAGTGCGGCTCGCCGAAGGCGACGGTGAGCCCGGCGACGGTGCCGCCGGCGGCGCTCGCCCGGACGCGCAGGGTGCTCGTCCTCCCGACCTGCGGCGCCGGGGAGAGGCCGGCCGACTCGATGACCGGGGGCGACACCGGGGTGGACGCCGGCGTCACCGCGGCCGCGGCGACGGTCGGGGCGGGCGTCGTGACGGTGATGACGGTGGTCGTCCCGGCGGGGCCCGCGGGACCGGCGGGCCCGGCGGGGCCGGCGGGCCCGGCGGGGCCGGTTGCGCCGGTCGGCCCGGCGGGACCGGTCGCCCCGGTCGCCCCGGCGGGGCCGGCGGGACCTTCGGGGCCGGCCGGGCCCGCGGGGCCGGCGGGGCCGGTCGGTCCCGTGGGCCCGGTGTAGCCTTCCGGCGGGTCCGAGGGGGGGTCCGCAGGTGGCGTGTCCGAGGGATTGCCGAGGGACACCACGCCGGCGGCGTGGGCCGTGCCCGGCCCGTGCGGCAGGACGCCGACCGACGCGACGGCGACGGCCGGCACGGCCGCCGCGAACACCAGGCGCCTACCGACGGCGCGCAGGGGCGAACGACGCCCCGACTCCCCAGACATATCAGCACCCCTACCGATTGCTTGATTTACGACAATACAGACGGAGCGGGGAAATGACACCTTCTCGCTGTCTGCGCGCAGACCGGCCCGGGGCGGACCCCCGCCGCACCGCGCCGCACCGCACCGCGGCCCCGGGGCGCTCGCGCCCGCGGCGGTCGTGGGGTGGGGCGAGCACCACCGCTGAGGGGCGGTCTGTCGGTCTGCGGGTCTGCCGCTCAGGTCGCGGTAGTGGCGGTGCGCCTACGGCGTCTGAAGACGGAGACGGCGAACGGAGGTGCGGGTGGCGGCCGTTGCCCGGGGACGCCGTCCCACCGAACGCCGATGCAGCCGGTCAGCCTCAGGCTGACCGGCTGCATTCGTGTTGCCGGCGGCGTCCGTCTCCGCCGTCGTAGACGCCGGCCCCGCCGCTCGCGCGGCGGTGAACGACGAACCCTCAGCCCCGCGCGAACGCCAGCGCCACCAGCACCACGAGCAGTTCGGCGAGGACGACGGTCGCCCCGAGCGTGTCACCGGTGCGGCCGCCGAGCGCGCGCTGCGCCCCCGCGCTCGTCGCCCCCGCGACGACGACGCCGCTCACGACGGCGGGGGCGGCGGCCGTCGGGTCGGCGACGACCGCGACGAGGACGGCGGCGCCGGTCGCCCACGCGACCGCGAAGGGGGCGGGGAGGAACGCGGAGCCGAGGCCGTCGGTCCGCGCGGGCGGCGTCCAGCGCGCGTGCAGCAGCGCGGCCCAGCGGCCGACGGCGGCGGCCGCCACGAGGGCGGCGACCGCCTGCCCGGTGTCGAGCTGCGCGAGCGAGGTCGTGAGCAGCAGCGCCCAGAGGACGAGCGCGAGCGTGCCGAACGTCCCGTTCGCCGGGTCCCGCATGACGGCGAGGCGCCGCGCGCGGTCGCCGCGGACGCCGAGCCCGTCGGCGCAGTCGGCGAGCCCGTCCTGGTGCAGGGCCCCGGTGAGGACGACGACCGCGACGACGGCGAGGATCGACGCCGCGAGCGAGCCGACCGCCGGCTCGGTCGCGGCGAGGACGCCCCCGCCGGCGAGGCCGATCGCCCCGCCCACGAGCGGGTAGAACGCGGGCGCGGCGGCGGTCCCGTCCTCCCCGGCCGGGACGCGCAGCGGCAGGATGGTGAGGAAGGTGACGGCGAGCAGCAGCGCGTCGAGCGCGCGGCGCGGCGTGGAGCGGACGGCGGGCGCCGCGATCACCGGCGCGACCCGTGTCGGCGCCGCGCCCGGGTCCTCGTCCGGAGCGGCCATCTACGGCACGCGCGTCGGGTTCGCGGCCGGGCCGTCGACGCCGGCCTCCGCGAACGTCGCCATGTCGCGGTGCAGCGCGCCGGCCGCCTCGATCATCGGCAGGGCGAGCAGGCCGCCGGTCGCCTCGCCGAGGCGCAGGCGGAGGTTCAGCAGCGGCTCGAGGCCGAGCTCGGCGAGGACGAGGTCGTGGCCGAGCTCCGCCGACCGGTGGCCGGCGACGAGGACCTCGACGGCGAGCGGCTCGATCCGGGAGGCCGCGAGCGCGGCCGCACCGACCGCGTAGCCGTCGAGGACGACGGGCAGCCCCCGGCGGGTCGCCTCCAGGACCGCGCCGGCGAGCGCGGCGAGCTCGAGGCCACCGACCGCCACGAGCGCGGCCCGGGCGTCGAGCGGGCTGCCGTGACGGGCAAGGGCGCCCGCCACGACCGCGCGCTTGCGGTCCAGGCCGGCGGCGTCCATGCCGGTGCCGCGGCCGACGGTCACCTCGGGCGCGGCACCGGTGAGCGCGCTCACGAGGGCCGCGGTCGTCGCGGTGTTGCCGATTCCGATCTCGCCGAGGACGAGGCAGTGCACGCCGCGCCCGGCGAGCTCGGCGGCGAGCCGCGCGCCGCGGGCGAGCGCGTCGTCGAGCTGGGCCGGGGTGAGCGCCGGGCCGTCGAGGAGGTCGGCGCTCCCGGGCGCGATCTTCTCGTCGCGCACGCCGGGCGGCGTGGGGGCGGCGAGGCCGAGGTCGGCGATGAGCAGCTCGTGCCCGCCGCGCGCCGCGAGCACGCCGACCGCGCTCTCGCCGCGGGCGGCCGCCGCCGTCACCTGGGCTGACACGTCGGCGTCGAAGAGGCTCGTCCCGTGGGCGGTGTGGCCGTGGTCGGCGGCACAGACGAGGACGCCGGCACGCAGCGGGGCGGGCGGCGGACCGCCGGTGATCGACGCCCAGCGCTCGACGACGGCCTCGAGGGCGCCGAGCGAGCCGGCCGGCTTGATGAGCTGGTCCGACCGGTCACGCGCGGCGATCGCGGCCTCGCGGTGCAGCGCACCCGCGTCGGTCGCGGGGGCGGCGGCCGGGGGCGGGACGGGCGCCGTCGTCGAGGGCACGAAGCGGTTCGCCGCGGGGGTGACGTCGCGGTCGTCCCAGCGCTCGGCCATGACGACGTCGGCGAGCGGCATGCGCTCCGACCAGCCGGCCGACTCGAGGCCGGGACGCACCGGGCGCTCGTCCGGCCAGCCGACGCAGAGGTAGGCCATCGGCTCCACGCGGTCCGGGATGCCGAGCAGCGCCCGCAGGTCGTCGGGGCGGTAGTAGCTCACCCAGCCGACGCCGAGCCCCTCGGCGCGCGCGGCGAGCCACAGGTTCTGGATCGCGCAGGCGGTCGAGTAGACGTCGGTCTCGCGGATCGTCCCGCGGCCGAGGATCTCCGCCTGCGGGTCGCCGTGGTCGCAGCAGACGACGACGCCGAGCGGCGCCTCGACGACGCCCTCGATCTTCTGGTCGAGGAAGTGGCGCGCGCGCTCGTCGAAGCGGTCGGCCTGGAGGATGCGCTCGCGCTGGGCGAGGAGGCGGACGGCGCTGCGCGTCTCGAGCGCGCGGACGACGATGAGCCGCCACGGCTGCATGAGCCCGACGCTCGGGGCGCGGTGCGCGGCGGTCAGGACGCGCTCGAGGACGTCGTCCGGCACCGCGTCCGGGCGGAAGCGACGGATGTCGCGGCGCTCGGCGATGACCCGGTGCACGGCCTCGCGCGCGTCGTCGGCGTACCGCCAGCCGTGCGGGTCGGCGGCGCGCTCGGCCGCCCGGGAGGCGTCGAAGCCCGCCGGCGTGGCGGGGCGCGGGAGCGGGGTGGACACCGCCTGAGGGTAGATCAGCGCCCGTCCCGGCGCGGCCGCGGCGCGGGCGGTCCCGGCGCCGCCGCGGCCCACCGACGGTGGGCGGGTCAGGCGCGGACGGCGGTGACGACCCAGGTCGACGACCCCGTGAGGACGCCGTCGGGGGTGAGGAGCGGGCGGAAGGCCGCCTTGATCTCCGCCTCGATGAGCGGGCGCAGCGGCTCGGCGGCGGCGCCGTTGACGCGGATGAGCTCGCCGGCCGGGCCGAGGGCCATGACGAAGTCGGTCGCGGCGTCGACGTCGCGGCCGGCGAGCACCGGGAGGTCGACGCGGTGGAGCGTCGTGTCGCGGAAGCCGGCGTGGTGCAGGACGTCGCAGACGGTGTCCGCGTTCGCCATCGAGAAGGGGCCCGGGCCGCAGGTCGGCTCGTCGGTCTCGTCGGGGTGGGTGAGGTGGCGCTCGGCGACCTGCTCGGCGAGGAGGACCCATTCGTTGTCGAGCTTGCGCCGCCACACGACCATGCACAGCCGTCCGCCCGGCTTCAGCGTGGCGGCGACGTTGCGCAGCGCGAGCACGGGGTTCGCGAAGAACATCGTGCCCATGCGCGAGTACGCGGCGTCGTAGGGGCCGCCGAGGTCGCCGACCTGCACGTCCGCGGCGAGGAAGTCGACGTTCGTCACGCCCGCCGCGGCCGCCTCCGCGCGGGACGCCGCGACGAAGCGCGCGGAGGCGTCGACGCCGGTGACGTGCCCGGCCGGGCCGACCGCGGCGGCGAGCTGCTGCGACATGTCCCCGAAGCCGCAGCCGATGTCGAGGAGGTGCTCGCCGGGGCGCGGCGGGTCGAGCTCGAGCGCGCGGTCGCCGTGGCTCCCCAGCGCCGTCACGACCTGGTCGCGGTACTCGACGAAGCGATCGAAGAGGACGCCGTCCCACGCCTCGAGGGCCTCGGCGTTCCCGGGTGTCGTCTGGACCATGTGACGATGGTGGCGCGTCCGGGCCCGCCGGGCAAGCGCACCGGACGTCGGTGCGTCGGTTGACGCGGGCCGCGAAACCGCGGGGGGCGATAGGATCGGGCCAACCGCGCGGCGGTGCGAGGAACCCGGTGGGACTCCGGGACGGTCGCGCCACTGTGACCCGGGCGCTGGCGAAGGCCCGGGGAGTCAGGAACTGCACTGCCGCGAACACCCCCTTCCGATGACGGGACGCCGGATCCCGTGGAGGTCCCGATGGACGGCATCACCCCGTGAGGCGCCTGCTGCTCGTACGGCACGCCGCCACGCCCGCCACCCGCACGCTGACGTTCCCGGCCGACGAGCCGCTCGACGCGCGCGGCCTCGCGGACGCCGAGGGGCTCGCGCGGGCGCTGCCGGCCGATCCCGGCGAGGTGTGGTGCTCGCCGGCCGCGCGCTGCGTGCAGACGGCGGCGGCCGCGGGGCTCGCGGCGCCCACGGTCGATCCGCGCCTCGCCGAGAGCGACTTCGGGACGTGGGCGGGCCGCACCCTCGAGGCGGTCCACGGCGAGGATCTCGAGGCCGCCCGCGCCTGGATGACCGACCCCGACGCGGCGCCGCACGGTGGCGAGTCGCTCACGGCGTTCTCCGCCCGCGTCGCGGGGTGGCTCGACGAGCAGGCGCGGCTCGACGGCCGCGCCGTCGCGATCACCCACGGCGGCGTCGTGAAGGCGGCGGTCGTCCACGCGCTCGGCGCGCCGGTCATGAGCTTCTGGCGGGTCGACGCCGCGCCGCTGTCGATCACGACGCTCCACGCCCACGACGGGCGCTGGACGGTCGTGCGGACCAACGCGCTGAACGCTCGCCCAAAGGGCTCGCGTTCAGTCGGGAGGTCTCGCCCGGAGGGCTCGTCCTCCCCGCCGGCCGGGTCCGTGACCGTGTCGGAGGACGATCGCACATGAGCGGCCCCGCGCTCCTCGGCGGCTACGTCGCCGACGTCCTCCTGGGGGACCCCGCGCGCCGGCACCCGGTCGCCGGCTTCGGGCAGGTCGCGGCGCGGACCGAGGCGGCCGTCTACTCGCCGTCGAAGCTCCGCGGCGTCCTCTACACCGGCGCGCTCGTCGGCGGGGCGGCGGTCGCGGGCGAGGCGGTGGCGCGGGCGGGGTCGGCCCTCGCCGGGCCGCGCGGGCGGACGGCCGTCCTCGCGGCGCTCACCTGGGCCGCGCTCGGCGGACGCTCGCTCACCCGGGTCGCCGCGCGCCTCGCGGACGACGTCGAGCGTGGCGACCTCGACGGCGCGCGGGCACGGCTGCCGTGGCTCTGCGGCCGCGACCCCGAGGGCCTCGACGGGCCCGCGCTCTCTCGCGCGGCGCTCGAGTCGGTCGCCGAGAACACGAGCGACGCCGTCGTCGGCGCCCTCTTCTGGGGGGCGGTCGCCGGGCCGGCGGGCGTGGCGGGCTTCCGCGCGGCGAACACGCTCGACGCGATGGTCGGCCACCGATCGGACCGCTACCGCGAGTTCGGCTGGGCCTCCGCGAAGCTCGACGACGCGCTCGGCTGGCCGGGCGCCCGCCTCGGGGCCGGGCTCACCGCCGTCTGCGCCCCGCTCGTCGGCGGCAAGCCCGACACGACGCTGGAGACCGTCCTGCGCGACGGCGCGGCCCACCCGTCGCCGAACGCGGGCCAGGTCGAGTCGGCCTTCGCCGGGGCGCTCGGCGTGACGCTCGGCGGCCCGCTCACCTACGGCGGCCGCGCGGAGCTGCGGCCGACGATGGGCGAGGGGCCGGCCCCGACGCCGCGCGACGTCCACCGCGCCGCGCGCCTGTCGCTTGCGGTCGGCGCGGCGGCGGCGCTGTCGTGCGGGGCGCTGCGCAGCGTCCTCCACACCGTCCGCCGCCCCCTAACGGCGCCGAGACCCGATAAGAGCCCAATTGGGGGACAGCGGACGGGTCTCGGCGGGGGAGGGGGGTCGCGGTGAAGGGTGCCCTCCTCGTGTGCGGGACGCACAGCGACGCCGGCAAGTCGCTCATCACCGCCGGCCTGTGCCGCTGGCTGAAGCGCCGCGGGGTCTCCGTCGCGCCGTTCAAGGCCCAGAACATGGCGCTCAACTCGGTCGTCGCGCGGGGCGGCTTCGAGATCGGGCGCGCGCAGGCGATGCAGGCGGCGGCCGCCGGCGTCGAGGCCGAGGTCGCGATGAACCCGATCCTCATCAAGCCGAGCGGGGACCGCCACTCGCAGGTCATCGTCATGGGCCGCCCGTACGCGGACGTCGGCGCGCGGACCTACCAGGGGCTGAAGGACGAGCTGCGCCCGATCGTCGCGGACGCCCTCGCCGACCTGCGCGTGCGCTTCGACGTCGTCGTCTGCGAGGGGGCCGGCAGCCCCGCCGAGATCAACCTGCGCGCCGCGGACCTCACGAACATGGGCCTCGCGCGCGCGGCGGACCTCCCCGTCCTGCTCGTCGGGGACATCGACCGCGGCGGCGTCTTCGCGAGCCTCCTCGGCACCGTCGCCGCGCTCTCGGCGGAGGACCAGCGCCACATCGCCGGCTACGTCATCAACAAGTTCCGCGGGGACGCGTCGATCCTCGCCCCGGGCCTGGACCAGATCACCGCGCTCACCGGCCGCCCGGTCTACGGCGTCCTGCCGTTCGCCGAGAACCTGACGATCGACGCCGAGGACTCGCTCGCGATCGAGGCGCCGCGCGCCGACGTGGAGGGCGATGGCGGCACGCTCGACGTGGCGGTCGTCCGCCTGCGCTGGATGTCGAACTTCACCGACCTCGACGCGCTCGCCCGCGAGCCCGGCGTCCGCGTCCGCTTCACCCGCAGCGCCGTCGACATCGCGCGCGCCGACCTCGTCGTCGTCCCGGGGACGAAGGCGACGGTCGCCGACCTGCAGCGCCTGCGCGCCGAGGGCCTCGACGTCGCGCTGCAGCGGCGGGCCGCCGCCGGCGATCCGATCCTCGGCGTCTGCGGCGGCTACCAGCTCCTCGGCACGTCGATCAGCGACGACGTCGAGTCCGGCGCGGGGGAGGTCGAGGGCCTCGGCGTCCTCCCGGTCCGCACACCGTTCGCCCCCGACAAGGTCCTCGCGACGGTGACCGGCCACAGCCCCCTGCTGCGATCGGACGTCGGCGGCTACGAGATCCGGCACGGCCGCCCGGCCCGCACCGACCCGGAGGCCGCGCCGCTCATCGTCACGAGCGGCGGCGACGGCGAGGGCTGCGTCGTCGGCGCGACGCTCGGCACCTCCTGGCACGGCCTGCTCGAGCACGACGACGCGCGCCGCGCCCTCCTGCGCTGGACCGCGGCCACGCGGCGCATCGACTTCGTCCCTGCGACCATCAGCTTCCACGCCGAGCGCGAGCGCCAGCTCGACCGCCTCGGCGACCTCGTCGAGGAGCACCTCGACACCGACGCCCTGCTGACGCTCATCGAGCGCGGCGCCCCGCCCGACCTTCCCGACCTCCTCCTGGAGCGTGCTGCCCCGTGCTGAGATTCATCACGACCGCCGACACCGAGATCCTCGCGACCGCCTCCGCGGTCCGCCGCCTGCCCGAGGACTTCCCCGTCGTCCGCTGCGCGAACCCGAAGGGCACGCGGGACATCGACCCCTTCCTCGACCACGTGCTCGACGGCGCGCGCGTCGTCGTCATCCGCGTCCTCGGCGGCCGCCGCGGCTGGCAGGGCGGCGTCGACCGCCTCGCCGAGCGCTGCCGCGAGGACGGCATCGCCCTCATCGCCCTCGGCGGCGAGTCCGCCCCCGACGCCGAGATGACCGCGCTGTCGACGGTCCCGAGCGGCGCCGTCGCGACCGTCGGAGAGTACCTGCAGAGCGGGGACGTCGACAACATCGAGCAGCTGCTGCGGTTCCTCGCGGACACGTTCCTGCTGGAGGGCTTCGGCTTCGAGGAGCCCAAGCCTGTCGAGAAGCTCGGCGTCTACCTCCCGGGCCGCGGGGACGTCACGATCGACGAGGCGCTCTCAGGCCGGGACCCGATGAAGCCCGTCGTCGGCATCACCTTCTACCGCTCGCACCGCCTCACGGGGAACACGGACTTCATCGACGGCCTGTGCGCGGCGATCGAGCGTCAGGGCGCGATCCCCGTCCCCGTCTGGGCGTACACGATGAAGCGCGACCACGCCGGCGGCCAGGTCCCGGCCCTGGACCTGCTGCGCGGCCGCGTCGACGCGCTCATCACGACGATGCTCGCCACCGGCGGCGCGAACGCCGGCGACGCGGCGGGCGACATCGCGCCGGAGGACGGCGGCCACGAGGAGCAGATGTCGTGGGATTCGAGCGCGCTCGAGTCGCTCGACGTCCCGGTCATCCAGGCGCTGTGCGTGACGATGAGCAAGGCGCGCTGGGCCGAGGGGAACGAGGGGCTGCTGCCGATCGACGCCGCGACGCAGGTCGCGATCCCCGAGTTCGACGGGCGCATCATCGGCGGTCCGATCTCCTTCAAGGAGATGGACGACTCCGACTCGCCGGTGGGGACCGCGGTCCCGCGGTACGTCCCGGACGCCGAGCGCTGCGACCGCCTCGCGGGCCTCGTCGTCCGCCACGCGAAGCTCCGCAAGGGCCCGTGGAACGACGACGGCGCCAAGCCGCGGAAGATCGCGATCGTGCTGACCGCCTTTCCGACGAAGCACGCCCGCATCGGCATGGCCGTCGGCCTCGACACGCCCGCGTCTGCCATCGGCCTGCTGCACCGCCTGCGCGCCGACGGCATCGCGGTCGCGAACATCCCCGCCGACGGCGACGCGCTCATGCACGAGCTCATCGCCGCGGGCGGCCACGACCCCGAGTTCCTCACCGACCAGCTCCTGCAGGACGCGCCGCTGCGCATCAGCGTGAGCGACTACCTCGACTGGTACCGCACGCTTCCCGCCGAGCTCACCGGCGACATGGTCGAGAAGTGGGGCGAGGCGCCGGGCGACCGCTACCTCGACACGTCGGGCACCGCCTCGCCGGGGGGCGGCGACCTCGTCATCGCCGGCGTCGAGTACGGCGACGTCGTCGTCCTCATCCAGCCGCCCCGCGGGTACGGCGACGACCAGGTCGGCATCTACCACGACCCCGAGCTCGCGCCCGCGCACCACTACATGGCCGCCTACCGGTGGCTGAACAAGCACTGGGGCGCGGACGCGATCGTCCACCTCGGCAAGCACGGGACGCTCGAGTGGCTGCCCGGCAAGATGCTCGCGCTCGGCGAGTCGTGCGCCCCCGACGCGGCGCTCGCGGACATGCCGCTCGTGTACCCGTTCGTCGTCAACGACCCGGGCGAGGGGGCGCAGGCCAAGCGCCGCGCGCACGCCGTCGTCGTCGACCACCTCGTCCCGCCGATGATGCGCGCGGAGTCCTACGACGAGCTCGCCGACCTCGAGGCGCTGATGGACGAGTACGCGCGCCTGGAGGTCCTCGACCCGTCCAAGCTCCCGGGCCTCGGCGCGGAGATCTGGAAGGCGATCCAGGCCGCGAACCTCCACGAGGACCTCGGCCTCGACGCCGAGCACGAGCCGGACGACGCGGGGACGCTCGTCGAGCACCTCGACGGCTACCTCTGCGAGGTGAAGGACGTCCAGATCAAGGACGGGCTGCACGTCCTCGGCGTCGTGCCGGAGGGGCCGCACCTGCGCGGGCTCGTCGCGGCGATCGGGCGGCACGGCAGCGGGGACGTCCCCGGCCTGCGGCGGGCGGTCGCGGCCGCGTTCGGGCTGGACGAGGAGGCGCTGGTGGCGGCGCCGGGCGTGAAGGTCTCCGGGGAGCGGTCCGCCGCGCTGCTCGAGCGCTTCCCCGGCACGGCGTACCGTGGCAGCGACCTGCTCGACCGCCTGGAGGAGGCACAGCACGCGCTGCTCACCGAGCTCTCCGAGCACGACTGGGACGTCGAGCGGTGCGCCGAGCTGTGCCGCTCCGTGCTCGGCCGCGACGACGCCGGGGTCGTGTCCGCGTTGCGCTTCGCCGCCGGGCAGATCGTCCCGAAGCTCCGTGCGACGACCGACGAGATGACGAACGTCCTCGGTGCGCTGCGCGGGCGGCACGTCCCGGCGGGCCCGTCCGGCGCCCCGACCCGCGGGCGATTCGACGTCCTGCCGACCGGCCGCAACTTCTACTCCGTCGACCCGCGCGCGCTGCCCTCGCAGCTCTCGTTCGAGACCGGCGTGAAGCTCGCCGACGCCGTCATCGAGCGGTACGTCGCCGACAGCGGCGAGCTGCCCGAGATGGTCGGCCTCGTCGCCTGGGGCACCGCCGCCATGCGGACCCAGGGGGACGACGCGGCCGAGGTCCTCGCGCTGCTCGGCGTGCGACCGACGTGGCACCCCGCCTCGCGGCGGGTCACCGGCCTGGAGGTCATCCCGCTCGAGGAGCTCGGGCGCCCGCGCATCGACGTGACGCTCCGCATCTCCGGCTTCTTCCGGGATGCCTTCCCGCACCTGCTCGGGCTGCTCGACGACGCGGTGACGATGGTCGCCGCGCTCGACGAGCCGGACGAGCAGAACTTCGTCGCCAAGCACGCGCGGGCGGAGGCGGCCAAGCTGTCCGGGGATCTGGAGGAGAGCGTCGCCTGGCGGCGGGCCACGACGCGCATCTTCGGCTCCAAGCCGGGGACGTACGGCGCCGGCCTCATCCAGCTGCTGGAGACGCGCGACTGGCGCGACGACAAGGACCTCGCCGCCGTCTACGAGGCGTGGGGCGGCTTCGCCTACGGGCGCGGCCTCGGCGGGGTGGCGGCGGGCGACGCGATGCGCGCGTGCTTCGAGCGGATCGACGTCGCGGTGAAGAACGTCGACTCGCGCGAGCACGATCACCTGGACTCCGACGACTACTACCAGTACCACGGCGGCATGGTCGCGACGATCAAGGCGCTGAGCGGGCGCGAGCCGGCGGCGTACCTCGGGGACTCGAGCGACCCGAAGAAGGTGAAGGTGCGCACGCTCGCGGAGGAGACGCGCCGCGTCTTCCGCGCCCGCGTCGCGAACCCGGCCTGGATCGGCTCGATGGTCCGGCACGGCTTCAAGGGCGCGGCCGAGCTCGCCGCCACCGTCGACTACCTCTTCGGGTACGACGCGACGACCGACATCGCGAGCGACTGGATGTACGAGACGGTCGCCGAGAAGTACCTCCTCGACGAGGACATCGCGGCGTTCATGGACCAGGCGAACCCGTGGGCGGCGCGCTCGATCGCCGAGCGGCTGCTCGAGGCGGCCGACCGCGGGCTGTGGGCCGAGCCGTCCGCCGAGACCGTCGACGCGATCAAGGCGCGGTACCTGTCGCTGGAAGACGCTCTGGAGGGCGCGACCGCGTGACCCGCGTCCCCTATCCCCTGAGCGCCGTCGTCGGGCAGGAGGACCTGGTCGAGGCGCTGCTCGTCTGCGCCGTGCACCCGGTCGTCGGCGGCGTGCTCGTGCGCGGGGAGCGGGGGACGGCGAAGTCGACGGCGGTGCGCGCGCTCGCCCCGATGCTCGGGGACGGCGCGCCCCTCGTCGAGCTGCCGCTCGGCGCGACGCTCGACCGGCTCGTCGGGACGCTCGACCTGCGCGCCGCGCTCTCGGGCGACCACCGCGTCGACGACGGGCTGCTCGCCCGGGCCGACGGCGGCGTCCTCTACGTCGACGAGGTGAACCTCCTCCCCGATCATCTCGTCGACGCGCTGCTCGACGCGGCCGCGTCCGGCGAGGTGACCGTCGAGCGCGACGGCGTCTCCGTCGTGCAGGCGGCGCGCTTCCTCCTCGTCGGGACGATGAACCCCGAGGAGGGCGAGCTGCGGCCGCAGCTGCTCGACCGCTTCGGCCTCGGCGTCGAGATCCGCGGCCCGCGCGACCCGGCGGTGCGCGCGCAGATCGTGAGGCGGCGGATGGACTTCGACGCGGACCCGTCGTCGTTCGCGGCGCGGTGGGCGGACGCCGAGGCCGCCCTGGCCGCGCGGATCGCGGCGGCGCGTGGCGTCGTCGCCCGCGTGCGCATCGGCGAGCGCGAGCTGCTGCGCATCTCCCGCGTCTGCACCGAGCTGGACCTCGACGGCGTCCGCGGCGACCTCGTCTGCGCGCAGGTCGCGCGGGCGCTCGCGGCCCTCGACGGGGTGGAGGACGTCGACGCTGCGCACGTCGAGCGCGCCGCGCACCTCGCGCTGCGCCACCGCATGCGGCGGGACCCGCTGGCGCCGCCGCCGTCCGGTGGCGAGCGGGACCCGGCGATCGAGGAGGCGCTGGAGGCCGCGGATGAGGCGGCCTCGGAGGGTTCGGGCGACGGAGGCGAGAGGTCCGAGGGCTCGGGCGACGGTGGCGGGTCGAACGGCGCGGAGACGGCGGAGGGAGACGCGGGCGCGGGGGAGGGCGCGGACGCCGGCGCCTCCGAGGCCTCCAGCGCCCCGCCCACACCGCCGGCGTGCGGTCCGGTGGGGGATATGCCCCCACGAGACCGCACGCCGCCGTCGTGGGCGCCGGATCCGGACCTCGTGCCGCCGCCCGCGCCGCCCGCGCCGCCCGCGGCCTCCGACGGCCCGCCGCCCCCGCCTCGCCCCGCGTCGGTCCCCGCCGCGATGGCCGCGCGCCTGCCGGAGGACGCCACGCACCTCGCCCGCGGCGCCGGCCCGCGCGGCACCGCGCGCCGTGGCCCCGCCGGCCGCCGTGCCGCCGCCTCCGACGTCCTGCCCTCGGGCCGCGCGCCCGGCGGCAACCTCGCGCACCTCGACGCGCGGCCGGCCCGCGACGGCGACCCGATCGCGACGCTGCCGACCGTCCTCGCGCGGCTGCGCGGCGACGACCGCCCGCAGACCGCGATCACCGGCGGGGGCCGCGGCGCGTTGCTCTGCCTCGTCGTCGACACCTCCGGCTCGATGGCCGCCCAGCGCCGCCTCGCGCGCGTCAAAGGCGCGCTCGAGGCCGCGCTCCGCCGCGCCTACGCCCGGCGCGACCTCGTCGCCGTCGTCGGCTTCGGCGGGGACGGCGCGGCGACGCTCGTCGCCCCCGGCATGCCGGTCGAGCACGCGGCGGCCGCCTGCCGCGCGCTGCCCGCCGGCGGCCGCACGCCGCTGGCCGCCGGCATCGCCCACGCGGCGGAGCTGCTCGAGTCCCTCGACCGCGACCCGCGGGCGAACCTCCAGGGCCGCGCGCGCGTCGCCGTCCTCCTGACCGACGGCCGTGCGGCCGACCCCGACGGCCACGCCCGCCGCGCCCTCGTCCGCCTGCGCGAGGCCGCCGACCGCACCGTTGTCGTCGACCTCGAGGACGGCCCGGTGCGGCTCGGCCTCGCCGCCGACCTGGCTGCCGCCGCCGGCGCCGACCTCACCCGTCTCCTCACGACCGACCCGCCGAGAAGGAACGCCGCATGAGCGACACGACCGACACGCCGCCCGCCGCCAAGCCCGAGCGTCCCCCGGGCTACGTCGCGAAGTGCTCGCTGCGCGGCGCCAGCCCCGACCCGGACGACGCGCCGATCGAGCGCCAGTTCACCCCGCGCCGGCCGGAGACGGACGCCGCGGCCCTCGCGCGCAACTCCGCGCCCGGCGTCGACGTCCCCCACACCCCGTTCGACAAGGGCACCGCCGAGCCGCGCCGCCGCAAGCCGCGCGACAAGCCGATCCTCGTCGTCGTCACCGGTGACGGGAAGGGCAAGTCGACGTCCGGCTTCGGGATGCTCCTGCGCTCCTGGAACCGCGACTACCGCTGCGGTGTCGTCCAGTTCATCAAGTCGGGCAAGTGGAAGGTCGGCGAGCAGCGGGCCGCCGAGGCCCTCGGCGGCATCGACTGGTACAAGACCGGCGACGGCTGGTCCTGGATCTCCAAGGACATCACCGAGTCCGCCGACCTCGCCCGCGCCGGGTGGGAGCAGGTGAAGCGCTTCATCGCCGAGGAGCGCTACGAGTTCCTCATGCTCGACGAGTTCACCTACCCGCTGAAGTGGGGCTGGGTCGACGTCGACGAGGTCGTCGACGTGCTGACGAACCGGCCGGGCTTCCAGCACATCGTCATCACCGGGCGCGACGCGCCGCAGGCGCTCATCGACGCCGCCGACCTCGTCTCCGAGGTGACCCTCGTCAAGCACCAGATGGACAAGGGCATCCGGGGGCAGCAGGGGATCGAGTGGTAGGCGGGAGCGGCCCTCAGGGCGGGCCGGTCCGGTCGGGGGTGTGCGTCACCGTCATCCTCGACGGCGCGAGCGAGCCCGTCCACGGTGATGCGCCGACGTCGCTCGAGCGCGCGGACACCCCGACCCTGGACGCGCTCGTGGCGCGCGGCACCCTGACCCGGCGCCGGACCGTGCCGGACGGCCTCGCGCCCGGATCCGAGGTCGCGATCCCGAACCTGCTCGGGTGGACGCCGCCCGCCGCCGTCGACCGGGGCGCCGTCGAGGCGGCCGCCCGCGAGATCCCGGTCGCCGCCGGTCACCGCGCCTGGCGCATCGACGTGCGCTGCCCGACCGGCGGCCGCGCCGGGGCCGTCGCGGTCGCCCGCGCCGCCGAGGCGCTGCGCCGCGGCGCCCCGCACCACGCGCTGCACGAGCTCGGCGGCCACCGGCTGCTGCTCGTCGGCCCCGCGCCGCTGCCGGACGTCGCGGCGGCCGCGCGCGGCGTGCACGTCTGGCCCGAGGGGATCGTCCCCCCGCCCGTCCTCGACGGGGGCACCGTCGTCGTCGCGGCCCCTGGCGCCGCCGCGGGCATTGCCGCCCTGCTCGGGGCGCAGGTCGTCACCCCGCCCGGCGCGACCGGCGGGCCGGACAGCGACCTGCGCGCGAAGACCGACGCCGCCCGCGTGGCCCTCGGGCGGCGCGGCGTGTCGCACGTCGTCGTCCACGTCGGTGGCGCCGACGAGGCCTCGCACCTGCACGACGCGGACGCGAAGGTCGCGCTGCTCGAGCGCGCGGACCGCGAGGTCGTCGCGCCGCTGGCCGACAGCGTCCGCGAGCTCGGCGGCACCCTCACCGTGCTGCCCGACCACGGCTGCGACCCGTCCACCGGCGGCCACGACGCGCTGCCGGTCCCGGTGCTCACCTGGCGCCCGGCGGACATGGCCGACCGCGCTCGCGAGGCCGGCGACGACGGCCCGGCGCGTCGCCTCACCGAGCGCGCCGTCGCGGCCCTCCCCGTCCTCGAGGAGGTCCCCGCATGATCCCCCGCATCGTCGTCGCCGGCACCTCGTCCGGCGCGGGCAAGACGACCGTCGCCTGCGGCCTCATCGGCGCGCTCCGCGCCCGCGGCCTGACCGTGCAGGGCTTCAAGGTCGGCCCGGACTACATCGACCCGAGCCACCACGCGCTGGCGTCCGGCCGCCCGGGCCGCAACCTCGACGCCTTCCTCAGCGGCCCCGACCTCGTCGCGCCGCTCGTCCACCACGGCAGCGCGGGTGCCGACATCGCGGTCATCGAGGGCGTCATGGGGCTCTTCGACGGCGCCTCGGGACGCGGCGAGCTCGCGTCCACCGCGCACGTCGCGAAGCTCCTCGACGCCCCCGTACTCCTCGTCCTCGACGCCGCCGCGATGGCCCGCAGCGCCGCCGCGATGGTGCACGGCTTCCGGACGTTCGACCCGCAGGTGAAGGTCGCGGGGGTCATCTTCAACAAGGTCGGCTCGGACATCCACGAGCAGCTGTTGCGCGAGGCGATCGAGGGCAGCGGCCTGCCGGTCCTCGGCGCCCTGCGCCGCGACGAGCGCGTGACGACGCCCGAGCGCCACCTCGGCCTCGTCCCCGTCGCCGAGCGCGAGCACGAGGCACGCGAGGCCCTCGCCGCCCTCGCGGAGGCCGCGACCCGCTACGTCGACATGGACGCCGTCGTCCGCCTCGCGGGGGCCGCCCCCGAGGTCGCGGGCCCGACGTGGTCGCCCGTGGCCGAGCGGCCGGTCGTCCGCGGGACGCGCATCGCCATCGCGCGGGGTCCCGCCTTCTCCTTCCACTACCAGGAGAACCTCGAGCTGCTCGAGGGCGCGGGCGCCGAGCTCGTCGGCTTCGACCCGATGCGCGACGAGGCGCTGCCCGAGGGCGCGGGCGCGCTCGTCCTCGCGGGCGGCTTCCCGGAGGTCTTCGGCGCGGAGCTGTCGGCGAACGCCCGCCTGCGCGCGGAGGTCGCCGCGTTCGCCGCGAGCGGCCGCCCGATCCTCGCCGAGTGCGGGGGCCTGCTGTACCTCTGCGAGTCGCTCGACGGGCACGCGATGTGCGGCGTCCTGCCCGCCCGCGCCGAGATGGCGGGACGCCTGACGCTCGGCTACCGCGAGGCGACGGCGACGACCGCGACGCCGTGGCTCCCCGCCGGCACCGCCGTCCGCGGGCACGAGTTCCACTATTCAAAGGTCCAGTCGCTCGACCCGCGCGCCGAGGCGGCCTGGCAGCTGTCGACGCGCACGTTCGAGCGCCCCGAGGGCATCGTCCGCGGCGCGGTGCAGGCCGGGTACCTCCACGTCCACTGGGGCGCCCACCCGGAGATCGCGCGCGGCTTCGCGGCCGCCGCGGCGCCGCTGCGCGCGGTGAAGGACGCCGTCGCTTGACGCTGACGCTCGTCACCGGCGGCACGCGGTCGGGCAAGAGCGCGCACGCCGAGCGGCTCGCCGCCGCGAGCGGGCTCCCCGTCCGCTACGTCGCGACCGGCGACGCGTCGATGGGGGACCGCATCGCCGCCCACGTCGCGCGCCGGCCCGCCGCGTGGACGACCGTCGAGGCCGGTGGCGACCTCGCCGGCGCGGTGCGCGACGCCGCGGGTACCTGCGTCCTCGTCGACGGCCTCGGGCCGTGGATCGCCACTCGCCTGCACCTCGCCGGGGCCTTCGACGACGCCGCGCGCCTGCCCGAGGCCGTGGCGGAGATCCGCGCCGCCGTCGAGGGGCTCCTCACGGCGCTGCGGGACGCACCCGCCGCGATCGTCGTCGCCGAGCAGGCGGGCTCCGGCGTCCACCCGCCGGACGCCGCCTCCCGCGCCTGGGTCGACCTCCTCGGCGCCGCCACCGCGCGCCTCGCGGACGCTGCGGATGCCGTCGACCTCGTCGTCGCCGGTCGCGTCCTCCCCCTCGGAGGCCGAAACCCGATAAGCGCCCGACTGGGGGACGAAAAACGGGTTTCGGCGATGGACCCGGCCCTCCGCCGCCACGGCGACCGGGACGTGCGCCCGGGGGACGCCGACCACGCCGTGAACGTCGTGGCGGGCGGGCCGCCGGCGTGGCTGCGCGCCGCGCTCGACGCCGCGCTCGACGCCGGCGCGGCGAGCTACCCCCGCGAGGACGAGACGGTCGCGGCGCTCGCCGCCCACCACGGCCGTGACCCCCGGACCGTCGTCCCGGCGAACGGCGCCGCGGAGGCGCTGTGGCTCCTCGGCCCGGCGCTGCGCCCGCGGCTCGCCGTCTGCGTCCACCCGGGCTTCACCGAGGCAGAGGCGGGCCTGCACGCGCACGGCGTGCCGGTGCGCCGCGTCCTGCGCGACCCGGAGGCGGGCTTCGCCCTCGACCCGGGTGCGGTCCCGGAGGACGCGGACCTCGTCGTGCTCGGCAACCCGGCCTCGCCGAGCGGGACGCTCGACCCCGCGAGCGCGATCCTCGCCCTGCGCCGCCCCGGGCGCGTCGTCGTCGTCGACGAGGCGTTCATGGACCTCGTGCCCGGCGAGCCCGGCTCACTGGCGGGGGAGGAGCTCGAGGACGTCATCGTCGTCCGCAGCCTCACGAAGGCGCTCAGCGTCCCGGGGCTGCGCGTCGGGTACGCCCTCGCACCGCCGCCGCTGGCCGACCGCCTGCGGGCCGTGCGCCCCCCGTGGTCGGCGAACGCGCTCGCGCTCGCGACGCTCCACGCCGCGGCGACCCACCCGCACGAGCTGCACGCGATCGCCGCCCGCGCGGCGGCCGACCGCGAGGACCTCGCGGACCGGCTCGCCACCCTCGGCGACGGCGTCCGCGTCTGGCCGGGCGCCGCGAACTTCGTCCTCGTCGCGCTCCCGGACGCCCCGCGCGTCGTCGCCGCCCTGCGGGAGCAGCGGATCGCCGTCCGCCCCGCGGCGTCCTTCCCGGGCCTCGACGAGCGCCACGTCCGCCTCACCGCCCGCGACCCCGAGGCGAACGCGCGGCTCGTCGCGGCCCTCGGCGCCGCGCTCCGCGAGGTGGCAGCGTGCTGACCGTCGTCGGCATCGGCGCCGACGGCTGGGACGGCCTGGGCGGTCCGGCCCGCCGCGCGCTGCAGCACGCCACCCGCGTCGTCGGCTCCCAGCGCCAGCTCGACCTCCTGCCGGCCGACGGGGTGACCGCGGCCCGCACGCCGTGGCCCTCGCCGATGGCCCCGCTGGTGGAGACGCTCGCGCGGGACGCCGCGGCCGCCGACGTCGCCGTCCTCGCCAGCGGCGACCCGATGCTCCACGGCGTCGGCGCGACCCTCGTCCGGGCCGCGGGCGCCGAGCACGTCCGCGTCCTCCCGCACCCGTCGGCCTTCGCGCTCGCCTGCGCCCGGATGGGCTGGCCGCAGCACGAGACGGAGCTCGTCTCCCTCGTCGCCCGCGACCCGCAGGCGCTCGTCCGCGCGCTGCAGCCGGGGCGGCGCATCGTCGCCTACGTCACCGGGGCCGGCGGTGCGGCCGAGGTGGCGAAGGTCCTCACCGCCCACGGCGCGGGTGCGAGCCCGCTCACCGTCCTCGAGCAGCTCGGCGGACCCGGCGAGCAGCGCACCGACACGACGGCCGCCCGTGCGCTCGACCACGTCGCCGACCCGCTCCACGTCGTCGCCGTCCACGTCGCCGGCGGCCGCGCCCACCCGCGCACGCCCGGCCTCCCCGACGACGCGTTCGTCGCCTCCGACGGCCAGCTCACGAAGCGCCATGTGCGCGCCGTCACGGTCGCGGCGCTCGGCCCGCTCCCGCACGAGGGGCTGTGGGACGTCGGCGCGGGCAACGGCTCGATCGCCATCGAGTGGCTCCGCGCGGAGCCGACCGCGACCGCCGTCGCGATCGAGCCGCGCGCCGACCGCCTCGGCCGCATCGCGCAGAACGCGCAGGCGCTCGGCGTGCCGCAGCTCACCGTCGTCGAGGGGCGTGCGCCCGACGCGCTCGCCGGCCTCGGCGCCGCCCCCGACGCGATCTTCATCGGCGGCGGCATCACGACCCCCGGCCTCCTCGACGCCTGCTGGCAGGCCCTGAAGCCGGGCGGCCGACTCGTCGCGAACACGGTGACGCTCGAGGGCGAGCAGGCCGTCGTCGCCGCGCGCGGGACGCACGGCGGCACGCTCACCCGCATCGACATCGCCCACGCGGACGCCGTCGGGACCTTCACCGGCTGGCGCGCGCAGATGACCGTCGTCCAGTGGGCGACGGCGAAGCCGAAAACGGAGCGCCCCGCCTCATGACCGTCCACTTCATCGGCGCCGGCCCCGGAGCCCCGGACCTCCTGACGCTCCGCGCCGCCCGGCTCATCGCGGCGGCGCCCGTCGTCCTCTACGCGGGCGCGCTCGTCCCGCCGGAGGTCCTCGCGCACGCGCCCGCGGACGCGAAGGTCGTCGACACCCAGCACCTCGACCTCGACGCGATCGTCGCCGAGTACGAGGCCGCCCACGCCGCCGGCCACGACGTCGCGCGGCTGCACTCCGGGGACCTCTCGATCTACTCCGCCGCCGCCGAGCAGATGCGCCGCCTCGACGACCTCGGCATCCCGTACGACGTGACGCCCGGCGTCCCGGCCTTCGCCGCCGCCGCGGCCGCGCTCGGCTGCGAGCTCACCGTCCCCGAGGTCGCCCAGACCGTCATCCTCACGCGCTACGGCAGGCTCGCCTCGAAGATCCCCGCGGGGGAGGAGCTGAGCGGCCTCGCCGCGCACGGCACGACGCTCGTCGTCCACCTCGGCACGCAGGCGATCGGCGAGATCGCCGAGACCCTGACGCCCCACTACGGCGCCGACTGCCCCGCCGCCGTCGTCGCCCGCGCGAGCTGGCCCGACGAGCTCGTCCTCCGCGGGACCGTCGGCACGATCGCGCAGCTCGTGACCGCCGCGGGGGTGAAGCGGACGGCGACGATCCTCGTCGGCCCGGCCCTCGCCGCGCGCGGCTTCCGCGACAGCCACCTGTACTCGAAGGCGCGCGACCGCTGATGGCCCGCCACATCGTCCTCGTCGGGATCGGCGCCGGTGACCCCGGCCACGTCACGCAGCAGGCGGTCAGGGTGCTGAACGCCTTCGACGTCCTCTTCGTCGTCACGAAAGCCAAGGGGACCGACGAGCTCGTCGCCCTCCGCCGCCAGATCGTGGACGTCCACCGCGACCCGGACCGCGGCTACGAGGCCGTCGAACTCGCCGACCCGCCGCGTCCCTGGCGCACCGCCGACGACTACCAGGCCGCCGTCGCCCGCTGGCGCGAGCAGCGGCAGGAGCTGTGGGCCGAGGCCATCACCGGCGCCCTGCAGGACGGGCAGACCGGCGCCTTCCTCGTCTGGGGGGACCCGTCCCTCTACGAGTCCACGCTCGCCGTCGTCGCCGAGATCGCCGCGGCGGCGCCCGGCGGCGCGCTCACGTACGAGGTCATCCCGGGCGTCAGCGCCGTCCACGCGCTCACCGCCCGCCACCGCATCCCGCTCAACCGCGTCGGCCGCGCCGTGCAGATCATGCCCGCGCGCCTGCTCGCCGAGGGGATGCCGTCCACCGTCGACGACGTCGTCGTCATGCTCGACCAGGGGGCGACGTTCGGGCAGATCGACCCCGCGGGCCTCGACATCTACTGGGGCGCGTTCCTCGGCACGCCCGACGAGCTGCTCCTCAGCGGGGACCTCGCGACCGTCGGCCCGGAGATCGCCCGCGTCCGCGCGGAGGCGAAGGCCCGCAAGGGCTGGATGTTCGACACGTACCTCCTCCGGCGACGATGACGCCGCCGGCGGACCCCGCGCCCGGCCGCGTCCTCATCCTCGGCGGGACCGCGGAGGCCCGCGCCCTGGCGCAGGCCCTCGACGACGCCGGCGTGGCGGTCGTCTCCTCGCTCGCCGGCCGCGTCGCCCGCCCGCGCCTGCCGGTGGGGGAGACGCGCATCGGCGGCTTCGGCGGCCCGGAGAAGCTCGCTGCCTGGCTCCGCGACAACGCGATCGCCGCCGTCGTCGACGCGACGCATCCCTTCGCCGAGCGCATGTCCGCGTCGGCCGCGCAGGCCGCGCCTGCCGCGGGCGTCCCCGCCCTCCGCCTCGCCCGCCCCGGGTGGACCGAACAGCCCGGCGACCGCTGGACCTGGGTCGACGACCTGCACGCCGCGAACGCCGCGCTCGAGCGCCTCGGTGCGCCCCGCGTCCTCCTCACGAGCGGCCGCCAGGGCCTCGCCGCCTTCGCGGGCAACGGGGACGCGTGGTTCCTCGTCCGCTGCGTCGACCCGCCCGCCCCGGAGGACCTTCCGCCCCGCCACGAGCTGCTCCTCGACCGCGGCCCCTACACGCTCGACGGCGAGCTCGGTCTCGTCGACGCGCACGGGATCGAGGTCGTCGTGACGAAGGACAGCGGCGGCCCGCTCACCGCGGCGAAGCTCGCGGCGGCCCGTGCCCGCGGCCTGCCGGTCGTCGTCGTGCGCCGCCCGCCGCGCACCGGGATGCCTGCGGTCGCCACCGTGGAGGAGGCCGTCGCCTGGGCGCGCGCCCGCGCGACGGGGAACACGCCGGCGTCACCCTGAGCAGAGGCGTACGTTTGGAGGGTCATGTCCCTGCGCCCGACCGCCCTCCCCACCACGGCCGCGGCCGCCACCGCGCTGGCGCTCGCCGCGACCGCGACACCCGCCGCCGCCGCGGCGACGACCTTCGCGACGCGCACGCTCACCGAGCCCGCCGCGACGTCGCTCCCCGTCAGCGGCCCGCTGAAGGCCTACGTCGCGGGCTCGAAGGCGCGCGTCGTCGTCCCGACGGCCTGGGCCGCGGGCCGCGCGTCCGGCGGCGCGCTGCGCTTCACCGCCACGCAGAACTCCGCCTGCCACTACGCGATCACGTACCGCGTGAGGACGGTCGTCGGCGAGGCGGGCGACGCCGGCGCCCGCGTCGCCGCCGAGTTGCCCGCCGCGAACAGCCGGTACCTCCTCGACCAGGGGGCCCGCGGTGCCGGGCGCGCGTTCCGCGTCATCCGCGACCGGGCCACCGGCGACGGGCGCGTCCGCCTGCACGAGCTCTGGGCCGGGGTCCTGACGAGGCGCGCCGACATCGTCCCGGCCGGGAAGGTGGCGTGGACCGAGCTCCGCGTCACGGCGACGTCGGGCGCCGCGGACGAGTGCCACAGCGGGACCTACCGCGACGCGCTCGGGCCGAACCTCGGCGACTCGCTCGCCGTCGCCCGCACCGCGCTGCACTTCACGGGCGCGAGTTGACCGGTAGCCACCCGGCGGACGTGCGAGCATCCCCGCGATGCCGGAATGGACGCGGGCCCTCTTCGGGGGGAAGAAGGCACAGCAGGCGGACAGGGACGCGCGAGCCGCGATCCAGCGCCGCCTCGACGAGGACCCCGGGGCGTGGGCGTACCTCGCGTGCAAGCAGGACGCGCACACGTGCGCGACGTGCCTGCACGCGGCGGGCACCCTCCGCCACGTGAAGCTCACCGATCCGCGGCTGCTCATCATGCTCCGCGGGCACCCGGACTGCTCGAGCCCGGAGGGGTGCCGCTGCGAGGTCACGATCGTCGGGAGCGACGAGTAGCGCCGCGCGCCGGCGTACGGCCCGGATAGGGTCGGCCCATGAGATGGACGCACGTCGCGCTCGTGGCCACCACCGCGCTCGCGATCGCCACCGGCGCCCAGCCGGCCGCCGCCCAGAGCGGCCTCGTCGGGCCGACCCTGCCGACGAACGACCTGCAGAACTTCCTCAAGCTCGACGGCTACCAGACGCCGCTGCGGCTCCCGACGCAGCACAACCCCGAGCCCGTCCTCGCGCCGGTGCCGCGCGCGCAGTGCGGCGCGGGGTCCCGCCCGCTCGCCGGGATGCAGGGCCGGGTCGACACCGCCGCGGCGACCTCCACGGCCGCCGCCGACGGCTGGACGTGCAACACGACGCTCGTCAGCCGCCACCCGACCCCGGGCGGCTTCCGCGTCTGGCGCTACACCGATCCGGCCGGGCACGTCTGCGCCTACTACGACACCTCGCTCTTCTCGCGGCTGAACGTCGTCAGCGCGCTCGGCGGCCCGTCGCCGGGCGTCGTCGTCCTCGACATGGCGGACCCCGCCCATCCGAAGCAGACCGCGATCCTCACCGACCCGGCGATGCTCGCCCCGCACGAGTCGCTGAACCTCAACGCCCGGCGCGGCCTGCTCGCCGCCGAGATGGGCAACGGCGCGACGCTCCCGGGCCTCATGTCGATCTACGACATCGCCGCCGACTGCCGGACGCCGAAGCTGCGGTCGACGTTCCTCGCCGCGCCGTTCGGCCACGAGAGCGGCTTCGCCCCCGACGGGCGGACGTTCTGGATCGGCGGTGGCCAGGGCATCGCCGCCGTCGACGTCAGCGACCCGTCCCGGCCGAAGACGATCTGGACCGGCAACGTCTTCGCCCACGGCCTGAACCTCAGCGACGACGGCAACACGATGTGGGACGCCGACCCGATCGACGGCGACCTCATCACCTTCGACGTGAGCCAGGTCCAGGCGCGCAAGGCGGACCCGAAGGTCTCCGAGATCAGCCGCCTGACGTGGGACACCGTCTCGATCCCGCAGAACACCGCGCCGCTGCGGATCGGCGGCAAGCCGTATCTCCTCGAGTTCGACGAGTTCGCCTTCCGCTTCAACCCGCCGACGCTCGACGACCGGGCCGGGGCCGCGCGCATCATCGACATCGCCGATCCGGCGCACCCGCGCGTCGTCTCGAACCTCCGCCTCGAGGTGAACATGCGCGCCGCCCACCAGGAGGCGGCGACCGCCGACCCGAGCGAGCTGCCCACGTCGAGCGCGTTCCCGTACGGCGCGCACTACTGCGCCGTCCCCCGCGAGGACGACCCGGGCATCGTCGCCTGCTCGTTCCTCAACTCCGGTCTGCGCGTCTTCGACATCCGCGACCCGCTGCATCCGAAGGAGGTCGCCTACTTCGTCTCGCCGCCGACCGCCGCCGCGGCGAGCGGCGCGGCGCCGGCTGACCTCGCCTTCTCGCAGCCGGCCTTCGACCCGGCCCGCCGCGAGATCTACTACACCGACGCGACGACGGGCTTCTACGACCTGCGCCTGGACGCGAGCGCGTGGCCGGACCCGCTCGGCCCGCCCGCCGCGTGCGTCTCCTCGCGCGTCGTCCTCATCCACGTGCCGGGGGCGGGCCGCGTCCGCAGCGCGCGGGTCACCGTCGCGGGCCGGCGCGTGAGGGCGCGCCTCGTCGGCCGCACCGGCGTCCGCGTGAGCCTCGCGAGGCTCCCGCGCCGGACCGTCACCGTCCGCATCGTCGCGCGGACCGCACACGGCACCCGCACGATCGTCCGCCGGTACCACACGTGCCGCCCGGGCACGAAGGCCCCATGACCGACACCGCCGCCCTGAACCACAACCTCGTCCGCCGGGTGAACCTCGGCGACACGCTCACCCGCAGCGCCGCCCGCGCGCCGCGGGCGACGGCGGTCGTCGACGGCGAGCGCCGGCTGACGTACGCCGACCTGAACGCCGCGGTCAACCGCTGCGCGCACGGTCTCGCCGCCCGCGGCCTGGCCCGCGGCGACAGCCTCGCGCTCATGTCCGGCAACAGCGCCGACTTCCTCATCACGTACTACGCGTGCGCGAAGCTCGGCGTCGTCTGCGTCCCGGTGAACCTCAGCTGGCGCGCGGAGGAGACGGCCTACGTCCTGCGTCACTCGGGCGCGCGCGGCATCGTCGCCGAGACGCAGCTCCTCGACGCGGCGCTCGCCGCGCTCGCCGGCGCGCCGGACGTCACCGAGCGCATCCTCGCGCCCGGGACCGTCGACGCGGCCGGGCCCGCGCCGGACGGCTGGACGGCCTTCGCCGACCTGCTCGCCGCAGGCCACGCGGACGAGCCCGAGGTCTATGTCGAGGACCGCGACGCGATCAGCTACCTCTACACGTCGGGCACCACCGCGGCGCCGAAGGGCGTCGTCGGCAGCCACCTCGCGATCACGATGTCGTCGATGAGCGGCGCGATCGACATGCGCCTGACCGCGGACGAGCGCATGGGGGCGATGATGCCCTTCTTTCACACCGCCCAGCTCAACGCGTTCATCACCCCGGTCCTGCTCGTCGGCGGCGCCGTCCACGTGATGCGTGGCTTCGACGCCGCGGCGCTGCTCGAGCGCATCGAGGCCGAGCGGCTGACGCTCGTCTTCGGCCTGCCGATGATGTACCGCGAGCTGCTCGACCACCCGGACGTCGCGGCGCGGGACCTGAGCAGCCTGCGCCTCGCCTTCTACGCGATGGCGCCGATGCCCGACGCCGACGTGCGGCGTGCGCTCGACGTCCTGGGCTGCGACCTCGCGCTCCTCTTCGGGCAGACCGAGATGTCCCCGATCACGACGATCTTCCGGCCCGAGCACCAGCTGAGCCACATGGGCTCGGTCGGGACGCCGGCGCTCGGCACCCGCGTGGCGATCATGGCCGAGGACGGAACGCTCCTGCCGCAGGGCGAGACGGGCGAGATCGTCTACCGCGGGCCGAACGCGCTCGAGGGCTACCTCCACGACGAGGCCGCCACGGACGCGGCGCTCGCGCACGGCTGGTTCCACTCGGGCGACCTCGGCCGCTTCGACGAGGACGGGGTGCTGTGGTTCGCCGACCGCCGCAAGGACGTCATCAAGACCGGGGGCGAGAACGTCGCCTCGATCGAGGTCGAGAAGGCGCTCTACGCCGCGGTGCCCGAGCTCGCCGAGGTCGTCGTCGTCGGCCTGCCCCACCCGCGCTGGACGGAGGCGATCACGGCCGTCGTCGTCCCCCGCCCGGGCGCCGACGTCGCGCCGGACGCGGTCATCGCCGCGGTCCGCGCGCACCTCTCGCCGTTCAAGGTCCCGAAGGCCGTCGTCGTGTGCGACGCGCTCCCCAAGACCTCGACCGGCAAGGTCCAGAAGCACGTGCTCCGCGCGGAGCACGCGGGCCTGTACGACGCCTGAGCGGGATTCCACTCACGGCCCGCCACCGCCCGCGCCGCGCCCACCACCGCCCTCGCCGGGCCCACCCCCGCCCGCGCCGCCGCCCCCGCGACGCGCCCACTGACAACTCACGCAGACCCCTCGTGCGCAGGCTGTCAGTCGACGCACGCCCGCGGCGGAACCTTCCGGCCGCGCCCCGCGTTCAAGCGGCATGTCCCGCCGCCCCGCCACCCTGCTCGCGACCGCCGCGACGCTCGCCCTCGCGCTCCCCGCCACCTCGCTCGCCGCCGGCTTCGGGCCGCCGCGCGGGCTGCGGTACGGTGCGCCCGCCCCGCTCCCGGGCCGCGCCGCCGTCGTCCTGAACGAGGACGCGCTCGGCGTCGCGGTCGCCGACACCGGGGGCACGCTCGCCTCGGGCGCCGCCGGCCCGCACACGCTCGCCACCGCCTTCACGAACGGCGTCTTCCTCGACCGCAAGACCTTCACCCCGACGAACACGGCGGTCGGGCCGGACAACGGGCAGCTCGCGCCCTACGCCCACACGGGCCTCGCGATCGCCGGGCTGCACCGGACCCACACCGCCTCGCAGGCGGTGCTCTCCTTCGGTCGCCTCGGGCCCAACCGCGCCCAGGCGGGGGCGCTGCACCCGGTCGGCCCGGCCGGCCTGCAGGCCCACGCGCCGGTGCTCGCCGCGGACCCCGCGGGGGACCTCGCGATGGCCTTCGCCGTCTGCCGCGACGGCGGCTGCCGCTCCTCGCTCGTCTACCTCGCGACCCGCCGCGCCGGGTCGAGCCACATCACGACGACCCGCGTCGGCACGAGCACCCGCACCCTCCCGCGCGTCGCCGTCGCGATCAACGGCCGCGGCGACGCCCTCGCGGTGTGGACCGACCTCGAGCGCGTGCGCGCCCGTGTCCGCACCGCCGGCGGGACCCTGCGCGCGACGCAGACCGTGGGCGCGACGCAGCGCGGCTCGCTCGCCGCCCCGTCGGCGGCGCTGAGCCTCCACCGCGCCGAGCTCGTCGGCTGGTCCACGCAGGTCGTCCACGAGGGTGACCCGACCGCGGGCGAGGTCCGCGTCGCGCAGTCCCGCGGCGGCGCCTTCGCGCAGACGCGCCTGGCGACGCTCCCCGCGCTGAGCGGCCAGTCGGTCGCGAGCGCTGTCGTCCGCGTCGCCTTCGGCGCCACCGGCCTGCGCCGGCTCGCGTGGACCGGCTACGACGGCGGGCACTTCACCGTGCGCACGGCCCTCCTGCACGGCGCGGCGAACTCGGGCACGGCGTCGCTCGTCGACGCGCAGACGCTCTCGGCGCCGAGGGACGACGCCATCCTCGACGACCTCGAGCTCGCCGGCCCGCGGACGCTCGTCGTCCTGCGCTCG
The DNA here is from genome assembly GCF_024220175.1 of Paraconexibacter antarcticus. Taxonomy (GTDB): domain Bacteria; phylum Actinomycetota; class Thermoleophilia; order Solirubrobacterales; family Solirubrobacteraceae; genus Paraconexibacter; species Paraconexibacter antarcticus. The sequence goes on along the minus strand of NZ_CP098502.1, from coordinate 4,600,447 downwards.
GGCCTCCGCGGCGACGAGCCGCAGCCCGGCGGGGAGGCCGTCCAGGTCGCCGAGCAGCGCACCGCGTCCGGGCCGTTCGCGCTCGCGACGGTCTCCGGCTCCGACCCGGTCGACGGACCCGCCGACGCGGCGCTCATCCCCGGTCGCGCGCTCGTCGTCTACGGCGCGACCTCGATGGGCGCGCGCTACGTCGAGGAGGTCGGCTGAAGGTGAACGAAGGTTCCGGCGGCTCTGGACCCCCTGAACCTGCATTCACCCGCCGGTCGACGCCCGCGCCGCGTCAGCCCGGGTGGCTGCGCGGCGTGTAGACCTGCCCGGTCCCCGCGAGGACCCGGGTCTGCGAGGAGCCGACGATGAGCAGCGTGCGCATGTCGACGACGGCCGGATCGAGCGCGCCGAGCGTCGTCACCGACACGTCCTCCACGTCGGAGCCGACGGCGCGGGCGACGACGATCGGCGTCTCGGGCGCGCGGTACTCGCGGAGGATCTCGACGGCCCGCTCGAGCTGGTCGCGGCGGGTCTTCGACGCCGGGTTGTAGAGCGCGAGCGCGAAGTCCGCCGACGCCGCCGCCGCGAGGCGCCGCTCGATGACCGGCCACGGCTTGAGGATGTCCGACAGCGAGACGACCGCGAAGTCGTGGCCCAGGGGCGCGCCGACCCGCGAGGCCGCGGCCTGCATCGCCGAGAGCCCGGGCACGACCCGCACCTCGACGTCCGCGACCGGGCCCTCGGCGCCGTCGAGCACCTCGAGCACCGCGGTCGCCATCGCGAAGATCCCCGGGTCCCCCGAGGAGACGACGGCGACGCGCCGGCCGCTCGCCGCGAGCTCGAGCGCGTGCAGCGCCCGCTCGGCCTCGACGCGGTTGTCGGTCGCGAAGCGCTCCTGCCCGGCGCGGTGGGGGACGCGGTCGACGTACGTCTTGTAGCCGACGACGGCGTCCGCCTCGGCGAGCTCCGCCTGGGCCTCGGGCGTGAGCCACTCGAGCCCGGCGGGCCCGAGCCCGACGACGCTCACGCGGCCCGCGTGCCCGTTGCGCTCAGGCTCCGCGCCCCACGTCGTCGGCACGAGCACGAGCGACATGTACGGCACCTCGTCGGCGGGGACGTCGCGCAGGGGCGCCACCCGCTCGCGCTCGGACGAGGCCCGCTCGACGTACAGCGCGCGGTCGGCGACGCCGGCCGTCTCGGCGGCGGTGCGCACGGTCTCGAACGTCCGGCCGAGCTTCATGACGACGGCGGCGTCGGCGGTCCGCAGACGGCTCGCGAGGACGTCCGGCGGCAGCGTGCCCGGGAGGATCTCGAGGATGTCGTCGCGCTTGACGAGCGGCGTGCCCGTCGCGGCGGCGGCGGCGCTGAACGACGTGACGCCGGGCACGACCTCGGTCGCGTAGCGGTGCGCGAGCCGGTCGTGGAGGTACATGTACGAGCCGTAGAAGAACGGGTCGCCCTCGCAGAGGACGACGACGTCGCGGCCCGCGTCGAGGTGGACGGCGAGCTCGGCGGCGGAGTCGTCGTAGAACTCGCGGATCGCCGCCTCGTAGCCGCCGGGGTGGTCGGTCTGCTCGACGGTGATCGGGTAGGTCAGCGGCACCTCGATGACGCCGGGGCGCAGGTGCGGCTCGGCGATCGTGCGGGCGACGCCGATCGACGTCGCGCGGCGCGCGACGGTGTAGGCGACGACGTGGGCCTCCGCGATGAGCCGCTGCGCCTTGAGCGTCACGAGCTCGGGGTCGCCCGGGCCGACGCCGACGCCGTACAGGCGCCCGGGGCGGATGGTCATGTCGCTCATTCCTTCGCGCTCGCGAGCGCGTTGACCGCCGCCGACGCCATCGCGCTGCCGCCGCGGCGGCCGTGGACGACGAGGTACTCGAGGCCGAGGACGTTCTCGGCGAGCGCGACCTTCGACTCGGCCGCACCGATGAACCCGACCGGGATGCCGATGACGGCGGCCGGGCGCGGGCCGCCGGCGGCGACGAGGTCGAGCAGGTGGAAGAGCGCCGTCGGGGCGTTGCCGAAGACGACGAGCGCGCCCTCCGTGCGGTCGCCCCACAGCTCGACGGCGGCCGCGGTGCGCGTGTTGCCGATCTGCGCGGCGCGCTCGGCGACGCCCGGGTCGGTGAGGGTGCAGAGCACCTCGTTGCCGGCGGGCAGGCGGGCCCGGGTGACGCCCGACGCGACCATGTTCGTGTCGCAGAGGACCGGCGCGCCGGCCTGCAGCGCGGCGGCGGCGGCGGGGGCGAACCCCGCGGACGCGGCGACGTCGCCGACGAGGTCGACCATGCCGCAGGCGTGGATCATCCGCACGATCGTCCGCTCGAGGATCGGCTCGACGTCGGCGAGGTCGGTCTCGGCGCGGATCGTCGCGAACGAGCGCCGGTAGATCTCGGCGCCGTCGCGGACGTAGTCGGTCTGGGTCACGGGTGGTGCTCCTTCGGGGCGAGGTGGCGCAGCGCCTCGGGGAGGCCGGCGAACGGCAGCGGCTCCGTCCCGGGCGCGCCGGCGCCGGTGACGGTGAGGCCGCCGCCGGCCCGGGCGTGGACGACGACGGCGGGGCCCGCGGGCGTCCCGCAGCCGCGCTCGCACGCCGCCCAGTGCTCGGCCGGGTCCGGCGGACGGCGGACGGCGGCGCGCTCGGAGGCGGCGGCGCGGACGTCGAGCAGGGCGCTGACGCACGCGCCGGCGCCGGCGCAGGCGGTGAGGCCGGCCCAGCCCGAGCCGGCCACGGTGACGAGCCCGAGCTCGCCGAGCGCGCCGGCGACGTCGCCGGCCGCGGCGGCGTCGACGTCGACGAGGGTCAGCGTGCGGTCGGTCGCGAGGCGGACGTCGCCGGCCGCGCGGGCGCGGGCGAGCGCGGCGAGCGGCGCGAGGGCGGCGGCGTCGATCCGGCCGAGCGGCGTGAGGACGGTGAGGGCGACGCGGCCGTCGGCCTGCTCCGTGCGGCCGACGCCGAGCGGCCGCACGGCGGCGAGCGGGGCGCCGCCGGTCATCGCCCCGCCGAGCGCGGTGGCGACGCGGGCGGTCCCGTCCGGGAGGTCGGCGATCCGCCAGGCGCGGCCGCCCGAGGCCTCGGCCGCGGCGCCGCCCTCGAGGAGGTCGAGGAACGCGTGCGCGGCGCGCAGCGCGACGGCCGGCCCGTCCGCGACCGGCGTGAGCAGCGTCGTCGGGGCGCCCGCGAGGTACAGGCGCAGCAGCGGCTTCGGCCCGGCGAGGGCGACGAGCGCGACGTCCGCCCGGTGGCGCCCGAGCGTCCGCGAGCCGTCCTCGACCGCGAAGAGGAAGCGGCCGGGCAGCTCCGCGAGGCGGGCGTCGGCGCAGAGCCCGGCGTCGAGGGCGGCGGCGAGCGCGCCCGCGTCGACGCCGGCGAGCGCCCGCGGGTGGCGCGGGCCGAGCGGCGGGGCGAGGAGGTTGCGCACGCGATCGTGCTCGGGCGACGGCAGCAGGCCCGCGGCGAACAGGAGGTCGGCCGCGGTCGTGGCGCCGGACTCCGCGAGCCCGCGGACCTGGACGCCCGCGCGCGAGGTGACCTCGACGAGGCCGTTGCCGTGGGCGGTCGCGAGCGTGCCGATCGCCTCCAGGCCGTCGGCGGTCAGGCGCCCGCCGGGCACCCGGACACGGGCAAGCGCGCCGTCGGCGGCGGCGTGCAGGCGCAGGACGCCGGGGCAGCGGTCCGCAGGGGGCACGGCGGCTGGGCACATCGGCGGCGGACCTCCTGGGAAGAGCGCGTTCCCGTAGACGGCGGATCGCGCGGGCTCGAGTTCCTGACTCCCGCCCGGCGGCCACCCTGGGGCGGGCCGCGGCGGTCACAGTGGCGCGACCGTCCCGAACTCACATCGGGTTCCTCGTGCCAGCGCGCTGACGGAGGGAGCATAACCCGTGACCGGCGCCGCCGCCCTGCCGCCCGCCGGCACGTCGGCACGTCGGCGGTGACCTGGGGTATGCTGCCGCGCACGTCTGTCAGGACGGAGGAAGCCGGTGCAAACCCGGCGCGGTCGCGCCACTGTGACGCGGCGCCGCCCAGGCGGCCCGCCAAGCCAGACACTCCCCCGCCAGACGGCACCCACATTCGCAACGGGACGCGTGATCCCGAGGAGGCAGTCCAGATGTCCGAAGCAGTTGCAGAGCGGAACGCCGGAGTCGTCGAAGGTCCGATCGCCTCCCCGCGCGAGCTCATGCCGTACGCGATCTTCGCGGGCGTCGTCCTCATGATGCTCGTGTACTTCGTCGGGGCCGAGGAGGGCGCGCTGTCGCTCATCGGCGGGTCGTCGGTCCACGAGCTCGTGCACGACGCCCGTCACCTGCTCGGCTTTCCCTGCCACTAGGCAGACGCCCTTCACATGGTCCGCTCCCTCCTGATCCGGGGGATGCTCGTCGGCCTCCTGGCCGGCGTCCTGGCGTTCGCGTTCGCCTACGCGTTCGGTGAGCCCCAGGTCCAGCACGCGATCGACTTCGAGGACCTCATGGCCGCGAAGGCCGGCGCCGCGCACGAGCACGCGCTCATCAGCCGCGGCACGCAGCGGACGGTCGGCCTGCTGATCGGGACGGTCGCGATGGGCGTCGCCCTCGGCGGCATGTTCGCCCTGGTGTTCGCCTACGCCTACGGACGCGTCGGGTCCTTCGGGGTCCGCGCGACCTCGGCGCTGCTCGCGCTCGCCGCCTACGTCACGATCACGCTCGTCCCCTTCACGAAGTACCCGGCGAGCCCGCCGAGCGTCGGCAACGCCGACACGATCGACCGGCGGACGCTGCTCTTCTTCGCGATGATCGCGATCACCGTCCTCGCCGCGATCGCGGCCGGGCGCGTGCGCCGCGAGTACGCGGAGCGCCTCGGCCCGTGGAACGCCGCCATCGCCGCGGGCGCGGTCTTCGTGCTCGTCGTCGCGGCGGCGCAGCTCATCCTCCCCGCGGTGCACGAGACCCCGGCCGGCTTCCCCGCCGACGTGCTGTACCGCTTCCGCCTCGCGTCGCTCGGGATCAGCGCGACGCTGTGGCTCACGATCGGGCTCGCGTTCGGCGCGACGGCCGAGCGGCTCGTCGCCGCGCAGCCCGGCCGGGCCCGCGCCCGGCGGGCCGGCGCGGCCGCCTGACCGGCGTCCGCACGCATCCGCTTGCAGTCACGCCCCGGAAGGGGCGAGACTCGGTGGGCCATGAGCACCACCACGCGCACGTACGAGCAGGCTGTCGCCGACCACCGCTGGGAGGTCCCGGAGCGCTACAACATCGCGCACGACGTCTGCGAGAAGCATCCGCCCGACAAGCTCGCGATGCTCCACGTCCGCCACGACGGCGTCGAGCGCGAGCTGCACTGGGGCGAGCTGCAGGACCTCGCGAACCGCGCGGCGAACCTGCTCGCCTCCAAGGGCGTGGGCAAGGGGGACCGCGTCGCCGTCGTCCTGCCGCCGACCCCCGAGACCGCCGCGATCTTCTTCGGGACGTGGAAGCTCGGCGCCGTCCTGCTGTCGATGTCCGTCCTCTACGGGGACGACGGCATCCGCTACCGCCTGCAGGACTCGCAGGCCAAGGTCCTCGTGACCGACGCGGCGAACGTCGGGCGGTTCGACACCTCGCTCGTGGAGACGGTCATCGTCCTGGACGCCGACGTCCTCGCGGCCGCCGACGCGACCCCGGTCCTCGCCGACACGGCCGCCGACGACCCCGCGCAGCTCTACTACACGTCGGGCACGACCGGGACGGCGAAGGGCATCGTCCACGCGCACCGCTACCTCATCGCCCACAACGAGTTCGAGTACGCCCACGACGTGCAGGACGGCGAGCGCTTCCACGGCATGGGGGAGTGGGCGTGGGCGGCGGGCATCGCGCCGCTGCTCGGCCCGTGGCGGCTCGGCGCGGTGCAGTGCGTCCTGCAGCGCCAGGGCGGCTTCGACCCCCATCAGCAGCTCGAGTTCCTGTCGAAGCTCGGCGTGACGAACGTCTTCACGACGCCGACGGCGATGCGCTCGATGATGTCGATCGCCGACGCGGGCACGCGCTACCCCCAGAAGTTCCGGATCGTCTGCAGCGCCGGCGAGCCGCTGAACCCGGAGGCGATCCGCTGGTTCCGCCAGCAATACGGCCTCACCGTCCTCGACTACTACGGGATGACCGAGAGCTACCCGATGGTCGCGAACTACCCGTTCATGGAGGTCCGCGAGGGGTCGATGGGCAAGCCGTCCCCCGGCTGGGAGATGGCGATCCTCGACGAGGACTCGCGGCCGGTGACCGAGCCGGGCACCCGCGGCGAGATCGCCCTGAAGGCGCGCTCCAACCCGCACTACCCGCTCGGCTACTGGAACCGGCCGGAGGACACCGAGCGCGTCTTCGGCGGCGAGTGGTTCCGGACCGGGGACGCCGCCTCCCAGGACGCGGACGGCTACTACTGGTACGAGGGCCGCGCCGACGACCTCATCATCGCCGCCGGATACCGGATCGGCCCGTTCGAGGTCGAGTCCGCCTGCCTCGAGCACCCGGCCGTCGCCGAGGCCGCCGCGGTCGCCTCCCCGGACGAGCGCCGCGGCCACGTCGTCAAGGCGTTCATCGTCCTCGCCGAGGGCCACGAGCCGTCCGACGAGCTCGCGAAGGAGATCCAGGCCTTCGTCCGCGAGCGCCTCTCGGCCTACGCCTATCCGCGGCTCATCGAGTTCACGAGCGACCTCCCGAAGACCCTCACCGGCAAGATCCGCCGCATCGAGCTGCGCCAGGCCGAGGAGGCGCGGGTGAAGGGCGGCGGCTGAGCGCGCGGGAGGGAAACCGGCGGTCACGTAGGCCCCGCTCCGGGCGGTGTTGACCGTCCCCGCCCCAGCGCGGGGGTGGCCGGTCAGCGCAGGGTGCGCTCGAGGACGGCCTCGTGCGTGGGCGTCGCCTCCGCGAGGCGCCTGCGCCCCTCGTCGGTGATGACGGCGAAGATGCCGCGACGGTCCTCGGCGCAGCTGCGGCGCTCGACCAGGCCCTCGTCGGCGAGCCGGCCGATGAGCCGCGACAGGGCGCTCTGGCTCATGTGGACGTCGTCGACGAGCTGCTGCAGGCGGCAGCCGTTGTCGTCGCTCTCGGCCAGGTGGCGCAGGGCCTCGAACTCGGTGACGGACAGGCGGTGATGGCGCTCGAGCTCGCGCTCGAGGGCTTCGCTGACCCTGGCATGACGGGCGAGCAGCTGACGCCACTCCCCCATGAGGGACGACCCGGTGGTGCTCATGACGACCTACAGCGTAGCGGTTTCGATGCATCTGGTGTCAATGTGTGTTCAGACAATGAATGTGGTGGCATTGTATGCGCATGCATGTATAGTGCCGACCCATGACCTCCACCCACATCACCGACGACCGCTTCGACCGGCGGGCCTGGGCCCTCCTGCTCGTCGTGTGCGGCGCGGTCTTCCTCGACGGGCTCGACGTCTCGATGGTGGGCGTCGCCCTCCCGTCGATCGACGCCGACCTGCACCTCTCGACCACCAGCCTGCAGTGGATCGTCTCCGGCTACGTGCTGGGCTACGGCGGCTTCCTGCTCCTGGGCGGACGGGCCGCCGACCTCCTCGGCCGCCGGCGCGTCTTCCTCGCCGCCCTGACGTTGTTCGCCATCGCCTCGTTGCTCGGCGGCCTCGTCAGCGACGGCACCCTGCTCATCGCCACCCGCTTCCTCAAGGGCACCGCGGCCGCCTTCACGGCCCCGGCCGCGCTCTCGATCGTCACGACGACGTTCGCGGAGGGGCCGGCCCGCAACCGGGCGCTCGCGATCTACGCAGCCACCGGCGCGACCGGCTTCTCCAGCGGCCTCGTCTTCGGCGGCGTCCTCACCGAGCTCGGCTGGCGCCTGACGTTCCTCGTCCCGGTCGTCCTGACCGCAGGCCTGATCGTGCTCGCGCTCAAGCACGTCCCCCGCGGCGAGTCCCAGGCCGCGGGCCTCAGCGCCCGCACGTTCGACCTCCCCGGCGCGACCCTCATCACCGGCTCGATGCTCCTCGCGGTCTTCACGATCGTCCAGGCGCCCACGGCCGGCTGGGGCTCGCTGCGGACGCTGCTCTCCCTCGCGGCGGCCGTCGCCCTCATCGCGACGTTCGTCCGGGTGGAGCTGCGCAGCAGCCACCCGCTCGTCCGGCTCGGGATCCTGCGCTCCGCGAAGCTCCGCCGCGCGAACCTCACCGCGATGACGGTCTTCGGGGCGTGGATCGGCTTCCAGTTCGTCGGGACGCTGTACATGCAGCAGCTCCGCGGCTGGTCGGCGTTCGAGATGGCGGGGGCGTTCCTGCCCGCCGGCCTCATCGTCGCCTTCGGGTCGCCGCGCTCCGCCGCGCTCGTGAGCCGCTACGGCAGCGCGCGGGTCGTCGCCGTCGGGATGCTCGCGTTCGTCGGCGCCTACGCGCTGTCGACCGGCATCGCCGAGGACTCGGCGTACGCGACGAGCATCCTGCCCACGATGGTCCTCGCCGGGATCGGCTTCATGCTCACGTTCGGCCCCCTGAACATGGCCGCGACCGACGGCATCGCCGACCACGAGCAGGGGCTCGCCTCCGGGCTGCTGTTCACCTCGCTGCAGTTCGGCGGGGCGGTGACGCTCGCGGTCGCCACGGCGGCGATGGACGCGGGGACCCGCGCCTCGTCCGCCGCGGACGGCTCCGCCGGCGCCCGTCTCGACGGCTTCCACGCGGCGCTCGTCGTGTCGGTCGTCGTCGCGATCGGGGGCGCCCTCATCGCCGCGGGCGGGGTCCTGCCGGAGCTCCGCGCCTGGGGTGCCCGGTTCCGGAGCGCCTGGCAGACCGCCTACGCCGCCGCGGGGGACCGGTCATGACCGCCGTCGCCGCGGCCGCGCGGCTGAAGCGCATCCTCGCGGCCGCCGAGGGCGCGTACGTCCGCGAGCAGGCCGGCGCCGCCGTCTGACGCCGGGGGCGTGACCGCCCACGGCGCCAATGCCACCCGGGACGGTCACACCCCCACCGGCGCCGCGCCCCCTCCCCGGGGGCGCGGCGCCGCCCTTTGCGCCCCGGCCCGCCGACGGGCGATACTGCGCCCGATGACCGATCGCAACGTGCTGGGCGGCGAGCTCGAGCTCTGCGGGACCGACCCCGTCACCGGCTTCTACCGGGACGGCTGCTGCACGACGGGGCCGGAGGACCTCGGGAGCCACACGATCTGCGCGGTCGTCACCGCCGAGTTCCTCGACCACCAGCGCTCGATCGGGAACGACCTCTCGACGCCGCTGCCCGCCTACCACTTCCCCGGGCTCGTCCCGGGGGACCGCTGGTGCGTGACGGCCGCCAACTGGCTGCGCGCCCACCAGGACGGCGCGGCGGCGTTCGTCGTCCTCGCCTCGACCCACGAGCGCGCGCTCGACATCGTCCCGCTCGACATCCTGCGCGAGCACGCGGTCGACGTCCCGGCGGACCCGGGCGAGCTCACGAGCTGATCGCTCCTCTAAGGTTGCCCAGCCATGGGCCGCCGCTCCCGCCAGCGCTCCGACGCGCCCCCGCCCCGTGCCGCCGCCCGCAAGGCCGCCGCGTCCCCGCGACCCGCCGCGGGGGGCCGCGAGCGCGCGTTCGACCGCCTGCCGCCCGCCCGCCGCGTCCTGGCGAAGTTCCTCATCTGGGCGACGGCGCAGGCCCTCGCGGTCATCGCCGGCATCGTCGTCCTCGGCGGCTCGCTCGGCCCGTTCGTCGTCCTCGCCTACACGATGCTCGGGGTCGGCGGCGCGTTCGTGTGGGTGACGCCGCGGCTCCGCGTCCTCGAGCTCTCCGACGAGGACCGGCTGCTGCAGACCGTCGCCGGCGGCCTGCTCGTCATGAGCCTCGCCTTCGCGGTCGCCGGCGCGGTCCTGCTCTGAGGCGCCTCGGCCTCAGCCGCTGAAGCGGTAGCCGACCCCGGGGTCGGTCCGCACGAGCCGCGGCGGCCCGCCGCCGCGCTCGATCTTCCGGCGCAGGTTCGCGACGTGCGTGCGCAGGACGGCGGTGTCGTCCGCGTAGCCGGGGCCCCAGACCTCGACGAGCAGCGCGCGGTGGGTGAGCAGCCGTCCGCGGTTGCGGGCGAGGTGGCGCAGGAGGTCGAACTCGATCGGCGTGAGGTGCACCTCCTCGCCGTCGCGGCGGACGACCCGTGCGGCGAGGTCGATCGTCAGGCCGTCGGCCTCGATGAGCGGCTCGTCGGGGGTGCCGTTCGTGCGGCGCAGCGCGGCCTCCAGGCGGGCGACGAGCTCGCGGGGCCCGAACGGCTTGGTGACGTAGTCGTCCGCGCCGGCCTGCAGCGCCTGGACCTTCATCTCCTCCTCGTCGACGGCGCTGAGGACGATGACCGGCATCTGGCTCCACTCGCGCAGGCGGCGGCAGAGGTCGACGCCGGTGCCGTCGGGGAGGACGAGGTCGATGATCGCGCCGTCCGGCGGGCGGATCGACGCGCGGTCGAGGGCGGTCTCGACGTCGGCGGCCTCGACGACGTCGTAGCCCGCCTCGCGGAGGATGACGCGCAGGGCCCGGAGGATCTGCGGCTCGTCGTCGACGACGAGGATGCGGCGGGCGCCGGGTCCGCCGCTCACGCCGGCCTCCGCGCGGTGTCCTGCGGGACCGGGGCGACGGGGAACGTCACGACGAAGCTCGACCCCTGGCCCGGCAGGGACTCGACGCCCACCTCGCCGCCGTTGGCCTCGACGAAGCCCCGGACGATCGCCAGGCCGAGCCCGCTGCCGGCCGGCCGCGCCGGGTCACGCGGGCCGCCCCGGAAGAACGGCTCGAAGATGCGGGCCTGGTCGGCCGCCGGGATGCCCGGGCCACGGTCGACGATCCGGACGACGAGCCGGGCGCCGACGACCCGCGCGCGGACCGACACGGGACGCCCGGCGCCGTGGACGTCGGCGTTCGCGATGAGGTTCGTGAAGGCCCGCTCGAGCTGCGCGGGGTCGGCGCGGACGAGCGGCAGGTCCGCGTCGAGCGCGAAGCGCACGTCCCCGCCGGCCTGCTCGGCCGCGGTGTGCAGCACCTCGTCGATGGCGCACCAGTCGGTGCGCGGCGCGGCGGTTCCGGCCTCCAGCCGCGAGAGGTCCAGGAGGTTGTCGACGACGTGCGAGAGGCGCTCGGCGTCCGCGACGACCCCGGCGGCGAGCGCCTCGCGGTCCTCGGGGCCGAGCGACGCGGAGCCGAGCGCCGTCCCGGCGGTGAGGATCCCGGTCAGGGGCGAGCGCAGGTCGTGGGAGACCGCGCGCAGGATCGCGGTCTTCACGACGTCGCTGCGGCGCAGGGCCTGGGTCTCGACGACCTCGGCCTGGAGCGCATCCCGCTCGAGGGCGGCGGCGAGCAGCGCCTCGAGGGACGGGAGGACGTGGGCGACGAGCCGTGTGCGCAGCGCCGGGTCGAGTCCGGCGGGAAGCAGGAGCGTCGCCACGGTGCGCTCGCTGTCGCGCAGCGGGAACGCCTCGCGACGCCCGTCCGCACCGGCCGGGACCTCGCCGCGCTCAAGGGTGACCGCGGGCACCGCGAGCGCCTCCGCGACCCGTCGCGACGCGGTCCGCAGCAGGTCGCCGGGGTCGCCGCCCGCGAGCAGCCCGCGGGCGAGCTCGGCCGCGAGGTCGGCCTCCTGCCGGCGGGCCTCGGCCTCGGCGGCCCGCGCCCGCGCGAGGTCGGCGACACGGCTCGTGACGAACGCGACGACCATGAACGTCCCGAGGGCGGCGACGTTGCGGTCGTCGGCGACGGTCAGGCGCCCGGTCGGCGGCAGGAAGAAGAGGTTGAAGGCGAGCGCGGACCCGATCGCCGTCGCGAGGGCGAGCACGAGCCCCCAGGAGGTCGCGACGAGGAGCACCGGCAGGATGTAGAGGACCGACAGGGAGGCCGCCGGCGTCAGGCCCCGCAGCGCGGCGACGGCGAGCGTGCAGCCGGCGACGCCGAGGACGGCGACGGCGAGCCCGAAGCGCGCCGGCGGCCGCTGCGCCGAGAGCAGCCGCGGCGTCGGCGACGGCGGCGGCGTCGAGGTGGGGGCGGCGGGGCGGTCCATCGCCCCGCTAGCGTACGACCGTCGGTCAGCCGCGCGTGGGCGGCAGCAGCTGGTCGAGCTTGTTCTGGGTGCGCATCTCGGACAGGATCCGCTCCAGCCGCGGCTCGACGTCGCCGTCGACGTGGATCATCGTCCCCGCGACGGCGGGGTGCACCGCCGCGATGTGGCGGTGCATCTCGTGCGCGACGGCGCGGTAGGACGGGTGGCCCTCGCGGCCGGAGCGCAGCTCGATGAGCTGCATCGCCTCGCGGGCGTTGAGGTCCAGGACGTAGCGGATGCGGTAGCCGAGGCACAGCGCGTACATCGCGACGCGCGAGTCGTGCCCGTCGTCGAGCAGGCGCTGGTGGGCGACGCGGGAGAGCTCGAGCGCGTGGCGGTACTCCCCGCCGGCGCCCGCGAGGTCGATCTCCTCGGGCACCCCCGCGCCGAGGCCGGGCGTGAGCTTCTGCCACTGCACGGTGAGCATGCGGTGACGCTGCAGGTCGCGGAAGGCGCCGTAGTCGGAGACGATCTCGAAGCGGTAGCGCAGCGCCTCGTACCCGCGCCCGGGCCGGTGGCGGCGGTTGCGGCGCTCGCCGACGAGGTCGGTGAGCAGCGCGATGCGCTCGTCCGTCGAGAGGGCGGAGAGGCGGATGCGCGCGTCCTCCTCCGAGACCCCGGAGGCCTCGAAGAGGAGCGCGGCGAGGAGGGCGTCCTCGTCCCCGTCGACGTGCAGCAGGCGCACCGACGGGCGGCCGGAGCCCTCCGCGGCCGTCGGCCGGTCGAGGCCGAGGCGCGTGACCCAGCGGGCGGCCGCCTCGTCGCGCTGCTGCAGGTAGCCGATCCACTCGCCGCCGCGGTCGGGCCGGGGGATGCGCGACACGAACGACGGCATGACGTGCTGGAGCGCGTCGAGGATCTGAGTGCCGCACTCGCGCGCCTCGGGCAGCGGGTGCGCGAGGAGGTGGAGGATGAGCTGCTCGTACGTCTGGCCCGTCGCGTAGATGCCCATGTGCGACAGCGAGGCCGCCGGGAGGAGGCCGCGGACGAGGTCGAGGGCCTTCGCGCCGATCGCCCGGTCGCGGGCGGGGCCCGGGTCGCCGGGAAAGGTCCCGTCGACCCACGTGCGGACCTTCGGCAGCAGGCCGGAGTAGACGCCGAAGATCTCGTCCATCGTCTGCTCGTAGACGGGGCCGAGCGACGGGTCGCGGTAGTAGCGGTAGCGCGGGTGCCTGGAGTCCGCGCCGCCCATCGGCGTGTCGTACGGGATGTAGCGCGTGGACTGCTCGAGGTAGGCGCCGAGGCGCGGGCGCTGGAGGACCTTCGTCAGGACGTTCGAGACCCATTCGCAGGCGACGTGCGCGCCCCCGAGCTGCGCGACGCTGTCATCCCCGTAACCGACGAAGATCCGCTCGTAGAGCTCCGCCGCGCGCGTGCCCTCGGTGTCGTCGGCGCCGGCGGCGATCTCCGGGAGCGAGTCCGCGAACTCGTCGAGGAACATCCGGCGCAGCGTGCCCTGATAGCGCGAATAGCGGGCGAACATCGCGCCCTTGACGGTCTCCGGGAGGTTCGTGAGCGCGAAGACCGGGCGGTCCAGGTTCGTCACGTGGGGCGCGAGGCGCGCCTGCTCGGCGGGGGTGAAGCTCTCGACGGGGTAGTCCATACGGGGTCGATGACCCTACCGCGCCGAGCGGCGGCCGCGGTGTCCGGACCCCTCGCGAAGACGCTCGCCTGCTTGTACATCAAGGCTGTAGGCAAAGAGGGGACCAAGTCGGTGGGATTTGTGTATTCTGCCGAATCCCGACTGACAAACACCTGTTTTGGAGAAACCCTGATGAAGCGCACGCTGCCGACCCTGACCGCCCTGCTGGCCACCACGCTCGTGGCCGCCGGCTGCGGAGGCGCGTCGGACTCGACGGACGGAGGCGGAGGGGCGGCGAGCGCGAGCGGCGGCAAGGCCACGCTCGACCTCGTCGCCTACTCGACCCCGCAGGTCGTCTACGACGAGCTCATCCCCGCCTTCGGCCGGACCGCCGCGGGGAGGGGCATCGGCTTCAAGTCGAGCTACGGCGCCTCCGGCGACCAGAGCCGCGCCGTCGAGGCCGGCCTGCCCGCCGACGTCGTGACGTTCTCCACCGAGCCGGACGTCACCCGGCTCGTGAAGGACGGCCTCGTCGCCGCCGACTGGGACAGGACGCCGACCAAGGGCCTCGTCACGACGTCGCTCGTGTCGTTCATCGTCCGCAAGGGCAACCCGAAGCACATCAGGACGTGGGCGGACCTCCTGAAGCCCGGCGTCAAGGTCCTCACGCCGAACCCGTTCACCTCGGGCGCGGCGAAGTGGAACATCCTCGCCGCCTACGCCCAGGCGTCGGACGGCGGCAAGGACCCGGCCAAGGGCCTCGCGTACGTCAAGGAGCTCGTCGCCAGGCACGTCGTCGTCCAGGACAAGTCCGGGCGCGAGGCGCTGCAGAACTTCGTCTCCGGCCACGGCGACGTCCTCCTTTCCTACGAGTACGAGGCGACGACCGCGCAGCGGAAGGGCGAGAAGGTCGACGTCGTCACGCCCGGCGACACGATCAGGATCGAGATCGACATCGCGAAGACGAAGAAGGCCCCGGCGGCGGCGCAGGACTTCATCGACTACGTCCTCTCGCCCGCCGGGCAGGAGAGGTTCGCGTCCTGGGGCTACCGCCCGGTGAACCCGGCCGTCCTGAGGGCGAACGCGGCGAGGTTCCCGGAGCCCCGGACGCTGCGCACGATCGCCGAGCTCGGCGGCTGGACGACGGTCAACGACACCCTCTTCGACCCGGACAAGGGCTCGATCACGAAGATCGAGCAGGGCGCCGGGGTGTCCACGAGCAAGTAGATGGCGACCGTCGCGAGCAGCGAGCGCGGGGCGCCGGTGCGCCGCCGCGCGGGCGTGCACCGGCGCGCCCGCGCGGGCGGGACCGGCGCGCTCCCGATGGGCGTCGTCACCGTCTGGCTCAGCGTCATCGTCCTGCTCCCGCTCGCGGCGCTGACGGCGAAGTCGCTCGGGGACGGCACGGGCTCCTTCTGGCACGCCGTCTCCAGCCGGGCGGCGGTCGACGCGCTCGCCTTCACCCTCGTCGTGTCGCTGATCGCGGCGGCCATCAACGCCGTCACGGGGACCCTCGTCGCCTGGGTCCTCGTCCGTGACGACTTCCGCGGGAAGGGCGTCGTCAACGCCCTCATCGACCTGCCGTTCGCGCTCCCGACGATCGTCGCCGGCCTGACGCTCATCGCGCTCTACGGGCAGGACTCGCCGGTCGGCATCGACGTGACGTACACGCGCACGGCGGTCCTGCTGGCCCTGCTGTTCGTGACGCTGCCCTTCGTCGTGCGGTCGGTGCAGCCGGTCCTCATCGAGCTCGACCGCGAGATGGAGGAGGCGTCGACGTCCCTCGGGGCGACGCCGGGGCAGACGTTCCGGCGGATCGTCCTGCCGAACCTCCGGCCGGCGATCCTCTCGGGGGCGGCGCTGAGCTTCGCGCGGGCCGTCGGCGAGTTCGGGTCGGTCGTCCTCATCAGCGGCAACGTGCCGTTCAGGACCGAGGTCAGCTCGGTTTACATCTTCAAGCTCCAGGAGTCGAGCGACAGCCCGGTCGCCGCGGCCGCCGTCTCGGTCGTCCTGCTCGCGGTCTCGCTGACCGTGCTCGTCGGCATCCGCGTCCTCGAGCGCCGGGGCGGTGACCGCGGCCATGCGTGAGCAGTCCCGCACCACCCGCCTCGGCCTGCGCGTGCTCGCCCTCGGGTACCTCGCGCTCCTGCTCGGCATCCCGGTCGGGCTCGTCCTGTACCGGACCTTCGAGCACGGCGCCGGCGCCGTCTGGTCGTCGGTGACGACGCCCGCGGCGATCCACGCGTTCCAGCTCACCCTGGAGATCGCGGCGATCGCCGTCCCGCTGAACACGGTCCTCGGCGTCCTCACCGCGCTCGTCCTCGTACGCGGCCGCGTCCGCGGCAAGCCGGTGCTCGAGGCGATCGTCGACCTCCCGTTCGCGATCAGCCCGGTCGTCGTCGGCCTGAGCCTCGTCCTCGTCTACGGGCGGACCGGCTGGCTCGGCCCGTGGCTCACCGACCACGGCATCCAGATCATCTTCTCGCTGCCGGGCATGGTCATCGCGACGGTCTTCGTGTCGCTGCCGTTCGTCGCTCGCGAGGTGACGCCCGTCCTGCGCGAGATCGGCGACGAGCAGGAGCAGGCCGCGGCGACCCTCGGCGCCTCCTCGTGGCAGGCCTTCTGGCGCATCACGCTCCCGGCGATCCGCTGGGGCGTCGCGTACGGCGTCGTCCTCACCGTCGCACGCTGCATCGGCGAGTTCGGGGCGGTGAGCGTCGTCAGCGGCAAGGTCGCCGGCGAGTCCGAGACGCTCACGCTCCTCGTCGAGAAGCGCTTCGGCAACTTCGACCTCGCGGGCGCGTACGCCGCCTCCGCGCTGCTCGCCCTCATCGCGCTGGCGACCCTGCTGCTGATGACGAGGCTCAACCCCCGCAAGGAAGGCCGGCCATGATCACCGTCGAGTCCGTCGACAAGCACTACGAGGACTTCCACGCGCTCAGGGGCGTCGACCTCGAGATCGCGTCGGGGTCGCTCACGGCGCTGCTCGGCCCGTCCGGGTCGGGGAAGTCGACGCTCCTGCGCGTCATCGCGGGCCTCGAAGTCCCGTCCTCGGGCCGCGTGATCCTCGACGGCGAGGACGTGACGAACCTCGCGCCCCAGCAGCGCGGCATCGGGTTCGTCTTCCAGCACTACGCGGCCTTCGAGCACATGAGCGTGCGCGACAACGTCGCGTTCGGCCTGAAGATCCGCCGGCGCCCGAAGGCCGAGGTCAAGGAGAAGGTCGACGAGCTGCTGCGCGTCGTCGGCCTCGACGGCTACCAGCAGCGCTACCCGTCGCAGCTCTCCGGCGGCCAGCGGCAGCGCATGGCGCTCGCGCGCGCCCTGGCGATCGAGCCGGCGGTCCTGCTGCTCGACGAGCCCTTCGGCGCCCTCGACGCGAAGGTCCGCGCCGAGCTGCGCACCTGGCTGCGCCGCCTGCACGACGAGGTCCACGTCACGACCGTCCTCGTCACCCACGACCAGGAGGAGGCGCTCGACGTCGCGGACACGATCGCGGTCATGGACGCCGGGCAGATCGCGCAGGCCGGCCGGCCTCGCGACCTCTACGACGCCCCCGCGTCGGAGTTCGTCATGTCCTTCCTCGGGCCGGTCGCCCGCCTCGGCGGCGGCCTCGTGCGGCCGCACGACCTCGACCTCTCGCTCGAGCACCGCGAGGGCGCCACCGAGGCCCAGGTCCAGCGCGTCGTCCACCTCGGCTTCGAGGTCCGCGTCGAGCTCCTGCCCGCCGACGCGCCCGCCGGCGCCGAGCCCGTCGTCGCGCAGATCACCCGCGCCGAGGCGGAGACCCTCGAGCTGCAGGCCGGCGACATCGTCTGGGTCCGCGCGCCGTTGGGCCAGGTGCCGGGAGTGGTGGCGGCGTAGGGCTTCGGGCCGGCGCGCCTCGGGCCGGGGCGCGGTCGCTGCTGACGCTGACGCGAGCGGGCCGTACGGGTGCGGGCGCTCGAACAGCGGGCTGGTTACGGGGGAGGGAGGTGCCCTCGGGTGCTGGGTGGTGGATCGCGGTTGCTGTGCAACCGTGATCTGCCATCCACCGGCGTTCCGGGGGGACTCCGGCGAGGTGTGACCGCTGAGCGTCGCCCTGGTGAGG
The DNA here is from genome assembly GCF_024220175.1 of Paraconexibacter antarcticus. GTDB lineage: Bacteria > Actinomycetota > Thermoleophilia > Solirubrobacterales > Solirubrobacteraceae > Paraconexibacter > Paraconexibacter antarcticus. Next base: position 4,582,776 of record NZ_CP098502.1, on the reverse strand, counting down.
TGGAGGACACACCTGGCCGCGACCCGCCCCGGCGTGTGACCTGATGCAGCCCATAGCTGGATCAGGTCGCACGCCGACCACCGAAGCGCCGACGGCACCTCCCCCGCCCCGCACCACCCCCACGTCCGTCCGCCGTAACCAGCCGCCGTAAACCCCTCGGCCCGCCGCCGCCCCCCGGCGTTTCCGCGGAAGCACGACATCACGTAGCGCTTCCGCGGAAGCGCAACGCGTCCTACCGCGTGACCCAGGCCTCCGGGTCATCGGCGAGCTTCACGATGTCCGCCGGCAGCTCCCCCGAGGCGAGGTCGGCGAGCGTGACGGTCTCCAGGACCGCGCGGAGGTTGTGGCGGACGGCGATCCAGACGCGCTGGAGGGGCTCCGCGGCGCCCTCGTAGGGGACGTCCTCGGGGCGCTGGCCCCGGACGGAGGCGAGGGGACCGTCCACGGCGCGAATGACGTCGGCGACGGAGATCGCGTCGGCCGGGCGGTTGAGCCAGTAGCCGCCGTCGGCGCCGCGCTGGCTGCGGACGAGGCCCGCGTGCCGCAGGTCGCCGAGGATGTTCTCGAGGAACTTCATCGGGATGCCCTGGCCGGTGGCGACCGCCTCGCCCTTCGTCGGCCGCTCGCCTGCGGCGTTCGCCGCGAGGTGGATCGCCGCCCGGACGGCGTAATCGGCTTTCGCGGAGATGCGCATGTGCTCGGGATCCTGCCGGACGCTGCGGCGCACCGCGCCGCAGCGCCGCCTCAGATGAGGTTCGAGAAGGCGCTGCCGGCGCGGGCGACGAAGTCGAAGAGCGGCTGCGGGATGACGCCGAAGACGACGATCGCGGCGCCGAAGACGACGGCGACGAGCGTGACCTCCCACGCGGGCCCGGCGGCCGGGCCGGTGACCTCGGCGTCGGGGGAACCGCCGGCGAGGGCCGGAAGACCGGTCGCGACCTGCGCGGACTCGACGGCGTCGCCGGTCCACACCGCGGCGATGACGCGGAGGTAGTAGCCGAGCGAGATCATCGAGCCGATGACGATGACGATGCCGAGCCACGCGTAGTGGCCGTCGACGGTCGCGCGGATGAGCTGGAACTTGCCGATGAAGCCGGCGGTCGCGGGCACGCCGGCGAGGGCGAGCATCGAGATCGTGAGCGGCCACGCGAGGAGCGGGCGGGAGGCGCCGATGCCGGCGACGGCGGAGATGTCGTCGCCGCGGCCGGTCTCGCGCTCGCGGGCGATGACGACCCCGAACGCGGCGAGGTTCATCAGGAGGTACGCGGCGAGGTAGAAGACCGTCGCCCGGACACCGAGCGAGGTGGAGACGACGACGCCCGCGAGCATGTAGCCCGCCTGCGCCACCGACGAGTAGGCGAGCATCCGCTTCAGCGACGACTGCCCGAGCGCGCCGACGTTGCCGACGATGATCGTGATCGCCGCGAGGGCGGCGAGGGCGGGGCCCCAGGTGCCCTGCGCGTCGATGAGCGCGGTGTCGAAGAAGCGCAGGAAGACGCCGAACGCGGCCGCCTTCGTCGCCACGGCCATGAACGCGGTGACCGGGGTGGGGGAGCCCTCGTACACGTCGGGCGTCCACTGGTGGAACGGCGCCACGGAGCACTTGAAGCAGAGGCCGACGACGACGAGCGCGATGCCGGTGAGGGCGAGCGTGTCGGTCGACAGCGAGTGCGTCGAGAAGGCGGCGGCGGTCTCGGCGTAGCCCGTGCTGCCGGTCGCGCCGTAGATGAGCGCGAGGCCGTAGAGCAGCGTCGCGGACCCGACGGACCCGACGATGAGGTACTTCAGGCCCGCCTCGAGCGAGGTGGCCCGGCGCATCTCGGTCGCGCACAGGACGTACAGCGGGATCGACAGGAGCTCGAGGCCGAGGAAGAGCGAGATCGTGTCCTGCGCCCAGGTGAGGACGATCATCCCCGAGATGCTCGTCAGGAGCATCGCGAAGAACTCGCCGTGGGCCGACTCGCGGGGGGCCATGGCCCGCCAGGACAGGAGCGTCGTCCCGATGCCGGCGGCGAGGAACAGGCACGTGAGCGTCGTCGAGAGGCCGTCGAGGCGCAGGGCCCCGGCGACGAGGGACTTGTTGTCGTCGAGCTGCCAGATCGTGAGGCCGAGGGCGGCCCCGAGCGAGACGAGCGTCAGCCCGGGGACCAGCTGCTCGCGGGCGAAGCGCGGGCGCAGCAGGCCGGCCATGAGGACGACGACGATGCCGCCGAGGATGGCGAGGAGCGGCGAGAGGCCGGCCCAGTCGATGTGCGGGCCCTTGACCTTCGTCGTGGACGCGGCGAGCGTGAGGAGGGCGGTGTGCATCAGGGAGTGCCTCCGGTCGCGGGGACGGGGGTGCCGGCGGGCACGGTCTTCACGGTGTTCAGGACGCTGCCGTTCTGCGCCGCGGCCGCCGTCTTCGGCGGGTGCGTCATGGCGCGCGCGGCGGCGACCGAGCCCTTGACCGTCTGCTCGCCCTTCTTCAGCGCGAGCTGCGGGTAGAGCGCGAGGCCGAGGATGCAGAGCACGAGCGGCACGAGGACGACCGCGTCGCCCAGCGACACGTCACGCGAGGTGACATCCTGCCCGACACGGTTGTGCATCGCGCGGATGAAGAGGCGCAGCGTGTAGACCGAGGCGAGCGCGACGCCGGTGAAGGCGATGCACGCGATCGCGAGCTTCGCGTTGAAGACGCCGAGCAGGATGAGGAACTCGCCGACGAAGTTCGACGAGCCCGGGATGGCGAGGTTCGCCATCGCGACGATGAGGAAGATCGTCGTGAGCACCGGGGCGCGGAAGGCGATGCCGCCCATGTCCCGCAGGTCCTCCGAGCCGCCCGACCGCACCGCGGCGGCGCCGGCGAGGAAGAAGGCGGGCGCCACGACGAGCCCGTGGTTGACCGACTGCAGGATCGCGCCCTGCGCGCCCTGCTCGGTGAGGGAGAAGATCCCGAGCACGATGAAGCCGAGCTGCGCGAGCGACGAGTACCCGAGGATGAGCCGGGTGTTCGTCGTCGTGAAGGCCATCACCGAGCCGTAGAGGACCGACGCCAGCGCGATGAGCAGCATGAGCGTCTGGAAGTGGACCGCGGCGTCCGGCAGCAGCGGCACGACGATCCGCAGGAACCCGTACGCGGCGACCTTCGAGAGCACGCCGGAGAAGACCGCCAGCACGGGCATCGGCATCGCCTTGTAGCCGTCGGGCATCCAGCCGTGGAACGGGAAGGACGGCATCTTCACGAGGAAGGCGGCGGCGAAGCAGAGGAAGATCCACTCCTGCGAGCCCTTCGTGAGCGTCACCTTCTGCAGGTCGGTGAACGCGAAGCTCAGGTCGTTGCCCGACTGCGACGCGCTGAGCACGGCGAGCGCGATCGCGGCGGTGAGCATGAGCAGCGACCCGACGAGCGTGTAGATGACGAGCTTCGTGATCGCCGCGATGCGCTCGTCCCGCCGGCCGCCGCCCCAGCCGAGGCTGAGGAAGAAGAACGGGATGAGCATGAGGTCGAAGAAGGCGACGAAGAGCGCGAGGTCCTGCGCCATGAGCGAGCCGAGGACGAACGAGTGGGCGAGGCCGAGCTGCAGCCAGTACTGGCCCTCGCGGGCCCGCTCGGACGAGAGCGACCACAGCGTCGTCGCCGTGAAGAGCACCGACGTCAGGAGGATGAGGAAGAGGTTCAGCCCGTCGACGCCGAGCTTGTAGTGGATGCCGAGCTCGCGGATCCACATGCGGTCGGTGACGTACTGCAGGCCGCCACCGGACTTGTAGTCGGCGACGAGGGTGATCGCGTAGCCGAGGGCGATGAGCGTCCCGACGCCGGCGAGGGCCCGCGAGACGGTCCTGCCCCCGGGGATCAGCGCGCCCGCGAGCGCGAGGGCGGCCGGCGCCCAGAGCATGATGGAGAGATGGATCGTCATGCGCTCAGGAGGAAGTAGAGGCCGACCCCGGTGAGGCCGACGAGGAGCAGGGCGGTGTAGGAGCGCAGCAGGCCCGTCTGGATCGCGCGGACCGCGGACGAGGAGGCCTTGACGACCCCGGTGGACCCCCCGACGAACGCGCCGTTGACGACGATCCGCTCGAAGGAGTTGCGCGAGGCGCGGCCGAGGAAGGCGAAGGGGCGGACGACGACGAGGTCGATCGCCTCGTCGAAGTACCACTTGTTCACGAAGACGCGGTGCACCGGGCGGAACCTCCCGAGGACCGCGGCGCTCGTACCCGGCTTGACGACCCAGACGCGGTAGGCGATCGCGATGCCCGCGAGGCCCAGCGCCGTGCCGAGGACGAGGCCGAAGTAGAGGAGGCCGTCCTTGCTGTCCGGACGGATCGCGGAGTCCGCGAACGTCGGGTCGAGGAACGAGTCGAGGTGGTGGTTCACCTTCGGGATCTGGAGGAAGCCGCCGACGACCGCGAGGATCGCGAGGACGCCCATGGCGAGCTTCATCTCGATGGTCTGCTCGGCGATGTGGTGCTCGGCGCCCGGGAAGCCGACGTCGGTGTCCTCGACCTCGCCGTTGGCGGGGTTCGTGTGGACCTCGGCGTGGAACAGGTGCCCGTGCTCGAGCTCCTTCGCCTCGGGGCACGCCTCGCCGAAGAAGGCGCGGAAGATCATGCGCCACGTGTAGATCGCGGTGAGGAACGCGCCGACGTAGCCGGCGACGTAGAGCGCCCAGTGCCAGCCGCCCTGCTCGCCGATGACGAGCAGGATCTCGTCCTTGGAGAAGAAGCCGGAGAAGGGCGGGATGCCCGCGAGCGCGAGGCCGCCGATGACGAAGCACCCGAAGGTGAACGGCATCGCCTTGCGGAAGCCGCGCATCCGGTCGAGGTCCTGGTTGCCGGCCGTCGCGCCGATGACCGAGCCGGCTGCCATGAAGAGCAGCGCCTTGAAGAAGGCGTGGGTCATGAGGTGGAAGAGGCCCGCGACGTACGCGCCGGAGCTCACGCCCATGATCATGTAGCCGATCTGCGACATCGTCGAGTAGGCGATGACCCGCTTGAGGTCGGTGACGCAGAGGCCGATCGTGCCGGCGACGAGGAGCGTCACCGCGCCGATGACCGCGCCGGTGTCGGCGGCGGCGGGCGCCTGCTCGAAGAGCGGGTGCATGCGGGCGATGAGGTACACGCCGGCGGTGACCATCGTCGCCGCGTGGATGAGGGAGGAGACCGGCGTCGGGCCCTCCATCGCGTCCGGCAGCCAGGTGTGCAGCGGGATCTGCGCGGACTTCGCGCAGGCGCCGACGAGGAGCAGCAGGCAGCCGGCGGTGAGGTCGGCCGAGCCGTGGTGGCCGAGGGCGCCGGCGTCCGCCGCCTTGAACGTCGTGAGGAAGTCCAGCGAGTGCGAGTGCCGGAAGATGAAGTACGTCCCGAGCACGAGGCCGATGTCGCCGACGACGTTGATGACGAACGCCTTGATGCCCGCCGCGGTCGCCGTCGTGCGGCGGTACCAGAAGCTGATGAGCAGGTAGGACGCCGCGCCGACGAAGGCCCAGCCGACGATGAGCAGGAGGAAGTTCCCGGCCATCACGAGCAGGAGCATCGAGAAGACGAAGAAGTTCAGGTACGCGAAGAAGCGCGCGTAGCCCTTGTCGCTGACCATGTACCCGATCGAGTACAGGTGGATGAGCGTCGAGACGCCGGTGACGACGCACATCATCAGGAGCGACAGCGGGTCGATGAGGATCGACAGCTGCGCGTCGAGGCCGACGGTCTTCGCGTAGTCCCACGCGACGAAGACGACCTGGCGGTGTGCCTCGCCGCGGTCCTGCAGGGAGAGCAGCGTGAGGACCGCGCACAGGAACGACCCGGCGAGGAGCGTGGTGCCGAGGTAGCCCGCGGTCTTGCCGGGCAGCCTCTTGTGGAGGAGCCCGATCGTGATCGCGCCGAGGAGGGGGAGGCCCAGGACGAGCCAAGCGGTGGTCTGCATCAGGTCTGCCTGCCTAGCCCTGGAGCTCGCGGAGCTCGTCGACGTCGATCGGGACCCGCCGGCGGTACATCGCGACGATCACGCCGAGGCCGACGGTGACCTCGCAGGCGGCGACGACCATGACGATGATCGCGAAGATCTGACCGTCGGAGTTGCCGTGCATGCGGGAGAAGGCGATGAGCGCGAGGTTCGCCGCGTTGAGCATGAGCTCGAGACACAGCAGGACGACGAGCGGGTTGCGGCGGGTGAGCACGCCGAAGGCGCCGATGCAGAAGATCAGCGCGCTGACGACGAGGAACCAGGACATGTCCATGGTCAGACCACCTCTTCCGGGGCCGGGGCCTCGAGACGGCGCGCGCCGCCGACGCCCTCGGCCATCGTGCCGGTGATCTTCGGGCGCGTGATGTCCAGGACGCTGAGGCGGCTGAGCTCCTCCGGCGTCTCCAGACCGCCACGGCGGCGGGCGAGCGTCACCGCGCCGACCGCCGCGATCAGCAGCAGGAAGGAGGCGACCTCGAAGGGAAGGAGGTAGTCGGTGAGGAGCAGCTTGCCGATCTCCGCCGGCGAGCCGAAGCCCGCCACGTACGGCGCGCCCTGCGAGCTGACGGCCTGCAGGCCGGTTCCGAGGATCGCGATCGACAGCTCGACGAACAGCGCGAGCGCGAAGGCCACCGACGCGAGCTTGAAGCCGCGGCCGGTGTTCGCGCTGATGGGCTCGTCGCTGCCGCCGACGTACGAGACGACGAAGACGTAGAGCACCATGACGGCGCCGGCGTAGACGATCACCTGGGCCGCCGCGACGAACTCGCTGCGGAGCAGGAGGAAGAGCATCGCGAGGCTGATCAGGTGGCAGACCAGCGCGAGCACGCTGTAGAAGGGGTTCCGGACGGCGATTACGCCGACGGCGCCGGTGATCGCGCCGATCGCGGTGATGAAGAAGAGGACCTCGGCCATGACGATGCGCGGGGAAAGCTACTCGCCCTCGGCCCGGAGCGGCGTGCGCTCGACGGGCTCGGCGAGGAGCATCTCCTTCGTGAAGATCAGGTCCGAGCGCTGGTAGTCGCTCATCTCGTAGTCGTTGCCCATGGTGATCGCGTCGAACGGGCACGCGACCTCGCAGTAGCCGCAGAAGATGCAGCGCGAGAGGTTGATCTCGTACACCGCGGCGTACCGTTCGCCGGCGGACACGCGGTGCTCCGGCGTGTTCTCGGCGGCGACGACGCGGATGCAGTCGGCGGGGCAGGCGGCGGCGCACAACGAGCAGCCGACGCACTTCTCCAGGCCGGTGTCCTCGAACTTGTGGAGGCGGTGACGGCCGCGGAAGCGGGGGTACACCGGCACCTTCTGCTCGGGGTACTGGATCGTGTGCACGCCCTCGGCGACACGGGCGAAGGTCGTCTTCAGGCCGCGGAGCGTCTCGGCGAACACGCGATACGTGCCGCCGGCGGCGCCGGGGGCAGGGGGGCGGACGACGTGGATCGCGTCGTCTCCAGGGGTCCAGGACATGCGGGGCCTCTCAGTCCGTCGCGACGATGATGATCGCCGTCACGAGCGTGTTCAGGGTGGCCAGGGGCAGGAGGATCTTCCAGCCGAAGCTCATCAGCTGGTCGTAGCGCAGGCGCGGGAGCGTCGCGCGGACCCAGATGAAGAAGAAGATGAAGAGACCGGCCTTGCCGAGCACGATGAAGGGGTCGACCCAGCCGGGCGGGTGGATGCCGAAGGGCAACAGCCAGCCGCCGAGGAACACCGTCACGCAGATGAGCGAGACGACGCACATGTTGATGTACTCGGCGAAGAGGTAGGCGGTGAAGCGCGTCCCGCCGTACTCGGTGAAGTAGCCGCCGACGAGCTCGGCGTCCGCCTCGACGAGGTCGAAGGGCGCGCGGTTCGTCTCCGCGAAGGACGCGGTGAGGAAGATGAGGAAGCCGGCGAACTGCGGGACGATGTACCACATGCCCTGCTGGGCGTGGACGATCTCCGTCAGCGACAGCGTCTGGGCCGTCATGACGACGCCGACGAGCGCGAGGCCCTGCGAGACCTCGTAGGAGATGAGCTGCGCCGCGGCGCGCATCGACCCGAGGAACGAGTACTTCGAGCCCGAGGAGAAGCCGCCGAGCATGATCCCGTAGAAGGCGACCGCGCCCATGGCGAAGACGAAGAGCGGGCCGATCGACACGTCGATGCCGTAGAGGCCGACCGGCGTGCCGAAGATGTCCTGCGTGTCGCCGAACGGGATGATCGCGATCGCGCCGATGGCGGTGACGCACGAGATGACCGGCGCGAGGGCGAACATCCAGCCGATCGAGCTGTCCGGGCGGAACTGCTCCTTCGTCGCGAGCTTGATGATGTCCGCGAGCGGCGTCGCGAGGCCGAAGGGGCCGACGCGGTTCGGCCCGTAGCGGCCCTGGAACCGGCCGAGGCCCTTGCGCTCGCCGACGATGATGATCGGCTGGACCTGCAGGATCACGGCGAAGATGACGATCGCCTTGATGATCTGGATCCACCAGGGCTCGTAGTAGCTGACCTCGGCCAGCGGGCCGGAGAGGGTGTTCATGCCTTGCGGATCTCCACGAGCGGGCCGTCGAGGACGTTCGCTGCGTTCGTCGTGATGCCGGTCTGGAGGAAGACGCTGCCGGGCAGCGCCGCGTCGCGCAGGGCGACGATCGCCTCGACGCTCGCGCCGTCGCCGCCGACGAGGACCTTCTCGCCGTGGCGCACGCCGAGGCGCTGCGCGTCCGACGGGGCCATCTCCACCATCTGGCGGGGGGCGAGGAACTTCAGGGCGGGGGACGCCTCGACGTCGGCGCCGACCCAGATCGAGCGGAAGGTGCCCAGGCGCAGCGCGCCGTTCGGCTCGGCGGCCTCGGCGTAGACGGCGTCGCGGCGCGCCTCGGGGGCGGCCGGGTACGCCGCGGCGAGGGCGGCGTCGGCCGGCCAGCGCACGCCCTTGCCGCCGATCGTGTCGAGCGTGAGCCCGTTGTAGAACGGGACCGCGGCGAAGAGCTGCTGCGAGGCCATGGCGCCCGTGAGGACGCCGAAGTCGGTGCCGAGGCGCTTCGCGAGCTCGGTGAGGACCCACCACTCGGCGCGGACCGAGCCCTGGCGGCCGATCGCGGGGCGCAGGCGCTGCACGCGGCCGTCGGGGTGGGTGATCGTCCCCTCCTTCTCGGCGTACGACTCGGCCGGGAAGACGACGTTCGCGTGCTCGAGGAGCCCCGCGGTGAGGAACTGCGAGTGGGCGATGACGGCCGTCGTCTTCTCGAGCGCGTGGTCCCACCCGTGGGTGTCGGCGCGCGTGACGAGCGGGTCGTCGTGCAGGAGGTACAGCGCGGTGAGGTCACCGGCGCGGAGCGCGGCGGCGATGCCGGCGACCGCGTGGGCCTCGCCTTCGCCGTCCGTCTCGCCGAAGCCGGGCGCCATGCCCGGGGCGAACCCGGCCTCCAGGAGGCCGCGCTCGTTCGCCGCGGCGGGGACGGCGAGCAGGCCGCCGCCCTCGCGGCCGGAGAGGTTCAGGCCGGAGGCGAGCTTCAGCAGCGCGGGGGCGACGGCGCCGCCGTCGGCCGCGAGCATCGAGGTGCCCCAGACGATGACCACGTCGCCCGGCGCACCGTCGCCGCCGGTGCGCAGGAGCTCGGCGAGCGCGCGGATCTCGTCGACGGACGCGTCGGCGGCCGCGGCGGGGGCCTCGATGTCGCCGCCGTAGACGGCGGCCGTGAGGGCCGCGACGAACGCGCCCTCGCCGCCCGGGGCGTAGCGCAGCGACAGCGCGGCGTTCGCGTCGAGGGAGGACGGGCGCGGCGTGGCGACCGCGAGCTTCACGCGGTTGCGGCGGACGCCCTTGCGGATCCGCAGGTCGAGGATCGGCATGTCGTCGACCGGCTCCGTGCCGACGACGAGGACCGTGTGGGCGTACTCGACGTCCTGCATCGAGGCCTGGAGCGCGGGGTCGAGCAGCGTCCACGCGTCGACCGGGTCGATCCCGGCAGCGTCGAGGTGCTCGGAGCCCGCGACCTCGCGGACGAGGCGCTGGAGGAGGAAGCCCTCCTCGTTCGTCGTGCCGCCGCCCGCGAGGGCGCCGACGCGGGAGCCGGCCTTCTTCAGGAGCGACGCGGCCTCGTCGAGGGCGCGCTCCCAGGAGACCGGGCGCAGCGTGCCGCCGTCGCGCAGCAGCGGCTCGGTGATGCGCTCGTCGACGTGGATCGCCTGGTAGGCGAAGCGCCCGCGGTCGCAGAGCCAGCCGTCGTCCACGCCGTCGTTCTGACGGGCCAGGACGCGCAGGACGCGGTCGTCGCGGACGGTGAAGGTGACGTTGCACTGCGACGGGCACAGGCCGCAGACCGAGCCGGAGCCCTCGATGTCCCACGGCCGGGCGCGGAAGCGGTACGGGCGCGAGGTGAGCGCACCGACGGGGCACAGCTCGATGATGTTGCCGCTGAACGGCGCGACGTACGGGTGCCCGTCGAAGGTGCCGACGAACGTCTGGGCGCCACGCTCGTGGAGGATGAGCTGGTAGTCCTCGGAGACCTCCTGCGAGAAGCGCACGCAGCGGTAGCAGAGGATGCAGCGCTCGCGGTCGATCGCGATGAGCGGGCTGAGCTCGAGCGGCTTCTGGAAGTGGCGCTTGGGCTCGATGAAGCGGGACCGGCCGCCGCCCCAGCCGAAGGAGATGTCCTGCAGGGGGCACTCGCCGCCCTTGTCGCAGACGGGGCAGTCGAGCGGGTGGTTGATGAGGAGGAACTCGACGACGGCCGCCTGCGCCTCCCTCACCCGGTCGGTCTGGGTGTGGACGACCATGCCGTCCTTCACCGGCGTGGAGCAGCCGGTCTGGAGCTTCGGGATGCCCTCGATCTCGACGAGGCACATGCGGCAGGCGCCGACGGGCGCGCCGAGCTTCGGCTCGTAGCAGAAGACGGGGATCTCGACGTCGCCGAGCTTGGCGGCGTCGACGAGGATCGTGTTCTCGGGGGCCTGCACCTCACGACCGTCGATCGTGAAGGTGATGGTCTTCGGCTCGGGGCGGGGCATCTAGGCCGCGACCGGGTGGTGGGGCTGGGCGGCCGGAGCGGAGGACAGGCCGGCCATGAGCTCGCGCTCGGCGCGCGCGCGGGCCATCTCGATGTACTCCTCGAACTCGGTGCGGAACTTCTTCACCATCGAGCCGATCGGCATCGCCATCGCGTCGCCGAGGACGCAGAGGCAGTGGCCGATGATGTTCTCGCAGACGGAGGCCATGAGGTCGAGGTCCATCGGGGTGGCCTCGCCGCTCTTGATGCGCTCGAGCATCTTCACCGTCCAGTTCGTGCCCTCGCGGCAGGGGGTGCACTTGCCGCAGGACTCGTGGCGGTAGAACTGGGCGGTCTTCAGCGCGACGTCCACGACTGAGGTCTGGTCGTCGACGATGATGATCGCGCCGGAGCCGAGCATCGTGCCGGCCTTCGCCATCGAGTCGAAGTCGTAGGGGAGGTCGAGGTCGTCGCCCGTGAGGACGGGGGAGGACGAGCCGCCGGGGAACCACATCTTCACGCTGCGGCCATCGCCCGGGCCGCCGGCGAGGCCGTAGATGATGTCCCGCGAGGACATGCCGAGCTCGATCTCGTAGTTGCCCGGCCGCATGACGTGGCCCGAGATGGAGATGAGCTTCGTGCCGGTGGAGTTCTGCACGCCGATCTTCGCGTACTCGCTCGCGCCCATCTCGATGATGTGGGGCAGCGTCGCGAGCGTCTCGACGTTGTTGATGAGGGTCGGGCCCTGGTAGAGGCCCTGGTTGGCCGGGAACGGCGGCTTCAGGCGCGGGTTGCCGCGCTTGCCCTCCAGCGAGTCGAGCAGGCCGGTCTCCTCGCCGCAGATGTAGGCGCCGGCGCCGCGGTGCACCCAGAGGGTGAGCGAGGTGTCGGTCCCCATCAGGCGGTCGCCGAGCAGGCCGGCCGCCTTGGCCTCCTCGATCGCGCGCTCGAGGATCTCCGCCTGCTGCTGGTACTCGCCGCGGATGTAGATGAAGGCCTTGTTCGCGCCCGCCGCGTACGCCGCGATGATCATGCCCTCGATGAGCATGTGCGGGCACTTCTGCATGAGCTCGCGGTCCTTGAAGGTGCCGGGCTCGGACTCGTCCGCGTTGCAGACGAGGTACTTGTCCATCTGGCCCTTGGGCAGGAAGGAGGCCTTCGTGCCCATCGAGAAGCCGGCGCCGCCGCGGCCGCGCAGGCCGGAGGCCTTGAGCTCCTCGACGAGGGCGTCCTTCGGCATGGAAAGGGCCTTGCGCAGGCGGTCGCCGTACCCGCCGCGGGCGCGGTAGACGTCGAGCGTCGCGAGACCGGGCTCGTCGATGTTCTTGAAGAGGATCTTCTGGCTCATGGCGGCGGGGGAGGCGGTAGCGGGGACTTAGGAGACGGCGCCCGGGTCCTGGCACGGGCGGCGCAGCAGCTGCTTCTCGGGGAGGGGGTCCTCGCCGGCGCGGATCTGCCGCGCGAGCTCGGCGATCTCCTCGGGGGACTCGACGGGACCGACGTAGACGCCCTCGACGGAGACCATCGGCGCGATGTCGCACGCGCCGAGGCACTCGAACCCCCGCAGGTTCACCGTCTCGTCGTCGTGCAGCTCGTCCTGCAGCGACGCGAGCAGCGCGTCGGCACCACGGAGCGAGCAGGAGATGTTCGTGCAGACGTAGACCGGGCGGTGGCCGACCGGGCGCGTCTCCAGCTGGTCGTAGAAGCCGGCCACGGCGGCGAGGTACCCGGGCGTCAGGCGCATGACGCAGGCGACCTGCTCGATCGCGTCCGGGGAGCACCAGCCGTACTTCTCCTGGGCGGCGCGCAGGGCCGGGATCGCGGCCGAGCGCGCGTCCGGGTAGCGCGACATGAAGTCCTCGATCTGCGCGCGCAGGTCCGCGGGGACCGCGACGACGGCCGGGTCCGGAACGCCGGCGGGGTCCTTCGTCAGGTCGACGGCGTCGTCCCAGCCGGGGACGCGGGAGCCGTGCGCGTAGCGCGGGACCGGCTGCAGGCCCTCGCCGGTGAGGTGGCCGGTCGCGGAGGACCGGACGGGGCGGTTGCGGGCCATCAGCGGTCGATCCCTCCGAGCACCGGGTCGATCATCGCGAGCGTCGCGATGAGGTCGGCGATGTAGGCGTCCTTGCACATGGGGGCCGTCGCCTGCAGGTTGACGAACGAGGGGTCGCGCATGTGGACGCGCGCGGGCTTGGAGGACCCGTCGGACCGGACGAAGCAGCCGAGCTCGCCACGGGGCCCCTCGATCGGGAAGTACGCCTCGCCCTCGGGGACGCGGAAGCCCTCGGTGACGAGCTTGAAGTGGTGGATCAGCGCCTCCATCGACGTCGCCAGCTCGTGACGCGGGGGCAGCGAGATCTTGCGGTCGCCGGTGATGTGCGGCCCCTCGGGCAGGCCCTCGAGGGCCTGGAGGATGATCTTCGAGGACTCCTTCAGCTCCTGCAGGCGGCACGCGTAGCGGTCGTAGTTGTCGCCGGTGGTGCCGACCGGGATCTGGAAATCGAAGTCCTCGTAGGAGGAGTACGGCATCGCCTTGCGCAGGTCCCACGGGTTGCCGGCGGCACGCAGGAGCGGACCGGTCACGCCGAGCTCGAGGAGCTCGGCCTCGCCCAGCGGGCAGACCCCGCGCAGGCGCTGCAGCAGGATCTCGTTCTTGTTCAGCAGCGCGCCGTACTGGTCGACGCGCGTCGGCATCTTCTCGGCGAACTCCTTGACCTTCGCGGCCCAGCCGGCGGGGATGTCCTCCATGACGCCGCCGACCTGGAAGTAGCGCGTGTGCATGCGCTGGCCGGTCGAGTACTCGAAGAGGTCGAGGATCGCCTCGCGCTCGCGGAAGCAGTACCAGAACATCGACATCGCGCCGAGGTCCAGGGCGCTCGTCCCGAGCCACACGAGGTGGCTCATGATCCGGTTGAGCTCCATGTGGATGACGCGGAGGTACTGCGCGCGCTTGGGGACCTCGCAGTCGAGGAGCGTCTCGACCGCGCCGCAGAACGCGTAGGAGTTGAAGAAGTAGGCGAGGTAGTCCATCCGCTCGACGACGGGGATGGCCTTCCAGTACGCCTTCTGCTCGGCGGTCTTCTCGATGCCGGTGTGGACGTAGCCGATGATCGGCTTGAGGTCGCGGACGATCTCGCCGTCGAGCGTGACGATGAGGCGCAGCACCCCGTGGGTGGCGGGGTGGTGCGGGCCCATGTTGAGCGTCAGCAGCTCGTGGGAGGCGCCGTCGCCGTAGCCCGTCAGCGGCTGCTCCATCGTGGAGAGGTCGATCGACTCCTCCATCTGGCGGTAGGCGCTCTTCGCGGGCGCGCCGGCCGGGCGATCGACGGTGCTCATGCGCGCACCTTCGGCGTGTAGTCGGTGTCCTGGTCCTTCGTGAAGAGGACCGGCTCGCCGCCGATGGGGAAGTCGCGGCGCTGCGGGTGGCCCTGGTAGTCCTCGGGCATGAGGATGCGGCGGGGGTCCGGGTGCCCGTCGAAGACGACGCCGAACATGTCGAAGACCTCGCGCTCCTGGTGGTTCGCGGTCGGCCACAGCGGGGTGACGGACGGGACGGTCGGCTCGTCGGCCGTGACGCGGACCTTCACGCGCACGCGGTCGAGCGCGGTCATGTCGAGCAGCTCGTAGATGACGCCGAGCCGCGGCTCCTCGGGGTAGTAGTCGACCCCGTGGACGCTGGAGAGCGCACGGAAGCCGGCGCCCTTGAGCGCCTGCAGCACGTCGTTGATCGCCCCCGGGGCGACCTCGATCGTGCCCTGCCCGCGGAAGTGGACGGTGCGCAGGACGCTGTCCGGGACGGCGTCGCCCACGGTCTGCGCGAGCAGCTCGAGGCCGGTCTGGTCAGGCACCCGGGACCTCCATCGCCGTGCCCGGGTCCTCCTGGGCGGCCGCCTTCAGCAGCTCGTCGCCCTCGTCGGGCAGGACCTCGATCGTGTTCTCGGCGCCGTAGCGCGAGCGCCAGCCGAGGGCCGGGTCGAGCTGGATCTGCTGGCGGAGCTTGAGGATCCCGTGCATGAGCGCCTCGGGACGGGGCGGGCAGCCGGGCACGTGGATGTCGACCGGCATGAACTTGTCGGCCGGCACGATGGCGTAGTTGTTGAAGACGCCCATCGACGAGGAGCACGCGCCCATCGCGATCGCCCACTTGGGCTCGAGCATCTGGTCGTACACGCGGCGGACGACCGGCGCCATCTTGATCGAGACGCGGCCGGAGAGGATGAGGAGGTCCGCCTGGCGCGGGGAGGCGCGGAATGCCTCGAACCCGAAGCGGGCGACGTCGACGCGCGCGGCGACGATCGACATCATCTCGATCGCGCAGCAGGCGAGGCCGAAGGTCGCGGGGAACATCGCGTTGCCGCGGGCCCAGGCGACGGCCTTGTCGAGCGTCGTCGTGATGATGCGCGACTGGACGTACGCCTCCAGCTCCTCGCCGTCGAGGTCACCGCGCAGGAGGTCCTGCGACCGGCGCTGCTGGATCCGGAAGTCCTCCTTGGAGGCCGGCGAGAGCTGCGAGCGGACTACCTCCATTCGAGGGCACCCCTTCTCCAGACGTAGATGAAGGCCACGAACAGCAGTACGACGAACACGATGATCTCGACCAGGGCGAAGGTGCCGAACGCACGGAGGTTCATCGCCACCGGGTAGAGGAACAGCACCTCGATGTCGAACAGGATGAAGAGCATCGCGATCAGGTAGAAGCTGATCCCGAACCGGAAGCGCTGCTGGATCTCCGAGGGAAGCCCGCACTCGTACGGGTCGTTCTTGGACTGGATCTTCTTCTTCTTGACGCCGACCAGCGAGTTGAGGGAGGCGAAGATGCTGCCGATCCCGACGCCGAGGGCCAGGAAGACGATCGCTGGGAGATATCCGCGCAGCATGCTCGACCGTTCTATCAGGTCTTTGTGACGCGCTGCTACTAAGTGGCAGACGGCGCGAGAAACGTGCCGGAAACCCGCACGAATGCTGCTCCTGTGCGGTTCCGCACTACCTTGTGTGACGGGGTGTCAGCCGGGTGACGCGTACCCTGCCCTGCGTGGCCTCCGCCCTCTCCGTGACCGCGCTGCGCAAGTCCTTCGGCTCGGTCCACGCCGTCGCGGGTCTGGACCTCGACGTGCCCGAGGGAACGTGCGTCGGGCTGCTCGGCCCGAACGGCGCGGGCAAGTCCACGACGATGCGGATGCTCACCGGCCAGACGCGCCCGGACTCCGGCGAGATCAGCGTGCTCGGCTTCCGCCTCCCCAGGGAGTCCAAGCAGGCGCGGGCGCAGATGGGCGTCGTCCCGCAGCTCGACAACCTCGACACGACGCTCAGCGCCCGCGACAACCTGCGGATCTTCGCCCGGCTCTACCGCGTGCCCGCCGCCGAGCGGGACGCGGCGGTCGCCCGCGGCCTGGAGATCGCGCGGCTCACCGCCCGCGCGGACGCCGTCGTCACCGCGCTCTCCGGCGGGATGCGGCGGCGCCTGCTCATCGCCCGCGCCCTGCTCCACGGCCCGCGGCTGCTGCTCCTCGACGAGCCGACGGTCGGCCTGGACCCCCAGGTGCGCCAGGAGCTGTGGGCGATGATCGACGGCCTGCGCACCGAGGGCACCTCGATCCTCATGACGACGCACTACATCGAGGAGGCGGAGCGCCTCGCCGACACGGTGACGATCGTCGCCGCGGGCGAGGCGGTCGACGAGGGCCCGCCCGCGGAGCTCGTCGCGCGCCACGCCGGCCGCGAGGTCCGCGAGGTCTACGGCCCGCCCGCCCGCCTGGAGGAGGTCGAGGGCGCCGCGCGCGCCGCCGGCTTCTCGACCCGGCGCACCGGCACCTCGGTCGCGATCCTCGGCGCGGAGGGCGCCGGCGACCGGCTGCCCGAGGGGGAGACGCGCGCCTCCCGCCTCGAGGACGTGTTCGTGAAGCTCACGGGAGAGGAGGTGGCCTGATGGCGACGCCGTCGGAACCCGCGCGCCGCGGGGACGAGCCCCCCGGGCGAGACCCCGCACGGGATCCGAGCCCTCCGGGCGAGGCATCCCGCCGCTTACGCCGCATCGAGTGGGACGCCATCACCGGCGTGATGATGCGCGAGGTCATCAACTTCGGCGCGGCGTGGAAGCAGGGCGTCTTCGCCTCGACGGTCCAGCCCGTCGTCTACCTGCTCGCCTTCGGCCTCGGCTTCGGGCAGCTCGTGCACCGCGTCGACGGCCACGACTACATCGACTACGTCTCGACCGGCACGGTCGCGACCGCCGTCCTCTTCTCGACGGCGTTCAACGCGATGTTCGGCTCGTTCGTCAAGCGGGAGTTCCAGCGCACGTACGACGCGATCCTCTCCACGCCGGTCGACGTCGAGGAGCTCGTGACCGCCGAGGTCCTGTGGCTCGCCGTCCGCGGGGGCCTCTTCGGCTCGGTCCCGATCCTCGTCGGCATCGCCTTCGGCCTGGACCCGGCGTGGACGACGATCTTCGTCCCGCTCGTCGCGATGCTCACCGGCTTCGGGTTCGCCGCCTCCGGCACGCTCATCAGCGCCGTCGTCGGCTCGATCGACGACTTCTCCTACGTGACGAGCGCGCTCTTCACCCCGCTGTTCCTCGTCGCGGGGACGTTCTTCCCGCTCACCGGGCTGCCGCTCGCGTTCCGGATCCTCGCCGAGCTCAACCCGCTGCACCACTGCGTCGAGCTCGTCCGCGACTGCACCTTCGGGGACGTCGACCCGACTGACCTCGCGCGGGTCGGCGCGCTCGTGCTCTTCGCCGCGCTCATGTGGTGGGGCGCGGTCGACCGCACGCGCCGGAGGCTCATCGCATGACCGGGGCGGCGCAGACGGTCGCCTACGTGGCGGCCGCGATCAACGTCGTGGCCGCCGCCTGGGGCGGGCTCCTCTGGTACCGGGTCGACGACGCGCCCCCGGCGGTGTGGCGCTTCATCCGCGTCGCGCAGGCGTCGCTCGCCCTGCACGCCCTCATCGTCGGCGGCCTGTACCTCGGCGGCCTGCGCCCCGCCTCGGGCCTGTACGCCCTCTACGTCGGGCTGCCGATCGCCGTGTCGTTCGTCGCCGAGCAGTTCCGCGCCCTCGCGGCCCAGACGATCCTCGACGCCCGCGGCCTGGAGGACGCCGGCGCGGTGGGGAAGCTCGACCCGGCGGCCCAGCGCTCGATCGTCGTCGCGATCCTCCGCCGCGAGCTCGGCGTCCTCGTCCTCGGCTGCGCCGTGTCCGTCTTCCTCCTGCTGCGCGCCGCCTCGACGGTCTGACGCGCGCCCCGCCCCCGCGTCGCGGGGACCGGGGGGAAGGGGATGCCCGGCGCCGACCTGGTTGCCGCCGTGTCGAGAGAGGTCGCGCGGAAACTGATGCTGCGACCGGTCAAGGGCCGGCGCCGGGCTCGGGTGCAGGATTCGCCGCGGGTGCAGCGGTTCCTTCCCGCGGGGTGCCCCGCTCGCGTCAGCCGCCGGGCGGCGGGTCGATCGTCAGCGTGCCGAAGCCGCCGAGGTTCTCGTGGCTGCCGATCGTGTCGGAGAGGAGGTACTTGCCGGGCGGCAGGTAGAACGGGTCGCCGATCATCCGCCCACCGGGCGGGACGTTGCCGACGCCGGCGCCCTTCACGACGAGGGACGGCTCGGTCGTGACGGCGTCGTCCTCGGGCTGGGGGTCCGGCTGCATCCGTTCGACCTTGACGGTGTGGGTGAGGCGGCCGACGTTGCGGACGACGATCCGCAGCCGGGTCGGGTTCGACGTCGCGGCGACCCGCACGTTCTGCGGCGAGATGCGGTATTCGGAGACGTCGAGGCGCAGCACGGCGTCCCGGTCGAGCACCGCCGCCGGCTCCCCGCCGCACCCGCCGAACACTGCGGCGGTGCCCAGCAGGACGAGCGTGACACGTCTGTCGGGGGTCATCACGTCGCACGATGATGCCTGTTCCGTATTATCCCCGCGGTCATGCGCCGTCCCGTCACCGCCGCCCTCGCCGTCACCAGCCTCGCCCTCGGGCTCGGGGCCTGCGGCTCCCAGGACAACTCCGTGCTGTCCTCCAACGCGTCGCCGCAGGTCAAGAACGGCTCCCAGCTGTTCGTCGACAAGTGCTCCGGCTGCCACACGCTCGACAAGGTGGGCGCCGAGGGCTCGACCTTCAAGGTGCGTGACAAGGAGCGCGTCGACGGCCCGAACTTCAACGTCCGCAAGGAGTGCGCGGACAACGTGCTCTACGCGATCCGCAACGGCGGCTACTCCGGCGCGATCATGCCCGAGAACCTCGTCGTCGGGAAGCAGGCGGAGGACATCGCGGCCTTCCTGCAGCAGTACTCGGGCCTGCAGAAGAAGTTCCCGCCCGGGGCCAAGCGCATCATCTGCCCGGCCACGCCGAGCTCCTAGGCACCCCGCCGGCGCCGCTCACGACCGTGTGAGCGCGCCCGCCCGGCCGCCGGGCTTGCGTCCGCGCTCCCGCGCGGCGAGACTCGCGCCGGAGCGTGGATGGTCCGCGCCCGGGGCGAGGGAGACGAGCAGGCATGACGTACTTGGTGACGGGCGGCACGGGGTTCATCGGTCGCTTCCTGGTTGAGCGGCTCGCGCAGCGCGACGGCGACATCCACGTCCTCGTCCGGGCGTCCTCGGTCCACAAGCTCGACCGCCTCGCCGCCCAGTGGAAGGCGCCCGCCGGGAAGATCAAGCCCGTCGTCGGCGACCTCTCGGAGCCGATGCTCGGCATCGATCCCGCCTGGATCGAGGAGCACACCGGGAAGATCGAGCATGTCTTCCACCTCGCGGCGGTCTACGACATGGAGGCCGACGAGGAGGCCAACCGCGTCGCGAACGTCGGCGGCACCCGCGAGGCCGTGAAGGTCGCGAACGCGCTCGAGGCCGGCCACTTCCACCACACGTCCTCCGTCGCCGCCGCCGGCCTGTACCGCGGCGAGTTCACCGAGGACATGTTCGACGAGGGCCAGGACCTCGACCACCCGTACCACGCGACGAAGTTCGAGTCCGAGCGGATCGCCCGCGAGGAGACGACCGTCCCGTGGCGGGTCTACCGGCCGGCGATCGTCCTCGGGCACTCGCAGACCGGCGAGATGGACAAGCTCGACGGCCCCTACTACTTCTTCAAGGCGCTGGCGCTCGCGGCCCGCCTCCCCGGCGTCATGCCCGCGATCGGGCCGCGGCTGGGGGAGACGAACGTCGTCCCCGTCGACTTCGTCGCCGCCGCGATGGACCACATCGCCCACGAGCCGGGCCTCGACGGGCAGGCCTTCCACCTCGTCAGCCCCGAGCCGCAGGGCTCGATCGAGGTGCTGAACATCTTCGCCCGCGCGGCGGGGGCACCGACGATCACGAGCGTCCTGCCGAAGGTCTCCGTCCCGCTCGCGCTGCGGGTCCCCGGGGTGAAGGGCGTCCTGCTCCAGCAGCTCGGGATCCCCGACGCGGCGCTCGAGTACGTCGACTTCACCGCCCGCTTCGACACCACCCGCACGGAGGCGGCGCTCGCGGGCTCGGGCATCTCGGTCCCGCCGCTCGAGTCCTACGCGCCGACGCTGTGGAGGTACTGGGAGCAGTACATCGACGGGGACGGCAGCGAGGCGCCGGCGCCGGCGCGCGACCCGCACGAGAACCCGATCCGGCGCCCGCTGCGCAAGGCGAACGCGACGTTCTTCACCCAGGTGAACAAGGTCGTCGAGTGGCACAGGCTGCCGCTGCCGCTCGCGCTGCTGAACCTCCGCGCCTTCCGCGACGAGATGCGCGAGGCGAACCTCTACGACCCCGCCTTCTCAGACCCGCCGCCCGAGAACGGCGCCGCGGGGAAGAACGGCGTCCGCGAGATCCCGAAGTTCCGCACCTACGACGGCGCGATGAACGACCCGGCCCACCCGGACATGGGCAAGGCGGGCGTGCTCTTCGGCCGCAACAACCCGGTCGGCGTGTCCGTCCCCGAGACGCCGCCGCGGCTCATGACGCCGAACCCGCGCCTCGTCGCCACCTCGCTGCTCGAGCGCGACGAGTTCAAGCCCGCGACGACGCTCAACGCGCTCGCCGCCGCATGGATCCAGTTCCAGAACCACGACTGGTTCAGCCACGGCGACAACTCGCCGACGGGCAGGATGGAGGTCACGCTCCCCGAGGGGGACACGTGGGACAGGAGCGGGAGGATGTCCGTCCGCACGACGGCCGACGCGACGCAGTACGTCAACACCGTCACGCACTGGTGGGACGGCTCGCAGATCTACGGCTCCTCGGAGGAGCGCTGCCGCGAGCTGCGCACCGGGGAGGGCGGGAAGCTCGCGATCGAGGACGGCCGCCTGCCGAACGAGACGAAGGACGGGCTCGACGGCATCGACCTCACCGGCTTCAGCGACAACTACTGGGTCGGGCTCTCGCTGCTGCACACGCTCTTCGCCAAGGAGCACAACGCGATCTGCGACCACCTCGCGTCGTACTACCCGACGTGGGACGACGAGCGCCTGTTCCTCATCGCGCGGCTCGTCAACAGCGCGCTGATGGCGAAGATCCACACCGTCGAATGGACGCCGGGCATCCTCGCGACGCCGGTCCTGAAGCGCGGCATGAACGCGAACTGGTTCGGCGCGCTGCCGGAGTGGGCGAAGACGCGGCTGCCGCGCATCGACCCGCTCGAGGGCGTCTTCGGGATCGTCGGCGGCGAGCAGGAGCACCACGCCGCGCCGTACGCGATCACCGAGGAGTTCGCCTCCGTCTACCGCTTGCACCCGCTGATCGCCGACGACTGGGCCTTCCGCTCCCACCGGACCGGCGCCCTCATCCGCGAGGAGGAGTTCACGAACCTCCAGGGCAGGGCGACCCGCAGCGTCGTCGACGAGTTCGGCTGGTCGGACGTGCTCTACACGTTCGGCGTCTCGAACCCGGGCGCGATCACGCTCCACAACCACCCGCGGGCGCTCATGAACCTCACGCGCGTCAACGGCGACCGCGTCGACATCGGGACGATCGACATCCTCCGCGACCGCGAGCGCGGCGTCCTGCGCTACAACGCCTTCCGGAAGAAGATCGGCAAGGGCCCGCTGAAGCGGTTCGAGGACATCACCGAGAACCAGACCTGGGCGAACGAGATCCGGGACATCTACGACGGCGACCTCGACGCGATCGACCTGCAGGTCGGGCTCATGGCCGAGACGCCGCCGAAGGGCTTCGGCTTCAGCGACACGGCCTTCCGGATCTTCATCCTCATGGCGTCGCGGCGGCTGAAGAGCGACCGCTTCTTCACGAACGACTACACCCCCGACGTCTACACGCACGAGGGCATCGACTGGGTCGCGCGCAACACGATGGGGTCGGTGCTGCTGCGCCACCACCCGGAGCTCGCCCCGGCGCTCGAGGGCGTCGAGAACGCCTTCGGACCGTGGAAGGCGCTGGCCTGACGCATGGCGCCGCGCGAGCTCCCCTCGGCGTCGATCGCCGACACCGTCCAGTTCAACCAGGCGATCATCGTCCCGAACGCCGTACAGGGCCTCTTCCGGCGGCGGCCCGGCCCGGTCGGCGTCGCGACGCGCCTCGGCCTCGACGGGCGGGCGGTCCGGCTCATGGAGGGGCTGCGCGCGCGCTACGCCCCGGGCCCGGTGTGGATCCGGGTCATGAAGGACCGGGTGCTCCTGTGCCTCGACGTCGAGGACGTCGCCCGGACGCTCGACGGCTCGCCGCACCCGTTCGCCTCCGACCCGCCGGCGAAGCGCACCGGCATGGGGCACTTCCAGCCGGACGCGCTGACGCTCTCGCGCGGCGAGCTGTGGGAGAACCGCCGCCGCTTCACCGAGGCGGTCCTCGAGACGCCCGCCGCGGTCCACTCCCTCGCGGGCGGCTTCCTCGACGTCGTCGTCGAGGAGACCGACCGGCTGCTCTCGGTCGCCGCGGCGGAGGGGGGCGGGACGCTGGACTTCGAGGCGTGGCACGCGATGTTCCGGCGGCTCACGCGCCGGATCGTCCTCGGCGACCACGCGGCCGAGGACGAGGAGGTCAGCGAGCTGCTCGCGTCGCTCATGAGCGAGGCGAACGGGCTGCCGTCCGAGCCGTCGGAGATCTATCCGGCCTACACCGAGCGCCTCGACGCGTACGTCGAGGCCGCCGAGCCGGGCTCGCTCGTGTCGCTCTTCGCGGGGGCGCCGCACGACGTCGACACGCGGGCGGCCGGGCAGGCGACGCACTGGCTCTTCGCGCTGCAGGACACGCTCGCGACGAACGCGCTGCGGGCGCTCGCCCTCGTCGCGACCCACCCGGCGCAGCGTGCCGTCGTCGACCGCGAGCTGGAGGGGGACGAGGCGCCGTACCTCGCCGCCTGCCTGCAGGAGGCGATGCGCCTCTTCCCGACGACGCCGCTGCTCTCGCGCGAGACGCTCGTGGACGTCGCCTGGCACGGGACGACCGTCCCGAAGGGCACGCAGGTCCTCATCGTCAACGGCTTCCATCACCGCGACCGCGCGCGGCTCGAGTACGCCGACCGCTTCGCGCCCGAGGCGTGGACCGAGGGGGACGCCGGCTCGGAGCGCGCCTTCAACCACTTCAGCTCCGGCCCGCAGGGCTGCCCGGGACGCAACCTCGCGCTGCTCGTGGGGACCGCCGTCCTCGCGCAGGTGCTCCGCGGGTGGCCGGCGGTCGTCGTCGCCGGCGTGGCGGACGGCCTGTCGCCCGACGCGCCGCTGCCCTACTCGCTGAACCCGTCCGCGCTGCGGTTCGCCGCCAGAGGGCCGGGAGGCTCGGGGGGCGGCGGCGTCGCGGACTCCTGAAAGCTCGAGTGAGCTTGAATGCGGCGGCGCGAGGCGTCACGCTGACGCGATGGACGACCTGCTCACGATCGGCGAGGTGGCGCGGCGCAGCGGCGTGGCCGCCTCGGCGCTGCGGTTCTACGAGGAGCGCGGGCTCATCACGAGCGAGCGGGCCGGGTCGGGCCATCGCCGCTACCCGCGGGCGGTGCTCCGGCGGATCGCCTTCGTCGTCTACGCCCAGCGGGTCGGGCTGACGCTCGAGGAGATCGGGACCGAGCTCGCCCGGCTGCCGCCGCACCGCGTCCCCGGCCGCAAGGACTGGGCGCGCCTGCAGGCGACGTGGAGCGCCCGCATCGACGAGCGGATCGCGGAGCTCGAGCGGCTGAAGCGCGGCCTCACCGAGTGCATCGGCTGCGGGTGCCTGTCGCTCCGGCGCTGCCGGCTCGCGAACCCGGAGGATCGCGCGGCCCGCCTCGGGCCCGGCCCGGCGGAGTGGGCCCGGCCCGTCGCCCGGCGCTGAGCCCGCGCCCGCGCTACTGTCCGCGCCGATGCTCGACCTGAAGCTGCTGCGGACCGAGACCGACGCCGTGCGGGCCGCCCTGTCGCGCCGCGGCCCCGGGGTCGCGGAGGCGGTCGACGGGGTGCTCGCGCTCGACGAGCGGCGGCGCGCGCTCATCCCCCGGACGGAGGCGCTGAAGGCGGAGCAGAACGCCGCCGGCGGCGCGATCGCGAAGGCCAGGCAGGCGGGCGAGGACGCGGCCGAGGCGATCGCCGCGATGGCGGACGTCAAGGCGCGCGGGCAGGCGCTCGGCGAGGAGCTGACGCAGGTCGAGGTCGAGCTGCAGGCGAAGCTCGCCACGCTCCCGAACCTCCCGGACCCGACCGCCGCGGACACCGACACCGTGCTCCGCGAGGAGGGGACGGTCCGCGAGCTCGGCTTCGAGGCGCGCGACCACCAGGATCTCGCCGGCGACCGCATCGACCTCGAGCGCGGCGCCCGGCTCTCGGGCTCGCGGTTCGCCTACCTCACCGGCGACCTCGTGTTCCTCGAGCTCGCCCTCGTCCGCTGGGCGCTCGACAAGCTGCACGGCCACGGCTTCACGCCCGTCGTCCCGCCGGTCCTCGTCCGGGAGGAGGCGCTCTTCGGCACCGGCATGCTGCCCGACACCGAGCAGCAGATCTACGCGCTGCCGGGCGACGACCTCTACCTCGTCGGGACGAGCGAGGTCGCGCTCGCGTCGCTCCACGCCGGGGAGATCCTCGACGACGAGCAGCTGCCGGTGCTGTACGCGGGCTTCTCGCCGTGCTTCCGCCGCGAGGCCGGCGCGGCGGGCCGCGACACGCGCGGCATCTTCCGCGTCCACCAGTTCGACAAGGTCGAGATGTTCGCGTTCGTCCGTCCGGAGGACTCGCCCGAGTGGCACGACAAGCTGCTCGCGATCGAGGAGGAGATCCTCGCCGAGCTCGGCCTGCCCTACCGCGTCGTGAACATCGCCGTCGACGACCTCGGCGCGAGCGCGGCGAAGAAGTACGACTGCGAGGCCTGGCTGCCCGGGCAGGGGAAGTACCGCGAGCTCACCTCGACGTCGAACACGACGGACTTCCAGGCCCGCCGCCTCGACATCCGCTACCGCCCCGCGGGCTCCAAGAAGCCGCTGACGCTCCACACGCTCAACGGGACCGCCGTCGCGGTCGGCCGCACGATCGTCGCGCTGCTCGAGAACGGCCAGCAGGCGGACGGATCGATCGCCCTCCCGGCGGCGCTCCAGGCCTACGGGCTGCCGGCGTCGCTGCCCGCGGCGGGCTGACCACGCCCCCTCGCGCCGCCGTCGACTGACAGCTGACGCAGGACAGGTCGGCGTGAGCTGTCGGTCGGCGCCGCTCAGGCGCCGGGCTCGAAGAGCGACGGCTGCCACGTCCGGGGCGTCGTGTCCCAGACGTCGCTCGCGCGGGCGAGCATCGTCACGTGCTCGGGCCACGCGGCGAGGCCGGAGCCGCCGCGGAAGTTCACGCGGCCGCTCTCGCTCACCGAGCTGACGACGAGCGAGGAGGGCAGCGGGCGCTGCGCGGGGTCGACGAGGAACGGGATGTCCGCGTCGTCGTCGTGGCGCGGCGGGCGGGCGACGCCGACGAGATCGCCGTGCGCGGGCCGCAGCAGCTCCAGGGCGTCCACCCGTCCGCGGCTGACGAGGACGCCGATGAGCGCCGACGAGACGCGGCGCGTCGCGCGCCACGGCGCCAGGCGCCACTCGTGGCCGAGGTCGTGGAGGTAGGCGAGCTGCCCGGGCGTCGGCGGCAGCGGGCCGTGGAGCGTCAGCGTCTCCGCGAGCGCGTCGAGGAGCAGGGCGGCGGCGACGTCGTGGGGCGTGTCGTCGGGGAGGTCGACGCCGGCGTGCGTGGCGAGCGCGACCTGCTCCGGGGTGGGAGGTCCGTACGACGCGGCCAGGCGCCGCGCCGGCTCACGCCAGTCGGAAAACGGCATCGCCTGGCTGATGCTGACCGCCGCGAGGGGTCACGTCAACCCGCGCGGCGTGCAGACCGCCGCCGGGCGCTCGTTCAGGTGCGGGTCAGGCGTGCCGCGTAGGCTGGTCACGTGACCGGTCGCATCGGCGTATGTGAGGACGATGCCGCGCTGCGCTCCGTCCTCGCACGGGCCCTCGCGGACGAGGGGCACGAGACGCTCGTCGTCGGCACGGGCCGCGAGGCGGTCGCGCGCTTCGTCCCCGGGGCGGTCGACGCGCTCATCCTCGACGTCGGCCTGCCGGACGCCGACGGCCGCGACGTCTGCCAGGCGCTGCGCGCGCACGGCGTCACCGCGCCGGTCCTGTTCCTCACCGCCCGGGACGCCGTCACCGACCGCGTGTCCGGCTTCCGCGCCGGCGGCGACGACTACCTCACGAAGCCGTTCGCGCTCGCCGAGCTCCTCGTACGGGTGCAGGCGCTGCTCAAGCGCTCCCCGCCGGCGGCCGGCGCGGAGCCGCCGGCCGCGACCGAGGCACCGGACGGCGCGTTCGCGCTGCGCCTCGACGCCGCCGCCCACGGGATCCGCTGCGGGGACGCCCACGTGACGCTGACGCCGACCGAGTTCCGCCTGCTCGCCCCGCTCGTCGCGCGCAGCGGGGAGGTCGTCCGCCGCCGCGAGCTCGTCGGCGCCGCCTGGCCCGACGGGGCGATCGTCCACGACAACACCCTCGACGCGTACATCACCCGCCTGCGCCGCAAGCTCCGGGAGGTCGGAGCGCCCACCGAGCTCGCGAACGTGCGCGGCGTCGGCTACGTCCTGCGATGAACCTCACGCCGCCCTCGCGGCTGCAGGCCCGTGTCGCCCTCGCGTCGGTGCTCGCCCTCGCGCTCGGCCTCGGGGTGCTGAGCGTCGCGATCAACCTCATGCTGCGCTCGCAGCTCGAGGACGACGCGACGTCCGTCCTCAAGGCGCGGGCGGCCGCCCAGATCGCGACGATCTCCACGACCGGCGGGAAGGTCGTCGTCCGCGACGGGACGAACGACCAGGTGCTCGACCGGCAGGCGTGGGTCTTCGTCGGCCGCCGGGCGCTCGTCCGTCCCGTCGCGACGGCGGACGTCCAGCGGGCGGCCGATGCGCTCGCGGGGACGACGCACGCGGTCGAGCGCGACGTGGCGGAGGACCGGTTCGCGCTGCGCGCCGAGCCCGTGCGCAACGACGGCCGCGGGCGTCCCATCGCGACCGTCGTCGTCGCCGTCTCCCGCGCCCCGTACGAGCACACCGAGCGGATCGCGCTGTTCGGCTCGCTCGTCCTCGACCTCTTCGTCCTGCTCGCCGTCGGGGGCATCGCCTGGCGCGCGGTCGGCACGGCGCTCCGGCCGGTCGGCGACATGGCGCGCGACGCGGAGGACTGGGGGGAGCACGACCTCGACCGGCGCTTCGACCTCGGGCCGCCGGTCGACGAGCTCACCGGCCTGGCGGCGACCCTCGACGGCCTGCTCGGCCGCATCGCGGCGAGCCGGCGGCACGAGCAGCGCTTCTCCGCCGAGATGGCGCACGAGCTGCGCACGCCGCTCGCCGGGATCCAGGCCGAGGCCGAGCTCGCCGCCCGCCCCGGTCGCCCGGCGGAGGACGTCCGGGCCTCGCTCGCCGCGATCGTCGACGGCACGAAGCGGATGACCGGCGTCATCGACACGCTCATGGCGGTCGCCCGCGGGGAGGTCGCCGGGGCGGACGGCTGCGACGCGCTCGAGGTCATCACCGACGCGCTCGACGGCCTGCCCGCCCACGGGCGCGTCACCGTCCGCGGGCCCTCGGGCGGCGCGTCCGCTCGGCTCGCCGCGGACGCCGACCTCGTCGCGCGGGCGCTGCTCCCGCTCGTCGACAACGCCGTCCGCCACGCCCGCACCCGCGTCGACGTGGCGCTCGCCGTCCGCGGCGGCGTCGCGCGGATCTCCGTCCTCGACGACGGCGACGGGGTGGCGGCCGGCGAGGAGGAGGCGATCTTCGCGCCGGGCTATCAGGGCCGCGCGCCCGCCTCCGCGCCGGGGGCGGGCAACGGCGGGGCCGGGCTCGGCCTCGCGCTCGCACGCCGGCTCGCGCGGACCGCCGGGGGCGACGTCGTCGCCGAGCCGGGGCAGGGCGGGCGCTTCGTCCTCAGCGTGCCGACGCTCGGCGCGCCCGTGTGACCTCGGCGGCGCCCGTGTGACCTCGGCGGCGCCCGGCCCTCCGGCGGGTGCCCGCGCATGGGACGATGGCGCCGTGGCCGACCCGCCCGGAGCACCGCCGCCCGACCGCTCGCCGTGGGCCGCGGTCCCGGCCGACCTCGCCGAGCGCATGCGGCCGCGCATCAGCGGGGCGGTCGAGCTCGTCATCGCCGCCGTCCGCGAGGAGGTCCCCGAGTACGACCAGCCGCTCGAGGGCGCGTTCGGCCGGCTCATCTCGCAGGGGGTCACCGCGGGCCTGGACCAGTTCGTCGGGCTGCTGGGCAAGGACGGCGAGGGCCCGGACGAATCGGTCTACGAGGCGCTCGGGCGGGCCGAGTACCGCGCCGGCCGGACGCTCGACGCGCTGCAGTCGGCCTACCGCGTCGGCGCCCGCGTGTCCTGGCGCGAGGTCGCGGCCTACGCCGAGGAGGAGGGGATGGACGTCGCGACCCTCGGCCGGCTCGCCGAGGCGATCTTCGCGTACATCGACCGGCTCTCGGCCGCCTCGGTGCGCGGCTACTCGCAGGAGCAGTCGCTCCGCGCCGGGTCGCTGCAGACGCGGCGCCAGGCGCTCGTCGAGCTGCTCGTCTCCGGCCCGGTGACCGATCCCGCCGCGGTCGAGGAGGCCGCGCTGGCCGCCGACTGGCCGCTGCCGTCCTCCGTCGCGGTGCTCGCGGTCGGGGACGCCGACCCCGGGGTCATCGCGCGCCGCATGCCGTCCGGCTCGATCGCCGCGGCGCTGCGGCCGGTCGCCGTCCTGCTCGTGCCCGACGCGGGGGCGCCCGGGCGCCGCGCCCAGATCCGTCGTGCCCTGCGCGACCGGCGTGGTGTCCTCGGGCCGGGCGGGCCGTGGGAGGAGGCGCACGTCTCGTTCGCGCGGGCCGTCGCGGCGTGGCCCCTGCACGCCGCCGGCGAGCTCGGGTCCGACAAGCTCGCCTACGCCCGCGACCATCTCCTGCCGCTGCTCCTCGCGGCCGACCGCGAGCTCACGGCCGACCTCGTCGCGCTCCGGCTCGGGCCGCTCGACGGCATGACGGAGGCGGCCTACGCGCGCGCCGTCGCGACGCTCACGGCGTGGCTCGACGCGCACGGGGACGTCGCGGCCGCGGCGGCCGCGCTCCACGTCCATCCGCAGACCGTGCGCTACCGGCTCGGCGGCCTGCAGGAGCGCTTCGGCTCGGTGCTCGAGGACCCGGCCCGCCGCCTCGAGCTCCAGCTCGCGCTGCGGGCCCGGGACCTCGCCGGCTGAGCTACGCGGTGACCGGCTGCGGTGCGGCCGGGCGGGTGGCCGCCGTCGTGGCCGGCACGGGGCTCCCGTTCTGCTTCCCGCCGCCCGGGAAGGCGAGGCGGGTGATCTTGCTCAGCACCTGGAAGTACTGCCGGGGCAGCGGGCCGCTCGTGTACGGGAGGTCGTAGCGCGCGCAGATCTCCCGGACCCGCGGCGACATCTCCTGGTAGCGGTTGGACGGCACGTCCGGGAACAGGTGGTGCTCGATCTGGTGCGACAGGTTGCCCGCCATGATGTGGAAGAGCCTGCCGCCGTCGAGGTTCGCCGAGCCCGCGAGCTGGCGCAGGTACCAGCCACCGCGCGTCTCGTCCTCGAGGTCCTGCTCGGAGTACTCGAACGTCTCCACGCCGTCGGGGAAGTGGCCGCAGAAGATGATCGCGTAGGACCAGAGGTTGCGGCCGAGATTCGCGGTGAGGTTGCCGAGCGCGTTCGGGACGAACGACGGGCCGGACAGCGCCGGGAACAGGAGGTAGTCCTTGAACAGCTGCTTGCGGGCCTTCTTCAGGAACCGCTTGAGGTCGACCTTCGCGACCTCCGGGTCCTTGTTGCCGCGCTTGACGTCGTGGACGCCGACGTCGTGCAGGGCGACGCCCCACTGGAACAGCAGCGCGAGCGCGACGTTGTAGACCGGCTGGGCGAGGTAGACGGGCTTCCACGGCTGGGCCGGGTCGATCCGCATGATCTCGTAGCCGAGGTCGCGGTCCTTGCCGACGACGTTCGTGAACGTGTGGTGCTCGAAGTTGTGGCTGTGCTTCCAGCCCTCGGCGCTCGACACGTTGTCCCACTCCCACGTGGAGGAGTGGATCTCCGGGTCGCGCATCCAGTCCCACTGACCGTGCATGACGTTGTGCCCGATCTCCATGTTCTCGAGGATCTTCGCGACGGTCAGGGCGGTCGTGCCGGCGACCCAGGCGGGCGGGAAGAGGCCGAACTGCAGGGCGCCGCGGCCGGCGACCTCGAGGGCGCGCTGGGTCGCGATGACCTTGCGGATGTAGCGCGCGTCCTGCTCGCCGAGGTCTGAGACGACCTCGTCGCGGATGGCGTCGAGCTCGCGGCCGATCTGCGCGACGTCCTCGGGGGTGAGGTGCGCGAACGGGGTGGGCTTCGGGGTGGTGACGGAATCGGTGTACATGGTGCGGTCTCCTCTGGGTTGAGGTCTGAAAGGTGGGGGCGCGGGGCGCCTAGAGGTCGATCTCGACGTCGCCGGCGGCGGCCGTCGTGCAGGTGCGGACCATGAGGTCGGGGGTGTCGAGCAGCTCGCCGGTGCGCAGGTCGCGCACGGCGCCGGAGCACAGGCGCCCGACGCACGAGTTGCAGATGCCCATGCGGCAGCCGCTGGGGAGCAGGGCGCCGGCGTCCTCGCCGGCGACGAGGATCGGGGTCGATGCGTCGGCGGTGGCGGTCCGCTGCTGCCTGGTGAAGGTCACGGTGCCGCCGGTGCCGGTCACGTTGACCACGACGGGCTTGAAGCGCTCGACGTTGAGCCGCTCGGGCACGCCCGCGGCCTCGAACGCCTCGGTCACGGCGTCGAGCAGGCCGGCGGGGCCGCAGGCCCAGGTCTCGTGCGCCGCCCACTCCGGGAGGAGCTGCTGCAGGCGCGCGGGGGAGAAGACGCCGTGCTCGTCGTCGTGGTGCTCGTGGAGCGTGAAGCCCGGGTGCTGGGCGGCGAGGCGGCGCAGCTCGTCGCCGAAGATGACGTCTCCGCGGTTCGGCGCGAGGTGCACGTGGGTGACGCCGTCGAGCCCGTGGCCGGCCGCGATGAGCGCGCGGAGCATGCCCATCGCGGGGGTGATGCCGCTGCCCGCGGTGAGGAGCAGGACGCGCTCCGGGCGGGCCTCGGGGAGCACGAACTCGCCCGCCGGCGGGCCGAGGCGGACGATCGTCCCGGGGCGCGTGTGGTGGACGAGGTGCTTCGACACGAAGCCGTCCGGCGTCGCCTTGACGGTGATCGCGACGCGGTGGTCGTCGCGGCCGGGGACGCTCGTCAGCGAGTACGTGCGCCAGTGGCGGACGCCGTCGATGTCGACGCCGACGCGCACGTACTGGCCGGGCGTGTGGAGCGGCCAGTCCGGGCCGACCTTCAGCCAGATCGTCGCGCTGTCGGCCGTCTCGGGGAGGACGGCGTCGACGCGGCCGCGCGGCTCGCGGGTCGACCAGAGGGGGTTGATGTACGTGAGGTAGTCGTCCGGGAGCAGCGGCGTGGTGAGCGCGGTGGCGGCGCGCAGGAGCCGGCGGGCGACGGGCCGCTGGGCGGCGGGGCGAGTGGCCGTGATCGACATGGATGGAGCGTACGATCAAGCTCCCGACACGATCTGCCGTCAAAATTCACGACTTGACATCCATTTCCGTGGCATAGGCAACAGAAATCGACGTCACATCGATCCGTGGTGTGCCGCCCGTCACACGACGGCCCATCCGCGCCGACTGACAGCTCACGCAGGACAGGTCTGCGCAGGTTGTCAGTCGGCGCGCGCGGGTGCGCGTCGGCGGGCGCGGGTGGGCGTCGGCGGGCGCGGGTGGGCGCGGGGGCGACGCGTGGGCGCGGGGCGAGCGGGGGGCTCAGCGCGGCCGCGCCACGAGGTACTTGCAGCGCGGGTCCTCGGCCGGCCACGGCCCGTCGAGCGCCTCGAACACATAGCCCGCCTCGCGGAGGACCGGCAGCGCCTCCTCGTGCGTGTCGTGCAGTTCGAGCACGACCACCGGGCGGTGGACGCGGAGGACCTCGGCCGCGCCGCGCAGCACGTCGCCCTCGGAGCCCTCGACGTCGAGCTTGATGACGTCCGGTGGCGGCGCGCCCCCGGCGACGACGTCGTCGAGGGTGACGACGGGCACGTCGATCGTGTCGACGAGGTCGCCCGGGTTGCCG
Organism: Paraconexibacter antarcticus; assembly: GCF_024220175.1. GTDB lineage: Bacteria > Actinomycetota > Thermoleophilia > Solirubrobacterales > Solirubrobacteraceae > Paraconexibacter > Paraconexibacter antarcticus. The sequence goes on along the minus strand of NZ_CP098502.1, from coordinate 4,550,357 downwards.
CGGCTGGCCAGGTGCGACCAGCTGCCGTCCGCGACGACGTACAGCGCCTCCGTCCCGGCGGTCAGCGCGACCGCCTGCGCCCGCACCTCGACGCGCCCGGCGAGCGACGAGCGCTGCGCGGCCTCGCGCACGAGCTCGGCGATCGCAGGCACCGGCTCGAAGGCGATGACGCGCCCGCCGTCCCCCGCGAACCGCGCCGCCAGCAGGGCGAAGTAGCCGATGTTCGCGCCGACGTCGTAGACCGTCCCGCCGGGCGGGATCGACCGGCGCAGCGCCTCCTGGACCGGGATCTCGAGCTCGCCGGAGAGGATGAGCTGCGCGTGGGCGTGCCCGGGCTCGACCGCGCGGGCGGGGAACCACAGCCCCTGCGCCGCGCCCGCGAGGACGCACACGCCGCCGCGCTGCATGAGCGGCGTGAGCCGGGCCGCGTGGCGCAGCGGCAGGCGCCGCGCCACGCGCAGCACCGCCGTGCGGTCGCTGCGGCCGTGCCGCGCGACGAGGTCCTCTGACGTGTCGGTCATCGCCGCCATCATCGCGCGGGCGACGCGCGGACTACCGCTTCATCGTCCCCTTCAGCGCCACGAACGAGGCGACGGTCGCGATGAGGAGGAGCAGGAACAGCCCGAATCCGGCGGAGCCGAACACCATGAGCAGGAAGGTGACGCCGGTCGCGAGACCGAGTCCTCCGGTGCTCATCGTGAGGGCAAACGCGCGGGACTCCCGCTGGCGGCGCGTGATGTTGCTCATGCCGACGTTGTACCGGACCCAGGTGTACGCCGCCTAAGCGCGTCTATGGTGGAGCGCAGATGCACGACACCGAGCCGCCGGAGCGCCGACCCACCGACCCCACGCAGGCGCTCCGCCTCACGGTGGGCTGCCACTTCGACGTCGAGGCCGTGCTGCCCACCGCGGCGGTCATGCAGGTGGCCACCTACCCGCAGCCGGGCGTCCAGGTCGAGAGCGAGACGTGGGACACCGGCGCCGACCACCACGGCTACATCGACGGCTACGGCAACCGCTGCGAGCGGATGACGATCCCCGCGGGTCCGTCCCGCCTGAGCTACAGCGCGACCGTCCTCATCACGCACCCCGAGGACGTCCTCGAGCCCGATGTCCGGGAGACGCCGGTGGACGAGCTGCCCGACGACGTCCTCGTCTACACGATGCCGAGCCGCTTCTGCCTGCCCGACGAGCTCGGCCACGAGGCGTGGCAGCGCTTCGGCCACCTGGAGCCGGGCTGGGGGCGCGTGCAGGCGATCGCCGACATGGTCCACGACCACCTCGAGTTCGACCACTTCTCCTCGAACCCGTGGACGACGTCGAAGGACGTGTTCGTCGCCCAGCAGGGCGTGTGCCGCGACTACGCGCACCTGGCGATCACGTTCTGCCGCGCGCTGAACATCCCGGCGCGCTACGTCTTCGGGTACATCCCCGCGATCGGCCCCGGCGCGATCCACGAGGAGATGGACTTCGCCGCCTGGTTCGAGGTGTGGATGGACGGGCGCTGGCACACGTTCGACGCGCGCAACAACACGCCCCGCACCGGCCGCGTCGTCGTCGGCCGCGGGCGCGACGCGGTCGATGTCGCGCTCATCACCTCCTACGGGCCGCTGACCTTCCGCCACCTCACGGTCATCGCGGAGGAGCCGGCCGCCTGAGCTCGCCAGGGCGGCCCCTCCGGCCCCCGCCCGCCCCGCCGTCACCGTTCCGTAAGGGCGCGCCCAGCCGGCGGTGCCATCCTCGTGGGATGGCCGACACGGCGCCCACGGACGGGGAGGACGGCCGGCCCCTCGGCCGGCGGGCGTTCCTCGGCCTCGTCGCCGGCGGCCTGAGCTCGCTCGCCTGGGGCGGGCAGGCGCTCGACCTCGCCTCCCAGGCCACGCGCGTCCTGCCCGAGAGCGTCCGCGCGGCGATCCCGTTCGGGCAGGGCTGGCGGATCTACGCCGTCAACCCGCCGTACCCGGCGTTCGACCGCGCGACGTGGCGGCTGCGGATCGACGGCCTCGTCGAGCGCCCGGTGACGCTGACCTACGCGCAGCTGCTCGCGCTCCCGCAGGCCTCGCAGAAGACCGACTTCCACTGCGTGACCGGCTGGTCGGTCGACGGTGTGCGCTGGCGGGGCGTCCGCTTCCGCGACCTCTTCGCCCTCGCGAGCCCGCTGCCGTCCGCGCGGGCGATCGACTTCGTCTCGATGGAGGCGCCGTACGTCGACTCGCTGACGCTCGGACAGGCGCTGGCCCCGGACGCGATGCTCGCCCACGCGATGGACGGCCGGCCGCTGGCCCGCAAGCACGGCGCGCCCGCGCGGCTCGTCATGCCGCAGATGTACGGGTACAAGGGCGTGAAGTGGGTGCAGCGGCTGACGTTCACGTCCGGCGTCAACGACGGCTACTGGGAGCAGCGCGGGTACGACCGCGACGCCTGGGTCGGGGGCTCCAATGGCCGCTGACGCGCGCGTGCACCGCTTCGGGCGGACCGAGCGCGTCCTGCACCGCGCCTTCGCGGGCTGCTTCCTCGCCATGCTCGCGACGGGGCTCGTCCTCTACCTTCCGTTCCTCGCGCAGATCGTCTCGGCGCGGCCGCAGGTGAAGGCCGTCCATCTCGTGGCGGCGGTCGGCTGGGTGGCGACGATGCTGCTCGTCCCGCTCCTCGGGGACCGGCGCGCGCTGCGCGCCGCCCGCCGTCAGCTCGAGCGCTTCGACGAGGACGACCTCGCGTGGCTGCGCGCCCGCGGCACCGACCGCCGCATCCCGCAGGGACGCTTCAACGCCGGGCAGAAGGTCCACGCCGTCGCGCAGGCGGCGCTGACCGTCCTGTTCCTCGTGTCCGGCACGCTGCTGTGGCTCGGGGAACGCCACACGCAGCTGCGCCTCGGCGGGACGATCGCCCTCCATGACGTGAGCATGCTCGTCGGCGGCCTCTTCGTCGCCGGGCACGTCTTCATGGCCTTCGCGCCCGAGACGCGCGCCGCCCGCGAGGGGATGCGCCACGGGACCGTCCCGCGGAGCTACGCCCGCGCCCACCACGCGAAGTGGGCGGCGACGGCGGTCGACCCGCCCGTGCCGCCCGCCCGGCCGGCGGCGCCGCGGCTCGCGGCCGCGGCGCTCGTCGCGGTGCTCGCGCTGACGGGTGCCGCGCTGCTCGTGCGCGACACCCTCGGCCCGTCGGCGCGCCGGCCGCCTAGCGCGGCAGCCGCTGCGTCAGCGTCACGACCTGCTGGAACGTCGGCCGGTTCTGGAACGGGAACGGCGGCTGCGAGATCGCCCCGGTGATCGTCGACCGATTCTGGTCGAAGCACGCCGGGTCGGGCGTCTTCGCGCAGTCGCCGCGCCCGTACAGCTGCGCGGCCGTCACGGTCAGCGCGTCCTTCAGCGACGCGCGCAGCGCCCTGCGGCACCCGGCCGCCGTCCCGCCGCCGCAGTACCGCAGCGACCAGCGGCCCTTGACCGTCCTCGGCGAGAAGATGTCGCGCAGGTCCTTGTTGACGAAGGCGAACCAGCCGTCGTCGTAGTCGGGGGCCTTCGGGTCGCCGCCGGGCGGGGTGGAGGACGGCGCGACGAGGCCGCGCAGCGCCTTGTCGGCCGCGGGCCCGATGCGGTCGGAGATGACGACCTGCGACAGGCGCGGCCACCACGCGTCCATGAGCGTGATCGCCGGCGTGTCCTCGTCCTTGCCGTTCTTGTCGAGGTCACGGCGATGGGCTCCGCCCGCGGTCCAGTCGCCGAGCAGCTTCAGCGCGGCCTTCAGCGCCGGGTCGCTCGGGTTGCCGATCGCCTTCTTGAGGATCGGGAAGTCCGCGACGGCCTCGAGGTCCTGGCTGGCGGGCTCCTCCATCGCCTGCACGAGCTGGGCGATCGTCGCCTTCTTCCCGCCCGCGTACGTCGCCCGCACGCGCGCGTCGATCATCTGCGAGCGGAAGACCGGCCCGTAGGTGAACTTGTCGTCGGCGGCGGCGAACCCGGGCGCCTGCTTGTTGTTCCACGAGACGAGCGAGTCGGGGTTCACCGCGTGCGGGCGCTGGTTGTAGCCGACGGTCTTCTCGGTCCGGTCGGCCGGGTCGAAGCCCTGCCAGTCGTACGCGCCGGTGCCGAACACCGGGAAGTCCGGCGACGTCCCCTTCGCCCGCACCGGCAGCGCGCCGGAGAGCTGGTAGGCGATGTTGTCGCCGTCGATGTACGCCCAGTTGAAGAGGAACGAGATGCCGTCGACGGCCCTGCGGAACGACGCGGGCCCCGTGACGTAGCCCGGGTCGTTCAGCCGCGAGAAGCCGATCGCCGAGTCCGCCTCGTGGCCGTACGTCGTGCGCGCCGAGGCGAAGGCGACCTTCTTGCCGCGGACCGTGCCGCGCGCGGTGACGATGCCGTGGACCGTGCGGTAGGAGGTCAGGGTCTCCGAGCCGGGCGGCGTGTGGTCGCTCGCGTTCGGGATCCAGCTGTTCGTGCGCTGGAGCTTGTCCATCGCGAGGCACTTGCCCTTGTAGAGGTAGTGCACGTCGTCCTGGCAGAGGACCTCGGCGAACGTGTCGACGTTGTCGCTCGTCGCGGTCGTCGCCGACCACGCGTAGTCACGGCCGTGGCCGAGGAGGACGTACAGGTTCGCGCCCGCGAAGGCCGCGCCCTGGGCGTCGATCCCCGGGCCGTGGAGGTCCTCCTCCATGAGGATCTGCGGGATGTAGTAGCCGACCTGCGGGCCGAGGACGCCGAGCGGGTGGCCGGTCGCCGAGTGGCGGGCGGCGATGAGCTCCCAGTTCGAGGCGTGGGGGTGGGCGCGGAAGCTGCGCAGGAGGCGGGCGCCGAGGTCGGCGGCGCCGGCCCGGGCCTGGGCCGCGGTGATCGGCGGGCCGACCTCCGCGTCCTTCACCGAGCCGGGGTCGGGCATGGCGAGGCCCCGCTTCGAGAAGGCGCTCGCCGTCTCGTAGGGGAAGCGCCGCGCGACGGTCGTCGGCGCCTCGGGGTCGTTCTTCGAGCGCAGGTCGCTCCACGCCTTGCGGCCCTTCGCCTTGCCGAAGCGCTGCTCGAGCGAGCGCTCGAGGAGCGCGGACTTCACCTCCGACCCGCCGCCCTTGCCGAAGATGCCGCCGACGAGCGAGGCGGTCGCGAGCACGTCCTCGACCTTCCACGGCTCGAGTGTCTTGCCGAGCAGCGTGTACTCGGCGGGGAGCTTCGCCCGGCCGGACTTCGCGTCCGCGATGTAGGCGTTGATGCCGTCGACGTAGGCCGTGGCGTCCGCGATGAGCGCGGCGCCCTCGGCCCCGTACAGGCGCGGGGCGTTGACGATCTGCTCGTGCAGGTCCGCCTCGGTGTAGGGCGCGAGGCCCCACTGCACGCGGTCCATCTGGCGGTTGCCCGCCGAGCCGCCGACGAACGAGGAGAGCTCCGCGTAGCCGGTGTGGCGCAGGACGTCCATGAGGAAGAGGCGGTCCTGCGCGCCCGCGTACCCCGCGCCGAACTCCGTGTCGGCCCGCGTGTCGCCGTACACGTGGGGGACGCCGTAGGCCTTGTCGCGGAGGATCGTCACGCCCGCGCGCGGCGAGATCGACGACGCGACGTCCCCGTCCCTGACGCCGAACGTCGCGTCCTTGAAGTAGTCGGGGACCTGCGCGTCGGTGAGCGTCGGGGACGCGTACTCGAGGTCGCGGTAGAGCGGCAGCTGATCCATCGAGTGCGCCGGCCGCGTGCCGGCGAGCGTGAACGCGGCGAAGTCCGCGAGGTCGTTCGTCCCCGCCGTGCCCGGCGGCAGGACGTTGCGGAAGCCGCCCGCGTCGTTCGTCCCGTACGGCGTGACCGCCGCGCTCGCCGTGTGCGCGCCGACCGCCGCGACCACGAGTGTCATCGCCGACGCCATCCCGGCGCGGGCGATCCGTCCCCATCCTCCATGACCCATGACGGCGACCCTATCCGATGAACTGGCCAGCGGGCCAGTTTGGCGTCGGGGCGCTCCGGGCGCGGGCGCCGACCCCCCCGAGCGTCGGTCGCGGGGGAGATATTTAGCTTCGGTCCGTAGGGTTGCCGCTGCGCGTGCGCCGGCAGGGATCGAGTGTGCGACGTGACCCCGCCCGACCCGATCGACGAGACCACGCCATGAGCACCGCCTCCGCTGACCCCATGCAGCACCTGACGCCTGCCGACCTCGACGCAATCGCGCTCGAGCTCGACGCCATCGCCGACCGCGTGCGCGCCGACCTCGGCGAGCGCGACGCGCGCTACATCCGCCGTGTCATCGCCGCGCAGCGCGCGCTCGAGGTCGCCGGGCGCGGCCTCCTCGTCCTCTCGCGCAAGCGGCCCGCCCTCGTGCTCGGCACCGCGGTCCTCGCCGTCGCCAAGGCGATCGAGAACATGGAGATCGGCCACAACGTCATGCACGGCCAGTACGACTGGATGCGCGACCCGGCCATCCACTCGTCGAGCTGGGACTGGGACGCCGTCTCAACCGCAAGGTCGTGGAAGTACTCGCACAACTACCAGCACCACACGTACACGAACGTCGTCGGGAAGGACCGCGACCTCGGCTACTCGGCGATGCGCGTCGACCCCGAGCAGCCGTGGCACCCGATCTATCTCCTGCAGCCCGTCTACGGGATGCTCATGGCGGCGACCTTCGAGTGGGGCATCGCGCTCTACGACATGGAGCTCGACGCCGTCCGCCGCGGCGAGAAGACGAAGGAGCAGGCCCGCGAGGAGGTCGTCGCCTTCCTGCGCAAGGCCGGGCAGCAGATGACGAAGGACTACCTCGTCTTCCCGGCGCTCGCCGGGCGCAAGGGCTTCAGGAAGGCCGTGATCGGCAACGCGATCGCGAACGTCGCGCGCTCCACCTGGGTCCACACGATCGTCTTCATGGGCCACATCCCGGAGGGCGCGCACACCTTCACCGAGGACCAGCTCGACGGCGAGAGCCGCGGCGCCTGGTACGTCCGCCAGCTCCTCGGCTCGTGCAACCTCGAGGGGACGCCGCTCTTCCACCTCATGACGGGCAACCTCTCCCACCAGATCGAGCACCACCTCTTCCCGGACCTCCCGGCGAGCCGCTACGCCGAGATCGCCCCGGAGGTCCGCGCCGTCTGCGCGCGCTACGGCCTGCCGTACCTCTCGGGCCGCCTCGGCAGGCAGTACCGCTCGGTCGGCAAGAAGATCCTCCGCCTCTCGTTCCCGGGCGGGGCGAGCGTCGCGAAGGTCGCCCCGACGGTGCCGCCGCTGCCGCGCGAGGACGCGGCCGCCGCCGAGCCGCCGGTGCCGATCGCGGCCTAGGGCCCCAGGGGACCGCGGCGTGCGGCCGGAACACGCTCATGAGCGTGACTGGGCCGCACGCCGCGCTCAGAGGGCCCGCGCCAGCTGGTGCGCGGGCCCGAAGGCGGTCGGGACCTCGCCGACGGGGCGGAAGCCCGCCCGCTCGTAGAACCCGACCGCGCCCGGGCCGGAGACGACGAACAGCTCGCGCGCGCCCGCCGCGCGCACGCGCGCCGCGACGTCCTCGAGCAGGCGCCGGCCGAGTCCGCGGCCGTGGAGGACGGGCTCGACGAAGAGCGCGTCGAGCTCGCACTCCCCTTCGGTGACCGGGAGGACGAGCGCGAAGCCGAGCGGCGTGTCGTCCGGCGCGGCGGCGACGCGGACGCGGCGCTCGCGGACGGCGTCGAGCGGGACGGCGACCGCCTCCGGATGCGCCTCGAGGATCGCGCGGTCCTCCTCCCAGACCATCGCGGCCCGGCGCTGCAGCTCGGTGAGGACGCCGACCTCCTCCGGGCGCCCGTCGCGCAGCCGGACCTCCGTGCTCACGGAGCGTCGGCCTTCCGCCCGGGCCTGCGCCCCGCGGCGACGACCGGCGCCTTCGCACGGACCTCGTCGAGCAGCCGCTGGGCGAACGCCTTCTGGCTCTCGCCCTCCTGCAGCCCGCCGCCGGCGGGACGGAAGAACTCGACGCGGATGCGCGGCCGCGTGAACGGGCCGCGCACGAGGTCGACGGTCCCGGTGACCGCGACGCAGACGACCTCCGCCTCGGGCACGTTCGCCGCGAGGCGGCCGATGCCGCTGCGGGCGCGCAGCGGCCCCCCGCGGCTCAGCGTCCCCTCGGGGAAGATGCCGATGCACGCGCCGTCGCGGAGGATCTCCGTCGCCCGGTCGAGGGCGCCGACGTCCCCCGCGCCACGCTCGATGGGGATCTGGCCCATCCCGTCGAGGATGTGGCGCAGGCCGGGACGCTTCCACATCGACGCCTTGGCGAGCGCGCAGATCTGGCGGCGGGACTTGCCGGCGACACCGATCGCGACGGGGTCCCAGTGGCTGTCGTGGTTGCCGCAGATGAGGACCGGGACGCCGACCGGCAGCTCGTCGAGCCCCACGACCTCGAGCCGTCCCCACCAGCGGATCGCCGGGGCGCAGGCGGTCATCGCGAAGCGGTACGTCTTCGACAGCGGTTCGTGCTCGTGCGTGGTGGCCACGTCAGGACCCTACGAGAGGACTCGCCGGTCGGCTCAGCCGGCGCGGCGCAGCCACGCGAGCGAGAGGGTCGACAGCGGGCTCACGAGGACGGGGCGGGGCGTCCCCGACGAGGCGGCGTAGAACGTCCCCGCCGGCGTGCTGAACGCGATGCGCCCGCCGCCCGGCGCCCACGCGACGGCGTACGCCGCGCGCTGGACGAGCGCCGGGATCGACGGCCCGCTCAGGCGCACGCGGTAGGCGGCCGTGCGCACCGCGCCGTCCGGGGACGGCCGCGCCGGGTCGGGGTCGCCGGTGAAGGCCGCCCCGTCGCCGCCCGGCGACAGCGCGAGGGTCACGACGCACGGCCGGCCGGGGGTGCGTCCCGCGGGGTAGACGGCCGCGTCGGCCGCGCCGTCGGCCCGGACACGGCGCAGCGACGCGCAGCCCACCTGCGTGCCGGCGCTTGGGGCGCCGGCGTACACGAGGGAGCCGCCGTCTGGCGTGAACCGCAGGTCGTAGACGAAGCGCGTGCGCGTGCGCAGACGGCGCAGGTCGCGGCCGTCAACCCGCGCGAGGTACGGGAAGAGGTGGCCGGGATACGGCTCGGCGTTGCGGAACGCGGTGAGCGCGAGCGTGCGCCCGTCGGGCGAGATGTCGAGGGAGTGCACGACGATGCCGCCGAACGCGAAGCGGCGGATGACCCGGCCGCCGGGCGTCGTGATCGTCACGTCCCCGCCCGCCCCGCTGGAGAGGGCGACGAGCCCGCCGCCGCGCGAGGTCCCGACGATCGAGACGCCGGGCCCGGCGGCGCGGCGCGCGCTGCCGCCCCCGACCGGCTGCAGCACGAACTGCCCGCCGGTGGCCAGCGCGAGGCTGCCGTCGCGGGCGGTCGCCGCATCCGCGACCGGCGCGCCGACGGCGCCGGCCCCGGCGAGGGCCGCCGCCGCCACGAACCCGGTCAGCCGGCGGCGCGGCACGCGCGCGTCAGCCCGGCTCGCCCGCGCCGACGGTCGCGCCGGCCTGGACGTGCTCGTCCCCGTCGGCGCGCAGGAGGACGAACTGGCTCGCGTCGAGCGTCCGCGTGCGCTCCTCGTACTCGCGCATGTAGCCCGGCCAGTTCGCGACGATCCGCCCGTCGTCGGTGCGGTACCAGGAGTCGCAGGCGGTCCACGCCGTCCCCGCGAAGCGCGCCTGGACCTCGCGGTCGCTCGCGGCCTCGACCTCGGGCCGCACGTCGATCGCCTGCGCGCCGGCGTGGCGGACGTGCTCCAGCGCCTGCCGGATGTAGCGCGCCTGCGCCTCGAGGTAGACGATGATCGAGCCGCCGGAGGTGTTCGTGTTCGGCCCGTACATGACGAACAGCGACGGGTAGCCCGGGACGCTCAGGCCGAGGTGCGCGTGCGCCCCGTCGGCCCAGTCGGTGGCGAGATCGCGGCCCCCGACGCCGGTCACCCGCATCGGGAACATGAAGTCGGTCGTCCGGAAGCCGGTGCCGTAGATGACGCAGTCGACCTCGTGCAGGCGGCCGTCGTCGGTCCGCACGCCCTCGGGCTCGAGGCCGGTGACGCGGTCGGTCACGAGCTCGACGTTGGGCCGCTGCAGCGCCGGCAGCCACTTCGAGCTGAACAGGACGCGCTTGCACCCGAACGTGTAGTCCGGCCACGCCTTGCGCCGCACCTCGGGGTCGCGCAGCTGCCAGCGCATGAAGGCGGCGCTGCGCGCGGCGCCGATGCGGCCCCACGTCTTCGGATGGCGGATCGCGAGCGTCAGCACCTCGCCGTAGTGGTAGAGGTAGCGCCGCCGCGCGGCCTGCAGGCCGGGGACGTACCGGATCGCCGCGGCGACAGCCTTCGGGTAGCGGCGGTTCCTGCGCGGCAGGAACCAGTTGCCCGAGCGCTGGAAGACCGACAGCCGGCCCGCGACCTCCGCGATCTCGGGGACGAACTGCACCGCGCTCGCACCGCTCCCGATGACCGCGATGCGCTTGCCGCGCAGGTCGTAGTCGTGGTCCCACCCGGCCGAGTGGAAGCTGTGGCCGGCGAACGTCTCGACGCCCGCGATCCGCGGGTAGGCGGGCTGGTGCAGCTGCCCGGTCGCGATGACGACGGCGGAGGCCTCGTAGGTCGGACCGTCCTCGGTCGTGACCGACCAGCGGCGGGCGGCGTCGTCCCAGCTCACCGCGGTGACCGTCGTGTCGGTCACGATCTGCCGGTCGACGCCGTGCTCGCGGGCGACCTCGTGGATGTAGTCGAGGATCTCGCTCTGCGGCGAGCACAGCCGCTTCCAGTCGCGCCGCGTGGCGAACGAGTACGAGTACAGGTGGCTCGGGACGTCGCACGCCGCGCCCGGGTAGCTGTTGTGGAACCAGGTGCCGCCGGACTGCGGGGCCTTCTCGAGGAGCTTGACGTCCCGGAAGCCGTGTTGCCCGAGCTCGATCGCGGCCGCGATCCCCCCGAAGCCCGCACCGACGATGACGACCTCTGCCTGAACGCTCGCGGACACGCGCTCAGGGTACCGGCGGACGCGCCGTCAGGCGGGGCGCGGGGGCCGTGCGCCACGTGACCGGCTTCGTGAGACGTTCGTGAGATGTGTAACCCGCACCGCATCGAAGCGGTTTACCTCACTGTTACGTTCCCGAAGATGCCCCGATCCAAGGAGTTCCACCTGATGCTCAGCCGCCTCCCGCGCGCGCGGTCCCTCGCCGTCGCCGCCTGTATCGCGGGCGCCGTCCCGGTCCTCGCGGCCGACACGGCGGCCACCGCCAGCCCCGTGACCGCCTCGGCCGCCGCCAGCTGCAAGACGCCGAAGTACCCGGGCGTCGGCTACTACACGTCGCTGAAGGTCTCGCACGTCAGCTGCAGGACGGGCACGAAGGTCATGAAGGACCACTACCGGTGCCGCACCCGGCACGGCAAGACCGGCACGTGCTCACGCGTCGACGGCTACAAGTGCACCGAGAAGCGCGTCAAGAGCGCCATCGAGTACGACGCCCGCGTCACCTGCACGCGCGGCAGCAAGAAGGTCGTCTACACCTACCAGCAGGACATCTCCTAGCCGGTCCTCGACGGCGCCGCGCCCGGATCCGGCTTCGGCCGGAAGGGCGCGAGCGCCTCGATCGCGCGCTGCAGGTACGGGCCCAGCGTCTCGCCGTAGACCCGCGTGATGTGCCCCGGGTCCTTGAAGACGAGCGCGCCGCCGATGACCGGCGGGCAGGAGCGCGCGGAGCAGAAGTACGAGGTCATGTCGATCGCGAGGTAGCGGCTGGAGTGCAGTCGCCGGACCGCCTCGACCGCCGGGTCCGGCTTGATCGCGAAGCTCCGCGGGATCGCGCAGGCCGCGCCGGCGCGCTCCTTCTTGTGGAGGGCGTTCGTGACGCAGTCGGCCGTGTTGCCCGTCGCGCGCGGCGTGTCCTTGATGACCACGACGTGCTTGACCGTGCTCGGCAGCGCGCGCCACTGGTTCATGTAGCCGCGGACCTTCGCCTCGAACTGGCCGCGGTGCCTCGAGTCCTTCACGCGCACCTGGATGTGCTCGGAGGTGAAGACCGTCGAGACCTCCCTGTGGCGGCGGAACCACGCCTGCACCTGCGGGTTCCACTTCACGCACGCGCGCGCCGTCGCCTTGTCGAGGACGGGGGTCGTCGTGGAGAACGGGCAGCTCGAGCGGGTGAGGGAGACGCCGGCCCACTCCTCGCTGCGGGCGACCGGGTCCAGCGCGGCGCGCCAGTGGGTCGCGTGGCTGTCGCCGACGAGGGCGACGGTCGTGTCGGCGCGGGCCGCCTCCGGCGGGACGAACCCGAACGTGCAGACGAACGGCCGCGCCTTTGTGACGACCGGGGTGCACTCGGCGTTCGGCTCGATGACGGCGTCGTCGGGCGTCGGGAGGACCTTGTAGCGGAGCTGCGCGTTGCTGCAGGGGTGCTGGTGGTCACGGGCGGCCGCGCCGAAGCACGGGGGATTCGTCGCGGCACTGGGGAGCGTCGTGGTCGTCACCTGGCCGGACGCCTGGCCGACCGCGACCGCCACGGTGAAGGCGACACCGCAGACCGCGACCGCGCGCCCGTCCCGCCGTGCGAGGCGCGCCCCTGCCGCCGCCATGCGCCCAAGTCGAGAAGCCGTCATGTGTGCTGAAACGCTACAAGACGCTCCGGAGTACCGGTCCGCCTGCGCACAGTGCCGCGCCGGGGCGCCATCCGGCCACGGGCGCGACCGCGTGGGGGACTCGCAGCGGCGGGTCGCTTCTCTATCATCCGCCGCTGGCCAGGGGGCGCCCGAGCACGTCGTGTGCCGCTGTGTCCGCCCTCGGCGTGCGCCCGCCGCCCGCACGTCCGCCGTCCCACGATGCTCTTCCCCACCGTTCAGTTCGCGATCTTCTTCCCCGTCGTCCTGACGCTGTCGTGGGCGCTCATGTCGCGCCCGCGGTACTGGAAGCCGTTCATCGTCCTCGCGAGCTACGTGTTCTACGCGGCGGCGAACCCGCGGTTCTGCCTCCTGCTCGGCGGCGTGACGCTCGTCAACCAGGGCTTCGCGAAGCTCATCGCGCGGACGGACGACGAGCGGCGCCGCAAGCAGCTCATCGTGAGCGTCGTCACCATCGACCTCGCCGCCCTCGGCGTGTTCAAGTACTACTCGTTCTTCGTCTCGAGTCTGAGCGACACGCTCGACAAGATCGGGCTCGGGTCGCCGCTGCCGCTGCTGACGATCGCGCTCCCCGTCGGCATCAGCTTCTTCACCTTCCAGGCGATCTCCTACGTCGTCGACGTCTACCGCCGCCAGGTCGAGCCGTCCCCGACGCTCGACGTCGCGCTGTACCTGAGCTTCTTCCCGCACCTCGTCGCCGGGCCCATCGTCCGGGCGAAGGAGTTCCTCCCGCAGCTGCTCAAGCCGCGGGACCCCAGCCGCGTCGCGGTCGGGGCCGGCATCTCGCTCATCGCGCTCGGCCTCGTGAAGAAGGTCGTCATCGCCGACTACCTCGCGCGGTCGGTCGTCGACCCGGTGTTCGGCGTGCCGCAGCAGTTCCACGCGCCCGACGTCCTGCTCGCGGCGTACGCGTACACGGCGCAGATCTACTGCGACTTCTCCGGCTACACGGACATGGCGATCGGCCTCGCGCTGCTCATGGGCTACGTCTTCCCGCAGAACTTCAACAGCCCGTACAAGGCGACCGGGTTCCAGGACTTCTGGCGCCGCTGGCACATGACGCTGTCGCGGTTCCTGCGCGACTTCCTCTACATCCCGCTCGGCGGCAACCGGGGCGGGAAGTGGTTCGTCTACCGCAACCTCATGCTCACGATGCTGTTGGGCGGCCTGTGGCATGGCGCGGCGTGGACGTTCGTCATCTGGGGTGGCCTGCACGGGCTCTACCAGGTGCTCGAGCGCATGTGGGGCGGCCGCGTGAAGCTCCCGGTCTTCGTCCGCTGGTTCGTCACCTTCCACGGGGTCGTGCTCGGGTGGATCGTCTTCCGCGCGCAGGACATCGGTCAGCTCGGTGACTTCCTCAAGCGCCTGGCCGACCCCGGGGCGCTCACGCTCCTGACGCCCGGCGTCGCGCTCGCCGTCGGCCTGACGATCGGGCTGCAGCTCGTGCCGACCGGCTTCCTGCAGCGGGCGACGATCTGGTTCGAGGGGCTGCGGCCCGTCGCCCTCGGCGCGGGCCTCGCCGTCCTCGTCGTCGTCGCCACCGCGACGATCTCGAGCCAGGGCGTCGCCCCCTTCATCTACTTCCGCTTCTGAGAGGACCGACCACATGGCCGACGACGACGCCCTGATGGACCGCTTCGAGAAGAACTCGCAGCGCTTCCGCGCGCGCGACGCGATCATCACGGTGTTCGTCGCGGCGTTCGTGCTCGTCCTCATCCAGGGCCGCTCGATGAAGCACACCGGCGAGCAGCTCTCGCCCGGCTGGCAGCGCGACGTCGTCCTCGCCGTCGCGAAGCCCTCGGGCTGGGTCGGCAAGCTGCTGCCGCTGCACCACGCCGCGCACGAGCTGACCGCCGGGCTCTCGCCCGATCAGGAGCTCGCGAAGACCGGTGGCTTCGACCAGGCGCCGCCCGCGGGTGCCGCGGGCGCGGGCGTGGCGAACGCCGTCCCCCTCGTCACCCCGGACGCGTTCAACCCGGCGTCGATCGGCGCGAAGCCCGACCCGAAGCTCCCGCTCAAGACGCTCGTCGTCGCGGGCGACTCGCTCTCCCAGCTGCTCGCGCCGGCGCTCGGCCGCGCGCTCGCGCCCAAGGGCGTGAAGGTCGTGCAGGACTTCAAGCTCGGCTCCGGCATCTCCAAGACCGACCTCGTCGACTGGGGCCGCCTCGCGGTCACCGAGAAGCAGAAGGACAAGCCGGACGCGGTGATCATGTTCATGGGGGCCAACGAGGGCTTCCCGATGAAGAACGCCGCGGGCAAGGACGTGCCGTGCTGCGGCGCCGACTGGGCGGCGATCTACGCCAACCGCGCGCGGCAGATGATGAACACGTACCGCGCGGGCGGGAAGACGCACGTCTACTGGCTCACGATCCCGGCGCAGCAGCGGTCCGCGCGGCAGGCGATCGCGAAGGTCGTCAACGAGGCGCTGCGCGTCGCCGCCGCGCCCTACGGCCGGCAGGTCACGATCTTCGACACGATCCCGACCTTCAGCCCGGGCGGGAAGTACCAGGCCGCGATCCCGATCGGCGGCAAGGACACGATCATCCGCCAGCCCGACGGCATCCACCTGAACGACGCCGGCGCCAACCTGCTGAGCCAGATCATGGTCAAGCAGCTGCAGACCGGCTTCACCTTCTAGATGGTTCGTTCCACGGCGGGGGCGGAGGAGTCGGGTAGGCAGGTGACATAAGCAGGCAGGTCGAAGTCGGCGGTGCTATCTCGCCAACGCCGACCCTGGGGGCCTCGATGGACGCCGACCTCGACCTGCTGCTGATCGCTGTTTACTGCACCTGCGACGATCTCCTGCCTGCGAAGGGCAAGAACGCCAAACGGATCTTGACCGACGCGGAGGTCGTCACGTTGAGCGTGGCTCAGCAGGTACTGCGGATCAGCTCTGACGAGCAGTTCTGGGCGATGGCACCGCATCGCTTGGGGCACCTGTTCCCGCGACTGCCCAAGCGCCCGGGTTTCGTCAAACGCCGCCAGCGCCTGTCGGACAAAATCGAAGCGCTGATCCTCGAGTTCGCCCGCCACACCAACGGCTTTGACGACGACCTGCTCGTGGTCGACAGCACACCGGTCGAATGCGGTCGCTCGGTCGAAACGACGCGCCGCAGCGCCCTGGGCAACGCCGCGGAGTACGGCTACTGCGCCAGCCATTCCCGCTTCTTCTGGGGCTTCCGCCTGCACGGCCTGTTCGCGACCGACGGCACTCCACGCGCCCTTGCCCTGACCTCCCCGAAAACGGGCGAACGAGACGTCGCGCTGGACATGCTCGCCCGCTGCCACCGCAACGGCCCGGTCACCGTCATCGGCGACAAGGGCTACTCCGGCCGCGACTTCCACGCCCAAGCCTCCGCGCTCGGCGCCACGATCGTCCGCCCCCGACGCAAGGACGAGGCCGGCAAAGAGCCGCACCTGGCCCCGATCCGGCAATGCGTGGAATCGATCTTCTGGACATGCAAAGACATGCTCAACCTCGAGGACCACCGCGCCCGCGAGCTCCACACGCTCCGCACCCGCCTGGCCGCCAAGTTCCTCGCTCTCACCGCCGCGATCGCTCTCAACGAACGCCTCGGCCGCCCACCACGCAACCTCACTGCCTACTACGCCTGACCGATCCGTGGAACGAACCATCTAGGGGGATGAGGGCAGGGGAGGACACGCCCCGGCGGTACCGCGCGGCATAGACTCGCGGGCATGTCCACTGACGAGAAGCCCACCGTCGACGTCCCGGTCGGGACCGACCCCTCCTACCAGCTCGAGCTCGACGACCTCGTCGTCGGCGACGGCCCCGAGGCCCAGGCCGGCCACACGGTCGAGGTCCACTACGTCGGCGTCTCGTGGTCCAGCGGCAAGCAGTTCGACGCCTCCTGGGACCGCGGCGACACGTTCAAGTTCGGTCTCGGCAAGGGCCAGGTCATCCAGGGCTGGGACCAGGGCGTCGCCGGCATGAAGGTCGGCGGCCGCCGCCGCATCACCATCCCGCCGATGATGGGCTACGGCAAGCGCGGCGCCCCGCCGGTCATCGGCCCGGACGAGACGCTCGTGTTCGTGGTGGACCTGGTGGGGGTGCGGTAGGGCTCGGTGCTCGGCGCTCAGGCACCCGTTCGCCGGGCGGTCGGGCCCCGCTACCCCACCAGCCCCCGGCACTCCGCCACGAGCCGTGCCCCGTCACCCGGCTTCGCCCGCGTCGTCGGCAGGAGGTTCACCGGCCGCCGGCGCCGGTCGTGCCAGAAGCCGCCGCTCGACCGTCCCGGCTCCGCCGCCGCGCCGAGCCAGACGATCGTGTCGGCGCCCTGCTCGGGCGTGCGCAGCGCCGGACCGAGGACGCGGTGGAAGCGCGGGAGGGAGTCGCGGACGCCCGGGGTGTCCGCCCAGCCGGGGTGCATCGCGTGGGCGACGACGCCGGTGCCGGCGAGCGCGACGGCCCACTCCTGCGTGAGCAGGACCTGGGCGCGCTTCGTCCGCGCGTAGACCGCAGCGGGGGCGTACTCGGCCCGCTCGGTCTGCAGGTCGCCGAGGTCGAGCTTCTGCCCGTACATGCCGCCGGAGGAGACGGTGACGATGCGCGCCGGGGCGCTCGAGCGCATGAGAGGCAGCAGGCCCTCGGTGAGCGCGAACGTGCCGAGGACGTTCGTCGCGAAGGTCAGCTCGATGCCGTCGGCGGACAGCGTGCGCTCGGGGGCCATGACGCCGGCGTTGTTCACGAGGACGTGGAGGGCCGCCTCGTGCTCGGTGATGCGGGCGACGGCCTCCCGGATCGAGCCGAGGGACCCGAGGTCCCCGAGGACGACCGCGACGTCCGGGTTGCCCGTCGCGGCCGCGATCTCCGCGCGGGCCCGCTCGCCCCGCTCGGCGCTCCGGGCGAGCAGCAGCGTCCGCGCCCCGAGGCCGGCGAAGCGCTCGGCGGCGGCGCGGCCGATGCCCGCGGTCGCCCCGGTGACGAGGACGGTCCGTCCCTCCATCTGCGGCAGGTCGGCCCCGCCGCCGGGCCACGAGCGGCGCCGCAGCTCGTAGCCCACCCGCGAGTAGCCGGGGGCGATCGTCAGGTCCAGGGCGCGGTCCAGCGCGGCGTCGAGCATCACCTTCTCTCCGTGCCCGGCGGCCCGGTGGATCAGTCAGACTCCCGCCCATGGCGAGACAGCGCAGACGCGGACGGGAGGCACAGCGCCAGGCGGAGACCGAGGAGCGGATCCTCGCGCTGCGCAAGGCGGGGCGCGCGTGGTGGATCCGCGGGGTCCTCGCGATCGTATTCGGCGGCCTGCTCGGTCTCCTCGTCCCGATCATGTTCGCGGCGGGCATCGTCGCGTTCGTCGTCTGCGTGTACCTCGGGCTCCGCGAGGGCATCGCCGCGCAGCGCCTCGAGAACGGGTGAGGGGCGCTCAGTTCGCGGCGGGCGGCGCGAGGGACTGCTCGACGAGCGCGCCGAGCGTGAGCCAGTTCGCGCGGGCGGCGCTCGCCGCGGCGGCGGCGTTGCCGGCCCGCGCCCGCTCGATGATCGCCGTGTGCTGCGCGACCGACCGGCCGCCGGGGAGGGTCCGGAGCGCGAGGCGCTCCATCCGGTGCACCGTCGGGTCGAGCCGCTCGAGCGCCCGGACGACGTAGGCGTTGTCGGCCCGCGCGACGAACACGCCGTGGAAGCGGTCGTCCGCCGCGAAGGCCCGCGGTCCGTCCTGGGCGTGCAGCGCGGCGAGGAACGCCTCCTGCGCGGACTCGAGCGTCGTGACGTCCCGCGCCGTGAGGTGGGGGACCGCGAGCTCCGTGGCGAGGCCGTGGACCGCGGCGAGCATCGGGAAGGCGTCGTGCGCGGCCGGCCCCGTGATCTCCGTGACCCGCGTGTAGCGCTGCGGCGAGGACTCGACGAGGCCCTCGTCGGCCAGCCGGTGCAGCGCCTCGCGGACCGGGGTGCGGCTCAGGCCGAGCCACGCGCACAGCTCGGGATCGTGCAGGTGCTCGCCCGGTTCGAGCGTGCCGTCGACGATCGCGGCGCACAACCTCACGTACGCGGCGTCCCGCAGAAGCTCGCGTTTGCTGCCGAGGCGTTCCTCCGGAACAGGCATCTCACATATCAGTAGACCACCGCGGTCAAGTTGTTTGCGTCACGAAGTCCGGCGGGCGCATGATGGCTCGGACAGGCCGGTCTCAGACGGAGGCGGCCGTGGACTGAGCACCAGGGGAACGACATATGTGCCTGGCCATCCCGGGAAGGGTGATGGAGATCGTGGACGAGGCGAACCGCCTCGCCCGGGTCGATGTCGCCGGGGTCCAGCGCACGGTGAACGTCGGCCTGATGGACGCCGAGGGCGACCCGATCGAGCCAGGCGACTGGGTGCTCATCCACGTCGGCTTCGCGATCTCGAAGGTCGACGAGGCCGAGGCGGCGCAGACCCTGCTCATGCTCCGCGGGATGGGGCAGGACTTCGAGACGGAGCTCGCGGAGCTCCGGGAGAGCCTCATCGAATGAGCTCCCTCGACGCCTCGGCCGCGATCGCCCTGGCCTGCGCGACCGACCACGCTAACCACTGCATCACCTGCAGCGACGAGGGGACGCCGATGGTCGTCCTGCAGCTCGACGAGGCCCGCGGCCTCGCACTCTGCGAGGACCTCGCCGGCGAGCACCATACCGTCGAGGTCGCCCTCGTCGACGCCGAGCCGGGCCACACCCTGCTCGTGCACGCCGGCACCGCGCTGCTGAACCTGAACGGAGACCGCGCATGAGGTTCGTCGACGAGTTCCGCGACCCCGAGCTCGGCCGTGCGCTCGCCGCCGAGATCCGCCAGACGGTGGACCCCGGCACGCACCTGAAGCTCATGGAGGTCTGCGGCGGACACACGCACTCGATCTACCGCTACGGCGTCGACGATCTCCTCCCCGAGAACGTCGAGCTCGTCCACGGCCCCGGCTGCCCGGTCTGCGTCATCCCGATGGGCCGCGTCGACGACGCGATCGCCATGGCCCACGAGCCGGGCGTCATCTTCACGTGCTTCGGCGACATGATGCGCGTGCCCGGCTCGAACGGGACGCTCATGGAGGCGAAGGCCGCCGGCGCCGACGTGCGGATGGTCTACTCGCCGCTCGACGCGCTGCGGATCGCCAAGAGCGAGCCCGGCCGCGAGGTCGTCTTCTTCGCCATCGGCTTCGAGACGACGGCGCCGTCGACCGCCCTGACGCTCAAGCGGGCGAAGGCCGAGGGCGTCGAGAACTTCTCCTGCTTCTGCAACCACGTGACGATCGTGCCGCCGCTGCGCGCGCTGCTCGACTCGCCCGACCTGCGCCTGGACGGCTTCATCGGCCCCGGCCACGTCTCGACCGTCGTCGGCGCCCGCCCGCTCGAGTTCATCCCCGCCGACTACGGCAAGCCCGTCGTCGTCAGCGGCTTCGAGCCCGTCGACATCCTGCAGTCGGTCCTCATGATCCTGACCCAGCTGCGCGACGGGCGCTGCGAGGTCGAGAACCAGTACTCGCGCGTCGTCCCGTACGAGGGCAATCTCCGCGCGCTGGAGGTCATGGCCGAGGTCTTCGCGCTGCGCCCGCACTTCGAGTGGCGCGGCCTGGGCTTCATCTCCCAGAGCGGCCTGCGGCTGTCGGACGCCTACGCGGACATGGACGCCGAACGGCGCTTCTCCGTCCCCGGCGTCCGGATCGCCGACCCGAAGGCGTGCCAGTGCGGCGAGGTGCTCAAGGGCGTCATCCGGCCGTGGGAGTGCAAGGTCTTCGGGACCGCGTGCACGCCCGAGCGCCCGATCGGCACGTGCATGGTCTCGAGCGAGGGCGCCTGCGCCGCCTACTACAACTACGGCCGCTTCTCCCGCGAGCGCGAGGTGGTCTGAGCCATGGCGACCCCGGTGACCGACCGCGAGACGCGCATCCTCGGGATCATCGAGAAGACCCGCGCGAAGCGGCCGAAGTTCCGCGACGAGCGCATCACGATGTCCCACGGCGCGGGCGGCAAGGCGACCGCCGCGCTCATCGAGGGGCTGCTGCTGCCCGCCTTCGCGTCGCCCGCGCTCGACCGGCTCGGCGACGCGGGCGAGCTCACCGTCGGGACCGCCGAGCTCGCGATGACGACCGACAGCTTCGTCGTCAGGCCGATCGTCTTCCCCGGCGGCTCGATCGGGGAGCTCGCGGTCAACGGCACGGTCAACGACCTCGCGATGGCCGGGGCGCGGCCGCTCGCCCTCACGCTCTCGCTCATCCTGGAGGAGGGCCTGGGGGCCGACGTCCTGAAGGCCGAGATCGCCGCCATCGCCCGCGCCGCGGAGGTCGCCGGCGTGAAGATCATCGCCGGCGACACGAAGGTCGTCGAGCGCGGCCACTGCGACCAGATGTACATCTGCACGACGGGCCTGGGACGGCGCGACCCGCGCGCGACGCTCAGCCCGGCGTCCCTCAGGCCGGGCGACGCGATCCTCGTGTCCGGCCCGATCGGGGAGCACGGCACCGCGATCATGCTCGCCCGCGGCGAGTTCGAGCTCGGCGCGGAGATCGTCTCGGACACGCGCTGCCTGTGGCCGCACGTCGACGCGCTGCTCGACGTCTGCGGCCCGGAGCTGCGCTGCCTGCGCGACGCCACCCGCGGCGGCGTGGCGTCGGTGCTCAACGAGCTCGCGCGCGCGTCCGGCGTGGCGATGCTCGTCCGCGAGGCGGCGGTGCCCGTGCACCCCGCCGTCGCCGGCGCCGCGGAGATTCTTGGCATCGACCCGATGCATGTCGCGAACGAGGGCGTGTTCGTGGCGGTCGTGCAACAGGAGAAGGCGGAGGCGGCACTCGCCGCGCTCCGGGCGATGGAGGGCGGCGAGCAGGCCGCGCACATCGCGGACGTGAGGACCGAGCCCCCAGGGATGGTGCTCGTTGAGACGGCCTTTGGCGGCCGGCGGGTCATGGATCAGCTCGTAGGCGACCCGCTGCCGAGAATCTGCTGAGGAGGCGACGCATGTCGGCGACGGAGTTCGTACCGAACCAGGCAACGACGGAGGCGATCACCGCACACGTGCTGTGGATGACCGTCGGGCTCTCGTGTGAAGGCGATTCGGTGGCCATGACCTCGGCCACCAACCCGAGCCTGGAGGACATCATCACCGGGGCGATCCCCGGGATGCCGAAGGTCGTGGTCCACAACCAGGTGCTCGCCTACGAGGTCGGCGACGACTACGCGCAGGCGTGGTACGACGCGGAGAAGGGTCTCCTCGACCCGTTCGTCCTCATCATCGAGGGCTCGCTCGGCAACGAGAGGATCAACGGCGATGGCCACTGGACCGGCTTCGCGTACGACAAGACGACGAAGCAGCCGATCACCGTCAACGAGTGGATCGACCGGCTCTCGCCGCAGGCGTCCGCCGTCGTCGCGATCGGGACGTGCGCCACGTACGGCGGCATCCCGGCGATGAAGAACAACCCGACCGGCGCGATGGGCGTCCGCGACTACCTCGGCTGGGGCTGGAAGTCGAAGGCCGGTATCCCGATCGTGAACATCCCGGGCTGCCCCGCCCAGCCGGACAACATGACCGAGATGCTCATGCACCTCGTGTTCGCGCTCGCGGGGATGGCGCCGGTGCCGGAGCTCGACGAGGCCGGCCGGCCGACGTCGCTCTTCGGGCGCACCGCGCACGAGAGCTGCAACCGCGCGGCCTTCTACGAGCAGGGCAACTTCGCCACCGAGTACGGCTCGGACCACCGCTGCCTCGTGAAGCTCGGCTGCAAGGGCCCGGTCGTGAAGTGCAACGTCCCGCTGCGCGGCTGGCAGAGCGGCGTCGGCGGCTGCCCGAACGTCGGCGGCATCTGCATGGCCTGCACCATGCCCGGCTTCCCCGACAAGTACATGCCGTTCATGGACGAGGACCCCAACGCGAAGCTCTCGTCCAACCTCGCGAAGTTCAGCTATGGCCCGATCCTGCGCTGGGGCCGCGGCCAGTCCATCAAGCGCAAGTTCGACAAGGAGCCCGACTGGCGACACAACCGTCCCGAGCTCACCACCGGCTACGCCAAGCGCTGGTAACGGGAGACGATGAACATGGCCACCACCGAAACCTCAACCTCACAGAAGGTCGTCGTCAAGGAGATGTCGTGGGATCCCATCACCCGCATCGTCGGGTCGCTGGGCATCCACACGGAGATCGACTTCACGAACCAGCGCGTGAACAAGTGCTACTCGACGTCGATGCTGTTCCGCGGCTTCGACATCTTCATGAAGGGCATCGACCCGCGTGACGCGCACTTCATCACGAGCCGCATCTGCGGCATCTGCGGTGACAACCACTGCACGTGCTCCTGCCTGAACCAGAACATGGCGTACGGCGTGAAGCCGCCGAAGCTCGGCGACTACGCGTTCAACCTCGCCGAGTCGGCGGACTTCATGTTCGACCACGCGATCTACAACGACTGCATGGCGAACGTCGACTACTCCGAGCAGATGGTGAAGGAGACGAACCCGGGCGTGCTCGCGAAGGCGGAGCAGACGAACGCGCCGCACGCGGCGATCCACGGCTACAAGACGATCGCCGACATCATGCGCGCGCTCAACGCGTTCACCGGCGACTTCTACCTGGAGACCCTCCAGGTGGCGCGCTACACGCGCGAGATGTACTGCCTCTTCGGCGGCCGGCACACGCACCCGTCGACGATCCTCCCCGGCGGCTGCAGCGCGGACATCACGCAGCAGACGCTGACGGAGTACTACGTGCGCCTCATGCGGTACATGGACTACTGCAAGCGCACGGTCCCGATGCACGACGACCTCTACGACTTCTTCTACGAGGCGCTGCCCGGCTACGAGATGGTCGGCTACCGGGACACGAACATCATCTGCTGGGGGGCGTTCGACGACCCCGAGCACGTCGACTACAGCTACCGGAACATGACCGACTGGGGCCGCGCCCGGTTCGTCACGCCGGGGCTCGTCTTCGACGGCGAGCTCGTCTCCACCGACCTGGTCGAGATCAACCTCGCGATCCGGATCATGCTCGGCTCGTCCTACTTCGACGACTGGGCGGGCCGGGAGGCGCCGTTCGTCACGAAGGATCCGCTCGGCAACGCGGTCGACCCGCGCCACCCGTGGAACAAGGTGACGCTGCCCAAGCCGCAGGCGCGGGACTTCGCCGACAAGTACTCGTGGGTCGCCTCGCCGCGCATGTACAACGCGAAGAAGGACACGTTCGTCGCGAGCGACACCGGCGGCGGCCCGTTCGCCCGCCAGTGGGTGACGGCGAAGGCCGGCCTGCTCGACATCGGCTACCTGAAGGCGACGGGCGACTCGATCAGGATGGTCCTGCCGAAGACGGGCTTCATGCCCGAGATGGAGCTCGAGTGGAAGGTGCCGAAGTGGTCCAACGCCATCGAGCGGCAGCGGGCCCGGACCTACCACCAGGCGTACTCGGCGCTCGTCGGCCTCTACAACCTCGAGAAGGCGCAGGTCGAGGTGCGGGCCGGCCGGACGAAGTCGTGGAACGACTTCAAGGTGCCGGACGAGGCGGTGAGCGTCGGCTTCCACGAGGCGGCGCGCGGCGTCCTCTCGCACCACATGGTCATCCGCGACGGGAAGATCGCGAACTACCAGCCGTACCCGCCGACCCCGTGGAACGCGAACCCGCGTGACACGAACGGCACGCCCGGCCCCTACGAGGACGCGGTGCAGAACACCCCGATCTTCGAGGAGAACGGCCCCGAGGACTTCAAGGGGATCGACATCATGCGGGCGGTGCACTCGTTCGACCCGTGCCTGCCGTGTGGCGTGCACATGTACGGGAAGGGGAAGGTCCGGAAGGTCGTCCACACGCCGACGGGGATGTGCTGAGCAGATGCACGACGGGGCACCGAGCACCGAGGACCCGGGGGCCCTCGCGCTGCGCGTCCAGGAGCTCTCGGAGCGTCTGGACGCGGTGGCGGACGAGGAGGTCCGCGCGCTGGCCGACGAGCTGGCTGCGGCCCTCGTCGCGATGTACGGCGAGGGTCTGGAGCGGATCCTCGCCGTGGTGCCCGAGGAGACGGTGCAGGCGCTGGCCGGCGACGGGGTCGTCGCCAGCCTCATGCTCATGCACGGGCTGTACCCGGTCCCGCTCGAGGACCGGGTGCGGGAGGCGCTCGACGCCGTGCGGCCCTACCTGCGGTCGCACGAAGGGGACGTCGAGCTCGTCTCGCTGACCGACGGCGTCCTGCGGCTGAAGCTGCTCGGAAGCTGCAACGGCTGCGGGGCGTCGGCGGCGACGCTCGAGGTCGCGATCGAGGACGCGCTGGCGGAGGCGGCGCCGGACCTGCTCGGGCTCGAGGTCGCCGGCGTCGTCGCGCCGCGCGCGGTGACGCCGAGGACCGCGCCGGCGGACGTCGACTGGGTCGTCCTCGGCGGGGCGAAGGACCTCGCCCGTGGCGCCCACGCGGCCCTCGCCGACGGGCTCTTCGTCGCCAACATCGCCGGCACGCTGCTCGCCTACCGGGACGCGTGCGCCGCGTGCGCCGCGCCGCTGAGCAGCGGCATGCTCGTCGGCGGCGCGCTGACCTGCACGTCCTGCGGCCGCGCCTACGACCTGCCGCGGGCGGGGCGGGCGAAGGACGACTCGGGCCTGCAGCTCGAGCCGGTCCCGCTGCTGCGCGGCGGCGGCGAGGTCAAGGTGGCCATCGAGCAGACCGGCGACGCCGGGCACGGCACGGGCGGCTGCGAGCTGTGCTCGTCCGGGGTCGGTGACGACCATCGCCACCTCCTGCACCTCACCGATCGGCGCATCGTCTGCGTCTGCGAGACGTGCTGGTCGGTGCACTCGGGCGACGCCGAGTACCGTCCGAGCGGCGCCCGCCGCCTGTGGCTCGAGGACTTCCACCTGGGCGAGGAGGAGTGGCGTGCGCTGGAGATCCCGATCGGCCTGGCGTTCCTCATGCGCAGCGGCGTCAGCGGCGAGATCGTCGCCCTCTACCCGAGCGCCGTCGGGGCGACGGAGTGCCAGCTCGACCTCGCCGCCTGGGACCGCCTCTGCGAGGCCAACCCGGTGCTCGCGCGGCTGGAGCCGGACGCCGAGGCGCTGATCGTCAACCGCCTCGCGTCCCCGCCGCAGCACGCGATCATCCCGATCGACGAGTGCTACCGGCTCGTCGGGCTCATCAAGTCCCGCTGGGAGGGCATCTCGGGCGGCCGCGCGATCGAGGGCGCGGTGGCCGACTTCTTCGCGACCCTCGAGCGCCAGGCGATCGCGGCCTGATGTCGACCTTCGCCCGCGTCGAACCGCCGACCGCGTCCGAGCCGCAGCTCAGCGTGCTCGACGCGGGTCCCGTCCCGCACGCGGCGACGCCGACGCTGCGCTTCCAGCTGCACCTCACCGAGCCGCTCGGGCGCGAGGTGTACGTCGGCGCGCTCACGATCCAGGTGCAGATCGACCCCGCCCGCCGCGTCTACGACGACGCGACGCGCGCGAAGCTCGTCGAGCTCTTCGGCGCCCCCGAACGCTGGGCGGCGACGACGCACCCGTTCCAGTGGGCGCAGGTCTCGACGCTCGTGCCGGGCTTCACGGGCGCGACGTCGTTCACCCTCGACGTCCCGGTGACGTACGACCTCGAGGTCGCCGCGAGCCGGTACTTCCACTCGCTGCCGGACGGGATGGCGCCGCTCTCCTTCCACGTCACCGGGATGCTGCTGCTCGTCGGGTCCGGCGACCGCATGCAGGTCGTCCAGGTGCCGTGGAGCTGCTCGGCGCGGTGGAGCATGCCCGTGGCGACGTGGCGGCGGACGATCGCCGCGTACTACCCGGGGGGCGGCTGGGTGCGGCTGCAGACCGAGACGCTCGACGCGCTCGGGGCCTACAAGGCCGTGGCCGGCCATCACGACCACGACGCGTGCGTGCGGGCGCTGCTGGAGGGGGCCGGGCGATGACCGGCACCGACGTCGACGAGCTCGTCCGCACCCTCCTCTACGAGGGCTACGCGCTCTACCCGTACACGCCGGGCGCGACGAAGAACGCGACGCCGACTCCGTTCGGGATCGTCTACCCGCCGGCCTACGCGGCCCGCAGCCCGCACACGTTCGACCACCTGCGGATGGTCGGCCTCGTCCAGGGGCCGCCGGCCGCGCGGCTGCGGGTCGCGGTGCACTTCCTCGAGCCGAGCGGGACCCGTCACGAGGCCGACGCCAACGAGGTCCTGCTCCCGCCGACCACCCTCGCGGCCCTCGCCGAGGCGCCCGCCGGCGTCCCCTTCGCCGGGTACGGCGTGCGCGGTCGCGTGACGATGCAGGCGCAGGCGCTCGGCCCCGACCTGTGGCGCGTGACGACGGCGGTCCACAACCTCACGGATGTCCCGGACGGCCTCGACCGGGCGGGCGCGCTGCGCCACAGCCTCATCTCGACGCACGTGCTCGCGCGCGTCGGCGGCGGGGCGCGCTTCCTCTCGCTCATCGACCCGCCCGAGCACGCCGCCGGTGCGGTGATGACGTGCGTGAGCGTCAACACCTTCCCGGTCCTCGCGACCGACGACGACGACGCGCTGCTCGGCGCGGCGATCATGCTGCCCGACCACCCGCAGCTCGCGCCCGAGTCGCAGGGCGACCTCTTCGACGGGACCGAGATCGAGGAGGCGCTGCTGCTGCACGTGCTCGCGCTCTCCGACGAGGAGCGCGACGCGGTCACCGCGCAGGACCCGACCGTCCGGGCGATGATCGAGCGCGCCGTCGCCGCCACGCCCGAGGCGATCAGGCGCCTGCACGGCCGCGTGACGATCCGCGACCCGGACCCGGCCGGCTTCGGCGCGGGCGCGACGGCGAACGCCGGCGGCGAGGGCCGCGAGGTCAAGGGCGAGACGACGCTGCTCGTCGACGGGACGACCTACCGGCTCGGCGCCTCCGTGCGCCTGCGCGCGGGGGACGACCACGCCGCCCACGACCACCTGCTCGACGGCCGCCCCGCCACCATCGAGCGCATCTACGTCGACTACGAGGACCAGGTCCACCTCTGCGTCACCGTCGACGACGACCCCGGCCAGGAGCTCATGCGCGACATCGGCCGGTACCTGTACTTCAAGCCCTCGGAGGTCGAGCTGATCTCGCCTGGCGGCTCGATCAGCTCGGCGAGTTCCTCGCCCGGGGGCTCGGAACATCGCGCGACCAAAGGGATGGAACCATGAGCGACGACAAGCCCGTCAAGCAGATCCTCGTCGCCGGCGTCGGGAACGCCTGGCTGCAGGACGACGCGTTCGGCGGGGAGGTCGCCCGGCGCCTGGAGGCCGAGGGAGTCCCCGACGGCGTCACGGTCATGGACTTCGGCACCGGCGGCCTCGACCTCGCCTACGAGCTCATCCGCGGGTACGACGCGCTCCTGCTCCTCGACGCGAGCCGCCAGGGCGGCGAGCCGGGGACGCTCTACGTCATGGAGCCCGACCGCGCGGAGTTCTCCGGCGAGCTGAAGGACGGCGAGAACATCGACCCGCACGACATGAACCCGATGACCGTCCTGCGCTTTGTCAGCGCCGTCGGCGGCTGGCCGGGCCGCGTCATGGTCGTCGCCTGCGAGCCGGGGGAGATCGCCGAGCCGGGCTTCGGCCTCACGCCGCCGGTCGCGGCCGCCGTCGACGTCGCCGCGTCCTTCGTCCGCCAGACGATCGGCGAGCTGCAGACCGACGCCGCGTACACGGCCTGAGGGCGCGCATGCACGAGATGTCGATCGCATCCGCCGTCCTCGACACCGCCGCGCGCCACGCCGCCGGGCGCCGGGTGACGGTCGTCCGCGTGCGCGCGGGGCAGCTGCGGCAGGTCGTCCCCGACTCGCTCGCGTTCTACATCGAGCTGCTCGGGCGCGGCGGGCCGTGCGAGGGCGCGCGGCTGGAGATGGAGGTCGTCCCCGCCCGCCTGCGCTGCGCCCCGTGCGCGCGTGACTGGGCGATCGACGTCCCCGCCTTCCGCTGCCCGCAGTGCGGTGGCGCCGAGGTGAGCGTGCTGGCGGGCGAGGAGCTGGAAGTGGAGTCCATCGAGGTCGAACAGGAGAGCACCGCATGCACCGCGTGAAGGTCCGGGTCGTCGAGGACGCCCTCGACGCCAACAACACGATCGCGAAGGCCAACCGCGAGGACTTCGACCGGCACGGCGTCACCGTCGTGAACCTCATGAGCGCCCCCGGGGCCGGCAAGACGACGCTCCTCGAGCGGGTCCTCGGGCCCGGGATGCCGGGGCTGCGGACCGGCGTGCTGGAGGGCGACGTGCAGGGCTCGCTCGACGCCGACCGCCTCGCGCATCTGCACGTCAACGTCACCCAGCTGAACACCGGCGGGGGCTTCGGCGGCGAGTGCCACCTCGACGCGAACATGGTCCGCTCGGCGCTTCCCGCCGTCGGGCTCGAGGACCTCGACCTGCTCATCATCGAAAACGTCGGCAACCTCGTCTGCCCCGCGGAGTTCCGGGTGGGGGAGGATGTCCGCATGATGGTCTCGTCGGTGGCCGAAGGGGCGGACAAGCCGCTCAAGTACCCCCTGATGTTCCGGGCGTGCGAACTCGTCGTGCTCAACAAGATCGACCTGCTGCCGTACGTCGACTTCGACCTCGAGAAGTTCCGCTACTGGGTCGACCAGGTGCACCCCGGCGTCGCCGTCATGGAGACGAGCGCACGGACCGGCGAGGGGGTGGACGAGCTGCGGGCCTGGCTCGCCACGCTCCCGGAGAGGGCCGGCGCGGCGGTATGACGACGGCCGCGCAGCCGCTGTCAGGTCGCCTCGCGGGGACGGCGGCTGCGCGGGCCGAGCCCTGTGCCCGGTTCTTCGCCGCGCAGGCCCCGGCCCTCGCGGAGCTCTGCCACGCGATGGCCGAGCGCTTCCTCCGCGGCGGCCGGCTGCTCGCGTGCGGGACCACGGCGGCCGACCGCTCCGACGTGCGCCACGTCGCCGTCGAGTTCGTCCACCCGGTCATCGTCGGCAAGCGCGCGCTGCCGGCGCTCGGGCTCGAGGCGGCGGAGGTCGCGCTCCTCACCGGGCCCGAGGACATCGTCATGCGCTTCGACGACGGGACGCTGACGGTCGAGCTCGGCGAGCGCCGCTGGACGCTCGCGCCGCACAGCGGCGACCGCTTCGTCGACCAGGAGCTCATCGAGCAGAGCTACCACGTGCTGTGGGAGCTCGTGCACGTCTTCTTCGAGCACCGCGGCCTGCTCGGCGGGCGGCGCCAGGAGCGCCTGCACGACAGCGGCGCGTCGAGCTTCCTCTACCCGTTCCTCGCGCAGACCGAGGACGACCTGCCCGGCGTGCTCGCGGACGTCCGCGCCTCCGTCCTCACCAAGGCGGCCGAGACGACGGAGCTGCGCGCCGCGACGCTCGCAGGGAGCGCGGACGCGATCGCGGCGGCGACGGCGACGCTGCGGACGGCGCTCGACGCCGGCGGGACGCTGCTCGCGCTCGGCAACGGCGGCTCGGCGACGGACGCGCAGGACGTCGTCGCCGACCTGCGCCACCCGCCCCCGCCGGCCGCGCCGCGCCGCGCGCTCGACCTCGCCGAGGACCCGGCGATCCTCACGGCGATCGCGAACGACGTCGGGCACGAGGCGGTCTTCGCGCGGCAGGTCATCGCGCACGCGCGGCCCGGCGACGTCGTCCTCGGGATCTCGACGAGCGGCGGCTCCGCGAACGTCCTCAGCGCCCTCGCCGAGGCGCGCCGCCGGCGCCTGCCGACGATCGCGCTCGTCGGCTACGACGGCGGCCGCGTCCTCGCCGAGGGGCTCGCCGACCACGTCGTCGTCTCGCCGTCCGAGCACATCCCGCGCATCCAGGAGGCGCAGGCGACGGTCCTGCACCTGCTCGTCGCGGCCGTCCTCGCCCCCGGAGCGGCCGAGCAGCGATGACCGTGATCCCCGCGCTGCACGCCCGGCGGGTCGAGATCCGGGTGGAGGGCGTCGTGCAGGGCGTCGGCTTCCGCCCGTTCGTCTACCGCGTGGCGGGCGAGCTCGGCCTCGCGGGTTTCGTCCGCAACGACACGCGCGGGGTGCTCATCGAGGCGGAAGGGGACCCGGAGGCGATCGCGGAGCTCCTCGTCCGCCTGCGCCACGACCCGCCGCCGCTCGCGCGCGTCGAGGAGACCGCGGTGAGCGACCGCGCGCCGACGGGCGAGACGGGGTTCGCGATCGTCGGCAGCGACGGGGCGGGGACGCCCGATGCCCTCGTGAGCGCCGACACCGCGACCTGCGCCGACTGCCTGGCCGAGGTCCGCGACCCGGACGCCCGCCGCCACCGCTACCCGTTCACGAACTGCACGAACTGCGGGCCGCGCTTCACAATCGTCCGTGACGTCCCCTACGACCGCTCGCGGACGACGATGAAGGCGTTCCCGCTGTGTGCCGACTGCCGGCGCGAGTACGAGGACCCGCGCGACCGGCGCTTCCACGCACAGCCGATCGCCTGCCCCGCCTGCGGGCCGCGCGTACGCCTGCTCGGCGCACCGGTGCCGGCGGCCGGCGGGGCCGACGCGATCGCCCGGGCCGCGGCCCTCCTGCGCGGCGGCGCGATCGTCGCGATCAAGGGCCTCGGCGGGTACCACCTCGCCTGCCGCGCCGACCATCAGGGCGTCGTCGCCGAGCTCCGTGCCCGTAAGCACCGTGAGGACCGGCCGTTCGCGCTCATGGTCGTCGACGTCGTCGCGGCGCAGTCGCTCGTCCTGCTCGCGGAGGAGGAGCTCGCGCTCCTGCGCAGCGCCGAGCGGCCGATCGTCCTCGGCCGGCGGCGGACGACCGCGGGGGTGGCGGACGCGGTCGCGCCGGGCCTGCGCGAGCTCGGCGTCATGCTCCCGTACACGCCGCTGCACCAGGTGCTCCTCGACGACCTGCGGCTGCCGCTCGTCCTCACGAGCGGAAACCTCAGCGACGAGCCGATCGCCTACGCCGACCGCGACGCGCTCGAGCGGCTGCAGCCGATCGCGGACGCCTTCCTCGTCCACGACCGCCCGATCCACATGCGCACCGACGACTCGGTCGTCCGCGTCGTCGCGGGCCGCCGGACCGCGCTGCGGCGCTCGCGCGGGTACGTGCCGGAGTCGCTGCGGCTGCCGGTCGCAGCGACGCCGCCGGTGCTCGCCGTCGGCGCCCAGCTGAAGAACACGTTCTGCGTCGCGCGCGGCGGGCGCGCCTGGGTGAGTCACCACGTCGGGGACCTCGACGAGGCCCGCACGCGGGCGTCGTTCGCGGCGGGCGTCGAGCACTTCGAGCGGCTCTTCGCCGTCACCCCGGAGGTCGTCGCCCACGACCGCCACCCCGACTACGCCTCGACGGCCTACGCGCTCGACCGGGACGGCGTGCGGACCGTCGCGGTGCAGCACCACCACGCCCACCTCGCGGCGTGCCTCGCCGAGCACGGTGAGACCGGGACGGCGGTCGGCGCGATCTACGACGGGTCCGGCCACGGCGAGGACGGCACCGTGTGGGGTGGCGAGATCCTCGTCGGCGACCTGACCGGCTTCCGCCGCGCCGGGCACCTGCACCCGGTGCGCCTGCCGGGCGGGGACCACGCGGCGCGCCAGCCGTGGCGGATGGCCGCATCGTGGATGATCGCCGCCGAGCATCCGCACGTGCCCGACGAGCTGCACGCGGCGATCCCGCACGAGCAGTGGGACCTCGTCGGGCAGATGGTGCGCCGCGGCTTCTCGGCCCCCGTGACGACGAGCATGGGCCGGCTGTTCGACGCGGCGGCGGCGCTCTGCGGGCTGCGGGCGCGGTGCAGCTACGAGGGGCAGGCAGCCGTCGAGCTCGAGGCGCGCGCGGACGTCTCGCACAAGGGGGCGTACACGCTGCCGGTGGGGGACGACCTCGTCCTCGACGCGCGCACGGCGATCCGCGCGCTGCTCGGCGACGTCGAGTCCGGCGTCGACGTCGCGCTCATCTCCGCGCGGCTGCACCGCGCGATCGCCGAGGCGACGGCGACCGCCTGCGAGCGGGCGGCCGAGGGCGCGGGGACCGACCTCGTCGTCCTCAGCGGCGGCGTCTTCCAGAACCGCCTGCTGCTGACGTGGACGATCGCGGCCTGCGAGCAGCTGCGGCTGCGGGTCCTCGTGCCGTCGCGGCTGCCGGCGAACGACGGCGGGATCTCCTTCGGGCAGGCGGCCGTGGCGGCGGCGCGCGGCGCGCGGGCCTGACGGCGCCTACGCGCCGTGCGGCGGGGGCTGGCGGATCGGCCGGTTGTGCCCCTGGATGCCGCGGCTGAGCTCGCGGGCGCGCTGGGTCCCGCGGCGGCCGCGCCACGGGTGCGGGCCCTTCGCCCACGGGTGCCACCCGAGCGTGCCGTACGTCTCGCGCAGCTGCGCCTTCAGGTCGCCGCGGTGGTCCCCGCACGAGTAGCGGTTGGCCCCGTACAGGCCGCGCCCGTGCCAGGTGAGCCAGTTCCCCGGGCCCGAGTCGACGTACTCCCCGTGGCGCATGTCGAGCATCTGCGCCTCCAGGGCGGCCTGCGTCTCGGCGTCCGGGCGGGCGTCGCAGTAGTCACAGCGGAAGATGACGGCAACGGGCACCTCGTCGACGGTAGCGCGCGATCGGCGTATCCATAACCCCCTGGACGGAGGTTCGGGACCCTCGGTTGACGGAGGGACCGCTACGCCTCAGCGGGCGGTGGGTGACAGCTCACCCGCGCAGGGCGCGTGTCAGCTGTCACCCACCGGTCTCACGGCGCGGTGGCCGCCGACCGGGGGTCGATGAGGATCTTCGCGTGGGCCTCCGGATCGCCCAGGGCCGTGAACGCGGCCGCGACCCCGTCGAGCCCGACGGTGCCGGTGATGAGCGGGCGCGGGTCGACCTTGCCCTCCGCGAGCATGTGGAGCGTGTCGCGGAACTCGAGCGGTGTGTAGCCGAGGACGAACCGCAGGTCGATCTCCTTGTTGATCGCCATCATCGGCGTGATCTCGTCGCGGCCGACGCAGACGCCGACGACGACGACGCGCGACCAGAACGGGGCGCCGGTGATGAGCGAGTCGATGACGCCCGGGACCCCGACGCACTCGAAGACGACGGGGAACTTCGGCTTGCCGCCGAGCGCCTCGCCGAGGCGCCACGCGTGCCACCAGTCGACGGGCAGGCGCTCGAGCTTCTCGCGCGTGCCGACGGCGAGCTCCAGCACCGAGGGGATGTCCTTCAGCTGGCCCTTGCCCGGCGTCCGGTCGAACGGCGAGCCCTGCGCAGGGTCGACGACGACGTCCGCACCGCAGGCCTTGGCGAGCGCGCGGCGGCCGGGGGAGTAGTCGCTCGCGACGACGGTCCGCACGCCCTTGGCCTTGAGCATGAGGATGACGCCGAGCCCGACCGGCCCGCAGCCGATGACGACCGCCTCGGTCCGCTTGCCCACCTCACCGCGCTGGACCGCGTGCCAGGCGACGGCCATGGGCTCGGTGAGCGCGGCGACGTCCGGGGAGAGCCCGTTGGGCACCTCCATCATGAGCGACTCCTCGACGATGAGCTGCTCGGCGTAGGCGCCGGGCGCGGCCGCGGAGAGCCCCGTCGTCTCGACGCCGAGCGGCGAGCGCAGCAGCGGCAGCGCGACGACCGGCGTCCCCTCCTTCAGCGTCCTGCGGCAGCCCGGGCCGTGCTCGGCGACCGCGCCGGAGAACTCGTGGCCGTAGACGACCTCCTCGCCGGAGCGGGCGAAGCGGTCGTACCCCGCGCGTGCGGTCATCGCCGCCCAGTCGTCGCAGCCGGTGCGGGCGTGCAGGTCCGAGCCGCAGATCCCGCAGCGCAGGACCTCGAGGCGGACTTGGCCCTTGGCGGGGACCGGCTCGGGCCGGTCGCGCACGTCGAGTTCGGCGTTCTGGCAGATGACGGCTCGCATCTGGCGATGCTCTCATAGCCATCACATGCTTCGTGAGAGCGGTTTCAGCGGCCGGGCGAGCGGGGGCGACGACCAGGCGAAGGACGACCGCGGCGTGACGATCCCCACCTGCTGACCCGCGGTCGCGGTGCCTGGGCCATCCGTTCGGGCCGCTCGTCCGAACAAGGGAGGGATGGCCTCGGCGCTCACGTACGACAACCGCAACCACCGCGCTCCGAACCCGCTGACCCGGACGCTGCGCCGGGTGGTGCCCGGCGTCGGGACGGTCGCCGCGCAGACGGCGCCCTACGCGGCGTGGTGGCGTGAGCGCAACCTCGAGGCGCTCGCGTCGGCGGGGCCGCTGTGGGTCGTGCTCGGCGACTCGATGTCGCAGGGCATCGGCGCGACCGCCGTCGACCGGGGCTGGGTGCCGCTGACGCAGGCGGCGCTCCCGCGCCCGGTGCGCGTCGTGAACCTCTCGTTCAGCGGGGCGCGGACGGCGGACGTGCTCGAGCGCCAGCTCCCGGTGCTCGGGGCGCTGGGGGACGAGCCGGCGGTCGTCACGCTCATGGTCGGGAGCAACGACCTGCTGCGCCGGTCCCTCCGCCGCGACCTCGTCGAGCGGTACGACGCGCTGCTGGGCGCGGTCCCGCGCGGGACGCTCGTTGCGACGACGCCGGGCGCCGGCCGGCTCGGGGAGGTCGCGACCCGCGTCGAGACGCATGGGCGTGTCGTCCCCGTGCCGCTGTCGTTCGCCCGCGGCGAGGTCGCGGCCGATCGCTTCCACCCCGACGATGCCGCCTACCTGCGGCTCGCCCGCGCCTTCGCGGGCCCGGTCGCCGCGGCGCTCGCGCGGGCCGCCGGCTGAGCGGGGGCGTCCGCGGCGGGCAGCACGCCCGTCAGTGGGATCCTGCTGCTGTCAGGGAGCACCACGATTCCACTCGTGCCCCCCGTCGGCCATTCGGGTTCCAGGTCCTCCCGGACCCGGCGCGCCGGCGACCTGCGTCGCCGCCGGCCCGGTTCAGCTCGTCGGAAGCTCGAGACGATCGGGGCGGTCGAGCGACGTGTCGTCGGCGTCGACGGTCTCCCAGACCTCGCGGCCCTCGGCGCGGGCTCGGTCGATCTCCTCGCGGCGCTCGCGCTTGCGCATCTCCTTGACCGCCTTGCGCTGCGAGACCTTGGTCTCACGGCTCATCTTCGCGAACGTCGTCTTCTGCCTGCCGGCCATCCGGTGCTCCTCGAGTCGTTGGCCCACCGTCCGGCGTGCCTGTGAAGGAAGAAGCCCTGCTCGTGCACGGGCCTCTCGCGAGCGCGTCCACAGCCGACCGGAGAGGCGGCAGGACGCGCGGCGCTCCCCTTCACCGTAGCGGCTCCGCGGTCCACCTTGCGCTCGCGGTGCCCTCCGAGGCCTCGGGGACCGTCGGTTGCGGCCTTCCGGCAGGCCGAACGGAGAGGGCGGGATTCGAACCCGCGAGACCCTTACAGGCCCTCCGGTTTTCAAGACCGGTGCATTCAACCGCTCTGCCACCTCTCCGGAGCGATGGATACTGACGAATCGCGAGCGGTGGCGGGGCGCGCGGCTCAGCGCCGGCGGCGGGGCCACAGCTCACGGAGGCTGCGGCCGAGAAGCGCGGCGCCGAGCGTCAGCACCGCGGCGCCCGTGACGGGCACGAGGAGGTCGGACCCGAGGGCGTGACCGCCGAGCGCGTCGATGACGAGGATGAACGGCAGCAGGGCGGTGGCCGCCGCGGTGGCGACCCCGCCGGCGACGACGAGGAGCGTCCCGACGATGCTCGCGACGGCGTGCGGGGCGGACCGGGCGACCTCGGCGCCGGTTGCTGCCGGGCCGCCGTCGCGACCGGCGCGCCGGGCGTTCACCGCGACGAGGAGCACGACGAGGACGAGGACCGGGAGGATGAACCAGGTGGCATCGACGGTCTCGGTCGCGGGCACGAGGACGCGGGCCATGGGCGTCAGCGGAGCGTCGTCCAGTCCCGGGCGATCTGGCGCTGCAGCGCGCGCAGCGGCCGGCGGCGGGCGCACGCGGTGTCGTGCGCGGCGTTCTCGACCTGGTCCTTCTCGTGATAGCCGGGCCGCGGGCGAGCGGCCTCGGGGAAGAGGTTCGCGATCGAGTTGGAGCCGCCGAGCTCGAGGGGGACGAGGTGGTCGATCTCGTACTGGCCCTCGAGGTGGCGCCCGATGCCGTACGCGGCGTAGACCTTCTGCTGGGTGGCCGAGGACACGCGGCGCACCCGCGCGGTGTAGCCCGTGACGCAGATCTTCGCGAGCGTCGCCTTCGGGTAGTACGCGCCGGGCGAGCAGTCCGGCTCGGGGAGCGGACCCCGGGCCCGGCAGCCGGTCCGCTTGCGGCGGGGTCCGAGGAGGACCGGCACGCCGAGGCCGAGGACGCGGCGGCGCCCGGACGTCGACGGCCGCGGCGATGCGCTGCCGCCCGCGGTCGCCGTCGAGCACGGGCAGGGCAGGGACTCGCAGTAGATGCCGTCCCCGTCGGCGTCGCGCGTGTCCTTCGCGCGCTGCGCCGCCGCCTGGTTCGGATAGTCCGCGCACGTGGCCGCACGGGCGTCGCCGGCCGAGCCGAGGCCGGCCGCCACGACGATGGAGGTGAGGAGCGGCAGAGCGAGGCGGGGCGACCGGGGCACGTCCCCGACGCTACTACCGGCGGCGCCCACGAGTCGCTAGCCGCGGCAGGTCCGCACCGTCCGCGAGAGGCGCGCGGTCCGTCCGTCCTTCAGCGTCGCCCGCACCCCGATCCGCAGCAGGGCCCCCGCGCGGAGCCGCCTGCGCGGGACCTTCACCCGGAACGGTGCGCGCGTGTCGCCGCCGACCCGCCGGCCGGCGACCGTCACGAGGACCCGCCGGCCGGCGACCGTCACGAGGACCCGCCGGACGCGCGGCCGGTCCGGCCCGGTCACGCGGACGATGATCGCCCCGCGGGCGCACGACCCGCCGGCGGCGCTCCTCCCGCGGAACGCGAGCCCCATCGTCAGGCGCGGCGCCCTGACGTGCTTCGCGGCGGCCGCCGCGAGGAACGCGGACGCCTCCGCGTGCACCGTGGAGACGAGGTTGCCGAGCGCGATGTTCCCGTCGGTGATGTGGACGCCCCAGTCGGGCGTCGGGAACGGGTTCAGGTGCCGCGCCGCCCCGACCGGGGAGAGCAGGAGGACGTGGGCGCCGCCCGAGTCGACGCACCGCGCGGTGTAGTGGTCCTGCGGCTGGACCCACGGCGTGGCGGCCGTCGGCGGCAGTCCGCCGTACGTCAGCGTCAGGCCGCCGCCGATGATCCCGGGGTAGGCGTCGGTGCGCACGAGCGTGCTCAGGGGCGCCTGCGCGTTCGCGGCGAGCGACGCCGGGTTCGTGCAGAGGACCTCGTACTGCGGTCCGGCGGGCAGGCCCGCGCCGGTGATGTCGGTCGCGGGTGCCTTGCCGAAGCGGGTGTTCGACGGCGGCGGGTCTGAGAACGTCGACCACGCGATGACGCAGCCCAGCTGCGCGGGTGCCGTACACGCCGGGACGTGCTCGAAGTCGCCGCCGGAGGTCTGGCCCCGGCGGACGAGGACGTTGCCGCCGAGCAGCACCGCCGAGACGAGCCGCGCGCGGACGGCGGGGTCGCCGTCGACGACGTCCCGGACGAGCTGGCGGAGCATCCCCGCCCCCTGCGAGTGCCCGATGAGGACGAACCCGCGACCGCCGTTGTCGTGGGCGAGGTACGCCGCGAAGGCCTCCTTCACGTCGGCGTACGCGAGCTTGCGCCCCGCCGCGCGCGCCGCCGGCGTCCCGGTGTAGATCGACGCGAGCGTCAGCTGCCGGTACATCGGTGCGTACACGCGGCACTCCTGCGAATAGCGCGACGCCTGGTAGCGCGCGATCGCGATCTCCTCCGGGTCCTTGCGCTTGTCGGCGTTGACGCCGAGCTGCTGGGAGACGGTCGGGTAGACGTAGAAGCAGTCGATCGGCGGATCGGCGGGCAGCGGAGGATGCTCGACGCGCGAGGTCCCGTCCGCGGCGACGTACGTCGTGGCGAGCGACTCGCGACACGGGTCGGGCTGCTCGCCGGGGCGGCAGAGCCAGCTGACGTCGGCGCGGGCGGTGGCGACCCCGCCGACGGCGCCCGCGACGGGTCCGGGGAGGCCGACCGCGGCGACCCCTGCGGTCGCGGCGAAGGCGACGAGCAAGCGCCGGAGGTGCGTCATGCGGCGAGCCTACCGCGGGTCCGGCGCCCGCCGTCCCGCCACCGGCGCCAGGATCGGCCGGACGGCGCGCCGCGGGTCCGGTCAGCTGACGGCGACGAGGTGCGGCGCGCGCTGCTCGTCGTCGAGCACCGCGAGGAACGCCGCGACGACCGCGGGGTCGAACTGCGTGCCGGCGCCGGCGGCGAGCTCGGCGCGCGCGGCGTCCGGCGCCATGGCCTGGCGGTAGGGCCGGTCGCTCGTCATCGCGTGGTAGGCGTCGCAGACGAAGACGACCCGGGCCGAGAGCGGGATCTCGCGGCCGGCGAGTCCGTCCGGGTAGCCGCCGCCGTCCCAGCGCTCGTGCTCGTGGCGGACGATCGGCAGGACGCCGCTGAGGAACTCGACCGGGGCGAGGATCTGCTCGCCGACGATCGTGTGGCGGCGGACGAGCGTCGCCTCGGTCACGTCGAGCGGGCCGCGCTTGTTGAGGATCGCCTCCGGCACCGCGATCTTGCCGATGTCGTGGAAGATCGCGCCGTAGCGCAGGTCACGGCGCTCGTCGGCGCTCATGCCGAGGCGCTCCCCGACCCGGTCGGCCCAGTCGACGATCGAGTGCGCGTGGCTCGCGGTGTAGGCGTCCTTCGCCTCGAGCGCGGCGGCGAGCGCCTCCGCGGTCCCGAGGTAGGCGCGCTCGAGCTGCGCGTAGAGCGTCGCGCTGCGGAGCGCGGCGCCGAGCTGGTCGGCGAGCATCTCGAGCAGCTGCACGTCGTTCTCGTCGAAGGCCCGGGGCCGGAGCTCCTCGACGTTCAGCACGCCCCAGAGCTTGTCGCCCACCCACACCGGGGCGACCATCTCGCTGCGGACCTCGTGCGTCGCGATGGTCGTCGCGTACGTCGAGTCGAGCAGGACGTCGTCGACGACGATCGCGCGACGGGCGCGCAGCGAGCGGCCGATGAGCCCCGCGTCGCGCGGCTGCGTCCACTGGTCGACGAGCAGGCGGACGAAGTTGTCGCCGCGGACGGCGACGGCCTCGACGTAGTCGTCCTCCCGCAGGCGGACTGCCGCGCAGAGGAAGTAGCCGAAGGCGCGGTGCAGCTCGTCGACGACGGCGTCGGGGATCGCGTCCGGGTCGGAGATGCCCGCCAGGCGCGTGCCGAGCGCGCGGGCGATCGAGAGCTGCCGGGTGCGCTTCTCCAGGCGGCTGCGCTCGGCGTCCGACCCCGAGTCGTTCGACGGCCACGGCTGGGCGTCGCCGGCCCCCGTGCCGTGACCCGCGGCACCCGGCTGCGCGCGGGGTTCCTCGGCGGCGCCGATGACGTCGCGGATCGGGGTGTCGCCGAGCCGCGACGCGTGCCGGTCGTCGACGGCGCCCGACCACGACGCGGGCAGGTCGCTGGCGCGGACGGCGACGCCGCGGTCGAGCTCCTGCTTACCGTAGAGGAGCGCGCGGTCGGCGTCGTCGAGGAGCCCGAGGACCGGCTGACCGGGACGGAGCTGGGCGACGCCCGCGGTCGCGGCGGTGCCGCGGGTCCCCGTGAGCGAGCGGACCCCGGCCTCGACGCGGTCGAGCGCCCGGTGGGCGACCTCGAGCGCGGCCGGCTCGTCGGCGCCGGGGCAGATGATCACGAACTCGTCGCCGCCGTACCGGGCGACGGCGTCGTAGGGGCGGACGGAGGCACGGAGCGCGTCGCCGACGCGGCGGAGCACCTCGTCCCCGGTGAGGTGGCCGGCGCGCTCGTTGACCTCTTTGAACTCGTCGAGGTCGAGCAGGATGATGCTGACCGGGACGCCGGTGCGCTCCGACCGGGCGACCTCGTCGCGGAGGAGCTCGCGCAGCGCCGACTGGTTCAGGCAGCCGGTGAGCCCGTCGGTCCGCGCCGCGCGGGCGAGGCCGGCGGCGGTGCTCGCGTTGCGGCACGCGGCGGCGGCGAGCTCGCCGAAGGCCTCGAGCAGGGCGAGGTCGCGGGGGTCGACGAACTGGGTGCGGCGGAAGCCGACGCTGAGGACGCCGCGCAGCTCGCCGTCCCACCGCAGCGGGACCGACAGGCAGCTGCGGATGCCGTCGAACGGCGTGCCCGGGGACGGCTGGGCGAGCTGGTCGTAGTCGTTCGTCAGCAGCGCGCGGTTGGCGCTGACGACGCGGCCGGAGAGCCCGGTGCTGATCGGGAGGCGACGGCCGGCGGTCCCGTCGGGCAGGCCGAGGCACGCCTCGACGGTGAGCGAGTCGTCCGTGTCCTTGCGGTAGACGATCGCGCAGTCGCCGTCGAGGATCGCCTGGGCCTCCGCACAGATGCCGTGCAGGACGGCGGGAAGGTCGAGGCCGCGGTCGTTGAGCTGGCGGCCGGCGCGGGAGAGGGCAGCCTGCTGCGCCATCCGCGTCGCCTGCTCGGCGCCGAGGCGCGCCTGGGCGACCGCCGCGCCTGCGGCGGCGGCGAAGGCTGTCGCCACGCTGACGGTGTCGGGGTCCGTGCCCCAACCGAAGTGCGGGCCGCGGAGGACGAGGGCGTGCTCGAGGCGGTCGCGCGAGCGGAGGGGGAGGACCATCGCCGACGGCGTCGCGCCGCTCCACCCGAGCAGGCGGCCGAGGACCTGCGTCCGCGCCGTCGAGAGGAGGACGTGGGACGAGCGCTGGTCGGTGAGCTCGGCCAGGGCCGGGAGCGCGTCGAGCTGCAGCCGGCGGTTCGGCGTCGGCTGCGAGGGCGCCGAACAGACGACGTGCGCGAGGCGCTCACGCTCCTCGATGCTCAGGAGGACCGCCCCGGTCGCCCCGAACAGGGCCCGCGCCTCGTCGACGAGGAGCTGGTGCAGCGCGGCCGGCCCGGCCGTGTCGAGGGAGGCCGACAGGAGGCGCGTAACGGCGTTCAGCGCTTCGCTTGAGTGGCGGACGGAGACGTTGGGAGGGGGCACAGGGACGCGATCGAGGGTACGAGAGGGTGCATCGGCCCGCAAGGCGGTTTCCTTGACCGTGCTGTCCCGCCCGGTGACCCGTCCTGCTCTACACTTCGGCGCCTACGGAGAGGTGGCCGAGAGGCTGAAGGCGCCCGCCTGCTAAGTGGGTATGGGGTTGAACGCTCCATCGCGGGTTCGAATCCCGCCCTCTCCGCTGACCGGAAGGCCCGCGTCCGCGCGGGCCTTCCGCCGTTCCGGGGCGGTTCGTGTGCGGCCCCCGGGGCCGTCCGCGGGCCACTACGATCGGCGCCGTGACCCGCCTGCTCTTCGTCTGCATGGGCAACATCTGCCGCTCGCCGACCGCGGAGGCCGTCATGCGGCAGCGCCTCGAGGGGGTCGGGCTCGCGGGGGAGGTCGAGGTCGACAGCGCCGGGACCGGCGCGTGGCACGTGGGTCGTCCGCCCGACGAGCGGTCCGCCGCGGCCGCGGCCCGGCGCGGCGTCACCCTGAGCGGCGCCGCCCGGCAGGTCCGCGACGCGGACTTCGCCGACTTCGACCTGCTCCTCTGCGCCGACGGGGCGAACGTCCGCGAGCTGCTCGCCCGCCTGGCCCCGGACGACCCCGCGCGGGCGCGCGTGCGGCGGCTGCGGGAGTTCGACCCGGCCGCGGTCGCGCGCGGCGACCTCGACGTCCCTGATCCGTACTACGGCGGGCCGCGTGGCTTCGACGACGTGCTCGACCTCGTCACGGCCGCGTGCGACGGGCTGCTCGCCGCGGTCCGCGACGGCTCGCTCGAGCCGGCCTGAGTCGCGCGCGGGCGTCGCGCCCGCCCGAGGCGAGGGCTAAGGTC
The DNA here is from genome assembly GCF_024220175.1 of Paraconexibacter antarcticus. Classification (GTDB taxonomy): domain Bacteria; phylum Actinomycetota; class Thermoleophilia; order Solirubrobacterales; family Solirubrobacteraceae; genus Paraconexibacter; species Paraconexibacter antarcticus. Next base: position 4,508,149 of record NZ_CP098502.1, on the reverse strand, counting down.
AGGGCAGATGTCCAGCCCCGCTCTGCCCGACGCCCGCCGCGTGCGCATCCTCGCCGCCGGCGGCACCATCGCGATGACGGGCCACGAGGGGGCGACGCCCGCGCTCGACGCCGCCGGCCTCGTCGCGGCGGTGCCGTCGCTCGCCGGCCGCGCCGGGCTGACCGCCGAGACGATCATCAACGTCCCGAGCGCGCACCTGACGCTCGACGACCAGCTCAACATCTGCCGGGCCGCGCGCGACGCCGCCCGCCGCGGCATCGGCGTCGTCGTCACCCACGGCACCGACGTGCTCGAGGAGACCGCGATGCTCTGCGACGTCATCCACGACGCCGAGGCCCCGATCGTCTTCACCGGCGCGATCCGTCCCGCGACCGCCGCCGGCGCCGACGGCCCCGCGAACCTCATGGACGCCGTCTCCGTTGCCGCGAGCGAGAACGCGGCCGGCATGGGCGTCCTCGTCGTCTTCGGCGGCGAGATCCACCACGCCCGCTGCGCCCGCAAGACCGACACGACGTCGCTCGTCGCCTTCAGCTCGCCGCAGACCGGCCCGCTCGGCCGCGTCACCGAGGGCCACGCGACGATCTGGTCGCGCCTGCCGCGCAACCCGCCCCTCGACCCGACCGACCTCAGCAAGCGCGTGCTCATCGTCCCGTCGGTCTCGGGCGACGACGGCTCGCTCGCCCGTGCCGCCCTCGCCGCCGAGCCCGACGGCGTCGTCATCGGGACGCTCGGAGCCGGCCACCTCGCGCCCGAGCTGCTCGCGCTCTGGGCCGACGCCGCCGAGCGCATGCCGATCCTCGCCTACTGCCGCCCCGAGCGCGGCGTCGTCCTGCAGGGCACCTACGGCTACGCCGGCTCCGAGCAGGACCTCCGCGACACCGGGATCATCCCCGTCGGCTTCCTCAGCCCCCAGGCCGCCCGCATGAAGCTCCTCGCCTGCCTGTCCTCCCGGCTCTCCATCGAGGAGACGCGCTGGGCGTTCTCGCAGGACGACGGGTGATCCTCGCCTGGCGGCTCGGATCACCTTGGCGGTTGCTCGGCTGCGCCTCACAACGCGCCGGTGCGCGGACCTGCGGCGCTCCGCTACCAGTTGCGCAGCGACGCGCGGTAGATCGCCGCGAGGTCGTCTGAATCCGGCTCGCGCGGCGCGATGACGAGCAGCCGCTGCTGCTTCAGGGCGCCGTCGACGAGCGCGGGGATGTCGTCCTCGGTGTAGCCGAGCTCCTCGATGCCCCGGGCCGCGGCGATGTCCTTCATCAGCGCGACGATGACGTCGGGCAGGGAGTCCGGCCCCGGATGCTCGATCGGGGCGCCGTTGAGCAGCTCGGCGACGTGGTGGTGGCGCTCGGGCATCGCCTCGTAGGTGAACCGGAAGGCCGCGGGCGCGGTGACGATGACGCTGTGGCCGTGGGGCACGAAGGGGTGGTCGGCGGGGTAGCCCGGCGGCCGGTAGACGTGCTTGAGGCCGGCGATCGGGTAGGCGCACGCGTGCGGAATGTGGACGCCGGCCGAGCCGAAGCCGATGCCCGCGGTGGTCGCCGCGAGCATCATTGCGCCGCGCGCCTCGACGTCGTCCGGACCGGCGACGGCGCGACGGAGGTACGTCCCGCCGGTGCGCAGCGCGTGGGCGGACCAGAGGTCGGCGATCGGGTTGGAGCCCTGGTACGGCGGTCGCGCGTCCGGCGTCTCCGGGTAGGGCCGGGTGTCGAACGGCTTGGAGAGGAAGGACTCCGCCGCGTGGCAGACGACGTCCAGGCCGCAGCTCGCGACGACGTCGGCGCCGAGCGTCCGCGTGAGCTCGGGGTCGACGATCGCCTGCGTCGCGCGCAGGTAGCGGTGCGAGATGCCCGACTTCACCTTGAGGTCCGGGAGGTCGAGGATCGCGACCGTCGTCGCCTCGCTGCCGGTGCCGCTCGTCGTCGGGATCGCGAGGTGGGGGAGGAGCGGCGACGGCGGCTTGCGGCCCTCGCCGATCGGCGGGTTGATGTACGCCATGATGTCGGCCGGGTGGCTGACGATGAGGTCCATGACCTTCGCGGTGTCCATCGCCGAGCCGCCGCCGACGGAGACGAAGCCGTCGGGGCGGGCGTCCTGCGCGAAGGCGACCGCGTGCTCCATCGACCGCAGGTCCGGCTCCACGCGCGACTCGGCGTAGACGACGACGTCGATTCCCTCCGCGCGGATCGCCTCGGCGACCCGGTCCGCGTGCCCGGCCGCCGCGACGCCCGGGTCGGTGACGAGCAGCGCGCGGGTGACGCCGAGGCGCCTGAGCTCCCAGCCCGCGTCCCCGGCGGCCCCCGGCCCGTACTTCACCGGCGTGGCCTCGAGGGTGTAGATCGTCTCGTGGGTGGGCGTCGGGCTCATGCGGGGGTGACCTCCAGGGCGGACAGGGCGGCGCGCAGGCGCGGGGGCAGCTCGGCGACGGGGCGGCGGGTCTCGCGGTCGACGAAGACGTGGACGAACCAGCCGGTCGCGGCGGCGCTCTCGTCGCCGGACCGGAAGAGCGCGAGCTCGTACGTCACCGACGAGCGGCCGAGGCGCCCGACGCGCAGGCAGGCGTCGACGACGTCGGGGAAGGCGAGCGCCGCCTTGTAGGCGCAGTGCGACTCGGCGCAGAGCCCGATGACGTCCCCCGCGTGGATGTCCAGGCCGCCCTCGCGGATGAGGTAGGCGTTGATGACGGTGTCGAAGAACGCGTAGTACTCGACGTTGTTCACATGGCCGTAGACGTCGTTGTCCTTCCACCGGGTGGGGAGGGGGCTGACGTGCGGGTAGTCGGCGCGGGTGACGGGCGGCGTGTCGGTCGGGCTCACTGCGGCGGGACGATACGGCAGTCGCCGCGGGCGGCCGGTCAGCCGGGCGCCGGCGCCTCGGCCATCGCGGCCGCAGCCGCGACGATGGCGTCGCACACGCGGGCGAGGTCCGCGTCACCCGTGACGTACGGCGGCATCGCGTAGACGAGGTCGCGGAACGGGCGCAGCCAGACGCCGCGCTCGACCGCCGCCGCCGTGACGCGGGCCATGTCGACCGGGCCGTCGAGCTGGACGACGCCGACCGCCCCGAGGACGCGGACGTCCGCGACGTTCGGGAGGTCCGCCGCGGGCGCGAGGCCGGCGCGCAGCCCCGCCTCGATGCGCGGGACGTCGGAGCGCCAGCCGCCGTCGAGCAGCAGCTGCGTGGACGCGAGCGCCGCCGCGCAGGCGAGCGGGTTGGCCATGTACGTCGGGCCGTGCATGAGCGCGCCGCCGGCCGCCGGGGTGGCGAGGCGCGCGGCGACCTCCGGCGTGCAGAGCGTCGCCGCGAGCGTCAGCGCCCCGCCGGTGAGCGCCTTGCCGACGCAGAGGATGTCCGGCGTGACGCCCGCGTGGCCGGCGGCGAAGAGCGCGCCGGTGCGGCCGAAGCCCGTCGCGATCTCGTCGAGGACGAGCAGCAGGCCGTGGCGGTCGCAGACGTCGCGCAGGTGGGCGACGCACGCGGGGGAGTGCATCCGCATCCCGCCCGCGCCCTGCACGACCGGCTCGACGATGACGGCGGCGAGCTCGTGGGCGTGCTGCGCGGCGAGGTCATCGACGGCGGCCGCCCAGGCCGGGTTGAGCGGCGCGTCGAAGCCGTCGGGGGGCCGCGGCGCGAAGACGTGCTCGGCGAGGATCCCGGTGAACAGCGAGTGCATCCCGCCGACCGGGTCGCAGACCGCCATCGCCCCGAAGGTGTCGCCGTGGTAGCCGCCGCGGACGGTGAGGAGCTTCGTCCTCGACGTCGACCCGTCGGCGCGCGCCGCCTGCAGCGCCATCTTGATCGCGACCTCGACGGCGATCGACCCGGAGTCCGCGAAGAAGACGTGCTCGAGGCCCTCGGGAGTCATGTTGACGAGCCGCTGCGCGAGAACGATCGCGCCCTCGTGGGTCAGGCCGCCGAACATGACGTGGGCCATCCGGCCGAGCTGGTCGCGGATGGCGGCGTCGATCGCAGGGTGCCGGTAGCCGTGCACCGCGCACCACCAGGAGGACATGCCGTCGATGAGCTCGCGGCCGCCCGCGAGCCGCAGCCGCACGCCCTCCGCGCTCACCACCGGCAGCGCGTCGACCGTTCCCGGCATCGGGCCGTAGGGGTGCCACACGTGGCGGCGGTCGGCGGCGAGGAGGGCGTCCCAGTCCATCCCGGGACACCCTACGCGCCCGCCTTTCCCTTCGCGGCGTGCGGTCTCATGGGGGAATATCCCCCACGTGGCCGCACGCCGCCCCCGACGGCGCCCCGATCAGCTCAGGTCGAGCACCGGGACCGGTGGCGTGATCGTGTGCTCCTCGCCGTACGGGACGATCGCCGTGCCGACCGCGAAGAACTCGATGACGTGCGAGCCCCAGCCGTGGTTGCCCTCCTTCAGGTCGACCCCGACGATGCCCTCGGCCTGGACCGCCTCGGCCTCGGCCTGCATCCGCTCCATCGCGAGCTCGCGCGCGTCGTAGAGCGCCTGGGTGAAGTTCGGCAGCTCGACGTTCTGCCCCGACTGGCGCATCGCCTGGAACATGCCGCGGTGGGCGACGTGGTAGACGCAGGAGCCCATGACCATGCCGACCGGGCGGTGCCCGGAGCGCAGGAGCGTCCAGAAGTCCTGTCCGGACAGGTCGCTCGTGAACGGGCGCCCGTTCGGCGCGCGGTGCAGCTCGCCGTCGCGGTGCTTGATCGCGGTGCCGATCGCGATGAACTCGGCCATGTGCTCGCCCCAGTCGTAGCGGCCGACCTCCAGCCGCACGCCGACGATCCCGTCCGCGCCGAGCTGGTCGGCCTCCTCCTCCATGCGGGTCATCGCGAGCTCGCGCGCGGCGTACATCGCCTCGCTGAGCACGGTCATCTCCTCGCTCTTCTTCCACGAGGACTGCTGGAAGCCGATGTGGAAGATCGACGAGCCGACGACGAGCCCGAGCGGGTCGAAGCCCGCCTCCTTGATGAGGAGGAACTCGCTCACCGACAGGTCGCTCGTGAAGAGGCCGCGCTTGTTCTGCTCCAGGCGGGCGCGGCCGGCGGCGGGGACGCCCTCGAGCGAGGTGGGGTCGTACGGCTGGGTCATCGCGGTCTCCGGGGGTTCTGGCGGACGTAGAGCTCGGGCTGCAGCGGGCGGTGCGCTGCGTGCTGGTAGATGCCGGTCCCGATCACGTGGAAGGTCACGATCAGGTCCTCGTACTTCGTGTCGTTGCGTTCGTACTCGCGGATCTCGACCTTGTCGTCGACCTGCACGCCGACCAGGCCGTGCGCGCCGAGCGCCTGCGCCTGGGCGGTCGCGCGGCCGAGCGCCGTCTCCCGCGCGGTGTACACGCCCTGGGTGAAGTCGGTGATCTCGACGTTCGGCTTCGTCCGCTGCCAGCCGGTCGTGAGGCGGCGCGTCGCGGCGGACGCGGCAACGTAGAAGACCGCGGTCGCGGTGACGACGCCGACGGGCACGTAGCCCGCGCGGCGCAGGAGCGTGAAGTCCGGCATCGACAGGTCGGTGAGGACCGGCGGCCCCTCGCGCCCGCCCTCGGGCAGATGGACCGCCGTCCCGACGACGACGATCTCGATCTCGTCGCTGAGGAAGTCGTGCTGCCGCGAGCTGAACGTCACGTCGACGACGGCGTGGCAGCCGGAGACGCGCGCCTCCTCGGCGAGCCGCCCGAGCGCGAGCCCGCGCGCCTCGTTCCACGCCTGGCTCAGCGTCGTCATCTCCGTGATCGAGCCGCGGCCCCAGCCGGAGTTCCACGGGTAGTTGCGCCAGCCGACCTTGTAGACCGAGCTGCCCATGACCTGCGCGATCGGCCGCACGCCGTCCAGCTGCGTGAGGGCGAAGTCGGCGACGGAGAGGTTGGAGGTGAAGCCCGTCCTCCCGGCGGCGAGCTCGGCTAGGCGTGCCTCGGCCGCGGTCGGGATGCCTCCGGCGGCGAGCCGCTGCAGGTCCTGCTCGCGGCGGGCCTCGGCGGCCGCGGACGCCGCCTCGCGGGCCGCCTCGGCCGCCTCCTCCTCGGGCGAGCCCGAACCGCGGAGCTTGTCGAGGAAGCCCACGCGCTTACCGGAGGAGCCGGTCGAGGGCGTCGCGGGCGGCGGCGCTCGTCTGCGCCTGCTCGGCGAGCTCGCCGGTGAGCGCGTCGCACCAGGCGGAGAGATCGAGCGGCTCGCGCTTGATGACGACGCCGCGGACCTCCTGCTCGCGCGTCGCGTCGACGCGATGCCCGTCGACGGTCAGCGCGTAGCGGGTCGTCGCGACGCGGACCTCGACGGCGGTCACGACCTTGTCCTTCGAGAAGAGCCGCTTGGCGCGGCGGTCGACGGTCGTCAGCGCGGGGAGGGCGTCCTCGAGCTTGCGCGCGAGCACCTCGACGTCGGTCGAGAGCGCCGCGCCGTCGGCCCGGAGCCCAGCGGCGTCGAGGTCGAAGGAGGGCTCGTCGGACATCGCGGTGCACAGTATCTCCCCCGCCGAGCCGCGCGGTGAAGATCTTCTTCACCCGTGGGTAGGGTCCGAACCATGGCCCCGCTGCGCTTCGCCGCCCCGTCCGCCACGACCCGGAGCTGGACCCACCCCTTGCCGCCATGGATGCAGCGCGCGGGCCACGCGGTCCTCGCCGGGGGCGGCGTGTGGCTCATCGACCCGCCGGACGGCGAGGGGCTCGACGCGGCGGTCGCCGAGCTCGGCGAGCCCGTGGCGGGCGTCTTCCAGCTCCTCGACCGCCACCCGCGCGACTGCGAGGCCGTCGCCCGGCGCTTCGGCGTCCCGCTGCTGCGCGCCCCGCTCCCGGGCGCGGTGGCCGGGCCGTTCACCGTCGTCCCGCTCTGGCACCTGCCGGTATGGAAGGAGGACGCGCTGTGGGACGAGGCGACGGCGACACTCGTCGTCCCCGAGGCGCTCGTCGGCGCGCCCGACTTCGCCGCTCCGGGCGAGACGGTCGGGGTGCATCCGGCGCGGCGCCTGCTGCCGCCGACGGTCCTGAAGCCGTACGCCGGCCGCGTCGAGCACCTGCTCCTCGGCCACGGCGACGCGCTCCACGGGGAGGACGCGCGCGCGGCGATGCGCGACGCCTTCGCCGGCTCCCGCACCCGGCTGCCGAAGCTGCTCGTCGCCCAGGTCGGGCGCGCAGTCCGCGGGCGCTTCGCCTGGTGACGCCGACCGCAGCGTGCGGTCTCGTGGGGGGATATCCCCGGCGAGACCGCACGCCGCCGTCAGGTGGGCCGCCCGCCCGCCGTCAGTCCGTCAGCGCCCCCGCGAGCTCGTCGCGGAGGGACGGCGCCGCCGGGCGGCGGCGCTGCTCGTACGTCGTCGTGAGGAACCGCTCGATCGCCTCGATGACGGGGACGGTCCGCCAGCTCGGGATGACGTCGAAGGCGTGCTGGCCGCCGGCCATCTCCCCGAAGAGGACGGGCTGCTTCGACACCCCGCGCAGCGCCTCGACGAAGTGGTGGGCGTCCGCGACCGGGATGAGCGAGTCGCGCGAGCCGTGGAGGACGAGGAACGGCGGCGCGCCCGCGTGCACCCGGTGGCGCGGGGAGGCGGCGCGGTAGCGCTCGGGCGCGTGCTGCCGGCGGACCCGGAAGACGAGCGGCGCGAGCACGATGTCGTGCAGCGCGGGGACGTGGACCCCGGCCTCGTCGAGGAAGTCGTAGACCCCGTAGAACGGGACGGCGGCGGCGACCGACGTGTCCGCCGACTCGAAGCCCGGCTGCAGCGACCGGTCGTCGGACGTCAGCGCGGCGAGGGCGGCGAGGTGGCCCCCGGCCGACCCGCCGGTGATCGCGATGAACTCCGGGTCCACGTCGTACTCGGCGGCGTGGGCGCGCAGGTAGGCGATCGCGCGCTTGACGTCCACGACGTGGTCGGGCCACTGGGCCCACGGGCTGAGGCGGTAGTCGATGTTCATGCCGACGAAGCCGCAGGCGGCAAGATGGTTCAGCAGCGGGATGCCCTGCTCCTGGCGGGAGCCGAGGACCCAGGCGCCGCCGTGCACCTGCACGACCGCGGGGCGGGGGCCCGCCGGCGCGGTGACCGGCAGGTAGAAGTCGGCCTTCAGCGGCCGGCCGTCGACGACCGCGAACTCGACCCCACGCACGACGCGCACGCCCGGGTGGCGGAACATCCGCCACGGGAAGGCGATGTGGCTGCGCGGGTACCGCGGGACGGACGCATCGTCGGTGATCTCGAGGTCGCCGTCCTGGAACCAGGAGCCGGTCGACAGGCGCGTGCGCCGCGCGCTGAGGATGAGCGGGACGGCCGCGAGGTCGGTGAGCACGAGCAGGCCGAGGCCGGTGAGCCCCGCGGCGTGCGTCGTCCCGCCCAGCGCGGCGAGAAGCCCCGCGGCCACCGCGCTGAGCACGACGAGGTGCAGCGCGAGCTCGGTCGTGACGAACGCGGCGCCCCAGCTCGGCGCGATGAGCCACCACGTCGTCCGCGGCCAGAGCGCGTTGACGAGCCCGAGCGCGGCGGTCAGGCCGAGCAGGAGCAACAGGACGGCGGCGGCGACGGACATGGCGGGGAGGGTAGAGCCCCGGCGGGTAGGGTCCCCGTCATGTCAAAGGTCAAGCTCCACCGCTGCTCGTACACGTTCCTCCACACCGATCTCGACGCCTGCTGGAAGGTCGAGCGCGCGCTCAAGGAGCAGGGGATCGAGTACGAGGTCGTCAAGCACGGCTTCGGCAAGGGCAAGCGCCCCGATGTCTTCGCCCTCAGCGGCCAGAAGCTGCTGCCCGTCCTCGAGCTCTCCGACGGCAGCGTCTACCGCGCCGAGTCCGACGAGATGGCCGCGAAGGTCCGGGCCGGCGAGGTGAGCTGACCGCCGCCGGGCGGGAGGCTCACGACACCCGACCGCCCTCGTCCTCTACGCTGCCGGATCCACGCGCCCGTAGCTCAGCTGGATAGAGCGTCGGTCTACGGAACCGAAGGTCAGAGGTTCGAATCCTCTCGGGCGCGCTGGTCGGAAGGTCCGTGTTTGCGGGCCTTTCGTGTTCTACGGGTTCGCTGGGTTTGGCGCGTTGGCGGTGGTGGGGCAACGTAGGGGGCAACACGCGGGAAAACGGCGGTCGCGCGACGGGCGAAAGGTGGGGCAACAGGTTGTTGCCCCACCACCTCAGGACGCGCGTCTGCGGGCGAGCGATAGTCCTGTAATGAACGGGTCAGCGGTTCGAATCCGCTCGTCGGCTCTCAAAGAACCCCGCAAGTCGGGGGGTTGCTGTCCTCGGTCGACGGCGGTCGCGAGCGGTGTGCGTCAACATTCTCGCCAAGGCGACGTTCATGGCTCACGTGCGGCGTACGCGCCGGACACCTCGAAGGCCGATGCCGTGCCCTCGGGCAAGGGACTATCGGGGCGCGTTTCCGTTACGACGGATGTCCATGTGGTTGGACATGCCTCGATGGTCGTTCTAGGGTGCCGGTGGCCTTGCGGGAGGCGGATCGGCCACACGGGTTCGGGTGGCTGTGCCGTGCCAAAAGGTCATGCGGCCCTGCGGTACTCGTTGATCAGGCCGCCGAGGACGCGGCGTTGCTGGATGCGCGCGGTCAGGTCGATGACCTCGCCGCCGTCGTGATCGGGCGGCAGCTGCCCGCGGGCCTGGTGAGCGCGGTGGGCGTTGTAATGCGTTTGGTAGGCGGCGAGAACACCGCGGAGGTGCCGCTCGTCTCGGATCAGCAGGTGGTCGAGGCACTCCCGGCGAAGGGTGCCGACGAATCGCTCGGCGTACGCGTTCGCCATCGGCGCCCGGACCGGCGTCTTGATCACGCGGATCCCGATTGACGCGAACACGGCATCGAATGCTGTGGTGAACTTGCAGTCTCGATCGCGGATCAACACGGTGAGCTGGCCGGCGCGTTCGTCGAGGTCCATGAGCAGGTTCCGGGCTTGCTGCACCACCCACGGTCCCGTCGGATTCGCGGTGACGCCGAGGATGTGGACCCGGCGGGTGCCGACTTCGATCACGAAGAACACGTAGATCCGCCGCAACAGCACCGTGTCGACGTGCAGGAAGTCGCACGCCAGTGAGCCCGGAGCCTGAGCGGCCAAGAACGCACGCCAACTCACGGTCGATCGCCGCGGGGCTGGACCGAGGTCCGCCGCGGCCATGATCCGCCGGACCGTGCCCTCACCGACCCGGTGCCCGAGCCGGCCGAGCTCGCCCTGGATGCGCCGGTATCCCCAGCGCGGGTTCTCGCGTGCGAGCCGGAGCACGAGCTCACGGATCTCGTCCCGAGTCGGTGGCCGCCCGGTGGCGTTCGGGTAGTGCCAATGACGCGCGATGAGCCGTCGGTGCCAGGCGAGCAGGGTCGCCGGTGTCATCAGCCGAGACGTCCGTAGCTCCCGTGGCAGCACCCGGGGCAGGGCCGCGAGCAACGCCCGGTCTGACCACTGAAGCTGCGGGCGGGAGACCTGACGGCGCAGCACCGCGACCTCGTGCCGCAACACCAAGATCTCCGCCTCCTTCGCACCGCCGGACCGGCACCGCAGGGCGAGCCACGCGAACACCCTCGTGATCGCCAGGTAGAGCAAACGGACGGCCACGACGACCATGCTGCCGCAACCACCGCTCATCAGCGTTCGAGGGCCCGAACACGTTTTGGCACGGCACACGGCTTCGTGACGAGGTCGAGGCGATGCTGGGGCTGCGGTGGTCGCCGCAGCAGATCTCCGCGAGACTGAAGGTCGAGTTCCCCGACGATCTGAGCATGCGCGTGTCGCACGAGACGATCTACCAGTCGCTGTTCGTGCAGTCCCGCGGCGCGCTGCGTAAGGAGTTGACGGCCTCGCTGAGGACCGGCCGTACCCGCCGGCGCCCGCATGGCCGCAAGAACATGTCAGGGCAGATCAAGGACATGGTCCCGATCTCCGAACGGCCCGCCGAGGTCGAGGATCGCGCGGTGCCGGGCCACTGGGAGGGAGATCTGATCATCGGCGCGCGCGGCCAGTCGGCGATCGTCACCCTCGTCGAGCGCCAGACCCGCTACGTCCTCTTGGGGCGGGTCGGAACCGACAAGACGACCGCCGCGGTCTGCGCCGCGATCGTCCGCCAGATCCACGCGCTGCCCGAGCACCTGGGGCGCTCGCTGACGTGGGACCGTGGCAAGGAGCTCGCCGCTCACTCGAGCTTCACTGTCGCGACCGGGCTGCCCGTCTACTTCTGCGATCCGCATGCCCCGTGGCAACGCGGGTCCAACGAGAACACCAACGGGCTCTGCGCCAGTACTTCCCGCGCAACAGCGACCTCGCCCTGCACGACCAGGCCGCCCTGCACTGCGTCGCGCACGAACTCAACGATCGACCGCGCCAGACGCTTGAGTGGAGCAAGCCATCTGAGAGTCTCCGTGAACTCGGGATAGCTCATAGCGGCTCGTCGATGAGGACGGTCTCGAAGTCGCGGAGACGACGTTCGTGATGACGTGCGCAAGCGTCGTCGCGCGCTCGGCCAGGCCGGGAGCGATGTGTTCGTGCCGCGGGTTCACGCGCCCGTGGGCCGGCAGCGGCAGGCGTCACCCGCTGATCGGCAGCACCGCGACGACGGGGCACAGCGAGACGAGGCCCGCGGCGTTCAGGCCGACCGACGGGTTGAACGGGCCGGTGGCGAACGGCGGGCTGACAAGCGCCCCGCTCTGCGCCTGCTCGATGATCGACGGGGCGGCCTGCGTGCTCGTGGGCTGGATGCTCGTCAGCCGTGCCCGCTGCCCGGCGTTCAGGGCGGCGGCGGTCCAGGTGCCGGGGGTGACGTCCCAGACGGGGCTGTAGCGCAGGCTGGAAGGGTCGGCCGGGTCGGCCGGCTCCTCCTGGATGACGTTGAGCGGCGCGCCCTCGCCGGCGAGGGCCGAGTTGAGTCCCTGACGTTGCGGGTTCGCGGCTCCGGTCGGCCCATTGACGATCGGGACGATCGCCTCGCGCGAGGATGAGACAGGGTCGTCGGAGGCGAGGCCGGGGGCGGCGTTCAGATTCGGGGTGAAGGTGGTGGACTCGATCGCGGCGAGCAGCGGGTCAGAGCCCGAGAAGCGTGTGTAGAGGACGGGGTGGTCCTCGTAGAACCCCTCGAACAACCCGACGGTGACCCGCCGATGGGCGAAGTCCGCGCTGACCACCGTGTCGTGCAGCCCGGAGGCGTTGGCCACCTGGGGAGCGTCGAGGACGATCCCGTCGCCGGTGGTGATCAGCGGGCTGTAACTCGCGTCGGCGACCGAGCCGGGAGCGAACCGCGACGGCGGGAAGAAGTCCGGCGCCGCCCCGGGCACGACCTGCTGAGCGGGGCTGAAGTCGACGGTGCCCGCGAACTGGATGACCTGTTTGGGCAGCTCGGCCTCGGGGTTGCGCACGCGGACGGTCTGCACCGCGCTGGTCCCCAGCGCACGCGCGAGCTTGGGCGCGTAGTTGACGCCGCGCCGGCGCGCGTCGGCCGCGTCGGAGGACTCGGTGACCACGTACCACGTGACCTTCCCGCTGGGCGTCAGCCCCGGCACCAGTGGTAGCGTCACCGTCTTGGCGGTCGCCGGCGGGAGGCCCGCCTGACCGTCGAACGCGCTGGCGCTGGGAAGGAGATAGGTGGCCGTCGGGGCGATCGCCGGCGCGACGGCGGGTAGGGTCAGCAGGGCGCCGAGAGCGGTGGTGATCAGGGTGAGTGAACGGACGGGCAGCTTCATGGGGACTCCGGGGTCGCGGGGTGAGGGTGTCGTGGTGGGTGCCGCCGGCGGGCGCGCCCGGCCGCTCGGGCCGGGCGCACCGGCCGGACGTCTACAGCGTCGTGACGATCGGGCAGTTGGAGATGAACCCGCCGCTCGGGAACCCGTCGAGGCTCGCGTTCGGGGGCCCGTCGGCACCGTGGATCAGGCCCTTGGCGTAGGCGTTTCGGACCTCGCCGGCGCTCGTCAGCCGCACGCGGAGGCCCGCGTCGATCGCCGACTGGTTCCAGATGACGGGGGTGACGTCCCACACGGGGCTGTAGCGGTTGCTGCTGCCCGGGACCTCCTCGTTGATGTTCAGCGGGTCGCCCTCTCCGAACAGGGCTGAGTTCAGGCCCTGCCGCTGCGGGTTGGTGACCCCGCGCTGACCGTTGACGATCGGGATGATCGCCGAGCGCGCGGAGGTGTTCTCGTCGTTGGAGCCGAGCCCCGGTGCCGCATCGAGGTTCGGCGCGTAGGTCGAGCCCTCGGCCGCCGCGACGACCGTCGAGGATGCGTCCTGATGGAGGTAGACGGTGCGGTGGCCGTTCCAGAACCCGAAGAAGGTCTTCAGCGTGACCGTCCTCGCCTGATAGTCGATGGCGACGACGGAGTCGTGCAGACCCGAGGTGTTGGCGACCTGGGTGGCGTTGAGGACGATGCCGTTGCCGGTCGTCACCAGCGGGCTGTAGTTGGCATCACCGACCGCGCCGGGCACCGCCTGGGCGGGCGGGAAGCCATCCGGTCCCGGCGTGATCACCCGGTCGGGGCTGAAGTCCACCGTGCCCGGGAAGTCGATCTGGCCGCCGACCAGGCGAGCGTTCTGGACCGCCTTGGTACCCAGCGCGTTGCGCAGCTTGGGCGAGACGTCGACGCCGCGTGCCTTGGCGTCGTTGGCGTCTGAGTCGTCGGTGACGACGTACCAGACCGTCTGCCCGTTGGAGGTCCCGCGCTGCAACGGCAGCTTCACCGTCTCGTTGGCGAGGTCCAGCCCCTTGTTCTGGATCGTGACATTGCCCTGCCCGCTGCTGCCTGACCCAGAGTCGGCCAGGGCACCCGCGGCACCGGAACCAGCGAGGGTCAGCGCGGCGATGCCGGCTAGGGCCAGCGGCTTCTTCAAAGACACGTTCATGACGTCCTCCATGCGTTGATGTGGGTTGCACGGAGTTAGACCGCGACACCCCCGCGAGGATTGGTTACGACTTCCTTGCCGAGGCGTTCACGCGCGCCGCCACCCCGGCGTAAGGAGCCGTTCACGCGGAAGGCTCGCCGAAGGCTCAGCATGCGGGACGACATGAAGCGCCCGCGACGCCAAGACGACCACGCCTGGTCCCAGCTGCACCTCTCCCACGCCACCGAGGGCGACCTTTCGCGGCGCCAGCGCCGGCGCTTCGACGGTCACCTCGCGCGCTGCCCGCAGTGCCGGCGCGGCCTGCAGTCCCTCGAGGCCCTGGTCCGCGCCCTGACGAGGCTGCACGACGCGCCGGCACCGGGAGTGCGCGAGGACATCTACATCCATTTGCGAGATCGGATCTTGAACGCGCCGCCGCCCCCGGGCCTGAGCGGATGACCGCAGCCTCGCTCGCGTTGTCCGACGAAGCGCGCGACCGGCTCCTCGCCGGGGCCCAGGCCGGTGATACCGCTGCCTTCGAAGCGCTCGCCCGCGCTCACGGAGACCGACTGTTCGCGATGATCCTCCACCTCGCCGGCGACCGGGCCGATGCGGAGGACATCCTGCAGGAGACGCTGCTGCGCGCGTGGCGCGCGATCGGTCGCTTCGAGCGCCGCGCCGACGTTGCGACCTGGCTGCACCGCATCGCCGTCAACGAGACCAACCGCATGCTCGGGCAGCGAACCCGCCGTGCCGACGACGTCTGCGTCGACGACCGCGCCGATGCGTTCCCCGCCAGCCGCCGTGACGAGCCCGGCCCACGGGCCGAGCACCGCGAGCTTCACGACGCGCTGCAGCACGCGATCCGCGAGTTGCCCTTGGCGTACCGGACCGCCCTCGTGCTGCGTGACGTCGAAGGCCTCTCGACCCGAGAGGCCGCCGCCGCCGCAGGGGTCGGGGAGCGGGCATTCAAGAGCCGGCTGCACGAGGCGAGGCTGCGCGTGCGCGCCGCCCTCGACGCCGGTGCGCCCGCAGAAGCGCGTCGTGTTCCCGAATGCGCGCAGCCGCCCAGGTCATCAGCCTCGGCGGCGTAGCTATTTGCCCCGGAAATAGTCGGGGGTCTGTCCGGGGTGGCGGCCAGAATTTGCCTGCAAGTTGGGCGATTCTGGAGGTGGTCGCGTGTTGCGAAAGCGATTGGCCGGCTACGGCGTCGGTGCCGAAGGCCGCATCAGCCATCTCAAACGCTCCTACGGACTACGCCGATCGCGCCCCAGAGGACACGACGGCGCACGAACCTGGGTTGGCTGGGGGATCCTGGCCTACAACTTGGACACCCTCGCCGCCCGAACCGTCCAGAGCGCCTGAAACACTCCCCGACGGATTGCCACCCGGCAATCCAACTCGCAGAAACGGCCGCGCGATGCGCGGCCGTTTCACTTCCGCAGCACGGACTTTGTCCGGGGCAAATAGCTACGCCGCCGCGGCCGATGACCCGGGCGCACCGCGCTGCATGAGCGCGGCCTCGTGGGTGACGATAACAGCCGGCACGCGGTCGCGAACGCGGAGCCCTTGGAGCACGTGCGTCGCGACGGTCGAGCCGCTGAGGACGAGGTCGGCCGCGATCCCACCGTTGCTCATTCCGCAGGCCATGAGGCGGAGGATCTCGAGCTCACGGGCGGACAGGTCGCGGAGCCCGGGGGCAGTTCGCCACCCGCCGACGGGGCACTGACGAAGCCGTGGATGAGGCGCCGCGTGATTGGCTGGGGCGAGCAGCTCGTCGCCCGCTGCGACGGTCCGGATCGCGTGGATGAGCTGGCTGCGAGGCGCGTCTTGGAGGAAGAAGCCGCTCGCACCGGCACGGAGGGCGTCGTAGACGTGCGGGTCTCGTCGAACGTCGTGAGCATCACGACCCTCGGTCCTCCCCGTTGCCGTCGAGCACTGGCGCGCCGCCTCGAGCCCATCGAGGACGGGGCATCTGGATGAAGGCTCGGAGCCTGCTCGATCATGTGCTGGCGACGACTCCGCTCATTATGAAACCCGTTCTAACTAACTAAGTGACAACGCCGACGGGGTCCACGCCAGGTGGGCGCGCGGGACGTTGGCCAGGTCATGGGCTCAGCCTCGGCGCCATCAGCGGCGCCCGACCCGGCGCCATCGTGCTGATGCACGATGGCGGAGGCGACCGAACCCAGACCATCGCCGCGTTCCCGCGCATCATCCGCCGCCTTCGCGCGCGCCATTACACGCTCGTGACGATCCCGACACTCCTGGCCGACGACGCGCCCGGTCTACAGCCCGCTCCGCGATCCTCGCCGGCACCGGGTAGCGCGGGCACCCTGCTGCGCCTCACCTGGCGAGCGCCCGGTCAAGAAGTAGAACGCGCCGCAGGCCGCCGGGTCGATGCGCGGTGTTTCCACCCTGTTCTCGCCCGCGGTCGTGGCCGCGTTCGGTGGGCCTTCCCGTGGAGGTGGCGCAGATGGGAATAGCTCGTGCTCGTGGTCGGTCGCTGGAGGGCGCGACCCAGTGTCGTTCACGGTGACCCGGTGTCGGTGCCTTCCCAGTGCAGTTCGGTGACCTGGCCTGCGACGATCGTCACGTTTCGGGCTCGGGGCTGGCCGCGGACCCAGAGGGTGTGTGGGCCTTCGTGGATCTGGTCGAAGACGGCGGCGTAGAACGTCTGCCCGTGGAGGGGGCGCTCGAGGACGTGTTGGTGTTGGCGGTCATCGTCGTGGCCGGCGGGGCTGATCTCGATGGGGGTGTCGAGCTGGGTGGCGTCCCAGTAGACGACGAGGGCGCCGAGGTTTCCGCCGATGTTCAGGACGACGGGCTCGGGGTGAGGGCGGGCGACGGGCTCGGTGCTCATGGTGAGACCCCGGGGACCGAGAGTGAGGGGGCGGCGTTGACGGCAACGGGGGCGGGGGTGGTGAAGCCGTCGTAGGGGTCGCCGAGGTAGGGGAAGTGGCTGAGGAACCGCTCGTTCGGCCCGCCAGTGTCCCCGGTCGGCGGGGTCTGCACCCCCTGCGTGACGACGCCCACCGCGAGGTCGGGCTTGTACGTCTTGTCGAAGTAGGGCCGGAACGCACCGGTGAGCGCGCGCACGAAAATGGTGACGATGTCGTCCTGGACGCGTCGGCCGTTGGGGTAGCCGGCCGGGTCGCCGTCCAGGACCCCGAGGACCTTCCGGTTGGCCGTCGGCGGGACCGCGACGTTCAGGCGCAGCATGTCGGCCAGGGTCGGGCCGGTGTAGTTGGCAAGGCCCGGGACGATGCCCGGCTTGACACCGGTGAGGATCAGGGCGACCAGGTCGCTGCGGGTGGTGGCGTTGAGCTTGCGGAGATTTTCGAACTGACGGGGGTACAGGTCCGGGATCCTCCGGGAGAGCTCGGGCTTCTCCACGCCGGAGGCGTACTCGGCGTCACCGCTGGGCGGGCTGCCGTTCCAGCCGTCCTTGTGGGTCATCGTCACGAGCAGCTCGTTGAACAGCGGGTTCCCGAGGCGCGAGACCTGGACCCAGGGCCCGGACTCGGTGTGCTGCCCGGTGGTATCGCCACGTACGCGCATCTTGCGGCGCGACGCCGCGCCCCAGATCCCGATCGCCGCCGCGGGGGCGCCTGGGTCGTTGGGCACCGAGCCGTCGCGGGTGAGGCTGCGGATGGGGATCTGCAAGGCGATCGTGTGGACGTTGATCGCGTTCTTGAACGTGTCCACCCCGATCGACGGGGCCATCGGCGCGACGTGCAGCGTCTGGAAGGGCCGCAGGTCGGCGAGGTCGAACACCGCTCCGAGGTCGACGAAGAACCCGTCGTTGCGCTGGCCGGCGAAGACCTTCACACCATCGGGCAGATCATGGACCGCGGACTTGGCCAGCGCCGTGTAGTTCGGGGTCGAGTGCGGCCCGATGTTGCACGGCGGGCACGCCAGACCGCTGGCCAGGACCTGCGGCCTGCCCTTCGGCCCGACCGTCTTGGTCACCGAGTAGCTCTGGCGGCGGTTGAACTTCGGGTCCGTCAGCGACGTGATCGCGCCCGTGTTGTAGAGGAACGTCGTCTTGTCCAGCACCTCCGTGGAGAACGCGAAGGTGTACGTGATGTCCGCCTGCGCCTTGCCCGCGTTGCTGATGTGCACCTCGTAGCGCACGTCATTGCCGAACTCGTAGAAGTTCGGGCCGCCCGCGGCGGCCTCGACCGGGATGTAGTTGGTCAAGATCGTCACCGTGTCCGGGCGGTCGGGGCTGACGAACGCGTAGGTGTCGGTGTTGTCGGCGACCGGGTCCTGGCTGATCTCAGGCGCTTCGCGATGGGAGGACACTTAGTCAGCCGCCGTTCTTGTTCGTCGTGAGTGCGCGCTTGCGCCTGGGCTTCTTGGGTGCGTGCAGCAGCTTCTGGACCAGCGCGTGGTCCTGCACGGTGCGCTCGCTGGTGCCGGACATGATCACGACGGTCCCCTTCCTCGCGTCATGGACGTACGCCATCACCGGCCCGCTGGGCACCGGCGTGGTCGGGTTCGCCACGCTCTTCGCCGCGGCAGCGGCCTGCGCGTCAGTCTCCAGCAGCACGGCTGCAGGAACCCCGACGATCGCCGCCACACCCGTCGCGTACCCGCCCGTGCTGCGCAGGAACGACCGGCGGCTCGTCCCGGCCTCCGCGCTCACCGGCGGTCGGCGCCAGCGCCCCGCCAGGCGCGCGAGCAGCCCTCGACCCCTGTACGCGGTGACCTGCAGCTCATCCAGCTCGTCCATGACTGCCTCTCGTCCGACGGTGACGTTCTCCCCGAAGCTTCGCGGCCACCAAGAGGACCGGATCACAATGCGCCGATCGCCGACGGTAACCTGGCGCCGCGCCCACGGGCTTTCGCGGAAGGCTTCGCCCGCCGGTCGGCGATCGCCCGGTTGCGGCCGCCCTGCATCGGCGCATGCAGACATCGGCACCCGCCGACCACGCGACGCCCCACAGCCGCGTAAAGGTCCTGGACCTCGATGCGATCCGCGGTCGCGGGCCGCAACACCGATACACACCCAAGGCCAAGGCTGGGTTTCCGAAGCGCGAGCATGGCTGCCGTGTGACGTGGTGAGCCAGGCTGGGTTTGACGGAGGCCTTGAGGGTCGGGATCTGTCCCGGGGCAGCGAGGACTAAGTGGTGCAGCAGGCGAACATGCTGTCACCGTACAGTGTCTACTAGACTGCGTAGTATAGCCGGGCCGGTCGCTGGCCCCTCCTATCCGGACGCTGATGCAACCCACCCTCTCGCACGTTTCCCCGCGTATCGCGCAGTCAGACTGGGCGCTTCGTGGATAGCGCCACCGTAGGTCGTGCCTGCTTGATCCTGGCCTTCGCGGTGGCGGTCTACGGTGTCGGGGCGGCGGTGTACGCGGGGCGTTGCCAGGATCGCAACTGGGCGGCCTCGGCCCGCCGCTCCGTCTATGCGCTGGCCGGTCTGGCGACTTTCGCCTTCTTGGTCCTCGAGCTTGCGTTTCTGCGTTCGGACTTCACGTTCGCCGTCGTCGCCTCGCATTCGTCGACGACGACGCCGACGGGTTACAAGGCCGCCGCGGCGTGGTCCTCGCAGGAGGGGTCGCTGCTGCTGTGGCTGTGGCTGCTGTCGCTGTGGTCCAGCCTCGTGCTCTACCTCACGCGCAACCGCATGCGCGACGTGACGCCATACGCAACTGCGGTGCTTTGCATCTTCGGCGCGTTCTTCGCGGGGCTTCTGGTCTTCGCCGCCTCGCCGTTTCAGACGTTGGCGGTCGCGCCCACCGAGGGCTCGGGGCTGAGCCCGTTGCTGCGACACCCCGTCATGATGATCCATCCCCCGATGCTCTACTCGGGGTACACGCTCTTCACAGTGCCGTTCGCGTTCGCGGTCGCCGCGCTGCTCGTCCGCCGGGTGGACGCCGAGTGGATCACGGCGACCCGCCGCTTCGCCCTCGCCGCGTGGTTCTTCCTCGGCATCGGCATCGTCCTCGGCGCGCGCTGGTCCTACTCCGAGCTCGGCTGGGGCGGTTACTGGGCCTGGGACCCGGTGGAAAACGCCTCCCTGCTGCCGTGGCTGACGGGCACCGCGTTCCTGCACTCCCTGATGATCCAGGAGCGTCGGGGGATGCTGAAGATCTGGAACGCCTCCCTGATCCTCGCGACTGGCACGCTCGCGATCATGGGGACGTTCCTCGTGCGCTCGGGCATCCTGGACTCGATCCACGCGTTCGGCGCGTCAACGCTTGGGACGCCGTTCGTGATCTTCATCGGCGTGCTCATTTGTGGGTCGATCGGCCTCGTCGTGTCCCGGCGGGAGTCGCTGCGTTCGGAGAACCGGCTGGACTCGCTGCTCTCGCGCGAGTCGGTGTTCATCGCCAACAACCTTGTGCTTGTGGGGCTGGCGTTCGTCACCTTCTGGGGGACGTTCTTCCCGCTCATCAGCGAGGCCGTCACCGGGACGAAGTCGGCCGTCGGCCCGCCGTGGTTCGACCGCTACACGGTGCCGCTCGCGCTTGCGCTCGTCCTCCTCAGCGGCATCGGCCCGGTCATCGCCTGGCGCCGCGCGACCGCCGTCAACGCCCGCCGGAACTTCCTCGCGCCCGCGGTCGGGTCGGTCGCCGTCGTCGTGCTGCTCGCGCTCGTCGCCGACGCCGCGTCGCGTCCCAAAGCGCTGGCGATGTTCTTCTGCGCCGCGTTCGTCTTCATCACCGTCGGCCAGGAGTTCGCCCGCGGCGTGCGGGCACGCCGCGCGATGTCCGGCGGCTCGGTCCCCGGCGCGTTCTTCGCGATGATCGGCCGCAACCGGCGGCGCTACGGCGGCTACATCGCGCACGTCGGGTTCGCGACGGTGCTCGTCGGCGTCGCGGCCTCCTCGGCCTTCCAGCACGCCAAAGACGTCCAGCTCGTCCCCGGCCAGACGGCGAGCAACGGCGGCTACGAGATTCACTATCAGCGTGCCACCGGGCGCATTGTCACCTCAGCAGGCCGGCTGGAGCGTTTGGAGTTCGGCGCGGTCATGCGGGTCACGAAGGGCGGCAGGTACGTCGCGACGTTGCGTCCGAACCGCGGCTTCTACCCGGTGAACGCACCGTTCGTTCCGATCTCGAGCGCGTTTGATGGCGAAGCCACCAGCGAGGTGGGACTGAAGGCGGGCCTGCGGCGCGACATCTGGATGGCGATCCAACCCGATCTCACCCCGCTGCGACCGTACATCAAGCAGTCGGACAAGACGCTCAACGCTGCGGTGCAGCGGGCAGTGTCCGTCAATCCCGCCCACTACGGCCAAGTTCGACGCGCGATCTTCGCTGAGATCATTCGGCGCTACGTCACACATCCGCCGGCGGCGACCTTCCGGCTGATCGTCTCGCCGATGGTGATGTGGATCTGGATCGGCACGTTCATCACCTTCGGCGGGGGCCTCGTCGCGATGTGGCCGGCCCCGGACGGTGTCCGCCGCCGCGCCCGCGGCCGCTACGCCGCACGCGTAGTGAGAGACCTTGGCCGGGCGTGAGCGCCGTCGAGTTCCGGTGCGGCGTGAGTACCGCCGCCCGGGCCCATAGCGCCCGCGTCCTGGTCGTTCTGTGTGCGGTCGTTGTGGCGCTCGCGGCGGCGGCTGGTTCGGCGGCTGCTCACGCCGCGTTCCAGGATGCCAGCCCGGAGCCCGGGGCTCGGCTGCCTGTCGCTCCCACTCAAGTTCGCCTCGTCTTCACAGAGTCGTTGAATCGCCAGTTGACGAGCGCGCGGATCATCGACGCTCGCACCAACCGGTCGGTGCCGGTCCATGTACGCGTCCAGGGTGGTAGGCGGCTCATCGTGCTCCCCGTGCAGCGGCTTGCCACTGGCGCCTACCTGGTGAAGTGGCATACCGTCTCGATCCTCGATGGCCATGCGCTGGAAGGCTCGTTCGGGTTCGGCGTCCGTACGCGTGCGGTGCACGGCGCGCAGCGGCTGGAGCAGAGCCCGTTGGCGCGTAGCGGTTGGCTGCGCGTGGCGCTCCGTACCGTCTGGTACGCCGCGCTGTTCTATTTCGGCGCAGGCGTGTTGCTCGGATGTGCGTTCCGCTCGCGGTACGGTCCCGCGCGATGGCTGCTCGGTGAGTCCTCCCCGGCATCCAACGATCCTTCCGGGACGGCGGGAGTCCGCCGAGCATGGGGCCGCACTCGCGTCGTGGGGTGGGTGGCCGTAGCGGCGGGGGCCGGCGTCGCGTTGGCCGAGACCCAGGACGCAGCTGGCTCGCTGACCTGGAGGGGAATCCGTGCGTACCTGTTCTCAACGACCTCCGGTGAGGCTCGGGTGGCCGCAGTTCTCGCCGTGCTGATCGCGGCGCTGCTGGCTGGTCGGGCGCTGCGAGTCGCGGCGGTGGCGTTGTTGGCGGGACTCTACGCCGTTGCTGTGGGCGGTCATGCGAACTCCGCCTCGCCGCACGCGCTCGCGCTCGGCAGTGACTGGGTGCATCTGGTTGCCGCGATTGCGTGGGTCGGCGGCATCGCCCAGATCGCGGCGATGTGGGTGCCAGGAATCCGCGACGTGTCGCCGGGTGAGCGACGCCGCGTGATGCGCGAGGTGCTTGATCGCTTCGGTCGAGTGGCCCTGCCAGCTGTCGCTGTCCTAGCGGTAGCCGGGGGGACGAACGCGCTCATCGAGCTTGGGCGCGTGAGTGAGCTCTGGACCTCGGCGTACGGACGGGTGCTGCTGGTGAAGATCGCGCTCTTCGGCGTGATCGTCGCCGCCAGTTACACCCATGCGTTCCGACTACGCCGCCGTATCATGGCTGCCGCGGTGGGCGACTCCGCAGCCGAGCGGCACCATTGGCGTCTGATCGGCAGTCAGCCGGCCTTTGCCGCGCTCGTGCTCGGGGCAGCGGCGCTCCTGGCTGTGTTTCCGCTGCCCCCGCGTCAGCTCTTGGAACGCGCCGAGGCCGGCGGGCGGTCCGGCGCAGGGCCACCTCGACAGCCACCTGCCACCGCCGGACTTCGCGCGCCGCGGCCGGGCGAACTCGCATCCGCCGAACAGGCGGGCCCATGGATCGCTGCGGCCTGGGTCACACCGTCGCGTGGCGCACTGACGGGCACGGTACGGCTGATGAACTTCAGCATCCAGCCCGTCCGCGCCCACATCCAGGTGGCCGGCGCAGCGGTGCGCACCTGCGGTCTGGGGTGCGTGCGGTTTCGCCTCGCTGGCACGCCCGCGTCGCTACGCGTCACCGCGCGACGGGGCCGCAGCGCACACACCGCGGTGATCCCGGTTCAGTTCCGGCCCGGCGGCGCTGATGTGGCCCGACGGATACTCAACGATGCCATAGCGCGCATCGACGAGCTGCGGGCGTTTCGCATCGCCGAGCGCTTGTCCGGAGGGCTGGGCGGGCCGGCGGCGATCAGCCGCTACCGGATCGCCACTCGTCACGACTACGCCATCACGGCCAGAAACGCCGGTCCCAGCCAAACGGTGGTGATCGGCAGCCGGGTGTGGGTGCGTCAGCCCGACGGCTCCTGGCAGGTGCAGTCGATCCCCACCGAAGACACGCGTGAGCTGATGGCCTGGTGGACGCATCGCGCGGGCGTGCGCCTGCTTGATGTGCGCCACGTTCACGGGCGGCCCGTCGCAGATCTCGCGCTCGCAGATCTCGCCCGAACCGGGACGATCGGAGCCCCGTTCTGGTTTCGTCTCCGGGTCGATCTGCAGTCCCGTCACGTGCTGATGATGCGCATGATCGCACCGGGGCACTTCATGAATCAGCGCTACTACGCCTTCGGCATCCCGGTGCACGTGGTCCCACCCGTCAGGTCACGCTGACCCGCTCTCTGGATGTGTGACGCTGGCCCATCAAACCCTGCCAAGCCCGAGCCCGAGCGTGACGGCCGAGATCGTCTGCGCGAGAGCAGTGCGCCGCCGCGCAGTTGGTCACCGCTGTGGCTTCGATGGCTGGGGACGCTGCTGGTGTTCGGTGCGGTTGCCGTAGTCGCCGCGACGGCCGTCAGTCGTACCGGTGAAGGTGCTCCCGGGGGCAGCGGCACGATCAGCGGCCGCGCGGACACCGAAGCAGGTCGTCGTTGCGCAACAGCAGACACCGCACGCCGGGACGCTAGAGGGGGACGTGACGCCGGCGCGCGCGCTGATCCGCGGTCCTCGGGATATGCGCCAGCGCGTCCGCCGTCACGAACTCGCCGGACCGGTCCAGGCCGCGCGCTGTCATCCGGCGTCGACGCATAACGCGGTGTCCGAAGGATTCCGATGCGAAGTTCATGCCGGGAACGTCAGCTACCCGTTCCTCGGCGTAGTCGACACTGCCGCCGGGACGGGTGACCTGGTGCAAGCGTGACGCTGCACCAGAGCCGACGCGCGATGTGCCGGTCAGCAGGCGAGGCACGGGCTGAATGGGCGATGTCGCCGGAGCCTGTGCCTGGCTACGGGATGAGTTCGGGGCCCTTGTCGGTGTACTGCTTACGGAACGCGCGGAGGGCGTCAAAGACCTTGGGGCTCATGGTCCTACAGCCCAGGATGTGACCCCAGCCCACGGCCGCGACCTGGAATGGCATCTGCGTGTTGTTCTGGAAGACCAGGACGTGGTAGGCATCGGAGCCGTTCAGCGGCTCGCTGGCGACCGTCTCGATCTGGCTGATGGTTCGCACGGGCGTGCCGGGGCGGTATTCGACTTCGATGCGTCCGTGCTCGAGCGCGTGGACGTAGTTCTCTTTCGCGGGCTCGTTGCCTGGGGCGTAGATGCCGTCTTGAGCCGGAACCTGGTTGTGGTCACCCGAGGAGGGCGGGTTGGTCTTGTAGTTCACGGTGCCGGTGACATGGGTGCTGCCCTGGATCGGAGGATTGCTCACCGTGCACCCGGCGCCGCTTGCCGCCTTGGCCAGGTCGGTTTCCTTGACGGGGGGGACCGCGACCTTCGCTGTGGTGGACTGGACCGTGCCCGTGCCCTTTCCGCTGCCGCCGCTGCTCAGCAGCGCAGCAGCCGAACCGCCGATGATCGCCAGGACGAGGACGGATCCCAGCGCCATCTGGGTCCGCTTGGCGCGCGCGGCGGCCTTGGCGGCGGCGGCTTCCTGGGCCTCGCGCTCGGCGCGGCGCGCGGCCTTCTCTTCCTGACGACTGCTCATCTGCTCAAGTCTCGTTTCTGGTCCGCTGACAACGGTCTGGCCAACGCCGGCGACGCGGCCGGGCCGCAACGCTACTACACTTGTTAGTTGATGCGCCGCGGCTCTTTCATCGTCTTCGTGGCGCTCGTCGTGGTGCTGTGTAGCGCCGGTTCGGCAGGCGCCCATTCGGCGTTTCTCGGCGCAACACCCGAGCCGGGCGCGCGACTTGGGAGCTCTCCGGCCAGCGTGCGACTCGTGTTCACCGAACCGCTCAACGATCGCCTGAGCAAGGCCAGCATCGTCGCCGTCAGCAGCGGCAAGCAGCTCGCGGTCCGGAACTCCGTCTCCGGGAAACGCCTGACGGTGACCCTTCCTGCCCAGGCTCTGATGAGGGGTGCCTATCGCGTGCAGTGGCACACGGTCTCCACCGAGGACGGGCACGCCTTGGAGGGCACGTTCTCCTTCGGAGTGCGGGCGGCGGCCGTTGGCGGTGAGCACGACGTGCAGCAGAGCCCTTTCGCTCGCAACGGGTGGCTGCGTGTGCTCGCCAGGGTCATCCTCTACGCAGCCCTGCTGGTGTTCTGCGGCGCCGTGCTGCTCGAGGCGCTGCTGCACCGGCGTGGGCTTCCAAGCTGGCTGACACCCCCAGCGCTCGCGGACACATCGGAGGGGCTTGACCTGCAGCGGGTCGCAGGCCGGCATCGCAGCGTTGCGTTGAACTTCGGCTTTGCCGCCATCGGAGCGGCAGCGCTGAGCGCCGCCGCGGATGCCGCAGATGCCGCCGACGGATTCTCCCCGCAGGGCTTGAGCGACTTCTTGCTGCACGCCAGCGCCGGGCTCACGCGCCTCTACGTGGTCGGGTTCCTGGCGGTCGCACTCGTGATGCTCGCCACGCGCACGCGGCTGGCGGCAATCCCTGCGCTCGCCGCGCTGCTGGCTCTCGCGATGTCGGGGCACGCCAACGCCAGCTCCCCCCGCACACTGGCCGTGATCAACGACTGGCTGCACCTCAGCTCGACCTCGCTGTGGCTGGGAGGCATCACCGTGCTGGTGTTGGCCTGGGGGCCATCCCTGCGCGCCGCCGGGCGCACCCAGCGCCTCGCGGTCGCGCGGCACGTCCTGCCCGTCTTCGGGCGTGTGGCGCTCCCGGCGTTCGTCGTCGTGGTGCTGACCGGGGTCGTGAGCGCGGTGATCGAGCTGGGCAGCATCGCGGCGCTATGGCAAAGCGACTACGGCCGCGTGCTGCTGATCAAGTCCGACCTGGTCGCGTTCATCGCGACAGCGAGCTACATCCACGCCCGGCGCCTACGACCGCGGCTGCTTGACCCAAATCGAAGCACGCCGGACCGGCTTGAGCGCCGTCACTGGCGCCTGCTCGGCGTCGAGCCCCTACTTGGGGTCGGCGTCGTCGCCGCCGTCGCGGTCTTGGTGGCCTTCCCGCTGCCTCCCCGCCAACTCTCATCGGTCGACGAAGCGCAGGCGGCAACCGGCCCCGCCTGCGCGCCATGCCCACTCCCGACACCTGCCCACGACGAGCTCGCCGTTGCCGAGCAGGCCGGCTCGAACGTCGTCGCCGCCTGGATTCGCAAAGAGGGCACCGGCTTGGCCGGCACCGTGCGTGTCTACGCGCTTTCCAAGCGCCCAAGAAGAGGGCCGTTCACCATTGTCGGGGCTACCCAGAA
Source organism: Paraconexibacter antarcticus (assembly GCF_024220175.1). Classification (GTDB taxonomy): domain Bacteria; phylum Actinomycetota; class Thermoleophilia; order Solirubrobacterales; family Solirubrobacteraceae; genus Paraconexibacter; species Paraconexibacter antarcticus. The sequence continues at coordinate 4,481,664 of NZ_CP098502.1, read as the reverse complement.
CTCGTGCGGCGACGGCTGTCAGCGTTTCCGCCTGGCCACCGGCAGCCGGCTGGTGACGGTCGCGCTGCGCGACCGCGGTCACCGCTACGTCGCCCGTCTGCCGGCCCAGTGGCAGAGCGGAGCAAATCGGCGAGCCCGACTGCTGATGCTGCAGGCCCAAGGAACGATGCGAGAACTGCGCTCGGTCCGAGAGGTCGAGAAGGTCACCAGCGTCCCAGGACTGCAGGCAACCACAACGTATGTGTTGGGGGCACCCAATCGGATGACCTTCCAAACGGACCTCGGAGTTCACAGCGTGGTCATCGGCGGCACGCAGTGGATCCGCGAGCCCGACTTCGGCTACCGACGAACGCAGTTCGGCGGCGGGCTGCCGTTCCGCACCCACACCTGGTTTACCTGGAGCACCTTCGCGCAGTACACCTACCTCTTGCGCGAGCAACGGGAGGACGGTCGGCCGGTCGCGGTGGTCGCCCTGATGGATCCCGGCACCCCGGCCTGGTGGCAACTGCACATCGATCTGCGCACCCACCGCGTGCTCCACGACCGCCTGGTCACCTACTCCCACTTCTCCACGCAACAGTTCTCCCACGCAAATCAACCGGTGAGCATCGACCCGCCATCATCTGTGAGCGCTAATGGACCCTGACAACGTCGAGATCGGTACTCCCAAGCGGCGGGTGCGCTTCGTCGTCCCCGCCGTCAGCGTCGGCGTCGCGCTGGCGCTCGTCGGGCTGCTGGCCTACGGAGTCCTGGCCAAGAGTCCGAACACGCGCATCGACGAGCGACTGGCCCATAACCAGAGCGCCGACGCCCCCGGCTACCACCTGAAGGTGCTTCGCCGCGGGACGCTTGGACCTCGGCTGCAACCGGGCGTGGCGCCGGCGCTGGCCGACGGCTGGGTCTCGCCCCAGGAGCTTCGGGGCACACCGTATGTCTTCAACATCTGGGCCTCATGGTGTGTGCCCTGTCGCGAGGAGGCACCGCTGCTCGTGCGCGAATGGCACCGGGCACGACCGCAGGGCGTGCTCTTCGTCGGTCTGAACATGCAGGACTTCGGCCAGGATGCACAGGACTTCATGAATCACTTCGGCGTGGACTACCTCAACATCCGCGACCCCTCCAACACCACCATGCGCCGCTACGGCGCCACGGGTATACCGGAGAGCTACTTCATCAGCGCTCGCGGCCAGGTCGTCGGTCACGTCATCGGCGTCATCACCAAGGCACAGCTCCGCGACGGGATCGCCGCCGCCATCTCCGGACGCCCCCAAACCGCACGCCAGGGCGGCGATCGGCGCCCAGCGCGCTGAGGCTCCCTCTCGTCTCACGATGTGCGCCGTTCCCGCACGCGAGCTCGCCGTGCTGACGGACTCGCGGGGGGTCCGTTCAGCCAGGCGTTGCGGCCCGCGGTGTGCGCGAGGCCCGCGTGGCGACGAGCACCACCGGCGCAGCGATCAACGGCAGTTGCACGAGCGGCACGATGCCCATCCCCGCAAGCGTTGGCATGCTCGCCGCGTAGGACCAGCGGCCGCCGGAGAGCGCCTGACGTTCCACGAGTATCGCGGCGAGCATCAGCAAAAGCGCGAAGGAGGTCCAGCGCAGTGCACGTCGGCGGACGAGAACGCGTGCTGCTGCGAACGCGAGCAGCGTCAGCGCGAGGTCCCCGCCCGCCGCCTGCAGGCAGCGCCGGATCGACATCGCTGTCGCGTAGAGCGGCATCTGGGCCATCTCCCATGCAAAGTTCAGGGCGAAGACGGCCGCCGCAAACCCGAGCAGATAACGCGTCCGCGCTAGCCGGCTGGACACAACGACGCGAGGGCTCACGGGCTCGGCGAGTGAGTGGCGCCGGCTCGCTACCGGGGGTAGCGCGGGCCGATGAGGCCGAATGCGAGCCCGGCGGCAGTGACGGGCAGAGCGATGATCGTCACGCCGCATGCGGTCGACGCGAGGCTGACCATGGTGATGCTCTGGGTGGAGACGAAGCTCAGCGTGGTGATGGCGAGAGCGACGATCCCCGCGATGCTCCACAGGCCGCCGATCAGCGCGAGCGGACTGATCTGCCAGGCGTGTCGCTCTCCGAGGAGGTGATCGACGCGCTCCGCGCTGACTGCGGTGAGCGGGCCGCCGTGAGCGTCGAACATCGCAAGCGCACCGGCCAACGGCCGCACGCCGACCGTGGCGATCGCGCGCTCGTCGGCGGCAAGCTCGGTCAGGCTGCCGTAGCGCGTGCGGCACTGGCCCAGGACCGGCAGGAAGAACATCGCGTGACGCACCGCGTCGACGATCAGCATCCGCAACGGATCACGTCGTTGAGCGTGGTGGCTTTCGTGCGCGATCACCGCGTCAAGCTCGGGCCGGGGAAGCAGCCGTCTGGTGCCGGTGGAGAGGTAGATCCGCGGGCGCAGCACGCCGGCGCAGAACGCCAGCGGGCGATCGTCGGCGACGGTGACCACCGATGGGCTCCCGGCCTGCACGTCGGTCACGGTCAGCGACCGCAGAAACCTGCGCGTTGCGGTGAGCTGCCGAAAGATCGAGCTTGCTCCGCGCACGGGGACCGCAAGGCCGATGCCGGCCAGCGCCAGGATGATCACGCGCGCGACGGGCGAGGCTCCGCCGAGCATGGTGATGCACATCCGCTGTAGGTCAGACCACGAGGAGGCGCCCGGATTGACCGATCGCAGAACCGTGGTCGCGGCCAGCGCAGCGGCTGCGGCGGCCAGCGCGCCGAGGCCGAGCTGCACCCAGAACAGGCTGCGTGCGCTACGCATCTCGCGCGAGCTTGCGCAGTAGCCGCCGCCGGGCCGGATCTACACCCTCAACCGCCGAGGCGAACGCGACGAGGGCCGCGTCACCGTATTGCTCGATCATCGCTGAGGTGTCTGCTTGCACGCGGGCGGCCCGATAGCCGGCCTCTGACCAGACGGCTACGTAAAAGTCGGCCTTGCCCTCGCGGCGGCGTTCGAGCAGCCCTTTGGTCGCGAGACGACGCATGATGGTCATGAACGTCGTGTAGGCACGCTGCTGCGGGGCACGCGCGTTGATGCCGTCCATGACCTCGCGAACGGTCAGTTCGCGATCCTCGCGCCACACCTCGGCCATCACTTCGGCCTCTAACTGGTGCAGTGCGGGAGGAGGGCTGGAAGCGGAGGCAGACATCAAGATCGAGGGGCCGATGCTAGCACTCACGCGAACACCACCTCGCCCTGTCCGCGCCCGGGATTTGGGAGTCGATGGACCAGCAAGCAGGCGCGGTCGCCCACGGAAGCGGTGCACCGCGCGGCGCGGCGGCGTGCGACATCCAACTCATCGGCAATTGGGAAGATCATCTGAGTACCGGAGTGGTTGGGGCAGGTTCACGACTGCCGTTGTTGGCATCCACACGCGGGTCGTGACCGCTTGTTCCGGCGCGCGCGGGTTGCCGTCCGAAGCGTCGCAGGCGCAGCGAGTTGGAGACGACGCTCACCGACGAGGTCGCCATCGCGGCCGCAGCGATGACCGGATGCAGCAGCCCGGCTGCCGCGAGCGGTATGAGCGTGAGGTTGTAGCCGAAGGCCCAGCCGAGGTTCTGGTAGATGATTCGCAGCGTTTGGCGCGACAGGCCGATTGCGGTGACGACTCCCTGCAGGTCACCGGAGATCAGCGTCAGGTCAGAGGACTCGATCGCCACGTCGGTTCCGGTGCCGATCGCGATACCCAGGTCGGCCTGAACCAGCGCCGGCGCATCGTTGATGCCATCACCGACCATCGCCACGACGCGGCCCTCGTCCTGCAGGCGGCGTACCTCGTCGACCTTGTCTTCGGGGAGGACCTCCGCGAGCACCCGGTCGATCCCGAGCTCGGCGGCGATGGCGCTCGCGGTGCGGGTGTTGTCTCCGGTGATCATGACCACCTGCACCTTCATCAGGTGCAGCTGATCGACGACGGCTCGGGCGTTGGGCTTGACCGTGTCGGTCACCGCCAGCACACCCATGACCTGATGATCCCAGCCGACGAAGACCGCGGTCCGGCCCAGCTGTTCCCAGCGGGCCGCTGCCTGTTCGAGGTCCTCGGGAAGATGCTGCCTGGTGTCGGCCATCAACTTGCGCCGTCCGACCCAGACCGAGCTGTCGTCGATCACTGCCCCCGCGCCGTGGCCGGCGAGCGAGTGAAATGAGACGGCGGTGGGAAGGGGAAGGCGCATCTCGGTCGCGCCGCGCACGATCGCGCGCGCGATCGGATGCTCAGAGTCGGTCTCGACCGCCGCTGCGCGGGCGAGCACGGTTTCGGTGTCCTGGTCCGCAGCGGCGGTCGCATCGACAAAGCGCATCTCGCCGCGGGTAAGCGTCCCGGTCTTGTCAAAGATCACCGTGTCCAGGCGCCGAGCGCGCTGCAGCACTTCGCCGCCTTTGATCAGGACGCCCATCGCCGCTCCGCGCCCGGCACCCACCATCAGAGCCGTCGGCGTCGCCAGACCCAAGGCGCACGGGCAGGCGATGATGAGCACCGCCACCGCCGCCAGCAGGCCCGCACCGGGGTCGCCGCCGATCAGCCACCAGCCCATAAACGTCAGGACGGCTAGTGCAAGCACGACCGGCACGAAGACCGCCGAAACCTGGTCGACCAGGCGCTGCACCGGTGCCTTGCTCGCCTGGGCCTCCTCGACCAGACGAACGATCTGCGCCAACGCCGTATCGCGGCCAACTGCGCTCGCCCGCACGGTCAGGGCCCCGTCGACGTTCAGGGTCGCACCCGCGACCTGGTCACCTGCGTGCTTCTCCACCGGGACGGACTCGCCGGTGAGCATCGACTCGTCGACCGCCGAGGCACCGTCGATGACCACTCCATCCACGGGCACCTTCTCGCCTGGGCGAACCCGCAGCAGATCACCCACCACCAGTTGCTCAACCGGCACCATGCCCTCCTGACCGTCGACGAGCACTCGAGCTTCCTTGGCGCCGAGCTCGAGCAGCGAACGGATCGCGCTTGAGGCCCGCGAGCGTGCCTGCGCTTCGAAGTAGCGGCCCAGCAGGATGAACGCGATCAACAGCGCCGCGGTCTCGAAATACAGATCGCCGCCCGCCAACAACTCGTAGACCGAGTAGAAGAACGCCGTCAGAGTGCCGATCGCGATCAGGGTGTCCATGTTCGCGCTCAGGTATCGCGCCCGTGCCAGGCCGCTCTTCAGGATCGGCCACCCGGCGACGAACTCGACGGCCGCGGCCAGCGGGAGCGCCAGCCAGCGCGCCCAGCCGTCGCCGGCAAATCCGAACGTCAGCACCATCACCGTCAACGCGGCCGGCCAGGCGGCGAGTGTCAGCGTGCGCCATTGCCGAGCTTCGCGCGCGGCGGAATCCTCCTGCTCGGCGTTCGCGTCTGAACCGCTCGCTGGCACCTCCGTGAGCTCGTAGCCGATCCGGGCGACGCTTTCGCGCAGGTCCTCGACGCCCACTGCGCTGGGATCGTAGAACACCTGGGCGCGGTGCGTTGCGAGATTCACGCGAGCCTCAGCGACCCCGTCATGGCGGGCAAGCGTGCGGTGCACTCGGGAGGCACACGAGGCGCAATGCATACCCTGCACCGACAGCTCCACTTCAGTTGGGGCCGGCGGCTCCGCGGGTGATTCGAGCGTGCGCTCAAGGCGTGAATGTCGAGGTCGCACGTCAGCGACCCATGTGCTCTTGCATGGAAGGGGCCGCCTGCGTCATCCGAGCGTGCATACGTTGCATGGCCGGAGCGTGCACCATCATCCGGCGCATTTGGATATGCATGGCGCTGGACGCGGCGGTCATCCGGGACATGCCGGGGTGGTGGCCGCCGCCATGCATCATCGTGGGCGGCGCGCCCTGCGTCAGAGCCTGAGTCGACCGTGCCTGCGCCGTCTGCGGGCCCCCTACGACGCCTCCCAGATATCCCACGCCAGCGCTCCCCAGGATCGTTGCGCTGACGGCGATCGTTCTGAACTTGACGCTCATCTCAGACTCCCTTGTTCAGTGGCGGCGGACGCCGTCACCGTGGATACCAATCCCAAACTAGCAAACCTACTAGGGAGCATCGTAGGAAGATCGGGAGCCGGGGGTTTCGGCCCATCGGGGGCGGCCGCTCACCTGACCAGGAGGACGCCGCGCATGCCGGCGCGCCGATGCCCGGCAACTGGGCAGTAGTAGGCGTATCTGCCGGGGCGGCAGCAGCGCCGTTACCTGCGAGCTCTGCCCATTGCCGACGACGGGGCCGGTGGCGTGTACGCCGCGGCCGGCGAGCGCAATCCCGTGCGAAACCGATGAGGCGTTTTCCATCGTCACCGTGACGCGCCCGGCGGTGGTGACCAGGACGGGCTTGTCAACCGCAGGTGACCACGCGCGTCGGCGGCGACCTCGAACACGGTTCCCGCAGGGGGATTGGCGAGGCCCGTGTCCGGCCACCGCTCCGTGTCCGAGCGACTGACGCTGGTGCCGCAGGCACCGAACGCGAGCGCTCCCGCGACGACGGTCGGAAGGTCGCGGATCCTCGATCCGGGCGGCATCTACGAGGCACCGTAGCGGACGGGTGCGCGCCGGCGGCGAGGTCGGCTACCGATCAACGTCCAGGGTCATTCGCGCGCGCCGCGCGGGTTCGCTACCGTGCTACTACGGCACCTCGTAGTTGAGGCCATCGATCGACAGGAGAACACCATGCACCTCGCAAACATCGCAGCAACACTCAGCCCTCTGGCGCTCCTTGCCTGCCCCGTCGGCATGGGCGTGATGATGTGGTTCATGATGCGCGCCAACAAGCAGCCCGCCGCGCCCGACAAGGACTCGCAGCCGGCGTCACTTGAGGTTCTCCGCGAGGAGCAGCAACGCCTCAGCCATGAGATCTCCCGGCTCGAGGGCGGCTCGACCGGTGAGCAGCACGGTGTCGCCGGCGGCGCGTCGTGAGCAGCGGCGTCATCCTCGCCGTCGCGATTCTGGCCGGCGCGGCGTGCCCGCTGCACATGTGGTGGCAGCAGCGCCACGGCCGCCAGTCAGCCTGCTGCTCCCCGAGGGCGGAGAGCCAGAGGCCGACTGACCTTGCGGGGCTGCACGCCCGCCAGGAGCAGGTCGCCGCACAGATCGCCGACCTCGAAACGGCAGGGCGCCGCGGCGCGCCCGCAGGTGAGGCGGCCCATGGGTAGCCACGTCGTGTTGGCCGCCAGCAGCAGCGTCTTCTTCGGCGGGTCGGTCGCCGCGGCGGTGATCGCGGGCATGGTCTCGCTCTTCGCTCCGTGCTGCATCTCGATCATGCTGCCGGCGTACTTCTCCAGCGCCTTCCACAACCGCCGGGTGCTCGTCGCGATGACGTTCCTGTTCGCCGCCGGCGTCGCCACGGTGATCCTGCCGATCGCCGTGGGCGCGGCCTTCATGCAGCGCCTATTCGTCTCCCAGCACACCCCGATCTACACCACCGCCGGCGTGCTGCTATTGGGGCTGGCCGGGTACACGCTGCTGGGTGGGCAGCTGCACCTGCCGATGCCCGGACGCCGCGCCAGCGGACGCACGGGCCCGCTCAGCGTCTTCTCCCTGGGGATGTTCTCCGGGGTCGCAAGCTCATGCTGCGCACCGGTGCTCGCCGGCGTGATCGCCCTCTCGGGGGTGGCCGGGTCCTTCGGTGCGGCGGTCGGCCTCGGCTCGGCCTACGTCTTTGGCATGGTCGCCCCCCTGTTTGTCATCTCGCTGCTGTGGGAGCGCCTTGACGGCCGCTCCATCCGACTGTTTCGCCCCCGGTCGCTGACCTGGCATATCGGACCTCTGCGCCGCACGATCACCGCCACCGCCCTGGCGAGCGGCCTGCTGCTCGCCATCATGGGGGCAGCGACCCTGGCGATCGGCCTCTTGAGCGATTCGATGCCCTCAGGCCGCGGCTGGCAGGCATCGCTCTCCGCCCGCCTGCAGCACTACGGCCACCAGCTGACCGACGCCCTGTCGTTCCTGCCGAGCTGGACCGCGGCGCTCCTGATCCTGGCGCTCGTCGCCTTGCTCGCACGCCGGGCGCTGCGTCAGGTCGCCCCGATCAGCATCGAATCCCCGACCTCGCCCGGGGCGCCTGAGAGGGCCCCGGTAACGGATCAGCCGGGGACGCGCGAGCCCACCCCGGTCCCGTGAAGGAGAACGCGAAGATGCAAAACCAAGCCGAACAGAAGAAAGAACGCCGCCGCGAGGAGCGCCTGCAGCGCGAGGCGCAAACGCAGGCTGCCGAGCGCGCACGGCGCCTGCGCACTCGCATCTTCGGGGCGGTCGGCGCCGGCGTCGTGCTGCTGCTGGCACTTTTTGCGATCTCCAACTCCGGTGGCGGCTCATCGGCGAAAACGGGCGGGAAGTACCCCTACGCGGTCGGCCAGCCGGGACCCGGACAGCCCGCGGCGCCGATCAGCCTGCCCAGCACGCAGGGCGGCCAGTTCAGCCTCGCCGCCGAACGCGGCAAGACGGTGCTGCTGTATTTCCAGGAGGGCTTGTCCTGTCAGCCGTGTTGGGATCAGCTCAGTGACCTTGAGCGGCAGGGCAGCAAGGTCAGGGCGCTCGGAATCGACCGCATGATCAGCATCACCACCGACGAACTGGGACAGATCCGCCAGAAGGCCGCCGACGAGGGCCTGAACACCCCGATCCTCAGCGACAGCAACCTCGCCGTCTCCAAAGCCTACGGCGCCAATCAGTTCGGCATGATGGGCGACAGCCGCGACGGGCACTCGTTCATCATCATCGGGCCGGACGGCCGCGTCAGGTGGCGCGCGGACTACGGGGGAGCCCCGAACTACACCATGTACGTGCCCGTCACTCGGTTGCTCAGCGACATGCGCAAGGGACTGCGATCGGGTGCCTGACATCGAGGTGCTGCTGCTTACCCAGCAGCACTGCGCTTACTGCGATGACGCCAAAGCGCTCCTTGAGCGACTGAGCTCGGACTTTCCGTTGCACGTCCAGATCGTCGATATCAGCACGCCAGAAGGCCAGCGCCTGGCCGCCCAGGGCGGCGTCATGTTCCCCCCCGGCCTGTTCCTTGACCAGGCGCCGTTCTCCTACGGACGTCCGTCTGAGCGCAAGCTGCGCAAAGCACTCAGACGCAAGCTCGCCGACGCCCCTGACCAGTCCACCCCCGCGAACACGTAAGTGCAGCGCGACGGGCGCGCCGCGGTCACCGGCCGTGCAGCAGCTGTCGGGCGGAAGGGGCGTTCGGTGAGTCGGGGGCGAGGACGAGGAACCGGCGCAGCTCCCGACGACCTCGGACCTTGTCTGCCGCCCCCACGTGTCCCGCGGCTCCGTCTACGTGCAGGAGGACCGCCCCGAGGTACAGGTGCGCGTCGGGGTACCCGGGGTCAAGCTTGACCGCCGCAGACAGGGTGCGCAGGGCCAAGGGCGGATCCCCGGCACGTGCCTGCGCGAAGCCGAGCGCGGCGCGCAGGTCCGCCCGCTTGGGCAGCGCCGCCACGGCCTGCTGGTAAAGCGCGAGCGCCTGGGGCAGTTGACCTGCCTGATCGAGGGCCTGGGCCTGCCCGGCCAGCTGCAGCGCGCTCACGCGCGCCGGCACCACAGGAGCTTTCGCCACCGGAGCCGACGCCTTGACAGCGGCGCTGTCGAGCACGCCGTGCACGACCCACCAGCCGCCGGCTATGCCGATCACCCCGACGGCTAGGCCGAGCATCTCTCGGCGGGCGGAGAGCGCCACAGACGGCGCCAGGCCCGGCGCCCAGGCGGCGTGATGGACGGTCGCCCAGTCTTTGCGGACCGCGCCGCGGACGATGCCGCGCAGCGCCGGACGCGTGGTCGGCCACACGAGGGCGAGGAACAGGTGGCCGACGACGAGCGCGACCGCGACGTACATCGTCAGGTCGTGCAGGGCGATGCTGCCGGAGAGGCGGAAGGTGGTGTTGCGCTCGCCGAGCCACAGCAGCGTCCCCGAGACGGTGAAGAGGCCGGCGATGGCGGCCTGCAGGATCGTGTGGACCTTCTGCCCCGCGTTGAACCGGCCTTGCGGGGTGCGCTTGCCCATCAGCCAGCGCAGGTCGTCGTCGACGAAGCGCTCGATCTCCATGCGCGTGCGGCGCAGTTGCCGGCGATTGCCGAGGACGGGGATGGCGACCAAGGTGGTGAGCCAGGCGACGGCGATCGCCAGGTGCACGGCCTTGGCGGTCGGGCGACTCGCGAGGCTCGACAGCGACGGCAGGTACAGCACCAGGCCGGTGGCGAGCATGCCGAAGAATGCCGCCGCGTGCACCCAGTGCAGCGCTCGTTCGGTCGCGCCGAAGCGCGCGACGAGCGCCGGTTCAGACGCCGTTCGAGCGTCCGACCCAGGCGTCGCGGTCGTAGCCACGCTGCTCCCAGTAGCCATCCTGCGGCTGGTCGGTCAGCACGATGCGGCTGACCCACTTCACGCCCTTGTAGCCGTACATCTTCGGCATCACCACGCGGACCGGGGCACCGTGCTCCCGGGTCAGCGGGCGGCCGTCCATGTCGTAGGCGAGCATCGCGTCCGGGGCGCTGAGCTGCTCGAGGGTGAGCGTGTCCACGTACGGCTGCTCGGCCGAGACGAACGCGACGGCCTTGGCCTCCGGCTTGGGCTTGGCCAGGGCGAGCAGCTGGTCGAAGCGCACGCCGCCCCACTTCACGCCGGTGACCGACCAGCCCGTCACGCAGTGAAAGTCAGAGGTCTGCGAGACCGTGGCGAGCGCGCGGAGCTGCCCGATGTCCAGCCGGACCGGGTGCTCCACGAGCCCCTCGATCGACAGGTGCCACGCGGCGGCGTCAAAGCGCGGGTACGGCGGGCTCACGGCGTAGATGCGCCATTGCCCACCCACGGGGATCGCGTCGCGGACCGCGGCGGGCAGCACGCTTGAGGCGCTGGAGGCCGCCTGCAGGGCGCTGCCGCCCCAGGCCAGTGACGACAGGCCGGCGCCCATCAGGCCGATGAAGGCACGGCGCCCGAGCGGGCGACCGGGGATCTCGGGATCGTCGGTGCTCAACCGAGCCGACGATGACAGATGAGGGACAGGGGCCACCATTACGAGAACATGAACCTACTAACGCGCCTAGGAGAACGCGCCGGGTGCTCTACCCACACCTACCCGAAGGTGAAGGCAAACCCGCGAATACCGTCCTGGAAGCGCAGCTGCACGCGGCGGTCCTGCACGGATCCGAAGTCGACGAGCCGGTATAGGCGCTGTGCCCTGATTGTCGCCACGCCGCCGTGGACGTCTTCGCCGGCGATGTCGTCGGTGATCGGTTGCCCGTCGACGAGCACCTGCACCTTACGGGGGATGTCGCCCTTGGAGGCGAGGACGAGGAACAGCTTGCGGGCCTGGATGCGCGTTGAGATCGAGGCCCCCCGGACTGCGAGGGCTGACTCGCCGCCGATCTTCCAGCGTCCGTCCAGCGCGAACTGGCTGGCCTGGAGTTGGCTTGCGGCGTGGTAGGTGTGCAGGCCGCGGTGCGGTCGCTGGGTGAATCCGGCGGCGCGGTTGAGGCCGAGGTAGGTCTCGGGGGTGGACTCGCCGATTGCGGCTTGCTCGACCGGCGCTGGCGCTGGGGCGCGGCCGGCGACCCCGGTCGCGCCGGCTTCGCGCAGCAGGCTGCGCACAGCGGCTTCGGTCTGGGCGTCGTCGCCCTCGCCGGCATGCGCGTAGCGCACGCGGCCTTTGGCGTCGATGAGGTAGTCGCCGGGCCAGGACTTGTTGCCGAAGGCGTTCCAGGTGCCGTAGTGGTTGTCCTGGACCACGGGGTAGCGCAGCTTGTTCTGCGCGACGGCGTCCTTGACGTTGCCCGCGTCCTTCTCGAAGCCGAACTCGGGGGTGTGCACGCCGATGATCGTCAGGCCCTTGCTGCGGTAGCGCTGGTCGAGGGAGCGCAGCGCGGGGAAGGTGCGGATGCAGTTGATGCACGTGTAGGTCCAGAAGTCCACAAGGACCACCTTGCCGCGCAGGCTCTTCAAGGTCCGCGGCGCGGAGTTGAACCACCGGCCGGTGCCGGTGAGCTCCGGGGCGGTGCCGAGCACGGGGAGCTTGGCCGGGACCGCGGCCGCCGGGCCCGCGGACTCCCTCGCCGGGGTCCTGGCCGCCGCGGGCCGTGCGTCGGCGGTAGCGGGCGGGGAGACGAACTTCGGTTTGCCGCGCACGTCGGCCAGGCCCTTCTGCACGGCGTCGGTCTTCTCGATCCCGCGGGTGGGGTTGGAGATGAACCGCGGGAAGTCGTTGGCCAGCGCGGTCTGAAAGCGGATGTCCAGGTTGGCCGCCATCGCCACCGCGGTCACGAGCATCACCGCGCCGGTCGCCCGCTGCAGGCTCGCCGCGCGGCCGGCCAACAGGCGGCGGCCACCTTTGGCCACGGCAAACAGAGCAAAGCCCGACCCGATCGAGTAGGCGAGCGCCACCTCCGCCGTCTTGCCGGAGGCACCTTGAGTGGCGCTGACCGAGATCACTGCGGCAAGGATCGGGCCCGCGCACGGCGCGTAGACGAATCCGAGTGCCCCGCCGACCGCCAGACCGGACATGACGCCGTCGCCGGCGTTCTTGGGCCCGAGGCGCGAGACGGGCGCGAAGACCCTCTCGATCCGGTACAGCACCGGCGGCCAGAAGAAGGCCACGCCGAGCCCAGCGAGCACGAGGACCGAAAACGTCCGTGTCGCCCCGTCCGCCAGACCCACGCCCTTGACGACGGAGGCCAGCAAGACGATCGTCAAAAAGTGAGTGCTGACCAGGCCGAGCACGATCGCAATCGGGCGTCGGCGCCCACCGGTCGCCGACGCCGACAGCAGCGTCGGCAGCACCGGCAGGCAGCACGGCGTGACCGCCGTGAGGGCCCCGGCGAGCAGGGCGAACAGCAGCAGCGTCACCATGCTTCAGGTCGCCACACGCTCAACATGACTCAAACACTCGTTGGGACGCCGGCCGGTCTACTATCCGGCGTAGGGGAGAACGGGGTCACTCGTTGGGGGTGGTTGTGGCGCGCGGCCCTTCGGGTGACGCGACCATCACATAGACTATGTCCCATAGTAGACGTCCGCGACGGCGCGACTCGGACGGACGTGCCGTCACGCGCAAACGCTCCTGGAGGATTCCCCGGACATGGCTAAGCGCGTCGAGCACGTCACCTTCACGTACCGCGCCGCCATGGGATTAACCGCGCCCGTGGTCCGATGGTGGGGGCGGTTGGACGTTGTGGGTCTTGAGCTGTTGCCGCTCGACGGCCCGGTGCTCCTGGCCGTCAACCGCGACAGCTATTGGGACCCGATCGCCGTCGGCATCGCGGGCCTTTCACGTCGGCAAGTCAAGGCGCTGGCGAAGCACTCGTTGTGGAAGCCCGGACTTGGCAGGATCCTGGACGGCATGGGCCAGATCCCAATCACGCGAGGTTCTGGCGACGCGCACGCGATGGCACGCGCGATCGAAGAACTCCGTGCCGGCGCATGCCTCGGCATCTTCCCTGAAGGCACGCGGTCACTCGGCCGTCAGCTGCGGCCGCGTAGCGGCTTCGGTCGGCTCGCGCAAGCGGTGCCGGAGGCGCAGATCGTCTGCTGCCGGGTCACCGGCACGGTGGATATTCCGAGGTTGCCCCCTCGCCGCCCCCGTGTGCGCGTGGAGTTCTTCGTCCCGGCGGGCGGTGGCCTGCAACCCGAGGAAACCCCGAGTGAGCTGAGCTCCCGGCTGACCGCAGAGATCCGCACGAAGGCGCCCGTCGCGATCGCTGCCGGGCGTCGGCGCTCACCTGCTCGAGTCGACGACAGGGCCTGAGCGCGGTCGTCAACCGGTCGGTTGATCTGCAGACGCGGCTGGTAGGTCCGCGCGGACGGATCGCCGGGCTTGGTACCGCGACCTCAGGTGCCGGAAGGCGTTGCGAGGACCGGTGCGCAGTCCTGCGGCCCCGGCGGTGAAGAGGTCTACCACGCGCCACTTCGCCCGGCGGAAGGGGAACATGAACGGGCAGCCGGCCCCGCGGCTGTAGAGGTACTGCGGCTCTTCGAACAGCCCGACGACGTGAAATAAGTGGTCTTGGAAGGTGCGGCAGTTCTCGCCGGGCTCCCGTAACCACCACCACTGCCAGCGGAAGCCGCCGACGTACCCCTTCGCGAAGGCGCGGATGTCGGCGCGAACCTGCTCATCGGTCTTTGCGACGATGAGGGTGGGGTGAAACTGATGGTCGGGCTCATCACCGTGGTAGGCGTCGCGGGTCGCGCTGCCGCCGTTCGGGGTTCCCATGCCGTTCAGGCAGCCGCGGCTGCCCAGCAGCGCTCCGCGCCAGCCCATAGGGCACGGCGTGGGCCACCATCCGTAGCTCTCCTGATCGTCGATCTCGATCCACCAGTGTCCCCACGAGTTCGGTAGTCGCGGGTCGATGCGCTTGACGAGCAAGAAGGTCAGCACGCGAGGACCATCGGCCACGCCCGGCTCTCCTGACGGGGCCGAGGCTGGCGCCGGTCCCGACGCCAGCCGTCGGTCCGCCTCGGGCGAGGGTGCGCGTTCGATCGGTGAGGCTGAGTGCACGGGGTACTACTTCCGCTTCTTTTCCTTCTTGTCGGTCTTTTTCTGGCTCTTGTCCTTGCTCTGGCGGGCCTGGGCCTGACGCTGGTCGCTCGCCTTCTCGGCGACCTTGGCCTTCTTTTGCGCATCGTGCACCGTGCGCTTCTTCTTCTTGCGCTGCGCCTTGGTCATGCGCGGGCTCCCGGCGGTGCCGATCTCGTTTGGCATGGCGCTCGTCCTCATCGTGCTCAAGGGATCCTCCGGGGGCCGTCGGGGTTCAGTAAATGCATCATGATCGGTTCACCGCCAGCCGCTGCGTATCAACGAGGCTCCCGGGCTGTCGCGTGGCGAGGACGCACAGCGACGGATAGCCCCGGGAGACGTATCGCGTGGCGGAGATCGTGAAGCCGGCCTGCTGCAGGTCAGGGCGTGGATCGAGCGGACGCAGCGCGGCAGCGGGCCCGTCGCCGGAGCCCGCCATCGTTGCCAGCGGCGCGTACAGCTGTCGTGCCAGCCGCGCTCTTGGCCACGCCGGCGTGATCGCGATCAGCCGACCGCCGGTGTCAAGCACCCGCGCGCATTCGTCGAGGATCTGCCGGCGCGCGGCCGCATCGACGACGTGGAGGAGGTAGGCCCCCGACACGACCCTGAACGTCGCGTCGGCGAACGGCAGCGCGCGGGCGTCGGCCTGCTGCACCTCCCATCCCATGGGGAGCGTGGGTGCGCGGGAGAGCATCGCCGCAGACAGATCTACGCCCATCACCCGACGTGGCCGCTCGGGGTGGGCGGACAGCGGCCGCAGCAGGGCGCCGGTCCCGGTGGCGATGTCAAGCCACGGATCTTCGCGCCGTGGCCTGGCGAGGGCGACGGCAGAGCGCAGCGCGGCGCGCTCCAACGGAACCTGCCAGTTGTACGAGGACGCAAGGTCACTCCAATCCATCGCGATGCGGCGCGGCCGCACGGGCTGCTGCGGCGCATCGCGACGAACTGCTGCGGGGGCCTTTCCAACGCACAGCATAATACTAGCCTGTGTAGTATGAACATGGATGACCCGGGCAGGCAGAGCCGGACGGACGCCGGCTGTGCGGCAGGCCCGAGCCCGTCGCACCTTCTCGCTGGCACCGGCAGACCACACGAGCGACCAGGAGCCCAGATGAGCGAAGGCGTGCAGCAGAAGATCGACCGGACTGAGGTCTTCCTCGAGCTGACGAAGTCGGTCTGTCCCGTGTGCAAGGCAGTGATCGACGCCGAGGTCAACGTGCGCGAGAACCAGGTGATCATGCGCAAGCGCTGCCGCGAGCACGGAGAGTTTGAGGCGCTGATCTACAACGACGCCGAGCTCTACATGAGCCAGCTGCGCTACAACAAGCCCGGTACCCTACCGCTGCAGTTTCAGACCCCGGTCAAGGACGGCTGCCCGCTGGACTGCGGGCTGTGCCCCGAGCACAAGCAGCATTCGTGCTTCGCGCTGATCGAGGTCAACACGAACTGCAACCTGGATTGCCCGATCTGCTTCGCCGACTCCGGCCATCAGCCCGACGGCTTCCAGCTCACGCGCGAGCAGGTCTCCCTGATGCTCGACACGTTCGTCGCCGCCGAGGGCGAGCCCGAGGTCCTGCAGTTCTCCGGTGGTGAGCCGACGATCCACCCGAACATCATCGAGTTCGTCGAGATGGCCCAGGCGCGGTCGATCGGCACCGTGATGATCAACACCAACGGGATCCGCATCGCCCGCGACAAACGCTTCGTCGCCGAGCTTGAGCGGCTCAAGCCGCACATCTACCTCCAGTTCGACGGCTTCGACGAGGCGACGCACCGCGCCATCCGTGGCAAAGACCTGCGCGACGTCAAGCAGAAGGCACTCGACAACTGCGCCCAGGCGGGCCTGAAGGTCACACTCGTCGCCGCGATCGAGCAGGGCGTCAACGAACACGAAGTCGGCGCGATCGTCCGCCACGGCATCACCCACCCCGCCGTGACGTCGATCGTGCTGCAACCGGTCACCCACGCCGGCCGCCACCGCGAGTTCGACCCCATGAACCGGCTCACCAACCCCGACGTGATGCGGATGATCACCGAGCAGGTCCCCGAGTGGTTTCAGATGTCCGACTTCGTGCCCGTCCCGTGCTGCTTCCCGACCTGTCGCTCGATGTGCTACATGCTCGTCGACGGCGACGGGGCGATCCCGTTCGCCCGCCTGCTCGACGTCGAGCAGTACCTCGACTACGTCGGCAACCGCGTCAACCCCGACCCCGAGCTGCGCAACGCGATGGAGAAGATGTTCTCCTCCTCGGCGATGCCTGGGGCTGAGGACGCGCTGCTGATGTGCGAGTCATGCGGGATCGACCTCCCCGAGGCGCTGAAGAACCTGCGCGAGAACTTCTTCATGATCGCCGTGCAGGACTTCCAAGATGCGTACACGCTCAACGTGCGGCAGCTGATGAAGTGCTGCATCCAGCAGATCACCCCCGACGGGCGGCTGATCCCCTTCTGCGCCTACAACTCCGTCGGCTACCGCGAACAGGTCCGCGAGCAGCTCTCCGGCACCCCGGTCGCACCAGTCGTCCCGAACGCCACGCCGCTGCAGCCCCTGCTGCAGCCCACCCGCTACGGCTCCAAGACGATCGCTGGACCCTCCGGCAACGGCGTCGAATCCCCACCGACCCCGGCGCAGACGAACATCGGCCGGCGGCTCGGGCAATGAGCCCCGCCCCAGCGCAGGTGAAGTCCTGTTGCGCGGCCGCCTACTCGGGCGCGACGGCACGGTGGCTCCTCGGCGACTCCTTTCACCCCGGCGGCGCGCGCCTGACCTCGCGGCTGGCCTCCGCCCTGCAGGTCAACACCGGCGACATGGTCATCGACGTCGCCAGCGGGCCGGGCACCAGCGCGCTGCAAGTCGCGAAGGAGACCGGCTGCGACGTGCTCGGCATCGACCTGTCGGCCGAGAACGTCGAGGACGCCACGCACGCCGCGAGCAGCGCCGGCCTCGCCGAGCGCGTGCGGTTCATCCAGGGTGACGCCGAAGCGCTCCCGGTCGCCGACGAGAGCGCCGACGGCGCGATCTGCGAGTGCGCGCTCTGCACATTCCCGGACAAGGCGATGGCCGCCGAACAGTTCACCCGTGTGCTCAGACCCGGGGCCCGCGTGGCGATCTCCGACATCACCGCACTCCCGGACCAACTGCCACCGGAGCTGACGAGCCTTCAGGCATGGGTCGCCTGTATCGCCGACGCACGGCCGCTTGAGGAGATCGCCTCGCTGCTTCAGGACGGCGGGCTGATCGTCGAGCGCACCGAGCGACACGACCACGAGCTCGGCGCGATGCTCGCCCGCGTCGACGCCCGACTGAAAGCGGCCCGCCTGATCGGCGCCGGCATGCTGTACCCCCAGATCGCCACCGGCCGCGAGCTCGTCGCCGCCGCCCAGCTCGCGCTTGCGCGGGGCATGCTCGGCTACGGCGTGGTGATCGCGAGAAAGCCATGACCAAACACACCACCGTCCGCATCGCACGGCACGCCGCCACCGCCGGTACGGGGCTCGGAGCGCTCCTACTGGGCTACGTACTCGTCGTGCGGGGATCGTTGACGCTCGATCTCGGAATCGGTCGCCGCGTCAGGCCGCTCGAACCGATACGGGTCGCGATCACAGCGCCGCCCGACACGGTCTTCGACGTAGTTGCCGCCCCCTACCTGGGACGCACGCCGCGGGCGATGAAAGCCAAGCTCGACGTGCTCGAGCGCGGAAGCGACATGGCCCTGGCCGCGCACTTCACCCCGCTCGCTGGACGGCTCACGGTCACGACCGTGGAGACCGTCCGCTTCCAGCGCCCCGACCAGATCACGTTTCGCCTGCTGCGCGGTCCCGTCCCACATCTCCTCGAAACCTTCGACCTGCACCAGACTCCAGAAGGCACCGAGCTTGCGTACACCGGCGAGCTCGGCACCGACCTCTGGCGCCTCGGGGCATGGTGGGGCGACCAAGTCGCAGGACCATGGCAGCGCGCCGTCGCAGACTCCCTCGAGGGCATCAAAGCGGAGGCCGAGCGACGCGCCGGCGTCCGGACCAGCACGCCCTGACGCGATCAGATGCTCTGAAAGAAGTTCAGACCCCAGTCGCTGAGCAGCTTCTGCGCCTGGATGTTCAGGCGGAAGAGCTCACCGGTGAGCACGAGGACGCCCATGGCGATGAGCACCACCCCGGAGCCGGCCTGGACCGCGGCGTAGTGGCGCTTGAAGAAGCCGAACACCCTCGTGGCGGCGTTGAAGGCGATCGCGGCGAAGATGAACGGCAGCGCCAGGCCGGCGGAGTAGACGGCGAGCAGCAGCGCCCCGTGCGCGGTGCCGCTGGTGGTGGCGGCCAGACCGAGGATCGAGCCGAGCGTCGGGCCGACGCACGGCGTCCAGGCGATCGCGAACGCGGCCCCGGCGACGACCGGCCCTCCGCGGCCCGCGCGCTCGATGAGCCCGTCCGGGCGCCACTCCAGGTTCAGGCGCGTGATGAACACCGAGCCGAGGAACAGGGCGCCCATGGCGATGATCGCGATGCCCGAGATCTTGTTCAGCGTCGGCTGGTTGTCGAACAGAAACGAGCCGATCGCCGTCGCGCCGAGGCCGAGCAGGATGAAGATCAGCGAGAACGTGCCGACGAAGATCAGGCTGCGGCCGACCACACGAGGATCAACGCGCCGCCCGAGCTCAGACGGCGCGGTTCCCGACACCGTCGCCAGGTAGCCCGGCACGAGCGGCAGGCAGCAGGGGGACACGAACGAGACCAGTCCGGCGGCGAAGGCGAGGAAGATGCTCGGCGCACTAACCATGAAGCGCGTACCTGACGATGTCGGCGTTCAATGCAGCCTCATCAGCGTATGCCCCGACATGCGTGAAGGCCAGCTTGCCGCCGGCGGCGAAGAACGCCGTCGTGGGCCACGCCCGGCCCCCGCCGAAGGTGCGGGCGACAGAGCCGTTCTCGTCGTAGAAGTGCGGGTAGGGCACCGGGAACTTCTTCAGGAAAGCCGCGGCATCAGCGCGCGAATCCTTGGCGTCGACGCCAAGGAACGCCACGCGGCCACGGTAGCGGGCGGAGAGGTGCTGAAAGGACGGAAACTCGAAACGGCACGGACCACACCACGACGCCCACTGGTTGACCACCACCGGCACGCCGCGCAGGCTCGCAAGCCGCGCACCGAAGGCCGTCGGTCCGCCATCTAGCAGCTGGTCAGCTTGCGCGCGCAAGCGCTCCAGCGCCACGCGGGTCTGCTTCGGCGGCGGGGGAGGGCCCCCGGCGGTGCCACCGCCGACGCGCTGGCCGACCCCGCACCCGCCCAGCCCGAGTGCGCCCGCGATGAGCATCGTGGTCACGAACTGCGGTCGAGAGGGCCGGCGGGCGAGCATCTACTAGGCGCATAGTACGATGGGATCCGTGCTTAGCGTTCAGCCAGCTTATTGATGCGCCCGATCCTCTTTCACCTCGGGTCTTTTCCCGTCCACAGCTATGGCGTCCTGGTTGCCGCGGCCGCGGGACTCGGCGGCTACGTGCTGTTGCTCGAGCTGCAGCGACGCTGCGGGCGCGGCGACGCGGCCTTCGCGCTCGCCCTGGCCGCCCTGATCGGCGGCTTCCTCGGCGCGCGCGCGTACTTCCTCATCGAGCACGCCGGCCAGATCGGCATCCTGGACTCGCTCTCAAGCGCCGGCTTCACCTGGTACGGCGGCGTCATCGGCGGAGCGGCCGCCGTGCTCATCGTCGCGCGAGGACGCGGAATACCCACCCCGGCGCTGCTCGGGGCAGCCGGCCCAGCGCTCGCCCTCGGATACGGCGTCGGCCGGATCGCCTGTCAGCTCGCCGGGGACGGCACCTACGGAACCCCGAGCAACCTCCCCTGGGCGATGAGCTACCCCCACGGCGAGGTGCCGACCAGCATGCGTGTACATCCCACACCGGTCTACGAGACGCTCGCAAGCTTGCTCATCTTCGCGTTGCTGTGGCGCCTGCGTCGCCGTATGCCGCCGGTCCAGCTCTTCGGCCTGTACCTCGTGCTCGCCGGGATCGAGCGCTTCCTGATCGAGTTCATCAGACGCAATGAGCACGTATTCCTCGGGCTTAGCCAGCCGCAACTCTTCGCGGCCGCGCTCGCCCTCATCGGAGCAGCCCTTTTGGGGTCAGGCGTTCCGCTCGCTCGTCGCTTGGCGCCGCGTATCACTCAGCCTCTCGTGAGTCGATAGCTCCCAAGGTTCGCGGAACGGATGGTAAGCGCGCCGCCACGGATGCCGGACCGCATGCTCGCTCCGGCCCGCCGCTGGGCGCTGCGGGAATTGAAAGCTCACCCCGGGCAAGCCGTGCTCGCCGGCGGCTGTCCCGCGCCATGGACGCTGCGAGTACTTCGCGACCTCGTTGGAGATAGCGGGTCGGTCCTCACGGTCGAAGGCAACCCGACCCGGGCGCGACACGCCAAGGCCTTGATCGCATCGGAGGGATGGTCAAACCTTCGGGTGGTGGCGGACCTGGCTAGCGAGATTGATCGCCCGATCCATGTCGACCGCGTTCTGCTTGATGACGGCACCTGCCTCATCGACCGCGAGGCCCTCGCGTCGATTCTCGCGACACTCAGGCCTGCCGCGCGCGTCGTTGCCGTCTGCCGCCGCGGCGACAAGCGCCGACGCGATCTGGAGCAGCAACTGAGCCGTCCCGGTTTCACGGAGACTTGTTGTTTGGGTTTCCTCTCTCGTCAGTGGGAGAGGGGTGAGCCGGACCGTATCGCGTAGAGGGTCTCGAATTCGACGGGCGGGATGTGACCGATCGCGGAGTGCAGGCGGTCGTGGTTGTACCAGCCGACCCACTCCACAACGGCGAGCTCCAGTTGGGTGCGGGTTTGCCAGACGCGGTCGCGGATCAGCTCGGTCTTGAAGCTGTCCACGAAGCTCTCGGCCATCGCGTTGTCGTACGCGTCACCGGTCGAGCCGAGCGAGCCGAGCACGTCGTTGTCCAGGAGCGCTTGGGTGAAGTCGAAGCTCGTGTATTGCGATCCCCTGTCCGAATGATGGATAAGTTGTAGATCGGCGCCGTGTCGGCGGGTGCCCAAGGCCATCTTCAGCGCGTCGAGCACGAGGTCGGTGCGCATGTGGCCGGCGAGCTGCCAGCCGACGACCCGGCGGGAGTAGACGTCAAGGACGAAGCTGAAGAACCCCACGCCCTCCCACGACTTTAGATACGTGAAGTCGGCGATCCACAGCGCGTCCGGCCGGGTCGCGGTGAACTGGCGGTTGACCAGGTCCGGTCGCCCTGAGCCGGCCGGGTCAGCGACCGTGGTCTTCCACGCTCGGCCGCGGCGCTTGGCCCCGATCAGACCGTCCGCTGCCATGAGCCGCTCAACGCGGCCGCGGCCGACCTGCACGCCCTGACGGCGCAGCGCCTTCCACACGCGCAGCGATCCGTACGCCTCGTAGTTGGCGCGGTACACCGCCCGGATTTGCTCGAGCAACACGGCGTCTTCCTGCGCGCGGGTCGACAACACCCCGGTCGCGCGCTGGTAGAACGCCGAGGGCGAGGTCCCGAGGGTGCGGCAGGTGAGCTCGACAGCGAAGCCGGCCGCCCGCTGCTTTTCGATGAAGGCGCTCACCTCCGCGGGGTCCCGTCGAGCTCCTTGGCGAAAAACACCGAAGCGGCCTTGAGGATCTCGTTCTGCCGCCGCAGTTCCTTGACCTCACGTTCGAGCAGACGCATCCGGTCGCGCTCGACCGTGTTCAGCACGTCGCTGCGCGTTCCGGCGTCGGCCTCGGCGAGCCGCACCCAGTTCCGAAGCGACTCCTTGTGCACGTCCAGGTCGCGGGCGACCTGCGCGATCGGACGCCCGGACTCCAGCACCGTCTTGACGGCCCGCTCACGCAACTCCGGCGGGTACTTCCTTCCACGAGCCATATGACCACGTACTTCCTCTCAACAGACCGAATGCCTGTTTCAGAAGTCCCCGTCGATCCCGGGACGGCTCAAACTACCCAATCTCCGACACCGGGCCTTCGCCCTGGGTGCCGTCCACGTCATCTGGGCGCAGATCCCATGACCACAGGTCCAGTCTGCCACGGCGCGACGATTTCCGCCGCGCCTCAGCGTCCTGCCCATGCCCGTTGAGGACTACTTCCCCGGGGCCGGTCCGCTCCTGCGGGTCGCGCGCGCATGGCCGCGCGTGTTCGCCCACCATCCAGAAGGCACGCTTGTGATCGCGATGGAAGGCGACCAACTTGCTGTCCTCTGCACCGGCGACGCGCCACTCGCCCTCGTCCAAGACAACGCGAACGAGATCATCCGCCTGCTAAACCGACTCCTCGACGGCGACCTCGTCATCAAGCGACTGGAGGCGATCCCGGCAACACGAGCGGAGCTCTACCTCGCCCGCGACCTCCTCGCACTGAAGGCCTGGCTCATCGACTACGACATCGGGTTCTGACCGCGTTCCCGCTACGGCGGATGCGCAGTTCAGCGGCCGATCGCGGCCTGCACGGCCGCGCGGAAGGCGTTGATGCCGAACGCCCCTTCCAGGCGCGCGGCGACGCGGCCGCGACGGTCGAACGTGAACAGCCACGGCTCGGTCTGCAGGTGGAAGGCCCGCAGTTGCGGGCGCAGCCCCTTGCTCACGTCGTTCTGGGCGTAGACCTCCTCGTGGATGAACGTCGCGCGGTCCCCGTAGGTGTGCTCGAGCTCGAGCTCGAGGTCGGTCACCGGCCCGCAGACCCGCGACTGGCACAGCTGCGGGGTGGCGAACAGCAGGACCACGGGCTTCTTGCCGATCACGTCCTTGAAGTCCACGCGGTGCATGTCGTCGTGCGGCAGGCGCGTGTCGATCTTGCTCAGGTCCCCGCCCGACGATGCGACGGTGTCGGTGCTGATCGCCGGCGGCCGCTCACCCACGCCGGGGATCGGACTGGACGCCTGGACCTTCAGCGTCGATGCCGCGCCGAGCAGCCGGTTGCCCACCCGCGAAACCGCCAGGACCGCGTAGGAGCCTGCCTTCCTGAACGTCAGCTGGGTGGCGTAGATCGCCTTGATGTCGGCGGTGTCGGCGGCGGCGGTCTTGCTCAGGAACGGGGCGGAGGGCACGAACGAATCTGCGGGCGCCAGGAAAGGACCCTGGGCCGCCGCGGACGGGGAGCTTGCGACGTAGAGCGCCGAGCGCCCGTACACGAAGCGGTTGTCCGCGCCGATCAGCCCGAAGGCGACGCGGTTCTCACCGGGCAGCAGCACCGACGCCGCGAGCCCGATCCGCGGCCCCGGTGCGACGAGCTTGGCCAACGCCTGTAGCGAGCGGCCGCCCGTCGCCGGGAAGTCGGCGGCGCGCGGATGCTCCGCCGCGGTGAGCTTCGCAGCGAGAGCCGGCGGAAGCGACGCGTCAGGACCGGCGGCGGCCTTGCTCGTCGTCGGCGTGCTCGTGCCGCTGCTCGATCCACAGCCGGTGGCGAGCACGAGGACCAGCGGAGCAACCGAGAGGGGGAAGCGCATCGCGCCACCCTACGCGGTAGCTCCTACGAGGAGTAGTTGATGCCGCTCGATGCTTGGCCCCGCTCTCCGCGATACGCAGGCGTGACGGCCGGCCCGGGCGTGGTCGCCGGGGCCGGCCGCAGCGCCGGGCCGCCCTCAGCCCATGCCCATCCCGGTGCTGTCGCTGGTGCCGGGGTACCACTTGGTCAGCCATGCCTTCATCTGGGCGATCTCCGAGGTCTGCGCGGCGATGATCTGTCGAGCGAGGGCCTTGACCTTCGGATCCTTGCCCTTGGCCAGCTCGGTCCTTGCCATCGCGACGGCGCCCGCGTGGTGGGGGCTCATCATCTGGATGAACGCCTTGTCGAACGGCGCCGCGGTCTTCAGCGCGGCGGCGTTCATGTCCATGCCCATCGCGTGCATCGACCGCCCGAGCGTGCTCTTGCCGTCACCGGCGCTCAGCGTGTTCTTGAAGCCCGCCATCAACGTGAGCTCGCGCTTCTGACCGCTGATGATGTTCGCCGCGAGGGTCTTGATCTCGACGTGATCGGCGCGGGCGAGCGCAACGGTGGCCATCGCGATCGCGGACCGGTGGTGCGGGGTCATGTCGTTGACAAACGCCCGATCGGTGACGTTGCCCGCCGAAGTGGACGGATCCTTCTTGCTGTCGCTGCCGCCGCAGCCGGCGACGAACGCCGCGGCCATCACGGCGACAACAATCACGGGCAGGGCCCGTCGGATGATGATGCTCATGAATGTGCTCCTGTGCTGGTGTCTGGGATGCGCGAGGCAGCCGGCCGACCCGTGCGCGAACGGGAAGGGGCAGACCGGTGGCGCGATCAGATCCGCAGCACGACAGGGCCCAGGGGGCCGGCGCGAGCACGAGGGATCACGAGCGGGGTGAGCTCTGCCATCGGCAGGCGGAGCGGGAGGATCAGCGTGGGACGACGCCGCGGGTGCAGACGCGGCAAGCGGCCGACCGCCCACAGGCCGGCTGCAGCGGCGACGCTGAGGCACATCACCATCGCGGCGGTCGCGTGCTGGCCCATGCCATGGTCTGAGCCCGTCATCGCCTGTTCGGGCAGCGCGTGATGCGCGAACACGCCGAGAGTCAGTGCCGCGCACGCCACCGTCAACAGGCGGCGCCGACGGCGGAGCAGCTGTCGAAGACGGACGGACGACGCGATCATCGCTCGTCCACGGTGGCGAAAGACAAATCAACACACATTCACATCAACGACTGTTAGATTATGCGTATGGATGAACATGGCGAGCTTCTGCATATCGATCAGCCGGCGGCGACGAGGATCCGTCAGGCGGGTCTCGCCACTGCGGACGCCGAGCGGGTCGCCGGTGTCTTGAAGGGTCTGGCGGACCCGACGCGCCTGAACCTCGCGCTCGCCCTCCGCGACGGTCAGGAGTTGTGCGTCTGCGACCTCTCGTGGATCGCACGGCGCTCCCAGAATCTCGTCTCCCACCACATGAAGGTCCTGCGCACGGAGGGTCTGGTCACCGCCCGCAAGGACGGCAAGATGACGATGTTCAAGCTCACCCCGACCGGACACGCGCTGGTCACGATCGCCGGCCACCTCGCAGACAGGAGCCACTCATGAGCGATGTGCTCGACGTCGCGTGGATGGGGCTGAAGGACAGCTTCCTCATGGCCTACGAGGTCTGGTGGGCGCTCGTGATCGGATTTGCGATCTCGGCGATCGTGCAGGCGTGGGTGCCCCGCGAGCGGATCGAGGCGGCCCTCGCCGGTACGGGCGTGCGTCCAATCGCCAAGGCCACCGGGCTCGGAGCCGCGTCGTCCTCGTGCTCCTACGCGGCGATCGCGATCGCGAAGTCGCTCTTCCAGAAGGGCGCGTCGGCATCCTCGGCCCTCGCGTTCCAGTTCGCGTCGACGAACCTCGTGTGGGAGCTCGGCCTCGTCCTGTGGGTGCTGATCGGCTGGCAGTTCGCGCTCGCCGAGTACGTCGGGGGGATCATCATGATCGTCCTCATGGCCGTCGCCTTGCGGCTGTTCGTCAGCCGCGAGCAGGAGGACGCGGCGCGGGCACACGCGGAGGCGGCCGACACCGGCCACCAGCACCACATGGCCGGCGAGCAGCTCACCTGGCGCGAGCGCATGACCTCGGCGTCGGCCTGGTCGGACGTCGCGCACAACTTCCGCGGCGACTGGCAGATGCTGTGGAAGGAGATCACCATCGGCTTCCTCCTCGCGGGCTACGTCGCGCAGCTCGGCGACGGGTTCTTCAACGCCCTCTTCATCACCGACGCGCCCGCCGGGGTCAAGACGATCGAGAACGTCCTCGTCGGCCCCGTCATCGCGATCCTCAGCTTCGTCTGCTCCGTGGGCAACGTCCCCTTGGCCGCGGTGCTGTGGTCCGGCGGCATCTCCTTCGCCGGCGTCATGGCGTTCATCTTCGCCGACCTCATCGTCCTGCCGATCATCACGATCTACCGCAAGTACTACGGCACCGCCTTCGCCGTGCGGATCGTCGCGCTCATGTTCATCACGATGGTGATCGCCGGCCTGATCGTCGACGGCCTCTTCGGCGCCACCGGCCTTATCCCCGCCGGCGCGCGCCCGACCCGCGGCGACATCTTCGGCTCGATCAGCGTCAACTATAAGCTCGTCCTGAACGTCCTGGCCGTCGGCGTCTTCGGCGCCCTGTTCTGGCTCACCGCCCGTCGAGGCGTCACCGACCCCGTCTGCGGCATGAAGGTCGACCGCGCCAAGGCGCTCACGATCGAGCGCGACGGCCAGACCGTCTTCTTCTGCTCCGAGCACTGCCGCCACGCCTTCAACGCCGACCCGGGGAGCTCTCCGGACGCTGCGCCGTCGTGTCGTCATCACGAGCACGCCGCCGAGGTCACGACATGAGCACCGATATGGGGTCCGGGTACGGGTGGCCTCAGACCGGGTCGCGGAGCGAGGGCTCACCGGCCACGTCTGCGACGAGCTGGACCGTGCAGGCCCAGCGGACACCCGAGTTGCGAGACAACTAGGTCGATCATGGGCTACTTGATCCAACTCATCCGCCCCGACAAAGCGGGTTGGGCGGGCTCAGACACGGTCCACGTCGGAGTGTGCGAACGGTGAGTTTCGAGCGGGTATCTCACCAGACGGTGTGCCCGAGCAACTTCTCGTGACCGACGCCCCTGCGGGCCGCCCGGGTGCCGTACTTGCAGCGGTATGGGTGTCGCGCGCGCTCGGGTGCCGCAGGCCGGCACCGTCAGACGACCCGTGCCGTCGGCCTCGCGTCAGCATTCCGGGCCGCAGATGCCCGGCCAGTCCGCCGCGTCGCGGGCGTAGGACCCATGCTCAGCGCTCTCCCGGTGAGTGCGATGGACCGAGGCGCGGCGCGACCTGACTTGCCCGGAGGCGCCCATCGTCTCCCCTTCTGCGGGCTGTCCAACGGCGTCGAATCGGTGCAGACTGGCCCGCCGCTCGGGGCGCGCACCGCCGAGCAGCTACGACGCCTCTGGCTTGATGCACGCGGGCCCACGCTGGCCCCGGGGGAGGGGTCTCCAGGTGTCTGGCGGGGTCACTCCGCAACGCGTCGCCAAAAGTCATCGAAGCTTCGCTGAAGGGCCAGTCCGATGAGAGCTGCGATCTCGGCGGTCGCGGTTCGGTCGCTCTCGGTCGGCGTCGCTTGGTGGTCAGCGACGAGCAGCGCCACGGTGGACCGGTCGAGCTTGATGCGGCCTACCGCGACCAATGGCAGCCCGAGCCGCGCGATCACGATGCGTTCCAGCGCGCGATCGGCGGCGCCGCCGTCGCTGTCGTCGATGGCGCGGAGATCGTCCGCGCTGAGCTCGTACGGCTGATGGGCCAGATGCTCGGCGACCTCGCTCGCTGCAGCACTTGTGGGCGAGTCGCCGCCCGACGGGAGCGAGAGCCGCTCGCAATCGACGCTCACGACGAAGGCACACCGAACACTGGGGCGACGGCGGGCGCTTCCCAGCGCGAGGTTGTAGATATCGGCCACTGTGGCGGCACGGGTGAGACGCCGCTCCAAGGGGCGCAGCCGATGCGGGTCGGCGGTCGCCGCTGGGCCAAGGTCGATGGCCGCGACGCGTGGTTCGTGCGTGCGCGCGACGTTGCGCCCGCCCCCCGTCGCGACGCTCCGCCAACCGACTAGACGTGGAGTCTGCTCGATCGTGCTCATCGGCGAAGCGTATCACTGAAAGTCTCCGATTGGTGATTTTTATTCGGGCGGGAAAAACTGGGCCGACACGAAGCTCTTGAACTGATCCAGTCCCCCGTCTGTCAGAGCAGTCTCGCCTTCCTCGAGCCACAGCAACAGGTAGCCACGAAGAAGAGCGAAAAGAGCGTTGGCCGCGTTGTCGACATCGCCACGCGGTCGCCAACCGGCTGTGTGAAGCGCGAGTATCTGATCGCGCATCAGCGAGCGGTAGATGTCCTTGATCGTTGCCAACGCGTCGTCGACCTCCCCGGCCTCCACGTCGCCGGCGACGAGCGCGAAGTACGCCCGAACCAGCTGCGGGTCAGAGGTCACGCCAGCCCAGGTCGTGGAGACGATCGCGTCCAGCAGTTCGTGGGGGTCGGTTAACGCGGGCGTTGCCTGCCGCACCGTCTCAGCGATCTGCCCCCCGAGCCGGTGAACGACGCGCACCATGAGCCGCTCGCGGGTGCCGAAGTAGTAGAGGATGCTCCGCTTCTCCGCCCCGGCCTCCGCCGCGATGCGACCGAGGGTCGCGCCGCCGAATCCATCGCGGGCCAGGACGGCGGTCGCCGCGCTCAGGATCGACTCGGCGCGCCGGTCCCCTTTCGGAGTGAGTGGGCGGGCCGGAGGAGTCTTTTCGGGCATCGGCAGGCCGACGATACCCGCGGAATCGGCCAGAAGTGCACGAAGCCGAGGCCACAAGAGGCCCGGGGAACGCGACCGCCTTGCGTACAACGGCAGTCGTGTTGATCACAGCGTTCTAAAGCGCGGCGGTGGGAAGCGTTGACAGCCGCATGTACTTCGACACCGCCTCGGCCCTGGTGTGGGCGTGCATCTTCCGCAGGATCTGCTTGACGTGCGACTTGACCGTGCCCTCGGCGACCACGAGGCGCGCGGCGATGTCCGCGTTACGCGCGCCGGTCGCAACGAGTGCCATGACCTCGAGCTCCCGCGGAGTCAACAGCCGGTCGAGTGGTCCGTCTCGCGGCGGAACCGGAACGCGACCAAAGTCACGCCCGCCCTCGTCGATCCGCGCGGCCACCGCCATCCGCACGTCGGTGTGCGTGAGAGCGTCGAGCTCAGATCCAAGCGCAGCGGTGACCTCGCGCACGTGACGTGTCTGCGCGCGCAGCCGGCCGGCGTAGACCGCCGCCTGCAGGAGCGCGCCGAACGCCTCGGCAAAGGCGAAGAGCGCGTCGCAGTCGACCTGGTCAGGATCTCTTCGGGAGCGATGGAAGTCAGCGTGAAGGAGGCCGATCACATCGCCTTCGGGCATGATCGGCGCCGCCACGTACGATCGGCACCCGGTCGCCTCGGCAAGGCGCCGGTGGACGCCCGGGTTCGCCTGCGCGTCGAGCACGAGCAGCGGCGTGCGACGCCTCACCATCTCGCTTTCCAGCGACTGATGGGTCAGCAACTCGGGCTCCTCACCGACGACCCCGAGAATCGCGGATCCCGCTTTGGCATCCCCACGCACGAAGAGTCGCAGGGGGATCCACTGAGATGTCTCCACACGCGAGATCAGGACGCGGTCGAACCCCAAGGCGGCGGCGATCTCGCGGGGGGCCTGCTCCAAAAGGGCTGCCGCGGACGGGAGGTCGCGCAGGCGCGCCAGGCCCTTCTGCATCGCCGAGAACGTTGAAGGCGCCGAAGCGCTCGGTACTCGTGGAGCCGATGTCGAACGTCGCAGAGCTCGCGCACGAGCACGGCGCGCTCCTCGTCGTCGCGTAACCGGACGGCTCGCTCTATCAGCACGTCAAGCACGGCAAGGGCTGTCCCGAGCTCTAGACGCGCGCCGAGCGGCGTCGGAGCCGTCTCACCGAGTGCCGCCTGGGTGCGGGTGACGGCGGCGTTGATCGCCTCGCGCAACTCGGACAACTGCATCGGTGGACGCCGGTCGTGCCATACGCCATCGGGTTCTCCGACAGCGGGAGTGGGCCGTACGAGCCGCGCCGGACCTGACGTGCGCATCAGGCGGACGGCACCTGGGGCCCGGGCACCGCCAGTTGCTCGTTGACGGCCATCGCCTGAAACTCGGTGAACAGGCGCCGCACGATCGGCAGCAGCTTGCGGACCGGTCCCTTGAACTCGACCTCGCCATGCATGATCCCCATCGCCAGATGCATGTCGCCGGTCCAGAACCGCACGACGTCGTTGGTGTCGATCCACAGCTCGACGTCGGGATGACCGACAGCACGGTCGGCAACCTCGACCGGCGCACGATCGAAGAGCAGCGTCATCGTCAGATCTTCAGGGGCGTCGCGAAGGTGCACGTGGGTCACGATCTGAGCGAACGCAAGCCGCTCGCCGATCTCGCCGTCCGTCGCCGCCCGCTGCATGATGCGGTGAAACGCATCGAAGACGGCGCGAGCCTCGTCAGCGGTGGGGACCGCGTTAGAGCGCTCCACCCCGAGGCCGGCGTTACCGAACGCGACGTGCGTCGGTGCTCCATCAAGTCGACCATGCTCGGACATCGGGACCTCTCCGCTCTGTGACACGCAAGACCGGAGGGGCCGCCCGGGCGCCACCGCCATTCGACACTAGGGCGCTCGGGTGTCGCGGGGGTAGTAGCCGAACGACTAATCGGCATGCACCCTTCGGCCGGAATGCGGTGATCAAGGGCTCGGCCGCGAACGACTGACGCGCGGGTGGGGCGGTGCCAACCGGCGTCGCCGCTGGACACGGATCGGGTCCACCGGCGAGAGTATCCCGATGGGGTCGATGGGTCAGAAGGTTCCTGAAGGCCATGGTGCCGGCGACGACGCCGTAACGCCGGCGCGAGGACCGGAACCTCGTGCACTGGGCACGCGACTGAACGCGGCCATGCACGGGGTCACGGCATCACTCACCGAGCTTCGCGAGATGGACGCGCCAGAGCAGCTGTTCGAAGCGGTGGCCCGGGCGACGGTCGAGCGGTGCGGGTTTGACCGAGTGATCGTCTTCACCGTCTTCGGCGACGAGCTCGTGGCACAGAGCGTCTACTTCGGGGACGCCGAGGAATGGGCCGCCGAGACCCTACGCGTCGGTCAGACGCCGGACGGGCGTCCGCATCTGGCCGACTTCATCGTGGAAACGGAACTGGTCCGGCGACGATCGGCGGCGATCGTCGCTGATGCTCAGAACGATCCCAACACCCCGCGTGCACTCGTGGCGGTGACGCGAACTCGCGGGTACGTCGCCGCGCCCGTGCTCTGCGAACGTCAGGTCGTCGGGTTCATCCACGCCGACCACTACTTCCACGACGTCGAGGTTGACGAAGTCGACCGCGACGTGCTGTCGGCCTTCGTCGTCGGGGTCGGCCTGATCCTCGAGCGCCAAGCCCTACGACGTCATCTGCAGCGCCAGCGCACGCAGCTGAGCACCCTCGCGCAGGAGCTCGGCGCCGTCGCCGACGCAAGCGCGCTCGTCGACTATGGGGTTGCGCCCGGCGCACCGGGGGAGATCGACGTCTCGAGGCCGGTTGACATCTTTTGGGACCCGACCGTTCGCGAGGTCCTGAGCGCCCGCGAGCGCGAGGTGATCCAACTGCTCGTCGGCGGGGCGACGAACGCGGCCATCGCGCGGAGGCTGTTCATCAGCGAGAGCACCGCGAAAGCGCACGTGCATCACATCCTGAAGAAGCTCGGTGCCTCCAACCGGGCGGAGGCCGTCGCCAAGTTCATGCGATCCTCCGCCACCCCTTAAGACCGCCGCAAACGGCCTCAACGGCCGAGCAGGTGCCGCGCGATGATGACCTTGCGGACCTCGTTGGTGCCGGCACCGATCTCCAACAGCTTGCCTGCCCGGTACAGCCGGTTGACCTCGGTCTCCCACATGAAGCCGTAGCCCCCGTGGATCTGAACGGCCTTGTCCGCGATCTGCATGTATGACGTGCCGGCGAGCAGCGCGAGCGATGCGGCGCGTAGCGCGAGACGGGCCGGCGCGGCGCCGTGAGCGATCTCGGCGGACTCGAGCGCCACGTCCATCGCCAAGCTGCGCAGCGCCTCGACCTGCGTGTACATCTCGGCGATCATCCCCTGCACCAGCTGGAATGAGCCGATGGGCTGCCCGAACTGCTCACGGGCGCGAGCGAACTCGACGCTGAGCTCGAGCGCCCGCTCGGCCATCCCGAGAATCATGAACGACAGTCCGATGCGCTCGACGTCCAGTCCGTTCATGACGACCGCAACACCCCGGTCCAGCTCGCCGACGAGGTTCGCCGCCGGAACCCGGCAACCCTCGAGCACGATCTCAGCGGTCGGGCTACCCCGCAGGCCCATCTTCGTGAGCTTCTGTGCGACGGTGAACCCCGGCCAGCGCGACTCGACGACGAACGCCGAGATGCCCTTCGCTCCAAGCGACGGACTCGTCTTGGCGTAGATCAGAACGACGTCGGCGATCGGCCCGTTCGTGATGTAGAGCTTCGTCCCGTTCAGCACGTAGTCGTCGCCATCGCGCACGGCGGTCGTCCGCATGCCGCTGAGGGCGTCCGACCCGGCGCCGGGTTCCGTCAGCGCGAGCGCACCTACTGCTGAGCCGTCGCAGAGGGCGGGCACGTACATCTCCTGCAGCTCGCGGCTCGCGTTGGCGACGATGTTGTTCAGGCAGAGGTTCTCGTGAGCGAGGTAGCTGAGCGCGATGGCCGGGTTCCAGCGTTCGAGGGCCTGTGAGATGAGGAGCGGGACGGTGGGGTCAAGGCCCAGCCCGCCGAGCTCCAGCGGAGCGGTCACGCCGAGGTAGCAGTGCCGGCCGAACTGCGGGAAGACGTGCTCGGGCCACCACTCTTCGTTGTCCATCCGCGTTTGGAGCGGGTGGAGCTCGCGGCTGGCGAACCGGTCGACCTGCGCGAAGATCTCCATCTGCTCGTCGGAGAAGCCCCGTCGCGTTCCGGTCGGCAGGAAGTCGTGCGTGGAGGTCATCGTGTTCCTCGTCGGGGGTGAGGGTCGAGGGTGCGTGCGACGACTGAGACGCCGACGCGGCAACCGGGAAGCCGGCTCGCGGAACGTAGGGCTCGGCGGACGCGGCCGCCTAGTGATCGAACTGCCCGGCGGCGTTGACCTTTCGACCAAATATGACTGCTGGCGGCAGGCGGCACCCCGAAGCCGAACTCGCGATATGTCCGAAGGATTAACGGTTATGACCCGATCAGCGGATTGAGCGCGCGGTGGTGCCCGACGTACGGTCGAACCACCTCTGGCCGACCCGGGAGAAACACCGCCATGTCCTCGAAGTCCAAGCGCCGCAGCATCACGCAGACCCACGACCGCATCGCGCAGCTCGGATGGGAGCCGACCTACCACGACGCGGTCCCCCGCTACCCGACGCGCTACCACATCCCGTCCAAGTCCAAGGACCCGATGAAGCAGATCATGCGGGAGTACCTGCCGATGGAGCTGGAGAAGGATGACCGCGTCTACGGTGGTCACGACGCGGCGGTCCGCGCGGACATGCCGAACAAGGCCCACGAGCGGTGGCTGGAGATCCTTAAGCCCTTCCTGACCGTCACGAACTACGCCGAGATCGGTGCCGGCCGCTGCATGTCGATGCTGATCGACGCGATCCCGTCCAACGAGCTCCGCAACGGGTACCACGTGCAGTACATGGACGAGGTACGCCACACCGGCATGCAGATGGCGCTCGGTCGCTGGTACGCCAAGCACGCTCCGGACCCGGGCGGGTGGAACCAGATGCAGAAGGCCATGCCCCGGGACATCTTCACGCTCGGCGGCATGAACTTCGCCAACCACTTCATGGTCGGCGATCCGATCCAGTGCGCGTTCGCGCTGCAGGTGGTCGCCGAGACCGCGTTCACGAACGTCGCCTTCGTCGCGCTGCCGGACGTCGCCGCCCGCAATGGCGACTTCACGTTGCCCACGACCTACCTCTCGGTGCAGTCCGACGAGGCTCGCCACATCTCCAACGGGTACGCGACGCTGCTGACCGTCCTGCAGGACGACCGCAACATCCCCTTCATCGAGCGCGACCTGCAGCAGGCGTGGTGGATCAACCACGCCTTCCTCGACGTTTTCACCGCTGTCGTCATGGAGTACTTCTCCAAGGACCGCTCGGACGACGAGTCGTTCCTGAACAAGTGGGACCGCTGGATCCGCGACGACTGGTACCGCGCCTACATCCTCAAGATGGGCAAGCTTGGCCTCGACATGGATCCGCACATCTTCGAGCGGGCCCGCGAGCGCATCACCAAGGGCCTGCACCACAAGATGGCGATGCTCGCGTTCGCGACCTGGCCCATGCACTTCTGGAAGTTCGACGGCCTGGACGAGAAGGACTTCGAGTGGTTCGAGAGCAAGTACCCGGGCTGGTACGACGAGTACGGCTTCTTCTGGGAGGCCTACCGTGAGCTCGACGACCCGGCCGAACAGGCGCTGCTGCTCTCGGGGATGATGTCCGAGGCCCCGCCGTTCTGCTGGACGTGCACGATGCCGGCCCTCATCGACGAGGACATGTGCCACCGCCAGCTGCACGACCGCACGCGGTTCTACTGCTCGAAGGAGTGCCGCTGGCTCGATGAGTCCAACCCGGGCCGGTACGTCGGCGACCGCAACTACTTCGACCGCTTCCACGGTCAGGATCTCGCCGACGTCGTCCAACAGCTCGAGTTCGTCCGCGCCGACGGCAAGACGCTCATGGGCCAGCCGCACCTGCGCGAGGACAAGAAGTGGACCATCGACGACCTGCGCAAGATCGCGATGACCGTCGAGAGCCCCAACATCAACACGGCCAAGGCCATGGGCCTGCCGTCGGGCGACTGGTCCACCGCCTACACCGAGGGCATCACCGACGCCACCGGCCGCAACGGCGGCCCGGGACCGGTCAGCGTCCCCGCGCTCGACATCCCGCTCCCCCTGACGACCGTCTAAGCGTCTGGGACCAGAGGGAGAGGCCGATGCCGCGAATTCTGCTGGAACCGATCGGAGAGGAGATCGACTGCGATGAGGACGAGACGATCCTCGACGCCTCGTTCCGTCAAGGCTTCTCCCTCGTCCACGGCTGCCGCGAGGGCCAGTGCTCCGCGTGCAAGTGCTACCTGCTCGAAGGCGACGTCTCGCTGAAGAGCTACTCGACCTTCGCGCTCTCGGAGTCCGAGGAGGAGCAGGGCTACACCCTGCTCTGCCGGGCGATGCCCGACGACGAGGAAGTCACCGTCGAGCTGCTCCACTACGACCCCGAGAACTACCGCTCGGACTTCGACATCCGCGACGGGTCGGCCACCGTCGAGGTCATCCGGGATCTCACCCACGACATCTCCCAAGTGGTGCTGCGCGTGGACGAGCCGATCGACTTCGAGTTCAACCCGGGCCACTACATCGATATCCACATCCCCGGTTCCGAGGACGAGCGCCGCTCATTCTCGATGGCGAACCTCCCCGGCGACGGGAGCATCGAATTGATGATCAAGCGCTATCCCGGAGGACGGCTCTCCGGGATGCTGGACGACGGCTCACTCAAGGTCGGGGACCCGCTCGCGTTCACCGGTCCCTACGGCGCCTTCCGGCTGCGCCAGAACGACCGGCCGGTACTGATGATCGCCGGCGGCTCCGGAATGGCGCCCCAGGTCGCGCTCCTGCGGCAGATGGTTCGCGACGGCATCGATCGACCGGTGCGCTTCTTCTACGGCGCCCGCCAGCGCCGCGACCTCTTCCACCTGGAGGAGATCGAGGCGCTCGGAACTCAGCTGCCCGACTTCCGCTTCACCGCCGTGCTCTCCGACCCCGCCGAAGACGATGCCTGGGACGGCGAAGGTGGCTTCGTCCACGAAGCCGTCACCCGCTTCCTCGACAGCGGCGAAATCGGCGAGGACGTGGAGGCCTACCTCTGCGGGCCCCCGCCGATGGTCGACGCCGCCACCGAGATGCTCATCGACGGCCGAAGCCTCGACGACGGACAGATTCACTTCGACAAGTTCACCACGTCGGTCGCCGCAGGCGACCAGGAGGAAGCGACATGACCCCACCCCCGGTCAAGAAGGTCAGCGACGGGACGTCCTCGCGCGGTGACGACAGCGAGCGCACCTTCAACTACTTCACCCCGGTGAAGCGGCGAGCGTCGGTGTACGAGGACGTTACCGTCGACACGCAGCCCTCGATCCATCGCCACGTCGAGCGCGGCTGGCAGCTCTCCTTCGACGGCGTGCACGGTGTATGGAGCGACGACTCCACCCGGCTGGAGGTCGCCGACTGGTACGACTTCCGCGACCCCGCCGGCTGGTGGGAGCGGACCTTCTACCAAGTCGGAGCCCAGTCCGAGCGGAGTATCGACAGCGCGCTGCGGCAGGCCAATGTCGACGGCCTCTTCAAGGACTTCGACCCCGATTGGGTCGAGTTCCTGCGCAGCAACCTGCAGGTCCCGGCCTTCGTCCAGCACGGCCTTTGGCTCGCTGTTGCAGCGTCCGGCCGCGACACGCTCTCCGACACGCTCACCCACGCGATCGTCATGCAGGCCGGCGTCAAGCAGCGCTTCGCCCAATCGATCGTCCTCTACGCCCTGGACCTCGAGCCGCACTTCGGCGGGTTCCCGATGGACACCGCCCGCCAGCGCTGGCTTGACCACCCGGCCTGGCAACCCACCCGCAAGTACGTCGAGAAGCTGCGCACGATCGTGGACTGGGGGCAGTCCATCGTCGCGATCAACCTGTGTTTCGAGCCGCTCGTGGGCGTCCTCATCTCGCGGGAGCTCGGCATGCGCGCAGCGAGCGCCAACGGCGACACCGTCACGCCGGCGATCGGCCGCGTCGCGCAGCTGGAGTGGCAATGGGTGAACGAGTGGACCGCGGACTTCGCCAAGCTCGTCCTCGAGGACGCCGAGCACGGCGCCCGCAACCGTGAGCTCATCGCCGGCTGGATCGCCGAGTGGATGCCTCTCGCCCTGGAAGCCGTCCAGGCTCTCGCCGGCATGGTCGACGAACTACCCGTCGCGATCGATTTCGAGCGCTCCTGGGAACGTACGCTCGCCGACGCCCGAACCATCTGGGAGGCCGCCGGTATCGCCGACCTCGTCGACATCCCGGAGCAGGTGACGGCATGAGCAGCGCCGGCGGTCTGGACAGCACCTACAACTTCGTCGGCATCGTGATGGCCCGCAGCGCCGAAGGGGACGCCGTCGCCGACGCCCTACGCGACAAGCCCGGCGTGGAGATCATCCAGCAGCCGGCGTTCTGGGACATCCGCGCCCCCGACAAGCTCGAGATCGACTACGACGAGGTTTCCGAAGAACTCGGGATCGACGTCGACGCGTACACGATCCAGCACGAGATGTCGACGCACTACGGCCGCATGGTCACGACCGACGACAAGCTCATCCTCTTCGGCGATCCGATCGAGGCGATGAACTTCCTCAACGGCGACGGCTGAGCCTCGGCTCCGCAACCGCCCCAACCTGCAGCAGCACGGCTCGCGGCACCCCGGCCGGTCGAGCCGACCCCCGTCAAACCGAACCCCTTCCGGGAAGGACCACCCATGTACGACTACGTCATCGTCGGTGCCGGCTCAGCCGGCGCCGTGCTCGCCGCCCGCCTCTCCGAGGACCCCTCCGTAACCGTCGCCCTGCTCGAGGCGGGAGGCGCAGACACCGACGACGAGATCCACATCCCGGCCGCGTTCGGCGCCCTCTTCAAGGGCCGCCGCGACTGGGACATGAGCACCGAGCCCGAGCCCGGCCTCGGCGGCCGCCGCGCCTACCTGCCGCGGGCGAAGATGCTCGGCGGCTGCAGCTCCATGAACGCCATGGTGTACATCCGCGGCAACCGCGCCGACTATGACGAGTGGGCGGCGATGGGCGCCGAGGGCTGGGGCTACGACGACGTCCTGCCGTACTTCAAGAAGTCCGAGAGCAACGAGCGCGGCGAGGACCCGTTCCACGGCGCCGGCGGCCCGCTGCCGGTGAAGGAGAGCCGGTCGATGAACCCCGTCGTCGACGCGTTCGTCGAGGCGGCCGCCCAGGCCGGCCACGAGCGCAACCCGGACTTCAACGGCGCGCGCCAAGAGGGCTTCGGCCGCTACCAGACGACGCAGGAGAACGGGATGCGCGCGAGCACCTCCGTCCGTTACCTGCACCCGAACACGGAGCGCGAGAACCTCACGGTCATCACCGACGCGATGGCGCTGCGGATCCTTTTCGACGGGGACCGCGCGAGCGGCGTGGAGATCGACCACGCCGGCACGATCGAGGAGGTCCACGCCGCCCGCGAGGTGATCGTTTCCGCCGGCGCCTACCAGTCGCCGCAGCTGCTCATGCTCTCGGGCATCGGGCCGGCCGATGCGCTGCCGCTGTTCGGCATCGAGGTCCGCCAGGACCTCCCGGTCGGCCAGGGTCTCAAGGACCACTGCATGGCGCTCTTCAACTGGAAGGCCGACTACGAGTCGCTCATGACCGCGCTCACCCCGGAGAACGTCGAGCTGCTGCAGACCGAGGGCCGCGGCCCGCTGTCGTCGAACATCGCCGAGGGCGGCGGGTTCATCCGCACCCGGCCGGGCCTCGACGCGCCGGACTGCCAGTTCCACTGCGCGCCGGTGCTCTTCCACGAGGAGGGCCTCGGCGCCGCCGTCGAGCACGGCGTGGCCTTCGGGCCGGGCGTCGTGAAGCCGACCAGCACCGGCTCGGTGACGCTCAGAGCACCGAGCCCGTACGTCAAGCCGCGCATCCAGCACAACTACCTCACGACCCACGAGGACCGCGCGACGATGCTCGCCGGCGCGCGGGTCGCGCTCCAGATCGCCGAACAGGACGCACTCGGCCCGTTCATCACGGGCTCGTTCAACGCGCCGACGGCGGACATCTCCGACGAGGACCTGATGAAGGTCATCGAGGCGCAGACCCAGACGATCTACCACCCGACCTCCACCTGCGCGATCGGCCCCGTCGTCGACTCGCGCCTGCGGGTGCACGGCGTGCAGGGGCTGCGGGTCGTCGACGCGTCGGTCATGCCGTCGATCGTCCGCGGTAACACGAACGCGCCGACGATCATGATCGGCGAGAAGGCCGCCGACCTCATCAAGGAGGACGCGGCGCTCGCTGCGCCCGCTGCCACCGCGACGGCGCAGGGGTAGCCGATGCTCGAAGGCCTGATGCAGCACGACGTGCCGATGAGCCTGCAGCACGCCTTCGAGCGCATGCACCGGATGCACGGCGGCAGCGGAGAGGTCGTGTCACTCCGCACCGCCGACGGCGAGGTCGACCGGGTCGGGTACCGGGAGATCGGCGACCGGTCGCTGCGGCTCGCCTCGGGGCTGACGGCCCTGGGGATCGAGC
The DNA here is from genome assembly GCF_024220175.1 of Paraconexibacter antarcticus. Classification (GTDB taxonomy): domain Bacteria; phylum Actinomycetota; class Thermoleophilia; order Solirubrobacterales; family Solirubrobacteraceae; genus Paraconexibacter; species Paraconexibacter antarcticus. Next base: position 4,442,319 of record NZ_CP098502.1, on the reverse strand, counting down.
CGGGCGACCGCGTCGCCACGCTCATGTGGAACAACCACGAGCACATGGAGGCCTACCTGGCCATCCCATGCATGGGGGCGGTGCTCCACACGCTCAACCTGCGGCTGTTCACCGAGCAGCTCGTCTACATCGTCAACCATGCGCAGGATCGCGTGATCCTCATCGAGGACACCCTCATCCCGATGGTCGCCGACATTGTCGATCAGCTGCCGACGGTCGAGCACTGGATCGTCGTCGGCGACGGAGACGCCTCGGCGCTCGGCGACCACGTGATTCGCTACGAGCGACTGCTCGCCGAGCAACCGGGCGGCTACCGGTTCCCGATCATCGACGACGACCGCCAGGCCGCGGCGCTCTGCTACACGAGCGGCACCACCGGCAACCCCAAGGGCGTCCTCTACAGCCACCGCAGCGCCCTCCTGCACTCGATGGCCGTCCTCACCGCCGACTGCTTCGGTGTCGGAAAAAGCGACCGGATCCTCCCCGTCGTGCCGATGTTCCACGCCAACGCCTGGGGGCTGATCTATGCGGCCGCGCTCTCCGGGGCCTCGCTCGTGATGCCCGGCGCGTTCCTGAAAGCACCCTCGCTCGCGCACCTGATCGTCACCGAGCGCGTGACGGTCGCCGGCGCGGTTCCCACACTGTGGATGGACCTCCTGCGCTACGCCGACGAGCACAAGCCGGACCTCTCGAGCCTGCGCATCGTCCCGTGCGGCGGCGCCGCCGTCCCGCGCTCCCTGATGGAGGCGTTCCACGAGCGCCACGGCGTGCAGATCGTGCAGGCATGGGGGATGACCGAGACGAGCCCGCTCGGCGCGGTGGCGATCCCGCCGGAGCACCTCGAGGGCGAGGAGCACTGGCGATACCGCACCAGTCAGGGCCAGGTCGCCCCGCTCGTCGAGGTCCGCATCATCGGCGAGGACGGAACCGAGCAGGAATGGAACGGCGAAGCGACCGGCGAGATCCAGATCCGCGGACAGTGGATCGCCTCCGACTACTACCAGGACGACACCTCCGCCGAGAAGTTCCAGGACGGCTGGCTGCGGACGGGCGACGTCGCGGCAATCTCACCCGACGGCTACATCTTCATCACCGATCGCTCGAAGGACGTCATCAAGTCCGGCGGGGAGTGGATCAGCTCCGTCGAGCTCGAGAACGAGCTGATGGGCCACCCGAACGTGCGCGAGGCGGCGGTCATCGCCAAGCCCGACGAGCGCTTCACCGAGCGTCCGCTGGCCTGCGTAGTGCTCGACGGTGAGACCACTGCCGAAGAGCTCATCGCGTTCCTCGACGGCAAGGTCGCACGCTGGTGGATCCCGGACGAGGTCGCGTTCATCGCCGAGGTCCCGAAGACGAGCGTCGGCAAGTTCGACAAGAAGCGCCTGCGTCAGCAGCTGGCCGACGGAGAGCTCACCGATCGCCACACCGTCGGCCGGCAAGCCACACCGACCGCGTCCTAACGGAGGACTCGATGACGAACACGGTGACTGCATCACGCGTCCGCCGCGCGATCTACGACGATGATCACGAGGACTTCCGCGACTCGTTCCGTCGCTTCCTCGCGAAGGAGATCGTCCCGCACTTCGAGCAGTGGGAGCGTGACGGCATCGTGCCGCGCGAGTACTACGCGCTCGCCGGCGCCCATGGCTTCCTGGGCATGCAGGTGCCGGAGGAGTACGGCGGCGCCGGCGTCGGTCACGACTTCCGCTTCAACGCCATCATCACCGAGGAGTGCTGCGCCGCCGGCCTCGGTGGCTTCGCGCTCGGCATCGGCCTGCACAACGACGTCTGCCTGCCGTACTTCCTCGACTACTGCAACGAGGAGCAGAAGCAGCGCTGGCTGCCGGGCATCGTCCGGGGCGAGCTGATCACCGCGATCGCGATGACGGAGCCAGGTACCGGCAGCGACCTCGCCGGCATCCGCACGAAGGCGATGAGGCAGGACGACGGCAGCTACCTCATCGACGGCGCCAAGACCTTCATCACCAACGGGATCAACGCCGACCTCATCGTCACCGCCGCGAAGACCGACCCGAAGGAGCGCCACCGCGGCCTCTCGATCTTCGTCATCGAGCGCGACACGCCAGGCTTTGAGCGCGGCCGCAACCTCGAGAAGGTCGGGATGCACTCGCAGGACACCGCCGAGCTGTTCTTCGACTCGGCCCGAGTCCCCGCAGAGAACCTCCTGCGCAACGAGGGCGACGGGTTCAAGTGCCTGGTGTCGAACCTCGCCCAAGAACGGCTCTCGATCGCGCTCACCGGCGTCGCGGTCGCGGAGGCCGCGCTCGCTGCGACGGTCGACTACGTCAAGGAGCGGCAGGCCTTCGGACAGCCGATCGCCGCAAACCAAGTGGTCCGCCACTCGCTCGCGGACTGCCGCGCGGAAATCGACTGCGCCCAGGCGTTCGTGGATCAGTGCACCCGCGAACTCGGAGAGCGCACCCTGACCCCGGAGCGCGCCGCGTCCGCGAAGCTCATCTGCACCGAGCTGCAGGGCAAGGTCACCGACCGGTGCGTCCAGCTCCACGGCGGCTACGGCTACATGACCGAGTACGCCGTCGGCCGGATGTACGCGGACGCGCGTGTCTCACGGATCTACGGCGGCGCGAACGAGATCATGAAGGAGATCATCAGCAAGGGAATGGGCCTTGGCTGAGCGCTACCGCTCCGTCTTCCACCCCGGCCTGTTCAACGGGCAGACGATCCTCGTCACGGGCGGCGGCAGCGGCATCGGCCGCTGTATCGCGCACGAGTTCGCAAGCCTCGGCGCCACCGTCGCGATCACCGGTCGTCGCCTCGATCGCCTCCGCGCGGTGGCCGCCGAGATCGAGGCGGCCGGCGGCCAGGTCAGCTGCCATGCGTTCGACATCCGCGACGAAGACGCCGTCGCGGACGCGATCGCCACCGTTCTCGAGCGGCACGGGCCGATCAGCGGGCTCGTCAACAACGCCGGAGGCCAATACCCGTCGCCCGTCGAGGACCTCTCCCTCAAAGGCTGGGAGGCGGTGCTTCGCACGAACCTCACCGGCGGGTTCCTGGTGGCGCGCGAGACCTACCGGCAGAGCATGGCCGACCACGGCGGCGCGATCGTGAACATCATCGCCGACATGTGGGGCGGGATGCCGACGATGGCCCACTCCGGCGCAGCCCGGGCGGGCATGCTGAACCTCACCGAGACGATGGCCTGCGGGTGGGGGCACGCGGCGGTGCGGGTGAACGCGGTGGCCCCGGGATGGATCGCGTCCAGCGGCTTCGACACCTACGACGAGCCGATGCAGGAGCAGCTTCGCCAGCTCAAGCGGGAGATCCCGCTGGGCCGGTACGGCAACGAGGCGGAGGTCTCCGCCGCCGTGACGTTCCTCCTGACGCCGGCGGCGGCGTTCATCTCCGGGTCGTGCATCCGTGTGGACGGGGCCGTGCCGAACCACCGGCACACCTGGACCACCCAGAGCAGCGACAGGTCGGTCCCGTACGACGGTTTCCCGCTCGCCGAACTGCCCGACTGCCTGCGCTGAGCGTGCGTCACCCGAGCACGCCGGCCGCGGCGAGGGCCGCGCATTCGGAAATCGACGCATCGAGCCACTCGGTCATCACGGCGGCCGAGTGCTCACCCAGACGCGGTGGAGGCCGCTCCGCGATGAGCCGTCTGCCGTCGAGCCTGAACGGCCCGGAGGCCATCTCGATGGGATCGCCCGGCAGCCGGTGCTCCTCGTAGATCGCCTCGCTTGAGCGCGTGTGCGGATCGGTCGCCACGGCGTCGAGATCGGCGGTCACGCAGCAGGGCACCCCGACCGCGTGCAGCCGCGAGCAGACGTCGCTGCACGACAGCGGCGCGATCGCGCGCTCGAGCGCGGCGCGAACCCGGGAGTAATCGGCCAGCCGCCCGTCGTTACTGGCGAGCGCGGGATCGGCGGCGAGCTCGGGAAGGTCCAGCGCCCCGCACAACAGCGTCCACCGTCGGTGGTCCCAGACCGCGAGCACAACGAAGCCGTCAGCCGCCGCGAACTGATCGGCGAGCAGCGGGTGACTGCGGTTCCCGAGCCGCGGCGGCGTCTCGCCCTGGACCGATCGCAGCGCGACAAACCCAGCGTTGTAGAACAACCCGAGGTCGAACAGCGAGATCGATACTGGCTGCGACCCAAGCCCGCGCTCGCGGCCGAGGAGTGCGGTGACGCTCGCCCCCGCGGCGGCCAGCCCCGCGCCGACATCGATGACCTGCGACCCGGCCCGCATCGGTTCGCCGTGCGGCTCGCCCGTCAACGCCGACATGCCGGTCATCGCTTGGATCATCGAATCGAGCGCCGGACGTCCGGCGTAGGTTCCCTTCGGGCCGAAGGCAGAGATCGCGCAGCTCACCGCCGTCGATCCCGCCGCGGTCAACGCCGTACTGCTGAGGCCGAGCGAGTCGGCCACGTCGTCACGCTGGTTGTGGACCACGAGATCGCTCGCCGCGGCGAGGCGCGCGACGATCGCGCGGCCGGCGCCGGACGAGTAGTCGACCGCGATGCTCCGTTTCCCGCGGTTCGCGGCGACGAACAGCGCCGACAGGCCGTCCGCGACCCGTCCACCGCCCAGCCCGCGGGTCGGGTCGCCGTTGCGCGGCTCGACCTTCACGACCTCGGCGCCCCAGTCGGCGAGCAGCGAGCAGCAGATCGGGCCGGCCAGGAAGGTGCCGGCATCGAGGACGCGGAAGCCGCCGAGCGGAGCGCCTGGCACCGGCATCTCAGTCGGTGTGCAGCGGCTGCACGTCGGCCGGAAAGGCTGCCGCGAGACGCGCGATGACATGCTCCAGCACCGCACATGCCTCGGTGGGTGTCCCGAACAGCATGCGCAGCTGCGCCTCGACCGCGACACCCACGGAGTGTGGCGTCAGCCCCGTATCGCCGGCGAGCCAGCTGCGGATCGTCGCCGACGCGAGGAGCTCCTCGCCGATCAGCTCGCGGAGCAGCGTGAGCTCGGATGCGGTAAGAACCGCCCGGCCGCGGACCGGGAGTACGCCGTCCTCGACGTCGTCGAGAGCGTCGGTGTCGTCTTCGTCCATACGCGTCGCTCCTTGTCCAGGCCCGGGTGTCGTGTTCGCCGGTCGGCGCTCAGGTGATCGAGGCCATGAGCGCGACGCCCGCGTGTTCGAGGTCGTGCACCTGTCGGGCGACGGTGACCCCCGCCTCGTGGGCGCCGCACTTGGCGCAGTCGGCGAGCTCGATCCACGCCGCGGAGAGTCGGTCGTAGTGGTCGGCGAGGGTCCGGAGGTCCGGGTCGTCGAGGAGCTCGCCGGCCTCGCGGAGGAAGCCCGCATGCAGCGAGCGGAACATCGCGCCTCCGGTCCCGGCCTTGACGATGAACACCCACAGCCCGCTCATCGCGGCCGGGAGCAGGGCGTCGGGGAACTCGTCTGGCCACCGCTCGAAGCTCGAGACGAACGCGTCGACGCCCGCGAGCCCGGAGGCACCCGGCAGACCACCGACGCTGACGACCTCGCCGGTCATGTTGGACACCGCACGGCTCAGCGCGCGCGTCACGGCAAGCCGGATATCTGGGAGCTGCTCGGGCCACCGGTAGACGTAGGTCGCGTTGCGATTCGGGCTCGGGAAGCCGCGCGAGGTGCGGGCCGCGGCAAGCGACCGACGTGAACAGGCCACCAGGTCGTCGCGATCGTTGTCGGCGATCCACACGGTGTCCGTATCGGGGTCGTGCCCGACAACGAGGATCGCGTGACGCGTGTTGCTCATCTTCACGCGCAGATATTCAAGCTCGGCGATATCCGCGCGCACCATCGCGGGACGGCCTGCCGCGAGCTGCTCGCTGGCCCAGTCCCAGCCCTGCCCGGCGTCGTCGCTCTCTCTGACGTCAAGCTCGGCGTCGAGGATGTCGGCGATGTCCCGTTCGAGGTCATCCGTGCGGCCGACGAGGTAGAACGGCGGCGCCCAGCTCGGATCAGGGGCGTAGAAGAACCCGAGCCCGCCCGCGAGGCCGAACACCATCTCCTCACCGAGAGCGCCCTGCCCGTAGTCAAGCCCTTCGAACTCGAGCAGGTTGCGCAACGACCCAGAGCCGCAGTGGCCGGCGCGGCGATGCAAGAACGAGGAGGCGCTCACCATTCCGACAGTGTATCGATTCGTCTCCGATCGGAGATATATGCCGCGCGGCGCTGCCCGGCGGTTGGGGCGTCCGCGACGGGCGCCGACGGACGACGCTCGGCCGGATCGCCCGCTGGGAGTGACGCGAGCGTTTTGTGCACCGAACGGATAAAAAATGTTCCCGGCTTGGTACGTTACGCCGACGTGTCGACCTGAGGAGCAACCGGCAGTGGCCTACGGAACGATCGAAGAGCGCTACGACGACGCCATCGCCCAACGGATGCTCGGCTATAGCAACACGATGCCCGGCCTTCCGGCCTATCTCGGGATCAAGCTGGTGCGATTCGCGCCTGGCGTGCTCTCCGCGGAAGCGGACCTCGCCGCGCAGGAGTTGACGCCCTCCGGCAACGTTCACGGCGGGGCCATCGCCGCGATCCTCGACCACGTCACGGGCGCGGTGGTCTACCCGCTCATCCCGGACGGGCACTGGGGGGCGACGACCGAGCTCAAGCTCAACTACGTGGCCCCCGTGACCCGGGGGGTCCTGCGGGTCGACGCCTCGGTCCTGGCGATCACCAACCGCAGCGCCGTCGTGCGCGCGGAGGCCTTCCAGGCAGAGCGTCTGGTCGCTGCGGCGCAGGGGACCATCGCGATCGTCGCCCCGCGCGCCGCTGACTCTCGAGTCCTCGCGTGAGTACGGGAAAGCACCTCACCGCCAAGGGCCAGCGGACGGCGGCGCGCGTCCTGGTGGCCGCGACCAGGGTGCTGGCCCGCGACGGGTTCGGTGGGGCAACCCTGAGCCGGATCGCCGAAGAGGCCGGCTTGGACAAGCGGAACGTCCTGTACTACTACGACACCCGGGAGGCGCTCCTGGTCAGCGTCGTCCAGACCGTCGGGGAGCGCGTCGCCGCGCACATCGAGGTCGCGGTGGGCGAGATCGACACGCCCGACCAGCTCGCGAGCGCGCTGGTCGAGGCCCTGTGGTCGGGGATCACCTCCGCGCCCGAGTTGGCGCGCGCGTACTTCGCGCTCGTCGGTGGGGGCGCCGACAACTCAGAGGTCGAGGAGGCGCTGCGGAAGCTCAAGGGCGCGTACGAGCGGCTCATCACCCGGCAGCTGCAGTCGATCAGCCATACCCGGTGGCAGCTGCGTGATGATGTGCCAGGCATGGTCACGCTCACGTTGGCGGTCTTTCGCGGGCTGCTGCTGGAGTGGACGGAGACCGGCGACACCGCCGCCACCGCTGCCAGCCTACGGCGGCTCAAGCGCTCGATCGCCGCCGAGTACGTCGAGGTCGCATAGCGCGGTCGTCCCGGTGCCGGTCAGGCGGCGGCGGCGATGTCAGGCTGGGGGCTGCTCTCTGGTAGCGCCACGAGCGGCGCGGCACGGACCAGCACCGCTGCGAGGATGGCGCCAAGAGCGGCGATCGCACTGCCGGCCAGGAACACGCGATGCAGCGCATCGGTATAGGCGACCGACTCGGCCTGTGCGGCCCGGGCGCCTGTCCCCACCGGAGCCCTCAGGGCGTGGTCGAAGATCGCGCCCATGGCCGCGACCCCGGTGGCGACGCCGACCTGACGAAAGGTGGAGTTCATCCCGGTTGCCGTCGCTGCCTGGTCCGGCGGAGCCACGGCAAGGGTGACCGCGGCGACGGTGGGGTTGGCGAGGCCGAAGCCCAGGCCGCAGAGCACGAGTCCCGGCAGCGCGACCGTCCAACTCGAGCCGCTTTCCAGCCGCGTCATCTGCAGCAGGCCGCAGGCACTGCAGGACAGCGCCGCAGTGAGGACGAGACGAGGAGAGATGGCAGCTGAGAGGCGCCCCGCGCCGGCCGCGGCGACGAACGCGACGATCGTCACGGGAAGCAGTCGCGCGCCGGCGTGCAGCCCGTCGATGCCCTCGACCTTCTGGAAGTACAGGATGAGGTAGACGAACATCCCGAATAGCGAGGCTGAGGTCGCGAACGCCGTAATCGCGCTCCCGACGAACGACCGGTTGCGCAGCAGCGCAAGATCGAACATCGGCTCGGCCCCACGCCCCTGCGAGACGGCGAACGCGGTGAGCGCGAGCACCGCCGTCATCGCCAGGGCGAGGTTCCGAGCACTCGTCCAGCCCCAGTCCCCGCCGTCGATGAGGACAGCGACCAGTGAGCCGATCCCGATCGTGAACGTGATCTGCCCGACCCAGTCCACCCGACGTGTCCGCGGGCTGCGCGTCTCGGGCACATGGCGGTGCGCGATCACGATCGCCAGGGCGACGACCGGGAGGTTGACCAGGAAGATCCAGCGCCAGTCGGCGACCTCGACGATCGCGCCGCCCACGAGCGGTCCAAGCGCCACGGCGCCGCCGAACACCGCACCGAACGCGCCCAGAGCCTTGGCCCGGTCGGCGCCGTGGTACGCGGCGCCGAGGATCGCCAGACCAGTTGCAAAGAGCATCGCCCCACCGACGCCCTGCAGCGCCCGCGCGATGACGAGGAACGTCGCCCCGCTCGCAGCGCCACAGAGGGCCGATGCCGCCCCGAACGTCACGAGGCCCGCCAAGAAGACGCGCCGCCGGCCGAATCGGTCGGCGAGCGCGCCGGTGTTGAGCAGCAGCGCAGCGAGCGTCAGCGCGTAGGCGTCGACGATCAGTTGTATCGATTGCAGATCCCCGGAGAGGTCGGTCGCGATCGCCGGGAGCGCGACGATCACGATCGTCACGTCCAGCATGAGCAGCAACTGCGCGAGGCAGACCGCCGCGAGCGGACCCCACCGCCATGACCCTTGTTCCACCATCGGCGCTTCCCCCTCGGTCGACCCACCGCGAGACTACACCGAACGGTGCACAAAAAAACATCGCGAGGAACGTTTTATTTCTCCATTCGGTACGAAATCGCTTACACTCGACACCATGTCAACTCGCGAAGCCATGGATCTCGAGACCCTGCGTGTGGCCGACAACGCGCTGTGGGAGGCCGGTCCGCCTCACGACGTGTTCACGACGTTGCGGTCGCAATGCCCGGTGCACTGGAGCAGCGGCATCACGCAGACGCCCGGTGATGCGGGGTTCTGGTCGGTGACCAGGGCGGAGGACGTGCTGACCGTCAGTAAGGACTGGCAGACCTACTCGTCGGCGTCCAACTTCCTGCTGACCGACGAGGGCGTGCCGCTCGACCTCGTCAAGGGGATGTTCATCGGGATGGACCCGCCGATGCATGACCGCATCAAGGCACTGTTCCAACGGGCGTTCACGCCGAAGGCGATCGCTCGTCACGAGCCGGCGATCCGCGAGATCACCGACCGCGTGATGCTCAGTCTGGCCGGGCGGGAGGAGTGCGACTTGGTGACCGACCTCGCCCAACCGGTAGTCGCCCGCGTCATCGGCAGTTTCATGGGGCTGGACCCCGAGGACGACAAGCCGTGGGCCGACGCGATCAACACCCTCCTGGGCTTTGGTGACCCGGTCCTCAACCCGGGCGGCATCGATCAGCTGGTGATGGAGCACATCCCGCCGATGTACGAGAAGTGCATGAAGCTCGTCGCCGCCCGGCGCGCCAACCCGACCGAGGACATGATGAGCGTCCTGGTGTTCGCCGAGATCGACGGCGACATGCTCACCGACCTTGAGATCTTCGCCGGGTTCGTCCTGATGATGGCCGCCGGTAACGACTCGACGAAGGCGACGTACACGAGCACGATGCGCGCCCTGATGGAGCACCCGGACCAGCGCAGGCTCCTGCTCGACGACCTCTCATTGGTCCCGTCTGCGGTCGAGGAGGCGCTGCGGATGTTCCCCGCGTTCGCGCACTTCCGCCGCACCGCCACAAAGGACACCGTGCTCGGTGGCTGCCCGATCAAGAAGGGTGACAAGGTCGCGATGTGGTACCCGTCGTCCAACCGTGACGAGGACCGCTACGAGGATCCCGATCGTTTCGACGTGACGCGCAACCCCGAGCACCAGGCCTTCGGCGCGGGCGGCCGTCACTTCTGCCTCGGCACCGCCCTCGCCCGCCTGGAGCTGAAGATCCTCGTGGAGGAAACGGTCAAGCGGTTCCCGCAGATGTCGATCGCCGGCGAGCCCAGCTGGGTCATCTCGCAGTTCTCAAGCCAGCTCAAGCACCTGCCCGTAAGGCTCCACGGATGAGCCCGAGTACCGTCTCCGACCGGACGCATGACCGGCGGTGCATGGGGTGCGGCCCGGAGAACCCCGACAGCCTCGGGGTCTCCGTGCGCTTCGAGGGCGACCGCGTCCGCGGGACCGTCACGTTCGATGAGCGTCACGGCGGCGCACCCGGGTTCGTGCATGGTGGCGCGCTTGCGGCGGTCATGGACGACCTGCTCGGAAACGTCCTCATCATCATCGATCGGCCCGGCGTGACCGCGACGATGACCGTCGACTACCGCGGGCCAGCGCTGCTCGGCCGCCAGCTTCGGCTCGAGGCATGGTGCGAGGAGATCGACGGCCGCAAGCTCCACATGCGCGGCGAGATTCACGACGGCGACACGCTGATCGCCGAAGGCCGAGCCATCTTCATCCACGTCGACGTCTCCCACTGGGAAGCCTCCGGACATCCGCTGCCGGCCAGCTGGCAGGACTGGGGAGCGACCGCCAATGCCTGAGCATCCGGGCTTTGACGCCGCACCGTCGCTCCTGATCACCGGTGGCGGCGGTCTCGCCGAGATCGCCGAGTCGGCCCGCCTGGCCGAAGCGGCCGGGTTTGCCGGCGCTTGGACGACCGAGTTCTACGACCGCTCTGCCACCGTCTCGCTCGCCGCGATGGCGGCCGCCACGTCGAAGATCACGCTCGGCAGCGCGATCGCCTACGGCTTCGGGCGCACGCCGCTGGTCTGGGCTGCCGAAGCCCGCGACCTGGATGAGCTCACCGGCAAACGCCTGATTCTCGGTCTCGGCACCGGCACCCGCCGGATGCAGCAGGACTGGCACGGCCTCGACGGCGAGCACCCAGCGCCGCGGATGGAGGAGCTCGTCCCGCTCCTGCGCAGGCTGCTGCGCCTCAACGAAGGACCGATCGCCCACGACGGCCGCTTCTACCGCCTCCACGTCAAACCGACCCTCCCGGTCGGCCCGCCGCCTCGGACCGACCTGCCGATCTACCTCGCCGGCGTGAACCCGCGGATGATCCAGGCCGCCGGCCGCGTCGGCGACGGCCTCGTCGGCCACCCGCTGTTCACGGCCGAGTACGTCCGCGACATCGCCCGGCCCGCTCTCGCCGATGGCGCCGCGCACGCCGGACGCGACGCACAGATCCCGATCGCCGGCTACCTCACCTGCAGCGTCAACGAGGATCGCGACGTCGCCCGCCAGGCCGCAAGGGCGACGGTCGCGTTCAACTCCACCGTCAAGACCTACCGCGTCGTGCACCGCCACCACGGCTGGGAGAAGCACGCCGAGAGGATCCGCGAGAAATGGACCGCCGGCAACTTCGCCGCCGCCGTTGACGCAGTCCCCGACGAGATGGTCGACACCATCACCCTCTCCGGCACCCGCGAAGAGGTCCGCACCCGCTACGCCGAGCGGTGGCGGGGCGTCTACGAGCACACGCTCCTCTGGCCCCCCGCCTTCACCGGCATGGACGGCGTCCGGAACGTGATCGACGCATTCGCGATCACGCCCGACTCCACTAACGCGGACTGACCCGGCAGGGCCCGCCACCGGGACGGGGTGCGGCCGCCCTGCCGCCCGCCCGGCCGGGCGGGCGGGGGCGCCCCGGCCCGCCACCGGGACGGGGTGCGGCCGCCCTGCCGCCCGCCCGGCCGGGCGGGCGGGGGCGCCCGATATGCCGGCCGCTTCATCTGGGCGCTTGTCCGGCCGAGCCGCGCGGGTTGCGGGCGTGGGCCCGATGCAGAACGTCGCAGTTCGGTCTACCGCGGAGCGCTGCGGCGGGAGTCAGGCAACCGCGGTCGCGACCCTCGCCGGGTTGCGGATGAAGTCCGCGCAGCGCTCGCCGATCATCAGCGTCGGTGCATGCGTGTTGCCGCGGGTGATCGTTGGCATTGCCGACGCATCAGCGATACGCAGCCCGTCGACACCGTGGACGCGCAGCTCCGCGTCGCACGCTCCGTCTTCGGGGGACCCGATGCGTGCCGAGCAGGCCGGGTGATACGTGTGCTCGACGGTGTGACGGACATATTCGGAGATCGCTTCATCGGTGCGCACCCACAGCCCGGGATTGATCTCGGCCCCGCGCATCCCGTCCATCGCCGGCTGCGAGACGATCTCGCGGGCCTTGTGCACTCCGGCGACCAGGGCGCGCACCTCAGAGTCATGGCTCAGCATCCGCAAGGACACACGCGCCTTCTGCCCGGGGTCGGGCGAGGCGATCATCACCGAGCCCCGGCTGATCGGAGCCACATAAGAGAGTCCGATCGAGAACGCGGGACGCGGATGCTCGCGCTTGCCGTGCTCCCAGAAGAACAACGGTGCCAGCACGAGCTCCATGTCGGGCGCCGGGAGGGACGAGTCGGTGCGGAAGAACGCCAGCGCCTCGCCGACGTTGCTCGTGAGCTTCCCCTTCCGGGTGGCCAACCAGCGCGCCAGATGCTTGGGGTGGCTCAGGTCAGACAATCCGATGTCATCGCCCACGAGCTCCCAGTTGAGGAACTGGAATGGATGCTCCATGAGGTGGCGGCCGACCGCCGGCAGGTCCACCAGCGACGGCACGCCGACGCTCTTCAGGTGCTCGGCCGGGCCGATCCCCGACCGTTGCAGGATCTCAGGGGTACCGAAGGCCCCCGCGCAGAGCACGATCTCGCCGTCGGCGCCGAACTGCTCGAGGGACTTGCCGAACGAGACCTCGACCGACGTCGCCCGACCACCGTCAAGGCGAACCCGGTGCACGAGGGCGCCGGTCTTGATCGTCAGGTTCGGACGACCTCGCGCCGGCCCGAGGAACGCCGTTGCGGCGTCGTGCCGCATCCCGCGCTTCTGGTTGACCTGGGTAAACGCGACGCCCTCCTGCTGCGCGCCGTTGAGGTCCGTCAGACGCTCGAAACCCGCCTCCACGCAGGCGTCGACCATCCGGCGAGCCACGGGATCGGGGTCGCGCGTCTCCACGTGCATCGGGCCGCCGCGGCCGTGATACGGGCCGGCCAGGTCGCCGTTGTCCTCCGACCGGGTGAAGAACGGCAGGACCTCGTCAGCGCTCCAGCCCGCGGCGCCCTCAGCCGCCCACGAGTCGTAGTCGAAGCGGTTGCCGCGCACGTACATCATCGCGTTCATCGACGAGCAGCCGCCCATCAGCTTGCCACGCGGTTCATGCAGGCTACGGCCGAAGAGATTCTCCTCCGGTTCGGTCCAGTACTCCCAGTCGAGCTTGGTTCCGAACTGCGCGGAGAACGCCGCGGGTGCTTTGACCGACAGCCGCTTGTTGTGGCCGCCGGCCTCCAGCAGCAGCACCCGGCGCTCGGGGTCCTCGCTGAGCCGGGCGGCGACCACGCAGCCGGCCGCGCCCGCACCAATCACGATGACATCGTACGTATCCATGGTCTGTCCTCAGGGCTTCGAGTCGGCGGTGGCGCCCCAGCCGGCCCAGTGCGGCGGCAGCGCGTGCCCGGATGTCTCCCAGTGAGAGACGTCAACGTGGATGAACAGCGCACTGCCCGAGGCGACCACAGTCTCACCGTCGCGGATCTCCCCGCGCATGTGCAGCTTGCGGCCGTCGACTCGCTCGCACCACGCCTCAAGGTCCATGGTGCGGCCGAGCAGCGCGGGAGCATGGAAGTCGACCGTCATCGTGGCGGTGACACCCGGCCGGTCGAGCGGGATGAGGACCTGGCCGAGAAGGTCGTCCATGATCGCCGCCAGGGCCCCACCGTGCGCGAAGCCCGGGGCCCCCGCGTGACGCGTGTCGAGCAGCACCGTGCCGAGCACGCGGTCGTCTTCGACGTGAACGGTGACGCCGAGGTTGGCCGAATTGGCCGTGCCGCAGACCATGCACATCGCGTCGTGCGTCGGTGACGGAGCTTGGCTCATGATCACGCGCTGACGCGCACCGGCAGCGTGGTGAGCTGGTTGATGAAGATCGCGGTCGCATAGCGCGGGGCAGCGTCGAACTCCATGTCGGGCCAGCGCTTGAGGGTCTCCTCGAACATGATCTTCAGCTCCAGGCGGGCCAGCGCGGTGCCGAGGCAGAAGTGACGCCCGCCGGCGCCGAAGGCCTGATGCTCGGGATTGCGCTCGACGAGGAACTGCTCGGGCTTCTCGTAGACGGCCTCGTCATATCCGGTCGCCGGGTACCACATCATGACCTTGTCGCCCTTCTTGATCGGGCAGCCGCCGAGCTCGGTGTCCTCCGTCGCGGTCCGCCGGAAATGCGCGAAGGCGGGAAACATCCGCAGGCACTCCTCGACCATGCTTGGGATCAACGAAGGGTCGGCGACGACCTTCGCGCGCTCAGCGGGATTCTCGATCAGGGCCTTGATGCCGCTGGAGAACGTGGCTTTCGTCGAGTCGTTGCCGGCGGTGACGAGGAGGATGAAGCCCATCACGATCTCCCAGTCGGTGAGCTTGTCGCCGTCCACCTCGGCATGGACGAGGATGCTCATGAGATCGTCCGTCGGCGTGGCGCGGCGGTCGTCGATGAGGACCTGGCAGCGCTGGACGATCTCGGGGATCACCTTCTCGATGACCGAGTTCGGGCCCTCAGGGTTCAACTCGGCGTCATCACCGCCGACGAGCATGTTGATGAGGCGAGCCCACATCGCGTCATCGGCCGGGTCGATGCCCATGAAGTCACCGATGACCCGGGAGACGGCGGGAGCTGCGAGGTCCGTGACGACGTCAAAGGTCTCGCGACCCTCCAGGCCGTCCAAGACCCCGACGACGATGCCGCGGATCTTGTCCTCGTGCTCGGCGATGCGCTTCGGCGTGAAGCCGCGCTGGAACAGCTGCTTGAGCCGCCCGTGCTTGGGCGGATCCATCCCGATGAACATGCCGTTCTGGACCTCAAGCTGAACCCAGGGCATCCCGACCATGCCGCCGAGCTCAGAGGAGTAGAGCTGATAGTTGCGACTGACCTCGTGCACGAGCTCCTGGTTGGTCACCGACCAGAATCCCGGCTCTTCGGGAAAGCTCGTCATGCCCTCGCTCCAGTGCACGGGGCACCGGCTGCGCAGTTGCTTGAAGAGCTCCAACGGAGCACCTTCGCGCCAGTGCTCGGGATCCGCGACGCGGACATCCGACAGGTTCTGCTCCGACACGCTCATGCGGGTACTCCTCCGGCTCGCTCTTCGGGACGACGATGAACATCTCACATTGGTTTACATGCTGTCAACCTCTGGTGTCATGCACTAGTGTTCTTGGCATGTCAGTGCTTTCCCGCCGCTCGCCGCTTCCCGAAGACCAGCGGGGCCGAACGAGGGACGGGATCCTCGACGCCACCCGTGGGCTGCTGGGGGAAGGCAAGGCATTCGCCGAGCTGAGCGTCGGCGAGATCTCGATGCGGGCCGGCGTATCGCGGCCGACCTTCTACTCCTACTTCCAGGACAAGCGTGCGCTTGTCCTCAGTCTCGGCGAGGAGCTCGAGCACGACGTCCGGGCTGCCGCCGGGCCATGGCTTCGCGACGAGGATGACGACCTGCGCAGCACCCTCAGCGGAGTGCTCTCGGGCTTCCGCACCCACAGCGCGACGCTCGGCGCAATCGTCGAGGCCGCCACGTACGACCCAGACGTCGCGACGTTCTGGCGCGACTTCCACGAATGGTTCCTGGTCAACGCCGCCGAGCGGGCGATGCGTGCCGACGACACCCTCGCCCGGGAAGACGCGGAAGCCGTGGCCTACAGCCTCGTGTGGATGACCGAACGCTGCCTGACCGAGCACCTCGGGGCTCCGCGCGTCCGCGAGGAACCGCTGCTCAACGCGATCGAGCGGCTGTGGCGCTCGGCGATCCCCGCGACGGACGCCAAACCTGACCCGCTTCCCGGCGGATAGCCTCCACGTCCAGCCCTACACGGCGTGCTCGGGTGAGGCGGCCGTCGCGGCGGACCGCCAGAGCCAGGCGGCCGCAGCGACCGCCGCGAGCGCTACTCCAGCCAGCAGCCCGGCGGCGGCATCGAGGCCGAGGGTGGCTCCGGCGACGCCGGCGATCGGGTAGGTGAGCAGCCAGCAGGCGTGAGAGAGCGAGAACTGCGCGGCGAAGAGGTCGGGCCCGTCGTCGGGGCCCGCGGCGCGCTGCACAAGCCGGCCCGCCGGGGTCTGCACGACGGCTAGGCCGATCCCGAGGATGAACCACACGATGAGGAGCGTCTCGTAGCGGCTGAGCAGGGCTGCGGCTACAAGGCCGGCGGGGAGGAAGGTGCCGCCCGCGAGCATGACCTCACGCTCGCGCCAGCGTCGCAGGAGCGAGGGGATCACGATCGCGGCGATCATCGAGCCGGCGCCGGCGGCGCCGAGGGCCCACGCGACGGCGGCCTCGCCGTGGCCGAAGTCCCGACGAACGTAGATGACGGTGTTGACGATGATCAGTGCGCTTGCGGCGGCGACGGCGAGGTTCAACGCGAGCAGAGCGCGAAGCTCGGCGACCCGGAGGAAGGTCCGCGTGCCGTGTGTGACGCGCCGCCACGTCCGCGCCTGCGACGCGACGTCCACGCGGCCGGGCAGCGCGCATGAGGTCACCAGGGCGGCGGAGATGAGGAACGACATCGCGTCACCAGCGAACAGCGCGTTGTAGCTGAGAACCGAGAGCAGCATCGCTGCGAGCGCTGGGCTGGCGAGGTTCTCGGCTTCGTAGGCCAGGCGCGAGAGCGAGAGCGCGCGGGTGTAACTGTCCTCGTCGGGGAGGATGATCGGGATTACCGCCTGAAACGCCGGGGTGAACGCGGCCGAGGCGGCGTTGATCACGAAGATCAACACGTAGACCTGCCAGACGGCGGTCACTGCCGGGAGCATGGCGACGACCGCCGCGCGGGCGAGGTCCAAGCCCACCAGGAGTCGGCGTCGCGGTAGGCGCTGGGCGTACGAGGTCACGACCGGCGCGACGAGTACGTAGGCGATCATCTTCAGCGCGAGCGCGATGCCGATCACCGCCCCGGCGTGTCGGCCTGACAGGTGATAGGCCAGCAGCGACAGGGCGATCGTCGTCAGGCCGGTGCCGGCCAGCGAGATGACCTGGGCGCCGAACAGCCGCCGGTAGGTGGGGTCCGAAAGCGGGCCAGGCGTTCCGGGCGGGGGCACTGGCACCGCCGACACCCTACGCGGGGTCTTCGGGCGTCGCGGGGTGCGAACGGTCGTGTCCGTCACGCCGCCCGAGTTCGCGATTCACCCGGGCTGCGGCGTGAACAGCGCGTCGACCCGCTCGAGTGCTGCGGTGACTGCCGGTCCGTCGCCGGTCTCGGTCCATTCGATGAGGAGCCCACGGAGCAGCGCGAGCACGACACCGGCGAGGGCCTCCCGGCTGTCGTCCGGGTGGCCGGCATGGGCGAGGCGGCTTGAGATCATGTGCAGCCAGGCCTGTTTGAGCGCGGTGAGTGCGAGGTCGATCTCCGGCGTCTCGGCGCTCCCGCCGAGGAGCGTGATGTAGGCGCGTGCGAGTTCGGGCTCGGACGTCGCGCCGGCCCACAGGACCTCGGCGTTCGAGCGTTCGCTCTCGCCGATCGTCTCTTCCATGCCGCGGGCCATCTGCTCGCCGACGGCTTGTACCACTCGGACGAGGAGGGTTTCGCGCGACCCGTAGTAGTAGGAGATGTTGCGCTTGTCGACGCCGGCCGCGTCGGCGATTCGTCCGAGGGTGGCGCCGCCCATCCCGTCGCGGGCGAGGACAAGAGTCGCGGCGTCGAGGATCCGCGCCGCCGTGTTGCGACCTTTGGGGGTCAGGGGCTCCGGGGCTCCCTGGTGCAGCGTGCTGGCCATCATCGACGCACTCAACCTACAGATCCGGCTCGGCGGTCGGGCCGGCTTATCCTACGATCGTAGAAGTAAATTTCCTCGATCGGAGCAAAAATGTTAGGGTGAGTTCATGACGAGCACCGCATCACATGGTCCGCTGGCCCGGGTGGCGTACTGGGCGTCGGGTCACGGGCGCCGGGTGGCCGTGGGATGGCTGGTGCTCATCGTGGGACTCGGCGTGTTTCTGCCGAAGCTCGAAGGTGCCTTGTCGGGGGCGGGGATGGAGCACACCGGGTCGGAGTCGGTGCATGCGCGTGAGCTCATTCAGGCGGCGAACCCGCTGTTCGCAAGCTCGGCGCTCAGCGTCGTCATGCACGGGGCCAGGCCGTACGGGGAGGATCCGCAGTTCCGCGCCGCGGCCCGCGCCGTGGCGCACGAGCTTTCGGCCGATCCGGCGGTTCGCGGGGTGATCGGCCCCACCCGCAGCGGCCTGATCGCGCCGGACGGTCGCACGGTGATCGTGACCGGCGGTGCGGGGCGCGACACCAGCGGGATGGTCCACGCGGCCGATCGACTGCGCGACCGTGTCCGCAAGGTGGCCGGCCCGCGCTACAAGGCGCAGATGTCGGGTCTCTCGGCGCAGTGGGCCGACTTCAACAAGGAGAACAGGGACGCCCTGGTTCGCGGGGAGAAGTACGCGCTGCCGATCACGCTGCTCGTGCTCGTCGTCGCGTTCGGGTCGCTCCTGGCCGCCGGGCTGCCGCTGCTGATCACAGTGATCGGCCTGTTCGTGACCGGCGGGTTCCTCTATCTCTTCACGCAGATCGGGTACGTGTCGATCTGGGCGCTGTCGTTCATGTTGATCTTCACGATGGCGCTCGGGATCGATTACGCGCTGTTCATCGTCATGCGCTTTCGGGAAGCGCTGCGAGAACACGCCGATCCGGTCGACGCGGTCGCAGCGACGATGGATACCGCCGGGCGCGCCGTGGCGTTCTCGGGCACGACGGTGCTCGTGGCCACCGCGCCGTGCTACCTGATTCCCAGCCCCATGCCGAAGTCGATCGCGATGGCGATCGAACTCGCGGTGTGCCTCGTGCTCGCCGTTGTGTTCACGCTCTTGCCGATGCTGCTCGCGCGACTGGGGCCGAGGATCGACGCGGGTGCGATGCCCTGGCTCAAGCGGCGACACGCGATGGACCGTGATCCGGGCGCTGGTCGAATGGCGGACAGCGCCCCGCTCGTCATCGGCTTGATCCTGCTGCTCGGCTTCCTGCTGCTGCTCGTCGCGGTGCAGGCGCCCTTCATCGCGCTGGCCGGGACGCTGACGAGCCTGCTCTCCAGCGCGGCAGCGTTCGGGGTCACCGTCCTCGTCTTCCAAGACGGGCACTTCACCGGGCCGCTGGGGATCCACGCGACCGGCTACATCGACTTCTGGGCGCCGGTGTTCTTCTTCGCCATGATCTTCGCCGTCGCGATGGACTACACCGTGTTCTTCATCTCCTCGGCCCGCGAGCAGTGGGACCTCACCGGCGACCCGCGAGCCGCCGTCGTGGGCGGGATGGGCCGCTCCGGACCGGTGATCCTCGCCGCCGCGGCCGCGATGCTCGGCGTCTACGGCACCTTCGCCGCGTCCAGCGCGCTGCCCGCCAAGGAGATGGGCATGATCCTCGGCCTCGCGGTGCTGCTCGACGCGTTCCTCGTCCGCCTCGCACTGCTACCCGCATTGCTGCGCCTCGCCGGGACCTGGGCGTGGTGGCAGCCCGTGTGGCTCGGCCGGGTCCTTCCCTCGTTCAGCCTCGCCCACAGCGGTCCCGCGGCGCGCGCTCGACCCGGGCTCGACCCGGCCGCACCGACGCCGAGCGACGTGGCCGACCGCCGCGAAGCGATTCTCGACGCCGCGCAGGCCCTGTTCGCCGAACGCGGCTACCGCTCGGTGACGAGCCATCAGATCGCGCGCTGCGCGGGCGTGGACCTCGACGAACTCGAGCGCCTCTTCGAGTCGCGCGACGAGATCCTCGCAACGGTGCTGGAGCGGCTCATCGACCGCGCGGCGAAGGCGGAGCGGCTCGCCCGCGTGAAGGTCGTTCGATGAGCAGAGCTCGCAGCGTCTGGGTGTTGACCGTCCTATGCGGTGCGGTGAGCCTCGTCGTCGCGTCGATCACCACGCTCTACGTCGCTGGCCCGGAGATCGCCCGGGACGTCGGCGCCAGCCAGACAGAGCTGACGTGGATGATCGACATCTACACGCTGGTGATGGCCGGGCTGCTGCTTCCGGCGGGCGCGCTCGGGGACCGGTTCGGCCGGCGCGGCGTGATGATCGCGGGCCTGGCGATCTTCACCGCGGCCGCCGCTGTCCTGCAGGTCGTCGACACCCCCTCGACGCTGATCGCCACCCGGGCGGTGCTCGGACTCGGGGCCGCGCTGATCCTGCCCTCGACGCTGTCGCTGATCACCAGCACATTCCCGCCCGACTTCCGGGACACCGCGGTCGGCGTGTGGACCGCCGCCTTCACGCTCGCCGGGGTGTTCGGCGGGGCGCTCGCCGCGATCCTCCTTGAGTTCTTCTCGTGGCGCTCGGCCTTCTGGAGCATCCTCGCGGGCGCGATCGTCGTCCTGTCCGCGTCGCCGAGCATCCCAAGCTCACGCGACGAGCAGCCGCCACCGATGGACAACTGGGGCGCCGTTGCCGCGCTCGTGTCCGTCAGCGCCCTCGTCTACGGCTTCATCCAGGCCGGCATCGACGGTTGGACCAGCCCGACGATCATCACCGCCCTGATGCTGGGCGTGCTCGCCGGCGCGGGCTTTGCGGCCATCCAGCTACGCCGCGCCCACCCGTTGCTGGACGTGCGCCTGTTCGCCAACCGCTCCTTCGCCGTGGCGGCGTTCACCGTCTTCGTCGCCTTCGCCGCGGTCTACGGTCTGGCGTTTCTCATCATCCCCTACCAGCAGATCGTTCTCGGCGACTCCGCGCTGGCCGCGTCGATGCCGATGTCAGCCACCGCCGTGACGATCATCCCCATCACGATTTTCGCCCGCCGCCTGACCGAGCGCATCGGTCTGCGCGTCGTAGTCGCCCTCAGCTGCCTCTTCAACGCCGCCGGCTTCGGCATTCTCTGCGCCATCAGCGTCGACGGTCCCGTGTGGGTCCTCTACGCCGCGACACTCGTGATCGGCGCCGGCCTCGGCCTCGGCATGGTCCCCTGCACCGAGGCGATCCTCACCAACGTCGAACCGGCCAAACAAGGCGTCGCCGCCTCCGTCAACCACACCACCCGTGAGGTCGGCACGTCACTCGGCGTCGCGCTCTTCGGCGGCCTGCTCTCCGGCTCCTACGCCGCATCGATGCGTCACATCACCCAGGCCCTTCCCGGACCTGCGCGCGACGCCAGCCGCGGGTCCGTCGCCGGCGCCCTGCAGGTCGCCCAGCAGTCCGGTCCGCGCGGCGCAGAGCTCGCGGCCCAGGCCCGGCACGCCTACGTCACCGCCACCCAACACACCTCACTGGTCATGGTCTTCATCATGGCCGGCGCCGCCCTCATCGCCGCGCTCTGGGCGCCGCCCAGGAACCCGCGCGCAGTCCGCGCGGCCTCCGCCGAGCACGACCGACGGCCCGCACTCACGCCGGTGACCAACCGATGACCACCGCGATCACACAACGCACGAGGAGTGCTCTGACATGTATGCACGGCTGAACCGATTCACGGGCATGGAGGCCGAAGCGCTCGCCGGATCGCTCGAGTGGTTTCAGAGCGAAGGGCTTCCCGCGCTGCGCCGGTCGCCGAGCTTCTTGACGATCTTCTTCGGAGTCAACCTCGAGGAGGGCACCGCGACGGCGCTGACGTGCTGGTCCTCTCAGCATGCGATGAGCGTCAACGAAGCCACCGAGGGACCGATGCGCACGGAGGCGCTGCGACGCGCCGGCGGCAGCCTGAGTCGAGGGCTCGTCGACACCTACGAGATCGTCCATACCGACAGCAGGCCGATGGACAGCGACGACACCGAGCTGCACGCGCGTGTCATCAGGTGGGAGGGGCTTCGGCCCGAAGCGATCCGCGCCGCCAAAGAGGAGTTCGTCGACCAAGAGCTCCCGACCTGGATCGAGGACCCCGACTACCGTGGGATGCTGCTCGGCGCCAACACCACCCTCGGCAACACCTTGCTCGTCTGTTTCTGGGCAACGGAAGACCTCAGCGACGTGGAAGCCCGCGAGCGCCAGACGACCCGGCGCATCACCAGCGCGCGCAGCGGACCATTTCGCCCGGTCATGTTCGACAGCTACCAAGTCGCGATGGCACCCGACCTGACACCTGCCACCGCCACAGTCACCGCACCGCGCGGCAGTGGCGCGACCGCTTCGCGCTAGATACCGATCCGGATCCGTCGACACCGACACTGCGTTGTGGCCGGGAGACCCGTGGTACTCCTCCGCGCCGACAAGAACGAGCCCGTACCTGAGTGTGACCGCGCACCGCGGCGGCCGCGGGCGGGCCTTGATCAGGTGTCGGTCGTGGCCTCCAGGCCACACCAGAAAGTCGTCGGCGGTCCGCTGCAGGGCGCGCGTGGTGAGGGCTGCGATCTCGGTGGCCGCGAACCGGTCGCGGTCGGTCGGGATCGAGCGATGGAAGCCCTCTTCGAGTCACGCGGCGAGATCCTCGCGACCGTCCTGGGACGCTTGGTCGACCGCGTGGCCGCGGACCGCCGCCGAGCTGTCTCGCTGAGGAGCGCCCGCACGACCTGATTCGCGAGGCAGCTGGTCGCGATCACTCGCACGAGCAAGGGCCCGGCCAGGCGGGCGGCGTCCGTCACCACAGCGAGCAGCACTCCGTCTCAGGCCGCGTGCGGGACCGGTTAGGGGCCAAGTTGGGCCTCTCGTCCTCTTACGGGTGTTTTGCCAACCACCAACCACCGAGGCGCGCACCCGGTCCCGGCAATGGCCAAATCTCAGAACCAACGTGCCTCGACGCGAGAGGCATCAAGAAGCCCACTCGCGAACCGTCGAGTCGGCCATTGCCGCGCTGGGCCTCGGCTGGATCGTGCCGCGCGTGGCGAACCGCACCGTCTGGGACTGGCCGTGCTTGAGCGGCCGCGGATGGATGAGGTTGCTGAGGATCGTGCCGGACTTGGTGGAGTCGGCGACGGTGTGCTCGATCTTGCCGACGTTCGTGAAGCGGACCGAGGTCCCGGCACGGATCGTCAGCGTCTTGGGCCGGAAGAAGTACTCGCCGAGTTTCACGGTGGTGGTGCTAGCGGCGTGGGCGCTGGCGCCGTGCCGTCGGCGGGCGCGGAGGCGATCGCGATGGCGGCGACGGCTGCCGCGAGGCGGCGATCGAGGTGGTGCGAAGGCGGGGCATGTGGGTCTCTGCGTTTTTCGCGCCTTCCGAGCGGCCCAGCACAACGAGCCACGCGAACACCCTCGTGCATCACCAAATAGAGCAACCGCATGGCCACGACGACCATCCTGCCGAAACCACCTCGCGACGAGATCCTCAGATTCATCGCCCATCCGCGAGTTCTGGCACGGCACCCCCCGTGGTCATCGCCGACCAGCCAGGCCACACCTCCGTCGGGCGACCGTCAACTTCGACGGCGAGTGCCGGCGTTGGGGCCGGAGGCACGCCTGGCCTACAGGTCGCGGTAGCGCACGTAGGTCGCCGTGAAGCCGCCGACCACACCGAAGAAGCAGCCAACAAGGCCGCCACTCGTCCCGAGTCCGGCCTGTTCGCCGATCAGGGCGCCGGCGGCGGTGCACAGCGCGATGACGACGAGGGTCGTGATGCCTGCCCCGCTGGCGTCGTCGAGTGGTCTGTGGCGGTGACCTGGGGGTTGGCTGGCTGCTGGTCGTGGAGCGGCGACGGGGATGCGTTCCTGGGTCTCGTCCGGTGACGGTCGCATCGTGACTCGTTGGGCTCAGCAAACGACGATCAGGTGGAACGGTCGGTCGGCAGGAGCACCGCTGGCATCGTAGATCTGGACGCCGACTTTGCCGTTGTCGTCGCGAACGGTGATGTAGCCGGGCGGCTGGCTGGTGGCGTCGGCGCTGCCGAGCGTGGCGGTGTAGGTGCAGGTGCTGATGTTGGTGGGAAAGCCGATGGTGTAGCTGCCGGATCCGACGCTGGTGTGGCTTCCGCTGTTGGAGCTTCCGCGGAGGATTTGGCCGGCGCCGCCGACGGTGGCGGCATAGGAGACGGCGGGGCTTCCGGCGGGGCCGGCAGGTCCGACCGGGCCTCGCTGTCCGCGGAGATTCTTCTTGGCGCTGGCGGCCATGTCGGTGAGGAGAACGCCGCCGTTGCGGATCTCGCTCGAGGAGACGGCTTGTGCCCGGATCTGCGCGGGGCCGACGCTGTTCTTCGGGAGCTTGAGCGCGGCGTAACTGGTGCCGCCGAGCGCGATGAACAGCGCGAGGCTTGAGACGGTGTTTGCGTAGGTGAGGTGGGGACGGCGCATCGGGCGATGCCTCCAGGAGACAACGTTGGAACTATTTTCCGCGGACGGCGATGCGGGTGACGGGTGAGGTGCCGACGGCGAACGGGTAGGCGGGGTCGCGGGGGACGCGGATGCGGAAGGAGAGGCGGGCGTTTCGATAGTTGCCGATGAAGCGGTAGCGGTGTTGCCAGCGGCCGTGGGCGTTGGCGCGGGGATTGGCGAAGACTTGCCAGTGGCTGTTGACGAGCGCTTGGAGCTGGATGAGCTTTCCGGCGGCGGGGACGTGGCCCCCGAGCAGGGTGCCGGAGAACCGCACGACCGCACCGACGGTCACGCTCCGGCGGCTGACGCGGAGCGTGGACTTCGCGGTGACGCCGAGTTGGAGGTCGTGTTCGGCGGGGCGGATGAGCGGGGTGCCGGGGTACCGCACGCGCACGGTGCGGGAGATCCCGCCGCGGGTAGTGTGGAACGAGAACGCCCCGTTCGCGGTCGTCTTTACGGTGCGGCGCTGCTTGATCCCCGCCTTGGGCAGCCGGGACTTCTCGAGGATCTGCAGGACGGTGGCAGGCATCGCGTGGCCGGCCGCGTCCACGAGCCTGCCCTGGACGCTGGTCCGGGCGCCGAACCGCACGCGCACGGCTGCGGCGAGGCGGGTGCGTTTACGGTTGCCGCGGCGCGTTATGCGGGCGTGCCCGGCGAAGAGACGGGTCTTCGCGCGGACGGGAAGCGTGATCGCCATCGGCGTGCCGTCAGCCAGGGCAGTGGTGCTCTTCTCGTTTCCGGCGGCATCGACCGCTCGGCCGCGGAGGTCATAGGCACCGTCGGCGAGGTGCTCGTCGGGCAGGGTGGCGGTGAGGCGGCCGGCGTCGACGGTCGCCGGGATGCTCTTCCAGGAGTCGGTGGCTTGCGGTTTGATCTCGATTGATCCGGACGCGAGACCGCTGGTGGCGTCGGATGCATCGATGGCGATCGTTGCGGGGTTGGCTGGGTCGCCGGGAGCGAACGCGGCGGTCGGGGCTTCGCGGTCGACGCGGAGGTGAATGGGCGGGGCGGCGTTGTCCTGGGTCTGGTTTCCAGCCTCGTCGACGAGCCAGACCTTGAGCGTGAAATCGCCGTCCGTGGGTGTTTCCAGGCCGGTGAGCGAGGTAATCGCGGCACCGGACTTGGTGCCGGTTGTACAGGCGGTGGTGTCGCCGGGGGTGGGGCAGACCTGCCAGTTCGCCCCAGCGACCTGCGCGCCGGACACCTCAGGGTTGGTCCAGTGAACCGACAGCGAGTTCGTGGAGTGCCAGCCGCCGCCGCCATCGACAGCGAGGTCCTGCGGCGCGCCCGGCGGGGTGTTGTCCACGAGCGTGGTGCGGGAAGCCGTACCGACGTTGCCGGCCGGGTCGGTGGCTTTGATCGTCAATTGATGCTGGCCGTCGGCGAGCCCGCCCGTGCTCACCGTAAACATTGCCCCGCCGTTTGGGCACGGTGCGGGACGAGTGAAATCGCAGGCGTTGGGGCTCTGTGCCGCGGTCTGCCCGTCGATGAGAAGCACGGACTGCTGGATCCCGGTGTTGTCGGAGGCGTCGAACGACACGGTCTGCGCGGAGCGTCTCCAGCCGGCTTGCCAGAGGCCACCGCTGACGGAGGCGACGGTCGGGGCGGTGTTGTCTTCGATGCGGACAGTGGCCGACGAGAGGCGGGCGATGGCTTCGAGGTAGTTGTGGTCGGGGCTACCGGAGTTCAGGGGGCAGGAGTCGCCGGGGCAGTAGACGCTGATCGCGATGTTGCTCGTGTGGGGGACGTTGATCCTTTCGTTGTCGACGTTCCAGGTGCAGCCGCCGGGGGTGCCGACGCCGCAGCCGCGTAGGACGGTTTGGTCGCCCATGAGCGCGGCCCGCCAGCGTGAGTTTGCGGAGTACAGGTCGCTGGAGGCGAGCAGGCCGACGATCGACGTGCCGGCCGGGGCGGTGAACAGCATGCGGGCGTTCACGCCGCCGGTGACGGTTCCGTCCTGGACAGCGTTGCGCGCAACCAGGCCGCTGCTGGGGCTGCCGCTGCCGTCGCATTGGGCGTAGGCGGTGACCCAGTTGGAGCCGTTGATCTCCGGAGTCCAGGAGTTGTTGGTGCCGGCGGCTGCCGCGCACGCGGGGACGTCGTAGGTACCTGCGTGCGCTGCGGCTGGTGCGGCGAGCGCCAGGGCGATGGTGGCGAGTTGGATCGCCCGTCGTGTCTGGTTACTGGCCAAAGAACTCACCGCCGCCACTGCTCTTCTTCGGAGTGCTCGTGCCCGTTGCGGCGGCGGGCGGAGCGGTCGTCGTCGGCGGAGTTGCCGTGACCGCGGTGGGAGCGGTTTGCGGCTGCACAACCGGTGTGGATCGGGCGTGGGTGGGCGCTGGTCGTTTGGTCCGCGCATGCTTCTTGGCGGCTGGTGCTTTGCGGGCCGGCTTCGTCGCCGCAGGTGCCGTCGGCACGGAGTTCGGGTGTGTCGCCCCGACTGTCGTCCCGACGCTGAGCTGCCCGGTGTCGTGGTGCAGGACGAGCTTTACGGGGTGCCGTCCTGCGAGGACGGCGGTTGTTCCGAATCCGATCCCGAGGAGAGCGACGACGGATGCGAGGGCCTTGGTGCTCCCGGCCTGGCTGAGCAGCCCGGTGCTCGCGGCCGCGGTCTTCTTCGTGGCCGGCCGCGTCAGCAGCTTCGCGCCGAAGAAGAACGGGAGCGGCGCGAGGACGGTGCGGGCGTTCTCGCAAAAGGCGTGCTGCTCGCGCACATAGGTCTTGCACGCATCGCAGTGCTGCAGGTGCCGGCGGGCATGGCGGTTCTCTGCGCCGCGTAGTTCGCCGGCTTGGTAGGCGTGCAGGCGACCTCGTTCTTCCTCGTCGAGGTCCAGGCCGATCGCGTGCCGCAGGACGCCTTGGAAGATCTTGCGGGCGCCGAACAGGGTCTGGCGCAGCGCGTTGGTCTTGATCCCGAGGCGCTCGGCGAGCTCGTCTTGATCCCAGTGGAGGTCGTCGACGGCGATCATGATCAGCGCCTCCCTTTCGGACAGGGCCCGCAGTCCGGCGAGGAGGATCGCCCGGGTCAGCATGATCCGGCGCTCGCGTCCGTCGCCTCCGGTGGCGGAGATGTCGCGGACGGTGGCGCCGAGGACAGACGCGATCAGCTCGCGTTCGTAGAGCGGCAACTCGTCACCTGAGTCTTCGAGGTGGTCGAAGTCGAAGGCGATCATCAGCGGCCTGGCGTGGGTGCCGTCACTGCGGCCGTGCTCAGCCCGCAGGGCGTCGCAGGCGGCATCCATCATGCAGCGGTACAGGCGCCCGTCACGGGCCGGGTCGCGGGAGTGCTGCAACTCGGGCCACTCCGCCAGGACACGGATCAGGCCCTCTTGGAGGGTGTCGGCGACACCGATACGCCCGCCGGCACCTTCGGCCTCGGCGCCGAGCATGTCCCGCAGGTAGCTGGAGAACTTCTTGGTGTTCTCGTCGACGAACCTCGTGTACGAGATCCCCGGGGCGACGGTGAGCGTTGAGGTCATACCTTTACTCCCGGCGAACCGGCCCGGTTTGTTATTCGCAATCTCACGATCGGCACGCCGCGCCGGTCGTCGGCCGCGGCTGCCGGCGGACCCAGTGGGTGTCCGCGCTTGAGTGCGCCGGAGCGTGCGGTTGATGCGAGAGCTCGAGGACCGCAGCGGTCCTAAATGTGAGTCACCGCGAGGTCCTCTCCCCATCCACGATCGTTCCTAACCCTCGGCAGAGAGGCGACGCCCCGAAACGTGGTTGCCGATGGGCCGCGCGCGCCGAGCTCACCCGGCAATGGTCGCCGCGCCGCGCCGGGGTCGGCGCTCGCGCCTGCCGACCGCGATGTCGCCGCTGAGTGCTTGAGGGACGCCGAACACCGCATCGGCTGCCGAGGCGGCGCGGTGCGTTCACAAACGCGACCGACGATGAAGCGCGGCGCGGGGCGGATCGCCTGGTGTGCTTGGGCTTCTGTGCGCGCTTCGGACGAGCGCGCGAAGCGGCCCGGTCGTCGCCGGGCCGGCCGGGCGCTCGGAGCTGGTGAGCGCGGCTGTCGCTCGTGGTGTGTGGACGAACCGGGGCGTATAACAGCGACCTCGCGCTCGCCGGGTAAGTAGATATGACCATTTCTCCTCGGCCCTCGGGCCGCCTGCCCATTTCGACCGACCTGCGCCGCAGCGGGCGGTGTCCCCGCCGCCCCGCTCGCCCCTCGGGGCACCTCAGCGAGCTGGGGGTGGAGATCACTGCCAGCCGCCTGCGGGTCCTCGGACACCCGGTCCGGCTGCGGATCATGCGAGCCCTCGATGAGCGCCGGGCCACCGTCCCGCAGCTCGCCACCGAGCTCGGTGCGCCGGAGGTCGCGGTCGCGGCGCACGTGCGGCTGCTGCATCGGGCGGGGATCCTGGCCCGGGTTGACGGGGTCGGGCCACCGGCGTTTCAGCTCTGCGATTGGCCGAGCTTGTGGATGGTCGATCAGCTCGCCCGCCGCCTACGCGAGCAGACCCTTACGGAGAGCGACCCGGCGACCGACATCGCCGACGACGAGGACCCGGACGAGGGCTTCACATGCCGCTGACCCGCAAGCAGCTCCTCGCGATTGGCATCGTCGCCGCCCTCACGCTGATCGAACCGACCGCCGCGATAGCGGCCGGGAACGACGTCGGCGCGAACCTCTCAAAGCTCCTGCGCCACTACGCCAGCGAGCTGTACGCGGGGATCCTGGCGATCGTCTCCTTGGTCTTCCTGGTCAACCGTCGCTACGGCGAGCTCGGGACGTTTCTGGTGGCGTCGGTGGTGGTGGCGTGGCTGGTGTTCAGCCCCGACCAGGTCTCCTCCGCCGCCCGCGCCATCGGCAAGCAGATCTTCTGATGCCCCAACTCCCCGAGGTCGTCCGCAGCTATCAGCGGGTGTTCCGGCCCGACCGCCGGATCTACGCGATCGACGGCAAGACCCTCCCGATCCCCGGCGGCATCCCGATCCGCTGGCTCGGCACCGCGACGCTCGTCCTGGTCGCCGGGATGCTGCTCGCGGCGGTCAAGCCGGTCGTCGTTCTCGCCGCTGCAGGCATCGTCGGTGCGGGGGTGTGGCGGCTCGGTCGCCATCGCCCCGCTGTGATCGCCGCGGCCGCGGCCGCCGCCGGATGCGTGGTGGTGGGGGTGATGCTGCGGTCGCTGGACTGGCCGCTGCGGCTGATCGTGATCCCGTCGGTCGCCGCGACCGCCGCTTTGCAGCTCGCTCCGGACGGTCGCAGCGCCTACCGGTTCCCGCTGTCGTGGGCGCGCGCGCAGGTCGCGGGCCGACGCCGCCTCGGGCAGCCGCTGCGCCCGTCCGCCGCACCGGCACCTGTCGTGCCGACCCGGTTGGTCGTCGCGTCTGACGAGCACGCCCCGCGCCTTACGCGCGGCCGGGTCTCGGGGCCGGCGACGCTGCGGTTCGCCGGGCCCGTGGCTCTGCGTCGTGGCCGGCGCGGTCGCTGCACTATCAGGCCGCTTGCGAGTGGTCGGCGTCGTACGGGCGTGATACTCGACGAGGTTCGGCTCGCCGAAGGCGAGCATGCGCAGGTGCGGCCATGACCTCCCCCGCGGATCTGATCGGGCTGCGCTACGCCCGCGCGAACCTGCTGTTCGGTCCCGGCAGCGAAAGTTCTGCGCTCTATCGCCTGGATGGCGTGAACTTCCCGCTGCGGTCGACGGGGGAGAAGTGGGCTGTGCAGGGGCAGCTTGAGCACCTCGCTCACGCCGTCCAGGCCGATTTCTCGCTCTGGCGCGTCTACCGCGCCACGGGAGCTGATGAGTACCAGCGGGCGTCGCACGGCTCGCCCGAGTTCGCCCAGCTCCTCAGGCAGCACCGCGACGCCCTCGACGGGCTGGACGGCCGTCAGCCCGAGGTCTATCTCGCGGTCGCGCTGCGCACCCGGGCGGGTCGCAAGCTCGGCGGCGCGATGCTCCACGCCGCCGACCACGCCCGCGCACGACTCACCGCACTCGTCACAACGAAGACGACCGCGCCGATCGCCGGCAGCGAGCTTGCGGCGCTCGCCGAAGCGGAGACCCGGCTCTTCGAACGCCTCACCGGGGTGGTCGGCCTGCGCCGCGCGCATACCCAGGAGCTTGAGTGGCTACTCCGTCGCGCACCGCTGCGCGGCATCGCAGAGCCAAAGGTCGAGGACGGATGGCAGCCGGACGCGCTGGTCATCACCACCCCCGACGGGGACGTCGATTGCGATGGCGTGCTGTACGAGCCGCTGGGTTGGGATCTGTGGCGGCTGCCGGCCTGCCCGCTGCTTGAGGACCCCGAGCAGCCGCCGAGCCTCGCGATCGAGACCGAGACGGGCACCGGGTTTCAGGCGCTGCTCGTCATGGGCGCCCTGGGGGAGCAGCCGGTCTTTCCCGGCCCCGCGGCCGAGCTCCTGCACGCACCCCTGGACGGTCTGGGCGTTCCGGTCGACGCGGTGGTCCATGCGAGGTGGCTGGGGAACCGTGAGGCGCTCGGCCAGGTTCGCAAGCGGATCGTCGATGTCGAGCAGGTCTACCGCGACCAGCTGGAGTCTTCGCAGGGGGCGGGGTGGCAGGCCGACGATGACCGCACCCTCGCCCGCGAATACGAACAGGTCCTGCAAACCGGGGCACGCCCACCGATGCTCTACGCGACGCTGTCTCTCGCTGTCGGCGCCCCGACGCGGGAGGAGCTTGAGCGCAGGGTCGAGGCGGTCCGCGGTCGTTACGGCGACGTGCAGCTCTACCGGCCGCGCGGGCTGCAGGAGGCGCTGTTCTATGAGCATCTGCCGCGGGCGGATGGTGGCCGGGTACGGGAGTACGTGCAGCAGGTCACCGCCCAGCAGTTCGGCGCGATGGTCCCCACCGCCACCACCCTCATCGGCGACCCGGGCGGCCTCTACCTCGGCTACACCACCACCGGGGCACGCCGCCCGGTGTTCTATGACGCGACGGCGCCGTCGCGGGAGTCGCGGGCGAGCGCGGTGATGCTCGCCGGAACCCTCGGCTCCGGTAAGACGCTCGCCGCCCAGCTCATCGCCCACAGCGCCCTCCTCCGCGGGAGCCTCGTGGTCGATTTCGATCCGAAGCCCGATCACGGCTGGACCAACCTCCCCGAGCTCGCCGGGCGGGTCGGTGTGCTTGAGCTCACTGGAGCGGCGGATCAGCAGGGGCGCCTTGATCCGATGGCGATCGGCCTCTCGGAGATGCGGGAAGAGCTCACGGTCTCCTACCTGCTGGAGTTGCTGCGGGATCCGCCGGCGTCGTGGGAGCACGCCATCGCCCGCGCCGTTCGCGACACAGCGCGCGATGGCGGCCGATCCACCCGCATGGTCATCGACCGCCTCCGCACCCTCGACGGCGACGCCGGCCGCGAGGCGGCCGACGCACTTGAGGTGATCGCCGACGTCGGCCTCGCCCGCCTCGGCTTCGCCACCACCCACCCCGACCAGGCCGCTCCCGTGCAGTTGCAGCTGACGACGATCCGCACCCCCGGCCTGACCCTCCCCGAGCCCGGCGTCTCCCGCGAGACGTACACGCGCGCGGAGCGGATCTCCGTCGCGACCCTGTCACTCGTCGCCGCGCTCGCCCTCCGTCTCGTGTCCGGCGATCGGTCGCGGCACAAGGTCGTGCTGCTCGATGAGGCGTGGTTCCTGCTCGCCTCCGCGCAGGGGCGGGCGGTGATCAACCGGCTCGTGCGCCTCGCGCGCGCCTACAACGCCACCGTGCTGCTGGTCACCCAGCGCCTTGATGACGTGGAAGGGACCCGCGACCTCGTCGGCACCTGGCTGGTCTTCGGGCAGGACGCCGACACCGAGGCCACCCACGCCCTCGACCTCCTCGGGATCGAGGCCACACCCGCACGGGTCGCGTCGCTGCGGGCGGCGCGCGCCGGCCGCTGCGTGATGCGCGACCTCCAAGGCCGGGTCGCCGAGGTCCAGGTTCACTGCCCGGACCCGGCACTGCTGGACGCGTTCAACACCAGCCCCACCACGACCACCGACACGGACGGGGGCGAGCGATGACCCGCCTGCGAATCCTCCTCACGCTCGCCGCCTTCCTCGCCTTGGTGTTGTTGTGGCTTGCGCCGACAGTGTGGGCAGCCAGCGACCTGTACTCCAACATCGGACCCGGCGGCTCGGTGTCCGGACTCGCGGACCGGTACCCGATCGGCAACTACGCGCTGGATCAGCACTTCGACGCGATCAAGGCATCGCTCACGCGTGGGGTGGATGCGTCGGGGATCCCGTCGATGATCGCGTTCTTTCTCGCGAACTTGGTCTGGCAGATCACGGCGTTCATCGCCAACGCCTTGATCGTCATCTTCGGCTACGCCTTCTCTCTCGATCTCCTCAACGGAACCCCGGGCACTGGCGACTCGGGTGCGCTCGCACCGGTCGGTGATGCGATCGCCGGCCTGTACGCGCATACCTTCGGGGAGCCGTGGGCGGTCGTGGCGATCACGCTCACCGGCTGCTGGGCGATGTGGCGGGCCCTGGTGCAGCGCCGGTACACCGAGACCGCCGCCGCCCTGGGGAAGTCGTTGGTGTTCTGCCTGATCGCGTTGGCGATCGTCTCCCGCCCCGACGCGACGATCGGCGAAGCCAGCCGCTGGACCAATCAGATCTCGAGCGCCTTCCTTTCCGTCACCGCGAACGGTGACGTCAGCACCGGACCCAAAGCACGGCGGTCCGCCTCAGACCAGCTGTTCAGCACCCTGGTCCTGCGGCCGTGGGTGGCCTTGAACTTCGGCGGGACCGAGCACTGCGTCAAGCCCGGGACGGGCAGCAAGGACCACGACCCGACCTCCGTCCCGGTGCGCCCGCTCCCGACCGGTGCGGGCCGGCGGCTGGCCAAGGCGGAGACGGTGAGCGTGGTGGGGAAGGAGTGCGTGAACAACGCCGTGCGCTACCCCGCGCACTTCCTGAGCTACCCACCCGGCTCTGATGATCGCGACGCCCAATATGACGCGATCAACAACGCGGACGCGGGGAAGCTGCCGGACTCTGATCCGGCGAAGAAGGCCGGCACCTACAAGCCCGCGATCTTCGACAAGCCCGCGACCGATGCGATGGAGAAGGGCGGCCAGTATCAGCGCCTGCTCCTCGCGCTCGTGGTGCTGATCGGGGAGCTCGGGGCGTTCTTGCTGCTCGGCTCGCTCGCCTTGTCGGTCGTGCTCTCGCAGATCGTCGTGCTGCTCCTCGCGTGCTTCGCCCCGGTGGCTTTGGTGGCGGGGATCATCCCCGGCCGCGGCCACGACCTCTTCCACCAGTGGGCCACCCACCTGATCACCTACCTCGTCCGCAAGGCCGCCTACTCACTCGTCCTCGCTGTCGTGCTCGCGGTGCTGGCGGCTCTGCAGGACGCGACCTCGAGCTTGGGGTGGCTCATGTCGTTCGGCCTTCAAGCCGCGCTCCTGTGGACCGTCTTCCTGCAGCGGGGCACGCTCGTCGGAAAGCTCACCACGGCGGTCAGCGGACAGGCACCCGGCCGCGAAGCCCAGCTACGCCGGCTGCTCGGGATCGCGTACGTCGCCAAGAACGTCCTCCCAGCCCGCCGGCCAGCGACATCAGACGCGGCCGCCGGGGCAGCCCGGGCAACGCACACGGGTCCCGTCGATGAGCAGTCGCCGGCGCCCGCACCCGAGGACTTCGATCAGGCCCGACACCGCCCGACGTCAGCGCCGACCTCGACCGCGTCCTCGCGCTCGCAGCTTCGCGACGAGCAGCCGTCAGCGGCCGATGCGCCGACCCGCGAGCATGCCCGCACGGCCCCCGCGACCGACCCGGCCACGGCGGACCCCGATCGCGTTGGCGCAACTGACCGCGCCCACCGTCGCGCGCGGCTGGACCGCCCCGACGCGCCCGCTCGCGCTGCGGCCGGCAACGACGGCGCCCCGGCAGCGACCCCGGCGCGCCGGCGCGCCGGCGCGGACGCTCATCCAGCCCGGCGCCCCGATCGCCCTAGCGAGCCCACCCACCACCAGCACGCCGATGCCTCGCCTCGGGCCGCACTGGGTGGCGCAGCCTCACGTGTCCCGACTCCCGCCGACCCGGGCGCACCTGACCCGACGCCAACACCGCCACCGCCGCGCCCGGAACCAGACACCCCTGAGCCCTCGCTCGCCGACCAGCTACGCGCTGAACGACAACGCCTGCACCCGCCCGTCGCCGCTCCCGACGAGCCGGTCGACCCCGCGCCCGCGACGCGACGCCCGCCGCCACCCCACGGCGACGGAACAAGCAGCGAACCGGGAGCACCGTCATGAGCTCCGCAACGGCAACCCCCGGCCGGAAGGCCGCAGCTCCGGGCCCACGGCTGGTTGGGCTTGCGTGCATGGTGCTGCTCAGCGCCGCAACGGCCGCGCTCAGCGCGCCGGCCGGCCCCGGCCATCCGGCCCCGCCGAGCACCGCCGCCGCTCCGCCCGACGTGCGGGCGGCGGCCGCGTCCGCCCGGGCGTTCGCTGAGGACTACCTGGCGTGGATGACCGCCCACCACAGGGCGGGCCGCGTCACGGCCGCGACACCAGCACTTCGAGCGCGTCTGACGGCGGAGCGGGTGCGGCCGAGCCGCGCCCGGCGACGGGAGCGGCAGATCACGGAGCTGCGCACCGACCTCACCACCCCCACCACAGGAACCGCCGTCGTGAAGGTCACGGGCCGCGACGTGCAGCTGCGCCTGACCCTCACCTTGGTTCGTTCGGCGGAGGGGTGGGTGGTCAGCGATGTCCGCTCCTAGCCGCAGCCTCAAGCGGTGGTGGCTCATCACGACGTTCGGGTCCACCGGCCTGTGCGCCGTCGCCGTGCTCGGTGCGGTGATGGCCGTCACCGGTGCCGCCCTGACCTGCACCGGCGGACCCTCCACCGAGACCAGCCCCGGCGCTGGTGGAGGGCCGCAGCCGACCGCGACGGCGACCGCGCAGATCCCGCCAAGCCGGCTCGCGCTCTACCGAGCGGCCGGCGAGCGGTTTGATATCGACTGGACGTTCCTAGCCTCGATCGGCGCCCAGGAATGCGACCACCGCACGTGCGCGGGTGACAACGGATCCGGATGCGCGGGCCCGATGCAAATCGCGATGCGCCGCGGCTCACCGTGTAGCCCCGGCAACACTCCGACCGAGTTTGAGCGCTACGGCTACGACGGAAACCACGACGGACGGTTGGACGTCAACAACCCCGCCGACGCGATCTTCACCGCCGCCCGGCTCCTCCGCGAGGACAAGAAGGCACCCAAGACCGGCGGCAGCTACACCGCCTACCGGCAGGCGGCGTGCGCGTACTACGGAGCCTGCGCGGACGCCTCTGCCTCCTACGCGGACGAGGTCATGACCCGCGCCGTCGCCTACGGCTTCGGCGGACCCGGCACCCCGCCGACCACCGCCGCGCCGGCGGCGGTCGAGCAGACGGGCGGCTGCGGCGGTGGCCCCGCGATGGCGGGCACGCCGGACGGCACGGGTGGCCTCGGGCCGGTCCACAAGACCACCGCGCCGCGGGAGCTGAAGTCGCTGCCCGGGTCGGTGACGGGTGGGGCGGTGATGCGGTGCGACGCGAGGATCGTCCCGGACGTGGTCTGGCTCGCGCGGCGCTTTCACGTGCAGGTCACTGCCTGCCAGAGCATCCACTCCCAGGCCGGCGAGCACCCCCTCGGCGCCGCCACCGACCTCGTCCCTGAGCCCGGTTACACATGGCCCGAAACGACTGGTGCGCTCGCCCACGCGATCGGCTGGAAGAGCACCTGCGCCGCCTCAGGTGTCACCCCGGATTGCGCCCGGCCACCGTTCCACTTCGTGGGCTACAACGGCTACCCCGGGCACGGCGACCCCGGCCACTGCAGTCCCTGCGGCGGCGGGCCGCACCTCCACCTTTCCTGGCTCACGAGCGCTTCACCGGGCCAGGCGCAGAACGCCCCGCGGTCCTCATATTTCGCGGCGGCCTGGATCGACACCTTCACCCCCACACAAGGAGCAACCACATGACCACAGCCATCTGCCACCCCGGACCTCTCCTGAGGAGCAGCCCCTCGCCCGACACCATCGCGCCCGTCCACACCACGTCAAGGAGCACCGCCATGCCCGCACCGATCCACCCCGCCTGCACCACCACGATCAGCGCCCGGAGCGTTCGGCGAGCGCCGCGCACGACGCTCGCGGGCTGCCGGTCCTCGGCGGCATCGTGCTGCCGCAACATCCGAGCATCGGCGGCCCGTCGCGGCCACGCATCGCTGAACTCTTGGGGCCGGCTCCGCCATACCATCGCCGCGCGGTGGCCCGCGCTGGTGGGGGCGTCGGCGGGGGCGTTGGCCCCGGCGTCGGTGGGGGCGTCGCTGCCCGAGCGACGTTTGCCGTCTCGGCCACTGCTGGTCGGCGATCTGGCGCCCTTCGGGCGGCTCGACATCTATATGTCGGGAGTGGTCTCGTGAGGGGCACGGGCCCCCGCGATGCCGCTGGCCTTCTCGCCGTCGTGGCCGCCATCGCCGTCTTCACCATCGTCCGCCACGCCGCCGGCTGGCTCTCCCAGCTCCATCAACAGACCGACCATCTCACCCAGGCGGTCGCGTCTCCCGAGGTGCTGGGGTGCGCCGTCCTGACCGGGCTGCTGGTCGGGGTGGTGGTGGTGTGGCGCCGCCGGCTCGTTGACGGTCTGCTCGCTGATCGCCTCCAGCTGCTCATCGTCCCGACCGGGGATCTCGACGTGTCACTGGAGGCCGTGAGCCGTTTCGCATCGCAGCTCTCTCGTACCCGACGTCGGGGTCGCGGCTGGCTCGAGCGTCCCGCCGCCGGCATCCGCATCCGCATCTCCTCAGACGAGGAAGGCCGCCTGACCTACCACGTCAGTGCCCCTGGGCATGCCCGGTCGATCCTCCACGCCGCGCTCGGCGAGTACCCAGACATCGAGCTCCAGGAGACCTCCCCGGAGGTGCCCGATGCGGAGGCCGCGGTGACTGCGAAGGCTGGGCCTGGTCGGCGCCTTCCTGGGCGGCGCGGTCGTGCCGGCGTCGGGGTGGTGCGGTGTGAGCTGGTACTCGCTCGTGCGGCCCATGAGCCGCTCGGTCTGCTGGGCCTGGATCCCGATCCGCTGCAGCCCCTGGCGGCGGTCGTCGCCGGCCTGCAGAGCGGTCGCGGAGAGCGGGCCGCGGTGCACGTAGACGTCCTGGCGATGACGCCGGGTGAGGCGCGTCGCTGGCGGACCCGCACCCAGCGGACCGTCCGCCGCCAGCAACGCCGCGACGAACCCACACCCTCAAGCCCCGGCCGGTCGGGTGGCTCGGCGGGGCCGCTGAACCTCAACGACCTATTCGCCCGCCCGGAGTCAGCGTCCCGGAACGACGTGGTCCACGCCGCCCGACGGCAGAACGTCATCGAAGGGCTGCGCGCGAAGGCGGCCGGCCACGGGCAGCTCCTCGCCGTTCAGGTCCTGCTCGAAGTCCGCTCCCCGGACCGCGGCACGGCCCGGTCGCACCTGCGCGCGCTGCTCGCCTGCTTCGATCAGTTCGCTGCGCAGAACCACTGGCGCGCCGTCGGCGTCGACCTACCGGGCCTCGGCTTCACGGGGTCGGACGGGCCGCTGCGCCGGCGCCGCTTCGACGCCCGCCTGGCCACCGGCCGGTTCAGTCCGCCGAGGCGGAATGTGGTTGGGGTGGGGGAGATCGCCGGCCTCTTGAAGCCGCCGACCAAGCACTGCCACGCCCCGAACGTCCTACGGACCGCCGGCACCATCGCACCCCCGCCCGCGGGCCTGCCGACGTTCAACCACGAGGCGGAGCTGTTGCCGCTGGGCCGGGTCCGGGACCGGCATGGCGAGCGCGTCGTCGGGGTCCGGCTTGAGGACACGTTCTTCTCCTATATGGCTGGCCGTTCGCGGTACGGGAAGACGGAGTTGGGGCTGGTGCAGTTCATCCACCTGATGCGCTCAGGTCACGGCGGCCTGTTCCTGGACCCGCACGCGGACGCGATCACCGAGATCAAGCACTACCTCACCGACCACGGTCTCCGCGACCGCGTGGTCGAGATCAACCTCTCCGGCCCCCAAGCCCGAGAGCGGCAGCCCGGCTGGAACCCGCTCGCGATGCACGGGCACCCACCGGAGGCGGCCGAGGCGAAGGTCGAGGCGCTCGTGGATGCGTTCGCCTCCGCGCTGCAGTGGGATGAGCGGAACACCCGCGCCCTCGCGTTGACGACACAGGCCACGCAGGCGCTGATCGACCTGTCGATCAAGCTCCCCGCTGAGACGGCGCCGACGCTGTTTCAGATCCCGACGCTGCTCGGCAACGAGGACTGGCGAAG
The DNA here is from genome assembly GCF_024220175.1 of Paraconexibacter antarcticus. Lineage (GTDB taxonomy): Bacteria > Actinomycetota > Thermoleophilia > Solirubrobacterales > Solirubrobacteraceae > Paraconexibacter > Paraconexibacter antarcticus. The sequence continues at coordinate 4,403,715 of NZ_CP098502.1, read as the reverse complement.
GGCCGTCCTGCCGCACGTGAGCGTTCCGACCCGCCGGTTCTTCCAGGAGCGCTTCCCCAGGCTGCCGGCCGAGGCGATCACGCCGGTGACGAACCTCATCGACCGGCTTCGCGCGTCAACACCGGTCGCCGGTTTGCTGGGGTCGTCGGTGAGCACGTACGACATCCGGGCGGCGATGGACGAGGGCAAGATCGTCCTCGCCTGCCCCGGCTCAGGCGGCACCCGCGACCGCCTCCTCGCGAACTTCCTCGTCTACGACCTCCTCCACGCCGCGAAGGCCAGAGCCGACACCCCGGCCCAGGAGCGGCGGCGGTTCTTCGTCTACCTCGACGAGGTGCAGACCTACGACGGCGCCAGCAGCGGCAACCTGGCGGCGCTGCTGGAGCAGACGGCGAAGTACGGGGTACGGGCGTTCCTGTTCAACCAGAACCCCGAACGCCTCACCCCCGCCACATTGAACGCAGTCACCACGAACCGATCGCACCTGCTGACCACGACGGTCAACGCGAAGGCCGCCGCACTGCTGGTCAAGGAGTGGGGCGGCACCCCGACCGCGCAGACCGTCACGCAACTGGCGCGGTACACCTACCTGGCCTCGGTCACCCTCAATCACGAGCCGACGACGCCGTTTCTCGTGCACGGCATCCCCGCCACCACAATGCACGCCGCGCATCGCCATCCCGAGCAGCTCCCGGAGCTTGAGGCGGCGATGGACCGTACGCTGCAGCGCCGTCCCGTGGCCGGGACGATCAGGGCGCTCGACACGCTCGATGACCGGATCCTGGGGCTCCTGGCGAAGCTCCCACGCACCGCCGGGACCGGGGCGCCAGCGGTGGCGCTGTCGGGCCGCTACAAGGGCGAGGACCGCTCATGACCCCGGCGACCTCGACGCTCTCCGGCCGTGCGAACCTCGTCCTTGCGTGCCTGCACCAGCACCGGCTGCTCACGACCCGGCAGCTCCACACGATGACCAACAGCGGCCCACGGCTTCGCGGGACGCAGCAGCTGCTGGCAGACCTCGCCGGCCGGGGGCTCATCTCAAGCGTCGCGGTCGGCGGCGGCCGCCGCGGGCGAGAGCTCGTGTTCCATTTGACCCCGCTCGGTGCGGGGGTGGTCCACGTCGCGCCCACACCGGCGGAGCCCCGCCGCAAACCGGTCACGCCGGAGATGGCCGCTGGTCCGCTGCAGCGCCACACGCTTGCCGTAAACCAGACGGGGATCGCGTTCATGCAGGCCGCGCGCCAGCGAGGGGACGAGTGCGGGCCGCTCGCGTGGCGGCACGAGGTCGCGCACCGCATCAGCCCCAACCGGACCGACGTGGTCATCGCCGACGCGGTGCTGCGCCACCAACCGGTGGCCACCGCGCCCGGAAAGGGGGTGGCGATGGACTATCGCTTCATCGAGCTTGACCGCGCAACGACCGCGGTCGATCAGCTCGCCTCAAAGCTCGGCCGCTACGCCGAGCTGGCCACCTATACCCCCGCCGGTGCGGCCAGGCCTGGGTGGGCCCGCGACTACCTCGCGCTGCCCGAGCTACTCGTCGTCTTCTCAGGCGCCTCGCCCGCCCGGCTTACGCTGCGGGCCGCGCACGTGGTGTCGCTGTGCCGCCAGCGGCGCGGCCTCGGCCTTGACCCGGCGATCCTCGTCTCGCTCTGCGAGCTGACCGACCTCACCGCTCGCGGGCCGTACGCGCCGATCTTCACCCGCCTGCACCAGCCACAGATCCGCTGTGACTGGCTCGGCGCGGAGGCCGGCTCATGACCCCGCTCCCGCTGAGTCACGGTCAGGCGTGGACGGTCATCACCGCCGACACCCTCACCCTCCTCCCACAGCTGCCCGACCAGTGCATCGACGCCGTCGTCTGTGACCCCCCGTACGGCATCGACTTCCAACAAGCCGCCTGGGACGGACGGACCATCCGCACCGCCGGCGCCACGGCCGCCGGCCGGCCGCTCACCAGCGGCCAGGCCTTTGAGCAGTGGACGGGCATCTGGGCCCGCGAGCTCGCCCGGGTCGTCAAGCCCGGCGGGCACATCGCCTGCTTCGCCGCCCCCCGCATGACCCACCGCCTCACCAGCGGGCTGGAGGATGCGGGCCTGGAGATCCGGGACGTGCTGATGTGGCTCTACGGCACCGGCATGCCCAAATCCCGACGCCTTCCCGGTGGCCGCGGCACGGCGCTGAAACCGGCCTATGAGCCGATCGTCCTGGCCCGCACCCCGCTGGCCGGCACGACCGCCGCAACCGCCGCCACGTGGGGAACCGGGGTCTTGAACACGGAGGCCTGCGCCATCCCCGACCCCGCCTCGTCGACGGAGGCGGCGATGGTGCGGTGGCCGGCGAACGTCTGCCTCACCCACCAGCCAGGCTGCCAATCCGGCCGATGCTCGACGGGGTGCGCGGCCGGCGACCTTGACCGGCACGCCCAGCGGGTGCGGCCGAGCCGGTTCTTCTACTGCGGCAAAGCCTCCCGCCGCGAACGCGACGCCGGCTGCCAGCAGCTCCCCGCCAAGACCCTGGACCTCTTCCCCTCCGCCGCCGGTCGTTCGCGCCGCCAGGTCCGAAACCCCCATCCGACGGTCAAGCCGATCGAGCTGATGCGCTGGCTCACCCGCCTCATCACCCCGGAGGGCGGCGTCGTGCTCGACCCGTTCTGCGGGTCGGGGTCCACCGGGTGTGCCGCCACCCTCGAGCGGCGACTGTTCATCGGCATCGAACGCGACCCCGACCACGCCCAGGTCGCCCGGGCCCGCATCACCCACCACCACCCCAAACCCGCAGCACCGGCCAGCCCGGCCGCGTCCACGCCGCCGACGGCTCGGCCATGACCGCCGCCGAGGGCCGCACGATGAACGTGACGATCACCGATGAGCTGGTCGAGGAGATCGCCCAGCGCGCCGCCAGCATCCTCACCGAGCAACGCGCACAGGCCAACCCGGAGACCGATGCCGAACCTGTCGACGGGTACCTGCCTCCCACGCGGGCAGCTGCCTACCTCGGCATCTCGCGGCAGCGGATCTACCAGCTCACCAGCGGCCGAGCGCTCTGTCCCGACGGCCGCGACGGCCGCACACCGCTGTACACGCGGCGAACCTTGGACCGCTACGTGAGGCAGTGCGCGGGGCGCGAGCGATGACTCTGACACCCGACTCGCTTACCAGCGGTAGTCGAGCTACGTTCGTTGAACACCGCCGCAAGTTGGGCGGGCGCCGCACGAACGGCCCCGCCCACGGCAGACGACGAAAGGACCATCGTCATGCTCGCTGAACCTACCGCCCGCAACGCTGCCCGCGTACGCCCACCCCCACCCGCGCGTGTCCGTGAGGACCTGCGGAAGCTGAAGAAGACCGGCACCCCCGGCATCTTCAAAAAGGGCAACACCTACATCGTCGTCTACCGCGCCGCCGGCCGGCAGCGCAAAGAAGCCGCCGACACCCTCGAAGAGGCACGCGCGCTCAAGCGCTCCCGCGAGACCGACCTTGACCGCGGCGAGTTTCAGCCCCAGGCCAAGGTCACCCTCAACGCCTACGCCAACGAGTGGATCGACCGCTACCAAGGCAACGGCCGCCGCGGCTTCAGGGAAGGCACCCGCGACGAATACCGCCGCCTCTTGGATCAGTACGCCGACAAGTTCTTCTCCCCATCGCTGCGGCTGACCGACCTCACACCGCTGCTGCTGGCGCAGTACGTCGGCTGGGTCGCCGACGACAAAGAGCAGGGCAAGCACCTCTCCGACTCCTCGATCCGCAACGTCCTAAACCCCACCCGGGCGATGCTCTCCACCGCCGTGCGAGAAGGCCTCATCCGCTACAGCCCCGCCACCGGCCTCGTGCTGCCCAAACGCGACCAGAACCAGGTCACCGACGAAGACGAAGAGGAAATCCGCACCTTCACCCGCACCCAGCTGCGCACCTTCCTGCAGGTCGTCGACAAAGACCACCAGCTGCTGTTCACCACCCTCGCCACAACCGGACTGCGGATCAGTGAAGCGATCGCGCTGCGGTGGCGAGACCTCTACCTCGAAGCCGACGAACCACACCTGCGCGTGCGCCGTGCACTGGTCAAAGGCCGGGTCGAGCCGCCGAAGACCAAGCACGGCCGCCGAAAGGTTCCGCTCCCCGCCGACCTCGTCGCGCAGATCACCCACGCCCGCCAGACGCTCGAGACCGCTGTGCAGGACGACGACCTCGTCTTCACCACCACGCAGTCGCGCACGGCGATCGACCCCGACAACATGCGCCGACGCGTCCTGAACCCCGCCACGAAGAAGGCCGGCGCCGCCTGGGCGGGCTACCACGCCTTCCGGCACACCTACGCCTCGCTGATGCTCGCCCGCGGCGCGAACCTGCTGCAGCTCTCCCGCGCCCTCGGCCACCACAGCCCCGCCTTCACCCTCGAGACCTACACCCACCTGCTCAAAGGCGAACACGCACCCGCCCTCGACCTCGCCCTCGAACTCGCCGATCACGACACCAAGGAGAACCGGTCATGACCGCCCTCACCAGCGCCGCCGCGCTTGCCGCGATCCTCGCCCTGACCGCCTGGACACTCGGTGGCCTCCTGCTCCGAACCCTCGGCAGCATGACCGTTCTCGCCGGCCTACTAATCACCGCGACCGGCCACCCCGCCGGTCTCCTCCTCACGACCGCCGGACTCGCAACTTGGCTCGCCGGCCACTACCTCTACGCCGCCCGCCACCACGCCTACAAATCGCCGCTCGCCCGCCGCATCTGCACCCACCCGCGCCTCACCAAGCTCGACGTCACCCGCGGCTGGACACCACTGCCATGACGAGGAACGCGCCGCGCCCCGGGCGGCACACGCCCGGCTACGGGCGCGCGCAGGGCCGTACGCCACGTCGCTAGGCAAGGTCAGTGACGAGCCGACACACCGCCCAACCCTGCCCCACCGAGGGGGCGATCCATGACCGCAAAGATCGCTGCCCCATGCGGCGCTCGCGCTTTGCCCGCAGACCCCACCAGCCTGTCCTTACCGCCGCCGCTCGGTGCCCTGGCTCCGTGAGTGGCATTCCGCCGCCACCACGAGCACCGGTCCCCGCTCGCCCCTCGCCTCCTCACGAGGACACCGCAGCCGCACGCCGCTTCTGACGCGGGGCAGCCGGCCGCGCGCCCGTGCGTGGTCGGCTCGGCACCGAGCAGCAGGGCCCCGGCAACCTGGTATGGACAGCAGCATCCGAGTGAATCCGCGTTGACTTCGCGGGCGACCCGAGCGACTGATGGACACGCCGCCGGACTTCCCCGGTAGCCCACCCACAGGAGCCAGCATGCCCACTCCGAGCAAGCCCGCCAGCACCCCTAAGACCAAGCCCGACAAGATCGCCGCCGTCGCCGCGAACGCTAGCCACAAGACGGGGGACGGCGCTAAGCCGCAGAGGGTCGCGGCGAAGCCGGCGGCGGCGGCGAAGCCCAAGACCGACGCGAAGCCGGCTGCCGTAGGCAAGCCCGCGGCGCGAGCGAAGAGCACACCCGCAGCCAAGGGCGCGACCCGCGCGAAGGCTGCCGCGAAGCCGGTCGCAGCGCACCCGACCACCGCCGAGCCGGCGATCACCGCGGCGCCCGCCGGGGCGCCCTCGGCCGGCACGGCGGCACCGGCCGCGACGGCCACGCGCGTTGCGCCGACTGCCACAGCGGTGCCGCCAGCGCCCTCTGCGCCCGCTGACGCGAAGTCTCCGCGCGCGCCGCGCGAAGGGACGGCCATGCACGCGGCGCTCACGATCCTGCGCCAGGCCGACGGCCCACTCACGCCCACCGAGATCTTCGACCGCGCCTCCAAGGCCGGCCTGACCAAGAACCTCAAGGGCAAGACCCCGATCGCCACCCTCGGCGCCCAGCTCGCCGTCGCCAACAAGAACGGACGCCACGTCGAACGCGCCGCCCCCGGCCGCTACCAAGCCCGCACCTAACCAGGAGCGCCGCTGGAGGCGACGCGCCGTCAGCGGCGCGCGCCGCCCGGACGATTCGGCGGCGCGCAATAGCCGCAGCTCCACCACCACGGCCCCAGGAGAACGCGGCACGCCTCCGACGGCGCGAGCACGTACCGCGACTCGTGTTCTGCGTCAGTAGGGCGCGGCGGTTATCTCGAGCCGTCGTGTCGTGGACGGGTTGATGCGGGGCGGGGGGATGGCGACATGTCGCCGACGGCCTCGCGACCGCGGTGCTCATCTTCGGCGGCAGTACCCGTCGAGGGCGAGCTTGATCGTTTCGGGCTGCAGCGGCAGTGTCTCGGCGAGTGCGAGGACGTAGCGGGACTCGGCGAGGTCCAGGCCGCGCTCGGTCGTGATCCGGGCGGCGAGCCGGGCGGCGGCTCGCGGGAACCGCGGGTCTCGTTTCTCGGCCATCACGACCAGGACGCGGAGCGCGTCTTCGAGCCCGATCTGTGGAAGTTCGCGGGCTGCGGCGTCGATCAGCATCAGATTCTTGGTCAGAATCGCGCGGCGGAGCCGGGAGTGGGCGGATCCTTGACTGGTCAAGACGAACACATGTTCGCATGACGGTCGATGTGCGTCCGCTGGACAGGTGTCGGTGGTCGGGGAGAATGGCCGGGTGACCTGGTGCCTTCCGGCTCAAGCTGACTTTGCGGCGCTCGACGAAGTCGTCGCTCAGCAGGAGACGGCCGATCTGGATGAGGCTCGGCGGCTGGTTGGTGCGCGGTTCGGGTTCGCGTCGTGGGATGCGTTGCGTGACCAGGTCGACCGCCGGCTCATGTTGAACGCTCGCGATCTGGAAGGTGCGCGTGCGCGAATCGCCGTGGACGCGGAATGGGCGACAAGGGACATGACGGGGTGGTGTGATCACTGCCTCGGCGCGGCGCCGCTGAACTACATGGCGATGCTCCGCTTCGACGCGCCGCGGCTCGGGCTCAGCGGCCCGCTCGAGGGGACCGGCGAGATGGCCAAGCTGCTGCTCGATGCCGGCGCCCCGGTGAACGGGAACCCCGGCGAGAGCGAGACCCCGTTGATGACCGCGGCCAGCTACGGCGACGCGGATGTCGCGAAGGTGTTGATCGCGGCGGGCGCCGATGTCGATGCGCTCGCGTCCCCGGATGCTGGCGGTGTTCGGAGCGGAAGCGCGCTGCTGCACGCGGCGGTGTTCGGGATGACCGATGTCCTCGACGCGGTCGTCTCCGCCGGTGCAAAGGTCCGGTCCTTGGTGGAGGCCGCGGCCGCCGGCGACCTCACCGGCTGGCCGATCGCAGCGGCCGACGCTGAGGAGCGGCTGCGCGCACTGATCATGGCCGCCGACCACCAGCGCTTCGCGGTGATCGACGCGCTCCTCGAGGCCGGGGCTCCGATTGACGGCATCGATCCGGCGTGGGGTCGCCAGGCGCTGTGTGTCGCGGCCGAGCACGGTCGCCCGGCCAGCGTCCGGCATCTGCTTGAGCGGGGTGCTGACCCGGCCGCGACCGATGGTGAGGGCCGCACACCGGTCGATCTCTGCCAAGGCGAGCTCCGCTATCTGCCGGGCCCACACCATGACGAGGTCCTCGCGCTGCTCACCGCCGCGCTCGAAGCACCCTGAGGCGGAGGCCTCGGTCCGCGGCCGCTGGTTCTCGGCGAGTTGCTCGATCTCGACGCGGATCTGGGGCTGGCGATCGAGCCATCTGGCGTTGGGGAGCTGCTGCGCCGCCAAGGGCGAGACGTCCGCGAAGCGCGACCAACGATGCGGTCAAAGCGGCGAGCGGAACTCTGTCTGTTCAGACGGTGGTTTTTCGGCCACCGTACCTCGGAGGCGCTCGGAGCGCCGATCCCTTCTTGAGGCGAAGCGAGCGCCTATCCGGCGCGTATCCGCAGCGTCCGCGCGATTCGCTCGCCGCTGGCTACGCTCCGGCCATGTTCTTTCCGCTCCAGCTCCTGACAAGCGCGCTACGCCGCGCGCTCGCCGTGCTCCACCCACACGACACGAACGCGTCGAGCAAACCGGCGGCAGCGCCGGCGCCTTCCCCCGCCACGAGCGGTCGCACGCAAGCAAAGTCAACTGCAGCGAGCCGCACGAAGTCCACCGGCACGCAGCAGCTCTGGTGTGAACGTGGCGCCCACGAATGGACGCGCCCCTCGGCACCCGGTCGCAAGCCGAAGGCCTGCCCCGCCCACACCTGAGCCGTCGAGGCGGTGCCGACGCCCCAACTAGCGATAACCCTTAGTTATCCGAAGAGTCGGTCATGTCTGCGTGATCGTAGAGGACAACTCGATTCCAGCAATCGAGTTGGTGATGCGTTGTGCACGCGCGTCGAGCCGGCGTGCCCTGGCTCAGGCCGCCAAACCGCACGGGTCACCTCGGTGTCAGCGGTGGCGAGCTTGCAGGGATGCAACGACGGCACAGGTGCCGCCTGCCGTGTCGTGATGGTCGCGGCAACACTCTGCGACGGGTCACTCCCAGGGGTAGCCTGTGAGGGCGCGCCGGGCGCAGGTCGTGACTGCCTGCGCCGCGGACTTCGCAACCTGCTGGGACTGCAGCTGGATCTTGTCGCCTAGCTCGCGACGCCGCGAGCCCTGGGCCTTCTTGCGCGCTGCCTGGTACCGCTTTAGCTTCACCCGCGCGTTGGCCGCGTGCTTGCGAGCGGCCGAGCACTGTTCCGTCGGCGCAAGACGCGTGCCGAGGACACCGGCCGGCGCGATCGCAAACGAGTAGCGAGCGCCTGGGCAACCGGACTGCGTGACGTGGAGGTAGTAGCGACGGCCAACGTCGGAGGTGAATGAGGCGGTGTCGATCGTCACCGGTGCGTCGGGTGTCGCGTAGCTGTATCCGACCTTCATCGACGCGAAGGGGAGGCTGCCGCCGCCGTCGGGATCCAGGAGGTCGAAGGTCACCGAGCCGTACGACTTGTCGCAGCCAGCGATGAGACCGGCGATGATCCCGACCTGCCGCACTCCTTGAGGCTGCAGCAGGTACCAGTCTTCATCCTGGGGAGTCTCAAGGCTCGCATCAACGCGTGGCGCGGTCAGCGGAGCGGCGATCATCAGCGCGGTCTCGTTCGGCTCGAACGGCCCGTCCGCCGAAGCTACAGCGGTCAGACCGCTGATGCAGAATGCCGCGAGAAATGGGGCGATGCAAAGGTGACGCACTCGCGTGGTGTCGGCAATACGACCTTCCGGCGCGCGCGAAGCCGGACGGATGTTGTCGGTGTGGCCTCGCCGCGGTGCCGCGTCTGCCGCCTTGCGATTTTCCCCCAGCCGCCGTGGGCGCGACCCGGTCTCGAGGGCGGAGTAGCCTGCCGCTGGCGGAAATGGTGCGCTCGGCGTCCATTTGCGCTCTAACGAATGAGTGAGATCGACGAACATCCGCCTGTCGCGCTGGTGCGGTTCCCGCCAGCGGCTACGCATCCGATCATCGTGCGCTTCGAGGGAGTCGAGATCGAAGCCGCGATCTGTGCGAGGCAAACGTATGGTGCCAAGCGCGATTTGCCGCCGAGTCGGTGGAGTGTTCTCGGCGTGTACGTCCTGAGCGGCCTGGTCGGCGACGGCAGCCGTGAGGTGAGCGCGCGCCCCGGCACGGTGCAAACCCGGCCGTTGCTTGAGCGGGTCGATGAGCATTTCCGGGACGCGGAATGGTGGGACCAGGTCATCCTTATCCGTCGAGTAACTCGGGCATTCGACAACGCCGAGACGGGTTACCTCGAGCGTCTCATCCACGATGTCGTTGACCAGTCCGCTTACCTTCGCCGTCGCGCCGGGGACAACACTTCCAACTACGGTGGTCCTTCGAGTAGCGATGCAAAAGCAGACCTCGAGAATCGAATCTTGCCGGCAATCAAGATCGCGCTTCGCCTCGGCGGTCTGAAGATCGAGACCGCAGCCGAGATGACCGCGCTCAATGACCTGCCGACTGTCCGGCGCGCGGTAGGAGGCGACCTATGACGAACTTCGACGAGTTCATTCTCCGATTCCACGGTTTCGCGAGCACGCTGAGCACATGTCACGCGATGGTGGCGCCGGGGCTCGGCGTGGTACTCGGTGAGCTCGACGACAATGAAGGCACATCTCTCACCAACGCGCTCGAACTCGCGTGCGCTGCAGTTGCTTTCAGGGACTTCGGGGGTAGGTCGGACTTCGAAGTGTTCGAGTGGTTGCCGTCTGACCCTGTCAATCGGCGGTCGTCGATGTTGAAGATCGAGTGGCGAGCTCCCGGCATCCGTATGCCGCTCTGGGTGGACTCGTCGGACCCGCCGGCGTACGTGCGGCAAGCCTTGTCAAGGATCAGAAACGTTGTCCCCTACACGGCTAGAGCATTGGACCTGCTCGGCGTTCCGGTCTTCGACGCCGGCGACACGCGCGAGCAACTCGCCGAAATCAGGCAGCGGTACCCGTCTAACGAACCACCCGCGCCAGAAATCGCACCCCGCCGCTCGTAAGGCTCCAGCGCCAGCTCGCAGTGCTGCGAGCTTAGGCCGCGTCGAGCCAGGCCTCGTGCCGCGGACGCCATAGATCGAACTCAGGGCACCGTGCGGTCTTAGCCTTGATCCACCGTTCCGCCGGACGGTTCGCTTAAGTGACCTCCCAAGCAGGGCTTGAAAGCGACAGATTGCGCCTGTCGCGGCTCTGCTCAGGAGGTCACCCTCATGGTGAACGAGTCGGCGGTCGTGGTGTTCGATGATGCGCGGGCGGTGGCGAACGCGGGCGTGATGCTCCCGGCACTGCTCGCCGGCCGCCTCGGCCTGGAGGCGCTGGTCGACGATTGTGTTGATCTCGGCGACCGTCCGGGCGCGGCGAACCCGGGCCGGAAGGTCATGACGATGTGCTCGGCGATGGTTCTCGGCGCGGACTGCATCGATGACTGCGACCTGCTTCGGTCGGGGCAGACCGCGGCGGTGCTCGGGCATCGTGTTGCGGCGCCCTCGACCTTGGGGACGTTCCTGCGGGCGTTCACGTTCGGGCACGTCAGGCAGCTGGACCGGGTGCTCGGCCTCGCGCTTGAACGCGCGTGGGCGGCGGGCGCCGGCCCGGGCGATCAGCGGCTGGTGATCGACGTTGATTCGTTCGTCGGTGAGGTCCACGGCTACAAGAAGCAGGGCGCGGGCTACGGCTACACCCGCCAGCTCGGCTACCACCCACTCCTGGCGACCCGCGCGGACACCGGTGAGGTCCTCCACATCCGGCTGCGAAAGGGCTCGGCGAACACCTCCCGCGGCATGCTCCGCTTCTGCGAGGAGCTCATCGCCCGCGTTGACCGCGCCGGCGCCACCGGCCAGAAGCTCATGCGCACCGACTCGGGGTTCTGGGCGAAGAAGACGTTCGTGCGGCTTGACCGGGCCGGCTGGCAGTTCTCGATCGGGATCCGCATGCAGCCCCATGTTCGCGCGCTCGTAGAAGCGATTCCCGAGGACGCCTGGGCCACGTTGGAGGACTACCCCAAGACGTCGATCGCGCAGATCGCCGAGACGACGATCGGCGACTTTCGGATGATCGTCAGGCGGGTTCGCACGCTCTCCCAGCAGGGCGAGTTGCTCCCGAGTTGGGAGCACTACCCGTTCGCCACCAACCGCACCGACGACCTCCAGATTGTCGAGGCCGAGCATCGCCAGCACGCCGTCGTTGAGCTCGCGATCCGCGACCTCAAAGACCAAGCGCTCGCGCACTTCCCTTCGGGCAAGTACAACGCCAACGCCGCCTGGACCGTCATCGCCGCGATCGCGCACAACCTGCTGCGCTGGACCCAGAAGATCGCCCTCCCCGACGCCACCACCCGCACCGCGCGGACCCTCCGCCGCAGGCTGCTCACGATCCCCGGACGACTCGCCCGCAGCGGCCGCAAAACGCTGCTGCGGATGCCCGCCCGCTGGCCCTGGGCCCACGACTTCCTCACCGCCCTACAGCACATCCGGGCGCTCCCGCCACCCACCTGACACTCGCCGGCCACCGACGATAATCAGCCGCAGCACTGCCGGCCTCGGCCTGCCCGCCACCGGCCGCAATCACGCTGGCGCGACGGCCTCAACTGGCCCCACCCGCACGCCGAGTCCCTCAGCGCGCTCGATCACCCGCGCCGCCACTCCGAGCTGACCCACTCGGCCGCTGACGCGGCCGACCGCAGGGGCGAACGGTGGATCGAGGCTTAGAAGCTGTCTCAATACCTCGGCGGGGAGGGCTTGGGGGCGGCGTGGCGAACGTAGCCAGGGAGACATAACCCTGGCTGTGGAGGTGGCTGGTGGCCGCGTCGATGTGGAAGGTCCGCGACGAGCTTTGGGAGGTCGCGGCACCGCTGCTTCCGGTGCACCGACCTGATCCTCGGGGCGGGCGGCCGCGCGTGGATGATCGGGTGTGCTTCAACGCGATCGTGTTCGTGTTGTTCACCGGGATCGCGTGGCAGCATCTGCCCCGTGAGGTCGGCTGCTCGCCGGCGACCGCGCACCGCCGCCTGGCCGAGTGGCAGGCCGCCGGGGTGTTCCACCGACTCCATCAGGAACTGCTGCGCCGACTGAACACCGCCGGGCGGATCGACTGGTCCACCGGGGTTGTCGACGGCAGCCATGTCCGTGCTCTTCAAGGGGGCCTTGACCGGGCCCTCGCCGGTTGACCGTGCCCGCACCGGGTCAAAGCACCACCTGCTGACCGACAGTCACGGCATTCCGCTGGCGATCAGCCTGACCGGCGGCAACCGCAACGACGTCACCCAGTTGCTGCCGCTCGTCGACGGCGTCGGCCCGGTCCGCGGGAAGGTCGGCCGCCCCAGGACCCGCCCCGACAAGGTCCTCGCCGACCGCGGCTATGACCACGACAAGTACCGCCGCGAACTGTGGAAACGCGGCGTGAAGCCGGTCATCGCCCGTCGCGGGGTCGAGCACGGCTCACACCTGGGCCGCGAGCGCTGGGTCGTCGAGCGGACCTTCGCGTGGCTGCACAACCTGCGCCGGCTGCGGATCCGCTACGAACGCTCCGGTGAGCTGCACCTGGCGTTCATGCTGCTCGGCTGCGCCGTGGTCTGCCAGCGCAAGCTCGCTGAGTGACGGTCACTCACCATCGTCATCGAAGGCGCGACGGCCGTACTGATCGGGGATCGAGCCCCACCCCCAGATCGCCACCGGGCCCGGGGGCACCGGCCCGTACTCCTCGGCGGGGTCGGCCTTCTCTGGAAGCACGGTGCAGTGGTGCTGCCAGTTGTCGCCGAAGTCAAAGACGTACTCAAACTCATCACCGGGCTTCAGCTCCCGCGCGACCTTCAGCTTCGCGTGGTCAAGCCACGTCATCTCCGGGCCGAACGAGTCGTCGGGGTAGCCGATCAGCCGCTCGTCCGCGAGCTCGAAGTTATGCAGATGCGAAAGGTCCCACCGCGCGAACGCGGAGTTGATCGCATCCGCGAACTGCTGAAACGTGTGCCCCGGACCAACGATGAAGATCCGACCCGGCGAGGGACGACACCGCACTCCACGCCCACCGACCAGGTCGACCTTGATCTGCAACCACGTCCGCGCCATCCCCGCGACAGCCTACGCAGGTATTGAGACAGCTTCTTAGGTGGTGGTCGACATCAACCCAAGACGTTGCGCGCCGCGCCGCTGAGCGTCGTTCCACGCCCCGGCCGGCAGGCCAAACGATGGAAGTCCCCCGGTCTGGTGGACAGGTCGGGGTTAGGCCGCGTGAGCGGCCGTTGTTGTAGTCAACAGGGTCTGGTCGGGGGAGGGGGAGAAAGCCGTTCCCGTATCGCGTAGAGGGGTGTTCTCGTAGTCCACGGGGCTGAGCATCCCGAGGCGGGAGTGGCGTCGGCGGCGGTTGTAGAACGTCTCGATGTAGCCGAACACCGCTGTTCGCGCCTCGGTCTTGGTCGGCCACGAGCGGCGGTGGATGAGGTCCTTCTTCAGGCTCGCGTGGAAGCTCTCCATCGCGGCGTTGTCGTAGCAGTCGCCCTTGGATCCCATCGAGATGTCGATGTCCACGCTGCGGCAGCGCTGGGTGAAGATCAGAGACGTGTATTGCCCGCCCTGGTCGCTGTGATGTATCGGCCGCCCGTCGGGCCGGCGCCTGGCGACGGCCATCTCCAGCGCGTCGATGACGAGCTCGGCGCGCATGTGATCGGCCATCGCCCAGCCGACGATCCGGCGGCTGTAGCAGTCCATCACCGACGCCAGGTAGAGCCACCCTTCCCACGTGCGGATGTAGGTGATGTCGGCGACCCACAGCTGGTTGATCCGGGTCGGGTTGAAGTCGCGCTCCACCAGATCGGGTGCGGTCCGCACGCCCTGCACGCGGATCGTGGTGCGTCCGCGCCGTCGTTTGTGCAGGCCCGAGAGGCCGGCGTTGCGCATCAGCCGCTCCACGCGTTTGCGGCCGACCAGAACGTCGTGCTGCAGCCGCAGCTCGGCATGGATCCGCGGGGAGCCATAGGTCTTCAGCGCGTCCGTGTGGATGACCGAGATCTGGTCGGTGAGCGCCGCGTCAGCGACGGCCCGGGCCGACGGCGGCCGAACGATCCAGGCGTGATAGCCCGAGCGCGAGACCGCGAGCACACGGCACATCAGGCTGATCGAGTGGCAGGCCTTGTTCGCCAGAACGAACCGGAAGGCGATCACCGGTTCTTGTTCTCTGCCACGAAGAAGGCCGCTGCTTTTTTTAGGATCTCACGCTCCTCCGCGAGGATCCGGTTCTCCTTGCGCAGGCGCCGCAGCTCCTCGCGCTCGCTGGTGCTCAGGCCCTCCGAGCGACCTTCGTCAGCGTCAAGCTGCTCGCGCCAGCTGCGCAGCGACCCTTCCGAGACTCCGAGCTCCTTCGCCAGCTGCGGGACGGTGCGGCCGCTGGACCGCAGGAGCCGAACGGCCTCCAGGCGGAATTCCAACGAGTACGGCGGGACCTTGGGCATATGCAGACATCCTCTCGGGCTGAGCAACCTCAGCCATCAGATGTCCACGAAACCGGGGGAACTCCAGCTGGATCCGCCGATCGAGCCGCTGGAGGGCGACAGCTTGGCGTGGGCATTCCCGCGGCTCGTTGCGCTGGCCGCCGAGCTTGGCTGCACGCTGGTGGTCGAGCCGCATCCCGATGGGTGCGGTGGCTGCTTCATGCCGGAGCTGCGGATCATTTCGCTGAGCGAGCGCAGCTCGATGAACCATCAGGTCAAGACGTTCGTGCACGAGCTTTCGCACGCGCTGCTGCGCCAGGCCGCCGAGCTCGACGAGACCTCACTGACGTATTCGCAGGAGGAACTGGTCGTTGAGTCGATCGCTCTGAGCGTGGTCGCCGGGCTCGGCATCGATACCTCCGGCTACTCGATTCCGTACATCGCATCGTGGAGCGAGAACGAGCAGGACCTCGCGATCGTCGAGGCGTGCGCCGGTCTGATCGACCGGCTCGCCAACCGGATCGAGGACGCCGTGCGCCGCGCTCCGCAGGCCGAGACCGCGGACGCGGACGCGGTTGCGGCGTAGAGGCATCGGAGGTGTCCCGGCGGTTACTCGATCGTCGGGACGCTCGGCGAGGCCGGCGCGCGCTGCGTTCCGTAGACGATCGCGAGCTCGTGCTTGAGGTCGCGGTTCTCCTCGCGCAGCCCCCGGTTCTCGTCGGCCAGGGTCCGCAGCCGCTGGTGCAGCGATGCCTCGCTTGACCGCTCGCGCGCGGGAACGCCGCGGCGCGGGCGGTCGCGGAGGTCCTCGATCTGTGCGCGGAGTGCGGGTTGGCCGTAGAGCCACTGGCGCGAGACGCCCGCGCGTCTGGCGACCTGCTGGAAGGTGATCTCGGCGCCTTCGGCGGCCATCTCGCTCACGGCTGTTGTCGCGCGCGCGATGGTGTCGGCGCGCTTTCGCTGCGCCGCGATCTGCAGCCCGGTCACGTCAGCCATCGGCAGGGCCGGGGAGCGTCGGGAGCGCGTCGAGGCCCTCGATGATCCGGATGAGGTTCACGCGGACCGGCTCGTTCATGTCGACCAGCCGCTGCGCCCCGGATGCCTGCGCGGAGGCGATGAGCTCGTCGGTGCGCTCGAGTTGCTCGCGGTGCGCGGGGAGGAACTCGGTCGTGGTCAGGAAGCTGTCGCAGGTCAGGCAGGCGTTGGGGTGCGGACATGTCTGCTGCAGCGGCAGACCGCAGTAGCCGTTCGGCAGCGTCTGCTTCGCGCGGGCGAGGTTCTCCTTCGCCCACGCCGCATCGCTCAGCGGCCCGCCGGGTCCAGGCGAATGACCTCGCCTCGGATCGTGATGCGGTCCTGGTAGCGCTCCCATTCGCGCCGCAGCGTCTGGTCCTTGATCCGCGCGTAGCGCAGCGTCATCTGCGGCGAGTCGTGATCGAGCATCCGCTGGATCGCGGGCAACGAGACGTCGTTGTTGATCATCCGCGTGCCGAGCGTGTGCCGGAACTGATGCGCGGTCACCCGCACCGGCTGGCCCGTCGCGTCGCGGACGTCGCAGTCCAGCAGCCACCGCTCAAGGCGCGCCTGCAGGGTCGACCAGCTCAGCGGCCGGCTGCCGTCGACGTTCGCGCGGATCCCCGGCAGCAGGAACGGCGGGCGCGGCGTGCCGAAGCGCTCGTCCAGGTCCGCTTGCTGCACGCGGATCTGATGCAGCAGCCGCTGCGAGATCGGGATGATCGCCTCGCGCGAGAGCTTGTGGTTTGTGTACATCAGGTACGGGGCGCCGGCCTCGTCGACGGTCACCGGATCAAACGGCAGGCGCAGCGCGTCGACCGACCGCAGGCCGGTCTCGATCAGGATCACGATCGCGGTCCGCGAGGTGTGGTCCGGGAGCCGCGCGAGGCTCATGTCGTTGTCGATCTGGCCCATCACGAACTCGTCAATGAACCTCGGCAGGTGCTGGCGGTCGCGCGGGACCTCGCCCTTGAAGTAGGTCGCGTTCGCCGGAAGGCCCGGCGCCCAGTCGTGCAGGCGCACGTCATCGAGGAACACCTTCAGTGAGCCGTCCCGGGATCGACGGGGACTTCTGAAACAGGCATTCGGTCTGTTGAGAGGAAGTACGTGGTCATATGGCTCGTGGAAGGAAGTACCCGCCGGAGTTGCGTGAGCGGGCCGTCAAGACGGTGCTGGAGTCCGGGCGTCCGATCGCGCAGGTCGCCCGCGACCTGGACGTGCACAAGGAGTCGCTTCGGAACTGGGTGCGGCTCGCCGAGGCCGACGCCGGAACGCGCAGCGACGTGCTGAACACGGTCGAGCGCGACCGGATGCGTCTGCTCGAACGTGAGGTCAAGGAACTGCGGCGGCAGAACGAGATCCTCAAGGCCGCTTCGGTGTTTTTCGCCAAGGAGCTCGACGGGACCCCGCGGAGGTGAGCGCCTTCATCGAAAAGCAGCGGGCGGCCGGCTTCGCTGTCGAGCTCACCTGCCGCACCCTCGGGACCTCGCCCTCGGCGTTCTACCAGCGCGCGACCGGGGTGTTGTCGACCCGCGCGCAGGAAGACGCCGTGTTGCTCGAGCAAATCCGGGCGGTGTACCGCGCCAACTACGAGGCGTACGGATCGCTGCGCGTGTGGAAGGCGCTGCGCCGTCAGGGCGTGCAGGTCGGCCGCGGCCGCGTTGAGCGGCTCATGGCAGCGGACGGTCTGATCGGGGCCAAGCGCCGCGGCCGAGCGTGGAAGACCACGGTCGCTGACCCGGCCGGCTCAGGGCGACCGGACCTGGTCAACCGCCAGTTCACCGCGACCCGGCCGGACGCGCTGTGGATCGCCGACTTCACGTATCTAAAGTCGTGGGAGGGCGTGGGGTTCTTCAGCTTCGTCCTTGACGTCTACTCCCGCCGGGTCGTCGGCTGGCAGCTCGCCGGCCACATGCGCACCGACCTCGTGCTCGACGCGCTGAAGATGGCCTTGGGCACCCGCCGACACGGCGCCGATCTACAACTTATCCATCATTCGGACAGGGGATCGCAATACACGAGCTTCGACTTCACCCAAGCGCTCCTGGACAACGACGTGCTCGGCTCGCTCGGCTCGACCGGTGACGCGTACGACAACGCGATGGCCGAGAGCTTCGTGGACAGCTTCAAGACCGAGCTGATCCGCGACCGCGTCTGGCAAACCCGCACCCAACTGGAGCTCGCCGTTGTGGAGTGGGTCGGCTGGTACAACCACGACCGCCTGCACTCCGCGATCGGTCACATCCCGCCCGTCGAATTCGAGACCCTCTACGCGATACGGTCCGGCTCACCCCTCTCCCACTGACGAGAGAGGAAACCCAAACAACAAGTCTCCGTGAAACCGGGACGGCTCATCAGATCCGTCACCAGACTCGACTTGCGACCGACCGACCGGTCCAGCTGGCGGACACTCGTCAGGTACCGCTCAAGCAGCGGCCGCGTGATCGCGGCCGGCGTCGTGAGCGTGACGTGCTCCTCTTCGGCCCAGCGGCAGAAGCGGCGAATCGAGCTGGTCGTGCAGGCGATCGACGCCGGCGACTTGGTGCCGGTCGTGATCCGCCAGCGCGCCCAGCGCTTGACCAGGGCGCGAAGCCACGGCGGGTCGATCTCGCTGAAGTAGATCCGCCGGCCCGGCTGGTGGGCGTAGCGCCCATCAATGTCCAGGCGGTCGACCGGCCAGGTGTCGAAGCCCCAGATCTCAAGGCCCCCCTCGCGTTCGCGCAGCCGCAGCGCGCTCTGACGCACGAACCGCAGCCAGCCCAGCGGATTGCCCCGCACCGACGCCGGAAAACGTTGCCGGGCGCTGGCGACCCAAAACGCCTCCGACCGCTCGAGGACCGACTCCGCGCCGATGTCGCGGAGCCAGCGGACGACCTGGCCGAAGGCCAGCGGCAGGATCGCGGCCCGACCCGCCTGCTGCCGGCACTGCAACGCCAGCGCGAGCTCCAGCCCGACGACCGCGGGCAAGCCGCGCATGTCGAATCTGGGGGCGATGATCCGCCGCGCGCCAGCGATTAGCGCGAGATAGCCCGCGGCGCTCAGGCCGACCCGGCGGGAGCGGGCGTTGAAGTAGCGCTGGGTGTGCGTGTCGCAGAACCCGTCCCGCCTCACAGGTGGGAACCCGCAGGCCGGGACCTCGCAGCGCCCGTCGCTGACCCTGACCGCCGTCGCGGCGTTGGCGAACGCGGTCTTGTCGAGCGGGCGCCCCGCGCTCACCCAGCGGCTCATGTGCCCGTTGCAGAAGCCGTTCGAGCGGGCCGAGCGCCGGCACGCTGAGACGATGCATCCGACCGGCGG
The DNA here is from genome assembly GCF_024220175.1 of Paraconexibacter antarcticus. GTDB lineage: Bacteria > Actinomycetota > Thermoleophilia > Solirubrobacterales > Solirubrobacteraceae > Paraconexibacter > Paraconexibacter antarcticus. Next base: position 4,384,618 of record NZ_CP098502.1, on the reverse strand, counting down.
GCTCTGGCCGCGGCCGGTCAGGCGGGCGTTGCGCACCCAGCCATCGATCGGCGGCTCGCCGTCGCGCCGCCAGACCCGCACGTGCGAGAGGCACAGGTACCCGCGAAACCGCGTCCCGGTCGAGTGGTTTGCCCCCTTGGCCTTCAGGCCCAACGACCGGTTCACGCCGCGGCCCGGGCACGCGCGGACCGCGCACGTCGGACCGAACAGCACCGGATCACCCGGCGCAGGCCGATAGACATCGACCTGGAACTCTGCGCGCACCGCGCCCCGCAACACGTCCGCCCACGAGTGGTCGCCCTCATCCGGGTTCGGCAGCGCTCGCAGCGCGGCGCCGCTCACAGCGGCCGGTCGAGCACGGTCATCACGCCGGCACGCTCAAGCTCGCCGCGCAGGTCCTCTGCCGTTGAGTGCACGTAGATGTCGCTCGTCGTCTGCAGCGAGCTGTGCGTGAGCAGCCGGCTGATGACTTCCATCGGCACACCGCCGCGCCGCGCGAGCGTCGCGTAGGTATGGCGGAGCATGTGCGCGGTGAAGTGAAACCCGACGCGTGCGCGCGTGCGCGCGACGATGTCCACGACGTTGGCGTAGCTCATCGCAGCCCCAACGTGGCCGCCCCACAGATTCACGAACACGTAGTCCGAATCCAGGTCCCCGTACTCGCCGTGCATGTAGTCCGAGTAGCAACGCACGAGCTCGCTGCTGACCGGCACCGAGCCCTCCCCGCCCTTGCCGCGCGCGCCGTTGGCGTTGTCCGCCCGAGCCACGATCTCGATCCGTCGCTCCTGCGTGACGAAGTCCCCGTGGCGCAGGCCGAGCGCCTGGCCGATCCGCATCCCCGTCCCGAACAGCAAGCCGAACAAGAACCGGTCGCGTAACCGCGGCTGCGCGGCGATGATCGCGGCGACCTGCTCAAGCGTGAGCGTCGCGGGCAGCCGCCGGCCCTCCCGCAAACGGCCGACGCGGCCACGCGACTTGGCCGTGGCGATGCCGTGCAGAAACGGCTTGTAGCTGCCGCGCCCCGCCCTGGTCTGATCGATCAGCACCTTCGTGACCTCCACGCCGTGCCGGGCGTGGAAGTCATAGAACCCGAACACCGCAGTCAGCATCCGGTTCACCGTCGACGCGCTCCGCGCCGGCCGGCCCGTCGCGAGCACGACCACGTTGTCGGCCGGCTGCCGCAGCCACCCGGTGAACTGGCCGAGCTGCTCGAGCGTCACCCGATCCCACGCGATCCCTGTCGCGTGCAGGAACGCGAAGTACGTCTTCAGATCCAGCGCATACGCGCGCACCGTGTTCGGGGAGCGCTCGATGTGCGACAGCCACGCCAGGTAGCTCTCGATCGCCGGCACCGGCCGCAGATCACCACCTATCACCGTCCACGACTCAGGTCCGCCGCCCGGCAACTGGACGCGCTGGACCCTCACCTCGTGGCCTGACCAACGAGCCCGCCACGCCGCGGGGCCGGCCCGGGGCCGCGTCGCGGCCGGCCGGGCTCCGCGACCCTCCGGGTCACTCCGCCCGGCCGGCCGCACCCACCACCGCTCACGCTGATCACGACCCCAAGATAAGTCGCCCACCACGGCCCCAAACCACCATCCCGTGAACGTCAACGACGCTCGCCCGAGGACCCCAGATAACCGTCGGGAACCAGCTGCTGATCGCGGCGGACTGCTGGAGCCGCGGCGTCACCCCGAGGTACGTCGCCGGCTTCCGCGCCTTCCTCGATCTCAACCGCTGCGTCCGTAAGGGCGAGCGCGCGATCAAGATCCTGGCCCCGTGCGTCGTCAAGCCCCGCGATGAGGACGAGGACGGCAAGAAGCGCGTCTTCTTCCGGACCGTCTCGGTCTTCGACGTCAGCATGACCGACGCGCTGCCCGGCAAGCACCCGGTCCCGCTCGAGCCGCCGTGTGAGCCGCTCACCGGCGACAGCCACGCCCACCTCATCGACCCGCTCACCACCCTGGCCGCCGAGCTCGGGTACACCGTTGAGATCCGCGACCTGCCCGAGCACGGACCGGGCGGCTGGTGCGACGCCACCGCCAAGCAGATCGTCATCGCCGACGGCCGCGGCAACGCGCAGGTCCGCACCCTCGTCCACGAGATCGCCCACAGCTTGGGCGTCGGTTACGACACCTACGGCCGCGAGCAGGCCGAGGTCCTCGTCGACTGCGTCACGTACGTCGTGTGCTCATCCGTCGGGCTCGACGTCGGCGGCGAGTCGATCCCCTACGTGGCCGGCTGGGGCGAGGACGGTGCGCTCGACACGATCCGCGAGTACGCGACGACGATCGACACCGTCGCGCGGCGCATCGAAGACGCCCTGCAGCACGACGCCATCGAGACCGTTGACGGCGTGCACAGCACCGCGGCGTAGCGTCGTTGTCACAGAGTCGAGGCTGGGCCGTCCTCTACGGGTATGCATGACGACCTGAGAAGGCTGCCCGCGTTTGAGCACCTGCGCCTCGAGTTCGTGCGCTTGGGGCGAGAGCACGCCCGCCGTGAGCGGCGGCGCCGGCACCGTGAGTTCGATCGCTGGCGCAAGCGGCGCGTGCGAGCCGGGGCGCGTTCGCGCCGCTGAAACGGCCGTGGGGCCAGGCAGATAGGCAACGTTGTCTGGCACTAGTGATTTGCGAGGTCCGCAAATCATTGTCCTCAGGCAATAACGCGGCTAGACTGTGATTTGCCATGTCGGCAAACGGCATCATCCAGGAAACGGAGCTCATCGACGCGGCCACCCGATGGCTCGGCGAGCGCATGCCCGACACCTGGATCGTCGAACGCGCCAAGCGAGATCCGATCAACGTCGCCGAGCCGGGTGTCGACGACCTCATCGAGCTGCGCGCGCCCAACGGGACCTACTCAACGGTGGCCGTCGAGGCGCGGGCGGCGATGGAGCCGCGCGACGTCGATCGTCTGCTCACCGGTATCGCACGATCGCTTCGTGCACTCGCCGGCTACGTCCCCCTGCTGATTGTCGCCCCGTGGCTGAGTGGGCGCACACGCGAGCTGCTCGCCGGCCAGAACGTCAACTACCTCGACCTCACCGGCAACGCGCTGCTCAAGCTCGACAACCCGGCGGTCTTCATCCAGTCCGACGGCGCCGCACGCAACCCCAACCCGGAGCCTCGCAAACCGGCGTCGATCCGCGGACCTCGTGCCGCGAGATTGATCCGCTTGCTCGTCGACGTTCGTCCGCCCTACGGGGTGACTGAGATCGCCTCAGCCGCAGACGTCAACCCCGGATACGTCTCAAGACTGCTCGACGCCCTCGACCGCGACGCGCTCATCACCCGCGGCCGCCGCGGCGTCGTCGACACCGTCGACGTGCCGGCGCTGCTGCGCGCCTGGGCCAGCGACTACGACGTCTTCAAGCGCGAGCTCGTCACGACTTACGTCGCGCCCGCCGGCGCCGCCACGGCCCTCGCCAAACTCGCCGACACGTCAATGCGCACCACCGTTACCGGATCGTTCGCCGCGGTGCGCCTCGCTCCCGTCGCCGCCCCGTCGCTGCTCGCGATCTACTGCGAGGACCCACGCACCACCGCTGAGGACCTCGGCCTCCTGCCAGCCGACGACGGCGCCAACGTAACCCTGCTGCGCCCGTTCGACGACGTCGTCTGGGAACGCGTCACCGTCAGCGACGGCGTCAGCTTCGCCGCCGCATCGCAGGTGGCCGTCGACTGCCTGACCGGCAACGGACGCATGCCTGCCGAGGGCGAGGCCGTCCTTGGTTGGATGGCTGAGAACGAGGATCAGTGGCGCCAGGCGAGCCTCCCGGCGCGCCCTCTACGCTGACTGAGTGACCAGCATCGACCCGCGCTACGTCGCTGCTCGACGCGCCCTGTTGGACGCGCTGTTCGCGCTGCGCGGTCACGCTGACTCTCTCGTCATCGCCGGCGCGCAAGCCGTCTACCTCCACACCGGCGACGGCGACTTGGCGATCGCTCCGTTCACGACCGACGCCGACCTCGCGCTCAACCCACAGGGGCTCAGCCCCGATCCGCTGATCGAAGCCGCGATGAAGGAGGCCGGCTTCGCCCTCGCCCTCTATGACGGTCACGTCGAGCCGGGGATCTGGGTCACCAAGCTCACCGTTGACGACGAGGAGATCGACGTGCCCGTCGATCTCATCGTCCCTCAAGCCGCGACAACCGGCGGCGGGCGACGCGGTGCCCGCCTGGGCGTCCACGGCAAACAGGCAGCCCGCCTCATAACCGGCCTCGAGGCCTGCCTCGTCGACCACGCCCCGATGCCGATCACCGCGCTTGAACCGGACGACGACCGCCGCACCACGGCCGAGGTCGCCGGACCTGCAGCTCTGCTCGTCGCCAAGGCCCACAAGCTTCACGACCGCCTGACGTCGCCTCGTCCCGATCGGCTCAAAGACAAGGACGCCGCCGACGTCCTGCGCCTGATGCAGACGACTGATCCCGCGAAGGTCGGCACGAAGATGAACCAGCTCGTCGCTGACGAAATGGCCGGAGACGTCACCGCCGCCGCGCTGGGCTACCTCAAGACGTTCTTCGGTCGGCGCGGCGCACCTGGCATCGAGATGGCCGTGCGCGCCACGCGCCTGGCGATCCCCGAGGAACGCGTGCAGGCGATCTGCCTGGCGTACAGCTCGGCCCTCTCAACCGCGACAAGCTGACGCTGGCCGGACGCGACGGCTGTCCCGGAGCGGGGCTGCGGCGACCCCGATGATCGGGCACGGCCGGACGGCGGTGATCGGCGGGCCGACCGCTTGCGAGGCACGAGCCGGCCGGCCGTACCCGGTCGGGGCGCATGCAGCCCCGCTCCGAACCACCTCCCGCTCACGGCGACGAAGCCGCCCTCTTCCACCAGCACCACCGCGACCTCCACCGCGCGATCGCACGCCGGGTCAACGGCTCGACTCAGCTGGTCGAGGATGCCTGCCAGTTCGCCTGGATGCGCCTCATCGACTGCCAGCCCGACCGCGACAAGATCTTCGGCTGGCTGTACGTCGTCGCACTCCACGAGGCATACCGCCTCTCCGGCATCGAGCGCCGCGACGCACACCTGGATCGCCTGCCGTCGAGGGAAGGCGACTGGATAACGCTCATGACCGACCCGCGAACGATCGACCTGGTCCTCGATGCGCGCGAGGCACTACGGGCGCTGGCCGCGCTCCCCGAGCGCCAACGCCGCGACTTCGCATTGCACGTCGGCGGACGCAGCTACCGCGAGATCGCGGCAGCGACTCGCCGGACCTACACCAACGTCGACAAGACGCTCGACCGCGCCCGTGCCCAGGTCAAGCTCGAGCGCCTCTGCGCGACACAGACAACTCGGGGGCCAGAACGTCCGCCCAACCCTCTTCGTCATGCAATGAGGAACTCCGCGACAACGTGAAGCGAGGGCAGTGTGCGACACGTGCTGATCGACCTCGACGTGCTGAGCCCTGGTGAGCAGCGCGACCTCGCCAACGCCCTGCTTCGCGCCGCGTGGAGCGCGGCGCTCGAGGAGACCCGCATCGTGCTCCTCGACCTCTTCCTCGAAGTCGACCACTCCCAACCGGAGGCAACACCATGACCACCGTCCCTTCCACTCCTGACCGCGCGCACCACCCGCTGCCCGCGCACCTAGTCGCGATCGAGGTCTGCGCCGAGCGTCCCGAGCCACCGCTCACGCGCGAGCAGGCCGCCGCCGCGATCGGCATCCACCCGCGAACACTCGACCGCTGGGTCGAGCGCGGCCGCGTGGCCACGATCAACCTGCACGGCACCCTGCGTATCGCCGCGGCCGAGGTCCGCGAGGCGAGCCGCTACACGCGCTGGACGCGATTTGCATGACCGAGCGGCAGGTCATCCCACTGCGGCGAGCCCCAGAGGTCGAGCCCCCGCAGCAACAGCCGTGCTGGACGGTGCCCGAGCTCGCCGCCTACCTCCAGCTCAACCGTCGGACCATCGCCGACTGGATCTCGCAGGGACGCCTGCGCGCCCATAAGCTCTCCAACAGGGTGACCGTCATCGAACCCCGCGAGGTCCAACGCTTCCTCGACGCACACGCGACAACGCGGTCGCAATGAAACCGCGCCGCGGACGCCCACGCGCTCAGCCTGGCCTCGCACGTGCCATCTCGCCGACGCCTGTCCGCAACGCGCACGGCAGGGTCGTAGAGTGGCGCGCCCAGTACCGCGACGGCGACAACATCAAGCGCCGCGCCGGCAACTACCGCACGAAAACGGAAGCGCATCGCGCGACCGAGGACCGCGTCGCCGAGCTCAACAAGGGCCTATCGCCCGACGGCGGCCTCACGCTCGGCGACTGGATGAGCATCTGGCCCGCGCGCGTCGGGCGCGACCCGCGGACCGTCAAGACCCACCAGGCGCGGATCGAGGCGTACGTCTACCCGCACCTCCCCGGGGGCGAGGACCGACCCCTCGAGACGATCAAGCGCCGCCACGTCCACGACATCCAGACCGCACTCCTCGCCAAGGGACTATCGAAGACGACAATCGACGGTGCGATCGCCAGTCTCTCCGCCGTGCTCGGGTACGCGCTGCGAGAGCACCGCATCGACGTCAACCCAGCCCTCGGCTCCCGGGTAGATCCTGCCGACACCCGCCTGCAGCCGACGCGCAAGCGCGTCGAGCGCCGATGGATCCCGCCGAGCGAAGCGGGCAAGTTGCTCGAGGCCGTCGCCCCGCGTCACTGGGCGCTGGTGCTCACGCCATTCCTCACCGGCGTCCGCCCGGAGGAACTCCTCGCTCTGCGCGCTGCGGACATCGACTCCGAGCGCGAGCTCATCCTCGTGCATCAGCGCGCCGCCCCGGCGGGCGGCCGGTCCGACAAGCCCGGGACCCTGAAACCCGGCCTGAAGGAACGCCGACGCCTGATCCGCGAGGAGCCGGAGATCCGCGGGCGCTGGGTGCTCTTCCCCAAGGTGCTGCACCCCGACAGGACAGGCCATGCGATCCCTGGGGCGCGCGGCACCAACGTGCTGCAACTCAACCGCAGCGAGTTCCTCTATACGACGACTCGCACACGAGGTTCGCGCACGGAGACGCTCGCGGCGGAGCAGAAGCTCCAAGGTTCGATTTGGTCGCAGCGCAACCTCTATCGCGACGTGATCGAGCCCGCGCGTGAAGCGGCCGGCATGGCTTTCACGTTGTACGACGCGCGCCACACCTTCGTCTCGACGCTCATGGCCGCGGGTATCCCGGTGCCGGAGGTAGCGGCGTACAGCGGTCACTCAGTCGGCGAGCTCGCGGCCGTCGCTGACGGCGACAAGCGGCTGCGCAATCAGACGACGCTCGCCGTCTACACGCACGCTACAGGCCAGGCGCGCGAGGACGCGCTTGCCGCGATCAACGGCTACCTGACTGAACTCCTCGCCGCGGCACCGAGTCTTCGGACCGCCATCGCCTGACAGGCGGGTCGAGGCCTTGTGCCGTGAACGATCGCGAGGGTCGCGGATCGCGACGTATGCTCATCGCGATGATCCTTCCGGACCTGATGCCGGCGGGACTGCGATTGGTGATCTGCGGAACCGCAGCCGGCACCGCCTCAGCGCGGGCCAAGGCGTACTACGCCGGACCCGGAAACAAGTTCTGGGCGATCCTCCACGAGTCTGGGCTCGTCAACGTGCGCCTCGCGCCGGCGGACTTCGCCCGCCTTCCGGAATGGGGCATCGGGCTGACCGACGTCTCGAAGACGCGACACGGAATGGACCACGAGCTCGGGAGCGGGGCGTTTGACCCGGAGCGGTTGTGGGAGGCCGTGAGGGTGGCCGCGCCGCGCGTGCTCGCGTTCAACGGCAAGGCCGCTGCGCGTGCGGCCTTCGGGCTTCGCCCCAGAGACTCGCTGGCATACGGACCTCGCCCAGAGCGCACCGACGTATGGGTGCTCCCGTCGACTTCCGGAGCGGCCAGCGGAAGCTGGGACGCCTCGGTGTGGCACGCATTGGCTGCATCGTTGGCCGACGCGCACACAGTCCGATCCGGTCGCGGCGGCCGAGCCGGTTGAACGCCGTGTGCGTCAATGCCACCGGTCTAGGCTGCGCGAATGCCGGTCAACTCCCTGGTCGCACACGTCCTCCTCGCGGCCCTCGACAGCGGCGAAGTCCGCGACGTCCGGAACGGTGCGCTCCATGGAGCCGTGCACGGCTGGATGGAGGGTCACCTCGCGGCATCAGGACACCGCGAGGGCGCGGTAATGCCCGGCGACATGCCGAGCCCGCCCTTCCCCGATCCGGACGACCCGGACGGACTGCTGCACGGGATCGTGAGCACCGTGATGGACACGTACGACCCCGACCAGGTCGTCGAAGCGTTCCTGCACGCGGTCGCACTTGGAATGCGGGCCGGCTCGGAGGCGGGGCAGCGCTGCGGCGGGTGCAGCATCTCGCTGGATCTCACCGACCGGTACCTCAACGCGGCGAACATCCGCGCCGGACTTGGGCACTTCGCCTACATCCCGCCCGGGGGTTGAACCAGCCGGGTCGCAACGAGTCGACGGCCGGGAGACGTGTGCGCCGATCAGCCGCTGGGCGGGAGGTGACGCTTGAGGCGTGGGTCGTCGAATCGCTCGATCAGCGCGGCGAGGGCCTCTTCGAGGATCGGTCCTTCCCAGCCGTCGTCCAGCAACGCCAGGAGAGGTTCGATCGCTCGCTCGTCGCCCCGGAGGGCGAGCCCGCCGAGTGCTTCCTCGGCGGCGTCGCCGTGGCGATCGTCCAGTCGCTCGGCCAGCGCTCCGCGGATCGCCGGGGTGTCGGTCTCGATCAGCGAGCCGAGTCCGAAGGTCGCCTAGTCCCGGATCTCGTCGTCCTCGTCTCGGGACAGCTCGATCAACGCAGCGATCGCTGTCTCGTCCTCATGGCCGAGCAGGCCGTGGACCACACCCATCCCACGCCGGGATCGGGATGCGCGAAATGCGCGGCAACGGCTGCGACTGCCCGATCGGCGTGTAGATGTCCGAGCGCCGTCGTCGCGGAGTCGAGGACTCGTGGGTCCTGCTCGCGGCCGAGCAGGTCGATCAGGAAATCAACGGTCGGCTCGCGATAAGGCCGGTCGGCATCGTTTTGACCCGTGCCGAGCTGAGCGAGGATGTCAACGCCCATCTCGCGCTCCTCGGACAACTCGCTCTGCAGCAGGCGCATCGCCGCGTCGTACGTGGCCGGGTCGCCGCGGTGATGCAGTTCGCGAATGTGAGCCCAGCGCTCATCGCTGTCCCACTCCTCCGCCAGTGCGGGAGCGATGAGCTCGCTGGGGTTCACGCCTCGGCGCTCCACCCGCGCAGGTACGCATCGGCAAGGAACTCGTCGATTCGTGCCGCGTCCGGCTCGGGTGGGAGCTGCACGGCCGCCGCGAGCGCGCTGAGGCGCTGCGTCACGTCGTCGAGTTCCGCGAGGATCTGCACGAGCGGCGGTTCGCCGGCACGAACGGAGCGCAAGTGCGCGCGCGCCGGCTCGCGCATCGGCAGCGAAATCACGCCGGCCTCAAGCAACTCGATGCCCTGGTATCCGATGCGCAACGCGTGCATGGCGAACTTCGTGTCGTACCCGTGCGTGGCTGAGAGCTCGCGCGTGCGCGTCGCGTGCCGCTCGCCGCGCAGGCTGCGTGCTTGCGCATCCAGGTATCCGAGGAACGCTCGTCCTGTCCGCTGCGACAAGAACGCCGGCGCCAGGTCCTGCAGCTCGCGACTGAGCTCATTGCGCTCCAGGATGTCGTCGCCGCGGACGTAGAACAGCAACAGAACGGTCGGGCTGCCCTTGCTCGCCAGCCGGCAGAACTTCTGAAGCCCGTAGACGGTGAGGTCGATGTCGCCCGGCCCCGACGGGACACCTTCGGGCTGCGTGCGCGCAACGCAATGCTCAAAGCGCCGCAACCCGAGCAGGTACTCACGCGGCTCCACGCACACGCCCATCTCGTCGCGGTCATCGGTGCCAGGGTTCGACAGGCCGTGGACCGTCGAACCGACCAACCCGCGGAGTACGCAATGGTCGCGAGCGACTTGGAGCGCGCGGTCACGGTCCTTCTCCAAGCTGTTGACCGAGACGAACGGCATACGCAAAGCCTGACCGATCACAGCGCACAGAGTCGACCTGCGCAGACAAGCTCGCGTCGAGCACGTAGCCGGACCGACTTGCGCGGAGGGTTCGAATCTGTGGTGACCGCGAATGCGATGCGTTGCGACAGGGCGCCGACGGTGAGACGCCTGACGGCCGCGATCTGGCGCAGCGAACCGCGGAGCGTGCGACTGGCGCATCGGCGATCACCTCGATGATGCGGTCGCGTCCATTCGCGAGCGCGCGCCGTCCATCCGGACCGACGAATGTGCCCACCTGCCCGTCGACTTGGGTGGGGCGCGACAGGCTCAAGCTTGGTCACTGCCGCTCGGCGTCGCGCTTCTTCTTTCGGTAGTTGCGCTGGGTGAACCGGCGCGCGCAGACGGGTGAGCAGAACATCGCGTCTTTGCGGGGCGAGCGGACCGTTGCCACGCCGTCTTGCCTGGAGAACAGCTTGCCGCAGCGGTCGTCGGCGCACGTCCGTACGTCGCGCCAGTCATTCGCGATCGCATGGGCCATTTGGAGGACGAGGACATGAAGCAGCGGGGCGAAGTCGGAGTGAGTAGTCGCCGGGTCGAGGTGGACGGCTTCTTCTGGCGAGACGTAATCCACGCGAGGCGCGAAAGCCCTGAGGCCGTCTTCGAGCATGAGGGAGAGACGCTGCCCGTCCTGCCACCCCCGCCCGCCCTCGATGCCTTCCCAGATTTCGAGCATTGTCTTAAGGAGTTCGATCCCGGCGACGAGGGATGCCCTCGACTCGACGAACCAGCTGCGATGCCGACGCCTCGCCCGGTCGGCTTCCGATCGGGCGTCCGTCAGCACGCTGCGCCGCTCCGCTCCGAGATGTCGGCTGAGCGAGAAGCCGCGCCCAGACAGGTACTGATCATTGCTGTGCCCATCGAGGTTGAGCTCTCGGTCCACGCCGAAGCTGCCGAACCGATTGACGGCGGCAGTGATCGCGTCGACGTCGTCGGAGTGGGTCTGCGCCACTCGGAGAAACCAATCCTCCGGCAGCGGCGGCGACGCGCCGTCGTCCACCACGGTCCCATCTAGGACGAAGGCGTCTGTGACTGGGTCCAAGACGAACCGATGGCGAGGGGGACCCACCGTTGGTACCGGCGGCAACCCCGAGCCTAGAACTATGCCTCTGTGCATCGACATGCCGTGAGTCTACATCGTAGCGATCCTTGTCTTATCACGCTAGCTCTGCTTTCCTTCGGCGCATGAGACGCACGAACACGACCACCAGCCCCGCCGAAATTCGCGATTTCGTGCGCCAACTTGAGCAAGAACACCCTGATCTCACCAAGCGCGAGCTCGCGCAGCTGACTTCTGGTCGGTACCTCATTCCCGTTGGGCGTTGGGCGTGGGCTCGCGCGCGACTGAGGGCCAGTGCCCCGGACGGCGAACTCCCATGCGGCGGCGCGCATTCCGAGGACCTACTCCGAGAAATGGTCTTGACGATTGCGACCATCTCCGGACGCGACCCTGCAGGCCCTGCGCGATCGGCCGAGGTAGCCGCACTGCTGTCGCTCGCTTCCCGCGAGACGGAGTCGGTCAGACGGGACGCCACGGACCTCGTCGCGCGATTCATCGTCGACGGCTGGGCCTCGATGGCGCCGCCGCGCACGCCCGCCGGCCCTGCGCGACCCTACGTCGAAGCCACGGTTGAGGGCGCGGTTTACGGGCTCATGGCCTGGACGATCGCCAGGGAAGCGATCGGGTTCTACGGTCTCACGGGCGACGCTTCGTGGCCCGTGCAGGCAGGGACCCACGCCAGGCTGGTCACCCGTCGGGCCGAAGCGGACCCCGCGTCCGGGGCCTGAGTGGCGACGAGCCGCTGGCCGGGCATGGACTTCACGCCGCTCTCGGACGCCACGCACCTCAGCGCGTCGTTCTACCCGGACAGTGCCCAGGTCCCGTTCCCCGCGATCAACGTGATCTGTCGCCTTGAGGCCACCACATCGATCCCCGAGTTGGCGGTCGACTACACCGGCCGGCTGTTCGACGAGCTCTGCGAGGCCTTCGACGCGGACGTGTTCGGCGTGGCCCTTCCGCTGCCCGAGGCATGGGCCACCGTCAAAGACGGCCTCGGCGCCTTGATCGGGTTCGAGTTGCTGCCGGTCGTCGGCAGCGACCCTGTCGCTCGCCTGGCCCACATGATCGCGCACGTCGCCGCCGACTTGCCCGCCGAGTTGACCGTCAGCGTCCCTGGCGTCGACGACTAGATCGCGCCCACCGGATGGGTCGACGCGGATGAGTTCGGAGCGTTCGGTCGGCGTGCGCGGCGTGCGCCGGCGTCCTCCTTCACGCGGTCAGCAAGTGACGCGGCGCTCGCCGCCCCGTCGCACTCTCTTCGGAATCCAGGCCGGTTTGACGGCGCGCCACGGTTTTTGGCGCTTTATTGGCGCCCCTCGAAGCCCCGCAATGGCTTGTTAGAGCCATAGACACCCCGAACCGCCGCGGACTACGGAACCGAAGGTCAGAGGTTCGAATCCTCTCGGGCGCGCTCGGTGTTCTCGGAGGTTCGTGCGCACGCTGTCGAGCAGGGGATGCCCGACGGCGTCGTCTCCGGTCGTGACCGAATCGACGGGTCGGGCCACGCGAGAGCGAGCCGATCGCCGGACCGCGCTCGACGGCCGGTCAGCTCGAGGAAGGCGCCGGGGCCTCGGTCGCCTCGGCTTGGATAGCGCTGTCGGCAAGCGCGCCGCGCACCTCGATCAGGCATCCAGCGGTGTCGGGGTCTCGCGGGACGAATCCGGTCAGCCTGGTCTCGGGGGATATCGCGTCGAGCAGCCCGCGGGTCACGCCGCGGTGAAGCGTGCAGACGATGTGCTGATTCTCGCGAGCGACGTCGCGATAGGGGCAGTTGCACAGGCGATACGTCAGGCGGCCGGTCGGCTCGACGACGTGCGTCGGGGCGAACCCCAGGGACACCAGGGATGCGCGCATGAGCTCCTCGGAGGAGCCGGCGCTGTCGGTCGGGGCGAGGTCACGACCGATCTGGCGGCCGGCGGCCTCGACGGCCCGCTGGCTGGTCTTGCCGGACGACACGATCTGGGCCAGCCAGCGTCCGACGTCGGCGTACGCGCGGGGAGGACCGCCGCCGGGCTGGGCGCCCGGGGCGATCGACCACATGTCGCGTGGGCGGCCGATGCTCCTGCGCTCCCGGTGGCGCTCGAGCAGCCCGGCCTCGCGCATCCGCTCGAGGTGCACGCGCACGCCGTTGGGGTGCAGGTCGAGGCGCTCGGCGAGTTCCTCCGTGCCGGCGGGCCTGCGCAACTCGCCGAGCTCACCGAACAGGCGTGCCCGCGTGGGTTGGCTCAGGACGTCGTGAGCAACGTGAGGGGGGTCCATCCGGAACAGCTTTGCATACGAGGGCTGGAAAAACTATCGACGGTGATGTACTTTCCATAGAAAGACTGTGTAAAAGCAAAAGGAGTCCGGCCGTGGCGTACGTCATCAACCAACCCTGCATCGGCACCAAGGACACGTCGTGCGTCGAGGTCTGTCCTGTCGACTGCATCCATCCGACCCCCGACGAGCCGGACTTCGACACGGCCGAGCAGCTCTACATCGATCCCGAGGAGTGCATCGACTGCGACGCGTGCGTGGAGGCGTGTCCGGTGGACGCGATCACGCCCGAGGATCAGGTGCCACCCGAGTGGCAGCAGTACATCGAGATCAACGCGGCCTTCTACCGGAACCGCCCGTCATGACCGCCGTCCACGACAGCGCGGCGACGCTCGGCGATCTCGTCATCGCAAACCCGGGGGCGGCCGCGCTCTTCGGGCGTGCCGCCGCGCTCCGGCAGACCGGGTGCGTCAGGCCCGCGGCGGACGATGCTCGCCGCCGGCCGACTCCAACGCCGCCCCCAAGGCCGCCAGCTGCTCGTCATCCAGAGCCGCCTCGACCCGCCCGAAGAGGGTGCGCTCCTCATGGCGGACGTGGTCGCGCAGCACCTCACCGAGGCTCGTGAGAGCCGCGACCTCGGGGGTGCGCTGAGGCTCCAGCTCATCGATCCGGCGTCGGATGTCGGCGTGCTCGGCGAGGACCCGGTCGACGTCCGCGTCCTGCCCGCCGACGTGAGCCGCGAACGCCGGCAACAGCAGTTCCTCCTCCAGCCGGAAATGCTCGCGTCCTTCGTCACGCCAGAATCCGAGCGCGCCGACCCTGAGCTCGGCCGCGTCCGCCTCCGTGGCTCGCTGGAGGCGTAGTGCCAGCTCGAGCGCGACGTGATGCTCGCGGGAAGCACGGCCAACTCGCTCGATCGCTTCATGCCTCGATCGTACGCCTCGCGGGCGGCGTGCCCGCGGCCTCGCCCCCGCGGTCAGTCGAGGTGGTGCAGCCGCGGCCACACGGCGGCCCACCCGCCCCGCGGGGCGCCGCACACCGCGATCCGCCCCTGCTCCTCCGTGTCGACCCCGACGCCGTTCTCGAGCGTCCCCGCCCGGTGGCAGCCGTCGGCGAACAGGCGCGCGGCCGAGCGGCCCTGCTCGCCGACGAAGACGACGACGGTCGCGCCCGCGGGTGGGCGCGCCCGGTCGTAGAGCGCGTTCTGCCCGCTGAAGACCGGGGGCAGGTCGCGGCCGAACCGCGCCACGGCGCCGGCCTCCCCGTAGTTGCTCGTCACGATCGCGACGTGCCCGGCCGCGGCCGCCGGCAGCCCCCCGACCACGGCGCGGACCTGCGCGACGTAGCGGGGCCAGCCGACCGTGTCGCGGGCCCCCTGGTTGATGTCGGGCACCGGCGAGGAGCCGAAGGCCGACAGGGGGAGCACCGGCAGCGCGATCGTGCCGGCCACGACGAGGTTCAGCCCGAGCAGGGCCGTCAGGCCGCGGCGCGCCGCGCGCGAGCGGCGGAGCGCCGCCGCCACGGGCACAGCCCCGGCGGCGAACAGGACCGCCAGGTACCCCGCGGTGTAGTAGTTCTGCGAGCCCATCGCGAAGACGAGCACGAGGAGCACCCCGAATCCGAGGGCGAGCCCGCGCACCGGCCGCGACCCGGCGTCCCGCCACAGGCCCCGCAGCCCGCGCCAGCAGACCCAGGCCTGGGGCGGACCGAGCAGGACGAGGAGCATCGGCCACATCGACACGCGCACCCCGGCCGCGTTGTGCTCCGCCAGCGCGCGGCCGACCCGCAGCTGCGGCAGGTCGTGGGCGAGCTGGTAGGCGACGTTCGGCGCGCCCACCGCCGCGGCGAGCAGCAGCCCGATCGCGACGTCGCGCTGCCACAGGGCCCGTCGCGGGCCGGCGAGCAGCACCCCCGCGCCGATCGCCAGGAGCAGGGCGACGACGAGGAGCTTGTTGTAGGTCGCGAGGCCGACGACGAGTCCGGCCGCCCACCACCAGCGCCCGTCCTCGCGCAGCAGGGCGCGCATGATCATCAGCGCGACCGCCGGCCAGACGAGCAGGTCGAGCGAGCTCGTCAGGAAGAGGTGCCCGAAGACGAGCGGCGCCGAGGCGAGCGCGTAGCCCCAGGCGCACAGCGTCTGCGCGGGCCGGTCGCCCCCGAGCTCCGGCGTGATCAGGACGACGACCGGCACCGACGCGACGGCGGGGAGGCGCAGCGCCCACGGCGAGTCGGCCAGGTGGGTGCTCGCCCGCGCCAGCAGGGGCGTCAGCGGCGGCTGGTCGACGTAGCCCCAGGCCGGGTGCAGCATCCGGAAGTAGAGCTCGTCGCGGTTGTACCCGTAGCGGTCCGCGAAGACGAGGAGCAGCACGGCCAGGACGCCCATCGCGGCGAGGACCGGACCGCGGGCGAACGGCGGCAGGGTCCGGACGGAAGGCGCCGCGGCGGTCACGTGCGCGGCATCGTAGCCCCGGCGGCGGCCACCGCCACCGCGAACGTCAGGGGAACGGCAGAGGACGGGCGCGCGGCCGAATGTAGGGTGGCGGCCGTGCACGCACCCGGACGACGCGAGGCGGCCGACGCGCTCCAGCCCGCCCTCGCCGGGGCCGTCGCCTCGGTCGTCGGGTTCGCCGGCGCCTTCACGGTCGTCCTCACCGGGCTGCGGGGCGTCGGCGCGAGCGAGCGGCAGGCGGCGTCGGGCCTGCTCGCGCTGTGCGTCGGCATGGGGGTCGTGGCGATCGGGCTCGGGCTGCACGAGCGGATGCCGATCGCCATCGCCTGGTCGACCCCCGGCGCCGCCCTGCTCGTGACCGTCGGCGTCCCGTCCGCGGGCTGGCCGGCGGCGGTGGGGGCCTTCCTCGTCGCCGGGGCCCTGACCGTCCTCGCCGGCCTCTGGCGGCCGCTCGGCCGGGCCATCGCCGCGATCCCCGGACCGCTGGCGAGCGCGATGCTCGCGGGCGTCCTGCTCCCGATCTGCGAGGCGCCGGCCCGCGCGGTCGTCGACCTGCCGGGACAGGCCGTCCCGGTCGTCCTCACGTGGCTCGTGCTCCTGCGCGTCGCCCGGCCGTGGGCGGTCCCGGGCGCCCTCGCGGCGGCCGCCGTCGCGGTCGCGACGCACGGCGGGTTCCACGTCCCGGCCGGCGGCCTGCTGCCCCACCCGGACCTCACCACCCCGGTCTTCGACGCGGCGGCGATCACCGGCATCGCCCTGCCGCTGTTCATCGTCACGATGGCCTCGCAGAACGTGACGGGCATGACGGTGCTCGCGTCCTTCGGCTTCCGCCCGCCGCTGCGGCCGATCCTGCTGAGCACGGGGACGGCGTCCTTCCTCACCGCGCCGTTCGGCGGGCACGGCATCAACGTCGCCGCGATCACGGCGGCGCTCTCGGCGGGGCCCGACGCGCACCCCGACCCCGCGCGCCGGTGGATCGCCTCGGTCACCGGCGGCGTCGTGTACCTCGCACTCGGCGTGGGGGCCGGACTGGCGACGGCGCTCGTGTCCTCCGCGCCGCCCGTGCTCGTCGAGTGCGTCGCGGGTCTCGCGCTGCTCGGCGCGCTGGGCGGCGCGCTGGCGGCCGCCGTCGCCGACCCGGGGCTCCGCGAGGCGGCCGTCACGACCCTCGTCGTGAGCTCGTCCGGCATCACGGCCCTGAAGATCAGCGCCCCGTTCTGGGGGCTTCTTGCCGGAATCCTGTTCCTCGTCGGGCAGCGGGTGCGGGCCGCTCCCGCCTGAACCCGCAGGGAGCGGGCGGACGGACGCCGGGATCGTGTTGCGCGGGGTCGCGCGCCGGGCGTACAGTCGCCCCACGGTCACACGGAGGGAAGCCACGATGGTGCAGGTCGACGGCAGGGCACGCAGCGCGCGCAGGTCTGCATGACGCAGTGGATCGACGCGCTCCCCGCGGGCGGCGAGATGGTCACCCGCGTGGCCGAGACCGACTGGGCGGCGACGGCGCTCGGGCCCGTCGCCGGATGGCCGGAGCCGATCCGCGGGGCGGTGGCGCTCGCGATGACGTCGCGCTTCCCCGATGCTCGTCTGCGGCGGCGCGGACCTCATCCAGGTCTACAACGACGCGTTCATCCCCCTGTTCGCCGAGAAGCATCCGCAGATCGGCGTGCCGGTGCGGGAGACGTGGCCCGAGATCTGGGACGTCATCGGCCCGATGATGCGCGACGTCCTCGACACCCACCAGGCGACGTGGGCGGAGGATCAGATGTTCTGGATCGACCGCGTCGGCTTCGTGGAGGACATCTACTTCACGTTCTCCTACAGCCCGATCCTCGACCGGGGCGGCGTCGCGCAAGGGCTTCTCGCCACCGCGGTCGAGACGACCGAGCGCATCGTGGAGGCCCGCCGCCGAGCGCATCGTGGAGGTCCGCCGCCATGCGCTCGTGGCGGACGTCGCGGCGCAGACCGCGCCCGGGGTCGAGGCGACGGCCCGGCTCGCCGCTGCGGCCATCGGCCGCCACCCGGCCGACGTCCCCTGCGCCCTCGATGGTTCGTTCCACGGATCGGTCAGGCGTAGTAGGCAGTGAGGTTGCGTGGTGGGCGGCCGAGGCGTTCGTTGAGAGCGATCGCGGCGGTGAGAGCGAGGAACTTGGCGGCCAGGCGGGTGCGGAGCGTGTGGAGCTCGCGGGCGCGGTGGTCCTCGAGGTTGAGCATGTCTTTGCATGTCCAGAAGATCGATTCCACGCATTGCCGGATCGGGGCCAGGTGCGGCTCTTTGCCGGCCTCGTCCTTGCGTCGGGGGCGGACGATCGTGGCGCCGAGCGCGGAGGCTTGGGCGTGGAAGTCGCGGCCGGAGTAGCCCTTGTCGCCGATGACGGTGACCGGGCCGTTGCGGTGGCAGCGGGCGAGCATGTCCAGCGCGACGTCTCGTTCGCCCGTTTTCGGGGAGGTCAGGGCAAGGGCGCGTGGAGTGCCGTCGGTCGCGAACAGGCCGTGCAGGCGGAAGCCCCAGAAGAAGCGGGAATGGCTGGCGCAGTAGCCGTACTCCGCGGCGTTGCCCAGGGCGCTGCGGCGCGTCGTTTCGACCGAGCGACCGCATTCGACCGGTGTGCTGTCGACCACGAGCAGGTCGTCGTCAAAGCCGTTGGTGTGGCGGGCGAACTCGAGGATCAGCGCTTCGATTTTGTCCGACAGGCGCTGGCGGCGTTTGACGAAACCCGGGCGCTTGGGCAGTCGCGGGAACAGGTGCCCCAAGCGATGCGGTGCCATCGCCCAGAACTGCTCGTCAGAGCTGATCCGCAGTACCTGCTGAGCCACGCTCAACGTGACGACCTCCGCGTCGGTCAAGATCCGTTTGGCGTTCTTGCCCTTCGCAGGCAGGAGATCGTCGCAGGTGCAGTAAACAGCGATCAGCAGCAGGTCGAGGTCGGCGTCCATCGAGGCCCCCAGGGTCGGCGTTGGCGAGATAGCACCGCCGACTTCGACCTGCCTGCTTATGTCACCTGCCTACCCGACTCCTCCGCCCCCGCCGTGGAACGAACCATCTCGTCTACCTCCGGGACGACGAGGGCGGGCACCGCCTCGCCGCCGCCGCCGGCCCCGCCGGGGGCCACGCCGCGCCGGCGCGCCTGGCGCCGCGGGCGAGCGCGCCGTGGACCCTGCCGCCCGCCGGCGCGAGCGAGGTCACCGTCGTCGCCGGCGGCGCCGCGAGCCTCGGCGCGACCCACGGGCTCTCCGGGCGGCCCGTCACCGACGTGGCCCTGATCCCGCTCGGCAGCCACGGGACGCTCGTCGCCGGGCTCAGTGCCACGCGCCGCGTCGACGACGGGCTGCGGGCCTTCCTCGGGCTTCTCGGCACCCAGCTCGGCGGCGCGCTCACCGTCGCCCGTGCGGTGCAGGAGGAGCAGGCGCGCGTCGACGAGCTGCAGGAGCTCGACCGCGTCAAGAGCGCCTTCTTCGCCAACGTCTCGCACGAGCTGCGGACCCCCGTGACGCTCATGCTCGGGCCGCTCGCCGACGCGCTCGGCGACGTGCACGAGCCGCTCCCGCCGGCGCAGCACGCCCGCATCAGCACCGCGCACCGGAACGCCGGCCGCCTCATCGGCCTCGTCGACGACGTCCTCGACTTCACCCGCGACGGCGAGACCGCCCGCCGCCCGCGCCGCGTCCGCGTGGACGTCGGGGCGCGGACGGCCGACCTCGCGGGCGCGTTCGGGCCCGCCGCCGAGCAGGCCGGGATCACGCTGCACGTCGACTGCCCGGAGCCGGCGACGCCCACCTGGATCGACCCGCACCTGTGGGAGCGCATCGTCCTCAACCTCGTCGGCAACGCCCTGAAGTTCACGCCGAGCGGCACGATCGGCGTGCGCCTGCGCGGCGAGGGCGAATCCCTCACGCTCGAGGTGCAGGACACCGGCACCGGCATCCCGCCGGAGGAGCACGAGCGGATCTTCGAGCGCTTCCACCAGGTGCCGAACCCGAGCGCGCGCACGAGCGAGGGCGCGGGGATCGGCCTGTCCCTCGTCCGGCGCCTCGTCGAGCTGCAGGGGGCGAGATCACCGTCCGCAGCACCCTCGGGGAGGGGAGCACGTTCACCGTGCGCCTCCCGAGCGGCGCCCCGGACGGCGAGGTCGCGAGCGGGCCGGACCCCGCCCCGCTGGTCGACCGGGCGGCGCTCGCCGCGGTCGACGCGCTCGGCTGGGTGACGGGCGGGACCGAGGAGCCGCCGGACGAGCCGGGCGAGGCGCACGGGGACCGGCCGCGGGTCCTCTTCGCCGAAGACAACGCCGACATGCGCGCGTACGTCAGCTCGGTCCTGCACCCGCGGTTCGAGGTCGAGACGGTCGCCGACGGCGCCGCCGCCCTCCGATCGGCCCGGGCCGCGCCGCCCGACCTCGTCCTCACCGACGTGATGATGCCGGTGCTCGGCGGGTTCGACCTGCTCGACGCGCTGCGGTCGGACCCGATCACCGCGGCGCTGCCCGTCGTCATGCTGTCCGCCCGCGCCGGCGACGAGGCGGTGGTGGAGGGGCTCGAGCGGGGCGCCGACGAGTACCTCCTGAAGCCGTTCTCGTCGACCGAGCTCGTCGCGCGGGTCGCGCGCACGATCGAGCTCACCCGCACCCGCACCCAGCTCGCCGAGGCGGCGGCCCGTCACGAGGCCGACCTGCGGCTCGTGCGCGCCGAGGCCCGCTACCGCCACGCCGGCCGGGCCGCCCGCGTCGGCACGTGGGCGCTGAACCTCGTCACCGGCGAGGCGCAGTGCGACGCGAACCTCGAGGACCTCTTCGGCGTGCCGGAGGGGACGCTCACGTCGCTCGCGGCCTGCCTGGACTACATCGAGCCCGCCGACCACGAGGCGGTCGTCGCGGAGGTCGCCGCCGCCGGGGCGTCCCCCGACGAGACGATCCACGAGTTCCGCGTCCTCCGCGGCGACGGCGAGCGGCGCGTCTTCCAGTGGCGCGCGTCCACCGACGTCGGCGAGACGGCCAGCAGGTCCTCTTCGGCGCGACGTGGGACGCGACCGCGCTCGCCGATGCCCAGGCCGCGCTGCGCGAGTCCGAGCAGGCCGCGCCGGCGGGGATCGCCATCGTCGAGCTCGACGGCAGCATCTCCCGGTCGAACCGGGCGCTCGGCGAGCTCCTCGGCCGCGGCAGCGAGGAGCTCGCCGGCATGGCCTTCGCGTCCCTCGTGCACCCCGACGAGGACCCGCCGGCGGTCATCGCCGCCGACCACGCCGTGACGCGGGAGCTGCGGCTGCTCGGGGCCGACGGGGAGGCGGTGTGGGCGACGGTGAGCGCCGCCCCGGTCCGCGGCGCCGACGGCGTGCCGCGCCACCACGTCGTCCACGTGCAGGACGCGCGGGAGCGCAAGCGGTTCGAGGGGGAGCTGCAGCACCTCGCCGAGCACGACGCCCTGACGGACCTGTGGAACCGCCGCCGCTTCAACGAGGAGGTCGACCGCGCGCTCGCCGACGCCCAGCGGTCGGGAACGAGCGGCGCGCTCCTCCTCTTCGACCTCGACGGCCTGAAGCACATCAACGACACGCTCGGCCACGCCGTCGGCGACCAGCTGCTCGGCGCGGTCGCCGACGTCCTGCGCGGGCGGCTGCGCGCGACCGACACCCCCGCCCGGCTGGGCGGCGACGAGTTCGCCGTGCTGCTCCCGCGGGCGGACGAGCAGGCGGCACGCACCCTCGCCGCCGGCCTGCTCGAGAGCATCGGCGCGGTCAGCCCGCTCGCGAGCTCGGCGGGCGCCGGGACGATCACCGCCTGCGCGGGGATCGCCGTGTTCGGGGGGAGCGACGACATCGTCAGCGGCGAGCAGCTGCTCATCGAGGCGGACGTCGCGCTGTACGCCGCGAAGGACGCCGGGCGCGGGCAGCTGCGCCTGCGGCACATCGGCGCGGAGCCCGGCCCGGCGACGGCGCGGCGCCCGCGGTGGAGCGCGCGGATCCGCGAGGCGCTCGACTCGGACCGCTTCGTCCTCCACGCGCAGCCGATCGTCGCGCTGGCCGGCGACGGCGGTGGCGAGCGGGCCGAGATCCTGCTGCGGATGCGCGACGACCACGGGCAGCTGCAGGCACCGACGACGTTCCTCCCCACGGCCGAGCGGTCGGCGCTCATCCAGGAGATCGACCGCTGGGTCGTCCACGCGGCGCTCGCCGACCTCGGCGCGCGCGGGCGCGCGGGGGAGGACCTCTGCCGCCACGTCAACCTGTCGGCCCGCTCGGTCATCGACCCGGGCATGGGCCGCTACGTCTGCGACGAGCTCGACGCGAGCGGGGTGGACGGGCGCCGGCTCGTCGTCGAGGTCACCGAGACGTCGGCGATCGTCAACCTCGAGCGCGCCCGCGACTTCGTCGACGCGATCCGCGCGCGCGGCTGCCGGCTCGCGCTCGACGACTTCGGCGCGGGCTTCACGTCGTTCCACTACCTCAAGCACCTCGACTTCGCCTACGTGAAGATCGACGGCGCGTTCATCGAAGGACCCGACGCCGACCCGACGAACCAGAGCCTCGTGCGCGCGCTCGCCGACATGGCGCGCAGCCTCGGCAAGAAGACGGTCGCCGAGTGCGTGCAGCACGAGGCGACCGTGCGCTGGCTCCGCGACCTCGGCGTCGACTACGCCCAGGGCTTCCACCTCGGGCGCCCGGCGCCGCTCTGATCCCTCCCCGAAAGGCTGTCCGTGTCACCTGTCGATCCGACCTCCGCCCAGGTCTCCGCCCTCGCCGCCTCCCCGCACGAGGGGCCGGTCCAGATGATCAATCTGCTGCGCTTCCGCCCGGACGGCGGCCGCGAGGGCTACGGCCGCTACATGGAGGCGGTCACGCCGCACCTCGAGGCGGTCGGCGCGCACGTCGTCGCGCTCGGCGCGGCCCGTGTCGTCGTCATCGGTGACGCGGAGCGGCCCTGGTGGGACGCGATCCTCACGGTCGAGTACCCGTCGGTCGCCGCCTTTCTGCAGATCGTGACGAGCGACGCCTACCAGGCGGTCACGCGCCTGCGGACCGACGCGCTCGAGCGGGCCGAGCTCATCGCGACCGCGCCCGGCACGATCGCGGACTGACCCCGCACGCGCGCCGGCCCCGCCGCGGGGGGGGCCGGCGCCACGAGCGGGTCCGCGGGCGACTAGTCCTCGAGCTCCTCCGGCTGCAGGAGGTACTCGCCGATGTACGTCCGGGACTGGTCGCCGTTGAGCGGCTGGAACAGCGAGGCGGCCGAGTCGCGGTAGAGGCGCTCGAAGATCGCGCCCTTGCGGAACGACTGCCCGCCGACGAGGCTCATCGCGGACTTCGTCATGTGCATGACGTTGTCGGCGATGAACGTCTTCGCCAGGCCGATGTACGGGAAGCGCAGCTCGAGCGGCCAGTCGTCGTCCGCGCCGGACATGACCTCGCCGATGGTCTGGTAGAGGACGCGGCGACCCATCTCGTAGCGGTAGGCCATGTCGCCCACGCCGTCGATGATGTGCCCGACGCTCGCGACCTTCACGTCCTCGGCGACGACCGCGCCGAAGACCGCGCCGAGCGTCTTCTTGGCGAGGGCCTCGCGGGACTCCTCGAGGACCCGGGCCATCATGCCGAGGTAGATGCTCGCGAACATGAGCGACGCCCACTCGAGGACGCCGAACGCGCCGGCGCGCCACTCGCAGACGAAGCCCGACTCGGGGACGTAGAACCCGTCGAAGACGATCGTGTGCGTGCCGGTGGCGTGCATGCCGCAGGCGTCCCACGTGCGCTTGATCGAGATGCCGTCGCCCTGGTCGGTCTCGCGGTCGATGTCGAAGTCGGCGACGAAGAAGCTCTCCGCCCCGACGCGCTCCTCAAAGTCCTCGGGGATGTTGCCTTCGGCGTCGGTGATCGTCGCGTTCGTCGTGATGATCGTCGCGGCGTCGCAGCAGGTGCCCCAGGTCTTCTTGCCGTAGAGCTTCCAGCCGCCGCCCTCCTGCGGCACGGCCTTCATGTCGGCGAGGCCGCTGAAGCCGGCCCGCTTCTCGGAGAACGGGCCGAACATGAGCTCGCCGTGGGCGACGCGGCCCATCCAGTACTTGTTCTGCTCCTCGCTGAACAGGCCGAGGCACATGCCCGCCATGATGTAGTGCATGTTGTAGGCGAGGGTGATCGCCGAGTCGCCCTTGGAGAGCTCGCTGACGATCTTCGAGGTCTGCAGCAGGTTGCCGCCGTGGCCGCCGAACCGCTTGGGCACCTGCAGGCGGCCGAGGTCCGACGCCTTGAACTTCTCGATCGACGGGAACGCGAAGGTGTTCTTCGTGTCGTACTCGGGACCGATCTCCCGGAAGTACTGCGAGAGCTCCTCGGCCTTCTCGAAGAGCTCGGCGAACTCGGCCTCGCTCATGCCCTCGTCGAAGCCCGAGTCGATCGAGGCGGGCTGGAATTCCTCTGTCGTTGCCATGGTGGGTCTGCTCTCTCTCGTGGTGTGTCGGGTGACGTCTGCTGGGTGCGGTGCGGCTAGGCGACGAGGAGGTCCTCGCGGCCGGACTCCTTGAGCCGCTGCCGGTAGGTCTCGAAGAGGTCCTCGGTGAGGGGGAGGAGCTTCAGCGCCGTCGACCGCTTGCCGTCGAGCTTTACCTTCCGCTGCGCCATCGCGAGGGTGAAGTTGAGCTTCCCCTGCCAGAACTTGTTCGCGTTGTCGGAGGACATCCGCAGCTGGACGGTGTGCTTGCCCTCGAGGGCGGCGTCGCCGGTGACGACGGTCTGCTTCGGGAAGTCGATGAGCATCGTCGCGTCGGGCGACGTCTGCTTCAGCAGGACGACGAGGTTCGTGCCCTCGGTCGCCTCGACGAACGACGGGGTCTGCGTCGCCGTCTCGAACATCTTGCCGATGTACTCGTAGACCTCATCGGCATCCTTGAACGCGCTCATGGCCTTGCACCTTCTCCTCGTCGGGACGGACACGGGGCGGGCCAGGGAGCCGTCCCGTGCATTGACGAGAAGCTACGGCCGGGTGGTTGCGCGAACCTCCCCCCGCCGAGGGGGGTACGTGGGCGAAAGGGGGTGATTCGGGCGCGCGCGCCTCGTCGGGCCGGGCGCGGACGCCTCATCTGCCGCACGATCGTTCCCTCCGGACCCGCCCCGGGTTAGGCTCGCCGGATCGCCATGAGTCCGACCGGTCGCCCGCTCCAGCTCATCCTCGCGCGCAACCTGCTCGCGAGTCTCGACACCGCGGCGTTCCTCATCGACGCCCGCGGGGAGGTCGTCTTCTACAACGAGGCGGCCGGCACGGTGCTCGGCCGGCGGTTCGAGGAGTCCGGGCCGATGCCCGCCGAGGAGTGGACGGGGATGTTCGGGCCGGTCGACGCCGACGGCAGGCCGCTCTCCTACCGGGACATCGGCGTCACGAAGGACGTGCGCGGCGATCGTCCCGCGCACGCGACGATGACGATCCGCTCCGCGAAGGCCGAGCAGCACCGCGTCGCGGTGAGCGCGTTCCCGATCCACGGGGACGACGGCTTCCACGGCGCGATGGTGTTCTTCTGGCCGCACCCGGGGGACGAGGGCTGACCGTGGAGGCGCGCGTCTGGGGAGCGCGGGGGTCGATCCCGTCGCCGGGCCACGAGACCGCGCGCTACGGGGGCAACACCTCGTGCGTCCACGTCGCGCTGGAGGACGGGACGAACCTCATCCTCGACGCGGGGACCGGCATCCGCAACCTCGGGCTCGCCCTTCCCGAGGTGCTCGACGGACCGCTGCACATCCTCCTCACGCACCTGCACATGGACCACATCCAGGGGCTCATGTTCTTCGCGCCGGCGTTCCGCCCGGACTCGGAGATCGTCATCTGGGGGCCGGCGTCGCCCGAGGCGTCGCTCGAGGACCGGATCGCGCGCTACATCTCGGCGCCGCTCTCGCCGGTCGAGGTGCGCGAGCTGCCGTCCCACGTGTCCTTCCGGGACGCCGAGGCGGTCGAGTGGCAGATCGGCGGTGCGACGATCCGCGCGGACTCCGTGACCCATCGCGGCCCGACGCTCGGCTACCGCGTGACCGAGGGCGCCTCGTCGCTCTGCTACATCCCCGACCACGAGCCGGGCCTCGGCACGCCGCTCTCCGCCCTCGAGGACGAGTGGATCTCGGGCCTCGCTCTGGCCCGTGACGCGGACGTCCTCATCCACGACAGCCAGTACACGGACGAGGAGTACCCGTCCCATCTCGGCTGGGGGCACCCGCCGCTCACCGACGCGCTCGAGTTCGCCCGCCGCGCGCACGCGGGCCGGCTGCTGCTCTTCCACCACGACCCGCTGCACTCCGACGACTTCCTCGACGCCGTGGCGGTCACCGCCGCCGAGCGCTGGGCGGAGATGGGCGGGCCCCCGGGCGCGGTCGTCCTCGCCGCCGAGGGCGCAACGGCCTCGCTGCCGTCGGCGGCGTAGCGATCGGCGCGCCGCCGACGCCGCGCGCGGGTCCCGACGCGGGGGGTAGCATCGGCGGCGTGCGGGC
Organism: Paraconexibacter antarcticus; assembly: GCF_024220175.1. Lineage (GTDB taxonomy): Bacteria > Actinomycetota > Thermoleophilia > Solirubrobacterales > Solirubrobacteraceae > Paraconexibacter > Paraconexibacter antarcticus. Next base: position 4,358,333 of record NZ_CP098502.1, on the reverse strand, counting down.
GTGGCCACCGATCACCGAGCCGGAGCTGCTTGCGCGCCTCGCGCTGGAGCCCGAGGCGTTCCGCGACTGGCTGCAGGGGCTCGCCGCGATGATCGGCGCGCGGGAGTACGCGCCCGAGCACCTCGAGCGCGCGCTCGGCTACCCGTGGGGCCGGCCGCCGGGCTCGTACCTCCTGCGCGACGGCGTCACGACGACCCTCGCGTCGCTCGAGCCCGCCGTCCGCACGTCGCTCGTCGAGTCCTACACCGCGGGCCGCCACCCGATCGTCACGATCGGGTCCAACGGCTCACCGCAGACGCTGCGCATCAAGTTCGGCCACTTCCCGGAGGCGGCCGACCGCGACGCCCTCGTCCTCACCGGCGAGCTGCACGACCTCGACGTGGGCGCGGTCCCGACGGTGACGCTCTACGGCTCGATGCCGGCCGCCCTCTTCGAGAGCCCGGGCACGGCGGTGCGCGTCTGCGTCGTGTGGGTCACCGACGCGCAGGCGACGCAGCTCACCTGGTCCGAGCTCGGGTACCACCTCGCCCGCATCGACGGCGCCCGCTTCGAGGTCGACGACGCGGACGCCGTCGTCGACGACGTCTTCGCCTACGTCGCGCGGCTCGGGGCCTACTGCCCGGGGGAGGGCGGGCCCGTCGCGCTCGCGGCCGTCCCCGCGACCGGCCGCACGGCGCCGGCGCTCACGCAGGAGGACCTCCTCGACCACGTCGCGCCGTCCCTCGTCGGCCCGGGTGCCCGCGCCGAGGACGTCGTGCGCAGGGTCTTCGAGGATCCGGTCGGCGGGGTCGCCCGCGCGCGCGAGGTGCTGTGGTCGCAGGGTCGTGTGCTGCCCGAAGGGCGTGTGACGCTGCTCCCGACCGGATAGCGTCTTCCCATGCATACGACCGAGATCGACCACGAGGTCGTCGTCATCGGCGGCGGCTTCTCCGGCATCGGCATGGCGATCGCGCTCGAGCGCGCCGGCATCCCCGACTACCGCATCATCGAGGAGGGCACCGGCTTCGGAGGCACCTGGTACTGGAACCGCTACCCCGGCGTGGCGGTCGACATCCCGTCCTTCAGCTATCAGTTCTCCTACGACCAGCGCTCGGACTGGACGCGCGTCTACGCGCCCGGCGCCGAGCTCCTCGCCTACGCCGAGCGCTGCGCGGCCGACCACGCGCTCTACGACAAGGTGCAGTTCGGGACGCGCGTCACCGGCGCGACGTACGACCCCGACCGTCACCGCTGGCAGCTCGAGACGAGCACCGGCGAGCGGCTCGTCGCGCGCCACGTCGTGGACGCGACCGGCGTCCTCACGCAGCCCAAGCGCCCGGAGATCGAGGGCGTCGACGACTTCGCCGGGGTGACCGTCCACACCGCCCGCTGGGACCACGCGCAGGACCTCCGCGGCAAGCGCGTGGCGATCATCGGCACCGGCGCCTCGGCGATCCAGCTGCTCCCCGCGATCGCGCCCGACGTGGCGAAGGTGACGGTCTTCCAGCGCACGCCGATCTGGTGCCTGCCGAAGTTCGACGCCCCGCTCCCCGGCGTCCTCGGCTGGATCCTCGGGCACGTCCCCGGGGCCAAGCGCGCCGCCCGGCTCGTGAGCCAGACCTTCGTCGAGCTCCAGTTCCCGATCGCCGCGCACTTCCACAAGCCGCTCGGGATCGCGCCCCTCTTCGAGAAGAGCGCCCGCCGGTACCTCGCCAAGCAAGTGCACGACCCGGTCCTGCGCGAGAAGCTCACCCCGAAGTACGGCCTCGGGTGCAAGCGGCCGAGCTTCCACAACGAGTACCTCGCGACGTACAACCGGCCGAACGTCGAGCTCGAGACGACGCCGATCGCGCGGATCACCGAGCACGGCGTCGTGACGACCGACGGGACCGAGCACGAGATCGACGTCCTCGTCCTCGCGACGGGCTTCAAGGTCTTCGACCCGGGCAACTTCCCGAAGTACCCGGTGACCGGGCGCGGCGGCGTCGACCTCGAGCGCTGGTGGGACGAGAACCGCTACCAGGCCTACCACGGGATCAGCGTGCCGGGGTTCCCGAACTACTTCACGATGTTCGGCCCCTACGGCTACAACGGCTCGTCGTACTTCAACCTCGTCGAGACGCAGTCGCACCACATCGTCCGCGCGCTGCAGCACGCGCGGGCCGCGGGCGCGACGCAGATCGAGGTCACGCGCGAGGCGAACGACCGCTACTGGGCCAAGGCGCTCAGCCGGCGCAGCCGCCAGGTCTTCGCCCAGCCGAGCTGCCAGCTCGCCAACAGCTACTACTTCGACCGCCACGGCGATACGCCGCTGCGGCCGAGCCTCACGATCGAGACGGTGTGGGACAGCCGTCGCTTCCCGCTCTCGGACTACCGGCTCGAGACGGCGGACGCGGCCGTGCCGGTGGCGGCCCCGGCGGCGTAGCGGGGCCCCTCGGGACCAGGCGGGCGGATGGCGCTCGCCTGGACCCGGGAACGGTGGGGCCTAGGCGGCGTTGACCGGCGCGGGGTGCGGGTCGGGTTCGACCGCGCGGACGAAGCGCGGCGGCGAGACACGGGCACGGGCGGGCGCGGCCGCCGGGGCCGGGACCGGCACCGGCACCGGCACCGGGCGGGCGGCCGGCACGCGCGCCGGCGCGGGCGCCTTCGCGAGCTCTCGCGTCACCTGGCGGACGCCGGCCTTCAGCGAGCCCCGGTGCACGTGCTCGACGACCTCGACGCCCATGCGGGTCGCGATCGCGGCGAGCTCGTGCACGACGAGGGCCGCGTCCGCCTTCGGGCTCATCTGGTACGCCACGTCGCACGGCCCGTTCACGCGGGCGGCGCGGTGCGTCCAGCTGTCGTGCAGGACGTAGGCGACGACGAGATGCAGCGTCGCGCCTTCGCGCCACGCGAGCTCCGCCGCCTCCCTGACGGCCTGGCGGCTCGCCCCGTCGTCGTCGACACCGAGAACGAATGCGTCGGCCCCGGCCGACCTGCCTGCAAAGAACATCTCCGGCCTCCCCGTTTGAACGTGGGCCGCACGATGAACGACCGGGGGCCGTTGGTCATGGGTGATACCCCTGAAACCGGAGTGAGGGCGGTCACACGCCGCGCCGGGTCCCGGCCACCGGGCCGTCCACGGTGTGCGAGCGGGCAGGTCCGAAGGCCGGACCGCGGGCGTGCTTTAGTGGTGTGATGCGCCGGCCGACGGTGAACGAGTTCCTCCGCAGGTGCCGTGCCCAGGACGTGAGCCGGGGCCGGGTCGTGCCGGTCTGGGCCCCCGTCCTGCTCATCGGCTGCACCGTCGCCCTCGTGCCGTGGACGGTGCTCCTCTTCCTCACGCTGCCGAGCAGGCACTCCTCGACGCACTGGGCCCTCGCCTGGAGCGGGTTCGACGTGGGGATCGGGACGATGCTCGCCGCGACGGCGGTGTCGATCGCCCGCCGCTCGGTGTGGGTGACGGTGACGGCGACGGCGTCCGCGACGCTGCTCACCGTCGACGCGTGGTTCGACGTCGTGACCGCGGCCGGCCGCGACGAGCGGGTCGTCGCGGTCGCGATGGCGGTGCTGTGCGAGCTGCCGCTCGCCGTCATCTGCCTCCTCATCGCGCGCAACGTCGAGCGCGTGCTCGAGCAGGCGCGGCGGTACGCGCTCGCCGCCGGGTACACCGTCGAGGGCCAGGAGCTCGTGCCGCCGCCGGGCGCGACAGAGGCCGCCGGCCCGGCCGTCGCGGTGCGGGAGGTTCAGGCGCCGGGCGCCGACGCGTCCCGCTCGAACGCCTCGGCGCCGTCGCCGTCGGCGGCGCCCTGACCGGGCTGATCGCCGGCCGCCTTCAGGTAGTCGTACGCCGCGAACAGCGCCTGCTTCATCTGGTCGACGGGCACGTCGGGGTAGGCGCCGTGGTCGACGAGGTACTCCATGTGCCGGCGGCCGTCCACGTCGAGCGGCTGCAGCAGCGAGTCCTCCCGCCCGTCGAACTCGAGCGGCTTGGTGTGCGTCTTCTCGCAGAGCGAGCGGTTGAACGCCGGCGTCGCCTTCACCCAGCGGCCGTCGAGGAGCAGCTCGGTGTAGCCGTGGTAGACGAAGCGATCGGTGCCCATGAGCGCCAGGAGCTTCGGGCTCGACAGGTGGTTGCGGACGTCCGCGAAGCCGACACGCGACGGGATGCCGACGACGCGCGCCGCGGCGGCGAGCAGCGCGGCCTTGGGCACGCAGTAGCCCGCGCCCCGCTCGAGCACGGTGCTCGCGCGGAACCCCGCCGGGGTCAGGTCGAGGGTGTACGGGTCGTAGCGGAACCCGTCCCGCACCGCGTAGTACAGGGTGACCGCCTGCTCGCGCGGGTCGTCGATCCCGGCCGTGTGCTCGCGGGCGAACGCGACGACCGCGGGGTGCGCGGAGTCGACGGACAGGCCCGGCTGCAGGTACGGCGTGAGGTCCTCGGACGTGTCGGCGACGGTGCTCATGGGATCCCTCGGACCTTAGCTCGTCCCCGTGGCGCGCTTGACCTCAAGTGCGCTTGAAGCGCCATAGTGCATGCCAATGGCTTTTGAACCACTGGACCGGCCGGCCGCACCGGCCGCGGGTGAGGGCAGCACCCTCGCCCTGCAGATCACCGACCTCGTCAAGCAGTACCCGACCGGCACGCAGGCGCTGCGCGGCGTCTCGCTCGAGATCGAGGAGGGCCGCTTCTTCGGCCTCCTCGGCCCGAACGGCGCCGGCAAGTCGACGCTGATCCACTGCACGACCGGCCTCGCGGCCCCGACCTCCGGCGCCATCCGCGTCTTCGGGCACGACGCCGTCGAGCACTACACCGAGGCCCGCAAGGCCGTCGGCCTCGCGCCGCAGGACCTGAACATCGACCACTTCCTCACGCTCGAGGAGACGCTCGACTTCCACGCGGGCTACTTCGGCATGCGCAAGAGGGACCGGCAGGAGCGCATCGCCGAGCTCCTCGACGCCTTCTCGCTCACCGCGAAGCGGAACGACCGCACGCGCACGCTCTCCGGCGGCATGAAGCGGCGCCTCATCCTCGCGCGCGCGCTCATGCACCGCCCGCGCTTCCTCATCCTCGACGAGCCGACCGCCGGCGTCGACGTCGAGCTGCGCCTGGAGCTGTGGCACTACGTCCAGCGCATCAACGCGGAAGGCACGACGATCCTCCTGACGACGCACTACCTCGAGGAGGCCGAGCAGCTCTGCGACCGGATCGCCTTCATCAACGACGGGCAGATCGTCGCGGAGGGGACGAGCCCAGAGCTCGCCGAGAAGTTCGGCGTCGACTCGCTCGAGGACGCGTACCTCGAGCTCGTGGGCCGCAAGGAGCTCTCGCGCGCGACCGTGAGCGAGGCGATCTCATGAGCACGCGAGACCTCACCGCCCGCCGGTCCTTCGCGTTGAGCGAGGCCCAGATCCGCTTCGGGGCGCTGCTGCGCCGCGAGGTCAGCCGCTTCATGAAGATCAAGCGCCAGACCGTCGGCGCCCCGCTGCTGGAGACGTTCCTCTACATCAGCGTCTTCGGCGCCGCGCTCGGGTCGCGCGTCGGGCATCTGCACGGCTACAAGTACGTCGTCTTCGTGGTCCCCGGCCTCATCATGATGGCCTGGGCGATCAACGCCTTCTCGAACAACTCCTCGTCGATCCTCCAGCAGAAGTTCCAGCGGGCGATCGACGACCAGCTCTCCTCGCCCGCATCGCCGCTGGAGCTGCTGCTCGCGTTCTCGCTCGGCGGCTTCCTCCGCGGGGCGCTCATCTCGACGCTGACGTTCATCGCGGCGTCCCTGCTCGTCGACCTCCCGGTCCATCACCCGGTCGTCCTCGCCCTGTCCCTGTCGCTCGTCGGGTTCTTCTTCGCCCAGCTCGGCGTGCTCATCGGGGTCCGAGCCGAGCAGTTCGACGACGTCTCGTTCGCGCAGACGTTCGTCCTGCAGCCGCTCATCTTCCTCGGCGGCGTCTTCTACTCGTCGGCGCTGCTGCCGCAGCCGTACGAGACGATCACCCACCTGAACCCGGTCTACTACATGATCAACCTCGTCCGGTACGGGTTCCTGGACTACACCGAGGCGAGCGTCGCGCTGTCGCTCGGTCTGCTCACCGTCGCGGTGACGGCGCTCTTCGCCCTGAACCTGCGGCTCTTCCGGATCGGGTACCGGTTACGGGCCTGACACTCCGGGCGGGATCTTCACGCGTCCGGCCAACCCTGGCCGGGCGCGCGCGTTCTCGCTCGTATGAACAGGCGCTCCCTGTGCACGCTCTCGGAGATCGCGGCCGTCGGCGGCTCGCGCTCAGGCGCATGCCGGCCGACGTCGGCGCGTACACGCAAGATCTTCGGGTAGGACGGACCCGACCCGGGGAGAGGAACCCCACCCACTCCGGCGGCGGGCACGCGCCGCGGGGCGGGTGGGTGGGGTCCTCCGCTGCTCAGTAGCTCTTGGGCAGGCCGAGCGAGTGCTCGGCGACGTAGTTGAGGATCATCTCGGCCGACACCGGGGCGATGCGCGTCAGACGCGCCCCCCACCACATGTCGCTGATGCCGTACTCGAGGGCGACGCCGTTGCCGCCGTGGGTCTGGATCGCCTGGTCGACCGCGTGGACCGCGGCCTCCGCGGCCGCGTACTTGCCCATGTTGGACGCCTCCCCGGCACCCTTCCAGCCGGCGTCGTAGAGGGCGCAGGCCTTCGTGACCATGAGGCGTGCGAGCTCGACCTCGACCTTGATCTTCGCGAGCGGGTGGGCGACCCCCTGGTGGGCGCCGATCGGCTGGCCCCACACGTTGCGCTCGCGGGCGTAGGACGCCGCGAGGTCCAGGGCACGGTCGGCGGCGCCGAGGGCACCGGCGGCGGCCATGATCCGCTCGGGGTTCAGCCCGTCGAAGAGCGCGCCGAGGCCACCGATCTCGCCGCCGAGCACGCGGTCGGGGGAGACGGTGAGGTCGTCGAAGAAGAGCGTCCACTGGCGGTCGGGCATCCGCAGCGCCGTCGGGATCGCCTCCCGCGTCATGCCCGGCGCGTCCGCGTCGACGATGAACAGGAGCGGCAGGCCGAGCGTCCCGTCCTCCTGCTCCGCCCGCGCGACGACGAGCACGGCGGTCGCGTGCTCGACGGCGGAGATGTACGTCTTCTGGCCGTTGATGACCCAGTCGCCGCCGGGGCTGCGCTTCGCGCGCGTCTTGATCTTGTGCGTGTTCGTGCCGGCGTCGGCCTCGGTCACCGCGAAGGAGATCCGCTCGGTGCCGTCGGCGAGGCCGGGGATCCAGCGCTGTTTCTGCTCGGGCGTGCCGTGCTTGGCGAGGATCGAGCCGGCGATCGCGGGGGAGACGACGAGCAGCAGCTGTGTGCAGCCGTGATGGGCGAGCTCTTCCTGGACGATCGCGAGGCCGGTCATCCCCATCCCGCCGCCGCCGTACTCCTCCGGGAGGTTCGCGCCGACGAAGCCGTGCTCGGCGAGCTCGTCCCACAGTGCGGTCGGCGGCTCACCCGCCTCCGTGCACTCGAGCATGTACTTCTGCCCGTAGCGGGCGGCGATGGCGCCGACCGACTCGCGCAGCAGGCGCTCCTCGGCGGACGGGACGAGCCGGATGACGGGCTCTTCGGCGGTGGCGGGGGTCTCGGTGGTGCTCACCCGCGGATCTTCCCGGTCCGCCCGCGCGCCGTCAATGAACTGGATTCACTTCGGGCACGGTTCTACGCTGGTCCCTATGTGCCGCGGGGGCCTGGTCCCCGCGTTCGCGCCGTTCTACGCTGACGGATGTGCCGCCGGCCTCCCGTCGGGGCCTGGTCGTGGCGCCGGCGCCGTTCTACGCTGACGGGATGTGCCGCAACATCCGTCAGCTCCACAACTTCGCGCCGCCGGCGACCGAGGACGAGGTCCGGGCCGCCGCGCTGCAGTACGTCCGCAAGGTCAGCGGGTCCTCCAAGCCCTCGCAGGCGAACGCCGTCGCGTTCGAACGGGCGGTCGACGCCGTCGCGGCCGCCACCACCGCGCTGCTGGAGGACCTCGTCACCACCGCGCCGCCGAAGGACCGCGACGTCGAGGCCGCGAAGGCTCGGGCCCGGAGCGCCGCGCGGTTCGCGACCGAGCGCGGGCGGGCGGCCGCGGCGGGCTGAGCGCCCGCCCGGGGCGCTGACTGACAGCTCACGCAGACCTGTCCTGCCTGAGCTGTCACTCGGCGTGGGCGGCTGACGTTCGCCGCGACGACTCAGCGGCGCTCGAACCGCTGCTGCTCGGCCGGCGTGCGCTCGGCCTCCGGGTCGGTCGGGCCGCCGGGGATCGGGTCGCCCTTGTAGTCCTCGGGGTTGTCGACCTGCTCGCCGTTGACCATCACGGTGCCGTCGGCGCCGCGCTCGACCGTCCCCGGCCCGAGCTTCGCCGTCGGCCCCTCGCCGTACGGCTCATCGCTCTCGTGGCCGAAGGTGAGGAACTTCGCCTTCCCGTCCGGCCACTCGCTCGGGTCCGACGGGAGCTCGTCACGCGCCTCGAAGGCCCGCATCTCCTCCCGCGCGGCCTCCGGTCCGTCGTCGCCGGTCTGCTCGTCTGATGAGGTGGTCATGTCCTACGCGTACCCACCCCGCTCGTGACGAACCGCGCAAGCGGCGCTGCGATGACACCCACACCGTCACCGGCCGCACGGGTCGCCTACCATGTGATCCGACGGGCGCCCGCGCGCCCGCCACGCGCCCGTAGCTCAGCTGGATAGAGCGTCGGTCTACGGAACCGAAGGTCAGAGGTTCGAATCCTCTCGGGCGCGCTCTGTTTTCCGCGACAAATCGCCTGCAAACAGGCGGTTTCTCGCTAGTCCTGATGTTGTTGCCCGATGGCAACACCGGGGGCAACAGGGCAACACTCCAAGGCGCTGAGGACGACAACGCACCCTGGGGTCTATCAGCGAGGTTCGCGCTGGGTGGCGGTCTACCGACAGGATGGCCACCAGCGCAAGGAGTTCGCGGCGACGTTTCGCGAGGCGCGCGAGATCAAGATCCGGCGCACCGCCGAGGAGGCGAGCTGGCGCGCCGGGCCGACGCTGCACGCCTACGCGCTGGAGTGGGTCGACAACTACGCCGGCCGCGGCGCCAACGACGTCATCAACGACCGCACGCGCCGTGAGTACCGGCGGCTACTGATCACCTACGCGCTGGCCTACTTCGCGCCCGAGGAGCGCCTGCGCGACATCGACGAGCGTCGCGCCCGCGCGTTTGTCGACTGGCTGTGCCGTCTGACCGACGACGAGGGTCACCGGCTTTGCGACCGGTCGGTGCACAACGCCGTGCTGCCGCTGCAGTCCTGCCTGCGACACGCCGCCCAGTCGGGCCTGCTCGGCGACCGATCCGAGCCGATGATCCTGCTGCCACGGCGCCGGCGCGGACGCGCCTACGAGTTCGACGAGCGCCGCTTCCTCAGTCGCGCGCAGCTTGCACGACTACTGGCGGAGATCCCCGAACCGTGGCAACCGTTCTTCGACATGCTGGCCTCGACCGGCTTGCGGATCTCCGAGGCGATCGCGCTGCGGATCATGGACGCCGACCTCGATGCGGCGCAGCCGCGGATCCACGTGCGGCGTGCGATCGTGGACGGCCAGCTCACAGGCCCGAAGTCCCGGCACGGCCGGCGCACGATCCCGATCAGCCGCGACCTCGCCGAGCGACTGACCGTGCTCGCGGCCGATCGGGCGGAGACCGAGTTGCTGTTTGTCGGCGCGCAGGGCGCAGCCTTGCGACCGGGGAACCTGCGCTATCGCGTGGTGATCCCGGCCGCCGAGCGCGCGGGCGTGCCGTGGGCGCGTTTCCACACGCTGCGCCATACGTGCGCCGCGCTGCTGATCGACGCGGGCGCGAGCCCGCTTCGCTTGCAGCGCTGGATGGGGCATCACTCCGCCGCGTTCACGCTGGACAACTACGGCCATCTCATCGACGACAGTCTCGGGCCCTCGCTGGACCTGAGCGATCAACTCGCCGCGCGGCCTCAGCCGGTCTTGTAGCCGAGGCTCGTGTAGGCGCGCTGGCGCTTTGCGTACATGCGTCGCAGCACCGGGACCGCATGGTCGACGTAGTCGACGATGCGGATCTCGTGCTTGGTGTCGTGGTGGCGGTGCAGTCGGCCGGCGTACTGGGTCATCGTTCCCTTCCACGCGATCGGCATCGCGAGGATGAGCGTGTCAAGGCGCGGGTCGTCGAAGCCTTCGCCGATGTAGCGGCCGGTCGCAAGGACCACTCGCGGTCCGTCGCTGGTCAGCACCTCGTCGCTGCGACGGCGTGCTTTGACGCCCATGCCGCCGTGCAGCACGACGACGCGGTCGGTCTCAGCGGTGATGAGTTCGGCGATCGCGTTGAGATGTTCGCGTCGTTCGGTGAGCACGAGCGGGTAGCGGTCCTCACTCAACTCAGCGATGGCGTCGGCGGCGATGCGACGTGTGCGCGAGGCGTCGGCGGCGACGGCGCTGAGGACCTCCTGGATGCCCGGGTCGACCGGGAGACGGACGGGATCGAAGCCGCTGTCGCGGGCGATGAGTACCCGGCGGGTCGCCGTCTCGACCTGTTCGGACCGGGTCAGCGTGTGGCGGACGGGTCCGCACTGCATCGTGATGATCGGGTGGTGCCCGTCGCGGCGCTGCGGGGTCGCGGTCAGGCCGGTGATGGCGCGGGCCGGGAGCTCGCGCAGGAGGCGTTCGACTGAGAAGGCCGGGACGTGATGGCACTCGTCGACGATCACGTGTCCGTAGCGCGACAGGTCGAGGCCTTCGCGACGGGTCAGGGTCTGGACCATGACGACGTCGATGCCGCTGGCGCCAGGGGCCTTGGCCGGCGATCCGATCTGATCGCAGGAGATGTCCAGGAACTCGGCCAGCCGGCTGATCCACTGCTCAAGCAAGGGTCGACGGTGGACCAGCACGAGCGTGGATCGGGCGCGATTGGCGATGAGCGCGGTCGCCATCACGGTCTTGCCGGCACCGGGCGGTGCCACGAGCACGCCGGTCTCGTGCGCGGCCATCGCTTTGACCGCCGCCCGCTGCGGCCCGGTGAGGGTGCCGGCGAACGTCACCGAGATCGGGGTGCCGGGGCTGCGTTCGTCGCGGATGGTCACGGCGGTGCCCGCTGTTTCGAGTTCGTCCACGACGCCGCCGAGGCAGCCTCGGGGGAGAATCAGCCGATCGTCGGTGTCCTCGTGGCAGGCGATGACCCGGGGCGTTTGGTGTGTCGAGAGTCGCGCGCGTTCGCGCTCGAAGAACTCCGGGTTGGCGAAGGCGGCCGTGCGCCGGAGACGGTCGCGGAGATCTGCCGACATGCCGGCGGTGGGAATCTCCACGCGCCCCGTCAAGCAGACCTCAATCGCGCCCGAAGGGGCCGGCGTCAGCTGGCGCGGGCGCGAGCGGGCCTTCGTGACCGCGCGTTCGGGCAGGCCCAGCGTCCCGCCGGCATCTTCGGCGTCGGCGGCGATCTGCTCGGCCTGCTCGCTATCCAGCCGCTGAACATCGGCGAGATAGAGCCACTGATCCGGCCATGGCTCAAGATCTGAGTCGAGGAACACTGTGCAGCCATCGCCGCGCCGCGCGTGCTGCAGCGGCAGTGCGATCAGGTTGCCAAAGCCGCCCGCGGGCATCGTGTCTTGGTTGGGGAACAGGCGGTCATAGGAGGCCATCGAGATCGACCGGTGGTGCATAGCGCGCGTCAACAGCAACGAGCCGATGGCGCGCGCCACGCGCGCGCCCACGGGTCGCGTGAACAGCACCCACAGGTGCGCGCCGTTGCCGGAGCGTGAGCGCTCGACGAGCACTGGGATGTTCAACTCGCGGGCGCTGTCACGCAGCGCGCCAACGTCATCGCGCCAGCCTGGGCCATCAAGGTCGATCGCGACCAGCCAGCAGGTCTCGTTGGCCAGCAGTGGATAGATGCCCGCGACCTGGCGCCCCTCGAGATGGCGACGCGCCTCGGCCTCTGACCACGCGACAAAGCGTCGGTGCCCGCAGTCGGCGCACTTGACCCTCGGTTTCTCGCACACACCGGGCCGCCACTCGTTCAAGCAGCGTGGAGACCAGCCGGTCTTGCCGGGGCTCTTGGTGCTCTCCCAACGAGTGGCGAAGACATCCGGGCGCCCACGGAAGAGCGACGTGAACAGCGCGACGCGGCCCTCGGCCGTCGTGACATCCGGGCCGCCGGTGGCGGCTTCGATGCCGGCGATCGTCCGGCACAACTCCGCCCGTTCGCGATCGAGTTCCACGAGTCGCTCACGCGCTCGCGTCAGTTCGATCGTTGAGGCCCTCTTCACCATCCCATCGTCTCGGAGTCGTCGGACCGCTTGCGGTCCCGGCGCCGCTTCGAGCGGGAGCGATCTCCGAACCCAGCATCGCCGGAGTCAGGCCGTGTCCATATTTGTCCGTGATTGTCCAACCATGGTGTATCTTGGATCGGGACCTGTCGATGATCGCGATAAGGATCGTCTCGTCATGCGCCAAACCGCCGCTCGCCCTCAACTCCTGACCGTCGCTCAAGCGGCGTCGCTGCTGAACGTCTCGGAGAAGACGATCCGCCGGTGGGTCGCCGGCGACAAAGTGCCCTACGTGAAGTTGCCAGGCGGCAGCCTCCGGATCCCGCAAGGGGCGCTGCTGGCTTCGCTTCAGGGCACGCACGATCTGGCGGCAGAGGTCGCCGCGCTCGACGAGCGCTTCGCGGACCTCTCGGAGGACGACGTGCGCGCCGCAACCGGCGAGTCGCGCGGCTGAGTTCAGTCCGTCGCACGGATTAGCGTGCGACGGTAGTGCCTCTGGTCACCGTCGATACGAGCGTCGCGCTGCCGGCGATGCTCTCGCCGAGCGGCCATCCACGCAAGCTCCTGGTCGTGTTGGCCTACGGGGCCGTCGGTTACCGGGCCGAGCACCTGCGCCTCGACCTCGATGCGTTGAAAGAGCTCGCCGAGGCTGAAGGCGGCTCGGTGCACGGCGTCGACGTGCTCGAGCAGATGGTCGAACGCGCCGAGCGACGGCGAGCAGCCCTCGCCGAACTGCTGCCCTTCGATGCCCCCGGTGATTGGCACGCCGTCGGATTCTCGACGCTGTTCGACGAGTTCGCCCGCAAGCTCCGCGAGGCAGGGCCGCGCCTTGACCCGACGATCCGCGAGCAGGACATCCTGCCCCTGCGGCGCCAGTTCGAGAGCGTCTGCGTCGCGGGGCCTGCGCCGTTCGACCCGACCGACGTCCCCCCACACACCCGAGACCCGAACGACGACGCGATCGTCCACGGTGCGCTGCTTGCCGACAGCGACTTCCTCATCTCCGACGACCGCGACATCGTGCCTAACGGCGAAGCGCAGGACTACGACCACGACGGACACCGAACCCTCGCCGTCACCTTTCGTCACTTCACGCGCGAGCACTTCCGGCCAAGCGATTTCGGCTGGCCGGCGGTCGACGGTACGTGGCTTCGCACGGCCTTCGACCCTGGCGACTGACGCGGCCCCGTGGAAGATCGGAGAGTTTCTGGCGAGTATTTGGCGAGTTGACGACACCCAGGTGGCTTGCTAGAGCCAAAATCCGACGAAACGCCGCGGTCTACGGAACCGAAGGTCAGAGGTTCGAATCCTCTCGGGCGCGCTCAGGCTCTCGGCAGTTCGTGAACATCTCCAGGGGGTCTGCCGGCCGGCGTCGGGCGCGATGAGCAACCGTGCCGCGGCACCCCCGGTCAGCGTCGCCGCGTGGACCACCGCGCCGCGGACCTTCCCCGGCCGTACCGCGGCCCTCCACGGATGCCGCCACGGCGAGCCGGCGCCATCCTCGTCCGGTGACCCCGCCCTCGCCTCGGCTCTCGCGCGCCCGAACACCGCTGCGGCGGCTGGCCGACGCGCGAGCGCAGATCCTCGCTGCGATCGCCGTCGTGGCGATCGCTGCGGGCTTCCTGCTGCACGCGCTCGGCGCCCCTGAAGCCGGCCATCAGGTCTGGCGCGCCGCCGTCGCACTGCTCGCCGCCGAGCTCGCCTTCGAGGTGGTCCGCACCGTGGTGGTCGATCGCCACCTCGGGGTCGACACGATCGCCCTGGTCGCGATGCTCGGTGCGCTCGCCCTCGATGAGGAGCTCGCCGGCGCGGTCATCGGCCTGATGTTCACCGGTGGAGCGGCGCTGGAGGCCGTCGCGTCGCGGCGCGCGCGCCGCGAGCTGACCCTGCTCGTCCAGCGCGCCCCGCGCGTGGCGCAGCTGCACGTCGATGGCGCCATCGAGGAGATACCGGTCGATCAGGTCCGAGTCGGTGACACCGTGCTCGTACGCAGCGGCGAGGTCATCCCGGTCGACGGGACCGTCGCCAGCGACGAGGCGGTCGTCGACACCAGCACGCTCAGCGGCGAACCGCTGCCGCTCGCCCTCAAGGCCGGGATGGCGGTCAGGAGCGGCAGCGCCAACGCCGGCGCGCCGTTCGACGTCCGCGCCGGCCGTCCCGCCGCAGAGAGCGCGTACGCCGCGGCTCGTGCGACTCCGTCGAGCAAGCCCAGGCGCAGCGCGCGCCGTTCGTGCGCATGGCCGACCGCTACGCCGGCATCTTCCTGCCCATCACGCTCATCGTCGCCGCGCTGGCCTGGGCGCTCAGCGGCGACCCCGTGCGCGCGCTGGCGGTCGTGGTCGTCGCGACGCCGTGCCCGCTCATCCTCGCCGCGCCGATCGCCCTCGTGTCGGGGTTGTCCCAGGCCGCGCATCACGGCGTGATCGTCAAGGGCGCCGGCGCGATCGAGACGCTCGGCGAGGCCCGCACCGTCCTGATCGACAAGACCGGCACGCTGACCGTCGGTAGGCCCGAGGTCCGCGAGATCGTCGCGCTCAACGGCCTCGCACGCGGCGAGGTGCTGCGCCTGGCGGCGTCCGTCGACCGACTCTCGGCCCACGTGCTCGGCGAGGCGCTCGTCCGCGCCGCGAAGCAATCCGGGCTTGCGCTCACGATGCCCGCCGATGTCGACGAGGACCCCGGCCAGGGGATCGCCGGCACGATCGACAGCCGCCGCATCGCGGTGGGCAGCCGCGGCTTCCTGTGCGCGCAGGGCTACGACCGGGACGCGGTCACGGGCGCGTCGCTGGCCACCGGCAGCGGCTCCGGCGAGGCGCACGTGCTCGTGGGGATCGAACGGCGAGCCCGCCGGCGTCATCGTCATGGCCGACGAGCTGCGCCCCGACGCCGACCGGATCGTCGAGCGCCTGCGCCGGGAGGGGGTGCTCCACGTCGCGATGGTCTCCGGGGACCGCGCATCGGTCGCGCAGCGGATCGGCGACCTGCTCGGCGTCGACCGCGTCTACGCCGAGCAGTCGCCGGAGGACAAGCTCGAGGTCGTGCGCCGCCTGCGCGAGGACCCGCAGCTCAGCCCGGTGATCATGGTCGGCGACGGCGTCAACGACGCGCCCGCGCTGGCGATCGCCGACCTCGGCATCGCGATGGGCGCTGCGGGCGCCACCGTGTCCTCGGAGACCGCCGACGCGGTCATCGTCGTCGACCGCGTCGATCGCGTCGCCGACGCCGTCCACACCGGGCGCCGGGCGCTGCACATCGCCCGCCAGAGCGTCCTGGCCGGCATGGGACTCAGCATCGCGGCGATGGGCGTGGCTGCCGCCGGCTACCTTCCGCCCGTCGCCGGCGCGCTCCTGCAGGAGGTCATCGACCTCGCGGTGATCCTCAACGCGCTGCGCGCACTGCGCGGCTGACCACGGCGACCGCGGCGGCATCCGTGCTGCCGGCGGCGGCCTTCCGGCGGGCGCTGCTAGAGCGCGGCGGTCGCGACGCGCGTGCCGTGCGTCCGGTGGCCGCCGCGGGAGGTGACGCGCTTGGCCAGCAGCTGCGCGGGGATCGCGACGAAGAGGATCGCGCCCTCGACGAAGAGGTTCGCGAGGCCGATCGGCTCGGTCCAGTTCCCGATGTCGCCCGAGGCGTTCGGGAGCCCGGTCGTGCGGTCGAGGATGAACCCGGCGAGGGCGCTGGCGACGAGGCCGATCGCGGCCGGCATGGCCAGGCGCGAGCGCGTGAACAGCAGGGCACCCGCGATGGCGATGCTGCTGAGGATGAGGCCCATGTACATCCAGAACAGGTACGGGGTCTCGGTGTACTTGCCGACGGAATCGATCACGTGGATGAGCCCGACGCCGAGCAGGCCGACGGCGACGGTGGCGCGGGTGGCCATGTCGCGGACGGCGGTGGTGAGGTCAGGGGGCGTGTCGGTGGCGTGTTGCATGTCGGTGGTCCTGTCGTTCGAGGGTCAGGGAGGAGCTGAGGTGCACGGTCAGGATTGCCCGCGGCGGGTCAGGTGAGGGGCGACGTTCGGCAAAGCTTTGGCAAAACGCCTGCGTCCTGTCGCATATCGCCGTACGATCGGTGCGTGGCCCACCTGCTCTTGGCCGAGGACGACGACGGCATCCGCGTGCCCCTCATCCGTGCGCTCGAGCGCGAGGGCCATGAGGTCGAGGCGTTCACGAACGGCCTCGACGCCGCCGCCGCCGCCGAGACGGGGTCGCACGCGCTGCTCGTGCTCGACATCGGGCTGCCCGGGCTCGACGGTCTCGACGTCTGCCGGCGGGCCCGCGAGGCCCGGCCCGGCGTCCCGATCCTCTTCCTGACCGCGCGCGACAGCGAGCTCGACGCCGTCACCGGTCTCGACGCCGGCGCCGACGACTACGTCACCAAGCCCTTCGGCGTCGCGGTGCTCCTCGCGCGCGTGCGCGCCCAGCTGCGCCGCGGCGCCCCCGAGGCGCTCAGCGCCGGCGAGGTGAGCATCGACGTGTCCGCCCGCCGGGCCTGGCGGGGCGACGAGGAGCTCGAGCTCTCGCCGAAGGAGTTCGACCTCCTCGAGCTCCTCGTGCGCGAGGCCGGCCGCGTCATCACCCGCGAGCGGATCATGGCCGAGGTCTGGGACGAGAACTGGTTCGGGTCCACGAAGACGCTCGACATGCACGTGTCGTGGCTGCGCAAGAAGCTCGGGGACGACGCCCAGGCCCCGCGGCATCTCATGACGGTCCGTGGGGTCGGGCTGCGCTTCGAGCCGTGACCGTCCGCCGGCGCCTCGTCCGCTCGACGGTCTTCATCGCGCTCGCGGCGGTGCTCGTCCTCGGCATCCCGCTCGTCGTCGTGGAGACGGCGCGGGTCGGCACCGACCAGGCGTTCCGCCTCGAGCGTGAGGCGGACGTCGTCGGCGGCGTCATCGACGACCGCGTCGAGGCCGGTGAGCCGATCAGCGCGAAGCAGATCGCGCAGCACGTCCAGCCCGGCCACCGGGTGAGCGTCACGCTCGACGGCCGGACGCTCACGGTCGGGGCCCACCTCACGGGCGGGATCCGCAGCAGCCGCGCGTCGTCGTCCCGCAACGCCGTCGTGGTCGCGTCGGCCCCGCGCAGCGAGGAGTCCGCCCGCGTGCGCCGCGTGTGGCTCCTCATCATCCTGCTCGGGACCGGAGGCGTCGTGCTCGCCGTCGGGCTCGCCGCGTTCCAGGCGCGGCGCCTGTCCCGCCCGCTCGAGCGCCTCGTCGCGACGTCGGTCCGCCTGGGCGACGGCGACTTCTCTGCCCGCGCCACGCGCTCGGCGGTCCCCGAGATCGACGCGATCGCCAGCGCCCTCGACCGCAGCGCAGAGCAGATCGCGCGGCTCGTCGCCCGCGAGCGCGAGTTCTCCGCGAACGTCTCCCACCAGATGCGCACGCCGCTCACCGCCCTGCGCCTGCGGGTCGAGGAGCTCGCGCTCATCGAGGACCCGGCCCAGCGTGAGGAGGAGGCCGCCGCGGCGCTGCGCGAGGCCGACCGGCTCGAGGCGACGATCGTCCAACTCCTCGCGTACGCACGTGAGGAGCGGGTGGGCCGGGCGGTGCGCCTGGACCTGTCGGCCATCGCGGCCGATCACGTGGCGACGTGGAAGCCGGTCTTCGCGCAGACCGGGCGTTCGGTCCGGCTCGACGCGGCCGCCGGTGTCCGCGGCGTCGCCTCCCGGGGCATGGTCGGGCAGGTCCTCGACGTCCTGCTCGAGAACGCGCTGCGTCACGGGCGCGGCGCCGTCGCCGTCCGGGTGGCCACCGACCGGCAGCGGGCGACGGTGACCGTCGAGGACCAGGGGGCCGGCGTGCCTCCCGAGGGCCGCGAGGCGGTGTTCCACCGTGGTGCCAGCACGAGCGGCGGCACGGGCATCGGGCTGTACCTCGCGCGTGCGCTCGCGGAGGCGGACGGCGCGAGCCTCCGCGTCGTCCCGGGGCGGCCGTCGTGCCTGGAGCTGCGGCTCCCGCTCGAGAGCGGACCGCCCGGGCCGGTCGTGTCCGCCGCCGAGGTCGCCGCCCGCCGCTGAGGCCTGCGCGCGACGGCGGGGCCGTGAGTGGGCGCACTCGCCGCAGCGGTTTTTGCCGAGTCTTTGCCCGGCCTGCGCGAGCATCGCCGCCGTGCCTCCGCATCTCTCCGAACTCCACGGCGCGGCCACTCATCTGGCCGTCGTCGCCATTCCGCTCTACGCCGTCATCATGGGCCTGCGCCGCTACGGACGTGGGGGCGCGACGCTCGTCACGGTCGAGCCGTGGGTGCTCGGCGCCGCGGTCGTCGGCGTCGCCGCGTCGGGTCTGACCGGGCTGCTCGTCTGGGGCCAGGCGCAGCAGCAGCTCCGCGGCCACGCCTTCCGCAACGGCACCGTCCACTTCTGGCTCGGCATCGCGCTCGCCCTCGTCGTCGTCGGCACCGCTGCGCTGCGGTACCGGCCGCTGCGCACGGGGGGGACCACCGCGGTCGGGACCGCGCTGGCGGCGGTCGCCGTCCTCGCCTTCGCGATGGTCGCGGTCCAGGGATACGTCGGCGGCCGGATGACGTACGAGCACGGCGTCGGGGTGGAGGCCGGCGGGCAGTTCGCCCAGACCGCGCGCGGCGCGGGCGCGCTGAACCTCGCGCTCGTGGCGGGGATGTCCCCGGTGAAGGCGGGCGCGCAGGCCTTCTCCACGACCGGCCTCGGCTGCGCCGCCTGCCACGGCGACCACGCCCAGGGCGCCCGGGGTCCCGGGCTCGGCGGCGGCCGCGAGCTGGACGCCTTCCGCCGCGTGCACGCGCACGGGCTCTTCCCGCCGTCGGTCGTCACCGACAAGGACTTCGCGGCGATCAACGCCTTCCTGCGCACGCAGCCGCGCGTCAGGGGCGGCGACTGAGTCGCCGCCGGCCCGCCGGCCCGCCGCCCCGGACCCGTCAGAGCCCGTAGCTCTTGCCGATGACGTCGAGCATGATCTCGTCCGCGCCGGCGCCGATCCGGTAGAGCCGCAGGTCGCGCATGACCCGCTCGACGGGGTACTCCTTCATATAACCGGCACCGCCGTGGATCTGCACGCACTCGTCGGCGACCATCCACGCCACCTGCGTCGCCTTCAGCTTGGCCATCGAGATCTCGCGGACGTTGTACGCGCCCGCCGCGTAGTCGGCGGCGGTCGCGTAGATCATCCGGCGCGTCGTCTCGAGCTCGGTCGCCATGCGCGCGAACTTGTGGCGGATGGCCTGGTGGGTGCCGAGCGCCTGCCCGAACGTCTTGCGCTCGAGCGCGTACTCGAGGGTCTTGTCGAACGCGTACTGCGCGTAGGCGAGGCAGCCGGCGGCGGCGATCGACCGCTCGGCCTGGAGCTCCCACATGATGTGCTGGAAGCCCTTGCCCTCCTGCCCGAGGATGTCGTCGTCGGTCACGCGGACGTCCTGGAAGGCGAGCAGCGCGGTGTCGGACGCGTGCATGCCCATCTTCTCGAGCTTCTGCTCGCGGATGACGCCGGGCGCGTCCATCGGGACGAGGAAGAGCGTGAAGCCGCCGTAGCCGGCGTCCGGGTCGGTCTTCGTGACGAGCACGATCATGCTCGCCCGGTGGCCGTTCGTGATGTAGGTCTTGGAGCCGTTGATGAGCCACTCGCCGGTCGCCGCGTCCCGCACGGCACGGGTCTTGATCGCCGAGACGTCGGACCCGGCGTCCGGCTCGGTGATGCCGAGCGCGT
Source organism: Paraconexibacter antarcticus (assembly GCF_024220175.1). GTDB lineage: Bacteria > Actinomycetota > Thermoleophilia > Solirubrobacterales > Solirubrobacteraceae > Paraconexibacter > Paraconexibacter antarcticus. The sequence goes on along the minus strand of NZ_CP098502.1, from coordinate 4,338,436 downwards.
AGATCTGCTCGCCCGCGATGCCCGGCTTGAGGTAGCGCTCCTTCTGCGCCTCGGTGCCGAACTCGAGCAGCGGCGGCATGACCATGTCGGTGTGGACCGAGAGGCCCATGAGGAAGCCGCCGCTGCCGGCGCGCGCGATCTCCTCGGCGAGCACGACGTTCGTGAAGTAGTCGCCCCCCTGGCCGCCGTACTCCTCCGGCATCGAGAGGCCGAGGAAGCCGAGCTCGCCCATGCGGCGGACGATGCTGTCGGGGAAGGTCGTGGTCTCCCACTCCTCGACGTGCGGGGCGACCTCACGGTCGACGAAGGAGCGGATCGACTCGCGGAGCATCCGATGCTCCTCGGTGAACACGCCGGGACGGGGGGCGACGGTGGACATGCACCACATCGTACAGGTTGTACGAAGTCCGGCAAGGGTCGTAGGATCGATCATCTTGTCTGCCGATCCCCCGACTCCGACCCCGGTCCCGTCCTCGCAGCAGGGCCGCGCGTACGCACCCGACCAGATCGAGCAGCTCTTCCGCGACGCGCTCGGCGTCCTCATGGCCGACGGCACGCCGTACCGGGACGTGAGCGTCGCCCGGCTCATCGGCGAGACCGGGATGGCCCGCTCGACGTTCTACGGCTACTTCGGGGACAAGGCGGCGCTCCTGCACGCGCTCAGCGCCTCGACGCTCACCCGCCTGTACTCGCCCCAGCGGGACTGGCTGCGCCGCGGCCGCGACGTCACCCGCGCCGACGTCGGGGAGGGGATGCGCCGGCTCCTCGACCTCTTCCTCGAGGACGAGGCCGTCCTGCGCGCGGTGGGGGAGGCGTCCGTCTACGAGCCGACGATCCGCGAGGCGTACGTCCGCAGCGTCGACGACTACGCGCGGGCGCTGGAGCGCTTCGTCCGCAAGGGGCAGAAGGAGGGCTGGGTCCGCGCGGAGGTCCGTCCCGCCGACACCGCCGACGCCCTCGCGTGGATGACCGAGCGCGCCGTCGGCCGCGTCCGGCCGGGGACGCCGGCGCGCCGCCTGGACGCGATCGCGGCGTCGCTGGCGGACGTGGTGTGCTCGACGCTGCTGGTGGCGCCGTAGCCGGGTCCTCGCCGACGCCGCGCGGTCCTACGACGCCCTGGGCTCGCTCGAGACCACCCGCTCCGTCCTCGGCGGCGCGACCGCACGCCGGTCGCGCCCCGGATCCGGGAGCGGGTCACGGCGTCGCCACCTGACGGGTCAGGCGGCGACCGCCTCGGCCACGACCGGCGTCCGCCCGTCGTCTACGACGCTGCCGAAGAGCACGGTGGCCAGGCGCGCGAGCTGGGTGACCTGGCCGGGGACGAACTGCAGCCGCAGCAGGGCGCCGCCGTCGCCGAGCGGCTGGCGCCCCCGCTCGTGGGCGACCAGCCGGATGTCCTGGCCGCCGAGGCGCATGGTCACCTCGACCGGGTCGTCGCCGGCCGGGGCGGGGTCCTCGCAGCGGACCATCGCGCCGCCGGTCGAGACGTCGACGAGGAGCCCGGGCCGGTCGTCGAGGCCGACCGCGCCGCCGAGGGCGAGCCGGACGGAGCCGCGGCGCTCGGAGGCGAAGCGGTCGGAGCGGATGCGGGCGAGCGCGCCGCCGAGGAAGGCGAGGTTGACGACCGCCCAGAACGCCGCGCCGTACGCGGTCCACACCACCCGGTAGTGGGCGGGCGTCAGGCCGGCGAGCGTCGCGCCGAACCACGCCAGCGCCACGACGGACGCCGCGGACAGCACCCACAGCGAGCGGGGCGCGGGGGACCGCCGGCGCTCCTCGGTGATGCCCTTCGTCGTCACCGTGAAGGCGTGCTCGCCGCGGGTGAGGAACGTGATCGTCGCCCGGATGTTGCTCTGCAGGCGCACCATGTCGAAGAGGGTGGCGATGCCCTGCGGCGCCTGCCCGCGCGCGAGCAGCCCGAGCGCGAACCGCTGGGCGACGAACGTCACGAGGAACGCCGGGAGGAAGGCCGCCATCGGCGCGTGGACGGGGTTCGTCCCGCTCGCGAGGACGACGAGCGGCAGGAGGACGTAGCCGAGCGTCCGCCACGCGTCGAACCACCCGAGGATCGTCGCCGCGTAGGAGAGGCGCTGGCCGAGCGTGAGGCCGCGGCGGGTCAGCGGGCGCTCGAGCCGGAGGATCTGCATCGCCCCGGTGCCCCAGCGCAGGCGCTGGCCCTGGTACTCGTCGGCGTTGCGGGCGGCCAGCCCGTGGGCGAGGACCTCGTTGTGGTAGACGGTCCGCCACCCGCGACGGTGCAGGCGGATGGTCGTGTGCATGTCCTCGGTGACCGTCTCGCACGCGACGCCCCCGATGTCCCGCAGCGCGTCCACGCGGACGACGGCGTTCGTGCCGCACCAGAACGCGGCGCCCCAGCGGTTCTTGCCCGGCTGGATGACGCGGTAGAAGAGGCCCTGCTCGCTGAAGGGCGCGGCCCCGTGGCGGGCGCGGTTCAGCCGCGAGCGGTTGCGCCCGTGCTCGAACGAGTCCACGTTGTAGAAGGCCTGCGGGGTCTGGACCACCGCGATCCTCGGGTCGTCGAAGTAGGCGAGCGTGTTCGTCAGGAAGCCGGCGCGGGCGACGTGGTCGGCGTCGAGGACCCCGACGACGTCGAAGTCGAGGACGGCGAGGGCGTGGTTGAGGTTGCCGGCCTTCGCGTGGTCGTTGCCCTCCCGCGTGAGGTACTGCGCGCCGAGCGACGCGGCGAGGGCACGCACCCACGGCCGGCAGCCGTCGTCGAGGACGACCGTGGCATGGGCGGGCTCGAGCGCGACGGCGGCCGCGATCGTCGGGAAGAGGATCTCGAGCGGCTCGTTGTAGGTCGGGATGAGCAGGCCGACCCGCAGGTCGGTCCGCGTCAGCGGCGCCGGGACGGTCGCGTGGTCGACGTTCCACAGCGAGAAGGCGAAGAGGGCGAGGCCGACGGTCGCGTGGAGCTCGAGCAGCCACAGCGGGATCGCCACCCACAGGTCCCCGCCGAGCGTGAAGCCGGCGCGCCACACGAGGTAGGCGACGCTCACGGCGAGCGCGAGGCAGGCGGCAGCCTGGATCGCGCGGCGGCGTGCCGCCGACTCGACGGGCGGGAGTCCCCCGCCGGGGAAGAGGTCGAGCGGCTCGCGCCCGTCGGCCGGTGGCCGTGGGGCAGGGGTGGAGGGGGCCGTACCGCCGGATCGCATGGCCCGGGTAGTCGGCACCGGCGCCGCATCCTGAACAGATGGACGAAAGTCGTTGGACATCGGCCGATACACCGGCGTAGGGTCGATCACATGCTCGAGACACCTCCGCAGGCGGCCGTCGACCCGGCCCACATCCTCCAGGTCGGTATGGGCTTCTGGGCGTCCAAGACGCTGCTGTCCGCCGTCGAGCTCGGTCTCTTCTCCGAGCTCGGATCGGGCTCCATGACCGGCGCCGAGCTCGGCGCCCGGCTCGGGCTCCACGACCGCGCCATCCCGGACTTCCCCGACGCGCTGCTCGCGCTCGGCTTCCTCGAGCGCGACGGGGACGGCGCGAACGCCCGCTATCGCAACACCGCCGAGACCGCGGCGTTTCTCGATCGCAACGGGCCCGCGTACGTCGGCGGCATGCTCGAGATGTGCAACGCCCGCCTCTACGGCTTCTGGGGCGACCTGACCGAGGCGCTCTGCACCGGGCAGCCGCAGAACGAGGTCAAGCGCGCCGGCAGCGCGATGTTCGACGAGCTCTACGCCGACGAGGCGCGCCTCGAGCAGTTCATGCGCGCGATGGCCGGCATCTCCGCCGGTCCGCAGCACGTGCTCGCGAACACGTTCGACTTCGCGCCCTACGCGACGGTCTGCGACGTCGGCGGCGCCACCGCCCAGCTCAGCACCGTGCTCGCCGCGCGCCACCCGCACCTGCGCTGCGTCTCCTTCGACCTGCCGGTGGTCGCGCCGATCGCCGAGCGGTCGATCGCCGCGGCGGGCCTCGCGGACCGCGTGACCACGGCGAGCGGCGACTTCTTCACCGACCCGCTGCCGCAGGCGGACGTCATCACGATGGGCCTCATCCTCCACGACTGGGACCTCGACGGGAAGCGCCACATCGTGAAGTCCGCCTACGACGCCCTGCCCGACGGCGGCGTCCTCATCGCGATCGACTCGATCATCGACGACGCGCGCCGCGAGAACGCCTTCGGCCTGCTCATGTCGCTGAACATGCTCATCGAGTTCGGCGCCGCCTTCGACTACACGGGCGCGCAGTTCACCGAGTGGTGCCTGGAGGCGGGCTTCAGCGAGACGGAGATCCTGCCGCTCGCCGGCCCGACGAGCGCGGCGGTCGCCTACAAGGGCAAGCCGCGCGCCGCGCGGCGCTTCGTCCGCGGCGCCTGAGCGGGCCGCACGGGTGGCCGGGCGTCAGTCCCGGCCGAGCGCGGACCAGATGCGGCCGGCGAGCGCGGTCGCGAACGCCGGGTCGTCGGTGTCCGGTCGCCGCTCGACGTGCAGGGCGATGGCGCGCTCGGTGCCCCACGCGAGGACCGTCGCCGCGGTCTCGGCCTCGAGGCCGGTGGCGGTCCCGTCGCGCTCCAGGCGCGCCTGCGCCACCGCCGCGAAGCCGTCGATCTGGGCACGCCAGAACGCCTGCACCGTCGGCTCGTAGCCGGCGACCTCGGTGACCGCACGGATGAGGTGGACGTGGCGGCGGTGCTCGGCCACGAGCTCGGTGAGCGTGTCGACGAGGCCGGCGCGCGTGTGCGCGGGAGCGGCGACCCACTCGCGCGCGAGGCCGAGCGCGTCCCCGACGACGACACCGGCGAGCCGGACGAGGAGCGCGGGCTTGTCGGGGAAGTGGCCGTAGAACGTGGAGCGGCCCATCCCCGCGGCGTCGGCGATCCGCCCGATGCTCAGCTCCGTGAACGTGTGGCCGTCGGCGAGCAGTCTTTCGACGACCTCGAGCACGTGCTGCTGAGCGGGCGGGAGGCCGGGCTCGCCGGGGCGGCGAGGGCGGGTCACCGACGGCATCGGCGCGTCAGCCGTCGGCCCGCTGGTTGCGGTTCCACTCGATCCAGCCGGTGCCGGCGCGGCCGTCCGTGGTCCGCACCCGGCACATCGCGCGGGGGAAGTGCGAGGTGCGCCCGTCCGGCGCGGTGAGCAGCAGCGCGCCGAAGGCGACCGGCTCGACCTCGACGTCGACCGCCGCCGGGGCGCCGGTGATGCGCGCGCTCGTGATGAGCCCGTCGTCGCCGACCTCCTCGGTCGCGGTGAGCGCCGTGACCTCCTCCACGACGCCGTCCTTCTGCGCGTAGCCGACGCCGAAGCCCGGCATCGTGGGGATGCCGACGGCGTGCGTGTGGGTGCCGTCCTCGAGGTGCAGGCCGCTCCACATCCAGTCGGTGGCGAACCAGTCGCGCGAGCCCCACGAGTGGTCGCGCTGCCCGACGCCGGCGAAGGCGATCTCCTCGTCGCCGACGCGGATCGTCCCGCTGACGCGGCAGGGGATCTCGTAGCGCGAGGTCTGCCGCCACAGGTACGGCACGCCGTCCGTCTCCCACGTGAGGTCGAAGGCGACGTCGACCGGGGTGCCCTCCTCGCCGCGGAGCGGGGCGGCCGGGTCCTCGTGCGCCTGCGCCGTGCCGGAGACGACGACGCGGAAGCGGCGCAGCGGCTCCTCGCAGTGCTGCTCCGCGCGGAGCCCGGAGATGTCGATGACCTGCGCGTCGTCGGCGATGTCCGGCAGCGGCGCACCCACGTCGACGAGCATGATCGACGGGCGGCCGGGGCCGACGATCGCGGCGGTGAAGAGCGCGACGCCCTGGTTCGGGACGCGGCCGAGCCGCGTGTACATCCCGAGCTGCCCGTCGTCGGAGACGGCGTCGAAGTACCAGCTCTCGTTCCACGTCGCCTCGGCGCCCGGTTCGTGGCGACCGGTGTCGTCCGCGGCCTCGGGCTGCAGCGGCGCGGGCGGCGCCGCGCCCTCCTCCGGGAGCAGCTCGAGCGAGCCGAGGTCGAGGATCATCTCCCCGTTGCGGGCGAGCCACGCCATGAACATGTCGTCGCCGCGGTCGGTCCGCTCGACGACCATCGAGGCGACGATCGTCATGAGGATGCCGCCGAAGGCCTGGCGCCGGTACTCGTCCCAGCAGTGCTCCTCGTCGAGGCCGGTGACGCCGTGCGCAACGAGCTCGGAGTGGTAGAGGCGGACGAGCTCGCGCTCGTGCTCGCGGCGCACGTCCGGCTCGAACGCACCCGCGATGAAGTAGGCGAGGTCGTAGAGCGCCGGGCCCCAGCTCACGGTCTGCCAGTCGACGACGGTGCACGCGCCGTCGGCGAAGAGGAGGTTGTCGAGGCGGTAGTCGCCGTGCACGAGCCCGAGCGGCGGGCGCTGGTCGGCCATCCACGCGTCGACGACGGCGGCGAAGCGGCGGCAGACGTCCGCGTGCTCCGGCGCGATGCGACCCGCGTAGCGCTCGAGGAAGCCCGGCAGGACCGCGTTCGTCAGCGCCTGGTTCAGCGGGTTCGGCTGGTTGAGGTAGTCGACCGTCCCGGCGTGCAGGTCGCCGAGGACCGGCGCGTGCACGCGCGCGAGCGTGCGGATCGCGAGGCGCGCCGTCTCGATGTCGCAACCGGCGATCTGGTCGCCCTGCTCGGCGCCGGCGATGTCCTCGAGGACGAGGGTGAACCAGCCCTCGGCCTCGTCGTAGGCGGCGTGGTGGCAGGCGGGGAGGCCCTGGGGGATGCGGCTCGCGATGCCGCGGTAGAAGGAGACCTCGCGCCAGTACGCGCGCATCCCGACGCCGGTCGCACGGCTCTCGGCGCTGGCGGAGGCGAGCTTCACGACGACGGTGCCCGGCGTCCCGTCGGCGCGCGTGAAGCTCACCCGGTGGCTCTGGCTCATCTGCCCGGTGCCGATCGCCTCGACGGCGTCGAGCCTGAGGCCGTCCTGTCCGAGCACCTCCCCGAGCCAGCTCGCGGTGATGTCGTCCGGGACGCGGACGACGGGGACGGGGAGCGTGCTCGACATGGTGTCGGACACTATGTCGGAGGTGCTTGCGCTGTCAAGGTGCCCCCCGAGGTCGCGGAGCTCCCCGCCGCCTCGAGGTCCCCGCGGCGCTGCTGCCGGCCGACGGTGCGGCCGCGACGGTAGCCTCGGCCCTCATGAGCACCCTCGCCGAGAAGTTCCGCCTCGACGGCCGCGTCGCCGTCATCACCGGGGCCTCGTCCGGCCTCGGCGTCGCCTTCGCCCTGGCCTTCGCGGAGGCGGGGGCCGACGTCGTCGTCTGCGCGCGCCGCGAGGCGATGCTCGCCGACACCGCCGCGAAGGTCGAGGCGCTCGGCGTCCGCTGCCTCGCCGTCCGCGCCGACGTCGCCGTCCCGGACGACTGCACCGCCGTCGCCACGCGGGCGATGGAGGCCTTCGGCCGCGTCGACGTGCTCGTCAACAACGCGGGCATCGGCACCGCCGCGCCCGCGACGCGCGAGCGCCCCGAGGACTTCCGCCGCGTCCTCGACATCAACGTCAGCGGCTCGTTCTTCATGGCCCAGGCCTGCGCCAGGGTCATGCAGCCCGGCTCGAGCATCATCAACGTCGGCTCGATCCTCGGCTCGACGACCGCCGGGCTCCCGCAGGCCGCGTACTGCACGAGCAAGGCGGCGATCCTCGGCCTCACCCGCGACCTCGCGTCGGAGTGGACCGGCCGCAAGGGCATCCGCGTCAACGCGCTCGCGCCGGGCTTCTTCCCGTCCGAGATGACCGACGAGTACCCCGACGGCTACCTCGAGCAGATGCTGCCGCGCGTCCCCGCCGGCCGGGTCGGCGACCCGGCCGAGCTCGCCGCCGCCGCCGTCTTCCTCGCGAGCGACGCCGCCTCCTACGTCACCGGCGTCCTGCTGCCGGTGGACGGCGGGCTGCTCACCGGCTGAGCCCCCGGCCGGCGTGCGGCCCGGTGGGGGCATATCCCCCACCAGGCCGCACGCTGCCGTGGGGTGCTGACGACGCCTGCGGGCTGCCGCGGCGACGGGGGCCCGGGCGCCGGCTCAGGCGCCGTTGCTCCCGGCGCCTGCCTTCTCGTCCTCGAGCGCGAGGCCGCGCAGGCCGTCGATGATCGCCTCGCTCAGGAGGCCGCCGGGGTCGCCCTGGAGCGCGGCGGGCGGCCACGTCGCGATCGAGTTCAGGGACCCGATGGCGGCGAACGTCAGCGTCGTGAGCTGCTCGGTCGGGCGGCTCGGCAGGCAGCGGTGGACGGTGTCGATCCAGCGTTCGATGAACTGCCGCTGACGGCGGTGGATCCGGCTGCGGTAGGTGTCGGAGAGCAGGCGGCCCTCGCGGATCCAGACCCCGCCGAGCGCGCGGTGCTCGATCATGAACGCGGCGTGCCCGGAGACGAGCGCGGCGATCTCGTCCCACGGGTCGTCGGAGTCCGTCCCGGTCGCGAGGAAGAGCGCGTCGAGGGCGTTCTCGCAGAGCGTCGCGAGGATCTCGTCCTTGCCCTTGAAGTGCCGGTAGATCGCCGGGCCGGTCACGCCGGCGGCCTTCCCGATCTCGTCCACCCCGACGTCGGCGAAGCCGCGCTTCGCGAAGAGGCCGGCCGCGGCGTCGAGGATCTGGACGTCGCGGGTGACCAGGCGCCGACGCTGGGTTGCCATCGGCATATGGTACCGCCTGCGTGAACGACCGGTCACCGCGAGAACCCGCTGCCGACGATCGCTCACCGGCGTCGCAGAAGGCCCGGTTCGACCGCCGACCGGGTGGCGGCGTGAACGGGGTTCACGAGCGTTCACCCCGTGGTAGGGTCGGCGCGCTGTGAGCACCGTCGCCGAGTCCGAAGCCGACGCCACCGGGCCTGAGTCCCCGGCGTCGGGGAAGCCCGCGAAGCACATCCCCGGCGAGGAGGGGACGTGGATCTTCATCCTCGGCGACATGACGGTGTTCGCGCTGCTGTTCGGCGTGTTCATCGACGCCCGGTCGAAGCACCCCGTCCTCTTCGACCACTCGCAGGCGATCCTCAACCAGAACTACGGCGCGATCAACACGCTGCTGCTGCTCTCGAGCTCGATGATGGTCATCACCGGGATCCGCGCGATCCGCCACGACATCCGCGGCCTCGCGCCGGCGATGTTCCTCGGCGCGATCGGCTGCGGGCTCGGATTCGCGTTCATGAAGTACCTCGAGTGGAGCGAGAAGTTCAGCCACGGGATCAAGCCCGCGACCAACGACTTCTGGATGTACTACTTCATCCTCACGGGGCTGCACTTCTTCCACCTCATCCTCGGCATGCTCGTCCTGACCTACCTGTTCGTGCAGTCCCGGAAGCCGGCGCTGACCGTCCGGCAGTTCGCCTTCGTCGAGGGCGGCGCCTGCTTCTGGCACATGGTGGACCTGCTGTGGATCGTCCTGTTCCCGCTGCTGTACCTCGTGAAATGACCCGCGCCGCCCTGCTCCGTCATCCGGTCTCCGTCGTCTGGGGGATCCTCATCGCCGCGACGCTCACGTCGTGGTGGCTCGGCACCGATCACGGGGTCAGCAACGAGCAGACCGCGAGCATCCTCATCCTCGTCGTGGCCTTCATCAAGGTGCGCTTCGTCGGGCTCTACTTCATGGAGCTCCGCCACGCCCCGCTGCCGCTGCGGATGATCTTCGAGGGCTACTGCTTCGTCGTCTGCACGACCGTCATCCTCATGTTCGTCATCGAGTGAGGCGGACGCCGGTCCGGACCGCCTCGGCGCCGGCTGAATGAAGGTTCACGGTGCTCATGACACCGTGAATCTTCATTCACCTCCCGCGCGCCGGCCGCCCCCCGTTCGGGGGGACGCGCGTAACCGGGGCGCCGGGACGGGGCTACCTGCCCCCATGACGCGGGTGGGACTTGTGCTGGGCGCCGGCGGGATCACGGGGATCGCCTGGCTCGTCGGCGCGCTCGAGGCGGTCCGCGAGCACAGCGGGTGGGACCCCCGCACGGCCGACGTCATCGCCGGGACCTCGGCGGGGGCGGTCGCCGCCGTCGTCACCGCGGCCGGGATCCCGTCCGCGGACCTCCTCGCGATGGCCGAGCAGCCCGAGCGACTGGAGCGGGCGATCCGCCAGGCCACCGGTGGCCGCGGGCGCGCGACCGCGCCCGGTCGTCCGCCGCTGCTGCCGGGCTCGCTCCGGCTCGCGCTCGGCGGACTCGTCGCCGCCGACCCGCGCCACCGCGTCGCCTCGCTGCAGGGCCTCGTCCCGCGCGGCTGGCGCGCGGGCGACGAGATCCGCGGCCTCACGCACGCCGCCGTCCGGCACGGCTGGCCGCGGCACACCCAGCTCCTGCTGCACGCCTGCGACGTGCGCACCGGCGCCCGCGTCGCCTTCGGCCACCCCGACGCCCCGGCCGCCGACGTCGCGGACGCGGTCGTCGCCTCGTGCGCCGTGCCCGCCTACTACCGGCCGGTGCGCATCGGCGGCCGCGAGTACATCGACGGCGGCCTCGCGTCCTTCTCGAACGCCGATTCGCTGCTCGGGCTGGAGTGCGACGTCGTGCTCTGCCTCTCGCCCTTCGCGTCACGCCACCGCGGCTCGGTCCTCGACTCGACGCTCTTCGGCGCGGTCCGGCGCGCGACCGCCTGGCGACTGGACCAGGAGGTCCGGCAGCTGCGCGCGGCGGGCACGGAGGTCGCGGTCATCGGGCCGGCGGGCGACGACCTGCGCGCGATGGGCCTGCAGGTCATGGACCGCTCGCGCAGCCGGCTCGTCATGGAGACGGGGCGCGCGTCGGTCGGCGCGCGCCTCGACGAGCTGCTGGCCGGCGTCGCGCTCCCCGGGCCGGCGCCGCGGCCGGAGCCCCGGCTCCTCGCCGCCTGAGCGGCGGGCGGGCGGCCGCCGTCAAGCACGGCCGAGGTGACCGCACGGTGGTCCCGCCCTCATCGGTCCCCCGTAGGGTGAGGGCATGAGCGATTCGTTCGACTACGTCATCGTCGGTGCCGGCTCGGCGGGCTGCGTCCTCGCCAACCGCCTCAGCGCCGACCCGGGCACGCGCGTCCTGCTGCTCGAGGCCGGGGGCCGCGACCGCAGCCCGAACATCAAGATCCCCGCTGCGTTCCCGAACCAGTTCCACACGAAGCTCGACTGGGACTTCGCGACCGAGCCGGAGCCGCACGTCGACGGCCGCAGCCTCTACGTGCCGCGCGGCAAGTCGCTCGGCGGGTCGAGCTCGATGAACGCGATGCTCTACGTCCGCGGCTGCCCGCTCGACTACGAGAGCTGGGTCCGCGCCGGCGCGACGGGCTGGGGCTGGGAGGACGTCCTGCCGTACTTCATGCGCTCCGAGCACAACGCGCGCGGCGCCTCCGAGTACCACGGGGTCGGCGGCGAGCTGCACGTCAGCGAGCAGCGCTCACCACGGAAGCTCGACCGGCGCATCCTCGCCGCGAGCGAGGCCGCGGGCATCCCCCGCATCGCCGACTACAACGGCCCCGAGCAGGACGGCGTCTCGATGTTCCAGGTCCTCCAGAAGGGCGGCCGGCGGTGGAGCTCGGCCGACGCGTTCCTCACCCCGGCCCGCGGCCGCCCGAACCTCGAGATCCGCACGAACGTCCTCGTCGAGCGGCTCGCGCTCGAGGGCACGCGCGTCACCGGGGTGCACTACCGCGGCCGGCGCGGCGGCAGCCGGCTCGTCCGCGCCGGGGCCGAGGTCATCCTCGCGGCGGGCGCGATCGGCTCACCGCAGCTGCTCCAGCTCTCCGGCATCGGCGACCCCGCCGACCTGCAGGCCGTCGGCGTCAAGCCGATCCACGACCTGCCCGGCGTCGGCGCGAACCTCCAGGACCACCCGTTCCAGACCGTGAACTTCGCCGTGAGCGAGTCCGGGACCCTCTACGGCGCCGACAAGCCGAAGCCGCTCGCCGAGTGGATCCTCCGCCGCTCCGGGCCGCTGACCTCGACGGTCGCCGAGGTCAACGCGTTCGTCCGCAGCCGGCCCGGCCTCGCGGCGGCCGACCTGCAGCTCCACATGGGCGCGGCCTACTTCGACGACCACGGGTCGGTCGAGTACCCCGGGGACGCGATCGTCATCGGCCCGGTGCTCGTCGCGCCGAAGTCGCGGGGGAAGGTGTGGCTGCGCTCCGCCGATCCGGCCGACAAGCCGCGCATCCTCACGAACTCGCTGTCGGAGCCGGAGGACCTCGACGCGCTCGTCGCCGGCGTCGAGCTCGCGCGGCGCATCGCGGCGGAGAGCCCGCTCGCCGAGGTCGTCACGCACGAGATCACCCCCGGCCCCGACGCGGTCGACCGCGACGCGATCGAGGCGGACATCCGCCGGCGGCTCATGCTCATCTACCACCCCGTCGGCACCTGCGCGATGGGGGACGGCGAGCAGGCGGTCCTCGACGCCGAGCTCCGCGTCCGCGGCCTCGACGGCGTGCGGGTCGCCGACGCGTCCGTCATGCCGACGATCACGCGCGGCAACACCCACGCGCCGTGCGTGATGATCGGCGAGAAGGCGTCCGACCTCATCCTCGGCCGGACGGCGCTCCGCCGTGAGCGGAGCGCCGTGGCGTAGCCCCGGTCCTACGGCGTGACGAGCGCCTTGATCTCGGTGTTGCCGAAGGCGCCGCTCGCGCAGTCCTCGATCGGCGCCGGCTTCGGCGGCGCGGCCGTCGCCGAGCCCTGCGCGGCGTCCACCAGTCCCTGCCGGTAGGCGTTGACGGCGTCGCACTGCGCGGCGTCGTGGAGGCTCGTGTAGACCCCGACCGCCCCGGCCGGGGTCGCCGCCACCTGGTTGTAGTCACCGATGAACTCGTCGCCGAGGGCGTTGGCGGACGACGCGCGGCCGTCGCCGTCCGCGCTCTCCGCGGCGGCCTGGACCGGGACGCCGAAGCCCGTGGCCGTGACGGGCACGCTGAGCAGGACGCCGAGGAAGCGTCGCGACCCGGTGAGCGAGTCGCGGAACGGGTCGCGGTCGGCCGAGTAGACCGAGTAGAGCGTCGACGCGTCGGGCGACAGCGCGACGCCGGGCATCACCGGCCGGTCCCCCGGCAGGGCGATGTTCACCGGCGCGCTCCACGTCACGCCGCGGTCGCGCGAGACCTGGGCGAGCTCCTGCTCCTGGCCGAGGCCGAGGCGCCCGTCGGCCCAGGCGAGGACGATCGTCGAGCCCGCGATCGCGACGTGCGGGAAGGAGTCCGCCCGCGCGCCGGCGACCCCGTCGATGTCGGTGTAGCCGGCCGAGGTGAAGCTCGGCTGCCCGATGTCGACGACGTCCGCGACGGGGCGCGGACGGTCGAACGACCGGCCGCCGTCGAAGGAGCGCGCCATGAGGATGCCGTTGCCCCGGTTGCCCTGGACCTCGGCTCTCGAGGAACGCGTAGACGACGCCGCTCGCGTCGGTCTTGATGTCGCAGCCCTGGCGGCCGGTCTTCGACGCCGAGGCGGGGGTGATCGCCATCGGCGAGGTCCACGTGTCGCCGCCGTCACGGGAGCGGGAGACGACGATCGGCTGCCCGCCGGACGAGTTGGAGCGGAAGTCGGTCCAGCAGACGTAGGCGTAGCCGAAGTACGGGCTGCCGGCGGCGCCGTCGACGGTGAGCGCCTCCTTGTCGGAGAACGTGACGGCGCTCTGCTTCGTCGACGAGATGACGCTCGGCGCGCTCCAGCCGTTGTCGCTCGTCGCCGAGCCGGCGATCGCCTTGCTCAGGTTCGTCGTGTGGGAGACCGCCATCGCCTCGTAGCCCTTGAACGTCTCGTCGGACTTCGCCGTCGCGAGGTTCGCGGTGAGTGACGCGTAGTACGCCTGCGGGCCCTGCGCGCAGGTGAAGCCGCCGGCGATGTGCTTCGGCCCGAAGGCGACCGACGGGTCGCCGTCGGAGACGAGCCCCGCCTCGTAGTAGTTCGGCACGGTGCCGATCGGCCCGACGTAGGTCGTGCGGGGGGGAGGCCGGGGTCCCGCCCGACGGCCGGCCCGTGAGCCCGCGTTAGGTCGGCTGCGTCCAGGTCGAGCCTCCGTCGGTGGAGAACGAGACGCCGGAGTTGCCGACGCCGGCGACGAACGAGCAGTCCGATCCGGCGCAGGCCGGCTCGTCGACCTCGTCGTTCGCGCCGCTGATGAGCAGTGCCGGGTTCAGCGGGTCGACGGCGACCGCCGGCTCGTTCTGCTTGTTCTGCGGGAAGGGCGCGGCGGGGCTGCCCGAGAAGACGACGGGATCGGCGAGCGCGGGGCTCGCGAGGCATGTGGCGGTGACCAGGCAGGCGAGCGCGGTGCGGGCGCGGTTGACCTTCATCGGGGCCTCCGGCGGCTGGTGCTGTGCGGGTGCGCGTGGACGCTACACCTGCCCGGGGCCGCCGGACAGGGGGCGCGGCCGCGCTCAGAACGCACAGATTTACGTTGCATCATGGGCGGGGCCGGTGGGAGAGTCATCGGGTCAGGCTCGGCCGTCCCGACCGGGCCGCGAGCGAAGGGAGGTCGGCATGGCCGACCGCATGCTGTTCATCGGATGGGGGGACGTCGCGAGGGGCCGCGAGGAACGCGCCCTCGAGGTGTTCGACGAGGCGCTGGGGATCCTCGGCCGGATGGAGCAGGACGGGCGCATCGAAGGGTTCGACGTGGCGCTGCTGGCGCCGAACGCCGGCCTCGACGGCTACATGCAGGTCCGGGGCACGGCGGCGCAGATCGCCGCGGTGCGGGACGACCCGGAGTTCATGCGCAACACGGTCGACGCGGGGCTCGTCGTCGACGGCCTGCGCCACGTCGAGGGCTTCTGCAACGACGGGGTGGCGCGGCAGATGGCGATGTACGCCGAGGCGGCCGGTCGCGTCGGCCAGGCTGCCTGATCCGGGGCCGGGGTGTCCCGGGCGCGCGCCCGGGACACGCCGGCGGATGTGACGTCCAGTCTGCGGCGGGGTAACCGATCACAGGACCATGGACGACCAGCCCGCCAAGCCCGAGATCGGCGACCACATCCGCGCCATCGACGCGCGGGGCGACGAGGACGCCCAGCTCCTGAGCGCCGTCATCAGCCAGCAGTGCTGGCCCGGCGGTGGCGCGGACCAGACGAGCGCGAGCGCCCGCCAGTGGGTCCGCCGGTGGCGCCCCGTCCGCGGGATGCCGTTCGCCGCCGCGTGTGGCTGCGCCGCGGGGCTCTGCCTCGTCTGCAACTGACGTTCGGCGCACACGGCCTGCTCCCGGCGGGGTCCCCCGCGGCCGCGCGCCAGGATTTGACACGCCGTCAACGTCGATCGGATAGCGTCGCGCGAGAGGGATTCAATCGACGCGACCGCGGCCGCCCGTGCCCGGTCCAGAGGAGAGCAGATGTACGATTACGTGATCGTCGGAGCCGGCTCCGCGGGCTGTGTGCTCGCCGCCCGCCTGACCGAGGACCCCGAGGTGAAGGTCGCCCTGCTGGAGGCCGGCGGCCCTGACACCGACGACGAGATCCACATCCCGGCCGCCTTCGGCGCGCTCTTCAAGGGCCGCCGCGACTGGGACATGAGCACCGAGCCCGAGCCCGGGCTGAAGAACCGCCGCGCATACCTGCCGCGGGCCAAGATGCTCGGCGGCTGCAGCTCCATGAACGCCATGGTGTACATCCGCGGCAACCGCGCCGACTACGACGAGTGGGCGGAGATGGGCGCCGAGGGCTGGGGCTATGACGACGTCCTCCCGTACTTCAAGAAGTCCGAGGACAACGAGCGCGGCGACGACCAGTTCCACGGCACCGGGGGGCCGCTCACCGTCAAGGAGAGCCGCTCGATGAACCCCGTCGCGGACGCGTTCGTCGAGGCGGCCGCGCAGGCCGGGCACGAGAAGAACCCGGACTTCAACGGCGCCCGTCAGGAGGGCTTCGGCCGCTACCAGACGACGCAGGAGAACGGGATGCGCGCGAGCACGTCCGTCCGCTACCTGCACCCGGTGATGGGCCGCGAGAACCTCACGGTCATCACCGAGGCGATGGCGCTGCGGATCCTGTTCGACGGCGATCGCGCGAGCGGCGTGGAGATCGACCACGCGGGGACGGTCGAGGAGGTCCACGCCTCGCGCGAGGTCATCCTCGCCGCCGGCGCGTACCAGTCGCCGCAGCTGCTCATGCTCTCGGGCATCGGCCCGGCCGACCAGCTGCCGCTCTTCGGCATCGAGGTCCGCCAGGACCTCCCGGTCGGCCAGAACCTGCAGGACCACTGCATGACGCTCATGAACTGGAGCGCGGACTACGAGTCGCTCATGACGGCGCTCACGCCCGAGAACGTCGAGCTGCTGCAGACCGAGGGCCGCGGCCCGCTGTCGTCGAACATCGCGGAGGCGGGCGGCTTCATCCGCACGCGGCCGGGCCTCGACGCGCCGGACTGCCAGTTCCACTGCGCGCCGGTGCTCTTCTGGCAGGAGGGCCTCGGGCCGGCGGTCGAGCACGGGGTCGCCTTCGGGCCGGGCGTCGTGAAGCCGACGAGCCGCGGCGCGGTGACGCTCCGCACGCCGAGCCCGTACGTCAAGCCGCGGATCCAACACAACTACCTCACGACCGAGGAGGACCGCGCGACGATGCTCGCGGGCGTGAAGGTGGGGCTGCAGATCGCCCAGCAGGACGCGCTGAAGCCGTTCATCACCGGGGAGTTCGCCGCGCCGAAGCCCGACGCGACCGACGAGGAGCTGCTCGACTTCATCGCCGACCAGACGATGACGATCTACCACCCGACGTCGACGTGCTCGATCGGGCCGGTCGTCGACCCGCGCCTGAAGGTCCACGGTGTCGAGGGTCTGCGCGTCGTCGACGCGTCGGTCATGCCGACGATCGTCCGCGGCAACACGAACGCGCCGGTGATCATGATCGCCGAGAAGGCGGCGGACCTGATCAAGGCCGACGCGACCGCGCCGGCCGCGACGGCGGCCGCCTAGGAGGATCTGCGCTCAGGCGGCGGCCGGCTCGTCCAGGAGCTGCGCCGCCGTCTCGAGCAGGAGGGGCTTCATCGCCTCCCAGCGGGCGTCGACGGCGTCGCGGCCCGAGATCGGGATGCCGACGAGCAGGCCGCGGATGAGACAGACCGCGGTGTCGATGAGGGCGGGGAAGCGCGGGTCGTCGGCCTGCTCCGGGAAGAGCGTCGAGGCCGTCATCAGGAGGATCGTCCCCAGTCGGCGCTCGAGGTCCTGGAGCGCGACGGCGACCTCGGGCTCGTTCCACGCGGCGAACCACAGCTGCAGGACGGCGAGGGACCCCGGCGAGGTGAACTGCCGCCACGCCTGGTCGAGGACCGCATCGCGGCGCTCGGGCCGCTGCAGCGCGGAGAGGTCGATCGCGTCGAGCGCCTCGTCGGCGAGCCGCATCGCGAGATGCGTCACCGCCTCGACGAGGAACGCCTCGCGCGTGGGGAAGTGGTGCATGAGGGTGCTCTGGGCGACGCCGGCGCGCTCGGCGACCCGGCGCGTCGTCAGGCCGTCGTAGCCCTCCTCGACGAGCTGGGCGGCGGTCGCGTCGAGCAGCGCCAGGCGCGTCGCGGCGCGCTGCTGCGCCCGCGTCGTCCGCCGGGGCTCCGTCCCGTCCGGGGGGTCGCTCTCCGCTTGACCGTTCACCTGAACGGTGATTGTATCCACGTATTCGCCGTTCGGTTGATCGACGAATGGCCGGGTCACCCTTTCCCCCCGACACAGAGGACCACGTTGAGCGACGAAGAGATCCGCGGCTCCCGCTTCCGGCGCGCCGCCTCCATCACCGGGACGGCCGCCGGGGTCGCCGCCCGCGAGGCGACCGCGCGGGCGATGGTCCGCACCGCCGGCAGCTCCGACGCGCGGCGCGCCGCGGCCTCCCGCCAGCAGCTGAAGTCGGCGCAGGCGCTCGTGAAGGTCTTCGCCGGGATGCGCGGCGCCGCGATGAAGGTCGGCCAGACGCTCTCGGCGGTCGACCTCGGCATGGTGCCGGAGGAGATCCGCCCCGAGTTCCAGGCGATCCTCGCGCAGCTCCAGCAGGGCGCCGACCCCGTCTCGTTCAAGGCGATCACGAAGGTCATCGAGTCCGACCTCGGGGAGAAGCTGCGCGAGAGCTTCGCCGACATCGACCCGGAGCCGATCGCCGCGGCTTCGATCGGGCAGGTGCACCGCGCGACGCTCCACGACGGGCGTGACGTCGCGGTGAAGGTGCAGTACCCCGGCATCGCCGAGGCGATCCACGCCGACATGCAGAACCTGCGGCTCGGGCTGAAGCTCCTGTCGGCGATCGCGCCCGGGATCGACACCGGCGCGATCGCGGGGGAGATCCGCGAGCGCATCACCGAGGAGCTCG
The DNA here is from genome assembly GCF_024220175.1 of Paraconexibacter antarcticus. Lineage (GTDB taxonomy): Bacteria > Actinomycetota > Thermoleophilia > Solirubrobacterales > Solirubrobacteraceae > Paraconexibacter > Paraconexibacter antarcticus. The sequence continues at coordinate 4,320,254 of NZ_CP098502.1, read as the reverse complement.
ACTACGAGCTCGAGGCGTCGAACCAGCAGGCGATGGCGCGCGTGTACCGCGGCCACCCCTTCGCCGTCGTCCCCGGGGTCGTGACCGACCTCTGCCGCGAGCGGGTCATCGTCACCGACTACGTCGAGGCCATGCGCTTCGCGGAGTTCAAGGACACCTCGTCGCAGGCGGAGCGCGACCGCGCCGCCGAGATCATCGTCCGCTTCTACCTCAACGGCCCGATGCGCCACCGCCTGCTCAACGGCGACCCGCATCCCGGCAACACGCTCTTCCTGCCGGACGGCCGCATCGCCTTCCTCGACTTCGGCTTCTTCAAGCGCATGGGGGACGACGAGGTGCGCCACCTCGTGAAGACGACGCGCGCCCTCCACGAGAACGACCCGATGGGCCTGCTCGAGATCGTCGCCGAGCTCGGGGCGCTGCCCGCCGACCCGGCGCTCGCCCAGCCGTTCTACGAGAACTACGAGGCGATCTTCGGGTGGCTGCTCGACGAGGAGCCGACGCGCATCGACGCGAGCCAGACCGCGCAGATGATGCGGCGCTACACGGCCATGCGCGGCGACGAGGGCTTCGACCAGATGACGCTGCCCGCCGAGCACTTCGTCCTCATGCGCGGCGTCATGCTCGTCATCGGGCTGCTCGGCCAGCTCCAGGCGGAGGGCCGGTGGTTCGACGTCGCCCGCGAGTGGCTGCTCGGCGACGATCCGCGGACGGGGCTGGGGAAGGCCGAGGCGGCGTTCTTCGGGACGCGGCACGAGTACACCACCGGCGTCGCGGCATGACCACGACGGCCGCCCGCACGCCGTCGCTCGACAGCCTGCCCGTCGCGTGGGACATGCTCACGCGCGGGCTGCACGTCGACGGGCCCCTCGTCACCGGGGCGCCGGGCTCGGACATCGTCACGGTGCGGATCGGCCGCCGCCGCCAGTTCATCCTCCGCCACCCCGACTACGTCGACCACGTCCTCCACGAGGGCGCCGACGGGTACCACAAGTCGATCGAGTACGAGCTGCTCCGGGCGGTCCTCGGGCTCAACCTCTTCACCGACGAGGACGAGTCCTGGCGCCGCCACCGGATGATGCTCAACCCGACGATGTCCAAGCGGCACGTGCGCGGGATGGTCGACCTCATGATCGACCCGATCGAGCGCTTCGTCGCGGACATCGGGGACGGGTCGGGGCCGGTCCGCGTCGACATGTCCGGGGACATGGTCGCGCTCACGATAGACGTCGTCGGGACCGCGCTCTTCGGGCACGCGTTCGGCGAGATCGGGCGCCGGATGAAGCGCGTCGTCACGACCGGGCTGCGCAGCGCCGAGGTCGCCACGCGCCTGCTGATGGTCTTCGCGCCGCCGGTCTGGGGGCTGCGCGCGTTCGCCGGCGCGATCCACCGGGCGCCGTACCTGCCGCCGCCGCTCGCACCCCTGCAGTGGGTCATGAAGACCGTCGACGAGACGGTCTGGGCGCTCATCGACGACCGGCGCGCGCACCCGACCGACACCGACGACCTGCTCAACCTCCTGCTCACCGTGCGGGACGACGAGGGGCGGCCGCTGCCGCTCCGCCGGGTCCGCGACGAGGTGACGACGTTCATGCTCGCCGGGCACGAGACGACCGCGAACGCGCTCGCGTGGATGTGGTACCTGCTCGCGCTGAACCCGGACGCGCGCGACCGGATGCTCGCCGAGGTCGACGAGGTGCTCGGCGACGGTCACCGGCCGACGACCGCCGACATCGCGCGGCTCGAGTGGACGACCGCCTGCTTCCAGGAGGCGATGCGCTTCTACCCGCCCGCGTGGGTCATCCCGCGGACGGCGACCCGCGACGACGTCATCGACGGGCACCGGATCCCCAAGGGCTCCACGGTCCTCATCCCGATCCACGCGATCCACCACGACGACCGCTTCTGGGCGGCCCCCGAGACGTACGACCCGTCGCGCTTCCTCGGCGACGCGCCGAAGGGCCGTCACCGCTCCGCCTACCTGCCGTTCGGCGGCGGACGGCGCGTGTGCATCGGGACGAGCTTCGCCCTCATGGAGGCGACGCTCATCACCGCGATGATGAGCCGGGACTTCGTCTACGACCTCGTGCCCGGCCACCCGGTCGAGCCGGAGGCGACGCTGACGCTGCGGGCGCGGTACGGCGTGAAGATGGTGGCGAAGCCCCGCCCAGGGGCTCGGCTGCGCCGGGACGAGGACATCTCATGAGTGGCGGCCGCGGCATCGACGTCGAGGGCGCCCGCATCGTCATCACCGGCGGCGGGAGCGGCATCGGGGAGGCGACCGCGCTGCGGGCGGCCGCGTCGGGCGCGGCGGTCGTCGTCGTCGACATCGACGGGGCGGCGGCCGCACGCGTCGCCGAAGCCTGCACCGCCCTCGGCGCGCCGCCGGCCGTCGCCCGCGTCTGCGACGTCGCGGACGCCGGCGCGGTGCACGAGCTGGCGGCGCAGGTCGAGCGCGAGGACGGCGCGGTCGACGTGCTCGTGAACAACGCCGGCGTCGGCATCGTCGGGCCGTTCCTCGACACGACGCTCGAGGACTGGCAGTGGCTGCGCTCGATCAACCTCGACGGGGTCGCGCACGGGTGCTACGCCTTCGGGCCCGCGATGGTCGCGCGCGGCCGCGGGCAGGTCGTGAACATCGCCTCCGGCGCGGCGTACATCCCGAACCGCCACATGGCCGCGTACTGCGCGACGAAGGCCGCGGTCGTGTCGCTGTCGCAGTGCCTGCGGGCCGACTGGCGGCCGCACGGCGTCGGCGTGAGCGTCGTCTGCCCCGGCGTCATCGCGACGCCCATCGCCACCGCCACGCGCTACCGCGGCCGCATGGTCCCGCGCCGGGCGCGCGCCGAGAAGGCGCTCGGCATGGGCCACTCGCCGGACCTCGTCGCGAAGGCGGTCCTCGACTGCGCGCGGCGCGACCGCGACGTCGTCCCCGTCGGCTTCGAGTCCACCCTCGCCTACAAGCTGCTGCGCGGCGCGCCGCAGCCGATCCAGTCGCTCGTCGCCCGGGCGGAGCTCTAGGAGGCCCACCGTGTCCGAGAACCAGCACCACCGTCTCGTCATCGTCGGCGCCGGCATCGCCGGGGTCGGCCTCGGGGTCCGGCTGCGCCAGGCCGGCATCGAGGACTTCGTCATCCTCGAGCGCAACACGTCGGTCGGGGGGACGTGGTTCGAGCACACCTACCCGGGCTGCGGCTGCGACATCCCGGCGACGCTCTACTCGTACTCCTTCGCGCGCAACACCCGCTGGACGCGCCTCTTCCCGCGGCAGGAGGAGATCCTCGACTACGTGCGCCGGACAGCCGACGAGTACGGCGTCACCCCGCACATCCGCTTCGCGACCGAGATGGCCCACAGCGCGTGGGACGAGGACGCCGTGCTCTGGCGGGTGCGCACGGCGGACGGCGAGGAGCTCACGGCCGACCTGCTCATCAGCGCGATCGGCGCGACGGCCGAGCCGGAGGAGCCGTCGATCCCGGGGCTGACGCGGTTCCGCGGGCACCGCTTCCATTCCGCCCGCTGGGACCACGACCACGACCTGCGCGGCGAGCGGGTCGCCGTCATCGGCACGGGCCCCGCGGCGGCGCAGTTCGTCCCGCTCATCCAGCCGGACGTCGCCGAGCTCCACGTCTACCAGCGCACCCCGCCGTGGGTCATGCCGCACGTGGACCGGCCGGTGCCGTGGGCCGAGCGGCAGCTGTACAAGCTCCTGCCGCCGGTGCAGGACGCGCAGCGCAACCTCCTCTTCGGCGTCTACGAGTCGCTCGGCGTCGGCTTCCGCGGACGGACGGAGCTCATCGGGCCGATCGAGGCGATCGGCCGCGCGCACCTGCGCCGCCAGGTGAAGGACCCGGTCCTGCGCGAGCAGCTCACGCCCCGCTACCGGTTCGGCTGCAAGCGCCCGATCCAGTCCAACACGTACTACCCCGCGCTCGCCGCCGGCAACTGCACGCTCGTCACCGACCCGATCGCGAAGGTCGACGGGCGGGCGATCGTCACGGCCGACGGGACGCGCCGCGAGGTCGACACGATCATCACCGCCATCGGCTACAAGTACAGCCGCTCGCTGCTCGCCCACCGCATCGCGGGCCTCGGCGGACGCACGCTCGGCGAGGTGTGGGACCGGTCGCCGCGGGCGTACCTCGGGTCGGCGGTGCCGGGCTTCCCGAACATGTTCATCCTCCTCGGGCCGAACTCGATCGGGATCAACTCGGTCATCTTCTCGCTCGAGGCGCAGATCGCCTACGTCATGAGCGCGCTCGCGCAGATGGACGCCGGCGGGGTGGACCGGGTCGAGGTGACGCCCGAGGCGCTGCGGGCCTACGTCGACGAGGTCGACCGCCGCAGCGCAGGGTCCGTTTGGACCGACGGCGGCTGCCAGGCTTACTACCTCGACGACACCGGGCGGAACTTCGCGATCTATCCGGGCTTCGCGGCCGGCTACCGGCGGCGCACGCGCCGCTTCGACCCGGGGCCCTACCGGATACGCGCGGCGGCATGAACGTCCCGGTGCTCTCGCCGCTCGCGCGGGTCGTCGTCTCGGTCGTCCAGCTGCCGCAGACGCTCGAGCGGCTCTCCGGCGCGCTGCAGTCGCTCGACCGCCTCGCCGAGCTCGACGAGACGCTCCGCACGCTCGGGTCCTTCGAGCAGTCGCTCATCGGGATCGCGACGGTCGCCGAGCACCTCGAGCGGCTCACCGATGCGGTCGAGTCGCTGCCCGAGCTGACGGCGGCGGCGAGCGCGCTGCCGGAGCTCACGGCGAGCGCCGGCTCCCTCCCCGCGCTCACCCGCCACGCGGCGGCGCTGCCCGAGCTCGTCCCGCGGGTGGCGAGCGTCGAGCAGACGGTCGTCCAGATCCTCGATCACCTCGAGCGGCTCTCGCCGGTCATCGACGACCTCACCGCGGCGGCCGGCGGCCTCGAGCGCGCGGTCGGTCCGATCGGGCGCATCGCCGGGCGGCTGCCCGGGTCACGGGACCGGTCGGCCTCGGCGGCGGTGCCTGAACCGGTCGCGGCCGCGACCGCGACCGAAGCGGGCTGAGAACCGCTCGGGCCTCCGGCGCGTAGAAGCAGGCGTGACCCCGCTCGCCCTCTCCGTCGCCGACCCCGGCCGCGCCCTGCCCATCGCGGCGGCCGCGGTCGTCCTGCTCATGCTCGCCGTCTGGCTGCTGAGCATCCGGCTGCAGGACGTCTCGATCATCGACCCGGTGTGGGGGCCGGCGCTCGCGCTCGTCGGCGTCGTCGGCCTCGTCGCGGGGGACGGCAGCACCGGGCGGCGCGTGCTGCTCGCGGGCATGGTCGTGTTGTGGGGCGGACGGCTCGGCTGGCACCTGACGGTCCGCAAGCGCCACGAGCCCGAGGAGGACCGCCGCTACGCGGTCATGCGCGAGAAGCAGGGCGACCGCTTCGTCCTGTGGTCGCTGCGGATGGTCTTCGGGACGCAGGCGCTGCTCGTGCTCGTCGTGTCGCTGCCGCTGTCCGTGGCCGCGGGCGTCGACGACCGCATGGGGCTGTGGGCGGTCCCGGGCGTCGTCGTGTGGGCGGTCGGCCTCGCCTTCGAGACGATCGGCGACGCCCAGCTGCGCGCGTTCAAGGCCGACCCGGCGAGCAGGGGGCAGGTCATGGACCGCGGTCTGTGGCGCTACACCCGCCACCCGAACTACTTCGGCGACGCGTGCGTGTGGTGGGGCTTGTGGCTCGTCGCGGTGACCGCCTCGGGCGTCTGGTGGACGGCGATCGGGCCGGCGGTCATGACGCTGCTGCTCGTGCGCGTGTCGGGGGCCGGCCTGCTCGAGAAGGACATCGGCATGCGGCGGCCGGGCTACGCGGCGTACATCGAGCGCACGAGCGGCTTCGTGCCCTTGCCGCCCCGGAAGGGGCCACGGGGGGCGCGCTCGTGAGGGCCGCGCGGGCCGGCAGTGCCGAGCGCGTCTGCGACGTCGGCCGGGGGATCCGCCTCGCGTACGAGGATCTCGGCGAGCCGGACGCGCCCCTCGTCCTGCTCGTCATGGGCCTCGGGCTGGACCTCTGCTGGTGGCGGGACGACTTCTGCGCCGATCTCGTGGCGCGCGGGTTCCGGGTCGTCCGCTTCGACAACCGCGACGTCGGGCGCTCGACGCACCTCAGCGGGCCGGGGGTGTCCGCCCTCGGCTTCCTGCGGCGCCGGGCGGCGCCGACCTACACGCTCGGGGACATGGCGGACGACGCGGCCGGGCTCGTCGCGGCGCTCGACCCGGCGGGCGCGCACGTCGTCGGCGTCTCGCTTGGCTCCTTCGTCGCGCAGGAGATCGCGATCCGCCACCCGGACCTCACGCGGTCGCTCGTCTCGATCATGGGGCGGCCGGGGGACGGGCGCACGGGCAAGGTCTCGCGCCGGATGATCCCCGAGTTCCTGCGGCGGGGCCCGAGCGATCCGGCCGGCGCGGTCGAGCACCTCGTGAGGTCCTTCCACCGCATCGGCTCGCGCGGGCGGACCGAGGAGGACGACGAGGACGTCCGCGTCGTCATGCGCCGCTCGATGGCCCGCGAGGAGGGCGACGGGACGGGGTCGGGCCGCCAGCTCGCGGCGATCCTCGCCGAGCGCGACCGCACCGCCGACCTCGGCCGGCTCACGATGCCCGCGCTCGTCGTCCACGGCCTCCACGACCGCGTCGTCCTTCCGAGCGGCGGCCGCGCGACCGCCGCCGCGATCGGAGGGGCCGAGCTGCTCGAGCTCCCGGACATGGGCCACGACCTCGCGCGCTGGACGTGGCCCGCCGTCCTCGACGGGATCGAGCGGACGGCGCGGCGGGCGGCGAGGGGTGTCAGCCGCGCTTGCCCATGAGGTAGTGGCTGACGAGCCACGCGTCGCCGCCCTTGTACTTCCAGATCTCGTCGGTCGAGAGGAGGAAGAGGCGCCAGCCGCCGAAGAGGACCTTCGCCTGGCGCCTGGAGCGGCCGTCGGCGCGCAGGAGCGCGATCGCCTCGCTCCGGCGCGCGTCGAGCTGGGCGAGCCACGCGACGAGCGTCTTCGCGTAGTGCGTGCCGGGGACGACCCAGCGCTCCTCGAGGACGAGGTCGCGCTGGAAGCGCGGCAGCAGGTCGTGTGAGGGCATGAGGCCGGCGGTGAAGAAGCGCTCGGCCGCCCACGTCGACTCGAAGAGGTACGGGAGCGTGCGGTGGCTGAAGACGTGCACGAAGAGCTTGCCGTCGTCCTCGAGCCAGGTGGAGATGCGGCGGAGGAGCTCCTGCCAGTTGCGCATGTGCTCGAACATCTCGATCGACATGACGCGGTCGAAGCGGCCCTCGGGGGTGAACGTGTTCACGTCGGCGGTGATGATCTGGAGGTTCGTGAGGCCCCGGGCCGTCGCCTGGGACTCGATCCACTCCCGCTGGCCGTGGGAGTTCGAGACGCCGGTGATGCGGGCCTTCGGGTACTGCTCGGCGAGCCACAGCGACAGCGACCCCCAGCCGCAGCCGAGGTCGAGGATGCGCATGCCGTCCTCGACGCCCGCCCGCCTGCAGCTCAGCGCGAGCATCGCCTCCTCCGCCTCGGCGAGGGTCGTCGTGCCGTCCTCCCAGAGGCAGCCGGAGTACTTGCGCCGCGGGCCGAGGACGATGCCGAGGAACTCGGCCGGCAGCTCGTAGTGCTGCTCGTTCGCCTTCTCAGGGACCTCGGCGATGGGGCCGCTCGTCATGCGGTCCAGGAGCGCGGTGAGGCGCGCCTCCTGGGCGACGACGCCGCCGCGGCCCTCGTGGCGCTCACGCCAGTGCGCGCCGTAGCGGGAGCCGATCCGCAGGGCGATGTCGGGGACGAGGCCGGCACCGAGGCCGGCGTCGAGGAGGCGGTAACGAAGGGCGCTCATACTCGGCCTTCATTCGGGCGGGAGGCGGCGGCGGATCACCGCGGGCGTGGCTCCGGGAGACGGGCCGCCCCCGGCGCGGCGCGAACGGCGCGGCGTGCGGTCGAGTGGGACATATGACCCCACGAGCCCGCACGCCGCGCCGGACGGGCCGAGGAACCCGGGGCGCGGCGGGCTGGCTACGGTGGGACCCGTCATGACCGCGCCCTTCACGTCCCCGCTCGCCGCGTCCCTCGCCGAGGACCTCCTCGCCCGCTTCGACCGCTACGTCCGCATCGACACGCAGTCGGCGCGCGGGCGGACGGAGAGCCCGAGCACGCCGGGGCAGCTCGACCTGTCGCGGCTGCTCGTCGACGAGCTGCTCGCCCTCGGCCCGACGGACGCCGCGCTCGACGGCAACGGCTACGTCACCGCGACGCTCGCCGCGTCCGGGGGCGGGGACCCGGGCGTCGTCGTCGGCCTCGTCTCCCACGTCGACACGAGCCCGGACGCGCCCGGCGCGGGCGTCGTCCCGCTCGTCCACCGCGCGTACGACGGCGGCGTCATCACGCTCCCGAAGGGCGGCACCGTCCTGGACCCTCGCGCGGAGCCGCACCTCGCCTCGCGCGCCGGCCACGACGTCGTCACCTCCTCCGGGGACACGCTGCTCGGCGCCGACGACAAGGCCGGCGTCGCCGAGATCATGACCGCGATCGCGCACCTCGCCGCGCGCCCGGAGCTGCCACGCCCGACGCTGCGCATCTGCTTCACACCCGACGAGGAGGTCGGCCTCGGCGCGTCGCTCTTCGACGTCGAGGCCTTCGGCGCGCAGTGCGCCTACACGATGGACGGCTCGTCGCTCGGGGAGATCCAGGACGAGACGTTCTCCGCGAAGGAGGCGACGATCACCGTCACCGGTGTCGACGTGCACCCGGGGTTCGCCACCGGCATCCTCGTCAACGCGGCGCGCGTCGCGGCGAAGATCGTCGCCGCCCTCCCCGACGACCTGACCCCCGAGACGACGTCAGGCCGCGACGGGTTCATCCACGTCTACGAGACGAGCGGCGAGGCGGCGACCGCGACGGTGCGCGCGATCCTCCGCGACTTCGACGACGACCGGCTCGACGGACACGTGGCGCTGCTGCGGCAGACCGCGGAGGACGTCGTCGCGCAGACGCCGGGCGCGTCGGTCACGATCGAGGTCGCCGACCAGTACCCGAACATGCGCGCGCACCTGGAGCCCTTCCCCGAGGTGACCGAGCACGCGATCGCGGCGATCCGCGCCGAGGGCCTGGAGCCGCTGCGCGAGCCGATCCGCGGCGGCACCGACGGCTCGGTCCTCAGCGCCCGCGGCCTCCCGACGCCGAACATCTTCACCGGCGGGCACGCCTACCACTCGTGCCGCGAGTGGGCCTCGCTGCAGGACATGGCCGCGGCCGCCGCGGTCATCGTCCACCTCGCGGCGGAGTGGGCGGCTGAGCGGTAGGCCACGCCGACTGACAGCTCACGCGGAGCAGTCCGGCCTGAGCTGACAGTCGACGGCGTCCGGGCCCCCGGGCGAGGATCAGCGCGTGACGCGGAACCCGCCGCGCATGAACGGGTGCACGCGGCAGAAGTACGTGTAGGTCCCCGGCGGGAGGTTCGCGGGGGTCGACCAGCGGTCGGTCCCCTTCGCCGCGGTGAGGTTCGCGGGGCCGTAGCCCAGCTCGCCGGAGTCGAAGTCGACGGGGCCGTCGGCGAGCGGGTAGGCGATGCCGGCGTCGCGGTCGCAGGGGACCCGGCAGGCGGTGATCGTGTGGTAGATGTCCTTCGCCGCGTCCCGGTTGACGAACGTCAGGCGCGCGCCGTGGCGGACGGTCGGCAGCGTGCGGCCCATGACGTTCAGGTCGCCGCGGGCGGACAGGAACTCGGCGACGGCGATCGACCCGGCGGCCGGGCGCCCGTTCAGCATCTCGCGCGCGTCGGGGAGCACGTGCCGCCCCCCGCCGTGGTTGTCGTTCTCCCCGAGGTGCCCGTGGGTGACGATGCCCGTGGTCCGCGGCGCGGTGACGAACGGGTCCACCCCGCCCGCGTCGGTCCCGAGGTACCGCGCGACGAGCATGATCGCCATCGACTCGTACCACGAGGCGCGCGAGACGTCGTAGGTGCCGGACAGGCGGACGACGTCGCCCCGCTTCAGCTGCACCCGCCAGGACGGGCGGGTTGCGGTCATCGCGACGTCCCACGACACGGGCCCGGCGGGCTCGAAGTAGCGCGCGGTCGAGCGGAAGAGCTTCACGGTGCGCCCGTCGCGGGTGACGGTGAGGTCGGTGTGCAGGCCGCCGGGGTGCAGGTGGCCCGCCGTCGCGACGAGGGTCTGGTCGCGCTCGACCGTCCACTCGTGCTCGGGGCCGAGGCCGCGCGCGCCCGGCGCGGCCTGGTCGGGGAACGTGAACGTCCTGCGGCCCTTCTTGCGCAGCGCGTCGAAGACCGGGTAGGCCGACGGGCCCGAGACGTCCATCCACTTCGTCGTCACCGGCCTGATCGAGGCGGCCGCCGGCGCGGTGTCCGGGAGGAAGTCGATGTCCCATGTGATGTAGACGTCGGCCTCGGTCGGGTAGAGGTCGTGGATCATGTGGTTCATGACCCACTGCTGGCCCGGGTCGTAGCGCCAGCCGAACCCCTGCGGCAGGTCGCTGTTCGTCTTCTCCTCGCCGCTCGCCCAGCGCCGCTCGCCGTCGACGAGCCAGACGCCGTGGTGCAGGTGGACGACGTCGACGTCGGGGACCCGCCCGTCGAGGTAGGTGAGGTTCGGGCGGAAGGCCGTGATCCAGCCGGGCACCGACGGGCGGCCCGACGCCCCGATGCCGCCGAGCTGGATGAGGTTCTGCCCGGGGGAGAGGTGGACCGGCCCGTAGCGGTAGTGCAGGTGCTGCAGGCCCGGATAGGTCGCCGACGGGTAGGTGTCCTGGGTGAGGACACGCGCCGGCGTCACCGCGGCGGACGCGGGCGCGACCGCGGTCCCCAGGGCGAGGAGCGCCAGGGCCGCGACGAGCGCGGCCGGGCAGCGGAGGGCGGGCCGGCGCGCGGGCATCACGACCTACGGTGACGCCCGGGAGCCCCGGCGTCCATCGTCCGTGTGTCCGCCCGGACCCCGGCGGCGGATCGCTACGCGGTGGTCCGGCCGGCCGCGCGGGCCTCGGACGTCTTCACGACGCCGGTGACGAGTTGGCCGACGACGAGCTTCATGACGCCCTTGAGGATCGGGGCGAGCGGCGCGGCCGCGCTGAAGTCGACCCGGTAGGTCATGAACGTCCCGCCCGCGCGCTCCTCGAGGTCGACGTCGCCGCGGTGGTTCTTCACCGGGGCGCCGGAGATGATCGAGTACGAGAAGCCGGTCGACGGCTCGTAGCGCGTGACCTCCTCGCGGAGGGCCGGGCCCGCGCCGGTGATCTTGCGGACGGCGCCGAGGCCGTTGCGGGCAGGGGAGCCGGGCTTCTCGAGGGTGAACTTCACCGGGCCGGGCGTGAACGCGGTGGCGCCCTCGTGGTCGGTGAGCACCTCGAAGACGGTCTCGACGGGGGCGGCGATCTGCTTGGTGATGACGAATCCGGGCATGTTCGCCGCAGCCTACACGGGCCTGAACGCGCCCGTTCGACAGCCCGTCAGCCGGTGATGCCGACGATCGCGGCGCAGTCCCAGTTGCGCGCGCCGCGGCCGTTGTCCCACAGCTTCGCCGCGAGCCGGTCCTGCTCGGCCTTGGACGCCTGATAGGCCTGCGGGGTCGAGCCGCCGAGGCCCTTCCAGGTGGCGACCATGAACTGGTAGTAGCCCGAGGCGCCCGCGGAGTTCGGTCCGACGTTCTGCCCGCCGGACTCGCACTGGACGATCGCCCACGGGATCGCCCACGGCCCGCCGGGACCCGCCTTGGAGACCGCGGCGCGGGCGGCGGCGCGCTCCTGCTCGGCGAGGACCTTCGTCAGGCGGTGCTGCGCCGCACGCCGGTTCGCACGGGTCGCGGTGAGGGCGGCCAGGCGAGCGGCGCGGGCCTGCGCGAACGCGTTGCGCCGGGCCTGGAGGCCGGCGCTGATCTGGGCGAGCGCGTCGCGGCGGGCGCGCACCGCGTCGGCGGCGGCCTGCCGCTTCGGGAGCAGGCGCTGGTACTCGCGGCGGTCGGCGAGCGCGTCGATCTTCGCGCGGCGGACCTCGCCGAGGACCGACGAGTTGCGCTGCTGGATGCTGTGGAGGAACTGCACGCGCTCCTGGAGCTCGGCGAACGACCGGGCCTGCAGCACGACGTCGGTCCAGTCGAGCTGCCCGGTCTCGTAGCGGGCGCGGAGGACGTCGGCGAGCCGGGCGCGGACCAGGGCGAGGCGGCTGCGCAGGCGGATGTGGCGCGAGCGCGCGGCCCGCAGGCGCGTCTCGGTGTCGGCGAGGCGGGCGGCGGCGCGGTCGAGCTCGGACTGCGCCGCGTCGAGGCGGCCCTGCAGCAGCGCGATGGCCCGGGCGGCGCGCTGCTCGAGCCGGCCGAGGCGGGCGGCGGCGGAGCCGAGCTGGGCCTCGAGCCGCTTGGAGTGCCCGATCGCGCTGCGGAGCTGGCCGGTGCTCGCGGCCCGGGCGGTCGAGGTGCCGCCGTCGCGGCCGGCGGGCAGCGTCGCGAGCCCGGCAAGGAGGGCGACGGCGAGGAGCGCCACGAGGAGCGGGCGCGGGATGGCGAGGCGGCGGACGGGCATGCGGAGGCCACCGGCGACGCGGAGGCGGGCCGTCCACGGTAGGCGGCGGACCGCGCGCGGGCGAGCGCTGCAAGCGGGCGCCCGCGCCCGGGTCGCGCTCGGCCGCGGCGCGTAGCGTTGCCGCATGCGCCACGCGATCTTCCTGGCCCCGTTCGACGCCTGCAGCGAGCCGGCGGTGCTGCTCGAGCTCGCGGTGGCGGCCGAGGCGGCGGGCTGGGACGGCTTCTTCCTCTGGGACCACGTCGTCTACCGCGACCCGGTGCGGGCGCTTGCCGACCCGTGGATCGCGCTCGCGGCGATGGCGGTCGTCACCGAGCGGCTGCGGCTCGGCCCGATGATCACCCCGCCGGCGCGCCGGCGGCCGTGGAAGCTCGCCCGCGAGACGACGACGCTCGACCGCCTGAGCGGCGGGCGGCTGACGCTCGGCCTCGGGCTCGGCTCCGACAACTCGAAGGAGCTCTCAGGCTTCGGCGAGGAGCTCGACGACCGCGTGCGGGCCGCGCGCCTGGAGGAGGCGCTGGCGGTGCTCGAGCAGTGCTGGTCCGGCGAGCCGGTGCGGTTCGGCGGTGAGCACGTCTCCGTCGACGCAAAGCCGTTCCTCCCGCGCCCGGTCCAGCTCCCGCGCCCGCCCGTGTGGCTCGCGTCCCGGGGCGGCGCGCGCCGGCCGATGCTCCGGGCCGCGCGCTACGACGGCTGGTTCCCGATCGAGCTCGACGGACCCGGCGCCCTACGGGCCGGCATCGCGGACATCGCGGCGGTGCGGGCGGCCGCCGGGGCGCCCGCGGCCTTCGACGTCGCCGTGACGACGGACGACGGCGAGGACCCAAAGCCGTGGGGGGACGCGGGCGCGACGTGGTGGCTCGAGGGCTTCGGGCTCAGCCCGGACCTCGAGCGCGTGCGCCGGACGATCGCGACGGGCCCGCGGCGCTGAGGGCACCGCGGGCGGGCGCGGGCGGGCGCGGGCAGCCGCGGGCGCCGCGGCCCGCGTCCTCAGGCGGCCGGCTCGACGAAGAGGTCGGTGATGAGGTCCTCCTCGCGGGCGCCCTCGCCGAGGTAGCGCGAGAAGTCGGTGAGGCCCGTCCGCTCGGTGAGGATCTCGTCGTCGATGAGGAAGCGGCCGGTGAGCTCGCGCGACGGCGCGGTGAAGATCGCGTGCGCCGCGTCGGCCATGATCTCCGGGCGGCGGGAGCGGGCCATCGAAGCGTCCCCGCCGAGGAGGTTCTGCACGGCCGCGGTCGCGATCATCGTCCGCGGCCACAGCGCGTTGGAGGCGACGCCCTGCTCGCGGAACTCCTCCGCGAAACCGAGCGCGCACATGCTCATGCCGTACTTCGCGATCGTGTAGCCGACGTGGTTCCCGAACCACTTCGGGTCGTGGCTCAGGGGCGGGGAGAGCGTGAGGATGTGCGGGTTCGTCCCCTTCAGCAGGTGGGGGAGGCAGGCCCGGGAGACGACGTAGGTGCCGCGGGTGTTGATGTCCTGCATGAGGTCGTAGCGCTTCATCGGGAGGTCGAGCGTCCCCATGAGGGCGATCGCGCTCGCGTTGTTCACGCAGATGTCGATGCCGCCGAAGCGCTCGGCGCACTGCGCCACGGCGGCGTCCACGGCTTCCTCGTCGCGGATGTCGCCGACGATGCCGAGGGCCTGGCCGCCGGCCGCCTCGATCGCGGCCGCCGCGGTGTGGACCGTGCCCTCCAGGCGCGGGTCGGGCGTCCCGGTCTTCGCCATGAGGCAGATGTTCGCGCCGTCCTGCGCGGCGCGGAGGGCGATGGCCAGGCCGATGCCGCGGGACGCGCCGGAGATGAACAGCGTGCGGCCCGCGAGAGATGTCGTCGTCATGGGTTGCAAATTACTACCGACTCCGGGCACGTGTCACCCGGAGCCGCGCGGGAACCCCCGGTCAGGGGGTGCCGGCCGAGGCGCCGACGGGCGCCCCGGCCGGGGCGAGCGCCGGGCCCTCCGCCGCGGCGGCGACGATCGCCGCGTGGGCGGAGGCGTCGGCCATCCCCGGCCGCCAGCCCGGACCGCGCAGCAGGTAGCCGAGGCGGTCGCGCCACTTCGGCGTCGAGCGCACGTCGTGCCAGATGGCCTCGTACTCGTGCGTGAGGACCTTCATCGGGCTGAACGTCCGGATGTTCGTCGTGAGGCCGTAGCGGACGCGCTCGGTCTCGCCCTGGAAGGACCCGAACAGGCGGTCCCAGATGATGAGGATGCCGCCGTAGTTGCGGTCGAGGTAGATCTCGTTCGCGCCGTGGTGGACGCGGTGGTGCGACGGCGTGTTGAACAGGAACTCGATCGGGCGGGGGAGCTTCCCGATGCGCTCGGTGTGCAGGCCGAACTGGTAGATGAGCGACCACGACTGGGCCAGCAGGATCATCCACGGCTTGTAGCCGAGGAGCGCGAGCGGGAGCCAGAACGGCATCGTCAGCGGGACCCACGGCTGCCGCAGCGCCGTCGAGAGGTTGTAGTGCTCGCTCGAGTGGTGGACGACGTGGCTCGCCCAGAAGACGCGGACCTCGTGCCCGACCCGGTGGTAGGTGTAGTACGCGAGGTCGTCGGCGAAGAACAGCAGCGGCCAGATCCACCAGTCGCCGGCGTCCATCCGCAGCGGCGTCAGTTCGTAGGCGGCGGCCCAGACGGCGATGAGGACGAGGTGCCAGAAGGCGTTGACGACGAGGCTGCCGACGCCCATCGTCAGGGACGTGCGCGTGTCGCGGGCCTCGTAGCCGACGTAGGCGGGGTGGCCCGCGGCGGCGCGCGCGGCGTCCTCCTCGCGGGCCTCCTGCGCCTCGCGGCGGAAGGCGAGGATCTCGACCCCCATCATGAGGATGAAGAACGGGATGGCGTAGACGGTGAGCTCGATCATCGTGACGGGGCCTCGGTCGGGGACAGCGCGGTGAGGGTGTGCGCGGTGAGCGTCGCGGCGGCGGCGCGGGCCGCGTCCGCGTCGCTGTCGAGGACGGCGGCGACGAGCGCGTCGGTGGTCTCCGCGTCGAGCAGTTCGTCGCGGAGGTAGATGACGGCGACGGCGGTGACCGCGTCCTCGCCGTGGAGGAGGGAGTTGTAGGCGAGCCGGTAGGCGATGTTGCCGGTGGCGTCGACGAGGACGTCCCACAGCTCGCGGTAGGCGTCGAGGAGCGCGGGGCCCGGGCTCACCGGGCCGTCGGTGGCGACGCAGTGCTCGCGCGCGGCGGCGAACGCGGCGGCGCGGGCGGCGAGGCTCGCGCGGTCCTCGTCGGTCGCGCGCGCGGCGGCGCGGGCGGCGACGTCGGCGGCGATGCAGGCGCGCAGCTCGTAGGCGGCGCGGGCGACGCCGACGTCCTCCGGCGGCAGGTCGACGAGCAGCTCGAGCCCGCCGGTGCGGCGCCAGTCGAGGACGCGGGTCGCGCCGCCGTGGGAGACCTGGACGAGCCCCGCCTGCTGAAGGCGCTTGACCGCCTCGCGGACGGCGTGGCGGTTGACCTCGAAGCGCTCGCTCAGCGTCCGCTCGGACGGGATGCCGTCGCCGGGGCGCACGCGGCCGCTGAGGATGTCGGCGCGGAGGGCGTCGTAGACGACGGTGGAGACGGGGACCCGGGCGTCTGGCATCGCGAGGCCCACGGTAGCAACTGGTTGGACCAGTTGGCAAGGAGGAGGAGGTCGCGGGCTCGCGGGAGGGGGGCGGCGCCGGGGGCCCGGCGTGGTGGGCCGGCGCCGGCGGGGCCGGCGCCGGGCCCGCCGGCGGGCGGGTCGGCGCCGGACCCGGCGCCGGGGGCCCGTGAGCGGTGAATGAAGATTCACGGTGCTCTGGGCACCCTGAACCTTCATTCACTGCCGACGGGCTACGCCGACGCCGGCCGCGTTACGAGCGCGCTGAGGATGACCTGGGAGCGGGTGCGCAGGACGGAGCCGTCCTCCTGGAGGGCGCGGATGAGGCGTTCGAGGTCGGCGTTGGAGCGCGTGCGGACCCGGGCGATCGCGTCGGCCTCGCCCGTGACGCTCCAGGCCTCGACGACCTCGGGGTAATCGCGCAGGGTCGCGGCGACCTCCTCGAGCAGGGTGCCGGGGGCGAAGAAGAGCTCGACGAGGGCCTCGGTGGTCCAGCCGAGCGCGGCGTGGTCGAGGATCGCGGTGAAGCCGTGGAGCGCACCGTCGGCCTGGAGGCGGTCGACGCGGCGGCGGACCGACGGCGGGCTCAGCGCGACGCGGGTCGCGATGTCGTCGTACGTCCGGCGCCCGTCCTGGACGAGAAGCGTGAGAATCTGACGGTCGACGGCGTCCATTCGTTTGATTCTGACGCAAAGTCGACGCAAAGTGGTGGTGAAAGCGCACAATTGGCCCCGTAGGCTTGTCGGATGCCCCGCCGTGAGCCCATCGCATCCGTCCTCTTCGACGAATCCCACGGCCAGGCGTGGACGATCCGCCCGGCCGTCGCCGCGGCGATGCAGCCGGCGCACCCGGGCGACTCGTCGTACGCCGACGCCGCCGCGCTCCTGCGCGCGCACGACCTCACGACGGCCGCGCACACGCCGGCGGACGGCCCGCTCGACGCGGCGGCGCTCGCGACGGCCGACGTGCTCGTCGTCGCGCACCCCTCGGAGGCGCGCTGGGAGCGGACGGTCCCCGGCGGCTCGCCGGTCTTCTCCGCGGCCGAGCTCGACGCCATCGCCGCGCACGTGCGCGGGGGCGGCGGGCTCGTCGTCCTGGCCGAGACCGAGCAGGACAAGTACGGGACGAACCTCTCCGCGCTGCTCGCGCGGTTCGGGCTCGGCGTCGTCAACGACACGGTGAGCGACTACGAGCACCACCACGCCGGCGCGCCCCACTGGGTGCTCGCCGATCTCGAGCCCGACGCGAGCCGGCGGCGCGGCGTGGACCTCCTCGCGCGCGTGGACGAGGTCTGCTTCTACCGGGCGGGCACGCTTGCGGTCAACGGAGCGGGCGCGCGCATCCTCGCTCGCGCGAAGGCGACGTCGTCGGCGCCGGGCGCGCCACTCGCGGCGATCGCCGAGCACGGCGCCGGCCGCGTCGCGCTGCTGGCCGACTCCGACCTCTTCGGGGACGACTGCCTCGCCGACCTCGGGCACCGCGAGCTGTGGCTCGGCCTCGTCGGCTGGGCGGCGGGCCCGCGGCTCGCCCGGGCCCTGCCGGCGGTCGCCTCGCCGCTCACCGCCGACCCCGCATGGCCCGCGCTGAAGGACGCCACGGACGCGCTGCGCCTGCTCCAGGCGCCCGACGGCGCCCTCGCCGCCGGCGCGGACCCGGCCTACGCCCACCCGCTCGTCGACGTGATGCTCGACGCGCTCGGGCGCCTCGCGGTGCACGTCCCGCACCAGGCGGCCTACGTCGGCGCGGCCGCGGCGGACCTGGAGGCGTGGCGGGCCGGCGGCTTCAGCGTCCCCGACTTCACCGCGGCGCTGGACGCCTTCCGCCCCGATCAGCACCGCGTCGACGGCATCGAGCACCTCGTCCTCTTCCCGATGTACAAGCAGAACGGCTCGCGCGACAAGGTCTTCGAGGCGCTCGTCGTCCGGGTGCCGTGGCCCCGGTGGCTCGCCGACCTCGAGGCGACGCGGTACGACAACGCGAAGTTCGTGCCGGTGACGCTCGTCGACCACACCGCGGGCTACGACAGCGAGTGCGCGGTCCTCTTCCCCGAGACGGTGACGGTCGGCGGCACCCCGGCGAACCACTTCGGCGGGATCTTCTGCGACCGCGAGAGCGCGCGCTTCCGCGAGCACGTCGGGGCGGCCGCGGGCGTGCTCGGCGTCAATCTGCCGCCGGACGCGGCGGCGCTGCTCACGAGCGAGGCGCTCTCGCGGGACGCGTTCGTCCTCTGGGACCTCGTCCACGACCGCGCGCACTCGCACGGGGACCTGCCGTTCGACCCGTTCATGATCCGCCAGCGCGCGCCCTACTGGATGTACGCGCTGGAGGAGCTGCGCTGCGACCTGACGGCGTTCACCGAGGCGGTGACGCTCGAGGCCGAGGACTTCGCCTTCGCCCGCCACGTGCAGACCGCGATCCTCTTCGACCGCCTCTTCCGCTTCCCGGTCACCGGGCCGCGCGTGCGCAACTACGACGGGCTCGGCGGGCAGCTGCTGTTCGCCTACCTGCACCAGAGCGGACGGGTGCGGTGGACGGACAACCGGCTGACGATCGACTGGGACCGCGTGGCCGGCGGCGTGCTCGAGCTGCGGACGCTCGTCGAGGAGCTCTACCGGCGCTCGATCGACCGCTCGCGGCTCGCCCACTGGGGAGCGGCGCACGACCTCGTGGCCGCATACGTGACCCCGGCGGCGGGCTCGCGGTGGGTCGCGGGCGTACGCGCGTACGAGGAGGCCGAGGACCTGCGCCCGGCCATCGACGAGGTGCTCGAGGACGAGTTCCCGTTGTCGATGTTCTACCTCGCGCTGCAGCGGCGGCTGGCGGCGGCGCGCGCCGAGGCGCCCGGTGCCGCTACCGTCGCAGCATGACCCTCGACTCTCGGGCCCTCGCCGGGCGGACGATCGCGATCGCGGGGGCCAACGGCTCGCTCGGTCCCTACGTGGCGCGGGCCGTGGCCGGCGCCGGGGCGACGGTCGCGATGACCGATCGCGACCTGCCGGCGCTCGAGATCCTCGCGGCGGAGCTCGGGGTGCCGGCCGAGCGGGTCGACTGCCAGGTCGTCGACCTCATGGACGAGGTCGCGACGCGCAGATGGGCGGCGTCGGTGCGCTCGCGGTTCGGCGGCGTCGACGGCGTCCTGCACCTCGTCGGCGGCTGGCGCGGCGGGAAGCCGCTCGCGAGCGCGCCGCTCGGAGACTGGGACGACATGGCCAACCTGCTCGTGCGGACGGTGCAGCACACGAGCCGCGCCTTCCACGACGCGCTGAACGACTCGGGCTGCGGGCGGTTCGCGATGATCGGTGCGCGCCAGGCCGTGGCGCCGAGCCACACGAACGCCGCGTACGCCGCCGCGAAGGCCGCCGCCGAGACGTGGACGTACGCTCTCGCGGACGCGTTCGCCGAGGCCGACCACGGCGCGACCGCGAACGTCGTCGCGATCAACGCGCTCGTCACGCCCGAGCAGCGGACGGCGGAGCCCGACAAGTCCTTCAAGACGTTCACGGACGCGGAGGACATCGCCGACACGCTCGTGTGGCTGTGCAGCGACGCGGCCGGCAAGGTCAACGGGCAGCGCATCGAGCTGTACGGCCGCTGAGGACGCGGGCCGGCGCATGAGGGGGTTCGCGTCCGACAACTACGCCGGAATCCACCCCGAGGTCCTCGCGGCGATCACGGCCGCGAACGACGGCACGCACGCGAAGGCCTACGGGGCCGACCCCGTGACGGCCCGGATGGAGGCGCTCTTCCGCGAGCACTTCGGCGAGGACGCCCGCGCGTACGTCATGTTCAACGGGACCGGGGCGAACGTCACCGCGCTGCGTGCCTGCTGCCGCCCGTGGGAGGGCGTCATCTGCGCGGACACCGCGCACGTCCACGTCGACGAGGGCGGCGCGCCCGAGCGGATGGGCGGCCTGAAGCTCCTCACGACGCCGACCCCCGACGGCAAGCTCACGCCGGCCGACGTCGCGCGGCTCACGATCCGGGTGGGGGACGAGCACGCGGTCCAGGCGCGCGTCGTCACCGTCACCCAGCCGACGGAGCTCGGGACGCTCTACTCGCTCGAGGAGCTGCGGGCGCTCGCCGAGGCGGCGCACGCGCGCGGCCTCCTGCTCCACGTCGACGGCGCCCGGCTCGCGAACGCGGCGGTCGCGCTCGGGACCGGCTTCCGCGCCTTCACGACCGACGCGGGTGTCGACGTCCTCACCTTCGGCGCGACGAAGAACGGCGCGCTGGGGGCCGAGGCGGTCGTCTTCCTCACCGCCGGCCTTGACGACGGGTTCCTCTACCTGCGCAAGCAGTCGATGCAGCTTGCGTCGAAGGGGCGCTTCTACGCGGCGCAGCTCGCCGCGCAGCTCGACGGCGACCTCTGGCACCGGGCGGCGGCGCAGGCGAACGCGATGGCGCAGCGGCTCGCCGCGGGGGTCGCGGCGATCGACGGCGTGCGCGTGACGCAGGCCGTCCAGGCGAGCGCGGTCTTCGCGATCCTGCCGCCCGTCGCGGCGACGCAGGTCATGGCGGCCTTCCCGTTCTACGTCTGGGACGAGCACACCGGCGAGGTGCGCTGGATGTGCTCGTGGGACACGACCGAGGCCGAGGTCGACGGCTTCGTCGCGGCGATCGCGCAGGCGGTGGCTCAGGCCGGATAGCGTCCCCGCATGGGACAGCTGCAGCTCGGATACACGACCGGCTACTGGTCGCCGTGGGGCCCGCCGACGGGCGTGGAGGACGCGATCGCGGAGGCCGACCGCCTCGGCCTGCACTCGATCTGGAGCGCCGAGTCCTACGGGTCGGACGCGATCTCGCCGCTCGCCTGGTGGGGTGCGGCGACGAAGACCGTCAAGCTCGGCACGTCGATCATCCAGCTCAGCGCGCGCACGCCGGCGATGACGGCGATGACCGCGATGACGATCGACCACCTCAGCGGCGGGCGCTTCATCTGCGGGCTCGGCGTCTCCGGGCCGCAGGTCGTCGAGGGCTGGTACGGGCAGTCGTTCCGCCGGCCGCTCGCGCGGACCCGCGAGTACATCGCGATCATGCGCGACATCTGGGCGCGCCGCGGCCCGGTCACCGCACCCGGGCCGCAGCTGCCGCTGCCCTACGCGGGCGGCGGCGGGCGGCCGGAGCCGACCGGGCTCGGCAAGCCGATCAAGTCGAACCTGCGGCCGGTCCGCGAGGACATCCCGGTCTACCTCGGCGCCGAGGGTCCGAGAAACATCGCCCTGGCCGCCGAGATCTGCGACGGCTGGCTCCCGCTCTTCTACTCGCCCCAGCACGAGGACTTCTACCGCGAGGCGCTCGACGCCGGGTTCGCCGTCGACGGTGCGCGGCACACGCGCGAGAGCTTCGAGGTCTGCGCGACCGTCCCGCTCATCATCACCGACGACGTCGAGGGCGCCGCCGACTTCCTGCGCCCGATGTACGCGCTGTACTTCGGCGGGATGGGGGCGAAGGGGACGAACTTCCACGCCGACGTCGCGATCCGCATGGGCTACGAGGCCGAGGTCGACCGGATCACCGACCTCTACCTCGAGGGGCGGAAGGACGAGGCCGCCGCCCTGGTCCCGACGTCGCTCGTCGAGCAGCTCGCGCTCATCGGGCCGCGCGAGAAGATCGACCACGACCTCGACGCCTGGCGCGACTCGCAGGTGACGACGCTGCTCGTCGGCGGGGACGCGGCGACGCTGCGGACGGTCGCGGAGCTCGTCCTGGGGTGAGGCCCCGGCGCGCGGGCGCCGGCTCCCCGCGGAGGGCGGGCGCGGGCTCCCCGCGGAGGGCGGGCGCGGGCTCCCCGCGGCGCCGACTGACAGCTGACGCAGACCTGTCCGGCCTGAGCTGTCAGTCGGTGAGCTCGCGGACGACGAGGTCGGCCTTCTGGCGGCCCTCGAGCGTCAGGACGACGCGGCCGGCGGCGAGCGCGGCCGGATCGAGCAGGCCGTCCGCCGCGAGCCGGTCGGCCTCACCGCGCGCGGCGGGCGACAGGAGGGCGACGTCGGTCCCCGTGTGCAGGCGCGAGGTGAGCATGATCGCCTCGAAGCGCTGCTCCTCGGCGGTGAGGACCTCACGCCCGAGCGCCGGCGAGCGGCCGGCCTGCAGGCGGGCGGCGTGGGCCGAGGGGTGCAGGACGTTCCACCAGCGCACCCCGCCGACGTGGGAGTGGGCGCCCGGCCCGATGCCCCACCAGTCCCCGCCGTCCCAGTAGCCGAGGTTGTGACGGCAGGCCGCGGGCCCCGGCGCCTCCGGGGCGCCCGGCTGCGGACGCGCCCAGTTGCACACCTCGTACCAGCGCAGCCCGGCGGCGGCGAGGCGCTCGTCCGTCCGCGCGTAGCGGGCGGCCATCGTGTCCTCGTCGGGCGCGGGCAGCTCGCCGCGGCGGACCTGGGCGGCGAGCCGCGTCCCCGGCTCGACGATGAGCCCGTAGGCGCTGATGTGGTCGGGGTCGCAGGCGAGCGCGGCGTCGAGCGTGTCCTCCCAGTCGGCCGCGGTCTCCCCCGGCGTGCCGTAGATGAGGTCGAGGCTCACATGCTCGAAACCGGCGGCGCGGGCCTCGGCGACCGCTGCGGCCGGCCGGCCCGGCGTATGGGTCCGGTCGAGCGTCGCGAGCACGCCCGGCGCCGCGCTCTGCATACCGAGGGAGAGGCGCGTGAACCCACCCTCGCGGAGCGTCGCGAGCGCGGCCGCGTCGACGCTGTCGGGGTTCGCCTCCGTCGTCACCTCCGCGCCGGGGGTGAGACCGAAGAGCTCGTCGATCGCGCGGAGGAGCCCGACGAGCTCTTGCGGCGGGAGGAGCGTCGGGGTCCCGCCCCCGACGAAGACGGTCTGCACCGGCCCGGCGCCGGAGCCGAGCACCTGGCGCGCCAGGCGCAGCTCCGCGAGCGCCTGCGCGGCGTACGTCGTGCGCGACACGCCGCCCTTCAGCTCGGCCGCGGTGTACGTGTTGAAGTCGCAGTACCCGCAGCGCGTCGCGCAGAACGGCACGTGGAGGTACACGCCGAACGGCCGGCCGCCGGCGCCCGCGCGGACGCCTTCCGGCAGCAGGCCGGAGGCGGGGACCGGCTCTCCGTCGGGGACGACCGCACACATGGACGCCCCACAGTGTGGCGGGCGGACCGCTGGACGTCCGATAGGGTCCCGCGCCACATGAGGCGTACAGGGACGCTCGGGCTGCTGGCCGCCGCGATGCTCGCGGTCTTCGCGCTCGCCGGCTGCGGACAGGACCAGGTCAAGGCGAACAACCGGTACGTCGCCGCGACCGACCGGGTCGTGCAGGCGTTCGAGACGAAGTTCCAGGCGCTGCAGGCCGACTTCACGCCCGTGAGCACGCCCCCGGAGGACCTGAGGACGCTCGCCCTTCTGCAGGCCGCCGTCGCGCAGGTCGTGCAGGACCTCGGCCGCATCCAGCCCCCCGCGAAGATCGCTGGCCTCCACGAGGCGCTCATCGCCCACACGCGCGAGTACGAGACGGTCATCAAGACGGCCGAGACGGGTTTGAAGTCGCAGGACCTGACGAAGATCGCCGCGGCCCGGTCGCGGTTCTCGAGCCAGCTCGCCGCGGTCGCCACGAAGATCACCGACACGATCAACACGATCAACGCCGCCCTGAAGTAGGCGTCGCCGGGTCGCGCGGATGTCGCTTCGCTCCCTGCGTCGAGCATCGTCGAGGACTCGGTGAACACGTACCTGCGCGCGAGCCGCTCGCTCACCTCGCCGCGGGTGAAGCCGGCGACCGCCATCTCGATCGCGACGAGGCGGGCGCCATCGGAGATCGGGGCCGCGTTGTCGTCGGCCGGCTCGGTGAGCGGCGCCGCGGTGGCGCCGGCGAGCGCGGACGGGTCGGTCGGGCGGTAGGGCCCCGCGTAGCCGCCGAGGACGGGCGGACGGATAGAGGTTCGAGACGACGAGGACCCTCATGCGCCGGTCCCCTCGCCCGGCCCGGACGATGGACCCGAGCCCGCCCGCCGCCGCCGGAGCCCCAGCCTCCCGACGACCCGCGCGCGGTCCTCCCGCGAGAGCCCGCCGCAGCCGAGCACCGCAGCCGGGTAGACGACCGCCGCGACGAGCCCGAGGCCGATCGCGCCGAGGCCTGCGTGCCGCGCGAGGGCGACGGCGACGCTCATGATCGCCCCGGCGAGCAGCGCGTTCGGCAGGCGCCCGGGGCGGAACGGCAGCTGCAGCGGCGACAGCGAGATGCGCGCCGCCGACGTGATGACGATGACCTCGGTCGCGACCGTCACCCACGCCGCCGCGATGTAGCCGTGACGCGGCAGGAGGATGACGTTCGCGACGACGTTGAAGACGAGCGCGACGATCGCGATCCACACGAACGACTTCTGCCGGTCGACGACGATCGCGAGGAAGCCCATGAGGTAGCCGAAGCACGTCGACATGAACGCGAGCATGAGGACGGGCAGGACCCCGGCGGCGGGCGCGAACTCCTCGCCGAAGAGGAGGACGATCGCCGGGCGCGCCGCCGCGATCGTGAACGCGAGCGCCGGCACCGAGATGAGCGCCATCGCCTCGAGCACCTGCTGCACGAGACGGCGCGTGCGCTCGGGGTCCGCGGGCCAGGCCGCGGAGATGAGCGGGAACGTCGTCGCCATGATCGCGGCGGGGAGGAACTGGACGCGATCGAGCAGCAGGTAGGCGGTGCCGTACAGGCCGGCGCCGCGCTCGCCCGTGTAGTGGAGGACGAGGAGCTGGTCGATGCGCCCGTAGGCGAACGTGAGCATCGAGGCGATCCCGAGCGCGACGCCGACGCGCAGCAGCGCCCGCCCGTGCACGCGCACGCGGTCGAGCGCGAGGCGGGTCCCGCGCAGCACCCACACGGTCTGGAAGGCCGTCGTCACCGCGGTCGTGAGCATGAGCGCGGCGGCGAACGCGACGAGGCCGCCGCCCGTCGCGGCGACCCCGATGACCGCCGCCGTCCAGATGACCGAGTTGAACGTGATGACGAGGATCGTGCGGTCGTTGCGCATCTTCAGCTGGAAGGCCGCGCGCAGCGACATCGGCGCCTGCACGACGAGCGTCCCGGCGATGAGCGCGCCCGCGGTCCGCATCGCCGAGGAGGACGCCTCGGCGCTGCACACGAGGTAGGTGAGGAGGCCGGCGGGCAGCGCGAGCAGCAGCCGCAGCACGAGCAGCGCGCCGAGCCACTCGCCCTCCTCCGCGGGGGCGGCCGCCGCGCGCCGCACCGCGTTCGGCTCGAGGCCGAGCTCGGCGACGGTGCCGACGATCGCCTGTACGGCGAGGAGCGTCACCCACTGGCCGTTGCCGTCGACGCCGAGCCCGCGGACGATGAGGATCGTCACGACGACGCCGAGCGCGAGGTTCCCGACCCGGCCGACGAGCTGGATGGCGACGTCGCGGACGGCGGCGCCGCGGGTCGGCCCGGTCGTCGCCTCCGCCGTCATGCCACCACCCTCCGGACCCACCCCGGCGCGAGCGAGCAGCGAGCCCTCTGGGCGAGGCGTCCTGCCGTCATGCGGCGAGGGTGCCGACCGCGTGGCTCGCGCGGATCGCGAGCAGCAGGTCGTCCCACGACCGGGCGACCTGCTCGGCGGCGAGCAGCTCGCAGAGCGCCCGCAGCCCGTCGAGCCCGGCCGCGCACTCGCGGTCCCAGCGCAGGGTGAGCGGGATCCACAGGGCGGTCTGCGCCTCGACGAGCTCGCGCACGACGGGCAGCAGCTCGGCGGCGGTGCCGTCGAGCGGCGGGTAGGACGGCAGCCACACCGCGTCGCCCCGCCACGACGGGCCGGCGTGGAACCCGAGCGTCTCGATCGTCGGCGCGCCGCCGCAGACGATGTCGAAGCGCGCGGCGAGCGCCGCCCACGCGGACGCGTCGAAGCGGTCCCACGGCGCGACGAAGACGTCGGCGTGCAGCGCGGCGTCGCGCAGCGCCTCCTGCGCGGTGTCGAGGCGCTCGTCGAGCTCCGCGCGCTTGAGGCCGCTGAACTCGGACGGGCTCGACGCCTTCCCCGACCGCGTGCGGTGATCGAGCCCCTGCAGTGCGAAGGCGACGCCGTCGCGGCGCAGGTCGGCGAGCAGGTCGCGCTCGGCGGCGTCGTGCTCGCGCCACGCGTCGGCCGACCGGTCCAGCGGCCGGTCCGGGACGCGCGGGAGCACCGACATGAGGTAGGGGACGCCCGCGCCGGCGAGCACCGCGTGCACGGCGGCGGCGTCCTCCGTCGTGCGGCCGGGCGCCGCGCCGTACGCCTCGTGGTGGGGGAAGCCGTCCACGCGGACGACGAGCTTCGGACGGCCCTCGGCCGCGTCGCCCAGGACGGCGCGGCGCGCGGCGACGTACGGTGCGACGACGTCCTGCTGCCACGACAGCCGGCCGCGGCGCAGCTGGGCGCGCTGGAAGCGGCGGCTCAGGCCGGACGGCACGAGCAGGCCACGGACCGCGCGGCGGACCTCCGGGACGTGGAGTGCGGCCGGCTCGACGAGTCCGAGCGCGAGCTCCTCGCCGAACAGGAGCCCGGCCGTGCGCGTCTCGTCGATGGTGAAGGCGGGCGCCATCGTCAGACCGGCGCCCCGGGGGCGACGAGGGGCGTCGCGACGACGGGCAGGCCGTGCGCGAGCGCCTCCACGACCTTCACCTCGCCGAGCTGGTGCCGGACGGCGGACTCGTAGGACGCGAGGCGGCGCGCGCCGCGCGAGGTGACGATCGGGTGCAGCCGGATCGCCGGGTGCTCGACACGCTCACGGGCCGGCTCGCCGGCGCCGAACGCGACGTAGAGCGGGACGACCGGGCCGCGCTCGGCGAGGGCCCGCGCCACCGCGTACGTGCGTAGGGCGCGGCCGACGCCGAGCGGCGGGGTGTGGGCGGTGAGGAAGAGGTCGGGCATCAGACGGCGGGGTCGGCGGGGCGGAGCTCGCGGTGCAGGCGGGCGACGACCGCGGAGGGGTCGTCCGCGGGGCGCCCGGGTCGCACAGCACCATCGCGTCCACGTGCCTGACCTGGACCGTACCGCTGAGCGCGCGGGCGAGGGCGAACGGCCCGCCAGCACCGCCGGAGGGCGCGGCCCGCGGCGTCACGAGGGGACGGAACTGCGCGGCCTCCAGGTGGGTGTAGCGCCACACGTCGCCGAGCGCCTCCCGCGACGCGGTCCCGGGAGTCCGGCGTCGCGAGGAAGGCGAGGAGCTCGTCCGCGAGCTCGGGCGTGATGCGCTCGTCGGCGCCGACCTCGAGGACCCAGTCGCCGGTCGCGTGGCCGGCGGCGTTCGCCGCCTCGTCCTGGACGATGAGGCACGCGCTGACCGTATGGCCCGCGCCGGCCGTCATCCGCGCCGCCGCCGCCGGCCGAGCCCGACGCTGACGGCCTGCGCCGGGCCGTACAGCCCGGCGGCCTTCAGGCGCACGCGGGCGGGCGTCGTCGACGGGAACACGGGCTCGCGCGGGACCGAGAGCGCCCGCCAGCGGCCGGCCTCGACGCCGACGCCGTTCACGCCGCACGCGATGCGGAAGCCGGCGCGGCTCGCGGCCGCCATGGTCGTCTCGTCGTGGCGCCCGTACGGGTAGGCCATCGTCCGGACCTCGTGGCCGACGAGCTCCTAGCACCTCGCGGCTGCGGCGCAGCTGCACCTCCTGCTCGTCCGCGCCGAGCAGCGGCAGGTCCACGTGGTCGTGGGAGTGCGCCCCGATCTCGAAGCCGGCCTGCTCGAGCGGCGCGACCTCGTCCGGGCCCAGGATGCGGCGGCCCGGCGGCAGGTCGGGATGGTCGTGGCCGAGGAGCGCCGGCGTCAGGAACGCGGTCGCGGTCGCGCCGCGCGCGCGGAGGATCTCCGCGGCGAGGTGGTGGGTCTCCGCGAGGCCGTCGTCGAACGTGATCGCGCCGAGTCCGTCGGCGGCCCGCCCGCCGCGGGCGACCGCGTCCCACAGTTCGGTGATCCCGACGAGGCGGTAGCCGCGGGCGCGCAGCGCGTCGACGTGCGCGGCGAAGCGCCGCGGCGTCGTCATCAGGCCACCCGGGTCCGTCTGCGGGGTCTCGTCGCCGAGGCCGTGGTAGCAGAGGACGAACGGCAGCCGGCGCCCGCGGGCGGCGGCGACGAGGTGGCGGCCGAGGAGCACGGGCGACGGCACCGGCTCAGCGCGTCCCGGCGACGGGGTGGGGACGGCCGCCACGGCGTCCACGTCGGCGAGCGCCGGCAGCGGCGTGGACACGACGGAGTGGCCCGCCGCGAGGTACTCGTACGTCGTCGATCTTCGACGCGCAGGTGATGTCGCGCCCGTCGAGGGGCGTGCCCGGCGAGTTCATGCGCCTGTTCCTACCAGCTTGCGCAGGCGGGCGTGAGCAGGAGCATGACCTTCGGCGTCGCCCGTAGCCCCGCCACACCGGGAGCGCCGCGAGCCGGCCCCAGAGCGCTCGCGCGGCGCCGGCGGCAGGGGGCGGGCGGCCTCCCGGCCGAAGCGCGCCGGCGCGAGGGCCACCTCGACCCGGGACCCGCGGGTCGCCCCGGCCGCAACGAGCGCGAGGGCGGGACTCTCCGCGGCGGCGTGCGGCGGGCGGGTCAGGCGTGGGTCGCGGCCATGGCCTCGTACGTGCGGCGCATCCCGTCGGCGAGGGAGACCTCGGCGGCGAAGCCGAGCTCGGTCCGCGCGCGGGTCGCGTCGAGCGCGCTGCGCTGGAGCTCGCCGAGGCGCGCGTCCGCAAGCTCGGGCGTGAAGGCCGTCCCGGCGGGCAGGCACTCCCGCAGCGCGTCGACGAGGTCGAGCACGGTCGACTCGACCTCGGTGCCGATGTTGTAGGAGCCGTGGGCGTCCGGGTGCTCGGCGGCGAGGAGGTTCGCGGCGACGATGTCCGCGACGTAGATGTAGTCCCGCGTCTGCGTCCCGTCGCCGTAGATCGTCGCCGGGCGCCCGCTGAGCGCGCGGCCGCAGAAGATCGCGATGACCCCGGCGTCGGCCGCCGGGTTCTGGCGCGGGCCGTAGACGTTGCCGTAGCGGACCGAGACGGTGCTCAGGCCGTGCAGGCGCTGGGCCCAGGCGCAGTACTGCTCCGCGCACTGCTTCGACTGCCCGTAGGCGCCCATGGGCTTCGGGTCGACGGTCTCGGGCGTCGGGATGACGTCCACGTCCCCGTAGATGCCGCCGCCGGTCGAGGTGTTCACGACGCGCTGCACGCCGACCGCGCGCGCGGCCTCCAGGACGTTGATCGTCCCGATGACGTTCACCGACGCGTCGAAGGCCGGGTCCTCGATCGACTTGCGCACGTCCGCCTGCGCGGCGAGGTGGAAGACGAGCTCGGGCCGCGCCCGCTCGAACACCGCGCCGAGCGCGTCCGCGTCACGGATGTCGACGACGTCGAGGACCGCGCCGCCCGCGAGCGCGCCCGCGAGGTTCGCCTCGTCGCCGGTCGTGAGGTTGTCGACGACGGTCACCTCGTCACTGCGCGCGATGAGCGCATCGGTGAGGTGGGATCCGATGAAGCCGGCACCGCCGGTGACGAGGACTCGCATCGGCACGATGCTAGACGCTGGGTCCGGGAGCCCGCGGGGGTCCGTCCGGGTGGATCTCGGGGCGCGGCTGCGGCTGAAGCCGCACCCGGTCGTGCTGACGCTCGCGCGCCGCGACGGCCGCGCCGGCGAAGGGCCTCGTCGTGCGGGTCTTCCAGCGCTGGACCGGGATGGAGGCGCAGCGCCGCATCACGCGGTGAGCGCACCGCGCGCCGCGCGCGATCGCCACAATGGGGGCATGTCGCCCACCTGGATCTGGATGCAGTCCATCCTCGCCGTGTTCATCGTCGCCTCGATCGTCATCGCGATCACGAAGCTCACCTGAACGGCGGCCGCGGCCGCGGCCGCAGCGCTCAGCGCCCGAGGAGGCGGCCGAGGACGCCGCCGCGCGGCGGCTCCGGCGGCATGACGGGCGCGAACGGCAGGTTCGTCCCGTCGAGGATCGCGAGCGGGACGGCCCGCGCGAACCAGTCGATGTGCTCGGGGCTGAACCCCGCCTCCTCGAGGGGCGCCCGGATCCCGGGCGGCCGGCCGACGAGGCCGTGCGCGTCCGAGGCGACGTCGTGGACGAGGCCCTCGGCGGTCAGCCGTCGGGCGAAGCGCTGGACGTCCTTGCCGAAGCGGCCGACGAAGGCGCTCGCGGTGATCGAGGTCAGCGCGCCGCCGGCGACGAGCCGCGTGAGCATGCCGGGGTCGCGCTGGAAGGCCGGGATGCGCTCGGGGTGCGCGAGGACGATGTCCTCGTGGCCGCGGGCGCGCAGCGCGTCGACCCCGGCCTCGACGCCGGCGGCGACCGGGCTCAGCGGGCACTCGAGCAGCAGCCACGGACCGCCGCCGAGGTGCAGCGCCCGCAGCTCGTCGTCGGAGAGGTCGAGCGCGCGGGTCAGGGCGACCTCGGCGCCGGGCCGCACCTCGAGGTCGATGCCCTCGTCCCGGAGCACGGCGTTGACCTCGTCGACCTTCTCCGCGATCCGCGCGGCGGTGTTCTCCATCCAGTCCCAGGAGACGTGGGGCGTGGCGACGATCGTCGCGGTCCCGCCGGCGACCGCCGCCCGCGCGAGCTCGAGCGTCTCCGCGATCGTCCTCGGCCCGTCGTCGATGCCAGGGAGGATGTGGTGGTGCAGGTCGATCACGTGTCCTCCAGGGTAGACCGCGCGGGCCGCGGCCGGGGTCCGCGAGGCGCCGGACCGGCCGGAGAACGGCGCCGGGGCGGCGCTACGCTCCGTGCATGATCTCCTCGATCGTGGTGGGCACCGACGGATCGGACACCGCCGGCACGGCCGTCGGCGAGGCGGTCTCGCTCGCGGTCGCCCTCGGGGCGAAGCTCGAGATCGTCTGCGCGTACGAGCCGGTCGCCGCCGAGCGGCTCCGCGAGGAGCGCAGCCAGGTCCCGAGCGACCTGCAGTGGCTCGTCAACCCGCGCGAGGACGTCGACCAGACGCTCGCCGCGGCGGCCGAGGCGGCGCAGGCCGCGGGCGTCGAGCGGGTCGGCGTCCACGCCCGCCAGGGCGACCCGGCCGACGCGATCCTCGACGTCGCCGAGGAGCAGGGCTCGGACCTCATCGTCGTCGGCAACAAGGGCATGACGGGCGCGAAGCGCTTCCTCCTCGGCTCGGTGCCGAACAAGGTGAGCCACCACGCGCCCTGCAGCGTCCTCATCGTCCGCACCTCCTGACGCCGAGACGCCGGCTCAGGGCAGCAGCGGGCCGCCGGTCGGGGCCGGCGCCGGGGTGGTCCCGGTCGGCGCGGGCGCCGGGTTGGAGGACGGCGGCGTCGTGGACGGCGGCGCCTTCGGGGCGCCGAGCGCGGCCGCCGCGTCGAGCAGGCCCGCGCCGTACGCCCGGTCGGGGCCGGGGACGCCGAGGTCCCGAGCGGTCGCCTTCAGGCGCTTCTCGATCTGCGCCGGCGTCGGGTCGTCCCCGAGCGTCTTCGCGGCGAGCATCAGGGCGATGACGCCGGTGACGTGCGGCGCGGCCATCGACGTGCCCTCGTAGTCCCCCGGGACGATGAAGCGGCCCGGGTCGCTCGCGCGGAAGGTGATCTGCCGGATCGTGCGGCCGGGCGGCGCGCCGGGGTTGCAGTTCGCGTCGTCGCCGAGCAGCGGGGAGTCGTCCCCGCCGCCGGGCGCCATGAGGTCGAGGCCCGGCCCGTCGTTCGAGTAGTCGGCTGCGCAGCCGTGCTCCGTCGTCCCGCCGACCTGGATCGACAGCGAGCCGTACTTCCTCGCCGGGACGTTGTCCACGGCGGAGTTGCCGGACGCGCCGACGACCGCGACGCGATGGCGCTTGGCGTACTCGAGCGCGGAGCGGATGTCCGGCGCGCTCGTGAGCGACACCGGGCGCACCCCGTCGCTCAGCTCGATCGACACGTTCAGGACGCGGGCGCCGTGGTCCACCGCGTAGCGGATGCCCTGCGCGACGCGGTAGGAGGAGCCCTCGCCGTACTGGTCGAGCACGCGGACGGCGAGGATCTTCGCGGCGTACGCGACGCCGACCATGCCGTAGCCGTTGTTCGCGGCGGCGGCGATCTCGCCCGCGACGAACGTGCCGTGGCCGTTCTCGTCGTTCGGGAAGTTGTCGGAGCCGACGAAGTCGCGCCCGCGGATCATGCGGACCGCGGGCAGGTCCGGGGAGCGGACGTAGGGGCCGCGGTCCGCGTAGGCCACGCCGGTGTCGAGCAGGCCGACGACGATGCCGCGGCCGCCGTCGGCGCCGGCGGCGCGCGCGAGGTTCCACGCGTCCTGCGCCCGGATGCCGAACGGGCCGGTGAAGTCCCACTGGCGCGCGGACCAGCCGCCGGCGGCCGCCGCGTGGCCCGTCGTCCCCGTGTCGTCGGGGTTGAAGCCGGCGATGCGCGCGCGGTAGGCGGGCGTGACCCAGGCGACGGGCCGCTCGGCCCGCAGCCGCGTGAGCGCTGCCGCCGCCGTCGTCCCCCGGCGCAGCCGCCCGACGACCGCGCCGCCCGCGCCCGCGAAGCTCGACCCGACGCCCGCCGCCCGCAGGACGGCCGTCCGCTCGGCGGCGCCGACGTCGTGCTTGAAGCGGACGACGACGCGGCGCGACGGGTCGGCCGCGTGCGCCGCCGGCGCGGAGAGGAGGGCCGTCGCCGCGAACGGCAGCAGCGCCGCGGCGAGGAGCCGGGCCCGGGCACGTCCGGAGGCGAGGTGCAGGGACAAGTTGCGATCAGGAGCGGGTCGGCGGGGCGACCCTGGCGAGCCAGTGTGACACGCCCCTCGAACCCCGGTGACGGTCATTCGACGCGGTGGCGGGGACAATGGTGACGTGATCGATGCCCCCTTGTTCGCGGCCGACCCTCCGGCGCCTGCCGACGTGGCGGCGATGCGGCTCGCCCTGGCGCAGGCCCGGTCGGCCGAGGCGCACGGCGACGTGCCCGTCGGGGCGGTCGTCGTCGACGCCGTGGGCACCGTCCTCGGCGCCGGTCGCAACGAGCGCGAGCACGCCCAGGACCCCACCGCCCACGCCGAGATCCTGGCGCTGCGCCGCGCCGCCGCGGCCGTCGGCTCCTGGCGCGTCCTCGACGCGACGCTCGTCGTGACGCTCGAGCCGTGCGCGATGTGCGCGGGCGCGATCGTCCTCAGCCGGGTGCCGCGCGTCGTGTTCGGCGCCTCGGACCCGAAGGCCGGGGCGGCCGGGAGCGTGCTGGACATCCTCGCCCAGCCCGCGCTGAACCACCGCCCGGAGGTCGTCGGCGGTGTGCTGGCCGACGAGTGCGCCGAGCTGCTGCGCGCGTTCTTCCGCGCGCGGCGTTAGCTCGCGGCCCGCGTCCTCGGGCCGCGGCGGTCGTGGGCCGCGATGAACTCGTCGAGCCTGCTGCGGGTGCGGCGGTGCATGAGGAGGCGCAGCAGTGGGGTGCGGCCGAGCAGCCCCGGGACCGGCCCGAGGGCCTGGCCGGCCCAGGCCCGCAGGTCGAAGCGGTCGCGGTGCGCGGCGATGAGGCCGTCGCGGAAGACGAACGTCGCGTGCACGTCGTTGTGGACCGGGCGCCCGGTCTGCGAGAACGTGTAGTCGGCGATCCAGTGGGCGGTGCCGGTGCCGTTCCGGCTCACCTCGCGGTCGAGGAGGACGGCGCGGAGATCGCCGCCGCTGCTCTGGCAGAGCATCCGCCACATCGCCTGGCCGCGGCCGTCCTCGAGGTGGCCGAACGCCGGGTCCTCGAACGTCGCGTCCGGCGTGTAACAGGCGGCCATCGCGTCCCCGTCGCCGGCGTCCATCGCGGCGTACAGCCGCTCGAGGAGCTCCTCGTGGGCGGCGACCTCGGCGGGCGACAGCGACATTGGCCGCAGCCTACTCCGGACGACCGAACGCACCCAAGAGGGTGGCGGTGAACGTCGCGATCCGATCGGGGCTGAACCGCTCGGGGTCGGCGAGCACGATCCGCGCGGCGTCCTCGCCCATCGTCAGCAGCCCGCGCGCGAGGAGCTCGGTGTCGATCCCCTCGGGGCCGCCACGCGCCTGCACGCCCCACTCGACGAGCGGCTCGAGCAGGGCGAAGACGGCCGCCCGTCCCTCGGCCACCCGGCGTCGCACGATCGGGGGCGCCCCCTCGACGGGGAAGAGGACGAGCCGCCACAGCCGCGGGTGATCGCGCACGAGCATCGTGAAGGAGCGGACCGCGTCGACGAGCAGCACGTCGGGGTCGCGGGTCACCGGCAGCTCCGGGATGACCGCCGAGACCTGCCCGACGGCGCGCGCGGCCGCCTGGTCGACGAGCGCGGTGAGCATCCCCTCGAGGTTGCCGAACTGCGCGTAGACGACCGTGCGGGCGATGCCGGCCTCGCGGGCGACGCGGTCGATCGACACCGCGCCGAAGCCCTCGTCGAGGACGATCCGGGTGACGACGTCGAGCAGCTGCTCACGGCGCTGCTCGGCGGGGAGTCGGCGGGCCTTGGGGCTCATCGGGGCGCCGCGGACTCTTCCAGACGGCGGGGGCGGCCGGGAGGGGACTCCACGTGGACAAACGCCCACCGCGATCTTTGTCCAGCGGGATGAGGTGGGGGAGGCGGCCGGCGCAAAGGCTTCATGGGTCCGCATCAACCGTCGCGCCGGCGGGCAGG
Organism: Paraconexibacter antarcticus; assembly: GCF_024220175.1. Lineage (GTDB taxonomy): Bacteria > Actinomycetota > Thermoleophilia > Solirubrobacterales > Solirubrobacteraceae > Paraconexibacter > Paraconexibacter antarcticus. The sequence continues at coordinate 4,285,609 of NZ_CP098502.1, read as the reverse complement.
GTCAACGGTCGTACCGCCGGCACGCAGCCAGGAGAAGACACAGCACATGAGGTCCAAGAAGACGCTCGCGCGGGCGCTCGGAGCCGCGCTGCTCGCCGGCGCGCTCGCCGCGCCGCCCGCCCTCGCCGACGGCGCCACCCAGGCCCCGACCCCGGTGAACCTCGTCTCCGACCACATCGGCATCAACTCGGCCTTCGTCTTCCTGGCGGCGGTCCTCATCATCTTCATGCAGGCCGGGTTCGCGATGCTCGAGATCGGGTTCGTGCGCGGGAAGAACGCGGGCTCGGTCGTCGCGAAGATCCTCGTGAACTTCGCCATCGCCGCGCTCGGCTGGTGGGCGGTCGGGTTCGCGATCGGCTTCGGCGGGGGCGGCTCGATCATCGGGACGCACGGCTTCTTCCTCGGGTCCGACCCGCTGAACGGCGCCTTCGCGCTCGCGTCGCCCTCGCGGGTGGGCGGCGTCTCCGTCCAGGTCCTCTGGCTCTTCCAGTTCGCCTTCTGCGCGGTGACGCTCGCGATCGTCTGGGGCACGACGCTCGAGCGCATCAAGTTCGGCGTCTACGTCGCCTACGCCGTCATCTTCTCCACGGCGATCTACCCGATCGTCGCCCACTGGATCTTCGGCGGCGGCTGGCTCGCGGCGGACATCCACGTGCAGGACTTCGCGGGGTCGATCGTCATCGACGTCACCGGCGCGGCCGCGGGCCTCGCCGTCCTGCTCCTGCTCGGGGCGCGGCGCGGCAAGTTCGGGCCCGACGGGCTCCCGCGCGCGATCCCCGGCCACAACATGCCGCTCTTCGGCCTCGGCGTCCTCATCCTCTGGCTCGGCTGGTTCGGCTTCAACCCGGGCTCGACGCTCAACGCGCTCGACGGCCGCTTCGGCACCGTCGCGCTCATCACGCAGCTCGCGGGCAGCGCCGGCGTGCTCACGGCGATGATCGTCATGCACCGCAAGACGAAGACCTTCGACATCGGTATGGCGGGCAACGGCGCGATCGCCGGGCTCGTCGCGATCACGGGTCCGTCCGGCTACGTCGAGCCGTGGGCGGCGCCGATCATCGGGGGTGTCGCGGGCGTCATCGTCGTCTACGCGGTCCTCGCGATCGAGCGGCGCGTCGACGACCCGGTCGGCGCCCTCGCCGCGCACGGCATCTGCGGCGTCTGGGGCGCGCTCTCGTGCGGGCTGTTCGCGGCGCCGCACCTCGCGAAGCTCAACCTCGGCGGCAGCCACGGCGGGCTCTTCTACACGGGGTCCTTCACGCAGCTCGGCAGCCAGGCGCTCGGGATCGCCGTCGTCTTCGCGTTCGTCTTCGCGACGTCCTACGCGGCCTTCTGGCTCATCGAGAAGACCTACGGCCTGCGCGTCACGGCGCTCGAGGAGCACGAGGGGCTCGACATCTCCGAGCACGGCATGTACGGCTACCCCGAGCAGTTCATCCCGGCGTCCGAGCTCTACGGGGCGGCGGCGCTCGCGCCCGACTCCGACCCGGTGTCGGTGCTGCGCTGAGGGACGGGACGGGACGGGGCGGGGCGGGACGGGCGGGCGCAGGGCGAGCCACTAGCCTGACCGGGTGGTCCCGTCCGCCTCCCGCGCGTCCCGCCTGTCCCCGGGGCTCGTGCGCCTCCTCGCTGTCGCCTGCGGCGCCACGGTCGCGAACCTCTACTACGCCCAGCCGCTGCTCGACACGATCGCGCGGGCGCTGCACGTCTCGTCGGGGGTCGCCGGGCTGCTCGTCACCTCCTCGCAGGTCGGGTACGCGACGGGCCTCGTGTTCATCGTGCCGCTCGGAGACCTCGTCGACCGGCGGCGCATGGTCTGCCGGCTGCTGCTCGTCACGACGCTCGGGCTGCTGCTGGCGGCGATCGCACCCTCGTTCTGGGTGCTCGCGCTCGGTGTCGGGGTCGCCGGGGTCACGTCGGTCGTCGCGCAGGTGCTCATCCCGTTCGCGAGCGAGCTCGCCGACGAGGAGGACCGTGGCTCCGTCGTCGGCGTGGTCATGAGCGGGCTGCTCATCGGGATCCTGCTCGCGCGGACGGTGTCGGGGCTCATCGCGTCCGCGGCCGGGTGGCGCGCGGTGTATTACGTCGGGGCCGGGCTCATGCTGTCCCTGACCGTGGCGCTGTGGCGGGCGCTGCCCGACGTCGCGCCGCCGTCGACGCTGCCCTACCGGCAGCTGCTCGGGTCGATCGGGACGCTCGTCCGCCGCGAGGGCGCGCTGCGGCGCCGGATGGCGTACGGCGCGATGGGGATGGCGACGTTCTCGACGCTGTGGACGACGCTCACCTTCCTGCTCTCGCGCGCGCCGTACTCGTACGGCGACGCGGTCATCGGCCTGTTCGGGATCGCGGGGCTCGTCGGGGCGGGGTCGGCGCGCTTCGCCGGGCGCCTCGCCGACCGCGGCCTCACGCACCGGGCGACGCTCGGCTTCTGGCTCGCGGTCCTCGGCGGGTGGGGCCTGCTCGCGCTCGGGACCTCGTCGGTCGTCGCGATCATCGCCGGCCTGGTGCTGCTCGACCTCGGGGTCCAGGGGCAGAACATCCTCAACCAGGCGACGATCTACGCGCTGGCGCCCGACGCGCGCAGCCGCGTGACGACCGCCTACATGGGCAACAACTTCCTCTTCGGCGCGGCGGGCTCGGCGGCGGGCGCCGCCGCGTTCTCGGCCGGCGGCTGGGACGCGGTCTGCGCGCTCGGCGCCGGCTTCACGCTCGTCGCCCTCGGGTGCTGGCTGGACGAGCACCGCCGGATCGTCGCGGTGCCGGCGGTGTCGTCCGCGCAGTCCTCCGCCTAGGTCCGGCTGCCGGAGGTGCCGGAGGGGGTCGTGGTCGACGGGGCCGGCGCGTGGGGCGCGGCCGGAAGCTCCCGGGGTCCGGTCCGCTGGCAGCGAGCGGTCAGCGCCGGGATGCGGTGATGCCGACGCCGGGCAGCATCCGCGCGAGGCGCTTGGCGAGCTTCGGGCCCTGGTTGGCCGGGCAGCCGCGGACGAGCGTCCCCTCCAGCCGTACCTCGGTCATGATCGGCCCGTAGCGCCCGGAGCCGGTGATCTGGGCGGCGACGCCGTCGGCCGTGCGCGAGCCCGGTACGCTCGCCGCGCCCCAGCTCAGCAGGCCCGGGAAGGCGGCCACGAGCCGGCCCTTGTCGCTGAGGCGCGAGCGGACCCAGGCCATGGAGGTGGTCGTCGGGGCGACGTAGAGCGCGTTGAGGTCGGCGGTGATGACGTGGCTGCAGCCCCCGCGGCTCGAGGGCGCCGTGAGCGTGGCGGACGAGGACCGGGCCCGGATGGCCCAGTTGGCCGGGACCGTGAACGAGGCCGTCGCGTGCTGCTTCTCGAAGGTGCTGCGCAGGGTGACGACCTGGTCGCCGGGGTCGGCGGATGCCACTCGCGCGGTCGCGCCGAGGACGACCACGGCGAGGCACGTGAGCACCACACCCACGCGTCGCACGGCCGACCGGCTCTTGCGTTTCCCCCACATGACCTTGACCCCCGTCAGATGTCACGGCGATCGTGGCAGACCGCACGGACGGCGTCATTGTGCCGGATGTCGCCCCGTCGTGTCAGCGCGAGGTGAAGACCGCGACGCGCCGCGGCTCCGGCACCCCGCGCGGCACGATGTCCCGCCAGGTCGCCGAGGCGTCGTCGTGCCGATCCATCGCCGTGAAGTCGACGAGGATCTCGTCCGCCGCCGCGACCTCCGCGAGGCGCGCGGCGAGGTTCACCGGCGGCCCGTGCCAGTCGCCCGCGCGGCGGATGACCTGGCCCCAGGCGACGCCGGCGCCCGCCCGTAGCTCGGTCCGCTGTGCGAGGGACGCGACGGCCTCCCGGGCCGCGGCGAGCAGGCGCGCCGTGTCCGCCGAGACGAGCAGCACCCCGTCGCCGAGGAACTTGCCGGCGGCGACGTCGTGGTGCGTGGCGGCCTCCTGGCCGACCGCGTAGAGCACGTCGGTCAGTTCCGCGATCTCCTGCGGCGAGCGGTCCAGCATGAACGCGGTCGACCCCCGCAGGTCGACGAACGCGACCGCGACCGGCGGCTCGGCGTGGCGTCCCTCCGCCGCGGCCCCGAGGCGCCGGCGCGAGATCTGCCGCGCCCGCCGCTCGCACAGGAGCGTGAACGTCGCGACGACGACGGGCATGACGGCCGTGATCCACGCCTCCGCGGCCGCGGGCCGTTCGTCGGTGGGCAGGTGGTCAAGCCGCCGTACGGCGATGTCGGCGCCCGCCGCCCCGACCCGGTCCGCGGCCCGCCCCAGCGCCTGCGCCATCCCGAGCATGTCGTGCTCCTCGAGATGCACGCCGCTCGAGTCCCGCGCGAGCGCCACGAGCGTGTCGATCGAGGAGACGTCCCCGGCCTCGATGATGCCGAGGTCGAGCAGGTGTGCCGTCAGCCGCTCGCGGGGGTCAGCCATGCGCGCCCAAGGATGACGATCCCGGCTGGCGCGTGCCCGCTCCCACGCGCCGGGACGCCCGACTCGGTACCCTTCCCGCTTCGCCAGCGTGCTGGCCACGGAGAGATGCCGGAGTGGTTGAACGGGGCGGTCTCGAAAACCGTTGTGCGGTGTAAGCCGTACCCAGGGTTCGAATCCCTGTCTCTCCGCTAAAGGGCCCACTTTGCGGGCGTTTGGTCGTTCTGCGCCGAGTTTCGGGAGCTGCCATAGTTCGGCGACGTATCGCGGCTCGGTGGGATTTGGCGATGTTTTCGCGCATGTCTTTCCCGAGAGCATCCCCGGATGTCACCACCCTGACGCCGGCCATTTGCCACGGTAAGACCGGCGGTGAGCGTCGCCGGTGCGCCCCCGGGCGGGCCGAAACGGGGTGCGGCGCACAACGGTTCTCGAGACGGCGCCGCTTGGTGTCGCACCTTGCCTATCTCGGTGTTGCACTGATCGGGTGCCGACGACCTACCCGCGATACACCGTGACGGACACGGGGCAGACCGCTGAGCTGCTCGATCTCGCGGCGGGCGTGGCCGGAGGTGACCGATCGCCGACGTTGCTGTTGCGGTTGACCGAGGCCGGTGGCCGGGCGCTCCGAGACGAGCTCGCCGGTCTGAAGCACCTCAGGAGCGTCAGCGCGCGGGGCTCGAGCGCGCGGCCCGGCTCGTCGATGTCGACGAGCCTCTGGGCGACGGGGCGCGGCGCTGATCCTGCTGGACAAGTCCGCGTGGGTGCGTGGAGCCCCGGCCTGCTGGACTACGGCGAGCTGTGCCTCTACGCGATCACGCAGATCGAGATCCTCTACAGCGCCCGCCCGCTGGCGGACTTCGCGACAGCGCGACGTGGTCGCCCGGCTGCAGGCCGAGGCTGCGGAAGAGCCGCGCGATGCGCCACGCGGCAGCGGTCAGCTGTGCGTACGTCCGCGTCCGGCCGTCGTCGGTGATCAGGGCGAGCCGGTCGGGATTGGTCTTTGCGATGACGTCGGGGTGCATTCGGCGCAAGATGCCCACGCGCGCTCACATAGGGTGCGCGGGGCGATGGAGGCGGCTCGCACGCTAGCTGCGACCGGGGCGCAGCGCACGGCGTTGCCGCTGCTCGACCGGCAGGCGGAGCTCTCCGCGCTCGGCGACGCGATCGCGGCGACGGCCGCCGGCGAGGGGCGGGTCGTGCTCGTCGAGGGCACTCCGGGCGTGGGGAAGACCCGTCTGCTCGCCGAGGCCCGCCGGCTGCTCGACGCCGCGGGGCTGCGGGTGCTGCCGGCCCGGGGCGGGGAGATCGAGCGCGAGCATCCCTACGGCGTCGTGCGTCAGCTGTTCGAGTCCGCGCTGCTCGGCCCCGAGCCCGTGGGGTGGATGCGGGGTCCGGCGGCGCCGGCCACGAGCGTCTTCCGGCCGGATGCCGCGGTCGATCCGGACGCCTTCACGACGCTCGGCGGTCTGTACTGGCTGACCGTCAACGCCGCGACGGAAGGTCCGCTGGCGCTCGTCGTCGACGACCTGCACTGGGTCGACCGTCCGTCGCTGCACTACCTGCAGTACCTCGTCCGCCGGATCGAGGGCGTGCCCGTCCTCGTGGTGCTCGGCGGCCGGCCGGACGAGAGCGATCTGCTCGCCGACATCACGACGGCACCGGCGACGTCGCGGCTGCGACCCGCGCCGTTGTCCGCCCGTGCCGCCGGCCTGATCGCCCAGGAGCTGCTGGGCGTACGACCGGCGGCGCACTTCGCGGAGGCCTGCTGGCGGGCGACCTCCGGCAACCCGCTGTTGCTCGTCGAGCTGCTGCGGGCGCTGCGCGCGGAGGGCATCGCGCCCGACGACGCGAACGTCGAGATGGTCGACCAGGTCGGGCCCTCGGCCGTCGCGCGGATCGCGCTCGTCCGGCTGCGCCGCCTCGGCGCGCAGACCATCGCCGTGGCGCAGGCGGTCGCGATCCTGGGGGAGGGCGCGGCGAGCCCGCTCATCGCTGAGCTCGCCGAGGTCGAGGACGGCGCGGTGTCCCCGGCGGTCGCCGCGCTCATCGAGGCCGAGATCCTCGACGCCGAGCCGCCGCTCGGCTTCGTCCACCCGGTCGTCCGCGACGCGGTCTACGCGGAGCTGACGCCCGACGCGCGCGACCGGCGCCACGCGCGCGCGGCCGAGCTGCTGCACGCGCGGGCCGCCGACGCGGACGTCGTGGGCGCCCACCTGCTGCTTGCTGCGCCGCGGGGCGAGCGCTGGATCGTGACCGTCCTGCGGTCCGCGGCGGCGGACGCGGCGGCCCGCGGCGCCGTCGAGACGGCCCTGACCTTCCTGCGCCGGGCCCTCGCCGAACGGCCCGGTGACGCCGACCCCGAGCTCCAGCTCCAGGTCGGCCTGGCCGAGGGGGCGCTCGACCCCGCCGCGGCGGTCGGCCACCTCGAGGCAGCCCGGCGCTCGCTCGCGGACGAGGCGCGCCGCGCCTGGGTCGGGGAGCTCATCACGCGCCTGCTCGTCTTCGATCGGCCGGCCGACGCGATCGCCGCCGCACGGCGGACGCGCGAGGAGTTGCCCCCCGGTCTGAGCGACACGGCCGCCGCGCTGGTGGCGGTGGAGCGCTGGGCGGGTCGCTTCACCGACGCCGATCCGGCGCCGGCGCCTACGCCGGTCCCGGCCGGTGCGCGCGGGCGCATGCTCATGGCGGTGCAGGCCTGGGAGCTCGCCCTCGCCGGAGCGCCGGCCGAGACGTGCGTCGCGCAGGCGGCGAGCGCGCTCCTGCTGGACGCGCCGGCCGGATCCGGACCGGTCTTCACGCAGAACGGGCTGCTGACCGCGATGATCGGCTCGACCGTCCTGCTCCTGGCCGATGACGAGCGGGCGCAGCACTTCTGGGACGCCTGGCAGACCGAGGCCGAGCAGGTCGGCAGGGTGCACGCGGTCATCGCCGGCGCGATCTGGCAGGCCATGCTGCATCTGCGCCGCGGTGAGCTGCCCGGCGCGGAGGCGGCGATGCGGATGGCGATCGAGGGGCCGCGACGGTGGGGGCCGGGCACCGAGACGGCGTCACCGGCGTCGCTGGGACTCCTCGCCGAGATCCTGATCGAGCGCGGTGACCTGGCCGGGGCGCACGAGCTCATCGACGCGGTGCCCGGCCGGCACCGCCCGACCACCGAGGGCGAGCTGCACGTGCGCTGCCGCGAGCTGCGTCTGCTCGTCCTCGAGGGGCGTCACGCCGAGGCGCTGGACGGCTTCGAGGGCGTGCGCGCCCGCCTGGAGACCGTGCGCAACCCGGCCTGGTACCCGTGGCGCTCGATCCGCGCCGCGGCGCTGGCCGGCCTCGGGCGCGGCGAGGAGGCGATGGCGACCGCCACCGAGGAGCTCGAGCTGGCGCGCAGCTGGGGCACCCCGGGACCGATCGCCCGCGCCCTGACCCTGACGGGGGAGCTGACCGGCCGCGTGGAGGACTTCGAGGAGGCGGTCGCGCTGAGCGGCGGCCCCTTGGCCCGGCTCGAGCACGCGCGGGCGCTGCTCGCGCTCGGCGGCGCCGTGCGCCGCCGCGGGCAACCGCGTGAGGCCCGGGCGCACCTGCGCGATGCGCACGACCTGGCCCTCCGGTGCGGCGCTGCGCCGATCGCCCGCGCGGCCCGGGACGAGCTCGCCGCCGCCGGCGGGCGCCCGCGCGCCGTCTCGGGGAGCGGCCCGGACGCGCTGACGCCGAGCGAGCGGCGGGTCGCCGAGCTCGCGGCCGCCGGACGCCGCAACCAGGACATCGCCCAGCAGCTGTTCCTCAGCCCGAAGACCATCGAGGTGCACCTGTCGAGCGCGTACCGCAAGCTCGGGATCCGGGCTCGGGGCGAGTTGGGGGCGGCGCTCGGGGTCGAGCGCCGGCGCCCGTCGTCCGGCCGGTGACGCGCGCCGCCGCACGTTAGGGGGTCCCCCAATGGTCGGCGGCCGGGTGCTCCCCGTAGCGTCACGACCATGACCGAGCCCGACCCGGTGAGGGCCCTGGCCGTGCACATGCACCTCGTCGTCGCGCGCCGCGGCGAGACGCTCACCGGGCAGGTGTCCACCGACAACGCCCCCGCGAGGCAGTTCACCGGCTGGATCGGGCTCAACGCGGTGATCGACGACCTGCTCGTCGAGCAGACCGTCGATGGGCCGCGGCCGTACGGCGACGCCACGGCCTGATCCCGGTGGCGGCATGAGGCGGTCGGCACCTCGGCCGGCAGCACGGTCCGGGCTCCGCGGTTGCCGCTGCGCCGGCTCGGGTAGCCACCACGCGACCGACCAGACTGGAGAGCGAGATGCAGACCGACGAGACGATCGCCGTCCTCGGCGCCGGCGGGACGATGGGCCTTCCGATGGCGCGCAACCTGGCCCGCGGGGGCATGCGCGTGCGGGCGTGGAACCGGACGCAGGAGAAGGCGGACCCGCTGGCCGCGGACGGGGTGGAGGTCGTCGGCACCGCGGAGGAGGCGGTGCGCGGCGCGACGATCGTCCTGACGATGCTGCGTGACGCCGACGCCGTGCTCGAGGCGGTCGACGGCACCGCGCTCGGCCAGGCCGACCTGTGGCTGCAGATGAGCACGATCGGCCTCGACGGGACCGCGCGCTGCGAGCAGCTCGCGGAGGAACAGGGGGTCGTCCTCGTGGACGCCCCGGTGCTCGGCACCAAGCAGCCCGCGGAGAACGGGGCCCTCCTCGTCCTCGCCTCCGGGCCGGACTCCGCGCACGAGCGGGCGCAGGCGGTGTTCGACCTCGTCGGCGCGCGGACGCTGTGGGCCGGTGAGGCCGGGGCGGGCAGCCGGCTGAAACTCGCCTGCAACAGCTGGCTGCTCGCCGTCGTGGCCGGTGCGGCCGAGACCCTCACCCTCGCGGAGGGGCTCGGCCTCGACGGCGCGATGGTGCTCGACGCCTTCGCGGGCGGACCGCTCGACATGCCGTACCTGCAGACCAAGGGCAAGGCGATGCTCGAGCGGGACTTCCCGCCCGCCTTCGCGCTCGCGCTCGCCGCGAAGGACGCCGGTCTCGTCGTGGACGCGGCGCGTCAGGGCGACATCGAGATGCCCGTGCTGCAGGCCGTGCGCGCCCGGCTCGACGCCGGGGCGCAGACGCACGGCGAAAAGGACATGGCGGCCACCTTCCTCACGACGGCCGGCCCGGCCCCGCCGCGCCCCGACCGCTGACCCGGCGGCGACCCTGGCCGGCCGTCAGTTCGCCGCCGACGTGGTGACGCGGCGGAGGAACTCCGCGACGGTCTCGCCGCTCCGGCCGCGCGGGGGGTACGGGGGCGTGGGCTCTCCGTCCAGCGCCCCGCGCAGCGCCAGCGCCAGGAACGTGGCTTCGGCGCGGGCCTCGGCCCCCGCCTCGTCGGCGGACAGCGGGACGGGCTTCAGGCGAGCTCGTGGATGAGGAGGGCGCATCGTGGCTCCTTGTGAACGGGTCCGGCCACTGTACATCCGTTTGGACACGTGTTCAAGCACCCGTCGAGATCCACGTCGCGTCGCGGTAAGGTCACTCGGGAATGAGCAAGGCACGCCCAGCCTCCCGCGCACCGCGCCGGGCCCGGATCCCCGACGGCGAGGCGCGCGGGGCGATCATGGCGGCCACCGAGCGGCTGCTCGCCGAACGGCAGCTGCACGAGCTGTCGGTGACCGATATCGCCGAGGCGGCGGGCACGTCGCGGGGCATCGTGTACTTCTACTTCGCGGGGAAGTCCGCGGTGCTCGCCGCCCTCGCCGAGACCGCGTGCTCGGAGCTCGTCGAGATCTGGCGCGACTGGTTCGACGGCCACGGTCCGGTCGAGGAGGCCGAGCTGCGCCAGAACTTCAGCGCGAGCGTCGCGCTGTGGTCCGAGCACCGGGCGATCATCTCCGCCGTCGTCGAGACCTGGCGGCTGGATCCGGAGGTCGGCGCGGTCTGGGGCCGGGCGATGAACAAGCTCATCGCCGACACCCGCGCGCGGATCGAGCGCGACCGGGCCGCCGGGCACGCGGTGGGGGCGGGCGACGCGGGCGCGCTCGCGGAGACGCTGATCTGGTCGACCGAGCGGATCCACTACGTGGCGCTGACCGGGATCGCCGGCAGCCTCGCCGAGCGCCCGCAGCTGGTCGAGGCGATGGTCCAGCTCTGGAGCCGCCTGCTGGCCCCGTGAGCCCGGGCCGGCGTCAGCCGGCCGCGCCGATCCGGGACGCCGGGACGGCGACGCGGAAGAGCGTCGCGTGGGTCTCGGCGACCGGGAGCGCGCCGTCGTGCACGGTGGCGCGGACGGAGAGCCTCACGCCGTCGTCGCTCTCGCACCAGGCCGCGAGCTGGAGGGTCCGCTCGGCGCGGGCCGGCGCGGTGTGGTGGGTGATGACGGTGCGGGTGAACGCGCGCGTCCCGGGCAGGGCGGCGAAGGCGCCGATCAGCTCGTCGGTCGCGCAGGCGAGGACGGCGGTCCGGGCGACGCCGCCGTCGCCGACGAGCGGGCCCTCGATCGTGAGGGCGCCGCGGAGCACCTGCCCGTCGAGGTGCAGACCGAGCGCGAGTTCGGGCGGGGACGTCATGACCGGCGGCCGGCCCGGCGTCGCCGAGGGGTGCGCCGGCCGGGCGGCCGGGGCACCGGCGGCGTCGTCCTGGTCGCCTTCGAGGTCGATGCGGGGAAGGATCCGGTCGAGCCAGTCGGGGAGCCAGAAGGCCGCGGGGCCGGCGATCCTGAGGGCGGCGGGAATGGCCAGGAGGCAGACGGCGGAGGCCGCGAGCAGGACCGTCGCGACGAGCCCGGTGCCCGTCTGCCGGATGGTCTGCAGGGGGGCGGTCATGAACGCGAGGAAGACGCCGGACATGATCGCGGCGGCGCCCATGACGACCGGGCCCGTGCGGACGATCGCGCTGCGGACGGCGACGTCGACGCGGCCGGAGCTGTCCCAGCCCTCGCGCAGGCGCGTGAGGATGAAGACCTGGTAGTCCAGGCTGAGGCCGAACACCAGCGCGACGAGGGCCAGGAGCGAGAGGGCGTCGGCGAATCCGGCGCCGCCGAGCAGCGGGCTCTTTCCGGTGGACAGCAGGGCGAGCACGCCGAACGAGGCGGCGACGACCGCGGCGTTGAGCAGCACGGCGATCAGCGGGAGCAGCAGCGCCCGTAGCACGAGGACCAGGGCGATGAGCGCGACGGCGCTGAGGGCGAGCACGAGGACCGGCAGTCGCGCCTGGAAGGCGCGCCGGTAGTCGGTGAGCTGCGCCGCGACGCCGCCGACCGCCGTCCGGCTCCCGGTCGCGGCGGCGAACGTCCGCATCCGGGCACGGGTGCGGTCGTAGAGCCGGGCGGTGGCGGGATCGTTCGGGCCGCTGCGCGGCACGACGGTGAGCACGGCGGTCCGCCTGACGATCCGCGGTCCGAGGACGAGGGCGGCGTCGCGGTCGGCGATGAGCGCGGCGCGCAGGCGGGACAGCGCGGTCTGCCCCGCGGGCGTCCGCAGCCGGCCCGAGCGGTCGACGGCGTACGCCTGGAGCGGGGCGGTCCAGCCCTGTCCCAGGGCGCGGACGACACGTTCGGTCGCGGTGCGCGCCGGGGCGCCGGCGGGAAGGACCCGCACGTCGGGCGGGCCCACGTCGAGCCCGACGCCGGGCACGGCCAGGGCGCCGAGCACGGCGATCGCGGGAAGCGCGGCGAGCGCCGGGCGCCGCAGGACGAGGCCGGCGAGGCGCCCCCATCCCGCCTCGTCGGAGCGGGCTGCCGGTCCGATCCGCCAGCGGTCCAGATGCCGCCCGATGAGCACGAGGGTCGCCGGGACCGCGGTCAGGGCGGCCGCCATCGCCACGAGCGCCGCCGCTGCCGCCCCGATCGCGGCGGACTGCAGGAACGTGCCGGGGGCCAGCACCACCGCGACGGCCATGGTGGCGAGGATCGTCGCCCCGGCGATGACCACGGTGCGCCCGGAGGTCCGCGCCGCGAGCGCGGCGGCGGCGTCGACGTCCCGGCCGCGTCTGCGGGCCTCGCGAAAGCGGGACACCATGAGCAGCGAGTAGTCCACGCCGAGGGCGAGGCCCATCATCGACGCCAGCGGCGTCGCGACGTCGGTGACGTCGCGGAGCTGCGCGACGATGTCGGCGACGCCGAGCGCGCTGGCGACGGTCGCCCCGCCCAGCAGCGCCGGGATGCCCGCCGCCAGCGGCGAGCGGAAGACGAGCAGCAGCACCACGAGCAGGATCGGCACGGCGATGATCTCGGCCGAGTGGGCGTCGGACACCGACCGCTCGGAGATCGCGCCGCCGATGACCGAGAACCCGCTGACGGACGCCCGTACGGGCGGGTGGACCTCGGCCCGGACGACGCGGCGCACGGCGTCGCCGACCTCGGGGCCGAACGACTCGTCGGTCGGGCGCTCGACGAGCAGGACCGCCCCGCCGCCGGCCGGCCGCAGCTGCGGCGGCGCGCCCGGATCGAGGGACGTGAGCACGGTGTTGCGCCGGTCGCCCCGGAGCGCCGCCGCCAGGCCGCGGGCCTGCGCCTCGACCGCTCCCTGCGGACCCTGGAGCAGGATCGGGGCCTGGCCGCGGGAACCGATCTCGCGATCGGCCAGGTCCTGCGCGCGCTGGGAGGCCGTGCCGGGGACCTCGATCGACGTCGGCGCGATGTGCCCCTCCAGCCGGGTCCCGTTGACCGCCAGCGCCACCGTCACGAGCAGCCACACGGCGAGCGTGAGCCGGGGGCGTCGCAGCGCCCAGCCGGTGACCCGTCTTATCGCTCCGCCCTCATTCACCAAATGGTGAAGAAGGCTCGACACCATGTCAAGCGGAGCGCTACGGCGCCGGTCTGACGATGAGCGCGGCGATCATCCGCTGCATGGCCGCGATGGCCTCGTCGAGCTCGGCCGTCCTGCCGCCGTCGAGCAGCGCGAGCGTGAACCCGTCGATGGTCGCCACCACCATCGTCACGGTCGCGCCGTGGGAGAGCACCGTCTGCCACCCGGCCGCGAGCATCGCGTCCAGACGGGTGGCGACCATGGCCCGGTAGCGGGCGCGCACGGCGGCGACCGCCTCCGCGAGCTCCGGGGTCGTGATCGACGCGGCGTACAGGCTCAGCCACGCGGCGTGGAGCGCCGGCTCGTCGACCGCGTGATCCCAGAGCGCGCCGTACCCGATCTCGACGACCAGCGACGGATCGTCGAGCCCGGCGACCGCGGCCTCGACGCCCGTCAGCAGACGCTGCCCGAGCTGATCGACCGTTGCGGCCAGCAGCCCCGCCTTGTTGGTGAAGTAGTAGTGCAGCAGCGCCTTGTCGACGCCGGCGGCATCGGCGACGCCCTGCATCGTCACCCCCGCGTGACCGCGCTCGGCGACCAGCGCGATCGCGGCGTCGAGGATCTGCGTGCGGGTCCGGCCGGGTGCGCGAGGCGCGGGCATCCGCGCATGGTAGGCGCGGGGCCGGGGGTGGCCGCGGCCGGCGCGCCGCTCGCCCCGCACGTCAGGATGGGTGGATGACGCCGCCGCCTGCTCTGCCGCTCGACCTCGGGGCTCTGCTCGATGCGGTCGAGACGGCGCCGCCGGTGGCGGCCGCCGAGGTCGTCGGCCGGGTGCTCGCGGAGACGATGGGTGCGCGCGAGGTGAGCTTCCTCATCGCGGACTACAGCGGGCGGTCGCTGATCCGGCTCAGCCACCTCGGCCGCGACGCCGCCGGCCGGGCGGGGCGCGAGCGCAGCGACGCGGTGTCGCTCGTGGGGACCCCGCACGGGAGCGCGCTGCTGGCGCAGGAGGTGCAGGTCGTCCGCGACCGCGGGGTCAGCCGTCTCTACGCGCCGGTGACGAGTCGCGGCGAGGCGGTCGGCGTGCTGGAGGTGACGGTCGACGGGGTGCCGCGGGCGGAGGAGCTGGCGGGCGTCGCCACCGCCGCGCACGCCCTGGCCTACGTGATCATCGCCAACCGCCGCTTCACGGACCTCTTCGAGTGGGGGCAGCGCTCGGTGCCGCTGTCGCTCGAGGCGGAGATCCAGCACCGGCTGCTGCCCGGCGCGTACACGTGCGAGGGGGGCCAGTTCACGCTCGCCGGATGGCTCGAGCCGGCGGGGGACGTCGGGGGCGACACCTTCGACTTCAGCGTGGAGCGCGACACGCTGCACCTGTCGATGACCGACGCGATGGGGCACACGCTGAACGCGGCGCTCCTGGCGACGGTGCTCGTGGGAGCGCTGCGGAACGCCCGCCGGCGCGGCGTGGACCTGGGGGAGCAGACGCGCCGGGCCCACGCGGCCCTGACGGCGTACGCGGCCGACGGGGCCTTCGTCACCGGGCAGGTCGCCCGGGTCGACCTGGCCTCCGGCGTTCTGGCCATCGTCAACGCGGGTCACCCCGCCCCGATCCTCATCCGCGGGGGCGTGCCGACCGCGGTCCCGCTGAGCGTCGACCCGCCGTTCGGCGTGCCGTCGGCGCGCGCGCACGTCGTGCAGGAGCTGCGTCTGGAGCCCGGGGACCGGCTCGTCTTCCTCACCGACGGCATGCTCGAACGCAACGCGGCGTCGATCGACGCGGCGTCGATCCTCGCCGGCAGCCGCCACCTGCACCCGCGCGAGGCGGTCCAGCAGCTCGTGCAGCACGTCGTCACGGCGTGCGGCGGCGACCTCAGGGACGACGCCACCGTGCTGTGCGTGGACTGGCACGGCGGGCCGACCGCGACCCGCGACGCCGCCGAGGGCGCGGATCGCTGACCGCCGATCGCCGACGGGGCGGGGCCGGCCGGAGCGGTCAGTCGGGCGCGGCGCGGGCCCCGAAGGTCGCCGCGAGCGCCTCGTCCGCGCTGTACCGCGGCCGCCAGCCGAGCTCGCGCCTGGCCTTCCCCGTGTCCATCACCGACGGATGGCTGAGCACCTCGGCCCACTCGGTCACGGACGGCAGGAACGCGGGGAGCGGCACGGCGGCGATCCCGCGCCCGGCGAGGGCCATGAGGCCCGTCGGCGCGCGCACCGGGCGCACGCCGAGGTGGCCGGCGACGTCGGCGGCGGTGATCGTCTCGTCGGCGGCGATGTTGTAGGCGCCCGGCGGGCCGGCGGCCGTGATGCACCGCATGAGCGCACTGCCGACGTCGGCCTCGTGGATGACCTGCAGCTCCAGCGCGGGCACGGGGAGCGGCAGGCCGCCGCCGGGGACGTGGGAGGCGAGGCGCATCAGCCGTCCTCCGAGGGCCGCCAGGGCGGGCGGGAGCTTCGCGCCGGCCGCGTTCGGCCCGAGGACCACGGGCGGCCGCAGGAGGTAGACGTCCACCGACGGGTGCCGCTCGCTCTCTTGCTGCAGGCGGGTCTCGAGCTCCGCCTTCTCCTGGGCGTAGAACAGGTGCGCGGCCGGGCGCACCGGCCAGGTCTCGTCCATCGGCACCGGGTTGTCCGCGTGGAAGCCGTAGGCCGCGACGCTCGAGGCGTAGACGAACCGCGACACGCCGGCGTCGGCGGCGGCCCGGAAGGCGTTCAGCGTCCCGTCCACGTTGATCGAGCGGGTGGTGCGGCGATCCGCGGCCCCCGTGATCATGAACGCGAGGTGCACGACGACGTCGGCACCTGCGAACGCGCGCGTCAGGGCATCGAGGTCGCGCACGTCGCCCTGCCGGTAGTCGAGCTTCGACCAGCGCCGCGCGGCGGGATCGAGCGGGCGCCGGGCGATGCCGACGACGCGGCCGACGCGCTCGTCCTCCTCGAGCAGCGGGAGCAGTCCCGCCCCGAACGTGCCGGTGGGACCGGTGACCGCGACCGTCAGGGCCTCGGCCGTCATCGGGTGCGGCCCCCCGCGCACGGCGGCACGGTCAGGCCCCCGGTCGCGCCGGGCGCAGCGGCCCGCCGTCGGGGGCGCCCGCGCCGGTCCAGCGGGTGGCGAGCGTCGCGAGGATCTCGGCGAGACCGAACAGGATGAAGAACACGGTCGCGGCGGTGCTGTCGTCCTTGAAGCCGAAGAGGAACGGGGAGGCGACGAGCAGCGCGCCGAGGCCGAGGTCGAGCATCGCGTGGGCGACGAGCGGGACGACCTTCACGAGCGAGAGCCGCCAGCACGTGCTCATCGAGACGACGAGGATGGCGACGCCGGCGACGAGGCTCACCGCGGTCGGCGCCGCCTGGCTTGAGAAGCCGAAGAGGAACGGGGCGGCGATGAGCAGCGCGACGAGGAACGGCTCGGCGACGGAGTGCGCGGTGACGGACAGGGGGCCTTGGCGGAACATAGGGGGAGCGTGTACCCGAATCCGCCGGCGGCAACCGCTGGGCCGCCCGCTCAGGTCGGCACGTTCACCGGGTCCTGCCCCTGGCGCGGCGCCCGGTCGCGCAGCGCGGTCACCGGCGGCCGGCGCTCGGGCGCGGGACGGCGGAGCGCCGGCACGAGCTGCAGCGCGCGGACCCCGGCCCGCGCGAGGTTCGCCGCGAGCCGCAGCGGCGTGCGCGGGTCGGGCCGGAGGCGGCCACCGAGCTGCAGCGGCGCGAGCAGGCTCTGCCGTGCGGGGATCCTGCCGCTGATCGCCGGCGGGGCGTCGGTCGACCACAGCGACCCGGGGATCGATGCCTGCTCCTCACCGCTGCGATACCAGCGGTCGACCATGAGCAGGATCGCGTCGGCGAGCGGCCGGGCGTGCGCGTAGAGGACGTCCAGGGCCACGGTCTCGCCGCCGAGCACGGTCTCGCGCCGCGGCCTGACGGCGGTCTCCACGAGCGCGCGGGCGACGACGTCGGCGGCGTACGCGTCCGGCGGGACGCGCGGCTTGTCGCCGGTCGCGCTCGACGCCTGCGCGAACAGGGGCGTGTCGATCGGGCCCGGGTGGACCATGGAGACGGTCACGCCGCTGCGCTGCTCGCGCTCCTCGATCGCGAGCGTGTTCAGGAAGCCGCGCAGCGCGTGCTTGGCGGCGGCGTACGAGCCCCAGGTCGGCAGCGGCACCCGGGTCATCAGCGAGCCGGTGGCCACGATGCTGCCGCGGCTCTCCCGGAGGTGGGGTAGGGCGGCGCGGATGACGTCGACGGCGCCGGTGAAGGTCACCGCGACCGTGCGGTCGAAGTCGTCGGGATGGACCTCGAGCGTGTGGCCGAAGACGGCGACCCCGGCGTTCGAGACGACGACGTCGAGGCCCCCGAGAACCTCGACCGCCCGCGCGACCGCGGCCTGCGCCTGCTCGCGGTCGGCGAGGTCGGCGGGGATGACCTCCGCGTCGATGCCCTGTCGGCGGACGGACGCCCGCAGCGCGTCGTCACGACGGGCGACGAGCACGAGGCGGGCCCCTTCGGCGGCGAAGAGCCCGACGGCGCTCAGGCCGACGCCGGAGCTCGCGCCGGTGAGCAGGATCCGCTTCCCGGCCAGGCGCGGGGCGGTGCTGGTGGTGGGCATGCCGCCCGCCTGCCCGGCCCGTCGCCGCTGACGCAGACCGGGCGCGCTCGCCCCCCCCGGCGCGGCGCGATACGACCGTGCGGTTCACGTCGGGCTGCCCGGGTAGCCGCGCGGAAACCCCACCCGAAAGCGGTCTTGCGTATGAAGGCAGTCACCTGGCACGGCAACCACGACGTTCGCGTCGACAACGTCCCCGATCCGACGATCGAGCACCCCACGGATGCGATCATCCGGGTGACCTCGTCCGGGATCTGCGGGTCGGACCTGCACCTCTACGAGGTCCTCGGCCCGTTCCTCGACGCGGGGGACATCCTCGGCCACGAGCCCATGGGCGTCGTCGAGGCCGTCGGCGCCGAGGTCACGAACCTCAAGCCCGGCGACCGCGTGGTGATCCCGTTCAACATCTCGTGCGGGCACTGCCACATGTGCGGCAACGACCTGCAGTCGCAGTGCGAGACGACCCAGGTCCACGAGTACGGCACCGGCGCCGCGTTCCTCGGCTACACGAAGCTCTACGGCCAGGTGGCGGGCGGGCAGGCCGAGTACCTCCGCGTGCCGCACGCGGACTACGGCGCGATGAAGGTGCCGGACGGGCCGGCGGACGACCGCTTCCTCTATCTCTCGGACGTGCTCCCGACGGCGTGGCAGGGCGTGGAGTACGCGGACGTCCCGGAGGGCGGGACGATCGCGATCCTCGGTCTCGGGCCGATCGGCGAGATGGCCGCCCGGGTCGCGCAGCATCGCGGCGCCGGCCAGGTCATCGGCATCGACCTCGTCCCCGACCGGCTCGCGCGGGCCGCGGCCCACGGCGTGACGGCCCTGAACCTCGAGGAGATCGACGATCTTCCCGAGGCGGTGCGCGGGCTCACCGACGGGCGCGGCCCGATCGCGGTGCTCGACGCCGTCGGCATGGAGGCCCACGGCGCGCCGATCGGCCGCTTCGCCCACCTCATGGCGGGGATGCTCCCCGACGCGATCGCGCAGAAGGTGATGGAGACCGCGGGCATCGACCGGCTCACCGCGCTGCACATGGCGATGGAGCTCGTGCAGCGTGGCGGGACGGTGTCGATCTCCGGCGTCTACGGCGGCGCGGCGAGCCCGATGCCGCTGCTGCAGATGTTCGACAAGCAGCTCACCATCCGCATGGGGCAGGCGAACGTCCGCCGCTGGACCGACACGCTCATGCCGCTCCTCACCGGCGACGACGATCCGCTCGGCGTCGACGACTTCGCCACGCACCACGTCCCGCTCGCCGACGCGCCGCAGGCCTACGAGACGTTCCAGAAGAAGCAGGACGGCGCCTTCAAGGTCATCCTCAAGCCCTGAGGCCCGCCGACGCCCCCCGGTACCGCGTCGCGCTCAGTGCTCGATGCGGTACCGGATGTGCGTCGCGTGCTGCGAGTGCAGGGTCTCGACCGGCGTGAGCCGCAGGTCGCCCACGTCGTCGAAGAGGCGCTCGCCCGCTCCGAGCAGCACCGGGGCGATGTCGAGGACGAGCTCGTCGACGACGCCCGCGGCCAGCGCCTGACGCACGGTCGAGGCGCCGCCGGCGATGTCGACGCCGCGGCCGTCCGCGGCGGCGGTGGCCTGCGCGAAGGCGGCGTAGAAGCCGTCGGTGACGAAGTGGAAGCTCGTGCCGCCCTCGAGCTCGATCGGGTCGCGGGCGTGGTGGGTGAGGACGTAGACCGGCGCGTGGTACGGGGGCTCGTCGCCCCACCAGCCGCGCCAGTCCTCGTCCCACGCGCCGCGGACCGGGCCGAACATGTTGCGGCCCATGACGTACGCGCCGCGGGGGCGCATGAGCCAGTCGCGGGCCGTGACGTCCGCCGGGTCGGTGATCTCGCCGAGGTGCCACAGGTGGACGTCGCGGCCGCCGACGCCGAGCGGGTTCTCGCGATCCTGGCCGGGGCCGGCGACGAAGCCGTCCAGCGAGATGGACATGTGACACGTGGTCGGGGTCATGGCCGCTGTGACGCCGCGGGGGGCGGGAACTCATCGGTCATCTCCCGCCCACCCTACGCGCGGCCGGCCCCGGGCGCGCGACCCGGCGGCGCGGCCGCGCCCGGCGTCCCGCTACGTCGCCGCGAGGGCCGCGAAGCTGTCGAGGTCCCGGGTCTGGGTCGCGGTGCGCTCGATCCACGTCCGCCAGAGCTCGTCGCCGCGCTCGCTGCGCTTCACGGCGCCGAGCCCGAAGATGCCGACCTGGAGGCCGTGGATCGCGAGCAGCCGGTAGTCCTCCCAGCAGGTCTCGCAGTCGTACTGCTCGACGCCCGCCGCGGTCAGGGCCTCGCGGTAGTGGGCGACGAGGGCACGCTCGTGGGCGCGGCGGTCCTCGGTCGTGAGGCTCGTGCCGAGGAAGTAGGCGACGTCGATCGTCCCGCGGCCGTACCCGACGCCCTGCCAGTCGAGGACGGCGATGGGCATCGTCCCGCCCTTCGGGTCGAAGAGCAGGTTGTCCGCGCGCAGGTCGCTGTGCCACAGGCACTGGGGCTCGGTGAAGGCGCGCTTCCAGGCGTCGAGGTGATCGCCGAGCTTCGCGGCCTCCGCGAGGTCGGCGTCGGGCACGAGGTCCCCCGCGATCGTCGGGAAGTCCGCGAGCGTCTGGGGGAAGTTGTCGGTGACGTGCGAGAACGACGCGCCCGTGCCCTGGAGCCAGTCGGTCCCCGCGAGCTCCGGCCGCCGCCAGGAGCCGGCGTGGAGCGCGGCCGCCTGCTCCATCACGAGCGCGGCCTCGTCGGGCGTGCAGCCCTCGAGCTGGTCGACGACACGCGCCGGGGTGAGGTCCTCCATGAGCAGGACGAAGTCCGTCTGGTTCTCGGCGAGCGCCGCGTGCAACGGCGACGGGATGACGATCGACAGCGTCGGCGCGAGGTCCTGGTAGAAGCGGATCTCGTTGCGGTAGTAGCCCGACTGCCGCCCGAACTCGCGGCTCGCCTCGTCGTCGGAGGCGAACTTGCCGACGACGGACGGCGGGCCGCCGTCCGGCACGTCGTAGGTGAGCGTGAAGCGGTAGGAGTCCGCGAGCTGGCCGGTGCCGCAGGGCTCACGCTCGACGGCGGTCACCCGGCCGGACGTGAGCCGGCCCGAGGCGGACAGCACGTCGGTGAGCCAGGCGGCGTCGATCTCGTCCCACCGGACGACCGCGGCGCTCACAGCCGTGTCTCCTTGCCGAGCTGCAGATACTCGGGCGGCCACGACATCTCCGCGTAGCTCGACGCCGGCGTGCCGTCGATCTCGGCGTGGCCGATGAGGTCGATGAGGGTCAGGCGCGGGTTGATCGGGTACTCGAGCTCGGCCGGCGTGTCGAGCAGCCGGACCCGGGTGGCGCGGCCGGCGTCGTCGTGGACGGTGGCCTCCATGCCGCGGTGGTAGAAGTCCTCGTCGAGCTCGTAGTCCCAGTCCACCGACGTGATCTCGGCCATCGCCCCGTCGCGCAGGACGTAGCCGCGCAGCCACGAGCGTCCGTAGGCGTGGAGGTCCATGAGGTGGACGACCGCGTCCTCGGACATGAAGTTCAGCCACTTGTAGTGCTCGACGAGGCCCCACACGCGGGCGCCCCACGAGTGGTCGCGATGGCAGAAGGCGTCGATCTCGTGCGTCGTCCCGTTCGCCGTCAGCGTGCCCCGGGCGCGCCCGGTCTGCTCGAAGCGCTCGTCCGCGTAGAACCGCGGGAAGCCCGGCGACGCCGCGTTGTACGCGTACGGCGCGTGGAGGGCCTCCCACGTCAGCTCGATCGTCAGGTCGTCGCTGCGGTAGGCGACGTCGCAGCTCTGGAGCGGCTCACGGTGACGGGTGTGCACCGGGCCGGCGCGCCAGTCGTCGAAGCCCATGCCCGCCGGGGTGTCGAGCCCGTCCTGCAGCTCGAAGACCGGGGCGCCGATGCCATCGCCGAACGCCACGCCGGCGGCGCCCGCCTTGCCGTGCGCGTCGACCCAGGTGTAGACGAACGCGGCGATGCCCTGCTCCGGGGCCGCCAGGCACCACACGAGGGACTCGCGCATGTGCGGGCGGTCGGGGGACAGCTCGTGGCGGGCGTCGAAGGTCGGGTCGAGAACGGTGACCGGCATGCGGGACCTCATTTCGGGGAGCGGACCGCGGCCGCGACCCCTCCCGACCGCCGGGCCGGGGGAGGGGGCGACCGCGCTGCGCGGACCGTAGGTCGCGCGCCGTAATCCGATCGAAATCGGCCGCGACCGGCTCGCTGCGCCTCACGCGGAGCTGAGCGGCTCCTCGGTCAGGCGCCGCTCGCCGAGCGCCGCGAGGCCGTCCGCCGCCGTGTCGTATCCGCGCAGGTGCGGCGGCGCGATGACGTCCAGGACCTTGCGTGGCTCGCTGCCCGGGCGGGTGACGATCGCGATCGGGTGCCGCCACCGGCACCCGAGCACGGCCGCGGCGCCGGTGCAGTCCATGAACGTGCAGTCGCGGAGGTCGAAGAGCACGGGGTCGTCGACGGCCGCGAACGCGGACCTGAGCTCGGGGACGGTGGAGAGGTCGAGCTCCCCGGCGACGTGCAGGACGCTCACGCCGCCCTGCTGGGTGACGGTGATGGTGAACGGGGCCGGGATCATGGCGCGCCCTCGAGGATGAAGCTCTCGATCGAGTAGTCCGGGGCGATGCTGTTTGCGCTGAGGAACGCGAGGACCCGCCGGGACGTCAGCTGCTCGATCCCCTCGATGAGGCGGGCGCGCATCGTGTCCTGGTAGGCCCGCCGGGTGCGGAGCACGAGCGCTTCGCCGTCGTCGTCGATGAGGTGGTGCTCGGCCCGGGTCAGGGCGTCCTGCATGACGACGGTCACGAGGTCCTGGTTGAGGTAGGTCCGGGCCTTCGTCGGTCCGCGGCCGGTGTACTCGCGGGTGAGCTGGACCACGTGGTTCGAGATCGCGCTCGTCATCGAGTCGCGAGCGGTGCTGGCTTCGTCGTCGGCCATGACTGGCCTCTCTGCCAACCTCCTGAGAAATGGGCCCTCCAGCAGCGGAGGTCAGGCGGGCAATGCCCGCCGGAGGACCCGTGAACGTCCGCAACCACGCCGTCCAGACGCAGTCGCCTCCGGTCACGTGCCACTGACGATACTCCCTCTGCCCAGGTCCCGGGCCGATTGCGGCCGAGGCCGGCCCGGGGGCGGTGGGGGGACCGGCCCTCCGGTGCCGGGGCTACGTCGCGGACTGCGGCACCGGCGGGCTCGGCGCCTCCTGCTGCGACAGCGCCCGGGGGTGGCCGGTCCCGGGCCACGGCGTGAGCAGGAGCAGGATCCGCGTGTCGGCGATCGCCTGCACCGAGTGCCGCTCGCCCGGGTCCTGCTCGACGAGCAGCCCGGCGCCGCCGGTCGTGACCGAGCCGTCGGGCGCGGTGACGCTCACCTCGCCGTCGAGGACGACGATCCAGGCCCGTTCGTGGACCTGGTGCTCGTCGAGGCTCTCCCCGGCCCTCAGCGCCAGGGCGATCGCGCGCCCCTCGTCTGCGGAGCTGAGCACCTGCGGGACCTGCGGGAGCAGCTCCATGTCGTTGATCCGCCAGCTCTTCATCGCGGGCCTCTCTGCCGACCTCGTCCGGGAAAGGGCCCTCCAGCGGCGGAGGTCAGGCGGGGAGTACCCGGTGAAGGACCCGCGACCGTCCGCAGCCACGCCGTTCAGGCGGGACCGCCTCCGCTCGCGTGCTCCGCACTCTACCCCTGCCCGCAAGCGGGCCCCCACCCGTCGATCGGGTCGGACCTCCGTCGCATCGGCCCGCCATCCGTCGACCGGGGCCCCCGGCGCTCAGGCCGCCGCCGGCCGGTGCCGACACGATCGGCATGACGGCACGCGGCCGCACCCACACCCTTCGCCGGCTCGTCGAGGACGGCATGTACGCCGTCGACCCCGGCGCGGTCGCACACGCCATGGCGGTGCGCCACGCGGCCCGGGCGCTGCAGCCGGATCTCACCTTCCGCAGCGACGAGCCCCGCTCGCGGCTGCGCTCGTTCCGGGCGGACCCGCACGCGCGCTCGTTCCGCCTCACGGGCCGGCGCTGAGCCGGGCCTCGGCGCGGCGCGCCGTCCTCCGCCGGGAGACGCCCGTGCCGGTCGTCAGCGGGCGAGGCCGCGCGCACGCTGGCGCTCGGGGGTGATGCGGATGACGTCCCACGCGAGGCCGGTCCGCTCGAGGGCGGTGATGAGCCAGTCGCCGGGGTCGATCTGCCCGCGCCGGAGGCCGTGACGCGCGGAGGTCGGGAAGGCGTGGTGGTTGTTGTGCCAGGCCTCGCCGAAGGAGAGCGGGGCGAGCCACGCGAGGTTGCGCGACTCATCACCGGTGGCGAACGGGCGGCGCCCGAAGGTGTGGCAGAGGGAGTTGATGCTGAACGTCGCGTGATGGAGCACGAGGATCCGGACGCCGCCGCCCCAGAGCAGGCCGGTGAGCCCGCCGGTGAGCGTGCCCGTCAGGGCGGCCCCGAGGCCGAACGGCAGCGCGAGGCCGGCGAGGACCCAGAGCGGGAAGGTGCGGCTGACGAAGCGCAGGTCGGCCTGGGCCTGCAGGTCCTTGGCGTAGTGCGCGGGGTTCGCCTGGTCCTTGCCCCGGAACATCCAGCCGACGTGCGCATGCACGAGGCCGCCGAGCACGCCGCGCCACCCGGGGGCGTCGTGCAGGTGGGGGCTGTGGGGGTCGCCCTCGTGGTCGGAGAACTGGTGGTGCTTGCGGTGCGTGGCGACCCACTCGATCACCGGGCCCTCGACCGCCATGGATCCGAGGATCGCAAAGGCGACACGGAGCGCACGGGGGGTCTTGAAGCTCCGGTGGGTGAAGAGGCGGTGGAACCCGACGGTGATGCCGAGCCCGGTCAGGACGTACGTGATCGCCAGCACCACGAGGTCCTGCCAGTGCAGCGCGCCGCCCCACGCCAGGAAGCCGGCGACGCCGAGGGCCAGCGGCGGCAGCCCCAGCACGAGGACCCTGACCACCCGCTCGGACAGCTCGTTCGCGACCGGCACCGACGGTGGCGGGCGGGTCGCAGGGGCGGGGATCATAAGGGGGTCACGTCTCCAGGGTAGGGCGGGGACCTGAAGCGAGGATGAGAGTGACGGGCGGCGCCCGGAGGCCGGCGGCTAGGCTGGAAGCACCTATCGGAAGCGGCTCTCGTCGGACCGGCGGGGACGCGGCCAGAAATGGGGGTCCGCGTGAGCCCCGAACCGCTGCAGTACACGCCGCGTGTCGCCCCGCTCGGCGGTCGGCCCTCGCCCGTCGCCGTCGCCCGGTCCTTCGCGCGCCGGCGGCAGGTGCCGCTCGTCGTCGCCGGCACCGCCGGGACCGCGGCCGCCCTGGGGTGGGTGATCGCCGGCCGCCGCCACGAGTTCGCCGCCGCGGTCGCCGGCGCCTCGGTGTGGGTGCTCCTGGCGACCACCCTGATGCAGGTCGTCGCGCTCCTCGCGCGCAGCGAGGCATGGCACCTCTCCATCCAGGCCGCCGGCGGGCGCGTCGAGCGCCGGATCCTGTACCGGGCGTCCAGCATGCAGGTCCTCGGCGGGCTGCTGAACAGCCAGCTGGGCGTCGCCGCCCGTATCGCCGCCCTGCGCCGCTCCTCCCCGGCGGTCTGCCCGCAGGTCCCCACGCTCATCGCCGCCGAGCTGCCGATCCTCGCCGTTGAGGCACTCATGGCCGCCGTGTTCTCGTTCACGCTCGTCGGCCCGCTGGGGCTGCCCTGGTGGCTGCCGGTCGTCGCGATCGCCGGCATCGGCTCCGCGAGCGCCGGCCTGCGCCACCTCGCCGTCGGCAAGGGCCGCGAGCTCTGGCGCGGGCTCGCGGTCGCGCGGAGCCTCAGCCACGGCAGCCGGCTGATCGCGTTCGTCCTCGTCGCGATCCTCGCGCAGACCGTCCGCGGCTGGATCCTGCTGCACGCCGTCGGCGTCGACGCGTCGCTCTTCGACGCCGTGGCCGTGCTGATCGCGGTCGTCACGCTCGCCCAGCTCCCGATCGGGCCGGGGGCCAGTGCCGCCGCGGCCGTGCTCATCCTGGGCCGTCAGGGTGTCGCCGCGAGCGCGGCCGCCGGCGTCCTGCTCACCGCGACCGGCACCGTCGGCGGAGCGTGCTTCGCCGCGTGGGCCGGCGGCGATCGGCTCTGGGCCCACCGCCGCGCCCGGCGTCCCGGACAGCGGGAACGGACCTGACACCCGCTCCCGTCGAGGGATCGTGGCTCCCCGTCGGGGTGAGAGACGGCGGTGCGGGGGGTGTCGCTCGGATAGCTTCGCGCCGTGCCGAGGACGAGGAGTACGGGCGGGCCGACCGACGAGAGCATCTTCACGTCGGCCCCGGTGACGTACCGCGAGGTGTTCGACATCGCGCGGCCCGCCGCGGAGGTGTGGGCCGAGCTCGTCTCCGACGCGCCGCTGGCCTGGTGCCGGGAGCTGTCGCTCGACTGGACCTCCCCGCGGCCGTTCGGCGTCGGGACCACGCGTCAGGCGAAGGTCCTCGGTGCGCTCAAGGTGCAGGAGCGCTTCTTCATCTGGGAGGAGGGGCGCCGCCAGGCCTTCGAGGTCACCTCGGCGAACGTGCCCGTCTTCCGCCGCCTCGCGGAGGACTTCGTCGTCGAGCCGGACGGCGCCGACCGGTGCACGCTCACCTGGTCGGTCGGTCTGGAGCCGACGACGCTCGGCCGCGCCGGCGGCCCCGTGAACGCGCTGCTGTTCAGGCGCCTGTTCGCGCAGACCCGGCGGCACTTCCCGGCGTGAGCCCGCCCCCCACCGCCACCACCACCGAAAGGTCAGCCATGTCCCGAGTCGACGCCGATGC
Source organism: Paraconexibacter antarcticus (assembly GCF_024220175.1). Lineage (GTDB taxonomy): Bacteria > Actinomycetota > Thermoleophilia > Solirubrobacterales > Solirubrobacteraceae > Paraconexibacter > Paraconexibacter antarcticus. The sequence continues at coordinate 4,259,135 of NZ_CP098502.1, read as the reverse complement.
CAGGGTCACCCGCTACATCCAGTTCGTCGGAGTCGTCCGGATCGCCTACGGCGTCATCGCCCTCTTCCGTCCGCGGCTGTGGCCGCGGTTCTTCCGGCTGGACGCCGACGATCCCGACGCGCGGGCGTGGAACGCCTTCCTCGGCAGCCGCGACATCGCCATCGGCGTCCACGCGCTGCTCGCGCGCGACCCGGTCCGGCAGAACGACGCGATCTGGCTGAACCAGGGGTGCGAGGTCTTCGACACGATGGTCGTCGGCCAGGAGATCCGCCACGGCCGGCCCTTCGGCATGTTCACCGCGGCGGGCATCGTCTTCAACGCGGGGATGCACGCGATCTGGCTACGGGTGCGGCTGCTGCGGCGCTGAGCGCGCCGCGCGCCTACCCGGCGGGCGGACCCGTGGGGACGCGCACGCGGCCCTCGGGTGCCTCGCCGACCCAGTCGTGGGCCGAGCGGCCCCAGACCTCGAGCGCCGGCTGCAGCCCGCTGGTGTCGTTCAGCGTGCCCGCCTTGACGATGACCATGCCCGGCATCAGCGGCGAGTCGCTCCACAGCGGCGAGCCGCAGTTGGAGCAGAAGTGGCGGACGTTCGGCGCGCCGGTCTCCTCGCCGACGGTCTCGAACGTCGACGGCTCGCCGCTGACCTCGAAGCCGTCCTTCGGCGCGACGACCACGAGCGAGAAGGCCGAGCCGGACTGCTTCTGGCAGTCCTTGCAGTGGCAGATCGCGGTCATGACCGGCTCGGCCGGGCTGCTGTACGTCACGGCGCCGCAGAGGCACCCACCCTCGATGGTTCCCATGCGGTCGATCTTTCCACACCGTGTCAAGTCGGTGCCAGGGCCCGCCTGCGGCCGCGGCCGTCAGGCCGGAGCGGACCAGCCGGGCGGGGTCTCGCCGGCGGCGTGGTCGACGTGGCGCCCGGAGACGAGGTAGTCGGCGACGACGACGCCCCAGAGGATGAGGAGCACGGCGAGGCTCAGCGCGAGCGCCGGCAGGCCGCCGGCGACCAGGCCGACGGCGACGCACGCCGCGGCACCCGCGAGCCGGCGGAGGTTGGCGGTCCCCGTCAGCCGCCGGCGGAAGAGGGTGTGGGCGGCGAGGTAGATCGCGGGGCCGGCGACGACCGTCGCGATCTGCGGGGTCGTCATCGCCCCGCCCGGGTGGGCGATGACGAGCTCGTCGCCGACCGCGCTGACGATGACGCCGACGACGAGCAGGGCGTGGAGGTAGGTGTAGGCGTCGCGGGCCATCGACGTGCGGTCGTCGGCCTGCGCGAGCTCGTTGTGCGCGAGCTCGGCCAGCCGGGCGAAGTACATCCACCACAGCGCGGCGGTGGAGAGGAACGCGCCCGCGAACGCGAGGAGCCGGACCGGGGTGAGCGTCAGCTGCGCGGTCGTCGCGCCGGTGACGACGATCGACTCACCGAGCGCGATGATGATGAAGAGGGCGAAGCGCTCGCTGAAGTGCGCCGTCTCGACCTCCCAGGCGCCGTTGCCGATCTGCCGCCGGCCCGGGATCCAGAAGGACGTCGCGGGCGCCACGTAGTCGATGAGGAGCGCGGTGACCCACAGGCCGGTCCGCACCGGGCCGTCCGCGATCGCGCCGGCCACCCAGAAGCAGCCGGCCACGCAGAACCAGGCGAGGATGCGCGCCGCCCGTTCGCGCTCGGGCGAGCCGGCGGGCGCCGCGGCGAAGGTCAGGAAGGCGTGGCGCCCGATCTGGATGCTCAGGTAGGCGGCGACGAAGAGCCCGGCGCGGGCGCCGAACGCCTCGGGGATCGCGACGGCCATGAGCAGGCCGGCGAGCATCAGGGCGATCATCAGGCCCCGCACGGCCGGCGACTCGGGGTCGAGCTCGTTCGTCACCCAGACCGTGTAGTTCCACGACCACCAGACGACGAGCAGCAGGAGCAGCGACTCGGCGGCGCCCTGGACCGTCAGGTTGGCGATGAGGTGGTGCGAGATCTGGGTGATCGCGAGGACGAACACGAGGTCGTAGAAGAGCTCGAGCGCCGTCGCGCGCTGCTCCTCGTCCTCGTTCTGGGAGCGCGTGTACCGGCGGTCGCGACTCGCCTCGCGGGGATGGAGAGTCACAGTTCGAACATTGCCCGGGGCGCGGACCGGCAAACGCCCGGGAGGCGGCGCACGCGCCCGGTCGGTGGTCGCAACGCCACCTCGCGGGTGGGGCGCGCGGGCGCCGGGCACGCGAAGGGACGTGAGTTCATCCGAGACGAAGACCATCCACTACCTGCAGGACGCCCTCGTGCTGGAGGGGACGCTGCGGCGCACGCTCATCGCGCACATCGCGCTCTCGCCCCGCGACCGCCATCGCGAGCTCCTGGAGGAGCACCTGTCGGTGACGATCGCGCAGGAGCGGCGGCTGCTCGAGCGGATCGCCGAGCTGCAGGGGCCGCCGAGCGCGCTCCAGGCCGCGGTCGGCGTCGCGAAGACGGCGGCGGCGGTGGGCTTCACGCTCGCCAAGGGCCCGCTCGACGCGCTGCGCGGGGCCGGCGGTGAGCGCGTCGCGCTGCGCAACCTGCAGGACGAGACCGCGTCGGAGGCGCTCGAGATCGCGCTGTACGACACGCTCGAGGAGGTCGCCACGCGGGTCGGGGACACGGCGTCCGCCGATCTCGCCCGCGAGCACCGCGCGCAGGAGCAGGCGTTCCTCGAGCAGCTCCGCGAGACGATGCCGGAGGTCGCGCGCCGCGACCTCGAGGCCGGCCGCGCGACGCGCCGGCTGCCCGTGTCCGCCTCCGGTCTCGTCGACGCCGGGCGCACGCTCGTCACGGGCGTCCAGGCCGCCCTGCGCCAGGGCGCGGAGGCTCCCGCGCGGCCGGCTCCCGCCAAGCCCGCTCCCGCCAAGCCCGCTCCCGCCAAGCCCGCTCCCGCCAAGCCCGCCGCCGCCGAGGCGGCCGCGCCCCGTCCGAAGGCCCCGGCGGCCACCTCGGAGCCCGAGTCGCCGATCGCCGAGTACGACGACATGACCCCGCTGGAGATCACCGAGCTGCTCGACCACCTCGCGCCCGACCGGCTCGAGGCCGTCGAGGCCTACGAGCGCGCGAACGCCGCCCGCGAGCAGGTCCTGACGGCGATCACCGAGCAGCGGGAGATCGCCGCAGGCGCCCGCCGGTGACCGGCGCCGCCGCCCCGTCCGGCCCGCTCGAGCCGCGGCTCATCGACGTCCGCGTGCCCGTGCGGCCGCGCGGGGCGGTCGTCGTCCTCCACGGGGGCGCGAGCCGCCGCGACGACGCGATGGTCTCGCCGACCCAGCTGTCCGTGCTGCGGATGATCCCGGTCGCGCGGCGCATCGCGCGGGCGGGGCGCGGCGAGCTCGCGGTCTTCCGCCTGCTCAACTCCCGGCGTGGATGGGACACCGGCCACACACCGGTCGCCGACGCCACCTGGGCGCTCGGCGAGGTCGCCGCACGGCTCGAGGGCGAGGTGCCGGCGTGCCTCGTCGGGCACTCGCTCGGCGGCCGGGCGGCGCTGCTCGCGGCCGGGCACCCTGCGGTGCGCAGTGCGGTCGCCCTCGCGCCGTACGTGTACCCCGGGGACGTGGCGCGGGGGATCGCGGGGCGCCGGCTCCTCATCGTGCACGGGGACGAGGACCGCGTCGCGAGCCCGGCCCGGTCGGCGCAGCTCGCCCGCACCCTCGAGCGGATCACCGACGTGCAGTACGTGACGGTTCCCGGCGGCAGGCACGCCATGCTGCGTCACCACCGCCGCTTCGACGGGGCGGCCGCCGACTTCGCGGTGGCGACGCTGCTCGGTGACGGGTCGGCTCGGTCCGCTCCGTCGTCCGGCTCGACCCCGTCGCCGGCCCCGGTGCATGAACACGGCCGTCTGCGGGCATGATCACCGCACTGTCATCGACGCGAAAGCGAGCGCCTCATGCTCACCATCCTCCTCATCGTCCTGCTGGTCCTCCTCCTCACCGGCGGCATCGGCTACGGCCGCCGCGGCCGCATCTAGGCGCCTCGCACGGCCCGGGGCGCACGCACCGCCCGCCTCCGGAGGTCTACGCTCACTCCGTGACCGCCGCGGGCCCGGCTCCCGGGCAGGACAGCATCGAGGCGGCCTTCGCCGCCGTGTACGACCCGGCGCAGGCCGTGCGCCGCGTCGTCGCGCCGGGCGCGCGGCCACCGGCGGTCGGTGCGGCGGTGACCGACGTCACCGCCCACCGCGGCGAGGACCACTGGCACCTCGTCACCTTCGGGCTCACCGACCTCGTGGCCAAGGCCCCGGGCACGCAGGCCGGCCGCAGCGGCTTCGGGCACGAGCTCACGCTGCTGATCCCCGCGACCGACGCGCCGCCGCCGTGGGCGTTCGACCTGCTCGTCGGGACCGCCCGGGTCTGCGGCGCCGTCGGCCGCCCGTTCCACCCCGGCGCGCGCCTCGCGCCCGGCGCCCCGATCGACGGCGGGACGTCGGCGCTGTGCGCCGTCGGGATCCGCGAGGACCCGCTCGTCGCGCCGCTCACCCTGCCCTTCGGCGAGTACCGCTTCCTCCAGGCGGTCGGGGTGACCGACGTCGAATACCGCCTCATGCAGCGGGCGGGGACGCTCGAGGTGCTCGCGGCGCTCGCGGCCCGTGACCCGCTGCTCCGCACCGACCCGCGGCGAGCGAGCCGTCCGGCGTGACCGCCGGGCCGGTGCGCCGCGGGATCGCGCCGACCCGAACGTGAAGGCGAGGGTCCTCGTCGGGTAGGCTGCCCGCATCCGCGGCGTGGAGGGTCGACCGGGTCGCGGGCGCCCGTTCCCGTGCCCAGGAGACCCTCCATGTCCGCAGTCCGTCCCGTCGCCCCACCCGCCGAGCCCGGAACCGGCCTCGCGAGCGAGGTGTTCGGCAGCCGCTTCGCCAGCAACGGCCTCTCGACCCGCACCCAGGTCGCCTGCGCGTGGTCGGGCCTCGGGCTCATCGTCGTCGTCCTCGGCGGTTTCCTGCTGCTCGCCGGCTTCCTGCCGCCGCCGATCCACGCGAACGACTCGGCCCAGCACGTCGCGAACTTCTACCGCGACCACGCCGACCGCGTCCGCGCCGGCGTCGTCATCGGGTTCATGGGCTGGGTCCCGTGGGCGTCGCTGACGGCGGTCATCGCGGTCCAGCTCGCGCGGATGCAGCCGCGGCGCCCGGTGCTCGCCTGCGTGCAGGCCGTCACGGGGACGGGCGGCTACGTCTTCCTGCTGCTCTCGATGATCATCCTGCTCGTCGCGAGCTTCCGCCCGGGCCGGTCGCCGGAGATCACGCAGGCGCTCCACGACCTCGGCTGGGTCACGCTCTTCATCACCGTCCCCGCCTTCTCGGCGCAGGCGCTCGTCATCGGGCTCGCGACGCTGCGCAGCGACCCGCCGGTGCAGGTCTACCCGCGGTGGTTCGGCTACTTCAACATCTGGGTGGCGATCCTCTTCGTCCCGGCGCTCGCGATCCCGTTCTTCAAGACCGGTCCGCTCTCGTGGCAGGGCATCCTCGTCTACTGGCTCGCCTTCCTCGTCTTCTTCATCTGGATCATCGTCATGTTCTTCGTCATCCGGCGGACGGCGCTCGACGAGGCGGCCGCCGAACACGTGGGGTGACCCGGCCGTCCTCGGGGCGGTTCGTCACCCCTTGAGGGTGACGCGTGACGGCGCCGGCGGGGCGGCGCCGATGACCGGCCTGGCCGTGAGGGTGAGCGCCCCGCCGGCGACGGGACGGCCCCCGGCGAGCCGGACGTGCACGGCGGCGTTCCGGCCCGCGGCGACGGCGTAGGTCGTCGTCCCGAGGACGCGGCCCGCGCGGGTGGCGGTGAGGGTGCCGGCGCAGCCGCCGTCGCCCGTCGAGCAGACGAGCGTCACGCCGATGCGGCCGATGGCGTCGCGGACGACGGTCCCGGCCGGGAGCGTCAGTGCCGCGGGGGTCGGCGTGGGGGTCGGGGGCGTGCTGGAGCTGGTCGCGATCGTCACGCCGGTCGGCGCGTTGCTGCTCTTGGGGTCGAAGCAGCCGTCGAACTCGAAGACGGGGTTGTCGACGTCGTTGCCGTGCGTGTCGGTGATCGTGATGAGGCCGATGAGCTTGGACGGGCCGCCCGCCGTGTAGCAGTCGTTGCTGTGGACGTTGAGCTCGAACTTGCCCGGCAGGAGCGTCGGGTCGATGTTCGGGTCCTTCCACGTCATGACGCAGATCCAGTCGGCGCCGGGGCCCTTGTCGGCGACCTTCGGGCCGCCCTTGTCGCACGAGGCCTTCGCCTGCAGCGAGGCGGCGGTGAGGCCGGTGTGGCCGAGGAGCGCGGCCTGCTGCAGGTACTGGCCGGTGAAGACCTGCGGGAGGCTTCGCTCGAGGCGCGCCTCCGTGACGTCGGAGCCGCCGCAGGCGGTGAGGCCGAGTGCGGTGGCGCCGGCCGCGGCGGCGACGATCGCCCGGGACAGGCGGGAACGGAGGGAGATGGGGGTCATGGTCTAGATGGTTCGTTCCACGGCGGGGGCGGAGGAGTCGGGTAGGCAGGTGACATAAGCAGGCAGGTCGAAGTCGGCGGTGCTATCTCGCCAACGCCGACCCTGGGGGCCTCGATGGACGCCGACCTCGACCTGCTGCTGATCGCTGTTTACTGCACCTGCGACGATCTCCTGCCTGCGAAGGGCAAGAACGCCAAACGGATCTTGACCGACGCGGAGGTCGTCACGTTGAGCGTGGCTCAGCAGGTACTGCGGATCAGCTCTGACGAGCAGTTCTGGGCGATGGCACCGCATCGCTTGGGGCACCTGTTCCCGCGACTGCCCAAGCGCCCGGGTTTCGTCAAACGCCGCCAGCGCCTGTCGGACAAAATCGAAGCGCTGATCCTCGAGTTCGCCCGCCACACCAACGGCTTTGACGACGACCTGCTCGTGGTCGACAGCACACCGGTCGAATGCGGTCGCTCGGTCGAAACGACGCGCCGCAGCGCCCTGGGCAACGCCGCGGAGTACGGCTACTGCGCCAGCCATTCCCGCTTCTTCTGGGGCTTCCGCCTGCACGGCCTGTTCGCGACCGACGGCACTCCACGCGCCCTTGCCCTGACCTCCCCGAAAACGGGCGAACGAGACGTCGCGCTGGACATGCTCGCCCGCTGCCACCGCAACGGCCCGGTCACCGTCATCGGCGACAAGGGCTACTCCGGCCGCGACTTCCACGCCCAAGCCTCCGCGCTCGGCGCCACGATCGTCCGCCCCCGACGCAAGGACGAGGCCGGCAAAGAGCCGCACCTGGCCCCGATCCGGCAATGCGTGGAATCGATCTTCTGGACATGCAAAGACATGCTCAACCTCGAGGACCACCGCGCCCGCGAGCTCCACACGCTCCGCACCCGCCTGGCCGCCAAGTTCCTCGCTCTCACCGCCGCGATCGCTCTCAACGAACGCCTCGGCCGCCCACCACGCAACCTCACTGCCTACTACGCCTGACCGATCCGTGGAACGAACCATCTAGCCCTCGGTGATGTCGCGGCGCGTGAGCAGGACGAACGCCGCGGCGAGCGTGACGACGCACCAGCCGGCGGACGTGACGAGCCCGGACACGAGCGGTGAGGTGAAGTGCGGCGCGGCGAGGAGGCCGTGCCAGGACTCGAACGGGGTGGTGAGCAGGAACGGCCGCACCGCCTCCACGCCGCCGAGCGAGCCGGCGAGCTGCATGACCATGCCGAGGACGACGGGCGCGGCGATGCCGAACGCGGGGTTGCGCGTCCGCACCGACAGGAGGATCGCGAGGCAGGTGAAGCCGAGCAGCGGGGCGACGGCCGTGGCCCAGCTCTCGACGACGAGCCGCGCCGCCGTCCCCGACGGGATGACCTGGCCGGTCAGTCCGGTGAGGTCCTGGTGGCCGACGAGGAGGACGCTCGCGAGGATCGTGCTCGCGGCGAGGACGAGGAGCACGGTCACGGCGAAGGCGAGCGCCGTGATCGTCTTGGCCCAGAAGAGCTGCGCGCGGCTCGCCGACCGCGTGAGGACGGTCTTCCACGTGCCGTGCGCATCCTCGCTCGCGAAGATGTCGCCGGCGACGATCGCGGTGAGCAGCGGCAGCACCCACTGTCCCGCGAACCCGAGCATGAGCAGGGGCACCGCGAACCCGCTGTGGTGGATGTAGCGGCCGTAGAGCGAGTCCTTCGGCGGGCGCTGCTGGCCCTTGATGACGACGACGACGAGCACCGGCGCCACCGCGCAGATCAGCAGCGTCAGCCGCGCCCTGAGCTGGGCGGCGAGCTTCGTCACCTCCCAGCCGATCGCGTCGAGCAGGCTCGGGTGGCGCCGATCCGGAACGGCGCTCATCCCGTCGCCTCCGTGAGCATGAAGAAGAGCGACTCCAGCGGCGCCTCGGTGAGCTCGAGGCCGCGGATCGTGACGCCCGCGGTGACGAGCTCGGTGACGTACGCGTCCACGTCCGCCTGGTCGCCGCGGGCGACGAGGCCGCCGTCGGGGTGCGCGGCCACCTCCAGGCGCGGCCGGCGCGCGGCGAGCTCGAGGGCCCGGCCGTCGTCGGCCGTGCTCACGCGGTGCCCCTGCGCCGGGGCCTGCTCGCGCAGCTCGCCGATGCCGCCGTGGTAGACGACGGACCCGGTGCGCATGATCGTGACGTTGTCGCAGATCTCCTCGACCTCGGTCATGTCGTGTGAGCTGAGCAGGACGGTCAGGCCGCTCGCGGCGAGGCGCTTGACGAGCGCCCGCATGTCGCGGATCCCGGCGGGGTCCAGGCCGTTGGCCGGCTCGTCGAGGACGAGGAGCTGCGGGTCGCGCAGGAGCGCCGCGGCGACCCCGAGCCGCTGGCGCATCCCGAACGAGTAGCCGCCGACCTTGTCCCCGGCCCGGTCGGCGAGGTCGACGATCCCCAGGACCTCCTCCAGGCGCCCGGGGGCCGCGCCGCCGTCGAGGCGCGCGAGGCCGGCGAGGTTCTTCCGGCCCGAGAGGTACGGATAGAACTTCGGGCTCTCGATGAAGCCGGAGACGCCGTCGAGCGCCCGGGTCCCGGACTCCTCGCGGGTCCGCCCGAAGAGCCGGATCGTCCCCGCGTCGGGGCGGATGAGGCCGAAGAGCATGCGCAGGAACGTCGTCTTGCCGGCGCCGTTCGGGCCGAGGACGCCGTAGACCTCGCCCTGCGCGACCTGGAGGCTGATGCCGTCGACGGCGACGAGGTCGCCGTAGGTCTTGGTGACGCCGACGGCGTCGACCGCGAGGACGCCGGTCACGGGACGGGGAGCGGGAGCGGGAGGGAGGATCGGTGCATGGGCGCCGCGGACGCTATGTCGCGTCGCTGAGACGAAAATGAGACGGGCGCGCGCCGCTCCGGGGCCCCGGCCCCGGAGCACTCGCCGCGCTACCCGGCCGCCGGCAACGGGACGCGACGCTCGTACCCGGCGATCAGGGTGCCGAGGTAGGCGCCCGCGGCGATGTCGCTCGGGTAGTGGCCGCCGGCGTACATCCGCGAGTAGACGATCTCGTCCCGCATCCACCGGTACTCGCCGTCCCGGTGGGGCTCGAGCTGCGCGAGCAGCGGCGCGAGCGCGAACGCGATGACCGCGTGCTTGGCCGGGTAGGAGAACTTCTTCGCGAACCGCTGCTGGTTCAGGGCGTGGAGCGTCGGGTCGGTGATGTACGGCGACGGCCGCGCGAAGCGCGTCTTCCCGGTCTTCGCGATCGTGTTCGCCAGCAGGTAGGACGCCGTGAGGAGCGCCTTCGCGCGCCGGCCGGCCGGCTTGGTGGCCTGTTGCGCGTACTGCTTGAGGTAGAGCTTCCAGATGTCGTGCTTGCCGTGCGCCTCGAGCCAGGTCGCCGCGGCGATGCCGGCGGCGGTGCGGCCGGCATCGATGCGGTGCAGCACCTGCAGCTCGGCCTGCTGGGCGGCGCCGGAGGGGGGCGGCCCGACCTCGTTGAGCGCGAACTGGGCGAAGACGGCGTCGTTGCGGCCGGGGAACTGCTGCAGGTACCGGACGATGTCCCGGCGCGCGCGGGCCTGCTCGGGGGCGACGAGCGTGTCGACCATGCCCAGCCGCGAATCCGGGAACAGCGCGGGCACCGGCTGGCCCTTCAGCGGGCCGCTCGCCTTGGTGGCGCTCGAGGAGGACGGCAGGTTGAGGACGAGCGCCGCGACACCGAGCCCGAGAAGGATGAGCAGCATCAGCGCGCGGATCGCTCGGGCGTCCAGGCGCGGGGCGTCAGGCACGGGCGATCCTCGGGGCGGGGTGGTGGGGGCGGCCGGCCGTCTCGTCCCAGGCGAAGTAGCGGCGCAGCAGCCAGCGCAGGTCGTTGACCTTCACGTCGTCGCGGAGCAGGCCGACCCCGACGCAGTACTTGCTGCAGGTCACGGGCCGCACGCCGAGCCTGCGCAGCTCGCGGTCGGCGGTGCCGAGGCCGCGCTCGCACTTGCTCTCGATGATGACGTGCCCGGGGTCGAGGCCGACGACATCGCTGCCCGCGTCGGCGTAGTGCAGGTCGAAGTCCACCGTCATGCGCTCGCCGCCGGCTGCGAAGGTCATGCGCCGGTAACGGTTGGCGAGCACCGGCTCCAGCTCGGGCACCTCGAGCCGCGGGTAGGCCTCGCCGACGCGGTCGATGAGGAACTCGCGCGCGTGCTCCGTGACCGCGGTGAGGTCGTGGTCGTCGTAGGGGAGCTGGTGCTTGATGGTCTCCCCGCGGCGACCTTTGAGCTTCACCTCGAAGGTCTGCAGGCCGCTGTCGACGTAGTGCCGCGAGCGGACCTTGTAGCGGCGCCGGCGCTGCTGCATGTGCGCCCGGAAGGCGGCGAGCTCCGGTGAGTCGAAGTACACGCTCTCGTAGCGGAACGTCCGCTGCCCGTCGATCTGCAGGCTCCGGTGGGTACCGGTCATCGCCGCGAGGACGAGCGCGAGTGTCTCCCAGTCCACGACGTACTTGCGGTCCACGCGGGTGCGCAGCGCCGCGGTCCGCTGGAGCTCGTCGAGGCCGATCGGGGCGGCGGCGTCGACGAGCTCGCGCACCGGGCCGGGCAGGAGGGCGCCGGGGGTCATGCCTCGTCGTCCTCGAAGCCGGTCATGTCGCCCGACGGCTCCGCGACGCCCGGGGGCTGGGCGGCCCGGACGTTGATGCGCATCGACTCGCGCACGTAGTCGACCGCGACGACGCTCACCTCGACGACCTCGACGCCGAGCCGCCGCTCGAGCTCGGCGCGCAGCGCCACCGGGTCGGTGAGCACGTGGTCGAGCGTGATGCGGGTGCGCGCGGTCCGCGGGTGGATCGCCGGGTGGTCGACGAGGAACAGCGTCAGCAGGACCCCGGCGTCGAGGACGACGCTCACCCAGCGGTCCTGGATCCGGATCCCGTTGATGAGCGCCAGGCCGAGCGCGCTGAAGAAGTAGGAGAGCTCCTGGTTCGAGAACGGCTCCGAGCGCAGCCGGACGATCGACAGCAGCGCGAACAGCCCGAAGCCGACCGCCGGGCCGATGTGCCGCTCGGTGATGATCGTCAGCACGCAGAAGAGCACGACGTTGAACGTCGTGAAGACGACGAAGAGCCCGCGCCGCGGCCGCCGCTGCCCGACGAGGAGCGCGAGCAGCCCGATGCAGGACAGGTCGATGAACAGCCGCAGGACGAGGTCCGAGACCTCGATGCCGCCCTTCACGAGCCGGGCACGGCGCGGCGCGCGCGTTCACAGGAGAGCAACATCGCGTGAACGCTACGAAGGGGATGTGAGATGAAAATGAGACGGCGGGCGGCGCACGGCGCGGCGGGCCCGCGCGGGCTACGGTTCCCGGATCCGCGTCCTCGTCGTCGAAGATGATCCGCGCCTGTCGGAGCTGCTCCTCCGGACCCTGCGCGCCGAAGGGCTCCTCGCCGACGCGGTCGCGACCGGCGCGCTCGCGCTCGACGCCGCGCAGGGAACGGCCTACGACGTCGTCATCCTCGACGTCGGCCTGCCGGACACGGACGGGTTCGCGGTCTGCGCGGAGTTCCGCCACCGGGAGATGTGGGCGCCCGTGCTCATGCTCACGGCGCGGACGGCGGTGGGCGACCGCGTCGCCGGGCTCGACGCCGGGGCCGACGACTACCTCGCCAAGCCGTTCGCGATCGAGGAGCTGCTCGCGCGCCTGCGGGCGCTCGGCCGGCGCGGCCCGGTCTCGCGCGCCCCGGTGCTCTGCGTCGGCGACCTGCGCCTGAACCCGGCCACGCACGAGGCCTGGCGCGGCGAGGTGCCGGTCGACCTGTCGCCGCGCGAGCTCGCGCTCCTGGAGGCCTTCATGCGCCACCCCGGCCAGGTGCTCTCGCGCGAGACGCTCCTGGACCAGGCGTGGCCGATGGCCGGCGCGCAGCGCTCGAACGTCGTCGAGGTCTACGTCCGGTATCTGCGCGAGAAGATCGACCGGCCCTTCGGCGTCGCCTCGCTCGAGAACGTCCGCGGGGCGGGCTACCGGCTGCGCCGGGACGGCGGCGCGTGAGCCGCCTGCCGATCCGCGCGCGGCTGACGCTCGTGTTCGTCGCGGTGATGAGCGTCGTGCTCGCGCTCATCGGGACGTTCCTTTTCTACCGCACGAAGCACACGATCGACGACTCGATCGCGCAGTCCCTCCGTGCCCGTCAGGGCGCGGCCCGCGCCTACGCCGAGTCGGCCCCGGGCGGCCGGCTGCAGCTCCCGCCGGGTGAGCGGTTCGCCGAGATCCTCGCGCCGTCCGGGGCCGTCCTGCTCCGCCGCCCGGACGGCCTGCGCCCGCTGCTGTCGCCGCGCGAGGCCGCGCGCGCGAGCGCGGGGCTGCACGTCTTCGAGCTCAGCGAACGCGAGCGGTACCTCGCGGGCCCGGCGACGGTCGGCGGGCGCCGGGTCGTCGTCGTGGTGGGCGCGTCCCTCCGCGACCACGAGAAGGCGCTCGAGGGGCTCGGCGGCGCGCTGCTCGTCGGCGGGCCGCTCGCGCTGCTGCTCGCCGCGGGGATCGCGTACCTCATCGCCGCCGGAGCGCTCGGGCCGGTCGAGGCGATGCGCCGCCGCGCGGCGACGATCAGCACCGCGGACCCGACCGCGACCCTGCCCGAGTCCGAGGTCGACGACGAGCTCGGGCGGCTCAGCGTGACGCTCAACGCGATGCTCGGCCGGATCGCGCGGTCGGCCGAGCACGAGCGGCGGTTCATCGCGGACGCGAGCCACGAGCTGCGCACCCCGCTCGCGGCGCTCCAGGCCGAGCTCGAGCTCGCCGAGCGCCATGCGTCGGACGCGGGCGCGCTGCGCGCCGCGATCGCCCGCAGCCGCGAGGACGTCGCCCGGCTCATCCGGCTCAGCGACGGGCTGCTCGACCTCGCCGCCGCCGAGGAGGCGGCCGCCGGGCCCGCGGTGCCCCTCGACGTCGACGAGCTGCTGGAGGCGATCGCCGGCGACCTGCGCCACCGCGCGGCGGCGGAGGGCAGGATGCTCACGGTGCGCCGGAGCGGGCTGAAGGTCACCGCCGACGAGCTCGCGGTCCGGCGGGCGCTCGGCAACCTGGTCGAGAACGCCCTCGTGCACGGCGCCGGCGCGGTCGTCGTGGGGGCGGACCCCGGCGGCGACGCCGGCGTCGTCCTCTGGGTGCACGACGACGGCACGCTCCCGCCGGAGCTCGCCGGCGACCGGGCGTTCGAGCGCTTCGCCCGCGGGCCCGACGCGAGCGGCCGGCCGGGCGCGGGCCTCGGCCTCGCGCTCGTGCGGCTCGTCGCCGACGCCCACGGCGGTACGGCCACGCTCGCCGCCCGCCCCGGCGGCGGCGTCCGGGCGGAGCTCAGGCTCCCCGGGCCGGACGGGGCCGCGCCGGCCCGGTGAGCAGCCGCGCACCCTCGAGCGAGATGAGTGGCCGCCGGGCAGGCCGCCGTCCCGGCGGCGACACTCCACGCATGCCCCGCCGACGCCGACGGCAATGATCGACCTCGACCTCGACCCGCCCTCGTCGTCGGCGTCGCGGCCCTGACCGTGCTCGCGACCGGCCTCGGCGCCGTGCCCGTGCTGTTCGTCGCCGAGCAGGCCGCCCGCCTGCGGCCGTGGCTCGACGGGCTCGTCATCTGGGTCATGGGCGTCGCGGCCGTCGCCGGGCTGCTCGTGCCGGCCTTCCGCACCGGCTCGCCGCCCGCGCTCGTGCTCGGCACCGTGGCCGGGGCGGGCGGCCTCTGGTGGGCGCGCCGCCGGCTCAGGGCCCGGTCCGGCCCCGGCCCCGGCCCCGGCGCCGTCGCCGAGGAGCGTGCGCGGCTGACCTTCGGGATCTTCTTCGTCCACAGTCTGCCGGAGGGCCTCGCGCTCGGCAGCGCGATGGCGGCCGCGGGCCCGCTGGCGGTCTTCGTCGTCCTCGCCGTGGCGATCCAGAACATCCCCGAGGGCACCGCGACGGCGCTCGCGATGCGGGCCGCCGGCCGCGGCCGGGCCGACCAGGTCCGCAGCGCGGTCCTCACGAGCGTCCCGCAGGTGCCGGGCGCGGTCGCCGCCTGGCTCGCCGTCGACGCCGTCGACGCCGTGCTGCCCGCGTCGTTCGCGGCCGCCGGCGCCGCGATGCTCCTGCTCGTCCTCGGCGATCTCGTGCCCGAGGCCCGGACCTCGGGGTCGCCGGCGCGCGTCGCGGGCGGGGCGCTCGGCGGGGGTGGGGTGATGGTCGCGCTCGCGGTCCTCCTCAACGCCCCGGGCGCCTGAGGCGCAGGTCCTCAGCCCAGCAGCTGGAGGACGAGCAGCGCCCCGACCGACAGGGCGACGAGCGCGTAGGTCACGCCGGTCGTCCAGCGCCCCGTCCGGCCCACCGCGTGCACCCCGAGCACCGCCGGGTCGCGGCCGAGCGCCATGAGGAACGGGAGGATCGCGAGCAGCAGGACGGCGTTGAGCGCCTGCGTGGAGACGAGGATCGACAGCAGCGGCACGCCGGGGATGAGCACGATGACCGCGGCGACGACGAGGCTTCCCGCGAACACGCCGTAGAACACCGGCGCCTCGCGGACCGACGCGCTGACGTCCCCGTGGTGCGCGCCGGCCTCGCACACGGAGTAGGCCGTCGAGAGCGGGACGACCGTGGCGGCGAGCAGCGCGGCGCCGACGAAGCCGAGGCCGAAGAGCGTCGAGGCGAAGCTGCCCGCCAGGGGGCGCAGGCCCCGCGCGGCGTCGGCGGCGTCGTTGATCGGCACTCCCTGGCGGTGGAGGGTGGCGGCGCACGCGAGGACGACGAAGAGCCCGATGACGCCGGTGAGGACCGCGCCGCTCACGACGTCGATGCGCTCGTAGCGCAGGTCCTCCGGCGTCAGGTGCTTGTCGACGGCGTAGGACTGGATGAACGACAGCCCCCACGGCGCCAGCGTCGTCCCGAGCGTCGCGACCGCGACGTAGACCGCGTCGCGCGTCAGCGGGAGGCCGGGGAGGACGGCGCCCTGGGCCGCCGCGCCCCAGTCGGGGTGGGCGAGCAGGCCGGACACGAGGTAGGTCGCGAAGACGGCGCTGATCGCGAGCAGCACGTGCTCGACGCGGTGGAAGGAGCCGGCGATGAGCAGGGTGACGATGACGAGCACGGCCAGCGGGACCGACACGACCTTGGGCACCCCGCCGAGCAGCTCGCCGCCCGCCGCGACGCCGGCGAGCTCGGCGCAGAGCGTGCCGAGGTTCGCGACGACGAGCACGGCCGCGGCGCCGGTCGCCGCGCGGTGGCCGTAGCGCTCGCGCACGAGCGCGAGCAGGCCCTTGCCCGTGACGACGCCGAGCCGGGCGCCGAGCTCGTGGAAGACGATGAGCGCGGCGGTGGACAGGGTCAGCACCCACAGAAGCTGGTACCCGTACCGCTGTCCGAGCAGCGAGTAGGTCGTGATCCCGGCGGGGTCGTCGTCCGAGAGCCCGGCCAGCAGCCCGGGCCCCAGGACGGCGAAGAGGGTCAGGCGGCCGCCGCTGCGCAGCCCCTCGCGCCGGCGGTGGACGAGGCGGCGCGGCAGGTGGCGGCCCGGCGTGGGCCGGTGGATGTGGTGGTGCGGGGGGCGCGTGGGCGGGACACTAGACGCCGCCCCGGCCGCGGCCGCGGGGCCCGCGGCGGGCCCGACGCGGACTTCGGGAAACCCGCAACCGGGCCGCGGTCACCTCCCGATGGCGACGGGCGCCGACCGGGTCACGCTCGGGGGATGGATGTGTTCCCCGGCATGGAGACGGTGCTCGGCCGCGCAAGCGTGCTCGCCCGCTCCGCCCCGATCGACCGGCGCCTCGGGCGCCGCGCGGGGGTCGATGCCGGAGTCGCCGCCCTCATCCCGCTCTACGGACCGCGCGCGGAGCTCGCCGTCGCGCTGCGCGACCCCGCCGACCTGAGCCTCGCCGACGAGCTCGTGGCAGAGCTCGCGTGGGTCGCGAACCTCCGCGGGATCGACACGCTCATCGCCCCGCTGCAGATCGGGCAGCAGGCGATCGCCCGGCGCTTCTCGACCGGCCGGAAGGTGGGCGGGGCGCTGCACCTCCCCACGGCCCAGACGATGCCCGCGGGGTGGGCGCCCGCCGCGGAGGCTGCGGGGGACTACCGACCCGGAGCGGGGGTTGCGCCGGATGACCCCCGCCGCCGGTCGGCTTAGCGTCGTCGTCATGTTCACCAACGTCATCGTCGGAGTCGACGGGCACAGCGGAGGTCGCGACGCGACCGCGCTCGCCCGTCACCTCACCCGCGACCGCCTCACGCTCGTCGGCGCGTATCCGCATGACCCGCTGCGGATCCGCGGCTCGCTCGGCGGCTTCGAGGAGATCCAGCGCGGGGACACCGAGCGCGACCTCGAGGAGTGCCGCGCGGCCGCGGGCGTCGAGGCCACGATGCTCGCGATCGGGGACAGCGAGCCCGCGCGGGCGCTGCACGAGGTGACCGTCGCGGAGGACGCGGACCTCCTCGTCATCGGCTCCGCGCACCACGGCCGCGTCGGCCGCCTCTTCCTCGGGGACGTCGGACGCGAGGTGCTCCACGAGTCGCCCTGCCCCGTCGCCGTGGCGCCGCGCGGGTTCGCGGGTCACGCGCCGCGCCGCGTCATCGTCGGCCACGACGGCTCGGACGAGAGCCGGGCGGCCGTCGACCTCGCCGCCGCCCTCGCGGCCGACCTCGGCGCCGCGCTCACCGTCTGCGTCGCCTGGCAGGACCCGCCGGCCCCCTCCGCCGCCGCGGGCGGCTTCGGCGCCGCCTACCCGGTCCTCGCCTCCGACCTGCGCGACAGCGCGCAGCACGTCCTCGACCGCGTGCTCGCCGAGCTACCCGCCCGGACCGAGGGCCGCCTCGTCCACGGCTCCGCCGCGCCGGTGCTCGAGCAGCAGGCCGACGCCGACGACCTGCTCGTCGTCGGTTCGCGCCGCACCGGGACCCTCCGCCGCATCACGCTCGGCAGCACGTCGGACCACCTCGTGCACCACGCCGCGTGCCCCGTCCTCGTCGTGCCGCGGCCGGAGCCGAGCACCGACCCGAGGGCTGCGCCGGCCCCGGCCACCGGCGTGGTGGCGGGTGACGCGGGCCGGGACTGACCGCGCATGGGACCGCACCCCGTCATCGCCGCCTACGCGGGCGGTGCGAGTGCGAGCGCCGTCCGGCTCGCCGCCGCGCTGGCCACGGCGCTCGAGCGGCCGCTCGCCGCCGGCTCGGTCGCCGAGGCGCTCGACGACCTCGCCCGCGAGGAGGACGCGACGCTCATCGTCGCCGGCGCCGACGAGGACGGCCGCGTCACCCGCAGCCTCCTGGCCCGTGGGTCCTGCCCCGTCGCCGTGGCGCGCACCGGCCACGCGGTGCCGCGTGTCCTGCGGGAGATCGCCGTCGCCTACGACGGCTCGCCCGCGGCCGACCGCGCCGTGACCGCGGCGATGCACGTCGCGGCGCGTCACGGGGGGCGCGTGACGGTGCTCGCCGCCGGTGGCCCGGGGACGGACGCCGGGGCCGACGCGGCCGACGGGGACGCGGCCGAGCGGGCGGCGGCGTCCATCGCGGAGGTCGTGCCGTCGGCGGTGCTGCGGCCTCGGGGCGACGACCCCGCGGCGGCGCTCGTCGGCGTGGCCGGCGCGTTCGACCTGCTCGTATGCGGCTCGCGCGGCCGCGGCCCGCTCACGGCCCGGGTCCTCGGGAGCGTCTCCGAGCGGCTCGTGACGCGGTCCCCGTGCCCCGTGCTCGTCGTCCCGGCGCGGGCAACGCATCACGCCTCGGGCCCGCTCGGCCTGACGACCGCGGCCGCCGCCGGATAGCCCGCGGTCACGACTGCGGGTCTCCCGCAATCCGCGGCCGTGCGTTCCCCGGATGGCGGGCCGCACGCCGGGCGGGAGCATGGGGACATGTTCTCCAAGGTCCTCATCGGCATCGACGGCGGCGACGGCGGCCTCGATGCGCTCGCGCTCGGCCGGTCCCTCGCGGCCGCCGACGGAGAGCTCGTCCTCGCCCACATCTGGGAGCCCGCGGCCGGCATCGTCGCCGCCGCGACCGGGGAGCCCCACCCGGCGCGTCTCGCCGAGGAGCTGCTCGGCGCGGCCGCCCGCGGCCTGACCGGCCCCTACCGGACCATCGCCCGTCCGGCGGCGTCGCCGGGCGCGGGCCTGCACGCCCTCGCCGAGCAGTTCGGCTGCGACCTGCTCGTCGTCGGGTCCGCGAGCGCGCAGCGCACCGGCCGCGTCCACCTCACCCGGGACGTCCGCATGGCGCTCCACGGCGCGCCGTGCGCCGTCGCCGTCGCGCCCGCCGGCCACCGCACGGCCGGGAGGGACATCGAGCGCGTCGGGCTCGGGTTCGAGGAGACGGACCTCTGCGAGCAGGCGCTCGTGAGCGCCCGCGGGCTCGCGGCCGGGCTCGGCGCCGAGCTCTGGGTCGAGACCGTCGTGCCGCTCGTGCCGAGCGCCTGGTTCGGCGGCCCGTTCACGTACCTCGCCCTCTTCGACGACATCGCCGGGCGGACGGTCGAGGAGGCGCGCGAGCGCCTCGAGGCCCGCGGCGGGTTCAAGGTGAGCATCGCCCGCGGCGCCGCCGCGCCGAGCCTGCTCGAGTTCTCCTCCCGCGTCGACCTGCTCGTCCTCGGCTCACGGTCGTACGGCCCCGCGCGCCGGATGCTGCTGGGCAGCACGAGTGACGCGGTCGTCCGCGACGCGGCCTGCCCGGTCCTCATCCTGCCGCTCCCGGTGCTCGCGGAGACCGAGGCGCACGAGGCCGCCGCCGCCTCCGAGCCGGTCGCCGCCGGCGGGTCGTGAGCACGGCGCGGTCGCGCCGCGACTAGGCTCGGGCGATGCCCGTCGCCGACGACCTCTGCACCACCCCGGCCGGCCGCCGCTGCCTCGAGCTCGTGCGCGAGCTCAGCGGCGCCGGTCCCGACGGCCCGATGGAGCGCCACTCCGTCCGCGTCGTACTCCTCGCCGAGGAGCTCGCGCGGCGGACGGGCCGGGCGATCGACCACGAGGTCGTCCTCTGCGCCGGCCTGCTGCACGACCTCGGCCTGTACCCCGGCGCCGCGACGAAGGCGGCGTACGTCACCGACGGCCGGCATCTCGCCGAGCGCGAGCTCACCGCCCTCGGCTGGGACGCCGCCCGCGTCCGCCTCGCGGCCGACGCCGTCGAGCACCACCACGAGCTGACGGCCCAGTGGGCCCGCGGGAACGAGGTTGAGCTCCTGCGCAAGGCCGATCTCGTCGAGGTGAGCCACGGGCTCGTCATGGCGGGCGTCCCGCGCCCGTTCTACCGCGACCTCCTGCGGCGCGTCCCGCGGGACGGCTTCGTCCCCGAGGTCCTCCGCGGCCTCGGCGCCGCGCTGCGGGAGCGGCCCGGCTCGCTGTGGCGGATCGCGCGCCCCGGCTGACGGGGGCCGGTGGCGCGCCCGGTCTCCGGATGGGCCCCGGTGACTGACAGCTGACGCAGAGGGGGTCTGCCTCAGCTGTCAGTCGACGCGCCGGTACAGCACGCCCCACACGATGTACGTGTAGGTCTCGGTGAGCTGGGTGACGGCGCGCGGCGGCGCGCCGGGGAGCAGCTGGTTGAACGTCCGTTCGGCCATCCAGGTGAGGTGGGTCGCGCAGCTCTCGGGATGCAGGCCGGGGTCGACCCAGCCGGCCTTCTGGCCCCGGATGATGTGACGGCGCAGGCCGTCGACGCTCTCGGAGATGAGGACGTCCGTGAGGCGGCGCAGGTCGGCGTCGTGGGTCGCCGCGTCGAACGTCGCGGCCATGAGGCGCGCGTGGAGGCGGTAGACCGTGACGATCGCGCCGAGCGCGTCGCGTACGGCGCCGCGGTCCGGGGCGGGGCCGACGGCCCACCAGCCGCGCGTCGCCTCGACGATCTCGTCGACGACGGACGAGAACCACAGCCGCATGAGGTCGGCCCGGTCCTCGAAGTAGACGTAGAACGACGAGCGCGAGACGCCGGCCTGCTGCGTGAGCCGGTCGACCCCGAGGTCGGCGAGGGTCACGCCGTCGTCGAGCAGCTCCTCAGCGGCCGCCATGAGGCGGACGCAGAGCTCGCCGCGGCGGCGAGCGCGCGGGCTCTCGGTGCGCGCGGGGAGGGGGACCGGCATGGCGCCAGCGTACCAGCCGGGACGGCGAGTGTGGACACCATGTCCATGCTTCGTGTATAAATCGGACGTGCAGAACGTCCGGACGAGGTGTCCGAGCGGACGAGGGCCGATACGAGGAGCAGACACGCATGGGTGAGCTGGACGGCAGGGTCGCGATCGTGACCGGAGCAGGGCGCGGGATCGGCGAGCAGGTGGCGCGCAAGCTCGCCGCCGCGGGCGCGCACGTCGTCGTGTCCGATCGTGACGGCGCGGAGGCCGAGGCGGTCGTGGCCGGCCTGCAGACCGCCGGGCACGCGCACGTCGGCGACCTCACGGCGCCCGGCGTCTGCGACGCCCTCGTCGCGAGCGCCGTCGCGACGTTCGGCGGCCTGGACATCGTCGTCAACAACGCGGGCTACGCGTGGGACGGCCCGCTGCACAAGGTCACCGACGAGCAGTACCAGGCGATGCTCGACATCCACACGATCGTGCCCTTCCGCGTGCTCCGCGCCGCCGCGCCGCACCTGCGCGAGGCCGCGAAGGCCGAGCGCGCCGAGGGCCGCGAGGTCTTCCGCAAGGTCGTGAACGTCACCTCGCTCGCCGGCGTCATGGGCAACGCGGGGCAGACGGCCTACGCGTCGGGCAAGGGCGCGATCGTCGGCCTGACCCGGGCGACGGCGAAGGAGTGGGGCGCGCTGAAGATCAACGTCAACTGCGTCGCCTTCGGGGTCATCGACACGCGCCTCATCGCCCCGGTCGGCGAGGCGGGGGAGATCCCGGCCGGAGACACCGGCGGGACGATCACGCTCGGCGTGCCCGCGAAGGTCCGCGAGAGCTTCGGCCTCGCGATCCCGCTCGGCCGGCCCGCGACGCCCGAGGAGGCCGCGCGCGGCGTGTACTTCCTCTGCTCACCCGCGTCGGACTACGTCCACGGCCAGGTGCTGAACGTCAGCGGCGGCCTCTCGCTCGGCATGGCGGGCTGAGCGGTGGCCACGCGCGACGCCGTCATCGTCGAGGCCGTCCGCACGCCAGTGGGACGCCGGGACGGCGGCCTGGCCGGTACGCATCCGGTCGACCTCTCCGCGCACCTGCTGCGGGCGCTCGCCGAGCGGACCGGCATCGACCCGGCGCAGGTCGAGGACGTCGTCTGGGGGGTCGGGGCGCAGGTCGGCGACCAGTCGTTCAACGTCGCGCGCTCCGCCGTCCTCGCGGCGGGCTGGCCCGAGGCGATCCCGGGCGTGTCGATCGACCGCCAGTGCGGCTCCTCCCAGCAGGCCGTCCACTTTGCGGCCGCCGGCCTCGTCGCCGGCCACCACGACGTCGTCGTCGCGGGCGGCATCGAGTCGATGTCGCGGGTGCCGATGGGCGCCTCCGCCGCGGGCGGTGAGCCGTACGGGCCCGGGCTCCTCGCACGCTACGGCGGCGTCGCGCCGAACCAGGGCGTCGGCGCCGAGCTGATCGCCGAGCGCTGGGGCCTCTCCCGCACGGAGCTCGACGAGTTCGCGCTCTCCTCGCACGAGCGCGCCGCGGCCGCGATCGACGGCGGCCGCTTCACGGCGCAGATCGCGCCGGTCCCGACCGCGGGCGGCGTCGTCGTCGACACCGACGAGGGCGTGCGCCGGGGCGGCACCGTGGAGTCGCTCGCCCGGCTGCGGCCCGCCTTCCGCGAGGACGGCACCGTCACCGCGGGCAACGCCTCGCAGATCAGCGACGGCGGCGGCGCGCTGCTCATGACGACGAGCGCGAAGGCCGCCGAGCTCGGCCTCGAGCCGATCGCCCGTGTCCACAGCGTCGCGGTCGCCGCCGAGGACCCGGTGATCATGCTCACCGCCCCGATCCCCGCGACGGCGAAGGTCCTGCGGCGCGCCGGCCTGGCGCTCGCCGACATCAACTGCTTCGAGGTCAACCAGGCGTTCGCGTCCGTCGCCCTCGCCTGGCTCGCCGATACCGGGGCGGACCGCGAGAAGCTCAACCCGAACGGCGGCGCGATCGCCCTCGGCCACCCGATCGGCGGCTCCGGCGCGCGGATCATGACGACGCTCGTCCACCACCTTCGCGACACGGGCGGCCGGTACGGTCTGCAGACCATGTGCGAGGGCGGCGGGATGGCGAACGCCACCATCATCGAAGCCCTCTAGAGGAGCGAGCCAGACCATGAGCACCACTGACACCAAGCACGTGGACGTCCTCGTCGTCGGTGCCGGGATGGGCGGCATCTGCGCCGCCGCCCGCCTCCAGCACGCCGGCGTCAGCACGCTGCTCGTCGAGCGCGAGGACCGCGTCGGCGGCCGCGCGTCCACCTTCGACGTCGACGGCTTCAAGGTCAACACGGGCGCCGTCGCGATCGAGAACGGCGGCGACATGGAGCAGACCTTCGCCGACCTCGACGCGACCCTCGACCTCCGCTACCCGCAGCCGGCGAACGTCTTCCGCATCAAGGGCAGGACCGTGAACCCGGCGAAGGGCGGGTGGGCCTTCCTCCTGGACCAGATCACGAAGAAGGGCGCGAAGGTCCTCGCCGGCCTCGGCAGCGCGCGCAAGGGCGAGATGCCCGAGGAGCAGCTGACCCTCGAGGACTGGATCGGCGGCGCCACGCCGAACGAGACGGTGCACCGGCTGTTCCGCAACCTCAGCGCGGCGATCTTCGCCGTCAACGCCGACGAGATCCCGGCGAAGGCGTTCCTCACGTACTTCATGCAGAAGGGGGCGTTCCGGAACTTCGGCTTCCACCCGGACGGCACGATCGGCGTCTGCCAGGCGATCGCCGACGTCGTGACCCGGGACGGCGGCGAGGTCTGGCTCTCCTCACCGGTGACGCGTCTGCACGTGGCGGACGGCCGCGTGACCGGCGCGACCATCGAGCGCGAGGGCGTCACCACCGAGGTGACGTGCGGCGCGGTCATCTCGAACGCCGGGCCGGTCGCGACGATCGCGCTCTGCGGCGGGGCCGACGTGCTCGGCGCCGAGTACGTCGACCGGATCGCGGCGGCGTCGAAGCCGTCGGCGAACATCATCATCCACGTCGCCTCGCGCGAGCCGCTGCTCGACACCCCGGGCCTCATCGTCTTCAGCGCGACCGACCGCATCTGCAACGCGGGCAACATGACCGCGACCTGCCCGGAGCTCGCGCCGGAGGGCTGGCACCTCACCGTCGTCTACGCGGTGCCGCGGCCCGCGATCGGCGAGTTCGACTCCGAGGAGGAGCTGCGGCTCTCGCTGGAGGAGCTCGAGGAGGAGCTGCCCGGGATGAAGGACCCCGAGACGCGGGTCATCGACGCGCGCGTGATGCGCGACGGGTGGCCGGCCCAGCGGGCGGCCTCCGGCTACGAGCTCCCGCGGGAGACGCCGCTCGACAACCTCTTCAACGTCGGGGACGGCGTGCGCGAGTACGGCGACGGCGGGACCCAGTCGTGCGCGACGACCGCCCGGCTCGTCGTCGAGGAGCTGCTCGCGACGCGGAGCGGGGCGGCGTCATGAGCACCGCCCGACCCGCTCCTCGTGCTGCTCGCCCTGTTGCGCTCAGCGCGCGCGGCAGTCGCCGTCGGCGCAGCCGGTGCGCTCGCGCGTCTGCATGAGGCCGACGGCCCAGCACGTCGGGCAGCCCCGCCACGCCACGGCCGTGACGAGGAGCAGGGCGAGGGCGGCCGGGGCGCCGAGGGCGACGCCGGCGATCGCGGCGACGACGGCGAGCAGGCCGACGACGCCGCGCGCGTAGTGACGCGGGACCGACGAGCTGGCGAAGGGCGAGGAGGCCATCGGTCCTTCCTAACGGACGCGGCACCCGGGCGGATCAGTCACGTCGGGTCCTGCCGACCCCGCGGCTACGGTCCGCCGCGCAATCCGGCGGCGGCGTACTGTGAAGGGCCAGACCACCCGCGACGGAGGTGCGCATGACCACCAGGACCGACGTCCCCGAGCAGAGCGCCATCGGCACGGCCAGCCGCCACCTGCCGAGCAGCCCGCTCGTCACCTTCCTGCGCTGGTGGCTCCCTGCGATCGTCTGCCTCGTCGGCGTCGCGCTCGCGGCGGCGGGCGGCTTCAGCGACGACAGCCTCGAGGGCGCGTCGGCGGTCATCGGCGCCGGGAGCTCGATCTGGCTCATGAACTTCCTCTGGCGGATGGGCGTCAGCGGCGACGACGAGCGCGAGGCCGAGGCCGCCGCCCGGGAGCACTTCGACCGCCACGGGCGCTGGCCTGAGTGACAGCTGACGCAGGACAGGTCTGCGTCAGCTGTCAGTCGGCGCGGGGTGCGGGCGCTGCGCGGGGTGCGGGGCGCGGCGGGCCCCCGCCGCTCAGCCCAGCCCGAGCGGCGCGTACGGCCCGATGACGAGGTGCTCGAGGATCCCCGTCCCGCGCTCGGTGGTCTCCGCCGCGCGGTCGACGGCCGTCACGTCGCAGAGCAGCTGGCGGTGCCAGCGGTGCAGCGCGCCGGGGTCCGGGGCGGTGAGGTCGATCGTCTCGCGGGCGACCTCGAGCTCCCCGTGGGCGAGCCCGTGCGACCACGACGGGTGGCGGTAGCCGAGCCCCTGCATCTCCAGGTGCGCCCGCGGCTCGTACGTCAGCTCGAGGTCGGTGCCGTCGTCGGCCGCGATCGTCAGGGTGGCGCCGGCGACCCAGCGCGTCCCCGGCTCGAGCACCGGCGTCATGACGCCGTGGGCGTGGACGTGCTCCTCCTCGCCCGCGCGGTCGGGGCAGATCGTCGCGCGCGTGTTCCACGGGCGTCCCGCCGCGTCGGCGTTCAGGTGCCAGAAGATCGTCCGGCCGGGCAGGCGGACCGGCGTCCACAGCCAGGCGAACTGCGGAGCGCGCGGCGGGAGGTGCGGCTGCGGGTCCGGGGCGCCGGTCGGGCGGATGCCCCACGAGCGGTCGCGCAGCGCGAAGGCGCCCGCGCCGAGGACGTGGCGCTCACCGTCCACCGACACCCACCCGTCGACCGTGCATCCCTGCGAGAGCCGCGTGTAGTCCATGAACGTCCGCGGCCCGATGCGGTAGACGAACCGCGGCTCCTCGATCGGGAAGTGCGTCCCGGTGACCGTCAGCTCGGCGGCGACGCCGTCGGTCTCGTCGACCGTCACGCGTAGGCACCGCAGCGGCTCGACGACCTCGATCGCGACCGGCCCGACCCGCAGCGTCGCGCGGTCGGAGTGCAGCGTCTTGGACGCGTGGACGGCGTGCTGCACGCCGCCGAGGACGACGGTGAGGTGCGCGTCGGCGACGTTCAGGTGCGGGTACATCCCGAACGCCGCCGCGACCATCAGGCCGCTCTGCGGGTCGAAGGCCCCGAAGTACGAGCGGTCGTAGAAGTTGCGGTCGGTGCCGGCGACCGCGATCGGCTCCGGGGTCTGGTGGACGTGCCACTCGTCAGCCGCGGTGAGCATCGTGCCACTCCAGGAAGGTCTTGATCTGCGGGTCGGCGTGCGCGGGGTGCAGCGGCTGCGCGCCGCGGAGGACGAGGCCACGGTCCCCGTCGACGGAGACCGTGTCCCCGTCGGCGATGCCGGTCGGCCCGGTGCCGCACACGGCGGGGCGGTCGAGGCCGCGGGCGACGACGGCGGCGTGCGACGCGCGGCCGCCGCGCTCGGTGACGACCGCCGCCGCGGCGAGCACCCCGGGCAGGTCGGCGGGCGCGGTCGTCGGGCGGACGAGGACGACGCTCTCGCCGGCCTCGGCGCGCCGCTGGGCGGCCTCGCACGTGAGCGCGGCGACGCCGACGACCGCGCCCGGCGAGCAGGCGAGGCCCCGCGCGATGACCGCCTCCTCGTCGGGGGCGTCCGCGAAGATCGGCGCCTGCGCCGTCTGCAGCTGCTCGTCGCTCACGCGGGCGAGCGCCTCCTCGACGGTGATCGCCCCCTCCTCGCAGAAGGCGACCGCGAGCTTCACCGCCGCCCGTGCGGCCCGCTGGCCGGCGCGCGTCTGGAGGATCCACAGCGCACCCTCCTCGACGGTGAACTCGATGTCGCAGAGGTCGCGGGTGTCGGCCTCGAGCGTCCGGCAGACCTCCTCGAGCTGCGCGGCGACGTCGGGCATCCGCTCGGCGAGCGCGGCGACCGGGAGCGTGTCGCGCTCACCGGCGACGACGTCCTCGCCCTGGGCGTCGAAGAGGATGTCGCCGTAGGCGCCCGCCTCGCCGGTCGCCGGGTCGCGGGTGAAGCAGACGCCGCTGCCCGACGTCTCGCCGCGGTTGCCGAAGACCATCCGCTGGACGACGACCGCGGTGCCCATCCCGTCGTCGATCCCCTTGTGGCGGCGGTACGCCTTCGCCCGCGGCGAGTTCCACGAGCGGAAGACCGCCTCGACGGACTCGAGGAGCTGGCCCCGGGGATCCGGAAACCCACCCACCCCGGCCGCACCGCCTTCGGCCTCGATCAGCGCGAGCAGCGCGTCGCACCGCGCGGCCGCGTCGCTCCCGGCGGGGAGGTCCAGCAGCGCGTCCTCGACGACGCCCGCCGAGATGCCGCGCACGGTCGTCGCGAACCCGTGCAGAAGGCGCTCGAACGAGGACCAGGCGAAGTGCGCGCCGCCGCCGCTCTCGGCCTCGAGGGCGGCGACCCCGCCGGCGGTGAGGCCGACGTTGAGGATCGTGTCCATCATGCCCGGCATCGACACGGGCGCGCCCGACCGGACCGAGATGAGCAGCGGCCGCGCCTCGTCGCCGAAGCGCCGGCCGGCGCCCGCCTCGAGCGCCGCGACCCGCGCGTCGACCTCGGCGACGAGCCGCTCCGGCAGCGTCCCGTCGCTGAGGTAGGCGTGGCCGCAGGGCGTCGTGAGGATGAACCCGGGCGGGACCGCGAGGCCGAGCCGGACCATCTTCACGAGCCCGGCGCCCTTGCCGCCGAGCAGCTGCCTGTCGGCCTCCGGCGCGTCGTCGAAGGCGTAGGTGAGGTGGTCCGGCGCGGCGACGGACATCAGTAGGACCCCTCCTCCTCGCGGGAGATGCCGAGCGTCTGCAGGAAGTTCTCGTGGAGCTCCATCCAGACGGTGTGCAGCGAGTCGAGCCGCACGCTCGTCACCCAGTCGAACTCGCCGGCCTCGACCTTCGCGAGCGCGCCCTTCAGCCGCGCGTCGTAGCCGCCGAAGCGGGGGAGGTGCTCGCACGTGCGGCGCAGCACCGGATCCACGCGGCCGACGAGGTCGGCGAGCTCCCCGACGAGCTCCCAGCGGGCGTCCTCGCCGGCCGACTGCCACTTGCCGTTCAGCGCCTTGAACGGGCCGTTGGCGGCGAGGAAGCGCTCGTAGACCGGCCTGAGCGCGTCCGTGTCGAGGCCGCGCTGCTCGGCGGCGAGCAGCTCGGCGTGCTTCGCCGTCCCGGCCTCGGTGAGCATCCACCCGGCCGGCGTCTGCACAGCGAGGCCGGCGGCGGCGAGCGCGTCCATGTCCCCGGCCGGCTCGGCGACCGACCCGCGCAGGGCGAGCGGGTGCAGGTCGGCGAGCTCGACGTCCGCGAAGGCGCCGTCGGGCAGCGCCGGGAAGCCCGTCCCGGTGATGAAGAGCTTGCCGACGAGCTGCGCGCCGAGCCCGTCCCGCACGAGCGGGAAGTACGACTGCGAGGTGACCTCGTCGTACTCCCAGAAGTCGTGCTCGGTCAGCAGCTCGTCCCACACGCCGGCGGCGCGGGCCACGGCGGCCACGAACTCGCCGTAGTACACCTGCGCGCCCGCGGCGATCTTGTCGCGCTTGGGCATCGAGGCGATCCGGCGGTAGAGCTTCGCGGTCGCGACCTCGGTCTTCGCGAGGATCGCGCGCATCTCGTCCTCGTCGAGGAGGCGGATCTCGGACGCGGGGGTGTCCCACGTCTCACGGCAGTAGACGCTCATCGACTCCAGGCGGCGCAGGTAGTTCGCCGGCTCGGAGAAGAGCGTCCCGCCGTCCATGAGCATCGTCTGCAGCTCGTCGGGCGACGCGCGGAAGACCATCGCCTGCGTCAGGCAGTGGGGAAGCTCCTCCGCCACGTCGTGCCAGTGGTACATCGGGTCGTGGAGGAAGTGGTCGCGGACGATCATGAAGCGCCCGTCGCCGAGGTCGTACGGGCCCGTGTCGTTCAGCCCCGAGCGGTTGTCGAAGTGCAGGAGGAAGCCGAGCATCTCGGTGTTCGCGTTGAAGGACTGCAGGAGCCGGCGGCGCTCCTCGTCCTCGCCGATCGCGATCTGGTCGGCGGCGAACCGGTCGATCCACGCCTGGTCGAGCATCGGCGCCGCGTAGCCGCGCATCGAGGTGAACATGTCCCCGCCCTCGCCCCAGAGGCCGCGGTAGAGGCGGCGCATGAACTGCAGCAGGAGCCGCGAGTCCTCGGCGCGCTCGTCCGGCGACGCCATGCCGAGCTCGCCGAGCAGCGCCCGGCCGAACATCGGCGTGAAGCCCGAGCACCACACGTGCAGGAGGTTCACCTTGTTCGCCGGCTCGCGGCGGGGGATCGCGCCGATGTCGACGAGGCCGTCCACGCCGACCCGGTCGAGGATGAGGCGGTAGAAGCCGGGGTAGCGCTGCCACTGGTGGATGCAGCCGAAGCACTCGTACTCCTGCCGCGGGATGAGCCCGGACTCGCCCTCGGTCGCGCGCAGGGCGAGGAAGTCCCAGATGTTCCAGGCCATGTAGCGCTGCAGCTCGTTCGCCTCCTCGACGGTGAGCTCGCGCTGCGTGTTCTCGTCGGTGACCTGGAGGATCCCCGTCGTCATGTCGGCCCGGATGGCGGCGTCGCCCTCGCTGCCGTGCGGCACCTGGCCCTGGAAGGACTGCAGGAGGACGGCGATCTGCTCCTGCATCGCGACGGCCTCCGCGTCGGGGTCGGGGAGCGGGGTGTCGTCGACCGGCGCGCCGGGCTCGACGAGCACCCGGCCCTGGGCGGACGAGATGTCGAGGCGGACGCGGACGCCGTCGGCGGGGATGACCTCGCCGCGCGCCGACCGCACGCCCTTCTCGAAGGTCACGCCCATGACGCACGGGATGCCGTACTCGCGGGAGAGGATGCCGAGGTGGCTCGTCGGCGCGCCCTGCAGGGTGATGACGCCCTTCACGCCGCCGGTGAGCGCGGGGGTGAGGAACGTCGTCGTCCCGCCGCGGGCGAGGACGATCGTCTCCTTCACCGCCCCCGAGCTGACGAACGTGATGACGTCCTGCGGCGAGTCGAGGAAGACGACGGGGCCCTCGACGACCGCGTCGTCCACGAAGACCGTCGTGCCCGCGCCGACCGGCTCGAACTCCTGCCCTGCGATCTGCTCCATCTCGATCTCTCTCCCTCGTTGCCTGTCGTTACCTGATGCCCTGGGGGCCCGATGAAGCAAGCCCGTCGTTCGACGGCAGATGCCTCATCGGACCCCCAGCAGTCCGCCGTCGACCCGGATGTCGACGGCGTTGACCCAGCGCGCCTCCCGCGAAAGCAGGAAGGCGATGAGCGGTGCGTTGTCCTCGGGCCGTCCGTGCCGGCCGACGACCTGCGCGGCGGCGGCCATGCGGTCCGCTCCCATCGTCTGCTCGAAGTCGCCGAGGATCGGCGTCTCCGTCGGGCCGGGGGAGACGCTCAGCGCCCGCACGCCCGCCGCCAGCCCGTCCCGCGCCTGCCGCAGCGTGAGCGCCAGCAGGGCCTTCTTCGTGAAGTCGTACGTCGCGCTGCCGTCGAGGCCGTGGGCCGCGACGGCGGCGAGGACCGCGGCGTCGCCCGACGCGTCGAGGACGGCGGCGACCTCCGCGTCGGTCGCGGCGCTCCGCTGCGCGGCGACGGACGCGACGTTGACGATCGCGCCCTCGCGGGCGATGCGCGGGGTGAGCGCGGCCCCGAGCCGCCGGGGCACGAGGAGGTTCACCGCGACGATCCGCTCCGGCGGGTGTGTGCCGGGGACGCCGGCGACGGACGCGAGGCCGCCGAGCCGATCGGGCAGCGCAGCGACGGCGGCGTCGATCGCGGCCGGGTCCGAGAGGTCGCAGGCGCGCGCGTCCACGCCGTCCGGCGCGGACGCGTGCCGGTCCAGGCCGATGACCGGCGTGCCGCCCGCGACGAGCAGCGCCGCGACCGCGGCGCCGATGCCGGAGGCGGCGCCGGTGACGACGACGGGGAGGGGTGACTCAGACACCGAGCACGGCCTTGACCTCGACGAACTCCTCGAGGCCGAAGCGCCCGAGCTCGCGTCCCAGGCCGCTGAGGCCGTAGCCGCCGAAGGGGGCGCCCAGGGCATCCCGTGCGCTCACCCCGCCGACCTTCACCTGGCCGGCGCGGAGCCTCGCCGCGACGGCGCGGGCGCGGTCCGGGTCGCCGGTGAAGAGCTCCGCGGAGAGCCCGTAGTCCGTCGCGTTCGCGAGGCGCACGGCGTCGTCCTCGTCGTCGTAGGCGACGATCGCCAGGACCGGTCCGAAGACCTCCTCGCGGTGCACCCGCATGTCCTCGGTGACGCCGGCCAGGACGGTCGGCGCGACGTAGAAGCCGCGGTCCGGGGTGCCCGCGGGGGCGGCGCTGCCGCCGTGGACGGCCCGCGCCCCGGCGGCGACCGCCCCGTCGATGTGCGCGCGGATGCGGTCGCGCGCGGCGGCCGAGACGACGGGGCCCATCGTCGTCCCCTCGTCCAGCGCGGGGCCGACGACGAGCGCTGCCGCGGCGTCGGCCGCGATCGCCACGGCGTCCGCCTCCTGGCCGCGGGCGACGAGCAGGCGGGTCGGCGCGTTGCACGCCTGCCCACTGTTGAAGCAGCAGCGGGCGGTCGTGTAGCGGACCGCGTGCTCGAGGTCGGCGTCGTCGAGGACGACGGCGGGCGACTTGCCGCCGAGCTCCAGGCACGCGCGCTTGACGGCGCCGCCCGCGATGGCGCCGACCCGGCGGCCGGCGGCGACCGAGCCGGTGAGCGAGATGACGTCGACCCCGGGGTGCGAGACGAGCGCCTCGCCCGTCACCGGGCCGGTGCCGTGGACGACGCCCAGCACGCCCGCGGGGAGGCCGGCCTCGCGGGCGGCGTCCTGCAGCAGGTCGATCGTCAGCGGCGCGAGCTCGCTCGGCTTCAGGACGACGGTGCAGCCGACCGCGAGCGCCGGCGCGAGCTTCGCGGCGATCTGGTGCAGGGGGAAGTTCCACGGCGTGATCGCGGCGACGACGCCGGCGGGCTCGCGGAGGATCGTCGCGCCGCCCTCGTGCGAGGAGAACGGGAAGTCCCGCGCCGCCGCGACGGTCGCGCGGATGACGCCGACCGGCAGCGCGGCTTGGACCGCGGTCGCCTGGGCGAGCGGCATCCCCATCTCGCGGGCGAGGGATGCCCCGATGGCGGCGGCGCGCGCCTCGAGCCCGTCGGCGAGGGCCGACAGCATCGCGAGGCGCTCGTCCAGCGGCGTGCCCGACCACGCGGGGAGCGCGGCGCGGGCGGCCCGCACGGCGGCGTCCACGCCCGCGGGCCCGGCCTCGGCGACCTGCCCGATGACCGCCTCGGTGCTCGGGTCGACGACGTCGATCATCGGCGCACCGCGACCGGGAGCTTCTTGATGCTGCGGCATCAGGGTCCGACCCCGACGGAGACGGGAAGTCGTTTGATGCCGCGGAAGAAGTTCGAGCGCAGGCGCTCGGGCTCGCCGGTGACCGCGATCCGCAGGTCGCGCCGCACGAGCTCCTCGAGGAGGATCTCGCCCTCCAGGCGCGCGAGGTGCGACCCGATGCAGAAGTGCGGCCCCCAGCCGAACCCGAGGTGCTTGTTCGGCGTGCGGTCCAGCCGGAGCGTGTCGGGGTCGTCGAAGACCCGCTCGTCGCGGTTGGCCGACGTGAACCAGAGGACGACCTTGTCGCCCGCGCGGACCTGCCGGCCGTGCAGCTCGACGTCGCGCGTCGCGGTCCGGCGCATGCAGACGATGGGGGAGACCATGCGCACGATCTCCTCGATCGCGACCCGCGGCGTCACGAGGCCGGCCTTCAGCCGCTCCCACTCGCCGGGGTTCTCGTGGAGGAGCAGCGCGGCCCCGGTCATCATGTTGCGCGTCGTCTCGTTGCCCGCGACGAGCAGCACGAGGTAGTACGGGTCGAGCTCGTCGCGCTCGAGGCGCTGCCCGTCGATCTCGCCGGTGACGAGGACGCTGATGAGGTCGTCCTGCGGCTGCGCGCGGCGCGCCTCGGTCAGCGCGTGGAAGTAGTCGAAGACCTCGTGCCGCACCCGCTCGACGACACCCGGGTCGGCGACGTAGTCCGGGTCGGTCTGGCCCGACATGACGTTCGTCCACTCGAGCAGGCGGTGGACGTCCTCCTTCGGCGCGCCGAGCATCGTGCCGAAGACGAGGATCGGGATCTGCATCGTCGCGGTGGCGACGAGGTCGCACCCGCCCGCGGCGACGAGCCGGTCGAGGTACTCGCTCACGACCTCGCGGGCGCGGGGCTCCATCCGCTCGACGCGCTCGCGGGCGAAGTCGCTCGTGAGCAGGCCGCGGAGGGGCTTGTGCCGCGGCGGGTCCATGTTGTGGATCGACGGCTTGCCGTGGCCCTCGGCCCGCCGGCTCTGGATCTGCGTGCCCTGCGCGCTGGAGAACGTCTGCCAGTCCGAGCCGGCCGCCTTGACGTCCTCGTAGCGGGTGAGCGACCAGAAGCCCGGGCCGTCCTGCTCGTCGTTCCAGTGGCACGGGTCCTCGTCGCGCAGGCAGCGGAAGAGCGCCCCGTCCTCCCCGGCGACGAACGGGTCCAGCTCCATCAAGTCGATGTCCAACCCCTGGGGCATCCCGGCTCCTCCGACCTGTTTGCGATTGCGTATTCACATTCGCATAGTCGCCCGGCGCGTGTCAAGCTGTCGTTCGTGACGGACATCGCCCTCCCCGGAAATGCCCGCGGCCGGGCCTCCCGTGCCCGCCTGCTGGAGGCCGCCGCGCGGTGCTTCGGGGAGCGGGGCTATGCGGCGACGCGGATCGCCGACATCACCGCCGCCGCGGGCATGTCGCAGGCCGGCTACTACCGCCACTTCCCCGACAAGAACGCGCTCCTCCTCGAGGTCCTCGAGGAACCGCTGGATGCGCTGCTCGCGGCGACCGGCCCGCTCACCGAGGGCAGTGAGGTCGACGAGGAGACGATCGTCGCCCGCAACACCGAGTTCTTCCGCGTCTACGCCGAGCACCGCCAGGTGCTCCGCGTCCTGCGCGAGCTCGCCGCCGCCCACGAGCCCGGCCTCGACGCGGTCTGGCTCGACGTCCGCCGCGCCTACGTCGAGCGGATCGAGCGCTGGCTGCGCCGCCTCGAGAAGGCCGGCCACCTGCAGACCTCCGACGTCGGCCTCCTCGCCGACGCGCTGGGCGGCGTCCTGGACCAGCTCGCCTACACGCGCCTCGCGCTCGCGGCGACGCCGCCCACCGAGGCGACGATCACCGCCCTCGGCCGCGTCTCCGGCGAGATCTGGTCGCGGACGCTGCTGGGCTGACAGCGGGGCCGCCCCTCAGGCGGCGACCGCGACGACGCCCGCGATGATGCAGCCGATGCCGACGGCCTGCGTCCGCGTCACGCGCTCGCCGAGCAGCACGAAGGCGAGTGCGACGGTGACGGCCGGGTTGAGGCTCGCGAGCACGGCGACGACCGACAGCGAGCCGCGCTCGGTCGCGAGCGTGTAGAGCAGCGTCCCGCTGATGAGCAGGACGCCCGGGACCGCGAGCCGCGGCAGCTCCCGGGCCGGGGCGCGGAGGCTGCGGCCGGTCGCCGCGGCGAAGCCGAGCACCGCCAGGACGATGACCGCGCGGGCGTCCGCGAGGGCCCACCAGCGGCCGCCGTCGGCCGCCTGCGGCAGGGCGATGAGCAGGAGGCCGAAGCCGGCGGCGCTCACGAGCGCGAAGGTGACGCACCGGCGCAGGTCGTGGTGGGCGGGCGGCGCCGCGCCCCCCGTGGGCCGGCGGGCGGCGATGACGACGCCGACGAGCGCGAGCGTCAGGCCGACCGCCTCGAGCCTGCCGAGCGACGCCCCGCGGGCGAGGTCGTAGACGACGGGGAGCACGCCGCCGCTCGCGCCGATCGGCGCGACGAGGGAGACGGGGCCGGCCTCGGCGGCGAGGAGGAACCCGATGAGCCCCGCGGCGTTGCCCACGCCGGCGAGCACCCCGAAGCCGATGTCCCCGGCGCCGGGCACCGGCTCGCCCGTGACCGCGAGGCCGACGAGCGTCAGGGCCAGCGCGGTCGCCTGCCCCGCGAGGAGGACGGCCGCGAGCGGGAAGCGCTGCGCGAAGAGCGGCGCGAGGAGGTTCGCCACGCCGTACCCGACCGACGTGCCGAGGGCGAGGAGGACGGCCACGGGGCGCCCACGGTCTTGCCTCCGCCGCCCCGGCGTCGCCGGTGATCTACCCGAGCCCGTCCCCCACCCCGGCCGGGGTGGCCACCGGCGCCGGACCCGCCGCCCGCAGCCGCTGCGCCGCGAGCTCGCCGCTGAAGATCGCCGCCTCGACACCCGCGTGGGCGAAGTAGTCGCCGGCCAGCGTGATGCCCGGCGGCATCTCGAGGTGGACCGAGTTGAGCGTCGCGTAGTGCCCGGGGCCGGCGATCGACAGCCCGCGCCGGTAGTGGAAGACGTGCACGAAGCTCGGCTCGGGCGCGTCCCCGTAGGCGAGCCGCGCGGCGTCGACCGCCGCCCGGCCGATCTCCTCGTCGGTCATGCCCGCGAGCGGGGGCGTGTAGAAGTAGACGCCGACCGCCTCGCCGCCGGGCGGCACCGCGCCCGGGTGGCGGTGGCTCTGCAGGACGGCGGCACCCCACACGGCGTCGGGCATGTTCGCCGGCAGCGCGACGGAGATCTTCGACCCCGGCCACGGGTTCTGCTCCCAGCAGACCTGCGCGTGCGCGTACTCGGAGTAGCGGCAGACGCGGAGCTTCGTCGTCGCCTCCTCGGGGACGAGGCCCGCGAGCAGGTCGGCGGCGACGCCGGGCTCACAGGCGACGACGATCGCGTCCACCTCGTAGGTCTCGCCGCCCGCGGTGACGGCGTAGCCGGACGGCGTCCGCGTGATCGCCTCGGCGGGCGTCGAGAGGTGCACGCGCGCGCCGGGCGACCCCTCGACGAGCCAGTCGCAGATCTGCCCGATCCCGCGCGGCGGCACCGACAGCGAGAGCTTGTAGAACTGCTGGAGGATCGCCTGGTAGAGCGACGTCGACAGCCACGACATCGGCACCGCGTAGAGGAAGCCCATGTACGGGACCGTGATGTAGTCGTGGCCCTTGTCCCCGAGCACGCGGCGCGACCACGTCTCGAGGGTCTCGCCGCGGTCGTACCGCGCGAGCTCGGCGCCGTCGAAGCAGCGCTTCGGGCCGCGCGACAGCAGCTGCCTCGCCACCCCCGCCGCGATGCGCGCCTTGTCCTTCACGCTGAAGACGGGCAGCTTCAGGAAGCTCATGACCTGGTCGAACTTCACGACGTAGCGCCTGCCGTCGGCGTCGATGACGTGCGTCTGCGCGTCCCACGGGACGAGCTCCTCGTAGTGCCCGAGCTCCTTGAGGATCGCGTTCGTCCGCGGGTAGATCCCGCCCATGAGGAAGAGCGCGCCCGACCCGAGGTTGAAGCCCTCGCGCATGAGCTGGCTCGTGCGGCCGCCGACCCGGTCCGCGGCCTCGAACACCTCGACCTCGTGGCCCTGCCGGCGTAGCGTGTAGGCGGCGGTGCACCCGGCGGGGCCGGCTCCGATGACGGCGGTCTTCATGGCGTGGCGGGTCCCTTCCGATGGCGAATGGTCGTGGCGCGCGCGGTCATGAGAACGCGAGCGCCTGCTCGATCGAGGCGTGGGCGAGGTCCCCGGCGGCGCCGAGCCGGCGCTGCAGCGCGTGGAGGTAGGCGGCGTGCTCCCGCCGCCGCCGCACGAGCTCGGGCCCGTCGAGCAGCCCGTAGTTCGCGCAGAGCTTCACCGCGGGGGAGAAGAGGTGCAGCGAGATCGCGTCGCGGCTCGTGATGCGCCGCTGCCGCAGGTACTGCGTGCCGAGCCCGAGGCAGTCGTCGGCGATCGCGCCCGGCTCGGTCGGCCACTCGCCGAGGGCCTGCAGGCGGTCGGCGACGACGAGGTGGGTCTCGATGAACGAGCGCAGGATGCGCGGCGCCATGAGCGCACCGCTGCGCACCATGGCCGGGCCGATCTCGCCGAGGTGCTCGCGGCCGTGCTCACGCCAGCCCGGTTCGATGAGCTCGATCTCCGCGGTGAGGTCGGCGCGGGACTGCTCGCGATCGGCGAAGAAGAAGTCGAACTTCAGCAGGTCGCGCAGGCGGAAGGCCTCGTCCCAGGCGGACTCGACGACGTCGTCGCCGGGCTCGTCCGCGACGTGCAGGAGGGCGAGCTCGGCGATCGCCCGGTCGAGGAACCAGTGGATCGAGATGTTGCGGTAGAAGCCGGCGACGAGGGCCTGCTCGGCGCCGATGCCGAAGACCGTCTCGGTACCGCCGTCGTAGCGGTCGACGACCCCGTGGGTGACGAGCGTCGCGAGCGTCTCGCGGACGCCGTCCTGCGTCGTCAGGCGGCGGGCGCCGTCGTCGGCGGGGATGTCCCGCGCGATGACGTAGCGGAGGACCGGCCGCAGGACGTCCTGCACCTGCTGGAAGGTCAGCGCGCGGTCCTCGACGCCGAGCAGCGCGAGGGTCAGGAGCGACGGCGCGGTCGCCGGGGTCGCGCGGTTGATGCGCGCGCAGACCTCGATCGCGACCTTGTGGCGCGCGAGCCGCCGCGCCGCCTTGTCGACGGGGTCCGACCCGTTCGCGGCGAGCGCCTCGGCGAGGTCGATCGGCTCGCCGAAGTTCACCTGGACGTTCCCGTAGTCGCCGCGCTGCTGGCGGGCGAAGCGCAGGAGCCAGGGCAGCCCCTCGGGCGGCTTGACGGCCCCGTGCGACTCGGTCGTCATCTCCTCGACCTCGGGCAGCTCGTCGTAGACGATCGACGTCGGGATGACGTGGACGCCCTGCACGCCGTGGTCCTCGACCGCGTCGGCGAGGTACGTGAAGAGCCCGAGCGTCGGCGGCAGGAGCTTGCCCGTGCGGGTGCGCCCGCCCTCGATGTACCACTCCAGGTCGTGGCCCTGGCGGACGAGGTGGCCGAGGTAGTGGCGCAGCGTGAGCTTGTAGACGTCGTCGTCGCGGAAGCTCCGGCGGATCCAGATGACGCCGCTGCGCCGCCCGAGCGGGCCGATCGGCCAGAACGCCATGTTCTTGCCGCCGAGCGTGAAGTTCCCGGGGAAGCCGTGCTTGTACAGCAGCGACGCCATGACGTAGCCGTCGAGGTTCGACCGGTGCGAGGGCAGGAAGACGAGCGGGTGGGTGCGCCCGAGGTCGCGGATGCGGGCGAGCGCCTCCTCGTCGACGGTCAGCCGGTACGCGCGCGAGTAGAGATAGGTGGCCCAGCGCGCCCAGATGGCCCGCCCGACGCGCTGCTGGGAGGTCTCCATCTCGGCCAGGCACGCGGCGGCGTCCGCCATCACGGCGTCGCCGGGGCGCTCCTGACGCTCGGCCAGTTCGTGCACCGCCCCGACGAAACGCGGGTCGGACAGCAGGGAAGTGCTCATGCAGCCGCTCGATCGTGGTGGACGGACGGGAGCCAGCCTCGCCGATCGTGGAGCGCACGCCCATCCTCCAATGGGGGAACCCCGCACCTCCCGCGGAGGACCGCGGCGGACCGCGGCCGTCGCGGGCCCGGGTCGCCCCGGCGCGATCGTGTGTTAGGTTGCCCTTAGTAAGGGTCGCCTAAGCAAGAGAGGGACGCGCGTGCGTCGCAGTGTCATCGGCCTTCTGGCCATCGGTTCGGCGTTCGGCGTGACCGCATGCGGAGGCGGAGGTCCCTCCTCGGGCGGCGCCGCGGGCGCGAAGGGCCCGATCACGGTCTACAGCGGCCAGCACGAGCAGACCATGGCGAAGCTCGTCACCGACTTCGAGCGGCGCACCGGCATCACCGTGAAGCTCCGCTCGAGCGACGAGGGCTCCCTCGCGAACCAGGTCCTCCGCGAGGGCTCCGCCTCGCCGGCGGACGTGTTCGTCGCCGAGAACCCGCCCGCCCTCACCGTCCTCGAGAAGCAGGGCCTCTTCGCGCCGGCCGCGGCGAGCACGCTCGCGAAGACGCCGGCGCGCTACAACGACCCGAACGGGCAGTGGGTCGGCGTGTCCGCCCGCTCCGCCGTCCTGGCCTACAACACCGGCGAGCTGAAGGCCGCGCAGCTCCCGGCCACCCTCCTCGCGCTCGGCGGGCCGCAGTGGAAGGGCAAGATCGGCTTCGCGCCGACCGAGACCGACTTCCAGCCGCTCATCAGCGAGCTCGACGCCCTGCACGGCGCAGGCACCGCCGCGACCTGGCTCAAGGCGCTCAAGGCGAACGGCAGGGTCTACGACGACAACGAGGCGCTCATCGCCGCCGTCAACCGGGGCGAGGTCGCCGCCGGGATCATGGACCACTACTACTGGTACCGCCTGCGCGACGAGGTCGGCGCGGCGAAGACGACGTCGGCCCTGCACTACTTCGGCCCGGGCGACGCGGGCGCCCTCGTCGACGTGTCCGGCGCGGCCGTCATGAAGTCGAGCGCCCACGCCGCGGCGGCGCAGCGCTTCCTCGCCTACCTCGTCAGCCGGCCCGCGCAGCGGATCATCGCGACGAGCGAGAGCTACGAGTACCCGCTCGCCTCGGGCGTGAAGACCGCGCGCGACCTGAAGCCCTTCGGCGAGCTGAAGCCGCCGCCCATCAGCGTCGACGACCTCGGCGACGGCCGTGGGCCCCTGCGACAGCTCCAGGACGCCGGGCTGCTCTGATCCCATGCCCGGCCCGACCGCGACACCCGTGTCCGTGCCCGCCGCCCCGCTCGGCGGCGCGTGCCGCCGCGGGTGGCGCGGGCGCCGGACGGGGGCGCCGGGCGGGCTGCTGCTC
Organism: Paraconexibacter antarcticus; assembly: GCF_024220175.1. Classification (GTDB taxonomy): domain Bacteria; phylum Actinomycetota; class Thermoleophilia; order Solirubrobacterales; family Solirubrobacteraceae; genus Paraconexibacter; species Paraconexibacter antarcticus. Next base: position 4,219,915 of record NZ_CP098502.1, on the reverse strand, counting down.
GCCGGCCTCGGCGTCGCGGCGCTGTCGCTGCTGCCGATCGTCTTCCTCGTCCTCGAGGTGCGCGGCGTCAGCCTGAGCGAGGCGCACCGCCTCCTCTTCCGGCCGCGCATCGGGCGGCTGCTGACGAACACGCTCGGCCTCGTCGCGGCGTCGACGGTCCTCTGCGCGGTCGTCGGCGTCGCCGCCGCGTGGTGCGTCGAGCGCACCGAGCTGCCCGGCCGCCGGGTCTGGATGGTGCTGCTCGTCCTGCCGCTCGCGATCCCGGAGTTCGTGTCGAGCTTCGGGTGGGTGTCGTTCCTCCCCGGCCTGCGCGGCTTCGGCGGGGCGCTGCTCGTCACCGTCGTCGCGTACTACCCGTTCGTCTTCCTGCCCGTCGCCGCCGTGCTGCGGGGGACGAACCCGGCGCTCGAGGAGGTCGCCCGCGGGATGGGCCTCTCCGGCTGGCGCGCCTTCTGGCGGGTGACCCTCCCGCAGCTGCGGCTGCCGGTCCTCGGCGGCGGGCTCATCATCGCCCTGCACCTGCTCGCCGAGTACGGCGCGTTCGCGCAGCTGCGCTTCCCGACCTTCGCGACCGAGATCTACGTCGAGTACCAGCTCGGCTTCGACGGGGCGAGCGCCGCGGTCCTCTCGCTCGTGCTCGTCCTCCTGTCGCTCGCGCTGCTCACGGCCGAGGTCGCGGCGCGCGGGCGCGGCCGCTACGCGCGCGTCGGCGGCGGGGCGACGCGCCCGCACCGCCGCGTCCGGCTCGGCCGCCGGGCCGCCGCGGTCCTCGGCGGGCTGACGCTGCTCGTCGTCCTCGCGCTCGGGGTGCCGCTGTCCGCACTCGTCTACTGGGTCCTGCAGGGCAGCTCCTCGACGCTGCCGTCCTCGTCGGTCTGGGGCGCGACGGTGACGACGCTCGAGTACGCCGCGGCCGCCGCCGCGGTCACGACGGTGCTCGCGCTGCCCGTCGCGCTGCTCTCGGTGCGGTATCGCGGTGCCGCCGGGCGCGGGATCGAGCGCACGACGTACGTCCCGCGGGCACTGCCGGGCGTCGTCATCGGCCTCGCGATGGTGTCGTTCAGCCTGCGCAGCGCCCACGGCCTCTACCAGACGTCCACGCTGCTCGTGCTCGCCTACGCGATCCTCTTCCTGCCGCTCGCGATCATCGCGCTGCGCGGCCCGCTCGCGCAGGTGACGCCGCGGATCGAGGACGTCGCGCGGAGCCTCGGGCTGGGACCGGTGCGCGCGTTCCTCCGCACGACGTTCCCGCTGCTGCGCTCGGGGATCGGGGCGGGCGCCGGCCTCGTCTTCCTCTCGACGGTGACGGAGCTCACCGGGACGCTGCTCCTGCGCCCGACCGGCACCGAGACACTCGCCACGCGCTTCTGGACGTACGCGTCCAGCCTCTCGTACGGCGCGGCGGCCCCGTACGCTGCGGTGATGGTCGGGATCTCCGCCCTCCCCGCGTACCTCCTCATCCGCCGCGTCGACGAGGCGGGCGCATGAACGCGATCAGCCTCCGCGGGGTGACGCGCGCGTACGGCACGACGCCCGTCCTCCGTGGTGTCGACCTCGACGTCGAGAGCGGGGCGTTCGCCGCGATCCTCGGCGTGTCCGGCTGTGGCAAGAGCACGCTCATGCGGCTCATCGCGGGCTTCGACCACGTCGACGGCGGGACGATCGATCTCGGCTCCGTGCGGGTGGACGACGGCCACCGGGCGCTCGCGCCGGAGCGCCGCCGGGTCGGCTACGTGCCGCAGGAGGGCGCGCTCTTCCCGCACCTCGATGTCCGCGCGAACGTCGCCTTCGGCCTGCCCCGGCGCCGGCGCGGGCAGGCGCGGGTCGACGAGCTGCTCGACCTCGTCGGCATCGGCGGCCTGCAGCGCCACCGGCCGCACGAGCTCTCCGGCGGCCAGCAGCAGCGGGTCGCCCTCGCGCGGGCCCTGGCGACGGAGCCCGAGGTCATCCTCCTCGACGAGCCGTTCTCGGCGCTCGACCCGGGCCTGCGGGCGGAGACCCGTGCCGAGGTCCGCCGCGCCGTGAAGGCGCTGGGGACGACGGCGCTGCTCGTGACCCACGACCAGGACGAGGCGCTCTCTTGCGCCGACCTCGTCGCCGTGCTCCGCGACGGTGTCATCGTCCAGGCCGCGCCGCCGCGCGAGCTGTACCGCGCGCCCAGCGACGTCCCGCTCGCCTGCTTCCTCGGCGAGGCGAACGTCGTCCCGGCGACGATCGAGGACGGGGTCGCCCAGACGCCGCTCGGGCCGGTGCGCCTACGTGACGCCGCGGGCGAGGGCGCCCGCGGCGTCGTCGTCCTGCGGCCGGAGGAGCTGACGCTGACGGCGGCGGGGCGGGACGCGGGCGGCGCGAACGCCGAGGTCGGCGCCGTCGAGTTCTACGGACACGACGCGCGCGTCGAGCTGCGCCTCGACGACCCCGCCGGAGCGCTGCCGCTCATCGTGCGCACCGGCGGCCACGACGCGCCCGAGGTCGGGCAGCGGGTCGTCTGCGCCGTCGGCGCCGACGGGCACTTCGTCGGCGACGGCCACGCGCCGGACGACCTCGGCCGCGGCACCGGGACCGTCGCCGCCGCCTGAGCCGGCCGCCCGCGCCCGCCTGACACGAGCATGAACAGGCGCATCGGGGCCATACCCGTCGACGGGGCGTCCCGGTACTGTCGCCCGGGCGAGCCGCGGGGTGCGGATCGCCTTATCTGATCGGAGCACCGCATCCTCGACCACACGTCGTTCGCCATCGGGTTCGACCCGCGAGACCGGGAGCGCCTGCACGCGCTCTGGGACTCCGTCATGGACAACCAGCGCTGGTCCGAGGGCCCGCTCACCGCGCGCTTCGAGGACCTGTGGTCCGCCCACTGCGACGGGGCGGCCTCGGTCGCCTTCGGGTCGTGGACCGGCGGCGCCCTCGCCGCGCTGACGTACGCCGGCGTGAAGGGCGGCACGGTCGTCTGCCCGTCCAACACGTTCATGGCGACGCCGCTGGCCGTCCGCGCCGCGGGCGCCGAGCCCGTCTTCGCCGACTGCCGCCGCGACGACCTGTGCCTGTCGTACGAGGCGGTCGAGGAGGCGATCGCCCGGCACCGCCCGCGCGCGGTCTTCCTCGTCCACATCGGCGGGCACCTCGCGTTCGACGTCGAGCGGATCGCCGCACTGTGCCGCAGCGAGGGCGTCTTCCTCATCGAGGACTGCGCCCACGCGCACGGCGCGTCGCTCGACGGGGCGCGCGCGGGGACGTTCGGCGACGCGGGCATCTACTCGTTCTACGCGACGAAGACGATCTCGACGGGCGAGGGCGGGATGCTCGTCACGCGCGACCCCGAGCTCGCGGCGTTCGCGCGCGGCTTCCGCAACTACGGCAAGCCCGATCACGAGGCCTTCGGGCTGAACTTCCGCCTCAGCGAGTTCACCGCCGCGATCGGCATCGTCCAGACCGAGCGCCTGCCCGAGATCGTGGCGGCGAAGAACCGCATCGCGCGCGACGTCCTCGACCACGAGCACGCGAGCCGCCTCGAGCTGCCGTCCGGGATGATCTCGGGGTACTACAAGTACATCGTCTTCGACGAGATCCCGAAGACCACCGGCCGCGTCTACGAGCAGCCGTGCCACCGGCTGATGGGCCACCAGGTCGACCTGCCGAACACCGACTGGGTCGCCGAGAACCACTGGTGCGTGCCGCTGTACTACCACCCCGATCCCGTCCGTCCCGACCACGACACCGTGGAGGCCTGACCATGCGCGTCCTCGTCACCGGCGGGAGCGGCTTCATCGGCTCCCACGTCATCGACAAGCTCGGGGAGGCCGGGCACGTCGCGCGGAACTTCGACATCGTCGAGTCGCCCCACCACGCCCCGGGGAGCGTCGACACGTACCTCGGCGACCTCGCGGACGTCGCGGCGCTCACCGACGCGCTGCGGGACTGCGACGCGGTCATCCACCTCGCGGCGGTCGCCGACGTCGGCCAGGTCGTCCTCGACCCGGTCTTCAACGACACCGTCAACGTCCGCGGGACGCTCAACGTCCTCGAGGCGGCCCGGGCGGTCGGCGGCGTCCGCGTCCTCTACGGGTCGACGATCTGGGTCTACCACGGGCTCACCGGCGAGACCGTCGACGAGACGACGCCGCTGACGCTCCCGGCGCACATCTACACGGCGTCGAAGCTCGCCGGTGAGATGTACTGCAGCTCCTACGCCGAGCTCTTCGACGTCCCGTACACGATCCTCCGCTTCGGCATCCCGTACGGCCCGCGGGCCCGCCCGGCCGCGGTCGTCCCGGCGTTCGTCCGCAAGGCGCTCGCCGGCGAGCCGCTCACCGTCGCCGGGGCGGGTGAGCAGTGCCGCCGCTTCGTCTACGTGGAGGACCTCGCCGACGGCATCGTCGCCGCGCTCGACCCGGCCGCGGTCAACGACATCTTCAACCTCGTCGGCGACGTCGACACGTCGATCCTCGAGATCGCGTCGGTCGTCCGGGAGATCGTCGGCGACGTCGACATCGTCCACACCGAGGCACGCGCGGGCGACTTCAGCGGGGCGGAGGCGTCGGGCGCAAAGGCCCTCGCCGTCCTCGGCTGGGCGCCGCGGACGCCGTTCGCCGAGGGCGTCCGCCGGTACATCGCGTGGCTGAAGGACGCGGCGGGCGAGGCCCGGGCGCCGCAGCTCGACTGAGGTCGTGGGGCCTAGCGAAGAGCGAGCGCGGGCAGCCCCGCGGCGGCCGTCGCCGCGAGGATCGCGGGCAGCGCGCCGGCCGTCGCCCGCCAGCAGCCGGGTGCGCCGTAGTCGTCGGCGTCGTGCAGGAGCACGACCTCGCCGGCCGTGAGCGGGCCCGGCCGCAGGACACGGGCGGCGACGCTCGCGGGCGTCGCGCGCGCCGTCCAGTCCGCGCCCCAGCGCGACCACAGCAGGGCGGGGACGCCGAGCGCGCGGAGGGCGGGCAGCGAGAGGATCCCGTACGGCGGGCGGTACAGGGCCAGGGGCGCCTCGCCGAGCGCGTCCCCGATCGTCGCCGCGGCCCGGCGCCGGTCCTCCTCGACCGCGCGCGGCGTCAGGCGCAGGGCGCTGCGGTGGCGGTCGGAGTGGACGGCGACGGCGTGGCCGGCGGCGCGGATCTCGGCGGCGAGCGACCCGGTCCGGCGGACCTGCTCGCCGACGAGGAAGAACGTGGCCTGCGCGCCGGCGGCGGCGAGCGCGTCGAGCACCCGCGGCGTGCCCTCCGGGTGGGGGCCGTCGTCGAAGGTCAGGGCGACGCCGGGGAGGCCCGGACGGCGGCAGGGGAGCCGCAGCGCGGCGGCGAGCGCGGGGACGTGGGCGGCCGGCGCGGGCAGCGCCCAGGCGGCGGCCGCGCCGAGCGCGGCGGTGGTCGTGAATGCGCTGGAGGCCACGGCCTGCCATCGTCGCGCACATCGACGTGCATCTGCTCCTGGGCATCTCCGCGGCCGCCGGTGCCGCCCTCTGCTACGACGGCGCCGGCGTCCTCCAGGCCGGTGAGGCGCGGGCGGTCGCGGGCCCGGTCCTGAAGGCGTCGCTCCTGCGGGACCTCGCGCGCCGCCCGCGGTGGGTCGCCGCGACGGCGCTCGCGGTGGCGGGCTGGCCGCTGCAGGTGACGGCGCTCGCGCTCGCCCCGCTCGCCGTCGTGCAGCCGACGCTCGCCGTCGGCCTCGTCCTGCTGCTCGTCATGGGGGCCCGCCTCTACGGGGAGCGCGTCACCCGGGCCGACTGGGTCGCGTCCGCCGCGGTGCTCGCGGGCGTCGTGGGGCTCGCGGTCTGCGCGCCCGCGGCGAGCGGCCACGCCCATCATCCGCTGACGCTCGCGCTCGTCCTCGGCGCGCTGACCGTCGCCGCGCTCGGGCCGCCGGTGCTGCGTGGCGCCACCCAGCGTGGCCCCGTCCTCGTCGTCGCGGCGGGCTGCGCGTTCACCGTCACGGCGATCGCGAGCGACCTGCTCGCGACCGCGCTCGGCGACGGCCGCTGGGGGGCGGCGGTCGCGTGGGTGGCCCTCTGCGCGCCGGTCGCCGCGCTCGGGACGCTCGACGAGATGGGGGCGATGCAGCGGCTGGCGGTCGCCCGGGTCGCCGTCCCGATCTTCGTCGTGCAGACGGCGCTGCCGGTGGCGCTCGCGCCGATGCTCGTGGGGGAGCACTGGGGGCCGACGCCGGGCGGGGGCGCGGGCCTGCTCGCGGCGCTCGCGACGTGCACGGCGGGCGCGGGATGGCTCGCGCGGTCGCCCGCGGTCGACGCGATCGTCGGGGCGACGCACGCCGGCGACGCGCCGCCCGCCTGACGGTCAGAGCAGACCGAGGACCGCGTCGGCGGCGTGGGGGCGCTGCGCGTAGCCGGGATCGGGCGCGAGCGGCGCGGCGAGTGCGCCGTCGAGCGCGACCGCGAGCGCGCCGGCGTCCGCGGCGACCTGCGCGAGCCCCGTCGCCGCGTAGGCGCGGTTGTTCACCCGGATGTGGCCGACGCCCCAGCCGTAGGAGATCGGCCGCGTGCCGCACACGAGCGCCTCGAGCACCGTGAGGCCGGCGGTCCCGTGGACGAGGACGTCGGCGGCGGCCAGCACCTCGGGCATCCGGTCGGTGAAGCCGAGCGCGTGGACGCCGGCGCCGGCCGCGTCCATCCGCCGGCGCAGCGGCTCGTTCGTGCCGCAGAGGACGACGGCCTGCGCCCCGCGGCCGCGCGCCACGGCGACGGCACCGCCGACGTCGCCGACGCCCCAGCCGCCGCCGCTCACGGCGACGACCGGCCCGTCGCGCGGCAGCCCGAGCGCCCGGCGCGCCTCGGCGGCCGGCGGGGGCGCCTCGAAGCCCGCGTCGCTCAGCCCCCGCACGGTGATGGTCCGGGCGCCGGGCCCGGCGATCCACCGGACCTCGCCGGCGGACTCGGGGTGGACGAGGAGGTGCAGGTCGACCCCGGGGTGCGCCCAGCCCCACAGCGCCGAGAGGTCGGTGATCGCCGAGACGACCGGCGTCCGCAGGCGGCCCGCGGCGCGCAGGCGGCCGAGGATCTCGGTCGTCCCCGGATAGGTCGAGACGACGACGTCGGCCGCCGCGGCGGCGCCGAGCAGGGCGGGGCCGCCGAGCGCGCCCGCGATCCGGCTCGCCGCCCGCCGCGCCCGCGGGCGCACGAGCAGCCGGTACTGCCAGTCGTAGGCGTCGGGCGCGGCGAGCAGGCGCTCCTCGATCCCGTCGCGGACGAGGCGGCGCAGCAGGCCGCCGATGAGGTCGAGGCCGTCGACGACCTCGACGCTCGCGCCGCGCGCCGCGAGCGCCTCGCGCAGGCGGGCGGCGGGCAGGTCGTGTCCGGCGCCGATGTCGGCGGTGACGACGAGGACGCGGGGCATCGGGGGCATCCTGACGCCTCAGAGCCCGGCGGCGGGGATCCGCGTGAGGGTGAGGAACACGACGAGGGCGACGGTGGCGGCGCGCAGGCGGCGGCTCTCGCCGAGCGCGGCGAGCGGCGTGAGCCAGGTCGCGTACCACGGGAGCAGCCACGTCGAGCCGCAGAGGACCGCCAGCGTCGCCCACCCGGCGCAGGCGAGCCAGTCCGCGCCGCGCCAGGCGCGGACGAGGAGCGCGGCCACCACGGCGGCGACGGCGAGGACGAGGGCGAGACGGGCGTCCGGGGCGATCCTCGTCGCCCCGAACGCCCGCGCGACCGTCATCGGGACGCTGTGCGTGGCGACGCCGCCGGCGGCGTTCGCGGAGGCCGTCAGCCAGGCCGTCGAGTGCCGGCCGACCGTCGCGAGGGTGAGGGCGAGGACCGCCGCGCCCGCGGCGGCGAGGCCGCCCGCCGCCGCGCGCCGGTCGCGCGTCCCGGCGAGGGCGAAGGGCGCCACGAGCCCGCCCGTGACCTTCAGCGCGGCGGCGACGACGAACGTCCCGGCGCCGGCCGCCGTGCGCCGCGTCAGGACGAGCGCGACCCCGGCGAGCCACGCGAGGACGACGAGCGGGTCGTTGTGGCCGCCGCCGACCGCGAACGCGAGCACGAGCGGGTTCAGGCCCATGAGGACGACGGCGGGGCGCGGATCGCGTCCCTCGCGGCCGAGCAGCCGCGCGACGAGCGCCACCCCGGCGAGGCTCGCCGCGCAGGCGAGGAGCTTGAACGCCCACAGCCCGCCCGCGACGCCGAGGGGGACGACGGCACGGCTCGACACCGTGAAGAGCGGGCCGTAGGGCGAGCGCGCGTTGCGCCAGCGGAGGTAGGCGTGCACGGGGTCGTGGGGGGCCCACCCCGTCCCGAACCGATAGGGGTCGAGATGGTGGACGACCTGCAGCCGCGCGAACCCGATGTAGCCGAAGACGTCCGCCGAGAAGAGCGGCGGCCCGAGGAGGAAGACGACGTGCGCGGCGAGCGCCGCCGCGCCGAGCGCGCGCACGGGCAGGTCGCGCGCCCCCGCCAGGGCGAGCAGCCACCCGGCGAGCAGCGCGCCGAGCGTCACCGTGAGGGTCGCGGGCGTCCCGTGGCCGCCGCCGAGCCCGGCGAGCGGCCCGGCGAGCCAGCCCGGGAAGGCCCGCGCGCCCGCGGGCACGAGCAGCGAGGGCCCGGCGGCCGCCCGCACCGTGAGCAGGACGGCGGCCGCGAGGACGAGCAGCAGGCCGCCCGTCGCGCCGGCCCGTCGCACGCGGGCCACGGCCGCCCCGCGCGACGGCGGCCGCAGGGCGAACGGGCCCACGGCGACCGGCTCGGAATGCGCGACCTCCATACGGGCAGGGAAGCGCAGCGTCCCTGAACCCCGCCTGAAAACGCGGGCGATTGCGGGGTGTGCGCGGATTCCCAACACGGCGAGAACATGGGCTTGGGCCGCCGTGAAGGCCGTGGCGTAGGCTGGCGTTCATGATCATCACGAAGACCAAGGTCGCCCTCGCCACCGCCGCCACGACGTTCGCCGTCGGGGCGCCGCTCGCCATGGCGGCCTCCACCACGACGCTGCACACCTCGCTCACGGGCAAGGCCGAGTCGCCGAAGGGCGACCCGGACGGCTCGGGCAAGGCGACGATCAAGATCACCGGGAAGAAGGTCTGCTACACGTTCTCGTACAGCAAGATCGGCGCTCCGAACGCCGCCCACATCCACAAGGGCGCCAAGGGCAAGGCCGGCCCGGTCGTCGTCGGCCTCTTCGCCGGCAAGGCGAAGAAGTCCGGCTGCGTGACGACGACGTCCGCGATCGCGAAGGCCATCGCCAAGCACCCGTCCTCGTACTACGTGAACCTCCACAACACGAAGTACGCGAACGGCGCCCTGCGCGGCCAGCTCTAGCCACCCCGCCCGTCGACTGACAGCTCACGCAGGAGGGGTCTGCCCCAGCTGTCGGTCGGCGGGAAGCGGCGCGCGTTCAGGCGCCGCGCGCCAGGCCCCGCGCGATGACCATGCGCTGGATCTGGTTCGTCCCCTCGAAGATCTGCATGACCTTCGCCTCGCGCATGTGGCGCTCGACCGGGAACTCCTTCGTGTAGCCGTAGCCGCCGAGGACCTGGACCGCGTCGGTCGTGACCTTCATCGCTGCGTCGGTCGCGACGAGCTTCGCGATCGACGCCTGCTGGCCGAAGGGGAGGCCGCGATCGCGCAGCCGTGCCGCGTCGAGCGTCACCGCCCGGGCGGAGGCGACGGCCGCCGCCATGTCAGCGAGCAGGAAGCCGAGGCCCTGGTGCTCGATGATCGGCCGCCCGAACGTCTCGCGCTCCTGCGCATAGCGGACCGCGTGGTCGAGCGAGGACTGCGCGAGACCGACGGCGACGGCGGCGATCCCGAGGCGGCCGCTGTCCAGGGCCTGCAGCGCGATCGACAGGCCCGCGCCCTCGTCCCCGACGAGCCGGTCCCCGTCGACCTGGACGCCGTCGTAGTCGAGCGTCGCGGTGGTGGACCCCGTGAGGCCCATCTTGTGCTCGGGCGCCTGCGGGTTCAGCCCGTCCGCGTCGCCGGCGACGAGGAAGCACGAGATGCCGCGCGAGCGCTCCTCCGAGGTGCGGGCGAAGAGCGTGTAGAAGTCCGCGTCGCCGCCGTGGGTGACCCACGCCTTGCTGCCGGAGATGCGGTACCCGTCCGGCGTCCGCTCGGCGCGCGTGCGCATCGCGCCCGGGTCCGACCCCGCGTCCGCCTCCGAGAGGCAGTACCCGCCGAGGAGCTCGCCGCCGAGCAGCTCGGGCAGCCAGCGTTCGCGCTGCTCGTCGGTGCCGAACGTCGCCAGCGGGTAGCAGGCCATGACGTGGACGGAGAGGCCGACGCCGACGCTCGCCCACGCCCCTGCGATCTCCTCGAGGACCTGGAGGTAGACCTCGTAGGGGAGCCCGGCGCCGCCGACCTCCTCCGGGTAGGGCATCCCCAGAAGGCCGAGCGCGCCGAGCCGGCGGAAGACGTCGCGCGGGAAGGCGCCCGCGGCCTCCGCCTGGGCGACGCGCGGGGTGAGCTCGTTCGCGGCGAAGTCGCGCGCGAGGGCGACGATGTCCTCGGCGTCGGTGGAGGGCAGCAGGCGGGTCGCGGGGCATGGCGACAGTAATATCAAAGGTACCGTGGTACTGGTAGAGGTATCAGCCGTCGGCTAACCCTCGATCCACCGTTCGCCCCTGCGGTCGGCCGCGTCAGCGGCCGAGTGGGTCAGCTCGGAGTGGCGGCGCGGGTGATCGAGCGCGCTGAGGGACTCGGCGTGCGGGTGGGGCCAGTTGAGGCCGTCGCGCCAGCGTGATTGCGGCCGGTGGCGGGCAGGCCGAGGCCGGCAGTGCTGCGGCTGATTATCGTCGGTGGCCGGCGAGTGTCAGGTGGGTGGCGGGAGCGCCCGGATGTGCTGTAGGGCGGTGAGGAAGTCGTGGGCCCAGGGCCAGCGGGCGGGCATCCGCAGCAGCGTTTTGCGGCCGCTGCGGGCGAGTCGTCCGGGGATCGTGAGCAGCCTGCGGCGGAGGGTCCGCGCGGTGCGGGTGGTGGCGTCGGGGAGGGCGATCTTCTGGGTCCAGCGCAGCAGGTTGTGCGCGATCGCGGCGATGACGGTCCAGGCGGCGTTGGCGTTGTACTTGCCCGAAGGGAAGTGCGCGAGCGCTTGGTCTTTGAGGTCGCGGATCGCGAGCTCAACGACGGCGTGCTGGCGATGCTCGGCCTCGACAATCTGGAGGTCGTCGGTGCGGTTGGTGGCGAACGGGTAGTGCTCCCAACTCGGGAGCAACTCGCCCTGCTGGGAGAGCGTGCGAACCCGCCTGACGATCATCCGAAAGTCGCCGATCGTCGTCTCGGCGATCTGCGCGATCGACGTCTTGGGGTAGTCCTCCAACGTGGCCCAGGCGTCCTCGGGAATCGCTTCTACGAGCGCGCGAACATGGGGCTGCATGCGGATCCCGATCGAGAACTGCCAGCCGGCCCGGTCAAGCCGCACGAACGTCTTCTTCGCCCAGAACCCCGAGTCGGTGCGCATGAGCTTCTGGCCGGTGGCGCCGGCGCGGTCAACGCGGGCGATGAGCTCCTCGCAGAAGCGGAGCATGCCGCGGGAGGTGTTCGCCGAGCCCTTTCGCAGCCGGATGTGGAGGACCTCACCGGTGTCCGCGCGGGTCGCCAGGAGTGGGTGGTAGCCGAGCTGGCGGGTGTAGCCGTAGCCCGCGCCCTGCTTCTTGTAGCCGTGGACCTCACCGACGAACGAATCAACGTCGATCACCAGCCGCTGATCGCCCGGGCCGGCGCCCGCCGCCCACGCGCGTTCAAGCGCGAGGCCGAGCACCCGGTCCAGCTGCCTGACGTGCCCGAACGTGAACGCCCGCAGGAACGTCCCCAAGGTCGAGGGCGCCGCAACACGATGCCCGAGCACCGCCGCGGTCTGCCCCGACCGAAGCAGGTCGCAGTCATCGATGCAGTCCGCGCCGAGAACCATCGCCGAGCACATCGTCATGACCTTCCGGCCCGGGTTCGCCGCGCCCGGACGGTCGCCGAGATCAACACAATCGTCGACCAGCGCCTCCAGGCCGAGGCGGCCGGCGAGCAGTGCCGGGAGCATCACGCCCGCGTTCGCCACCGCCCGCGCATCATCGAACACCACGACCGCCGACTCGTTCACCATGAGGGTGACCTCCTGAGCAGAGCCGCGACAGGCGCAATCTGTCGCTTTCAAGCCCTGCTTGGGAGGTCACTTAAGCGAACCGTCCGGCGGAACGGTGGATCAAGGCTAACCTGACGACCTTGCCCCCGGTCGTCACCCACCGCCACGAGGAGCTCCTCGACCAGCTCGTCGAGCTCGTCCTCGCCGAGGGCCTGCGCGACCTGACGCTGAGCGACCTCGCGGCGCGCCTGCGCTGCTCGAAGAGCACGCTCTACGCCCTCGGCGCGAGCAAGGAGCAGCTCATCGCCGTCGCCGTCCGCCGGTTCTTCAAGACCGCGACCGCGTTCGTCGAGGACCGCACGGCGGCCGAGGCGGACGCGCCGGGGCGCATCGTCGCGTACCTGCGCGCCGTGGCCGACGCGCTCGCCCCGGCGTCGCCGCGCTTCATGGCCGACCTCGCGCGGCATCCCGCCGCGGCCGAGGTCTACCGCCGCAACACCCGCGTCGCCGCCGAGCGCGTCGGGCAGCTCGTGTCGGAGGGGGTCCGCGACGGGAGCTTCCGCGCCGTCCACGCCGCCTTCGTCGCCGACATCGTCGCCGCGACGATGGAGCGCATCCAGGCCGGCGCGGTCGCGGAGGCCACGGGGCTCACCGACTCGCAGGCCTACACCGAGCTCGCGACGCTCGTGCTCAACGGCATCCGCAGCTGAGGACCCGCGCCGGCCGGCGTCCCGGCGTAGCGGTACGGTCGGGACATGCCGAGCCCGGAGCTGACCGCCGTCGCCGCCACCGTCGGAGCGCGGCTCGCCGAGCGCGGCGAGAGCGTCGCCGTCGCCGAGTCCTCCGCCGGCGGCCTCATCTCGGCCGCGCTGCTGTCGGTCGGCGGCGCGTCCGCCTACTACCGCGGCGGCATGGTCATCTACACGCTCGACGGCGCGCGGGCGATGCTCGCCGGCGCGACCGACGTCGAACCGGGCCGCCGCAGCGCCAGCGAGCCCTTCGCCCGCTACCTCGCCGCGGCCGTAGCCGGGAAGCTCGGTGCCGACTGGGGCGTGGGGGAGACGGGCGCGACCGGACCGTCCGGCAACCCGTACGGCGACCCGGCCGGGCACGCATGGGTCGCGGTCACCGGGCCCGGCGGCCTCGTGCGGGCCGAGCATCAGCTCACCGGCTCCGCGGACCGCACCGCGAACATGCAGGCCTTCGCGCTCGCCGCGCTGCGGCAGCTCGCCGCCGCGCTCGGCTGACCGGTGCGTCCCAGGCCCGGGCACCGGGTACGTGATCTGACATGCCGGACGGTGCCGCGACCCGCGAGCTCCCCCAGGGCCTGGACCACGGGCGCCACGTCGACCTCCGGCGCCGCCGCGCCGAGCCGTGGGCGCGGCGGGGGATCCTCCTCCTGCTCGCGGCCGTCGTCGCCGCGGCGCTGCTGAACGCCTTCGGGCAGGTGCAGAGCGTGCGAACGGTCGCGACCCCCGCGGCGACGCTGCAGGTCACCGCGCCGGACCGCGTGCGCGGCGGCCTCTTCTTCCAGGGCCGCTTCGACATCACGACGCCGACCGGGCTCAAGGACCCGCGGCTCGTCCTCGCCCGCGGCTGGAACGAGCAGCTGCAGGTCGACACGATCGAGCCGTCCCCGTCCGACGAGTACTCCGAGGACGGCCGGGTCGAGCTGCGCTACGGCGCGGTCGACCCGGCCCACAAGCTCACCGTCTGGATGGAGTTCGAGGCCAACCCGACCGGGGTCGGCCACCGCGACCAGACCGTCGAGCTGCGCGACGGGCGCCGCACCGTCGCCGTCCTGCACCGCACCCTCACCATCCTCCCCTGAAGGAGCCGCGCCATGGACCTCGTGCTGCGCATGACCGTCGTGTTCTTCCTCATCCTCCTCGTCACGCGGGTGACGGGGCGGCGGGAGCTCGGCACGATGGAGCCGTTCGACCTCATCATGCTCGTCATCATCGGCGACCTCGTGCAGCAGGGGGTGACGCAGTCCGACTACTCGATCACGGGGACGCTCATCGTCCTGGCGACGCTCGCGGTGCTCACGGTCGCGACGTCGTACCTGAGCTTCCGCGTCAGGCCGCTGCGCGGGCTGCTCGAGGGCGAGCCAATCGTCCTCATCGCCGACGGCGAGCTCATCGGGGCGAACCTCCGGCGCGAGCGCCTCACGGTCGACGAGCTGCGGGCCGAGGCCCGTCAGCAGCAGATCGCCGACCTCGGGGACGTGCGCTTCGCGGTGCTGGAGACGAGCGGTCGCATCAGCTTCCTGCAGGACCGGGCGCCCTTGGGCGCCTAGTGTTCTGATCGGTTAGTTTCGTTGCAGCGGATGGCGATGGATTCGAGGATCTCGTCGCTGCTCTTGGTCCAGGTGAACGGTTTGGGGTCCTCGTTCCAGGTCGCGACCCAGTTGGTGATGTCCATGTTCAGCTTGCGAACTGAGCGATGAGCTGAGCGCTGCAGCAGCTTGCGGGTCAGCTCGGCAAACCAGCGCTCGACGAGGTTGATCCAGCTGCTGCTGGTCGGGGTGAAGTGCAGCACGAACCGGGGGTGCGCTTTGAGCCAGCGCTGGATTGCCGGGGTCTTGTGCGTGCTGCTGTTGTCGAGGACCAGGTGCACGTCCAGGTCGGCCGGGACGGCCTTGTCGATGCGCTGAAGGAACTTCTTGAACTCGACGGCGCGGTGGCGCTGGTGCAGTGCGCTGATGACCTGCCCGCTTCTCACGTCCAGCGCGGCGTAGAGGCTTGAGGTCCCGAAGCGCTTGTAGTCGTGGGTCACGCGCTCAGGGGTCCCGGGGCGCATCGGCAGGATCGGGGCGGTGCGGTCCAGTGCCTGGATCTGGGACTTCTCATCAACGCACAGCACGACAGCTCTTTCGGGCGGGTTGAGGTAGAGGCCGACGACGTCGTGGACCTTGTCGACGAACAACGGATCCTTGGACAGCTTCCACTTCTCCTGGCGGTGCGGCTGCAACCCGTACGCGTGCCAGATCCGCAGGACCGCGTTCTGCGTCAGGCCGGCCTCCTTGGCCATCGACCGCGTCGACCAGTGCGTGGCGTCCTTGGGCGTGGACTCCAAAGTCTTGACCACCACCGCCTCCACATCCTCATCGGTGATCGTCCGCGGGCGCCCCGGACGCGGCTCATCCAGCAGCCCGTCCACGCGCCGCTCGACAAACCTGTTGCGCCACCGCGTGACCGTCGGCCGGCTCACACGCAACCGCTGCGCGATCTCCGTGTTCGTCCGCCCGGCCGCCGCCTCCAACACGATCTGTGAGCGCTGCGCCAACCCCCGGGCGCTCTTGCGGCGCCGCGCGAAGCCCTCCAGAACGGCGCGCTCCTGGTCGGTCAACACGATCTCACGGGCGGCAGCGATAGGCATGAAGTATCCATGCCCCCGCTGCAACAGAACTAATCAATCAGGACACTAGATGGTTCGTTCCACGGCGGGGGCGGAGGAGTCGGGTAGGCAGGTGACATAAGCAGGCAGGTCGAAGTCGGCGGTGCTATCTCGCCAACGCCGACCCTGGGGGCCTCGATGGACGCCGACCTCGACCTGCTGCTGATCGCTGTTTACTGCACCTGCGACGATCTCCTGCCTGCGAAGGGCAAGAACGCCAAACGGATCTTGACCGACGCGGAGGTCGTCACGTTGAGCGTGGCTCAGCAGGTACTGCGGATCAGCTCTGACGAGCAGTTCTGGGCGATGGCACCGCATCGCTTGGGGCACCTGTTCCCGCGACTGCCCAAGCGCCCGGGTTTCGTCAAACGCCGCCAGCGCCTGTCGGACAAAATCGAAGCGCTGATCCTCGAGTTCGCCCGCCACACCAACGGCTTTGACGACGACCTGCTCGTGGTCGACAGCACACCGGTCGAATGCGGTCGCTCGGTCGAAACGACGCGCCGCAGCGCCCTGGGCAACGCCGCGGAGTACGGCTACTGCGCCAGCCATTCCCGCTTCTTCTGGGGCTTCCGCCTGCACGGCCTGTTCGCGACCGACGGCACTCCACGCGCCCTTGCCCTGACCTCCCCGAAAACGGGCGAACGAGACGTCGCGCTGGACATGCTCGCCCGCTGCCACCGCAACGGCCCGGTCACCGTCATCGGCGACAAGGGCTACTCCGGCCGCGACTTCCACGCCCAAGCCTCCGCGCTCGGCGCCACGATCGTCCGCCCCCGACGCAAGGACGAGGCCGGCAAAGAGCCGCACCTGGCCCCGATCCGGCAATGCGTGGAATCGATCTTCTGGACATGCAAAGACATGCTCAACCTCGAGGACCACCGCGCCCGCGAGCTCCACACGCTCCGCACCCGCCTGGCCGCCAAGTTCCTCGCTCTCACCGCCGCGATCGCTCTCAACGAACGCCTCGGCCGCCCACCACGCAACCTCACTGCCTACTACGCCTGACCGATCCGTGGAACGAACCATCTAGACCCGCGGCCGGTGTACCATCGGTCGCCGCGAGTCTGCGTCGGACAGTCCTGGACGCTCGCCGGTGCGCGGATCACCTGGGTGGATCGTTCGTCTCCTGCTGCTTCCTCGGTGATCCGTTGCCGACGGCGGAGGCGGGAATCGACGTGAGATGTCCGACGGGCAAGCAGGACCGACCGGCCGGGGCGCCGTCACCGCGGCGATCGCGAACATGGTCGTGTCGGTGCTGAGCGAGTACACGGGGCGCGGTCCGACGAAGGCCCGGGCGTACGTCGAGGGGGACCTCGTCAGCGTCCTCGTCCGCGACACCCTCACCCGCGGGGAGCAATCGCTCGTCCGCGGCGGCCACGCCGAGCTCGTCCTGCGCACGCGCGAGGCCTACCAGGCGACGATGCGCAAGGAGCTCGTCGCGGGCGTGGAGCGGATCATGGACCGCGAGGTCATCGCGTTCTTCAGCAGCAACCACATCGAGCCGGACATGGGCCTCGAGTCGTTCGTGCTCGCGCCGCTCTCCGCCTGACCGGCGCGCCCGGGGCTCAGCGCGCGGCGCCGGAGCCCGCGCCGCACTCGGCGACGAGGACCTCGGCGAGCTCGTCGCAGCGCTCGCCGGTGAGGCCGAAGCTCGGCGGGTAGATGACGATGTGGTCGTAGACGTCGCCCAGGGCGTCGAGCTTGGCGCGGACCTCGTCGGCGGTGCCGGCGACGCCGATCGCGTCGATCATGTCGTCGGAGACGGCGGCGGTCATCGCGGCGAAGTCGCGCTCGGCGAACGCGGCGCGCACGGCGTCGCCCTCGCCGGCGAAGCCCGAGAGCTCGAGCAGCGTCGCGTAGGACTTCGGGGCGCAGTAGAAGCCGATCTGGGCGGCGACCTCGCGGCGGGCCTGCTCGGCGTCGTCGGCGATCGACGTGATGACGATGCCGACCTTCTCGACGGGTGCGTCCTCGCGGCCGGTCTTCGCGCGGCCCTCGTCGATCGCGGGGTTCACGACCTGCTCGACGTACGCCGGGGAGAAGAGGACGTGGCCCAGGAGCCCGTCCGCGACGCGGCCGGCGGTCTGGATCATGCGCGGGCTGACGCCGGCGGTGAAGACGGGGATGTCGGTGCGCAGCGGCTCCTCGACCTCGGCGGTCGGGGTGACGCTCAGGGTGTAAAAGCGGCCCGCGTGCTTCACCGGGCCCTCGTGCAGGCGCCACAGGCGGCGCAGGAGCGGGACGAGCTCCTCCATGCGGACGGCGGGGGCGTCGCCGGGCAGCCCGTGCCAGTCCTCCATCATCCGCTTCGTGCCCAGGCCGAGACCGAGGACGAGGCGCCCGCCGCTGAGCTCGTCGAGCGACCGGGCCTCGGTCGCGAGCATGAGCGGGGAGCGCCCGCTCGCGTAGGCGATCGACGTGCCGAGGCGGATGTCGCTCGTCCGCGCCGCCATCGCCGCGAGCGTCACGACGGAGGAGCGGGTGTAGAACTCGGGCGTCCAGGCGGAGTGGAAGCCGGCGGACTCCGCCCGGGCCGCGGTGTCGGCGAGGGTCTGCACGGAGCCCCTCAGGATCGTCACTCCACGCGTGGCCATAACGATCGTTATACCATAACGATCGTTACCCCGGGGATCCGTCGATCCTCACCGGGCGCGAAGCAGTGCGCGAACACGGCGCGCGCAAACGGCGGCGGGCTGCGCGATGCTTGCGCCATGTCGCTCCTCAACCAGGTCGCCGGGGCCGCCGCGCGCACCGCGGGCGGGCTCGTGCCGCGCTTCCGCCCCGGCAACCTCGACGACCGCGACCCGGATACGATGCGCGAGCTGCTGCCCGGGACGTGGCTGCTCGCGAGCGCCTGGTACCGGCCGGACGTCCGCGGCCTGCACCACATCCCGCAGGAGGGCGCCGCGCTCATCGTCGGCAACCACAGCGGCGGCAGCCAGTCGCCGGAGGTCTTCGTCTCGCAGCTCGCGATCGCGTCGTACTTCGGGGTCGAGCGGCCCTTCTACCAGCTCGCCCACCGCATGGTCCTCAACTCGCCGGTCGGCGGCCTCCTGCGGCGCTTCGGCACGATCGAGGCGGACCCGCGCAACGCCGAGCGCGCGCTCCGCGAGGGCGCGCTGCTGCTCGTCTTCCCCGGCGGCGACTACGAGGTCTTCCGCCCGAGCTGGCAGTCGGCGACCGTCGACTTCGGCGACCGTAAGGGCTTCATCCGCCTCGCCCTCGAGCACGACGTGCCGATCGTCCCGCAGGTGACGATCGGCGGCCAGGAGCAGGCGCTCTTCCTCTCGCGCGGCGAGGGGCTCGCGAAGCTCCTGCGCCTCGACAGGACCCTGCGCCTGAAGTCGCTGCCGATCATCCTCGCGCCGCCCTTCGGCCTCGTCGTCGGGCCGTTCACCCCGTTCATCCCGCTCCCGACGAAGGTCGTCATCCAGTACATGGAGCCGATCGACCTGCGCGCCACCTACGGGGAGGACCCGGACGTCGACGCGGTCTACGCCGACATCACCGGCCGGATGCAGGACGTCCTCACCGCCCTGCAGCACGAGCGCCGCTTCCCGGTGATCGGATGAAGATCGAGGAGACGGTCCGCATCGGCGCGCCGCCGCAGGCGGTGTGGGACGCCGTCGCCGATCCGGTCGCGATCTCGCACGCGATCGGGCCGGCCATGCGCGTGCAGCCGGAGGACGAGGACGCCGCGCCCGGCCTCGGCGTCCGCTACCGCGTGCTCGTGCGGCTCGGCGCCGCGCTCGTGGGCGGCCAGGTGGAGATCGTCGAGTGGGAGCCCGGTCGCGAGCTCGCCTGGGTCGCGCTGCGCGGCGTGAGCCACCGCCTGCGCCTGCGCATCCGGCCGACCCGCGACGGCGGGACGACGCTGACGCTGCGCTTCGCTTACGACGCGCCCGGCGTGCTCGGGACGCTCGCCGACGTCGCCGCGCTGCCGCGGATGCGCACGATCCTCCGCGACGGCCTCGCGACGATCGCGCACGGACTCGACCCGGAGGTGCCGCCGCCCGCCGCGCCCGGCCCCTCGCTCTTCGGCCGCGGCCTCCACGAGGCGGGCAACGTCGCCGTCCTCGCGCGCTCGGGCCTCGTGCGGCCGATGCGCCCGGACAAGGTCGCCCGGATCGCGCTCGCCGCGCGCACCTGGGGCCCCTCGATCGGCGCCGCCGTCGCGATCGGCGCGATCCGGCACGGGCGCCGCGTGCTCGTCGAGGACCACCGCGGCACCCTCACCTACGGCGACGCCGACCGTCGCAGCGACGCGATCGCGGTGGGGCTGCAGGAGCTCGGCGCCGGCTCCGGCGCCGTCGTCGCGCTCATGGCCCGCAACCACCGCGGGTTCGTCGAGGCGGCCGCCGCCGCGGCGAAGGCGGGCGCCGACGTCCTGCTCCTCAACACCGCGTTCGCCGGCCCGCAGCTCACCGACGTCTGCGCGCGCGAGCAGCCGGTGGTCGTGCTCCACGACGCCGAGTTCGCCGGCCTCCTCCGCGGCGTCGATCCGCGCATCCCGCGCGTCGTCACCGACACCGAGGGGGCGCCCGGCGAGGCGAGCCTCGACGCGCTCGCCGAGGCCGCCGCCGGCCGGCGCCCGCCCGCGCCCGCGCCCGGGCACACCGGGCGCGTGACGATCCTCACCTCGGGGACGACGGGCACCCCGAAGGGCGCGACCCGCAGCGCCACCGCGGAGGGCCGCCTGCCGAGCCTCGACGCGCCCGCGGGGCTCCTCGAGCGGATCCCGCTGAAGGAGGGCATGCGCGTCGGGCTGGCGTCTCCCATGTTCCACGCCTGGGGCCTCGGCAACCTCGCGATGGGGCTCGGCCTCGGCGCGACGTTCGTCGTGACGCCGCACTTCGACCCCGCCGAGTGGCGTGCGCGGATCCGCGGCGGCGAGGTCGAGGCGCTCGTCGTCGTCCCGGTGATGCTCCAGCGGATCCTCGAGCTGCCGCCGGAGCAGGACCCGGGGCCGGACGCCTCGCGGCTGCGCGTCGTCGCCGCCTCCGGGTCGGCCCTCCCCGGCGACCTCTCGACGCGCTGGATGGACGCGTACGGCGACACGCTCTACAACCTCTACGGCTCGACGGAGATCGCGAGCGTCTCGATCGCCACGCCGCGGGACCTGCGCGCCGCGCCCGGGACGGCCGGCCGCCCCGCCCGGGGGACGACGGTGAAGCTGCTGGACGCGGACGGGCACGAGGTGGAGCAGGGCCGGACCCGGCGGATCTTCGTCGGCAGCTCCGCGCTCTTCGACGGCTACACCACCGGCGGGGACAAGGAGCGGGTCCGCGGCCTCGCCTCCTCCGGTGACGTCGGGCGCTTCGACGAGACCGGCCGCCTGTTCGTCGAGGGCCGCGACGACGAGATGATCGTCTCCGGCGGCGAGAACGTCTTCCCGAAGGAGGTCGAGGACACCCTCGCGCGCCACCCGGCGGTCGTGGAGGCGGCGGCGATCGGGGTCGACGACCCGGCCTTCGGGCAGCGCCTGCAGGCCTACGTCGTCGTCCGCGACGGCGCGCAGGCGACCGAGGACGAGCTGAAGGCGCACGTCAAGGACGAGCTCGCGCGCTTCAAGGTCCCGCGCGAGATCGTCTTTGTCGACGGGCTGCCCCGCAACGCCGCGGGAAAGGTGCTCAAGCGCGAGCTGCGCCCGCCGGACGCCTGACGGTCACCCGGGCGGGCCCCGGTCTGCGAGCCTTGGCAGCGATGCGACCGCTCGAGCAGCTCATCCAGTGGGAGGACGCGGGGGCCGGCTGGCGGGTCGCGGCGCTCGGCCCGGACGCGGCCGTCGTCGACCTCCTCGCCTGCACGGGCGAGCCGGTGGACGTCCTGCGCTCCGACGACCCGGAGCTGCTCGCGTACCTCGGCGCGCGCCGCAGCTCCGAGGAGGACCCGCCCGCCGGCGGCTAGGCCGGCTTGGCGACCATGAGCCACAGGACGCCGAGCATCGCGACCGCGGACGCGGCGTTCGCGATCCGGGCGCGGGGCGCGTCGAGCAGGGCGCGGAGCTCGGGCGTCGCGGGCTCGCCGGCGGCGGCGAGGCGCTCGGCGAGGACGCGGGCCTGACGCGGGGTGCGGCCCCCGGCCGCGCCGAGGACGAGCGAGACGCCGAAGAGCACGAGGGCGTGGTCGAGCCAGTGCGTGTCCCACGGCAGGTGCTCGAGGTGGACGAGCCACACGCCGCCGCCGACCAGGATGAGCGACCCGGGCGCGGCGAGGAGCACCCCCGTCCGCGCGGCGCCGAGCAGGGCCGCGACCGCGCCGACGTCACCCGCCCGCCGCGCCGACGCGTGCGCCACCGCCGCGACGGCGATCCCGGAGACGACGGTGAGCACCCCGAGGAGGTGGAGGAACAGCGCGGCGTGGAAGGAGCTCATCGCGCCATTTCAGCGGTTTCCGCCGCTGCGTGCCTACGGCCGGTCACCGTGGCCGGCGCGCACGCGCCGCCGGCGGGCGAGCGGCGCCACGCCCCAGGTCGCGAGGAAGAGGACGGCGGCGGCGGTGACGACGATCACCGCGGGCCACCCGGGGTAGATCACGGTGGCGATGAGGGCCACGACGCCGAGGACGGCCACGCCGACGCAGACGAGCCCGGCGATCGCGAGCCGGTTCGAGACCTCGACGAGGTGCGCCTTGTCGCCCTGCGCGAAGAGCGCCCGGTGCCACGCCCCGGGCGCGAGCAGGAAGCACACGGCGGCCGCCGCCGTGAGCAGCACGCCGAAGTACAGGAGCCGGTCGCCCGAGCCGAGCGACGTGAAGCGCTGCGTGAACGGGACACCGAGCAGGAACGCGAACAGGACCTGGACGCCCGTCTGCATGACGCGCAGCTCCTGCAGCAGGTCGTCGAACTGCCGGTCCCGCTGCTCGAGGACGGTCTCGTCGCGACCGTCGTGCGCGCCCTCCTCGGTGTCCGCGCCCATCGGGTCAGCCGGTGCGCGCCGCGGCGAACTCCTCGACGATCGCGGCGCAGAACGCGTCGAGGTCGTCGGGGTTGCGGCTCGTGATGATGCCGCCGTCGATCACGCACTCCTCGTCGACGACCGTCGCGCCGGCGTTCCGCAGGTCCGTGCGCACGCTCGGGTAGGACGTGAGCGTCCGGCCCCGGACGATGTCGGCCTCGATGAGCAGCCACGGCGCGTGGCAGATGGCCGCGATCGGCTTGCCGGCGTCGGCGAACGCCCGCACGAATGCGACGGCGTGCTCGTCCTGGCGGAGGTTGTCGGGGTTCACGGCCCCGCCGGGGACGATGAGCGCGTCGTAGTCGCCGGCGTCGGCGTCGGCGACGACGCGGTCGACGGTGAACGTGTCGGCGGGCTCGATGTCGCCGTTCATCGCCTGGATGGAGCCGGACTCGAGCGAGATGAGCTCGACGCTCGCGCCGGCCTCCTCGACGGCCGCCCGCGGGCGCTCGAGCTCGACCTGCTCGACGCCGTCGGCGGCGATGATGGCGATCCTGCGATCGGTGAGGGGCGTGGTCATGAGCGGGCTCCCTTCTTGCCGGCGACGGCGTGCAGCAGCTGGTCCTTGTTCATGCGCGAGCGGCCCTCGACGCCGAGGTCCTTCGCCTCGGCGTAGAGCTGGTCGCGGGTGCGGCCCTTCGCCCGGCCCGTGCCGGAGCGCCGGCCGCCGCGCTCACCGGAGGAGAGGCGGTCGCCGGTGGATGTCCGGGACGCGGCGCGTGACTCGCCGTGGCGGGCGCGCTCCTTGTTCACGGTGCGCGCGGCGATCTCCTCGGCGCGGGACTCCGAGGCGCCCTGGTCCTGCTCGCTCTGCTTGATGTGCTCGTACTGCCGGGCGCGCTTCGTGCCCGGCTTGACGCCGCGGGGTGGCATCGGGACCTCCTGGGTCGGCGGGTGCGTGATGCCGCCCGGGTACCCGGGGACGACGCCGTCACACGCCGGGCGGACCCGGGATCAGGCGGGCTCGACGCCCAGCACGTCGAGCAGGCCGGACACCTCGAGGACCCGCATGACGGAGGGGCCGCCCGGCGCGAACGTGAGGCGACGACCGGTGGGGGCGAGCGCCTGATGCAGGACGACGAGCTCCCGCAGCCCGGTGGAGTCGATGAACCGCAGCGGCCCGAGGTCGACGTGGACCGCCGGGCAGCCGCTGGCCCGGGCGGCGCCGAAGGCACGCCGCACGTCGTCCACGCGCGCGAGGTCGAGCTCGCCTGCGAGCGTCACCGTCACGGTGCCGTCGTCCTCGGCCACGGTGGCCGTGAACTCCGGCCCGCGCGGAGCGCGCGGCAGATCACCGTCCATCAGGCGGATGGGGTGCTTCCGGTCGGGGCGAACAGGGACACTTCCCATAAGGTAGACACGAACCGGGGCGATCGTCCAGCTTCCCGGTAAGCACGCCGTCGAAGCAGGACACAACGTGCCGGTTGCGGGGCGGAACGCGCGGGTCAGGTTCGTCGCCCGGCCGCGAAGCGCAGCCGCACCTCGGTGCCGCGCGCCCGCTGCGGTGGCCCGACGAACGAGATCTCGGCGGCGCTGCGGTGCATGATCGAGAGGCCCATGCCCAGCCCCGGGGAGTCGTCGCGCGGCAGCAGCCCGCGTCCGTCGTCCTGGACGCAGAGGAGGACGTCGTCGCGGTCGCGACGGCCGACGAGCGTCACCGCCCCGGGCGCCGGCTCGTCGATGTACGCGTGGAGGACGGCGTTCGTCGCCGCCTCGGTGATCGCGAGCTCGACGGCGTGGAGGTCCGCCACGCCCGCGGCCGCCGCGTACGCCCGCGCGGCCCGCCGGACGGACGGCACGCTGCCGGGGACGGCGGGCAGCTCCACGCGAAGGTCGCTCGCGCCCTGCGACGGGCTGAGGCCGAGCTGCGCCTGCGCCTCCGGCGCGTCGGCGAGCGTCACGAGCTCGCAGATGAGGCCGTCCCGGATCTGCAGCACGTACACGACGTCGGTCTCGAACTCACGCTGCGCTGAGACGATCGCGATCCGGCCGCGGAGGACGACGACGTCGCCGACCTCCTGGGCGCCGAGGATGCGGACCTCGCCGGCGTCGGTCCACTCGAAGGCGTCCTCGACGAATCGCCGCATGCCCGCGCGGCCGCGGTAGGGGCCCGCGCTCGTGAGCAGCGGCGTGAAGACGATGTCCGGGTGCATCGTGGCCGCGAACGCGTCGGCCTCGCGCGCGTTGAAGGCGTCGAAGGCACGGCGCGCCAGTGCTTCCCTCTCGGTCATGAGCCTCCCGGCACTCTCGCAGAGCGGCGGGGCAGGAGGGCGACGGAGTGCTCCGCTACCAGCCGCCGACCGCGAGCCCGGCGGCCGGCGCCGCCGGCGTGCCGGCGGTCTCGATGCCGTGCGCCTTCAGCGCCGCGTTCGCCGCGTTGAAGCCGCACATGCCGTGGGCGCCCGCGCCCGGCGGGGTCGCCGCGGAGCAGATGTACACCCCGTCGATCCCGAGCGAGTACGGGTGGGCCGTGACCCGCGGGCGGAAGACCATCTGCAGCGGGTCGTTCGCGCCGGTCACGATGTCGCCGCCGACGTAGTTGACGTTGTGCTCCTCCATCGCGACGGCGCTGCGCACGTGGCGCGCGAGGATGCGGTCGCGGAAGCCCGGCGCGAAGCGCTCGAGCTGCGCCTCGATCGCGCCGGTCGCGTCGCCCGTGTAGCCCGCCGGCACGTGGGCGTAGGCGTAGAGGGGGTGGACGCCGTCCTTTGCCCGCGTCGGGTCGGCGACCGACTGCTGGCAGACGAGGACGAACGGGCGCTCGGGCATGCGCCCGGCGCCGGTCGCCTTCTCGGCCGCGGCGATCTCGGCGAGGCTCCCGCCGACGTGGACGGTGCCGGCGAGCCGCGAGGGCTCGTGGGTCCACGGGACGCCGCCCTCGACGGCGAACTCGACCTTGAAGGCCCCCGGCCCGTGGCGGAAGCGCCGCAGGCCGCGGGCGACGCGATGGGGCATCCGGTCGCCGGCGATGTCCACCGCGGCGGCCGGGGCGACGTCGAGCATGACGATGTCCGGGGCGCCGAGCTCGTCGAGCGACGTGATGTGGACGCCGGTCTCCAGGCGCGCGCCGTGCTGCTCGAGGAGGGTGATCATCGCGCCGCTGATGGCCGACGAGCCGCCCTCGGCGACGGGCCAGCCGAAGCGGTGCGCGGCGGTCGCGAGCGTCACGCCGACGGCGGAGGACATCGGCGACCCGAAGGGGCGGAAGGCGTGCGCGGCGACGCCGGCGAAGAGGGCCTGCGCCTCGTCGCCGCGCCAGCGGCGCGCGAGCAGCGCGGCGGGGAGCCCGGACACCGCGCCGAAGGCGCCCATCGCGAGCGGGTGGCGGGGCACGTGGAGCATCGGCTGGACGATCTCCGCCGCGATCCCGTCGAAGTGGTCGGTGAGCGGTCCGAAGAGCCGCTGCCAGCGCCGGCCGTCGCGGCCGCCGAGCGCGTCGGCCGTCGCCTCGACCGACCGCCAGGCCGCCGCGCCGCGCCCGCCGTCGAGCGGGTGGGCGTACTGCACCTCGGGCCAGATCCACTTCAGGCCGTGGGCCGTGAGGTCGAACCGCCGGGAGAACGGGGTGTCGAGCGCGAGCGGGTGGGCCGCCGAGCACTCGTCGTGGATGAGGCCGGGGAGGGTGAGCTCGCTGCTGCGCGTGCCGCCGCCGAGGCGGTCCGCCATCTCGAGGACGCGGACCTCCACGCCGGCGGCCGCGAGGGTGAGGGCGGCAGCGAGCCCGTTGGGCCCGCTGCCGACCACGACGGCGTTCGTCACGCGCTGATGCGCGCCGCCTGCGCGACGCCGTCCACGTCGGGCGCGGCCGGCGGCGGGTTGGGGCCGGAGTACCGGCGCCGCTGGTACCCGTCGAGCTGCCACGTGACCTTGTGGGCGATCGGGCCGTTCGGGAGCCACGGCTGCTCCTTCACCGCGTCGGCGACCGCGAAGCTGCCGCGCTCGATGATCCCGACGGCGGCGTCCATGATCCAGTACTCCTGGCGGCCGCGCTTCGGCCCCCACGGCTCGGACTCGATCCACACGACCATCATCTCGCCCGGCTCGAACTTCGCGATCCGGTTCAGCGACTCGATGAAGTGCTGGTTGTGGAAGTGGCCGTCACCGAAGTTGAAGCCGATGAGCGCGTTGCAGCTGAACTCGGCCTCACGCAGCGTGTACGTGTCCATGTCCGGCCCGAGCGTCTTCATCATGAGCGAGTTCAGTGCGCGGCCCTGGCTGTGCAGCGAGCGCCAGCCGAGCAGCT
Source organism: Paraconexibacter antarcticus (assembly GCF_024220175.1). Lineage (GTDB taxonomy): Bacteria > Actinomycetota > Thermoleophilia > Solirubrobacterales > Solirubrobacteraceae > Paraconexibacter > Paraconexibacter antarcticus. Next base: position 4,193,312 of record NZ_CP098502.1, on the reverse strand, counting down.
GGTGCAGCACGACCTCGGCCGCCTCCTCGCCGTAGATGTCCGTCAGCTGGGCCTTCTGCATCATGCCCGGCTTCGTCACCGCCGCGTCGAGCTTCTCCTCGACCCCGGGCGCGAAGCCCCAGAAGGCGGTCGCCCAGTTGCCCGAGTACTGCCGCATCGAGGGCAGGAACGAGACGAGGTCCGGCCGCAGGTTGCCGAGGATCGGGAAGAACAGCAGGCAGACGACGACCGGGATGATCAGGCCGACGTTCATCGCGCCGAGGTCGTACCCGTCGTAGGCCGGGAAGCCGAGGAACAGGAACGCCGTGATGTAGCCGAACAGGACGTTCCACTCGAGCGGCACCGCGAGCGGGAACGTCGAGGTGATGAACACGTGGAAGCCGATCATGAGGAACGCGGCCGCGTACGTCACCGTCTCGTTGTGCGAGAAGAGCAGCACGAGCGGGGCGCCGAACTCGACGAGCGTGCCGCCGACGTGCGCGAACGTCGTCGCGCGGATCGACTGGCGCATGTCCTCGGGGAACGCCCGGTACTGGAAGCGCTTGATCGCCTTGGAGGAGAGCCACGGCGTGTTGGAGACCATCGGCGGGATGACGAGGTCGAAGTGCTTGCCGACCTTCGAGAACGCCGCACCGCACCAGACGATGACGATGAGGAGCTTCGCCGCGACGATCATGTCGACGAACGGGAAGAACGCGAAGAAGATGAGCGCCGGCGCATACTGCTCGGTGCGTGCCTGGAGGAACGCGACCTTGTCACGCAGCCCGAGCAGCCCGAGGAAGACGAGGCCCGGGATGAGCGGCGCCGCGGAGACGAGGCCCTTGTTCGCCCCGACGAGCCGGCTCAGGTCGCCGTCCTGCTGGCCGGGGAGCACGATTGCGATGAGCAGGCAGGCGATGAAGCCGACGTACAGGCCGACATCGAGCGCCGTGCGCGTGTCGCCCTCGGTCCCGGGGACCTTCGACGGCCACGGCGGGTTGCGCAGCGTGCCGACCCGGGCGTAGTAGTTCGCGCCGCCGGTCATCGGCTTGAAGTGGCCCGCGAGCGGACCCCACGAGCCGGCGATGCCGAGCGCCTCGAGCATCATCGTCCAGATGACCATCTTCTGGTAGACGATCGGCTCGTCCCACCAGGCGCCCGGATGAAGGGGGTTCAGGCTCGAGGTGAGCGTCACGAGCGACACGCCGATGGCGACGTAGAAGACGAGCAGCTTGACGATGTAGATCAGGGCCGTGATCTTCGGCGCGCCGAAGCCGTACTCGGCCCAGTGCCGTCCGAGCGTCTTGATCCGCTCGGTGTACGGCATGTCCCTGAACGTCGCCGGGTCGACCGGCGGGAAGTCGCCTTCCTTAAGTCCCATTCTTCTCTCTCCCTCTGCTGGCCCATGACCAGGTGGTTGGTGCGTCGCGAGCAGGCTACGCCCAGGGCACGTCGCAGATATGGGGTGAGGCGACGAACCGAAGGGGGTCCTTGTGGGGCGGCGCCATGGTTCGGGTGGGTCATCGTGTCCGCGTGCCGACCTCCGCCCCCGCCACCGGCTCGCTCCAGGCGTGGCTCGCCGCGACGGGGGCGCCCCTCGCGCCCACGCGGGCGTCCAAGCCCGCTCAGCGCACGACGAGCTTGCCCACCATGCCGGCCGCCTTGTGGCCCTTCACGGGGCAGTAGAACTCGTAGGTCCCCCGCTTCAGCGTCACCGTGACCGTCGACGTGTGACCCGAGGTGACGATCCGGCCGTCGCGATCGACGCCGTGGCCCTCGACGGCGATGCCGTGCGGCAGGCCCGACCCCGCCGGGTTGAGCATCTTCACCGTCACCCGGCCGGCCTTCGCCGTCAGGCGGGTGGTGGTGAAGCGGAGCTTGCCGCTGGGGTTCGCCTTGAGGTGGACGGTGGAGGAGGTGGTGGCGGTCGCCGGGCCGGCGACGAGCGCGGCACCGCCGCCCCCCAGGACGAGGGCGGCGAGCACCGCGCCGGTCGGGGCGGGACGGAAGGAGATGGGCATGGGGGAGTCCTCGGTTCGTGGCCGCCGGTGCGGCCGATGTCCGGTCGCGTCCAGCGTGGCCGGGGAGGCGCCGCGGGACCATTGGACTTTGGTCGTAGACGGGTGGCACGGCGGCGGCGGCGCGGTAGCGTCGACGGCGATGACCCGCGCACGACGCCTCGCGCGCTCCCCGGTGACGCACTTCGCGGTCAGCGGGCTGCTCGCGGTCGCGCTCGTCGCCGTCGTCGCCCTGGCCCTGCTGCGCAGCAGCGCCCGGACCGAGGCGCTGCGTGACGCCCAGCGCCTGACGCGGCTCGCCGGCCGCGGGATCGCCGAGCCGGCGCTCACGCCCGCCGTCCTGCGCCGGGACCCGGCCGCACTGCGCGCCCTCGACCGGATCATCCGCACCCGCGTGCTGGGCGGGCCCGTCGTCCGGGTGAAGATCTGGCGGCCGGACGGGACGATCGTGTACTCGGATGACCGGCGGCTCATCGGGGAGCGGTACGCGCTCGGGGAGGACGAGCTCGGCGTGCTGCGCCACAACGGCATCCAGGCCGAGATCAGCGACCTCGAGCGCCCGGAGAACCGCTTCGAGCGGCGCTTCCACCGCCTCACCGAGGTCTACCTGCCGGTGGCGTCGCCGGCCGGCGGCCGGCTGCTCTTCGAGACCTATCTGCGCGACAGCGCGATCACGGCCTCGGGGCACCGCATCTGGCGCACGTTCGTCCCGATCCTGCTCGGGGCGCTGCTGCTCCTGGAGGCGACGCAGGTGCCGCTCGCCGCGTCGCTCGCCCGGCGTCTGCGGCGCGCCCAGCGCGAGCGCGAGGAGCTGCTGCACGCAGCGGTCACGGCGAGCGAGGCCGAGCGCCGCCGCATCGCCCGCGACCTGCACGATGGCGTCGTGCAGGACCTCGCCTCGGTTTCCTACGAGCTCGGCGCCGCCGCCCGCGCCCCCGATCCGCAGGCCGCCGCACGCGCGACCGAGGCCGCCGCCGGCCAGGTCCGGCGGTCCATCCGCCGGCTGCGATCGCTGGTCCTGGACCTCTACCCGGACACGCTGCACCGGCAGGGCCTGGAGGGGGCGCTCGGGGACCTGCTCGCGGGCGCGCAGACCCACGGGCTGCGCACGCACCTGCGCATCGACGACGGCGCCCGGCCCGGCCCGGCCGCCGAGGCGGTCGTCTTCCGGACCGCCCAGGAGGCGCTGCGCAACGTCGTCGCCCACGCCGCGGCGACCGAGGTCGACGTCGCGCTCGCCCGGCACGACGGCGCCTGGATGCTCACCGTGCGGGACGACGGGCGCGGGACGCCCGCCGTGCCGTCGGCGGGCCCGCACTTCGGCCTGCGGATGCTCGCCGACCTCGCGTCCGAGCACGGCGGGGTGCTCGACGTGCGCTCCGGGCAGGACACCGGGACGACCGTGACGCTGACCCTGCCGGGGGCCCCCGGGACATGATCCGCGTCCTGCTCGTCGACGACCACGCCCTCCTGCGCGCCGGGCTCTCCCGGCTGCTCGAGGCGCACGAGGACGTGGAGGTCGTCGCGGAGGCGGCCGACGGCGAGGCCGGGGCGGCGCTCGCCGCGCAGCTGCAGCCGGACGTCGCGCTCGTCGACCTCGCGATGCCCGGGGAGGACGGGATCCAGGCCACCCGGCGGATCCGTGCCTCGTCCCCGGCCACGCGGGTCGTCATCCTCACCGCGTTCTCCGACCGGGCGCAGATCCTCGGCGCGCTCGACGCCGGGGCGGTCGGCTACCTGCTGAAGGACGCCGCGCCTGAGGAGCTTCTCGACGGGCTCCGGGCCGCCGCGCGCGGCGAGGCACCGCTCGCGCCCCAGGCGGTGGCCGCCGTCTCGGACCGGGGCAGCGCCGCGGCCGGCGGGACGCTCACCCCGCGTGAGCGCGAGGTGCTCAAGCTCGTGGCGGAGGGCCTGCCGAACAAGCAGATCGCCCGCGCCCTCGGCATCAGCGAGAAGACGGTCAAGGCCCACCTGACGAAGATCTTCGAGGCGGTCGGCGTCACCGACCGGACCGCCGCCGCGCTCTGGGCCCACCGCAACGGCGTGGCCGCGGTGCGGCGCTGACCGCCGGGCCCGCGACCACGGGCCGGGCCCGCGGCCCGCGGCGCTCGCCGCTCGTCGCGGGAGCGAGCCACGCGCGTGGTGGCCCGCTGCCCGGCGACGTCGTGATCCTTCTCAGCGGCTGCGGCGCAGCGTGCGCCTCGGCCCGGCTATACGACGCGGCCGCCGCGGCGGCCGTTGATGAGGATGACGAGCAGGATGACGCACACGATGAGCAGCAGCGGCGAGCTGGCGACGCCGCCGATGAGGAAGAGGATGAGGAGGACGAGCAGGACGATCTCGAGTGTGGTCATGTGTTGTACCGCTTTCTTGAAGGTTGGACGAGGGACCCTTACCCTGCACGCGCCCGGTTCACGCATCGCCCATTCGTCCAGGGGTCGTCGCCGCTCCTCCGGGCCGCGTGCGACGGCAGCACCCGGAATCCGGGATGATGCGGCCATGCGCGGGGCACGGATGGCACTGGCGATGCTGGTCATGGGGGCGCTGGGGCTGCTCGGCCCGGCCGCGCCGTCGCAGGCGGCGGCGAAGCGCTCGCCCCTGCGGCCGATCATGCTCGCCGGCAACAACTGGGATGCGACGGTCTCGATCGTCGACGCGAGGACGTACAAGGTCATCGACCGCTTCAGCTCGGTGCCCGACCGCGCCGCGCGGGAGCGGGAGATCCACGCCAGCCCCGTGCGGCTCGCGCAGTTCCTCGCGATCCGCGAGGCGGTCGGGGAGGGGCACGACCAGCTCGTCGACGACGTCTTCAGCTCCAGGGACGGCCGCTACGCGTACATCTCGCGACCGAGCTTCGCGGACGTCGTCGCCGTGAGCCTGCGGACGAAGAGGATCGTCTGGCGCCGGCCGGTCGACGGCTACCGCGCCGACCACATGGCGCTCTCGCCCGACGGGAGGACGTTGCTCGTGTCGGCGTCCACCGCGAAGGTCATCGACGTCATCGACGCGGCCACCGGCAGGATCACCGGGCGCATCCCGTCCGGCGACACGCCGCACGAGTCCAACTACTCCGCCGACGGCAGGCTCATCTACCACGCGTCGATCGGCACGGTCTACACCCCGCTCGACGAGCCGGCCTTCGACTCCACGAAGGGCGAGCGCGTCTTCGAGATCATCGACGCGAGGACGAACAAGGTCCTCAGGCGCTGGGACATCGGGAAGATCCTGAAGACCTTCGGCTACCCGGGCATGAGCTCCGCGGTGCGTCCGATGGCGATCTCGCCCGACGAGAAGACGGCCTACTTCCAGCTCTCGTTCTTCCACGGGTTCGTGGTCTTCGACCTCGTCCACGGGACGCCGGTGCGGATCGTCAACCTCCCGATCCCGCCGAAGGTCGCGGCGCTCCCGCGCACGAGCTACCTGCTGGACTCCGCGCACCACGGCCTCGCGATCGACCGGGCCGGCAGGGAGCTGTGCGTCGCGGGGACGATGTCCGACTACATCGCCGTCGTCGACGTCGGGACCTTCGCCCCGGTGATCGCGAGCCACGGCACCAAGCCCTACTGGGCCTCGACGACCGCGGACGGCGAGCACTGCGTCGTCTCCTACTCCGGCGACGACCGCCTCGCGATCGTCGACTACCGGACGAAGACCGAGGTCGCCTCGATCCCGGTGGGCGACCACCCGCAGCGCGTGCGCAACGGCTTCATCCGCCGCAGCTACCTGGGCTGACGCGCGGGGGCCCGGCGCGCGTGGGGCGGCGGCTACGCCGGGCGGCGGGCGCGCAGCGCGCCCCAGATGAGCGGGAGCTGGAGCGGGACGCGGGCCCACATGAGGCGGCGGTCGTCCATGAGGCCGCGGTTCCTGCCGGTGCCGGCGTCGAGCGCCATCTGGATGTTGGCCGGCCAGATGGCCGCGAGCGTCGCGGCGGCGAGCGGGCCGGCCCACGGAGCGCGGCGTCGCAGCCCGACGCCGCACGCGACCTCGACGACGCCGCTGACGTAGACGAGCTCGCGCTTGAACGGGATCCAGGCCGGGATCTGCTCGGCCATCATGCCCGGCACCACGAAGTGCAGCGAGCCGACGGTGATCATGAGGCCGCCGACGAGGTCGGGGGCCGCCCGGCGGGTGGGGAGGAGGCGCATGGCCCGCCACCCTACCCGCGCGCGGACGAGCGCCGACGCGCCAGATCAGCCGGGCCGGGCGTCACGAACGGCGCGGCGGCCGCCTCTTCCGGGGTGATGCGCCGCCCGACCCTCACCGCCCTGCTCCTCGCCGCCGCGACCCTCGTCCTCGGCGGCCTGCCGTCCGTGGCCTCCGCGCGCGAGCGACCCGTGAACACCGGCACGCCCGGCAGCGTCTGCCGCGCCTCCTATCCCGGCGGCGCGACCGACCCGGCCCTCGACAGCACGATCCTCGGCGCCCTGCCGGCGGCGTACGAGGTCGGGGCGCCCGCGGGCGGCGGCGACGTGCAGCGGGTGATGATCGTCGTCCACGGCGGCGGCTGGTACCGCGTCGGGCCGGGGATGCTCGACGCCGACCGGGCGGCCGCGGCGGCCTGGCGCGGGGCGGGCTGGGAGACGGTGAACACGAGCTACCGGGCCTGCCGCCACAGTCTCGGCGACCTGCTCGCGCTCTACGACGCGGTGCGCGCCCAGGTCGGGCCGGCGGTGCCGATCTGCCTCCGCGGCGAGTCGGCCGGCGGCCAGCTCGCGCTCATGGTCGCGGCCGAGCGCCCCGACGTCGCGTGCGTCATCGCCGAGGCCGCGCCGACCGACCTCTTCACGATCCGCGCGCAGGGGGTCGCCGACGGCCTCACGCAGGCGCCGCCGCTCGTCTTCGGCTACGCCCGGGCCGCCTTCGGCCGTCGCCGGCTCAGGGCGGTGAGCCCGGTCTTGAACGTGGCGGGCGTCGCGGCGCGCGTGCTGCTCGCCCAGGCCGCCGACGACCCGGTCATCCCCGCCCAGCAGCAGCAGGAGCTCGCCGACGTGCTGCGCGCCGCCCGCCCGTCCGCGTCCGTCGACGTCGACCTCCTGCCGGCCGGCGACAAGGTCTTCGTCCACGGGACGACGAGCGCCGCCGGCCTGAGCGAGCTCGACGGCCGCGTGGCGGCCCTCGTCGCGCCGTTCGGCAGCGCGCCGGTGAGCGCGCCGCCGAAACCCGCGCCGCTGCGCCTGCCGTCCCTGCTGCAGCAGCTGCTCAAGCTCCTCTGACGGGCCGCCGGCGGCCGCGCGGCGCGGCCGCCGGCGGGGGGCAGGTCAGGCCTCGACGAGCGGCGGGCTGTCACCGACCGCGATCTCGACGCGGCGGGGACGGCGCTCGGCGGGCTTCGGGATGCGGACCTCGAGGACGCCGTCGGCGAAGTTCGCCGCGACCGACTCCGGGTCGATCCCCTTCGGGAGCGTCAGCACGCGGCGGAAGCTCCCGGTGGCGCGCTCGACGCGCATGAAGCCGCCGTCCTGCGCCTCGTGCTCGGCGCGGCGCTCGCCGCTGATGCTCAGGGCGTCACCGTCGAGCTCGACCGCGACGTCGTCCTGTCGCACGCCCGGCAGGTCGGCGCGGATGAGGTAGTGGTCCTCCTGCTCGACGACGTCCATGGCCGGCGTCCAGCTGCGGGGGTGCTCCCCGCCGGTGAGCGGCGCGGGCTCGAAGAAGGTCGAGAAGAGCCGGTTCATCTCCGTCTGCAGCGAGCCGATCTCGCGCGCGGGTTCCCAGCGGATGAGTGCCATGAGAAGACCTCCTGAGAGAGAGTGTTGCTGGCTACGTCCGCAAGTATGAAATCTCAGTCGCGACGTGTCAAGTTTTCTTGGCGGTCCGGGTCCGCGTGCGCCCTCCGGCGCCACCCCGCTCGACCACACAGAATTCCAACCACCTCCGCGGAGCGAGGACATAGCGTCGGAGCGATGCTCGCTCCGTCCTCGCCGGCGCCCTCCGTGGCCCGGCGCCGCCGCCGCGCCGGCCTCCTCGCCCTCGTCCTCCTCGGCCTCGGCTGGGGCTGCATCATGCAGTCGCTCGGGTGGGCCCAGACCTCCTACTACGCCTTCGTCAAGGCCCTGGCGGGCGGGACGACGACGATCGACCGCTATCACTGGGAGACCCGGGACAAGTCGTACATCAACGGGCACTTCTTCTCCGTCAAGGCTCCCGGCCTGCCGCTGCTGCTCACTCCGGCCTACGCCGGGCTGAAGGCGGCCGGCGGCGAGAAGCTGGCGCGGACGGTCGCCGATCGCGCCCGCCGCGGCGGCGCGCGCCAGTGGACCTACCGCGGGCTCAAGGTGGCGGCCTACGGGTACAGCACGCGCCGCGCGGCGCAGATCAAGCGCCGGCTCGAGGTCCAGGCGCCGCTCGTGTGGGTGCTCACGCTCCTCGGGAGCGTCGCCCCCGCCCTCGTCCTGCTCGCCCTCGTCCGGCGCCGCGTCGAGCGTCTCGAACCGGGCCACGGGACGATCACCGCGCTGACGCTCGGCACCGGCACCCTCGTCATGCCGTTCGCCGTGCAGCTCTTCGGGCACGTGCTCGCGGCGCTGCTCGCCTTCTCCGCCTTCTGCGTCGCCTGGGGCGAGCGCGAGCGCCTGCGCGCCCGCCCGTCCCTGCTCGCCGGCGCCGGGCTGCTCGCCGGCCTGGCCGTGACCGTCGAGTACCCGCTGGCGATCGCCGGCGCGATCGTCGGCGCCTACGCCGTCCTGCGCCCGGACGCGATCGCGGCGGGGTGGCGGGGCCTCGCCCGTCGCGCCGCCACGTACGCGGCCGGGGTGCTCGCGGGCGTCGTCCCGCTGATCACGTACAACCTCGTCGCCTTCGGCAGCGTCACGACGCTCTCCTACAAGGACGCGGTGAACGAGCAGGGGACGACGGGGCACGCGACCCTCGGCCTCAACGGCTCGGGCTTCTTCGGGATAGGGCTGCCGCGCCTGCGCCAGGCGGTCGAGCTGCTGCTCTCGCCGCGCGGGCTGCTCGTCCTCACGCCGGTCGTTCTCGCGGCGGCCGCCGGGACCGTGATCCTCGCGCGCCGCGGCCGCCGCGCGGAGGCCCTCGTCATCGCCGCCGTGTGCGGCGCCTTCTTCCTCTACGACACCGGCTACTGGCTGCCGATGGGCGGCGGCTCGCCGGGTCCGCGGTTCCTCATCCCGGTCCTCCCGTTCCTCGCCGTCGGCCTCGCGCCGGCGTGGCGGGCGCTCCCCGGGCCGACGCTCGCGCTCGCGGTCACCTCGGCGGTGACGATGATCGCCGCGACGGTCTCCTACCCGCTCGTCGGCGCGGGCGGCACCCACCAGTGGATGGAGCGCATCCGGCTCGGCAACTTCCAGAACACCGTCCTGAGCATGGCCGGCCTCGACAACGGCTGGCTCGCGATCGCCCCCGTCCTCGTCCTCTTCGCCGGGGCGGCCGCGCTCGCGGTCGCGGCGACGCCGGCGCTCCGCCTCGCCGGGCAGTGGCGCCTGGCCTGGGCGACGCTCGTGGCCTGGGGCCTGCTCGCCGGCGTCATCGCCCCGTGGCTCGGGGAGGAGCAGATCGGCGGGCCGCTGGCCCGGCCGACGGGCTACGTCGACCACCGCGCCCAGGGGTCCCTCGTCGTCGTCGCGCTGCTCGCGGGCGCGCTCGCGCTGGGCGTCGCGCGGTGGCGCTCAGCGCAGGCGGTAGACGACGACCCGGCCGACGATCTGCCGGCGGATCCCGAGGCCGCCCACCGGCCGGCGCCGCCACTGCGCCCATGGCGTGCCGGCCGTGCGGTCGCGATGGAGCACCACGGTCTGCACCCCGAGCCGGCGCAGGCGGCCGACTGAGCGGCGGTCCGGGAAGCGCGTGACCTGCGCGAGCAGCCGCGCGGTGAAGACCGGCTGCAGGCTGCTGCGGCCGTTGACCATCGGCTCCAGGCCGGCGGTCGACCACAGGAGGTACTCGCGGTTGTCCTGCGGCGCGGCCGGGAGGTGGAGCAGCGGCCCGCGGAGCCCGGCCTGCCCGGCCGGGGCGACGGGCGCGACCGGGTGCGGGTACCACCGGCCCGGCGTCGCCCCCGCGCCCTCGGCGAGGACGAGCGCGGTGAGGCCGGCGGCGAGGAGCGCGCGGCGGCCGCCCGGGCGCAGCGCGGAGACGGCGCGGGCCGCGCCACCGGCGGCGAGGAGCGCGAGCGCGAGGGACGTGAAGGTGTTCAGGCGCTCGGGGACCCGGATGCCCGACCAGCCGGGGACGACGTCGTAGAGCAGGCGGTAGGGCAGGAGCCGTCCGGCGCCGTGCGTCTCGAAGCCGAGCGACAGCACGGCGAACGTCCCGGCGGCGGCGAGCAGGCCGAGGCGCAGGCCACGCCGCCAGCGCGCCCAGCCGACGCCGGCCGCCCCGAGGAGCACGACGGTGAGCCCGGGGAACAGCGTCTGCTCGGGCACCGCCGGGAGGGCGCGGCGGACGCCCGCGCTCGCCCGTCCCCACAGCGGGTTCAGCGCCGAGGAGGCGAGGAACATCCGCGGGCCGGCCGAGTAGTGCGCGACGGTGACGGCCGAGCGCCGCGCCTGCGGCTGCGCGTCGCGCACGCGGACGTAGGGGCCCCCGAGGACGCCCGCCGTGGCGAGCAGCAGCGCGACGCCGGCGGCCGTCGCCGCGCGGTGCGCCCGCGGCGGCAGCGGGCGCCCGGCCCGCCACCACCACGGCGTGAGCGCCGCCGCCCCGACCGCGAGCGCGACGAGCAGCGGCAGCCCGAGGCTGAAGCCGATCGACACCTGCCACGCGGCCGCGGCCCAGCCGGCGAGGACGAGGGCCGCCCCGCGCGCGTCCGTCCGCCGGTACCCGCGCAGGAGGAGGAAGAGCGCCAGCGGGATCGCGCCGCTCGAGAGGATGTGCAGGTGGCCGCCCTGCTCCAGGCGCCAGGGGGCGTAGCCGTAGGCCGCCCCGGCGACGAGGGCGCCGGCCACGCCCGCGCGCAGCTCCCGCGCGAGGAGGTAGGCGCCGACGGAGGCGCCGGCCGAGGCGAGCAGGAAGACGACGTCGTAGCGCGCCACCGCGGCCCGCGTCCCCGAGCCGATGGCGGCGAGCGGCGCGTACCCTACGAGCGCGTCGGAGAACGCGAGCGTGTCGTGCAGCGGCCAGAACTGGTTGGCCTGGAAGAAGGCGCCGGGCTGCGTGCGCAGCGCGTGCCCGTCCCAGGCGAGCTGCCACGCCTGGGCGAGCGGGTCGCCGAGGTCCTTCGGCAGCTCGGTGCCCGGGTGGAGCGCGAGCGGCCAGAACATCGCGACGGCGAGCGCGAGCGCCCCGGCGAGGAGCGCGGCGACCTCGCCGCGCGTGATCTCGGGGGACGGTCGCATCGCCGGCGATCTTGCCAGGCGCGCGGGCTCCGGCGTGTCAGGCGCGGACGGGCTCACGGGCGCTCGCGGCGAGCGGACCGAGGATCGCGGCGAGGCGCCGGCGGAAGAGGAAGTGGCCGTCCCCGGCGGCGAACGTGATGCGGTGGCGGGGGAGGGCGGCGGCCAGCGCGACGGCGTGGGCGGGCGGCACGAGCGTGTCGCGCGCCCCGTGCCAGAGCTGGACCTCGGGCGTGACGTCCTCGAGTCGGAAGCCCCACGGCCGTGCCGACAGCAGGTAGTCGTCGACGAGCCCCCGGACGCCGCCCGCCGTGGCGGCGAGGAAGCCCGCGACGGCCGCCTCGGCCCGCGCCGGATCGTGGAGCAGCTCACGGTCGGCGCTGTCCGCCCCGAGGGTCATCGCCCGCAGCAGGAGCCCCGGGTGGCGGCGGACGAGGGCGACGGCCGCCCCGCCGGCGCCGCAGGTGACGCCGGGGGCGGTGGCGATGCCGCGCAACGCCGTCCGCGCCCGGCGGGACATCCCCGGCGCGGCCCACGGCCGGTAGGCGGGCGACGGCGAGCCGACGGTGGCGACGGCGGTCAGGCGCTCCGGGAGGACCGCCGCGGTGGCCAGCGCGTAGGGCCCGCCCGCGGACACGCCGACGAGGCCGAAGCGCGCCAGGCCGAGCGCGTCGGCGAGCGCGCCGAGATCGGCCGCGAGGTCGGTCATCCGGCGGCCCGCCACCGGGTCGGACGCCCCGAACCCCGGCCGGCTCACCATGACGTAGCGGATGGCGAGCGCGTCGAGGACGGTGGCGAGGTCGTCGCCCACGCGCAGCGGGGAGCCGATCGCGCCGTGGAGCACGAGCACCGGCGCCCCGTCCGGCGGCCCGGCCTCGGTGTACGCGAGCCGCCGGCCGCCGCTCAGCGTCACGCTCCCCACGGCAGCAGCTCCTCGAGGGCGGCGGCGAAGCGCTCCGGCCGCTCGACCATCGCGATGTGGCCGGTGCCGGGGATGAGGCGCACGCGCGCGTCGGGGCGGCGGACGAGGACGTCCCGCGCGACGCCGGGCGGGACGACGCGGTCGGCGGCGCCCCAGATGAGGCCGGGCGGGGCGTCGAGGCGGGTGAGCGCCGGGCGCAGGTCGGCGCCCGCGACCGCCGACAGCGCGGCCGAGACGCGGGTCGCGCCGCGCGAGGCGGTGAACATCGTCCGCGCCTGCTCACCGCTGATCCGGCGCGGGTCGGCGACGCCGCCGGTGAGCAGGAGGCGCCGGGCGAGCCCCAGGCGGGCCAGCGGCGCCGCGGCCCGGCGCGCGTCGATCCCCGCCGCCGCGACGGGACCCGCGATGCGGCAGAGCGCCGGCGGCAGCGCCCGCAGCCCGGCGGGCGCGGCGAGGACGAGGCCGCGCACGAGCTCCGGGTGGCGGTCGGCGAGCACGAGCGCCACGGCGCCGCCCATCGAGTGGCCGACGAGGTCGACCGGCGCGCCCGTGTGGTCGCCGATCGCCTCCGCCACGCGGTCGGCGACGTCGTCGAGGACGAACCCGCGCCCCGCCGGGGCCGCGTCGCCGAACCCGGGCACATCGAGCGCGACGATCTCGAGGCCGGCGGGCAGGTACGGGCGCAGCCACGTCCAGATCACGCCGGTCGTCGCCAGCCCATGGAGCAGCACGAGCGCCACCGGGCAGTTGTACGCGCTGCGGGCCGCCCGGTCGCCCCGCGTCACCGAACGTTCACGGGCGGCGGTGGCCGGCGCGCCCGGTCGCTCACGGCCGCCCCGTCCCCCCGTCCCTTCGCGGGTGGATCGCGCTAGACCGCGGCGAGCCCGTGCATCCGCGCCTCGGTCCGGGCTATCGCGCCCCCGATCGCCCGGTCGAGCGGCGCGTGGTAGTGCTCGGCGAAGAGCCGGGAGGTGAGCTCGCCCCGGGAGGAGACGCCGACCTTCTCGAAGATCGCCTTCAGGTGGTCGCGGATGGTGTGGCGGGAGAGCAGGAGCTCGGCGGCGATCTCCTCGGTGCTGAGGCCGCGGGCGACGAGCCGCGTCACCTCGACCTCGCGCGGGGTCAGCGCGTACGCCTCGACGACGATCGGCGCGATCTCCGACGCCTTCGCCGGCTCGATGACGAGCGCGACGTGGCCGGTGCCCCGGAGGACCGAGGCCTGCGCGACGAGCCACGTGCCGTTCCGGGTCCGCAGGCGCGCGCGCCGGGGCCGCGCGTCGGCGTCGAGCGTCGCCAGCGAGAGCGTCAGCAGCTCGGGGTGGATGAGGATGTCGCTCAGGCCGGGGACGTCCGGCATCCGCCAGCCCGAGGCGAGCTCCTGCAGCCACGCGTCCGCCTCGTCGGTGCAGCTCAGGATCGTGCCGTCCTCGTCGAGGAGGACGACGCCGGGGCCGCGGGAGGGGTCGGTGTGCGCGGGCTCCTCGAGCAGTGAGCGGCGCAGCGCGACGCCCGCGAGCGGGGCGGCGGCGCGGAGGAACGCGCGGTCGGCGGCCGAGAACGGCGCGCCGCCCGAGCGGCGGTTGAGCTGGAGGTTGCCCCAGGTCCGGCCGCCCGCGCAGAAGATCGCGCGGAGCTCCTCCTGGAGGTCGGAGATCCCGTACAGCGCCCGGAAGCGGGCGCTGCGCGTCGGCCGGCCGCCCGTCGCCTCGCGGAGGTCGGCGACCGGGTCGGCCGGGTCGAGGTCCGCGAACTTGTTGTAGTCGGGGACGAGGAACTCGTGCTCCCAGAAGGGCTGGCAGACCTCGTGGTGGTAGTTGAAGACCATCCCGGCACCGAGGCACAGGCCGGTGTCCGGGTCGGTCGCGCCGGCGAAGAAGCAGTCGACGTCGATGGCCGCCGCGATCTCCGCGACGACGTCCTCGACGACCTGCTGCGTGCCGAGCTCGCGCGTCGCGAGGTGCTCGATCCGCTCGAGGGCGGCGAGGCCGCGGAGGGAGAGGTGGGGAACCGGCTGCTCGGTCATGGGCAGACCCTCCCGCGGGCGCGTTGCCGCAACGTTGCGGTCGCCTTGCCGCGCGCGCCCGAGGCCGGCGTGCGCCCGAGGGGGCGTGCGTCCGAGGGGGGGGCGTGCGGTCTAGGCCGGCGTGCGGTCTCGTGGGACATATGCCCCCACGCGACCGCACGGCGACCCGGGGTTGACGGCGACCCGGGGGTTGACGGCGACCCGGGGTTGACGGCGACGCTCGCGCAGGCGCGCTCGCGCAGGCACCCCCGCACGAGCCCCCCGCAGCTGCGGGGGGCGGCGGCCGCGAACTCCACCCACGCTCGGGATGGTGCCCCTGCTTTCCGGAGCGCAGTCTTCCCGGCATGCCGATCAACACCATCCTCAGCCGGGCCCTGCCGACCCACCTGCCGCCGGTCGTCCTGCCCGACTCCGCCCTCTACGACCATGCCCGCCGGGGCTGGAACCTCGCCGCCGACCAGCGCCCCGCCGCGGTCTGCGTCGCCACGTGCGTCGAGCACGTGCAGGCGGCCATGGCCTACGCCCGTGCCCACGGCCTGACCGTCGCGGCCCAGACGACGGGGCACCTCGGGCAGGCGCTGCCGAGCCTCGAGCGCACGCTGCTCCTCCGCACCGCCCTCCACGACGGCGACGTCGAGGTCGACCCGGTCGCCCGCGTCGCCCGGATCGAGGCCGGCGCCCGCTGGGGCGACGTCGTCGAGGCGGTCGCGCCGCACGGCCTCGCCGTAATGCACGGCTCGTCGCCGACCGTCGGGGTCATCGGGTACCTGCTCGGCGGCGGCCTCTCCTTCTACGGGCGCGCCCACGGCCTCGCGGTGAACCACGTCCGCGCCTTCGAGGTCGTCACGCCCGACGGGACGCTCCGCCGCGTCGACGCGGACAACGGGAGCGAGCTGTTCTGGGCCCTGCGCGGCGGCGGGGGCGGCTACGCCGTCGTCACCGCGGTCGAGCTCGGGCTCCTGCCCTATGCGACGGTCACCGCGGGCGCGCTGTTCTTCGCCGAGGCGGACGGCCCCGCCGTGCTCCGCGCGTGGCGCGACTGGACCCGCGAGGCGCCGGCGAGCATGACGACGACGCTGCGCCGGCTGTTCCTGCCGCCGCTGCCCGAGGTCCCGGAGCCGCTGCAGCTCAAGGCGACGTTCTGCATCGACGGCGTCGCGCTGGAGGCCGGCGTGGCCGAGGCGCTCGAGGCGCGGCTGCGCGCCGTCGCCGAGCCGATCCTCGGCGGCTTCGGCCCGATGCCGAGCGCGGAGATCGTCCGCCTCCACGGCGACCCCGAGGACCCGCTGCCCTGCGCCGGGGACTCGATCAACCTGCGGACGCTCGACGACGCGGCGCTCGACGCCTTCCTCGCGATCGCCGGCGGGCCGTCGCCGCTCGTCGCGGCGGAGCTCCGCCACACCGGCGGCGCGCTCGCGAGCCCGCCGGAGGGCGCCGGCGTCCGCGGCCACCTCGAGGGCGAGTACGTCCCCGCGGCGGTTGCCGGGCCGTTGTCCGGGCGTTCCGTGCGATTGCCGCCCGTTTGCCGCCGCGTTGCCGCCCGGCAGGAGTACGCTCGCTGCGGGTCCGACGAGAGGAGCATGAGGTGCAGACTGGCAACGGGACGATCACCGGCGCGGAGCGGGCGGGCGGCGACGTCCCCACCGAGCGGGTCGACATCGCGATCATCGGGGCCGGCTTCGCCGGGCTCGGGATGGCGATCCGGCTGCGGCAGGTCGGCCTCGACGACTTCGTCGTCCTCGAGCGCGCCGACGACCTCGGCGGCACGTGGCGCGACAACCAGTACCCCGGCTGCGCGGTCGACGTGCAGTCGCACCTGTACTCCTACTCGTTCGCGCCGAACCCGGACTGGAGCCACGTCTACTCGCCCCAGCCGGAGATCTGGGCGTACATCCGGCGGACGGCCGAGGCCCACGGCGTCCTCCCGCGCGTCCGCTTCGGCCATGAGGTGACCGACGCGACGTGGGACGACGACGCGCAGCGCTGGCTCGTCACGACGGCTGCCGGGCGCGTCGAGGCGCGCTTCCTCGTCTCCGGGATGGGCCCGCTGAGCAACCCGATCCCGCCGCGCATCCCCGGCCTCGACACGTTCGCCGGGCCGTGCTTCCACTCGGCCCGCTGGGAGCACGAGCACGACCTGCGCGGCAAGCGGATCGGCGTCATCGGCACCGGGTCGTCGGCGGCGCAGTTCGTCCCCGAGGTGCAGAAGGTCGCCGGGCACCTGACGGTCTTCCAGCGCAGCCCCGGCTGGACGATCCCGCGGATGAACCGCCGCATCACGCGCGTCGAGCACGCGCTCTTCCGCCGGTTCCCGGTCCTGCAGCGGCTCGCCCGCGGGCGCCAGTTCCTCTATCGCGAGAGCCTCGCCTTCGGCTGGCTGAAGGACGGTCGCTCGAACTGGCTCGGCGCGGTGCTGAAGCTCCGCCTCCGCGCGCAGGTGAAGGACCCGGAGCTCCGGGCGAAGCTCACCCCCGACTACCACCCGGGCTGCAAGCGGATGATCGTGTCGGACGACTTCGCGCCCGCGCTCGCGCGGCCGAACGTCGCCCTCGTCACCGACGCGGTCAGCTCGATCACGCCTGGCGGCGTCGTGACCGCCGACGGCACCGAGCACCCGCTCGACGTCCTGATCCTCGCGACCGGCTTCGAGATCATGCCGGTCGCCGACCCGCTGCGCGGCCGCGACGGCGTCCCGCTCACCGAGCACTGGGGCGCGCACCGCTCGGCGTACCTCGGCACCGCCGTCGCGGGCTACCCGAACTACTTCATGCTCGGGGGCCCCAACACGGCCACCGGTCACACCTCGGCACTGCTCTACGTCGAGGCGCACGTCGAGTACGTCATCCAGGCCGTGCGCGCGGTCCTCGCGCGGGGCGGCGGGTCGGCCGAGGTCCGGGCCGACGTCGACGCCGCCTACCGGCAGGAGATGGCCGAGCGACTGCGCCGGACGGTGTGGGTCAGCGGCGGCTGCACGAGCTGGTACCTCGACGCGACCGGCGGCAGCTCGGCGCTGTGGCCGGGCTACACGTTCGAGTTCCGGCGGCGCCTGCGGACGTTCGACCCGGGCGACTACGTCATGCGCGGCGCGGGTGACCGCGAGACGGTCGCGGCCGCCTGAGAGGGTTCTCAGGGGCGGGCAACCGTTCATCCGCACCAGCATTACGTGGGGTTCATGTTGGCGCGCGACGGTGTCCGCATGCCCCGTAAGCCCGCCCTGCCCGCCGCTTCCCCGACACCGCCGCGCACCCCGCGGACGCGTCCCACCGCCGCGCCGAAGCCCGCCCCCGAGGCCGAGGCCGAGGCCGTGACCGCGGCCGGGGCGGACGCCGGGCGCCGCCTCGAGGAGACGGTCGCCCGCGAAGGTCATCGCATCCACCGGGCCGCCCGCCGGCCGCGCTGAGCGGGCCCCGTCCGGGCCTGGCGTGGGCGCGGTCCGGCCCCGGCTCCGGGGCTGGCCCCGCCCGCCGCTCAGGCCGGGACGCCCGCTCCCGCGCCCGGCAGCCGCGCCGCGATGTCCTCGATCCGCCACGGCCCCTCGGTCTCGATCGTCCGCTCGACCGACCACCCGCCGAGCGTCTGGATCGCCCCGCCCTGCACGGCGAAGACCTGCCCCGTGATCGGGCAGTCGGCCGCCGCGAGGTAGGCGACGAGCGGCGAGATGTTCGACGGGTCGAAGAGGTCGTGGCCCGTCGCGTCGGTCACCCCCGCCGCGAAGATCGCGCCCATCCCCGGCGTGGCGAGGGTCAGCCGCGTGCGCGCGACCGGCGCGATCGCGTTCACCCGCACCCCGTACCGCTCGAGCTCCTGCGCGGCGACGAGCGTCAGCGCCGTGATGCCGGCCTTCGCCGCGCCGTAGTTCCCCTGGCCCGCGTTCGGCAGCGTGACGCCCGAGGCCGACGCCGTGTTGACGACCGCGCCGCGCACGGCCTCGCCGGCCTTCGAGCGCGCCTTCCAGTGCCCGGCGGCGTGGCGCAGCACGGCGGCGTGGCCCTTCAGGTGCACGCGCACGACGGCGTCCCAGTCCGCCTCGCTCATCGACGCGACGAAGCCGTCGCGGAGGATGCCCGCGTTGTTCACGACGACGTCGAGCCCGCCGAAGCTGTCCGTCGCGCAGTCGACGAGCGACCGCGCGCCCTCCCACGTCGAGACGTCGTCAGTGTGCGCGACCGCCTCGCCGCCGGCGGCGCGGATCTCGTCGACGACCGCCTGCGCGGGGCCCGCGTCGGTCCCGGAACCGTCGTTCGCGCCGCCCAGGTCGTTGACGACGACGCGCGCACCCTCGCGGGCGAAGAGCAGCGCGTGCTCGCGGCCGATGCCGCGGCCCGCGCCGGTGATGACCGCGATGCGGCCGTCGAGCGTTCCCATGTCCAGATCTCCTGTGGTGGTCGGTCGTCGGTCGTCAGTCGGCGAGGACGGCGAGGCCGTCGCGGAGGACCGGCACCCCGTCGACCGTCGTCTCGAAGGCGTAGGTCGCGGCCCCGTCGGCGTCGCGGCCCGCCGCGTACATCCGGGTGCGGATCTCCTGCCCGGGCAGGACGGGCTTCGCGAAGCGGACGGCGAGCCGCTTCAGCCGGGCCGTCTCGCTGCCGCCGAGCTGCTCGAGGATCGCGTGCGAGGTGAACGCGAGGACGCAGAAGCCGTGCGCGATGATGCCCGGCAGCCCGGAGTCCTTCGCGACCTGCTCGTCGAGGTGGATGGGCATCGGGTCGCCTGACGCCGGCGCGTAGCGGAACGTCTGGTCCTCGTCGATCCGCTGGGTGACGTCGGCGACGGGCGCCGCGTCGCGCAGCGCGTCGTCGAACGGGTGGGCGGGGGAGAGGTCGCCGAGCGCCCGGCCGTCGTCGAAGCCCCGGATGAAGAACGTGACGTACTGCTCGTTCACGAGCTCGCCGCCGGCGTCGCGCGTCTCGAGGTACACGCAGGCGCGCGTCCCGTTCGGGCGGCCCTCGAACCCGGTCATCCGCGCTCGCGACGTGAGCGTCTCACCCGGCCGGATGGGGCGGTGGAAGCGGAAGTCCTGCTCGCCGTGGAGGACGCGCCCGAGGACCGACAGCGGGACGACGTCCAGCGCGGGCTCGAGCAGCGCGTCGAACACCGGCACGATCGCGAAGACGGGGCCGGCGACGTCACCGGCGACGTGCGCGGCGATCGGATCGTTCGTCGCCGCCGCGTACACCCGCAGGCGCTCGGCCTCGACGACGAACGTCTTCTCGCCGGTCCACTTCCCGAGGCCCGCCTCGTTGAACCGCAGTGTCTCGGTGCTCATGCCGCGACGAGCTTCGCGATGTTCGCGAGCGACTGGTCGAGGTTCGCCTTCGCGTCCTTCTCGACGGCCATCCCGAGCGCGCCGGTGATCATCGCGCCCTCGAACTCGGCGTCGATCTGCGCGGTCGAGCCGCCGCTCCCGTCCCCGGCGACCGAGAGCGAGAACGTCGTCCGCACCCCGGCCATGCCGGTGCCGGCGATCGTCAGCGTGGACGGTGCGTCGAACCGCTGGACCGTCCACTCGATCGTGTTCGGCATCCCGAGCATCGTCACGACCTCCGACGCGGTCGCGCCCTCGCTGAAGCGCTCGGGGACGCTCTTCCACTTCGTGTGGATCGTGAGCCACTGCTCGTAGGACGCCGGGTCGGAGATGACGGCCCAGACCGCGTCCGGGTCGGCGCCGAAGCTGGCGGTCGCGTTGATCCTGCCCATGGTGGTGACCTCGTTCTCGGTGGTGGTGAGGGTGGTGCGGCGGTGACCGGCGGGTGGGTCAGCGCTCGGCGCGCTGGTAGGCGGTGACGACGACGGCCCCGCCGAGGCCGATGTTGTGCTGCAGCGCGGCCTCGACGCCGTCGACCTGCCGCTTGTCGGCGGTCCCGCGCAGCTGCCAGGTGAGCTCGGCGCACTGCGCGAGGCCGGTCGCCCCGAGCGGATGGCCCTTCGAGATGAGCCCGCCGGACGGGTTGACGACCCAGCGGCCGCCGTACGTCGTGTCCTCGGCGTCGATGAGCGCGGGTGCCTCGCCCTCGCCGCAGAGCCCGAGCGCCTCGTAGAGCAGCAGCTCGTTCGCGCTGAAGCAGTCGTGGAGCTCGATGACCTGGAAGTCCTCGGGCCCGAGGCCGGCCTCCTCGTAGACGGCCTGCGCCGCCTTGACGTTCATGTCGTAGCCGATGACGTCGCGGGCGCGACGGGTCGAGAGGGAGCTCTCGAAGTCGGTCCGCATCGCCTGGCCGACGATCTCGACGGCCTGCTCCGCGAGCCCGTGGCGCTCGACGAACTCCGCGCTCGCGAGGATCGCCGCACCGGCGCCGTCGGAGGTCGGGGAGCACTGCAGCTTCGTCAGCGGCG
This sequence comes from Paraconexibacter antarcticus, assembly GCF_024220175.1. Taxonomy (GTDB): domain Bacteria; phylum Actinomycetota; class Thermoleophilia; order Solirubrobacterales; family Solirubrobacteraceae; genus Paraconexibacter; species Paraconexibacter antarcticus. Next base: position 4,172,747 of record NZ_CP098502.1, on the reverse strand, counting down.
CGTAGATCTCCTTCGACGCGAGGATGTCGTCGAGCGTGTACTCGGTCTGGAACTGCGCGTACGGGTTGTCCACCGAGTGCTTGTGGTTCTTGTACCCGATCTTCGCGAAGTGGACGGGCTCGGAGCCGTGCTCGGCCATGTGCTCGCGCCCGGCCGCGCCGAACATCCACGGCGCGGGCGGGAACTTCACCTCCGAGATCTGCGCGAGCAGCTCGATGTGGCGGAGCATCGGCTGCTCGCGGTCGTCGTAGGTCGAGCCGAGCGAGCCGGGCTTCATCTTCTCGAAGCCGAGGGCGAGCGCGCAGTCGACCGCGCCGCTGCGGACCGCCTGCGCGGCGAGGAAGAGCGCCGTCGACCCCGTCGAGCAGTTGTTGTTGACGTTGACGACCGGGATGCCGGTCATGCCGAGCTCGTAGACCGCGCGCTGCCCGGACGTCGATTCGCCGTAGACGTAGCCGACGTAGGCCTGCTCGACCTCGTCGTAGGCGACGCCGGCGTCCTCAAGGGCCCGCGTCCCCGCGATGCGGGCGAGCTCGGGATAGTCGGCCGCGCCCTCCTGACCCGGTTTCACGAACGGGGTCATGCCGACGCCGACGACGTAGACGGGTGCGCTGGGGCGGGCCATGGCGAACTTATATACCAGTCGCGTGACTTATAACAAGCGCGTCCGGGCTCGTCGCGCCATATAGCCGGTGAGTTATATTTGACGCATGTCGGCCTACGCCGCGCTCGCCGAGCCCCACCGTCGCGACATCCTCGACCTCCTGCGCGGAGGCGAGCGGTCGGTCGGCGAGCTCGTCGCCCGGCTCGACATCAGCCAGCCGGGGGTCTCGAAGCACCTGCGGGTGCTCCGCGACGCGGGCCTCGTCACCGTCCGGCCGGAAGGACGGGTGCGGCGTTACGCGCTGAGCCCGGCCCCGCTTGCCGAGGTCGACGCGTGGCTCGAGCCCTACCGGGCCGCGTGGTCCGCCCGGCTGGACGTCCTGCAGCGCCATCTCGAGGAGCACCCGGAATGAGCCTGACGACCGGCATCGCGACCACCGTCGACGGACGCCCCGCGCTGCGCTTCGAGCGCCGCCTGCGCCACGCCCCCGAGCGCGTCTGGCGCGCGGTGACCGAGCCCGCCGAGCTCGCGCAGTGGTTCGTCGCGCCGCCGACGTGGACGCCGGCGCTCGGCGAGAGGCTGTCCGGCTTCGGCGGCTCGGGCGAGATCGTTGCGCTCGACCCGCCGCGGCACATCGCCTGGACGTGGGGGACGGCCCGCTTCTCCTTCGACGTCGAGCCCGACGGTGACGGGACGCGGCTCGTCTTCGTCCATGTCCTCGACGACGGCACGCCGGTCGCGCAGACGTCGGCCGGCTGGGAGACGTACCTCGACCGCCTCGGTGCGGCGCTCGGCGGGGCCCCGCTGTCGGAGGAGGACGCGCACGGCGCGGTCGGCGTCTACCACGAGGCGCACGCCGCGCTGAGCGGCGAGGATCCCGCGCGCGGCCGCGCGTTCGTCGCGGGCCTCGCCTTCCGTGACCCGGAGCTGCACGACGGGCCACCGCCGCAGCTGCGCATCGAGCGGCTGCTGCCCGCCCCGCCCGAGCGGGTGTGGGCGATGCTCACCGAGCCGGATGACCTCGCGCACTGGTTCCCCGGCGGCGCCCACGCGCTCACGGTGGTCCGCGCCGACGCGCCGCGGACGCTCGAGGCGACGTGGTCCGGCGAGGCGCTGCGCTTCGAGCTCACGGCGCACCCCGTCGGCTGCCGTCTCGTCTTCACGCACCGGTTCGCCGAGCGCGAGGTCGCGGCCCGCACCGCCGCCGGCTGGGACCGCTGCCTCGCCCGCTTCGACGCGCGGCTCGCGGGGGTCGCCCTCGCCGAGGCCGGGTCGCTCGAGCTGTGGCCCGTCGTCCACGAGCGGCTCGCCGAGGCCTACGGCGTGGATCCGGAGCTCGGGCGCGCCGCGTTCGCCGCCCACCCCGCGACCTGACGGCGCCGATCGGGAACCGGCTGGACCGCCGACTCGGGGAGCTCGGCCGTTGCGTCCGCCGGCGCGGTGCCGTGCACGGAGACGACGAGCGAGCGGGGCCGATCAGCCGGCGGCGGCGAGGGCCGCCCCGGTGTCCCCGTCGCGCTGCGCGGCGGCCGGGCGGTGGACGAAGCACGCCGGGTCGAACGTCCGCGTGCGGCGGCCGTACTCGACGTGGGAGCCGGCCCACACCTGCGTGACCTTGCCGCTCTCGGTCGCGTACCAGCCGGGGCAGCCGGTCGTGAACGTCGTGCGCCCGAGGCGGTCCTGGATCTCGGCGTTGAACGCGTCGTGCACGTCGGCGCGGACCTCGAGCGTGCCGCCGCCGCGCGCGCCGAGGTGCTCGATCGCCTGGCGCATGTACGACGCCTGCCGCTCGAGGAGGTAGACGATCGTGTTCGTCAGCGAGTTCGTGTTCGGCCCGTAGCTCATGAGGAGGTTCGGGAAGCCCGGCGTCGTCATGCCGAGGTACGCCTCGGGACCCTCGGCCCACGCCTCGCGGATCGAGCGCCCGCCGACCCCGCGCAGGTCGATCGGCGCGAGGTACTCGGTCGCGGTGAAGCCGGTGCACCAGACGATGACGTCCGCGTCGACGCGGGTCCCGTCGTCGCAGGTGAGCCCGCCGGCGTCGACCGACCGCAGCCCGGCGCCGACGACGGCGACGTCCTCGCGGGCGAGCGTGGGGTACCAGGCCCGGGAGAGCAGCAGGCGGTTGCAGCCCATCTGGTAGTCCGGGATCGCCGCGGCGACCTTCGCCGGGTCCCGCAGCGTGCGCCGGATCGTCCGCTTGCGCTCCTGCTCCCAGGCCCACACGAGGGGCCGCATCGACCGCTTGACGACGGGGTACCGCGACTCGAACCAGAGCCACATCGCGTTGTGGTAGAGCCGCTGGGCCCGCGGGGACCGCATGAGCGCGCGCTCGACGCGCCCGGGCGTCCAGTCCCACTTGTTCACGACCCACGAGGGCGACCGCTGCACGACGGTGACGTGCGCGGCGGTGTCCGCGATGGCGGGCACGACCTGGATCGCGCTGGCGCCGCCGCCGACCACCGCGACGCGCCTGCCGGCGAGGTCGACCGAGTGGTCCCACTCGGCCGAGTGGAACTGCGCGCCCGCGAACGTCTCGCGGCCGGGGACGTCGGGGACCTTGGGGCGGGAGAGCTGACCGGTCGCGCCGATGAGGACGTCGTACGCGGTCGTCTCGCCGTCGGCCGTCGTGACGTCCCAGCGGCCGGCCTCCTCGTCGAACGCGGCGGCGGTGACCTCGGTGCCGAAGCGGACGTGGGGGAGGATCCCGAACTCCTCGGCCACCTGCTCGAGGTAGGCGCGGATCTCCGCCTGGGTGCCGAAGCGGCGCGACCAGTCGGGCTTCAGCGCGAAGGAGAACTGGTAGATGACGGACGGCACGTCGCAGGCCGCGCCCGGATAGCTGTTCGCCTGCCAGACGCCGCCCACGCGGTCGGAGCGCTCGAGCACCGTGAAGCGCTCGATGCCGTGGCGCTTGAGCTCGATGGCCGCGGCGAGGCCGCCGAAGCCCGCGCCGACGATCGCGACCGAGGGGGACGGGGTGGCGGAGGGGCTCATGGGTCCAGCATCGCGGGCGTGGTGCACCACGGAAAGGTGGGATCTGCTCCCTCACGCGGCTCTTGTGGTGCAATCTGCACCGTGCGAACCCTGGAACAGCTGCTCGCGGACGATCTCGACGTCGCGCTGACCACGTACTCGGCGCTCGTCATGGCCCGGATCCGCGCGGACATCCCGGAGCTCGCCGTCGACCCGGAGGTCGAGGTCGCCGCGACCCTCGGCACCGAATCGATCCTCCGCGAGTTCGCGCGCGTGCTGCGCCTCGGGCTCGAGGACGGGTTCGTCACGCCGCCGCAGTCGCTCGCCTACGGGCGCCGCGCGGCGCGGGCGGGGGTCTCGCTCGCCGCCCTCCTGCGCTCCTACCGCGTCGGGCAGGCGGCGATGTTCACGCGGGCCGCCGAGCTCGCCGACGCCCACCGCGTCCCGGACGCCGCCGACGCGATCGTCCGCCTCGGCGTCCTCTCCTTCGCGTTCGCCGACGCGGCGATGAGCGACGTGACCGCCGAGTTCGAGCGTGAGCGCGAGGCGCTCCTGCGGGCGACGTACGTCCGGCGGGACGCGACGATCCGCGCGCTGCTGACCGGCGCGCGTGTCGACCTCGACGCCGCGGAGCTCACGCTCGGCCACCGGCTGCGCGGCGTGACGCACCGGGCCGTCCTCGCGTGGCGGCCGCCCGGCGCCGGCGAGGACGCCACGGCGGGCGGGCCCGACGCGCTGCGCGAGGCCCTCGCGGCCGCACTCGCCGACGCCGCCGCGCCGCGGCCCCTCCTGCTCAGCGAGGGCGAGCTCGCGGTGGCGTGGCTGCACGCCGGCGGGGAGGGCGACCCGGGCACGGCCGCCGAGCCGCGCTGGGCGTCGGTCGTCACGGCGCTCGAGCCGCTCGCCGCGCAGGTCGCCGTCGGCGCGCCCGCCGCGGGGCCGGAGGGCTTCGCGCGGACCCGGCGGCAGGCCGGCCTCGCCCGCGCCGTCGCCCGGCGCGACCAGGCGCGCCGCCTGACGCACTACGGCGACGTCGCGCTCGCAGCGCTCCTCACGCGCGACCCGGACGCGGCGTCGGCCTTCGCCGCCGACGAGCTCGGCGGCCTCGCGGCACGGACGCCGGCGATGGCCACGCTCCGCGCGACCCTCACCGCCTACCTCGCCGCCGGGCACGACCGCACGCGCACCGCGCACGTCCTCGGCGTCCACCGCAACACGGTCGCGCGACGGCTGCAGCGGGTGCACGAGCTGCTCGGGCACGACGTCGCGACGCGGGGTCGCGAGCTCGACGCGGCGCTGGCGGTGGTGGACGTCCTCGGCGCCGCCTGACCCGTGTCCGCGCGGCCCGGCGGGTCAGGCGCCGGCGCCGACCCCGTCGTAGAGCGTGTGCCAGACGATCGCCGTCTGCGCCTTCGCGAGCCGCGCCATCTCGGCCGGCTTCGCGTCGGACGCGAGCTGGTGCAGGCCGCGCTCGGTCATCCAGGTGAGCCACGCGGCCGTCCGGTGCGGGTCGAGCTCCGCCCGGATCGTGCCGGCCTTCTGCCCGTGGCGGATGTGCTGCTCGAGCCCCGCGATCGAGCCGTCGGCGACCTGGCGGAAGGACGCCCGGACGCGCGGGTCGTACGCGGCGCCGTCGACGAGCGCCGACCAGATGTACGCATGCCGGCGGTAGGTCTTGAAGATGCCGCGCATGACCTTCTCGAGCGTGTCGCGGTCGACGTTCGCCGGGAGGTCCCACCAGGCGCGTGCGGCGATGTTGAGCTGGGAGACGACGTCCTCGGCGAGCGCGAGCAGCAGCGAGCCCTTGTCCTCGAAATACACGTAGAACGTCGACCGCGAGATGTTGATCGCGGTGATGAGACGCTCGACGCTGATCTCCGCGTAGGTCTCGCCCGCCGCGAGGATCTGCTCGACCTCGACGAGGAGCGCGTCGGTGATGCTGCGGCGTCGATCGTCCCGGGAGCGCCCGGTGGCGCGGCTGGCGGCTGGCACGTGCGGAGTCTACGTTTCCCCGGGCCGCCGGAAGTGCGCATGGACCGGCACGCGGGCCGCCGGACGTCCGCGAGCGATGGCAGGCCATCGCGGGCGGACGTCCGGCCCCCGGCGTCAGACGGACGAGGGGCTGCCGACCGCGCTGGCGATGAACGCGATCGTGTCGCCGATGACCTCGTCCTTGTTCGTCTCGTTGTAGATCTCGTGCATGGCGCCGGGGTAGACCTTCTCCTGCCAGGAGCCGGTCTTGATGAGGGCGGCGGCCTCGCTCGTGGCGTCGAGCGGGGCGAGCGCGTCGAGCTCGCCGTGGATCCACAGCACGGGGAGCTCGAGCTTCGGGCCGCCCTTCACGTCGTCGACCGCGGAGAACAGGGCCTGGAGGGTCTCGCGCTTGAACGGACCGTGGTAGACGAGCCCGTCGGCGGCGTACGCCTCGCCGGTGGCGGGATCGCGGGAGAGGGCGGCGGGGTCGATCGGGATCTCCGGGATCGGGTCCATCTCCAGGAGCTGGGCGAACCCCGGGTTGCCGCCGATGACGGGCCCGCTGAGCACGAGCGCGGCGAGCTTCTCCGCATGCTGCTGCGCGTAGCGGGTCGCGATGAGCCCACCCATCGAGTGGCCGATGAGGACGACCGGGAGTCCCTGCTCGGCGGCGCCGTCCACGACGGTGTCGAGGTCGGTGACGAACTCCTGGATGTCGGTCACCGACGCGCGCTCGCCCTCCGAGCGGCCGTGGCCGTGGTGGTCGAGGGCGTGGACGACGGCGCCGTCGGCGACGAGGGCCTCGGCCACGTGGTCGTACCGGCGAGCGTGCTCACCGTAGCCGTGGGCGATGACGGCGACGTAGCGCGCCGTGGCGTCCGGGTCGGCCCAGCGGTAGGTCTGCACCTGGCCACGGATGCCGGGGAAGGCGTTCTCGTCAACGGTCGTCATGGGACTCCTTCACGGGTGATGTCGGGTTCGTCCAACGCTAACGCGCCCGCGGGGCCCGCGCCCCGGCCGGCTGGGGGAGCACCGTAGGCCCTTCGGGGGGTCGGGAGCCCCGGCGCCTGCCCGCGCTCAGCGGTAGCCGCAGCCGACGAACAGGCCGTCGACGACGGCCTGCCGCGTGTCCTGCGGGCGGATGACGTCGTGGATGAACGACTGCGTCGCCGCCTGCCACGGGGCGAAGGCGTGGTGCATCTGCTCCTCGAGCTCCGCGGCGAGCGCGCGGGCCGCGTCGTCCCCCTCCGCGGCCCGGGTGTCGCGCAGGCGCCGGTGGTGGACGACCTGCACCGCGTTGTCGGCGGCCATGAACCCGATCTCGGCGTTCGGCCACGCGACGACGTAGTCGGTCCCCATCGACGGGCCACCGAGGGTCATGTAGCCGAAGCCGAAGGCCTTGCGGATGATGACCGTCACCTTCGGGACCGGCGAGCGGGCGACGGCGGTGTAGAGCGCCATGAGCCGGCGGGCGAGGCCGAGCCGCTCGGCCTCGACGCCGATCATCGCGCCCGGCATGTCCTGGAGGAAGACGAGCGGGAGGCCGAACGCGGTGGCGAGCGAGACCAGCCGCTCCGCCTTCGTCACCCCCTCCGCGTCCAGGACGCCGCCGCGGAACTTCGGCTGGTTCGCGACGACGCCGACCGCCTGGCCCTCGACCCGGGCCAGGCCGGTGACGAGCGACCGCGCGTACCCGGGGTGGAGCTCGAAGAACGAGCCGGCGTCGACGACGGCGGCGATCACCCTGTGGATGTCGTAGCCGCGGCGCCCGCGGTCGGGGACGATGTCGAGCAGCTGCTCGCCGCCGGTCGCGGGGGCGATCGGCGCGCTCGCCGGCGGATCGAGCCTCGCGTGCGACGGCAGGTAGGACAGGAAGGTCCGGATCGACGCGATCGTCGCGGCCTCGTCCTCCTCCAGCCGGGTGACGAGGCCCGACGTCCTCACGGTGACCTCGGGGCCGCCGAGCTCCTCGTGGGTCGTCGCGGCGCCGAGCGAGGAGCCGACGAGCGACGGGCCCGAGAGCGCGACCGAGCAGCCCTTCGCCATCGCGACGTAGTCCGACGAGCCCGCCCAGAACGCCGGGTCGCCGTAGGCGTTGCCGAGGATGGCGGTGACGCGCGGGATGCGGTCCTCCATGACGCGCAGGCCGAGGAAGTGCTCGCCCTCGTCGCCGCCGGCCGCCGCCGCGAAGTCGGACCCGAGCAGGTCGGGCAGGCGCCCGCCGTTCGCGTCGCCGAGCATGACGAGCGGGTAGCCCTTGCGCGCGGCGAGGCTCATGATCTGGCCCTGCTTGCGGCTGCCGACCTTCCCGGTCGAGCCGGCCATGACCGTCGAGTCGTTCGCGATGACGCCGACCTTGCGCCCGTCGACCGTCCCGACGCCGGTGACCGCGGCGTCGGCAGGCGCGCGCTCGCCGATCTCGGGCCGGTCGGAGTGGGCGAGCAGCCCGAGCTCGACGAACGAGCCGGGGTCGACGAGCAGGGCGACGCGCTCGCGCGCGGTGAGCCGGCCGCTCGCGTGGTGCGCGGCGACCCGCGCCTCGCCGCCCATCCCGAGGGCGAGCGCCCGGCGGCGCTCGAGCTCGGCCAGGCCCTCCGCCTTGGTGACCTCGCCGGGGGCGGGCGCGTCGCGGGGGTCCACCGACGCGGTGGGGTCCTCGGGGGTGGGGGCGGCCATGGGCGGGATGCTAGGGGAGGACCGCGTGATCGTCACACGAAATGCCCATACACACTGTCCGATAGCATCGGCGGCATGTCCCCTGGTCCGGATCCGGCGAGCGCGACGATGCCCGAGGCGGTGGGCGTCCTCGGCGCCGGCCAGATGGGCGCCGGCATCGCGCAGATGGCCGCGCAGGCCGGCGCGGTCACCTACCTCTACGACCCGGACCCCGCGGCGCTGGCCCGCGGCCTCGCACGGATCGAGGAGGGGCTGGGCAGGCTCGAGTCCCGCGGGAAGATCGACGCGCAGGCCAGGGCGGACGCCCTCGGGCGCCTGCGGCCGATCAGCGCGATCGCAGACCTCGCGCCGTGCGGCTTCGTCATCGAGGCCGCACCGGAGCGGCTCGAGCTCAAGCTCGCGCTCTTCACCGAGGTCGCCGCGGCCGTCGCGGAGGACTGCATCCTCGCGACGAACACCTCGTCGCTCTCGATCACCGAGATCGCGGCGGGCGTGCCCGGGCCCGAGCGGGTCGTCGGCCTGCACTTCTTCAACCCCGCGCCGGTCATGCGCCTCGCCGAGGTCGTCGCCGGCCTGGAGACCGGGGACGCGGCCCTCGCGACGGCGCGCGCGGTGGGTGAGGCGATGGGGAAGACCGTCATCGACGCCGCCGACATCGCGGGCTTCCTCGTCAACCGCGTGAACCGGCCGTTCTTCCTCGAGGCGCTCCGCATCCTCCAGGAGCGGATCGCCACGCCGGAGCAGATCGACCGCATCCTGCGCCTCGGCGGCGGCTTCCGCATGGGCCCGTTCGAGCTCATGGACCTCATCGGCATCGAGACGAACCACGCGGTCGCCGAGTCCTTCCTGCGCCAGACCTACGGCGAGCCGCGCTACCAGCCCTCGCCGCTCGCGGCGCGGATGGTCACCGGTGGCCGGCTCGGGCGGAAGACCGGCGCCGGCTGGTACCCGTACGGCGACGACGCGCCCGCGAGGACGCCCGACCCGCAGGCGGCCGAGCCCGGGGGTGGGGACGGCCGGCCGCTCGTCGTCCTCGGCGGCACGCGCCTGGCGAGCGAGCTGCGGTCGGCCGCCGCGGCCGCCGGCTGGGTGGTCACCTCGGAGGCGGACGCGGGCGGCGACGCCCCGTACCTGACCGTCGACGCGTCCGACGAGCCGGGCGACGGCGGCCGGGGCGCCGGGCCGCGCGCCGTCCTGCTCTCGCGTGGCGCGCTGCACCTCGTCGCCCCCGAGGCGGCGGGCTTCCACGTCGCCGGACCGCTCGCGGCCACCCGCCTGATCGAAACGACGCGGACGGTGCTCAGCGACCCCGAGGCGGTGGCGCGCCTGCGGGAGCTCGTCGTCACGCTCGGCAAGCACCCCGAGCCCGTCGCGGACGGTCCCGGCCTCGTCCTCGGCCGGATCCTCGCGACCGTCGTCAACGAGGCGGCCGTCCTCGTCGGCGAGGGCAACGGCACAGCCGAGGACGTGGACACCGGCATGGAGCTCGGGCTCAACTACCCCGCCGGGCCGGTGAAGCTCGCCGACCGCATCGGCCTCGACCACGTGCTCGGGCTGCTCGACGGCCTCGCCGACGACCGTCGCGAGCCGCGCTACCGGGCGGCCCCGCTGCTGCGCTACCGGGCGGCGATCGGCGGCTCGCTCCGAGGCTGAACGCGCGCGCCCCACCGTCCGGGCAGGGCGCCCGCACAGCTTGCTCGGACACGCTGTACAGTCTGCGCCATGTCGCTCGAGCTGACGGCCGACCAGCAGGACTACCGCCGGCGCTTTCGTGCCTGGCTCGACGAGCACGCGCTCCACGCCCCGCCGCGGCACGTCCTCGAGCCCCAGGACGACGCGGCCGTCGCGCGGCTGCGCGCCTGGCAGGGCGTCCTCGCCGACGCGGGCTACGTCGGCATCACCTGGCCCGAGGCGGCCGGCGGGCCCGGCGGCACCCAGGCCGAGGCCGTCATCGTCGAGCAGGAGCTCGACGCCCGCGGCATCTCCGGCCCCTTCGACTTCATCGGCATCGGCATGGTCGGCCCGACGCTCATGGCCCACGGCTCCCCCGAGCAGCAGGACCGCTACCTGCGCCCGCTGCTGCGCGGCGACGAGTTCTGGTGCCAGCTGCTCTCCGAGCCGGGTGCGGGCTCGGACCTCGCGAACGTGCAGACGAAGGCCCGGCAGCGCGAGGACGGCACCTGGCTCGTGAACGGCCAGAAGGTGTGGACGTCCTTCGCCCAGCACGCGGCCCACGGCATCATGCTCGCCCGCACCGACCCGTCGGCCGCGAAGCACAAGGGCCTGACGATGTTCGCGGTACCGATGGACGCCGACGGGCTGAAGATCGTCCCGCTGCGGCAGATCACCGGCGACGCCGAGTTCAACGAGGTCTTCATCGACGACCTCGAGCTGCCGGCCGACAGCGTCATCGGCGCGGTCGGGGACGGGTGGCGCGTCGCGCTGACGATGCTCGGCTTCGAGCGGGTCGCCGTCGGCTCGGGCCTGCACGCCGTCCGCCTCGAGCGGCTCGTCGCAGCGATCGCGGGGGACGACGCGGCCCGCGAGGACCCGGCGCTCCGCGTCCGCATGGGCCAGGTCGCGTCGCAGCTGCTCTCGCTGCGCCACACGAGCGAGCGGGTCACCGCCGAGATCGCGGACGGCCGCACGCCCGGCCCGGAGGCGGGCCTCATCAAGATCACGAGCGTCCTCGCGTCGCTCGACGCGTGCCGCTTCGTCGTCGACGCGATCGGGCCGGACGCCCTCGCCGGCGGCGAGTGGGGCCACCAGGTCTCCGCGCTGCCCGGCGTCCGCTCCGCCGGCGGCACCGAGGAGATCCTCCGCAACCTCATCGGCGAGCGCTTCCTCGGCCTCCCGCCGGAGCCGCGGGTCGTGCCCCCGCCGGCCGCGCGGCCGGTCGCCGCCGCGACCGCCGCGCCCGCCGCGCCCGCCGGCGCCACGGCGTAGAGGAGCCCGAGCCCATGTATCTCGCCCTGACCGACGAGCAGTCCTTCCTGCAGGAGGCCGCCACCGCGGCGCTCGCCCGCTGCAAGACCGTCGAGGCCGCCCGCGCCGCGCTCGACGGCGAGCCGTACACCGACCTGTGGCCCGTCGCCGTCGACGCGGGCTGGACGGGCCTGCTCGTCTCCGAGGACGCCGATGGCGTCGGCCTCGGCGCCTACGAGGCGCTCCTGATCCTCGAGGCCTGCGGCCGCACGCTGGCCGACGCGCGCCTGCTCGGCCACCTGCCCGCGACCGCGCTGCTCGAGGCGGCGGGCGCGGACGCCGAGCGGCGCGGCGCCCTCGCCCGCGGGGAGCGCCGCGCCGCCCTCGTGTGCCCGTCCTCCGGGGACCGCCCCGGGAAGGTCGCCGTCGCGCTCGATGGCTCAGGGGTCGCGGTGCTCGACGGCGCCGTCCCCGGCGTGCTCGACGCCGACGGCGCGGACGTCCTCGTCGTCCTCGGCCGGGATGCGGACGGCACGCCCGTCCTCAGCGTCGTCGACGCGGGGGCCGACGGCGTGACGGTCACGCCGAAGCGGGGCTACGACGGCAGCCGCGCGCTCGCGAACGTCGCCTTCGCCGGCGCCCGCGCGACCGCGCTCACGCTGCCGGCGGACGTCGCCCCGTCGCTTGGCCGCGACCTGCAGCGCGCGCTGCTCGCCGCCGAGTCGGTCGGCTCGGCCGACGGCGCGCTGCAGATGGCGACCGCCTACGCGAAGGACCGCATCGCCTTCGGCCGCGCGATCGGCTCCTACCAGGCGATCAAGCACAAGCTCGTCGAGATGCTCCGCCTCACCGACGGCGCCCGCTCGCTGCTCGTCGCCACCGGGTCGGCCTGGGACGCGGAGGGCCGTGAGGGCTTCACGCTCGCCGCGAACGCCGCCCGCACCGCCGCCGCCGACGCGCTCGACTACGCCGCGCCGGAGAACATCTTCATCCACGGCGGCATCGGCGCCACCTGGGAGGGGGACGCGATGCTCTACTACCGCCGGGCCGAGCTCTCGCGCCGCCTCTCGGGCGGGGCCGAGGCGGCCGCCGCGACCGTCGCGACCGCGCTGCTGGCGGGCTGACGCACATGCCGCTCGGGATCACCGGCTACGGGGCGTACCTGCCCCGGCATCGCCTCACCCACGAGGAGCTCGGCGCCGCCCTGGGAAGCGGGCCCACCCACCTCGGCAAAGGCACGCGCACGGTCGCCTCCTACGACGAGGACGCGACGACGATGGGCGTCGAGGCCGCGCGCCGCGCGCTCGGGGACGCCGCGCCGGACCGGTGGACGTCGAACCTGCTTTTCGCGACGAGCAGCCCGCCGTACCTCGACAAGTCCAACGCGACCGCGATCCACGCCGCGCTCGACCTCGGCCACCGGGGCTTCGCGGCCGACACCGGTGGCGCGCCGCGGTCGGCGATCGCGGCGCTGCGGGCCGCCGCCGCGCTCGGCGGGCTCGCGGTGCTCTCCGACCTGCGTACGGGCCTGCCGTCCTCCGCGGACGAGCGCGGCGGCGCCGACGGGGCCGCGGCGTTCCGCTTCGGCGACGAGGCGGACGCGCTCGCGACGATCCTTGCCGAGGCCTCTGCGAGCGCCGAGTTCCTCGACCGCTGGCGTGTCCCCGGCCAGGACGCGAGCCGCTCGTGGGAGGAGCGCTTCGGCCAGGAGATGTACCTCCCGCTCATCGCGGACGCGGTCGGGCGCGCCCTCGCCGCCGCGGGCATCGAGCAGGCCGACCACGTCATCGTCTCCTCGCCGCACACCCGGAGCGCCGGCGTGGCGGCGAGGACGTACGCGGGCCGCGTGCCGTCGCAGGAGGGTGCGCTCGGGTACGCCGGGTCCGCCGACGCCGGGCTGAAGCTCGCCGCGGTCCTCGACCGGGCCGGGGCCGGCGAGACGATCCTGCTCATCTCGGCCGCCGACGGGTGCGACGCGCTCGTGCTGCGCACGACGGCGTCGCTGCCGGGGCGCCGCGCCGCGCACCCGGTCCTCGCCCAGCTCGAGGGCGGTCGCGAGCTGCGCTACGCGACGTACCTCACCTGGCGGGGGATGCTCGACCGCGAGCCCCCGCGCCGGCCCGAGCCCGACCGTCCCGCGGGGCCGCCGTCGGCCCGCGGCGAGGCCTGGAAGTTCGGCCTCGTCGGCTCGCGCTGCAGGAGCTGCGGCTTCGTCCACCTGCCGCCCTCGCGCGTCTGCAAGCGCTGCCACCACATCGACGAGATGGAGCGCATCGCCCTCGGGCAGCGGTCCGGGACGGTCGCGACCTTCACCGTCGACCGCCTCGCCTTCTCGCCGTCGCCGCCGATGATCAACGCCGTCGTCGACTTCGACGGGGGCGGGCGGTACACGCTCGAGGTCGCCGACGCCTCCCCGGACGAGGTGGAGATCGGCACGCGGGTGCAGATGTCCTTCCGCCGGCTCTACACGGTCGACGGCGTCCACAACTACTTCTGGAAGGCGACCGTCGTCGCCGCCGAGGAGGACTGACCCATGGCCAGCAACGGCATCCGCGACAAGGTCGCCATCGTCGGGATGGGCTGCACGCCCTTCGGCGAGCACTGGGACCGCTCGGCCGACGACCTCCTCGTCGACGCGATCAAGGAGTGCTTCGCGACGACGCCCGCGCTGACGCTCGAGGACGTCGACGCCTTCTGGCTCGGGACGATGAACTCGGGGCAGTCCGGCGCGGTCCTCTCCCGCCCCATGGCGCTCGACTACAAGCCCGTCACGCGCGTGGAGAACATGTGCGCGACGGGCTCGGACGCCGTGCGCAACGCGTGCTACGCCGTCGCCTCCGGGGCCTACGACGTCGTCATGGCCGTCGGCGTGGAGAAGCTGAAGGACACCGGCTTCTCCGGGCTCGTGCGCTCGAACGTCGCGGGCGACGGCACCGCGCCCGAGAACACCCTCACCGCGCCCGCCGCCTTCAGCCTCCTGGACCCCGCGTACTGCAAGAAGTACGGCGTCGACCAGCAGGACATGCGCGACGCGATGACCCACATCGCCTGGAAGAACCACCACAACGGCGCGCTGAACCCACGGGCGCAGTTCCGCAAGGAGGTCTCCAAGGAGAAGATCGCCGCCTCGCCGCTCGTCGCCGGCCGCCTGGGGATCTTCGACTGCTCGGGCGTCTCCGACGGCGCCGCCTGCGCGCTCGTCGTCCGGGCCGAGGACGCCCACCGGTACACCGACCGGCCGATGTTCGTCAAGGCCCTCGCGCTCGCCGCCGGGCCCGCGAACGGCCCCATGGACCCCGGCTACGACTACACGAGCTTCGAGGAGGTCGTGCGCTCCTCGGCCGACGCCTACCAGCAGGCGGGCATCACCGACCCGCGCACGCAGATCGACCTCGCCGAGGTCCACGACTGCTTCACCCCGACCGAGCTCGTCCTCATGGAGGACATGGGCTTCTCCGCGCGCGGCGAGGCGTGGCGCGACGTCCTCGACGGCGCCTTCGACCTCGACGGCCGCCTGTCCGTCAACCCCGACGGCGGCCTGAAGTCCTTCGGCCACCCGGTCGGCGCGAGCGGCCTGCGGATGCTCTTCGAGAACTGGCAGCAGTTCCGCGGCGAGGCGGGGGCGCGGCAGCTCGACGCCCCGAAGCTCGGGCTGACCCACAACCTCGGCGGCCGGCCGGGGACCTGCGTGTCCTTCGTGTCGATCGTGGGGCCGGAGCGGGACTAGAGGGAGGACCGCTCGAGCGGTGGGTGGTGGATCGCGGTTGCTGAGCAACCGTGATCCACCACCCAGCCTCCCGGAGGAGACCACCGACCCAGCTCGGACAACCTGTCCAGACAGAGCGCCTGAATTCGTGTAGGATGCCGCGCATGCCGAGCGTCGCGCCGCACCTGCCCTGGGACGAGCTCATCGAGCCCGGCCGCGTCCACGGGTCGCTCTACACCGACCCGGACATCTACGCGGCCGAGCTCGAGCGCATCTGGTACCGGACGTGGGTGTTCGTCGGGCACGTGAGCGAGGTGCCGGAGCCGAACGACTACGTGCTGAAGTCGATCGGGCCGCAGCCGGTGATCATGTCGCGCGACCGGCAGGGCGAGATCCACCTGCTGCTCAACCGCTGCACGCACCGGGCGAACCTCGTCTGCGACGCCCCGAAGGGCAACTCGTCCGCCTTCCGCTGCCCGTACCACGGCTGGACGTTCTCGAACACCGGCAAGCTCCTCGGCTACCCGTTCAACAGCGGGTACGACGGGACCGCGCTCAAGGCCGAGCTCGGGCTCGGCCGGGTCCCGCGGGTCGCGCAGTACCAGGGCTTCGTCTTCGGCTCCTTCGCGGAGGAGGGCCCCACGCTCGAGGAGCACCTCGGCGCCGCGACCGACGCCTTCGACCGCCTCGTGCGCCTCTCGCCCACCGGCGAGGTCGAGCTCACCGCAGGCTGGCTGCAGCACAAGTGCAAGGCCAACTGGAAGATGCTGCTCGAGAACGAGACGGACGGCTACCACCCGCAGTTCGTCCACTCCTCGATCTTCTCCGTCGCCTCGTCGGGCATCGGCGACCTCTACGGCGACAAGTCGACCGCGGTCTGCCGCGACCTCGGGAACGGCCACACCGAGAACGACCTGCGCCCGGAGTTCCGCCGCATGGACCAGCCGCTCGGCTGGTTCGGCACGAAGCCCGAGAAGGTCCCGGACTACGTCGCCCAGCTCGAGGCGAAGCTCGGCGCCGAGACCGCGCGCGAGGTCCTCGTCGACGGCTCCCCGCACGTGATGGTCTTCCCGAACCTCTTCATCGCGGAGATCCAGCTCTTCGTCATCCAGCCGACGGCGGTCGACGAGACGGTTCAGCACGTGACGGCCGTCCAGTACAAGGGCGCCCCGGACATGAACCGGCGCATGCTCCAGCAGACGATCGGCTCGGTCGGGCCGGCGGGCTTCCTGCTCGCCGACGACTCCGAGATGTACGAGCGCAACCAGCGGGGCGTGCAGGCCCGTAGCCCCGAGTGGCTGACGATCAGGCGCGGCATGCACCGCGAGCGCGAGGACGCGGACGGGTTCACCGTCGGCGACGCGACCGACGAGGTCCCCCAGCGCGCGATCTGGAAGCACTACCGCTCGCTCATGGGAGGGGCCGCGTGATGCACGGTTCCGCGACGAACGGAGCCGTCGGCTCCGGCCTCGACGTCGCCACCCTGCGCGAGGTGGAGCAGTTCATCTACCGCGAGGCGCGCTACCAGGACGAGCTCGAGTACGACGCGTGGGAGGCCCTCTGGACCGACGACGCGATCTACTGGGTCCCGGCCAACGGTGGCGACAGCGACCCCACGCGCGAGGTGTCGATCCTCTTCGACAACCGCGCGCGCATCGCGACCCGCATCAAGCAGCTGCACACCGGCAAGCGCCACTCGCAGACGCCGCCGTCGCAGCTGCGCCGGATCGTCTCGAACGTCGAGCTCCTCGACGGCGAGGCGGACGGGATCGGGCCGGAGGGGGACATCCGCGCCGGCGCGAACTTCCTCGTCTACGAGTCGCGCGAGCGCGGCGTCACCCTCTGGGCCGGGCGCAGCGACTACACGCTCCGCCGCACCCCGGACGGCCTGCGCATGGCCTACAAGAAGGTCACGCTCGTCGACTCCGACCGTCCGCTCTACACCCTCGCGTTCCTTATCTGATGGCGCGCGGGGGCCGGTCCGGCGTCGGTGAGCTGAGCTCCGAGTTCGCCTCGGTGCACGTCTCCATCGACCTCGAGGGCAACGGCCCGCGGCTGCGCGTCGAGGACCTGCGGACGGGCCAGGTCGGCTTCCTCGACCCGCTGGAGCTCGAGACGCTCGCCTGGCTGCCGGAGGGTGCGCTGCACCGCTTCCTCGACCCGAGCCTCCATCGCTGGCGGGCGGAGTCGTGAGCCGCCCCGCCGTCCCCTGAACACGAGCGCACATATTGTCCGGGCAGCATGTCTGTCCTGGCGTGTTCCCGGAATGCTCGCCGCGTGGCCTGCGGACCCGTCCCGCCCTCCGCGCCCGCCGCTGCTCCCGGCGGGGCCAGGCCGGATGCGTCATCCGCGTCATCACACGAGAAAAACGACTATCGAAATGGGTCGTACTGGATTTTCGCTTGATTCCCTCGCGGCGTCGGCGTAAGTTCGCGCTTGCCGCCGATAGTCCGAAATCAGGGATGATGAGATCGGACGCAAGGACGACGTGACGTCGGGGTGCCATTGCCGCCACGAGAGGACGTCGAGATGTTGGGATCACGCACTGCGCGCCGGGCGCTCGTCGCCCTCGCCGCCATCGCCACCTTCGGCGCTCTGCCCGCCGTCGCCGGGGCCACCGATCCAAGCCACGTCGGCTCGACGCTCGAGGGCTGCAAGTTCAGCTCCACGACCGTCCTGCCCGACGGCAACGGCAACTTCATCTGCCCGTCGGCGGCGTACACGACGGGCAACCTCGGCAAGGGGTGGAACGAGCTCGATCTCGTTCCGCACCGTGTGACCCTCGATGCGGGGAACGCCGCGCCGGCGACGCAGACCTACACCATCGCCGTCGTGCTCGACGGCAGGGACGCAGGCGCACCCGGCTACGACGTGATCTCGGCCCCGACGCTGAACGCCGCGCTCTCGGACGCCGGATGCGACACCGGGACATCGAGCGGCCAGCTCACGACGACCGGCTTCGGCGGGATCGACGAGTCGATCTACCGCACGCTGACCGTCACGCAGGCGCAGGGCTCGACCTGCGTCTACGACTACTACGGGCGGCTGGCCCTGGGGTCGCACCTCTTCCCCGGGTCGTCGCTGCACGCCAACCTCGCGCTGATCGGTTCCGACGGCAAGCCGACGACCCAGGGCATCGGGGCGTCCGACGTGTCGATCCCGGTCAACGAGATCCTGCCGCAGGAGCTGACGAAGGACATGTCGGCCCTGCAGAACTCCGACCACGCCTGGTCGATCGTCAAGGGCGCCGAGCCCGACCACGTGAACTTCACGAACACCTGCGCCACCGGCGCGGCCCTCGACGCGACGGTCGCCGTGACGGTGACGGTGACGTGGACGAAGCTCGCCGCGACGCCGTCCGGCGACATCACGGTGACGACGCACGTCTATGCGAAGAACCCGGCGGCGCGCACGATCACCGTCACGCCGACGGACGTCATCAGGTCCGGAAGCACGACGCTCGACACCGTCAACGGCGGTGCGGTCGACGTCCCGGCGAACACGAAGCTCCTCGTCCTGACGCACACGATGACCGTGCCGGCCGGGACGCTCGCCCTCAACGACGTCGCGACCGCGACCTACACGGACAAGGTCACCGGCATCGCGATCCCCGGCTCGACCTCGGCCGTCGCCGCGGCCACCGTGCAGGGCTCGGGCATCGTGACGAACGACAGCGCGGTCATCTCCGACAGCGAGAGCATCACCGGCCCGTTCTCCTACTCGGCCGACTCGTTCACCCCGGACATCGGCGCGTTCCAGAACGGCTACGTCGCCGGCACGAAGACGACCTCCCAGACGGACTGGCTGTCCTCGTCCCAGGGCGACTCCGGAGCCGTGACGTTCAGCAAGACGGTGTACACCTCGGCCGGTTCCAGCGGCTCGGGCACGCTGAGCGACGTCGCCCACGTCACCGGGTCGGACGGGTTCGACGCCCACGCGAACGCCTCCGTCGCCCTCGTCTCCGCCCGGCAGGCGACGATCTCGATCGTCAAGCACATCCCGAACGTCCTCTCGGGGACGGAGACGGCGTCCTTCACGTTCGACGTCAAGGATGCGGCGGGCAACGTCGTCGAGACCCGGACGCTGAACTTCGCGGCGGGCGACACGACGAAGTCCGTCGACGTGACCGGCCTCACCCCCGCGCAGTACACCGTCGAGGAGCGCACGGCCACCGGCTGGGCCCCGCAGGACCCGGTGCCGGTCGACGTCACGACCGCCTGCAGCGGCGGCGCCGAGTTCACGAACAACTTCGGCCCCGCCACGGCCGAGGCGCACAAGATCTCGGATCCGACCGGCTTCGAGAGCGGATGGCAGATGGTCCTGACCGGCCCCGGCACCCCGGCCGGCGGCGAGAAGGTGCTCACCGACGCCACCGGCACGGCCTCGTTCACGACGACCCTGCAGGAGGGCTCGTACACGATCACCGAGACCGGGCAGTCCGGCTGGTTCAACAGCGGGTCGAGCGGCGAGTGCTCGTTCACCGTCAACTATCCCGCCGATGCCGACCACGCCTACTCCTGCACGTTCACGAACGTCGAGTACGGGCATCTGAAGGTCCAGAAGACGGTCAGCGGGTCCTCGGACCTCGGCGGGCGCAGCTTCACCTTCCAGCTGCGCACCGGAGCGAGCCCGTCCGCGGTCGGGACGACGCTCGAGACCCAGACGGTGGACGCCGCCCACAACCCGGCGACGTTCACCTCCGACCTCGTCCCCGGCACGACCTACCAGCTGTGCGAGACGGTGCCGGCCGTCGGGTGGATGACGTCCCTGTTCGCGGGCGGCTTCACCCCGAACGTCGTGAACGACCCGTTCGCCGACAACAGCGTCATCTGCCACGACTTCACCGTCACGGCAGGTGAGACGAAGACGTACACCGTCGACAACACCCCGCCGCCCGGCGGCCTGGCGCTCACGATCGGGTACTGGAAGACCCACGCGTCCTGCTCGTCGAACAACGGCAAGATGAAGCAGACGACCGATCAGGTGCTGGCCTCCTTCCCGATCGCGGCCGGCCAGAGCACCCACGGGGTCTA
Organism: Paraconexibacter antarcticus; assembly: GCF_024220175.1. Taxonomy (GTDB): domain Bacteria; phylum Actinomycetota; class Thermoleophilia; order Solirubrobacterales; family Solirubrobacteraceae; genus Paraconexibacter; species Paraconexibacter antarcticus. The sequence continues at coordinate 4,152,853 of NZ_CP098502.1, read as the reverse complement.
CATCGGGAGCCTGTACGTCGACACCTGCAAAGAGGCGGTGAACCTGCTGAACAAGTCGACGGTCAACAGCGGCAAGAAGATGGCCTCCGACCCGGCGTACAACCTCGCGGCGCAGCTCATGGCGGTCGAGCTGAACCTCCAGGGCGGGGCCGGGGCGTGTGGCGGGCTGCTCACCTACCGCGCGCAGGCGCAGACCCTGCTGGCGAAGTACGGCTTCGACGGGGTCTCCTCGTACACGAGCGGCGCGAGCAAGATGTCGGCCGCCGACCAGGCCCTGGCCAACGCGCTGGCACACCAGCTCGACCAGTGGAACAACAACACGCTGTGCTGACCCCGGGCACGGCTGCGGACCGGGAGGCGCCCGTCCCGCGCCTCCCGGGCGCAAGGGGGCGAGGGGGTCGTGTCGGACCCCCTCGCCCCGGTGGCGCTCATCGGGCCCAGCCGGTCAGGAAGAAGTCCTTCAGGCCGGGGACGAGCCGCGGATCGGTCGCCTCCGAGTTGATGTAGCCCGCCTCCGAGACGGCGGCCGACGTGCCGAAGAGCATCCGGTAGTCGTCCGCGATCATCTCGTTCTTGGACCAGTTGTAGGACGAGTCGACGCGGCTGTCGCCGAGCAGGCCGCGGGCGGAGAGCCACGGTGACCAGTCGCCCTGGCGGGTCAGGTAGAGGTGGTACATCGTCCAGGCGTGCCCGTACTCGTGGGCCACGATCTGGTCGGGGCGCGAGGTGAACGTCGAGCCGGCCTTCGCCTGGAGGTAGATCGTCGCGCGAAACGAGGTGTAGACGCCGCCGGTCGTGCCGGCGCTCGTCGAGGTCTGCGACGAGGTGGCCGCCTGGGCCTTGACGGTCAGCGACGGTCCTATCTTGTCGAGCTCGTAGGCGTTGGGCTTGAGGAGGTCGTAGACCTGCTGCGCCGTCCAGCCGGACGCGTCGCTGTAGACGAGGATCTTCGCGCCCTCGGGAGTCGTGAGGGAGTCGACGACGGTCGGGGTCCCCGACGTGTTGCTCACGGTGAACGACCGCGACGCGACCGCCGCGTTGCCGGCGGCGTCGGTGGCGCGGACGGCGACCGTGTGGGTCCCGTTCGTGAGCGTGGTCGTGTTCCAGCCCCACGACCATGCGGCGGTCCCGGACGCGGCGCTCCACGGGCCGCCGTCGACGCTCGTGGCGACCGCGGCGACCGACGTGTCGTCCGTCGCGCTGCCGGAGACCGTCGTCGTACCGGAGACGGTGGCGCCGGCCGCGGGCGCGCCGAACGCGACGGTCGGGGCGGTCGTGTCCGGCGGCGGGGTGGCCGCCGCGTTCTGCACCGAGACCGTGACGGTGGTCGTCGTCCGGTTCCCCGCGCCGTCGGTCGCCTGCGCGGTGATCGTGTGCGTCCCGTTCGCGTAGGCCGTGCTGTCGACCGGCGCGGACCAGGCGCTCGTGCCCGTCGCCGTCTGGTAGGCACCCGCGTCGACCTTCACCGCGACGCCGGCGAGCGACGTGTTGTCGGCCGCCTTGCCGCTGACGGTGATCGTGCCGGCGACGGTCGCGCCGGCACCGGGCGCGCCGATGGACACGGTCGGTGGCGTCGTGTCGCCGCCGCGGACGGGCTTCCCCGCGTGGGCGATCGTGGCCGGGGCGAGGGCGAAGCAGGCAGCGGTGAGCAGGGACAGGCCGGGGCGGACCTTCATCGGGACTCCTTGGGCGGCGGCGGGGGTGTCGCCGGTCGCGGTACGCGGGAGGGGCAGGGGCCCGCCTCGCGTCCCTGATGGACCGGACTTCTGTCCCTCATCGGCCCGGTCCCAGCCCGTGCACAGCGGTCAGGGTGGTGAATCGGACATCCGTCCGGAACGGTGGACAGGGATTCGCGCGGGTGGGCGCAGTTCCTCCCCCCGCACCGCCGCGCCCGGACCGGGCGGGTCCGTGGTCAGCGGAAGCGCACGGTGCCGAGCGTCACGGTGTACCGTCTGCCCTGTCGGACGACGGTCGCCTTGCCGGTCCCGGCGTGGGACGCCCTCCGGCCGATGAACCGGCAGCGGAAGTGCGCCGGCGCGGTCTGGTCGCAGGCGGCCGTCCACAGGTAGCGGTGGTACTTCGCGTGGAGGGCCGTCTCGACGGCGTCGGCGGCGTCGATGCGCGCGCGGATCCCGGCGGACGCCACGGGAACGGCGACGAGCAGGCTCGCCGCGACAAGGGAGGCGATGCGGAAACGAAAGGACACCGGAAACCGGACCGTAGCGGCGGCGCGCCCTTTGGGCAAGCAAAAGTATCGCGCTTCGATATCGTGAGGCGATATGATGTCCAAGGATCGCGTCGCCCACCTCGGCGACTTCACGCTCACCCCGGCCGTCCTGCGGGTCATCGCCTGGGCGGTGCCGGTCGGCGCGGTCGCGGCGGTGGCGGCCCTCGGCCTGCAGCGCCTCATCGGGCTCGTGACGCACCTCGTCTTCTTCGGGGACGCCGGCTCGTCGCTGGCGGCCCCCGGGGCGGGGCACCCGGCGGCGTGGCTCATCCTCCTCGCGCCGGTCGCGGGCGGCCTCATCGTCGGCCTGATGGCGCGCTACGGCTCCGAGAAGATCCGCGGGCACGGGATGCCCGAGACGATCGAGGCGATCCTCGTCGGCGGCAGCCGGGTCGCCCCGCGCGTCGCCATCCTCAAGCCGCTGTCGGCCGCCGTCTCGATCGGCACCGGCGGGCCCTTCGGCGCCGAGGGGCCGATCATCATGACCGGCGGCGCGGTGGGCTCGATCCTCGCGCAGACCCTGCACCTCACCGCCGCCGAGCGCAAGACGCTGCTCGTGTCGGGCGCGGCCGCGGGCATGGCGGCGACGTTCAACGCGCCGCTCGCCTCGGTCCTGCTCGCCGTCGAGCTGCTGCTGTTCGAGTGGCGGCCGCGGAGCTTCATCCCCGTCGTGGCGGCGGTGGCGACCGCGACCATGCTGCGGGTGCCGCTGCTCGGGGGCGGGGCGCTCTTCCCGCTGCACGCGGTCCCGACCCACATCGGCGCCTGGCCGGAGCTGCTGTGCGTCCCGGCCGGGGTGCTCGGCGGCCTGCTCGCCGTCGCCGCGACGGGGCTCGTCTACGCCTCCGAGGACGCCTTCCACCGGCTGCCGCTGCACTGGATGTGGTGGCCGGCGATCGGCGGCGCGATCATCGGCGTCGGCGGCCTCATCGAGCCCCGGGCGCTCGGCGTCGGCTACGACGTCATCGACTCGCTGCTCACCGGGCGCGGGGGGATGTCCCTCATCGTCGGGATCCTCGTGGTGAAGACGGCGATCTGGAGCCTGTCGCTCGGCTCCGGGACCTCGGGCGGCGTCCTCGCGCCCGTGTTCATGATCGGCGCCGCCCTCGGCGGCCTCGAGGCGCACGTCCTGCCGCACGTCGCCCCGGGGTTCTGGGCCCTCGTCGGGCTCGGCGCGGTCGTCGGCGGCGTCATGCGGTCGCCGCTCACCGGAGTGATCTTCCCGCTCGAGCTGACGCGGGCATGGCCGTACGTGCTGCCCCTTCTCATCGGCGCGACCGCCGCCTACCTCGTGTCGGCGCTGCTGCTCAAGCGCTCGGTCCTCACCGAGAAGATCGCGCGCCGCGGGCTGCACCTGTCCCGCGAGTACGCGGTCGACCCGCTCGAGGTGCTGCTCGTCGACGAGGTGATGTCCTCAGCGCCACCCGACGAGGAGACCGCGCTCGTCATCTGCATCGACGACACGCTGCGGGAGGCCGCCCTGCAGTTCGCGGGCGCGCACGTCGCCGTCGCCGCCGTCGTCACGCGCGAGGCCCCGGACGTCGTCATCGGCCACCTGACCGTCGAGCACCTCCTCGAGGGCCGGCTGCGCGACCTCCTCGCCGAGCGCCACCGCGAGCGCCTCATCACGCCGCTGCCGACGCGCCCGCGTGCCACTCTGTCGGCGTGAGCACGCGGGGGCCGCGACAGCCGGACTACGAGCGCCTCGCCGCACTGCGGGCGGGCATCCGCGACTACCTCGCGTGGGCGGAGGATCGCGCCCGCGACCTCGGCACGACGCCGGCCCAGTTTCAGCTCACGCTCGCGGTCCGCGCCGACCCGCGGCCGGACGGGCCGACGCTCACCGACCTCGCGGCCACCCTGCGCCTGCGGCATCACAGCGTCGTCGGCCTCGTCGACCGCGCGGTCGAGGCGGGACTCGTCGAGCGCCGGCGCGATACCGAGCACGGTGCGCGGGTGCACGTGCGGCTCACGCCCCAGGGGGAGGAGCGGCTGGCGGAGCTCGCGGCCCTCCATCTCGCCGAGGTCGCCACGCTCGCCCCCCAGATGCGGGCGCTGTGGGGCGAGTTCGGCTGACCGCACACCGGCCGCGGCGGTAACGGCCCGGTAACCGGGGCGGGCGCGGGCCGCCATAGGTTCACGCGCCCACCCACCTTCTGGAGGCATCACCAATGAGGAAGCTCCTCGCGGTCACCGCCGCCGCCGCCGTCGCCCTGAGCGCCGGCGCCGCGGCCACCGCGTCTGCCGGCAACGGCAGCCCGTTCGACGCAGGCTCCGACGGCCCGGTGACCTTCGCCGTCTACGGGGACGCGCCCTACGGCACCACCCCGACCGACACGTCGGAGTTCGCCGCCACGCCGGCGTTCGTCAAGAGCATCAACGACGACCCGAAGGTCCGCCTCGTCATGCACGTCGGCGACATCCACTCGGGCTCGCAGTACTGCACCGAGTCCTACGACCGCGCGGTCCTCGGCCTGTGGGACGACTTCAAGGATCCGCTCGTCTACACCCCCGGGGACAACGAGTGGTCCGACTGCCACAAGGTCAAGGAGGGTGGCGGGCTCTACAACGCCGCCACCGGCCAGATCGACCACGTGAAGGACTCGAGCGGCAACTGCGTCGACTTCGCCTGCGGCGACCCGGCGGCGAACCTCGACCTCGTCCGGTCGGTCTTCTTCGCCCGCCCCGGCGTGACGCTCGGCGGCCGGAGGAAGGCCGTCCTCTCGCAGGGCAGCGTCGTCGACCCCGCGCACCCGTCCGACGCCAAGTACGTCGAGAACGTCATGTGGGAGCAGAACCGGACGGTCTTCGTCACCGTGAACATCCCCGGCGGCTCGAACAACGACGCCGACCGGTGGTTCGGCACCCCGGCGACCTCGGCGGCGCAGACCCAGGAGATGACCGAGCGCACGGGGGCCGACCTGCGCTGGATCGACGCGGCGTTCGCCCGCGCCCGGGCGGACGGCGCGAAGGCCGTCCTCATCCAGACCCAGGCGGACATGTGGGACGTCGACGGCAAGGACCCGGCGCACCTGCAGAACTACCAGCCGATCGTCACGTCGATCGCGTCGCACACCGCGGCGTTCGGGCGGCCGGTCCTGCTGCTCAACGGCGACTCGCACGTCTACCGGTCCGACAACCCGATGTCGCCGGCCAGCCCGTTCGACGCGATCTACAGCCCGGCGCTGGACGTGCCGAACTTCCACCGGATCGTCGTGCACGGCAGCACGTTCCCGCTGGAGTGGCTGAAGCTCCGCATCGACCCCGCGCAGGACGCCCCGAACGGCGACGACGCCTTCGGCCCGTTCTCGTGGGAGCGCATCACCGGGTAGGACGGCCGATCGGTGGCGCGGGCACGATCGCCCGCGCCGCCTGGGTCTACAGCCCGACGGGGACCATCAGGCGCAGGCGCCGGTCGGTCGCGAGGTCGACGAGCTCGACGTGGTGCCCGTCACGCCGCACGAAGACCGCCGCGCCGGCGCGGGGCCCGAACGTCGACCGCACCCGGGCGAGCGCGTCGGCCTTCGCCTGCGCGGGCCAGTCGGCGAAGAGGGCCTCGAGGCGGACGCCGCGGCCGGCGAGGCCGTCACGCAACACGACCCGGACGTCGAGGCGGCGCGAGACGGTGGGCGAGGCCGCGCGAGCGCTCGTGAGGGCGTCCGGGGACGGCGTCGCGAGAGGGCTGAGCACGCGTGGACTTCGTCCGTGAGCAGACACGTCCACGTCAGCTTGGCGCACACCTGCGCGAACGTCCCCAAGCCGGGCGATTTTGCACACCTTTCCCCGGGAGAACCCCCTCGTCTGCCCGCGTGCGTTCATTTGACGGGATAGGCTCCGCGCCATCACGTAGGGCCCGCGTCACCGACGGCGCGCGGCCGGGTCACGAGGAGAGTCATGCGCCGCACGCCGAGAACGCTGGGCCGGGTCGTCGCGACGCTGTGCGTCGCCACGGCGGTCGTCGCCCCGCAGACCGCCGCCGCCCAAGGAGCGCTCGGTCCGCTGAACGACCTCGGCGCGCTCTCCCAGGGTGCGGGCCAGACGCCCGCGAAGCTCCCGATGCAGCACAACCCCGAACCGGCGCTCGTCGCGACGCCGCGGGCGGTCTGTGGCCCGGGCGCGAAGCCGGAGCCCGGGATCCAGGGCCGCGTCCCGGCCAGCGCCGCCACGGGCGGGCTGCACTGCAACGCGACGCTGCTCGCCCACCAGGGGACCTCCGGCGGCTTCAAGGTCCTGCGCTACGTCGACACCCAGGGTCGCGAGTGCGCGTACTACGACACGGCCCTCCTCTTCCCGCTCAACGCGCTGAAGCTCGACTCGACCTCGGTCGGCGTCGCCGTCCTCGACATGTCCGACCCGGCGCACCCGGTGCAGACCGACACGCTCACCGAGCCGCCGATGCTGTCGCCGCACGAGTCGCTGAACCTCAACGTCAGGCGCGGGCTCATCGCGGCCGTCCTCGGCAACCCGGCCACCGCGCCCGGCCTCGTCTCGATCTACGACGCGCACGCGGACTGCCGGCATCCGCAGCTGCAGTCGACGCAGCTGCTCGCGCGGCTCGGCCACGAGAGCGGCTTCTCCGAGGACGGCCGCACGTTCTACGCGACCGGCACCGCGACGACTTCGATCACCGCGATCGACGTCACCGACCCCAGGCACCCGCACGACCTGTGGCAGGGCAACGTCGTCTCGCACGGCATGACGCTGAGCGACGACGGCAACCGGGCCTACATCGCCGACCCGCTCGGGCACAACATGCTCATCCTCGATACGAGCGAGATCCAGGCGCGGAAGGCGCACCCGCAGGTCCGCGAGATCAGCCGCCTGACGTGGCAGTCCGCGACCATCCCGCAGAACGCGATCCCCTTCACCGAGGACGGCCATCCCTACGTCCTCGAGTTCGACGAGTACTCCGCCGGGACGTTCGGCGGCAACCCCGACGACGTCGGCGCCGCGCGGATCATCGACATCGCCGACGAGCGCTCACCGCGGGTCATCGCGAACCTCCGCCTGCAGGTCGACCAGCCGGCCGACCACAAGGCGGCGGCGGGCGACCCGGGCGCCCTCAGCCCCGTCCAGGGCTACGCCGCCCACTACTGCAACATCCCCACGCGGACGGACCCGAAGGTCGTCGCCTGCTCGTTCATCGCCTCCGGCCTGCGGGTCTTCGACATCAGCGAGCTGACCAGGCCGAAGGAGATCGCCTACTTCGTCGCGCCCACGGTCCCGCGCGCGGAGAACGGCTTCATGGCGAGCGACTTCGCGATGTCGCAGCCGGCGTTCGCGGCCGACCGCAAGGAGATCTGGTACACGGACGGCGCCTCGGGCTTCAACGTCGTCCGCATCGACCCGTCGGTCTGGCCGGCCGCGGCGCCCGCTCTGCGCTGCTCCAGCCGCCGCCGCTTCACCGCGACGCTCACGCTCCCGCGCGGGGCACGGGTCCGCACCGCCACGGCGACCCTCGGCGGCAGGCGCGTGCGGACGACGCGCCGCGGCCGGCGGCTCAGCGCGGTCGTCGACCTGCGCGGCATCCGGCGCCTGACGGTGAAGCTCACGATCCGCGCGACGCTGCGCGGCGGCCGCACCGCCGGCACGACCCGGACCTACCACCCCTGCACGCGGGGCGGCAGGCGGTAGCAGCGCCGGCGCGGCCCCGGCGCACCGGGGCCGCGCCGCCGGGCCCGTCTACGGCGTCGCGTCCCGCGCGGCGCCCAGGGCGCTGACGAAGGCGGCGGCGTTCGGGACGCCGAAGCCCGTCGTCATGTCGTACCCGCCGGTCGTCGGGTTGCCCGTGACCGGGTCCTTCGTCACAGCGACGCCGTCACCGTTGTAGTCCCAGTCCTGGTTGTCGTCGAGGCGGCCGCTCAGCGCGGTGCCCTCGGTGACCGGGACGACGTCGGTGAACGCCGGGCCGCTGCCGACCGAGTAGATCAGCGGGTTGAGGAAGCCGAGCGGCTTGCCACCGGGCTTGGCCGCCTGCCGCTGGTTGCCGAGGGCGACGAGGCCGGCGACCTGCGGCGAGGACGAGCTCGTCCCGCCGTAGATGTGCCAGCCGACGCGGTTCGTGTCCGGGTAGAAGGACGTGTAGACGAGCACGCCGCCGTTGACGGCCGCGTCCCACGCGAGGTCCGGGATGCCCCGCTGCGCGCCGACGACATCGGCCACGGAGTCCTGGTAGCCCGGACGGGCGTAGATCGAGCTCTGGCCGCCACCGGTCGCCGCCGGGAGCCACGACTCGTTCCAGACGACGTCCTGCTCGCCGCCGGGCGTGAAGGCCCAGTAGCTCGGGTTGTAGTCGCCGGCCGCGGTGAACGGGATGTCGCTCGTCGGGTTCCAGGTCCAGCCCTTCTGGAGCTGGGTGCCGCCGACGGCGGTGACGTACGGGCTCGACGCGGGCCAGCCGACGGTCGGGTGGCCGTACGTCGTGGACTCCTTGTGCTGCTTCGACGTGCCGAGCGTGCCGTCGTCACCGGAGGACGCGAGCACCGTGTCGCCCTTCGCGGCGGCCTTCCGGTAGACCGCGTCGAACTTCGCCGTCTGCGTCGCCGCCGCGCCGCCGAAGGTCTCCTCGCTCACGCCGAAGGACTGCGAGAAGACGGTCCCCGCCGGGTACCGGTCGATCGCGGCGCTCATCGCCTTGAAGAGGTTCGGGAAGCCCTGCACGCCGAGCGTCTCGGCCGGCGGCACGGCGAGCATGACGATGTGGGCCCTGGGAGCCATCGCGTAGGCCCATTCGAGGTCGAGCGTGACCTCACCCGCCCAGCCCGCCGCGGCCGACGGGCCCGAGACGCCCTGGCTCGTGGACGTCTTGTAGTCGGGGGCGCCGAACGGGTAGTCGGCGGTGAAGTCCGGATCCGGGAGGCCGGGGTAGAACGTGTCGTGGAAGGTCTGCAGGTCGGCCTTCGCCGTCGGGCTGCCGTAGGCGTCGACGAGGACGATCGTCTGGCCCTGGCCCATCGTGCCCGCGTCGTGCAGCGCGCTCACGCCGTAGTGCGAGGCGATGTCGGCGGGCGTGTAGCAGTGGATGTACGGGGTGACGCGGACCGGCGGCGGCGAGGTGCAGCCCGTCGTGGCGTCGGCGGCGCCGGCGACCGTGCCGCGGGTCGACGGGGCCTCGAGGGCGAGCGGGCTGACGCTCGCGTGCGGCGGGGAGAGGCGGTGGGTGCGCGCGGCGTGGCGCGTCCTGGCGACCGCGCCGGGGGTGGCGCAGCCGAACGTGGCGACCGCGGCCAGCGCGATCGCCGCATGGCGGACATGCATGGGGGTGGACCTCCGTGGGGGTGGGGTGGGGGCCGCCGTCCGCGCCTCCCAGCCCGGAAACGCGACCTCGGGGTGCAGCTGCGCCCGACCCTACCCCGCGGTCAACCGCCCTGACCATGGACACGTTGGAGGATGTACACCCGGCGCTTCGCACCCAACCGGCGTCCCGGTTCGCGTCCCGGTTGCGGCGGCCGCCGGCCCGGCGCGCGACCCACTGGACGATCGTTGTGCGGCGCCGCGCGTGGCGCCCGCGCGTTCGGGGTAACCCTCGGTCACATCCCGCCCGTCACCCCGAGGAGAGACGTCATGCGCAGGACGCTGCAACCCGTCAGGACCACCACCGGACATGGACGTCGCGGCGTCGGCGCGACCGCGGCCGGGGGCGCCGGTGCGGGCCTCCTGCTGCTCGCGCGGCTCGTGCAGGCGATCACCTCGATCGTCGTCGGCATCATCGTCATCGCGATCGTCCTGCGCCTGCTCGGCGCTCACAGCACGAACGACGTCGTCCGGTTCTTCCACGACACCGGCCGCACGCTCGTCGGTCCGTTCGACGGGCTCTTCACCTTCAAGGACCGCAAGGTCGAGATGGTCGTCGACTGGGGCCTGGCGGCGCTCGTCTGGCCGATCGTCGGCGGCATGATCGCCCGCGCGCTGGCGGGCGCCGGCCTGGCGGGCACCTCGCGCCGCCGAGTCTGACCGCGGTCTGACCCCGTGGCACTTGCGGATCGCGGCGCGCCGGCCGATCACCCGGGCATGACCTCCCCGTCGCCGCGTCCGCTCCACTGGGTCAAGCCGTTCGGCCTCGCCCTCACCCGCCCGGACTGGGCGGTGCCGGCCCGCCGCACCTGAGGCGGCGCCGCCCCGCGCCGGCGCTCGCCGGTTCAGGGCTCCCGCGCCAGGATCCGGCCGCGCGCCGGGCGCAGGAGCCGCTCGAGCTCGGCGCGACCGTGACCGGGCGAGAGCTCGACCTCGAGGGCGACGCGATCGTCCTCGCCCACCGCGACGCTGCGGCACGGAAAGCCGGCCGCCTGCAGCCGCGCGATGAGCCGCCGTCGCTCGGCGGCGGTCCAGCACCCGATCACATCCACCCCGCGCGTCACTGAGGGGGATTACGCACCCGCCGCCGCACGGATCAGGGGTCCGGCGCAGCGCCGCTCTCAGGATCGCCGCAGCCGGGCCGACCATCCGGGGACGAGCCCGATGCCGCCGACGCACCCGCCCCTCATCGACCGCACCGCCGCGCTGCTGCGGCAGGCCGACCACCGGAGCCTGGACGGCCTGGTGACCGCGCTCCTGGCCGACGGCTCGAGCGCGCCCGCGCTGCTCGACGACCTGCTGAGCCCGGCGCTGCGGCTGCTCGGGAGCACCGCCGGCAGCGACGAGGCCCGCGCGGCGCTCCCGCGCGCCGCGCCCGCCCGCGCCCAGACGGCCGCCGCCGAGCGCGTCCTCGCCCGGCTCGCCCCGGCCGAGCCCGGCTCCCGCGGGCGTCTCGTGCTCGCGACCTTCCCGGCCGACCCGCACCGCCTCCCCGGCCGCGTCGCCGCCCAGCGCCTGCGCCACGAGGGCTGGCACGTCGACGAGACGGCGCTCGCGGGCGGGCGCACGGCGACCGGGCAGCGGACGGGCGAGGACCCGGTCGCCGTCCTCGTCAGCGTCACCCTGAGCGCGCAGCTCCTCGCCTGCGCGGACACGATCCGCGCCATCCACATCGCCGGGCACCGGGTCCTCGTCGGAGGCCGCGCCTTCGGGGCGGACGGCGCCGCGGCGCGCGCGGTCGGCGCCGACGGCTGGGGCCCGGACGCCGTCGCGAGCGGCGCCGTCCTCGAAGCCTGGGCCGCCGACCCGGCGCCCACCGCCCTCTGCCGCCCCGCGGCGCTGCGGGAGGCACGCGAGCTCGAGCGGATCGGCCACCGGCTCGCCGCGCAGATCGCCGGCGAGGTCGTCGGGGCCGCCGCGCGCTCCCGCGCCGAGGCCCGGGCGATGGCCGGGGCGGTCCGCACGACGATCGACGTCGTCGGGGCCGCGACGTTCGCCGGGGCCGACGTCCTCGAGGGGCACGCCGGCCGGCTCGGGGCGCTCGGCTACGGCGGCGACGGCGAGCACTTCTGCCGCGGGGTGCTCGGCGCGCTCCGCCGGGCACTCCCGGCCGGCTGCACCGCCGCGGCCGCGGTCGTCGACGCCGCGCTCGCGGCGCGGGCGCTCAGCCCGGCCGGTCCGCGCTGAAGCCGGCCTCGTCGAGCGCCTCGCCCATCCGCCGGCGGCCGATCTCGATCATCGGGGCGGCCCGGTGGAAGTCGAGCGTGCGGCAGGCGTCCTTCGGGATCGTCACGAGGAGGTCCGGCGGCGAGCCGGCGAGGCGGTACCGGGTGACGACGTCCTGCATCGCCTCGAGCGCCTGGTTCATGACGTCGAGCTTCGTGAGGCCCGGGGGCGCGGGGGCGGCCGCGGCGGCCGCGGCGGCGGGCACCGTGACACGCGCCGCGGCCTCCTCGGCGGCGGCGGGGAAGCGCGCGAGCAGCGACTTCGCCATGTCCGTGTCGAGGGCCTGCGCGGCGCCGCGGCGGAAGCGCTCGGCCCACTCGTCGATCGGGCGCGGCTCGGCGGTCTCCGCGGCGCTGCCGCTCACGACCGCGGCGCCGGCGGGGCCGGCCCCGCCGGCGCTCCGCTCCCCGCCGAGCGAGATCGCGATCGTCAGGTCGGCCGGGACCGCCGCGGTCGGCGCGACCGGCACCGGATCCATGAGCCCGCCGTCGACGAGCATGCGGCCGTTGAGCAGCACCGGCGGGAAGATGCCCGGGATCGCGATCGAGGCGCTGATCGCCTCGTCGACGGGGCCGCGCTGGAACCACACCTCCCGCCGGGCGAGGAGATCGGTGGCGACGGCGGTGAAGGGGATGGGGAGGTCCTCGATGCGGCGCCCGGCGAGGAGCTCGCGCACGCGCGAGAGCACGCGCTCGGCGCGGATCGCCCCCGGCGCGGAGAGCGAGAGGTCGAGCAGGCGCAGGACGTCGAGCTGGTTCAGCCCGACCGCCCACTCGGTGTAGGCGGCGAGCTCGCCCGCCGCGTAGACGCCGCCGACGAGGGCGCCCATCGACGAGCCGGCGACCGCGACGACCTCCAGGCCCCGCTCCTCGAGCACCTGGATCGCGCCGATGTGGGCGTAGCCGCGGGCGCCGCCGCTCCCGAGCGCGAGCGAGACCTTCGTCATCGCGCCGCCGCCCCGGCCCGGGCGAGGACCGTGAGGCGACGGGCGTGGACGGCGAGCGCCCGTTCGACCCGCTCGGGCGTCGCGACGTCCGGGCCCCAGGCGGCCGCGGCGCGGGCGGCGAGCGTCGCGACGTCCCCGGCCTCGGCGGTGCCCCCGGCGTCCTGCAGGCACATGACCCCGAGGCCGACGTGCCAGCGCTCGTCGCCCTGGACGCGCGCGAGCCCGTCACGGACGCCGGGGAGGACGCCGGCGACCGTGAGCGTATCGAGCAGCGCCTCCTGGCCGATCGCGAAGACGATCCCCTCGAGGACGAGGTGGTAGAGGCCGACGGCCTCGGGCAGGGCGGCGTCACCGGCGGCGAGCCGGTCGGCGAGCGCAGGGAGGTCGGTCTCGAAGAGCGCGAGCACCCCCGGGGCGGCGAAGGCGCGGGCGCCCGTGTCCGGGTCGATCCCGAGCACCTCGGCGGCGGCCCGCGCGAAGAAGCGCGCGTGGCGGCGCTCGTCCTGCGCCTGGAGCGCGAAGCAGGCGGCCGCGGACGGGTTGCCGGCGGCCGGGCCGAACGGGTGCAGGTGCGCGGCGACGGCGACCTCGGCGACGCAGAATCCGGCGACGAGCGCGGTGACCCGGGCCGCGAGCGCGGGGTCGAGCGCGGGCCAGGCGGCGGCGTCGGCCCGCAGGTCGACGGCCGCGTCGTCCCACTGCAGGCGGCGGCCGGCGGCGAGGAGGTGGTCGTACCCGGCCAGCGTCATCCGTGAGGACGGTATCGGGGTGGCGCGCGCGGAGGCCGCGGGTCCGGCCATCCGCCTCCCGCCCGCCGGCGCCCGCCGGCCCGCCGCCCCGGCGCCGCCGCCCGCCGCCCCCGTCCGCCGCCGCCGCCCGCCGCTCCCGCCCGCCGGCGCCCGCCGCTCCCGCCCGCCGGCGCCCGCCGCCGCCCGCCGGCGCCCGCGTCCTAAAAGTGAATGAAGATTCACGGTGTCGTGGACACCGTGAATCTTCATTCACCCTGCGCGCGCCCTGGCGGCGCGCCCCGCCCGACCGCCAGGCGCCGAACGCGCGCCCTCCCCGCAGCCACCCGCCGCTACGCTCATCCCGTGGCGAGCGCCCACCGCCCCCTCGTCTTCCATCCGCCCGCGCGGCACCTGCTGCGCGCGAAGGACCTCGCCGACGCGCGCTACGCCGAGCCGCTCACCGTGGACGACCTCGCCGCGGCCGCCGGCCTCTCCCGCGCGCACTTCAGCCGCGAGTTCCGCCGGGCCTTCGGCGAGTCCCCGCACGCGTACCTCCTGACCCGCCGCCTCGAGCGGGCCGCCGCGCTGCTGCGCGGCACCGACCGCTCGGTCGCGGAGGTCTGCCTCAGCGTGGGGCTGCGCTCGGTCGGCTCGTTCACCTCGACGTTCACCCGGACGTACGGCCGCTCCCCGACCGCGTACCGGGCCGCGTTCCCGCCCGCCGCGGCCCACGCCCGGGTCCCGGCGTGCGTCGTCCGCGCCTACGCCCGGCCGCGACACCGCACGTTTGGAGAAGACAACGGCGCCGCGCCGGACTAGATGGTTCGTTCCACGGATCGGTCAGGCGTAGTAGGCAGTGAGGTTGCGTGGTGGGCGGCCGAGGCGTTCGTTGAGAGCGATCGCGGCGGTGAGAGCGAGGAACTTGGCGGCCAGGCGGGTGCGGAGCGTGTGGAGCTCGCGGGCGCGGTGGTCCTCGAGGTTGAGCATGTCTTTGCATGTCCAGAAGATCGATTCCACGCATTGCCGGATCGGGGCCAGGTGCGGCTCTTTGCCGGCCTCGTCCTTGCGTCGGGGGCGGACGATCGTGGCGCCGAGCGCGGAGGCTTGGGCGTGGAAGTCGCGGCCGGAGTAGCCCTTGTCGCCGATGACGGTGACCGGGCCGTTGCGGTGGCAGCGGGCGAGCATGTCCAGCGCGACGTCTCGTTCGCCCGTTTTCGGGGAGGTCAGGGCAAGGGCGCGTGGAGTGCCGTCGGTCGCGAACAGGCCGTGCAGGCGGAAGCCCCAGAAGAAGCGGGAATGGCTGGCGCAGTAGCCGTACTCCGCGGCGTTGCCCAGGGCGCTGCGGCGCGTCGTTTCGACCGAGCGACCGCATTCGACCGGTGTGCTGTCGACCACGAGCAGGTCGTCGTCAAAGCCGTTGGTGTGGCGGGCGAACTCGAGGATCAGCGCTTCGATTTTGTCCGACAGGCGCTGGCGGCGTTTGACGAAACCCGGGCGCTTGGGCAGTCGCGGGAACAGGTGCCCCAAGCGATGCGGTGCCATCGCCCAGAACTGCTCGTCAGAGCTGATCCGCAGTACCTGCTGAGCCACGCTCAACGTGACGACCTCCGCGTCGGTCAAGATCCGTTTGGCGTTCTTGCCCTTCGCAGGCAGGAGATCGTCGCAGGTGCAGTAAACAGCGATCAGCAGCAGGTCGAGGTCGGCGTCCATCGAGGCCCCCAGGGTCGGCGTTGGCGAGATAGCACCGCCGACTTCGACCTGCCTGCTTATGTCACCTGCCTACCCGACTCCTCCGCCCCCGCCGTGGAACGAACCATCTAGCTTCGGGCACGCCGCAGCCCGCGGACGAACCCCCCGAACGGAGAACCCCGATGATCAGCATCTCCTGCGCCCAGCTGTGGGTGCACGACCAGGACGAGGCGCTCGCCTTCTACACCGACAAGCTCGGCATGGAGGTCCGTGCCGACGTCACCCTGCCCGAGATGGGCGACTTCCGCTGGCTCACGGTCGGCCCGGCCGGCCAGGACGACTTCGCGATCGTCCTCATGGCGATCCCGGGCGAGCCGGTGATGGACGCCGAGTCCGCCGGCCAGGTCCGCACGCTCATGGCGAAGGGCTTCGCCGGGACCGTCTTCCTCACGACCGACGACGTCCACGCGAGCTACGCGGAGCTCCGCGCGCGGGGCGTGGAGTTCACCGAGACGCCCGAGGACCGGCCCTACGGCATCGATTCCGGCTTCCGCGACCCGTCCGGCAATTCGTTCAGATTGACGCAGGTGCGCCAGGAAGTCGCGACGAACTGACGCGGCTCGTCCGTCTACCCTGTTCGCGAACCGACTCCCGGAGCCTGCATGACCGACCCCGCCCGTCCCGCCACCTCGTCCGCCTTCGTCCGCCTCGCGCGCGTGTGCAACGCCCACCGCTGGCGGACGTTCCTCGCGTGGCTGCTGGCGCTGGCGGCGCTGCAGGTGGTGGCGGCGGGGGTCGGGAAGAAGGAGATCCAGTCCTTCCGCCTCCCCGGCACCGAGAGCCAGCGCGCGTACGACCTGCTCTCCCAGCACTTCCCCGCCCAGAAGGGCGACACCGACCAGTTCGTCTACCGGGCGAAGACGGGCTCCCTGAGGGACCCGCAGGTCAAGGCGGAGATCGAGCGGACGCTGAGGGCGGCCGCGGCCCGGCCCGAGGTCGCGGGCGTCATCACCCCCTACCAGCCGGGCGGTCAGATCACGGCCGACGGGAAGATCGGCGTCGCGAAGCTCGACTACCGGAAGTCGACGAACGACCTGACGGCGCCGCCGCTCGAGAAGATCGAGAAGGCCGCGTTCCAGGCGCGATCGGCGTCGCTGCAGGTCGAGCACGGCGGCCCGGGGGCGAAGCTCATCCGCTTCGCCAACAGCCAGGGCCCGTCGGAGTTCCTCGGCATCATCGCCGCCGCGATCGTCCTCTTCCTCACCTTCGGCTCGCTCGTCGCGATGGGCCTGCCGCTCGTGTCGACGCTCCTGGCGATCGGCTGCTCGCTCGGCATCATCACCGTCCTCAGCCACCTCGTCGACACGCCCGACTTCGCGACTCAGCTCTCGCTGCTCATCGGCATCGGCGTCGGCATCGACTACGCCCTCTTCATCGTCACGCGCTTCCGGGCCGAGGTCCGGGCGGGCCGGTCGAAGGACGACGCGATCGAGACGGCCATCGACACCGCCGGCCGCACGGTCGTCTTCGCGGCGATCACGGTCGTCATCGCGCTGCTCGGCCTCCTGCTGCTCGGCCTGAACTTCATGCACGGCGTGGCGCTCGGCGCCGCGGCGACCGTGCTGTCGACGATGTTCGCCGCCCTCACCGTGCTGCCCGCCCTCATCGGCGGCGCCGGCACGAAGATGGACGGCCTGACGAAGAAGCGCGTCGCCAGGCGGGCGGCGAAGCGCGCGGTCAAGGCGGAGGGGACGGGCTGGGCGCGCTGGTCGCTCGCCGTGCAGCGCCGGCCCTGGCCCGCGGCCCTCCTGTCGATCGTCCTGCTGCTCGGCATGGCGATCCCGGCGCTGAGCATCCGCCTCGGCTCGAGCGACGCAGGCGTCGACCCGCCCGGCTCGACGACACGCGCCGCGTACCACCTCATCGCCGACGGCTTCGGCGCGGGCACGAACGGCGCGTTCCTCATGGTCGCGAAGCTCGCGAAGCCGGGGGACAGGGCCGCGGCCGCGACGATCGCCGCGACCCTCCGGGCCGACAAGGACTTCACGTTCGTCGCGCCCTACGCGCTCTCGCCCGACGGCGCCGTCGCGACGATCAACGCCTATCCGCGCACCGGGCCGCAGGACGAGCGGACGACGACCGCGCTCAAACGGGTGCGGAACGACGTGCGGCCGGGCCTGGAGCAGAAGACCGGCGCGACGATCGAGGTCGGCGGGTACACGGCGGGCGCCGAGGACTTCTCGCGCGTCGTCGCGAGCAAGCTCCCGCTGTTCGTCGGCGTCGTCGTCCTCCTCAGCGCCCTGCTCCTGCTCGTCGTCTTCCGCTCGGTCGTCATCCCGGTGAAGGCCGCCGCGATGAACCTGCTGTCGATCGGCGCCGCGCTCGGGTTCGTCACGCTCATCTTCCAGGACGGCCACGGGGCCGGCCTGCTCGGGATCGGGACCGGCCCGATCGAGTCGTTCGTCCCGGTGCTCATGTTCGCGATCGTCTTCGGGCTCTCGATGGACTACGAGGTCTTCCTCATCTCGCGCGTGCACGAGGAGTGGGAGCAGACCGGGGACGCGTCGGGGTCCGTCGCCCACGGGGTGCAGTCGACCGGCAAGGTCATCACCGCCGCGGCGTCGATCATGGTGCTCGTCTTCGCCTCGTTCGCGCTCGGCGACGACCGCATCATCAAGCTCTTCGGCGTCGGCCTCGCGAGCGCGGTGTTCTTCGACGCGGTCATCATCCGCTGCCTGCTCGTCCCGGCGCTGATGGAGATCCTCGGGCGGCACGCGTGGTACCTGCCGGCCTGGCTGGACCGGCGCATGCCGCGCCTGGCGATCGAGAGCTCGGAGCACCGCCTGCCGGGCGTCCCGGAGCCCGCGCCCGACGCGGCGTAGGCGGGCGGGCGGCGCGGGGCCGGGGGGCCCTCGCCCCGCCCGGAGCGCCCGTCGCCGCCGGACCCCGTCAAGTTCTCACGCGAACCTGCCGATCTTCATCCCGACAGGGCTCGGGGCTGGGAGGCCCCCGGTCAGGCGACGTGCCCGGCAGGGGCAGACAGGGGTTGTGCGATGGTCGGCAACGGTGGTTCCCTCAGCGTGATCGGGGCGCAGGCGCGTGCGTAGCGCGGCCGCCCTCGCACGCCGGCGTCCGGTCGCCGCCCTCACGGGATGGCTCGCCGTCGCGGTCCTCCTCGCCGTCCTCGGCGCCGGCCACGGCCGGCTGCAGCCCGCGAGCCTGAAGGTCTCCGGCACCGAATCGGCGCGCGCCCTCGCGCTCACCGCCGGCCGCTTCGACCAGTCGACGACCGTCCCGGTCCTCCTCACCGGCCCGTCACGCGACGTCCGCGCCCAGGGCCACGCCCTCGCGAACCGCCTCGCGAAGGTCCCCGGCGTGACGCTCGCCTCCCCGTGGAACGCGCCCACGCTGCGTCCCGCCCTGCGCCCCGCCGCCGACAGGCTCCTGCTGCTCGCCTCGATCGCGGGGAAGGGCCGCAGGGTCGAGGAGCGCGCCGCGACCGTCGCCTCGCTCGTGCGGGCGGGGACGTCGGGCCCGGTCACCGCCCACGTCACCGGGCTGCCGATCGTCTCCCGCGCGCTCGCCGACGCCTCCCGCCACGCCGTCCACCGCGCCGACCTCGTCGCGCTCCCGGCGCTCCTGCTCGTCCTGCTGCTCGTCTTCCGGTCGATCGCCGCCGCCGCGATCCCCGTCGTCTTCGGCGGCACGACCGTCCTCGCGGCGACCGGCCTCGTCGAGCTGCTCTCCTCGCGGTTGCCGGTCGACGGGCTCGGCACCGCGCTCGCGTCGATGATGGGCCTCGCCCTCGCCGTCGACTACTCGCTGCTCATGGTCTCGCGCTTCCGCGAGGAGCGACGCGGCGGGGCCGGCGTCGACGCGGCCGCCGCGGGCGCCGTCGTCGGGACCCGCCACACGATCCTCACCGCCGGCGCGTCGATCGTCCTCGCGATGGTCCTCGTCGCCGTCCTCGGGCCGGGCACGCCCGTCGTCTCCGCCGCGCTCGGCGTCGGGGCGGCCGGCGCGGTCGCCGTTCTCGGCGCCTGCGTCGCGATGCCCGCCGCCCTCGTCCTCACCGGTGCCCGGCTCACCCCGGCGGCCGGGGCGGCCGGACCCGCCGGACCCGCCGCCGCCGCCGCGGCCGCGGCCGCGGCCGGGCCGCCGCCCGCGACCGTGACGCCCTGGGAGCGCGTCGGCGCCGTGGCCATGCGCCGCCCGCTCGTGACCGTCGGCGCGGGCTGCGCCGCCCTCGCCCTGCTCGCGGTCCCCGCGCTGTCGCTGAAGACCGCCGGCCCGGACGCGGCGCAGCTGCCCGCGTCGAGCGCTGCCCGCGCCGACCTGAACGCCGTCGACCGCGCCGTCGGCCCGGGCTGGGGCGCGAACTTCGAGGTCGTCGCCGTCGCCCGCAAGGGGACGATGACGACCCCGGCGCGGCTGCGCGCGCTCATGCAGCTCCAGCGCGAGCTCGGCGCCGACCCGGGCGTGCGCGTCGTCCTCGGTCCGGGGACCATCGCCGCGCGGGCCGAGCGCCTGCGCCGCGACGGCCGCCGCCTCATCCGCCAGCAGAAGGCGCTCGCCGGCGCGATCCCCGCGCAGACGGCGAAGCTCTCCAGGCTCAAGGGGTCGGTCGGCCGGCTCGAGGGCGGCGTCGGCGGCCTCACCGGCGCCTTCACCGAGGCCGACGCGGCCGCGAAGACGCTCGGCTCCGGCTCGGCCGCCCTCGCCGGCGGCGTGGCCAGGCTCCGCGACGGCGTGCAGGGCGCGGCGGCCGGGGCGCGCACGCTCACCGGCCGGCTGCGGACCGCGGCCGCCGGGACCGGCCGGCTCACCGCCGGCGCCGCGAGCGCCCGTGACGGCAGCGCGGCGCTCGCCGAGGCGATCCATCGGATCGGCAGCGGGTTCGCGCTCGCGTCACCCGCGGTGCGCGTGCTCTCCGGCCGCATCTCGAGCCGTCACGACGACGTCACGCGCGCGGCGAGCGACGCCCGCACGCAGAACGCGGCCGTCCTGCAGCAGCTCTCCGACGCGCAGCGGGCGCTCGCGGGCGTCCGTCCCGGCTTCAACACGACGCGCGCCGCCCGCGCGGTCGAAGCGGCGAAGCAGACGATCGACACCTCCGCGGTCGCGACGTCGCTCGACACCGTCGCCGCCGGGCTCGCCGCGCAGATCGCCGCGACGAACAAGCTCGCCGACTCCCTCGCGAAGATCAGCGTCCACCCGCTCGCGGCGAAGGCCCGCGCGCTCACGGCGGGCCTCTCGCAGCTGCGGGCGAATCTCGCGCAGCTCAGCGGGAGCGTCTCGACCCTCAGCGGCAGCACGGACGCCGTGCAGGGTGCGCTCGCGAAGCTCGGCGGCGGGACCTCTGCCCTCGGCGCGGGCGTGTCGCGGCTGCAGGCGGGCGTCGCGGGCGTGTCGAGCTCGGTCGCCGCGAGCCGGCGCCGCAGCGATGCGCTCGTCCAGGGCCTGAGCGGCGCGAAGGGCGAGCTCGCCGGACTGTCGTCCGGCTCGGCGAAGAAGCCCGCGGGCGCGCCGGTGAACACGTCGCCGTCGGTCGTCGACTCCGGGTACTTCGTGCTCGCCGCGCTCGACGGGCGGGACGGGAACGGCACGGGCCTGAACGTCGACCGCGGCGGCCAGGCCGCGCGGATCCTCATCGTCCCGCGGCTGGGCCCGAGCGATCCCGGGGCGGGCGCCCTCTATCACCGCCTGACGCTCGCCGCGCAGCGCTTCGGCCGGGCGACGGGGAGCGACACGGCCGTCGGCGGCTCGTCGGCGCTGCTGCTCGACTACGAGCACGCCGCGCACACCCGGTTCCCCGGCATCGTGCTCGTCCTCGCGCTCGCGACGACGCTCCTGCTCGCGGTGCTCCTGCGGTCGCTCCTCGTCCCGCTCATCGGCGTCGGGCTGACGCTCCTCACCGTTGCCGCGACGATCGGCCTGATGGGGACGCTCTTCGCCGGGAGCCTCGACGCGACGACCGTCATCGCCGTCTTCGCGGTGATGTTCGCCCTCTCGATCGACTACCAGCTGTTCATCGTCGGCCGGATCCGCGAGGAGGTCGACCGGCACGGTGACCCGCGGCGCGCGATCACCGCGGGCCTGTCCTCCACCGCCCACGTCGTCAGCGGTGCGGCGATCTCGATGCTCGCGGTCTTCGCCGCCTTCGCGACGACCGACGTGCCGTCGATCCGCGAGTTCGGTGTCGGCCTCGGCATCGCCGTCGCCCTCGACGCGACCCTCGTGCGCCTCGTCGTCCTGCCCGCGGCGCTGAAGCTCGCGGGACGGCGGGCGTGGGGGCCGGCGCGTCCGCTCAGCGGGGTTCACGTCCCGGGCGGGCTCGTCCCGGTGCCGGAAGCGACCTGAGCGCTCGGGCCCGCCGGGCGCCGGCCGGTCCTGCCCCGGTCAGCTCGCGACGAGGCGCCGCTCGCGTGCGAAGAGCGCCAGCGCGAACCGGCCCGCGGGGGTCTCGCGCAGGCGCCGGACCTCGCGGGCGTAGGCCGTGGGCATGGCGTCGAGGGACGGCAGCGGTGACCCGTACTGCTCGGGGCAGATGACCGGCGCGGAGAGGGCGGCGAAGGTGATGTCGGCGGCGGTGAGGCGGTCGCCGCAGAGGTAGGGCCGGCCGTCCTGCAGGCGGTCGCCGATCGTCGCGAAGACGTCGTCCACCCGGGCGAGCGCGGCCGCGGCCGTCTCCGCGTTCACGCCGAGGTAGCGGCAGACGAAGGCGTTCAGCGGCGTCCGGCCGCGACGGAAGAGGTGCCGCTCCCAGGCCGGGATGCCGTGGACGACCGAGGCCTCCAGCGTCTGCACCGCGGGCAGCGTCTCGTGGTACATCCACAGCCGCCCGTCCGCGCCGAAGTCCCCGTCGAGCCACGCCTCCAGGCGCGCGGCCTCGGCGCCGGCGACCCCGACGGGGTAGAGCCGCCGCTCCGGGTCGGCGAGCTGGCCGTCCGCCCAGCGCATGATCGCCGAGGACTCCGGGACGACGTCGCCGTCGGCGGTGAGGAGCACGGGGACCGTCCGGCTGCGACCGCGCCGCAGCGCGTGCGCGACGTGGACGCCCTGCAGGTGCGGCTCCTCGACGTAGGGGACCCCCGCCCGCTCGAGCGCCCAGCGCGCCTTCTCGCAGAAGTGGCTGATCGGGATCGTGATGAGGCGGTGCTCGGCCACGCCCGGACGGTAGCCGAGCGGCGGGCCGCCGGCCGCTATCCCGTCCGCCCGGCCAGCCGCTCGGCCGCCCGCGCGGCGAGGCGGAACTTCTGCACCTTGCCCGTCGGCGTCGTCGGCAGCTCGCCGGCGGTGATGAGGAACACGTGCCTGGGGACCTTGAAGCGCGCGAGCTGCTCGCGGCAGAGCGCGATGAGCTCGGCGGGGTCGAGGTCCGCGCCGGGCTCGGCGACGATCCACGCGCAGCCGACCTCGCCCCAGCGGTCGTCCGGGACCCCGACCGCGTAGGCCTGGCTCACACGGGGGTGGCGCGTGAGGAGGTCCTCGACCTCCTTCGGCATGACGAGCTCGCCGCCGGACTTGTAGAGCTCCTTGCTGCGCCCGGTGAGCTGCAGGTATCCGTCGGCCCCGACGCGTCCGAGGTCGCCCGAGTGCACCCAGCCGTCCCGCAGCGCCGCCGCCGTCTCCTCGGTCTTCTCCCAGAAGCCGAGCATGTGGGTCGGGCCCGAGGAGACGAGCTCGCCCTCCTCGCCCTCGGGCAGCGCCTCGCCGGTGAGCGGGTCGATGGTGCGGTAGTGGCAGAGGTCGCCGCCGCGGCCGCGCAGGCCGGCGACGCCCGCGAGCTTCGGCCGCCCGACGGTCGACGCGTGGCGCTCGAGCCCGTCCTCCGGCAGCGTCATCGTCATCGCGCCGCCGCACTCGGTCATGCCGTAGCCCGTCGTCATCTCGGTGATGCCGAGCTCGTCACGGACCTTCTCCCACAGCCACACCGGGGCGGGCGCCGCGCCCGACAGCAGCGCGAAGACCGACGACAGGTCGCGTGTGCGCCGGTCGGGATGCTCGAGCAGCGCGACGGTCATCGTCGGGACGCAGAGGATCTCGGTCGCCCGGTGGCGCTCGATCGCGGCGAAGTGGTCGGCGGCGGAGAAGGCCGTCCGCGGGACGATCGCGCCGCCCGCGATCATCGCCGCGATCAGCCCCTCGACGTACCCGAACATGTGGTAGCAGGGAAGCGAGAAGAGGACGCGCCGGCCGTCCTCGAACGCCCGGGTCAGCGCCGACGCGTAACCCGTCCGCTGGACCGCGTCGTGGGTGACCATGACGCCCTTCGGCGAGCCGGTGGTGCCGGAGGTGTAGAGGATGTCCCCGAGGTCGCCGGGGCTGACCCCGGTGGCGTCCGCGGCGCCCGGATGCCGGTCGCCGAGGCCGGCGAGCGCGTCGACCGTCAGGACGCCCTCGCGCGCGGGACCCTCGGCCGGGAACTGGACGACCGCCCGCAGGTCGGGGAGCGCCTCGGCCTGCCCGGTCTCCCAGCCGGGGGCGATGCGGTCGAGCATCCCGACGTGGTCGAGCCCCGCGAACCCCGTCATCGTCACGAGCACCGTGCAGCGCGACTGGCGCAGGACGTAGAGCAGCTCGTCCTCGCGGTAGAGGTAGTTGAACGGGATCGCGGCGGCGCCCGTCCGCGCGACGGCGAACTTCAGCGGGACGAACTCGAGGTAATTGGCCATGAGCAGGCCGACACGGGCACCCGGCCCCGCGCCGAGCGTCGCCAGCCCGTCCGCCAGCCGCGCCGCCCACGCCGCCGTCTCCGCGTAGGTGACGGTGCGCGCGTCGGTGATGACGAGCGGGCGGTCCGCGAACGCCGCCGCCCGCTCGTCGAGGAAGTCGCCCAGCGTCCGCGGGGTCCACGCTCCGAACCGCGCCTGCAGCGCGGCTCGCCGCTCGTCGATCGTGCCGGGCATGGGCGTGCTCTCCTCGTCAGACATGGTCTCCGGGCATTATGTCCGAGCTGGATGCGCCGGGGCGCGGGTCGCGGTCAGATCGCCACCGTCCCCGTGACGACCGTCGTCGTCGCGCCGCCGACCCACACGCCGCCGTCCTCGTCCTGCGTGATGTGGATCCGGCCGGACCGTCCGAGCACCGTCCCCTGCCGGGCGAGGTAGGGCGCGCGCAGCCGCGCGGCCCCGAGCAGCCACCCGGCGAGGGACGCGTTGAGGCTGCCGGTGACCGGATCCTCGAGGACGCCCTGCCCGTCGCCGTCGCGGCAGAACGCCCGCACCTCGAGGGCCGCGCCGTCCGGGTCCTCGCCCGCCGCGGTGAGCGCCGCGACCCCGACGTCGACCGGCAGCGGGCCCGGCCGCAGCGCGAGGACCGCGTCCACCGAGCCGAGCAGCACCGCGGCCCAGCCCGGGCCGTTGTCCGCCCACGCCGCGTCGACGATGTCCCCGCGCGCGACGCCGAGCGCGGCGGCGATCTCGTCCAGCAGCGCCTCCTCCACCGGCCCCGAGCGCAGGAGCGGCGGTGCCGCGAACGCGAGCCCGTCCGGCGTGCGCCGGATGGCGATGAGCCCCGCGGCGCACTCCTGCACGACATGCTCGCGACCCGGCTCGCCGACGGCCTCGAGCCACGCGTGGCAGGTGCCGAGCGTCGGGTGGCCGGCGAACGGGAACTCCGTCGTCGGCGTGAGGATCCGGACGCGGTAGTCGGCGCCGGGCTGCGTCGGCGGGAGGACGAACGTCGTCTCCGAGAGGTTCGTCCAGCGGGCGACGCGGCGCAGCTCCTCGTCCTCCCAGCCCTCGGCGTCGAGGACGACCGCGACGGGGTTGCCGCCGCACGGCTGCGCCGAGAAGACGTCGACCTGGGCGAAGGGGCGGGGGCGCGACGGCATGGGGCCAGGGTACGCCTGCGGCGCACCGGCGATGCAGCCAGTCAGGCCTGGCCTGACTGGCTGCATCGCGGTGGGCGGCTGCGCCTGCCCCTCCGCTGTCGTTGCCGCCGTCGACGCCGGCCCCGCCGACACGCAGGCGGATGACCGGCCCGATACGGTCCGCCGCATGGGAACCGTGACGCTCACCAACGACGGCGCCGTCGCCGAGCTGCAGATCAGCGGCGCGATCGACCTCGCCTGGACGCAGCAGCTGCGCGACCACGCGGCGGCGCTCCGCGCGGACGGCGGCGTCCGCGTCGTGAAGCTCACCGGCGAGGGGCGCTTCTTCTGCCCCGGCGGCGACCTCGCGTGGATGGACGGGCAGCCGGACCGCCAGGCGGCGATCCACGAGCTCGCCTCGACCCTGCACACCGGCCTGAAGGACCTCATGGCTCTCGACGCCCCGGTCGTCGCGCGAGTCCACGGGCCCGCCGCGGGCGCCGGCCTCTCGCTCGTCCTCGGCGCCGACATCGCGATCGCCGCCGAGAGCGCGACGCTCGTCATGGCCTACGCCGGCGTCGGCCTCTCGCCGGACGGCGGCTCCTCGTGGCTGCTCCCGCGGCTCGTCGGCCGCCGCCGCGCCGCGGAGATCATGATGCTCAACGGGCCGATCAAGGCGCCCGACGCGGTCGGCATGGGGATCCTCACGAAGGCCGTCCCGGAGGACGAGCTCGACGCCGCGGTCGACGCCGTCGTCACCCGGTTCGCGACCGGCCCGACGGCGACCTACGGCGCCATCAAGCGGCTGCTCGGCAGCTCCTCGCAGAACGACTACGAGACCCAGCTCGGGCTCGAGGCCGACCAGATCGCCGCGCTCGCCGGGTCACCGACCGGGGCGGAGGGCATCGCCGCCTTCCTCGAGAAGCGCAAGCCGAGCTTCGGGTGAACCTGATTCACTTCCGCGCATGAGCGAGAACACCGACCGGCCGCGCGGCCCCCTCCACGGCGTCAAGGTCCTCGAGATCGGCGGGATCGGACCCGTCCCGTTCGCCGGGATGATGCTCTCGGACATGGGGGCGGACATCCTCCGCATCGAGCGCCCGAACGACCCCGGCCTCGCGTTCCCGCCCGCGTTCGACCCGACGAAGCGCGGCCGCGCCGCCGTCCCGGTCGACACGCGCAGCGAGGCGGGCCGCGAGCTCGTCCTCGGCCTCGCCGAGCAGGCCGACGCGCTCATCGAGGGCTTCCGCCCCGGCGTCATGGAGAAGCTCGGGCTCGGCCCGGAGGACGTCCACGCCCGCAACCCGCGCCTGACGTACGGCCGCATGACCGGCTTCGGCCAGGACGGCCCGATGGCGAAGGTCGCCGGCCACGACATCAACTACATCTCGGTCGCGGGCGCGCTCGGCGCGATGCGCCGGGCCGGCGAGGCGCCCCTCGCGCCGCTGAACCTCGTCGGGGACTACGGCGGCGGCGCGATGTTCCTCGCCTTCGGCATCGTCTGCGGCATCGTCGAGGCCCGGACCTCCGGCCAGGGCCAGGTCGTCGACGCCGCGATGGTCGACGGCACCGC
This sequence comes from Paraconexibacter antarcticus, assembly GCF_024220175.1. Taxonomy (GTDB): domain Bacteria; phylum Actinomycetota; class Thermoleophilia; order Solirubrobacterales; family Solirubrobacteraceae; genus Paraconexibacter; species Paraconexibacter antarcticus. Next base: position 4,126,357 of record NZ_CP098502.1, on the reverse strand, counting down.
GCTGCTCACGTCGCTGCAGCTCGGCCTCAGCGCGGGCGGCGCCTGGGCGGCCGACAAGCCCGGCACGAACCTCCTGGACTCCGGCGCGCACTTCTACGAGACGTACGAGACCTCCGACGGCGGCCACGTCTCGGTCGGCGCGATCGAGCCGCAGTTCTACGCGAAGCTCATCGAGCTCATGGGCCTCACCCACGAGGAGGTCCCGCAGTTCGAGACCGCCCGCTGGCCCGAGTTCAAGGGTCGCTTCGCCGAGGTCTTCAGGACGAAGACGCGGCAGGAGTGGGCGGACCTCCTCGAGCCCGAGGACACCTGCGCGACGGCGGTCCTCACGCTCGGCGAGGCCGCCGGCCACCCGCACATGCAGGCGCGCGGGACGTTCGTCGAGGTCGGCGGGGTCCTGCAGGCGCAGGCCGCGCCGCGCTTCAGCCGGACGCCCGGCGAGGCCCGCCCGCGCCGCGAGGACTCAGGTGCCGCGCTCGCGGAGTGGGGCATCGACGCCGGCGCGCAGGACGCGCTGCGCGCCGCGGGCGCCTTCGGCTGAGCGCGCGCCCCTCGCCGAACCCCGAGGGCACCCTTAGGGTGGCGCGGCGCCGTGCCCATGCAGCCACTGTCGCCCGGCGACAGTGGCTGCATCCGCGGCGGCTCAGGCCTACCCGAGCCCCAGCAGCTTGTCCGGGGTGATCGGCAGCTCGCGCACCCGCCGCCCGGTCGCGTGGTGGACGGCGTTGCCGATCGCCGCGGCGGCGCCGACGATGCCGATCTCCCCGATGCCCTTCGAGCCCATCGGGTTGACGTAGGGGTCCTCCTCGTCGATCCAGTGGACCTCGAGGGCGGGCACGTCCGCGTGCGAGGCGACGTGGTACTCGGCGAGGTCGGGGGTGACGATCGCGCCGTGGCGGTGGTCGAGGATCGTCGCCTCGTGGAGCGCCATCCCGAGGCCCATCGTCATGCCGCCCATGAACTGCGAGCGCGCCGTCCGGGGGTTGACGATGCGGCCCGCGGCGAAGACGCCGAGCATCCGCGCGACGCGGGCCTCGCCGGTGTCGGAGTCGACGCGCACCTCGGCGAAGTGCGCGCCGAACGCGTGCATCGCGACGTCGTCCGCGTGGGGGTTCGGCGGCGCGTCGGCGGTCACCTCGGCGCCGGCGGGCGGGTCGCCGTCGTGCTCGGCCAGGAGCTTCTGCGCCGCGGTGACGATCGCGGTGCCCCAGGTCGTCGTCCCGGACGAGCCGCCGGCGACGCTCGCCGGCGGCAGGGCGCTGTCCCCGATGCGCAGCTCGATGTCCTCGACGGCGACGCCGAGCGCGTCGGCCGCGATCTGCGCGAGGACGGTCCACGCCCCGGTCCCGATGTCCGCGGCGGCGATCGTGACGCCGAAGCGCCCGCCGCCGAAGGCCCGGACGCGGGCGGTCGCGCTCTGCCGGTAGACGGGGTAGGTCGCGGCCGCGACGCCGGAGCCGACGAGCCACCGGCCGTCCCGCCGGACGCCGGGCTCGGGGTCGCGTCCCGCCCACCCGAAGCGCTCGGCGCCCTCGCGCAGGCAGGCGACGAGCCCGCGGCTCGAGAACGGCTTGCCGCTCGACGGATCGGTCTCCGGCTCGTTGCGCACGCGCAGCTCGATCGGGTCGATCCCGGCGGCGCAGGCGAGCTCGTCGAGCGCCGACTCGAGCGCGTACATCCCCGGCGTCTCGCCCGGTGCGCGCATCCACGAGGGCGCGGGCACGTCGAGGGCGACGAGCCGGTGGCGCGTGCGGCGGGCGCCCGCCGCGTACATCATCCGCGTGGCGACGGCCGTCTGCTCGGCGAACTCGGTGATGCGCGAGGTGTGCTCGGCGACGTCGTGCTCGATGGCGACGAGCCGCCCGTCCGCCTCCGCGCCGAGGCGCACCCGCTGGATCGTCGGCGTCCGGTGCCCCGCGTTCGGGACGAGCTGGCGCCGCGTCAGCGCGAGCTTCACCGGACGGCCCGGCACCGTCTGCGCCGCCATGCACGCGAGGACGGCGTGCGCGTGCAGCTGGCCCTTGCCGCCGAAGCCGCCGCCGACGTACGGCGCGACGACGCGCACCGTCTCCGGGTCCAGGCCGAAGAGCTCGGCGACGGTGGCGCGCACGCCGTGCGGGTGCTGCGTCGACTCGTGGAGCTCGACCCCGGCGTCCGACCACGTGACGACCGTCGTGTGCGGCTCCATCGGGTGGTTGTGGTGCATCGGCGTGCGGTACGTCACGTCGACCGCGTGGGCGGCGGACGCGAGCGCCCCGTCGACGTCGCCGTCCTCGGTGACCGCCGGGTAGTCGGGGTTCACCGTGTCGGGGACGTAGGCGTCCGGGTGGTCCCAGGCGAGCGCCGTGTCGTGCGCCGCGGCGTCGACCTCGACGCGCACGAGCCCCGCGGCCCGCGCCGCCGCCTCCGGGGTGTCCGCGAGGACGCCGCCGACGAACTGCCCGCGGTGTGTGATGTCGGGCGACTGCAGGATGCGCAGCGGCGGCCGCGCGTGCTCGGGCAGGGCCGGCGCGTTCTCGTGGGTGAGGACCCCGAGGACGCCGTCGACCGCGAGGGCGGCCGCGGCGTCGATCGCGGTGATCCGGCCGCGGGCGACCGGCGCGAGCAGCGGGACGAGATAGGCGGCGCCGGCCGGCAACTGCTCGAAGGCGTACCGGGCCTGGCCGAGGACCTTCAGGCGGCCGTCCGCGCGGCGGCGGTCCTCGCCGACGGCGGCGCGGCGGGTGAGCTGATCGGTCATGCGAGCTCCTCGGTGAGCAGGTCGCGCAGCACGGCGACGATCGTCGCGCGGGCGAGCGGGATCTTGAAGGCGTTCTCGCCCTGCGCCGTCGCGGCGGCGAGCTCGGCGTCGGCGGCCTCGCCGAGCCGCGCGGCGGTCGGCACGGCGCCGCGCAGGACGGCCTCGGCCTGCTCGGCGCGCCACGGCTTGGGGGCCACGCCACCGAGCGCGATGCGGACGTCGTGCAGGACCCCGTCGCGGACGTCGACGGCGGCGGCGACCGACACGAGGGCGAAGGCGTAGGACGCGCGGTCGCGGACCTTGCGGTAGGCCGACCGCGCGGTCGGGGACGGCGGCGGGAGCGTCACGGCGACGATGAGCTCGCCGTGCTCGAGGACGGTGTCGCGCTCGGGCTCGTCGCCGGGCAGGCGGTGCAGCTCGGTCAGCGGGAGCGTCCGGCCGCCGCCGGGCCCGGCGGTCTCGACCGTCGCGTCGAGCGCGGCGAGCCCGACGGCCATGTCGGACGGGTGGGTCGCGATGCAGTGCTCGGAGGCGCCGAGGATCGCGTGGCCGCGGGTCACGCCGCCGATCGCGCTGCACCCGGCACCGGGGTCGCGCTTGCCGCAGGCCATCGTCACGTCCTGGAAGTACGGGCAGCGGGTGCGCTGGAGGAGGTTCCCGCCGGTCGTCGCGACGTTGCGCAGCTGGCCGGAGGCGCCGGCGAGCAGCGCCTCGGCGAGGACGGGATAGGACGCGCGCACCCGCGGGTCCGCGGCGAGGTCCGCGTTCGTCACGCCGGCGCCGATCCGCAGGCCGCCGCCCGGGACGTCCTCGATCTCGCGCAGCGGCAGGCGGGTGACGTCGACGAGCAGGTCGGGGTCGAGGAGCCCGAGCTTCAGGTGGTCGACGAGGTTCGTCCCGCCCGCGAGGAAGCGCGCGCCGGGACGGCCCGCGACGGCGGCCACGGCCGCGTCGACGTCGGTCGCCCGCTCGTAGGCCATGGCGGGGGTGCTCACGACGCCACCTCGCGGATCGCGGAGACGATGTTCGCGTAGGCGCCGCAGCGGCAGAGGTTCCCGCTCATGCGCTCGCGGATCTCCTCGTCGGTCAGGGTCGGGACCGCGGCGACGTCGGCGGTCGCGTGGCTCGCGTGCCCGCGGCCGGCCTCGTCGAGCATCCCGACCGCCGAGCACAGCTGCCCCGGCGTGCAGTAGCCGCACTGCAGGGCGTCGTGGTCGAGGAAGGCCTCCGCGAGCGGGTGCAGCCCGTCGCCCTCGCCGAGCCCGGCGGCGGTCGTCACCTGCGCGCCGTCCTGCTGGACGGCGAGCGTGAGGCAGCTCAGCACGCGGCGCCCGTCGACGAGGACGGTGCAGGCCCCGCACTGGCCGTGGTCGCAGCCCTTCTTCGGGGCGGTGACGTCGAGGCGCTCCCGGAGGGCGTCGAGCAGCGTCGTTCGCGGATCGACGGCGAGCGGGCGGGTCACGCCGTCGACCGTCAGGGTGATGTCGAGCATGGCCCGGGCCTACCCGAACGGCCTCGGCGCTACGCGCGCGAGGGGGTGCGTACGCGCCGGAACACCGCTCATCCTCCTTATGGGGAGGGCATACCCCCCGCACGTGCGATGGTGCGCAAACCACAAGCTTGGGACCGTAGACATCATGTCCACGCCTACCGCCACCCGCCCGTCCCTCGAGGGTTCTCGCTACGACATCTCGGCCCGCTCGTTCTGGGAGCAGGACTTCTGGGCCCGCAACGAGGTCTTCTCCGAGTTCCGCCGCGACTGCCCGGTCTCCTGGCACCGGCCGTACGAGTCCACCCTGCTGCCCCCCGACGAGGACACGCCCGGGTTCTGGTCGGTGTGGAAGTACGACGACATCAAGTACGTCTCGCGCAACGCGAAGCTCTTCGACTCCGGTCGCGGCATGCTCATGGAGGACTTCCCGGAGGTCGTCGCCCAGGCCTCGCAGTCCTTCCTCTGCATGGACGACCCCGAGCACGCGCAGCTCCGCGCGATCGTCTCGCAGGCCTTCACGCCGCGGCGCATGCGCAAGATCGAGGACTGGATCCGCCAGGAGGTCGTCTCCGCCGTCGACGACGTCATCGAGCTCGGCGAGGCCAACGTCTCCGAGGCGCTCGCCAAGCAGATCCCCGGCCGCATCTTCGCCGACTTCTTCGGCCTCGAGGGCGACGCCGACCGCAGGATGGTCATGGATGCCGCCGAGGCGATGCTCGCGTGGGACGACCCGACGATCGCCCAGGGCCGCGACGCGCTCGAGGTCTACGGCGAGGAGTCGATGAAGCTCCTCGACCTCTGCTACGAGCTCATCGACGAGCGGCGCACGAAGCCCGGCGAGGACCTGCTCAGCTGGTGCGTCCAGGCCGAGGTCGACGGGCGCAAGCTCGAGGACTGGGAGATCGGCGCGTTCTTCACGCTGCTCGCCGCGGCCGGCAATGACACGACCCGCCACTCGATCGCCCACGCGCTGCAGCTCTTCACGGTCCACGAGGACCAGCGCGAGCTCCTGCTCGGCGACCTCGACGGCCGGCTCGACGGCGCGGTCGAGGAGATCCTCCGCTACGTCGGCCCGGTGCAGCAGTTCCGCCGCAACGCGACCGAGGACACCGAGATCCGCGGCCAGCAGATCAGGAAGGACGACAAGGTCGTCATCTGGTACTGCTCGGGCTCCTACGACGAGGACGTCTTCACCGACCCGACGAAGTTCGACATCACGCGGACCGACAACAAGCACCTCGGCTTCGGCGGCGGCGGTCCGCACTTCTGCCTCGGCTCGGCCCTCGGGCGCATGATGGTGAAGTACGCGCTGCACGAGGTCTACACGCGCATGCCGGACCTGCGCACCGGCGAGCCCGAGTATCAGGTGAACAACTTCATCCACGGCGTGCACCACCTCGGCGCGACGTGGACCCCCGGCCCGAAGACCGGGACGTCCGCCTGATGCTGCCCGGCGCCTACCCCTCGGACCGCGTCGCCATCCGCATGGCGACGTCGGGCCGGGAGATGACGTACGGCGAGCTCGACGAGGCCGCGAACCGCCTCGCGCGCTTCTTCCGCGACAGCGGCCTGCAGCCCGGCGACCACGTCGCCTTCACGATCGAGAACAGCCCCGAGTTCCTCGCGGTCTGCTGGGGCGCGCACTACGCGGGCCTCCTCTACACGGCGTGCTCGACGCGCCTGACCGACGAGGAGATGGCCTACCTCGTCGAGGACTGCGGCGCGCGCGTCTTCATCCTCTCCTCGCGGTACGCCGAGCGCGGCCCCGGCGTCAAGGAGCGCACGCCCGGCGTCGAGCGGTACCTCGCCCTCGGCGGCGCGATCGACGGCTACGAGGACTACGACGCCGTCGTCGGCGCGGTCGATCCGGCGCCGCTGCCGGAGCCGCGGATCGCCGGCCGCGACATGCTCTACTCGTCGGGGACGACGGGCCGCCCCAAGGGCATCCGGCCCGCCGACCTCACCGCGACGCTCGCGGAGTCACCGGTCATCGTCACCCCGGTCCTGGAGGGCATGTTCGGCGTGGGCGAGGACGACGTCTACCTCTCGCCGGCCCCGCTCTACCACGCGGCGCCGCTGCGCTTCTGCATGGCGATCCACCAGCTCGGCGGCCGGTGCGTCGTCATGGAGCGGTGGGACGAGGCGCAGGCGCTGAAGCTCATCGAGGAGCAGGGCGTCACGCTCGGCCAGTTCGTCCCGACGATGTTCGTCCGGGCGCTGCGGCTCCCCGCCGACGTCCGCGAGGCGGCCGACGTCTCGTCGCTGCGGCTCGTCATCCACGCGGCCGCCCCGTGCCCGCGGGACGTCAAGCAGCAGATGCTCGACTGGTGGGGCGACATCATCCACGAGTACTACGCGTCCACCGAGGGCTGCGGCATGACGTGGGTCACCCCCCAGCAGTGGCGCGAGAAGCCCGGCACGGTCGGCAAGGCGCTCATCGGCGTCGCCCACATCGTCGACGAGGACGGACGCGAGGTGCCGGCCGGCACCGACGGCGCCGTCTGGTTCTCGGACGGGCCCGTCTTCGAGTACCACAACGACCCGGACAAGACGGCCGCCGCGACCGACGCGCGCGGCTGGCAGACGTTCGGCGACATCGGCCACCTCGACGAGGACGGCTTCTTGTTCCTCACCGACCGCGCCTCGTACATGATCATCACCGGCGGGGTGAACGTCTACCCGCAGGAGGCGGAGGACGCGCTCCTCTCGCACCCGAAGGTCATGGACGCCGCCGTCTTCGGCATCCCGCACGCGGAGATGGGCGAGGAGGTCAAGGCCGTCGTCCAGCCGCTCGAGATGCCCGCCGACGAGGAGGCCGCCGCCGCGCTCGCCGACGAGCTCATCGCCTTCTGCAAGGAGCGCCTGGCGAGCCTGAAGTGCCCGCGCTCGGTCGACTTCCGCGCCGACCTGCCGCGCACCGAGACCGGCAAGCTCGTCAAGCGCCTGCTGAAGGACGAGTACGTGGCGGCGGCGAACGCCGCGGCCGCCGTGGGCTGAGGGCCGGCCGGTCGTCCGCCGGCGCCGTCTGGGCGCCGGCGTCGACGGCGGCGCAGACGGGGGAGGCCGGAGTGGCCGCTTGTCCGCGAGGACGAGTGGAATCCTGCTGCCGGCAGACGACACCAGGATTCCACGCGTATCGCGAGCAGCGGGACCCGCACGAACACCCCGTCATCCGTGCGTTTCGTGCGCCTCGTCCCCGCGGCAGCTCCCGTCCGCCGTCTCCAGACGCCGTTCGGCGCCCCGCACGACGAGCGCGCCGGCGGACGACCCGGCGATCCTCAGACCTCCAGGCCCGCGCGCTGCGTCAGGCGCAGGTACTTCGACACCGCCTCCGCGCGATTGCTCGCACGGAGCTTGCGGAGGATGTGCTTCACGTGGGACTTCACGGTCCCCTCGGAGATGACGAGCCGCTCGCCGATGCCGGCGTTCGTGTGCCCGGCGGCGAGCAGCGCGAGCACCTCGAGCTCGCGCGCGGTGAGGAGCGTGTGGAGGCGGTGGTCGCCGGGAGCGGGCGGCGCGAGCCGCGGCTGGCCGTCGGCGGTCGGCTCGGAGTCCCCGGCGATGCGGACCTCGGAGTCGCGGATCTCGCCGAGGACCGCCTCGAGCGACGCGGCCATCGCGCTGACCTGCGCGCCCTGGGCCCGGATGCGGCCGGCGAGCACGACGCGCTCGAAGACGTAGCCGAACGCCTCGGCGAACGCGAACAGGACGTCGCGGTCGATCTCGTCGGGGTGCCGCTGGGTGACGTAGTAGTCGGCGTGGAAGAACCCGATGACGTTGCCCTCGGGCATGATCGGCGCGGCGACGTACGAGCGGGAGTCGGAGACCTCCGCGATCGGCCGGTGCACCTGCCGCGACTCCTGGACGTCGAAGACGAGCATCGGCGCGCGGCGGCGGGCCATCTCGGACTCGAGGATCATGTGGTCGAGCGGCTGCGGCGCGAAGCTCGCCGCCTTGAGGATCTCCTCGGCCCAGCCGTCGTCGCCCTCGACGTGGATCTTCACCGGGATCCACAGGGAGTCCTCGACGCGCGAGAGGATGACGCGGTCGAAGCCGAGGCCACGCGCGATCTCGCCCGGGGCGCGCTCCACCATCTCCTCGGTCGAGGAGATCCCGCGCAGGCGAGCGAGCGTCTTCTGCATGCGGCCGAGCGCGTCGTAGCGGCGGCGCAGGCGGTACTCGCGCAGGTCGCCGTGGACCTGATGCAGCGCGGCGAGCAGGTCGCCGCGCTCGGGGTCCGTCCGCGGCATCTCGGTCGCGAGCTCGATGAGGCCGTCGAGCTGGCTCAGGCTCTCGTCGACGCCGCGGGGGACGGCGGCCGGCCCACCCTCGGGCGGAAGGAGCCTCCCGGCGCTGACCAGGACGTCCGCGAGGCGCTCACGGAGCTCGGCGTCGCTGATCGCCGGGCCGCGGGCACGCCAGTTCTCGATCCTTCCCATGGGCGGACTTTGAACCATCCTGTGAACGCGTGCGTCGGCGGCCGGGCATAAGGCAGCCACCCGCGGTGGTGGTGCGGGGCCGTATCAGCCGGTGACGTCCCTCCCGATGAGGTGGCGGGCGATGACCCACTGCAGGACCTCGTTCGCGCCCTCGAAGATCTCGAGGATCTTCGCGTCGCGGTAGATCTCCTCCAGGCGGAACTCCTCGCCCGTCGCCGCGATCCTCCGGGCGAAGCCGTAGCCGCCGTGGACCTGGATCGCGTCGCGCGCGACGTCGTTCGCCAGGCGGGTCGCGAAGGACTTCGCCATCGACGCCTCGGGCTCGCCCGCGCGGTCGCCCCGGTCGAGGCGGACGGCGGCCTTGTAGTACATCGAGCGGGCGGCCTCGAGCTGCGTGGCGTGCTCGGCGAGGCGGTACTGCCAGTGCTGCATCTCGCCGATCTTCTTGCCGAAGAGCTCGCGGGTGCGGGTGCGCTCGACGGCGAGGTCGAGGGCCGCCTGCGCGACGCCGACCCCGGCGGCGGCGATGCCGACCCGGCCGGCGGCGAGCGACGCGAGCGCCGTCGCGAGGCCCTTGCCCGCGGCGCCGAGCGCGTGGTCGGCGGGGACGTGGACGTCCTCGAGCACGATGTCCGCGGTGATCTGCCCGCGGTGGCCCATCTTCAGGTCCGGCTCGCCGACGGTGACGCCGGGGCTCTTCATGTCGACGAGCAGCATCGTGCACGCCTCGTTCTCGCCGTCGCGGCAGAGGATGCAGAGCCAGTCGGCGACGATCGAGTTCGTGATCCACCGCTTGCGGCCGTTGACGACGAAGCCGTCCTCGGTCCGCGTCGCGATGGTCTTCAGCGCGGACGGCGTGAGGTCGGAGGAGGCGTCGGGCTCGGTCGTCGCGAAGGAGAACGCGAGCTCGCCGGAGATGAGGCCGGGGAGGACCTTCGCGCGCACGTGGTCCTGGGCGAAGGAGAGGCAGCGGGCGTTGAGGATGCACTGCCCGTCGTAGACGCCGGCGAGCGACGAGGACTCGTAGGCGATCTCCTCGGTGACGATGCACGTCGCGAGCATCGGGTGGTCGAGGCCCGCGCCGTAGGGCTCCGGGAACGGGACCGCGAAGCAGCCCTCGGACGCGAGCCCGCGGAACGCGCTCCACGGGAAGGCGTCGCGCGACTCGATCTGCGAGCCGATCTCGCGGGCGACGGGGGCGAGGTGGGTGGCGACCGCGTCGCGCGCCATCCGGCGGACGTGCCGGACGTCCTCGGGGAGGAAGACGTCGTGCCAGGTGCGATCCTGGGTGCGCGGCGGGGCGGCGGACGCGCCCGCGGGCTGCTCGGTGGTGGCCATCGCCCGATCTTCGCGGATCGCCGCGGCGGTCCCCACGCCCTCGCGGGGGGCCGTTGCCCTCCGGATGGGGGACCCGGTGCTCCGCATGGGAGGTCGAGCCGTCCCGGGCGCCCGCCTAGCGTCCCGCTGACGATGAGCACTCCGACGTCCGCCCCCGGCCCGACGATGCAGCGAGACCTCTACGAGCCCGAGCACGAAGACCTCCGCGAGAGCTTCGGCCGCTTCCTCGACGCCGAGGTCGTGCCGCACTACGAGGCCTGGGAGGCCGAGGGCCGTATCCCGCGCGAGGTCCTGCGCCGCGTCGGCGAGCTCGGGTTCCTCGCCTTCGCCGTGCCGGAGGAGCACGGCGGCCCGGGCATCGGCGACTTCCGCTTCAACGCGATCGTCAACGAGGAGTGCTGCGTCCGCGGGCTGCAGGCGTTCGCGCTCTCGGTGACGATGCAGAACGACGTCGCGCTGCCGTACTTCCTCGAGCTGACGAGCGCCGAGCAGCAGGCGCGCTGGTTGCCCGGGATCGTCTCCGGCGAGCTCGTCCTCGGCATCGCGATGAGCGAGCCGCAGACGGGGTCCGACCTCCAGGCCATCGGCACGACCGCGGTCCGGACCGACGACGGCTACGTCGTGAACGGCTCCAAGACGTTCATCACGAACGGGCTCAACGCCGAGCTCATCATCACCGCCGTGCGCACCGGCGGCCGCGGCGAGCTGAGCCTCCTCATCGTCGAGGACGGCACCCCCGGCTTCACGCGCGGGCGCAACCTCGAGAAGCTCGGCCAGCACGCGCAGGACACCGCCGAGCTCTTCTTCGACGACGCCCTCGTCCCGCACGAGAACCTCCTCGGCGCCGAGGGCAGCGCCTTCCACCAGCTGACCCACAACCTCGCGCAGGAGCGTCTGTCGATCGCGATCGGCTCGGTCGCCTCGGCCAAGGGGACGCTGCAGCGGACGCTCGCGTACGTGAAGGACCGACACGCGTTCGGCCGCCCGATCGGCACGTTCCAGAACTCGCGCTTCGTCATGGCGGGGTGCCGGACGGAGGTCGAGGTCGCGCAGGCGTTCGTCGACCGCTGCGTGCAGGCGCATGTCGAAGGACGCCTCGGCGTCGACGAGGCCGCGATGGCGAAGTACTGGTGCTCGGAGATGCAGGGCCGCGTCGTCGACCAGTGCCTCCAGCTCCACGGCGGGTACGGCTACATGCTCGAGTACCCGGTCGCGCGCGACTACGCCGACGCCCGCATCTCGCGGATCTACGGCGGCACGACCGAGATCATGAAGGAGGTCATCGGCCGCGCGATGGGCCTCCGCGAGCCGAAGGCCTGAGCCCTCCTCACTAAGAGGGGTGACCGTCATCCCGTGGGAGGATTCGCGCCCCGGGGGCCGGAGGAGAGGATGGTCCCATGTCACTCTCCGGTCACTGCCTCTGCGGCGCTGTCACGTACAGCACCGACTCCGATCCGATCATGGTCGCGATCTGCCACTGCACCGACTGCCAGCGGCAGAGCGGCGCGCCGTTCTCCCTGAACGTCGCCGTGGACCGCGACGCGCTGACGATCGGCGGCGACTCGCTCACGACGTACGAGACGGTCGGCGGCGCGATGGACATGAAGCGCGAGCGGATGTTCTGCAACCGGTGCGGCTCGCCGCTCATCTCCGTCCTCGAGGAGGCGGGCGACATGGCGTTCATCAAGGCCGGCACCCTCGACGACACGAGCGTCATCACGCCCGAGCTCGAGGTCTACACCGACAGCGCCCAGCCGTGGTTCCACGCCGCGGAGGCCGAGGAGCGCGGCCTCTTCCCGGCGGGCATCCCCACCTAGCCGGATCTGCGCCCAGAGGGCTTGTTCCGGCCGTCTGCTCAGCGTCGCGTGAGCTGCAGATAGCGGGCGACCGCCTCGGCGCGGTTGCTCACCCGCAGCTTGCGCATGATGCGCTTGACGTGCGACTTCACGGTGCCGGGGGCGATGACGAGCTGCGCGGCGATCTCGACGTTCGTCGCGCCCGAGGCGACGAGCTCGAGGACCTCGCGCTCGCGCGCCGACAGGAGCGTCGCGAGCGGCGAGACGCGCGCCCCCGGCCGCGCGGCGAGCGCGTGCTCGGGCGGCCGCTCGTGGTGCGCGAGCCCGAGCTCCTCCTCCGCGAGCGCGTTCACCGCGTCCGCCGCGGCCATGAGCGTCGCGTGGATCTCCGCCCGCTGGCGCTCGAGCCGCTCGACGATGACCGCGCGCTCGAAGAGGAGGCCGAAGTGCTCGGCGAACGCCCACAGCGTGTCGCGGTCGACGGCGTCGACCTCGCTCCCCTGGCCGGCGCGGTCGGCGTGGAGGAAGCCGATGACCCGGCGCGTCGGCATGATCGGCGCGGCGACGTAGGACGTCGTCCCGGCGACGTCGACGAGGTTGCGGAAGGTGCCGGCGTTGCGGGCGGCGGGATCCAGGACGAGGACCGGGATGCGACGGCGCACGAGCTCGGTCTCGACGAGCATGTGCTCGAGCGGGATCTCGAGGTCCCCGATGAAGCTCGTGAAGGCGTCGTTCTCCGGTGCCGCCTCGGCGAGGTGCAGCACCTCCGGGATCCAGCGGGAGCCCTCCACCCGCGAGATCATCGCGCGCGTGAACCCGCAGCAGCGGCACAGCTCGGCCGGGACCTGCTCGATGAGGGCGGCGGTGCCGTCGAGCTCGCGCAGCCGGCCGATCGCGCCGTTGATCGCGATGAGCGCGCGGGTGCGGCGTCCACCGTCATGGGACGCCTCGCTCGCCCCGCGGAGCTCGGCGGTGAGCCGGTCGAGCTCCCGCAGCCGGGCGGCGAGCGCGGCGGCGTCGTGGGCGTCGCCGGCGCGGACGTCCTTCGCGAGGCGGTCGCGCTCGGCGGCCGCCGTTGCCGCGTCGCGGACCATCGTCAGCCGCCGGGCGTGGCCTCGGTCGCCGCCGGGAACACGACCCGCAGGCGCTTCTTGTCGGCCTTGCCGGCGTCGGTCATCGGGAGGTCGTCCTCGGTCAGCCACCAGCGGCTCGGCACCGCGAAGGCGGCGATCCGCTCGCGGGCGTAGGCGTCGAGCTCGGGCACACCCGCCGTCGCCCCCGGGCGGAGCTTCACGGCCGCCGCGACCTCCTCGCCGAGGTCGGGATGGGGGAGGCCGACGACGGCGACGTCCGCGACGTCCGGATGCTGGTGGAGCGTCGCCTCGACGTGCGGCGCGGCGATGTTCTCGCCGCCGCGGATGACGACGTCCTTCGAGCGCCCGGTGACGTAGAGGCGGCCGTCGACGAGCTTCCCGAGGTCGCCCGAGTGGACGAAGCCGTCGGCGTCGATCGTCGCGGCGGTCGCCTCCTCGTCCCGCCAGTAGCCGAGCATCTGGCCGGGGGTGCGCGCGAGGATCTCGCCGACGCCGTCCTCGTCGGGGCTTGAGATGACGAGGTCGACGGCGGGCAGGGGGTAGCCGGTCGTCCCGGGGAACTCGGTGATCGTCCGCGTGCTCGCGCGGGCAAGGGTGCCGCTCGTCTCGGTCATGCCGTAGACGTTGTTCACCCGCTGCGCGGTGTTCGGGAACGCGGCCTGCAGGCGCTCGAGCAGCTCGGGGGAGACCGGGGCGCCCCCGAGCGGGATCGAGCGCATCGAGCTGACGTCGCGGTCCTTCAGCGACGGGTGCTCGAGGACCCGGATCGTCATCGTCGGGATCGCGCCCCAGACCTCCACGCGGTGCCTCTCGATGACCTCGAGGACCTGGGCGGGGTCGAACTTCCCCTCGAGGAAGACGAGCGTCCCGCCGCCGATGAGCGCGAGGCCCAGGGCCTGCAGGCCGCCGATGTGGAAGAGGGGCCCGGTGAGGAGGGAGACGAAGCCGCGGTCGTCGGGCTTCAGCATGTGGGGGAGGCGGCGCGACACGGCAAGCGACTGGTGCATCGTCGCGATCCACGAGCGGTGCGCGAGGGTCGCGCCCTTCGGCAGGCCGGTCGTGCCGGCGGTGAAGACGATGAGGCCGGGGTCGTTCTCGTCCCCGTCCGAGACGCGGTCGACCGGCGGGGGCGGCGTGCCCGCGCGGGCCGCGGCGATGGCTGCATCGACCATCGGGCGCAGGTCGTCGACGTCGATCGTCGCCGTGCCGGCCGGGACCTTGGCCAGGCGCTTGGCGTCCCCGATGACGAGGGCCGGCTCGGTGAGGGCGATCGCGTGCTCGACCTCCTCCTCGCTCCACCACCCGTTGCCGGGGGCGGCGATCGCGCCGATCGCGAGGCTCGCCCACAGCGAGACGACCCACTCCGGGGAGTTGACGGCGAGGATGAGGACGCGGTCGCCGGGGGCGACGCCGAGGTCGCGCAGGTGCGCGCCGACGGCGTCGACGACCGCGAGGGTGTCGTCGAAGGTCAGCGTGCGGTCGCCCTGGACGAGGTGGGGACGGTCGCCCCAGCGCGCGCCGTCCTCGAGCAGCTGCGGCAGGCGGGTGCGGCGGGGCTCGTAGAGGAGGAACGGGATTCCGCCGGTTTCGGAGCGCGCGACCGTGTCGCCCCAGACGAAGGTGCTGACCATACGGAAAAGTCTACACCTCATTGGTTGGACAGTAGAGTAATATCGGGGCATGACCGAGACGACGACCCGCCGCGCCGGGGAGATGCCCGAGGCGCTGCTGACCGATGAGCTCATCGCGTCGATGAGCAAGCGCGCCGGCACGCAGCTGCGCATCGAGCACTCGACGAACAACGAGGAGGCGACCCGGATCGCCGTCGCGAAGTTCGCGGCGGGCATCGGGGACATCAACCCGCTGTGGACCGACGCCGAGTACGCGGAGTCCTCGCCCTACGGCGCGCGCGTCGCCCCGCCGAGCTTCTTCATCGGCTGCTTCTCCGGCATCCAGTTCGGGTGGCCGGGCCTCGGCTCGTTCCACAACCTCACGCGCGTGACGTTCCGCAAGCCGGTGTACGTCGGCGACACGGTGAACGCGACGTGCACGTACGACGGCTTCACGGGCCCGCGACCCTCGAACTTCGCTGGGAACATGGTCACCGATCTCTTCACGAACCGGTACGCGAACCAGCACGGCGAGGAGCTCGCCCAGATCCACTGGGAGGTCGTGAACTTCGAGCGGTCCGCCGCGAAGGAGAAGACGAAGGACAAGTCCGAGCAGGGCTCCGGGCCGAAGCTGCCGCACCCGTGGGACGCGGCGGACCTCGAGCGGATCGAGGCGCAGGTGCTCGCCGAGGCGCCGCGCGGCGCGACGCCCCGCTACGTCGAGGACGTGAAGGTCGGTGACCACGTCGACACGCTCACGAAGGGGCCGATCGGCCTCACGGACGAGATCGCGTTCGTCGTCGGCGGCGGCACGCCGATCCCGCGCCTCAGCGCGCACGCCGTCGCGCTGCACTCCTACGCCAAGCACCCGGCGTGGTCCTTCCGCGACCCCGAGACGAGCGCGCAGGAGCCGATCTACTCCGTCCACTACAACAAGCACGCGGCCCGGGCGATGGGCGTCGGGTACCCGTACGACGTCGGCTTCCAGCGTCAGGCCTGGCAGATCCACCACCTCTCGCACTGGTGCGGGGACGCGGGCTTCATCAAGGCGTGCGAGTCGCGCTACCGGCGCTTCGTCTTCCTCTCCGACGTCGTCGAGCTCAGTGGCACCGTGACGGGGATCCGGGTCGACGAGGACGGCGAGCACGTCGTGGACATCGAGACGCGCGCGGTGAACCAGCGCGGCGAGGACTGCATGCCCGGCAAGGCGACCGTCGCGCTGCCGAGCCGCGACGACGACGCGAGCCAGAGCCCCGCGGCCCGCCGGGCGCGCTGACAGACTCCGTCCCGTGGCGACCGCGCGCGAGCCCGAACCCGATGCCGTCGAGTGGGTGCGCGAGCGCTGGGCGGCGCAGGACCTGCCCGAGGCGGGGCGCTTCGCCGCCGTCGCCGCGGTCATGCGGGCCCACGCGGTCATCGTCGCGGAGCTCGACCGGGCGCTGCGCCCGGTCGGCATCGGGCGCACGTCGTACCTCGCGCTGCTGACGCTCGCGCTGTCGAAGGGCGGCGCGCGGCCCCCGAGCTACCTGAGCCGCTACCTCCTCGTCCACCAGACGACGGTGACGAACCTCCTCGACCACGCCGAGAAGCAGGGCTGGGTGAGGCGCGAGCCGCACCCGACCGACCGCCGCGCCTCGCTCGCCGTGCTGCTCCCGCCGGGGCGCGCGATCGTGCGCGAGGCGACGGCCGCGGCCGCCGCCGTCGGGTTCGGCGTCGGCGACGTCGACGAGGCGACGCTCGCCACGCTCACCCAGGCGCTGCGCGGCGTGCGCGAGGCCGTCGGCGACCTGCCCCGCGCCCGGTGAGCGACACCGGGCCGGACGCGCCGGGCCCCGGCGCCGACTGACAGCTCACGCCGGAGGGGTCTGCGTCAGCTGTCAGTCGGCGGCTTGGCGGGCGGACGCGCTCAGGCCGACGGCGCGCCCGTGGCCGCCGCCGCCCGGGCGAGGTCCTCGGCGACGTCGACGATCCAGTCCTCCTGGCCGGCGACCGCCTTGCGGTTGCCGAGCTCGACGAGGATGTCGCGGGGGTCGAGGCCGAGGCGCTCACCGTGGCGCTTGGCGTGCAGGAGGAAGGTCGAGTAGACCCCGGCGTAGCCGATGGCGAGCGACTCGCGATCGGGGAACGGCTGGAAGGGCATGAACGGCAGGACGACGTGCTCGGCCGCGTCGCTCAGCGCGAACGTGTCGAGCGGCGTGTCGTAGCCCATGCGGTCGAGCGTCGCGGCGAGCAGCTCGGTCGCGGCGTTGCCCGCCCCGGCGCCGAGCCCGCGCAGGCAGCCGTCGACCCGGGCGGCGCCCGCCTCGATCGCGGCGACCGTGTTGCCGATGGCCAGGCCGAGGTTGTTGTGGGCGTGGAAGCCGACGTCGCCGGTGACGTCGCGCAGCGCGGCGACCCGTTCGCGGGCGCCCGCGGGGACGAGGGCCCCGGCCGAGTCGACGATGTAGATCGCGTCCGCGCCGAAGCCCGCCATCAGGCCCGCCTGCTCGGCCAGCGCGGCCGGCTCGAGCATGTGGCTCATCATGAGGAAGCCGATCGCCTCCATGCCGAGCGCCTTCGCCGCGGCGAAGTGCTGCTCGGAGACGTCGGCCTCGGTGCAGTGCGTGGCGATGCGGACGGCCCTCGCGCCGCGCTCGGCCGCGGCCTTCAGCGTCACGCGCGTCCCGATGCCGGGGATGAGCAGGACGGCGATCCGCGCGCGCTCGGCGGTCTCGGCGGCGCGGGCGATGAGGTCCAGCTCGTCGACGGCGCTCATGCCGTACTGCAGCGAGGAGCCGCCGAGCCCGTCACCGTGCGCGACCTCGATCATCTCCACGCCGGCGCGGTCGAGCGCGCGCACGACGGCCTCGACCTGCTCGGCCGTGTACGTGTGGCGCATCGGGTGCGACCCGTCGCGCAGGGTCGTGTCGCAGACGAGCGGGGCCTTCGGTTTCGGGCTCACGCGGGAACCTCGGTGGTGGGGGAGGGAGCCGCAGGGGAGAGCTCCGCCGCGATGCGCCGCCCGATCCGGCACGCGGCGGCGGTCATGATGTCCAGGTTGCCCGCGTAGGCCGGGAGGAAGTCGCCGGCGCCCTCGACCTCGAGCAGGGCGATGACGACCGGGACGCGGCCCCAGCGCGTGTCCTGCTCGTCGACGACGACGGACTTGCAGCGGTAGCCGGGGACGTAGGCGGCGACCTCGGCGACGCGGGCGTCGATCGAGGCGCGCACCGCGGCCTCGTCGAGGGTGCCGGCCGCGGGCACCGCGTACAGCGTGTTGCGCATGAGGATCGGCGGGTCGGCCGGGTTGAGGACCATGATCGCCTTGCCCTCCTGCGCGCCGCCGACGCGCTCGATGGCGCGGGCGGTCGTGAAGGTGAACTCGTCGATGTTCTTCCGCGTCCCCGGCCCGGCCGAGAGCGACGCGATCGTCGAGACCATCTCCGCGTAGGCGAGCGGCGCGGCGTCGTTGATCGCCGCGACGATCGGGATCGTCGCCTGCCCGCCGCAGGTGATGAGGTTGACGTTCGGCGCGGCCGCGTGCTCCTCGAGGTTCACGGCCGGGACGACGAGCGGCCCGACCGCGGCGGGGGTGAGGTCGACGGCGACCTTGCCCGCCGCCTGCAGGCGCGGCGCCGCCTCGCGGTGCGCGTACGCGGAGGTCGCGTCGAAGACGATCCGGACCTCGTCGTCGGCGAGGATCGCCTCCAGGCCCGCGTGGGAGACCGGCACGCCGAGCTGCGCCGCGCGGGCGAGCCCCGCGGAGGCCGGGTCGATCCCGGCGAACAGCGCCACCTCGATCTCGTCGACCGCCCGCAGCTTCATGAGCAGGTCGGTGCCGATGTTGCCGGTGCCGAGGATCGCGACCTTCACGGGGGTGCTCATCCGCTCAGGCCTCGATCGTGACGGTGACGGTGCCGAGCAGCGGCCCGAAGTCGGCGACGTACACGCCGGGGGTCGCGTCGATGGCCGGGGTGAGGGAGCCCGAGAGGATCGGGACGCCGGCGGGCAGCTCGTCGCCGCGGCGGCCGAGCTCGTTCGCGAGCCAGGCGACGGCCTCGGCCGGGTCACCGAGCACCGCGCTGCCCTCGCCGGCCATGACGACCTCGCCGTCGCGGGCGAGGGTCATCTTCGTCTGCGGCAGCGGGCCGGCGTCCGGGAGCGTGACGTGATCGGCGATCACCGCGCCGAGGCAGGAGGCGTTGTCGGCGACCGTGTCGACGAGCGTGATCCGCCAGTCGCGGATGCGCGAGTCGATGAGCTCGAAGACCGGCATGACCCCGGCGGTCGCGTCGCGCACGTCCTGCGCGGTGATCGCGTCCCCACCCACCCCTCCGGCCAGCGGCCGCGACAGGAGGAAGCCGACCTCGCCCTCGATGCGCGGGGTGATCGTGTGGAGCGCGGCGAGCGAGACGGTCGCGCCGTCGCCGAAGGTGTGCGTGTCGAAGAGGACGCCGAAGTCCGGCTGGTCGACGCCGAGCTGCTGCTGGATGCCCGCGCTCGTCAGGCCGATCTTGCGGCCGGTGACGGTCCGGCCCGCCGCCGCGTGACCGGCGATGAGCGCCCGCTGGATCGCGTAGGCGTCGTCCACCGTGAGGTCGGCGTGCGTGGCCGAGATCGGGTCCAGCGGGCGGCCGGTCTCGAACGCGTCGAGCAGCGCGGTCGCGACGGCACCGGCCCGGGAGAGGTCGAGCGAGGACGGGGGAGAGGGCACGCCTGCACCCGACCAGCTGCCCGTTCCGCCCGCAAGCGCTGTCCTGATAGTTTGGACGGGACGATGCTGCTCACGGTGAAGAACGTCGGCCGGATCCTCGACCTCTACGACCTCGATCAGCCCGAGCTCGGGCCGACCGAGGTCGCCGCGAAGCTCGCGATGAGCAAGTCGAAGGCGCACCTGCTGCTCACCTCGATGGCCGAGATCGGCCTCCTGCGCCGCGGTCACGGCGGTCGCTACGCCATCGGCTGGCGGGCGCTGTCGCTCGAGCGCCTCGTCACCGGCAACGCCCCGTTCCGTCCGCTCGCCCGGGCGATGGCGCTGCGGCTCGCCCGCCACTGCGGCGAGATGATCCACGTCGCCGCCCTCGACAGCGGGCGCGTCGTCTACGTCGACCGCGTGCCCGGCGCGCGGGCCGCCGCCGTCCCCGTCTCCGCCGTGGGCGCCACGCTTCCGGCCCACTGCAGCGGGGTCGGCAAGCTTCTCCTGGCCCACCTGGAGCCGGCCGAGATCGACGCCGTCCTCGACCAGCACGGCATGCCGCAGCTCACCGTCGCCACGATCTGCGACCGCGAGGCCCTGTACGCCGAGCTGCACCGCATCCGCCGCGACGGCGTCGCCTTCGACCGCGAGGAGGTCCAGCGCGGCCTCTCGTGCGTCGCCGCCCCGATCGTCGACGCCGACGGGCACGTCGTCGCCGCGATGTCGATCTCGGCGCCGACCGCCCGCTTCGGGCAGCAGGAGCACGCCTACCGCGCGACGATCGTCGGCGCCGCGGAGGGCGTCAGCCGCCAGCTCCGTGCCGCGGTCCTCCCCGAGGCCGCCGCGGTATTGTCCTAGATAGACGGACGTCCATTGCGCCGGGCCGCGAGGCACCGATAGACCTAACGATCGTTACCCGTCCTGGAGGAATCTCGTCATGCCGATCACCCATCTGGGCCACGCCGAACTCGTCGTGACCGACCTTGCCGCCTCCCGGGCGTTCTTCACCGACATCATCGGGCTGCAGGTCAGCGAGGAGCGCGAGGGCACCGTGTTCCTCCGGGCCTGGCAGGACTGGGACCACCACACGCTGCAGCTCACCGAGGGTCCCGAGTCGGGCCTCGCGCACCTCGGCTGGCGCGTCCCCGCGAAGGCCGACGCCGACGAGATCCGCACCCGGCTCGAGGGCAGGGGCATCACCGTCGAGGAGCGCGCCGGCGCGGGCAACGACGGCCACGGCGACTCCTACCGCTTCACGACGCCGGGCGGCCTGCCCTTCGAGCTGTACTGGGAGGTCGAGTACTTCCAGGCCGAGGGCGACCAGGTCTCCCGCATGGCGAGCCACCCGAGCCGCATCCCGCTCACCGGCGCCGCGCCGCGCCGCTTCGACCACGTGACGTTCATCGCGGACGACGTCGTCGCCGAGCAGGAGTTCCTCACCGAGGTCCTCGGCATCCGCCACAACTACTTCGTCAAGGACACCGAGGGCGTGCGCTGGGGCTCGTGGCTCTCGTGCAACAACGTCAGCCACGAGACCGCCGTCACCCGCAACGCGGCGCAGACCGGCGGCCTGCTGCATCACATCGCGTACTACGCGGATACGGTGGACGAGGTGACCAAGGCGGCGTCGATCCTCGTGGACCACGGCTTCGAGCTCGAGTGGGGCCCGGGCAAGCACGGCACCTCCGGCGCGACGTTCCTCTACTTCCGCGAGCCCTCGGGCAACCGCGTCGAGATCTGGACCGGCGGCATGCTCATCTTCGACCCGGACTGGAAGGCGATCGAGTGGGGCCCGGAGATCGGCCACCTCGGCAACTCGATGTGGGGCACCCCGCTCCCGGACTCCTTCCGCGAGGGGACGAGGCTCGGCGAGCCCGAGAAGGTCGCGTGATGTCAGGAGGCAACGGCAGCGGGCCCGGCGCCTCAGACCGGGAGCGGGTGCGGTCGTTCATCGTCGACGACAAGGAGCGCGGCGTCTTCCGGGTCGACCGCGCGTCGATGACCGATCCGCTCGTCCTCCAGCGCGAGATGCGCAAGGTCTTCGAGCAGTCGTGGCTCTACCTCGGCCACACCTCGGAGATCGCCGGCGAGGGCGACTACGTGCGCCGCAGCGTCGGCGGCCGCTCGATCATCTTCGTGCGCTCGCGGGACGGCGAGGTGCGGGCCTTCCACAACGCGTGCCCGCACCGCGGCGCGATCGTCTGCCGGCAGGACGCGGGGACGGCGAAGGCCTTCCAGTGCTTCTACCACGCGTGGACGTTCGACACCCAGGGCGCGCTCGTCGGCATCCCCGGCAAGGAGGCGTACGCGGACGGCTGCTTCGACAAGGCCGACCGCTCGCTCACCCCGGTGCCGCGGCTGGAGGAGTACCGCGGCCTGTGGTTCATGTCCTTCAAGCCGGACATCATGTCGCTCGGCGACTGGCTCGCGGGCGCGAAGGAGTACATCGACCTCATCATCGACCAGTCGCCGTCGCAGGAGCTGCGCGTCATCGACGGGTCGCACCGGTACTCGATGCGGGCGAACTGGAAGCTCCTCGTCGAGAACTCCGTCGACGGCTACCACGGCATGCCGACCCACCAGACGTACTTCGACTACGTCATCGGCGCCGGCGGCCTGGGCGCGGGCGGCAAGAAGCTCCACGGTCGCGGCTACTCGCTCGGCAACGGGCACGCGGTCATCGAGTACTGGTCGCCCTGGGGACGGCCGGTCGCGCGCTGGGCGCCGCAGATGGGGGAGGCGGCGAAGGCCGAGATCGAGGCGACGAAGCGCGACCTCCAGGAGCGGCTGGGCACCGACCGGGCCGAGCGGATCTCCGAGTGGAACCGCAACATGATCATCTACCCGAACCTCGTGATCAACGACATCATGGCCGCGACGATCCGGACGATCAACCCGATCGCGCCGGACATGATGGAGATCGACGCGTGGGCCGTGGCGCCGGTCGAGGAGGAGTCAGGCCGCCTCGAGACGCGGCTGCAGAACTTCCTCGAGTTCCTCGGGCCGGGCGGCTTCGCGACCCCCGACGACGTCGAGGCGCTCGAGTCCTGCCAGATGGGGTTCAACGCCGGCGGCGACCAGTACAACGACATCTCCCGCGGGATGCTCCGCGAGGCCCAGATGGACGACGAGCTGCAGATGCGCACGTGGTGGCGCCAGTGGGCGGCCCAGATGTCCGGGGTGCAGGTCGACGACTGGGGCGACGCGCCGCCGCCCGAGAACGTCGAGCACGCCCCGCCCGGCTGGCAGACCCCGCAGCCGACGTCGGCATGACCGAGCCTCGCGTAGCCCTCGTCACCGGCGGCGGCGGGACCGGCGGCATCGGCGCCGCGATCGTCGCGGCGCTGAAGGAGGACGGCTGGAGCGTCGTCGTCGCCGACCTCGGGGGCGACGCCGACGTGACGGGCGACCTCTCGACGTCCGCAGGCGCGGCCGGCGCGGTGCAGGCGACGCTCGACCGCCACGGCCGCCTCGACGCCCTCGTGAACAACGCCGGCGGCGGGGTGCTGCGCGCGTTCGTCGACCACGACGAGGAGTCGATCGCGAAGACGATCGGCGGCAACCTCCTGACGACGATCCACTGCACGCAGGCGGCGATCCCGCACCTGCCGGCTCCCGGCGGACGGATCGTGAACATCGGTGCCGAGTCCGTCCGCAACGGCCTCTCCCTCCACGCGATGTACAACGCGGCGAAGGGCGGCGTGCACGGCCTCACGACCGGCCTCGCCCGTGAGTTCGCCCCGCGCGGCATCACGGTCAACTGCGTCGCGCCCTCGATCATCGCGACCGACGCGGTGCAGGAGATGCTCGCCGACCCGTCCGGGTTCCCGGAGGAGTGGAACGCGATGATCGACGAGGCCGTCGCGCTCATCCCCACCGGCCGCGCCGGCACCGTCGAGGAGGTCGCCGCGGTCGTGCGCTTCCTCGCCTCGCCGGAGGCCTCGTTCGTCACCGGTCAGATCATCAGCGTCAACGGCGGGAGCAGCATGTCATGAGCACCACGCACGCCCTCACCGAGCGCATGCTCCTGCGGCTCGAGGCCGAGGAGTTCCTCATCGACGAAGCCGCCCTCCTCGACGCCTGGAGGATGGACGAGTGGCTCGCCCTCTTCACCGAGGACTGCCGCTACATCGTCCCCTCGACCGACCGGCCGCACGGCGACCCGTCGCGGGACCTGACGCTCGTCGACGACGATCACGAGCGGCTCTACTGGCGGGTGAACCGGCTCAAGAGCCGCCACGCCCACCGCGAGTTCCCCTCCTCGCGCACGCGCCGGCTCATCACGAACGTCCGCGTCCTCGAGCACGACGAGGACGGCATGACCGTCACCTGCACGATCGTCGTGCACCGCTTCCGCCACCAGCAGCAGGACCAGTTCGTCGGCCGCTACGAGCACGTCCTCGTCCGCACGCCCGACGGGCTGCGCATCAAGGGTCGCCGCGCCGAGCTCGACCTCGAGCGCCTGAGCCCGAACGGCTCGATCTCGATGGTCTTCTGATGGAGCGCGAGGCCGCCCTGCGCGACCTGCTCGCCGGCTGCGCGATCCTCGACGGCGAAGGGCTGACGAGCGCCTTCGGCCACCTCAGCGCGCGGCTGGACGACGGCACGCTGCTCGTCTCCGGCAACCTCGGGCCCGGACTCGTGCGGACCGCCGCCGACGTCATCCGCGTCGACGCCGAGGGGACGGTCGTCGAGGGCGACGCCGCCCTGCGCGCGGGGGAGCTGCCGATCCACCTCGGGCTCCTGGCGGCCCCGGCGGGTGGGGGCCGACACAGCGTCGCCCGCTTCCACGGCCCCGCCGTCCTCGCCTGGGGGACGCTGAACCGGCCGCTGCCCGGCGTGCTCGGCATGGGCCTCTTCTGCGGCCACGAGGTCCCGGTCTTCGACACGGAGACGACGGTGACGACCGCCGCCCAGGGCGCGGCGCTGGCGGCGGCCGCGGCCGGCGCGCCCGCCGTCCTCCTGCGCGGCTTCGGCGCCGCGACCGCCGGCCGGACCGTCCGCGAGGCGGTCACCCGCGCGTGGCTGCTCGAGCGCAACGCCGCCGCCGCGCTCGCCGCCTCCGCCGCCGGCACCCCGCAGCCCTTCGGCCCCGAGGCCGCCGCCCCCTTCGCGGCCGCCGAGGGCCCGGCCGCCGCCCAGCTCGCCCGCCTCTGGCACTACCTCTGCCGCCGTCACGGCGTCACCTGACACCCCGGAAGGACCACCCGATGAGCACCCCCACCGCCTCCGACACGACGACCTCGATCTGGCTCGACCTGCTCGGCTCGGGCGCCGGCGAGCGCTTCTACGACGTGGGCGGCGTGCGCACCCGCGTCATCGAGGCCGGCTCGCCGGAGCTGCCGGCCCTCGTCCTCATTCACGGGACCGGCGGCCACGCCGAGACGTACTGCCGCAACATGGGCCCGCTGTCGGAGCACTTCCGCGTCCTCGCGCTCGACCTGCCGGGGCACGGGTTCACCGACCGGCCGGCCACGGCGCCGACCGTCGCCGACCACGCGGCGCACATCGTCGGCCTGCTCGACGCGCTGGGCATCGAGCGCGCGCACGTCTCCGGCGAGTCGCTCGGCGGGATGGTCGCCGCGTGGTGCGGCATCGCGCACCCGGAGCGCTTCGACAAGGTCGTCATGAACACGGGGACGCTCGCCCGGCCGGACGCCGCCGGGCAGGCGCAGCTCGACGACCTCGAGCAGCGCACGCTCGCGCTCCGCGACAACGGCGTCACGCGCGAGGGCACGCGCCACCGGATGAACTGGCTCGTCGCCGACCCCTCGCGGATGACCGACGAGATGGTCGAGGTCCGCATGCGCGTCTACTCCCAGCCGGGGATGCTCGACTCGGTCGCGATGATCATGTCGTGGGTGGTCGGGATGCTCCGCGGCGACCACGGCGAGGAGTTCATGGCGCCCGGCGTGCTGAAGCGCCTGGAGCGCCCGACGCTCGTCCTGTGGACCGAGGACAACCCGGGGCAGACGACCGAGCTCGCCGAGCGCGTCTCGCAGGACATCCCCGACCACCGCTTCGAGGTCCTCACCGACTGCGCGCACTGGCCGCAGTTCGAGCGCCCGGACGTCTTCAACCAGACCCACCTCGACTTCCTCCTGGGGGCCTGACCGTGCACGCCGACCTCCTCGCCGCCCTCGACCGTCCCGGCCGGGACGCGCCGCCGCGCCTGAGCGACTACGACGACGAGCGGGCGTCCTTCTCGCTCGAGGTCCCCGAGCGCTTCAACCCGGTCCTCGCGATCGTCGAGACGTGGGCGGCCGAGTCCCCTGACGACCCCGCGGTGCTGACGCTCGACGGCGCCGGGGACGTCGTCGCGCTGCAGTCGATCGCCGAGCTCGCGCAGGCCTCCCGCGAGGCGGCGCGCGCCTTCCTCGCGGCCGGGGTCACGAAGGGCGACCACGTCTTCATCATGCTGCCGCGCGTGCCCGAGTGGTACGCGGCGATGCTCGGCGCGATGCGCATCGGCGCGGTACCGATGCCGGGGCCGAACCTCCTGACCGCCAAGGACATCTCCGACCGGATCGACCGCGCCGAGGCGGTGGCGGCGGTCACCGACGTCGCCGGGGCGGCGAAGGTCGACGCCGCGTGGGGCGGGCTGACGGCGCGCTTCTGCGTCGGCGCCGGCAACCACGCGCCCGAGGGCTGGACGGACTTCGGCGCCGCCTGTGCGGCGGCGGGCGACGGCGAGACGCCGCAGGACCCGACCCACCGCGACGACCCCCTGCTGCTGTACTTCACGAGCGGCACGGTCTCGGCGCCGAAGATGGTCCAGCACACGCAGGCCTACGGCCTGGGGCACGTCGTCACCGCGCGCTTCTGGCACGACCTGCGCCCGGGAGACCTGCACTGGACGGTCACCGACACCGGGTGGGCGAAGGCGGCGTGGGGCGGGCTCTTCGGCCAGCTCCACGAGCTCGCGTGCATCGTCCAGGTCGCGCTCGGCAAGCCCGACGCGGACACGATCTTCGGGGTCCTCGCGCGGCATGGCGTCACGTCGTTCTGCGCGCCGCCGACGCTCTACCGCACGCTCGTCCAGGGCGACTTCGGCAAGCACGACCTGTCGAAGCTGCGCCACTGCACGAGCGCCGGCGAGCCGCTGAACCCCGAGGTCATCCGCGCCTGGAAGGACGGCACCGGCGGCCTGACCGTCTACGACGGGTACGGGCAGACCGAGACGTGCTGCGTCGTCGCGAACTACCGGTCGATGGAGGTCCGGCCCGGCTCGATGGGGCGCCCCGTCCCCGGCTGGGACATGACGGTCGTCGACGACGACGGACAGCCGGTGGAGACGGGTGAGGTCGGCAACGTCGTCGTCCGCCACGAGCCCGTCCGTCCCGTCGGCCTCTTCCCCGGCTACCACGGCGACGAGAGGGCGACGGAGGGCGTCTTCCGCGGCCCCTTCTACTACACCGGTGACAAGGCCGCCCTCGACGAGGACGGCTACTTCTGGTTCGAGGGCCGGGGCGACGACGTCATCACCTCGTCCGCCTACCGGATCGGCCCCTTCGAGGTCGAGTCCGCCGTGCTCGCGCACCCCGCCGTCATGGAGTGCGCGGTCGTCGGCCGCGACGACCCCGAGCGCACCCAGCTCGTCGTCGCGATCTGCATCCTCGCCCCGGGGCACGAGGGGACGCCCGAGCTCGCGAAGGACATCCAGGACTTCGTCAAGCAGCAGAGCGCGCCGTACAAGTACCCGCGCGAGGTGCACTTCGTCGACGAGCTCCCGAAGACCGTCAGCGGCAAGATCCGCCGCGTCGAGCTGCGCGGCTGGCTCGCGGACGAGCGCCTGCCGCGGGGCGGTGCCTGACGCACGGCGTCGTCGCGCGCTGTGTCGCGACGGGCACACGACGAGCGTCGCCGCCCGCACCGTGCGCTCAACGTGTCCGCCGGCCGCATCCTCGGCTGGGTCGGCGTCGGCGTGTGGGACGGCAGCGAGTACGAGGATACGTACGCGTGGGGCGACCACGACATCGACAGCGCGCCCTGGGGCAGCATCACCGCGGCGAGCTGGCGGCTCTCCTGACCCCTACGGCGTGACGCTCGCGGCCGGGACGGGGTCCCCGTCGACGGCCGCGCCGCCGCCGCCGCCGCCCGCCTCGAGCACCTCCGCCTCGCCCCGGCGCAGCACCCGCAGGACGAGCACGAGCGTCGAGAGGAGGGCCAGCGTCGCGAGCGTGATCTGGACGCTCACCACGCCCTCCTCGGTCCAGTAGACGTCGTCGAGCTTCAGCAGCAGCGCGGACTCGTCGAGGGTCAGCGCGACGCCCGCCCCGAAGGGCACCGCGAGCCACGGGTCCAGGCCCTCGTCCCGCGAGATGATCGACGCGGCGCCGGCGAGGAACGCCATCGCGATCCCCGGCACGAAGTGGTGGATGTGGTCCTCGCCGACGTGCAGGTCGCGGAAGGGGCCGAAGCGGCCGCGCCGGTGGATGACCGTCGTCGAGAGCCGCACGAACCCCCACGTCGCCGAGAAGGAGGCGAGGAGGTTCAGCAGGGCGTGCTCGCGCGTGGACCCGCCGCGGTACCCGGCCACCGCGACCTCGACGGTCTGCTCGATCGCCTGCTCGGCGGCGAGGACGACGTCGTCGGTCTCGGTCGGCAGCGGGGCGTCGCCGCGGCGCCAGACGCGCGCGACCTCGATGACCGCGACGCCGCCGGTCGTGAGGAAGGCGACGGCCGCGATCACCTGCGTCCGGCGCGCGGCGAGCACCCGCTGCGGGCGCCGCCGCGGCAGGGTGATCCCGGGCAGGCGCGGGGCGGGACGGCGGGCGCGGAACGGCATCGGCATCGGCGGGATCATCGCGGATAAGGTCGGCCCATGGCCTGGGAACTCGACGCCGAGGTGGGGCGGGCGCTCGCGCCGGCCCTCGAACAGCTCGCGGGGGGGGACGCCGCCGCCGGTGGGGGACGTCGCCGCGCGCCGGGCCGCCGTCACCGCCCTGCTCTCCGTGTACTTCGGGCAGGTCCCCGCCGCGCCGGAGGTGACCGTGACGCACCACGCGTGCACGGCGCCCGACGGGGCCGAGGTGCCGCTCTCGCTCTACCTGCCGCCGGGCGGCGCCGGCGGCGGCCTCGTCGTCTACTGCCACGGCGGGGGCATGATCATGGGCAGCGTCCCGCTGTACGACCCGTGGCTGCGGATGCTCGCCTCGCGCTCCGGCGTCGCGCTGCTCGCACCGGACTACCGCGTCGCCCCGGAGCACCCGCACCCGGCGCCGGTCGAGGACTGCTTCGCCGCGCTGCGCTGGGCGGCGGACAACGCCGCCGTCCACGGCTGCGATCCCGCGCGCCTCGGTGTCGCCGGGGACAGCGCCGGCGGCGGGCTCGCCGCGGCGCTCGCCCTCCTGGCGCGCGACCGGCGCGGCCCGGCGCTCCGGCGGCAGATCCTCGTCTATCCGATGCTCGACGACCGCAACCGCACGGCGTCGCCCTCGACGCCCGGCCTCGTGCTGTGGAGCCACGACGACAACGCGACCGGCTGGGGCGCCCTGCTCGGCGACGGGGCCGGCGGCCCGGACGTCGAACCGTACGCGGCGCCCGCCCGCGCGACCGACCTCGCGGGGCTGCCGCCCGCCTACGTCATGGTCGGGGACGGCGACATCTTCCTCGCGGAGGACCTCGAGTACGCCCGGGCGCTTGTGGCGGCCGGCGTCCCGGTCGAGCTGCACGTGCACCTCGGCGGTCCGCATGCCTTCGACTTCTTCGCGCCGGACTCCGGGATCGGCGCGCGCGCCCTCGCGGACGAGGTGCGCGCGCTGCAGTCCGTCTAGGAGGCCGACGCGTACATCGCGTCGATCTCCGCCTCGTACTTCTCGGTGATGATGCGGCGCTTGAGCTTCATCGTCGGGGTGATCTCGTCGCCGCCCGGCTGCCAGGCGGTCGGGAGGATCGTGTGCGTCTTGATCTGCTCGACGCGCGCGAGGCTCTCGTTCGCGGTCGCGATGGCCGCGGCGACCTGCGCGCAGACGCCGGGGTCGGTGCAGAGCTTCGCGATGTCCGGCTCGAGGCCGTGCTTCTCGGCGTAGGCGGTGGCCGCCTCCTCGTCGAGCGACACGAGCGCGGTGACGTAGAGCTTGCCGTCGCCGATCGCGGCGACCTGCCCGATAAGCGAGCACGTCTCCTTGATCGCCATCTCGATCTTCTGCGGGGACATGTTCTTCCCCGCGGAGTTGATGATGAGCTCCTTCTTGCGGTCGACGATCCGGTAGAAGTCGCCCTCCTGGACCGCGACGTCGCCGGACCACAGCCAGCCGTCCTCGTCGATGGCCTCCTTCGTCTTCTCCGGCTCGTTGCGGTAGCCGGACATGAGGTTCCTGCCCCGGACGAGGATCTCCCCGTCCTCGGCGAGCTTCACCTCGACGCCCGGGACCTGGCGCCCGACCGTGCCGATCTTGATGCGGTCGATCGGGGTGATGCAGGAGAAGACGCACTCCGACATGCCCCAGATCTGGAGCATCGGGATGCCGATCGCGTGGTACGTCTCGTGCATGGCGTTCGTCGACGGGGCGGCCGCGACGCACGTCCACTCCAGGCAGTCGAGGCCGAGCTTCGCCCGGACGCCGGCGAGCGTCGCCCGCTGGGTCTCGGTGAGCCCGTCGTCGGGGTTCTTCGCGTCGGTCGTGCCGGCGGCCTGCTCGGCGCGCACGCGGGCCAGGCCGGCGTTCAGCGCGTCGGCGAGCGGCCCCTCGGGATCGGCCGCCGCCATGCCCTCGACCGCGGCGGCGAGCTTCTCGAAGACGCGCGGGACGCCGAAGAGCCGCGTCGGGCGGGTGCTGCCGAGGGCGGCCGCGAGCTGCTTGGGATCCGGGCAGGCGGTGATCGCGTGGCCCCACACCATCGAGGCGTAGTGGCTGATCCAGCGCTCGGCGATGTGCGCCATGGGCAGGAACGACACGAGCCGCCCCCCGGGCGTCACGTGGTCGAACTCCTCCAGCCCGCGCAGGCCGTGGAGCAGCGAGAGGTGGGTGTGCTGCACGCCCTTCGGCTCGCCGGTGGTGCCCGACGTGTAGACGAGCGTCACGACGTCCTCGGGCTCGAGCGCCCGCCAGCAGGCGTCGAAGTCGAACCCCTCGAGCCTGCGCCCGGCGAGCTCGGCGAACGTCAGGTCGGCGCCGCCTCGGGCCTCGTCGACGACGACGATCGTCTCGAGCGTCGGGGCGAGCTCGCGCGTCTTCAGCGCGACCTCGAGGAAGGCCGGCTCGGTGACGAGGACCTTCGCGCCCGAGTTGTTGATGAGCGGGATGTTCGCCTTGGCCGGGTTCGTCTGGTAGATCGAGAACGCCGCCGCGCCGAGGTGGATCGCCGCGGTGTCCGCGAGGTTCACCTCGGGCCGGTTGGACATGAGCAGCGCGACGGCGCCGCCCCGCTCGACGCCGAGGGACGCGAGGCCCTCGGCGAGCTCGCGGACCCGCTCGGCGTACTCGGTCCACGTCATCGAGAACGAGTCGTCCGGGAGCCGGAGCGCGACGGCATCGCCGCGCCCCGCCGCCGTCATCTGGAACGCCTCGCAGAGCGTGGAGGCGGCCAGCGCCGAGGACGCGTCGTAGGCGGTCGCCCCCGCAGGCGCCGGAGCCATCAGACGCCCTTGTCCGGCGACCACGTGGCCGGCAGGTGCTTCACGCCGTGCATGAAGCTCGACGCGAGGTACTCGGGCTCGCCGATGCTCAGGTCGGGCATGCGCGTGTAGACCTCGCGGATCGCGTGCTTGAGCATCTGCTTGCCGAGGACCGAGCCGAGGCAGAAGTGCGGGCCGCCGCCGCCGAACGTGATGTGGCGGTTCGGGGAGCGCGTGATGTCGAACTCCATCGGGTGCTCGAAGATGTCCTCGTCCCGGTTGCCGGAGCAGTAGAAGAGCGCGAGCTTGTCGCCCTTCTTCAGGGTCTTGCCGCCGATCTCGTAGTCCTCCATGACCTGGCGGCGCATGTGGAGGATGACCGAGGACCAGCGCAGCACCTCGTCCACGGCGCCGTCGAGGTACTTCTCCATGTCCGACAGGAGGAGGGCCTTCTGCTCGGGGAACTGCTCGAAGGCGAGCATCCCGTGGGCCATCGCGTGGCGGGTCGTGTCGTTCGCCGCGCCGGCCATGAGGACGAAGAAGCCGCCGATCTCCCAGTCCTCGAGCTTGCGGCCCTCGAACTCGGCGTCGACGATCCAGCTCATGAGGTCCTCGCCCGGGTTCTTGCGGCGGTCCTCGGCGAGCGCGTAGGCGACGTCCTGGAGCATCTCCGCGGCGTTCGCGAAGACCATGATCGGCTCGTGGTCCTTCGTGAAGTCGGGGTCGTTCCAGGAGACGATCATCTCCGCGCCCTCGATCGCGTCGTGCACCTGCTGGGGCTCGGTGATGTTGAAGAACGAGCAGAAGATGCGGCCCGGGAGCTGCTTCGTGAACTCCTCGCAGATGTCGGCCTCGCCCTTCGGGCGGATGCTCTCGATGAGGTCGATGACGAGGTCGCGCGTCCAGTCCTCGAGCGTCTTCATGTGCCGCGGCGAGAACGCGTTGGAGACGATGCCGCGCAGGAACGTGTGCTCCGGCGCGTCCTGGACGATGAACGAGAGGGCGCCGACGCGCACCGGCTCGGGCAGGTCCTCGAGGAAGATGCCCTCGGAGTTCGAGAAGACCTTCGGCTTCCGCGAGATCTCCCGGATGTGCTCGTACTTCGTGATCGCCCAGAAGCCGTCGGTGTTCTGCTCGGGCTCGACGAGGAGCGAGTCCGGGGGACCCTGCCAGGAGATGGGATCGTTCGCGCGCAGCTCCGCGAAGACCTTCTCGCGGACGTCGAACGGCGTCTCCCAGAACTCGAACGATCCGACGTTCAGCGGTGAAAAAGTGGCCATGAGCGGACGCTAACCGGGGTGGCGCGGCCCGCGAATCCCCCCGCGGGGGGAACGCTGGGTCCCGCGGGGAGGATGCGCCCGCCACGAGGGCGGTGCAGGCTTGCCGGTATGAGCCTCCCGACTCCCACCGACGCCGCGACGTACACGGCCTTCACCCTCGACGTCGACGGCGGCGTCGCGCGCATCCGCCTCGCGCAGGACGAGCGGGGCAACCCGTTCGACGAGACCTTCTGCGCCGACCTCGCCGCGGTCATCACCGAGTGCGACGTCCGCGACGACGTGCGCTGCGTCCTCATCACCGGGGCCGGCCGCTTCTTCAGCGTGGGCGGGGACCTGCGCTCGATGACCGGCGGCGGGCAGGACGGCCTGCGGCAGTTCATCAAGGCGGCGACGATCGACCTGCACGCCGCGGTCTCGCGGATGGCCCGCATGGACGCGCCGGTGATCGTCGCAGTGCACGCGCTCGCGGCCGGCGGCGGCGTCTCGCTCGCGGCGGCCGCCGACTTCCTCCTCGCCGGGCGCTCGGCGACGTTCTACGCCGCCTACCAGGGCATCGGCCTCGCGATCGACGGCGGCGGCTCGCACTTCGTCCCCCGCCGCGTCGGGTCGCGGCGGGCGACGGCGTTCTACCTGCGCAACGAGACGTGGACCGCGGAGGAGGCACACGCCTACGGGCTCGTCTCCGAGGTCTGCGACGACGACGCGCTCGAGGAGGCCGCCGTCGCGCTCGCCCGGCAGCTCGCCGTCGGCCCGACCCGGACCTTCGGCGAGGT
This sequence comes from Paraconexibacter antarcticus, assembly GCF_024220175.1. Lineage (GTDB taxonomy): Bacteria > Actinomycetota > Thermoleophilia > Solirubrobacterales > Solirubrobacteraceae > Paraconexibacter > Paraconexibacter antarcticus. The sequence continues at coordinate 4,093,560 of NZ_CP098502.1, read as the reverse complement.
GAAGAACCTCCTCCTCTCCAGCGCCGACACGCCGCTGGAGACGCAGCTCGAGCTCGAGTCGCGCGCGATGGCCGCGACGACGCGGACCGCCGACACCTGGGAGGGCATCACCGCCGTCGCCGCGCGTCGCGCCCCGGAGTTCCGCGGCGCCTGACCTGACCCGGCCGTTCGGGGGGACACACCCTCCGGCGGCCGGACACCCCCGCGGCCCGACCGGTACGGTCGGTCCGGCCGCCTCCACACCATCACCACGAGGACCCCACCCATGACCGCCACTGCCGTCAATCGCAAGATCCGCGTCGTCGTCGCCAAGCCCGGGTTGGATGGGCATGATCGTGGGGCGAAGATCATCGCCCGTGCGCTCCGTGATGCCGGGATGGAGGTCATCTATACGGGGTTGCATCAGACGCCGGAGCAGATCGTGGAGACGGTCATCCAGGAGGATGCGGATGCGGTGGGGCTGTCGATCCTCTCGGGGGCGCATATGACGCTCGTGCCGAAGGTCGTGGACCTGCTGGCGGCGCAGGGGGTGACCGATGTGCTGGTGACGGTCGGGGGGACGATTCCGGCGGATGACATCCCGGAGCTGAAGAAGCTCGGGGTCGCCGAGGTGTTCACCCCGGGCGCGCCGACGCAGGCGATCATCGACTTCATCCAGGGAGCGGTCGGCGAACGCGTCTGATGACGCGCGCAGCGGAGGAGGGCTGGGTCGGCGCCGAGGTCCTTGCTGAGTTCCCGGGTCTGGGCCTCGCGTTCCTGCCCGTCCGCCTCGGCGACCACCGGGACGCGGCGACGACGAAGGCGCGACTCGCCGAGCTCGAGGACTACTTCAGCGGGCCGTGGCTCACCGGTCTCGCCGCGCGACCGCTGACGGCCGCGTACCGCGTGTTCTACCGGCAGGTCGGCCTGGACCCGGACGCCGACCGCACCCCCGTCGAACGGCTGGCGCTCACCCGGCTGCAGCACGGGAGCTTCGCGTCGCGCGGGCTCCTCGGCGACGCGCTGACGATCGCGGCCATCGAGACGGAGATCCCCGTGCTCGCCCTGCGCGGGGAGGACGTCGTCGGTCCGCTCGGCCTCACGACCGCCCGCGACGGCGAGACGCTCGGCGGCCGGCCGCTGCCGGCGTCGACGCTCGTCGTCGCCGACGCCGCGCGCCCGCTGGCGGTGCTCTTCGGGGACGACGGGCACCCCGGCCCGCACGCGCCGCGCCGGTCGGACGCGGACGTCGTGCTCTACGCGCCGATCGTGCCCGGGGTCGCGCCGGTGATCGCCCACGAGGCGCTGTGGCTGGCCGCCGAGCTCCTCGGCGGCCAGGAGAGCTGACCGGCGCCGGCGCCCGTCACGGCCGGGGGTTGCGAGCCTCTGGGCGAGCAACCCCCAAGGTCATCCGAGCCGCCAGGCGAGGATGACCCTCAGTCGAAGACGACGACCGGCTTGATGACCTCGCCGGATTCGGAGTCGGCGAACGCCTGGTTGATCTCGTCGAGCTTGTAGGTCTTGATGAGCTTGTCGAAGGGGAACCTGCCCTCCTTGTACCACTCGATCATCTTCGGGATGAAGGTCTGGGGGACCGCGTCGCCCTCGACGACTCCGGAGAACGTCCGGCCGAGCAGGAGGTGGCCCTGGTCGATCGTGATCTCGTTCTCCAGGCCCTGGAAGCCGACCGACGCGCAGTGGCCGGGGGAGCCGAGCACCTCGAGCGCCTGACGAATGACGGCGCCGTGGCCGACGGCATCGAAGCTCAGGTCGACGCCAGGGGCGACGACGAGCATGACGTCCCAGACGAGGTCCTTGTGCTGCGACGGGTTGAACGTGTGCGTCGCCCCGAGTTCCTTCGCGAGCTCGAGCCGCTTGTCGTTGAGGTCGAAGACGACGATCGGGTCGCAGCCGATGGCCTTCGCGGCCATGAGCGCCGACAGGCCGACGCCGCCGAGGCCGAAGATCGCGATCGACTGGCCGGGCTGCGCCTTCAGGACGTTGACGACCGAGCCGGCGCCGGTCTGCAGGCCGCAGCCGAGCGGCCCGAGCAGCTCGAGCGGCAGGTCCTTGTCGACCTTGACGGCGTTGTTCTTCGAGCAGATCGCGTGGCCCGCGAACGAGGACTGGCCGAAGAAGCTGCCGTGGACCTCCTCGTCGCCGTTGCTGAGCGTCGTCGTGCCGTCCATGCGGGTGCCGAAGTAGTTCAGCGCGCCGAAGACCTCGCAGTAGGCGGGGTGCCCGCCGGTGCAGCGCGAGCACTCGCCGCAGTGGTCGAAGGAGATGGCGACGTGGTCGCCGACCTCGAAGCCCTCGACGTCGTCGGCCAGCGCGACGACGACGCCCGAGCCCTCGTGGCCGAGGACGGTCGGCAGCGGGATCGGGATCATGCCGTGGGCGGCGGAGATGTCGGTGTGGCAGATGCCGACGCCGGCGATCTTGATGAGCAGCTCCCCTGCGGAGAGCTCCCCGACCTCGAGCTCCTCGATCGTCATCGGGGCGTCGTTGTCGCGCACAACAGCGGCAGTCGTCTTCATTCGGATCTCCTTGGAACAGTCGACGGCGACGGTGCGGGGCACCGGCGCGCAAAGGTGATCGCAACCTATGTGGCGGGACGCCCCGGGCGCCTGCCGCGAGCGGGAGAACCGCACCCCCCAGGGTGGGGAGTGCCCCGTCCGGGGGAGCACGTGCACGCTTTGGAGCGACGCCGCGGGCGGGTGCCTCTCGTACCGTTCGCGGCGATGATCACCACCGTGTCCTGCCCCCGCCGGCGCCATGTCTGAGTCCGTCGTCCGCCTCGAGACCGAGGGCCGCGTCCTGCACGTCGTGCTCGACCGGCCGCCCGCCAACGCGCTCGGGCAGCCCATCATCGAGGGCCTCGCCGCCGCCGCCGACGCGCTCGAGTCCCGCGAGGAGCTGAAGGCCTGCGTCGTGAGCTCCGCGCTGGACGGGTTCTTCGCGGCCGGCGCCGACATCAAGCAGATGGGGTCGCTCACGCCCGCGTCGTTCGCGGAGTACCGCGACGCGCTCCGCGCCCCCGTCGAGCGCCTCGCCGCGTGCGGGAAGCCGATCGTCGCGGCGATCGACGGGCTCGCGCTCGGCGGTGGGCTCGAGCTCGCGATGGCCTGCACGCTGCGCTTCGCGACGCCGGAGTCGAAGCTCGGCCTGCCCGAGGTGAAGCTCGGCCTCATCCCCGGGGCCGGGGGGACGCAGCGCCTCCCGCGGCTCGTCGGCCGCGGCCGTGCGCTGGAGATCATGCTCAGCGGCCGCAGCATCGACGGCGAGGAGGGGGCGCAGATCGGTCTCGTCGACCGCCTCGTGGAGGGTGACGTCGTCGCCGAGGCCCTCGCCTACGCCGAGCGGCTCGCGAACTTCCCGGCCTCCGCGATGAAGGCGATCATCGACTGCGTCGACGCGGCCGGCCTCACCTCGGCCGAGGGCATGGCGCTCGAGGGCGACCTCGTCGTCGAGATGCTCGCGAGCGGCGAGGCGGGCGAGGGCATCGCCGCGTTCCTCGAGCGGCGGACGGCGACCTTCGCATGAGCGCCGACGCCGCGGCGTCCGGACCCGCGGCCGGCCTCGTCGTCGACTCGGTCTCCTTCCCGATCGAGGAGGGCAAGCTCCGCGAGTTCGCGATCGCGTCCGGGGCCGACCCGGACGCGGTGCTCGCGGCCGGCGTCCTCCCGCCGACGTTCGCGGCGGTCGCCGGCCACTGGCGCGACCAGGCGGCGATGGTCGAGGCCTGCGGCCTGGACATCCGCCGCGTCGTCGTCGGTGGCAGCGAGTGGGAGTACGGCGCCCCCGCCTGGATCGGCGACCGGCTGACCGGCGACCGCGTCGTCACCGACGTGCAGACGAAGCCCTCCGGGATGCGGCTGCTCACCCTCACCACGACGCTGCGGCGCGAGCCCGGCGGCGAGATCGCCGTCACGCAGCGCGACACCGTCATCGAGCTGCCGGCATGAGCGCGAAAAGCTTCGCCCAGGGGGCTCGCTTTCCGTCGACGCAGGCGGCAGTCCGGACGGTCGCGCCGTGAGCGACCTCGACGTCACCACCCCGCCGGTCACCCGCACGCAGATCGTCCGCTTCGCGGGCGCCGCGGGGGACTTCAACCCGATGCACCACGACGAGCCCTTCGCGCAGGCGGCGGGCCAGGACTCGGTCTTCGCGATGGGGCAGCTCACCGCCGCGATCCTCGGCGACGCCGTCGCCGCGTGGCTCGGCCGCGACCGTCTCGCCGGCTACGGCGTCCGCTTCAAGGCGAAGGTGCTGCCGGGTGACGATCTCGTCCTGACGGGCGCGCCCGTCGACGGCGAGCCCGGCCGCTACGAGCTGCAGGCGGCGAAGGCCGACGGCGGCGAGGTCGTCCTCACCGGCTGGGCCACGACGCGGGCCTGACCCCGCCGCCGCCCCACGGACCCCGCCGCCCCCCAGGGCGGCGTGCGGCCTCGTGGGGGGATATGACCCACGAGGCCGCACGCCGCCGTGATTGCGCGCCGCTGTGATTGCGCGGCGCCGTGATTGCGCGGCGCCCGCGGGGGCGGACGCGGGCGGCGGTGGCGCTAGACGAGCGCCAGCGCGTCGGCGATGCGGTCCTCGTAGGCGGCGGCGCCGCCGAGGAGGGCCGCGTCCGACTTCGCCCGCTTGAACAGCAGCTGCAGGTCGTGCTCCCACGTGTAGCCGACGGCGCCGTGCAGGAAGAGCGCCTTGTCGGCGACGAGGACGGCGGCGCGTGCCGCGCGAGACTTGGCGACCCACGCCTCGGTGAGGGCCCCGGGCTCGCGCTCGCCGACGGCCCACGCGGCGTACTGGACGGCGGCGCGCGTGCCCTCGATCGCGACGACCATCTCCGAGGCCGCGTGCTTGACGGCCTGGAAGGACCCCACGGCCACGCCGAACTGCACCCGCTGCCCGACGTACTCGACGGTGAGGTCGAGCATCCGCTGGCAGGCGCCCAGCGCGTCGGCGGCGACGAGGACCGCGCCCCAGGCGGCGAGGTCGGTGAGCGTGCCGGGCGTCACGCCGCCTACGTCGGTGGACGAGCCGCCGAGCGTCACGTCGCCGACCGAGCGGGTGCGGTCGACCATGAGGCGCGGGACGACGGTGGCCGCCTCGGCGTCGTGGATCGCGACCCGGCCGCCGTCGGCGCTGACGAAGCGCTGGGCGTGCGGTGCGCCGAGCACGAGCGGGCGGACCCCGTCTGGCGCGGGCGTGTCGAGCGGGGCGCCGCCGGGCTGGGCGAGCGCGAGGACGACCTCGCCCTCGGCGGCCTGCCCGACGAGCTCGGCGGTCGCCGCGCCGTCGGCGGCGCCGAGGAGGACGGAGCCGAGGAGCGTCGCGTAGAGGGGGTCGGCCGGGACGGCGGCGCGGCCGAGCTCCTCCGCGAGGATCGTGAGCTCGACGAGGCCACCGCCCTGGCCGCCGCGCTCCTCCGGGACGCCGATGCCGGTCCAGCCGGCGCCGGCCGCGAGGTCGAGCGCGGGGCGGTGGTCGACGCCCTCCTCGAGCACCCAGCCGCGCACCTTCGCGAACGTCGCCTCGCGCTCCAGCGTGCCCCGGACGGCCTCGCGGAGGAACTGCTGCTCGTCGGTGTAGGACAGATCCATGCGCAGAGCATAACGATCGTTTCATCCGTGTGGTAACGATCGTTTCGGATCTGTTACCGTCGGCGCCATGAGCACGAACGGAGAACCCCGCATCGCCCTCGTCACCGGCGGCGCGAGCGGCATCGGCCTCGCGATCGCGCAGCGCCTCGCCGCCGACGGCAACGAGGTCGCGATCGCCGATCTGTCGATCGACGCGGCCGAGGCCGCGGCCGGCCAGATCGGCGGCGGCGCCATCGCGGTCGAGATGGACGTGGCCGACAGCGAGAGCGTCGCGGCGGGCATCGCCCAGACCGTCGGGCAGCTCGGCCAGGTCGAGATCCTCGTCAACTGCGCCGGCTGGGACGACCTCATGCCGTTCGTGAAGAGCGACGAGGCCCTCTGGGACAAGGTCATCGAGATCAACTACAAGGGCGTCCTGCGCACGAGCCGTGCCGTCCTCCCGAACATGATCGACAAGGGCTTCGGCCGGATCGTCAACATCGGCTCCGACGCCGGCCGTGTCGGCTCGTCGATGGAGGCGGTCTACGCGGGCGCCAAGGGCGGCGTCATCGCGTTCACGAAGACCGTCGCCCGCGAGGCGGCCCGGAAGGGCGTCACCGCGAACGTCGTCTGCCCCGGCCCGACGGACACGCCGATGCTGCGCGCGGTCGTCGACGCGGCCCCCGACGCCGACAAGGTCATCGCCGCGATGACCTCCGGCGTCGCCATGAAGCGCCTCGGCAAGCCCGAGGAGGTCGCGGCCGCCGTCGCGTTCTTCGCCCGCGACGAAGCGGGATTCATCACCGGCCAGACGCTCTCCGTGAGCGGTGGCCTGACGATGGCCTGATCCACCAGACCTGTCCCGTCATGAGCGCGACGAGCGCCCGGAGGGCCTGCCCTCCGTCGACGCCTTCCCAGAATCGAAAGGTAGTGCTGTGAGCATCCTCGACAACCTCACCGACATCACGTACGAGGTCGACAACGGCCTCGCGACGATCACGATCAACCGCCCCGAGCGCTTCAACTCGTTCCGGGCCCGGACGGTCGACGAGATGATCGCGGCCTTCAAGAACGCGTGGGCGAGCGCCGGCGTCGGCGTCGTCTGCCTCACCGGTGCGGGCGATCGCGCCTTCTCCACCGGCGGCGACCAGAAGCAGCGCGCGGAGACCGGCGACTACGGCCCGTCCGAGACCGGCCTCTTCGAGATCGACTCGCTGCACCGCGTGATCCGCGACTGCCCGAAGCCGACGATCGCGGCCGTGAACGGCTTCGCCATCGGCGGTGGCCACGTCCTCCACGTCCTCTGCGACCTGAGCATCGCCGCCGACAACGCGAAGTTCGGCCAGGTCGGCCCGAAGGTCGGCTCGTTCGATGCCGGGTTCGGCTCGGCCTACCTCGCCCGGGTCGTCGGCGAGAAGAAGGCCCGCGAGATCTGGTTCATGCTCAAGCAGTACACCGCCGAGGAGGCGCTCGACATGGGCCTCGTCAACAAGGTCGTCCCGCAGGCCGAGCTCATGACCGAGGTCCGGGCCTGGGCCGACCAGATGCTCGGCCACTCGCCGACCGCGATGAAGGTCCTCAAGCAGTCGCTGAACCAGGACACCGAGCACTTTGCCGCGATGGGCCAGATGGCGTTCTCGCACCTCGCGCTCTTCACGAAGACCGACGAGGCCCAGGAGGGCCTGAAGGCCTTCAACGAGAAGCGCAAGCCCGACTTCGCGCCCTTCCGCGGGGCCTGAGCCGCCCGCCGCCCGCCCGCCGGAGGGGACGCCGTCCATTTCCCCCGAGCGGGATCGGGGGAAGCGGACGTCGTCCCGGCGGTGCTGCGAGCGCCGTCCATTTCCCCCGAGTGGGATCGGGGGAAATGGACGGGCTCACCGCACTGCTGGGTCAGGAGGCGATGTGCAGCACGACCTTGCCGCTGTGCCCGCGCGACTCCATGAGCGCGTGGGCCTCGGCGACCTCCTCGAGGGGGAGGATGCGGTCGACGAGCGGCCGCCAGGCGGGCAGGCGGGCGACGAGGCCGAGGAGCCCCGCGAAGTCGCGCGGGCTGCCCATGGTCGTCCCGAGGATCGTCTGCTGGGCGAAGTAGAAGCGACGCACGTCGACCTCGGTCGTGGCGGTCTGCGTCGCGCCGAAGGTCACGAGGCGGCCGCCGGCGGCGGTGGCCGCGAGCGCCTGCTCCCAGGCGCCGGCGGAGTCGATGACGAGGTCGGCGCCGCGACCGCCGGACAGCGCCCGGATCCGCTCGGGCCACGCGTCCGACGTGTAGAGCGCGCCGTCCTCCGCGCCGAGCGCCTGGGCGAGCTCGAGCTTGTCCTCGCTCGACGTCGTCACGAGGACCCGGGCCCCGGCCGCGTGCGCGAGCGCGATCGCCATCGACGCGACGCCGCCGCCCGCGCCGAGCACGAGGACGGTCTCGCCGGCCCGCAGCTCGCCGCGCACGAACAGCGCACGGAAGGCCGTCAGCCCGGCGAGGGGGAGCGCGGCCGCGTCGGTGAACGACCACCCCGCGGGGAGCGGCAGGACGTTCGCCGCCGGCACGCTGACGCGCTCGGCGTACGTGCCGGGGGTCCGGTCGCCGAGGATCTCCCACTCGGGGCCCGGTGCCCGCTCGTCGTCGCCCCAGAAGAGCGACGGCAGGATGACGACGCGCTCGCCGGTGTCGCTGCGCACGCCCGCGCCGTCGGAGCCGATGACGTGGGGGAGGGGGACGCCGGGGTAGCGACCCTGCCGGACGAGGCAGTCGTGCCAGTTCAGCGCGCACGCCTTGACGTCGACGGTGACCCAGCCCTCCCGGGGCTCGGGGTCGGGGACCTCGCGGGTCGCCAGGACCTCCGGTCCGCCGAACCGCTCAAGCACCACTGCCCGCATGACGGCGAGCCTACTTACGCGGGAGCCCCAGGACGCGCTCGGCGACGATGTTGCGCTGGATGAACGTCGTCCCGCCCGCGATCGAGGTGCCGCGGGCCTGGTAGGAGAGGCGCAGCCAGCGCGGGCACGGCGAGGGGTGGGCGGGGTCGTCGTCATCCGGCTCGAGCTGCCCGGCGAGGCCGTGGCGGGACACCGCGAAGTCGGCCATGTCCTCCAGCAGCGGCGCGGACATGAGCTTGCCGAGCGACGACGTCGGGCCGGGGGTGCCGGCCGCCATGTCGCTGACGGCGCGCAGGCCGTTGAGTCGGTAGACGCTCGTGCGGGCGTAGAGGTCGGCGATCGTGCGACGGACCTGCGGGTCGGCGCCGGTCCCGGACTCGCGCACCTCGGCGATGAGGTCGTCGAGCAGCCGCTGCATGTTCACGCGCCCGGTCGCGAGGACGACGCGCTCGTAGCCGAGGGTCGCCATCGCGATCTTCCAGCCGCCGTCGACCGGGCCGACGACGAGCTCGTCGGGGATGAAGACGTCGTCGAGGAAGACCTCGTTGAACTCGGCCTCGCCGAGGATGTGGCGCAGCGGCCGGACCGTCACGCCCTCCTGGTCCATCGGCAGCAGGAAGTACGTGATGCCGGCGTGGCGCGGGCCGCCTCCGGTGCGGGCGAGGAGGATGCCGTAGCTCGAGACCTGCGCGCGGCTCGTCCAGACCTTCTGGCCGGTGATGCGCCAGCCGCCGCTCTCGTCGTCGCGCTCGGCACGCGCCTCGAGGGCCGCGAGATCGGACCCGGCGGCCGGCTCGGAGAAGAGCTGGCACCAGACCTCCTCGCCCTTGAGGATCGCGGGGAGGAAGCGCTCCTTCTGCGCCTCGGTGCCGAAGTCGATGATCGTCGGGCCGGCGAGGCCCTCGCCGAGGACGTTGAGGCGGTCGGGCGCGCCGGCGCGGTCGTACTCTTGGGCGAAGATGACCTGCTGCATGAGCGAGGCATCCTGTCCGCCGTACGCCTTCGGCCACGCGAGGCCCGCGTAGCCCGCCTCGTGCAGCCGCTTCTGCCACGGCTGCCAGTACGGCAGGCGCTCGGAGATCGTCGCGGGCTCGGGCCCGAGCTCGGCCACGGCCTGGGTCAGCCAGGCCCTCACCTGCTCGCGGTACTGCGCGTCCTCGGCACTGTCGCGAAAATCCATGACCCGTTCCTCCGGCGTCCAGACGCCCCGCGGACCGGGGCGTATAACGATCGTTACCCTAGCGGACACCGACGTCCCGCACCAGCCCGCCGGGCCGGCGGCGGCTCAGGCGACGTCGAGCAGCGGGGCGAGCTCGAGCCCCGCAGTGACCCGGAGGATCGTGCGGGCGACGAGCGCCGGATCGTCAAACATCGGCACGTGGCCGACGCCCTCCATGACGATGAACTCGGCCCCCGGCACGAGCGTGCGGTACGGCTCGCCGTAGCGGTCGAAGGGGATCGTGCGGTCGCAGTCGCCCCACGCGATCCGGACGCGGCAGTCGAGCGGCTCGTCGAGGCCCTGAAAGCCGCCCTCGTGGATGCTCTGGAGGATCTCGTCGAAGCCGATGCACCCCTTGGGGTCGGCCATCATCTGCCGGATCGTGGCGGCCGGCATCCGCTCGCCGTGCTCCATCATCGGCCGCAGGAACGCCTTGCGCAGCGCTCCGGAGTTCAGCGTCCAGCCGATGTACGGGCCGAGCCGGATGCCCTGCCTGGTCGCCTCGCGGATGAGGTGGACGACCCGGTGCAGGTCCTCCTCCTCGGTCCAGGCGCCGGCGGGGGAGAGGGCGACGACGGACAGGGCGCGGCCGCGCCTGCCGAGCTCGAGCGCGAGCCAGCCGCCGAGCGAGTTGCCGACGAGGTGCGCCGCCTCGATGCCCTGCGCGTCGAGCATCCGCTCGACGCCGTCGGTGAGCTCGGCGACCGTCGTGTTCGCGCGGCCGATCGGCGGCCCGCCGTGGTGGTCGGGCAGCGTCGGCGCGTAGACGTCGTGGGCGGCCGTGAGGGCGGGAAGGACCGGGTCCCAGACGTGCCAGGTCCCGGTGAATCCGTGCAGGCAGACGAGCGGCTCGCCCTCGCCGGAACGGTGATGCGGGCTCGGGGCGCCGTTCATCGCACCAACCATCCAGGAGCGCCGACGCGGGGGCGATCCACCTTCGGACGAACCTGCCCCCTCCAACGGGGGCACCCGGGGCCCATCCGGGCGTCGCGGCGCCATCCGGGTCCGCCGGGTCGTGTATAACGATCGTTACCCCCCGTGGCCGTTCCGGGGGCTTGTTCCGACACAGGAGACGTGGTCATGGATTTCGAGCTGACAGAGGACCAGCAGTCGATTCGGGGTGCGGTCGCCGCGCTCGCGTCGCAGTTCGACGACGAATACTGGCTGCACAAGGACACGAACCACGAGTTCCCCACGGAGTTCTACGACGCGTTCGCCCGCGACGGATGGCTCGGCATCTGCGTCCCGGAGGAGCACGGCGGCACCGGCCTCGGCATCACCGAGGCCTCGATCATGCTCGAGGAGATCTCCGCGAGCGGCGGCGGCATGAACGCCGCGAGCTCCCTCCACGGGATGATCTTCGGCATGCACCCGGTCATCAAGCACGGGTCCCCCGAGATGAAGGCGCGCCTGCTGCCGAAGATCGTCTCCGGTGAGATGCACGTCTGCTTCGGCATCACCGAGCCCGACGCCGGCCTCGACACGACCGCCACGAAGACGTTCGCGAGGCTCTCCGAGGACGGCACGCAGTACACGGTCAACGGGCGCAAGGTGTGGATCTCCAAGGCGCTGCACTCCGACAAGGTCCTGCTCCTGACGCGCACGACGAAGGTCGAGGACTGCGCGAAGAAGACGGACGGCATGACGCTCTTCCTCACGGACGTGAAGTCGCCGAACATCGAGATCCGGCCGATCCCGAAGATGGGCCGTGAGGCGGTCGACTCCAACGAGCTCTACATCGACGACCTGAAGATCCCCGCCGAGGACCGCGTCGGCGACGAGGGCCAGGGCTTCAAGTACCTCCTCGACGGCCTGAACCCCGAGCGCATCCTCATCGCCGCCGAGGCCCTGGGGCTGGGCCGCGTCGCGCTGAAGAAGGCCGTCGCCTACGCCAACGAGCGGGTCGTCTTCGGTCGTCCGATCGGCAAGAACCAGGGCATCGCCTTCCCGCTGGCCGACAGCCGCATGCGCCTGGACGCGGCGGAGCTCATCCTCCGCAAGGCCTCGTGGAAGTACGACCAGGGCGTTAACGCCGGCCAGGAGGCGAACGCGGCGAAGTTCCTCTGCAGCGAGGCCGCGACCGAGGCGTGCGACCGCGCGATCCAGACGCACGGCGGCTTCGGCTACGCCCGCGAGTACCACGTGGAGCGCTACTACAAGGAGGCGCGCCTGCTCAAGCTCGCGCCCCTCCCGCAGGAGATGGTCCTGAACTACATGGCCGAGCACGTGCTCGGCCTCCCGAGGAGCTACTAGCCATGCGCGGGCTGACCGGGCGGATCGCCCTCGTGACCGGAGCGGGGGCCGGGGTCGGCGAGGCCGTCGCCCGCCGCCTCGCCGAGGAGGGCGCGCGCGTCGTGCTCGCCGACCGGGACGGCGACGCCGCCGCGCAGGTCGCGGCGACCCTGCCGAACGGGGCCGTCGGCGTCGCCTGCGACGTCGCGTCCCCGGACGACGTCACCGCGGCCGTGGAGGCCGCCGCCGCCCTGGGCGAGGGCACGATCCACATCGTCGTCTGCATCGCGGGCAACTCGCGCCCGGCGATGCTCAAGAACCTCGACGAGGAGACGTTCGCGTCGGTCGTCGACGTCCACCTCGGCGGGACGTACCGCACGGTGCGCAGCGCCCTCGCGCACCTGCCCGACGACGGCACCGGCCGCATCATCACGACGACGAGCGCCGCCGGCCAGAGCGGGACGATCGGCCAGGCGAACTACGCCGCGGCGAAGGCGGGCATCATCGGCTTCACGAAGTCCTGCGCGAAGGAGCTCGCGCGCCGGTCGATCACCGCGAACGCCGTGGCGCCCCTGGCCGCGACCGCGATGACCGAGAAGGTCCGCACGGACGAGAAGCTCGCGAAGCTCACGCTCGCGCGCATCCCGCTCGGGCGCTTCGCCGAGCCGAGCGAGGTCGCCGGGACGTTCGCGTTCCTCGCCTCCGACGACGCGGCGTACATGACGGGGCAGGTCCTCGCCGTCGACGGCGGGACGGTGATCTAGATGCCCCGCGAGCTCCACTCCCCACTGCTCGACGCCTCCCGCGAGGTCGTCGTCGTCGACGCGGTCCGCACCGCGATCGGCCGCTCCCACCCCGAGAAGGGCGCCTTCCGCGACACGCACGCGGCCGACCTCCTCGAGGCCTGCCTCGTCGCGCTCGTCGAGCGCAGCGGCCTGGACCCGTCCGAGGTCGACGACGTCATCACCGGGTGCACCGCGCCGTTCGGCGAGCAGTCGCGCAACATCGCGCGGAGCGCGTGGCTGCAGGCGGGCTACCCGCCGTCGGTCCCCGGCATCCAGATCGATCGCCGCTGCGGGTCGGCGCAGTCGGCCGTCGCCTACGGCACGGCGATGATCGCGTCCGGCACCCACGAGCTCGTCATCGCGAGCGGCGTCGAGCACATGCAGCACGTCCCGATGCCGTCGGTCGCGGAGACGGAGCGGCTCTACGGGAACGCCTGGACCGCGAAGCTCACCGATCGCTACGACGTCAAGGGCCAGGGGTGGAGCGCCGAGGAGATCGCGCTGAGGTGGGACATCTCGCGGACGGAGATGGACCAGCTCGCGGTGACCTCCCACGAGCGCGCGATCCGCGCGACCGAGGAGGGGCGGTTCAAGAACGAGATCGTCCCGATCACGACGCCGCACGGCGTCGTCGACACCGACCAGGGCATGCGCCCCGGCACGTCGCTCGAGACCCTCGCGGGCCTCAAGACGCCGTTCCGCGAGAACGGCCGCGTCACCGCGGGCACCTCCTCGCAGATCTCCGACGGCGCCGCCGCGGTGCTGCTCGCGTCGCGGGCGACCGCCGAGCGCCTCGGCCTCCGGATCCGTGCCCGCATCGTCGACCACGTCACCGTCGGCGTGGACCCCGTCCTCATGCTCACCGGGCCCATCCCGGCGACCCAGAAGCTCCTCGCCCGGACCGGGCTGCAGATCGGCGACATCGACCTCTTCGAGTGCAACGAGGCGTTCGCGTCGGTCGTCCTCGCGTGGGCCCGGGAGCTCGGCCCGGACATGGACCGGGTGAACGTCAACGGCGGCGCGATGGCGATCGGTCACCCCGTCGGCATCACCGGCGCGCGGATGTTCGGCACGATCCTCAACGAGCTCGAGCGCACCGGCGGCGAGCTGGGCCTCGTCACGATGTGCTGCGGCGGCGGTCAGGGCACCGGCTCGATCCTCCAGCGGCTGTAGCCCGCCATGCCCCCGGTCCTCCTCGACCCCGTGGCGCCCGACCTGTCCCCGTGGCTGCGCGCCGGAGACGGGATCGTCGTCGCGCAGGCGGGGGCGGAGCCGACCGCGCTCGTCGAGGCGGCCGGCGCGCACGCGCAGGCGCTCGGCCTGTCGCTCTTCGCGGGCATGAGCTACACGGACGTCTTCCCGCGGCTCGCGGCGGAGGGGGCGCGCGTCGTCTCCTACGGCGCGCTCGGAGGGACCGCGAAGGCGCTGGGCCTCGAGATCGTCCCGTGCAACTACTCGGCGCTCCCGGCGCTGCTCGCGAGTGGCCGCATCGCGTGCGACGTCGTCCTCCTGCAGGTCTCCCCGCCCGGCGCGGACGGACGCTGCAGCCTCGGGCCGAGCGCCGACTACCCGGCCGACGCGCTCGCCCACGCGCGGGTCATCGTCGCCGAGGTCAACGAGCGCTGCCCGCGGACGGCCGGGACGACGGTCGCCTACGACGACCTGCACGCCGTCCTGCCGACGCGCCGCGAGCTCGCCGCGTCCGCCGGCGTGACGCCCGGCCCCGTCGAGCAGCAGATCGCCGCCCACGTCGCCGCCCTCGTCCAGGACGGGGACACGATCCAGCTCGGCGTCGGCGCGCTGCCCGAGGCGATCCTCGGCGCGCTCGCCGGCCACCGCGACCTCGGCGTCCACTCCGGGATGGTGAGCGACGGCGTCCTCGCCCTCATCGACGCGGGCGTCGTCACGAACGCGCGCAAGGCGGGCGCCGACCGCGGCGTGACGGTCACGGGCTCCGCGCTCGGGACGACGGCGATGCTCGACGCCCTCGACGGCCGCACCGACATCGACTTCCGCCCGACGAGCCGGACGCACGGCCTCGCGGGCCTCGCCGCGGCCGGGCGCCTGGCGACGATCAACAGCGCCCTCCAGGTCGACCTCGACGGGAACGCCGGCAGCGAGGGCATCTCCGGGCGCCGCCTCGGCTGCATCGGCGGCCAGGGGGACTTCCTCCGCGCCGCCGTCGCGAGCGGCGGCTCCGCCATCGTCACCCTGCGCGCGGACCGCATCGTCGAGCGCCTCGACGGCCCGGTGAGCGTCGCGCGCAGCGACGTGGACTGGGTCGTCACCGAGCACGGCGCGCGCTCGCTCCGCGGCCTCACCGACGCCGGGCGCCGCGCCGCGATGCGCGAGCTCGCCGGAGGACGTCTCGGATGACCGCCCCCAGCCCACCACGGCAGCGAACTCCACCGCCGCGGTGGGTCCCGCCGCCATACGCCCCCTCTGCCACCCACCCGGAGGTCCCCGCATGTCCGACGTAACCGCCCCACCCTGGGAGGGCATCGGCCTCGCGCTGCCCTGCGTCGACGCGTTCGGCACGGGGACCCCCGTCCTCGAGGTCGCGCGGCTCGCCGAGGACGCGGGCCTCGATCACGTCTGGGTCCCGGACCACCTCATCTTCCACCGGCCGATCCTCGAGTCGGTGACGACGCTCGCCGCCGTGGCGGGCGCGACGCAGCGCGTGGGGCTCGGCTTCGCGATCCTCAACGCCGTCCTGCGCGACGTCACCCAGCTCGCGAAGCAGCTCTCGTCGCTCGCGGTGCTCGCCCCCGACCGGCTCCTGCTCGGCGTCGGCCTCGGCGGCGAGATCGAGGCCGAGTTCGTCGCCGCGGGCGTCGACAAGAAGACACGCGGGCGGCGGCTCGACGAGACGCTCGAGCTCCTGCGACCGCTGCTCCTCGGCGAGGCCGTGAGCCACGCCGGCCTGCAGACCGTCGAGTGCCCCGGCCTCGCGCCGGTCCCGGCGACCGTCCCGCCGGTCATCGTCGGCGGGCGCTCCGGTGCCGCCCTGACGCGCGCCGCCCGCATCGGCGACGCCTGGATGCCGATGTGGATGGACCCCGCCCAGGTCGCCGAGCACCTCACGAGCCTCCGCGAACAGGCGGACGGCTTCGGCCGGCCCGCGCCCGGGGCGTGCCTCGTCGGCTTCTTCAACATCACGGACGACGAGGAGCTCGGCCACGAGCAGGCCGGGACGCTCATCAAGCAGCAGTACGCGATGCCCTACGAGAAGGTCCGCCGGTGGACGCTCGTCGGCAGCGTCGCGCAGGTCGCCGAGCAGATCCAGGCCTACCGCGACGCGGGCGTCCAGGGCTTCAGCCTCGCGACCGCCCATCCGGACCCGCGGACCCAGGTCGAGCCCCTCGCCGCGGTGCGCGCCGCGCTCGCCTGACCCCTGGGGTGGAAAGACCCCGCCCCAACGGGTCACACGCCCTGGCTATCGGCGGGCGGGCGCGGATAGGTTCGGAAGGTCCGCCGTGGCGTGCGTCCGCGGCGCCGAGTCCACGAACCAGGAGAGCGTCACATGAGCAGCACCGAGACCTTGATCGAAAGCAACGAGCTGTTCATCGGAGGGGAGTGGGTCGCGCCGGCGGGCTCGGACCGCATCGAGGTCTTCTCCGCGAGCACCGAGGAGCCGATCGGCTCCGTCCCGGACGGGTCGAACGGCGACATCGACGCCGCGGTGAAGGCCGCCCGCGCCGCGCTGGAGGATTCGCAGGGCTGGTCGTCCTGGAGCAAGGAGCAGCGCGCCGACGCGATGGAGCGCCTCGCCGACGCGATCGACAAGCGCGCGCCCGAGATCGCCCGTCGCGTCTCGATGCAGAACGGCATGCCGATCGCGATCGCCACGCAGCTCGAGGGCGCGTTCCCGCAGCTGCTCCTCCGGTACTACGCCGGGCTCGCGCGCTCGGTCTCGACCGAGGAGGTCCGCGACGGCCTGCTCGGCGGCAAGATCCTCGTCCAGAAGAAGCCGGTCGGCGTCGTCGGCGCGATCGTGCCGTGGAACTTCCCGCAGGCGCTCGCCGCCTTCAAGCTCGCCCCGCTGCTGGCCGCGGGCTGCGTCGTCGTCATGAAGCCGAGCCCCGAGACGGTCCTCGACAGCCTCGAGCTCGCCGAGGCCGTCACCGAGGCCGGGATCCCCGCCGGCGTCATCAACATCGTCCCCGGTGGCCGCGAGGTCGGCGCCTACCTCGTCGAGCACCCCGGCGTCGACAAGGTCGCCTTCACCGGCTCCACTCCGGCCGGCCGCAAGATCGCCGCGCGCTGCGGCGAGCTGCTGCGCCCCGTCACCCTCGAGCTCGGCGGCAAGTCCGCCGCGATCATCCTCGACGACGCCGACGTGGCCGGCTCCGTCGAGCAGCTCTTCGGCGCGACGCTCCTGAACAACGGCCAGACGTGTTACCTCGGCACGCGCGTCCTCGCGCCCCGGGCGCGGTACGACGAGGTCCTCGCGGTCTTCGGCGGCCTCGCCGGCGCGCTGAACGTCGGCGACGCCCTGGACCCGGAGACCCAGATCGGCCCGATGGCGTCCAAGCGCCAGCAGGAGCGCGTCGAGGGGTACATCGCCAAGGGCAAGTCCGAGGGCGCGCGCGTCGTCGCCGGCGGCGAGAAGTCCGAGCAGGAGAAGGGCTGGTTCGTGCAGCCGACGATCTTCGGCGACGTCGACCAGAACTCGACGATCGCCCAGGAGGAGATCTTCGGGCCGGTCCTCTCGGTCATCCCGTACGACACCGAGGCCGAGGCGCTGGCGATCGCCAACAACTCGGAGTTCGGGCTCGGCGGGTCGATCTGGACCGGTGACAAGGAGCGCGGCGAGGCGCTCGCCCGCCGCGTGCAGACCGGCTCGATCGGCCTGAACCACTACATGCCCGACCCCGCCGCCCCGTTCGGCGGCGTCAAGCAGAGCGGCCTCGGCCGCGAGCTCGGGCCCGAGGGCCTCGAGGCGTACTTCGCGCTGCAGTCGATCTACCTCGAGGCGGGTCCGACGGCGACCGCCGCTCCGTAGCCGCCGGTCGGCTGTCCGGGGCTGCCGCCGCGAGGCGGTGGCGGCCCCGGGCGCCCGACGAACCGGTCGCTGACCGACCATGTCGTCGGCGCCCGGCAGATCGTCGACCGGCGGCCCGGCCGCCGCCCGCTACCGCGTCGCCCCCGCGTACTTCGAGATCGCCTCGGTCCGGTTCGCCGCGCCGACCTTCCGCAGGATGTGCTTCACGTGGGACTTCACCGTCCCCTCCTTGATGACGAGGCGCTCGGCGATGCGCTGGTTCGTGAAGCCCTGCAGCATCATGTCCATCACCTCGCGCTCGCGGTCGGTGAGGAGGATGTCGATCGCCTCGGCGGCCTCGGAGCGCCGGTCGGGTTCGCTGCTGCCCCCGGCCGTCGGCTCGTCGTGTCGCACGAGCTCGATCTCGCTGTTCGCGAGGCCGGTCATGAACGTCTCGACGACCTCGAAGGACTCGCGGACGTGCGCGCGCTGGCGGGCCATCCGCTCGAGCAGGACGACGCGCTCGTAGATCCGCCCGAAGGCCTCGGCGAACATCCAGAGGATGTCGCGATCCTCGTCGTCGACGCGCGGCCCGCCGAGACCGTGGTCGGCGTGCATGAAGCCGACGACGCGCCCGGCCGGGGTCAGCGGGACGACCACGTAGCTGTCGCTGCCGCTCTCCATCGCGAGCGGGAGCGGCCAGCCCTCCGCGCGCAGGATCGTCATCGGCCGGCGGCTCGCGAGCACCTCGCGCTCCTGCGGCAGGCGCGAGAGCGGGATGCCCTTAGCGGCCGGGCCCTCGAGGAGCACCCGGCGGTGCTGCTCGTCGTCACCGAACTCGACCATCCACGGGTACCACGTGTCACCGACGATGCGGCTGAGGAGCACGCGGTCGAAGCCGCACGCTCGCGCGGCCTCGCGGCACGCGGCGTCGACGAGCTCGGCCGAGGTCTGGAAGCGGCGCAGGCGGCTCAGGGCCTCGTCGACCGCGACCGAGAGGGCGCGCCGGCGGGCGTCGACCTGGCGCCGGATCGCGTCCTCGACCTCGAGGGCGTCGGCGGCGAGCGCGGCCAGCGCGTCGAGGGCCGCGGGCTCGGGGGACGGCGACGCGGCGTCGAGGTGGGCGAGGACCGCGTCGAGGACCCGGCGGGCCTCGACCGCACCCGCGGACGTCGTCGTGACATCGCACGGAGCCGCCGCGGTCCAGGCGTCGCCGAGGAGCTCCCCGGCGCGGACGGGCAGGGCGGCCAGGCGCTCCTCGACGGTCAGCCGCCGCGGGCGGTCACTGCGGACGCGGGGGCGGAGGCTCATCGGGGACCTTCCTCGAGACGCAGGAGCTGCAGGTAGCGCGCGACGGCCTCGGCGCGGTTGGCGACATGGAGCTTGCGGAGGATGCGCTTCACGTGGGACTTCACGGTGCCCTGGGAGATGACGAGCTGTTCGGCGACGACGGTGTTCGTCGCCCCCGACGCGACGAGCTCGAGCACCTCGCGCTCGCGCGCGGAGAGCAACGACGAGAGCGCCGACGGGCGGGACGACGGGTGCGCGTGGCCGCGCGCCTCGGCCGGGTGCTCGTGACGGGCGAGCTCGAGCTCCTCCTCGCACAGCGCGTTGACGGCGTCCGCCGCGCGCATGAGCGTCGCGTTGATCTCCTGCCGCTGCCGCTCGAGGCGCTCGACGAGGATCATCCGCTCGAAGAGCAGCCCGAAGTGCTCGGCGAACGCCCACATCGAGTCGCGGTCCTCGGGCCCGACGGGGCGGTCCTGCCCGCGCCGGTCGGCGTGGAGGAAGCCGATGACGCGGCGGGTCGGCATGATCGGCGCCGCCGCGTAGGAGCGCACGTCGGCGATCTGGATGATCTCCCGGAACGTCCGGTTGTCGTTCTGCGGATCCTTGACGTAGACCGGGATCCGCCGGCGGACGAGGTCGGTCTCGAGCAGCATGTGCTCGAGCGGGATCTCGACGACGTCGACGTAGTCCCGGAACTCCGGCATGTCGGGGGCCTCGGGCGCGGTGTAGAGGACCTCCGGGACCCAGACGGAGCCGTGCACGCGCGAGAGCATCGCGCGGCTGAACCCGCAGCTGCGGCAGAGCTCCTCCGGCGCGGCCTCGATGACCGCCGCGGTGGACCCGAGCGCCTGCAGCCTCCCGATCGACTCGTTGATCGCCACGAGCGTCTGCATCCGCGCGTCGTCGGGGGTCTCCGCGTGATCCCCGCGGAGCCGCGCGGTCGCGTGGTCGAGCGCCCGGATGCGGGTCGCGAGCGCGCTCGCCGATCGGGACGACCCGCTGCGCAGCGCCGCGCTCAGCCGGTCACGCTCGGTGGCCGCGGCGGCGGCGTCCGCGGGCGGCTCGGACGGGGACGGCGGTGACGTGGGGGGGACGGAGATGGCCAAGGTGCGACACCCCTCTCCAGGGTGACACCGATGCTACCTGTGAGCCGCCCCGGCGGCCCGCATTGCGACCGATCGCCCGGTAGGGGGTATCGCCCCGGCGCCGCCGGCGCGCTATTACTTCAGGCATGGACGACGAGGACCAGCGCGGACGCCTGAGCCAGGGGATGGCGGACATCCTCAACAACGTCTCGAGCGGCGTGCTCTTCATCTTCGTCGCCGTGTTCTTCCTCGCGGGCGCGATCGGCGGCATCAGCCTCGTCAGCCGGCTCGGCGGTGCCGGCTGGTTCATGTACGCGCTCGTCATCGGGACCTACTCGCTCGTGTTCGGGCCGATCATCGCCAGTGCCGTGACGCTGCGGCAGAACGGAAGCCCGAAGCATCGCGCCGAGCTCGCCGCGCGGCGGGAGCAGCAGCGCCGGAAGTTCGGTCTGCACCTCCGCGAGATGGAGGCGGCTCAGGCCGCGGCGCCCGCCGACGGCCCCGACGCGGAGAAGCGCGTCCCGGCGAGCACGAGCACGAGCCCGGCCGCGGTCACGAACGGCCCGACGCCGACCGACGAGTCGGTCACGAAGCCGGGGACGAGGTCGCCCGGCGCCGACAGCGACCGGTAGATCGTCGCCGTCAGCCCGACGGTCGCCGCGAACGTCACCGCGGTGCGCGCCTGCGGGGGGATGCCGCCGCGGCCGAACGGGTTCGCCATGACGGCCACCGCCGTGATGCAGACGACGAGCAGGTAGAGGTCGAGCACGTCGAGGGCCTGCCAGCCGCTGAAGGTCCCGCCGGCGACCGCGACGTCCGCGACGGACGTGGAGTACCAGCGCAGCGAGAGGCCGGCGAGCACGATCACGGCACCTGCGACGGTGAGCCAGGCCTTCCCGCCGAGGGCGGCGCCGCGCCTCATGCGGCAGGATCGGGCCAGGGGTCCCCGAAAGGATCCCGATGAGCTGGGGCTTCGAGCTGATCGACGTGTCGAAGCAGGATCACGGCCGGCCGCTGCTCGACGGCGTGAACCTCGGCGCGCGCCTCGGCCAGGTCACAGCGGTCGTCGGGCCCGCGCCCGCCGCGACGCAGCTCTTCCGTCTCGCCGCCGGCCTCGACAGGCCGGACACCGGGGCGGTCCTCGTCGCCGGCAAGGACATCGGGCGGCTGCGCGGCGGCGCCCGCAAGCGCGTGCAGCGCCGGATGAGCGTCGTGTTCTCCGGTCCCGACGCTGCGCTCTTCGCCAAGCTCACGGTGCGGGAGAACGTCGAGTTCGGCATGCGCGCGGCCGGCCGGGTCCCGGCCCGGCGCCTGTCGGCCGTCGCTCGCGAGGAGCTCGACCGCTTCGGCCTCGCGCAGGTGGCGGACGCGCGCCCCGACGCCCTGCAGCCCGGTCAGCGCCGCTGCCTCGCGCTCGCGCGGGCGCTCGCCCTGCGGGCGCCGCTCGTGCTCGTCGACGGCCTCGACGAGGGGCTCGAGCCGGACACCCTGCGGCGCGTCTGCGCGATCGTGCGCGAGGAGCACCGCGCACGCTCCGGGACGTGGCTCGTCACCGTGCGCGACCCGGCGGTCGCGGAGCTCGTCGCGGACGAGGTCGTTGAGCTCGGTCACTCGGCCCCGTCGAGCGCGGTGATGCGCAGGTAGCGGGAGACCGCCTCGGCGCGGTTGCTCGCGCGGAGCTTGCGGAGGATGTGCTTCACGTGCGACTTCACGGTCCCTTCGGTGATGACGAGCCGGGCGGCCACGCCGGAGTTCGTCTCGCCGGCGGCGAGCAGGCGCATGACGTCGATCTCCCGCGGGGTGAGGAGCTGCTCGAGGCGCGACGGCGCCGCGTCGAGCAGCGTCGCGGCGTGGTGGGCGGCCCGGGAGGGGTCCTCCTGGTCGACGCGGCTCACCTCGATCTCGGCGTCGAGCAGCTCGTCGATGAGCTGCTCGGTCGACCCGAGCATCCCCCGCACATGGTCGCGCTGCGCGCGGAGCCGGCCGGCGAGCGTCGCGGCCTGCAGCGCGTAGCCGAACCCCTCGGCGAACGCCGCGAGCGCGTCGCGGTCGAAGGCGTCGACCTCGCGGCCCTGCCCGCGCCGGTCGGCGTGGAGGATCCCGATGACGCGGCCCTCCGGGAGGATCGGCGCGGCGACGTAGGAGGTCGCCGCGAAGTGCTCGGCGATGACCGGGTGCACGCGATCGTCGTGACGGGCGTCGTCGACGAGCAGCGGCATCCGGCGGCGGACGAGCTCGGCCTCGAGCCGCAGGTGGTCGAGGTCGGAGGGCAGCGCGCCGAGCACCTCGAGCAGCTCGTCGGCACCGCGCTCGTCGCCGGCGAAGTGGGCGCTCACGGGGAAGAGCTGCTCGTCGGCGACGCGGAACAGGACGGCCCGCTCGAACCCGCAGCTGCGGCAGACCTCCATGGTCGCGCGGTCGAGCAGCGCCATGACCGAGTCGATGCCGCGCAGGCGGCCGAGGGCCTCCTGCACGCCGGCAAGCAGCGTGTGACGCTCGTCGAGCAGCTCGTCGCGGAGCGCGCGGCGGGCCTCCTCGAGGTCGACCGCGGCCCGGGCGAGCTCGCCCATCTCCGCGCGCGAGAGACCGACCGCCGCGCGCACCCGGCGGCGCAGCACGGCGGCGGCGAGGTCGAGCGCGTCGAGCGCGGCGGCGGTCCCGGCGAAGGCGCGCTCGCCGGACCAGTCGTCCCAGCCGAGGGCCGGCGCGGCCCGCCGCAGCGCGGCGATCGCCTGGGTCTGCGTCGAGGACGGGGCGGCGACCGCCGCGTGGGGTGTGTCCTCGGTCGCCAGGGCCATCCCGTGCCTACGCCGGCGGCTCCTGGGCGGCGGGGGTGCCGGTGCCCTTGAACATCGAGAAGTCGAACGACCGCAGGATCGGCATGATCCGCAGGAACTTCCGCACCGGGCCGGCGAACTCGATCTCGCCGTGCATGATCGCCATCGCGAGGTGACGCTCGCCGCGGATGTAGCTCAGGAACTTGTCGGCCGACCCCCAGAGCTCGACCTCGGCCTGGCCGACGATGCGCGCCTCGGCGGAGATCGGCTGGCTGTCGAGGCGCAGGGTCAGGCCGACGTCGTCCGTGAAGTGGATGTGCACGCTCGTGTTGGCGAGCGAGAGACGGTCGCCGAGATGCTCGTCGTGGGCGGCCTGGAGGAAGAACTCCACAGTCTTGTCGGCCATGCTCTGCGGGTCGATTGGGGTCATGGTGCTCGTGGCCTCCGAATTGGCTGCGGTCATGTGATCGGTCCTCTGGCGCGGGCGCGCGTCGGTGTCGGGGATGTGCGGGTACGCTGGCCGCCGAGAGGCTGCAGCGGAGAACGGACGGGAAGATGGTGCACGGAGAAGCGGACGACGGCTGGATCGAGGGTGTCGCCCTCGACGATCCCACACTCGCCGAGGGAGTGCGCGATCTGTGGCGCCGTGCCGCCCATGTGGCGGGGGTCACCGCCGACGCCGGCGTCGCGATCCCGCGCGACGTGCGCACGGCATCCGCGCTGCTCGACGAGGCGTCCGCGTGGGTCGTCGAGGCGCTCGAGGCGGGGGAGCGCAAGGTCGGTCCGCGGATGCTCGTCGCCGTCGGGGCGATGCAGGGCGACCTGCGCGAGTTCCGCTCCCACGCGCGCGGACGCGGCCTCGCCCGCGTCCAGGCCGCCCTCGGCCGCCTGCGCGGCGTCGGCTCCGTCGACCAGCTCATGGACCTCGGGCCGTCGGAGCTGTGCCGCTGCGGCTTCGACCGGGTGATGATCACCCAGATCCAGGGGTCGCACGCCGTCCCGCAGCTCGTCCACGTGCCCGCCGACCCGGACTGGGCGCTCGAGCTCCAGGAGGCGGCGAAGACGATGCGCATCGAGCTCGACCACACGACGCCCGAGACCGAGATGCTCCGCCGGCCCGGGCCGCTGCTCATCGCCGACACGCGGCTCGACCCGCGGGTCGTCCCCGTCATGCGCCCGCTCGCCGAGACGCGATCGTACGTCGCCGCGCCGATCATGCCCGAGGGCAAGGTGATGGGCTTCCTCCACGCCGACTGCTTCGTGACGCAGCGGACGATGGACGAGTTCGACCGCGATCTGCTGTGGACCTTCGCGCAGGGCTTCGGCTACGCCTGGGAGCGCGCGGTGCTCCTGGAGCGGCTGCGGACGCTCCGGCAGGACGTCCGCCGCGGGCACGCATCGGTGCTCACCGTCATGGACGAGTTCACCCGGGCGGGCGTGGAGATCACGCGGGCCGACCCGGGCGACCACTCGGTCATGAGCTCGGCCGCGGCGATGTTCGTCGCCTCCGACCAGAACGTCGAGAGCCTGCTGACCAGGCGCGAGCTGGAGGTCGTCGCGCTCATGGCGGCCGGCCACTCCAACACGGCGATCGCGGAGCAGCTGTACGTCTCCGAGGGGACGGTCAAGTCTCACGTGAAGCACATCCTCCGCAAGCTCCGCGCGAAGAACCGCGCCGAGGCCGTCTCGCGGTACATGCGCCTCGTGCGCCGCGAGAGCACGGTCTGAGCGCGCGGGCGCGCGCCCGCCGCCGCGGTGGACGCCGGCCTCCGCGCAGGCGGGGGCGGTCCCCGTGCGCAGCGGGGACCGGTCCTCCCGGCTCGCCGCTCGGTGGCTCATCGGCCGACCCTAATCCGCCTGGGCGGGCCCGGCCATCATCCCGGGGCAACAACCGCATCCCCCTGATGAGGGAGGGCGCGTGCCCCCTCCGTTCCGCCGCCGGGACGGGCCCGCCCGTGCCGCGAAATCCACCTTGGGGGGTGAAGATCCCCCGCGAGGGGGATGGCGGGTGCCGAGGGTGCGCCTACGGTTGGCACACGGCCTGCGGGACCATCCGGCTCCGCGGACAGGCCACCACCACCAGAGGACAAGAGGAGAACCGATGCCCTTCTTCAAGGACGCGGATGAGGTCTACCAGTACCTGGGCGGCGTCTTCGTCGAAGCGTCAAAGACCGAGGTCGGCCCGAAGATGGCCGCCGCGGACATCGACCTGACGATCTACTACACCGACCCCGAGTCGGTCATGACGATCAAGATGCACGGCGACAACATCGAGGTCCTCACCGGCGAGGAGAACGAGGACGCCGACGTCAAGCTGTACATGACCGCCGACACGGGCGACAAGTACTGGCGTGGCGAGTACAACCTGGCCGTCGGGCTGGCCAAGGGCCAGGTCAAGGCCAAGGGCCCGGTCAACAAGATCCTCAAGCTCGTCCCGCTGACGAAGCCGCTGTTCCCGATGTACCGCGAGGGCGTCGCGGCGAAGGACGGCGCGGCCGTCTAGCCAAGCTGGCGCAGGACCGGTCGCGGACGCTGGACAGCGTCCGCGACCGCCGCGTAGTGTCATCCGAATGACGGCGCTCGCGCACCTCCCCCTCGGGTTCCAGATGAGCGTCCCGATGCTCGGGCTCTCGTTCTTCGTCGGCCTGATCCTCTTCTTCTTCCTCCTCGGGCGCCTCTCGCCGGGTGACGGGTCCGACCTCGTCGACTGGGATCCCGGCCGCCGCGCCGACGCCAAGCGGATCCTCGAGCACGAGGACGTCGACCAGATGCTCGAGACCGCCAACCGCCGGCGGCGGGCCCAGGGCCTGCCCGAGCTGAAGCCGGACGAGGTCCTCCAGGGCCTCCGGCGCGACCGCGGCTGACGCGGCCACGGGCGCGACGCCGTTCTGTCTGCGCGCCACAATCTCGTCCCCCCGATCTGGGCGATTCCCCAATCCCCGTCGGCACTTTCGCGAGGCGTCCCCCCAAAGGGGGCACGCGGATCCCCCCCTCGTATCGCGCACCGGATTTCGCGGGGCGATTAGGGTCGGCCTCATGCCACGAATTTCCAGAGGCTCGTCCTCCAACGGTGACGCCATGGATGCGCGCCTCGCGGCGGGCAAGCAGCTCGACCCCGAGTCCTCCGCGCTGCTCGACCAGGCCGCGAGCTACGGCGCCGAGCACGAGCTGCACGAGGGATCGATCGCGGTCGCCGAGGACCACCCCGGCGACTACTGGTCGATCCAGTGCAAGGGCGTGAAGAAGTCCTTCGGCCGCGCGAAGATCCTCGACGGGCTCGACGTCGGCATCCCGGAGGGGATGGTCACCTGCATCCTCGGCCCGTCCGGCACCGGCAAGTCGGTCCTCATCAAGCACCTCATCGGGCTGCTGTTCCCCGACAAGGGCGAGGTCCTCATCCACGGCGAGTCGCTGAACGACATGCCCATGAGCAAGCTCCTCGAGGTCCGCAAGAAGTTCGGGATCCTCTTCCAGGACGGCGCGCTCTTCGGGTCGATGACCGTCTTCGACAACGTCGCCTTCCCGCTGCGCCAGCACACCGACCTCTCCGAGAAGGAGATCCGCCGCGTCGTCAACGCGCGCCTGGACGACGTCGGCCTCGACATCGCGCGGGACCGCCTGCCGAACGAGCTGTCGGGCGGTATGCGCAAGCGCGCCGGCTTCGCCCGCGCCCTCGTCCTCGAGCCCGAGATCGTCATGTTCGACGAGCCGGACTCGGGCCTTGACCCCGTCCGCACCGCGCTGCTCTGCGAGCTCATCCGCCAGATGCACGAGCAGCATGGCGGCACCTACATCGTCATCACGCACGACGTGAACTCCGCCCGCCAGGTCGGCGAGTACTTCGCCGTCCTGTGGAAGGGCAAGATCGTCCAGGCCGGCGAGCGGGACGACATGTTCAACTCGAAGAACCCCTTCGTGAGCCAGTTCCTCAACCGTCGCATCGACGGTCCGCTCGGCATGGAATGACGCGTGGCCGCTCGGTCGGGGTCGGAAATCCCCCAGGGGGGGGAGATGTTCTCCCCCCACGACCTCTTACCGGGCCCTTAGGATCTCGACAGGCTGTCAAACACGGTGGAGAACGCTTCCACCCCTGACAACCCGCAGGAATGAATTGGGACATTCATGATGATCACGATGCAGGAAGGGAGGGGAATCTGATGGCGTCCAACGTCACGCAGCCGCGTGTTGCACCACCAGTCGTCGATGTCCCCGGTTACGAGGACGAGCGGCCCAGCACCGGGCAGCAGATCTTCAACGACTACTTCGGGTGGCTCGAGCAGATCGCAGGCATGATGCTGCTCACGGGCAAGGCCGTCGCGGCGACCTTCACCCCGCCGTACAGCTGGAAGGAGGAGTTCGTCGAGGAGTCGTTCCTCATCCTCCGTCGCTGCATGATCCCGATGCTCATCAGCACCGTCGCCTTCGGCTTCGGCGCTCCCGGGCTGCAGGCGGCGAACCTCACCCAGATCTTCGGCACCCTCGACCGCGAGGGAGCCTTCTTCGTCATGGCCTCCATCCGCGAGTTCGCGGGCTGGATCAACGGCATGGTCATCGCCGGCGTGGCCGGCACCGCCATCTGCGCCGACCTCGGCGCCCGCAAGGTGCGCGAGGAGCTCGACGCCATGGCGGTCCTCGGCCTCGACCCCGTCCGGCAGATCGTGACCCCGCGGTTCCTCGCGCTCGGCATCATCACGCCGCTCATGAACATCATCGCGCTCGTGTTCGGCTGCGTCGGCGGCTGGCTCGCGACCGTCGTGGTGTGGGGCGAGACCTCGGCGGGCTACGTCGCGACGTTCACGTCGAACTTCACCTTCCCGGATCTCTTCGGAGCGGTGTTCAAGACGACGGGCTTCGGCTTCATCATCGCGGTCGCCTGCTGCTACAAGGGCCTCAACGTGAAGGGCGGCGCCCAGGGCGTCGGCAAGGCGGTCAACCAGGCCGTCGTCATCTCCTTCGCCGGGATCTGGGTCTTCAACTACCTGTTCACCGCCATCCTTCTCGCGGCGTACCCCGAGACCGGCAACCTTCACTAAGGAGAGGAAGACACCATGGAATCCTCGACTTTGCGAGCACCGCGCCTGCGCGGTGAGATGGCCGGCCCCCCCGTTGCCGAGCGCTTCACCACGGGCCTCAAGGCCCCGATCAAGGGCCTCCTCCAGGAGGCCGCCGAGATCGGCGTCTTCACCGGCCGGGCCATGATGGAGCTGCGTGGCGTCTGGCGCTACTCCGCGGAGATCCTGCGGCAGTGCGGCATCCTCATCGCCGGCTCCGCGGCCATCATCTGCTTCATGACGTTCCTGATGGGGACGACGTGCGGCACGGAGGCCAACTACGTCCTCCGTGGCTACGGCGCCACCGTCTACTCGGGCGTCTTCACGAGCTACTGCGCGCTGCGGGAGATGATCCCGTACATGTGGGGCTACATCTTCGCCGCGAAGGTCGGTTGCGGCCTCTGCGCGGAGATCGGGTCGATGCGGATCCAGGACGAGATCGACGCGATGGAGTCCATGGGCCTCAACCCCATGCGCTACATCGTCGCCACCCGTCTCGTGGCGGGCTGGATCACCCTGCCGCTCATCTGGGTGCTCGCGGTCGCGACGCACTTCATCGGCAACTTCCTCGTCATCGTCGTGCAGATCGGCGAGGTCTCGCAGGGCGGTTGGGAGAACGTGCACTGGACGTTCAGCACACCGATCGACTTCGTGTACTGCTTCATCAAGGTCATGCTCACGAGCACCGTGATCATGATCCTCGGCATGTTCTACGGGTACCGCGCGAGCGGTGGCCCGGTCGGCGTGGGTAACGCCACGGCGCGCTCGATGATCCTCAACCTCATCCTGATCCACGTCATCGGGGCGGGGCTCACGATGCTGTTCTGGGGCGTCAAGCCGAACGCGCCTGTCGGCGGGTAGTACCGAACCGAAGTAACGAGTCAGGGGTAGGAATGGGATACGCAGGGGATGACGGCGACGTCACGGACGACGAAGGGCGGCTGGGCGCGGGAGAGCGCGCCCGCCGCGGCGGGCTCTGGCTCGTCGGGCGGCCCTGGATCGTCATCGGAGTCGGGTTGCTCGTGGTCTTCGCCGTCTGGGCGAAGGGCACGCGCACCCAGCCGCATGACGTCCGGGTGGTGTTCGACGAGGCGGTGAGCGTCTACTCGGGCCTCGACGTCCGCGTCGACGGCCTGGACGCCGGCAAGGTCAAGGGCATCAAGAACGAGGACGGCCGCGCCGTCATCACCCTCGGCATCAAGGACGACAAGGTCTGGCCGCTGCACCAGGGCACGAAGGCGGCCCTGCGCTTCGGCTCGACGATCGGCAACGGCACCCGGCAGATCGAGCTGATCCCCGGCCCGGCGTCCGCCCCCGTGATCCCCGACCACGGCGTCATCCCGAACGCCGACTCGATCGAGTCGACCGAGTTCGACGACGTCTTCGACACCTTCAACAAGGTGACGCGCAAGAGCCTGAAGGGCACCCTCAAGGGCACCGGCGACACGTTCGGCACCCGCGCGCCCCAGCTGAGCTCGGCCGTGCAGAAGACCCCCGACGGCATCGGCGCCGTCGCCAACCTCACGGGTGACCTGAGCGCGAACGAGCCCGCCCTGCGCGCGTTCGTCGCGAACACCTACCGCGTGACGACGGCTCTGCAGACGCGCAAGGCCGCGATCTCCGACCTCGTCGGCGTCGCCTCGCAGACGTTCCGCACCTTCGCCGCGAACACCGACGGCATCAAGGGCTCGCTCGAGCGCTTCCCGGGCGCCGCCCAGGAGGCCCGCACGACCCTCGCCCGGCTGGACACGAGCGTCGGCCACCTCGACGGCCTCGTCTCCGACCTGCGTCCCGGCGCGGTCGAGCTCGGCCGCGTGGCCCGCGACCTGCGTCCGGCGCTCGCGAACCTGAAGAAGACCGTCCCCGTGGCGGTCGCGACCTTCCGCACGGCGCGCCGGACGGCGCCGAGCATCACGGCGCTCCTCAAGGAGGCGGGCCCGTTCGCCAAGACGGCCGCGCCCGGGCTCACCGGCCTCACGCCGCTCATGACGTGCCTGCGCCCGTACGCACCGGACCTCGCCGGCCTCCTGACGAAGTGGACGAGCTACAACCAGGGGTACGACAACACCGGTCACATCGGGCGTATCTGGGCCAACGCCGGTGCGGCGAGCGTCACGTCCAACCCGATGACGCCGGCGCAGTACACCGCGCTCACCGGCCAAGGCTACGCCCTGATCCGTCCGCCCGGCCTGGATGCCGGCAAGCCGTGGTTCCAGCCCGAGTGCGGCATCACCCCCGCCGGCCTGGACCCCAAGCAGGACCCGGAGGTCTCCAAGTGAGGAAGCTCATCCCCGCGGTGCTCGTGGCGGCCGTCGTGGTCGCCGCGGTGCTCGTCCTGACCGGAGGCGGCGACAAGTACGTCGTCTACGTCAAGGCCAACGACGCCGGCGGCATCCTGAAGAACTACAACGTGAAGGTCGGGCAGGTGGCCGCCGGCAAGATCACGAAGATCACGCTCGACAAGCAGGACCACGCGGTCCTGAAGATGGAGCTCGACAAGGGCGCCTACCCCATCGGCGAGGGAGCGAGCGCGGCGATCCGCCCCGTGAACCTCCTCGGCGAGAAGTACGTCGACCTCAACCCGGGCGACCTCTCCAAGCCGCTGAAGTCGGGCGTGACGATCCCGCCGACGCGGACCACGACCCCCGTCGAGATCGACGACGTGCTGAACACGCTCGACACCGACACGCGCGGGGCGATGGGCATCCTCGTCAACGAGGCGGGCCTGGCGATGGCCGGGCGCGGCGCCGACTTCAACCAGACCCTGTCCGACCTGCCCCCGGCGCTCGACGCGGCCAAGCGCGTCGTCGCCCAGGTCGACCAGGAGAACGTGAAGCTGGGGTCGCTCATCACCCAGGGTGACCGGGTGCTCGTGAAGGTCGGGCCGAAGGCGAACGACCTCGGCGACCTCGTCAAGAGCGCCGGCGACGCGCTGCAGTCCGCCGCCCAGCGCCGCAAGCAGCTCGGGGCGACGGTGCAGAACGCCCCGGCGGCGCTCGACCAGCTCCGCACGACGCTCGTGAAGCTCCAGGCGGCGAGCGCCCAGCTCTCACCGGCGGCGGACGACCTGAAGGCGACCGCGCCGCAGCTCGACGAGACGCTGCGGCGGCTGCCCGCCTTCACGAACGACGCCAACGCGACGCTCGCGGAGCTCAAGCGGGTCTCGCCGCAGCTGAGCACGCTCGGGCGCAAGAGCACCCCGACGCTGCGGGTCCTGCGGCCGACCGTCGACCGCCTGGCGAAGTTCAGCGCGGACATCAAGCCGTTCGTGGACGTGGCGGACGCCGGTGGCGGCCTTCACAACTTCCTGAACTTCGTGAACGGGTGGACGAGCGTGACGAGCCAGAAGGACCAGCTCGGCCACATCTTCCGCCTGCGGCCGACGCTGGACGCGACCGCGCTCACGGCCGTGCTCGAGCGCAACGGCCTGGCCGGCCTCACCGGCCCGACGCCGAGCGCCCAGCGCACGGCGGCCGCACCGAAGCGGGTCGCCGCCACGCCTGAGCCGAAGAAGCCGAGCGTCCCGGGCCTGTCGAAGAAGCTCCCCGCGAACCCCGTCAAGCCGGTCACCGACCAGCTCGACAAGGCGCTCAAGGACGTCACCGGCGCGGTCGGTGGCCTGGTCGGTGGCCTCAGCGGCCAGAAGAGCTCCGGGCCCGCGCCGGCCGCCTCGAGCGGCAACGCGGCGGGCAAGATCCTCAACTACCTCCTGGGACCATGAGAACTCGATTCGCAGAACGGCCCGCGTCCCAGCAGCGCGGGTGGGTCTTCATGGCCACCGTCGGCATGGTCGGGGTGCTCGGCGTGCTCGCGCTCGTCTATATCGGCTTCCGCGCGCCGGACTCGATCCCGGGACGCAGCTACTACAACATCAAGGCCCACTTCACGGCGGCCGACAACCTCACGGGCCACTACCAGGTGCGTGACGGCGGCAAGCTCGTCGGCCAGGTTCTGAACCCGCGGGTCGAGAACGGCCAGGCGGTCGTCGACCTGCAGCTCGACCCGTCGGTCAAGCCGCTGAGGTCGGACACCCGTCTCGAGGTGCGCCCGCGCTCCCCCGTCGGCGTCCGGTACGTCGACATCAAGCCCGGCACGAGCGGCACGCCGATCCCCGACCACGGCGAGATCCCGGCGAGCCAGACGAGCGCGACAGTGCAGCTCGACACCGTGCTCGGCACGTTCGACCCGGCCACGCGCAAGAACGCGCAGCGCTTCTTCCAGGAGCTCGGCGCCGGCTTCGCGGGCCGCGGCAACGACCTGAACGAGGCGATCGGCGGCGCGCCCGGCATGCTGTCGGCCGCGGGCGGACGTCCCGGCGCGGCCGGGACGCTCCAGAGCGCGAGCGGCTGGCTCAGCGCGATCGCCGACCGCAAGGACGGCGTGCGCAACCTCATCAGCGGCTCCGGCACCCTCGCCGACTCCGCGGACCCGGTCCGCCAGCAGATCGCCGACGGCTTCGCTCCCGAAGCGAAGGCCCTGCAGCCCTTCACCCAGGAGCGCGCGGCGGTGCACTCGATCCTCGACAAGGCCCCCGGCGCGTTCTCGACGGTCAGCTCCTCGCTGCCCGCCGTCAGCGGTCTCGTCGACCAGGTGCGTGGCTTCGCCCGCGACATCCGTCCCGGCCTCCAGGCCGGCCCGGTCGCGTTCACGCAGACCAGCGCGCTCCTGCGGGAGTCGCGCCCCGGTCTCCGCGCGGCGAACACGACGCTGCAGGACGCCGGCAGGGCGGTCAAGCCGACGCTCGCGCTCCTGTCCACCGTCCGCCCGGCGCTGCCGAACATCGACAGCACCCTGGCGAACGCCGCGCCGATCCTCGTGAACCTCGGCCTCCACGGCTGTGACCTGAACCTGTTCGGCACCCGGTGGACGTCGATGATGGGCTACGGCAACCAGGACGGTGCCGTGCTGCGCTTCAACCTCACGTTCGGCCCCGAGTCGCTGTACGGCCAGACGAAAAAGCTCACGGGGTCGCATCCGG
The DNA here is from genome assembly GCF_024220175.1 of Paraconexibacter antarcticus. Lineage (GTDB taxonomy): Bacteria > Actinomycetota > Thermoleophilia > Solirubrobacterales > Solirubrobacteraceae > Paraconexibacter > Paraconexibacter antarcticus. The sequence continues at coordinate 4,060,721 of NZ_CP098502.1, read as the reverse complement.
CGAACCCGTATCCGAAGCCCTGCCAAGCGGGCACCGAGAAGGTCGGAGGCTAGACATGGGTGTCTTCAGCAGGTTCGAGCAGGTCCCCGGTCGCGCCCGCGACCGCCACACGCGCAACGGCATCATCGTGCTCGCCATCCTCGGCGCCGCGCTGTACTACGCCTACACGGGCGGCTCCATCCCGTTCGTGCCCCAGGGCGGCCGGACGGTCACGGCCGACTTCGCGACGGTCGCGAACGTCACCCCCGGCAAGACCCCGGTCCGCGTGGCCGGCGTCGACGTCGGCAAGGTCGACAGCGTCGAGCGCCTCCCGGGCGGCCGCGGTGTCCGCGTGAAGATGAACATCACGGACAAGGGCGTGCACCTGCGCAAGGACGCGACCGCGCACATCTACTGGCGCACGCTCCTCGGCTTCGCGTTCTACATCCAGCTCGACGAGGGCTCGGCCCCGCAGCCGCTGGGCGGCCAGACGATCGCGATGAAGAACACGACGACCCAGGTCGAGCTCGACCAGGTCCTCACGGCCCTGACCCCGCCGAGCCGCGCCGGGATGCAGACCCTCTTCAAGGAGTTCGACAAGGGCTTCAACGGCAACACCGCGGCGGGGCGCAGCCTCGACGCGGCCGGGCCGGCGATGACCCAGATCGCGCCCGGCATCAACGCCCTGCGCGGCACGAAGCCGGGTGACCTGACCGACACCGTCGCGTCGGCGAGCCGCTTCATGGGCGCGCTTGCGCGGAACGAGGTCCAGCTCGGTCAGGTCGTCAACAACACCGACACGACCATCGGCGTGACCGCCGCCCAGAACGCGGCGCTCGACTCGACGCTGCGCAACGGGCCGTCGGCCCTCGACCAGACGCGTCGGACGATGACGCGCCTGCGGACGACGCTCGACACGCTCGACCCGGTCGCCGACTCGCTGCGTCCCGGCGTCCGCGTCCTCGACGACGCGGGTCGCGCCGTGCGCCCGGCGCTCGTCCAGCTGCGTCCGACCCTCGACGACGCCCGCCCGCTGCTGCAGGACCTCCGTCCCGCGCTCGTGAAGCTCCGCTCCGCGAGCCGGAACGGCCTGCCGCTGCTCAAGGGCCTGGAGCCGACGTTCGACCGGCTCAACGCCTCGATCATCCCGGGCCTGAACAAGAAGGGCGCGACCGGCCTGAAGCTGTACGAGGCCATCGGCCCGACGATCGCGTCGGTCTCGTCGAGCACGTCGCTCTTCGACGCCTACGGCTTCACGCAGCGCTTCCAGGCCGTCAACGGCGGCGGCCACTCGGCCGGCTTCCTGCCCTGCAGCCTGAACATCTCGCCCCCGGGCGTGAACTGCGGCGCGCTGAACCAGGCGCTCGGCCAGTTCATCCCCGGCTTCGGCAAGGCACCGGGCGGCGCCCGGACGTCGAGCCGCAAGGCCGCGCCGACCAAGGCGCCGCAGGCGTCGACCAAGTCCCCCGCGGCGCCCAGCGCCGCGGCCAAGACCATCTCCCGGCTCGCCGGGCTGCTCGGAGGCTGAGGCGGATGCTCAACCCAGAACGACTGATCCTGGAAGCGCGGCGCTCGATGAAGCCGCTGATCCTGCTCGTGATCATGGCGGGCCTCGCGGCGGTCACCTTCGCCGGCGTCGCCCGGAACGTCACCTTCCAGCGGCCGTGGCAGTCCTACCGGACCGTGCGTGCGCAGTTCGACGACGTCAAGGGCATCTTCCCCGGCGGCCACCAGGTCCGCATCCACGGCGTGAAGGTCGGCATCGTGTCGCAGTCCAAGCTCGTGAACGGGCACCCGGTCCTCACGCTGAAGATCGAGAAGAAGTGGGGGCCGATCTACAAGGACGCGCACCTGCGCATCCGCCCGGTCACCCCGCTCGAGGACCTCTACGTCAACGTCACCGATCGTGGGCACAAGTCCGCGGGCGAGGCGACGCAGAACGACATCATCGCCGCCGATCAGACGATCAGCCCGGTCGACGTCTCACGGGTGCTCGACACGTTCAACGCGAACACCCGCGAGCGCCTGACGATCCTCCTGAGCGAGCTCGGCAAGGGCCTCAGCGACGGCGGGGTCAAGCTCCGCGCGACGTTCGCGTCGCTCGCGCCGTTCCTCCACGTCGCGGAGGACACCACCCGCGTCCTGGCGGACCGGCAGGCGGCCCTCAAGCGGGTCATCCACAACTTCGGGGCGCTCAGCGCCGCGCTCGCCAAGCGTGACCAGGACCTCAACAAGTTCGTCGTCCAGGGCAACCAGACGCTCGGCGAGCTCGCGCAGAACGACCAGCCGCTGGCCGCGACGCTCTCGAGCCTCGGGCAGCTGGTGCCGGTCATGCGCGACTCGTTCGCGGCGGTCGAGAACCTCTCCGGTCACCTCGATCCGGCGCTCACCTCGCTGAAGCCGGTGGCGGCGGACCTGAAGAGCGGCCTCGCGAACCTGCAGAAGTTCGGCACGGACGCGACGCCGGCGCTCGCGGCCTTCCGGCCCGCGACCCGCGACCTGCGGACGATGGCCCGGACGTTGCCGTCCACCGCGCGGTCGCTGTCCACGGCCTTCGGCCGCCTCCGCGGGCAGGCCCCGCAGTTCGACAGCCTCACGGCGAAGCTCGACCCGTGCATGGCCACGCTCAACGGCTTCATGAACAACACGATGTCGGTGCTCAAGTACACGGACGCCAACGGGTCGTTCCCGCGCGCCGACGAGGTCGTCGACACCGATGCACCGTCGGACCTCAAGCCGCCGCCGCTGAACTCGAAGCCCATCGCCAGCTGCACCGGCGGAAAGTGAACGCCTGATGAACATCTCTCACATGCGGGGCAAGGTCATCACCCTCGTCGGCTTCGCCGTCATCTGCGTCCTGATGTTCCTGTACCTGTTCACGCAGGCCGGCGGTCGCCTCCGCCTCCACAGCCCGTACACGGCAAGCGCGGTCGTCCCGGACGCGCTGAACATCGTCAACAACTCCGACGTCCGCGAGGACGGCGTGAAGATCGGCCGGATCCGGAAGATCGAGCCGGACGGGCAGAACGGCCGCATCACCTTCGAGATCGAGAAGAAGAGCCAGGCCAAGCTGTACCGGAACGCCACCGTGCGGGTGCGGACCAAGACGCTCGTCGGCGAGAGCTACCTGGACGTCGATCCCGGCACGCCGTCCGCCGGCACGCTCCCGAACAAGGCGACGCTGCCGCTCAGCCAGGCCAAGGAGATCGCGCCGCTCGAGCGCATCCTCTCGACGCTCGACGACAAGACGCGCGCCGAGGTCCGGCGCAACCTCAAGGGCATCGGCGTCGGCCTCGAGGGCAACGGGAAGAACCTCAACAAGCTCTTCGGATCGATCAACCCGTTCGTGACCAACGGCGGGCGCCTAGGCCGGATCCTCGTGCCGCAGCGCCGGGAGCTCGCAGCCCTCATCGACAACACGGGTCAGGTCCTCGGCGCGCTCGGCGAGCGCACCGCGGCCTTCCGCAGCCTCGCCGTCGACGCGAAGACGACCGCCGACGCCGTCAACCAGCGTGACGCGCAGTTCCGCCAGACGCTGAAGGAGATCCCCTCCACGCTCGACCAGGCGCAGGAGAGCGTCCGGCGGCTCGCGAGCTTCTCGTCGACGGCCACGCCGGTCTTCCGGTCGCTCAAGTTCTCCTCCCGCCAGCTGTCGCCGGCGATCCAGGACCTCGGCCCGGTGGCGAAGAGCACCCGCACGCTCTTCCGCGAGCTGAGCCCGTTCCTCGCGAAGGTCGACCCGCTGCTCTCGCAGCTGACCCCGGCCTCGTCGCAGCTGAGCTCCGTCATCCGCCCGCTCGACGCGTTCCTGCGTCAGACGAGCCCGACGGCGGGCTACCTGAAGCCGTACACCCAGGAGTTCGGGTCGTTCTTCGCGAACGTCGGCGCCCTCGTGTCGGCGAAGGACGCCCTCGGCTACCGCGGCCGCGTCTTCGCGATGACCGGCCCGGACGCGCTGACGAACATCACGCCGGAGGCGGCGAAGATCGTCCACGCGCTCGTCAGCAGCGGGTCGTTCGGCCTGCTGAGGACCCGCGCCAACCCGTACCCGGCGCCCGGCACTGCCGGGGACCCGAAGGACTACGACGGGTCCTTCACGCAGGTCCAGCCGTCCAAGTAGGGACGGCTGGTGATCGCCCGGCCGCGCACGACGCTCGTCTGTGCGCTCGCCGTGCTCGCCCTCTGCGTGCTCGCGGGCACGCAGCTGACGAGCACGCCGTCGACCGACCTGCTGGTCGGTCAGCGGTCGGAGATCGCGCAGGCGACGCAGGGCCTGGCCGGCGAGTTCGGCCAGGACCCGATCGCCGTCGTCGTCCGGGGTGACCTCACGCAGACGCTCGCCCCGCCGCAGCTCGTCCGCCTCCTCGACATGGAGGGCCGGCTCGCCCGGCTGAAGGGCGTGAAGGCGGTGTACGGGCCGGGCACGTTCATCAACCAGACGATCGTGCAGACCAGCCGCGTCATCTCGCAGCAGCTCGGCGCCGTGGGGGCGCAGGCGAGCGCGGCCGAGGCCGCCGCCGTCCGGGCCGCCCGCGCGCGGGGAGCCGGCCCGGCCGCGGTCGCCGCGGCGCGAGAGGCCGCGTTCCAGCGCGTCCTCGGCACCCAGGGCAAGCCGCTGCAGGATCTGCTCGTGCGGTTCGGGTCGGTCGGCCTGCCGGCGCTGACGAACACGAACTTCATCGACCAGCTCGTCTTCGGCGCGGGCGTCGAGCCCAAGCAGCGCTTCCGCTGGCTCTTCCCGGACGCCGACCACGCGCTCGTGCTCGTGCGTCCGAAGGCCGGCATCAGCGGCGCGGAGATGCTCGCCCTCGGCCGCCAGATCCGGAAGGTCACCGGTGCGGCGAAGATCTCCGGGACGCAGCTCTCCGTCGCCGGCCTGCCGCTGCTCGCCGCCGCGCTCGAGCGCCAGACGCGCCTGGAGATCCTCCGGCTCGCCCCGGTCGCGGTCGTCGCGATGCTCCTCCTGCTGCTCGTCGTCCTGCGCGGGCGGCGCGGCCGGCTCGTGGCCCTCGCGCTCGCGCTCGGCTCGGTGGGCGTCTGCCTCGCGCTGAGCTGGCCCCTCGGCCTCGGCCTGACGGTGTCCACCGTCGCCGCGCTGCCGGTCATCCTCGGCCTCGGGCTCGACTTCGCCGTGCAGCTCCAGGCCCGCTACTGGATCGAGCGGCAGGCCGGCCTCGCGCCGGCCGGCGCGGCGGCCCGGGCACGGGGCGCGCTGCGCCCGACGCTGCTGATCGCCGCCGGCGCGATGGCCGCCGGCTTCCTCGTGCTGCTCGCGAGCCCCGTGCCGCTCATCGACCGGCTCGGCGCCGTGCTCGCGATCGGCTGCCTGTCGGCGGTGGCGGTCGCCCTGGGCGTCGGCCCGGCGCTGCTCGTGCTCGTCGACCGCGGCCCGTCCGCGCCGCTCGCGCTGCCGCAGGTCGGGCGGCTCACGCGGCTGTCCCCGCCGCCCGCCGTGCTCGCGGCGGCGGCCGTGCTCGCGCTCGCCGGCATCGCGGTGAGCAACCACGTCCGCCTGCAGTCGGACATCTCGCAGCTCGCGCCGAAGGGGCTCGCCGAGCTCCGTGACACGCAGGCGGTGCAGAAGGAGATCGGCACGAGCGGGCAGATCAGCGTCGCCGTCCGCGCCGAGGACGTCACCTCGCCCGCGGTCCTGGAGTGGCTCGGGCGGGCCGCCGCGCGGGCCCAGGCGGTCGATCGGCGGCTGCGGCCGGGGCCCGACCTCGCGAGCCTCGTCTCCGGCGGTGACCCGTCCGCCGTCCTCGACCGCGCGGCGGTCGACGGGATGCTCCGTCTGCTGCCGTCGTACTTCCTCAGCGCCGTCGTCAGCCGGGACCACCACCTCGCCGAGCTGACCTACGGCATTCCGTTCGTCCCCGTGGCCGAGCAGGGGCGGATCGTCCGGCGGGTCGACGCGGCGCTCGGCTCGCCGCCGCCGGGCGTCCGCGCGACGACCGCCGGCCTCGTCGCCGAGAGCGCCACGAGCACCCGGCACCTGGACGGCTCGCGCCCGTGGCTGCTGCTGCTCGCGGCGGCCACCGTCGGCGTCATCCTCTTCGGGTTCTGGCGCGACCTGCGCCGCGTCGTCCTCGTGCTCGCCCCGGCGCTCCTCGCGGCCGGGCTGTCGTCCCTCGTGCTCGCCGCGCTCGGGGTCACGCTCTCGCCGCTCGCGGCCGCCCTCGAGCCGCTCGTGCTCGCCATCGGGCTCGAGTTCGGGATGCTGCTCGACATGAGCTTCCGCCAGGCCCGCGCCGACGGCCACTCCCCGACCGCCGCCCGGGCGGTCGCGACCCGCGACATCGGCGGCGCCGTCGGTCTCTCGGCCGCGACCGTCGCGACCGGCTTCGCCGTCCTCGGCGCGAGCCGCCTCCCGCTGCTCGCGCAGCTCGGCTGGCTCGTCGCCGCCGAGCTCGTCCTCTGCCTCGTCGTCGCCGTGCTCGTCGTCCCGTACGCGTCGGAGTGGCTTGCCCTGCCCTCGGGCTCCGGGCCACGCCGCCGTCCCTCGCCGCCCGCCGCCGGAACCCTCAGGATCAGGAGAGCATCACGATGAGCCCCCGTGGCCCGCAGTTCGAGCCGGACGACGACCGCCCGACGGCCGACCTCGCCTGGGAGCGGCGCTGGGGCCGCCCCGTCGGCGCCCTCGCCGTGCTCTCGGTCGTCGGGACGATCGCGGCGGTGCCCGTCGCGGCGAGCGACGTCGCCCAGAAGGTCCACAAGCAGACGGACATCTCGCTGCTGACGAACTCCGGCCTCTCGGGCTCGGGACAGGTCGCCGCGATGATCATCCGCATCGCCGCGATCCTCGTCCTCATCCCGTTCGCCATCTTCATCCACCGTGCCGTGCGGGACCGCGGCGAGGAGTCCTACACGAAGTGGATCCCCGTGCTCGGGATCATCGCCTTCGTCATCGTCGCCGGGTCGACCTCGATGGGCTTCTTCGATCAGCGCGACGCCGGGCGGATGTTCCTTCACGACGGCCCGCACACCGCCGCCCGGGCGAAGGACCTCGTCCACCACCTGAACCGCAACACCGCCGCCTTCCTCAACATCGGCGGCGGCTTCCTCTTCGGCCTGTGGATCTCGCTGACGGCCGTCGAGACGATGCGCGTCGGGCTCACGACGCGGTTCCTCGGGCTCTTCGGCCTCGGCGCCGGCTTCACGACCGTCATCGGCGCGATCATCGCCTTCCCGATCAGCTCCGCGCTCTTCATCGCCTGGCTCGGGAGCCTCGGGCTGCTGGCCATCGGGTACTGGCCCGGAGGCCGTCCCCTTGCCTGGGAGACCGGAAAGGCGGAATCTCCCCTGGAGACCGCCACCGGCGGTCAGTTCGGGCGCCGGGGAAGTGAGCCGGTATGACGTCCGGCACGAATAGGGAGGAGAAGGCCGGGCGACGAGGCACGACCGGCCGGAGGAGGAGTGAGTGATGCGCACCGGGACCAGTGATCCGATCACCCCGAGCGACGGCAACGCGCCGCCGCCGGTCTCGCCGTTCCTGCCGCTGCTCGACGAGGGGCCGATGCGGGCGGAGCTCCTGCGTCAGATCCGCCGTCTCGAGCTCGAGATCAGCCGCTTCGCCGTCGCCAACTGCCCCTACGACACGCCGCCCGGCTCGCAGCGCCGCGGCCCCGCGATCCTGACCACGGCGCAGCTCGAGGAGATCAGGGACGAGCTGCTCGTCGCCCGGACCGCGCTGCACGACCTCGTCGTCGAGCGGGTCACCGCCCGGCTGCGCGCCTCGGCGCCCGTGCCGGGGTCCGGACCGTCCCGCCTGCGCCGCCTCAACCGTCTCGGCCGCAAGGGGAGCTGAGGGCCGGTGGGCAAGCGCAGCCGCTCCCGGTCCGGGGCCGTCAAGGGGATCTCGAACGCGCCTGCCGCCTCCAAGCGGGCGGCGGCGGCGTCGTCCGGCGCGGACACGACCTCCGTCGTGGGCCGCGCCAAGACGTCGTGGAAGGCCGCCGGGGCGGTCGCCCCGGGCGTCGTGAAGGAGCCGGGCCGCGTGCCCCGGACCGACCGCCCGACGCGGCGCCCCGGCCGCCAGCGGCGCGGCGAGCGGCCCGCCGCCCTGTGGGGCAGGGCCCCGATCTCCGAGTTCGCGATCCTGGCGGGCACGATCGTGCTGATCGCCGGCATGCTCCGCGGACCGGCCAAGGCCGGCGGCACGCTCACGGGCGGCCTCGCCCTCATCACGATCGCGGTGCTCGAGTTCGCGGGCCGCGAGCACGTGCGGGGCTACCGCTCGCACACCCTCTTCCTCTCGATGATCATCGTCATCGTGGTCCACTTCGCCATCGGGTTCGCGGTGGGGGCCCACACGGCGCGCAGTCCGGTGTTCTTCGGTCTCGACGTCGTCCTCTTCGGCGTCCTGGCAACGGCGCTCTCCAAGCAGTTCTCTATCGCGCGGCTCAAGGCTGCGCCCGACAGGAGTCGATGATGGCGCCCACCCGCCGCTACTTCCCGTTCGTGCAGTTCGAGTTCACCCACTCGCTGGGCCTCGCCGCCGGCCGCTACCTCATGCAGCCGCCGGAACCCGCCGCACCCGCCCCGGCCGAGGCGCCTGCGCGCACCGCCGTGGCCGCCGGGTCCGCCCGGGCCTCGGCACCCGCCGCCCCCGAGCCCGAGGAGCTCCGTGCCGGGCCCCCGATCGAGCGCGGCACCGGCGATCAGCGCCTGCTCGCGAGCGCCGACGTCCTCGTCGTCCGGGTGCGCGGCGGCAAGGCGTCCTCCGGCGGATTCCTCCGCCGCGGCGGGGCGAAGGAGCAGTCGCCGGCCGACGAGCCCGCCGAGGTGCCGCTGACGATCGCGACGCTCATCCGCGGCCGCGAGATGCTCACCGACAAGATGGCGGCGGACCAGCTCATCCGCGCGATGGAGCCGGCGGAGCGCGAGCGCTGGATCCGCGAGGCGCTCGCCGACCTCAACCGCGCGGTCGGGGTCTACCGGCTGTGCTCGGCCGACCCGTACGTCTTCGACGTCTCCCGGGCCGACCCGCGCGCAGTCCGGATCGGGCACGGCTTCTCCGAGGAGGTCTTCGCCGGCAAGTGGACGCGCTCGGTGCTCGTCGACCCGCCGCCCGCGCCGAAGCTCTCACGCCACCTCCAGCTCGCGCCGAGCGAGGGCACGGCCGCCGTCCTCGCCGGCCAGGCGACGACGATGGAGTCCGAGGAGCTCGTCCTCCGCGTCCTGCTCGACCTCGACCAGGGCCGCCTGCGAGCCGCCGCCGTCGGGCTGAAGGCGGCCCTCGACCTCCTGCTCAACGAGCTCGCCGGGCAGGTCATCAGCGGCCGCGTGCGGATGCTCATCGACGCGATCACCGAGCTGCAGGAGCCGATCGCGACGCTCGCGCTGCGGGGCTGCCGCACCCAGCTCGGGCCCAAGGAGGGCGCGGAACTCGCCGACTACGCCGAGCAGATCGGCGCGGCGATCGACCGCTGGCGGTACGAGCCCCGCGGGTACTGACCCCCTGCCGCGGCGGCCGCGCGGTCGCCGCAACCCGCCTGGGGGAGAGGGTTCCGCCCTTCGGGGGATGCGGCATGGGGATGGCCGATGGAGTATGGGCCGTACCTCACCCGCCACTGGAGAACTCCGCCTTGTCTACCGTCAGCGTCAAGCACCACCAGATGTTCATCGACGGCAAGGACGTCGATGCCCCGCAGGCCTTCGAGATCCGCAGCCCCGCCACCGAGGAGCTCGTCTGCACGATCGCGAAGGGCTCCGTCGAGCACGCCGATGCCGCCGTCGAGTCCGCCCGTCGCGCCTTCGAGTCCGGGGTCTGGTCGCGCAAGCCGAAGGAGGAGCGCGCCGCGATCATGAAGCGCATCGCCGACCGCTTCGGCGAGGAGCTCGAGGAGCTCATCGAGCTCGAGACGATGGCCAACGGCGCCACCGTCCGCCAGGCGACGGGCTTCCACTGCGGGCTCGCCGCGCCCCACATGCTCTACTTCGCCGAGCAGGCGGAGTCGTACGAGTTCGAGCGCGCGATCCCGACGAAGGCGTACCCGACGCATTCGGTGAACACGATCATCCGCGAGCCCGTCGGCGTCTGCGCCGCGATCGTGCCGTGGAACTTCCCGCTCGTCCTCGGCCTGTGGAAGATCGGCCCGGCGCTCGCCGCCGGCAACTCGATCGTCGTCAAGCCGGACGAGAAGACGCCGCTGTCTCTGCTCCGCGCCGCGCAGATCGCCTACGAGGAGGGCGTCCCCGCGGGCGTGTTCAACATCGTCACCGGCGACGGCGCCGAGGTCGGCGCGCGGCTCGCGTCGCACCCCGACGTGGACAAGGTCGCCTTCACCGGCTCGACCGCGATCGGGCGCGAGATCATGCGCCTCGCGTCCGGCACGGTCAAGAAGGTGTCGCTCGAGCTCGGCGGCAAGGGCGGCGTCGTGATGATGCCCGACGCCGACCTGTCCTACTCGATCGACGGCGCCCTCTTCGGGTGCATGCTCTACTCGGGGCAGATCTGCGAGTCCGGCACGCGCCTGTTCGTGCACAAGGACAAGTACGACGAGGTCGTCGCGAAGCTCGTCGAGCGGGCCTCGACGATCAAGCTCGGCGACCCGACGGACTACGACACCGACATGGGTCCCGTCGTCTCCGCGCGCCAGCGGGACCGGATCCTCGGCTACCTCGACCAGGCGAAGGCCGACGGCGCGACGTTCGCGCTCGGTGGCGGCGCCCCCGAGGGCCCGGAGTTCGAGAAGGGCTACTGGATCGCGCCGACGATCATCACGAACGTGACGAACGACATGCAGATCGCGCGTGAGGAGATCTTCGGGCCGGTGCTCGTCGTCATCCCCTACGACTCGATCGACCACGCCGTCGAGCTCGTGAACGACAGCGAGTACGGCCTCACCGCCGGCGTCTGGTCCACCGACTACGAGGCGGCGTCCGAGCTCGCGGCCCGGCTGCGCGCGGGCACGGTGTGGATCAACAACTGGCACATGGTCGACCCGAGCCTGCCCTTCGGCGGCTACAAGCAGAGCGGCGTCGGCCGCGAGCTCGGCCCCGACGCGCTGAACGAGTACACCGAGGCCAAGCACGTGCACCTCGATCTCGCGGGACGCCACGACCGGCTCCCGTTCGACCTCCTCATCTCCACGCCGCTGCCCGAGTAGGGCTCCGGCGCGGGCCCTCAGGCCGACGTCCGCTTCGGCGCGACGTCGGCCCCGAGGCCGGCCATGCTCCCGATGCCGTGGAGCGCCATGCCGGTGAGACGGTCGACGATGTCCGGCCCCTTGAGCAGCGACGGGGGCCAGAAGACGACGGAGTGCAGCTGCCCGATCGTGGCGTGGGCGGCGACGGCGACGTCCCGCCGCGTGGCCTCCGGGTAGCACGCGCCGATCGTGCGGCGCCAGCGGGAGCCGTGGCGCTGCATCCGCTTCTCGAACTCGCTCTTCCACGGTTCGGCGAGGCTGCGGTGCTCGTGCGCGTAGATCGAGACGAGCGGGATGTTCTCGACGACGAACGTCGCGTGGTGGCGGATGAGGAACTCGAGCTCCTCGAACGGATCGTCGAATGTCGGTGAGGTCGGGACCGTCACGCGGTTCATCGCGCCCTCGAAGAGCACGGCGAGCAGCTCGTCCTTGCCCTTGAAGTCGCGGTAGATGGCCGGGCCGTTCGTCCCCGCGCTCTTGCCGATCTCGTCGATGCCCACGCCGTGGAAGCCGCGCTCGTGGAAGAGCGTGGCGGCGGCCTCCAGAACGCGTTCACGACGGGTCACGTGGCACAGCGTACCCATTTGATAACGATCGTTCCACGTGGAGCGCCGCCTGATGTGGGTGGGACCCTGGGTCCCACCCACACAGGGAGAAGGGTGCACCCGGGTCGAAGGGGTGCCCTTTGCAGCGGTCCGGGCCTCTGAGAGAGGTCGGCCCGGCCCGGTGATCACCGGGGTATGAGGGCGATCGTCGACAATCTACGAGTGGCGTCCGGCGCGGGCGTCTGCCCACGGGGGGAAGGCAGTCCCGCAAGGGGGGTGGGACGCCGGCCCGGGGCCGGGCGTTATCGTCGCGCGATGATCGAGTTGACGCAGGCCCGCACGATGCCCGCCTCGCCCGAGGAGGTCGCCGCGCTCGTGGCCGACCTCGAGCGCTGGCCGGAGTGGTTCGCGCTCCACAAGGGCTGGTCGGGGGAGGTCCCCGGCCCGGCGCGCAAGGGGCTGAAGTTCAAGCACAAGGTCCGGGTCCTCGGCGTCGCCGGCGACGTCACGTGGGAGGTCGTCGAGGTGACGCCGCCGGAGCGGTTCGTGCTCAAGGGCAAGGGGCCGACCCGCTCCTCGATGGGCATCGACTTCGGCATCGCCCCGCGGGAGAGCGGGAGCGAGGTCGGCTTCACCGCGAGCGTCGGCGGGCTCGCGCTGCGCCCGTTCGAGGGGATGCTGAAGGAGTGGCTCGGCGTGCGCGCGGACCGGACGCTCGACAGCCTCCACGCCCTGCTCGCCGCGGGGTAGCCCGGCCGCGCGGTCAGGCGGGGCCGGGACCGGGACCAGGATGGGGGCCGGGACCGGCCTCGGCGTGCGCGCGCAGCAGCGTGGCGATGTGGCCGCGGGCGAGCCGCCAGCGACGGTCGAGCGCGGCGGCGGGGACGACGGGCGCGAGCATCGCGAAACCGCGGGTCGCCGCCATCGCGAGGTCCATGAGCTCGATGGTCTCGGTCTGACGCGGGTCGTCCGGCAGCAGGTCCTTCGCCGTCGCGCGCATGACCCGCGTCGCCTCGAGCTCGAAGGCCGCGACGTGCGGGCGCAGCTCGGCGTCGGTGCGCGCCGCCGCGAGGAGCTCGAGCGCCGCGCGGAAGGCCACGGACCGATGCAGGCGCCAGAGCTCGTCGAGCAGCGCCTCGTGACGGTCGGGGCGGTGGAGGTCGAGCGGGTCGATGCGGCGCGCCGCGTCGGCCGCGAGCGCGTCGGTGGCATGCCGGAGCGCCTCGACGACGAGCTCGGCCTTCGTCGCGAAGTAGTGCTGCTGCGTGCCCTGCGAGACGCCGGCCCGCTCGGCGATCCGCCGCGTCGTGATCCCGGCGTAGCCGTCCTCGACGAGCGAGGTGACGGCGGCGTCCAGGAGGGCGGCCCGCGACGCCGCGCGGCGCTCGGCCTGGGTGCGGCGGGGAGGCGGGGGGGACGCGGCCATCAGCGCGCAACGGTACCCGGGGGCGCGGCGACGGTGGCGCGGGCGGCCGGCCGCCCGCGCCGGGGGTGCGTCAGCGCGGCGCCATCCGCAGCGCGCCGTCGAGCCGGATGACCTCGCCGTTGAGCATGACGTTCGACTGGATGTGGGCCACGAGGTCGGCGTACTCGGACGGGTCGCCGAGGCGGGCCGGGTTCGGGACCGACGCGCCGAGGCTGTCCTGCGCCTCCTGCGGGAGGGAGCCGAGCAGCGGCGTCTTGAAGAGGCCGGGGGCGATCGTCACGACGCGGATCTGCCGATCGGCGAGGTCGCGCGCGGCCGGGAGGGTCATGCCGACGACGCCGCCCTTCGAGGCCGCGTAGGCGATCTGCCCGATCTGGCCGTCGTACGCCGCGATCGACGCGGTGTTGACGATCGCACCGCGCTGGCCGTGCTCGTCGGGCTCGTTCTCGGCCATCGCGACGGCAGCGGCGCGGAGGACGTGGAACGTGCCGAGGAGGTTCACCGAGATGATCGTGTGGAAGTCGGCGACCTTGTGCGGGCCACGCTTGGAGAGGATCCGCTGCGGCGGGCCGATGCCGGCGCAGGAGACGGCGAGCCGGACCGTGTGGCCCTCGGCGACGACGGCCGCGACAGCCGCGTCGACGGCGTCCGAGTCGGTGACGTCGAGCTCGATCGCGCCGGCGTCCGGCAGCTCGGCGGCGAGCGTGCGGGCGCGGTCGCCGTCACGGTCGAGGATGACGACGTGCCAGCCGTCGCCGGCGAACCGGCGGGCGACGGCCTCCCCGAGGCCCGAGGCGCCTCCGGAGACCAGGACAGTGGAGGGGGAGGTGCTCATGGACCGGATCATCCCGCATCGGCCCGCATCGAGGTCGGCCGGTGGAACGCTCGTTATGACGCGACGTCAGCTGCAGACGCGATGCAGCGGCGTCCGTCCGCGTTTGCCCGCCGGCTCGACGAGCTCCATGAGCCGCAGGCAGTAGGCGGCGCGCTGGGCGAGTACGGTCCCGCAGCCGAGGAGCGTCGAGAGCTCGCGGGTGCTGAACGGCTCGTCCGGCAGCGGGGGGAGGGCGGCGAGGACGTCGGCGGGGGCGCGGAGGACGACGCGCTCGGCGATGCCGGTCAGGCGCCGCTCGCCCGCGTCCTTCGTCCGGCGGCGCACCTTCACGGGCGTCTCGCCGCGGACGTGGTCCTCGAGCGTCAGGACGACCTCGAGCGTGAGGTTCGGGTGGGCGAGCAGCGACGGGAACGTCACGAGCCGGTCGAAGACGTCGGCGACGGTCGACCGGCGCGGGGACCGGCGCGCGGACAGCACCTCGCCGTCCGCGTTGACCCGGACGATGCGGCGCTCCGCGGGGACGGGGTGCACGACGCGGACGCGGTGCTCGTCGAGCAGGACGTCGAGCTTCGGGCCGAGCGGGCCGAAGCCGCCGGTCTGGATCTCGACGAGCTCCCCGTCCGCCCGGACGATGTCGATGACGAAGCGGCCGACGGGGACCTCGAGACGGTCGCCCGGCTCCGCGAGCGCCGCCTTCAGCCCCGCGTGCAGCGGGCCTTCGCGGAGGACGCCGATCCCGGACACGCCGCCGAGGGTAGTCGACGGCGGCGTGCGGACGGCAGGTCAGCCTGCAGCGGCGGGCTGCCGCGCCGGGGCGGCCGCGGCGGGCGCATCCACCCGGGTGCGGACGTGGACGGGGAAGTCGTAGCTCAGGTCGAGCCACGGCTGGCGCGAGAGCATGTCGGCGACCTTCACCTCGCCCTCCTCGACGAGCCCCGTGGCCGCGTCCCAGATCTTGTACTGCTGGGTCTGGACCTGGATCGGCTGGGACTCGAGCGTGATGATGCGCAGCTCGCCCGGCGCGAAGTGGCACTGCTCCTGCACGGCGTCGAGGAGCTGCTTGCCGTGGAAGTGGCCGTCGCCGAAGTTCCAGCCGACGAGCGCGCCGCAGAGGAACTCGCCCTCGCGGACCTTGTACGCCTCGACGTCGCCGTCGACCGCCGCGTGCGGCAGCAGCCCGTTGAGGGCACGGCCGTGGGGGTGCATCGCCCGGAAGGCGAGCGCCTTCGTCAGGAAGATCTCGGCGAGGTCCTCGTCGTAGAGCGTGGCGAGCTGGCGGGCGACGACCGGCGCGGACTTCTTGATCGTCGCGTCGAGCTTCTCCTCGGCGCCGGTGTCGCGGCGGAAGAGCCACTGGCTCGTCGCCCAGTTGCCCGCGTAGTAGCGCATCGACGGGAGGAACGAGATGAGGTCCGGGCGCATGTTCCCGAGGACCGGGACCGCGATGCCGCTCGCGAGCAGGATGACGAGCAGGGGCGCCGAGTCGAGCGTGTTCAGCGGCACACCGTAGTGGCCGAACATGAGCAGCGTCCCGAAGATCATGAAGAGGTTCCACTCGAGCGGGACGGCGAGCGGGAACGTCGACGTGATGTGGACGTGGAAGATGATCATGCCGACGACGGCGATCCAGCCGAGCGTCCCCTTGTGGGTCACGAAGAGGAGCGCCGGCAGGCCGAACTCCATGGCCGTGCCCGTGTGGGCGGCGAACGCGGCGAACGGTGAGGCGCGCTGGTCCTCGGGATGGTTCATCCACAGCCGGCGCTTCATCGTCTTCGACCGGTTCCACGGGGTGTTGGAGATCATCACCGCGACGACCGACGGGAAGTGGTGGTTGAGCTTCGACGAGGCCGCTCCGAACCAGATGCAGACCATGGTGATCTGCGAGGCGACGATGAGGTTCTTCAGCGGGAACAGGAAGACGATCATGAGCAGGCCATAGAGCTCGGGCCGGCCGCAGAGGTAGGCGACCTTGTCGCGGAGGCCGAGCAGGCCCCAGCAGACGAGCAGGGCGACGATCCACGTCGTGTCGAGGCGCAGGACGCCGGTCGTGCCGTCGAGCTTCCCGTCGGCGAGCAGGAGGTGGAAGCCGGTGACGAGGACGCCGGCGTACAGGCCGACGTCGACGAGCGTGCGCCGGTTGCCCGCCGTCAGCGGCACCTTGTCCGGCCACGGCGGGAGGCGGATCGTGCCCGGCCGCAGCCAGGCGATCGAGCTGCCGATCGGCGGCAGGAAGCGGAAGCTCAGCGCCATCGAGCTCGACCCGAGCCCGATGATCTCCCACAGGATCATCCAGGCGACGAACTTCTGCCAGACGATCGGCTGGGTCCACCAGTCGGAGAAGTCGCCGAGGCCGCCGAGCCCGGAGGTCGTGCCGCCGATGACGGCGATCGCGCCGAGGCTGAAGCCGACGAGCTTCACGATGTAGAGGACGTAGATCGCGTACGGCGTCCCGAAGCCGTTGATGCCCCAGTCCTGCGCGAGGGGCTTGATCCGCTCGAGGTGCGGCTTCTGCTTCCACTCCTCGACGTCGAAGGGGACCGGGGCCGGATTGATGAATCCCATGCGGCGATCCTCGCCACGGGCGCGCACGCCCGGCTGGCGGCTCGCAACAAACCGCACATGTGAGCTTTGGGGCGCCCGGACAGACGGCGGCGCCCGCACACGGGGTAACTCGCGCGGTACATTCGCCGGGTGAACGGGAATCCGGAGCGTCTGCCGCGGGGGCGCCATCGTCTGTCCCGCGAGCAGGTCGTCGCCTCGCAGCGCGCCCGGATCCTCACCGGCTTCATCGAGACCGTCGCCGCCCAGGGGTACGTCCATACGTCGGTCGCCGACGTGCTGCGCGTCGCCGGGGTCTCGCGCGAGACCTTCTACCAGCAGTTCACCTCCAAGGACGACTGCTTCATGGCCGCGTACGACGCCGCCGTGGGCGTCGTCCTCGGTGGCATCGGTGACAGCCTCGGGGGGGACGGGGCGGCGCTCGGGACGCTCGAGCGCCTCGACGGCGCGCTGGGCGCCTACCTCGAGACCCTCGCAGCCGAGCCGGCGTACGCGCGCGTCTTCCTCATCGAGGTCTACGCGGCGGGGCCCGAGGCGCTCGCGCGCCGGGCCGAGTCGCAGCAGCGGTTCGTCACGCTCGTCGCCGCGCTGCTCGGCGCGGAGACCGACCAGGAGCGGTTCGTCGCCGAGGCGCTCGTGGCGGCGACGAGCGCGCTCGTGACGGCCCGGATCGTCGCGTCCGACTGGGAGGGCCTGGCCGCGCTGCGCGGCCCGCTCGTCGCCCTCACCGGGCAGCTCATCGCCGGTCAGCGCTGAGCGGGCGGGGGCAGCAGGGCCCGGCCGACGCGCACGGCGACGTCGGCGACGGTGGCGGCGGGAGGTGGCGGGTCGCGGGTGAGGGCGCCCGCGAGCAGCGCGCGCAGCGCCCCCATCGTCGCGGCCCCCGCCAGACCGGCGTCGATCGCCGGGTCGAGCTGCCCGGTGCGCTGCCCGTGGCGGATGTTCCGTGCGGCGGCGACGGCGTGCTCGCGGGTGCGCACCGCGTCCGCGCGGGTCGCGGCGGCCTCGTGGAGGAGGCCGGCCGCGACGGCCCGGCCGAGCGGGTGGGCGTAGAGGAACGCGACCTCGCGGCGCAGCCGGAACGCCTCGCGCTCGAGCCAGGAGCCGTCCTCGTCGGCGAGCGCGGTCGCGAAGACGGCGGCGTCGTACTCGTCGTAGAACGCATGCACGACGGCGTCGACGAGGCCGTCCTTGGAGGCGAAGTAGCGGTAGACGACCGACGGTGCGACGCCGGCGTCGGCGGCGACGGCGGCGAGCTCGAGCGCCCCGTCCCGGGCTAAGCGGGCGCCGGCGGCCTTGAGCAGGCGCTCGCGCGTGGCGCGGCCCTTGGGCGTCAGGCCCGGGGGCGGCGCGGCGGTCACGGGACGATGATGTTGGCCGGGTCGGGGCGGCGCTCGGGCGGGGCCTGGCTGTAGTCGCCGAAGGGGCCGTCGCGCTCGGCGACGACCGCCCGCACCCCGTCCCGCTCGGCGATCTCGATGAAGCGGCGCGCGTCCGGCGTGTTGCGCATGAGGCCGTCGAGGATCGGGCCGAGCGTCTGCGTGGCCTGCAAGCCCATGTGCTCGTACGCCTGGTTGACGACGAGCTTCATCGCGGCGAGCTGACTCGACGGGATCGACGCGAGCTCGGCCGCGAGCGCGGCGACCCGGGTCTCGAGCTGCGCGAAGGGAACGGCCTCGTTGATGAGCTCGATGTCGGCGGCCTCGCGGCCGGTGAGCGGGCGGCCGGTGAGCGCGTGGTACTTCGCCCGGGAGAGCCCGAGGCGGTAGAGCCACATGCCCGACAGGTAGCTGCCCCACATGCGGCTGTACGGCGTGCCGATGACGGCGTCCTCGCTCGCGACGACGAGGTCGGCGCAGAGCGCGAAGTCGCTGCCGCCGCCGACGCACCAGCCGTGGACCTGGGCGATGACGGGCTTCGGCGCGCGCCAGACCGACATGAACTGCTGGGTGGGGGAGAGCTCGGGCGCCGTCGCGAACGCGAAGTCCTTGCCGGGGTCCCAGGCGCCGTCGGTCGTGATGAGCTCGTCCCAGTGCGCGAAGCCGCCGCCGAAGTCGTAGCCCGCGCAGAACGCCCGCCCGGCGCCGCGCAGCACGATGACCTTCACGGTCTCGTCGCGGACGGCACGGCCGACCGCGCGCTCGAGCTCCTCGGGCATCGGGGGCACGATCGTGTTGAGCGTCTCGGGGCGGTTCAGGGTGATCGTCGCGACCGGTCCCTCCGTCGCGTAGAGCAGCGTCTCGTAGGTCTCACCGGAGCGCATGTCGGTCATCGGGCGATCAAACCGGACGTCGAGTCCCCAGTCAAGAAGTGACGTCACTTCTCTATTCGCCCCAGCACGAGGAGGGCCGTCCATTTCCCCCGACTCTGATGGGAGGAAATGGACGGGCTCCGAGTTGAAGGGGAGGGCCGTCCATTTCCCCCGACTCTGATGGGAGGAAATGGACGGGCTCCGTGGGCGAGGGGGCTAGCGCGCGGGGGGACCGGGGACGCCGATGGCGTCGACCTGGCGCAGGAGGTACGGGCCGAGCGTCGCGGCGAACGTCTGCGTGAGGTGGTCGATGTCCTTGTGGACGAGCGCGCCGCCGATGACCGGCAGGCAGAGCCGGGAGGAGCAGAAGAACGAGGTGAGGTCGACGATCTTCACCCGGTCCGGCGGCGCCTGGCGGGCCGCGGCGACCGCCGGGTCGGGCCGCAGGGCGGTGCGGCGGCGGACGGCGCACTTCGGGCCGGCCGGGACCCTGTGCGCCATCGCGCGGGACACGCAGGCCGACGTCGCGCTGACGTTCCGCGGGGTGTCGCGGATGACGAAGATGCGCGTGACGTTCGCGGGCAGCGCCGCCCACACGCCGAGGTAGCCGTTCACCTGCGTCGCCCGCATCGTGCTGCCCTTCGGCACGTCGACCTTGCCGCCGCTGTGCTCGGAGACGAAGACCGTGTGCACCTCGGGGTGGGCGGCGAACCAGCGCAGCACCGCCCGGTTCCAGGCACGGCACTCCGAGCGGTTCGCGCCCTCGAGCGCCGCGACCGCCTTGGAGAAGGGGCAGCCCGAGTGGGTGAGGGAGATGCCACGCCAGCCGCGGGCGTCCGCCATGACCTCGACGGCGGCGCGCCAGTGCGAGGCGTGGCTGTCGCCGACGAGCGCGATCGTGTCGGTCTCCTCGGCGGCCGGAGTCCCGAACGCGCACGGCAGGAGGACCTTCGTCGGCCCGACGGGGGTGCAGTGGCCGTTCGGCTCGAGCAGCGCGTCGTCCGGGGACGGGATGACGCGCAGGCGGAGCTTCGGGTCACGGCAGGGGTGCAGCGGGTCGCGCGCGGCCGCCCCGAAGCAGGTCGAGTCCGGCGCCTGCTCGACGGGAGCGCCGATGCCCGTGGTGCTCTGCGCGTCCGCGGGCAGCCCCGTCGCGAGCGCGAGGGCGCACAGCAGCAGGGCGATCACGACGAGGCCGGGGTGACGGGGTCGAGGCGGGGACACGGACCGGGAACGGTACGCGACCGAAAAGGCGACGGTCGCGCCCCTGGGCCGGGGCGCGAACCGCGGAGGGGGCGAGGCCGGTCAGACGGCGGCCGGCTGCGCCGCGTACAGCGCGAGCTCGAAGGCCAGGAGCGACTGGACGATCTGTTCGTCGAAGAACGGCAGCACCTGCGTGAGGATCGCCGCGCTCATCCCGGCCGACCGGTCGATCCAGTAGTAGCAGTTGAAGAGCCCCGCCCAGTCACCGCTCCCGGCCAGGCGCATGCCCGGCACGTGCTCGTGGCGCAGGTGCAGGCCGAGGCCCCAGCCCTGCTTCACCGGGAACGGCGGCACGTCGTTGGCGAGCGCCGGGACCGTCGACTTGATGCCCGCCTCCGGCTGGACGATGCCGTCGAGGAACTCGGTGAACATCAGCTCGGTCGTGCCCTCCCCAAGGACGCGGGCGCCGTCGAGCTCGCCACCCCGCAGGAGCGCCCGGAGGAAGCGCCCGTGGTCCCGCGCCGTCGCGTAGGCGCCGCTGCCGCCGGCCGCGAACTCGAACTCGCGGGGCAGGTCGATCGGGGCGGGGGCGAGGCCGCCGTCCTCGGTGCGGGAGTGGATGCCCATGAGGCGCGCCCGCTGCTCGTCGGACGGGCGGAACGTCGCGTCCGTCATCCCGAGCGGGCCGAAGACGCGCTCGGCGAGGACCGCGTCGAGCGTGCCGCCGCGCAGCGCCTCGACGACGAGCCCGAGCCAGTCGGTGGCGATCGAGTACTCCCACTCGAGGCCCGGATCGCGGACGAGCGGCGTCATGAGCCCGGCCTTCTTCCCGGTGAGGACGTTCGGCGCACCGGTCACCTCGTGCCACTTGAAGAGGTCCGGGTTCGTGAAGAAGTAGCCGAGGCCCGCGGTGTGGGTCAGGAGGTCCTGGAGGTTCGGGGGCCGCGACGGTGCGCGCAGCCGCGGCGTGTCCCCGTCCCAGCCGTCGAGCACCTGCAACTCGCCGAACTCGGGCAGCACGTCCGCCACCGGGGTGTCGAGCGCGACGAGGCCGTCCTCGACGCACTGCAGGGCGGCGACCGAGGCCATCGCCTTCGTCATCGAGGCGAGCCGGAACATCGTGTCGGGCCCGACCTCCGGCGCGGCGTCATCGCCGGCGTGGAGGCGGCCGGCGGCGCCTTCGTAGAGGACGCCGTCGCGGGACGAGACGACGGCGGCGACACCGGGGACGGCGCCGCTGTCGACGGCCTGGCGGAGGACGGCGTCGAGGGAAGAGGGGTCGATCGTGCTCATGGCGCGACCCTAACCGCGCGCGGCGGGGCGCGGGGCGGCAACCCGCCCGGTGGGGCGCTCGCGGGCGCCGCGGGCCTGCCTAGGCGGCGAGCGAGTCGAAGCCGGGCCCCGCGGTGGCCGGGCGGGCGCTCGTGTCGCGGAGGGCGATGACGGCCGCGGCCGGCGCGGGGGCGTCGACCGCGTCGAGCGCCATCCAGGCGTCACGCGCGTCGGCGAACGTCCCGAGCTCGGTCACGCCGTCGCGGTCGAAGCGGTAGAGCGAGACGCCCGCGGCGCTGTAGCCGGCGACGAGGTCGGGCCCGGCGAGGCAGTGGGTCATCTCGTCGAGGGTGGTGGGGGTGTCGGTACGGCGCATGGCAGCTCCTGACGGCGTTTGCTGACGCAGCCCCTCGTCCGTTTCCCGTCCTCCATCTTCCTCCGACGCCCGGCGCGCACTGTGCGCTCGGTCACGGAGTGCGCGCGAGGACCGCCTCGACCCGCGCCTGCAGGTACGGCGCGAGCGTTGCCGCGAAGGTCTGCGTGAGGTGGTCGATGTCGCGATGCACGAGCGCGCCGCCGATGACCGGCGGGCACACACGCAGGTCGCACATGTAGCGGGTGAGGTTGATCACCCGGACGCGCGGCAGCCCCCCGGCGAGAGCAGCGGCGAGGGCGGGGTCGGGCTTCAGGGCGAAGCTCCTCGGCACGGCGCAGGCCGGACCCGCCGGGACGCCGCGCGCGACCGCCCGCGCGATGCAGGCGGCCGACCGGGCGGTGCCGCGCGGCGTGTCCCGGATGACGAAGATCCGCCGGACGCTCGCGGGCAGCGCGGTCCACGTCTGGCGGTAGCCGGCCGCCTGCGCCTCCGGCCCGGTCATCGAGACCGGGTGCAGGACGCGCCCGCCGCTGTGCTGCGCGAGGAAGACCGTGTGGACCTCCGGATGCGCGCGCAGCCAGCCGAGGACGAGCGCGTTCCAGCGCACGCACTCGGGACCCGCGGGATCGGGCAGGAGGGCCGGGGTCGAGTTCAGCGGGCAGCTCGAGCGCGTGAGCGAGATGCCCCGCCAGTGCTCGGCCTCGGCGACGCGCTGCAGCGGCGCGCGCCACACGGAGGCGTGGCTGTCGCCGATGAGGGCGAAGGTGTCGCGCGCCGACGCGGCCGGCACGCCGAACGCGCAGGGCAGGAGCAGCCCGCCCGGCCCCTCCGGGGCGCAGACGGCGTTGCGCTCGAGCGCGGCCCGCGCCGGGGGAGGCGTCACGACGAGCCGCAGGCCGCGGTTGACGCACGGGTGCAGCGGGTCGTGCGCGGCGGCGCCGAAGCACGGCCGGCCGACGTACGCGGACGACAGCGGCGCCCCCGTCCCGAGGAGCGGCGGCGGCGCATGCATCGGCGCGCTCGACGCCGACGGCGAGCCGGCTCCCACGATCGCGAGCACCGTCGCGGCGAGGGCGAGCGCGACGAGGCCCGTGAGCGCGGCGACGAGGTGACGGGGGCGGTGCGGGTCACCGGGCGCGGGCCCGGCCCGGCCGCTCACCCGGCCGCCTTGAGGTAGGCGAGCACCGCCAGGACCCGGCGGTGGTCGTCGCCCTGGCTGGGCAGATCGAGCTTGCCGAAGATCGAGGTGATGTGCTTCTCGACCGCGCCCGGCGTGACGACGAGCGCGTCGGCGATCCCCGCGTTCGAGCGGCCCTCGGCGATGAGCTGGAGGACCTCGCGCTCCCGCGCCGTGAGGCCCGCGAGCCCGTCCGGCGCGCGATCGTGCGGCGCGAGCATCTGCGTGACGACCTGGCGGTCGAGCACGGTGCCGCCGGCCGCCACGCGGTGCACGGCGTCGAGGAAGGCCCGCACGTCGCCGATCCGCTCCTTGAGCAGGTACCCGATCCCCGCCGAGTTCTCCGCGATGAGCTCGTCCGCGTAGGCCGTCTCCACGTACTGCGAGAGGACGAGCACGCTGAGGTCGGGCTGGCGGCGGCGGGCCTCGAGCGCCGCGCGCAGCCCCTCGTCGCGGAAGGACGGCGGCAGCCGGACGTCGACGATCGCGAGGTCCGGCGCGTGCCCGCTGATGGCGCGCAGCAGCCCCGGTCCGTCCTCGGCCTGCGCGACGACGTCGATGTCGTGCTCGCGCAGCAGCGCGACGATCCCCTCCCGGAGGAGCGCGAGATCCTCCGCGATCACGACCCGCACGGCAGGCGGACCTCCAGGCGCGTGCCCTCGCCGGGCGGGCTGTGGACGACGAGCGTCCCGTCGAGCGCCTCGACGCGGGCGCGCAGCCCGGCGAGGCCGGAGCCGGACGGGTCGGCGCCGCCGCATCCGTCGTCGCCGACCTCGAGGTCGAGCCCGCGGCGGTCGGCTCGCAGGCGGACCCAGCTGTGCTCGGCCGCGGCGTGCTTCGTCGTGTTCGTCACGGCCTCGGCGATGACGAAGTAGGCGGCGTTCTCGACCGCGGGCTCGAGCGGCCGGCCGACGTCGGCGGTGACCCGCGTCCCGAGCGGCGACTGGGCCGCCAGCGCCTGGACGGCGGCGACGAGCCCCCGGTCGGCGAGGAGCGGGGGGACGATGCCGCGCGCGAGGTCACGCAGCTCGGCGATGGCGGTGTCCGCCTCGCGCTGCGCGTCGTGGATGAGCGCCTGCACCTCGGGCTGGTCGTCCAGGCGCAGCTCGGCCCGGCCGAGGTGGAGCGCCAGCGCGACGAGCCGGGCCTGCGCACCGTCGTGGAGGTCGCGCTCGATACGACGCAGCTCCGCCGCCTGGGCGTCGATCGTCGCGCGGCGCGAGGTGGAGAGGAGGTCGACACGGGCGCGCAGCGTGCGGCGGCCCTGCGCAAGGAGGACCCGGTCGTGGAGCGTGAAGACCGAATAGGCGATGCCGCCCGTCGTGAGGCCGAAGAGCGGCCACTCGGGCCAGAAGCGGGTGACGTCCCCGTCGATGCCGGCCATGACCCAGGTCCCGAGCAGGAGGAGCGTCGCCGTCGCGATGAGCGCCCAGATGAGCGCGACGCGCTGCGAGGCGACGGTCTCCAGGCGCCGGGGGAGGCGCCACGAGAGGTCGAGGAGCAGCGGGGCGGCGAGGCCGAGCCACGCCCACCCCGGCCAGAACGTCCCCCCGCCGGTCATCGCCCACAGGACGAGCAGGAGGGACGCGGCGAGGAGCACCGCGCGGTAGGCGACGAGCCGGGCGAACTGCGTGCGGGTGAGCCCGTCCGCCTGCGCCGCGACCCACCGCTTGAGCGGGACGACGCTGGGGACGGGAGGCACGGAACGCCACGGGTGGTCGCTCATCCACCCCATGGTCGCAGAGCGTGCCCCGCGCACGAACCGGATCAGGGTGCGACGGCCTTGGCGGCCCGGCGCTCGGCGCTCACGCGCTGCACGTCCCAGATGAGGCCCGCGCGCTCGAGCGCGCTGATCGTCAGCCCCGAGAGGTCGAGCTCGCGGCGGCCGAGGCCGTGGTAGGCGGAGGTGGGGAACGCGTGGTGGTTGTTGTGCCACGCCTCGCCCATCGACAGCGGGGCGAGCCAGGCGAGGTTGCGCGACTCGTCGCCGGTGTCGTAGGACCGGCGCCCGAAGAAGTGGCAGAGGGAGTTGATCGAGTACGTGACGTGGTGCAGGAGGAAGATCCGCACGGCACCGCCCCACAGCAGCGCGTCGAGGCCGGCGTCCGACGACCCGCCGAAGAGGACGCCGAGGCCGTAGGGGATCGCGAGCCCGAGGAGCGACCAGACGATGAACGTCTTGTCGACGAAGTTCACGACCGGGTCCTCGATGAGGTCCCGCGCGAAGCGCTCGCGGGCGGCGCGCTGGTCGTGGATGAAGAGCCAGCCGACGTGGGCGTGCAGGAGCCCGCGGATCGCCCCGCCGACCCCGTGGCCGTGGTCGACGTGCGGCGAGTGCGGGTCGCCGGGACGGTCGGTGTACACGTGGTGCTTGCGGTGGTCGGCGACCCAGTTGATCACCGGGCCCTCGACGGCCATCGTCCCGAGGACCGCGAGCAGGCCGCGCAGCCACGGCGAGGTCTTGAACGCGCGGTGGGTGAGAAGGCGGTGGAAGCCGACGGTGACGCCGAGCGCGGTGGGAACGTAGAGCGCGAGCATGATGAGCAGGTCGCGGACGTGGAGCGAGTGGTTCCAGGCCTGGGAGGCCGCCACGAAGAGCATGAGGAACGGGACCGCGGTGATGAGTGCGGTGATCGCCCGGTCGAGGTTCACGAGCTCCGGGTCGCGGATCTCCTCCGGGGTCGGGCCCTCGAGCGGGGCGGCGTCGTCCGTGGCGGACGGGAGCGGGGTGGTCGCCATCGTGGGCGGGAATCTGACGGATCGCGGGCGCCGAGGCATTGCGGGGGGCCACCGGAGGGGGTGGGGATAACCCGAATCCGGCGCGCGCCCGCTCAGATCGCCGCGCCGAGCCGCGTGGCGATCGTCCGCGCCTCGGCCGCGAGCTCGGGCGGGCCGAGCACCTCGAGCTCGAGGTCGAGGAGCGCCATCCACACGAGGAACGGCCGCGACCAGCCGCCGGTCGTCGTGACGATGCAGGCGTCGTCCCCGTCGTCCCCGTCGGGCGCGACGGTCGCGCGGCTCGCCGGCACGCGGGCGGCGACCGCCTCGGCGCGCGCCCGGACGCGGATGCGCCCGGGGACCGGGGTGACCTCGTCGCCCTGCCGGATCGAGCGCTGGACGAACGCCGCCGGGTCGCCGCCGGGGATCTCCCGCGCGCGCGCCCGCCCGCCCGCGACCGGGCGCCCGGCGATACGGTCGACGCGGAACGTCCGCCAGTCCTCCCGGTCGAGGTCCCAGGCGACGAGGTACCAGCGCCAGCCGGAGTGGACGACGGCGTGCGGCTCGGTCTCGCGGCTGCTCTGCGTCCCGTCCTTCGCCCCGTAGCCGAACCGCAGTCGCTCGTGGTCGCGGCAGGCGCTCGCGAGCGTCGCGAGGAGGTCGGCGTCGATGCGCGGCCCGTCGATCTGGAAGGCGGACGTCGTGTCGCCGAGGGCCTGCACCCGGCGCCGCAGCCGGTCGGGGAGGAGCTGCTCGAGCTTCGCGAGCGCACGGACCGAGGTCTCCTCGATGCCGCCGATAGACCCCGAGGCGGCGGTCCGCAGCCCGACCGCGACCGCGACGGCCTCGGCGTCGTCGAGCAGCAGCGGCGGGAGATCGGCGCCCGCCCCGAGCCGGTACCCGCCGGCGACACCGGGCGCTGCCTCGATCGGGTAGCCGAGCCCGCGGAGCTTGTCGACGTCGCGCCGGATCGTGCGCGGCCCGACCTCGAGCCGATCGGCGAGCTCCGGGCCGCTCCACTCGCGGCGCTGCTGCAGCAGCGAAAGGAGCGCGAGGAGGCGTGCGGAGGTGGGGACCGACACGGCGACATCGTGGCACCCCATGCGGTCAGGAGCTGACCGCAGTCGACCGCGGACCCGCCCCCGGCGGTCGCCCCCCCCCGGCGGCCGCCTCCCCGGCGATCGGCGACGCGCACGGCGCCGGCGCCTTCGTCCGCGGCGCCGACCACGCGCTGCTCGTCGCGATCGGCTTCCTCGCCTGCGCGTTCACGGTGACGTGGTGGCTGCCGCGACACGCGCGCGAGCATCACTAGCCTCACCGCATGGACGAGAGCAGCGAGCACGGCGAGTGGGCCCGCAGCCGGACGGCGGCGGCGCTCGCCGCCGGCGGGCCACGGCGGCTCGTCGGCGTCATGGTCACGTCGGTCGACGCGCGGGCCGCGCTCGACGGGAAGAGCGGCGGCCTGAGCTCGGCCCCCGACCGCGCGCTGCTGAAGGCGTGGAGGGCGGCGGCCGGGGGCGTCCTCGTCGGAGCCCGGACGCTCGAGACCGAGCGCTACGGCTCCCTCATCCCCGAGCCGGCACGGGCGGTCCGCCTCGCCGCCGGGCAGGAAGGCTGGCCGCGCCTGCTCACGATCTCCCGCCGCCTCGACCTCGACCTCGACGCGGTGCTCTCGACGGACCCGGACCTCCCGCTGACGGTCTACGCGCAGACCGGCGCCGGGGAGCTGCCGGATCACCGCGGCACGGACGTCGAGCTCGTCACGCTCGACGACGTCTCGCCCGCCGCCGTCGTCGCGGACGCCCGCGCGCGCCGCGGCTACGACGTCATCGCGTGCGAGGGCGGGCCGCACCTGCTCGCCGCCGCGCTGGCGGACGGCGCGCTCACCGACCTCTCGCTGACGATCGCTCCGACGGTCATCGGCAGCGGGCCGCCGCTGCTCCCCGAAGGCGATCTCGACGCCGCCGTCGCGCTCGAGCTCGTCGCCTGCGACGCCCGCGACGGAAGCGTCTTCGCGCACTACGCCGTCCGCTGACCGCCTGACGCCAGGGGGAATGGCAGTAGCGTGCGGGCATGCCCGAGGAGCTCACCGCGGCGGGCGCCGCAGCGCGGATCCGCCCGTCCGACACGCTCGGCCTGCCGCTCGGCCCCGGTCAGCCGCCGCACTCCGCCTTCCGCGCATGAGCCTCGAGGACGTCACCGGCGACACCCCCGGCACCCCGCTGGAGCGGCGGGAGTCCGAGCTCGCCGATGCGGCCGCCCTCGAGCGGCGGCGCCTCGCGGACGCCCTCCACGACGACGCGCTGCAGCATCTGCTCGTCGCCCGCCAGGAGCTGATGGAGGTGCAGGGCGGTGACGAGACCGCGCTCGAGCCCGCCGCGGCCGCCCTCGCCGACGGCGTCGCCGCGCTCCGCGACCTCATGGTGTCGATGCGCGCGAGCACCGTCGGCGAACTGCCGCTGGAGGAGGCCGTGGAGCGGCTCGCGGCCGAGGCCGGCCGGCGCGGGAGCGGGCTCGCCGTCGCCGTCTCCGTCGGTCCCGGCATCGCCGGCATCCACGACGAGCTGCTCGTCGCGATGGTGCGCGAGCTGCTCGCGAACGTCGTCAGGCACGCCGCCGCGACGGCTGCGCGCGTGAGCCTCGTGCGCGTCGGCGAGCGCGTGCGCCTGGACGTCTCCGACAACGGGCGCGGCGTCGCCGCGCACGCCCTCGCCGCCGCGGCGGCCGCCGGCCACATCGGCCACCAGCGGCTGCAGGAGCAGGTGCACGCGCTCGGCGGGCGGATCGCGATCGAGTCCGAGCCCGGGCGGCGCACGCTCGTCACCGTCGAGGCCACGGTGACGGCGCTGGAGACGCAGCGGCGCGTCGGGGAGGTCGTGCGGCACGGGCGGCAGTGGTCGTCGGCCCTCCTCGCGGCCGTGCAGGACGGTCTCGTCGTCTTCCGCGAGCGCCGCGTCGTCGAGGTGAACGACCGCTTCTGCGCGATGACCGGCTACTCGCGCGAGACGCTGCTCGCGGCGCCGGCGGGGCAGACGCCGTTCTGGCCCCCGGAGCTGTGGGGACCGCGAGCGGACGTCCTCTCCGGCCTCCGCAGCTCGGACGGGATCGACATCGAGGTGACGCTCGCCCGCGCCGACGGCACGCGCTTCCCGGCGCTCGCCGCGGCCCGGATGGTCCGTGACGACCGCGGTGCCGCCGTCGCCGCGCTCGTGACGGTGAAGGACATCACCGCGCGGGAGCGGGCCGAGCGCCGCCGGCGGCTCGAGCGCGAGCTCGAGGGCGCCCGCCGGTCGACGCGGGAGCTCGGGGGCATCCTCGAGCGCGCCCGCGGGGTGCGCAGCGCCGCCGACCTGCAGGGCCTGCTCGACACGATCGCGCGGGTCGTCTGCGACGAGTTCGGCTGGGCTGTCGCGGTGAACGTCCTGCGCCCGGCCTGGGGGGACCTCGCGGTGCGGGCCGTCCACGGGCTCGGGGACGAGGGCGCGCGGATGCTCGCCGGGGCCACCTACCCGCTCTCCGCGTGGCAGCCGGTGCTCACCGAGCGCTTCGCCCGGCGCGGCGCCTACTTCGTCCCGGCCGGACCAGAGACGGCAGCCCTCCTCGCGGGAGGCCCGACGTTCGTCCCGGACCTCCCGGTGAGCGACGATCCCGGCGTGTGGCACCCGATGGACATGCTGCTCGTCCCCATCACGCGCCGCGACGGGGCACGGGTCGGCCTGCTCTCGCTCGACGTGCCCCGGCACGGCCGGCGCCCGGACGACGCGGAGCTCGACCTGCTGACCGCGGTCGGCGCCCACATCGGCGTCGCCCTGGAGGCGGTGCAGGAGACACGGGCCGCCCACCAGCGCGACCGGGTCCAGCGGACGCTCGCGGACCTGTTCGTCGGCGCGTCGGGGCCGCCGCAGGCGGGGCGGCTCGACGAGGTGCTCGGTGCGCTCACCCGCGTCCTCGCCTACGACCGCGTCGTGCTCGACGTCGTCGCCCACCACGGGCGGACCTTCGACCGCGCCGCGGCCGTCGGGGTGGACGACGATGAGCTCGCGCCGTCCTTCGTCCTCGGGCCCGCGGCGCTCGCGGCCCTCGTCGACGACGCGACCTGGCGCGCGGGCCACCGGCTCCTCGCGCACGACCAGGCCCTCGCGCTGCTGCCCGCGGAGCGCGCGGCGCTCGCCTTCTCCCGGTCGAACGGGGAGGGCGAGGAGGCGTGGCGCGACCATCTGCTCGTCCTCCCGGTCGCGGGACGGGGCGATGCGCCCGCCGCGCTGCTCTGGGTGCAGGACCCGCGGGACCGGCTGCTCCCGGCGCGCGGACGGCTGCACGCGCTGCGGGCCTTCTCCGGCCTGCTCGGCATCGCGCTGGCCGCGTCCGCGGCGGGCTGACGGGGGCGCCGCCGGGGCCGCGGGCCGCGCGGAGGAGGAACGCCGGCCGCTCGTGGTAGGGGCCGGAGCGGCCGGCGCGGGACTCCTCTGGATGCTGCCGGCCGGGCAATGGCCACGACCGAGGCCGTGACGTGGGGGCAGGGGGCTTGCCCGGTCGAGAAACGTATCGGACCGGTCGGAAAACGACCATCTCGTCCGGTCGGACGGAAGTCGCCTGCGCGGCGCCGCGTCGATCGGACGATCCGGGCCCCCTGCGATCGGGCGAGCGACATGCACGGATGCCCCGGGGCGGCTAGCGTGGCGGCCCGATGAGCCACTTCGATGATCCCGCCGTCCTCGACCGCTTCGCGGACCTCGTCGTGACGTTCGCGGTGAACCTGCAGCCCGACCAGATCCTCGCCATCGGATCGGAGATCGGGAAGGAGGACCTCACGCGCGCCATCGCGGCCAGCGGTTACCGGCACGGGGCGCGGTTCGTCGACGTGAGCTACTTCGACCTGCACGTCAAGCGGGCCCGGGCCGAGTTCGCGCGGGAGGAGACGCTCGGGTTCGTGCCCTCCTGGTACGGCGAGCGGGTCCTCGAGCTCGGGCGCCAGCGCTGCGCGCGGGTGGGCCTGACCGGGCCGGCGCACCCGGGGCTGATGGAGGGCCTCGACCAGAAGCGGCTGAGCCGCGACCAGCTGCCCGCGCTGAAGGAGGGCGGTCAGGTCGTCAACGAGCGCACGACGAACTGGACGGCCGTGCCCTGCCCGACCCGCGCCTGGGCGGCGCTCGTCCATCCCGACCTCGACCCCGAGGATGCGTGGGCCCGCCTCGGCGAGCAGATCCTTCACGTCTGCCGCCTCGACGAGGTCGACCCGGTGGCGGCGTGGAAGGAGCGCCAGACGACGCTCGCCGGCGTCGCCGGGCGGCTGACGGCCCGCCGGCTCGACGCGCTCCGCTTCCGCGGGGAGGGGACCGACCTCACCGTCGGCCTGCTTCCGACCTCGACGTGGATCAACGCGTCCTTCTCGACGATCGACGGCATCGTCCACATGCCGAACCTGCCGTCCGAGGAGATCTTCACCGCACCGGACCCGGCGCGTGTCGACGGCGTCGTGCGCTCGACGAAGCCGCTCGTCGTCGGGGGCTCGATCGTCCGCGGCCTCGAGGTCGAGTTCCGCGGCGGCCGTGCCGTCCGCATCGACGCCGCCGAGAACGCCGACGTCCTGCGCGGCTACGCGGCCCGCGACGAGGGCGCCGCGCGGCTCGGCGAGGTCGCGCTCGTCGACGGCGACGGCCGCATCGGCGCGCTGGACACGGTCTTCTTCGACACGCTCCTCGACGAGAACGCCGCCAGCCACATCGCGCTCGGCGAGGCGTACAGCTTCTCCGCCGGCGACGAGGACCAGCACCGCCTGAACCACTCGATCATCCACATCGACTTCATGATCGGCGGCCCCGGCGTCGACGTCGACGGCCTCACGCCCGCGGGCGAGACGATCGCCGTCCTGCGTGACGGCGCCTGGCAGGTCTGAGTCGGTACCCTGCGTGCTCCGCCCGAGTGGCGGAGTCCCAGGAGAGGTGCCAGAGCGGTTGAATGGGCACGACTGGAAATCGTGTGTGCGTTAACGCGTACCGAGGGTTCGAATCCCTCTCTCTCCGCTGTCGTCGCGGTGCTCGCACGAGCGCCCGGCGGACGACGGATCGGTGATGCCGGCAGGCGCCGATCCGCCGTCCACCGCGCCTACCGCTCGTCCGGGCGGTCCGGGAGCACCGGCATCGCCGGGCCGATGTCGCGGTGGACGTTGACGGCCCGGCGCACCGAGGCGTTGCCGAAACGGTCGCGGACCGCGTCGAGCGCGTCGTCGAGGCCCGCGCGTGAGCCCCCGAGCGGGAGCTCGAGCTGGGCGCCGTCGTCGTCGCGGAGGTTCGTCAGCGCGAGGCCGATGAGCGTCAGGCCACGGGCGGCGACGAGCGGGCGGGCCTCGGCGAGGAGCTCGCGCGCGAGCCGGAGGATCGTGTCGGTGGCGCGCGTGGACCGGTCGACGGAGGTCGAGCGCGTCGCCCGCGTGTAGTCGTCGAAGCGCAGCCGCAGGGTGACGGTCCGGCACGCCATCCCGGCGGCGCGCAGGCGGCGGCCGAGGCGGTCGGCGAGGGCGACGAGGATCGCATCGAGCTCGGCCTCGGTGCGCCGCCGCCGGCCGAGCGCGGACTGCGAGCCGATCGAGCGGCGGCGGCGCCCCGTCCGCACCGGCCGGGTGTCGCGGTTGTTCGCGAGCGCGTGGAGGCGCAGGCCGGCGGCCCGGCCGAGGAGCGCGACGACATGGTCGGGGTCGGCGGCGGCAAGCTCCCCGACCCGGTGGATCCCGGCGCGGTGCAGGCGCTCGGCGGTCTTCGGTCCGACGCCCCAGACCGCCTCGACCGCGAGGGGATGGAGGAAGGCGCGCTCGCTCGCGGGGTCGGCGGGGACGACGAGCAGGCCGTCGGGCTTCGCGGCCGCGCTCGCGACCTTCGCGAGGTGCTTCGTGCGCGCGACCCCGACGGTCAGCGCCAGCCCGACCTCGTCGCGGACGCGACGCCGCAGGCACGCGCCGATCTCCGCGGCCGTCCCCGCCATGTGCGCCATGCCGCGGACGTCGAGGAAGGCCTCGTCGATCGACAGCCCCTCGACGACCGGCGACGTGTCGCGGAAGACGGCGAAGACCGCCTTGCTCGCCGCGCTGTACGCGTCGATCCGGGGGCGCACGACGATCGCGTCCGGGCAGAGCTCGCGCGCGCGCCGGCCACCCATCGCGCCGCGGACGCCGAAGGCCCGCGCCTCGTAGCTCGCGGCGAGGACGACGCCGCCGCCGACGATGACCGGGCGACCGCGCAGCGCGGGGTCGTCCCGCTGCTCCACCGAGGCGAAGAACGCATCGAGGTCGGCGTGGATGATGGTCGGGAGCATGATGCGAACACATGTTCGCTCGGTCGCGGCGCGCCGTCAAGCGTCTGCCGGCCGTCGCCCGGCCCCGGACGTAAAGCGGCCCCGCCCTGCGTAACACAGTCGGGGCCATGGCACGGAAGGTAGAGGCCCCACGTGCTCCGCCAGCGTACCGGGGTCCGGCCGCGGCTGGCCGTCCGACGGCGTCTTTACCTTCGGGTCCATGAGCTGGCACTCCCGCCGCCTGGCTGCCTTCGACATCGAGACCACCGGGGTCGATCCCGAGTCCGATCGCATCGTCACGGCCGCGGTCGCGCTCGTCGGCGACGGGCGCCCGACCGAGAGCTTCGCCTGGCTCGTCGACCCGGGGGTCGAGATCCCCGCCGGCGCGACCGCCGTCCACGGCATCACGACCGCGCAGGCCCGGGCCGAGGGCCGGCATCCGGCGGCCGCCGTCGAGGCGATCACCGCGCTCCTCGCGGCGCAGCTCCGCGCCGGCGTCCCGGTCATCGCCTTCAACGCCCGCTTCGACCTCACGACGCTCGACCGCGAGGCGCGGCGGCACGGCGTGACGCCGCTCGTCGACCGCGTCGGCGGCGCGCAGGGCCTGCTCGTCGTCGACCCCTTCGTGCTCGACAAGCAGTACGACCGCTACCGCCGCGGCAAGCGCACGCTCGGCGCGGTCTGCGAGCACTACGCGATCCCGTTGCTCGACGCGCACGACGCCGACGCCGACGCGCTCGCCGCCGCGCGCGTCGCGTACCGGCTGGCGACCCGTCTGCCGGAGCTCCGCGAGACGGAGCTGCGTGCGCTCCACGCGCAGCAGGTCGGCTGGGCCGCCGAGCAGGCCGCCTCGCTCGAGGAGTACTTCCGCGAGCAGGGCCGCGCGGAGCGGATCGAGCGGGCCTGGCCGGTCGTGCCCGAGCCGCTGCCCGCCGTCGCGCTCGCGGCGTAGGCGGGGGCGGGCCCGGGCCCGGCGCCGGGCCTCGCGGGCCTCAGGCCGGGCGCCGCCCGACGAGCATCGTCGTGCGCTGCGTCAGCAGCGCGCTGCCGTCGTCCCCGTCGACGAGAGCGGTGCGGAACGTCACGACGCCGTCGGCGTCGCGCAGCCGCCGGTCGAGGATCTCGGCCTGCCCCGTGATGACGGTGCCCGGACGGACCGGGCCGGTCATCCGGAGCCCGTCGACGCCGAGCCCGGCGATGACGTGCGTGCGGTCCATGAACGCGTCGAAGAGGAGGCGCTGCGCGACGGCGATCGTGTGCAGGCCGCTCGCGATGAGGCCGCCGAACGGCGAGGCGCGCCCGGCCGCCTCGTCGACGTGGAAGGGCATCGGATCCCACGCGCGCGCGAACTCCATGATCTCGGCGGCGGTGAGCGAGCGGCGCCCGAGCGGGAAGACGGTGCCGGCGTCGAGGTCCTCGGCGTAGAGCATGGGCGGCATGATGCTCAGCGCGCGCGCGTCATGTCCGACGGCCTGTCAGGTGGTGCGCCGGTAGTCTCGGCGCATGGCTCGTCTCCCTGGTCTGGAATCGCTCGCGAACCTCGCCGCCAAGCCCGTCGGGGCCTTCGGCAACATCGCGAGCCGCCCGGCGGTGCTCCGCCCGCTCGACATGCTCCGCGGCACCGGCTCGCTCGAGAAGGCGGTCGCCGGGAAGGTCATCGTCATCACGGGCGCCTCGTCCGGCATCGGCGAGGAGACCGCGCTGCAGATCGGCCAGGCCGGCGGCACGGTCGTCCTGCTCGCCCGCGGCAAGGAGAACCTCGACAAGGTCGCCGAGCGCATCCGCGCCGCCGGGGGCGTCGCCGACCCCCGCCAGTGCGACCTCTCCGACTTCGACGCGATCGACCGCGTCGCCGCCGACATCCTGCAGACGTACGGCAGCGTCGACGTCCTCATCAACAACGCCGGCCGCTCGATCCGCCGGTCGGTCGCGCTCTCCTACGACCGCTTCCACGACTACGAGCGCACGATGCAGCTCAACTACTTCGCGGCGGTCCGGCTCATCCTCCGCTTCCTCCCGGGGATGCGCGAGCAGCAGAGCGGCCAGGTCATCAACATCTCCTCCTACGGCGTGCAGACGAAGGTGCCGCGCTTCGGCGCCTACATCGCGTCGAAGGCGGCCCTCGACACGCTCTGCGACTCGCTCCAGGCCGAGGTCCACGACGAGGGCGTCCGCTTCACGACGATCCACATGCCGCTCGTGCGCACGCCGATGATCGCCCCGACGAAGCTCTACGACCGCTTCCCGGCGCTGACGCCGGAGGACGCGGGGCACCTCGTCGCCCAGGCGATCGTCCACCGCTCGCGCCGGATGGGGCCGCCCTTCGGCAGCCTCGCCGGGCTGGCCGACTCCTTCAGCCCGTCGATCATGGACGAGATCCGCAACCGCGGCTACAAGATGTTCCCCGACTCGACGGCCGCGAAGGCCGGAGCCGAGGCGACCGAGACGGACGCGAAGGACGGCGTCACCGCGGCACAGGAGGCGTTCGCGCACCTGACGCGCGGCACGCACTGGTAGGCCCCGGCACGACCTCCCGTGCCGCGCTGTCAGCTTTGACGCGCGGCACGCACTGGTAGCCGTCCACCTCGGCGTGCGGTCAGGTGGGGACTATTCCCCCACGAGGCCGCACGCCGCGCCGTGTCCGGCGGAATCTCAGCGGTCCGCGCGGCGCTTGCGCAGCCAGCCGTCCCACAGCGGGCCGACGTAGGCCTTCAGCGGCGGGATCTCGATCCCGCTGCCGGCGAGGGCGTCGCGCTGGCGGGTCGTCTCGAAGCGGCAGCGGAACGGCGCGGCGTCGACGAGGCCGGGGGAGACGCCGATCATCGTGAGCGCGCGGTCGCGGACCCCGCCGATGACCGGGAGCCGGCCGAGGGTCTGGCCGGCCCAGAAGCCGATCGAGCCGGTGGACTGCGGCAGGGCGGCGACGAGGCGGGGGCCGCCGGCGTGCGCGGTGAGCGTCGCGAGGACGTCGTGGACGCGCTCGTCCTCGCTCGCGTAGAGCCCGAACGTGTTGCCGACGTCGACCCCGTCCGTCCCCGCGTTCAGGCCGATGTGGGCGATCGCCTGCGCGCAGCGGTCGACCGGCACCGTCGGCAGGCGGCCGAACTCGGGGACCGGGACGACGGAGTAGGCCGGCAGCGCCGCGAGCGCGGCGGCGACCGGGAAGAGCGCATAGGCCCCGTCGAGCTTGTCGGTCTCGCCCGTGTCGGTCGTCCCGACGACGGTGCCGGGACGGTAGATCCGGTAGGGCATCGCCGCGGTGTCGCGGACGAGGACCTCGGAGTCGAACTTCGAGCGGTGATAGGCGTGGGGGAAGCCCTGCCCGTGCCGCGGGTCGTCCTCCGGGAAGGTGCCCTCGAGGTCCCCGGCGGCGGCGACGGATGAGACCATGTGGAACAGGTCGACGCGGTGGTCGGCCGCGAACGCGAGGACGCGGCGGGTGCCTTCGACGTTCGCCTCCGCCATCTCCTCCGGGTCGGCGTCCATGTCGTAGATGGCGGCGAGGTGGAAGAGATGGTCCGGCGTGCCGGTGTACGGGTCGACGGTCAGGCCCTCCCGCGAGATGTCGCCGCGCACCGCGACGAGGCGCGACTCGTCGACGCCGAGGCGCTGCGCGATCTCCGCGAGGCGGCCGGCGGACTGCGGGCGCACGAGGGCGTGGACGACGGCGCCGCGCTTGAGCAGCTCCGCCACGACGAACCGGCCGAGGAAGCCGGTGGCCCCGGTGACGAAGCAGATCGGGCTTTCGCTCATGCCCCCATCCTTGCAGAGGCGGTGCCGGCGTCAGGCGGCGGTGAGGCGGGCGCGCAGCGCGTCGATCTCCTCGGCGGTCAGGCCGGCCGCGAGGAGCCAGACCTCGACGCCGCCGTGATCGCGCTCGAGGAGCTCGAGCACCCGCGGCATCGTGCCGGGCGTCGGCGCGTGGTGGGCCGGGTCGTGGCCGGAGAGCTCGTCGTGGTAGGTCGGCGAGGCGACGAGCCGCGCGATGATCGCCTCGATGTTCGGCGTCGACGCGATGTAGTCGGCCTCGATCGCGTCCGGCGAGGCCCCGGCGACGGCGAGCGCGAGGGCGACGACCGTGCCCGTGCGGTCCTTGCCGGCGGCGCAATGGACGAGCGTGGCGCCGTCGCTCCGGGCGATCGCGCGCAGCGACGCGACGATCGAGTCGGGCCGGCGCGCGAGGTAACCGAGGTAGGCCCGGACGGTCGGCAGCTCGTCGGGGTAGGTCCCGCCGGCCGAGCTGTCCCCCCAGGGACGGACGGTCCCGGAGTCGAGGTCGAGGTCGGTGCCGCCGCCGGTCGCCGGGTAGAGCGAGTGGTGCTCGATCCGCACGCGGTCGTCGGATTCGAGCGGACCGGGGCCCTCGGCGTCGCGCTCGTACTCGGTGCGCAGGTCGATGACGGTCCGCAGGCCGTGCTCCTCGATGAGCACCTCGATGTCGGCGGGGGTGAGGTCCTGGAGGTTGTCCGACCGCAGGAGGACGCCCCGGGGCACCTCGCGGCCGCCCTGGAGGGGCGTCCCTCCGAGGTCGCGGGCGTTCACGGTGCCCTCGAGCTCGATCGTCGTCGTCACGGTGCTCTCGTCGGCCACGCCACCACGCTAGCGCGCGGCGCCGCGCGGACCGTGGCCGTCCGGTGACCGGGACGCGGCCGGCGGGGGCGGCGCCGGGTCAGACGGACTGCAGCGGCGGCGGGTGCGACGGGCCCTCGCCCGCCTCGGCGGACGGCGCCGAGGCGTGCTGCTCGCTGAGCGGGATCGCGAGCACGATCTGCGCGCGGGCGACGATGACGAGCTCATGGCGCGTGGTCGGGGCCTCGCCGACGAGCGGCTCGACGATCACGTCCGTCAGGGCGACGAAGTCGCGTTCGGTCGCGTTGAGGACGTCGGACACCCGGGAGCGGTACCCGTCACGCTGGAGGGTGATCGTCCCCTCGATGCGGTGGCGGACCGTCTCGATCAGGACACGCTCGTAACGGTGCTGCTCCATGGCTTCCATTGTGCTTCTCATCGGCGCGCCGGCCAAGAAGCATGAACCTGGAGGCGCCGCCTCACGGGGGCGCCCGGCGGGCGGCGCGTACGGCCGCCCGGGGGTCAGGCGTCGGGCCCGCCCGCCTCTTCGCCGAGCGTGTCGAGCATCGAGACCGCGGTGATCTGCGCCGGGGTGCCGGCGACCTGGTCGTCGCCCATGTCCTGCAGCTCCGGGTGGAAGGCGACGTGGACGTTGATCTCCTCCTCGCCCGCGTCCTCCAGCACGATGACGGCGCGGCCCGGCCCGCCCGCGGCGTTCGGCGCCGCGCCGATGCCGGTCGCCGTCACCGTCGAGCGGACGGCGACGAGGACGTCCATCGCCAGCGCGCGCCAGTGGCCTGCGGCCTCCGCCTGCTCGGCGGGGGTCATGTCCTGCAGGTGGTGGGCGTTGCGGCTGGCCAGCGCGGACACGGCGGCGTTGAGGGCCGCGTCGGTGAGCAGGTCGTCGGCGTCGTAGGTCGGCACACCGGGAAGTGTGACGCCCCGGGGCCGGCGGCGTTCCGCCGCGGCCACGCAACGCACCGTGCGGTTCGGGCCGGGTGGAGGCGGGGCTGCGATGCTGGGCGCCCAGATGGCGAAATCGGATGCGATCGAAATCGACGCCGGCGGACGCGCGCTCCGGGTCTCGAGCGGCGACCGGGTGATCTTCCCCGCCACGGCGAAGACGCCGGAGATCAGCAAGCTCCAGGTCGTCGAGTACTACCTCGCCGTCGAAGACGGGATCCTCCGCGCCCTCCGCGAGCGCCCGACGACGCTCGAGCGCTGGCCGAAGGGCGTCCACGAGGGGATCGTGCTGTCCACCCGCGAGAAGGGCGGGGGCGACGCGTTCTTCCAGAAGCGCGTCCCGCGCGGCGCGCCCGACTACCTCGAGACGGCGACGATCGAGTTCCCGTCCGGGCGCACGGCCGACGAGATCTGCCCGACGGAGATCGCGGTCGTCGGGTGGGCCGCGCAGATGGGGACGATCACGTTCCACCCGTGGCCGGTGCGGCGCGCGGACGTCGACCACCCGGACGAGATGCGGATCGACCTCGACCCGCAGCCGGGCACCGACTTCGACGACGCGGTGCGCGTGGCCGCCGAGGCGCGCAAGCTCCTCCAGGAGCTCGGCTTCCGTGGCTTCCCGAAGACGTCGGGCGGGCGCGGCGTCCACATCTACGTCCGCATCGAGCCGAGGTGGACGTTCACGGACGTGCGCCACGCGGTCATCGCGTTCGGCCGCGAGCTCGAGCGGCGGATGCCGGGCGAGGTGACGACGAAGTGGTGGAAGGAGGAGCGCGGCGCCCGCGTCTTCGTGGACTACAACCAGAACGCGCGCGACCGGACCATCGCCTCGGCCTACTCGATCCGCCCGCGTCCGGGCGCGCCGGTCTCCGCGCCGCTCACCTGGGACGAGCTGCCGTCGGTCCAGCCCGAGGACTTCACCGTCGCGACGATGCCGGCGCGCTTCGCCGAGATCGGCGACCGGCACGCCGGGATCGACGACGTCCACCACTCGCTGCAGCCGCTGCTGGACCTGTACGAGCGCGACGAGGCGGGCGACATGCCCTACCCGCCGGACTACCCGAAGATGCCGGGCGAGCCCAAGCGCGTTCAGCCCTCGCGGGCCCGCGACGACACCTGACGAGGGTTCGAACCCATAAGCGACGCTGACGGCGGAGGTGCGAAAACGTGCTTGCGCTGATGGGCGGCGTCGCCTACCGTTGTCCAGGTCATGTCCTCCGCCGTCGCCGTCAGCACGCTGCGCCCGGCCGCCCCCGTCGGCGAGACGTGGACGTGGACGTGGCCGCCGGCCCCGGCGGCGACGTGCATGGCGAAGCACGGCGACCAGCGCTGCGGCGACTGAGCGGGAGTCATCTCATGGCTTCCGCGACGTTCGCGGAAGCCACGGCCACCCGGACCCGCAAGGGCACCCGGGTGGTGTGGGACCGCGACTCCATCATCACGGCCATCCAGGAATGGGTGGCCCGCTATGGCGAGCCGCCGCGCGCGGCCGACTGGAACCCGTCCTCCGCGAGGTGGTCGGCCCAGGACTGGCGGATCGCCAGGTACCGGGCCGGCCGTGAGGACGGCTCCGCCTGGCCGGCGCTCAACTCCGCCAAGCGCCCGTTCGACGGCTCCCTGAACGCCGCCGTCCGCGCGGCCGGCTTGGAGCCGGCCAGGCCGGGGCCGCGGCGCCGGGGACGGGTCGACCTGACGCGGGCCCACGACGCCGATCTCGGCGCCGATGGCCGCGCCCTGGTCGATGCCGCCCGGGCAGAGGTGCGGCAGGCCGAGCGACGGATCGCGCAGCTGGACCGTACGCGTGCACGTCCGGACGACGTGCGCGCCGAGCGGGACGCGGCGCGCCGGGCGGCGTCCCGGCCGGTCGTGAGGACGAAGGTGGTGCGCGAGCGCGTCGTGGACGACGCGGCCGTCGCGCGGGCCGTCTCGAGGGCGAAGGTCCTCGAGGACAAGGCCCGCGCGGCGGCCCGGGAGTCCCGGGCGCTCGTGGCGGAGGCCCGGCGACGGTGCACGCCCTGCGCGAGGAGCGCCGGGAGCTTGCCGCCGCCCTGCACCGGGCCGAGGACCGGGCGATCGCGCTCGGGCCCACCCACCCGCTCGCCGAGGCCCGAGCCGTCGCCGCGGTGAAGGGCGAGCCCCGCCGGCTGACCCCGGCGGAGCTCGAGGACCTGCGGGCCACCGGGCCCGCCGGGCCGGCGGTCATGGCCAAGGCCCTCGGCGACCTCGCCGCCGCGCGCCGCTGCGGCAACCCGACCGCCCTGCGCGAGGCGCTCTCGCGCGTCGCGCGCGCCGCGGTCACCTGGCAGGAGCGG
Source organism: Paraconexibacter antarcticus (assembly GCF_024220175.1). GTDB lineage: Bacteria > Actinomycetota > Thermoleophilia > Solirubrobacterales > Solirubrobacteraceae > Paraconexibacter > Paraconexibacter antarcticus. Next base: position 4,020,102 of record NZ_CP098502.1, on the reverse strand, counting down.
CTGTAGGCCCGCCGCTCCTGCCTCCCCCGGAGCCGAAACCCGATATTCGTCCCCCGGTCGGGCTCTTATCGGGTTTCGGCGGGGAGGGGGGCGCCGGCCGCGGCGAGCCCCATGCGGAGCGCGCCCGCCATCTCGACGACCGCGTCGTGTGAGGTCCGGGAGACGGCGGTCATGTTCGCGAAGCCGTGGATGAGGGCGTCGTGGCGGCGCACGGCGACCGGGACCCCGAACTGCGCGAGCTTCTCGGCGTACAGCTCGCCCTCGTCCCGCAGCGGGTCGAAGCCGGCCGTCGTGACGTAGGCGGGCGGCAGGCCCGAGAGGTCGGCCGCGCGCAGCGGGGCGGCGCGGACGTCCTCGACGTCCGGCGCGTAGGACTCGGTGAACCAGGCCATGTCCTCGTCGACGAGGAAGAAGCCCTTGGAGAACAGCTCGCCCGAGCGGGTCGGCAGCGAGCGGTCGGTCGCCGGGTAGATGAGGAGCTGGAAGGCGGGGAGCGGGTCCCCGCTCGCGAGCGCCTGCTGGCAGACGACGGCCGCGAGGTTGCCGCCCGCGCTGTCGCCGCCGACGGCGATGCGCTCGGGGTCGAGGCCGAGCGTCGCGGCGTTCTCGTGGACCCAGCGCGACGCGGCGATCGCGTCGTCGACCGCGGCGGGGAACGGGTCCTCCGGGGCGAGGCGGTAGTCGACGGCGATGACCGTCACCTGCGCGTGGAAGCAGAGCATCCGGCAGAGCTCGTCGTGGGTGTCGAGGTCGCCGAAGACGAAGCCGCCGCCGTGGAGGAACACGAGCGCCGGCCGCGGCTCCGGGAGGGCCTTGCCGGGCGGGTCGTAGCGGCGGGCCGGGAGCGGCGCGACCGGGCCCGGGATCGTCAGGTCGGTGACGGACGCTACCCGCGGGATGGGCAGCGCGTTGACCATCGCGGCGCGGCGGACCTCGCGGCGCGCGACGTCGGCGCCGAGGCCCGACCACGGGCCGGGGGACGAGGCCTCGAGCGCCTTGAGGACGAGCTGGATCTGCGGGTCGAGCGTCTGCCCGTCGCGCACGATCGGCTTGCCCGCGAGCAGCCGGACGGTGCGGGGGGAGAGGCGCGACAGGAGCCGGGCACCGGCCCGTTCGGCGCGGTCGCGCGGCGTCAGCTTGTAGGTGGGCATCCCAGGACGCTACTGCGCGGGGACCCAGCCGGCGGCGAAGGCGCCCGCCGGGATGTCGCCGGGGTAGGGCGGGAAGAAGCGCCGCGCGAGGCGCTCGCCGGCGCGACCGAGCAGCAGCGGGTGCAGGTCGCCGATCGTCAGCAGCACGAGGATCGTCGCCCCGATCTGCAGGTCGGCGGCGTTCGGCTCCGCGCCGTCGATGACCCCGTCCGCGGCGAGCGCGTCGATGTGGTCGAGCTTCGCCGGGAGGCCCGCGAGGTCGGCGACGAGCCGCTCGCACGTGATGCCGTGGTACTTCCACGAGGCCCGCACGAAGCGCATGGCGTAGTCCGTCCCCGGCCCGTCGAGCGGGCCGCCGCCCGCGAGCGTCCCCATCGCCTCGGGGCGGAAGTGCAGCGCGCCCCAGGTGAGGCGCCGGCCGAGGTCCTGCAGCTCCTCGTCGCCCCAGGCCTCGGCCGCGCGCACGGCGTCCGCGATCGGCGCCGGGAAGAGCGGCGGGTCGGGCTGCAGCGCCTCGAGGCGGGCGAGGATCGCGCGCGACCCGTGCACCGGCTCGCCGTCGACGGTCATCCCGGGGACCGTCCGGCCCTCGGGGCCGTAGATCGCCTCCATCTCGTCGCCGTGCGGGCCCGGCGTCAGCGCGACCTTCTCGTAGTCAAGCCCCTTGCGCTGCAGCGCCATCTCCGCGGTCAGGCACGGATGGGACGGCGGCAGGACGTGGAGGACGATCTCGGGCATCGCGCGAGCGTACGGGACCGCCGGGTACCACGGCGCACCCGAGCGCGCCGTAACCGATACCGTCGCCGCCATGGCGCCCCTTCCGAATCCGGTTGCCCGTCTTGGCGCAATGGCCCAGAACGCGCTGGAGGTGGCCCGCTTCGGTGGCCTGGACACCGGCGAGGAGGCCGCGCCCTTCGAGGTCGTCGCCGAGCAGCGGATCTTCAAGCTCCGGCGGTACTTCGCGAACGCCGTGCTGAAGGACGCGCCCGCGATCATCCTCGTCCCCCCGATGATGCTCGCCGCCGAGGTGTGGGACGTCTCCCCGCACGCGAGCGCGGTCCGCGAGCTCCACGGCCACGGCGTCGACGCCTGGGTCGTCGACTTCGGCTCGCCGAGCGAGATCGAGGGCGGGCTCGAGCGCAACCTCGCCGACCACGTCGTCGCGGTGTCCGAGGCCGTCGACCTCGTCCGCGGTGTCGTCGGCAAGGACGTCCACCTCGCGGGCTACAGCCAGGGCGGGATGTTCTGCTACCAGGCCGGCGCCTACCGCCGCGGCAAGGGCCTGTCGAGCATCGTCACCTTCGGCAGCCCGGTCGACACCCGCGGCGTCATCCCGTTCGGCCTGCCCGAGGAGGTCATCGCGAAGGGGGCCGCCGTCCTCGGCGACCTCTTCGGCGGCAACCAGCTCCCGGCGTGGGCCTCCCGGGCGGGCTTCCGCCTCCTGGACCCGGTGAAGGCCGTCCGCCAGCAGGTCGACTTCGTCATGCAGCTGCACGACCGCGAGGCACTCCTGCCGCGCGAGGGGCAGCGCCGCTTCCTCCAGGCCGACGGCTTCGTCGCCTGGCCCGGCCCGGCGCTCGCCGACTTCATGCGCCAGTTCGTCGCGCACAACCGCATGCTCCGGGGCGGCTTCGTCATCGAGGACCGCCTCGTGACGCTCGCGGACATCACGTGCCCGGTGCTGACCTTCGTCGGCGAGGTCGACGAGATCGCCCCGCCCGCCTCGGTGCGCCCGATCATCTTCGCCGCCCCGCGGGCGACGATCTACGAGAAGTCGATGCGGGCCGGGCACTTCGGCCTCGTCGTCGGCTCGACGTCGACGCGGGAGACCTGGCCCGTCGTCGCCGGCTGGACGAAGTGGCGCGAGGACCACGGCAAGCTCCCCGAGGACGTCGGGCTCGCCGGCGACCCCGCGGCCGTCGTCCCGAGCGCCGGGATGGGCCCGCGCGTCGGGTACGGCGTGCAGCTCGCGGCCGGGGTCGGGGCCGGGCTCGTCCGCGGCGCGACCCGCGGCGCCTCCCGCACCGTCGGGACCGTCCGCGAGCTCGGCGTGGAGGCGGCGGAGCAGCTCCCGCGCCTCAGCCGGCTGGAGGCCGTCCGCCCGCGCACCCGCACGTCGCTCGCGCTCATGCTCGACGAGGGCCACGACCGCAGCCCGGACACCGTCCTGTTCCTCTTCGAGGACCGCGCCCACACGCGCGCCGCCGCGAAGCACCGCATCGACTCCGTCGTCCGCGGCCTCATCTCGCTCGGCGTCCGCCAGGGCGAGCACGTCGGCGTCCTCATGGACATGCGCCCGAGCGCCCTGACCGCGGTCGTGGCGCTCAACCGGATCGGCGCGGTGTCGGTCCTCCTGCGCCCGGACGGCGCGGTCACCCGCGAGGCGCGGCTCGGCCAGGTCTCGCGGATCGTCTGCGACCCGCAGCACATGGAGATCGCCGCCCAGGTCGACGCGCAGATCCTCGTCCTCGGCGGGGGCGCCCAGGAGCGCGACCTCGGGCCGAACGTCGTCGACATGGAGCGCATCGACCCGGACACGGTCGTGCTCCCGCGCTGGTACCGGCCGAACCCCGGCCGCGCCCGTGACCTCGCCTACATCCTCTTCACCGGCGAGGGTGAGCGGACCCGCATCAACCGCATCACGAACGGCCGCTGGCTCCTGTCGGCGATGGGCACCGCGTCGTCCGCGTCGCTCGGCGGGGCGGACACGATCTACTCGGTGACGCCGGTCTACCACCCGTCCGGCCTGCTCGTCGGCATCGGCGGCGCGATCGCCGGCGGCTCGCGGATCGCGATGGCCCGCCACTGGGACCCGACGACGTTCTGGGACGAGGTCCGCCGCTACGGGGTCACGATCGTCACGTACACGTGGACGATGCTCCGCGACCTCGTGGAGGCCCCGCCGCATCCCGGCGAGCGCCACCACCCCGTGCGGCTCTTCGTCGGCTCCGGCATGCCGCCCGCGCTGTGGCGGCGGACGCTGGACCGCTTCGGCCCCGCCGGCGTCGTCGAGTTCTACACCTCGTCGGTGGGCGACGCGGTGCTCGTGAACCTCGGCACGAAGAAGATCGGCGCGATGGGCCGCCGGCTGCCCGGCAGCGCGCGCGTGCGGATCGCCGCGTACGACCCGGACGCCGGCCGCCTGGAGACCGGGAAGGACGGCTTCGCGATCGTCTGCGACCGCGACGAGGTCGGGATGCTGCTGTGCGAGGCCGACGCCGACGATCCCGCCGGCAGCGACAGCGCGCTGCGCGGTGTCTTCAAGCGCGACGACGCCTGGCTCGCCACCGGCGACCTCTTCCGCCGCGACGTCGACGGTGACTACTGGCTCGTCGACCCGGTCGGCTCGCTCATCCACACCTCGCGCGGCGCCGTCCCGAGCGCGCCGATCCGCGACGCCCTCGGGCGCCTGGACGCCGTGGACCTCGCCGTCTGTTACGGCGTGCCCGGGCCCGGCGGCAAGGCGGTCGCGGTCGCGGCGGTCACCCTGCGCGAGGGGCAGGAGCTCACGGCCGCGAAGGTCACCGAGGCGCTCTCGCGGCTCGAGCCACGGCGCCGCCCGTCGCTCGTGCGGGTCGTCGCGGAGCTTCCCGTGACGACGTGGTTCCGCCCGCTCTCGGGCCAGCTGCGCGCCGAGGGCATCCCGACGGTCGGGCAGGACCTCCCGGTGTGGGTGTTCGACGAGGAACGCGCGGCGTACCGCAAGCTCACGCTCGCGGCGCGAAAGAAGCTGGCCTCCTCGCCTGACGGCTCGGCGGCTTCGTGAGTTCTTCGCCCAGGGGCTCAGAACATCGCGGCGGGCGAGGGATCAGGGTGAGCCGACCCCTCAGGCGACGCCCGCGTCCTTCAGCCAGCCCCAGAGCGTGTCGGGGTCGACGACCTCGACCCCGAGCGTCGCCGCCTTGTCGGTCTTCGCGGCGCCGACGTTCGCGCCCGCGAGGAGGTAGGTCGTCGTCGCGCTCACCGAGGAGGACGCGGTCGCGCCCGCCTGCTCGACGAGCCGCGTGAGGTCCGGCCGGCTGATCTTCGCCCCGGTGACCCCGTGGGTGAAGGCGCCGGTGACGACGACGGTCGCGCCCTTCAGCGGCGAGTCGCCGGCGGCGGCGACGTCGACCGGCCGGTCCTCGTCGAGGACGTCGAGGTGGACGCCGAGCTCGCGCAGCGCGGCGATCTCGGTGACGATCGTCTCGCGGGCGAAGAAGGCGACGAGCGACTCGGCGACCTTCGTGCCGATGTCGCGGATCGCTTCGAGCTCCGCGACGGTCGCGGCGGCGACGTCCTCGATCCGCTCGTAGCCGGCGAGGCACAGGCGCTTGGCGATGCCGTCGGAGGCCATCGGGATCGCGAGGCCGATGAGCGCCCGCCGCAGCCCGAGCCCCTTGGAGCGCTCGATCGCGTCGACCGTGTTCCTCGCGGAGACCTCGCCCATGCGCTCGTAGCCCATGAGCTGCTCGGCGGTGAGGCGGTAGAAGTCGGCGCGGGTCTGCAGGACGCCGTCGTCGGCGAGCTTCTCGATCCACACGTTGCCGACGCCCTCCATGTCGGCGGCCGGGCGCGAGGCCCAGTGCATGAGCCGGCGCGTGATCTGCGCGGGGCACTGCAGGTTCGTGCACCAGCGCTCCTCACCGGTGCCGCGGATCTCGAGCTCGGTCCCGCACGAGGGGCAGTCGACCGGCGGGACGATCTCCTCCTCGCTGCCGTCGCGGTCCTCGACGATCGCCCGGCCGGCGAACGGGATGACGTCGCCGCGGCGGACGACGGCGACGGTGTCCCCGACGCGCAGGTCGCGCTCGCGGATGAGGCGCGGGTTGTGGAGCGTGATGTTCTCGACGGTGACGCCGCCGACGAAGACCGGCTCGACGCGGGCGCGGGGCGCGATCCGGCCGACCTTCCCGACCTGCCACTCGACGGCGAGGAGCTTCGTCGTCCGCTCCTCCGGCGGGTACTTGAAGGCGATCGCGCCACGCGGCTCGGCCGAGTTGAACCCCGCCGCGTCGAACTCGGCCGGGTCGTGGAGGCGGACGACGGCGCCGTCGATGTCGTAGTCGAGGTCGTCGCGGCGGGCGCCGATCGCCTCGATCGCCGCGATGACGGCGTCCGCATCCGGGCAGACGACGGTCGCCGCGTCCTCGATCCCGTCGAGCGCGGCGATGTCGACCGGCGCGCCGTCGCGGTCGGCGCCGAACGCGAAGAAGCGCAGCAGGCGCCCGGCGGCGGCGGCCGCCTCGGGATCCTTCTGCATGAGCGTGCCGGCGGCGCCGCTGCGGGGATTCGTCAGGATCCGGTCCGGGTGCGCCTCGTTGTAGGCGCTCCAGACGGAGCGGAGCATGACGGCCTCGCCGCGGACCTCGACGCGGCCGTCCTCGCCGATCGCGTGGGGGAGGTCCGGGACGACATGGCGCACCTTCTCGGTGACGAGCTCGCCGACCTCGCCCGTGCCGCGCGTGGCGACGTGCTCGAGCGTCCCGCCCGTGTAGACGACGCTCAGCGAGAGGCCGTCGAGCTTCTCGCTCACGCGGAAGACCTTCCCGGGGAAGCGCTCGCAGAAGGCGCGGATCTGCTCCTCGGTCGTCGCCTTGCCGAGGGAGAGCATCGGGCGGGCGTGGCGGACGGTCGGGCCGGTGAGCTCGCTCGGGGCGTTGACCTTCCCGAGCGGGCTGTCGGCGGGCTCGAGCTCCGGGTGCTCGGCGACGAGCGCCGCGAGCTCGTCCTTCAGCGCGTCGTACTCGGCGTCCGGGAGGGGCGAGTCGCCGACGGCGTAGTACGCGTCGTTCAGGCGCTGCACCTCGCCGGCGAGCTCCTCGATGCGCTGCTTGACGGCCGGCGGGGCCTGCGGGTCCTTCGGGTCGGGCACCCCGGCATCCTCCCGCACCGGCCGGTCGCCTACGGTGTCCGCATGGCCACCGCCGACCTCACGATCCTCGCCCTCGGCCGCCCCGACCCGAGCGCGAGCGCCTACATCGCGGAGATCCAGCGCCGCCTCGCCGCGCAGGACCGCGTGCGCTACCTCATGCACGCGATGGGGACGTCGCTCGAGGGCGAGACGGCGGACATCCTCGCGGTCGTCGGCGAGCTGCACGCCGTCCCGTTCGACATGGGGATCCCGCGCGTCTACACCGTCCTGAAGCTCGACGAGCGGCGCGACCGGCCGCAGACGCTCGCAGACAAGGTCGCGTCCGTCGAGGCGCGGCTGGCCGAGGGCTGAGCGCGTGGTCCGCGTCCTCTTCTACGAGCCACGCATCGCCGGCAACACCGGCAACGCGATCCGCCTGAGCGCGGCGACCGGGTGCGAGCTGCATCTCGTCGAGCCGCTCGGCTTCGACCTCACCGACGCGAACCTCCGGCGGGCGGGGCTCGACTACCACGACCTCGCGTCGCTCACGGTCCATCCGGGCCTCGAGGCGGCCTGGGCGGCGCTCGCCCCGGCGCGGGTGTTCGCGTTCACGACGAAGGCGACGCGCTCGTTCGCGGACGTGCAGTACGTCGAGGGGGACGTCCTGCTCTTCGGGCCCGAGCCCGTCGGCCTGCCCGACGCGGTGGTCGCCGACCCCCACATCACCGAGCGGCTCCGCATCCCGATGCTCCCGGCGCGGCGATCGCTGAACCTCTCGAACGCCGCCGCGGTGGCGGTGTACGAGGCGTGGCGCCAGCTCGGGTTCGGCGGGGCGGCGGTCAGCGGTCCAGCGACGCCTTGAGCGCGAGGACCGCGGCGGCCGCGTCGCGGACGCGCGCCTCGGGGAGCGTGCCGGTGCGCACGTCGGCGACGAGCGTGGTGTGCGCGGTGGCCGAGGAGGCCGAGGACCGCGCGAAGAGCAGGAGGTCGAGGCCGGCGCGGAGCGCCCGCAGGGCCGGGCGGTCGCGGCCGGCGATGGCGTTCGCGTCGAGGTCGTCGGAGATCGTCGGCGTCGTGGTGGGGACCCCGGCCGCGGGCAGCTCCTTCGCGTACGTGGCGGGGTCGAGGACCGCGGGGGCGTCGCCGGCCAGCAGCCGCGGGTACGTCGCGTTGCTCAGCATCACGAGCGTGCGGTCCTCCTTCGCGCAGCGCGCGTAGGGCGCGTAGTCGCTGCGGAGGGCGGCCGCGGGCGCGTCGATCCGCACGCGCTCGAGGTCCGTGTTCGCGCCGGCCCGCCCGAGCCCGGGGAAGTGCTTCAGCGCCGCCGCGACGCCGGCGCCGCGCAGGCCCGCGGCGAACGCGCACGCCCGCTGGGCGACGACGGCGGGGTCGCTGCCGAACGCGCGGGTCCCGAGGAAGGAGCCGTGCACGCGCTTGACGTCCGCGACCGGGGCGAGGTCGAGCGTGATGCCCAGGCCGTGCAGCAGCCTGCCGGTGGCGGCGCCCTCGGCGCGGGCGACGGCGACGCTGCGCATCGCGGCGGGCGCGCGGGACGGCGGCCCGGCGAGGCGCTTCACCGCACCGCCCTCCTGGTCGGTCATGACGAGCAGGGGCGCGTTCCCGCCGGCCTTGGCGGCGGCCTGCAGCCGGGCGACGGCGCGGCGGGTCGCCGCCGGGCCGCCGGCGACGTTCGGCGCGAAGAGGATGACGGAGCCGAGCTCGCCGCGGCGGATGCGGGCGAGGAAGGCCGCCGGGGGCGTCCGGCCCGGGTAGACGCCGGCGAGCGTCTGCCCGACGGCCCGCGTCAGCGGGAGCCTCGCGGGGGACGCGGCGGCCTCCGCGGCCCGCGCGGCGGCGGTCGGGCCGCCGCCGGTGTCCCCACCGCCGCGGGTCAGCGCGATGACGGCGACGACGGCGACGAGCAGCGCCCCGAGCGCCACCGTCCGCCGCCGGGCGTAGTTGGGCCTGGCGGGCATCAGCGCTCGAGCCTACCCCGCGTCCCGCGCCGCCGAACGCGGTCCCGCGTCCCCTGCCCGGCCGAGACCCGATAGAGGCCCAACTGGGGGACCGAGAACGGGTTTCGGCGGTGTGGGGGGTCAGCCGCCGCCGCCCGCGCCGACGGTCGGGATCTCGCTGCGGCGGATGCCGGGGCTCGGGAGGCCGCGGGTCGCGCGGAGGGACGCCGTGCCCGCCGCGGGTGCCATCCGCGGCGCCGCGCGGGTCGTCCAGTCGACCGGGGTGACCGGCTGCTGCAGGACGGTCTGCCACGTCGGCGCGTCCATCTCCCCGGTGGCGAGGAAGCCGTGCGCGGTCTGCACCGCCGTCACCGCGGTGACGGTGGCCGCGTCGTACGTCCCGGTGACCTTCACGGTCGGGTCGGTGCTCACGAGGTGCTCCTGGAGCCAGACGACCTGGTCGCCCTTGCTCCCCTTGCGCAGGAGCGGCCAGCCCGGGTCGGTGAGGGCGACCGGCGCGGGGGCGGGCGACGCGAGGGTCCCGAAGGCGGCGGGGGTCGTCTCCTGCCAGTCCCACCACGACAGCCCGCCGGCGCCGTACGAGGACCACACCTGCCGGAAGCGCTGCAGCTCCGTGGCGGCGGGCTTCTGGTAGGTCTGGCCCAGCGGCACGATCGGCCGCGTGTAGGGCCGGTTCTGCGCGAAGGTCCGCGCGCTGACCGCGTCGACGGTCCCGCCGATGTCCTTCCAGTACACCTGGGGCGCGTTGGCCTGGGCGCCGCCGGGGCCGAGGAAGACGGAGTACGGCAGCGACGGGTGGTAGTCGACGTAGGGGAAGGACGTCAGCGCGAGCGGGTAGTCCGGGCCGACCCCGGCCCGCAGCGCGGTCATGTACGTCTGCGCCGCGGCGTACCGGCCCTCGTACTGACCCTCGGCGTCGATGACGAAGCAGTCGGCGCCGCGCCGGATGGCGGCGACCGCGGCCGCCGCCTCGCCGTCGGGGTGCGTGCCGTAGACGAACTGCCAGGCGCAGACGCGCAGCCCGGCGGCCTTGAGCTGGGCGACGAGCTGCGGGGTGAACTGCGCCCACGTGTCCTGCCCGTCCGCCGCCTTCACGAAGACGGTCTGGAAACCGCTCGCGACGGCCTTCTGCGCGATCGCGGCGACGTCACTGCCCTCCGTCTTCGCCAGCTGCCAGATCCACATGCCGTGGCCGGCGAACTGGGCCGGGAGCCCCGCGACGACGGGGAGCGTCACCGGCGTCGGCCCCGAGGCGACGACGCGGATGCGCCGCGCCCGCGAGCGGCGGCCGGCCCGGTCGGTGACCGTGACGCTCACCGAGCCCGCGCGGGTGCCCGCGGGGACGCGCGCGGTGTAGCCGGTCCTCGTGTGGCGGAGCTTCGTCGCGAGCGCGCCGGTCGGCCACCGGAACGTCACCCGCATGCCGCTCCTCAGGCGGCGGCCGCTGAGCTGTAGGAGGCGGCCGGTCGTCACCGAGACCCCGCCGGCACACGACGCGCTCGTCGCGGGGACGCAGCGGATGCCGGTGAGGACCGGCGTGCGCGAGCGCGCGGACGCCGGGTCGGCGCCGGCCGTCAGCCCGCCGACGAGCGTCGCGGCCGTGAGGCCCGCCGCCGTCGTCAGCATCCGTACGCGCTGCTGTCCATCCCTCAGACCCATGGACACTCAAACCGGCTTCGCGGCCGGAAGTTGCCCTCCTGCCGGGGCGGGGCGGCGGGTGCGCCCGGTCGGCCTGCGGCTCGGTTCGCGGTGCTTCGCGACGCCTACGGCGGCCCCGACCGCCCCCACCACCCGACCGGCCATGAACGATCGTTCACACCCCTTTCCTCGCGCGGTAGCATCGAATGTGTGTCAGCGAACGTCATCAGCCGCCTCCGTGCCCGCGAGCCCGATGGCCGCCCCACGGTCCTCGACGCGCTGAAGGACGTCATGGCCGCGCGGGGCCGGCTGACGGACGACGACCTGCGCGCGGTGGCCGCGCGCTGCGGCGTCCCCGAGGCGACCGTCCACGGCGTCGCGACGTTCTACGACGACTCACGCACCCGCGCGGCCGCCGCCACACCGCGGTGTGCACGGGCACCGCCTGCTGGGCCGCCGAGCGCGGCGCCGCGCTCGGCACCGTGGCGGCCGGCCTCGGTGTCGCGCCGGCGAGCATCAGCGACGACGGCGCGACGTCGCTCGCGCCGACCGTCTGCCTCGGCCTGTGTCACGTGGGGCCCGCGGTGCGCGACGGCGACGTCCTCGACGCGGGGCCCGGCGCCGTCGACCGCCTGCTCGCGGGCGCCTGCACGCGCGCGCCCGCCCCCGCCACCGCCGTCCACGGCGCGGCGATCCCGCCGGACGGCGTCCTGCTCGGCGCCGACGACCCGGCCTGGCCGGGCCTGCGCCACGCCCTCGCCATCTCGGCCCCGAACGGCTGCGCGCGGCCGTGAAGGACGCGGACCTCAAGGGCCGCGGCGGCGCCGCCTTCCCGGCCGGAGTGAAGTGGGGCTTCGTCGCGGGCACGACGCCGGCGGACGGGCAGCGCGTGGTCGTCGCCAACGGGGACGAGGGCGACCCGGGCTCGTACATCGACAAGCACCTCATGGAACGGCGCCCGCACCTCGTGCTCGAGGGCATGGCGCTCGCCGCCTTCACGGTCGGCGCGCAGCGCGGCTTCGTCTTCGTCCGCTCCGAGTACCCGGACTCGCTCCCGGCGCTCCGCCGGGCCGTCGCCGAGGCCCGCGCCGCCGGGCTGCTCGGCGCGAACGTCCTCGGGAGCGGCCTGAGCTTCGACATCGAGATCCACGAGGGCGCCGGCTCGTACGTCGTCGGGGAGGAGACGGCGCTGCTCGCGTCGCTCCGGGGACTGCGCGGCACCGTCAGCGCGCGGCCGCCGTTCCCGGCCGCGCGCGGCTGGCACGGGCGTCCGACGCTCGTCCACAACATCGAGACGCTCGCGAACGTCCCCTTCATCGCCGCCCACGGCGCGTCCGCCTACCGCGCGCTGAGCCCCGGCGCCACGCCCGGCACGAAGCTCGTGTGCCTCAACCAGCGCTTCGTCACGCCCGGCCTCTACGAGGTCTCGTTCGGGACGTCGCTGCGGACGATCTGCGACGGGCTCGGTGGGGGTCTGAAGGACGGGCACACGCTCAAGGCGCTGCAGGTCGGCGGGCCGCTCGGCGGCATCCTCCCGGCGTCGCTCCTCGACACGCCGCTCGACTTCGCGCCGCTCGCCGAGCACGGGTGCATGGTCGGGCACGGGTCGATCGTCGCCTTCGACGAGACGACCGACATGCGCGCGCTCGCCCGCCACCTCATGAAGTTCGGCGCCGACGAGTCGTGCGGGAAGTGCTTTCCGTGCCGTGTCGGGCTGCGCCGCGGCGAGGAGCTCCTGGACCGCCCCGGCCCCGTCGACCGCGCGAAGCTCGAGGCCCTCCTCGAGACGCTCGAGCTCGGCTCGCTCTGCGCCCACGGTGACGGCCTGCCCGCCCCGATCCGCTCGCTCGTCGAGCACTTCCCGCATGAACTGGAGCTCGTCTGATGGCGCCCGAGCCGCTCACGGTCATTGTCGACGGCATCGCCGTGCGGGTCGCGCCCGGCACGACGCTGCTGGAGGCCGCACGCGCCGCCGGCGCCGAGGTCCCGACGCTCTGCTTCGACGACCGCCTCGCGCCGTTCGGGGCGTGCCGCGTCTGCCTCGTCGGGCTCGACGGGGGCGAGAGGCCCGTCGCCTCGTGCACGACCCTCTGCTGCGACGGCGCCGTCGTCGACACGCGGGACCCGACGGCGCGCCGCGTCGCCGGTGCCGTCGTCGAGCTCGTGCTCTCCGAGCTGCCCGCCGCGCCCGCGGCGCACACCGAGCTCGCCGCCGTGGCACGGTCGTTCGGGCTGGACCCGGAGGCGGGCCCCGACGCGGCGCGCTGGACCGGCGCCACGCACGCCCGGGCCCTCGACGACCGCCACCCGTACCTCGTCCTCCAGCACGAGCTGTGCATCAGCTGCGGACGGTGCGTCCGCGCGTGCGACGAGGTGCAGGGGGCCTTCGCGCTCACCGCCACCGGGCGCGGGTTCGAGGCGAACGTCACCGCCGGCCTCATGGGCGAGTCCTTCCAGGAGTTCTCCTGCGTCTCCTGCGGCGCCTGCGCCGACACCTGCCCGACCGACGCGATCACCGAGCACCTGCTCATCGACCTCGCCCCGAAAGGAGCCGCGTGAGCACGAAGAGCCTCGCCTTCGACGCGACGACCACGACCACGTGCGGCTACTGCGGGGTCGGCTGTCGCCTCGAGGCCCACACCTCCGGCGGCGCGGTCGTCGCGATCAGCCCCGCCGCCGACGGCCCCGCGAACCACGGCCACGCGTGCGTGAAGGGGCGCTTCGCCCACCAGTTCACGCGCTCGCGCGAGCGGCTGACGACCCCGCTGATCCGCGAGCCGGGCGCGGCCGCGGGAACGTTCCGCGAGGCGACCTGGGAGGAGGCCGTCGCCCACGTCAGCACTGAGCTGCTGCGCATCAAGGGCGCCCACGGCCCCGACGCGATCGCCGGCCTCGCGTCCTCACGCGCGACGAACGAGGACTGCTAGGTCATGCAGCGCCTCATGCGGGCTGCCATCGGGACGAACAACATCGACAACTGCTCGCGCGTCTGCCACTCGCCGACGTCCTTCGCGCTCCGCGCCTCGCTCGGGCTCTCAGGGGCGACCGGGTCCTTCGACGACATCGATCGCGCCGACCTGCTCCTCGTCCTCGGGGCGAACCCGACGCAGGGGCATCCGGTCGTCGGGGCGCGCTGCAAGCAGGCCGTCCTGCGCGGCGCGAAGCTCATCACCGCCGATCCGCGGCGGATCGAGCTCGCCGACCTCGCCGACGTCCACCTCGCCACGCGGCCGGGCGGCAACGCCGCCCTCCTGCACGGGCTCGCGCACGTCATCATCCGCGACGGCCTCGTCGACCGCGCCTTCGTCGACGCGCGCACCGAGGGCTACGCCGAGCTCGAGGATCTCGCCGCGCAGTACCCCCGCGGGTCGTCGAGGAGCTCACGGGCGTCCCCGCCGCCGACGTCGAGCGCGCCGCGCACCTCTTCGCCGCCGCCGAGAACGCCTGCATCCTCTGGGGCCTCGGCGTCACCGAGCACCGGCACGGCTCGGATGCCGTCCGGCTCATCGTCAACCTCGCGCTGCTCACGGGCAACGTCGGCCGCCCCGGCGCCGCGCTGCTGCCGCTGCGCGGGCAGAACAACGTCCAGGGCTCCTCGGACATGGGGGCGCTGCCCGACACCTACACGGCCTACCGCCGCGTCGACGACGAGGCGACCGCCACGCAGTTCGAGGCCGCCTGGGGCGTGCCGCTCTCCCGCCGCCCCGGCTACACGATCCCGCAGATGTTCGACGCCGCCGTCGCGGGCGACCTGCGGGCGATGTTCATCTTCGGCGAGGACGTCGCCCAAACGGACCCCGACACGACCCACGTCGTCAGGGCGCTCGAGCACCTCGAGCTGCTCGTCTGCCAGGACATCTTCATGACGGAGACGACGAAGCTCGCGCACGTCGTCCTGCCCGCGTCCGCCTTCCTCGAGAAGCGCGGCACGTTCACGAACGCCGAGCGCCGCATCCAGCTCGTGCAGCCCGCGGTCGACCCGCCGGGTCAGGCGCGCACGGACTTCGACATCCTCACGAAGCTCTCGCGGGCGCTCGGCCACGACATGGGGTTCTCAGACCCGTCCGCGGTCATGGACGAGGTCGCGCGCCTGACCCCGGACTTCGCCGGCGTGAGCTTCGCGCGCCTCGGCCGGCGTGGCCTGCAGTGGCCGGTCGCGCCCGACGGCACCGACACGCCGATCCTCTACGCGGACGGCTTCCTCGTCGGCCGCGGGCGCGCGCGGCTCGCCGCGCTGCCCTACAAGCCGCCCGGGGAGGAGGCCGACGCCGAGTTCCCGCTCATCCTCGTCACCGGCCGGCGCCTGGAGCACTACAACGCGGGGACGATGACCCGGCGGACCGGCAACCTCGCGCTCATGCCCTCGGACTGGCTCGAGATGCACCCCGTCGACGCGGCGGACCGCCTGCTCGCCGAGGGGGACCTCGTGACCGTCCGCAGCCGCCGGGGTGAGATCGAGCTGCCGGTGCGCATCACCGACCGCATCGAGGCGGGCCACGTCTTCACCGCCTTCCACTTCCCTGAGGTGCGGACGAACCTCCTCGTCGGCGACTCCGCCGACGTCGACACGTCCTGCCCGGAGTACAAGGTCATCGCGGTCACCGTCCGCGGCGCCCGCGACGAGCCGGGCCTCGCGACGGTCGCCGCGCCGGCCTGACCGGGACCGACCCCGCCGGCGTGCGGCCCGGTGGGACATATGTCCCCACTCGGCCGCACGCCGGCCGGGGCCCGCGCGGCGTCAGCGCGTCGAGAGCACCTTCCAGGACCCGTGGTCCTTCACGAAGGTGATGCGCGTGCGGCCGTCGCCGCCGGTGACGGCCGCCGCGGCGCGGTCGCCCGTGATCGTCAGCCGGTCGATCGTCACCGTGCGCCTGGTGGCGGGCGCGGCCTTCGCGGCGCGGCGGCACACGGCCACCGACCCGAGGCGCCTGCGCAGCGGGTCCGAGAGGTGGTCGCAGATCGTGGCCGGGTCGCGGCCGCCGTCCTTGATGATCTTCGTGATCGCGAAGCGATCGTCGGTGCCGTCCCCGCCGCAGGCGGCGAGGACGAGCGCTCCGGCGAGCAGGGTGGCGTGGAGGCGACGGCGGGCCATCGCCCCCCAGCCTACGAGACCGCCTACTTCGTCTCGGTGACCACCCAGTTGCCCGCCTTCTTCACGAACGAGATCGTCTGGTCGCCGGAGGCGCCCTTGATCTTCGCGGTGGCGGTGTCGCCCTTGACCGTCACGTCCTTCACGTCGACCTTCTTGTCGCCGTTGTCCGCCGCCTTCGCGGCCTTCTTGCAGCCGGCCGCGCCGCCGAGCTGCTTGACGAGCGTCGCGTCGAGGTGGTCGCAGATCGTCGTCGGGTCCTTGCCGCCGTTCTTGATGATCTTCGTGATCTGATCCGAGTCCGAGTTGCCCCCGCCGCCGCACGCGGCGAGGAAGGTCAGCGGGACGACGGTGAGCGTGGCGAGGGTTCGGGGGTACCGCATATGGGTCCGTTCGGGAAGGAAGGTGGCGGGGACAGGGCCTGCGCGGCGACGCGGTCCAGCGACCCGACCCGCACGAAGGCGTCATTCAATCAGCCTGAAGGCCGCGCGGTGGTCACGCCGTCCATTTCTCCCGAGTGGGGTCGGGGGAAATGGACGGCGTGCGCCCATGCGGGTCGAGCGCGTCCTTTTCTCCCGAGTGGGGTCGGGGGAAATGGACGGCGTGCGCCCATGCGGGTCGAGCGCGTCCTTTTCTCCCGAGTGGGGTCGGGGGAAATCGACGGCGTGCGCCCATGCGGGTCGAGCGCGTCCATTTCTCCGGAGTGGGGTCGGGGGAAATGGACGGCCCCAGTCGGGGAGGGTCAGGCGATCGCGCCCGGGGCGGGTGCGCCGTCCGCCGCCGCCTCCATCCGCGACGGCAGGGGGGAGCCCATCGCGTGATAGCCGCCGTCGACGTGGAGGACCTCGCCGGTGATCGCGCGGGCGTGGTCGGAGAGGAGGAAGCAGACCGCCGCGGCGACGGGGGCGGCGTCGGTCGGGTCCCAGCCGAGCGGGGCGCGGTCCTGCCAGAAGCCCGCCAGCGCGTCGAAGCCGGGGATGCCGCCGGCGGCCGCCGTCTCGATCGGGCCGGCGCTCACGAGGTTGCAGCGGATGTTCCGGGCCCCGAGATCCCGCGCGAGGTAGCGGGAGACCGACTCGAGCGCCGCCTTCGCGACGCCCATCCAGTCGTAGGCGGGCCAGGCGACGGTCGCGTCGAAGTCGAGGCCGACGACGGAGCCGCCGCCCGCCTCGTCCATCAGCGGGGCGACCGCGACGGCGACCTCGCGGAGCGACACGGCGCTCGTCTGGAAGGCCGACAGCGCGCTCGCCGTCGGCGCCTCGAGGAAGCCACCGCCGAGCGCGTCGCCCGGGGCGTGCGCGATCGCGTGGAGGATCCCGTCGACCGTCCCCCAGCGCGAGCGCAGCTCGGCGGTGAGCGCCGTGAGGTCGTCCGGGTTGTTGACGTCGAGCTCGAGGATGTCCGTCGGCTCGGGGAGGCGGCCGGCCGCGCGCTCGGTCATGCGCCGCGTGCGGCCGAAGCCGGTGAGGACGATCTCCGCGCCCTGCTCCTGGGCCTGGCGGGCGACCTCGAAGGCGATCGAGTCCTTCGTGAGGACGCCGGTGACGACGAGCTTCTTCCCGGCGAGCATCAGAGCGGCACCGGGCAGAAGGAGCCGGCGGGGTGCAGCTCGTCGAGGAAGGCGACGGTCGGCGGCCGCGTGGCGCGCTCGGGGTCGGCCCCCGCGCCGGCCTGCGGAGCGGGCGCGGTGACCGGCACGGGCTCCTGCGCCTCGACGTCCGCCTCGGCCTCCGCGTCCGGCCGCGGGACGTCGTTCGACCACAGCACGTCGACGGTCGCGCG
Organism: Paraconexibacter antarcticus; assembly: GCF_024220175.1. GTDB lineage: Bacteria > Actinomycetota > Thermoleophilia > Solirubrobacterales > Solirubrobacteraceae > Paraconexibacter > Paraconexibacter antarcticus. Next base: position 4,002,633 of record NZ_CP098502.1, on the reverse strand, counting down.
GGTGAGCAGCGCGCCCCCCGAGTCCTTGATCTTCCACCCGAAGCTCACGATGCCGGCCTGGTCGGAGATGCGGCTCAGGTCCGTGATCGAGCCCTCGACGCGGATCGTCTCGCCGAGCTTCACGGGGCGCTTGAAGACGACGTCGCCGATCCGGCGCAGCGCGAGCACGCGCCTGGGGTCGAGCGGGACGAGGCCGACCGCGTAGGAGATCGTGAGCATGCCGTGGGCGACGCGCTCGCCGAACGGGCCGGCGGCCGCGAACGTCGCGTCGGTGTGCAGCGGGTGGTGGTCGCCGGTGAGGCCGGCGAACTGCACGACGTCCGCCTCGGTGATCGTGCGGCCGTAGCTCGTGAAGGTCTGACCGGGCTGCAGGTCGTCGAACGACGCGGCCCAGTCCATGGGCGCTGCCTCGGTGCGGACGAAGCGGGTGGAGGTACTCACAACGGCACGTTTCCTGTCGGTCGGTGGGTGCGGGCATGCCCCTCGAAGCCCGCGTACGCTGCGATGAGCCGGGCGCGGGTCTCGTGCGGAGGGATGACCTCGTCGACGAACCCGCCGGCCGCGGCCGAGGAGACGTCGAGGTGGTCGCGGGCGTACTCGTCGGCGAGCGTGTCGCGCGTCGCGATTGGGTCGTCCGACGCGGCGATGGCGCGGCGCTGGGTGATGCCGACCGCCTGCTTCGGGCCCATCACGCCGAGCTGCGCGCCGGGCCAGGCGAGGACGAGGTCGGCGCCCAGGTCCTTCGAGTTCATCGCGATGAACGCGCCGCCGTAGGCCTTGCGGAGCATGACCGTGATGCGCGGCACCTGCGCCTCGGCGAACGCGTACACGAGCTTCGCGCCGTGGCGGATGACGCCGGCCTCCTCCTGCCTGACGCCGGGGAGGAAGCCGGGCGTGTCGACGAGGACGAGCAGCGGCAGCCCGAACATGTTGCAGGTACGGATGAAGCGCGAGGCCTTCTGCGCGCTCGCGGCGTCGAGGACGCCGCCGAGGTAGCGCGGCTGGTTCGCGACGATGCCGATCGCGCGGCCGTCGAGGCGGGCCATCGCGCAGACGACGTTCTTCGCGAAGCGCGGCTGGATCTCGAGGATGCGACCGCCGTCGACGAGCGCCTTGGCGACGTCGCGCACGTCGTAGACCTGGCGGTCGGTCGGGGGCAGCACGGAGTCGGGCGCGCGGCCGGTCGCGTCGACCGCGGGCCAGCGCTGGACCGGCGCCTGCGCGTGCTGGGGCAGGTGGTCGAGGATGTCGCGCGCGGCGAGCGCGGCGTCCACCTCGGTCGGCGCGACCATGTGGATGACGCCGTTCCTCTCGTGGACCTTCGGGCCGCCGAGGCCGGCCGCGTCGACGTCCTCGCCCGTGACCTCCTTCACGATCGCGGGCCCGGTGAGGAACATCGCGGCGGACTGCGTCATGACGATGAAGTCGGTGAGCGCGGGGGCGTAGGAGCCGCCCCCGGCGCAGGCCCCGCAGATGATCGAGATCTGCGGGACGACGCCGCTGAGCGCGACGTGCTCGCGGAAGATCCGGCCGTAGCCGCCGAGCGCCGCGGTCCCCTCCTGCAGACGGGCGCCGGCCGACTGGATGAAGCCGATGAGCGGGACGCGCGCCCGGCCCGCGGCCCGCATGACCTGGACGATCGAGTCGGCGTGCGCCGCCCCGAGCGAGCCGCCGATGAACGACGGATCCTGCGCGAAGCAGAAGATCGGCCGCCCGTCCACGCGCGCGCTCGCGGTGAGCACCCCGTCCCCGGGCACCGCCCGGTCACCCATCCCGGTGCTGCGCACCGCGGTGCGCAGCAGCTGGATGGAGCCCGGGTCGCAGAGGACCTCGAGGCGCTCGAGGGCGGTGAGCTGCTCGTCGGGCCGGGGCGCGAGAGCGAGGACGGGGGGTGGGGTCATGGCTAGGCGGCTTCCAGGCAGAGGACGGCGTTGTGGCCGCCGAAGCCGAACGACGTGGAGATCGCCCGGGCGGACCGGCCATCGGGAACGGACATGGCGCGGGCCTGTCCGGGGACGTAGTCGAGGTCCAGGCCCGCGCCGGGCTCCTCGAGGCCGATCGTCGGCGGGGCGACCCGGTCACGGAGCGCGAGGACGGTCGCGACGGCCTCGACGGCGCCGGCCGCGCCGAGCAGGTGCCCGATCGCGGACTTCGTCGAGGAGACGGGGATCTCGTAGGCGTGCTGCCCCAGCGCGCTCTTGAGGGCCGCGGTCTCGGCGGCGTCGTTGAGCGGCGTCGACGTGCCGTGCGCGTTGACGTAGTCGATCGCCGTCGGGTCGAAGCCCGCGTCGGCCAGGGCGATCGTGATCGCCGCGGCGGCGCGTCTGCCGTCCTCCCGCGGGGCGGTGAGGTGGTGCGCGTCGCACGTCGAGCCGTAGCCCGACAGCGTCCCGAGGATGCGGGCGCCGCGAGCACGCGCGACGTCACCCGCCTCGAGCACGAGGACGCCCGCGCCCTCGCCCATGACGAAGCCGTCGCGGCGGGCGTCGAACGGCCGCGAGATGCCGAGCTCCGACAGGGCCTCGAGCGCGCCGAACGCCGCCCGGGTGAGCGGGTGCAGCGCGGCCTCGCTGCCGCCGGCGAGCAGGACGTCCGCCTCGCCGTGCTGGATCGCCCGCAGCGCCACGCCGATGGCGTTCGTCCCGGCCGCGCAGGCGGACATGACACCGAAGGCGGGGCCTTCGAGGTCGTACTTCATGGCGACCGCGGCGGCGCCGGCGTTGCCCATCATGAGGGGGACCGCGAGGGGGCCGACCTGCCCGCCCTCGAGCAGGCTCTTGTAGTTCCCGAGCAGCGTGCTCACGCCGCCGATGCCGGTGCCGATGATCGAGCCGGCGCGGTCCGGGGCGACGGGCAGCCCGTCCTCGAGCCAGCCGGCCTCGGCGACCGCCTCGGCGGCGGCGACGAGCGCGAGCTGGGTGAACCGATCGCTCCGGCGCGACTCCTTGCGCGAGAAGTGATCGGTCGCCTCGTACTCCGCGCACGGCGCCTCACCGTCGACGATCCCGCACTCGCCGGCGGTCCAGCGCTCGTGCAGGGCACGGGCGCCGACGCCGAGCGGCGTGACCGCCCCGACCCCGGTGATGACGACGTCGCGCATGTCGCTCAGGCCTTGGCGACGATGACGGCGACGATGTCGCCGACGGTCTTGATCTTCGAGACGTCGCTCGACTTCATCGTCACGCCGTACTCGTCGTCGACGATCTGCGAGAGCTCGGCGAGGTCGAGGGAGTCGATGTCGAGGGTCGTCAGCTCGGTCTCGGGCGTGACCTCGTCGGGCTCGGCGCCGAAGGAGATGAGGGCCTCGATGACCGTCTTCTCGACGGCTTCGTTCGTGATGGTCGACATGGTGGTGGGTGCTCCTTGGTGGTGGTCGGTTCGGGTGAAGAAGGTGCGGCGGCGCCGTCAGGCGCTGAGGCCGCCGTCGACGGTGAGGACGGAGCCGGTGACGTACGCGGCGGCGTCGGAAGCGAGGAAGGCGACGCACGCGGCGACCTCGTCGACGGAGCCGGGGCGCCGCGCGGGGATCGCGCCGAGCTGGTCGGGGTGGATGTCCGCCGTCATGTCGGTGGCGATGAAGCCGGGGGCGACGGCGTTGACCGTCACGCCGCGGCGCGCGACCTCGGCGGCGACGGTGCGGGTCAGGCCGATGAGCCCGGCCTTCGACGCCGCGTAGTTGGCCTGCCCGGCGTTGGCGCGCAGGCCGACGATCGAGGCGACGTTCACGATCCGGCCGTACCGGGCGCGGACCATCGGGCCGAGGGCACGGCGGGTGAGCCGGAAGGCGCCGCCGAGGTTCGTCGCGATGACGCGGTCGAAGGCGTCGTCCTCGAGCTGCATGGCGAGGCCGTCGTCCGTGATGCCCGCGTTGTTCACGAGCGCGAGGACGGGGCCGAGCTCCGCCTCCACGGCGGTGAGGATCGCGTCGGCCGCGGCCGGGTCGGCGACGTCGCCGCCGACGGCGAACGCGCGGCCGCCCGCCCCCTCGATCGCCTCGACGGTGGCCTGGGCGCCCGCGGCGTCGCGGCCGTAGTGGACGCCGACGGCCCAGCCGTCGGCGGCGAGCGCGGCCGCGGCGGCGGCGCCGATGCCCTTCGAGGCGCCGGTGACGAGCGCGCACCCTTCGGGCCTGATCGTTCCGGGGATCGGCTTCGCGGCGCTCATGCGGGGACCGCCTGGCCGGCCGCGGCGCCGTAGGTCAGCACGCACGAGCCCCAGGTGAGCCCGGCCCCGAAGGCGCCGCAGAGGATGCGGTCGCCGGCGTGCAGGCGACCCTGGCTGCGGGCGTGGTCGAGCGCGACGGGGATCGACGCGGCGGAGACGTTGCCGATCTCGCCGATCGCGTTGACGACCTTCTCGGGGTCGAGCGACAGGCGGTCGGCGACCGACGCGAGGATCCGCGCGTTCGCCTGGTGGAAGACGAAGAGGTCGATGTCGTCGAGCGTGATCCCGACCGCGGCGCAGGCGTCGAGCGCGCCCTGCGACATGCGCGAGATCGCGGCGCCGAAGGTCGCGTGCCCGTCCATCGTCAGCGTCCCGCCGCGCGGGGCGACGATGAACTCGGCGCAGCCACCGTCGCTGCCGAGGACCGCGAGGTCGATCCCGGCGGATCCCGCCGGAGCGGCCGTGAGGACCGCGGCCCCGGCGCCGTCCCCGAAGATCGGCGCGGTGCCCTTATCGTCGGGGTCGAGGAAGCGGGAGAGGACCTCGACGCCGACGAGGACGATCGTGTCGGCGCGGCCGCTCTCGATGAGCGCGCTCGCCGTGTCCAGGCCCATGACGAACCCGGAGCAGGCGGCGCCGAGATCGTAGGCCGGGACCTTGTCGGTGCCCATGAGGTGGGCGATCTCGGGGGCAGTCCCGGGGATGGCGTGGTCGGCGGTGCAGGTGGCGGCGATGACGAGGTCGACGTCGGCGGCGGTGAGGCCGGCGTCCGCGAGGGCGGCGAGCGCGGCGGCGGCCCCGAGCGTCGCGGTGCCGTCCTCGGGCCCGGCGTGGCGCCGGCGCTCGATGCCCGTGCGCCGCTCGATCCAGCCGTCGGCGAGGCCGAGGCGCTCGGCGATCGGCGCGTTGCCCACGACACCCTCGGGCAGCGCGACGCCGAGGCCGGTGAAGGCGGCGGCGCGCAGCGCCGACGGGCGCGCCACGCGGGTCGCCGGCGCGGTCTGCGCGGTGTCGCCGGCCTGGTCGAGCATCAGGCGCCCACCGGCTCGCCGATCGTCCGCTTCACGGTGCCCGCGAGGATCTGCGCGGGCCCGGCGTCGAGGAAGTCGGTCGCGCCGGCGGCCTGCAGGGCGAAGAGCGTCTGGCGCCAGAGGACGGGTGCGGTGAGCGCGGCGGCGAGCTCGGCGCGCACGTCGGTGAACGGCGCCGCGCTCGCGCAGGAGAAGACGGCGACCTTCGGCTCGTGGAGCTCGACGCCGGCGAGGGCGGCGGCGAACCCGGCGGCGGCGCTGCCCATCGCGGGGGAGTGGAACGCCCCCGCGACGTCGAGGCGCATCGCGCGCAGCCCGGCGGCGCGGGCGTCCTTGGCGGCGGCGTCGAGCGCCGGGGCGGATCCGGAGAGCACGAGCTGGCCGGGCGCGTTGTCGTTCGCGACCGTGAGGCCGTGGGCGGCGGCGATCTCCGCGGCCTGCTCGGGCGTCCCCTTCAGCAGGGCGGTCATCGTGCCGTCGCCCTGCTCGGCGGCGGACTGGGCCATGAGGCGGCCGCGCTCGACGACGAGCGCGAGGCCGTCCTCCCAGGTGAAGACCCCGGCCGCGGTGAGGGCCGTGAGCTCGCCGAGCGAGTGGCCGGCGTAGAGGGCGGGGCCGGGGACCGACTCGTGCGCGGCGGCGGCGAGCGACGCGCAGAAGATCGCGGGCTGCGCGAAGCGCGTGTCCTCACCGGCGCGGGCGAAGGCGTCGTCGCCGACGAGCTCGAGGCAGCGGGCGTGCAGCTCGGGGGCGGTGCGGGCGACCTCGTCACCCATCCCGTCGACGTGACTTCCCTGTCCCGGGAAGAGGACGGCGGTGGTCTGCGGGCGATCGTTCACGAGCCCCACCCTGCGCTGCGGGGGGAGCGCAAGCGAGGGCCACCCCCCGAACGGGGGCTCGTGCGCGACCGGACGGGGGGTGGCCCACGCGCCGACTGTCAGCTGAGGCAGGACAGGTCTGCGTCAGCTGTCAGTCGGCGCCGCTCGGGGCGGTCGGCGGCTACTCGAGGTAGGCGTACGTCCCGAGGACGACGTACAGCGCGATGAGCGCGACGCCCTCGAAGTGCGTCGCCTCGCCGTCCCCGGTGATCTGCCAGACCGAGAGGGCCGTGAGCGCGATCGCGCCGATGTAGACGGGGTTCAGTGCGAACGTCAGCGGATCGGCGAAGAGGAGCGACACGAGCACGAGGGCGGGGAACAGGAACGCCGCGACCTGCGCGACGGAGTTCTTCACGACCGAGATCGAGAGGTCCGACTGGCCCTTACGGGCGAGGACGAGGCCGGCGACGTTCTCGACTGCGTTGCCGGCGATCGCGACGATGACGAGGCCGGCGAACGCCTGCGAGATGTCGATCGACTTGATCGCGGGCTCGAGCGCGTGGATGAACCAGTCCGAGGTGAAAGCGGCGCCGGCGCCGGCCACCGCGAGCAGCGTCACCGACAGCGCGAGCGGGACGCCGGCGCGGGCGCCGTGGCCCTCGCCTGCGGCGCCCGCGGCGCCCTCGCCGCCAGCCGCCGCGCCGCCCGCCGCCGCCACCTCCGGCCGTGGCCCGTCGCTGCGCAGGTAGCCCCACGCCCACGTCGCGTAGACGGCGAGCAGCGCGATCGCGGCGACGGCGCTGAAGGACTTCACGTGCTCGGCCGCCTTCTGCCCGTCCTGGACCGCGATCCCGACGACCACGATGATGAACGAGGCGACGAGCAGCAGGGTGGCGGTGTCGTTCGGCAGCCGGGACTTGAAGCGCATGACGCCGTCGTCGGCCGTGCTCGCGCCGACGAGGATCACCGCCCCGAGGACGAGCAGCGCGTTCGCGAAGAGCGAGCCGATGATGGACGTCTGCGCGACGACGACCTGCCCGGAGTGGAGCGCGAAGATGACGATGAAGAACTCGGGCAGGTTCCCGAGCGTCGACTGCAGGAAGCCGGTGACCGCGGGGCCGAAGCGCTCCCCGACCTGCTCGGTCGCGAACGAGACGATCGAGGCGAGCGCGGCGAGGGCGATCGCCGCGAGGACGAACGCGAGCACCGCGGACGCGTCGCCGTAGCGCGCGATCCCGGCCGCGATCGTCGCGACGACGCCGACCACGAGGGTGATGCGCTCGGAGCGCTTGAGGGTGGTGAGCACCCCGCGAGTCTCCCCGACGCGGCGGCGGGCAAACCCGCCGGTCGCTCAGCCGAGCAGGCCGATGCGCTGCGCGCGGCTGACCGCCTCGGCCCGGTTGCGCACCTCGAGCTTGCGGTACAGCGCGCTCGTGTGCTCCTTCACCGTGTGCGGCGAGAGGTGCAGCGACGCCGCGATCTCGCGGTTCGTCGCGCCCGAGGCCATGAGGTCGAGGACCTGCTGCTCGCGGTCGGTCAGGCGCGTGCCGGCCGGCTCCGTGCGGGGCGGGAAGACCGTCATGCCGAGCCCGACCATGCGCACCGCGCGGGCGATGTCGGCCGCCGGCCAGTCCTTGGAGACGAAGCCCGCCGCGCCGGCCGCGCGCGCGGCGTTCGGCGAGATGTGGCCCGCGCCCGAGATGAGCAGCACGTGCGTGCGGGGGGACAGGGACTTCAGCCGCTCGCAGATCTCGGGGCCGGACTCGGCCCCCACGAAGAGATCGACGAGCGCGACGTGCGGCGCGTAGCGCGTCGTCAGGGCGAGGGCCTCCTGCTCGTTGCGGGCGCTCAGGCAGCGCTGCACCCAGGGCTGCTGGCCGAGCATGACCCGGAAGCCCCAGTGGACGACGTCGTGGTCGTCGACGATGAGGACCCGCAGCGCGCGCGGGTCGTCGGTGAGGTCGGGGACGTCCGGGAGGAGGGGGGCGGACTGCTCAGGCATCGCGCGGCACCACGAGACGGACGACCCAGCGGCCGCCCTCGCGGCGACCGAACTCCACGACGCCGCCGACCTGCAGCGCCTCGAAGGCGGCGAGGCGGAGACCCATCCCGACGATGGCGCCGGGGCGGGCGCCGTCCTCCGGCGCGACGCCGTCGTTCGCGACCTCGAGGACGATCGCGTCGTCGTGCTCGGTGAGCGTCACCTCGAGCGTCTGCGGGCGCGCGTGCTTGCGGGCGTTGCGGACGGCCTCGAGGAGGACCGAGCGGGCGACGGCGGCGGTCGCGGGGGGCAGCCGGTCCATCACGGCGGACGGGTCGGTGACGACGAAGGCGGGCCCGTTCGGCTCGACCGCGGCGGCGGCACGCAGGGCGCCGAGCTCCTGGCGCACGGAGGCGGGGCTCTCCCGCGAGGGGCGGCCGAGCGGGCGCTGGACGGCGGTGCGCAGGTCGGCGAGCGCGACCTGGACCTCCTCCGCGCAGCGGCGCTGCGTCTCCACGTCGAGCGCCTGGTCGGACGAGAGGACGAGCGAGACGCCGAACAGCCGCTGCACGACGCCGTCGTGGATCTCGCGGGCGAGGTCGATGCGCTGCTCGAGCTGACGTGAGCGCTCGACCTGGGCGGTGGCGACGCGCGCGATGGCGGCGAGCGCCGCGACCTTGCCGAGCGTCCAGAGGAGGTGCAGCTCGGCCTCGCCGAGCGGGCCGGCGCTCCGCGGGCGGTCCGACAGGACCACGCCGACCCAGCGGCCGGACGCGCTCATCGGGGTGCAGACGAGCATCGTGTCGTCGACGAGGCCCTTGTACCGCTCCGGGAGCAGGCTCGAGGCCTCCTGCGGGACCTCGATGACGCGGTCCTCGACGAGCGCCTGGCGGGCGATCGGCGTCGTGTCCGGGTTGAAGGGGAAGTCGTCGAACTGCGTGATGTCGAGGCCGTGCACCCCGGCGGCGGTCACGCGGCGGATCGGCGCGTCGTACCGGAAGAGGACGGCGCGGTCCATCGACGTCACGCGGCAGATCGCCTCGCACAGCCGGTCGTAGAACGCGCCGGGCTGATCGCCGGACTCCACCTGGGAGAGGAGCTCGACGACGATCTCGATCGCGTCGATGTGCGGGGCCTGGGCCACCGGGCGGTCCGTCATCGGCAGATCACGGAGCGATCCTACGCCGCGGAGGACCAGAGGTCGCCGCCGCCCTCCCGGGCGAAGCGGACGTGCAGTGTCGGGGGCGGTGCGAGGGTCAGCCGCATCACCTGGGCGGCCTGGAGCGCGAGGTCCCAGTCGTGGTCGCAGCGGATGCACTCGCAGTGCGCGAGGGAGTCGTGGGCCCCGACCTCGACGGTCGTGTCACCGAGCTCGGCGAGGCACCAGGGGCAGCAGAACGACGCCGCGACGAGCGGCGCCGGATCCTCGGCGAAGAACCGCGCGCAGTCGGTGAGCGTCGACATGCCATCCACTCAACCACCCGCGCGCGGGGGCGGGAAGGCCCGCGACCCCGGTCACCCCCCGCTTGGGGGACGCCCGCGGCGTCCGCCCGGCCACCCCGCGTAACAATGTCCGCGACCGAATGTACGGTCCTTTGACTTTCGCCGGAGCCCGTGTACAGTCGTGCACATCACGGCGCCCGAGCCCGTCTCGAGCGCCTCCGAAAGGACCTGTCCCATGAGCCTTGTCGCCGCCGTCACCACCCTCGCCGCGCCCGCCGTCGACGGCGCACCCGCCGGGGGAGCACCCACGACGGACATCATCGTCGGCACCGCCGCCTCGATGACGATCCTCGCGGTCCTCTTCGTGCTCGGCCTCCGTCACCGGGCCGGCCACACGCTGCTGAACGACCTCGCGCGGCCGCTCACCCGCTTCACCGGGCTCCCCGCCTGGTCGGTCGTGCCGCTCGTCGTCGCCATCGCCGGGTTCGTCCTCGCCGGCGTCGGCTTCGTCTGGGACGTGTCGCTCCACATCGGCCAGGGCCGCGACACCGGCCCGTTCGGGACGCCCGCGCACTTCCTCATCCTCGGCGGCATCTACCTCTTCGTCGCGGCCGCGTGGCTCGCCGTCGCGATGCCGATCGGCGTGCGGCGCCCGTCGTGGCTGCGCATCACGCGCAGCTGGTACGTCCCGCCGGCCGCCCCGGCGATGCTCGCCACCGCGTTCTTCTCGATGTCCGGGTTCCCGCTCGACGACGTCTGGCACAACCTCTTCGGGCAGGACGTCACGCTCTGGGGCCCGACCCATCTCATGATGATCACCGGGGGCCTGTTCCTCTTCTTCGGGCTCGTCATGCTCGTCCGCGAGGGCCGCGAGGCCGTCCGCGAGGACCTCTACCCGCAGCTCTCACCGGTGCCGCGGAACCTCACGCGCGAGCTCGGCGTGCAGGCGGCGGCGATCGGCGTCGTCGGCGTCACGGTCGCCTACCTGCAGGAGTTCGCCTACGGCGTGCCGCAGTTCCGCCTCCTCTTCGCGCCGACGATCATCGCGGCCGGCGCGGCGTTCGCGTTCGTCGGGGCGGGGCTTGCGCTCGGCCGCGGCGCCGCCCTCCGCACGTGGCTCGCGTCCATGATCATCCTCGGTCTCCTGACGATCATCGTCGGCCCGATCCTCGGCGAGTCCACGCACCACTTCCCGCTCTTCCTCGTGCCCGCGCTGTGCGTGGAGGCGACGTTCCTCGTGCCGTGGGCGCGGGGCGGCGGCTATCGCTTCGCGGTCGTCGCGAGCGGCCTCATCGCCACCGTCGGCGTCGCCGCCGAGCTCGCGTGGTCGCACGTCTGGAGCCCGATCGCCTGGCCCCTGCACCTGCTGCCGGAGGCGATGCTCCGCTCGGTCCCCACGGCGCTGGCCGGCGGGCTCATCGGCGCCTTCGTCGCCGGCGCGCTGCGGGAGCACCCGACCGCGACGGTCGTGCGGCCCGGCAGCTGGCGCGTCCCCGCCGCCGCGCTCGCGGTGCTGTCCGTCTCGATGCTCTCGCTCATCCCGGCGACCCACCCGGCGCTCTCGGCCCGCATGGACCTCAGCGTCGTCCGCGGCGGCGACCGGCCGCTCGCGACCGTCACCGTCCGCGTGTCCGACCCGTCGGCCGTCAAGGGCGCGGACTGGTTCTACGTGATGGCGTGGCAGGGCAAGGAGCACGCGATCCACTACGCGACGATGAAGCGGATCGGCGACGGCGTCTACCGCTCGACGAGGCCGATGCCCGTCAACGGCACGTGGAAGACGGTCGTCCGCCTCCACAAGGGCAGCGTCATGGAGGCCGCCGCCGTCTCGATGCCGCAGGACACGGCGATCCCGGTCGCCGCGATCCCGGCCGAGCTGCACACCACGCGCCCGTTCCTCGCCGAGCGCCGCCTCCTCCAGCGCGAGCGCAAGCGCGACGTGCCGGGGTGGCTCTTCCACGGCGCGAGCGCGGCGGTCGGCCTCGCGACGATCCTGCTCGCGTTCCTCCTCGGCTGGGCGCTCGTCCGCCAGGCCCGGGCCTACGGCCCGGAGACGCCGGACCCGGACGCGACTCGCCGCGAGGCCTCGCGCGAGCCGGTCGCCGCCTGATCCCGGCCCGTCCGGCAGCGAAGGCCACCAGCGAGGTGGCGTTCGCTGCCGTCGTCCCTCAGCTGAGCCAGATCGCCCCGTCGCGCACCTCGACGGGGTAGGTCTTCAGGGCGCGGGCGCCCATGGTGCCCTTCACGGCGCCGGCGATCGGCTTGAAGGCGCCCTGCGGCCCGAGGACCATCTTGCCGGTCGACACGTCGTACTTCGCGCCGTGCCACGGGCACTCGAGGCAGCCGTCGGCGGTGACCTTGCCCTCGCCGAGGGAGGCGAGGAGGTGGCGGCAGCGGTTGGAGACGGCGAACGGCGTGCCGTCGGACAGGCCGACGGCGAGCTTGCCGTGCGCGGTCTCGACGACCGTGACCTGGGACTCGCCGAGCTCGTCGACGCCGACGAGCCGGACGGGAGTACTGGTGGATGAAGCCACGAACGACCTCCGATGGTGGGGTGAGCGACGAGCCTACCCCGCCCCCGCAGTGTCGTCGTGACCGGCCGGGTGCCTCAGCCCTGTGTCGCCCGGTCCGCGCGCGGGTCCGGGAGCGGGGTGAGCCGCGCCTCGATCGCCTCGCGGTCGGACTCGAGCCACGGCGGCAGGATGATGCGGCGGCCGAGCTCCTCCACCGGCCCGTCGACCGTGAAGCCGGGCTCCGCGGTCGCCAGCTCGTACAGGATGCCCCCGAGCTCGCGGAAGTAGATCGAGTGGAAGTAGTGGCGGTCGACGATGCCGCTGCTCTGCAGGCCGACCTCGGCGAGCGTCCGCACCCACGCCTCCGCGTCCGCGTCGGTCGTCCCCCAGGCGATGTGGTGGACGGTCCCCGCGCTCGGGCGGGGTGGGTGCGTCGCGATGTCCGGGGCGGGGTCGAAGGCGATCCAGCCGCCGCGCTGCTCGCCGCGGACCTCCCACGCGTCCTCGCCGCGCCGGGTCGCGCCCATGAGCTTCTCGAGGACGGCGTCGCTGCCGGCCTGATGGCCGCTGTAGGCGCGCACGCCCTCGAAGCCCTGCAGCGCGAGCGCGGCCGGGATCTCCGGGTGGTCGGCGACGAGCGGCGCGTCCGGCGCGGTCGTGACGACGAGCTCGTGGCCCAGGCCCTCGAAGTCGGCGAAGGTCAGGTGGTCGCCGTCGCGGACCGCCGGGGTGCCCTCGGCGTCCAGGCGGGCCGCCCAGAAGTCGAGCGCCTCCGCCGACGCGACGCGCCACACGATGCGGTGGACCATGCCCGCGCCGGCGCGGCCCGGGATCGCGTGTGGGTACTCGAAGAACGTGAGGTCGGCGCCCGGGCTCGCCTGCTCGTCGCCGTAGAAGAGGTGGTAGACCGACGGGTCGTCCTGGTTCACCGTCTTCGCCGTGAGCCGGAGCCCGAGGACGCGGGTGTAGAAGTCGACGTTGCGCGCGGCGTCCCCGGTGATCGCGGTGATGTGGTGGATGCCTTCGAGCTGCATGTCGGACCTCCGGCGTGGCGGGACGAGAAAGTAGTTGCGTAAGCAACTATAGGCGATGGTGCGTGGGGAGTCAACGGTCTGCCGCGGATGGCGGTCGCGGGGCGCGAGGTCCACGGCGGCGAAGACGCCGTAAGCGCCGGCCCCGCCACGGGAGCCGGCCGGCGCCGTCAGGGCCGGGTCGTCAGCGCGCTGCGATCGATCTGGTCGACGTTCGCGAGGCCGCTGAGGGCGAGCGTCAGGTCGAGCTCGGCGAGCAGGGACTGCAGGACCGTCTTGACGCCCTCCTCGCCGCCGACGGTGAGACCCCACATGACGGGGCGCCCGACGCAGACCGCGCGGGCGCCGAGCGCGAGCGCCTTGAAGATGTCGGCGCCGCAGCGCACCCCGGAGTCGAAGAGGACCTCGACCTCCCCGCCCACGGCGTCGACGACGCCGGGCAGCGCGTCGAGCGCGCCGATCGCCCCGTCGACCTGGCGGCCGCCGTGGTTGGAGACGATGAGGCCGTCGACGCCCCGGGCCGCCGCCTCGCGCGCGTCGTCCGCGTGGAGGATGCCCTTCAGGACGATCGGCAGCGACGTGCACTCGCGGAGGAACGCGAGGTCGTCCCACGTCACCGTCGGGTTCGAGAAGACCCCGACGAACTGGCCGACCGCGGCCATCGGGTCCTCCTCCGGCGTCTTCTCGAGCGTCGAGCGGAAGACCGGGTCGGACAGGTAGTTCGCGATGCCGACCGACTCGAGGAACGGGAGGTAGGCCTGCTGGAGGTCGCGCGGGCGCCAGCCGAGCAGCCACGTGTCGAGCGTCACGACGATCGCGCCGTAGCCCGCCGCCTCGGCCCGCTCGACGAGCGACCGGGCGAGCTCACGGCCGCGGGGCCAGTAGAGCTGGTACCAGCGCGGGGTCGCGGCCTCCGAGGCGGTCCCCGCCTCGGCGATCGCCTCGAGCGTGTAGGACGACGCGGTGGACGCGATCATCGGGATGCCCGTCGCGGCCGCGCCGCGCGCGACCGCGAGCTCCCCGTCGGGATGGACGATCGACTGCACGCCGATCGGCGCGACGAGCAGCGGCGCGGGCAGGTCGGTCCCGAGCACGCGCCGGGCGAGGCTGCGCGTCTCGACGTCCCGGAGCATGCGCGGCACGATCCGCTGGCGGCGGAACGCCTCGAGGTTCGCGCGCATCGTGTCCTCGGTGCCGGCGCCGCCGTTGAGGTACCCGCGCGGACCGGGGGCCAGGCGCTCGGTCGCCTCGGCCTCGAGCGCATCCCAGCCCATGGGGTGCGACGGCCGCTTGCCGTTCAGCGCCCCCTCGAGGTAGATGCCGTACTGGAAGTTCGCGAAGGGCGTGCTCATGAGGCACGAGCCTATGCGGCCCGCGCCCGGCGGTGCGGCGCGTCAGGCGGCGGTCGCGGCCTGCTTCGGCTCCGGCGTGCCCGCCGCGACGTCGCCGCGGGCGAGTGCCACGCCCCGGTAGCGGACGTAGACGCGGCTGAAGTCGGCGAGCGGCCCGCGGATGAGCGGGCTCGATGCCCGGGAGGCGGCGGCGATCGCGCGGAAGGCGCGCTCCTCGCCGGGGCTCAGGCGGACGCCGAGCCGTGGCCGCAGCTCCGGTGGCAGCAGCCCGACGGTCGCAAGCCGGCCCTGGAGCGCGAACGGGCGCCGCAGGATGGCCCACAGGGCCGGGTGCAGGCCCGGGATCGCCGGCGGCAGCGGCCGCTCGAGCGTCTCGAGCAGCTCCGGGACCGCGGGCGTCCAGGTGAGCTCCTCGCGGACGACGCGGTCGAAGTACGGGCGGAAGTCGCGCCACGTCGCCGGCAGGTCGCGCGGCCGGACCCCGACGAGGCGCCCGACGTCGATCCACTGGCGCCAGAAGGTCTCGGCCTGTGCCTCGCACATCGGCCGCGCGAACGTCCGGTGCCCGTCGACGATCGCGCCGGCGAGCGTCGCGTGGACCCAGGCGAACGCGTCCGGCTCCATCGCGTTGTACGCCTCGCCGTCGGCGCGCACGCCGCGGATCGTCCGGTGCATCTCCCGCACGCGCCTGCCGATCGAGCCGGCGAGCTCGGGCCCGCCGGAGACCGTCCCGTGGACGTAGTCGAGCGTCCGCAGCAGGCGACCCCACGGGTCGGCGGTGAAGCCAGAGTACTGGTGCACGCCGGCGCCGACCGTCGGGTGGGCGACCTGCAGGAGCGTCGCGTAGCCGGCGGTGGCGAGCGTGCGCACGTCGCTGAAGGCGACCTGGACCGGGGAGCCGGGCGTGGGCGCGAGCGCGGCGTACTCGTGGGGCTCGGGCAGGACGGAGGGCATCGGCCCATCATGCTCCGACGAGCGCCGGCGCGCCAGGGGCACGACCGCCGCTCCGCCCCGGCGCGGTGCGGTCGGCCGCACCGCGCGGCGGTCAGGAGCGCGCGGAGGAGCGCGCTCCGCCGTCGTGGGTCAGGCGGCCTGCGCGCCCTCGCTCCGGGCGGTGATCGCCGCGACGAGCTCGTCGAGGACGGCCACGAGCTCCTGCTCGAGGTCGGGGTCGCTGAGCGATCCGTCGTCGGCGAACTGATCGTCGGCGGCGGGGACCGGGAGCTCGGTGTCGATGACGCGGGCGCCGATCGCCCCGAGGACCTTGCGGGCCTCGGCCTGGGCCCAGACCGCGCCGAACATGCCGGTCGAGGCGCCGATGACGGCGGCGGGCTTGTTCCGGAGCGGGCTCTCGGCGAGCGGACGCGACATCCAGTCGAGGGCGTTCTTCAGCTGCCCCGGGATCGAGCTGTTGTACTCGGGCGTCGAGACGAGGACGCCGTCGGCGGCCGCGATCTCCTCGCGGAGCCGGACGACGGCCGGCGAGGGCGTCGCGAGCTCGTCGTCGTCGTACGGGGGGATCTCACGCAGTCCGTCGTGGATCGTCAGCTCGACGCCGGACGGCAGCTGCTTCGCTGCCGCCCGCAGGAGCGCCGAGTTGTGCGAGTCCCGGCGCAGGGAGCCGGAGATGGCCAGGATCCGCATGGCCGATCAGCCCTTGTGGAACTCGAGCTCGACGATGAGCTCGACGTCGTTGCCGAGGGCCTTGCCGCCCTTGGGGAGGTCGGCGTTCCAGGACACGCCGTAGGCGTCGCGGTCGATCGTCGTCGCGAACGTGAAGCCGAGGCGGGTGTTGCCCATGAAGTCCTCGGTCGGGCCGCTGACCTTGCCGGTCGCGTGGAGCGGCTTGGTGACGCCCTTGAGGGTGAGGTCGCCCTCGATCGTCACGTCGTCGCCGTCGACCTCGAGGGACGTGGAGCGGAAGCTGATCTCCGGGTGCTGCTCGGCGTCGAAGAAGTCCGGGCCCTGGAGGTGGGCGACGAGGTTCTCGTCCTTGACCTGGATCGAGGCGACCTTGACGGAGCCGGCGAGCTGGCCGTTCTCGAAGGTCGCGTCGAGCTCGCTGAAGCCGCCGCGGAACTTCGCGACGAGGTACTTCACGGAGAAGTCGGCGGACGAGTGGACCGGGGCGAAGCCCCAGGTGCCGGCGAAACGGTCGGTCGTCGTGTCGGTGGTGCTCATGGTGTGTCTCCTGTGGATGGGCGGCTTGTGCGGACCGTGGTCCGTTTTGTGCGTGGATCCAAGGTAGCACAAGCGGACCGTGGTCCGGTATGACCTTTCCGTGCGATACCATGACCTTGTGGAACTGCCCGTCCTCCCCGCCGCACAACCCCGGGAGCGTGCGGATGCCGTCGCCAACCGGCAGCGCATCCTGGACGCCGCCACGCGCCTGTTCGCCGAGCGCGGGGTCGGCTGCACGTCGATGGACGCCATCGCGGCGGAGGCCGGCGTGGGGAAGGGGACGGTCTTCCGCCGCTTCGGGGATCGCGCCTCGCTCGCGCTCGCCGTCCTCGACGCCTCCGAGACCGTCCTGCAGGAGTCGCTCATCCGCGGGCCCGCCCCGCTGGGGCCCGGCGCGCCCCCGGCCGAGCGCCTCATCGCCTTCGGGGCTGCGATGCTCGACCGCCTCGAGGAGCACCTCGAGATCCTCCGCGAGAGCGAGCTCACGAGCCACGGCGCCTACCTGCGCTCCTCGCCCTACGCCGTCCACCGCATCCACGTGCGGATGCTCGTCGCCCAGGCCCGCCCGGACGCGGACGCCGACTACCTCACCGACATCCTGCTCGCGCCGCTCTCGGCGGTGACCTTCGCCGAGCAGCGCCACACCCGCGGCCTGTCGCTCGACCAGCTGAAGGCGGGGTACGGCGACCTCGTGGCGCGCCTCACGCGGGCCTGACGGCCTCGGCGACCGGGCGCGCCGGGAGCCACACGACGATGCGCCCCGCCCGCGTCGGCCGTCGCGATCGCCGGCGCCGGGCGCGCAGCCCGAGCGCACCCTCGTCCTGGGCCGGTTCCCCAGGCGCTGCCGGCCGGCCGGTGAGAGGGGGTCGCACCACCGGTGATGCTGTCCGGCGCGCCGGGGCGCTCAGGCGTCGTCGACCGGCGCGCGCCACTGCAGGAGCATCGCCGTCAGCGCGAGGAGGATGAGGAGGAAGCAGACGAGCGCCGCCGCGCCGGTCATCGGCGTCATCGCGAAGAACGAGCGGTTGAAGCCGAGGGCCGTGTTCGCGGACGGCTTGGCGAGCAGGCGGTCGTCGAGGTTGATCGCGGAGCCCATCCCCGCGTAGGCCCAGCGGGCGTACGTCACCTGGGCGAAGGCGGAGGCGACGGCGGGCATGCGGGCCAGCGGGATGACCGCCCCGGCGAAGAGGAGCTGCGGGATGAGGACGAGCGGGATGACGCCGGCCGCCTGGTCGACGCTGCGGGCGACCGCGGACACCGTCAGCCCGAGGGCGACGCTCACCCAGGAGACGAGGACCGCGAGGCCGATGAGCGCCAGGACCGCGCCACCCGACTCGCCGAGCGGCTGCAGCAGCACGACGACGACCATCATCAGGACCACCTGGACGGTGGAGAGGGCGAAGAGCACCGTCGCCTTCGCGAGCACGTAGGCGTCCGACCGCAGCCCGACGTCGAACTCGCGCTCGATGATCCCGCGCTCCTTGACGATCTCCCGGCACGAGGCGGTGATCCCGAGCCAGATCGCCCCCGTCATGAGCAGGAAGATGAACATGACCGTGTTCGCGACCTGGTCGCCGTTGTCGTCGAAGGCCTTCGGGTCGAAGCAGAGGACGATGAGGATCCCGATGATCGGCGACTGGCCGAGGAGGATCCGCAGCGTCTTGCGGTCGCGGAGCAGCGTGCGTGCGTACCGGCCGGCGAGGGCGCGGTACTCGAGGCCGAAGGGGCGGGTGCCGATCCCGAGCCGCGGCGGGTCCTCCGGCGCGGTCTCGCCCTCGGGGAGCGGATCGGGGGCGCGGTCGCCGCCGGCCGCCTGGCGCAGCGACTCGACCGCGACCTCGGGGTCGTCCGTGATCGTCAGGACGCCGCCGCGCATGACGGCGACCGTGTCGCAGAGGTCGAGGCTCGCCGTCGCATGGGTCGCGACGACGACCGCGCGGCCGTTGTCGGCCAGCCGGCGGAACATGAGCATGAGGCGGCGCTCGAGCACCGGGTCCAGGCCGCTCGTGGGCTCGTCGAGGAGCAGGACGCGAGGGCGGCCGACGAGCTCCTGCCCGCAGGCGGCGCGGCGGCGCTCGCCGCCGGAGAGGTCGCCGACCCACGTGTCGGCCTGCGCCTCGAGGTCGAGCTCGCGCAGGACCTGGTCGACCCGCATCGTGATGTCCTCGTCGGCGTCGAGCCGTAGGATCGCCGCGTACTCGAGCGCCTCCCGGACCGTGAGCCGCTGGTGGACCGTCTCGCGCTGGGGGACGTAGCCGAGGTCCTCGACGCGGCGGGTGGCCGGGTCGTCGTCGAGCGTGACCGTGCCCGAGGTCGGCAGGGTGATGCCGGCGAGCTGCCGCAGGAACGTCGTCTTGCCCGAGCCGCTGGGGCCGACGAGCGCGGTCAGCGTGCCGGGCGCCACGTCGAGCGACGCGGGCCCGAGGATCCGTCGTCCCCCCTCGAGGACGAACTCCACCCCATCGGCGCGGAGCACGCGTCAGCGGGCGCGGAGGCGGGAGACGGGCATCGGGCGAGGGTAACCGGTGACGGGACGCGGCGGGGGCACCGGTGTGCGTGCGCCGCGGCCGGTGGACCGGTCATCGTGGCCTGACATATCGTCCGACCCATGGACGACGAACCGACGGTCCTCGTCGAGCGGACGCCGGAGGGCGTCGCCGCGATCACGCTCAACCGCCCGGAGGCGCTCAACGCGTGGACGCCCGAGCTCGGCCGGGCGCTGCTCGCCGCCGTGGGCGAGGCCGGCGCGGACCCGGCCGTGCGGGCCGTCCTGCTGACCGGCGCGGGCCGGGCGTTCAGCGCGGGCGCGGACGTGAAGAACCCGCGCGAGCTGCTCGCGGACGGCACGCCGGACCTCACGACGCGGCTGCGCGAGATCTACAACCCGATCGTGCTGGAGCTCCGGCGGATGCCCAAGCCCGTCGTCGGGGCCGTGAACGGCGTCGCGGCCGGGCTCGGCTGCTCGCTCGCCTTCGCGTGCGACCTCATCGTCGCCGCCGAGTCAGCGTCGTTCCTGCTCGCCTTCGTGAAGCTCGGCGTCGCCCCGGACGCGGGCTCGGCCTACCACCTGGCCCAGCGGGTCGGGCCGGCGCGGGCGGCGCAGCTCGCGATGCTCGGGGAGCGGCTCCCCGCCGGCGTTGCCCTCGAGTGGGGACTCGTGAACGAGCTCTGCCCCGACGGGCAGGCCCGGGCGCACGGGCTGGCGCTCGCCACCCGCCTCGCCCAGGGGCCCACCGTCGCGCTCGCGTCGATCAAGCGCGTGCTGGCGGGGCCGGATCCCGGCGGGCTGGAGCGCCAGCTCGAGCTCGAGGCGACGCTCCAGCAGGCGCACGCCGCCACCGCCGACTACGCCGAGGGCGTCCTCGCGTTCAGGGAGAAGCGCGCCGCGCGATTCCAGGGAAGGTGACACAGGCGTCACGCGACGGCCTGACACCCTGTAAACTCGGCCGATGACCGACATCTCCGTCCCGCCCGCGTCCGCTGCCGCCCGGACCATCGACGTCGAGGACCCGGCCCGCGGCACGACGATCGGCTCCATCCCCGTGCTCGACGAGCGCGCCGTCCAGGAGCTCGCCGCCCGCGCCCGCATGGCCCAGGTGGGCTGGCACGGCGCCGGCTTCGCCGCCCGCGCCGGGGTCATGGACCGCGCCCGCGCCTGGCTCATCGAGAACAGCGAGCGCATGTCCACGACGATCTCCTCGGAGACCGGCAAGACGTTCGAGGACTCGCAGCTCGAGATCTCGATCGCCGCGCAGTCGCTGAAGTTCTGGTCGAAGAACTCGGAGGGGTACCTCGCCGACGAGAAAGTCGGCAGCTTCACGCCCTTCACGGTCGGCAAGAAGACGGTCGTCCGCTACGAGCCCGTCGGCCTCGTCGGCGTCATCGGCCCGTGGAACTACCCGCTCGTCAACGCCTTCTGCGACTGCGTGCCCGCGCTCATGGCCGGCAACTCCGTCCTCCTCAAGCCGTCCGAGGTCACTCCGCTGACGGCGCTGCTCACGGCGGAGATGCTCGAGGTCTCCGGCATGCCGAAGGACGTCTTCTCCGTCGCCACCGGTGACGGGGAGACCGGCGGCGCGATCGTCGACGCCGCCGACTACGTCATGTTCACCGGCTCGACGAAGACCGGCAAGGCGGTCATGAAGCGCGCCGCCGACACGCTGACCCAGGTCTCGCTCGAGCTCGGCGGCAAGGACCCGATGATCGTCTGCGCCGACGCGGACCTCGACCGCGCCGCCAACGCGGCGGCCTACTACGGCCTGCTCAACGGCGGCCAGGTCTGCATCTCCGTCGAGCGCGTCTACGTCGAGGCGCCCGTCCACGACGAGTTCGTCGCGAAGCTCGTGAAGAACGTGAAGGAGCTGCGCCAGGGCGTGCCCGGCGCCCCCGGCACGGTCGAGGTCGGCGCGGTGACCTTCCCGCCGCAGATCGACCTCGTCGAGCAGCACGTGCAGGACGCCGTCGCGCAGGGCGCGAAGGTCGAGGTCGGCGGTCACCGTGGCCCCGGCCCGGGCCGCTTCTTCGAGCCGACCGTCCTCACGGGCGTCACCCACCAGATGCGCTGCATGCGCGAGGAGACGTTCGGCCCGACGATCCCCGTCATGGCGGTCGCCGACGTCGAGGAGGCCATCCGCATGGCCAACGACTCCGAGTACGGCCTGCAGGGCAGCGTCTTCACGAAGGACGTCGCCAAGGGCGAGGCGATCGCCCGCCGCATCGAGGCCGGCGCGGTGCTCGTCAACGACGCGCTCCTGAACTACGCGGTCATGGACGCCCCGATGGGCGGCTGGAAGACCTCCGGCGTCGGGTCGCGCCACGGCGCGAACGGCATCCGCAAGTACTGCAAGACGCAGACGATCGTCTCGCAGCCCTTCGTCATGAAGAAGGACCTGAACATGTACCCGTACAAGCCGTGGCGGTCGAACCTCCTCGGCCGGGTCGTCAAGGCGTTCTACGGGCGCTGAGCCGGCCGTCGCCGCGGCCCTTCCCGGGCCGCGGCGGCTTCGCACTATCTGACTGGACACGTTGTCCGATTTCTCGGTAGGGTCGAAGGATGACCGTGGAGACCGAGGTCGACGGCCGCATCGGCCGGCTCACGCTGAACCGGCCCGAGGCGATGAACGCGATCACGACGGAGCTCGCGGCCGCGCTCGACGCCGCGCTCGTCGCGCTCGAGCCGCAGGTCGACGTCATCGTCATCCGCGGGGCGGGGGCGCACTTCTGCGTCGGGGGCGACTTCAAGGCGCTCGAGGCGCTGCGCGAGGAGGGCCCGGCCGCGATGGCCGAGCTCTTCGAGACGTTCGGGCGCGCCTGCGCCCGGATCGGGACGCTCGAGGTCCCCGTCGTCTGCGCGGTGCACGGCTACGCGATGGCCGGTGGCTTCGAGCTCATGCAGGCCTGCGACATCGCGATCGTCGCCGAGGACTGCAGACTCGCCGACAACCATGCGAACTTCGGCCAGGTCCCGGGCGGGGGCGGCTCCCAGCGCCTGCCGCGCCTCGTCGGCCGCCAGCGCGCGAGCGCGCACATCCTCACCGGCGGGCGCCTCTCCGGCGCCGACGCCGTCGCCTGGGGGCTCGCCGCCGCCGCGGTCCCCGCCGGCGAGCTCGCGGAGGCCGCGGACGCGCTCGCCACGCTGCTCGCGGGCAAGGCCCGCGCCGCGCAGGCGAAGGTCAAGCGGCTCATCCGCGACGGCCTCGAGCTCTCCCTCGCGGACGGCCTGGCGCTCGAGCGCCGCGTCGTCGTCGAGCACCTGACCGGCGCCGAGGCGGGCGCCGGCATCGCGTCGTTCACCACCCGTGGAGCCTGACCCCATGACCGAGACCGAAGTCCAGACCGAAGCGCTCATCGCCGAGGGCCCCGTCCTCGTCGACCTCACCGGGGGCGTGGCGCACGTCCGGCTGAACAGCCCCGAGTCCTCGAACGGGCTCGACGTGCCGATGCTCCGCGCGCTCTACGAGGCGCTCATGCTCGTCCACGGCGAGCGGCGCGCCCGGGCCGTGCTCCTCAGCGGGGAGGGTCGCCACTTCTGCGCGGGCGGCAACGTCAAGGTCTTCGCCTCCAAGGGCGACGGGCTGCCGGACTATCTCCGCGAGGCGACGAGCTGGCTGCAGGTCTGCTCCGGCGCGCTCATGCGGCTGCAGGCGCCGGTCGTGTGCGCCGTGCAGGGCTTTGCGGCGGGCGGCGGCGGCATGGGCCTCGTCTGCGCCTCGGACCTCGTCGTCGCCGGCCGCTCGGCGAAGTTCATGCTCGGCGCCACGCGCGTCGGCATGGCGCCGGACGGCGGCGGCTCGGTGACGCTGTCGGCCCTCGTCGGGCTGCGCAAGGCGATGGAGATCGCGCTGACGAACCCGACGATCGACGCCGAGGAGGCCGTGCGCATCGGCCTCATCACGCGCGTCGTTGAGGACGACGAGGTCCACGCGGCGGCGCGCGCGCTCGCCGAGGAGCTCGCGCAGGGCCCGACGCTCGCGCTCGCCGCGACGAAGCGCCTGCTCTGGGACGGGCTCGGGTCGACGGTCGAGGCGCGCCTGCCGGAGGAGGCCCGCACGGTCTCCGAGCTGTCCGGGACGGCCGACGCGCTCGAGGGGCTCGCCGCCGTCATCGAGCGTCGCCCGCCGACGTTCACCGGGCAGGCCTGACCGTGGGGGAGCAGCGCGTCGCGCTCGTCACCGGCGGCGCCGTCGGCATCGGCGCCGGCATCTCCGAGCGCCTCGCGGCCGACGGCTTCGAGGTCATCGTCACCGGTCGCCGCGCCGGCGTCGCCGCGGAGATGGCGGAGCGGATCGGTGGCCGGTCGCTCGCCTTCGACGTCTCCGACCACGCGGCGACGGTCGCCGCGATCCAGGGCGCGGGGCGTATCGACGTGCTCGTGAACAACGCCGGCTGGGACCACTTCGACTGGTTCACGGACCTGCCCTACGAGACGATGCGCAAGCTCGTCGCGATCAACCTCGAGGGCGTCCTCTCGTGCACCCAGGCGGCGCTGCCGTCGATGCAGGAGCATCGCTGGGGCCGCGTCATCACGATCGGGTCGGAGGCCGGCCGGATCGGGTCCAAGGGCAATGCGGTCTACGCCGCCTGCAAGGCGGCGGCCGTCGGCTTCTCGATGTCGATCGCCCGCGAGAACGCGCGCTTCGGCATCACCGCGAACGTCGTCGCGCCCGGCCCGATCGAGACGCCGCTGCTGCGCGAGATGACTCCCCACGCCATCGAGGTCGTCACGAACCAGACGCAGATGAAGCGGCTCGGCACCCCCGAGGAGTGCGCTGCCGCCGTGTCCTACCTCGCCTCCGAGGCGGCCGGCTACGTCACCGGCGAGGTGCTCGCCGTCTCGGGCGGCATGCACCTCGGCGGCTGATGCACCAGGGCGGCGTGCGGTCTCGTGGGTGCATATCTCCCAGGAGACCGCACGCCGCGGCAGGTCAGCCCTCCTTCGGCCCCGGGGTGAAGGTGACGGGCATCTTCACGAGGCCGTTCGCCCACGAGGAGGGCAGGCGCTCGACGGCGCCGGCGAGCTTCAGGTCGGGCATCCGGCGGCTGAGCTCCTCGAAGAGGATGCGCAGCTCGGCGCGGGCGAGCCCGGCGCCGAGGCAGAAGTGACGCCCGCCGCCGCCGAAGGCCTTGTGGTCGGGCTTCGCGCGGTGGATGTCGAACGTCTGCGGATCCTCGAAGAGGTCCTCGTCGCGTGAGGCGCTCGTGTACCACAAGAGGACGCGGTCACCCTTGGCGATCGGCCGGCCGGCGAGCTCGGTGTCCTTCGTCGCCGTGCGGTTGAACCACTGCACGACGCTCGTGTAGCGGAGGATCTCCTCGACGGCCGCGGGGACGAGGGACGGGTCGGCGCTGAGCGCCTCGAGCGTGCCCGGGTGCTCGAGCAGGGTGTGCATGCCGGTCGCGGTCGTGTTGCGCGTCGTGTCGTTGCCCGCGAAGGCGAGCAGCCCGAAGAACACGAGGATCTCGGGGTCGGTGAGCTTCTCGCCCTCGACCTCGGCCGCGCGCAGCTTCATGACGAGCGACTCCTCGTTGCCCTCCGCCATCTGGCGCTCGATCTGGGCGTGGAGGTACCCGGCCATCTGGACGAAGACCTCGCTGGCCGCGTCGGGCTCGGGGGAGCGCTGCGCCTCCTCGATGCCCTCGGTCCACTCGAGGAACTGGGGGAGGTCCTCCTCCGGGACGCCCATGAGCTCGGTGAGCACGCCGAGCGGCACCGGGATCGCGATGTCGTCGACGAAGTCGCACGCACCGGCCTCGATGACCTTGTCGATCGTCTTCGTCACGCGGGTGCGGATCGCGTCCTCGAGCGCCTTGACGGTGTTCGGCGTGAAGGCCTTCTGGAGGATGAGGCGGTACTTCGTGTGCTGCGGCGGGTCCATGTAGAGCAGAAGGTTGCGCGCGAGCGTCAGCGGCAGGACCTGGTCGGGGTGGAGGAAGATGCCCGCCTCGTAGGAGGAGAACGTCGCGGTGTCGCGGCTGATCGCGGAGACGTCGGCGTGCCGGGTGACCGACCAGCAGTGCGTGCCGTCGGGCAGCGGGTTGCGATGGATCGGGTCCTCGGTGCGGAGCCGGGCGAAGAGCTCGTGCGGGGGCCCGTCGGCGAACCAGGACGCGTCCGTCAGATCCACCTGTTCGAGGTCGACCTGCTGGGGGCTCACGGCGGATGACATGCGATCGTTCTCCCTGAGTTGGATCGGACATGATGTCCGGACATCGAATAGGAACACTAACCGGAACACGGCGCGGATGCCACCGCGAGCGGGCCCCGCGGGCGTTCTGTCGGGGCAGTGCCGGTCGTCGCCCGAGGGACGGTGTCGGACATTCTGTGCGTACGCGGCGTCCGGGCGCGGTACTGTCGGCGGATGGACGCAGAGGATCGGGTCGCGCTCGAGGTCGAGGGAGGGGTCGCTCACCTCCGGCTCACGTCGGTCGCGGCGCACAACGCGATCGACCCCGCCATGGTCGCGGCGCTCGCCGCCGCGGTCGAGCGCATCGCGGCCGAAGACGGGGTCCGCTGCGTCCTCCTCACCGCCGACGGGCCGAGCTTCAGCGTCGGCGGCGACCTCGCGCACCTGACGCGGCACGCTGACGCGCTCGCCGCCGAGATGGACGCGATGGTCACGCCCTTTCACCGGACGCTCACCGCACTCGGCGAGCTGGCCGTCCCCGTCGTGTGCGCCGTCCAGGGACCGGTGGCGGGGGGCGGGCTCGGCCTGCTCTGGTGCGCCGACGTCGTCCTGCTCGCGGACGACGCGCGCCTCGTCGCCGGCTACCCCCGGCTCGCGCTGAGCGGGGACGGCGGCAGCTCGTGGGCGCTCCCGCGGCTCGTCGGCCCCCAGCGCGCGCTGCAGTTCCTCATGGGCGGCCGGGCGCTCGACGCCGCGGAGGCCGTGGCGTGGGGGATCGCCGCGGAGGTCGTCCCCGCCGTGTCCCTGCGTGAGCGCGCGCTCGCGGAGGCCCGCGGGCTGGCCGCCGGGCCGACCGTCGCCTACGGGTACCTCCGCGGCCTCATCCGCGACGCGCACACGACGAGCTGGGCCGAGGCCCTCGAGGGCGAGCGCGAGGCCATGGTCGCCTGCGCGGGCACGGCGGACGCGCGCGAGGGCATCACCTCCTTCACCGAGCGGAGGGTGCCGGGGTTCGTGGGGCGGTAGGGGTTGGTGGGGGGTGTGCGGCGCGCTTGTGGGGGGCCGGGGGTTTACGGCGACGGAGACGGCGGACCGGGGGGCGGCGGTCGTGCGGGGCGCGAGGTGTGACCGCTGAGGTGGCCTCAGTCCGGTTTTGCGGACACCCCTGCGGAGCGCCCGGCGAACGGGGGCCTCAGGCGATCAGTTCGTCGGCCGCTCCCCGCCGACCGTCAGGGCAACGCACGAGACGGTCGTCCCGCGACCACGTCGTGAGTCGCCCCCGCGCCCCGACCCCCGGCGACGCCCGTCCGCCGTCTCCAGCCGCCGTGAGCGCCGCGCGGCGCCACGGCGCGTCGCGGCAGGCCCGGCCCGCAGCCCGGCCCGCCGCCCGACAGATCCGGCGCCGGCCCGCCGCCCCTACTTGCGCGTCGGCGCGTACAGCGTGTTCCAGACGATCGCGGTGTACGCGTCGATGAGCTTCTCGAGGTCTGCGGTCGTGGCGGTGCGGACGAGCTGGTGCAGCCCGCGCTCGGCCATCCAGGTGAGCCAGGCGGCGGTCTGGGCGGCGGGCAGCTGCGGGTCCACGTAGCCGCCCGACTGGCCGGACTTGATGTGCTTGCGGAGGGCGGCGACGTTGCTCGCCATCATGGCCTCGACGAGTTCGCGGACGCTCGCGTCGTAGGCGGCGGCGTCGTACGTCGCGGCCATCAGCGTCGTGTGGGGCCGGTAGGTCTTGACGACGCGGTCGAGGGCGGCGCGGAGGTCGGCGTGGGCGGCGTCGGCGCCGAGGCTGAGCCATCCCGCCGCGACGTCCGTCAGCTCCGCGGTGATCTCGGCGAACCAGGCCCGGAGGAGGTCGCCCTTGTCCTCGAAGTAGACGTAGAAGGTCGACCGGGACATGCCGGCCTCGGAGACGAGGCGCTCCACGCTGATCTCGGTGAACGACTCGCCCTCCTCCAGGAGCTTCTCGACGACGCCGAGCAGGCGACGGCGGGCCTCGTCGCGCCGCTCGCTGCGGCTGCTCTGGCTCTTGCGCGTGACGGACGGCATGTCCGGACAGCCTACCGGGACGAGCGACGCCCGTTTGTCCGGACCGGGCGCTGGGACGGTACGCGTGAACGACCTGTCCGACGCTTCGACTGACAGCTGATGCCGGACAGCCCTGCGTCAGCTGTCAGTCGGCGGGTCGGTGCGCGCCCGGGTGTCCCCGAGGGCCTGCGAGAGGCTCGCCGGCGCGTCCCGGCCGACCGGGTCGTCGCCGAGCTCGAGGGTGACGCCCTGCGCGGCCGCGAGGTCGATGACCTCGCGCGCGCCGATGAGGCGGCCGTTGTTCGCCGCGAGGGCGACCGCGAGCAGGACGACGCGCCTCGCCTCGCCGGTGAGCTCGACGCGCTCCTGCAGCTCGGCGACGAGGCCGACGACCATGTCGCCGAGGGTCAGGGGTGCTGCGGCGTCGCTCATACCCGCACCGTACCGTCACCCGACGCGCCGCCGCCGGATCGCCGTGCTCACCGAGCCGCCCCTCACCATCCCCGCCGCTGCACGTCGCTCGGTGGCGGCGCGGCGCGGCGCCCCCCGCGCGCTCAGCCGACGGCCGGGGTGGCCGTCCAGGCGACCGCGCGCGGCTGCGGCCGGCGTCCCCAGCCCGCCGTCTCGGCGAACGCGAGCAGGCGGGGGACGAGCTCGGCGACGGGGACCGGCCGCACCCCGAGCTCCCGCGCGCGGCCGAGCTCGAACGGGCTCGCGACGTCCGCGTACGGGGCGTAGAGCCCGAGCTGCTCGGCGGCGGCGGGCTCGCACGCCGCCGGCGGGATGCCGAGGACCTCGCAGACGACGTCGGCGAACGGCTGCAGCCGCGGCGCCTCCTCGCCCGCGACGGCCTGGAAGACGCCGTCGAGCTCGGGCCGTCGCACGAGCGCCGCCACGACCTCCGCGACCTGGTCGACCGGGACGAGGTCGAGCCACGCGTCGGCCGGGCCGGGCACGACGGTGAGCAGCCCGCGGGCCGCGGCCTTCAGCGGGACGTAGATGACGTTGAAGCTGCTCGTCCAGCCGGTGACGGCGTCTCCGACGACGATGCTCGGGCGAACGATCGCGACGCCGTCCGTGAGCGCCCGTGTCTCGTGCTCGGCCTCGAGCTTCGTCTGCTCGTACGTGTTGCGGTGGACCGGCGCCTGCTCCGGCCCGTGCTCACGCGCGAGGACGTTCGTGCGGCCGTGGACGTACGCGGTCGACACGTGGACGAGGCGGCCGGGCGCACCGAGCTCGCGGGCCCGGGCGGCGAGCGCGACCATCTGGCGGGTGCCGCCGACGTTCACGCGACGGGCGTCCTCGAGGCTCAGGTCGAACCGGACGGACGCCGCGCAGTGCACGACCGTCGCGGTGCGGGCGGCGAGCGCGTCGAGCGCCCCGTCGGTCCGCCCGAGGTCCGGGAGCTCGAGGTCGGCCGCGAGCGCGGTGACGCGCGACGGCAGGACGTCGGCGTCCCCCCAGGTGGCGACGGCGAGCCCGCGCAGGCGGGCGGCGGCTGCGGCGTCGTCCGCGGCCCGGACGAGCAGGACGATCGGCTCCTCGGTCGTCACGAGCAGCCGCTCGAGCACGACGGAGCCGAGGAAGCCGGTCCCGCCCGTCAGGACGATCGTCTCGGCGGGGGCGGCGGGCGCAGCATCACTCATGGGAGCAATGTGGCACGGCCGCACCCGTCCCGTCTGCGGTGGCCAGGTACCGATCAGGATCGGGCCGCGCTCGCGCCGGGTTAGCATCGGTCCGATGACCGCCGAGGCCGCCTGCCGCGCGACCGTCACCGGGCTCGTCCAGGGCGTGGGATTCCGCGACGCCACGGTCCGCCGGGCGCGGGCGCTCGGCGTGCTCGGCTGGGTGCGCAACGGGGAGGACGGCAGCGTGCTCGTCCACGCCGAGGGGCCCGCCGGTGCCGTCGAGCAGCTGCGCGCCTTCCTCGTGGAGGGGCCGCCCGGCGCCGCGGTGGCGGCGGTCGACGCGACGCCCGTGAAGCCCGAGGGCCACGAGCAGTTCGCCGTGCGCGGCGTCCCCGCCGGCGTGTTCGTCGTGCAGGAGCACGCGGCGGCCGCGCACCACTTCGACCTGCGCCTCGAGGTCGACGGCGTCATGCGGTCGTGGGCCGTCCCGAAGGGCCCCTCGCTCGACCCGGCCGCGAAGCGCCTCGCCGTCCAGGTCGAGGACCACGGCACCGGGCACAACGACTTCGAGGGCACGCTCGGGAGCGGCGGGGTCATCGTCTGGGACCGCGGCGTCTACGAGCAGGGCGGGCGCGTCCCGTGGCCGGAGGCGCTCGACCGCGGCCACGCGGTCTTCGTCCTCCACGGCGAGAAGCTCCGCGGTGGCTTCGCGCTCCAGCGGACGCGGACCGGCGCCAAGCCGCAGTGGCTGCTCGTCAAGCGCAGGGACGAGCACGCCCGGCCCGGGTCCGACGTCGTCGCGGAGGCGCCCCGGTCGGTGCTCGGCGGGGAGACGCTCGACGAGCTCCTCGACGGCTGACGCGGCCGCCGGCGTCGCGCCGCCGCGTCAGGGCCGGGCGGCGGCCTGCAGCAGCCGCACCTGGCGCGTCACCTGACCGTCGTCGCCGGTGAGCGTCACGGTGAGCTGGCGGCGGTGGCGTACGTCGCCCCCGGTCGCGAGCCGTGAGGCGCCGGCGGGCAGCCGGCCGGCGCGCGTCGTGACGACGCCGGTGACGCGGTCGGTGACGCGGAGGGCGTAGGTGCCGCCGTGCGTGGCGAGCACCGGGACCCGCCCGCGGGGCGGGCAGAGGCGCCGGCAGAGCGCGAGCGCGAGCGTCTGCGGCCGGGCCGACGCGACCATGAGCACGCGCGGGCTCGAGCGGTCGGCGACGAGCAGCGAGCCGTCCGGGAGGACGAGCAGGCCGGCGATGCCGCCCCGCAGCGCGACGTCGTTCGCGCGGGCGCCGTCCGGCCGCCCGCCGACGGTGGGCCGCGCGCCGAAGACCGTGCGGCGGGTCCCGTCCGGTGCGACGCGCACGACGCGCCCGTCCTGCGCGCCGCCGACGAGCAGGGCGCCCGGCGCCGTCGCGAGCGGGCCGGGGCGGACGAGCCCGCCGGCGACGACGGGCAGGCCGGCGCCCGGGGCGACCCGGCGGATCGCCCCGGCGGGGTCCGTGACGAGGACGGTGCCGCCGGACGTCTGCGCGAGCGCGGCGAGCCGCGTGCCCGGCGCGGCCGTCGCGAGCGTCGTGAGCGCGCCGTCCGGGCCGAGCTCGCCGACCGTCGCGCAGTCGCCGAGCAGCAGCCCGCCGCCCGCGGGGGCGAGCAGCGGGCCCGGGCCGCAGAACGGGCCGGGGACGTGCCGGGCGTCGCCGCCGGGCCCGATCGCGACGAGGGCACGGCCGGCCTCGTCGGAGGCGTAGACGGTGCCGTCGGCCGTCACCGCGAGCCCGGTGACGTCGGAGAGCGCCGCGGCGCGGGCCGGGGTGCCGTCGGCCCACGTCGGCGCGCCGCGCAGGCCGCCCATGACGCGGGCCAGGCGCTGGTCGGACCCGATGCGCCAGAGCGTCCCGTCGGTCCCCACGAGGATCGAGCCGTCGGCCGCGCGGGCGAGTGCCGTGACCGTCGTGCCGAGCCAGGCGGTCGACGCGGGTTCGCCCTCGCCGCCGATCGTCGCCGTGTCGCTCTCGCCGAAGACGTGGCTGCCCGCGCCGGCGACGACGAACACCCGGCCCGCGAACGACGGGGTCACGGCGAGGACCGGTCCGGGGAAGGCGAGCGCGGCGCCGGTCGCGAGGAGCGCTGCGCCGAGCCGGACGGTCCGCATCCGGGCGAGCCTAACGGGGCGCGCCACGACGGCGGGCGAGTGGACAAGGAGGGACTCGAACCCCCGACCCCGCGCGTGTGAAGCGCGTGCTCTAGCCAGCTGAGCTACTTGTCCTGGCTGGCGCGGAGTGTACCGGGCGCGGGCGCGCGGCGGTCACAGGTCGACGACGCGGAGGTCCGGCCGGCGCCGCCGGAGCGCGTCGGTGAGGACGCGCCGGTGGCACGTCGCGGGGTCGGCCTCGAGGCACATCAGCGCGGTCGGCGGCGCGTCGTCGAGCTCGGCGGCGAGGACGTCGAGCTCCGCGGCCGCGGTCGCCTCGATGTGGACCGCGAAGCCGGCGGCGCCCTCGGCGATCTGCCCGTGCTTGTAGAGGTACCGCAGGTCCGGCGGCGTGCCGAGGTCGCGACGGTGCTCGTAGCGGATGCCGTGCTCGCCGAGGAGCTCGCCGAGCCGGGTCTTGGACATGCCGGCGCGCCGTGACTGCGGCCGATAGCGCACGTCGATGAGCCGTCGCACGCCCGCCGCCTCGAGTTCGGCGACGAGGGCGCCGGGCAGCAGCCGCTCGTAGCCGATGGTCCAGACGGTGGGTGATGTCACGCCGTCCACGGTAGAGCGATAGCTTTGCCGCCCGATGGCCACGCCCGCCGACCCCAGCTCCGGCGCTCCCGTCGCGGTGCGCCCGTGCCCCGTGTGCGCCGCCCCGGTGGCGACGGACGCGCTGTTCTGCCCCGCGTGCGGGACGACGTTCGGCCGCCGCCGCGGTCCCGACACCGCGCTCATCGCCGCGGGCGCCCTCGCGGTCCTCGTCGGCATCCTGCTCGCGCTGCTCCTCACGCAGGACAACGGGTCGGGCGGCAGCGGGAGCAGCACCGCTCCGGCCACGACGACCGCGCCCGCCACGACGACCGCGCCCGCCACGACGACCGCGCCCGCCACGACGGCGCCTGCGCCCGCGACGACGACGGCGCCCGCACCCGCCACGACGGCCGCACCCCCCGCGACGACGACGGCGCCACCGGTGACCACCACCGCACCGGCGGCGACGACGACGGCACCGCCGCCTGCGACGACCGGCACGACGGTCGCTCCCGCGCCGACGACGCCCTGACGCGCTGCGCGCGTCTGCGAGGTTGTGGGGTAGTCTCCGTCGCGGACCGTGCTAGGCGGGGAGGTAGCGGTGCCCTGTCGCTCGCAATCCGCTCTAGCGAGGCCGAATCCCCGGTTGAGGGGTGTGGCCATCGGGTCGGCGCGCCGAAGTCTGGTGTTGACGGCTCGGGTCCCGCGCGACGTCGGCTCGTGAACCAGGTCAGGTCCGGAAGGAAGCAGCCTTAAGCGACAACCGGCGGGCGTAGCGGGAGCTCCCGAGCCCGAGTC
This sequence comes from Paraconexibacter antarcticus, assembly GCF_024220175.1. GTDB lineage: Bacteria > Actinomycetota > Thermoleophilia > Solirubrobacterales > Solirubrobacteraceae > Paraconexibacter > Paraconexibacter antarcticus. The sequence continues at coordinate 3,970,319 of NZ_CP098502.1, read as the reverse complement.
AGATGACGGTGCCGCCTCCGGTGACTGCTCCACGATTCCGGGTGCACGGTCCATTGACTGCGTCAATGGCCTCAGGACCATGGCGCCAAGGGGCCCCGCAGACATGCGGGGCCCCTCGGCAATGGTGCGGGCTGTTGTTCGCCGTGACGCGCCGGCAGTCCGTCCGGCGGTCGATCAGGCCGGGACGGCCACGGGCTCCGCGGGTGCGCCCCCGGTGCCCGGTTCGCCCGTCGCCTGCGCGGCCGCCGCCGCCTGCCGTCCGGGCACGAGCAGGGCGACGAGACCGCCGAGGACGAGGACCCCGGCGCCGTAGGGCAGCGCCGCGTTCAGCCCGTCGACGAAGCTCTGCGGGGACTGGTAGCCGCCGTGGGCGGCGAACACGCTGCCGAGGACCGCGACGCCCATGACGCCGCCGAGCTCGCGGATCGCGTTCGTCGCGCCGGACGCCTGGCCGGCCTCCTCGGGCCGGACGGCGGCGAGCGTCGCGTTCGCCGAGGGCGCGAACACGAGCGCCATGCCCGTCCCGCCGAGGATGAACGGGACGACGAGGGAGCTGTAGGCGACGCCGACGCTCGTGACCTGCGCGAGCCACGTGATGGCCACGGCCTGGAGGAAGAGGCCAGCCGCCATGAGCGGCCGCGAGCCGATGCGGTCCGACAGGATGCCCGCGACCGGCGCGACGAACATCGGCATCCCGGTCCACGGGAGGGTGCGCAGGCCGGCCTCGAACGGCCCGTAGCCCTGCGCGGTCTGGAAAAACTGCGAGAGCAGGAAGATCGAGCCGAAGACGCCGAAGAACATCGCGAACGACACGCCGCTCGTGGCGGCGAACCCGCGCGAGCGGAAGAAGCGCATCGGCAGCATCGGGGCGGCGGTGCGGCGCTCCCAGGCGACGAACGCGACGAGCAGGGCGGCGCCGGCGGCGAGGGACGTCACGACGGTCGTGCTCGTCCAGCCGAGCGGCTGGCCACGGACGATGCCGAAGGTGATGCCGAAGAGGCCGGCGGCGACGAGGCCGAGGCCGGGGAGGTCGAGCTTCACGGCCGGGCCGCGCGACTCGGTGAGGCGCGACAGCGCGAGCGGGATGAGGACGAGGCCCGTCGGCACGTTGAGCCAGAAGATCCAGTGCCACGAGATGCCCTCGACGACCGCGCCGCCGACGAACGGCCCGAGCGCGACGCCGAGGCCGCTCACGCCGGCCCACACGCCGAGGGCGAGGCCGCGGCGCTCGCCGGGGAACGCCTCCGCGAGGAGGGTCAGGGTCAGCGGCGTGATCATCGCGGCGCCGGCGCCCTGGAGGGCGCGCGCGGCGACGAGCGCGTCGATGGTCGGCGCGAGCGCGGCCGACGCGCTGGAGAGGGTGAAGAGCGTCAGGCCACCGAGGAAGATGCGCTTGCGGCCGAAGCGGTCGCCGAGCGCGGCGCCGGTGATGAGCAGGACGGCGAACGAGAGCGTGTAGGCGTTGACGGTCCACTCGAGCGACTCGAGCGAGCCGCCGAGGTCGGTGCGGATGCGGGGCAGGGCGACGCCGACGACGAGGTTGTCGAGCGAGGTCATGAACAGCGCGACCGAGACGATCGCGAGGGTCCAGCCCGGACGGATCCGGCGGACCGGCGGGTCGGTAGGGGGCACCGGGGGCTCCTTGCTGGTGGGGTGGGCGGTCATGTGAAGATGGTGTGATCAGTCACTCACTTGGAGGATAAAAAAGGGGGACGACGGGCTCACGCCGGGTCGTCGTACTCCTTGTACGCGCAGAGGCTCGTCGCCCACGGCTCGTCGAGCTCGAAGGCGCCCATCGCGGCGAGGACGTTCATGAGCATGCCGGTGGCGAAGAAGTGGGCGACCTCCTCGTCCTCGGCGCCGGTCTCGGCCTTGACGAGGGCGTGCAGCCGGCGGAAGCCGTCCTGCATCGCGGCGCGGATGCCCGCGTCCTCGGCCGCGGCGGCGTGCCCGTGGAGCTGCATGAGCAGGAGGGTACGGTCCTGGATGAGGTCGGCGTACGACTCGCCCATCGCGTGGAGGATGTCCTCGCCGCTGCCGCCCGCGGCGCGCGCCTGCGCCGCCGCGGCGACGAAGGTCGCGTGGATGCGCTCGTTGCAGCGCTGGACGAGGGCGACGGCGAGGTCGGTCTTCGTCGGGAAGAGGCGGAAGAGGTATGCCTGCGAGATGCCGGCCGCCTTCGCGACGTCCATCGTCGGCGTGCCGTGGGGGCCGCGCGCGGCCATCACCCGCATGCCCGCCTCGAGGACGGCCTCGCGGCGCTCCTCGGCGGTGGACAGCGTGCGGGTGGAGGGGACGGGCGGGACCATCGGCAGGGTGTGAGTATGCACTCACACACCCCTGGCGTCAACCCCGGCCTCCTGGCCTTCGGACGCCGAATGAAGTTTCACGGTGCTGTGGACCCCCTGAACCTGCATTCACCTTCCTGGGGGCCGATACGGTCGCGGTGCTTCCGGCGAGGGTCAGGTGCGGTCGGCGTCCGGCAGCGTGCGGCCGGCGCGGACGGCGGCGCGGCAGGCCGGGGAGGCCATGAGCCGCCAGTACGTCGAGCGGAACACCTCGACGTAGCCGCGGGGCACGATGAGCGGCGGCTTGCCCTGGTAGTAGCGGTTGGACACCGAGTCGTCGATCGGCATGAGCAGCGTCTGCGCGAGCGGATGCTTCGGGTCCTTCTCGTCCATGACCGAGCCGGGCGGGCCGCCGAGGTAGTAGCGCAGCGGCGGGACCTCGGGGTGGTCGAAGGTCGAGATCCGCCCGCAGCGCGCGTAGTACGCGCGGACGACGGGGGAGTCCGCGACGTCGCGCAGGTCGGTCTGGATCTCGCGCGAGTTCGTCACCTTGTGGCGGACGGTCCGCATGAGGTCGACGTTCCACGGAATGAACACGACCGACAGCGCGAGCGACGCGAGGCCGATCCGCTGCCACCGCCGCCGGTCCGCCGACCCCGCGGGCAGGTCCATCCACCCGAGGCAGCCGACCGCATAGACGATCGCCAGCAGGACGGTCGGGGTGAGGACGTACCGCGCGATGAGGGGCAGGCCGCCGAACGTCGAGAACAGGAAGAAGACGAGCATCGCGCCGGCGACGCCGAGGAGGACGAGCCCGCGCCGCGCGAGCAGGAGGATGAACACGCAGCCGATCGGCACCCCGACGATGAGCGGCTCGCGGAGGGTGAAGCCGAGGAACTTCGCCGTCTTCACCGGCGCGTCGATCGGCGAGCGCGGGCGGTTCAGCTGCGCCGCGAGGTCCTTGGTCCCGTGGAAGGAGTGCAGGAAGTCCCCGGTGATCGCGGCGTCGGAGATCGCCCAGAGGGCGGCGCCCGCCACCCCGAGCAGCGCGAGAGCGGCGAGTCGCGGCCGGTCCTCCGGCGCGCTGCGCCACGCGAGCCACAGCCAGTACGCGCCGCTCAGGACCCACGCCTCCGGTCGCAGTAGGCCGGCGAGGGCGAGCAGCAGCAGGACCGGCCAGCCGCGCTTGGGCGTCCGGAGCTCGAGCAGCAGCGCCCACGAGACGAGGAGCGCGAACGGGATGTCCTGGTAGGCGAACTCCGCGTTGCGCCCGAAGGCCGGGCGCGTGAGGATGATCACCGCGGCGAGCACGCCGACCGGGACGCTGAAGAGCTGCGCGCCGAGCCGGTAGACGACGTAGACGATCCCGCCGAAGCAGAGCATCACGAGCCAGGCGAGCACGTACGGGGTCGCGTGGCCGAGCGGCAGGGCGAGGAAGCTCGCGAACGTCTGCAGCGGATGCGGCGTCGGCGCGATGAAGCCCTTGTAGTCCGGCGTCAGGCCGTGCGCGATGTCGTGCGCCCAGACGAGCGAGTACGACGCGTCGTAGTTGAGGAAGGGCTCCCCGTAGACGAGGCGCAGGAGGAGGGGCACCCCGACGATGGTCGCCAGGGCGCCGAGGATCGCGGGGCGCCTCATCGAGGGTGTCAGGGTACCGGCGGGACGCGCCGGAGCACCCCGCCGGGCGCCTCGCGCGTGCCGGACCGGCCATCCGAGCCGCGCCGCTGGGTATGCCAGACTGCCGAAGCCCCGTGTCGACCGCCCCGTCCCTGTACCGCCGCCATCGCCCCCGCACCTTCGCCGACGTCGTCGGCCAGGAGCACGTCGTGCGCACGCTGCGCAACGCCGTCACGCAGGACAAGCTCCACCACGCGTACCTCTTCGTCGGGTCGCGCGGGACCGGCAAGACGTCGATGGCGAAGATCCTCGCCTCGTGCCTGAACTGCGTCAACGGCCCGACCGTCGACCCGTGCGGCGTGTGCGACTCGTGCATCTCGATCCAGAACGCCCAGTCGATGGACGTCATCGAGATGGACGCGGCGTCGAACAACTCGGTCGACGACATTCGCGAGCTGCGCGACTCGGTCTCGTTCGCCCCGGTGAGCGGGAAGTACAAGGTCTACATCCTCGACGAGGCGCACATGCTGACCACGGCGGCGTGGAACGCGTTCCTCAAGACGCTTGAGGAGCCGCCGCCGAACACGATCTTCGTCCTCGCGACGACCGAGGCGAACAAGGTCCTGCCTACGGTCGTCGATCGCTGCCACCGCTTCGACTTCCAGCGGCCGACGGTCGAGCAGCTCGCGTCCGTGCTGCAGCGGGTCGCGGGCCGCGAGGCCATCGACATCCCGCCGGACGCCGTCGCCCTGCTCGCGCGGCACGCGACCGGCTCCTTCCGTGACGCGCTCGGCACGCTCGAGCAGCTCGTGACCTACGCGAGCGCTGGGGGCGACGGCGACGGCACGCGGATCGCCGTGGAGGACGTCCTCGCGGTGCTCGGCGTGGCGGACGCCGACCTCCTCTTCGGCGCGCTCGACGCCGTCGCCGCGCACGACGCCCGCGCCGCGCTCCACGCCGCCGCGGCGCTCGCCCAGACCGGTCGCGACGTGAACCAGTTCGTCCGCGACCTCGAGGGGCACGCCCGCGAGCTCATGCTCGTGCAGATGCTCGGCTCCGTCCCGGCCGAGATCGCCGTCACGCCGGACCGGGACGCGCGGCTCGCCGAGCAGGCCGGCCGCGTCGCGGCCGCCGACGTCGTCCGCTTCATCGACCTCCTCGCGGCGGCGCTGCGCGCCATGAAGGACGGCGCGGACGCCCGCACGCAGATGGAGCTCGCGCTCGTCAAGGCCGCGACGCCGGAGGTCGACGCCTCGGCGAAGGCGCTCATGGTCCGGCTCGAGCGGCTCGAGCGTGCGCTCGCCGCGGGGGGCGCGCCCGCGCCGGCGGCCCCGCCGGCCGTGCCCGTCCCGGCCCCGGCGCCTGCCCCCGAGCGCGTGAGCCCGCCGGCCCCGGCGCCCGGCCTTCCGCCGACCCCGATGGCCCAGGCCGCGCCGGCGCCCGCCCCGCAGGCCACCGCACCGCCGGCCACCGCCCCGCAGGCCGCCGCCCCGCCACCGCCACCGCCCGCCGCCCCGGCCCCCCAGCCTCCGACGGCCACCGCCCCGACCGCGACCGCCGCGGCCGACGTGACGCTGCCCGACCTCCTGCAGGTCTGGCCGGCGGTCCTCGACGCCGTCGCGCCGACGAACACGCAGCTCGCCGTCGGCCTGCGCGACGCCCGCCCGATCGCCCTCGTCGGCCGCGAGGTCACGGTCGCCTTCGACACCTCGCACCAGTTCCAGAGCAAGATCGCCGACCAGGCGGTCAACCGGGAGGTCCTCGGCGAGGCGATCCGCGCCCTCACCGGGCTCGCGGCGCGCCCGACGATCGAGGTGCACGACCTGTCCGAGCTCGTGGTCCCGGGGGAGGCGCCCGCGGCCCCGCCGCCGTCGCCCGACGACTGGGTCGACCGCATCAAGCACGAGTTCGACGCCGAAGAGATCATCCCCGAGACCGACCAGCCCTGAATCGCAGACCGGAGACCGCCATGCCCCAGCCGAACATGAACCAGATGATGAAGCAGGTCCAGAAGATGCAGGCGGACATGATGAAGGCGCAGGAGGACCTGAAGCACGAGGAGGTCACCGCGTCCGCGGGCGGCGGGATGGTCCAGGTCACGGTCTCCGGCGACCTCGTCGTCAAGAGCGTCACGATCGACGCCGAGGCCATCGACCCGGACGATCCGGAGATGCTGTCGGACCTCGTCCTCGCCGCTGTCAACCAGGGCCTGCAGAACGCGCAGGAGCTCGCCGCGAAGAAGATGGGCGGCCTCGCCGGCGGCCTCGGCGGCATGGGCCTCCCGGGCTTCTAGCCCCCGGCCCGGCCGACCGTCTCCGATCCCTCCGGACCGCCGCCCGTGTCCTCCTACGCCCCGCCCGTCCAGCGCCTCATCACCGAGCTCGGCAAGCTGCCGGGCATCGGGCAGCGCACGGCGCAGCGCCTCGCGTTCCACATCATGCGGGCGGACGTCGAGGACGCGACGGCGCTGGCGGACGCCATCCGCGAGGTGAAGGAGAAGATCCGCCTCTGCGAGATCTGCTTCAACCTCGCCGACGAGCCGCGCTGCCGCATCTGCCAGGACGAGCGCCGCGACACCTCGCTCGTCTGCGTCGTCGAGGAGCCGGGGGACATCCAGCCGATCGAGCGCACGCACGAGTACCGCGGCCGTTACCACGTGCTCGGCGGCGCGCTCTCGCCGATCGACGGCATCGACCCCGAGGACCTCAAGCTCGCCGAGCTCTACGCCCGCACGACCGCGGCGGACCCGAAGATCACGGAAGTCGTCGTCGCGACGAACCCGACGACGACCGGCGAGGCGACGGCGCTCCACATCGCCGCCGTCCTCCGCGACCGCGCCCCGGGACTCGTCGTCACCCGGCTCGCGTCCGGGCTGCCCGTCGGCTCCGATCTCGAGTACGCCGACGAGGTGACGCTCGGCAAGGCGCTCACCGGGCGCCGCGCGCTGTAGCCGCGGGCGCCGCCGCGGCTAGGCTTGACGGCATGTCAAGCACCCCGTCCGACGCCGCCCTCTCCGGCGCCGCCCACCTCGGCACCGCCGCCGGCCTGCGCGCGTTCACGCCGGCCGCCGTCCTCGCGCGCGCCGGGCGCCTCGGCGGCGGGCGGGCGGCGACGCTCGTCCCGCTCCTCGCCCTCGGCGAGCTCGTGGGCGACAAGCTCCCGATGGTGCCCGCGCGGACCTCGCCGCCGGCCCTCGCGGCGCGGGCCGTCTCCGGCGGCGTCGCCGGGCAGCTCGCCGCCGGCCCGCAGGGCGCCATCGCCGGCGCGGCCTGCGCCGTCGTCGCCGCCTACGGCGGGCAGCACACGCGGGCGTGGCTCGGCCGCGTCACCGGGCGCCCGGACCTGCAGCTCGCCCTGCTCGAGGACGCCCTCGCCGTCGCGCTCGCCTTCCGCGGCGCCCGCGCCGCGGCCTGAGCGCCCCGGGCGCCGGGTGGCGGCGAACCCCACGAGACCGGTGGGCTTCGCTGCCGCAGCCGCTTCCCGGACGGGCGGCGACCCGGGTCGCGCACCCCGCGCCGCTCACCCCTTGGCGTACCGCGCCTTGAGCGCCGCGACGTGCGCGAGCGCGCTCCGCACCCGGCGCTGGGGGATCTCGCCGGTGCGCACCGCCTGCACGACGGCGCGGTACGCCGCCTCCTGATCACCCGCGTCACCCGGGATCCACAGCAGGTCGCAGCCGGCCTTCAGCGCGTCGACCGCTGCCGACGCGATCGAGCCGCCGGACGCGAGGACGGTCTCCGCGAGGTTGCCCGAGATGATCGTGCCGCGGAAGCCCGCCTTCCGCGCGAGGGCGGGGACGGCCGGGAGCAGCGTCGCCGGCGTCACGCCGTCGTAGGCCGCGTACAGCGCGTTGGAGATGACGAGGGCGGGGACGGACGGCAGCAGCGGGTCCAGGGCCCGCAGGTCGGACGCCCGCAGCTCGGCGAGGCCGAGCCCGACCGTCGCGGGGCCGTTCGCCGGATCCTGCGACGCGGCGCCCTCACCGGGGTAGTGGCCGATCGCCGGTGCCACGCCGCCCCGCCGCCAGCCGCGGATCGCCGCCGCCGCGCGTTGTCGCACGATCTTCGGGTCGTCGCTGAACGCCCGCCCGTCCCAGGCCCCGCCGCTGTACCCGATGTCGGCGTTCGCGGTGAGCGCGAGCCGGACGCCGAGGCCGCGGAGGATCCCCGACGCCCGCCGCGCCTGGGCGCTCGCGCGGGCCCGCGAGTGGATCGCCGCCTGGCCGGCCGGGGGGAGGTTCGGGATCGTGTTGTCGGCCCCGCCGCCCTGCTCGACGGCGAGCAGCGGCACGGGGGCGCCGAGACCGGCGAGCGTCGCCTTCAGCTGCGCGGTGAGAGCGGCGAACTGGGTCCGGCTCGCGTAGTTCGCCCCGTCGAGGATGACGACGCCCCAGCGGCGGAGGGCGAGCCGGCCGAGGAACGGATCCGCGGTCCCGCGGCCACGGAAGCCGACCATGAAGAGCTGCGCGAGCCGCTGGGCCTGCCCGGCGGGGCGCGCCGGGCGCCGCGCCCTGGGAGCGGTCGTCGTCGCGGCCGGCGTGGCGACCGCCGAGGCCGACGCCGGGACGGTCGGGGCGGCCGTGCCCGCCGCCAGGAGCGGCGCCAGCGCGTCGATGAGCGACTCGTGCGCGGGGCGACGGTCGTCGCCCCCGAACGCCGAGCCGCCCTCGGGCACCTTCGGGGAGCTGTCGTGGGTCAGGGCGAGCACGCCCGCGACGCCGCCGCCGGCGAGCAGCAGGAGCAGGACGAGAGCCGCGACCCTGCGGCGGACGATCGGGACCACGGGACGATCTTCTTCGATCCGCGCCCCCGGCAGCCCCGTTCCCTCCCGAACGCGGGACTCGAACCCGCCGGCGTGGGTGCCCGCACGGCACCGTCGGGTGCGCACGGGCCTCGGAGCCCGATCCCTCGTATCCTGTGGCACCCATGTCCGGCACCGTTGTCATGAAGTTCGGCGGGACCTCCGTCGCCGACGCCGAGCGCATCAAGCGCGCTGCCGCCCGCATCGTGGCCAAGCGCGAGGCGGGCTCCCGCGTCGTCGTCGTGCTCAGCGCCCGGGGGAAGGAGACCGACCGCCTCATCGCCGACGCGCTCGAGATCTCCCCGGTGCCCGAGCCGCGCGAGATGGACATGCTGCTCTCGACCGGTGAGCGCGTCTCGTGCGCGCTGGCGGCGATGGCCATCAGCGACATGGGCCACCGCGCGATCAGCCTCACGGGCTCGCAGGCGGGCATCGTCACCGACACGTCCCACACGAAGGCCCGCATCCTCGACGTCCGCGCGGACCGCATCATGAAGGCGCTCGACGACGACAACATCGTCCTCGTGGCCGGATTCCAGGGCGTGTCGACCGCGAAGGACGTCACGACCCTCGGGCGCGGCGGGTCCGACACGACGGCCGTCGCCCTGGCGGCCGCGATCAACGCGGACGTCTGCGAGATCTACACCGACGTCGCCGGCGTCTTCAACGCCGACCCGCGCATCGTCCCGACCGCCCGCAAGCTCGACACCGTCTCGTTCGACGAGATGCTCGAGATGTCGGCGTCCGGCGCCGGTGTCCTGCAGCTGCGGTCGGTCGAGTACGCGCGCAACCACGGCGTGCGCATCCACTGTCGTTCGTCCTTCGAGGACACCCCCGGAACCGTCATCCTCAGCGAGGCAGAGACCATGGAGCATCCGCTCATCACGGCCGTCACCCACTCGACCGGGGAGGCGCGCGTGACGCTCGTCGGCCTGCCCGACACGCCGGGCATCGCGGGCCGCGTGACGACCGCCCTCGCCGAGGCGAACGTCAACGTCGACATGATCATCCAGAACGAGCCGCAGACGACGGACGCGAAGGCCGAGATGTCCTTCACCGTGCCGCGCGACGACATGCTCGCCGCCCGCGCCGCGCTCGCCCCGATCGCCGAGGAGTTCAACATCCAGCTGCAGGCCGACGAGGCGATGGGCAAGGTCTCGATCGTCGGGGCCGGCATGAAGTCGCACCCCGGCGTCGCCGCGAAGGTCTTCACCACGCTCGGCGAGAACGGGATCAACATCCAGATGATCTCCACGTCGCCGATCCGCATCTCGTGCGTCGTCCCCGGCGACAAGGTGCCGGACGCCGTCCGCGCGCTCCACGCCGCGTTCGAGCTCAGCGGCCCGGACACGATCCGCCCCGAACAACCGTTTGGAGAGTTTGCATGAGGAACGCGGAGAACGGAAGCCAGGAGGTGCGAGCCCCTGGGCGAGTACCTCCAATGGGAAGCGAGCCCTCTGGGCGAGCTTCCCGCCCCATCCGCGTCGCCGTCGTCGGCGCCACCGGCGCCGTCGGCACCGCCATGCTCGACCTCCTCGCCAAGCGGGACTTCCCGGCGAGCGAGATCGTCCCGTTCGCGAGCGCCCGCAGCGCCGGCAAGGTCCTGCCGAACGGCATGACGGTCCAGGGCATCGCCGACGACACGATCCAGGGCTTCGACGTCGCGATCTTCTCGGCGGGCGGTGCGATCTCCCGTGAGTGGGCGCCGAAGTTCGCCGCGGCCGGCGCGGTCGTCGTCGACAACTCGTCCGCCTTCCGGATGGACGACCACGTGCCGCTCGTCGTGGCCGAGGTCAACCCGGACGAGCTCGCCCACGCGAGCAAGGGCATCGTCGCCAACCCGAACTGCACGACGATGGCGATCATGCTGCCGCTCAAGGCGCTGCACGACGCCTTCGGCCTGCGGTCGTTCGTCGCCTCGAGCTACCAGGCCGCCGGCGGCGCCGGGCAGTCCGGCATGGACGAGCTCGCCGAGCAGGTGCCGTCGTTCCTGAAGCAGCGCGACCGCCTCGTCGACGACGGCGCGTCCGTACTCGCCGGCGCGACCCACTCGATCCACGCGGCGCCGCTCGCCTTCAACGTCATCCCCTGGCTCGGCAGCGAGGCGGGGGACGGCTACAGCGACGAGGAGATGAAGATGGTCTTCGAGTCGCGCAAGATCCTCGGCCTGCCCGAGCTCGGCGTCACCCCGACGTGCGTGCGCGTCCCCGTCATGGTCGGCCACGCGATCCAGGTCCGCGCGACCTTCGAGCGCGAGCCGGACCTCGATGTCGCCCGCGCCGCGCTGGAGGCCTTCCCCGGCGTCGTCGTCGACGACGTCCCGACGCCGGTGAAGTACGCCGGCAAGGACGAGGTCGCCGTCGGTCGGCTGCGCCCCGACCTCCAGGACCCGAAGGCGCTGAACCTCTTCGTCGTGGGCGACAACCTGCTCAAGGGCGCCGCGCTGAACACCGTGCAGCTCGCGGAGCTGCTGCACGCGCGCGGCCTCGTCGGCGCGGGCGCGCCGACCGCCTCCTAGCGGCGCCGGGCGGGCGCCGGCCTCGGGCCGGCGCCTACTGCGCTCCCGCCGCGGGCGAGCAGACGAGCTCGAGCCAGAAGCGGTCGTGGTGCGTGACGAGGTGGACGAACGTGTCGAGGTCGATCGGCTTCTCGAGGAAGCCGTCGGCGTCGAGCTCCTCCTCCTGCACCATCTGGCGGTGGGTCACCGACGCGGTGAGGACGAACACCGGGATGTGGCGGAGCCGGGGCTCGGCTCGCATCTGCGCGAGCACGCCGCGGCCGTCGGTGCCGGGGAGGTCGAGGTCGAGGAGCACGAGGTCCGGGAGCGGGGGGTCGTCCTCGCTCAGGCCGGCGCCGCGCAGGTGCGAGAGCGCCTCGCTGCCGTTGCCGACGACCGTCAGCCGGTTGGCCACGCGAGCCTCGCGGAGCAGCTCGACGGTGAGGCGCACATCGGCGAGGTTGTCCTCCACGAGCAGGACACTCGCCGGCTGGAACTGCGAGCCCGACGTGCCGCTCATGGGCGGCGCTGGGTCGAGAGGGAAGCAAGCTCGCGGCGCGTGCGCACCCCCAGTTTGCGGTAGATGTTGCGGCGGTGGGTGCGGACGGTCTCGATGCCGACGTGCAGGACGTGGGCGATCTCGGCGTTCGACTGGCCCTCCTGGAGGTGCGCGAGCACGTCCGCCTCACGCGGCGTGAGGAGCTCGGGGCCGGAGACGGGTTGGGCGGGCCGCCCGGCGGGCGTCGCCTCCTCGGAGTCGTCGCGGCGGGGATGGGGGACGACGGTCCGCGGGAGGACCTGCAGGCCGCGGGAGGCGAGGTGGATGGCGCTGAGGATGTCGCGCGCCTGCGTCTCCTTGCTCAGGCAGGCCGACGCGCCGAACGCGAGCATCTGGTTCGCCTCGGCGAGCGTGGGGTGGTTCGCGAGGATGAGGAAGCGCGTGCCCGTATGGGCGGTGCTGAGGTGATGCACCTCGGCCGGCGACCGCAGGGAGCCGAAGTTCAGGATGGCGACGGTCGGGCGGATGTCGTCCAGGGTCCGTTCGAGGTCCTCGAGCGTGATGTCGAAGGCCGCGAGGCTCAGGGTCCCGTCGTCCTCGACGAAGCCGCGGAGCCCGCGAGCGATGAGGTCCTCGAAGCGGGCGAGGACGATGGTGATCGGCCGACGGGGCTGCACTTCAGGCGGTATCGGCATGCCGGGGCGAAAGGGTGAGGGGAATCTCACCCTTTTATCACCCTTTGCCTCCCCCGAAGATCACCCGGTGCGGGGGACGACGGCCCGGCCCCGGTGCTCCATGCTTCTCCTTGTCGCCGCCGAGACGCCGCACACGGGCCGGGAGACCCGAGGATCAGGCAGCACGGCGGATCGGCGACACCAGATTTCCCTGGGGCGGACAATGGGGTACGCAGAAGGGTGAGACATGAGGCGGGCCCTGGGGCCCGCCTCGTGTGTTGACGCACAGACGGACTCACGGACGAGGAGAAGGCAATGGATCTGGAACGTCAGACGGCCCGGCTGCGCGAGGTCGAGCAGCAGCTGCAGGCGCTCGCCCGCCCGGTGGCCCAGCGCTACGAGCGCCTCGGCCCGGCCGGCCTCTACGCCCTTGCCGCCGCCGAGCTGCGGCTCGCGGCGATCAGCCGGGACGACAGCGCCCGGCGCGTGCACGAGGGCGCCGCGGCCGCCGCGGAGACGCTCGCCGACCGCGCGGTCGCGCGCGGCCGGAACTCGCCGGGGTAGGCGCTCTGGCAGCGACGGCCACCGAGTAGGTGGGGTCTTCGCTGCCGTACGGGCGCCGGCTAGCGCCGCTGGGGGCGGCGGCGCAGCCGCGCGCGGGCCGCGTCGAAGGACGCGGGGTCGACGCCGTCCGCCGGGGGGCCGGCGGCGTCGGCCGGGCCGGCGGCGGCAGCGGCCGCAGCGGCGAGCCGGGCGGCGGCCTCGGCCTTGAGCCGCTCGCGGGCGGCCTCGATGCGACCGGGGTCGAGGGGCGGCGCCTCCGGCGGCACGATCAGCGGGACGATCGAGTCGGGGGCGTCCGCCCGGGCCCGCCGCCGACGGCGGGCGGGCGCGGAGGAGAAGGTCCGCAGCAGGTCGGCGACCTGCTGCGGATCGGCACCAGGGGTGGGCGAGCCGTCGCTCACCCCACCGAGCCGACGACGGACGTGGTCCAGTCGATGACCGAGGTGGGCTTCACGACGTGACGCTGGAGGCCGATCTCCTTGGGGGAGAGGCCGAGCGCGAGGCCGACGAGCTGCGGGAGGTGGAGGACCGGCATGTCGAGCTTGCGCCCGACGGCCTTCGCCGCCAGCGGCTGCTGGAGGTCGAGGTTGAGGTGGCACAGCGGGCACGGCGTGACGAGGCAGTCCGCGTCCGCGTCCTTCGCATCGCCGAGGTGACGGCCGGCCTGCGCGAGCGAGGCCTCCGTGTTCATCGTGATGATCGGGAAGCCGCAGCACTTGTGCGAGCCCGCGTAGTCGATGACCGTGCCGCCGAGCGCCTCGATGACGAGCGGCAGGTACGTGTCGCGCGGGTGCTCGTCGTCGATGCCGATGCGCGACTTCGGACGCACGATGTAGCAGCCGTAGAACGGGCCGACCTTGAGGTCGGTCAGCGGGCGCTTGACCTTGCTCTTCAGCGCCTCCAGGCCGATCTCCTCGACGAGCAGCCAGAGGAAGTTCTTGTTCGAGATGCCGGCGGTGTACTCCAGGCCGTCGGGCTTCAGCGTCTCGTTGACCTGCGCGCGGTACTCGGCGCTCGCGTCGAGCCGCTCCTGCGACTCGGAGTGGGCGCCCTGGCACGTGGAGCAGATGTTCATCATGAGGTCCGCGCCGTTGCGGATCTCCTGCTGGGCCATCGCGAACGTGCGGGCGTTGAGCGTGTCCGCGAGCTCCTGGTTGTGCTCGGCGATGACGCCGGCGCCCGAGCAGCACGCCCGGTCGAGCTCGATGAGCTCGAGGTCGAGGAGCGGCGCGACCTTCGCCATCGAGCCGTGGAGCTCGGGGGTGAAACCGCGGCTCACGCAGCCGGGCCAGTAGGCGACCTTCTTGCTCATGCGGTGGCCTCCTGGCCGGCGTGGGCTCCGTTCTGCGGAGCCTCCTCGGGCTGGTTCGGCGCGTTGTCCTCGTCCGTGCCCGAGATGTACAGGTTGAACTCGTTGCGCTTGTCGCGGTTCTCGATCGTGTCGAAGATCCGCTTCACGTCCGCCGGCGCCTTGTGCGGGTGCAGCAGGGCGACCTTCAGCGTCGCCTTGCCGCGCAGGAGCGCGCGGGTGATGACCGGGAGCGACTTCGCGAGGAACAGGCCCGACGCGGGGTTGAGCTTGCCGCCGAAGGAGTCGGCGAGCAGGTCGTTCTCGTGGAGGAGGCCGTTCTTGTTGATGTTCTTGACGAACGCCTTCTCGTGGTTGAAGCCGTTGTTGCGGTCCTTGATGTGGTGGTCGCCGGTGGCGCGGCGGCGCAGGCGCATGATCTGCGACATCGGCGCGACGCCCTTCGGGCAGGCCTCGATGCACTTGAAGCAGTGCGTGCACGAGTACATGCCGTGCGGGTCCTCGGCGATGTCCTTCAGGCGCTCGGCCTGCTGCGTGTCGCGCGGGTCCCCGACGAAGCGGTAGGACTTCGCGAGCGCGGCGGGGCCGATGAACAGCGGGTCCACCTCCATCGAGAGGCAGTCCGAGACACAGGCGCCGCACTGGATGCAGGCCATCGTCTGCGTGACGTCGACCATCGCCTCCTTGGGGACGATGTGCTCGCGCTCGGGCATGTTCTCGTCGTCGGCGAGGAGCCACGGCGTGACGCGCTGGATCTTCTTCCAGTGGACCGCGTCCATGTCGACGATGAGGTCCTTGATGACGGGCATGTTGCCCATCGGCTCGACGTCGATGACGCCGTTCTTCGCGGTCTTCAGCGCGTCGCCGAGGTGCGTGTGGCAGGCGAGGCCGGGCTGGCCGTTGACGCGCACGCCGCACGAGCCGCAGATCGCGGCCTTGCACGAGCAGCGCACGCCGATCGAGCCGTCGAAACGACCCTTCGCCTGGAGCAGGCCCTCGAGGACGGAGCGGTGGGGCTCGAGCTGGATCGTGTGCTCATCCCAGTACGGCGCCTCCCCGGACTCCGGGTCGTAGCGGCGGACGCGCAGGGTGAAGTCCTGCGGCGGCTTCTTGGGTTCCATGGGTCGGGGCTCCTAGTACTTGCGCTCTTCGGGCTGCCACTGCGTGATCGTCACCGGCGAGTAGGTGATCGCCGGCTCGTCGTCGGCGGTGATCGTCGTGTTGATGTGCTTCTGCCATTCCTCGTCGTTGCGCTCGGGGTAGTCCGTGCGGAACTGGGCCCCGCGGGACTCCTTGCGCTCGAGGGCGGCGAGCACGCAGCACTCGGCGGCATCGAGCATGTAGCCGAGCTCGATCGCGCCGAGGACGTCCTGGTTGAAGACGGTGCCGCGGTCGTCGATGTACGCCGACCGGGACTCCTCCTTCAGCCGCTTGACGACCTCCTGGGCCTCGAGCATGCCGGCCTCGTCGCGGTAGACGGCGAGCTTCTGGTTCATGATCGTGCCGAGCTCGTCCTTGATCTCGGAGATGCGGCGACCGGTCTTCGGGCGGTTGATGATCTCGCTGATCATCGCCTCGTCGCGCTTGAGGATCGCGTCGTCGTTGACGGGCATCGCCATGTGCTTGGAGCGCTCCGCGGCGTGCTCGCCGGAGCGGCGGCCGAAGATGAGCGTGTCGAGCAGCGAGTTCGCGCCGAGGCGGTTGCCGCCGTGGACGGAGACGCAGGCGACCTCGCCGGCGGCGTACAGGCCCTTGACCGGGGTGGCGCCGTCGATGTCGGTCTTGACGCCGCCCATGATGTAGTGCTGGCCGGGGCGGATGAGGATCGGCTCGCGCGTGATGTCGACGCCGGCGAAGTCCTTGCCGATGTTGACGATCTCGCGGAGCGCCTCGAGCGTGCGCTTCTTCGGGACGACGGTGATGTCGAGGTAGATGCCCTCGCCGTTGAGGCCGACGCCGCGGCCCTCGTTGATCTCGGTCTGCTCGGCGCGGGAGACGACGTCGCGCGAGGCGAGCTCCATCTTGTTCGGCGCGTACTTCTCCATGAAGCGCTCGCCGTCCTTGTTCAGGAGGTGCGCACCCTCGCCGCGGGCGCCCTCGGTGATGAGGAAGCCGTTCTCGACGAGCGTGGTCGGGTGGTACTGGATCATCTCCATGTCCATGAGCGGCACGCCGACCCGGTAGGCCTGCGCGATGCCGTCCGCGGTGCAGATGAGGGCGTTGGTCGTGGGCTTCCAGACCTGGCCCGCGCCGCCGGAGGCGAGGATGACGTTCTTCGCGGTGAAGACCTCCATCCGGCCGGTGCGGATGTGACGCGCGACGCAGCCGGTGCAGGTGCCCTCGGCGTCGAGGATGAGCGAGGTCGTGAACCACTCCTCGTACCGGTCGACGGTCTCATGGTGCTTCATGAGCTGCTCGTAGAGCACGTGGAGGATCGCCTGGCCGGTGATGTCCGCGACGTACGCGGTGCGCTTCACCGAGGCGCCGCCGAAGGCGCGCAGGTCGAGGTGACCCGTCTCGTTGCGGTGGAAGGTGACGCCGATGTGCTCGAGGTGCATGACCTCCTTGGGCGCCTCGGAGCACATCACCTCGATCGCGTCCTGGTCTCCGAGGAAGTCGGAGCCCTTGACGGTGTCGTAGGCGTGCGAACGCCAGTCGTCGTCGACGGAGACGGCGGCGTTGATGCCGCCGGCCGCGGCGACGGAGTGGGAGCGGACCGGATGGACCTTGCTCATGATCGCGACGGTCACGCCGGTCTCGGCGGCGGCGAGGGCGGCTCGCTGGCCCGCGAGACCTGCGCCGATGATCAGGACGTCATGTGATGGCAACTTGACTCTCTCTGCGACGGACGGGCTTTCGGGGACGCACTCTATACGGGCGACCCCGGATCGCGGCCTACGGGTCCGTAACGTCGGGACGCCCGGTAAACCCGACCGATACGGGCGGATTTTCAGCGGCCGGGGGCCGCGGCGGCGAGCGCGCGGCCGACCTGCTCGGCGGTGACCACGCCCTGCAGCCGGTCCTGCGCGTCGACGACCATGACCACGCCGAGCTGCCGCAGCGACGGGGTCTGCAGCAGCGCCTCGAGGTCGGTCTCCGGCGTGACGCGCGCATCGTCCGGGCCGCCGGGCGGGTCGAGGAGCTCGACCACCGGCAGGACGGGCTGTCCGTCCGCCAGGGCGGCGTGCACGCGGTCCGCGCGGAGGGTCCCGAGGTAGCGCCCGTCGGCGGCGACGACGCAGATGAACGGCAGGCCGCGTGCCCCGAACCAGTGCTCCTGGGCGTCGCGGACGGTGACCTCCGGCGGCATCGTCAGCGGGTCCGGGGCCATGATGTCCGCGGCGGTCAGGCCCTCCAGGCGCTCGCGCACCCCCGAGGAGATGACGGCGGCCCGGGCGCTCTGCAGCATGAACCAGCCGAGGACGATCAGCCAGACGCCGTTGAGGCCGTTGCCGCTGAAGGCGAGGACGAGGCCGACGCCGATGAGCAGGTAGGCGAACCCCTGGCCGAGCCGTCCCGCGAAGCGCGTGCCGCGGTTGCGGTCACCGGTCGCGCGCCACGCCGCCGCGCGCGCGATCCGGCCGCCGTCGAGCGGGTAGGCCGGGACGAGGTTGAAGAGCAGCAGCAGGACGTTGATTCCCGCGATGAACCCGATGAGCGCGCTGAACGGCGACGCGTCGGTCTGACTCAGCGTCGCGGTGTCGGCGAACGTCCCCGCCTTCGAGCCGACGAGCCCGGCGACGACGCAGACGACGATGATGAGGAGGGTCGCGAGCGGGCCGGCGGCGGCGACCCGGAACTCCTCGCCGGCGGTCTCCGGCTCGCGGTCGAGCTTCGCGAGGCCGCCGAAGAACCACAGGTCGATGCCGCGCGTGCCGATCCCGGCGCGGCGCGCGGCGAGCGCGTGGCCGAGCTCGTGGACGACGAGCGAGGCCATGTAGAGGAGGGCCGCGCCGACGGCGCAGGCGAAGGCCTCCTGGTCGGAGCCGGCGAGGACGTCCCCGAAGTACCCCGTCAGCCAGTAGATGAGGAGGAAGAGGACGAAGAACCAGCTCGGCGTGACCGCGACGCGGATGCCGAAGACCTTCGCGAGCTGAATCGGTCCCCCGCGCATGGACACCATCGTGGCAGGTGCGCGCCGGGGCGGCGACCGGACCCGGTGCGCTACGCGACGCCGACCCGGGCGCGCAGGATCGTCCGGAGCCCCGCCTCGACCGCGTCGGCCGCGCGCTGCCAGCTCGCCGCCGCGACGTGGGCGGCGCCCGCCTGCGCCCGGCGCGCCCGCTCCTCCGGGTCGTCGAGCAGCCGCTCGACGGCAGCGGCGATCGCCAGGGGGGAGAGGGCGGCGAGCTCGACGAGGCCGGTGTCCGCGTGCTCGGCCGCGGTGCCGAAGCCGTCGAGGTCGACGACCGGCAGTCCGCAGGCGAGCATGTCGTGGGGGACGAGCGACCCGTGGGTGAGCGAGAACGCGAGGCCGACGGTGGCCTCGGAATACACCCACGAGAGGTCCTCCGGCGCGATCGGGCCGAGGTGCTCGTAGGCGAACGTGCACTCCGGGACGCCCTGGTCGCCGAAGAGCACGACGCGCAGGTCCGGGCGCCGGGCCTTGAGCTCCTGCAGCGCGATGAGCGCGAGGGCGACGGCACGGCGCGGGGTGGAGTCGCGGCCGTACACGACGATCGTGTCGTCGCGGCGCGCGACCGGGCGCGGCCCGAAGGCCGGGTCGACCGGGTAGGCGAACCGCCCGGCGACCTGCGCGCCGTAGCGCGTGGTCAGCAGGTCGGCCAGCCACGGTCCGCCGCCGACGAAGCACGGCAGGCCGAGCGTGTAGGTCCGCGCCGCGAACAGCGACTCGAGCGACGTGGGGTAGAACTCGGGCTCGTGGTCGTTCACGAGGTACGCGCGGGCGCGGCAGCCGGGGAGCGACATCGCCGGGTAGACGGTCTGCCACCCCGTGGCGAGCACGACGTCGGCGCCGTCCCAGTGCTCGAAGCCGGCGAAGACCGGCCCCTCGAGCCCGACGTACTGCTCGCGGATCGCGCCGCGCAGGACCGCGCCCGTCGCGTCCGGCCGCTCGCCGTGCGGATCGTGGACCCACGTCGTGACGGTGTGCCCACGCTGCTCGAGTTCGTGGGCGAGCGCGAAGACGACCTGGTGCCCTCCGCTGCCGAAGGCGAAGTGCGGGACGACGAGCGCCAGCCGCAGGGGCCGATCGGGGGTGCTCTCGGGGAGGGGCTCGAGCGGGGCGATGCGCCCGTCGAGGACGTCGGTGATCGGCGTGTAGACGTGCGGCCGGCCGGTGGGGCCGGCGTCGATGAGCCGGCCGCGCGGGGCGGTCCGGACGCCGGTGCCGTCGTCGGTCACCGGTCAGCTCCCGAGGGTGCGGCGCGCGCGCCCGGCGCCGCGGGACACCGCACGCGCGGCGCGGCCCGTGGCCCGCGCGGCGCGCGCGGCGGGGTGCGCCATGACGGCGTTCAGGTCGATGCCCGCGCGCCGCAGCCACTGCACCTCGGCGCGCGTGCGGCCGAGCTCCACCCGGACCGCGGCGAGCTCCGCCCGCGCGTCCTCCAGCGCGTAGGTCAGCTCCTTCTCGGTCTGCGCGAGCCGGGCGGCGAGCGTCGCCGAGTGCTGCTGCTCGGCGGCGAGCGCGGCGTGGGCGGCGGCGGCCTGGGCGGCGAGCTCGCGGTCGAGCTGGGCGACGGTGGGGTCGGTCATCGGGTGGCCCGGCCGCGCGTCGCCCGCCGCGCCCCGCGGACCCTCACGCGGCGACCGCGGTGGGGAGGACCTCGAGCAGCGCCTCGATGACGCGGTCGGCGTCGTGTGGCGCCATGTAGGTGTGCAGCGGGAGGCGCAGCAGGCGGGCGGCGAAGCTCTCGGTCCCGGCGAGGTCGCCGTGGACGCGCGCGTGCCGCAGGCCGGCGGGCGAGGAGTGCAGCGGGACGTAGTGGAAGGTGGCCTCGACGCCCAGGGCGCCGAGATCGCGCCGCAGCTGCTCGCGGGCGGCGTGCGTCGGGAGCGTCACCGCGTAGATGTGGGCGTTCGAACGGCACTCGCCGGGGACGACGGGGCGCGTGAGGTGCCCGGCCCATTCGGCGGGGCCGAGCGCCGCGTGGAACCGGTCCCACACGAGGCGCCGCGCCGCGGTGATCGCGTCGAGCTCCTCGAGCTGCGGCGCCAGGTAGGCGGCGGCGAGCTCGTTGAGGGCGAAGTTCGAGCCGGCGTCGATCCAGCGGTAGCGCGTGACCTCGCCGCGGGTGAAGCGCGCGCGGTCGGTGCCGTAGTCGCGCAGCGCCTCGGCGCGGGCCACGAGGGCGCGGTCGTTGACGACGAGGGCGCCGCCGCTGCCGCTGGTGAGGTTCTTCGTCGCGTCGAAGCTCAGGGCGCCGAGGCTGCCGATCGAGCCGAGCGCGCGGCCGCGGTACGTCGCGCCGATCCCCTGGGCGGCATCTTCGACGAGCGCGATCCCGCGGGGCTTGGCGATGGCGCGCAGCCGGTCCATGTCGGCCCCGACGCCCGCGTAGTGCACCGGCACGATCGCCCGGGTCCTCGTCGTCACGGCCGCCTCCACGGCGTCCGGGTCGACGTTGCCGGTCGCCGGGTCGATGTCGACGAAGACGGGGACCCCGCCGCGCAGGACGACGGCGTTCGCGGACGACGCGAACCCGAACGACGGCATGACGACCTCGTCGCCGGGGCCGAGATCGAGCAGGCGCATCGCGAGCTCGAGGGCGGCGGTGCACGACTGGACCATCAGGACGGCTCCGGCGCCGAGCGCCCGGGCCAGCAGCTCCTCGCAGCGGCGGGTGGCCGGGCCGCGCGCCTTCAGCTCCCCGGCCGCGATCGCGGCAGCCACGGCGGCGGCGCCGGAGACGCTCGCAGTCGTCCGCTGGAACGGGACGGGGCGGGGGCAGGATGGACGGGCCGACGACGTCGGCGTGCTCGTGCTGCTCATGTCGGCACCCCCAGGATCACGCGATCCTACGCGCCGGGCGGGGGGACGGTGTGCCGGCTCTTGGCGGTCTCACAGGTTGCGTTCAGGTACGCGGGTCCGGCTCGTCCCGACGGTCAGCCGGCGTACTGTCGGCGATCGAGGTCAGGCCGGCATCGCACGGTCGATGATCGCGCGGAAGTCGGTGCCGGCGGGCAGCGTCCCGAAGGCGAGGCCGCTGTCCCCGGCCAGGCGCGCGGCGCAGAACGCATCGGCGACCGCGTGGGGGGCGTGGCGCAGGAGGAGGGACGCCTGCCAGGCGAGCGCGAGGTGCTCGACGACGCGGCGGGCGCGGACCTCGATCGCGTCCGGGTCGGCGAACGCGGCGTGGAGGCCGTCGACGAAGGCGTCGTAGCGCGGGTCCGCGCCGGCCGCGGTGCCGAGTTCGGCGAAGTACGCCTCGAGCGTCTCGGGCTGCTTGGCGAGCGCGCGCAGGACGTCGAGCGCGTTGACGTTCCCGGAGCCCTCCCAGATCGAGTTCAGCGGCGCCTCGCGGTAGATGCGCGGCATGCCGGACTCCTCGACGTAGCCGTTGCCGCCGAGGCACTCGAGCGCCTCGACCGCGACGGCCGGCGTGCGCTTGCAGACCCAGTACTTGCCGACCGCGGTGCCGAGGCGGCGGAGCGCCACGTCGCCTTCGTCGTAGGCGCGCGCGAGGCGCATGGCCAGCGCGGTCGCCGCCTCGCTCTCGAGGGCGAGGTCCGCGAGCACGTTCTGCATGAGCGGCTGGTCGATGAGCGTCTTCCCGAACGCCGCCCGGTGGGCGGCGTGCCAGGTCGCGTTCGTCACCGCGGCCCGCATGTTCGCCGCCGACCCGATGATGCAGTCCAGGCGGGTGTGCCCGACCATCTCGATGATCGTCGGGACCCCGCGGCCGGGCTCCCCGACCATGCGGCCCCACGTGCCGTCGAACTCGACCTCGGAGCTCGCGTTGGAGCGGTTGCCGAGCTTGTCCTTCAGCCGCTGCAGGCGGAAGACGTTGCGCGAGCCGTCGGGGAGGATGCGCGGGACGGCGAAGCACCCGACGCCCTCGTCGGTCTGCGCGAGGACGAGGAAGAGGTCGCACATCGGCGCGGAGGTGAACCACTTGTGCCCGCGGATGAGGTACTCCTCGCCGGGGCCGCCGCTGCCGCTCACGGGGACGGCGGTCGTCGTGTTCGAGCGTACGTCGGAGCCGCCCTGCTTCTCGGTCATCCCCATGCCGCACTTCGCGCTGCCCTTCTCGGCGGCGGGGCGCAGCGTGCCGTCGTAGGCGGGGGCGGTGAGGAGCGGCTCCCACTCGGCGGCGAGCGCCGGCGTCGTGCGCAGCGCAGGGATCGCCGCGAAGGTCATCGTGATGGGGCAGCCGTGACCGGCCTCGGTCTGGCCGCTGGTGAGGTACATCGCCGTGCGCGCGACGTGGGCGCCGTCCTCCGTCGTCGTCCAGGGCAGCGAGTGGAGCTCGAACTGCGAGGAGAGCGTCATGAGCGAGTGGTAGGCCGGGTGGAACTCGACCTCGTCGATCCGGTTCCCGTAGCGGTCGTGCGTGCGCAGGACGGGCTCGTTCTCGTTCGCCTGCGGGCCCCACTCGCGGAGCGGGACGTCGCCGTACGCGGCGCCGAGCTCGGTGACGCGCGCCGTGGCCCAGCCGCCACCCTCGCGCTCGAGCGCCTCGACGAGCGGGGCGTTCGTCGTGAAGAGGTTCAGCGGCGCCAGCGGCGGCGCCTGGTTCGTCACCGCGTGGGTCTCGGCGGTGTGGTGCGCGGCGGGCTCGGCGACGGACATGGGTGAAGGCTAGTCGACTGACCGTGGGCGTTCACTGGGCGCTCGCCGACCTCCGGTTTCTGGGCGACGTGCTTCCGGGCGACGGGCCGCCGGCGGCGCGGAGCTCGGGTGAAGCTCAGGGCCACGCGGCGACCGTCGATGATGGTCACCGGCGTACTTCACGCGCGTGGGGCCACTGCGTCGACTTCGAGAAGCAGTCGGCCGGCGAGGGCGGGCCAACGGCGGCTCCCGAGCTCAGGTTGCCGGATGTCTGGCGCGGCGGACCGACGCAGAACCGGCGCCCGCCCGGATGCCAGGAACCGCGGACCCGCGTGCGCGACGGCAAGAACGGGTTCGCACCCGCACGGGCCCGACTGGCACGGCTCGATAGCGTGTCGCCCGCTGCCCCGCCCCTGACACCCTGTCGGCCTGTCCCGGCACCGACCCACCGGACCTCCGCCATGAAGATCATCTACACCCACACCGACGAGGCCCCGGCGCTCGCGACGCAGTCGCTGCTGCCGATCGTCCGCGCCTTCTCCGCCGCCGCCGACATCGACATCGAGCTGCGCGACATCTCGCTCGCGGGCCGGATCCTCGCCGCGCTGGGCAAGCAGGAGGACGCGCTCGCCGAGCTCGGCGAGCTCGCCAAGACGCCCGCGGCGAACATCATCAAGCTCCCGAACGTGAGCGCCTCGCTCCCGCAGCTGAAGGCCGCGATCGCGGAGCTCCGGGCCCAGGGCCACGAGCTCCCCGACTACGAGGACGCCAAGGAGGAGTACGGCCGGGCGATGGGCTCCGCCGTCAACCCCGTCCTCCGCGAGGGCAACTCCGACCGCCGCGCACCCGCGTCGGTGAAGGCCTTCGCGCAGAAGCACCCGCACTCGATGGGCGCGTGGTCGCCGGACTCGAGGTCCCACGTCTCGACGATGACCGACGGTGACTTCCGCTCCACCGAGCAGGCCGTGACGGTCGAGGGCGACGGCGCCGTCCGCATCGAGCACGTCACCCCCGACGGGGCGGTGACGGTCCTCAAGGAGGAGATCAAGGTCCTCGCCGGCGAGGTCATCGACTGCTCGGTCATGCGCGCCGCGGCGCTGCGGGCCTTCCTCGACGAGCAGGTCGCCGACGCGAAGGCGCAGGGCGTCCTCTTCTCGGTCCACCTGAAGGCGACGATGATGAAGGTCTCCGACCCCATCATCTTCGGCCACGCCGTCCGCGCCTACGCGGGCTCGGCCTACGAGGGTTACACCGACGTGAGCCCGAACGACGGCCTCGCCTCGCTCGTCGCGGCGCACCCGGAGGCGCAGGCGAAGGTCGACGCCGCGATCGCCGCCGGCCCCGACATCGCGATGGTCGACTCCGCCAAGGGCATCACGAACCTCCACGTCCCGAGCGACGTCATCATCGACGCGTCGATGCCCGCGGCGATCCGCTCGTCCGGCCAGATGTGGAACAAGGACGACGCGCTGCAGGACTGCAAGTACGTCATCCCGGACCACTCCTACGCGCCGCTGTACGCCGAGACGATCGAGCACTGCAAGCAGCACGGCGCCTTCGATCCCGCGACGATGGGCACGACGCCGAACGTCGGCCTCATGGCGCAGAAGGCCGAGGAGTACGGCTCGCACGACAAGACGTTCGAGGCCGCGGCGCCGGGCACGATCCGCGTCGTCGACGCCTCCGGGACGACGCTCATGGAGCAGACCGTCGAGACCGGCGACATCTTCCGGATGTGCCAGGCGAAGGATGCGCCGATCCAGGACTGGATCCGCCTCGCCGTCGAGCGCGCCCGCGCGGCGGGCGCCCCCGCGGTCTTCTGGCTCGACGAGACCCGCGCGCACGACGCGGAGCTCCTGAAGAAGGTCCGCCCCGCCCTCGAGGCGCTCGACACCGACGGCCTGCACATCGAGATCCTGCCGGTGGGCGAGGCGACGCGCTTCACCCTCGAGCGGGCCCGCCGCGGCGAGGACACGATCTCGGTCACCGGCAACGTCCTGCGCGACTACCTCACCGACCTCTTCCCGATCCTCGAGCTCGGCACGAGCGCGAAGATGCTCTCGATCGTCCCGCTCATGAACGGCGGCGGGTTGTTCGAGACCGGCGCGGGTGGGTCGGCCCCGAAGCACGTGCAGCAGTTCGAGCGCGAGAACCACCTGCGCTGGGACTCGCTCGGCGAGTTCCTCGCGCTCGCGGTGTCGTTCGAGTTCCTCGCGGACAAGACCGACAACCCCCGTGCGCGCCTGCTCGGCCAGACGCTCGACCGGGCGACCGGGCGACTGCTCGAGGAGGGTCGCTCCCCGTCGCGCAAGTGCGGCGAGCTCGACAACCGCGGCTCGCACTTCTACCTCGCGCTGTACTGGGCGCGGGAGCTCGCGGACCAGAACGAGGACACCGCGCTCGCGGAGCGGTTCGTCGTCCTCGCGGACGAGCTCGCCTCGGCGGAGGACGCGATCGTCGCCGAGCTGAACGCCGTCCAGGGCGAGCCCGTCGACGTCGGCGGGTACTACCGCCCCGACCCCGAGCGGGTCGCCGCCGCCATGCGTCCCAGCCCCACCCTGAACGCGGCGCTCGCGGCCCTCTAGCCGCGCGTCGCCCGCTAGCGTCCGACCTCACACCCCCCAAGGAGAACACCCCGACAATGAGCACCCCCGTCAAGGTCACCGTCACCGGCGCCGCCGGCCAGATCGGCTACGCCCTCCTGTTCCGCATCGCCTCCGGCGCGCTGCTGGGCCCCGACACCAAGGTCCACCTGAACCTCCTCGAGATCCCGCAGGCGGTCAAGGCCGCCGAGGGCACGGCCATGGAGCTCAACGACTGCGCCTTCCCGCTGCTGGCCGGCATCGACATCCACGACAACCCGACGGCCGGCTTCGACGGCTGCAACATCGGCCTGCTCGTGGGCGCCCGTCCGCGTGGCCCGGGCATGGAGCGCGCCGACCTCCTCGAGGCGAACGGCGCGATCTTCAAGCCGCAGGGTGAGGCGATCAACGCCGGTGCCGCGTCGGACATCAAGGTCCTCGTCGTCGGCAACCCCGCCAACACGAACGCCCTCATCGCGCAGAGCAACGCCCCGGACGTGCCGAAGGAGCGCTTCACCGCGATGACGCGCCTGGACCACAACCGCGCGATCGCCCAGCTCGCCGAGAAGGCCGGCTGCGCCGTCACCGACATCAAGAAGATGTCGATCTGGGGCAACCACTCCCCGACGATGTTCCCCGACCTCTACCACGCCGAGGTGAAGGGCCAGAACGCGTTCGAGGCCATCGGCTCGGACCTCGACTGGTACCGCGAGACCTACCAGCCGACGGTCGGCAAGCGCGGCGCGGCGATCATCGACGCGCGCGGCGCGTCGTCGGCCGCGTCGGCCGCCTCGGCCGCGATCGACCACGTCCACGACTGGGTCCTCGGCACGCCGGAGGGTGACTACGTCTCCATGGCCGTGCCGTCCGACGGCTCTTACGGCGTCACCGAGGGCATCATCACCTCGTTCCCCGTGACGTGCTCGGGCGGCGAGTACTCGATCGTCCAGGGTCTCGACATCCCGGAGTTCGCGCAGGAGAAGATCGACGCGACCGTCGCCGAGCTCGTCGGCGAGCGCGACGCGGTGAAGGGTCTCGGCCTGGTCTAGGCCGCCGATGCCGTGATGGGGCGGGGGCCGGTGCGGCCCCGCTCCGCCGCCGACCGGGCTACTCCGCCTCGACGAACGCCTTGAGCTTGCCGGGCATCGAGTCGCAGAGCTGGCCGCGCAGGATGTCGACGAGCGGGCCGCGGATGACGAGCCCGAGCGTGCGGCCGAAGTCGACGTGGAGGTTGTACGTCGCCTGCGTGCGACCGTCGCCGAGATCGACGAGCTCCCACGAGCCGCTGACCTTCTTCAGGTCGCCCTTCTCCTGGTTCCACGACATGCCGGTGGGCCCGTCGTAGGTGAAGCGCAGGTCCGACGTGAGCGTGCGGACCTTGCCGTCGACCTTCGTCTCAACGTACGTCTGCTCGCCGCCGGGGCCGCGTTCGGTGACGATCGCGCTCTTGATCTCCGGCTGCCAGCGCGGAGAGCGCTCGACGTCGGCGGCGACCTCGAAGCAGCGCTCGATCGGTGCGTCGATCTCGATGGTGGCGGATCCGTCGATGGCCATGCCGGAACCGTATCCGAAAATCAGCGACTGCCGGAAAACCGGCGGCTCAGGTGAAGCGCGGGGCGGCGGACGGCTACGCCGCCTCGACCGGGTACCAGCCGCGCCCTTCCTTGCGCACGAGCCCGTCCTTCTGCAGCTCGGGCATGACGCGGTAGAGGTAGTTCTGGGCGATGCCCATGCCCTGCGCGAGCTCGGGGATCGTGATCCCGGGCTGGGCCGTGACAGAGGCCAGCGCCTGCTTGGAGCGGGTGCCCGAGCCCTTCGGGCGCCCGCGTCCCGAGCCGCTCCCCGCGGGCTTGGACGTGCTCGGGCGACGCCCGCGGCGCGCGGCCGGGGCAGCGGCAGGAGTCTCCACGCCGTCGAGCGCGGCGGCCGCGGCCTCGAGGCGGTGGTACTCCTCCACCAACGGGCGCAGCTCCTTCAGGCGAGCCGCGATCTCCTGCTTCTTCTCGTCGAGAAAATCAGTCATCAGACAGACGAGTCTGACAGAAAATGTTCCAACAAAACAGCGGCCGACGGTGAGAGCTCTTGTGCGATGCGACGTCGCGGAAACACGCGCAAAATCAGCGTGTTCGCGGTCCCAGTGACTTACCGGTAATCGGAGGCGGCCGCCGGGGGCCGTGCGAGCGGATAGTGTCGCCCCATGCGTCATCGGATCGTCGTGATCGGCACCTCGGAGACCGCCCGCGCCGTCGCGCTGCTCCTCGTAGCCCGGGATGACTCCCACCTGCTGCTGACCGGGGAGGACGGCGGAGCGCTGCAGGCGGCCGCGGTGGCGCTCGCGGCCGAGGCGCGGGTCGCCGGCCCGGTGCCCGCCCACGAGCTCACCGCCGCCGACGTCGTCGTCGTGTGCGAGGGCCAGCCACCGCCGGCGGAGGACCTGCGGATCCGCTGCCCCGACACCGTCCTCATCGTCGCGACCGCCGATGTCGCGGCCGACGCCCGCGCACTCCAGGACGAGCTCCGCTGGCCGCGTCAGCGGGTCATCGGCATCGGCGCCGGGGCGGCGACGGGCCCGTCCACCCGGCGCGCCGCCGCCGCGGCGCAGCTCGTCGATCACGTGCTCGCGGATCGCGACCGCACGGTCGAGGTGACGGTCCAGACGACCGCCCAGGGCGGCGAGGGGAGCTGGGGCAGCGTCCCCGCGCGGATCGGCGCGCGGGGGATCCAGGCGTTCGACGAGGGGTAGGGGCGGGGCGGGCGGGCGGTCTGTGGGCGCACGGACGATCACGGACGTGCGGGTGGTTCGGGTGGAGGGCTGCGCGAGACGGTGCTCACCACGGTGAGTGGAGTCCCACTGCTCCCTGGCAGCAGCAGGATTCCACTCACCTCCGAGAGCGCCGCCCCCTCAGCGCACCGCCACCGCCAGCCGGGGCAGCCGTGCGCGCAGCTGCCACCCACCGTCGCCCGTCGGGCCGGCATCAAGGCGGCCGCCGCAGGAGTCCAGGCGCTCCCGCAGCCCGCGGAGCCCGTTCCCGCTCCCGTGCCCGGCGAGGTCGGGCGCTCCGGGGGCGGCGGCGTTGACGACCTCGACGAGGAGCTCGTCGGGCCGGGCGGCGACGAGGACGCGGACCGGCGCGCCCGAGGCATAGCGCAGGGCGTTCGTCAGGCCCTCGCGGACGACGAGGAACGTGCTGCGCACCGCGCTCGCCGGCAGCGCCGCGTGGTCGCCCTCGAGCCGGAGCGTCACGTCGAGCCCGGTGCCGACCGCACGGGCGACGAGCTCCTGCACGAGCGCCAGGTCGGGGGCGTCCGCCACCTCCTCCTCGTCGGCGAGCAGCGCCACGAGCCGGCCCATGTCCGCCTCGGCCTGGCGGGCGGCCTCACCGATGGCGGAGAACGTCTCGCGTGTGAGGCCCGGGTCGACGGCGGCGAGACGCTGCCCCGCGCTCGCCTGCACGACCATGACGCTGATCGCGTGCGCGACGATGTCATGGAGCTCCGCGGCGATCCGGGCGCGCTCGTAGCGGACCGACAACCCGGCGTAGACGTCCCGCTCGGCGTCGAGCTCGGCCCCGCGCGCCGCGAGCTCCTCGGCGAGCCGGTCGCGGCCACGCAGCCCGTAGCCGGCCAGGAGGGGGAAGAGGACGCTGAAGGCGTTCGGCGCCTCGTTCCCGCCGCCCTGCGCCACCGCCGCGACGAGGAGCAGCGTGGCCGCCACGCCGCCCGGGACCGGCGAGGCGTAGCGACCGAGGCCGAACGCCGCCGCCATCTCGGCGACGAACACGAAGGCCCCCAGCACGCTGTCGCCGCCGTTCCGCGTCGTCGCGAGGGCGGCGGCGAGGACGGTCGCGACGACGACGGAGGCGAGGCCCCGGTACCCCATGTCAGGCGATCAGCGGCAGGGCGGCGACCGCCTCGGCGCGCCCGCCGTGCGTGCTCGTCCGCAGGGAGCCGCGGTGGAGCTCGACCCGCTCCCGGGCGCGGGCGACGGCGGCGCTGACCTCGCTGCGGCGGCGCATCGGCCCGCCGACGGAGAGCTCGAGCATGTCGTCGGCGAAGCGGACGTTCACGGCGATCCCGGGGGCGTCCTCGAGGGCGTCGAGGAGGTGCTCGACGACCCGGTAGGCCGACAGCTCCACGCCGGCGGGGAGCACCCGCGGGTCACCGTCGACGCTCAGCCGGGCGTCGGCGCCCTTGGCCCGGACGACGAGCGCCTCGAGCGACGTGAGGGTCGGTTGCGGCGTCGTCGTCGCGGAGCCGTCGTGGTCGCTGCGCAGGACGCCGACGAGCTCGCGCATCTCGTCGAGGGTCGCGCGGCTCTCCCGCTCGATATCGGAGAGGACGGCCGTGGCAGTGCCGTCGGCGACGCTCCGCTCGCCCCGGTCGGCGAGGCGGGCGAGCTCCCCGAGGCGCCGGTGCAGCAGCGCGTCGAGGTCGTGCGAGAGCTGCGCACGGTCGGACGCGACCTCGAGCCGGGCGCGCTCGTCGCGGGCGACCCGGAGCTCGTCGTTGCGGACGCGCAGGTCGGCGGCCAGCCGGCGGCGGGAGGCGGCCACACGGCCGAGGCCCCACGCGAGGGTGATGATCGGCGCGCCGAACACGGCGACGCCGAAGCCGAGGAAGTCGCCGGCCCCGACGAGGACCGCGCCGAGGACCGCGAGGCCGAGTCCCGCCTGCGCCTCCCGGCCGTCCCGCCGCGAGGCGGCGGAGAAGGCGAGGAAGCCAAGGGCGGGGAAGGCGACCCCGCAGCGCACGGCCGACCCGAAGACGATCGCGTGCAGGGCGAGGGCGACGACCACGGCGCCGAGCGCCCTGATCGGGTCGACGGTCCGCCACAGGAGCGGGATCGTCACGGCGACGAAGGCCGGGATCGCGAGGAACGCGACGTCGGGCGCCGAGACGTCCGTGGTGTACACGTTCTCGATCATCAGGCCGATCCCGAGCGCGCTGAGGAGCAGCGTGATCGCGACGTCGAGTCGACCGATCCGGACCTGCGGGGACGTCGTCTGGGTGGGCATGTGCGTGCCGTCCTCCTGAAACGTGGTCGATAGGAGCATCGCAAGGATCGGGCCGCCGGGCCAGGGGCGCGTCCGCCGTCCGGGTGAACGTGCGGCAGATGCGTCATCCCCGGGGATGACGGCACCCGCGCGGGCGGCGATGATGATGCTGCTGCCCATGCCCGAGCCCTCGTTCGTCACCGTGCTCTTCACCGACCTCGTCGGCTCGACCGCACTCTTCGACGGACGCGGCGACGACGCGGGCGACGCGATCCGCCGCGCCCACTTCGCGGCGCTCCGCGGCGTGGTCGCCGGCCACGGCGGACGCGAGGTGAAGTCCACCGGTGACGGCCTCATGGTCGTCTTCACGAGCGCGGTCGAGGCCGTGCGCTGCGCCGTCGAGATGCAGCGGGCCGCCGCCGCGGTGCCGGGCGGGCCGGCGATGCGGGTTGGGGTGGACGCCGGCGAGCCGCTCGCCGAGGGGGCGGACCTCTACGGGCGGCCGGTCATCGTCGCGAGCCGCCTGTGCGACGCCGCCGGCGACGGCGAGATCCTCGTGAGCGAGATCGTCCGGCAGATCGCGGGCTCACGGGTGACCGAGGCGGTGGCGCCGGCGGGCAGCATGCGCCTGAAGGGCATCGCCGAGCCGGTCGCGACCGCGAGCGTCCTGTGGCGCGAGGACCCGGACGGCGCCGGCGACCTCCACGCGCCCCCGGAGGCCGCGCCGCGCCAGATCTCCGTCGTCGTCGCCGACGACCAGCGCCTGCTGCGCGCGGGCTTCCGCGTCATCCTCGACGCGGAGGCCGACATGACCGTCGTCGGCGAGGCGGGCGACGGGCGCGCCGCGGTCGACGTCGTCGCGCGCCGCCGGCCGGACGTCGTCCTCATGGACATCCGCGTGCCCGAGCTCGACGGGCTCGCCGCGGCCGAGCGCATCCTCGAGGACCCGGAGAACCGCACCGCCGTCGTCATGCTGACGACCTTCGACGCCAGCGAGTACGTCTTCCGCGCCCTGCGCATCGGGGTGAGCGGCTTCCTCCTGAAGGACACCCCGTCCGACCGGCTGCTCGACGCCGTGCGCGTGGCGGCGGCGGGGGACGCGCTCATCGCGCCGTCGATCACCCGGCGGCTCATCGGCGAGTTCACCCGGGCGGCGCGGCCCGCGGGGGACGGGGTCCCCGAGCAGCTCACCGCGCTCACCGGCCGGGAGCTCGAGGTGTTGCGGCTCGTCGCCCGTGGCCTCTCGAACGCCGAGATCGCCACCGAGCTCATCCTCGGCGAGGCGACGGTGAAGACGCACGTCGCGCGGATGCTCGGGAAGCTCGGTCTCCGCGACCGCGTGCAGGCGGTCGTGCTCGCCTACGAGACCGGCCTCGTCACGCGCGAGACCTGAACGGGCGCGGGCCACCGGCGCCCGCCCCGCGACGGCTCAGCCTTCGAGCAGGGCCTTCAGCGCGTTCAGCGAGGCGTGGGCCTCCTTCGCCGGCAGCCCGCCGACGAGCGCCTTGGAGGCGACCGCGCCGAGCGGCCCGAGGGGGGCCTTGAACTCGTTGCGGTAGTGGAAGCGGGTGCCGCCGTCGATGGCCTCCAGGCGGTACGCCGTCTCGGCCTTGGACCGCGCCGGGCCCTTGCCGCGCCACTCGGCGAGGTTCGGGGCGTCGCACCTCGCGAGCTCCCAGTGGACCTTGAACTTGGCGCCGCGCAGCGTGAGGGACTGCTCCATCGTCGCGCCGACGGCGGGCTCTCCGGTCGAGTGCTCGCCGAGGCCGCGGTGGATGCTCACCCACTCGTGGAGCCGCTCGGGGTCCATGACGACGGCCCAGACCGCCTCCGGCGGCGCCGCGATGTCGATCTGCGTGACGACGGGATCGCTCATGAGCGTCGAACCTAGCGTGGCCGCGTCAGCGCGCGCAGAGCGGCTCCACGGCCTCCCAGTCGCGGAGCGACCGCTCGATGGCGGCGTCGAAGGAGTGCAGGCGCACGCCGAACCGGCCGGCGGCGTCGTGGGTCGGGTCGGCGACGAGGTCGCTGCCGAGGCTCTCCATCAGGGGTTCGATGAGCGCCGGGTCCTCGCCGGCGATGGCCGCCGCGACCTTCGACGCGATCGGCGTGACGCTCAGGGGGAGGGCGATCGTCGGCCGGTGCACGAGCATGCTGTCGCGGATGCGGCGGATGAGGTCGCCGTAGGTGACGATGTCCGGGCCGCCGATGTCGTACGTCGCGGCGCCGGTGACGTCGTCGCGCGTCCCGGCGGCGTGGAGGAGGGCGAGGACGTCGCGCTCGTCGATCGGCTGCGTGCGGAAGCGCTGCCACGAGGGGAGCGGGAGGACCGGCGTGCGCTCGACGAGGCGCACGAGGAAGCGGAACGACCGCGAGCCGGCGCCGATGACGATCGAGGCGCGGAAGGCGACCGCCTCGGGGGCGCTGTCGAGGAGGATGCGCTCGACCGCGAGGCGGCTGCCGAGATGACGCGACGGGGCGGACTCCGTCGGCACGAGCCCGCCGAGGTACACGACTCGCCGCACACCCGCCCTGCGGGCCGCCGCGGCGAAGTTCTCCGCCGCCCGGGCCTCGGTCGCGTCGAAGCCCTCTGTCGTCCCCTCCATCGAGTGGATGAGGAAGTACGCGACGTCGACGCCGTCGAGGGCGCGGTCGAGCCCCTGGCCGGTGACCGCGTCGCCCGCGACGATGCCGTCGACGGCCGCGGTGACCTTGGACGGCGTCCGCGCGAAGGCGCGCACCTCGTGGCCCGAGGCCTTCAGGCGCGGGACGATCGCGGCACCGACGTAGCCGGACGCGCCGGTGACGAGAACGAGGGACATTGGTCCTGCAGGGTACGGCGGCCCCGCGGAATACGATCGCTCCTTCTTCCATGGAGCTCCTGCGCGCCCTGCACGACGACGCCCGCTCGCGGCTGCCGGAGGCCGTCCACGACTACTTCGCGGGCGGGGCCGGGGACGAGCAGACGCTCGCCGACAACGAGGCGGCGTGGCGCGCGCTGTGGCTCGTGCCCCGCGTGCTCACCGGGGTCGCGGCCGCCGACCCGCGCATCACGCTCCTCGGCCGCGACCTCGCGGCGCCGGTCCTCCTGGCCCCGGTGGCCGCGCAGCGGCTGCTCCACCCCGACGGCGAGGTGGCGACGGCGCGGGCGGCGGCGACGGCCGGGGTCGTGTCGTGCCTGTCGACCCGGGCGACCGCCGACCTCGCCGAGGTCGCCGCGGCGGCGCCGGGCGGCGAGCGCTGGTTCCAGCTCTACATGGGGGAGGACCGCGGCCACGTCGCCGCGGTGCTGCGGCGGGCGCGCGAGCACGGGTACACGCACGTCGTCCTCACCGCCGACCTGCCGGTGCCCGGGCGGCGCGAGCGCGAGCGACGCCACGGCCCGGTGCCGTTCCCGGCCGGCGTGACCCTCGCCACCCACCTCGGCGGCGCGCACCCGCTCGCCGCGAAGCCGCCCGTCGGCGGCTGGCAGGCCCTCACGTGGGCGGACGTCGCGTGGACGGCGTCGGCGGCCGACCTGCCGGTGATCGTCAAGGGCATCCTCGACCCCGGTGACGCGCGGCGCGCGGTCGACGCGGGCGCGGCCGCCGTCGTCGTCTCGAACCACGGGGGGCGCCAGCTCGACGGCAGCCTGCCGACGGCGGTGGCGCTGCCCGCGGTCGTCGCGGCGGTCGCGGGCGCCGTCCCGGTGCTCGTCGACGGGGGGATCCGCGACGGTGGCGATGTCGTGCGGGCGCTCGCGCTCGGGGCGAGCGCCGTGCTCGTCGGCCGGCCGTACCTGTGGGGCCTGGCCTGCGGCGGCGAGGAGGGAGTGGGCCGGGTGCTCGCTGCGCTCGTCGAGGACACGGTCCGAGCGATGACCCTCGTGGGGGCGGCGGCGGTCGCCGACCTCGGCCCGGCCCTCGTGCGGGCGCGCCCTCCGGCGCCGTCCTGAAACCTGTCGTCCGCGCGGCGAAACCCCCGGAGCCCGGAGAATTCCCCGGAGAATGCGGGAACGACGTTGCCGCGAGGGGGCGGATGTGCCTCGGTCGGCGCATTTTCGACCCCTGCGACGAAAAGCTCGCCATTTGCGAAGTCGGCCGAAATCAGATTGATGCGGTTAGCGGGAATCGGCGTTGCAGACGTCGAAGGGGGTGTGATTTGGTGGCGCTCGTCGCCGAGGGATCCACCCCGGCACGGACAGCGGACGAGGGTGTCAGTCGAACATGGCTCAAGGTCGTGGAGCAGGTCGCAAGGTGTCGTGTGAGCAGTGCTTCTTCCGGTGCAACTCGCTGTGTGCGCTGGACCTCGACCGGCCGTGCGCGACCTTCCGCCCCGACCACCCGGACGGGCTGAAGCCGCCGCAGCAGATGCGCCTCGAGTTCCGCTCCGAGCGCACGCGGGCCGCTTGGGCCTTCCCGACCGCCCAGGAGCAGGCGCAGATCCACGCGATGGCCTGAGATCCCAGGCCCCATCGGGGATCTCGGGATCATGTCGGACGAGAGGCGAACCCTCAGGTAGAGCCTGAGGGTTGGCCCTTTTCGGTCGTCCGGCGGGCGATCCAGCCGACGCCGGGCGTGTCGGTCAACCCGTGGGCGAGGATCGAGCAGACGACGCAGAACGCGGCGATGTCGAAGATGCGCTCGCCGGCCGGCCCGACGTCCGCGGAGACGACGAGCAGCGAGAACGCCATCGTCGCCACGCCGCGGGGCCCGAACCAGGCCATGAACGCCTGCTCGACCCGTCCGGTGCCCGTCCCCGCGAGCGCGATGACGACGCCGAGCGGGCGGGCGACGAGCAGGGCGGTGAACGCGATGACGACCGTCGCCGCCCCGTCCTGGAAGAGGCCGCCGAGCGTCAGGAGCGAGCCGAAGACGACGAAGACCCCGAGCTTCGCGATCTCGACGATGTCGTCGGCGCGCTGCTCGAACGCGCGCCCGATGTCCGGCCGCCGGATGCCCAGCGTGATCGCGCAGACGAACACGCTGATGAGGCCGTTGCCGTGGGGCGGCAGCACCGTGACCCCGTAGGTCGCGAAGGCCACGCCGAGCGCGAAGAGCGACTGCTGGTGCGCCGGGATCGAGTGCTGCAGCGACCGGCCCCGCGGCATGAGCAGGGCGGCGAGCAGCCCGAGCCCGACGCCGAAGACGAGGCCGAACCCGACGTCCTGCAGGACGAACCGCCACCA
Organism: Paraconexibacter antarcticus; assembly: GCF_024220175.1. Taxonomy (GTDB): domain Bacteria; phylum Actinomycetota; class Thermoleophilia; order Solirubrobacterales; family Solirubrobacteraceae; genus Paraconexibacter; species Paraconexibacter antarcticus. The sequence continues at coordinate 3,934,597 of NZ_CP098502.1, read as the reverse complement.
GACGAACCCGCTCGAGTCGGCGAGGACCATGACGAGCGCGAGCACCGGCGCGAGGGAGAGGCCGTCGTTGAGCCCGGACTCGAGGTTCAGCGAGTGCCGGACGAGCCGCGGGACGCGCGGGTTCGTCACCACGCCCGAGGAGAGCACCGGGTCGGTGGGGGACAGCAGCGCGCCGACGAGGAACGCCTCGGTCCACGAGAGGTCGGTCACCGCCTTCGTCACGACGGCGACGACCCCGCACGTGATCGGCAGCGCCACCGCGAGCTTGCGGGCCGGCAGGCGCCACGCCTTCTGGAGCAGCTCGGCCTCGACCTCGAGCCCGTCGCGGAAGAGGAGGACGATGAGCGCGACCGTCGCCACGTCCGTGACGAACTCCGAGGTGGCGGAGAAGTGGAGCACCTCCAGGCCGCCCCGCCCGAGCGCGAACCCGGCGACGACGAACACCGGCGTCATGGCCAGGAAGCTGCGCCGGGTCACGCCCGACAGGAGGGCTCCGAGCACGAGCAGCGCGCCGAGGACGACGACCGCGCGCGCGAACGCGTCGCCACCCGTGCCCCCGGTCGCGAGGTGGAAAGTCCCAGGGAGCATCCCGGTAGTGTCCCGTCTCGTCACAGGAGAGGACACGCAGGTGAGGATCACGGTGCTCGGAAAGTCGCCGGCCTGGCAGGACGCAGGCGGCGCGTGCAGTGGCTACCTCATCGAGGAGGCCGGCACCTGCGTGCTGCTCGACTGCGGCTGCGGCGTCTTCGGGAAGCTCCGCACGCACCGCGACTACATCTCGGTCGACGCGGTCGTCATCTCGCACCTGCACGCCGACCACATCTTCGACCTCGTGCCCTTCGCGAGCGCCCTGACGTACGCGCCACGTCAGCAGCCGGTGCCCGTCGACCGCTGGCCCGGGATCGCCGAGCCGATCCGCCCCGCGCTGTACGCGCCCCACGGCGCCAAGGAGTCCTTCGCCCTCATGTGCCAGGGCGGGGGGATGTTCCCGAACCACGTCGAGAACGCGTTCGACATCCACGAGTACGGGCCCGGCGACGACGTCCGCATCGGACCGCTCTCCGTCACCTTCGCGGCCGTGCCGCACTTCCTGCCGACGTGCGCGGTCGACGTCCGCGTGGCGGGCAACGGGAGCGGCCCCGGCCCGCGCTTCACCTTCGGGGCCGACTGCGCGCCGAACGACGAGATCGTCGCCTTCGCCGCGGGCACCGACCTCATCATGCTCGAGGCGACGCTGCCGCGGCCCGAACGCAGCGGCATCCGCGGCCACCTCACCCCGCGGGAGGCCGGCGAGCACGCCGCCCGCGCGGGCGCACGCCGCCTCGTCCTGACCCACATCTCGGACGAGCTCGACGCGCTGTGGGCGCTCGACGAGGCACGCGACGCGTTCGGCGGCGAGGTCCTCCTCGCCTCCGAGGGCGCCGTCTACTGCGTCTGACGCGGGCGCGCCCCCGCACCGGCCCGCGGGCCGGGGCCGCCCGGCGCGGCGCCGGGGGTAGCATCGGGCCATGCGACCCGAGCGTGACCTCTTCGCGAACTTCGAGCGGATGCGGCGCGAGATGGACGAGCTCTTCGGGGACGTCCTCGACCGCACCGGCCTGGCCTCCACGCGGCGCGGCGGCTTCAGCCCCGCGGTCGACGTGTTCTACGAGACGCCGTCGAGCGGCGGCCGCGCGTTCGCCGTCGTCCACGCGGAGCTCGCGGGCATCGACCCGGACGAGATCGGCCTGGAGATCGAGGGGCGCGAGCTCGTCATCGCGGGCAACCGCCGCCCGCCCGGCGAGGCCGAGGACCGCGTCTACCAGCAGCTGGAGATCGACTTCGGGCCCTTCCGCCGCGTCATCCCGCTCGGCGCCGACGTCGTCGCCGACGAGGCGAAGGCGACGTACCGCGACGGCATCCTCCGCGTCGAGCTGCCGCTCGCCGCCCCCGAGCCACGCACCCGCCAGGTCCGGATCGTCGCGGAGCGGTTCGAGGACCTCGAGGCATGATCGAGATCTCCGGCGAGACCCGGGCCGATCAGGAGATCGTCGTCGGCGCCCCGCGCGCCGTGCCTGCCGCGCTGCCCGTCCTGCCGCTCCGCGAGACGGTGCCGCTGCCGGACACGCTGACCCCGCTGGCGATCGGGCAGGAGCGCTCGGTCCAGCTCGTCAACGACGTGCTCGCCGGCAACCGCATGCTCGTCATGGTCGCCAGCCGCGACCCCGAGCTCGAGACGCCCGGGCCCGACGAGCTCTACGACGTCGGCGTCGTCGGCTCGATCGCCCGCATGCTGAAGGTGCCCGACGGCACGCTGCGCATCCTCGTCCAGGGCGGGCCGCGGGTCCGGATCGACCGCTTCAGCCAGGAGCTGCCGTACCTCGTCGCGGAGATCACCGAGCAGCCCGACGTCGTCAAGCAGACGACGAAGCTCACGGCCCTCATGCGCACGGTGCAGGACACGTTCTCGCGGATCGTCGAGGAGGTCCCGTACCTGCCGGAGGAGCTCCTGCTCGCGGTCGCGAACATCGACGACCCCTCGACGCTCTCGCACCTCATCGCCGGCTCGCTGCGCCTGAAGACCGAGGAGAAGCAGGAGCTCCTCGAGGAGCTCGACGTGACCGTCCGGCTGCGCAAGCTCGTGGAGGCGCTGCACCGCGAGCTCGAGGTCATCAACATCGGGTCGAAGATCCAGTCGCAGGTCCAGTCGGAGATCGACAAGGGCCAGCGCGAGTTCGTCCTGCGCCAGCAGCTGAAGGCGATCCAGGCGGAGCTCGGCGAGTTCGACGAGTCGACCGAGGAGGCCGCGCGGCTGCGGGAGCGCCTCGCCGCCGTCGCGCTGCCGGAGGACGTCCGCCGGCAGGCCGACCGTGAGCTCACGCGCCTGGAGGCGCTGCCGACCGCGGCGGCCGAGCACGGCGTCATCCGCACGTACCTCGAGTGGCTCGCGACGCTGCCGTGGGGCGTGCAGACCGAGGACGACCTCGACCTCGCCCACGCCCGCGAGGTCCTCGACGAGGACCACTACGACATCGAGCAGGTGAAGGACCGCATCATCGAGTTCCTCGCCGTCCGCCGGCTGAAGCCGGACGCGCGTGGCTCGATCCTCTGCTTCGTCGGGCCGCCCGGCGTCGGCAAGACGTCGCTGGGACGGTCGATCGCCCGCGCGCTCGGCCGCAACTTCGAGCGCATCAGCGCAGGCGGCATGCGCGACGAGGCGGAGATCCGCGGACACCGCCGGACGTACATCGGCGCGATGCCGGGCACGATCATCCGCGCCCTGCGCGACGCCGGGTCCGCCAACCCGCTGTTCATGATCGACGAGATCGACAAGCTCGGGACCGACTACCGCGGGGGCGGGGGCGTCGAGTCCGCGCTGCTCGAGCTCCTCGACCCGGAACAGAACTCGGCCTTCCGCGACCACTACCTCGACGTTCCCTTCGACCTCTCGCACGTCATGTTCATCACGACGGCGAACACGCTCGACACGATCCCCGGGCCGCTGCGCGACCGCATGGAGGTCATCCAGCTCGCGGGCTACACCGAGGACGAGAAGCTCCAGATCGCCAAGCGGTACCTCGTGCCCCGGCAGGTCGAGCGCAACGGCCTGAAGAAGTCGTGGGTGTCGGTGAGCGACGCCGCGCTGAAGACGATCATCCACGACTACACCCGCGAGGCCGGCGTCCGGAACCTCGAGCGGGAGATCGGGTCGGTCTGCCGGAAGGTCGCCCGCGCCGTCGCCGGCGAGCTCGGGGCGGACCCGCCACGGAAGGTGACGCGCACGACCGTCGGCGAGGCGAAGGTCCGGGAGCTGCTCGGCCGGCGCCGCTTCCACGCGGAGACCCGGCGCCGCACGCAGCAGCCCGGCGTCGCGACCGGTCTCGCCTGGACGCCGGTCGGCGGCGACGTCCTCTTCGTCGAGGCGACGTCGATGCCCGGTACGGGGAAGCTCGTCATGACCGGCCAGCTCGGAGACGTCATGAAGGAGAGCGCGCAGGCGGCGCTGTCCTACGTCCGCGGGCACGTCGGCGAGCTCGCGCCCGCGCTCGAGGACGGCTGGTTCGGGACGCACGACCTGCACGTCCACGTCCCCGCCGGCGCGATCCCGAAGGACGGGCCGAGCGCCGGCATCACGATGGCGACGGCGCTCGTCTCGCTCCTCACCGGGCGCGCGGTCCGCTCCGACACGGCGATGACCGGCGAGATCACGCTCACGGGGCAGGTGCTGCCGATCGGCGGGCTGAAGGAGAAAGCGCTCGCCGCGCAGCGCACGGGCGTGACGCGGATCATCGCCCCGTCGCTCAACGAGGCGGACATCGAGGACATCCCCGAGCACCTGCGGGAGAAGCTCGAGTTCACCTTCGTGGACGAGGTCGGAGAGGTCCTGGAGCGGGCGCTCGAGGCCCCCCGCTGAGCGGCGGGACGACGCGCCGTTCGAAGGGTGCAGATCCGGGTATAGACTCGCTGTCAGGCGGTGCGCCGACGCACTGGTGCGCCCCGCCGGCGGTTCTCTGGAAGAGCCGTCGTACCCCACTGTGATGCGAGGAGAGCCGATGGCATCGAGGAAGAAGCAGGCCCGGGAGGCCGCCGAGTCCGCCGCGGAGGCCGCCAAGGCCGCCGAGGCCGCGATCGCGGCACGGGCGCAGGAGGCCGGCGCGGCCATCTCGTCGAAGGCGCAGGACGCCGTGTCGACCGCGAAGAAGGCGCAGAAGAAGCGCTCGCGCCGCAAGGCGCGCGAGGAGGCGGCCGCGGCCGTCGAGGCGAAGGCCCGGGAGACCGCCGCGGCCGTGAAGGCCGAGGCCGAGAAGCAGGCCGCAGCGGCCGCGAAGGCCGCCGCCCAGCCGAAGCGCAAGCGAGCCCGCAAGGCCGCCGAGAAGGCCGCCGCGGCTGCGGCCGCCAAGGCCGCCAAGGAAGCGGCCGAGCAGGCGAAGAAGCAGAAGAAGGCCAAGCGCAAGGGCAGGCTCAAGCGCCGTCTGCTCGTCGTGACGTTCGGCGGCATCGCCGCGCTGGCCGGCTCCGAGGGCCTGCGCAACAAGGTCCTCGACGCGCTGTTCGGTGCCGAGGAGGAGTTCGACTACACGTCGACCACCGCTCCGGTGACGCCGCCGCCGGCCGCGGCCACGCCGCCGGTGGCCACGCCGGCTCCGTCCGTCGAGCCCGCCGTCGCCGGGGAGGCCCCCGCCGAGGAGCCCGTCGCCGCCGCGGCGTCGAAGCCCAAGGCGGCCGCGAAGCCGAAGGCCGCGAAGGACGCCGACGCCGCCGCCCCCGCCGAGACCGGCGGCGACGACGCGGCGTAGGTCGCCCGTCGCACCAGCAGTTTCCGGAGGGCGCCCGCGGGCGCCCTCCGTCGTTCTATGATCGGGAGCGATGGAGGCCGCCACCACCAGCCCGACGCCGGGGACGCGCTCGATCGAGGGGGTCAAGGCCCAGCGCATCGTCGACGCGACCCGCACCTGCGTCGCCGCCCGCGGGGTCGCGGGGGCGACGTTCGACCACGTCTCGCGCGAGGCGGGCGTCTCCCGCGGCCTGCTCCACTACTACTTCGGGACGAAGGAGCGGCTGCTCGCCGAGGTCGTCCGCCGGGACTGCGACCTGCGGATGGAGGCACTCGACGTGCAGCTCGCCGGGGTGCAGGACGCCGACTCGTTCATGGCGCTGCTGCGCGCGCAGCTCGAGGACTTCGTCACCGCGACGCCCGACCTCGTCGCGGTCATCTACGAGCTCTTCACGATCTCCCGGCAGAACGAGGAGATCGCGGCCGAGTTCGCCGAGCTCCTGCGCCGGACGCGCACGCACGTCGCCCGGCTGCTCGCGGCGAAGCAGGCCGAGGGCGTGCTGCGCCTCAAGGCCGACCCCGAGGCGATCGCCGACGTCCTCTTCGGCCTCGCCGACGGCCTGGCGATCCGGATGCTGTCGGACCCGGGGCGCGACTGGGCGCCGACGGTCGAGGCCGGCGTCCGCGCGGCCCGCTCGCTGCTCGCGGACTGAGCAGCCCCGGCAGGCGCCGGACGGGAGTGTGCGGTAGCGCACACTTCGCCGATCGCCCGCCCGTCACCCTGAGTTGGCCAGCCAGCCAGCCAGTTTTGGGAGAGGGGACGGAATTGCAGGCCATCATGCTCAGGCTCGACGGGGTCCTCCGTCGTCGCCGTCACGTCGTCCTCGCGCTCTGGATCGTCGCGCTCGTCGCCGCCGTGCCCCTCGCCGCGCAGCAGTCCAAGCACCTCACCGGGGGCGGCTTCACCGTCCCGGGCTCGCAGTCCGCCGCGGTGAGCGCCCGCCTCGACCACGAGTTCCCGGCCGCGGTGCGCCGCTCCACGCTCGCCGGCGTCGTCGTGCCCGGGCCGGGAGCGACGCCCGCCGAGGTCCGCGCCGCCGTCGCCGAGCTCGGCCGCGGCGCCCGCGCCGTCAGCCCCCGCGCCCGCCTCGTCCCGGCCGCCCGCCACGCCGCGCTGCGGGCCGTCGCGGCCCACCCGGAGCGTCCGCTCGTCGTCCCGCTCCGCATCGACGCCGACGACAACGCGACCGCCGACATCGCGGCGGATCTCCGCAAGGAGCTCGCCCTCTCAACGCGCGCGCAGACGCCGGTCGGCCTCCACCTCGTCGGCCAGGCCGCGCTCTACGCCGGCCTGCAGGACCTCTCCAAGGACGACCTCTCGACCGCCGAGCGGACGGGCTTCCCGATCGTCCTGCTCATCCTCCTCGCCGTGTTCGGCTCGCTCGCCGCGGCGACGCTCCCCCTCGCGCTCGGCGCGGGCTCCGTCCTCGTCACCGGCGCCCTCATCGCGGTGATCTCACGGACGATGGAGATGTCGGTCTTCGTGACGAACATGGCGTCGATGATCGGGATCGGCGTCGCCGTCGACTACTCGCTCTTCGTGCTCGCGCGCTACCGCGAGGAGATCCACGCCGGCCGGGAGCCCGACGAGGCGCGCGCCGTCGCGCTCGCGACCTCGGGCGTCGCCGTCCTCTTCAGCGGCGCGACGGTCATCGTGTCGCTCGCCGGCCTCTACATGGTGCACACGACCGCGATCCGCTCGATGGCGCTCGGCGCGATCCTCGTCGTCGCGGTGTCGATGCTCGCCTCGGCGACGCTCCTGCCCGTCCTCATCCGCCTGCTCGGGCATCGTGCCTACGCGCGCGGGCGCGTCTTCCAGACGCTCCAGCTCGCGGTCCGGTCGCGGGCGCCGCGCCGTCGCGGGTCCACCCACCCGGACGCGCCGCCCGCCGTCCCGTTCTGGGAGCGCTGGACCGCCGCGGTCATGCGCCGTCCCAGGACGGCGCTGCTCGGCGCCGCGCTCGTGCTCGTGACGCTCGCCGTCCCCGCGCTCTCCCTGCAGACGGGCAACGGCGCGCTGCGCCAGTTCCCGAAGGGCTACGAGACGCGCGTCGGCTTCGAGGCCGCGGCGTCGCTCGCGGGCCCCGGCGCCTTCGCCCCGATCAAGGTCACCGCGCCCGCGCGCGAGGCCGCTGCCGCCGTCATGACGCTGCAGGCCGACGGCGGCGTCGCGTCGGTCACCCCGGCGGTGCCCTCGCTCGACGGGCGCAGCGTCCTGCTCACCGCCTTCCCGCAGCAGGACGGCGAGTCGACCGCGACGAAGGATCTCGTGGCCCGCCTGCGCGACGCGCTCCCGCCGGGCGCCCAGGTCGGCGGGAACACCGGCCTGCTCCTCGACTTCCAGCACACCGTCGCCGGCTCGATGTGGAAGATCGTCCTCTTCGTCCTGCTCCTGAGCTACGTCGTGCTCATGGTGCTGCTGCGCTCGGTGCTGCTGCCGCTGAAGGCCATCGTCCTCAACCTCCTCAGCGTCGGCACCGCCTACGGGGTGCTCGTCATCGTCTTCCAGTGGGGCTGGGTCGACGCCGTGCTCGGCACCGACCTGAAGACCGGCACGATCGACACGATCACGCCGCCGCTCGTCCTCGCCGTCGTCTTCGGGCTCTCGATGGACTACGAGATCTTCCTGCTCAGCCGCATCCGCGAGCGCTACACGGCGACCGGGGACACGCGCCTCGCCGTCGCGCAGGGGCTCGCGTCGAGCGCCCGGACGATCACGAGCGCGGCGCTCATCATGGTCGCCGTCTTCGCGGTGTTCGTCGGGACCGGCGTCCCCTCGATCAAGCAGCTCGGGGTCGGCAACGCCGTGGCGATCGGCGTCGACGCGACGCTCGTCCGGCTCATCCTCGTCCCGGCGATCATGGAGCTGCTCGGGCCGTGGAGCTGGTGGATGCCGAAGATCCTCGGCCGCCTGGTGCCGCACACCTCGCTCGAGGAGCTCGAGCCGGGCGCGCTGGTGCCGCACCCGACCTGAGACGAGGAGCCGGCGCGTCCGGCGTGCGGCCCGGTGGGATATATGTCCCCACGAGACCGCACGCCGCCGGTGTGGGGGCGCTCAGGCGGCGAGCTTCGGCGAGCTCCACGGCGCGGCGAGCTTGCCGGCGAGGAGCGCGGGGAGGGCGTCGATCGCGACGCGCTCCTGGGTCATCGAGTCGCGGTCGCGCAGCGTGACCGTGCGCTCGGTGAGCGTCTCGTGGTCGACGGTGACGCACCACGGCGTGCCGATCTCGTCCTGGCGGCGGTAGCGCTTGCCGATCGCGCCGCCCTCGTCGTACTCGGTCTGCATGAGCCCGCGGAGGGCCTGCACGATCTCCTTGGCGACCTCGGGCTGGCCGTCCTTCTTCACGAGCGGGAGGACGGCGACCTTCACGGGCGCGAGGCGCGGGTGGAGCTTGAGGACGGTGCGCAGCTCGCCGTCGACCTGCTCCTCGTCGTAGGCGTCCACGAGGAAGGCGAGCGTCGCGCGGTCCGCGCCGGCGGCCGGCTCGATGACGTGGGGGACGTACCGCTCGCCGCTGCCCGGGTCGAAGTACTCGAGCTTCGTGCGCGACTCGGCCGCGTGGGCGGAGAGGTCGAAGTCGCCGCGGTTGGCGATGCCCTCGAGCTCGGACCAGCCGATGGGGAAGAGGTACTCCACGTCGGCCGTCCCGCTCGAGTAGTGGGAGAGCTCGTCCGCGTCGTGCTCGCGCAGGCGCAGGCCGGCCGGCCGGATGCCGAGGCGCGTGTACCAGTCGAAGCGCTCCTGCTTCCACGTCTCGTACCAGTGCGGCGCCTCGCTCGGCGGGACGAAGAACTCCATCTCCATCTGCTCGAACTCGCGCGTGCGGAAGATGAAGTTGCCGGGCGTGATCTCGTTGCGGAACGACTTGCCGACCTGCGCGATGCCGAACGGCGGCTTCTTGCGCGCGAACGACATGACGTTCTTGAAGTTGATGAAGATGCCCTGCGCGGTCTCCGGGCGCAGGTAGGCGACGGACGAGGTCGACTCGACGGGGCCGACGTTCGTCTTGAACATGAGGTTGAAGTCGCGCGCCTCGGTGAGGTCGCAGTCCGGGCCCTCGCCGGGGAGCTTCGACGGCTTCTTCGGGCAGACGATGCCCGGCTGGCGCTCGGCGATGTGGTCCGCGCGGAAGCGCGCCTTGCACGTGCGGCAGTCGACCATCGGGTCGGTGAAGCCGGCGAGGTGGCCGGAGGCCTTCCACACGTCGGGGTGCTGGAGGATCGCGGAGTCGAGGGCGACGATGTCGTCGCGCTCCTGGAGCATCGCGCGCCACCACTCGTTCTTGACGTTCGTCTTCAGGAGCACGCCGTAGTGCCCGTAGTCGTACGTCGAGCCCAGGCCGCCGTAGATCTCGCTGCTCGCGAAGATGAAGCCGCGGCGCTTGCACAGCGCCACGATCTTGTCCATGGTCACGACGTCCGCTGACATGGGCGGGACGATAGTCGGGCCCGGGCGAGCGGTGCGGACCGACCGCGGACTGTCCCGGCGGACAGGAATATTGGCACTCTCCCCTTGAGAGTGCCAGCCGGTCCATGGCATACTGGTGGGCGAGATGCCGATCTACGAGTACCGCCGACCCGATGGCACGACGTTTGACGTCATGCAGAAGTTCTCCGACGATCCGCTGACGGTGGATCCCGACACCGGGGTCCCGGTCACGAAGGTCCTCCACGCGCCCGCGATCCACTTCAAGGGCTCGGGCTTCCACAACACGGACTACGGCACGAAGAAGCGCAACCGCGAGCTCGAGAAGTCCGCCTCCGACGGCGCCGACAAGCACGACGCGAAGATGGCCGACAAGCAGGCCGAGAAGACGAAGGCCGAGTCGAGCTCCTCGTCGTCCTCCGACAGTTCGTCGTCCGCCTCGTCCTCGTCGTCCTCCTCGTCGGGCAGCGACGGGGGCTCCTCGAGTTCGTCGTCCTCCAAGCCCGACAAGCCGAAGGCCGAGAAGAAGTCCAAGGCCGCCTGACGGTCGGTGGGTGGAGGATCGCGGTTGCCAGGCAACCGCGATCCTCCACCCACGCGTGCGCCCCGGTTCCCGCCCGCTCAGCCCCCGAGGAACCGCCGCACCGCGGCGCGCCGGCTCGCGTCGCTCACGGTCTGGCCCGAGGACCCGTCCGGCAGGGTCACCGGCGAGACCTTGAGCACCCGCGGCGTGGCGTTGCCGGACGAGGCGATCGCGCCGAAGACGCCGAGCAGGGTCGGGGCGCTCATGTCGGACTTGATGGCCTTCGGGGCGTTCCAGCCGATGAACGGCCCGTGGAGGAAGCCGCTGATGCTCACGATGCGGCTCTTCATCGCGGAGAGGAGCTTCTGCTGGCGGCGGGCGCGCGTGAAGTCGTTCTCGCGCGGGTTGCAGAGGTTGTGGCGGGTGCGCGCGAGCGCGAGGGCCTGCTTGCCGTCGATGCGCGTCGTGCCCTTCTTCAGGCGCAGGGTCTGCCCGCCGTTCCTGAAGCCGCCGTTGATGCGGGAGACGACGCAGCCACCGGTGTAGTCCACGCCGCCCATCGCGTCGATGAGGTCGGGGAAGTTGTTGAAGTTCACCTCGATGAGGTGGTTGACGTCGATGCCGAGGAACTGCTCGACGGTCTTCACCGCGAGCGTCGCCCCGCCGTAGGCGTAGGCGGCGTTGATCTTCGTGCGGCCGTGCCCCGGGATGTCGACGACGGTGTCGCGCGGGATCGACAGGCGGGCGTTGTGGCCGCCGCCGACGCGCAGGAGCATCATCGTGTCCGAGCGGCTCGGGCCCGAGGACGACGCGCCGGGCTCCCTGCTGTTCTTCGGGCGCGCGTCGGAGCCGAGGACGAGGATGTTCGTCGCGGCGAAGGGCGGGTAGCCGCCACCGCCGAGGACGTTCCCGCCGTCGCCGGACTGGTGGATCGTCGCCGAGACGAGGAACGCGAGCAGCGAGAGGACGAGCCACGCGACCGCGGCCTTCAGCGCCCACTTCGCGAGCACCCAGGCGGTGATCGTCCCGCCCGCACGGGCGAGGCGCCGCCCCGGCAGGCCCGGGAGGGGAAGCCGCCGGCGCCCGCCGCCGCCGCCCCCGCGCCCGCCGCCGTAGCCGCCGCCCGCCCCGCCGGCGCGGTAGATCGCGCGGCCCTGCTCGTCGCGGACGGGCCGGCCGGGCTCCTCGCGGACCGCGCGGCCCGCGGCGTCGTACGTGCGCCCGTCGGTGCCGCCGCCGCCCGCGGCACGCTCGCGGTCACGGAGCGCCTGGAGCGCCGCGAGGTCGTCGCCCCGGCCGCGCCCGCGACGGGCGAGGAAGCCGGGCGCGCTGCGATGGCGGGTGTAGCGGGGCGGCTCGTCGGAGCCGCCGGGGCGGTTCTGGGGGGCAGGCACTGACCACATGCTGGCGGATGCCCGCCCGCGGAGGCGCCGCCGGTACAGTCCTTGCCATGGGGCCGCCGTGCGTCATCGGCGTCGACCTGGGCGGAACGAAGCTGCTCGCGGGGACCGTCGACCGGGAGCTGAACGTGCACCACCGCGCGCACCGGACCGCGCCCGGTGGCGACCGCGCCGCCGTGCTCGACCGGGTCGTCGACGCCGTCCAGGAGGCCATCGCCGCCGCGCCGGGCGAGGTCCGTGCCGTCGGCTTCGGGATCCCGTCGCTCATCGACCGTGAGCGCGGGATCGCGGTCTCCACCGTCCACCTGCCGATCGCCGACCTGCCCTTCCGGGACATCATGGCCGAGCGTCTCGGGCTGCCAGTCGTCGTCGACAACGACGCGAACGTGGCGATGCTCGCCGAGCACCGCCTCGGGGCTGCGTCCGGCGCGCGGCACGCGGTGCTCCTGACGATCGGCACCGGGATCGGCAGCGGCGTCGTCGTCGACGGGCAGCTCGTCCGCGGCGCGGTCGGCGCGGCGACCGAGCTCGGCCACATGGTCATCGACATGGACGGGCCGCGCTGCCACGGCACCTGCCCGAACCGCGGCTGCCTGGAGGCGCTCGTGTCGGGGACCGCGCTGGGCGAGGCCGGGCTGCGCGTCGCGCGCGAGGACCCCTCCGGCGGGCTCGCAGCCGCCAAGGGGTCCGGCCGGGCGATGACCGGCGCGCTCGTCACCGAGCTCGCGCACGACGGCGACCCCGGCGCGCTCGCCTGCCTCCGGACGGCCGGCCTCGCGCTCGGCGTCGGCCTCGCGAACATCGTGAACATCTTCAACCCCGAGGTCATCGTCATCGGCGGCGGCGTCATCGCGGCCGGCGACCTGCTCCTCGACCCGGCCCGCGAGGAGATGCGCGCCCGCGCCCTCTCGCCCTCGCGCGACATCGTCCGGGTCGTCCCCGCCCGCTTCGGCGCGGAGTCCGGGATGCTCGGCGCGGCGGTCCTCGCCTTCATGGAGCTGCACTCGTGAGCGCCCCCGGCCGCCTCGTCGTCTGCCCGACCCCGATCGGGAACCTCGAGGACGTGACGCTGCGCGTCCTCAGCGCGCTGCGCGACGCCGACGTCATCGCCTGCGAGGACACGCGCCACTCCAAGCGGCTGCTCGACCGCTACGGCGTCACCGCCCCGCTCGTGAGCTACCACGAGCACAACGAGCGCTCCCGGGCGAACGACCTCGTCGCCCGGATGCAGGGCGGTCAGACCGTCGCGCTCGTCAGCGACGCGGGGATGCCGCTCGTCAGCGATCCCGGCGCCGTGCTCGTGAGCGCCTGCGTCGCCGCGGGGCTCGCGGTCGAGGTCCTGCCGGGCCCGTCCGCGGTGCTCGTCGCGCTCGCGGTGAGCGGCCTGCCGTCGGAGGTCTGGCGCTTCGTCGGCTTCCTCCCGCGCAAGGCGGGCGAGCTGCGGACGACCTTCCTCGGCGCCGGCGGCGAGACGCTCGTCGCCTTCGAGTCCCCGCGGCGCATCGGCACGTCGCTCGCGGCGCTGGCGGAGGTCGACCCGGCGCGGCCCGTCGCCGTCTGCCGCGAGCTGACGAAGGTCTACGAGGAGGTCGTCCGGGGGACGGCCGCCGACCTCGCCGCGCGCTACGACGGCGCCGAGGTGAAGGGGGAGATCGTCCTCGTCGTCGGTCCCGCCGTCCCCGCCGGCGGGGACGAGGACCTCGGCCCCGCCCTCGCCGCCCTCCGCGAGCTCGTCGCCGCAGGTGCCAAGCCGCGCCCCGCCGCCAAGGTCGTCGCGTCCCTCACGGGCACCGGCGCCAACGCGCTCTACCGCGCGCTGACCGAGAAGCGCTGAACCGCGAGCGCCCGACCGGGGAGCGGAGGGGCGGTCACCCACCCGGCCCGGCCACGACCCCCTCAGTAACGTAGACCGCACCGATGGGCACCTTCTACGTCACCACCCCGATCTACTACGTCAACGCCGCGCCACACATGGGGCACGCGTACACGACGATCGCGGCCGACGTCATGGCGCGCCACCACCGCCAGCGCGGCGACGAGGTGTTCTTCCTCACCGGCACCGACGAGCACGGCGAGCCCGTCGCGAACGCCGCCGAGGCGCTCGGGATGACGCCGCAGGCGCTCGCCGACCAGAACGCCGAGCGCTTCCGCTCGCTCATGCCGCGCCTGAACGCGTCGAACGACTTCTTCATCCGCACGACCGACGCCGAGCACAAGGCGAAGGTCCAGGAGGTCATGACGCGGGTCAAGGACAACGGCCACGTCTACAAAGGGCACTACGAGGGCATGTACTGCCCCCGCTGCGCCGACTTCAAGTCCGACGCGGAGATCGAGGACGGCGACAGGTGCCCGATCCACCACATCGTGCTGACGGTGGAGAAGGAGGAGAACTGGTTCTTCCGGCTCTCGGCCTTCCAGGAGCGCCTCGAGCAGCTCTACGCCGACAAGCCGGACTGGGTCGGGCCGCGCCACCGCGCGAACGAGGCGCTGAGCTTCATCAAGGGCGGCCTGCAGGACGTCTCCCTCAGCCGGGCGAAGCTCACCTGGGGCGTCGAGGTCCCGTGGGACACCGAGCACGTCTTCTACGTCTGGTTCGACGCCCTCCTGAACTACTACACGGCGCTGAGCTACGCGAGGCCGGGCGAGGACCTCACCTCCACGTTCTGGCCGCCGCAGCAGCAGGTCATCGGCAAGGACATCCTGAAGTTCCACGCCGTCTTCTGGCCCGCGCTGCTCATGGCCGCCGACCTGCCGCTCCCCGAGCGCCTCTACATCCACGGCTACCTGCTGATGGACGGCGACAAGATGAGCAAGTCGCTCGGCAACGTCCTGGACCCGTTCACGATCATCGACCGCTTCGGGACCGACGCGCTGCGCCACTACGTCCTGCGCGACGTGACCTTCGGCCAGGACGGCAACGTCTCGACCGTCGCGTTCGAGGGCCGCTACGAGTCGGAGCTCGCGAACGGGCTCGGCAACCTCGCCAGCCGCTCGATCGCGATGGTGCGCAAGTACCGGGACGGCGCCGTCCCCGCCGTCGAGCCCGAGCTGCAGGAGGACTTCGCCGGCCTCGCCGACGAGGTCGCGGCGCTCGTGGACCGCGCCGAGCTGACCCCGGCGCTCGAGCTCGTGTGGGAGCGCGTGCGGCGGCTGAACCGCTACGTCGAGGAGACGGCGCCGTGGACGCTCGCGAAGGATCCGGCGAGCGCCGAGCGCCTCGACGTCGTGCTGGCGACGCTTGTCGAGGGCGTGCGCGTCGTCGCCGTGCTCCTCGCCCCCGTCCTGCCCGAGACGGTGGACAAGCTCCTCGCCGCGCTCGGCGCGCCGGACATCGCCTACGAGCGCGCGACGCTCACCGCGGGCGCCGTCACGCAGGTGCAGGCGCTCGCGCCGCTCTTCCCGAAGGACTTGCCGGCGCCCGCGCCCGCGGCCTGAACCCGGCCCGCCCACCCGACCGCCGTGATCGACAGCCACACCCACCTGGACGCCTGCGCCGAGCCGAACGACGAGCTCGTCGCGGCCGCGCGTGCCGCGGGCGTCACGCGCATGCTCACCGTCGGCACCGACGAGCGGTCGAACCGCACGGCGCTCGCCGCCGCCGAGGCCTTCCCGGAGGTCTTCGCCGCCGTCGGCCGCCACCCGAACAACGCGCAGGGCTTCGGCGACGCCGAGCTCGCCGACCTGCGGGAGCTCGCGCAGCATCCCCGCTGCCGCGCGATCGGCGAGACCGGCCTCGACGACTTCCGCGACTACTGCCCGCGCCCGGACCAGGAGCACGCCTTCCGCGCGCAGATCGAGCTCGCCCGCGAGGTCGGCAGGCCGCTCGTCATCCACACGCGCGCCGCCGAGGAGGACACGATCGCGATGCTCCGCGAGCACGCCGCGGGCGTCACCGTGATCCTGCACTGCTTCTCGATGCCCGAGCACGTCGACGCGTGCATCGCCGAGGACTGGTGGTTCTCCTTCGCGGGGAACGTCACCTACCCGAAGAACTCAGACCTCGCCCGGGCCGCCGCGCGCGTCCCGGCCGATCGTCTGCTCGTCGAGACCGACGCGCCGTACCTCACGCCGCAGGCGGTCCGCAGGCACCGCAACCAGCCGGCGTTCGTCGCTCACACGGCGGCCTTCGTCGCGCAGCTCCGCGACATGACGACCGACGAGCTCGACACGCTCGTCACCGCGAACGCCGCCGCGCTGTTCGGCTGGTAGCGGGATGCTCGCCCAGGGGCTCACATTCCGGCGGAGCGACTCGCCCAGGGGTTCGCTCTCCGGGCCGGTGACCGGCCGATGACCGCCGACGACGGGCTCCCGACCCAGCCGACCCTCCGCCGGCTGAAGGCCTTCGGGGTCCGCCCGAAGCGCGACCTCGGCCAGAACTTCCTCATCGACTCGAACATCCTCGGCGTCATCGCGCGCGCGGCGGACCTGCAGCCGGACGACGTCGCGCTCGAGATCGGCGGTGGGCTCGGTGTCCTCTCCGAGTACCTCGCGCCGCTCGTCGCGCACACGCACGTCATCGAGGTCGACCGCTCGCTCGAGCCCGCGCTGCGCGACGCGCTCGACCCGTTCGCCGGCCACGCGACGCTGCACTTCGGCGACGCGCTGCAGCTCGACCTGCGGGCACTCGACCCGCTCCCGACGAAGGTCGTCGCGAACCTCCCGTACGGCATCGCCGCCACCGCGATCATCAAGACGATCGACGAGCTGCCCGAGGTGACGACGTGGGTCGCCATGGTGCAGAAGGAGGTGGGGGAGCGGTTCGCCGCCGCGGCCGCGACGCCGGCCTACGGCGTCCCGAGCGTCCTCGCCCAGCTCTCCTGCACCGTGAAGGTCCACCACAAGGTCTCGCGGTCGGTCTTCCACCCGGTGCCGGGCGTCGACAGCGTGCTCGTCGTCCTGCACCGCCGGATGGACGTCGAGCCCGCCGACAAGGCGCTGCGGACGCTCGTCCAGGCCGCGTTCGCGCACCGTCGCAAGGCGCTCGCCGGCTCGCTGAAGCTCCACCCGGCCTACGACGCCGACGTCCGCGAGCGGGCCCGCGCCGCGCTCGTCGCCCTCGGGCATCCCGCCGACGTGCGCGCCGAGCGGCTCACCCCGGAGGACTTCCGCGCGCTCGCGGAGGCCCTGCGGTGACCGCCCCGCCCCGCCCCGCCCTCACGACCCGCGCCCCGGGCAAGATCAACGTCTGCCTCTTCGTCGGAGGGACCGACGGGCGCGACGACGGCCGCCACGAGCTCGTGAGCGTCATGCAGGCGGTCGACCTCTGCGACGAGGTGACGGTCGCGGCGGCGGACGCCGACCGCACGACCCTCGACGGCCCCGCCTTCGCCGGCCCGAACATCGCCGACGCGGCGCTCGCGGCCTTCCGCGCGCGGGCCGGCGTCACGGAGCCCGTCCGGCTGCGCATCGCGAAGGCGATCCCCGTCGCCGCCGGCATGGCGGGCGGGAGCGCCGACGCGGGCGCCGTGCTGCGCCTACTCGACGCCCACTTCGCCACCGCGCTCGGGGACGACGTGCTGCGCGAGCTCGCCGCGGGCCTCGGCGCCGACGTCCCCGCCCAGGTCCGGCCCGGGCGCGTCCTCGCGACCGGCGCCGGCGAGCGCGTTGAGGATCGCGAAAGGGTCCCGGCCTACGGTGTCGTCGTGCTGCCGCACCCCGCCCCGTTGTCCACCCCCGACGTCTACCGCGAGTTCGACCGCCTCGGCCTCGCGCGATCCGCCGCCGCGCTCACCGCGCTCGAGGCGCAGGTCCGCGCGGCCGCCGACCTGCCCGACGTGCTCGTCGTCAACGACCTGCAGCCCGCGGCGATCTCGCTGTGCCCGCCGGTCGCGGCGAACCTCGACCGGCTGCGGGCCGCCGGCGCGGACCTCGTGCTCGTCTCGGGCAGCGGACCCACGACGCTCGGCCTCACGCGCGACCCGGCCGCCGCGGCCGCGGTCGCCGCCGGAGCCGGCCCCGACGCGATCGTCGCCGCCACGGTGACGGACCCCGCGCTCGCCGCCGTCCGCCCGGCATGAGGCCCGTCTGGTTCGTCATCGCCGCGGCGGTCCTCGCGGCGCTGTACCGCAAGCGGGACCACCTCGAGCCGACCGTGCGCGTCGGCGGCCTCGTCGTCGCGGCGGGCTGCCTCGTCTACGGCACCGGCGTCGTCCACCTGCCGAAGATCGACCGGGCACTCGAGGATCTCGGGCAGGCGCTCGGCCCGTGGACGTACGTCCTCGTCGCGGTCATGGCCTTCCTCGAGACCGGCGCGTTCGTCGGGCTGCTCGCCCCGGGGGAGACGGTCATCCTCGTCGGCGGCGTCGTCGCCGGCCAGGGCGAGATCGACATCGTCGCGCTCATCGCGATCATCTGGGCCTGCGCGGTCGCGGGCGACCTGACGAGCTTCTTCATCGGCCGGCGGCTCGGCCGCGACTTCCTCGTCCGTCACGGGCCGAAGGTCCAGATCACCGAGCCGCGGATCGCGTCCACGGAGGCGTTCTTCGAGAAGCACGGCGGCAAGGCGATCTTCCTCGGGCGGTTCGTCGGTCTCATCCGGGCGGTGGCGCCGTTCCTCGCCGGGTCGAGCGGGATGCCGCTGCGCCGCTTCGCGCCGTACGACATCCTCGGCGCGGGCATCTGGGGCAGCACGTTCGCGATCCTCGGCTACGTCTTCTGGCAGTCGCTCGGCCAGGTCCTCGCCGTCGCGAAGCAGGGCTCGCTCGCGCTCGGGGGCGTCATCGTCCTCGGCACGGGCGTCGTCTGGGTCGTGCGCCGCCTGCGCGACGACGAGCGGCGGGAGGAGCTGCGACGGCGGCTCGACGCGCACCCGGTCCTCGGGCCGCTCTCGCGCCGGCTGCAGCGCCCGGCGCGCTTCGCCTGGAACCGGCTGACCCCGGGCGACCTCGGGCTCGAGCTCACGACGCTGCTCGCCGTCGCGGCCGTCGGCGCGTTCGTCTGCGTCGGCTACGCCGTGAGCCTCACGCCGGGCGAGCTGACCGCGGGCGACCGGCGCGGGCTGAGCTGGGCGGACGACATCCGCACCCACGGGCTCGACGAGGCGGCGAAGCTCATCACGCACCTCGGGACGTTCCCCGTCGTCGCGCCGGTCGTCCTCCTCGCCTGCGTCGTCCTCGCGCTCCGCCACAAGGCCGTCGACGCGCTCGCGCTCGCCGCCGGGATGGCGCTCACGTCGCTCGGGCAGCACCAGCTCAAGGCGCTCGAGGGCCGCCCGCGTCCCGCCGGCGGGCTCGTCGAGACGTCCGGCTCCTCGTTCCCGTCCGGGCACGCGGCGAACGCCGTCGCCTGGGTCGCGGTGACCGTCGTGCTGCTCCGCGCGCTTCCCGGGCTCGGGGCGCGCGTCGCCCTCCTCGTCCTCTCGCTCGGGCTCGCCGTCGCGATCGGGCTCACCCGCATCGAGCTGCGCGCCCACTACTTCAGCGACGTCGCCGCGGGGTGGGGACTCGGGGCGGCGATGTTCGCGCTGAGCGCCATGGCAGCGCTCGTCGTCACCTACTTGCGTCACAATCCCGAACCGACCCCATGAGCAACCAGACGATCACCTACGTCGTCGCGGTCACCGCGGCCGTGGCCGGGCTCGCCGCCTACGTCGGCCTCATCCTCGTCCCCGCGTGGCAGTCGTACTCGCGCGCCTGGGAGCGCGCGGCCGCGTCGTTCCTCACGCTGTACGTCCTCGCGGCGTTCGTCGGGCTCGGCGTCGCCGGCGGGGCCGCCATCGTCTGGTTCTGGGACCGCATCAGCGGCTGAACGGGCAGCCCGCCCTCCCCCGCGGCGGATGCGACCGGATCGTCCCGCCTCGTAGACTCCCCGTGATGCCCATACCGGCAGACGGCCCTCCGGCCGGCCTCGATCTCTCGGCGCTGGACGCCATGACGGAAGCGGTCGGATCCGGCGCCGGCCTCCCCGAGATCGTGCGCGCGGCCTCCCGTGCCCTCGAGGCGAGCCTCGTGCTCGTCGACCGCTCCGGCGCGGTGCTGGCCGTCGCAGCGCGGTCGCCGGCCGACGAGCAGAGCCTCACCGCGGACGGCAGCGGCGTCGAGACGGTCGAGCTCCGCGTCGCCGACGAGCTCGTCGGCCTCATGCGGATGCGGACGCGCGGCGAGCCCGGCCTGGCGCTCGTGCGCCTCGTCGCCACCCTCATCGCGTCCGAGGTCGAGCGCGTGCGCGCCCCCGAGCGCGCCTCGCAGGAGGCGGCCGCCGGCTTCCTCCGCGCCGTGTTGGACCGCGAGCTCACGGGCGGGGACGACATCCTCGCCGCCGCCGGCGATCTCGGCGTCGACCTGCTCGCGGGGGCGAGCTTCGTCGTCGCCCGCGTCCACCAGCACCGCGCGTCCGAGGAGGGCTGGCGTCCTCGGATGCTCGCCGCCGCCGAGCGCGGCGCCCGGGCCGTCGTCAGCGGGGCCATCGCGGCGCTCGTCGAGCGGGCCGAGCGCGGGGGCACCGAGGTCACCGTCCTGCTGCCGGGGGTCGACGACGCCCAGGCCAGACGCGCCGCGGAGGGCGTCCTCCACGAGCTCGAGGCGGTGCTGCCGGGCCACTCCTTCGCCGTCGGGCGCAGCCGGGTCGCGGCCGACCCCGCCGACCTCGCGCGCGCGGGGAGCGAGGCGCTGCTCGCCGCGAACGTCGCCGAGGGCGACGCCGAGAACCCGCTCCTCGCGTTCGACGACACGGGCGCCTACCGGCTGCTGCTGCCCGCGATGAGCGAGGACCCGGCCGAGCTGCAGCGCTTCTACGCGGAGACCGTCGAGCCGCTCGTCGCCTACGACGAGCAGTACGAGACCGACCTGACGCAGACGGTCGAGGCGTTCCTCGACGCGGACGGCAACGTCGCCGGGACGGCGGCTCGCCTGTTCACGCACCGCCACACGATCCGCTACCGCCTCGAGCGCGTCCGGGAGCTCACCGGGCTCGACGTCGGGTCCACCGACGGCCGGGAGAAGCTCTCGCTCGGGCTGAAGGCGATGCGCGTCCTGGGCATCGCCCGCCGCGGGGGCCCGGCGAAGGAGCAGGGCTCGACCGGCGGCCGCGTCCCGCGCCGCGGCGCCTGACGGCTCGCGCCGGCGAGCGCGGGGGCGGACGTTCACGGGCGCGAAAGGCCCGGTCACTACGATGGCGCCCCATGCGCATCGGGATCATCACGGGGTCGGGGACGTACGCCCTGCCGGGGTTCGAGGACGCCGCGGCCGACGTCGTCGCGACGCGCTTCGGCGAGGTCCCGGTCACCCGCGGGCGGTTCGGTGGCGCGGAGGTCGTCCACGTCAGCCGCCACCGTGAGGGTCATGTGCTCGTCTCCCATCAGGTGACCCACCAGGCGAACATCAGCGCGTTCGCCGAGGCCGGGGTCGACGCGATCCTCTCGGTGACCGTCTGCGGCGCGTGCGACCCGGAGCTGCCGCTCGGGTCGCTCGTCGTCTTCGACGACCTGCACTTCCTCGTCAACCGGCTGCCGGACGGGTCGATCTGCACGCTCCACACCGAGCCCGGCGCGCCCGGGCGCGGCCACTGGATCTTCGACGACCCGTTCAGCGAGCCGCTGCGTGCGGCGCTGCTGGCCGGCGCGCTCGACATCGGCCATCCGGTGCGCGATGGCGGGTGCTACGGGCACGTCGACGGGCCGCGCTTCAACACGCGGACGGAGATCCGGATGCTGCGGCAGGCGGGCGTGACGTGCGTCTCGCAGACCGCCGGGCCGGAGACCGTGCTCGCGGGCGAGGCGAAGATCCCGTACGCGCTGCTGGGGTACGCGACGGACTACGCGAACGGCGTCAAGCCCGAGGACCCGACCCCGGTGTCCGAGCTCGTGCGGCTCGTCGCCGCGTCGACGGGGACGTTCGCGCAGGCGCTCACCGCGGCCGTCCCGCGGATCGACGCGGCCGCGGTGAGGCCGAACGGGACGGCCTTCGCGTGGGACTGAGGCCGATCGGCGCGGACGGGGTCGGGCCGGTCGCCGTCGTCGTCCTCACCACGCTCGGGGGGCAGGACGCGGAGGACACGCTCGCGGCGCTGCTCGGGCCGGTGGCGGCCGCGGCCCTGCGCCGGGAGCTGCTGCGCGGCGCGCGCCGCTGGGCGGCCGCCGCGGCGACGGCGGACGGGCCGGGGGCCTTCGAGGCGAACAGCGCGGAGGCGGCGCTCGCGGCGCTGCACGGCTACTCGGGAGCGGTCGCGCTCGTCGCGCCCGACGTCCCCGGGCTCGATGCCGCGCTCGCCGACGACCTCCACGGCGACCTCGCCGACGGGGTCGGCCTGACGCTCGCGCCGACGTACGACGCGACCCCGTTCCTCATCGGGATGCCGGCGCTCGACCCGGAGCTCGTGCGCCTCGCGGGGGCGCCGCGGGAGGACTTCTTCACGCTCGTCGCCGGACGCGGCGGGCCGGTCGGCATGCTGCGCTCCGAGCGGCGGCTGACGACCGCGGCGGACGCGCGCGCGGTCGCCGCCGACCCGCGCACCCCGCTGGAGCTCGGCGTCCTGCTCGCCGCGGGGCTCGACGTGCGCGCGCGTCGGTAGGGCTGCGATCCCCACTTCTGGGTATCTAGGTAGAAACCCGTCCGACCGATACCTCTCGTGTCCCTGTCCCCCGCGGAGGAGAAGTCCGCGACATGCCCGACACACTCAGCAGTCCCATCCAGGCGCCCGACGATGCCCGTCGGACGGGCCCGGCCCTCGCGTCGCTCGACCAGGGGTGGGTCGCGGCCCTGCAGCAGATCCTCGCCGAGCCGAAGTGCGTCCGCGTCCACTACCAGCCGATCGTGGACCTGCAGCGCGGGCTCGTGCGCGGGTACGAGGCGCTGGCCCGATTCCCCGAGGCTGCCGGCATCGGCCCGCGGGACTGGTTCGTCGCCGCCGCCCGCCTCGGCTACGCGGGCGCCCTCGAGGCCCAGCTGTTGCAGGCCGCGCTCGTCACCCGGCCGCTGCTCGTCCGCGATCGCTTCATCGCGGTCAACGTCAGCCCGCAGGCCCTGTCGAGCCGCGAGGTCCAGGCCGTCCTCGCCGCCGAGCGCTCGCTCGAGCAGCTCGTCGTCGAGCTCGTCGACCTCGACGACGGCGCCGACCAGGAGCACGTCGCGGAGGTCCTCGCCGGCCTGCGCGGACGGGGCGCGATGGTCGCCGTCGACGACGCCGGCACGGAGTCCCGCAGCCTCGACCGCGTCGCCGCGCTGCGCCCGCACTTCGTGAAGGTCGACGGCGCCGTCATCGCCGGGATCGAGCACGACGAGGCTTGCGCGGAGATCATCCGCACGCTCGGGGCCTTCGCGGCGAAGCTCGACGCCTGGGTCGTCGCCGAGGGCATCGAGACGCCAGAGCAGCTCGACGCGCTCGTCCGCCTCGGCGTCCCGCTCGGGCAGGGCTTCGCGCTCGGCCGGCCGGTCGCCGCGATGGGGGAGCTCGACCGCGAGGTCGCGCGGCGGATGCGCCGGCGCACGCTCAGCGGCGTGAACACCGAGCGCCTCAGCGGCCTGAAGGAGACGGCGCTCGTCGTCCCGGTCCAGGCCGGCCCCGACGCGGTCACGACGGCGTTCGCCGCCGAGCCGCACGCGGAGCACGCCGTCGTTCTCGCGCCCGACGGGCGACCGGTCGGCGTGGTCGACCGCCCCGCCCACGACCGCGGGACCGCGCCCCGGGCGCCCCTGTGCCTCGTGGGCGTCATGCCCGTGACCGACGCGGCCCGCCGCGCGATGGCCCGCCCCCTCGGGACCCGCTTCGACCCGATCGCGATCGTCGATCAGCGCGGGGCGTACCTCGGCGTCGTCCCGATCGCCCGCATCGTCGCGGTCCTCGCGACGTAGCCGGGGCCGCGTGAGGCCGCCCCGGCGCCCGCGCGTCGCGGGCGCGGGCGCGGGGCACGACCCGTCGTTCAGACGGTCACGATCTTCTGCTTGACCTGCTCGACGACCTCGTCCGGGACGGTCTCCATCCCGTGGTCGGCCTTCGCGTGCGCGGCGACCTGGCCGAGGAGCTCGTCCTCCGTCTCCGCCGAGAACGTCGCGGTGCACCCGGGGACGACGGCGCCACAGCTGAACTGCTTCATCGAGTTGCTCCTTGCGTGGGGGTGGGGCGATGCTAGCGAGGGGCGTCCGTTGCGAGTCGGGGTACGCTTCACGGGGGCGCGCGCCGCGCCGGCGCCGCGCCGCTGGGGAGTGATGTAACGGCAGCATGGGAGACTTTGACTCTCTTCGTCCAGGTTCGAACCCTGGCTCCCCAACTGGCAACACTTGAGCTTCGAGTTCGAGGTCGCCAGGTTCCGTCCGGGCCGGATGCGAACATGTGTTCGTGTCGCCGAGATACTCCGAGGACGAGGCCCGGACTGCCGTCGCCGCCTCGCGCAGCTACGCCGAAGCGCTCCGCCGGATGGGGAGATCCTCGACCGGGAACAGCTTCAAGGTCCTCCAGAAGTACGTCGCGATCTGGGGGCTCGACGTCAGCCATTTCGACCCGTACGCGACAATGCGGCGGCGGTCTCGCGCCGGGCGCGTCCCGCTGGCGGAGATCCTGACGACCGGGCGTGCGTTCAGCCGGGGCGCGCTGAAGCGGCGGCTATACGACGAGGGGTACAAGGAGCGGCGCTGCGAGCTCTGCGGTCAGGACGAGAACTGGCGTGGGGCGGAGATGGCGCTGATCCTCGATCACATCAACGGCGTCCCCGACGACAATCGCCTCGAGAACCTGCGGACCGTCTGTCCCAACTGCGCCGCCACGCTCGACACCCACTGCGGGCGCAACGCCCGGGCGCCCGCGCGGCCCTGCCAGGGCTGCGGGGCGCTCATCACGTCACCGGCGACGCAGCGCTACTGCTCGCGCGAGTGTGCCGGGCGCGCTCGGCGTGGGCCTCGCGCACCCCGTCCGGACGCCCGCCGCGTCGAGCGCCCTCCCTACGAGCAGCTTCGCGCCGAGATCAACGCCGAGGGCTGGGCGGCGACGGGCCGGCGGTACGGCGTGTCCGACAACGCCGTCCGGAAGTGGATGCGCATGTACGAGCGCGAGACCGCGCCGGACAGCCTGTCGAAGTCCGGCCCTGCGTAGCATCAGCGCCGTGAGCTTCAGCGCCGTCGTCATGGCCGCCGGGCAGGGCACCCGGATGCGGTCGAAGACCCCGAAGGTCCTGCACGAGATCTGCGGGCGCCCGATGGTGCACTGGCCGGTGCTCGCCGCGCGGACGGCGGGGGCGGCGACGATCGTCGTCGTGGGCTCGCCCGACGGGAGCCTCGAGGCGCACCTGCCGGAGGGCGTCGCGCACGTCGTGCAGCCGATCCAGGACGGCACCGGCGGCGCGGTCGCCGCGGCCACCGGGGCGCTGCCGGACTCCGGACCGGTGGTCATCCTCAGCGGTGACGTGCCGCTCATCACCGCCGAGGCGATCCGGGCGCTCGTCGACGCCCACGCGGCCGGCGGCGCGGCGGCGACGATGGTCACCGCGATCCTCGACGACGCGACCGGCTACGGCCGGGTCGTGCGGGCCGCCGACGGCAGCGTCGAGGCGGTCGTCGAGACGAAGGCCGACGGGGACGCGACCCCCGAGCAGCTGCAGATCCGCGAGGTGAACACCGGCATCTTCTGCTTCGACGCCGCCGCCCTCAGGAGCGTCCTGCCGCGGGTCGGCACCGACAACGCGCAGCACGAGCGGTACCTCCCCGACACGCTGCCGCTGCTGCGCGCCGACGGACTGGCGGTCGCGGCGCACGTCATCGACGACCCGGCGATGACGGCCGGGATCAACGATCGCGTCCAGCTCGCGCAGGTGACGGCCGCGGCCCGCGCGCGGATCCTCGAGGCGCACATGCGCGCGGGCGTCACGGTCATCGACCCGGGGACGACCGACGTCGACGTGACGGTCACGATCGGGCAGGACACGCTCCTCGAGCCGGGGACGGTCCTCCGCGGCGCGACCCACATCGGCGCCGGCTGCCGCGTCGGCCCGCAGGTGACGCTCACCGACTGCACGCTGCGCGACAACGTGACGATCCGCCACGCGTTCGGCGTCGAGGCGACCGCCCACGACGACGTGACGATCGGGCCCTACGCCTACCTGCGCCCGGGCACCGTGCTGCGCGAGCGCGCGAAGGCGGGGACGTTCGTCGAGATCAAGAACTCGGACATCGGCGCGGGCGCCAAGGTCCCGCACCTGTCGTACATCGGGGACGCCGACGTGGGGGAGGGGACGAACCTCGGCGCGGCGACGATCACCGCGAACTACGACGGGCGCCACAAGCACCGCACGACGATCGGCCGGGACGTCCGCTCGGGCGTCGACGTGACCTTCGTGGCTCCCGTCACCGTCGGCGATCGCGCCGTCACCGGGGCCGGCTCGGTCATCACGAAGGACGTCGCCGCGGGAGCCCTCGGCATCGCGAGGGCGCGCCAGACGAACCTCGAGGACTATGCTGACCGGCAGCACGCGCCGGACACCCAGGACGGGAACGGCGCGTGACCCCTCACGCTCACACGTGACACCACGCTCACACGCGACCCACGGGCCCCTTCACCCATGACCTACGCGTCGGACTCTGTCCGTAGTATCTCGCCCGCTGTGCGCGGCGCGACGAGTCTCCCGATCGATTACGACAAGCGGCTGATGCTGTTCTCGGGGCGTGCGAACCCCGAGCTGGCCCGCCGCATCGCGGAGAAGCTCGGCGTGGACCTCGGTCCCGTGACGCTCAAGACCTTCTCCAACGGCGAGGTCTACTGCCGCTACGACGAGTCGATCCGCGGCGCGGACGTCTTCATCATCCAGCCGACGTGCGGCAACCCGGACACGGGCGTCAGCGCGAACGACGCGCTCATGGAGCTCCTGCTCATGATCGACGCGGCCGTCGGCGCCTCCGCCCACCGGGTCATCGCCGTGTGCCCGTGGTTCGGCTACAGCCGCCAGGACAAGAAGTCGGCCCCGCGCGAGCCGATCTCCGCCCGCATGGTCGCCCGCATGCTCGAGGCCGCCGGCGCCGACCGCGTCCTCACGATGGACCTCCACGCCGGCCAGGTCCAGGGCTTCTTCCAGAAGCCGGTGGACCACATGACGGCGATGATGATGCTGACGCAGTACTTCCACGACCTGCAGCTGCAGGACCTCGTCGTCGTCGCGCCGGACGCCGGCCGCGTGAAGCTCAACAAGAAGTTCGCGTCCAAGCTCGGCGCCGAGCTCGCGATCCTCGACAAGGAGCGCCCGGCGCAGCAGGTCGCCGAGATCGGCTACATCATCGGCGACGTGCGGGGCAAGACGGCGCTCATCGTCGACGACATGATCGACACCGCCGGCACGCTGAAGGCCGCCGGGCAGACCGTGAAGGATGAGGGCGCCGCCCGCGTCTTCGCGGCCGCCACCCACCCGGTCCTCTCGGGCAAGGCGTTCGAGAACCTCGCCGCCTCGCCGTTCGAGCAGATCGTCGTCACCGACACGATCCCGCTCCGTCGCGGCGCCCCGGACAACATCCGCGTCCTCAGCTGCGCCGAGCTCCTCACCGACTCGATCCGCCGGATCTTCACCGACGACTCGGTGAGCGAGGTCTTCGGCGGCGAGAATCAGCTGTTCTGACGTGGCGGTGCGGCCCAGGGGGCCGCTGGCGGAATCAGCACGGCCGGGAGTTGGCGCAAGGGGCGATCGCCCGCTTCCCACCGACGGCCGAACGCACGCACACGCACGCTAGGGTTGCCGCATGCAACCGACTGTCGACGAGGCCGTGGACGTCCTCACGCGTCCCCTCGCCCTGCCGTGCGGTGCGGTCCTTCCGGGCCGGATCGCGAAGTCCGCCATGAGCGAGCAGCTCGGCGACCGTGTCAACGCTCCGACCGCCGAGCTCACGCGCCTCTACGCCCGCTGGGGCACGGGCGGCGGCGGACTGCTCATCACCGGCAACGTCATGGTCGACCGCGGACACCTGGGGGAGCCGAAGAACGTCGTCGTCGACGATGACCGCCATCTCGAGCAGCTCCGCGCGTGGGCGCAGGCCGCCCAGGCCGGCGGCACCCCGACGTGGGTCCAGCTGAATCACCCGGGCCGTCAGGCGCTCCGCATCGCCGGCACCCACCCCGTCGCGCCCTCCCCGATCCGCCCGAAGGTGCCCGGCGCGCCGACGCCCAAGGAGCTCACCGGCGACGAGATCCGCGCCGTCGTCGGGCGCTTCGCCGTCGCCGCGGGCGTCGTCCAGGAGGCCGGCTTCCACGGCGTCCAGATCCACGGCGCGCACGGCTACCTCGTGAGCCAGTTCCTCTCGCCCCGCGCCAACGTCCGCACCGACGAGTGGGGCGGCGACGCCGAGCGCCGCATGCGGTTCGTCCTCGAGGTGCTGCGCGCCATCCGCGCGCGCGTCGGCGGCGACTACCCCGTCGGGATCAAGCTGAACTCCGCGGACTTCCAGCGCGGCGGCTTCAGCGAGGAGGAGTCGATGGCCGTCGTCGCCGCCCTCGCCGCCGAGGGCCTCGACCTCCTCGAGGTGAGCGGCGGTACCTACGAGTCGCCCGCGATGGCGACCGGCGACACCCGCGCGGAGTCGACGAAGCAGCGCGAGGCCTACTTCCTCGACTACGCCGAGAAGGTCCGCGGCGTCACGTCGGTGCCGCTCATGGTCACCGGCGGCTTCCGCACACCCGGCGCGATGCGCGAGGCGATCACCTCCGGCGCCACCGACCTCGTCGGGCTCGCCCGGCCGTTCGCGCTCGACGCCGCCGTCCCGACGACGGTGACCGGCGGCGGCGCGGCGCCGGTCATGACCTCCCGGCGCCTGTCGTCGAAGCAGCTCGACGCCGCGCTCGAGCTCTACTTCCACACCCGGCAGATCCAGCGCATCGGCGGGGGCCATGAGCCGCAGGGCTCCGAGCCCCTCCCGGTGACCGCGACGCGCATGCTCCTCGACAACGGCTGGGCCGCCCTTCGCCGCAAGCGCGGCGGGTGACACACTTGCCGGTGCGATGACCGCCACCGCCGCCGCCGTGCTCATGCAGCGCCTCGGCCTCACCGAGGACGAGCTCTGCCGCGCCCTCGGGGCGGACCCGCTGTCGATCGTCGCCGGCGACCTCGACGACAAGCCGCAGCTGCCGCTGCTCCTGACGCTCACCGAGGAGGCCGCCGAGCGCACCCACGCCGACGCGTTGCGCCGCTGGCTGCGGACCTCGGGCCCGTCCGGGCGCCCCCTCGACCTCCTGCTCGCCCGCGACTACGCGGGCTTCGAGGATGCCCTCGAGACGCTCGCCGGCCGCGGGTTCGTCATCCGGAAGGGCACGTAGAGGCACACCGGGTGGACGCGAGCGAGGACCCGTTCCACCGGCCACCGGTCCCGTACGGCCGCGACCCGTACGACAGCGGGGAGTCGTTCCCGCACCGCTCGCGCATCGTCCTCGGCGTCACGCTCGCCGCCGCCGCCGCGGCGATGCTCGTCCTCGCCGGCTGGGGACAGGGGTCCACCGGGATCGCGCGGCTCGGGCTCGGCGGCCGGCCGCTCCCGCCGGCGACCGCGCTCACGATCCTCGCGATCGTCGCCGGCTACTGGGCGGGGCAGGCGCGCCTCGCGCGCCCGCTGGCCGTCGTGCTCGGCGCCGCGACCGCCCTCGCGATGGGGACCGCGCTCATCGCGACGATCAGCGGCAACGACTGGGCCCTCGAGGACCGCATCGCCGCCGGCGCCCTCGCGGACGCTCACATGTCCGGCCGGCCCTCGCCCCAGGCGGCGGTCATGTTCCTCCTCCTCGGACTCGCCGTCGTCATGCGGACCGTGCCGTGGGGACGGCTGCCGGCGGAGATCGCCGCCGCCGTCGCCGGCCTCGTCGCGCTCGCCGGGGTCGTCGGGCTCGTGTTCGGCTGGGAGGGCTTCTTCGCCGTCGAGCCCCGCTACGCCCTGTCGCCGCTGGCCGCCCTCGGGGTGCTCGCGGCGTGCGTCGCGATCCTCGACCCGATGCGCGGCGCGATCCGGCGCGCCCCGGCCTCGCTGACGTGGTTCGTCGGCGCGCTCGCCCTCGGCCTGACGGTCATCACGACCTTCTCGGTCGCCCACCATGCGCGCGTCAAGGCGCGCGACACGCAGCGGGCCGACCTGCGGCTCGCCGCCGAGGCCACCCGGGCCGCCACCACCCCGGTGCTCAGCGCGCTCGACGGACTCGCGACGCTCTACTCGGCCAGCGGAGCCATCCCGGACGCGGAGCTCACCCTCGCCGCCCGCAAGATCCTCCGCGGCGGGGTCGTGTCGCTCGTCGCGGTGCTCCGCGAGGTCCCGCAGAGCCGGCGCCGCGCCTTCGAGCGCCACTACGGCCCGATCGTCAAGCCCGGCGGCGGGACGCACCGGCAGACGCCGCACCAGCGCTACACGGTTGTGATGACGTCGCGGACGTTCCGGCTGCCCGCCCTCTCGCCGCCGGGCACGTACGTCGACGTCGGCGCCGAGCCGGACCGCGCGCCGTCACTGCGGCGGGCGGTGCGCGCAGGGGTCGTCGTCGCCTCACCGCCGACCCCGGCCCTGCGCGGCAGGTCGTCCGTCATCGCGCTGTATCTCCCGGTCCGTCGCCTCACCGGGCGGCAGTCGCTCCTGCGCGTCGCCGCGGTGCTCGACACGAAGGCCCTCGCCCGGATCGTCGAGGGCGCGCTGCCCGGCGGCGTCGACGCGCAGCTCAGCGACGGCCGCCGGAGCTTCGACGGCAGCCCGGTGCGCGTGCCCGACGGCGAACAACGCTCGTTGGTGCACGTGGCGGGCCGCGACTGGACCGTGACCATCGCGCCGATCCGCGCCGACCGGGCCGGGGTCATCGCCGCGTTCGGCGTCGGCCTCTCACTGACCATGCTGCTCATGCTGGGAGTCGGCCTCCTGGTCCATCGCGAGCGTACGGCCATCGCCCTGGCGGTCAGCGGCCTGGAGGAGCGCGATGCCGCCGCGTCGGCCGCCGCCCAGGCTCGCCGTCGTTCGACCTTCCTCGAGGAGAGCGCGACAGATGTCCTCTGGCTCGGCGACCCGCGACACCGGTTCACCTACGTCTCGCCGGCGGCCGGCACGCTGCTGGGACGCCGGCCATCGACGCTGATCGGCCTGACCACCGAGGACGTCGTCCATCCCGACGATCGCGAGCGCACACGGGCCGTGCTGGATGAGCTCGCCGCCAACCCGACGGTCCTGAGCATCACCCACCGCGTCCAGCACCGCGACGGTCACTGGCTGTGGGTCGAGACGCGCATGCGCGCCGTCCGCCACGACCTCACCGGCGAGTTCGTCCAGATCCAGGGCTCCAGCCGCGACGTCACGATCCGCCGCGAGACCGAGCTGCGGCTGCGCGAGGCCGAGAACCGGTTCCGCAGCGCGTTCGACGAGGCCCCGATGGGCATGGCGGTCGTCGCGCTCGACGGACAGGTCCTCCAGGCCAACCGGGCGCTTGCGACGCTCACGGGGGAGGACGCGCCGACGCTGCGGGGCATGACGTTCGACGCGCTGCTGCACCAGGCCGACGCCGACACGCATCGGCAGGCGCGCGAGGCGCTGCTCGACGGGGACCTGCGCGACCACGACGCGGAGCTGCGGGTCGTGCAGCCGTCGGGGCACGTCGTGTGGACGCTCGTGTCGACGGCGCTCGTCCTCGGCGGCGAGGGCGAGGCGAAGCACTACCTCGTCCAGATGCAGGACGTCTCCGAGCGGCGCCGCGCGGAGACGCAGCTGCAGTTCCTCGCCGACCACGACCTCCTCACCGGTCTGCTCAACCGCCGCGCCTTCGAGCGGTCGCTGCGGGAGCACCTCACCCGCGTGCGCCGCTACGGCGTCGGCGGCGCCGTCCTCGTCCTGAACCTCGACGGCTTCGACGCGCTGAACGCCCGCATCGGGCGGGGCCGCGGCGACGAGGCGATCGCCGACGTCGCGCGGGCGCTGCGCCGGCGGCTACGCGACTCCGACCTCATCGCCCGCTTCGGCGGGGACGGGTTCGCGGTGCTCCTCCCGCACGCCGAGCTCCAGGACGCCCTCAACGTCGGCAGCGCGCTCGTCGACGCGGTCGGCACCGTCGAGGTCGACGGCGAGCACGGCGTCCTCACCGCGAGCGTCGGCGTCGCGCTCGTCGACCGGCCCGAGATCCGCGGTGACGACCTCCTCATGGACGCGGACCTCGCGATGTACGACGCGAAGCAGGCCGGCCGCGGCCGCGTCCAGCAGTCGCTCGACCCGATCGCCCGGCCGCGGCGCATCCGGCCGACCGCGGACCTCGCGAACCAGATCCGCGAGGCGCTCGACGAGGACCGCATGGTCCTCTACGCCGAGCCGGTCGTCGACCTCGAGAGCGGCGTGACGGTCCAGTTCGAGCTCGTGCTGCGCCTGCGCACGCGCGACGGCGACCTGCAGGCCCCGGCGAGCTTCCTCCCGGCCGACCACCACCACGAGCTCGTCCGGGAGCTCGACCGCTGGACCGTCGCCCGCGCCGTCGCCCTCCTCGCCGCGCACCCCGACGGCCCGACGGCGGGCGTGAAGCTCTCGGTGCACTCGCTGGGGGAGGAGCTCATCGACCTGCTCGCCGACCAGCTCACCGCGCACATGGTCGACCCGCGGCGCCTGACGATCCTCCTCGGCGAGCACGACGCGGCCGCCCACCTGCCGCTCGTCCAGGAGCTCGCGCGCGACCTCGAGCACCTCGGCTGCCCGCTCGCGCTGGACGACTTCGGCGGCGGCTTCGGCAGCTTCTTCTACCTCAAGCACCTGCCGTTCGACGTGCTGAAGATCGACGGGGGCTTCGTCCGCCACTGCGCCGACGAGCACGGCGACCAGCTCGTCATCGGCGCGATGGTCGACCTCGCAGTCGGCGCCGGCGCACGGACCGTCGGGAAGTTCGTCCCCGACCAGGCGGCGCTCGAGACCCTGCGCAGCATCGGCGTGGACGCCGGCCAGGGGGAGCACCTCGGCGCGGCGATGCCGGCGGAGCAGGCCTTCGCGCGGGTCACCGAGGGCCGCGACGGCCGCGAGGACCTGCCGGGGTAGCTACCCCTTCCGCGCGTCCTTCTCCGCCTTCTTGGCCGCCTTCTTCGCGGCCTTCTGCTCGAGCTCGGCGGCACTCGGATCGCCCGCCCACAGGCCGGTGAGGTGGTAGAAGAGCCGCACGCCGAAGCGGTCCACGGCGGTCTTCGTCCCGGCGTACGTGGCGGCCTGCACGGCGGTCGCGGCGACCGCGCGGCCCGCGCTGGCGTTCTTCTCGGTCGGCGCGGGGACCGAGCCGTCGCCCGCGCGGTCGAGCTTCGGCCACACCGCGTCGAACAGCGCCGCCGCGAGCTTCCCCGTGACGAGGGCCAGCACGATGCCGAAGGGCTTGTAGAGCAGTTTCGCCATGGCGGGCACCTTACCCGGGGCGCGTTCGCCCACTCGTCCACCGCCGGGTCTTGCGGTTCCGCCGCGCGGTCGATAACCATGGGGACGGACCACCACGACCATCACACGACACGCCGACGCAGGGAGAACGCGATGGACGACGCGAGTCAGGACCACACCGGGGACGCCGAGGGAGGCGACGCCGAGGACCTGCTGCGCCGTGCGCTCCTGGACCCGGAGTCGGGTGCCGCCGTCGCCCTGCGCGTCGACGGGCTCGCGGTCGGCGAGGCGCTGACGGTCATCTTCCACGGGCGCCGCGACCTCGGCTCGATCCAGACCTTCGTCGCCGGCGGCGGCTACGGGGCAGGGGACGCCGTGACGGCGCAGGCGCTGCTGCGGGTCCCCTGCGACCTCGACCTCCACAACGCGGCGACCCGCGCCGAGGCGGAGGAGCTCTACGCGGCGCAGGCCCGCGCCCTCCGCGAGGCGCTGCTCGCCGCCGACACCGTCCTCGCGATCTGGCGCCAGGCGCTCGCCGAGCTCGAGGACGGCGCCGTGGGCGTCGACCGCTCCGTCGAGCTCGGCCTCGCGCTGCCCGCCCACCGGCTCATGCCCGTCGCGCTCGTCGCGCCCGAGCGGCGGCTCACCGTCGTCCCCGTCTGCGGCGCGCGGACGCTCGCCGAGGGCCGCCCGCCGCTCGGCATCGCCTGCGCCCAGCAGGACGTCGCGCACATCTACCCGCTGCCGGACGACCCCGAGCGCTGCCTGGAGGACTTCCAGCGCCGCGCGGCCGAGCACGCGCACCGGCTCGCCGAGCAGCTCGAGCACCAGGAGGCGAGCGTCGCCCGCTTCCTTGAGCTCAACGGGGACGTCGCGTAGCGGCGGCCGCCGGTCCGCGCCCGAGGGCCCGGCGCCCGCCGGAGGGGCCGACCTATAGCCTGCCCGGCGTTGCCCCGCCGCGTCTGGATCGTCCCCGCCGTCGTCCTCTTCCTCGTGATCTCCGTTGAGCTCGCGCGCTTCCTCAGCGCGCCCGGTGCGGAGCGGGCGGACGTCGTCAAGCTCCTGCGGGACCAGGGGCGCGGTGACGTGCCCGGCATGCTCGCCCAGCTCCACGGCTGCGCGGCGGACCCCGCCTGCGCGGCACAGGTCCGCGCGAACGCCGCGAAGCTCCGCGTCTCCGGGCGCGTGAAGATCCTCCTCCTCGAGTCGGGGAGCGCCTACACGCTCACCTCGAGCACCGGCACCTCGCGCGTCGCGTGGACCGACATCGACCACCCGTCCCGGACGGCGGTCCAGTGCATCACGGTGCACAAGAGCTGGAGCCTCGTCCACGGCGCGCGGGTGCAGCTGCGCCGGATCGGCCCGCGCATCGGCGACGAGGACTCGTGCTGACCCTGACCGTCGCGCCGCCCCCGGCGCAGGCCGCCGCAACCCGGCGCCGAAGCCCGTGTTGCCACCCCCGCATCCCATGACCGATACCCCGCCGCCCGTGCCGACCCCCGATCTGCCACGCCGCCGGGGCCTCCTCGCCGCGCTGCTCCTGACGCTCGCCGCCTTCGCGCTGCTCCCGTCGGCCGCGTCCGCCGCGTCCGACGTCCCGAACGGCAAGCCGCTCTACCAGGACGGCCCGTCCGGCCGGATCCTCATGAACGGCCCGTGGCTGTTCCGCCTGGACCAGCAGGAGGTCGGGCTGAGCCAGCACTTCCAGCAGCAGACGTCGACCGCGGGGTGGACCGGCGTGAAGGTGCCGAACGCC
Organism: Paraconexibacter antarcticus; assembly: GCF_024220175.1. GTDB lineage: Bacteria > Actinomycetota > Thermoleophilia > Solirubrobacterales > Solirubrobacteraceae > Paraconexibacter > Paraconexibacter antarcticus. Next base: position 3,899,930 of record NZ_CP098502.1, on the reverse strand, counting down.
TGGAACGCGACCGACGAGTCGCTCGCCTCCTTCCAGGGCTCGGTCGGCTGGTACCGCAAGGACTTCCGCCTGCCGAGCGGCGACAAGAACCTCTCGTGGGTCGTCCGCTTCGAGTCGGTGAACTACCGCTCGCGCGTGTGGCTCAACGGGCGCCCGATCGGCTCCAACCGGGGTGCCTACCTGCCGTTCGAGGTGCGCCTGCCGGCGTCGGTCCTCAAGCGCAACGGCACGAACCGGCTCGTCATCCGCGTCGAGAACCATCGCTTCGCCTACGACTTCCCGCCCGCCGGCCTGTCGATCGCCGGAGCGCCGACCGGCGGCTGGTGGAACTACGGCGGCCTGCTGCGTGAGGTCTACCTGCGCAAGGTCGACCGGCTCGACTTCTCGACCGTCGTCGTCCGCCCGGACCTGCCGTGCGCGACGTGCACCGCCAGCGTCCTCGTCCGCGCGACGGTCCGCAACGCCGGGCCCGGCTCGGTGCGCGCCCGCGTCACCGGCCACTTCGGGGACAAGAAGCTCGACCTCGGGACGACCGTCGTCCCGGCCGGGGCCTTCCGCACGGTCGGCGAGACGATCAAGGTCGGCTCCCCGAAGCTCTGGGCCCCGGGGTCACCGAACCTCTACGACGTCGAGCTCGACGCCGCCGCCCGTCCCCAGGGGGCCGGCCGGGCGAAGACGCTCCAGACCTACCACCTGAAGTCCGGCATCCGCTCGATCAAGGTCGTCGACGGGCACCTGATGCTCAACGGCCGCCAGCTGAACTTCCGCGGCGTCGGCATGCACGAGGACGACCCGAAGCTCGGCTTCGCGATCACGAACGCCATCCGGGACCGCGAGGTCGCCGAGATCCGCGACCTCGGCGCGACGATGGTCCGCAGCCACTACCCGCTGCACCCGTACACGCTCGAGCAGTTCGACCGCTACGGCATCCTCGACTGGTCGGAGATCCCGGTCTACTCGGTGAAGACCGACGAGCTGAAGAAGAAGATCGTCCGCCAGCTCGCGGCGAACGAGCTCGCCGAGAACATCCACACGAACGGCAACCACCCGTCCATCGTCGTGTGGTCGATCGGCAACGAGCTCAGCTCGCGCCCGGGCGCGGTGCAGGGCTCCTACATCTCCCAGGCGGTGAGGACCGCGCACACGCTCGACCCCTCGCGCCCGGTCGGCCTCGCGGTCGCCGGCTACCCGGCCGCCGGCTGCCAGGACGAGTACGGCCCGCTCGACGTCCTCGGCATCAACGAGTACTTCGGCTGGTACCCGGGCCCCAACGGCCAGGTCGCCGACCGCACCGCGCTGTCGAGCTACCTCGACTCCGTCCACGCCTGCTACCCGAACAAGGGCCTCGTCATCACCGAGACGGGGGCGGAGGCCAACCGCGACGGCCCGGTCGAGGAGAAGGGGACGTACGCCTACCAGCAGGACTTCGTGAACTACCACTTCGGCGTCTACGCGACGAAGCCGTGGCTCTCGGGTGCGATCTACTGGGCCCTGGAGGAGTTCCGGGTCCGGCCGGGCTGGCAGGGCGGCAACCCGCGCCCGAACCCGCCGATCCACCAGAAGGGCCTCATCTCCTTCGCCGGGGTGAAGAAGCCGGCCTGGTACGACGTCCAGCGGATCTTCAAGGCGACGCAGCAGCTGCGCGCCCGCGCGCGCCACGCGGGGGCGTAGAACGGGGCCTCCGCCGGGGTGACGTGACGACCCCGGAGGGGCCTCCTCCGCTAGCATGGCCGGTCGCTCATGGCCCAGAAGAACGACTCCACCACCATCAAGGTCTCCGCTCGCGAGACCGGCTCCTCGCGCTCGACGCGCCGTCTCCGTCGTGAGGGGCAGGTGCCCGGCGTCCTCTACGGCCGCGGGCAGGATCCCGTCTCCTTCGCGGTCGACGCCCGCGAGCTGCGGCACGCGCTCGCCGGCTCCGGCGCCGTGCTGTCCCTCGAGCTCGGCGGCGAGAAGACCTCCGCCGTCCTCAAGGACACCCAGCGTCACCCCGTCCGCGGCGAGATCATCCACATCGACCTCCTGCGCGTCGACCTCAACCAGCCGATCGCCGCGATCGTCACGGTCGAGATCGTCGGCGGCGAGGACTCGCCCGGCGTCCGCGACGGCGGCATCATCTCCCAGATCACCCGCGAGGTGAACGTCGAGGCGCTGCCGAGCGCGATCCCCGAGACGATCTCGTTCGACGTCTCCGGCGTCGAGGTCGGCGACACGCTCGGCCTCGAGCTGCTCGAGATGCCCGAGGGCGTCACGCTGCTCGACGAGACCGAGGACGTCGTGCTCGTCACGGTCACCCCGCCGACGATCGACGCGGAGGCCGAGGAGGGCGACGAGATCGAGACCGAGACCGAGCTCGTGGGCGAGGACGGCGCCGGGGCCGAGGCCTCCGAGGGCGACGACGACGCGTCCGGCGACGACGCGGGCGACAGCGCCGGCGAGTAGCCCCGCCGCGCCGGTGCCCGCACCGGCGCGCCCCCGCCTCACCCCGCGGAGCGGCTGACCCCCATGGCCTTCGGCCGCTCCTCACCGCCCGCCGACTGGCTCGTCGTGGGCCTCGGCAACCCCGGGGCCCAGTACGACGGCACGCCGCACAACGTCGGCTTCCAGGTCCTCGCGGAGCTCGCGCGCCGCTGGGACCTGCCGAAGGCGAAGGACAAGTACGCCGGCCGCTTCACCGAGGGCCGCACGACGCCGCCCGGCGTCGTGCCCGCCGGCCCGCGCGTAGCCGTCCTCGCCCCGCAGACGTTCATGAACGACTCCGGGCGTTCGGCCGGGCCGGCGCGCGGCGCCCTGAAGCTGCCGCTCGAGCGCGTCCTCGTCCTCCACGACGAGATCGACCTGAAGTTCGGCGACATCCGCTGGCGCCTCGGCGGCGGCCTCGCCGGGCACAACGGCCTGAAGTCGCTGAAGGCCGGGCTCGGGTCGCCCGACTTCGCCCGGGTCCGGATCGGCGTCGGGCGGCCGGACAGCACCGACCCGGAGATCGTCGCGGGCTACGTGCTCGGCCGGTGGCAGCAGGACCGCGCCGAGGTCGATGCGCTCGTCCGCGAGGCCGCCGACGTCGCCGAGCGCATCGTGCTCGGCACCCTCGAGCTTTAGCGGCCGGAGCCCGGCGGGCCCGGGGTACGCTCCGGGCGTGCCCCGCCCGCCCGACCGCCGGCCGCCGACCCGCAGCGAGCTGCAGCGCGCGCTCGCCGTGCACGCGCTCTCCAGGCCGGTCACGCTGACGGTGAGCGCCGCCGTCGCGGTCGCCGCGATCGTCCTCGGCGCGCCCTGGCTGCTCGTCATCGCGCTCATCGTCTACGCCGGGCTCGCGGCGCTCACGTTCTTCGACGAGGCCGAGGCCGAGCGGGTCGGCGACGCCGCCTACGGGCGCCGCCAGGGCACGGTCGGCCCCGGGAACGTCGACGCGGGCACGCTCGCCCCCGAGATCCGGGCCCAGCTCGACGCGGCCCGCGCCGAGCAGGCCGTCATCGTGAGGACGATCACGGAGTCCGACCTCTCGTTCGCCGACGTCCGCGACGAGGTCGCCGAGCTCGTCACCGCGCTCGAGGGGGCCGCGAGCCGGGCGCAGCGGCTGCACGCGTATCTCGTCACGCAGGACCGCGCCGCGCTGCGCGCGCGGATCGCGCAGCTGCAGCGCGGCGGGGACGACGCGACGGCAGCGGCGCTGCGCGGGCAGGACACGGAGCTCGGGCGCCTGGACGGGATGCTGCGCTCGGCCCATGGCGAGATGGAGCAGGTCAACGCCTCGCTGCGCACCGTCCACGCCCGGCTCGTCGGGCTCGCGGTGAGCTCCCAGGCCTCCGGGGAGGCCGAGCTCGTCGGGGACGTGCGCGAGCTGCGCGAGCGCGTGGACGTCCTCACCGAGGGTCTCGAGGCGCCCGCCTGAGCGAGCCTGGCGCGCCGCCGCGGTACGCCGGACGACCGTTGTGCCAAGGCACCTTGACGCGGTGTTCAGCGCGTCCGTAGGGTCGGCCGCAGAGCCCGTCACATACCCGAGGAGCACATCCGTGAGCACGACTGTCCCGGTGCAGGTGACCGTCAACGGTCAAGCACGAAACGTCCAGGTCGAGCCGCGCCAGCTGCTCGTTCACCTCCTCCGCGACCAGCTGGGGCTGACCGGCACCCACGTCGGCTGCGACACGAGCAACTGCGGCGCCTGCACCGTCCACGTCGACGGGCAGTCCTGCAAGAGCTGCACGGTGCTCGCCGTCCAGGTCGACGGCGCCGAGATCACGACGATCGAGGGCCTCGGTCAGGAGGGCAACCTGCACCCGCTCCAGGAGGCGTTCTGGAACAACCACGGCCTGCAGTGCGGGTACTGCACGCCGGGCATGATCATGGCCGCCGCCGACCTGCTGCAGCGCAATCCGGACCCGAGCGAGGACGAGGTCCGCCACGGCCTCGAGGGCAACCTCTGCCGCTGCACCGGCTACCACAACATCGTGAAGTCCGTGCTCGACGCCGCGGGCAAGCTCAACGTGACGCAGGTGGGGGCATGACCGCCATCGACGATCGCGCCGCCGCCGCCCCGCACCGCGGGCAGTCGCTGCGCCGCAAGGAGGACCCGCGGCTCATCACCGGCCGCGCGTCGTACACCGACGACCTGAACATCACCGGGCAGCTGCACGCGGCGATCGTCCGCTCGCCGGAGGCCCACGCGAAGATCGTCTCGATCGACACGTCGGCGGCCCTCGAGCGTGACGACGTCGTCGCCGTCTACACCGGTGAGGACATGGCCGACCTGCTCGGCCCGCTGCCGATGGCCTGGGTGCCGCCCGGCGTCGACGTGCAGAACCCGCCGCACTGGCCGCTCGCCCGCGGGACGGTCAAGCACGTCGGCGACCCCGTCGCGATCGTCCTCAGCGAGGACCGCGGCGCCGCGATCGACGGCGCCGAGGACGTCTTCGTCGAGTACGAGCCGCTGCCGGTCTGCATGGACATCGAGACCGCGCTCGAGGACGGCGCCGCGCTCACCCATCCGGAGATCGGCACGAACAAGTGCCACGAGTGGTCCCTCGGCGGCGGCGACATCGAGGCGGGCTTCGCGGCCGCCGACGTCATCGTCGAGCGCCGCGTCGTGAACCACCGCGTGTCCGGCGCGCCGATCGAGCCGCGCGGCGTCCTCGCCGACTACCGCGCCGGCGCGCTCACGCTCCACACCTCCACGCAGGTGCCGCACTTCGTCCGCCTCTTCGCCGCGCTCATCCTCGGCATCAACGAGGAGAAGATCCGGGTCATCGCGCCCGAGGTCGGCGGCGGCTTCGGCGCGAAACTCCAGGTCACCGGCGAGGAGATGCTCTGCAGCTGGGCCTCGCGCAAGTCGGGCCGCCCGGTGAAGTGGATCGAGACGCGCTCGGAGCACATGGCCGTCTGCCACCACGGCCGCGACCAGGTCGCGACCGTCCGCCTCGGCGCGACGAAGGACGGCAGGCTCACCGCCATCCACTCGAAGATCCTGGCCGACATGGGGGCGTACCTCATGCTCCTGACCCCCGCGGTGCCGTCGCTCGGCGCGTTCGTCATGAGCGGCGTCTACGACATCCCCGCGGTGCAGACCGACATCACGACGGTCTTCACGAACAAGTGCGCGACCGACGCGATCCGCGGGGCCGGCCGCCCCGAGGCGACGCACATGATCGAGGTCTGCATGGACCAGCTCGCCGACGAGCTGGGCATGGACCGCCTCGAGCTGCGGCGGAAGAACTTCATCCCGAAGGACGACTTCCCGCACGAGACGGCGCTCGGCATCGTCTACGACTCCGGCAACTACGAGGGCGCGCTCGACCTCCTCATGGAGAAGCTCGACCTCCCGGCCCTCGAGGCCGAGAAGGCCGAGCTCGCCGCGAAGGGCATCCGGCGCGGCATCGGCTACTCGACGTACACGGAGATCTGCGGCCTCGCGCCGTCCCGCATCACGGGCCCCGAGGGCTTCGGGCTGCAGACCGGCCTCTGGGAGTCGGCGATCGTCCGCGTCACGGTGACCGGCAACGTCGTCGTCTACACCGGCACCTCGCCGCACGGCCAGGGCCACGAGACGACGATGGCGCAGATCGTCGCCGACAAGCTCGGGGTCGACCCGGCGCAGGTCGAGATCATGCACGGCGACACGGGGACCGGTGCGATGGGCCTCGGCACGTACGGCTCGCGGACGACGGCGGTCGGCACCGAGGCCGTGGCGCGCGCCGCGGACAAGGTCGTCGAGAAGGCCCGCTCGATCGTGTCGCACCTGCTCGAGGCGGCGCCCGAGGACATCGAGGTCCACGACGGGAAGTTCAGCGTCAAGGGCTCGCCGGACAAGGGCCTCGCGCTCGCCGAGGTCTCGGGCGTCGCGCACGTGCAGCCGGAGAAGATGCCGCAGGGCATGGAGCCCGGCCTCGAGGAGACCTCCTTCTACGACCCGGAGAACTTCGTGTTCCCGTTCGGCGCCCACGCGTGCATCGTCGACGTCGAGGAGGACACCGGGAAGGTGAAGGTCGTCCGCTACGTCGCGATCGACGACTGCGGCCCGGCGATCAACCCGATGGTCATCGACGGGCAGGTCCACGGCGGCATCGCGCAGGCGATCGGCCAGGCCCTGTACGAGCACGTCATGTACGACGACACCGGCCAGCTCGTCACCGGCACCTTCGTCGACTACGCGCTGCCGACCGCGGCGGAGCTGCCGTCGTTCGAGACCGACCGCACCGAGACGCCCTCGCCGGTGAACTCGCTCGGCGTGAAGGGCATCGGGGAGGCGGGCACGATCGCCGCCACCCCCGCCGTCGTCAACGCCGTCATCGACGCGCTCAAGCCGCTCGGCGTCACCTACATGAACATGCCGCTCGGCCCCGAGGCCGTGTGGACCGCGATCCAGGAGGCAGGCCAGTGATCCCCGCCGCGTTCGACTACACGGTCCCCGGCAGCCTCGACGAGGCCATCGACGCGCTGCGCGACGGCGGTGAGGACGCGAAGCTCCTCGCCGGCGGCCACTCGCTCGTCCCGCTCATGAAGCTCCGCCTCGCGGCGCCGACGCTGCTGGTGGACCTGCGCCGCGTCCCCGGGCTGCACGGCATCGAGCGGCAGAACGGGAGCTGGCGCATCGGGGCGATGACCCGGCACGCCGAGCTGCAGGACCGCCACGACGACCTCGGCGTCGTCGCCCACGCGGCGGCCGGCATCGCCGACCAGCAGGTCCGCAACCGCGGGACGATCGGCGGCTCGCTCGCCCACGGCGACTCGGCGAGCGACCTGCCGACGATCCTCCTGACGCTCGAGGGGACGGTCACCGCGATGGGGCCCGACGGCGCGCGCGAGATCGCCGCCGCCGACCTCTTCCAGGACTACCTCACGACGTCGCTCGACCCGCTCGAGATCATCACCGAGGTGCGGATGCCCGCGATGGACGGGTGGGGCCACGGGTACCAGAAGTTCACCCGCCGGGCGGAGGACTGGGCGATGGTCGGTGTCGCCGCCGTCGTGCGCAAGAACGACGACGGCACCGTCGCCGAGGCGCGGATCGGGCTGACGAACATGGGCTCTACGCCGCTCCGGGCGACCGCCGCGGAGGAGGCGCTCGTCGGGCAGCCGCTGACGGCCGAGGCGATCGCCGCGGCCGCCGGGCACGCCGCCGACGGGACGAACCCGCCCGCCGACCGCAACGCCTCCGAGGACTACAAGCGCCACCTCGCGTGCGTGCTCACCGGCCGCGCCCTGCGCGAGGCGGCGGGCCTCGCGTGACGTCCGCACGCCGCTGACGTGGACCGGTGCTGACGAACAGCGATGGCGTCCGTGAGGCCCTCGCCGGCCAGGGGTACCTGGCCGGCCCGGACCTCGCGACGGCCGTCTTCCTCGCGCAGGACCTCGGGCTGCCGCTGCTCCTCGAGGGGGAGGCCGGCGTCGGCAAGACCGAGGTCGCGCGCGCGATCGCCGCGGCGACCGGCGCTGCCCTCGTGCGCCTGCAGTGCCACGAGGGGATCGACGTCCATCAGGCGCTCTACGACTGGGACCACCCGCGGCAGCTGCTCGCGCTGCGCGCGGCCGAACTCGGCTCGGGCGAGGCCGACGTGGACCTGTGGTGCGAGCGCTTCCTCCTCGAGCGGCCGCTGCTGCGGGCGCTGCGCGCGGAGGGTCCGACGGTCCTGCTCATCGACGAGATCGACCGCGCCGACGACGCCTTCGAGGCCTTCCTCCTCGAGCTCCTGAGCGACTTCGCCGTGACGATCCCGGAGCTCGGCACGGTGACCGCGGCGCAGCGCCCGCTCGTCATCCTCACCTCGAACCGCACGCGCGAGCTCCACGACGCGCTGAAGCGCCGCTGCCTCTACCAGTGGATCGACTACCCCGACCCGGTGCGGGAGCTCGCGATCCTCCGCGTCCGCGCGCCGGGGGTCACCGACGACGTCGCCGAGCGGGTCGTGGCCGCCGTCGCCCGCCTGCGCGAGCAGGAGCTCTACAAGCAGCCCGGCGTGGGGGAGACCGTCGCCTGGGCGCGGGCCCTGACCGCCCTCGGGGACGGCGCGCGGCTCGACGACGCCCTCGGCGCGGTGCTGAAGGTCCGCGAGGACCAGGAGCGCGTGCGGGCGCTGGGGGTGCTCGCCGGTGGCTGACCCGGGGCCCGGGCCCGCCGCGCCCGGTGACGTCGTCGCCGTCCGCCTCGTCGCCCTCGCCGCGGCGCTGCGCGCCCGTGACGTCACCGCCGGCCCGGGGGAGGTCGTCCTCGCCGCCCGGGCGCTCACCGCGGTCGACGCGGGCTCTCGCGCGGAGAGCCGCCGCGCCCTGCGGGCGGTCTTCACCTCGCGGCGCCCCGACCTCGCCCCCTTCGACGAGGCGTTCACGGAGGTCTTCGGCGCCGCGGCCGCCGACCGCCCGGCGCCCGAGCCGGCGGTCGACCTCGGCGCCGGCGCGACGCTCGCGCTGCCGCGCTTCGGCGATCCCGACCGCCACGAGCTGCCCGCTGACCTGGACCCGGTGCCCGTTCCCGCCGCGGCGAGCGACGTCGAGCTCCTCCACGACAAGGACTTCGCCGCGTACTCCGACCGCGACCGCGCGCTCGCCCGCGGTGTCCTGCAGCAGCTCGCCCGCCGCGGTCCGACGCGCCTCGGCCGCCGCACGCGCGTCGCGCCGCGCCGCGAGCACGGCCGGCCCGACGTGCCCGGGACGCTTCGCGCGTCGCTGCGCACCGGCGGCGAGCCGGTGCGCCTCGTCCGCCGCGCGCCGCTGCCGGTGCCGCGCCCGCTCGTCCTCCTCGTCGACGTCTCCGGCTCGATGGCGCCGTACGCGCGGATGCTCCTGCAGTACGCCCAGGCGGCCGCGGCGGCCCGTCCGCGGGTCCAGGTCTTCGCCTTCGGGACGCGCCTGACCGAGCTCACGCGGGAGCTCCACGGCCGTGACCCCGACGCCGCGCTCGCCCGGGCGGCGGACGCCGTCGTCGACTGGTCGGGCGGGACCCGCATCGGAGCGGCGCTCGGGACGCTGCAGCGCACGTACGGGCGGCGGCTCGGGCGTGGCGCCGTCGTCGTCATCCTCTCCGACGGGTGGGACCGGGGTGACCCAGACGTCCTCGCCGCGGAGCTCGCGCGCCTGCGCCGCTCGGCCCACCGCGTCATCTGGCTGAACCCGCTGAAGGCGTCGCCCGGGTACGAGCCGCTCGCCCGCGGCATGGCCGCCGCGCTGCCGCACACCGACCACTTCCTGGCGGGGCACTCGCTCCGCTCCCTCTCCGAGCTCGCCGAGCTCCTCGCCGAGGGCCTCGACGGCCCGCGCGGCGAGGTGCCACGGGCGACGGCTCCGACGATGCACCGAGGTCTCACCCCATGAAGGACGTCATCGAGCAGCTCGACGAGTGGCGCGCCGCCGGCCGGCCCGCGGCCGTCGCCACCGTCGTCGCGGTCAAGCGCTCCGCCCCGCGCCCGCCCGGGGCGAAGATGGCGATCACCGTCGACGGGGGCGTCAGCGGGATGGTGAGCGGCGGCTGCGTCGAGGGCGCGGTCATCCAGGTCGCCGAGGAGGTCCTCGCGGGCGGGCCCCCGCAGCTCCTCGAGTTCGGCGTCGCCGACGAGGAGGCGTGGGCGGTCGGCCTGCCCTGCGGCGGCGAGATCACCGTCTGGGTCGACCGGCCCGAGGGGGAGGAGACCGACGCCTTCCAGCAGCTCACGCGCGAGGGCGGGCGCGGCGCGCTCGTCACGCGGCTGGACGACGGCCGCCGGATGCTCGTGGGGGAGGACGGCACGCGCCGCGGCTCGCTCGGCGCCCCCGCGGCCGAGGACGCCGCCGCCGCGCTCGCCGCGACGCTCATGTGGGCCGAGCGCAGCCAGCGCCTGGACGCCGGCGGCATCCCGCTCTTCGTCGACGTCACCGCCCCGCCACCGCGGCTCATCATCATCGGTGCGATCGATCTCGCCGCCGCGCTCGCGCAGCTCGCGTCGATCGGCGGCTGGCGCTCGTTCGTCGCCGACCCGCGCGGCTTCTTCGCCACGCCGCAGCGCTTCCCGCACGCCGAGCGCGTCGTCGCCGCCTGGCCCGCGAAGGCGATCGAGGAGCTCGGCGGGATCGATGCCGCGACGTCGATCGTCGTCCTCACGCACGACCCGAAGATCGACGACGCGGCGCTCGAGGTCGCGCTGCGCTCGGACGCGGCGTACATCGGCGTCATGGGCTCCCACAAGATGCAGGCGGACCGGCGCGCGCGCATGGTCGAGCTCGGCTTCGGCGACGCCGACCTCGCCCGGCTGAGCGGCCCGGTCGGCCTCGACCTCGGCGCCCTGACGGCTTACGAGACCGCGCTCTCGGTCATGGCCGAGCTCGTGGCGGTCCGGCGCGGCCGGGAGGGCGGCCGCCTGCGCGACTCGACCGCCGCGCGGATCCACGAGGTCCTGCCGCCGGCGCCCGCGTCGGCGGAGCGATGAGCGTCGCCGCGATCATCCTCGCGGCCGGCGACGGCAGCCGCTTCGGTGGCGCGAAGCAGCTCGCGCGCCTCGACGGGCGGACGCTCCTCGAGCACGTCGTCGAGCACGCCCTGGCCGTCCCGGCGATCGAGGACATCGTCGTCGTGCTCGGCGCGCGCGCGGACGCGATCACCGGGGCGGTGGACCTCGGCCCGGCGCGGATCGTCCACTGCACCGAGTGGGCGGACGGCATGTCCGCCTCGCTGCGCGCCGGCGTCGCCGCGCTGTCGCCCGCGACGGAGGTCGCGCTCGTCCTGCTCGCCGACCAGCCCCGCATCACGCCCCAGGTCATCGCGATGGTCATGGACGAGGCGGTCGGCGCCGGTCCGGACGTCGACGCCGTCCGGGCGAGCTACGCGGGGATCCCCGGCCATCCCGTCGCCCTCGGCCGCGCGCTGCTGCGGCGGATCCCCGAGCTGCGCGGGGACACCGGCGCCCGCGACCTCTTGCGCGACGCACGCGTCACGCTCGTCGAAGCCGGGCACCTCTGTGACCCGACCGACATCGACACCCCGAACGACCTCAACGCCCTGGAGGCGATCACCGAATGAACCTCGAGCAGACCTTCACCGTCGCGGCCTCACCCGAGACCGTGTGGGAAGCCCTCATCGACGTCGAGCGCGTCGCGCCGTGCCTGCCCGGCGCCGCCGTCACCGGCCGCGAGGAGGACGGGAGCTACAAGGGCGAGTTCAAGGTGAAGCTCGGCCCGACGACCGCCGCCTACTCCGGCGTCCTGAAGATGAAGGACGTCGACGCGGAGCAGAAGGTCGCGACGATGGACGCCCGGGGGACCGACAAGCGCGGGCAGGGCGGGGCGACGGCGTCGATCGTGTCGAGCGTGCACGCGGGCGAGAAGGACGGCGAGACGCGCGTCGACGTCGTGACCGACTTCGCGATCACCGGCCGCCTCGCGCGCTTCGGTCGCGGCGGCATGGTGCAGGACGTCGCGAACCGCCTGCTGCGTGAGTTCGCCGCGAACCTCCAGGCGCAGCTCGCGGCCGAGGGCGCGGCGGTCGCCGCGGGCGCCCCGCCCGAGGGCGCCGGCGCGACGCCGGAGGAGGTCGCGGCGGCGGCGGACGCCGACGCCGCCCCGGGCCTCGGCGCGGCGGGCGCCGCCACCGGCTCGGCCCCGCAGCCGCCGCCGCGGCCCGCGCGGCCCGCCGCCGCCACGCCGCCGCCCGCCGCGGCGCCGGTCTCGGGCACGGCGATCATGCTCGGCGCGCTGGGGGACCGCCTCAGGCGCGAGCCGGTGAAGGTCGGCGCGATGTTCGGCGTCCTCGGCCTGCTGCTGGTGCTGCTGCGGCGGCGGCGCTGACCGCCGCCGCCCGCTGCTGCGCCGAACGCCGGCACGCGGCCGGGAGGCGGGCGGGGCGCAGGCGTCTACGGCGGCAAAGACGGCGGACGGACGTTGCCGCCTGGCGCAGGGCCCGCCGCCGCACGGCCGCCCCGCCGCCCTGCTGCCCCACCAGAAGGTGAATGCAGGTTCAGGGTGTCCACGACACCTCGAATCTTCATTCATTCCCGCGGACGCTTGGATCACATACGTATGTACGTGATAACGTACGGGCCATGAGCCCTGCACGCGAATGGGACGGCCGCAGCTACGACCGCATCTCGGACTTCATGGAGCAGCTCGGACGGGAGGTCCTCGACCGGCTCGCGCTGGCCGGCGACGAGACGGTCCTCGACGCGGGGTGCGGCAGCGGCCGGGTCACCGAGCTGCTCCTCGCGCGGCTGCCGCGCGGCCGGGTCATCGGCGTGGACGGCTCGGCGGACATGATCGCCGTCGCCGCCGAGCGCCTGCCCGCCGGCACCGAGCTGCTCGTGCAGGACCTCACGGAGCTCGACCTCGGCGGCCGGACCGTCGACGCCGTCCTCTCGACCGCGACGTTCCACTGGATCGCGGACCACGACGCGCTGTTCGCCGCGCTCCGCCGCGTGCTCGAGCCCGGCGGCCGCCTCGTCGCCCAGTGCGGCGGCGTCGGCAACGTCGCGGGCGTCCACGAGGCCGCGGCGGCGGTGGGGGAGCGCGACCCGTACGCCGCGCACCTCCGGGGCTGGCAGGGGCCGTGGCACTTCTCGACGCCCGAGGACGCCGAGCGCCGCCTGCGTGCCGCCGGCTTCACCGACGTGCGCACGAGCCTCCTGACCCGCCCCGCCCGGCCCCCCGAGCCGCTCGAGTACCTGCGGACGATCGTGCTCGGCTCCCACCTGGAGCGCCTCCCGGCGGACCTCCACGAGGCCTACGTCCGCGACGTGGCCGACGTCCTCGCCGCGAGGGACCCTGAGGGCGTCGTGACGATCGACTACGTGCGCCTGAACCTCGACGCCACCGCCGCCTGACGCGCCGAGACCCGTTTTTCGTCCCCCAGTCGGGCTGCGAACGGGTTTCGGCACTCGGAGGGCGCGGACGGTCGGTCCCGCGCCGACCGGTCTTCGTACACTGCACAGCCCCGGCCGCGCTCCTGCGCGGTCGCTCTGCGTGTCCCGATGACCCTCCGCCCGCTCCTCGCCCATCTCGCCGACAGCCCCGACGGCGTCCGCCTCGCCACCGAGGGCGGCCGCGCGTTCGTCTCCCAGACGATGCGCCCGTACCTCGTCGCGGCACTGCTGGACGGCGTCGACGGCGCGCTCGCGGCGGGGCGCCCGGCGATCGTCGTCGCGGGCGACGACCGCCAGGCCCGTGACCTCGCCGTCGACCTGCGCACGTGGCTCGCGCCGCGGCCCGTCCGCTTCTACCCGAGTCGCGGCGTCACGTACGAGTCGCACCTCGCGCCGCCGCCGCACCTCACCGGCCTGCGCATCGCGGCGCTGGACGCCCTCGTCGCGGCGGGGGACGCGTCGGTCGACGAGGAGCCGCCGGTCGTCGTCGTCTCCGCCGTCGCGCTGAGCGAGAAGATCCCGGACCCGGCGCTGCGCCCGCACGGCTTCACGCTCGCCGTCGGCGAGCTGCTGGACCTCGAGGAGTGCGCGCTCGAGCTCGTCGCCTGTGGGTACGAGCGCGTGGACCAGGTCGACGACCGCGGGCAGTTCGCGATCCGCGGCGGCATCCTGGACGTCTTCCCCGCCACGGAGGACCACGCGCTCCGCGTCGACCTCTTCGACATCGAGATCGAGTCGCTGCGCTGGTTCTCGACCTTCACCCAGCGCTCGCTCGGCGACGCGCAGCGGGTCGACATCGCGCCGGCGGCCGAGCTCGCCCCGCAGCACCGCGAGGCGGCCGAGCAGGCGCTCGTCCTCGCCGAGGACGACGAGCGCCCCGACGTCGCCCAGCTCCTCCCGGTCGACCGCTTCCACGCCTTCCTCGACCTCGCGCCGGCCGACGCCGCGGTCCTCGTCGCCGCCGAGGAGGAGATCGAGCCCGCGCTCGCCGACCACTGGCAGGACGTCACGGCCGCCTTCCACGACACCGACGCCCACTCGCTCTACGTCAGCCCCGACGCGATCCGCGCCGGGCTGAACGAGCGCACGCAGATCTCGCTGTCGTCGCTGGACTCCGGGCAGGACATGGAGTTCCGCGCGCAGTCGGCCGAGCTCGCCGCCCGCAGCCTGAAGGAGGCGGAGCCCGAGCTCGAGAAGCTCGTCCGCTCCGGCTACCGCACGTTCGTCACCTGGCCGCGCCGCGGCGAGGGCGAGCGCGCCGCCTACAACCTCGCCCGCCTGAAGGCGCGCTGGTTCGGTCAGGGCGACCACATCGGGCCGAAGGACGCGCCGTACTCCGAGGCCGCGCTGAACTTCTCCGAGGCGACGCTCCGCGACGGCTTCATCGCCGCCGGGCTCAACCTCGCCGTCCTCCCGGAGCACCGCCTCTTCCGCCGCAAGCGGACCGAGCGCACGGGCGGGCAGTCGGTCCGCCAGCGCCGCCGCGGGGCGCTGCGCTCGTTCGCCGACCTGCGCACGGGCGACATCATCGTCCACGAGGACCACGGCCTCGCGCGCTTCGCGGGCTTCGAGACGAAGACCGTCGCCGGCGTCACCCGCGACTACCTCGAGCTCGAGTTCGCGGGCACCGACCGCGTCTTCATGCCGGTCGACCAGCTGGCGAAGATCAGCCGCTACGTCGGCGCCGGCGGCAGCCACCCGCCGCTCTCCAAGCTCGGCGGCAAGTCGTGGGAGACGATGAAGTCGCGGGCGCGCAAGGCCGCGTCCGACCTCGCCGGCGAGCTCATCAACCTCTACGCCGAGCGCCGCCGCCGCGTCGGGCACTCCTTCCCGGAGGACTCCGACTGGCTGCGCGAGTTCGAGGCCCGCTTCCCGCACCAGGAGACCGCCGACCAGCGCGAGGCGATCGACCAGGTCAAGGCCGACATGGAGTCCGCCCGCCCGATGGACCGCCTCGTGTGCGGCGACGTGGGCTACGGCAAGACGGAGGTCGCGCTGCGCGCCGCGTTCAAGGCCGCCGACGACGGCAAGCAGGTCCTCGTCCTCGCCCCGACGACGATCCTCGCGCAGCAGCACTTCGGGACGTTCTCCGAGCGGCTGAAGGACTACCCGTTCACGATCGCGCACGTCTCCCGCTTCCGCACCGCGGCCGAGCAGCGCGAGGCGATCACCGCCTTCAACGACGGCAGGGTCGACATCCTCATCGGGACGCACCGCCTGCTCGGCAAGGACATGCGCCCGCACGACCTCGGGCTGCTCATCGTCGACGAGGAGCAGCGCTTCGGCGTGAAGCAGAAGGAGCTGCTGCGCCAGCTGAAGCTCAAGGTCGACGTCATCGCGATGTCGGCGACGCCGATCCCCCGGACGCTGCAGATGTCCCTCGCCGGCCTGCGCGACATCAGCGTCATCGAGACGCCGCCCGAGGGCCGGCGTCCGGTGAAGACGTACGTCGGCGAGTACGACGAACCGCTCATCAAGCAGGCGCTCGAGCGCGAGAAGGCCCGCGGCGGGCAGGCGTTCTTCCTCCACAACCGCGTCGAGTCGATCGACGAGACGGCCGAGCGCCTGCGCGGGCTGTGCCCGGGGCTCGAGTTCGTCGTCGCCCACGGGCAGATGGAGGAGTCGGTCCTCGAGCAGCGCATGCTCACGTTCCTGCGCGGCGAGGCGGACGTCCTCATCGCGACGTCGATCATCGAGTCCGGCATCGACGTCCCGACCGCGAACACGCTCGTCGTCGAGCGCTCCGATCTCTTCGGCCTGAGCCAGCTCTACCAGATCCGCGGGCGCGTCGGCCGCTCTCGCGAGCGTGCGTACGCGTACCTCGTCTACCCGTCGCACGCGGCCCTCACCGAGGACGCGATGAAGCGTCTCACGGCGCTGAGCGACTACACCGAGCTCGGTTCCGGCTTCAAGATCGCGATGCGCGACCTCGAGCTGCGCGGGGCGGGCAACCTCCTCGGCGACGAGCAGTCCGGCCACGTCGCGGCGCTCGGCTTCGAGCTCTACATGGCGATGCTCGACGAGGCCGTCGCCGCCGCCGGGCCCCCGGAGGAGGGCGACGACGAGGGCGAGCCGGTGCGCATGGACGTCAACGTCGACGCCTACGTCCCCGCCGACTACATCCCGTACGAGCAGGCGAAGATCGACACCCACCGCCGGATCGCGGGGGCGCGCGACCTCGCCGACCTCGGGGCGCTCCACGAGGAGCTCGAGGACCGCTTCGGCCCCGTGCCCGAGCCCGTCGACCACCTCATCCAGCTGCAGCAGGCCCGCATCAAGCTCGGCCAGGCCGGGGTGCGCGCGGTCTCCTTCAAGCAGGACCGGCTGTCGGTCACGCCGGTCGACCTCGAGGGGGATCAGGTCGCGGCCCTGAAGGACCAGCTTCCGGGGTGTCTCTACGAGCCGGGGCGCAGCCAGCTGTCGGTCAAGGTCGACAAGGACCCCGCCAAACGCTTCCCCGCGGTGGTGCACGCCGCGGATGTGCTGCTTGCGGTTACACGTCTGGGTGCCTGAATCCGTACCATCCCGAGGGACATGAGCAAAACTCGTTCGTTCTCGGCGCTGTGCGCCTTTTTTGTGGTCACGCTCACCCTGGCCGCCTGCGGAGGTGGGGGCATCCCCGGTGATGCCGTCGTCAAGGTCGGCGACTCGACGATCAAGAAGACGACCTTCGCCCACTGGCTCCAGATCGCCGCGATCTCCTCGCAGGGCGCGTCGGACCCGACGGCGGCGGCCCAGGGCCGCAAGCCGAAGGTGACGATCCCGGATCCGCCGAAGTTCACGGCCTGCATCGCGAACAAGAAGAAGACCGCGCCGAAGCCGGCCAAGGGCCAGCCCGAGCAGACCGTCACGCAGTTCAAGACTCAGTGCAAGACCGAGTACGAGCAGCTGCGCGACCAGGTGCTGCAGTTCCTCATCTCCTCCGAGTGGATCTCCGGTGAGGCGGCCGACCAGGGCGTCAAGGTCACCGACAAGGAGGTCCAGAAGCAGTTCCAGACGACGAAGAAGCAGTCGTTCCCCAAGGAGACGGACTTCCAGAAGTTCCTCGCCTCGTCCGGCATGACGCTCAACGACCTGCTCTTCCGCGTGAAGCTCGACACGCTCTCCAACAAGCTGCGCACGAAGATCACGAAGGGCAAGGACACCGTCACGCCCGCGCAGATCGCGGCCTACTACAACAAGAACAAGGCCCGCTTCGCGCAGCCCGAGCGCCGTGACCTGCGGATCATCCTCACGAAGACCGCCGCGGACGCCCAGAAGGCGCTCGCCCGCGTGAAGTCGGGGGAGAGCTTCGGGAAGGTCGCGAAGGCGCTCTCGGTCGACCAGGCCTCCAAGAGCCAGGGCGGAGTCCTGCTCGCGGTCGCCAAGGGCCAGCAGGAGAAGGCGCTCGACGACGCGGTGTTCGCCGCGCCGAAGGGCAAGCTCGTCGGCCCGATCAAGACGAACTTCGGGTACTACATCTTCAAGGTCCAGAAGATCACGCCGAAGACGCAGCAGTCGCTGAAGGACGCGACGCCGACGATCAAGCAGCTGCTCGCCTCGCAGAACCAGCAGACCGCCCTCGACACGTTCGTCAAGAACTTCCGCAAGAAGTGGAAGGGCAAGACGGAGTGCCGCGACGGGTACGTGACGCAGGACTGCAAGAACGCGCCGAAGACGAAGACGACGTCGACCGCCGCGACGACCGCGACGCCGCAGACGACGACGCCGCCCGTGCAGACGGCGCCGCCGACCACGACGACGACCCCGTAAGCCGCTGCGCGCGGGCCGCCGTGTGGCGGCCCGCGCCGGTACTCTGCGGTCGGTGAGCGCGGAAAACGCAGGCGCCGCCGTCCAGGCGCTCGACGAGCTGACGCGCCGCCTGCGGGTCGAGTGCCCGTGGGACCGCGAGCAGGACGAACGCTCGATCGTCCCGCACACGCTCGAGGAGGCCTACGAGCTCGCGGACGCCGCGAACGCGGGCGACGACGGCAAGCTCCTCGACGAGCTCGGGGACGTCCTCTTCCAGGTCCATTTCCTGTCGCTGCTGCTCGAAGAGCGCGGGGCGGGTTCGCTCGCCGACGTCGCCGAGCACGTGCGGCAGAAGCTCATCAGCCGCCACCCCCACATCTTCGGGGACGTCGAGGTGCAGTCCGCCGGCGAGGTCCTGCGCAACTGGGACGCGATCAAGCAGACGGAGGCCGGCCGCGAGCCGGGCATCTTCGGCGAGGTCCCCGAGAACCTCCCCGGGCCGCTGTACGCCCGCAAGGTCCAGCGCCGCGCCGCCACGGCGGGGCTCGACGTGCACAGCGTCCCCTACGACGTCGCCGAGACCGCCCTCACGACGCTGCGCGCCGTCGACTCCGACCGCGACGCGGCGTTCACCGCGGTCGGGGACCTGCTCTTCGCCGTCGTCGACATCGCGCGCAAGCTCAAGGTCGACCCGGAGCTGTCGCTCCGCGCGTCCGCCACGCGCTACCGCGGCGGCGTCGAGGCCGCCGAGGCGCTGGCCGTCGCCGAGGGGCTGACCTGGGCCGAGCTCACCGAGGAGCAGAAGCTCCAGCTCTACGCCCGCACCATGCTGCAGGACGGCGCCGAGCGGCCCTGAGCCGTCCGCCCGCCGATCACCCGAACACCGAGAAGGGGTCACCACCCGATGAGCACGATCAAGTCCGTCCACGCCCGCCAGATCCTCGACTCGCGGGGCAACCCGACCGTCGAGGTCGAGCTGACGCTGGACTCCGGCGCCCTCGGGCGCGCGGCCGTCCCGTCCGGTGCCTCGACCGGCGAGTTCGAGGCGACCGAGCTGCGCGACGGCGGCAGCGCCTACCTCGGCAAGGGCGTGACGAAGGCGGTCGCGAACGTCAACGGCGAGATCGCGGAGGCCATCGCGGGCCGCGACGCGTCCGACCAGGCCGGGCTCGACAACGCGCTCATCGACCTCGACGGCACGCCGAACAAGTCCCGCCTCGGCGCGAACGCGATCCTCGGCGTCTCGCTCGCGCTGGCCCACGCGGCGGCGGCCGAGGCCGGGCAGCCGCTCTGGCGCCACCTCGGCGGCGCGGACGCCGGCGTCCTGCCCGTCCCGATGATGAACGTCCTCAACGGCGGCTCCCACGCGGACAACAGCGTCGACTTCCAGGAGTTCATGATCATCCCGTGCGGCGCGCCGTCCTTCACCGAGGGGCTGCGGATGGGCGCGGAGGTCTTCCACGCGCTGAAGAAGACGCTGCACGACGACGGCCTCGCCACGTCGGTCGGCGACGAGGGCGGCTTCGCCCCGAACCTCGGGTCCAACGAGGAGGCGCTGCAGGTCCTCGTCGCGGGCATCGAGGCGGCCGGCTACACGCCGGGCACCGACGTCGCGATCGCGCTCGACCCGGCGACGAGCGAGATCTACGGCGACGACGGGCTGTACGACCTCCAGCACGAGGGCCGCAAGCTCACGTCCGCCGAGATGGCCGACTACTGGGCCGAGATGTGCGGCAAGTACCCGATCCTCTCGATCGAGGACGGCATGGACGAAGAGGACTGGGACGGCTGGAAGCTCCTCACCGACAAGCTCGGCGACCGCATCCAGCTCGTCGGCGACGACCTCTTCGTCACGAACCCGGCCCGTCTGAAGCGCGGCATCGACGCGGCCACGGCCAACTCGATCCTCATCAAGGTCAACCAGATCGGGACGCTCACCGAGACGCTCGAGGCGATCCGCATGGCGACCGAGGCCGGATACACGTCGGTCATGTCCCACCGCTCGGGCGAGACCGAGGACGTCACGATCGCCGACCTCGCCGTCGCCACCGGCTGCGGCCAGATCAAGACCGGCGCCCCGTCCCGCTCGGACCGCGTCGCGAAGTACAACCAGCTCCTGCGCATCGAGGAGGCGCTCGGCGGCGCGGCGAGCTACCCGGGGCGCTCGATCTTCCGCTCCTGAGCACCCCCCAAACGTGAGCCCGTCCATTTCCCCCGAGCCTGGTCGCGGGAAATGGACGTCGCGCAGGCCCCGAAGGTGAGCCCGTCCATTCCCCCGACTCTGCTCGTAGGAAATGGACGTCGTGCAGACCCTGAAGGTGAGCCCGTCCATTTCCCCCGACTCTGCTCGCGGGAAATGGACGGCGTCGGGGCGGGTGGGGTGGTGCATCCGCCGAGACGGGGGAGGAGACGGGGACGGCAGGCCGAATGGCAAGCGGATGGCCGCCGCCCCTCGACGCTCCACCCCGCACGTCCCGCCCCCGGGACCGCGGACGACGCGTCCGCCGGTGCGGCCCGTCCGCTCCCCGCCCGGCCGAAGCGCCGCCGGCGCCCGCGCGGCCCAGGCCGGCCGGGGCATCCGCTGGGACCGGGTGGGACGGACCGCACTGCTGCTCGTCCTCATCGGGATCGTCGGCCTCTTCATCGGCCCGCTGCACTCCTACTGGGCCACGCGCCACGAGGCCGCCGCGCGCCACAACGAGGTCGTCCGCCTCGAGCACGAGAACGCCCGCCTCCGCGGTCGTCGCGCCGCGCTGAAGTCGAAGGGGACGCTCGAGAAGGAGGCGCGCCGGCTCGGCATGGTGCGCCCCGGCGAGCGGCCGTTCGTCGTGCGCGGGCTGCCCAAGGGCCCGTAGGCCGGCCGCGCCGGGCGGCGCGCTTGCTACCGTCGGGCGCCGTGAGCAGCTTCGACCTCGCCTACCAGCAATGGCGCGCCGGCGACGACCTCCTCGGCCGCGTCGAGGGGGCCAAGCGCATCGCCGTCGACCGCGTCTGCGAGGTCCTTCTCGCGGAGCTGCGCCGCCGCCTCGGCGGCACCTTCACGACCGACGAGCTCGTCGAGCTCTACGACCGGGGGACGAGCTGGTGCCTCGACATGGCGGTCGCCACCGCCCCGGGCGCACCGTGGGCGTGGGATGAGCGCATCGTCGCCGACGCGACCTTCTACCGCTACGTCCGCGAGGCCCAGGACTTCGCGGGCGGTCGTCGCATCGAGCTCGAGACCGACGACGCCTGATCGGCGCGCTATCCCGCCCGGGCAGCCGGTGTGAGACGCAGAATGTCACATGGACACATCGAGTAGCACGCCGGCGACGAACCTCTCCGGCGACGCCCATCCGCCGTCTCCGCCGCCGTAAGCGCCGGCAGCGTGGCTGCGAAGGCGGACGAACTGCCCAGCGCCGGCCCCCGCCCGGTGCGCCACGCGGGAAGACCGGGCGGGCGACGCCCGCCCCGCCGCTACTCCTCGTCGTCGGAGGCGTCGTCCCCGGCGCGGCGGATCACGATCTGATCCTCCTCGACGGTCACGACGACGGCGCGGTGGCCGGCCCAGTGCTCGGCGTAGATCGGGTTGTCGGCGACCTCGGGGTCGAGCCACAGCCCGTAGCCCTCGTCGCCGTGGTCGAAGGTGCCCTCGAGGGGACCCGTCGACTTCTTGCGGCCGCGTCCACGCCCGCCGCGACGGCCGCGACGGCGGGGAGCCTCGTCGTCGGGCTCCTCCTCGCCGCGAGCGGCACGCTCGGCCGCCTCCGCCGCGAGGCGCTCGGCCTCCTCGGCTTCCTTCGCGAGGCGCTCGGCCTCGGCACGCTCCAGCTCGGCGGCGATGAGCTCGTCGTCCTGGGCGCGCAGGTCGATCTCGTCGTCGAAATCGGCGGCCGGGCCGCCGTCGACGGAAGCGCCGGGAACGAGCTCGTTCTCGCGCTTGAACGCATCGATCTGCTGGACGGTCACCTCCAGCTGGTGAGCAATCCACGCATCGGTGCGTCCTTGCTGCACCCAGGTGCGGATCTGGTTGAGGTGGGGACGCAGAGAACGACGGGCCATATCGACGACGACCCTATACGAATGTGCTGTAAACCCGCCCGTCGGTGGCGCGCCGGGCGACAACCTGGCAGCATGAGGGCCGACCGGCGGTGACGAGGACGCGTAGGGGCGTCCGCGGTTCGCTCGCCGTCGGCGCAGCACCCGCCAGGCACACAAGACGTCCGTCGGTCGCACACGAGGCCCTGGGACACGGGAGAGGCAGCTCACCGCAATGCTCGTTCTGACACGCAAGTCCAACCAGAGCATCATGATCGGCGACGACATCGAGGTGTCGGTCCTCTCGATCATGGGTGAGAAGGTCCGCATCGGGATCCAGGCGCCGCGCGACGTGCCGGTGTTCCGCAAGGAGGTCTACTTGGAGATCCAGGAGGAGCGCGGGGGCGTCGGGCACAGCGTCAGCGGGGGCGGCAAGACCTTCCGCGGCGAGGTCGACGAGGCGCTGTCGAAGCTCGGCGAGGCCTGAGCCCAGCCGTCCCGCGGCGTCGGCCGACCGGCCGTCAGCCCATCACGAAGTACAGCGTCTCGAACATCGCGACCGTTACGAGGACGGCGGTCAGGACGAGGACGAGACACAGCACGACGAAGCGGAAGGACCCCTTCTTGTGGACCTTGTCGAGCTCGCGCTTGCGGCCCCGCAACTCGATCTGCCGCTGCAGACGCTCCGCGCGCTGGCGGTCGGCGAGCGTCTCCTCGACGAAGGCCTGTTCCAGCTGATGAAGGCTTTGACGGACGCCCACGGCCTCAGAAGCGTAGAGGATTATGTCGCCGGCCCGGACCGTGCGGGGCTGGTGCGACGTGATGTCGTGGTTCATCCGAAGCTGTCACGGCACGCACCCCAGAGGCCGCGGCCCGCGGCCTGGGCCGCCCGGACCCGCGCGCTGAACACCGGCGCGTAGCGGTCGTTCGGCCTGATCGTGAGCGTCCGTGCGTAGCCCTCGGCGGCGAGCGTCTCGTTCACCGACGTGCCGGCGCCGTCGGGGTAGACGTAGGCGAGCAGGCGCCCGTAGCGGTCGCGGGCCTCGGCGCCGACGACGAGCCGCACCGTCCGCCCGTCGACGAGCTCCTCGTTGCGGGCGCTCGCCTCCTTGCCGAAGCAGCGGACCGGCGTGTCGGGTTTCACGGACTCGGGCGTGTCGATGCCGATGTAGCGGACCGTGTCCTCGCGGCCGCCCGCGCTGACCTTCACGGTGTCCCCGTCCACGACGCGGATCACCCGGGCGCGCAGCGTCGCCCCGGCCGCCGCGTCGAGGCCGCCGCGGGCGCTTGCCGCCCCGTCCGCCGTGCTGCCGCTCGAGCCCGACGCCCCGCCCGACCCCGACCCCGACCCACCCCCAAGCAGTCCGCCGGCCACCGCGAGGGTCCCGAGGACGGCGAGCCAGAGGACGGCGCTGCGGGTGCTCATCGTCGCCATGAAACAGCAACGCCAGGCGAAGATCGCCCGGCGTCACACGGCCGTCGCGCAATCGGCACGAAGCCGTCGCGAAGCGGGGAGGTCCTACGCGATGGTGACGGCCTCGTTGAGGTAGACGTCCTGGATCGCGTTCAGCAGGCCGATGCCCTCGTCCATCGGTCGCTGGAACGCCTTGCGGCCGGAGATGAGGCCGGTGCCGCCCGCGCGCTTGTTGATGACGGCGGTCTTGACGGCCTCGGTGAGGTCGGTCTCGCCGGCCGACGCGCCGCCGGAGTTGATGAGGCCCGCGCGGCCCATGTAGCAGTTGATGAGCTGGTAGCGGGTGAGGTCGATCGGGTGGTCCGTCGTGAGCTTCTCGTACACGAGCGGGTGCGTCTTGCCGACCTTGATCGCGTTGAAGCCGCCGTTCAGCTCGGGCAGCTTCTGCTTGATGATGTCCGCCTCGATCGTCACGCCGAGGTGGTTCGCCTGACCCGTGAGGTCCGCGGCGGTGTGGTAGTCGACGCCGTCGACCTTGAAGCCCGAGTTACGCAGGTAGCACCAGAGGATCGTCGCCATGCCGAGACGGTGGGCCTCCTCGAACGCCCGCGCGACCTCGACGATCTGGCGGTCGGACTCGGGCGACCCGAAGTAGATGGTCGCGCCGACGGCGACGGCGCCGAGGTCGTACGCGCGCTGGACCGACGAGAACATGATCTGGTCGTACGTCTCGGGCAGCGAGAGGGACTCGTTGTGGTTGAGCTTCACGACGAACGGGATCTTGTGCGCGTACTTGCGCGAGACCGCGCCGAGGACGCCGAGCGTCGACGCCACCGCGTTGCAGCCGCCCTCGATCGCGAGCTTCACGATGTTCTCGGGGTCGAAGTAGATGGGGTTCGGCGCGAAGGACGCGGCGCCCGAGTGCTCGATGCCCTGATCGACCGGGAGGATCGACACGTAGCCGGTGCCGCCGAGCCGGCCAGCGTCACGGATCGCAGCCAGGTTGCGCAGGACCTGCGACGAGCGGTCGGAGTCGAGCCACACCCGGTCGATGAAGTCGGGTCCCGGCAGGTGCAGATCGGCGGCGGCGACCGTCGTGCACTGGTGGTCGAGGAGGGAGGAAGCGTCGTCGCCGAGGAGCTCCTCGAGGCGCGAACTGGACATCTCGGCTGTGGTCATAGTCGGACGATACCGAGTGCTGTTCGGATCACGGCGTCTGACGGGCGCCGGGTCCGGGCATAAGCTGCGCACCAATGGACCACGCGTTCTCTGCGGGCCGCGACGCCTACACGATCGGCATCGAGGAGGAGCTGATGATCGTGGACGCCGCGAGCTTCGACCTCAGCAACGCGATCGAGTCGCTGCTCGAGGCGGCCACCGACGGCGAGATCAAGCCCGAGCTCATGGAGTCCGTGCTCGAGATCGCGACCCATCCCGCGCGCAACACGGTCGAGGCCGGGGTGCAGCTGCGCCGCCTGCGCGCGCAGGTCCGCGACACGGCGGCCTCGAAAGGGCTGCTCATCGGCTCGGCCGGCACGCACCCGTTCGCCATGTGGGAGGACCAGCGCATCGTCGCGCGTCCCCGGTACCAGGACCTCATCGACGCGCTGCGGTTCGTCGCCCGCCAGGAGCTCATCTTCGGGCTCCACGTCCACGTCGCCGTCGACGACCCGGACAAGGCGATCCACGTCGCCAACGGCATGCGCGTCCATGTGCCGATCCTCCAGGCCCTCAGCGCGAACTCCCCGTTCTGGCGCGGCGCGGGGACCGGCCTCATGTCGAGCCGCACGCCGATCTTCCGCGCCTTCCCGCGTGTCGGCATCCCGCCGCGCTACGCCGACTGGCAGCACTACTGCTCGGAGATCGACTTCATGATCCGCTCCGGGGTGATGGAGGACTACACGTACCTCTGGTACGACGTGCGCCCGCATCCGCGCTTCGGCACCGTCGAGATCCGCGCCTGCGACGCGCAGACCCGCGTCGAGCACACGCTCGGCCTCGCCGCCCTCATCCAGGCGATGGTCAAGGAGCTCGCCGAGCACTACGACTCCGGGCAGCCGCTCGCCGACGTGCAGTGGCAGATGCTCGACGAAAACAAGTGGCTCGCCGCGCGCCACGGCATGGACGCCGAGCTCGTCGACCTGCCCCTCGCCGAGAAGGTCTCCGCCCGGGCCCTGGCCCGCCGCCTGCGCGACCGCCTCCGCGGCCACGCCGAGGACCTCGGGTCCGGCGACGACCTGAACGCCATCACCGACCTCATCGAGCGTGGCAACGG
Source organism: Paraconexibacter antarcticus (assembly GCF_024220175.1). Classification (GTDB taxonomy): domain Bacteria; phylum Actinomycetota; class Thermoleophilia; order Solirubrobacterales; family Solirubrobacteraceae; genus Paraconexibacter; species Paraconexibacter antarcticus. The sequence continues at coordinate 3,874,183 of NZ_CP098502.1, read as the reverse complement.
AGCCAAGCGCCAGGTCGTCGTCTACGAGGCGAACCGGGACCTGCGGGAGGTCATGGCGGAGATCGTGGCCGCGACCGCGCCGTAGGGCCCAGCGTCGGAAGGCGACGCGTCCGGGCGGAGATCGTGGCCGCGACCGCGCCGTAGGGCCCGGCGTCGGAAGGCGACGCGTCCGGGCGGAGATCGTGGCCGCGACCGCGCCGTAGGGCCCGGCGTCGGAAGGCCACGCGTCCGGGCGGAGATCGTGGCCCGCCACCGCGCCCTGAACGACGACGAGACCCGACGGGCGCCCACCTGGTGGGCGCTTACCGGGTCTCGGCGCGGGCGGGAGGCGCTAGCGGCTGCTGGAGCGCCCGCCGGTGCGGGAGCCGCTCGAGCGTGACGAGCGGCCGGAGCCGCCCTGCGAGCCGAAGCTGCCGCCGCGGAAACCGCCGCCGCCCGACCCGGAGCCGGAGCCCGCGCCGTTGTTGCGCTCGCTCGGACCAGTGTGGCCCTTCCCCGAGCGGGACTTCGGACGCGCCGGGCGCTTGGACCCGCCGCCACCGCCGCCCGAGCCGCCGGAGCGCGCCGGGCCGCCGTGCTGGCCGCCGCCGCCGCGCAGGCCGGACTTCGCGAACTGGGTGGCGAGGTCGAGGTCGTGCGCGATCGCGCCGACGTCGCGGGCCTGGTCGCTCATGACGAACGTGATGCCGACGCCGCGGCGCCCGGCCCGGCCGGTGCGGCCGATGCGGTGCACGTAGCCCTCACGGTCCTCCGGCGGGTCGAAGTTGATGACGTGCGAGACGCCGGCGACGTCGATGCCGCGCGCGGCGACGTCGGTCGCCACGAGGACGTCGACGTTGCCCGCCTCGAAGCGGGCGAGCGCCTTCTCGCGCTGCTTCTGCGTCTTGTCGCCGTGCATCGCGACGGCGTCGATGCCCTCGCGGACGAGGCGCTGGACGAGGCGGTCGGCGCCGCGCTTGGTCCGGACGAAGACGAGCGCGAGGTCGCGCTCACGGCGGAGCTCGTCGGTCAGGACGCGGAGCTTGTGCTCGTGGACGACCGAGAGGAAGCGGTGCTCGATGCGGGCCGCGACCTTGGGGTCGACCACGGGCGTGTGCTCGTGCTGGGCGGCGTCCTGCGTATAGGCCTTCGCGACACGGCCGGCCTCGCCGTCGAGCGTCGCGGAGAAGAAGAGCGTCTGCCGCGTCGACGGGCAGAGGTTCACGATCCGGTCGACGGCGGGCTTGAAGCCCATGTCGAGCATGCGGTCGGCCTCGTCGAGGACGAGGACCTTCACGTGCGAGAGGCTGATCGCGCGGCGCTGGAGGAGGTCCTCCAGGCGGCCGGGGGTCGCGACGACGATGTGCGACTTCGCGGCGTCACGCGCCTGCTTCTGGATCCCGACGCCGCCGTAGACGGCGCAGATCGACAGCGCCCGGGCGTGGGCGAGCGGACGGAGGTCCTCGACGATCTGCGAGGCGAGCTCGCGGGTCGGTGCGAGGACGAGCGCGGAGGGACGGCGGTCGGTCGCCTCGATCCGGTCGACGACCGGGATGCCGAAGGCGAGCGTCTTGCCCGAGCCGGTGGGCGACTTCGCGAGGACGTCACGGCCGGCGAGCACGTCGGCGATGACGAGGTTCTGGATGGCGAACGGGGCGGTGAAGCCCTGCTTGGCCAGGGTGGTGGAGACGATCTCGGACACACCGAGATCGGCGAACGACGGGGTCATACGAAAACCTTCGCTTCCTGTGGCCGCATCGGTGGGCCACGTCATAAGGGGGAGGCGAGTTTCGTCTGACGGAAAAGCCACCTCGGGCATGCAGCGGCGCCACATGCGACACCCAAAGATAGCAGGCGCAGACCGATGGGCCCGATCTGCACGCGTCCGCCCGTGCGGGACGCCGCCGGGGGCCGCCGCCGGAGAAAGACAACGCGCGGGGGTGGCCGGGGGCCTATCATCGACAGTGGATGGCCGGAACGCCCGATCTCTTCGTTGTGTGCAAGAGCTGTCGCTCTGAGGTCAGCCCGTACATCACCGAGTGCCCCTACTGCGGTCAGCGGCTGCGCAAGCGCGCGCCGAAGATCGAGCGCGAGGGCGGGGAGGCCCGGGTCAAGGAGCCGCGCAAGATGCCGCGGCCGACGCTCGGCCCGCTGCGGACCGGCGAGATCCCCGGCATCCGCGGGGACGAGACGACGCGCCCCTACGTGACGATCACGCTCACGGTCCTCGGGATCGCGGGCTTCCTGCTCCTCTTCGTCGTCGACCGCGTCTCGGTGGCCGTCGACGGTCCGGTCAGCGGCGAGTGGTGGCGCCTGGCGACGACCCCGTTCCTCTACGAGAACGGCTGGGTCCAGCTCGCCTGCTGCACGGCGATCGCGCTCTACGGCTGGCTGCTCGAGCGGCGCCACGGCCCGGTCGTCGTGCTCCTCCTGTTCGTGGTCTGCGGCATCGGGGGCGTCGCCGCGGCGAGCCAGACCGACACGAGCCTGCTCATCCTCGGCGGGAACGGCGCCGCCCTCGGGCTGCTCGCGGCCTGGGCGGTCCCGGTCCTGCTCGCGCGCCGCGCGGGGGAGGACGACGACGAGGCCGACCTCCTCGGCACCGCGGTCATCGCCGGCGTGCTCCTGCTGCTCCCGGTCGTCGCGGACTTCACGAGCGTCGTCGCGGGCCTCACCGGCGGGGTCGCCGGCGTCCTCGCGGGCCTCGTGCTCGCCCGGGCGAAGCCGCGCTGACCGGGCGGCACCGGCCGCCCGCCCCACATTTGTAGAGTCGGTCCGGCCATGGCCGACGCACCGACCTATACCGCCGAGCAGGTCGACGCCGCGGTCGCCGCGCTCAGTGAGCCCGGCCGCCTCGATCACGCGCAGGAGGTCGTGACGCACGCCGCGCCCGCGCTCCAGAAGATCCTCAACGACGCGCTCTTCGACGGCGGCTACTTCAGCGGCGCGCACGAGTCCGCGGTCGCCCAGGCGGCGGCGACGGACGACCCCGAGCAGCGGGTGATCGCGATCCGCACGTTGATCGCCGAGGAGGTCCGGCTCGGACTCCTCATCGGCACGTCCGTCGGCTTCCAGCTCGCCCACGAACTGCAGAACCCCCAGACCCCACCCCAGGAGACGTAGCGCACATGGAGATCAAGTTCCTCGGTCAGTCCTGCTTCCTGCTCACGGACGGGGACGTCAACGTCCTCATCGACCCCTTCCTCACCGGCAACCCGAAGGGCGCCGCGTCCGCCGATGAGGTGCCGGCCGACGCGATCCTGCTCACGCACGGGCACCAGGACCACTTCGGCGACACGATCGAGATCGCGAAGCGCACCGGCGCGAGCGTCCAGGCGATCACGGAGATCGCGGGCGAGATCGGCGAGGAGGGCGTCACCGTCATCGACACGAACTTCGGCGGCACCGCCGAGTACCCGTGGGGCTCGGCCCGGATCGTCCCCGCCTTCCACACCTCGACGACGCCGAAGGGCACGGTCACGCCGGCCGGCGGCCTCGTCATCGAGATCGGCGGGGTGCGCATCTACCACCTCGGCGACACGGCGCTGTTCAGCGACCTCGCGCTGCCGGGCAAGCGCGGCAAGATCGACATCGCGCTCGTCCCGATCGGTGGCCATTACACGATGGATCGCTTCGACGCGGTCGTCGCCGCCGAGCTCGTGGGGGCGGACGTCGTCATCCCCTGCCACTACGACACCTTCCCGCCGATCGAGACCGACGCGCAGGCGTTCAAGGCCGACGTCGAGGGCGCCGGGTTCGCGCAGGTCGTCGTCCTCGCCCCGGGCGAGAGCCACCACACCAGGTAACCCCCACGCCGTCAGCGATCGGCGCCTCGCCGGCGGGAGATGGCCCCCTGGGCCATCTCCCGGCCGTAACCCGACGCAGTCGGGCTTACGGCTGGTTCTGCCAGCCCCGCTCGAACCAGATCTGGCGGTCGTGCCAGTCGTCGGCCATCAGGACGGTGCCCGCCGCGAGGAGGGTGACGGTGCCGGCGAGCTGCAGCCGCGACGCGAGCAGGCCGGCGGCGCCGACGCCCGCGAGGAGGGCACCCGTCGCGCCGTGGTGGCAGCGCTGGCCCGCGATCCAGAGCCGTCGCCGCGTGGCGTCGTAGTGGACAAGATGGCGCTGCGGGGAGGCCGGCATGGATCGATCACCTCACTCGGGATTCGTCGGGGTCTGCACTACACGCGGTTATCGGCGGACGACTTCGTGCGTTGGCGCACGAGGTCGCCTTGATCGTCCGTTCGTCGAGCGTCCGCCTACACTTCGCGAGGTGTCCGTCGTCCGGGAAGAGCTCGGCCCGTCCCTGCCGCAGCTCATCGAGCCCCGCTGGCGGGCGCTGTCGCGCGGGCGCCGGATCGCCGCCGTCGTCGTGGTGGTGGGCGCGGTGCTCGTCCTCGCCGCGGCGTATCTCGTCGCGACGTCGGGCTCCCTCAAGACCGAGGTCGTCCGCGGGGACGGCGTCGCGTTCAACCTCGTCCATCGCCGTGACTTCAACCCGGTGAAGCCCCATGCGGGCGAGCTGCTCCGGCTCGAGGGGACGCTGCCGGGCGCGAGCGGCGCCCACGAGGTGTTCGCCGTGAAGCCGCTCACCGTGCCGCCGTACACCGGGGACATCTCGTCGGCCTACCCGCTGCTTGCGACCCGGCGCTTCGCCGAGCTGAAGGCCGCCGACCCGCAGGTGTCCTACCGCGGGGAGGGCCGTGCCCGGCTGAACGAGTCGACGATCGGCTACGAGCTCGTCTACCAGACGCGCCGTGACGGGAAGCTCCTCTACGGCAAGCTCTTCTTCATCGCCCCGACGCCCGCGGCCGGGCAGCCGCAGAGCCGCGCCGGCCTCGAGCTGTCGCTCCTCGCCGAGCGCTCGGGGCAGACGCCGACCGCCACGTCGGTCGGCGCGGACGTGCTCCTGAACAACCCGCTGCGCTCGCTGCGCTTCGGGACCAAGCGACCGTGACGGACCCGGGCCCGGTCCGCGACCTCGCCTGGGACGAGTTCGCCCGGGTCGACATGCGCGTCGGCCGGGTCGTCGCGGTGGACGACTTCCCCGAGGCCCGCCGTCCCGCCTGGAAGCTGCGTGTCGACTTCGGCGCGGAGATCGGCGAGCGGCGCTCGTCGGCGCAGATCACGAACTACGCCCGCGAGGAGCTCGTCGGCCGGCTCGTCGTCGCGGTGGTGAACTTCCCGCCGAAGCAGATCGGCCCGTTCATGAGCGAGTGTCTTGTCCTCGGGACGTACACGGCCGACCGCCTCGTGCTGCTGCTGAGCCCGTCGCCGGACGCGCAGCCCGGGGACCAAGTCGGCTAGGGCGCCGGGGAGCCGGCGGGCGCCGACGGGTCGGCGGGCGCGCCGGGGGTCAGCGGCGCGGGCGCGGGCGCGGGCGCCGAATCGCTGCTCGCGGGAGCCGGAGCCGGAGCCGGAGCAGGCGCCGGATCCGGAGCAGGCGCCGGCGGCGTGGGGGAGGTCGGGGCGACCGGCACGCCGGGCGCGGGGGCCGGAGCGGGCGCGGGCGAGGCGGCGGCCGCCGGAGCCGGGGCGGGCGCCGGCACCGCCGCGGTGTAGACCGGCATGACGCCGTCACGGGACGGGAGCGTCGTCGTGTCCGAGCCGGTCTGCGCGGGCGCGAGCGGTGTCCCGGGGTCCGGCGCGGCCACGCCCACCGCGGGCAGGCCCGTGGGCGTCGTGGCGGCGGCGACGGCGGGGAGGACGCTCTCGGTCGCCGGAGGGGGGCCGGCGGGCGGCGGGTCCGTCTTTGCGGCGAGCAGGTCGCCGGCCGCGGCGGCGTCCTTCGCCTTCGCACCGACGGCCGTCACGACGGCCTGGGCCTCGCGGGCGGACTGCAGCGGCTGCGGCGTGGTCGCGAGGACGCGCGGGGCGGCGGGGGCCGCGGCCGGGGCGGCGTGGGCGGCGGCGTGCGCCTGCGCGACGCCGGTGGCCGGGCGGCGGCCGACGTGGTCGACCTCGACGGCGCCGGCCGTGACGATGGCGGCGGCCGCGAGGCCGGCGGCGGTCTTCGTCACGACGACGCCAAGCCCGGCCGACATGGCGCCGCCCGCGCCCGCGCCCGCGGCGGCGCTGGTGCCCGCCGCGGCGGCCGAGCCGGCGGCGGCCTGGCCGGCGCCCTGCATGAGGATGAACTTCTTCAGGAGCAGGAGCGGCCCGAGCGGGAACATCGCCGCGAGGGCGCGGTTCGTCGTGCGCAGGTCCTTGTCGAACGCGTGGCAGCGATCGCACTGGCGCAGGTGGCGGCGGACCGGCGGGCTGCGGCGCTTGAGACCCTCGGCGACCTCGCCGAGCTCGTCACGGACCTCCTCGCACGAGAGGCGGCGCGCCTCGGCGGCCTCGGCGAGCGAGACGCGTGCGCGGACGAGGAGCGACTTCACCGCGGGCACCGTCGTCTCCATCGCCTCGGCGATCTGCTCGTAGGAGAGCGCGTCGATCTCACGCAGGAGGAGGGCGGTCTTCTGCGTCTCGGCGAGCTCCTGCACGTCGCCGATGAGCTCGCGGAAGTGCTCGCGGGCGTGGACCTTGTCGGCGGTGCTCGTCCCGTGGTCGGCGAAGTGCACGTCCATCGAGTCCACGCCGATCGCCGACTGGCGACGCAGGTGGTTCAGCGAGCGGTTGCGCGCGATCCGGTAGAGCCACGGCCGCACGTTGATCGGGCGGTCGTCCGCGGTCATCGCGTTGAAGGCGGCCGCGAAGACCTCCTGCAGGACGTCCTCCGCGTCCTCGCGCGAGCCGAGCATGTGCCGGCAGAACGCGAGCAGCCGCGACTGGTAGCGGGCGACGAGCGCCTCGTAGGCGGCCTGGTTGCCGCGACGGGTCAGGGCGACGAGACGCTCGTCGCCCGCCATCCGCAGCAGCGGGGTGGGGCCGCGCAGGCCGGCTGCGCTTCGGGATGTGAGGCTGGAGACTTCCACGTGGCCACGGAGGGCACTGCTGGACATGCAAACTCGCGCCGGGCGCGAAGGTTGCGGGAACGGCGGCGGACATCGGAGCGTCCACCGCCGTCCCTCGAGGCTAGCCGGGCGGGAGCGCCGCCACGGCCGTTCCTCACGAACTCCTCATCAACGGGTGAACGACGCCGCGCCCTTCTTGAACGCGTCGTAGCTCGGGCGGGTGGTGCCGTCCGGGTGCACGAGGCCGGCGTCGAACCGGTTCGTGCAGTCGGTGCCCTGCCAGTTGTAGGAGTACAGCCGCGTGATGTCCTTCCGATACTTCTTCGCGAGCGTGAACATGTACGTCATCCGGCTCTTGGCGCGGGACTCCGAGCACGGGAAGGACCGGCCGAAGGACACGAGCGCACCGGTCTCGGTGAGCCAGAAGTCGGTGTCCACCCTGTCGGCCTTGTGGACGGCGTTGATGATCGTCTTCGTGCCGCTCGAGCGCTTGCGGTTCACGTCGGAGTAGTTGTGGATGCCGACGATCTTCACGTACTTGCGCGACGACTTCGGGACCGCGGCGTACCACTTCCTGATGTACGTGGCGACGCCCTTCTGGTCGAGGACGTCGAGGGCGACGATCGTGCAGTGGGAGCAGACCGAGCGCATCGCGGTGAAGTACTGCGCGGCGCGCTTCGGCGACCGGTAGGTCGGCTGCGAGGCGTGGTTGGCCTCGTTCCACACGCCCCACTCCTTGACGCCGAGCCGCTTGTAGCGCCTGACGAGCGCCTTGACGTCCTTCTTGTACGCCGAGACGGACGGCAGCTTCGCCTTCTTGGAGGCGTAGTTGTCGGTGCCGACGTGCATGAGGACCTTCACGTGCGCGTGGCGGGCGGCCTTCACGAAGGCGTCGGCGCTCGCGAGCTGGCCCTTGTCGTGGATCGAGTTCCACGGCAGGAAGTAGCGCGTCTTCTTCAGATGCAGCGCCTTCCAGGCGGAGGAGGAGAACATCGCGGGGCTCTGATCGCCGATGCCGACCGCGATGTGCGTCTTCGCGATGGCCTGGGTGGGAGCGGCGATCAGGAGGCAGGCGCCGACGAGGGCGCCGATCAGGGTCTTGTACGCGTGGGACATGTGCATTCGAACAGGCATGCCCCGCCGGCGATGCGCTCAACCCCGGGGCCACCGTGCGCATGACGACGACGGCCCGCCGGAAGGCGGGCCGTGGAACGTCGTCGTCTGCGGGGGCCCGGAGCGGCTAGGCGACGGCGGCCTCGCGCGCGGCCGGCGCCGACAGCCCGTCCAGGAGCGCGGCCGCGATGGCCTGCTCGCCGGTGATCTTCAGTCCCGTGCGGCTGGCCTCGGGGCCGAGCGCGTCGATCCACGCGGCCTCGCTGCCGCGGACCGTCGCGGCGGGGGAATCGGCGGACGCCTCCTCGACGGTGACGGCGCCCTTCTTGCCGGTCACGAGGTAGACGCGGTCGTCGTCGGTCTCGCGGGAGACGATGAGCTGCACGACGCCGCGGAAGCCCTTCGGGGCCTCCAGGCCGGGGAGCGACCGGAAGATCGCGCCGATGTCGACGGCCTCGCCGGAGCGCGGGTCGCTCCAGGTCCACTGGTAGCCCCAGCGCGCGAGCGCGCCGATGACGGGCAGGAGGTCGCGAGCCCGTGCGGTGAGCTCGTAGTCGACCCGCGGCGGGACCTCGCGGTAGCGCTGGCGGGTCAGCAGGCCGTCGGCGACCATGCGGTTCAGACGCGAGCGGAGTTGCTCGGTGGAGATGCCGGGCAGCGTGCGCTGGAGCTCGACGAAACGGCGGGGACCGCCGACGAGATCACGCACGATGAGCAGGGTCCACTTGTCCCCGACAAGGTCGAGGGCGCGGGCGTCCGGCGCCCACTGGTCATAGGGGTGTCGCTTGGGGGGCGGGGGGGCGGGGATGGGGTGCTCCTTCGTTGCTTCGGGGTGGGGGTAGAGAGCCGATCTACTGTATCGAGGGCTGCTGTCGTTCGCCGCGGTTGGAGGCGACAACATCAAACACCCGTCCATTCCCTCGGATGCGTCATCTGACGCATTCCCTGCGTCATTTAGGTCGAAAAGCGTGGTTTTTCTCCACGGATCCTGTGATGCTGTCCGACACGACACGGAATGCGATCCCGAGTGGGCGGGACGCATGTCTCGGGGAGCGGCTCAATGGGTGAAGTGATTCAGCTGTCAGGAAGGCTCCGGGAACGGACAGTACGGACTGCGCCCGCGATGCGGCAGCGTCAGGCGAGGCTGCCCGTCACGTTCTTCTTCGATCTCGCCTCGCCGTTCACCTACCTCGCGGCCGAGCGCGTCGAGCGGCTCATCAGCGAGGTGCGCTGGACGCCGACCGTCGCCGACGGGCTGCCCGGCGGCCTGCGCGGGACCGACGCCCTGACCGCCGTCCGGCTGAAGGACGAGGCCGAGGCCCGGGCCGAGGCGCTGCACCTGCCGCTCGTGTGGCCCGACCCGATGCCGTCCGCGCTCCCGGCGGCGATGCGCGTCGCCGCGTACGCGGTCGCCGAGGGCCGCGGGCCGGCGTTCGTCCTCGCCGCGACACGGCTCGCGTTCTGCGGCGGGTTCGATCTCGACGACCCCGATGTCCTCGCCGAGGCCGCGAGCGCGGCGAGCCTCTCGCGCAGCGCCTGCCGCCGCGCCGCGGTGGCCCGCTCGCTCGACGCCCCGATGGCCCAGGCCGGCCGCCGGCTCGTGACCCTCGGCGCCGACCGGCTGCCCGTGCTGCGGGTCCGCCGGACGCTCTTCTGCGGCGAGACCCGCGTGCTCGAGGCGGCGACCGCCGCGCGCGGGACGCAGGGTCCGCGGCTGGGCGGCCCGCCTTCCGGCACGTCCGGACCGACGCTCGCCGGCTGACCCGCCGCGCCCGGACGGCGGGCCGCGATCCGCTGGCGCGCGCCCCGCGGGGCCGTCACACTGGTCGGATGCTCGGCGGCCCCATGCGCTGGCTCTACGCGAAGTTCGGGCGCCGCTACGTCCGGGTCGTCCTGTGCGTCCAGATGCAGGGCGCGCACCTCGTCGTCGCGGGCGGGGCGGGCCTCCTGCAGCTCTTCGTCCACGCGTCGACGCACACCTTCGTCGAGTTGCTGCTCGTCGCGGAGGCCGTCGCGGTCCTCGACAACCTCGTCTCGTGCACGGTCGTCAGCCGCCTCCTGCGGCCCGCGGACCCCTGGATGGACGGAGACCACTCGCCGCAGGCCGCCGAAGCGGCGTGGCGAGCGCTCGCCGGCCTGCCGCTGCAGTTCGTCCGCGTCCGCGTGGTGCCGGCCCTGCCGCTGACGATCGCGCCCGTCTCCGCCTTCGCGGTCTGGCGGCTCGAGCTGCCGTTCTTCCCGTCCTTCTTCACGATCGCCGCGGCCGCGGCGATCGTGCTCCTCTACGGCGCGCTCCTGCGCTTCTTCGCGATGGAGATCATCACGCGGCCGGTGCTCGAGGCGGTCGCCGCGGACGTCGGCCCCGAGGCGGACCCGGGCCGGACGACGATCTCGCTGCGGCTCCGGCTCCTCGTCGCGCTGCCCTCGATCAACATCATCAGCGGCGTCGTCGTGTCGGCCGTGTCCGCGGGCGGGCACCGGTCGATCGACGACCTCGGCTTCGGCGTCGCGGTGGCGATCGCCGTCGCCTTCACGATCTCGCTCGAGCTCACGCTGCTGCTGGCGAACTCGATCCTCCAGCCGCTGCGCGAGCTGCGCAAGGGGACCGACGCGGTCGCCGCCGGCGACCTCGGCGTCCGCGTCCCCGTCCTGAGCAGCGACGAGACGGGGGCGCTCGCCACCTCGTTCAACTCGATGGTCGCCGGGCTGCAGGAGCGCGAGCGGCTGCGGGAGGCGTTCGGCGCGTACGTCGACCCGCAGCTCGCCGAGCGCGTCCTCACCGAGGGGACCGACCTCGGCGGCGAGGAGGTCGAGGTCACCGTCCTGTTCGTCGACATCCGCGACTTCACGGCGTTCGCGGAGCGGGCGAGCGCGAACGAGGTCGTCCGGCTGCTGAACGACTTCTACGGGACCGTCGTCCCGGTCATCGCCCGGCACGGCGGGCACGCGAACAAGTTCGTGGGCGACGGCCTGCTCGCCGTCTTCGGCGCGCCCGCCCCGCTCGAGGACCACGCCGACCGTGCCGTGGCCGCCGGCGTCGAGGTCGTGGCGCGGGTGCGGGAGCGGTTCGCGACGGACCTGCGCGTCGGCATGGGGATCAACTCGGGCCCGGTCGTCGCGGGGACGATGGGCGGCGGCGGCCGGGTCGAGTTCACCGTCATCGGGGACCCCGTGAACACCGCCTCACGGGTCGAGGCGGTGACGCGGATCACCGGCGACGACGTCCTCCTCACCGAGGCGACGCGCTGCCTGCTGCGCCGCGACCACGGCCCGCTCGAGGAGCGTCCGACGGTCGAGCTGAAGGGGAAGACCGAGCGCGTGAGGCTGTACGCCGCGATCGCGGCCGCCGTGCCGCCGGAGCCGGACGCGGGCGACCGGCCGGTAGTGTCCCGCGCCGAATGAGCACGCACGAGTTCCGGATGACGATGCAGCTCCGCTGGCGGGACATGGACCGCCTCGGACACCTGAACCAGGCCGTCTACCACGTGCTCATGGAGGACGCGCGGGACGGGCTGCTCGCCGCCCTGCCGCTGCCGGACGAGGAGTCGGTCAGCTACGTCCTCGCCCGCGTCGAGCTCGACTACCGGCACGAGGTCCGCAAGGAGGACGGCGAGGTCGAGGTCGTCGTCCGGGTCGGCCGCGTCGGCAGCAAGTCGCTGACGCTCGAGAACGACCTCCTCCTGCCCGACGGGACGCTCGCCGCGACCGGCAGCACGATCCTCGTGCGCTGGGACCGGGAGACGCGCGGGGCGAAGGAGATCTCGCCGGACGAGCGCGCGGTGCTCACCGGCGCGGGTGACGCCTCCGGCGCGGGCGCCGACCCCCGCTAGCTGAACTCATTTCAGGTATGGTCGCTCGCGCATGAGCGACCAGACCCTCACCCGCCGCGGCGAAGCGACCCGCGCCCGCCTCCTGGAGGCGGCCGTCGAGGAGCTCCTCGAGCGCGACGGCGCGCTCGAGGTCGCCTCGGTCGCGGCGCGCGCGGACGTCTCGGTCGGGCTGCTCTACCGCTACTTCGGCTCGAAGGCCGGGCTCGTCGCGACCGTCGTCACCGACTTCTACGACCGCTCGATCACCGAGATCTCCGAGGGCGACGACCGCGCGCTGGACTGGGCCGCCCGCGAGCGCCGCCGCACCGAGCGCTCCGTCGCCTTCTACTACCGCGAGCCGCTCGCGCCGATCGTCCTCACGCTGCTCGCCCGCGAGGGCGACGTCGCCGCGGTCGAGGCGCGCTTCATCGCGAAGCTCGTCGACGACGCGGCCCGCTCGGTCCAGCGGGGCCAGCGCGAGGGGGAGATCCCCGCCGACCTCGACGCGCGCATGATCGGCGCGATGCTCATGGGCGCCTTCCGCGTCGTGATCGCCGAGGCGCTGACCCGCAAGCGCCGCCCCGCCCAGGCGACGCTCACCGAGGAGATGTGGCGCTTCGTCGTCGCCGGCGTGCGCTTCATCCCCGAGGACGAGCGCCCGCCGCGCGAGGCCCCGGCGCCGCCGGCCGCATAGCGCCCGGCGCACCGACCCGAAAGACTGGAAGCCGCCCGAAGGCGGCTTCCAAACTTGGCCCCGTCAGGACGGGCAGGGGTACGTGCCATGCAGGGCCGATTAGGTGGCCGGGCGGCGGGAGGCGCCGAGTTCAAGCGGCTACGCCCGGACTATGTGTGCCGGGGTCTCCAGTGGGAACCTTTCAGTTCCGCGCCTTCGCTCCCGACAACAGGAGTATCGGGCCGGGCCGCCACCCCCACAATCGGACACCCGTCCACGGCCGCGCGAACAAGTGATGAGGATCGGCCGGTCAGCCGACCCGCGCGAGTCTCAGGGCGGCGCCGCGGAGGATGTCGTGCTCGGAGACCTCCACGTCGTCGAGCCCGAGGAGCCGCATCGCCTCGACGAGCATGACGACCCCGGGGACGATGACCGACGCCCGGTCGGGGTGCAGGCCCGGGACGCGGCGACGCTCGTCCTCGTCCATCTGCGCGAGCCGCGCGAGGAGCTCCTCGCACTGGGGGAGGCCGAGGCGGAACCCGTGCACCCGCTCGGGGTCGTAGGGAACGAGCTCGAGGAGGATCGCCGCGCACGAGGTCGCGGTGCCCGCGACGGCGACGCCGGCGGCCACGCCGTCCCGGACGGCGGGCGGGAAGGCGGCGGCGAAGATCGCGCGGACGTCCTCGGCGGTGGCGATGAGCTCGTCGTGGTGCGGCGGGTCGTGGTGGATGTGGCGCTCGCTCTGGCGGACCACCCCGGCCTGCGTGGAGACGTGGAACGACACCGCGCCGCGGGCACCGACGACGAACTCCGTCGAGCCGCCGCCGATGTCGATGACGACGACGGGGGCGGGCTCGCCGGAGGCGCGCGCGGCGGTCGCCCCGAGGAAGGTCAGCTGCGCCTCCTCGTCGCCGCTCAGCGTCCGGGCGTCGAGGCCGTACTCCGCGCGGACGCGCTCGGCGAACCCGGGGCCGTTCGCCGCGTCGCGGACCGCGCTCGTCAGCACGGCGATCGTGGCGTCGCCCGCCTGGAGGACGTCGATCCGCTCGCGGTAGCGGTCGAGGGTCGCGAAGACGCGGTCCATCGCCTCGGGGGCGAGCACCCCGCTCGTGTCGACGCCCTGCCCGAGGCGGGTGACGGTCGACTCGCGCGCGAGCTCGGTGACGCGCCCGTCGGGCATCACGTCCGCGATGAGCAGCCGCGTGGAGTTGGTCCCGATGTCGACGACGCTCACGCGCATGGGCAGACCGTAGTGGGCGGGGCCGGGCCGTCGCGGGCCGGGGGCGTCAGGCCGGGTGGGGGAGGGGCGAGCCGGCGAGCCCGGCGAGGAGGTTGCCGACGGCGAGCGTGGCCATGCGCTCGCGGGCGCCGCGGGTCGCCGAGCCGATGTGGGGGACGACGAGGAGGTTCGGAGCGGACAGGAGCGGGTCGTCCGGCGGCAGCGGCTCGGGGTCGGTGACGTCGAGCGCCGCGGCGGCGAGGTGACCGGAGCGGAGCGCGTCGGCGAGCGCGACCTGGTCGACGACGCCGCCGCGCGCGGTGTTGACGAGGATCGCCCCGGGCCGGCAGGCGGCGAGGGCGGCGGCGTCCACGAGGTGCCGCGTCGCGGGCGTGAGCGGGGTGTGGAGGCTGATGAAGTCGGCCTCGGCGAGGGCGGCGTGCAGGTCGCCGGTCCGGCCGACGGTGATCACGCGCATGTCGAAGCCGGCGGCGCGCCGCGCGACCGCGGCGCCGATCCGCCCGGCCCCGGCGATCACGAGCGTGCGGCCGTGGACGTCGGCGCCGAGCCAGCCCGCCGGCTCCCAGGTGCGCCAGTCCCCCTCCCGGACCGCGCGCTCGCCCTCCGCGAGCCGGCGGGCGGCGGCGAGGAGCAGCGCGAAGGCGAGGTCCGCGGTCGCCTCGGTGAGGACGTCGGGCGTGACGCCGACCGCGACGCCGCGCTCGGCGCAGGCGGCGAGGTCGATGTTGTCGCAGCCGACCGCGAAGTTCGCGACGACGCGCAGCCGCGGGGCGGCGACGAGGAGCTCGCGGTCGACGCGGTCGGTGAGGAGGCTCAGGATCCCGTCGGCGCCGGCGGCGAGCGCGCGGAGCTCCGCGGGGGACGGCGGCAGGGCGCCACCGCGCACGTGCACGTCGTGGCCGGCGGCGGCCAGCCGGTCGAGCGCGGGGAAGGGGAGCGGGCGGGTGACGAGGACGCGGGCCACGGGGCTCGCCGAGGCTATCGGGCCGCTCGCCGCTCAATCTCCGCGCCCGATGGTCGAGAACCCCGAGTGTCACCTCCGGGCCAAATCATGAGAAGGGATTCCATGCCGCTGTTCACCCGCAAGCCCTCGCACGACCCTGTTGTCGCCGAGCTCTCCGAGCGTCTCGCCGCGCTGGACAACAACTGCCTGGCCGCCCTCGAGCGGGGGCTGACCGGGATGACCGCCGGCGACCTCACCCTGTCCGCCGAGCCGACGACGAAGCCGATCGCCTCCGCGAGCGCGGACCCGCAGGTCCAGGGCCTCGTCGACCAGTTCAACTCGATGCTCGGTCGTGCGCAGACCGCGCTGAACGCCTACAACGAGATGCGCGAGGACCTGCGCTCCGCCCTCGGCGACCAGTCCTGCCTGCACGAGCTGCGCCAGCGCCTGAACTCGCTGAACGACAACTGCCTGACGAACCTCCAGAACGGCCTGACGGCGATGGAGCACGGCGACCTCACCATCGAGGTCACGCCCGTCACCTCCCCGCTGAGCGCGGCGCCCGGCACGTCGCTGGGCGAGCTCGGCGACATCTTCAACGGCATGCTCGGTCGCGCGCAGACCTCCCTCGAGGCCTACAACGCGACCCGCGAGGACCTGCGTTCCGCGCTCGGCGACCAGTCGTGCCTCGCGCAGCTCGGCGAGCGGATGGCGTCGCTGAACAGCGTCTGCCTGACGAACCTCGAGAAGGGCCTCGGCGCGATGGCGGAGGGCGACCTCACCGTTGACGTGCAGCCCGCCACGAAGCCGATCGTCGCTCGCGAGGGTGCGTCCGCCGGGCACCTGGCCGACCTCTTCAACGGCATGCTCGGCCGCGCGCAGACCTCGCTCGAGGCGTACAACGCGACCCGCGAGGACTTCCGCGCCGCGCTCGGCGACCAGTCCTGCCTGGACCAGCTCGTCCCGCGCCTGAACTCGCTGAACTCCAACTGCCTGACGAACCTCCAGCTCGGCCTCGAGGCGATGAGCAGCCGTGGCGACCTGACCATCGAGGTCAAGCCCGTCACGACCCCGGTCGAGACCGAGGAGGGCCGAAACCCGGGCGAGCTCGCCGTCATCTTCAACGGCATGCTGGGCCGCGCCCAGACGTCGCTCGAGGCGTACGAGGTCATGCGCGAGGACCTCGCGTCCGTCGCCTCGACCGTCGAGGTCGTCGCCGCCGGTGACCTCAGCGTCGAGATCCGCTCCAAGAGCGAGGACGACACGCTCGGCAACGCGTTCGCCGAGATGACCGCGAAGCTCGGCGACCTCGTCGGCCAGGTGGCCGTCATGGCGTCGCAGCTGTCGACCGCGAGCCAGAACATGGCCCGCTCGAGCGACGAGGCCGGCCGCGCGATCGGCGAGATCGCCCACGCGGTCAGCGACGTCGCCCACGGCGCGGAGCGTCAGGTGCGCACCGTCGAGTCCGCGCAGCGGATGACCGAGGAGATGGCGACCGCCACCCGCGCGTCCGCCGAGTCCGCCGAGGAGGCGACCCGCGCCGCGTCCAGCGCCCGCGAGGTCGCGACCGAGGGTGCGAAGGCCGTCGAGCAGGCGACCGCCGCCATGGTCGGCGTCCGCGAGTCCTCCAACGCCGTCAGCGGCGTCATGGGCGACCTGGCGAAGAAGAGCGAGCAGATCGGCGGCATCGTCGAGACGATCACGAACATCGCCGAGCAGACGAACCTCCTCGCCCTCAACGCCGCGATCGAGGCAGCGCGGGCCGGGGAGCAGGGGCGCGGCTTCGCCGTCGTCGCCGAGGAGGTCCGCAAGCTCGCCGAGGAGTCCCAGCAGGCCGCCCGCTCGATCGGGTCGCTCATCGGGGAGATCCAGGGTGAGACCCGCCGCGCGACCGAGGCCGTGTCCTCCGGTGCGTCCCGCACCGAGGAGGGCGCCGCGACGGTCGAGCAGGCCCGCGAGAGCTTCCTGCTCATCGGGCAGTCGGTCGACGACATGAACGAGAAGGTCGCGCAGATCGCCGGCGCCATCGCCCAGATCGCCGACTCCTCGCAGCAGGTCCAGACGGACATGGTCGACGTCGCCTCGGTCGCCGAGGAGTCCTCCGCGTCCGCCCAGCAGGTGTCCGCGTCTACCCAGCAGACGACCGCCTCCGCCCAGGAGATCGCGGTGTCGGCCCAGGAGCTCGCGGAGCGGGCCGAGGTGCTCGAGTCGCTGGTCGGTCGCTTCAAGCTCGCGGCGGTGTAGCGAGACCACCGCCGCAGGTCCGGCCGGCGCCAGGGCGTCCCTCTCGACGAAGGGGGAGACCCGGCGCCGGCCGTTTTCGTCATGGCGGGCGGCTAGGGTCGATCGCATGCATCGTCTCCGCGTTGTCCGCGCGGTGGCCGTCGCGTCGCTCTCCCTCGCCGGGGTCGCCGCCACGTCCGCCACCGCCGCCACCACCGTCCCGAAGCTCCGCACCGGTCCGTCCGGCGTCAGCTTCTACACGCCGCCCGCCGGGTCGCTTCACGGGAGCTCGCACGGCGGCGTCATCTGGGAGCGGCGCCAGACCGGCGCCGACGCGCTCAAGGGCGCGGGGCGCGCGACGCTCGTCCTCTACCGCTCGATCGGGGTCACCGGGAAGGCCGTCGCCGTCTCCGGAAGCGTCACCGTCCCGCGCGGGAAGGCACCCAAGGGTGGCTGGCCGGTCGTCACCTGGGCGCACGGCACGACGGGGATCGCCGACGCGTGCGCGCCGACGCGGAGCCCGGCGAGCGGGAAGGTCGCCGACTACACGAACTACGTCTACCCCCAGCTGAAGGCGCTCCTCGCCCGCGGCTATGCGGTCGTCCGGACCGACTACGAGGGGCTCGGGACGCCCGGGGTGCACCCGTACCTCGTCGGGCGCTCGGAGGGGCGGTCGGTCATGGACATGGTCCGCGCCGCGCGGAAGGTGAACCCGGCCATCGGCCGGCGGGTCATCGTCGCCGGCCACTCGCAGGGCGGCCACGCGGCGCTCTGGGCGACCTCGATCGCGCGCACGTGGACCCCTGAGCTGAAGGTCGCCGGCACGGTCGCGTTCGCCCCCGCGTCGCACCTCTCCGAGCAGGCCGCGCTCATCCGCGCGCTCGGCTCGCCCGGCGGCGGCCTGTCGGCCCTCGCCGCCTCCATCCTGCGCGGCATCGACGTCGCCGGCGTCGGCGTCGACGTCCCTTCGCTCCTCAGCCCTGCCGCCCTCGCGCTCTACCCGCAGGTGGACACGCTCTGCCAGCCCGAGCTCGGGGCCGCGAGCTCCTTCGGCGGCCTGGCCCCGAAGGACATCCTGAAGGCCGATGTCCCGCTCGATCCGCTCGTCGCCGCGATCGACAGGACCGACGATCCGGAGAACCTGAAGCTGCGCACGCCCGTGCTCGTCGAGCAGGGCAGCGCCGATACGACCGTGTTCCCGTCCTTCAACGCCCAGCTCGTCGACGAGCTCCGCGCGAAGGGGGCGAAGGTCGACAGCAGGGTCCTCCCCGGCGTCACCCACGGCAAGGTCGTGAAGGCGGGCCTCAAGAGCGCCCTGAGCTGGATGGCGAAGCGGCTGAAGTGACCCCCGGCGCGCCGCACCGCGGCGCTCCTGGTGCTATTCTTCACAGTCCGTCGCGGGGTGGAGCAGTCCGGTAGCTCGTCGGGCTCATAACCCGAAGGTCGCAGGTTCGAATCCTGCCCCCGCTACTACGGAAACCCCCTCTCGCCAGGGGGTTTTCGTGCTTAAGAAGGCCTGCAAAACGGCACTATTCTGCCGGCGGACCTTACGGCGTTAGAAATGCGTCGTAATGACGCTATTTGGCGCATTGGCGTTCATGGGGCAACGGATGGGGCAACACGCGCTTTTTGAGCGCCGCGGGGACGCCCCTGTTGCGGCCCGATCGTCGCCGCGACAACTCCGCGTCTCCTTTGGGATGACGAGGCAGCACGACGTTCGTCGCCGTTGTCCAGCGGTTGCTCGCTGCGCCGGCTGTGGCAGCGGCTCACGCAGCTGCAGGCAACTCGAAGACGGCCAGCGTGGACGCCGTCACGTCGAGCACCTCGCGTCCCGACTGCTCGGGTGATGCTGGTGGGCGATGGCTGGCCACGCGCGAGAGTCGCTAGGGTCGAGGAAGGCGCGCCGGGAAGACTGGTCGGCACCACTTCCGATGCTGCCTGAAATCACCGACTTCGCCGGACCGCTGACGCTCGTCGTCGCCGGGCTCGTCCTCGCAATCCTCGTCACATCGCTGACGGGGCGGCTACCGATCCCCGCGCCCGCACTGTTCCTGGCCGGTGCCGCGATCGCCTCAGACGTGATCCCGTCGCTGAGCGCGGACGTCGGCATCATCACCGTCGAGCGGGTCGCGGTGATCGCGCTGATCGTGATCCTGTTCAACGGCGGGCGCGACATCGGCGCGCACCGCTTGCGGCAATCGCTGGGCGACGTCAGCGCGATCGGCCTGCTCGGGACGTTCGCGACGGCCGGAGCGCTTGCGGTCGCCGCGAAGGTCCTGCTCGGGCTGGACTGGGCGGTGGCCGGCGTGCTCGGCGCGGCGCTGGCACCAACCGACCCCGCCGTGATGTTCTCGGTACTCGGTCGGCGAGAGGTCGGCGGACGCTCGGGCACGGTGCTCGAAGGCGAGGCCGGCATCAACGACCCCGCCGGGATCGCACTGCTGCTGGGCCTGGTGGAGGTCGCGACGCATCCGGGCACCTCGATGCTGGTGGTGCTCCAGGAGTTCGCGCTCGCGATGGGGATCGGCGGCGCGCTCGGGCTCATCGGCGGCAAGCTGCTGATCGAAGCGCTGGGCCGCCTTCGCCTGGGTGACTCGGGGTTGTATCCGGTGTTCGCGCTGGCCTCGGCGGGCCTGCTGTACGGGGTGACCTCGATGGCCGGCGGGTCAGGGTTCTCGGCCGTGTTCGTCGCCGGGCTGCTGCTCGGCGACGCGCGCCTGCCCTACGCCGGGGAGATCGACCGCTTCACCGTCAGCCTCGCCAGCCTCGCGGAGGTCGCGGTGTTCCTCGCACTCGGCCTGACAATCGACATCGGAGGGATCACCGGTGAGGACTGGCTTGGCGGCCTGCTCGTCTTCCTCGTGATGGCGGTGCTGGTGCGGCCGCTCGTCGTCATGCTCACCCTCGCCCGCTCTGCGCTCAGCCGCCCCGAGAAGGCGTTCATCGCATGGAGCGGGCTCAAGGGTGCGGTCCCGATCCTGCTGGCGGCGTTCGCCGTGCTCGGCCACGTTCCCGACAGCCAGCGCATCTACGACGTCGTGTTCGTCGTCGTCCTGGCATCGGTGGTCATCCAGGGTGGGCTCGTTCCGACCGTCGCGGCCCGTCTACGCATCCCGATGCAACTGCAACCGGAGCTGCCGTGGGAGCTGTCGGTCAAGCTCGCCGAACCGCCGCGCGACCGCGTGGAGATCACCGTCGAGGCGGGCTCATCGGCCGACGGTCGCCGCTTGGAAGACCTCCCGCTCGGCAATCGAGCCTGGGTGACCCTCGTCGTGCGCGACGCGCACGCCGTCCCGCCGCGGCCCGACCTCACGCTGCGCGCCGGCGATGTGCTCTTCCTGCTGGGTGTCGACGACGAACCGCTGCTCGCCGACGCCTTCGCCGGCGCCTGCTGATCACGGGACGAGCCGCGCGCGCCAATCACCGGCTTGGCGCCGAGCACGGGCGTCTTGTCCGGGGCAGTCCGACGAGCACTACCCCGAGCAGCCAGGCAGCGCCGATCGCGTACCCGGCCACGACATCGCTGGCCCAGTGAACGCCCAGGAGCACTCGCGACGGGCCCATCGCCGCGATCACGACACCAAAGGCGGCTGCCGTACGCCAGTGACGTTGCTGCACGGCAATGAGCGCGGCAGCCCCGATCACGGAGGCCGCGAACGTCGTGTGCCCGCTGGGAAAGCTCGGATCCAGCAGCCCGTCCGTCGCGGGGCGTGCGCGACCCACGATCCCCTTGAGCAGCAGAGTCACGACGTTTGCACCCAGCACGCCAGCCACGAGCAACGCGTACCGCCAGCCCAACGCCAGCCAGGCCCAAGCCGCCACGAGCACGGTGAGCACCAGCGCCGCGACAGGCGACCCAACCCAGTCGAGCGCGTGCGCGGGAGCCAGGACCAACGGGCCAAGCGCCTGCTCGCGGACCTCGTCGCGCGTCGCGGCATCCCCAGGAAAGGCGCCGAACACGGCGACCACCGTGCCGCACACCACCGCAACCGTCACGAGGAGCAGCAGCAGCCATCCCGCGGCCGGAAGCGCCCACGCGGGCACGCCCTCCCCCGCGAGCGGATCGAACGATGCAGACCCTGCGTGACCGGTTTTGGAAGCGGCGGACACCCACCCACAACGTATCGTCAAAGATCCGACCTGGCGCCGCCGCTGGCTGGCCTTCTCGCCGTCGCGGACGAGCGAACCGCCGGCGCCCGTCTCGGTCAATCCGACTCGAACTCCGTGCGCTCAGGGTTCGACGCACCAGCCTCGGCCGTCACGCCGGTCGGACCCGGTTTCACTTGGGAGTCGTCATCATCGTGCTCGCCAGAGAGGGCGTCCTTGAACTCGCGCATGCCCTTTCCAACCGAGCGCCCAACCTCGGGCAACTTCTTGGGGCCAAGCACCAGCAGCGCGATCACCAGCACGATGATCAGTTCCATGGGGCCAACGTTGGCCATCTCTCACGACCTTCTCGAATCGACGATGGATCCCGCTTCTGACGATCGTAGCCCCACTGTTATGGCGCTGGCGTGAGGGCCTGGTCAAGACGCGTGTTGCGACGTCAGCAGGTGTTCCAGTGACCGACGAGCCATGAGCGGCATCACAACCGGCAACCGGCGTAACCAACTCTTACGTTGGTGTAGGGTTGGGTGAAGGTCGGTGCACAGACGATGGCTCGTGTCCCGGAACGTTGCTTGTTCCGCATCGCACGTTCCGCTCGTTCGCAGCGCCCGTCATCCCGTGTCGCAGATTCGCTGCGGCTTCTCTGAAAGAAACGAACTTCCTCATGAACTTGCTGTCTGGGGCGCGCGCCGTGCGCCGCCCCGCCTTTCCTGCGCGTGATGTGCTGCGCGTGGAGCTTCTTGCCGGTCTGGTTGTCGCGTTGGCGTTGATCCCTGAGGCGATCTCGTTCTCGTTGATCGCCGGGGTGGACCCGAAGGTCGGTCTGTACGCCTCATTCACGATGGCGGTGACGATCGCGATTGCGGGCGGCCGCCCGGCGATGATCTCCGCCGCGACCGGTGCGATGGCCCTTGTCGTCGTGAGCCTTGTCAAGGATCACGGCGTGGAGTATCTGCTCGTTGCTGGAATCCTGGCCGGCGTCATCCAGGTCGGGCTGGGTGTGCTGCGCGTGCCGCGGCTGATGCGCTTCGTGCCGCGATCGGTGATGACCGGCTTTGTCAACGCCCTGGCGATCCTCATCTTCATCGCCCAGGTCCCGTACATCCGTGACGGCGGGCTCGTCGGCGTCGGGCTGATCCTCGCCGGCCTGGCCGTCATCTACACCCTCCCGCGCACGGTCCCGTCGATCCCGGCGCCGCTCGTGGCCATTGCCCTGCTCACGGTCGTGGTTGTGGCCGGTGGCATCCACGTCCCGAACGTCGGCGATGAGGGCGAGCTGCCCAGTGCGCTCCCGATCCTCGGGATACCGTCGGTGCCCTTTACCCTCCAGACCCTCACCATCGTGCTGCCGTACTCGATCACGCTGGCCGCGGTCGGCCTGCTGGAGTCGCTGATGACCGCGCGGCTGGTGGACGACATCACCGAGACGCGCTCGGACAAGGACCGTGAGGCCCGCGGCCAGGGCATCGCGAATATCGTCACCGGCTTCTTCGGCGGCATGCCCGGCTGCGCGATGATCGGCCAGACGATGATCAACGTCAGCGTCAGCGGCGCCCGGACCCGGATCT
Organism: Paraconexibacter antarcticus; assembly: GCF_024220175.1. Lineage (GTDB taxonomy): Bacteria > Actinomycetota > Thermoleophilia > Solirubrobacterales > Solirubrobacteraceae > Paraconexibacter > Paraconexibacter antarcticus. The sequence goes on along the minus strand of NZ_CP098502.1, from coordinate 3,851,629 downwards.
CGACGTTCTGCGCCGGCCTGTTCCTGCTGATCCTCATCGTCGGCCTCGGCCCCGTGGTCGCCGTGATCCCGATGGCCGCCTTGGTCGCCGTGATGATCCTGGTCTCGGTCTCCACCTTCGATTGGCACTCGATCAAGCCCGCGACCCTCAAGCGAATGCCCCGCTCGGAGACGCTGATCATGGCCGTCACCGTGGCCGGCACCGTCGCCACCAGCAACCTCGCGATCGGCGTCGCCGCGGGTGTCCTGACCGCGATGGCGACCTTTGCCCGCAAGGTCGCGCATCTCGTCGACGTGCAGCGGGTTCTTGACCCTGACGGGTCAACCGCGTTCTACTCGGTCACCGGCGAACTGTTCTTCGCCTCCGACCAGGAGCTGATCGACGCTTTCGACTACCCCGATGACCCAGCCCGCGTGATCATCGACTTCTCTGGCGCGCACGTCTGGGACGCCTCGGCCGTCGCGGCCTTGGACGCCATCGAGACGCACTACGCGCGCTACGGCACCGACGTGCAGATCACCGGCCTGAACGACCACAGCGCCGACCTGCACCAGACACTGTCTGGCCAGATGGCGGCTGCCCACTGATGCCCAAGTCCCCGCCGCAGCCAACACTGCACATCGGCGAAGTCGCCGAACGCGTCGGCCTCTCCCTGCGCACCGTCCGCTACTACGAAGAGCAGGGGCTGTTCGCCCCTGCCGGGCGCACCGACGGTGGCTTCCGGCTCTACACAGACGAACAGGTCCACCGCCTGCTGCTGATCAAGCAGATGAAACCCCTCGGTTTCACCGTCGCGCAGATGTGCGAGCTGCTCGCCGCGCGAGACGAGCTGGAGGCCCCGGACCCCGCCGTCCGCGAGACCGCCCGAGCCCGCATCGACGCATTCGCCGCGGACGCCGCCGCCCGCTGCGAGCACCTGCGCGACCAGCTCAACCGCGCCGAAGAGTTCGCCCGCCAACTCGCCACGCACGCGCTCCCTCAACGAACACCGACATAACCGCGCTGCTCGAGCTGCTCCACGTTCGTGATGACATCGCGCGTGTCCCTGCCGACCAGCGGCGTGCCGACGAGCCGGAAGAGGGGCCGCGACAGCGGCTGCGGGCCTGCCAAGGGCCCGCTGGCCGGAGCCCACGGACCACATTGATGATCCGGACGGGCACTTCGACGCCTGCGCGCTTCGACAACAGATCCACAACCCAGAAGAGCTGCTGCGCCGCCCCGTGCGAACCAACCAAGGCGTCCAGAAGCTCGATGACCGGTCGCCGATGCTCCGCCGATCCTGTGCCGCGCGTCCCGACGTCACCGCTCGGCGTCAGTGGCGACAAACACTAAGCGTTGAATTCCGCGCCGTTGATGGCGCTACCCGCTATCGCCAATGGCTGGTCGGTAGTACGGATGGTCGCGGGCGGCCGTGGTCGTACGGTCCATTTGTGCTGATTCGCCTGCTCAAAGAGCATCTGGGTCGGTACCGCAGGCGGATCGTCGTGGTCGTCGCCCTGGAGTTCGTCAGCACGATCGCGGCGCTCTACCTGCCGACGCTCAACGCCGACATCATCGACAACGGCGTCGTCACCGGGGACACGGGCTACATCACCCGAACGGGCGCGATCCGGAATGAACCCGTGAGCCCGCAATGCGGCACCGGCCGCCTTCGGCCGTCACGGCCATCGTGAACGAGCCGTAGAGGCCGAGCTTGGGGTCGACGCCGGCGATGATCGAGAACGAGATTGCTTCGGGGATCAGCGCGAGCGCGACGACGAGGCCTGCGAGCATCTCGACGCGCAGCGCCCCGGCGGTTGGCCAGGGGAAGCCGCCCGTGCGCTCAACCGCACCCCGATCCGCGAACGCAACTCCAACCTGCCGGGAGAGCCTGTCGGGCCATAGCCGAGACGCTCGCTCCTGCGGCAGCGTCCTGTCACAGAATTTCGGCCAGCGACACTACCGTACACGTGCCTCTGTCGCCCGACGACATCACTCAGCTCTACCGTCTGCACGCGCGTCGCCTGGCGACGTTCCTCGTGCGCCGCACACACGACCCTGAGGTGGCGATGGATCTCGTCGCGGAGACGTTCGCGATCGCGATTCGCGACCGGCGCAGGTTCAACGGCCGAAACGAGGACGCTGGGGCGTGGCTGTTCGGCATCGCCCGTAACCTGCTGCGTCACTGGTACCGCGACGGTTCGGTCGAGCGGCGTGCGCTGACCCGGCTGGGGATGCAGCGCCCGGTGCTCACTGACACCGACGTCGAGCGTCTTCTCGCGCTGACCGGCAGCGACGACGCGAGGGCCAGGGTCGCTGCGCAGATGGCCTCGCTGCCCGAAGAGCAGCGCGCAGCGGTCGAGTTGCGGGTGGTCGAGGAGCGCTCCTATGACGAGGTCGCGATCGCGCTGGGGATCAGCGCGCAGGCGGCGCGGGCGCGGGTGTCGCGCGGGCTGCGGGCGCTGGCCGCCGTCCTGGAACACGACCCGGAGCTGAGCACATGAGCTGGCACGACGAATTCGCCGACGTCCCGGTGCTGGGCGAGCTGGGCGCCGAAGTCGAACGGGTCGCGCACACGCGCCGGTCGCGCCGACGCTTCGGGCTGCGGATCGCGCCGCTACTCGGCATCGGCGTCGCCGTCGCCGCGGGCGGCGCGGTGGCCGCGACGCAGCTCATCGGCACCGGCCAGCCCGTTCCGCGTCTGCCTGCCGGAGGGCAGTCGGTGCTCGGCAGCATCGTGCCGGGCAGCGTGCGGCTGCTGTCCGTGCGCGCGGCCGACCCCGACGGCGGGCCGCCGTGGGGAATCCGGATGTATCAGACCAAGAAAGGGATCGCCTGCGTCCAGGTCGGCCGCGTCGTCGCCGGCTGACTCGGGGTTGTCGGCCAGGACGGCGTCTTCGGCAACGACCATCGCTTCCACCCGCTGCCGCTACAGGCCGACGGCTGCGGCGGACTGTCGCCGAAAGGTCTGCTGTTCATGGAGGGCGGCAGCAACGCGCAGACCGCAAGCGGCTACTCGGGATCGGGCATCAAAGGCGTCGGCGGCTGCGAGACGCCACAGGACCGCAGCGCGCGGATGAGCACAGTCGCGTCGTTGAAGGACGCGCTGGCGCTGCAGCTGCACCGCCACGAGTACAAGATCGCGCGCATCCAGCGGCGCGTGATCGCGCGCTTCCAGAAACGCGCGGCGCAGAACATCCCCCTTTGCCCGACCGCTGATCTGCGGTCGGTGGTCTACGGCTTCATGGGCGCTCAGGCAACGAAGGTCACCATCACCGACCACGGCACCACCCATGTCGCCAAGCCGTCGGCCAAGGAGAGCGGAGCGTTCCTCGTCGTGCTCGTCGGCCCGTGGACCCGCCATCAGGGCTACGTCCGCACCGCCTACTACCGGGACGGAGTGACGTGCCCCTTCAGCGCGGACCAGCCGGTCGCGGCCCCGGCGGCCTGCTCGCCTCCGCCCGGCTTCCCCAAGCCCCAGCCCCGCGCAGGCGCGCCGACAACGCCCCCGCGACCGCCTGCGGCGCTGCACGTCCCGGTGCAAGTCAACGGACTAACGCTCTACTTCACCCCGCCCACGACTGACCTGTATTCGGTCGAGATCCAATGCAAGCCGAAATCGGTCATGGGCGAACCCGGCCGCACCCTGCCCGGCGGCCGCCGCGCGCGCTGGCGGCTGCGCGGCCCGCTGCCGCGCTTCTGCGACGCGGTCAACGGCCGGCTGCTGGGTCGGGTGACGGCGGCGAAGACCGCTCAGATCATCGGCACCTTCCGAATCCGCGCTCCGCGCTAATCAGCGGGCGCGAACCGAACGTGGCACGCACCTGCGCGATGGGGGCGGCGGCTCGGACTGCTGCGAAGCTGTGCTTTGCACATGAGCGAACGTCTTGGGCAAGCCGGGTGGCGTTGGGGCAGAACGCTGGTCGGTGGTTGGCGCTCGGGTACATTCCGGCCATCGTGCTCGTAGCCGGCATTCGCGCGGTCACCGGCGCCGACCTCGCCCATCGATGGGCGACCAGCCCGAGCCTCGTCTACCACGGCAGGGTGTGGACCCTGTTCAGCAGCGCCTTGGTGCTCGACCGCGTGCAGGGTCTGCAGCTGGTGGTCGCCGTCGTTCTGATCTGGGCGCTGCTGTTTCGGCACGGGGCGGGCGCGCTGTGGTCGGCGCTGCTGCTCGGGCACGTCGGGTCGACCCTCACCGCCTATGCCGGCACGGGGATCCTCTGGGAAACCGGGTCGCGCCTGCATCACGCGTACGTCAATCCCGACTTCGGGATCTCGTGCGTGTGGATCACGATCCTCGCGATGCTCGCCACCGACCTCGTCCTCACGGTCCGGCCGCGGCCGCGGACCTGGGCGACGTTGCTGCTGCTCGCGACCGCCTACACCGGCGTGGCGATCGTGGGCGACAGCACGATCGCCGAGGCAGAGCACACCCTCGCGGTCACTGCCGGCATCGCCACGATGCTCTGGACCCGTCGCTTCCTCGCGGTGCTCAACATCCGTGTTGGCTGGCCTTCACCAGCCAACTACCGCGGCATAGCCGGCCCGTCGCGCGCAACCCCGCTTGACACTCAGCTATCGCTGACTGGGCGCGAGCAGGGTTGAAACGTGCGCGGTTTCAGCGCGCGAATCTGATCAGCAACCCCAGCCTGTCCATGCTCGGCAAGCCGGGGCTTGGCAAGTCGACCGTCATTCGCCGGATGGCCCTTGGCCTGACCGGCTACGGCGTCATGCCCCTCGTCCTGGGGGATCTGAAGCCCGACTACGTCGACCTCATCAAGGCCCTCGGCGGGCAGGTCATCACGCTCGGCCGCGGCCGCGGCCATTTGAACATCCTGGACCCGGGTGAGGCCACCAGTGCCGCCAGCTGGCTGACCGGGACCGCGCGCGAAGATGGGGCGGGCGCTGACCTGCTCTACGCGGACGGCTACGGCCGCGGCGGCGAGCTTGTGGAGGAGACGACGCGGCTGGTCTCCCAGGCCGAGGAGATGCTGGTGCTCGCAGTAGCCGCGGAGCACGCGAAGTCGACGTCGTGGGAGCAAATCGGCGACGCGTTGGAGGTCAGCGGCCACACCACCGGCTGCCGAAAGGTCAGGACCCTTCCGGGACCTCGTCGAGCGGGGAATCGGCCGCTCAGCAGGGGCGATCGTTCCAACCTTGTCGGCGTCGCGGTGTTGCACCGGGTGAGAAGGGTCCACCTGCAGTCCCACACCAAGGAGTGAAGATGCGCAAGTCATCTCTCATATGCGTCGCGGCAGCCGCGGCGCTCGTGGTCCCCGCCGGGGCGTTGGCCGCCGATGTGCAGACCGGCGTCGACGCCGCGACGAGTCATACCGCCAAGGCCGACAGCGCGCTTATCCACGCGCTGAGCCTGTTCAAGGGCGGTGATGTGACCCGCGGCACCAAGGCGTTCACGACCAGCCGCAAGGAGATGGGCCTGGCCCGCTCGGCCGCCGCCCAGGCCCGCCACGCCGCGAGCACCCCCGCCGCCCGCGCCCTCGCGGCCGACGCGCAGGCCGCCGTCGCCGAGCAGCAGGACACCAACATCGTCAAGCTCGCCACGCTGCTGCCCCGCACGCACGGCACGGTGCAGAGCCAGGTCGCCCAAGCCGCCCTGACGGACACCACGGGCCGCGACAAGGCGATCGCCGTCCTCACCGCCGTCGCGCTCACGGCGCCTGCGCAGGCGCAGGCCGGACTCGCGCACGCCGTCCAGGCACTCTCCACCGATCGCTCCGGCGAGATCACCGCCGACGCCAAGGCGCTGGTCAGCGACGCCGTGACGCCGGCCAACAAGCAGACGCTCGCCACCGCGGTCAAGACCGACGTCGCCGGCCAGACCACGGCCGCCGACAAGCTCAAGGAGCTGCTCGGATCGGCGTCCACGCCCGACGCGGCCAAGCCCGGTCTGACCAAGGCCTACGACGCGGTAAGCGCCGAACACGGCACGCTGGCGGACATCCTCAGCCGCTTCTCCGACCGCATGCCCGCCTCGATCCGCAGCTTCGTGACGAGCATCGTCACCCACGCCCGCACCGACGCGCGCACCATGCACGACGACCGCCCGACCCCGCCGACCCCGCCGTCGCACCCGACCGGGAAGCCCGGCAGCTGACATCCGGGGGTGACCCAAGCGAGCACGCGTGCCACGCGCCCGCTCGGCCAGCCCCGTGGATGCACTCATCGCTACGCGGCGGGAACCCCGACGCCGCGAGCGGGGCCCTTCGCCTGTCGGCGGCGGTGGACATGAGTGGCTCCGTCCGGCGTGCCGCACCTCCGCGCCGGCGGAGCCGCTCGTGACCGTGCGACAACTGTCGTCCAACGGGTGGCGCAGCATGGCTCAAGCGCGGTACGGTCCTGCCGAAGCTTGTCGGTGTTGGGTCGCTGGGCTTGTGTCGTGCCTTCCATCCTGAGGTCTTCATGCTTTCCACTGCTCGCCGTACCGGCCGGGTTGCCGTTTCTGTCGTCCTCCTCGTCCTGGCGTCGTCATCGGCTGCGGGGGCGGCGCCGTCTGCGCAGGGGGTGGCGCACAAGGCGGTCTGTCCCGGGGCGCCGTCGGGCTTCGCGCACTGTGACTCCCAGGTCGTCACGGACGGGTCGGGCGCGCCGCTGGTCACCGCGACGCCGGCGGGCTACGGGCCGGCCGACCTGCAGTCCGCCTATGTCCTGCCCTCGGGCACGGCGGGGGCGGGGAGGACGATCGCAATTGTCGACGCCTACGACGACCCGAACGCGGAGTCGGACCTCGGCGTGTACCGCGCGCAGTACGGGCTGACGCCGTGCACGACCGCGAACGGCTGCTTCAGGAAGGTCAACCAGACCGGCGTGCAGGGCTCCTACCCCCGCGCCGACGGTGGGTGGGCGCAGGAGATCTCGCTCGACGTGGACATGGCCTCGGCGATCTGCCCGAACTGCAAGATCCTGTTGGTCGAGTCCAAGACGAACAGCTTCGCCAACCTCAGCACGGCGGTCGACACCGCCGCGACGCTCGGGGCCTTCACGATCTCCAACAGCTACGGCGGCAGCGAGTACGCCTCCGAGGTCACCGACCAGTCCCACTACAACCACCCCGGCATCGCCGTGACGGTGTCCTCGGGTGACAACGGGTACGGCGTGGAGTTTCCGGCCGCCTCGCTGTACGTCACCGCCGTCGGCGGGACGTCGCTGAAGAAGGCGGCGAGCACTCGCGGCTGGACGGAGACGGCGTGGTCGGGTGCGGGTAGCGGGTGCTCGGCGTACATCGCCAAGCCGACCTGGCAGACCGACACCGGCTGCGCGAAGCGGACGGTCGCCGATGTCTCGGCGGTCGCCGACCCGAACACGGGCGTCGCGGTCTACGATTCCTTCCGCGGCTCGGGCGGCTGGCTCGTCTTCGGCGGCACGAGCGTCGCCGCCCCGGTCATCGCCGGCGTCTACGCACTGGCGGGCAACGCGGTCACCAGCGGCTCCTACCCCTACTCGCACACCAGCGCCCTGTACGACGTGGCCTCCGGCAGCAACGGCAGCTGCGGCGGCAGCTACCTCTGCACCGCGATCTCCGGCTTCGACGGGCCTACGGGCCTGGGCACCCCCAACGGGGTGGCCGCCTTCTAGCGCCAGCCGTGGTGGCGACGCCCGGGGACCGAGCGCCGCCACCGCATCTCCTCAGCGGGGAACTCGTCCCAACCCCGGGGGCCTGGGACCGTTGTGGGGGGTATGTCGTCATCTCGTCCTGGCGCCGCGGTTCGCGCTCGTGCCTGGCTCGCGCTTCCGGCCTTTGCGGTTCTCGGTTTTGCCTGTGCGGTGCTGCCGGCGCTCGCGTCCACGCCGACGGTTCGTGCGACGAGTTCCAATAGCTGGAACCCGAGCACCGTCACCGTCACTGCCGGGGACACGGTGCACTTCTCCAACAGCAACGACGGCACGCACAACCTGCGCTTCGACGGTGACGCCGCCGCGGTGACGCCGCTGAGCTCCTCGTGGACGTATGACCGGGCGTTCGCGAGCGCCGGGAGTTTCGGCTTCTACTGCGAGGTCACGACGACCTTGAGATCATCACCGAGTCGGTCGAGCAGGACTCCTGGACGGCGGTCGGCCCGCCGACCCGCCCGGACGACCTGGACATCGAGACCCGCTCCGTCGAGCAGGACGGCTGGGTGGCGGGACCGGAGGACCTGGACACGATCACGAGGTCCGACGAGAGGGACAGCTGGGCCGGCGGCCCGTCCCCGCGCCCGGAGGACCTCGACATCGAGACCAAGTCGGTCGAGACCGACAGCTGGGGGAGCGGCCCGCCGCAGCGCCCGGATGGGCTCGACACCGAGACCGCCGCGGTCGAGACCGACGGCTGGATCCGGGACACCGCGCTGTCGGCGGTGATGTCGGTCGGGCCGCTACCACGCCCGGAGGACCTCGACATCATCACCTTCGACGACAACGAGCGGGACCAGTGGGCCTGACCCGGGCGTGATCCTCGTGGTCTCGCACGCCGGCGATGGGCATCTGCCGGCGGTCACTGCCAAGCTTGACGAGGCCGGCGCGGACTGGGTCCTGCTCGACACCGACCTCTATCCGGAGCCGATCAGGATCGACGACGGCCCCGCCGGCTGTTGTCTTCGCATGGACGGCCGGGAGATCCGGCTACGCGACGTGAGGGCGGTGTGGTGGCGCCGGCCGCGGCCACCGGTCATCACCGGGCGGTCGCCGGAGGTCACGCGGTGGGCGCAGCGGCAGGCCTTCGCCGCGCTCGACAGCGCGCTCGGCGCGGTCAGCGCCCTGTGGGTCAACCATCCCCGTCACAACCGGCAAGCGGAGGACAAGCCCGCGAACCTGCGGCGGGCAGCCGCGCTCGGGCTGGACGTCCCCGACTGGCGGGTCACCAACGACCCCGTCGTCGCGGCCGCGTTCGCCGCCGGGCACGAGACGATCATCGTCAAGCCCGTCGAGGCGGCGTACGTGACCCCGACCCGGAGCCTGTGGACCCGGCGGCTCGGCGACTCCGGCCCGCTCGATCACATCGGTCCCGAGCCCTACCTGCTGCAGCAGTTCATCGACAAGACCGAGGACGTCCGCGTGACCGTCGTGGGGACGACGGTCTTCGCGGTCGCCATCGACAGCCAGGCGACCACGGAAACCTCGGTGGACATGCGCGCGGGTGACCTTGCTGCACTTGACCACCAGCCCATCGAGCTGCCGCCCAGGGTCGCAAGCGCGCTCCTGCTCCTGTGCGCTGACCTCCAGCTGCAGTTCGCCGCCATCGACCTCGTCCGGGACCAGGACGGGGCCCTCTGGTTCTTGGAGGTCAACCCCAACGGGCAGTGGGCGTGGCTCGAACAGTTGGCCGACGTGCCTATCGCCGGCGCCCTCACGCGCCTCCTGATGACATGACCCAGCCCGCGCCGCAACCGTCGACGGCCGTCGACTCTCCGGCCGCCCCGCCAGACCTACCGGCTGACGCGGAGACGGCCGAGGAGACAGCGGTATCCGGGTGGCCGGCAAAGGCGTGGAACTGGGCGTGCCATCGCCTGAATCCCGACCCCGAACTTGATCCCGACAACCGGTTCGAGTTCACCAAAGTCGAGCTTGTCGAACGGCTGAAGACAGATGACCCGGACATCGCACAGGAGATCCTCGCCGAGGCGGAGCAGATCGCCGAGCGGATGGTCGACGGCCGGGCCGAGAGCGTCGAGCGACGCGCAGCCACCCTCCAATCAGCGACGGCTATAGCCGGCAGCTTCTCATCGGCCGGCGGAACCCTGCTCGTCACCCGGATCAACGGGCGACCGTGGCAGGTCGTCATCGGGCTGCTGCTGCTGTGGGTAACCGGCAGCCTTGGACTGTGCGGATGGCGGGCGACTCAGGCCTCCTCAAAGATCCATCCGTGGTCGGTTCTCCCGAGCACCGCGATCCTCACGCGGGCCAGCCAGACCATCCCGGAATCACGCATCGAACGCGCGGTCCAGGTTCTCCGCGCCGCGGGCTGGAACGCCCGCTACGCCAGATACAAGGTGACGATGCTGGAGCGAGCGGGCGAGCACCTGACTCGCGCCAGCCTCGGCCTGCCGGTCCTCATCGCAGCGGTGGCGATCTATGCCCTCCGCCACTGACATCGCGGCATGGACCCGTCAACTGGGCTTGCTGTGCCGTGCCAAAACGTCACGCTTGTGGTGCCGCGCGGATCGCCGGCGACCGGGCGGGGGAGGGAGACCCCGCGGCGGGTTCCCGAAGACCGATTATCGAGCGGAGCCACGAGCACCCGGTCACCGGTGTGCTCCAAGCGGTTTGCTGAGAAACGTGAGCGGTCGGCCGGCCGCGTATGGGATAGCGACGTCCTACGTAGGGTTGGTTCGTGACCCGGATCGCTGACCTTTACCGCCACGACGATGCCCGCGTCGCCGCCAACGACGCGATGGTCGCGATGCTCGTGGCGTCTGAGGTGCTCACGCCTCACGCCGGACACGAGCGGCTCGTCGATCTCATGCTGACGGCGGACACGTGGCGCACCGCCCAGCTCCGCCGGCGGTGGGGTGGCGGCGCCGACGTGACGTGGGGCGCGCGCGTTTGCGATCCTCACAATGTGCTCTCGTCTCTTGTCCGACAGGTTCTCTCGATCGTCGCGGTGCCGCTGCGGCTGCTCCCCGGCGGCGGCACGTCAGCCAACGCCTCCGGTACGCCGGACGCCCGAGGCGAACACACCACGCCCGCGGGCGTCGCCGCGCGACGGTCGGGGAAGTACGAGACGCCGCTGATCAACGCGATCCGCGCGCGCCCGGGCATCACCGTCGCCGAAGCGGCCGCCAGCCTCGACACACCCGCGACCGCGCTGTACCCCACGATCCGACGCCTCCAGGCCGAGAACCGGCTGGTCAAACACGGCCGCGGACTTCACCCATCCTGACCCAAGGCCGGCCATCGACCCCGGGCGGGCCGCGCTTTCCTGGGGCGGGCGCCGGTGGGGTGGTGGCGGCCCCGCGACTACGGTCCGGTGGCTGTCCCGGCGTTGTCGCGCACGTTGTCGGCAGCGCGCTGCGCGTTGGTCTTGCTCGCGAACGACTCACCAGCGCTACCGACATTCTGTCCGTTGCGGGCCTTCGCACGCCAGCTGTACTTCCCGCCCGCGTTCTCGTAGACGTCGTAGTTCCACGTCTTGGCGCCGGCCTTGAAGTTCGTCGCCGCCGCCTTCGCGTTCCCCTCTCTGCCAAGGTGACGTGAGACAGGTTCTACCGTTGTATTTACTGAGCCTGAGGGCGAGAACGGACGTGCGTTGTGTCGCAGTTCTCTGCAGGGATGAAGGACGAGCTGGAGGGTTCCGCCGGCGGTGTGCCGGAGGGAGCCGAAGGCGAGCGTAGGCACATCGCCGGCGGCGCGTCGTCGCTGGTGGGGGTCCCGGATCCCGAGCTCGTGCCGCGGGCGACGCGCCGCAGGTTCACCGCGGCGTACAAGCTGAAGATCGTGCTCGCCGCCGAGGCGTGCACCAAGCCCGGCGAGATCGGCGAGGTGCTGCGCCGCGAGGGCTTGTACTCCTCGCTGCTGACGGAGTGGCGGCGGGCCCGCGACAGCGGCGCGCTCGGGGCGCTGGAGCCTCGCCAGCGTGGCCCCAAGCCGCCGAGCGCCGAGCGGATGGAGAACGCGGCGCTGCGTCGCCAGCTGGAGCGCTCGCAGGCCGATCTGGTGACGGCGCGTCGGGTGATCGAGGTGCAGGGAAACGTCTCCGCGCTCTTGGAAGAACTGCTGGCCAAGAGCGCGCCGGAGACCGACGAGCAGCCGCCGCGATCATGATCGATCAGGCCGTCATTGAGATCGAGCCGCTGGTCGGCATCCTGCCCGCGTGCCGCGCCCTCGGCGCGTCCAGGGCGTCGTTGTATCGCCGACGCAGCCCGCCGCCCGCGCGCGCGTCAGTGCCGCGCAGGCGGCCCGGCCGGGCGCTGTCGGATGAGGAGCGTGCCGCGGTGCTCGAGCAGTTGCACAGCCCGCGCTTTCAGGACGCCTCCCCTGCCGAGGTCTGGGCGACGCTGCTGGATGAGGGGATCTACCTTGCGTCGCAGCGCACGATGTACCGGATCCTCGCCGCCGAGTACGGCGGCGTCACCGAGCGCCGCGCGCAGCTGACCCATCCGCCCTACGCCGCACCGGAACTGCTCGCCGAGCGGCCGAACGAGATTTGGTCCTGGGACATCTCGAAGTTGAAGGGTCCGGCGAAGTGGACCTACTACTACCTCTACGTCATTCTCGACGTCTACAGCCGCTACGCCGTCGGCTGGACGGTGCAGCACCGCGAGAACGCGCACCTGGCCAAGGCGCTGATCGGCCAGGCGTGCGAGCAACAGAACATCGTCCGTGGCCAGTTGACGGTGCACGCCGACCGCGGCCCGGCGATGACGTCCAAGCCCGTCGCGTTCCTCCTCGCCGACCTCGGCGTCCTGCGCTCGCATAACCGGCCGTACACGTCGACGGACAACCCGTACTCCGAGTCACAGTTCAAGACGATGAAGTACCGGCCCGGGTTCCCCGCACGGTTCGACCACATCGACCACGCCCGCGCCTTCTGCCGCGACTTCTTCGGCTGGTACCACCACGCTCACCGCCACGCCGGCATCGGCCTGATGACCCCACACGACGTCCACCACGGCCACGCTCCGGCCGTCCACGCCGCCCGCACCACCGTCCTCGACGCGGCCTACGCCGCCACGCCCGAACGCTTCGTCCGGCACCCGCCCCGACCGCCCGCGCTGCCGACCGCCGCCTACATCAACAAGCCCAAGCCCGAGGAGCCCGCCGCTCACTAAATTCGCCCCGACACTGTCTCATCCGGCTTGACAGGTTCCGGACGCGGAACGGATGCACCTGGAAGCGAGCATCGAGAACGCGCTCGCTTTGCCCGCCGCCGGTCGCCGTCGTCTGGGCGCGCACCTAGTGTGGCTACTGGCCGAGCGGCCCGGCAGCGCCGGCCTGAAGGCCCGTACCAAGACCCTCGACCTAGCTGAACGCGCGACACTCGCGCGCTTCCTGCTGGCGCTGGCGGCAGCCGATGGGCACGTGAGCTCACACGAGGTCGACGCCATCAAGCGCCTCTACACGCTGCTCGGGCTCGACGCTGCAGCCGTTCACGGCGATATGCACGCGCTTGCCTCATCCGCGCCGATCCCGGTCATTCCGGCCGACCACGATGCCGGGGACTTCACCATCCCCGCGCAGCCCGCAAAGACGGCCGACGGCGGTGCCCAGAGCGGCGGGGACTTGGTGCTCAACCCCGCACGGCTGGCCGAAGTCATGGCGTCGACCAGACAGGTGAGCCAGGTGCTGACAGCCGTGTTCATCGACGAGGAGTCAGCAGAGCGCGCTCGGTCGCCCGACATCGAGGAGCCGCTTGCCGGCGGCGTCGCCGGTCTGGACCCCGCGCACTCACGGTTCGTCCGCGCGCTGGCGGCCCAACCGGCCTGGCCGCGCGCGGAACTGGAGGCGGTGGCCGTCGAACTGGGCTTGATGGCGTCCGGGGCAATCGAGACCGTCAACGATGCCGCGTTCGACGCTGCCGATGCACCGCTCTTGGAAGGCCACGATCCTGTGGAACTGGACCGCGAGGTCCTGAAGGAGATCCTGGATGACTGACGCCCGGATTCGCCCACGCGATCGCGATGCGATCCTGCAGTCCCTGTCGGCCGGCGTGGTGCCGCGCCGCGGGCAGCAGCACATCCAGGTCGGACGCGCGCCCGAGGTCACCGCGCTGCTCACCGACCTGGAACGGATTACGGACGGCGGCAGCGCTGTCCGGTTCGTGATCGGCGAGTACGGGGCCGGGAAGAGCTTCTTCCTGCAGCTCGTGCGCGCGATCGCGCTTGAGAAGAACCTCGTGACGATGCACGCCGATCTCACGCCGGACCGGCGACTGCACGCCACCGGTGGCCAGGCCCGCACCCTGTACGCCGAGCTCACCCGCAACCTTGCCACGCGGACCAGCCCGGAAGGCGGCGCACTCGGCGCCGTGGTCGAGCGGTTCATCACTTCGGCGCTCCAGCAGGCCAAGACGGAGGAGCGTCCTGTGGAGGCCATCATCGAGGCGCGGCTCTCATCGCTTTCGGAGCTGGTCGGTGGGTACGATTTTGCGGCCGTCATCGGCGCGTACTGGCGCGGACACGACACCGGCGACGCCGCCCTGACCGCTGCTGCGGTGCGCTGGTTGCGCGGCGAGTACACCACCAAGACCGAGGCACGCGCCGACCTCGGGGTGCGCGCGATCGTCGACGACGCGAACGTGTACGACCACCTGAAGCTGCTCGCGCGCTTCGTGACGCATGCCGGCTACAGCGGTCTGGTGATCGTGCTCGACGAGATGGTGAACCTCTACAAGCTCGCCAGCACGACGGCGCGGCGCAGCAACTACGAGCAGATCCTGCGGATCGTCAACGACTGCCTACAGGGCGGTGTAGAGCACGTGGGCTTCTTGATGGGCGGGACACCTGAGTTCCTGACCGACACCCGCCGCGGCCTCTACAGCTATGAGGCCCTTGAGAGCCGTTTGGCTGAGAACGCCTTCGCCGACGGGAACCTGCGTGACCTCTCCGGTCCGGTGCTCCGACTCGCCGCCCTGACGCCCGAGGAGTTGTACGTCCTGCTGACCAAGCTGCGCCACGTCCAAGCCGGCGGCGACAGCAGTGCTTATCTGGTGCCCGACGAAGCGCTTGAAGGGTTCATGCGTCACTGTGCCGGACGGCTCGGTGAAGCGTACTTCCGCACTCCCCGCACAACGATCAAGGCGTTCGTGCAGCTCCTCGCGGTGATGGATCAGAACGCGGATGCTGACTGGCGCGTGCTCCTTGGCCAGGTCCAAGTCGAGGCAGATGCAGGCCCGGACCCGCTTCTGGTCGAACCCGCCGGCGACCTCGACGGGCCCGGCAACGACGACGAAGAGCTGACGAGCTTCCAGCTGTGAGCCAGCAGGCCGGGCGCAGCTCATCGGCATTCGAACGCCTCGCCCCGCCTATCCAGCGATGGGTGTGGGCGCAGAAGTGGACGGCCCTGCGGGACATCCAGGAGCAAGCGATCGACCCGATTCTCGACGGGCGCGACGTGGTCATCGCCTCAGCGACGGCATCCGGCAAGACAGAAGCGGCGTTCCTGCCGCTGCTCTCCCGACTGACCGCAGTGGACCAACAGCGCGACGGGCTGCGGATCCTGTCCCTCTCTCCATTGAAGGCGCTGATCAACGACCAGGCTCGACGACTGGAGCCGATGGCCGAGACCGTCGGCATGCCGGTCACACCCTGGCACGGCGACGTCGCGGCCTCACGCAAGAAACGCTTGCGCGCCACACCAGCCGGCATCCTGCTCATCACGCCCGAGTCGTTGGAGGCGATGTTCGTGCTGCGCGGCAGCAGTGTTTCGGCCTTCTTCGCCGGTGTCGACGCTGTCGTCATCGACGAGCTGCACAGCTTCATCGCAACGGAGCGCGGGCGGCAGCTGCAGTCCTTGCTGCACCGCGTGGAGCTGGCCGTCGGCCGCACGATCCCCCGGATCGGGCTCTCGGCGACGCTCGGCGACCTCGGCCTGGCAGCAACGTTCCTGAGACCGACGGCGACGGTTGACTTGGCGCCTGTGATCGTCCAGTCCACGGCGCAACAGAACGAGGTGCTCATCCAGGTCCGCGGATACGAGCGTCCCGAGCGCGCACCGGGACCCGACGATGCGCCCGACGCCGACCAGCTCGCAATCGCCGCGCACCTGTACGGCGTGACGAGCGGCGGGACCCACCTGGTCTTTGCCAACAGCCGAGCGAAGGTCGAGTCGATGGTCGACCTGCTCCGCCGCCTCGCCGAACACACAACCACTGCGGACGAGTTTCGCCCCCACCACGGCAGCCTCGCAAAGGAAGTCCGCGAAGAGGCCGAGGCCGCGCTGCGATCCGGCAGGCCGGCGACCGTCGTCGCGACGACAAGCCTCGAGCTCGGGATCGACGTCGGCAGCGTCGATGCAATCGCACAGATCGACACCCCACCCTCAGTCGCGTCGATGCGACAGCGTTTGGGTCGCTCGGGCAGGCGCGCCGGCGTGCCGTCGACGCTTCGGATCTACGTGACCGAGGACGAGGTCACCTCCCGCACACCGCCCCACGCACAGCTTCGCGAGGACGTCGCGCAAGCCGTCGCGATGATCCTGCTGCTCGCGGCGCGCTTCAACGAATCACCCCGCCCGGGAGCGCTGCACCTGTCGACCCTCACACAGCAGGTGCTGTCGATCGCTGCACAACGCGGAGGGTTTCGCGCGGCGGACGCGTGGCGGGCGCTGTGCGCGCCGGGGCCGTTTGCCGACGTGAGCGCGTCAATGTTCGGCGATCTCCTGCGTGACCTTGCCGCCCACGACCTGCTGGTCCAGACCGGCGACGGCACTGTCGTACTCGGGCTGCAGGGCGAACGGCTGGTCAACCGCCATGACTTCTACTCGGCGTTCATCACCTCGGACGAGTTCCGCCTCGTCGCCGGTACGCGAACGCTGGGGACGCTGCCGATCTCGCGACCGCTCGCAGTCGACGATCACATCCTCTTCGCCGGACGTCGCTGGCGTGTGCTCGAGATCCGCGACGCAGAACGTCTGATCCAACTGGAGCCGGCACCGGGAGGACGGGCTCCGGGCTTCAACGGCAGCGGCGCGCTCGTTGACGACGCCATCCGGCACAAGATGCGCAAGGTGCTCGCGGACACGGCGGTGCCCGCCTTCCTGGATCGCGAAGCGCAGCGCCTGCTGGCCGAGGGACGCGACGCCTACACGCGCCTGGACCTCAGCGTCCAGAGCGTGCTCGCGTGGGGGACCGACGTGGTGCTCTTCGCATGGGAAGGAGATCGCACGCTCGACACCCTGGCACTACTGCTTGCCAGCGCTGGGCTCAAGGCCGGCCGCGACGGGCTCGCGGTGCTGGTCCAACAGTCCGATGTGGACACCGTGAACGCCGCGCTGTGCGCGGTCATCGCCGCGCCCCCCGAACCGGAGCAGCTCGCGCAGGCAGTCGAGAATAAACAGACCGAGAAACACCACCAATTCCTCGGCGAGAACCTGCTCGACGCAGACTGGGCTTCCTCCCGACTGGACCTCACGCCCGCCCTCCGTGCCGCGGCTCGGCTCTCGACGCCGACGGAGCACGAGACGTGATGCTGCGGCCGGTGCCGCCATCAGCGGAGCAGACCAAGGCCGGTTGTCCGAACATGGTGAGACGCTGTCGTGTTGCGTCATGACCGACTTGTTCTTCGAAGACTGGGCTGCGAGTTACGGCTCGCCATATCTGATTGGCGACGATCAGCCTGATGGTGCCGCGGCATTGGCCGAGCAGGCTGACGGGATGCGTATCGCCCCGGCCCCGTGTGAGCCGCGTCCGGCCGCATTCGTCGACGGCGTGCGGCGGGGGGAGGGGCTGCTGTATCGCCAGAGCGACGACGGGGCGCTCCTACGCGGGACGGTCGGCGCCTACGGGTGCGGGGCGGTGCTGTGCTCGGCGGGCAGGGTTCCGGTCTACGGGCCGATCCAGACCGGGCGGTTCGTCATCTTCGGCGGCGGCGTGCCCGTGGCGCTTCCCGGGGTGGACGGATACCAGTGGGAGGCGATCGCGATCGCCTCCACGGAGCCGGATGCGCCACTTCAAGAGCTGCAGACCCGCATGCGGATGGCGGAGGGCAACCTTGCCGAACGGCTCGCGGCGGACGGGTGGCTGGCGATCGTCGACGGGCCACTGAGCTTCGTGCGCTCGCGCGACCTCCCGGTCGTCGGTCTGGTCAAGACGCACCATCGCCCGCTGCTACCCCCCGACCAGCACCGCCTCGTCGCGACCCTGCTTTGCGGCGAGCGCACACCGTTGTTCGTCCTCGGCACCGATCGCTACTCGTGCTACGTGCGCATCGCGGTGCCAGGGCCGCGCTCAAGCCCGTGGCACGGCATCGTTCGGCTCGAACTGCCGCAGTCCGCCGGCATCGAGGTCGCACGCAAGACCGTCGACGAGGTCACGTGTGTGCTGCCGCGCTACGCCGGCATCGCGCACCGTGACCCGCGAGCCCCGCAGAACCTGCAGCCGGTCGGCGCACTGGAGAAGCAGCTGCGCCGCCGGCTGGGTAACGCGCGGCTAGCCAGCCGCGCGGCACGTATCGCCGTCGACCGGCACCACACCCAGGAGACCGCATGAAACCAGGCGACTGGGTCCGCACCAACGAGCCGGTGATGGGCTTTGCGCAGGGTCCCTACCCAGACGAGCACGGCGACGGCGCGCCGCGCGAGATTCCCGCCGACGCCCTATGCGAGGTCGTCTCGATCGACCGCACCCTCGGTTGGGTGACGATCCATTTCGACCTTGATGACTCAGGTCCGAAACAGCCCTATCGGGTCGAGGCGATCGTGGAGCCCGAAACGCTGACCATCGGCAAGCGTCCGCAGCTGCCTCCCATGATCCCAGAAGAAACCGAGTTCCCACCGTGACCGACATCACCGACATACCCAACGACCGGCTCGGCGCGATCGACGGCGCCGCCGCGATCAACACGCGACGCTTCTCCGTTGTCCTTGACGACACCGCCACCGTCCAATTGGACGAACTGGTGGTCAGTCGCCAGACGCTGCCGTCGGGGGTGGAGGTCGCTCACTACGGCATCGTGACCGAGCAGACCGGAGTCATCGAGGGGGCGGAGCTGCCGTCGGATACACGGCACATCGCACTGACCCAGACGATGCCCGGTCAAACCAGCCGCTGCGCGGAGATCAGCGTGCTACGCACCGACCCCGAGCTGTGGGTAGCGCCAAACCCCGGGGCTACGGTCGCTCAAGCGCGTGGGGCCGATCGCGAGAAGGCACTGTTCTTGGATCAGATGGACGGCGGGAGGCTGGCGATCGGCTTTGATCAGGAACAGCAGCCGATCTACGGCGACTTCAGCTTCATGAACGGCGTGCAGGGCGGCCACGTCTCGATTAGCGGCATCAGCGGCGTCGCGGCGAAGACGAGCTACGCGCTGTTCTTGCTCTACATGATCCTCGAAACCCCGCAAGGCCGAGCGCTGCTGGGTCCGGCCGCCACCCAGACACGCGCGCTGGTCTTCAACGTCAAGGGCGAAGACCTCATGCACCTGGACCGCGCGCACAAGAACCTCAACGATGAGCGTCGCGCCCAGTGGGCCGCGCTCGATGTACCGGACCCCCAGCCGTTCGGGTCGGTGGACTTCTTCGCACCGCCGCAGCCAGGCGGCGAGCAGGGCGAGCAGCTGGTGTCGAGCGCTCAGTCGCGTCCCAGCGCAACGATCTACGGCTGGACGCCCGAACGATTCATCCGCGAAGGGCTGCTGCGGTTCTGCCTGACCGATTCGGATGATCGCAGCACCCAGGTCGGCTTCGTTGAACAGGTCGTCCGTGCCGAACTTGCCCGCCACGCCTACCCCTTGGATAGCGAACCCGGTGCCGTGGTGATCTGCGACGAACCGCACTCCACATCGCGCACCTTTGAGCGGATCGTCGGCAGCCGCCCACCGGCCAAGTCCGCCGGTGCCGGTCACGTCGTGCGTGACTTCTACGACCTGCTCGACGTGCTCGACGTCCGCCTTGACCCCGACGGCCCCCACAACTGGAGCGGCAACACCCAGCAGGGCACGGTCATGGCGTTCCTGCGACGGATCATGGCGCTCGCTCCACGCCTTGGCCATCTGATCCGAATGGGCGTTCAGCCCGTCGAAATGAACAAGGCAGTGACCGTTGTGGACATCCATGGCCTGCACGATTCTGCCCAACGATTCGTGGTCGGGGCGCTCGTCTCCGGCGTCTTCGAGGAGAAGCAGGCGACCGGCCGCGAGCCGCTTCGGTTCGTGATGCTCGATGAGCTCAACAAGTACGCACCGCGCGACGGTCACGGTCCGCTACGCGAGCTATTCGTTGACATCGCCGAACGCGGCCGCTCGCTCGGCGTGCTGCTGATCGGCTGCCAACAGGCCGCCGGCCGGGTCGCCGAACCGGTGGTCCGCCAGCCCGCCCTGAAGATCTGCGGACGCCTCGACGCCACCGAGGCCTCCGAGTACAAGTTCCTCACCGCCGAGTTGCGCGAACGCGCAACCCGGTTCCTGCCCGGCACCATGGTCTGCTCCCAGCCGCGGATCCCCGTTCCGGTGCCGCTGCGCTTCCCGTTCCCGCCGTACGCGACGAACACGGGTGACGCCGCCATGACCGCAGCCGAGCAGGCGCAAGGCGTGGCCGCGTTCGAGGCGCTCTGATGGCGGTCATCTTCCACACCTCTGACTGGCACGTCGGCAAATCGCTGGCCCGCCTCTCCCGGGAAGAAGACCACCGCGCAGTACTGGCGGAGATCGTCACCCAGGCACGTCAGGTCAAACCCGACCTGATCATTCACTCCGGCGACGTCTTTGACAGCTTCCGTCCGGCCACCGCCGACATGCGCCTCGCGCTCTCGACCCTGAACAGCCTTGGCCGGATCGCCCCAACCGTCGTGCTGGCCGGCAACCACGACTCACCGTCCCTCCTGGAGGTGTTCTCGCTGCTGATGGGAGAGCACGCCCCGGTGCAGTTTGTGCCACGCGCAAAGCATCCGGACCGTGGCGGCATCCTCGACTTCCCCTCGCGCGACGGCTCCCAGCGGCTGCGACTAGCGCCGATGCCATTCGTGCACGCCAACCGGCAGGTGGACTGGTTCGACGATCCGCGCCGCTTCATGGGCAAGTACGCCGAGCAGCTGCAGGTGATGAACCAGCTTCTGCATCAGGGTCTGGAAGCCGGCTATGACCCCGTCCGAGACGTGCTGCTCTACGCCGCCCACTTGCATGTCAGCGGCGCGCACCTATCGGGCACCGAGCGCCCACTGCACGTGTC
Source organism: Paraconexibacter antarcticus (assembly GCF_024220175.1). GTDB lineage: Bacteria > Actinomycetota > Thermoleophilia > Solirubrobacterales > Solirubrobacteraceae > Paraconexibacter > Paraconexibacter antarcticus. Next base: position 3,830,833 of record NZ_CP098502.1, on the reverse strand, counting down.
CGACACCTACGCGGCGGAGGCCGGCAGCCTGCCTACCGTGTCCTACACTGCGCTCGGCCACATCCACAAGCCCCAGCAACTCCCGGGCAGGCCGGCGTGCTATGTCGGCTCCCCGATGCAGCTGGACTTCGGCGAGGCCGGCCAGGAGAAGTCGTCAATCATGGTGGTCGCCGAGCCAGGTCGCCCGGCCGACATCACGCGGCTGCCGCTCAACTCCGCCCGGCCGCTGCGCGTGCTTCACGGAACCATCGAGGAGATCACCGCCGCAGCGCCCGACGTGGATCGCGAACTGGTCCGCGTCATCGTGCAGACCCAGGACCCGATCCCCGACCTTGCCGACACGATCGTGGGGCTGCTGCCCAACGCAACGCTGGTGGAGGTCGTCGAGGACGTCGCGAGCCGCCGCCTACAGGTCCTGGACCCCGACGCCCTGGACCCCGATGAACCCGAGCCGACCTACGAGCAGCTGCTGACGACCTACCTGGAGGAACGCGCCACTCGCGACTCCGACGTCCCCGCGCTACAGGTGCAGACGCTGTTTGCAGCCATGAGACACGAGACCGAAGAAGGTGAAGATCCGCCGATCGACGGGCTGAGGAACCTGCTCGACGCGGAGCTACCCCGCCCGCCCTCCCGCGTCGTGCGGACATGAGACCCCTCGAGCTACGACTGACCGGCCTGCGGTCCTACCGGACCGACACCACCGTCGACTTCTCAGACGTCAGCCTGCTGGCAATCATCGGCGCGACCGGCTCGGGCAAGAGCAGCCTCCTCGAGGCAATCACCTACGCGCTCTACGGCACCGCCACCTGGGGCGGGCGCAACGTCAAGTCACTCATCGCCGACGGGTCCCTTCGTATGACCGTCAGCTTGACCTTCGACGCCGACGGGCAGCAGTGGAAGATCACGCGTAGCGCACCCAGCGGGAACTATCCGCCGAGCACCCAGGAGCTCGTATGCCTGAGCGACCCTGAGCGACCGAAAGTCGACGGCTCCACCGAAGTCAAAACGCGGATCCAGGCGCTGGTCGGCCTTGACTACGACGGGTTCAAGTCATGCGTGCTCCTGCCCCAGGGCCGCTTCGACCAACTGCTGAAGTCCGCCACAGCCGAACGTGTCGGCATCCTCAAGGGGATTCTCGGGCTCGACGCGCTCGACCAGACCCGAGGCCGCGCCCAGGCTCTGGAAGCCGTGGTCACCGCCCGCTACGAGGAACTCCTACGAGCTCGCGGCCAGTTCATGCCGGACCCGCATGCCGAACACACCAGCGCCACGGCGACCATCGCCGAACTCACCCCGCGCGCCGACGAGCTAGAGAAGCTGGAACAGCGTGCGCAGGCGCTGCTGGAGGAGGCCCGCGCCGACCTCGGCGAGGAGAAGGACGCGACCGCGGGCGCCGACCGGATCACCGACCTCAACGACGCGGCGCTGATCGACCGCCTGCGCACCCTCGAGCAGCTCGAAGCTGACCTCGTTCGACGCCATTCAGACGCGGCTGCTGCGGCCCAGGTCGCCGAACGCGACGCCGCCGCAGCCCGCGCCGCCATCAACGAGGCATCCGAGCAGCACCGCTCGACGGTGGCCATCACCCGCATGCTCGGCACGCTCGATACGGCAAACAGCGCCCTGCGCGCGATCATCGAGGACCGCGCCGCATCCCAGCGACGGCGCGCCGAACTCGCCGAGGACCTGACGACGCTCGACGTGCTTCGCGAGCGAAATACAGAGCTCCAACGAACCCTGACGCAACACGTAGAAGCGGAACAGAGTGCCGAGTCCGCCGCCCGCGAGGCGAAGCACGCCGCCGACCAAGTGCTCGGGTCGATCACGCAGATCGTCAGCGCCCGCCAGCACCTCAACTCAACAGAACTGGCTTTGAAGGGTCTCAGCGCCGGCCTCGCGCTCGCCCAGGAGCATGAGATCGCTGTGAGAGCCGCCCACGATGAGGCGTTTGCCAGTAAGGCCGCCGCTCAGCTGAAGATGGTCGCCGTGCAGCGCGACCAGGCCGCCGCGACAGCCGCTCACGGCTGCCAGCCGGGGGAGGCCTGCCCAGTCTGCGCCCAGACGCTGCCCGGCACGTTCATCGCGCCGCAGTTCACCATCGATCACGCCGCGATGGCGACAACGCTGGCCGCCGCCGAGGAGACCGAGCGAGCCGTCTTCAGCGAGCTCACCCGCCTGCAAGCCGCGGTGGGTACCGCGACCACACAACACGCCGACGCGACCGACAACCGCGATCGGGCGGCAGTAGCGTGGGCACAGGTCGCGCACACGCCACTGCCCAACGACCTGGACCCAGCGACACTCGCCGACGACGAGCCGACCCACGCGCAGGTCAACGCTCCGGCAAACCTGGCGGTCGAGCAGTACCGAGCCGCCACATCGGCGCGGTCAACAACCGAAGGCGAGCACCAGCGAGCTAACGCGACGCTCGAGGCGAAGCAGAACGAGCTCAAGCGCCGCGACGGCGACCTCCGTAGCGAAGTTGAGGCCTCCGCCAAGCGCGAAGCAGAGGTCCGGGGCCGCCTCGCGCAGCTGCCGTCCTGGGCTGACGTGCCGCAGAGCGCGGCCCCGATCGAGCTCGCCGAGGCCGAAGCACGGCTCGAGGCCGCGCTGGAAGAGGCCAAACATCGGGACGCGGTCGGGGAGAGCACCGCCGATACCGCCAAGGCGTGCCAAACGGCGCTCAACGAGGCCCAACAGCGCATCCAGACCGAGATCCACGGACCAGCACTGAGCGAACGAGCCACGCTGCACACCCTCGCCGCCGAAGTCAACCGCCATCACGAACAACCCCTGCCGAAGCTGGCAACCAGCGCATCGATCGGTGAGCTGATCAGCGCCGGCGAGCAGATCACCACTGCCGCGCAGCAGATGCTTACGCAGCTGCAGGACACCGCCACCCGGGCCCGCGCAGCCGCCCAGTCCAAGCAGCAGGAAGGCTCCAGGATGGTGAGCGCTGCGGGGTTTGAGAACTCCGCGCAGGTGCATGAAGCCGTGATCGACGTCGTCGCCGAGCTAAAGACCGCGACCTCCCAGCGCGAGCAGGCAGCCGCGCAACTCAAGCCGGCCGCAGAGCTTGACGCCATGCTGAGCCAAGCCCAACAGCTGCGGGCCGGGTTGCACGAGCTCGCGTTCCAGCTGGGCGACGGGAGATTCACCGGCTACGTCGTCGCACAGCGACAGCGGGCACTCCTCATCTTGGCCAGCGGAATCTTCGGAGACGTCACCGCCGGCCAGTACGGGTTCACCGAGGATTTCAAGATCGTCGACCGCCAGACCGGCGCAGCGAGGACGCCCGAGACACTATCCGGCGGAGAGACCTTCCTCGCCAGCCTCGCGCTCGCGCTCGGCCTCGTCGAACTGGCCGGGCGCAGTGGCGGTCGCCTGCAGGCCCTGTTCCTCGACGAAGGCTTCGGCAGCCTCGACCCCGATGCACTCGACCAGGCCCTCAACGAGCTCGAACGCCGCGCCGACACCGGTCGCCTGATCGCCATGATTAGCCACGTCCCCGCGATCGCCGAACGCATCGAGCAAGTCCTACACGTCACCAAGACCCCGCAAGGCTCCGCAGTGCGGTTGCTCACCGACGAGCAGCGCGCCGAGTTGCTCATGCACGACGCCACTGAACAGGCCGCCGCGGCAACCTGAACGACAGCGCGGCCGTGCGCGCCGGGGGCGACCACCGCCCACACCTCAGTAGTCGGGTGTGCGGCGACCTGGTGGGTCATCGGTGATGTGCCCACTGGCGTCCTGCGCGACCGTCGGGGCGGAAACCCGAAGGTCGGAAATCGGCCCGACCGCCTCGCCGCTGGGGCAACAATGGGGCAACACGCCCCACGCATTCCAGCGAAGCTCGCCGGGCGCTTCATATGCCTAAAGGTGCCGATTTGCTGGGTATTCCACGACGTGAAGTAGCCGCAGAGAGCTCGCGGAGACGCCTCATAACCCGAAGGTCGCAGGTTCGAATCCTGCCCCCGCTACTACGAAACGCCCCTCTCGCCAGGGGCGTTTCGTGCTTAAGGATGCCTGCAAATCGACTCTATTCGGTCGGCGGACCTGACGGCGCTTGAAACGCGTCACGGTGACGCTATTTGGCGCAATAGCGCTCATGGGGCAACGGATGGGGCAACACGCGCTTTTTGAGCGCCCGGGGACGCCTCCGTTGGGGCCCGCTCGTCGCGCGACAACCTGGCCCTCGCGTCACCTCACGGCCGGCTCGCGCGGTGGCGCAAGCCGCCCTCGCGCCACTGGCCCCGACTCGTAATGAAGGGGTCAGCGGTTCGAATCCGCTCGTCGGCTCTCGAAAACGCCCATGAAATAGGCGTTTTCGCGTTTTCGAGGCATGGTTATGTCGGCGAAAGTCGGTCGGAGGTAACTCTGGGGGTAACACCCGGTTTCGCCGGCGACGGTCTCGCGAGCGCCGGGTCGCCGATCTGGGCGCTCGACGCCCGGCTCTCGGTGACGACGAACGCTCGTCGCCAAGCCCGCGCTAGGTTGCCGTCCATGGGTCGCGAGGACGTGGGGGAGGACTCGGGCGGGGAACTGCTGCAGGCGATGCGAGAGATCCCGGCCGGACGCGTCCAGACCTACGTCGATCTCTGTCCTGGGGCGCCGTGGCGCGTCGGGCGAGTCGTCCGCCTTGAGCAGCCGGGTGGGATTCCTTGGTGGCGTGCGGTGAAAGCAGACGGGTCGCTCGGCGGCGGAGAGCACCAACGGGACCTACTTGTCCGAGAAGGCGTTGGGTTCCGCCCGGGGACGCGTGCCCGCGTGGATCTTGCGCGCCATCGGAGCGAGTGACCGTCGGTCTACGGAACCGAAGGTCAGAGGTTCGAATCCTCTCGGGCGCGCTGAGAATTCCCTGTCTTTGCCGGGGTTCTCAGGTTTCCGCGCCTTGGTCGGCATCGGAGTTCGTCCCGAACTTCGTCCCGAAAAGGGGTTGGCGTGGATCGTCTTCTGGTTGGCGCAGGTTCTGGGCATGTGTTCCGGCGTGACGGCGTTCGTGGGGCGGTGTGGTACGCGAAGTACCGCGCACCCGACGGCCGTCAGCGGCAGCGGAGGATCGGTCCGGCCTGGGTCGGGCGGGGCCGGCCGGCGGATGGGTGCTTCACCAAGCGGACCGCTGAGCTGTGGCTCGCGGAGGTCCTCGATCGCGAAGCCGAGCTGGCGGTGCCGGGGAGCAAGGTGGGGGAGGTGCTGTTCAGCGACGCGGCGGCGGAGTGGCTGCGGTACGTCGAGCAGGACCGCGGCTGTAAGCCCTCGACGCTGCGGTCGTATCGCTCGACGGTGAATGGCTGCCTGCTGCCGGCGTTCGGCCACCTGCCGCTTGAGCGGATCACGCAGCGGCAGGTGGAGCGCTGGCGCGCGGGCCTTCTGGTGGGGCCGCGGACGAAGAACAAGTTGCTGGTCGAGCTGCACGGGATCTTCAGGCGCGCCGAGCACGTGTACGGGCTCCGGACCAATCCGGTGGCGGGGATCGAGAAGCTCCGCGCCCCGCAGAAGGTCGACCTGCAGGTATTCACCCCCGCCGAGGTCCGGGCGCTCGTCGCTGCGGCCGCCGGCGCGCAGGACGCGGCGATCTTCCTGACGGCGGCGTTCACGGGGCTGCGCCGCGGCGAGCTGCTGGCGCTGCGGTGGGGTGACGTTGACTTCGCTGGCTGCCTGGTGCGGGTGCGGCAGAGCTACTCAGCCGGGGTGGTGACGACACCGAAGTCGGGGAAGGTCCGCGCGGTCCCACTCGCCCCAGAGGTAGCGGTGGTCCTCGCCCGGCTCGGGCAACGGACCCGGTGGACCGGTGATGAGGACCCGGTGTTCGTCGGCGACCTCGGCGGCTTCCTGGACGGCTCCGCCCTCCGGCGGCGGTACATGAAGGCGCTGGCGGCGGCGGGGCTTCGACCGCTCAGGTTCCATGATCTGCGGCATACGTTCGGGACGCGGATGATTGCCCAGGCCGACATTCTGCGGGTGAAGGAGTGGATGGGTCACGCGGACGTGCAGACGACGATGCGCTACCTGCACTACACGCCCAAGCCCGACGACGCCCAGCTCGTCGCCGCCGCGTTCGCCGGCGACGAGCCCCCGGCCGCGGCGGCTACTGCTGGGCGTGGTCGCGTTGCTGCGTAAGCCACGCCTCAAGGTCTGAGCGGTAGAACCGGCGGTGCCGGCCGATACCGATCGACGGCAACGGCCGGTGCTGCCGGCGCGCGTACTCATAGACGCTCGAACGCGGCACCGACAGCAAGCCCGCGACCTCCTCGGCGGTGAGCAGCGGCTCGCTCAGGTTCACGTCGACCATCGGAAAGAGTTCCAGTTGTTCGTCCATGCCCGGGATGGCGCGAACCAGCCGCCCGCCCGGCGGCCACACTCACAGCCGGGTGTGGCGGCAGCGCGAGAGGCGGGCCAAGCCGAGGAACGAGGCGCTCCCTCTAGACCCCTACCTTCCCGCCGGGCGCTCCGAGGCTCCCTGACTGTCCGCCGTCGATGATGCCTGTTGTTAATCAGCCACGGAGGCGCCCACCGTCGGGTGGTCGCAGGCCTTCACCGGCGCGCTCAACGGCGGCACTCGCTCGGCCGACCACGACCGGCCACGTGGCCAACGTACCCGGCCCCCGTCCTGCGGGGCCGGAGCGGAGGGACGGGACGCTCGGAAGCACGCGGTAGGAACCCTCGACGCCGAGTTCCTCGGGTCCAGTGCGTCGAACCCGTGTCTCCAATTAGCTACGCGCGTCCGCTGGATCGAGGCGGCTTGCGATCCCCGATCGGCGCGACGGCGGTCTCGGGGGCGAGCCCGTCCAGGTAGCTGAGGACCTTGTCGAGGCGGCTCGAACCGAGCTGGTGTCGGATCGCGCGGATGTCGACTCCCTCTTCCCACAGCTGAATAGCGTGGGCGTGTCTGAACTGCTGGGGTGCGACACGACGCTTCACACCTGCTCCTTCGGCAACCCTCTTGAGGCTCCGCCGCACGTCTGCGTCTGACCAGCGCTCGCCCGTCGAGGCCCCGGTTACGACGCAGAAAATGGGTCCCGGCGGCAGCGCCCGGCGCACTTCCATCCACGCGTCAAGGTAGGTCCAGCCGCACGAGTCCATCGCGACCACTCGATCGGTGCCTCGCACTCCACGTCGCACGACGATGCACCGATTCGCGGGTCTCAGGTCACGCGGCTCGAGGTTGAGAGCCTCGCTGATGCGCAACCCCGAGCGCCACAACACGGCGATGAGCGCTTGAAGCCTTAGACGCGAGGTCGAGCCGCCCCCTGTCTCGTACTTGCTGCTGGGATCGTCGAGGTACCTCAGGAGCGCAACCACTTCATCTTCGGTCAAAGGGTCCGGCGGATACTGCTGCCCTTTCGTCTTGGGAACTCGGCCTGCCCCGAAGCCCGGGATGGTGGCGCGGGTGCGCGGAAGCCCGCGACGGTCAAGCAGGGCTTCGGCTGCGGCGACCTCGCGCTCGGCGTCAGCGATCGCCCTCGCTTGAAGCGAGGTGCCGTCATCTAAGCCTCGATCCACCGTTCGCCTTGATGTGGGCCGCGTCAGCGGCCGAGTGGGTCAGCTCGGGGTGGCGGCGCGGGTGATCGAGCGCGCTGAGGGATTCGCAGTGCGGGTGGGGCCAGTTGAGGCCGTCGCGGTGGCGTGAGTTTGGGTGGTCGCGGGCAGGCCGAGGCCAGCGGTCCTGCGGCTGAACGTCGGGAGCCCCTGGTGTCAGGCGGGTGGCGGCAGCGCCCGGATCAGGTCTAGGGCGGTGAGGAAGTCCTGTCGCCAGGGCCAGCGGGCGGGCATCCGCAGCAGCGTGCGGCGGCCGCTGCGGGCGAGTCGTCCGGGGACCTGAAGCAGCCGCCGGCGGAGGGTCCGCGCGGTGCGGGTGGTGGCGTCCGGGAGGGCGATCTTCTGGGTCCAGCGCAGCAGGTTGTGCGCGAGCGCGGCGATCACGGTCCAGGCGGCGTTGGCGTGGTACTTGCCCGAGGGGAAGTGCGCGAGCGCCTGATCTTTGAGGTCGCGGATCGCGAGCTCAACGACGGCGTGCTGGCGATGCTCAGCCTCGACAATCTGGAGGTCGTCGGTGCGGTTGGTCGCGAACGGGTAGTGCTCCCAACTCGGGAGCAGCTCGCCTTGCTGGGAGAGCGTCCTGACTCGGCGGATGATCATGCGGAAGTCGCCGATCGTGGTCTCGGCGATCTGCGCGACAGAGGTCTTGGGGTAGTCCTCCAAGGTCACCCAGGCGTCCTCGTCGATCGCGTCGACGAGCGCGCGAACGTGAGGCTGCATGCGGATCCCGATCGAGAACTGCCAGCCGGCCCGGTCAAGCCGCACGAACGTCTTCTTCGCCCAGAACCCCGAGTCGGTGCGCAGCAGCTTCGGGCCTGTGGCGCCGGCGCGATCAACGCGGGCGATGAGCTCCTCGCAGAAGCGGAGCATGCCGCGGGAGGTGTTCGCCGAGCCCTTCCGCAGCCGGATGTGGAGGACCTCACCGGTGTCCGCGCGGGTCGCGAGCAGTGGGTGGTAGCCGAGCTTTCGGGTGTAGCCGTAGCCCGCGCCCTGCTTCTTGTAGCCGTGGACCTCGCCGACAAACGAATCAACGTCGATCACCAGCCGCTCGTCGCCCGGGCCGGCGCCCGCGGCCCACGCGCGTTCAAGCGCGAGGCCAAGCACGCGGTCTAGCTGCCTGACGTGCCCGAACGTGAACGCCCGCAGGAACGTGCCGAGCGTTGACGGCGCCGCAACGCGATGCCCGAGTACCGCGCCGGTCTGTCCTGAGCGCAGCAGATCGCAGTCGTCGATGCAGTCCGCACCGAGGACCATCGCCGAGCACATCGTCATGACCTTGCGGCCCGGATTCGCCGCGCCAGGACGGTCGCCGAGATCCACGCACTCTTCGATGAGTTGCTCAAGCCCGAGGCGCTGCGCGAGGAGCGCGGGGAGCATCACCCCAGCGTTCGCGACCGCCCGCTCATCATCGAACACCACGACCGCCGACTCGTTCACCATGAGGGTGACCTCCTGAGCAGAGCCGCGGTCGCCGCGAACGACCGCTTTCAAGCCCTGCTTGGGAGGTCACTCCACTTCAGACCCCGGATGGATCGGTGGATCGAGGCTAAGTCGACGTCATCCTCCGGTCGCGACGGACCGCGCGCTGACAGGGGCGGTGAAGGGGGCAGGTCTGGCACGTTGCCGAGTGGAGGCAGCGGCACCCGAGGTTGCCCAGTGAGTAGGCGCACAAGTTCTTCGCAATACGCGTTGGTGAAGCCCCCGATCGTGAAGCGTTGGAATCCAGCCAGCGCATCAGGGACCGCGCCAGCGCCAATCATCGACGGCAGCTCCACGAGAACGACCTTTCGCCTGAACTCGGCTTGGTCACGGGAGAAGAGTCCATGCAGCGCGTTCGCCTCGGCGGCAGCTCCAGCACCCACCTTGGGATCGTTTCGCCCCTCCCAGCGTTGTTTCCACGGTTCACTAACTGCGATGAGCGTGTAGTCGCGATCTTCGATCGCGCGTGGGCCGAAGTGATGCCAGTTCACTCCCGGCTCATGGAAGTGGAATACGTCGGCGTCGGCGTCGATGCCCTGCTCGCGGAGCAACCTACAAAATGCGTACACCTCGGCTGCCCACTCAGCAACGACCTCCGAGGGCCAGCCCTCGCCGGCATGAGCCCACGTCACGAAGGCAGTAGGGGACGGGCGTAGGGCCATGGTCGAACTGTATGGCTGCAGCAGGCGGCGAACCGCCGTCGTCGGCTACCTCACGGAGGAGGGCAGCGGACTATCTGCTGGTGAAAGTGCTGCACCCGCGTGGGAGGAAGCGCACCGGGCCGGACCGGCAGCTGAGCCGGCGACGCGCGCAGGCGATGCTCTGCGACTCGCTCGGACGTAGCGCCGAAGCTCGCGCGCATGCACGTGACCGAGCTTTGCGTGAGGCCGGCGGCCGACGCTGCCCGTCAGGCTGCAACGACCACTCCATCGCACGCTCACGACCGTCTGTATCGCTCTGCTCGCGCCTGTACTGCCGAATCGCGAGCAAGCTTTGTTGCTCGCAATATTACGCACCCAAGTTTCGGTATTTCGTGCCGACGCTGGTCTGCGTCGTCCGCCGCGACCTGCACCGCGGAGCCGAGTTGCCCGAGCGAGCCGATCGCTCCGGCTTGCCGTCCGGCACCTGCTCCTCCGCCGGCCCCGCGTCTCGCCCGCACCGCGCCTCAGAGCTCTCCGCCGTTGTTCGTTCCGCCTTACCCGGAAAGCCCTTCTCCCACGTCTTCAAGGACGCCTGGCTGTCCCTCCACCACCTGGCTGCCGCTCAGCCCCGTGCTCTATCTCGGTGTGGTCCCGGACTGGGTCTGACCACCTGCTCTCACCCTGGACGAAGTTCATGGTGGGAGCGGGTGGTCAGGCACAGGGAGGGACCACTAACCCCGATGGATACGGGGCTGAGCGGCAGCCCGAGGTTTCCCCCGGGGAAACCATCGGGGGTGCCCGCCGTGCGCCGTCGATGACGTCGTTCTGAGCCGTCCCGGTTTCACGGAGACTTGTTGTTTGGGTTTCCTCTCTCGTCAGTGGGAGAGGGGTGAGCCGGACCGTATCGCGTAGAGGGTCTCGAATTCGACGGGCGGGATGTGACCGATCGCGGAGTGCAGGCGGTCGTGGTTGTACCAGCCGACCCACTCCACAACGGCGAGCTCCAGTTGGGTGCGGGTTTGCCAGACGCGGTCGCGGATCAGCTCGGTCTTGAAGCTGTCCACGAAGCTCTCGGCCATCGCGTTGTCGTACGCGTCACCGGTCGAGCCGAGCGAGCCGAGCACGTCGTTGTCCAGGAGCGCTTGGGTGAAGTCGAAGCTCGTGTATTGCGATCCCCTGTCCGAATGATGGATAAGTTGTAGATCGGCGCCGTGTCGGCGGGTGCCCAAGGCCATCTTCAGCGCGTCGAGCACGAGGTCGGTGCGCATGTGGCCGGCGAGCTGCCAGCCGACGACCCGGCGGGAGTAGACGTCAAGGACGAAGCTGAAGAACCCCACGCCCTCCCACGACTTTAGATACGTGAAGTCGGCGATCCACAGCGCGTCCGGCCGGGTCGCGGTGAACTGGCGGTTGACCAGGTCCGGTCGCCCTGAGCCGGCCGGGTCAGCGACCGTGGTCTTCCACGCTCGGCCGCGGCGCTTGGCCCCGATCAGACCGTCCGCTGCCATGAGCCGCTCAACGCGGCCGCGGCCGACCTGCACGCCCTGACGGCGCAGCGCCTTCCACACGCGCAGCGATCCGTACGCCTCGTAGTTGGCGCGGTACACCGCCCGGATTTGCTCGAGCAACACGGCGTCTTCCTGCGCGCGGGTCGACAACACCCCGGTCGCGCGCTGGTAGAACGCCGAGGGCGAGGTCCCGAGGGTGCGGCAGGTGAGCTCGACAGCGAAGCCGGCCGCCCGCTGCTTTTCGATGAAGGCGCTCACCTCCGCGGGGTCCCGTCGAGCTCCTTGGCGAAAAACACCGAAGCGGCCTTGAGGATCTCGTTCTGCCGCCGCAGTTCCTTGACCTCACGTTCGAGCAGACGCATCCGGTCGCGCTCGACCGTGTTCAGCACGTCGCTGCGCGTTCCGGCGTCGGCCTCGGCGAGCCGCACCCAGTTCCGAAGCGACTCCTTGTGCACGTCCAGGTCGCGGGCGACCTGCGCGATCGGACGCCCGGACTCCAGCACCGTCTTGACGGCCCGCTCACGCAACTCCGGCGGGTACTTCCTTCCACGAGCCATATGACCACGTACTTCCTCTCAACAGACCGAATGCCTGTTTCAGAAGTCCCCGTCGATCCCGGGACGGCTCAGATCATGGGTCCGCCGCCGGACCCCCGGACGGGGCCGGCGGGAAGCGCGGAAGGTGCGCTGAAATTCGTTGCCTGGGCGCGGCGGAGCGTGCGTTGGATTCTCGCTTGTGCGGTACGTAGGTCGCTGACTTCACGCTGGACGTGGTCACGCGAGACACGCACGCCGGCCAGTGCGTCGCGCTTGGCCGTTCTGGCACCGTCGAGGGTGTCTCGAGCCAGCAAGAGTCTGCGACGTGCGCGTGCGATGCTGTCGCGTCGGGCGAGGACGACGTTCGTGAGCGTGTGCTGACGGACCTCAAGGCCCGAGAGTGTGTGCGCCAGAGCGGCCGCTTCCTCGTGCGCTCTACGCACCTTGATCGTGATCCCGCGGTCTTGGTCAGCGACGAGACTGAGAAAGTCCATCCGCTCCAACAGATCTGCGAACCCGGTCGAGTTCAAGACCACGGTGATCAGGTCCGGGCGATCGGCCTCGTAGAGCTCGACCAGTCGCTGCGCCAGGGAGCGACGGACGACGCGCAGCCGTGACCGAAGGCGGGTCCGCCTCGCCCGCTGGCGGCGCAGCGAGCGCTGGGTCGCGGCGAGGGCCGCCTGCTTGCGGTCAAGCTCGACCTGCACAACGTGCTCACGCTGGGAGAGCCTGCCGACATGGCCCTGTAACCGACGGACTCGGGACGTCAGGCCTGCTAGTTGCGTGGTGAGTAGTTGCTCCCGACCACGACGCCGCGATAGCTGTTGCTCGGCCGCTTGAAGGCGGCGCTGGACAGCGGTGAGGCTGGGCGGGGTCGACGTGGCGGTGGAAGGCACCGGAAGCAGTGACCACAGCAGGACAGGCAGAACCACGCCCGCCACGAGAAGCCCGAGGCGGCGCATGGCTTCACCGTAGACCGAACTCCTACAGAGCGTCAAACTTCGCAACGACGGATGCAGAGCGTCAGTACCTGACGGCCGGCGCGCGCACCTGCTGACGGTACGAACGGATGACGGTTCCGTGGCTCCTACATAGAGTAGGTATTCTCGTCGCATGGACGAACCCTCGATTGCCGAGACGGGGCCGCCCGACGCGCCGGACGGTGCTGGTCAGCGGCGAGTGATGAGATACGCGACGCTCGCGCTCGCTCTCGTCTTCGTCGCAGTCGTCGTGGCCTCGCTCGTTCCGATGCTCTCGAGTTCGGACAAAGGACCCGTGCCGGGTATGTCGATGCCACGGACCTCGACTGGGCAAGGCACGTCGGGGGGCGCGATGCCGGGCATGACGATGCCGGCGGCCCCGTCCGGTCGCTGAGCGGCGACGACCAGCCTTTTGGGCTGCGGCGCGAGCAGCTGACAGCTCCGTGCACCGGATCGTGCACGATTCGCTAACCTCCTACATCTCGTCAGAGTAAATGCCGAATCCGCCAACCCTCTGGGGTGTGTGGATCGGGGGAACCATTCGGTCAGGTCCGCTGCGACGGAGTTGGCCGTGGGGCGAATCACCACTACGTGTGGGGTAGGGCATGTCTTTCTGCCCGAGTCCGTCAGCTAACCCCGTAGGCCAACGAAAGAGGGTTGCGGACGTGCCATCATCGATGCGGGAACTGGAAAGCCGCGCGCGACGGACGCTCGCCGCACGTGTGATGAGGGCCCTCTGTGTGGCAGCGATCGCGGCGGCCGTCGGGCCCGCGGTCCTTGTCATCCCGTCGGCGCAGGCCGCGTCGCGGCTCGGACAGCGATCGCTTCGTGTCGGGGATCGTGGCGCGGACGTGACGCAGCTGCAGCAGCTGCTGGTTCAGGCCGGGGTCGAGACAGCGGTCGACGGCCGTTTTGGGGACGCGACCCGGCAGGCGGTCCGGCGCTTCCAGAAGGCAGCCGGGCTGGAAGCCTCCGGTGCCGCGGGCAAGAAGACGATCGCCGCGCTACGCAGTGCCGCACCAAGCGGCGGCGCAGCGCGATACGGCGGGTCCGGCTCCGCCACCGGCTCGTCGAGCGCCAAGAGCCTCGGAGATCGCATCCCGCTGCGCCCAGGGATGAGCGGCCACGACGTGAAGGTGCTGCAGGACTTCCTCGGTCGTGCCGGCTTCACCGCCACCGTGGACGGCGAGTTCGGCGACGGAACGCTCACCGCGCTCAAAGCCTTCGAAGCGGCCAACACGCTGGCCGTCGACGAACTCGTTGATCGGGCGGACATCGACGTGCTGCGCGGGCTGGTCCGGGCCGGCGGCGGCGCCCGAGTTGGTGCCACGCCACCGACGCTCGGGCGGGGCATCACCGCAACCGTCGGCAGCGACGGCCTGGCGATCGCCCCGGCCGACGCCCCGGATGTCGTCAAGCGGATGATCGCCGCCGGCAACAAGATCGCGAAGACCCCGTACATCTATGGCGGCGGACACGCGAACTTCCCGAACGACAGAGGTTATGACTGCTCCGGGAGCATGAGCTACGTCTTGTGGGGAGGTGACTTGCTGGAGAACCCGCTGGTCTCAAGCGACTTCCCCTCGTGGGGTGACCCAGGCCCGGGGCAGTGGGTGACGCTGTACGGCAACACGGGGCACGCGTACATGGTGGTGGCCGGGCTGCGCTTCGACACGTCCGGCGTTGACAAGGACGGCAGCCGTTGGCACGCGTCCTCACGCTCGACGAGCGGGTACGGCGTCTCCCATCCGCCGGGGCTGTAGAAGCGCCGCGCGCCGACGGGCCACACACCCTGACTGGGCGCCGTGGTCAGGGGCTGTGGGCGGGCGTCGCTCGGTAGCCCTGCCGGACGGAGATCAATCGCGGACGGTACGTAGAACGCCATGCAGGACCGTCTCGCGGACGCTGGCAGCCGCCCGATCGGGGCCCCAGCGGTGACCGGTGCGCAGGTGGATGTATGACCAGCCGACGGTGTTGAACAACGCCGTGGCGACCTCAGCCGGATCCTCGGCTCGCAGCGACCCGTCGGCGCGACCGTCATCCAGGATGCGCTCGAGCGGTTCGGTGAAGACCGATCGCGTGGTGTCCACGTGGTCGCCCGGCTCGTGGAAGATCTCGTCGCTCTGCGCACCGAGCGCGACAAGCACGGCCATATGTCGTTCCGCCTGCTCGATGAGCACGTCGATCGCGCGATGTAGGCGCTCGGGGGGTGCTTGGTTGCTGATGAGCACCGGCCACATCGCGGCCTGATAGTCGGTGGTCGCCCGTTCGGCCAAGGCGGCGAGCAGCACGCGCTTGCTGATCCCCCGCCGGTGCAGGGTCACGCGTGAGACGCCGGCGGCTGCAGCAATCTGTTCGAGAGTGCAGCGCGCGTACCCGTGACGGGCGAACGCGTCGCGCGCGCCATCGAGCAGAGCCGTGGTCAACCCGCCGTTCATCTCGAAGAGCTTATAGCGTCGGGGTTGCACAAATGCAACATCTATGTTGCAATACCGCATCATGGATCAATCATTCGCAGTCGTCCTGCGAGTCATGCAAGCCAGCTTTCTGCTGGCCGCCGCGGTTGCTCTCGCCGGCGGCTACTGGGATGACGCGTGGCACACCGAACGCGGTCGGGACAGCTTCTTCATCGCGCCGCATCTCGCCATCTACGCGGGGATCGCGTCAGCGGGGTCTGCCCTCGCGGGCATCGCGTTTCAACGAGCCAGACGGGACGGCTGGCATCAAGCTCTCGCTGACCGCTCGCTCCGGCTCGCTGCTGTTGCGTTGGCCGCGACGATGGTCTCCGCTCCGATCGACAACGTCTGGCATGTGGCGTTCGGGCGCGATGCGGTGCTGTGGAGTCCTCCGCACATGCTAGGCATCGTCGGTGCGATGGGCTTGGCGTTTGCGATGCTGCTGCAGTCGCGCGACGGCACACGCGCGGGCACGGCGATGACCGCGTGCGCAGCATCTCTCGTGGTCGCTGCGGGAATGTTCACCGTCGCCGAGTACGAAACCGACGTGCCGCAGTTCGCGCCCGTGTGGTATCCGGTCGCCTTCGCCTTCGCGGCGTCCATCACGCTTGGGCTGGTCCGGACCGCGTGGCCGGCCAAGTCAGCGGCGACGGTCGCAGCCGGCGGCCACGCGATGTTCTTCCTGCTCGTGAGCCTTGCGGTGACCGCCGTCGGCTTTCGCTCACCGGCGTTGCCGTTGCTGATGGTGATCGGACCAGCCGTTGATCTCGCGGCCAGACGTGGTTGGAACACGATGAGGACAGCCACGGCGATCAGCATCTTGACGATGGCGTTCGTCGTCCCGGTGCGTCAGCGCTTCAATCATCTCGGCCGTGACGTGCCGGGCGCCGCGATGGCGCTCCCGCTCAGCTGGCTGGCGTCGATGGCCGGGCTGGCGCTCGCGGCGTGGCGGAAGCCGCGGATGCCCGCTGTTGGGAGGCTCGTGAGCGTGGCAGTGGTGATCTTTGCCGCGATCACCGGGAGCGCGTCTGCGCATGATCCGGGGCAGGGCACTCCTGCGGGCACGGTTCGCTGGCGGGCCGAGCTCCGCGGTCACGTGATTGCCGTGGATGTGGACACTCGGGCGCTGTGCCACGGCGTGCCGGGGCGGTTGGTCGCGCGCCGCGGCGGGCAGACGAGGTCGACGTCGCTGATGGCCGGGGGGTGTAGCCGGCACGCGACGCTGAGACTCGGAACCTGTCAAGCCGGATGAGACAGTGTCGGGGCGAATTTAGTGAGCGGCGGGCTCCTCGGGCTTGGGCTTGTTGATGTAGGCGGCGGTCGGCAGCGCGGGCGGTCGGGGCGGGTGCCGGACGAAGCGTTCGGGCGTGGCGGCGTAGGCCGCGTCGAGGACGGTGGTGCGGGCGGCGTGGACGGCCGGAGCGTGGCCGTGGTGGACGTCGTGTGGGGTCATCAGGCCGATGCCGGCGTGGCGGTGAGCGTGGTGGTACCAGCCGAAGAAGTCGCGGCAGAAGGCGCGGGCGTGGTCGATGTGGTCGAACCGTGCGGGGAACCCGGGCCGGTACTTCATCGTCTTGAACTGTGACTCGGAGTACGGGTTGTCCGTCGACGTGTACGGCCGGTTATGCGAGCGCAGGACGCCGAGGTCGGCGAGGAGGAACGCGACGGGCTTGGACGTCATCGCCGGGCCGCGGTCGGCGTGCACCGTCAACTGGCCACGGACGATGTTCTGTTGCTCGCACGCCTGGCCGATCAGCGCCTTGGCCAGGTGCGCGTTCTCGCGGTGCTGCACCGTCCAGCCGACGGCGTAGCGGCTGTAGACGTCGAGAATGACGTAGAGGTAGTAGTAGGTCCACTTCGCCGGACCCTTCAACTTCGAGATGTCCCAGGACCAAATCTCGTTCGGCCGCTCGGCGAGCAGTTCCGGTGCGGCGTAGGGCGGATGGGTCAGCTGCGCGCGGCGCTCGGTGACGCCGCCGTACTCGGCGGCGAGGATCCGGTACATCGTGCGCTGCGACGCAAGGTAGATCCCCTCATCCAGCAGCGTCGCCCAGACCTCGGCAGGGGAGGCGTCCTGAAAGCGCGGGCTGTGCAACTGCTCGAGCACCGCGGCACGCTCCTCATCCGACAGCGCCCGGCCGGGCCGCCTGCGCGGCACTGACGCGCGCGCGGGCGGCGGGCTGCGTCGGCGATACAACGACGCCCTGGACGCGCCGAGGGCGCGGCACGCGGGCAGGATGCCGACCAGCGGCTCGATCTCAATGACGGCCTGATCGATCATGATCGCGGCGGCTGCTCGTCGGTCTCCGGCGCGCTCTTGGCCAGCAGTTCTTCCAAGAGCGCGGAGACGTTTCCCTGCACCTCGATCACCCGACGCGCCGTCACCAGATCGGCCTGCGAGCGCTCCAGCTGGCGACGCAGCGCCGCGTTCTCCATCCGCTCGGCGCTCGGCGGCTTGGGGCCACGCTGGCGAGGCTCCAGCGCCCCGAGCGCGCCGCTGTCGCGGGCCCGCCGCCACTCCGTCAGCAGCGAGGAGTACAAGCCCTCGCGGCGCAGCACCTCGCCGATCTCGCCGGGCTTGGTGCACGCCTCGGCGGCGAGCACGATCTTCAGCTTGTACGCCGCGGTGAACCTGCGGCGCGTCGCCCGCGGCACGAGCTCGGGATCCGGGACCCCCACCAGCGACGACGCGCCGCCGGCGATGTGCCTACGCTCGCCTTCGGCTCCCTCCGGCACACCGCCGGCGGAACCCTCCAGCTCGTCCTTCATCCCTGCAGAGAACTGCGACACAACGCACGTCCGTTCTCGCCCTCAGGCTCAGTAAATACAACGGTAGAACCTGTCTCACGTCACCTTGGCAGAGAGGGACTTCCCGCGGCCGGTCGGTGGTTTGTCTATGTGCAGGCCGCAACACGACCTGGTGGGCTGGAAAGCTGGATACCGGTGGACGTTGAGAGCGATCGGCGGTATTCGTTGAGCCGGGTGGCGTACCGGCCGAGCCGAGCGCGCGGGGAGGCGGTGAAGTGGGCGGTGGGGGCGGCGCTTTATGGGGGAATCGCCGCCCTGCTCGTGGCGTTCGGCCAACTGGCGAGGCGTCCGGCCGAGACCGCGGAAGCGTGAAGCGCGGGGAGCTGGCGCTGACGCTACCGGCACAGGTCGCGCCGCCGGCTTGTCCCACCTGCCGGCGTACGTAGAGCGGCGGGTGGTGACCGCAGCAAATGGACGATCTTGTGCGCGGTGGATGCGCCGCGGCGGATCGGTCATGGTGCAGCCGTGTTGGCCGGTCTGGCGATAGCGCTGATCGCAGGTCTCAGCGCCCGCTGGTTGCTTCGAGTACCGCGCCCCGGAATCGTCGTCGCTGCGGCGTGCGGCGTCGTCGGCATGGTCATTGGCGCCCCGATCGTCCATGCGATCAGTGGTGAGCACGAGTTCCACGCCTTTCGGCCGGAGAGCTTCATCGCCGCCTTGCTCACTGCGCTTGTCTTGCTGCTGCTCTACCGGCGGATCAGCCGGCGCCCGGATGCTGGCGAGCGCAGGCTGTTCTCTTAGCGTGACGTCGCTCAGCTGTCAGCGGCACGGGCGTCCCAGCGCCGCAGCGCCGGCAGGGGATCGATGGCGTGACCGCCGCTGTACCAGCCCGGCGCCGTCCACAACTCGAAATGCAGATGGCAGCCGTTGGCGTCTCCGGTGTCACCGACCTCGCCGATCGGCTGCCCCGTCTCTACGCGCTGACCGGTGCTGACGAGCGCCGGCGCACGCATGTGCATGTACACCTCGCTCTGGCCGCTGCGATCGGTGATGACGGCGTAGTTGCCTGCTCGAGATTCGAACTTGGCCATGGTCACGGTGCCGCCGAGCGCGGCGACCATCGGAGTGCCGCAGGCGGCGAACAAGTCTTGACCTTTGTGATCGCGCGGGCCGCCGAAGTTGTTCGTGGCGGTCTGACCGAGGTCATGCTTCCCCTTGATCGGAAAGACGCCGTCGGCGATGCTCGCAGCAGCTGCCTCGTTACCGGAGGCTGCGACCATCGTGCCGCCCCGGGGGACACGGACCTTCAGCTTCGGGCCGTTGGCGCTGAGATCGCGGGCGACAACGCGAACCCTCCCGCTGTGAGCGTTCGCCGGGACGGTGACGGTGACCTCGCTGTCGCCGTCAGTCTTCGCGGCGGCAACGGCATCATCGCGACGTCCGTCGCGACCGAGGAACACGACGCGGGTCACCTCAGAAAGCGCTGATCCGGTGACGGTGAGCACCTCGCCCTGCCGGCAGATGTCGGTGTCGGGGCTACACGACAGCCGCGCGACCCGTGGCTTCTCGGGGGTGCCAAAGCCGCCGGGATTGGCCGCCTGTGCCGGCCCGGCACTCGTGGCGAGCCCGATGATCCCCGCGGCGGTCACCACGGCTCGCCGTACCACGTCTCCGTTGTTCATCCAGGTCCTCTGCTTTTCAGCCTGCGGGGTGAGCTGACGGGCTCGCGCGCGAGAGGTCGCGCGCTAGGACACCGACCTGGTGTCCATTCGCCCCAACAACATGGTTCCCCCGCTCCCGGGTTAGGTGGCCCGGGACTCGGCGTTTCCTACTGCGCGTAGGATCATAACATCGCTTCAGGCGACTCGCGGGTGAGCGCCCGCCCTGCTCAGGCGAAGGTAGCGTCGCGCTGCGGGCGGAAGGTGCGCAGCCGCAGCGAGTTGGAGACGACGAGCACTGAGCTGGCGGCCATCGCCGCGCCGGCGAGAACCGGGTTGAGGTAGCCGAGCGCGGCGGCCGGGATGAGCGCGGCGTTGTAGGCAAAGGCCCAGAACAGGTTGACCTTGATCGTCTTCAGGGTCCGGCGGGCGAGGCGGATCGCGTCGGTGGCGGCCCGCAGGTCGCCGGAGACGAGCGTCAGGTCGCTGGCCTCGATGGCGACGTCGGTGCCGGTGCCGATGGCCAGACCGAGGTCGGCCTGGGCGAGGGCCGGCGCGTCGTTGACGCCGTCGCCGACCATGGCGACGACGCGGCCCTCGGCCTGCAGGCGCTTGATCACGTCGACCTTGCCTGAGGGCAGCACCTCGGCGATCACCTCGTCGATACCGACCTGCGCAGCGATGGCTTCGGCGGTCGGCCGATTGTCACCGGTGAGCAGCACGGTCCGCAGGCCGAGCGCCTTCAGGCGGCGGATCGCCTCAGGGGAGGTCTCCTTGGGCGTGTCGGCGACGACGAGGACCGCGCGGGCGAGTCCGTCCCAGGCGACGACCACGGCGGTCCGGCCCTTGCGTTCGGCGGCGGTCTTCGCCTCGGCGAGCGGCCCGTCGAGAGCGACGGCCAATTCGGCGAGCAGGTCCTCGCGGCCGACCATGACGCCGTGGCCGTCGACCACGCCCTCCACGCCGAGGCCCTCGCGGTTGGTGAAGCCCTCGACCTGCGGCAGGGCGCCGGCCTCGGCCTGGGCGCCGGCGGCGATGGCCCGCGCGACGGGATGTTCGCTGGCGGCTTCGAGCGCGCCGGCGAGCCGCAGCACCTCTTCGCGGCTCTCGCCGTCGGCGACGTGGGCGTCGACGAGGACCATCTTGCCGGTCGTCACGGTGCCGGTCTTGTCGAGCACGATGGTGTCGACCCTGCGGGTGGACTCGAGCACCTCCGGTCCCTTGATGAGCAGGCCGAGCTGGGCGCCGCGGCCGGTGCCGACAAGCAGGGCGGTCGGGGTCGCGAGGCCGAGCGCGCAGGGGCACGCGATGATGAGGACGGCGACGGCGGCGGTGAAGGCGAAGGCTGACGACTCGCCGGCGCCGAGCCAGAAGCCCAGGGTGGCGGCGGCGATGACGAGGACGACGGGGACGAAGATCCCGGAGATGCGGTCGGCGAGCCGCTGCACCGGGGCCTTGCCGGTCTGCGCGTCGGTGACGAGCTTGGCGATCTGGGCCAGGGCGGTGTCAGCGCCGACCTTTGTGGCGCGGACAACGAGCCGGCCGCCGACGTTGACCGTCGCTCCGACGACCTGGTCGCCCGGGTGCTTTTCGACCGGGATCGATTCGCCCGTCAGCAGCGACTGGTCCACGGCGCTGGTGCCGGTCTCCACGACGCCGTCGGTGGCGACCTTCTCGCCGGGCCGCACCACGAAGCGCATGCCGGCGGTGAGCTGCTCGACGGGGATGCGGCGCTCGGTGTCGTCCTCGCCGAGGACGGCGACGTCCTTGGCGCCGAGCGCGAGGAGCGCCTCGAGGGCGGCGCCTGCGCGCCGCTTGGCGCGGGCCTCGAAGTAGCGGCCGGCGAGGATGAAGGTGATGACAACGCCGGCGACCTCGAAGTACACGTGGTCAAGCGACGCGGAGCGGTCCGGGATGAGGTCAAAGCCCATCGTCATGCCGGTCATGCCCGCGTCACCCAGGAAGAGCGCGACGACCGACCAGGTCCAAGCGGCGAGGGTGCCGACGGAAATGAGCGTGTCCATTGTCGCCGTGGCGTGCCGGGCGTTGGCCCATGCGGCCCGGTGGAATGGCCAGCCGGCCCACAGGACGACGGGGGTGGCGAGGTTCCACGCCAGCCACTGCCAGTTGTCGAACTGCAGCGCCGGGATCATCGACAGGAGGAGAACTGGCAGGGACAGGATGGCGCTGACCGTCAAGCGGGTGCGCAGGTCGCGCAGCTGGCGAACTGAGGCGTCCTCGGCGGGCGTGTCATCGGCCTCACCGGGCGCGGCGGGCAGCGTGGCGTCATACCCGGCGGCCCGCACGGTGTCCAGCAGTTCGTCGGGCGTCACCGTCTCGGGGTCGTAGGTGACGGCCGCCTTTTCGGTGGCGTAGTTCACGGTGGCCTGCACGCCGTCGAGCTTGTTGAGCTTGCGCTCGATGCGGTTCGCGCACGAGGCGCAGGTCATCCCGGTGATGGGAAGCTCGACCTGATCGGTGGTGGTCGTCATGTCGTTGACTCCTGGGTGAAAGCAGCGGTGTGGACGCGGCCGTCGAGGCGGAACTGCACCCACAGCCGGTACATACCTGCGGAAGGCAGTTCGGCCTCGAAGGCCAACTGGTCGCCGTGAGGGTGGGTGTGCAGGTACGCCAGATCGCCGGCCCGCAGCGTCACCAGGTGACCCTTGGCGCCAAGGTAGGGCTGCAGCTCGGCGTCGACCGAGCGGCCACCGCGGCGGACGGAGAACGCGAACTGGTCACCGTCACGGCGCAGCGTGACCTGCAGGCCGCTGTCGGTCTGCGCCACAGCGGCGGGCGCCGGAATGGGCTCGGGCCGGAAGTCACCGGGGACGTGCAGGTCGGCGCCCAGCGTGCGCTTGCCGTCGGCGGTGCGGAAGTCGGCGAAGACCCGGTAGGTGCCGGGGCGGGGCAGGTCGACCTTGGCTCGCCAGGTCCCCGCTGCGTCCATCACCGGGTGCAGGTGCTGGAAGCCACGAAGGTCACGGCGGACGACGATGAGGTGCATTCGCTTGGCGTGCTCGACGTCGAACGCGCGGACCGGCGCGCCGTCCTCCCTCACGATCTTACAGGCGACCGTGGTACGGCCGGCCGCGGCGGTGCGGTCGCTGAGAAGCACGAGGCGCAGGCCCGCCTCTACCACCGACAGGCCAGGCACGGCCTCGGCGCCGGTCGCCGTCTCGAGCTCGCTCGAGGCGGCACTGGTGTGGTCGCCCCCGCCGGCCATGGCGTCGTGCTGGCCCGACGCCTGCTGTTCGGTGGGTGCGGGCGAGTCGGTGCTCGCGCCGCTGGGGTCGACAGCGCCGCCGAGCAGCGCCGCGGTCCCGAAGGCCGCGACGAGCAGGGCGACGAAGGCCGCCAAGCGCGCCGGCGCCGAGGTCATCCGACGACCTCGTACCCGGCATCGGCGACGGCCGCGCGCACGGCGCTCGGCTCGGCGCTGCCGGTGACGACGAGCTGGCCGGAAGCGAGGTCGACCTGGACGTCTTCGACACCGGCGAGCTCCGAGACCTCCTCACGCACAGAGGCGACGCAGTGCTGGCAGGTCATGCCGGAGACGGTGAAGACGGAGGGGGCGGACATGAGCGGAGAACTCCTCGGGTACGGGGTGGGGGTATATGACGACCGTAGCACTCATTTCGGTATACCCACAAGGGGTATTCGTTCAAGCGACTCGAGCCGCCCATGCGTGGCTGTGCGCGCTCGGGCCAACGGACGCTCTAGCGGTGCCACCTTGCCCTGCAGGCTTGCGCTTGCATACCCCCGTGGGGTACTGCTAGGGTCTCCATATGGCCGCCTCTACTCCCACCTCTGAACCCCGCGGGTACTCCGCCACGAAGGACAAGCTGCAGACTCGGCTGCGTCGCATCGAGGGTCAGGTCCGCGGCATCCAGGGGATGGTGGAGGAGGACCGCTACTGCATCGACGTCCTTACTCAGATCAGTGCGATTCAGGCCGCACTGGACAAGGTCGCTCTTGGTCTGCTCGACGAGCACGCTCGTCACTGCATCCTCGGTGGCCCACAGGACAAGCAGACCGACCGCACCGACGAGATGATGGCCGCCGTCGCGCGGCTGATGAAGCGCTGACGCCAACCCCCCTCGGGTCGCTGCGCGCACCCATCCTTCCCCGAAGGAGAATCCCCCATGTCCACACACGCCCACGCTGAGAGCCCACAAGGCCTCAACCGCCTCGCCTTCAGCGCCACCGTCCACTGCCTCACCGGCTGCGCCATCGGCGAGGTGCTTGGCATGATCATTGGCACCGCCTTGGGCTGGTCGAACCTCGCCACCGTCGCGCTGGCCGTCGGCCTGGCCTTCTTCTTCGGCTACCTGCTGACGAGTCTGCCGCTACTGCGCTCGGGCCTCGCGCTGTCGGCCGTCGTGCCGCTGGCCCTCGCTTCGGACACCATCTCCATCGCGATCATGGAGGTCATCGACAACACGATGATGCTGCTGATCCCCGGCGTCATGGATCAGCACGCCACCGACCCCGGGTTCTACGCCGCCCTCTCTGGCTCGCTGCTCATCGCCGGCACCTTCGCCTTCCCGGCCAACCGCTGGCTCATCGGCCGCGGCAAGGGTCACGCCGTCGTCCACGAGCGCCATGGGCACGGCAACCCCGCGCACGCCTGAGGCTGATGGTCGGCGTGCAGCACACCTTCGTCATCTGCGACCTCGCCGGCTTCACCGCCATGACCGAAGCGCACGGCGACGATCACGCCGCCGACATCGCCGAGGCGTTCATCGCCGACGTCCGAGCGATGTTGCCCACCCATGAAGCCCGCGAGGTCAAGACCATGGGCGACGCGGTCCTGCTGCACCTCGCAGACGCCAGCCGCGCCGTCTGCCTGGCCCGCTGCGCGGTCGGCGAGCTCGGTGCCCGGCACGCTCAGCTGAGCGTCCGCGTCGGCCTGCACACCGGCCCGGCCGTCCAGCGCGCCGGCGACTGGTTCGGCGCGGCCGTCAACATCGCCGCCCGCGTGGCCGCGCTGGCCGGACCCGACGAGGCGCTCACGACCGCCGCGACCGCCGCCGCCTGCACGGCCGGAGAGCGTGAGGGTCTTACCTCTCTCGGCCCGACCGCGCTGCGCAACGTCGCCGCTCCCGTTGAGCTCTACCGGCTGCAGGTCGACCGCGGCCCCGACCGCCTGCACCGCGACCCCGTCTGCCGCATGGCGGTCGATCCCTCAGAGGCACCAGCCTCCGTGCAGCACGAAGGCCAGGCAGTGCACTTCTGCTCGGCAGCCTGCGCGGAGAGCTTTCGGGTGCACCCTGAACTCTACGCTGAGCGGCGCTGAGCTCCTGGGCGGGCTTGATCTGTGTCTTCCAGCCCGTCAGCTTGCGCTATCACCTCGCTGGCGGATCACCGCCAGCACCTGCTCTCGCGACGGGCGATGCCCGGCGGCGTGCGTCTCGGCGACGTGCTGCTGCACGACGGTGACCAGCGCGTCCTCATCCTTGCCGCTCAAGGTGACGCCGCAGCCCTTGCAGATGGTGTTGAGCATCCAACCAAGGTACCCGGACGGAGGGGTCGGCCTCGCTCGCGTACTTCGACGATGATCACCAACCGTGCGCGGGCTCAGGGCAAGACAGCAAGCCGCGGAGGCGCACGTACAAACTGGTGAGAAGCATCGTGATGCTGAACATCCCGAGAGCCGGCTGAACAGGAGCCCAATAGCTGAGGGCACCACTGACGCCGACGACCGCCACGACAAGTTGGTTGCAGACGGGGCACCCGACCGCGAACGCTGAAAGCAACGTCGCACCAAGCGTCCGACCCGAGCGGTCGGGCAACGTCGTCGCCGATCCACCAGCACGAACATAGGTCGCGGCGACGAGCCCGATGAGCACCGCGGAGACTGCCCACACCGGATAGTCCCACCAGGTCACCGGCGTCATCCGCGTGTAGAACTCCGTGCGAACGATCCCGGTCGGCACCCCTATGACAAGCCCGGCAGCCGCACCGGCGAGCGCAGCGACGACCCATCGACGCAGCGGCCAAGACGCCAGACTTCCCACACTCGTCCGAACATCTTGCAGCGAGCGAGGGAGGAGAGCAGCGGAACCGTTCACGGCGGGATCCTACCGCGTCTCCTACGCGCCGTCGGACACTGCAGGGCGGCGGCCCGTGAGGCAGGTGCCCGCGTCCCGACCGTCGTGATGCCAGGCAAGGTGCCCACATGCTCAGCGATGACCCTCGGCGGCGACCTGCACGATCGACGCGTCGACCAGCCACTCGACCGGTGCCACGTCGTCCGTGTAGACCTGGCCACCGTCCAGCTTGGCGGCCAGGCGGGCCGAAGTGGCGCGGGCGATCGGGCGCAACGGCGGGGGGAGCGTCCCCGGGGCCCGGGCGGCTCGCGTCAACAACGCGGAGGACGCCACGGCATGACTCGCCAGGAGCATGGTGTTGACCGGTTGGGAAGGGTCACGCAGTACCGAGCCGAAGACGCGGCTCAGGGTCGCGGACAGGACTTTCTCCAGGCCGTCGGAGCCATCAGGGTGGCCCACGTTGACGATGACCGAGCCGCCGGGGTTGAGACGGTCGCTGACGAGGCGAAAGAACTCGACGGTGGACAGGTAGAACGGGACGTACGGCTGGCGGTAGGCATCGACGATGATCAGGTCCCATTTGCCTCGGTTCCGTCGCAGGAACGGCCGAGCATCGGCCGTGTGCAGGCGGAGGCGCGGCGACGGTCGAAGCCCGAAGAACCTGCGGCCCACCCCGCTCAGAGCGCGGTCGATCTCCACGCCGTCGACGATGGTCTGCGGGAAGAAGTGGTTGTAAGCACGAGCGGTGGTGCCGGCAGCGTTGCCGAGGACCGCGACTGACCGCGGCGGTCGCCCAGCCTGCACGGTGAACGGCAGCACGAGCATCTCGTCCCAGTAGTTCCCGGTCAACCACTCACCGGGCGAGTACACGCTATGAACCGCCTGGCCCTCGTTGAGCTCGAGGCGCCGCAGGCCGTCGTCCGTCTGCACGACCCGCGCGTACTGGTATTCGCTTTCGCGCTCCCAGATGACCCGGCCGGTGCTCGACGTCTTGATCGTGCCGACCGGTACCGCGATCAGCCCGACGAGGAGCAAAGGGACGACGGCGACAGCGAGTCGGCGCAGACCAAGAGCACCGACCAGTGCCAGTGCGGCGGCGAAGCATAGGAAGGTGCGGCGGGTGCCGAGAAAAGGCACGAGCACCAACGCCGCCAGAAACACCCCGGCAAGGGAGCCGAGCGTCGACAGGGCGTAGAGGCGTCCCGCTACGGCACCCGCGTCGCGGACCGTCGTCACGCGGAGACGGATCGCATACGGCGAGACAGCACCTAGCAGCATGATCGGGGCAGCGATGAGCACCAGCACTCCGAGCAACGAGCCGACGAAAGCCCCGGCGCTGACGTTGTCAAGAGCGCTGACACTCGTCCGCAGGAACGGTCCAGAGACGAACGGCACGATCGCCAGGAGCACGGCGGCGAGCAGAACGAGCTTGGAGAGTCCCTCAGGAGTGGGGTCCCGGTCGGCAAAACGCCCTCCGACGAGGTAGCCGGCGCTGAGCGAGACGAGGACCGTGGCGATGGTATTCGCCCACACGATCGTCGAGGCGCCGAACCAGGGCGCCATGAGCCGAGCGGCGGCGATCTCGGCACCCAGCGACGAGGCACCCACGACGATCACCACGAGCTCTACGGAGACCCAGCTGCGGGGCCCGAGGGACGCGGCGCCCTCGTGGGACGGAGCAGCGTCGAGAGCGGGCACAGCTCGACTGTACCGCTTCTCTTACGAGCTGTAGGGGTATGGCAGCTCGACCCGGGCTCCGGTCGCCAACTCCTACAGCACGTAGTACCCTGGCCTGCTGAGATGTCCGGCACCGGCGAACCACCACGCTCTCGCGCGCGAGCAGGCGACTACGCAGCCGTGATGAGCGTGTTCTCTGCGGCGCTTGCGGTTCACGCAAGGACGGTGGCCGGGCGTCGACGGGCCCCCGTGGAGACGCCGATGGACGCGGTGCTGCTCGCGCTCGCGACGTTTGCGATCGCTGATGTTGTCGCTCACGAGCGCATCGCGCATTTCGTACGCGAGCCGTTCGTCACCGATACGGCCGATGACCATGGCGGCAAGGCCAAGGGCGAGGGCATGCGCTTCGTCATCGGCGAGCTGCTGACCTGCTCACGATGCATGGGTTCGTGGTCGGCGCTCGGCCTGGCGAGTCTCAGCGCGATCTCGCCTGTCGGCGGGCGAGCGGTCATCAGCGTGTTCGCGGCCGCCGGCGCGAACGACCTCCTGCAGGCCACGTTCAAGGCAACGGCCGCGGCCCGGAACCTGTCAAGCCGGATGAGACAGTGTCGGGGCGAATTTAGTGAGCGGCGGGCTCCTCGGGCTTGGGCTTGTTGATGTAGGCGGCGGTCGGCAGCGCGGGCGGTCGGGGCGGGTGCCGGACGAAGCGTTCGGGCGTGGCGGCGTAGGCCGCGTCGAGGACGGTGGTGCGGGCGGCGTGGACGGCCGGAGCGTGGCCGTGGTGGACGTCGTGTGGGGTCATCAGGCCGATGCCGGCGTGGCGGTGAGCGTGGTGGTACCAGCCGAAGAAGTCGCGGCAGAAGGCGCGGGCGTGGTCGATGTGGTCGAACCGTGCGGGGAACCCGGGCCGGTACTTCATCGTCTTGAACTGTGACTCGGAGTACGGGTTGTCCGTCGACGTGTACGGCCGGTTATGCGAGCGCAGGACGCCGAGGTCGGCGAGGAGGAACGCGACGGGCTTGGACGTCATCGCCGGGCCGCGGTCGGCGTGCACCGTCAACTGGCCACGGACGATGTTCTGTTGCTCGCACGCCTGGCCGATCAGCGCCTTGGCCAGGTGCGCGTTCTCGCGGTGCTGCACCGTCCAGCCGACGGCGTAGCGGCTGTAGACGTCGAGAATGACGTAGAGGTAGTAGTAGGTCCACTTCGCCGGACCCTTCAACTTCGAGATGTCCCAGGACCAAATCTCGTTCGGCCGCTCGGCGAGCAGTTCCGGTGCGGCGTAGGGCGGATGGGTCAGCTGCGCGCGGCGCTCGGTGACGCCGCCGTACTCGGCGGCGAGGATCCGGTACATCGTGCGCTGCGACGCAAGGTAGATCCCCTCATCCAGCAGCGTCGCCCAGACCTCGGCAGGGGAGGCGTCCTGAAAGCGCGGGCTGTGCAACTGCTCGAGCACCGCGGCACGCTCCTCATCCGACAGCGCCCGGCCGGGCCGCCTGCGCGGCACTGACGCGCGCGCGGGCGGCGGGCTGCGTCGGCGATACAACGACGCCCTGGACGCGCCGAGGGCGCGGCACGCGGGCAGGATGCCGACCAGCGGCTCGATCTCAATGACGGCCTGATCGATCATGATCGCGGCGGCTGCTCGTCGGTCTCCGGCGCGCTCTTGGCCAGCAGTTCTTCCAAGAGCGCGGAGACGTTTCCCTGCACCTCGATCACCCGACGCGCCGTCACCAGATCGGCCTGCGAGCGCTCCAGCTGGCGACGCAGCGCCGCGTTCTCCATCCGCTCGGCGCTCGGCGGCTTGGGGCCACGCTGGCGAGGCTCCAGCGCCCCGAGCGCGCCGCTGTCGCGGGCCCGCCGCCACTCCGTCAGCAGCGAGGAGTACAAGCCCTCGCGGCGCAGCACCTCGCCGATCTCGCCGGGCTTGGTGCACGCCTCGGCGGCGAGCACGATCTTCAGCTTGTACGCCGCGGTGAACCTGCGGCGCGTCGCCCGCGGCACGAGCTCGGGATCCGGGACCCCCACCAGCGACGACGCGCCGCCGGCGATGTGCCTACGCTCGCCTTCGGCTCCCTCCGGCACACCGCCGGCGGAACCCTCCAGCTCGTCCTTCATCCCTGCAGGGAACTGCGACACAACGCACGTCCGTTCTCGCCCTCAGGCTCAGTAAATACAACGGTAGAACCTGTCTCACGTCACCTTGGCAGAGAGGGAAGCCCGGCGGCCACGTGGCGTGCTTCGCCGCACCGCGCATGACGCATCGCCTTACCTCGGGCCTTGAAGACGCGGGCCTGGAGATCCGCGATGTCCTCATGTGGCTGTACGGCAGCGGCATGCCGAAATCCCGGCGGCTCCCCGGTGGCCGGGGTACCGCGCTGAAACCAGCGTATGAGCCGATCGTCCTGGCCCGTACCCCGATGGCCGGTACGACCGCCGCAACGGCCGACAGGTGGGGGACAGGGGTCTTGAACACCGAGGCCTGCGCGATCCCCGACCCCACCACGTCCACGGCGGTGGTGCGGTGGCCGGCGAACGTCTGCCTGACCCACCAGCCCGGCTGCCGGCTGGGCGGTTGCGCGAGGGGGTGCGCGGTCGCGGGGCTTGACCGGCACACGGGGCGGGTGCGGCCCAGCCGCTTCTTCTACTGCTCCAAAGCCTCACGCCGCGAACGCGACGCCGGCTGCCAGCAGCTCCCCGCCCGGACCCTTGACCTCTTCCCCTCTTCCGCCGGCCGCTCACGACGGCAGGTCCGAAATCCCCATCCGACGGTGAAGCCGATTGAGCTGATGCGATGGCTCACCCGCCTCATCACCCCACCCGGCGGAGTCGTCCTGGATCCGTTCTGTGGATCGGGATCGACCGGCTGCGCGGCGGTCCTTGAGGACCGACAGTTCATCGGGATCGAACGCGACCCCGACCACGCGAAGGTCGCCCGCGCCCGCATCACCCACCACCACCAGCCGCGGCCCGCGCCAGCCGCACCCCCGACCATCGCGCTCGCCACCACGGGGCCGGCATGACCCCCGCCGGCCCCCGCACGATCAGCATCCAGATCCCTGAAGAGTTGCTGGCTGAGATCGCCGGGCTCGCCGCGGAGATCCTCACCACCCAGCTCGCCAACGCTCCCGCCGACACTCACGGGGAGCGGCCGGATGGGTACCTGCCGCCGGCCCGGGCGGCGGCGTACCTCGGCGTCTCGCGCCAGCGGATCCATCAACTCACCAGCGGCCGCGCGCTGTGTCCGGACGGGCGCGACGGGCGCACCCCGCTCTACACCCGCCAGACCCTGGACCGGTACGTGCGCGAGTGCGCGGGACGCCGGCGATGACGCTGACACCCGACTCGCTTCCGCGGCGGTGTCGAGCTACGTTCGGTGGACACCGCCGCAAGTTGGGCGGGCGCCGCGCTAACGGCCCCGCCCACGGCAGACGACGAAAGGACCATCGTCATGCTCGTTGAACCTACCGCGCGAAGCGCTGCCCGCGTGCGGCCTCCGCCGGCCGCGCCCAAACAGGATCGGCGGAAGCTGAAGAAGACCTCGACCCCCGGCGTCTACAAGAAGGACAACGCCTACATCGTCATGTACCGCGCCGCCGGCCGCCAGCGCAAGGAGGCCGCCTCGACGATCGAGGAGGCCCGCCGGATCAAACGCTCCCGCGAAACCGACATCGACCGCGGCGAGTTTCAGGCCCAGATCAAGGTCACCCTCCACGACTACGCCCTTGAGTGGATCGACCGCTACCAAGGCAACGGACGCCGCGGCTTCAGGGAAGGCACCCGCGACGAATACCGCCGGCTGCTGACCAACTACGCGCTGAAGCACTTCCGCCCCTCGCTTCGCCTGACCGACCTGACGCCGCGGCACCTGGCGCAGTACGTCGGCTGGCTGGCCGACGACAAGGAACAGGGCAAGCACCTCTCCGACTCGTCGATCGCGAACGCCACGATCCCGATCCGGGCGATGCTCTCCACCGCCGTGCGCGAAGGACTCCTGCGACACAACCCCGCGTTCGGGCTCGCGCTCCCCCGCCGCGACCAGAACGAGGTCGACGACGAAGAGGAAGAGATCCGCACCTTCTCCCGCGACCAACTCCGCGGCTTCCTCACCAGTGTGGGGGAGGAGCACGAGATGCTCTTCACCCTGCTCGCCGCCTCCGGAATGCGGATCAGCGAAGCGATCGCGCTGCGCTGGCGCGACACCTACCTCGAGGACCCCGAGCCACACCTGCGCATCCGCCGGGCCCTGGTCAAAGGCCGCATCGAACCACCGAAGACCAAACACGGCCGACGCCGCATCCCCCTCAGCCCCACCATCGCCCAGCGGCTCACCGACCGCCGCAACGCCATGACGGTCGCGGCGCAGGACGAGGACCTCGTCTTCACCTCCAGGGCCGGCACCGAGATCGATCCCGACAACCTCCGCCGCCGCGTCCTGAAACCGACCGCCACCACGGTCGGGGCGGGGTGGGCGGGCTTTCACGCCTTCCGCCACACCTACGCGTCGCTGATGCTCGCCCGCGGCGCGAACCTGCTGCAGCTCTCCCGGGCCCTCGGCCACCACAGCCCCGCGTTCACCCTCACCGTCTACGCCCACCTCCTCCAAGGCGAACACGCACCAGCCCTCGACCTCGAGCAAGAACTCACGAGCGAGCCCAAACCCGCGGCCGCCGGCACCCCCGGCCCGGAGACCAAGGCATGAGCGCGATCACGACCGCTGTCGCGCTGCTCGCGATCACCGCCCTGACCGTCTGGACGCTGGGGAGCGTCCTGCTTCGCAGCGCGGGGGCGCTCGGCGTGACGGCCGGCCTGATGCTCGGCGCTACGGGCACGGCCGCCGGGCTCGTCATCGCCGTCGCCGGGGCGCTCGCGTGGCTCGGCGGGCACACCCTGTACGCGACCCGCCACCACACCTACCGCTCCCCGCTCGCCCGCCGCCTCTACACCCAAACACCCATGCGGCGTCTCGACGTGACGCGCGGCTGGGTCATCCCGACCAGCTGGCCCACGACCCCGAAACAGACCCGCCGGCCCGCCCCAAGCACCGACACCACCGGTCGCGAACGGCGGGCCTGACCAGCACGATGAAATAGCCGTTCCAGCACTGACGCCACGCCGACCCGGAGACCCCGATGAGCACCGATGTCAAAGACGCCGTCACCCCGAACGCGACGAGCCTGAAGATCCTCAGTGCCCTCGCCCGTGCACCGATGGCGACCGGGTCGAGTTGGCCGCGGCCTCGGGCCTCGGACGCTCGACCGTCACCAAACACCTCGCCCTGCTCGAACGCGCCGGCCACGCCCACCGCAACCCCGGCGGACAAGACGGCGCCCGCAAACTCCCCGACCGCTGGACCGACATCGCCGCCGTCGGCAAGCCGCCCACAGACCCGATCACAGCTCAGGCGCCAGAGGCGGCCCCCGGCCCGATCACGACCGCGGGCCACCGGCTGCGCCCTGGCCAGCTCGACACCCTCGTCCTAGACCACCTCCACACCACCGTCAGCCCAGGACCTCACGCACCCGCTGCCGTCGCTAAGGCCCTGGGACGATCCTCCGGCGCCGTCGCCAACTGCCTCACGCGACTCGCCGCCACCGGCCGCCTGCAGCAGGTCAGTGACCGCCCGCGACGCTACGACCTGTCGCCCGCCCGTAGCTGAGCGATGAGGAACCAACACCCCACGATTCGAACGCTGATCGCTGATCGCCGGTTGCTCAGACCCCTCGCGGAGCACCCGGCCCCTTACGAGGGCAGCGCGTAACCGCGGTCGGCCTTGACGAGCTCTCCGGCCTTGGCCATCCGGCTGAGCATCGTGCTTGCGCTGGCGGCGCCGATGCCGGTCTTGCTGGCGATCTCCGTCGCGGTCATCGGACCGCTCTTCAGCGCCGCGAGCACCTTCGCCTTGTTCTCGCCACGCGGAGCGCGCCCGCTCGTGCTCTTCGGCTTTGGAGCTGCGGTGCGCTTGGCAGCCGGCGTGGTCTTGGGCGCGGGGACGTTCTTCGTCACTTGGGTGCTCGTCGGTGCCGCGCCCGAGCCGCGAGCGCCGCCGACGAGTGAGCGGACCTCGCCCTCCAAACGACCGAGCACGTCACGGACTCGCTCAAGACCGTCACCGATGCCCTGATGCTGCCGCCGCTGCTCGTCCAGTCGCGCCCTGATCTGCTCAGAGATCGCCGAAACGTCGAGGACCTTCACCATGCTGACTCCTTCGTGCCGTAGAGCACGGATCGTAATGCGCATGGCGCCCACGCCGCCCGCCGGACCCCGTACCCTCGGGCGCAGGTGTATCCGATCGCGGCCGCGCTCGCTGCTCGCACGGCGCCTTTCGCCCAAACAGCTCCTTCAGACGGACAGACCCCGCAATTGGAAGGGCAACGCCCAGTCTCGGTCGGCCGCGCGTCCGCGGACGCCGACACGCGACGTCAGTCCGCTTCGCCTCTGGCGCTGCTTCCGGAAGCCACGGCGACGGGTGCCGGTGCCTCGCCCCAGAGCACCTCCACCGTGGCCGGCCATCGCTTGGTGAGGTGGCGCTTGAGGAACTTCTGGGCGTGCCCCCGCCGGCTGCTGCCCGCAGTGTCGACGGCGTGCGTGCCGGTGAGGGCGCAAGACACGGTGCGCAGCGGCGTGCGAGTTCTGGCGGGGGTGCTGCCGACAACGTGCATCCACTGGCGGTCGGCCTGCCCGATGACGAGCTCGTTGATCGTCGCGGCGATGTCCTCGCCGATGTCGCGAGGAGCCTCGCGGTCAGGGAGGTCCTCCCAGGTCATCACGACCGCGAGGCTTGGCGTGAGCGGCATGAGGACTTCCTGCGCGGTCATCGGGCCGAACTGCGGCCGGGTCGGCGCCGCGGCGACGGCCTCGATCCCGGCTGGCCACAGCACAACGGGCTGGTCGGAGTAGACGAGTGCTGGGCGGGCGACCTGCAGCAACTGCCAGCGCATCGACCCGAGGATCGTCGCGAGCTTCAGCGACATCTGCGTCATCGACATGAGCGCCGGTGTCTGCTCCTTGAGCTTCTCGATGGCGATCTCGCGGGCACGATCGGTGTCGTCTCCAGCGAGCTCGAGGAGCGCCGGCTTGGCGTGGTCGCGAACGAAGAGCTCCTCGATGGCGGTCGCGACGCGCTGATCGCGGATGCGGAAGAACTCGGGCGAGCGGACCATCTGAAGCGCGATGAACTGCGTAAGGCCGCCTTTGCGTTCGAGCGTGAGGCCCGGGCTATGCTCGAGCGCGTCGAGGATCGGCGCGAAGCGGCCTTCGGCCTCGCCGAGCGCGGCCTCCATGTCGTCGGTGCGTGTCCCGTCGGGTCGGTGGCGGCTGTACGGGCGGCGGCGGGTGCCGGCGTCCGCGATGTTCATCGTGACGGGCGCCGGCTTGGCGGCGATGTGCACCGTGATCTGGTCGTTGGTCGCCCAGGCCCGCTGGTAGACCCGCGGCACGATGTGGCCCTTCTTGACCTCGGGGTAGCTGCGACGCGTCATCACGTTGGTCGGTCGGTCCGGCGCCGCCTGATGGGCACGCCGCCGCTCAAAGCGTTTCTGTTGCTGTCGCCGGTTCATCGCGGTCCCAGGTTGACATCGCCTACGGCGTCCTTCTCCCGTTCGCATGGCACCCCGCGGTCCAGGACGGTCAGGTTGCGGGCCTCGTCGTAGTGCACCTTCGGCGGGTCGCCCTCTCTGCCAAGGTGACGTGAGACAGGTTCTACCGTTGTATTTACTGAGCCTGAGGGCGAGAACGGACGTGCGTTGTGTCGCAGTTCTCTGCAGGGATGAAGGACGAGCTGGAGGGTTCCGCCGGCGGTGTGCCGGAGGGAGCCGAAGGCGAGCGTAGGCACATCGCCGGCGGCGCGTCGTCGCTGGTGGGGGTCCCGGATCCCGAGCTCGTGCCGCGGGCGACGCGCCGCAGGTTCACCGCGGCGTACAAGCTGAAGATCGTGCTCGCCGCCGAGGCGTGCACCAAGCCCGGCGAGATCGGCGAGGTGCTGCGCCGCGAGGGCTTGTACTCCTCGCTGCTGACGGAGTGGCGGCGGGCCCGCGACAGCGGCGCGCTCGGGGCGCTGGAGCCTCGCCAGCGTGGCCCCAAGCCGCCGAGCGCCGAGCGGATGGAGAACGCGGCGCTGCGTCGCCAGCTGGAGCGCTCGCAGGCCGATCTGGTGACGGCGCGTCGGGTGATCGAGGTGCAGGGAAACGTCTCCGCGCTCTTGGAAGAACTGCTGGCCAAGAGCGCGCCGGAGACCGACGAGCAGCCGCCGCGATCATGATCGATCAGGCCGTCATTGAGATCGAGCCGCTGGTCGGCATCCTGCCCGCGTGCCGCGCCCTCGGCGCGTCCAGGGCGTCGTTGTATCGCCGACGCAGCCCGCCGCCCGCGCGCGCGTCAGTGCCGCGCAGGCGGCCCGGCCGGGCGCTGTCGGATGAGGAGCGTGCCGCGGTGCTCGAGCAGTTGCACAGCCCGCGCTTTCAGGACGCCTCCCCTGCCGAGGTCTGGGCGACGCTGCTGGATGAGGGGATCTACCTTGCGTCGCAGCGCACGATGTACCGGATCCTCGCCGCCGAGTACGGCGGCGTCACCGAGCGCCGCGCGCAGCTGACCCATCCGCCCTACGCCGCACCGGAACTGCTCGCCGAGCGGCCGAACGAGATTTGGTCCTGGGACATCTCGAAGTTGAAGGGTCCGGCGAAGTGGACCTACTACTACCTCTACGTCATTCTCGACGTCTACAGCCGCTACGCCGTCGGCTGGACGGTGCAGCACCGCGAGAACGCGCACCTGGCCAAGGCGCTGATCGGCCAGGCGTGCGAGCAACAGAACATCGTCCGTGGCCAGTTGACGGTGCACGCCGACCGCGGCCCGGCGATGACGTCCAAGCCCGTCGCGTTCCTCCTCGCCGACCTCGGCGTCCTGCGCTCGCATAACCGGCCGTACACGTCGACGGACAACCCGTACTCCGAGTCACAGTTCAAGACGATGAAGTACCGGCCCGGGTTCCCCGCACGGTTCGACCACATCGACCACGCCCGCGCCTTCTGCCGCGACTTCTTCGGCTGGTACCACCACGCTCACCGCCACGCCGGCATCGGCCTGATGACCCCACACGACGTCCACCACGGCCACGCTCCGGCCGTCCACGCCGCCCGCACCACCGTCCTCGACGCGGCCTACGCCGCCACGCCCGAACGCTTCGTCCGGCACCCGCCCCGACCGCCCGCGCTGCCGACCGCCGCCTACATCAACAAGCCCAAGCCCGAGGAGCCCGCCGCTCACTAAATTCGCCCCGACACTGTCTCATCCGGCTTGACAGGTTCCGTCGGCTACCGCCGGTAGTGGCGGCGGGCGGAACGCGGCTCCTCCGAGCGGTAGCGGGGGGAGCAACTGCATCGTCTCACTCACGCCGACGGCGGACGACCCCGGAGCTCCACACGGTCACCAGCAGGCCCGCATTGAACTCCGTCCCAAACCGAGTTCGCCGAGGCGCTCACAGCAGGTCGCGATCCCTCTATTGGACGGGTCCCGCCTCCGTAGAGTCGGCTTCCGGGTCGGTTACGCTTGATCGTCGCGTGACGGAGGCCGAATCATGGCCACGTTTGAGATGCCGCCTTGGTTCAAGCAGTCCTCGGCGAGGTCGTGGACGCTCCAGAAGAAATCAAGGGTCGGTTCCAGGGCCCTTACGGTGGTCTCGACAGGAGCGTAGTAGTGCAGGGGGGTCGATACGCCGTCGTAGGCGAAGCCGCTGTGGTCCTGCGTAAGGATCATGAGTGGCTGCTCACCCGTCCACTCGACTCCGACTCGCAGGTCGTATTCGTCCTGGTCGGTCACTTCCGCGGTAGTCCGAAGGAGCGCCATGACGTCCGCGATCGCGCACTCTACGGCGGAGGACTCGAGCTGCCAGCCCTCGAAATACGCCTCGTGGCTCCGACGATGTCCTCCGACCGTGGCCGCGAGGGTCACCGAGCCATCGTGGTGGATGCTCATCCAGGACTGCTTCCACATTGAGCGCTCATCCGTCGCCGTGTTCACGGCGACCCAGCGGCGGAGCCCCGGACGGGGGTTGAGCCGGTCCACGCTCTCCAACGGATGAATGCCGCTTTGCCCCGCGTAGGTCAACGCGATGCCTCGAGCCTTCGACAGCACATCTCGGGCCTCATCGCGGGTCAGCCGATCCCGAACGCGAGGCAAGCGAGGATGGGCCACCGCGATCAGCCATGCCCGCTGGTTTGTGTTGCGGCCGGCAGCTGCCTCGGTGAACAGCGCGTTCAGGGCCTCCGTTGCGTGGCGGCGCTCCTCGAATCGAGAACGGTACATGGCCTCGATCTGCCGTTCCTTCATCCACACGGTGTCTGCGTCGTTGCGCACGGGCGCGCCGAAATACTCGTGCCTGTAGATCAGGTGCGGCCCATCGACGCTTGCGGGCACCTCGACCACGACAGCCCGCTTCCCGTCGGCCCCCAAGCGGTGCACACCCAGACCGAACACAGGCGGGGAGATAGCGGTAATCGCGGCGCTGCGCAGGGAACGCTCGTACGCCTCGTCCAACTCGCCAACGTCAACGCGCGCAGTCGCCGCCTTCTGATTCTCGCGCACTCCGAAAACGATCACGCCGCCGCCGCTGTTCGCCATCGCTGCCACATCCTTCGGAAAGTCCGTCTGCGGCAGGCCCCGCATCGGCGGCAGCTCAGACTTCCAGTCCAGATCGTCGGTCTCCGATACGGCGGCGGCAACCGCGATATCAAGGAGCTCATCGGTCAACGGTCCGGGTCCAACCCCGAGCGCCCGGTGAAGTGCTGTGAAGCTCACGCACCAAGCCTACGGACGGCTAGCGAGAGATCCCGTCGCCACGCCCCGATGAGCCGCGCCGCGCCTCGGAGATCAAGGATTCCCAGCTCTCCTGCGATGTCACGTCCCAGATGCGGTGGATGCGAGCATCCACGAGCTGGTTGCCGGCACCGTCGATTCCCCAGTGCGCTTCGCTGGTGGTCTGTCCGAGCACTGCGGCCTCCACGTACCAAGCGGCGGTGTCGAGAACGCTGGGCGATGCGTCGCCGGGCATGATAATCTCCACGATGCAAGGACGAGTCGCATCGAGGTAGCGGCGGTGGAGGGGCAGGTCGTAGGCAGCGGCGACCGCGTCGCAGATGTCGACAACGATCTCGGCGCCGG
Source organism: Paraconexibacter antarcticus (assembly GCF_024220175.1). Classification (GTDB taxonomy): domain Bacteria; phylum Actinomycetota; class Thermoleophilia; order Solirubrobacterales; family Solirubrobacteraceae; genus Paraconexibacter; species Paraconexibacter antarcticus. Next base: position 3,792,398 of record NZ_CP098502.1, on the reverse strand, counting down.
CGAGGTAGTCGACAGTCCCCGGATATCGCTCGGCGTGCAGCACCGTGTCGAGAACGAGCGCCGCGCACGGGCCTTGCTGGGAGCGATGGTCGAGCCGGTGGCGGTATGGGAGATCAGCTCCGATAGTGCCGCTGTCCATGGCCCGGCGCACGTCTCGCCACTGAGTCGTCGTGATTTCCGGTTCGGCCAAGCGACCGATGAAGTCCCACAGCTCGTCAAGGACCACCGCCGTCGGATACAACCCACGCCTGAGCAGCGTCGGCGGGTCGGCCAGTCGCGTCGCGTGAAAGTAGAGGACCTCACCCGGTGGCGTGGGATCGTGGCCAAGGCATCGCGAGATCGCGTCAGGGAGCGCCCCTCGCGGGTCGTGGCCGGCGTCGCGGATTGACGCTGCCGCCTGCAGCAACGCGCCCTGGAAGTCCCCGGCCCCGACGCCCCACGCCATCGCAAGGCCGCGAAGGGTGCGTAACGGGCCGGAACAGCTGAGCAGTTGCGTTTGCGCGATCCGCTGAGCCTGCCGGATCGGTTGTCGATGAGCAACGCGAAGCCCCGACCTGCTCATCGCCCTCCTTGCCAAGGACGCCTGAGCCGGGTCGCTGAACACCTCCGTCAAACAGCCTGGCTCAACCCCACCACCCGCCGGCCACGTAGGACCGATTATCGAGCGCCTCGCGCGGCCAGGCTGAAGTTTCGGCCGGCGGCCGACCGCATCCATCCAAAGCGGCGCGATCGGGCGCTCGGGTTCACGCTTGCTGGGGGTCCTTGCTCAGGCAGTCGCGTACTGCACATCGTCTGCAGGCGCGAGGAGCGTCTCCGCTTCTTCGAGAGCGCGCTCGGTGCGGCCCGTCTCGGCGGTGATCTCGCGGCGACGCTCGCGGATCGCCGCGAGGTCCGCGGTCGCTTCCGGGGTGGAGGCCAGCGACCGCAGCTCGGCGTGGAGGTCGGACAACCTGCCGCGCAACCGCCGCGGGGCCTGCGGGTCGAGGGCGTACACGCCGGTCTGGGTGCCGCGGACGACTACAGGCGACCGTGACACCTGGGTGAGGAACACGGCCAGCGGATCCTTGCCGGCCACCGTGTACCCGGCGTCGGTCAGCAGCTCGTACCACTGGCGGTAGTGCACGGCCTCGGGACGATCGGGGTGATCGAGCAGCACGCGGACGGCCTCGCGGCGGATCGCAGGCCCGCGGAGCACCTGGCGGGTCGTACCTGTCGGCGTGCTGGTTGGCGATCCGCCGTGCCCGGGGATCTCAGCGGCCGGTTCGGGGTCGACATCGGGTGCCAGCCGCGTCAGCAGCGCAACGCGATCCTCGACTTCGCCGAGGGACGCTTCGATGCGATCCAGTTCGTCGCGGAGGCTGGCTCGGGCGGCCACCAGTCGTTCGCGGTGACGAGCGAGCTCGGCGCGCTCGGCGGCCGCGGCGCGGGCCAAGCGAGGGGATGTTGTCGGTGTCGGAGGAACCACTTGGCGGGTTGTACTCGGTGGACTGAGACGAACGCGAGCATCGCCTGTGCACAAGATGTTCATATGCCCGGCTGCGTGGCTACAGCCGCGCCAGATCCTGTTGACAACCCTGTGCACAACCGCAGGTATTCGCCGCAACGAGCGGGCATTTCACCGACACAGGCCCATTTGTAGGGCCTAGTGCCGCTCACAGCGACTTCGGGCGTCGCCGCGGATCCGTCCGGGTCGGGCGCTCTACTCCCGTGCCACGCAATGTTGCGTAGAGCCACGGAGATCTGATGACCACCCGCCACACCACCCAGATGCCTACCCACGTCGCGCCGCGCCGGCGCTCGTCCCGAGCCGTCAGACTGCTCGACCCGCTGACGGAGACCCGCGCCGCAGCGGCGACGGATGACGCCGCCGAGGCCGAGCGCCTGGTCGACGACCTGCTGGCCCTGGTCGATGCCGGACTGGTGACGATCACCACCGACCCCGGGGCCGCAGCGCGCTACGAGATCGCCGACGACTCCGCCTCCACGGCAGTGTGACTGCCATGGCCGCCCGCGTCCGCATCCAGTGCATCAACAAGACCTCGCGCTATGACCCGCACGAGCGCATCAGCAACGTCGGGGGAGTTAACCCTGACGGCAGACGCTGGAAGCTCACCCAGCCCGAAGCGATCCGCCGCACCGAGAACGGCGAGTTCGCCTTCTACACCCAGGACGCGTTCGGCCGGACGGCCGACGTGGTCGTCGCCGTCAGCCGCTTCGGCCACAAGTATCTGAAGACCGTCGCCGACGGAGAGCAGCCCGACAACCTGCTCTCCCTGCCCGAGTGCCCGCGATGACGTGCACCACCACCGGCTCGCAGGCCGCGCCGCAGACGGTCGCGTCCACCGCCACCTCCACCATGCCGGGCACGTGATCGGCCAGCGGCGACACGGAGATCGTCGTCAGGCACTGACCAGTGACCTCGGTGTCGCCGATGCGGTCGTGCGGGCTCGGTCAGGCGGCGAACACGCAGCCGACGGTGGCTCGCCGCGCGTCAGGTTTCCTACGCATCCTACGACGCCTGCGGCGGGAGACCGCCTCTTGCACATGACCACCGCGACCAGCCGCCTCCAGCCCGTCCGAGACGGCGACCCGACCCTCCGCGCGCTGCGCGGCGGCGCGCTGCTTCTCGGGGCGGCCCCCTGGAAGCCGTCCGGGGTGGAGGAGACCGCGTTCATCCTGGCCCGGTCCGCGGTGACGAAGAAGCGCGCGATCGCGATCGCGGTGCCCCGGGGATCGCATCACCTCGCCGCGGGGATCGCCACATACCTGGCGTTCGCGCGCACCAACGCGCTGCTGCCGTTCCCCGGGAACGTCGCGCTGGCCACCGGCGACGCGACGATCCGCGACACCCTCGACCGCCTGGTCGCGGGCCGCAACGGCCACAAGTCCCCCGCCGTCCGGCGGCTCGTCGCGGGCAAGCCGACGCTCGACGGCCGCCCGACCACCCGGTCGCGGCCGCTGCGTGGCACCAACGGCACCCGCGGCGTGTCCTCCGACGAGGCCCTGTTGCTGCTGCACCGCCCGACCTACCAGCCGACGGTCGCCGAGAACGTCATCGCCGTCTCGGTCGTCGACTGCTCGACCTGCGCCGACCGCACCTGGCCGTCGCTGCGCGTCTGGGCCGACGACAGCCATCGCGGCCAGATCTTCGTCGGCGAGCTCGGCGACAAGACCTTCGAGCAGATGTGCTCCTCGTTCGAGATCCCGATCTGGCGCTTCGACTGGGGGTTGTTGGCAGAGGAGACCGTCGAAGGCTCCGGCCGCCTGGCGCTCGGCGACCTCGTCCGCCGCGCGCGGGAGAGCGCCCCGGTGCTGCGCTACCGCGTCTGCGACGACGGCGAGGTCGACGAGCACCTGACCGAGCTGGACACCCGCTTCGCGCAGATGCTGCGCCGCGCTGGCAGCGACCCGCTGCCGCGCCCGGTGCTAGCCGCCCGCCGGCTGTCGTGGTTCCTGGCCCGCCTGGCCGTGCCGCTGGACACGTACGCGGCCGCGGCGCTGAACGAGTACGGGGCCCTGCAGCCGCACAAGGAGCTGGCCTACGTCACCGGCGCCTACCGCAGCCAGTTCACCGGCAAGTGGGCGGCGCTGTGGGAGAGCGACTGGGCGGCGGTCGCCGGGACCACGAGGCGCCTGTACGAGTACGTGGCCCGCGAGTCCCCGAAGTACCTGGACCTGCACGGCATGGTCGAGCACTACCGGGCGCAGCGCACGAAGCTGACGATCCGCTGCAGCACCCGGGCCGAGGCCCGCGCGCTGGGACCGGCGCTGGTCGACAACGGCGCGATCACCCTCGCCGAGCTGGCCGACGAGAACGGTCCGGTCGAGATCGTCTGGTTCGGCCGGCAGACGCCGCCGCTGCCGCACGGCCCGTCGACCAAGCGGCGCCTGACGATCGTCACTGAGCCGCCGCCGCCGTACCGGGCCAGCATGTACTGCTCCGCAGAAGAGGGCGCGATCGAGGCGCTGCTGTACCCCAGCCAGGCCCGCTGGTTCCCGATCAACGCCCGCCGGGCGGCCGCGTCGTGCGTCGGCGGCGCCAGCAACGCGGCGATCGTCACCGACGCCTACGGCGGCACGCTGGTCCCGGTCACCGGTGTGGTGGACTTCACCGTCCAGGCGCTGGAGCCGATCGGCTTCGGCGGCCGCAAGACCGTCAAGGAGGCCGAGCCGCCGAGCGACTCCGTCTCGCGGATGATGGACTTCTTCGCCAAGATCGCCGAGCTCGGAGACGGCGACCTGCCCGACGTCCAGGCCCCCGGCGCTCCCGCCGACGGCGACGCCTCGCCGCAGGTCGCCGCCGAAGCGGTCCTGATCTCCACGCGGCAGCGCACCTCGATCGCGTTGCCCGCCGACGCGAAGGTCGACCGCCTGGTCGACGGCAAGCTGGTGGCCACGACGGTGGCCCAGCTGGCCGAGGGCCACCACGTCGCGCTGGTCGACGGCAACGACCGCGGCACGCTCGTGCACGACCTGATGGAGGCGTGGGACGAGACGTTCGGCCCGGCCCGCGTCTTCTACGACCTGTACCTGCAGGCGTTTGCGGCCGCGTACGAGGCGTCCGGCGGCACCGACGCCGCGCTGGCCGCCAAGCTCGGCGTGCACGCCGGGACCGTTCGCGCGTGGCGCCGGCGCGACAACCTCGCTCCGCAGCAGGACGCGCCGCTGAAGGAGCTGCTGCGTTTGTCGGGCAACGAGAGCGCGGTCACCCACTTCCCGCAGATCCGCCTGTACCTGCGGACGGTCCGCGGGATGCACCGGCTGATCGGCCGCGTTCTCAACGAGGCGGTCGCCGAGACGCTCGTCACCGACGACGGCCCGCAGCAGCGCGAGCTGCAGGAGCTGACGCACATGGACCTGACGGACTTCTTCGCGGCCCTGCAGGTGTTCACCGTCGTCGGCACGACGATCGTGCGCGACGTCCCCGCGTCACGGCTGGGGCGTTTCCTGGCCCTCGACGACTCGATCGTGACCAAGGCATCTTCATGAGTTCTTCGCAGTCCGTCCGCAACGCCGACCAGGAACGGATCGTCCGGCACCTGTCCGAGTACGTCCGCCGCCAGTTGGCCGGGGAGGCGCAGCCGTACATCGAGCGGGTGCGTCCGTCGCGTACCCTGCAGCTGGGGATCCTGCCGCCGTTGGACCCGATCGACCCGCCGCCGGACCCGGCGTCCGCGGCCGCTGACCCGGCGCCGAACGTGCCCGAGGACGGCGACTTCGGCGGGCGCCCGCCGACGATGGGCCTGGACTTCGTCATCACGCCGCCGGCCGACGGGCAGCCCGCGGTCGAGGTCAGCGGCGGCTTCAGCGTCTACGTCCAGCGCTACCCGACCATCGAGGAGCAGCGCGCGTTCTGGCTCACCGAGGTCGCGCACGACGCCGACGACGAAGCGGCGGGCGCCGCGTCGGCCGCCGCCGAGCAGGACGCGACCAACGGCGCGGCCACGGCCGCCCCCGCCACGACACCGGTCGCCGCGGACGGCGACGACGCAACGACCGGCGACGGCGACGACGGCACGGCCGCGGCCGCTGCCGTCCCGGCCGCAGCGCCTCCGCCGGCCCCTGCGGCCCGGCGCGGACGGGTGCAGGGGATGAGCCTGTTCCCGCGGTACGAGCGGATCGACATCGCGATCCCGGCGACCCTGGTGCCGCTGGACTCCACCAAGGTCCACGACACGATCGACCTGACGACGGTCGCGCAGGCCGCCGTCGACGCGCGCCTGACCTCGGTGCTGACCGACGACCGGACCGTGCACGCCTTCGAGGGCAACCAGACGGTGCCGGTCACCGCGCTCGACGGCGACGAGGGGTTGTGGAGGCAGGCGCTGAAGGCCGGCGAGGGCGCCGCTCGGAGCAAGCGCGCGCTGCGCGCCCATCAGGTGTCGCTGACGCTGCAGACCCGTATGACGCGCCAGGGCGAGATGAACGTCAGCCTGACGCTGTCCAACGACTCGGTCGCGCCGCGCAAGGGCAAGGACGGCGACGCCAAGGAACTGCAGCGCGACATGCACCTGTTCAACTGCCAGCTGCGGTCCGCGTCGCGCGCCGGGCAGCTGACGGCGATCGAGTTCGAGCGCGCCCCCGAGGACTTCCGCTACGACCACCTGCGCCTGGTCTGGGCGCACGGGCGCAACGCCGCCGCCGACGGGTTCACCGAGGCCGGGGAGCAGTGCCCGCCCGACCAGACCCCAGACGAGGTCCGCACCACGACCTGGCCGCTGTTCGCCCAGCGCAAGCTGGTCACCAACCCCGACCTGGAGCTGGCCTTTACCGACCTGGCCGACCCCGGCAAGATGATGGGCGAGCTGGTGAAGGTCCAAACCGGGATGCAGGACTTCCTGCGCCGCTGGGACGTCGAGTTGGCCAACCCCCAGTGGCAGAACGACCCCGACCGCCTGGCCGCCTGCCAGGACGCCCGGGCCGTCTTCCAGGCCGAGGCTGACCGCTTCGACCTCGGGCTGCGAGCCCTGCAGCAGGACCCGCACCTGCGGATCGCGTTCACCGCGGCCAACAAGGTCTTCGCCCGCGTCGGCCAGGCCCGCGGACGCAACATCCGCACCTGGCGCCTGTTCCAGCTGGTCTTCCAGGTCATCCACCTGTCGGCGCTGCGCGCCCGCGAGGTCAACGACCCGGCCTACCTGTCGGAGCTGGACACCGCCGACGTCCTGTACTTCCCGACCGGCGGCGGCAAGACCGAGGCGTACCTGGGCCTGATCGCGATCGCGATGTTCTACGACCGCCTGCGCGGCAAGAAGCTCGGCATCACCGCGCTGCTGCGCTTCCCGCTGCGCATGCTGTCCGTCCAGCAGCTAGTCCGCGTCGGCCGGATCGTCTACGCCGCCGAGGACCTGCGCAGCAAGCTGGAAGCCGACGGCGACACCGACTTCGCCGGCGACCCGTTCCGCCTGGGCTTCTTCGTCGGCAGCTCGAACACGCCGAACCGGCTGTCCAACGACATCACCCGGGAGCGCGACAGCATCGACTGGTGGGCCCGGGAGCTGTCCCGCGACCCCGACCTGGCCGTCAGCGAGCGGACGATCACCGAGTGCCTGAACCCCGACTGCCCGGGCGGCGAGCTGACGCTCCGCGCCGACGTGCCCGGGGTGCGCCTGCTGCACACGTGCAGCAGCTGCGGCGACATGCCGGTCTGCGTCACCGACGAGGAGGTCTTCCGGTACCTGCCCGCGGTGACCGTCGCGACCGTCGACAAGCTCGCCGCCGTCGGCCGCGTCCCCGAGGTGTCGCACTTCACCGCCGGCCCGGCGTACTGCTGCCCCGACCACGGGTACTTCACCCACTACCAGCCCGTCTGGAAGGACGGCCGTCCCAGCCAGACGCGCGACAAGTGCCTGGCGGGCGGTAAGTGCAAGCGCACCAAGCGCGACCACACCTCCGTGCAGATCTACGACCCGGTGCCGGCCCTGCAGGTCCAGGACGAGATGCACCTGCTGCAGGAGGAGCTGGGCACCTTCAACGCGCACTACGAGACCCTGTTCGAGCACCTGCAGCGCCAGGTCGGCACCAAGAAGCCGACCAAGCTGCTGGCCGCCACCGCGACCGTCGAGCGCTACGAGGCCCAGGTCCGTCACCTGTACGCCCGCCGCGCCTGCGTGTTCCCGGCCCCGGGCTGGTCGCTGGAGGAGTCCTTCTACACGCGCCTGTCGGTCGACACGCAGCGGATCTACGTCGGCGCGATGCCGATGCTCCGCGAGGTCACCGAGTTCGGCTCCCGGGTGCAGGCGCTGCTGCACCGCGAGGTCGAGCGGCTCGCCGACGACCCCGACGGCGCGCTGGCCCGCCTGGGCCTGCAGTCGATCACCACGCCCGAGCAGCTGCAGGCCGAGCTGTTCAGCTACGAGCTGTCGCTGGGCTACGTCAACAGCAAGCGCGACGGCGACGCGATCACCAACAAGCTGGACGCGTACGCCAAGGACTTCGGCGGCGACGGGCTGCTGGTCCGCTTCCTGTCGGGGGACTCCAGCCTCAACGAGATCGCCGAGGCGCTGCGGCTGATCGAGGAGCAGAAGCTGACCGACCCGCGAGACCAGCGGCTGCGCGCGAACGTCGGCACGTCGGTGGTCTCGCACGGCGTGGACCTGGACCGCCTGAACCTGCTGATCATGAACTGGATGCCGTCGAACATCGCCGCCTACATCCAGGCGACGTCGCGGTCGGGGCGCCTGCACGTCGGCCTGGTCGTCTCCGGCTACGACCGCATCAAGCTGCGCGACCGCTCGATGTTCCACTACTTCCTGCCCCACCACCGCTTCCTGCAAGAGCTGGTCGCGCCGGTGCCGGTCAACCGCTTCGCGAAGTTCGCGATCGGCCGGACGGCGCCGGGGCTGATCACCGCGATCATCCTGCAGGGCTACGGCCGCCCCGACCGCGAGCGCGGCGCGCCCGCCCCGCTGGCCCTGGACTACGGCAAGGGGTTCGTGGAGTGGTGGAACACGGAGGCGTCGGAGGAGGCGATCGTCGAGCGGGTCTTCGACGCGCTGGGCCTCAGTCGGCACCTGCTGGCCCGCGACGGCAGCACCGCGGAGATCTACGACCCCGGCATGGTCGAGACGATGCGCCAGGACGTGCGCACCGAGATCACCGCGCTGATCCAGGACCTCAAGTCCCCGCGCGACCGGGCGCTGATCAAGATGCTCAACCCGCCGCCGCTGACCAGCTTCCGCGACGTCGACGCCTCGCTCGGCTTCGCCGGGCGGACCTTCACCAACAACGCCGCCGAAGCGATCCTGAGGTAGCCCGCATGCAGCGATCAAAGACCCAGGTCATGTTCAACCACCTGCCCGGGCAGGTGTTCCGTCACGAGAACGGCCTGATCGCGCAGGTCCAGCGCGTGGCCACCGAACCGTCCTACGAGATCAACTCGCAGCTCGTCTTCGACGCCCTGGACCGTGAGCTGCATCGCTGGACGCACCAGACGGGCTTCCGCCCGCCGCTGGTCAACCCCGACCGCTACTCGCTGGTCGAGCCGGTCGACGAGGTCGTCTACGACCTGTGGCCGCTGAACATGCGCTGCAAGCGCTGCGGCGTCATCAAGATCTTCAACGACATCACCGACATCCCGAAGTCGCCGCGGTGCGGGCGCAACGGCTGCCCCGGGCACCTGGAGCAGCTGCCGTTCCTGCAAGTCCATCAGTGCGGCGAGCTCAAGCCGCTGCTGATCCAGCGCTGCAACATCCACGGCTTCAAGAGCCTCGTGCTCGACGACCCCGGAAACTTCGCCGACGCCCAGCTGCGCTGCCTGGACTGCGGCGTGCCCGTCAAGGGCCTGGGGTACCGCGGCTGCACCGGCTGCAACCTGCCCGGCGACCGCTACATGCGCTCGCTGCCGGTCCGCGCCCCCGGCCGGTTCTTCACCCAGAGCTTCCCGCTGGTGACGCTCAAGAGCGGCCCGCTGCAGCGCCTCAAGCGCGACGCCGCCGGCCCGGCCGTCGTGCTGGCCACCTACCTGGACGATGTCCGCGACCTCGAAGAGGAACTCGACGCCGCGGCCTCGGTCCGCAAGGGGTCGAAGTACACGCCCGAGGAGATCGAGCTGATGCGCCAGGGGATGGCCAGCCTCCCCGAGGCGCTGCGCGAGCAGGCGATGAAGGACCTGGTCGGCGGCGGCGACGACAAGTGGTCGGAGATCGAGGACCAGGTCGGCGCGCACGCCGCCGGCGAGCTGGGCATCTCCCAGCGCCTGCAGGAACGGGCGATGATCTTCTCCGGGGCCGGCGACCTGCGGGTGCGCCGCCTGGAGCACTTCGAGGAGATCGCCCGGCGCCTGGGCCAGCAAGCCACCGTCCGCCGGTTGCAGGGCGAGCAGCAGGCGCTGCTGGACGCCGGGTTCGCCCGGGCGGTGGTCGTGGAGAACTTCCCGATCGCCCTGGTCGCCTACGGCTGGACGCGCCTGAGCAACAAGGACAGCGAAGCGCGCCTGAACCCGTTCCCACAGCTGAAGAACGACAAGACCCCGCTGTACGTGTCCACGTCGAACACCGAGGCGGTGTTCCTGGAACTGGACCCGGTGCGCGTCTGCGCGTGGCTGGCCGAGAACGACCTGCTGACCGAGCCCGCCCCGACCGACCCGCGGGAGGCCCGGCTGCTGATCCTGCGGGAGAACGCCGCCGAGGGAGCGGTCGCCCAGGCCACCAGCAACCTCTGCCACACGGTGTCGCACAGCCTGATCCGCAACCTCGGCGAGCTGTCGGGGTTCGGCGAGGACACAATGGCCGAGTACCTGATCCCGCAGGCGCTGACGATCGGCCTGTACGCCAACGTCCACCAGGAGTTCACGCTCGGCGCGCTGGTCTCCCTGGTCGAGCATCACCTGTCCACCTGGCTGCGCGCGGCCGTCCGCGGCACCGAGACATGCACCTGGGATCCGCGCTGCTCCGAGCACGACGGGGCCTGCGCCAACTGCCTGCACCTGGCGTTCGGCTGCGAGCACCGCAACCAGGACCTGGACCGCTCGCTGTTGTACGGGACCGCCGAGCCGACCCGGGCGACGGCGGTCGCCCACGGCTACTGGGCCTGACCGGTGCGCCAGCTGCAATCCGCCCAGCAGCTCGTCGACGCCGCGTACCTGGTATCCGAGCTGTTCGGTGGCGAAGCCCGGGCGCGCGAGTGGCTCAAGCGCCTGGACAGCGCCGGCACGTTCACGGCGGCCGCGCCGACGCACATGACCCCGGCGAACGTCGCGCTGCTGGTGGGGGAGATGACGACCGCGGGCGTCGTGCATGACGACGGCACCGTCGACGAGTACCGCCTGGACGACATGGACCAGGTCTTCCAGCTGCTGCCGTTCGTCCGCGCCGCCGAGCAGGCCCGGATCCCCGACCCGGTCAGCGCCCTGGTTTGCACCGTCCCGCCGCAGGTCGTGCTGCCGCCGAGGCTGCGGCCGCTGGCCCGCAGCCTGTCGACGCTGGTCGCCGACTCGCTGCGCTCCGCCGAGGAGCAGCCGCTGCTTCTGATGTCGCCGTACTGGTCGAGGGAGGGCTGCCAGGCGCTGCGCCCGGCGATGGACCGCGCGCTGGCCCAGCACCTGCCGGTCACGCTGGCCGGCGCGCGCCCGCGCGACAGCACCCATCACAGCGCGATGACGGCGTTCGGCGCCCGGCTGCGCGCGGACGGGTTCCGGCGGGTCACCGTCTACGAGTTCGCGCCGCCGCACCCGGACTCGATCTGTCACGCCAAGGCGGTCTGCGGGCGCACCGGGTACCTCGGATCGGGCAACCTGACCGTCGCTGGGCTGGAACGCCATGTCGAAGTCGGCCTGCCGTTGCGCGATCACGACGTCGAACGGGTCTGGTGGCTCGTCGACCTGCTGGTCGAAGCGAAGCTGCTGGTGGAGGTCTAGGTCGACACGGGGCCCGGAGAAGGCCTACAGTTGCGGCAGTGGGACTTCCGCCTTACCCCGAGATTTCTGCGCTTTCCAGGCACGAAGCTCATCGTAAGGCCGCTCACCGTCCCGCCTACTACGTCCATAAGTGGTGGGCGCGACGAACCGGGTCGGTGTTCCGGGCGATCCTTCTCGACCAGTTGCTGGACGGCGACGAGGACCGCATGGCCGCGATGGCCCGGTCGCACGACTTCTCTGACAAGGTCGTGCTCGACTGCTTCCACGGCGGCGGCACGACGATCGGCGAAGCGCTGCGCCTGCGCTGCAAGGTCGTCGGCTCCGAGCTGAACCCCGTCGCCTCGTTCCTGGTCACCCAGATGGTCCGCGACCTCGACGACGCCGCGCTCGACGCCGCCTTCGCCCAGGTCCGCGCCGCCGCCGAGCAGTCGCTGCGGGCCATGTACGTGACGGCCTGCCCGACGTGCGACCAGCCCGCGCAGGCGCAGTACACCAGCTGGGTCAAGCAGATCAGCTGCCAGGCGTGCGAGGACCCGGTCGACTTGATCACCAGCCGCGTGGTGATGGCCGACTTCACCAACCCCGGCGGAGGCCTCGTGCAGTGCCCGGCCTGCGATCACCCGTGGCGGGTGCGCAGCGTCAAAGCGCGGGTGCGGTGCCCCGGCTGCCATCACCGCTTCGTGCCCGCCAAGCGCCCGGCGTCGGCCAAGGAGTATCGCTGCGGCTGCGGGCATCACGGCCAGATCCTCGACGTCGTCTCCCGGGCCTCCAGCCCGCCGGCGCACCGGATGACCTGCATCGTCACCCACTGCGAGGACTGCGGACGCGGCTTCAAAGCGCCCGACCAGGCCGACCTCGACCTCGACGCCGCACACCAGGCCCTGGCGGCCAAGACCCTGAACCGGCTGAAGGTGCCGCGCGGGACGATCCCCGTCGGGCGCAACACCAACCAGATGCTCCGCTACGGCTACGAGCACTGGCACGAGATGTTCAACGCCCGGCAGCTGCTCGGCCTCGATGCGCTCGTGCGCGCCGTCGGCGCCGTCACTGACCAGGCCAGCCGCGAGACGCTCAGCCTGCACCTGTCGTCGGTGCTGGAGTTCCATTCGATGTTCGCCAGCTCCAAGGGGCTGGGGACCGGCGCGATCCGCCAGGTGTTCAGCCATCACGCGTTCATCCCGGCCAAGGCTCCGCTCGAAGCGCACCTGTGGGGTGTCGGCAGCGCGTCCGGCGGATCGTCCGGCGGGTTCGCCTCGCTGTACGGCACCCGGCTGAAAGCGGCCCGCCGGTGGATGGCCGCCACGCACGAGACGACGATCGTCGACGGGCAGCGCGTCCGAGCCGCCGTCGACGGAGAACGCCTGGCCGGCCGCCCCGCCGAGACGTTCCAGGATCTGCTCGACGACACCGCCGACGTGCTGCTGCTCAACCAGTCCTCCGCGTCGCTGCCGCAGATCCCTGATGGCAGCGTCGACCTGTGCGTCACCGATCCGCCGTACGCCGACAACGTCATGTACGCCGAACTGTCGGACTACTTCTACATCTGGCTGCGCCAGATGCTCCCCGACCATCCTTCCTTCCAGACCGAACTCGTCGACGACACCCAGGAGGCCGTCCAGAATCGCCACCGCGGCCGCGACGGCGACGACTACGCCCAGCTCCTCGCCGACGTGTTCAACGAAGTGGCCAGAGTGCTCAAGGATGACGGCCGCATGACCTTCACATTCCACCACGCCAACAAGGGCGCCTGGCATCATCTGGAGGCGGCACTCATCGACGCCGAGTTCGTTGTCGAGCGGTGGTGGCCCGTGTTCGCCGAGATGGAGAGCGCCATGCCGATCATCGGCAAGGAGCACAACGGCCACCTCGACGTCGTCTTTGTCTGCGCTAACCGAGCCGCCGGCATCCTGACGCCAGCTCGACAGGACACGGTCGCGAACATGGCCCGCAAGCTTGCCGCCGCCGATCTTCCGATGGTCGCCGCCGACCACCGCGCTCTGCTGAACGCGAGGGCGCTACAGAGCGCCACCTTCGCCGCGACGGCGGCGAACGCGGTGCTGATTGGGTCAGCGGAGTAGACACGTGCCCTCGTCCGGGACCACGGCGCTCGCATGTCGTCCGCCGCAGCGCATGTTTCGGCGCGCGAGTCTCAACGGGCGAGGCGAGGGCCGCTCCGCAAAGGTGCTGCGTGTTATTTTGCCGCAGGCGTCGGACCTGCCTCCGGTTGCTTCCGCAGGCATACCTTCGCCTGTGCGCCTGCGTCGGCGGTGCCGGCCGCCGGGATTTCCCGCTAGACATCGTCCGGAGGGTCAAGCAAGCTCTAGCGCTATGTCGCCAGCTACGTCCGTCATTCGGATCGTCCAGCACAGTTGTTCAAGTCCTCTGAGAGATCGAGTGGCGCCTGAATGACTTCACTCCGGAATGTCACTGGCTGTCAGTTCTGCGCGCCGGCCCATCACGAGGTCCTGCTAGAGACCGAGAACGCCTTCGTGCTCGCCGACATTCGTCCGCTGTGTGTGGGCCACGTCCTGGTAACTCCGAAACAACACGTTCGAGCAGCGCTGAGTACAGGCGCGCAGGGGGTCCTTGAGGTCGGCCGCCGCGTGGCGACCGCGATGCAGCAGATCACTGGCGAGGCTGGGATTTATGAGCACGGCGGACACCCGATTTGCCGTCCTGGGTCGTGCCGTACCGGACCAATACACGCTCACCTGCACGTGCTGCCGTTTGCCGAAGACATTTCGTCGATTTGGCGTGATGAGGTACGGCAGACCTATGCCACGCGGCCACTTGTTTCGGCTCGCCCGATGGAGCACTACTTGCTTCAGGAACTACATTCCGGTTCCCTCGACTTCAGCAACGAACTCGAAGCTTCCATGCTGCCGGCGGTGGTGCCACCGCATTTCGTGCGTCGGCTGCTTTCGCGAGCGATGGCCGAACGCCGTCACGCGTGGATACCGCATGGTGCTCAGCAACATCAACATGAAGCGGCGGTTGGTCAGACGTTCAAGCTCTTTGCTGAGTTCAGGCTCGCCGACTCGGAGTGCGGGGCCGCTACGACCGTGCGCGCAGCGTGACCCCATCGGCATCCATAGCCGCCACCCCTGGCCTCTGGCGGCGCACCGTGCTCGACATCGGCATGGTGCCGCGGCACCCAGACAAGTGGACCAAGCGGAGCCTCGCGATGGAGCAGGACCGGATCGCGATTGACCGCGCCGTTTTGCGCAGCAAGCGAGCCCCCGACAAAAGCCTCCGGGAATTGCCTAAGTACTCTTCGCCGGGCTGCCAGCCGTCCCCACGCTTATCGCGATGCGTCGCCTTTGGCAGGTGGGCGACGCAAGTGCCGGAAGGCCAAGAGAACAATGCGCAGTTCGGCATTTTCGGAACGTCGGCGGCTCTGCAGATATTGAGCCAAAGTCATTGGGCGGATTCGTTGAAGGCTGGTGAGTCGGGTGGCACCCTCGCGGAGTGGGTACCCGTCTACCTTCGCACCGTCAACTTCCTCGACTTTGTTGTTCAGGCATCGCTGTCGCCAAACCCGCCACCGGTCGCGACCGAAGTTGAGATTTCTCTTCGTGCGTGCCAGGCGGCTAAGGCGTTTGCCAGTGCAGCGCCGGTACTCGACAAGCTCCGTGAGCCTGTGGGTCATATTGCCAAGTTGATGGAACCCGCTGTGCTCAAAGACCTGTCGTTCAACCTGCACGATGTGAGCAAGCGGAACGTTCGTATCCTGATGGAAGGTCTAGCCAAAGCACAGCGCTCGAGCGCAGATGCGCCCAAGGAGGCGTTCAGGCCGACGAAGGTCACTCCGAGCACGCCTCTCTACGCGTTCACACAGAGAGCGGTCGATTTTCCTAGCGACGTGAACGATTGGGTCTTCCTGCAGTCCTCAGTACTGACGACGGTTGTCCGGTGTTGGACCTCTCAGGTGCTGACGGATCACGAGCTCGCGAAGAGAGTGCTCCCAGGGGAGTCAGTGGCGGCTCTGCGACACGTGCTCGAAGACCCTCCGGAAGAGCTTGACCCGCGGGCACGGCTCCTGGGTCTCTGGGCCCTGAGCCATCTTGACCGGATGACCGCCGGTGGGCCGCTGTCGCAGACAGGCATCGGGGTCACGTTCCTAGCGACCGGCGAGTTTCATAGCGCCGATGTCCGGTGGTGCGCGGGTCAGGTCCGGGGCGTCTGCGCGGCCTTGCTAGAGCGAGAGGCGAGCCTGGCCGACACCAGCTCGCCCTACTACTTTGTCACGGGGCCTGCTGAGGCCGACTACAAGAGCGACCATCTAGTGACACCTGTCGTACCGCTGGTGCTCAGCCTGTCGGCGCGCTACGCGCCGACATTTCTGTCTCGCCGCTCGGTTCTCGACCTCCTCGAGTCATGTGTGTTGCCCGTCGAGCGGATCAGCGTGTTCGCCGCACGCCCCCATCAACTTTCAACTGAAGACGGCGTGGTCAACCTGTCTTATTACCACGAAGCGAGCGCCGAAATCTCGCGCGCGGGTGAGGCGATCAGCGGTGAATTCTGGACGCGCATTAGCGGACACTTCGGCGGCTTTCTCGCTGACTGGGGCCGACTGACAGTGTTGGCCATGTTCGTGCTCATCGGCGGTATCGCGTTTACGGTTGCCAGCCTGGTGCACTCGTCAGCGAATGGCTTTCTCTTCGGTATCTTCGCTTCCATGCTCGCCGCCGTCGTCGGCCACGGGCTCGTCGGGTGGCTTTGGGGCGACCGATGACTTGCATCCACGCGACGTCGGCGCGATACCGAGGCCCGTTCTCTGACGTGGTGACCATCGACGGCGCCAGCGGTAGCGGTAAGTCAGGAGCGATAGGTGCCCTGAGTTGCGCGTACGGCGCACTCCCGATCGAGTTCGGCCCATTGATGCGAACAGTGGCTTACATAGCTCGCGAGCGTCGATTCACTGCACTTGATGCGGCGGCTCTTCTGGCCGCGCTTGAGCGCCGGGGGTGCGTCGAACTAGCGGGTGAATCGTCGAGTGGTTTAGCGGCATCGGAGCTCACGGTCGACGGCACGCCATACAGGCAGATCATTTTTGCAGCGAACATTCAGGAAGCCCTGGCGACGGCGTCGTCAACTCCTGCGATAGTAGATCTGCTCGCCGCAATGACGCGTTCGAGAATCACCGGACGCCGTACCTTGCTTTCGGGCCGGCAGGCGGGGACGATTCTATGCCCGGAAGCTGGATTGAAGATCTTGTTGACCGCGCGATCCGACGTCCGCCGGATCCGGAAAATGACCCAACTCCGGCAGGCGGGTCTGCGCCCGAAGTGGGCCGACGACGTCAGGCTCTTAGCGAATGACTCGCGGTTCGACCTGTCGATCGATACGACTTTCCTAAGCCAACAAGCTGTGGCGCTCGCGATTAGCCGCATTGTTGAGTACCGTCTCGGCTGGACCAGGGCATCGGTCTATCTGGAGCCGTCGCACCGGCCTGACCGAGCGGCATCCCCAGACCTCCTCCTGAGGTGATGCCTTTGACCGGGGGCGAAACCGACGCTGACGGCTGCCGCTTCTGCACCGAGATCGCTCAGACTCCTGCATGCCGCGGGACCGAACTCGCGGTCGTGTTGGAAGACGCGTTCCCAGTTGCGCCAGGGCACAGGTTGATCGTGCCGCGCGAGCATCACGACGACCTGTTCTCGTTGGCCCCAGCAGTGCTGCAAGCGATGTGGCGTTTGATCGCTGAGGAATGTCGCGACCTATCTCGGGGTGCCGACCATGGCGTGAACGTCGGCGCTAACGTCGGGCGAGCCGCGGGTCAGACTGTCGCTCACGCGCACGTCCATGTGATCCCGCGTGTCGTCGGCGACGTCGCTAACCCCCGCGGTGGTGTGCGCGGCGTCATCCCGTTAAAGCAAGACTGGGCGGCGTCTGGGCCGACTGATGTTTGACCGGCCGCTAGTCGTCGCGCCCGGACGGGGCGCATGGTGCGGCAGGGAATCGATCACGGTACCGCGCCCACGGATAGAACCGCTGATCGACCCAGAAGCCCCAGTTGTTCACGAGGGGCCCTGTCACCACGAGCGTAGTGCACCCGTCGGGTCCCACGCTCAGCCGATGAGTGTGGTCTGAACGACGTACCCGGACACTCGCGAACCGCAGCCTATCGGCGCCGCCAGTCTCCGATTGGTCGACGTAGCCGCCACGGAGCACCAGCGTCGCAAACGACCATGGGTGGGAGTGAGAATGAACATCTTCATACCCCGGGACGAAGCGATGCAGCCGTATGGAGAACCCGCCAATCGCCAGTACGGTACGGCTCATCACCGGGCAGGTTGGGTTCCCGACCTTCTCGTTTGCTGCGAGTGCGAACATCTTCATGCGAAGATCTCCTTCTGAAAATACGGGAGCTTGGATAGCGTGCAGCATTCGTCGGACGGAGCCCCGATCTTGCTGAGCCAGGTCGCGCTCGGCGTCAGCACGGCGCCCGTCGTCCGGCGGCCGTCGATGATGGGCGGTCGGGTGGATTTCGCGAGCGCCGGTTGCAGACTGCGCGTGGCGGTCTGCGACCAGATCCGTCGCGGAAGTCGTTTCCGCCCTAGATCGTCGAGGCGGAAACCCGAAGGTCGGAATCGGCCCGTGCGCCTCGTCGATGGGGCAACAATGGGGCAACACGCCCCACACATTCCAGCGAAGTTCGGCGGACGCCTCTTGTGCCGAAAGATACCGACTTGCGGGGTATTCCAGGCCGTGGAGTAGCCCCGGATAGCCCACGGAGACGCCTCATAACCCGAAGGTCGCAGGTTCGAATCCTGCCCCCGCTACTTCGAAGCCCCCCTCTCGCCAGGGGGGTTTCGTGCTTTAGAAGGCCTGCAAAGCGGTATCTTTGCGCGTGTCCGCAAGGGTGGGTCCTCTCTGGTCCGGTCGTGGTTGGCCTCAAGGTTGAGGTCTCAATAGGTCTTGTTCACGGACCGCTTCGCGCGGCCACGAAGGTTGGTGACGCGGTTGTCGCGTCGGGGCTGTGCTGACCGGCGCCTGTGGTCGGGCGCGCATGTCGTCGGCTGCAGCCGGGAGCGTTCCGGCTACCGCGAAGACGGCTCGAAACGCCCCCAGTTCGTGGGCGGCGCGGAACCTGTCAAGCCGGATGAGACAGTGTCGGGGCGAATTTAGTGAGCGGCGGGCTCCTCGGGCTTGGGCTTGTTGATGTAGGCGGCGGTCGGCAGCGCGGGCGGTCGGGGCGGGTGCCGGACGAAGCGTTCGGGCGTGGCGGCGTAGGCCGCGTCGAGGACGGTGGTGCGGGCGGCGTGGACGGCCGGAGCGTGGCCGTGGTGGACGTCGTGTGGGGTCATCAGGCCGATGCCGGCGTGGCGGTGAGCGTGGTGGTACCAGCCGAAGAAGTCGCGGCAGAAGGCGCGGGCGTGGTCGATGTGGTCGAACCGTGCGGGGAACCCGGGCCGGTACTTCATCGTCTTGAACTGTGACTCGGAGTACGGGTTGTCCGTCGACGTGTACGGCCGGTTATGCGAGCGCAGGACGCCGAGGTCGGCGAGGAGGAACGCGACGGGCTTGGACGTCATCGCCGGGCCGCGGTCGGCGTGCACCGTCAACTGGCCACGGACGATGTTCTGTTGCTCGCACGCCTGGCCGATCAGCGCCTTGGCCAGGTGCGCGTTCTCGCGGTGCTGCACCGTCCAGCCGACGGCGTAGCGGCTGTAGACGTCGAGAATGACGTAGAGGTAGTAGTAGGTCCACTTCGCCGGACCCTTCAACTTCGAGATGTCCCAGGACCAAATCTCGTTCGGCCGCTCGGCGAGCAGTTCCGGTGCGGCGTAGGGCGGATGGGTCAGCTGCGCGCGGCGCTCGGTGACGCCGCCGTACTCGGCGGCGAGGATCCGGTACATCGTGCGCTGCGACGCAAGGTAGATCCCCTCATCCAGCAGCGTCGCCCAGACCTCGGCAGGGGAGGCGTCCTGAAAGCGCGGGCTGTGCAACTGCTCGAGCACCGCGGCACGCTCCTCATCCGACAGCGCCCGGCCGGGCCGCCTGCGCGGCACTGACGCGCGCGCGGGCGGCGGGCTGCGTCGGCGATACAACGACGCCCTGGACGCGCCGAGGGCGCGGCACGCGGGCAGGATGCCGACCAGCGGCTCGATCTCAATGACGGCCTGATCGATCATGATCGCGGCGGCTGCTCGTCGGTCTCCGGCGCGCTCTTGGCCAGCAGTTCTTCCAAGAGCGCGGAGACGTTTCCCTGCACCTCGATCACCCGACGCGCCGTCACCAGATCGGCCTGCGAGCGCTCCAGCTGGCGACGCAGCGCCGCGTTCTCCATCCGCTCGGCGCTCGGCGGCTTGGGGCCACGCTGGCGAGGCTCCAGCGCCCCGAGCGCGCCGCTGTCGCGGGCCCGCCGCCACTCCGTCAGCAGCGAGGAGTACAAGCCCTCGCGGCGCAGCACCTCGCCGATCTCGCCGGGCTTGGTGCACGCCTCGGCGGCGAGCACGATCTTCAGCTTGTACGCCGCGGTGAACCTGCGGCGCGTCGCCCGCGGCACGAGCTCGGGATCCGGGACCCCCACCAGCGACGACGCGCCGCCGGCGATGTGCCTACGCTCGCCTTCGGCTCCCTCCGGCACACCGCCGGCGGAACCCTCCAGCTCGTCCTTCATCCCTGCAGAGAACTGCGACACAACGCACGTCCGTTCTCGCCCTCAGGCTCAGTAAATACAACGGTAGAACCTGTCTCACGTCACCTTGGCAGAGAGGGGCGGCCTGAAGTTCAAGCCGTGCTGCGTGCTGTGGGCGCGAGCTTGTGCCAGGCCTGCCGCGGGCCCGGGATCAGCCGGGCTGGTACCCGAGTGCGGTGTAGGCGCGCTGGCGTTTGGCGTACATGCGGCGCAGGACGGGGATCTCGTGGTCGACGTAGTCGAGGATCCGGATCTCGTGCTTGTCGTCGTGGTGGCGGTGCAGCCGGCCGGCGTATTGGGTCATGGTGCCCTTCCAGGCGATCGGCATCGCGAGTACGAGCGTGTCCAGGCGTGGGTCGTCGAAGCCTTCGCCGATGTAGCGGCCAGTTGCGAGGATGACGCGCGGCCCGTCGGTGTCGGCGAGGGCTGCGTCTGCGCGGCGCTGGGCGGGTGCGCCCATGCCGCCGCTGAGCACGATGAGTCCTGGCATCGTGGGTTTGAGCAGCGCGGCGAGGGCGTCGAGGTGCTCGCGGCGTTCGGTGAGGACGAGGGGGTAGCGGCCGGCGGCCAGTTCGGCGAGGACGTCGTCGGCGATCTGCTTGGTTCGGTGTGGGTCGGTGGCGACCGCGCCGAGGATCTCTTGGATGCCCGGATCGGTCGGCAGCGCGCTGGCGTCGAAGGCGGTGCGGCGCTCGATCAGGACGCGGCGTACGGCGGTCTCGGTGGCGTGCGTGACGGTGATGGTGTGGCGGACCGGGCCGCACTGCATGGCGATGATCGGCTGGTGGCCGTCGCGGCGACGAGGCGTCGCGGTCAGGCCGGTGATGTGGCGGGCGGGGAGGTCGCGCAGGAGTCGCTCGACGGAGACGGCGGGGACGTGGTGGCATTCGTCGATGACCACGTGGCCGTAGCGGTCCAGGAGTGTGGTGGTGTCTCGCCGGGTGAGCGTCTGGATCATCGCGACGTCGATTCCGCTGGTCCCCGGTGTGGTGGCGGGCGAGCCGATCTGACCTGGCTCGAGGTCGAGGAACTGCGTCAGGCGCTGGATCCACTGCTCCAGCAGCGGCCGGCGGTGCACGAGCACGAGCGTGGAGCGGCCGCGGGTGCCGATCAGGGCGGTGGCCATCACGGTCTTGCCCGACCCCGGCGGCGCGACCAGCACGCCCGCGTCGTGCTTGGCGAGCGCGTCGACGCCTGCCTGTTGAGCGGTGGACAGGGTCCCGGTGAACGTGGCGCCGATCGCGTTGCCGTCGGTGCGGGCGTCGTCGATGGCCAGCGTGGTGCCGACCGTCTCAAGCTCATCGCGGACCGCGTCCAGGCAGCCCCGCGGCAGCAGCAGATGCTCACCGGTGTCCTCGTGGCAGGCGATCACGCGTGGGGTGTTGTGGGTGGACAGGCGCGCTGCTTCACGTTCGTAGAAAACGGGGTTGGCGAACGCGGCGGTTCGCCGCAGTCGGTCCCGCACGCCGGCCGGCAGGTCGGTGGTAGCGATCTCCAGCCGTCCGCGCAGCCGAGCGGTGAGCGTCTCCGGGGCGGCTGTGCCGGACGGGAGAGGGCGGGCTGGTGATCGCGTCTTCGTGTCCGCCCAATGCGGCAAGGCGAGTGTGCCGCCGGCCTTTTCGGCTTCGGCGGCCAGGAGTCCAGCTCGGTCGGCGTCCAGTCGTTTCGCCTCAGCGAGAGCGCTCCACTGGTCGGCATAGGGCGTCAGGTTCGCGTCGAGGAACAGCGTGCATCCGTCCGGGCGACGGTCGCGTTGCAGCGGTAGTGCGATCAGGTTCCCAAAGCCGCCGGCCGGCATCGTGTCCTGGTTGGGGAACAGCCGGTCATAGGAGGCCATCGAGATTGAGCGACGGCTCATCGCCTGCGTCAGCAGCCAGGACCCGATCGTCCGCGCGACGCGCGCGGCGACGGGCTTGGCGAACAGCAGCCACACGTGAGCGCCTTGCCCCGATCGCGAGCGCTCCACCAGTACGGGGACCTCGGCGTCGGCGGCGACCTCGCGCAGCGCGCCTGCGTCCTCCTTCCAGCTTGGCCCGTCGAGGTCGATGGCCAGCAGCCAGCAGGTCTCGTCGGCGAGCAGCGGATAGATGCCGATCGTCTGATGCCCTTCCAGGTGCCGGCGTACCTCGGCCTCGGAGTAGGCCACGAATCGGCGGTGCGCGCAGACGGCGCATTTCACCCTCGGCTTCTCGCAGACCCCGGGCTTCCACTCGTTCGAGCATTTGGGTGCCCACCCCGAGCTGCCAGGCTTGGTCCGGCTCTGCCAGCGCGTCGCGAACACGTCCGCCCGGCCGCGGAACAGGCTCGCGAACAACGCCACACGGCCCTCCGCAGTGCCGGTCTGAGGTCCACCAAGGTGGCGCTCGAGCTCCGTGATGCCGGCGCGCAGCTCGGCGCGCTCGCGATCCAGGACGACCAGACGCGCGCGTGCGTCGCGGAGCTGCTCCTCAGGCGGCACGATCATCGCAGCGTGCATGCTCGTGGATCGCGCGGACTGCTTGAGCGGTCGGACCTTGCCCGGGGCTACCCCGGAAAGGGTGCTCTGGTCCTGATGTCTCTTACATGCCTTACACTGCCGGTATGACTGACGACCTGATCTCTCGGTTCGTGATGCTCCCGAGCCCGGCGCGGCGGCGCCCGCGGACCAAGCAGGAAGCGGTCAGTCAGATCATGGAGAGCGAGCAGCGGGTGATCGGGCAGCTCCCGCGTGCGCAGGTCGACGTGCTCTGGGACAAGGTCCTCGGCGCGCGCGACGGAATCGATGACGCCACCGCCCGGACGATCTCGCCGGTGACCGGGGAGGCGCAGCCGACGGCCGAGGAGACCGTCGCGGCGCTGAAGGACAACATGCTCAAGGAGTTTGCGCTGCGTCGGCGGGTGATCGAGGCGTGTCTGTCGGCGGCGGATGTCGCAGCGATGTTCGGTGCTTCGCGCCAGACCCCGCATGATCGGTTCCGGGCGGGCACGTTGCTGGCGATCAAGGACCGGGGGCAGTTGCGGTTCCCGCTGTGGCAGTTCGATCCGCAAGCCGCGGATGGTGTCGTGGAAGGACTTGACCGGGTGCTGGCGGCGTTGCCGATCACGCAGCCGCTCGGTCGCGTGTTGTGGTTCATGACGCCGAAGCCGCAGCTGCAGGGACGCGCTCCGATCCAGGTGCTCCAGGATGGCGATGTGGATCGTGTGGTAGCCGAGGCCCAAGCGGTCTACGCCAAGTAGGTGACGCCGGCGCGCAGGACCGTCAGACCGACCGGCGCACTCGGACTGGCGGGGCCTCCGACACTTCCGACGAGGTACCCGCGTGGGGTCGTCCGCACCGTCGCGGCAGGGACGGAGCTTCGTCGTATCTACGTCCCGCCGCCGGCCGGCTACACGCCGTCCGCCACGGCCTTTCGCACCGACGGGCCACGGGCACGGTTTGACCACCACCGGCGCCCCGGCCCGTTCCCCCAGGCCGCCGAGGACCCTTCCCGCGGCATCTTCTACGCGGCTGAAGCGTTCGGGTGCTGCGTGGCGGAGTTCTGGGGCGATGACTGGCTCATCACCCCAGGCCCCGCCCGCCTGGCGGTGCTCCGCGCTGACCGCGAGCTGCAACTCCTCAGCCTCATGGGCTCCGATGCGACGGCGGTCGGCACGCTCGCGGCGGTCACGATGGACGGAGACCGGCACGTCACCCAGGACTGGGGACGCCACTGGTATGAGCATCCGCAGTTCCAAGCGCTTCACGGGATCCGCTTTCCCAGCAGCCACACCTCGCAGCCCGCATGCGCCTTCTGGGAACGCGCCGCTGGCGCGTTTACGGTGCTCTTCGACGAGCCCGTGCTCTCACCGGCCGTCCTCCCCGATCTCCTCGTCACCGCCTCAGCGCTCGGCATCACCGTCCTCGGGACGCTCCCATCCTGAGTCATCCGGCGCCGGGCCGAAGGTCTCGTGCCGTCGGAAGTCCAGCGGATCCAGCTGGAACGCACGTTCCATCAGCGCCTTCTCGTGGGTGCGGGGTGCGTAGTCGGCGTAGATGAGCGTGGTCTTGTAGTCGCGGTGCCCCATCCATTCCTGCAGGGTGCGGAGGGGGACGCCGGCCGCTGCTGCCTGGGTGCCGAATGTGTGCCGCAGGTCGTGGAAGCGGACCTGCCTGACCCCGGCCCTGGTAAGGGTGCCCTTGAAGCGCTTGCGGAGCTTGGAGGTATCCAGGACGGACCCCAGGACGGGGTGGCCGAAGACGAGGTCGTCGTCGTGGCGGAACACCGTCTGCTTGTAGCGCTGGCCCAAGGCGGCGGCGGTCCGGTCGATGATCGGCACCGCGCGGCTGGAGCGCCGTGACTTCGGGGTGCCCCACTCACCACGCGAGTAGCTGACGCGGACCCGGATGACGCCGGCTGACCAGTCCACGTCGCGCCAGCGCAGGGCGACGAGCTCACCTTGCCGCAGGCCGGTAGTGATCGCGGTCAGGTAGAGCGGCCTGTCAACGCCGCCGAAGTCACCCTCGGCGGGGACGGCGCGCAGCAGGGCTTCGACTTCCTCATGGGTGAGGAAGCGGATGTCCGCGTCCGTGTCCGGATCCCGAGGCCGGTCCACGGCGGCGACGGGGTTTGCGTAAACCCAGCCCTTCTTCATCGCGTGGCGGAACAGGCCGTGCAGGAACGTGAGCTGGTTTCCGACGGTCTTGGACGCCAGGCCACCACGCTGCTTGGTCACCAGGTACTCGGCGACGAGGGGCGTGTCGATGCGGTCCATCGACCGGGTGCCGAAGAACGGGACTAGGTGCTTGCGCAGCATGATCTCGTAGTCCTGCGTCGTGGACGGCTTGCGCTTCATCACCTCCGTCAGGTGCAGGATGTAGCGCTCGCCGGCGGTCTTCAGGTCCACCCGCTCAGCCACGGGCACCAGGCGGATCTGCTCGTCGATGAGCTTCTGCAGCGCACGCTCGGCGGCCGGTTTGGTCAGCCCGGTCGCCTGCCCGGCCTGGCGCTTGAGGCCGAGCTTGCGACGGACCTGACGGTGCCCGGCGTAGAGGCGGCCGTAGTACACCTCACGTCCATGCTTGTCGGTGCGGATCTCCAGGCTGCCGGTCCCGTACGACCTGCGCGGCCTCTCGGCGCTCATGAGATCACCCGCTTCGGGCCAGCGGTCCGGGTCAGCGTGCTCGCGTGCATGGAAAAGGTCATGCACATCTTGTCGTGCGAGATCGGAAACACCCCAGGCCCAACTTCGGGCCGACTGCTCATTCTGGGTCTCTTCATGAGGGAACACCTCCGGGTCGGAGACCACCCGACAACAGCTCAAACGCTGCCCACAAGCCTGAGCAGACCGGCAAAGGTCGCGCTCATAACCCGAAGGTCGCAGGTTCGAATCCTGCCCCCGCTACTTCGAAGCCCCCTCTCGCCAGGGGGGTTTCGTGCTTAAAGAAGCCCTGCAAATCAGCATCTTTGTGGCCCGTCGCGGGCAGGTGACTTCGTGGATTGCGACCTGGTTCGCAGCGCGGTTGAGGTCTCAATTGGTCTTGTTCGCGACCCGCACGGCGAGAACCCGAAGGCTCTGCTGGCCAGCGCTGGCCCTGCGTTATCGCTGAGGTCACCTCGGTGGCTTCCGGTCGTGGCGGCGGGCAGACGTCTGGCTACGCGTAAATCCAAGCGCCGAGCGCCGAGCGTCGACGTCGGAGGGAATGCAGCGCCGTGCCGCTCGCCGCGCAAACCAGCACTTTGGATCGGGCGCTCGCTGGCACGCGAGGGGAACCGTCGTACCTCCAGCTCGACAGCACTACTCATCGTCGAGGCCGTCACGTGAATGCCCACTCACCGTGAGCGTCCCGGAGGTCAGCGCCGGAGTATCCCGCGTCAAGGAATCCGCATGGTTTGGCGCGTTGGGAGTGTGACGGGCTTCGGGTCTGACGGCGTGATCGCGGGGTCGGCGAGGTAGCGGTCGAGTGGCCGTTCGCCGCCGAGCGCCTCGTGTGGCCGTACCTCGTTGTAGAGCTGGCGGAAGTCGTCGACCATCCGGGTCATCTCGGTGCCGTCGGCCGGGAGTTCGCGCAGAGCTGTTCGATCTTGATCGCGCCGTGGTAGCGCTCGATCACGCCGTTGGTCTGCGGGCTCTTCTTGCGGGTGCGGATGTGCGTCACCTCCTGCCGGGAGGCGATGAACCTCGTGAACGCGGCGGCCTTGAAGCACGGGCCGTTGTCGGAGACGAGGTAGATCGGCGTGAGCTCGCCCGTGAGCGGGTCGGTGAGGTCTTGCAGCAGCGGCCGGCCGAGGAGGGTCTCGGCCTGTTCGATCGCGGCGAGGACGGAGGCGATCGCGTCGCGGTGTGTCTGGGTTGTAATGACCGGCCCGGCGAGCACGAGCTTGACCCAGTAGTCGACCACGTCGCCGGAGCGCCAGGTGCCGCCGCCCGCCGTTTCGAGCTCGAAGAAGTCCATCTGCCAGACCCGGTTGCGGCGCGTCGGCGGATCGAGGAACGCCTCGCGGCGAGCGCCGGCGAGGTCGTGGCGCTCGCGGGCGTAGTCGATCGGCAACACCAGGCCGGCCTCGCGGAGGATCCGCAAACACGTCGCTTCGGCGACCAGGAGGCCGTGCTCGTGCTCGGCAAGCCAGGCGATCTTGCGGTGCCCCCACATCGGGTACTTCAACGCGAGCTCGGTGATCACCGCGCGGATCCCGTCGCGGGCCGGGGTCGGCCACGGACCCCGCACCGTGTGTCCGGCGTGATGGCGGGAACGGCGGTCGTAGTACGTGCGCTCGGGCAGCCCGACCGCCCGGCAGAACCCGGCGATCGTCAGTCCATGATCGAGGCGGAGCTGCTCGAGCTCAGCGAAACCCCATCCCGGCGGCGCCGCCGCGCTTGATCGCCCGCAGCTCCACGTGAGCCTCGCCGAGGGCACGGGTCAGGTCGTCGACCTGCTCCTCAAGGCGAGCCTCGCGGCCGGTCGGCTTCCCGGCGGTCGGGCCGTGCTCAAGGCCGCTGCGGCCGCCGAGCACGAACTGGTCCTTCCACTTGCCGATCGACGTCTCCGACACCCCGTGCCGGCGCGCGGCCTCGGCCTGCGTGCTCTCGCCCGAGAGGACGGACAACACGATCTTCAGCTTCACATCGACAGGGTGCTTCGGCGGTCTGGCCACGATCGGATCTCCTTGGGCGGGGGCCGGCGCGGGCCGCACGCGAGCGGTGACGCAGATCGCGCCGCTCGCCCTACGGGCTCACGTCACGACCTGCGTCACCGCTCGGCCTCGCCCCACCGCCGAGCCCCAACTAATGACTGTGCGGAAGATCTGGACGCGGGACATCCGGCCATCGTGGTGTGACTCCCTTCGGATCCTTAGACAAGACCCGACGATGATGAGCACCACGGTGGCCGGAACCATCACCGGGCCGCGGAGCGAGCTACACCACAACTTACCGACTTCACCTCGCCGGGTTTAGCCAGCAGGTCGTCGACTGCCACGGGCTGCCACCGCGACCTGGGTAGGCGTCTGCGGAAGTCGGTCCGCTTGCGATCGTTCGTCGTGGAAGGTCCGCGGGTTGGGCAGGGCGCCTTGTCCCCGTATTTCGTCGCGACCCGCTCGGCCCGGATGCGAACCGGGTGCGCCGGGTACCACGACGGGATGCCCTCTGCACCGCCGCCGCTTCCGTCCTGCGCATCCTCCTCGCGTACGGCGACGATCCTGCTGACCGGGGCCTCGGGATTCGTGGGGAGCGAGTTGATGCCCGAGCTGCAGCGTTCGGGTCAGCTTCGCTGCTTTGTGCGCGACGCCGGGCGCCTCGGCGACGCGGGCTCTGCGAGCGTGCATGTCGGCGACCTGACGGAGGTCGACTCCCTGCGCAGCGCGCTTACCGGGACCGACGCGGTGTACTACCTCGTCCACTCGATGGAGCCGGGCGGCGACACGTCCTACGTCGAGCGGGACCGTCTTGCGGCCCAGACCTACACGGACGTCGCGCGGGAGTGCGGGGTCAGGCGCACCACGTATCTCGGCGGCATCGCCGGAGGCGACGATAACTCGAGCGAGCACCTGGTGTCCCGTCGTGAGGTCGAGGATGTGCTCTCGACCGCCGGCCCCGAGTTCGTCGCGCTGCGGGCGTCGATGATCGTCGGTGCGCGCAGCGCGTCGTTCGGGACGCTGGCGCGCATCGTCGACCGGCTGCCGGTCCTGGCGATGCCCACCTGGCGCGACCGCCGGACGCAGCCGATCGCCGTCGCCGATGTCGTGGCCGCCCTCGTCACCGCCCAGACGGTCGAGCCGGGCACATATGACATCGCCGGGCCCGACACGCTCAGCTTCCAGGAGATGACCGAGATCATCGCCGGGATCATGGGCAGGCGCCACCGGTCGTTCGCGCTCCCGTTCAGCAACGCCAAGCTCGAGGGCGTCGCCGCCGCGCTCATCACCGGGGAGGACTCCGAACTCCTCGAACCCCTCATGGCGGGCATGCACGGGGACCTCACGACCCGGTCGAACGCCCTGGCGACGGTGTTCGCCGTGACGCCGACCCCGTTCGCCGAGGCGGCGCGGGCCGCCATCGACCTCATGCCCGACGTCGGACCGACGACGGAGGCGTAAGCCGAAGCGTCCTCACGCTGCGCCCCGAGCCGCAGCCGCGTTCGCCCCTTCCTGTTTGCTCTAGGGTGGTGAGTGTGTTCGTGCCACGTTGTCCTGTCCGGTGAGCGCCACTCATCGCAACAACGTGCACGTTCGCGGCCGACCTGACGGTCGACCGATGCTGCTGGCGCACGGGTTCGGCTGCGATCAGCAGATGTGGCGCCGGGTCTGGCCCGCGTTCGAGGAGCGTTACCGCCTCGTGCTGTTCGACCACGTCGGCGCGGGTGGCTCGGATGTCCGTGCGTTTGATCCGGACCGCTACTCGTCGCTCGAGGGGTACGCGGACGACGTCATCGCGATCTGCGAGGAACTCGATCTTCGCGATGTCATCTTCGTGGGGCACTCCGTCAGCGCGATGATCGGGGTGCTCGCCGCCGCCCGCTCGGACCGCATTGCGCGTCTCGTCCTCGTCGGACCTTCGGCTCGGTACCTGGACGACGTCGACTACGAGGGCGGCTTCACCCGGCCGGACATCGAGGACATGCTGCGGGCGATGGAGAGTAACTACCTCGGATGGTCGAGCGTCATGGCACCGGCGATCATGGGATCCGATCAGCCCGAGGCGCTGCGGAATGAGCTCACCGAGAGCTTCTGCCGTGCCGATCCCGCGATCGCACGCCACTTCGCCCGGCTGACGTTCCTCTCGGACAACCGCGCAGACCTGCAGCGGGTGACCATCCCGAGTCTCGTGCTCCAGTGCCGCGAAGACGTGATCGCACCGACAAACGTCGGGAAGTTCGTCTCCGACGCCCTGGCTGGAGGTGAGCTCGTCCTGCTCGAGGCGACCGGGCACTGCCCGAACGTGAGCGC
Source organism: Paraconexibacter antarcticus (assembly GCF_024220175.1). GTDB lineage: Bacteria > Actinomycetota > Thermoleophilia > Solirubrobacterales > Solirubrobacteraceae > Paraconexibacter > Paraconexibacter antarcticus. The sequence continues at coordinate 3,762,997 of NZ_CP098502.1, read as the reverse complement.
TCCCGACGAGGTCAACGCCGCGATCTGGGAGTGGCTTGAGCGGTGAACGGGCCGCGCGCGCCTGAGCGACAGCTCGAGGATCTCTTCGAGGAAGCTCCGTGCGGGTACCTCACCAGTGATCTGGATGGTCGCATCGTCCGGGCGAACCGCACGTTCCAGACCTGGACGGGGTACGCGCAACCCGAGCTGGTCGGCCGCCGGTTCCAAGAGCTCCTCAGCCAAGGCGCTCGCATCTACTACGAGACGCACTTCGCGCCGCTGCTGCAGATGCACGGGCGCGTGAGCGAGATCGCGCTGGACGTCGTCCGGGCCGACGGGTCGAGGATGTCGACGCTCGTCAACGCGACGATCAGCCCTGGCCTCGACGACCCGCGGATGCGGACGGTGGTCTTCGACGCGACGGACCGCCGCCGGTACGAGGAGGAGCTCATGCGGTCGCGGACACGCGAGGAGGGCATCGCCCGCGAGCTACAGGCAGGTCTGCTCGCCGGCGCGCTTCCCGCCGCGGCGGACGTCCAGGTCGACATCGTTTACCGGCCAGCGGTGACGGGCCTGGCGGTCGGCGGGGACTGGTATGACGCTTTCTGGCTCGAGGAAGGTCGCTCCCTGGCCTTGGTCGTCGGCGACGTCGTGGGACGGGGCATCCCAGCGGCGGCGGCGATGGGCCAGCTGCGAAGCGCCGTCCGGGCGATCGCCGCGGACGCGAGCGGCCCCGCGGCGGTCCTCGACGGGGTGGAGCGGTACGCGCGCCGGCACGACGTGGGCCGGTACTGCACCGTCGCCTACGGGCAGCTGGTGCTGCCCAGCGGTGAGTTCACGTATGCGTGCGCGGGCCACCCTCCGCCGATGGTGCTGCCGCCGGACGGGGATCCGGTCTTGCTCTGGGCCGGTCGCAGCCCGCCGCTCGACGCGGCCAGGGGCGTGCGGCGCCGGAGCGAGGGTCACTGGTCGCTGGCCCGCGGAACGACGGTCCTGTTCTTCTCGGATGGACTCATCGAGCGGCGGGGTGAGCCGCTCGACACCGGGCTCGCGCGCCTCGGCTCGGCTGCGCACGATCTCCGCGACCTCGACCTCGCGCGCTTCACCCAGGCTACCTCCGACCGGATGGCCGGAGACGACGACGCCGACGACGTCTGCCTGCTGGCGATGAGGTACGGCCTGGACGGGGGCCTATCCACTCCACCCGGGCGGGAGCTGTGATGACGACGGCCGGTGGCCCCGAGCTGTCGATCCGCGTGGTGACGGCCACCGGGCCGCTGGACATCGCCGGAGGCCCTAGGCTCAAGTCATCGCTGGCCCAGGATCCGACCGAGGCCGACACGCACCTCATCGTCGACCTGCGGGAGGTCGAGTTCGCCGACTCGACCGGTTTGTCCATCCTGCTGAACGCCGCCCGCCGCCGCGTCGCCGGAGGACGGCACTTCGTCGTCGTGTGCCGCTCGGGCCCGGTCCTGCGTCTGCTCGAGCTCACCGCCCTCACCCAGACCCTGCGCGTCGTCGGGTCGGTCGAGGAGGCTCGGAAGCTGATTCAGCAGGCCGTCGGAGGCCCGTACCGGCCGGCCGACGGAGACTGACCACACAGCTGCGCTCACCGTCGGTCCCTGCCTGTCCGGCGGGCAGCCACTCATTGGCAGTGCGGCGGGCGCTTGCCGGCGCGACCATGCGAGACGACGGGCATCCAGCTCCGTGGTCCTCGGCCAGCAGCGCCTTGCCGAGCAGGCTGGGCGCTGCCCGGGTCCGGGCATTCGGGTGGTCTCCGTCGCCTCGCCGAGCCCCCTCCCGGAATAGCGCGGCCACCTGCAGCCGGCCGTCCATCCCCATCGATTCGGGACGGCGAACCGCTTGATCCGCCGGCGTGCCTTGTGCAGGTCCCGTCCCTGACGAGCGCGTTCGGTTTCCACGTGTGACTCGGGAGGTGTTGATGTGCCCCTGGCGCTTGATCGATAAGCCAGAAAATGGCATGCTAGTGCCGACAACGCGAGGAGTCAGCGCATGCCCGACGCTGGAGTCCAGGTCTCACCCAGTCCCGCGATCCGCGACGGCGTCGCGCGGCGGACGGTTCCCATGGTCCTGCTCGCGCTGGCCGCGGTCGGGTGGTGGTGGTCGGTCAAGGTCGCCGGCGACATGTCCGGCGGCGGGATGGACGCGATGGCCGGTCCGATGTCGCTCGGCGCGTTCGTCGTGGCGTGGCTGGCGATGATGGCGGCGATGATGCTGCCGGCTGTGCTGCCGGTCGTGAAGCTCTACGGGCTGGCCGCTGCACGCGGGACCGTCGCACCGGCCCCCTTGTTCGTCGCCGGGTACCTCGTGCTGTGGACGACACTGGCGCTCCCCGCCTTTGTCGCGTGGCGCGCGCTCGAGATGCCTTTGGCCGACGGGGCCGCCTGGGCGGGCCGCGTCGCCGGCGCCACGCTGCTGGCCGCCGCCGTGTGGCAGGTCAGTCCCGTGAAGTCGGCCTGCCTGCGCCACTGCCGCTCCCCGATGGGCGTGTTCCTGCGCTTCGGCGGCGACGCCCGCCGGCCCGCCGGGGCGATGCGGATGGGCTTCGTCCACGGCGCCTACTGCATCGGTTGCTGCTGGGCGCTCTTCGCGGTTCTCGTCGCCGCCGCCAGCATGAGCGTCGTGTGGCTCGTGGTCTTCACCGTGTTGATCTTCGCCGAGAAGAACCTGCCCTCAGGCGAGCGGTTCGCGCTCGCCGCGGCTTGCGCGCTGGCCGCGCTCGGCGCCGCGCTGCTCATCGCACCGTCCCTGATCACGCACATCACCTAGGAGAAGGCATGACGACCACCGAGACCCGGACCGCCTGGCGCATCGCCGGAAAGGGCTATGAGTTCTGCAACTGCCAGCCCGGCTGCACCTGCAACTTCAACGGCTTCCCGACCTCGCCCGACGGCAGCTGCAAAGCCGCGGTCATAAACCAGATCGCGTCGGGCCACTGCGGCGACGTGGACCTGGCCGGCGTGACGACCCTCGCGATCCTCGACTGGCCCAAGGCGATCCACGACGGGGGCGGCAAGGCGGTCATGGTCGCCCCGCCGGCGGTCACCGACGAGCAGCTCGGCGCCCTGGCCCAGATCTACACCGGACAGCTCGGCGGCATGCCCTGGGAGATCCTCGGCACGACCTTCGAGGTCGCCGGCGTGGTCCGCGCCGACATCGACGTCGACGAGGACGGCATGCACAGCGGGTTCCGGGTCGAGGGCGTGGGTGAGGCCCGGGGCACGACGCTGAAGAACCCCGTCACCGGCGAGGACCACCTCGTTTCGATCGTCCTGAACCAGGGCTTCATCTGGAAGCAGGGCGACTGCGGCCAGGGCACCTTCGAGGTCGAGGCCGAGGGCATCCACATGTCCTTCAAGGACAGCAACTGGATCCTCTACGACTTCGACTGGACCAACCAGAACTGACACCCCGCAGGCCGGCCGACAGCAGACTGCGAGCACCATCGCGCCCAGCGGTGGTGCTCGAGTTCGGGGAGCGGCCGCGATAGGGTCGGTCGTGCCGGACTCGTGGGATTCTGATCAGTCTCTCGTCGGACGGCTTCTGTTTCCAAGGTGGTTCAGGAGTTGGCAAGACCGATGACGCCCGGAGAGTTCCGGACAGACCTTGAGACGTTCGACGCCCGAACTCATGTGTTGCGGTGCTTCGGCGCGCTCGACATCACCTCGATGATGGTGTGCCGTCAGGCCGTTATGCAGGTCACCGCGCCGTGCCTCGTGCTCGATCTGCGGGAGCTGAGCTTCCTCGACTCGTCGGGCATCGCGGTCCTCCTGATCGCGCAGCGACGCCACCGCGGAGGTCGGCTGGCGACCTGCGTCAGACCCGGCGGCCGTGTGGCACGAATCCTCGCCCTCGCCGGCCTCGAGCCGGCCCTTGGCGTCAGCCCTTCCATCGCCGGAGCAGTGGCCGCCCTCTCGCCCGCCGACGGCACCCCGCGTCCAGCCGATCTCGAAAACCCGCCGGCATGACCACGTCCACCTATCGCCGGAGTCCGCGGCCAGCTCACGACGTCGACGGTCGGCGCGTGCAAGCCCCGTGCAATGAGCTCTCGGGTGCCGGCGCGGCGGCTTGCGGCCGTGTTCCGAGACGCGACGAGTGTTGTCGTCCTACGTGAGGTCGATGTCGCGTATGCCCTCCCGCAACGCTGCCCCACGACCGACGTTCCGCGTCACCACGGAATAGCCGCCGCCAGCACGGGTGATCGGCGTGCGCGGTGAGCTCGTGGTCGCCACCATCGCGCAGCTGCAGCCAGAGCTTGACCGCATCACCCGCCACGAGCGTCGCCAGATCACCATCGACCTGCGCACCCTCACCCGGATCGACTCAAGCGGAGCACGCGCGTGAAGGAGTCCCGCCGTGAGCACCACCGAGAAACCCGCGCGTATCCTCGTCCTCGCCGACCGCACCGCGACCGACCCGGCCCTGCTGGAAGCGATGCGCGAGCGTGCCGCGCGCGGCCCGGCGCAGTTCCGCTTCGTCGTCCCCAACCCGGCCCCGGCCGAGTGGCACCCGATGCACCCCGAGCGGCGCGACAAGGCCGCCGAAGCCGAGCGAGCGCTGACCGAGGCGCTGCCCGCCATCGAGGAGGCCGCCGGTGGCCCGGTGATCGCTTCGGTGTCGATCCGCCACGACCCGATGGACGTCGTGGACGGCGTGATGTTCCACGAGCCGATCGACGAGATCATCCTCTCGCAGGCGTCGCACCCGATCGAGCGATGGTTCCACGTCGATCTCCCGCACCGCCTGGCCCACCTGAAGGTCCCCCTGACGGTGGTCGACAGCGCGGGCTGATCGGCCGCCGGGACGAGGCCGGCCCGCCCCAGCAGCCAACGCTCACGCCGGACCGTGGCGGTGCCCTACGCGACGACCTCGAGCCTACGCGGCAGCGCCGGCCGCCCCCGGGGGCATGGACGCTCGCTCTACAGGTCGCGGAGTTCCTCGATGGCCGGACGCCTCAGCTCGCGGAGAGTCACGATCCTCCCGGGTTCGAAAAAGCAGGGGTAGATCACCCTGTCCACCGAAACGGGGAGAACTCCACAGCGCCCCGGGCCGGCATGCCGCGACGGCACGGCTTCGGTCGTCGAGTGTGGACGGGAGCGGCCTCCGTTCTGCGTCTGCGCGACGCGAGGGCAGTTGTCGAAACGACGCCCGGGATGGGAGTCCAAGAAGGCGATGGCGGCTGGGGGAGGCAAGGGCCGAGAGATGAGGTAGCCCTGCACGACATCGCAACCCAGGTGCCCCAGAGCGGTCCACGTGGCGTCATCCTCCACGCCTTCGGCCACGACGCGCGTGCCGAGGTTGTGCGCGAGTTGGATGGTCGACCGGACGATGGCTTCGTCCACGCCGTCCGACCGCATACGAGCGACGAACGAGCGATCGATCTTGATCTCGCTGACCGGGAGGGTTCGCAGGTGCGACAGCGAGGAGTACCCCGTCCCGAAGTCGTCCAGCGAGATCCGGACACCCGTCTCGGTCAGTTGGGTGAGCACGTCGGCGATCTGCTCGGCGTCGGACATGGTCGAGCTCTCGGTGACCTCGAGCGTCAGGTACGACGGTTCGAGACCGTGGCGCGCGAGGGCAAAGGCGACCTCGGCGGGGAAGGTGGCGTCCATCAGATCGGTGAACGTGACGTTCACCGCCACCTGGATGGGGTGACCTGCGTCGTGCCAATCGCGACAGGCGGCGAGAGCCGCGCCGATGACGGCGCGAGTGAGCTCGCGCATCATCCCGGCCTGTTCGGCAAGCCCGATGAAGGCCCCGGGCGGGAGGAGCCCACGGTGGGGGTGGCTCCAGCGCGCGAGAGCTTCCATGCCGACCACGCGACCCGTTGCGGCGTCGGCCTTCGCCTGGAAGTGCACTTCGATCTGGTCGGAGTTGATCGCGCCGGGAAGCTCGGAGGCCAGGGTGAGGTTGTCGCGCGAGTTGTCGTCGCGCGATGAGGCGTAGAGGGCGTGGCCGGCGCGGTCGCGCTTGGCCTGATACATCGCTACGTCCGCGCGCGACAGCAGTTGCTCTGCGTCGCGGGCATGGAGCGGATAGAGGGCGATCCCGACGCTCGCCGCGACGCGCAGCTGCAGGCTCTCGATCTCGAACGGCCGGCTGAAGCAGACGCCGATGCGTTCGGCGACCCGCACGGCGGCGTCGGCGTCGCAGGGTGAGCCCAGCACGACAGCGAACTCATCGCCGCCCAGTCGCGCGAGCATGTCGTTCTCGCGCAGCGCGTCCTGAACGCGCGGGCCGACTTGGCGTAGGAGCAGGTCGCCTGCTCGGTGGCCGAGTGTGTCGTTGAGCTGCTTGAACTGGTCGATGTCGATGAGCAGGACCGATGCCGGGCGCCCTGCGGTCGCGGCTGCGGCGATCGCCTCGGTGAGCGTCGTCATGAACAGCCGCCGGTTGGGCAGCGACGTCAGCTCATCGGTGACGGCCTGCACGCGGGTGACTGCCAACGTGCGCACGTCGTGGAATGTGAACGCAGCTCGGGTGACCCCGGCGATCAGCGTCGCGCCGGCGAGCAGCACCGCCGACAGCGTGAGCGGTGAGAAGTGGTCGTAGAGCAGCAACCCGATCGACGTCGAGATGAACGCGCTCGGCCCGAGGAGCACCGACCACCGATCCTGTCCCGGAGCCTCGCGGGGCGACACCGGCTGCCAAGCGGCCATCGCCAGCAGCGCCACACCCGACAGGTAGAGGAGCGTGGCTCCTGCGCTGGTGCGGGTATCGCCCTCGGCGACCTCTAGGAGCGACATGCTGTCGGCCATGTAGCTCGCGATAAAGCCCAGGCCCAGCAGAGCCCACACGCGGTCCTCCGGAAATGCTCCGCTCCCTGTCGGGGCGAACACCACCGGTGGCCTTAGAAGGTCTTTCAAAATGACGGCAGGCGCCTGAAGCAGAGGATCGCGCAAGCGAGCTTGAGGAACGCCTCGTGGATCTCGGGCTGGCGTTCGTAGCGGATCCTCAGCCGGCGGAAGTTGTGCAGGTGCGCGAAGCCGCGTTCGACGACCCAGCGCTGACGACCGAGGCCGGAGCCGTGTGCGACGCCGCGGCGGGCGATCACGGGGGTGATTCCGCGGGCCCGGACCAGACGGCGGTGCTTGTCGTGGTCATAGCCTCGGTCGGCGAGCACGACGTCGGGCTTTTGGCGTGGTCGGCCGACCTTGCCGGCGACCGGACGGGCGTGCAGATCCTCAAGCAGCGGGATCAGCTGAGTGACGTCGTTGCGGTTGCCGCCGGTCAGCGAGACGGCCAGGGGGATCCCGCCGGCGTCGACCAGGAGGTGGTGCTTTGAGCCGTTGCGCCCGCGATCTACTGGGGATGGCCCGGTGTGGAGCCCCCCAAAAGCGCACGCACATGAGAGCCGTCAACGGAGGCGCGAGACCAGTCGATCACGCCCGCGGCGTTGAGCTTGACCAGCAGCTTCTGGTGCAGCGCCTCCCAGACGCCGGCCTGCTGCCAATCGCGAAGTCGTCGCCAGCACGTGACCCCGGAGCCGTAGCCATACTCGCGCGGCAGATCCGTCCACGCGATGCCGGTGTGCAGCACGTGCAGGATGCCGTTGAGGACCAGCCGGTCATCGATCGCCTTGCGGCCCGGGTGACGACGGCGACGCACGCGGACGGGGATCAACGGCTCGATCTCCGCCCACAGCTCATCGCTGACTTCAAAGCGAGAGGGCACCTCCACGACCTCCAATCCTCAACGACACCGCCGACAGATTCCAGATCAGGAGACATAACCCTTCATTCCGAAACAGCTTCTTAGCCTCGATCCACCGATCCATCCGGGGTCTGAAGTGGAGTGACCTCCCAAGCAGGGCTTGAAAGCGGTCGTTCGCGGCGACCGCGGCTCTGCTCAGGAGGTCACCCTCATGGTGAACGAGTCGGCGGTCGTGGTGTTCGATGATGCGCGGGCGGTCGCGAACGCTGGGGTGATGCTCCCCGCGCTCCTCGCGCAGCGCCTCGGGCTTGAGCAACTCATCGAAGAGTGCGTGGATCTCGGCGACCGTCCTGGCGCGGCGAATCCGGGCCGCAAGGTCATGACGATGTGCTCGGCGATGGTCCTCGGTGCGGACTGCATCGACGACTGCGATCTGCTGCGCTCAGGACAGACCGGCGCGGTACTCGGGCATCGCGTTGCGGCGCCGTCAACGCTCGGCACGTTCCTGCGGGCGTTCACGTTCGGGCACGTCAGGCAGCTAGACCGCGTGCTTGGCCTCGCGCTTGAACGCGCGTGGGCCGCGGGCGCCGGCCCGGGCGACGAGCGGCTGGTGATCGACGTTGATTCGTTTGTCGGCGAGGTCCACGGCTACAAGAAGCAGGGCGCGGGCTACGGCTACACCCGAAAGCTCGGCTACCACCCACTGCTCGCGACCCGCGCGGACACCGGTGAGGTCCTCCACATCCGGCTGCGGAAGGGCTCGGCGAACACCTCCCGCGGCATGCTCCGCTTCTGCGAGGAGCTCATCGCCCGCGTTGATCGCGCCGGCGCCACAGGCCCGAAGCTGCTGCGCACCGACTCGGGGTTCTGGGCGAAGAAGACGTTCGTGCGGCTTGACCGGGCCGGCTGGCAGTTCTCGATCGGGATCCGCATGCAGCCTCACGTTCGCGCGCTCGTCGACGCGATCGACGAGGACGCCTGGGTGACCTTGGAGGACTACCCCAAGACCTCTGTCGCGCAGATCGCCGAGACCACGATCGGCGACTTCCGCATGATCATCCGCCGAGTCAGGACGCTCTCCCAGCAAGGCGAGCTGCTCCCGAGTTGGGAGCACTACCCGTTCGCGACCAACCGCACCGACGACCTCCAGATTGTCGAGGCTGAGCATCGCCAGCACGCCGTCGTTGAGCTCGCGATCCGCGACCTCAAAGATCAGGCGCTCGCGCACTTCCCCTCGGGCAAGTACCACGCCAACGCCGCCTGGACCGTGATCGCCGCGCTCGCGCACAACCTGCTGCGCTGGACCCAGAAGATCGCCCTCCCGGACGCCACCACCCGCACCGCGCGGACCCTCCGCCGGCGGCTGCTTCAGGTCCCCGGACGACTCGCCCGCAGCGGCCGCCGCACGCTGCTGCGGATGCCCGCCCGCTGGCCCTGGCGACAGGACTTCCTCACCGCCCTAGACCTGATCCGGGCGCTGCCGCCACCCGCCTGACACCAGGGGCTCCCGACGTTCAGCCGCAGGACCGCTGGCCTCGGCCTGCCCGCGACCACCCAAACTCACGCCACCGCGACGGCCTCAACTGGCCCCACCCGCACTGCGAATCCCTCAGCGCGCTCGATCACCCGCGCCGCCACCCCGAGCTGACCCACTCGGCCGCTGACGCGGCCCACATCAAGGCGAACGGTGGATCGAGGCTTAGCTGAGTTCGCTCGGGGAACTCCTCCATGACCCTGTCCCGAACACGCGATGGACCACGTGCATGCGCGTCCCGTCAGGCGCGGCTCACAGTCGCGGCTGATGCTTGCGCAGCGGCACTCTGGAAGTCCCCCGGTCTGGTGGACAGGTCGGGGTTAGGCCGCGTGAGCGGCCGTTGTTGTAGTCAACAGGGTCTGGTCGGGGGAGGGGGAGAAAGCCGTTCCCGTATCGCGTAGAGGGGTGTTCTCGTAGTCCACGGGGCTGAGCATCCCGAGGCGGGAGTGGCGTCGGCGGCGGTTGTAGAACGTCTCGATGTAGCCGAACACCGCTGTTCGCGCCTCGGTCTTGGTCGGCCACGAGCGGCGGTGGATGAGGTCCTTCTTCAGGCTCGCGTGGAAGCTCTCCATCGCGGCGTTGTCGTAGCAGTCGCCCTTGGATCCCATCGAGATGTCGATGTCCACGCTGCGGCAGCGCTGGGTGAAGATCAGAGACGTGTATTGCCCGCCCTGGTCGCTGTGATGTATCGGCCGCCCGTCGGGCCGGCGCCTGGCGACGGCCATCTCCAGCGCGTCGATGACGAGCTCGGCGCGCATGTGATCGGCCATCGCCCAGCCGACGATCCGGCGGCTGTAGCAGTCCATCACCGACGCCAGGTAGAGCCACCCTTCCCACGTGCGGATGTAGGTGATGTCGGCGACCCACAGCTGGTTGATCCGGGTCGGGTTGAAGTCGCGCTCCACCAGATCGGGTGCGGTCCGCACGCCCTGCACGCGGATCGTGGTGCGTCCGCGCCGTCGTTTGTGCAGGCCCGAGAGGCCGGCGTTGCGCATCAGCCGCTCCACGCGTTTGCGGCCGACCAGAACGTCGTGCTGCAGCCGCAGCTCGGCATGGATCCGCGGGGAGCCATAGGTCTTCAGCGCGTCCGTGTGGATGACCGAGATCTGGTCGGTGAGCGCCGCGTCAGCGACGGCCCGGGCCGACGGCGGCCGAACGATCCAGGCGTGATAGCCCGAGCGCGAGACCGCGAGCACACGGCACATCAGGCTGATCGAGTGGCAGGCCTTGTTCGCCAGAACGAACCGGAAGGCGATCACCGGTTCTTGTTCTCTGCCACGAAGAAGGCCGCTGCTTTTTTTAGGATCTCACGCTCCTCCGCGAGGATCCGGTTCTCCTTGCGCAGGCGCCGCAGCTCCTCGCGCTCGCTGGTGCTCAGGCCCTCCGAGCGACCTTCGTCAGCGTCAAGCTGCTCGCGCCAGCTGCGCAGCGACCCTTCCGAGACTCCGAGCTCCTTCGCCAGCTGCGGGACGGTGCGGCCGCTGGACCGCAGGAGCCGAACGGCCTCCAGGCGGAATTCCAACGAGTACGGCGGGACCTTGGGCATATGCAGACATCCTCTCGGGCTGAGCAACCTCAGCCATCAGATGTCCACGAAACCGGGGGAACTCCAAACAGCCCGGCCGGGCTGTCGGGGCCGGCCGCCCCGTCGCGCAACATGGCTGACCACTGGCCTGTGAGCACCCCGCACGCGGGGCGCGCTCGATCATCAGACGGGTCAGCCAGCGACGAACAACGGTCCAGCGGTACCCAGCCCGCGAATATCAGGCAGATCAGTCGTCGCGCAGCGGCGGCCCGCCCCGAGAACCCGGCCCACACACCACGCAAACCGACCGCCGGCGGCCGGCGACACCACACGCCCACTCGACAACCGGATCCCCATATCAGGCCATGGTGAGGCCGCCGCTGACGGACAAGGTCTGCCCGCTGATGAAGCCGGCAGACTCGCCCGCCAGGAACGCAACGGCGGCGGCGACTTCTTCCGGCTGTCCAAGGCGTTTCATCGGCACCGCGCGGGTCATCGCGCCAATGACCTTGTCGGCGTCCTCGGCGGCGTCGACGATCGCACCGAGCAGCGGTGTGTCGGTAGGGCCCGGACACACCGTGTTGGCGGTGACGCCCTTGCGGGCTGCCTCTCGGGCGATCGTCTTCGTGAAGGCGATCACGCCGCCCTTGGTCCCCGCGTAAACAGCCTCAAGTGAAGATCCGACGCGGCCGGCGTCGGAGCCGATGTTCACGATCCGGCCGAAGCCCCGTTCCATCATCCCCGGGAGCGCGGCGTGCGTCGTGCGGAGGACGCCCTTGTAGTTGATCTCGATGACTTTCTGCCAGAACTCCTCGTCGGTCTCGACGAACGGCATCAGGACATCCCATCCGGCGCAGTTGACGAGGACGTCGACCGGCCCGAGTTCTGCGGTCACGCGGGCGAATGCCGTCGCGACGGATGCCGCCGAGGTCACGTCCAGTGAAACGGCAACGGCCCGCCCGCCGTCAGCCTCGATGAGCTTGACCGTCTCGGCTGCACCGTCCTCCAACAGGTCGGCGACGGCGACCGCCCGGTCGTCTGCAGCCAGGGCCTGGGCGATCGCCCGGCCGATTCCCCGCGCTCCACCGGTGACCAGGGCTACTCGCTCAGACATCGTTTTCTCCGCTCCGTTGCAGTTTCCCGGCGGACGCTACCAAGGCGCGTGCGCGGGTGAAGCACGAGTGAACGAGCGTTGCCAACGGGAGTCACGTTCGGGAAGGGGCGACGCGCATGCTCACTCCCATCCCCGCAAGAGTTCCCACGCGACCTCGACCTCCAGTGTCATGCGCCCCAGCGCGCGCTCGAGCTTCGCCACCCGCTGGCGGAGCTCGTCGGCCTCGGTGCGCTCGACAACCGCTCGGCGCCCGTGGCGAGGAACTGCTCCGCCCCTTGCGAAGGAGGCTGTCGGCGATGTCGTGCTCGCGGCACAGCTCGGCCCTCGTGGTCGGCCAGTCCGAGGCCACGCATCATGCCCGCTCGTCGCTTCCCGAACCGCAGGAAGAGGCCGGGCCGCTTCCCGTGGCGGTACTCTCGGAGGGTGCTGATTCGTGTGCTTGACGCCGTGGGGGAGCCGGACGAGGGCGTCGAGCGCATCCTCGACGCCGCTCTCAAGACTTTCGAGGGTTTCGGGTTTCGACGGACGACGATGGACGACGTTGCGCGGGCAGCGGGCGTCTCGCGGGTGACGATCTACCGGCGGTTTGCCGGGAAGGATTCGTTGACGGAGGCCGTGATCCTCCGCGAGGCACGTCGCTTTTTCGAGGCGCTCGACGTGGCCGTCGGGCAGCGTGACACCTTCGAGGAACGTGCTGCTGAGAGCTTCGTGTTCGCGCTCGAGTTCCTGCGCGCACACCTGCTCTTCAACCGGCTGGTCACCACCGAACCCGAATCGGTCGTCCCGCATCTCACGACGCTTGGGGGGCCGGTGATCGCCGCCGCCTCCCGTCTCGTCGCCGAACGCCTCGGCGTCGAGGTGCGCGCCGGTCGTCTTCCGCCGCTCGACGTGGAGGCCACGGGCGAGATCATCGTGCGCCTCGTGCTCTCGTTCATCCTCACGCCGACGAGTGTGGTCCCTCTGGATCGCCCCGACGATATTCGGCGCTTCGCGCGCCGGTACGTTGCCCCGGCATTGATCGGCACTCCACCCGAGGGTGCCGCGAAACGCCGCCCTCGCGCGGGCCGATGAGGCACTGACGCCGCCGCGGCCGCGTGGGGGGGCGTGCGGAGGAGGGCGAGTTACGCAGCGTTGCTCGCTGTTACATTGTTGCGATGCTTGGTCGACTCCTGCTGCCGCAAACCGCGACGATCAACGCGCACGGCGCAGCGGTGGTGCTGCCGATGGCGCACGCCGCGGGCTGGCTGGGTGCAGCACTCTTCGCCGTGCCCATCTTCGCGTTGATCGTGTTCCTCAAGATCCTCTCCCAGGTCGGGGGACGTCGCCTGGAACAGGAGGCCCCGTCGGCGGTGTCCGGCGCCGGGCCCGGGGGGACTGAGGGCGGGTCCGATTGACCGACCAACCTCGGCTTCGGGCACTGGCGCTGGGGGCGCGCGTCGACAGCCGGTCCTTGTTACGGACAGTTGATTTGTGTATCTTTGTTGCCGAGACCGCAGGGGTCTTGTGAGCACCTAAATGTTCGGTGAGGACGGCAGCAAGTCGTCCTACGACGAAAGGACACGAGATGGCGATGACGACGCGGGACCCGCGCGCTGCGGGTCCCGCACGCGGGACGCAGTTCTACGAGGAGCGGCTGAGGCCGTTGCTCCCGCAGCAGGTGGGTCTGATCCACCAGTGGCCGCTGACCTTGGTGATGGTGGCGGTGGTGTATATCGCGTTCGCCGGCGGGTACTGGGACATCGGCTGGCATATCCTGAGGGGACGCGACACGCTGCTTTCGCCTCCACATGTCTTCATCCTCACGGGGCTCGGACTCGTCGCTGTGATCCTCTCCCTGTTCACGGCGATGTCGTCGGCCGCGGCGATCGAGGGGCGCCCAGTGTCCACGCCGATGCGGATGTGGCGGGGCTTGCCGTACTCGCCGATCCTCGTGATCGCCCTGGCGATGATGGCCACCCCTCAGGCCGCGTTCGGCCTCGACGAACTGTGGCATCGCACCTTCGGTCTCGACGTCACGCTGTGGAGCCCGCCGCACCTGCTGATCATCATCAGCGCCGCCGCTGCCCTCTTTGCGATCACCGCGATCATCGCCGGTGAGGCCAACATCCACGACCGCAGTCGCCGCTTGTCGGTGCTGCGGCCACTGCGCTCCATATCGCGCGGAGAGCTCCTGGCCTGCGTGGCGATGGGTTCGATGACGCTCGTCAGCATGGGGACGCTGGCCGAGTACGACTTCGACATCCCGCAGTGGGATCTCCGGCTGGGTGCGCCGCTCATGGCCATCCTCGCGGCCTTCCCGGCGTTTCTCGCGCTGACGCTCATCGGGCGCCGGTGGAGCACGACGATCGTCATGGGGCTCGTCACGATCGCGCGGCTCGCCTTCGTGGGCATCAACGATCTCGTCAACGTCCCGCACGCCGACTTCGTCGTGCTCGTGATTCCCGCTCTGATCCTCGACGGGTTCTTCATCGCGACGGGCGGCCGCCTGCGTGGTCGGCCGCTGGCGATCGCGCTAGGCGCCTTCCCGGCGCTCGTCGTGGGCAGCGAGGCAGTGCAGCAGACCTTCCGCAGCCAGCCCGTTTGGACCGGCACGCTCTCGACTCCCGGCGTGTGGATCGCCGTGGTGGCTCTCGGGGCGCTCGCCGGGTACGTCGGCGTGCGGACCGGCCGGATGCTGCGTCCCTCGGACGACCTGGTCGAGCCTGTCGCCGACGGCGTCGCAGAGCGTCCCGCTGCCGTCGCGGGGGTGGGACGATGATCGTGCGCGGTCGTACGCTTGCCCTCGCGCTGAGCGCGGTGATCGGAGCGGGCTTCTTCGTTCCCAGTACTGCCGGCGCGCGCATCCTCGTGGATGTCAACATGACCGTCATTCCCGGAAACCCGCGCATCGGGGACCCGGTGAAGATCCGCGTGGATGCGTTCCGCGACGTGCAGCAGGTGACGCCCAAACTTCCCTTCACGGAGAAGATCAGGCAGACGTCAGACCCTGCCCCGTTTCTCGCGCACGCAAGCCGGGCTCCGGACATCTACACGCTCCGCGGGGGAAAGCGCCTCTACATCCCGTTGCGGAGGACCGGGCCTCGGAGCTACGAGACGGCGACCTTCAGCTGGCCGAAGGAGGGAAGCTGGTGGACGACCCCGAGGTTCTTCCTCGACAACAAGGTCTGGGCGTTCCGCGAGCGCGTCTACGTGCGTGAGAACGGCCCGCTGTTGACCGCCCCGAAGGTGATGCGCGTGCATCTCGTGGATGAGGCGGCACCAGGAAACCCGCCCTCGTGGGCCAGGCCAACGGCTTACGTGATCATCATCGCGGTCGGACTCGTTGCCCTCATGCTCGCCATGTACGTGGCGCGGCTCATCCGGGACGCGGGATCGACGATCCCGGCGGCCGGTGCTCGTACAGTCTCCCAAGGAGGATCCCATGGATATTCGTGATCGCGTCTGCCTGGTCACCGGTGGTGCGCAGGGCATCGGGCAGGCGACGGCCGAAGCACTGGCGCGCCGCGGCGGCCGGGTGGTGGTGGCGGACGTGCAGCTTGAGAAGGCGCAGCGCGTGGCTGCATCGCTCGCCGTCCCCGGGATGGCCGTCCATCTCGACGTCACCGACAATGAGTCGATCCAGGCCGCGGTCGCCCAGGTGGCTGAGCAGCTCGGTGACATCGCGATCCTCGTCAACAACGCGGGGATCGGCGAGGGCCATCTGATCGAGCACCTGGACGAGGAGGTCTGGCAGCGCACGCTGGACGTCAACCTCACCGGCCCGTTCCGCATGGTCCAGGCGACGCTCCCGCAGCTGAAGCGCACGGGCGGGCACGTAGTGACCGTGGCCTCGCTGGCCGCGCGCATCTGGGCGCCTCTGCTCGGCCACTACAACGCGACCAAGGCTGGAGTCGCGGCGCTCAACGAGACGCTGCGGATCGAGCTGAAGCCCTACGACATCGGCGTGACGACGGTCTACTTCGGCACGATCGACACGCCGTTGCTCAGCCACGGCATGGCCGACCCCCAGGTTGCCGGGGTCCGCGACGTCCTCGGCCGGCTGCAACGGCTCGGGGTGAGCCCGCTGGTCTCGTCGCAGGACGCGGCTGAGGCGATCGTCCGGGGGATCGAGCAGGACAAGGCGGCGGTGGTCAAGCCGCGCCGCGCCTTCCCGATCTACTGGGTGAACATGCCGTTCCAGCGGCTACTGGGCAAGGCTTGCGCGAACATCCCCCGGTCGGCGGCGGAGCGGCGACGCAGCGACGACCACTCTGCCGACGAGGTGGGTGCTTTGCGCTGACGGGCGCGCCGCTGCGGTGCCGGCGGACCCCGCTCGGCGGTGGCCCGCTGCTCGCGGCCGCGCGCACCACCCTCTGATTCGTCGACACACCTGATCACGCACTGCATCTCGAACCGACAGGACCTCGCATGCTCGAAACAGCCTCATCCGCACCGGCTCCTGACCACGAGGTCGTCATCATCGGCGGCGGCTTCTCCGGCATCGGCGCGGCCATCGCGCTCACCCGGGCGCACATGAATGATTTCGTCGTGATCGAAGAGGGCAGCGGTGTCGGCGGCGCCTGGCATTGGAATACCTACCCGGGCGTCGCCGTCGATATCCCGTCCTTCAGCTATCAGTTCTCCTACGAGCAGCGCTCGGACTGGTCGCGCGTCTACGCCCCGGGCCGGGAGCTCAAGGCATACGCGGAGTCTCTGGTCGACCGCTACGGGCTGCGCCCGCGGATCCGGCTGAACACT
The DNA here is from genome assembly GCF_024220175.1 of Paraconexibacter antarcticus. Classification (GTDB taxonomy): domain Bacteria; phylum Actinomycetota; class Thermoleophilia; order Solirubrobacterales; family Solirubrobacteraceae; genus Paraconexibacter; species Paraconexibacter antarcticus. The sequence continues at coordinate 3,746,434 of NZ_CP098502.1, read as the reverse complement.
CGCGTGACCGGCGCGGCATTCGACGACGTTCGCCACGTGTGGAGTCTCAGCACCGCCGGTGGGGACACGATCACCGCCCGGCACGTCGTCGGTGCCACCGGTGTGCTGACGCAGCCCAAGCCACCGGAGATCGACGGGCTCGAGGACTTCGCCGGCACGACGATGCACACCTCCCGATGGGACCACGCCGTGGACCTGCGCGGCAAGCGCGTGGCCGTGATCGGGACCGGTGCCTCAGCGGTGCAGCTGATCCCGGCGATCGCCCCGGAGGTTGCAGCGCTGACCGTCTTCCAGCGCACGCCGATCTGGTGCCTGCCCAAACTGGATCTGCCGCTGGCCGGTCCGCTGCGCGCAGCGATGCGATGGGTTCCCGGCACGCGCCGGGCGCTCCGCGCGGTGAGCCAGACCCTGGTCGAGCTCACCTTTCCGATCGCCGCGCACTACCCCGACCTGGTCCCGGTCGCCTCGCACGGCGAGCGGCTGGGGCGCCGACAACTGCGCCGGCAGGTTCAGGACCCTGAGGTCCGAGCGAAGCTCACACCGAGCTACAGCCTCGGATGCAAGCGGCCAAGCTTCCACAACGAGTACCTGGCGACGTACAACCGTGAGAACGTCGCCCTTGAAACCACCCCCATCGCCCGGGTCACTCCCGAGGGGGTGCAGACGAGCGACGGAGTCGAGCACCCGGTCGACGTGCTCGTCCTCGCCACGGGCTTCAAGGTCTTCGAAGCGGGCAACATGCCCCCCTTCCCGGTCACGGGCGCAGACGGCGCGGACCTCGATGAGTTCTGGGCCGAGAATCGCTTCCAGGCCTATCAGGGCGTCAGCGTCCCCGGTTTTCCCAACTACTTCACGATCCTGGGCCCCTACGCGTACAACGGTGCGTCGTACTTCACGCTTATCGAGAACCAGATGCGCCACATCGTCCGCTGCCTCAAGCACGCGCGGCGGCAGGGCGCCAGCCGGGTCGAGGTGACCCGCGAAGCCAACGACCGCTTCTTCGCCGAAGTCCTCGGCCGGCGTGATCGGCAGGTCTTCTTCCAGGGAAGCTGCGGGACCGCCAACAGCTATTACTTCGACGTCAACGGCGACGCCCCGTTCCGGCCCGCCAGCACGCTGGAAGCCGCCTGGCGCAGCGCCCGCTACGACCTCGGGGACTACCGGTTCGACCCCCCAGGCACGCGCCGCGACGCCCCCGCGGAAACCATCGGTGCCGCCGTGTGAGGCGTGGCTGGTGATCGCGACGAACAGATGCGGGTCCTGTGTCGCCCATGGTGTCCCCGCCGGGTTGGGTCCGCGCTTGCCGCGACGTCGGCGTCGCTGACCACCATCGTGGGACCGGTCCTCATCACACCGTCTCGCGTCCCCGCTGATCCGTCTGCCGGCCTACGGCGCGAGGATGTCGGGCGCGTCCTCATCGGGTCTCTCGGGACCTCTCTGGAAGGGGGGAGACTTATGCCCCCTTTGCTCGGTTGTCTGGGGCCTCGGACGGCGGCTAGCGTCCGGGAACGGCGTTCAAAGGCGCCGGTCGCCACGCGCGATCGGCAGGGAGGATGGAGATGGAGCTTGACGGACGGGTGGCCCTGGTCACGGGCGCAGGGCGCGGCATCGGCAGCGAGATCGCGCAGTTGCTGGCGGCTCGCGGAGCGAGCGTCATCGTCAACGACATCGGCGGTGACTGGCGCGGCGAAGGCGCGGATGCCACGCCGGCGGGGGAGGTCTGCGAGCAGATTCGCGCTGCCGGCGGTGTCGCCGTCGCGGACGGCGGCAGCGTCTCGGACGCGGCCGACGCGCAGGCGATGGTCCAGCGGGCGCTGGACGAGTTCGGCCATCTGGACATCGTGGTGAACAACGCGGGGATCCTCCGCGACCGGATGATCTTCTCGATGGAGGAGGCCGATTGGGACGCGGTCCTCCAGGTCCATCTGCGCGGTCACTTCCTCGTCACCCGCGCCGCGTGCGCCAACTGGCGCGCGGTGGCCAAGCAGACCGGCGCCCCGGTCGACGGCCGCATCGTATGCATGAGTTCGGAGGCGGGGTTGTACGGCAACGTCGGCCAGGCCAACTACGCGGCGGCCAAGGCGGGCATCGCCTCATTCGCGGTGACGGTCGCTCGTGAGATGCAGCGCTACGGCGTCACCTCGAACGCGATCGCGCCGCGGGCACGGACCCGCATGACCGAAGGGACCTTCGGGCAGCTGCCGACCGGCCCGAACGGCGCCGATGTCTGGAGCCCCGCCAACGTCGCCCCCCTGGTGGCGGTCCTCGCCGGCCCACAGGGCGCGCGCTACAGCGGTCAGGTCTTCGTGTGCGGTGGCGGCGTGGCGCAGGTCATCGCCCCCTACTCCGTGGCCGCTGAGGTGCACTTCGATCAGACCCCGTCGACGGAAGAGCTCGAGGCGTTCCTGGGCGACAGCCTGGGCTCCGAGGCTGGGCCGGCGCCCTTCCCCGATCTCGGGCTCACCGTCGGAGGCTGACCGTGCCGCGGCATGGTCACAACCGCAGGCTGCCGGCCGGCGCCGACGGTGCAGTGGGCCGGGCTCATTCGTGAGCTCGGCAGCAGTGCTGGACGGCAGGGACATCGCAGTCGGCTCCGAGGCCGCGGGGCGGGCGTGGATCGGGCGGTCCGGCGGGCGGTCATTGATCAACGTGGCCTGTCAGACGGCGTTCCACCGGTTGTTGGCCGTCGGGGACCTGGTCTCACACGAGGAACAGATCGTCGACGTCAGCGGGCTGAAGCAGACACGGCTCGGACCCGGGCACGTCGTCCGGACGCGGACGTCCTACTTCGACCAACATGAGCATCTGGCGACCGTCACCGAACACGTCCTGCTGCGGTTCGACGCCGTCGGGGGAGCGGGCGGTGAGCCCGCGGCGCCGGACCCCGCGGCGACCGGCCCCGCGGGCGCGGAAATCCTGCCGCCGGTGCGCCTTCACGTCGACCATCGGCGGGTGTGCCAGAACGCCGCCGCCACGTGGGACTGGTTCCCGGGCCACCATGATCCGGGCTACGCTCGCGCGCAGGGCCAGCCGACCATCTACGTCTCCACGCTCTTCTTCCAGGGCCTTGTGGACCGCCTGATCACCGACTGGGCGGGTCCCGGCGCGTTCATCCGCAGCCGCGACATCCGGATCTCCGGCTCGCTGTGCGCCGGCCAAGACGCCGTGGTCACCGGCTGGGTCCGCGACCGGCGGGCAGCCGACGAGCACGACGTCGTCGACGTCGACGCGCAGGTCAGTGGCCCCGACGGGGTCTGCGTTCACGCTGCGCTCAGCGTCGAGATACCCCACGAAGAGGACACGGAACTATGAGTACCACCGCGATTGTCGGATATGGCGCCTACGTGCCGCGCTACCGCCTGAAGCGAAGCGACATCGCCGCGACCCTGGGCACCCCACCCGGCCGCGGAGCACGTCTCGTCGCCTCCTACGACGAGGACTCCACCTCGATGGCAGTCGAGGCAGCGCGGGCGACGCTCGGGGGGTCCCGTGATCTCGGCGCGCTGTACTTCGCCACCACGGCACCAGCCTACGTCGACAAGTCCAACGCCGCGATCGTCCACGCTGCGCTGGGGCTCGGGGAGCGGTGCCTGGCCGCCGACACCGGCGGCGCCGTGCGTTCGGCCACGGCGGCGCTGCGGGCCGCGGCCTTGGATCACGGACTGGCGGTCTTCGCGGATGTCCGCGGCGGGCGCCCGGGCTCCGCCGACGAGCGCGACGGCGCCGATGCGGCCGTGGCTCTCGCGTTTGGCCACGCGTCCGACGAGCAGGCGATCGCCGAGATCCTGGCGACCGTGAGCATCTCGGGTGAGGTACACGACCGGTGGCGACTCCCGGGGGAGAGCAGCAGCCACACCTGGGAGGAGCGCTTTGCCGTCGGCTTTCTGACTGCGGCGGCCACCAAGGCCACCGCGGCGGTCCTCGGCGAGGCGGGTATCACGGGCGCTCCCGAGCACGTCGTCGTGTCCAGCCCGCACACGCGGGCGGCCGCCCAGGTACGCCGGGGGTTTGCGAAGGAGGCGATCGTCGATGGTCCGGTGCTCGCCGGCGGGCACGCCGGGACCGCCGACATCGGCCTGCAGCTGATCGCGGCGCTGGATCGCGCCGCGCCTGGTGACACGATCCTGGCCGTGCAGATCTCGGACGGCTGCGACGCGCTCGTGCTCCGGGTGCTGCCGGGTGCCCTTCAGGCGCCGAACCGCGGCAAGCTCGCGGTTGCGCTGGCCGGGGGCGAGCCGGTGCCGTACCCGGCCTATCTGACCTGGCGAGGCCGGCTCGACCGAGAGCCGCCCCGGCGGCCGGAGCCGACCCCACCCGCGGGGCCGCCGGTCGCCCGCAACGCGAGCTGGAAGTTCGGCTTCGTCGGCTCGCGCTGCACTGCCTGCGACCACGTCCACCTTCCACCGCAGCGGGTCTGCACCGGATGCGGGGTCGTCGACGCGATGGAGGACGTGCGGATGGCCGACCGGCCTGCGACCGTCGCGAACCTGACGGTCGACCGCCTGGCCTACTCACTGGCGCCGCCGGTCACCAACGTGGTCCTGGACTTCGACGGCGGCGGACGCTTCGCTTGCCAGGTGGCAGATGCGGCGTTCGGATCCGTCGCGCTCGGCGACCGCATGGACCTCACCTTCCGCCGGCTCTTCACTGCCGGCGGCATTCACAACTACTTCTGGAAGGCGCGTCCGCTGGACGTGGCCGCTACCGGAGCGACGGAGGCGGCTCATGGCCAGTAACGGGATCTGCGACCGCGTGGCGATCGTCGGCATGGGCTGCACGCCCTTCGGCGAGCACTGGGACAGTTCGGTCGACGACCTGATGGTCGACGCCGTGCAGGAGTGCGTGGGTTCGGTCCCCGACTTCACCCGCGAATCGGTCGACGCCTACTGGCTCGGGACGATGGGCTCTGGCTCCTCGGGCATGACGCTCTCGCGTCCGCTCAAGATCGACCACAAGCCGGTCACCCGGGTGGAGAACTTCTGCGCCACCGGATCGGAGGCGTTCCGCAACGCCTGCTACGCGGTGGCGTCCGGCGCCTACGACTGCGTGATGGCCGTCGGGGCCGAGAAGCTGAAGGACTCGGGTTTCTCCGGGCTCGTGCTGCCGGCGCTCCCCGGGGACGGCACCGAGAGCGACCTGACGGCGCCGGCGCTGTTCTCGTTGCTGGTTCCGGCGTATTCCCAGGCGTACGGCGTCGACGAGGACGTCATGAAGCGCGTGATGACGCGGATCGCCTACAAGAACCACGCGAACGGGGCCAAGAACGAGCGCGCGCAGTTCCGCAAGGTGGTTTCGGAGGAGACGATCGCCTGTTCGCCGCTGGTGGCGGGGCCGCTGGGTATCTTCGACTGCTCGGGCGTCGCCGACGGCGCGGCCGCGGCGCTGATCGTCCGCGCGGAGGACGCGCACCGGTACTCCGACAACCCGATCTACGTCAAGGCGCTGTCGCTGATCGCCGGACCGGGGCAGGGCTCCCAGGACCCGCGTTACGATTTCACGTCGTTCACGGAGGTGGTGGCGTGCGCCAAAGATGCGTACGCCCAGGCGGGCGTGACGGATCCGCGCACGCAGATCTCGATGGCCGAGGTCCATGACTGCTTCACGCCGACTGAGCTCGTGCTGATGGAGGATCTCGGCTTCTCCGAACGGGGGGCCGGCTGGCAAGACGTCCTCGACGGGCACTTCGACCTGGACGGGCGTCTGCCCGTCAACCCCGACGGAGGTCTGAAGTCGTTCGGGCATCCGATCGGGGCCAGCGGCCTGCGGATGCTGTTCGAGATGTGGCTGCAGCTCCGGGGGGAGGCCGGTGAGCGCCAGCTCGAGAACCCGCGGCTCGGCCTCACGCAGAACCTCGGCGGGCAGCCGGGAGCCTGCGTGTCGTTCATCTCCATCGTCGGACGGGAACCGAACTGACATGAGCAGCACGGCGACCAATCCATGCCGGCTCGGCGCCGGCACCGGCTACTGGGGAGACATGGTCGATCCCGCGCTCGAGCTGCTCGAGCACGGCGAGCTGGACGCGATGGGCTTCGACCTGCTCGCGGAGCTCAGCGTGGCTGCGCTTCAGCGGGCACGCCTGCGGAACCCGGAGAAGGGCCATATCCCCGACACTGCCGGGATCTTCGCCCAGTGCCTGCCGCCGGCCCGCCGCAACGGCGTCACGATCGTGACCAACGCCGGGGGCGCCAACCCGCAGGCCGCCGCCCGGGCGATCGCCGGGGTTGCCTGCGAGCAGGGCGACGCCGAGCTGCGGCTCGGCGTCATCGAGGGCGACGACCTGACCGAGCGCCTTGACGCCATCCGGCGGTCTGGCTGGCGCTTCACGAACATGGACACGGGGGAGGAAGACGTCGACTCGATCGCCGACCAGATCGTCGCGGCACACGCCTACCTCGGATGCGATGGGGTCATCGAGGCCCTCGGCGGCGGCGCCGACGTCGTCGTCGGTGGGCGGCTCGCGGACTCGGCGCTGTATTCCGGGCCGTTGATGCACCACTACGGCTGGACCCCGCAGAGCTGCACCGACGCCCAGCGCGGCGCGGCGCTGACGGTCGGCCACCTGCTCGAGTGCGGCGGCGCCTCGAGCGGCGGCATGACATCGCAGTGGCGGGAGTCCGAGGAGCCGTGGCGGATCGGCTATCCCCTGGCGGAGGTGGCCGACGACGGCAGCGCCGTGATCACCAAGCTCCCGGGCAGCGGCGGCATCGTCAACGAGTGGACCATCAAGGAGCAGATGCTCTACGAAGTCCACGACCCGCGCGACTACCGGCTTCCGGACGGCGTCGTCGACCTCTCCGGCGTCACCGTCACCGAGCTCGAGAAAAACCGGATGCTCGTGGCGGGCATGTCGGCGGGCCCGCCACCGGAGCTGCTCAAGGTCCAGATCGGCTACGAGGACGGCTTCATCGGCGAGGGCCGCGTGCTGCTTCCCTGGCCTGACGCGTTCGAGAAGGCCGAGTGGTGCGAGCGCTTCGTCCGCCGGCGGCTCGAGTACCTGAACGTGAACGTGCGGGAGATCCAGCTCGATCACGTCGGCCGCAATACGCTGGCCGGCCCGTCGGCCCCCGGGGCCACCGGTGACCGTGACATCAACGAGATCGAACTGCGCGTGGCGGTCCGCACCGATACCCGCGCCGAGGCCGAGCTCGCCCGGCGGACTATCGTGCACCTGGCCACAGCCGGGCCGGTGGGAACGGCCGTGAACCTGCCGCCGCCGGTGCGCAAGGTGATCGCGCTCTGGCCGACCCTGGTGCCCCGTGACCAGGTCGACGTCCGCGTCGCCGTCCTCCGCGCCGATGAGGTGGTGTCCCATGCACGTGCATGATCTCGCGTACCTGCGCTCCGGCGACAAGGGCGACGTGTCCAACGTGGCGGTGATGGCCCGCAACGCCGACGCCTACGCGCTGCTCGAGGACGCGCTCGTTCCCGAGCGGATCCTCCAGCACCTCGATGGGCTGGTGAGCGGCCCGGTGGTCGTCCACGCCCTTCCGAACCTGCACGCTTTCGAGGTCGTCATGCACGGCGCCCTCGGCGGTGGCGCGACGCGGACCTTGCGCTTCGACGAGACCGGGAAGTCGATGGGCGCCGTGCTGTCCCGCATGGCGGTCGACACCTGATGCTGATGACCGCCACGGCGTTGCCGACGCAGATCACCGGTCGCGAGGACCTCTTCCACCGCAACCGTTCGGCGATGCTCGAGCGGCTCGCCGAGCTCGATGCGGCGCACGCCGGTGTGCGCGCCGGTGGGGGCGAGCGGTACGTCGCGCGGCATGTGGAGCGGGGCAAGCTCGTCGTGCGTGACCGGCTCGAGCTCCTCCTCGATCCGGACAGCCCGTTCCTTGAGCTCTCGCCGCTGGCCGGATGGGGAACCGAGTTCCCGGTCGGCGGCAACGTGGTGACGGGCATCGGGTATGTGGAGGACGTCGAGTGCGCGGTCATCGCCCACGATGCCACGATTCGCGGTGGCTCGCTGAACCCCGTCTCGTTCAAGAAGCTCATGCGGACGATGGTCATCGCGCGTGAGAACCATCTGCCGCTGATCAATCTCGTGGAATCCGGTGGAGGGGACCTGCCGTCGCAGCTCGATGTCGCGATCCCTGGTGGCGCCATGTACCGCGACCTGGCCAAGTTGTCGCGCGCCTCGATTCCCACCATCGCGCTGGTGTTTGGCAACGCGACTGCTGGCGGCGCCTACTTCCCCGGCATGTGCGACTACACCGTCTTCGTCAAAGGGCAGGCGAAGGTCTTCCTCGGCGGTCCGCCGCTGGTGAAGATGGCGACAGGCGAGATCTCCGACGATGAGTCCCTCGGCGGCGCCGACATGCACTCACGAGTCTCCGGTCTCGCCGACTACATGGCGAGCGACGAGGTCGACTGCCTGCGCCTGGGCCGCCAGATCGTGCGCAACCTCAACCGCCAGAAGCAGGGGCCGGGGCCGGTCGAGTCTCCGGATCCGCCGCTCCACGACCCGCAGGAGCTGCTCGGGATCGCCCCCGCCGACCTGACGGTGCCGTTCGACCCGCGCGAGGTTCTGGCCCGGATGGTCGACGGGTCGCGCTTCGACGAGTTCAAGCCGCGCTACGGCGCGAACCTGGTGACCGGGTGGGCGAGCATCCACGGCTTTCGCGTCGGCGTGCTCGCCAACCACCGCGGCATCCTCTTCTCGGAGGAGGCGCGCAAGGCGACGCAGTTCATCCAGCTGGCCAACCAGATAGACGTCCCCCTGATCTTCCTCCAGAACACCACCGGTTTCATGGTCGGCAAGGAGTACGAGCAGGGCGGCATCATCAAGGACGGCGCCAAGATGATCCACACCGTCTCCAACAGCACGGTGCCGCACATCACGGTCGTGCTCGGTGCCGCGTACGGTGCCGGCGTGTACGCCATGAGCGGGCGGGCGTTCAACCCGCGCTTCATGTTCAGCTGGCCCAACGCGAAGAGCGCCGTGATGGGTCCGGCCCAGCTCGCCGGTGTTCTCAGCATCGTCGCGCGAGCCGGCGCGGAGGCGCGCGGCATCCCGTTCGACGCGGAGGAGGACCGCCGTCAGGCAGCCGCGGTGGAGGAGCAGATCGAGTCCGAGTCCCTCGCGCCGATCATGAGCGGTCGCCTCTACGACGACGCGGTCATCGACCCGCGGGACACGCGAACCGTCCTCGGCCTGGCCCTGTCGGTCTGCCATTCGGCACCCGTCGAGGGCGCGGCGGGCTTCGGGGTGTTCCGCCCGTGAGCCATGACCCTGAAGATCGGACCGAGACGGTGGTCCGCAAGATCCTCATCGCCAACCGCGGCGAGATCGCCCGGCGGATTCAGCGCAGCTGCCGTGAGATGGGTATCCGGACCGTGGCAGTGTTCTCCGAGGTCGACGCTGACGCTCCGTTCGTCCACGAGGCGGACGAAGCCTTCGCCCTCGGGGGGCGGAGCGCGGCGGAATCCTATCTGCGGATCGACGCGATCGTCGGCGCGGCGCAGTGCACCGGTGCGGATGCGGTCCATCCCGGATACGGGTTCCTCGCCGAGAACGCTGACTTCGCCCGCGCCTGCGAGGAGGCCGGGCTCATCTTCCTGGGACCGACGCCGGCCACCATCGAGGCGATGGGATCCAAGGTACGCGCACGCGAGATGATGATCGCTGCCGGCGTCCCGGTGGCCCCGGCGATGACGCTCGACGGGGCCTCCGAGGAGGAGACTGCCTCGATCCCGGACCGGCTCGGCCTGCCGCTCATGATCAAGGCGTCGGCGGGCGGCGGCGGGAAGGGTATGCGGGTCGTCCGGCATGCCGAGGACTTCGCGGCAGCGCTGGCCGGTGCCCGTAGCGAGGCGCTGAGCACGTTCGGTGACGACACCGTGTTCGTGGAGCGGTACGTCGAACGGGCGCGGCACATCGAGGTGCAGATCATCGGTGATTGCCACGGCGATGTGCGTCACCTCTTCGAACGGGAATGCTCGATCCAGCGACGCCACCAGAAGGTCCTCGAGGAAGCACCCTGCATGGTGATGAGTCCCGGGTTGCGAGACCGGTTCACGCAGGTGGCGGTCGACGCCGGCAACGCGCTGCACTATCGGGGAGTCGGCACGGTGGAGTTCCTCTACGCGGAGGCGACGGACGAGATCTTCTTCCTGGAGATCAACACCCGGCTCCAGGTCGAGCATCCCGTCACGGAGGCGATCACCGGGCTGGACCTCGTCGCGGCCCAGATCGCGATCGCGGAGCGGAGCCACCTCAGCGAGGTCATCGGCGAGCCGCAGATCACCGGACACGCGGTCGAGGTGCGTCTCTACGCGGAGGACGCCGCGACCGGGTTCCTTCCCGCGACGGGCACGCTGGAGCGATTCCGCATCCCGGCGCTGCCCGGGATCCGGGTCGACCCCGGGCCGGTCGCGGGCGACGCCGTGACGGCGGACTACGACCCGATGATCGCCAAGGTGATCGCGCACGCGGCCACTCGCGCCCAGGCGATCCGGACGCTCGCAGCCGCGCTGCGCGATGCGGAGATCCACGGACTGACGACGAACCGCGATTTCCTCGTCCATCTGCTCGAGCACCCGGACTTCGTCGCGGGCCGGTTCGACACGCAGTTCCTGGACGCGCCGGCCGCGGCGTCGCTGACGGGCGCGCTCGTGGATGACCCTGGACAACTGCGCCTCGCCGCTGCTGCCGCCGCGCTCGCGTTGCAGGCGTGCCAGCGCGCGGGCGTGGTGAACGGACGCTCGCTTCCGTCGGGGTGGCGCAACAACCGTTCCACCCTCCAACGGCGTACCGTGCGCCATGGCGACCAGGACTTCGCGGTCGGCTACCGACTGGACCCCGATGAGATCACCGTCGATGGCGTCGGTCTGGACGGCTGTCGGGTCTACGATGCGCGTGAGGACCGGGTCGATCTGCAGGTCGACGGTCGTCGCATGACGCTCCGCGTTGCGATCTACGGTGAGGACGTCTACGTCAACCTCCCGACCGGACAGCTGCTGTTCCGCGCGCAGCCGCGCTTCCCCGGCGCGGAGGATGAACAGGCCCCCGGGTCACTGACCTCGCCTGTTCCCGGGAAGGTCATCCGCCTGGCGTGCGCTGTCGGCGAGGTCGTGGTCGCCGGGGACGTCGTGCTCGTCATCGAGGCGATGAAGATGCAGCACGAGATCGTGGCGCCGGCTGCCGGTGCCGTCACGCAACTGCTCGTCGACGAAGGAGCGCAGGTCGACGCCGGCGCCGTCGTCGCGGTGATCGCCGACCCTGAAACCGAGGACCGCTGAGATGACCGAGACCAACGAGGTGCTCTACGAGCGCCGTGGCCCTGTTGCGTGGCTCACCCTGAACCGCCCGGGGGCGCACAACGCGCTGAGCGCCTCGGTGCGAGGCGGACTGCGGGAGGGGTTCATTCGCTTCGCCCAGGACGACGAGGCGAGGGTGCTCGTGCTCACGGGCGCGGGCGAGAAGGCCTTCAGTGCCGGTGGAGACCTGAAGGAGATGGCCGACACCGCGCTCGGACCGCCGCCCGCGGACTTCATCGCCCATCTCAACCGCAACATCACCGTCGACAAACCCGTCATCGCCGCCGTCAACGGCGTCGCCTTGGGCGGCGGTTTCCTCCTCGCGCAGATGTGCGACCTGTGCATCGCTGCCGAGCACGCCAAGCTCGGCATCACTGAGGCACGGTGGGGGCGCGGCGCGCCGTGGGCCGCGCCGCTCGCCTGGATGATCCCGCCGCGCGTGGCCCTCGAGCTGCTGATGACCGCCGCACCCATCACCGCCACCCGCGCCTACGAACTCGGCCTCGTCAATCGCGTCGTCCCGGGCGAGTCGCTGCAGGCCGCTGCCCAAGAGCTGGGCGAGCAGATCGCGGCGAACGCGCCGTTGTCGGTGCGGGCCGGCAAGGCCATGGTCTACGCGACGGCGGAGGTCGGGTGGACGGAGGGTCTGGAGATCGGCGATCGCATCTGGGATCCGGTCTACCGCAGCCAGGACGCCCAGGAGGGCCCCCGGGCCTTCAAGGAGAAGCGCGCCCCTCGCTGGACGGCGAGCTGAGCGCGGCGCCAGAGCTTTTCGCCAAACCCCGAACCCAGGAGTCAGATGCCACACGAAGAGTTGAAGGGACGCGTGTTGGACACCGTCACCTTCCCCGTCGAAGCCGGGAAGATCCGCGAGTTCGCCCGCGCCACCCTCGCCACGTCCCCCATCCACGAGGATCCGCAGTCGGCCGCCGAGCGGGGCTTCGCCGCAGTGCCCGCACCGCCGACGTTCGCGGTTTCCGTCGCGCACCACCGCACCGTCGACGAGGCCTCGGCACTCGGCCTGGATCTGCGTCGCGTGCTCCACGGTGAGGCCGCGTGGGAGTTCTTCAAGCCGGTCGTGGCCGGAGACGTCCTGACCGCACATCGCGAGGTGGCCGACGTGATCCAGCGCGAGGGTGGCCGCGGCGGCCGGATGACGATGATCATCATCCGTACCGACTTCACCACCGCGGACGGTGCGCTCGCCATCCGGCAGAGCGACACGATCATCGAGCGGGCGGCATGAGCGCTCCGGACCTGGCTCCGGCCCCGGCCGACCTCACGGCGCTGACCGTGGGCGACGAGATCCACGGGCAGTTCGGCCCGATCACGCGTACCCAGCTTGTGCGCTATGCCGGCGCCGGCGGCGACTTCAACCCGATCCACCACGACGAGGAGTTCGCGAAGTCGGCCGGCATGCCGGGCGTCTTCTCGATGGGCCTCTTCCATGGCGGTGTCGCCGGCGGCTGGCTGGCGGCATGGCTCGGACTGGAACACGTCACGGCACTGAAGCTGCGCTTCACCGGACAGGTCTGGCCGGGCGATGTGCTGAGCCTGCACGCACGTGTGGACGACATCGAGGAGCACGCGGACGGCCGGTTGATCATCTGCTCGCTGCTCGTGGAGCGCCAGAACGGCGACGTGGCCCTCAAGGGCGAGGTCCGCGCGCGCTGAAAGCAGGTCTGTCCCTCTCACCAGTGAGAGGGGCAGACCCCCTTATGGGGATGCCGCACCGACCCACCCGCTCGACAATCACCTCGACCTCACCCGCCCGTCGAAAGGCACCATGCGACTGCACAGCGAAGCGCTCATCACCGAGTTCACCGACCAAGGCCATTGGGGTGACCAGACCGTGCTCGGCATCCTGGACGCTACGGTGGCACGTCTGGGCGACGCAATCGCCCTGGAGGATCCACCGGATCGCGAGGAGCTCGTCGGGAGCCCGGGGCGGACCCTCACGTGGCGCGAGTTCGGGACCGCCGTGGACGGCATCGCCGCTGGGCTGCACGCCCGCGGGGTGGGGAAGGACGACGTCGTAGTCGTCCAGCTCCCGAACGTCTGGGAGCTTCCGGCGCTGTACTTCGCGATCGCCCGCACCGGTGCGGTCATCGCCCCGATGCCCGTCCAGTGGCGCGAGCGAGAGCTTCGTCACATCGTCAGTCTGACCGAGGCGGTCCTGTACATCGGTGTGGACGAGCTCAAGGGCGCTGCGCTGATGCCGTACGCCGACGCCGCGTTGCCCGGCACGGTGCAGCGGCTGGAGCTGCGTGACGTCGCCGCCTTGGCCGCCACACCGGCGCCGCCGACGATCGCGTACCCCACGGTCGACGCTAACGACGTCTTCACCTTGTGCTGGACCTCCGGGACCGAGGCGCAGCCGAAAGGCTGCCCGCTGAGTCACAACAACTGGATCTTCCAGGGCCAGAGCTTCCGCCGCGCCACCAACCTGCGCGACAACTACCGCATTCTCGGCCCTGCCCCGATCGTGAACATGACGGGGGTGGGCATCATGGTCATGTGGCTGCTCAGCGGTGGCCGGCTGATGCTGCACCAGCCGCTGAACCTTCCGGCGCTGCTGCGGCAGATCCCCGACGCGGAGTTCACGATGCTCGTGCCCGCGATCCTGACGATGCTCCTCAAGCTGCCCGAGGCCCAGCAGCCGGATTTCTCGACGGTCGAAGCCATCGCCACCGGGTCCGCCCCACCGTCGCCGTGGGCGATCGAGGAGTTCCGTCGCCGCTGGGGGGTGGAGGTGGTCAACGTCTTCGGCCAGAACGAGGGCACGATTCTCGCTGCCGGCGCGGCCGACGTCCCCGACTCGGTGATGCGGTCCAGCCACTTCCCCTGGTGGGGGAAGGCCGCCGCCGCGTGGGCGTCGGGGGTCGACGGCATCGACGTCAAGCTGTTGGCCGACGACGGCAGCGTCTGCGCGGAGGTCGGCGATATCGGCGAACTCGCGTACCGCGGCCCGAACGTCTTCCCCGGCTACTTCAAGGCGGATGAGCTCAACCTCGAGGCGTTCACCGCGGAGGGGCACGTCCGGACCGGTGACTTGTTCAAGATCCTCGACGACCGGCACATCGGTTTCGTGGACCGCAAGAAGGACATCATCATCCGCGGCGGATTCAACGTCAGCGCGGCCGAGGTCGAGACCGTGGCTCAAGGCCACCCTGGCATCGCCGACGCGGCCGCCGTCGCCGCACCGGACGAGGTCCTCGGCGAGCGCGTCTGCCTGTTCGTCGTCGCGCAGGACAGCTCCGCGCCGCCGTCGCTCGAAGGCATCGTGACCTTCATGCGGGGCGAGGGCATCGCGATCTACAAGCTCCCGGAGCGGCTGGAGATCGTCGCCGAGATCCCGCGCAACCCCGTCGGGAAGATCCTCAAGAAGGACCTGCGAACGCGCCTTCGCGCCGTCACCCCGGCCTGAGCGCCTCCCAGACAGGCGGCGGGCGTGCAGCTCGCCGCCGACTCCGTCAGCCCCTCCCGTGTCCCAGAAAGCCCGCCATGCCATTTGCCCAGCACGCCGCCTTGACTCCCGACAAGATCGCCGCCGTGATGGGCGACAGCGGTCGATCGATGACGTTCGCGGAGATCAACGACCGTTCGATCCAGCTTGCGCGGTACCTCCAGGATCAGGGGTTGGCGCCGGGCGACGGCCTCGCGCTGCTCATCGAGAACCGCCTGGAGTTCTACGAGGTCTTCTGGGCAGCCATGCGGTCGGGGCTGCTCGTCACCCCGGTCAACACGCACCTCGCGGCCGAGGAGGTCGCCTACATCCTGAGCGACAGCTGGGCCTCGGCGATCATCACGTCCGGGACGCTGGCGCCGCTCGCCGAGGCCGCGCTGACGAACGCCCCGTCCTGTGCGGTCCGCCTCTGCCTCGACCACGGCGCCCCAGGCTTCACGGACTACGAGGAGGCGATCGCCGCACAGTCGACCACCCCGCCGGCGCTGCAGCCCCTCGGCGACTTCATGAACTACAGCTCAGGCACGACCGGACGGCCGAAGGGCATCCGCCGCCCGCTCCGTGATCAGGACTTCGCCGAGCCGACGGTCCTGGAGCCGTTGCTCGCCGGGATCTTCGGCGTTGGCGCTGACACCGTGTACCTCTCGCCGGCGCCCCTCTACCACTCGGCGCCGTTGGCGTTCTCGACCGGGACGATGGCGCTCGGCGGCACGGTCGTCCTCATGCCGAAATACGAACCGGAAGCGTGCCTGCGCGCCATCGAGCAGTACGGGGTGACGCACAGCCAGTGGGTGCCCACGATGCTGATCCGGTTGCTGCGCGTCCCCGACGACCGGCGCAGCGCCTATGACCTCTCGACACATCGTGTCGCGATCCACGCCGCGGCGCCCTGCCCGCCGCAGGTGAAGGTCGACATGGTGGAGTGGTGGGGGCCGATCCTGCACGAGTACTACGGTGCGACGGAGCTTCACTCGATGACGCACGTGACGAGCGAGGACTGGCTCGAGCATCCCGGAACGGTCGGGCGGCCCGTGCTCGGCGTCCTGCATATCTGCGACGACGACGGCAGCGAGGTCCCGACCGGTACGCCCGGCCTGATCTACTCCGAGCTGCCCGAGGCGCCATTCGAGTACCACGGCGACGCCGAGAAGACGGCAGCCTCGCGGCACCCCGCCCACGCCAACTGGACGACGGTCGGCGATATCGGCTACGTCGATCGGGAGGGCTACCTCTACCTCACCGATCGCAAGGCGTTCATGATCATCTCCGGTGGCGTGAACATCTACCCGCAGGAGATCGAGCACGTGCTCGTCGGCCATCCGGCGGTCGGCGACGTGGCGGTCTTCGGCGTCCCCCACGCGGAGATGGGTGAGGAGGTCGTCGCGATCGTCGAGCCACTCGGCACCGCGGGGTCCGACGCGCTGGCCGAGGAGCTCCGGGTCTACGCGCGTGAGCACCTCGCCGGCTACAAAGTGCCCCGCCGGGTGACGTTCATCGACAGCCTCCCGCGAATGGAGACCGGCAAGCTCGCCAAGGGCGCGCTCCGCGAACGCTTCCTCGCCGAGACCGTGGCCCGATGACGCCGGCGGCCCTCGGACGACCGGGGCCGGTCGGAAGTCCCGGCGGCTGGAGTGCGCACCGCCGCATCCTCTTCGCGACCGCCGCCATGCTCGCCATCGGCTGCGGCAGCCAGCTGACGACCCTGCTGGGCACCCTCAGCGGAGCCGGCTGGGAGAGGATCGGCAAGTTCGGCCTCTTTTCGCGGGGCTGATGACGCGGCCTGGTCAGGCACCGCCGATGCCTGCCGGCCGCTGCTCCCAGAACGGGTCGCGGATCTCCCGGCGCAGGACCTTGCCGATCGGCGTCTTCGGCAGTGGGCCGCTCCGGAACTCCACGGTCGTCGGCTTCTTCACCGAGCCGAGCGCAGAGCGACACCACTCGATCAGTTCCGCCTCGGTCACGGCGGCTCCGGGTCGCACCACCACTGCCGCATGGGGCGTCTCACCCCATTTGGGATGCGGCACGCCGACGACCACCGCTTCGGCGACCGCCGGATGCGCGTGGAGCGCGTTCTCGATCTCCGCCGGCCAGATGTTGTACCCGCCGGAGATGATCATGTCCTCCTTGCGGTCGGCGAGGTAGAGGAAGCCGTCGTCCTCGACGCGGCCAAGGTCCCGGGTGCGGATCCAACCCCCCGGCAGTGTCCTCGCGGCGGTTCCCTGGGGGTCCTGCCAGAGCCCCAGCATCCCTCCAGGCGATCGGCCCGCGACCTCGCCGATCTCCCCGGCAGGAACGTCGAGTCCCTCGTCGTCCACGATCCGGATGAAGGCGTTCGGGCTCGGCCGGCCCGCCGAACGCAGCCAGCGACGGAGGTCCCCGGAGAACACGTGCTCGTCCGGACGCAGCACGGTCAGCGGCAGGATCTCGCTCTGACCATAGAACTGGTGCAGGACGGGGCCGAACAGCGCGGCGGCATCCTCCAACGTGCGCTCGGAGGCGGGTGAGGCGGTGTAGAGGACGTGGCGCAGGTGGGAGAGGTCGCGCGTCCCTGCGTCCGGATGGGCGGCGAGCAGTTGCATCATGGTGGGGACGAGCAGCACCGTGGTGGCGCGCTCGGCCTCCAAGAGCCGCAGGACCTCGCCGGCGTCGAAGGCGGGGCAGAGCACTTGGGTGGCACCGCGGGCGATCATCGGCCAGAAGAGAAGCCCGGACGCGTGCGACATCGGCCCGCAGACGACCTGGACGTCGGCCTCGGTCAGGCGACCCAGAGACAGGCAGACCTCGTCGGCCATCTGTCGCCAGCCCAAATTCGAATGGGCGATGCCCTTCGGGCGTCCCGTCGTTCCGGCCGAGAAGCGGAGGATGTGCACGTCAGCGGCGGCGACGGCCGCTTGGGGGTCCGCACCGGATCCGCGCGCCACCAGCTCCGCGATCGAGCATTCGCCGGTGGTCGTCCCGACGACGAGCTCCACGTGCTGCAGCGCGCCCCTGCACGCGAGGATCGTCTGCACGTACTGGTCCTCGGCCAGGACGATCCGCGCTCCGCTGAGATTCAGCATGTACGCGTGTGTGTCGCTGGCGTTGTGCGTGTAGAGCGGGCAGCGGACGAAGCCGCCGAGGGCAATCGCGCAGAGCTGCTCGGCGGTGTCGAGCGCGTTGTCGCCCACGGTGGCGATGCGGTCCCCAGGGCGCGCCCCCGCCGCAACGAGGCCGGCAGCGAGCGCGGAGGCGCGCGCGTAGAGCTCGGCGTACGTGAGCTCGGATGCGTCGCAGCGGATGGCCACGCGCTCGGCGTGGTGCCGTGCGCTTCGCCGCAGGATGTCCCCGAAGTCCATGACTGCCTGCTCTCTCGACTGGACAGGCCCGGGTGGCCGTCTGTCACCCGAGAGTCGCAGCCCGTGGCGCTTGCGGGCATAGGCGGAACGAGGGACATCTCTCCTCCGGACGAGACAGCTGCAATCCGCGTGAGCGATCGTTCAGCTACCATCGGCGAAGTCGCTCCTGGGCGGCGGGGCCCGCCGGCGCGTGCTCAACCGTATTCCCTTCTCCGGAGGTCTCTCGTGGCACCCATCACTCCCGTTCGCGGTCGCGTCGTCGCCATCACCGGCGGAGCCCGTGGCATTGGCCGAGCCACCGCCCAGGAGCTGCTGCGGCGCGGCGCGCGGGTAGCGATCGGCGACCTGCAGGCGGACCTGGTGCAGCAGACTGCCACCGAGCTCGGGTCCGGGGTTCGCGGCTACGCGCTGGACGTGACGGATCGCGCGTCGTTCAGCACCTTCCTGGAGGCCGTGGCCGAGGACTTCGGCCGGCTCGATGTGCTCATCAACAACGCCGGCATCATGCCACTCGGAGACTTCGTCGACGAGAGCGATGAGGTCGCTGCGCGCCAGATCGCGATCAACCTCACCGGCGTTATCTTCGGGACCAAGCTGGCCCTTCCGGCAATGCTGGAGCGCGGTTCTGGCCATATCGTCAACATCGCCTCGGCGGCCGGCAAGGTCGGGACCGGCGGCGGGGCGACGTACTGTGCGACGAAGCACGCGGTGGTCGGCCTCTCTGAGGCCGTGCGGGCAGAGGCCCGGAGCCGTGGGGTTCAGATCTCGGTGGTGATGCCCACCATCATCAACACCGAGCTGGGCTCAGGCGTCGGCGCGACGCCGATCCTCGGCAAGCCGGAGCCGGCCGAGGTCGGGACGGCCATCGCCGACGCCCTGGAGCGTCCGCGCTTCGAGGTCTACGTGCCCCGGGCACTGGGCCCGATCTTCCGCGTCATGCGGCTTCTTCCCCGGTCGACCCAGGATCTCACGCTCCGGCTGCTCGGCGCGAACAAGGCACTGACGCAGATCGACCACGGGGCGCGTTCCGCGTACGACCAGCGCGTTGCCGATGTCGTCGACAGCACGCCCGTGCCCCGCTAGAACCGAACGTTCACTTCGTCCGTCATAACATCACCGTACCTCGGAGAACACATGGATCTCGATGACTCCCCTGAGCAGGCCCAGTACCGCGCGACCGTCCGCAGCTGGATCGAGCAGCACCGTTCGTCCGCGCCACCGGCGCGGGGTGACGCGGAGGACGCCGCCTACATCGAGCGCCGTCGCACCTGGCAGCGCGAGATGGCGGAAGAAGGCCTCGTCGGCGTCACCTGGCCGAAGGAGTTCGGGGGCCAGGGACGCGGCCCGCTCGAGCAGGTGATCGTCAATCAGGAACTCAACGCCGCCGATGCCCCGGGGGTGATCGACGTCATCGGCATCGGCCTGATGGGGCCGTGCATCATCGCCCACGGAAGCGAGGAGCAGAAATCACGCTACCTGGCGCCGATGCTCCACGCCGACGAGGTCTGGTGTCAGCTGTTCAGCGAGCCGGGGGCAGGCTCCGATCTGGCGGCGGTGCAGACGCGCGCCGTCAAGCAGGAGGACGGGAACTGGGCGCTCACCGGCCAGAAGGTGTGGACGACCAACGCGCAGTTCTCCGCGTACGGCATGTGCCTCGCCCGCACCGACGCCGACGTGCCGAAGCACAAGGGCCTGACGATGTTCATCGTGCCGATGGACGCCGAGGGAGTGTCGACGCACGGCCTCCGGCAGGTGTCAGGGGAGGCGGAGTTCAACGAGGTCTTCCTCGACGGCGTCGTCGTCGGCGGGGACGAGATGGTTGTCGGCGGGGTGGGCAACGGGTGGATGACGGCCCTGACCGTGCTGATGTTCGAGCGGGTCATGATCGGGCTGAGCGCGGAGGGGTTCGGATACAGCGCGGACCGCTTCGCGCCGGCACTCGCCGCCGTGCCGCATGCGCGCACGGACAAGGAGGTCCGCAAGCGCTTCGGACAGCTCTCTGCCGAGCTTCTGGCAATTCGCTTCGCCGGGTTCCGGGCGTTGTCTGCACTGGAGAACGGCCAGATTCCGGGCCCGGAGGCCGGACTGAGCAAGATCACGACGGTCAACGCGGCGATCGCGGCCGGCGAACTGCTCGCGGACGTGCTGGGCCCCGATGCCCTTGACGAGAGCGGCGAGTGGGCGTACATGATCTCGTTCCTGCCCGGGCTCAAGAGCGCCGGTGGCACCGAGGCCATCCTGCGCAACACGGTCGGCGAGCGGGTACTCGGGCTGCCGCCCGAGCCGCGGCTGGACAAGGGCATCCCATTCGCGGAACTCCGCGCGAAGGAGAAGCAGGCGGTGGCGTCATGAATCTCTCACTCTCAGACGAGCAGGTGTTCCTGCGTGACGCCGCTCGCGGCGCGCTCTCGCGGTTCGACACCCTCGAGGCCGCCCGCACCGGTCTCGAGGACGCCGCGACCCTTCCCGACCTCTGGCCGACGGCGGTCGAAGCCGGGTGGCCGGGCATGCTGATCCCCGAGGACGCCGGTGGCGCCGGACTGGCACCGTTCGATGCGATGCTCGTGGCCGAGGAGATCGGCCGCGCCCTCGCCGGAGTCCCCTTCCTCGGCGTGCTGCCCGCCACGGTCCTGCTCGCTGCGGGGGGCGATGACCGCCTTGCGGCCGTCGCCGGCGGCCAGACGCGCGTCGCGTACGTGCCGGCGCGCCCGCCCGGTGACCTCGATGAGCCTGAGTGGACCACGGACGCGGCCGGTGGCGGGCGCGGGCCCGCATTCCAGGCAGGCGGTGCGGAAGGTGCTCTTGCGCTCAGCGGCCGCGCGGCCTACGTCCCGGACGCGCACGGGGCGGAACTGCTGGTGGTGATCGCCGTGGACGAGCGCGGGGAGCCGGTCGCAGCGGTGGTCGAGGCCGGTGCATCGGGCGTGGCGGTCGAACACGTCCAGCGGTACGACGCCACGCGCTCGCTGGCGCATGTGACGCTCGAGGGGGCGCCGGCCCGGCCGCTGTCCTGCAGCACCGAGGACATGGGCCGGGCTTGGCACCTCGCCCAGGCGCTGATCGCCGCGGAGGCGGTCGGAACGGTGGCAGCAGCCCACGAGATGATGCTGGCCTACGCGAAGGAGCGCTTCACGTTCGGTCGAGCGATCGGGTCCTACCAGGCCGTCAAGCACGAGATCGTCGAGGTGTTGCGTCAGCTGGAGAACGCGCGCTCGCTGTTGTTCTACGCCGGGTGGGCCGGTGAGCGTCGTCCGGAGGAGTTCGCGTTGGCCGCATCGGCAGCCAGGACCTCGGCCGGGGGGGCGCTGGACATGGCCGCCCGCGCGAACATCAACGTCCACGGTGGCATCGGTGCCACATGGGAGCACGACGCGCCGTTGTACTTCCGCCGCGCGCAGGTCACGCGCCGCCTGGTCGGCGGACACGGGGACGCGGCAGACCGGGTCGCCGGCGAGTTGCTGCTCGTCGCCGACGCAGCCCAAGGGTGAACCGTGTCGTCCCGGGGCGCAATCCCCGGGACGACACCCTCCGACCGCGGGGGGTGTGCGAACAGGCCACTGCGCGGGCGGTCCCGACCTTGAACGCACCGATTGGTGTAGTCTCGTCGAGGCCTGGTTGCCCGTCCGGCGGAGAGGGAGAGATGATGGCGGAGCGTGAGACGTGGCGATGGGGACCGCTAGCGGCGGTCTGCCTCGCGCAGTTGCTGTTGATGCTGGACGTCACGATCGTGATCGTCGCCTTGCCGGACGTCGCTCGAGACCTCTCCGGAGATCTCCAGTCGATGCAGCTCATCGTCGACGCCTACGCGCTGACGCTCGCCGCGTTGCTGCTGAACACCGGAGCGATCGCGGACCGCGTGGGTCGGCGGCTGGTCTTCCTCATCGGTCTCGTGGTCTTCGGCGTGGCGTCGGCGCTCTGCGGCGTCGCTGGCTCTGCGGCGTTCCTCGTCGTCGCGCGAGGGCTGCAGGGGATCGGCGGCGCGATGCTGTTCGCCACCGGCCTGGCCATCCTTGGCGCCGCGTACCAGGGGGCAGACCGGGCCAAGGCGCTGGGTGCGTTCGGCGCGGTCTTCGGCGGTGCGGTGGCGCTCGGCCCGCTTGTCGGAGGTGCGATCATCGAGCTTGCGAACTGGCGCTGGATCTTCCTCGTCAACCTCCCCGTGGTCGTGCTCGCTGTGGTGATCGCCGTGCGGTACGTGCCCGAGACCCGGGATGAGCGCCCGCGGCCGGTCGACTGGATCGGTCAGCTCACGTTCACCGTGGGCATCGGCGCCCTGGTGTGCGCGCTGATCAAAGGTGGCGACTGGGGGTGGGGCGACCGCACCACCCTCACGCTGTTCGCGGTGGCGCCGGTGAGTCTCGGGCTGTTCACGTTCAGCCAAGCCCGCCAGCGGCAGCCGATGTTCGACCTGGCGCTCTTGCGCAACCGGTCGTTCGCCGGGGGCGCGATCGCCGCGTTCGCCACGTCGGCGTCCCTCTTCGGCATGTTCGTCTACCTGACGCTCTTCTTCCAGCAGGTAGAGAACACCAATGGGCTTGAGGCTGGCACGCGCCTGCTGCCGGTCACCGTGCTCGCGTTCTTCGCCGCCGCCGGCGCCGGTCGTCTGTCCGCTGTCGTGTCGGCTCGCCTCGTGCTGACTGTCGCGCTCGGGTGCACCGCGCTCGGGCTCCTGCAGATGACGATGCTCGACAGCGGCTCGAGCTGGACCGTCGCGCTGCCGGGTCTGGTGCTCTGCGGGCTGGGGTTCGGCCTGGCGAATCCGACGGTCGCCGCGGTCACCTTGGCCGTCGCCCCGCCTCATCAGGCCGCGACCGCAACGGGGATGAACTCGACCTTCCGGCAGGTGGGAGTCGCCTCCGGGGTCGCGGGGATGGGCGCGATCTTCAGCCATGCGCTCCGCAGCGTCGACATCGCGGCCCGGCGGGCTCCGGCCGGGAGCCTCGACAGCGCTGCGGTCCATCAGGCATTTGCTACTGCGCTTGATCGGGTGTTCTTCACGGGGAGCGCGATCGCGGGCGTGGGTGCGGTGCTCGCTGCGGTGCTGATCAGGCCCGTCGAGACGCCGGCCGTAGGAGTGCCTCGTGAGGAGGCGTCCGGCGCAGCGGCATCCGGTGTCGGCGCCGGCTCAGCCGCGTAGACCGCTTCCGCCTGGCGTGGTCATGCAGCGCTGCGGTGTCCAGCAACCGGACGGTTGCGTACTGTGCCGTTGATGACCTCGGTGCCGATCGCGTCGCGGTCGGCCAGGAGGTCGAGGTGCGCGAGGACCTCGCACATGCCGAGGAACATCATCGCGGTTGGGAGGTCGTCCCAAAGGACATCAACGAGATCGCGCGCGCTCCGGGGGCGATCGCTCAGCGCACGCAGGATGTCATTGGCGCGGGCATCGTGGAGTGCGATCCGTGACGCGATAAGGGCACGGGAGCCGCTGAACGGTGCGCCGTGCCCCGGAAGACCACAGCGCACGTCGAGTTCGCTCGTGCGGGCCAGCGAGTCGAGGTACTCGAGTAGTGGTCGTGGCCGCGTGCGCTCATCGGCGGCCAGGTTGACGTCCCGGGCACTGAGTGGCATGTGAGCGATCGGGTTCGATGACACCCCCGGAAGCAGGTGATCCCCAGCGACGAGCAAGCCGTGCGCGTCGTCGAAGAGCACGATGTCGCTCGGGCTGTGGCCCGGCCGGTGGTACACCTGAAAGGTCCGGGCACCCGCGCGGAGAAGATCGCCGTCTCGCAGCGGTACATCGACGGCCACCGGCGCGGCGTACTGACGATCATGACGCTCGCGGTCGGCGAGCACGCGCAGTTCTCGAGCCGTCATGCCATGACGCTCCATCAGCAGGGCGAGGTAGGCGTGCTGACGGATGAACATGGCGTCCAGGTCGTTCAGTTCATCGGCGAGGGGCGCGAACGCTGCAACCTGGGCTCCTGAACGACGGACGATGGCGGAGGCGTTGCCGATGTGGTCCTGGTGCTGGTGCGTGAGTACGAGCAGTTCGATGTCGGCGAGGGCGACCCCGGCCGCGGCAAGGCCGTCCTCGAGCGCGCGCAGCGCCTTCGGCATCCGCGGCCCACAGTCGACCAGGGTCAGGGGGGCGCCGCGGAACAGGTAGGCGTTGACCGGACCGATCGGCCACGGCGTCGGCAAAGGGATGCAGACGACGTCTTCCGGCAGATCGGTCGAGGTCACGGGAGGACCCGGTGACATCGGAGATGCGGTAGTTCGTCGGCGGAAGAGGATGGACCGGGCACGCAAGCATTCCTGTGTCGGGGGCAGGTGGCCGTCTGCAATGATAACAGTCGTTCACATCAGTACGTGAAGCGCAGCTGCTGGGGAGTGCAGATGCGCGACCGGCTGGAACGGGCGACCCGTCGGGTCGTCCTGATGGCACGTGCTCAGTCGATGAGCGATTCACGGGCCGCCTGCTCCCGTGCTCGGGCGATCCGTCAGCGCTGATGTGCTGCCCGACTGACGACCACGACCTCGCCCGCTGGCTTCCCGACGCCAGGTGCGCGCAACGCGGTCGGGCTCAGATATCGGGCTTCGACGGGGGTAGCTCCGCTTCCACCGGTGCCAGCCAGCGGTTCCACTCTTCGGGCATCGTGGCGCCGGAACGCTGAAAGTGGTCACCGTCGACGCTGATGAACAGGGCTCGTGCCTCGGCCACGAGGGTCTCGGCGTCATGGAGCTCACCCTGGAGATGGAGTTTGCGCCCGTCGCTGCGGGCGCACCATCCGGTCAATCGGAGGCGATGCCCGAGCAGTGCGGGTGCGCGGTAGTCGACGCTCAGGTTGGCGGTGACCGCGGCGCGCCCGAGCATCACCAGGACGCCGCCGAACAGGTCGTCCAGGGCGCTTGCCACCACGCCGCCGTGAGCGAACCCGGGCGCGCCTTCGTGACGATGGTCCAGGACGAGATCTGCTCGCACACGTGACCGGTCGACGTGCATGTTCAGGCCGAGACCTGCCGCGTTCTCCGGCCCGCAGCCGAAGCAGTTCGGTTGGTGGGGCGGGATGCTGCCGTCTGCGCGCGGCTTCATCTCAGCGCCTCCATCATCTCGACGCCCCGGTGCTCGAGGTCGCGAATCAGTCGCACCAGCGGGAGACCTTCCGCGTGGGTGCCGCGCTTGGCACATTCGGCGAGTTCGATCCATCGCGCAGCGAGCTGGTCATAGTGGTCGGCGACCGCCGCGAGCTGCGAATCCTTGAGGAGAGTCGAGGCCTCAAGCAGGAACGTCGAGTGCAGGGAACGGAACATCGCCCCACCGGTTCCGGCCTTCACGACGAAGACCCAGAGTCCCGGTAGCGCCGACGGGAGGAGCTCAGCGAGGGTCTCGGGCCACCGCTCGTAGCCGGCGAGGAAGGCGTCGACTCCAGCGAGGCCGAATCCGCCCGTGAGCCCGGCGACCTCGGGGGCCTCGGCCGTCATGTTCGTCACTGCTTGCGCGACGGCGCGGCGCGTCGCCGTACGGAGGTGCGGCAGCGCTTCGGGCCAGGTGTAGAGGAATGTCGTATTGCGGTTCGGACCAGGGAAGCCGCTGGAGGTCCGGGCGGCTGCCAGGGACTTCAGGGAGCACGTCTGGAGCTCTTCGCGATCGTTGTCGGCCACCCAGGCGATGTCGCTCTCGGGATCGTGGCCGACGATGAGGATGTCGTGACGCGTGTTGCTCATCTTCACGCGGAGGTACTCGAGTTTGGCGATGTCCGCCCACACCATCACCGGTCGGCCGGCGGCCAGTTCGTCGGCGACCCAGGACCAGCCGAGATCGGCGTCGTCGGTCTCGCGCACTTCGACCTGAGCCTCGAGATTTTTCGCGATGTCGCGCTCGAGGTCCGCGGTCCGCCCGACGAGGTAAAACGGCGGGATGAACGCGGTGCTCTCGGCGTAGAAGAACCCGAGTCCGCCGGCGAGGCCGAAGACCATGCCCTCGCTGAGCGGACCGTCTCCGTAGTCGAGTCCGTGGTGCTCCAGAAGGTCGCGAAGCGCTCCTGAGCCACAGTGGCCAGCACGACGGTGGGGGAAGGAGAGCTCGTTCGTCATGGACGACAGTATGGACATCTCGCC
This sequence comes from Paraconexibacter antarcticus, assembly GCF_024220175.1. GTDB lineage: Bacteria > Actinomycetota > Thermoleophilia > Solirubrobacterales > Solirubrobacteraceae > Paraconexibacter > Paraconexibacter antarcticus. The sequence goes on along the minus strand of NZ_CP098502.1, from coordinate 3,720,313 downwards.
CCGACCGGTGGCTTTTGTGGGAAGCCCGTCCGATGCGGGACGGTGGCAGATCGCAACGGGGTGTCAGGTGCCGCAGCTGGTGGGTCGCGAAGATTTATGCCACCGATCGGTGCGGTCTCTGTACGCTTGACACCATGTCAACGCGCGAAGCCCTTGACCTTGACAACCTCCGCGTCGCGGACAACGCCTTGTGGGAGCAGGGCCCGCCTCACGAGGTGTTCCGGGAGTTGCGCTCCAAGTGCCCGGTCCACTGGAGCAGCGGCATCAGCCAGTCATCGGGCGACGCCGGCTTCTGGTCTGTCACCAAGGCCGATGATGTGCTCACCGTGAGTAAGGACTGGCAGACGTTTTCCTCAGCGTCGAACTTCCTTCTGATGGACGAGGGGGTGCCCCTGGACATCGTGCAAGGGATGTTCATCGGGATGGATCCGCCGATGCACGACCGCATCAAGTCCCTGTTCCAGCGGGCGTTCACACCGAAGGCGATCGCCCGCCACGAAGCAGCGATCCGCGAGATCACCGACGGCGTGATGGATGGCCTCGAGGGCCGCGAGGAGTGCGACCTCGTCGTCGATGTGGCTCAGCCGGTGGTCGCGCGCGTCATCGGCAGCTTCATGGGGCTGGACCCCGACGACGACAAGCCGTGGGCCGATGCGATCAACACGCTGCTGGGCTTCGGTGACCCGGTGCTGAACCCGGGCGGGATCGACCAGCTCGTGATGGAGCACATCCCGCCGATGTACGAGAAGTGCATGAAGCTCGTCGCGGCCCGCCGGGCGAGCCCGACCGAGGACATGATGAGCATCCTCGTGTTCGCCGAGATCGACGGCGACATGCTGAGCGATCTGGAGATCTTCGCCGGATTCGTGCTGATGATGGCCGCGGGCAACGACTCCACCAAGGCGACCTACACGAGCGCGATGCGGGCGCTGATGGAGCACCCCGACCAGCGCGAGCTGCTGCTCAACGATCTCTCACTCGTACCGTCGGCCGTCGAGGAGGCGCTGCGGATGTTCCCCGCGTTCGCGCACTTCCGCCGCACCGCGACGAAGGACACGCAGCTCGGCGGCTGCCCGATCAAGAAGGGCGACAAAGTCGCCATGTGAGGCTGTTGCTTAACTCGTCCGGTCTGCGTCGGAGAATTCGGTCATGGCGCAACGGTTTGTGTCGGCCGATCGCGATCAGGAGTGGCTGCTGCCACCGTCGATGCGCGACTGGCTGCCGGAGGGGCATCTGGCGTGGTTCGTGATCGAGCTCGTCGACGAGCTGGACCTGTGCGAGTTCGCTGCGGTGTATCGCCAGGACGGTCAGGGCCGGCCGCCGTTTGATCCGGCGGTGATGGTCGCGCTGCTGGTCCACAGCTACTGCGTCGGGGTTCGGTCCTCGCGGCAGATCGAGCGTCGCTGTATGGAGGACGTCGCCAGCCGGGTCGTCGCCGGTGGCCTGCAGCCGGATCACGTCACGATCGCGCGGTTCCGCTCACGGCATCAGGACGCGTTGGCCGGCCTGTTCTCGCAGGTCCTCGGCGTCTGCGCCAAGGCCGGCCTGGTGCAGGCGGGGACGGTCGCCATCGATGGCACGAAGGTGTTGGCCAACGCGTCGCTGTCGCGGTCGATGACCGTCGAAGGGCTGCGAGCGGAGGCGGAGCGGATCCTCGGTGAGGCCGAGCGGGTCGATGCGGCGGAGGACGCCGCGCTCGGCGAGCATCGCGGCGATGAGCTTCCCGACGAGCTTGCAAATCCACGGACTCGTGCGGGCCGGATCCGCAAGCTGCTGGACGAGGTCGAGGCGGAGCAGCAGGCCGTCAAGGACTCCCGTGCTGAGCGGATCGCTCGTTATGACGAAGCGGTCGCGCGAGGGCGCCGTCCTGAGGGCCGGGTTGTGAGCCGCAACCATGACGAGCGCGAGCTTCGTGTCCTGCGCAAGAAGGTCAACGTGACCGACCCCGACAGCCGGATCGTGCGCAGCCCCCGCGGCCTGATCCAGGGCTACAACGCGCAGGCGACCGTCGGCGAAGGGCAGATCGTGATCGCAGCGAGGATCGCGCCGGGCGCCGCGGACCAGACCCAGCTTGGGCCGATGATCCAGGCCGCCCGCGAGGAGCTCGCCGCGGCCGGGATTCAGCAGACCGTGCAGCGGGTGCTGGCCGACAGCGGCTACTGGAACACGCCCCAGATGACCGCAGCTCAGCAAGCGGGGATCGAGACGATCGTGCCGCCCACCAGCCAGCGCGGTGAGAAGCCCGCCCGAAAGCGCAAGCCGCCACGGGGCGAGCACGCCGACCGGATCAACGGGTTGCTAGCCACGCCGGAGGGCCAACGGATCTACAAGGCCAGGCAGTACACGGTGGAGCCGGTGTTCGCCTACGTCAAGCACCTACGCCGCATCGACCGATTCTCAAGACGCGGCAGGGCTGCCGTGGAAGCCGAGTGGCAGTTGATCACCGCCACGCACAACGTCCTGAAGCTGCACAGGGCGGCGACCGTCGCAACGTGAGACCACGGCACTGGGGCTCGCGAGCGCCAGCGACCGCCACGGTCATGGCCGCGACCGACGGTGCTCCCACATCGACCAAAGGTTGAGCAACAGGCTCATGTGGTATCCGTCGTCCAACCGTGACGAGGAGCGATACGAGAATTCCGACAGCTTCGACGTGACCCGCAACCCCGAGCACCAGGCGTTCGGCGCCGGCGGCCGCCACTTCTGCCTCGGCACCGCCCTCGCCCGCCTGGAGCTGAAGATCCTCGTCGAGGAGACCGTCAAGCGGTTCCCGCGCATGACGATGTCCGGCGAACCGAGCTGGGTCATCTCCCAGTTCTCAAGCCAGCTCAAGCACCTCCCGGTCCGCTTGCGCGGTTCGTGAAAGGGCGGCGCGGGCCCGGGCGCGCGTTGTACCTCATACGGATCGGCGCCAAGCCGGTCTACACGTCGGTCCGTCGAACAGACCCGCTCCGGACGCACAGGGCGTGAGCGGCCGCGTCCGGAGCGGCAGCCCGTCGTTCGCCGATGGCGAGAGCGCGCCGGTGAGCAGACCCTCCATGGTTGCCGCGGGGTCAGGATGTCCTTGGCCAGCAGTTTGGCGTAGTCGCGCGTGACCTGATCTCGCTTGGCGTGGAAGAGGCTTTGCCAGCGGATGCCCGGGGCGATTGCGCGTGACTGTCTGGGCCGGAAGATCATGGTCACCGCCACGTAGTCCGTCAGGCCGCCCGTGATCAGCCCGAAGATCGGCAGCACTAGGTGCGAGCCGGTGATGCCGAAGACCGCGACCTTCAAGAGCCGATGTGGAAGTCGAAGATCAGGCCTGAGCGGATCAGGAAGCGGAAGGCGTCTCGGCCGATCTCCTGGAACATCGCGTTGAGCATCTCACCGCATCGGGCGTCGTGCGCCAGATCCGCGGTTGAAACTCCAGCCCGATCGCGTCGACGATCTCCGCGGCCGCCTCGTGAAGCGGTCTCTCCAGCTACCAGCCAGAGCTCTTCGCCGAGCTCGGACAGCCGCAGCGTGCGGCGGATCACGCGGGCCTGGCGCCGCCCTGTGCCGTGCCAAAACTCTCAGGCGGCCCTCTGGTACTCGTTGATCAGGCCGCCGAGGATCTGGCGTCGCTGGATGCGCGAGGTCAGGTCGATGACCTCGCCGTCGTCGTGATCGGGCGGTAGTTGCCCGCGAGCCTGGTGAGGACGGTGCGCGTTGTAGTGACGCGCGTACTGGGCGAGGACGCCGCGGAGGTGCCGCTCGTTGCGGATCAGCAGGTGGTCCAGGCACTCCCGGCGGAGGGTGCCGACGAATCGCTCGGCGTACGCGTTCGCCATCGGCGAGCGGACCGGCGTCTTCAGCGTGCGGAGCCCGATCGACGCGAACACGGCACCGAATGCCGTGGTGAACTTGCAATCTCGATTCCGGATCAACACCGTGAACTGGCCGGCGCGCTCGTCGAGGTCCATCAACAGGTTCCTGGCCCGTTGCACAACCCATGGCCCGGTCGGGTTGGCGGTGACGCCGAGGATGTGGACCCGACGGGCTCCGACTTCCATGACGAAGAACACGTAGATCCGGCGCAGCAGCCGCGGGTTCTCCCGCGCCACCCGGATCACGAGCTCGCGGACCTCCTCCCGAACCGGTGGCCGCCCCATTGAGCCGTCCCGGGATCGACGGGGACTTCTGAAACAGGCATTCGGTCTGTTGAGAGGAAGTACGTGGTCATATGGCTCGTGGAAGGAAGTACCCGCCGGAGTTGCGTGAGCGGGCCGTCAAGACGGTGCTGGAGTCCGGGCGTCCGATCGCGCAGGTCGCCCGCGACCTGGACGTGCACAAGGAGTCGCTTCGGAACTGGGTGCGGCTCGCCGAGGCCGACGCCGGAACGCGCAGCGACGTGCTGAACACGGTCGAGCGCGACCGGATGCGTCTGCTCGAACGTGAGGTCAAGGAACTGCGGCGGCAGAACGAGATCCTCAAGGCCGCTTCGGTGTTTTTCGCCAAGGAGCTCGACGGGACCCCGCGGAGGTGAGCGCCTTCATCGAAAAGCAGCGGGCGGCCGGCTTCGCTGTCGAGCTCACCTGCCGCACCCTCGGGACCTCGCCCTCGGCGTTCTACCAGCGCGCGACCGGGGTGTTGTCGACCCGCGCGCAGGAAGACGCCGTGTTGCTCGAGCAAATCCGGGCGGTGTACCGCGCCAACTACGAGGCGTACGGATCGCTGCGCGTGTGGAAGGCGCTGCGCCGTCAGGGCGTGCAGGTCGGCCGCGGCCGCGTTGAGCGGCTCATGGCAGCGGACGGTCTGATCGGGGCCAAGCGCCGCGGCCGAGCGTGGAAGACCACGGTCGCTGACCCGGCCGGCTCAGGGCGACCGGACCTGGTCAACCGCCAGTTCACCGCGACCCGGCCGGACGCGCTGTGGATCGCCGACTTCACGTATCTAAAGTCGTGGGAGGGCGTGGGGTTCTTCAGCTTCGTCCTTGACGTCTACTCCCGCCGGGTCGTCGGCTGGCAGCTCGCCGGCCACATGCGCACCGACCTCGTGCTCGACGCGCTGAAGATGGCCTTGGGCACCCGCCGACACGGCGCCGATCTACAACTTATCCATCATTCGGACAGGGGATCGCAATACACGAGCTTCGACTTCACCCAAGCGCTCCTGGACAACGACGTGCTCGGCTCGCTCGGCTCGACCGGTGACGCGTACGACAACGCGATGGCCGAGAGCTTCGTGGACAGCTTCAAGACCGAGCTGATCCGCGACCGCGTCTGGCAAACCCGCACCCAACTGGAGCTCGCCGTTGTGGAGTGGGTCGGCTGGTACAACCACGACCGCCTGCACTCCGCGATCGGTCACATCCCGCCCGTCGAATTCGAGACCCTCTACGCGATACGGTCCGGCTCACCCCTCTCCCACTGACGAGAGAGGAAACCCAAACAACAAGTCTCCGTGAAACCGGGACGGCTCACATCGTGTTCGGGTAGCGCCAATGCCGCGCGACCAGCCTTCGGTGCCAGGCACGCAGGGTTGCCGGCGTGACCAGCCTGAACGCCCGCAGCTCCCGAGGCAACTCCCGGGCCAGCGCCGCGAGCAACGCCCGATCCGACCACTCAAGCCGCGGACGCGAGACCTGACGACGAAGGACCGCGACCTCGTGGCGCAACACGAGGATCTCGGCCTCCTTCGCACCGCCGGACCGGCCCCGCAGCGCGAGCCAGGCGAACACCCTGGTCGTCACCAGATACAGCAAACGCACGGCCACGATGACCATCCCGCCGCAACCACTGCCTCGGCGAATCGCCGGCCTCCATGGGCTCACGCACGTATTGGCACGGCACAGGGCGTCGAGCGCGGTGAGCTGACGCTCGATGCCGTCCAGGTGCGTGAGGGCTTGCTCGAGCGCGAGCTGCGCCAGCGGGTCCTCCAGCCGCTGGGCGCTGACCCACGCGCGGTGCTTCAGCGTCCACGACTTCACGCCGTCTCGGTAGCTCCGGCCGAGGCGCAGCAGCTGCTTGGCGACGCGGTGGCGGGCCGCCATCCGCGCCAGGCGCAGGTCGTCGCGGCAGCGCATCAGATGACGCAGCCCCTCCGTCTCCGGCGAGGGCGCGTCGACGAACGTCAGCGCGCCGCCGCGGAAGTACGTCACAAGCTTCCTGGCGTCGCGGCGGTCGGTCTTCACGCGGTCTCCGGCGCGTGTCGGCACGAGCGACGGGGCGATCACGTCACAGGCCACCCCGCGTTTGCGCAGCAACCTGAGCAGTTGGAAGCCGCCGGGGCGGGCCTCGTAACAGACCGCGAGGCCCTCGGGGCCGCCGAGCTTGTCGATCAGCCGGCCGATCGCGCGGTCGGTCGTCTCGATCCGGTGCAGCTCCGGCCGGCCGCCGACCGGCGGCAGCACCGCGGCGAAGATCGAGCGCTTATGAACATCCAAGGCGACCCACAGCCGCACATTCGCGGGCGCGGTCGAAATAACATCAGGCACGGGCTGGTCCTCCAAGGTCGTATGCGGCTCTGGCCAAGCGGCCCTCAACACCAACAGTCAACCCGCGACTCCTGCGATGCAAGAGGGCCAGCCCCCTTGCGTCCATCCTGGCTGACCGCGCCGTTCCCGACCGCCAGTAGTGCGCGCCTGCGCCGCGTATGCATCACAATGCCGAGCATGTCGCCTGAACCCCATCACGTGGACGTCCTGATCGTCGGCGCCGGCCTGTCCGGCATCGGCGCCGCCCGCCACCTGCAGGCCCAGTCGCCGGCCAAGAGCTTCGCGATCCTGGAGGCGCGCGAGGCCATCGGCGGGACCTGGGACCTCTTCCGCTATCCGGGCATCCGCTCGGACTCGGACATGTACACGCTCGGCTACGACTTCAAGCCGTGGGAAGCCGCGAAGGCGATCGCCGACGGGCCGTCGATCCTCGAGTACGTGCGCGAGGCGGCGCGCGAGGGCGGCGTGGAGCGCCTCATCCGCTTCGGCCACAAGGTCGTGCGCGCCTCCTGGTCCACGGCGGACGCGCGTTGGACGGTTGAGGCCGTCCGCACCGACACGGGGGAGACCGTGCGGCTGACGTGCGGCTTCCTCTTCTCCTGCAGCGGCTACTACCGGTACGACCAGGGGTACACGCCGCAGTTCCCGGGCGCCGATCGCTTCGCCGGCCCGATCATCCACCCGCAGCACTGGCCGGAGGACCTCGACTACGCGGGCAAGCGCGTCGTCGTCATCGGCAGTGGCGCGACGGCCGTGACGCTCGTCCCCGCCATGGCTTCGGACGCCGCCCAGGTGACGATGCTCCAGCGGTCCCCGAGCTACATGGTGGCCTTCCCGGCCGAGGACCCGATCGCCAACGGCCTGCGGAAGGTGCTGCCTGCCAAGGCCGCCTACGCGATCTCCCGCTGGAAGAACGTCCTGCTGACGATGGGCCAGTACCAGCTGAGCCGCAGGCGCCCGGCACTCGTGAAGGCCGGCGTCCGCAAGCTCGTCAAACACCAGCTGCCTGACGGCTACCCCATCGACACCCACTTCAAGCCGAGCTACGACCCGTGGGACCAGCGCCCGTGCCTGGTGCCCAACGGCGACCTCTTCAAGGCGATCAGCAGCGGGCGCGCCTCGGTGGTGACCGACCACATCGAGACCTTCACGCAGACGGGCATCCGCCTGGTGTCCGGACAGGAGCTCGAGGCCGACATCATCGTCACTGCGACGGGCCTGGACCTCATCGCGTTCGGCGGGATCGAGCTCGTCGTCGACGAGCGGACGGTGTCGCTCCCGGAGGCCGTCACCTACCGCGGCCTCATGCTGAGCGACGTGCCGAACTTCGCGTTCGTCCTCGGCTACACGAACGCGTCGTGGACGCTGAAGGCCGACCTCGCGTGCGGATTCGCCTGTCGGCTGCTGAACCACATGGACGCCGGCGGCTACGCGTTCTGCGCCCCGCGCTACCGAGAGTCGACGTCGGCCTCCGAGCCGTTCCTCGACTTCGCCTCCGGCTATGTGCAGCGGGCGCTGGACCGCTTCCCGGTGCAGGGCTCCGCGGCGCCGTGGAAGCTCTACCAGAACTACATCCGCGACCTGCGGATCCTGCGGCGCGGCGAGCTGGAGGACGGCTCGATGGAGTTCACGCGGGTGACCTCGCTACCGGTGGAGCCGCCGGAGCTCGCGGCCCGCGTCGCAGCCTGACCCTGCGCGCGTGCGGGGGTCAGCGCATGATCCCCGCGTGCCCGATCGAGTAGCGGCCGGCCTGCGGCCACACTGCGGACCGCGGCCCGGACGATCGTGCTGACCGCGACGTCCGCCTGGTTCAGGCCGCCGAAGAGGATCGCACCGCGGCCCGCACCGGCACGTCCGCGCCACCCGTGGGCGGGTGCGGCTGTGGCACATCGAACCGGGCGCCGGCCGCGGCGGAGGACCGGCGGTTGCGACCGCGCAGACCTGGTGGGCGCCAGACCAGACCCGTCCCCGACAGAGCTGGAGGCCGTCCGAGACCGTCGACGCCTGGGCGCTGCGTGTCCTCGAGAAGATGGTCGTCGACGTCGCCTTCATGGGCACGAACGGGATCAGCGCCGAGCGTGGCCTGACCACCCCGGACACCGCCGAGGCGGCGGCCGAGCGTGCGATGATCCGCGCCGCGCGCCACGTCGTCGTGCTCGCGGACCACACCAAGCTCGACGCCGACCACTTCGCCCGCTTCGGTGACCTCGCCGACGTGGACGTCGTCATCACCGACAGTGGCCTGGACCCCGAGGACGCGTTCACCCTCGAGACCGCCGGGCCGCGCGTGGTGCTCGCATGACCTTCACGACGGTCGACCGGGAGGGGCTCAGCGTGATCCTCACGTTCACCGCGAACCCGTCCGTCGACCGTACCGCCGAGGTCGACGCCCTCGTCCGCGGCTCGGTCATGCGCCCGCTGCGCGTCCGCGCGGACGCCGGCGGCAAGGGCGTCAACGTCACCCGCGCGCTGCGCGCCAACGGGATCGCGTCGATCGCGGTCCTGCCGATCGGCGGGCACGAGGGCAACCAGCTGCTCGGCCTGCTGCAGGAGCAGGAGCTCCGGGTCCGCACCGTGCCGATCGTCGGCGCCGTCCGCGCGAACATCACCATCGCCGAGCCGGAACCGGGTCGCCGCCACCCGCGCCCTGGTCGAGCGGCTGGTCGCCGCCGGCCGCGTCACCGACCTGGACGGCTTCCTCGCCGACGTCGCCGCCCGCGAGTCGCAGATGCCCACCGGCCTGGTGGGCGGCATCGGCATCCCGCACGCCCGCTCGGCCTTCGTCAAGGAGCCGTCGCTCGCCTTCGGCCGGTGCGCCGGCGGCGTGGACTTCGGCGCCGAGGACGGCCCCGCCACCCTCGTCTTCCTCATCGCCGCGCCGGACGGCGAGGGCGCTGAGCATATGAAGATCCTCGCGTCCCATCCTCGGCCCTCCGGGATGGGCCGGACAGGCGCTCCGCGCGCGGCTCGCGGGTGTCCAGCAGGCGCGCGGCGATTACCCCGCCGAGCCCCCCGAAGAGGCGGCCCTGCCAGGAGATGCCGTCCTGGGGGATGAGGCCGCCGGCGAGCGTCGAGCCGTAGACGACGCCCACGAGCACGGCGGCGCCGAGGTGAGCCAGTTGCGGCTGAAGAGCGCACGGCTGATGATCTCGTGAGCGGACGACGCGCCCTGGAAGCCACCCCCGACACCATCCGCACCCTCACCCACGGCGCCTGGATCACAACACCTGGTGTTAGCGTTCGCGTCATGGCCTCCTACAAGCTCACCCCGCGCGACCGCGCCGAGCGCGTCGCGGCGCGGCTCATGTCGCGGCTCTCGCCGCGCACCGTCCGCCTCCTCGCCGGCAAGCCGATCGTCCGCGACGGGCTCACGCTCGACCCGCAGATCCAGCTGATCCTCAAGGCCATGGAAGCCAGTTCCCCGGGCCCGTGGTCCGCGATGGGCGCGGAGGTCGCCCGGCGCGAGTTGCGGCGGACCGCCATGGTCAACGCGCTCCCGGTCCCGCGCGTGAAGGCCGTCACCGACCTGACGGTCCCCGGTCCCGCCGGGCCGCTGCCGGCCCGGTGCTACGACGCCCCCGGGCTGGCGCCGGACGGGCCCCGGCCCGCCCTGGTCTTCTTCCACGGCGGCGGCTTCGTCTTCGGCGACCTCGACACCCACGACGAGCTGTGCCGGATGCTCTGCTTCCACTCGGGCGCGACGGTCATCGCGATCGACTACCGCCTGGCCCCGGAGGCGCCGTTTCCCGCGGCGGTCGACGACTGCCTGGCGGCGTTCCGGTGGGTCCACGAGCAGGCCGCCGCGCTCGGGGTCGACCCGGCGCGCATCGCCGTCGGTGGCGACAGCGCCGGGGGCAACCTCTCGGCGGTCATCTGCCAGCAGATGCTGGCCGCCGGCGGGCCGGTGCCCGCCTACCAGTTGCTGATCTACCCGGCGACCAACCGCAGCGAGCGGACGCGCTCGGAGGAGCTCTTCAGCGAGGGCTTTCTCCTCATCGCCGAGGACATGGTCTGGTTCACCGAGGCGTACGCGGCCGCCGTCGACGACCTGCGCGTCGCCCCCCTGCTCGCCCCTGACCTCACCGGGCTGCCGCCCGCCTACGTGACGACGGCGGGCTTCGACCCACTGCGCGACGAGGGGGAGGCCTACGCGGCGAAGCTCGCCGAGTTCGGTGTCCCGGTGGCCCTGCGCCGCCACGACGGCCTGATCCACGGCTTCGCGAACATGTCCGCGGTGTCGCGGGCATCGCACGACGCCGTGGTCGAGATGGCGGGCGCCCTGCGGATGGGCCTGGCCGCCGCCGCGGCGGCCGACCGCACCGGGACGGCCGCCTGAGCGGCCGACGGTCCGCGCCGACGGGCGCGGACTGTCAGACTTCATCCCGTGAGCTCCTACGACGCGGACGACCTGCTGACCGACGCGACCCTCGACGCGGCCGTATCCGCGTTGGCCAGCAACGCGCACCACCTCCCCACCTCAAGGACATGACCCGGCGGAGCACGCCGAGGCCGCGGGCCACTGGTGTGCCCTCGCGATGGACGTGCTGGTCGCCGTACGCGTGACGGTGACGAACCCGCAGATCACGATCGCGCCGGTGGACGAGGGCGGCCCGGGCCGCGCGGTCATCGTGCTCGAGGACGCCGGGGAGAAGGAGATCAACGTCCACGTGTCGTTCCACCCCGAGCTCTCGAGTTTCGTGTTTGTGGGCTATCCCCTTCACTACCGCAGGGCCTGTCGGCGTCAGGAATCGGGGTCCGCGGTCAGGTCGGCGTAGGGATGCGGGTCGGTCGCGACGGCCTGCTCGAGTAGGCGGTAGAACAGCAGGCCGCGATGGTGTGAATGGCGGCGGTTGAAGCGGAAGGTGTACTCGTCCAGGTAGTAGTCGAGCTGGTCGTGGCTGACGGCGCCCTGGTGGGTCCTACGGCTGCGACCGCCTGAACAACCCGCAGCTGATCCCCGTCATCGGCGTCGGCCCTCCCGTCTGTGACGTGCAGCCGCCGTTCACCATCGCAGACCGGAGCAGCCAGTTCCCCCAGTTGCAGCGATCAACGCCGTGAACGTACGTTCATGACAGCTGTCCTGTAGGTTGCGTCCCAGCCTGCTCCAGAGCCGATACCGGAGGGTGTGATGTTTCGTCAGATTGCTGATCGAGCGTTTCTTCCGACGAAGAGCGTGCTGGAAGAAGTCGGGGACATGATGATCCTTACGGGGAAGACGATCGTGTCTGCGTTGCGTCCTCCGTACCCGTACGGTGGGGAGTTCGTGTCGCAGTTCCTGTTCGCGCTGCGGTTGTGCTGGTTTCCGCTGCTGGTGTCGACGGTGGCGTTCGGGTATGGGGCGCCGGGGCTGCAGGCGGCGAACTTCCTCGTGCTGTTCGGGGCGCTGGACCGTCTGGGCGGGTTCTTCGTGCTGGCGTCGATCCGCGAGTTCGCGCCGTTCGTCGTGGCGATCGTGCTGGCGGGGGTGGCGGGCACCGCGATCACCGCGGACCTCGGCGCCCGCAAGATCCGCGAGGAGCTCGACGCGCTGCAGGTCCTCGGCGTGGACCCGGTCAAGAACCTGGTCGTGCCGCGCTTTCTGGCGCTGATGGTCGTGACCGGCCTCTTCGACGTGTACGCGCTGCTGTTCGGCATCTTCGGCGGCATCCTGGCCACGCTCGTCAACGGCGCGCCGCTCGGGCCGTTCTGGGCGACGTTCTTCACGAATGCCTCGGTGACGGACCTGTGGGGCTCCTTGGTGAAGTGCACGCTCTTCGGGGCGATCATCGCGATCGTCTGCTGTTACAAGGGGATGACCGCGTCGGGCGGTGCCGCGGGCGTGGGCCGCGCGGTCAACCAGGCGGTCGTGATCGCCTTCCTCGGCGTCTTCGCCTTCAACTACGTGTTCACGCAGACGCTGCTGGCCACGCACCCCGAGATCACGGTGATCAAGTGATGGCGAAGAACCGCGCCCAGATGGCTTGTGTTCCGTTGGTGGGGAGGTTGGGTTAGATGGGCTGGCTCGCGGTACCCAAGGACTGGATCTCGACCTTCGGGGAGATCGCGAAGTTCTGCGGCAAGATCGTCGGCCAGGTCTACGGCCTGCGCGTGTTCCGCTTCTTCGGTGAGGCGCTGCGGCAGTGCGGGATCCTGATCCTGTCCTCGACGCTCGTGATCTGGGGGCTGGTGTTCATCATCGGGCTGCAGTGCGGGATCGAGGGCGCGTACTTCACCCGTTCGGTCGGTGCTCCCGCCTATTCCGGTGTCTTTGCCGCTTGGTGTGACCTGCGCGAGTTGGTCCCCTATGCCTTCGGGTACATGATGGCCGCGAAGGTCGGCACGGGGATCGTCGCCGAGCTCGGCTCGATGCGGATCTCGGACGAGATCGACGCCCTGGAGGTCATGGGCATCAACTCGGTGACGTTCCTCTGCGCCACCCGCCTGCTCGCGGCGTGGATGGTGCTGCCGTTCATGTACATCGCGGCGATCGGCGCCGGGTTCTTCGCGTCCTACCTTGCAGTGGTGCAGCAGATCGGCGACGTCTCCTCTGGCGGCTTCTTCCTCATCTTCTGGATGTTCCAGAACCCACCAGACATGCTGTTCAGCATGATGAAAGCCATGGTCATGGCCACGGGCATCGTGTTGGTGGGCTGCTACTACGGCTACAACGCCAGTGGCGGCCCGGTCGGAGTGGGCACCGCGACCGCGAAGTCCATGGTGTTGAACATCGTCTTCGTGCATCTCATCGGGATGCTCGGAACCCAGCTGTTCTGGGGCGCCAACCCACGCGCCCCGATCGGAGGATGACGTATGTCAATCACCACCGAGACGTCCTCCCGAACGAGACGAGCGGCGGCGTGACGACCGCGACGACGAAATGGCTCTGCGAGTCGTGCGGGTTTTATCTACGACCCCAACGAGGGTGACCCAGACGGACGCATCCCACCGGGAACCGCGTTCGCGGACGTTCCCAACAGTTGGTTTTGCCCCGTCTGCGGCGCCCAGAAGCGCGACTTCACGCCCTACGACGACTGCACCGCGGGTTCCCGCCGCCGGCGCCAGGTGCGAGCCGATTGTGAGCACCGCCCACGACCGCCCGAGTACCTTTGCAGCGCAGCGCAGCGGCCCGCTCGAACCCGAGGTCGTCACAGGCAGCGCGCGCCGCCGTCTGCCAGACCTCTGGCTCCGACACGCAGCCCTGCAGCTGCGTTAGTGCCCTGTGGAGCTGACCGGTCCGCGAGCGCGTCACGCTGCGGCATGGTAATGGCGCCGGCCGCGCCTGGCGAACGAATCAGGTTGGATGAGCGGCGCGCGCGATCAGCTCGACGAGCAGGTTGCTCAGATCGTCAGTGGCCAGCGCCTCGCGCGGCCAATGGGCGACCGACAGGAGCAAGCCAATCAGCGCGTACGTCATCGACGTGAGTTCCTTTTCGCTCGCCGCCGTATTCACGCGACGCAGCGCTTCGCGCCAGCGTTCGGCGAACTGGCGCTGGCGCCGGTGCAGGCGTCGGCGGTGCGCCTCGGTAAGCGAACGCTCCTCACGTGCGTAGATGCTCAATAACTCGCGGTCCTCGAGCGCGAACTCCGAGTGGGCTCGAGCGAGGCTCCGGAGGTCCTCGTCGGGATCCTCCATGGGCGACCCCGAGAGGACGAGCAGTCGGTCCATCGCCTCGTCGAACAGCGTGGCGAGGATCTCTTCTTTCCCCGTGAAGTGCCGATAGATCGCCGGCCCGGTTACGCCAGATACGGCGCCGATTTCGTCGACGCCTACACCGTCATAGCCGCGCTCATAGAAGAGCCTCTTGGCGGAGTCCAGGATGGCGCGGTCTCGCACGCCCGCCATGGTACCGGCGAGTCCACGTTCACCCGTGCCCGCCCCGGCTGAACCGGCGTATCGTTCGGACGCGCTTCCCCCCGGGCAGGTGGAGTCGTTGTTCGATCTTGGGTTGCCGGTGGAGGTCGCTGAGCTACCGGCGGACCTCGCGGCGCTCGACCGGCTGCTCGAGGACCCGGCGTTGCTTGCGCCGATCGAGGCGGTGTGGGCCGTGGAGCATCGAGACCGTGGTCGTCCGTCGATCCCGATGGATCGGCTGGTGCGGCTGATGATCGTCAAGGCTCGCTCGGGCGGGTGGGGCTATGAGACGCTCGTCCGGGAGGTCTTCGACTCGCTGCACCTGCGCCGCTTCTGCCGCATCCCGCTGACGGACCGAGTGCCCGACGAATCGACGGTGCGCAAGCTCGTGCGTCGCCTGGGCCCGCAGGTCGTTGAGGAGATCGTCATGGCCGTGATCGCCGGCGCCACGCAGCGCGGGGCTGAGCAGCGGTTCGTGGTCCGGGCGGCGCGGATTGACTCGACCGTCGTTGAGTCAGACATCCGCTACCCGACCGATCTCGGCCTGGCACAGGACGCCGCCCGGATGCTCGCCACCGAAGCCGCCAAGGCCCGCCTGGGACCGTCGCGCTGGGGCCAAGCGAAGCCGTCGCTCTCACCGCCATCTCGCCGGCGCAGGCGCGCCGCGCGTGAGCGACCGCTCGGCGTCGATCAGCCGACGGCTGCGGAAGCTGAACCGGTCGATCGCCGGACGGACCGGCAAGAGCAAGGACCTCGCGCTCAAGCTCACCGGCGAGGCCGGCGAGCTCACCACCCGGTCGCTGCGCGAAGCGCGGCGTCTGGCCGCGACGCTGCGGAAGCGTGCGCGGGGCCGCGGCGCTCGGGCCAAGCTCCAAGCGGCCGAGCGGATCGACGTGCTCGCAGAGCGGGCGAGCAAGGTCTGCGAACAGATCCGTAAGCGCGTGGCGGGCGAGAAAATCACCGACCGCCTGGTCTCGACGAGCGACCCCGACGCCCGCCCGATCCGCAAGGGCAAGCTCCGTCAGCCGACCGAGTTCGGCACCGTCATGCAGGTCGCCGAGCTCTGCCAGAACACCCGCCGCGGCGCCCGCGGCCTGATCCTCCCGCTGGCCACGAGCATCGGCTCCCCGAACGAGCACGAGCTCCTCAAGCAGACCGGCGACCGCCTCCGCGAACTCGACCTGCGCCCACGCGAACTCGCGCTCGACGGCGGCTTCCAACCCGGCCCCCTCGCCGAGCACCTCCCACCAACAGACCGCGCGTTCATCGCCGGCAGGCAGTCCGCCGGCTCGCGGAAGACCAACCGGCGGTTGGCGAAGTTCCGGGTCGGCTGCGAAGGACGCATCAGCCACCTCAAACGACGCTACGGCCTACGCCGATCCAGGCTCAAAGGACACGACGGCGCCCGCACCACCGCCGCCTGGGCGCTGCTGGCCTACAACTTGGACACCCTCGCCATCCGCAGCGCCTGAAACCATCCCGGGCGGTCGTTCTCCGCCCGAGATGACCACCCCGAACGGCCGCGTCTCCGCCCGAGCGCGGCCGTTCTTCGTTCACCCCGACCCCATTCCGCGGAATCGGTTATCCGGGGGAAGTAGTTAGCCTCGGCCTGGCCGACTTCCCACGCCGCTGTTCGGCCAACCCCTTCCCGAACGCTGACAAGCCGCCGTCCGAACCCTTGCCGCGCCCCGGTTGCGCCACGCTTGTCCGACCAGGTCCTCTCCGCTGCGACTGTGAGCGCGACCACTGGCTGGTCGGCCCGCTCCAGATGAGCGGTGAAGATCTCCCCGGCTCTCGCTGTGGCTATCGCGACGAGGGCGCCGCGTGTGAGACGTCCGGCAGGCTGGAGACGTTGGCCAGGAACCTTTGGACAGTCGCGATGGCGTTGTGGAGCTCGGGGGTATCGCCGCTGTCGAGGTACATCAGGATCAGGCCCTGGACGTTGGCGAGGATCAGGACTTCGAGTGTCGTGCGATCGAGGTGAAGGGTGCGCCCGCGCAGCAGGAGACCGTCGATCAGTCCGCTGACGAGGTCTCGGAACCGGGTGTTGATGTAGCCGGCCGCCCCGCGGAATGCGGGGTTGGTGATCGATTCGGCCTGGAGGCCGAACCAGGCGACGAGGAGGGCGCGATCGGTGGTGATCGCAGCCCAGAGTGTCTCGAAGCTCCGATCGATGATGTCGGCGGGGTCCTCGAGTCCGCGCACCGCGTCTTCGAGTCCGCCGATGAACCGTCCGCCGACATGCTGGACGACATGCGTAAAGAGGCCTTCGCGCGTGTCGTAGTAGTAGATGACCGCGCGCTTGCCGACACCGGCTTCGTCGGCAACGCGCTGCAGCGAGGTCGCGGCGAACCCGTCGCGGGCGAGACAGCGAAGGGCGGCGTCGAGGATGGCGGTCGCGCGCTGCTCGCCCTTGCGCGTGAGGTCGCCGTCCGCTCGCATCGGACGCGATCATACACCCAGAAAAAGACACCGCCTGGTACATTCTGTGGGTGTTCGGGATTGACGGCGGGAGCCGATGATGAGGTTTGGGGCCCTCGCCGTGGCGCGGCCGAAGCTCACCATCGGCTTGTGGGCGGCGGTCACCTTGGTGCTGGCGGTCCAGGGGCTGAGCTTCGCGGCGCGGCTCTCGCCGAGCGCGATCGATGTGCCGGGGACGTCGAGCGAGAGGGCGCAGCAGGTCGCGGCGCGGTACTTCGGAATCGAGGCGTCGATCCCCGTGTTGTTGCAGGGCCCTCGTGCGGATCTGGACCGTCAGGGTCGGCGGCTGGTGCGTCAGCTGCGAGCGCACAAGGACTATAGGGTCCTCTCACCGTGGGACCGCGGGGCGAAGATCCCCGAGCTGCGGCCGCGCACGGACGCAGCGTTGGTGCTCGTGGTCGCCAGGACGGACAACTCGTTCGCCGGAACCACAGGGCATGCGGTGCGCCGTCAGGTCGATGCTGAGGTCCGCTCGCCGGTGCGGGCGTCGGTGACCGGGTTCTCGACCGTCGGCGGGGATCTGAAGGACGCGTCGCTGAGCGCGGCGCACGAGGCGGAACTGGTGGCGATTCCGGTGCTGCTGATCGTGCTGCTTTTGGTGTTCCGCTCGCCGATCGCGGCGCTGATCCCGGGACTGTTCGGGCTAGCGGCGGTGGAGTCGGGGTACGGAGCGGTCGGGCTGATCGCGACGGTCCATCCGATCACCGACGTGGCGACGGCGCTGACGTCGATGATGGGCCTGGCGCTGGGGGTGGACTACTCGCTGCTGCTGGTCTCACGGTTTCGGGAGGAGCTCGCCCATGGGGCTGAGCCAGCGGCTGCCGCTCGTACCGCGCAGGGCAGCGCGGGCCGCACCGTGCTCTTCGCCGGGGCCACGCTGGTCGTCGCGATGGGCGTGGCCATCCTGCTGTCGCCCGGTGACTTCCTGGTGTCGGCGGCGGTGAGCGTGGCGACGGTCGCGGTGATCAGCATGGGCGGCGCGTTCCTGGTGGTGCCGGCGATCCTGGGGCTGCTCGGTCACCGGGTGGACAAGTGGCGGATCGGCGGGATCCCGCGTGATGACGGCAACTGGGCCAGCATGGCGCGGTTCGTGCAGCGCCGCCCGCTCGTCCTCGGGGGCCTGGCGCTGCTGCCGCTGCTAGCCCTGAGCGTGCCGGCGCTGGGCCTGGACACCGGACCTCCCGACGTACGGACGCTCCCGAAGAACGCACAGGCCCGGATCGACTCCCAGCGGACCATCGCCGTCCTCGGCCCGGGCTGGGGGGCCCCGTTCGAGGTCTTCGTCACCGACCCCGATGGCCCGGTCACGACCGCGACGCGGCTGCGGGCGATGGAACGCTGGCAGCGCCGCATCGCGCGGCTGCCTGCGGTGCAGACCGTGATCGGGCCGGGCGCGATCTCCCAGCGCGAGCCAGGCCTGCTGGATGCCAATCGCAGCGTCGACCGCACCCAACGGGCGCTGAAGAACAGTCGTGGCCAGGCCCGCAAGCTGTCCGGCGGCCTCGCACAGGCCCGCGGCGGCGTGGCGAGCCTGCGCGGCGGTCTGCGCGACGCGCGCACCGCGTCTGACCAGCTCGGCAGCGGCGCCGGACAGGGCAGCGCCGGAGCGGCCAGGCTCGCTGCGGCGCTGACCCGGGCGCGCGGCGGGGCGCGGCAGCTGCGCACCGGGATCCTCCGAGCACGGGATGGTGCCGCCAAGCTCAGCGCCGCCCTCACCAGCGCCCAAGCCGGATCGCGCCGGCTGACCTCGGGACTGGGCAAGGCGCGCCAGGGAGCGCGGAAACTCGCCGACGGCAGCGGCCAGCTCGCTGCCGGCCTGCGCTCCGGGCAGCAGGACCTGACCAAGCTGACCGCGGCGGCCACCGATGCGCAGGCCCAGACCGCCGACCTGCTCAAGGCGCTCTCGACGATGACCCTCGGGCGCACCGACCCCCGCTACCGCGCCGCCCTGGAAGCGGCCGGGAAGCTCTCGGCGTTCGCGACCGGCAAGGACCCCCGCAACGGCCAACAGATCGACCCGGCCTACCCTGGCCTGAGCGCCGCGCTGCAGACGGCCTCCGGTCAGCTCACGCAGGCTGCCGACGCCGCTGCCAAGCTCCAGGCCGGGGCCGACCAGCTGCAGGCCGGGCTGCAGAAGCTGAAGCACGGCTCCGCGTCCCTGACCTCGGGCCTGGGAAAGCTCGACACCGGCGCCGGCCGGCTCGAACACGGTCTGGGCCGCATCGGCGCCCAGACCGGGACCCTGCCCAGCGGCCTGGGTCAGCTGGCCGACGGCGCCGACAAGCTCGCCGCTGGCCTGACCCGGCTCGAGGACGGAAACCGTCAGCTCGCCGCCGGCCTGGCCGACGGCAACACCCGCAGCGCCAAGCTCCAACGCGGCCTCGCGCAGGCCCGCAGGCAGACCGCGAACGCCGCAAGCCAAGGCGCTGGGCAGGACAGGCAGCTCAAGGAGCTTCAAGACCGCTCACCGCGCTTGCTCGACTCCGGCTACTTCGTCCTGGCCGCCCTGGACGGCTCGTCGGCCGGCGCCCGCACGCAGGCCGGATACTCGGTCAACCTCCAGGGCGGCGGACAGGCCGCCCGGATCACGATCATCCCGAAATACGGGATCAACACCCCGCAGACCACGGCGCTGAATCACACGCTGCAGCAGGAGCTCCCAAGCCTCGAGCGCAGCACCCACGCCAACGCCGACCTCGGCGGCGTCGCGGCGCAGATCACCGACTACCAGCGGATCCTCGGCGCACGCCTGCCGGTCCTGATCATCGCCCTCAGCCTCGTCACGTTGCTCGTGCTCGTGCTGATCCTCCGGACGCTGGTGCTGCCGCTGATCAGCATCGTGCTGAACCTGCTGACGGTCGGCGCCTCCTTCGGCATGATCGCGCTGCTCTTCCAGGGCCAGCACCCGACGCTCGGCGGCCCGGGCTGGGCCGACATCCTCTCGCTGCTGGCAACGTTCACGATCGTCTTCGGGCTCTCCCTGGACTACCAGGTGTTCATCCTCACCCGCATGCGGGAGGCGTTCAACCACGGCGGCGACCTCGGCGAGGCGATCACGTTCGCGATCGACCGCACCGGCCGTGTGGTCACCGGCGCCGCCGCGATCATGGGCGGCGTCTTCATCGCGTTCACCACCACCGACCTGACGATCATCAAACAAAGCGGCGTGGGCCTGGCCTCCGCGGTGATCATCGACGCCACGCTCGTGCGGATGGTCCTGCTGCCCGCCGCCATGCGCCTGGCCGGCCGCTCCACCTTCTGGCTGCCGGCGTGGCTTGATCGGCTGCTGCCCGAGCTCGACGTCGACGGCGCCGCCGAACCCACCCAGACGATGACCGTGCAGCCGGCATGAACACCACACACCGCGAGATCCCGCTTGACGTCTGCGAGCCCGCCCCCGGGGTACGGCGATTCACCGTCCCGCTTGCGATGCCCTCACCCGATCACGTGCACGTCCACGTCCTCGACACCTCCGACGGGCCGCTGCTGATCGACACCGGCGCCGTCGGCTGCGAAGCCGCGCTCGCCGCCGGCCTGGAAGCGATCGGCGTCAGGCCCACGCGGGTGCTGATCACCCACGCCCACATCGACCATTGGGGGCTGGCCACGACCTTCGGCGACACCGTCCTGGCCCACCCGGGAGTCCTGCCAAGCCTGCGGTTCGCGAGCGACGGCGCCACCCCCGTGCTGGCCGAGGCGTGGCCGGGCGCGGAGAAGATGGCGGCGGTCTTCTCGGCCTTCACCACCATGGCCAGCGGCGTTCCCAAGGTCGACGAGCTCCACGACGGTCAGCTGCTCGGTGACTGGCAGGTGCACTGGACCCCCGGCCACGACCCCGGACACGTCTGCCTCTTCCGCCCCACCGACGGCGTGCTCATCTGCGGCGACCTGCTGCTGCCCGGGTACACCCCGAACATCCAGCCCGGGTTCGACGGCGCAGACGCCCTCGCCGACTTCCTGCACTCACTCCAGCGGATGGCCGCGCTCCCGGTCAGCCTCGTGCTCCCGGCCCACGGAGAGCGCTACGTGGATGCGCAGACTCGCGCCGGCGAACTGGCCGCCCACCACGCCCGCCGACTGCAGGAGCTTCAAGCGGCGTTGCGCCGGCGTCCACGACCTCCGCGAGCTCAGCAACCGCGTGTTCGACGCCCACCTGCAGGCGCCCGCCGATCGGATGCTCGCCCGAATGGAGACCTACGCCCACCTCGATCACCTGCACCGCCGCGGGTTGGCCCGGGGCCACGCCGACGGCAGCTGGACGCCAACCGATCCACCTGCGACCCAATCGTGACCGGATACGCCACGCGCATGCCCGCCGACACGCGCCGCGAGCAGCTCCTGGACGCCACACGACGCGTCGTGGCGCGCGGCGGCTACACGGCGCTGACGATGGAGGCGATCGCGCGTGAGGCGGGCGTCACCAAACCGGTGGTGTACTCCGCCTTCGCCAACCGCGACGATGTGATGGCCCGCCTGCTGGAGGTCGAAGGCGCTCGGGTGGTGGCTGACATCGGTGCCGTGATCGAGCGCGCAGCCCACGAGACGTCGACCGCAGATCTCACCGCGATGGTGAGCCTCGGCCTCGGCCTCGTGCTCGATGTCGTGCGCCGGCAGCATCAGCGCTACCGGCTCATCCTCGTCGGGATCGACGGCGCACCCCTTGAGGTCCGCCAGGCCGTCGACGAAGGGCGGCGCACCGTGACCGCTCGCATCGCCGCGATCCTCGGCCGAGCACCGCTCCCCGCCGGCACCGATGCGGCGCTGCTGGCCACGATCCTTGTCGGGATCGGCGAGCACGCGGCAACGCTCGTGCTGACCGAGCCAGACGTGACGCCCGAGCGGTTGGCGCAGTCGGTCCAAGATCTGCTGCGCCTACCGGCTACGGCCACACCTTCTCACGAGGTATGGACTTGAGCATCCAACCTGGTCGTCACCCAGCTCAGCGCTCCGGCGGTCCGCCCTGACGGCGCTGCCCGCGGATCACAGGCGTTCGGCGCCGAGGCGGCAACCCCTGCGTGGTCCGGCAGGTCCGCAGGTCCTCCTCGGACCCATCGCACGAGAGCGGACGGCGACCTGACCCCCGAAGACGAGGCCGGACTCACCAAACGCGCCGTGATCTCCTACTACGACTCGCGCGAGGGACTGTTCGCCCACGAGCAGCTCGAGGACGCACTACGCTCAACCTGGTTGAGCGTGCCGACATGATCGATCGCGGGTTCGCGACGATCTGGGCAGCGATCACCACCGACCGAGCACTCCTCGTCGCCTGGTTCGGCCTGCAGGCCGAATCGATCACCAACGCCGAGTTCCGCGGCGGCGCGAGCTACATCACCACCCGACTCTCGGAGCTGCTCAGCTCTCTGATCGACCGTCTGTTGGTCCGCGGACGAGTGCTGCACATCGACCGGGACGCGCTGGAGATCCTCGTCGTCGCCGACGTTCAGGGCCTGATCCTGAAGTACCTCGACAGCGCCGACACGCCGCAGCTGCAGGTGGCGATCAAGACGCCGCAGGACTTCCTCGCCACCGTCAGTTCGCCGCCTCCAACAGCGCAGACGCCACGCTGAGGAACAGTCGGCGGTACGCCCGGCGCAGAAAAAGGAACCATATGGTACGTTCCGCAGCGTGAGGGTCCGGCACGGAGGCGGGGAGGATAGACAGCGGACTGTTGAGCCGAGCCGATCCTCGGCGAGGACCGCGTCGTGTCCGTGACGCGTGGCCCCCGTTCGGGGACGTTCGCAGCGGGCCGGGTCATTGCCTTGGGCGCGCTCGTGCTCGTTGCTGTGGTCATCGCCGTGGTGCTGTTGCGAGGCGGCGGCGCGTATCACGTGCGGCTTGAATTCGTGAACGCGAGCCAGCTCGTCAAAGGCGACCAGGTGAAGGTCGGCGGCCTTCCGGTCGGGACGGTCAGCGGCATCGACCTCGGAGCGGACGGCCAGGCAATCGTCACCGCGAATATCACCGCCGGTGACCTGACGCCGCTGCACGTCGGCACGACCGGAGTCGTGCGGATCAACTCGCTGTCGAGCGTCGCGAATCGTTTCGTTGCGCTGAATCCCGGGCCGAACTCCTCGCCCAAGCTCGGCGAGGGGGCGTTGATCCCGACGGAGAAGACGACGTCCCAGGTCGAGCTGGACAGCGTCCTGAACACGCTTGACGTCGCGACGCGGAGCGCGACGCAGCGCCTGCTTCGCGGGACCGCTGGCATCTACACCGGACAAGAGGCTGCGGCGAACAAGGGCCTTGAGGCCTTGGATCCTGCGCTCTCGCAGCTTGATGCGACCGCTCGCGAGATCTCGCGCGATCAGCCGGCGCTTGAGCGGTTCCTGGTGAAGTCGGCCGTGGTCGTCGGCGCGGTGAGTGACCGCGACCCTGAGCTGCGCACGGCGCTGGACGCGACTGCGACAACGGCGCAGACGCTCGCCGACCGCCGAGCAGAGCTGGAAGGGGTTTTGGCGAAGGCGCCGGCGACCCTCGGGCAGGCGTCGACCACGCTCAGGGACCTCGGGACGACGTTCACGAGCCTGCAGCCCGCAGCGCGTGAGCTGACGCCTGTAGCGGCCCCGGCTGCGAAGCTCGTCGCGGAGCTGCAGCCGCTGCTGCGCCAGGGGCCGTCCGCCCTGCGATCGGTCAGCGTGCTCCTCCCGAGCGTGCAGCGGGTCCTGCGCGCGATGCCGACGCTGCGCAGCGCCGCGCTCCCGGCGTTCAAGGCGGCCATCGCCGGTATCAACGGTGCGCTGCCGATCGTCGACGAGGCATTGCCCTACGTGCCCGATCTCTACGGTGGCCTGGTCTCGGGGTTCGGCGGTGGCGCCGTCCAGGCGTACGATGCCAACGGCCACTACGCGCGGATCGAGCCGATCGCCAACACGCAGGTGCTGACCGGCGCCCTCGGAGCGCTCGGCAAGGCGATCCCGACCTCGCACGAGGACGGGCTGACCAATCGCTGCCCGGGCGCCGCCTACGAGCAGCTGTCGGATAGCTCCAGCCCGATCCACCTTCCGACCGGGCTGTGCGACGCCGGCCAGGACCCGGGTCGATGAAGCGCCTGGTGACGCTCGGGGCCGTGCTCGCGCTGGTGGCCGGTGCGTGGCTTGGCGCGGGTGCCGGCGGCAGCTCGGCCAGCGGCGGCTCCTTCCGCGTGGACGCGATCTTCGACAACGCCGGCTTTCTCGTTCCGGGGCAGGACGTGAAGATCGCGGGTGCGAAGGTCGGCACCGTCGCCGCGATCCACCTGACGCCTCAGAACAAGGCGCGGATCTCCATGGATGTCGACTCGCGCTTCGCGCCGTTTCGCAGCGACGCCGACTGCACCATCCAGCCGCAGTCGCTGATCGGCGAGAAGTTCATCCAGTGCACGCCCGGCAGCGTCGCCGGCAGGCCCCTGGTCGCCTCCGGTGACCGGCCGCCGACGGTCCCGCTCTCTGGCACGCACGCTCCTGTTGACCTCGACCTGGTCCTCAGCACGTTCCGGGAGCCGACGACCACGCGCTTGTCGCTGTTGCTGAGCGCGCTCGGCAACGGCCTGGCCGGCCACGGCACGGACCTCAACGAGGCGATCCGCCGGGCGAACCCGGCGCTCGAGCAGACCAACCAATTGCTGTCGCTCGTCAACGGTGACCGCCGGACGATCCGGTCGCTGATCAGCGAGTCCGACCGCGTCCTTACGGTGCTCGCGCGGCGTCGCGAGGATGTCGCCCGGTTCGTCCACGAGGCGTCGGGCGTCACGGCGACGACCGGCACCCGCCGGGCGGAGCTGCGCGCGACGGTCCGCGGGCTGCCGGCGCTGCTGGATCAGGCTCGGCCGGCGTTGGCGGACTTGCAGTCGCTGGCTCGCACGGGCACCCCGGTCGTGCGCAGCCTCGGCGCCGCGGGCCCTACGCTCACGCGGCTGCTTCAGCGCGTGGAGCCCTTCTCCGCCCAGGCGCTGCCGACGCTGAACGCTCTCGGCAGCGCCGCCGTGGCCGGGCGGGCGACGGTGAAGCCGCTCGCGCCACAGCTCCGTCGCTTGCGCCGTCTGACCGTGCCGCTGACGACGGTCTCCGCGCTCACCGCAGACCTATTTCAGAGCACGCAGCAGAAGGGCGCGGTCGAAGGGCTGCTCCGCTTCCTGTACTACGCCGCGGTGGCGCAGGCCCGGTACGACGACGTCGGCCACATCCTGCCGGCCTTCCCGCTGGTCAAGGACACCTGCAACCTCTACGCCACGACGACGGTCAAGAGCTGCGACGCCCACTTCGCCACCGGCACGGTCCGACGCACGAGCGGCAGGGCGGCGCGCCCCCAGCCCAGCTCGGCCCCGCCCGCAGCACGCGCCCCCGGCCCATCGACAACGCCGGCGCCGGCCCCCGGTGCGCCGTCGTCGGCCCCAGCCCCGAGCACGCTGCCCAAGGCCGCCGGGAACGTGCTCGACGGAATCCTCGGTGCGCTGACCGGCCGCACACCGAAAACGTCCGCTCCGCCGACTCCCCCCGCCGCCGCCCCCGGCTCGACGACAGACCTCCTCGACTACCTCCTGGGCCGATGAAGCGCCGCCCCGGCCCATCGGTCCTTGCCAATCCCGTGATGATCGGCGCGGTCACCGTGCTCGTCGTGGTCGTGGCGGTGTTCCTCTCCTACAACGCGAACTCGGGACTGCCGTTCGTCCCCTCCTATGAGCTCACCGCATCGGTCCCCGACGCCGCGGAGCTGGTCCCCGGCAACGATGTGCGCATCGGCGGCTCACGCGTCGGGATCGTCAAGTCGATCACCGCGGTTCCCGGAGCCCGTACCCCGACCGCCCGCCTCAAGCTCTCCCTGTCCAAGGACGTGCAGTTCCTGCGCAGCGACACCCGCGTGCTCATCCGCCAGCGCTCGAACCTCGGCCTGAAGTACGTCGAGCTCACTCCGGGATCACGCGGCACACGAATCCCGAACGGCGGCACCCTCGCGCTCGCCCAAGCAGCCGGGACCGTCGACCTCGACGATGCTCTGTCGGCGTTCGACCACCCCACACGCACCGCGGTGCAGAGCGTCGCCCGCGAGCTGGGCGGCGGCCTGGCCGGCCGCGGCGCCGACCTCGGCAACGCGCTCGGAGACCTGCCGCCGGTGCTGAGCTCGCTGCGGATCGTGGCGCACACCCTGCGCCTGCCCGCGACCCGACTGATCGCCTTCCTGCGCGGCGCCGACTCCGCGGCACGCGCGGTGGCTCCGGTCGCGGGCAGGCTCGGCGACCTGCTTGCCGCCGGGGCCACGACGTTCGCGGCCCTGAACACGGAGTCCGCGGCGCTGTCGCGGACGCTGAGCGACGCCCCCGGCACCGAGCGCATCACCGCCGACGGCCTGCGCCGCACGCGGCCGCTGCTGAACGAGGCAGCCGGCTTCCTCACCGACGCCGCGCCCGGCGTCAACGCCCTCCCTGGTGCCGCACGCACCGTTGAGCGGGCGTTGGCAGTCAGCGGACCGGTGCTGCAGCGCGCCCGACCGACCGCCGACGATCTGCGGCGCACAGTCGCCTCGCTGCGACGCCTGGCTGTCCGACGGTCGCTGCCCGCGTCGCTGCGCCGCTTGACCAACGCGATGCTCCCGCTCGAGTCCGCGCTGCGGACGATCACCCCGTTTCAGACCAGGTGCAACTACCTCGGCCTCTGGGGGAAAAACGTCCCCGGGGTGATCAGCGAGGGCGACTCGATGAGCACGTGGTTCCGGTTCATCCCGATCGTCGGCCAGGACGAGATGCTGCAGAGCCCGACGCCGTCCAAGACGCTGCATGCCGACGATGCGGCCGACACCGGCTACGGCGGCGAGTGCGAGGTCGGCAACGAGACGTTCGTGCCCGGCCAGCAGCTCGGCGGCGCCCCCGGCGTGCAGCCGCTCGCCACACGGAACACCGCCCCGCCGCCGGCGACCGGAAGTCAGCCATGAGCCGCCGCCGAAACCCCCGCCGATCCGACTTTCAGATCGGGCTGATGACCCTCCTGGTCATCACGATCGCCGTCTACCTCGGCTTCACCAAGGGGCACCTGCCGTTCGTCGAGCAGCACTACGAGGTCGACGCGACGTTCGCCAGCGCCGCCAGCCAGCTGCAGGCCGGCTCCCCGGTTCGGATCGCGGGGGTCAACGTCGGCAAGGTCGTGCGGATGCACCGCGGACCCGGCGGAACCGCGATCGCGACGCTGCGCATCGAAGACCGCGGCCTGCCGCTGCACACCGACGCGACGATGAAGATCCGTCCGCGGCTGTTTCTGGAGGGCAACTTCTTTGTCGACGTCCGCGCCGGCACCCCGCAGGCTCCGGTGCTGAAGGACGGCGGCACGATCCCCCTCGCGCAGACTGCGGTACCGGTCCAGTTCGACCAGCTGCTGGACACGCTCCCCGGCGCGACCCGCGCCGACCTGCAGCGCACGGTCAAAGGCCTGGCCGCAGCCCTGGGCGACGGCGGCGCTCAAGCAATCAACAAGGGATTCCCCGCCCAGGAGGGGGCGTTCAAGGGAACCGCGATCGTCGCGCAGGCGGCGCGTGGCGAGCAGCCCGGTGACCTGTCGCGGTTCATCGACGCGACCGGCCGCGTCACCGCCGCTGTCGCCGCCCGCGAACGCGACCTGCGCGAGCTGATCCCGGCGTTCGCGCGCACGACCGCCACGCTCGCCGACCGGCGCGCTGACCTCGCCGCGACACTCACCGCGCTCGACAGCACCCTGGGCACCGCCCGCCCGGCGCTGCGGGCAATCGACGACACACTGCCCGCGCTGCGCACGTTCGCCGGGGCCCTGCGCCCGGGCCTGCGGGCCGCGCCGGCCGCGATCGCCGACCTGCGCCCGTTCATCCGTCAGGCCGGCGCCCTGGTTCAGCCCGACGCGCTTCCCGCCCTGGCTGAAAGCCTGCGCCCGGCGCTCAACAACATCGCGCAACTGCAGCCCGGGACCACGACGCTGCTGCGCAGCGCCACACCGGTCGCTGCGTGCGTCGCACGGAACGTCGTCCCGACGCTGAACGCCAAGCTCGAGGACGGCAAGCTCTCCAGCGGCCAGCCCGCCTACCGAGAGCTGTTCCACCTCTTCGTCGGACTGTCCAACGCCGCCGAGAGCTTCGACGGCAACGGCCACACGATCCGCTACGGCGCCGGCCTGGGGGAGGACTCGATCGCGACGGCCCTCCCGAGCAGCCTCGGCAGTCTCGTGAGCCTCGGAGCAAACCCTGTCGTCGGCGCCCGGCCGCGGTACACACCGAACACCGAGCCGCCGTTCAACCCCACCGCGGGCTGTACCGACCAGACACTCCCGGACCTCGCGGCCCGCAACACCCCGGCGCCGGCCGCCCGGACCAAGCGCATGTCGGCCGCCTCCAGCCGCCAGCTCATCGGCGCCGCCGTCAACCGGGTCCGCCAGGGCGGTGCGGTCACCCGCGCGCGGCGTGCGCTGCGCGCCTATCAGCAGCGTGGGGGCGGGCGATGAGGCAGCGGCTGATCCGGGAGTACGGGGTCACGATGATCGCAATCGCGGGGCTGATGGTCATCGCCGCCGTCGTCGGCGGCTACGTCCTGATTCACCAGCGCATCACCCTGCCCGGGGAGGACCGGTACGCCATCGACGTCGAGCTGCCGACGGCCCAGGCCTTCACCCCCGGCCAGGGCCAGCAGGTCAGCGTCGCCGGCGTCGACGTGGGCCGGATCGGCAAGGTCACCCTCCGCAACGGCCGCGCGATCATCCGCATGGACATCAAACGCAGCGAGCTGCGGGCGGTCTACGCGGACGCCACAGTGCTCAGCCGTCCGCGCACGCCGCTGGACGACATGTCGCTCGAGCTCGATCCGGGGACCCAACGTGCGGGCAAGCTCGCCGACGGCGCGCTGATCCCCGTCAGCCGCTCGCAGCCGAACGTCAACGTCGACGAGATCCTCGCGGGCCTCGACGCGGACACCCGCCCAGCGCTGCAGGCGCTGCTCCAGGGCGTGGCCCAGGGCATCGGCACTGGGCGCGGGCCGATCAACCTCCGTGAACTGCTCCAAAAGACGCGGCCGACGCTCGTGCAGACCAAGGTCCTCACCGACGCGATCCGCGGCCGCCGCGTCGAGCTGCGCCGCCTAGTCGGCAACCTCGCCCGGCTCACCGGCCGCCTCGGCAGCCAGACCGGTGACCTTCAGACCCTCGTCACCGGCGCAAATCAGACCTTCGGGGCCCTCGCAGCCGAGGACCGAGCGGTCCGGGCGTCCCTGACCAAGCTCCCCGGCACCCTGCAACAGGCCGACTCCGCGCTCGCCGCCGCCACGCCGCTCGCACAGACCCTGAAGCCCGCGCTCGGCACGCTGACCCCGGCTGCGAAGGCGCTCCCCGACGCACTCGCCGCCGTGCGTCCCCTGGCGCGAGCCGGGACCCCCGATCTGCGCCAGCTCCGCGGACTCTCCGTCGAGGCGCAGCCCCTGGCCAGCACCCTGAACACGGCCGTCACCGCGCTGCGCCCGATCGTCCCGAACCTCTCCCGGGCCACTCGGGTGCTGCAGTACGTCGCCAACGAGCTGGCCTACAACCCCGAAGGCAAAGAGGAGGGCTACCTGTTCTGGCTTGACTGGTTCGCCCACAACACCAACTCGATGCTCGGCAGCCGCGACGGCAACGGCGGCTGGTGGCGCGGGCTGGTCGTCGCCTCGTGCTCGACCACCGACATCCTCGGCACGCTCACGCCGGTGCTGGCGCCGCTGGCCAAGACAGGGGTCTGCCCGAAGTGAACAAGCAGCCACCGACCCTCGGCCGCATCATGATCATGGTCACGTTCGCGCTCTCGTGCTTCGGACTGCTGCTCTTCCTCTGGATCAGCTTCGGCGGAGCGGTACCGCTGCAGCCCAAGGGCTACCGGGTGAAGATCTCCGTCGCCGAGGCGACCCAGCTCGCGACCCAGGCCGACGTGCGGATCTCCGGGGTGCCGATCGGGAAGGTCGTCACCCTCGAGCGTGACGGCGACCGTACCCTCGCCACCCTCCAGATCAAGCCGAAGTACGTCCCGCTCCCCGACGACGTGCGCGTCATCCTGCGGCAGAAGACGCTCCTCGGCGAGACCTACGTCGAGATGACCCCCGGAACCCGCACCGCCCCCAGACTCGCCGAGAACGCCACCCTCCCGGCCAAACAAGCCCAGAACACCGTCGAGCTCGACGAGGTCCTGCAATCACTGGACGCCCCGAGTCGCAAGAACCTGCAGAGCTGGCTCAACGGATGGGCCGCCTCGATGGACGGCCGCGCCGAGAACATCAACGACATCCTCGGCACGCTCCCGGCAACCGTCGACGACGCCGGCGATCTGCTCGGCATCCTCGCCCAACAGCGCCGGGCCCTGCGGCAGCTGATCTCCGGCGCGGGCACCGTCTTCGCCACCGTCGGCGACCGCGACCGGGCCACCCGTCAGATCATCACCGCCGGCGACACGGTCCTGCGCACCACCGCCGCACGCCAAGGCGACCTGCGCGCCACCGTCCGCGCGCTGCCGCCGTTCCTCGCCGCCCTCCGGGGCGCCGCGCGACCGGCCGCCCAGCTCTCCCAGACGCTCACCCCGTCCCTTCGCACCCTGCGACCGGTCGCCCGCACCCTCAAGCCGACCGTCCAAGGCGCCGCCCGCCTCGGGACCCAGCTGTCCCTCACCGCCCGCCGCCTGGATCCCGTGATCACCACGGCCAAGCAGGGACTACCCGCGACCCGGCAGGTGCTAGCCGCCGCCGGCCCGGCGCTCGATCGCGTCTCTCCGCTGGCCGGCGACCTGGTCCCGATCGCCCAGTTCCTCGACGCTTACAAGAAGGACTTCACCCGCTCGTGGGCGTACGTGGCCAACGCGACCG
Organism: Paraconexibacter antarcticus; assembly: GCF_024220175.1. Taxonomy (GTDB): domain Bacteria; phylum Actinomycetota; class Thermoleophilia; order Solirubrobacterales; family Solirubrobacteraceae; genus Paraconexibacter; species Paraconexibacter antarcticus. The sequence goes on along the minus strand of NZ_CP098502.1, from coordinate 3,689,743 downwards.
CGCCGACCGCCGCCAGCGGTGGAGGCCGCCAGGTGCACTACCTGCGCCTGATCCTCCCTGTCTGGAACGAGATCGTCGCCGAGTACGCCAAGCGCGGCCCGACCAACCGGGCAAACCCGTACCCGGCCCCCGGCGGCCTGGCCCGCCTCGGCCAGGGCAAGCCCCTACAGACACTCGGCTGCGGGCACCTGAACAACCCGCAGCTGGTCCCCGTCATCGGCCCCGGCCCACCCGTCTGCGACCCGCAGCCGGCGTTCTCGATCGGCGGCGGCCACTCCAGCGAGTTCCCCAACCTGCAGCGGGCCGCACCGTGACCCGCACGGCACCATCTCGAGGAGCACGCTGAATGGTCCGCACCGTCGCCGATCGCACATTCCTGCCCGCCAAGGCAGTCCTCGAAGAAGTCGGGGACATGATGATCCTTACGGGGAAGACGATCGTGTCTGCGTTGCGTCCTCCGTACCCGTACGGTGGGGAGTTCGTGTCGCAGTTCCTGTTCGCGCTGCGGTTGTGCTGGTTTCCGCTGCTGGTGTCGACGGTGGCGTTCGGGTATGGGGCGCCGGGGCTGCAGGCGGCGAACTTCCTCGTGCTGTTCGGGGCGCTGGACCGTCTGGGCGGGTTCTTCGTGCTGGCGTCGATCCGCGAGTTCGCGCCGTTCGTCGTGGCGATCGTGCTGGCGGGGGTGGCGGGCACCGCGATCACCGCGGACCTCGGCGCCCGCAAGATCCGCGAGGAGCTCGACGCGCTGCAGGTCCTCGGCGTGGACCCGGTCAAGAACCTGGTCGTGCCGCGCTTTCTGGCGCTGATGGTCGTGACCGGCCTCTTCGACGTGTACGCGCTGCTGTTCGGCATCTTCGGCGGCATCCTGGCCACGCTCGTCAACGGCGCGCCGCTCGGGCCGTTCTGGGCGACGTTCTTCACGAATGCCTCGGTGACGGACCTGTGGGGCTCCTTGGTGAAGTGCACGCTCTTCGGGGCGATCATCGCGATCGTCTGCTGTTACAAGGGGATGACCGCGTCGGGCGGTGCCGCGGGCGTGGGCCGCGCGGTCAACCAGGCGGTCGTGATCGCCTTCCTCGGCGTCTTCGCCTTCAACTACGTGTTCACGCAGACGCTGCTGGCCACGCACCCCGAGATCACGGTGATCAAGTGATGGCGAAGAACCGCGCCCAGATGGCTTGTGTTCCGTTGGTGGGGAGGTTGGGTTAGATGGGCTGGCTCGCGGTACCCAAGGACTGGATCTCGACCTTCGGGGAGATCGCGAAGTTCTGCGGCAAGATCGTCGGCCAGGTCTACGGCCTGCGCGTGTTCCGCTTCTTCGGTGAGGCGCTGCGGCAGTGCGGGATCCTGATCCTGTCCTCGACGCTCGTGATCTGGGGGCTGGTGTTCATCATCGGGCTGCAGTGCGGGATCGAGGGCGCGTACTTCACCCGTTCGGTCGGTGCTCCCGCCTATTCCGGTGTCTTTGCCGCTTGGTGTGACCTGCGCGAGTTGGTCCCCTATGCCTTCGGGTACATGATGGCCGCGAAGGTCGGCACGGGGATCGTCGCCGAGCTCGGCTCGATGCGGATCTCGGACGAGATCGACGCCCTGGAGGTCATGGGCATCAACTCGGTGACGTTCCTCTGCGCCACCCGCCTGCTCGCGGCGTGGATGGTGCTGCCGTTCATGTACATCGCGGCGATCGGCGCCGGGTTCTTCGCGTCCTACCTTGCAGTGGTGCAGCAGATCGGCGACGTCTCCTCTGGCGGCTTCTTCCTCATCTTCTGGATGTTCCAGAACCCACCAGACATGCTGTTCAGCATGATGAAAGCCATGGTCATGGCCACGGGCATCGTGTTGGTGGGCTGCTACTACGGCTACAACGCCAGTGGCGGCCCGGTCGGAGTGGGCACCGCGACCGCGAAGTCCATGGTGTTGAACATCGTCTTCGTGCATCTCATCGGGATGCTCGGAACCCAGCTGTTCTGGGGCGCCAACCCACGCGCCCCCATCGGAGGCTGACGCCGCCGCGTCGGCGCGCCGCGCGCAGCGTTCATGTCCGTCGTCCAGGCCCGCGGGTCTCGCAGGTGAATCGTTTGCACCACTCGCGTGAATGGCGTGGTGGGGCGGTTCACCGATCCTCTGATCGGTCAACCGACGATGGTGGCACAGCGTGTTCAGCGATCGGTGCAGGGGTGGTCGGTCTGACGAGCGCAGGGTCGTCGACCGGGGCGACCTGTCGTCACAGCGAGCGGGCTACCCCCACGGCGCGGAGGCGTGCGGATGACCGAATCGCCGAGGCGGCCGCCGGGAGCGCCATCGTGCGCTGGCGCAGCGGACACCGGCATGTCTTCGCGATCACCCACCCCGACTACATCGAGCATGTGCTGCGCCAGCACGCCGACCGCTACCACAAGTCCGTGGAGTATCAGCTGGTCAGCGCCGTTGGCGTGACCGGTCACCGTCCTCGGGCGGAGCCTCTTCACCGACGACGGCGACTCGTGGCGACGCCACCGGATGATGCTCAACCGGTGAGGAGCCGCCCTCACTCAAGCGGTGCGCCGCGGTGCTATACCTCAGCGCGTCAGTTCCTTGACGTGCTCGCCGGGATCGAGGCCGGGCTCGGAGGCCGACGCGCGCAGCTCGTACGCCTTGCGCGCAGCGGGGTCGGCGGACGCGAGCACCTGGTCGGCCTTCATGACCCGGGTCATCGCCTCGCGGCCGCGGCGCGGGACCAGGCCCATGACGCTGAGGATCGGGCCGATCGACTTCGGGACGAAGACGTCGAACCGCGGGACCTGCAGCGCGTCGACGATCGCCTCGGCGACGTCCTGCGGCTGCACGTTCTTCACGCCGCGCGCCTCCTTCAGACCGGTCGCGAGCTCCGTGTTGACGACGCCCGGCATGACGCAGCTGACCTCGACGTTCGTCCCGCGCAGCTCGCCGCGCACGGCCTCGGAGACGCCGACGACGAAGTGCTTCGTCCCGCAGTAGGTCGCGCCGCCGGGAAAGCCGCCCTTGCCGGCGGAGGAGGCGATGTTGACCAGGTGGCCGCGACCGCGCGCGACGAAGCGCGGCAGGATGATCTTCATGCCGTAGAGGACGCCGTGCACGTTGATGTAGACCTGGCGGTGCGCGGTCAGGTCGTCCTCCTCGAGGAACGGCCCGATCTGCATGATCCCGGCGTTGTTGATGAGGACGTCGACCGGGCCGAGATCGGCCTCGGCCGCGTCGAGGAACGCGACGAACGAGTCACGGTCGGTGACGTTCAGCTGGTAGCCCTTGACGGTCGGGCCGAGCTCGGCGGCGGCCTGCTCCGTCGCGGCGAGGTCGAGGTCGCCGATCGCGACCTTCATCCCCTGCGCGACGAGCGCGCGCGCCGTCTCCTTGCCGATGCCACGGGCACCGCCGGTGATGACGGCGACCTGGCCGCTGAGGATGCGGGGCTGCTTGGCCATCAGAGAGTCACGGGCAGCGTCTTGAACTGATTCAGGAACGTCGACCGTGTCCGGGTCGGCTCCCCCGCCAGGTGAAGCTGCGGGATGCGCGCGACGGTCTCCTCAAGGAGGATTCGCAGCTCCAGACGCGCCAACGCCGCGCCGAGGCAGAAGTGCCGGCCGCCGGCGCCGAAGGCCTGGTGCGTCGGAGCGCGGGTGATGTCGAACCGGTGCGGGTCCTCGTACACCGTCTCGTCGCGGTTGCCGGATGCGTACCAGAGGGCGACCTTGTCGCCTGCCTTGATCGTTTGCCCGTGCAGCTCCACGTCGCGGCTTGCGGTGCGCCGCATGTAGGAGAACGCCGGGAAGTACCGGAGCATCTCCTCCACAGCATCGGGGATCCGGGAGGGCTCGCGCTGCAGCAGGGCAAGCTGTTCGCGGTCGTGCATCAGGGCATGCATCGCGTTCGTATAGACCGACTTGGTGGAGTCGGTCCCGCCGGCGATCAGGATGCCGAACTGCATGAAGATCTCCATGTCGTTGAACCGGTCGCCTTCGACCTCCGCGAGGGCCAGGGCGGTCAGGATGTCGTTCGTCGGCTGTTCGCGGCGCGCGGCGATCAGCGGAAGGATGTATTCGCCACCCTCCTGCACGAGCTCGTAGAGCCGCTCGAGATTCGGTCGATACTCAGGATCCTCGAACGCGAGCCCGACGTTCGCCCACTCGACGAGCGTGGCATCCATTCCAGGGTCGGTGCCGAGCATCGATCCGATCACCCGCGAGGTGACCGGGCCGCCGACGTCCTTGACGAGATCGCCACCACCTGCGCGCACGACCCCGTCGATCGCGTCCGCCACGATCCGGCGAACCTCGACGGCGTGCTCCTCGATCGCCTTCGGCGTAAATGCCCGTTGAAAGAGGCCCTTCACGCGGGTGTGGCGCGGCGGGTCCATCGAGATGATCACCTCTCGCTGCAGGTCCATCGGCACCGCGGACTCGTCCGGCAGCATCATCCCACCGAGCGCCGAGCTGTAGGTCTCCCAGTCCATGTTCGCCGCCCGGATGTCGGCGTGCCGCGTCAGCGACCAGAAACCGGGCTCGCCGTCGTAGGTCGTCATCTCACTCCAGTGCACCGGCGCGTCTGCTCGCAACCGATCGAAGATCGCATGTGGGGGGCCGTCGTTCCACAACGTGAGATCGCTGAGGTCTGCCCCAAGGCCCGAAATCGTGCTCATTCGCGGACCATAGCAATAAAGAACCATGTGGTGGCTTTTTTGCCGCCGGGTTGCCAATATCACCGGACCGGGGGTTTGGATCGCGCCCGGTCGACCGATAACGCGATGAAGGAGCAACGATGAGTGGATCACGCGGAACGTCCATCAAGGGGATCGCGAAGGCGAACGCACCGAAGCTCGTGAGCAGGATGAGCGACCGACTGCTCGAGCAGACCATCGGGCGTCAGCCCGGCCTGACGCTGATCTTCAGGACGATGGCTGGAGAGTTCGTGCCCGCCGCCGCCGAGGGATTCAGCGGCGAGATCGCCTACGAGCTGACGGGCCTGGACGGCGTACTGCGGTCGCGAACAATGCGCATCACGTCCGTCGCCGCAGTGCCCGTCGCTGAGAAAGCGGCCGATCCGGCACTGACGATCAAGCTGGGCCTGGCCGATTTCATCCGCCTCAGCGCCGGCGAGGCAGATCCCGTGACCCTGCTCATGGGTGAGCGGATGACCCTCGAAGGCGACTTCATGCTCGCCGCCAAGGTCGGGGCGATGTTCGGCCAACCGCTGCCCGAAGCCTGAGGACACGTAAGTCGCAGCGGCCGACCGGTATCGCTCACATGGCAGCGTCGGCGGTCACGGAGCTCGAGATACTGAGCTCTCGATCGTCGACGGGGGCCGCAGCGTAGGTCGCCTTGGGTGGCGCCCAGAGCGCGGCGAGGATGCCGGCGGCGAGCATGATGAAGACCATGACCAGCGAGGTGTGCTGCGTGGCGTGCACGTAGGAGTCCCGCGCTTTGTCGGCCAGGGCCTGCCCGCTGGGGCCCAGGCGGCTTGCGACCTGGAGCGCGCCGGCGGCCGATCCGCGGCTGGCGTCGCGGGCGGGGGCGGGGAGCTTGTCGGTGATGGCGAGCATGTCGGAGGTGTATTTGCCGGACAGCAGTCCGCCGAAGAGCGCGACGCCGAGCGAGGTGCCGAGTTCGCGGGTGGTGTGGTTGACGGAGGCGGCGACGCCTTGTTTGGCCTCGGAGACGTTGCTGATGATCGCCTGGGTGCAGGGGACCATCGCCATGCCGAGCCCGAGGCCGATCGGCAGCGTGGCGGCGAACAGGACCCAGACCGGTCCGGCGCTGCCGATCCCGAGGAGGATGAGGAACCCGAGGGCGTTGAAGATGCAGCCAGCGCAGACGATGACGCGTAGGCCGAAGCGGCGGGTCAGGCGTCCGGCGTAGATCGTGATCGGGATCAGCGTGAACGCGGTCGCCGACATCGGTAGCGACGCGGCCAGCGCGGTGTCGCCGAGCACGACCTGCTGGTAGGGGATGATCAGGAACGCGAGGCCGTAGACGCTGGCAAAGCACATCATGACGGTGAACGACGCGACCGCGAAGGAGCGGTTGGCGAACAGCCGCACGTCCAGCAGCGGGTAGCGGCGGCGCAGCTGAATCGCGGCGAAGGCGCCGCCGGCGAGCACGCCGAGGCTCAGCAGGCCGATGATCTTCGGGTCGCTCCAGCCGTCCAGGCCGGCCTGGATGAACGCGGCGACCAGGGCGCTGACGCAGATGAGTGCGGCCAGGGCGCCCCAGACGTCGATCGGTGGCTGGTCCTCGTCGCGCGAGGACGGCAGCGTCGGGGAGACGGCGAGCACGATCGCGGCGCCGGCGAGGATGCTCCAGAAGGCCGAGCGCCAGGAGAAGAACTCAAGCAGGATCGCCGCCACGAGGCCGCCGAGCACGCCGGCGAGGGAGAACGCGGCGGTCCAGATGCTCACGCCGGCATCGCGCATGTCCATGGGCAGGGTGCTGGTGATCAGCGACAGGGTCGAGGGGAGGATCAGCGCGGCGCCGACGCCGAGCGCGGCGCGGGCGCCGATCAGGGCGTTGGGGGTGTCGACGAACTGCAGCGCGACGGCGGAGGCGGCGAAGATCCCGAGGCCGGCGATCATCACGCCGCGGCGGCCGAAGCGATCGCCGAGGGCGCCGGCGGGGAGCAGGAGGCCGGCCATCGCGAGGGTGTAGACGTCGATGATCCAGGTCAGCTCGGTCTGACTTGCCCCGATCTCGCGGGCGATCTGTGGCCCGGCGATGTAGAGCGTGGTGATCGACGCGACGACAAGTCCGACCGACGCGCAGAGGATGCCGAGGACCCAGTAGGCGCGGGACGTGACATCTGCTCAGGCATGAACGGCGACCTCCGGCTGGTTGGGCTTCTGGGTGCCGGGCGCGACGGCGCCGGGTTGCCGGTGGGAGAGGCTGAACTTCGGCAGCAGTCGTCCGAGCCAGTGGGGCTGATGCCAGGCGCGGGGGCCGGCGATGCTGATCAGGGCGGGGAGGAGCAGCAGCCGGACCAGGAAGGCGTCGAGCAGGACGGCGACGCCGAGCACGACGCCCATCTCCTTCGCGGGGACGGCGGGGGAGAAGGCGAAGGAGCCGAAGACGCCGAGCATCGCGGCGACGGCCGCGACGATCACCGGTCCGGAGCGGCCCATGCCGTGAACGACGGCGGTGCGGGCGTCCCGGGTCTCATCCCAGCGCTCGCGGGCGGAGGAGATGAAGAACACGGTGTAGTCCATCGCGATCGCGAAGATCATCGCGCTGAAGAACACCGGCACCCAGAAGTCGATGAAGCCCTGGGACTGAAATCCCAGCAGACCGGTGAGGTGTCCGTCCTGGAAGACGTGGACGGTGATCCCGAGCGCGGCCGCCGTGGACAACACGCTGGTGAGCGTTCCGGCGAGCGCGATCAGCGGCGCCTGCACGGCGATCAGCAGCAGGATCGAGCCGAGCACGAGGATCATCCCCAGGACGAGCGGGGCCTTGTTGGTCATCGCCCGCTGCAGATCGTGCAGCTCGGCGGGGGCGTGGCCAACCAGTGCGTCTGGCGGGAGTTCGGCGCGGAGCCGATCGATCTGGGTTCCGGCCGCCCGGCTGTCGGGTGCCACCCGGAGCGCGGCCTGCAGCAGAACGTGATCGGTGCCCGGCGTCGTCGGGAGCGGGCGCACGCCGACCAGGTCGCGGTCGGCGCGCATGACCGCCTCCGCGCGGGCGCCGTCCCCTGCGGGTGCGGCGACGGTGACCGGCGCGATGCCCGACACGCCGAACGCGTGGTTGACCAGTTGCGCGCCCTGGCGGGCCGGCGCGTCATCGGGCAGGATCGCGTCGCCGGGAATGCCGATCCGCAGATGGCCGAGCGGGAGCGCCAGCACGACGAGCACAAGGATCGCCGCGGCGGCCAGCGGCCGCGGGTGGCGCCAGACGAACGCCCCCCATCGGGTCATCAGCCCGTCACCGTCGGCGCGGGCGCCGCGCTGGTTCTGGCGGCGGCGCCAGGGCGTCGCGCCGGCGTCGATCCGCGGCCCGAGCCGGGCCATCAGCATCGGCATCAGCGTGAACATCACCGTCAAGACGAGGGTGACGGAGAGCATGATCGCGAGGCTGATCGCTCGAGGCATCGGGCTGGGGATCAGGAAGCACACCCCGATCGCCAGGAACACGGTCGTGCCCGAGAACGCGATCGCGCGACCGGCGGTATCCATCGTGACCGCCGCCGCCAGGGCGGGATCAGCGTGTTCTCGCAGGGCCTCGCGGAAGCGCATGACGATGAACAGCGCGTAGTCGATGCCGAGCGCCATCGTGAAGATCAGCGTGAACGTCAGCGCCCACAGGGAGATGTCGAACAGGTGGGTGAGGATTGTCAGGGTGCCGCCGGTCACGGCTAGGCCGATGACGGTGATCAGCAGCGGCAGGCCGCCGGCCATCAGCGACCCGAACGCCAGGGCGAGGACCAGCAGCGTGATCGGCAGCGCGTAGGTCTCCGAGTGCAGCGTGGCGTCGCGGTTGTCCTTGTTGAAGTCCGCCCACTGCGCCGAGAGCCCAGACAGGTAGGCCCGGTAGCGCGGGCCGGCGACCTTCGGCACCTGGCCGCGGAGGCGGTCGGCGGCGCGGATCATCTCCTTCGGGCTCGCGCCGGCGCCCGCGGTGACGATCACGGTGCGCCCGTCGGCCGATATGAGTCCGGCCTTCTGCGGCCCGACCGTGCCGCGGACGGCCTTATCGCCGCCGAGCAGGCGCGATTCGGCGCGAGCAGCGCGCCGGAAGGCCGGGTCCTCGGCATACGGCCGGGCGCCGTGCATGACCACGCTCAGCGCCGAGCTGGAGGCCAGCGGATCGGCCGTCTGCACAACGTCGCGGGCTTTCACCGAGTCCGAGCCCGTCGCCCACATCCCCGACCCGGCCAGCGAATGCTCAAGCTGCGGCAGGAACGCGCCCAAACCGGCCACCACAACGAACCACACGACTGCGGTACGCCGTGCGTGGGTGGCCGACGCGTACGCCAGCCGGCCGAGCGGACCGAGCGCGGACGCCGCCGCGGCGGATGGATCTTTGGTGGCGGACGTCGGCATGTCCCAAGCAAACCACATTTTGCACCGAACGAGTAAGAAAACTACTCCGATCGGTACGTTATGCTGGTGGCGTGGATGCTGAACGGGAGAGCTTGTGGCGCGCCTGAGGATCGAGGAGCGCTATGACGACGCGATGGCCGAGAGCATGCTCGCCATCAGCAACGAGATGCCGGGGCTGCCCGAGTTCCTGGGTGTGCGGTTGCTGCGCTTCGCTGCGGGACGGCTCTGGTCTGAGGCGGACCTCACCGGCCAGGTGCCGACGCCGTCGGGGAACGTGCACGGAGGGGTCGTCGCCGCGATCCTGGACCACATCACCGGCGCGGTGGTCTACCCGTTGATCCCGGACGGGCATTGGGGGGCGACGACTGAGCTGAAGCTCAACTACATCGCGCCCGTCGCGGCGGGATTGCTGCAGGCCGACGCGACGGTCCTGGCGATCACCAACCGCAGCGCGGTCGTGCGGGCGGAGGCCTACATGGACGGCAGGCTCGTCGCCGCCGCCCAGGGCACGATCGCGATCGTCGCCCCGCGCGCGGTGACCGACCGAGCGGCGGCATGAGCACGGGCAAGCACCTGACCGCCAAGGGCCAGCGAACGGCCGCCCGGGTCCTGGAAGCGGCGACCACCGTGCTGGCACGCGACGGGTTCGGCGGCGCGACGCTGGGCCGGATCGCGGAGGAAGCAGGCCTGGACAAGCGCAACGTCCTCTACTACTACGACACCCGCGAGGCGCTGCTGGTACGCGTGGTCCAGACCGTCGGCGAGCGCGTCGCCGGACACATCGAGGAGACCGTCGGCGAGATCGACACCCCCGAAGCGCTCGCCGACGCACTCGTCGAAGCGATGTGGTCGGGGATCACCTCCGCGCCCGAGCTCGCGCGCTCCTACTTCGCCCTGATCGGCGGCGGCGCCGGCACCCCCGAGGTTGAAGCGGCCCTGCGAGGGCTCAAAGACGCCTACGAGCGGCTCATCTCCCGGCAGCTGCAGTCGATCAGCCACACCCGGTGGCGGCTGCGCGACGACCTTCCGGGCATGGTCACGCTGACCCTCGCGGTGTTCCGCGGTCTGCTGCTGGAGTGGACGGAGACCGGCGACACCGCGGCTAGCGCGGCAAGCCTGCAGCGGCTGAAGCGCTCGATCGCCGCCGAATACGTCCAGCTCGGGTAGGGCCCAGCCAGAACGGCGCTCCGGCGGGAGCGATGTGCAGCCCATGAGTGTCGGCTCGGCCGCGGACCTCGCTGGACTATGCGAGGGCAGTGGCTCGTAGTGGCGAATCGGTGTGGTGGTTCAGCGGCGGCTGGGTGTCGGTGAGGTCGGTGAAGAAGCTCTGACGGATGCGGGCGATTGCCGTGGAGGTGAGGTCGGCGATCTGCTGCGCGAACGGGCGGTCGGCGCGCGGTGTGGTGGTGGAGCCTCGGTCGAGAACGAGCAGTGCGATGACCGCGTCGTCGAGCCTGATGCGGCCGATGACCGGTGCCGTGAGGTCCAGGCGCCGTCGCAGCATGTGCTCCAGGGGATCCGGCGCGCTCGGATCGCGATGGCGCTCGATCGCCCTGACCACGCTGGCATCGAGGATGATCGGGGCGATCCGGAGCTGCCGGGTGACGCGCTCGCTGACCGGCGACGGGTTGGTGAGCAGGCCGGTATGAGCGCTAATAGTGCTCCGTTAGGTGTCGTTGAGGTAGGGGGTGTCGGGCGGCAGCCGTCTGCGGCAGGTCGGGCATGTCCCGTGCCAGCAGGCCAAGAGCGTTTGCAGCTCCCGAACGACCTCGAACAGTGAGGTCAGGCGGCCGCCCGGCGTTGAGGTCGCCGCAGTCGTTCCAGGGTCAGGAAGCCGTGCGCGACGGAGACGAGGGTTGTGTGGTGGTGCCAGCCGGGCCAGGAGCGGCCTTCGAAGTGGTCTAGGCCGAGGGCGTCTTTGAGCTCGCGGTAGTCCTGCTCGATCCGCCAGCGCAGCTTCGCCAGCGCGACGAGTGGAGTTCCCCCGGTTTCGTGGACATCTGATGGCTGAGGTTGCTCAGCCCGAGAGGATGTCTGCATATGCCCAAGGTCCCGCCGTACTCGTTGGAATTCCGCCTGGAGGCCGTTCGGCTCCTGCGGTCCAGCGGCCGCACCGTCCCGCAGCTGGCGAAGGAGCTCGGAGTCTCGGAAGGGTCGCTGCGCAGCTGGCGCGAGCAGCTTGACGCTGACGAAGGTCGCTCGGAGGGCCTGAGCACCAGCGAGCGCGAGGAGCTGCGGCGCCTGCGCAAGGAGAACCGGATCCTCGCGGAGGAGCGTGAGATCCTAAAAAAAGCAGCGGCCTTCTTCGTGGCAGAGAACAAGAACCGGTGATCGCCTTCCGGTTCGTTCTGGCGAACAAGGCCTGCCACTCGATCAGCCTGATGTGCCGTGTGCTCGCGGTCTCGCGCTCGGGCTATCACGCCTGGATCGTTCGGCCGCCGTCGGCCCGGGCCGTCGCTGACGCGGCGCTCACCGACCAGATCTCGGTCATCCACACGGACGCGCTGAAGACCTATGGCTCCCCGCGGATCCATGCCGAGCTGCGGCTGCAGCACGACGTTCTGGTCGGCCGCAAACGCGTGGAGCGGCTGATGCGCAACGCCGGCCTCTCGGGCCTGCACAAACGACGGCGCGGACGCACCACGATCCGCGTGCAGGGCGTGCGGACCGCACCCGATCTGGTGGAGCGCGACTTCAACCCGACCCGGATCAACCAGCTGTGGGTCGCCGACATCACCTACATCCGCACGTGGGAAGGGTGGCTCTACCTGGCGTCGGTGATGGACTGCTACAGCCGCCGGATCGTCGGCTGGGCGATGGCCGATCACATGCGCGCCGAGCTCGTCATCGACGCGCTGGAGATGGCCGTCGCCAGGCGCCGGCCCGACGGGCGGCCGATACATCACAGCGACCAGGGCGGGCAATACACGTCTCTGATCTTCACCCAGCGCTGCCGCAGCGTGGACATCGACATCTCGATGGGATCCAAGGGCGACTGCTACGACAACGCCGCGATGGAGAGCTTCCACGCGAGCCTGAAGAAGGACCTCATCCACCGCCGCTCGTGGCCGACCAAGACCGAGGCGCGAACAGCGGTGTTCGGCTACATCGAGACGTTCTACAACCGCCGCCGACGCCACTCCCGCCTCGGGATGCTCAGCCCCGTGGACTACGAGAACACCCCTCTACGCGATACGGGAACGGCTTTCTCCCCCTCCCCCGACCAGACCCTGTTGACTACAACAACGGCCGCTCACGCGGCCTAACCCCGACCTGTCCACCAGACCGGGGGACTTCCAGGTGACCTCCTGAGCAGAGCCGCGGTCGCCGCGAACGACCGCTTTCAAGCCCTGCTTGGGAGGTCACTCCACTTCAGACCCCGGATGGATCGGTGGATCGAGGCTTAAGTGACCTCCCAAGCAGGGCTTGAAAGCGACAGATTGCGCCTGTCGCGGCTCTGCTCAGGAGGTCACCCTCATGGTGAACGAGTCGGCGGTCGTGGTGTTCGATGATGCGCGGGCGGTGGCGAACGCGGGCGTGATGCTCCCGGCACTGCTCGCCGGCCGCCTCGGCCTGGAGGCGCTGGTCGACGATTGTGTTGATCTCGGCGACCGTCCGGGCGCGGCGAACCCGGGCCGGAAGGTCATGACGATGTGCTCGGCGATGGTTCTCGGCGCGGACTGCATCGATGACTGCGACCTGCTTCGGTCGGGGCAGACCGCGGCGGTGCTCGGGCATCGTGTTGCGGCGCCCTCGACCTTGGGGACGTTCCTGCGGGCGTTCACGTTCGGGCACGTCAGGCAGCTAGACCGGGTGCTCGGCCTCGCGCTTGAACGCGCGTGGGCGGCGGGCGCCGGCCCGGGCGATCAGCGGCTGGTGATCGACGTTGATTCGTTCGTCGGTGAGGTCCACGGCTACAAGAAGCAGGGCGCGGGCTACGGCTACACCCGAAAGCTCGGCTACCACCCACTCCTGGCGACCCGCGCGGACACCGGTGAGGTCCTCCACATCCGGCTGCGAAAGGGCTCGGCGAACACCTCCCGCGGCATGCTCCGCTTCTGCGAGGAGCTCATCGCCCGCGTTGACCGCGCCGGCGCCACAGGCCCGAAGCTGCTGCGCACCGACTCGGGGTTCTGGGCGAAGAAGACGTTCGTGCGGCTTGACCGGGCCGGCTGGCAGTTCTCGATCGGGATCCGCATGCAGCCCCATGTTCGCGCGCTCGTAGAAGCGATTCCCGAGGACGCCTGGGCCACGTTGGAGGACTACCCCAAGACGTCGATCGCGCAGATCGCCGAGACGACGATCGGCGACTTTCGGATGATCGTCAGGCGGGTTCGCACGCTCTCCCAGCAGGGCGAGTTGCTCCCGAGTTGGGAGCACTACCCGTTCGCCACCAACCGCACCGACGACCTCCAGATTGTCGAGGCCGAGCATCGCCAGCACGCCGTCGTTGAGCTCGCGATCCGCGACCTCAAAGACCAAGCGCTCGCGCACTTCCCTTCGGGCAAGTACAACGCCAACGCCGCCTGGACCGTCATCGCCGCGATCGCGCACAACCTGCTGCGCTGGACCCAGAAGATCGCCCTCCCCGACGCCACCACCCGCACCGCGCGGACCCTCCGCCGCAGGCTGCTCACGATCCCCGGACGACTCGCCCGCAGCGGCCGCAAAACGCTGCTGCGGATGCCCGCCCGCTGGCCCTGGGCCCACGACTTCCTCACCGCCCTACAGCACATCCGGGCGCTCCCGCCACCCACCTGACACTCGCCGGCCACCGACGATAATCAGCCGCAGCACTGCCGGCCTCGGCCTGCCCGCCACCGGCCGCAATCACGCTGGCGCGACGGCCTCAACTGGCCCCACCCGCACGCCGAGTCCCTCAGCGCGCTCGATCACCCGCGCCGCCACTCCGAGCTGACCCACTCGGCCGCTGACGCGGCCGACCGCAGGGGCGAACGGTGGATCGAGGTTAAGTCGGCGAAAGTCGGTCGGGGGTAACTCTGGGGGTAACAGGGACGATTTTTGGTAGTTCGGCGCGGTCGGCGGGAGGCGCTGTACGCCTGGACGGGCAGCGGGCCGTGCCGGACGGTTTGCACGTCGACTCGCCGTCGCGCGAACGTTGGCGCCGCGGCCCTCGATCGTCCGGGTCCCCGTCCCCTGAAGGGTGCCAAGACCCGTTTCCGCCGTGAGATCAGGCCGGAATGGGGTTCTGGCACCCCACAGGCTTTTTGGCACGGCACAGGCTCTCGGGCCAGCCCACGGAGGTGACCTCGGTCGCGCTGCGCTCTCGACGTTCGTGGGTGACGACAACGGTCGGACTTCGCCAAGGGGAGTTGGTCGTGCTCTTCACTCAAGGGACCCTCTGGATGGCGAGATCCCTGGGCGTGGGCATCCAGGCGACCGAGGCGCTCTGGTGGCGCATCGGTGAGGGGCCGCCACACTCGATGCGCGGCGCCGGAGACGTGGTCTACGCACCGGCCGACGCTGACGGCCGACGGCCCACTGCGGCTGCTGGTCGCCGAAGCCGGCACGGTAACGCACACCGGCGACCTCGACGACGGCGTGCGATCTCTGCCACTACGCGGTCGCCTGACGGTCGTCATCGTCCGTTGGGCGCGGGAGCACGCCGCCGCGCTGGACACGACTGCGCGTCTGGCCCCGGAGATCTTCGGCGCCGTACACGCGCGAGCACGGCTACCGATGTCGCCTCCGGCCGGCTGGGCCTATCACCCAAGAGTCGGCGCAGGCGACCACTTCTGGCAGTCCACCGTGGACGGCGCCATTGCCTGCCTGTCACCGCAAGGCGCCGGCATTCTGCGCCGGCCGGTCGACGTCGCAGTCCCCGACGACCTCGCGCTGATCTGGTCGTCGCGGGTCGAGCGACTGCCTTCGCAGATCGGCGAGGACATCGAAGCGACACACGACTACCTGGCGGTCACTGTCGAGTTCGACGACGGGCGCGACCTCTCGTGGATGTGGTCGGCCACGCTGACGCCCGGGACGGCGTTTCAGTGCCCGCTCGCCTACTGGCACGACAGTAGAACGCACCTCGTCATCCGGTCGGGGATTTCCGAACTCGGCCACTGGGTCGAGGAGCGGCGCGAGATCAGCTCAGACGCGCGCACGTTTCTTCTCACCCCCGACCCGCGGCGCGTGGTCGCGGTATGGCTGGTGGCCAACACCGTCGTCCAGCAGGGCGTAGCCGCGTTTCACGTCCATGACCTCCGACTGCAGTCCACCCGCCAACAGTGCGACATCGACCTCTGCAACACCACCGGGAGAGCCGATCACGCAGAGCTTGACAGCCGGACGGCGGCGATCACGGGCTCAAGCATCGGACGGGCGCTCGCGCTGCGCACCACGGTTCGCCCGGCCTCGGCCACCACGTATGTACAGGGATGTACCTTCGCGGTATGCTATGTGCGTAGGCGTACTTTTGTCGGCGCGAGCGCGCCTTCTGAGCAACCAGGAGCACTGATGACCCCAGCGACGACCATCGCCCCCAGCGACAACGAGGCCTACGAGGCGATGCTGCGGACCCTCTCCGAAGGCTCCGTTCACGTCCACTTCGATCCGTACGAGGACATCGATTGGGACTCGGCCGAGCTGGCGATCGACCAGGACGACCCGCGCTGGCGGTTGTCGGCGCACTGCGATCCGCTCGGGGCAACCGCGTGGTATCAGTCGTTGCCGCTCGAGCGGCAAGTCGAGGTCGGCAAGTGGCGGATGATGAACGCGTTGCGGGTCGGTGCGGCCTTCGAGAGCATGCTGATCCGCGGCCTGATGCAGTACGCGGTCGCGCTGCCGAACCAGTCGCCGGAGTTCCGGTACTGCATGCACGAGATGACCGAGGAGTGCAACCACATCCAGATGTTCACGGAACTGGTCAACCGCGTCGGTTGCGACGTGCCCGGCATGCGTCGCCATCTTCGCGTGGTGTCGCCGTTCATCGGCGCGGCACTCGCGTTCGCGCCGCTGCTGCTGATGGTCGCGATTCTCGCGGGCGAGGAGCCGATCGACCACTACCAGAAGGCCCTGCTGCGCGAGGGCGCCGACCTTCCCCCCGCGCTCCTGCGCACCATGGAGATCCACATCGCCGAGGAAGCTCGCCACATCTCATTCGCGGGCGAGTTCGTGCGGCTGCGGGTCCCGCGGCTGAGCCGGGTGCAGCGGGCGGCGCTGTCGGTGCTGTTCCCCGTCGTGATGCGCCTGGCGGCCGAGGAGATCATGAGCACCCCCGGCTCGGTCGCCAGGCGCGTGGGGATTCCCCGCGAGGTGTGCCGGGAGGCGTTCTGGACCAGTCCCGCTTCACGGGCGATGATGGCGTCCTACTTCGGAGACATGCGCGCTTTTGCGACCGAAACCGGACTGATGAACCGGGTCAGCCGGCGCATCTGGCGCCGGTTGGGTATCGACGGGGAGCCGTCACGCTATCGCGGGGAGCCGGACCGCCGCGCGGGCCTTTTCGCCTGATGCCGCACGTCGTCACGCAATCGTGTGTGGGCGACGGCTCGTGCGTGTTCGCGTGCCCGGTCAACTGCATCCAGCCGACGCCCGACGATCCGATGTTCGAGCTGGCCGAGATGCTGCACATCGACCCGACCACGTGCGTCGACTGCGGTGCATGCGTCAGCGCGTGCCCTGTCGACGCGATCAAGCCGCACACGCTGCTGACGCCCGGCGAGGAAGCCTTCACGCTCATCAACGCCGAGTATCACCGCCACGACGGGCGCCAAAGGGCCCCGCTGGCACCGGTGCGCCCGCGACTGCACGTGCGCGACCGGGCCGAGCCACTGCGGGTGGCGATCGTCGGCTCCGGCCCGGCCGCGATGTACGCAGCTGAGGAGATCCTGACGATCCCTGACGCGCGCGTATCGGTGTACGAACGGTTGCCGGTCCCCTACGGCCTGGTGCGCAGCGGGGTCGCCCCCGACCACCGCCGCACACGCCGGGTCAGCCGACAGTTCGACCACATCCGCCGACACACCGGGCTCACGATGCACCTCGGCGTCGAGGTCGGCCGCGACACCACCCACGAACAGCTGCTGACCGCGCATCACGCCGTGATCTACGCGGTCGGCGCCGCGACAGACCGGCCCCTTCAGATCCCCGGCGCCGACCTGCCAGGCGCCATCTCAGCCACGCAACTCGTCGCCTGGTACAACGGCCACCCCGCTCACGCCGGACGAACGATCGACCTGTCGCACCGGCGCGCGGTCATCATCGGCAACGGCAACGTCGCGCTCGACATCGCACGGATCCTCACCCTGGACCCCGAAGCGCTCGCCGACACCGAGATCGCGCCCGCAGCGCTCGCGGCGCTCCGGACCAGCCGTGTGGAGGAGATCGTCATCGCCGCCCGGCGCGGACCGGAGCACTCCGCCTTCACCCTGCCCGAGCTCGTCGGCCTGGCCGCGACTGCCGGCGTCACCCTCTCCGTCCGCCCCGAGGACCTCGCCGCCGCACCCGCCGGCGACAAGAAACTCGAACTGCTGCGCGGGCTGCCACCAACCGCCGGCACGGGACGACAGATCCAGCTCCGATACCGTCTGGCACCCAGGCGCGTCCTCGGAAGCGACGCCGTAGAGGCGATCGAGCTCGAACGCACCGACGGCACCCTCACCGGCACGGGGCTCACTGAGACGATCGACGCCGGCCTGCTCGTCACGTCGATCGGCTACCGCGGAGCACCGCTCAGCGCACTGCCCTTCGACGCAACCACCGGCACGATCCCCAACGACGGCGGACGAGTCGTCGACCCGTCCACTGGACGCGACGTCCCCGGCACCTACGTCGTCGGCTGGATCAAACGCGGACCCACCGGCTTCATCGGCACCAACAAGATCTGCTCTCAGAACACCGTCGCGGCGCTCGTCAACGACTACAACGCGGACCGCCTGCCCAACCCGATCGCCGCACCAACCGCGGTAGACACCCGGCCTGCGACATGGCGCGCACGCGCGCCGCGCATGTTCACGCGCGCCCGTTGACAACGAGCGGTCCGCAAAGCTGCGACGGGCGCTTGCTGCTCGCCTCGCCGATCGCGGTGAAGTCGCCCGGCAGCGACTTTCGGCGTCGGGGCTGACTCTGGGGGTAACACCCCGTCCTCACTCGACTAGACTCGTCCTCACCGCAGCGCCGCGGGATGCCCCATTCCATGCGCTCAACGGCACCGCACGGCACCTGTCTACACCTGCGACAGATCTCGTAATGAAGGGGTCAGCGGTTCGAATCCGCTCGTCGGCTCTCAGAAACGCCCTTGGAATGGGCGTTTTTGCGTTTGCTTGCGGGGTTGAGGCGGCGAAAGTCGGTCGGGGTAACTCTGGGGGTAACAGGGACAGTTTGTGGTAGTTCGGGGCGGCGGCTGAGACGCGCTGCTGGGCGGAGGTCGACGGGCCCGAGGGGCGGTTTGGCGCGAGTCACATCACCGTCACCGTCGGACTGCTCGCACAGTTGGAAGCCAAGCCCGGGAAGGGCGAGGAGCTCGGCGTCTTCCTGCAGGCTGGCCGCGCGCTCGCGGCCGCCGAGGAAGGCACCGTGACCTGGTACGCCTTCAGATCGACGACACCCACTACGGCATCTTCGACACCTTCGAAGCCGAAGACGGGCGCCAAGCCCACCTCGGCGGTGAGACCCCAAAGCCCTCGACCAAGTCGCCCCAGACCTCCTCGCCAGCGACCCGGACATCCGCACCGTCGACGTCGTCGCCGTGAAGTAGCTCCGGCGAGCAACCGCATGCCTCGACGCTAGGAGCCCGACCGGTCGGCGAATGACCGGCCGCGGCGACACCAACCGCTCGCGTTCACCGCGCGTTGACGCCACCGCCGGTCTGCGGCGGTTTCAAGGGCCTGCGCCTGTCCTCTTCATCTCAGGCACGACCGCGACGTGCACGCGGCCGCCGCACCGAGATCGCCGACGTGACCCTCCGGCGAGCGGCGGCCGCGTCGCACGCCCGCACCGACCACGAACGAACGTGCCATGCTGCGCCGATGGTCAACGATGACCCGCTCGCCCGCCTCGCCCTCGAGACCCTGCAAGCCTCACCGGGCCCCCTGTCAGGCGAAGAACTCGCCCGCCTCTCCGGCCTCACCCCGCTCGGCGTCCGCGTCGCCCTCCGCACCCTCCGCCACACCCCCCGGCGTCAGATCGCAAGCTTCATTGTCACTTCTGCGGTACGGGCGGCGGTCCGCGGGACGGGTCCGCCAGAGCTCCAGAACCTGCTCGTGAGGCGGCGCCAACCAACCCAAGCGCCGACGGTTGACTCGTTACGGCTCGTAATCGTTGTACTTTGGCAGCGACGAAGCGGCCGTCGTAGTACGCCTCCCGCCCGTGGACATCGCGACGGACCTCGAGGCTGCCGGTGCCGTACGCCCGACGGTTCTTGGTGCTCATCGTCGCGGACCCCGCTCGTGGTTCCTCGATCCAACCGCGTCGTCGGTCCACGGCCGGATGGTGCGGCCGTCACGCGCGCGGTGGTTCTTCGTGCTCACCGACGTGGTCCTCGCTCGTGGTCTTCGATCCATTGCTCGACGGCGCGGCGGCGGAAGCGGCGATAGCGCCCGACCCGGACGTGGGGGAGACGTCCGGCGCGTGTCTCGGCGTATACCCAGCTCTGGGGGACGCCGAGAAGGTCTGCCACGCCGGCTGCGTCGAGCAGCGGGCCGTCGGGTTCGGTGGGGTGGTGGGGGCTGTGCTGAGGGCTCATACAGGTCAAGGCGCTCCAGAGGCCAAATACCCCACCCCCAATTTTCTACGGGGCGGGAGCGGCGGTTGTTTTGCGGGTGTTTGGCGCTACACTTGGGGCATGAGCACAGGGTTCGCGACCGAAGCTGAGCATGTGGTGGACCTCGGGGGTCTGTCGGCCTCGGATATCGCGCGGGCGACGAGCGCGGATCCCACGACGGTCCGTGCGTGGATTCGCGGCAACCGGTCGCCGTCGGGGCGGAACGCCGAGCGGCTGGTCGAGCTCTCCTCGGTCGTCGAGCGCCTCTCCACAGTGATGGCCAAGGACTACATCCGCGTGTGGCTGTTGAAGCCGAGCGCCGTCCTCGAGGAGGACAAGCCGCTGGATGTGGTCGCCGAAGGGCGATACCGGGACGTGTTGCGGCTGGTGGCGGCGCTTGAGTCCACCGCGATGTCCTGACGGCGGTGCTGGACGTCGACGCGACGTATGTCAGCGGCACGTGGTGGCGCCACGTACCGGCGGGCGGCGACGTCTTCTACGAGGCCGAGGTCCCGGCGGACAACCGCTGGCAACGCGGCGAGGTGGTCGACGCGTGGTACCACGCGGATGAGCCGGCGACGGTGTGGGCGGAGTGGTACCGGGCGCTGGCCGGCCTCGGCATGGCTCCCGGCGTGATGCTCCCGCGTGACCTCTGGGCCTGGGAGCTCTCGGTCACCCGCGTGGCCGACCTCAGCGACGCTCAGCGTCTTGCCCGCGTCGGCCTCCGGGTGCCCAGGCCGGGCCGGACCCGGTGGTCGGCGTTCCAGCGGGTCGGGGAGACGCTCTTCGCCGAGGGGTACCAAGCGCTGATCGCCCCGTCTGCCGCGCGACCGGAACGCCTCGTGGTCTGTGCCTTCCGCCCGGAGCGCGAGATCCCCGGGGCTCGGCCGATCCCGCCCCCGCAGACGATCGACGAGCCACCGACCGTACCGACCGGGATGACGACCTAGTGACCTCGCTCAGCTGAAGACCCGCCTCGCGATCAGCCGCGTGGAGCTGACGCGAGGCTTCGCCAGCCGGCGCCCCCGCCAACGCGCTCCCGCTCGGGTGATGACACGCACCGCGCGTGACATAGCTACGCGAACGCGCGGTCGACGGTTTCGGTCTCATGCTGCGTGGGGGAGTAATGGGAGTAGACCTGGGTGGTCTTCATATCCGCGTGTCCCATCCACTCCTGGATGGTGCGGATGGGGACACCGGCAGCCGCCATACGCGTGCCAAAGGGGACCTCGTCTTCGCCCACCCCCGAGACCGGGAACCCACACCCGACCGTGCTGCGCTTCACGATGCCGCCCGCCGATGCCCACCTGCTCGACGTGCGCGAGAAGGGCCAGGCGGCGCTGGGCCTCGACCCGCGGGCAACTGCACCTGACGCGACGGGCGGCGGCCTGGCCACGGCACCCGTGTGCGGCCGGCGCTGATGGCGGTGACGCGAGTGGGCGCGCTGCACGTACGGGTTGGTTGTCCCCGCGCATCCGTGATCGCGCGACGCACCGGATGGGCGCGTCATCAAGCGGCGGTGAGCCGGCAGCGATCGTGCTGCCGTGAGCCGGGCGCTCAGGCCGAGGCGCCGGCTCGCGCGCGGGCCGCGACCGCCGGCGGCGTGATGCGCCGGTCGGGCGCGGGTGTCGACGGCGCGAGCGGCGGGGTGGCAGCCGGCCGCGGGTGAGCGGAGGCGCGGTGCAGTTCGGTGATGTTCGGGGTGACCATGTCGATGTCCTCGTCCCTGACGGTACGCCCGACCGGCTCCCCGCAACAGTCCACAATCGGGCGAGATAGGTCCCTCACCAGGGGTATGCAGGGCCCGCGGCCCCCGGCGCGCCGCACGCGCCCCGCCTCGACCGAACTCAGACCGGCCGCGTCGCCGTGAAGCAGAACTGCGTGATCGAGAAGAAGTACTCGCCGCGGTCACCCAGCGCCCGCTGCTCGTCGGCCCACGCCTCGGCTTCGGCCGGGCTCACGCCGGACCGGCCGGCGACGAAGCGGCGGACGAGCGGCACCGAGGCGGCGCCGTAGGTGTCCGGATCGAACGACGAGGTGGCGAAGACGTGCGCCTGCATGGCCACGTCGGCGAAACCGGCGGATCGCAGGGCCGGGCCGAGGGTGCGCGGCAGCGTCCGGTGCACGAGGTGCTCGTCCCACGCGTCGAGGACGCGCCGCATGCGCGCGGGGTCCTCGGAGTACCACGACAGCGTCGCCCAGTCGATGTCCCAGACCACCACGCGGCCGCCCGGGCGCAGCACCCGGCGCAGCTCGGAGAGCGCGGCGTGGACCTGGGGGACGTACTCGAGGACCTGGACGCAGATCGCGGCGTCGACCGTGGCGTCCACGAGCGGGAGCTCGGTGGCGTCGGCCGGCCGGAACGTCGCGTTCTCGTGACCGGCGCACCGGCGCTCGGCCAGCGCGAGCATCTGCGGGCTGAGGTCGGTGCCGCTGACCTGGCCGCCCGGCCCGACCTCGCCGAGCAGCTCGGCGCAGAAGAACCCGGGCCCGCACCCGGCGTCGAGGACGTGCTCGCCGGGCGCGGCGGCCAGCGCGCGGCGCACGAGGCGCCGCCGACGCACCGCATCGCCCGTCCGGTACAGGGCCTCGAGGTCCTGGCCCGCGGTGTCGTCGAACTGAAGCCCGCTCATCCGAGCGAGTGTGACGCCGTGGGGGCGCGACGTCGAGGCCGGGAGCGCGAGCGGGCGACAGCATGCCGGTGGGCCTTTCCCCGGTCACCTCTGGGCCGGGCGTCCAGCCGGTCATCCCCGCGCGCTCGCCATCTGCCACCATTCGCCGCCGTCGACGCGACTGAACGCGTCCGTTCGTTTTCGATCTTCGAAAGGCGCCCCCCGGCGACAATCCCGTGAGCCATTACAAGAGCAATGTCCGCGACCTCGAGTTCAACCTCTTCGAGTCGCTGAAGCTGGACGAGGTCCTCGCCACCGGCGCGTTCGGTGACCTGGACGGCGACACGGTCCGCTCGATGCTGACCGAGGCCGCGCGCCTGGCCGAGGGCCCGGTCGCCGCGTCGTTCGCCGAGACGGACCGCAACCCGCCGACCTTCGACCCCGCCACCGGCACGGTCACGCTGCCCGAGGCCTTCAAGCAGTCGGTGTACGCGTGGCGCGACGGCGAGTGGCCGCGGATCGGCATCGAGGAGGAGCTGGGCGGCGTCCCGGCGCCCTCGATGGTCGCCTGGGCGATCAACGAGTTCATCCTCGGCGCCCAGCCCGCCGCGCTGATGTACCTCGCCGGCCCGGTCTTCGCGCACATCCTCCACACGCTCGGCACCGAGGAGCAGAAGCACTGGGCGGAGCTCGCGGTCGAGCGCAACTGGGGCTCGACGATGGTCCTCACGGAGCCCGACGCCGGCTCGGACGTCGGTGCCGGCCGCACGAAGGCGATCGAGCAGCCCGACGGCTCCTGGCACATCGAGGGCGTCAAGCGCTTCATCACCTCGGGTGACTCGGGCGACCTGTTCGACAACATCTTCCACCTCGTCCTCGCCCGCCCCGAGGGCGCCGGCGTCGGCACCAAGGGCCTGTCGCTCTTCTTCGTGCCGAAGTTCCTGTTCGACACGGAGACCGGTGAGCTCGGCGAGCGCAACGGCGTCTTCGTCACGGGCCTCGAGCACAAGATGGGCCTGAAGGCGTCGGCGACGTGCGACCTCGCGTTCGGCGACAACGGAATCCCGGCGAAGGGTTGGCTCGTCGGCGGCGTGCACGGCGGCATCGCGCAGATGTTCGAGGTCATCGAGCACGCCCGGATGATGGTCGGCACGAAGGCGATCGCGACGCTCTCGACCGGCTACCTCAACGCGCTCGAGTACGCCAAGGAGCGCGTGCAGGGCGCCGACCTCACGCAGATGGCCGACAAGGCCGCCCCGCGCGTGACGATCATCCACCACCCGGACGTCCGCCGCGCGCTGCTGACGCAGAAGGCGTACGCCGAGGGCCTGCGCGCCGTCTACCTGTACACGGCCGCCCACCAGGATGTCGCCGCCGCCGAGATCGTCTCCGGCGCCGAGGGCGCGCTCGCGCACCGCGTGAACGACCTGCTGCTGCCGATCGTCAAGGGCGTCGGCTCCGAGCGGGCCTACAGCGTCCTGACCGAGTCGCTCCAGACCTACGGCGGCTCTGGCTACCTGCAGGACTACCCGATCGAGCAGTACATCCGCGACGCGAAGATCGACTCCCTCTATGAGGGCACGACGGCGATCCAGGCGCAGGACTTCTACTTCCGCAAGATCGCGCGGGACAAGGGTCAGGCCCTCACGCACGTCATGACGAAGATGCAGGCGTCGATCGACGCCGAGGGGCACGACTCCCTCGCCCCGAGCTGGGCGCAGTTCGCGACCGCGCTCGGCGACGTGCAGGGCATGGTCGGGTCGCTCACCGGGTACCTCATGGGCGCCCAGGAGGACCCGACGCAGCTGTACAAGGTCGGCCTCGGCTCCGTCGACTTCCTCATGGCCTTCGGTGACCTGCTCATCGGCTGGCTGCTGCTCGACCACGCCGAGATCGCCCAGCGCGCGCTCGACGCCGGCGCCTCCGGCCTGGACAAGGCGTTCTACGAGGGCAAGGTCGCCGTGGCCGGCTTCTTCGCCCGCACGATGCTGCCCCGCCTCACCGCGGTCCGCGAGAGCATCGCCGCGATCGACAACGAGGTCATGGAGCTCGCCGAGGCGAGCTTCTAGCCACGCGAGGTACGTGGGCCGGGGCGACGCCGCCCCGGCTCACGCGCCCCGCGCCACCGCCGCGAAGCGGCACAGCATGTTGACGAGGCGCATGTCGTCGACCGTCGAGCAGTTCGCGCTGAGGAGCTTCGGCGAGCAGACGACGACGGCGAGCGCCTGCGCGCGCGACACGGCGACGTTGAGCCGGTTGCGCGAGAAGAGGAACGACATCCCGCGGGAGACGTCGTCGCCCGAGGACGCGGTCATCGAGAAGAGGACGACCGGCGCCTCCTGACCCTGGAACTTGTCGACGGTCCCGACGCGGGCGCCGTCGGGGAGCTTCGCGCGCAGGCAGCGGACCTGCGCGTTGTACGGCGCGACGACGAGGATGTCCGCGAGCGTCAGCGGCTGCAGGCCGCGCTCGCGGGAGACGTACGTCCCGCCGTCGAGCAGCCGGGCGACCTCGCCGGCGATGAGCTCGGCCTCCTCGACGGAGCGGCCGCGGTTGTCGTCGTGGTCGCACGCGAGCATCCGCAGCCCGCTGCCCGACAGGCCGGGGGAGTCGACGCGCTGCGTCTCGCACCCGGCGGTCGAGACGAGCCGCCCGTCGTACATCGCGTCGGAGATGAACCGGCAGACGTCCGGGTGCATCCGCCACGAGGTGCCGAGGAAGACGCCGCGGTCGGCTGCCACCGTCTGCTCGTCGCCGAGCAGGTGCTCGAGGACGGAGACGCCGACCCCGCGCGGGTGCGTCCCCTGCGAGACGTGCGCGAGCTGCTGCGGGTCGCCGAGCAGGACGACGCTCCGTGCCGCCTGCGAGACCGCGATCGCGTCGGCGAGCGCGACCTGGCCCGCCTCGTCGACGAGCAGGATGTCGACGTCCGCGAGACGATCGGCGTGGGCCCAGTGCCAGGCGGTCGCGCCGACGAGCCGCACCGGGCCGCCGTCGGCCGGGTCCTCGGAGGGCGCCCGGTCGGCGAAGAGGACGCGGTCGCTCTCGTAGCGGTGCTCGTCCTCGCTGCCCTTCTTCCAGCCGCGGAACGCGACGCCCTCCTCGTCGGCGGCGTTGTCGATCGCCGCCAGCAGGTTGTTGATCGCCTTGTGGGATGTCGCGGTCACGCCGACGCGCAGGCCGCGGGCGAGCAGGTCCGTGGCGATGTGCGCGCCCGTCCACGTCTTGCCGGTGCCGGGCGGGCCCTGGATGACGAGGACACTGTCCTGCAGCCCGCGGACCTGGGCGCGAACCCGGTCGAGCTGCGCCGGTGTGCCGTCGAGCGGCGGCGTCCCGGGGGCGAGCCGCGGCACGCGGCCGAGGAGCAGGTCGGTGCCGGCGTCGAGCCGGCCGCACGGCTCGAGGCCGTCCTCGACGACCCGCTCGGCGAAGCGGAAGAGCGCCCCGACCTGCGCGTCGGTGTTGTACGGCCCGCCGGGGGCCAGGCGCGTCGGCGCCGCCGCGTGCAGGTCCGGATGGACGACGCGGCGGTAGACGAGCGTGCCGGCCTCCTCGTCGAGCGACGTGA
This sequence comes from Paraconexibacter antarcticus, assembly GCF_024220175.1. Lineage (GTDB taxonomy): Bacteria > Actinomycetota > Thermoleophilia > Solirubrobacterales > Solirubrobacteraceae > Paraconexibacter > Paraconexibacter antarcticus. The sequence continues at coordinate 3,663,800 of NZ_CP098502.1, read as the reverse complement.
TCCGGCCGCCCCGCCCGGCGTCCGGGTCGTCGACCTCGCCGGCGCCGAGCTTGTGGTCCTGGGCGGGGAAGCGCAGCGTCCACTCGACGCTCCTCGCGGTGACGGGGACGGGCCCGTCGACGACCTCGAGCTCGCCGAGCGCGTCGCCGTCCTCGTGGCGGAGCTGCGCGGCGGACAGCTCGCGGCGGGCGAAGAACCCCCACCACACCGGCTTCTCCTCCCGCCGGTGGTAGCCGAGCAGGTCGAACGTCGTGCGCCGGGCGCGCTGCTCGGCGTCGTCCTCGGACTCGTCGTCGGGGAGGCCGGCGGTCAGCAGCGGGCGGATCGCCTCGAGCCGCTCGAGGTAGGCGAGCGTCTTGTCGCTCGGCGCCTTCGGCGGCTCGGGCGCGAGCGCGTCGATCGTGAGGCCGTACTGCGCCTCGGCCTCCGGACGCCGGTCGAGCAGCCACGCGTAGAGGGCGCGGGTGCTCAGGCAGTCGTCTTCGTTGTAGAGCGCGATCGCGTGCAGGTGCTCGTCCTCGCCGTCGTCCTGGAAGGCCTGCCAGCGCCGCATCGAGCCGAGCGCGCCACGCAGCTCGGCGTTGCGCTCGAAGCCGAAGACGGCCTCCATCGCCTTCAGCCCGTAGGACTCCACGCCGGCGCGCACGGCCTGCCGCGTGATGCCGTAGAGGTCGACGAAGACCTTGCGGCGCAGCAGCTCGTCCACCTCGAGCTCACGCGTCGAGTGCCGGGCGACGAGCTTCTTCAGCGCGACGGTCTCGTAGGCGTTGTAGTGGAAGACGTGCAGGTCGGGGAACCGCTCCAGGCGCGCCGTGATCCAGTCGACCCACGTCTCGAACGCGGCCTTCTCCTCCGCGCGGCCCGTCGCCCACAGCGGCCGGTACTCCGTGCCGCCGCCGTCGCGTTCGTAGACCGTGCCGAAGAGGTACTCGAGGCCCTCGTCGCCCCAATAGGGGTCACCCTCGAAGTCGAAGTGCACGTCGCCGGGGGACGGCGCGGGGAGGCGCGCGAGACCGGTGTCCGGCTCGGGCTTCAGCAGTTCGAAGAGCGGGACCTCGAGCCCGCGCGAGCGCAGCTGCAGGCCGGCCTGGGCGCGGAGCACGTCGACGGTCGCGGCGCTGAGGCGGGGGACGTCCTGCCCGGCGGGGAGCGCGGCGAGGGCGGCGACCGAGTGCACGCCGTGCGCCTCGAGCTTCAGCCCCTGCCCGCGATGGAGGTTGGCGACGAGCGAGAGGTGGTTTTCGCGGCGGCGCTTGTCCCGGCACACCTGCCACCACGGGCAGAACTCGCAGTCGGAGACCGGGTAGGGGTAGGCGGGCGGCGGGTCGGGCACCGGACGCTCGAGGACCGCGAGCCGCCGCGAGAACATCGCGCGGATGTCCGCCGCGTACGCCTCGAAGTCCTCCGCCCGGAAGGCCGGGTCGGTGCCGTCGCCGAGGATGAGCCGCATCCGGGCGGGCCGGCGGCCCTGCAGCCGCTCGAGCTGCTCGGTGTAGAAGAGCAGCTGGAAGATGTGCTTCGGGCGCGGGGTGCGGCCGAGCTTCGCGTCCGCGACCTCGTAGGACCACGGGCCGAGCCCGGACGGCTCGTCGACGCGGATGAGGAAGTCCGGGTAGCCGACCCACCCGTCGTGGAGGAAGCAGCCCTGGTGGAGGACCTCGCGGCCCTCGTGCATCGCCGCGAGGGTCCGGGCGGCGCGCTCCTCCTTCGTCGCGTCGAGGTCCTCGAGCGCGAGGACGTCGTGGCCCGCGGCGACCATCGCCGCGACGACGTCGTCCTCGTGCCGGTTGCCCCGGTCGAAGAGCAGCTGCATCTCCGGCGGCCGGGGCTCCGCGTCGAGCTCGCCGCGGCGGTCCAGGACGTCGAGGTACGTGCGGTACTCGCAGCCGAGGAAGCGGTTCAGGGCGCTCGGCGAGGCGGGAGCGGGGGAGGACATGGTGGCGGGTCGCATGGCCATCGGCGGAGCTGACACTACGTCCTGTGCACCTCGCTCCGGGCGGCGTCTGTCAGATCCCGGCGGCGGCGCGCGACCCGCCCCCATGCCCACGCCCACCTTTCCCGCGTTGTGTGCCGCGATGGACGCCGCCGGCGTCGAGGTCCGGGTCGTCACCGCGCCGGACGGCCTCGTGCTGCGCCTCGTCGACTTCCATCGCCTGCGCTCCCTCGACGTGCCCGTGCGCGCGTCGTTCGACCGCGATGTCGCCGTCCTGTGCTGCTCGCTCGCCCTCTGCGCGGAGCTGCCCGGCCTGCCCGGCCCGGGGGAGGCGATCGCCCGGCGCTGGCCCGAGCTCGCCGCCCTCGCCGGAACGTCCGATCTGCGAGTGTCAGACCGTGCCGCCGGGGACCGACTCTCCTGACGTGGGGAGACACGACGATGAACATCTGCGCCGCTTCGTGGCGGCCCGGGGCGCCGGCGACGCCGACGCCATGCGCCGGTGGTGGGAGGAGCTCGTGATCACGATCTTCGACCGCATGGACGGCCTCGTGGGCGCCGCGCACAAGGGCCGGCTCGACGACGAGGAGCACGACCGGGCGGTCTCCCTCGCGCTCTCGCGCTTCACCTTCAACCTCATCCACACCTTCGAGGGCGTGTCGATGGGCGAGCTCGTCAACGCGACGAAGACGCTCGCGAACTTCATCTGCATGGACGTGCAGCGCTCGTCGATGGCCAGGAGGACCGTCTCGCTCGACCACGGGTGGGACGCCGACGACGACGGCGGCTCGTCCTCCGCGTGGGAGGCCGCGGAATCGCAGCGCCGCTTCGCGCTCGACGAGCACGCGCGCGACATGGACGCCTTCCGCGAGGAGGCGATGACGCACCTCTCCCCGCGTCAGCGCGAGGTCGTCGACCTGACCTTCCAGGGCGCCGAGATCGAGGAGATCTGCGACCGGCTCGGCCTCACGCGCGACAATGCCTACCAGCTGCGATCCCGCGGGCTGCGGAAACTCGCCCAGCTCCTGCGCGACCACGAGGACGCATCCTGATGTTCCCCACCCCAGATCTCCTCCTTAGCCAGTTCATCGACGAGTGGAACGCCGGCCGCCGGCCGAACGTCCGCGAGTACCTGCGCCGGGTGCCCGAGGGGGCCGCGCGCGACGAGCTCGCCGACGCGATCGCTGACTGGCTCGCCGTCGCGCCGACCCCCGAGCTCGACGCGGCGGCGCGCGCGCAGATCCGTGCCGAGCCCGTCGTGCAGCGCGTCTTCGCCGCGGCCGGGGAGGACGCCGGGCTCTGGCCCCAGGTGCTCCCCGGCCTGCGTGAGCAGGCCGGTGTCTCGGTGAAGCAGGTCGCGTCCCGGCTCGTGGCCCGCTTCTCGCTCGGGAAGGGCGACGAGGCGCGCACCGCCGACTACCTGCGGCAGCTCGAGCAGGGCGAGCTCGACCCCACCCGCGTCTCGCGGCGGCTGCTCGACGCCCTGGGCGAACTGCTCGGCGCGAGCGCCCAGACGCTGACCGACGCCGCGACCTTCGGGCAGGGCCTCAGACCTGCGGCCGCCGGCGGGACGCTGCTCCGCGCGGAGGACCCGGCGCAGCCCTGGGTCGCGGCGGACTTCGCGATCCTCGCCGACGCCGCGCTGGAGCCCGCGCCGCCGTCGCTGGACGAGGTCGACCGCCTCTTCCTCGGCGGCCCGGAGGGCTGACGGGCGGGAGGCCGCCCCGCCCGTCGGGAGGCCGCCCCGCCCGCCGGGAGGCCGGCGGTCCGCCGGGCGGGTGGTCAGCCGCCGAGCAGGCGGCTGATGGCCTTCGCGAGCGCCGGCTCGGCCGGCGCCGCGCCCTCGAGGACCGCGGCCAGCCGTGTTCCCCGCAGGACCGGGGAGAGGTAGGGCAGGGGGTCGAGCGTCGCGAGACGGTCGTCGAAGGCGGCGAGCCCGAGACGCTCGGCGGCGGCGAAGTGCTCGCCCTCGTCGATCCGCGCCTTCAGCCCGTCGCAGGCGTCGCTGGAGATGAGTCGGAGCTGCCGGTAGCGGAAGAGCGTCATGAGGGCGCTCGTGCCGAAGTGGGCGGCGACGAGCGTGATCTCGTCGAGGCTCGGCGCTCCGTCGGCGAGCTCGGCGAGCGCGGCCTTGGGGATGAGGAACTCGGCGGCGAACGCGTTCGCCTGGACCTCGTACGGGGTCGTCGTGCCCCCGCCGAGCGTGGCGAACGTGTCGACCGCGACGGTCCCGTCGTGCCCGCACCACGCGTGGCCGAGCTCGTGCGCGAGCGTGAAGCGCTGCCGGACCGGGGCCTGCACGCCGTTGACGAACAGCAGCCGCCCGGTGCCGAACGGGACGCAAGCGCCCGCCAGGCCCGGCGCGAGCGGCGCGACGACGACCGGACGCTCCGCCCGCTCCTCGACGACGCCGAGCAGGCACGGGAGCGGCGCCGCCGGATCGAGCCCGAGCTGCGCGCGGGCCTCCCGCGCGCGCTTCGCCCCCCGGTTGACGTCGATGACGGCCATCGCCGGGAGGATCCCACACGCCTGTCAGCCCGACCGGCCGCGGCGCGACCCGGAGGGCATGAGCGCCGACGAACGCCCCACCTGCCGCGCCACCGTCCGCGGCGACACCGTCACCCTGAACCGCTGGGTCCCCGCGATGACGGCGCGCGGCCCCGAGCGCGCCGGCCTGCGCCGCGTCCGCGCTGCGCTGGCCGACCTGCACAAGGACGGGGACGAGCTCATCGTCGTCCCGGTCCGAGGCGTCCCGTGGACCGACCGGGCCGGGCGCGCCCTCGTCGCGTGGGCGCGCCTCGTCGGCTACCGGCGCGTCTGGCTCCCCGGGGAGGTCGTGACGTTCGACGACGAGCCCGCGGCGATCGGCCCGGTCGCCGTCCGCTGCCCCGGCTGCGGCGCGGCCTGGCAGGACGAGGGCGTCACGTTCTGGGAGCACGTGCGCGCCACCGGGTGGTTCCCCGGCCAGTGCCTCGCCTGCGGCGGCTCGCTGCCGGAGTGGACGCCGGTCCCCGCACGGCAGGCGCGCACCGCGCCGCACCGGCTTGCGACCTGATGTGGCCATGAGCCACACCACGCAGCACGCCGTCCGGGGCGCGGGTGGCGTCACGCCGGTATGGCATCGTCCCCGGCCATGCCACCGCTCGAGTTCACGACGACCCTCGAGCCGCGCGGCCCCGCCGCCGCGGTGCTGCTCGACGAGGCGCAGGTCGCCGAGGTGGGGGAGGGCGCGAAGGCCTTCCCGGTGCGGGCCACGATCAACGGCTTCACCTGGGCCGGGCGCGTGGCGCGGATGCGCGGCGAGAACATGCTCGGCCTGACGAAGGCGACGCGCACCGCCGCCGGGGTCGAGCCGGGCGACGAGGTGACCGTGCGGATCGAGCTCGACACCGCGCCGCGCGAGGTCGAGGTGCCCAGCGAGCTGGCGACCGCGCTCGACGCCGATCCTGCGCTGCGCGCCCGCTTCGACGCGCTCGCCTTCACCCACCGCAAGGAGTTCGTCCGCTGGGTGCAGGAGGCCAAGCGCGAGGAGACGCGCGCGACCCGCATCGCCAAGACCGTCGACATGGTCCGCGAGGGGCAGACCCGCAACTGACGACGGCCGGCGGACGACCGCCGGCCGCTACTCCGGCGCGAGCGCCTCGAGCACGTCGAGGTCCGGCGTCGGACGCCCCTGCACCGACACCGGCTGGATGCAGACGTGCGTCGCGCCCGCGTCGTGGTCCTCGGCGATGCGCGCGCGGATGGTGTCCGCGTCGCCCCACACGATGAGGTCGTCGACGAACGCCGGGTCCTTGGCCTCGATCTGCTCCTCGGTGTAGCCGAGGCGCTGCCAGTTGTTGCGGTAGTTCGGGAGCGCGCCGTAGCGGTCGATCTGCGGCGCCGCCGCGGCGCGGGCCGCGGTCTCGTCGGTCGTGAGGATGACCTTCTGCTCGACGCACAGCAGCTTGTCGGGGCCGAGGATCTCGCGGGCCTGGCGGGTGTGCGCCGGCGTCGTGAAGTACGGGTGCGCGCCGGCGGTCCGCTCCCCGGCGAGCGCGAGCATCTTCGGGCCGAGCGCGGCGAGGACGACGGGGGGCGGCTCGGCGGCCTCGGGGCCGGTGTAGGGCGACTGCTCCATCGCGTCGAGGTAGCCGCGCATCGCCGTCAGGGGCTTGTCGTAGGACAGGCCGCGCACCCCCTCCACCAGCGGCCGGTGGGAGACGCCGATCCCGTTGATGAACCGGCCGCCGCTCTGCTCCGCGAGCGTGTGGGCGGCCTGCTTCATCGCCCCCGGGTGGCGGTTGTAGAGGTTCGCGATGCCGCTCGCCAGCAGCAACGTGCTCGTCGCGCCCGCGAGGTGGCCGAGGTGCACGAGCGGGTCGCGGCCGACGGTCTCCGGATGCCACAGGGCCGAGTAGCCGAGCGCCTCGATCCGGCGGGCGAACTCCACCGCGTCCGGGGCGGCGAGCGCGTCGGTGAAGGTCCACACGCCCACGGGGCGCAGTCGGTCGGCGAGCGTCGTCATGACGCCCGAGGCTAGCGCCCGGCCGCCCGCGCGCGCCCCGGACGGCGCGCGGCGCTACAGCTCGACGAGGGCGCGGTTGCGGCGCGGGACCTCGGGCGCCGGGATCTCGGCGAGGCCGAACCACAGGAGCGTCTCGCGGAGGTCGAGCCCGAGGCGGCGGAAGGTCTCGCGCACGCCGATCGCGCTGATCACGACGGCGACGAGGCCGAGGATGAGGGCGGTGAGGACCATGCCGGGGAGTTCGCCGCGGCGCCCTGCGACCCTCCCCGTGCACGGCGGCTCCCAGACACGGGCGCGGCGACAGGCCGGGCTCAGCGCCACCCGGCGCGCAGCACGCGCAGGGCGTTCGCCGAGCAGATCCGCTCCGCGACGTCGTCGCCGTACCGGGCCGCGAGCGCCGCCGACAGCTCCCGCATGCGGCCCATGTGCTCGAGCCCGGCGAGCATCGGCTTGATGTAGCCGTCGAGGTCGGAGCCGAGGGCGGCGTGGTCGTGCCCGCCCGTCACCCGGGCGACCCGGTCGATGTGCCTTCCCATCGCCTCGACGGTCTGGTCGATCGACGTCGTCCGGCCGCGGACGATGCCGTCGCCGACGTAGTGGTCGCAGAAGATGACGCCGAGGGCGCCGCCGCGCTCGGCGACGCGGGCGATCGTGTCGTCCGTGAGGTTGTAGTCGAGGTGCCCGAACCGGCAGGCCATGTGCGAGGCGATGACCGGCACCGTCCGCTCGGGGTCGAGCTCGTCGAGCAGCGCGAACGTGTCCCGCAGCGACGCCCGGCTCATGTGCGTGATGTCGACGGTGATGCGCTCGCGGACCATCGCGCGCACGAGCGCCTCGCCGAGGTCGGTCAGCCCGACGTCGTGCGGCTGGCGGAAGACGACGTGGTAGAGCCAGTCCGGCATGAACGGGAGGGCCGGCGCGTTCGTCGCGACCCCGCGGAAGATGAGGTGCGCCACGGTGAGCGCCACGATGCCGCGCTCGGCCAGCCGGGTCGTGTTGCGGTCGATCGCCGCCGGGTCCTCGCCGACGTGGAAGCCGCCCTCGACGGTGTGCAGCAGGGCGAGCGTCCCCTCCTGCAGCGCGGCGTCGAGCTCCGCGAGCGAGTGGGCGACGACCGCCTGCCCGAGATGGTGCTCGGCGATGCGCTGCTCGACGACGTCGATGTGACGCTCGAGCGTCGCGAAGTACGTCGGGTCCGGCGGCTCCCCGCGGCGCCACTTCGTCAGGTCCCACTCGTCGAACGGCGAGTAGAGCGCCGAGCAGCAGACGGCGACGTCGCCCTCGAGCATCCGCTCGACGGTGACGCCCGGCCCCGAGGTCACCGTCTGGTAGTTGGCGACGCGGCTCGCCGCCCGCACGAGCATCATGTTCGCCCGGTCCCGCCAGCGGTCCCCGCGGTCGCCCCGGGTGAGCAGGGCGAGCGGGTCGCCGGGCGCCTCCGGGAGGAGGTGCATCGGGTAGTGGGCGTGGAGATCGACGACCTTCATGTCACTTCGGCGTCTGCCGCGCGAGCGCGGCGAGCACCGGGCGGCGCTCGTACTCCGCCTTGCCGCCGCTCCCTTCGTTCACATCCACGTCCACGCCTCGGCCCCCTCAGATCGTTGGCGCGGAACCTACCGTCCCGAGGATCGTCGCCGCCAGGTCTGCGGCCTCGTCGAGCAGGCGACGGGGCCGAGGCCCCGGGTCTGGCTACTTCCGCTTGATCTGGAGCGTGACGGTCGCCGACTGCGTGATCCCGCCGCCGCCGGCCGTGATGGTCAGCGTGTAGGAGCCGACCTTCGTGGTGGTGGAGGCCGCGACGCCGAAGGTCGCCGACCCGCTGCCGCCCGCGAGCGTCGTGGGGGACCCGGTGATCGTCACGCCCTGCGGCGCCCCGCTGATCGAGACCGTGGTGCTCGAGGCGTAGCCGTTGGCCGGCGTGACGGTCGCCGTGTACGACGTCGACCCGCCCCGCACGATCGACCGGCTCGTCGGGGATGCCGTCAGCGAGAACGTCGGCGCGGGCGGGGGCGGCGGCGTCGTGCTGCCGGTGCCGGCGCCGTTCGGCGAGCCGACACCCGTCGGGCCGTCGTAGCCGGCGAGGCCGGTGCAGAAGTACGCGAACGTGCAGCCGCTCGTCGAGTTCGTGCCGCCGCTCACGTCGAAGAAGTCGGCGCCGTGCGTGTACGCGTACTGGCCGTACGTCGGCGCGGCGGCGGTACCGGCGCGGCCGCCGGCGAGGGCGTCGACCGCTGCGACGATCGGCGACGCGACGCTCGTGCCGCCGAAGACGAACCAGTTCGCCCCGTTCGACGAGCCGTAGCTGTCGTAGACCGCGACGCCGGTCGCCGGGTCGGCGACGGCGGAGACGTCGGCGACCATCCGCTTGGGGCAGCTCGGGTCGGTCTGCCACGCGGGCTTGGAGACGTACGCCGAGCAGCCGCTGCCGGCGCCGGTCCACGCGCTCTCCGACCAGCCACGGGTGACGGCGGTGTTGCGCACGAGCCTCGTCCCGCCCACGGCGGTGACGTACTGCGAGGAGGCCGGGAACTCGACCGTGCTGCCGGTGTTCCCGCCGTACCCGCTGTCACCGGAGCTCACGGTGATGTCGATGCCCGGGTGCTTGTAGTACGCCGTCTCGTAGCTCGGCGCGTAGCTGCCGTCGTTGCCGCCGTAGCTGTTGGAGACCGCGATGACGCCCGGGGAGCCCGCGGCGGTGTTCACCGCGGCGCCGAGGTCGCCGAGGCTCGACGAGTTCGCCTCGACGACGAGGATCCGGCAGGCCGGGCAGATCGCCGAGACCATGTCGACGTCGAGCGACGTCTCCTGCGCCCAGCCGGTGTCCGCGGCGGGGTAGCTCCCCTGCACGCCGTTCTGGTTGACCTTCTTGAAGCAGCCGTTCGTCGTCGTGCAGGCGGCCAGGCCGAACTGCGCGCGGTAGACGCCGAGGTCCGCCTCGAGGTTCGGCGCGTCGTAGGCGTCGACGATTGCGACGGTCGGGGTGCCGCTCGCCGGCGCGGCCGGGAGCTTGTAGGCGCTGACGAGGTCGGCCGGCGCGTAGCCCGACTGGTAGCTCGTCGAGGCCAGCGGCGTGAGGTCGGCGTTCGTGACGACCTCCGCGTGGCAGCTCGCGAAGTGGACGTTCGCCGGGCCGCAGACGCGCTTGTGGCTCGTGCCCGGCGTCGCGAGGGCGGGCGCCGCGGAGAGGCTCGTCGCGACGGCGACGGCCAGCGCGGCCAGGAGGGGACGGTGGTTTCGCACCGGCGGAATGTACTCCCGTCCCGGGCGCCCGACGACGGGCGGACACATGTCCGAGGCCCGTCGCACCGGAAACGCGTCAGATCCGGCGGCGCGTCACTCGTCCCGGTGCCCGGATCCGCCGATCGCCGACTCCGTCCCGCCGATCCGCAGCCGCAGCTCCCGCTTGAGGAGCTTGCCCGAGGGGTTCTTCGGCAGCTCGTCGACGACGTGCACCGCCTTCGGCACCTTCAGGCCCGACAGCCGCTCCTTCGCGAACGCGATGAGCTCGTCGGGATCGGCCGCGTCGCTCAGGACGACGACCGCGGTGATCGCCTCGATCCAGCGCTCGTGGGGGACGCCGATGACCGCGACCTCGGCGACGGCGGGGTGCGCGTAGAGGGCGTCCTCGACCTCACGCGACGCGACGAGCACCCCGCCGGTGTTGATGACGTCCTTGATGCGGTCGACGACGAAGAGGTATCCCTCCTCGTCGGCGCGCACGAGATCACCCGACCGGAACCAGCCGTCGACGAACGCCTCCGCCGTGGCCTCGGGCTTGCCCCAGTACCCGACGCAGAGCTGCGGCGAGCGGTAGACGACCTCGCCGAGCTCCCCGGGGGCGACGTCCTGCATCGCGTCGTCGACGACCCGCGTCTCGACGAAGAGGACCGCGCGACCGACCGAGTCCGGCCGCGCCTCGTGCTCCTCGGGACGCAGGACGGTCGCGAGCGGGCCGATCTCGGACTGGCCGAAGCAGTTGTAGAAGCCGACCTCCGGGAGCGCGGCGCGGAGCTTCTGCAGGACGGGCACCGGCATGATCGAGGCGCCGTAGTAGGCCTTCGCCAGCCCGTCGAGCGCGCCCGCGGCAACGCCCGGGTGCTGGGAGACGCCGACCCAGACCGTCGGCGGGAAGAACAGCGAGGTGACGCCGTCGCGCGGCACCCGCTCCATGATGTCGCCGAGGTCGGGGGCCTCGACGATGTGGTTCGCCGCCCCGACCGCGAGGCCGGGGATGACGAACACGTGCATCTGCGCCGAGTGGTAGAGCGGCAGCGCGTGGAGCAGGACGTCCGCGCGATCGATGTCGCAGGCGGCGATGACGGATGCGTAGTGGTGCACGAGCGCGCGGTGGGTGAGCATCGCGCCCTTGGGCCGCGAGGTCGTGCCCGAGGTGTAGAGGAGCTGCACGAGGTCCTCGTCGCGCACGCCGTCCTCCACGTGCACCGGCGCCGAGGCGTCGCGCGCCCACGCGAGGACGTCGTCGCGCAGCACGGCCCGGCGCAGGCCGCCCACGGCGTCCCCGAGCGCGTCGACGGCCTCGTCGAGGGCCGGGTCGACGAACGCGACCTTCGGCTCCGACTGCGTGAGCAGGTAGGTGAGCTCGTCGCCGCGCGCGTTGAAGTTCACCGGGACGTGCACGAGCCCGGCCCGCGCGCACGCGAGGTAGAGCACGACGTAGGCGTCCGAGTTCTTCCCGAAGGCCGCGACGCGATCACCGGACTCCAGGCCGAGGCCGAGCAGCCGCCCGGCGACGCGGCCCACGGCGGCGTCGAGCTCGGCGTACGTCCAGCGCCGGTCCGAGAACGTCAGCGCGAGCCGCTCGGGGTCGCGGCGGGCGCTGCGCTCGAGGATGCGACCGACGGTGCTCGACGGGGCGGGGACGACGGCGGGGTCGGCGGCGGGCACGGCAGGGGCTCCTCGGACGGGGGGCGTGGACCCGGCCAGCCTACGTGAGGGACGTCACACAAGGGTCAAGGGGCGTGCGGAGACGCCGATAAGTGTCACGTGATGGCCGCGCCCGAGACCGAGGACGACCGCCGGCGCCTCGAGGCGATCGGTCGCCTCGGCGTGCTCGATCGCGCGGGCGACCCCGGTCTCACCGCGCTCGCGCGCGTCGGCTCGTACGTCACCGGCGCCGCCTCGGTCGGTGTGCACATCCTCGACGACCACCTCCAGCACCGGGTCGCGGGGGAGAACGCGCCGCTCGGCAACCACCCGCGCGAGGACTCCCTCTGCCGCCTCGTCGTCGAGGGCGAGCAGCGCATCATCTGCCGGGACGCCACCCTGGAGCCCCTCTTCGCCTACTCGTCCTTCGTCCACCCGCCCGCGCCGCTGCGCTTCTACGCGTCGGTGCCGCTCCGGACCGCCGCCGGCGACGTCATCGGGACGCTCTGCGCGTGGGACGAGCAGCCCCGGGAGATCTCCGAGGAGCAGGTCGCGCGCTTCGAGGACCTCGCCGAGCAGGTCGTCTCCCAGATCGAGCTGAAGCGGATCGCCGCCGACCTCGGGCACGCCGCCTCGCACGACCCGCTCACCGGCGCCGTGAACCGGCTCGTCCTCTCCGACCGCCTCGCCCAGGCCTTCGCGCGGCAGCTGCGCAGCCAGGGCGACGTGCTCGTCGCCGTCGCGGACGTCGACGGGTTCAAGGGCGTGAACGACACCCACGGCCACGACGCCGGGGACCTCGTGCTGCAGGAGGTCGTCCGCCGGCTGCTCGGCGCGACCCGCGTGCAGGACACCGTCGCCCGGCTGGGCGGCGACGAGTTCGCCGTCGTCGCCGAGGCCCTCCCGGGCACCGTGTCCGTCCCCGACCTCGCCCGGCGCCTCGAGCTCGCGCTCGACTGGCCGTACGAGGTCGACGGCCGGGTCCTCGACGTCGGCGTGACCGTCGGCGTCGCCGTCACCGAGGCGGGGGACGACGTGCGCTCCGCCCTCGCCCGCGCGGACCGCGCGATGTACGCGCGTAAGCGCGAGCGCGCCACGACGCGCCGCTCCGGAACGCGCTGAGCACGTCCGGGCCGCCCGCCGCCGGCGGGACGCCCCGTCGCCCTCGCCGTACGATCAGCGCATGGCCGACCCCGTGCGCGTGGACAAGTGGCTGTGGGCCGCGCGCCTGTGCAAGACGCGCGCGCTCGCGGCGGAGGCGGTGAGCGGCGGCCGCGTGTCGATCAACGGCGTGCGCGTGAAGCCGAGCAAGGAGGTCCGGGCCGGAGACGAGCTCGAGGTCTCGCTCGGCCCCGTGCGCGTGACGCTCACCGTGAAGGACACCGCGAAGCGCCGCGGGCCGGCGAAGGAGGCCGTCCTGCTCTACGAGGAGCACCCGGACTCGGTCGCGCGGCGCGAGGCGTTCGCCGCCCAGCGCGCGATGGACCGCCCGCCCGTCCCCGGGCGCGGCGGGCGCCCGACGAAGCGCGACCGCCGGAAGTTCGAGGCCGAGCGCGCCGCGCAACGCGAGAGATGAACCCGTGATCCGGCGGGTGGGCCCGCCGGATCACGCCGGATGCCTCCGGGTCAGGCGGTCCGGGCCGCCTTCAGCGCGGTGCGGAAGGCCTTGTTCGCGGCCCTGACGGCCTGCCGGTAGGTGCGGCGGGCGGTGCGGAACTTCTCGTTTGCCGCATGGATCGCGGCGTTGCGGGTGTGGCGGGCCGCCTTGACGTCGGCGCGGCGCTGTGGCTGCGTCTCGGCCTTGGCCGTCTTGACGCTCGTGCGGAACGCGGTGCGCGCGGCGGTGACCTCGCTGCGGCGGGTCTGGCGCGCGGCCTTCAGCGTCGCGCGGGCGTCGCGGATCGCGGCGGCACGGGTCGTGCAGGCCGACACGGCGGCGGACCTGCCCGCGGCCGAGAGCTTCGGGGACGCGTTGACGCGTGCGACGCACTTGGCGCCGGTCGGCTTGGCCGGCGCCGAGGTGGATGCGACGGCGGGGACGACGACGCCGGCGGTGGTGGTGGTGGCCATGACCGTGAGGGCCAGCAGGATCTTGCGCATCGGGTGGACTCCTTGGTGGGGGTGCACCGCCAGCATGCGACCCGTCCGCCCCGCGCGGAGGCTCCGGCGCCCGGATTCTCATGGACTCTCACGAACGCTGCCACCATGGGCGCCGGTGTGGTTCTCGTCGGACAACCTCGTGCTCACGGTCGCGCAGTCGGCGTGCGTGCTGCTCCCGGCCGCCGGCCTGCCGCGCTGGGCGGCCCGCTTCCGCACCGGGGCGTGGGCCCTCGTCCTGCCGCTGTCGATCGCCGTCGTCATCGGGGCGATCACGCTCATCCCGTCGACGGCGGACGTCCTGACCTGGGTGGCGCTCGTCCTCGTCCCGATCGGCTGCGCCCTCGCGCTCGGCTGGGCCGGCCACCGGGCCCGGTGGCCGGCCGCGGCGCTCGCCGCCCCGCTGCTCGCCGTCGCCTGGGCGACGCCGCACACGAAGTGGGGGCAGGGGGCGACGGCGATCCTCATCGCCGGGTCCGCCGTCACCGCGGGGCGGCTCGTCGCGGGCGTCGCGCCGCTGACGCTCCTGAAGGTCGCGGTCGTCGCGATGGCGATGCTCGACTCGATCCTCGTCTTCTCGAACAACCTGCAGCCGGCCAACGACGTCCTCGTCGCCGCCTCGCCCGGCTCCGGGCTGCCGCAGCTGCAGTCGGCCTCGTTCGGCTTCGCGGGACTCGGCTACGGCGACTTCTTCGCCGCCGCGGTCGTCGGTGGGATCCTCGCCGCCGAGCGCCGGGCCCAGTGGCTCGCGGCGCCGGTCCTCGTCCTGCTGTCGCTCGCGTGGGACCAGCTCTTCCTCTACTACGACACGCTGCCGGCGACCGTGCCCCCCGCGGTCGTCGTTCTCGGCTGCGCCGCGCTCGACGGCCGGCGCGCGCGGCGGCGGGAGGCAGGCGACGGCTCCGCGCCCGCAGTTGAACGCGGCAGTACAACCGCACCCCTTCCCGGGGCGACCGCTGGGTAGGGTGCGCAGCATGAGCCTGACCGAGCGCCTCACGAACCCCGCCCGCCGCGTCTCGATCGAGGCGCGCTCGCTCGCCGCCCTCGCCAGGCGCGGCGCCGTCGGCATCGAGTCGCCGGACAAGATGGTCGCCATCGCCCGTGCGATGCACGCCTACGGGCCGTTCGGCGCGGCGCCGAAGATCGCGGCCCTCCGCCACGGCGGGCACGCGGCCGTCGCCGACGAGTGGGGGCAGATCACCTACGACGAGCTCGAGGAGCAGGTCAACCGCCTGACGAACGCCTGGATCGCCGACGGCCTCGGGCCCGGCGCGACGATCGGCATCCTCTGCCGCAACCACCGTGCGCCGCTCGTCACCTCGTTCGCGGCCTCCCGGCTCGGCGCGAGCGCCGTGTGGCTCAACACCGCCTTCTCGGCCCGGCAGGTGACCGAGGTCGCCGAGCGCGAGGGCGTCGACTTCCTCGTCTACGACCACGACTTCGAGGAGGCGGTGTCGGGGATCGATCCCTCGCACGGCAAGGTCGCGACGGCCACCGAGGACGTGGCGGACGACGCGCTGCGCAAGCTCATCGCCGGCGGCGACCCGTCGCCGACCCGCGCGCCGGACAAGCCGGGCCGGATCGTCCTGCTGACCTCGGGCACGACGGGCACGCCGAAGGGCGCCCCGCGGTCGGAGCCGAAGTCGCTCGCCATCCCGGGCGCGCTGCTCGACCGCATGCCCATGCAGGCGGAGGAGGCCACGGTCATCGCGCCGCCCCTCTTCCACGGCACCGGCCTCGTGATCGCGATGCTCGCCATCAGCCTCGGCTCGACGCTCGTCCTGCGGCGCAAGTTCGAGGCCGGGCAGTTCCTCGACGACCTCGCCGAGCACCAGGCGACCGGCGCGTGCGTCGTCCCGATCATGCTCCAGCGCGTCCTCGCCCTCGGGGAGGAGGAGGTCCGCAAGCGCGACCTCTCGCACCTGCGCGTCGTCTTCTGCGCCGGATCGCAGCTGCCGGCCGAGGTCGCGACGAAGGCGTCGGGCCTCCTCGGCGACGTGATCTACAACCTCTACGGCTCGACCGAGGTGTCGGTCGCGACCCTCGCGACGCCGGAGGACATCCGCATCGCGCCCTCGTCGGTCGGCAAGCCCGCGCTCGGGTCGCGCATCAAGATCCTCGACGAGGCCGGCAAGGAGCTGCCGCAAGGGGAGACCGGGCGCATCTTCGTCGGCACGACGTCGCCCTTCGAGGGCTACACGGGCGGCGGTCACAAGGACGTCATCGACGGCCTCATGTCGACCGGTGACGTGGGGCACTTCGACGAGAACGGCCGCCTGTTCATCGACGGCCGCGACGACGAGATGATCGTGTCCGGCGGCGAGAACGTCTTCCCGCGCGAGGTCGAGGAGCTCCTCGTCACGCACGAGGCGATCAGCGACGCCGCCGCGATCGGGGTCGACGACCCGGAGTTCGGCAAGCGCCTGCGCGCGTTCGTCGTGCTCACCGAGGGCAAGAAGGTCTCCGCGGAGGAGGTCCAGGCGTTCGTGAAGGACAACCTCGCCCGCTACAAGTCGCCGCGCGAGGTCATCTTCATGGACGACCTGCCGCGCAACCCGACCGGCAAGATCCTCAAGCGCGAGCTCGCCGAGATCGAGGCCGAATCCCCGTCCTGAGGGAGGCCGCCGCCAGGCTCACGCGTGACGGCGACGCGCGGATCCGGTCCGACGCCCGGGCCGCCCGGATCGCGCGCGTCGTCGGCGTCGTCTTCGTCCTCGCGTCGCTGCCGAAGTTCCTCGCCTACGGCTGGGAGCTCGACAACTTCCGGCGCTTCGGGCTGCCCGCGGCGCCGGTGTGGGTCATCGCCGCGGGCGTGCTCGAGCTCGCCGGCGGGGTGCTGCTCGCGCGCCGCACGCTCATCGTGCCGTGCGCGCTGCTCCTCGCCGTGACGATGGTGGTCGCCGTCGCCGTCTCCGGGATCGCCCAGGGGGACGTCATCCCGTCGCTGACCGTCGCGCCGGCGCTGCTCGCGGCGCTGCTGTGGCTGCTCGGCCGCGCCACCCGCGCCCCCGGCGGCGCCGAGCGCGCCCCCGGCGGCCCCGAGCGCGCCCCCAGCGGCGCCGAGACCCGATAAGAGCCCAACTGGGGGACGAAGATCGGGTCTCGGCCCCGGTGGGGGGTCAGAGCCCGGCCGGATGCCGGACGGTGTAGCCCGCCGACGAGCGGCTCGCGTGCGTCCAGCGGCTGCCGCCCGGGCCGTGCGCCGACGTGTCGAAGCGGCGCCCGTCGATCGTCATGTAGGCGTGTCCGCCGTTGGCGTAGATCGTCACGTGGCGGCCGGGGCCGGGCTCGCCGTACCCCATGAGATCGCCGGAGGCCAGCGGGCGGTCCAGCAGGCCCGCGCCGTGCAGGACGTAGGAGACCGAGCCGGAGCAGTCGTATCCGCTCGCCTGGAAGGAGCCGTGGCCGCCGCCCCAGACGTAGGGCAGCGTCGCGATGCGGTTGCCCGCCTTGACCATCCGGCGCACGAGCACCGCGTCGTGATGCCGCGCGGCGGTCCGGGCGACCGCGGCGCGATGGCGCTCGAGCTGGTGGACCTGGAGCTTCCCGGCGGTCCGCAGCTCGTCGACGAGCCTGGCCGCGAGGCTCGGCGCGGGGCCCGGCGTGAGCGCGAGCAGCGCCTCCTGACCGGGCAGGCCGCCGAGGGCGGGCGCGGCCGGACGGTGCGGCTGTGCGTGCGCGGCGGCGGGAAGGCCGAGGGCGGTGGCGGCGACGAGCGTCGCCGCGCGCAGCCCGCGCGCGGGTGTGGTCGGGACAGACATATGACTCGCTTTCGTTCGGGCGCCTACGAGGTGAGCTGACGGGCTCGCGGGGCATCGGGCCTCGCTACACCGGAGAACTCCGGCGATTCGCCCCAGGCGGCCACGGAAGACGGGCCGCCGAGTGGGTCCCCCGTTCACCGGCCCGGGGGGCTCGGTGACTCGGCGCTACTGGGACAACGTAGTCCACGAACGCCGTCCGGTTACGTGGCGAGACCGATGCAAGCGGTCGTGCAGCACGGTCCGTCCGCCCCGGTTCAAGGCGGGTGGGCGACCGCCGATGACCGGGTGGATCGACCTTGCGCAGCCCGGTTCTCGACCCCAGCCAAGCCCCGCTGCCGCTTCGCGGCCACGCGATCGACCTCGTCGTCGCCGGGGGCTGGCGGCTCCCCGTCCGCGTCGGTGAGGCCACCGTCGCGGGGGACGTCGAGCTCGAGCCGCTCGCGCACGGCGCCGGGATGCCCGGCGGCGTGCTGCGGTGCCCGGCGGCGCTCGAGTGGCGCAGCGCCCGCGGCCTCGTCCGCCGGGAGGGGGAGCTGACGCTCCGCGACGGGCGCCTCGTGCTCGTCGCCGCCGACGAGGCGGTGATCATGCAGCGCCGCAACTTCGCCCGCGTCCGCTGCGCCGTCCGCGTCGCGGTCGTGGGGATGGGGGCCGGCGAGGAGCTCATCACCCGCACCGTCGACCTCAGCGTCGGCGGCATGCTCGTCGAGCACGCCGCGCTCCTCACCATCGAGGAGCGCGTGCGCTTCTCGATCCTGCTGCCCGACCACGGCGAGCTCCAGGGCGAGGGCGAGATCGTCCGCGCGACCCCGTTCGGCCACCGCGCCGTCCAGTTCGACCCGATGCCCCGCAGCGACGAGCAGCGGCTCGCCCGCTACGTCATGGCGCAGGAGCGCGAAGGGCGCTCCTCCGCCGCCTACGCCTGAGCCGCGCTCGCGTCTACGCCTCCGCCCCGAGCGCCTCGAGCGCCGACCGCACGTCCGGCAGCCCCGTCACCCGGCCGTCGTGGTCGAGGAGGAGGAAGCGGTCCAGCCGCCGCAGGAACGCCCGGTCGTGCGAGACCGCGACGACCGTCCCGGCGAAGCCGTCGAGCGCCTGCTCGAGCGCCTCGCAGGACTCGACGTCGAGGTTGTCGGTCGGCTCGTCGAGCAGCAGGAGGTTGTGGCCCTCGAGCTCGAGACAGAGGATCTCGAGCCGTGCCCGCTGCCCGCCCGAAAGCGTCTCGACCTTCCGCGCCGCGGCGTCCTGCAGCCGGTAGCGGGCCAGGCCGCGCATCGCGGTCTCATACGCGCCGGTCCGCTCCTCCACGATGTCGGCGAGCGTGCGGCCCGCGAAGTCCTCACGCCGGTTGAGCTGCGTGAAGAGGCCGGGGGAGACCCGGGGGCCGAGCACGACGCGCCCGTCCGCCGGCGCCTCGCCGCCACCGAGCAGCCCCATGACGTGGGTCTTCCCCGAGCCGTTCGGCCCGATGAGCCCGACGCGCTCGCCGAAGTGGATCTCGTCGCTGAACGGCCGGACGAGCCCGTCGATCGTGACCTTGTCGAGCGTCACGACCTTGCGCGCCGAGTCGCCGCCGACCAGCCGCACGTTGATGACCTGCTCGGTGACCGGCGCCGGCGGCGGGCCCTCGGCCACGAACCGCTTGTGGCGCGTCTCGAAGGCGCTCGCGCGCTTGGCGAGGTCCGGCGAGTAGCGCGCGCGCTCCTTGAAGATCCGCACGAGCTCGCGCAGCCGCTTCTCCTCCTCGTTCCACTGCGCGAGCGCGTCGCCGAAGCGCTTCTGGCGCTTCGCCCGCGCCTCGGCGTACGTCGCGTACGAGCCGTCGTGCACCCACGCGCCGCCCGCCTCGAGCGTCACGATCGTGTCGGTCGCCGCCGCGAGCAGCTCGCGGTCGTGGCTGATGAGGAGGATCGTCTTCCTCGTCGCGCGCAGGGCGCCCTCGAGCCAGCGCTTCGCCGGGATGTCGAGGAAGTTGTCCGGCTCGTCGAGCAGCAGGATCGGCGCGTCCGAGGTGAGCAGCAGCTCGAGGACGAGCCGCTTGCGCTCGCCGCCGGACAGCGTCACCGCCGGCCGGTCTCCGATCTCGCTCAGCCCGGCGCGGGCGATCCGCCGGCAGACGGCGTCCCAGCGCCCCTCGAGCTCGTAGCCGCCGAGGTCCGACCACTCGCCGATGAGCTCGCCGAGGCGGACGCCGGCGTCCTCGTCACCGGCCGCGAGATCGCGCTCGCAGGCGAGCAGGGCGAGGCCGGCGCGGCGCGTGCGCGGCGGGGCGCCCATGAGCAGCAGCTCGCGGATCGTCCCCTCGCCGGTGCCGACGTCCTGGGGCATCGCGAGGATCCGCCCGCCGGCCGAGACGTCGCCGGCGCCGGACTCGAGCTCACCCGAGAGGATCCGCAGGAGCGTCGACTTCCCGACGCCGTTGGCCCCGACGAGCCCGGCGTGCCTGCCCGCCCCGAGCTTGAACGTCACGTCGTGGAAGAGGGCGTCGCCACCGGGGTGCGCGTAGCTGAGATCGGTGACGTGGAGGTGGGCCATGAACTGTTATTGTCCCGCTCTCGCCGGTCCCAGCGGATGTGGTGAAATTGGTATACACGCAGCGTTCAGGTCGCTGTGGGGGCAACCCCGTGGAGGTTCGAGTCCTCTCATCCGCATCGCACGACGAAGGCCCCGGGTCCCGGGGCCTTCGTCGTTCTCAGGGCGTGGACGCGGTCCGGCGTCAGGCGGCGGCGCGCGCCGGCTCGCGCACCGGCACGACGCGCGGGACCGGCCGCGCACGGCCCGGGATCAGGAAGCTCGCGAGGACCCCGACGACGAGCGCGCCGAGGCAGAGCGCGAACGCGAGCGTGTAGCCGTGGGCGCTCGGCTTGCCGTCGATGAGACCGCTCGAGAGGAAGGACGCCGCGACCTGGCCGCCGAGGGCGCCGCCGAGCGTCCGCATGACGGTGTTCATCCCGGTCGCCACGCCGGTCTGCTCCTGGCGGACGTTCGCGACGATGAGGTTCGCGAGGGCCGCGAAGGCGAGACCGATGCCGATGCCGAGCAGGAGCGAGGAGAGGTAGATCTCCCAGCGCTCGGAGCGCGCGACGACGAGGATCAGGAACGAGAGGGAGGCGAAGATCGCCCCGGCGAGCAGCGGCGGCTTGGAGCCGAAGCGGTGCTCGAGGCGGCCGGCGAACTGCCCGACCGTCACCATCGCAACGGTCGAGGGCAGGAGGAAGAGGCCCGAGGCGACGATCGTGACGCCGAAGCCGTAGCCCGTCGTCAGCGGCTCCTGGACGTACTGCGGGATGAGGATGAACGCCGAGTACATCCCGACGCCGAGCAGGAAGGCGACGGTGTTCGTCGTCCACACGCCGCGGATCCGCATCATGCCCATGTCGACGAGCGGCTCCGGTGAGCGCAGCTCGTTGCGGACCCAGCCGATGAGCAGCACGGTGCCGTAGGCGACCATGCCCCACACCGTCGGCGACGTCCAGCCGCGGGTCGTCGTCTGGCTGATCGCGACGAGCACGATGACCAGGCCGGCCGACATGAGGAACGCCGAGACCCAGTCGACCTTCCCCGGGACCTTCACCGGGGACTCCGGCACGTACCTCCACGTCGCCACCGTCGCGGCGACGATGAAGACGAGCGGGATCCAGAAGAGGTAGTGGTAGTTCAGGTGCTCGACGATGAGCCCGGCGAAGATGACGCCGGCGCCGCCGCCGATGCCCAGGAGGGAGGACATGAGGCCGATGCCGCCGGCGACCTTCTCTTTGGGGAACTCGTCGCGGATGATCCCGAAGGCGAGGGGGAAGATGCCGCCGCCGGCGCCCTGGATCGCGCGTCCTGCGAGCAGCGGGGGCATCGACGTCGCGACGGCCGACAGCAGCGTGCCGGCGGCGAGCATCGCGAGCGTGATGACGAGGACCCGCTCCTTGCCGTACATGTCGCCGAGGCGGCCGATGATCGGCGTGCCGACCGAGGCGCTGAGGAGGTAGGCGGTGAGGATCCAGCTCGCGGAGTTCTCGGAGGCGTGGAGCGACTTCTGGAACTCCGGCAGGGCGGGGAGGACGAGCGACTGCAGGAGCGAGTACGACACCGCGCCGGCCGCGAGGATCCAGAACGTGACGTTGTAGTGCTGCCGGGCGGGTTCGGGCAGGGCGGAATGCATGTTCCGGGCTACCATGCCGGAATGAAAGTTCCGCACGAGGTGGCCTGGGCCGACCTGGATGCGTCGTCGAAGCGCGAGCGGTTGCTCGCGGCCGCCCGCGAGCTGTTCTCCCGCGAGGGGCTCGGGGCCTCCATGCCGGCGCTCGCGGCGGCGGCGGGTGCCGGGGTGGGGTCGGTCTACCGCCAGTTCGCCGACAAGGACGACCTCGTCGCCGCGCTCGTCGTCCAGCGCCTCACGGAGGTGGGCGAGACGATCCGCGCCGTCCCCGCGACCGGCGACGGCTTCGCCGACCTGACCGCGATGATCTGGGCGGTCATCGACGCGAAGGACGGCTGCGACGAGATCATGATCGAGGCGATCGCCGTCACCGGCTCGCGCCGGGACGTCATCGACGCCCGCGCGCTCGTCGCCCACGCGATGGACGACGTCATGGATCGCGCCCGCGTCCAGGGCACGCTGCGGCCCGACGCCGAGGTCCAGGATCTCCGGCTCCTGTTCACCGCCGTCCGGGCCGCCGAGGCCCATGCGACGGGCGGGGGGCGGCGCATCGCCCTGCTCCTCATCGACGGCCTGCGCGCAGGGCTCGAACGAGAATCGGCGTAAACGTCCGATCCGGGGCTAGGGTAGAGGTATGCCCCGCGTCCTCACCCAGGCCATGGTCACGACCGAACTCGCGACGGTGGCCGATCGTCTCGCGGACGCGAAGATCACGGGTCCGGCGCGTCTGGCCCTGCTGCGCCGCCAGGCCGAGCTCGGTGACCTGCGTGACGCGCTGAAGGACCGCGCGCGCGCCCGGGCCTCGTAGTCCGGGACGCCCGCCGTCGCGTGAGCGAGATCAAGCCCCAGGTCTACGGCGACCCGCGGCCCCCGGAGTCGATGGCGCCGTTCCACGCCTGGGCACGCACCCGCGAGCCCGGCTGGACGTACACGCTCGTCCGCATCCTCCTGACCCCGGTCGCCATCGGGCTCTACCGGACGCGCGCGGTCGG
Organism: Paraconexibacter antarcticus; assembly: GCF_024220175.1. Classification (GTDB taxonomy): domain Bacteria; phylum Actinomycetota; class Thermoleophilia; order Solirubrobacterales; family Solirubrobacteraceae; genus Paraconexibacter; species Paraconexibacter antarcticus. Next base: position 3,641,476 of record NZ_CP098502.1, on the reverse strand, counting down.
CCGCCGCAACGTGCCCGCGACCGGCGCGATGATCCTCGCGCCGAACCACTTCTCGAACATGGACCACTTCTTCTGCGGCGTGTACCTGCGCCGCCGGATCCGGTTCATGGCGAAGTCCCAGTTCTTCGGGAACAACCCGGTCATCAGCTACCTCTTCCGCGTCGCCGGGCACTTCCCGGTCCGCCGCGGCCACAACGACGAGGAGGCGTTCGCGACCGCCCACTCGATCCTCGCCCGCGGTGGCTGCGTCGGCATGTACGCCGAGGGCGGCCGCTCACGGACCGGCGGGCTCGGCGAGCCGCGGCCCGGCATCGGGCGTCTCGCGCTGCAGTCCGGCGCGCCGGTCGTGCCCGTCGCCATCCACGGGTCGAGCGCGGTCCGCCAGTGGCGGCGGCTGCGCTTCCCGCCCATCACGGTGAGCTACGGGGAGCCGCTGGTCCTCGAGCGGGTCGCCGAGCCGACGCGGGAGCAGTCCCTCGCCGCGGCGGAGACGATCTTCGCCCGGGTCCGCGAGCAGTACGCCGCGATCCAGCGGCCGTGACGGTCCAGAACTAGGTAGTAAATCGACGAAGGCCGGAGTACCGTCGCGGGCATGCCCAGATCCGCTGACCGTGTCCTCGAGATCGGCGGGCGTCGCCTGCCGTTCCTCCGCTGGTCGTTCGTGCGCATGCTCGTCGGGATCGGCAGGCTCACGAAGGAGTGGCAGGTGGGCGACGGCCGCGAGGCGGCGCTGGCCGACTACGTCGAGGCGAACGCTAGGCCCGGCGACCTCGACGACGCCATCCGGGTCGTCGACGAGTTCTGCTACCGGCACAGCTTCATGATGAACGTGGGGGACGAGAAGGGCGAGATCCTCGACCGGGCGATCGCGCGCGCGAAGCCCGAGCTCGTCCTCGAGCTCGGCACGTACTGCGGCTACAGCGGCCTGCGCATGGTGCGCGCCATGCCCGCCGGCTGCCGCCTCGTCTCCGTCGAGTTCAACCCCGACAACGCTGCGATCGCCCGCCGCGTCTGGGCTCACGCCGGCGTCGCGGACCGGGCGACCGTCGTCGTCGGGACGCTCGGTGACGGCGGGAGGACCGCCGCCGCGCTCGAGGCCGAGCACGGCGTGACGCCGGGGTCCGTCGGCGCCGTCTTCATCGACCACGCCAAGGACGCCTACGTCCCGGACCTCGAGCTCATCATCGCCCGGGACTGGCTGCGGGACGGCGCCGTCGTCGTCGCCGACAACATCAAGTTCCCGGGCGCGCCCGACTACCTCGAGCTCATGCGGGCCGCCGAAGGCCACGCGTGGCGGACGACCGAGCACGCGACGCACGCCGAATACCAGACGCTCATCAAGGACCTCGTCCTCGAGTCGGAGTACCACCCGGGCGACGCCTGACCGGTCCGGGACGACGACGATCGGCCCCGGGGGCACCGGCGCGCGAGGTCAGCGCTCGCGCTGCTCGTTGCGCGCCATCGCGTCCAGGAGCGCCCCGACGAGAAACACGACCGAGCAGATGTAGATCGCCACGATGAGCAGGAACGCGACCGCGAAGCTCCCGAAGATCGAGTCGTACGACGCGATGTGCGTCGCGTAGAAGACGTAGCCGCTGACGACGACGAGCCAGCCGGCGACGATCACCACCGAGCCTGTGCCCACCCAGCGGAACGGATGCCGGGCGCTCGGAGCAAGGCGCAGCGTGAAGCCCACCGCGAGCATGAGCAGGCAGGCGGCCAGGACGTAGCGGGCGGCCCCGAGCGCCACCCCGCCACCCACGATGCCGCCGCCGATGACCGTGACGACGAGCGCGACGATGGTCAGGGCGCCGACGAGCGCCGCCAGGAGCACCGAGACCGCGTAGCGAAGGCCAGGCCGCCCGAGACCCAGAAGCCCTGCTTGCGGGCGAGGACCTTGCGCACGGCCGAGTCGACGAGGGCGTAGGCCTCGTGGGACGCGTGTCGCTGGATCTCCGGCGCGAGGTGCGCGGTCCACAGCGACTCGGCGTTCAGCAGTCCGAGGAGCGCGAGGGTGAAGCTCGCGAAGGGGAGGATCGAGCTGACCACCTGGTAGGCGATCGCGCTCGCGTACGTGAGCAGCCGGTGCCGGGCGAACCCCTCGATCACGTCCCGGACGGCGTGACCGGCCCACGTCATGCGGGTCCGCACCGTGTCGGCGGTCCGCACGCCGTCAGGCGCCGCGCCGCGCGGGGAGACGCCGCTGGACACGCGATCAGGCCCGGCGATCGGCTGCCATGGGGTGGTGGTACCCGGAGCGCCGTCGACCTATCCGCGGCCGGGGCGGGCCGGGGCGGGGGCGGACGGGCATCGAGACGGGGTCCGGCGGGGTCGGACGCCCGGGCCCAGAACGCCAAAAACCCCGCTGGGAGCAGGGTTTCTGAGGTACCGCTACGGAGATTCGAACTCCGGTTTCCGCCGTGAGAGGGCGGCGTCCTAGTCCCCTAGACGATAGCGGCGGGGGGACGGAGAAGATAGCAAGGCGCCCCCGGAGATGACGGCTCGCCCTGGCGGCACCCCGCCCGCGGCTCGCCCGGGCCACGAGTGGAATCGAGCTGCTGCCAGGCAGCAACAGGATTCCACTCGCGGCGCGAGGCGGCGGCTCAGGCGGCCGCCTGCAGCGTCGGGTAGTCGACGTAGCCCTCGGCGCCGCCGCCGTAGAACGTGCCCTCGTCGGGGGCGTTGAGCTCGGCGCCCGTCCGGATGCGCTCGGTGAGGTCCGGGTTCGCGAGGAAGCGCCGCCCGATCGCCACGAGGTCGGCCTTGCCGTCGGCGACGAGTGCATCCATGTCGGCGAAGGACCACTCCTGCGTGAAGCCGTTGGAGGCGATGAGCGTGCCGGAGAAGCGCTCGCGGGCGTCGGCGACCGCGGACCAGCCGGCGTCCGGGGCGGTCTCGCAGACGTGGACGTAGGCGAGGCCCGCCTCCTCGGCGATGGCGAGCGCGGCGTGGAAGCCCTCGCGCGGCTCGTCGTCTTGGAGGTCGTTGAACGGGTTGCCGGGGGAGAGGCGCAGCCCGACGCGATCGGCGCCGACGGCGGCCACCGCCGCTGCGACGGTCTCGCGGAGGAAGGTCGCGCGGCCGGTCGCGTCGCCGCCGAAGCGGTCGGTGCGGTGGTTCGTCCCCGTCGCCCCGAACTGGGCGATGAGGTAGCCGTTCGCGCCGTGCAGCTCGACGCCGTCGAGCCCGGCCTCGATCGCGACGCGCGCGGCGTCGGCGTACTCACGGACGAGCGCCTCGACCTCGGCGGTCGTCGCCTCGCGGGGCTCCTCGAACGGCTCGGTGCCGGTGCCGGTGAAGACCTCGCCGTCCGGGCGGACCGCGCTCGGCGCGAGCGGCGCCTGGCCGATGATGCTCGGGTGCGAGATGCGGCCCGCGTGCATGATCTGGCCGACGATGAGACCACCCTCGGCGTGCACGGCCTCGGCGACGGTGCGCCAGCCCTCGCGCTGCCGGTCGGTGTGGAGGCCCGGGGTGTGCGGGTAGCCCTGGCCCTCGGCGGACGGCTGGGTGCCCTCGGTGATGATGAGGCCGGCGCCGGCGCGCTGCGCGTAGTACTCGGCGTTCAGCTCGCCCGGGGCCTCGCCGGCGCCGGCGCGGTTGCGGGTCATGGGCGCCATGACGATGCGGTTCTTCGCGGCGAGGGCGCCGGCGGTGACGGGGGTGAAGAGGTTTTCGTGCATGGCCCACACCGTAGAACGTAGTTGCGCGAGCAATCACTTCTGGGCGCGTTGGCGCTCTCGGGCCGGGCTCCGTCGTGGGTGGTGTGCCCGGCGGCGACCCCGGTGAACCGCTCGGTGCGGCGAACCCTACGGGTGACCGTAGAAGGCGACGGCCCGCGCCCCGCGGGTGCAGAGGACGCCGAGCCCGCCCTCGGCGTCGCCCGGGGTGTCCCGCACGACGTGGCCACGGCACGCGTAGCCCCGGACCCGCACGCGTCCCGTGGGGTTCGCGCCGTCGTGCATCGCCTCGTATCTCACCCACGCGAGCGTCACCCGGTTCGCCGTCGTGCAGCCCGTGCGCTTGGCGCGGATGCGCCGGTAGAAGCCCTGCCCGGGCGTACCGTCCGGGCCGTAGCTCCCGGCGCAGGCGTGGAAGCGGGCCGTCGCCGCGCCCGCGGGCGCGACCGACAGGCCGACCGGGGCGAGGGCCGCCAGGCCGAGCGCGGCGGCGGTGAGGCGGCGGTGGCGGAGCAGCCGGCGGCGGGGCACGGGCTCAGCCGGCGAGGCGCACGCGGTCGTCGACGACCCCGAGCGAGGGCTCGACGATCCCCGTCCACGGGCCGCAGCCGACGTGCACGCCGTAGTGGGCGGCAAGCTCGCGGGCGTGGTCGGCGCCGAGCTCGTTCGGCGGGCCCGGGTTCGCCGGGGCGCTGCGGACGAGGGCGCGCGGCACGGGTAGGTCCAGGCCACCGGGGTGGTGGCGGACCCCGTCCGCGGGGACGAGGACGAAGCGGTCGCGGGCGCGGAGGAGGACGAGCAGCAGCCAGGCGGGCCGCTGCGTGCGGTCGTCGTAGAGGACGTCGGCGACGTGGCCGAGACGGGCGCCGATCTCGTCGTAGACACGAGCGCCGAGCAGGGACGGCAGCAGACCGAGAGGCTCCATGCGCACGTGTTCGCCGCCGCGGGGCCGGCTCCTGCCGCGGTGGCCGGACCGCCGCCCGTCCTTTAGGGACCTTGAGGTGCCGCCGGTACCCTGAAGCGCTCGTGACCGCGCTCCGCAACCCGAAGAACGCCCTCCTCGCGGCGCTCGCCTGCCTCGCCGGCCTGACGGTCACCGGGATCTTCGCGTACCTCGTCCCGATCGCCCAGGCCCGGGACAGCGCGACGCTCCGGGGCTTCGTCGCCCTCAACCGCCCGCGGGTCACCGAGCTCATCGCCCACGTCGCGCACCTCGCCGACCCCCGGCCGTACGCCGTCATCGGCCTCACGCTCGCGGGGGTCGCGTTCTGCCGTCGCAAGGGCCGCGTCGGCGTCGCGATCATCTTCCTGCTCTTCCTCACCGGCGCGACGACGCAGACGCTCAAGCAGGGGCTGGCCCAGCCGCGTTTCTCGGACTGGCTCGGCAACGGGCAGATCGCGGCGGCCTCCTGGCCGAGCGGGCACGCGACCGCGTCGATGACCCTCGCCTTCTGCGCCGTCCTCGCCGCTCCCCCGATCGCCCGCCCGACCGTCGCCGCGGTCGGCGCGCTCTTCGCCGTCAGCGTCTCGTACTCGATCCTCGCGCTCGGCTGGCACTTCCCGAGCGACGTCATCGGCGGCTTCTTCGTCGCCTCGATGTGGACGGCCCTCGCCGTCGCGATCCTCGAGGCGCTGCCCGACCGGCGGGCCGACGCCGACGCCGGCGCCCGCCCGACGCCGCGCCTGCCCGTCCCGGTCCCGCGGGGCTCGACCGTCCGCAGCGCGTTCGGCCCGATGGTCATCGGCTCGGGCGCGGTCACGACGGTCGCCGCCGCGTGGCTCGCCCGGCCGGAGGCCGCGACGACGTTCGCGCGTGAACGGCCGTGGTTCGTGCTCGGCGCACTCACGATCGCGGCCATGGCGACGGCGCTCGCCGCCGGGCTCGCCCGCGGCGTCGACGCGTAAGTCGCCGCGACCGCGGCCGGGGCACGCCGGTCGGCTCAGCTCAGCGCGACGCGCCCGGCTTCCACAGCGGCTCGGCCGTCCCGGTCTCGTGGTTCGCGCCGCGCGCGAGGATGAAGAGGAGGTCCGAGAGGCGGTTGAGGTAACGGACCACCTCGGGGCTGCCGTCCTCGACGAGGATCGCGCGGCGCTCGGCGCGCCGGCAGACCGTCCGGCAGACGTGGAGCTGCGCCGCGGCGGCCGTCCCGCCAGGCAGGACGAAGGACTTCAGCGGCGCGAGCGTCGCGTTCACCTCGTCGCAGCGCTCCTCGAGCCAGGTGACCTGCGCGGGGTCCACGCGCAGGCGCTCGCGCTCGGCCGGGGTCTCGGGCTCCGGGACGGACAGGTCCGCCCCGAGGTCGAAGAGGTCGTTCTGCACGCGGGAGAGCCAGGGGGCGTAGGCGGCCGGGAGGGACGGCTCGCAGAGGAGGACGCCGAGGTGGCTGTTGAGCTCGTCGATCTCGCCGTACGCCTCGATCCGCGGGTGGGTCTTCGGGACCCGCGACATGTCGCCGAGGTGCGTCTCGCCGCCGTCGCCGAGCTTCGTGTAGATGCGGGTGAGGTTCACGGTCATGGCCCGCCGAGTGTCCCACACCCCCGGGCGGGGCCCGGGGCCCCTCTGCCTCCGCGTATGGCATCTTGGGGGGCGATGGCCCGCTTCTCGCCGACCTCGATCGTCCCGTTCCTCGCCGTCCTCATCGCTCTGATCGCCGCCGCGCCGGCCGCTGCGGAGGGGCCCGCCTCGGTCCGCCTGACCGTTCAGGGCGCCACCGGGACGCTCATCGGGACCCGCACCGTGACGACCCGCGACGTGACGATCCAGCGCGACGGCGCGGCCTGCTCGGGGACGAGCGCCGCGGGTGCGCTCGACGTCGCGACCGGCGGCCGGTGGGACGCCCGCTACGACCCGACGGCGGGCCTCCGGGTGAGCTCCGTCCTCGGCGAGCTGCACCCGGGCACCGCGAGCGACGACCTCTCGTGGGTGCTGATGGTCAACAGCGTCGTGTGGCCGTACGGGCCGTGCGAGCTGCCGCTGGCGACGGGCAACACGGTCCTCTACTACCCGAGCACCGTCCCCGCCGAGCAGATCGCCGCCACCTGCCGGACGACCGGCGCCGACGGCTACTGCGGCAGTCCGGATCGCACCGGACCGGTCGCGACGATCACCTCGGTGAAGGAGAAGCAGACCTTCCGGAAGGGGCATGGGCCGCGCGTGCTCGCCGGCACGGTCGCGCCCGACCCGCACGGACTCGCGGACGTCCGGCTGCGCATCACCCGCTCGCGCGGGAGGACGTGCCACTTCTACTCGGGCATCGAGGAGACCTTCCTGCGCGCGAAGAAGTGCGGTGCGAACGGGCCGCAGTTCTTCTCGATCGGGAAGGCCGCCAAGTGGTCCTACCCGCTCATCCGGCGGCTGACCCGGGGTCGCTACACGCTCGACGTGCAGGTCGTCGACACGCTCGGCAACGTCGCCGGGCCGAGCGATCGCGGCCGCGACCGCATCGTCTTCACCGTCCGCTGAGAGCCCGAGGCCCCATGTCCCGCCAGTCGTCCTTCCGCCTGCCCAGGCCCGCCCGCGGCCCCGCCGCCGCCCTCATGGCAGCCACCCTGACGACCGCGCTCGCGCTCGCCGGCTGCGGCGCGGGCGACTCGCCGTCCGGGGCGCAGCTCCTCGTCACGCAGGACTTCGGCGCCCGGCCGGTCGCCGACCTCGCGCAGCCGAAGGTCGGCGCCTCCGCGACCGTCCTCAGCCTGCTCGAGGGGAACCTGAAGGTCATCGTGGCCGGTGGCCGCGTGCGGTCGGTGAACGGGATCGCGGCGGGTGGCGGCAGCGGCTGGTACCCGTTCGTCAACGGTGTCGGCGCCAAGAAGGGGCTGCTCACGCAGGACGTCCGCGGCCGCGACCGCGTCTGGTGGGACCGCCACCCGTTCGCCGCGGCGACGCGCATCCAGGCGGTCGTCGGCTCCTTCCCGGCCCCCTTCGTCGCCGGCGTGAAGGACGGCAAGAAGCTGCCGGTCCGCGTCGAGTGCCAGCCGTCCGACATCCCGGCGTGCCAGACCGTCCAGGACGCGATGACCGCCGCCGGCGTCTTCGCCGCGAAGGGCGGGCTGCAGCAGTCGTTCACGAAGGAGACGCTCCGGATCGTCGTCGGGCCCTACGTGCAGATCCGCGACGACGAGACCGTCAAGACGCTCGAGGACGGCCCGCGCGTCAGCGGCGTCTTCGCCCGGCCTGCGGCCGACGCCAGGTCGATCGCGATCCTCGACGCCGCCGGCCGAACGACGCGGACGCTCGGCCCGGGGGACGGCCTCATCGCCGCGACGCGACTCGACGACGGTCAGCCCGTGTGGATCGTCACGGGGGTGGATGCGGCCGGCGTCAAGGCCGCGGCGAGCGCCCTCGACGAGGGCAACCTGCGCGGCCACTTCGCCTTCGCGGTGGTCGACGGCCGGGCCGTGGGCGTGCCGGAGGTCCGGGCCACGCCGTAGCCGCCGCGGGTCGGCCGGCGGCGTCGGCCGGGTCAGCGCGGGCTGGCGGGTGTGGGCGGCGAGGCGCGGCGCCGCCGCCCCGTCAGCCGGGCAGCTCGGTGACGAGGACGGTCGCGTCGCCGGCCGTCGGGGCGACGGGGAGGTTCGCGCCGTCGGCGGCGGGGACGAGGAAGAACGCGCCGGGAGCGAACGACGCGCCACCGCAGGACACGCCGCCGTCGATCACCGCGACGATCGCGCACTCGCCGGGCGACGTGAGCACCGACGGACCGTCGAGTGCCCGGCGGGTCACGGTGAAGCAGTCGTTGTCGGCGATCGGGCCGTCGCCGCGGTGGAGCGGCGGCTCGACGTCGTCCCAGTCGATCGACGCCATCGACTGCGGCACGTGGAGCTCGCGCAGCTCCCCGTCCAGGCCCGGGCGGCCGAAGTCGAACACGCGGTAGGTCGTGTCCGAGTTCTGCTGGATCTCCACGATGAGGCAGCCCGCGCCGATCGCGTGGACGCGGCCCGAGGGGATGAAGATCGCGTCGCCGGCCTTCACGTCGAGGCGGTGGAGCATCGCGGAGACGTCCTCGCCGGCCTCGAGCGCGGCCGTGAAGGCCTCGCGCGTCACGCCCGCTCGCAGGCCGACGTAGAGGTGACCCTCGGGCGTGGCGTCGGCGAGGTACCAGAGCTCGTTCTTCGGCTCCCCGCCGAGCTCCCCGGCGAGATGGTCCGGGGGGTGGACCTGCACCGAGAGCGTGTCGCGCGCGTCGAGGAGCTTGATGAGGATCGGGAAGCGATCGCCCCGGCCGGCGGCGCGCGGGCCGAAGACCCTGTCGCGCTCCTCGGTCCACAGCTCGTTGAGCGTGCGGCCGGCGTGGACCCCGCCGGCGACGACGCTCTGCGCCTCGGGGCGGTCGACGACCTCCCAGGATTCACCGATCGGCGCGCCAGGGGGGAGCGGCTTGCCGTACCGCTCCTCGAGCAGGCGGCCGCCCCAGATGCGCTCCATGAACAGGGGGGCGAAGGCGATCGGCTCGGGCACGGCGCGAGCATAACCACGGCCGAGAGTTCAGAACTCTGATACCGTCGCGGCCCTGATGACTGTTCCGAACTCTTCCGGGCTCGTCTCCCAGCAGGTCTTCGCGACGCTGCTCGAGGCGGTCCTCTCCGGGCGCTACGCGCCGGGCGAGAAGCTGCCGCGCCAGCGTGAGCTCGCCGCCGACCTCGACGTCACCCTCGGCTCGCTCCGCGAGGCGCTGAAGCGACTGGAGCAGATGGGGCTCGTCGAGGTCCGGCACGGGGACGCCACGCGCGTGCGGGACTGGCGCGAGGCGGGCGGGCTCGACGTGCTCGCCCATGTCCTCTTCCGGGGCGGGACGCTCGACGGGCGCGTGCTCGACGACATCCTCGAGGCCCGCACGCTGCTGCTCCGCGAGCTCGGCGGCCTCGCCGCGGCCCGGCGGAGCGACGCGGACGCCGTCCGCATCACGGAGCTCGCGGCGGCCTTTGCCACCCATCCGGACGACGCGGTCGCCGCCGCCCACGTCGACTTCGCGTTCTTCACGGCGGTCACCCAGGCCGCGGGGAACCTCGTCTTCGTCCTCATCCTCAACGCGATCCGCGAGCTCTATCTGGGGCATGTCGCCGCCGTCCCCGTGACGGCCCGGCCGGCGGAGCTCGCGCCGGGGTACGCCGAGCTCGCGGCCGCGATCGCAGCGGGGGAGGAGGAGCGCGCCCGCGCGGCGGCCTTCGCGCTCGCCGCCCGCCAGCGCGACCTCGTCCGCGCGGCGCTCGCCGGGTTGCTCGGCGGGGGCGGCGGCGGCGGGGGCGGCGCCGATGACGGCGGGGGCGGCGCCGGCGGCGGCGGCTCCGCGGCCGCCGCCGCGCCAGGAACCGCCGCGGCGCCCACGGAGGCCGGCCGATGACCACGCCCCCGTTCACCGTCCTGCGCCCGCGCGAGGCGTCGATCTTCGCGGCGTTCGTCGAGGCGGTCGTCGCGCCCGAGCCTCCGCTGCCGCCGGTCCGGGAGACCGGCGCCGCCCTCGCGCTCGACGCGAGCCTCGCCGCCGCACCGGCCGCCAACCGCCTCGTGCTCCGGCAGGGGCTGTACGCGCTGGAGCTCGCTCCCCTCGTGCTCGGGCACCGCGCCCGGCTGCGGCGCCTGGACCCGGCGGCACGCCGCGAGGTCCTCGCCCGTGCCGAGGCCGGGCCGCTCGGCCCGCTCGTGCAGGCGCTGCGCACGCTCGCGCACCTCGGCTACTACGGCGACGACGCCGTCATGCGCGGCTGCGGCTACGACGCCGGCGCGGTCGTGGCCCGCGGCGCGCACCTGCGCGTGACGGAGGCCCGCTGGTGAGCCCCGTCAGCCCGGCGGATGCCCCCGTGCCCGCCGTCCGCGACACCGGCGACGCCGCCTACACCGACGGCCGCGGCACCTTCCACCCGCGCGAGCGGCGCCTCGTCGCCGGCCGCACGCTCGCGGGGGAGACGATCCTCACCGTCGACGCGTGCGTCATCGGCTCGGGCGCGGGCGGCGCGCCCGTCGCGAAGGAGCTCGCCGAGGGCGGCATGCGCGTCGCCATCCTCGAGGAGGGCGACTGGCACGAGAGCGCCGGCTTCACCGCCCGGCCGGGCGAGATGGCCACGCGGCTCTACCGCGACGCCGCCCAGCTCATCACGGTCGGCGTGCCGCCGATCCCGCTCCCGCTCGGCCGGGCGGTCGGCGGGACGACCCTCATCAACTCCGGGACCTGCTTCCGGACGCCGGCGCACGTGCTCGACCACTGGCAGCGCGAGTTCGGGCTCACGGACCTGACGCCGGCGGCGCTCGACCCGTACTTCCGCCGCGTCGAGCGGGAGATCAACGTCAGCCGTGTCCCCGCGGAGCTCGCCGGCGCGAGCGCCCGCCTCGTCCTCGAGGGCGCGGCGAAGCTCGGCCTCTCCGCCGGGCACCTCTTCCGCAACGCGAAGGGCTGCGTCGGCAGCGGCGTGTGCGCGTTCGGCTGCCCGACCGGCGCCAAGCAGCACACCGGCATCACCTACGTCCCGCGGGCGTGGGCGGCGGGGGCCACGACGTACACCGGCGTGACGGTGCGCCGCATCGAGCACCGCGGCGGCCGCGTCACCGAGGTCGTGGGCCGGACCGCCGGCGGCGGCACCCTGCGCGTGCGCTGCCGGCACGCGATCGTCGCCTGCGGCACGCTCCTCACCCCGGGCCTGCTGCGGGCCTCGGGCCTCGGCACGCGCTCGGGGGAGCTCGGGCGCAACCTCTCGATCCACCCGGCCAGCGCCGCGCGCGCGGTCTTCGACGAGGACCTCGACCCGTGGGTCGGCGTCCCGCAGTCGGCCTACATCGACGCGCTCCAGGACGAGGGGATCATGTTCGAGGGCATCTCCGGCCCGCCCGACCAGGCGGCGATGAGCACCCCGCGCAGCGGCCCCGAGCACCGCGACCTCATGGCCGCCGTCCGCCGCACCGCGTCCTTCGGGGTCATGGTCCACGACACCGGCCGCGGCTCGGTCCACCGCCACCTCGGCCGCACGATCGTCCGCTATGACCTGCACCCCGACGACGCGGCGCGCTTCCAGCGCGGGATGGCCGTCCTGGCGGACGTCTTCTTCGCCGCCGGCGCCCGTGAGGTCGTCGTCCCGCTGGCCGGGGTGCCGACGCTCCGCGGCGGGGACACGGGGCCGCTCGCCGCGGCGCGCATCCGTCCGCGCGACGTGAGCGCGATGGCCTTTCACCCGCTCGGCACCGCGCGCGCCGGGGCGGACCCGGCGCACAGCGTCGTGGGCCCGGACCTCGCCGTCCACGGCATCGAGGGGCTGCACGTTGCTGACGGCTCCGTCGTCCCGTCGTCGCTCGGCGTGAACCCGCAGATCACGATCATGGCCCTGTCGACCCGGCTCGCCTTCCACCTGCTCGGGCAGCCGGCGCCGGAGCACGAGCCCGTGCCGACGGCGATCGCCTAGTGTCCTGATTGATTAGTTCTGTTGCAGCGGGGGCATGGATACTTCATGCCTATCGCTGCCGCCCGTGAGATCGTGTTGACCGACCAGGAGCGCGCCGTTCTGGAGGGCTTCGCGCGGCGCCGCAAGAGCGCCCGGGGGTTGGCGCAGCGCTCACAGATCGTGTTGGAGGCGGCGGCCGGGCGGACGAACACGGAGATCGCGCAGCGGTTGCGTGTGAGCCGGCCGACGGTCACGCGGTGGCGCAACAGGTTTGTCGAGCGGCGCGTGGACGGGCTGCTGGATGAGCCGCGTCCGGGGCGCCCGCGGACGATCACCGATGAGGATGTGGAGGCGGTGGTGGTCAAGACTTTGGAGTCCACGCCCAAGGACGCCACGCACTGGTCGACGCGGTCGATGGCCAAGGAGGCCGGCCTGACGCAGAACGCGGTCCTGCGGATCTGGCACGCGTACGGGTTGCAGCCGCACCGCCAGGAGAAGTGGAAGCTGTCCAAGGATCCGTTGTTCGTCGACAAGGTCCACGACGTCGTCGGCCTCTACCTCAACCCGCCCGAAAGAGCTGTCGTGCTGTGCGTTGATGAGAAGTCCCAGATCCAGGCACTGGACCGCACCGCCCCGATCCTGCCGATGCGCCCCGGGACCCCTGAGCGCGTGACCCACGACTACAAGCGCTTCGGGACCTCAAGCCTCTACGCCGCGCTGGACGTGAGAAGCGGGCAGGTCATCAGCGCACTGCACCAGCGCCACCGCGCCGTCGAGTTCAAGAAGTTCCTTCAGCGCATCGACAAGGCCGTCCCGGCCGACCTGGACGTGCACCTGGTCCTCGACAACAGCAGCACGCACAAGACCCCGGCAATCCAGCGCTGGCTCAAAGCGCACCCCCGGTTCGTGCTGCACTTCACCCCGACCAGCAGCAGCTGGATCAACCTCGTCGAGCGCTGGTTTGCCGAGCTGACCCGCAAGCTGCTGCAGCGCTCAGCTCATCGCTCAGTTCGCAAGCTGAACATGGACATCACCAACTGGGTCGCGACCTGGAACGAGGACCCCAAACCGTTCACCTGGACCAAGAGCAGCGACGAGATCCTCGAATCCATCGCCATCCGCTGCAACGAAACTAACCGATCAGAACACTAGATGGTTCGTTCCACGGCGGGGGCGGAGGAGTCGGGTAGGCAGGTGACATAAGCAGGCAGGTCGAAGTCGGCGGTGCTATCTCGCCAACGCCGACCCTGGGGGCCTCGATGGACGCCGACCTCGACCTGCTGCTGATCGCTGTTTACTGCACCTGCGACGATCTCCTGCCTGCGAAGGGCAAGAACGCCAAACGGATCTTGACCGACGCGGAGGTCGTCACGTTGAGCGTGGCTCAGCAGGTACTGCGGATCAGCTCTGACGAGCAGTTCTGGGCGATGGCACCGCATCGCTTGGGGCACCTGTTCCCGCGACTGCCCAAGCGCCCGGGTTTCGTCAAACGCCGCCAGCGCCTGTCGGACAAAATCGAAGCGCTGATCCTCGAGTTCGCCCGCCACACCAACGGCTTTGACGACGACCTGCTCGTGGTCGACAGCACACCGGTCGAATGCGGTCGCTCGGTCGAAACGACGCGCCGCAGCGCCCTGGGCAACGCCGCGGAGTACGGCTACTGCGCCAGCCATTCCCGCTTCTTCTGGGGCTTCCGCCTGCACGGCCTGTTCGCGACCGACGGCACTCCACGCGCCCTTGCCCTGACCTCCCCGAAAACGGGCGAACGAGACGTCGCGCTGGACATGCTCGCCCGCTGCCACCGCAACGGCCCGGTCACCGTCATCGGCGACAAGGGCTACTCCGGCCGCGACTTCCACGCCCAAGCCTCCGCGCTCGGCGCCACGATCGTCCGCCCCCGACGCAAGGACGAGGCCGGCAAAGAGCCGCACCTGGCCCCGATCCGGCAATGCGTGGAATCGATCTTCTGGACATGCAAAGACATGCTCAACCTCGAGGACCACCGCGCCCGCGAGCTCCACACGCTCCGCACCCGCCTGGCCGCCAAGTTCCTCGCTCTCACCGCCGCGATCGCTCTCAACGAACGCCTCGGCCGCCCACCACGCAACCTCACTGCCTACTACGCCTGACCGATCCGTGGAACGAACCATCTAGCGGCGCCGCGGCGAACAGCCGAGCGTGCGGCCGCGTGGGGGATATGCCCCGACGCGGCCGCACGCCGCCGGTGTGGTCGCCGTGTCAGCGGCGGAGGACCGCCCGGTGGCGGCGGAGCCGGCGGTTGCCCGCCAGGTCCTCGACGGCGAGCTTCACCCGGACCGTCACGCGCGGCGCCTGGCGCAGCAGCGCCGTCCCGCGGCGCGAGATCCGCAGGACGAACGTCATGCGGCCGGCCTCAGGGAAGCCGTGCTCGACCGCGGTCGTCTGGATGTTCCCGGGCTGCAGGCGCGCGACGACGGCGCCGTTCCCGCGCTCGTTCAGCCGGACGCGGACGACGAGATGCCCGGTGCGCGCCAGCGCGCCGACGTCGCGGCTGATGATCCGCAGGCTCGGCCGCGGGGCGACGAGGTCGATGCCGGGGACGCCGCCGAGGGCGGGGGAGGCGTCGTCCGCGGGGGCGGGGCCGGCGGTCGCCACGGAAGCGAGGAGGAGGACGACGGCGACGAGACGAAACCTCAAGGCCCGTGCCTATCGGCACGCTCCGTCCACCCCTTGAGCGTAGCTGTCAGAATTCGGACACGAAACGCGAACAGGCAGCAAACCCCACGACATGGGTCCTCTTCGCTGCCGTTCGGTCCCGGAGCGGTCACCGGTGCGCTCCGCGCACGTGCCAGACTGCGCCCGGTGATCACCCGATCTGACGCCATCGCCGCCCTCGCCGCCGAGGAGTTCGACGTCGTCGTCGTCGGTGGCGGCATCACCGGGGCGGGCTGCGCCCTGGACGCCGCGGCCCGCGGCTACTCGGTCGCGCTCGTCGAGAAGGCCGACTTCGCCAGCGGCACGTCGAGCCGCTCGTCCAAGCTCGTGCACGGCGGACTGCGGTACCTGCAGAACTTCGACCTCGGGCTCGTCCGCGAGGCGCTCCTCGAGCGCCAGCTCAACGTCAAGCTCGCGCCGCACCTCGTCAAGCCGCTGCCGCTCGTCGTCGCCGCCTTCGACGGGCAGCGCCCCGACCGTCTCGTCGGCGTCGGGCTGAACCTCTACGACGTGATGTCGGTCGACAAGATCCGCGGCCGCGTCGGTCGCCGGGGCACGATCCCGGCCGGCGCCGAGTCGGCCACCGACCTCGACGGGGACGGCCTCGCCGACTGGGCGCCGGACCGCCACCGCATCATCAGCGGGGAGGAGGTCGTCGAGCGGCTGCCCGCGCTCGCCGGGCGCGAGCCGACCTCCGGCTACCTCTTCTACGACTGCCAGACCGACGACGCCCGCCTCGTCCTCACCGTCCTGCACGAGGCCGAGCGCTTCGGCGCGGTCTGCGCGAACGGCCTGAACGTCACCGAACTGCACGAGGAGGGCGGGCGCACCCGCGGCGTCCACGTCGAGGACGTCATGAGCGGCGAGCGGTTCACCGTCCGCGCGACGAACGTCATCAACGCCACGGGCGTATGGGCCGACCGCCTGCGCCCCGACGAGCTCCACGACGAGGCCGAGGTCCCGCGGATCGCCCCGTCGCGCGGCACCCACATCACGCTCCGTCACGACCAGATCCCGCTCATCAGCGGTGCGATCGTCCCTGCCGGCGGCGGCCGCACGATCTTCGCCCTGCCGTGGCTCGGCGGCACGCTCATCGGCACGACCGACAACGACTACGACGAGTCGGCGACGCCGAACGGGCTGGACCACATCGCGCCGGACCCGGGGGACATCGAGTACCTCCTCGACGCGACGAACAGCTACTTCGGGTCGAGCCTCACGCCGTCGGACCTCACCGGCGCCTTCGCCGGCGTCCGCCCGCTCATCTCCACCGGCGACCCGAAGAAGTCGGTCGACATCTCGCGCAAGGCCGAGCTCTACGAGACGTCCAGCGGCATGATCACGATCACCGGCGGCAAGCTCACGACCTGGCGGCGGATGGCGAAGATGGCCGTCGACCGGCTCGTCGAGCGCGATGCCCGCGACGCCCCGTGCCGCACGCACGAGATCCCGCTCGGGCAGAGCGTCGCCGTTGAGGACCTGCCGCGGCTGGAGGGCGTCCCCGAGGGGGCCTACGCCCAGCTCGCCGGCCGGTACGGCCACGTGGCGCATGAGGTCCTCGCCATCGCCGCCGAGCGCGGTGAGCTCGCGCAGCCGGTCGTCCCCGCGGTCGAGGGGCAGGACACACCGGTCGACATCCTCGCCGAGGTCGTCCACGCGGCCCGCCATGAGCAGGCCCGCACGGTCGGCGACGCCCTCCTGCGGCGCACGCGCCTCGGCCTCACCGCGGCGCGCGTCGTCGCGGAGCCGTCGGGGGAGGCCGCCCGCCGCGTCGCGGCCGCGATGGCCCCGGAGCTCGGCTGGGACGAGGCCCGCGTCAGCGCCGAGGCGGACGCCTTCCTGCTCGAGGCTGCGGCAGAGGGGATCGTCACCGGCTGACCGCACGCTGACGCACGGTGACCGCGGCGGCGCGCGCCCGCCGCATCGCCGCGTAAGTTGCCGGGTTCAAACACCCGGCCCCGTCCGCCCGACCGACCGCAGGAGTGCCCGCCCAGATGCGCGCCCGCCCCACCGCCAGCCTCGCCACCGTCGTCCTCGCCTCCGTCGCGCTGCTGCCCGCCGCACCGGCGCAGGCGGCGTTCTTCCCCGGCGAGGCGATCGACGGAGGGGCAGGCCTCAAGCGCGTCGGCGACGTCGACGTCGCCCGCGACGGCAGCGGCGCCGTGACCTACGTCAAGAGCGACGGCGGCGTCGACCACATCTACGTCGCACGGCTCGTCAGCGGCGTGTTCCAGGCGCCCGAGCGCGTGGACGGCGGGCTCGTGCCCGCCGGGTCGGACCCCGAGGTCGCGGTCGCCGACGGCGGGCGGACCGCCGTCGTGTGGGTCACCTCGGGCCAGGTCTTCGCGGCGGTCCGCGGCGCCGGCGCCCCCGGCTTCTCGGCCCCGCAGATGATCTCCGCCGGCACCGCCCCGTCCGTCGACATGTCGATCAACGGCGTCGCCTACACGTCCTTCACGGCGCCGGGCGCCTCGGCCGCCGACGTCCGCATCGCCCGCCTCGAGCGCGACGGCACGGCCTTCACCGAGCTGCCCGACACGCTCGACATCAACCCGGGGGAGGACGCCGGCACCGGCGGCGGCACGAGCGACGTCGTCGTCTCCGCGGACGGGACCGCCGTCGTCGTCTGGGGCGAGGCGGGGCACGTCTTCGGGCGCCGGGTCTTCGAGAACCGCATCTCCGCGGCGCCGCAGGACCTCAGCGTCGACTCCCTCGGCGGCCACGCCGGGAACGTCCAGAGCGCGACCGACCCGCACATCGACATCGAGGACGACTCGAGCTTCGCGTGGGTGACCTTCCGCGAGACGTTCGACGACGGCATCCCGCACACGGTCGCGCGGCGGCTCGTCGGCTCCCAGTTCGAGGCGCCGACGCAGGTCGACGGCGTCGGCTTCGGCGGGGACCAGGCGAACACGTCGAACGTCGCGATGAACGGCCGCGGCGAGGGGCTCGCCGTCACCGGCACCGCGGCGCAGACGACGCAGGTCTCGCTCCTGCACGACGACACGTTCTTCGCGGCGCAGCACGTGAACCAGCCCAACAACGTCGCGCCGCGCCCGGTCGGCGACTTCGCGGAGAACAACGACGGCTACGCCGCGTGGTTCCAGGGCACCTCGGCCCAGGCCGCGACGGTGCAGGCGGTCGCCTACGACGTGTCGCTCGCGAAGCGCACGGTCCCCGCGCCGGGCCCCGTCACCGACCTCGCGAACCCCGACTTCGGGCCTGTGGATCCGGCGGCCGGCCTCGACATGGCGGTCGACCGCGTCGGCGATGCCGCGGCCGTGTTCGTCCAGGGCACCGGGGACGGCCGCAAGCTCATCTTCAGCGGCTACGACCGCACCCCGGGGATCTTCACGAACTCGACGACCCGGCGCTTCCGGGACCTGTCGCGCCCGGTGCTCGCCTGGTCGCCGTCGTTCGATCTCTGGGGTCCCGTGACCTACTCGGTCGAGGTCGACGGGGTCGTCGTCGGGCAGACCCAGGCCACCCGGCTGCCGCTGACCACCCCGCTCGCCGACGGCGTCCACACGATGAAGGTCACCGCGGCCGACCGCCACGGCCAGACGTACGTCACGAAGCCGACCGCGGTGAAGGTCGACACGCTCGCGCCGACGCTGTCCTTCTCGGTGTCCGGGGTCCGGGCGAAGGGCCGCAGGCAGACCGTGAAGGTCCGCGCGACCGACCCCGCCGCGCCGGCCGGGCGCGCCTCGGGGCTCGCTCGCGTCGTCATCGACTTCGGTGACGGGGCGCGCGCGAAATCGCGCCAGGCCGCCCATGCGTACCGACAGGGTGGAGCCCACACCATCCGCGTCAGCGCGACCGACCGCGCCGGGAACGTCACCGTCGTGAAGCGCGCCATCACGCTCAGGAAGAAGCCGAAGAAGTCGTGACCGACACGACGTTCTCGGTCCGCGTCCCGGGGGGCACGCTCGAGCTCACCCCGGGCCGGCCGGCCCTCATGGGGATCGTCAACGCGAACCCCGACTCGTTCTCGGACGCGGTGCGCCTGACCGCGCTCGACCAGCAGGTCGAGCACGCCCGGCGCCTCGTCGCCGACGGCGCGTCGATCATCGACGTCGGCGGCGAGTCGGGCGTGACGTACACCGGCGTCACCGCCGAGGAGGTCGAGATCGAGCGGGTCGTGCCGCTCGTCGAGCGCCTCGCGGCCGAGGGCATCGTCGTGTCCGTCGACACGTGGAAGCCCGCCGTCGCCGAGGCGGCCATCGTCGCGGGCGCCGCGATCCTCAACGACGTCAGCGGCCTGCGCGACGAGCGCCTCGCGGAGATCTGCGCGCGCACCGGGGCCGCGCTCGTCGTCATGCACACCCGCGCGGTCCCGAAGCAGGAGCACTTCCACGACTACGCGGGGGACGTCGCCGGCGACGTCGTCGCCTTCCTGCAGGAGAGGGTCGCCGTCGCCCGGGCCGCCGGGGTCCACGACGAGCAGCTCATCCTCGACCCCGGCCCCGACTTCGCCAAGACCCCCGCCGAGACGGTGCAGTCGCTCCACGCGATCGACACCGTGAACGCGCTCGGCCGGCCGGTCCTCCACGCGATCTCGCGCAAGTACTTCGTCGGCGCGATCACGCGGCAGCCCCCCGCCGAGCGCGGGGCCGGGACGCTCGCCGCGGCGGGCTGGAGCGCCGACCACGGGGCCGCGATCCTCCGCGTCCACGACGTCCGCGCGGCGGCCGACTTCCTCGCCGTGAAGGCCGTCCTCGACGGCACCGCGCCGATGCCCGACTTCGACGCGGACGACGACGCGCTGAAGTGGATCCGGGCGACGCCGCAGCGCACGGCCTGAGCCGTCCGCGTTAGGGTTGGGGCAGCCGCACGGTCCTTCTCTGGGCCGCGGCGTAGACCAGATCCGTCGCCGGCCGCTGACGACAACGCGGCCGGGGGCTCACCGACAGGAGAACCACCACATGTCCGTCTTCACCCGCGCCGCCCTCGAGGGCAGCCCGCTCGCCGACCTGCACACGATCGCCGGCGAGATCGGCCTCGACGGCTTCCGTCGCCTGCGCAAGGCCGACCTCGTCGACAAGATCCTCGACGTGACCGGCGGCGACAGCGCCCCGGCCGCCGAGGAGGCCGTCGAGGAGAAGCCCGCGCCCCGGGCCCGCCGCTCCCGCAGCCGCGCGACGCGTGACGCCGACCCGGACGAGGCCGCTGACGCCGACGCCGACGCGCCGGCCGCCGCCCCGAAGGCCGACGCCGACGCGGACGACGACGAGGAGCCCAGGCGCCCGCGCCGCTCGCGCGGCGGCCGTGGCCGTGGCCGCGCCGCCGCGGAGGACGCGCCGGCCGAGGAGACCCCCGCCGCGGAGGAGCCCGTCCGCGCCGGCCGCGGGGGCCGCAGCCGCGGCACCGAGAGCACGGAGGAGGAGCAGGTCGCCGAGGGCGTCGTCGAGGTGCTCGGCAACGGCTCCGGCTTCCTCCGCGTGAGCCCGCCCGACCCGTCCGACGACGACGTCTACATCTCGGCCGCCCAAGTGCGCCGCTGCGAGCTCGTGTCCGGTGACCGGATCGCGGGCCCCGTCCGCCCGCCGCGGCGCTCGGAGCGCTACCCGTCGCTCGTCCGCATCGACAAGATCAACGACCGCCCCGCCGACGAGGTCGCCGAGGGCACGCCGTTCGACGAGCTGCCCGCGACGTTCCCGACCGAGCGGTTCGCGCTCGGCAGCGACGACGCGACGCTCACGGCGATCGAGTGGCTCACCCCGATCGGCCGCGGCTCGCGCGTCACGATCACCGGCGCCTCACGCGCGGGCAAGACCGAGACGCTCCAGCGGCTCGCCGGTGCCCTCGCCGCGCAGGAGGGCGTCGAGCTCTCGCTCGTGCTCGTCGGCGTGCGCCCCGAGGAGACGCAGGTCGCGCCCGACGGCATCACGCCCGTCGCCGGCCTGAGCTTCGCCGCCAGCGCCGACGCGCAGGGGCAGGCGGTCGAGCGCGCGATCGACGCCGGGCGCCGCGTCGCGGCCCGCGGCGGGCACGCGCTCGTCCTCATCGACTCGCTCAACGGCCTGCACCCGACGGCGGCACGCAAGGCGCTTGCCGCCGCCCGTGCGATCACCGGCGGCGGAACCCTCACCGTCATCGCCACGAGCACGCACGCGCTCGGCGGGGAGACGACGGTCATCGCGCTCGACGAGGCGCTGACCTCGACCGGCCGCCTGCCCGCCCTCGACCTCGTCAAGAGCGGCACCGTGAAGCTCGAGCTGCTCGTCGGTGAGGACGGCGCCAAGGCCGTCACCGCCGCCCGCGCCTCCGCGCTGGAGGGCTAACCGCCGCCGCGGGCCGAGGGCGCAGCGCCGCACGTGCTGCGCCCTCGCTCGTGAGCACCCAGTGCCCCGCAGGAACGGTCTAAGAGAGTTCTTAGCTTTCGTTCCAATCCGCGTCAGCGAGTCCTATATTGGCGCGCAGACCACGTGCTGGCAGCCGGGCGCGGCGTAGGGCAGCGGACCGGCGAGCACCCGTTTGGAGGTACCTTGCTCGCTGACACCACCCGCCTGCGCCGAGAGCTTCAGCGCACGCTCCCGACCCGTCCGTTCGCCGTCGAACTCTGGGACGGCACGCGCGTCCCCGCGACGAGCGACAACGGGCACCCGACCTTCCGGGTCCGCTCGCCGCAGGCGCTCGCGCACGTCCTGCGGTCCCCGAACCAGCTCGGCATCGGCCGCGCGTACGTCAGCGGCCACCTCGACGTCGACGATCTCGACGGTGCGCTGCAGGTCGTCACGGGGTGGGACCCGCCGCCCCTCGAGCGCGCCGACCAGGTCCGGCTCGGCCTCGCGCTCGCCCGCGCCACGGGGATCGCGCGGCCGCCCGAGATCCCCGAGATGGAGATCCGGCAGCAGGGCGCGCTGCACTCGATCCTCCGGGACAAGGAGGCCGTCGCCTTCCATTACAACTCGGGCAACGCGTTCTTCCAGACGTTCCTCGACGACTCGATGACCTACAGCTGCGCGATCTTCTCGCGGGGCGCCACGACGCTCGAGGAGGCGCAGGCGACGAAGCTCGAGCTCGTGTGCACGAAGCTCGCGCTGCAGGCCGGTCAGCGGGTGCTCGACGTGGGCTGCGGCTGGGGCGCGTTCGCGATCCACGCCGCCAGGCACCACGGCGTGAGCGTCCTCGGCATCACGCTGAGCGAGGAGCAGGCGGCGCTCGCCCGTGAGAAGGTCGCGGCGGCCGGGGTGTCCGACCGGGTGGAGATCCGCCTCGCGGACTACCGCGAGCTCGCCGAGCAGCCGTTCGACGCGATCTCGAGCATCGGGATGGTCGAGCACGTGGGGGAGACGCAGATCGACGCGTACGCCCGGCAGCTGCACCGGCAGCTGAAGCCCGGCGGGCGGCTGCTGAACCACGGCATCGCGCAGCTGCAGCGCGGCGAGTTCCAGACCCCGGGGCCCTTCAACGAGCGCTACGTCTTCCCCGACGGCGAGACGCTGCCGCTGTCGCGGATCGAGCTCGCGCTCGAGCGGGCCGGCTTCGTCACCGAGCACGTCGAGAACTTCCAGCACGACTACGCCGAGACGCTGCGTCACTGGATCGAGCGGTACGACGAGCACTACGAGGAGGCCGAGCGGCTCGTCGGCTCCGAGCGCGCGCGGGTCTGGCGGCTCTACATGCGGGCGGCGCGCAACGGCTTCGAGAACGGCTTCACCGGCATCTACCAGGTGCGCTGCTCGCGGCCCTGAGGGGCCGCGCCGTCGTCAGGAGGAGGCCGGGCTGTACGCCACGCGGCGCCAGCTCGGCTCGGGGGCGAGCTCGACCGGCTCGCCGCCGCGGTCCGGCTGCACGTAGGCGAAGACGTTCGCCTCGGCGTCGAACCGGATGTCCAGCTCGCCCTCCTTCACCCGCTGGTCGAGCCAGGCGGAGCGGAAGACGAGGCGGCGCAGCCAGTGGACGAGGCTGCGGTCGCTCGGGCCGACGAGGTCGGGCCAGCAGTCGTTGACGTGCTCGCCGAGCTCGGACGCCGGGTCCTGGATCTCGCCGTTGACGGCGAGGTTCACAAGGTCCTCGAGCTCCCCCTCGTCGAGGCGGCCGCCGACGAACCCGAGCTTCACCCCCGCCTGCTCGCAGCGCTCGGCGAAGTCACGTTCGTTGAACGTGAAGCGGAGCTCGCCGTACTCGAGGACGAAGTCCTCTCCTGAATCGTAATTGCCGCGTCTGGTGTCTTCCATGAAGGCGTGAGAGCATGACCTCGCGGGGCGGGATGCCCAGCGCGGCGGTCAGCGCCGTCGGCATCCTATGGCGGATCCCTCCCCACCCGGACGTGGTGCAAGGGGAGTTGCACCCGGAAGCGGCTCTCCAGCCCGGTTAGGGTCGTCGCATGGAGATCGACCTGTCCGGCCGCGTTGTCGCAATTACCGGTGCATCGTCGGGGATCGGCGAGGCGACGGCGATCGCGTGCGTCCAGGCGGGGGCGGCCGTGGCCCTCGCGGCGCGGCGCGGGGACCGCATCGACGCGCTCGCCGCGCGGATCAACGACGAGGGCGGGACGGCCGTCGCGGTCCCCACCGACGTGGGTGACGAGCGGCAGGCGCGCGCCTTCGTCGAGCAGGCCTACGAGCGGCTCGGCCGGCTCGACGCGCTCGTGAACAACGCGGGGGTGATGCTCCTCGGGGCGGTCGAGGGCGCCGACACCGAGCAGTGGCGGCGGATGATCGACGCGAACCTGTACGGCGTCCTCTACTGCTCGCACGCCGCCCTGCCCGTCATGCGCGCCCAGGGCGGCGGCCACATCGTCAACGTCTCCTCGGTCGCCGGGCGGATCGCGAGCGCCGGCTCGGCGGTCTACAACATGACGAAGTGGGGGGTGAACGGCTTCAGCGAGGGGCTGCGCCAGGAGGCCCTCCACGCGGGGATCCGGGTGACGATCGTCGAGCCGGGCGCCGTCAGCACCGAGCTCATCGGGCATAACAGCGACGCGATCCAGACCGCGGCGGCGTCGCGGTTCGCCGGGGTGACGCCGCTCACCGCGGAGGACGTGGCGAACGCGATCGTCTACGCGCTCGAGCAGCCCGAGCACGTCTCGATCAACGAGATCCTCGTCCGCCCCTCGCGCCAGGAGCGCTGAGCGGGCGGCCGACGGGTCGCCCGAGGGGGGCGAGAACGCGCCCCCGCGCCCTAGTAAGGGCATGATCGACGACGCGCGCAGCACCATCCTCCTCATCGAAGACGACCCGGCGACCCGGACGTTCCTCGCCGACAACCTCACCGCCGACGGGTACGAGATCCGCGTCGCCGGCAGCGTGCGCGAGGGCGTGCACGAGCTGCGCACGCAGTTCCCGGACCTCGTCGTGCTCGACGTCGGGCTCCCCGACGGCTCCGGCCTCGACCTCGTCCGCGCGGTCCGCCGGGCCGACGGCGTCACCGAGCGCGTCGACCCGCGCACGCCGATGCTCGTGCTCTCCGGCCGCAGCGAGGTCCTCGACCGCGTCCGGGGGCTCGAGCAGGGGGCGGACGACTACCTCTGCAAGCCGTTCGGCTACGGCGAGCTGCGCTGCCGGATCGCCACGCTGCTGCGGCGGGCCCAGGACCGCGGGCCGCGCGGGAGCGTCCGCGTCGGCGGGCTCGTCATCGACCCGCTCGCCCGCGAGGTGTGGCTCGACGAGCGGCCGGTCGACCTCTCGCAGAAGGAGTTCGAGCTCCTGCGCACCCTGAGCCAGGACCCGGGACGGGTGTACTCGAAGCAGGAGCTCGTCCAGGCGGTGTGGCAGACGACCTCGCTCGGGTCCTCCCGCACGCTCGACGCCCACGCCTGCCGGCTGCGGCAGAAGCTCGCCGGCTCCGACCAGCGCTTCATCCAGAACGTGTGGGGCGTCGGCTACAAGCTCGTCGAGTCCAGGAGCCGGGCATGAGCACGCTGCTCGGCGTCGCGATCGTCGGCTGGCTCTGCTCCGCGACCCTGGCGCTCGCGACTGCCCGGGGGCGGGCGGCGGCCCTGGCCCGGGGCGAGCATCTCGCCGTCGTCGCCCACGAGCTGCGCGGACCGCTCCAGGCGGCGGACCTCATCCTCGCCGCGGCGGCGCGGGAGACGGCGGACGGCCCGGGTGGCAGCGTCGCGCTCGACGGTGCGGGCGGGGTCCTGGGGGCCCTGGAGGTCGAGCTCGGCCGGCTGCGCCTCGCGGTCACCGACCTCACGCGACCCGGTCCGGCGGGGACGCGGGCGCCGCAGCCCTGGAGCTGCTGCGACGCCGATGCGCTCGTCGCCGACCTCGCCCCGGGCTGGCGCGCCCAGGCCGCTGCGGCGGGGCGTGCCGTCACGGTGCGCCCCGCCGCCGACCCGCTCGGCGCCCGGATCGAGCGGCTGCGACTGGCCCAGGGGCTCGGCAACCTCGTCGCGAACGCGCTCGAGCACGGGCGCGGCGACATCGAGGTGCGCGTCGGCCTGAGCCCCGACGGCGCAGCCGTCCAGGTCGAGGTCCGCGACGAGGGCCCGGGCCTGCCGAGCAGCGTGACCGCCCTCGTCGCGCGGCCGCCCGACCCGCGACGGGCCCGCGGGCGCGGGCTCATGATCGCCGCGCAGATCGCGGCCGACGCCGGCGGGCGCCTCTTCAGCGCGCCCGCGGCGCACGGCACCCGGCTCGTGCTGCGGGTCCCGACCGCCGAGCAGCTCGGCGCGGCCGGGCTCCCCGGCGGCACGCTGCTCCCGAGTGGCCCGCACGCCTCGTGAGCCGCGGTCGCCGCGCGCTCGCGCTCACCGTCCTCTCGCTCGTCCTCGGCGTGCTCGCGGCGTCGGACGTCGCCGGCCGCGAGGCCGCGCTCGACCGCCGCATCGGCCCCGCCACCGCGGTCGTCGTCGCCCGCGTCGACCTGCCCGCGGGCGCCGTGCTCGGACCGCGGGTGCTCGCCGTCCGGCGGCTGCCGGCGCGGTACGCCCCGCGGTCGTCGTTCGGGCGCCCGGGCCAGCTCGCCGGCCTCGTCACCGCGGCGCCCGTCCCGGCCGGGGCGGACGTCACGGCGGCGCTCGTCCGTGATCCCGCCGCCGTCCCGGCCGAGGCCGCGCGCGGCGTGGCCGGCGCCCTGCGGGCCGGGCAGCGGGTCGCCGAGGTCGTCGCCCGTGGGGATGCGCAGCTCATCGGTCCCGGTTCCCGCATCGACCTGCTCGTGACCCGCGAGGCGGCGGACGGCAGCGGCGGGACGACGCTCGCGCTCGAGGACGCCGAGGTCCTGGCGGCGGCGCCGGCGCCGGGCGGTGGCGGCGGGCGGGACGACGGGGCGCCGCGCGTCGCGCTGTCCCTCCGCGTGAGCCTGCGGGAGGCGGTCGCGCTCGCGGCCGCGCAGAACTTCGCGAAGGAGCTGCGCGTGCTCGTCCGGTCCGACGGGGACCGGCGGCGGGGCGCCGAGGGGCTGACCGTGCGCGACGGCGGTGGGTGAGAGGGCGGCGATACGGTGGTCCGGTGCCGCGGCGGCTCGTCACCCTCGTCAGTGCGATCGTCCTCGTCGACACGATGTTCTACGCCGTCGTCGCACCGCTGCTCCCCGCGCTGACCGATGACCTGCACCTCTCGAAGGCCGCGGCCGGCCTGCTCGCCGGGGCCTATCCCGCGGGCACGCTGCTCGGGTCGCTGCCGAGCGGGCTGCTCGCGTCGCGCACCGGTCCGCGGGCGACCGTCCTCGTCGGTCTCACGCTGCTCGCGGGGTCGACGCTCGTCTTCGGCTTCGCGCACGACATCGTCCTGCTCGACCTCGCCCGCTTCGTGCAGGGGCTCGGCGGCGCCTGCTCGTGGGCGGGCGGGCTCGCGTGGCTCGTCGCCTCCGCGCCGGCCGAACGCCGCGGCGAGCTCATCGGGACCGCCCTCGGCTGGGCGATCGGCGGGGCGCTCTTCGGGCCCGTCCTGGGCGCGCTCGCCGACGCGACGGCGCCCGAGGTCGTCTTCAGCTCGGTCGTCGTCTTCGCCGGCGGGCTCGTCGCCTGGGCGCTGACGATGCCGGAGGCGGCGCCGGTCGCGCGTCAGGGCCTCGCGGACGTGCGCGTCGCGCTCGCGCGCTCCGACGTCCGCATCGCGATGTGGCTCGTGACGCTGCCGGCGCTCGCCTTCGGCGTGCTGGGCGTCCTCGGCCCGCTGCGCCTGGACCACTTCGGCTTCTCGAGCGCGGCGGTCGCCGGCACGTATCTCGTCGCCGCCGGCGTCGAGGCGCTCGTGAGCCCGTTCGTCGGACGGCTGTCGGACCGCCACGGCCGGCTGGCTCCGATCCGGCGCGGCCTGGCGGTCGCCGCGGGCCTGCTGCTCCTCGTGACCGTGCCCGCGTCCGGCGTCGTGCTCGCGCTGCTGCTCGTCCTGCTCGCCGCCTCGTTCGGCCTCTTCTGGGCGCCCGCGATGGCGCTGCTGACCGACGTCGCGGACGCGACGGGGCTCGCGCTCGGCTTCGCGTTCGCGCTCGTGAACCTCGCCTGGGCCGCCGGGCAGGTCGTCGGCTCCGGGCTCGGCGGCGAGGCCGCGAAGCTCACCGGCGACGGGGTCCCGCTCGCGGTCGTGGCCGCCGCGTGCGGCGTGACCCTCGCGGCGCTCGGTCGCGGAGCGGTGGTCCGCGAGGTCGCCGCCGCCGGGTGAGGACGGCGACGGGTCCGCGCGGGGCGTGCCCGGCGCGCCGGCGCCCGCGTGCGGGCCCGGGGGCTTGCCCGGCGCGGGGGCACGGCCGTGTGGCGCTACCGTCGGGGGACATGCCCGGCATCCCGCTGTCCCTCCGGCGTGCGGGCGCCGCCGCCGTCGCCCTCGTGGCTGCGGCGGGTCTTCTCGTGGCCATGGCCGGCTGGGGTGGCGGCGGCGGCGGGCCGCCGGCCACCGCGGCGCTGCACGGGCAGCCGGGGCCGCTGACCCGGGCCGGGTGCGCCGGTGGCGGGCCGGCCGCGCGCGAGTTCACGCTCCGGCTGCCGAGCCCCGACGGCGTGCGCACCGCCACGGTTCGCGTCCCCGCGACGGCGGCCGGGCACGCCGCCCCCCTGCTCGTCGCGCTGCACGGTGGCGGGGACACCGGCGCGCAGATGGAGGCGTCGTCCGGGCTGAAGGCGGTCGCCGACGCCGCGGGCTTCCTCGTCGCCTTCCCGGACGCGACGGGCGCGCACCGCTACTGGAACCTCGACGAGCGGCACGGGCCGGACGATGTCGGCTTCGTCGCCGCGCTCGTCGACCGGGTCGCGGCGCGCGCGTGCGTGGACCCGCACCGCATCGTCGCCGCGGGGCTCTCGAACGGCGGCGGCCTGGCGGCGCGGCTGGCGTGTGCGCTCTCCGGCCGGATCGCCGGCGTCGTCGTCGTGGCGGGGACGGTCGCCCACGTCCCCGAGTGCGGGCCCGGACGCCCGGTGTCGGTCCTGGAGATCCACGGCTCCGCCGACCCGCACGTCCCCTACACGGGCGACCCCGCGACGGGCGCCGGCGCGATCCGCGACTGGCTCGCCGACTGGGCCACCCGCGATCGTTGCCCGGGGGCGCCGACCCATCGCACGGTCGGGCGGACCGTGCGCGCCCTCGAATGGGACCGCTGCGCCGACGGCACCCGCGTCGCGCACCTCGAGCTGCTCGGCGGCCGCCACGAGTGGCCGGGAGCCTCGCCGCCGGACCCGGGCCGCCCGCCGTCGCCGATCTCCGCCGCCGCGCAGGTGCGGCGCTTCCTCGCGTCGATCCCGGTGCGGCCGGGCGACCAGGGCTGACCCGGGGCGGGCCTCCGGTTCGGAGAAGCGGCAGGAGGGGGGCGAGGACGCTCCGCCGGGACCTAGTAGGAGCATGGACCCCGCGCCCGCCCCGCTCGACGCCCTCGCCGGACGGCTGCGTGAGCGCCTGCTGACCGGCGCCGAGCCGCCGGACGGCGCCGCGCACGACCCCGCCGAGCGCGTCCGCGCCCTCGTCGACCGGGAGGCGGCGCTGCTTCCGGAGCACCAGCGCGCCGAGCTCGTCCGCCTCGTCGCCGAGCGGTCGTTCGGCCTCGGCCCGCTCGAGCCGCTGCTCGCCGATCCGGCGGTCGACGAGATCATGGTCAACGGCTGCGGCACCGGCGAGCGCGGCCAGGTCTGGGTCGAGCGCGCCGGGCGCCTGGAGGCGACGGGCGTCCGCTTCACCGACGACACCGAGCTGCGCCACGCCATCGAGCGGATCCTCGCGCCGCTCGGTCGCCGCGTGGACGAGAGCACGCCGATGGCCGACGCGCGCCTTCCCGACGGCTCGCGCGTGAACTGCGTCATCCCGCCGCTCGCGCTCGACGGCCCGGTGCTGACCATTCGCCGCTTTCGCCGCCGCGCCTTCACCCCTGAGGGTCTTGTCGCGCGCGGGACGTGGACCGCCCCGCTCGCGGCCTTCCTCGCCGCTGCCGTGCGCGCCCGGCTGAACGTCCTCGTCAGCGGCGGCACCGGCTCGGGCAAGACGACGACGCTCGGCGCGCTCTCGTCGTTCGCCGGCACCGGCGAGCGCATCGTCACGATCGAGGACACCGCCGAGCTCGTCCTGCAGCAGCCGCACGTCGTCCGGCTCGAGGCGCGGCCGCCGAGCGTCGAGGGCCGCGGCGAGGTGACGATCCGCGCGCTCGTCCGCAACGCCCTGCGCATGCGGCCGGACCGCATCGTCGTCGGTGAGGTCCGCGGGCCCGAGGCGCTCGACATGCTCGCGGCGATGGCCAGCGGCCACGACGGCTCGCTCTGCACCGTCCACGCCGGGAGCCCGGCGGAGGCGCTGCGGCGGCTCGAGACGCTCGCGCTGATGGCCGGCGTCGGTCTGCCGCACGCCGCCGTCCGCGAGCACGTCGCCCAGGCGATCGACCTCGTCGTGCACCAGGCGCGGACGGCCGACGGCGGTCGCCGCGTCGTCGCCGTGGCGGAGGTCACGCGGGACGCCGGCGGCGGGGCGCGCGCACGCGAGCTCTATGCGGTGCGCGGCGACCGGGCCCGGTGGCGCGCCGCGCTGAGCCCCGAGCTCGCGGAGCGGCTGGGGGAGTGGACGCCGTGACCCGCGCGACGCTCGCCGCCGCGCTCGCGGGGGCCGCCGCCGTCCCCGCGCTGTGGGCCGCGCTCGGTCTGGCGGAGGAGTCGGCGCTCGCCGTCCGCCTCGGCCGGGTGCTCGCGCCGCTCCGGGGCGCGCGGGCCGGCGCCGAGCGGGTGAGCGGGGTCGAGCGCCGCCGGCTCGTCGCGCTCCTGGCCCTCACCCTCGGCGGCGGCGGGCTGCTCGTCGCCGGCCCGGTCGCCGCGGCGCTCGCCGCCACGGCCGGCCCCTGGGGCACCGGCCGGATCCTCGCCGCGCGGACGGCCCGCTGGCGGCGGGCGATGGCCGAGGGTGCCCCGGTCGCCGCCCGCGCGATGGCCGACGCGCTCGCGGGCGGTCACGCCGTCCGCGGAGCGATCACCGAGGCCGCGGTGGCCGGCGGCGCGGGGCCGGTCGTCGACGCCGAGCTCGCCCGCGCCCGTGCCGCGCTCGCCGTCGGCGCCCCGACGGCCGACGTCCTGGAGGCGCTCCGGCGCCGCGCGCACGGCCCGCAGTGGGACACCCTCGTCGCCGCGATCCTCCTGCAGCGCGACGCGGGCGGCGACCTCGCGGGCCTGCTCCGCGACCTCGCGCACGGCATGGAAGCCGCGCGGCGGGTCGAGGCCGACGCGCGCGCGGCGACCGGCCAGGCCCGCTTCACCGCCGGGACGGTCGCCGCGCTGCCGCTCGTCGCCGCGGCGCTCGCAGAGCTCGGCGCCCCCGGCACCTTCGCGGCCATCGTGCGCAGCCCGCTCGGACTGCTCCTGGCCGCCGCGGCCGCGGTCTTCCAGGTCGCCGGGATGCTCGCGGTCCGCCGCCTCGCCCGGCCGGGTCTGGCCTAGATGGCGGCGCTCGTCCTCGCCCTCGGCGCCGCCGTCGCCGCCGCGCTCGCCGGCGTCGACCTCCTGGACGCGCGGTTCGCGCGGGCCGCCGCGGCGGCGCGCGCGACCACGCTGAACCCCGCCACGACGGATGCGCCGGGCCCCGGGACGCGGGCCACCCGTGCCGCCACCGCGCTCGGCCCGCGCACCCGTCGCCTCGCCGCCGCGCTCGCCGCGGTCGGCCGCCGGGCCGGCCTCCCGGTCCCGGCCCCGGGCGACCTCGAGCGGCGGGTCGCGGCGGCCGGCCTGCCGTCGCCCGTCGCCGTCGCGGACGTCATGGCCGCGAAGGCGGGCGCAGCCGTGTGCGCGGCGGCCGGCGCGATCGTCCTCGTCCTGCCCGCGGCGCCGGGGCGCCTCGGCCCGCTGCTCACGCTCGCCGCCCCGGCGGCCGGCTACCTCGCGCCCGACCTGTGGCTCGCGCGGCGCGCCCGGCGCCGGGCGACGGCGCTCGCTGCAGATCTCCCGGACGTCCTCGACCTCACCCGCGTCGCCGTGGCCGCCGGGTTGCCGGTGACGGCCGCGCTCGCGGCCGTGGGCCGGCGCCGCGGCGGCCCGCTCGCCGCGGAGCTCCACGCCACCGCGTCGCTCATGGCCCTCGGCGTCCCGCGGGCGCAGGCGCTCGACCGCCTCGCGGCACGCTGCCCGCTCCCGGGCGTCCTCGCGCTCGTCGCCGCGATCCGGCGCAGCGACCGGCACGGCACATCGCTGGCCCCCGCCCTCGCGTCGCTCGCCGCCGACGCGCGCGCCGATCGGGCCCGCGCCGTGCAGGACCACGCCGCCCGCGCGGCGCCGAAGATCCAGCTCGCGGTCGCGCTGCTGCTCGTCCCGGCGGCGATGCTGCTGCTCGCCGCCGGGCTCGTGGCGGGGATGACCTGACCGGCGCGCGCGGGGCGCGGCCGGCCTACTTCACGCCGACGACGAGGTTCGTCTTCACCGTGCTGCCCGAGACGTCGCTGCCGGCGGCGAGGGCGGTCAGGGCGGTGAGGTACGGCTCGGCCTTCTTGAACGTCGCGTCGCTGCCGAGGGCGAGCTGGGCGAGCCCGACGAGCGACTTCAGGTCGACGTAGAGGACCGGCCTGGCGCCGAGCTGCGTCGCGGTCGCCTTGAATTGAGGGGCGTCACCGAGCTTCCCGGTCGGCTTCAGCGCCTGCGCGACCGAGGACCCGCCCACGGCGACGACGAACTTCCCGCCGCCGGTCGCGACGATGATCGGGAACGGAAGCTGGGAGATCCTCAGCGAGAAGCCCTTCGCGCCCGTCCCGCTGAACGGCGTGAGCTTCAGGCCCTGCGAGCCGCCGAACTGGCTGATGAGGCGCCGGGCGCTCGCGATGAACGCCGTGGTCTTCTGCTCCGAGCTCGTGTCGACGACGAGCGCTCCACCGATGTCCGCGACGCCCTTGGCCCGGACGAAGAGGCCGCCCTTGCCCATCCACGAGAGGACGTCGCGCTGGAGGTCGAGGCCGGTGAGCGCCGTGAACTGCCCGAGCACGCCGGCGAAGATCCCGCCGAGCTTCTGCACCTGCGCGAGGCCCTGGTCCGCGCGGCTGCCGATCGTCCCGAGGCCGAGCGCGAGGACGGAGTCGTCGGGCAGCGACGCGACGGTGTCGGCCGCCTCGCCGTTCGCCTTGGCCGCCTTGGCACTCGTGACGGTGGTCTGCAGCCGCAGCGCGTCGGGCTGTGCGGTGAGCGTCGCCGTGAGCGGCTTCGCGCTGCCGAGCAGCCCCTGCAGCGAGGAGGCCTGCGAGCCGAGCAGCGGGTTGCTCGACGCTGCGAGGTTCAGGATTCCCGCGGGGTCCGCGTAGAAGAAGCCGAGGGCGTTTGCGCCGGCGTCGGCGCGCGCCTTCTTGAGGTTCACGCTGTCGGCGAGCGCGTCGGCGCCCTTGTCGACGTCGATGACCGCGTGGATCGCGGTCTCGGTCCCGATCGACACGGTGTCCTTCTCGGCGACGGCCGCCTGGTCCTGCGTCGCGTTGTACAGGTACGTGACGCCCTTGTACTTGCGCTCGACGACCTTCTTCGCGCTCTGCTTCAGCGTCGCGATGCCCTTGCCGGTGTCCGTTGCGTCGAGCACGATGACGTAGTCGGGGTGGCGGCCCCGGAGGCCCGTGACGGCGACGCCGACCTTGTCCCCGAGCCAGGGGTCGATGTCCTTCTTGAAGCTCCGCCCGCTGCGGCTCAGCGACTTGTCCAGGAGCGCGACGAGCTGCTGCCCGGGGTCGGCGGTGCCGGTGACCTTCCGCGCCAGCGACTCGACGTTCGTCTTCAGGTCGCCCGTCGGCCGGACGGTCACCTCGCCGTAGAACGCCGCCGTGGCGGGGACGACGGCCGCCGGGTCGGCGTCGCCCTTCCCGCCCGCACTGCTGCTGCCTCCGCCGCACCCGGCGACCGGGACGGCGAGGGCGACGACGGCCCCGGCGAGCGCGAGGCGCGAGCGGCGGGAGGGCAGATGGTGAGGCGTGGACGGCACGAACGGGCTCCTAGCGGTGGGGCGATGAGGGCCGGGGCCTGTGGCGGCGTCCGGCGGAGGTTGGCGCGTGCGTGATGATAGGCGAGGCCGGCGGACGTGCGAGGCACAACTGCGCCACGGCGCCGCGGGTGGGGCCCGTCGCCACGGGCGCCCCGGGTCCTCCACGATGCCCCACCGGGCGGCACACCGAGCGGACGGATCGCCCCGGATCCTGCACCGCGCCTTGCGGGACCGCGATCTGCACCGGAACGTGCGGCGACTGGACGTCTGTTCCCCCACGCTCCCCCACCGGGAGTTCTTCCTGCAAAAACGTACTTTCACGACGGCAAGACCCAACGCCGGGGAGGCGTGGTGGGGAATCGTGTGCAAAAAGGGTTGCTGGGTGGGGGAGAGTGGGTTACCGTGCGCTCAGCGGACCGGGGTGGAGGGGCTCCTCCCACTCCTCCATCCCGGCCCGCGACTTCTTCTCTGGCAGGACGCCGGACGCGACCATGGCCACCTTCCGAGGCACCTTCGACTACACGCTTGACGCGAAGAACCGCCTGACGGTTCCCGCCAAGTGGCGTCCTTCGCTGGCCGACGGCATCGTCCTCTCCAAGGGCACGGCCGACTGCGTCTCGGTGTGGACGCCCGAGCGCTTCGACGCGTACACGGAGACGGCGATCTCGCAGCTGCACGAGCTGGACCCGCGCCGCGACCAGTTCGAGCGGTACTTCCAGGCCAACTCGTACGACGTCGAGCTCGACTCCGCCGGCCGCATCATGCTCCCGGCCTTCCTCATCGAGCACGCGGGCCTCACGAAGGACGTCGTCGTCACCGGCATCCGCACCCGGATGGAGATCTGGGACCGCGCGACCTGGCAGGACTACAACAGCAAGCTCGACATCGCCGAGCTCACCGCGCCCTTCGCGACGAACGTCGTCCCCTTCCCGCCCGCTCCGTCCGCATGAGGCTCCAGACCGTGCCCACCGATCACGTCCCCGTGCTCGCCGGCGAGCTCATCGAGCTCGGCGACCCGCAGCCGGGCCAGACCGTCGTCGACTGCACGTTCGGCGGGGGCGGCCACGCGCGGCTCGTCGCCGACCGGCTCGGTCGCGACGGGATGCTCATCGCCATCGACCGCGACCCCGCCGCCCTCGAGCGCTTCGAGGCGTTCGCGACCGAGGTGCCGTGCGCGACGCGCTTCATCGGCGCGTCCTTCGCGACCGGCCTCGCCCAGCTCGCCGCCGAGGGGCTCCAGGCCGACCTCGTCTACCTCGACCTCGGCATGTCCTCGATGCAGGTCGACACGCGCGAGCGCGGGTTCTCCTACGCCTACGACGCGCCGCTCGACATGCGGATGGACACGACGCAGTCGTTCTCCGCGGCCGACCTCGTCGCGACCTGGGACGAGCGCCGCATCGCGGGGATCCTCCGGGAGTTCGGCGAGGAGCGCTACGCCCGGCAGATCGCGCGGCGCATCGTGAACACGCGCGAGGAGCACCCGATCACGACGACGACGGAGCTCGTCGACGTCATCGTCTCCGCGATCCCGATCCCGGCCCGGTTCGCCGGCGGCCACCCCGCGAAGCGGAGCTTCCAGGCGATCCGCATCGCCGTGAACGACGAGCTGCGCGAGGTCGACGACGCCCTCCCGCTCGCCTGGGACTGCCTGAAGGTCGGCGGGCGCCTGGCAGGGATCTCGTTCCACTCCCTCGAAGACCGGCGCGTGAAGCGCTTCCTGGCCGACCGCGCCCAGGGATGTGTGTGCCCGCCGGACTTCCCGGTGTGCGTCTGCGGGCGCACCCCCGCAGCCGAGCTCGTCACCCGCCGTTCGGTCGTCCCGACGCCCGGCGAGATCGCCGCGAACCCCCGCTCGAAGTCCGCGCGCCTGCGCGTCGCCCGCAAGCTCCACATGGAGGAGTCCGCATGACCCCGCCCACGACCGCACCCGCGCAGCGGGTCCGTTCGGCCGCCGCCCATCCCGCGACCGCACCCCGGAAGCGTGCCGCCGCACCCGCCCGCTCCCGGAAGGCCGCGATGCCTCGCGGCGCCCGCCGCGTCTCCGGGCCCGCCGCCGGGCTCGCCGGCCTCCGCGGGCCGGGCACGCCGTCGTTCGCCGGAGGCGTCGGCTCGGCGGCCCTGCCGCTGGGCATCCCCGCCTACACGCCGCTCGGCCTGCGCATCGCGCGCCGCGCCGCCGGCCTCCAGGACGCCCGCTTCCTCGACCGGCTCATCCGCGGCCGCCTGTGGATCGGCCTCATCGGCGCGATGCTCATCGGGCTCGTCTTCCTGCAGGTCTCGCTGCTGAGCCTCAACACGGGCATCGGCCAGGACATGCAGAAGGCCGCCGTCCTCGAGCGGCAGAACTCGGCCCTGCAGACCCAGATCTCGGAGATGGACGCCGGCCAGCGCGTCCAGGACGTCGCCGCCCAGCAGGGCCTCGTCATGCCGGCCGCGGGGAGCGTCCGCTACCGGACGGCGGGCGCGGTCTCCGCCACGGTCGCCGCCCGCGGCATCGCGAGCCCGTCGGACGCCGCGAAGGCGCGGGTCGCCGACACCGCGACGCCCGCCGCCACCCCGGCCCCCACGCCCGCCGCCACGACGGCCGCGACGCCCGCCGCCACGACGCCCGCTGCCACGACGGCCGCCGCCACCCCGGCCGCCACGCACGTCGCCGCCACGACGCAGCAGGCGCCGGCGACCCAGCAGACCGGGCCCACCGGGGGCGTCTCACCGCCGGCCGCCGGGGCCGCCACCGGCGCCGCGACCCCGCAGGGCTGAGCCGTGTCGCTGCTGGATCGCCGCATCGGGCTGCTCTTCGCGGCGTTCCTGCTCCTGCTCGTCCTCGCCTTCGGGCGGGCGCTGTACTTCGGGACCGTCCGCGGCGGCGCCCTGACGCGCGTCGCCGCGACCCAGCAGGTCGCCGTCGACGTCGTCCCCGCCCGGCGCGGCACGATCACCGACCGCAACGGTGACGAGCTCGCCGTGAGCGAGCAGTCGGCGACCGTCATCGCGAACCCGTACCTCATCAGGAAGGCCAGCCCGGCGAGGATCGCGGGCAAGCTCGCCCCGCTCGTGCACATGGGCGCCGACGCGGTCCTGCGGGCGATCACGAAGCCGGATTCGGGCTACGTCATCGTCGCCCGCCAGGTCCCGGGTGTCGACGCCGACCGGATCAAGGCGCTCGGCATCAACGGGATCAGCCAGGAGCCGAGCGAGCACCGCACCTACCCCCGCGGACTGCTCGCCGGCCAGGTCCTCGGGATCGTCGGCCGGGACGACAACGGGACCACGGTCGGCCGTGAGGGCCTGGAGTACTCGCGCAACCGGGTGCTCTCGGGCAGCGCCGGCAAGGTCCGCACGCTCCGCGACGCGCTCGGCCAGCCCCTCCAGGTCACCGACCTCAAGCAGGCGCGCCCCGGGGCGAAGGTGCAGCTCACGCTCGACGCCGCGATCCAGCAGCACGCCGAGAGCGTCCTCGCCGGGATCGGGGAGAAGTACCGCCCGAAGTCCGCGACCGCCGTCGTCATGGACCCGCGCACGAACGAGGTCCTCGCGATGGCGAACTGGCCGCGCGTCGATCCGAACGACCCGGCGGGCGCCCCGGCCGAGGCCCGTCAGAACCGGGCGGTCGGCTACACGTACGAGCCGGGCTCGACGTTCAAGCCGTTCACCGTCGCGGGCGCGCTCGAGGACCACACGACGACCCCGAGCACGGTCTACGACCTCGCGCCGACGATCACCGTCGCCGACCGGACGATCCACGACGCCGAGGACCGCGGCCCGGAGGCGCTGACGACGGCGCAGATCCTCGCGAAGTCCTCGAACGTCGGCGCGATCACGATCGGCCTCGCGCAGGGCCGTGTGCGCTTCGACCACTGGATCCGGGCCTTCGGGTTCGGCAAGCCGACCGGGATCGACCTCCCCGGGGAGGAGCGCGGCATCCAGCCGAAGGTCTCCCAGTACTCCGGCTCGTCGATGGGCAACCTCCCGATCGGGCAGGGCGAGGCCGTCACCCCGCTGCAGATCGCGACGGCCTACAGCGCGCTCGCGAACGGCGGCATCCTCCGCCGCCCGCAGATCGTCAAGGACGTCGGCGGGGTCCCGGTCCCGCGGCCGCGCGGTCACCGCGTCATCTCCGAGCAGGTCTCGGCCGAGATCCGGCAGATGCTCGAAGGCGTCTTCGCCCCCGGCGGGACCGCCGCCGAGGTCTCGATCCCGGGCTACCAGCTGGCCGGCAAGACGGGAACGGCGAACAAGGTCGACCCGGTCACCCACGAGTACTCGAGCACGAACTACGTCGCCTCGTTTGTCGGGTTCGCGCCCGCGGCGAAGCCGAAGCTCCTCGTGTCCGTCATGGTCGACCAGCCGCAGGGCGCGATCTACGGCGGCGTCGTCGCGGCCCCGGCCTTCGGCGACATCGCGCAGTTCGCCCTGCAGTACCTGCAGATCCCGCCGAAGTAGTCCGACGGGATGCCGCCCCGAGAAGGCTACGATCCGCCGGTGCGCATTCTGGTCGTCGAGGACGAGCCCGCCATCGCCGACTTCGTGCAGCGAGGTCTGCGCGCCGAGGGCCATCAGGTCGAGATCGCGCACGACGGGCCGAGCGGGCAGGAGCGCGCGCTCGGCGGCGACATCGACCTCGTCGTGCTCGACCGCATGCTCCCGGGTCGCGACGGCCTCGAGGTGCTCCGCGCCGTGCGGGCCGAGAAGCCGGCGCTCCCGGTGATCCTCCTCACCGCGCGCGCGGAGGTCGCCGACCGCGTCGAGGGCCTCGACGCGGGCGCGACGGACTACGTCTCCAAGCCGTTCGCGTTCGAGGAGCTCGCCGCCCGCGTGCGCGCCCACCTCCGCGGCCCGGTCCAGGTGAAGACGACCGAGCTCGAGGCCGGCGGCATCCACGCCGACCTGCTCACCCGCGAGGTGACCCGCGACGGGCAGTCGATCCACCTGTCCGCGAAGGAGTTCGAGCTCCTGACGCACTTCCTCCGCCACCCGAACCAGGTCCTCAGCCGCGAGCAGCTCCTCAGCGCCGTGTGGGGCTACGACTTCGACCCGCAGACGAACATCGTCGAGGTCTACGTCGGGTACCTGCGCCGCAAGCTCGCGCTCCCGTCCAGCCCCGCGCCGATCCAGACCCTGCGCTCGGTCGGGTACCGCCTGCGGGCCCGGTAGCCCGTGACGATCCGGCGGCGCCTCACGCTCGGGGTCGCCGCGATCGTGCTCGCCGCACTCGCGGTCGCGTTCGGGGCGGTCTACGCGGGGACCGGCGGACAGGTCCGCACGCAGCTCGACGGCGACCTCGCGGGGGACATGCAGGCGTTCGAGCGCGTCGTCGGCGGGGTGGGCGGCGGCACGGCCGGGGTCCGCAGCTCGGCGCAGGCGTTCGTCCGCGGGCAGCCCTACGCGCCGAACGCCCGGCTGCTGTTCGCCCGCCTGCCCCGGGGCACGCCGGTCACGAACGACGCGGACCTCACGACGCCCGACGCGGAGCCCGACGCCCGCGCACGGGCCCGCGCCATCCTGCGCCTGCCGCCGGGCCGCCACACCGTCGCCCTGCCCGACGGGCACCGGGTCCGCGTCCTCGTCCGGGCGGTCGACACCGGCGCCGGGACGGTCTTCCTCGGCGTGGGGGAGAGCACCCGCCTCGTCGACCGCGCACAGGCCGGCGTCCTGCGCTCGTTCATCCTCGCGGGCCTCCTCGCGCTCGCGCTCGCGACGGCGGCGGCGGTCCTGCTCGGGACGCGGATCGCGCGCCCGCTGCGGCGCATGGCCGGCGTCGCGGCCCGCATCCAGGAGGGGGACCTCGACCCGCGGATGGCCGGCGAGGTCCCGGCCGCGAGCGGGGACGACATCGCCGTCCTCGCCGACGCGTTCGACTCGATGCTCGACCGCCTGCAGTCCGCCTTCGACCGCCAGAACGCGTTCGTCGCCGACGCCTCGCACGAGCTGCGCACGCCGCTGACCGTCATCCGCGGGCAGCTCGAGGTCCTCGCGCTCGAGGCCCACCCGTCGGCGGAGGAGGTCCGGCGCGTCGAGCGGCTCGTGCGCACCGAGGTCGAGCGGATGGGGCGGATGGTCGAGGACCTGCTCGTGCTCACGCACGCCCAGGACGTCGGCTTCCTGCGCCCGGGGCGGGTCTCGCTCCCGGCGACCCTCGACGAGCTGCTCGAGGCGCAGCGCGCGACCGCCGACCGCGACTTCCGCTTCGCCGGGGGGCCGAGCGGGACGCTGCGCGCGGACCCCGACCGCCTGGCGCAGGCGGTGCGCAACCTCCTGCGCAACGCCACCGAGCACACCCGGCCCGGCGGCACCGTCATGGTCTGGGCCCGGGAGGAGGCGCCGGGCTGGGTGGCGATCGGCGTCGACGACGACGGTCCCGGCATCCCGGCGACCGAGCGCGAGCGCGTCTTCGCGCGCTTCCACCGTGCCGACGCGCACGGCCCCCGCGGGACGGGGACCGGCACCGGGCTCGGCCTCGCGATCGTCCAGGCGATCGCCGCCGCACACG
Organism: Paraconexibacter antarcticus; assembly: GCF_024220175.1. Taxonomy (GTDB): domain Bacteria; phylum Actinomycetota; class Thermoleophilia; order Solirubrobacterales; family Solirubrobacteraceae; genus Paraconexibacter; species Paraconexibacter antarcticus. Next base: position 3,601,940 of record NZ_CP098502.1, on the reverse strand, counting down.
GCGGGGAGGCGTGGGTCGAGGACGCCCCGCTCGGCGGCGCCCGCGTCGCCGTGCGGCTGCCCGGCTTCGTCGCGGACCCCGAGCCGGGCGATGAGCGTTCTCTCACCGGCCGCTCACGCGCTCCTCACCCGCGGTCGCGACAGTGACGGTCGATGTCGCGTCGTCACCGTCTCGCGCTGCTGTGCCTGGGCTTTCCGGCCCTCGCCACGGCGAGCGGCTGCGGCGGTGAGTCCTCGGCCGACCCCGGCCCCGGGTCGGGTCCGGCCGCGGCGAACACCGCCGCCGACGGCACCGTGAGCGTCGACGAGACCGAGTACCGGATCGTGGCGACCCCGAAGCAGGTCGCCGCCGGGAAGGTCACCTTCGCGGTGACGAACGACGGTGCGATCCCGCACGAGTTCGTCGTCGTGCGGACGGACGAGCGGGCCGCGGACCTCCGCAGCGGCCTCGGCGCCGACCTGCGCGGGAAGGTCGGCGAGCTCGGCGATCGCGCGCTCACGGTCGGAGCGAAGAAGGCTCTCACGTTGGAACTGAAGGCTGGGCACTACGCTTTGGTGTGCAACCTTCCCGGTCATTACCAAGGCGGGATGTACACCGACTTCACCGTCAAGTAGGACGATTGGCGGTACCCACCGTCCACCGGTGCCCCGCACACTGGTTGGCGCGCGACGGCGAGCTTCGGCTCGCCGTCTGCCGTTAAGAACCGGTAGAACCCCACCCGATGCCCGGCCCCGTGCTCTCCGTCGTCGTGCCGGTCTTCAACGAGGTGGGGGACATCGAGGCGGTCCTCGACCGGCTGCTCGCGACGCCGTGCCCCATCGACCGCGAGTGGATCGTCGTCGACGACGGATCGTCGGACGGGACCGCCGACGTGCTCGGGCGCGTCGCGGCGGCGCACGGCCTCCGCTTCCTCCCGCAGCCGGTGAACCGGGGCAAGGGCGCCGCGGTGCGCGCCGGGATCGCCGCCGCGACCGGGGACTTCGTCGTCGTCCAGGACGCCGACTGGGAGTACGACCCCGCCGACATCCCGAAGCTCCTCGAGCCGCTGCTCGAGGACCGGGCCGACGTCGTCTACGGCTCGCGCTTCCGCCGCGAGCGGCCGCAGGTCCACCGCACCTTCCACTACCTCATCAACCGCGTCCTGACGCTGCTCTCGAACCTCCTGAGCGGCATCTACCTCAGCGACATGGAGACGTGCTACAAGCTCTTCCGCACCGACCTCGTGCAGTCGATGCGTCTGCGCTCGGACCGCTTCGGCTTCGAGGTCGAGGTGACCGCCTACGTCGCCAAGGCCCAGGCGCGGGTCTTCGAGCTGCCGATCTCCTACGCGCCCCGGACCCGCCTGGCGGGCAAGAAGATCAACTGGCGCGACGGCGTCGCCGCGCTCTGGCACCTCGTGCACTTCAACCTGCTCGTCTCCGCCGAGCAGGCCTACGGGCCGGAGCTGCCGGCCCGCTACCGGCCCTAGGCCGTCGCAGCGGGTCCGGCCGGGGCGCGCTCGGTCTCGAGGACGTCGAAGGACCAGATCTCGCTCCCGGTGCCGACGGGGCCCTCCTCGCGGTGCTGCGCGTGCCCGGCGGCGAAGTCGGGGCTGCGCACCCACCCGAGGAACGCCTCCTCCGAGGCCCAGCGGGTGATGACGAGGCAGACCTCGCGGTCGTCGTTCGGCCGCAGGAGCTCGAAGGACTCGAAGCCCTCGGCGTCCGAGACGCGGCCCGCCCGGGTCGCGAACCGGCGCTCGAACTCGTCGAAGCGCTCGCGCGGGACGGTGATGGCGTTGATCTTCACGACGGACATGCCCCCATCCTGGCAGGACCGCGGTCGGTCGCGCCGCCCCGGGCCGGGCCCGGCCCGATCCGGCGACCCGGGTATCGTTCCCGGCGATGACGGCCCGCCGCACGCCCCTGCACAGGCGCCGCTCGTGAGGCTCGGCGACGTCCTGCCCGTGGCGGCCGCGCACGCGGCGTCCCCGGCGGCCGAGGTGAAGATCACCGCCCTGGCCTACGACAACCGCGCCGTGCGGCCGGGCGCCCTCTTCTTCTGCGTCCCCGGGTTCACCCGCGACGGCCACGACTTCGCGCCGGACGCCGTCAAGCGCGGGGCCGCAGCGCTCGTCGTCACCCACGTGCTGCCGGGGCTCGCGGTCCCGCAGCTCGTCGTGGAGGACGTCAGGGTCGCCATGGCCGCCGCCGCGGCGGCCTTCAGCGGCGACCCGACCCGGACGCTGCGGACCGTCGGCGTCACGGGGACGAACGGCAAGACGACGAGCGCCTACCTCGTCCGCTCGCTGCTGGAGGCGGGCGGCCACCGGACCGGGCTGCTCGGCACCGTCTCCTCGGTCGTCGGCGGGGTCGAGACGCCGGCGGAGCGCACGACGCCGGAGGCGATCGACCTGCAGGCGACGTTCGCGGCGATGCTCGCCGCGGGGGACACGCACTGCGTCATGGAGGTCTCCTCGCACGCGCTCGAGCTGCACCGCGCCGACGCGATCCACTGGGCCGGCGCGATCTTCACGAACCTCACGCAGGACCACCTCGACTTCCACCCGGGCATGGAGGAGTACTTCCAGGCCAAGCGGCTGCTCATCGCCGCGGCCGACCGCCAACACGTCCCGATCGCCGTGAACCTCGACGACGCCTACGGCGACCGGCTCAGCGAGGAGTTCCCGCACGTCACGACGTTCGCGATCGACCACCCGGCCGCCGACCTGCGCGCCACGGATGTCGCCTTCGGCCTCACGTCGAGCACGTTCGTCCTCGACGGGCGCTCGCTCACGCTCCCGCTCCCCGGCCGGTTCAACGTCCTCAACGCGCTCGGCGCGATCGCCGTCGCCCGCGCCCTCGGCGTCGGCGACGAGACGATCGCCGCGGCCCTGCCGAGCGCGATCAAGGCGCCGGGCCGGATGGAGCCCGTCGTCGAGGGCCAGGACTTCGCCGTGCTCGTCGACTACGCCCACACGCCGGACTCGCTGCAGAACGTCCTGCGGGCCGCGCGTGACCTCGTGACGGGCCGCGGCCGCGTCATCGTCGTGTTCGGCGCGGGCGGGGACCGGGACCGCGGCAAGCGCCCGCAGATGGGGTCGATCGCCGCCGCCGAGGCCGACCTCGTCTTCGTCACGAGCGACAACCCGCGCTCCGAGGAGCCGGCGGCGATCCTCGCCGAGATCGTCGCGGGCATCTCCGCCGAGCGCACGGGCATCGAGGTCGTCGAGGACCGCCACGCCGCGATCGCCGCCGCCGTCGCCGCGGCGCAGACGGGCGACGTCGTCCTCATCGCCGGCAAGGGCCACGAGCAGGGCCAGGAGTTCGCGGGCGGGCGCAAGGTGCCCTTCGACGACGTCACCGAGGCCCGGGAGAGCCTGCGTGCGCGCCTGGTCGCCTGAGCAGGTCGCCACCGCCGCGGGCGCGCGGCTGCTCGCGTCGGGCGCCGCTGCGGCCGCCGGCGGCCCCGTGCGCGCGTCCATCGACTCCCGGGCCGCCGGCCCGGGCGACCTCTTCGCCGGGCTCCCGGGCGAGCACGCCGACGGTGGCCGCTTCGCGCCCGGGGCGCTCGCGGGCGGCGCGTGGGGCGTCCTCGTCGGCGAGGCCTGGGGCGAGGAGGCCGTCGCCGCGGCCGGGGAGACCGGGGTCGTCCTCGTCGCGACCGATCCGCTGCGCGCGCTGCAGCGGCTGGCGACGGCGTGGCGGCGCGCGCTCGGCTGCCCGGTCATCGGCGTCACCGGCTCGGTCGGCAAGACGACGACGAAGGACCTGCTCGCCGCGATGCTCGCCGCCTCCGGGGTCGCCGTCACCGCGAACGAGCGCAACCTCAACACCGAGATCGGGCTGCCGCTGACCGTCCTCGGCGCCCCCGCCGGCACCCAGGCGCTCGTCCTCGAGATGGGCATGCGGGGCGCCGGGCAGATCGCCGAGCTCGCGGCGATCGCCGAGCCCGACGTCGGCGTCATCACCGCCCTCGGCCCGGTCCACCTCGAGCAGCTCGGGACGATGGAGGCGATCGCCGCCGAGAAGGCCGCCCTCGTCGCGGCACTTCCGGCCGGGCGCGGCGTCGCCGTCCTGCCCGCGGGGGAGCCGCTGCTGGAGCCCCACCTGCGCGCCGACCTGACGACGGTCACGTTCGGCCCGGCCGGCTCGGGGGCCGACGTGGAGCCCGGCGCGCTCGCCGGCTTCGGCCTCGACGCGCAGCCCGTCCACGTGCGGACCGACGCCTGCGCCGCGCTCGCCGCCGCCCGGGCGATCGGCGCGCAGCCGGCCGGCGAGGTCGCGCTGACCCTCAGCGAGATGCGCGGCCAGCGGCTGCACCTCGACGGCGACATCACCGTCATCGAGGACTGCTACAACGCGAACCCCCTGTCCATGCGTGCCGCCCTCGACGACCTCGCCGCCACCTCCCCCGGCCGCCGCGTCGCCGTCCTCGGCGACATGCGCGAGCTCGGGCCGGGGGAGGACGAGCACCACGCCCAGATCGGCGCCTACGCCCGCGACGCCGGCGTCGAGCTGCTCGTCGCCGTCGGCCCGCTGAGCGCCGCCTACGCCGGGGACCACGCGGTCCCCGACGCCGAGGCGGCCGCCGTCCTCGTCCCCGGGCTCCTGCAGCCGGGGGACACCGTCCTCGTCAAAGCGTCCCGCGGGGTGGGGCTGGAAGCCGTGACCGGGGCGCTCCGCGCCGCCGGGCCTGCGAACCTCGGGAGCACACATGGGTGAGATCCTCATCGGCGGCACCGCATCGCTCCTCCTCTGCATCTTCCTGAGCCCGCGGTTCATCGCGGCGCTGCGGGCGCGCGAGTTCGGGCAGCACATCCGCGAGGAGGGCCCGGCCGGCCACCACGCCAAGGCGGGCACGCCGACGATGGGCGGGATCATCATGTTCATCGCGATCTCCGTCCCGTTCCTCATCCTGTGCGACTACGACTGGCGCGCGATCGGGGTCTTCGGCGCCGGCATCGGCTCGGCGCTGCTCGGCTTCCTCGACGACGCGCAGAAGGTCTTCCGCCGCCGCAACCTCGGCCTCCAGGGCCGCTGGAAGCTCCTGTGGCTCGTCGGCATCACGCTCTTCCTCTGGTGGGTCGCCGTCGACAAGGCGGGCCTGGAGGAGACGGTGCGCCTGCGGTCGATCGACGCGACGGTGGACCTCGGGATCTTCTACCCCGTCTTCATCTACCTCGTCATCGCCGGCACGACGAACGCGGTGAACCTCACCGACGGCCTCGACGGCCTCGCCGCGGGCTGCACGTCGATCGTCCTGCTCGCCTACATCGGCATCACGTTCATCACGCGGGGTCAGCAGGACCTCGCGCTGCTCGCCGGCTGCGGAGTCGGGGCCTGCATCGGATTTCTCTGGTACAACGCGTTCCCGGCGACGATCTTCATGGGGGACACCGGGTCGCTCGGCCTCGGCGGCATCATCGGCGGGCTGGCGATCATGACGAAGACCGAGGAGCTGCTCGTCCTCATCGGCGGCATCTTCGTCGTCGAGGCGCTGAGCGTGATGATCCAGGTCTTCTCGTTCCAGACCTTCCGCAAGCGGGTCTTCAAGATGGCCCCGATCCACCACCACTTCGAGATCGAGGGCTGGTCGGAGACGAAGATCATCCTGCGGTTCTGGATCGTCGCCGCGGTGTGCAGCGCCATCGGCTTCACGATCTACCAGCAGTCCGTCTCCTGAGCGGCGCCCGGCCGGTGAACGAGACGCGTCCAGCGCTGCCCGAGGGGCCGTGGCTCGTGGTGGGGCTCGCGCGCTCCGGGCTCGCCGCCGGGCGGGCGCTCGCGGCGCGCGGGGCGACGGTGACGGGTGTCGACAGCGGGACGCCCGCCCTGCCGGCGGACGTCGGCTTTCCGGTTCAGACGGGGGTGGACGGGCTCGCCCGGCTCGACGGCACCGGGGCCGCCCGTGCCGTCGTGAAGTCCCCGGGCGTGCCGCCGCGCGCGCCGGTCGTCGCCGCGGCGCGGGCCGCGGGGCTCCCGGTCCTCGGCGAGGTCGAGCTCGCCTGGCGCCTCGTCGGCGCGCCGGTCGTCGCCGTCACCGGGACGAACGGCAAGACGACCGTCACCGAGTGGCTCGGCCACGCGTGGCGCTGCGCGGGCCGCCCGGTCCGGGTCGTCGGCAACGTCGGCCTGCCGTACACGTCGCTCATCGGGACGGACCTCGAGCCGGGGACGACCGTCGTCCTGGAGTGCTCGAGCTACCAGCTGTTCGACACGCTCGCCTTCCGTCCCGAGGTCGGCGTCCTCCTCAACCTCGAGTCCGACCACCTCGACTGGCACGGGTCGGTCGAGGCGTACGCGGCGGCGAAGCTCGACGGTATGTTCGGACGGCAGCTCGCGACGGACGTGGCGATCGTCCCGGCCGCGGTGGCGGGGCGGGTGCCGGGGGCGGCGGCGCGGGTGCTCAGCGACGACGTCGAGCTGCCCGCCGAGCCCGCGCTCCCCGGCGCCCACAACCGCGCCAACGCCCGGGCGGTCGTCGCGGCGGCGCGCGCCTGCGGGCTGCCGGAGGACGCGATCGCCGAGGCGCTGCGGACGTTCGCCGGCGTCGAGCACCGCCTGCGCGAGATCGCCGTCGTCGACGGCGTGCGCTACGTCGACGACTCCAAGGCGACGAACGTCGCGTCCGCGCTGACGGCGCTCGCGGCGATCGACGCGCCGCTGCACCTCATCCTCGGAGGCGACGACGCCAAGCAGGAGGACTTCGGGCCGCTGCGGGCGCCGGTCGCCGCGCGGGCCGCGTCCGTCCAGCTCGTCGGGGCCGCCGCCGGCCGCCTGCAGGCGGCGCTCGGGACCGGGACCGACCGCGGCGACCTCGGGGCCGCCGTCGCCGCGGCGCGCGCCGCCGCCCGCCCCGGCGACGTCGTCCTGCTGTCCCCGGCGTGCGCGTCCTTCGGGCAGTACGCGAACTACGAGGAGCGCGGCCGGCATTTCCGATCCCTCGTGAGCGCCTTTTCATGATCGGGTGATGAGGAAACGGCGCGTGCGCGTCGAATCCAGGCCTGATGCCGCCGCCGTCCCCGCGAGATCGCTCGCAACCGCTGGAAGCCAACATCCTCCTGACCGCCACGTTCTGCCTCCTGGCGGCGGGTGCGGTCATGGTCTACAGCGCCTCGAGCGCGAAGACGCTGCTCCAGCACCAGGGGGACGGGACGAGCTACCTCATCCGCTACGTCATCTTCGGCGCGATCGGCCTCGTCCTCATGCAGGTCATCGCGCGGCACGGCCTGAAGGTCATCGCCGAGCTCACCGGGCCGTTCCTCGGCGCGTGCATCGCGATGCAGTTCCTCGTCCTCGTCCCCGGCATCGGGGTGTCGGTCAACGGGTCGCGGCGCTGGCTGGGCGCGGGCCCGCTGCAGTTCCAGCCCTCCGAGCTCATGAAGCTCGCGCTGCTCCTCTACGTCGTGAAGGTCCTCGCGACGCGGCCGAAGATCATCCGCGAGGGCCGGCTGCTCGTCCCGCTGGCCGGCGTCTGCTGCGTCGGCGTCGGGCTCGTGGCGACGAAGGACATCGGCACCGCGCTCGTCATCGCGATGACGCTCAGCGCGATCCTCGTCGCCGCCGGGATCCCGCTCCGCTACCTCGGCGTGCTCATCGCCGGCGGGGTGGTCCTCGTCCTCCTCATGGCCGTCGTCGAGCCGTACCGGATGCAGCGGCTCTCCTCGTTCATGAACCCGTGGGCGGACGCGCAGAACACCGGCCTGCAGGCGGTGCAGGGGCAGATCGCGCTCGGCTCCGGCGGGTTCTTCGGCCGCGGCCTCGGCGAGTCGGTCCAGAAGGTCTTCTACCTCCCCGAGGCCCACACGGACTTCATCCTCGCGATCATCGGGGAGGAGCTCGGCGTCATCGGCGTCTCCGTCGTCCTCTTCCTCTACGGCCTCATCGCCTACGCGGGCCTGCGGGTCGCCAAGGGCGCCCAGGGCGCCTACGGCAAGCTCCTTGCCGTGGGCCTGACGTCGATGATCCTCTGCCAGGGGCTGCTGAACGTCTTCACGGTGCTCGGGATGGCGCCGGTGACCGGGGTGCCGCTGCCGTTCATCAGCTACGGCTCGACGAACCTCCTCGTGCTGCTCATGGGCATGGGGCTCCTGCTGAACGTCGCGCAGGGAGGCGTCGCCCATGTCCGCGCCGTGCCAGGATCCCGCAGCGATGCTGAGAGTGTTGATCGCCGCCGGCGGGACAGCCGGACACGTGGTGCCCGCGCTGGCGGTCGCCGACGCGCTGCGGGCTGACGGCCACCACGTCGCCTTCGCCGGCGGGGACCGCGCGGAGGCGCGCCTCGTCCCGGCCGCCGGCTACGAGCTGCACCGGCTGCGGGTCGAGGGCCTCTCGCGCTCGAACCCGCTGAAGGCCGCCCGGGGCGCCGCGCGGGCGGTCGCGGCGCTCGGGACCGCGCGGCGGATCGTGCGCGCCGAGCGCCCCGACGTCGTCCTCGGCGGCGGCGGCTACGTCGCCGGGCCGATCGGGGCGGTCGCGGTCGCCCGGCGCATCCCGCTCGTCCTTACCGAGGCCGACTCGCACCTCGGCCTGACGAACCGCGTGCTCGCGCCCCGGGCGCGCCGGGTCTGCCTCGCCTTCCCGCTGGACGGCCGCGAGGCCCCGCTCTACCGCGTCACCGGCCGGCCCGTCCCGCCCGCCGCGACCGACCGGGCCGCGGCCCGCGCGCGCTTCGAGCTCGGCGAGCGCGACACCTGCGTCCTCATCTTCGGCGGGTCGCTCGGGGCCCGCTCGCTCAACGAGGCGGCGATCGAGGCGTTCGCCGCGCCGCGGCCGGGCCTGCGGATCCTCCACGCCTGCGGCGAGCGGGACTTCGCGTCGCTGCGCGAGCGCGTCCCGGCCGGCGGCCACTACGACCTGCGCGCGTACATCGACGGCTTCGCCGAGGCGCTGGCGGCCTGCGACCTGTGCGTCGGGCGCTCGGGCGGCTCGGTCTTCGAGGTCGCGGCTGCCGGCCGCCCGGCGATCCTCGTGCCCTACCCGCACGCGGCGGCCGACCACCAGACCGGCAACGCGCGCTGGATGGTGGACGGCGGTGCGGCGGTGCTCGTCCCGGACGCCGAGGTGACCGCCGAGCGGCTCGCGGCCGAGGTCCTCGGCCTGCTCGACGCCCCCGGGCGCCTGCACCGGATGGCCGACGCGTCCGCCGCGCTCGCCCGTCCCGATGCGGCGGCCGACATCTCGGCCGAGGTCGTCGCGGCGGCCGGGGCGCGCTCGTGAGCGCCGCGGAGCTGCCGTGGGCGGGGCAGCGGCTGCACCTCGTCGGGGTCGGCGGGGCCGGGATGAGCGCCTACGCCCGCTGCGCGCTCGCGCTCGGGGCGACCGTCTCGGGCTCCGATCAGGCCGAGTCGCCGGGGCTCGCGGCGCTGCGCGCGCTCGGGGTCGACGCGCGGGCCGGGCATGCGGCGGCGAACGTCCCGCCGGGCGACGGGGTGGAGGTCTTCCACTCGACGGCGATCCCGGCGTCCAACCCGGAGCGCGAGGAGGCGGCGCGGCGCGGCGTCCCCGACCATCCGCGGGCCGAGCTGCTGCGGCGCTTCAGCGCGCTGAAGCGGACGATCGCGGTGGCCGGCGCCCACGGCAAGACGACCACGACTTCGATGCTCGCCCACGCGCTGCTCGCGGTCGGCGCGGAGCCCGCGTACCTCATCGGCGGTGACCTCGTCTCCACGGGCCGGAACGCCGAGTGGGGCGCGGGGGAGTGGCTCGTCGTCGAGGCCGACGAGTCCGACCGCTCCCTGCTGTCGATCGAGACCGACATCGCGGTCGTGACGAACGTCGAGCTCGACCACCACGCCACCTACGGCTCGCTCGAGGAGGTCCGCGCGGTCTTCCGGCAGTTCCTCGCCGCGCCGCCGCACGCCGTCCTCTGGGACCGCCCGGACGTCCTCGCGCTGCGGGACCGCGCGGCGGACACCGTCGCCTTCGATGCGCCCGCGGAGCCTCTCGAGCTCCTCGTCCCCGGCGAGCACAACCAGCGCAACGCCGCCGCCGCCCTCGCCGTCCTGAGGCTCGCCGGGGTCGACGCGGAGGCCGCCCGCGCCGCGCTGGCGACCTTCCCGGGCGCGGGGCGGCGCTTCCAGACGCTCGGCGTCACCGCGGGCGGCGCCCGGATCGTCGACGACTACGCGCACCACCCGACCGAGGTCGCGGCGACGATCCAGGCCGCGCGGTCCCTCACGCCGTCGCGCGTGGTCGCCGTGTTCCAGCCGCACCTCTTCAGCCGGACCGAGCACCTCGCCGGCGAGTTCGGGCGCGCCCTCGCCGGGGCGGACGTCGTCTGCCTCGTCGACGTCTACCCCGCCCGCGAGCGCGCCGAGGACTTCCCCGCCGTCACCGGCCGCCTGCTCGCCGAGACGACCCTCGACGCCCGCCCCGGCATGCCGGTGCTGTGGCTGCCGGGCTTCGACGACGTCGAGCGGGTGCTGGCACCGCGGCTGCGCGACGGCGACCTCGTCCTCGTCATGGGGGCGGGGGACGTGAACGCGCTGGGGGCGCGGCTGGCTGCGCTGTAGCGGGTTCGCCGGTCTTGCCGTGTGCGCTGATCGCGGGGCCGGCCCTTCCGGCGGCGGCGTCCCCGCGGCCATCTCCGCCGCCGTGAGCCTCACGGCCCGCCCCGGGCGCAACGGCCCGACCACCCGTCCACCACAGCAGGGACCCGCGCCCGCCCGTCGAACGACGCAGGTGGATGGCCGCCCGTACGTTCCCGCTCCTCCGCCCGTTCGCCGCCCGCGCCCCGCGCGCCGGTCGCACGCCCGGCGCCCACAGGGCGCGCCTCCCACGGCCCGCACCGAAGCTCCTCGCCGCGGTCGCCCTCGTCGTGGTCTGCCTCTTCGGCGGCTGGCGGCTCGTGCGCGACTCGTCGCTCGTCGCGGCGACCGACGTGAACGTCAGCGGCGTCCAGGGGGTGCAGGCGGGCGAGATCCGGGACGCCCTCACGACGGCCGCCGCGGACATGACGACCCTCCACGTCCGCGTTGCCGCCCTGCGGACCGCGGTCGGCCGCTTCCCGGTCGTGGCGGACGTGAAGGCCACCGGGCACGTCCCGCACCGCCTCGACATCACCGTCGTCCAGCGGACCCCGGTGGCGGTCCTCCGCAGCGCGGGCAGCGCCATCCCGGTCGCGGCGGACGGGACGCTGCTGCGCGGCGCGGGGACCGACGGCCTGCCGACCGTCGCCGTCACGGCGACCCCCGGCGGGACGCACCTCACCGACGCGCTCGCCCGGGCGCAGGTCGCGATCCTCGCCGCCGCGCCCGCCGCGCTCCGCGACCACGTGACGAAGACGTTCACCGCCGCGCGCGGCCTCGAGCTGCAGCTCCGCGACGGCCCCGCCGTCGCCTTCGGCGCGGCCGACCGCCTCGCCGCGAAGTGGGCGGCGCTCGTCGCCGTGCTCGCCGATCCGGCCTCCGCGGGCGGCACGCTCATCGACCTCACGGTGCCCGAGCGGCCCGCCGTGGCCGGCCTCGAACCGCTGCCGATGGAGGCCACCGGCGGCGCGGCCCCCGGCCAGACCGCGGCGACGACGAGCGGTGACGCGCCAGGTGCGGCGACTACGACGCCGAACGCGGCGCCCGCGACGACTTCCACGACCACCACGACCACCCCGGCGCCGGCCTCCGGCGTCGCCACCACAGCCCAGCCACCCGCAGCGCCGTGAAAAAGTCTCGACCTCTGGTCGAGCCTGAGAAATCGGAAAACAGCCTCGAAACCCTCGACTTCGGATCGAGGGTCGCTTCGCGTGCACCGCTCGTTGCAGGCTAAGCTTCGCGTTGACACAGCACCCATGGGCTGCGTACCGTGCGCGGCGCCCATCCCGGACACGGGTTACGAAACCTTCGACAATAGATCGAGGGTAGGACGGAACTTCTTTCATCATGGAAACCAGCGGCAGCTATCTCGCAGTCATCAAGGTCGTCGGAGTCGGCGGCGGCGGCACCAACGCGGTCAACCGCATGGTCGACGCGGGCCTGCGCGGGGTCGAGTTCATCGCCGCGAATACCGACGCGCAGGCGCTGCAGATGTGCGACGCCGACATCAAGCTCAACATCGGCATCGATCTCACGAAGGGGCTCGGCGCCGGCGCCAACCCCGAGGTCGGCTTCGGTGCGGCGGCCGAATCGCGCGACGACATCAAGGAGGCGCTGAAGGGCGCCGACATGGTCTTCGTCACCGCCGGCGAGGGCGGCGGCACCGGCACCGGTGCGGCTCCGGTCATCGCGGAGATCGCGAAGAACGAGATCGGTGCGCTGACCGTCGGCGTCGTCACGAAGCCGTTCGAGTTCGAGGGCACGCAGCGGATGCGCCAGGCGGACGAGGGCATCGCCCGCCTCCGCGAGGTCGTCGACACGCTCATCGTCATCCCGAACGAGAAGCTGCTCGCGATCGTCGAGCGCCGCACGACGATCCTCGAGGCGTTCCGCGAGGCCGACAACGTCCTCCGCCAGGGCGTCCAGGGCATCACCGACCTCATCACGATCCCCGGCCTCATCAACCTCGACTTCGCCGACGTGCGCACGATCATGAGCGACGCCGGCAGCGCCCTGATGGGCATCGGCACCGCCGGCGGCGAGAACCGCGCCGCGGACGCCGCGAAGTTCGCGATCTCGAGCCCGCTGCTCGAGGAGTCCGTCGAGGGCGCCACCGGCATCCTGCTGAACATCACCGGCGGCCGGGAGCTCGGGCTCTTCGAGGTCAACGAGGCCGCGGAGATCGTCCAAGGGGCCGCGGACCCGAACGCGAACATCATCTTCGGCACCGTGACCGACGAGTCGATGGGCGACGAGGTCCGCGTGACCGTCATCGCCACCGGCTTCGACCACGGCCGGGCCCGTCCCCGCAACGCCCGCGAGGACACCCGCCGCAGCGCGGACCGCTCCACCCGGGACCGTTCGCCGCGCGTCGAGCGCTCGTCGCTGGAGATCAGCGACGACGACATCGACATCCCGCCCTTCCTCCGGTAGGCGCCCGGTTCACACACCGGTGCCCCTCGCGGGCGCCGAGTGTGCGTGAATCCGGTCCATGCCTCGCCTGCGCGCCCTCGCCGTCCTGCTCGCGACGACCGCGACGACCGTCGCCGCCGTCGCGACCGCCGCGCCCGCGCAGGCGGCGCCGCCGCCGATCAGGCACGTCTGGGTCATCCAGCTCGAGAACAAGAGCTACGACCAGGCCTTCGTGAACAACATGGCCAACCAGTACCTCTGGGCCACGCTGCCGAAGGCGGGCGAGGTGCTGCGGCAGTACCACGGCACCGGCCACGCCTCGCTCGACAACTACATCACCGAGATCTCGGGGCAGGCGCCGAACCCGCTGACCCAGGCCGACTGCCCGATCTACACCGACGTGCTGCCCGGGATCATGGGCACCGACGGGCAGGCGCTCGGGACCGGCTGCGTCTACCCGCGGCAGGTGAGGACCCTCGTCGACCAGCTCGAGGCGAAGGGCCTGACGTGGAAGGGCTACATGGAGGACATGGGCAACGACCCGGCCCGTGAGCCGGCGACCTGCGGCAACCCGCAGCCCGGCCGCCCCGACCCGACGCAGGCCGCGACGGCGAAGGACCAGTACGCCGCCCGCCACAACCCCTTCGTCTACTTCCACTCCATCCTCGACGTCCCCGGCCGGTGCGCGGCGCACGTGGGGACGCTGCCGCCGCTCGCCGACGACCTCAAGACCGTTGCCACGACCCCGAACTTCAGCTGGATCACCCCGAACCTCTGCAACGACGGCCACGACGCCACCCCGTGCAAGGGGCCGAACACGAAGGGGACGACCGAGGGTGATCTCATCGCCGCAGACGCGTTCCTCGCGAAGTGGGTCCCGCAGATCATGGGCTCGCCCGCCTTCCGCAAGGACGGCCTGCTGCTCGTGACGTTCGACGAGTCGGGGCTCAGCGACACGGCCTCCTGCTGCGGCGAGCCCGCCGGCCTCAACACCCCCGCGCCCGGGATCATGGGCCCCGGCGGCGGCCGTACGGGCGCGGTGGCGCTCTCGCCGTACATCCGGCCCGGCAGCGTCAGCGACGTCCCCTACAACCACTACTCGCTGCTCAAGAGCCTGGAGCAGGTGTTCGGCATCGACGAGTACCTCGGCTACGCGAACATGGCCGGCCTCGTCCCCTTCGGCGCCGACGTCTACAACCGTCCCGGCGGGGGCGCCACGACGATGCCCGGCCCGCTGAGGCCCGGCGACGCCGGGTCCACCGGGACGGCGAGGAGGCTCAGGGTCACGGCCCGCTTCGAGCACGCGCGCACCGTCGCGCGCATGCGGGCCCGGCTCGCTCGCGGGCTGCGCGTGAAGGTGAAGGTCACCGGCTCCGACCGGGCGCTGAACCCCGTCCGGGTCCGGCTCGCCCGGCGGCTCGCGGCGGGGCGCGCGACGACGGTCGCGAGCGGCCCGAGGGCCCGCACGCTGAAGGCCGGCGCCGGCACCCTGACGATCCGTCTCGGCGCCCGCGGCCGCCACCGCCTGCGCGCCGGGACGTACGTGCTCGTCGTCGAGGTCCTCCACGAGCACGCGGTGCTCAGGCGTGCGCGGGTCGCCTTCCGCGTGCGCTGACCGGCGCATTGCCCCTGGCGTGGAGGCGGCGTGCGCAGGTACGCTCGCCCCATGAGCACACGGGTGGCGCTGAAGCAGTCCGCGGCGCAGGACCACGAGTGGCACGACCGCATCCGCCGGCAGACGGCCGTCGAGCTGCGCCCGTCCCTCGACCGCATGGTCGCCGAGTGCTGCGCGTACATCCAGGAGTCGATGCCGGAGCTCGACGTCGACGAGGAGCTCGCCGAGGGGCTCTACCAGAGCACCTACGACAACCTCGAGCGCATCTTCGACATGCTCGCCGAGGGCCAGGACGTCGGCGGGACGACCGCGCCGCCCGGCGCCATCCGGTACGCCGAGACGATGGTGCGCCGCGGCACCCCGCTCGCGAGCCTGCTGCGCGCCTACCGCCTCGGCACGATGTGGACGTGGACGCTCTGGCGCCGCGAGATCATCACCCGCATCGACGACCCCGACCTCCTCATGGAGGCGGTCGACCACTCGATGTCGTTCGTCTTCGACTACGTCGACGCCGTGAGCGAGCAGGTCACCGAGGAGTACGCCAAGCAGCGTGAGACGTGGGCGCGCAGCGCGGCCGCCCTGCGCCACGAGACGGTCGAGCAGGTCCTCGCCGGCGAGCCGCTCGACCTCGACGTCGTCGCCGCCCGTCTCGGGTACGACCTGCGCGCCGACCACGTCGCCTTCATCCTCACGACCCGCGCGGCCGACGACGCCGAGGACGTCGTCGCCCGGCTGGAGACGCAGGGTCAGGCGCTCGCCGGCCGCCTCGGCGCCCGCCGGACGCTGCTCGTCCCCGACGGGCGCACACGCCTGTGGATGTGGTGCACGTTCGACGAGTGCCCGTCGGACGAGGTCGTCGCGGAGGTGAGCGCCGACCGGACGCTGCTCGACGGCATCGTCGTCACGACCGGGATGAAGGGCGCCGGCCGGGAGGGCTTCACGACGTCCCACGAGGAGGCGCTGCACGTCAAGGAGCTGCTGCGCGTCGGCGGGCGCCACCAGGGCCACCTCGTCCGCTACGAGAAGGTCGCGGTCGCCTCGCTGCTCGCCTCCGACCTCCCGCGGGCCCGCCGCTTCATCGCCCAGGAGCTTGGCGACCTCGCCGCCGGGGACGACGCGACCCGCCGCGTCCGTGCCACTGTCACCGTCCTGCTGGAGGAGAGCGGCCGCGCGACCGTCGCCGCCAAGCGCCTCGGGATCCACCAGAACACCGTGAGCTACCGGGTGCGGCAGGCGGAGCGGCTCCTCGGCCACCCGCTGTCCGAGCGGCGCTACGAGGTCGAGACCGCGCTGCGCCTGCTGCGCGCCATCGACGCCTGATCCGGGCCTCGCCGGACAGGGTGCGGGCCGCGCCCGCTGCTAAGTTGCGCGGACCTTGGCCGCCACCGAGAACCAGCCGCTGAAGCGCACCCCGCTGTACGAGGCGCACGTCGCCGCCGGCGGGAAGATCGTCGACTTCGCGGGCTGGGAGATGCCCGTGCAGTACGCCGGCATCCGCGAGGAGCACCTCGCCGTCCGCTCGAGCGTGGGCGTCTTCGACGTCTCGCACATGGGGGAGATCGAGACCTTCGGCCCCGACGCGCCGGCGTTCCTCCAGCGCATCCTCTCCAACGACGTCGAGCAGCTCGACATCGGCGGCGCCCAGTACAGCGTCCTGTGCCGGGAGGACGGGGGCGTCCTCGACGACCTCTTCACCTACCGGACCGGCGGCGACCGCTACCTGACGGTGACGAACGCGTCGAACCACGGCAAGGACCTCGCCTGGTTCCGCCGGCAGGCCGAGGGCTTCGACGTGCAGGTCGTCGACTCGGCCGAGGCGACCGCGATGCTCGCCGTCCAGGGCCCGCTCGCCCGCGAGGTCGTCCAGGCGCTCTCCGACCAGCCGCTGCCGGGCCGGTTCCGCTCGGGCCGCCGCCGTATCGACGGCCTCGACATGCTCGTCGCCGGCACCGGCTACACCGGCGAGGACGGCGTCGAGCTCATCATGTACGCCGAGCACGCGCCGGTCGTGTGGGAGGCGCTGCTGCGCCGCGGCGCCCAGCCGATCGGGCTCGCCGCCCGCGACACCCTGCGCCTCGAGGTCTGCTACCACCTCTACGGCAACGACCTCATGGAGTCCCGCGGGCCGATCGAGGCCGGGCTCGGCTGGGCCTGCAAGGAGGCCACGGGCTTCGTCGGGGCCGAGGCGGTGCGCGCGGTGCGCGCGGCCGGCCCGTCCGAGAAGCTCGTCGCCTTCACCGTCGAGGGCAAGGGCATCGCCCGCCACGGCAACCCGGTCGTCGGCGGCGGCGAGGTGACGAGCGGAACGCTCTCGCCGAGCCTCGGCGTCGGGATCGGCATGGCCTACGTGCCCGTCGCGAGTGCCGAGCCGGGCACGAAGCTGCAGATCGATGTCCGCGGAAAGGTGCGCGACGCCGTCGTCGCCCCCAAGCCGCTGTACCAGCGCTAGATCACCCCATCCCGGAGGAGAGTCCGCCATGGCCGACGCCAGCTACCCCGACGACCTGCTGTACCACCCCGAGCACGACTGGGCGCTAATCGATCCCACCCACCCCGACATCGCCACCTTCGGCATCACCTGGTTCGCCCAGGACGCCCTCGGCGAGGTCGTCTTCTTCGACCCGCCCGCCGTCGGCTCGACGGTCACGAAGGACGAGCCGTACACCGAGGTCGAGTCCGTGAAGGCCGTCTCGGACGTCATCGCGCCCCTGTCGGGCGAGATCATCGAGATCAACGAGGCGCTCGGCGACGACCCCGAGCCCATCAACGAGGATCCCTACGGCGGCGGCTGGATGGTCAAGGTGCGTCTGAGCGACGTATCCGAGACCGAGGCGCTGCTCGACCCCGCCGCCTACCAGGCCACGCTCTCCTGAGGGACGCCGCCGCCCCCGCCCGCCACCCCGAGAAGGACCACCGATGAGCCGTTACACCACCACCACCGACGCCGACCTGCGCGAGATGCTGCAGACGATCGGCGTCGGCTCGCTCGACGAGCTCTTCGACCGGCAGATCCCGGCAGGCGTCCGGCTCCACGAGCGCCTCGACATCCCGGAGGGCCTGCCCGAGCAGGACGTCTACGCGCACCTGCGCGACCTCGCGGCGAAGAACACGAGCGCCGAGGACGAGATCACCTTCCTCGGCGCGGGCATGTACGACCACTACGTGCCGTCCGTCATCGACATGCTCATGTCGCGGTCGGAGTTCCTCACGCCGTACACGCCCTACCAGCCGGAGATCTCGCAGGGCGGGCTGCAGGTGATGTTCGAATACCAGACGACGATCTCGGAGCTCACCGGCCTGCCGGTCTCCAACGCGTCGGTCTACGAGGGCCCGAGCGCGGTCGCCGCCGCCGGCTACCTCGCGAAGCTCGCCAACGGCAAGGCGAGGTACGTCGTGTCCGCCGGCCTGCACCCGCACTCGCTGCAGACCCTGAGGACCTACGCGCACGGCTACGACATCGAGGTCGTCGTCGTCCCGCTGAAGGACGGCGTCACCGACCCGGACGCGTGGGCCGCCGCGATCGACGGCGAGACGAGCGCCGTCTTCTTCGCGCAGCCGAACGTCCTCGGCGCGGTCGAGGACGCGAGCGCCCTCAGCGCCGCCGCGAAGAACTCCCCGGCCGTCGTCGTCGCCCAGGTCGACCCGATCACGCTCGGCGTCCTCGCGCCCCCCGGGGAGTGCGGCGTCGACGTCGCCGTCGGCGAGGGCCAGGCGCTCGGCAACCGCCTGGACTTCGGCGGTCCGTCGTTCGGCTTCTTCGCCGCCACCGAGGCGTACCTGCGCCGCATGCCCGGCCGCATCGCGGGGGAGACGAAGGACGTCGACGGCCGCCGCGGCTTCGTCCTCACCCTGCAGACGCGCGAGCAGCACATCCGCCGCGAGAAGGCGACGTCGAACATCTGCACCGCCCAGGCGCTCAACGCGCTCGGCGGCGTCGTCTACCTCGCCTGGCTCGGCCGGCAGGGCTTCCAGGAGCTCGGCGAGCTGCTGCTGCAGCGCACGCACTACGCCCGCGAGCAGCTCGCGGCGCTCGACGGCGTCAGGAAGCTCCACGAGCAGCCGGTCGTCCGCGAGTTCGCGCTGACGCTCGACGTGCCCTCCGTCGCCGCGGTCATCGACCGCTGCCAGGACGCGGGCGTGCACCCGGGCGCGGACCTCGAGACGCTCACGGGCGACCCGGCGCACCGCGGCGGCCTGCTCGTCGCGCTCACCGAGCAGCGCTCGCGCAAGGACATCGACCGGCTCGTCGAGGTCCTCGGCGCGGCCGTCACCGCCGAGCGAGCCGCCGGCACGACGACCGGGGTGGCGGCATGAGCGCTCCGCTGAGCGACAACGTCCTCCACGGCGACCCGGGCATCGAAGCCCACCCGCCGCGCCACGAGCTGCCCATCGACGCGACCGGCGGGACGCCGATGCAGCGCTCGGAGGTCAAGACGATCTTCGAGAAGGGGTCGCCCGGCCGCCGGGCCTTCAGCTGCCCGAAGGTCGACGTCCCGATGGTGGAAGGCCTGCTGCCCGACGCCTACCGGCGCACGGAGCCCGCCCGGCTGCCGGAGGTGAGCGAGCCGGAGCTCGTCCGCCATTACGTCAACCTGAGCAAGCGGAACTTCGACCTCGACTCGGGCTTCTACCCCCTCGGCTCGTGCACGATGAAGCACAACCCGCGGCTGCACGAGCGCGTCGCCGGACTGCCCGGCCACGCCCGCCTGCACCCGCTGCAGACCCCGAAGCGCGCCCAGGGCGCCCTCGAGCTCATGTACAACCTCGAGCGCGCCCTCGGGTCGGTCGCCGGCCTGCCGCACGTCGCGCTGCAGCCGTCCGCCGGCTCGCACGGCGAGCTGCTCGGCGTCCTGCTCACCCGCGCCTACCACGAGGACCGCGGCGAGCACCGCAGGAAGGTCCTCACCCCGGACACCGCCCACGGCACGAACCCCGCCACGGTGACGATGGCCGGCTACGAGGTCGTGAAGGTCGGGACGAACCCTGACGGCGGCGTGGACATCGAGGACCTGAAGGCGAAGGCGACGACCGACGTCGCCTGCCTCATGCTCACGAACCCGAACACGCTCGGCGTCTTCGACCCGAACATCGAGGAGATCGCCCACATCGTCCACGAGGTCGGGGCGACGCTCTACTACGACGGCGCGAACCTCAACGCCGTCATGGGCATCTCGCGCCCGGGCGACATGGGCTTCGACATCGTCCACTACAACCTCCACAAGTCGTTCACCCAGCCGCACGGCGGCGGCGGCCCGGGCTCCGGCCCGATCGCGGTGTCCGACCGGATCGCGCCGTACCTCACGGTGCCGGTCATCGAGAAGCAGGACGACGGGACGTTCACGCTCGAGCACGACCCGGCCGAGGGCCGGCCGGGCTCGAAGTCGATCGGCCGCCTGCGCGGCTTCCAGGGCAACTACGGCTGCTTCGTGCGGTCCTACGCCTACATCTGCTCGCTCGGGGCCGAGGGGCTGAAGGACGCGTCGGAGACGGCGGTCCTGAACGCGAACTACCTGCTCGCGAAGCTGCGGGCGCTCGGCGTCACCGAGCACCTGCCGCTCGCCTTCGGGGAGCTGTGCATGCACGAGTTCGTCCTCTCGGGCGCGCCGATGAAGAAGGACCTCGGCATCAAGACGCTCGACCTGGCCAAGCGCCTGCTCGACCACGGCTTCCACCCGCCGACGGTCTACTTCCCGCTGCTCGTCGACGAGGCGTTCCTCATCGAGCCGACCGAGACCGAGACGAAGGAGACGCTCGACGCCTTCGCCGAGGCGATCGCCGCGATCCTCACCGAGGCCGGGGAGGACCCGGCCATCGCCCAGAACGCGCCGTACACGACGCCGGTCCGCCGCCTGGACGAGGCGGCCGCGGCGAAGTCGCCGGTCATCCGGCAGCCGCTCTAGGGGCGGGCGCGGCGCGGGGCCGGCGGGACGCGCGCCGGCGTCCGCCGGCGCGGTCCGGGATGCTCCGGGGGTGCGCATCGACCTGACGCTTCGCGACATCCCCGTGACCGAGGTCGCCGCCGCCGCACGGCGGGCGGAGGCGCTCGGATTCGACGGCATCGGCGTGACCGAGACGAGCGGGAGCCCGTTCGTGCAGGCGGCCCTCGTGGCGGACACGACGAGCACCGCGCGCGTCGCGACGGCGATCGCCCTCGCGCTGCCGCGCACGCCGATGGATCTCGCCTACGCCGCCTGGGAGCTGCAGGCGCTGAGCGACGGGCGCTTCGCGCTCGGTCTCGGATCGCAGGTCCGCGCCCACGTCGAGCGACGCTTCGGCGCGGCCTGGGAGCGGCCGGCCGCGCGCATGCGCGAGCAGGTCCTCGCGCTGCGCGCGATCTTCGCCAGCTGGCAGGAGGGGACAGCGCTGGACTTCCGCGGGGAGTTCTGGTCGCACACGCTCATGCCGCCGAACTTCCGCCCGGCGCCGCAGCCGCACGGGCGCCCGCCGGTCCTGCTGGCCGCCGTGCGCGAGCGGATGCTCGAGGTCGCGGGCGAGGTCGCGGACGGCTTCCTCGGTCACTCGCTGCAGACCGCCGGCACGCTCCGCGAGATCACGCTGCCGGCGCTCGAGCGCGGGCTCGAGCGGGGCGGGCGGACGCGCGAGGAGCTCGAGATCACCGCCGCGCTGTTCGTCGCCACGAGCGACGAGGAGTGGGAGGAGAGCCGCCGGCGCGTCGCGTTCTACGGGTCGACGCCGGGCTACCGGCAGATCCTCGACCACCATGGGCTCGGCGCGCTCCACGAGCGCCTGCACGCGCTCTCGACCTCCGGTGGGTGGAGCGAGATGCCGGCCCTCGTGGACGACGACGTGGTGGCGTTGTTCGTCGTCCGCGCGGAGGACCCGGCCGCTGCGGCGGCCGAGATCCGCGCCCGGGTCGGCGGCATCGCCGACCGGGTGGCGTTCGTGGGGGAGCGGCCCGACCTGGAGCGGTGGGCCGCCGTCGCGTCGGCGCTACGCGGCCTCTGAGAGGCCGTCCGGCCCGGGCCGCCCGGTCACGGCGGCGACGGTGTTCGGCGGCGCGGTGACGCCCCAGGTCGCGGCGAGCAGCACCGGGTCGGCGCTCGCACCGGGCAGCTGCGGGCGCCGCGGGCGGCGGGCCCGTTCCTCGGGCTCGCGGCGGCGACGCACGGCCGCAGAGGTGGGGCGCGCGAGGTCGACGGTGAGGTAGACGGCGGCGACGACCGCCATGAAGACCGTGAGGGCCGGCGCCCAGCCGTGCTGGAGCTGGCAGTGGACGAGGCCCTCGCCCGACGGCGGGCACGCGCTCGCGGCGGGCATCCGGACGGGCCACACCGCGGCCGCGCCGAGGACGGCGCCCGCCACGATGGTCCCGCGGCGGATGAGGCGCTCGCGGCGCGGGAGCCGGGCGTCGTGACGCGCGGTCCCGTCCGCCGGGGACGCCGACGCCTCGGCGGACGCCGCGGCGGCGGGGCTCTCGCGGGCGACGACCTGCGCCGCCCAGGCGAGCCAGGCGCCCGCGGCATCCGCCGGCAGGGGCTCGCAGAACAGATACCCCTGGACGAGGTCGACGCCCTCGCCTTGGACGAAGCGCAGCTGCTCCTGGGTCTCGATGCCCTCGGCGACGACCTCGAGGTCGAGCTGGTGGGCGATCGCGACGATCGCGCGGACGACTTCGGCGGCGTCGTGGTCCTCCGCCGCGCGGCGCACGAACGCTCCGTCGACCTTGATGACGTCGACGGCGAAGCGCGTGAGATAGCCGAGCGACGAGTAGCCCGTGCCGAAGTCGTCGATCGCGACGCGGACGCCGAGGGCGCGCAGGCGGCGGAGCATCTTCGCCGTCGCCTCCGGGTCGGCGAACATCGACTCGGTGAGCTCGAGCTCGAGCCGGTCGGCCGGCAGGCCGCTCTCGGCGAGGGCATCGGCGACGCGCGCCGGGAGCGCGGGGGAGCACAGCTCACGGGCGGAGAGGTTCACGGCGACGCGGACGGGCTGCAGCCCGAGGTCGTCCCACTCGCGCAGCTGCCGGCACGCGTCGCCGAGGGCGAAGGCGCCGATCTCCTCGATCGCGCCGGTCTCCTCGGCGAGCGGGATGAACTCGGACGGCGGGAGGAAGCGGGTGGTGCCGTCGTCGGTGGGGAGCTTCCAGCGGACGAGGGCCTCGACGACCGGGATCGTGTCGTCCCCCAGCCGCATGATCGGCTGGTAGTGGAGGGTGAGCTCGCCGGCGGCGATCGCGGCGCGGAGGCGGCGGGCGAAGCCGCGGCGGGAGCCGGGGCCCGCGACGACGGGCGTCTCGGGGGCGGCGCCGAGCGGGCGCACGACGCCGGAGGACCGATCCACGTCGCCGCGCCCGTCGGCGTCCGGGGCGTCGGCGGACAGCGGGGCGGGGGCGCTGCGGGTGACGGCGACGTCGGCCGTCGGCGCGGCGGACGGCGCGAGCGCCCAGCCGCAGCGCGCCTGCAGCGGGACGATCTGCCCGTCGAGGTCGACGGGGCGCTCGAGCGCCTGGACGAGGTGCAGCGCGAGCTCGCGCGCCTCGGTCTCGTGCTCGCAGTCGGTCGCGACGACCGCGATGCGGCCGTCGCCGAGGTCGTGGAGGACGTCGTACGGGCCGAGGTGGGCGGCGACGCGCTCGCTGACGGCGCGGGCGAGGAGGGCGAGGTCGGCGTCGCCGAAGCGGGCGGCGAGCGCAGGCCAGTGGGGGAGATGGAGCTGGAGGACCGTCACGTCGGACCCGGCGTTGCGCGCGCCTCGCAGGGCGTCGCGGACGGCCTGCTCGAAGCGAGCGGTGGCGACGACGCCGCGCAGGGCGGCGAGGAGCGTCGGGCCGTCGGTCCGGCCCCGGTCGAGGGCGGTCGCCGCGCCGTGGGCGACGGCGTCCCGGCGCGCGCTGTCGTCGACGTCGTCCGCCCACACGACGAGCGGGGTGCCGCCGGCCATGACCTGCAGCGCGTCGAGCGCCTCGAGCCCGCGCGCGTCGGGCAGGGACGGGTCGACGAGCACGACGGCGAACGGCTCGCGGCGAAGGGCGTCGAGGGCGTCGGTCACGCGACCCGCCCGCACGACCTCGAAGCCGGCGGCAGGATCCTGCGGGATGGGGTGGCGGCGGACCGCGGCGGAGTCCTGCTCCACCAACAGCGCACGCATCACCGACGGCTGGCGCATCTGAGGTCGTCCTTGATCGTCGGGGCAGACGCCATCCATGGCGTCCCTCCCGTCATCGGCGGGCCCCCGCGGGTCTTGAGGCGGGGAGGACCGGTAGCGTCAGGGGGCGTATGACGAGGATCTTCAGCGGCATCCAGCCCACCGGCCGCAAGCACCTGGGCAACTACATCGGCGCGATCCGCCAGTACGTCACCGGGCAGGACCGGGGCGAGGCGATCTACTGCATCGTCGACCTCCACGCGATCACCGTCGCCTACGAGCCGGCCGAGCTGCGCGCCCGCGTCCTCGACACGACGGCGATCCTCCTGGCGGCGGGGCTCGACCCGGAGCGCTGCATCCTCTTCCGCCAGGGCGACGTGCGCGAGCACACCGAGCTGTGCTGGCTGCTCACGAGCGTCACCGCGGTCGGCGAGCTCAACCGCATGCACCAGTTCAAGGACAAGTCGGGCGCCGCGCGCGAGCTCATCGGTGCCGGCGTCCTCTTCTACCCGGTGCTCATGGCCGCCGACGTCCTCGCCTACCGGGCCTCCGAGGTCCCGGTCGGGGAGGACCAGCGCGAGCATGTCGAGCTCATGCGCGAGTGCGCCCGCCGGTTCAACTCCCGCTTCGCGCCCGAGGGCGAGGAGGTCCTCGTCGTGCCCGAGCACCGGATCCCGGCCGTCGGCGCGCGGATCATGGACCTGCAGGAGCCGACGCGGAAGATGTCGACGTCGGTCGGAGGCGACGAGGGGCGGATCTTCGTCCTCGACGACGAGGCCACGATCCTGAAGAAGTGCAAGCGCGCGGTGACCGACTCGGAGAACGAGATCCGGGTGGGCCCGGACAAGCCGGGGGTGACGAACCTCGTCGACATCCTCGCCGCGGCGCGCGGGACGACGGTCGACGAGGCCCTCGCGTCGCTGGCGGACGCGCGTGGCTATGGGGACCTGAAGGTCGCCGTGGCCGAGGCGGTCAACGAGATGCTCGCGCCCGTGCGGGAGCGGTACGAGACGCTGCGCGCCGAC
Organism: Paraconexibacter antarcticus; assembly: GCF_024220175.1. Lineage (GTDB taxonomy): Bacteria > Actinomycetota > Thermoleophilia > Solirubrobacterales > Solirubrobacteraceae > Paraconexibacter > Paraconexibacter antarcticus. The sequence continues at coordinate 3,577,273 of NZ_CP098502.1, read as the reverse complement.
GAGGCGGGCCTGGAGGCGACGCTCGCGGCCGGGGCCGAGAAGGCGCGCGCCCTCGCCTCGGAGACGCTCGAGGACGTGCGCGCGGTCATGGGAATCGGGCCGGGCGCGTAGCCGGAGGAACCCCGCAAACTGCGGAAAACCCAGGCGCGGAGCGGGTTCTCGTCCGGCGAAGCCGACCGGGGCCCCCGGTAGCTTCCTCGACGTGGCCCGCGTCATCGATGAGCTCGAGCTGGATCTGGAGGTCTTCTCCGGCCCGTTCGACCTGCTCCTCACCCTCGTGCTGAAGGAGGAGGTCGACCTCCTGGAGGTCGAGCTCGCCGACGTCGTCATCAGCTACATGGACTTCCTGCAGGAGCGGGGCGAGCTCGACCTCGAGGTCGCCACCGAGTTCCTCGTCCTCATCGCCGCGCTGCTCGAGCTGAAGTCCCGGCTCATGCTGCCCCGCGAGGAGGAGGAGCTGCTCGAGGACATCGGGCCCGGCGAGGCGGCCGAGGAGCTGCTCGCGCGGCTCATCGAGGCCAAGCGCTACCGCCAGGCGGCCGACCACCTCGCCGAGCGGCTCGCGGGCGAGCACGGCTACCGCTACCGCAGCGCGGCCCCGCCGGCCTTCCTCAAGAAGGTCACCTACGACGCCGACCCGGCGGCGGTCTACGAGGCCTCGCAGCTCGGCGCCGCGCTCGGCGGCCTGCTGCGGATGCCGGAGGCGGTGAAGCTCGACCACCTGACGATCCCGCGGGTGAGCGTCGCCGAGCGACTGGCGCACCTGCGCTCGATGCTGCTCCGCGGGGCGTGCACGTTCTCCGAGGCGGTCAAGGACGCCGACCGCGTCACCGTCTGCGTGACGCTGTTCGCGCTGCTCGAGCTCTACAAGCAGGGCGAGGCGACGTGGATCCAGGACGAGCCGTTCGGCGAGATCGCGATCTCCCCGGCGACGCCGCGCCCGCCGGAGCGCCACGCCCTCGACCGGCCCGAGGCGGCGACCGCATGAGCGCCGTGGCCGGCGAGGAGCCCGTCGTGGCCGCGGACGGCGAGGGCCCGGACCTCGACGAGCTCGCCCGCACCGTCGAGGCGCTGCTGTTCGTCTCGCCCGAGCCGGTCCCCGGCAAGGCGCTCATGGAGGCCTGCGACTGCACGGGGGAGGAGCTCGACGGCGCCCTCGGCCTGCTGCGCGAGACCTACCGCCCGGGCCGCCGCGGGATGGAGCTGAAGGAGGTCGCGGGCGGCCTGACCTTCGCGACCGCGCCCGAGGCGGAGGACGCCGCGCGGCGCCTGCTCGCCAAGCCGCGCACGCCGCCGCTGACGCCCGCCCAGGCCGAGACGCTCTCGATCGTCGCCTACCTGCAGCCCGTCTCCCGCCCGGAGATCACCCGCATCCGCGGCGTGAGCGCCGACTCGGCGTCCGGCACCCTGCTCGAGCGCGGCCTCATCGAGGAGGCCGGCCGCTCGCAGTTCGGCGCGATCCTCTACCGCACGACGCCGCTCTTCCTGAAGCTCTTCGGCCTCGCGTCCATCAAGGACCTACCGGACGTCTCCGCCTGGGACCCGACGCCCGAGGAGGCCGCCGACCTCCGCGACCGCCTTCTCCGCGCGGGCGAGGCGCGCGCGGGCATCGCGCCCGCGCCGTCGCAGCCGCCGTCGGTCGTGGTGGACGGCGCTCCCGACGACGACGGCGAGCCGGACGCGGGCGAGGCGCCCGTGGCGCCGACGCCGCTGCGTCCCCCGGCGCCGGCCCCGGTGCCGCCCGGCCCCGCGCCGTTCGGTGGCGTGCGCCTGGTGCCGCCGCCGGCGGACGACCCCGACGACTGAGCGGTCGTCCGCGCGCCGCGGCGTGGGGGACCCGCACGAACACCACGTCATACGTGCGTTTCGTGCGCCTCGCGCCGGTCGACGACCGACCCCACTCGCGCCGGCGCCGCAAGCGCCGGCACCCCGGCCGTCCTACACCGCCCCCGCCTTCACCGCGAGCTGCCCGCACGCGGCGTCGATGTCCTGACCGCGCGTCAGGCGGATCGTCGCCCCGATGCCCTTGGCGACGAGCACGTCCCGGAAGGCCGCGATGGCCTCGCGCGAGGACCCGTCGTAGATCGAGTCCGTCGGGTTGTAGGGGATGAGGTTGACCTTGTAGACCTTCGGGTCGAGGACCGCCGCGAGCTCCTTGGCGTGGTGCGGCTGGTCGTTGATGCCCTCGAGCATCACGTACTCGACGAAGACCTGGCGCTTCTTCACGGCGTAGAAGCGCGCGCAGGCGGCGAGGACGTCGGCGAGCGGGTAGCGGTCGTTCACCGGCATGATCGCGCTGCGCAGGTCCTCGTCCGCGGCGTGGAGCGAGAGCGCGAGGCGGATCGGCTCCTTCGTCTCCGTCAGGCGGTCGATGCCGGGGATCCAGCCGACCGTCGAGATGGCGGTGTGACGGTGGCTGATGCCGATGTCGGGGAGGCGCCGTGCGGCGGCGAGGACGTGGTCGAGGTTCATCATCGGCTCGCCCATGCCCATGAAGATCGCGTTGGTGACGTCGGCGCGGCGGCGGAAGTACAGGGCCTGGTCGAGGATCTCGCCGGCGGTGAGGTTGCGGGCGAACTTCATCCGGCCGGTCGCGCAGAACGTGCACGTCAGCGCGCAGCCGACCTGGGAGGAGAGGCAGACGGACCCGCGGCCGTCCTTGTAGCGCATGAGGACCGCCTCGATCTTACGGTTGTCGTGCGTGCTCAGGAGGACCTTGAGCGTGCCGTCCTGCGAACGCGACTCGCGCTCGACCTCGAGGGTGCTGAAGGGGACGCGCTCGGTGAGCTCGCGCCGGACCGCGGCGGGCAGGTCGGTCATCTCGTCGTAGCTCTCGGCGCCGCGCGCGGTCCACGTCCACACCTGCCTGGCGCGGAACGCGGGCTGCCCGAGGTCGGCGAGCGTGCTGTCGAGGAGGGCGAGATCCACGCCCACATCGTGGCAGGGTCGCGCCGCCGAGCCCCGCCGCCGCCCTACAGTCCCTTGCGCCATGCGCCTCGCCAAGCATCTCGCCCACGCCGGTGTCGCCTCGCGCCGAGGCACGGAGGTGCTCATCCGCGACGGCCGCGTCTCGATCGACGGGAAGACCGTCGTCGACCCCGCCCGCGACGTCGACGGGAGCGAGCGCATCGCGGTGGACGACGAGCTGCTCACGCCCCTCACCGGCAAGCGGGTCGTCTACGCCGTCCACAAGCCCGCCGGGGTCGTCTCCACCGCGCACGACACGCACGGCCGCCCGACCGTCGTCGGCCTCGTCGACTCCGACCACCGCCTCTACCCGGTCGGCCGCCTCGACGCCGACTCCACCGGCCTCATCCTCCTCACCGACGACGGCGATCTCGCGCACAAGCTCACGCACCCGTCCTTCGAGGTCCCCAAGACCTACCGCGTGAAGGTCCGCGAGCTGCCCGTCTCCGAGGGGTCGCTCCGGCGGATGCGCGAGGGTCTGAACCTCGAGGACGGTCGCACGGCGCCGGCGCAGGTGCGCCAGGCGAAGCCCGGCATCCTCGAGATCACGATCCACGAGGGCCGCAAGCACCAGGTCAAGCGCATGTGCGAGGCGATCGGGCACCCCGTCGTGACCCTCACGCGGATCGCGATCGGCCCGCTGCGCCTCGGCGACCTCGCCGTCGGCGGCGTCCGCCGCCTGTCCGCCGCCGAGGTCCAGCGCCTCCGCGACGCCGCCGGGCCCGACTGACCCTCGCCGCGGCCGGTCGCGACCGCCGCGGTGCGGCGTGCCAGAATGGCCCCGATGCGTCTCTTCGCCCTCCGCGGTGCCTCGTCCGTCGACCGCAACGACTCCGAGGCCATCCTCGGCGCCACGTCGTGGCTCATGCGGGAGATCATGAAGCGCAACCAGATCGGCCCGGCCGACGTCGTCAGCTGCATCTTCACGCTGACGGCCGACCTCGACGCCGAGTTCCCCGCCGTCGCGGCGCGCCAGCTCGGCTTCGACCGCGTCCCGCTGCTCTGCGCGAAGGAAGTCGAGGTGCCCGGCTCGCTCCCGCGCGTCATCCGCGTCCTCATCCACTACTACGCGGACGAGAGCCACGAGGCCAAGCACGTCTACCTCGGCGAGGCGCGGGCGCTGCGGCTCGACCTCGAGTCGGCGCAGTAGGGGCGGCCGGACGATGGCGATCGAGTTCTCCAAGCGGGTCGAGCGGACGCCGGCCTACCCGATGTCCGGGGCGCAGGCGCTGCCCGAGGACATCGTCCTCATGGCCTCCAACGAGGTGCCGGACGCGCCGCTGCCCCAGGTCCTCCGGGCCATCGAGGGCGTCATCGGCAACGCGAACCGCTATCCCGACCCGACGAACACGAAGCTCCGCCGCGCGCTGAGCGACCGCTTCGACGTCCCGGCGGCCCGCATCGCGATCGGCGCCGGCAGCTGCGACCTGCTCATGGCCGCCGGCGACGTCCTGCTCGAGCCGGGCGCGGAGGTCGTCTACGCCTGGCCCGCGTTCAGCGTCTACCCGTACCTGGAGGCGGCGACCGGTGCCACCGGCATCCGTGTCCCCCTGAACGACGCCCACGAGCACGACCTCGACGCGATGCTGAAGGAGATCACGGTCGCGACGCGCCTGGTCATCGTCTGCAACCCGAACAACCCGACCTCGACGGCCCTCCCACTCGACGAGATCACCCGCTTCGTCGAGGCGGTTCCGCGCCACGTCTGCATCCTGCTCGACGAGGCGTACTGCGAGTTCAACACGCTCGACGACCCCGATGCCTCCGTCGACCTGCTGAAGCGACATCCGAACCTCGTCCTGCTGCGGACGTTCAGCAAGGTCTACGGGCTCTGCGGGCTGCGGGTCGGCTACGCGCTGTGCGGGGACCCGCGCTTCGTCGAGGCCGTCGACCGCATCCGCCAGCCGTTCTTCTGCTCGATCCCGGCGCAGGCCGCGGCGATCGAGGCCCTCAAGCACCAGGACGTCATCGCCGAGCGCGTCGAGCGGACCGTCGTCGCCCGCGTCGAGATGGAGTCGGCGCTCAACGACCTCGGCCTCGAGCCGGCCGCCTCGCAGGCGAACTTCTGCTGGTTCGCGCTGCCCGAGGACGGGCCCGAGGAGGCCGATGTCGTCAAGGGCCTCGCCGAGCGCGGCGTCCTCATCCGCGGCGGGACCGGCCAGGGGCGCGCCGGGTACCTGCGCGTGACGTACGGCACGCCGCGCGACAACGACCGCTTCATCGCCGCGCTCGCCGACGTCCTCGGCCGCTGAGCGACGCGGTGAATGTGGATTCACGGTTGCCTCGCAACCGTGAATCCACATTCACCGGATGTGAGCCTGCGGATCGCACGGCGGGCCGCGGCGATGTGTCATGATGCACCCGTCGTATGGCGCATCACGCCGACACCTCGCGCAGCACCTGCAGCGGCCGCCCGGCCGTCGCGCGCGTCGTCGGCGTGACCTATGCGTATGCCTGGTCCTGGCGATTTAGCTAGGCGCTCGGTCGGCTGATCCCTTCGGTCGCCCCTTCCTCGGGCCTTCGGGTCGAGCGCCACCTCGGGTGGACGTCGCCGACGTCCACAGCAGCAGACCGCACGTACTCTCTTCAGGCAGACGAACACGCAAAGGACGCACCGATGACGACCGTGATGCAGCAGCCCGACCCGGCCCCGGCGGCCGAGCCCGACGTCCCCGGCCGGCCCTACCGGCTCGCGAGCGGCGAGCGCCGCGAGCGCTCGACCTTCGAGATCGGCGGCCGCCTCGTCGGAGGCGACCACTTCGCGATGATCGCGGGCCCGTGCACCGTCGAGTCGCGGGAGCAGCTGCTGTCCAGCGCCGACGCGATGCTCGCGGCCGGCGCGACGATGTTCCGCGGCGGGGCGTACAAGCCACGCACGAGCCCGTACGCCTTCCACGGCCTCGGCGAGGACGGCCTGCGGCTGCTCGCGGAGGCGAAGGAGCGCACCGGCCTGCCGATCGTCACCGAGCTCATGGACGTCCGCGACGTCGAGGCCGTCGCCGAGGTCGCCGACGTCATCCAGATCGGCGCCCGGAACATGCAGAACTACACGCTGCTGACGGAGATCGGGCGCTCCGGCGTCCCCGCGCTGCTCAAGCGCGGGCTGTCGGCGACGCTCGACGAGCTGCTCAACGCCTCCGAGTACATCCTCAAGGAGGGCAACGAGAAGGTCCTCCTCTGCGAGCGCGGCATCCGCACGTTCGAGACGGCGTACCGCTTCACGCTCGACCTCACCGCGATCCCCGTCCTGAAGGAGCTCACGCACCTCCCGGTCATCGTCGATCCCTCGCACGCCGCCGGGCGCCGCGCGCTCGTCGAGCCGCTGAGCCTCGCGGCCGCGGCGGTCGGGGCGGACGGCATCATCGTCGAGGTGCACCCGGACCCCGACAACGCGGTCTGCGACGGCCCGCAGCAGCTGCGCAACGACGACTTCCCCGACTACCTGCGCAAGGTCGAGCAGGCCGCCCGGATCGCCGGCAAGCTCGTCGGCGGCGTCGCGGCCTAGGCGCGCGCGGACGGCGACGGACACGGGTCGAAGGCAGGTCACGAGCGTGCGCGTCGCCGTCCTCGGTGTGGGGCTCATGGGAGGGTCGGTGGCGCTCGCCGCCCGCCGCCGCGAAGGTGTGCGGGTGCTCGGCTGGGACCGTGACCCCGCGGCCGTCGAGCAGGCCCTGGCCGCCGGCGTCATCGACGACGTCGCCCCGGGAATCCCGGCGATCGGCGCGTTCGCCCCCGACGTCGTCGTCGTCGCGGTCCCGCTCGCCGCCCTGACGGCGACCGTCGCCGCCGCCTGCGCCGCCGTCGCCGGGACCGAGGCGATCGTGACCGACGTCGGGTCCACGAAGGCGGAGGTCGTCGCCGCCGCGCCGACGGAGGTGTTCGTCGGCGGGCACCCGCTCGCGGGCGCCGAGACCGCGGGCGTCGCCCACGCCCGCGCCGACCTCTTCGACGGCGCCACCTGGTACCTCACGCCGACCGCGGCCTCGTCCGGCGTCGGGTACGAGCGCCTGCACCGCTTCGTGACGTCGCTCGGCGCCGCGCCCGTCGCGATCGACGCGGCGGCGCACGACCGCCTCATGGCCGCCGTCAGCCACCTGCCGCACGTCCTCGCGAACGTCATGGTGCAGCAGGCCGCGGCGGCGCTCGGGGGCGAGACGCTCCCCGCGACCGGCCCGTCGTTCCGCGACGCGACCCGGGTGGCCGGCGCGAATCCCCTGCTCTGGGGCCAGATCTACGCGGCGAACGCCGCCGCCATCGGCGTTCAGCTCGACGAGACGATCGCCGCGCTGCAGGACGTCCGCGGGCGGCTGCACGACCTCGAGGCGTGGCAGGCCGAGGCCCAGCAGCTCCGCCGCGCGCTGCTCGAGGTCGGCTTCGACGGCGGGCCCCAGCAGGAGCTCCGCGTCTCCGTCCCGAACGTCCCCGGGGTGGTCGCCGACCTGGCGCTCACCCTGGGTCACGCCGGCATCAACATCTCCGACATGTCGCTCGCGCCGTCCCCGGACCGGCAGACCGGCGAGGTCGGCCTCTGGGTCGCGGCGGCCGACGCCGAACGCGCTCGTCAGCTCATCACCGCGAAGGACCTTCCCGTCACATGACGCCCACCACCGTCCGCTTCGACCCCGTCCGCCGGCTCCGCGGCGAGCTCACGCCGCCCGCCGACAAGTCCATCAGCCACCGGGCGGCGCTCCTCGGGACGATGGCCTCCGAGCCCGTCCGCGTCCGCAACTACCTCGACGCCGCCGACACGAACTCGACGCTCGCCGCGATGCGGCAGCTCGGCGCGCTCATCGACACCCAGCCGGACCACATGGTCATCCGGGGGACCGGCCTGCGCGAGGCGGCGCCGGCCGAGGGCACGATCGACGTCGGCAACGCCGGCACGCTCATGCGCCTGCTGCCGGGCTGGCTCGCCGCCCAGGAGGGGCGCGCCTACACGCTCGACGGCGACGCGTCGATCCGGAAGCGCCCGGTCGACCGGATCGCCGTCCCGCTGCGCCGGATGGGCGTCCACATCGAGGCGACCGACGAGCGCTTCCCGCCCTTCATCGTCCACGGCGGGCGCATGACCGGCATCGACTACACGCTGCCGGTGGCGAGCGCCCAGGTGAAGTCGTGCATCCTCATCGCCGCGCTGACGGCGAACGGCGAGACGACCGTCCGCGAGCCCGAGCCCTCGCGCGACCACACCGAGCGCATGCTCCTGTCGGCCGGCGTCCCCGTACACCGGGCCGACGGCGCGGTCACCGTCCTCAACCAGGACGAGCTCGTCCTCGGCGAGGAGATCGTCGTCCCCGCCGACCTGTCCAGCGCCGCCTTCGCGATGGCGGCGGGCATCCTCGTCCCGAAGTCGCGGCTGCTGCTGCGCGGCGTCAACACGAACTGGACGCGCACCGGCTTCGTCCGGATCGCGCAGCGCATGGGCGCCATCATCATCGGGGACCTCGAGGAGCACGGCGCGCCGCTCACGGCCGGTGAGCCGATCGGCGACCTCGACGTCACCGCCGGCCCGCTCGTCGGGACGACCGTCGAGCCGTGGGAGGTGCCGCTGGCGATCGACGAGCTGCCGCTCGTCGCGCTGCTGGCGTGCTTCGCCGAGGGGGAGACCGTCGTCCGCGGCGCGGCCGAGCTGAAGGTCAAGGAGTCCGACCGCATCCAGACCGTCGTGGACGGCCTGAACGCGCTCGGCGGGCAGCTCGAGGCGACCGACGACGGCTTCGTCGTCACCGGCACCGGCGGGTTGCGCGGTGGCACGATCCACTCGCACGGCGACCACCGGCTCGCGATGCTCGGCGCGGTCGCCGGCATGGCGTCGAAGGAGGGCGTCGAGGTCGTCGGAATGGACGCCGCCGACGTGAGCTACCCCGGCTTCGCCGACGACATGGCCGCGCTGCTGCCGTCCTCCTGAGTGCGGACCGCAGGCGGGCGCACGGCACCGCCGTGCCATCATCAACGAGTTCAGATGCTCGTAGCCCTCGACGGACCCGCCGGGGCCGGGAAGTCCACGGTCGCCCGCGCGGTGGCCGAGGCCCTCGGTTTCACCTATCTCGACACCGGTGCCATGTACCGGTGCGTCGGGCTGCGCGCGGCGGTCGACCCCGACGTCGACGCCGCGACGCTCGACATCCGCTTCGACGGGGAGCGCGTGCTGCTCGACGGCGAGGACGTCAGCGACACGATCCGCACGCCCGAGGCCGGCCAGGTCGCCTCGCGCATCGCGACCGACCCGGCCGTCCGCGAGGCGCTCGTCACCGCGCAGCGCCGCATCATCGCCACCGGCGACTTCGTCGCCGAGGGGCGCGACATCGGCACCGTCGTCGCCCCGGACGCCGAGGTGAAGGTGTGGCTCACGGCGTCCGCGGAGGAGCGCGCCCGGCGCCGCGAGATCCCGGTGCAGGAGCTGACCGAGCGGGACGAGCGCGACGCGAGCCGCGAGACGTCCCCGATGAAGCCCGCCGACGACGCCGTCGAGGTCGACACGACGGGCCTCGCGATCGACGAGGTCGTCGCGCGCATCGTCGGCCTCGTGGGGGCGGTCCGATGAAGGTCGCGGTCGTCGGCTACCCGAACGTCGGCAAGTCCTCGCTCGTCAACCGCCTGACGCAGACCCGCGAGGCCGTCGTCCACGAGCGCGCCGGCATCACGCGGGACCGCAAGGAGGTCATGTGCGAGTGGAACGGGCGCCGCTTCACGCTCATCGACACCGGTGGCATGGACTTCCAGGACGAGGACCCGATCTCGGGCTCGATCCGCGAGCAGGCGCAGGCGGCGATCGCCGACGCGCAGGTCGCGATGCTCGTCGTCGACGCGCGGGCGGGCATCCGGCCCGGGGACGAGGAGATGGCCGACCTGCTGCGGCGCTCCAAGCTGCCCGTCGTCCTCGCCGTCAACAAGATCGACTCCGCGCAGGACATCCCGTCGACCGGGGAGTTCTGGGCGCTCGGGATGGGGGAGCCCGTCGCCGTCAGCGCCGCGCAGGGCCTCGGCACCGGCGACCTGCTGGACCGGCTCACCGAGCTGCTGCCCGAGGACGACGAGGCCCCGGACGAGGACATCGTCCGCCTCGCGCTCATCGGCCGCCCGAACGTCGGCAAGTCCACGCTCGTCAACCAGTGGCTCGGCTCCGAGCGCGTGATCGTCTCCGACGTCGCCGGGACGACGCGCGACACGATCGACCTGCCGTTCGAGTTCGAGGGCCGCAAGCTCGTCATCGTCGACACCGCCGGCATGCGCCGCCAGGCGAAGGTCCAGGAGTCGGTCGAGTACTTCACGACGCTGCGCTCCCAGCGGGCCGTCGAGCGCGCCGACGTCGCCCTCGTCATCTGCTCCGCCGAGGACGGCATCACCGCGCAGGACCTGCGGATCGCCGAGCTCGCGATGCAGGAGGGGTGCGCGACCGCGCTCGTCCTGAACAAGTGGGACGAGTTCGGCCTCACGGAGGAGGACCTCATCCACGAGCGGGCCAAGGCGACGCGCAAGCTCCGCCTGCGCCCGAAGGTCCTCACCGCGAGCGCGCTGACCGGCCGCAACGTCGCCCGGGTGCTGCAGGAGGCGATCGTCCTCGGCGACCGCATGACCGGCCGCATCCCGACGCCCGAGCTCAACCGCTTCCTCGCCGAGACGACGCAGACGAAGCAGCCGCCGGCGAAGCAGGGCCACCGCCTGAAGCTCATCTACATGGCCCAGATCGGCGAGCGCCCGCCTCGCTTCGCGATCCAGGTCAACTCGCGGGGCCGGGTGACGCGCGACTACGCCTACTTCGTCGAGAACCGGCTGCGCGCCCGCTACGGCCTGGACGGCGTGCCGGTCATCATCGACTTCAACGAGCGCGGGTCGGGGCGCCGCGCGCCGGGCGGCGACCATCGCGCTGACCGCCTGAAGGGCGTGCAGGAGGAGACCTTCGAGGAGTCGGCCGACGTCGGCTTCCTCGTCGAGTGGGAGGACGAGGACGGTCACGACGACTCGGGCGATGACGACCTGGACGAGTGAGCCCCGGCGCCTCGCCGCTGCGGCGGCGGCGCTCGCGGTGCTCGTCCTCCTCGCCGTCCTGCTCCTCCGTGGGGGTGGGTCGACGGGCGCCGGCGGGCCGCCGGCTGCGCTCGCGACCCGCCTGGTGCCGGCGGACGCGCTCGTCTACCTGCACCTCTCGACCGACACCGGCCGCTCCGGCACGGCCGACGCCGCGCGGCTCGCAAAGGCCTTCCCGGGCTTCGAGCGCGAGCGCCGCAGCATCATCCGGCGGCTGTCGGCGCCCGGCTGCCCGCTCCCGGCCTCGGCGCTGCGCGACGGCCACGAGGCGGCGCTCGCCCTCGTCGACACCGGCGGCGGCACCGCGGGCTCGCTCGTCTACGTCGACACCGGATCGGACGCGAAGGCGCCCGACCGCACGTGCGGCGGGGTGCAGACGACGAAGCTCGGCCGCTTCCTCGTCATCGGGCAGGCGCAGACGCTCCCGATCGCGAAGCGGCTCGCCGCCGGGAAGGGCCGTGCGCTGGCGGACGTCGCGGGCTACCGGCGCACGCTCGCCGAGCTGCCGAAGGACCGCGTGGCCGACGCCTGGGCGTCGAAGGCCGGCGTGGAGCGCCTGCTCGCGCCGCAGGGCGGCCTGCTCGGCGCCGCCGGCACGCTGCTCGACCAGCCGGGGCTCGTCGCGACGGCGCTCGCGGTGACGGCCGCGGGCGCGCACGGCGCGAAGGTCGAGCTGCGGACGCTCCGCTCGGCGTCCTCGGCGGCGGCGGGGGCCTTCACGTCCTTCACCCCGACGATCCAGGACGCGGTCCCCGCGAGCGCCTTCGGGATGCTCGCCGTCCAGGGGCTGCCCGGCGCCGCGACGCGGCTGCTCGGCATCGCCGGGGCGGGCGCCGCGGGCCTCGCGCCGCTGCTCGCGCGGGCCGGCGCCGACCTCGCGCCGCTGGCGGGCGTCTTCGCGGGGCAGGTCGCGGTGACCGTCACCGCGGCGACCCCCGCGCCGGTGCTGTCGCTCATCACCCGGCCGGCGGACCCGGCCGCCGCGGCGAAGACGCTCGCGGCCGCGCGGCCGAAGATCGCGCGCCTGCTCGCCCCGACCGGCGGACCGGTGCCCGAGTGGAAGGTCGTCGGCGACGGCTTTCGCCTGCGCCCGGGCGCCGGGATCGAGATCGACTACGCGGTCGTGCGGGGGCTCGTCGTGGTGTCGACCCGCTCCTCCGGCATCGCCGCCGTCCGAGACCGCACACGCCGCCTGACGGACACCGTGGCGTGGCGCGGGGCGGTGGGAGAGGTCTCCGGACCGGTCACATCGCTAGGCTTCCTCGACTTCAACCAGCTCCTACGGCTGGGCGAGCAGACGGGGCTGAACGACAGCAGGGCCTACGTGGCGGTCCAACGCGACCTCCAGCGGCTCCGGTCTGTCGGGGTCCGCTCGTCCTCCGCCGGAGACGAATCCACCCTGGAGCTTTTCCTCTCCTTGCCATGAACCAGCGGAAACCTCGCCCTGGGGGCTCGGTTTCCGTGCACGTAGCGTCCGATTTGAAAGGGCCCCGATGGCTCAGTTCGCCGATAACGAGTACCTGTTCACCTCCGAGTCCGTGACCGAGGGTCACCCGGACAAGATCGCCGACCAGATCTCGGACACGATCCTCGACGCCATCCTGGCCGAGGAGCCGTACGCCCGGGTCGCCTGCGAGACGCTGGTCAACACCGGCCTCGTCGTCGTGTCCGGTGAGATCACGACCGACGCGTGGATCGACATCCCGCAGCTCGTGCGCGACACGGTCTGCGAGATCGGTTACGACAAGGGCGAGTACGGCTTCGACGGCAAGGCCGTCGCGGTCATCACGACCATCGACAAGCAGTCGCCGGACATCGCGCAGGGCGTCGACAAGGCCCATGAGGTCCGCTCCGAGGGCGGCACCGACGAGCTCGACATCGCCGGCGCGGGCGACCAGGGGATGATGTTCGGGTACGCCTCCAACGAGACGCCCGAGCTCATGCCGCTCCCGATCTCGCTGGCGCATAAGCTCGCCGCCCGCCTGTCGGCGGTCCGCAAGGACGGGACGCTGCCCTACCTGCGCCCCGACGGCAAGACCCAGGTCACCGTCCGCTACGTCGACGGCAAGCCCGTCGAGGTCGTCAAGGTCCTCATCTCCACGCAGCACGGCGAGGACACGACGCAGAAGACGATCCGCGAGGACCTCTGGAACGAGGTCGTCACGAAGGTCATCCCGGCCGACATGTACGACGAGGCCAAGCTCAGGACGAACGCGAACTACCTCGTCAACCCGACGGGCGTCTTCGTCATCGGCGGCCCGGTCGGCGACTGCGGCCTGACCGGCCGCAAGATCATCGTCGACACCTACGGCGGCATGGCCCGCCACGGTGGCGGCGCCTTCTCGGGCAAGGATCCGTCGAAGGTCGACCGCTCGGCCGCCTACGCCGCGCGCTGGGTCGCGAAGAACATCGTCGCCGCCGGCCTCGCCGACCGCGCCGAGGTCCAGGTCGCCTACGCCATCGGCGTCGCGCACCCGGTCTCCGTCATGGTCGAGACGTTCGGCACCGAGAAGGTCAGCCGCGCGAAGATCGCCGAGCTCGTCGACACGCACTTCGACCTGCGGCCCGGCTCGTTCCGCGAGGAGCTCAAGCTCCACCGGCCGATCTACAAGAAGACCGCCGCCTACGGCCACTTCGGCCGTGAGGACGACGATTTCGAGTGGGAGAAGACCGGCAAGGCCGACGCGCTGCGGGCGGCTGCGGGGCTGTAGGCCTCCTCACAAGCTGTTGCCGCGCCGAGGGGCCGTCCGCGTTGCGCGGGCGGCCCTTCGTGCGTCTACCGCGGATTGCGGATGCCGGGGACAACGACAATGCAGGCACTGTCGCTCAGCGACAGTGGCTGCATTCCCGTTCGCGGGCAGCGCGCCGCGGACGCCCGGCGGCCTCCGACTCCGCCGTCCCGGCCGCCGGGGACGTCGGCGCCCGTCACCGCGAAGGCGGCAGCCCTACGAGGCCGCCGGTGGGTCCAGCCGCTGCGCCCGGTCCACCGCCGCCACGACCTCGTCGGGGTTCGCGACGCCGGAGAAGGTGAAGTCCGAGTCGTCGGTGCCCGCGGTGTCGAAGTCGACGGTGCCGATCTGGAGGATGCGCTCGAGGAGTGACTGGTCGGTGTTGACGTTCTGCACGCGCTCGAGCTTCGTCTGCTGGACGGAGCGGGAGAGCAGGCCGCGGCGGATGTGCAGCCGCTCGCTCGTGATCGTGTAGGTCGTCCCGATGCGCTTGAGGAAGCCGACGAGGAGGACGAGCGCGAAGATCACGAGGAACGCGAGGACGCCGCTGCCGGTCTTGTCGACGGCCTTGACGATCGCGCCGACGACGATCGCCCCGAGGAAGCCGAGGACGTAGAAGCCGAGGATCGACCGCCACGACGGACGGCCCGCGAAGAGGATCTGCTCGCCGGGGTGGAGGTCCATGGCGGCCATTATCCTCGCCCCCGTGTCCCGCGTGGTGAAGGTCGAGCCGCTGACGACGGCTCGCGCGCTGCGTGGGCCGTTCGACTACCGCGCGCCCGAGGGGGCGGTCGTAGGGACGCGGCTCGTCGTCCCGTTCGGCCACCGGGACGTCCCCGCGGTCGTCACGGGCCTGGCGGACGACAGCGAGCACGACGTCGTGGACGTGCGCAAGGTCGTCGAGCCGGCGCTACCGCCGGAGCTCGTCGACCTCGCGTTCTGGATCGCCGACGAGTACTGCTCGACCCCCGCCCGGGCGCTCCAGCTCATGCTCCCGCCCGGCGGCGCGCGTGCGAAGACCGCCCTGTACGCGGAGGCGACGGACGCGGCGCGGGACCCCGAGGTCCGCCTGACGGGCGCCCAGCGCGCGCTGCTCGACTCGCTGCCCCGCTTCACGGGCGGGGACACGGCGGCGCTCCGCCGCCTCGAGGGCCGGGGCCTCGTCGCGATCGTCCCGCGCGTCGTGCGCCGGGTCCCGCTGCAGGTCTCCGTCGGCGCGGTCCGCGAGCGCCCGCGGCCGACCGTCGCCCAGCAGGCCGCCATCGACCGCCTCACCGCCGCGGGACCCGGCGAGCAGCTGCTGCTGCACGGCGTCACGGGGAGCGGCAAGACCGAGGTCTACCTCCAGGCCGCCGAGCGGACGCTCGCCGCGGGCCGGTCGGTCCTCGTCCTCGTCCCCGAGATCGGCCTGACGCCGCAGATCGTCGCGCGCTTCGCCGAGCGGTTCGGGGACACGGTCGCCGTCCTGCACTCGCAGCTCTCGGCCGGCGAGCGCCTCGACGAGTGGATGCGCCTGCACCGCGGCGAGGCGCGGGTGTGCGTCGGTCCGCGCAGCGCCGTCTTCGCCCCGCTGCGCGACCTCGGGCTCGTCATCGTCGACGAGGAGCACGACAGCTCCTATAAGCACGAGGGCGACCCGCGCTACGACGCCCGGGGCGTCGCCGCGCAGCGGGCGGCGGCCGCCGGGGCGGTCCTCGTCGTTGGCTCCGCGACCCCGCGGCCCGAGTCGATCAACGCGATCCCGCGGCTGCAGCTCGCCGAGCGCGTCGACGGCCAGGGGATGCCGCCGGTGCGCATCGTCGACATGCGCTCGGCCCCGAACGCCCTGCACCCGGACACGCACGCGGCGCTCATGGGGGCGCGCAAAGCGATCGTCCTCCTCAACCGGCGCGGCTGGTCGAACTTCCTCAACTGCCAGACCTGCGGGCACGCGTGGGAGTGCCCGCAGTGCGACGTGACGCTCGTCCTCCACGCCGCCCAGCGCGAGATGGCCTGCCACCACTGCGGCCACCGCGAGCCCGTCCCGCGGCGCTGCCCGACGTGCGGCGGCGTCTCGATCGCCCGCCACGGCACGGGCACCGAGCGCCTGGCCGACGACCTCGCCCAGGCCGGGGTCCCGGTCTTCCGCCTCGACGCGGACGTCGGGCGCGGCGCGCAGGTGCTCGCCGCCTTCGGGCGCGCCGAGCGCGGCATCCTCGTCGGCACGCAGATGGTCGCCAAGGGCCACGACTTCCCCGACGTCGACCTCGGCGTCGTCGTCGACGCCGACAGCACGCTGCGCTTCCCCGACTTCCGGGCGGAGGAGCGGACGTTCGCGCTCGTGACGCAGCTCGCCGGGCGCGCCGGGCGCGGACACGCCGGCGGCCGCGTCCTCGTGCAGACGCTCGATCCCGAGGCCGAGTCGCTGCGCTTCGCGGCGCAGCACGACAGCGACGGCTTCCTCCGCGCGGAGCTCGGCCGCCGGCGCGCGCTGCGCTACCCGCCGTTCGCGACGCTCATCCGCGTCGTCTGCGGCGCGGAGGCGCCCGGCGCGGCGCTCAGGACGGCGACGACGATCGCGACCGGCCTGCGCGAGGGGGAGCCGGACTCCGGCGCCGGCGCGCAGATCCTCGGGCCGGCGCGGCTCTTCCGCCTGCGCGGTCGCGAGCGGGCCCAGCTCGTCGTCAAGGCGTCCGACCGGACGGCGGCGATCGCGCTCGTCCGCGGGGTCGTCGACGGCGTCGCCGGCGGGCGCGAGCACCGCGGCGTGGCGCTGAGCGTCGACGTCGACCCCCAGTAGCCCGTCACGGGACGGTGGCGCGGGCGTCCCGCCGGTACCCTGGAAGGTGCAATGGCCGACCAGGAACTGCAGGAGCTCGACCCCGCCGACATCGAGGTCTCCCCGCCGCCCGCGCCCGACCCCGAGGTCATGGCGCGCCGCCGGGAGGCGCTCAAGCGCGTGCGCAAGTGGGGCGACCCGGTCCTGAAGACGCGGGCGCTCGAGGTGTCCCGCTTCGACGACGCCCTCCGCACCCAGACCGAGGCGATGGGCCAGCTGATGGACGACGCGCTCGGCGTCGGCCTCGCCGCGACGCAGGTCGGCCTGCTGCAGCGCCTCTTCGTCTACCGCGTCGTGCAGGGCGCGCCGCTGAACGTCCTCGTCAACCCCGTCATCGAGTGGTCCTCCAAGGACGAGGAATGGCTCGAGGAGGGGTGCCTGAGCCTGCCCGCCATCCACGTCGACGTCGAGCGCCCGGTGCACGTCCGGGTGTCCGCGCAGGACGAGTGGGGCGAGCCCCTGTCGATCGAGGCGAGCGGCCTGGAGGCGCGGGTCATCCAGCACGAGCTCGACCACCTCGACGGCGTCCTCATCCTCGACCGGACGCCGCGCGGCCAGCGCAAGGAGGCCATGCGGGCCCTCCGCGAGGCGCTGGCCGACGATGAACATCCCTAGCCCGTGAGGACCGTCTACCTCGGGACCTCGCCCTTCGCCGCCGCGATCCTCGAGCACCTCGCCGCCGGGCCGCACCGCCCGCAGCTCGTCGTCACCAGGCCCGACCGCCCCGCCGGCCGCGGCCGCAGGCTCAGCCCGCCGCCGGTCGCGACGACCGCCGCGCAGCTCGGCCTCGACCTCTTCCAGCCGGAGGACGTCAACGCCCCCGAGGCCCGCGAGCGGATCGCGGCCGCCGCCCCCGGCGTGCTCATCGTCTGCGCATTCGGCGCCCTCGTCCGGCAGGACCTCCTCGACGCCCATGAG
Source organism: Paraconexibacter antarcticus (assembly GCF_024220175.1). Lineage (GTDB taxonomy): Bacteria > Actinomycetota > Thermoleophilia > Solirubrobacterales > Solirubrobacteraceae > Paraconexibacter > Paraconexibacter antarcticus. Next base: position 3,559,813 of record NZ_CP098502.1, on the reverse strand, counting down.
ATCCTCAACGTCCACCCGTCGCTGCTGCCCCGGTGGCGCGGCGCGGCCCCGATCGAGCGGGCGATCATGGCGGGGGACGCCGAGACCGGCGTCGCGATCATGCAGCTCACCGCCGGGCTCGACAGCGGTCCCGTCGGGCTCGTCCGGACCGAGCCGATCGCGCCCGGCGACACCTTCGGGACGCTCTCGGAGCGCCTGGAGCGCGTCGGCGCCGAGCTGCTCGTCCAGGCCCTCGACGCGCACCCCGGCCTGCCGTACGCCGAGCAGCCGGAGGACCGCGTGACCTACGCGGAGAAGATCACGGCCGCCGACCGCACGCTCGACCCGGCCGCCGGCGCCGCCGCGATGGCGCGAACCGTCCGCGCCCTGCAGCCGCACATCGGCGCGCGGATCGCGCTCGGCGAGGAGGGCGGCGCGATGCTCGGCGTCATCGAGGCGCGCGCCCTCGACCCCGGCACCGGCGGCCCGGCGGCGACCCTCCACGCCGACGGCACCCGCCTGCTCTACGGGGACCTCGAGCTCCTCCGCGTCCAGCCGCCCGGCGGCAAGCCGATGGACGCCGCGTCCTACGTGCGCGGCCACCTTTCCGCCCGATGAGCCCGTCCGCCCCTCGGCGAGGGCCCGGCCCCGGCGCCCGCCCCGCCGCGCGTCCCCCCGCGGCCCGCCTGCCGGAGCGCGGCGCCGCGGTGAGCCCCGCCCGCCGCGCCGCGTGGACCGTCGTCCGCCGCGTCCTCGAGCAGGACGCCTACGCCGACCGCGCGCTGATGACCGAGGCCGAGGGCCTCGAGCCCCGCGACCGCGCCCTCGCCAAGCAGCTCGCGTTCGGCGCGGTCCAGCGCCGCGGCACGCTCGACTGGGTCATCGCCCGCCTCGCGCCGGGCAAGAAGCTCGAGCCCCCCGTCCGGGCCGCCCTGCACCTCGGCATCTACGAGCAGCTCTTCCTCGGGACGGCCGACCACGCCTCCGTCGACCAGGCCGTCGAGCTCGCGAAGCCGAGCTACGGCTACAAGCTCGTCAACGCCGTCCTGCGCCGCCTGCAGCGCGAGGGCATCGAGCTGCCCGGCGACGAGACGATCGCGGGCGCCGCCGTCCGCCACTCGCACCCGCAGTGGCTCGTGACGCTCTGGTGGAAGGAGCTCGGCGCCGACGCGACCCGCGCCCTGCTCGCCGCCGACAACGAGCCCGCGGAGCTCGCCCTGCGCATCAACACCCTCGCCGACGTCGACGAGGCCGCGCTCCCGCCCGGCCGCCGTGAGGGCGACGCGCTCGTCGTCGAGGGGCCCTTCGACGTCGCCGGCTCACCGCTCTTCCGCGCCGGCGTCATCACCCCGCAGTCGCGCGCGGCCCAGATGGTCGCGCCGTTCCTCGACCCGCAGCCCGGCGAGCGCGTCCTGGACCTCTGCGCCGCCCCCGGCGGCAAGACGACCCACCTCGCGGCGCTCATGCGGGCCGAGGGGGAGGTCGTCGCGGTCGAGCGTCACCCCGGCCGCGCCCGCGCGCTCACCGCCGCCTGCCGCCGGATGCACGCGACGAACGTGACCGTCGTGCAGGCGGACGCGCGGACGTTCACCTCAGGCCGGCCGTTCGACCGCGTCCTCGTCGACCCGCCGTGCTCGGGCCTCGGCACCCTGCGGACCCACCCGGACCTGCGCTGGAAGGTCACCCCGGACGCGATCGCCGGCCTCGTCGTGGTGCAGGACCGGATCCTCGCGGCCGCGCAGGCCGCGCTCGCCCCGGGCGGCACGCTCGTCTACGCGACGTGCACCATCTCGGCCGCGGAGGACCGCCTGGCGTCCGAGGACCGCTTCCGCACGCTGCCGCACGTCGACGGCACGGACGGCTTCTCGGTCGCCCGGGTGACGGGAGCCACACGATCCGGCCAGCCCGCCGCCTAGATGGTTCGTTCCACGGCGGGGGCGGAGGAGTCGGGTAGGCAGGTGACATAAGCAGGCAGGTCGAAGTCGGCGGTGCTATCTCGCCAACGCCGACCCTGGGGGCCTCGATGGACGCCGACCTCGACCTGCTGCTGATCGCTGTTTACTGCACCTGCGACGATCTCCTGCCTGCGAAGGGCAAGAACGCCAAACGGATCTTGACCGACGCGGAGGTCGTCACGTTGAGCGTGGCTCAGCAGGTACTGCGGATCAGCTCTGACGAGCAGTTCTGGGCGATGGCACCGCATCGCTTGGGGCACCTGTTCCCGCGACTGCCCAAGCGCCCGGGTTTCGTCAAACGCCGCCAGCGCCTGTCGGACAAAATCGAAGCGCTGATCCTCGAGTTCGCCCGCCACACCAACGGCTTTGACGACGACCTGCTCGTGGTCGACAGCACACCGGTCGAATGCGGTCGCTCGGTCGAAACGACGCGCCGCAGCGCCCTGGGCAACGCCGCGGAGTACGGCTACTGCGCCAGCCATTCCCGCTTCTTCTGGGGCTTCCGCCTGCACGGCCTGTTCGCGACCGACGGCACTCCACGCGCCCTTGCCCTGACCTCCCCGAAAACGGGCGAACGAGACGTCGCGCTGGACATGCTCGCCCGCTGCCACCGCAACGGCCCGGTCACCGTCATCGGCGACAAGGGCTACTCCGGCCGCGACTTCCACGCCCAAGCCTCCGCGCTCGGCGCCACGATCGTCCGCCCCCGACGCAAGGACGAGGCCGGCAAAGAGCCGCACCTGGCCCCGATCCGGCAATGCGTGGAATCGATCTTCTGGACATGCAAAGACATGCTCAACCTCGAGGACCACCGCGCCCGCGAGCTCCACACGCTCCGCACCCGCCTGGCCGCCAAGTTCCTCGCTCTCACCGCCGCGATCGCTCTCAACGAACGCCTCGGCCGCCCACCACGCAACCTCACTGCCTACTACGCCTGACCGATCCGTGGAACGAACCATCTAGACTCGGGGCCGTGGAGTCGTCCGTCAACCTCGGGCCGTCGTGCCCGGCGTGCAAGGAGCCGTGGCTGCGGCCGTCGACGCTCCCCGGGCGCTATCGGTGCGTCTACTGCCTGCACCGCTTCGAGCTGCTCTCGGTCTGCCCCGACTGCGGTGAGCACGGGACGATCGTCCGCATGTCCTCGACGGCGGACATGCGCTGCAACCACTGCGGCGCGCTGATGCTCACCGAGGTCTGACCGCCCGCCGCCGGGACCGCGTCCCGCCGCCGGTTCTGGCAGGCTCCGGACCCGCCGCCGTCCTGCCGTCCGCCTGCCCCGAGGTCCCGCATGCCCGCCCGTCACGTCGCCCCGTCGATCCTCTCCGCCGACTTCGCCCGGCTCGGCGCCCACGTCGACGAGGTCATCGCCGCCGGCGCGCACATCATCCACGTCGACGTCATGGACGGGCACTTCGTCCCGCCGATCACGATCGGCCCGATCATCGTCTCGGCCCTGCGCGAGCACGTCGGCCCCGACATCGACCTCGACGTGCACCTCATGATCGAGCGGCCCGAGAAGCACGTCGCCGACTTTGCGAGCGCCGGCGCGACCGGGATCACGATCCACGCCGAGGCGACGCCGCACGTCCTCTACGCGCTCGACGCGGTCCGCGAGGGCGGCTGCCGTGCCGGCCTCGCCGTCTGCCCGGCGACGCCGCTGACGGTCTTCGAGGAGGTCGCGGTCGACCAGGCGCTCTGCATGACGGTGAACCCGGGGTGGGGCGGGCAGCCGTTCATCCCGACCTCGCCGGACAAGATCCGCCGCCTGCGCGCGCTCGTCGGCCCCGACGTCCCGCTCATGGTCGACGGCGGCGTGTCGGTCAAGACCGCCGCGGCGTGCGTCGAGGCGGGCGCCGACTGGCTCGTCGCGGGCTCTGCGGTCTTCGGCACCGACGACCCGGGCGAGGCGTTCCGGGCGATCGTGGCCGCCGCCGCGGGGTAGGGACGGTGTAGGGACGCCTCGGGGCGATCCCCGATGGCGGGGCGGCGTGCGACGCTGTGCCGCATGATCGTCTCCGCGACCGACATCACCCGCCGCTACGGGACCGGGGAGGCTGCCGTCGAGGCGCTCCGCGGCGTCACCGTCGCCTTCCCGCCCGGCCAGTTCACGGCGATCATGGGCCCGTCGGGCTCCGGGAAGTCGACCCTCATGCACATCCTCGCGGGCCTCGACCGCCCGACCGAGGGCTCGGTCGTCGTCGACGGGACCGAGATCGTCGGCCTCGACGACGGCGCCCTGACGCAGCTGCGGCGCGACAAGCTCGGCTTCATCTTCCAGTCCTTCAACCTCCTGCCGGTACTCACGGCGGAGGAGAACATCCTCCTGCCGCTGTCGATCGCCGGCCGGACGCCGGACCGCGCGTGGATCGACCGGCTCGTCGACACCATCGGGCTGCGCGACCGCCTGCGTCACCGGCCGGCCGAGCTCTCCGGCGGCCAGCAGCAGCGCGTCGCGGTCGCGCGGGCGCTCGCCTCGCGGCCCGCCGTCGTGTTCGCCGACGAGCCCACCGGCAACCTGGACTCCAAGACGTCCGCCGAGGTCCTGCAGCTCCTGCGCCACGCGGTCGACGAGTTCGGCCAGACCGTCGTCATGGTCACCCACGACGCCGAGTCCGCGGAGGTCGCCGACCGCCTGCTCGTCCTCCGGGACGGCCTGCTCGCCGAGGATTCGGCGGGGACCGTGAGCGCGGACGCGGCCGGGGCTTAGGCCCATGCGCAAGGTCGCCCTCCGCGGGCTCCTGGCCCGCAAGACCCGTCTGGCGCTCACCGCGCTCGCGGTGGCGCTCGGCGTCATGCTCATCGCCGGGACGTACGTGTTCACGGACACGATCAACCGGTCCTTCGACCGGATCTTCGCGGTTTCGCTCTCGAAGATCGACGTCGTCGTCACGCCGAACGACGACCTCACGCAGGACGGCGACACGCCGATCCCGCTCGACGCGAGCCTGCTGCGGCGGATCCTCGCGATCCCCGGCGTCCACTCGGCCGAAGGGTCGATCAACGACCAGAGCGGCACGATCCTCGGCAGCGACGGCAAGCCGGTCTCCTCGCAGGGGGCGCCGATGTTCGTCGCCTCGCTGAACGGCCCGACGTTCGAGTCGCTGACGGTCGCCAAGGGGCGCTTCCCGCAGACCGCCGACGAGGTCTCGCTCGACAAGGGCACCGCCGACCGCGAGCACTTCAAGCTCGGCTCGCTCGTGTCGGTACAGGGCGTCGCCGCCCGCAAGCGGTACCGCCTGGTCGGGCTGACGACGATCGCGGGGGTGCCCTCGCTCGGCGGCGCCGCGTTCGCGACGATGACGCTGCCCGAGGCCCAGCGCGTGACCGACAAGGCCGGTCGCTTCGACGCGATCGACGTCGAGGCGGACCCCGGCGTCAGCGCCGCCGCGCTCCGCGCCCGCGTCCGCGCGGTCACGCCGAAGGCGGCGGTCGTCCGCACCGGCCGCCAGCAGGCCAAGAGCCAGTCCGACGACATCGAGAGCGGGCTCTCGTTCCTCAGCACCGCGCTGCTCGCGTTCGGCGGCATCTCGCTGTTCGTCGGCGCCTTCATCATCTTCAACACGTTCTCGATCACCGTCGCCCAGCGGGCGCGGGAGTTCGCGCTGCTGCGCACGCTCGGCGCGAGCCGGCGGCAGGTGCTGCGCTCCGTCCTCGCGGAGGGCCTGACGATCGGCGTCATCGGCTCCGCCGTCGGTCTCGGGGCCGGCATCCTCGTCGCGTCCGGCCTGCGGGCGCTGTTCAAGAGCTTCGGGATCGATCTGCCGTCCAGCGGCACCGTCGTCGAGCAGCGCACGATCATCGTGTCGCTCGTCGTCGGGGTGCTCGTGACCGTCGTCGCCTCGCTCGTCCCGGCCATCCGCGCGACCCGCGTCCCGCCGGTCGCCGCGCTGCGCGAGGGCGTGGCGATGCCGGAGACCCGCTCCTCGCGGCTCGCCTTCCCCGCGGCGCTCGTCCTCTCCGCGGCGGGGGTCGCGCTCATGGTCCTCGGTCTGTTCGTCGTCTCGGGGACGACGTCGGCGCTGAGCCTCACCGGCGGGGGCGCCGCCGCGCTGTTCGTCGGCGTCGCGCTGCTCAGCCCGAAGCTCGTCGCCCCGATCGCCTCGGTCGTCGGGGCGCCCATCGAGCGGCTCTTCGGCCTCACGGGCCGGCTGGCCCGCGAGAACTCGGTCCGGCAGCCGGGCCGCACCGCGACGACGGCGGCCGCGCTCATGGTCGGCGTCGCGCTCGTCTGCTTCGCCGCGATCTTCGCCGCGGGCGCGAACAAGACGATCGCCGACGCGGTCGACAACGGCCTGAGGGGCCAGATCATCCTCCAGAACCAGGCCGGCTTCGGCGCGTTCACGCCCGAGGCGGGCAACGCCGTCGCCCGCGTCGACGGCGTCACGACGGTGAGCCGGGTCCGCTCCGCCACCACCCGCGTCACGGGGATCAAGGGCAAGCAGAGCGTCACCGGCGTGGACCCCGCGACGTTCGAGTCGGTCTACAAGCTCGAGGTCCGCCAGGGGGTGCCCGACGCGCAGAGCGCGATCCGGCGGCTCCCCGCGTCCGGCGTCCTCGTGGAGACCGGCTACGCGAAGGACCACCACCTGAAGCTCGGCTCGCCGGTCGTGCTCGCGACCCCGCGCTCGGGCCCGCTGCGGCTGACCGTCGACGGCATCTACAAGGACAAGGGCAAGCTCGTCGGGTCGCTCGTCGTCCCGAACGCCGTCCTGGCCGACCGCTTCGGCGTCGTGAAGGACCAGGTGTCGTTCGTCGGCCTGCGCGGCGGTCGCGAGGACAAGGGGATCAAGCACGAGATCGACGCGCTCCTGACGGCCGACTACCCGCAGGTGAAGGCGCAGACCGCCGCCCAGTTCAAGCAGGGCCAGCGCGACCAGATCAACCAGCTGCTCGGGCTCATCTACGCCCTGCTCGCCCTGACGGTCATCGTCGCGCTGTTCGGGATCGTCAACACGCTCGTGCTCTCGATCACCGAGCGCACGCGCGAGCTCGGGATGCTCCGGGCGATCGGGACCTCGCGCCGCCAGGTCAAGCGCATGATCCGTCTGGAGGCCGTCATCACCGCGCTCATCGGCGGCATCCTCGGGGTCGTCATCGGCGTCGTGCTGTCGATCCTCGTGACCCGGGCGATCAACGACTTCACGCTCGCGTTCCCCGTCGGGACGCTCGTCGCCGTCGTCATCGCGTCGGGCCTCGCGGGGGTGCTCGCGGCGATCCTGCCCGCCCGTCGCGCCGCGAAGCTCGACGTCCTCCAGGCCCTCGCGTACGAGTGATGTCCGCGCGCTCGGGTGCGTCCGCCCGGAATTGCCGGGCTTTCCGGCTAGACTGAGGCCATCGAGTTCGTTCCCGAGACACGTCAGACGCCGGCACGGACCGCGCGTCAACTGGCCCGGGCGGTGGGGGACGGGCGTCTGGTCGGCGACGCGCTCCGCCATCTCCACACCCGCGGGGACGAGCCGGACTCCGACCTCGTGGCCCGCGAGCTCGCCTTCTTCCTCGTCGCGCGCTGCGAGGCGCGCCACGCGGGCTGGCGGACGCTGCGCCAGGTCGTGCTCGACAGCGGGGCCGAGGCGCCGTGGGAGAAGTGCGCCCGCCGCGCCGTCCCGCACGTCACCGAGGACCTGCTGCACCTCGCCCGCACCGCCGGCCGCACGCCGCTCGCGGGGGCCCAGCACCTCGCCGCCCGCCGCCGGGCGGAGGCGCTCGCGCCGTACGTGGACGCGGCCCTCGTCCTGAAGGAGCTCGGGCTCGCCCGTCGCGTCGTCAGCGACGAGGAGTGGGCCGCGGCGCTCATCGCCGGGGTCGAGGCCCGCTCGCGTGAGCGGCTCGCCCGCGAGATCGCCGGCGCGCTCGATGTCGACGTCGTCGGGACGCAGGAGCCGTTGTTCGCGGCCGGCGGCCCGTCCGCCTGAGGCCCGGTCCGCCGCCACCGTGCCCGCCGACGCCGCGCACCTGCACGTCCCCGCCTCGCACGACGGCGTCGACGACCGCGTCGCGATCGAGGAGCCGCTCGAGATCCGCGTGGGGGAGGAGGCGATCGCGATCACGATGCGCACGCCGGGCGACGACGAGGAGCTCGCGGTCGGCTTCCTCCACGGCGAGGGGCTCGTCGGGCCGGGGGACGTCCGCGGTGCCGGGCCCGCGCCCGACCTCGCGAACAACATCGTCGTCGTCGACGCCGACCTGCGCGGCCGGCCGTCGAGCCGCCGCTTCTACACGACGTCCTCGTGCGGGGTGTGCGGGAAGGGCGCGCTCGAGGAGGTCGCGGTGAGTGCCCCGCAGGCGGCGGAGGGCCCCGTCGTCCCCCGTGCGGTGCTCGCGTCGCTCCCCGACCGTCTCCGGGCCGCGCAGCCGGCCTTCGACTCGACCGGCGGCCTCCACGCGACCGGCCTGTTCAGCGCCGACGGGACGCTGCTGCTCGCACGGGAGGACGTCGGGCGGCACAACGCCATGGACAAGGTCATCGGCGCGCGCCTGCTCGCCGGGGCGCTGCCGCTCCACGGGCTCATCCTCTGCGTCTCCGGCCGCGTCTCCTTCGAGCTCGTCCAGAAGGCGGCGGTCGCGGGCGCGCCCATCCTCGTCGCGGTCGGGGCCCCGACGTCGCTCGCGATCAGCCTCGCGGCCGACCGCGGCCTCACGCTGTGCGGCTTCGCCCGCGGCGGCGGCGTGAACGTCTACACCGCCCCCGAGCGCGTCGGCTGACGGCCGCGCCGGGCGCTCAGCCCGGCCGCACCGCCGCCGCCTGCGCGGCCGCGGCGGCCGCCCGCGACGGGCAGCCCGCGAGGTGGTCGTTCACGAGCCCGCACGCCTGCATGCCCGCGTAGAGCGTCGTCGGCCCGAGGAAGCGGAAGCCGTGCCGCTTCAGCTCCTTGGCGAGCACGGCGGACTCGGGGACCTTCGCCGGCATGTCCCCGAGGACGCCGGGCGCCGGGTGGTCGTCCGGCCGGTCCGGGCGGAAGGCCCATACGAGCTCCGGCAGCGACCGTGGCCCGTCCCGCAGCTCGAGCGTCGCCCGGGCGTTCGCGATCGTCGCCTCGATCTTCGCCCGGTTGCGCACGATGCCCGCGTCCTGCAGCAGGCGCTCGACGTCCCGCTCGTCGTACCGCGCCACGATCTCGGGGTCGAAGTCCGCGAACGCGGCCCGGAAGCCCGGCCGCTTGCGCAGGATGACGAGCCACGACAGACCCGACTGGAAGGACTCGAGGCAGAGCCGCTCGTACAGTCCCCGCTCGTCGACGACCGGCCGGCCCCACTCCTCGTCGTGGTAGCGCTCGTAGAGCTCGTTGCCGTCGCCGAAGCAGCGCATCAGCCCAGCGCGGGCGGTGGGTCCGGCAGGGGCGGGGGCGCGACCGCCGGGGTGCCGGCGCGGTAGATCGCGAGGAGGGCGACGCAGAGCAGGCCGGTGGCAGCCGCGTAGCCGACCTCGGCGCGGACGAGGGCATCGTCCACGACGCCCGCGGCCATCCAGGCGACGAACACGACGGCGGACGCGCCCCAGGCGATCGCGGCGTGGGCCGCCTGGCCCCGCGCGAGGGCGGCCTGGTTCAGCGTGCCGGCGGAGAGGTGCAGGCCCATCGCGACGCCGATCACGGCGAGGCCGACGCGCCCGTAGGTGCCGTCCGTCGGGTAGAGGATGTCCATCGCGAACGGCCCGATCGCGAGCAGGCCGAGCGCGACCGCGCCCGCGAACGCGGCGATCGCGAGGATCGTCGTCCGGATCGCCTTGTCGAAGGCGGCCGTGCCCTCGGTCGCCTCGAGGCCCGCGAGGTGGGGGAGGAGCGAGGTCTGGATCGACTGGAAGAGCTGCAGCGGCGAGCGGGTGATGAGGAAGGCGCCGAAGACGACCGCGAACATCGCCCCCTTGGGTGCGAACAGCGGCCCGGCGTTCAGCAGCGTCTGCTCGGCGAGCTGGACGACCGCGACCGCGCCGGCGAACGTCGCGCCCTCGCGCGCCGCGCCGGCCGCGCGGTCGACCGGCGTGCCCGGGGTCCCGTCGGGGGCGCCCGTCCCGTAGCGGCGGATCGCGATCGGGATGACGAGCAGCGACGCGAGCGGCGCCGCGGCGATCCCGAGCGCGACCGCCGTCTGCCCGCTCGCGATCCCGACCGCGACGGCGACCGGGAAGCAGAAGCGCGCGACCGCCTCGAAGAACACGAGCCCGCCGTACAGCGCGAACCACTGGTGCCCGGCGAAGTACCCGCGGGCGAAGTACGACGCCGCGTAGGCGAGCGCCGCGACGACGAGGACCCAGAAGAGCGCGTCGCGACCGTCGAACGCGTCGATGAGCGTCCCCTTGAAGAGGAACGCGACGACGACGAACGTCGCGGCGAACGCCGCCTGGATCCGCGCGGCGTCGCGCAGCGGGTGCCCGGCCTCGTGACCCTGCGCGCGCCGCGTCGCGATCGAGCGCGACAGCAGCTGCTCGACCGGCCGGTAGATCACCGAGATGGTGATGAAGAGGATCGTCCACAGGAGGTTGACGCCACCGAGGGCGTTGTCGCTGAGGACGTGGCTCGCGACCGAGAAGTACGCGAACGTGAACAGCCCGGTGGACGCGATCCCGATCGAGAGGATCCGCGCCCCGCTCGCGAACGACTTCTGCTCGCCCGCCGGGTCCCCGTCGACGGGGTCGACGGGGCTCGTGACGTCGCTAGCCGCCAAGGCGGACGAGCAGCATCGTCCACGGGAACGGCGACCGTGCCTGGACGACCTCGCCGTGCTGCGAGAGCAGCTGGACGAAGGAGCGCTTGGACCAGTGGTTGATGTGGCCCGGGGTGTTGCCGAGCTCCTTCAGGTACGCCCCGCGGGCGAGGTTCAGCCCGCGCCACAGCGGCTCGCGGGGGACCGACACGAGCAGCCACTTGGACGCGACGCGTGCCATCTCCGCGACCGTGTCGGCCGGGTCGGGCACGTGCTCGAGCACCTCGATCGCCGTCGCGACCTCGAACTCGCCGTCGGCGAAGGGAAGCCCCTTCTGCGAGACGTCCATGATCCGGTACTCGAGGTTCGGCGCCTGGCGCTGCGCCCAGCCGGCCTGGATCGACGCCTCCTCGAGGTCGAGCCCGACGACCCGCGCGGGGGCGATCTGCTGGGCCCACTCGTGGATGAGGACGCCCTCGCCGCAGCCGACGTCGAGCAGCGACTTCGGGGCGGCCAGCGAGAAGAGCTCCGCGAGGGTCCCCTCGAAGTTCGCCATGAGCTTCTTGACGACGGGGTTGTTCGATCCGTACTTGTCGTACGTGTTGCCGGTGACGACACCGGTCTCGTCGACTGTCACATCAGGGCTCATACGGCGGCCTCCTTCTCGTCGGCGGGAACGGCAGGGGAGCCGGGGGCGGGATGCCGGCCGGCGTGGGCGCCGGTCGTCGGCTCCTGGCCGGTGGGGCGGGCGCCCGGCTCGTAGTGGGACGGCGGGACGTTGAGCTCGAGCTCGATCCGGCGCACGCGCTCGAAGATGCGCTGGGACATGATCCGCTGGCTCGCGAGCAGGTCCCCGAGGATGCCGATCGCGAAGAGCACGACGGCGGAGTTGAAGAGCACCGCGCCGAAGATGAGCGACTGGACGTGGCCCTTGCCCTCGCCGTTCGCGTAGGCGACGACGAACCGCGTGAACGGGACGAGCCCCAGGACGAAGAGCGCGAGCGCGAGCGCGAAGAAGACCTTCAGCGGCTCGTACTGCGCGTAGATGCGCGAGATCGCGACGGCGTTGCGCCGCACGTAGGCGCCCATCGACGGGAAGAGGCGGGACTCGCGCGTCTTCGGGTTCGTCCGGATCGGGACGTGGTCGGTCGCGACGAGGAGCTTGCCGGCCTGGATGATCGTCTCGAGCGTGTACGTGTACTTCGACACGACCGCCATCTGGATCGCGGCCTCGCGGTTGTACGCGCGGAAGCCGGACGTCGTGTCCGGGACCTCGGTGTCGGACGCCTGCCGGACGACCCAGGAGCCGAGCTTCTGCAGCCGCTTCTTCAGCGGCGAGAAGTGCTCGATGTTGTCCGTCTCGCGGTCGCCGACGACCATGTCGGCCTTGCCGGCGAGGATCGGGACCGTCAGCGCCGGGATGTCGAGCGCCGAGTACTGGTTGTCGGCGTCGGTGTTGACGATGACGTCGGCCCCGAGCTTCAGGCAGGCGTCGAGCCCGGCCTGGAACCCCGCGGCAAGCCCCTTGTTGTTCGTGAGCTTGACGATGTGGTCGACGCCGCCCTCACGCGCGACCTCGATCGTCCGGTCCACGGAGCCGTCGTCGATGATGAGCCACTCGACGACGTCGAAGCCGTCCACCTCGCGGGGGAGGTCCGCCAGCGTCGCCGGCAGCTGCTCCTCCTCGTTGAAACACGGGATCTGGATGATGAGCTTCATGGCAAGGGCGAGCCGGCCAGGGCGGGGATCGAAGCGCTGCGAGGGGCTGGCCGGTGCAGGAGCGGGACGGCGGACCTGTGCCGTACACTCCGGGCCAGTATCCCAGAGCTGCGCCCGTGACGTCGGTCCGGCAGTGGTGTCTGGGACCTCGTCTTCATGGAGAACGCGACGCTCACCCCGCGCCGGCAGGGCCCCGAGGTCCACCCGCCGGCCCCCGGGTCCTGGCGGTCGCGCCTGACCATCCCGGCCCTGCTCTTCGCGGCGCTGTGCGTCGGGACGCTCATCCTGACGCTGATATATCCGACGTACCCGACGTATGACTCGCTGTACTCGCTCGTCTGGGGCCGCGAGCTCCTCCACGGCCACACGCCCTCCTTCCAGGCCTACCGGGCCCCGACCGAGCACCCGCTGTCGATCGGATTCGGGATGGTCCTCGCGCTCCTCGGGCAGGCGGGCGGCCGCGTCATGCTCTTCGCGGCGCTCGCGTCGTTTCTCGCCCTCGTCGCGGGCCTGTACCGCCTCGGGCGCTCGGCCTTCACCCCGGCGGTCGGCGTCGTCGCCGCCGTCATCCTGTGCACGCGCCTGGACTTCCCGTTCCTCGCGCTGCGCGGCTACATCGACGTGACGTACCTCGCGTTCGTCGTCTGGGCCGCCGTCCTCGAGTTCGAGCGCCCCCGGACCGGCTACCGCGTCCCGCTGCTGCTCACCGGCGCCGCGCTCATGCGCCCCGAGGCATGGCTACTCGCCGGCCTCTACTGGCTCTACGCGCTCTGGCCGCTGCGCCGGCGGCTCGACGACATCCCGTGGCGCCGCGTCGTCGCGCTCACCGTCCTCATGGGCCTCGGCACCGTCGTCTGGGTCGCGCTCGACTTCGCCGTCACCGGCAAGCCGCTCTTCTCGCTCCAGCACACGAGCAGCCTCGCCGACTCCCTCGGCCGCAACCGGCCCGCGAGCCAGATCCCGCGGGCGACGTTCACCTTCCTGCGCAGCCTCTCGACCTCGGCCGTCTTCTACACCGGCGGCGCCGGCCTGCTCCTCGCGCTGCTCTGCGTCCCGCGCCGCATCTGGCCGCCGCTCGCGCTCCTCGTCGTCGGCGTCGGCACGTTCTTCTTGATCGGCGTCGCGGGCCTCTCGGTCATCGACCGCTACCTGCTCGTCGCCGCGGTGATGATGATGCTCTTCGCGGCCGTCGCGATCGCGGGGTGGACGATGCTCACCCCGGGCCGCGTGCGCACCGCCTGGATGGTCGCCGGCCTCGTGCTGCTCGTCGGCACCGGGCTGAAGACGAGCGTGAAGGAGAACCACGCGAGCCCGTTCGTCGACCTCGGGTTCCGCGGCGCCACCCACTCGGCGCTCGTCGACCTCCTCCACGACCCGAAGGTGAAGGCCGCGCTGTCGTGCGGCCCGATCTCGACCCCGAGCCACAAGCTCATCCCCGACGTGCGCTGGATCGCGGACCTCCCCGAGGACCGCGTGCTCGCGCGCAGCGACCCCGAGCACAGCCCCGCCGACACCGGCGCGGTCGACAAGGCCGGGAAGGTCATCCACTCCGATCACGCCACCGCCAAGGGCCTCGCGCTCCTCGTCACGACCCGCCAGACGCTCCTGCGCCAGGCCGTCGTCGAGACGAGCGACACGACGCTGAACAACAACCCGCTCCCGGGCTTCCGACGCCTTGCCTACAACGGCACCTACGCGATCTACACCAGCTGCTGAGCGGGATCCGGACGCCGTGACCGCCCTGCGCGACCGCGTCCTCCGCCGCCCCTCGGGCTGGGCGCTCGCCATCGGCGGCGTGCTCGTCGCGACGTTCCTGCTGCGGATCTGGGGCGTGAAGCAGGGGCTGCCGTACGCGTTCAACGCGGACGAGAACGCGCACTTCGTGCCGAAGGCGATCAGCCTCTTCGGCCACGGCTACAACCCGCACTACTTCGTCAACCCGCCCGGCTACACGTACGTCCTGCACGGGGTCTTCGCGATCTGGTTCGGCGGGCGGGACGGCGTGGCGCGCACGTACGCCGCGAACCCGACCGAGGTCTTCGTCGTCGCCCGCGTCACCGCCGCCCTCGCGGGCACGCTCGCGGTGTGGCTGCTGTACCTCGCCGGCACCCGACTCTTCGACCGCCGGGTCGGCCTCCTCGCCGCCGCGCTCTTCGGCGTGTCGTTCCTGCCGGTCTTCTACTCGCATCTCGCGCTGAACGACGTGCCGACGCTCGCGCCGGTGTGCCTCTCGCTCTTCGGGGCGGCGGGGGTCCTGCGCTTCGGCCGCTGGAGCGACTACGCCGTCGCGGGGGCCGGGCTCGGCCTCGCCGCGGGCTTCAAGTACACCGGCGGGATCGTCATCCTGCCGCTGCTCGGGGCCACCGCCGCCCAGTTCCTCGCCGCCGGGGGCCGGCGCCCCGCCCTCCGCGGGCTCGCGCTCGCGGGCGGCGCCGCGGTCCTCGCCTTCCTCATCGCGAACCCCTACGCGCTGCTCTCGTTCGCTGAGTTCAAGGACGGGCTGAACCATCAGACGACGGTCGCCGACGACGCGATCGGCAAGCTCGGCCTCACCGAGGACAACGGCGTCCTGTACTACCTGTGGACGTTCACCTGGGGCCTCGGGTTCGTCCCCGCGATCGCGGCGCTCGCCTCGATCGCGCGGCTCTGGCGCGACGAGCAGCGCCTCGTGTGGGTGCTCGTCCCCGCGCCGCTGCTCTTCCTCCTCTTCATGGGGTCCCAGACGCGGTTCTTCGGGCGCTGGCTCATGCCGGTGTTCCCCATGGTCTGCCTGCTCGCGGCCTACGCGATGCTCGAGCTCGCGGACGCGGGGGGCAGGCGCCGCCCGGCGCTGCGGCCGACGTTCGTCGCGCTCGCGGCGATCCTCGTCTGCGGGCAGGGCATCGTCGCCTCGCTCCACAACTGCATCGTGCTCTCGCGACCCGACACCCGGAACACGACCCGCGAGTGGATGGTCGCGAACATCCCGCCGAAGACGAAGATCGTCGTCGAGCCCGTCGTCCCCGACGCCTGGGCGGCGGACATCGGCCACCCGGTCGCCGGCGGCGCGAGCAACGGCAACCGCTGGAACAAGTTCTCGACCTCGCGCGAGAACAAGGACCCCGTCACCGGGCAGGTCGTCGCCGGCGCGGGCGGGATCCTGAACATCGAGGACTACGAGAAGTCCCTCACCCCGGAGCTCATCGACCTGTACGAGGCGAAGGGCTTCTGCTGGGTCGTCACCGGCTCCACCCAGCGGGGGCGCGCCGAGGTCGAGAAGGACGTCGTCCCGAACGCGCTGCGCTACTACGCAGAGCTCGAGCGGCGCGGCACGGTCATGCACCGCGACTCGCCCTACGCGAAGGGCAAGGGCCCCGTGCGCTTCAACTTCGACTGGTCCTTCGACTACTACCCGCTCGCCTACGCGCGCCCCGGGCCGCTGATGACCGTCTACCGGCTCCACGGCGGGCGCTGCGCGGGCTGAGCGGGGCGAGCCTCGCCCAGAGGCTCGGCTCACCCTTGCGAGTTGCTCGCCCAGGGGCTCGCAACATCGCGGGCCCGCCGGGCCATGGCGTCGGTCGCGGCGATGGGGGCGCGGTCGCGTCGCCCCCGGGGTCGTAGACTGGCTGCCCCAGCCGATGCAGCGCACCGACACCGACCACGAGCACCTCGCCCGGGCCATCGAGCTCGCCCAGCAGGGGCTCGGCCACGTCCACCCGAACCCGATCGTCGGGGCCGTCGTCGTGCGCGACGGTGTCGTCGTCGGCGAGGGGTACCACGAGGTCTTCGGCGGCCCACACGCGGAGGTCAACGCGATCGCCGCCTGCGGGGACGCCGACCTGCGCGGCGCCACGATCTACGTCTCGCTCGAGCCGTGCTGCCACGAGGGCAAGACGCCGCCCTGCACGGACGCGATCCTGCGCGCGGGCATCAGCCGCGTCGTCGTCGCGTCGGACGACCCGACCGAGAAGGCCGCCGGGCGCGGGCTCGGCATCCTCCGCGACGAGGGCGTGACGGTCGACATCGCCGGGGGCGAGCTCGCCGCGCAGGCGCGCCTGCTGAACCAGGCCTTCCGCAAGCACGCGCGCACCGGCCGCCCGTGGGTGCTCTTCAAGTCGGCGATGACGCTCGACGGCAAGGTCGCCACCCGCACGGGCGACTCGAAGTGGATCTCCTCGGCCCAGTCGCGCGAGCTCGCGCACCGGTGGCGCTCCACGGTCGACGCCGTCGTCGTCGGGATCGGCACGGCGCTCGCGGACGACCCCCAGCTCACCGCCCGGATCGACGGCGTGACGCGCCAGCCGCGCCGCGTCGTCTTCGACTCGACCGCGCGGCTGCCGCTCGACAGCCGGCTCGTCCAGATGGCGCCCGAGGTGCCGCTGACCGTCGTCGTCTCCCGTGCCGCCCCGCGCACCGCGACCGACGGGCTCGAGATGGCCGGGGCCGACGTCATCGTCGCCACCGGCGAGCACGAGCACGCCCGGGTGCGCAGCGCCCTGGACCAGCTCGGCGACCGCGACCTCTGCTCGCTGCTCCTCGAGGGTGGCCCCCGGCTCGCCGGCGCCTTCCTCGACGCGGGGGAGATCGACGAGATCCGCCTGTTCCTCGCGCCGATCGTGCTCGGCGGGCGTGCCGCCCGCGACCCCCTGGAGGGCGAGGGCTCGGAGACGATCTCCGGCGCCCTGCGCGCCCTGACCCTCGACTGCGAGCGGAGCGCCGACGACGTGCTCATCAAGGCCCGCCTGAAGGAGTGGTGACGGACCCGTGTTCACCGGTCTGGTCGAGGACCTGGGCCGCGTCGAGGCCATCGACGCGACCGACGACGGCGTCCGCCTGACCGTCTCCACCCGCCTCGCGGGGGAGCTCGGCCACGGCGACTCGATCGCCGTCAACGGCGTCTGCCTCACCGCGGTCGTGCTGCCCGACGGCGCCGACACGTTCACCGCCGACGTCATGCACGAGACGCTCCGCCGCTCGTCGCTCGGCGCGCTGGAGGCCGGCCGCACGGTCAACCTCGAGCTCGCGATGCGCGCCGACGCGCGCCTCGGCGGCCACATCGTGCAGGGCCACGTCGACGGCCTCGGCGCCATCCGCTCGGTCGAGGAGGACGGCTTCGCCCGGATCGTCACCGTCGCGGTCGACGGGGACACCGGCGGACTGCTGCGCTACATCGTCGAGAAGGGCTCCATCGCGGTCGACGGCGTCTCGCTCACCGTCGCGCGGATCGACGCCGAGAGCTTCGCCGTGTCGCTCATCCCGGAGACGCTCGAGCGCACGACGCTCGGCGCCGCCGCGCCCGGCACCCCCGTCAACCTGGAGGTCGACGTCATGGCCAAGTACGCCGAGAAGATGCTGGCGCCGCACCTCGCGGCGCTGCGGGCCGGGACCGGCGCCGCATGACCCCCGAGGAGCTTCGATGAGCACCCCCGCCCAGCCCACCGCCGCCCACCACGAGGGCTTCTCGACGGTCGAGGAGGCCCTCGAGGACATCGCCGCCGGCAAGTTCGTCGTCGTCGTCGACGACGAGGACCGCGAGAACGAGGGCGACCTCGTCATCGCCGCCGAGCACATCACCCCGGATGCCGTGAACTTCATGGCGACCCATGCCCGCGGCTGGATCTGCCTCGCGCTGACGCCCGAGCGCTGCGAGGACCTCGGCCTCGAGCTGCAGGCGGCGAAGAACGACTCCGCCTTCGAGACGCCCTTCACCGTGACGATCGAGGCGGCCGAGGGCGTGACCACCGGCATCTCCGCCGCCGACCGCGCGGTGACGATCAAGACCGCCGCCGACCCGTCCAAGGGCCGCTCCCACATCGTCACCCCCGGCCACGTGAGCCCGCTGAAGGCCCGGGCCGGCGGCGTCCTCGAGCGCACCGGCCACACCGAGGCGTCGGTCGACCTGGCCCGCCTCGCCGGCTGCCAGCCGGCCGGCGTCATCTGCGAGATCATGAACGAGGACGGGTCGATGGCCCGCGTGCCCGACCTGCGCGCCTACTGCGCCAAGCACGGGCTGAAGCTCATCACCATCGCGGACCTCATCGCCTACCGGCGGCGCCACGACAAGCTCGTCGAGCGCGTCGTGAGCACGAAGATGCCGACCTCGTTCGGCGAGTTCGAGGTCTTCGGCTACCGCGCCCTCGTCGACGGCAAGCACCACGTCGCGATGGTCAAGGGCGACATCTCCGGCGGCGACGTCCTCGTCCGCGTGCACTCCGAGTGCCTCACCGGCGACGTCTTCCACTCGCTGCGCTGCGACTGCGGCGAGCAGCTCGAGTCGGCGCTCGCGATGATCGAGGAGGAGGGCCGCGGCGTCCTGCTCTACCTCGCCCAGGAGGGGCGCGGCATCGGCCTGCTGAACAAGCTCAAGGCGTACAAGCTGCAGGAGGAGGGCTACGACACCGTCGACGCCAACCTCAAGCTCGGGCTTCCCGCCGACCTGCGCGACTACGGCATCGGCGCCCAGATCCTCGTCGACCTCGGGCTCTCGTCGATCCGCATCCTCACGAACAACCCGAAGAAGATCCGCGGCCTCGAGGGCTACGGGCTGAGCGTCACCGCGCAGATCCCGATCGAGCACGCCCCGAACCCGCACAACGAGGCGTACATGCGGGTCAAGGCGCAGCGGATGGGCCACATCCTCCACCACCAGGGCCTGAACCTCGACGAGGAGATGATCGCGGAGGAGCACGCCCGCGACGCCGACGCCGCCAAGCACAACCAGGAGGGCACCCCGTGAGCCGCTACGCGATCGTCTGCGCCACGTTCTACCGGGACCTCGCCGACCGGCTCATCGCCTCGGCGACCGCCGCCTTCGAGGAGGCCGGCGCCGAGGTCGACGTCTTCGAGGTCCCCGGCGCGTACGAGCTGCCGATGGCGGCCGCATACGCCGTCGACTCCGAGCGCTACGACGGCGTCGCCTGTCTCGGGGCGGTCATCCGCGGCGAGACCACCCACTACGACTACGTCTGCGGCGAGGCGGCCCGCGGCATCATGGACGTGCAGCTCTCGACCGGCATCCCGTGTGCGTTCGGCGTCCTGACCGTCGAGAACATGGAGCAGGCCCTCGCCCGGGCCGGCGGCGACAAGCGCGACCAGGGCCGCCACGCCGCCGAGGCGGTCCTCGCGCTCGCGGCGCTCAGTCAGCAGCTCGGCACACCGGAGTGATCGCGCGGCATTAGGCTGGGCGGGTGCACTTCTCGACCAACACCGAGGTGGCCGCGCTCGTCCTCACGGTCGCCGTGCACCTCATCGGCGCCGGAGCCCTCATCTACGGGATGATCGACTTCGACGACCCGGACCGCGGCAGCTGGCGCGACTGGTGGCCGCGGGACGACCGCGGCGACGACGGCCCGGACCTCCCCGACGCCCCCGAGCCGTCCCCGCAGGGCGACGGCCTGCCGGTCCCGGTGCTCGACGACAGCCGCCCCGCGCCCGGCCGGGTACGCGAGGGCGTCCGCATCGGCGACCTCACGCCGCGCCCGTCCCGCCGCCCGGCACATCCGCCGGCCCCGGTGCCGGACCGCACCCCGGCCCCCTGAACGGCTACACTGCCTCGCCTTATGGCAAAGGTGTGTCACAGCTGCGGGAAGGGCCCCGCCTTCGGTCAGTCCCGAAGCCACTCGATGGTCGCGACGAAGCGTCGCTTCGACCCGAACCTGCAGAAGGTGCGCATCCTCGTGTCCGGCTCGCCGTCGCGCGAGTACGTCTGCACGCGCTGCCTGAAGGCCGGCAAGGTCACGAAGGTCACGAGCCAGCCGCGCCCGGCGGCCTGACCCCGACGCCTCCCCCGGCCGCGCCTCCGACCCCGGGGCGCGCGCCAGGCGCCGACGTGCCACGGGGTCTCCTCACCGTCCGCCCCGGTCGTAGAGTCGTCTCCACGCATGCCTGATCCCAGTCTGGTCCGCTTCCGCGCCGTCGTCCACGGCGCCCTCGCCCACCTCGAGTCGCGGCGTCAGGAGATCAACGACCTGAACGTCTTCCCGGTCGCCGACGGCGACACCGGGGACAACATGGCGCTCACGCTCCAGGCCGTCCTCGAGGAGGTCGAGACGCTCGCCGCGATCGACGACCGCACGCTCGACGAGATCGGCCGCGAGGAGGTCTACGACCGCATCGCCCGCGCGGCGCTGCTCGGTGCGCGCGGCAACTCCGGCGTCATCCTCAGCCAGCTCGTCCGCGGCGCCGCCGAGGAGCTCATCTCCCGGCCCGGCGAGCTCGTCGATCCGATCCTCATCAGCTCCGCCATGGCCCGCGCCGCGCAGCGCGCCTACGCGTCCGTCCGCATGCCGGCCGAGGGGACGATGCTCACCGTCATGCGCGAGATGGCCGCCGCCGCGGCGACCGCGCTGAAGGACGTCGAGAACCCGCGCCTGGGGAGCGAGTGGAACGCCGAGAAGCAGAACTCGCTCATCGCCGACGTCCTCGAGCAGGCGATCGCCGCCGGCGAGCAGTCGGTGAAGCAGGGCCCCGAGCTGCTGCCCGTCCTCAAGGAGGCCGGGGTCGTCGACGCCGGGGGCTACGCGGTGACGATCATCTTCGCGGGCGTCGTCGCGGCCCTGCGCGGGGGAGAGGCGCCGGACCTCGACCACTACGCGCCCGCTCGGACGCAGGCGTCGGTCAGCCACCCGGAGCACGAGTCCTCGACCTACCGCTACTGCACGAACTTCGCCGTCACCGGCAGGGGGCTGGACGCGCAGTCCTTCATCCCGCTGCTGGAGGCGATCGGCGACAGCGTCCTCGTCGTCGGGGACCGCCAGACGCTGAAGGTCCACGTCCACACCGACGACCCCGGTCACGCGACCGGCGTCTTCGACGGGGCGGGGGACGTCAGCCGCCTCGACGTCGCGGACATGCACGTGCAGGTCTCCGAGCGCGAGGCGCGGATGGCCGGCAACGGCTACCCGGGCGCCCCGGTGCAGGCCGTCCCCGGCCAGCGGACGGGGGCGCTCGCCGTCGTGCCGTCCGCCGGGTTCGCCGGGCTCTTCCGCTCGATGGGGGTCCAGCCGCTCGACGGCGGCCCGACGATGAACCCGTCGACGTACGACCTCCTCGCCGGGATCCACGACGTCCCCGCCGAGCAGGTCGTCGTCCTGCCGAACTCGCCGAACGTCATCATGGCCGCCGAGCGCGCGGCCGACCTGTCGGACAAGACCGTCCACGTGCTGCCGATCCGCTCCCTGCAGGCCGGCCTCGCCGCGGCGGTGGCGATGTCGCCGGGCGGCGACGCGGCGGGCAACGCCCGCGCGATGCAGTCCGCCGCCGACGGCATCCGCATCGGTGCCGTCGCGCCGGCCGCCCGCGTCGACCCCGCCGGTCGCTACGCGATCGGTGACGCCGTCGGCTTCGTCGACGAGGAGCTCGTCTCCTGGGGACAGCCGCGCGAGACGCTCCGCGCCGTGCTCACCGCGCTGGCGGAGGACGCCGAGCTCATCACCTGCATCGCCGGCCAGGGCGCCCCGCTCGGCGAGGACGCCGTCGCGTCGCTCGTCGACTCCGGCGTGGAGCTCGAGTGGTCCGACGGCGGCCAGCCGAGCTACTGGTGGCTGCTCTCCGCGGAATGAGCCGGATCTGCGCCCAGAGGGCTTGATCCGGCCGGGAGATGGCCCAGGGGGCCATCGTCCCGCCGGTGCGGGAAGATCCTCGGGCCGTGCCGACGCACTTCGCCGACCCCGCCGCGCTGAGCGACGCCGACCTGCGCGGCGCGCCCGTCCGCTATCCCCGGCCGTCCGCGCTCGAGGAGCCGCTGACCTGGGCGATCCCGACCGTCGCGGAGGCGGCCGAGCTGCTCGGTCTGCACACGGTCGGCGACCTCCTGCGTCACCTCCCGCGCGACAGCGGCGAGGGCCGCCTCATCGAGGAGCTCGTCGAGGGCGAGGTCGCGACGGTCGTCGTCGAGGTGCGCCGCATCACCTCGCGGCCGGTCCGCCGCCGCGGCATGAAGCCGCTCGTCCAGGCGATCGTCGTCGACGGCAGCGGCGTCATGGAGGCGACGTTCTTCAACCAGCCGTGGCTGCACCGGCAGTACGTCCCGGGCACCCGGCTCGTCCTCGCCGGCAAGTACCAGGGCGGCAACCGCTTCCGCGTGAACTCGCACGCGGTGACCGACCAGCTCGTCGCGACGGGCGCGGCGGTCGCGCAGTACCCGGCGACGAAGGGCATCACCTCGACCCAGATCCTCGCGGCGGTGCAGGCGCAGCGCGCCCACATCCACGACGTCGTCGACCCGCTGCCGCTCGCTCTGCGCCGGGCCGAGGCGCTGCCCGACCGCGTCGCCGCGCTCGGGGCCGCGCACTTCTCCGACCACGAGGAGGGTCGCCGGCGGCTCGCGTTCGACGAGCTGCTCCTCGACCAGATCGTCCAGCTGCGGCTGCGCGCCCAGCGCCGCGGCGCGCACGCCGCCGTCCCGCTCGACGCCGCGCCGGCCGTGTCGGCGCACTGGCGCCGCGAGCTGCTGCCGTTCACCCCGACCGGCGATCAGCTGCGCGCGATGGACGAGGTCGACCGCGACCTCGCGCGCGACCGGCCGATGCAGCGGCTGCTCATGGGGGAGGTGGGCTCGGGGAAGACCGTCGTCGCCCTCCACGCGATGCTCCGCGCCGTCGACGCGGGCCGGCAGGCGACGCTGATGGCGCCGACCGAGACGCTCGCCGAGCAGCACTTCGCGACGCTCTCGGCGCTGCTCCCGGGCCTCGCCGACGACGGGCTGCTCGCCACGGCGGGACTCGGACCCCACCCGCCCGTCCGCGGCGCCCTCCTCACGGGCTCCACGACGACCGCCCGCCGCCGGGCGCTCCTCGCCCGCCTGGCGAGCGGCGAGCTCGACCTCCTCGTCGGCACGCACGCGCTCATCGAGCCGGACGTCGCCTTCGCCGACCTCGCGCTCGCGGTCGTCGACGAGCAGCACCGCTTCGGCGTCCGCCAGCGCAGCGCGCTCGACGCGAAGGCCCGTGCGGGGCACCTCCCGCACGTTCTCCACATGACCGCGACGCCGATCCCCCGGACGCTGCGGCTCGCCTCCTTCGGCGCGCTCGACGTCACCGCGCTGCGCGAGCTGCCGAAGGGCCGCCGGCCGATCGCGACCCACGTGGTCTCCGGCGAGCAGGGCCGCGCGCGCGCCTACGACCGGCTGCGCGAGGAGCTGCTCGCCGGCCGTCAGGCGTTCGTCGTCTGCCCGCTCGTGAGCGAGTCCGAGGCGCTCGCCGCCCGCGCGGCGACCGCCGAGTACGAGCGCCTGCAGGCCGGCGAGCTCGTGGACTTCGAGGTCGTCCTCATGCACGGGCAGATGAAGTCCCGCGAGAAGGCCGAGACGATGGCGCGGTTCGCCGCCGGGGAGGCCGACGTGCTCGTCGCCACGACCGTCATCGAGGTGGGCATCGACGTCCCGAACGCGACGGTCATGATCGTCGAGGACGCCGAGCGGTACGGCATCTCGCAGCTGCACCAGCTGCGCGGGCGCGTCGGGCGCGGCGAGCACGCCTCGCTCTGCCTCCTGTTCGGCCCGGCCGACTCGCGCCGCCTGCAGGCCCTCGCGGAGCACACCGACGGCTTCCGCCTCGCCGAGATCGACCTCGAGCTGCGCGGGGAGGGTGAGATCACCGGCACCCGCCAGTCCGGCATGGCCCGCCACCGCTTCGCCCGCCTGCCCGAGGACGGCGAGCTGCTCGCCCGCGCCCACGATCGCGCCCAGCTCCTGCTCGACGCCGACCCCGCCCTCGCCGACCCGGACCATGCGCTGCTCGCCGCGGAGCTCGCCGAGCTCGAGTCCGACCCGGTGGCCGCGTGAGTCTCCGCGTCATCGCCGGCCAGTGGCGCGGGCGGCGCCTGCAGACCCCGCCGGGCGCCCACACGCGGCCGACGTCCGACCGCGTCCGCGAGGCGGTCTTCTCGATGCTCGGCCCGCTGGACGAGGACATCCGCGTCCTCGACCTCTTCGCGGGCACCGGCGCCATGGGGATCGAGGCGCTCTCGCGCGGGGCCGGCCACGCCGTCTTCTGCGACGAGGACCGCCGCGCGGTCGACGTCATCCGCGGGAATCTCGCGGCGCTCGACGCCGGCCCGGCCGTCGCGACCGTCCTGCGCGGCGACGCCCGCACGGTCGTGCGGGACGCGCGCACGCGCCAGGACACATACGATCTCATCTTCCTGGACCCGCCCTACGAGCTCGCCGAAGAGCTGGGGGAGGCCCTGCAGGACGACGTGGCCGCCATCCTGGCCGCCGGAGGCCGCGTGCTCACCGAGTCCGGTCGCCGCCGGCCGATGGACCTCGAGGGCCTCCCGATGAGCAAAGAACGCCGCTACGGCACGACCCTGATCCGGATCCACAGCGCATGAGCCACACCCCCCCGACGTCCCCGTCCATCGCCGTCTGCCCCGGGTCCTACGACCCGATCACGAACGGCCACCTGGACGTCATCGCGCGCGCCGCGCACGTCTTCGACGAGGTCGTCGTCGCCGTCGTCAACCTCTCGATCCGCAAGAGCAAGCCGCTCTTCGACATCGACGAGCGCCTCGGGTTCATCACCGACGCCACGGCCCACCTCGGCAACGTCCGGGCGGAGCCGTTCGA
The DNA here is from genome assembly GCF_024220175.1 of Paraconexibacter antarcticus. GTDB lineage: Bacteria > Actinomycetota > Thermoleophilia > Solirubrobacterales > Solirubrobacteraceae > Paraconexibacter > Paraconexibacter antarcticus. Next base: position 3,534,976 of record NZ_CP098502.1, on the reverse strand, counting down.
CGTCCTCGTCGTCGAGTTCGCCCGCCGGATTGGCGCCCGCGCGATCGTGAAGGGCCTCCGGGCGATCTCCGACTTCGAGTACGAGTTCGAGATGAACCAGCTCAACCGCATCCAGGCCCCGGATGTCGACACCTTCTACGTGATGGCGTCACCTCAGTACAGTTTCCTCAGCTCCAGTGGCGTCAAAGAGCTCGCGACGTTCGGCGGGACCATCGACGGGCTGGTGCCACCCCGGGTCGCCACCCGACTGGCCGAAGAGCTCTCGCGGCGCACCTAGAAGGAACAACCTTGCCGACAGCGAACTAAAGCGAAGCCATGGACGTCCTGGTCCTCATTGACAAGCTCGACGATCTCGTCCACAACGCCAAGCCGGTGCCGCTCAGCGACACCGTCCGCGTGGACAAGGAGGAGATCTACGACATCCTCGATCAGATGCGCGCCACGATCCCCGAGGAGATCAAGCAGGCGCGCTGGATCGTCAAGGAGCGTCAGGAGATGCTCGCGGAGGCCAAGCGCGAGGCCGAGCGCATCATCAAGGAGGCGCGCGAGAAGCAGGACCAGCTGATCTCCCAGGAGGAGGTCACGAAGCAGGCCGAGCGCGCCGCCGAGGACATCGTCGAGGACGCGCGGGCCCGCGAGCGGGAGATCCGTCTCGGCGCCGAGGACTACGCCGACGAGATCCTCAACACGCTCGAGATCAACCTCTCGAAGTTCATCGCCGCCGTCGGCCGCGGGCGCGAGCGCCTGCAGGGCAAGGACGAGCCGGCCGAGGTCGGGTAAAGCCCGACTTCGTCGGGTTTACCCTCGAAGAACCTCGCCCAGGGGCTCGGTTCTTCGGGCGCCTAAGCTGGATTCGTGAGCGGCAGTCCCCTCGAAGACGAGTTCGACAGCGCGAAGCCGCCCGCCGAGCCGGACGAGCTGCGCGAGGCGGGGCGCGACCTGCCCGGCCCGACGCGGCCGGACAAGATCTCCATCTGGCCGGTCGAGCAGGACCGCTTCGGCATCGACGTGCTCTACCACGGCGCGACCGGCTTCCGGCGCGCCGACCAGGTCCAGCGGCAGCTCTCGGGCTTCGGCGTGCCCGCGATCCTCCGCCAGGAGCCCGACGGGGGCTGGATCGTCCGCTTCGGGCCCGTCCCGCGGACGCAGATGCTGACGGTCCTCAACGGCTTCGTCTGGTAGCGGCCGGTCGGCTGCGCGCCGTCCGCCGCCTCAGCGCGCCGCCCGCAGCCACTGGGCGAGGAACGGCTCGCAGATGTGGACGCCGTGCTCGTCCCGGAGGACGACCTCGTCGCGCTCGAGCGTCTCGGTGGCGCGCTGGACGCTCGACGCCGCCGGCAGCCGGTGGCGGCTGCGGTAGGCGTCGGCGGTGACGCGGCCCGGCTCGGCGGCGAGCGCCTGGAGGACCTGACGCTGGGCCCGCGGCGCCCGCTCCCACAGGAGGCTGAAGTGCGCGTGCTCGGAGCGGAGGACCTTCTCGAGCGCCGTGTCGAGGCGCTCCGGGGTCGCGGTCCCGTCGTGGGGGACCTCCTGCCAGAGGAAGTAGGCGAGCTCCTGGGTCGCATACGGGTGGCCGTGCGTGACGCCGAGGAGCGCGTCGGCGACCACGCCGGGCAGCTCACGCTCGGTGCCCGCGAAGCGCTCGACGAGGAACGGCGCGAAGAGCTCGGGCGGGATGACGCCGAGGTCGATCTGCTTCGCGCTGCGCCAGAACGGCTCCTGCTCGTCGCTGAACAGGCGGCGCATCATGTGGCGGCGGCTGCCGAGGTACACGTGGCTCACGTCCGGCTGCTCCTGGAAGACCGAGCGCATGAGGCGGGGGAGCCCGGGGTCGATGTCGACGATCTCCTGGAACTCGTCGAAGACGAGCGCGACGCGGCGGCCGCGCTCGGCGGCGAGGCGGGCCGGCAGCTCCAGGAGGCGCTCCAGGGTGTCGCTGACGTCCTGCGCGGCGGCGCCGCCGAGCTCGAAGCTGAACGAGGGCGTGCCGTCGTCGGGGTCGATCGTGACCGTCGGCCGGACGCGCAGGCCCTGGAAGATCTTCAGGCGGTCCTTCGCGCGCACGACGGCGCTGGCGACGTCGTCGTGGATCGCCCGCGCGAGCTTGTCGGCGAGCTTCGCGGGGGTCGGGGTCGTCATGAGGTTCACCTGGGCGACGAGGACCTTCGCGCTCATGAGCTCCTGGGACGCCCGCCACACGAGCGACGTCTTGCCGAAGCGCCGGGGCGCGAGGACGACGACGTCCTGCCCGTTGCGGACGTCGGCGACGAGCTCGGCGATTTCGGCCTCGCGGTCCGTGAACGCCTCGTCGAGGGCGAGGGAGCCGAACCGGAACGGATTGAGATCCTCGGACACGCAGCCAAGCATAACGCAAGATTGCGTAACGCAAATGTGCGTTTCGCAACGCTTGTGGCAGCGGCCGTCGCCCGCTGCCGATCGCCTGCGAGTCGCAACGGTTCTTGCACGCTTTGCGCCGACTCCGTCACGGAAGTGCGCACTTTGCGCACCGGCGGTCAGGTTCCGTCCGCCTCGCCCGACACCCTCGGCACCATGCGGTTTCTCCACACAGCGGACTGGCATCTCGGGCGCTCCTTCCACGGGGCCTCGCTGATGGACGCCCAGGCCCGCTGGACGGACTGGCTACTCGTCACCGCGCGGGAGGCGAAGGTCGACGCGATCCTCGTCAGCGGGGACGTGTACGACCGCGCGCTCCCGCCCGTGGACGCGGTGAGGCTCGCGAGCGAGACGCTCGCCCGGCTCGTCGAGGTCGCGCCCGTCGTCCTCATCAGCGGCAACCACGACTCGCCGACCCGCCTCGGCTTCGGGGCGGAGCTGTTCGCGCGCTCGGGCCTGCACGTCACCACGGACGTCGCGCGGGTCGGTGCGCCCGTGCTCCTCGGCGACACGGCCGTCTACGGCATCCCGTACCTCGAGCCCGACGTCGCCCGTCCGCTGCTCGACGTGGAGGACCGCGGTCACGGCCCCGTGCTCGACGCCGCCATGGCCCGGATCCGCGCCGATCTCGCCGACCGTGCCGCCGGCACCCGCTCCGTGGTGCTCGCCCACGCCTTCGTGGCGGGCGGCGAGGCGTCCGAGAGCGAGCGCGACCTCGCCGTCGGCGGGGCCGCGAGCGTTCCCGCGTCCGTCTTCGCCGGGGTCGACTACGTCGCCCTCGGGCACCTGCACGCGCCGCAGCGCGTCGGCGAGCGGGGGCGCTACGCCGGCTCGCCGCTCGCCTTCTCGTTCTCCGAGGCACGACACCGCAAGTCGGTGGCGCTCGTCGACCTCGGGACGGGCATCCCGGAGGTGGAGCTCGTGGCCTGCCCGGTCGAGCGTGGGCTCGCGATCCTCCGCGGGCCGCTCGAGGCGCTGCTCGCCGACCCCGCCCACGCGGCCGCGGAGGCCGCCTGGGTCCAGGTGACGCTCACCGACGCCGTGCGCCCGGTCGAGGCGATGGCGCGGGTCCGCGACCGCTTCCCGCACGCCGTCGTGCTGAGCTTCGAGCCCGAGGGGGCCGCCGCCCTCGCCGAGAACTCGTACGCGGTCCGCCTCCGCGGTCTCGACGACCGGCAGCTCGCCGCGGCGTTCGTCGAGGACGTCCGGGGCGAGGGGCCGTCCGACGCCGAGCAGGCGCTGCTCGACGAGGCCTTCCTCGCGCCGCGCGTGGCCGAGGCGGTGCGCTGACGTGCGCCTGCACCATCTGCAGGTCCAGGCCCTCCAGGCCTTCGCCACCACGGCCGAGGTCGACTTCGACGCGCTCTCGGAGGCCGGCCTCTTCCTCTTCCACGGGGAGACCGGGGCCGGCAAGACGACGCTGCTCGACGCGGTCGTGCTCGCGCTGTTCGGCAAGCTGCCCGGTGCCCGCGGCACCGACGCGCGGGAGCGGGCCGACCTCGCCGCCGTGGACCTCCCGACCCGGGTCGTCCTCGAGCTGACGCTTCGCGGGGAGCGGCTGCGCATCACCCGCACCCCGCGGCAGGAGCGCCGGAAGCAGCGCGGAGAGGGGACCACGACCGTCCCCCCGACGGTGCTGCTCGAGGCCATCGCGGCCGACGGGACCGCCACCGCGGTCGCGACGCGCGTCGAGGAGGTCCAGCACGAGATCGACCGCCTGCTCGGGATGAGCCGGGAGCAGTTCTGCCAGGTCGTGCTGCTGCCGCAGGGGCAGTTCGCGACCTTCCTGCACGCCGCGAGCGACGCCCGCGAGGAGCTGCTCGCCCGGCTCTTCGGGACCGAGCGCTTCGAGCACGCCGAGCGGTGGCTCACCGAGCGCCGCAAGAAGGTCGAGGAAGAGCTGCGCGGCACGCGCGAGACGCTCCGCGACAGCGCCTCGCGCCTGGCGCAGGTGCTCGCCACCGAGGCGCCGGAGGGCTGGGAGGACGATCCCGGGCTGCTGACCGCCTGGGCGGACGAGGCGCAGGTGCTGGCGGACGCCGACCGGGCCACCGCCGAGGGCGTCTGCGGCGACGCCGCGACCGCGCGGGCGGCGGCCGACGCCGCGCGCGGCGAGGTCCAGGAGCTCGTGGCCCGGCGCGCGCGGCACGCCCGCGCCGTCGCCGAGCTCGCCGCCTTCGAGGCGGGCACCCCCGCCCGTGACGCCGAGGCGACCCGTCTGGAGCGCGCCCGCGCCGCGGCGCCCGTCGCCCCGCTCATCGCCCAAGCGGGTGCCGCGGCCGACGAGGCCCGCGCGGCGACGGGCGCCGCCACGGCGGCCTGCGCGGCCGCGGGCGGCGCCGAGCCCGTCCCCGCCGCGCTCCGCGCGGCCGCGGGGGCGGCCCGGACCTCCGCGGGTGAGGTCGCCGCGCTCGCCCCCGTCGAGGCCCGGGTCGGCGAGCGCGAGGAGGCGCTCAGGCAGGCGACGGTCGAGGCCGCCGCGCACGCGGCCGAGCTCGCCGAGGCCGACGAGTGGCTCGAGCGTGCCGCCGGGCGGCTCACCGAGCTCGAGGCCGCGGTCGCCACGTCGCGGCTCGCGCTCGCGCAGCGGGACGACCACGCCCGCGCGGCCCGCGCGGCGCTGACCCGCCAGGAGGCGGCGGAGGCCCGCGACCGCGCCCAGGCGCGCCGCGCCGTCGAACGCGAGCAGGCCCTCGGTGCGAAGTCCGACGAACTGGAGGTCACCGAGCAGTGGCTCGGGCTGCGCGAGGCCCGCCTGGAGGGGATGGCCGCCGAGCTCGCCGACACGCTCGAGGCCGACTGCCCGTGCCCGGTGTGCGGCGCGGTCGAGCACCCCGAGCCCGCCGCCCACCGGCTCCTCGGCCGGGTCACCGCCGAGGCCGAGGACGCCGCCAAGCGCCAGGTCGACGAAGCCCGGGCCGCGCTGGCCGCGGCGGAGGCGAAGCTCGCCGCCACCGACCGGGAGATCGCCGCCGCCGCCGCGGTCGCCGGGGAAGAGCCCGTCCACGCGCTGGTCGCGCTCGCTGCGGCGGCGGCCGCGCAGGCCCGCGACACCGAGCAGGCCGCCCTCGCCGCGCCGGGGGCCGAGGCCGCGCTGGGGGCGTTCGCCGCCGAGCGGGTCGCCCACGAGGCGAGCCGCGGCACCGCCGGCGAGGCCCGGGCCGCCGCGCTCGCCCGCGCCGAGGAGCTCACCGCCGCGCTCGCCGAGGAGCAGGCGCAGCTTGCCGCCGCCCGGGCCGGGGCGCCGACGATCGCCGCCCGGGTGGCGGTGCTGGAGGAGCGGGCGTCCGCGCTCGACGCCGCTGCTGCGGCCGTCGAGCAGGCCGAGGCGGCCACCCGCGCGGCCGGCGCCGCCGCCGACCGGGCGGGCACCGCGGCCGTGCAGGCCGGATTCACCGGCGTCTCCGACGCCGCGGCGGCCGTCCTCGGGGCCGCGGAGGTCGCGACGACGGAGGCCCGGATCCGGGCGCACGACGAGGGCCTGGCGGAGCGCCGCGTGCTCGTCGCCGACCCGGAGCTCGTCGCCGCGGCAGCCGCGCCGGAGCCGGACGAGGCGGCCGCGATGGCGCGGTCGCGTGAGGCCACGGCCGCCGTGGCGGAAGCCGAGCGGGCCCTCGAGCGCGTCCGCGGCCGCGGTGAGCAGCTGACGTCCCTGCGGCGCGAGCTCGAGCGGCGGGTCGCCGCGTACGGGCCGGCGGCGGCGGAGGCCGCGACGGTCCGCGGGCTCGCGACCCTCGTCGACGGCACGTCCGCGCAGAACCGCAAGCGCATGCGCCTGCGGGCGTACGTGCTGGCGGCCCGGCTCGAGGAGATCGCGGCCGCGGCCTCCGAGCGGCTGGGCCGGATGAGCGACGGTCGTTACGCCCTCGCGCTCGACGACGACCGGGCCTCGCGGGGGCGCCGCAGCGGTCTCGGCCTCCGCGTCGTCGACGGCTGGACCGGGCAGGACCGGCACCCCGCCTCGCTCTCGGGCGGGGAGACCTTCATGGCGAGCCTCGCGCTCGCCCTCGGGCTTGCGGACGTCGTCGCGGCGGAGTCGGGCGGCGCGCGCCTGGACACGCTCTTCGTCGACGAGGGCTTCGGCTCGCTCGACGAGCGCGCACTCGACAAGGCGCTCGAGGTGCTCGACCGTCTGCGGGACGGAGGGCGCGCCGTCGGCGTCGTCTCCCACGTCGCGGAGCTGCGCCAGCGGATCGGCGCCCAGCTGCACGTCGTCAAGGACCGCGAGGGCTCGCGCGTGGTGCAGACCGTGTAGGTGGTGCGCGGAGTGCCGCTGAGCACCGCGGGCCGCGCGGAGGGCGCGGGGCCGCAGGCCGACCGGGCCGATGGGCCGGCGCACAGCCCCCGGCGCTACGTTGCCCCGATGGACGAGTTCGCCGAGGCGCTGCGCGAGGCCGGGGGCATGGCCGCGCCCCGGGACCGCATCGCGCGGCTGCGGGCGCTGCTCGCCGCCGAGCTGCGCAGCGGTGCCGCGGAGCTGCGCCTGCCGCGGTCCGGCCAGGGGGCGCCCGTGACCGTCGTCATCGCCGCCGCGCCGGCCGCCGCCGGGGGGCTCGCCGTCGTCCTCCCGGTCGATCCGGCGCTGCGCGCCGACCCCGACGCGATCACCGAGCGGGCGTGGCTGCTGACCGCCGCGACCGTCGGCGCGCTCGTCGACGCGGGCGCGACCGGGCACGTCCGGGCCGGCCACCTCGGGGAGGGGCTCGCGGTCGCGCTCGGCGGTGCGGATGCCGCAGGCGCCGACGCGGAGCTCGCCGTCCTCGCCTTCGAGGAGCAGGTCGCGGGCATCGACCGCCTCCGCGCCCGGGCCCTCGCGGTTCCCGCCGCGCTCCTCGAGGACGCCGCCGACCTGCGCGACCCGATCGGGGCCGGCCACCCGCTGCTCGTGGCCGCCGAGGTCGCGCGGCAGGGCGGGCGCCCGGCGGACCCCGCGTCGGTGCAGGCGCTCGAGGACACCGTCCTCGCCCGGCTCGAGGTCGCGCCGGGTCACGGCGCGACGCGGCCGCACGACGATCCCGACCCGGCCCGGCGCGTCGCCCGGCGGATCCTCCAGCGGCTCGCGGGCATGGGGAAGTGGGGTGGCTACCACACGGAGTTCGCCCACCTCGCCCGCGGCTTCGCGCCCGCCGACCGGGCGCTCGCCGCCGAGGTGGGGGAGGCGCTGCTCGCCGCGGGCCTGCTCGCGGAGAAGCCGAGCGTCGGTCAGCGCCACGTCTTCCTCGACCCCCGCCGCGCCGCCGAGATCCACGCGCTGACCGACCGCGGCGACGTCCCGCCGGGCCTGCGCCTCCCGGCTCCCTGAGCGTCCCGCGGCCCGCGCTCGAAGGGCGGTCGACCGTCCGCCGCCCTACCATTCGTGACGTGAACGTCATCGATCAACTGGCGAACAAGGTCCACCTCGTCAGGACCCTGCACGCCGCCGGCGTCGTCCGCCCGACGCGCCCGGACCGGCTCGTGCAGGCCGGGCTCGCGCTCCACCGCTTCGGCCCGACCCCGGCGGCGGGCTACGCCGCCTCGGCGGCGCGCTTCCCGGACGCGCCGGCGATCATCGACGAGCTCGGCACGCTGACCTTCCGTGAGGTGCACGAGCGCACGAACGCCCTTGCCCACGAGCTCGCCGCCGCCGGCATCCGGGAGGGCGACGCGATCGCGATCCTCGCCCGCAACCACCGCGGGTTCATCGACGCGGTCGTCGCCTGCTCGAAGCTCGGCTGCCACGCCCTGTTCCTCAACACGATGTTCGCGGGCCCGCAGATCACGGACGTCTGCGAGCGCGAGCAGCCCGCGGCGATCATCTACGACGAGGAGTTCACCGGGCTCGTCGCCGACGCCCTCACCGGCCGCAAGGGCTTCGTCGCCTGGAGCTCCGGCGAGCACCCGGCCACCGACCCGGTCCTCGAGGACCTCATCGCCCGCGGCCGCCCCGACGACGTCACGCCGCCGTCCGAGAAGGGCCGCGTCGTCATCCTCACCTCGGGGACGACGGGCACGCCCAAGGGGGCGAACCGCAAGCAGCCCGAGTCGCTCGAGCCGGCCGCGGCCCTCTTCAGCAAGATCCCCCTCAAGGCCCGGGAGACCACGCACATCGCCGCGCCGATGTTCCATTCGTGGGGCTTCGCGCACCTCACGCTCGGGATGGGCCTCTCGTCGACGCTCGTCCTTCGGCGGCGCTTCGACCCCGAGTCGATGCTCCAGGCCGTCGCCCACCACCGCTGCACGGCGCTCGCCGTCGTCCCGGTGATGCTGCAGCGCACCCTCGAGCTCCCGCCGGCGTGTATCGCCCGCCACGACACGAGCTGCCTGCGCGTCATCGCGGCGAGCGGCTCGGCGCTGCCCGGCGAGCTCGCCACCCGCGTCATGGACCGGTTCGGGGACGTCCTCTACAACCTCTACGGCTCGACCGAGGTCGCCTGGGCGACGATCGCCCAGCCCGCCGACATGCGCGCCGCGCCCGGCACCGCCGGCACCCCGCCGCGCGGCACGATCGTCCGCCTCTACGACGACGACGGCCACGAGGTCCCGGCCGGGCAGACCGGACGCATCTTCGTCGGCAACGAGATGATGTTCGACGGGTACACCGGCGGAGGTGACAAGGAGCGCATCGACGGCCTGATGTCGACCGGCGACGTCGGCCACCTCGACGCGGCGGGACGCCTGTTCGTCGACGGCCGCGACGACGACATGATCGTCTCGGGCGGCGAGAACGTCTTCCCCCGCGAGGTCGAGGACCTGCTCGCCGACCACGCCGCGGTCGAGGAGGCATCGGTCCTCGGCGTCGAGGACCCCGAGTTCGGCCAGCGCCTCAAGGCGTTCGTCGTCGTGCGCGACGGCCAGGAGACGAGCGAGCCCGAGCTGAAGGCGTACATCCGGTCGCACCTCGCGTCGTACAAGGTGCCGCGCGAGGTCGTCTTCCTCGACGAGCTGCCACGCAACGCGACCGGCAAGGTCCTCAAGCGCGAGCTGAAGGCCGTCTGACGCGGCGGTGCGGCGGCGATCTCCGCGCCGCGTCCCCTACTCTCGGAAGGACCATGGCGAAGCCCACCGACACCTACGACCTCGCGCCGCTGAAGCTCGTCCCCGGCGACGGGCGGCGCGTGGAGCTCGAGGCCCGGCTCGACGACCTCGTCTTCGGGGCGGACACCTACGCGGCGACGCCGCCGCAGATCCCGGTCGTGCTCGACATCTCGCGGATGACGGGCGGGGGCTGGGCGCTGCGCCTGCGCTTCGAGGCCGCGCTGACCGGGCCGTGCATGCGCTGCCTGGGCCCGGCCCAGCCGAGCACGACGGTCGACACGCGCGAGGTCGACGCGCCCGGTGGCGGCGAGGAGCTGCAGAGCCCGTACGTCGACATCGACGTCATCGACATCCGCAGCTGGGTCCGCGACGCCTTCGCGCTCGCGCTGCCGGCCCAGGTGGTCTGTCGCCCCGACTGCGCCGGCCTCTGCGGCGAGTGCGGCGTGAACCTCAACGAGCACCCCGACCACGCGCACGAGCGCGGGCCGGACCCGCGCTGGGACGCCCTGCGCTCGATCACCTTCGACTGAGCCCCCGCCCGGGCGGGCCGGCGGACAGGGCGCCTAGAGGTAGGCGCCGCTCGGCAGGTACGGCGCCATCGGCCCGACGTCCCCGCGCACGCAGACCGGCCCGTCCGGGCTCAGCGCCAGCCGCGCGCGGAGCCCGGCGGTGATCGCCCAGTCGTTCCCGGCGGTGATGAAGTCGACGCCCACCGAACCGCCGGTCGGCGCGGCGGCGAAGCACGACCACAGCAGGTCGGTCGCCGCCTCCTCGTCCGTCGCCGCGAGGAGGAACGGCGCGCCCTCGCGGTGCAGCGCGAAGCCGCGGCCGGGGTGGACGAGCAGCTCGCCGCCGGCGTCGAGGCACGCCCGCAGGTCGGCGCGGTGGCTCGCACCGCGGACGAAGCGGGAGGCCGTGTCGCACGTCGCGAGGTCCGCCTCGTCCTCGAGCGACCCCTCGCGGCTGACGAGGCCGGACGGCAGGCCGCGACGGTCGAGCACTCCGTGGAGCGAGACGGACGGCCGGAGCCGGAAGCCGGCCAGCGCGTAGCGGCGCATCGCGGCCGGGTGCTCGCTGGAGAGGATGATGCCGCCACGGGTGCCGTGCCCGTAGGCGAGGGCGGGGGCGAAGAGCTGCGTGCCGACCCCGTTCCCGTGCTCCTCGGGTACGACGCCGAAGAGGCTGAGCCCCCACACGCCGTCCCGGACGAGGGCGAGCGCGAGGCCGATGATGCGGCCGTCGCGCTTGGCGACCCAGGCGCCGCCGGGGTCCGTCCGCTGCAGGTGGGCGACGCGGGCGCGGGAGCGCGCCACGCGCACCTCGTCGTCCGCCGGGCGGCTCGCGTCGGGCCACAGGGGGGACAGCGCGGCCCAGCCCACGGCGGCCGCGTCGGCGACGTCTGCCGGCAGCAGGGGACGGACGAGGACCTCGGAAGCCATGACCCGCAAGTCAAGCAGCCCCGTGATCCCCTATCCTCACTGGTCGCCATGGCCGTCCCCAAGCAGAAGCAGTCGCACTCGCGCACCACCAAGCGCCGCTCCCAGCACAAGCTGAGCGCGCCGACGTACAACGCGTGCCCCCAGTGCCACACCCCTCGCCGCCCTCACCGGGTGTGCCCGACCTGCGGGACCTACGGTGGGAAGACGATCGTCTCCCCCGACCACGGGCACGATCACGACCACTAGGTCGTCCGGCCGGCCCCTGACGGCCGGCCACCCCGTCTGCTCCGGTCACGCGCGCACGCATGGCTGACCTCACCATCGCCGTCGACGCGAACGGCGCGGACCTCGGTCCCGCCGAGGTCGCCGCCGGTGCGGCGCTCGCCGCCGCCCAGGGTGTCCGCGTCCTCCTCTTCGGCCCCGCCGCGGAGATCGGCGAGGTCCCCGAGGGCGTCACCGTCGTCGACGCCCCCGTCTCGATCGCGAAGGCGGCCGACCCCGCCCGCGCCGCGCGCTCGACGCCGGACGCCTCGATCGTCCTCGCCGCGAAGGCCGTCGCCGCGGGGGAGGCCGACGCGCTCGTCAGCGGCGGCTCCACCGGCGCCGCGCTCGCCGCGGGCCTCTTCAACATCAAGCGCGGCCGCGGCATCCACCGCCCGGCGCTCGCGATCCCGGTCCCGATCCCCGGGCACCCGGTCACGCTGCTCGACGTCGGCGCGAACGCCGAGGCCCGCCCCGAGCACCTCGTCCAGTTCGCCTTCATGGGGGCCGTCCTCGCGACCGCCGTCCTCGGCGTCGAGCGGCCGCGGGTCGGGCTGCTCTCCAACGGCACCGAGGCGACCCGCGGGACCCAGACCGTCCTCGACGCGCACGCCCAGCTCACCGAGCGGATGGCCGGCGCCACGGCCCTCGAGTTCGTCGGGAACATCGAGGGGACCGACATCACGAACGGGAGCGTCGACGTCGTCGTCACCGACGGCTTCACCGGCAACGTCTCCCTGAAGCTCATGGAGGGCGTCTCGAAGGTGCTGCTCGGCGCGGTCCGCGACGCCGCGATGTCGTCGGGGCGCGCGAAGGCCGGCGGCCTGCTCCTGAAGCCGGCGCTCGGCGGCCTGCGCGACGAGCTCGATCCGGAGGCCCACGGCGGGGCCTACCTGCTCGGGCTGCGCAGGCTCGGCGTCGTCCCGCACGGCCGCTTCTCACGCCGCGGCTTCTCGCAGGCGATCCTCCTCGCCGCCCGCGGCGCCCGCGGTGACCTCGTCGGCTCCACGCACGCCGCGCTGGAGGCCGCCGGAGCCCTGAAACGCTCACCTGCAGGGGAAACGCCCGCGCGTCCGGAGGCGCCCGCTGCTCCGACCGGAGAAGCCTCTAGCGTGTCCTCGTCATGACCCGTGAGTCCGTCTTCGCGCTGATCCAGTCCCACCTCGCCGACGAGCTGGACGCCGACCCCTCGGCCATCGACGAGTCGACGCGCTTCAAGGAGGACCTCGAGGCCGACTCGCTCGACCTCTACACGCTCGTGCAGGAGCTCGAGGACTCCTACGGCGTGAAGATGAGCGACGAGCAGGCCGCGCAGATCCTGACGGTCGCCCAGGCCGTGGACTTCGTCCTCGAGCACGCTCCCGCCGCCTCGTAGGGGACGCGCGCTGCGCCAGCTCGAAACACTCCTCGACGCGCTTCCTGAGGAGCTCAGCCGCCAGGTCTTCACGCACGCGTCGTGGACCGACCGCCGCTCGGACTCCTACGCCCGGCTCGCATTCCTCGGCGACAGCGTCCTCGGCCTCGCGATCACCTCGCACCTGTACCCGCGGCTGGACTCCGAGCGCTACGGCGCCGGCCGGCTGACGAAGATCCGCGCGCAGACGGTGTCCGGGGTCGCCTGCCGCGGGGTCGCGGAGCGCCTCGGCGTCCCCGCGCGCCTCGTGGCCGCCGCCCCGGCCGGGCAGACGGCCGACGGGCTGAAGGACACCGAGCGCGTCCTCGCGTCGATCATGGAGGCGGTCATCGGCGCCTGCTACCTCCACAACGGCTACGAGACGACGGCGGCCGCGGTCGTCGAGGCGTTCGAGCCGGAGATCGCCGCCGCGCTCGACCACCCGGTCGACTTCAAGTCGGCGCTGCAGGAGCGCCTGGCGCAGCGCGGCCAGGGCGTGACCTACACCGTCACCGCCGAGGAGGGCCCGCCGCACGAGCGGACCTTCGAGGTCGTCGCGTCGATCGGCGACCGCCCGATGGGCACCGGCCGCGGCCGTTCGAAGAAGGCCGCCGAGCAGGAGGCCGCCCGGGCCGCCCTGGCGCTGCTCGACGTCGACGCGGACGTCGTCGAGGACGGGCTCGAGGTCGCGTGACATGCACCTGAAGTCGCTCACCCTCAAGGGCTTCAAGTCGTTCCCGGACCGCACGCGCCTCGAGTTCGGGCCCGGCGTCTCCGTCGTTGTCGGGCCGAACGGGTCCGGCAAGTCGAACGTCACCGACGCCGTGCTGTGGGCGATGGGCGAGCAGTCGCCGGTCGCCGTCCGCGGCCAGACGATGCAGGACATCATCTTCGGCGGCGGCCGCGGGATCCAGGCCCGCTCGAGCGCCGAGGTCGAGATCGTCCTCGACAACTCCGACGCGACGGTCGACCTCCCGTTCGGCGAGATCTCGATCGTCCGTCGCCTCGACCGGTCGGGGGACGGCGAGTACCGCCTCAACGGCGCGAAGTGCCGCCTCGTCGACGTCCTCGAGATCCTCTCGGACACCGGCCTCGGCAAGGAGATGCACTCGGTCGTCTCCCAGGGCCGCGTCGAGGGCATCGTCACCTCCAAGCCGAAGGACCGCCGCCTGCTCATCGAGGAGGCGGCCGGGCTCGGCAAGCACCGCAAGCGCCGCCGCCGCGCGCAGCTCAAGCTCGAGCGCACGCAGGACAACCTCGACCGCTCGCTCGACGTCGAGCGCGAGGCCCGCTCGCGCCTGCGCCCGCTCAAGCGCCAGGCCGAGGCCGCCGAGCTGCACGAGCGCCTCGAGCGCCAGCAGGTCGAGGCCCGCTGGGAGCTCGTCCGCGACACGGTCCGCGCCCGCCGCACCGACCGCGAGGCCGCCGTCGCCGCCGCGGCGACCGCGCGCACCGCCCGCGACACCGCCCAGCAGGAGCTCGGCGTCGTCGCCGCCCGGCGCGAGGCCGCGGAGGAGAAGCTCGCCCAGCGCGGCGAGCACCGTGAGCGCCTCATGCGCCGCGCCTCCCAGGCCCGCAGCGCGGTCGACCGCATCGAGCTGCGCCTCGAGCGCACCCGCGACACGCTCCAGAGCGTGCAGGAGCGCGTCGAGTCGCGCACCCGCCAGCTCGGCGTGCTGCGCAGCCAGGCCGAGGAGGACCAGCCGGACGAGGACGGCCACGAGCGGATCGAGGCCCTCGAGGCCGAGCTCGCCCGCCTGGACACCGACCGCGAGGCGGCGCTGAAGCGCGAGCTCGCGGCCCTCGAGGAGCAGCGCCTCGCCGCGCTGGCGAAGGTCGAGGCTGCCGAGGCCGAGGTCACCGCCGCGAAGGCGGCGCTCGCCGAGAGCGACGGTGCGACCGAGACCGCCCGCCGCGCCCGCAAGGCCGCCGAGGTGAGCGCCGAGGCGGCGCGCCGCAACGCCTCGCGACTCGGCGCCGAGCTCGCCGCCGCCAACCAGTTCCTGCGCTCGCACACGAGCGCCCCCGGTGGCGCCCGCGCCCTCGCCGACGAGCTCGAGGTGAAGGCCGGCTACGAGCTCGCGCTGTCCGCCGCGCTCGGCGGCCGGATGACCGCGGCGATCACGCCGGACCTCGACGCCGCGGGCACGCTCCTCGGCAAGGTCGGCACCGACGGCGGTCGCGCGCTCGTCCTCGACCCCGGCGCCGCGGGCGCGGCGAGCGCCCCGCCCGCCGCGGAGCCGCCGGTCCCCGGCGCCGAGCACCTGCCGGGCCTCATCGGCGGCCCCGAGCCCGCCCTGACCCTCGCCCGGCGCCTGCTCGCCGACGCGTGGGTCGTCGAGGACGCCGCCGCGGCCGCCGCCGCGCCCGGCTTCACCGGCATCGCCGTGACCCCGGAGGGCCGCGCGTGGTTCGGCGCCACCCGCGAGCTGCACCAGGCCGCCCGTGGCGGCTCCGAGCGGGTCCTCGTGCAGCGGGGCCACCGGGACGCGCTCATCGGGCAGTCCGAGGAGGCCGTGCGCCTGGAGCGCTCCGCGCTCGAGGCGGTCGAGGCGGCGCAGGCGGCGGTCTCCGCCGCCGACGCGACCCGCGAGCAGCACGACCGCACCGCCCGCGAGGCCGAGCGCGCCCGCAACGCGGCCCGCGAGGAGGTCCGCCAGGCGGAGCTCCTGCAGGCGCAGCGCCGCAAGGCTCCCGAGGACGCCGCGGGCGCCGTCCGTCGCGCGCAGATCGAGGGGGAGCTCGCCGCCGAGCGCCGCGTCGCCGAGCGTGCCGCCCGCGAGCGGGACGAACGGGCGCTGCGCATCACCTTCCTCGCGGGCAAGCTCGAGCGCGACACGGCCCTGGCGCCGTGGTGCGACCGCCTGCTCGCCGCGCTGACCGCGGCCCTCGAGGGCCTACGCGAGCAGGTCACCGTCGCCGAGGCCGCGCTCGCCGAGGAGCGGCAGGCGGGGGAGGGGGTCGCCGCCGAGCTGCGCGCCTGCGCGAGCGAGGAGGCCGCGATCCAGCAGCGCCTGCGCGAGGCGGGCGACGCGCTCACCCGCGCCGAGGTCCGCGCGCAGCAGCTCCGCGATCAGGCCGCCGAGGCCGAGCTCGAGCTCGGCACGCTCGCGGAGACGCTCGGCCTGCCGGCCGAGCCCGCGACCGAGCCGCTCGTCCCGCAGGACGCCGAGCAGCTGCGCCAGCGGATCGACCGCCTGCGCAAGCGCCGCGAGCAGCTCGGCCCCGTCAACCCGCTCGCGAAGGCCGAGTACGACGAGGCGCTCGCGCACGTCGAGGAGCTCGAGACCCAGCGCGCCGACCTCGAGACGGCGCTGCGCGAGCTGCGCACGTTCATCAAGGACACCGATCGCCAGATCCGCGAGACGTTCGAGGAGACGTTCAACGCGGCCGCGAAGAACTTCGAGGAGCTCTCGCAGCGGCTCTTCCCGGGCGGCCGCGGCCGGCTGCGGCTCGTCCGCGAGGACGCGGGCCCGCGGCCCGTGCTCGGTGGCGCGGACGCCGACGGTGACCCCGAGGCCGCCGCGGAAGCAGCCGCCGACGCGGAGGCCGCGGCTGAGGCGCAGGCGAGCGAGGGCGACACGGGCTTCGGCCCCGACGACGACGTCGGCGTCGAGATCGAGATCACCCCGGCGGGCAAGGCGATGAAGCGCCTGACGCTCCTCTCCGGCGGCGAGAAGTCGATGACGGCGATCGCGTTCCTCTTCAGCGTCTTCCTCGCGAAGCCGTGCCCGTTCTACATCCTCGACGAGGTCGAGGCCGCGCTCGACGACCTGAACATCGGGCGCTTCCTCGACCTGCTCGAGACGTACGCCGACCGCGCGCAGTTCATCGTCGTCACGCATCAGAAGCGGACGATGGAGGCCGCCGACACGCTCTACGGCGTGACGATGGGCGACGACGGCGTCTCGAAGGTCATCTCGCGCAAGCTGCCGCCGCGCGAGGTTGTCGCGGACGCCGTGGCCCGGCGCAGCGCGGCCGAGACGGCGCCCGCGTAGGCTCAGGCCGGATGGGCAAGCGCGCACGCCGCAAGGGCATCGAGCCCGACGACTCCGTCCGGGAACTCGCAGGCCTCGGGCCGGCCGCGGCCGGCAAGGCCGAGCCGGCTGTGACCGACCCCGCGGACGACACCGTCGCGCTCGAGCCGGATGGCCGGCTGCGCGAGGTCTCGCTGCTCGTCGAGGAGGTCGACTACGTCTACCAGCTGTACCGCTGGATCATCCTCACCGGCAGCGTCCCGAAGGCGCAGGAGTGGCTGAAGAAGGAGCCGTGGCCGCACCCCGACTACGTCATCGACGTCTTCGGCTCGTGGGAGAAGTTCCTCGCCCACGCCCACGTGACGACGTCGCCGCTCCTCGCGCGGCTGCGCGCCGCCGACGCCGCGGAGAAGGACGTCGCGGCCGGGCGCAAGCAGGTCGAGAAGGAGCTCGCCCGCGTCGAGGACCTGCGCCGCCAGGTCCAGACGGCGCGCCTCGCCCGCGAGGCGGCCGAGGCCGCGCGCGGCGACGAGCGCTCCCGGGCCGACCGGCTCCAGCGCGCGCTCGACGCCGCCGAGACGCGCGCCGCCGCGGCCGAGGCGCGCCTGCACGAGCGGACCGCCGCCCTCGACGCCGCGGCCGCCGCCGGCCCGGACACCGCGGCGGACGAGCGCGCGGCCGCCCTCGCCGACGAGCTCGACGCCGTCCGCGCCCACCGCGAGGAGCTCCTGCGCCAGGCGGAGGAGCTGCGCGAGCAGGCCGTCCAGGACGCGAAGACGATCAACCGCCTGTCGACGGTCCTCGCCGAGCAGGGCGACGCCGGGGCGAGCGCCGAAGGCGCCGACGCGAGCGGCGGGCCCGACGCCGGCGCCGATCCGCCCGCGACGGTCGCCGAGGCGGTCGAGCGCGCCGCCGCCTCCGCCCAGGCGCTGCGCTTCACCGACGACGCCTTCACCTCCGCCGCCGACAGCCCCTACCGCCGTCCGGCCGAGATCCTCGAGACCCTCCGCACGCTCGACGAGCTCGCGGTCCTCCACGCGGATCCGGACGGCTTCGGCCGCTCGCTCACCCAGGCGGCGACCGAGCGCGGGCTGACGTACAAGCACGACGTGTCGGAGACGGCGCGCTCGCGTCATCCGCACGAGTACTCGACGACCGTCGACGGCCACCGCGTCGACCTCGGCCCGCACGTCGCGCTCGGCTCCGGGTCGGGCGCCGGCTTCATCGCCCGCATCTACCTCCACGTCGCGGACGGCTCGGGCGACGTGCCGCGCGGCATGTACGTCGGGCACGTCGGCCGCCACCTCCCGGACACGACGACGTGATCCTCGCGAACGACACGGTCCTGGCCGTCTTCAGCGCCGTCGTGCTCGGGCTGGGGTACGTCGCCTGCTTCGCGCTGTGGTGGTTCGTCTTCCGGGAGAAGAAGGAGAAGTAGCCGGGGCGCGCTGCGCGCGGCCCGCCCGCCCGCCCTACAGGGCCTTCTCGGCGAAGTACGTCGCGATCGGGTTCTGGTTGAAGTTCGCGATCTCGGTGTAGCCCTCGGACTCGTAGAGCGTCCTGGCGTGCGGCTGCTTCGGGCCGGTGTCGAGCCGCGCCACGGTGTACCCGAGCGCCCGGGCCGCGTCCTCGAGGGCGTGGAGGAGCTGGCGCGCGACGCCCTGACCGCGGGCGGCGGGCGCGACGTACATGCGCTTGATCTCGCACGTGCCGTCGGGCAGGCGCTTCACGCCACCGCAGCAGACGGCCTCCTCACCGGCCCAGCCGACGAGGAACGTGCCGCCGGGCGGGCCGAGCTCGGCGGCACCCGCCTTCGGCATGTCCGGGCCGTCGAGCACGAGGCCGTCGTAGATCTCGGCGATCTCGGCGGCCATCGCGCCGGCGAGCTCGCGTCCCTCCCCGGAGTCGACGGCGGCGGGGCGGAACTCGACGGTCAGGCGCATAGGGGTATCTTCGCGCAGCAGATGGCCCGCGACTGGAACGACCTGTTCATCACGAAGGCCGGCGTCACCGCCGCGGCCTCCGCCGAGGAGGCGGCCGCCGCGCCCGAGAAGAAGCGCCGCTTCTTCAAGCGGCTGCGCGAGAACATGGCCAAGACGCGCGAGGCGCTCGGGGCCGAGCTGCAGGCGACGCTCTTCGAGGGCGACATCGACGAGGACACCTGGGAGCGTCTGGAGGAGGCGCTCATCATGGCCGACGTCGGCGCCCAGACGACCGCGAAGGTCGTCGGGCAACTGGAGCAGGAGGCGACCGAGGGCGGGCTCGTCGGCGGCGAGGCGCTGTCGCAGCGGCTCACCGAGCTGCTCGCCGACATCGCGCGGACGGGGGACGGCCGCATCGACGTGAGCCACGGCCCGACGGTGATCATGACCATCGGCGTCAACGGCACCGGCAAGACGACGACGATCGGCAAGCTCGCGTGGCACCTGCAGAAGGAGCTCGGGCTGACCGTCGTCCTCGGCGCCGCCGACACCTTCCGGGCCGCCGCCGTCGAGCAGCTCGAGCAGTGGTCGGTCCGCGCCGGCTGCGAGATCGTCAAGGGCCCCGAGGGCTCGGACCCGGGCTCGGTCGCATTCGAGGCGGTCAAGCGCGGCCGCGAGATCGGTGCCGACGTCGTCATCGTCGACACCGCCGGGCGCCTGCACAATCAGGACCACCTCATGGAGGAGCTCGCGAAGATCCGGCGCGTGATCGGCAAGCAGCTCGCGGACGCGCCGCACGAGACGCTCCTCACGGTGGACTCCACCACCGGGCAGAACGGGCTGCGCCAAGCGCAGCTCTTCTCGCAGGCGGTCCCGGTCGACGGGATCGTCCTGACGAAGCTCGACGGCACCGCGAAGGGCGGCATCGCGCTCGCGATCGCCGCGGAGACCGGGATCCCGGTGAAGCTCATCGGGATCGGCGAGGCCCTCGAGGACCTGCGGCCGTTCGACGCGGACGACTTCGCGGCCGCCCTGCTGTCCCGCGGCGACTGACCTGTCGCACCGGTCGGCGCCCGGGCGGCCGACGACGCCCTCCAGAGGGGCTACGCTCCGTCGTACATGGATCTGTGGGTGGTGTTCGTCATCGCCGGCTGCCTCCTCGGTGCGGGGGAGATCGCCAATACGAGTTTCTACCTCGCGCCCTTCGCGATCGCGTGCCTTCTCGCCGCTGCGGTCGACGGCGCGGGCGGCCCCACCGCCGCCTCGATCGCGACGCTGCTCATCGCGTCCGTCGTCCTCTTCGTCTTCGTCCGCCCGATCGCCCGCCGGCACACCGAGATGCCCGCACTCGCTCGCACCGGGACCGACGCCCTCATCGGCCAGCGCGCGCTCGTGCTCGAGGAGATCGCAAGCGACGGCGGCCTCGGGAGCGTGAAGATCGGCGGCGAGGTGTGGACCGCCCGCGCGAGCGACGAGGACCAGCTCATCCCCGCCGGGTCCCGCGTGCAGGTCGTGGAGATCCGCGGCGCCACCGCGTACGTCAGCGAGGCTTGACCGGTGCCTCACGCCGGTCCGTCCGTCGTCACCCCGCCCCATCCGAAGGAGCCGTAGCCATGGCCGGTCTCATCGTCGCCGTCGTCCTGTTGCTCTTCATCGTCTACGTCGCGTCCCGGACCGTCCGGGTCGTCCCGCAGGCCCGCGCCGGCGTCGTCGAGCGGCTCGGCCGCTACAGCCGCACGCTTACCCCGGGCCTGACGATCGTCGTCCCGTTCATCGACAAGGTGAAGCCGCTCATCGATCTGCGCGAGCAGGTCGTCGCCTTCCCGCCGCAGCCGGTCATCACCGAGGACAACGTCTCGATCGGCGTGGACACGGTCCTGTACTTCACGATCACCGACCCGAAGTCGGCGGCCTACGAGATCGCCAACCCGCTACAGGCGATCGAGCAGCTCACGGTCACGACGCTGCGCAACGTCATCGGCGGCCTGACGCTCGAGCAGACGCTGACCTCGCGCGACGAGATCAACTCGAAGCTGCGCGTCGTCCTCGACGAGGCGACCGGCAAGTGGGGCATCCGCATCAATCGCGTCGAGATCAAGTCGGTCGACCCGCCGGCCTCGATCCAGGAGGCGATGGAGAAGCAGATGCGCGCCGAGCGCGACCGCCGCGCCTCGATCCTCACGGCCGAGGGCGTCAAGCAGTCGGCGATCCTCACCGCCGAGGGTGAGAAGCAGTCGTCGGTCCTGAAGGCCGAGGGCGCCAAGCAGTCGGCGATCCTGCGCGCCGAGGGCGAGGCGAAGGCCATCGACACGGTCTTCAAGGCGATCCACGAGGGTGCGCCCGACGAGGCGCTCCTGAGCTACCAGTACCTCCAGATGCTGCCGCAGCTCGCGCGCGGCGAGGCGAACAAGCTCTTCATCATCCCGAGCGAGTTCAGCCAGGCCCTCGGCAACATCGGCGGCGCGGTCGCGAAGGCCGTGACGCCTCCGCCGGCACCACCGGCGCCTCCGCCGGCACCACCGGCGCCACCGGCGGCGCCCGCACCGCCGGCCGTCGGGCCGCCGGCGCCGGCGGACGGCCAGGCACCGGACGCGCACGCCGTAGACTGACCGTCCGATGTTCGACGCCCTCTCCGAGAAGCTCCAGGCGACCCTGGCCGACGTCCGTGGCCGCGGCACGCTGACCGAGGACGACATCAAGAAGGCCATGCGGGAGATCCGCCTCGCCCTCCTGGAGGCGGACGTCAACTTCAAGGTCGTCAAGGAGTTCACGAACACCGTCCGCGAGCGGTGCATGGGCGCCGACATCGTCGGCCAGCTGAACCCCGGCCAGCAGGTCGTGAAGATCGTCCACGAGGAGCTCGAGGCCCTCATGGGCGGCCAGAGCGGGGACATCGTCTTCTCGCCCCGCCCGCCGACGGTCATCCTCATGGCCGGCCTGCAGGGCTCGGGCAAGACGACCGCCACCGCGAAGCTCGCGAAGTTCCTCCAGAAGGAGCACGGCTCGTCCGTCGGCGTCGCGGCCTGCGACGTCTACCGGCCGGCCGCGGTCGACCAGCTCGTCAAGGTCGGCGGCCAGGTCGGCGCGACCGTCTACGAGCAGGGCACCGACCGCGACCCCGTCGACATCGCGCGCTGGGCGCTCGACCAGGCCAAGCAGGACGGCAAGGACGTCCTCATCGTCGACACCTCGGGCCGCCTGCACGTCGACGAGAAGCTCATGGAGGAGCTGAAGAACATCCGCACCGCGGTGCGGCCGCACAACATCCTCCTCGTCGTCGACGCGATGACCGGTCAGGACGCGGTGAATGTCGCCGAGCAGTTCGGCGCCGCCGTGAACTTCGACGGCGTCATCATGTCCAAGCTCGACGGCGACGCCCGCGGCGGCGCGGCGCTGAGCGTCAAGGCGGTCACGGGCAAGCCGATCCTCTTCGCGTCGACGGGCGAGAAGCTCGACCAGTTCGAGCGGTTCCACCCCGACCGCATGGCCCAGCGGATCCTCGGCATGGGGGACGTCCTCTCGTTCATCGAGAAGGCGGGCGAGCAGTTCGACGCCGACCAGGCCGCCGAGATGGAGCGCAAGCTCCGCCAGAACGACTTCACGCTCGAGGACTTCCTCCAGCAGCTGAAGATGATCCGCAAGATGGGCCCGCTGACGTCGCTGCTCGGGATGATCCCGGGCTTCGCCGGGCAGCAGCTGAAGGGGATGAAGGTCGACGAGCGCGAGATGGACCGCGTCGAGGCGATCATCCTCTCGATGACGAGGGAGGAGCGCCGCCGGCCCGAGCTCATCAAGGGCTCGCGGCGTCTGCGGATCGCGAAGGGCTCCGGCGTCAGCGTCCAGCAGGTCAACCAGCTCGTGAAGCAGTTCGCGCAGATGCGCAAGGTCATGAAGCAGGTCGGCAAGGGCAAGATGCCCGACATGGCGGCGCTCATGCGGCAGGGCCGCTAGGCGCTCCGGCGCGCGGCCCGCTACCCTCCCTGGTCGGTTTTCGTAGGTCATTCGCAGTCTTCGAGAGGAAACACGTGGCAGTTCGACTTCGCCTCACCCGCGTGGGTGGGCACAAGGATCCCGTTTGGCGCGTCGTCGTCTGCGACGGGCGCTCCCCGCGCGACGGGCGCATCATCGAGACGGTCGGGCAGTACAACGCCCAGACCGAGCCGTCGACGATCGTCCTCAAGGAGGACCGCATCCGCGAGTGGATCGCCAAGGGCGCCCAGCCGTCCAACTCCGTGCGCAAGCTCATGCGCACCCAGGGCATCTCCTAGCCCCATCCCCATGGAGGAGCTGCTCGAACACCTGGCCCGCCAGCTCGTGGACGATCCCGAGCAGGTGGCCGTCGAGCGCTTCGACGAGGAGGACGGCACGATCGTCCTCGAGCTGTCCGTCGGCCCGGACGACTACGGCCGGGTCATCGGCCGCGGCGGCCGCACCGCGAACGCGCTGCGCACCGTCCTCAAGGCGTCGGCCGTTCCCCAGCAGCGCCGCGTGCTCGTCGACATCGTCGACTGACGACCCGGTGAGCACCCCCGCATCCGAGTGGCTCGAGGCCGGGCGCGTCGGGCGCCCCCACGGCCTCGACGGCTCCTTCTATGTCACGGGGCCACGCCCGGCGCTCCTGCGCGCCGGCGAGGTCGTGCGCGTGGGGACGGGGGAGGACGAGGCGGAGATCGTCCGCCGCTCCGGCACCGACGCGAAGCCGATCCTGCGCCTCGCCGGCGTCTCCGACCGCGAGGCCGTCGAGGCGATCCGCGGGCAGGCGCTGCTCGTGCCGCGGGCCGCGGCCGCCCCGCTCGCCGAGGACGAGTGGTACGCGACCGACCTCGTCGGCTGCGCCGTCGTCGACCTCGAGGCCGGCGTGGAGGTCGGGCACGTCAACGAGCTGCTCGGCCTGCCCTCCTGCGAGGCGCTCGTCGTCCCGCGCACCGACGGCGGGCCCGACCGGCTCATCCCGCTCGTGAAGGACTGCGTGCGCAGCGTCGACGTCGCGAGCAGCCGCATCGACATCAACCTGGCGTTCCTCGGCGAGGACTGAAGACGTGAAGCAGCTCGATGTCGTGACCCTGTTCCCCGAATGGTTCGACTGGTTCCGCACCCAGCGGCACGTCGGCAACGCCATGCGCGACGGCCTGGAGCTGCGCTGCATGAACCCGCGCGAGCACACACCGCTCACCGGCGGCCAGGTCGACGACACGCCCTTCGGCGGCGGCGCCGGGATGGTCCTGCGCGTCGACGTCATGGACGCCGCCCTGCGGGCCTTCTACAACATGGATCCCGTCGACCTGAAGCTTCAGCGGCGGGTCATCGCGCTCACGCCGGGCGGCCGGGTCCTCGACGACGCCTACGTCGACGAGCTCGCTGCCGAGCCCGCGATCACCCTGCTCTGCGGTCGGTACGAGGGCTTCGACGAGCGGATCGTCCAGCACTACGCCTCCGACACGCTCTCGGTCGGGCGCTACGTCCTCAGCGGGGGCGAGCTCGCCGCGATGACCGTCGCGGACGCCGTCATCCGGAAGCTGCCGGGCGCCCTCGGCCACGCCGACTCGGCCGTCGAGGAGTCCTTCAGCGCCGCGCTCGGCGGCAACCCCGAGTACCCGCACTACACGCGGCCGGCGGACTACCGCGGCTGGTCGGTCCCCGACGTGCTGCTCTCCGGGCACCACGAGGAGATCCGCAACTGGCGGCGGGCGCGGAGCGCCGAGCGCGGGGAGTCCCGCCCGGGGGACTCGACTCCCTAGCGAGTTCCTCGGCTGCGCCGCGGAACGTCACGGTGACCGTGAGGCCGGCGGTCACCAGGGGTCGCGGCGCGCCGGCCGAGGTCGGTCCGCTACCATCACCAGTCCGCGCGCCGGCCCAGTGCGACCCCGCACGCCCGCGCTAAACGCCTTCCCCTTCTCCTCCTTATGAGCACTGTCATTGAGTCCCTCGAGCGCGCGCAGCTGCGCCGCGTCCCCGTGTTCCAGCCGGGTGACCGCGTCAAGGTCCACTTCCAGGTGATCGAGGGCACGCGCAAGCGGACCCAGGTCTTCGAGGGGATCGTCATCAAGCGCCAGGGCCACGGCGCCCGCGAGACGTTCACCGTCCGCAAGCAGTCGTTCGGCGTCGGCGTGGAGCGCACGTTCCCGCTGCACTCGCCGAAGATCGAGAAGATCGAGGTCGCCGCCCGCGGTGACGTCCGCCGCGCGAAGCTCTACTACCTGCGCGATCGCGTCGGCAAGAGCGCCCGCGTCCGCGAGCGTCGCTACACCGGGCCCGAGCAGGTCGTCGTCCCGGGTCTCATCCACGACCCGGCCGCCGAGGCCGCGGCCGCGGAGGCCGCCGCCGAGGCGCAGGCCGCCGAGGCTGCGGAGGCCCAGGCCGCCGCGGACGCCGCTGCCGCCGAGGCCGAAGTCGCCGAGGCGCCCGCCGCCGAGGCCGACGCGCCGGCCACGGACGCTCCCGCCGAAGACGCTCCCGCGGGTGAGCCGGTGGCCGAGGCCGAGGGCGATGCCCCGGCCGACGGTAACGCCGAGGCGTGACCAAGGGCGAGAAGTCCACGACGAGCTCGCTGGTCGAGCTCGTCGTCATCGTCGCCGTGGCGCTGGGCCTCGCGCTCGGCATCCAGGCGTTCCTCGTCAAGCCGTACCGGATCCCCAGCGAGTCGATGGTCCCGACCCTGACGGTCGGTCAGCGGGTCCTCGTCAACCGCATCGGCAACCGGTTCTCCGATCCGGAGATCGGCGAGATCGTCGTCTTCCACCCGCCCGTCGGCGCGTCCACGCAGACCTGCGGCGCCAAGATCCGGGTCGCCGGCCAGGCCTGCGACCAGGAGACGCCGAAGAAGGACTCGGTGAACTTCATCAAGCGCGTCGTCGCCGGTCCCGGCGACACGATCGCGATCGTCGACGGGCACGTCATCCGCAACGGCAAGCGCGCGAAGGAGCCCTTCATCAACCCCTGCACGGGGACCGATGAGTGCAACTTCCCCAAGCCGATCAAGATTCCCGCCGGGCACTACTTCATGATGGGCGACAATCGTGGCCAGTCCGACGACAGTCGCTTCTGGGGCCCTGTTCCCCGCGGATGGATCATCGGTGGCGCCTTCGCCACCTACTGGCCCCCGAAGCGCATCGGCATCTTCTAGCGACGTGACGCCCGCGGGCGCCGTCGTCCCCGGCAAGGCCCGCCGCGCGCCGAAGCCGAAGGGCCGCCGCAAGCGCCCGGCGGGCCGCCGGCTCTTCCAGCACGACCGCCGCCTCGGCGTCCGGTACGTCGCCGGAGCCGACGAGGCCGGCCGCGGCTGCCTGGCCGGGCCGCTCGTCGCCGCCGGCGTCCTCTTCGACCTCCACGCCCTCGGCGTCCGCGAGGTCCGCGCCCTCTCGCTGCTGAACGACTCCAAGCAGCACACGCCCGAGGCCCGCGAGCGGCTGTACCCGCTCGTCCTCCGCTGCGCGATGCGGTCGGTCGTCGTGTCCCGCAGCGCCGAGTCGATCGACGCGCGCGGCCTGCACCGGACGAACCTCGACGCCCTCCGCGACGCCCTCGAGCGCGTGAGCGACGGCATCCCCGCGGGCAGCGTCCTCTGCCTCGTCGACGGCTTCCGGGTCCCCGACTTCGGGCGCGAGCAGCGCGCCATCGTCGACGGCGACGCGACGAGCGCGGCCATCGCCGCCGCCTCGATCCTCGCCAAGGTCTCGCGCGACCGGTTCATGGTCCGCGCCGACGCGCTCCACCCGGGCTGGCACTTCGCCGAGCACATGGGCTACTCAACGCCCGTCCACCGCGACGCGATCCAGCGCCACGGCGTCTCGCCGCTGCACCGCATGAGCTTCCAGTCGACGGCGTACCAGCAGCTCGCCCTCTGAGCAGCGCGCCGGGCGGCCGGGGAGCGCGGCCCGGCGGCCGGAGAGCGCGGCCCGGCGGCCGCCGCGGTGGTCCCTCGTGCTTCGCGACGCTCCGGCACCCCGGCCGCGTCCCGCCGCCCGCCGGCATCAGAACGCGCCCTCGAGGTGGTCGAGCCGGCAGAGGCGGCCCTGCGGGTCGATGACGATGCCGATCGCGTCGAAGCGGATCTCGCGGGCGGCCGGGCGGTCGGTCACCTCGCTGAGGTAGGCCGCGGCCATCCGTCTCACCTGCGCCCGCTTGCGCTCGTGGAGCGCGTCCCACGGCGACCCGTGCCGGCTCTCGCGGCGCGTCTTCACCTCCACGAACACGAGCGTGCCGCCGACGCTCGTCACGAGGTCGAGCTCGCCGAAACGGGTGCGGTGGTTGCGCGCGACGATGACGTGGCCGAGCCGCTCGAGGTGGGCGGCGGCGAGGTCCTCGCCATGGGCTCCGAGGGTGCGGCGCAGATCGGTGGACATGCGTCGATGGTGCGGCGGACACCTGCGACAGCGCTACCCCGTTCCTGTTCGGAGACTGCGCGCCCGCACGCACGAAGAGCGCACAGGTGTGTGGTTGAGACGTCACAGCGGCCGGACCTAGCGTCCCCGCCGTGCTCACCCGCATCACGACCTTCGCCCTCATCGGCATCGATCCCCGTCGCGTCGACGTCGAGGTCGACATCCGGCCCGGGCTGCCGTCGTTCACGATCGTCGGTCTCGGCGACCGGTCCGTCCGCGAGGCCCGCGAACGGGTGGCGGCCGCCGTCGCCAACTCCGGCTTCGAGTTCCCGCAGAAGCGCATCACGGTGAACCTCGCGCCGGCCGGGCTGCAGAAGAGCGGCCCCGGGTTCGACCTCGCGATCGCCTGCGGCGTCCTCGCGTGCATCGGGTGCATCGCGCCCGACGCCCTCGCGGACATCGCGGTCCACGGCGAGCTGCGCCTCGGCGGCGAGGTCCGGGCCGCCCGGGGCACGCTCGTCGTCGCCGAGGGTGCCCGTGACGCGGGCCTGCGGCGGCTGCTCGTCGCGCCGGACCGGGTGGGGGAGGCAAGCCTCCTCGAAGGCGTCGACGGGGTCGGGGCCGCCAACCTGCGCGCCGTCGTCGAGATCCTCGCCGGCCGCGCCGCGCCGTCCCGTGCCGGTGAGGACGGGGACCGGGCCCGCGTCGTCGAGCTGCTCCCCGACCTCGCCGACGTCCGCGGTCACGCCGAGTCGCTGGAGGCCGTGACGATCGCCGCGGCCGGCGGGCACAACCTGCTGTTCAGCGGGCCACCCGGCACCGGCAAGACGATGCTCGCCCGCAGACTTCCGTCGATCCTGCCGCCGCTCGGGCCGCAGGAGGCCCTCGAGGTCACCCGCATCGCGTCGATCGCGGGCGTCGGCGTGACCGACGAGCTCCTGTGCACGCGGCCGTTCCGGGCGCCGCACCACTCGATCTCGATGGCCGGCCTCGTCGGCGGCGGGTCGATCCCGAGGCCCGGCGAGGTGACGCTCGCCCACCACGGCGTCCTCTTCCTCGACGAGCTCTCGGAGTTCCCGCGTGGCGCCCTGGAGGCGCTGCGCCAGCCGCTCGAGGACGGTCGGGTGCTCGTCGTCCGCGGCCAGCAGAGCGTCCTCTTCCCGTGCCGGACGATGCTCGTCGCGGCCACGAACCCGTGCCCGTGCGGCTTCGGCGGCACCCCGCGGTGCCGCTGCAGCGTCGCGGAGCACGACCGTCACACGCGCCGGCTCAGCGGTCCGCTCCTGGATCGGATCGACCTCGCCGTCCGCGTGGACCGGCCGACCGCCGGCGAGCTGCAGGCGCCGTCGCTGCGGACGTCGGCCTCCGAGCGCGACCGCGTCGCCGCCGCGCGCGAGCGGCAGGCGGTCCGGCTCGCGGGCACCGGCGTCGCCTGCAACGCCCACATGGACGCGCGCCTGCTCCGCCGGCACCTGCGGCTGGACGACGGCGCCGACCGGCTGCTCGCGCGGGTCTACGAGCGCGGGCTGCTGTCCGCGCGAGGACGCCATCGGGTGCTGCGCGTCGCCCGCACGGTCGCGGACCTCGCCGGCGCCGAGACCGTCGACGAGGCGCATCTGCTCTCCGCTCTCGCCCTGCGCGGGGACGCCGGCGCCGAGACGGAGGCGGCGGCAT
Organism: Paraconexibacter antarcticus; assembly: GCF_024220175.1. Taxonomy (GTDB): domain Bacteria; phylum Actinomycetota; class Thermoleophilia; order Solirubrobacterales; family Solirubrobacteraceae; genus Paraconexibacter; species Paraconexibacter antarcticus. The sequence goes on along the minus strand of NZ_CP098502.1, from coordinate 3,506,581 downwards.
GAGCGCGCTCGAGCCCGTCACGACCCTGCCCTGCGACCCGTGCGCCCGCCGGGCCTGGCTCATCGCCGCACTGGCCGGCAACCTCGAGTACGCCTGGCGCTCGCGCCGCCCGCTCCGCGACGTCCTCGCCCTGCCCGACGAGACGCTCATCGCGTCGCTCGGCGGGGAAGGCGCCTCGAGCCTGCGCGAACGCCGGGAGGGCGTCGACACAGCAGGGCTCCGGGCCCGCTGGGCGGCGGCGGGCGTCGCGGCCGTCTGTCGTCATGACCCGCGCTACCCCGAGCGGCTGCGGACCGGTCCCGACGCGCCGGCGGTCCTCTTCGCCTCCGGCGACCCGTCGCTGCTCACCGGGCTCGCCGGCTCCGTGGAGGGCGGGCCGCCGGCCGTCGCGATCGTCGGCACCCGGCGACCGCTCCCGGAGGCCGAGGCCTTCTCCCGCTTCCTCGGCCGCGGGATGGCCGCCGCCGGCGTGACCGTCGTCAGCGGGATGGCGATGGGCATCGACGCGGCCGCGCATCGCGGCGCCCTGGAGGCGGGCGGCCCGACGGTCGCCGTGCTCGCCTGCGGTCCCGAGCGGGCGTACCCGTTGAGCGTCGCGGCCGTCCACCGCCGGCTCGTGGCGGAGCAGCTCGTCGTCTCCGAGCTGCCCCCGGGCACGACCCCGTGGCGCTGGGCCTTCCCGGCGAGGAACCGGATCATCGCCGCGCTCGGCCGTGCGACGGTCGTCGTGGAGGCGGCCGAGCGCTCCGGGTCGCTCATCACCGCCGACTTCGCGGCCGACCTCGGACGCGACATCGGCGCGGTCCCCGGCCGGGCGGGGAGCCCGCGCACGCGCGGGTCCAACCAGCTGCTCGCCCAGGGCGCTGCGGTGATCCTCGAGCCCGCCGACGCCCTGGACCTCGTCCTCGGCGAAGGGCGCGCCCCGCTGCCGGCCGTCCCGCCGCGCCTCGAGCCGCGGCTGCAGGCCCTGCTCGCCGCGGTCCTCGACGGGGAGAGCCCCGCGGCGAGCGCGCCGACGCCGGAGGCGGCGGACGCGGCGCGGGTCGGACTGCTCGAGCTCGAGCTCCTCGGACTCGTCCGGCGGGCCCCCGGCGGCGGCCACGTGGCGGCATCATGAGCCACCGGACGCGGACCACTACCCTGCGGCTCGTGCCCGACCTGCCGCCCCGCGTTCCCGTCTGCCTCACGATCGCGGGGTCGGACTCCGGGGGCGGCGCCGGGATCCAGGCGGACCTGAAGGCCTTCGCCGCGTGCGGCGTGCATGGGGCGAGCGCGATCACCGCGATCACCGCCCAGAACACGCTGGCGGTGACGGGCGTCTGGCCGGTGCCGCCCGACGCGATCGTCGCCCAGATCGCCGCGGTCGTCGACGACCTCGACGTGGCCGCGGTGAAGATCGGCATGCTCGGCAGCGCCGAGAGCACCGCAGCCGTCGCGCGCGGCCTCGCGCTGCTCGATCCGGGCGTCCCGGTCGTCGTCGACCCGGTGATGGTCGCGGAGTCCGGCGCGCGGCTGCTGGACGAGGGCGCGGTCACGGCGCTCGTCGAGCTCATCCTGCCGCGGGCGACCGTCGTCACGCCGAACCTGCCGGAGGCCCGGGTCCTCGCCGGGCACCCGCGCGCCGGCGACCCACGCGCGGACCACTCGCACGCAGACCACCCGCGCGCGGACCGGGAGGGCGCCGAGGAGGGCACCCGCCGCCCCGCCGCGGCGATCCCCGCCGCAGCGACCCCCACCGCAGCGACCCCCGAGGCGGAGGCCGCGGAGGCGGAGGAGCTCGCGCGCGCGATCCACCGGCTCGGCCCGAGCGTCGTCGTCGTCACCGGCGGTCATCGGACCGAGGCGATCGACACGGTCTTCGACGGTACGACGGTCACGCGCATCCGCGGCGAGCGCCACGCCGACGGGGCCGCGCACGGCTCCGGCTGCACGCACGCCTCGGTGCTGGCGGCGCAGCTCGCGCTCGGCCTCGGGCCGGTGCCGGCGGCCCGGGAGGCGAAGGCCCGGGCGTCCGCCGCGGTCCGCGACGGGCTCCGCGGGGTCGGGGCCGGCGCCGGTCCCGTCGACGTCCTCGGCCTGGCCGCGCGGCGGGGCGCGCCCGCTCGGCCCGGCGACCTGGCGTCGTAGCGCTCCCCTGGGGCCGCCCGGCGCCCGAGCGGGCGCAGAACCGGTGGGCGGGGGCGGTGCCCTTTGCCATACTCGATCGGGTGAGGTTCCTGCGGATGAAGCCCGGGCATGGTGAGGTCGTCCTCGCGGAAGGCGACCTGGATGTCGCCGCGGACGAGCAGCGTCTCGTGGACGAGTTCCGCGCGCAGCTCGACCAGGGCATGTGGGCCGCGGTGCCGCAGACCGCTGCCTCCGGACGCCGCGAGGCGCGGATGGTCAAGGCCTTCGACGAGATCCCGCGCGACGCCGAGCGAGTCATCTTCTTCCCGCGCGCCGCCGGAGGCGCGTAAGCTCGAGACCCGCCCGTTACGCCCGCCGCCGCGTCGCCCGTGCTCCTCGCCTTCAGCGCCACCCTGATCGTCATCGTCGCCCTCCTCTGGGAGGTCGCGTGGCCGCAGACGCGGGAAGCCCTCGACCGGCGCCGCGCCCGTCGACAGATCGTCCCGGACGACGGCTTCGACCCCGGCCGCGAGCGCCGCGCCGAGCAGCGCGCCCGGCAGCTGCTGCGCTCGTGCGTCAACGAGGAGGAGTGGGCGATGTACCGCGACCTCGGGTTCATCCGCGTGTGGGGCCGCCTCGCCGAGGGCCCCGAGCCCGGTGCGAGCACCCAGACGGACGCGGGCGCGCCGTACGCCTACCTCGTCTACCCGCACAAGCCGATCGTCGCCTTCCTGCCCCAGACCCGGCACCTGCTGAACGAGTACTGCGTGGAGTTCCCGGACGAGACGCGCCCCTACGGCAGCCCGCGGCTGCCCGACAGCGACGACGTGCTCGCGAAGTGGATGGCCCTCACCGGGGACGAGCGGCGTCTCATCGACAGCGCGAACATGCACCTTCCCGGCCGCCAGGTCGACCCGAAGCAGGCCCGCCGCGACCTGTGGCGCCTGAGCGAGTGGGAACGCGCGCGCCTGGCTCGCGAGCGCCGCAGCGCGAGCGGCACGAGCGCCGCCTAGATGAGTGATTCCACGCCTGGGTTGGGGGCGTGGGTTTGGAGGGGACATAAGCAGGCAGGTCGAAGTCGGCGGTGCTCACAACACCCATCGCCGACCCTGGGGGCCTCGATTGGACGCCGACCTCGACCTGCTGCTCATCACAGTGTTCTGCATCGCCGACGATCTCCTTCCTGAGAAGGCGGCGAACGCCAGGCGCAGGCTCAGCGACGCGGAGGTCATCACGTTGCTCGTCGCACAGTCGATGATGGGCATCACCTCCGACCGGCGGTTCTTGCGCGCCGCCGGCCGGCAGCTCACCGGCTTGTTTCCGTCGTTGATCGGCCAGTCGGGCTGGCACAAACGCCGCGCCCGGCTGGTCGATGAGCTGGAACACGTCCTCTCCGTGCTCGCCCGCGAGTGCCCGGGGTACTGGGATGACGTCGTCGTCATCGACTCAACCCCGGTGGAAACCGCGCGCTCGCGCGAGACCGTCAAGCGCGCCGGCGCGGGCCGCCTCGGTGATGCGATCGCCGACGCTGCCGCCTACGGCTACTGCCCCAGCCACTCCCGCTGGTTCTTCGGCATGCGCCTGCACGGCGTCTTCGGCCTGGACGGCACGCCCAGAGCGCTACGGCTGCTCGGGGCCGACCGGCCCGAACGCGACGTCGCCCTCTCGATGCTCCCCGGCGCGCTCCGTGGCGGCGAGACGATCATCGGCGACAAGAACTACTCCGGCCGCGACTTCGCCGCCGCGATCGGGCAGATGGGAGCCCTGCTACTACGGCCCCCACGCAAAGACGAACCCCAGACCGCGCCACGGCTGGCCAAGGTCCGCCAACGCGTGGAGTCGATCTTCTGGACCTGCAAAGACCTGCTCAGCCTCGAACGCCATGGCGCCCGGACCCTGCACAACCTCCGCGGCCGCGTCCTGCAACGCATGCTCGCCCTCACCGCCGGCATCTACCTCAACAGCCACCTCGGCCGCCCGACCCGCGCCCTGGCCAACTACACCAGCTGACCAGACCGCGGAATCAATCATCTAGGCCCGGAGGCGCACGAAACGCACGGATGACGTGGTGTTCGTGCGGGTCGGGCCCCCAAGGAGGAACCGTCCGCGCCGGCGGCCGGGATACGCCATCCGACGGGTAAGGTCCCCGGACGATGAGCACCAACGGCTTCGATCCCAAGCACCGCTCCCGCGCCCTCACCGAGGGTCCCCAGCGCGCGGCGGCCCGCTCCTACTTCCAGGCCATCGGCTTCGACGACGAGGCGATGTCGAAGCCGATCATCGGCGTCGCGTCGACGTGGATCGAGACGATGCCGTGCAACTACCACCTGCGTGCGCTCGCCAAGCAGGTCAAGGACGGCATCCGCGCCGCCGGCGCCACGCCGATGGAGTTCAACACGATCGCGATCTCCGACGGGATCACGATGGGCACGAGCGGGATGAAGACGTCGCTCGTCTCCCGCGAGGTCATCGCCGACTCGATCGAGCTCACGGCCCGCGGCTACCTCTTCGACGGCGTCATCGGCCTCGCCGGCTGCGACAAGACGCTCCCGGGCGTCGTCATGGCGCTCTGCCGCCTCGACATCCCGAGCATGATGTTCTACGGCGGCTCGATCCTCCCCGGCACCTACCAGGGCGAGGAGATCACGATCCTCAAGGTCTTCGAGGCGGTCGGCGCGCACGCGGCGGGCAAGATCACCGACGAGGAGCTCAAGGCGATCGAGATCGCCGCGAGCCCCGGCCCGGGGGCCTGCGGCGGCCAGTTCACGGCGAACACGATGGCGATGGCCTTCGAGGCGCTCGGCATCTCGCCGATCGGCTCGGCGATGGTCCCCGCCGTCGACGCGACGAAGGCGAAGGTCGCCTACGCGTGCGGCGAGCTCATGGTCGACCTCCTCAGCCGCGGGCTGAAGCCGTCGGACATCATCACCCGCGAGTCGCTCGAGAACGCGATCGCGACCGTCGCGACCGGCGGCGGCTCGACCAACGCCGTCCTGCACCTCCTGGCCGTCGCCCGCGAGATGGGCGTCCCGCTCGACATCGACGACTTCTCGGACGTCCTGAACCGCGTCCCGCTGCTCTGCGACCTCAGCCCCGGCGGGCGCTTCAACGCCGTCGACCTCCACAAGGCGGGCGGCATCGAGCTGACCCTCCAGCGCCTGAACGAGGCCGGCCATCTGCACGCCGACGCGATCACGGTGAGCGGCAAGACCGTCGGCGAGCACGCCGACGCCGCGGTCGAGACCCCGGGCCAGCAGGTCGTCCGGCCGCTCGACAATCCGATCAAGCCCCACGGCGGCATGGCGGTCCTGCGCGGCAACCTCGCGCCCGGCGGCTGCGTCGTGAAGCTCGCCGGTCACGACCGCCGCCTCTACACCGGGCCTGCCCGCGTGTTCGAGGGCGAGGAGGCCGCGATGGCCGCGGTCGCCGACGGCACGATCAAGGCCGGCGACGCGGTCGTCATCCGCAACGAGGGCCCGGTCGGCGGTCCCGGCATGCGCGAGATGCTCGCCGTCACCGCCGCGATCAACGGCGCCGGCCTCGGCGAGGACGTCATCCTCATCACCGACGGCCGCTTCTCCGGCGCGACCCACGGCTTCATGTGCGGCCACGTCGCGCCCGAGGCCGTCAAGGGCGGCCCGATCGCCGCCGTCGCGGACGGGGACATGGTCACGATGGACGTCGACGCCGGGCGCCTCGACGTCGACCTCACCGACGAGGTCATCGCCGAGCGCGTCGCGGCCTACGTCGCGCCCGAGGCCGTCGACTGCACCGGCGTGCTCGCGAAATACGCGAAGCTCGTGTCGAGCGCCAGCGAGGGCGCCGTCACGCTGGTCTGACGCGCGGGCGGGCGCGCACGCCCGCCTTCGCGAGCAGGCTCGGGCCGATGCCGCTCCCGCCGCCGATCCCGGCGAGGAACTCCGCCACGCCGGGATTGAAGTGCGACGGGCGCTCGAGCATCGCCATGTGGCCCGTCTCGTCGAGGACGACCACGTGGGCGCCCGGGATGAGCTCGCCGAAGCGCGCGGCGTCCCGCACGGGCACGAGCCGGTCCTCGGTCCCCCAGTAGACGAGCGTCGGGCAGCTGATCTGCCCGAGGCGGTCCTCGATGTCGTGGTCGGTGAGGGCGTCGAGCGCGTCGACGAACCCCGGTTTGCCGTTGCCCTGACGGATCTGCTCCGCCATCAGGGCGTTCGGCAGCCGCTCGGGATGGAGGACCGCGAGGTGCATGAACAGCCGTCGCAGCCGGGCCCGCCGGGCGACCCAGTCCGCGTGGGTGGCGACCATCGTGCCGCCGGCGACGACGAGCCGCTCGGCCCGGCGCAGGACGCCGAGGAACCGGTCGTTGCGGAAGGACCGGGCGTCGAGGCCGGCGGGGGAGACGAGGACGAGCGCCGCGACGCGTTCCGGTGCGCTCATCGCCATCTCGAGGGCCGCGAAGCCGCCCATCGAGTTGCCGACGACGCAGGCGCGGTCGAGGCCGAGCTCGTCGAGCAGGCCGACGAGGGTCGCCGCGTAGCCCGGGATCGAGATGCGGCCGGGGGTGCCGCCGGGGGCGGGGGAGGGGCTCGCGCCGAATCCGGGGAGGTCGACCGCGACGACGCGGTGGTGCCCGGCGAAGAACGGGAGGTTCTCCAGCCAGTTCTGCCACGACCCGGAGAGTCCGTGCACGAACAGCATCGGGAGGGCCTCCGGTGGCCGCTTCTCCACGGCGAACGGGCCGGGAACGGGGGCGCCGGGACCGAGATCCACGACGTTGACGGGCTCTCCGGCGACGTTCACCCAGCGCTGGTGCAGACGCCAGTCCACGTCGAGCCACGGCGAGCGTCCGTCCGGCCCGTATGCGCCGGGATCGGGGACCGGCGCTCCCGGGGCCACACTCGCCATGGCCTCTACGATAGTGCCCGGCATGCGCATCGCGATCGACATCGACTCGACCCTGCACCACTACTGGGACGTCCTCTCGGAGGCCGCCCAGAAGCGCTTCGGCATCGAGCTCCCCTACGAGGAGCAGTTCACGTGGGGCATCACGCGCCTGAAGCCCGAGCAGCTCGAGGTCTGCATCGCCGAGACCCACTGCGAGAAGAGCATCTTCAAGTCCAAGCCGTACGCCGGCGCGGTCGACACGATCAACCGCTGGCACGAGGCCGGTCACTTCATCCACATCACGACCCACCGGTCCGCGGACGCGCACGAGCCGACCGCCCGCTGGCTCGAGCACCACGGCCTCTCCTACGACGAGCTGTACTGCAGCGACGACAAGGTCGCCCGCTGCGTCGAGATCGGCATCGACCTCCTCATCGACGACAGCCCGGAGAACCTCCTGCGCGCCGTCGACTCCGGGATCGCCGCCGCGACGATCCTGCACCCGTGGAACCGTGACGTCGTCGAGGAGGAGGGCATCCTCGCCGCCGCCGACTGGCCCGCCCTCACCGTCGCCCTGGAGACGCGGCTCGAGCCGCTGCGGCGGCGCGCCGTCTCCTGACGCAGCTCCGCGGCGCTCGTGCGTGCGTTCCCGCGCCGGTCGCCGAGCGTGCGGTCGGCCCGCCGAACCGCCGGAATCGGCCGCAGAAGTGTGAATCCTGACGCACTTCCCGCCGGACCGGGCGTCCCGGCGTTGGTGGGACCCCGCGCCGATCCCTACGCTGTGCGGGGGATTTCACCATGCGGACGCGGACATTCATCATCGTCGGGCTCACGCTCGCCATCCTCCTCGGCGGCGCGGGCGCGATCTACGCGTACGACAACTCGCGCGGGGACACGATCGCGAAGGGCGTCACGGTCGGCGGCCTGGACATCGGCGGGCTGAGCGTCGCCCAGGCGCACCGGCGCCTGGAGACCCAGTACCTCGCCGCGCTCCGTCGCCCGATCGTCATCCACCACGACACCTCGACGTGGACGCTCGGCGCCCGCGAGGCCCGCATCGAGGCGAACATCGACGAGGTCCTCTCCGAGGCGCTGACCCGCAGCGGCCAGGGCAACATCCTCAGCCGCACCTGGCGGCGGCTCACCGGCGGCACCGTCGACACGACGCTCGACCCGCAGGTGACCTACTCCGACGCGGCGGTCCTGCGGATGCTCGACAAGGTCCGCCGGGCCATCGACCGCAAGCCGACGGACGCGAGCCTGTCGATCTCGCTCGCCGGCTTCAAGAAGGTCGACAGCCGCGACGGCCTGGAGGTCGACCGCCACACGCTCCACCAGCAGATCGACGCGGCGATCGTCTCGACGACGGCGAAGCGGACGTTCGTCGCGAAGACGATCCACCACAAGCCGAAGGTCACCACCGGCCGGCTCGCGAAGCAGTCCGGGACGATCCTCATCGTGAACAAGAGCACGTTCAGCGTGAAGATCTACAAGAACCTGAAGTTCGAGAAGGCCTACCCGATCGCGATCGGCGCGCCCGGGCACGACACGCCCGAGGGGACGTTCCACATCCAGGGCAAGCAGATCGACCCGGTCTGGTCGGTCCCGAACAGCCCGTGGGCGGGCGAGCTCGCCGGCACGACGGTCGAGGGCGGGACGGCGGCGAACCCGCTGAAGGCCCGCTGGCTGGGCGTCACCGACGGCGTCGGCTTCCACGGCACGAGCGACGACGCGTCGATCGGCTCGGCCGCGTCGCACGGCTGCATGCGGATGCACGTGTCCGACGTCATCGACATGTACCCGCGCGTGCCGGTCGGCGCGACGGTGTACATCTCCCACTGACGGCGCCGCGTGCGCGTCGCCGGCACGGCCGCCCCGGGTCAGGGCAGGGGCACGGTGGCCCGGATCTCCTCGACGGCGATCTCCTCCCACCCGCGCTCCAGGAGCAGGGAGTGGTGGGGGCTGTGGCGAAAGACGAGCGAGCCGATGAAGATGCCCTTCTCCTTGCGCCGCATCACCGCGTACCACATGGTCGTGGCGTCGCCCGTGCCCTGGATGCGGAACCACGGCCGCGACGGGATGCCGTCCTCGGGGGCCACGCCAGCCTCCACGAGCTGGTGCTGCGTCGCCACCTGACCGGTCGCCGTGTCGATGAAGAACAAGGCCATCCCGAGCGAGAATAGTGCGCCCCCGGCTCCGGGCGGCCTCTCCCCGGTCTGGAGCGAGGCCCTCCGCCTGTTCGACGCCGACCTGCGCCGCCGCGGGATGGCGGAGAAGACCCGCCGCGCGTACGGCACCGACGTCGGGCAGTTCGCCGCCTGGGCGGACGCCCACGGCCTCGAGCCGCAGACGGTCGTCCTGCGCACGCTCCGCCGGTACGCCCAGCATCTCTCCGAGGCGGGGATCCAGGCCGCGAGCGTGTCCCGCAAGCTCGCGGCCCTGCGCGCCCTCTTCCGCGTCCTGCGCGAGCACGGTCAGATCGCCGCGAACCCCGCCGACCTCATGGCGTCGCCGAAGGGCGAGAAGAAGCTCCCGCGGGTCCTGAAGCCCGCCGAGCTCGCCGCCCTGCTCGACCGCATCCCCGTGTCCACGCCGCTCGAGCTCCGCGACCGGGCCCTGCTCGAGGTCGCCTACGGCGCCGGGCTGCGCGCGGAGGAGCTCGTCGACCTGCAGGTCGCCGCCGTCGACTTCGACGGTGAGCAGCTCCGGGTCGAGGGCAAGGGCGGCAAGACGCGCTTCGTGCCGCTCGGCGAGCACGCCGCGGAGGCCATCACGCGCTACCTCGGCCGCGCCCGCCCGGCGCTCAGCCGCCAGGACGGGGAGAGGGCGCTGTTCCTCTCCAAGAGCGGCCGGCCGCTGTCGACGTCCGACGTGCGCCGGCGCCTGCGGGTGTGGACGCGGCAGGCGCAGCTGCAGGGCGGCGTCTCCCCGCACGCGCTGCGGCACTCGTTCGCGACCCATCTGCTCGACGGCGGCGCCGACCTCCGATCGATCCAGGAGCTCCTCGGGCACAGCAGCATCAGTACGACTCAGATCTACACACGTGTAGAGTCCGCGAGGCTGCGTTCGGCGTACGCCTCTGCCCATCCAAGGGCCTGATCGCAGCAGGAGAGCACACTTCGTGGAGACCAACGTCAAGGCCATCGAACTCAAGGACATGTGGCGTCGCTACAAGTCCTCGGGGGACGAGCGCGCGCGCGAGCGTCTCGTCGTGGCGTACTCGCCTCTCGTGAAGTACGTCTCGGGACGGATGGCGTCGGGGCTCCCGGCGCACGTCGACGAGGCCGACCTCATCTCCTACGGTCTCGTCGGGCTCATCAACGCGATCGAGCGGTTCGAGCTCGAGCGCGAGATCAAGTTCGAGACGTACGCCATCACGCGCATCAAGGGCGCGATCATCGACGAGCTGCGGTCGCTCGACTGGGTGCCGCGGTCCGTCCGCGCGAAGGCCCGCGAGATCGAGCGCGCCAACGCGAAGCTCGAGCACCGGCTGCAGCGGGCACCGACCGACGAGGAGATGGCCGCCGAGCTCGGCATAGAGGTCCAGGACTTCCTCGCGTCGCTCCTGCAGATCTCGAACTCGACGATCGCCGCGCTCGACGAGCTGTGGACCGTCGGCGACGCGTCGGGCGACCAGGTCTCGCTCCTCGACACGCTCCAGGACCCCGGCGCGCCGGACCCCGCGGCGGTCATGGACCAGACCGAGCTGAAGGACCGCGTGGCCGACGCGATCGCGCGTCTGCCCGAGCGCGAGAAGCTCGTCGTCGCCCTCTACTACTACGAGAACCTGACGCTCCGCGAGATCGGCGAGGTCCTCGGCGTGACGGAGTCCCGGATTTCGCAGCTGCACACGAAGGCCGTGCTGCGCCTGCGCTCACGGCTCACCGACGACGATCGCTGATCGCCGCCCCGCAGGGGCAAAAACGCGCCCGGATCCCGGCCGGTCCGGTGCTAGTCTCAGCCCCTCTGTGACCCGCAAGACCATCGTCACCAACATGGCCGTCATCGGCTGCGACGTGTGCGGCCGGACGCTCCTGCGTGGCGAGAACGCGGACGTCTTCCTCCACGGCGGCTCCCGCCGGACGGTGTGCGAGCTGTGCACGACGCGGGCGATGCACGAGGGCTGGATCCGCGAGGGCGTCGACGACGCGCTCTCGGGCCGGCGCAGCGGCGAGCGCACCTCCGCCCGGTCGCTGCTCGGCCGCCTGCGCTCCCGTGCGCGCGCCGACCGCGCGGGCGACGACCCGGTGCCGGAGGCCACGCCGGTCTACGACCCGGCGTCCTACGACCCCGATCACTACACCCCGGCCCACGGCGCCGGTGAGATGCCCGCCCCCGTCGCCGCGCCCGCGCCCGCGCCCGCGCCCGCGCCGGTCGCCCACGCGCCGATCACCGCCTCGCACGCGCCCGCCGCGCCCGCCCAGTGGCCGGCCGACGACGCCCCGCGGGACCGCGGCATCAGCGCCGTCCCGACGAACGCCGAGCGCAAGGTCGCCCGCGCGCTGGAGGTCTTCAACCTCGGGCCGCACACCCGCACCGTCTCCGGCGTCTCCCGCTCGCTCGGCGCGCCGATGGTCGCCTCGCGGCCGTCCGCGACCGAGGGCAGCGTCGTGACGATCGTCGTCGCCTGGGAGCTCAGCTGGTACCGCTACGAGGTCGACCTCGGGGACGAGGCCTCGGGCGCGCGCGTCACGGGGCAGGGCACCGAGCTCGCGGAGCTGCCCGCCGAGGACCGCGTCGCGAACGTCCGCGCGGACGAGGGCGGCTTCCTCCACCCGGCCGCCGAGCTCGCGTAGGATCCTGACCGAGATGCCCGGAGCCACCCGATGATCTACTGCGTCGTCCCCTCCCCCCTCGAAGACGAGCTGTACGACAAGCTCGTCGCGTACTACGCCGACGACCCGAACGTCGAGGTCATCGTCGACCGCCGCGAGAGCGAGCGGCGCACGAAGGGCGCGAAGGCGCCCGAGGGCACGCAGCGGACGGTCCGCGACCGGCGCCGGCCACGCGTGGCGGGGGAGTTCCCTCCCACCACCACGGCCTGAGCGTCGCGCTCAGCCCGCGGCGGGCGGCAGGCACGCCGGCGCGTCGCGGAGCGCCGCGCCGAGCGACCAGCGCGCCGCGATCCGCACCGGCCCCGGGCCGGCCGCGTCGACCGCGGTCCAGCCCCCGTGCGTCGGGGCGACGCAGGCCCGGCCCGCCGTGACGGTCCAGTACGGCGTGTACCGCAGCCGGACGACGAAGCGTCCCGCGCGCCGGGCGCGCAGCGCGAAGCGGTCGCGTCCGAGGGACGTCACGCGGCCCGGACCCCAGACGAGCGGGGCGTGGCCGCGGACGGCGTAGATGCGCCAGTGGCGGGTGCGGAGCACGGGGGTGAGGAACGGCAGCCCGTGGCGGACGAGCGCCGCCTCGAGGCGGCCCGTGCCGTCGAGCGGCACGTCCGGCAGCGCGACGTACGCGACCCCGGTCGTCGCGAGCCAGCGGTGGTACGCCGCGGCGGTGAGCGGCCCGTCGAAGAGGCCGTCGTACTTCACGTCGAGCTGGCGCTCCCAGCCGCGGGCGAGGAGGTAGCGGCGCCCGAGGAAGACGCTCTCCCAGTGCGCGCGCGTGAACGGCACCTCGACCCGGACGGGGGTGCTGTGGCGGGCGGCGAGGAAGCGCTCCACCGGGAGGTAGTACGCGGCCCGGACCGACGGGTCGTCGTCGGCCCGCAGCGACTGCACGACCGGCCCGGTGATCGTCCAGGCGGCGAGGCCCGCCCCTGCGACGGCGAGCGCGGCGACGAGGCGACGGTCGCGCAGCCGGGCCCGGCCGGGGCCGGCGAGCGCGCAGAGCAGCAGCGGCCCGGTGAACATGACCCCGAGGCGCACGACGTTGCTGCCCATCGGCGTAAGCGGCAGCAGCGATGCCAGGACCGCGAGGGCGTAGAGGACGCCGCCGGTGCGCAGCACCCGTTCCTGGCGGGGGAGGAGCACGACGAACGCCACCGTCGCCCCGGCCGCCGCGAGGAAGGACGTGAGCGCGAACGGCTGCACCCCGCCCTCCGGGAAGAGCACCGCGAGGGCGCCGACGAGGAGCAGCGGCGGCACGACGAGCGCCACGCTGCGCGCGCACGGCCGCCGCGCGGCGACCGCGAGGGCGACGCCGGCGAGGGCGAGGAAGAGGCCGGCGACGGGGCTCGTCGCCGCGCATGCTGCGGCGAGCAGCGCGGCGAGGCGCGGGCGGTGGCGGGCGGCGGCGAGCGCGGCGGCCAGCCCGGCGGTGACGCCGAGCGCGAACGTCAGCCGCCCGATCCAGAGGTCGCCCGACGCGGCGACGGCGAACCAGGCGGTCGCGAAGCGCGTCTGCGGGCCGAAGCGCCCGCGGACGAGGCCGGCGAAGAGGACGGTCGACGTGATGACGGCGAGCGCCCCGAGCGGCCGCAGGCCGACGAGCGCGGCCATCGCCGGGAACGTCAGGCTGTAGCCGGGGAGGTGGTGGCCCGCGTACCAGTTGTTGTCCCAGACCGCGAAGCCCGCGTGCCGGAAGAGGTCGACGCGGTAGACCTGGGCGGCGAGGTCCGGTGAGCGCGGGTCCACGAGCAGCCAGGCGACCGCGATGAGCGCGGCGAGCAGCGGCGCGCCGTCGAGGCCGACGGGCCACAGGCCGGTCGCACGCCGGGGCAGGGTGGGGGCGGCGACCATGCGAGGCAATCTACGCACGGCGGCGCCCGCCGCCGGTGAGCATTCAGGGAACCGTCATGGCTTGTTCAGGAACCGCGCCACGCCGTCCTCGGTCGCGCGCCGTAGCCTTGCGCGCGTGGACACGACCTTCACCCCGGCCCACCGCGGCGGCGCCGGCAGCCCGCTCGTCTGCCTGCACGGCTTCACCGACACGTGGCGCACGTGGGAGCTCGTCCTGCCGGCGCTCGAGCGCCGGCACGACGTCCTCGCGCCGACGCTCGCCGGGCACGCGGGCGGGCCGCTGCTCGGGGCGGGGCCGCTCGACGTCGCGCTCGTCGACGCGGTCGAGGCGGCGATGGACGACGCCGGCTTCGACACCGCGCACATCGTCGGCAACTCGCTCGGCGGCTACCTCGCCTTCGCCCTCGCGGCTCGCGGCCGGGCCCGGTCGGTCGTCGCGCTCGCGCCCGCGGGCGGGTGGGCGAAGGGGGACGGCACGGTCGGCGCGACGCTCGCGCACTTCACGACGATGCAGGACCTGCTGAGGCTCGCCGCGCCGCGGGCGGAGGAGATCGTCGCCACGCCCGAGGGCCGCCGCCGCGCGACGACCTTCACCGCCGAGCGTTGGGAGCACATCCCGGCCGCGCTGCTCGCCCACCAGATGCGCGGGGTCGCCGCCTGCGAGGCCGTCGGGCCGCTCGTCGCCTTCGCGAGCGAGACCGGGTGGCACGTCGACGCCGAGGCCGTGCGCTGCCCGGTCCGCGTCGTGTGGGGGACGGAGGACAAGCTCCTCGCCTGGCCGTCGGCGGCCGCCCGCTTCCGCGAGGAGTGGGTGCCGCACGCGGACTGGGTCGTCCTCGACGGCGTCGGGCACTGCCCGCAGCTCGACGTCCCGCTCGAGACCGCGGAGCTCATCGGCGGCTTCACCGCGGCATAGCGTCGCACTCAGGAAACCGTCAGGCGGGCGCTGGCAGCCTGCGGCGCATGAGCACTGCCACGCGCACGACGCCTGCCACGGGAACCGGCCTGTTCGGCCGCAACGTGCTGAACAAGGTTCCCGAGGTGACGATCTACTTCTGGATCATCAAGATCCTCTGCACGACGGTCGGCGAGACGGGGGCGGACAACCTCTCAAGCAGGTACAACCTCAGCGACGCGACGCTTGCGTATTACACGGGCGCGATCCTCGTCGCCGTCCTCGTCTTCGTCTTCGCCTTCAACAAGTACATCCCGCTCTTCTACTGGGCCGGGATCGTCCTCATCAGCGTCGTCGGCACGCTCATCACCGACAACCTCGTCGACAACCACGGGGTCGCGCTGCATACGACGACGATCATCTTCTCGATCGCCACGATCGCGAGCTTCGCGATCTGGTACGGCGTGGAGCGGACGCTGTCGATCCACTCGATCGTCACCCTCCGCCGCGAGGTCTTCTACTGGGTGACCGTCCTGTTCACCTTCGCGCTGGGCACCGCCGCCGGCGACTACATCGCCGAGACGAGCGGCCTGGGGTACTGGAAGTCGATCATCCTCTTCGGCGGCTCGATCGCGGTCATCACCGTCGCGCACCTGAAGTTCGGCCTCAACGCGATCTTCGCCTTCTGGGCCGCGTACGTCCTGACCCGGCCGCTCGGCGCGTCGATCGGCGACTACATGTCCCAGGCCAAGGCCGACGGCGGCCTCGCGCTGGGGACGAACACGACGAGCTACATCTTCCTCGGGACGATCCTCGCGCTCGTCGTCTACCTCAGCATCACGCGCGTCGACCAGACGCCGCCCGAAGCCGAGGCGCTCCCCGCCTGACCCGCCGGGTCAGCGGCCGGTCTCCGCGCCGACGGCCGCCAGGCGCCGCTCCAGATGGCGGCGCTCGGCGTCGTCGTGCGCGAGCTCCAGCGCGCGGACGTACGCGTCGCGCGCCTCGGTCGTGCGCCCGAGGCGGGCCAGCAGCTCACCCCGCGTAGCGTGGAGATAGTGGTACGCCTCGAGCCCGAGCCCGTCGGCGATCGCGAGGCCGGCGGCGGGGCCTTCGGCCTCCGCGACCGCCACGGCGCGGCTCAGCTCGACGACGGGCGAGGCCGTGACGCGGGCGAGCTCGCCGTAGAGCGCGGCGATCTGCGGCCAGTCGCGTGGCGTCTGCGCGTGGAGGGAGGCGATGGCGGCCTGGAGGACGTAGGGGCCGCGGCCGCGGAGGGCGAGCGCCCGGTCGAGCGCCGTCCGGCCCGCGGCGATGCCCGCGGCGTCCCAGCGCCCCGGGTCCTGATCGGCGAGGAGGACGAGGTCCGCGCCGTCGAACCGGGCGTCCCGCCGCGCGTGGTGCAGGAGCATGAGCGCCAGCAGTCCGTGGACCTCCGACTCGTCGGGCATGAGCTCCGCGAGCGCGCGGCCGAGGGCGAGCGCCTCACCGGTGAGGTCGGCGCGGCCCCCGTAGCCCTCGTTGAAGATGAGGTAGACGACCGCGAGCACCGTCGCGAGCCGGTCGGGCAGCAGGTGCGCGGGCGGGACGCGGAACGGAATGCCGGCCGCCTTGATCTTCCGCTTCGCGCGGACGAGCCGCTGGGCCATCGTCGCCTCGGGGACGAGGAACGCGCGGGCGATCTCGGGTGTCGTCAGCCCGCCGAGCGTCCGGAGCGTCAGCGCGACCTGCGCCGGCCGGTCGAGGGCCGGGTGGCAGCAGGTGAAGAGCAGCTCGAGCCGCTCGTCGCCGAACCGCGTCTCGTCGAACGGGTCCACGTCGTCCTCCACGGCCTCGGGGACGTCGAGCAGCTTCGTCTTCGCCGCGAGCGTCCGCTCGCGCCGCAGGCGGTCGATCGCCCGGTTGCGCGCGGTGGCCACGAGCCACGGCCCCGGGGCGGCGGGGACGCCCTCACGCGGCCAGCGCTCGGCGGCGATCGCGAACGCCTCCTGCGTGGCCTCCTCGGCGAGGTCGAAGTCGCCGAGGAAGCCGATGAGGGCCGCGAGCACGCGGCCCCACTGCTCGCGGAAGGTCTGCTCGAGCTCCGTCACCGCTCCGCGAGCGGACGGACCTCGATCGCGCCGCCCATGCTCGCCGCCGGGATGCGCGCCGCGAGCTCGATGGCCGCGTCGAGGTCGTCCGCCTCGAAGAAGCAGTAGCCGCCGATCGCCTCCTTCAGCTCGGCGAACGGGCCGTCCGTCACGAGCGTCGAGCCGTCCTGCACGCGGACGGTCGTCGCCATCTCCGGCGGCTGCATCCGGACGCCCGGCGTCACCCCCGGCGTCTCGTTCAGCGCCTGGTACGCCGCCAGCACGCCGCCCTGCTGCTCGGGGGTGAGGGCGTTCCACTCGGGGCTGCCGGGGAGCGGGGTGGTGCCCTGGTGGATCAACAGCATGTACTTCATTCGAGGCCTCCTCGGTGGTTGGTCGCCTCAGAGACGAACGGGGAGCGGCGTGATCGACACCTCGCCGGAAATTTCTCGGGTGAGGCGGATGAGAGCAGATCTCCAGGCCCTCCGCCGGGGGTGGTTCAATCGTGAGGTGCACGAGACGGCGGACGACCTCGCGGCGCTCCAGGCGCTCATCGACCGCAGCTACGCCGCTGCGGGCGAGCACCTGCTGAGCATCCGCACCCCAGAGCGCAGGCTGACCGCCGCGCAGGTGAGCGTGCGGCTGCAGGGCATGTGCCTGCTCGCGCTGGCGACCGTGACGGCGACGGGCGAGCCGCGCATCGGCCCGGTCGACGGCATCTTCCTCCGCGGGGCCTTCCACTTCGGCTCGGCGCCGCACTCGGCCCGCTTCCGCCACCTCGGCGCGCGCCCCGCGGTGAGCGCGACGTACCTGCCCGGCGAGGAGCTCGCCATCACCGTCCACGGCCGCGCGGTCCCGGTCGACGTCAGGTCCCCGCGGGAGTTCGCGTGCCCTGCTCGACATCTACGTCCCGCGGTACGGGCCGGAGTGGGAGGACTTCCTCGACTCGGGCCCGGTCTACGCGCGGATCGAGGCCGAGCGGATGTTCACCTACTCGATGCCGCCCGGGGGTTGAGGGCCGTGCCGCCGCCGCGGAGCCGGACCCCGCCGTGAGCCCGCACCGGCGCCACGCCGCCACGGGGAGCCACCGCCTCTTCGTCGCGGCCGATCCGTCCGCTCCGGTCGCCGCGCAGCTCACCGCCTGGGGCCGGTCACAGCGCACGCGGGGCGGCGGGCTGCGGGTCCTCGCGGCGTCGTCGATCCACCTGACCCTGGCCTTCCTGGGCGCGCGCCCGGCGGCCGACGTCGGGCCGGTGTCCGCGGCGGTCGCGGGCTCGGTCGCCGAGTGGACGGCGGCCGGGGGAGGCGGGGCGATCGGCCTCGAGCTCGCCGCGCCGGTGTGGCTTCCGCCCCGGCATCCACGGGTGCTCGCCGTCGAGGTGGGGGACCCCGACGGCGCGCTCGCAGCGCTGCAGCGCGCGGTCGCCGCCGGGCTGACCGCCGCCGGGCTGTGGGCTCCCGACGGCCGTGCCTTCCGCCCGCACCTCACCGTCGCCCGCCTGCCGGCCCGGGCGCGGGCGGACCCGTCCGGGCCGCTCGACCCGACGCCGGCGGCGGCGTTCACCGTCGATGCGCTGATCGTCTACCGCTCGTTCCTGCGGCCGGAGGGCGCGCGCTACGAGCCGCTCGAGCGCCTGGCGCTGAGCGGTCCCTGACGACCGCCCCCTCTTGATCCGGTCTTCAGGATCCGCTCGTACCGTCCATTACATGACCCGTCTGCTCGTCCTCGTTCCGATCGCCGCCAGCGCGCTGCGCTCCGGTGACGTGGTCGCGGACGCCTCCGGTCGCGGCGCCGTCATCCAGGACGTGCGCCACACCTGGCTCGGCTGGCTCGGCCTCTCGCCGCGGACCCTCATCCGCGGTGAGTGGACGACGGTCGCCGTGACGGGCTGGCCGGCCCGGGTCGCCATCGGCCGCTGATCGCGCGGCACGTCCTCAGTAGCTGAAGACGCTCGCTGCCTCGTCGCCGATCCACTCCCACAGCGGGGTGGCGCCGGCGAGCCTCGCGTTCGCGACGAGGTCACCCTCGGCGAGCTTCCGCGAGTTGAAGCAGATCGGGCAGACGAGGAGCTCGCCGCCGGCGTCGGCGTACTGCTGGAAGATCCTCGCCAGCGGCGGGCAGCCGTCGCACGCGACAGCGTCCGCGTGCCCGGGGAGCGCGAGCCGCACCGCCTCCTTGGTGAGGAACATCGCCACCGGCCGGCCCTTCGCCGCGGCGGCGCCGCCGACGAGGAACGCGACGGTCACGCGCTCGGCGTCCTCGAGGCCGGTGGCGAGGTTGATGACGACCTTGCTGCTCATTGCCGATCCCCCTGAAGCGATTGCGGATGCCAGGGCAAGCCTCGCCCGATACGCCGGTGGATGCAAGGCCGGGGCCGAGGGCCCCCCGGCCGCGGCCGCTCAGCCCACCGCGTACAGGTCGGCGACCTCGGGCGGCACCGGGGACGACGGCGGGTAGACGACGATGCTCTGGTCGTGGCCGAGCTCGGCGTACAGCTCGGCCGGGGTGGGCAGGCGGTGGCGGCGGTAGGTCTCCTCGGGGGTGAGGACCTCGTCGCTCAGCGGCTTGATGCCCATGAGCATCGGCCCGGCGATCGGGACGGTCGACGGCGACGCGATCGCGATGATCGCGAGCTTCATCCGCGGCGACGTCTCGGCGATGCGGAGCAGCGCCTTCATGACCGGGCGGATCGCGACGTCGAGGACGCGCGCCTGGTGGAGGTTCGCGAGGTCGCGCTGCCACCGCGGCAGCGTCGCGATGACGGCGACGCGGAAGAGCCTGCCGAAGAGCCAGAAGCCGGGCGCCATGATCGCCGGCGCGACGGGGTAGATCGCGTCGATGCGCGTCAGGTGGTCCATCGCCTCCTGCGTCGCCTCGGACGCGGCGAGCCGCGGGCGCATGCGGCGGAAGTACTCTCGCACCTCGTCACGGCTGCGCGGGACGCGGGCGGGGTCGATCGTCTGGGCGTGCGCGGCGGTCGCGCAGTCGGCCCAGTACTCCCGCTCCTCGGCCTCCGACAGGCGGCCGGGGCCGTAGACCTCGTACGTGTAGAGGATCGAGTGCCAGGCGGTCATGTGGATCCACAGCTGCTCGTCCGGGTTGTTCGGATCGGAGATGAGGCCGGACACCGGGTCGGGGCTCGCGGCCCGCGCGTGGACCTTCGTGAGGACGTTGCTCGCCTTGGCGATCTTGCCCGAGTCGGCGAAGAGGCAGGTCGCGAAGTACCGCAGCGTCCGGTCGTAGCGCACGCGCGTCTGGCTGTAGATCTTGCTCGAGCTCTTGACCGGCGCGATGAGGAACGGGTCGAGCTCCTCGACGACGACGGAACGGCTGAAGCCGATCGTCATGGCCGTGGGATAGGCCCACACGCGGCGGGTGACCGAGTCGGGCCCGAACCAGCCGTGGTCCTCCATCGGCTCGAGGTGCTTCGGGTTCGCGCGCCGGATGAGGGCGAGCATCCCGCCCTGCTTGCCCTTCACCGCCGCCGCGTCCCCGGGGCTGCCCGCGACCGGCGCCGCCGCCGTGTCGCCGGCGGTGCCCGCCTCAAGCTCGCGCATGAAGTCCTGCGTCTCGATGAGGTGCTCACGTCATCTCCCTTTCCCGAAGGCCCGATCGCTTACGTACGGTAGCGTACATACGCTTGCGTAGCTAGGAGGTGACACCACCGTTCGCGCGGGCCTGCGCCGCCCTCCGGACGAGGTGGTCGCGCTCGGCCACGTCGGTCGCCCGGCGGGCCGCCTCGGCGTACGCGGCGGCGGCCGCCGGAAGGTCACCCGCGAGCTCGTGCAGGTGCCCGCGCGTCGCGTGCCACCGGTGCCGCTCGCCGAGCACCTCGCGGAGCCGCTCGGTCTCGCGCAGGCCCGCGGCCGGCCCGTGCACCTCGCCGACCGCGACCGCGCGCCCGAGGACCGCTGCGGGGTCGTCGCGCACCGGGTCGTCCGTCAGCGCGACGAGCTCGTCGTACCAGGAGAGGATCTGCGGCCAGTCGGTCTCCTCGGCCCGCGCCGCGTCGGCGTGGAGGGCAGCGATCGCCGCCTGCACCTGGTACCGGCCCGGCGGCCGGTCGTCCGTCTGCCTCGCCAGCGCCGACTGCAGGACGCGGACGCCCTCGGCGATCTCGCGGGGGTCCCACCGCCCGCGGTCCTGCCGGTCGAGCGGGACGATCCGGCCGGCGGCGTCGAGCCGGGCGGGCAGACGGGCGTGGCCGAGGAGCATGAGCGCGAGCAGGCCGCGGGCCTCCGGCTCGTCGGTGGCCAGCGTGAGCGCCCGCGCGAGGCGGATCGCCTCGACGGCGAGGTCGACCCGGTCGGGCGGGCCGTGGTGCGCCGCCGTGTAGACGAGGTAGAGGACCCGGAGGACGACGGCGAGGTCACCGGGCCGGTCGAGCGGGCGCCCGCGCAGCGCCGCCTTGGCCCGGCTGATCCGCTGGGCCATCGTCGCCTCCGGCACGTAGAAGGCGTCCGCGATCTCGCGGGTCGTGAGTCCGCCGACGGCGCGGAGGGTGAGCGCGACCTGCGACGCGGGGGAGAGGCCGGGGTGGCAGCAGCAGAACAACAGGAAGAGGGTGTCGTCGCCCTCGTCGGATACCGCGCCCGGCTCCGGCTCCGGCTCCGGCTCGGCGGCCGCCGCCTCCTCGCGCCGGCGGCGGGCCGCATCGCTGCGCCGGGCGTCGACGAGGCGCCGCGTCGCGACGGTCGTGAGCCAGGCCCGCGGGTCGCGCGGCGGGTGCTCGGGCCACGTGCGGAGCGCCTCGACGAGCGCGTCCTGCAGCGCGTCCTCGGCGGTGTCGAAGTCCTCGCCACGGCGGACGAGGCCCGCGAGCACCCGCGGGACGAGGACGCGCAGCGCGCCCTCGTCCGGCGTCACGGCGGGGGAGCCCTCCACGCTCGTCAGCCGGCCGGCGAGCCGGACATGATCTCCCGCACGTCGATCCACTCGTAGAGCGGCTCCCCGGCCGGGCCCGGTTCCGAGGACACGTAGGCGGCGAGCTCGATCGCGCGCTCGCGGGACTCGACGTCGATCATGAACCAGCCGGCCACGAGGTCGCTCGTCTCGGGGTGCGGACCGTCGGTCGTGACCGGCGCGGCGTCCGGGCCGCCGTACCGCACCCAGGTGCGGACGGGCGTGAGCGCCTCCGCGCCGACGTACTCGCCGCGCTCCTTGAGCAGCGCGATGACGTGGTGCTGGAACGCGATGTGCGCCTCGACGTCCTCGGGCGCCCACCGGTCCATCGGCGGGAACGGGTGGTGCAGCTCCGGGCCGCCGCGGTAGTGCTTGAGGAGCAGGAACTTCGGCATGGGGGATCTCCTGGTGTCGGGTGCCGCGCCGGTCGCGGCGGTTCACTCGGTGAGCGGAGTCGTTCACAGCTTCTCGACATCGGACGGGGCGGCGTCGTCAGCCCGGTGACCGTCCTGGGGTGGTTCACGAGCCGGTCACCGCTCGCTCGGCGGCAGCCCGGACGATCCCGCGGCCGCGTCTCCCACGTCCAACCAAGGGGTACACCATCATGCTCGACCGGTCCCGCACACCGGGCAGCACCGAAGCAGCAGGTCCGCAGGTCACCCGCCGACACCGGCCCGCCGACGGCGCCCGCCGCGGGCTCACCGCCGTCGCCGGGCAGCGCCGGCGCCTCGTCGCCGCCGGCGTCGCCACGGTCGCCCTCGTCGGCGCGGCCGCCACCTACGCCTCGACCGAGCTCTTCGGTCACAACCAGGTCGGCACCGAGTACGCCGCGGGGATCCAGGTCTCCGACAACCAGATCCTGAAGCCGATCGGCGACCGCCTGCTCACCCAGTACGGCAAGTTCATGAGCTCGGCGGTCAGCCCCGACGGGCGGTTCCTCGCCGCCACCAGCACGGATCGGTCGGTCGTCCTCCAGGTCTTCGACCTCTCGACGTACAAGCTCGTCTGGACCGTCGGCAGCGCCGCCGGCGTGAACCAGAAGCTGACGACCAGGACCGTCGGCCAGGAGGGCCCGACGTTCTCGCCCGACGGCAAGACGCTCTGGCTGTCCCAGCAGGACGGGCTCAGCCGCTTCCCCGTGAACCCCGACGGCAGCCTCGGAGCGCCGACGGTCGTGGCGCTCCCGAAGGTGGACGGCCACTCCGCGCTCGTGGGGCAGACCGCCTACTCGCCCGACGGCTCGACGCTCTACGCGGCGGTCAACGGGCAGAACACCGTCCTCGCGCTCGATCCCGCCACCGGCGCGGTCGAGCAGACGTGGAACGTCGGCATCGCGCCGCGCCAGCTGAAGTTCGTCGGCGACAAGCTCTACGTGACGAACGAGGGCGGTCGCCAGGCCCAGGCCGGCGACACGACGATGGACTCCTACGGCACCGCGGTCCCGGCCGACGGCTACAAGGGGACCTCGACGACCGGCACCGTCAGCGTCATCGACACCGCCAGCCCGTCGGCGCCGGTGGGATCGATCCCGGTCGGGCTGCACCCGACCGCGATGTACGTCAAGGACCAGGCGCTCTTCGTGGCCAACACGAACGACGACACCGTCTCGGTCATCGACACGAGCAAGGACGCGGTCGTCCAGACGATCGAGACGCGGCCGTGGCCGTCGGCGAAGGTCGGCTACGCGCCCTCCGGGATCGCGATGACCGACGACGGGCACCTGCTCGTGACACTCGCGGGCGCGAACGCCGTCGCGGTCTACCGGTACCACGGCGACCCGCAGCAGCCGGTGAACGCGATCGGGCTGCTGCCGACCGACTACTACCCCGCCGAGGTGGCGACCGTCGGCGGCAAGGTCATCGTCACGAACACCCGCGGCATCGACGCCCGCGGGCCCAACCTCTCGTTCAACGCCGGTCCGAACACGACGCCCGCGGTGGGGCACGGCACGCACGGCACGACCGCGTCCCTCACCCGCTTCACCCTCCCGAGCGACGCGGAGATCGCCGACGCCACCGAGACCGTCTTCACGCAGAACGGCTGGGGGAACACCGACGTCAAGCAGGCCCGGGGCGACAAGCAGCACGCCGTGCCGGTGCCGTCGCGGATCGGCGACCCCTCCACGATCAAGCACGTCTTCCTGCTCGTGAAGGAGAACCGCACGTACGACCAGGTCTACGGCGACATCCCCGCGGGCAACGGTGACCCGAGCCTCGCGCAGTTCGGCGCGACGGTCACGCCGAACCAGCACGCGCTGGCCAAGCAGTTCGGGCTCTACGACAACACCTACGACGTCGGGACGAACTCCGCCGAGGGCCACAACTGGCTCATGCAGGGCGACAACCCCGAGTACACCGAGTCGTCCGCCGGCGAGTACGTCCGCTCCTACGACACGGAGGAGGACGTGCTCGGTCACCAGCGCTCGGGCTTCCTGTGGACGGCGGTGCAGGACGCGGGCAACTCCGCCCGCAACTACGGCGAGTTCCTCTACACCGAGGGCAAGCCGTCCGGGACGTGGCAGCAGTACTACTGCGCGTCCAGGAGCGTCGACGCCGGGGGCGACCCCGCGCAGCTGACGTCGCCGGAGCTGAAGGGCGACTACGGCTCGGTCATCCCGTCGCTCAACGCGATCACGAACCCGACGTCCCCGCCGTTCGACACGGCGATCCCGGACATCTACCGCTACCAGATCTGGAAGCAGGAGTTCGAGAAGAACGGGCCGGCGAACCTCAACATGGTGTGGCTCTCCAGCGACCACACGGGTGGGACGGCGGACCCGCGCGCGCAGGTCGCCGACGGTGACCTCGCGGTCGGGAAGATCGTCGACGAGATCTCCCACAGCAGGTACTGGAAGGACTCCGCGATCTTCGTGGTCGAGGACGACAGCCAGGCCGGGGCCGATCACGTCGACGGGCACCGCGCGCCGATCCAGATCATCAGCCCGTGGGCCGTGCACGGCGTCGTCGACAGCACGTACTACTCGCAGATCAACATGGTGCGGACCATCGAGCAGATCCTCGGTGCGCAGCCGCTGAACGCGAAGCTCGCCGCGGCGACGCCGATGTACGGCGCGTTCACGAAGAAGCCGGACGACACGCCGTTCACCGCGGTGCCGAACCAGGTGCCGCTGACCGAGGGCGTCGCCACCCCGCCGGCGTGCGGCGTGGACACGCTCGGCCAGTCCGGGACCCGGGCGGCCGCGGTGCGCCGCGCCCAGGTCCGGGCGGCCGTCGTCCCCGCCGACGCGCGGGCCCTGGCCGCCGCCTGGCGCTCGTGGCTCGCGAAGCAGCGCACGACCGGCAACGGCGCCGTCCCGGACTACGCAAACCCCGCGCAGATGAACCGGTACACGTGGTACGCGAGCCACCGCTGGAAGGTGCCGTACCCCGGCGACGCGAAGGTCTACGTGCCGTCGCACGTGCCCGGTGGGCGCATCCCGAGCTCGGACACGCGCTGACCGGTCCCGGGACAACCGCGCCTCCCCGCGAGGACACGACGGCCCGCCGGAGCACCGGCGGGCCGTCCGCGCGTGCGGTGCGCGCGCGGGGGCTCACGAAGGCCTTCGGGGACGTCGTCGCCCTCGACGGCGTCGACCTCGCCGTGTCGCGCGGTGAGATCCACGGTCTCGTCGGGCCGAACGGGGCGGGGAAGACGACGCTCCTCGGCCTGCTGCTCGGGCTGACCCGGGCCGACGGCGGCGACCTCGAGGTCCTCGGCCGTCCGGTCCGGCGGGGGCTCGCGCTCCCCGATGGCGTCGCGGGGTTCGTCGACGGGCCGGGCCTGTATCCCGCGCTCACGGCGCGGCAGAACCTCGATGCGCTGGCCCGCCTGCGGGGCGACGGGCCGGCGGGCGTCGCCGACGCGCTCGAGCAGGTTGGGCTCCTCGGGGTCGCCGACGACCGCGTCCGCGGCTTCTCGCTCGGCATGCGCCAGCGCCTCGGGCTCGCCGCCGCGTTGCTCTCGCGACCGCTCCTGCTCGTCCTCGACGAACCGGCGAACGGCCTGGACCCCGCGGGCAAGGCCCAGGTGCACCGGGTGCTCACGCGGCTGGCCGGGCAGG
Organism: Paraconexibacter antarcticus; assembly: GCF_024220175.1. Classification (GTDB taxonomy): domain Bacteria; phylum Actinomycetota; class Thermoleophilia; order Solirubrobacterales; family Solirubrobacteraceae; genus Paraconexibacter; species Paraconexibacter antarcticus. The sequence continues at coordinate 3,481,002 of NZ_CP098502.1, read as the reverse complement.
GCACGGCGGTCGTCCTCTCGAGCCACCGGATGGACGACCTCGCCGCGCTGTGCGGCACGGTCACGCTGCTGGCGACCGGGCGCATCGTCTTCTCCGGCCCGGTCGGCGAGCTCGCCGCCGGGGCCGACGAGCTCGACTACCGCCTGCGGACCTCCGACCCGGCGGCGGCCCGGGTGATCGCGGCGGGCACGCCCGGGCTCGGGGTCCTGCCCGGCGGCAGCGGCCCGCAGCGCGAGGGCGACGTCCTCCTCGTCCGCGCGCGGGGGCCGGTGCTCGACGACCTCGTCACGCGCCTGGTGGGCGCGGGCGTCGGCGTGCGCGAGCTCGCGCCGGTTGTGGCGCCGCTCGAGGCGGCGTTCCTCGCGCTGACGGCGGCGGCCGCGCGCGCGGACGGGTCGCACGGGGAGGGAAGGCGGTGAGCGTCGCGGAGGCGGTCGCGCCGCCGGGCCGGGTCGACGCGCGGCCACCCCGGGTCGGGCGCGGCTACCGCTTCGAGCTCGTCAAGCTCCTGGCCCAGTGGCCCGTCCGCGTCGCGCTCCTGGCCTGCTGGCTCGGCCCGGCGCTGCTCGTCGCGGTCATCAGCACGCAGAGCTCGCTGCCCGCCGACACCGTCTTCGGCCGCTGGATGGGGCAGAGCGGCTGGGCCGGCGCGCTCGTCGTCCTGACGCTCTCCTGCAGCTGGGTGCTGCCGCTGCTCACCTCAGTCGTCGCCGGGGACGTCTTCGCCGCCGAGGACCGGCTCGGCACGTGGCGGCACCTGTTCGTCGCCGTGCGATCGCCGCAGCGGATCTTCGCCGCGAAGGCGCTCGCGAGCCTCACGGTCATCCTCCTGCTCGTGACGGGCCTCGCGGCCTCGAGCATCGCCGGCGGGCTCGCGGCGGTCGGCAGCCGGCCGCTCGTCGGGCTCGACGGCCACCTGCTCGCGCCGGGGGACGCCGCCGGCGCGGTGCTGCTGGCGTGGGTGCTCGCGCTCGCGCCGACGCTCGCCTTCGCCGCGGTCGGGCTGCTCGGCTCGGTGGCGCTCGGGCGCTCGCCCCTCGGGCTGCTCATGCCGGCGCTCCTCGCCCTCGCGCTGCAGATCGCGCAGCTCCTCCCGCTGCCGGTCGTCGTGCGCGTCTCGCTGCCGAGCTACGGGTTCATCGCCTGGCGCGGGCTCTTCACCGACCCCGTCCAGACGGGCCCGGTCCTCGCCGGCGTCGCGGTCGGCCTCGCCTGGGCGGCCGGCGCCTCCGTCCTGGCGTACCTGCTCTTCCTGCGCCGTGACTTCACCGACCTCGCCTATGACGGGGCGGGTCGCCGCCTGCTCCTGCGCGCGGTCCTGCCGCTCGTCGCGCTCCTCGCCGTCACCGCCGGGCTCGTCGCGGGCACGACGCCGGCGTCCGGGTCCGGGATCGACCGGGCGAAGCTCGACCGCTCGCTCGCGACGGCCTGGGCCCACCTGTACCGCCTGCAGACGGCCGAGCTGCACCGCCCGGCCGTGACGGAGGCGCAGCTGCGGGCCGGCGCCGCCTGCGACCGGGGCGGCGTCCGGGCCCGCGACGTCGGTCCCGGCAACGACTGGCGCTGCGTCGTCACGTGGCACCTTCCCGGGTCGGCGGCGACCGGCTCGGCGATCTACCAGCTCGAGGTCACCCCCGACGGCCGGTTCGTCGCCGACGGGGACGGGCCGCAGGAGGTCAACGGCTTCTTCCAGGTCCGCACCGCCACCGGCGACGCCCCGAACCCGCTCTGGCAGTTCGACGGGACGGTGGACCTGCTGACCCCGCCGGCCTGAGGCCCCTCGACCCGAGCGGGAGGGGCCGCGGGCGTCAGCGCGACCGGTCGCGGATCCGGTGGTAGCGCTCGAGGACGACCTGTCCGCCGAACGTCCGCGTCTCGACGAGGTCCAGGAGGATCGGGTCCGTGACCGGCGGCAGGTACGGCGTGCCGTCGCCGACGACGACCGGGTGGCGGAAAAGGCGCAGCTCGTCGACGAGGCCCGCCTCGATTGCGGGCGCGGCCAGGCCGGGCCCCCCGATCGCGACGTCCTTGCCGGTCGCGGCGAGCGCCGCCTGCACCTCGTCGGCGACCGCCCCCTCGGCGAGCCGGGCGTTGCCCTCGACGCGGTCGAGCGTCCGGCTGAAGACGACCTTGGGGAGGGCGCACCAGACGTCCGCGAACGCGCTGCGGTCCTCGTCGGTGCGCAGCGACGGGTCGGTCTCCCAGACGCGCATGGTCTCGTAGAGCCGGCGGCCGAGCAGGTAGGCGCCGAGCCCGCTCACCTGCTCGAGGTGGAACCGGAACAGCTCGTCGGTCGGGGGCGTCCACCCGAAGTCGCCGTCGCGGTCGTTGACGAACCCGTCGAGCGAGACGCTCATCGAGAAGATCAGCATGGCCTGCCCGCTAGTGTCCTGATTGATTAGTTCTGTTGCAGCGGGGGCATGGATACTTCATGCCTATCGCTGCCGCCCGTGAGATCGTGTTGACCGACCAGGAGCGCGCCGTTCTGGAGGGCTTCGCGCGGCGCCGCAAGAGCGCCCGGGGGTTGGCGCAGCGCTCACAGATCGTGTTGGAGGCGGCGGCCGGGCGGACGAACACGGAGATCGCGCAGCGGTTGCGTGTGAGCCGGCCGACGGTCACGCGGTGGCGCAACAGGTTTGTCGAGCGGCGCGTGGACGGGCTGCTGGATGAGCCGTGTCCGGGGCGCCCGCGGACGATCACCGATGAGGATGTGGAGGCGGTGGTGGTCAAGACTTTGGAGTCCACGCCCAAGGACGCCACGCACTGGTCGACGCGGTCGATGGCCAAGGAGGCCGGCCTGACGCAGAACGCGGTCCTGCGGATCTGGCACGCGTACGGGTTGCAGCCGCACCGCCAGGAGAAGTGGAAGCTGTCCAAGGATCCGTTGTTCGTCGACAAGGTCCACGACGTCGTCGGCCTCTACCTCAACCCGCCCGAAAGAGCTGTCGTGCTGTGCGTTGATGAGAAGTCCCAGATCCAGGCACTGGACCGCACCGCCCCGATCCTGCCGATGCGCCCCGGGACCCCTGAGCGCGTGACCCACGACTACAAGCGCTTCGGGACCTCAAGCCTCTACGCCGCGCTGGACGTGAGAAGCGGGCAGGTCATCAGCGCACTGCACCAGCGCCACCGCGCCGTCGAGTTCAAGAAGTTCCTTCAGCGCATCGACAAGGCCGTCCCGGCCGACCTGGACGTGCACCTGGTCCTCGACAACAGCAGCACGCACAAGACCCCGGCAATCCAGCGCTGGCTCAAAGCGCACCCCCGGTTCGTGCTGCACTTCACCCCGACCAGCAGCAGCTGGATCAACCTCGTCGAGCGCTGGTTTGCCGAGCTGACCCGCAAGCTGCTGCAGCGCTCAGCTCATCGCTCAGTTCGCAAGCTGAACATGGACATCACCAACTGGGTCGCGACCTGGAACGAGGACCCCAAACCGTTCACCTGGACCAAGAGCAGCGACGAGATCCTCGAATCCATCGCCATCCGCTGCAACGAAACTAACCGATCAGAACACTAGCGGACGACGTCCCAGACCTGCTTCATCACGCCGTTCCCGTACACGTCGTGCTCGACGAGGGCGAGGCGCTCGGTGTCCTTGTCCGCGGCGCTGAACAGCCGCTTGCCGGCGCCGAGGAGGAGCGGGAAGACGAGCAGGTGGTACCGGTCGACGAGCCCGGCGTCGGCGAGCGCGGCGCCGAGCTCCGCGCTGCCGTGGACGAGCAGCGGCGGCCCGTCCTGCGCCTTCAGCGCCGCGACCTCGTCGAGCGAGCGGAGGATCGTGGCCGGCCAGCGGTCGTCCTCGGCCTCGAGCGTGCGCGAGACGACGTACCGCGGCAGCGCGTTGTAGCGGGCGAAGTCGTCCATCGTCGGCCAGACCGGCGCGAACGCCTCGTAGCTGTGGCGGCCGAGGAGCAGCCCGCCGGCCTCCTCCTGCTCGCGTCCCTTCAGCTCGTACGCCGCGGGATCGAACTCGACGTCCTTGAAGGTCCAGCCGGCGTTGCGATAGCCGGCCTCGCCGCCGGGCGCCTCCATGACGCCGTCGGCGGAGACGAATGCGGTGACGATGATCCTGGTCATTGGTGCTCCTGGTCGAGGTGGCGGCCCGGGGACGCCTGGCGGTCGCGGTGAGGACGGCGGCCGCGAGGCCGAACTCATCGGCGCCGGGGCGGGAGCGTCCCACACCCGGCCGCGCCGCCGGGCGGGCCGGCCTCAGCCGTGCGGCACCGTGCGCGGGCTGGCTCACGTGACGCCGGCCTGATCGGTCCAGCGCACGCGGTACCGGCGGCCGGCCGTGCGCCGGGTCCGGCTCCGCCACCACCCGCGCGAGGACGTCCGCACGTGCTTGAGCGTGTGCCACTGATGCTCGCCGCGGTCGAGGACGTCGATCGTCACCGTCGTCGCCGCGGCGGCGGGCCGGACGAGGCCCCAGAGGGAGACGAGACCCCGGCCCGAGCGGCGCGCGACGAGCGGGAGGCGGAACCCGGCGTACGCCGGCTTCGCCGCGCCGGCGGAGGTCCGCAGCCCGGACTCGAAGCCCGAGTACCGGGACGCGGCGGGCCCGGGCCGGGGGTCGTCGTCGCGCAGCAGGTACTGCGCGAAGGTGTCCACGCGCGGCTGCTCGTAGGCGAGCTGCTCGCTCCGCGCGCGGTAGGCGGCCTGGCGGGTGAGGGAGACCCCCACGTACGGGTCGGGCCGGGACTGGATGCCGAACTCGGTGAGCGCGATCCGGGTGCCCGGCGTGAGGGCGCGGGCGCGCTCGGCGCGCGCGAGGAACGTGCTCAGGCGGTGCAGCACCCCGATCGTCACGTCGTCGCGGTCAGGCGGGACGAACGACGGGCCGGCCTTCGTCGTGTACGGGTGGTGCGCGACCGCGGTCACCGAGAGGCGTCGGCAGGAGCGTCGCCGGTGGTAGGCGCTCGTGAGGCAGAGCGCCTGGCGCAGGAACCGCAGCGGCGCGACGACGTGGGAGGTGCCACGGGGGGCCGTCTCGCCGAAGAGCAGCGGCTGCCGGGAGCGCCCGGCCGCCTTCAGGCCGCGGCGCGCCGCGACGTACAGCCGGCGATAGATCGCGCCGGACGCCGCGTGGCCGTGGACGAACTGCGGCATGAGGAACGCGGGGTGGTTCGGCTCGTTCCAGACGGAGAAGCGGTCGACCTCGGCGCCGAAGCGGCGGGCGACGGCCTCGAAGAACCGCTGGTAGTGCTGGGGGCTTGGCCGCGTGACCTGGTCGCGGCGGGCGGCCGTCGCCCAGCGGGGGACCGGGCCGGTGACGGTCAGCAGCACCCGGAGGCCGGCGGCGGCCGCCTGGTCGATCGCCGGCGCGTAATGGCCCCAGTCGTAGGCGGCGGGGTCGCGCTCGTGGAAGCCGGGCACGCTGCGGCTGCCGGGGTCCGGGGCGACGTCCTTCCAGTACAGGACGATCCGCAGGTCGCGGACCCCGAGGGAGCGGAGCTCGGCGAGCGTGCGGGTGCGGAGCGCCTGGTCGGGCCCGAGGAGCTCCCGCGGGGCCTCGAACAGGGTGCGCTGCGTGCGGGACGCGTCCGCGAGCGCCGGCCGGCCGAGGCCCGCCCCGAGGAGGATCGCGGCGAGGACGAGCGCGAGCGCGGGCGCCGCGGCGCGGCGCCCGGTCCGGATGGAGGTGACCGGTTTCACCGCAGGTAGCCCGCGAGCTTGCGGCGGACGTACGTGTAGCCCGGTCGCGGCGTGCCGTCGGGGTCGGTAAGGCCGGCGTCGAACCGGGCGTCACGGCCGGTGCCCGTCCAGTTGTAGATGTACAGGCGGTCGATGCCGCTGCGCCGGAAGCGATTCGCGAGGCTGAACATCGTGCTCAGCCGGTGTGCGGCCCGGGTCGGGCTGTACGGGAAGCTCGTCCCGAGCTTCACGAGGCCGCCGGTCTCCGTCAGCCAGATGCGGGCGTGCGGGCTGTAGTGGTGCGCCTGGCGGATCATCGAGCGCGTGTAGGTCGTCCGCCGGCGGTTGACGTCCCCGTAGTTGTGCAGGCCGATGATCGTCGCGCGGTGGCGGTAGGTCGGCGAGAGATGGCGGAAGAAGCTGCGCATGTACTTCTCCACGCCGCGCTGGTCCAGGACGTCGAGCGCGACGACGCCGCAGCTGCGGCAGCGCCCCTTGACGGCGCGGTACATCTCGCGGAAGAAGTCCGCCGCCCGGGTGGGGCTGCGGTACGTCGGCTCGCTGGCGTGGTTCGCCTCGTTCCAGACGCCGAAGTCGCGGACGCGGAGGTGCCGGAAGTACGGCACGAGCCGGCGGACCTGGGTGCGGTACTCGCGCACGCTCGGCAGGTGGCCGCGCTTGGAGCGGTAGTCGTCGGTCGAGAGGTGCAGCAGCACCTGCGCGCCGGCGGCACGCGCGTGCTTGACGTAGTTGCGGGCGAGCAGCCGCTGGTCGCGGTGCTCCATGACGTTCCACGGCACGAAGTACCGGACGTGGTGGATGTGCAGGCGCTGGTAGGCGCTCTGGTCGAACATCGCGGCCTGCTGCTCGGAGATCCCGACCCGGATCGGGATGCGGGCGTCGGCCTTGCCGGCGGCGACGAGGGTGCAGAGCAGGGCGGCGGCGAGGAGCAGTCTGAATCGGGACATGAGGGGTGGCGCCGCTGACCGGGGCGCACGGATGGACGCGCCGGGCGGACCGGCCGTGCATCCACTGTGGCCACGCCCCGGAGCGCGCGGCGTGGGGGTCGACCCCCATCCGGCGGTCAGGGCTCGACGAGGCCGCGGCGGATCGCGTACCGGGTGAGCGCCACCCGGTCGCGGAGCCCGAGCTTGTCCAGGACGTTGCTGCGATGCCGCTCGACGGTCTTCTCGGAGATGTGGAGGAGGTCGGCGATCTCGCGGCCGGAGAGCCCTTCGGCGATGAGCTTCACGACCTCGGTCTCGCGCCCGGAGAGCGGGTCGGGGAGTTCGGCGTCGGGGCCGCGCTCGAGGTACTCGCGGACGAGCGCCGCGACGCCTCGCGGGTAGAGGAACGGCTCACCGCGCAGGGCCCCGCGGCACGCCGCGACGAGGTCCTGGTGGGCGGCGGACTTCAGGACGTAGCCGGACGCCCCGGCGCGCAGCGCCTCGAAGAAGAACTGCTCGTTGTCGTGCATCGAGAGCATGAGGATCTTCAGGTCCGGTCGCTGCTCGCTGAGCTGGCGCGCGGCCTGCAGCCCGGTGAGCAGCGGCATCGACACGTCGAGGACGGCGAGGTCGATCGGCTGGCTGAGCACCTCGCGCACGGCCGCGGCGCCGTCGGCGGCCTCGGCGGCGACGAGGAAGTCGGGCTCGGCCTCGAGGGTGAGCCGCAGCCCGTGGCGGACCAGCGCGTGGTCATCGGCGAGGAGGATGCGGATGAGGCTCATGCGCGGACGGGGTCGAAGCGGAGGTCGACGCGGGTCCCGGAGCCCCCGGGCCGGGCGCCGATCGTCAGGTCGGCGCCGAGCAGGACGGCGCGCTCGCGCATGGTGCGGATGCCGCCACTGCCCTCGGCGCCGGAGGCGGGGAAGCCGCGGCCGTCGTCGGCGACGGTCAGCGACACCTGGGCGCCGTCGGCCGCGAGCGTGACCCAGACGGTCTGCGGCGCGCCGTGGCGGATCGCGTTCGTGCAGCTCTCCTGGGCGACGCGGTAGATGACGATCTGGGCGTTGGTCGTCAGCGGCGGGAGGTCACGCTGCAGGTCACGGACGACGCGCACGCCCGTCGTCTGCGACAGGCGCTCGAGCATGTTGACGAGGGCGGGCACGAGGCCGAGGGCGTCGAGGCCCTCCGGCCTGAGCTCGCGCGCGAGGCGCCGGACGTCCTCGATCCCGACCAGGAGCCCGTCGTGGATCGTCCGGAGCTGCCGCGCAGCGTCCTCGTCCGCGGTGTCGGCGCTGCGCGCGGCCTGGAGCGCGATCGCGGTCAGGTGCTGCCCGATCTGGTCGTGGAGCTCGTCGGCGATCCGGCGCCGCTCGTCCTCGCGCTCGTCGAGCATGCGCCGTGCGCTGTCGCGGCGCTCGTCCTCCAGGCGGTCGAGCATGTCGTTGAACGCGGCGGCGAGGACGGAGACCTCCGAGGCCGGGCCGGGCGGCGGGATCCGGGCGCCGGGCCGCAGCGGGTCCACGCGTCGCATGAGCTCGGTGAGCCGCTCCAGCGGCCCGAACGCGCGGCGCATGAGGACGAGGTCGACGAGCACGAGCACGATCAGGCCGCCGACGAGGGCGGGCACCCGCCCGTTCGCGGGTTCGAGGATGAGCACGACGCAGGCGACACCGAGCACAATCGCGTTCGGGATGAACAGCCGCCAGAAGAGCGGGACGTAACGCGGCACGACGGGGACGCTACCGGGGTGCGGCACGGGCGCCCGTCGTCCGGGCGGACTGTCCGGCAGCGGACATGCCGCCGGTCGGGCGCGGACGGCGCGGGGTCCCCGGGGCGATGCCCAGATCATCCCGCTCCGCGCGGCTCGCCGCCGCCGTCACCCTCGCCATGTTCGTCGCCGCGCCGCTCGCGCTCGCGGCCGACCCCGTCGGACTCGGCGTACGCAACCCGCGCGGCGGCAGCACCGCCACGCACGAGACCGAGATCATCGCCGCGACCGGCAAGGACGCCTACGGGACGCGGCAGTCCAACACCGGCGCCGGCGGCGGGGCGATCTACGGGTGCCGCTCGAGCCTCGACCTCGGGGCGCTCGGCGACCCGGCGCGATCGACGCCGTGCCTGCGGGTGAACAACCTCCGCGGCGGCAAGGCGTTCGACTTCGCCTTCGACTCCGGCCCCATCGGCGGCGTCTTCCAGTCCGGCGCGAGCCTCCTGACCCCCAACCCGCGTGCCGCGCCGTTCGTGACGAACGCCACCGCGGTCGCCATCGGGCTCAACGCCGACCGCCTCGACGGCCGGCACGCGACCGACCTCATCGCCGAGGCGCGCAGTCCGCCGGCCTCGACGCCGCCACGGTCGGCGGCCTGTCGAGCAAGGCGCTGATCGCCGCCGCCCAGACCGGCGGCGTCACCTGTGCGGCCGACATGGTCGTCGCCGCCGACGGCTGCATCGAGAAGGCCGCCCGCACCGCGGCGACGTTCGCCGACGCCGCCGCCGTGTGCGGCAAGGCCGGCCGGCACCTGCCTCCGGTCGCGACGCTGGCCTACGCGCGGACGGTCGACGGCGTGGATCTGGGGACGGGCGAGATGGCCGCGGACGTCAGCCCGGGGCAGACGCTCACGCTGCCGGCCCCGCTCGGCAGCCTGACGTCCACGACCTCGTACGCGACTGTCGCCGACGACGGCACGATCGCCGCCCGGGCGGTCACGGCCACCGCCCCGTATCGCTGCGCGTCGCGCTGACCCCCGCCGGGAGGCCCGCGCGCCGGGTCGGCGCATCCATCGGCGCGCGCGCCGGTTGCGGGGGCGATGCCTCCGTCGGTCGCGAACCTCCTCGATCTCGACGCCGGCCTCGGCGCGGTCCTCGCACCGCCCGAGGCGCAGGCGGCGCGAGCCAGCCTCGACGTTCGCGTGCTGCGCGTGCCCGCGGGCGCGTGGGCGCCGCCCCCCGGCACCGGAGGGCGGGCGGCCGCTCGGCCTGCTCCTGGTCGGCGGCCAGGTCCTGCGCCGCGTCGCGTTCGGCCGCCGGGCGGCGGCCGAGCTGCTCGGGGCCGGTGATCTGCTGCGGCCGTGGTGCGCCACCGACCCGCCGTTCGCCGCCGACTGGCGGGGGATCTCACCGGCCCGGCTCGCGGTGCTGGACGGCCGGGTGACCGCACGGCTCGCCCGCGTTCCGGCCCTGCTGATCGCGTTGCTCGAGCGCGAGCTGCCGCGCTCGCGCCGAACCGTCAAGCGGTGCGTCATCGGCCAGCTCGGCACCACCGAGGAGCGCCTGCGGGTCGAGCTCTCCCGGCTTGCCGCCCGCTGGGGCAGCGAGCGAGCGGACGGGACCGCGCTACCGCTGGCGCTCACGCACGAGACGCTCGGGCACCTCATCGGCGTCCGCCGTCCCGCCGTCACCACCGCCCTGAGCAACCTCACCCGAGCCGGGGAGAAGGAACCGCTCCCCGGGGCCGGGTGGCTGCTGCGCTTCACGCGCGGCTGACGCTCCGGTCGCGACCGGCGTGGGCAGGGTGCGGTCGGGCCCGCGGATGAGCGCGAGCACGTCGGCGCTGCCGAGCCAGCCGGTCGGGGCGCCTGCGGTGGAGCGGTCGAAGATCGGCAGGGACTCGACGCCCGTCTGGGCGAGGGCGTCGAGGAGCTCGTGCAGCGCGTCGCCCTGGTGCACGGTCGGGGCGGGGCGGAGCACTGTGCCGGCGGTGAGGTGGGCCACGTCGTCGGCGTCGAGGTGCTGCTCGACGTCGGTGAGCGTGACGATGCCCTCGAACTGCCGGTCGGGTCCCATCACGGCGAGCGTGCTCGTGCCGGTGTCGGCGAATCGGCCTGCGAGGTCGGTGAGCGCGCGGTCCCACCGCACAGGCGCCGGGCCGCCCGGTGCCGGAGCGGGGACGCGCAGGCCGGCGAGCAGGCGCTCACCGGCGGGGGCGTCGATGTCGATGCCACGGCGGCGGAGCTTGAGGGTGTAGATCGTGTCCTTCGTGATGGCGTCGGCGAGGGCGACCGTGGTGGCGATCGCGAGCATCGCGGGGAGGATGACGCCGGGGTCGCCGGTGAGCTCGAAGAGGATGAGGACGGCGGTCATCGGTGCTCGGGCACACGCGGCGAAGACGGCGCCCATGCCGACGACGCCGTAGGCGCTGGAGGCGGCGATGAGACCACCGCCGAGGAGCGCGTGCGCGGTGCGGCCGTAGGCGGAGCCGAGCATCGCCCCGATGAACAGCGACGGGGCGAAGACGCCGCCGGAGCCGCCGATGGCAATCGTCGTGCTCGTCGCGACGGCCTTGGCGACCATCAGCAGCAGCACGAGCGCGAGGGCGTCGTGGCCCTCGACGACCCGGGAGAGCACCGGGTAGCCGACGCCGTACATCTCCGGCAGGGCGAGCAGTAGCAGGCCGAGCAGCAGGCCGCCGGCAACCGGGCGCGCCCACGCCGGGCCGCGCCACAGGCGCTCGGCGAGGTCCTCCGTGCCGTAGAGGATGCGGACGAAGCCGAGCCCGGCCAGGGTCGCCAGGACACCGAGACCGGCGAACAGCGCGTAGTCGGCGACGGAGGCGACGTGGACGGCGGGCAGGGTGAGGAACGGCTTGTCGCCGAACGCCGCGCGCCCGACGGCGGCGGCCGCGACCGAGGAGACGACGGGTAGGCCGAACGACGATGCGTCGACGCGCCGGAGGATGACCTCCATCGCGAAGAACACGCCGGCGATCGGCGTGTTGAACGTTGCCGAGATCCCGGCGGCGGCGCCGCAGGCCACGAGTGTGCGCAGGTGTCGCTCGGGCAGGTCGGCGAGCTGGCCAAGGGCCGAGCCCAGCGCCGAGCCGATCTGCACGATGGGCCCCTCGCGGCCGACCGACCCGCCGGTCCCGATGCAGGCGGCTGACGCGAAGGCCTTGACGACCGCCACGCGCGGGCGGATCCGGCCACCCTGCCGGGCGACCGCGAGCATGACCTCGGGAACGCCGTGCCCGCGTGCCTCGGGGGCAAACCGGGCGAGCAGCGGGCCGTAGAACAGCCCGCCGAGGACGGGGGCGAGCAGCAGGAACCACGGTCCGAGCCAGTGCGCGTGCGTGCTCGCGACCCGCCCGAGCCCGGCGTAGTCCTCCCGGCCGGTCACCAGGCGCGTGATGCCGATGATGAGCTCGCGGAACAGGACGGCCCCGACGCCGCCGCCGAGACCGATGAGGAGCGCCATCGCGATCAGGGGCCGGTCGCTCGTCCGCGCCCAGGCGGAGAGGCGCGCGCGGGGCGTCGGCAAGGAGAGGGAGGCGTCGAGCACCCCGGACACGATACTTACTGTGTAAGGAGTTCGTCACCCGTCCCGGGCGCGACCGCTCCGCGGCCCGCGTGTCGGGTTGTGCAGGTGTAGGCCCACGCTCGGACAAGCCCGCCGGCCGGACCTCACGGGCGCTCTCGCCGCGCCCACAGCCCGACCCGGCGACGGTGCATCGCCGCCGTCTGCGCGGTCCTGTTGCTCTCCGCGGCGCCGGCGTGGGGGCTCGCCGCCGGACCGGGACCGGTGGCCCCGATCGCATCGAGGGCACGCGGGGCTCCGACGTCCTGAACGGCCGGGGCGGCGACGACCGCCTGCTCGGCCTGCGCGGCGATGACCGACTCGTCGGCGGCACGGGGGCCGACGTACTCGGAGGAGGCCCGGGGCGGGACGTGCTGGCCGGCGGGCCGGGGCGCGACATCCTGCTCGGCGGCGCCGGCGCTGACCGGATCAGCGGTGGGAGCGGGCGCAACCTCCTTGTCGGCGGCTCGGGGCGGGACCGTCTCACGGGCAGCGGCGGCGACGATCGCCTGCTCACGGTCGACGGCCGCTCGGACCTCGTCTCCTGCGGCCCGGGCGTCGACCGTGTCATCGCCGACCCCCCCCGATCGCGTCAGCGCCGACTGCGACCACGTTACCCGGCGCAGGCGCCGATGAGCAGGCGCCCGGGCGTGCGCGCCTTGGACGGTCCCGCGTGCCGGTGATCCCGCGGCATCGTGGCCCCGGCGCCACCGGAGGGGACGGCGCCCGCTGCCCGACCGCCGGCTCGGTGCTCGTCGACCTCCTGCTCGGCGTCATCGTCGCCATCTGCACCGGCACCGCGCTGCTCCTGCTCGGCGCAGTCGTGGTCCTGGCGGTCTCCACGAGCGCCCTCCTGCTGTCCGGCGAGCAGGGGGAAGCGACGGCCGAGCGGCCGTCTGAGCCGATCGCTCCCGAGGGCTCTACGGGCCGGCGGGACCGGACGCCTCGTCGCCGATGACGAACCAGACCCTGGTGGGGGAGACCTGCACGCCCCAGGACGAGGCGAGGCTCGTGAGGATGTGCAGCCCGCGCCCGCCCCGGTCGTCCGGCCGCCTGGGTGCGACCCGCACCTCGTGGCCGTCGTCACGCACCTCGACCCGGACGCCCTGCCTGTACCGGCGGGCGTGGACACTGATCGTGCCTCCGACGGGTCCGTAAAGCACGCTGTTGGTCACGACCTCGCTGATTGCGAGCACGAGGCTCCGCCGCTGGGGCGGTGGCAGGAACCGAGCCCAGTCGATGGCGATCGCGCGGATGTAGGCGACCATCGCGGGGTCGGCGCGGATCTCGAGGTGCAGGTCGGTCACGTGCGTGGTGCCGGCAGATCGGCACGGAGGATCCCGCCGTGTCCGCGGTCCGGAGGATCGCGACCTTACACCGTATGCACGCTCGCGTGGGAGGTCGCCGGACGAGTGCTTCCCGGCGCCCCGCGTCTACGGGTCCTGCTGGTAGGTGTAGACGACGCGGCGCGTGCCCCGGCGGCACGTCACGCTGGCGTCGTACTCGATGCTGCTCTTCACGCGCCGCTCGGTGCAGCGGTAGTGGTACCGCGCGACCGTGCGGTACGTGCCGAGCTTGCGGTGCCGGGTGCGGCAGGCGTGATGTGCCTTCATGACCCTGACGCCCGTGGTGCAGCTGACGTGCGTGACCTTCAGCGACGTGTAGTAGCCGACGCCGGGATACCGGGGCAGGGAGCGGCACGTCCTCGTGCTCGCCGCGGTGGCGTGGGCGGCGCCGGCCGGGCCGGCCGCGACGGTCGCCGGTGCGGTGATCGCGAGGCCGGTCAGGACGGCGGTCCCGAGACGGGCGGGACGGTGCAGGGGCATGGGTCGGCTCCTTGGTTCGTGGTTCGGTCGGGGTGGTGAGTGGGGCTCTGAATGTCGTGAAGGAGGGCCTCCCGGTGGCACGCTCCAGCGTGTCACCGAAAGAGCAACCACGAGGAGGCCCGCTCACATGTTGCATGCTGGATTGGATCTCAGCCGCAAGCGGCTGGACTATTGCCTGCTCGCCCCGGATGGCGAGCAGATCGAGGCCGGCGCGACGCCGCCGGACGCTGACGGGCTGCGCGGGTTCGCGCGCGGCGTAGAGACCCGGCATGGGCCGGTCCTAGTGCGGGCGGCGATCGAGTCGATGAACGGCGCCCGGTTTGTCCATGACGAGCTTGAGCGGCTCGGATGGGAGGTCGAGGTCGCCGACGCGCAGAAAGTCAAAGGCCTCGGCCCGTTGGCGTGCAAGACCGACCGGATCGACGCGTGGGTGCTCGCCGAGCTCTCACGGCGTGACCTGGTCCCCGCGGTGTGGCTTCCGGGGTTCGAGCAGCGCCAGGAACGCGAACGCGCGCGCTGGCGCCTGTTCTTGGTGCGCAAACGCAGCTCGCTGAAGCACCGCATCCACGCGCAGCTGCTCGCGTTCGGCCATACCTGCCCGGTGTCGGACCTGTTCGGCGCCCGCGGCCGCAAGCTCCTTGCGCGGCTCGAGTTCCCCGAGCCGTGGCACTCAGGGGTCCTCGCCGCGGTGCAGATGATCGACGAGCTCGACGCCGAGATCGCCGCGATCGACAAAGAGCTCAAAGCGCTCGGGGCCGATCACCGGTACATCCCGCTGCTGATGAGCGCCCCGGGGATCGCGTGGATCCTCGGGTACACGATCGCCGCGGAGATCGGCGACATCACCCGCTTCTCGAGCCCGAAGAAGCTCGTCGGCTACACCGGCCTGTGCCCACGCGTCTACCAGTCCGGCAACACCGACCGCCGCGGCCCCTTGACCCACGCCGGCCCGAAGTACCTGCGCTGGGCCTTGATGGAAGCCGCCGTTCACGCCTGCCGCCATCAGGTCTACGCCGCCCGCTACCAGGCCAACAAGAAGCGCCTGGGCAAACAGCGCGGCGCCAAGGTCGCCCAGGTCGACATCGCCCGCCGGCTCGCCGAGGCGATCTGGCACATGCTCACCCGCAACACCACCTTCGCTCCGGCAGGCGCCACGCGCGCTCTGGCCGCATAGACGGCCCTCTCTGAGCGCCCCGGGGATCGCGTGGATCCTCGGGTACACGATCGCCGCGGAGATCGGCGACATCACCCGCTTCTCGAGCCCGAAGAAGCTCGTCGGCTACACCGGCCTGTGCCCACGCGTCTACCAGTCCGGCAACACCGACCGCCGCGGCCCCTTGACCCACGCCGGCCCGAAGTACCTGCGCTGGGCCTTGATGGAAGCCGCCGTTCACGCCTGCCGCCATCAGGTCTACGCCGCCCGCTACCAGGCCAACAAGAAGCGCCTGGGCAAACAGCGCGGCGCCAAGGTCGCCCAGGTCGACATCGCCCGCCGGCTCGCCGAGGCGATCTGGCACATGCTCACCCGCAACACCACCTTCGCTCCGGCAGGCGCCACGCGCGCTCTGGCCGCATAGACGGCCCTCTCTGAGATGCGCCACCGGAGCGATGCCCCTACAGCACCTGGTCCTCACACGATGAGGCGATAGAGAGTTGAGCCCCTGCTCCACGACCGACCCAGAGGACAACGACCCAGAACCCACACTTGACACCTCACCCTCCTTCATAGAGAGCGCGCGTGGTGGGGGCGCCGCGCGGGGCTCAGGGAGCAGCCCGCTGCAGGTCGGGAGTGGGATCTCGCGGCGAGCCGCCGCGGTACCAGCCGGGAGCCGTCCAGATCTCGTAGTGGAGATGGCATCCGTCGGCGTTGCCGGTCTGCCCGACCTCGCCGACGGCAGCTCCCGCTGCGAGGTGCTCCCCCGGGGCGGCGCTCGCGGGGTGGCGCAGGTGCATGAGGACGTGGTCCTCGCCGGTCCTGCTGTCGTGCAGGACGACGTAGTTGCCGGCCTGCGCCTCGAAGGCCACGCGGGCCACCGTGGACCGGACGGGAGCGACGAGCGGCGTGCCGCAGGCAGCGAACAGGTCGACGCCCTGATGGCGGCCACGACGGTCCCCGAACCACGTTCCGGGGCCGCCGGCGTGGTGCGGGCCGGCGATCGGGAAGCGGGACGGGTCCGCGCTCTGCGCCGCGGCGGCCGCGAGGGCCGCCGCCTGCGCGGCGAGCGTCGCGGCCTCGGGGCGCGAGAGCCGTCCGTCCACCGTCAGGCCCGAGGCCCGCTCCTGCCGGCGGAGGCTGCGCTCGGTCTCGGTGCCGAAGTGCCCGTCGGCCGGTGTGGGAGTGCCCAGGGCGGTGAGCAGGGTCTGGAGCCGTCGCACGTCCTTGCCGTGGGCGCCGCGTCGCAGCGTGCGCTGCCCGAAGGCGAGGGTGCCGGCGCGGGCGCGCATCCCGCGGGCCTCGCCCGGGGAGACGGCGCCGTCGACGGGGACGTGGACGCGCCGCTCGTACCGCCGCACCGACCGGTCGGTGGCGCGGCCGAAGCGCCCGTCGACGTGGACCGCGAGGTGCAAACGGCGCAGCGTGCGCTGCAGCTCCCGGACGTCGGCGCCGTGATCGCCGCGGCCGAGCGCCCGCTGGCCAAGCCGTCCGGCCGCTCGCGCCGGTGGGGAGGGGGCGGCGAGGAGCGACATCGCGGTGAGCAGCGACGCGGCCGCCGGGACGAGCGTTCGACGGTGCGCCTGGGTCCGCATCGGAGACATCTCGGCTACCCACACCCGAAGCGGGGCAACGTTGTCGGGCGCCGGCGGGGTTCGTCAGCGTGCTTGCCGGACGGTCGGGCGCGTGTCCGCCGCCGGACACCCGTGCGACCGCCGAGGGAGCTCAGGTGGATGCGCCGCGCATCGACCCGCCGGCGAAGCCGTCGAGCATCGCGTCCAGGCCGGCCGTGAAGGCGGCATCGGACCTCAGCGGCTCAAGCTCCTTCAGGCGCTCGCGGAGGATCGGGAAGTCCGCGCGGGGCAGTGCCCGCAGCGGGCGTCGTCCGCTCGGCGTGCTCGCGTCGACCGTGAAGCCCGTGACCTCGGCCATCGCGTAGCCGCGCGCGAAGCTTGCCAGCGTGCGGTACATCGCCAGCGCCTGGTCGGGCGCCGCCCCCGCGGCCACGAGGTTCTGCAGGAGCCGCTCGACCGGCGCGAGCGCCGCGGCCGAGCGCAGCGGGCGCAGGCCGACGAGGCTGAACGTCGCCGGGTGGGTGAGCGCGATCGCCCGCAGCTGCGCTGCGAAGTCCCGACAGCTCTCGCGCCAGTCGGCGCCGGGCTCAGCGTCGACCTCGGACATGAGGAACTCGCCGAGACCGTCGAGAACGGCGTCGCGGTTCGAGACGTGGTTGTAGAGCGACATCGCCTCGACCCCGACCTCGCGGCCGAGCCGTCGCATGGTCAGCGCTCCCGCGCCGTCGCGCTCGATGAGGGTTCGCGCGGCGTCGAGCACCCGCTCGCGGCTGAGTCCAGCGCGTCTGGTCGTCGGTCCGTCCGTTGGCATCGGCTCCAGCGTACGGGGCGTCGCAGGCGCGAAGCCACCGGTTCGTGGGACGTCTGTCAGGGGGCGTCCCCGCCGGACTTCCTGAGCGCGGTGCGGACCACGACGGTGATGAGGACGATCGGGATCACGGTGACGATGAAGGCGTCCCCGCTGCGACCGAATCCGATCGCCCACAGGACGATCCACAGCATGAGCGCGACGGTGGTGGCGACGATCAGTGACATACCGCGGACCTTACAGAGTAAGGATGCGCCTCTCGGCGGCTCGCCGAGAACGCTTGAGGCCGCAGGCCGAAAAACGCCGGTGCTGGCCCGCCGATGAGGAGCTGGTCAACGAGATTCGTCAGGAATCAGGGACGATCCCGGATGCTCTTCGCGCGGAGCGCAGCTAGCGTGGCCGCGCATGGGGCGAACTCGGCGGTGGGGTTCTCGGCGGGGCGCGGGTGCGGCGATCGCGAGCTTCGCGATCGTGACCGGCGTGGCCGGGGCGGGTGGCTTGATCGTGGCGCCGGGGGCGGCGCCCCCGCACACCAGGCGTGGCTCGTCGCCGCTGCCGGCGGGTGACCGGCGCGGCCCGGCTCCTCGGAGCGGAACCCGGCCCGGCGGAGGCGGCGTGGCGCCGTACCGGAGGGACGCCGGCCCTCCTCGCCGCGGGGGGCCGGATCGGAGCCCCCTGCCGCCGTCGGCCGCCTGGTCGTCGAGACCTTCGTCGCCGGCCTGCCCGCGCCTGAGGCCACGGTCGCCGAGGCCCTCGCGGTGGTGCGCGTGGGTGAGCTCGCGACGGTCCGGGCGGTGGCGGACATCGACGGCGGTGATTTCGACGGGGCCGTCGACAGCCTGCGCGCGCTCGGGGTGGCGGCGGAGCTTCCCGACGGCCGGATCACGCTGACGCCGCCGGTGCTGGCGGACGCCCTCGCCGCGGCGCCGCCCCCCCCGGGCGCCGTCGCGCGCTGCACGCCCGCGCCTTCCGGGTGCTGGCGGAGCGCGGGCCGGAGCCCGACGCGGTGCCGCATGCCGTCGCCGCCGGGCTCGTGGGCGACGCCGAGGCGATCACCGTGGCTGCGGCGGCCGGACGCGACGCGCTGGCCGGGCGCGACACCGGGTCCGCGGTCGCCCTGTTCGATGCCGCGGTCACCCTGAGCGGCCCCCGCCCGGCGCCCGAGCTGCTCGCCGCCCGGGCCGACGCGCTGTTCGCCGCGGGGCGTGCGGCCGAGGCGGTCGACGCGTACGCCGACGCCCTCGAGCGGCTCGGGGACGCGCCGGAGCGCCAGGACGTGCTGGTGCGTGCCGCCCGGGCCCTGACGTACGCGTGCCGGTTCACCGAGGCGTGCGTCACCTACGACGCCCTCCTCGGTGACGGGGAGGTCGACGGGCTGCTCGTCCTGGAACGTGCCCATGCGATCTGGGAGCGGGACGGTCCGCGGGCGGGGCTCGCCGCCCTCGACGCGCCGCACGCGGCCGATCCCGGGCTCGCTGCCGTCCTCGACGCGGCGCGCGGGACCTACCGGCTTCCCCTCGGTGACCCGGGTGGGCTCGACGCGCTGGATCGCCTCGTCGCGGCGGTCCGGCATCCGTTCGCCGGCCGGCCGCCCGACCCGGCGGCATCGTTCAACGCCTTCCTCATGCACGCGAGCGCGTGCACACACGTCGAGCGCTTCGACGAGGCCGAGGCGTCGATCCGTGACGGCATACGCATCCTCGGACGGGCGGGTGGTGCAGGCGCAGCCGGAGCCCTCGCCCTGCTGGAGGTGGCGGCGCTCGTCCAGCGCGGGTATCCGCGCCAGGCGCTGGTCGCCGCCGAGGCGGCCGAGCGCGACTACGACATCGATCCGATCATGACCCCGTACGTCTGGCTCTCGCGCGCGCGGGCGCTCCGGTGGACGGGGGCTCTGGACGACGCGGCACGCGCCGCCGACACCGCACGCGCGCGCGGCGCGATCGACGCCGGGGTGGCCGCCCGGGGACACCGCCCTCGTCGAACACACCTACCGGCAGCTGCAGCGCGCCGCGGAGCTCCCGGGGACCGGCCCGCGGGGCTGGGCGGCCGAGGCCGCCGCGGTCCTCGCCCTCGCCGGCGGCGACAGCGCGGCCGCCGAGGAGCACCTCGAGCGCGCGCTGATGCTCTCGGTGCCGTCCGCCCTGGACCGCGCCCGCGTGCTCCTCCGCCACGGGAGCCTGCTCCGTCGCTCCCGGCGGCAGCTCCGGGCCCGGCCGGTGCTCGCCGAGGCGGTGCGCATCGCGGAGGCCCGCGGCGCCCTACCGCTGGCCGCGCTCGCCCGCGAGGAGCTGCAGGCGGCCGGTGGCCGACGCCACCGGACGGGCGCGGGCGCCGGGCTCACCGCGCAGGAGACCCGTGTCGCCCGCGGCGCGGCGACCGGGGCGACGATGCGCGAGATCGCCGACGCGCTCTTCGTCTCGCCCCGCACCGTCGAGACCCACCTCGCCAACATCTACCGCAAGCTCGGTGTGGCCTCGAAGAACGAGCTCCGGCGCCGGCAGGCCGAGGTCGGGCTGGACCGCGAGTGACGGGCCGGCTCCCGGGCCGGCGCGGCCCGGACGTGAGCCCCGGCCACGGGCCTACAGCTGGGGCGCCGGCCCGGGGAGCGGTTCGCAGTTGTCGTCCGGCGCGGGGGCCGGGCCCGCGAGGCTGTGCGCGGACAGGTGCCAGACGCCCTGGGGGTCGCGCGCGAGATGACCGGCATCCCGGAGGCGGACGAGCGCGGCGGTGACCGTCGGGCGGCGCAGGCAGACGAGGTCGGCGAGGCAGGCGTGGGTGAGCGCCAGCGGGATGCTGACGCCGTCGGGATGGACGCGGCCCCAGCGCTCGGCCAGGTGCCAGAAGAGCAGGAGGAGGCGGTCCTCCGCCCGGCGCGCGCGGATGATCGTGTGCAGGACGGTCTGGGCGTGGCTGCGGCGCACCGCCATGCCGACGAGGGCGCCGGTCACCGCCGGCCAGCGGGCGGCGGTCGCGGCGAAGCGTGGGTCCAGCAGGGCGACGGACGCGCGATCGAGGACCCGCCATCCGGCCTGAGGCCCGATGGCGCCGGCCGAGGCGGTGTCGTCCCATGGCCGGATCACGTCGCCGGGACCGAGGAGCTCCTGCGCCCGCAGGTCGCCGATCGTGACGGTGCGCGTGAGGAGCCCGTCGACGATGAGCAGTCCGATCCAGCCGCGGAAGCGGGCGGCGTCCGTCGGCGGGGTCCACGGCCCGCGGGGGAGGACGACGTCGTTGGCCCGGCAGGCGAGCGTCGCGTGCTCGAGCTCGTCCGGGTCGAGCTCGAGCTCGTCGAGGTGCTCGAGGACGAGGGTCGGGCCGGGCACGCGGCGGCGCGCGGGGCCTCGGGTCGGCCGCGGGGGCGCGGGGGCGGTCGAGTCGGCGGGAGTGAGACGCATGCGCTTCCGTTCGGGTCGGGCTGGGAGAGGTCGCTCGTCCCCCGCGTACCCGGCGCGCGCAGGGACCCGATGGGGGCTGACCACCATCGGGTCCGAGATGCTAGATCAGGGCGGTCCGGCCCCGCCGAGGCACAGGCGGCCTCGGGCGGGGCGGACGAGCCACCGCGGCCGCCGGGCCTCGCCGGCCGGCCGCGGTGCGGTGCGTCCCTCGGTCATTGTCCGTGGCGGATCCCCGGCTCGCCCCACGCGTACTCGATCGGGTCCGTGAGCCGCGCGCCCGGGACGTTGGCCGCCTTCGAGAGCTTCCCGAGCGGGAGGACGACCCGGCCCCAGGTGCTCTCGAGCATGATCGCGAACGCCGTGTAGAACGCGAGGATCGCCGAGGCGATGAGCACCCACGCACCCGTGTGGATCCACCCGGAGCTGCCGTCGAGGTAGCCGACGGCGAGGAACGCGGCGCCCACGGCGAGCGAGGTCAGCACGGCGACGAGCCCGATGCTCTCAGCGAGCGCGGCGATGGCGCCGGCGGCCGTGATGGCCGCGAGGGTGAGGAACCAGAAGCCGAGCTCGGGGAAGGCGCCGTGAGGAACGGTGATCGCGCCCGCGGCGACGAAGCCGAAGAGGATGCCGTAGGCGATCCAGAACGAGCCCCACATCCCGTGCATGGCGGTGGCGAGGCCGTCCCGCGCGCGGAAGGACCACAGGCCCGCGGCGAACTGGGCGACGCCGCCGAAGACCGCGGCGTACGGGAACAGGTACACGGGCGAGCCGTTGTCCCCGTACCAGCCGGCGAGGTTCGCGGCGACCATGAACGTCGCGGCCGCGAAGCCGAACAGCCCGAGGATGGACGGCGCGGCCACCGGCTGCAGCATGACGCGCGAGTTCGCCCGCCAGCTGGTGGCCTCGGTCGGCGGCGGCGCGCTCTGGAAGTGGTTCGAGCGGGTGGTCTGGGTGGCCATGATGACCTCCTGTCGTGGGTGGTTGGCCCCTCATCGGCTACCCGCGGCCCCCGGGCGGCCTGCACCCCGACGTCAGGCGGGCGACCGCTCGGCGTGGACGTGGTCCGTTGACCGGCGGAGGGCGGAGCCGGGCCACCCGCTGCGCCGCCCGACCAGGACCATGAGCGCAGGGACGAGGACGGTTCGCAGCAGGAGCGTGTCGAGGAGGAGGCCGAAGGTCATGACGAACGCGATCTCGCGGAAGGCGCGGATCGGCACGATCGCCATGAGGGCGAAGGAGCTGGCGAGGACGAGTCCCGCGAGCGTGATCGCCCGGGTGGCCCGGGTGGCCGTGACGGGGATGGCCTCCTCGAGCGGCCGGCGCCGGGCCTCCTGCCAGACCCGACCGACGAGGAAGACGTTGTAGTCGGAGCCGAGCGCCACGAGGAGGACCGCGACCGTGAACGGCACGTAGTAGGTCATCTCGCCGAAGACGTAGGCGGAGACCCCGAGCGAGGCCGCGAAGCCGAGGACGCTGACCCCGACGAGGTAGAGCGGGGCCACGACGGCGCGGAGGTACAGCGACAGGACGAGGAGGATCGCCAGCAGCGCGAGTGGCGCGATCCGCGCGAGGTCGCCGAGGGTCTTGTCGATCGTCTCGGCCGAGAGCGCCGTGTCGCCGGCGAGCGACGCCTGCGCCCCCGACAGGCCGGCGGTGTCGAGCAGGCCCGGCAGCCGTCGCTCGATCCCGCGGACCGCGGCGATCGCCCGCGCCCCGACCGGATCGTCGCGCAGGACCACGAAGTACCGGGCGGCGTTGCCGTCGCGTGAGAGCGTGGCGCCGAAGCGCACGCCGGGGACCGGGTTCAGCCTCGGTCCCACGGCGAGCGCGACGCCCGGCTGACGTTCCAGGGCCCGGCCGAGCCGGGCGAGCGCGGCCCGCCGGCGCACGATGCCGCGCCCTGAGACGACGACGACCGTGGGCGAGAGCATGCCCGGGGCGAATCCGCGGGCGGCCACCGCGTAGGTGTGCCGCGGCTCGCTGCCGCGGGGCAGGCCGCGCACGATCGGGTTGGCGAGCTTGAGGGTCGTGAGTCCCGAGGCCCCGAGGGCGAGCACGACCAGACAGCCGGTGACGGCCCACCGCGGCCGCTCGCAGGCGAGCCGGACCGCGCGCGATCGTCGTGGCGGCGGGCCGGGGGGCGCCGGCCCGGGCGAGTCCGAGAGGACGGTGGCCCGGCCCTCACCCGGGCGGCGCGGCCAGAACAGCCGGCGGCCGAGGATCGCCAGGCACGCGGGGACGAACGTCGTCGCGACGAGCACGCCGACGAGGACCGAGGCGGCGAGGCCGGGGCCGAAGACGCGCAGGAACTCGAGCTGCGCGGCGAGGAGGCTCGCGGTCCCCGCGATGACGGTGATGCCGGCGACGAGGATGATCGGGGACATCTGCGCGGTGGTGGTGCGCGCGGCGGCCAGGCGCTCGCCGCCGGCGCCGAGCAGCGAGCCGAAGCGCGAGAGGTAGAAGATGCTGTAGTCGGTCACCACCCCGAACAGGAGCACGACGATCACGGGCTCGACCTCCTGGGGCACCGCGAACCCGGCCTGCCGCCCGACGAGCGCGACGAGATGGCTCGCGATGAGGTAGGCGATGGCGACGGCCATCAGGGTGACGAGCGGCGGCCCGGGAGCGCGGAAGCGGAACCCGACGGCGAGCCCGACGAGGAGGACCGTGGCGAGCTCGATGATGGGGAGCCGGTTCTTGACGAGCGCGCGCTGCCGTCCGGCGGCGACGGCCTGCCCGGTCACCCCGACGGTCGTGCCGGCCTCGGGAGGGACGTGGTACTTCACGAAGCGCTCGGCGAGATGCGCGCGCGTGTCGACGCTGACGTCGGGCGCGAAGAAGAGATAGGTGATCGTCGTCGTCGACCGCTCGCGCACGAAGGGGGCGGCGCCGATCGCGTTCGTGACCGGGAGCGCCGCGGCGATCTGACCGTAGCCGCGGACCTCGTGCCGGGTCAGCGCCGCCGCCCGCCGGAAGACCGCGAGCTGGCGCGCCGCGGAGAGCCCGTGCGGGTTGCGCTCGACGATCAGGGTCCGGGAGAGCAGGGGGAACCCGAACTTCGTCTTGGACGTCACCTCGGTCTTCACGGCCTGCGCGTTGCGCGGCACGAGCGCCCCGAGCGCACCCGAGTCGGCGTCCTTGATCGCCGGGAGGAGCGTGGCGCAGACGGCCGCCGCGGCGATCCAGAACACGACGATGGGCCACCGCAGGCGGACGAGGAGCGAAGCGATGCGCACGCGTTCAGCTCTCCCGGGCCGGCCAGGAACCGGCGGCGCGCGGCGGGGCGAGCCCGAGGCGCGCGAGCTCGGCGTCGGCGAGCTCCTCCAGGACACCCGGAGCCCAGTGACCGAGCGGATCGGCGTCGAGCTCGAGCAGCACCTGGTAGGGCAGCGTGGCGAGGGCACGGCGCGCCAGGAGCCGCCGGAGGGCGGGGCTCGCCCCGTTCGCCACGACGTGGCGCCGGAGGGTGCGGCGCTCCCGGGCGTCGAGGACCCGGGCGGGGAGGTACAGGGCGAGGACCGGGGCGGACGGGATGACGGCAAGGAACAGCCCGAGCATCCAGCTGAGGTTGTGGATGCTCCGCCGGCTGTGTCGCCCGCTCGCCACGGCGCTGTCGCCCGCGGCCGAGATGTCGCGGCCGGTGCGTCCGATGCGGTCGCCGACGAGGGGCACGCCGCTCAGCCCGTCGACGGTCGAGCCGGTCTGCTCCAGCGCGACGCCGACCCGCCCGACCGTCGTGCTGAGCTGCCGCAGCCCGCGCACCTCGCCCGCGATCGCGAGGCCGAGGACGATCCACAGCACCACCCAGGCGGCGATCAGGACGTCGACCGCGACCAGGGCACGCCCGCGCGGCAGCAGCGCGCGCATCCCGCTCATCGGCCGGGGGCGAGCGGTCGGGCGACGCGGTCCGGGGGGTGCATGTCCGCTGCCTGCCCGCGGCGGGCCCCGAGGCCGCCCGGATGGTCAGGGGAAAGACTCCGCCGCGGCACCGGACGGCCTCGGGGCCGGCGGTGGCGGCGGCGGTGGCCGGTTCGCGTTAGCGGGCCGGGCGCCTCGCCGCACGGCCGCGGTCAGCTGGATGACCGTGGACCGGTGGCCGGGTCGGGCGCACGACCTCGGCGTCGCCGCCGAGGTTGGGGTGCCGCGCTCCGGGGAGGCAGCGGGTCATGGCGACGCGCGCGCAGGTGAACGCCCTCCTGGACCAGGGCCACAGCTACGAGACCGCAGGACGGACGCTCGGCATCCCGCCCGGGCAGGCGTTCATGATCGTGACCGGGCTACCCGCGGACGGCAGCGATGCGCCGGCGCCGGAGGACCTCGCGAGCCGCCGCGCGCTGCCGGGCAGCTCCCAGCACCTCGTGAACCCGCCGGCCATGAACCCGACCCGCAAGGCGAGCGTCATGGCGTGGGTGCAGGGGCGGGCGGCGCGCGACCTGAAGGGCGGCAGCTGATGGCCCCCTCGTCGCGGTGGGCGCTGCTGCGGCAGCTGCAGGGTGGCGATCACCTCGGCCGCGGCGCCGCGGTGAAGTCCGCCCGCTCCAAGCAGCTTCGCCCGCGGACCGCGGACGCCGACATGGTCGTGAAGTCGGTCTGCCCGTACTGCGCGGTCGGGTGCGCGCAGAACGTCTACGTCAAGGACGAGCGGGTCGTGCAGATCGAGGGGGACCCCGACGCGCCGCACAGCCGCGGCCGGCTGTGCCCGAAGGGCTCGGCCACGCTGCAGCTCACGACGGGCGACGCGCGCGAGCAGCACGTCCTGTACCGCCGGCCCTACGGGACCGAGTGGGAGCGGATGGATCTCGAGACGGCGATGGACATGGTCGTCGACCGCGTCGTGCGCACCCGCCGCGAGGGCTTCGAGTGGGAGCACGAGGGCAAGCGCACCCGCCGCTGCAACGCCATCGCGGCGCTCGGCGGGGCGACGCTCGACAACGAGGAGAACTACCTCATCAAGAAGCTCTTCACGGGCCTGGGGATCACGCAGATCGAGAACCAGGCGCGGGTCTGCCACAGCTCGACGGTCGTCGGCCTGGGGACGTCGTTCGGGCGCGGCGCGTCGAGCACGCTCCCGGGTGACCTGCAGCACTCCGACCTCATCGTGCTCGAGGGCTCGAACATGGCGGAGGCGCATCCGGTTGCCTTCCAGTGGGTCATGGAGGCGAAGGCGCGCGGGGCGACCGTCGTGCACGTCGACCCGCACTACAGCCGCACGAGCGCCCTGGCGGACCTGTTCGTTCCGCTGCGCGCAGGGACGGACATCGCCTTCCTCGGCGGCATCATCAACCACGTCCTGCAGACGGGGTCGGACTTCCGCGAGTACGTCCTCGCCTACACGAACGCGCCGACGATCATCCGGGAGGAGTTCGGCGAGGCGGGCGCCGACGGGTTGTTCTCCGGCTACGACCCGGAGAAGATGAGCTACGACCCCACGAGCTGGCAGTACGAGGACGCGTTCATGGCCGCGGCCTCCGGCCAGCGCGACCAGCTGAGCGCGATGGGCGCCGGCGGCCGGGGGGCCGGCCAGGACCGCGACGAGGCCCGCGGCCGCCCGAAGCTCGACCCGACGCTCGAGCACCCGCGCTGCGTCTGGCAGATCCTGAAGCGCCACTACGCCTCCTACACGCCCGAGATGGTCGAGCGGGTCTGCGGCATCCCGCAGAGCACCTTCGCGGAGGTCTGCCGCCTGTTCGTGGAGAACTCCGGCCGCGAGCGCACCACCGCGTTCGTGCACGGCGTCGGCTGGACGCAGCACACGACGGGCTCGCAGTACATCCGCGCGGCGTCGATCCTGCAGCTGCTGCTCGGCAACATGGGGCGCCCGGGCGGCGGCGTCATGGCGATGCGCGGGCACGCGTCGATCCAGGGCTCGAGCGACATCCCGACGCTCTTCGACACGCTCCCCGGCTACATCCCCACGCCCCACGCCCACCAGCACGAGGACCTCGACGCGTTCATCGCCGCCGACGCGCCCGACAAGGGCTTCTGGGGCAACATGCGCGCCTACACCGTCAGCCTGCTGAAGGCGTGGTGGGGCGAGGCGGCGACCGCGGAGAACGACTTCGCGTTCGACTACCTGCCGCGCCTCGTCCGCAGCCAGAGCACCTACGACACCGTGATGGAGCAGGTCAAGGGTCTCGTGAAGGGCTACTTCCTGTTCGGGCAGAACCCGGCGGTCGGGTCGGCGAACGCGCGGATGCAGCGGCTCGGGATGTCGAAGCTCGACTGGCTCGTCGTGCGCGACTTCTCGCTCATCGAGAGCGCGACGTGGTGGAAGGACGGCCCGGAGATCGAGTCGGGTGAATGGCGCACGGAGGAGCTCGCGACCGAGGTCTTCTTCTTCCCCGCCGCCGCCCACATCGAGAAGAACGGCACCTTCACGAACACGCAGCGGATGGTGCAGTGGCACCACAAGGCGCAGGACTCGCGCGGGGACCAGCGCAGCGAGCTGTGGTTCATGTACCACCTCGGTCGCAAGATCCGCGAGCGCCTGGCGGGGTCCACCGACGCCATGGACCGGCCCGTCCTCGACCTCACCTGGGACTACCCCGTCGAGGGACCGATCGACGAGCCCGACGCGCACGCCGTGCTGGCCGAGATCAGCGGGTGGAACGCGGACGGCGAGATGCTCTCGACCTACACGGAGCTGAAGTCCGACGGGTCGACCTCGTGCGGCTGCTGGGTCTACTGCGGCGCGTACGCCGACGGCGTGAACCAGACCGCCCGGCGCACGCCCGCGCGCGAGCAGAACTGGCTCGGCAGCGAGTGGGCCTGGGCGTGGCCCGCGAACCGGCGCATCCTCTACAACCGCGCGTCCGCCGACCCGGAGGGGAGGCCCTGGAGCGAGCGCAAGGCGCTCGTGTGGTGGGACGCGGAGAACGGGAAGTGGACGGGTCACGACGTCCCCGACTTCGAGGCCGACAAGCCGCCGTCCTACCGCCCGCCGGAGGACGCCACGGGTCCCGACGCGATCGCCGGCGACGACCCGTTCATCATGCAGGCCGACGGCCGGGGCTGGCTCTACGCGCCGGCCGGCGTGGCCGACGGACCGCTGCCGACCCACTACGAGCCCCAGGACTCGCCGGTCGTCAACCGGCTGTACGAGCATCAGCGCAATCCGGCGCGGCAGCTCTTCGAGCACCCGGACAACCGCTTCCACCCGGACCCGCAGGCGCCGGGCGCGGACGTCTTCCCGTTCATCGTCACCACCTACCGCCTGACGGAGCACTTCACCGCCGGCGGCATGTCGCGCTGGACGCCGTACCTCGCGGAGCTGCAGCCCGAGTTCTTCTGCGAGGTCTCGCCGGAGCTCGCGGCCGAGCGCGGGCTCGAGCACGGCGGCTGGGCGACGATGGCGACCGCGCGGGGGGTCATCGAGGCGCGGGTCATGGTCACCGACCGGATGACGCCGCTGCGCATCGACGGCCGGGTCGTCCACCAGATCGGGGTGCCCTATCACTGGGGCGCGAATGGGCTGACCACCGGCGACTCGATGAACGAGCTGTCGGCGATGGCCCTGGATCCGAGCTCCCACATCCAGGAGGTCAAGACGCTGTCGGTCGACATCCAGCCCGGCCGGCGCCCCCGTGGGGCCGGGCGGCAGGCGCTCGTCCGCGAGTACCAGCAGCGCGCCGGGATCACCGCGACGACGGGAACGACACCATGAGCACGACCGACTCCGGCCCGCTGAACGTCCTGCTGCGCGGCGGCGATCCCGCGACGCTCGACGGCTACGAGGACGCGCCGCCGCGGATGGGCTTCTTCACCGACACCTCCGTCTGCATCGGGTGCAAGGCGTGCGAGGTCGCCTGCAAGGAGTGGAACCAGATCCCGGAGGACGGCCTGGAGTGGCTCGGCCGGTCCCATGACAACACGGGCGGCCTCGGCGCGGACTCCTGGCGTCACGTCGCCTTCGTCGAGCAGCGCGTGCCGGTCGGCGAGCAGGACACGAACCTCGAGGTCAGCCGTGACGCCGAGGGCTTCCGCTGGCTCATGGCCTCCGACGTGTGCAAGCACTGCACGCATGCGGCGTGCCTCGACGTCTGCCCGACCGGCTCGATCTTCCGCACCGAGTTCGGGACCGTCGTCGTGCAGGAGGACATCTGCAACGGCTGCGGCTACTGCGTGCCCGCCTGTCCGTACGGCGTGCTGAACCGCAGCGAGGCCGACGGCGCCGTCCACAAGTGCACTCTCTGCTACGACCGCCTCGGGGTGGGGCAGGAGCCGGCGTGCGCGAAGGCCTGCCCGACGGACTCGATCCAGTTCGGCCCGCTCGAGGAGCTGCGCGAGCGCGCGGCCGGCCGCGTCGAGCTGCTGCACGAGGCCGGCGTCCCCGAGGCGCGCCTGTACGGCCACGACCCGGACGACGGCGTCGGAGGCGACGGCGCCTTCTTCCTCCTCCTCGACGAGCCCGAGGTCTACGGGCTGCCGCCGGACCCCGTCGTCACCACCCGCGACCTGCCCGCGATGTGGCGCCGGGTCGCCGTCGCGTCGGGCGCGCTGCTGGCCGGCGCCGTGGCCTGCGCCGCCGTCGGGAGGCCCTCATGAGCAGTTCGGAGGTGACCCGGGACGGGCTGGAGGGCGTCCGTCCGGGCCGGGAGGCGCGAACCTGGTCCAAGGGGCGGGCCGCGCGCCGGCCGCAGGCCCACGACCACCCCGGCGGCTCCTACTACGGACGCCCGATCATCAATCCGCCGGTGTGGCAGGAGCTCGACATCGCGGGCTACCTCTTCCTCGGCGGCCTCGCGGGCGGCTCGTCGATCCTCGCGTCCGCCGCGAGCTCCACGGCCCGGCCGTCGCTCGCGCGCCGCTCGGGGCTGTGCGCCTCCGCGGCCATCACCGTGTCGCTCGTCGCGCTCATCCACGACCTCGGCCGGCCCGCCCGGTTCCTCAACATGCTGCGCGTCTTCAAGCCGAGCTCGCCGATGAGCGTCGGCGTGTGGCTGCTGTCGGCGTACACGCCGCTCGCCTACGCGGGCAGCGCGAGCGATCTGCTCCGGCGCGCGCCCCGCACCGGCCGCGTCGCCGGGGCAGGAGCCGCGGTGCTCGGCGCCGGCGTGTGCTCCTACACGGCCGCGCTCATCGCGGACACCGCCGTCCCCGCCTGGCACGAGGGCCACCGCGAGCTCCCGTTCCTGTTCGCCGGGTCGGCCGCGTCGGCTGCGGGTGGGTTCGCGCTGCTCGCCGCGCCGCTCACCGAGACCGGCCTCGCGGCACGCTTCGCCGTCCTCGGCACCGTCGGTGAGCTCGTGGCCGAGCACCGCATGGAGCGCCGGCTCGGGGTCGTCGCCGAGACGCTGCACGACGGCAAGGCCGGCAAGCGGCTCAAGCTCGCCAAGGCGCTCTCGGTGGCGGGCGTCGCCGTCACGGTCGCGGCCGGCCGGCGCCACCGCGGCGCCGCGGCCGCCGGCGGGGCGATGCTCGTCGCCGCGTCGGCGCTCACCCGGTTCGGGCTCTTCGCCGCGGGCATGGCCTCGGCGCAGGACCCCCGGTACACCGTCGAGCCGCAGCGCGCCCGGCGGGCGGCCGCCGGGTCCGCGGCGGCCGCCCGCGGCCGGCCCGCCTGAGCGCGGATGCCGGACGCCATCGTCATCGGCGCCGGCCCGAACGGCCTCGTCGCCGCCAACATGCTCGCCGACCACGGCTTGTCGGTGGTCGTGCTGGAGGCCGAGCCCGACCCGGGCGGCGCGGTCCGCAGCGGCGAGCTGACGCTGCCCGGCTTCGTCCATGACCGCTTCAGCTCGTTCTACCCGCTGGCCGCCGCGTCGCCGTCGATCGTCGACCTGAAGCTCGAGGAGCACGGCCTGCGCTGGCGCCGGCCGCCCCTCCCCGTGGCGCACCCCGCCCGCGACGGCAGCGTGGCCTACATCGGCGGGACCGTCGAGGAGACGATGGCCTGCCTGGAGGGCTTCGGGGCCGGGGACGGCGAGGCCTGGCGCCGCCTCATGGACCGCTGGACGACGATCGACGACGCACTGCTGCAGGCGCTCGCGACCCCCTTCCCGCCGGCGCTGGCCGGCCTGAAGATCGCCCGGCGCCTCGGGTACCGGGGGGTCGTGAACCTCGCGCGCTTCGGCCTGCTGCCCCTGCGGCGCCTGGCCGACGAGGAGTTCGCCGGCGCGGGCGCCGCGCGGCTCGTCGGGGGCCACGCGCTGCACGCCGACTTCAGCCCCGAGCAGCCGGGCAGCTCGATGTTCGGCTGGGTGCTGTGCGGCCTCGCCCAGACCGTCGGCTTCCCCGTCCCCGAGGGCGGCAGCGGCCGGCTGACCGACGCGCTCGTGCGGCGCCTGGAGTCGCGCGGCGGCACGGTCCGCTGCGGCAACCGCGTCGCGCGCATCGAGGTCCGGCGGGGGCGGGCGGCCGGCGTCACCCTCGAGGACGGTGAGCGCGTCAGCGCCGGCCGCGCGATCCTCGCGGACGTCGACGCCCCGCAGCTGTACCTCGAGCTGCTCGACGAGGCCCACGTCCCGCCGCCCGTGCGGCGCGCGCTGCAGCGCTTCCAGTTCGGGTTCTCGACGTTCAAGCTCGACTTCGCGCTCGACGGGCCGATCCCGTGGCTCGCGCCCGACACCGGCCGGGCCGGGACGGTCCACATCGCCGAGGACGTCGACGCGCTCACGCGCGCGATGACCGACATCGCGCTGCGCCAGGTGCCGGCCGAGCCGTTCCTCGTCGCCGGCCAGTACGCGGCGGCCGACCCGAGCCGGATGCCGCCGGGCAAGGAGATCTTCTGGGCCTACACGCACGTGCCGCAGCACGTGACCGGCGACGCCGGGGGCGACGGCCTGACGGGGGACTGGCACGGCGAGGAGCGTGAGCGCTTCGCCGACCGCCTGCAGGCGCAGATCGAGGCGGTGGCCCCGGGGTTCGGCGACCGCGTCCTCGCCCGGCACATCACGGCCCCGCACGAGCTCGAGGCCGCGGACGCGAACCTCAAGGGCGGCGCGCTGAACGGCGGGACAGCCCAGCTGCACCAGGAGCTGCTCTTCCGCCCGATCCCCGGGCTCGGGCGCAGCGAGACGACCGTCGCCGGCCTCTACCTCGCGTCGGCGTCGGCCTGGCCGAGCGGCGGGGTCCACGGTGCCTGCGGCGCGAACGCCGCGCGGTCGGCGCTGCGCGAGGGCAAGCTCATCCAGCGCGGGGCGGCGGCCCTGACCCGACGCCTGAGCGGCGAGGACGCGGAATGACACTGGGCGCGGCCATGCCCGCGCGGCAACGCGACGGGTTCCCCCGTCGACGGTGCGCACGAACACGGACATCGATGTTTCGCGCGTCCGCGGCGACGCGAACGTGCGCAGCCACCGGTGGTTGAAGTCACCTGTCCACCATCCCGCGAGAGCGGAAGGAGTCATCCATGACCGACGTGAGCAACCACCTGTACGAGACCATCGAGCGGCAGCATCGCGACGAGAGCGCGGCAACGCGCCGGCAGCTCATCAAGGGCACCGGTGCCGCGCTCGCCGGAGCCGGGATCCTCGGCCTGGCGACGGGCGCGAGCCCCGCGTCGGCGGCGGTGAAGACCGACCCGGCGAACTCCGTCGAGACGATCCTGGCCGTGGCCGCGACCGCGGAGGTCCTGGCGACGATCGTGAACACCCTCGGCCCGGAGAAGCTCGGCTCGAAGCTCGACAAGACGACCCTGCGCAACATCCGCGCGGCGGCCCAGCAGGAGAAGAACCACTACGAGGTGCTGACGAGCGCCGGCGTCGGCGGCAAGCCCGTCACGACGTCGATCCACGTCCCGGACGAGATCTTCTCCTCGCCGGAGGCGCTGCTCAAGACGCTCGTGGTCGGGGACCAGGTGTTCGTCAACGCCTACCTCATCGGCCTGACCGTGTTCGCGCGTCAGGGCACCCTCAGCGGGTCGCGCTTCGCGCGGTACGCGGGTGAGATCATGGCGGTGGAGTCCGTGCACCGCGCGCTGGCGCTGCAGTCGCTCGGGCAGCTCGGCAACGACCGCGCCTACGGCAAGTTCGCCGAGCGCGAGGCGGTTGCGGGCCTGCCGACCACGGGCGCCCCGGGCTTCTACCGGATCACCGATGCGGTGACGGTCCTCGAGTCGGCCGGGTTCGGCTTCGGCAAGGCGGGGAGCAAGCCCGGCCAGATGTACACGTACGCCGAGGTGTCCGCCCGGACGCCCAGCGACCCGGACGTCAACACCCTGACGCCGTCCTAGCGGGACGGCGGGTCGCGGCGCCCACGGCGCCGCGGCCCGCCGTCGCCCGTCGCGGTGGGGAGCCCCGCGCGGCCCCAGGCGGCCATGCCGCCGCGGACGTTGCGGGCGTCGATGCCCGCGGCCCGGGCCTGACGGGTCGCGCGGGCGCTGCGGGCGCCGGAGTGGCAGACGAACGCGACCGGGCGGCCCTCGTCCCGGAGCCCGTCGAGGCCGGCGGCGAGCTGCCCGAGGGGCATGTGGCGCGCCTGCGGGGCGTGGCCGGCGGTGAACTCGCCGGTCTCACGGACGTCGACGAGCACGAGCGTGCCGTCGGCGGCGCCCGCCGCCGCCGCGGCGGGCGTCAGCTGACCGGCGCCGGTGAACCGGCTGAGGAAGCCCATGCTCAGTGCCCGAACTTGACGTCGGGGAGGATGCGGTCCAGCCACCTGGGCAGGTACCAGGCCTTGGTGCCGGTGAGGCGCAGGAGGATCGGCACGAGCATCAGGCGGACGAGTAGCGCGTCCAGGAGCACGGCGACGCCGAGGATGATGCCCATCTCCTTCGGGGGCAGCGGGCCGGACAGGGCGAAGGTGAGGAACACGGCGACCATCACCGCGCCGGCGGCGAAGATGACGCGGCCGGAGTGCGCCAGGCCGCCGACCATCGCCTCCTTCGGGTCACCGGTCCGGTCCCAGTGCTCCTTCGCGCTGGAGAGCAGGAAGACGGTGTAGTCCATGGAGATCGCGAAGATCATCGCGAAGAAGAACACGGGTCCCCAGGCGTCCAGGAAGCCCTGCGACTCGAAGCCGAGCAGGCTCGCGCCGTGACCCTCCTGGAAGATGAGCTTGGCGACGCCGAACGCGGCGCCGGTCGCCAGGAGGTTGGTGAGCACGCCGATCGCCGCGATCAGCGGGGCCTGCAGGGCGATGAGCAGGAGCAGGAAGCCGAGGCCGAGGACGACGCCGATGACGAGCGGCGTCTTGTCGTGCAGCTCGGTCTCGAGGTCGTGGTTCTCGGCGGGGGCGCCGCCGACCATGGCGCCGGCCGGGAGCGAGGCGCGGAGGCGGTCGATCGCCTGGCCGAGCGCCTTGGAGGACGGGTCGACCTTCGGGACCGCCTGCAGCAGCACGAACTTCCCGGACGCGCCGGGCTGCGGCGGGGTGACCTGGGCGATCGCGGGGTCGGCGAGCAGGGCGGTGCGGACGCGGGCGGCGTCGGCGGCCGGTGCGGTCACCTGCAGGGCGCCGGGGGCACCGATGCCGAACGCCTGCTGGACGAGCTCGTAGCCCTGGCGGCTCGTGTCGTGCTTGGGGACGACCTTGATCGAGGGCATGCCGGTGCTGAGCGTGAGGACGGGGACGGCCAGCGCGCCGAGCACGGCCACGGTCGCGATGCCCAGGGCCCAGGGGCGGCGCCAAAGGTACTCGCCCCAGGCGGCGAACCGCGCGGACCGGTGCTCGCCGTGGTGCGCCCACGGCAGCGAGACGTTGTCGACCTTCGTGCCGAGCTTGCCGAGCACGGCGGGCAGCAGCGTGAGGGTCGCCGCGAGGATGAAGACGACCGAGAGCATGATCCCGAGGGCCATCGAGCGGAACGCGGGGCTGTCGACGAGCATCACCGCCGTCAGCGAGATGAGGACCGTGACCCCGCTGAAGAGCACCGCCTTCCCGGCAGTGTCCATCGTCTCCTCGACGGCGTCGACGCGGTTCTCGTGCCGCCCGAACAGCGCGCCGCGGAAGCGCATGACGATGAACAGGGCGTAGTCGATGCCGAGCGCCAGCGCGAACATGAGCGCGAAGTTCATCGCCCATATCGAGATCGGGGAGACCTTCGTCAGCAGGAAGAGCGAGCCGGCGGAGGCCATCAGGCCGAGGATCGTGAGCAGCAGCGGCAGGCCCGCGGCGACGAGCGAGCCGAACGCGAGCACGAGGATGCCGAGCGTCACCGGCCACGAGAACGCCTCAGAGCGCATCATCGCGCTGCGGTTGGCCGCGTTGAAGTCCGACCACATCCCGGAAGCGCCGGTCAGCGCGACCTGCACGTCCTTGGTGCCCAGCGCGGTGAGCGGGGCCTTGAGGTCATCGGCGGCGCGGACCATCGTGTTCGCGTCGGCCTTCGCACCGGCCATGACGATGGCCGTGTGCCCGTCGCGGCTGATCGTCTGCCCGGCCTGCGGCAGCGACACGGACGCCACCCGGCCGTCGGCCTTCAGCTTGGCGGCGATCTGCGCGACGGTCCGCTGGAACGCGGGCGACGAGGCGGTCTGCGCCTTGCTGTGCACCACGACCATCAGCCCGGTGCTGTTGAGGCCGGCGAACTCCGACTTCACGAGATCACGGACCTGCACCGACTCAGAGCCGTTGGCCTGCCAGCCTGCGCCGGACAGCGCCGTCTCGACGCGCGGGGCGAAGATCCCGAGCGCCACTGCGACGATCGCCCAGGCGATGAAGACGGTGCGGGTGTTCGTCGCCGCGTAGCGGCCGAGGCGGCCGAGGCGGCCGGACCGGTGGGTGCCGGCCGGCGGTGTGGGCGGTGCGGTGCGGGGGGTGGGGGCGGTGGTGCTCATCAGGGTTCCTCCGAGAGGGAAAGGCGGCTCAGGGCAGCGTGGTGTGACGCCGCGGCGGGCGCATCGGGGCGGGGTACGGGTCGGGGGTGCGGGGAAGCCGCTCGGCGCGGGCGGCCGCTCAGCGCGGGCAGCCGCGCTGCACGTGCAGCACGCGCGTGAGGACGAGCGACGCGGGGCAGTCGCCCAGCGCGACGAACAGCCACTGGTTGACGCCGACGAACGCGACGAGCAGCAGGAACCACGGGCTCACGACCGCGCTCAGCAGCGCGCCGAGCAGGGACATCGTCCCCGCCACCGCGAACAGGACGCGCTCCAGCGGCCAGCCGCTGCGCCGCGCCACCAGATCGGCGGGGCAGGCCTTCTCGGGGGCGGCGGTGCTCATCGCGTGCCCTCGATCATCGCGGTGAGTTCGGCGAGCTGCATCTGCAGCCCGCCGCAGACCTGCTCGCAGAGGTCGTAGACGCCCTGGTCGGCGACGCTGTAGAGCGAGCTCGTGCCGTCCTTGCGGCGGGCGACGATCCCGGCCTGCAGGAGCACGCCGAGGTGCTTGGAGGCGTTCTGCTGGCTCGTGCCGAGGCGCTCGGTGATCTGCGCGACCGAGAGCTCGCCCTCGCGGAGCAGGTCGAGGATGCGGATGCGGTTGGGGTCGCCGATGACGCGCAGGCGCGCGGCGATCATCTCGGCGAGGTCCATCGGGATGGGGCTGGGGAGCTTCATGGGACGGTCTCCGTGGGTCGATCAGCGGGTCGAGCAGCTGTTGCCGCCGGTTTCCAGCTCGGGGTCAAAGGGGTGGGTGCCGGCGTTCACGGCGATGACGGCCTCGTAGTTGGCCGGGCGCGGGGGCATCCCGGCGAGCAGGGCCTCGGCGAACTCGGCCGGGTCGTCGATGCGCAGTTCCGGGACCGCGGCGCGCACGGCCGCCAGCGGCGGGGCGATCGCGGTCGCGTTGACCCCGGGGTGCGTGTGGCCGGGCAGCAGCAGGACGTCGTCGCCGAGCGCGAGGATGCGCTCGTGCAGCGTGGCGTGCAGCATCCGGGCCATCGCGCGGGCGCCGTCGGGATCGCCCTCCTGCAGGTCCGGGCGGGCGACGCCGTCAGCGAACAGCGAGTCGCCGCTGAGCAGCGCCCGGTCGGCGATCATCAGCCCGGTCATGTCGGTCGTGTGGCCCGGGAGCGACAGGGCGCGGACGGTGATGTCGCCGACGGCCAGCGTGTCGCCGTCGTGCAGCGCGGTCACGGCGTAGGCCACGCCGCGCTCGAGCGCCGGCGCCGGGAGGCGCAGGGTCGCGCCGGTCAGGTCGGCGAGGGCGCGCGCACCCGAGAGGTGGTCGGCGTGCAGGTGGGTGTCCACGACCGTGGTGACCCTGGCGCCGAGGCCCGCGGCGAGCGCGACGTAGAACGCGGCGTCGGGCGCGGGGTCGACGACGAGCGCCTCGGTGCCCGAGGCGATCACGTACGAGAGGCAGCCGCGGCCGGGACGCTGGACCTGGAGCACCGACAGCCCGTCGATCCCGAGGTCGACCTCTCGCGACTGCAGCGCGCCGATCCAGCCGCGCATGCCGCCCTCCACGACCAGCGCGGCGACGCCCTCGGCGCGGAGCGCCAGGGCGACGTCGCCGGCGCTGATGCCCCGGTTGCAGACCACCGCGACCGGACCGTCCAGACGCTGGGCCGCGGCCCGGGGGTCGGCGAGGACGGTCGCCGCCGGCATGTGGCACGAGGTCGCGCCGGGAGCCTCGATGCCCCACGTCGCGTCGTCGCGCACGTCGAGGACCGTGAGGTGCGGGCCGTGCGTCAGGCGCTCGGCGAGGTCGGACGCGGTGATCGAGGTGGCGGCTGAGGGTGCGAGCGTCATGCGGGCTCCTGCGGGTGGGGGCGACTGCATGGAAGTAGACTAATGTACAAACGTACAGTTGTCAAAGGGAGGGAATGTCCATGCCGCATCACCATCAGCCGTCCGAGCGCATCGAGCGCCGTGACCCCGTCGCCAGGCTGCCGCGCGCCGTTCCGGGCGAGCCCGGCCTGTTCGTCGTCGATGCGACCTGGGGGCACATCCAGCCGCTGCGGCTGCCCGGTGGCGTCGAGACGGTCGGGGAGCTCGAGGTGCTCGACCACCTCCGGGTCGGCGGCGCGCTCGTCGACACGCGGCAGCCCTCGGATGTCCTCCACGGGACGCTTCCGCGAGCTGTCGCGATCCGTCACGAGGACATCCTGGAGGGCCTGGCGGGGCTGGACGTCGATGGGCCCGTGGTCCTGTTCTGCAACGGCCCGCAGTGCACGGCGACGCCTCAGGCGGTCGCTGCGCTGCTCGAGGCGGGCTGGGATCCGGCGCGGCTGCGCTACTACCGAGGCGGGATTCACGACTGGGTCACCCTCGGCCTGCCGCTCACACGCTGACGCCGGCGACGGTGGCCCCCGCGACGCCCAGCGCGACGAGGACCACGAGCACCGCGAAGCCCTGGCCGAGGACGCGGGTCGAGAAGCGGTCGGCGAAGCGGGGGCCGAGCAGGGCGCCGGCCACGGCGGCGCCGCCCATCGCCGCGGCGATGGGGACGTCGAGGTGGCTGCCGGCCGCCAGGTGCGCGAACAGCCCGCACAGCGACACGATCGCGACGATGACCATCGAGGTGCCCATGGCCTCGCGCATCCCGAAGCTCAGCCCGATCGCGAGGGCCGGGACGACGACGAAGCCGCCGCCCACGCCGACGAGGCCGGTGAGGGCGCCGACGAGCAGGCCGGCGGGAAGCAGGACGCGGGCGCGGGCCTGGGGGCAGCCGCCGACGCCGCACGCCGGCGAGCCGGCGCGCTGCCAGGTCGCGCGCGCCGCGAGCAGCATCACGCCGCTGAAGAGCAGCAGCAGTGCAGCGCCGCCCATCGCGCGGTTGGCGATCGTGCCGAGGATGCTGCCGCCCGCCGCGGCGACGGCGAACCACGCGGCCGAGGTCCAGCAGACCGCTCCGCGGCGGGCCTGGCCGATCGCCCCGGTGGCGGCACCGGCGGCGACGACCGCCAGGCTGGCGGTCGTCGCCGCGTGCACGTCCAGTCCGACGGCGTAGACGAGGGCGGGCACGGCGAGGACGGCGCCGCCACCGCCCACCATGCCGAGAATCAGGCCGATGACCAGACCGAAGAGCAGTGCGCTGAGCATCGGAGCGGGTGCCTGGACCCGGGGCTCAGGTGGCGCGGCCGGGCGCGGCGAGGCGGCTGCGCAGGGGGTCGGGGCTGGGGTCCGTGGATTCGCTGGTCATGGCAACTCGGCGGGTGTAGGGGCGGATGTACCGATGTACAGCCGTGTGGCTGTCAATCTACCGCCCTTCCCGACGAGATGCAACTTCACAATCGTACAGTGGTAGATACCGGACGAAGCGACCGCGACGCCGGGGGGACGCGGCGGGACGGCTCGTCGTCCCGAGGTGAAGCGGCCGTTCGGCGCGCCGGGCGACGACGCCCGGCGCGCGATCAACCCGTCTTCGCAGGCGCGTTGTAGACGGCGGAGTCGAAGGTCGGCAGGGCCGCGTCCTTGGCGTAGCCGAGGTGGGCCAGGTCGAAGAGGTCCTCGATGCTGCCGAGCAGCGAGTAGTGGTTGTAGGACCCGACCACGTTCTGGGATCCGGCCTTCACGTACGGCGAGAGCAGCAGCAGCCCGACCTTGCCGCCGCCGGGGGAGCTCGTGGGATCGGCCGGCACGGCCGGGGTCGTCGGCGCGGTCGTGGCCGTCGTGCCCGCGGGCGGCGCCGCGGCGGCCGGGGCGCTGGTGGCGGCACCGGTCGCAGGCCCGGGGGCGTCGGCGGGGGTGCCGGGGGCCGCGGGCGGCGGGTCGGCGGGTGTCGTTCCGGGCGCGGGCAGGTTCGGGTAGAGCGGCGCGACGCAGCAGCTCGACGGGTCGGCGTGCTCGCCGCGCTGGGGCGCCTGCGCGAACGTGATCGCGATCAGGCCCCCGGCCCGGTAGGCGGGCGAGCGCATGATCCGGGTGACGGTGGTGCGCAGGAAGGGATCGGCGGCGGCCAGCCCGGCGGGGGCACCGGTGGCGCAGGGCTGCGGGCTGCCGTCGTGGCAGCGGTCCGGGACGATGTACGACACCGCCGGCGTGTCCTTCTCGGCCGCGAGGTCGTGATCGAGCGCGTCGAGGCCGGCGATCTGCGCGGCGCAGGCGGGGGCGTCGATGACCGAGTGGAAGTAGACGAAGGGGTTGCGCCAGGTGACGTAGGGGTCGCCGGGGCGGGGGACGCCCTCGGTGTCCGGGGTGCCGGCCTGCGGGTGCCGGCACGTGGGCCCGGTCCCGGTGGCCGCGCGCAGGCCGGCGGGCGGCGACGTCGCCACCGTGGGCGAGCCGGGCGCGGTCGTTGCGGGCGCCGGGGTCGCAAGGGTGGTGGGTGTCGCGGCGACGAGTGGCGCCGGCGCCGCCGGCGCAGCGCTCGCGGGGTCCTGCGGGGCCGCGGCGGCCGGCGGGGTGTCCACGCCCTCGACGTACGCCTTCCAGGTACGCCCGTCCGCCGCGAGCTGGTCGGCCAGCGTCTGCGCCTTGGCCGGGTAGACGCAGCCGGCGCCCGAGACCTGTCCGGTCTTGTCGTCGATCGTCGCCGGGGTGATGTCGGTGTACTGCGGGCAGTCGGCCGTCGTCTGCACCGTCGGACCCTGTCCGCTGACCAGGGCGATCTCGTTCGCGAGCTCGCCCTGGGCGACCGCGTAGTAGTTCGGGAGCACCTCGCCCTGCTTCACGAGCGCCCCCAGCTCCTTCGACGGCGAGGCGGGGCCGAAGGCGCCCGCGTCCTCCTGCTGGGAGAGCATGACGACGAAGACGTGCTTCACGGGCGGAAGCGACGGGCCGTCGGGGGCGGTGGCGCTGTCGTCCACGGTCGCCGGGGTGGCGCTCGGGCTCGGGGTCGGGGTCGGGGTCGGCGTCGCGGTGGCCGGGGCGGCGTCGGCCACCGGGGCGTCCGCGACGGGGAGCGGCGCCGGGACGTCCGGGACGGCGGGCGCCGGCGTGGGCGCGGGCGGCGCCGCCGGCACGGAAGCGGTGATGGCGGTGGCCGGCCGAGGCGCGACCGCGACGAGGACGCGCCGCCGGCTCGCGCTGTCGGCCGACGGGCTCGCGACCGATCCGAGCACGACCCCGAAGCCGAGCACGCCCATGACGGCGACGGCGGCCGCGCGCGGGCCGGGCATCGCGAAGCCGAAGGGGGCCGGCTGCGCACGACCGTCGCCGGCCGCTGCGGCGGCGGCGTCTGGCGCCGTCCCGCCCCCCGGCTCCGGCTCCGGCTCCGGCGTGGGCGCGAGGCGGGTCCCGCAGATCGTGCAGTAGTGCTGCCCGGGCACGGCGGGGGTGCCGCACTCGTCGCAGGTGCAGGCGGGCGGACCGGACGCGGACGGCGGGCTGGGCGAAGTCATGGGCAGCGTGGCATCGTCACGGACGCGGGCGCCGCGGTCGTGAACATCCGGCAAACGCAATGGAAACAGGTGGTTCACAAGTCCCGGCCGGCGATGGCCCACACTCCGGGCCATCGCCATGACCGACACGATCGAGTTCCTGCCGTCCCCGCTCGTCCCGACCGCGGGTGACTCCTGCCCGAACTGCGCGGCGAAGCTCGCGGTCGATCAGCGCTACTGCCTGCGCTGCGGCGAGCGCCGGGGCCGGCCGCGCTTCACGCCGCCGCCGGCTGCGGCGACCGTCGTGCCGTCGACCGAGACCATCCGCACCGAGCGGGGGCCGGCCACGACGAGCACGGCGCTCATCGCCGGGGTCGCGACGCTCGTGCTCGCCATGGGGGTGGGTGTCCTCATCGGCCACTCGGCCGGCGGCGACGGCAGCACACAGGCCGCCGCCCCGCAGGTCGTCACGATCGCGGGCGGCGCCGCGGCGCCGGCCGCGACCGACGCGACCGCGACGACGCCGGGTGCGTCGGACGCCGCCGCGACCGCCTCCACCCCTTCGGCGAAGAAGAGCACCGCGAAGGCCGCCGCCGCGGCGAAGGTCCCCAAGACGAAGCCCGCGGCGAAGAAGAAGCCGGTGCCCGGCAAGGTCGTGAAGGTCGGGCAGAAGGGATCCGGGCCCGGCTACACGGGCGGCAAGTTCACCGGCAACTTCTTCGGCAGCCCATGACCGCGACAGGACCAGGAGCAGATCGATGAGAGCCCAGAACCCCTTCGCCCGTCGCCGCGGCCCGAGCGCGGCGCCGTTCGGCCCGCCGCCGGCGACGACGGCGCTCGTCGACCTCGAGCGCCGCCGCGAGCAGCTGAACGCCCGCTTCGCCGAGCTGCAGTGGGACCTCGGCGGCCTCGCGTACGAGATGGCGATCCGCGACCACGTCCGCGTGGACCTG
This sequence comes from Paraconexibacter antarcticus, assembly GCF_024220175.1. Lineage (GTDB taxonomy): Bacteria > Actinomycetota > Thermoleophilia > Solirubrobacterales > Solirubrobacteraceae > Paraconexibacter > Paraconexibacter antarcticus. The sequence continues at coordinate 3,439,343 of NZ_CP098502.1, read as the reverse complement.
CTCGTCGAGCGGGCGGCCGCGCTGCAGACCGTCGACGCGGAACTCGCCGAGGTGGAGCGCATCCTGCGCACCGACCAGACCGGCGCGTCCGGGGCGTGCCCGACGTGCGCCTCGCCGCACAGCAGCGGCGCGGTCTTCTGCTGGCAGTGCGGCAGCGCGCTGCTGGCGCCGGCCGCGGCCGCGGGCTGACGGCGCCGCCGGCGGCCGTGGGCTGACCGGCACCGGCCGCGGCCGCGGCGTGGCCGCTCAGCCGAAGCGCCCGGTGACGTAGTCCCGCGTGCGGGTGTCGGCGGGCCGCGTGAAGATCATCTCGGTCGTGTCGTACTCGACGAGCGTCCCGACCCGATCGCTTCCGGAGACATCGAGGCTGAAGAACGCGGTGCGATCGGCGACCCGCGCGGCCTGCTGCATGTTGTGGGTGACGATGACGATCGTGTACCGCTGCTTCAGCGTGTGCATGAGCTCCTCGATCGCGAGCGTCGCGATCGGGTCGAGGGCCGAGGCCGGTTCGTCGAGCAGCAGGACGTCGGGCTCGATCGCGATGGCCCGGGCGATGCACAGGCGCTGCTGCTGGCCGCCGGAGAGCCCGAGCGCCGAGTCCTTCAGCCGGTCCTTGACCTCGTCCCACAGGGCGGCGCCGCGGAGCGCGCGCTCCACGCGGGCGTCGAGCCCCTCGCGCAGGCCGAGGTTGCGCGGCGCCCAGGCGACGTTGTCGTAGATCGACTTCGGGAAGGGGTTGGGCTTCTGGAAGACCATCCCGATGCGGCGGCGCACCTCCACGCGGTCGACCCCGGGGCCGTAGACGTCGTGCCCGTGGTAGAGCACCTGGCCGTCGAGGCGGAAACCGGGGACCGTGTCGTTCATCCGGTTCAGGCTGCGCAGGAAGGTCGACTTCCCGCAGCCCGACGGGCCGATGATCGCGGTCACGAGGTTGCGGGGGATGTCGAGGTCCACGCCGGCGATGGCCCGCTTCTCGCCGTAGCTCACGCCGACCCCGCGGGCCTGGAAGACGACCTCGCGCGGTACGGCGGCGACGGACGGCGAGGCGGCCGCGGCGGCCGGTGCCCGCCTCTCGCCGCCGATGCGGATGCGGGGCAGGACGGCGGTCACGGCCTCGAGGTCGGCGCTGCCGTCGGTGCTGCTTCTCGTCATCGGCCCATCTTCTTTCGACTGCGGGTCAGCAAGGCCCTCGCGCCGATGTTGGCGACGAGGATGAAGGACAGGAGCACGAAGGCTGCGCCCCAGGCGCGCTCGTACCCCGAGGGATCGGGGGTCTCGGAGAGCGTGAAGATCTGGACGGGGATGTTCGGGATCGGCGTCCCGAGCAGGTCGAGCGTGACCCGGTTTCCGAAGATCGAGCTCGTGAAGATCAGCGGCGCCGTCTCGCCCGCCGCCCGCGCGACGGCGAGGACGGTGCCCGTCACGATGCCGCCGGCCGCACTGGGGAGCACGACGGTGAGCACGGTCCGCCAGCGGCTCACGCCCAGTGCGTCCGCGGCCTCACGGAGCTGACGGGGCACGAGGCCGAGCATCTCCTGCGTGGACCGCGCGATCAGCGGCAGCATGATGATCGACAGCGCGAAGGCCGCCGCGAACCCGGACTGGTGCTTGCCCACGACGAGCAGGCCGAACACGAACAGGCCGACGACAATCGACGGGAGGCCGTTGAGGAGGTCGAGCGCGAGGCGGATCGGTCGTGCCGCCGCCGGGCCGGCGAACTCGGTCAGGTAGACCGCGACGAGCACGCCGATCGGCATCGCGATGACGGTCGCGACCCCGACGAGGAGCCCGGTGCCGACGATCGCCGGGGCGATCCCCCCGCCCGGCCCGCCCCCGGGGGACGGCTCCTTGGTCAGGAAGTCGAGGCTCAGCGCCCCGGCGCCGTGGACCACGACGTAGGCGACGATGATGCCGAGCACCGCGACGGCGGCGACGCTGGAGCCCAGGGCCAGGCCCTCCGCCGCCCGGCTGACCCGGTGGCGCCGGCGCAGGTTCCCCGTCGCCACGAGTGGCGCGGTGAAGTCCACCTCCGTGGTGCTCATCGGGCGACGAGCCGGCTGGGGTCGAAGCGGCGTCCGATCCACTGCGCGAAGAGGTTCGTGCTGAGCCCGATGACGAGCAGGATGGCCGCGGCGTAGAAGATCGCCGCGGTGTGCAGCGTCGACGTGGCGCCGGCGAACTCGTTCGCGACGCGGCTGGCGAGCGTGTCGCCGGTGGCGAAGAGCGAGGCGTGGATGCCGGTTCCGGCGCCGATGACCTGGGTGACCGCGATCGCCTCGCCGAGGGCGCGCCCGAGCCCGAGGAACGCGGCCGCTGCGACCCCGGAGGCGGTCGACGGGAGAATGACGCCGCGGACGATCTCCCAGCGCGTGGCCCCGAGGGCCGCGGCTCCGTCCTGGAGCTCCTGCGGGACGGTGTCGAAGAGGTCCCGGCTGACCGAGGCGATGATCGGGATGACCATGATCGTGAGGATGAGTCCCGCCGTGAACGTGCTGCTGCCGGTGGTCTGGGGCGGCCCGAACAGGGGGATGAACCCGAAGGCCCCGTGCAGCCACGGCTCCAGGTGGTCGCGGACGAACGGGGAGAGGACGAGGATGCCCCAGAACCCGATGACGACGCTGGGGACGGCGGCGAGCATCTCGACGAGGGAGCCGACGATGCTGCGGACCCCGCGTGGCGCCATGAGGCTGAGGTAGAGCGCGATGGCGATGGCGAGGGGCGTCGCGATGAGGAGGGCCATGAGCGAGCTCACGATCGTCCCGTAGAGGAACGAGCCGGCGCCGAAGACGTCGAAGTTCGGCCGCCAGGTCGTGTGCACGAGGAAGCCGAGCCCGAACTTCGAGAGCGCCTGGTGGCTGCCGTGGAGGACCTGGTAGGCGATGTCCACCATGACGGCGATGACCGCGACCGCGGCGGTGGCGCACAGGCCGCGCAGGAGGGTGTCGCCCGCCCGGTCGGAGGGCCGGACGCCCACCGACGCGGTGGCGGGGGATACGTCGCGTGCTGACAACCGGCCGATCACGACCGGGAGGGTAGGCCAGCTTGCCGGAACCCGGGGCGACGTTCACACGATTTCTACGACGTGAGCACACCCTGGAAACAGGGCGGTCGCTCGGTGCCGTGAGTCTTCCGCCTGCTTCCTGCACCACCACACAACGACGTGAAAGGCACACACGTGAACCGCAGCAGACTGCTCGGCGTCACGGTCGCCGCGCTGGTGACCACCAGCGCATCGGCCGGGCTGACCGCCAACGCCATGGCCGCAGGCTCCCTCACCGGCGCCGGGTCGACCCTCGTGGCCCCGCTCATGACGAGCTGGACCCAGGACTTCGCCAACAAGCACGACATCAACGTCACCTACGGCGCCGTCGGCTCCGGGGCGGGCATCGCCCAGGTGACGGCCCGGACCGTCGACTTCGGCGCGTCCGACGCGCCGCTCAACCCGTCGCAGGCCGCCGCCTGCAACGGCTGCGTCCAGATCCCGTGGGCGCTCACCGCCACGGGCATCGCCTACCGCCTCAACGGCGTGCGCAACCTCCGGCTCACGGGCAAGATCATCTCCCGGATCTACCAGGGGGCGATCACGAAGTGGAACGACAAGAGCATCAAGAAGATCAACCCGAAGCTCAAGCTCCCGAACCTGACGATCACGCCGGTGTACCGCAGCGACGGGTCCGGCGACACGTACGCGTTCACGGATTTCCTCTCGCGTGTTGACGCCGGCTGGAAGTCGCGGATCGGCAACGCCACCGCGGTCAGCTTCCCGAAGGGCGTCGGCGGCAAGGGCAACGACGGCGTCACCGCGGTCGTCAGCTCGACCAACGGGTCGATCGGCTACATCTCCGCGTCCTACATCATCGCCCACCACCTGAACACGGCGCTGCTGCAGAACCGGGCCGGCAAGTTCGAGTACCCGAACCTCGCGAACATCAAGGCCGCCGCGGCAGCCGTGAAGTCCGTGCCGGCGAACAACGAGTTGCACATCGTCGATCCGCCCGCGAAGTACAAGACGGCCTACCCGCTCTCGACCTTCACGTACGCGATCGTGCCAAAGGTCTCCAAGCAGGCGGGTGCGGTCCGGCTCTTCGTGCTCTACGCGATGAGCGGTGCCGGGCAGTCGTTCGGCCCGGCGCTGGACTTCTCGCCGATCCCCGGCGTCGTCTACAAGGCGGCCGTCGCGGCGACCTCGCAGCTCCAGCAGGGGTAGCCGTCTCCGGCAGACCCGATCGGTGGACGGCGGGCGCCCCTTCACGGGCGCCCGTCGTGCTGCGCGGGCGGTCAGCGCCGGCGCCGCAGCCCGATCCCCTCGAGGACATGCGCGACCGTCTCGCACGCGTCGACGGAGGCCTCGAGGGCGCCGAAGATGTCCTTCCACCGGATGACGACCATCGGGTCGATGCCGTCGGCGAAGAGCGAGGCGACGCCATCGCGGGTGATGCGGTCGCCCTCGTTCTCGAGGCGGTGGATCTCGACGAGGTGGGGGGCCATGTCCGCGCCGGTGCGCAGGGCGCGGAGCGCACGGGCCACCTGCTCGCCGGCGCCCACGAGGACCTCGGCGAGCGCCGTGGCCTGCTCCATCGGGGCCTCGATGCCGTAGGTCGAGAGCGTGTCGGCGGTCTGCTCGGCGAAGTCGACGATGTCGTCCAGGGCGGTTGCGAGGGCGTGGCCGTCGGCGGGGCCGACGATCGCCCGGCGTCCGCCGCCGTCGTGGAGCAGATGGATGATGTCGTGGGTGATGCGGTCGCCCTCGTGCTCGCAGAGGACCATCTCGCGGGCGAGGTCGCTGCGCTCGGGGTAGTCGCGGACGAGGTCGTGGAGGATGAGCGTCGAGCGCTCCACGTTCCGGCCCGACTCCTCCAGCAGCTGGAGCACGGCTCCTTCGTCGGCCCGACGGCCCGGCATCCTCATCGGCCTGACCTTAAGCGCGTGAAGGGGAGTTCCGACGGTCGTTCACAACTCTTTCACGATCGGTTCACCGCGCGGTAACCGGATCGCGGGCCGCCCGCGGGAGGCTGCTCGTCGATGGAGGCCGCGAAGCGAGAAGACGTGCTGACCGCCGGTGCGCTCGAGATCCGCCCGGAGGATGGGCTGGTCCTGGCGGCCGGACGTGCGCTGACCCTGTCCGTGCGGGAGTTCCAGCTGCTGTGCGCCCTCGTGCGCCGGCAGGGCGGGATCGTCGCCCGGAACGACCTCTATCGCACCGTCTGGGGCGGAGAGCTCCGGGACGGCGACCGGTCGATCGACGTGTACGTGCACAAACTGCGCGTGAAGCTCGATTCGGCGCTCCCCGGGTGGCACCACATCCACACCCACGTCGGGTTCGGCTACCGGTTCCAACCTGAGTCGGTATCCGAGGTTTCACACCCTTTTCACAACGCAGGCACATCCACGCAACACCATCCAGGCGGGTCGACGGCACCGTGATGGTCGCCCGTCCAACAACGAAGGAGCTGTCTTGAGGTCAACCACGTTCATCGCCGCGCTCAGCACGGGGGCTCTCGCCCTCGGCGTCGCGGCCTGTGGCAGCAGTAACAACTCGTCCACCACCGCCGCATCCGGGACGGGCGGCTCCAGCGCGCCGACGGTCTCGGCGACGCTCAACGGCGCCGGCTCCACCTTCGCCGCCCCGATCTACCAGCAGGTCGGCAGCGAGCTGAAGTCCAGCGGCCTCACGGTCAACTACCAGGGCGTCGGTTCCGGTGACGGTGTCGCGCAGCTGCAGGCCGGCACGGCGGACTTCGCGGGCTCCGACCCGGCCCTCGCGCCGGAGGACAAGAGCAAGATGAAGGTCGCTCCGGTCCAGGTGCCGATCGCCCTCGGTGCGATCACGCTGTCCTACAACCTGTCGGGCCAGAAGTCGGGCATCAAGCTCGACGGCGTGACGGCGGCCGACATCTACCTCGGCAAGATCAAGAAGTGGAACGACCCGGCGATCGCCAAGCTCAACAGCGGCCTCAGCCTGCCGTCCACGAACATCACCGTCGTCCACCGCTCGGACTCCTCGGGCACGACGAAGGGCTTCACGCAGTTCCTCGCGAACTACTCGCCCGCCTGGAAGAGCGGCCCCGGTGTCGACAAGGACATCAAGTGGCCGACCGGCACGGGCGCCAAGGGCAACGACGGCGTCGCCGCCGCCGTGAAGCAGACCGACGGCGCCATCGGCTACGTGGAGCAGGCGTACGCGCTGCAGAACGGCTTCACGTTCGCGGACGTGAAGAACAAGTCGGGCGCCTTCGTCGCCCCGACCCTCGACTCGACCTCGGCCGCGGCCGAGGGCCTGACCGTGCCCGCCGACCTCGGCATCAGCACGATCGACGCCCCGAACGCGAAGGCCTACCCGATCGTCTCGCAGACGTTCCTCGACTTCCCGACCGACCCGTGCAAGGCCGGCGGCTCCAAGGACGTCGCGAACGGCCTCGTGGCCTTCGCCAAGTACCTCCTCGGACCCTCCGGCCAGGGCACGGTCAAGAAGCTGTCCTACGCGCCGCTGCCGGCCAACCTCATCACCAAGGGCACCGCCGCCCTCGGCAAGGTCACCTGCAACGGGGCCGCGGTCACGGGCTCCTGATGGAAGCCGGCGCCGCCCGCCTGAAGCCGGCCGGCCGTCGCGACACGTTGTCGCGGCGGTCACCGGCGGCGCGCCGCGCCGACGGCGTGTTCCGCGGGGGCCTCACGGCCCTCGCGGGGCTCGTCCTCGTCCTGCTGGCCTTCTTCTTCGTCTTCCTCGTCGTGAAGGCGCGGCCGGCGCTCGCCCACCAGGGCGTCCTCTCGTTCGTCACCTCGAACGACTGGAATCCGTCGAAGGACGTCTTCGGCGCCTGGCCGCTGCTCGCCGGCACGCTCATCACCTCGGCGACGGCGCTGGTCATCGGAGTCCCGGTCGCGGTGGCGACGGCGCTCTTCATCACCGAGATCAGCCCGCCGCGGCTGCGCCAGCCGCTGACGATCCTCGTCGAGCTGCTCGCCGCCGTCCCGTCCGTCGTCTACGGGCTCTGGGGCGTCTTCGTCCTCATCCCGAAGCTCCGCGGCACCGAGCAGAGCTTCTCCGACACCCTGCACTTCCTGCCCTTCATCGGGGGCAACGTGGCGGGGCCGAACTACTTCATCGCGGGCCTGCTGCTCGCGATCATGATCCTGCCGATCGTCTCGGCGATCTCGCGCGAGGTCATCGCGACCGTCCCGGCCGAGCACAAGGAGGCGGCGCTCGCGGTCGGCGCCACGCGGTGGGAGATGATCCGCATCGCGGTCCTCCCGTACTCGCGGTCGGGCATCACCGGCGCCGCGCTCCTCGGCCTCGGCCGCGCCGTCGGCGAGACGATCGCCGTCGTCCTCGTCATCGGGAACTCGCCGGTCGTCGGCAAGCAGCTCTTCGATCAGGGCTACTCGCTCGCCGCCGTCATCGCGAACGAGTTCGGCGAGGCGGCGAACGATCCGCTGCACGCCGGCGCGCTCATCGCCGCCGGCCTGCTGCTCTTCATCCTCACGCTCGCCATCAACGGCGTCGCCCGCGGCCTCGTCATCCGCGCCGAGGGCCGCCAGGGCACCCGTCTGCCGCCGCCGGCCGTCACGGCCGCGGCGCTCAACGACCCGGAGGCCGCGACGTCATGAGCACCCCGAGCTCCGCCGCCACCCTGCTCGCGCCGGTCTCCGGGCGCCGCCGCACCACCGACCTCATCATGCGCGGGCTGCTCGGGCTCGGGACGGTCATCGCGCTCATCCCGCTCGTCCTCGTCATCTACTACCTCTTCTCCCGCGGGCTGAAGGGGATCGGATCGGGCTTCTTCACGACCGACCCGACCGGCAACTTCCTCGGCGACCCGGGGGGCGTGAAGTCCGCGATCATCGGCACGCTCGAGATCGTCGGGCTCGCCTCGGTCATCGCGATCCCGCTCGGGATCGGCGTCGCCCTCTACCTCGTCGAGTTCGGCAAGAAGACGGTCTTCGCGCAGATCGTCCGCTACCTCGTCGACGTCATGACCGGCGTCCCGTCGATCGTCTTCGGCCTCTTCGTCTACATCACGCTCGTCACGACGAAGTTCGGCGGCGCGTCGTTCACCGGCTACAAGGGCTCGTTCGCCCTGGCACTCCTCATGCTGCCCGTCGTGACGCGCTCGGCGGAGGTCGTGCTCGGGCTCGTGCCCGAGGCACTCCGCGAGGCGGCGCTCGCCCTCGGCGTCCCGCGCTGGAAGGTCACGCTCAAGATCGTCCTTCCGACGGCGCTGCCCGGTCTCATCACCGGGTCGCTGCTCGCGGTCGCCCGCGGGATGGGGGAGACGGCGCCGCTGCTCTTCACCGCCGCGACGGTGAACGGGACGACCTACAACCTCGGGCAGCGGATGAACTCGCTGCCCGCGCAGATCTACGCCGACATCAGCCAGCCGAACAACGACATCGTCAACCGGGCGTGGGCCGCCGCCCTGACGCTCGTGGTGCTTATCCTCGTCATCACGCTGATCGCGCGCGTCGCCGCGCGCAGGAGCCGCGTCTCATGAGCTCAGACCCCATCACCCGAGAGCCGAAGCAGGAGATCCCCATGTCGTCCACCGAGGCCGACCCCCCGGAGACCCGCACCGACCCCGCTGCCGCGGGCGCTTCCGCGTCCGGCGCCGCGGCCGTGTCCGCGCCGCCCGGCCACTCGATGTCCGTGCGCGACGTGAACGCCTACTACGGCGACACGCACGCGATCAAGGGCGTGAGCATCGAGTACAAGGCCAACGAGGTGACGGCGATGATCGGGCCGTCGGGCTGCGGCAAGTCGACGCTCCTGCGGTGCCTGAACCGCATGCACGAGGAGATCCCGGGCGCGCGTGCCGAGGGGCAGATCCTCCTCGACGACACCGACATCTACGGTCCCGGCGTCGACGTCGTGTCGGTGCGGCGGGCGGTCGGCATGGTCTTCCAGAAGCCGAACCCCTTCCCGACGATGTCGATCTTCGACAACGTCGCGGCCGGGCTGAAGCTCAACGGCGTCAAGGGCGTCGACATGAAGGAGCGCGTCGAGAAGTCGCTCCGCGGCGCGGGCCTGTGGGACGAGGTCAAGGACCGGCTGTCGTCGCCGGGCATCGGGCTCTCCGGCGGGCAGCAGCAGCGGCTCTGCATCGCCCGGACGATCGCGGTCGAGCCGCGGGTCGTGCTCATGGACGAGCCCTGCTCGGCGCTGGACCCGATCGCGACCCTCAAGGTCGAGGACCTGATCCACGACCTCAAGCAGGAGTACACGATCGTCATCGTCACCCACAACATGCAGCAGGCGGCGCGCGTCGCCGACACCACGGCGTTCTTCCTGCTCGGCGACATGGTCGAGCATGCGAAGACCGAGGACATCTTCTCCAACCCCAAGGACTCCCGGACCGAGGAGTACGTCACCGGGAAGTTCGGCTAGCGGATGCCGGCGTCCGGACGGCCGCACTTCCAGGAGCAGCTCCGCGGGCTCGAGGAGTCCGCGCTCGGCGGGATGGACCTCGTGCTCGGGCAGATCGACCGGACGCTCGAGGCGGTCGAGCAGGTCGACGTGGAGCTCGCCGAGTTCATCGTCGCCGACGACGACCGCATCGACGGGCGCTACCTGGAGGTCCATCAGGGCGTGCTGTCGCTGCTCGCGCTGCAGGCCCCGGTGGCCGGCGACCTGCGGGTCGTCGCGGCGCTCCTGCAGGTCATCAAGAACATCGAGCGCATGGGCGACCAGTGCGTGAACATCGCGAAGCTCATCCCGCTCACGGGGCACGAGCCGCCGGTGCAGGACGAGATCCTGCAGCGGATCCTCACCATGGGGCAGGCGGCGCGGGACGAGGTGGCGCTGTCGAAGCGCGCCTTCGAGGAGCGGGACATCCATCTCGCCGAGGATCTCTGGCGCCAGGACCGCGCGATCAACCGGCTGAACCGGGAGATCTTCGCGCTCGCCGTGAAGCTCGGCGACGACGCCGACATCCGCGAGTGGACGATGACGATGACGATGGTCGCGCGGGCGTACGAGCGCATCGGTGACAACGCGGTCGACGTGGGCGAGCAGACGGCCTTCATCGTGACCGGGCTCTTCCGGGAGTTCTCCGACTCCTCGCAGGCCCCGCCGCGGGCCTGAGGACCGCCGCCGGGGGCGCGGGGTCGTGGCGTCTAGGCGGCTCGGCGCGCGAGCAGGGGGATTCGCACGTCGGGCAGCCGCCGCGCCACTGCCGCCACCGCCAGCGCCGATGCGGTTCCCAGCAAAGCGCCGACGGCGACGTCGGAGAGGTAGTGGACCCCGAGGAACACCCGCCCGAGCGCGAGCACGGTGGCCGCCACCAGGACGGCCGCGCCCGCCCGGCGATGGGCCACCAGGATCGCCGTGCCGATCGCGAACGCGGCCGTGGCGTGGTCGCTCGGCATCCCGGGATCCGCCGCGTGGGCGAGGAAGTCGTGGATCGAGCTGTGGCTCACGAAGGGCCTCGGCCGATCGACGGCCGTGCTGATGACCTTCCCCACCAGGAGGGCCAGGCCCGCACTCACGCCGGCCAGGACGCCGACCGCACGGGTCAGGTATTCGCCGCGCACGACCGCGGCGAGGAGCAGCGCGGCGACCAAAGCCATGAAGAGGTACTCCGACGCGACGACATACGCGCGAAGCACGTCTTCGAAGCCGTCGTGGCGGAGCGCGAAGTGGTCAAGGGCATGAGCGATCGTGAAGTCCATGAGAAAGGGGTCCCCGCTGTGAACACGGAGTGAACATCATGATCCCTCGGGCCGATGAGACGACGCTGAGAGTCCGCCCGGCGACACCCGCGGCCCCGCGGGCCCGCCGAGCGAGCGCCGGGGCGGCGGGGGGTGCGCAGTCCCGGCGGGGTCGTCGGGCCACCAGCGGCGGCGAAGCCACAGGGCGACGTAGACGAGCGTCACGAGGACGGGGACTTCGATGAGGGTCCGACGACGCCGGCGAGGGCCTGTCCGGAGCTCGCGCCCCAGACGCCGACGGCGACGGCGATCGCCAACTCGAAGTCGTTGGAGGCCACGGTGAAGGCGAGCGTCGCGGTCTTCGGGTACCCGAGGTGCATGGCGCGGCCGACGAGGAAGCCGAGGATCCACATCCCGGCGAAGTAGCCGAGCAGCGGCAGCGCGATCCGCGCGACGGTCAGTGGCTTGGTGGTGATGGTGTCGCCCTGGATGGCGAACAACAGCACGATGGTGAACAGCAGGCCGTAGAGGGTGATGGGAGCGATCTTCGGGATGACCGTGGCTTCGAACCACTCGCGGCCGTGGGCGCGCAGGCCCCAGCGGCGGGTGAGGTATCCGGCGGTCAGCGGGATGCCGAGGAAGATGAGGGTGGTGCGCCCGACCTCCCAGATCCCGGCGTGGAAGCCCTGGTTGTCCAGACCCAGCAGGTCGGGGAGGGCGTCGAGGTAGAACCAGCCCAGGAGTGCGTAGGCGACGACCTGGAAGATCGCGTTGAAGATCACCAGCACGGCGGCGCGCTCGTTGTCGCCGCCGGCCAGGTCGTTCCAGACGAGGACCATCGCGATGCAGCGGGCGAGGCCCACGACGATCACGCCCGTGCGGTATTCGGGCTGATCGGCGAGAAGCAGCCAGGCCAGCGTGAACATCAGGGCCGGTCCGACGACCCAGGACAGCACCAGCGACACCGCGAAGAACCGGCCGTCGCCGCGCATCCTGCCCAGGTCCTCGTAACGGACCTTCGTCAGGACCGGGTACATCATCGCCAGGAGCCCGAGGGCGATCGGCAGGCTGACCGTCCCGACCTTCAGCCCGTCGAGGACGTCGTTGAGACCCGGAACCAGCGACCCGAGGGCGAGGCCGCCGGCCATGGCCACGGCGATCCACAGCGGCAGGAACCGGTCCAGGGTCGCCAGGCGTCCGACGACGGCCGACTCGGACGGATGCGCGTGTGGCGGTCATCGGTGAGGGAGGTGTCGCGCACGCCGGTGCATCGGCTGGACACTAGGCACCGGAAGGCTGCGCGGAAGCCCTCGCGGCCGAAGTCGGCGGCGGATCCGCAGCGGAACTGCCGAGAACTACGCAGACGGCGGCCGCCGTCGCGCGGCGGATCGCGTCGACGGGCGTGCGGCCGAGAGGCTGTCTTGATACCTCGGACAGCCCCTAGGCGGAGGTCGCCACGTTCGCCCGGGTCGCTGCGCCGCCACGTCGCCGGCCCGGGGTGAGGTTCCCGGGCAGCCTGCGCGCGAGGAGGCCGGCGGCGAGCACGAAGGCGGCTGACGCCCAGAGGCAGGCCTCGAGGCCCTGCCACTGGTAGAGCGCCCCGGACAGCACGGTGCCCGTGAGGCGTCCGCCGGCGTTGGCCATGTAGTAGAAGCCGACGTTCATCGCGACCTTGTCCCCGTCGGCGTAGGCGAGGATGAGGTAGCTGTGGACCGCGCTGTTCAGCGCGAAGACGAGGCCGAAGGCGATGAGGCCGGCGACGACGACCAGCACCGGGTCCACGCCGGTCGCCATGACGAGCGCGATGGCGGCCGGGAGGAGCGCGAGCACGAACGCCAGCCCGGTGGCCGTGCGGCCGTCGGGATCCTTGACGTAGCGCGGGGCGGTGGCCTGGACGACGCCGTAGCCGATGACCCACACGGCCATGAAGATCCCGACCTGCCAGAAGGACCAGCCGTGCTCGGTCCGCAGGAAGACCGGCAGGCCGACGACGAACCAGACGTCGCGGGAGGCGAAGAGGAAGATCCGCGCGGCGGCGAGGACGTTCACCGAGCGGTTGTTGGAGAACATCTGACGGAACCTGGCCTTGGCGTTCGGCTTCCCCAGCTCGCCGTGCATCAGCGTGAGCACCGACACCAGGGCGACGAGGATGAGGCCCGACAGGGCGAGCATCCCGGCACGGAACCCGACGAGGGTGAGCAGGAGGCAGCCGAGGAAGAAGCCGACGCCCTTCAGCGCGTTCTTCGATCCCGTGAGGATCGCCACCCACCGGTAGAGCGCCCCCGCGTCGCCGTCGACGACCACGAGCTTCACCGCGCTCTTGGAGCTCATCTTCGTCAGGTCCTTGGCGATGCCCGCCAGGGCCTGGGCGACCATCACGTAGGCGACGACGAGCCAGGAGCGGGGGACGGCGCCGAGCATCGTCAAGGCCACGAGCTGGATCGACAGGCCGGCGACCAGCGTGGCGCGGAGGCCGAGACGCGCGGCCAGCCAGCCGCCGACGAGGTTCGTGACGACGCCGAAGACCTCGTAGAAGAGGAACAGCATCGCGACCTTGAACGGGCTGTAGCCGAGCTCGTAGAAGTAGAAGAGGACGAGCATGCGGCCGGCCCCGTCGGCGACGGTGTCCGCCCAGTAGGCCCCGGTGACGAGGATGTAGTTGCGGAGGTCTCCGGGCCGCCGTGGCGCCGTGGTGCCCATGACGCTAGGCGGCGAGCCCCGCGCCGACGAGCCCGGCGAGCTCGACCAGGCGATTCGCGTAGCCCCACTCGTTGTCGTACCAGGCGAGGACCTTCACCTGGGTCTCGTCGGTGACCATCGTCGAGAGCGCGTCGACGACGCCCGACCGCGGGTCGTTCACGTAGTCGACGGAGACGAGGGGGCGCTCCTCGTAGCCGAGGATGCCCTTGAGCGGCCCGTCCGCGCCCGCCTTCAGCAGGGCGTTGACCTCCTCCACGGTGGTGGGGCGGGCGACCTCGAAGACCGCGTCGGTGAGGGAGGCGTTGAGCAGCGGCACGCGGACGGCGAGTCCGTCGAGCTTGCCCTGCAGGGTGGGGAAGATGAGGCCGATCGCGGTGGCCGACCCGGTCGTGGTCGGGATCAGGGACATCGACGCGGCGCGCGCCCGGCGCAGGTCCTTGTGGGGGGCGTCGACGATGGTCTGCGTGTTGGTGACGTCGTGCAGCGTCGTGATGGACCCACGGCGGATGCCGAGACCCTCGTGGATGACCTTCACCACCGGGGCCAGGCAGTTGGTGGTGCACGAGGCCGCGGTCACGACGTCGTGGACGCCCGGGTCGTAGCGGTCGTCGTTGACCCCCATGACGACGTTCAGGGCGCGGTCGTCCTTGACGGGGGCGGCGACGATGACCTTCTTCACGCCGGCGTCGAGGTACGGCTGCAGCGCGTCGATCGTCCGGAACCTGCCCGAGCACTCGAGTACGACATCGATGCCGTCCCAGTCGACGTCGGCGGGGGACGACGCCGACGTGTAGGCGAGGTCCCGGTCCTCGAGCGTGAGGGTGTGCCCGGCACCGGCGGCCGAGTGGGCCCACCGCCCGTGGACGGAGTCGAACATCATCAGGTGCGCTGCGGTGGCCGCGTCGCCCTTGGGCTCGTTGACGTGGACGACGTCGATGTCGGGGCGGTCCCAGCCGGCGCGCACGGACAGGCGGCCCATCCGGCCGAAGCCGTTGATCGCGATACGGGTCATGGTGCTCGGTGCTCGAGGTGGTGGCTCAGCGTCGGTCGGGTGCGGCCGTCAGCCCAGCCATGCGGCCAGCTCCTTCAGCGCCGTCGGGCCCAGGAAGTAGTACATCCAGGTCCCGCGGCGCTCGGATCCGAGCACGCCGGCCGCGACGAGGACCTTCAGGTGCTTGGCCACCGCGGCCTGCGTCATGTCGAACAGGGGGAGCAGCTCGCACTGGCAGATCGCTTCCGGATCGGCCTTGCGGATGGCGTCGACGATCCGCAGCCGGGTGGGATCGGCGAGCGCCTTGACCACGACCGCGAGGTCGATCGCCTGCGCGGCGTCGAGATCAGGCTCCACGACGGCGGTGCAGCAGCCGCCGGGCTGTCTCTCGCGGGGGGACATCACGGGGGCGCCGACGCTCACGCCCGGGATCGTACACAACCAAAAGGTGATGTCACGACCGGTTGGCTGTTTCTTCACGGCGCTCACGTCGGGGCCGGCGCAACCCCCTCCGGAACGAGGAAACCCCCGCGGTTGCGGGGGTTTCGATCCAAGCGGCTGAAGAGACTCGAACTCTCGACCCTCTGCATGGCAACGGACTTTTCCGGCGCTGGAAGGCTCAGATACGGGCTTTTAGGAGCGGCTAAAGCGCACTAAACAAGCGGTTTTCACGACACTTTGGTCCGTTCTTGGTCCGCTGGGGATGAGCTGGTCCGCTCGTGGTCCGCCGGTAGAAAGGGTTACAATGTGCGGCGCGATGGCTCGCGTGGATCCGATCACGACGGCGTTCCTCCTCATCGAGACACGGCGCAAGGATCAGGAGCCCGTATGGGTCGTGAAGTGGCGCAGCGCGGACGGCACGCGCATCCGCCGCCGGCTCGGCGCGACCGCATGGATGACCCGCGACGACGCCGGCCAGTGGCAGCCCCGGACCGGCCGACCCACCGACGGCGCGATCACCGAGTTCCAGGCACGCCGGCGCATCACGCCGTTCATCACCGACATCGAGGAGGAGCGGGCGCTGGCCCGCGACGGGTCGGCCGCCGCCAAGGCCGCGCTGGCCGCGCGCCGCGCGCCGATGTTCCGCGAGCTCGCCCACGCCTGGCTCGACCACCTCGAGCTCGTCGAGGGGGTCAAGCCCGCGACGATGCGTGACTACCGCTCGGCACTCGCCGAACCCGGAACGACGCCGACGTGCAACGGCCGTATCCGCAAGGGCCGGATCATGAAGGCGATCGGCGACAAAGCCGCCGGCGAGGTCACAACTCCGGACGTCGAGCGCATACTGGCCGGCCACGCCCGCGAAGGCGTCGGCGCCCGGAGCGTCAACAAACACCGGCAGATCATCGGAGCGATCTACAACTATGCGCTGCGCCCCGACCGTGCCGAGCAGTGGCGCGTCACCCAGAACCCGGCGCGCTTCGCCGCCCGGCGCCGCGAGGACGGCCCGGCGCGACTTGAGGTCTTCACCGTCGAGCAGGTCGAGGCGATCGCCCGCGCCGCAGCCGCGGGCACCTGGCGCACCTGGACGCGCGGCACGACCGAGGCCGGGGAGCTGCAGCGCGCGGAGGAGGACGCGCAGCTCGGCGAGCTCGTCAGAGTCGCCGCCTATACCGGCCTCAGGCGCGGAGAGCTCGTCGCGCTTCGTTGGCGCGACGTGAAATGGGAGGAGCGCGTGCTCGTCGTCGAACGGGCGATCTCCGCCGGTATCGAGAGCAGCACCAAGGCCGGCGCGTCCGTTACGTGCCGCTCGCCGACCAGACGCTCGCCGCGCTCGACCGTCTCTCCCGGCGACCGAACTTCACCCGCGCGGACGACTACGTGTTCGCGAACGTCGTCGGCGAGCGCCTCGACGACTCGGCCCTGCGCCGCCGGTACGTCGCCGCTCGCGACGCTGCCGGCGCGCCACCGCTGCGCTTCCACGACCTCCGTCACACCGCCGGCACGCTTCTGACCCGGGTGCTCGATCCCGTGACCGTCCGCGACGTCCTCGGCCACGCCGATCTGAAGACGACGCAGCGCTACCTGCACTCGGTCAAGGCGTCGCGGCTGTCTGAGGCCGCCACGCGGGCGTTCACCCCGGAGAGCGCGCCGGCGCGGGACGGGGGAGAGGCCGACGCGGCCGCCGCCCGATTTGCCGCCGTCGCCAAGCTCGGGCCGGACGAGGCGCGCCGCCTGCTCGGCGCCGGATAGTCGCCCGCCTTCCACGACTGGGTCACCGTCGGCCCGCCCGTCGTGCGCAAAGTTCTCGTCCGCGACGTGGGCCTTTCCGAGGACGAGGCGCTCAAGCTACTCTGATGCGGCCGTGACCATTCGCGTTCTCTACCACGAGGATCCGCCCGGCTGGTGGGCCGAGTCGCCCGACAGCGACGGGTGGACCGTCGCGGGAGACACCTACGACGACGTCCGCGCCCTCGTCGAGGACGGCGTCGCGTTCGCGCTCACCTGCGCGGCCGAGGACCGCGGCGAGACGGTCGACGAGACGGCCCTCGTCGTCGAGCACTTCGTCCCGGCGCCCGCACGCGCCGCCTGAACGACCGCCGCCCGGCCGTGGCACAGGACGACGAAATCACGTCCGAGGCGCTCTGACTCGCTCCTCGACCTCGCCGAGAGCCTGGACACCACGCGGCCGATCGGTGGGACCGACGTCGGCCTCTACATGCGCGTCGATGCCGAGACCCTCCGCGCGCTTGAGCTCCGAGCCGCGTCCGAGGGCGCCGACGTCAGCGCAGTCGCCGCGGAAGCACTTCGCGCGGCGGTGCGCGCAGCCTGACGAAGCCGCAGCAGGGCACAGACGGCGCCGCCGCAATCCGTCCGCCTCAAGCAGCGCGACGGCCGGCCCGGCGGCCGCCTCCACGCGGCGACATCGGGCTTGGCACGCCACAGCAGACACCGAACCGTCAGGCGGGCATCCGTGTCAGGTCGAAGATCACGAGGCGGCGGTTCTCGAGCACGCAGGCGGCATGGGCCGTGAGCGCGTCCCGCAGCCCGGGCAGCTCCTCGAACCACCAGAACGCCGGCCACGCGAAGACGACGAGCTCGGCGCCCTCGGCACGCCGGGCGGCTAGCTCCTCGATGGCTTCTGTGGTGTCCGCGGGCAGTCCCCAGTCCTCGCCGTCGCGCTCGACGAGCCGCAGGGGGCGTCGCCCTTCGAACTCGCCGCCCTCCCACCACAGGCCGGAGTCGACGAGGACGAACGCCGCCTCTGGCGGGACGATGGCGCAGACCTCCTCGGTCGCACGCCGCTGCTGGGCCGCGGGGAGGTAGTCGGCGGCGCGGTTGGCGCCGCCGTCGGGGGTCGCCGTTCGCTCGAGCACGAAGACGTCGTCGCTCGACGTCGCCGGGTCGAACGCGAAGCCTGCGTCCTCGATCGCGGCGAGCGCTTCCGCGCAACCGTCCTCGCCGATCACGCCGGGGTGCAGCTCGATGATCACGGTCCGCACGCCGTCAAGGCACAGCGTGGGCGTCAGCTCGCGCTCTCCGCCCTCGATGTCGATGATGAGGAGTGTCGGCGCGACGTCTCGGATCGCTTCCGCGAACGGGCGCATCGGCACGGCGACCGCCGATGAGGCGGTGCCCTCGGCGCTCACGGTCGACGACGCCCAGAAGTCCTCGTGGACGTGCAGGCGGACCTCACCGTGGTGGCCGCCGAGAACGCACATCTGAAGCGTCGGTGCCACGTCGTTGGCGCGGTAGAGCGCACGGATCGGGGTCTCGAGCGCGGGATTGGCCTCGAACGTGAAGACGCTGGCCGATCCGGTGATGCGCGCGCAGTAGGCCGACAGGACGCCGATGCCCGTCCCGAGCTCCATCACCGTGTCGTCCGTGCGCAGCTTCGCCCGCAGTGCCGCGAGCTCGGCTCGCTCGTAGCGTCCGGAGGCGAGCTGGTCGCGGATCTCGCTGGTCAGATGCGGCCCGGGAGGAATCGTCAGACCGGCGAGCTCGTACATCGACCGAGGGTAAAGCGCAACTGGTGTGAGCAGCGCGGAGGCTTGGCCGGGGCTGCGCGGGGTTCAGGCGTCTCCGGTCGCCTTGGGCTTGCGCCCGGTCGCGATGAGCACCGACCCCTGGAGCACGATCCCGTCCGGCGAGGCCGTGGCGGACCGGGCGCCTGTCGCCAGCGCGCGTTCGCGGATCGCCTCCCGCACGTCGGCGTCCATGCCGGCCAGGGCGGTGGCGAGCGGGCCGGCGAGCTGCGGCACCCGCTCCCACTAGGCGTCGAGTGACCCGATGCTCATCGGGGCAGGTACGGCCGCGACGGTCGCCTGCTCGAGCCCCGCCTGACCCAGCACATCGGTGAGGTGCTCGGGCCGCGCGAGCGAGAACGGTCCGGGGACGGTCGGGGGCGGGAACGGGATGCCGAACTGCGCGCCGACGGCGTCGAGGATCAGCCCGAGCCACGGGTTGTCGGTCCGTGGCCCCCAGACCATGGCGCCGTAGCGTCCGCCGGGACGGAGCACCCGCCGTGCCTCCCGCACCGCCTCCACGGGATCCTCGGCGAACATGAGACCGTGACGGACGATCACCGCGTCAAAGCTCGCATCGGGAGCGTCGATCGCGCTCTGGTCGCAGACCAGGGTGCTGATCCTGGCGCGCCCCGCCGCCCGCCGCACGGCGACCCGCACCATGTCGCGGGCGACGTCGGCGAGGATCACGCTGCCGAACGTGCCTACTCGCTCGGCCGCGGCTAGACCAGCGCCGCCGGGGCCCGTTGCGAGGTCCAGCACATCCGCCCCGCGCCTGACGTCGACGGCATCCAGCAGCGCCTCGGTGACGGAGTGCAGGTGCGCGTCGACGAACGCCGCATTCTGCTCCCAGGCGGGCGCGACCCCGTTCCACATCTCAGACATCCCGCGACGGTCGCACGTTTCCCGCCTCAGGGCGAAATCGCCCCGTGCCGGGCAGAGTTCGCGGCGGGAGGAGGGGTCAGGCGACGTCCGTGCCGCCAGTCTGAGAGCCGGGTCGTGGCCGTGCTCTGCGGGCAGACGTTCACCGCGCACGTGACGTTGCTCGCGTCCTGATAGTCCCGGGGCGACGTCCCGCCCGCAGACGGGCTCGGTCAGCCGGCCGCGGTGCCGCCGGCCCCGGGGCCGGAGCGAGGGGCGGTGCCGCTGCCACCACCGCTGGTCGGGACAGTGGGCGTCGTCGGTGCGGTCGTCGGGGTGGTGCTCGGGGCGTTTGCAGGTGCCGTGGTCGTTGTGGGAGTGGATGACGATGGGACCGCCGCGGTGGGCGTGGGTCTCGTCGGTGCGGCGGTCGGCCCTGTGGTGGTGAGCGGACGCGCGGCGGTCGTCGGCGCTGCTGCCGGTCCGGTGCTCGTCGGCTGACGTGTCGCGGTGCTCGGGCGCGTCACGGTCGTCGGGGCGGGCGCCGAAGGTGTCGCGGTGACCGGGCTTGTCCGCGTCGGCGCGGGACGCTGGGCGGCGGGGACGCTCGTCTGCGACGCGGAGGGCTGATGTGCGGCCGTGGCCTGCGACGCGGCGCCCGCCCCGCTGTTGTGCGCTTGCGGCATGTTGTGGGTCGAGTCGCCGCCGGCCGTCGTCGGTCCGGACGCGCGGCTGGAGGCTGCGCGGCGGCTCGTCCCCGCGGTCGCCGGTGGCGTGGCTGCAGGACCGGAGGTCGCGGCGCGGTGCCCGGCCGTGTTGGCGGGTCCGTTGGAGCTGATGGACGTCCGCGGCGCCGGGTGGGTCGTGGCGTGGTGATGGACCGCGACGCCGGTGGCCCCGGCGGCGGCGACGCCCGTCGCGGCCAGGACGGCCATCTTGGTGGTGATGGCGGCGGCGACGGTGCTGGTCGTTCCGGCGGCACCGCCCGCGCCGGCGGTGAGGGCGCCGCCCTTGGCGGCGGCGCCGCCGGTGTGGAAGAGGTGGCCGAGCAGCGCCGTGCTTGCGGCGACGGGCAGGACGGGGAAGAGGGCCCCCATCTCCTGGGGCCGCGCCGTGAGCGCGAAGTCGAAGTGACGGCAGGTGCTGCAGCTTGCGAGGTGGCCGCGCATACGCCGGCCGCGGCGGACGCGGCCGTCTCCGTCGGAGAGCTTGCGCTGGATCTCATCGCACTGCATCGCGCGTCCTTCGGCGAGCTCGGCCAGGGCGGTGCGGGCTTCGAAGATCGTCTGCTTGACCACGGTCGGGGCGCACTCCAGGACCTTGGCGATCTCCTGGTGGGAGAAGCCGCTGAGCTCGCGCAGCACGAGCGCCTGCCGCTGGCGGTCGGGGAGCAGCGTCAGGTCGCTCCACAGCTGCTTGAGGCGGTCGCGGTCGGCGACCATGTCGCTCGTCGGCGGGCCCTTGCTGGCGTGTGTGGTGTCCAGTTCGCTCGTCGGGCGCTGCTGGCGGATGCGGTTGATCGCTTCGTTGTGGGCGATCCGGAACAGCCAGGGGCGCAGCTCGAAGTCGCGGTCCTCTTTCTGCAGGGCGACCATCGCCTTGAGCATCACGCTCTGCAGGACATCCTCGGCGTCGGCCGGGTCGCGGAGGATCGAGCGGATGTACCGGTACAGGTCCTGATGGTGCTCGCGGTAGACCTGCGAGAACAGCGTCGAGTCCGCCCGGACCGCGCTCGAGCGCACGGGTAGGCGCCGGGCGAGCAGGCCCGTCGGCGAGGGGAGGGTGTGTGGTGGGCTCATGGCCACGTCCCATGTATCGACAACACCGGACCCACGCTGAAGTCAGCCCCTATCTGCACCGGACGAGGTGTCGTGCGTGCAGGAAGGCTCCCGTCCGGCACCGGTCAGTACCCCGGGTTGGTCGGGCACCAGGCGACGGGATCCGGTGACCCCTGCGGGCAGCGGCGGGCAACGGGTGTAGTCACGGCGGAGGGCGATCTGCCGCACGGTGAGCTGTCGGGCGGGAGGCTCGCGGCGGCGACGGTCCTGGGAAGGGTGATCGTCGCGGAGATCGCGTGGCCCGCGAGCGTGAAGCCGGCCTCATCGAGTCGGCGGTGGGTGGGCGGAAGGCGGTTGAGAGTCATGGGCGGCTGGGCCGCCTCACCGCGGTGGGGCCACTGGCTTTGCGGCCCCGCCCTGCGGCGGGTTTGCCTTTGGTCGGTGTCACCGGGCCCGAACAGGCTCGTGCGGCGGGTCAGGCCCTCCCCGCCGTGTCGTTTGCGGCGATGGCGGGAAGCGCCCGCAAGGTGGTCAGTCCGGGGGGCCCGGAATGCCCGACCGCTCGCGCCTGAGCGTGAGCGGGGAGATGACGCAGGAGCGTGGCGAGATGGTGGGCGACCGTGCGCGCGAGCGTGAGCTGCTGGCGGGTCCAGGGCCGGTCCTCGCTGCTGAAGACCTCAAGCAGCCCGACGGCCTGCCCGCCGGCGCGCAGCGGGATCATCATCAGTGCGGCCAGGCCGTTGGTGTGCAGCAGTTGCAGCTCGTGCTCGTCGGCGCCGGTATCCCCACGCAGGACCTGGGCGGCGTCTCCGGTCCGCAGCAACGCGCCCGTGGTCGGGTAGTCGGCGACGCGATAGCAGGGCTCGTCCTCCCAGACGGACCCGGCGCAGGTCTGCAGGTAGGGGTCCCCGCCCGGGTCCTCGAGGCGGGAGATGCTCAGGCCGTCGGCTTGCAGCAGCAGCTGCAGCTGGGGAAGGGTAGCGTTGAGGTCTGCGAGGGAGGTGCAGTTGCTCAGCCGGGCGGCGAGCGCCTCCTGCAGGATCTGGACGTGGTCGCCGAGCGGCCGGTCGCCGTGGCGCAGCGCCGAGGCCAGGCCCTCCCGGCAGGCCAGCGCGGCCATCGGCGCGACGGTCGGCCACCGGGCGTGGGGGCGGGCGAGGTAGAAGCCCTGGCCGATCGGCACGTCGAGGTCGGCGAGCGTGGCGAGCTCGTCCTCGTGCTCGATGCCCTCGGCGCAGAGCATCGCGCCGGTGCGCACAGCGAAGCGGCTGAGGGCCTCGATGAGCGCAACCTTCGCCGGGTCAAGGTGCACGCCGGACACGAGCTCGCGGTCGAGCTTGATGATGTCGGGGCGCAGCAGCATCACCTGCCTGAGGCTCGCGTACCCCGCGCCGGCGTCGTCGACCGCGATCAAGGCTCCTCGGCCACGGAGGTCGTCCAAGTGGGTCTGGATCGAGGAGCCGTGCAGCACGAGCTCGTTCTCGGTGATCTCCAGGATGAGCCCCGACAGATCACGAGGCAGCATCCGCTGCACCGCGTCGGAGGCCAACGCTGAGGCGCTGACGTTGACCGCCAGCAGCGCGCCGCCGGGTGGCCGACCGCCGCGGAGGGCCAGCGTGATCGCCAGCGCCTCGGCCACCGGGCCGGCGCCCTCGCGGCGGGCCTTCGCAAGCCACGCGGACGGCGAGGCCGACTCTGGGCGCAGGAGCGCCTCGTACGCCCACGGTCGCCCGGTCTGCAGATCGACCATCGGCTGATAGGCGATCGTGAGGCCCTCGGTGATGTCGGTGCTGGACGTCATCGCGTAGGTGGAGTTGAACCGCACGGCGATCGGCGGCGACCCTTCGGGGGTCGCCGCCGACAGGCCGTTGCTCAGCGGCGGCTCGTGGCCGTCGTCGGGTCCGTCGGGGCCGGGTCCGTCGTCGGGTCGGTCGCGGGCGCCGGGTCGGTGCTCGGGTCCGGGGTCGTGACGGCCTGATCCTTGGCGAGCTTCGCGGCGGCCTTCACGCACTGGCTGAACGCGGTCCCGTGCTGACCGGCGACGTGCTTCTTGCTCAGCGACTTGCAGGCGCTGGTGGGGTTGCTCGTCACGCCCGAGGCGAGCTTGGCCATGGCGGTGACGCACTTGCTGAACGGCGTGCCGGTCTGCCCGTCGACCGGCTGCTTGCTCTCACCCTTGCAGTAGGTGCCGTAGGCCTTCGCCTTGCTCGAGGCCGACGCGTTCGGCCCCGGCGTGCCGGCGGGCTTGTGGCTCATACCCGGGTTGCTCGTCCCGGTCGGGTGGTTGTCGGCGGTCGGCGTGCCCGACGGCACGTACGCGCTACCGGGGTTGCTCGTCGCGGTCGGGGTGCCCGACGGCGCAGCGGTCGTGGCCAATGCGGGCGGGCCGGCGGTGAACCCGGCCGGGATCCCAGCCGCGAACGCGGCGGCGGGCGTGAGCGCGACCGAGAGGGTCGCGGCGATGGTGGTGAGCGTCGTGCGGTACATGGATGCCTCCTGGGCAACTGGGCGGCCTTCCGTCCGTGGAAGACCCCTGGCTTTGCGTCCCCGCCTCGCAACGGGTTTGCCTTGATCGGGTAGGTCCGAGGACAAGCCTCTAATAGTGCTCCGTTAGGTGTCGTTGAGGTAGGGGGTGTCGGGCGGCAGCCGTCTGCGGCAGGTCGGGCATGTCCCGTGCCAGCAGGCCAAGAGCGTTTGCAGCTCCCGAACGACCTCGAACAGTGAGGTCAGGCGGCCGCCCGGCGTTGAGGTCGCCGCAGTCGTTCCAGGGTCAGGAAGCCGTGCGCGACGGAGACGAGGGTTGTGTGGTGGTGCCAGCCGGGCCAGGAGCGGCCTTCGAAGTGGTCTAGGCCGAGGGCGTCTTTGAGCTCGCGGTAGTCCTGCTCGATCCGCCAGCGCAGCTTCGCCAGCGCGACGAGGTCCGCGATCGGCGTGTCGTCGGGGAGGTCGCTGATCCAGAAGTCGGTCGGGGCGCTCTTGCCTTCGGGCCACTCCGCCAGCAGCCACCGGACCGGCAGATTGCCGTCTGCGTGGGCGCTGCGCAGCTTGATGTTGCAGAGCTTCACGCGGATCGCGGTGAAGCGCGAGGCCAGCTCGCCCTTGGTGCCCTGGCGCCAGCAGATCCGCAGATAGGCGTCCTCGCCGACCTCGGCCGCCAAAGCCGCGACGCTGCTGAACGGTCGGCGGTAGCGCGGCGCGGGCGGCCGTCCTTTGCCGGCGTAGGTCGGCGTCTGCGGCTCGGTGCTGGCCGGGAGCGCCGACGTGGTGCCCTTGACGTCCAGCACGTAGCGGATGTCGCGCTCTTCCAGGCCGATGCGCAGCTCCGTCACGTCACCGTAGGCGGCGTCGCCGAGCACCGGCGGAGCCTGCAGCCCCCACGCCTGAAGCTCGTCGATCATGTCCAACGCGAGCTGCCACTTCGGCCGATGCACGACGTCGTCGGGGACTTTGCAGCCGGCGCGGCGCGGGTCCTCGTTCCACGACTCGGGCAGGAACAGACGCCAGTCGATCGGGCACGACGCGTGCACGGTGGCGGCGGTGATCGAGACCCCGATCTGGCAGTTGCCGACCTTCCCCAAAGCGCCGGAGTACTGGCGCGCCACGCCGACTGACTTGTCGCCGAACTTCGGAAAGCCGGTGTCGTCAATCACCCAAGCCGCCGGCACGATCGCCTCGCTGAGCCGGACCGCCAAGCGCTTACGCACCGGTTCCCACCGCCACGGCGACTGGTTGACGAACTGCTGCAAGCACTGCTCATCGCCATCTTCCAGGCGGGCAGCCATCGGCTCGATGCTCTTGCGCTTGCCATCGAGCATCAACCCCCGCAGATACACGCCGCCCCACCGCCGCTGATCGCGACGCACCATTGGCTCGAACATGTCCTCCGCGAACGCCTCAAGCCGCGGCCGCACCCGCGCCAGCTGCTTGTCCGAGAGACCGGCCACCGACCCGATCTTGACCTGCCCCGCCGACGAACTCATGCACAAGAAGTTCGCCAAGACTCCATAACCTCCTGCAACAACCTAACGGAGCACTACTAGGCGACGACGGCCTGACCACCGCCGAGATCGCCGAGCGGTTCAACACCCACCTGCCTGAGCTGGGCCTGTATCCCGGCCATATCCAGCCGATCGTCGCTGACATGCTCAAGAAGCGGGAGCTGCGTCGAGAGTCAACCGGGCTGTCCGGGCCGAACCCGAGGTGGCGGTACTTCCGAAACTCAGCCCTCGAGGGTCCGATCGCGGACCTTGAGCGCGCCATGCGAGAGGACGCCTGATGGCGACCCCGGGCATCCAGATCCGGCACTCCAAGGCCTGCGCGTCGCGCGCAGGCCGCGGGTGCAACTGCAAGCCGACGTGGCAGGCCCAGGCGTTCGACTCCCGGAACAACCGCCGGATCACGAAGACGTGCGCCACGAAGACCGAGGCCGTCGCCTGGCGCGAAGCGATCCGCACCGGCATCCGCGACGGGTCGACCCCGGTCGTTGTCACCGGCACGAAGGTCCTGACCATCGGCGGGGCCGTGACCGAGTGGGCCGCCGCCGCCCGCGCGGGGACCGCGCGGAAGCGCAACCGCGAGCAGTTCGCCGGCTCTTCGATCGTCGCCATCGAGCAGAACTGGAAGCTCCGCCTGAAGGACGTCTACGAGAACCGCAGGATCGACCGGCTGTCCCTGACGGAGCTTCAGGAGTTCGTCGACGGGCTCGAGGCCGACGAGATCAACCCCGGCACGATCGAGTCGACCGTCCTCGTGCTCCGCGTCGTGTACCGCAGGCTGAAGACGAAGGGGCTCGTGAAGATCGACCCCACGGACGGGATCGAGCTCCCGATGAAGACCTCCCGCGGACAGCGGAAGCCGCCGGCCCCACAGGACGCCTTCCGGCTCCTGTGCGCCGTCCCGGAGACTGACCGGGCCGTGTGGGCCACCGCGATGCTGTCCGGGCTCAGGCGCGGCGAGCTGATGGGTCTGCAGTGGAAGGACGTCGACCTCGACGCGGGCACCCTCCGGGTAGTCCGGAACTATCACCCCGTCCACGGCTACGGGCCGCCGAAGTCCAAGCAGGGCACGCGCACCGTCCCGGTTCTCGCCACGCTCCTGCCGTACCTCCGTGAGCACCGGGTGACCACGGCTCGCGTCGGCGGGCTCGTGTTCGGGACGGGGGAGGACGTGCCGTTCCGGTCCGCGTCGCTGCAGAAGCGGGCGGACAAGGTGTGGAAGGCCGCGGGGCTGCAGCGGGTCACGCTTCACGCCTGCAGGCACCTGTACGCGTCGCTGAGCATCGCCGCCGGGGTCAACGCGCACTCGCTCTCGAAGTACATGGGGCACTCGTCGATCGCCGTCACGTTCGACCTGTACGGGCACCTGTTCCCGGGCAACGAGGCGGAGGCGGCGACCCTCATGGACACCTACCTGTCGGCGGTCTTCACGGGGTGAACTGCAGCGCCAGTGCAGCGCGGGTCCGTCTGGGCCAGTGTTCATCGGCCATGACACTCATGTACTACATCTAGGCGCCCACTCCGCCCGACGCGGCGCCGGGTGCCCGGGCGCCCGGTACGGTCACCGCCATGATCGTCGCCTTCGGCCTCTTCCTGCTCCTGCTGGGCGTGGCGGCGCACGTCGTGTTCGTCTTCCGCCTGGGCGGGTTCATCCTCGCGCTCGGCCTCGTCCTGATGGGCCTGCGCGCGCTCGGGCGCGCCATGGGCGGCGAGGACTTCAGCGGGCCCCGGTCGGACTGAGCCGCCCGCCCGGTCCGCGACGGTCCAGAACCCGGTCGTGTGACAGCGGCGAGTGCCGCGGACACGGTGTCCACACACGATGTAATACGATGGGCGCATGGCCCAGACCGCTGCCCGGACGTCGACGTGAGGACCGCCGCCGGTGACCGCCCGGTGATCGTCGACGTCCGGCGGTCGCCCGTGGGCCGGGCGCACAAGGGCTCGCTCGCCGACGTCCGCCCCGACGATCTCGCGGCGCGCATGGTCCGCGCGCTGCTGGAGGCGAATCCGGCGGTCGACCCCGCGACGATCGACGACCTCGTGTGCGGCTGCGCGTTCCCGTGGGGCGAGCAGGGCTACAACGTCGGGCGGAACATCGCGATCCTCGCCGGCCTGCCGCATCACGTCCCGGCGCAGACCGTCACGCGCCTCTGCGGCTCGTCGCTGCAGGCGCTGCGCACCGCCGCCCACGCGATCATGGCCGGCGAGGGCGACACCTTCGTCGTCAGCGGCGTCGAGTCGGTGTCACGCGTCGGGCACGGCCACCACCTCGCGACGAAGAACCCGCTGCTCGATCCCGAGGCCGACGGCGACACGCTCGGGGCGGTCTTCATGCCGATGGGCCTCACCGCCGAGAACGTGGCCGACCGCTGGGGCGTCACCCGCGAGCGGATGGACGCCTTCGCCCAGCGCTCGCAGGAGCGTGCCGTCGCGGCCCGTGAGGCGGGCATCACCGGGCGCGAGATCGTCCCGGTCGAGCTTCCGTCGGGCCAGGCGATGACCGAGGACGACTGCCCTCGCGCGAGCTCGACGCTCGAGAAGCTCGCCTCGCTCGACCCCGTGTTCCGCAGCGACGGGCGCGTCACCGCGGGCAACTCGTGCCCGCTGAACGACGGTGCCGCCGCCGCGCTCGTCATGGGCGAGCGGCGGGCCGCGGCGCTCGGGCTCACGCCACGGGCGCGCGTCCTCGCCTCCGCGGTCTCCGCCGTCGACCCGGCGCTCATGGGCGTTGGGCCGATCGAGGCGGTGAAGCAGGCCCTCGGCCTCGCCGGCGTCACGATCGACGACGTCGACGTCTTCGAGCTCAACGAGGCGTTCGCCGCCCAGGTGATCCCGGTCTGCGAGGAGGTCGGCATCGACCCCTTCGACGACCGCGTGAACCCGTTCGGCGGCGCGATCGCGATCGGCCACCCGTTCGGCATGACCGGCCTGCGGATCATGTCCTCGCTCCTGAACGGACTGGACGAGACCGGCGGCACGATCGGGGTCGAGTGCATGTGCATCGGCGGCGGTCAGGGCCAGGCGATGGTCGTCGAGCGCCTGAGTTGACGCCGGCCGGCACGCCGCGTCCGTGGTAGCACCGAAATCGGGAGCGACCGCGCCGCCGTTCGTCCAGATTCTTGGCGTGCCGCCGATCGGGAGGTACCGTCTTACGACATAGGGCTGTCCGGCGACAGGCGGACCGGCCCCGTCATGCCGTCCACCCGTCCGAGAGCTCCGCCTTGCCCGACCACTCGCTCGAGATGCCTGGCTCCGCCGTCGTCGGCAACACGGCCCGGATGCGCGCACTCGGACTCGGCGGATTGGTGAGCCCCGACCGCGAGGCGTCCGTCGAGCGGTGGGTCCAGGTCACCGCCGAGGCGCTCGAGGCGCCGGTCGCCCTCGCGACGCTCGTCGACTCGGGCCGCCAGTTCGTCCGGGCGATCGTCGGCCTCGACGGCCTGGCGATCGCCGAGCACCGGGCCCCGATGGCGGACGCGCTCTGCGAGCGCGTCGTGACCGAGGCGGTCCCGGTGGTCCACGGGGACGTCCACGAGGTCGCCCACGGTGCGGACCTCGTCGCCGCCGGGTTCTCCGCTTTCGCGGGGATGCCGCTCCGGGTCGGCGGGACGCCTGCGGGCACGCTCTGCGTCCTGGACCGTCGCCGGCGCGCCTGGACGCCCGCGCAGGTCCGGCTCCTGCAGAAGCTCAGCGACGGCCTTTCGTCCGAGATCGAGCTGCGCCTCGCGGGCGCCGAGCTCACCCGGACGGCCAGGCTGACCGAGGCGCACAACCGCATCCACGAGCTCATCGCCGCCGACGAGCCGTTGCCGAGCATCCTCGGCGCGATCATCACGAGCATCGAGACGCATGACCCCGCGCTCATGGGCTCGATCATGCTGCTCGACCCGACGACGGCGACGCTGCACCACGGCAGTCCGTCGCGCCTGCCCGCCGACTACCTGGCGGGCGTCGACGGGATCGCCGTCGGCCCGCAGATCGGCTCGTGCGGCGCCGCCGCCTACTCCGGGCAGGAGGTCATCGGTCACGACTTGCACACCGACCCGCGGTGGGCGGCCTTCCAGGACCTCATCCGCCCGCACGGCCTGCGTCACTGCTGGTCCTTCCCGATCACCGGGCGGGCGGGGACGGTGCTCGGGAGCTTTGGCGTCTACGGCCCGCAGCCGCGCTCGCCGAGCGAGGAGGACCGGCGCTTCATGCGCGACGCGGCGAAGCTCGCCGGCATCGCGATCGAGCGCCGGCAGACCTCCGACCGCCTCATCCACGACGCGACGCACGACTCGCTCACCGGGCTCTCCAACCGCGCGAGCGCGTTCGCCCACCTCCAGGACGTCCTCGCCCGCCAGGCCGACCACCCGACGCCGGTGTCCGTGCTCTTCATCGACCTCGACCGCCTCAAGCGGGTCAACGACTCGCTCGGGCACGATGTCGGCGACCAGGTCATCCGCGAGGCGGCCCAGCGCCTCGACCGCTGCGCCGGACCGGAGTTCGTGGCCCGGATCGGCGGGGAGGAGTTCCTCATCGTCGCCGTCGGCGGCCACGATCGCGCGGCGCAGCTCGGCGACGCGGTGCTCGAGGCGCTGCAGGCCCCCGTCACCGCCCGCCGCCACGTCGAGGACCTCACGATCACCGGCAGCGTCGGCGTCGCCGTCATCTCCGGGCCGGGGGTCGACGCGCAGGAGGCCATGCGGCGGGCGGACCTCGCGATGTACGCGGCGAAGGTCCGCGGCGGCAACACGTACGCGTGGGCGGACGACGACGGCGAGCGCGGCGCGGCGGGCCGGCGCCTCCAGGTGGAGACGGCGCTGCGCAGCGCCGTCGAGCGCGGTGAGCTGAGCGTCGTCTTCCAGCCGATCATCGGGTTCGAGGACGAGGGGGTCGTGGCCGTCGAGGCGCTCGCCCGCTGGACGCATCCGGACCTCGGCGCCGTGCCCCCCGACGAGTTCGTGCCGATCGCCGAGCAGACGGGGCTCATCCACGGGATCGGCGCCTTCGTCCTCGCTGCGGCCTGCGCCGCGCTGCCCGCCCTCGCGGAGCGGCACGGGCCGGGCCTGCAGCTGGCGGTCAACGTGTCCGCGCAGCAGCTGCACGATCCCGGGCTCCCGCGGCGGGTCGCCGAGATCCTCACCGCGCACGGCATCAGCCCGGACCGCCTCGCGCTCGAGGTCACCGAGACGGCGCTGCTCAGCGTCGACGCCGGGACCGCGACGACCGTCGAGGGACTCGACGCGATGGGGGTGCGGATCGTCCTGGACGACTTCGGCACCGGGTACTCGTCGCCGACGCTCCTCAAGCGCCACCCGATCGCCGCGATCAAGCTCGACCGGTCCTTCGTCGACGGCATCCCGGACGAGCGGGACGACGTGGCGATCGTCACCGCGCTCGTCGGGATGGCGAAGGGGCTCGGCCTCCTGATCGTCGCCGAGGGGATCGAGACGCCGGAGCAGTTCGCCGTCCTGCGGGACCTCGGCTGCGACCGCGCGCAGGGCTACCTCGTCGGCCGGCCCGGGGCGCTCACCGACCCGCCGGACGTCACCGCCGCCTGAGCGGCGCCCGGACGACCCTGCGGACCCCGCGGGCCGTCAGTGCGGCGCGGCGTCGGGCCGGGCCGGGAGGTCCGGCGAGTCCGCGGCGACGTCGCCGCGCACGACGAGCTGCGCGCCGACCTGGACCCCGGCCGCGATCCGCGCCCCGCCGAGGACCACCGCGCGGGGCCCGATCCGCACGCCGGCGCCCACGGCGATCGGCGCCGCCCGCAGGCCCTGACGGCGCAGGGGCGTCTCGACGTCGCTCGTCACCGGACCGCAGTCGGCGAGGACCACCTCGTCCGCCAGGCGGCACTGCGGGCCCACGTCGGCGCCGGCGAGGAGCCGCGCGACGCAGCGCTCGCCGAGGACGGTGCCGCGGCCGATCCGCAGCTCGCCGGCGGCGACGTGCAGGCGGGTCCCGTCGCCGATCGCGCAGCCGGGGCCGAGGAGCAGGAGCGCGCCGGGGGCGACGTGGACGACGACGCCCGGCCCGACGGCGGCGCCGCGCGCGGCCCGCACCCGGCCGCGGTGGCGGAGGACGAGGAGCCGCGCGCGCAGGAGCGCGCGGAGCCCCGACGGAGGCGGGCCGGCGGGCGGGGCCGCGACGAGACGCGGCTCGGGCGCCGCGCCGGTGACGGACGGCACGGAGGGGGCGGCGGGCGGCGGAGGTGCGGCGGGCACGGGCCCGCGAGGCTACCGGTGCAGCCGCCGTGCCACGTCCTCGCGCACCCGGCGCCGCGCGTCCCGCCCGACCGCCGGGACGTGGGTCGTGAGGAGGAAACGCAGCCGGGCCCGTCGCCCGCGATGGACGGGCGGGCCGGCCCGCGGGTGCGGCGGCTCCCCGAGGGCGCGGGCCGCCCGCTCGGCGATCTCGACGAGGCCGACGGCGGTGGGGTGGACGGCGTCGGGCTGGACGAGCTCCCGGCCCCGGAGATCCTCGAGCGACGCGACGACGGCGCCGTGGCGCGCCGCCGTCGCCCGGATGATCGCGTTCGCGCCGCGGACCTTGGCCGCCCCGGCGCGCGGGCGGCCGAGGTCGAGCGGGATCGTGCAGAGGACGAGGCGGTCCGCGCACGCCGCGACGGCGGCGACGACCGTCTCGAGGCCCGCGGCGTAGGCCGCCGCGTCGAAGTCGACCGCGCGCACGTCGTTCACCCCGAGGTAGACGGCGCCGACGGCGTGGCGATGGCGCAGCCGCGGCACCTGCGTGGCGAGGGCGACCGGGACGGTCGCGCCGTCCTCGGCGAGGTTCGTGAACGGGAGGTCGAGCGCCTCGGCGAGCCACTGCGCCCAGGAGAGGCAGGGCACGCCGAGGACCATCGTCCCGCTGCCGCGGGTGATCGAGTCGCCGACCGCGACGAGCCCGGCCTGCGGGGCGAGCGTCACGGCAGCCGTCCGGCCTCGGCGGTGACGTCGCGCAGCCGGCGGGCGTGACGGGCGGTGAGCTGCCCGGGTTCGAGCCGCCAGCGCCAGTTGCCGGTCGCCCGCCCGGGGGTGTTCATGCGGGCCTCGGAGCCGAGCTCGAGGACGTCCTGCGCCTGGAGCATCACGAGCGGCGCGACCGACTGCATCCACCAGGCGGTGAGGCCCCAGACGGGGCTGCGGCGGCCGAAGCCCGCCGCCGCGACGGTCCGGTCGACCTCGGCGCGGACGTCCGGCGGCAGCGCGGCGAGCCAGCCCGCGAGCGTGTCGGAGTCGTGCGTGCCGGTGTAGGCGATGCGGTCGGGCGCGTGGTGGGCGAGGCGGTGGGGCGACGTCTCGTCATCCGGTTCGAAGGCGAACTGCGCGACGACCATGCCCGGCAGCCCGAGCTCGACGCGGAGGCGCTCGACGGCGGCGGTGATGACGCCGAGGTCCTCGGCGATGAGCGGCAACGGCGCCCCGCCGAGCGCCGCGCCGGCCGCGTCGAAGAGCGCGCGGCCCGGCCCGCGCCGCCAGCGGCCCCCGCGGGCGTCGCGGGCGCCCTCCGGGACCGCCCAGCCCGCGACGAAGCCGCGGAAGTGGTCCACCCGGGCGACGTCGAACAGCGAGAGCGTCCGCTGGAGCCGCGCGATCCACCAGGCGTAGCCCTCGCGGCGGTTCGCCGGCCAGTCGTAGAACGGGTTGCCCCACAGCTGCC
Organism: Paraconexibacter antarcticus; assembly: GCF_024220175.1. GTDB lineage: Bacteria > Actinomycetota > Thermoleophilia > Solirubrobacterales > Solirubrobacteraceae > Paraconexibacter > Paraconexibacter antarcticus. The sequence continues at coordinate 3,406,762 of NZ_CP098502.1, read as the reverse complement.
CGGTGTCGCTGTACGCGTCCGGCGGGGCCCCGGCCACGACGCCGTCGAGGAACAGCCCGGGGTGGTCCAGGTGGTCGGCGCTCCCGGGGGCGACGTAGATCGGGACGTCGCCGATGACCCGCACGCCGCGGTCGGCCGCGTGGGCGCGCAGGGCGTCCCACTCCCGCTGGAAGCGCACCTGGTCGGCGAGCGCGCGCCGTCCGCCGGCCGCCGCCGCCCATCCTGGCGCCCACGCCGGGTGCGCGGCCGCGAACGCGTCCGCCTCGTCGGCCGAGACCGGCGCCGACGGGTCGCCGAGGAGGCCCCGCCAGGCGGCGAACGCCGAGCGCGACTTGTACGGGGACCCGTGACGGTCGGGCGGTCCGACCGGCAGCACCTGCCACCAGGACTGTCCGGCCGTGGACAACCAGTCCACCCACCGGTATGCCTCTGGGCCGAGCCGACCGCCCGGGAGAGACGTGATGTGCAGCTGGATGCCGCTGGATCTGGTGAACAACCGACGCTCCGAGGTTGAGGACGTGCTCAGTCTGGATAGAGAGGAAGAGCATGCCCGTCCACACCGCCCCCACACCTGCCCGCAAGACCGAGGCCCCGCCGCGCATCATCATCCGCGGCGCGGAGCCCGTCCTCGACGGCGGCCGCTACGCCGCCAAGCGCACGGTGGGGGAGACGCTCACGGTCTCCGCCGAGGTCTTCGCGGACGGGCATGACGTCATCCGCGCGGCGGTCCGCTGGCGCGCGCCGGGCAAGCGGGCCTGGCGCGAGGCGCCGATGCGCCACATCGACGCGCACATCGACGGCGACACGTGGGAGGGCGACATCACGGTCGACGCGCTCGGCCGCTGGAGCTGGACGATCGAGGCGTGGGTCGACGCGCTCGCCTCCTGGCGCCACGAGATCGCCCGCAAGCTCGACGGCGGGCAGGAGGACCTGACGAGCGAGCTCGCCGAGGGGGCGCTGTTGCTCGAGGCCGCCGCCGAGCGCGCCAAGCCGGCGGACGCGCGCATCCTCACGAAGTCCGCCGCCGAGGTCACCGACCCGGCGCGCACGACCGAGCAGCGCGTCGCCGCCGCCCTCGCCGGACCGGTCGTGGCGGCGGCCGAGCGGGCGCCGGACCGCACCCGGTCCGCGACGCTCGAGCCCGCCGTCGCGCTCGACGCCGACCCCGAGCGGGCCCGCTTCGGCAGCTGGTACGAGCTCTTCCCGCGGTCGTGGGGCGGCCTCCGCGGCACGGCGCAGGTCGTCCCGCAGCTCGCCGAGCTCGGCTTCGACGTCCTCTACCTCCCGCCCGTCCACCCGATCGGCCGCAAGAACCGCAAGGGGCCGAACAACGCGCTGACCGCCGGCCCCGAAGACCCCGGCAGCCCGTGGGCGATCGGCGCCGCCGAGGGCGGCCACGAGGCGCTCCACCCCGAGCTCGGCACGCTCGACGACTTCGCCGCGCTCGTCGACACCTGCGACTCGCACGGCGTCGACCTCGCGCTCGACCTCGCCTTCCAGTGCTCGGCCGACCACCCGTGGCTCACCGAGCACCCGGAGTGGTTCCACCACCGCCCCGACGGGACGCTGAAGTACGCGGAGAACCCGCCCAAGCGCTACCAGGACATCTACAACCTGCACTTCGGCTGCGAGGACTGGAAGGCGCTGTGGCAGGCGCTGCTCGACGTGACGCTCACGTGGGTCGACCGCGGCGTGCGCGTCTTCCGCGTCGACAACCCGCACACGAAGCCGCTCGCCTTCTGGGAGTGGATGATCGCCGAGGTCCGCGGCCAGCACCCCGAGGTGATCTTCCTCGCGGAGGCGTTCACGCGGCAGGCGATGATGCGCGCGCTCGGCAAGGCCGGCTTCAACCAGTCCTACACGTACTTCACGTGGAAGAACGAGCGCACCGAGCTCGAGGAGTACCTCACCGAGCTCAGCACGGAGATGGCCGACTACTACCGGCCGAACTTCTTCGCGAACACGCCGGACATCCTCCACGCCTATCTCCAGCACGGTGGACGGCCGGCCTTCGAGGCGCGGCTCGTCCTCGCCGCGACGCTCTCGCCGACGTACGGCATCTACTCCGGCTTCGAGGACTGCGAGAACGTCCCGGTCCGCCCGGGCTCGGAGGAGTACCTCGACAGCGAGAAGTACGAGACGAAGGCGCGCACCCTCGACGGCCCGCTGCTGCCGATGGCGGCCGCGCTGAACCGGGCGCGGCGCGCGCACCCCGCGCTGCAGCAACTGCCCGGTCTGGAGTTCATGGACACGGCGAACGGGCAGCTCATCGCCTACGTCCGCCGCGCCGGTCGCGACACGGTGCTCGTCGTCGTGAACGTCGATCCGCATCACCCCCAGGAAGGACTCGTCAACGTGCCCGCCTCCTCCGGCCTCCCGCCGGCCTTCACCGTCCGCGACGTCCTCGACGGCGGCGAGTACCACTGGCGCCTCGGTGGCAACTACGTCCGCCTCACGCCCGGCGAGCGGCAGGCCCACGTCCTCGAGGTCGTCTCCTGATGTCGATCGAGGTCCACGGCCACGACGCCGCCGCCACCCAGGCCGACCCGCAGCGCTGGTTCGAGCACGACCCGCTCTGGTACAAGCGCGCGGTCTTCTACGAGATCCACCTGCGCGGCTTCTTCGACGGCAACGACGACGGCTCCGGCGACTTCATCGGGCTCACCGCGAAGCTCGACTACCTCGCGTGGCTCGGGGTCGACTGCATCTGGCTGCTGCCGATGTACGCGAGCCCGCTGCGCGACGGCGGCTACGACATCGCCGACTACAACGAGATCCACCCCGACTACGGGACGGTCGATGACTTCCACAAGTTCGTTGAGGCCGCCCACCAGCGCGGGATGCGGGTCATCGCCGACCTCGTCGTCAACCACACCTCGTCCGACCACCCGTGGTTCCAGGAGTCGCGCTCCTCGCCCGACAGCCCGAAGCGCGACTGGTACATGTGGTCCGACACCGACCAGTTGTACGCCGACGCGCGGATCATCTTCACCGACACCGAGCCGTCGAACTGGACGTGGGATCCGGTTGCCGGCCAGTACTACTGGCACCGCTTCTTCAGCCACCAGCCGGACCTCAACTACGACAACCCCGAGGTCCAGGAGGCGATGCTCGACGCCCTGCGCTTCTGGCTCGACCTCGGCCTCGACGGCTTCCGCCTGGACGCGGTGCCCTACCTCTACGCCCGCGACGGCACGAACTGCGAGAACCTCCCCGAGACGCACGCCTACCTCAAGCGGCTGCGCAAGACGATCGACGAGGAGTACCCGGACCGCGTGCTGCTCGCCGAGGCGAACCAGTGGCCGGAGGACGTCGTCGAGTACTTCGGCGACGGCGACGAGTGCCAGATGGCCTTCCACTTCCCGCTCATGCCCCGGATGTTCATGGCGCTGCGGCGGGAGGACGCGACGCCGATCATCGAGATCCTCGAGCGGACCCCGGCGATCCCCGACAACTGCCAGTGGGGCCTGTTCCTGCGCAACCACGACGAGCTGACCCTCGAGATGGTCACCGACGAGGAGCGCGACTACATGTACAAGGAGTACGCGAAGGACCCGCGGATGAAGCTCAACCTCGGCATCCGCCGCCGCCTCGCGCCGCTCCTGGACAACGGCCGCGACGAGATCGAGCTCATGACGGCGATCCTCTTCTCGCTCCCCGGGTCGCCGGTCCTCTACTACGGCGACGAGATCGCCATGGGGGACAACTTCTACCTCGGCGACCGCGACGGCGTGCGGACGCCGATGCAGTGGACGGGCGACCGCAACGGCGGCTTCAGCCGGGCGGACTTCGCGCAGCTCTACGCGCCGCCGCTCATGGACCCGGTCTACGGCTACCAGGCGGTGAACGTCGAGGCGCAGCTGCGCACGCCGACGTCGCTCCTGCGGTGGGTGCGGCGCTTCATCTCGCTGCGCAAGGAGCACCCGGTGTTCGGGCTCGGCACCTACGAGCCGCTGACGGTCTCCAACCCGCGGATCTTCGCCCACATCCGCAAGCACGCCGACGACATCGCGCTCTGCGTCCACAACGTCGCGCGCTCCGCGCAGGCGGTCGAGCTCGACCTCTCCGCCTTCGAGGGCTCCTACCCCGAGGAGATGTTCGGCCGCACGCGCTTCCCGCGGATCGGCGAGCTGCCGTATCTCCTGACGCTTGCGCCGCGCGGCTTCTACTGGTTCCTCCTCACGTCCGGCGAAAGCGGCGAGGATGAGGCGGCCCGGGCCATCGAGGCCGCCACCGTCAATGCCCACGACAACGGGGGGGCCACCGCATGACCGCCATCGACACGCTCATCAGCGAGGAGACGCTCGCCGAATTCGTCCTCGGCCAGCGCTGGTTCGGCTCGAAGTCGCGCGAGGTCGCCGGGATCTCGGTCCTCGAGTCGATCCCGATCCTCGAGGAGGATCCGCGCCTGGCGCTTGCGATCATCGAGGTGCGCTTCCACCCGGGCACACACGAGCTCTACCAGCTGCCGATCGGCCGCCGGCCGTCGGCCAGCGGCTGGCAGCACGGCATCATCTGCCAGGACGACGAGCACATCGTCTACGACGCGATGACCGACCCGGCGTTCGTCCGCGAGGTCGTGCGGCTCATGGCGTCGGGGACCGACGTGGAGACGCCCGCGGGCGTCGCCGAGTTCCGCAGCCCCGACGGCCGGCCGGTGCCGGTCCCGGACGACGTGCGCCCGCTCGGCGCCGAGCAGTCCAACTCGTCGGTCGTCCTCGACGAGAAGCAGGTCCTGAAGGCGTTCCGCCGCCTCGGCGCCGGCGTCAACCCGGAGCTCGAGATGCTCCACTTCCTCAGCGCGCACGGCTTCGACCACATCGCGCCGCTGCGGGCCTGGTACTCGCACACCGGACGCCTCATCGACGCGACGCTCGGGGTCGTGCAGGACTTCGTCCCCGGCTCGACCGACGGCTGGGACCTCGTCCTCGACGTCCTGCGCTCGGACGACCCGCACCGCTTCGTCGCCGAGGCGCGCACGCTCGGCGAGATCACCGGTCAGATGCACACGGCCCTCGCGTCCGACAGCCAGGACGAGGCCTTCGCGCCCGCCGACACGTCGACCGAGGCCCTCGGCCTGCTCACCGCGACCGTCGACGAGGAGATCGAGCGGATCTTCCGCGACCTGCCCCAGGACGTCGGGCCGCTGCAGCCGATCGCCGGCCGCGGGCAGGAGGTCCGCGAGCTGCTCGGCGCGCTCACCGTCGGCTCGGCCGGCCGCATCATCCGCCATCACGGCGACTACCACCTCGGCCAGGTCCTCCGCGGGCAGGACGGCGGCTGGGTCGTCCTCGACTTCGAGGGCGAGCCGGCGCGGACGCTCGCCGAGCGCCGCGCCAAGCGCTCGCCGCTGCGCGACGTCGCCGGGATGCTGCGCTCCTTCGCCTACGCGGCGTCCGCGTCGCGCATCCTCAACGGCGTCCCCGCGCCGGCCGGCTGGGAGGACGCGGTGCGCGAGGCGTTCCTCGAGGGCTATCTCGCCGAGGCCGATCAGACGCTGCTTCCGCCGGGGCGCCAGAACGTCGACCGGCTGCTCAACGTCTTCGAGCTCGAGAAGGCGGTCTACGAGCTGCGCTACGAGATCGACCACCGCCCGGACTGGGTCTCGATCCCGGTCGCCGGGATCGCCCGCATGCTCGAGCTCGACGACGACGAGGAGGCCACCCCCGCGTGACCCGCACGAACGGCAAGACGAAGACGCCGCCGATCCTCGGCGAGCTCGACCTGCACCTCGCGGGGGAGGGCCGCCACGAGCGGATCTACGAGCGCCTGGGCGCGCACGTGACGACGGTCGACGGGACCGAGGGCGTCGCCTTCGCCGTGTGGGCGCCGAACGCGACGAGCGTCACCGTCATCGGCGACTTCAACGAGTGGGACCACGACCACGACGCGATGCGGGCGGCGGGGTCCGGATCCTCCGGCATCTGGGAGGCGTTCGTCCCCGGGGCGCGCCCGGGGCAGGCGTACAAGTACGCGATCCGCACCGCGTCGGGCGACGTGCGCCTGAAGGCCGACCCGTACGCCGCCCAGGCGCAGCAGGCCCCGGGCACCGACTCGGTCGTCCACGCCCCGCAGCACGGGTGGCAGGACGCGGCGTGGCTGCAGCGCCGGCGCGCCGCGGTCCCGCACCGCGAGCCGATGTCGGTCTACGAGGTGCACCTCGGCTCGTGGCGCCGCGACCCGGACGACCCCGAGACGCCGCTGCCGTTCGCGCAGCTCGCGCAGGAGCTCGCCGCCTACGCGACCGACATGGGCTTCACCCACGTCGAGCTGCTGCCGGTCATGTCGCACCCGTTCCCGGGGTCCTGGGGCTACCAGGTGACCGGCTACTTCGCGCCCGACGCGCGCCACGGGACCCCCGACGACTTCCGCGCCTTCGTCGACACGCTCCACGCGGCGGGCATCGGCGTCATCCTCGACTGGGTCCCGGCGCACTTCCCGAAGGACGACTGGGCGCTGCGCCGCTTCGACGGCTCGGCGCTCTACGAGCACGAGGACCCGCGTCGCGGCGAGCACCCCGACTGGGGCACGCTCATCTTCAACGTCGGCCGCAACGAGGTGCGCAACTTCCTCCTCGCCAACGCCCTCTACTGGCTGCGCGAGATGCACGTCGACGGCCTGCGCGTGGACGCCGTGGCGTCGATGCTCTACCTCGACTACTCCCGCAAGGACGGCGAGTGGCTCCCGAACGAGCACGGCGGCCGCGAGAACCTCGAGACGGTCGCCTTCCTGCGCGAGTTCAACGAGGTCATCCACGCCCGCGAGCCTGGCGTCCTGTCCATCGCCGAGGAGTCGACGGCGTGGCCGGGCGTCTCCCGGCCGACCCACGTCGGTGGGCTGGGCTTCGGCTTCAAGTGGAACATGGGCTGGATGCACGACACGCTCGCGTACTTCCAGCAGGACCCGATCCACCGCAAGTACCACCACCACACGCTGACCTTCAGCCTCATGTACGCCTTCAGCGAGAACTTCGTGCTGCCGCTGAGCCACGACGAGGTCGTCCACGGCAAAGGGTCGATCCTCGAGAAGATGCCGGGCGACCGCTGGCAGCAGCTCGCGAACGTCCGCGCGCTCTACGCGTACATGTGGGCGCACCCGGGCAAGAAACTTCTCTTCATGGGCAACGAGCTGGCACAGGAGCGGGAGTGGTCGCACGAGCGGTCGCTCGACTGGCATCTCCTGCAGGACGCGGGGTACGGGGGCGTGCAGGCGCTCGTCCGCGACCTCAACCACGCCTACTCGGACCTGCCCGCCCTGTGGGAGCGCGACGACGACGCGTCGGCCTTCCGCTGGCTCGAGGCGAACGACGCCGACGCGAACGTCGTCTGTTTCCTCCGCGAGGGGGACCCGGGGACGCCGCCGCTCGTCTGCGTCTGCAACTTCGCGCCGGTCGTCCGCGAGGGCTACCGCGTCGGGCTGCCCTCCGGCGGCACGTGGCGCGAGGTCCTCAACTCCGACGCGTCCGCGTACGGCGGCAGCGGCGTGGAGAACGGCACGATCACCGCCGACGAGGAGCCCTGGCACGACCAGCCGGCGTCCGCCGCGCTGACCCTTCCGCCGCTCGGCGTGATCTGGTTCTCGCCCGAGCTGTGACCCGTGCACCCGCCCTGCCCTTCGAACGTCCCCTCGGCACGACCGTGCTGGGGGACGGCCGCGTGCGCTTCCGCGTCTGGGCCCCGAAGCCCGAGCAGGTCGCGATCCGGCTGCGCTCCGGCGACCACGCGCTGACCGACGCCGGGTCCGGCGTCTGGGAGGGCGTCCTCGACGCCGCGCCGGGCGACGACTACTGGGTGATCGCCGACGGCCGGCGGGTCCCGGACCCGTGCACCCGCTGGCAGCCGAAGGGCCTGCGCGGGCCCTCGCGCGTCGTCGACCCCGCCACCTTCGCGTGGACCGACGAGGCGTGGGACGGGGTGCCGCTGCGCGACGCGGTGATCTACGAGCTCCACGTCGGGACGTTCACGCCGGAGGGCACGTTCGACGCCGCGATCAGAGAGCTGCCGCGCCTCGCCGCGCTCGGCGTCACCGCGATCGAGCTCATGCCGGTCGCCGAGTTTCCCGGCGAGCACGGCTGGGGCTACGACGGCGTCTACCTGTGGGCCGCGCACCACGCCTACGGCGGCCCGGAGGCGCTCGCCAGGCTCGTCGACGCCGCCCACCGGGCCGGCATCGCCGTCATCCTCGACGTCGTCTACAACCACGTCGGCGCGTCCGGCGAGCGCGCGCTGCGGATGCTCGGCCCGTTCTTCACCGACCGCTACTCGACGTTCTGGGGCGAGGCGTTGAACTACGACGGCGAGGGCAGCGGCGGGGTGCGCGAGTGGGTCCTGCAGAACGCCGAGATGTGGGTCCGCGACCTCCATGTCGACGGCCTGCGCCTCGACGCGATCCACGCGATCTTCGACGGCTCCGCCGAGCCGCTCCTCGCCGAGCTCGCCACCCGGGTGAGGGCCGTCGACCCGCGCGCGCTGATCATCGCCGAGTCGGGGCGCAACGACCCGCAGGTCATGCGCCCGCGGGCCGTCGGCGGCCTCGGGCACGACGCGGCCTGGGCGGACGACTTCCACCACGCGCTGCGCACGCTGCTCACCGGCGAGCAGGAGGGGTACTACGAGGAGTTCGGCAGCGTCGCCGACCTCGCGAAGGCCTGGCGCGTGCCGCACGTCCACGACGGCGGCTGGTCGACCTTCCGCGGCCGGCGCTTCGGCGCCCCCGCACCCGACCTGCCCCCCGAGGCGTTCGTCGTCTTCTCCGCGAACCACGACCAGGTCGGCAACCGCGCGCTCGGGGACCGCCTGCCGCCCGCGCTGCGCCCGCTCGCCGCGTTCTGCACGCTGCTCTCGCCGTTCACGCCGATGCTCTTCATGGGGGAGGAGTACGGGGAGGCCGCGCCCTTCCAGTTCTTCTCCGACCACATCGACAAGCGGATCGCGAAGGCCACCCGCGACGGCCGCCGGCGCGAGTTCGCCGCCTTCGCCGCCTTCTCCGGCCAGGAGGTGCCCGACCCGCAGGACCGCGCGACGTTCCTCGCCTCCAAGCTCGTGCGCACGGAGGACGCCGCGCTCGCCGCGCTCCACGCAGACCTCCTGGCCCTGCGCGCCGAGCTCACCCTCGCGGCCCCCGGCCACGCCGAGGTCACCGGCTACGACGAGGCCGCCCGCTGGCTCCGCGTCCGGCGCGGCACCCACACCTTGATCATGAGCTTCTCCGACACCCCCCAGACCGTGCCCGCGCCCGCGGGCGAGATCGTCCTCGCGACCGCACCGGCCCGGCGGGCCGCCGCCGGCCTCCGCCTGGCCCCGATGAGCGGCGTGGTGATCCGGTGAGCGCGCGCGAGGTCTGGCCGGGCCGGCCCTTCCCGCTCGGGCCCGTGTGGGACGGGGAGGGGACGAACTTCTCGATCTTCTCCGAGAACGCCGAGCGCGTCGTCCTCTGCCTCTTCGACGCCGACGGAGCCGAGGAGCAGATCGACGTCACCGCGGTCACCGCCCACAACTGGCACTGCTACCTGCCGGGCGTCGGGCCCGGCCAGCGGTACGGCTACCGCGTCCATGGGCCGTACGCGCCGGAGGAGGGGCACCGGTTCAACCCGTGCAAGCTCCTCATCGACCCGTACGCGAAGGCCATCGAGGGCGGGGTCGACTTCGACGCCGCGAGCGTCCTGCCGTACGTCCCCGACCCGGACGCGGGGGACGACGCCGACCTCGAGGCGGACGACGAGGACTCCGCGCCCGCGATGCCGAAGTGCGTCGTCGTCGACGACCACTTCGACTGGGAGGGGGACCGGCCGCTCGCCCGCCCGTGGACGCAGACCGTCATCTACGAGACGCACGTCAAGGGCTTCACGAAGCTCCTCGACGCGATCCCGGAGGAGCTGCGCGGCACCTACGCCGGCCTGGCGAGCGACGAGGCGATCGGCTACCTGAAGGCGATGGGCATCACCGCCCTCGAGCTGCTGCCCGTCCACCACATCATCGACGAGTCCTTCCTCCACGACCGCGGGCTCTCGAACTACTGGGGCTACTCGTCGATCGGCTACCTCGCGCCGCACGCGCAGTACGCGGCGACCGGCCGCCTCGGGGAGCAGGTCCGCGAGTTCAAGGGGATGGTCAAGGCGCTGCACCGCGCGGGCATCGAGGTCATCCTCGACGTCGTCTACAACCACACCGCCGAGGGCAACCACCTCGGCCCGATGCTCTCCTTCCGCGGCGTCGACAACGCCTCCTACTACCGCCTCGTCCCCGACGACAAGCGGCACTACATGGACTACACGGGGACGGGCAACACGCTCAACGCCGTCGAGCCCGAGGTGCTGCGGCTCATCATGGACTCGCTGCGCTACTTCGCGATCGAGTGCCACGTGGACGGCTTCCGCTTCGACCTCGCCTCGGCGCTCGCGCGCGGCCTCTACGACGTGGACCGCCTGAGCGCGTTCTTCGACACGATCCACCAGGACCCCGTCCTCTCCCAGGTGAAGCTCATCGCCGAGCCGTGGGACGTCGGCCCCGGCGGCTACCAGGTGGGCAACTTCCCGGTGCTGTGGTCGGAGTGGAACGGGATGTACCGGGACGTCGTGCGCGACTTCTGGCGCGGCGAGGCGCCGCTGAACGAGTTCGCCTCGCGCTTCACCGGCTCGAGCGACCTCTACGAGTCGGACGGGCGCAAGCCGTTCGCCTCGGTCAACTTCGTCACCGCCCACGACGGCTTCACGCTCGCCGACATGACGGCGTTCAACGAGAAGCACAACGAGGAGAACCTCGAGGACTCCAAGGACGGCACCGACGACAACCGCTCCTGGAACTGCGGGGTGGAGGGGCCGACCGACGACCCCGAGGTGAACACGCTCCGCTGGCGCCAGCGGCGCAACTTCCTCATGACGCTGCTCCTCTCGCAGGGCGTGCCGATGCTCCTCGGCGGCGACGAGATGGCCCGCTCGCAGGGCGGCAACAACAACGCCTGGTGCCAGGACAACGAGGTCTCGTGGTTCCACTGGGACGTCGACGAGGAGGCGCGCAGCCTCCGTGAGTTCACCCAGCGGCTCGTCGCGCTCCGCGCCGCCGAGCCCGTCTTCCGCCGCGAGCACTTCCTCGAGGGGGACGAGGCCGACACCGTCCTGCCGGACATCTGGTGGTTCCGCCTCGACGGCCGCCGCATGACGCGCAAGCAGTGGGAGGACGAGGAGCTCCGCTGGCTCGGCGTCTTCCTCAACGGCTCCTCGACGGGGATGCAGGACGAGCGCGGGCAGCCGGTCCACGGCGGCTCCTTCCTCCTCTTCCTCAACGCGAGCGAGCACGACGTCGAGTTCACGCTCCCGGCCGCCCGTTTCGGGGCCGAGTGGACGCTCGAGCTCGCGACGGCGGCCCCCGCCGCCGCGCCCGGCTCGGTCGACGTCGCCGCCCGTGGCTCGCTGTTCGTCTCCGCCCGCTCGATGACCCTGCTGCGGCGCAGATGACGCCCACCGGCCCCCGCCCCCTCCGCGCCACCTACCGCCTGCAGCTCGGGCCCGACCTCGGCTTCGCGGACGCGCAGGCGCTGCTGCCGTACCTCGACGACCTCGGCGTCTCGCACCTGTACCTCTCACCGGTGTGGGAGGCGCGCGCCGGCTCGACCCACGGCTACGACGTCATCGACCCGGCGGCGGTCTCCGTCGCCCTCGGCGGGGAGGACGGCCTGCGCGCGCTCGCCGCCGACGCCCACCGGCGCGGCATGGGCCTCGTCCTCGACGTCGTCCCGAACCACATGGCGACCGACGACGCCAACCGCTACTGGTCGGACCCGGCCCTGCGGGCGAAGTTCTTCGACCTCGACCGCGTCACCGGCAGGCACCGCCGGTTCTTCGACGTCGACGAGCTCGCCGGCGTGCGGCAGGAGGACCCCGAGGTGTTCGCCGCGACGCACGCGAAGGTCATCGAGCTCGTACGCGACGGCGTCGCCGACGGGATCCGGGTCGACCACCCCGATGGGATGGCCGACCCGGCCGGCTACCTGCGACGGCTGCACGACGCCGGCGTCGACCGCGTCTGGGTCGAGAAGATCCTCTCGGCCGAGACCGGCGAGCAGCTCCGCGTCGGCTGGCCGACCGCGGGGACGACCGGCTACGAGTTCTGCGTCGACGTGCAGGCGATCTTCGTCGACCCGGCCGGGGAGGCGCCGCTCACGGCGCTGTGGACGGAGCTCAGCGGCGACGCGCGGCCGTTCTCGGACTGGGCCGACGAGGCGAAGGCCGAGCAGGCCGCGACGACGTTCGGCCGCGAGGTCGACCGGCTGGGCGCCGTCCACGACGTCCCCGGGACGACCGAGGCGCTCAGCGCCCTGGAGATCTACCGCACCTACGTCGTCCCCGAGCGCGACGAGGTCGCGCCGGAGGACCGCGAGGCGCTCGCCCACGTCCCGGAGGCCGTCCGCCGCGCCGCCCTCCTCGAGGACCCCAAGGTCCCCGCCGAGTGGGTCGTCCGCTTCCAGCAGACGACGTCCCCGGTCATGGCCAAGGGCGTCGAGGACACCGCCTTCTACCGCTATCACCGCCTGCTCGCGCTCAACGAGGTCGGGGGGGACCCCGGCCGCTTCGGGCTCTCCGTCGACGCCTTCCACGCCCGCGCCGCCGAGCGCGGCCGGCGCTTCCCCGAGAACCTGCTCGCGACGAGCACGCACGACACGAAGCGCTCCGGCGACGTCCGCGCCCGCCTCGGGGCGCTTGCGGGCCTGGGGGAGGAGTGGGCCGGCGCCGTCCGCCGCTGGCACGCCGACAACGCCGAGCTGCGCGACGTGGCCGCGCCGACGCCGGCCGAGGAGCTGCTCGTCTACCAGACGCTCATCGGGGCCTGGCCGATCGAGCTCGAGCGCCTCGAGCCGTACCTCATCAAGGCGCTGCGCGAGGCGAAGCAGGGCACCTCGTGGGTCGACCCCGACGAGGCGCACGAGCACGGCGTCCTCGAGTTCGCCCGGCGCCTCTACGAGCACGGCCCGTTCCGCTACGGCTTCGACGGCTGGGCGGCCCGCGTCGCCGACGTCGGTGCGCGCGCCGCGCTCGGCCAGGTCCTGCTGAAGCTCACCGTCCCCGGGGTCCCCGACCTCTACCAGGGCGACGAGACGTGGTTCTCCGCGCTCGTCGACCCGGACAACCGCCGCCCGGTCGACTTCGCCGCGCGCGCCGAGGCCCTCGCGGCGCTCCGCGGTGGCGACGCGCCCTCGCGCGAGCGGGCGAAGCTCCACCTCGTCTGGAAGGCGCTCGAGCTCCGCCGCGAGCTGCCCGGGACGTTCGCGCAGGGCGCCTACACCCCGATCCCCGCGGGCGACGGCGTCTGCGCCTTCCTGCGCGGCGAGGACGTCCTCGTCGCCGTCGCGCTCCGTGACGCCGGGGCCGGGACCGAGGGCTGGGCGCTCCCGGCGGCGGCCGCCGGGACGTGGCGCAGCGTCCTCGACGGGGCCGAGTTCGACCTGCCCGACCAGGCGAGCCTCGCGGGCGTCCTCGGCCCGGACGGACGGGCGCTGCTGCGCCGGATCTGACCGTGCGCCGGGCGTTCTGGCACGCTCGTCTAGGATCTGGGCCTTGACGTCGCGCGTCCTGATCGTCACGTGGGAGTACCCGCCGATCGTCGAGGGCGGACTCGCCCGCCACGCACGCAAGCTCTCCGAGCAGCTCGTGCGCGACGGCGTGGAGGTGCACGTCCTCACGCGCGGCGACCAGCGCAGCGCCGCCCGCGAGGAGCGCCACGGCGTCATCGTGCACCGCGTCCCCGAGCCCAGCTACCCGCAGGGCCTCAACGAGTTCGTCGCCTGGGTGCGCCAGCTCAACGACGACCTCCTCGTCGCCGGCCGTGCCCTCTGCGACGAGCTGCAGTTCGACCTCGTCCACAGCCACGACTGGCTCGTCGCCGTCGCCGCCAAGCGCCTCGCCGACGGCGTCCGCCGCCCGCTCGTCACGACCGTCCACGCGACGGAGTTCGGCCGCCACCAGGGGTGGGTCCACGTCGCGCCGCAGTCGGACATCCATCGCACCGAGCGCTGGATGGTCCACGCCGCCGACCAGGTCATCGTCTGCTCGCACTACATGCGTGGCCACGTCGCCGACATCTTCGACGTGGAGGAGGCGCGCATCGCCGTCATCCCGAACGGGATCGACCCCGACGACCTGCAGCCCAAGGGCGACCTCGACGCGCTCCGCGCCCGCTTCGCGCAGCCGCACGAGCGGCTCGTCCTGCTCGTCGGGCGGCTCGTCTACGAGAAGGGCTTCCAGGTCGCGCTCGACGCGCTGCCGGACGTCATCGACCACGTCGGCGACCTGCGCTTCCTCGTGGCCGGGTCGGGGACCGCCGATCAGGAGCTCCGCGCGCAGGCCACCCGCCTCGGGCTCGACGAGCACGGCACGTTCCTCGGCTGGATCGGCGACGACGCCCTGCACAACCTCTACCGGATCGCCGACCTGACGGTCGTCCCGTCGCTCTACGAGCCGTTCGGGCTCGTCGCCCTCGAGGCGATGGCCTCCGGCTGCCCGTGCATCGTCGCCGACACCGGCGGCCTGCGGGAGGTCGTCCCGCCCGGCGAGCGCGTCGGCCTGCGCTTCAACGGCGGCGACGCCGAGCACCTCGGCATCATGATCGAGCGGCTGCTGACGAGCGACGAGCTGCGCGACCGGCTCGTCGTGCAGGCCCGCGAGCACGTGCTCCAGTTCGACTGGGCGGACGTCGCGGAGCAGACGCGCGCGGTCTACGACGGGCTGCTCACGGACACCCCGGCGCGACGCGCCTGAAGAAGGTGAGTCCGGGGCCCCCGGGACGTCGAATCCCGGACGCGGCACCTCGTGCGGCGGCCCTTCCGACCTGGGCCGCCCCGTCCTCACTTGGTCATGGAGATCGGCCGGACCGGCCCTGACCTTGAGGCGGCCGGTCAGTCCTCTGGCACCGGTTCGTCGGTCTCGTCGTCGTCGGCGAGCGGCGCGTCGGGCAGCTCGGGCTCGTCGAGGGGGACGGGCAGGTCGTCCTGCGCGCTGAACTCGTGATCGGACTCGTGCGGCCCCGGCGCGCCGGGCGCGGGGTGCTGCGACTCGGTGGCCGGAACATCGGTCGGGAGCATGAGACGGCTACCTCCTCGAGTGGACTTGGGAAACGCTCACCTACCGTACTCCGCCGGTGCCGTACGATCGACCCCACATGACGGCGATGAAATGGTGGGGCTGGGGCCTCGACGGCGTGGCCTTCACGCACGAGGACAAACCGGAGCTCCGGGGCTTCATCCGCGAGAAGATCGGGCTCGACATCGGGCAGGCGACGGCCGCCCCGCTCGGCTTCGACGAGCTCGCGATCCCGGACGCGCACCTGCCGGACGGCCTGCGCGCGGCGCTCGCCGGCGCGGTCGGCTCCGAGCACCTCAGCGTCGACCCGCTCGACCGCGTCGTCCACGCCCGCGGCAAGAGCATCCGCGACCTCATCCGCCAGCGCCGGGGCGACCTGCCGCGCGTCCCCGACGCCGTCGTGCGGCCCGCGGACGAGGCGCAGGTGACCGCCGTCCTGCAGGCCGCGCTCGAGGCGGACGCGGTCGTCATCCCGTTCGGCGGCGGCACGTCGATCTCCGGCAGCCTGGAGCCCGAGGCGACCGAGACCCGTCCGGTCCTCTCGGTCGACATGGGCCGCCTGGATCAGGTCCTCGAGATCGACGCCGCCTCGCGCCTGGCGCGGGTGCAGGCCGGCGTCTTCGGCCCGCACCTGGAGGAGCAGCTGAACGCGCAGGGCTACACGTTCGGCCACTTCCCCGACAGCTTCACCCACTCGACGCTCGGCGGCTGGATCGCCACGCGCTCGTCGGGCATGCAGTCCGACCGCTACGGCGACATCGCCGACATGACGCGCGGCCTGCGGGTCGTCACCCCGTCGGGCACGCTCGTCGTGCGGCCGGTGCCGAGCACGTCGACCGGCCCGTCGGTGCGCGAGATGATCCTCGGCAGCGAGGGGCGCCTCGGGCTCATCACCGAGGCGACGGTCCACGTGCGCCCGCTGCCGCAGCGCCGCGAGATCCTCGGCTACCTCTTCCCGACCTTCGACGCCGGCCTCGCCGCGATGCGCGAGATCGCCGCGAGCGAGGCGTCGGTCTCCGTCAGCCGCGTCTCCGACGCGCCGGAGACGCAGTTCTCCTTCGCGACGCGCAAGGCGTCGACGCGGATGGACAAGGTCCAGTCCAAGGCGCTGACGACGTTCCTCCAGCGCGCGAAGGGCTTCGACCTCGGCTCCATGTGCCTGTCCTTCCTCGGCTACGAGGGCAGCGACGGCCACGTCACCGAGCAGCGCCGCATCGTCGGGCGGATCGTCGGCCGGCACGGCGGCATCTGCATCGGCACGAGCCCCGGCCAGCTCTACGACCAGAAGAAGTTCGACACCCCGTACATCCGCGACTTCCTCCTCGACCGCGGCGCCGCCGCCGACGTCTCGGAGACCGCCGCGCCCTGGTCGCAGCTCGAGGCCGTGCACCGCAACACGAGCGCCGCGGCGAACGCGGCCTTCGCGCAGCTCGGCGTCACCGGGTACCTCATGTGCCACCTCTCGCACAGCTACCACGCGGGGGCGTGCCTCTACTTCACCTTCGCCTTCGTGCCGAGCCCCGGCGGCGACATGCTCGAGGAGTACGACGTGGTGAAGCAGGCGATCCAGCAGGCGTTCGTCGACAACGGCGCGACGCTCTCGCACCACCACGCGGTCGGCACCGAGCACAGCCAGTGGCTCGAGGAGGACATCTCCGCGCCGGGCGTCCGCCTCCTCGAGGCGCTCTTCGACGGCACCGACCCGGGGGCGAACCTCAACCCGGGCAAGCTCGTCGGCGGCGCCGGTCGCGCGGCGACCGAACCCGCACGCTGAGCGGGCGCGCGTGCGCCCGCCCGGGAAACCTTCTCGGCGCCGGGGAGTAGCAAGGTCAATGGACGGGAACGAGGACTCGGGCAGCCTGGACCAGCCGTGGGCGAGGACCCTGCCCGCGCGCCTGTTCCGCGAGGCGGTCATCTGCGGTGTCCTCGGCACCTGCATGGACGCCTACACGCGCCGGCAGATCAACGGCCACGAGCACCTGCGTGACCTCGACCAGCCGGTGATCTTCGTCGCGAACCACGCGAGCCACATGGACACGCCCGCCCTGCTGCGCGCGCTCCCGGGCCGCTGGCGCCGCCGGACCGCCGTCGCGGCCGCGGCCGACTACTTCTACGTCAAGCGCCTCCTCGCGCACACCGTCTCGCTCGTCTTCGGGACGGTGCCGCTGCACCGCCGCGGCGGGTCGCTCCACGCCGGGCCGCCGCCGCACCTCGCGCGCCTGCTCGACGAGCGCTGGTCGGTCGTCGTCTTCGCCGAGGGGACGCGCTCCCGCGACGGCAGGGTCGGCCGCCTGCGGGCGGGCTCCGCCGTCATCGCCGCCGAGTACGGCGTCCCGATCGTCCCGGTGCACGTCGCCGGGACGCACGAGGCGATGCCGACCGGCCGCCGCTGGATGACCCGCGCGCCCGGCCGCTTCCTCGGCCGCCGCCGGCCGATCGAGATCTCCTTCGGCCCGCCGATCGTCCCGCAGCCCGGCGAGGACCACCGCCACGTCATGGAGCGCGTGCGCCTCTTCCTCGCGTCGGCGGGCGCCGACACGACGCCCGACCCGCGCGTCGAGCAGCTCCGTCGCCGGATGGAGCTCGCGGCTGTCGCCGCCGGCGGGGCGGACTCCGGAGACGCCGGCGCGCCCACGCGCCAGGCCGTCTGAGCCGTGGCGCAGGTCTTCCTGACGGGCGGCGGCGGCTTCATCGGCGGCCGGCTCGCCGCGGCGCTCGCCGCGCGCGGGGACACGGTCGTCGGCCTCGCACGGACCCCGGCGTCCGCCGCCGCGCTCAAGGCCCACGGTGCCGCGGTCGTCGACGGCGACGTCCTCGACGAGGCGGGCCTCCGCGCCGCGATGGCGGGCTGCGAGGTCGTCCACCACGTCGCCGGGGTGAACTCGCACTGCCCGGCGGACCCCGGCCGGCTGCTCCGCGTGAACGTCGACGGCACCGCGGCCGTCGTGCGCGCCGCCGCGGCCGCCGGCGTGCGCCGCGTCGTCTTCACCTCGTCCGCCGCCTCGGTCGGCGAGGCCCACGGCACCGTCGGGACCGAGGACTCGCCGCATCGCGGCAGCTACCTCTCGGTGTACGACCGCTCCAAGCACGAGTCCGAGCAGGTGGCCTTCCGCCTCGCGGCGGAGACCGGGGTGGAGGTCGTCGCGCTCAACCCCTCGTCCGTCCAGGGGCCGCCGCGCAAGGGCGGCAACGGCGCGATCATCATCGCCTACCTCAACGGGCGCCTGCGGGCCTTCGTCGACACGTTCGTCTCCGTCGTCGACGTCGAGGACGTCGTCGCCGCGCACCTCCTCGCGGCCGAGCGCGGAACGCCCGGCGCGCGCTACATCCTCAACGGCGCGACGATCTCGTCGGCCGAGGCGCTGGAGATCGTCGCCGGCCTCTCGGGGGTCCGGCAGCGCGTCCCGATGATCCCGGCGCCGGTCGCCCGCGGCCTGTCCGGGGCGGTCGACGTTCTCTTCCGGCTGCGGGGGAGGACCTCGCCGATCTGCCCGGCCCGCGTCGAGACGATCCTCCACGGCCACCGCTACGACGGCTCGCGCGCGACGCGGGAGCTCGGCGTCGTCTACACGCCGGTGGAGGAGACCTTCCGCCGCACCATGGAGTGGGCGGTCGCCGAGGGCCTCGTGACGCGCCCGCTGCCGGGTGCGGCATCGAACATCCGCTGACTCAGGCGCGCTGTGCTCAAGGCCGCGCTCAAGCCCGGCGCGCCGCGATCCGATGGGGACCCAGGCCCTCTCACCCTGTCCGAAAAAGGATCGCCCCCCATGACCTTCGTCCTCATCGCCGGCTACATCCCCGCCATGATCCTCGTGCTCATCGGCGGCATGGTCTGGTCCAGCCGCACGCCCGACAGCGACACCGCCCACGAGCTCGGGGATCGCATCTGCCGCCGCAAGGGCAGCGACCGCCGTCACCTCGAGCTGCCGTACGTCGGGGTCGAGCGCCGCGCCGGCGAGCGCCGCGGGGCCCAGCCGGCCCAGGCGGAGCAGCCGGCCCGTCACGTCTCCTAGCCGGGCCCAGCCGGCACGAGGCGGGCCGGACGGGCCCGTCACGTCTCCTAGCCGGGCCCAGCCGGCACGAGGCGGGCCGGACCGAGCCGTCCCTTATGCTCGGAGACCGGATGGCCTCAATCCCGATCAACGTTTCTGCCCTTGTCGGCCGGACGCCGATGGTCCAGCTCACGCGGCTCGCCCCCGAGGGCGTATCGATCTTCGGCAAGATCGAGGCGTCGAACCCGGGCGGCAGCGTCAAGGACCGCATCGGCGTCGCGATGATCGAGGCGGCGGAGGCCGAGGGCGCGATCGAGCCGGGACGCACGACGATCGTCGAGGCGACGAGCGGCAACACCGGCATCGCCCTCGCCTTCGTCTGCGCCGCGAAGGGCTACGAGCTCGTGCTGACCCTGCCGCAGGGGATGAGCCGCGAGCGCGAGGGCCTGCTGCGGCTGTACGGCGCGCGCGTCGAGGTCATCGAGTCGCTCGGCGGGATGAACGAGGCCGTGAAGGCCGCGCAGGGGATGGCGCAGCAGCCCGACGTCTTCCTGCCCGACCAGTTCTCGAACCCCGCGAACCCCGAGGCCCACCGGCGGACGACCGGGCCGGAGATCTGGCGCCAGCTCGACGAGCAGGTCGACATCCTCGTGGCCGGTGTCGGCACGGGCGGCACGATCACCGGGGCCGGGGAGTTCCTCAAGGAGCGTAACCCGGCGCTGAAGGTCGTCGCCTGCGAGCCCGCGACCTCCGCCGTCCTGAGCGGGCGCACGGCCGGACCGCACCGCATCCAGGGCATCGGGGCCGGGTTCGTCCCGCCGGTGCTCAACCGCGAGCTCCTCGACGAGGTCATCCCCGTCAGCGACGAGGACGCGATCGAGACCGCCCGCCTCTGCGCCCGGCGCGAGGGCCTGCTCGTCGGCATGTCCTGCGGTGCGGCGCTCTGGGCGGCGATCGAGGTCGCCAGGCGTCCCGAGTCGGCCGGCGCGCGGATCGCGGTCGTCCTGCCGGACAGCGGCGAGCGGTACGTCTCGCTGCCGTTCTTCGCCTACTGAGCCCGGGCGCGGCGTCAGGCCGCGGCGGCGAGGCGCTCGCGGCGCCCGAGGACCCAGTCCGCCATCGCCGGCCACGGGCCGTAACCGGCCTCGATGTTCAGGTGGCCCTGGCCCGGCAGCACGTCCGGCTCGAGGCCAAGCGGGCGGCCCCAGTGCTCGGCCGCGCCGGTCCCGGGGCAGTAGGGGTCGTCGTCCGAGCAGACGAGCAGCGTCTCGTCGCGGGCGGCGCCGAGGACGTCCTCGCGCTGCGCCCGGGTGGGGTAGAAGCGGGCGAGCTCCGGCACGGCCGACCCCGGGCACGGCGGGGCGACGAGCACGACTCGGTCGACGCGGTGCGCGGGCGCGAGGCGGTGCGCCTCGCGGAACCACAGGACGCAGCCGAGCGAGTGGCAGCAGACGACGCGCTCGCCGCCGCCGGGGAGGGCGGCGAGCGCCGCGAGCTCCGGGTGCAGCGCCGCGCCCCAGCGGTCGGGGCACGGGGTGTCGCACGCCGGAAGGGCGGGGAAGCGGACGGCGGCGCCCGCCGCGCGGAGCTCGCCGGCCAGCCAGTGCTGCCAGTGTCCGGGCGGCGAGCCGTGCCAGCCGTGCAGGATGAGGACACGGGGCGGGGTCATGCGGCAGGGCCAGTATCGCGCACCGCTACGCTTTCCGGACATGTTCGGTCTGCGCACCATCGCCCGTGTGGCGGGGGAGATCCGCAAGGACGTCGCCGCCGCCCACGCCCGCGACCCCGCGGCCCGCGGGGTGAGCTCGGTCGAGGTGCTGGCGGCGTGGCCCGGCGTGCACGCGCTGCTCGCGCACCGCGTCGCCCACGCGCTCGACGGCCTGCACGTGCCGATCGTCCCGCGCGGGATCGCGATGGTCACGCGGTCGGTGACCGGCGTCGAGATCCATCCGGCCGCCCGCATCGGCGACGGGCTCTTCATCGACCACGGCATGGGCGTCGTCATCGGGGAGACCGCGGAGATCGGGGCGAACGTCACGCTCTACCAGGGGGTGACGCTCGGCGGCACGGGCTTCGCGACCGGCAAGCGCCATCCGACCGTCCAGGACAACGTCACGATCGGCTCGGGCGCGAAGCTCCTCGGCCCGATCACCGTCGGGCACGGCGCGAAGATCGGGGCGAACACCGTCGTCATCAAGGACGTCCCGCCGAACGCGACCGTCGTCGGCAACCCGGGGCACCCGGTGCGGGTCGACGGTCGTCGCCCCGAGGGCCCGGACGCCGACTGGATCCACCTGCCCGACCCGATCTCCGACGCGCTGCGCGCGCTCAGCGGCCGGCTCGCGGCGCTCGAGGCAGCGGTCGGCGAGCTCGGCGGGCCCGAGGCGGACGCGGCCGCGAACGCCGCCGAGGTCCGCAGGCTCCGCGCCGTCCGCGGGCCGAATCCCGCCGGCGGCTGACCCCGGCGGGACGGGACCTCAGGCGAACGAGCCGACGGCCGCGACGGCAGCCTGCAGCTCGAGGAGGGCGTCCGGCCCGATGTGCTCGAACCGCAGGGCGTAGGCGCTGTTCGGGTGCTGGCGCAGCACGCGGGCGGTCCCGGCCACGTGGCGGCCGGTCACGGGCAGGTCAAGGTCGAAGTGCAGCTCCTCGTCGACCCGCAGCGGGCGGGCGCTGACGAAGCGGGCGCCGCCGGCGCCGAGGTCGAGGGTCTGCACGCTCACGGGGTTCCCGACCTTCCGCTTCAGGCGCACGTCGAGCGCAACCGCCATCCGGGGGCTGCTGCGTCGCTCGCTCGCCGGCACGGTCGCCATGGGCAGAGCATCCGCCGTGCGGGGCGGACCGTCAACCACGGGCCGCGCTCAGTAGAAGACGCAGCGGCAGCGATGCCGCGGACGGGCCTTGATCGCCGGGTCCTGGCCGCGGTTCCACAGCCACGTGTCGAGGACGCGCGGCGGGACGCCGAGCGCCGGGGCGAGGCGCTCACAGGCGACGAGGGCGGCGGCGCGGATCTCGCGCTCGGCACCCCCGAGCGGGAGCGTCCGGCCGGCGTCGATGTGGGCGGCGAGCGCCGGGTCATAGACGAGCACGCCCTCGCAGCGCAGGACGTGGGGGACGAGGTTGTCGGCGAAGATCGTCAGGTCGTCGAGGTCGGTGAATGTCGCCACCCCCGCGAGCGCGAGGTCGTTCGCGGTGATCTGGGCGCGCTTGTAGAAGCCGGTGTCGGCGAAGAGGGCCATGCCGTCGGCGAGCGACCGCGCGAGGCGGTCCGCGGAGCCACGTGCGTCCGCGATGACGCCGAGCGCGCCGCGGCCGCCGACGAAGGCGCCGAGCGAGCGCAGCGCCTGGGCGTAGAGGCTCATGAGCTCGTGGTCGGGGCGCTGGCCGAGGAGGGCCGCGAGCGCGTCCGCGCGGGTCGCCTGGAGCTCGGTCGCGGTCCACACGCCGTGGGCGCGGTGGTGGTCGGCGAGCGCCCAGGCGATCGTGATCGAGCCCGACAGCGTCCGGCCCGTCGCCGGGTCCACCCGCTTGCGCAGCGTCGGGAACCAGCCCGACCCGAAGTTGATCGCGTCGGCGATGAGCATCGCCATCGCGATGTCCTCGGGCTCGCCGTCGAGGAGGTGGCGCCGCGCGTCGAGGCCCGGGTCGACGACGTCCCAGGCGCCGGCGGCGATCCGCTCGAGCGCGGCCTCGTCGATGCGGACGGCCGTCGCGGCCGCGGTGACGGCGGCGCAGTGGTCGCGGACCGTGTCGGTCAGGCGGAGGGCCATCGGGCGGGAGGTTACGGGGCGCCCCGGGCGGGGACGCGGCGGGGGCCCGGCGCCGCCGGGCGGACTCGTATCCTGGGGGTGGTGCCCGATGCCGCCCCCGCCAGCCACCTCGAGACCCTGCTCGAGGGTCTGAACGACCCCCAGCGGCAGGCCGTCGTCCACGGCGAGGGCCCGCTGCTCGTGCTCGCCGGCGCCGGGTCGGGCAAGACCCGCGTCCTCACGCACCGCATCGCCTACCTCATCGGCACCCAGCAGGCGCGGCCGGGCGAGATCCTCGCCATCACGTTCACGAACAAGGCCGCCCAGGAGATGCGCGAGCGCGTCGGCCTGCTCCTCGGCCACTCGGTCCGCTCGATGTGGGTCATGACGTTCCACGCCGCGTGCGTGCGCATCCTGCGCAGCGAGGCGCCGCGCCTGGGCTACACCCGCCAGTTCACGATCTACGACACGGCGGACTCCAAGCGCCTCGTCAAGCGCTGCCTCGACGAGCTCGACCTCGACAGCAAGCGCTTCACGCCCGCCGCGGTCCTGCACCAGATCTCCGACGCGAAGAACAAGCTCCGCGACCCGGACGCCTACAAGCAGCTCACCGGCGGCTACTACGAGCAGACGATCGGCGAGGTCTACACGCTGTACCAGTCGCAGCTGCACGCGATGAACGCGATGGACTTCGACGACCTCCTGAACAACGTCGTCGCCGTCCTCGAGCTCTTCCCGGAGGTCCGCGCCCGCTACCAGGCGACCTTCCGCCACATCCTCGTCGACGAGTACCAGGACACGAACCACGCCCAGTACCGGCTCCTGCAGCTACTGGCGGGGGACGCGCCGGACTCGCCGCAGAACCTCATGGTGGTGGGTGACGACGGGCAGTGCCTCGCGGAGGGGACGCTCGTCACGATGGCGGACGGGACGCGGCGGCCGATCGAGGCGGTCGCCGTGGGTGACCACGTGCAGTCATGCCACGGCGAGGGGGTGTTCGGCCCGGCGACCGTCCTTCGCACGTCGGCGTCACGCCGCCGCGACGGCGTCGCGATCACGCTGGCGAGCGGCCGATGCGTCGTGTCGACGCCCGAGCACACCCACTTCGCCGGGTTCGCGCGGGGCACCGCGGACGCCGAAGCCGCCCGAGCGTCGATCATCCACCCCGGTGAGGGGGGAAGATCGACGCCCGGTGCCGGGACGATGGTCCGGGTGGTCGACGCGGTCCGCGGCCGGACGCACGGCGTCGTCCGTCACCTGGCCCGGCTCGGCGCGGGCGCCGACGGCGTGCTGCCGTTCCTGCCCGCGCGCGACGTGCGCCCGGGCATGGTCATGTTCGCGGAGGACGGGGCGCTCGACGCGGTCACGTCCGTCGGGACGGTCGTCCTCGACGCACCCGTCTACGACATCGACGTCGAGCACACCCACAACTTCGTCGCCGGCGGGATCGTCACGCACAACTCCGTCTACTCCTTCCGCGGCGCCGACATCTCGAACATCCTGAACTTCCAGGACGATTACCCCTCCGCGACGCAGGTGAAGCTCGAGCAGAACTACCGCTCGAACCAGACGATCCTCAGCGCGGCGAACGCGATCATCGGTCACAACCGCAGCCAGATCCCGAAGACGCTCTGGACCGACCAGGGGGACGGCGACCCGATCGTCGTCCGTGAGCTCGACGACGAGCACGCGGAGGCGCGGTACGTCGTCGGGGAGATCGAGCGGCTCGTCGACGAGGGCGTCTCGCGGGCGGAGATCGCGATCTTCTACCGGACGAACGCGCAGTCCCGGGTCATCGAGGACACGCTCGTGCGGCGCGAGATCGCCTACCAGGTCATCGGCGGCACGAAGTTCTACGAGCGGGCCGAGATCAAGGACGCGATCGCGTACCTGACGATCCTCGGCAACGGGCAGGACGTCGTCTCGTTCACGCGCGTGGCGAACTCGCCGCGCCGCGGCATCGGGCAGACGTCGCTCTCGCGGGTCATCAGCCACGCGGCGACGATGGGCATCCCCGTGTGGGAGGCGGCGGAGGACCCCATGGGCGTCCCCGGCCTCGGCACGGCGGCGGTCAAGGCGCTCGGCCGCTTCATGGACACGATGAACGGGCTGCGCGCGCGGATGGACGACGGCATCCCGGTCGGTGACCTCCTCGAGGCGGTCCTCAGCGAGACGGGCTACCTCGAGGCGCTCGAGGCCGAGCGGACGATCGAGGCGCAGGGCCGCACCGAGAACCTCCAGGAGCTCGTCGAGGTCGCCCGCGAGTTCGACCACGCGACCGCGCAGGACCCCGAGCTCGAGGACACGGTCGACGTCTTCCTGCAGCAGGTCTCGCTCGTCGCCGACGCGGACACCCGGCAGGACGACGAGGGCATGGTCACCCTCATGACGCTCCACAACGCGAAGGGCCTGGAGTACCCGATCGTCTACCTCATCGGCTGCGAGGAGGGCGTCTTCCCGCACTCGCGCTCGATCGAGGAGGGGACACTCGAGGAGGAGCGCCGCCTCATGTACGTCGGCATCACCCGCGCGATGCGGTCGCTGACGCTCACCCACGCCCGGCGCCGGGCCGTGTTCGGCGGCGCACCGAACTACGGGCTGCCGAGCCGATTCCTCGCCGAGCTGCCGCCGGACCTCGTCGACCGGCAGGGGACCGCGTCCGGCTGGGGGGCGGCGAGCGTCGCGTCCGGTGCCCCGCGCCCTCGCGCGATCTCCTCGTGGTCGGGCGGCGCGATCGGATCCGCGTCCGGCAGCGGCAGCCGCTCCGGCCAGACGTGGGGCAACGAATCCGGCGCGACCCCGTCCTTCCGCATGGGGGACGACGTCGTCCACGCCGCGTTCGGCGACGGCGTCGTGACCGGGGTGGAGAGCGGCGGCGTCGTCGTCGTCCGCTTCGCCTCCGACGGCTCCGAGCGCAAGCTCATGGCCGACTACGCGCCGATCACGAAGCGCTGAGCGCCCGGAGCCTCAGCGCGAGCTTCGGGCACGCCGCGACCGCCCGGCGGGCGTGCGGCAGCAGCTCCGGCGGGATCGCCTCGGGCCGCAGGATCGGGTAACCCCACTCGTCGAGGGTGATCCACTCGGGAAGCAGCTCGGCGCAGAGGCCGTGACCCGCGCAGCCGATCGGGTCGAGGACGAGCACCTCGTCGCGGCTCATGCGGCCACCCGGGACGCGACGCGCAGGACGGGCGGCCGGCGGCAGGCCGCGCACGGCCCTCGCCGGGCATGCTCGGCCACCTCGGGCGCGAAGGCGCGCAGGCCGCTGCGGACGAGCCGCGCGGCGCCGTCGGGCAGGTGGCACGCGCCGCGGCCGGTGATCAGGCGCGTCCAGCGGTCCAGGTCGGCGGCGCTGCCGGAGGGCGCCCGGCCATCCGCGACGGCCGCGAGCCGCGTCGCGATCGCGGGCAGCCCGTTCGCGCACGGGCCGCACTGGCCGGCGCTCTGGGCGGCGAGCCACCCGGCGACGTTCGCGAGCTCCCGCACCGGGCAACTCTTCGGCCCGAGGACGGCGATGACCCCGGCGGCGAGCGTCGCCCCGTGCGCCGCGAGGTCCTCGGCGGCGAGCGTCAGGCCCGCGAGCTCGTCAGGGCCCAGCCAGGTCCCGTGGTAGCCGCCGACGAGCACGGCGCGCGGTCCCCCGCGCCCGGCGGGCATCCCCGTGAGCTCGGCCAGGCGCATGCGGCGGTCGACCTCGTAGACGCCCGGCGCCACGACGTCGCCGGCGAGGGAGACGAGCACCGATCCGGGGTCGGCCGCCGTGCCCGCCTCGCGGAACCAGGCCGCCCCGTGGCGCGCGACGAGTCCGACGTGGGCGAGCGTCTCCGGGTTCTGGACGAGCGTCGGCCGTCGTCCCAGCCCGCGCTCGGCCGGACGCGGCGGGACGACCGTCGGCTTCAGCGGGCCGCCGTCGAGATGGCGGATGAGCGCGCTCTCCTCGCCGGCGAGGTAGGCGACCGGGACGGCGGTGACCGTGATCGCGGGGCCGCCGCCGGGGCGCTCGTGCACCGCGGTGCGCATCGCGTCCAGCGCGTCGGTCGCCGCGCGCGGCAGCGCGACGGTGACGCGGCGGGCGCCGATCGCGGCCGCCGCCGCCTGCGCCCCGTCGAGGACGAGGTGCGGCGTCCGCGCGCAGAGGGTCCGGTCCTTCGCGCTCATCGGCTCGCCCTCGGCGCCGTTGACGAGGACGACGGGGCGGTGGCGACCGGCCGCGGCCGTCGCGGCCACGGCCTGCAGCTTGCGGGCGGTGGGGAAGGCGGCGCCGCCGCGACCGCGCAGGCCGGCGGCGGCGAGGGCCGCGGAGACGTCGCCCGCGGGCAGCGGGCCGTGCACGCCGACGTGCTCGGCGTGCGTGAGCGCGCGGCCGTCCTGCGTGCCGAGCAGCAGCCGCGGCAGGGTCATCGCACCGGGCTCCCGGTCACCTGCCCGGCGACGTGGCCCGAACCGTCGACGGAGACGACCACCCGCAGGCGCAGGACGGCGCCGGCCGCGTCGCCCACGACGGTCTCCAGGTGGTTGCCGTCGAGCTGCTCCAGGCGGCCGCGGAAGCGCGTGGGCGCCACCGCCGGCCCGAACGTGACGGCGCTGCGGCTCATGACGATCCCGCCGTTCTCGGCGGCGCTCCCGGCGATCCGCACGCGCAGGCGGCGGTCGGCGGCGTCGTGCAGCCGCAGCCGCAGGTCGACCACCTGCTCGCCGCTGGAGGAGGGGCCGGTGCGGAGCGTGCCCGCGAGCGGGACGTCGAAGGGCGCCGGGGCGGGCGTGGGGCGCGGACGTGAGGAGGCGCGGCCGCGCGCCCGGCGCGCGAGGGCCGCGGGCGGGCGCGGGCCGGAGAACGCGGCCAGGACGGATTCGGGCGTCCCCGCCCGGCGCGCCCAGCCGCGTGCGAAGGGACCCTGCTGCGCCCAGACGACGGTGGCGCCGACCGCGAGCAGCGCGGCGACGGGCAGCCCGGCGCGGACGGCGCGCGGGAGGCCGGGGTGCGCGACGCGGACCGCGACGGCCCCGAGGACGGCGAGGACGCACGCCGCCGTCAGCGCCTGCATCCACGCGGCCTGCGCGTCCGAGCCGGTGCCGAGGCCGTGCAGGACGGCCGCCGGCCAGCAGACGACGGCGGCGACGTGGATGGCGCGCCACGCCCCGTAGCCGAGGCGCGCGCGGACGACGCTCGTGACGACGAGCACGACGAGCAGGTCGGCGGCGAGCGTGCCGAGCCCGACCCAGAGCGGACGGTAGCTCCCGGCGAACGGCACGACCGCCGTGAGCAGCCCGAACTTCGGGAACGGGTCCAGCAGCACGGTGACGATGTGGACGACGAGCAGCACGAGCGCCCCGAGCGACGCGCTGCGGTGCAGGGCGGCGACCGTGAACCGCGGCAGCCCCCGGGCGTGCAGGCCGCGGACCTCCGCGACGCCGAGGACGGTGCTCACCGTGAGCAGGACGAGCAGCATCGCGCCGGCCCCGCGGCTCGCGTACCAGAGGGGCGACGGACCGTGGGCGGCGGCAAGGATCACGATGCGTCTTCCGGCCAGCCGCCGACGGCGAGGACGCGGCCGTGCGTGCCGACGAGGCGGGCGGGCAGGTCGCGCCCGGCGAGCCAGGCGACGGCGTCCTCGCCGAGGACGAGCGCGGCGGTGCTCGCGATGTTCGCGTCGGCGCAGGAGCCGGCCGCGACCGTCGCCGTCCGCCAGGGGCCCGCGGCCGGCCGCCCGGTGCGCGGGTCGATGAGGTGGTGCGCGCCGTCGCCCCAGCGCCGGACGGTGGTGCTCGAGCTGGCCAGGCCGCCCCCCGTGACGGTCACCGCGGGCGCCCCAGCGGACGGCGACGCCGCATGATCCTCGGCCAGGAGCACGCGCCAGCCGCCGGCGGGCGCGGGGCCGGCCACCGCGACGTCGCCGCCGAGGGAGACGAGGACGCCGGCGTGGGCGACGACCGCGGCCGCGGCGTCACGGGCGGCGGCGGCGGCCCGGTCGGCGCAGGCGGCCTTCGCGGTCGCCCCGAGGTCGAGCCGCACCCCGGACGGGACCCGGACGGTCGACGCCGCCGGGTCGACGCGGACGCTGCGCCAGTCGGCCGCGCGATGCCGCAGGCGCAGGCGCAGCCGGTCGGCGCGGCGGCCCCGGCCGGGGGCGCCGCCGGCGGCGAGCAGGGGGAAGTCGCGGTCGTAGCCGGCGGCGACGAGAGCCGCGCCGACCGTCGGGTCCACCGCGCCCTCGGTCAGCGCGGCCGCCCGCAGCGCGAGGGTCACGGCGTCGAGCAGCCGCGCCGAGACCCGGACCTCCCGGCCGGCGCGGGCGTTCAGCCGCACGAGCTCGGCGTCGGGGCGGAAGCGGCTGCAGACGAGGTCGGTCGCGGCGAGCTCCGCCTCGACCGCAGAACGGGCCGGGGGCAGGGCGGCCGCGTCGGTGACGAGCAGGCGCACGCCGGTGCCGAGGGCGCGCCAGGCGGCGTCGCCGGTGACGGGACGGCCGGTCGTGGCCGCCCGGCTCACGACCCACCCGTCACGACCGGCGGCGGAGGCGGCGGCGCCGGGGCAGGCTGGGCCGCCTGCGGAGCGGACTGCGGCGCGGCCGACGGAGCCGACGGCGGGGGCTCGAGCGGAGCGGGGTCCCCGGCGATGGGCGGGACGGCCTGGGGCGGAGGCACCGCAGTCGCGGGGCGCGCGGCGGGCGCCGGCGCGGGCGCGGCGGCGGGCGGCACGGTCGCGGCCGCCGCGGACGCCGTCCCGGTGTGTCCCTTGAAGGCATGGGACGCGAGGAGCGACAGCCCGGCCGTCGCGCCGGCGACGGCGACGCCGGCGACCCGGTGGACGGTCCGGGTGCGCCGAAGGGCCCGGTCGCGCGCGGTGGGGCTCAGGGAGGTGGGAGGGGGCACGGGTCTCCAAGTGTGGCGCAGGCCTGGTCAAGGTCCGGCAAAGGTCACGAGACGGCGCGCGAGGCCCTCCATTAGCCTCCGGCGAAGATGTCGAGCGCCACGATCATCGACGGCAAGGCCGTCGCCGCCGCGGTCCGGGCCCAGGTGGCCGAGGATGTCGCCGCGTACACCGCCGAGACCGGCCGCACGCCTGGCCTCGCCACGATCCTCGTGGGGGACGACGCGGGCAGCGCCGTCTACGTCGCCGGCAAGCAGAAGGCCTGCGCCGAGGTCGGGATCAAGGGCTTCGACCACCGTCTGCCCGCGGACACGAGCCGCGAGGAGCTCCTCGCCCTCATCGACGCGCTGAACGCCGACGACGCGGTCAGCGGCATCCTCTGCCAGCTCCCGGTGCCCGCACCGCTGGACGGCGTCGAGCTGACGAACCGCATCGACGCCCGCAAGGACGTCGACGGCCTGACGATCGCCTCGACCGGTCGCCTGTCGCTCGGCATGGACGGCCTGCGCCCGTGCACCCCCAAGGGCGTGATGCTGCTGCTCGAGCACGCGGGCGTGGCGCCGCAGGGCAGGGAGGCGGTCATCGTCGGCCGCTCGAACCTCTTCGGCAAGCCGATGGCGCAGCTCCTGCTCGCGGCGAACGCGACGGTCACGACGTGCCACTCGCGGACCGCCGACCTGCAGGCCGTCTGCCGGCGGGCCGACATCCTCATCGCCGCCGTCGGGGTCCCGCACCTCGTCAAGGGCGACTGGGTCAAGCCCGGCGCGACCGTCATCGACGTCGGTATGAACCGGCTCGAGAGCGGCCTCACCGGCGATGTCGACTTCGAGGCCGCCCGCGAGGTCGCGTCCGCGATCACGCCCGTGCCCGGCGGCGTCGGCCCGATGACGATCGCCTGCCTGCTGCGCAACACGCTCACGGCGGCGCGGATGGTCGGAGCATGAGCCTCGCCCGCCTCCGCGGCGGCGAGATCCTCGCCGGCGTCGGCTCGCTCCTTCTCACCGTGATGCTGTTCCTGCACTGGGCGCGTCCCGAGGCGCACGTGCGGTCCGCCCCGGGCGTGGACCTCTCGACCCCGCTGCGCACGACGGCGGAGAACATCATCGGCTCGTTCCTGGACCAGTACGCGCAGTCGGGCTGGTCGGCGCTGGGCTGGTTCCTCGTCCTGATGCTGCTCGTGAGCATCCTCGGCGGGCTCGGCCTCGTCGCCCTGACCGTCATGGAGCGCGACACGCCGGTGCTCCCCGTCGTCGCCGCCGTCTGCACGACCGGCTGGACGGCGCTCACCGCGCTCGTC
The DNA here is from genome assembly GCF_024220175.1 of Paraconexibacter antarcticus. Classification (GTDB taxonomy): domain Bacteria; phylum Actinomycetota; class Thermoleophilia; order Solirubrobacterales; family Solirubrobacteraceae; genus Paraconexibacter; species Paraconexibacter antarcticus. The sequence continues at coordinate 3,375,786 of NZ_CP098502.1, read as the reverse complement.
CTGCTCGTCCGGCTGACGCTCGCGCAGCCCGGCCTCGAGCTCGGCTGGAGCGACGCGGACGTCCACATCCTCGCGCCCGCCTGGATCGGCCTGCTCGCGCTCGTCGCCATCGGCGCGGGGGGCTGGCTCACGCTCCGCGACGACCGGCTCGACAGCCCGGTCAGCGCGCCGCCCGAGGTCCCGATGCGGCCCGCGCCGCCCGCGACCGCGTAGCCGCCGCCCGGGCAACGCCGCCCGGGGGCAGGCCCCTAGACTGCGCCCCTGATGATCGACCGCACGCAGGTCCTCCACGTCGCCCGACTGGCCCGGCTGCAGCTCACCGATGACGAGGTGGAGCGCATGAGCACGGAGCTCTCGAGCATCCTCGACCACATCGAGACGATCTCCGAGCTCGACCTCTCCGACGTGGCGCCGACCGCCCACGTCGTCGCCTCCGAGGGCGCCCTGCGCGCCGACGCGCCGCGGGCCTCGCTCGACCACGACGTCGCGCTCGCCCAGGCGCCCGACCCGGCCGACGACGGCTTCCGCGTCCCGAGCCCGCAGGCCTAGCGCGATGACGAACCTCACGAACCTCACCGACCTCACCGCGAAGGCCGCGGTCGACGCCATCGCCGCCGGCGACCTCGACGCCGCCGAGCTCTTCACCGCCTACCGCGAGGCCGCCGCCGCGGAGGACCTGAACGCCTACACCTGGGTCGCCGACCAGACGCCGGACCTGAGCGCCGCGGCCGCGCTCCCGCTGCGTGGCGTCCCCCTCGCCGTCAAGGACCTCTTCTGCACGCAGGGCGTCCCGTCGCAGGCGGGCTCGAAGATCCTCGAGGGCTACCGGCCGCCGTACGACGCGACCGTCGTCGCCCAGCTGGCGGCCGCGGGCACGAGCCTCCTCGGCAAGACGAACCAGGACGAGTTCGCCATGGGCTCGTCGAACGAGAACTCCGCGTACGGGCCGGTGAAGAACCCGTGGGACCACACGCGCGTCCCCGGCGGCTCGTCGGGCGGCAGCGCCGCCGCGGTCGCCGCCGGCCTCGCGCCCTGGGCGCTCGGCACCGACACGGGCGGCTCGATCCGCCAGCCCGCCGCGCTCTGCGGCATCGTCGGCCTGAAGCCCACATACGGCTCGGTCAGCCGCTACGGGATGATCGCCTTCGCCTCGTCGCTCGACCAGGCGGGCCCCTTCGCGCGGGACGTCACCGACGCGGCGCTCCTCTACTCGCACATGCACGGGCGCGACCCGCGCGACGCCACGTCGGTCGGCCGGCCCGACGCGGACGCGATCGCGCTGCCGACCGGCGAGCGCCTCGACGGCCTGCGCCTCGGCGTCCCCGACGACCTCACCGGCGAGGGCGTCGAGCCCGGCGTCTGGACGGCCTTCGAGGCGGCACTCGAGACGGCGAAGGGCCTCGGCGCGACCGTCGAGCGCGTCGCCCTCCCGCACGCCGGCTACGGCCTGAACGCGTACTACGTCATCGCCCCGGCGGAGGCCTCGTCGAATCTCGCGCGCTTCGACGGCGTCCGCTACGGCGCCCGCGCCGAGGCCGACGACCTCATCACGATGTACACGAAGACCCGCCACGACTACATGGGGACCGAGGTCAAGCGCCGCATCCTCATCGGGACGTACGCGCTCTCGTCGGGCTTCTACGACGCCTACTACGCGAGCGCCCAGAAGGTCCGCACGCTCATCGCGCGCGACTTCACGACGGCGTTCGCGGGCGTCGACCTCATCGTCACGCCGACGAGCCCGGGCGTCGCCTTCCCGCTCGGCGCGAAGACCGAGGACCCGCTGTCGATGTACCTCAACGACATCTTCACGATCCCGATCTCGCTCGCCGGCATCCCGGCGCTCTCGCTGCCGTGCGGCCTGAGCGAAGGGCTGCCGGTCGGGCTCCAGCTCGCCGGGCCGGCCTTCAGCGAGAACCGCATCCTCGAGGCCGCGTACGCGCTCGAGCAGGCCTTCGCCTTCGACAACACGCCGTCCGCGATCGGGGGCGCCCCGTCATGAGCACGACGACCTACGAGACCGTCATCGGGCTGGAGATCCACGTCCAGCTGAAGACCGCCACGAAGATGTTCTGCGGCTGCGAGCTGACCTTCGGCGAGCCACCGAACACGCGCGTCTGCCCGGTCTGCCTCGCGCTGCCCGGCGCCCTGCCGGTCGGCAACGCCGAGGCGATCCACCTGGGGATCATGATCGGGCACGCGCTCGGCTGCGAGATCGCGCCGCGGATGAAGTTCGACCGCAAGCAGTACTTCTATCCCGACAGCCCCAAGGGCTACCAGATCAGCCAGTTCGACGAACCGCTCTGCGCGGGTGGCGAGATCGGCGGCGTGCGGATCAACCGCGTGCACCTGGAGGAGGACGCGGCGAAGACGATCCACGCCGGCGCGTCGGGGCGCATCCACGGCTCCGAGGCGTCCGTCGTCGACTTCAACCGCGGCGGCACCCCGCTCGCGGAGATCGTCACCGAGCCGGACATCCACTCGGCCGAGCAGGCCGGCGAGTTCCTGCGCCTGCTGCGCACGACGCTCCGCGTCCTCGGCGTGAGCGACGTGAACATGGAGGAGGGCTCGCTGCGCTGCGACGCGAACATCTCCATCCGCCCCGCGGGGACGACCGAGCTCGGGACGAAGACCGAGCTGAAGAACATGAACTCCTTCCGCTACATCGAGCGCGGCATCCGCGCCGAGGTGGCCCGGCAGACGGCGCTCCTCGACGCCGGCGAGCGGATCGTCCAGGAGACGCTGCACTTCGACCCCCGGACCGAGCGGCTGACGTCGATGCGCTCGAAGGAGGAGGCGCAGGACTACCGCTACTTCCCCGAGCCCGACCTCGTGCCCGTGCCCGTCGACGCGGCGATGCTCGACCGCGCCCGCGCGGCGATGCCCGAGCTGCCCGCCGCCCGGCAGGCGCGCTTCGAGGCCGACCTCTCGCTGCACCCGGACACCGCGAAGCTCCTCGCCTGGCGCTCCGAGCTCGGCGACTGGTTCGAGGCGGCGCTCGCCGCCTCACCGGACGGCGTCTCGCCGCAGACCGCGGGCCCGCTGGCCAACTGGACGACGAACGAGCTGCTGACCCGGCTGGGCGGCGACGTCGACCCCGCGACGTCGAAGGTCACGCCGGCGGCGATGGCGCAGCTCGTCGCCCTCGTCACCGCCCGGACGGTCACCGCCGGGGCGGGCAAGGAGGTTCTCGACACCCTGATCGCCGAGGGTGGGGACCCCGCGCAGATCGTCGAGGCCAAGGGCCTGGGCGCCGTCGGCGGCGAGGACACCCTCGCGCCGATCGTCGCCGAGGCGCTCGCCGCCAACCCCGACATCGCCGAGCGCCTGCGCGGCGGGGACATGAAGCCGATGGGCGTCATCATCGGCCACGTCATGAAGGCGACGAAGGGCCGCGCCGACGGCGGCGAGGTCACGAAGCTCGTCCGCGCCCAGCTCGGCGTCTAGACGATCCGGTCGTCCGCGCGGCGCACCCGCCGGGCCCGCGGTCGGCGAACGGCAGCGAAGGCCACCTCTGCGGTGGGTTCGCTGCCGGACGGCCGCGTCGAGCGCCGCCGCGCCCGGCGTCCCACGAGGCACGTGCGTCGGCGTAGCATGGGTCGCATGTCGCGACTCATCCGCATGGACCACACCGGCCACACCGAGGTCGCCGAGTGGACGGCCGGCGACGCCGCGAGCGTCGAGGCCGCCGTCACCGCCTTCAGGGCCGAGCTCGACCGCGGCTACTTCGCCGTCGTGAGCGACGGCGAGGGCCACGCCGAGCAGGTGCACGAGCTCCCGGTCGACGCCGGGCTCGTCATCCTGCGCCGGCCGATCGCCGGCGGCTGAGCCGCCGGCGCGGTTCCGATGACCGACCTCGCCCACGGGGCCGTCACGGCCGCGCCGTCGAGCGCACTGCCCGAGACGGCGGGCGTCCACTGGCGCGCCCGCGTCGACGAGACGCGCCTGAACCGCACCGCGCGGTCGTGGACGGCGAGCACGCTCGCGCACGTCGTGCCGTTCGTCGCGACCGGCGCCGGGCTCATCGTCCTCGAGCCGCTGTCGGCCCCCGTCGCGCTCGCGGCCTTCGCGCAGGCGTGGATCCTGCCGGAGCTCTACGCCCAGCGCGGCGCGAACGTCGTGCGGCCCAAGCCGCTCGCCGCCGGCACGAATCCCGCCGCCGAGAGCCGCGCGCTCGGGCTGCTCGGCGACCTCGTCGGGCACGCGGCCCGTGACCTCCACGGCGAGACCGGACTCGTGCTCGAGCGTGGCCGGCTCGGCGTCTGGCTCGTCGGCCCGGCGGGGGCCCTGCTCGTACGCCGCGGCGGCCGTCGCACCCACTGCTGGTGCGTCCGGGTGCCCGATCCGGCGCTGCCGACGGCCGATCGGGTCGCGCACCTGCTGCTCGCGCTGCGGGCCGACGAGGAGGGCTTCGCGACCGTCGCGAACCAGGCGTTCAGCGGCGCGACGTGGCGCGTGCGTCGCCGGCTGAACCGCGAGCAGCGGCCGGCGCTCGACACCGCCCGCGCGGCCGCCAAGGCCCTGTAGGGCGGGTCGCCCGCCGGGGCGGGACCGTGCGGCGGCGCCTCGACCGGCCGTCCGAACGCGGTCGCCGAGGTTCCGACCGCCGGGACATGGGCACGCGGCGGTTCGCCGGGGAACATCCTGTCCATGTCCGACACCTCCGCCATCACCCGCCTGACGCTCGTGCCGACCGCCCCGCGTGAGCGCGGGGCGCACGAGCCGAAGATCCGCCGCTACCGCCTCGCGACCGTGCGCGCGCCGGCGTCGCCCGAGCCCGGCGCGCGCTTCGCGCACCTCAAGCGCGCGTACGACTGACGGCTCGGCGGGAAGGCCGCCCGCGCCGTCCGGCCGCCGCTACCCTGGACCCATGCGTGAACGTGCTGGCGACCTGGGGAACCGCGTGATCGCCCTCCTGGTGCTGATCGTCGCCGTCTGGTTCCTCCTGAAGTTCGTCATCGGGCTCATCACCGGCATCGCGACGGCGATCGCGATCGTCATCGCGATCGGCGCCGTGTTCTGGGCCGTCAACCGGCTCTGAGGCGAGCGTCCGATGCTCTACATCATCCTCTGCATCTCGTTCGGGCTCGCGACCGGCATCGTCGCGAAGATCAAGGGCAGCTCCTTCGTGATCTGGGGGCTGCTCGGCGCGGTCTTCCCGGTCCTCGGGCTCGTCGCCGCGATCCTCTACCGCTACGAGACCGCCGAGCTGCGCCGGCAGTGCGACCGCTGCGGCAACGTCGTGAAGCTCTACGACGCCATCTGCACCCGGTGCGGCCACGAGCTCGACTTCCCCGAGGTCGCGATCGAGCCGATCGACCCGACGCTCCCCGGCGGGCGTCGCGCCACCGTCTGAACGGGCGCGCGCGGCGGGCGGACCGGCGGCGAACCGGTGATACCCTCCGCTGTCCGGGCCGTCACCACGTGACGGCCCCTCTTCAAACCCCCGGACACCGGCCGGACGGGCGCCGCCCGCACGGTCATGACCTTTTTGGAAGGAGGTCGAAAGCATGCGAGCGGTCGAAGCCGTGATGGAGTGCCTGAAAGCGGAGGGTGTCGAGGTCGTATTCGGCCTCCCGGGGGGTGCGAACATCCCCACCTACGACGCCCTCTATGACGGCGGCATCCGCCACATCCTCGTGCGTCACGAGGCGGGCGGCGGTCACGCCGCCGAGGGCTACGCGAAGGCGACCGGCAAGGTCGGCGTCTCCCTGGGCACGAGCGGCCCGGGCGCGACGAACCTCGTCACGCCGATCATGGACGCGATGATGGACTCGGTCCCCGTCGTGTTCATCACCGGCCAGGTCAAGACCGAGCTGCTCGGCACGGACGGCTTCCAGGAGGCCGACGTCATCGGCATCACGATGCCGGCCGTCAAGCACTCGATCATGATCCAGCACCCGAACGAGATCCCGCGGGCGCTGCACGAGGCCTTCCACATCGCGCGGACCGGCCGGCCGGGCCCGGTCGTCGTCGACATCCCGACCGACCTCTCGCGGGTCGACATCCCGTACGAGCCGATCACCGACGTGCACCTGCCCGGGTACCAGACGTTCACCGAGGGCAACGCGAAGCAGATCCGCCAGGCGGCGAAGGCCCTCGCGGCCGCGCGCCGTCCCGTCATCTACGGCGGCGGCGGGATCATCAACTCGAACGCCGCCGCGGAGTTCACCGAGTTCTGCCGCACCGACCGCTTCCCGGTCACGTGCACGCTGATGGGGCTCGGCGCCTACCCGGCGCCCGACCCGCAGTGGCTCGGCATGCTCGGCATGCACGGCACCCGCGCGGCGAACTACGCGATGGACGAGGCCGACCTCATCTGCTGCATCGGGGCCCGCTTCGACGACCGCATCACCGGCAAGCTCTCCGAGTTCGCGCCGCGGGCGAAGTTCATCCACGTGGACGTCGATCCGGCCGAGATCTCGAAGAACATCCCCGCGCACATCCCGATCGTGGGTGACGCGAAGAACGTCCTCGTGAAGCTCATCGCCGAGTACCGCGCGCTGGACACCGAGGCGCACCGTCTCGACGAGTGGTGGCAGCGGATCGACGGGTGGCAGAAGCAGTACCCGATCGAGAAGTCCTTCACGGACTCCGAGGACACCGAGATCAAGCCGCAGCGGCTGATCCAGGCCGTCTACGAGGCGACCGGCGGCGACGCGATCATCACGTCGGACGTCGGCCAGCACCAGATGTGGACGGCGCAGCACTACCCGTTCAAGGCGCCCCGCCAGTGGATCAACTCCGGCGGCCTCGGCACGATGGGCTTCGGCCTGCCGGCCGCGATGGGCGCGGCGATCGGCTGCCCGGACAAGACCGTCGTCTGCATCACCGGCGACGGCTCCTTCCAGATGAACACCCAGGAGCTCGCGACCTGCGCGCAGGAGGGGATCCCCGTCAAGGTGATCATCTCCAACAACGGGTACCTCGGCATGGTCCGCCAGTGGCAGGAGCTGTTCTGGGAGAAGCGCTACTCGAACGTCGACCTCGGCCGCTTCCCGGACTTCGTGAAGCTCGCGGAGGCCTACGGCTGCCACGGCGTGCGGCTCACGGACAAGACGACGCTCGTGGACGACCTGAAGGCCGCCATCGCGACGCCGGGTCCCGTCGTCGTCGACGTCTCGGTGACGCGCGAGGAGAACACGTACCCGATGATCTCGCCCGGCGCCGCCGCGCGGGACATGGTGGGGTGAGCGTCATGGGCGATCCCGGAACCAAGGACCGGCTGACGCTGGAGGAGCTCGAGGCTTCGGGCTCCATCCGCACCGGCCGCAAGCACATCCTCTCGATCCTCGTCGAGAACAAGCCCGGCGTCCTGACCCGCGTCGCCGGCCTCTTCGCGCGGCGCGGCTTCAACATCGACACGCTCTCCGTCGGCCCGACCGACGACGACCACGTGTCGCGCATCACGATCACGCTCGACGGGGCCAACCACCCCATCGACCAGGTCACGAAGCAGCTCCACAAGCTCATCAACGTCCTGAAGATCCGGGACCTCGAGCCGTCGGAGACCGTCGCGCGCGAGCTCGCGCTCTTCAAGATCGCGGCGGACGGGACCCAGCGCGCGGAGATCATGCAGATCTGCGAGATCTTCCGCGGCAAGGTCGTCGACGTGACGAAGCGGTCGATCATCATCGAGATCACCGGCACGACCGAGAAGGTCGAGGCCTTCGAGCGCATGGTGCGCCCGTTCGGGCTGGTCGAGATGATGCGGACCGGCGAGATCGCCATCGCCCGCGGGCGCGGCGAGACCTGAGCGGGACCTGATCGGCCGCCGGGACCGTCCCCGGCGGCCCGGTCGCCGCGCCCCAGCCAAGCAGACACGGGGCCGCGGACAGGCGCAACTATCATCCTGGGCGTGGCCGTCGCCTCCCAGACTGCGTCGCCCTTCGCCCTTTCGGCGGACGACCGCGCGCGGCTCCTCCGGCGTCTGCAGGCCGCCGCGCGCCGCGCGGCGGGCAAGGGCGGCGGGCCGGTGCTCGCCGCCGTCAGCGTCCGGGTGGACGCGACGGTCGACCCGGCGGGCACGGTCGTCGCCTCGCGGCGCGACGGCGAGCCGTGGTTCGTCATGGAGCAGCCCGATCGCGACGGGAGTGCCGTCGCCGCCCTCGGCTGCATCCGCGCGCTCGAGGCCGGCGGGCCCGATCGCTTCTCGGTCGTCGCGCGCCGCTGGCGCGAGATCCTCGCCACCGCGTGCGTCGACCCGCCCGCGGGACCGCGCGGCAGCGGACCGGTCGCCGTCGGCGGCTTCGCGTTCGCCGACCGCGGCGGCACGGTGCCGCACTGGGCCGGGTACGCCCCGGCATCGCTCCACGTACCGGAGGTCGGGCTGGCCCGGCGCGGCGACGAGGTCTGGATGACGCTCGGCGCCATGGTCGGCCGCGACGACGACCCGGCCGCACTCCTCGACCACCTCGTGGGCCGGACCGAGGCGCTCGTCTCGCGGCCGCTCCCGTTGCTCGACCCCGACCCGGTCGGTCGTCACCAGGTCGTCGGCGCCATGCCGCCCGAGCACTACGTCGGCGCCGTCGCCCGGGCCGTCGAGCGGATCCGGGCGGGCCGGCTCGACAAGATCGTCCTGGCACGTGAGGTGCAGGTGCACGCGTCCTCGCCGCACGAGGCCGCGGCCGTGCTCGGCGTCCTCCGCGAGGCGTTCCCGTCCTGCTACCTCTTCTGCGTCGGCCGCGGCGACAGCACATTCATCGCCGCGAGCCCCGAGCTCCTCATCCGCCGCGACGGCCTGCGCGCCGGGACCCTCGCGCTCGCCGGCTCGACCCGGCGCAGCGCCGACCCGGCCGTCGACGACCACCTCGGCGAGCAGCTGCTGCAGTCGGCGAAGGACCGTGGCGAGCAGAAGATCGTCACCACCCGCATCGTCCGGGCGCTGCGTCCGCACTCCGTGTGGGTCACCGCGGCCGACGAGCCGGAGGTCGTGAGGATGGCGAACATCCAGCACCTCGCGACGCCGATCCGGGCGCAGCTCGCCTCACCGGTCCCGGCGGTCGAGCTGGCCGGCCTCCTGCACCCGACGCCGGCCGTCGGCGGCGAGCCGCTCGCCGTCGCCGCGCCGATGATCCCGGAGCTCGAGGGCCTCGATCGCGGCTGGTATGCGGGCCCCGTCGGCTGGACCGACGCGCACGAGGACGGCGAGTTCTGCGTCGCCCTCCGCAGCGCCCTCCTGACCGGCCCGGTGGCGCGCTGCTTCGCGGGGGTCGGGGTCGTCGCCGACAGCGACCCGGCCGCCGAGCTCGCCGAGACGGAGATCAAGCTCCAGGCGCTGCTGCCGGTCCTCGCGCTGTAGGCGCAGGCCGCCGCTCACCACGCGGTCGCCGGCGGCGCGCCTGGAGACCGCCCGCCCGCGTCGACCCGCGTCAGTCCTCGTCGACGTCCGGCGGCGAGTCGTCGAAGATCGTCCGCAGCGGGTGGCGCAGGAGGGCCCGGGCACTTGACCGGTCCTCGCCACCGAACGTCAGGTACATCGCCCCGCCCCCGACGAGGATCGCGACGATCGCGACGCCGAAGGTGATGAGGATCGTCGTGGTCGCCGACGCGAGCACGAGTGCATGGAGGACCGGGAAGAGGCGGTGCGAGGAGGCCATGCCGGGGTTGTAGCGCACGCCCGCAGCACCGCGTCAGAAGAGCGACGTCTGCACCGGTGGGCACCGCGGCGCCTCGCGCGCGCGACCGTCGCCGGGCCGGGCGCCACCGTCGGCCGCCGCGCCCCCGCTCCCCGGCCCCCGCCGCGGCCCGAAGCGCGCCTGCGCCGCCGGGTCGAGTGACCCGTCCGGCCCGCGCGTGCGGAAGACGTCCTTGCCCTGGAAGGCGTCCGGCCGGGCCTCCCGGCCTTGGGCGATCAGCCGCGCGAGCCGGACCCGCTCGCGCTCCGGCGCGTACGCCCCGCGCTCGTAGAGCTCCTCGTACAGTGCCACGAGGTCGGGGCGCTCGGAGCGCAGCCAGTCCATGAAGACGCCACGCACCTCGCCGCGCAGGTGCAGCGCGACGCCGCCGATGTTCGTCGCGCCCGCCGCGGCCGCGAGCGTGAGGATCTCCTCGACCTGCCGTGGGTCGTCGTTGATCCCCGGCATCAGCGGCGCCACGAGGACGCTCGTCGGGATGCCGGCCCGGTTCAGCTCGGCCACCGCCTCCAGCCGGGCCCGCGGGTTCGGGGTGTGCGGCTCGGTCGCCCGCCACGCCCGCTCGTCGATCGTCGGGACGCTCAGCGCCGCGCTGACGTCAGTCACCGCAGCGACCTCGAGCAGAAGGTCGAGGTCGCGGAGCAGCAGCGGCGACTTCGTCAGCACCGAGCACGGGTTCGCGGCGTCGCGGAGCGCCTCCCAGACCCCGCGCATGAGCCGATAGCGCCCCTCGACCCACTGGTACGGGTCGGTGTTCGTCCCGAGCGCGACGTGCTCGCCCCGCCACGACGGTCGCGCGAGCTCCGCCCGCAACACCTCGGGCGTGTTGACCTTCACGACGATCTCCCGCTCGAAATCCTGGCCTGCGTCGAAGCCGAGGAATGTGTGGGTCGGCCTCGCGAAGCAGTTGTGGCTGACGACCCCGTTGGCGATGAAGTCCCCGGTGCTGGTGGTGATGTCGCAGAGGCGCTGCGTCCCCAGAGCCGTGACGCTGACGACGCCGAGATCGGCGGTCGTCTTAACCGCCTGCCCGTCGATGGAGCACTTGCGCCTGATGGCCGGGTCAACGAGGTGGATGAACCGCAGGTGCTCGGAGAGGCCGCCGCGGAGCCGGACCGTACGCACGCCACTCGGCCGCGCACCTTCGAGGACGGCATCGAACCCGAAGCGACGGCAGCACTCCATCGTCCACCGCAGGATCTCGGGGTCGCTGTTCGAAATGCGCAGGACAGAGCCGCCGCGGTGTCCCTCGGCGTCGAAGATCCCGGCCAGAAATCCCTTCCGCCAATCGTCGTCAGGGAACTCGGGCCATGCGATCCGGTCCTCGATCCGGGCGACGCTGGGCCCGGACTGCGTTCGGATCATCTGCGCCGGCTGCCCCGCCGATGCAAAGACGCGCAGTGGGAGCCTGCCCACGTCTTCGATGAGGTATCGCTGCACACGGAGGAGCGCTTCCTCGTCGATGAGCGCCAGACGGAACAGGTGGTGAGTCCACGGGCGCCCATTGCGTCGGTGGTAGGGGCGATGACCGATGGTGCCGTCCCCGCGAATGATTCCGCACAGGTATCCGGTCCGGTATCCGGCGCTCTCACGCGGCGGATCGGCGAATGCGCCCGAACCGATGAGCCGGTTGTTCGACGTGAGGTACGGCCGCGTCTTCTCGCCTACCCCGGCCGCGGTCACGTGCTTCCAGCCTCGATCGGTGAGAAAGCGGTGGTCACCGCTGGCGGTCAGGGTCGTGCCGTCGGCGAGTTCGATCCGGTACGCGGGCTTGGTGGTGTTCCATTTCGCGAGGACCTCGGTGCGGACGAAGCGACGGTAGACGCCGCGTCGCTCGGTGCCGTAGATGCGATCGCCGGCGCGGAGATCCGCGATCCGCCGGTGCCGTCCGTCGGCCATAAGCACTGGCGTGTCCGGACCCATGCAGTACGTGCACGCATGGCTGCAGCCCCGGTACGGGTTGATCGTCCACCGGAAGGGCATGCGCGAGCGCTCGGGCACGCGGTTGAGGACGGACTTCGCGCGGACCTCGTAGAAGCGGGTCCTCAGCGCCTCCGGGGCGTCGAAGGTCCGCACGGTCGCGGCGTCGCGGTAGCCGGGGAGGCGCGTCCCCTCGTCGGCCCCGGTCGTCAGGTTCTCCCATCGCACGAACGTATGTTCGCATCGAGCTCGGACGGATGACGCGGCCGGATGCGTGACGCCCGGAGCGGTCAGACGGCCCGGCGCCACACCGCGACGACGTCGCGCACGGTGCCGGTCCGGTGCGTGACCCCGCGCTGCAGCGGACGCCACTCGAGGTCGAAGCGCCCGGACTCGCGCTGGTCGATCGCGACGACGACCGCGTGGAAGCGGCGCCCGCGCTTGTCGACCTCGACGATGTCGCCGGGGGCGATGCCCTTCGAGGAGAGCCGCCGCACCCGGACCTCGCCGGCCGGCTCGGCGGCGGGGCCGGCGTCGGCCGGGACGTCGAGCAGGCGGAACTGGCCGTCGTCGGGTGGGCCGGGCATCGGCGCGCACGTTAGCCGCAGCGGCGGCGGCCCCGCCCTCTAGGCTCCGCCCATGCAGATCGTCACGACGAACGACATCCCCGGGTACGTCGTCGAGGAGGTGTTCGGCGAGGTCTTCGGCCTCACCGTCCGCTCCCGCAACATCGGCTCGAACATCGGCGCCGGCCTGAAGTCGCTCGTCGGCGGGGAGCTGAAGGGCATCACGAAGATGCTCCACGACAGCCGGCAGGAGGCGCTCGCGCGGCTCGGCGAGGAGGCGATCGCGAAGGGCGCGAACGCCGTGCTCGCCTTCCGCTTCCAGACGAACGAGTACGAGGGCATGGGCGCCGAGATCTGCGCCTACGGCAGCGCCGTGCGCGTCCGCCCCGCCTGAGGTCAGCCCCCGGAAAGCTCGGCCTGCACCGCCTCGGTCACCCGGCGGTGCAGCCGCACGTTAGCCGCCCGGTCCGACCGGACCTCCACGAGCGTCACCCCGTCGGACGCGAGGCCGTGGTCCACCGCGGCCCGCAGCTCCCCGACGTCCCGCACGAGCCGGTGGTCGAGCCCGAAGAGCGTCGCGACGTCGGCCGGGTCCAGGCCCGTCGGCGTGGCGACATGCTCCTCGAAGGCATCGCGCTGCGAGGCGACCGGGAGGAAGTCGAAGATCCCGCCGCCGCCGTTGTCGATGAGGACGATCGTCAGCGGGAGCCGCAGCCGGTGGGCGGCGAGCAGGCCGCCGAGGTCGTGCGCGAGCGTCACGTCGCCGAGCAGCAGGACGACGGGACCCGGCGAGCCCGCCGCGACCCCGAAGGCCGTCGACGTCGTCCCGTCGATCCCGTTCGCGCCGCGGTTGGCGAGCACCCGCGGCCCGTCGTCGCGCACGCCGAAGAAGCTCTCGACGTCCCGGATCGGCATCGACGCGGCGACGAAGAGCGTCGCCGAGGCGGGGAGCCGGGCCCCGAGCTCGGCGGCGACACGGATCTCCGTCAGGTCCTCGCCCGCCGCCGTGACGATCGCGTTCGCGGTCCGCGCGTCGGCGGCCCGCCAGGCGTCGAGCCAGGCCTCCGGCCCGCGCGGCAGCCCCGCCGCGACGGCGGCGCCCAGGGCGGGCGCCGTCGCGTACGGCAGCCGCAGGTCGAGGCGCGCCGACGGGTCCTGCCAGGCACCCTCGGGGTCGAGCGCCACCTGGACGCCGATCTCCTCGCGCGCGAGCCACGCCCGCAGCGGCTTGGACGTCGGCAGGTCCCCGACCCGCAGGACGACGTCCGGCACCGTGGCGTCGGCGAACCCCGCGTGCCGGAGCATGAGGTCCCAGTGGGCGATCGCCGCCGACCCGGCCCGCGCCCCCGACAGCGGATCGGCGAGCAGCGGCCAGCCGATCGCCTCCGCGAAGGCCGCGACCGCCCGGCCGCCCGTGCGGCCGCCGCGCTCGTCGCGCCCGGCGACGACGACGCCCCGCTCGGCCGCGGCGACGATCGGGCGCAGCGCGTCGGCCGCCTCGGCGGCGCCGGTCGGGGCCGCCGGCCGCGAGACCCACGGCCGCCCGTCGGGCCGGCCGCCGCCGCCGACGCTCCCCTCGTCCGGCAGCTCCTCGGTGAGCACGAGCGGCTCGCGGAGCGGCAGGTTCAGGTGCACGACGCCGGGCCGTCCGTCGATCGCGGTCCACATCGCCCGGCACGCGAGCTGCCGGATCCACCGCAGCCGCTCCGGGGTCGCGGGGTGCGTCCCGACCTCGACGAACCACTTCACGACGTCCCCGTAGAGCTTCACCTGGTCGATCGTCTGGCCGGCCCCGACGTCCCGCAGCTCCGGCGGCCGGTCGGTCGTCAGGACGACGAGGGGGACGCGCGACTCGCGCGCCTCGATGATCGCCGGCAGGTAGTTCGCCGCCGCCGTCCCGGAGGTGCACGCGAGCGCGGCCGGGCGGCCGGTCGCCTTCGCGACGCCGAGCGCGAAGAAGGCGGCGCAGCGCTCGTCGACGTGCGACCACGTCGGGACGCCCGGGTGGCGCGCCAGCGTCAGCACGAGCGGGGTCGACCGGGACCCCGGCGAGGTGCAGGCGCCCGCGAGCCCGCAGCGCGACAGCTCGTCCACGAGGGCACGGAGCAGGAGGTACTGGTCGACGGTCTCGCTCATCGGGGAACCTTCCGGGTCGTTGACCACGTGGACGGGACGCGAGCCCCCTGGCCGAAGCTCTTCGTGCTCATGCGGCTCGCACGGTATACGCGCGATGATGTGGACCGTGGCCACCCCGAGCACCGCCGACGCGCCCGCTCCGCTCGTCCTGCTGCACGGGTTCGCCGGGACCGGCGCGATGTGGGACGGCGTGCGCGCCGGCCTGGCGCCGGGCCTCGACGTCCGCACCCCGGACCTCCGCGGCCACGGCACGCGCGCGGGCGCGCGCCCGGTGAGCTTCGCGGCCTGCACGCGGGACGTCCTCGGCGAGGCGCCGCCGCGCTTTGTCCTCGGGGGCTACTCGCTCGGCGGCCGGGTCGCGCTCCACGTGGCGCTCGCGGCCCCCGAGCGGGTCGCCGGCCTCGTCCTCGTCGCGACGACGGCGGGCCTGGACGCCGAGCAGGACCGCGCCGCCCGCCGCGACGCCGACACCGCGCTCGCCCTCCGGATCCAGCGCGACGGCCTGGCGCCGTTCGCCGTCGAGTGGACGACGCAGCCGCTCTTCGCGCAGGACCCGCCGCACGCCCGGGCCGCCCAGCGCGCCGACATCGCCCGCTCCACGCCGGAGGGACTCGCCGCGTCGCTGCGCGGCATCGGGACCGGCGAGATGACGCCGCTGTGGGACCGGCTCGGCGAGCTGACGATGCCCGCCCACGTCGTCGTCGGGGAGCGCGACGCGAAGTTCCGCGCCCTCGGGGAGCGCCTCGCGGCCGCGCTGCCGGCCGCGACGCTCACCGTCGTCCCCGGCGCCGGACACGGCCTGCCCCGCGAGGTGCCCGGGGCGGTGGCGGGTGTCCTCGCCACCGCGGTCGCCGTACCCGGCGCCCCCTGACCCCGGTGCTCAGGCGTAGTGCGGGACCTCCCGCAGCGGGTCGCCGGCGACCTCGCCGAGCGCCTCGCGGTAGGTCGCCATCTTGCGGTTCACCCCGGCGCCCGCCCAGCCCTCGACGTGGCGGACGTCGGCCACCGCGAGCTGGGCGTCCGCGGTGTTGCGGACGAACTCGGGGTGGGCACGGAGCGCCGCGATCTGCTCGACGGTCCCCGCCACCTGGATGTAGCCGTTCAGGTCCCGGTTCGGGTCCAGGAGGACGACGTCGAACCCGACGATCCGGCCGTCCTGCTCGGCCCGGCCGAGGATGCCGATCGCGTCGTCGAAGACCTCCAGCGCCCGGTCCTCGCGCCCGGGGACCGGAGTGCCCCAGCCGATGAACAGCGTCCGCTCAGCCATCTGCAGCTCCTTGGGTCGGCGGCCCGGATCCGGCGCCCGGACCTCTCCCGCGCATCGTCCTCCCGGCGGGCGCCGCGGCGCAAGTGTCTTTCCGCCGACCTCAGAGCTCGCCGAGCAGGCCGCCGCCGGTCGGCACGCGGATCGACCCCGCGCGGACGGCGAGCTCGGGCGGGACGTCGAGGTCGAGGTGCTCGAGCGTGGCGAGCCCGCAGGCGGCCTGGACCCGCAGCGCGGCGGCGACGTGCACCGCGGCGGCGATCCCGAGCGGCCCGTCGAACGTCGACGCGAGGTAGACCTCGGCGCCGCCCTGCTGGACGAGCGCGGCCTGGGCGAGCAGGCCGGAGATCCCGCCGCAACGGGAGATCTTCAGGCAGACGGCGTCGGCGCCGCCGGCGATGAGGGCACCGATGTCCTCGGCGGTCTCGTCCATCGCGATGCGCACGGCGACCCGCTCCCGGACGGCGCGCAGCCCCTCGACCCCGTGGACGGGCTCCTCGACGAGCTCGAGGCCGGCGGGGGAGAGCGCGTCGATCGTGGCAACCGCCTGCTCGACGTCCCAGGCGCCGTTGGCGTCCAGGCGGAGCAGCATCTCCGGGCCCGCGGCGGCGCGGACCGCGGCGACGCGGCCGGCGTCGTCCCCGACACCGACCTTGAGCTTGATGCAGCCGTACCCGGCGTCGCGGGCCGCCGCTGCGGCGGTGGCCGCCCCGGCGCGGTCGTGGGCGCCGATCGTCGCGTTGACCGGCACGGCGTCGAGGGCGTCGTCGGTGATGAGCGAGGCGACGGACCGGCCCGCCCGCCGGCCCGCGCGGTCCCACAGCGCGAGGTCGACGGCGGCGAGCGCGACCGGGATGTCCGCGGCGTCCCGGCAGGCGTCGAGCATCCGCATCCCGGGCGTGTCGTCGTCGAAGCCCTGGAGGATCGACGCGTAGACGGCGAGCGCCTCGACGGCGACCTCGAGCGGGACGCCGTCATAGGCGGTGAGCGGCGCGCACTCGCCGCGCCCGGTGACGCCGTCGGCGCCGGTGAGTTCGAAGAGGAGCAGGTCGCGCTCGCGGACGTCCCCGAAGGCCGTCACGAGCGGCGTCTTCAGGCGGACGGTCTCGTGGTGGAGCGCGACGGTCGGCACGGCTGAGGCGAGTCTATGCGGGCCGCGCGGCCCGCTGCCTCACGTGAGCAGGATGCCCGCGGACAACAGCACGCAGAACACGAGCTGCAGCTGGCCGGTCCCCGCGAGCGCGCCGTTGAGCGTCGGGCCGTCGGTGTGGCCGCTGACCGTCCGGACGAGCTTCGCCGCGAGCGGGATCGCGAGGAGGCAGAGCGCCGTCCACGCGCTGAGCGGGCCGAAGACCCACGGGATGAGCGCGGTGAGGAAGGCGCCGTAGACCATGACGGCGTACATCCGCCGGGTCTTCGCGCGCCCGAGCCGCACCGCGAGCGTCCGCTTGCCCACGCGGCGGTCGGTGTCCATGTCGCGGACGTTGTTCACGACGAGGATCGCGCTCGCGAGCAGGCCGACCGGCACCGCGTACGCGAGCGCCTCCCACGGCCAGCGCTCGATCTGCGCGAACGTCGACCCGGCGACGGCGGCGAGGCCGAAGAAGATGAAGACGAAGACCTCGCCGAGGCCTTCGTAGCCGTAGGGGCGCGGGCCGCCCGTGTAGAGGACGCCCGCGGCGATCGAGAGCACGCCGACGATGAGCAGCTCGTAGCCGGCGGTCGCGACGAGGTAGACGCCGCAGAGCACGGCCAGGCCGAACGTGATGTAGGTGGCGAGGAGGACCTGGGACGGCGGGACGAGGCCGCCGGCGGTCACCCGTACCGGCCCGAGGCGGTCCTCGGTGTCCGCGCCGCGGCGTGCGTCCGAGTAGTCGTTGGAGAGGTTCGTCCCGACCTGGATGAAGAGCGCGCCGAGCAGCGCGGCGAGGAACCGGAAGACGTCGAAGCGGTCGTCCAGCGCCTGCGCGATCGCGGTGCCGACGAGCACGGGGGCGATGGCCGCGGGGAGCGTCCGCACCCGCGCGGCCATGAGCCAGATCTTCACCATCCGCGCGCCCTAGGCCCGTCGCGGGAACTTGCCGAAGTCGGGCTTGCGCTTCTCGCGGTAGGCGTTGCGGCCCTCCTGCGCCTCCTCGTTCCCGTAGAAGAGGAGGTTCGCGTCGTGGGCGAGCTGCTGGATGCCCGCGTAGCCGTCCTCGTGCGCGTTGAAGCTCGACTTCACGAGGCGCAGGGCGAAGGGGGAGAGGGCGAGCATCTCGCGGCACCACTTCACCGTCTCCTCCTCGAGCTGCTCGAGCGGGACGACGGTGTTGATGAGCCCCATCCGGAGGGCCTCCTGCGCGTCGTACTGACGGCAGAGCATCCAGACCTCCTTGGCCTTCTTCGTCCCGATGAGGTCGGCGAGGAGCGACGCGCCGAAACCGCCGTCCCACGAGCCGACGCGGGGGCCGGTCTGCCCGAAGCGCGCGTTGTCCGCGGCGATCGTCAGGTCGCAGCAGAGGTGCAGGACGTGGCCGCCGCCGACCGCGTAGCCCGCGACCATCGCGATGACCGGCTTCGGCAGGCGCCGCATCTGGACCTGGAGGTCGGTGACGTGGAAGCGCCCGACCGCGGCGCGGCCCGAGGCGGTCGGGTCGGTCAGGTAGCCCGTGTCGCCGCGGACGTTCTGGTCCCCGCCGGAGCAGAACGCCAGCGGCCCCTCGCCGGTGAGGATGATGACGCCGACGTCGACGTCCTCCCGGGCCGCCTCGAAGGCGTGGGAGACCTCGATGAGGGTTTGGGGACGGAACGCGTTGCGGACCTCGGGGCGGTTGATCGTCACCTTCGCGATCCCGTCCTCGCTGATCTCGTAGCGGATGTCCTCGTACTCGCCGGCCGGCGTCCAGGTCACAGACATGGGACGCAGGCTACTTTGAGCGGCGTGCTCATCGACGCCTGGCTTCCCCGCGCGGCGGCGGCCCATCCGGACCGGCCGGCCGTCGGCGCGCTCACCTACGCCGAGCTGGAGCGGGCCGCGCGGCGCGCGGCCGCCGGCCTCGACGGGGTCCTCGCGGGCGATCGTGTCGCGATCGCGCTCCCGCCCGGTGAGGACTTCGCCGTCGCGCTGCACGCCGTCTGGCGCCGCGGCGCGGTCGCGGTCCCGCACGACCTGCGCCTCACCGAGGCCGAGCGGCCCGCCGCCGACCACGTCCTGGGCGAGCTGCCCGCCGGCGACCCGTCGACCGCATCGGGCCGCTTCGCCCCGGTCCTCACCCATGACCTCGACGCGCCCGCCGCGGTCATCCAGACGAGCGGGACGAGCGGCACGCCGAAGCCCGTCGGGCTCACGTTCGGCAACTGGCTGTGGAGCGCGCTCGGCGGCGCGAGCGCCCTGCGGTCGCCTGGCCCCGAGCGCTGGCTCTGCACCCTGCCGCTGAGCCACGTCGGCGGCCTCTCGATCCTCATCCGCTCGGCGATCACCGGCGGGACCGCGGTCATCCACGAGCGCTGGGACACCGAGCGGGCGCTCGCGGCGCTCATGGAGGACGACATCACGATCGTCTCGGTCGTCTCGACGACCCTCGCCCGGCTCCTCGACGCGGGGCTGCAGGACCCCCCGGCCCTGCGCTGCGCCCTCGTCGGCGGCGGGCCGGTCCCGCCCGAGATCATGCGCCGCGCGGCCGCCGCCGGCGTCCCGGTCTCGCAGACCTACGGCCTGACGGAGGCGTGCTCCCAGGTGACGACCCAGCGTCCGGGCGACGTGCGGCCGGACGCGGGGACCCCGCTCTTCTGCACGCGCGTGCGGGTCGAGGCCGATGGCGGGATCCAGGTGCGCGGCCTGACCGTCAACGGCACCGACCCGGCGCGCTGGCTCGCGACGGGGGACCTCGGGCGGCTCGATGCGGAGGGGCGGCTCACCATCGTCGGCCGCAAGGCGGACACCATCGTGAGCGGTGGCGAGAACATCGCCCCGGCCGAGGTCGAGGCGGCGCTCGCCGAGCACCCCGCCGTCGCGCACGCCGCGGTCCTCGGGCGGCCGGACCCGGAGTGGGGGGAGGCGGTCCACGCGCGGGTCATCCTCCGGCCCGGCTCCGAGGTGACGCCGGACGAGCTGCGCGCCCACTGCGCGGCGCGTCTCGCGCGGTTCAAGGTGCCGAAGGAGGTCCGCTTCGTGGACGACTTGCCGAGGACGGCGTCCGGGAAGCTCCTGCGCCGCTCCCTCACCTAGGAGCACCGACGAGGACCCGGCACCACCGTCCCATGGTCCGTCTAGGATGCGCGGATGCCTCGACGGGTGACCATCTTGACCCTCGCCACGGCCGCGGCGGGGGTGCTCGCACCGGCCGCTGCGCAGGCTGCCACCACGTACACGGTGGACGGCGCGGCCGCCGCGGGCTGCGACGCCGGCCACACGTGCAAGACGCTCACGGCCGCGGTCGCGGCGGTCGCGGCGGGCGACACGATCATCGTCAGGCCGGGCACCTACTCGGAGCCCGCCAAGGTCGTCCTGACGAAGGCGAACGTCCTCATCCAGGGCACCGCGGGGTCGACGACGATCACGACCGCGAGCACGACGAGCGGCGACCCGACGCTGACGCTCGCCGGCGGCGACGTCGTCGACGGACTGACCATCACCCCGGCCGCGAACGCCGGCCCCGGCATCCTCGTGAACGGGCGTGACACGACGGTGAAGAACACCGCCATCGTCCGCCTCGCGGCCGGCGGCACGGACACCGGCGCCTACAAGGTGGATCCGACCGTCGGCGGCGGCACGAACAAGCTCGACCGCGTGACGATCGTCAACGGTCCCGCCGGCGCGACCGGCCAGACGGCGGCCGCCGTCGTCGGCAACCCGTCCTCGTCGATCGCGATGAACGACAGCCTCGTCCTCTCGGGCGCGAACCAGGGCCCCGCCGTCTCGATCACCGGCGCCGACACGACCGGCACGCCGGTCCTCAACACGATCACCCGCAGCTCCCTCGTCGCGGGCAACCCGGCCGGGGACGCGCTGAGCGTCTCGAGCGCGGCGACGTCGGCCGCGAAGACGGTCAACCTCGACACGTCGGTCCTGCTCGGCGGCGCCACGAGCGGCTCCGGCATCCACATGTTCTCGACGCCCGGCTCGATCTCGGGCATGGACTCGCCCGGCAACATCACGGTCGTCGGGACGCACGTCACGATCCAGGGCGCGAAGTACCCGTTCGTCGTCAACGCCGCGGCCGGCGGGCAGACCGCGGTCGGCAACATGGCGCTGACCCTCGACCGCTCGATCGTCCACGGCGCGAGCGCCGGCACCGTCGACAGCTTCACGCCGGCGCTCCCGGTCCCGCTCCTCCCGCTGACGGGCGTGCCGAACACCGCCAAGGTCACGATCACCCAGTCCGACACGTCGACCGTCGCGAAGAGCGCGAACAGCGGCAACGCGACCATCGTCACCTCCGGCACCTCGAACAACACGGACGCGGCGCTGTTCGTGAACGTCGCGAAGCAGAACATCCACCTGCGCGGCTCGGCGGCGGTCATCGACACCGGCGGCGCGGCGATCGCCTCCGAGAGCCAGACCGACATCGACGGGCAGCCCCGCCAGGTCGGCCCGGCGACGGACCTCGGCGCCGACGAGTTCGTCAACCGGCCGCCGGTCGCCGCGGTGAGCACGTCGACGAACAGGACGATCACGGGCACGGCCGTCACCTACGACGGCTCGAAGTCCTCCGACCCCGACGGCGGCGGTGTCGCGAAGTACCACTGGATCTTCGGCGACGGCGTGGTCGTCGAGACGACGACGCCCACGACGACGCACGTCTTCGCGCAGCCGGGGCTCTACAACGGGTCGCTCACGGTCTACGACACGTCGGGGGCCCAGAGCACGACGGTGACGATCCCGACGGTCGCGGTCGCCGAGGGCACGCCCCCGGTCGTCACGGTCACGACCCCGAGCCGCAACGGCAAGTACGCGATCACGGCGAACGAGAAGATCGGGAGGAGGATCAAGCGCGTGCTCGACCCGGTGCTCGTCGGCAAGGTCGCCTTCACCGGCACCGCGACCGACCAGTCGGGCATCAAGGGCGTCCAGATCTCGATCCGCCGCCTCGCGATCGGCACGGCCAGGGCCCCGAAGAACCCGAAGGCCTGCGTGTACCTCGACGGGAGGACGACCTTCAAGAGCGCGAGCTGCAAGAAGCCCCGGTACTTCCCGGTCGTGTTCAAGACCGGGCGGTTCAGCTACCGGCTGAAGAAGACGCTGAAGGTCAAGCCCGGCCTCTACGAACTCTCGGTCGTGGCGATCGACGGCATCGGGGTCCCGTCCTCGCCCGTGGTCGTCCGCTTCCGGCTCAAGTAGCCCCGATGGGGCTCGAGGAGGACGTCGCCGCGTTCCGGACGGCGTCCCGGACGCAATGGGAGAAGGGCGCCGCCGGGTGGGGCGCCCGCCGCGAGGCATTCCAGGCGGCGGCCGCGCCGGTGTCGCGCTGGATGATCGACGCGATCGCGCCGCAGCCGGGGCAGACCGTCCTCGAGCTCGCCGCCGGCCCGGGCGACACGGGCCTGCTCGCCGCCGAGCTCGTCGCGCCGGGCGGGAGGCTCATCTGCACCGACGGCGCCGAGGCGATGGTCGAGGTCGCGCGGGCGCGGGCGGCGGAGCTCGGCCTGAGCGACGTCGTCGAGGCCCGGCCGATGGAGGCCGAGTGGATCGACCTCGAGACGGCGACGGTCGACGGCGTCCTCTGCCGCTGGGGCTACATGCTGCTCGCCGATCCGGAGACGGCGCTGCGCGAGACGCGGCGCGTGCTGCGCCCCGAGGGGCGCGTGGCGCTGGCGGTGTGGGACGTCCGTGAGGTCAACCCGCTGCTCGCGACGCCGAGCGCGATCTCGGTCGAGCTCGGGTTCGCGAAGCCGACGCCGCCCGGCCGGCCCGGGCCGTTCGCGCTCGCCGACCGTCAGGAGCTCTTCGACATCCTCGCCACCGCGGGCTTCGCCGACATCGCGGTCGACGCCGTCGACCTGACCTTCACGTTCCCGGACGTCGACGCCGCCTGGGAGCACCAGCGCGACCTGTCGCCGACGCTCGCCGGCCTCACGAAGGACCTTGCGCCCGCGGACCACTACCGGCTGCGGGACGCGTTCGACGCGCGGCTCGCGACGTTCACGGCCGAGGACGGCGCGGTCGCGGTGCCGGGCCGGACGCTCGTGGCCGTCGCGACCGCCTGAGCGCGCGAGGACGCGGCGGCCCGGCCTCCGTCGGTATCGTCCGCGCCCCATGTACTACGACAACGACGCAGACCTCACCCTCCTCGACGGCAAGACCGTCGCGATCATCGGCTTCGGGTCGCAGGGCCACGCCCACGCCCAGAACCTGAAGGACTCCGGCGTGAACGTCGTCGTAGGCCTGCGCGATGACTCCTCCTCGGTGCAGAAGGCGAAGGACGCGGGCCTCACGGTCCTCCCGATCGCCGAGGCTGCGTCGCAGGGTGACGTCGTGATGATGCTCGTCCCCGACGAGCTGCACCGCCAGGTGTGGGAGGACGAGGTCCGCGACGGCATCGCCGAGGGCAACCTGCTCCTCTTCGGCCACGGCTTCTCGGTCCTCTACGGCGAGGTCGAGCCGCCCGCCGGCGTCGACGTCGCGCTCGCCGCGCCGAAGGGCCCGGGCCACCTCGTCCGCCGCCAGTACCTCGAGGGCTCCGGCGTCCCCGGCCTCATCGCGATCCACCAGGACGCGACCGGCCACGCGAAGGACTTGACCCTCGCGTACGCCAAGGGCATCGGCTGCACGCGCGGCGGCGTCTTCGAGACGACCTTCAAGGACGAGACCGAGACCGACCTCTTCGGCGAGCAGGCCGTGCTGTGCGGCGGCGCGTCCGAGCTCGTCCAGGCCGGCTTCGACACGCTCGTCGAGGCGGGCTACGACCCGCAGATGGCGTACTTCGAGTGCCTCCACGAGCTGAAGCTCATCGTCGACCTCATGTACGAGAAGGGCCTCGCGGGGATGCGCTACTCGATCTCCAACACGGCCGAGTACGGCGACTACAGCCGCGGCAAGCGCGTCATCACCGACGACACGCGCGCCGAGATGAAGAACATCCTCAAGGAGATCCAGGACGGCGACTTCGCCCGCGAGTGGATCGCGGAGAACCGCGCCGGCCAGGAGAACTTCAAGCGCATGCGCGCCGAGCAGGCCGCGATGCCGATCGAGACGACCGGCAAGGACCTGCGCAAGATGATGGACTGGATCGACGACTCGGGCTTCGCCCAGGGCTGAGCCCCGCCCGCGGGCGCTCCGGCGCCCGCCACCCCCATGACCGCCGAGCCGAGTGTGGCTCAGGTTCGCGTGACGCGAACCTCAGCCACACTCACCGAGGAACGTCGCGATCTCGGCGAGAAAGCGGGCCGGCGCGTCGTCGAGAACCTCCACCCGGTGGCGCTGCACCACGACGCCGCGGGCGCGGAGCTCGGCGTCGCGCCGCCGGTCCTTCGCCCGTTGCCAGGGGAGGTCGTGGTGGGGCCCGTCGGTCTCGGCGTTCTTCCCGAGTCGCGGCCAGTAGAGGTCGAGCTCGTGTCCGCCGCCCGCACCGATGGCGAACCACTGGTTCACGACCGGTGCAGGCAGTCCGGCACCGACGATGAGGTCACGCGCCTGCCGCTCCTTGCGTGAGCGGAACGACGCGGGCTCGTCCGGCAGGACGGCGACCGCGGCGCGCAGTCGCGCCGCGCCGCGGTGTCCCCTACAGCGGTCGAGGATGTCGAGGACGTCTCGGTGGTCATAGACCTGGAGGATGAGGGACTGCTCGAGCGCCTCGACCAGGCGGCGCGGCTCGCTGCCCGCAAGGTCCAGGAGCGTCCGTGCCAGGCTCGTGACCGGAAGGCCGTGGACCTCGTCACGGTCGATCGGATCGACCTTGCAGCGGTGCGGCCGGATGAAGTTCAGGGCCGCGCCCTGCTGCCGCGTGACGATGATGTCCGTCGTCGACACCGCCCGCAGCAGACCGCGCGCGGCCGTCGCAGCGCGGTGGGAGAGGAGCGTTCCCTCGCCGCCCACGCGGACCGCCACACTCCACCAACCCTCGTTGGTCAGGTGGCGATGGCCGACGGCATAGACGCCGTGGGTGACGGGGACGAGCGTGCCGTCGCAGACCATCCTCGAGGCCGTGCTCGGCCCGAAGCCGAGCGCCCGCAGCTCGGACCACGAGACGACGCCGAACTGGCGCTCCGCCAGCGCTGCCAACGCCTTCCGTCGCCGAGCGACGCTGGAGTTCTCCCCTCGGGAAGCTGAACCACTCTCGGCGCGTGACATGGGTCGATGGTGCAGGTGCCCACGCCGGGGACGGCCGACCGCGCGAGCGTCGTCACAGCTCCGGAACAGTCCCGGCACAACCTCTCCGCTATCCTCGGCGGGGCCTTCGCGACTGGCGTTGTCAGGTGGGTCACCACCGGGGAGCGAGGGCGTCGTGACCACCACCGCCGCGCGCCTGGGCACCACCCTGTTCCCGACCTCCACAGGAGGCCAACGTGGCGCCGAGCACCGACACCCTGCAGATCCCGGACGACCTCAAGCCCGCCGACGGCCGCTTCGGTTGCGGCCCTTCGAAGGTCAGCCAGGCGCACCTGGACGCGCTGGCCGCCCACGGCGCCGCCGTCATGGGCACGAGCCACCGCCAGGCGCCCGTGAAGAACCTGGTCGGCGAGGTCCGCGACGGCCTCGCGAACCTCTTCACCCTCCCGGACGGCTACACCGTCGCGCTCGGCAACGGCGGCGCGACCGCCTTCTGGGACGCCGCCGTCTTCGGCCTCATCGAGCGCCGCTCGCTCCACCTGACCTTCGGCGAGTTCTCCAAGAAGTTCTCGAGCTGCGCGAAGGGCGCGCCCTTCCTCGAGGACCCGATCCTCGTCGAGGCCGAGCCCGGCAGCGCGCCGGCGCCCGTCACCGACCCCGACGTGGACGTCGTCGCCTGGGCCCACAACGAGACCTCGACCGGCGTCATGGTCCCGGTCACGCGCCCGGCCGGCACGACGTCGGACCAGCTCGTCCTCATCGACGCGACGTCCGGTGCCGGCGGCCTCCCGCTCGACGCGAGCCAGGCCGACGCCTACTACTTCGCCCCGCAGAAGTGCTTCGCGAGCGACGGCGGCCTGTGGCTCGCGCTGCTCAGCCCCGCCGCGCAGGAGCGCATCGCGAAGATCGGCGCGTCGGACCGCTGGATCCCCGACTTCCTCAGCCTCACGACGGCGCTCGACAACAGCCTGAAGAACCAGACGTACAACACGCCCGCGCTCGCGACCCTCTTCCTCCTCAACGAGCAGGTGAAGTGGATGAACGAGAACGGCGGCCTGGACTTCGCCGTCGGACGGACGACCGCCTCGAGCGACGCCCTCTACGGCTGGGCCGAGGCGAGCGAGTACGCGACCCCGTTCGTCACCGACCCCGCGCAGCGCAGCCTCGTCGTCGGCACGATCGACTTCGACGACGCCGTCGACGCGGCCGCCGTCGCCAGGACGCTCCGCGCGAACGGCATCGTCGACACCGAGCCGTACCGCAAGCTCGGCCGCAACCAGCTGCGCATCGCGATGTTCCCGGCCGTGGATCCGGAGGACATCAAAGCCCTGACCGCCTGCATCGATCACGTGGTCGCCAACATCAACACCGAGGTGAAGGCATGACCAAGGTCCTCGTCGCCGAGAACATCGGCGCCTCCGGCATCGACCTGCTCAAGGAGCACTTCGACGTCGACGTCAAGACCGACTGGGCCGACGGCGAGCTCGCGACCGAGATCGGCGCCTACGACGGCATCCTGATCCGCAGCGCGTCCAAGCTCACCGCCGAGCTGCTCCAGCACGCGACGAACCTCAAGGCCATCGGCCGTGCCGGCGTCGGCGTCGACAACGTCGACGTCCCCGCGGCGACGAGGCGCGGCATCATCGTCGCCAACGCACCGCAGTCGAACGTCGTCACCGCCGCCGAGCACACCGTCGCGCTGCTGCTCGCGCTCGCCCGCAACATCCCGCAGGCCCACGCGAGCCTCATCGCCGGCCGCTGGGACCGCAGCAAGTACAGCGGCGTCGAGGTCATGGACAAGACGCTCGGCATCATCGGCTTCGGTCGCATCGGCCAGCTCGTCGCCCAGCGCGCGCAGGGCTTCGGCATGAAGATCATCGCGTTCGACCCGTTCGTCGGCGCGGAGCTCTACAAGGAGCTCGGGGTCGAGAAGGCCGAGTCCTCCGACGACATCTACGCCGTCGCCGACTTCATCACGATCCACCTGCCCAAGACGCCGGAGACCGAGGGCTGGCTCAACGCCGCCGCCTTCGCGAAGTGCCGCGACGGCGTGCGCATCCTCAATGTCGCGCGCGGCCCGCTCGTCGTCGAGGAGGACCTCGTCGCCGCGCTCGAGTCCGGCAAGGTCGGCGGCGCCGCCCTCGACGTCTTCAGGACCGAGCCGATGACCGAGTCGCCGCTCTTCGCCTTCCCGAACGTCATCGTCACGCCGCACCTCGGCGCGTCGACGGCGGAGGCGACCGACCGCGCCGGCTTCCAGGCCGCCGAGCAGGTCGTCGCCGCCCTCACCGGCGGCAGCGTCACGAGCGCCGTCAACGTCCCCGCCGTCGCCGCGGAGGACCTCGAGGTCCTCGGGCCGTTCCTCCCGCTCACCCGCCAGCTCGGCAAGCTCGCGATGGCGCTCGTCGAGGGGACGTCGCTCGACGCCGTCGAGGTCGAGGAGTTCGGCCGCATCGCCGAGCGGGACACCCGCCCGCTCGGCCTCGAGGCGCTGCTCGGCGCCCTCGACGGCAAGACCGAGGAGGAGCTCAACGCCGTCAACGTGCTGAGCACCGCCGAGGAGCGCGGCATCGAGCTCGTCGAGTCCAAGCGCACGAGCGCCCGCGACTTCACCGACCTCGTCCGCGTCAGCGTCGTCGCCGGCGAGCAGCGTGTCCGCGTGGTCGGCACGGTCGTCGGCCGCCAGGCCCGCCCGCACCTGCTCGAGGCCTGGGGCCAGCGCTTCAACCTCCAGCTGTCGAGCCACATCGCGCTCTTCCGCTACTCCGACCAGCCGGGGATGATCGGCCGCGTCGGGACCGCCTTCGGGAAGCACGGCGTGAACATCGACTCGTGCGCGGTCGGCCACGTCGAGGGCGAGGACGACGGCGCCGGCGGCAAGGTCGCCGTCATGGTCGTCACGACCGACGGCCCGGTCCCGCAGGCCGTCATCGACGAGCTCATCGGCTCGGACGGCTTCGTCGACGGCCGTGCCGTCACGTTCCGCTGACCCGCTGACCCGCTGACGGCCGGCGGCGCCGGCCGCGCCGCTTTGGACAACGGCGGCCTGCCCTTCTAGGACAGGCTGCCGCTGTTCGACGGCCGACCAGCGCCGTATGGTCGCCCCTCCAGTCCTTTGCGAGACCCGGAGGCATCACCGAACGTGGCGAGCGTGGAAGCAGCACCGCAGGCGACGGGCCTGGGGGACGCGGCCGGCGACAAGGGCCTGAAGACCGGCGCGATCAGCTACCTCTCAGGGATCGTCATCGCCGTCGCCTCGACGGCGCCCGGCTACTCCCTCGCGGCGACGCTCGGCTTCATCGTCGCGATCCAGGGCATCGGCGTGCAGGCGCCGGCCGTCATCCTCATCGCCTTCATCCCGATGGGGTGCATCGCCGCCGCCTACAACTACCTCAACCGCGCGGACCCCGACTGCGGCACGACGTTCAGCTGGGTGACGACCGCGATGGGTCCCCGGATCGGCTGGATGTCCGGCTGGGCCGTCGTCGTCGCCGACGTCCTCGTCATGCCGAGCCTCGCGTCGATCGCCGCGATCTACTCGTGCGACCTCTTCGGCTACAGCAACCCGTCGACCGCGGTCATCCTGCTCATCGGCATCGGGTGGATCGTCGTCATGACGGCCATCTGCTTCATCGGCATCGAGCTGTCGGCCCGTACGCAGCAGCTGCTCCTCGGCATGGAGTTCCTCACGCTCCTGCTCTTCTCCGTGGTCGCGCTCGTGAAGGTCTACACGCAGGACCCGAAGGGCGCGATCAAGCCGCAGGGGACGTGGTTCAACCCGCTCGACATCTCCTCCTCGAGCGCGATGGCCGGCGGCGTCCTGCTCGCCATCTTCATCTACTGGGGCTGGGACTCGGCGGTCTCCGTCAACGAGGAGACCGAGAACGGCGCGCAGTCCTCGGGCCGGGCGGCGGTCCTCTCGACCTTCATCCTCCTCGGCATCTACGTCGTCGTCGCCGCCGCGGCACAGGCGTTCGGGGGGACGCAGAGCCTCATCGACAACCAGGACGACGTCTTCGCCCCGATCGCGAAGAGCGTCCTCGGCTCGCCGTGGGACAAGCTCCTCATCATCGCGGTGCTCACCTCGGCCTCGGCCTCGACGCAGACGACGATCCTCCCGGCGACCCGGTCGACGCTCTCGATGGCGCGCAAGAAGGCGATCCCCGACAGCTTCGGCAAGGTCCACTCGCGCTACATGACCCCGTCGGACTCGACGATCTGGATGGGCGCCGTCTCGATCCTCGTCTTCGGCTTCCTCGAGCTCACGAGCCAGAACCTCATCGCCGACGCGTTCACGTCGCTCTCGATGACGATCGCCTTCTACTACGGCATGACGGGCATCGCGTGCACGTGGTTCTACCGTCACCACCTGCTGTCGAGCGCACGCAACCTGCTCTTCCTCGCGGTGCTCCCGCTCGTCGGCTCGGGCATCCTCGCCTACATCTTCTACAAGGCGGTGAAGGACTACTCGGCCACGGACGGCGGCTACGCCAAGCCGCTCCTCGGGGTCGGGTCGCCGGTGATGATCACGGTGTTCATGATCGTCCTCGGGCTCGTCCTCATGCTCGCCCAGTGGCGCAACAACGGCGAGTTCTTCCGCCGGCGGCCGGTGCCGGTCGACCCGGCGCTCGGCGCGCGCATCACCGACAAGGACTTCTTCTGATGTCGGGCGGGGCACTCGTCGTCGGCCACGACGGGACCGAGGGCGCGCGCGCCGCCCTCGACGAGGCGATGCGCCTGGCGAAGGACATGGGCGGGGCCGACATCCACCTCGTGTTCTCCTTCGCGGCGCCCCGGATCGGCGGCGAGCTCCACGACCTCGACGAGGCCATCGCCGAGCGCGGGCAGCGGATGCTCGAGCACGGCGTGCATCACGCGCGGTCCGCCGGCGTGAGCGTGCAGACGCACTGCCGTCGCGACGATTCGGCCGAGGGCCTCGTCGCGGTCGCCGAGGAGGTCGACGCCCGCTACATCATCGTCGGCTCCTACGGGGAGCGGCCGCTGAAGAGCGTCCTCGTCGGGGCGACGCCGACCCGCCTGCTGCACCTCAGCGAGCGTCCGGTGCTCGTCGTCCGCACCCCCGACTGACGCGGCGTTACGGTCTGCGCATGCGCGCGATCGTCATCACGTCCGCCGGGTCGTACGACTGTCTCCAGGTGCAGGAGCGGCCGGAGCCCCGGTGCGCCGCCGGGCAGGTCCGCATCGACGTGAAGGCGGCGGGCGTGAACTTCGCCGACCTCATGGCCCGCATGGGCCTGTACCCGGATGCGCCCCCGCTGCCCGCCGTCGTCGGCTACGAGGTGAGCGGCACGGTCGCCGAGATCGGAGCCGGCGTGGAGGGCGTCGCCGTCGGTGACCGCGTCATGGCCGGCACGCAGTTCGGCGGGTACGCGGAGCAGGTCGTCGTCCCCGCCGCGGACGTCGTCCCGCTGCCGGACGCGCTGAGCTTCGAGCAGGGCGCCGCGATCCCGGTGAACTACGCGACGGCGTGGGCGGGGCTCGTCGGCTACGGCTCGCTCCGCGCGGGCGACCGCGTCCTCATCCACGCCGCGGCCGGCGGCGTCGGGATCGCCGCCACGCAGATCGCCCGCCGCCACGGAGCCGAGGTGTGGGGGACGGCGTCGCCCGGCAAGCACGAGGCGATCCGCGGCTTCGGCGTCCAGCATCCCCTCGACTACACGCGCAAGGGTTGGGACAAGGGCCCGCCCGCCCTGCCGCCCTTCGACCTCATCATGGACGCGATCGGCGGCGAGTCGCTGCGACGCTCCTACCGGATGCTGCGGGCCGGCGGGCGCGTGGTGGCCTTCGGCGCGTCGTCCGTCGTCACCGGCGACAGGAAGAACCTCCTCACCGCGGCGCCCCAGGCCCTGCGCATGGTCCGCGGCTTCAACCTCATGGACCAGATGGGCGATTCGAAGACCGTCATCGGCCTGAACATGCTCACGCTGTGGAAGGACCGCGGCACGCTCGAGCCCTGGGTCACGCCGCTCCTGGACCTCATGGCGGACGGCACGATCGCGCCGGTCGTCTCCGACGCGGTGCCGTTCGCGAACGCGGGGGAGGCCCACCGCATCCTCACCGAACGCCGCAACATCGGGAAGGTCGTCCTCGTCCCCTGAGCCGACGATCCACGTCCGCAGGAAGTTTCGGACACGGTGTCCATGCGCTATCTTTGGCCGCGCATGTCGCACCGGGCCCCGCTTCTCCCCCGACCGCACGCGCGCAGCGCGTCCGTTCGGCTGCTTCTCCTCCTTCCCCGCTAGGGGAATCGATCAGCGCGTGGCGGCCGCCCGAAGCCGCGAAACCACCGGAGAAGCCCAGCAGGATTCGAGCCCAGAAAGGCAGCAGACGACATGAGCAGCACGAGTGACGCGGTAACCATCTTCGACACGACGCTCCGCGACGGGGAGCAGTCGCCGGGCATCTCGCTCAACACGGGGGAGAAGCTCGAGATCGCGCACCAGCTCGCGCGCCTCGGCGTCGACGTCATCGAGGCGGGCTTCCCGATTGCGTCCCCCGGCGACTTCGAGGCCGTCGAGGCCATCGCGCGCCAGGTCCAGGGCCCGGTCATCTGCGGCCTCGCCCGCGCGAACGCCGCCGACATCGATCGCGCCTGGGAGGCCATCCGCGACTCCGAGCGGCCGCGCATCCACACCTTCCTGTCGACGTCCGACATCCACATCGAGCACCAGCTCATGTCGACCCGCGAGGACGTCAAGGGCCTCGCCCGCGCGTCCGTGGCCCAGGCGAAGGCCCTCTGCGAGGACGTCGAGTTCTCGCCGATGGACGCCACGCGCGCCGACGTCGAGTTCACCGCCGAGGTCCTGCAGATCGCGCTCGACGAGGGCGCGACGACGATCAACGTGCCGGACACCGTCGGCTACACGATGCCCGAGGAGTACGCGGGCTTCCTGACGAAGCTCTACGAGTACGTGCCGGACCTCCGCAAGGCCGTCCTCTCGGTGCACTGCCACAACGACCTCGGCCTCGCCGTCGCGAACTCCTTCGCCGGGGTGCTCGCGGGCGCCCGCCAGGTCGAGTGCGCGATCAACGGCATCGGCGAGCGCGCGGGCAACGCGGCTCTCGAGGAGTTCGTGATGCTCCTGCACACGCGCGGCTCGAGCGTCGGCCTGCACACGAACGTCACGACGACCGAGATCGCCCGCACGAGCCGCCTCGTCAGCCGCCTCACGGGCTATGCAGTCCAGCCGAACAAGGCGATCATCGGGCGCAACGCCTTCGCGCACGAGTCCGGCATCCACCAGGACGGCGTCCTGAAGCACCGCGAGACGTACGAGATCATGGACGCGACCTCGATCGGCCTGGACGCGAACTCGCTCGTCCTCGGCAAGCACTCGGGCCGCGCGGCGCTGAAGCAGGCGCTGCAGGACCTCGGCTACACGATCGACGGCGCGACGCTCAACACCGCCTTCAAGAAGTTCAAGGAGATCGCGGACAAGAAGAAGCAGGTCACCGCGATGGACCTCGAGGCCCTCGTCACCGACGAGCTGCGTGACGAGATCAGCGGCTACACGCTCGAGTGGTTCGACGTCGAGGCCTCCTCGCGCCGTCCGCCGCACGCGACCGTCGCGGTGAAGACGCCCGGCGGCGAGCTCGTCGAGGGGCGCTTCACCGGGGACGGCCCGATCGACGCGATCTTCCGCGCGATCAACGCCGCCACCGGGGTGGACGCGCGCCTGCGCGAGTTCCGCGTCGACGCGGTCACCGGCGGGCAGGACGCCCTCGGCGAGGCGAGCGTCGTCGTCGAGCTCGGCGATCCGGCGGCCGCGATCAAGGCGGACTTCGAGGGCGTGCTCAAGGGCGAGCGCGTGACCGGCGCCGGCCAGGCCGTCGCGACCGACATCATCCAGGCGGCCGGCACGGCCTACGCCCGCGCGGTGACGAGCGCCGTCCACAAGGCGCAGGCGGTCGCCGAGGCAGGCGACGCCGACGCCCGCGCGGCGCTGCTCGCCACGCCGTAGGCGGTGCCCGCGGGCGGGGCGGCCGGGGGAGGGACCGGCGCGGCGCTCGCCGCGCTGGACCGCCACCGGCTCCTCGCCGGCCTGCAGCAGCTCGTCCGGACGCCGAGCGTGACGGGCGAGGAGCGGGCCGTCCTGGAGGTCGCCGCGGCGCAGGCGCGCGCGGCGGGTCTGCACGACGTGGTCCTTCGCGAGTACGACCTCGCCGGGCTGCGCGCCGACCCGGAGCACCCGGGCGAGGAGGCGCCGCGCACCGCGCTGTGGAACCTGCGCGCCCGCCTGCCGGGCGCCACGCCGGGCGCCCCGGTCCTCGTGCTCTGCGCCCACCTCGACGTCGTGGCGCCCGGGACCGTCCCGTGGCCGCACGGCTCGCCCTGGAGCGGCGTCGTCGAGGACGGCCTGCTCCATGGCCGCGGCAGCGCCGACATGAAGGGCGGCTTCGCGGCGGCACTGGCCGCGCTCGCGGCGGTCCGCGCGGCGGGCGCCGTCCCCGCCTGCGCGGTCGAGCTGCTGGCCGTCTCCTCGGAGGAGGACGGCGGGCTCGGCGCGTTCGCCGCGCTGCGCGAGGACGACCGCTACGCCGCCTGCGTCATCCCCGAGCCGACCGGGTTCGACGTCGTCTGCGCGCAGGCGGGCGCGATCACCTTCACGGGCGTCGTGCACGGCGTGGCGGCGCACGCTGCGCACCGCCTGGAGGGCGCCAGCGCGATCGACCGCTACCTGCCGGTCCACGCCGCGCTGCAGGCGCTCGAGGCGGAGGTCAACGCGGGCGTCGCCCACCCGCTCATGCGCGCGCTCGAGCTGCCGTACCCGGTGAGCGTCGGACGGGTCGCGGCGGGGGACTGGTCCTCCTCGGTCCCCGACCGGCTCGAGTTCGAGGGGCGTGCGCCGGTCGTCGTGGGGGAGACCGTGGCGCAGGCGCGCGGCCGCGTCGAGGCGGCGGTCGCCGGCGCGGGGGCCGGTCACGTCGAGCTGCGGTGGACCGGCGGCTCGTTCGGGTCGGCGGAGACCGCCCCGGACCATCCGCTCGCAGTGCTCGTGCAGCGCGCCGCGCGGGCTCACGGCACCGGAGCCCAGCCCGGTCGCCTCGCCGGCGTCCCGTGGGGCGCGGACATGCGCCTCTTCACCGCCCGCGGCATCCCGACGGTCATGTGCGGGACGGCGGGCATCCGCGTCGCGCACGGGGTCGACGAGCACGTCCCCGTCGCGGACGTCGAGGCCCTCGCCCGCGTCTTCGTCGAGGTGATCTGCGGATTCGGCGCCTGACCCCGCCCTCAGCCGCCGCCGACGACCAACCGCAGGCGGCGCGGCTCGAGCCGGAGCCCGTCCATTTCCCCCGACTCCGCTCGGGGGAGATGGACGGGGTTGCGGGCGCCGCGTGGAGGGCGTCCATTTCCCCCGACTCTGCTCGGGGGAAAAGGACGTCGCCATCGGTTGCCACTTCCGCCCCCGGCCGCAATACGTCTGTACGTGATAACGTACAGCGAGCATGGCGACCGCCGACGACTACGAGGCCCAGGTCCACATCGGGCCGCGCGTTCGCGCGCTGCGTGAGGCGATGGACCTCAGCCTCCGCGACCTCGCCGAGCGCTCCGGCGTCAGCGCGCCGATGCTGAGCCAGGTCGAGCGGGGGGAGACCTCGCCGACGCTTGCCGTCGCCAGCCGCATCGCGCACGGGCTCGAGCTGAAGCTCAGCCAGCTGCTGCGCCTCGACGAGTCCGAGACGGTCTCGATCGTCCGCGCGAAGGAGCGCCGCCGCGGCGGGGCCGGCAAGCACACCTTCGAGATCCTCACCGCGCCCCTGCCCGGTCAGCGCGCCGAGCTGAGCCGCCACCTGCTGAAGCCCGGCGCCCACACCGGCGGCCCGGGCGACCCGCCGATGCACGAGGCGGGCAGCCGCGAGATCGCCGTCGTCGAGCGCGGCGAGGCCGTCCTCGTCATCGACGGGGGCACCCACCACCTCTACGCGGGGGACTGCGTCACCTTCGACGCCGACCTGCCGCACCACTTCGAGAACCCGACCACGGAGGAGACCAGCCTGCTGAACGTCGTGTCAGCCGGGCTGCGCCGATCATGACCGCACCAAAGACGCTGTTCGACAAGATCTGGGAGGCCCACGAGGTCGCGCCCGGTCTCATCTACATCGACCTGCACCTCGTCCACGAGGTCACCTCGCCGCAGGCCTTCGACGGCCTGCGCCTCGCGGGTCGCACCGTCCGCCGCCCGGACCGCACGCTCGCGACCGCCGATCACAACACCCCGACCGACGGCACGCCCACCGCGCAGCTCATCAAGGACGAGCTCTCGCGCAAGCAGGTGCAGACGCTCGAGGTCAACTGCGCGGAGTTCGGCGTCCCGATCTACTCGCTGGGCTCGGACAAGCAGGGCATCGTCCACGTCATCGGGCCGGAGCTCGGGGTCACCCAGCCGGGCATGACGATCGTCTGCGGCGACTCGCACACCGCGACCCACGGCGCCTTCGGGGCGCTCGCGTTCGGCATCGGCACCTCCGAGGTCGAGCACGTCCTCGCGACCCAGACGCTCGGGCAGACGAAGCCGAAGTCGATGCGCATCCGCTACGAGGGCGAGCTCGGCGCCGGCGTCACCGCGAAGGACCTCATCCTCGCGACGATCGGCCAGATGGGCGTCGACGGCGCCACCGGCCACGTCGTCGAGTTCGCCGGCCCGGCCATCGAGGCGCTCTCGATGGAGGGCCGCATGACCGTCTGCAACATGACGATCGAGGGCGGCGGCCGGGCGGGCATGGTCGCCCCGGACGAGAAGACCTTCCAGTGGCTGCGCGACCGCGGCGTCGACGTCCCCGACTCCTGGAAGGACCTCTACACCGAGGAGGGCGCGAGCTTCGACACGGAGATCGTCGTCGACGCGAGCGCGATCAGCCCCCAGGTCACCTGGGGCACGACTCCTTCGATGGTCGTCGGCGTCGCCGCCGAGGTACCGCAGCCCGAGGACGCCGGTGACCAGCGCGCGCTGGAGTACATGGCGCTCGAGGCCGGCACGCCGATGACGGAGATCAAGCTCGACCGCGTCTTCATCGGCTCGTGCACGAACTCCCGGATCGGCGACCTGCGCGCCGCCGCGTCGATGATCGGCGGCAAGAAGGTCGCCGACGGCGTCGTCGCGATGGTCGTCCCGGGCTCACAGCAGATCAAGGCCCAGGCCGAGGCCGAGGGCCTCGACAAGGTCTTCATCGAGGCGGGCTTCGACTGGCGCGTCGCCGGCTGCTCCATGTGCCTGGGCATGAACCCGGACGTCGCGGCGCCCGGCGAGCGCGTCGCCTCGACGTCCAACCGCAACTTCGAGGGGCGCCAGGGCCGCGGGGCCCGCAGCCACCTCGTCTCCCCGCAGATGGCCGCCGCCGCCGCCATCGAGGGCCACTTCGTCGACATCCGTACCTGGAGCTGAGGACTATCCCCATGGACCCCGTGAACATCATCGAAGGCGCCATCACCTTCGTCGACCAGGACGACGTCGACACCGACCAGATCATCCCCGCGCGCTACATGAAGCGCGTCGAGCGGACCGGCTTCGGCGAGTACCTCTTCCACGAGTGGCGCGCCAACGGCTACGACCTGCCGTCCAACCCGATCCTCGTCGCCGGCGAGAACTTCGGCTGCGGCTCGAGCCGCGAGCACGCCCCGTGGGCGCTGCTCGACTACGGCTTCGTCGCGCTCGTCGCGCCCCGCTTCGCCGACATCTTCAAGAACAACTGCACGAAGAACGGGATGCTCCCGATCGAGCTGCCCAAGGCGCAGTGCGACGAGCTCGTCAAGCGCGGGAAGGCGCGCATCGACCTCGAGCACCAGACCGTCGACGAGTTCTCCTTCGAGATCGACCCCGAGATCAAGCACCGGCTCCTCAACGGGCTGGACGACATCTCGATCACCCTCACGAAGGAGGACGCGATCGCCGCCTACGAGCGCGACCGCGAGCGTCACGGCCCCGTGACGACGGACCTGCAGGGAGCGGGCGTATGACGCACATCGCCCTCCTTCCCGGTGACGGGATCGGCCCCGAGATCATGGCCCCGGCCGTGCAGCTCCTCGAGCACTTCGTCCCGGGCGTCAGCACCGAGGAGCACCTCTTCGGCGGCGCCTCGATCGACGCCCACGGCACCGCCCTGACCGACGAGGTCCTCGCGGGCTGCCAGCAGGCGGACGCCGTCCTGCTCGCCGCCGTCGGCGGCCCGAAGTGGGACACGACGAACCCGGACGACCCGCGCCCGGAGCAGGGCCTGCTCGGCCTGCGCAAGGCGCTCGGGCTGTTCGCGAACCTCCGCCCGGTCCGGCCGCTGCCCGCCCTCTACGACGCGTCCCCGCTCAAGCGCGAGCGCATCGAGGGCACCGACCTGCTCGTCGTGCGCGAGCTCACCGGCGGCATCTACTTCGGCGAGAAGACGCGGACGGACACCGACGCCTCGGACCTGTGCCACTACACGACGGCCGAGGTGGACCGCATCGCCCGCGTCGCGTTCGAGGCGGCGAAGCTGCGCCGCAACAAGGTCTCGTCGGTCGACAAGGCGAACGTCATGGAGACCTCGCGGCAGTGGCGCCAGGTCGTCCACGCCGTCCACGCGGCCGACTTCGCCGGCGTCGAGCTCGAGGACGTCCTCGTCGACAACGCCGCGATGCAGCTCGTGTCGCGGCCCTCCGACTTCGACGTCATCGTCACCGAGAACCTCTTCGGGGACATCCTCAGCGACGAGGCGGCGATGATCACCGGCTCGATCGGGATGCTGCCGAGCGCCTCGCTGGGCAACCCCGACGGCCCCGGCCTGTTCGAGCCTGTCCACGGCTCCGCCCCGGACATCGCGGGCACCGGTGCCGCGAACCCGCTGGCGATGTTCCTCTC
The DNA here is from genome assembly GCF_024220175.1 of Paraconexibacter antarcticus. Taxonomy (GTDB): domain Bacteria; phylum Actinomycetota; class Thermoleophilia; order Solirubrobacterales; family Solirubrobacteraceae; genus Paraconexibacter; species Paraconexibacter antarcticus. The sequence continues at coordinate 3,338,164 of NZ_CP098502.1, read as the reverse complement.
GCTCGCGATGCTCCTGCGCCACGGTCTGTCGCTCGAGGCCGAGGCGGGGGCGCTCGAGACCGCGGTGGACGCCGCGCTCGACGGTGGCCTGCGCACGAAGGACCTCGGCGGCTCGGCCGGGACCGCCGAGGCCACGGCTGCCGTCCTGGCCCACCTCTAGGGGACGCGCCGTGAGCGCCGCCGCCCCCGCCGCAGCCCCCCGCGTCGCCGTCATGGGCGCGGGGGCGATCGGCACCTGGATGGGGGCGGCGCTCGCCGAGGCGGGCGTCGACACGACGCTCGTCGCGCGCGGCGCCCACCTGCAGGGGCTGCGGCAGCAGGGCGGGGCGCGGCTCCTCGGCCCCGACGGCGAGCGGACGGTCCCCGTCCGCGCCGTCGCGACCGCGGCCGAGGCTGGCGGCCCGGTCGACGTCGTCATCGCCGCCGTCAAGGCGCACGACCTCGTCGGCGCCGCGCCGGCGATGGCGCCGCTGCTCCACGACGGGACCGTCGTCGTCGCGGCGCAGAACGGCATCCCGTGGTGGTGGTTCCACGGGACCGGCGATCCCGGCCGCACGCTCGCGGCCGTCGACCCGTCCGGCACGGTGGCGGCCGCGCTCCCGCCCGCCTGCGCGCTCGGCAGCGTCGTCTACCTCGGCGCGTCGATCGCCGCGCCCGGCGCCGTCGACACCCGCCCGGAGGCCGGCCTCATCCTCGGCGAGCCGGACGGCACGACGTCGCCGCGCCTTGAGCTCGTCGCCTCGCTGCTCGAACGCGCCGGCTTCCCCGTCCGCCGCACGACGGACATCCGCGCCGAGATCTTCACGAAGCTCATGGGGAACGCGTCGATCAACCTCATGAGCGTCCTGACGCGCGCCGGGCTCGGGACGATGGTGAACGACGCGGGCACCGGCCCGATCATCGAGCGGCTCATGCGCGAGATCACGGAGATCGCCGCCGCGGCCGGCCACCCCGTGCGGCTCTCGGTCGAGGAGCGCATCGCGGTGACCCGCCGGCTCGGCGACCACAAGTCGTCCACCCTGCAGGACCTCGAGGCGGGCAAGCGCCTCGAGCTCGACGCGCTCGGCGCCGCCGTCGTCGAGCTCGCCGACATCGCCGGCGTGGCCGCGCCGACCCTCCGCGCGGTCTACGCGACGGCTGACCTCCAGGCCCGCAGCCTCGGTCTGCGCTGAGGCGCGGGCCGGTGCGGACGGCGCTCGGGCGCCACTCGATCCCGAGCCCCCTGCGCTAAAGTCCGCCGCCATGGAAGCCGCTGATCTCATCTGGCTCAACGGCGAGTTCGTCGCCTGGGAAGACGCGAAGATCCACGTCCTGACCCACGGCCTGCACTACGGCACCGGCGTCTTCGAGGGCGTCCGCTGCTACGACACCGAGTCGCACGGTCCGGCGATCTTCCGCCACCAGGACCACATCGACCGGCTCTTCAAGTCGGCGTCGCTCTACTACATGGACATCCCGTACGACCGGGAGACGCTCCGCCAGGCGACGCTCGAGCTCGTCGGCCGCAACGGCTTCAAGGACTGCTACATCCGCCCGCTCGTCTACCGCGGCTACGGCACGATGGGACTCTTCCCGCTCGACGCCCCGGTCGAGGTGACGCTCGCCTGCTGGAAGTGGGGCGCGTACCTCGGCGAGGAGGGCAAACGCCACGGCGTGCGGGCGAAGGTCAGCTCGTGGCGGCGCATCAGCTCCGACTCGCTCATCCCGCAGTCCAAGGCCTCCGGTCAGTACCTCAACTCGATCCTCGCGAAGATCGAGACGCACAAGGCCGGCTACGAGGAGGCCATCGTCCTCGACGACAAGGGCCACGTGTGCGAGGGCTCCGGCGAGAACATCTTCGTCGTCCGGGACGGGGTCATTTACACGCCGCCGCCGACCGCCTCGATCCTCGACGGCATCAACCGCAAGTCGGCGATCCAGATCGCGCAGGACCTCGGGCTGCGGGTCGTCGAGCGCGACATCGCCCGCGCCGAGCTCTACCTCGCCGACGAGATCTACCTCACCGGCACCGCCGCGGAGCTCGTCCCGGTCCGCGAGGTCGACGACCACGCCGTCGGCACCGGCAGCCCCGGCGAGGTGACGAAGGCGGTCCAGAAGGCGTTCGAGGACGCCCTCCACGGCCGGAGCCCGCGCTACGCCGAGTGGCTCGACGCGATCCCCTCGCACTTCTATCCGGCCACGTCGGACACCTCGTCCGGCTCGGCGGGCTGAGGCGCACGCACGGTGACGCGGCAGCGGCGAATTCCCGGGCGGCGAGCGGTCTGACCTCCCGGTCGGTTCGCTTCGTCGCTCCCTCGCCGCCCCCGCTCACCACGCTCACCAGAGGACCGCACGCATCATGAACCCGACCATCCAGCTCTACGACGCCACGCTCCGTGACGGCATGCAGGGCGAGGGCATGTCCCTCACCGCCGAGGAGAAGGTCCGCGTCGCCCATCACCTGGACGCGCTCGGCATCGACATCATCGAGGCGGGTTTCCCGTCCTCGAACCCGAAGGAGCTCGAGCTCTTCAAGCGCCTCGAGCAGGAGACCTTCCAGCACGCGCAGATCGCGGCCTTCGGCATGACGAGCCGGCGCGGCATCCCGTCCCACGAGGACGAGAGCCTCCACATCCTCGCGGACTGCTTCGCGCCGCTCGTGACGATCGTCGGCAAGACCTGGGACCTGCACCTCGAGAAGGTCGTGAAGGTCGATCGCGAGGAGAACCTCGTGATGATCTCGGAGTCGATCGAGTTCCTCATCCGCGAGGGTAAGCGGGTCATCTACGACGCCGAGCACTTCTTCGACGCCTACCGGTCGGACGCGTCCTACGCGATGCGATGCCTGCGCGCCGCCGCGAGCGCCGGGGCCGAGCGCATCGTCCTGTGCGACACGAACGGCTCCTCGCTGCCGCACCAGATCGGCAGCGCCGTCAAGGAGGTCGTGGCCGGCCTGGGTGGCCGCGTCGCCACCGGCATCCACTGCCACAACGACCTCGAGTGCGGCGTCGCGAACAGCCTCGCCGCGGTCCTCAACGGGGCGACGCAGGTGCAGGGCACGATGAACGGCATCGGCGAGCGGACCGGGAACGCGAACCTCGTCTCGATCATCGGCAACCTGCAGACGAAGCTCGGCTACGCCGTCCTCACCGACGAGCAGCTCGTCCGCCTGACGCCCACCGCCCACGTCATCGACGAGCTGCTCAACGTCGCGCCCGACCCGAACCAGCCGTTCGTCGGCCGCAACGCGTTCGCGCACAAGGGCGGCCTCCACGTCGCCGGCATCCGGGCCGACGCCTCGACCTTCGAGCACATGGAGCCCGAGCTCGTCGGCAACGAGCGCGCGCTGCTCGTCTCCGAGCTCGCCGGCCGCCACACGATCATCGAGAAGGCCGCCGGCGCCGGCCTGGACATCGACGACGCCGCCTGCGCGCGCGTCATGGACCACGTCAAGCGGCTCGAGCACGACGGCTTCCAGTTCGAGGCGGCCGACGCGTCGCTCGAGCTCCTGCTCCGGAAGGAGGCGGGGGAGTACGAGCCGCTCTTCACGCTCCACTCGTGGCGGACGATCGTCGAGCAGGACGCCTCCGGGCGCGTCTCCTGCGAGGCGACGATCAAGATCGACATCGGCGGCGACCGGTACGTCCGCACCGCCGAGGGCAACGGCCCGGTCAACGCGCTGGACGCCGCCCTGCGCTCGGCGATCGGTGAGGTCCACCCGCACCTCACCGACGTCGAGCTCGTGAACTACAAGGTCCGCATCCTCGACGAGCACCACGGGACGACCGCGACGACGCGCGTTCTCATCGACTCGAGCGACGGCGAGCGGACGTGGGGGACGATCGGGGTGGCGCCGAACATCATCGCCGCCTCGTGGCAGGCCCTGGTGGACTCGCTGGAGTACGCCGAGCAGGCGAAGCCCTCGCCGCGCGGCTCGGGTCCGAGGCGGGAGCTCGCCCAGGGGCTCGCTCCCGCGGCCTCGGGGGACATCACCGCGACGGTCGAGACGTGAGCGCCGAGCCGCCCGGCGACCTCCCCGACGTCCCGATGGCCCAGCCGGTCCTCGGGACCGAGGAGGAGGAGCTCGTCCTCGAGGTCCTGCGGTCCGGCTACCTCTCGCTCGGGCCGACCGGCCCGCGCTTCGAGCGGGACTTCGCCGCGTTCGTCGGCACCCCGTACGCGAGCGCGGTGAGCTCGGGCACGGCCGGGCTGCACCTCGCGGTGCGCGCCGCGGGCGTGAAGGACGGCGACGAGGTCATCACGTCGCCGTTCTCGTTCGTCGCGAGCGCGAACGTCATCGCCTACGAGCGCGCGACGCCGGTGTTCGCGGACATCGACCCGGTGACGCTCAACGTCGATCCGGCCGCGGTGGCCGCCGCGATCACCGACCGCACGACGGCACTCCTGCCCGTTCACATCTTCGGCTACCCGGCCGACGTCCCGGCGCTCGAGACGCACGGGCTGCCGATCGTCGAGGACGCCTGCGAGGCGCTCGGCGCCCGCCACGCCGACGGTGTCGCCGTGGGCGCGCGTGGTCACGCCGCCGTCTTCGGCTTCTACGCGAACAAGCAGCTCACGACGGGCGAGGGCGGGATGGTCACCCTCGGCGACGAGGCCACGAAGGCCCGCATCGACTCCGAGCGCAACCAGGGGCGCGCGCCGGACATGGGCTGGCTCGACCACGACCGCCTCGGCTTCAACTACCGCCTCACCGACCTGCAGGCCGCGGTCGGGATCGCCCAGGTGCAGCGGCTCCCGCAGATGCTGGCCGACCGCGCGGCGGTCGCCGGCCGGTACCGCGAGGCGCTCGCCCCGCTCGCGTCCGAGCTCGACCTGCAGCTGCCCTGCGAGGACCACGACGGCGACGTCCGGGGCTGGTTCGTCTTCGTCGTCCAGGTGCCGCGCGGCCACGACCGCGATGACGTCATCCGCGCGCTGCGCGCGCGGGGCGTGCAGTCGAAGCCGTACCTGCCCGCGATCCACCTCATGTCCTACTACCGCGAGACGTACGGGCTGCGCGAAGGGATGTTCCCCGTCTGCGAGGACGTGGCCGCGCGGTCGATCGCGCTGCCGTTCTTCCCGGCGATGCGCCAGGATCAGGTCGAGCGCGTCGCGGACGCCTTGCGGGAGGCCCTGAGGGGGTCATAATCCCGCGGATGGCGAGCGTTGCATGCGGACGGGACGAACGCGCGCGCCGACGCTCCGAACGCGTCGGCGCCGCCGGGGTCCTCGCGGCCGCCGCACTCCCGGTCGTGCTCTGGCACGCGGTCATCGCCGACATCGCCCGGATCACGACGAGCGCCCGCACCTCCGAGGCCGTCCTCGGCTGGACGCCGTGGGTGATGATGGCGCTCGGTGTCCTCTGCGCCGTCCCGGTCGCCATCGACCGGCGCCGCTCGCGGGGCGGGCGTTTCCACACCGCGGGGGCGGGCGCGTGGACGGGCTGGGGCGTGACGCTCTACCTCCTCGGCTTCGGCCTCGCCACGCAGGTCGCCCAGCTGCACTCGCTCAGCACCTGACGGCCGCCTCCCGCACCGGGCGGCCGGGCACGACGGGTCCATAGACTCCCTCGCCGATGTCACGCTTCTCGCTGCCCCAGGACGCCGCCTTCCAGGCGCTCAACACCTCCCTCGGCTTCGACCGCCGCCTCTGGCCGTTCGACGTCGCGCAGTCCCGCGCCCACGTCCGGATGCTCGCGGCGCAGGGGATCATCTCCGAGGCCGACCGCGACGAGATCCTCGGCGGCCTCGACCAGGCGGCGTCCGAGCTGGAGGCGGGGACGTTCCCCTTCCTGCCCGACGACGAGGACATCCACATGGCGGTGGAGCGCCGGGTCACGGAGCTCACGGGCCCGGCCGGCGGGAAGATCCACACCGGCCGCTCCCGCAACGATCAGGTCATCACCGACCTCGCGATGTTCACGCGGGACGCCGCGACACGGCTCAGCGGCGACCTCGAGCAGCTGCGGGCGGTCGTCCTGCAGGTGGCCGAGGCGCACCTGGACTGGCCGATCCCCGGCTACACGCACCTGCAGCGGGCGCAGCCGGTCTACCTCAGCCACCACCTGCTCGCCTACTTCTGGATGCTCACCCGCGACATCGAGCGCTTCGCCGCCGTGCTCCGGGCGACGAGCGAGCTGCCGCTCGGCGCGGGCGCCCTCGCGGGCGTGAACTTCGACACGGACCGGCGGATGGTCGCCGCCGAGCTCGGCTTCGCGGGGGTGACGCCGAACTCCGTCGACTCGGTGTCGAACCGCGACTTCGTGCTCGACCTCCTGCACGCGCTCTCGGTCACCGCGACCCACCTGAGCCGCCTCGGCCAGGAGATCGTCCTGTGGACGAGCACCGAGTTCGGCTTCATGACGCTGTCGGACGCGTGGTCGTCGGGCTCCTCGATCATGCCGCAGAAGAAGAACCCGGACGCCGCCGAGCTCCTGCGGGGCAAGGCGCCGCGGGTGTGGGCGCACCAGGCCGCCCTGCACGGGGTCATCCACGCCCTGCCGCTGACGTACAACAAGGACCTGCAGGAGGACAAGGAGCACCTCTTCGACGCGGTCGACACCGTCGCGCTCTGCATCGCCGCGGCCGGCGGGATGCTCGAGACGGCGACCTTCCACCGCGACGCGATGTCCGCGGCGGCGTCGGATCCGATGATCGCCGCGGTCGACCTCGCCGACTTCATGGTCAAGCGGGGGATGCCGTTCCGCGAGGCGCACGGCGTGGTCGCGCGGCTCGTCCGCGAGTCCGTCGACGGGGGCACGTCGCTCGCCGACGTGACGACCGCCGAGCTCGGCGCCGAGGCGGGCGCGATCTTCGAGCAGTCCTCGTGGCTCGAGTCCAAGGTCTCCGAGGGCGGCACCGCGCTCGCCCGCGTCCGCGAGCAGCTCGAGCAGGCGCGCGCCCTCCTGCCGGCCTGAGGTGGCGGCCGCGCCGGAGATCCTGCCGCTCGGGTTCTACGACCGCCCGGTCCTCGACGTCGCCCGCGACCTCGTCGGCTGTGTCGTCCGCCACGGCGACGCGTCGGGCGTGGTCCTGGAGACCGAGGCCTACCACGACTCCGAGGCCGCCTGCCACGCCCACATCGGCCTCACGCCGCGCACGCAGGTGCTGCTCGGGCCGCCCGGGATCGCCTACGTCTACCGCTCCTACGGGATCCACGCCCTGCTCAACGCGGTCTGCGAGCCGGACGGTGTCGGCGCCGCCGTACTCATCCGGGCGATCGCGCCGCTCACCGCCCTCGAGGACATGCGGGCGCGCCGCGGCTTCGTCCCCGACGCGCGCCTCGCGGACGGCCCGGGGAAGCTCACGCAGGCGCTCGGGCTCGGCCTCGAGGCAAACGCCACCTCGCTCGTCGACGGGCCGGTGACCTTCGGCCCGCGGCCGCCGGAGTGGGAGGACGTGCGGCTCGTCAGCGGCGTGCGGATCGGCATCACGAAGGCGGCCGATCTCGAATGGCGCTTCGCCGCCGCGGGAGCCCGCGGCGTCTCGCGTCCGTGGCCGCCCGGCCTGCTCGGGTGAGGCGGCCGCGCCGGGTCAGCCGGTCGGCGGCCCGGCGCCACCGGTCGGGTCCGCGCCGCCGGTGCCGCCCGTGCCGCCGGTGCCGCCCGCCGGCGGGGTCGGCGCCGGGGTCGGCGCGGGCGCGGGGGTCGGCGCCGGCGTCGGGGTGGGCGTCGGGGCCGGCGTCGCGGGAGCGGACTTCTTGGGGGTCGCGGTGTTCGGGGCGGCGGGCGCGGCGCCCGCGCCCCCGGTCGTCCCGCCGGCGGTCCCGCCCGTCGTGCCGGCGCCGGCGCCCGTGCCCCCGGTCACGCCGGGGTCGGGCGCGACGGTCCCGCTCGTGTCGGTCGTGCCCTCGGTGACCACCTGCCCCGCGGGGTTCGTCGTCGTCCGCGGCGCGGTGTCACCCGTGCCGGAGCGCTTGGCGCGCTCCTTCGCGGCCTGCTCGTCGAGGTACGTCATCGACGGGAGCATGAAGTCGTGCCAGATGAGGGCCGGGTACGTCCCGCCCTCGACGGGGCCGCCCTCGAAGTTCGTCTTCATCGGGATGAGCTTGTCCGGGTACCCGACCCACACCGCGACGGTGAGCTTGTCGGTGAACCCGACGAACCAGGCGTCGCCGTAGTTCGAGGTGGTCCCGGTCTTGCCGGCCGCGAACTGCCCGATCTGCGCGCGCTTCGCCGTCCCCTGGGAGACGACCGTCGTCATGATCTGGGAGGTCTCCTGGGCGATGTTCTTCGGGAGGACGCGCTGCCTGCGCGGCTCGTTCTCGATCCGGTGGCCCTTGTCGTCCTCGATGTAGCGGATGCCGACGGGGCCGCCGTCGCTCGCGCCGAGGGTCCCGGAGATCCGCTGCCCGCCGTCGGCGAACGTCTCGTAGGCGTGGGCCATGTCGAGCGGCGTGACGCCTTGTTTCAGGCCGCCGAGCGTCATCGCGAGGTTGTGGGAGACCGAGGTGCGGATGCCCATGCGCTGGGCGAGCGTCGCGATCTTCTTCGTCCCGATCTGGATGCCGACGGTCGCGAAGACCGAGTTGTCGGAGAAGGTCAGCGCGTTCGCGAGCGTCCGCTGGCCGACGAAGACGCCCTCGTCGTTGCTCACCGGGAACTCCTCCTTGCAGCGCCCGTCCTTGAACTGGGCGACGCAGAAGATCTTCTTCTTGGACTCCCACACCGAGGCGGGGCTGATGCCCTTGCGCAGGGCCTCGGCGAGGATGAACGGCTTGAAGGACGAGCCCGGCTGGCGCTGGCCCTGGGTCGCGAGGTTGAACGGCCGGTCGCTGTAGGGCTGGGTGCCGGACACCATCGCCCGGACCTCGCCGCTGTCGTTGTCGATCGCGACGAGCGCGGCGGTCGGCCCGTTCGGGTTGCCCGCCATCCACCGGTTGACGGCGTTCTGCGCGAAGTCCTGCATCTTCATGTCGATCGTCGTGCGGACCTTGAAGCCGCCCTCGAACGCGCGGCGCGCGCCGTAGCGGTCGACGAGCTGCTGGCGCACCCACGAGACGAAGTACGGCGCCTTCGTGTTGAGCGACGGCGGCTTGACGTTCTCCGGCGCGGGCAGCGCCTCCGCGATCGCCTTCGAGTACTGGTACGGCGTGATCGCCTTCTGGTCGCGCATCTTCTGCAGGACGAGGTTGCGGCGGGCACGGGCGGCCACCGGATGGGCGACCGGATCGAAGCGGCTCGGCGACGCGACGATCGCCGCGAGCAGCGCCGCCTCCTGCGGGGCGAGCTCCTTCGCGCACGGGCGCTTGATCGTCCCGCAGCCCGGCTGGTCGGGCGTCCCGACGTGGTTGACGTCCTGGCCGAAATACGTCTCGGCGGCGGCCTCGATGCCGTAGGCGCCGTTGCCGAAGTAGATGGAGTTCAGGTACTCGGTGAGGATCTTCTTCTTCGACCACTTGCGGGTCAGGTGGTAGGCGAGCGCCGCCTCCCGGAGCTTCTGGAAGACGGTCCGCTTGTCCTGGGCCTGCAGCGCGTTCTTGACGAACTGCTGGGTGATCGTGGACCCGCCCTGGACCGCGCCGCCCTTGACGATGTCCTCCACGAAGGCGCGCGCGATGCCGCGGATGTCGACGCCGGAGTTCGTGTAGAAGCGCCGGTCCTCGATCGCGATGATCGCCGAGCGCATGTTGTACGAGATGTCGTCGTACTGGACGAAGATGCGGTGCTGGTCGGAGGCCAGGCGCCCGAGCGTGTTGCCCTGGACGTCGAGCAGCACCGAGTTCTGACCGCCGCGGCCCTGGTACTGGGGTTCGTTCTCGAGCGCCGGCAGGTCGCTGGCGACGGCCATCATCATCCCGAAGACCGTGGAGACGACGGCGAGGACGCCGAGCGGCACGAGCAGCGCGAGCAGCCGCAGCCATTTCAGGCGCGGCTTGACCCGGACGGGAGGGGTCTCGTCGGTGACGGGACGGAGATGGGGGCGTTCGGCGTCGCTCATCGCTGATCGGCTCGTTCGCCGGCGTGGACGTCCCGGGGCGCGCCTCGTGCGCGCGGGACGCGCACGCGTGGGACCTGGCGGCAGAAGGTCCCCGGGCCGCTGAGACTAGCATTCGCCGCCATGGCCGAACCCGCTCAGCAGGCCGCGTTCCTGACGCGCAACACCGTCGAGGACCTGCCGTCCGGCGGGCTGGAGGCCCGGCTGAAGGCCGCGGCGACCGAGGGCCGGCAGCTCCGCGTGAAGCTCGGGCTCGACCCGACGGCCCCCGATCTGCACCTCGGGCACACGGTCGTGCTGCAGAAGCTCCGCGAGTTCCAGGACCTCGGGCACCGTGTCGTCCTCATCGTCGGCGACTACACCGCGCGCGTGGGCGACCCCTCGGGCCGGTCGCTGACGCGCCCCGCGCTGAGCGGCGAGCAGATCGACGAGAACGCCGCGACCTACCAGGCCCAGGCCTTCCGGGTGCTCCGCGACGATCCGGATCTCCTCGAGGTCCGCCGCAACAGCGAGTGGCTCGACATGCGCATGGAGGAGCTCTTCCGTCTCGCGCGCACGACGACGGTCGCGCAGCTGCTCGAGCGCAACGACTTCGCCAAGCGGTTCGCCGCCCGCACGCCGATCTCGATCCTCGAGCTGCTCTACCCGCTGCTGCAGGGATACGACTCGGTGGCGATCCGGGCCGACGTCGAGCTCGGGGGGACCGACCAGACCTTCAACCTCATGCTCGGGCGGGACGTGCAGCGCGCCTACGGGCTGCCGGAGCAGTGCGTCCTGACGGTGCCGCTCCTGGCGGGCCTCGACGGCAGGGAGAAGATGTCCAAGTCGCTCGGCAACCACATCGGCGTGACCGACGACGCCGGCGAGATGTTCGGCCGGACGCTGAGCCTGCCCGACGACGCGATGCGCGAGTGGTTCCGCCTGCTGGGGTTCGACGAGCCCGGCCCGGACGTGGGGCCGCGTGACGCCAAGCGCGCGCTGGGCCGCGCGATCGTCGAGCGCTTCCACGGCGCCGACGCGGCGGCGGCGGCGCAGGCGGGCTTCGACCGCCAGTTCATCGCGCGGGACGTGCCCGAGGACCTGCCGACGCTCGTCGTCGTCCCGGGGGAGGACGGGACCGTGCACCTGCCGGCCCTGATCGCCGAGGCCTTCGGGCGCTCGCGGTCGGAGGGGCGCCGGCTGCTGACGGACGGCGGCGTGCGCCTCGGCGGGGACGTCGTGCGCACCGCGGACGTTTCGGCCGCCGAGGTGGCGGGGAAAGTCCTCCAGGTCGGAAAGAGAGCGTTTACGCGCCTGGAAATCGGGTCCTGAACGGCCGAATCCCCAGCATCCAACGGGGGTCGGTCCCGGGTGGCCCGCCGGGCGGGGGCACCCGGAACGCATCCCGTTCACGGCTGTGTCACACTGCCGTGGCGGTCGGAGCAAGCGCCCCGGCGGAAGCGGCAGAGTTGGACGCCGACCCGCAAGTGTGCTACAGTCTCCGCCCGGTCCGCAGACGGCAGTTGGAGTCAGCGGGCTGCACCTCTCCAAGAAGGCATCACCTTCCCGAGTCGGGTGCGACGGTCTTTGAAAACTCAACAGCATGCGCACCTTTTGGCTCTCTGAGTCTGAGGTGTGCGTCCAGGTTCGATCTGCCGGGCTCTTAGCCGACCCGGTGGACCTGAGAAGTACCTGTCACTGACGCTGTGCCCTGTGTATGGGGCATGGCTAAAAGGTCATGACAACTCTTTGTGCCGGCGCTCGGAGATCTTCGGATCGAGGGGCGTTGGATGTCGTTCTTCACGGAGAGTTTGATCCTGGCTCAGGACGAACGCTGGCGGCGTGCTTAACACATGCAAGTGGAGCGACGAACCATCTTCGGATGGGGCAAAGCCGCGAACGGGTGAGTAACACGTGGGTAACCTGCCTTGATGATTGGGACAACCCCGGGAAACCGGGGCTAATACCAAATGTGCTCCTTCCCTTTGAGGGGAAGGTGGAAAGGAAGCTTCGGCCTCCGCATCGAGATGGGCCCGCGGCGCATTAGCTTGTTGGTGGGGTAACGGCCTACCAAGGCGACGATGCGTAGCTGGTCTGAGAGGACGATCAGCCACACTGGGACTGAGACACGGCCCAGACTCCTACGGGAGGCAGCAGTGGGGAATCTTGCACAATGCACGAAAGTGTGATGCAGCAACGCCGCGTGCGGGAAGACGGCCTTCGGGTTGTAAACCGCTTTCAGTTGGGACGAAGGTTCACGAGTTAATAGCTCGTTGGACTGACGGTACCTTCACAAGAAGCCCCGGCTAACTACGTGCCAGCAGCCGCGGTAATACGTAGGGGGCAAGCGTTGTCCGGAATCATTGGGCGTAAAGCGCGTGTAGGCGGCTCGATAAGTCTGCTGTGAAAGTCCAGGGCTCAACCCTGGGATGCCGGTGGATACTGTCGAGCTCGAGTCCGGAAGAGGAGTGTGGAATTCCTGGTGTAGCGGTGAAATGCGCAGATATCAGGAGGAACACCGATAGCGAAGGCAGCACTCTGGTACGTGACTGACGCTGAGACGCGAAAGCGTGGGGAGCAAACAGGATTAGATACCCTGGTAGTCCACGCCGTAAACGATGGGCACTAGGTGTGGGAGGTGTCGACTCCTCCCGTGCCGAAGCTAACGCATTAAGTGCCCCGCCTGGGGAGTACGGTCGCAAGACTAAAACTCAAAGGAATTGACGGGGGCCCGCACAAGCAGCGGAGCATGTGGTTTAATTCGACGCAACGCGAAGAACCTTACCTGGGCTTGACATGTGCCTGACCGGCCTGGAAACAGGTCTTCTCTTCGGAGCAGGTTCACAGGTGGTGCATGGCTGTCGTCAGCTCGTGTCGTGAGATGTTGGGTTAAGTCCCGCAACGAGCGCAACCCCCGTCGTATGTTGCCAGCATTTAGTTGGGGACTCATACGAGACTGCCGGTGACAAACCGGAGGAAGGTGGGGATGACGTCAAGTCATCATGCCCCTTATGTCCAGGGCTACACACGTGCTACATTGGCGTCTACAGAGGGCTGCGATACCGCGAGGTGGAGCGAATCCCTTAAAGGACGTCTCGGTTCGGATTGTAGGCTGAAACCCGCCTACATGAAGGTGGAGTTGCTAGTAATCGCGGATCAGCATTGCCGCGGTGAATACGTTCCCGGGCCTTGTACACACCGCCCGTCACACCACGGGAGTGAGCAACACCCGAAGCCGGTGGGCTAACCCGCAAGGGAGGCAGCCGTCTAAGGTGGGGCTCGTGACTGGGGTGAAGTCGTAACAAGGTAGCCGTACCGGAAGGTGCGGCTGGATCACCTCCTTTCTAGGGAGCCTCTTGAATGAGGCACGTTCGAAAACGCGTCGTCGGCGCCGGCGGTGGATCTTGATCCATAGCCAAGCGTGACCGGCGACTACGCTCGGACGGCTAGCATGTCGACCGAACCTGGACCAGACTGATGTCGCAGCTCCAATGAGCTGTGGCCGCGCCTTCGGCGTGCCACACAATCGTGGGTCACGATCTGGAAGCAAAGATCGCAAGATCAACGCATGCTGTTGAGTTTTGAGAGACTGGCATGGTCTCCCGTTCAGCCACCGTGCTGCAGCGGGATTCCGCCCTCTCGGACGGCCCTTGAAAACTGCACAGTAGCCACACATACCCGCCCTTCGATAAGCGGGCGGGTATGCGGGTAATCACCGAGTCCATGTAAATGGACTCAAAAGATCACCGTCAAGATAGTAAGGGCACGTGGTGGATGCCTTGGCACAGAGAGCCGATGAAGGACGTGGACGACTGCGATAAGCCACGGTGAGGCGTTGAACAGCCTTTGACCCGTGGATTTCCGAATGGGGAAACCCAGCGCTGGTAATGCGGCGTTATTTCTGCCTGAACACATAGGGCAGATAAAGGCAAGCGGGGGAAGTGAAACATCTCAGTACCCCGAGGAAAGTAAATCAACCGAGACTCCCTGAGTAGTGGCGAGCGAAAAGGGATCAGCCCAAACCTCATACGTGTAAGCGATCATGCGTTGCGTATGTGGTGTTGTAGGGCGTTACTTCCAGGTCATGATCGGCCTGGCGACAGTTACAAAGTTGTGTGGTAGTCGAATGGCTTGGAAAGGCCATCCATAGAGGGTAATAGTCCCGTAGACGAAACTACACAGCCTGTCGTGTGACGTTCCTGAGTAGGTCCGCACCCGTGAAACGCGGACTGAACCTGGGGGGACCACCCTCCAAGGCTAAGTACTCCTCTGTGACCGATAGCGGACTAGTACCGTGAGGGAAAGGTGAAAAGTACCCCGGAAGGGGAGTGAAATAGTACCTGAAACCGCGTGCCTACAAGCGGTGGGAGCAGACTTGTTCTGTGACCGCGTGCTTTTTGCATAACGAGCCGGCGAGTTACTCGTCTGCGGCAAGGTTAAGCGATGAGCGGAGCCGAAGCGAAAGCGAGTCCTAATAGGGCGATTTGAGTCGTAGGCGGTAGACCCGAAACTGAGCGAGCTACCCATGGGCAGGTTGAAGCGGGGGTAAGACCTCGTGGAGGACCGAACCGACCTAGGTTGAAAACTGGGCGGATGACCTGTGGGTCGGAGTGAAAGGCTAATCAAGCTCAGTGATATCTGGTTCTCTCCGAAATATATTTAGGTATAGCCTCGAGTAAAGAGCGTTATGGCCGTAGAGCTACTGTTTGGTCTAGGGGGCCCACCAGCTTACCGAAATCAGGCAAACTCCGAAGACCATAACGTGTTCCTCGGGAGTCAGTTGCTGGGGGATAAACTTCAGCGTCAAAAGGGAAACAGCCCAGACCGCCAGCTAAGGTCCCTAAGTGCTAGCTAAGTGGGAAACGATGTCCGAGTGCATAGACAACCAGGAGGTTGGCTTAGAGGCAGCCACCCTTGAAAGAGTGCGTAACAGCTCACTGGTCAAGTGTTCGGGCGCGGATAATGTAACGGGGCTCAAGCTAGTCACCGAAGCTGCGGATTCATCCTTTGGGGTGAGTGGTAGGAGAGCGTTCCCAGGGCAGAGAAGCGGCAGCGGAAGCTCGCCGTGGAGCGCTGGGAAGTGAGAATGCCGGCATGAGTAACGAAAGAAGAGTGAGAATCTCTTCCACCGATTGCGTAAGGATTCCTGGGTAAAGTTCGTCTGCCCAGGGTTAGTCGGGACCTAAGGCGAGGCCGAAAGGCGTAGTCGATGGCCAACAGGTTGATATTCCTGTACCACGTCGAATTCGTTTGACCGATGGGGGGACGGGGAAGGCTACGGGAACCCAGGCGATGGTCGTCCTGGGGTAAGCGTGTAGGGGTGGACCTAGGCAAATCCGGGTCCGCATAACCTGAGGCGCGATGCCAGCTGGCTCATGAGCCGGCGAGTCCCTTACGCCATGCCCTCTAGAAAAGCCTCTAGGGAGAATTCGCGTGCCCGTACCAAAACCGACACAGGTACGCAAGTAGAGAATACTAAGGTGATCGAGATAACCATCGTTAAGGAACTCGGCAAAATTGCCCCGTAACTTCGGGATAAGGGGCGCCCCGGTAGAGTGACGCACTTCGCGTGTTGAGCTCGAGGGGGCCGCAGTGAATAGGTCCAACCGACTGTTTACCAAAAACACAGGTCTCTGCTAAGTCGCAAGACGACGTATAGGGGCTGACGCCTGCCCGGTGCCGGAAGGTTACGTGGAGTTGTTAGGGCTTGACCCGAAGCAGCGAAGCTAAGCCCCGGTAAACGGCGGCCGTAACTATAACGGTCCTAAGGTAGCGAAATTCCTTGTCGGGTAAGTTCCGACCTGCACGAATGGCGTAACGAGTTGGACGCTGTCTCAACGATGGGCTCGGTGAAATTGCAGTCTCGGTGAAGATGCCGAGTACCCGCGGCTAGACGGAAAGACCCCGTGCACCTTTACTACAACCTGGTATTGCTGTTCGGTCCATTTCGCTCAGGATAGGTGGGAGGCTTTGAAGCACCGGCTGCGGCTGGTGTGGAGCCAACCTTGAGATACCACCCTTGGTGTATTGGACACCTAACAGCGCGCCGTGAATCCGGGCGCTGGACAGTGCCAGGCGGGTAGTTTGACTGGGGCGGTCGCCTCCCAAAATGTAACGGAGGCGCACAAAGGTTCCCTCAGTACGGTTGGAAATCGTACGTAGAGTGCAAACGCAACAAGGGAGCTTGACTGCGAGACAGACATGTCGAGCAGGTGCGAAAGCAGGTGTTAGTGATCCGGCGGTAGCAAGTGGAAGTGCCGTCGCTCAACGGATAAAAGGTACGCCGGGGATAACAGGCTTATCGGGCCCAAGAGTCCACATCGACGGCCCGGTTTGGCACCTCGATGTCGGCTCGTCGCATCCTGGGGCTGGAGTAGGTCCCAAGGGTTGGGCTGTTCGCCCATTAAAGCGGTACGCGAGCTGGGTTCAGAACGTCGTGAGACAGTTCGGTCCCTATCTGCCGTGGGCGTTGGAGAATTGAGAGGATTTGCCCCTAGTACGAGAGGACCGGGGTGAACAGACCTCTGGTGTATCAGTTGTCCTGCCAAGGGCATCGCTGGTTAGCTACGTCTGGATCGGATAACCGCTGAAAGCATCTAAGCGGGAAGCCGGCCTCGAGATGAGTTCTCCCATTCCCATTGAGGAAGTAAGACCCCTGGTAGACCACCAGGTTGATAGGCCAGATCTAGAAGAGTGGTGACACTCGTAGGAGACTGGTACTAATGGGTCGAGGGCTTGACGGATTTTTGATTACCTTGTGGCAAACTGTGTAGTTTTGAAGGGCCGCCGAGAGCGGTCGCTCGTCCGCGTGCGCAAGCGTGCGGAGGCGTGATCGATCTTTCATGAGTTTCCGGTGGTTTTGGCGAGAGGGAAACACCCCTTCCCATTCCGAACAGGGCAGTTAAGCCTCTCAGCGCTGATGGTACTTGGCTCGCAAGGGCCCGGGAGAGTAAGACGCCGCCGGTTTTAAAGTAGGGAAAGGGCCTCCTTCGGGGGGCCCTTTCTCGTTTAACCACTCTGCCACGCCCCGGCCCATGAAGGCCGGCGGCTCGGGCCCGGTCGGCCCCGGACGCGGCGTTGCCTGGCCCGACGCGATCCGGGCGGCAACCACCACCTCCTCATCGGCGAGGAGGGCCTTGCATCGAAGCGCCTGTCTATTAGGGTCAACCAGGTGTCCGCACCGCTGAAGATCGCCATCCTCGAGGGCGACGAGACCGGCCAGGAGCTCCTCGAGCAGGCCGTCCGCGTTCTCGCCCGCGACGTGAGCGGGGTCGTGCTCGAGCTCGTCCCGTTCGACCTGTCGCTGGAGAACCGGCGCGCGACCGCCAACGGCGTCGTGGACGAGGCGGCCCAGGCGATGAAGGCGTTCGGCTTCGGCATCAAGGCGGCGACGATCACCCCCGAGGGTAAGGACGACGTCGGCTCGCCGAACCGCCTGCTCCGCGAGGGGATCGACGGCAAGGTCATCGTCCGGACGGGTCGCCGGATCCCCGGGGTCACGCCGATCGCCGGCACCTACCACCCGATCTCCGTCGTCCGGATGGCCGTCGGGGACGCCTACGGGGCGAAGGAGTCGCGCGAGGGGGAGGCCGGCAGCGCCGACGAGGTCGCGATCCGCGTCGAGCGCATCACGCGCTCGGTGTGTCGAGCGGTGGCCGAATACAGCTTCCGGCAGGCCGAGAAGATGGGGGGCAAGGTCTACGGCGGCCCGAAGTGGACGGTGTCCCCGGTCTACGAGGGGATGCTGAAGGAGGAGATGGACAAGGCCGCGGCCCTGTACCCCGCGGTCGAGTACCGGCCCATGCTCATCGACGCGACGTACGCGGGCCTCATCTCGGGGGCGACGGAGACGCCGCTGGTCATCCCGGCGCTGAACCGCGACGGCGACTGCCTGTCGGACCTCGTCATGCCGATGTTCGGCTCGATCGCCGGCGCGGAGTCGGTGCTCCTGGCCTTCGACGCGGAGTACCGGACGTCGGCCGCGATGGCCGAGGCCCCGCACGGCACGGCGCCGAGCCTGATGGGGAAGGACGTCGCGAACCCGATGGCGATGATCCTCAGCTGCGCCGCCGTCCTGCACTACGCGGCGACGGCCGGGCACGAGGGCTGCGACCGGGCCTCCCGGGCGATCTACGAGTCGGTGCTCGAGGCGACGGCCGCCGGCGTGCGCACGCCCGACCTCGGCGGCGACCACGGCACGACCGACTTCACGACGGACGTCGTGACCCGCATCCGGACGAAGATCGACGTCTGGTCCTCGCTCGGGTCGACCGTCTGAGCGCGCGGCCGGTGCAACTTTCGTTGCCGCTTTCGGCGTGACTTTGGCTCTGGAGAGTCAAATACGCTGGCGAACGCCTGTTCGCACCGATTCCGTCCGGCGCGTCGCCTAGCTTTGCGAACACATGTTCTCCCCTACGGAAGATCAGAGCCGGGCGCCGCGGCAGTGGCGCGCCGCACTGCGCAACGCCGCCGAGCTCGTCGTCGCCTTCGCGACCCTGGACAGCTATCCCGCCGCCCGGGCCCCGCACGACGCCCTCGACGCCGCTGACGCACCCGCCTTCGACCGCTGCGAGGGGCGCCGTTCCGCGGAGCACGCCCCCGTCGACACGTCGCTCTCGGGCCGCCGCACGCCGCGGCCCGATCCGCACGGCCGCGGATCGCGGATCACTCGCACGGGGACGCGGCGCGGGCACGGGACGCCCGCGCCCGCTCCGGCCATCTGCCTGCACCGGGCGCGCGGCGAGGCGCCGGCTCAGACGGCCTCGGTCGAGCCCTCGATGCCGAGCGCCTCGGCCTGACCCGCCAGGGCGTCGATGACGAACGCGATGTGGGCGTCGAGCTCCACCCCGAGCTCCTCGGCGCCGCGGCGGATGTCGTCCCGGTTCACGGCGGCCGCGAACGCGACCGTCTTGAGCTTCTTCTTCACCGACTTCGGGGTCATGCCGTGGATGCCCTGGGGGCGCACGTACGCACAGGCGACGACGAAGCCCGACAGCTCGTCCACGGCGTAGAGCGCCTTCTCGAGGTCGCTGTCGCGCGAGACGTGCAGGTAGTCGGCGTGCGAGGCGATCGCCCGCACGAGCTCCGGTGGCTGCCCGAGGCGCTCGAGCTCGGCCATCGCCATCCGCGGATGGCCGGTGTCAGGGTCCGGGTACCGTTCGTAGTCCAGGTCGTGCAGCAGGCCCGCGAGGCCCCAGAGCCCGACATCGGCCCCGCGGGCCTCCGCCATCGCGCGCATCGACGCCTCGACCGCGAGGCAGTGCCGGCGCAGGGAATCGGACTCGACCCACTCGGTGAGCAGGGACCACGCGGCGTCGCGCGAAAGGGTCTGGGACATGGCTGGTAGCCTAGCCCCGCGTCGCCACCACGGATCCGGCCCCGGGTCTGGGGCCGCGCCACCCCCGCTCATGGAGAAGTTCGTCATCGACGGTGGGGTTCCGCTGTCCGGCACGGTCACGCCTGCCGGCAACAAGAACGCCGCCCTGCCCATCCTCGCCGCCTCGGTCCTGACCGCGGCGGAGGTCGTGATCCGCAACGTCCCGCGGATCCGCGACACGGAGGCGATGATCGAGCTGCTCGAGCTCCTCGGCGTCACCGTCGACTGGCGCGGCGAGCACGAGGTCGCGCTGTGCGCCGCCGGGGTGACCGCGGACGCCGTCGTCGACCCCGACGTCGCCGAGAAGATCCGGGCCTCGTTCCTCCTCGCCGGACCGCTGCTGGCGCGCTTCGGCGCCGCCGTCATGCCGCCGCCCGGCGGCGACGTCATCGGCCGCCGCCGCCTGGACCCGCACCTCGACGCCTTCCGCGCCCTCGGCGCCCGGGACTCGATCGCCGACGGCCAGATCGTCCTGCGGGCGCCGGTCGGCGGCCTGCGCGCGGGCGACGTCTTCATGGACGAGCCGTCGGTCATGGCGACCGAGAACGCGCTCATGGCCGCCGCGCTGACGCCCGGCGAGACGATCATCGGCAACGCGGCCTCCGAGCCGCACGTCCAGGACCTCGCCCGGATGCTCGTCCACATGGGTGCGCGCATCATCGGCATCGGCTCGAACGTCATGCGCATCTCCGGCGTCGCCGAGCTCGGCGGCTGCACCCACGACGTCGGCCCCGACCACATCGAGATCGGCTCGTTCATGGCGATGGCCGGGATGACGGGCGGCGAGCTGCGGATCAAGGACACCGACCCCGGTGACCTGCGGATGATCATGCTCGTCTTCGAGCGGCTCGGCCTCCACTCCGAGCTCGACGGCCTCGACCTGCTCGTCCCCGGCGGCCAGGACCTCGCCGTCGCCCGCGATCACGGCGGTCACACCGCGAAGGTGCAGGACGGCCCGTGGCCGCAGTTCCCGGCCGACCTCACGTCGATCGCCGTCGCGCTCGCGACCCAGTCGCGTGGCCAGGTCCTCATTCACGAGTGGATGTTCGAGTCGCGCCTGTTCTTCACCGACAAGCTCGTCTCGATGGGGGCGAACATCCTCATCGCCGATCCGCACCGCGCGCTCGTGACCGGCAAGACGCCGCTCAGCGCCCAGCGCGTCGAGTCCCCGGACATCCGTGCCGGCATGGCCGTGCTGCTGGCCGCGCTCTGCGCCGACGGCCGCACCGAGATCGGCAACATCCGCCAGATCGACCGCGGCTACGAGCGCATCGACGAGCGCCTGCGCGCACTCGGCGCCCGCATCGAGCGCGTGCCGATCGACGGGCCCTCGCCCGTGGGGGCGCGCTGATGGCGTCTGCGACGATGCCCGCGCGCGCCCTCGCGCCGTCCCCCGCCCACTAGAAGGCCCGCCCGATGACCGCCATGTACCCCACGCCCAGCGGGACGCGCGACGTCCTGCCCGACGAGATGCGCGAGCTGCGCGCCATCACCGACGCGATCCGCACGGTCTTCGAGGACCACGGCTACGGCGAGGTGTGGACGCCGGCGATCGAGTTCGAGTCGGCGGTCGACCGCATGGGCGGCTCGGGGGGCGGCTATCGCCTCTTCGACGACCACGGCAGCGTCCTGTGCCTGCGCTCGGACCTCACGGTGCCGATCGCGCGTGTCGCGGCCACCCGTTACGCGACGGCCGAGCCGCCGCTGCGGTTCAGTTCCTTCGCGCACGTCTACCGCGGCGTGAAGCCCGGGCGCGGCCAGATGCGGGAGACGCTGCAGGCCGGCGTCGAGCTCATCGGTGCCGCCGGGCCGGAGGGGACCGCCGAGGTCCTCACCGTCCTCTGCCGCGCGCTCGAGGCCGCGGGCCTGCGCGAGTACCGGATCGGCATCGGCGACGCCGGTCTCTACAGCGCCCTGCTCGCCGAGTGCGGCGTCGACGACGCGCGGAGCGCGCGGATCCTCGACGCGCTCGTCGGGCGCGACCTCGTACGGCTGTCCGTCGAGGTCCACGACGCGGGCCTCGACGCGGAGAGCACCGAGCTGCTGACGACGATCCCGCTGCTGCGCGGCGGCGCCGAGCTGCTCGACACCGTCTCCGAGCGCGTCGCGACGGAGCGCCTGCGGGCGGTCCACGGCGCCGTCTCGCGCGAGGTCGCCGAGCGTCTCATCTTCGACCTCGGCCTCGTCCGCGACCTCGACTACTACACGGGCGCGGTCTTCGAGATCTACGACCCGGCCGCCGGGATGCCGCTCGGTGGCGGCGGTCGCTACGACGACCTCGTCGGCCGGTTCGGCCGCGACATGCCCGCCGTCGGCTTCTCGTTCGACCTGAACGGCGTCCACATCGCGCTCGCCGGCGAGCAGCGCGGGGAGGGGGTCGCATGAGCACGAAGACCGGCCTCACGATCGCGGTCCCGCGCGGCGCGCTCATGGGCGACACGCTCGACCTCCTCGATCGCATCGGCATCGACACGAGCGAGGTCCGCTCGAACGACCGCAAGCTCCTCTTCGAGGACATCGGGATCGTCACGATGCGGCCGTCCGACGTCCCGACCTACGTCGAGGCGGGCGCGGCGGACATCGGCTTCACCGGCAAGGACGTCCTCCTCGAGCAGCCCGAGCGCGCGGTGTACGAGCTGATGGACCTCGGGTACGGACGCTGCACGCTCGTCCTGGCGAGCGTCGCGGGACCCGACCCGGGCGCGGAGGCGCTGCGGCGCCTCGGCGTCATGCGCGTGGCGACGAAGTACACGAAGATCGCGCGCCGGTTCTTCGAGGAGACCGGTCGTCAGGTCGAGCTCGTCGAGGTCAAGGGCTCGGTCGAGCTCGCGCCGCTCACCGGCCTCGTCGACGCGATCGTCGACCTCACCGCCACCGGCACGACGCTCCGCGAGAACGGCCTCGTCGTCCGTGAGGAGATCCTCGTCGCGACCGCCCGGCTCATCGCGAACCCGGTCGCCCACAAGCTCAAGGCCGCCGCGATCGACGACCTCGTCGAGCGCCTCCGTGCCGAATAACCGGTCTCGCGGGACCCGGCAGGCGGTCGAACGCCGCTTTACGGGACAATAAAGACACATGCCCGACCGGCCCGCCCCCGACGCCGCCCCGACGATCGCGATCGTCGATTACGGCATGGGCAATCGGCGGTCGGTCGAGAAGGCGCTGCAGCGGACGGGCGCGAGGACGCTCATGACGCGCGACCACGCGGAGCTGCGGGCGGCCGACGGCCTCCTGCTTCCCGGCGTCGGGGCCTTCCCGGCCGCGATGCGGGTCATCCGCGACCTCGGCCTCGACGAGGTCCTCAAGGAGTGCGCGAGCCGCGGCACGCCGCTCTTCGGGAGCTGCATGGGCATGCAGCTGCTGTTCGAGGAGTCCGAGGAGCACGGTGGCGCCGAGGGGCTGGGGCTGCTGCGGGGCAGCGTCCGCCGCCTCGACAGCCACGGCCAGAACCTCCCGCACATCGGCTGGAGCGAGGTGAAGTGGGTCCGCGAGAGCCCGCTTCGCGACGGGTTGCCCGACCCCATCCATCTCTACCACGTCCATACGTTCGCGCCGCATCCCACGGACGAAGACGCGGTGCTCGGCGTGGCCGAGTACGGCGAGACCTTCGCCACCGTCGTCGCGCAGGGGAACATCTACGGGGCGCAGTCGCACCCCGAGAAGTCCTCCGCCCACGGCCTCGGGCTGCTCGCGAACTTCACGAAGCGCTGCGCACAGGTGATCGCTTGATCCTCTACCCCGCCATCGACATCTACGAGGGCAAGGCCGTCCGGCTCGTCAAGGGCGACTTCGACGCCAAGACCGTCTACGAGGACTCGCCGCTGGAGGCGGCCCGCGCGTGGGTCGAGGCCGGCGCGCGCTTCCTCCACATCGTCGACCTCGACGGGGCGAAGTCCGGTAGCCCGAAGAACCTGCACCACATCGAGCAGATCGCCGGCGAGCTCGGCGTGCCGGTGCAGACCGGCGGCGGCCTGCGGACCCTCGGGGCCGTGAAGGACGCGCTCGCCGCCGGCGCCGAGCGGGCGATTCTCGGTACCGCGGCCTACGCGAACCAGGACTTCCTCGACGACGTGCTCGCCCAGTACCGCGACCGCATCATCGTGTCGGTCGACACGCGGGGCGGCAACGTCTCGACGTCCGGCTGGCAGGAGACGTCGACGTCGACCGGTGAGGCCGTCATCGAGCGCCTGCAGAACCGCGGCGTGCGCTCGTTCGTCTACACGAACGTCGATCGCGACGGCATGCTCGAGGGCCCGGACCTCGCCGAGGTCAGGCGCATCGCCGCCGCCGTCCGCGGACGCTTCATCTACTCCGGCGGCATCGGCAAGCGCGAGGACCTCGAGAACCTCGCGGCCCTCCGCCAGGTGAACCTCGGCGGCGTCATCGTCGGCAAGGCCCTGTACGAGAAAAAGTTCACGGTGAAGGAGGGGCAGGCCGCCCTCGAGCCGCCGCGCAGCGACCGGCCCTACCGCCCCGCGTACGACGCGACCGGCGACTAGGGCGAGGTCGGCCGGACTTGCACCTCAAGCGCGTCATCCCCTGCCTGGACGTCGCCGACGGCCGCGTCGTCAAGGGGACGAACTTCGTCGACATCCGCGACGCGGGTGACCCCGTCGAGCTCGCCGAGCGCTACGACGCGGCCGGGGCCGACGAGCTCGTCTTCCTCGACATCACCGCGACGCACGAGAACCGCGACACGATCGTCGAGCTCGCGCGGCGGACGGCGGACAACGTCTTCATCCCGTTCACGATCGGCGGCGGCATCCGCTCGGTGGCCGACGCGCAGGCCGTCCTCGACGCCGGCGCCGACAAGGTCTCGATCAACTCCGCCGCGGTCGCCCGGCCGGAGCTCATCGACGAGCTCGCCGCCCAGTTCGGCGCCCAGTGCGTCGTCCTCGCGATCGACGCCAAGGCGCGTGAGGAGGGCGACGGCTGGGACGTGTACGTCGCCGGTGGCCGCCGGAACACCGGCCTGGACGTGCTCGAGTGGGTCCGCGAGGGCGTGGAGCGCGGCGCGGGGGAGATCCTCCTCACCTCGATGGACCGGGACGGGACGAACGACGGATACGACCTTCCGCTCACCCGGGCGGTGTCGGACGCCGTGAGCGTCCCCGTCATCGCCTCCGGCGGGGCCGGCGAGCTGGCGCACATGGCCGAGGCGCTGACCGAGGGCGGCGCCGACGCGGCGCTCGTCGCCTCGATCTTCCACTACGGCAAGCACACCGTCGCCGAGGCGAAGGCCGCGCTCGCCGCGGCCGGCGTCGCCGTCCGCGCCTGACCGCGCCGCGCCGTCCGCGCCTGACGTCGCCGACGCGACCGCGCCGGCGTGCGGCCCGGTGGGACATATGACCCCACGAGACCGCACGCCGATGGGGGATGGGCGCGAGGTCGGGGGCCTACCGGCGGCGACGTGTCGCCGCGCCGGTCCCGAACGCCCGGCAGATCGTCGGCCCGTACTTCCCCTGCTTCGTGCAGAACAACGGGCGGGGACGGTGGCAGGAGATCTTCCCGCCCCGCCGCGTGCAGATCATGCCGCCGCTGCGGATGAGGGCGTTGCGGCGGCGGATCGCGGCGCGGCGGGCGGCGACGCGCCGGTTCAGCGCGGCCCGGCGGCGCATGACGCGCCGGATGAGCGCGACGTGGCGCGCCTCGCGCGCGCGGGCCCGGCGGTCGGCCTCGGCCTGCGGACCGGTTTTCGGCGGCCGCCCGTCGAGCCCGTACAGCGTCGTGTAGCCGACGAGGATGATGTCGCGGTCGGTGGCGACGACGGGGTTGAAGCCGCCGCGCCGCGTGAACCAGATCTGCCGGCCCATGCCGGCGGTGATCGCCGTCGTCGTGCGCGCGAGCGTCGAGTACCAGACGAGGTCGCCGAGGACGACGATGCCGCCGGAGACGCGCCCCTCGGTGTGGTGCTTCCAGCGGACCGAGCCGGACTGGGCGTCGAAGGCGTACACGTGGCGGTCGTAGGAGCCGACGTAGACCGTGGGCGGCGTGCCGGGGACCTGCGCCACCGCGGCGGACGAGTAGACGTACCCGCCGGTCTTCTTGCGCCAGGCGAGCTTGCCGCTGGACTGGGCGAACGAGTAGACGAAGCCGTCGGTGTTGCCGATGTACACCCGCCCGAACGCGGCGGCGGGGGTCGCGTAGAAGTTCCCCGAGCGCAGGCCGAAGCTGCCGCCGCTCGTCCCCGTCGACCAGATGAGGCCGCCGGTGTCGTGGCGCAGCGCCTGCACCGTGCCGCCGTAGGTCCCGAGGAAGAGCCGGCCCCGGTCGAGCGCGAGGCCGCCCTTGACCGCGCCGGGTGCCCTGTGTGTCCAGCGCACCTGCCCGTCGCGGGCGCGCAGCGCGTACACGGTCCCGTTCTCGGAGCCGAAGTAGACGGTGCCGTGGTCGACGAGCGGCGAGGACTCGCTGCGGCTCTGCAGGCGGACCGACCAGCGCGTGTGGCCGTTCGCGGCGTTGACCGCGACGACGCGGCCGCCCTTCGTGCCGCGCCCGCGCTCGAGGATCGTCACGAAGACCGTCCCGTTCGCGTAGGCCGGTGACGACGCGGCGAGGTGGCCCATGTGGCGCTTCCAGAGCAGCCGCCCGGTCCGGCGGGAGATCGCCTCGAGCCGCGCGTCGTCGCGCAGCGAGAAGACCGACCGCCCGCCGAGGGCGGGCGGGAACTCGAGCAGCACGTTGCCGCCGTGGGTCCAGCGCTCGGCGAACGGCGGGCGCAGGTCGTGCCTCAGGGGGAGGTAGCGCGTGCGGCCGGCGTCGTACCCGTACGTCGGCCAGCTGAACGACGAGCCGCGGTCGCTCGTCGCGCGGTCGACGGTCTTCGCCCGGGGGCGGTCCTTCGCGTTGAACTCGACATTCGGGTTGGAGACGTCGCCTGGCTGGCGGGAGGAGAGGATCGCGATCGCCGCTCCGGCGAGGAGGGCGAGCACGACCCCGGCGAGGACCAGGCGCCGGAGGCGGGGATGCGCACGCATCGACCCCATACGGTAGACAGGCGAGTCCGCCCATGCTGAACCCCTCCGCCGCCCTCGACCGCCTCCGCACGCTCCCCGCCGGCCCGCGCGTGCTCGGTCTCGTCGCCGCGACGCCGGGCGCCTGGGTCGTGGGCGGCGCCGTCCGCGACGCCCTCCTGGACCTCGATGCGCGCGAGCTCGACCTCGTCGTCGAGGGCGATCCGACGGGGCTGCTGGACGCGCTGGGCGGCACCGTCGTCGCCCACGAGCGCTTCGGCACCGCCACCGTCACGCTGCCCGAGCCCGGGCCGGCCGGCGAGCCGCTGACCGTCGACGTCGCCCGGGCCCGTCGCGAGACGTACGCCGTGCCCGGTGCGCTCCCCGACGTCGAGTTCACGACCGTCGCGGAGGATCTGCACCGCCGCGACGTGAGCGTCAACGCCATCGCGCTGCGGCCCGCGGGGGAGGGCGAGCCCGAGCTGCTCGCCGTCGACGGCGCCCTCGACGACCTCGGCGCGGGGGTGCTCCGCGTCCTGCACGACCGCTCCTTCGCCGACGACCCGACCCGCCTGTGGCGCGTCGCGCGCTACGCCGCCCGGCTCGGCTTCGCCGCCGACGCCCACACCACCGCGCTTGCGGCCCGCGCCGACCCGCGCTCGGTGTCCGGCCCGCGCCTCGGCAGCGAGCTGCGCCTGGCGCTGCGTGAGCCGGACGCGCTCGCCGCGCTGCGCGCCGCGGCGGCGCTGAACGACGGGCTCCTCCCGGCCGGGCTCGACCTGGACCCGGCGCGGCTGCCGGCCGCGCTCGAGCTCCTCTCCGGAGCCGGCGAGGTCCGGCGCGACCTCGTGCTGCTCGCCGCCTGCGCCCGGACGACCGATGCCGCCGCGCTCGTCGACTGGCTCGGGCACCTCGGCTTCGGCTCGCGGGAGCTCGACATCGTCGCCGCCGGCTCGCGGAGCTCCACCTACATGCCGCTGCAGCGGGCGCAGACGCCGGCCGAGATCGCCCGCGCCGCCCGTGGGGTGCCGCTCGAGGTCGTCGCGCTCGCCGGCGGCGAGCAGGCGCGCCGCTGGATCGACGAGCTGCGCCACGTCGGCCTCGCGATCACCGGTGAGGACCTCCTCGGCGCCGGCGTGCCGGAGGGGCCGGAGGTCGGGCGTCGGCTGCAGGCCGCGCTCGACCAGCGCCTCGACGGGGCGATCCCGCCCGGCCGCGACGCCGAGCTGCAGGCGGCGCTCGCATGACGGCCCCGGCCCCGGCCCCATCGCCCGCCCTGCCGGCCGGTTTCCGCTGGGACGGCCCCCTGCTCGCGGTGACGCTGGGCGGCGCCGAGGTGCGCTTCACCGGCCGGGCCGGCGGCGTGTCCACCGGCCCGTACGCGTCGCTCGACCTCGCCCGCCACGAGCCCGCCCGGGCCGGCGACGTCGCCGCGAACATGGAGCGACTCGCGCGCTGGACGGGCGTGCCGGTCGCGCAGTGGGTCCAGTCCCGCCAGGTCCACGGCAGCGTCGTGCACCGGACGACCGACGCCGCGGCGCTGCCGGACCCGGCCGCCGAGGGCGACGGCCAGGCGATCACCGCCCCCGAGGTGGCGGGCGTCGTCCTCACCGCGGACTGCCTGCCGGTGGTCGTCGCCGGCGCCGGGGGCGTCGCGGTGCTCCACGCCGGGTGGCGCGGGCTCGCGGACGGCATCCTCGAGGCGGGCGTACGGGCGCTCCGCGAGCTCGGCGTCGCCGGCCGCCTCGAGGCCGCCATCGGCCCGGGCGCGGGCGGCTGCTGCTACGACGTGGGCCCCGATGTCCGCGCGGCCTTCGCGGCCGACGGCGTCCTCGCCCGCGCCGGGAGCGCCCCGATCGACCTGAAGGCGATCGCCGCGCGGCGGCTGCACGCCGCCGGCGTCGCCACCGCGCACGACGCGGGCCTGTGCACGATGTGCGCGACCTCGGGCGACGGCGAGCGCCTCTTCTTCAGCCACCGCGCGGACGGCGGCACGACCGGACGACAGGCGGGCATCGCATGGCTGAGCTGATCACGGGCCTCGAGGCGGACGTCGTCCGCCGCAACCTCGACGCGATCCGGGAGGACGTCGGGCACGGCGTCCAGATCCTCGCCGCGATCAAGTACGTCGCCACCGAGGAGCTCGGCGTGCTCGCCGAGGCCGGCGTGACGCTCGTGGGGGAGAATCGGGCCCAGGCGCTGCAGGAGAAGCACGCCGCCCTCGGCCCCGCCTTCACCTGGGACTTCATCGGCCACCTGCAGTCGCGCAAGGTCAAGGACGTCGTCCCGCTCGTCCGCCTCATCCACTCCGTCGGCAGCGAGAGCGCCCTCGACCGGCTCGACCGGCTCGGTCCGGAGGGGCGCGGCGACGTCCGCGTCCTGCTCGAGGTGAACGTCGCGCAAGAGGAGGGCAAGAGCGGGTTCGCGCCCGCCGACCTCCCGGCCATGCTCGAGCGCGCGGCGGCCGCGGGCGTGCCGGTCGACGGCCTCATGACGATGCCGCCGCTCGCGCCGCGGGCCGAGGACAACCGGCGCTGGTTCGCCGCCCTCGCCGAGCTCGCCGGGGCCCACGGCCTGCGCGAGCTCTCGATGGGGACGAGCCAGGACTATGCCGTCGCCGCGGCCGAGGGCGCGACGATCGTCCGCATCGGCTCGAGCCTCTACCGCTGAGCGCGGCCGCCGAAAGCCATTCAGCTTGCAGGAGAATTGCCGGAAAGGGCTAACCTTCCCCTCGGTATGGCCTTTCGTGACACCTGGCACCGCGGACTCGTCTACTTCGGCCTCGCCGAAGACCGCGACCCTGCGTACGACGACGAGCCCGAGTACGAGCCGGAGGCCGCGCTCGCCGAGAGCTACCGCGAGCGCCCGAACGTCCGCCGCCTGAGCACGCGCCGCCGCGGCGACGACTTCGACGACATCTTCGCCGACGACAGCGCCCGCACGACGCGGCTGCGCGCCGTCGGCGGCGCCGCGCCCGGCGGCCGCAACGGCAGCGACGTCCGCGTGCACCTCGTCATCCCGAAGTCGTTCAACGACGCCCAACAGGTCGCCGACAAGTTCAAGGACTCGATTCCGGTCGTCCTGAACCTCCAGGGGACCGACAACGACCTCGCGAAGCGCCTCATCGACTTCGCCTCCGGCCTCACCTACGCCCTCGACGGCGGCATGCAGCGGATCGCCGACAAGGTGTTCATGCTCACGCCGCGCAACGTCGAGATCAGCGCGGAGGAGCGGGCCGAGCTCATCGAGAAGGGCTTCTTCAACCAGTCCTGACGGCGGGCGCAGGGCGTCTTCGCCCGGCCCGCCAATACGATGACCCCAATGCAGATCGGGCTCATCGGATCGGGGAACATGGCGCGCGCCATGGTGCGGGGCTGGGGTGACCCCGTCCTGTGCACCGACGCGCTGCCGGAGCGGGCGGCCGCGCTCGCGGCCGAGGTCGGTGGCGAGGCCGTCGCCACGAACGCGGAGCTCGCGGAGCGTGCCGACCTCGTCGTGCTCTGCCACAAGCCCCCGCAGCTCGCCGCCGTCGCGGCCGAGGTCGCCCCGCACGCGAAGGCCGTCGCCTCGATCCTCGGCGGCGTGCCGCTGAGCGACCTGCAGGCCGCGTACCCGGAAACGACCGTCTACCGCTTCCTGCCGTCGACCCCCGTCGAGGTCCGCCAGGGCGCGGTCATCCACGCGCTCGAGGGCGCCGGCGACCCGGAGGTCCTCGCGCTCTTCGCCCGGCTCGGCACGCTCGTCTCGCTGCCGGAGGCCCAGGTCGACGTCGCGATGGGGCTCATGAGCAACACGCCGGCGTACTGGGCGCTCGTCGCCGAGGCGCAGATCGACGCCGGCATCCGTCGCGGCCTTCCCGCCGACCAGGCCGCCGAGCTCGTCGTGCAGACGATGGCCGGCACCGCCGCCCTCCTGCGCAGGCGCGAGTTCGACACGCTCGCGGTCCGCCGCGAGGTCACCTCGCCCGGCGGCTCGACCGCCCGCGGCCTGGACGCCCTGGAGCGGGGTGGCGTGCGCGCCGCCTTCAGCGACGCCATCGACGCCGTCCTCGGAGGACGCTGAACCCCATGCCCGCGCTGCCCCTCGCCCTCGCCCGCGGCGACGTCGCCGACTTCGTCTCGGCGCTCATCCTCGTCTACACGCTGCTCGTCATCGCGTGGATCCTGCAGTCGATGTACTTCGGCTTCGGCGGGCGCATGCCGTACTCGCGCTGGTCGAGCGGCGTCATCGGCTTCCTCGACGACACGGTCGGGCCGTTCCTCGCCTTCTTCCGCCGCTACATCCCGCAGTTCGGCCCGCTCGACCTCAGCCCGATGGTCGCCATCCTCGTCCTGCAGTTCGCGGGCGCCATTCTCGTCAACATCATCCGCGGCTGAGCGCGCATGGCCGGGCCGTCCTCCACGGCGACCCGAGCGTGGTCGCGCGCCGGCCTCGTGCTCGCCGTCGTCGTCCTGCTCGACCAGCTCACGAAGAAGCTCGTCAAGGACGGCCTCGACGTGGGTGAGGAGAACGCGGTCCTCCCGGCCGTGAAGCTCGTCCACGCGCAGAACCGCGGCGTCGCCTTCAGCGCCCTGGAGGGCAAGGGCGCGATCGTCTCGCTCGTCATCGGGCTCGCCGTGCTCGGCCTGCTCGTCTACGTCGCGCGGAACATCGCCACGCCGTACATCTGGCTGCCGACCGGGATGCTCACCGGCGGCGCCCTCGGGAACATCATCGACCGCGTCCGCGACGGGGCCGTCACCGACTTCGTGAAGCTCCCGGCGTGGCCGGCGTTCAACGTCGCCGACATGGCGATCACCTTCGGCGTCCTCGCGCTGCTCTACGTCATGGAACGGGGGGATGGCGATGCGGCTGACGGCGGGTCCTGACGACGACGGCGAGCGCCTCGACGCGGTCCTGGCCGGCTCGCTCGGCTCCCGCACACGCGCGGCGCGGCTCATCGCCGAGGGCGCCGTGCGGATCGGCGGGCGGACGGTCGTCAAGCGCCACGTCGTGAGCGCGGGCGACGAGATCGACGTCGACGACGCGGCGATCGAGGCCGCCCAGCCGGTCACCGCGCCGACGGGCGAGATCGACCCGGACGTACCGGTCGCCGAGTACACCGTCGCCTACGAGGACGAGCACCTCATCGTCGTCGACAAGCCCGCGGGCGTCGTCGTGCACCCGGCGCGCGGTCACTGGCAGGGGACGCTCGCGCAGGCGCTGGCCGGTACCGCGGCCGGCGGGGAGGACCCGTGGCGCGCGGGGCTCGTCCACCGCCTCGACAAGGACACGAGCGGCCTGCTCGTCGTCGCGAAGTCCGACGCGGTCCACGAGGCGCTGAAGGCGGCGCTCCAGGCCCGCGACATCACCCGGGAGTACCTCGCGCTCGTCGAGGGCCGCCCGACGGCGCGCTCCGGGACGATCGACGCCCCGATCGGCCGCGACCGCCACGTCCGCACTCGCCACTCGATCGACACCGACCAGCCGCGCGAGGCCCGGACCCACTTCACGATCGAGCGCGCGCTCGAGCGCTACACGCTGCTCCGCGTCCACCTGGAGACCGGCCGCACGCACCAGATCCGCGTGCACATGCAGGCGATCGGGCTGCCGATCGCCGGGGATCCCGAGTACGGGCGCGAGGGGCTGCTCGGCCTCCAGCGGCAGTTCCTCCACGCCACGCGGCTCGCGTTCCCGCACCCGGTGACCGGCGAGAGCATCGCCTGCGAGTCGCCGCTCCCGCCGGACCTCGCCGACGCGCTGGCCGCCGCCGGCGGCTGACCGCGCCGCGGGCGGCGACTCGCGTACACTGGTCCGGCAGTTTTCCGACGTCCCCTACCCGCCCGGACACCCCGGTCGTGGAGCTGCCCCGCCACCGTCCCGATGACGGCGGCCCGGGGTCCACGCCCAGCCGCGCGGTCACACCAGTACCCACAAGCGAGAAGGAGCAGCACATGGCGACTCAGGTCGGCATCAAGGAGCTGCTGGAGTCCGGAGTGCACTTCGGGCATCAGACGCGCCGCTGGAACCCCAAGATGCGCCGGTTCATCCACGGTGAGCGTGGCGGCATCTACATCATCGATCTGCTGAAGGCCCAGGCCCTCCTGGCCCAGGCGCAGGAGTTCGCGCTGCAGACCGCGCACCGCGGCGGCACGATCCTCTTCGTCGGCACGAAGAAGCAGGCGCGTGACGGCATCAAGGAGATGGCGGAGGCCTGCGGGCAGCCGTACGTCAACCACCGCTGGCTCGGTGGCCTGCTCACGAACTTCCAGACGATCCAGAACCGGATCAAGCGCCTGCACGACCTCGAGCGCTGGGAGGAGGCGGGCCAGCTCGCGCTGCTCCCGACCCGCGAGCGCATGGCGGCCCAGGCCGACCTCGCGAAGCTCCGCGCGAACCTCGGCGGCGTGAAGAACATGACCCGTCCGCCGGACGCGATCTTCATCATCGACCTGAAGACCGAGCTCATCGGCGTGCAGGAGGCCAAGCGCCTGCGCATCCCGATCATCGGCCTCGTCGACACGAACTGCGACCCCGACGGGATCGACTACATCATCCCGGGCAACGACGACGCGATCCGCTCGTGCAACGTCATCACGAAGGCGATCACCGACTGCGTCGCCGAGGGTCGCGGCGCGTTCGTGGCCGCCGAGCAGGAGCGCCAGGCGCGTGAGCAGGCCGCCGCCGCCCAGCGTGCCGCCGAGGAGCAGGCCCGCCGTGCCGCCGAGGAGGCCGCCAAGGCCGCCGCCGAGGCCGAGCAGAAGGCCGCCGCCGAGGCCAAGGCCGCCGCCGAGGCCACCGCGCCCGCCGAGGCCACCGCGCCCGCCGAGGCCGCCCCCGCTGCCCCCGAGGCCCCCGCGGCCGCCGCGACGACCACCGAGGAGACGACGAATGGCTGACATCACCGCGACGATGGTGAAGGAGCTGCGCCAGAAGACGGGCGCGGGCATGATGGAGTGCAAGAACGCGCTGACCGAGGTCGAGGGTGACGTCGAGAAGGCCGTCGAGCTGCTCCGCGTGAAGCTCGGCAAGAAGGTCGGCAAGCTCGCCGACCGCGAGGCCGCCGAGGGCACCGTCCAGTCCTACATCCACGCCAACGGCAAGGTCGGCGTGCTCGTCGAGGTCGACTGCAACACCGACTTCGTCGCCCGCAACGAGGACTTCATCGCGTTCGCCCGCGAGATCGCGATGCACCTCGCGGCGTCGCCGACGACGAAGTACATCTCGTCGGACGACATCCCCCAGGAGGACAAGGACAAGGAGTCCCGCGTCTTCGAGCAGCAGGTCGCCGACAAGCCGGAGAACATCCGGCCGAAGATCGTCGAGGGCATGCTGAAGAAGTGGTACTCGGAGGTCTCCCTCCTGGACCAGAAGCACGTCAACGAGGACAAGCACGAGTCCAAGACGATCGAGCAGCTCCGCGCGGACCTGTCGGCGAAGACCGGCGAGAACGTCGTCATCAGCCGCTTCAGCCGGTTCGCGGTCGGCGAGTAGCCCGAGCGCATGTCCGAGGCGCCGGCACCCGTCTTCGGGCGGATCCTGCTGAAGCTGTCGGGGGAGTCCCTCATGGGCTCCCTCGACTACGGCACCGATCCGGAGCGGGTGAAGGCCGTCTCGGCCGCGATCAAGGCGGTCGTGGACCGCGGGGTGCAGGTCGCGATCGTCGTCGGCGGCGGCAACATCTACCGCGGGATGAAGGGCGCGGCCGCCGGGATGGACCGGGCGACCGCGGACTACATGGGCATGCTCGCGACGGTGCTCAACGCCCTGCCGCTGCAGGACGGCCTCGAGCGCCTCGGGCAGAACACCCGCGTGATGAGCGCGCTCACGATCCACGAGGTCGCCGAGCCGTACATCCGCCGCCGGGCCATGCGCCACCTCGAGAAGGGGCGCGTCGTCATCTTCGCGGCGGGTACCGGCAACCCGTTCTTCACGACCGACACCGCCGCGGCCCTGCGGTCGGTGGAGATCCACGCCGAGGCCATCCTCATGGCGAAGAACGGGGTCGAGGGCGTCTACGACGACGACCCGCGCGAGAACCCCGAGGCGATGCTGCTGCGCCACGTCACCCACATGGAGGCGCTGCAGCGCGGCCTGAAGGTGATGGACTCCACCGCGCTGAGCCTCTGCATGGACAACAAGGTCCCGATCCACGTGTTCAACATGGACGATGAGCGGAACATCGACCGGATAGTGTCGGGCGAACGAGTGGGGACGCTGGTGACTTCTGATGACTGAGATGAGTGACGAGCTCCTGGCCGACGCCATGGAGCAGATGGGCAAGCGTGTGGAGGCCTGCGTGGGCCTCTTCGGGACCGTGCGCACGGGCCGCGCGAGCCCGTCGCTGCTGGACCGCGTCTCGGTCGACTACTACGGCGCGCAGACCCCGCTGAAGCAGCTCGCGACGATCAACGCGCCCGAGGCGCGGCTGCTCACCGTGCAGCCGTTCGACGCCGGCTCGATCACCGCGATCGAGAAGGCGATCTCGCTCGCGCAGCTCGGGCTCAACCCGTCGAACGACGGCAAGATCATCCGCCTCTCCGTCCCGGAGCTCACCGAGGAGCGCCGCCGCGAGATGGTGAAGATGGTCCGCGGGATCGCCGAGGACGGCCGTGTCGCCGTGCGCAACGTGCGCCGCGACACGATGCAGGACCTGAAGGAGCTGAAGGACGAGGGCGAGATCGGTGCCGACGACGAGCACCGGGCCGAGGGCGAGCTGCAGAAGCTGACCGATCAGCGGATCGCGGAGCTCGACGCCGCCCTGAAGTCCAAGGAAGCCGAGATCCTCGAGGTCTAGTGGCGTCCTCGCGCAGAGCGCCCGGACGCCACTGCGAGTTCGCCCAGGGGGCGAACATCGCGGAGTCCGGGCGTGACTGAACCGGCGCGCTACGTCGCGATCATCACCGACGGCAACGGGCGGTGGGCGCAGGCCCGGGGCGTCCCGGTGGCGGAGGGGCACGAGGCCGGGGCCGACGTCGTCAAGGCGCGGCTGAAGGACGCCGTCCGCCTCGGCATCGAGGAGCTGACGGTCTACTCGTTCTCGACCGAGAACTGGCAGCGGAGCGCCGAGGAGGTCACGACGCTCATGCGGATGTTCTCCGAGCGGATCCTGCGCGAGACGCCCGAGCTCGACGATCAGGGGGTGCGCATGCGGTTCATCGGCCGGCGCGACCGCGTCGCGAAGGCGCTCCTGGACCAGATGGAGGAGGCCGAGGCGATCACCGCGGCGAACACCCGCATCACGCTCTTCATCGCGTTCGACTACGGCGGCCGGCAGGAGATCCTCGACGCCGCCGAGCGCTACCAGGGCGGGGGCGAGGAGGCGTTCGCGCGGGGCCTGTACGCGCCCGAAATGCACGACCCCGACCTCGTCATCCGGACCTCGGGCGAGCAGCGCATCTCGAACTTCCTCCTCTGGCAGGCGGCCTACAGCGAGCTCGTCTTCGCGCCCGAGCTGTGGCCCGACTTCGACGCCGCGGCCTTCGAGCGGTGCCTGGACGAGTACGACACCCGTCAGCGCCGTTTCGGGGGGCGGTGAGTCATGGACGAGGTGCTCGACGCGGCGACCCGCTCGGACCTGAAGGCCCGTGTCATCGTGGCGATCCCCGCGGTGGCCGTCGCGCTCATCCTCGTCGTCGCCGGCGGCGGCGTCTTCGCCGCGGGCATGTTCGCGCTCGGCGCGATCATGTTCCACGAGCTGTTCCTCATGTTCTCGAACGCGCACCCGTCGCGGCTCGGGGCGATCATCGGCCTGCTCGGGCTCATCGTGGCCGCACAGCTCGGCGACGAGCGCAACGTCCTCATGGTGATGATGGCGTCGTTCCCCATCGTCTTCGTCCTCATCCTCATGCAGCCGAAGGGCGGGGCGCCCGGGATCTCCGTGACGATGCTCGCCCTCGCGTGGATCGGCCTCGCGCTCGCGCACGCCGTCCTCCTGCGGCGGCTGCCCCACGGCGAGGCGGTGCTCATCGACATCCTCGTCGGCACGTTCCTCGGGGATACCGGCGCCTACCTCGGGGGCCGGGCGTTCGGGCGGACGAAGCTCGCGCCGCGCGTCTCCCCGAACAAGACCGTCGAGGGGCTCGCCTGCGGCTTCCTCACCGCCGTGGTCGCGGTGTGGTGCGCCGGGCTCTACCAGGACTGGATGTCCGGGGTCGACGCCCTCGTCCTCGGCGCGGCCGTCGCCGTGCTCGCCCCGATCGGCGACCTCTTCGAGAGCTACCTCAAGCGGGACGCGGGCACGAAGGACACCGGCACGCTGTTCGGGGCCCACGGCGGCGCGCTCGACCGGCTCGACGCGGTGATGTTCACCGTCGTCACCGGCTACTACGTCTGGCTCGCGCTGCTCTGACCGGCCGGGTCGTGGCGGTGCGGGCCTTCGCGAGCGCCGCCGCCTCGAGCGCGTGCTTCGCCGCCGCCGGCCACGCCGTCGCGAGCCGGTCGACCGTCCGCAGCAGGTAGGGCCCCAGCGTCGCGCTGAACGTCGTCGTCATGTGCGAGACGTCGCGCAGGACGAGCGCGCCGCCGATGACCGGGCGGCAGACGGCGGGGCCGCAGAAGAAGCGGGAGAGGTCGGCGACCTGGATCTGGGGCGAGCGCAGGCTGCGCGCCGCGCGGCTCGCCGGGTCGGGCGGCAGGGCGACGCGGCGGGGGAGTGCGCACTCGGCCCCGGCGTCCGCGTGGGTGGCCACCGCGGTCCCGACGCATGTCAGCGCGGCGGCGGTCGTCCGCGGGGTGTCGCGGAGGACGACGACGTGCCGGACGCCGGAGGAGCGCAGCAGCTCGTGCCACGCGCGCACGTAGCCGGCGCGGCGGGCGGCGATGGCGGTCTCGCCGCCGGCCGGGACGACCCTGATCCGGTGGGCGCCGGTGAAGACGACGCTGATCGCGCGGTGCGCGGCGATCCACCGCTGCACCTGCCGGTTCCACGCCTCGCACTGGGCGGCCTGGCCGGGCCGGCGGAAGAGCGGGCGCGCGAGCGTCAGGGGGCAGCCGGCGCGCGAGATCGAGACGGCCCGCCAGCCCCGGGTGCGGACGACGTCGCCGAGGGCGGCGCGCCAGTGCGACGCGTGGCTGTCGCCGACGAGCGCGACGGTGCGGCGGCCGGGCGCTGCCACGGCGCCCCACAGGCAGATGCGCAGCAGGCCGTCGTCGTAGCTGCGCCGGCAGCCCTCCTGGCGCTGGGCGGCCTTCGCCGTGGCAGGGGTGGGGAAGACAGTCGTCGCGAGGCGGAGGTTGCGGCAGGGGGCCCGCGGGTCCTCCGAGGCCGCGCCGAAGCAGGGCGAGCGGACGATCGCCGGCAGCGGCGTGCGGGCGTCGGGCAGGAGCGGGGCGGGGGCGGGCGTCGGGGCCTGCGCCGGGGCCGGGGTGGGCCGGGCGGGGTCGCGGGGCGCGGCGGGGGCGACGGCGATCGTCGACCCCGGGCCGGCCGGCGCGGCACCGTCGTCACCCGACCCGGCGAGACGCGCGACGAGGGCGGCGGTGACCGCGGCGACGACGACGAGGAAGACCACCGTCCTGAGGGCCGAGGGCACGCGCATCGCCCGTGAACTGTAGGAAGCCGCGGGGCGCTGCGGCGCCACCTGCGGCGGGTGGCCGAGCCGCGGGTGCCATCATGGACCGGTGTCCGCCCCCCGCCGTCTGCTCATCCTCGGCTCCACCGGCTCGATCGGGACCCAGGCCCTGGACATCGTGGGCCGCTCCCCCGACCTCGAGCTCGTCGGGCTCAGCGCCGAGCGCTCCTGGGAGCCGCTCGTCGAGCAGGCGATCGCCCACGGCGTGGACCGGATCGCCCTCGCGGACGCCGACGCCGCCGCCCGTGCCGGGGAGGCGTGGACCGACGGAGAGGTGCTCGTCGGCGCCGAGGGGCTCGTCCGCCTCGTCCTCGAGACGCAGCCCGACCTCGTCCTCAACGCGCTCGTCGGGAGCGCCGGCCTCGGTCCGACCGTCGCGACCCTCGGTGAGGGCATCGACCTCGCGCTCGCGAACAAGGAGTCGCTCGTCGTCGGTGGCGAGCTCGTCATGCAGCTCGCGGAGGCGACGGGCGCCCAGCTGCTGCCGGTGGACTCCGAGCACTCCGCGCTGCATCAGCTCCTCGCCGGCGAGCATCCCGCCGCGGTCGACAGGCTCGTCCTCACCGCGAGCGGCGGCCCGTTCCGCGGGCGCACCCGCGCCGACCTCGAGCACGTGACCGTCGAGGAGGCGCTCGCGCACCCCACGTG
The DNA here is from genome assembly GCF_024220175.1 of Paraconexibacter antarcticus. Taxonomy (GTDB): domain Bacteria; phylum Actinomycetota; class Thermoleophilia; order Solirubrobacterales; family Solirubrobacteraceae; genus Paraconexibacter; species Paraconexibacter antarcticus. Next base: position 3,299,742 of record NZ_CP098502.1, on the reverse strand, counting down.
GGCGATGGGCGGCAAGATCTCGATCGACTCCGCGACGCTCATGAACAAGGGCCTCGAGGTCATCGAGGCGCACCACCTCTTCGGCACGCCGTACGACCGCATCGACGTCGTCGTGCACCCGCAGTCGATCATCCACGCGCTCATCAACCTCAGCGACGGGGCGACGCTCGCCCACCTCGGGCACCCCGACATGCGCGTCCCGATCGCCTACGCGCTCCATCACCCCGAGCGCATGGACCTCCCGGTCGCCCCGCTCGACCTCGCCGAGCTGGGGGCCCTGACCTTCGAGCACGTCGACCACGACGCGTTCCCGTGCCTGCGGCTCGCCCGCGAGGCGGCGATCGAGGGCGGCACCGCGCCGTGCGTCCTCAACGCGGCCAACGAGGTCGCCGTGCACGCCTTCCTGAGCGGGCGGCTGGGCTTCCTCGGCATCCCCGAGGTCATCGAGCGGACGCTCGACGAGGTCGGCGCCGCCCCGATCCGCGCGTTCGAGACGCTCTACGAGGCCGACCGCGAGGCACGCGACGTCGCCGGGGGCCTGGTCACCGCCGCATGAGCTACGTCCTCGCCTTCGCCGGGTTCGCCGCCCTCATCGTCCTCCACGAGCTCGGCCACTTCCTCGCGGCCAAGGCGGTGGGGATGCGCGTGGAGCGGTTCGCGCTCTTCTTCCCGCCGCTCGTCGCGAAGAAGAGGTGGGGCGAGACCGAGTACGGGATCGGGGCGATCCCGCTCGGCGGCTACGTGAAGATCACCGGCATGAACCCGGCGGAGGACATCCCGCCGGAGGTGGCGCACCGCGCCTACTACCGCCAGGCCCCGTGGAAGCGGATCGTCGTCATCGCCGCCGGCCCGATCATGAACATCATCGTCGCGTTCGTGATCCTGTGGGCGCTGTTCGCCTTCCAGGGCGTCGCGACCGGCATCTCGCAGAAGGTCGACACGGTCAACGCCGGCTCGCCCGCCGCCGGGAAGCTCCAGCCCGGCGACCGGATCGTCTCGATCGACGGGCAGAAGGGCGACGCCGCGCTGTTCTCCGCCGCCGTGCAGTCGCACGTCTGCTTCGGCATCCCGCACAAGGGCTGCCAGGCGCTGACCCCGGCCCGGGTCGTCATCCGGCGGGACGGCGCGCGCAAGGTCCTGCACCTCACGCCGACCTACGACCCCGGCGCGAAGCGCACGCGCCTCGGCTTCGCCTTCGGCATCGTGTACGACCGCCAGGGCGTGCTCGAGGCCTCCTCGTCGTCCATCTCCGGCATGTGGCGGGTGACGAAGGCGACCGTCAGCTCGCTCGGGCGGATCTTCGTGTCGAGCAAGGCCCGCAAGGAGGTCTCGGGGGTCGTCGGCTCCTACGAGACGACCCGCCAGACGATCTCGACGTTCGGGTTCGTCGACGCGATGAACATCCTCGCGATCATCAGCCTGTCGCTCGCGATCGTGAACCTCTTCCCGTTCCTCCCGCTCGACGGCGGCCACATCTTCTGGGCGATCGCCGAGAAGCTCCGCGGCCGCGCCGTCCCGTTCGACTGGATGGAGAAGGCGAGCGTGCTCGGCTTCATGCTCGTCATCGTCCTCTTCGCCATCGGGCTGACGAACGACATCGGGCGCCTGCAGGGCCAGGGTTTCGGCGTGCGGTAGGCTCGCCAGCGGCCGGTCCCCCGCAACGGGGGACGCCCCCGGACGGGGGCCCGCGGCCGCCACATCACGGTCCCTTGAGAGGGAGGAGTTCATCCATGGAATCCAGCACTGCCGCGTCCCGGAAGGCGATCGACGCCGCGTCGATGGCCGAGGCGTTCCGCATCACCGCGAGCCAGCAGCCCGGCGAGGTCGCCGTCCGCACGCTCGACGACTCGATCGCCTGGACCTGGGGTGAGCTGCGGGAGAAGGTCGACCTCCTCGCGCAGTCGCTGGTCGGCCTCGGCCTGGAGCGCGGGCAGACGATCGCGCTCATGCTGGCCAACCGCCCCGAGTTCCACCTCTGCGACCTCGCCGCGATGATGATCGGGGCGACGCCGTTCTCGATCTACATGCAGTACACGCCGGAGCAGGTGCAGTTCGTCGTCTCCGACGCAGACGCGCACATCATCATCACCGAGCCCCAGTTCCTCGACGTCGTGCTCGAGGCGCGCAAGGAGCTCCCGGGCCTGCAGCACGTCGTCGTCGTGGGCGCCGAGGGTGACGTCCCGGAGGGCTGCACGACGCTCGAGGCGGTCATGGCCGCGCCGGACACGTCCTTCGACGTCGACGCGGCGGTCGCGGCCCTCGGCTCCGACGACATCCTCACGCTCATCTACACGTCGGGCACGACCGGGCCGCCGAAGGGCGTGCAGCTCACGCACGGCAACCTGCTCGTCGCCGTGGAGGCGGTCGAGGCGATGGTGCAGTTCCCGAGCGGCTCGCGGGTCATCTCGTGGCTCCCGAGCGCGCACATCGCCGAGCGCGCCGCCCACCACTACCTGCCGGTCGCCTTCGGCCTGCAGATCACCTCGTGCCCCGACCCGCGCGCGGTGCTCGGCGTCCTGCCGCAGGTGCGCCCGCACTGGTTCTTTGCGGTGCCGCGCATCTGGGAGAAGCTCAAGGCCGGCCTGGAGACGGCGGTCGCCGGCCTGCCGGACGAGCAGCAGGAGGCGGCCCAGAAGGGCCTCGCCGCCGCGACCGAGCGGGTGCGCCTGCGCCAGCGCGGCGAGGAGGTGCCCGCCGAGATCGATGCGGCCGCCGATGCCGCGGACGCCTCGCTCTTCGCGGGCTGGCGGGCGATGCTCGGCCTCGACCAGGTGAAGGCGATCAACGTCGGCGCCGCGCCGACGCCCGTCGAGGTGCTCGAGTTCTTCCACGCGATCGGCCTGCCGCTCGCCGAGCTCTGGGGGATGAGCGAGACGTGCGGCGCCGGCGCCGTGAACCCGCCCGACCGGATCAAGATCGGGACGGTCGGCCCGGCCGCGCCCGGCGTGGAGATCAGGATCGCCGAGGACGGCGAGGTGCTCATCCGCGGCGGCGTCGTCATGCCCGGCTACCGGAACCTCCCGGAGAAGACGGCCGAGGCGATCCAGGACGGCTGGCTGCACACCGGTGACATCGGGAAGCTCGACGAGGACGGCTACCTCTCGATCGTCGACCGCAAGAAGGAGATCATCATCAACGCCGCGGGCAAGAACATGTCCCCGGCGAACATCGAGGCGACGCTGAAGTCCGCCCACCCGCTCATCGGGCAGGCGTGCTGCATCGGCGACGGGCGCCTCTACAACACGGCGCTCATCGTCCTGGACGCCGACTTCGCGCCGGCCTGGGCGGCGAAGCGCGGCATCGAGGACACGTCGCTGGAGGCGCTCGCGGCCAACGAGGAGGTCCGGGCCGAGATCCAGGGCGGGGTCGACGCGGCGAACGCGAAGCTCGCCCGCGTGGAGCAGCTGAAGAAGTTCACGATCGTCGCGGGCGACTGGCTGCCCGGCGGCGACGAGCTGACCCCGACGATGAAGCTCAAGCGGCGCCCGATCGACGCGAAGTACACCGCCGACATCGAGGCGATGTACGCGTGACGTGATCGTCGACTGCGCCCTGTACCGCCACGGGCGGCGCGTCCCCGGCCACATCGACCCGGCGGACGCGTGCGCGGAGACGCTCGACGACCCGGACAGCTTCGTCTGGGTCGGCGTCGCCGACCCGGTGGGGGAGGAGTTCGAGCGGATCGTCGAGGCGTTCGACCTTCCGCCGCTCGCGGTCGAGGACGCGATCAACGCCCACCAGCGGCCGAAGTTCGAGGTCTACGGGGAGACGCTGTTCGTCGTCGTCAAGCCGGTCGAGTACGTCGACACCGAGGAGGTCGTGCGGGTCGGCGAGGTGCAGATCTTCATCCACAAGCGGTTCCTCGTCACCGTGCGACACGGGGCGGCGACCGCGCTCGCGGACGTGCGGCACGCCGCGGAGGAGAACCCGACGCTGCTGAAGCACGGCCCGCCCGCCGCGCTCCACGCCATCCTCGACCGCGTCGTCGACGACTACGACCTCGTCGTCGACGGGGTCGAGGTCGACATCCAGCAGGTCGAGGAGCAGGTCTTCTCGGGCGAGGCGCACATGAACCCGGCGGCGCGCATCTTCAAGCTCGAGCGCGAGGTGCTCGAGTTCCAGCGCGCGGTGGCCCCGCTGCTGCCGGCCGTCGACCGGCTGGCCCGCGGACGGCTCGCCGAGGTCGTGCCGGAGCTGTCGGCGTACTTCCGCGACGTCCACGACCACCTGCTGCGCACGTCCACCCGGATCGACGGCTTCCGGGCCCTGCTGTCGAGCGCGCTGCAGGCGAACCTCACGCAGATCACGGTGCGGCAGAACGAGGACATGCGCCGGATCTCCGCCTGGGTCGCGATCGCGGCGATCCCGACGATGTTCGCCGGCATCTGGGGCATGAACTACGACCACATGCCGGAGCTGCACTGGCAGTACGGCTACCCGCTCGCGCTCGGCGTCATGGCGACCGCCTGCGGGCTGCTCTACCGGCGGCTGCGACGGGCGGGGTGGCTGTAGCGATGTCCGGGCTGCGGCCCGTGACGGCGGGCGACGTCGACGCGATGACCGCGAACATCGTGCGGGGCTTCGAGACCTATCGTGCCTTCGCGCCCCGCGCCTGGGAGCCGCCGTCCGCGGAGGATCATCGCGACCGCATCGTCCTGCGGATGCGGATCGACGGCTTCGCCGGGTGGATCGCGCCCACAGGCCGCTCGCACGTCGCCGGGTACCCGCTCGAGGAGGAGCCCGGCGTCTGGCACCTCTTCCACCTCTTCGTCGACGAGGCGGCGTGGGGGACCGGGCTCGCCGCGGAGCTGCTCGCGCGTGCGGTCGGTGCGGCCGCCGCGAGCACGGCGGACGCCATGCGCCTCTTCACCCCGGCCGGGCAGGCGCGGGCGCGCGCCTTCGACGGCCACGAGGGCTGGCACCTCCACGTCGAGCCCTACTTCGAGCCGCACCTCGGCATGGACATGGTGGAGCTCCGGCGGCCGCTCTGAGCAAACGGAATGCTGCCACTGTCGCTCAGCGACAGTGGCTGCGTTCCCGTTGTCGGGGGGCGTCCGGCAGAGGGCCCTCAGGCGAGCCGGTCGGCGGTGATGTCCTCCACCCGCGCGCAGCCGAGCAGCGTCATCGCGAGCTCGAGCTCGGCCTGGAGGAGCTTCAGGACCTGCAGCGCCCCGGCCTCGCCGCCGGCCGTGAGGCCCCAGAGGGCCGGGCGGCCGACGAGGACGGCCCGCGCGCCGAGCGCGAGCGCGGCGCAGACGTCGGTGCCGCGGCGGATGCCGCCGTCGACGAGGATCTCCGCGGCCCCGGCGACCGCGTCGACGACCGGCCCGAGCATGTCGGCGGTCGCCGGGACGTTGTCGAGCTGTCGGCCGCCGTGGTTTGAGACGACGACGCCCGCGACGCCGCGCTCGACCGCCTTCCGCGCGTCGGCGGGGTGGTGGATGCCCTTCACGAGGACCGGGAGCGGGCTGTCCGCGACGAACGTCTCGAGGTCGTCCCAGCTGAGGGTCGTGTCCATGAGCGAGAAGAAGCCCGCCGGCGTGATGCCCGCGCTGCCGCCGGTCGCGGAGGTGACCGCGGGCATGTCGATCCCCTCGGGGACGGCGAAGCCGGTGCGCAGGTCGCACTCGCGGCGGCCGGCGCGCGGCGCGTCGACGGTAAGGACGAGGGCGGTGAAGCCGCAGGCCTCGGCCTCCTCCACGAGCGTCCGGGTGACGCCGCGGTCCGACAGGACGTAGACCTGGAACCAGCGCGGGGCGTCGGCGGGCGCCCCCGTTGCGACCTCCGACGGGGTCGAGGTCGCGATCGTCGAGAGCGTCATGATCGTCCCCGCCGCGGCGGCCGCCCGCGCCATCCCTGCCTCACCGTCCGGATGCGCCATCTTCTGCAGCGCTACCGGGGCGACGAGCACCGGCATCGACACCGGCGTCCCGAGGACCGTCGTCGCCGTGGAGACGTCGTGCACGTCGACGAGGACCCGCGGGAGGAGCCGGTGCTCGCCCCAGGCGGCGACGTTCGCGCGGAGGGTGCGCTCGTCGCCCGCCCCGCCGGCGAAGTAGCCGTGCGGACCGGCGTCCAGCAGCTCCTGCGCGAGCGCCTCGTAGTCGGCCAGGCAGCACGGGTCGATCGGCATCGCGATGAGACCCTAACGGAGCGTCGCTCGTACACTGGAGGTATGGCTTCGCAGCGGCAGATCAACGTCGGCGGCGTCCTCATCGGGGGCGGCGCCCCTGTCGCCGTCCAGACGATGACGAAGACGGAGACGGCGAACCTGCCGGAGACGATGGCGCAGATCCGCCGCGTCGCCGAGGCGGGCGCCGACCTCGTGCGCGTCGCGGTCCCGCGGGCGGAGGACGTCGAGGCGCTGAAGACGATCGTCGCGCAGTCGCCGATCCCGATCATCGCCGACATCCACTTCAACCACACGCTCGCGATCAAGGCGATCGAGGCGGGCGCCCACTGCGTCCGCCTGAACCCGGGCAACATCGGGGGCCCCGAGAAGGTCGCCGAGGTCATCAAGGTCGCCAAGGCCCACGGCACGCCGATGCGCATCGGCGTGAACTCCGGCTCGCTGCCCGCGCACCTGCGCGACCTCGAGTACTCGAACCCGGTCGAGGCGCTCGTCAGCGCCGCCGTCGGCTTCGTCGAGCTCATGGAGCAGCTCGACTTCACGGACTTCAAGGTCTCGATGAAGTCGACGAGCGTCCCGAACACGATCGCCTCCAACCGGCTGCTGAGCGAGCGGATCCCGTACCCGCTGCACCTCGGCATCACCGAGGCGGGGACGAAGTGGGCCGGCTCGCTGAAGAGCGCCGTCGGCCTCGGCACGCTGCTCGCCGACGGCATCGGCGACACCGTCCGCATCTCGCTGTCGACGTTCCACGCCGAGGAGGAGGTGAAGGTCGCCTGGGAGATCCTCAAGGCGCTGAAGCTCCGCGAGCGCGGACCCGTCCTCATCGCCTGCCCGACGTGCGGCCGCCTGCAGTTCGACATGGACTCGGTCGTGAACGAGGTCGAGCGACGCCTCGAGGCCTACGAGGACCCGATCGAGGTCTCGGTCCTCGGCTGCGGCGTCAACGGCATCGGCGAGGCCCGCCACGCGGACTTCGGCATCTCCGGCGCGAAGGACGCGGGCGTCGTGTTCGCCAAGGGCGAGCTCATCCGCAAGGTGAAGACCGAGAACCTCGTCGACGCGCTCTTCGAGGAGATCGACAAGTTCTACGAGGCGGGGCGCAAGGTCGTGTTCGACGACGCCGAGTCCGCCGCGGCGAAGCAGTGGCTCGCCGAGAACGAGGACATGACGGCCGACACGCCGGAGCGGCGTGCCGCCGCCGAGAAGGCGAAGGCCGACGAGGAGGCCGCCGCCGCGGCCGCCGCGCTGGAGGCCGCGTCGCCGACCGCCGGGCGCCGCTTCTCCCGGACCTGAGGGCGGGGCGGTGACGCAGGCGCCGCACCGCGTCCCGCTCGCCTTCGACACCGTCGACGAGGTCGCCGCCGCGATCCGTGCGCGCGGCGGGCGGCTGACGAGCGCGCGCCGCGTCCTGCTCGAAGGGCTCTTCGCAGCCGACGGCCTCGTCACCGCCGAGGAGCTCGCGGACGGCATGGATGGGCGCATCGTCCGCTCCGAGGTGAGCTCGGTGTACCGCAACCTCGAGCTGCTCGAGCAGCTCGGCGTCGTGCGCCACGTCCACCTCGGTCACGGGCCCGGGCTGTACGCGCTGGAGCGCGGCGGACCGTGCGAGTACCTCGTCTGCGAGCAGTGCGACCGCGTGGAGATCCTCGCCACGGCGGACCTCGACCCGGTCCGCGACGACGTGCGCGCGCGCTTCGGCTACGAGGTCCGCTTCAGCCACTTCCCGCTCGTCGGGCGCTGCCCGAAATGCGTTGCAATTGCGAATGACTCTCCATAAGGTCGAACGCGAGGTGCCCGGTGGGTCGCCGGGCACGCAGCGCCGACCCAGGGGAGCGCCATGGCCGTCGTACCGACGCAGCTCGCCGCGCGCCCCTCGTGCGCGCAGCGCCTCCGGTACGCGCTGACGCCGGGGGAGTGGCGCCGGGCCGCCGGCCTCGCGCTCGTCGTCCTGCTGCTCCACGTCGTCGGCTTCGGCGTCCTGTTCCTCCTCGTCATCCCGGGGCACTACGCCCTCGGGTCCGGCTCGGGCGCCGTCGGGATCGGGGTCGGGCTGACCGCGTACACGCTCGGGCTGCGCCACGCGTTCGACGCCGATCACATCGCGGCGATCGACAACACGACCCGCAAGCTCATGGCGGACGGCCAGCGGCCGCTGAGCGTCGGCTTCTTCTTCTCGCTCGGGCATTCGAGCGTCGTCTTCGTGCTCGCCGGCGGGTTCGCGCTCGGGGTGCGCGGCCTCGGCGGCGGCGTGGCGCACGACGGGTCGACGCTGCACCAGGTCACCGGGACGGTCGGCCCCTCGGTGTCGGGGGCCTTCCTGCTCCTCATCGGCTTCGTGAACCTCGCGATCCTCTGGGGCATCGTGCAGACGTTCCTCCGCATGCGCCACGGCGAGCTCGACGAGGCGCAACTGGAGGAGCAGCTGCAGCGTCGCGGCCTCATGAACCGCGTGCTCGGGCGGGCGACGCGCGCGGTCCGCCGGCCGTGGCAGATGTACCCGCTGGGGATCCTCTTCGGGCTCGGCTTCGACACGGCGACCGAGATCGCGCTGCTCGCGACCGCGGGTGCCGCCGCGACGGGCGGCCTGCCGTTCTGGGCGATTCTCTGCCTCCCGGTCATCTTCGCCGCCGGCATGTCGCTGCTCGACACGATCGACGGCGCCTTCATGAACGTCGCGTACGGCTGGGCCTTCTCCCAGCCGGTGCGGAAGGTCTATTACAACATCACGGTGACCGCCCTCTCGGTGCTGGTGGCGCTCGTCGTCGGCACCGTCGAGGCGCTGCAGGTGGTGTCGGACCGGCTCGGGCTGCGCGGCACCTTCTGGGACGGCGTGGGCGGCCTGAACCTCAACCTCGTCGGCTACGGCATCGGCGTGCTCTTCGCGCTCACGTGGGCGGTCGCGCTCGCGGTGTGGCGGTACGGGCGCATCGAGGAGCGCTGGACGGCTGGCCTCGCCCCGTCGGACCCGGTATAGAACCCTCTCACGCCCCCGGGGGCGCGGCCCGCCGCCGCGACCGGGGTGGGTACGGTGCAGGACGCCGCGTATGTCCGCCCGCCTCGCCCCGAGCCCGGCCGTCCGCCGGGCCCTCGCCGTCTTCGGCCTCTGCACGCTCGTCATCGTGCTGCTCGACGCGCTCGTCGCGGACGAGGCGACGCCGCGGGGGGACGACCGCATCTACGAGCTCATGGCGCAGCACCCCTTCGCCACGCACACGTTCCCGTTCGCCTACCGGATCCTCGTGCCGACGCTCGTGCACGTCCTCCCGTTCGGCCACACGTTCTCGTTCAACCTGCTCGCGTGGCTGTGCACGGGGGCGTCGGGCGCCGTGGCGTACGTGCTGCTGCGGCGCTTCGACGTGCCGGACCTCGTCGCCGCCGGGCTCGGGGTCGTCCTCGCGAGCTCGCCCGGGCTGCTCATCGTGAGCCTGCGCGACGGGCGCAACACCGACGCGGCGACGGTCCTCGTCATGCTGCTCGCCGTCCTCTTCATGGTCGACCGGCGGCCGCGGGCGCTCGCGGTCACGCTGCTCGTCGCGGCGCTGACCCGGGAGTCGGCGATGTTCCTCGTCCCGCTGACGTACGCGCTGTGGGCCGAGCGCTGGGTCGACCGGGACGCGCTGCGCCGCACCGCGCTCGTCTGCGCACCCGCGATCCTCGTGTACGCCGCGCTGCGACTCGGCCTGCCGACGGTCGGCCGCGAGCAGGTGAAGGGCTACGGCGCCGGGCTCGTCCAGGGGCGGATCGACAACGTCAGCGAGGGGCTGCGGGCCTGGCGGACCGAGGGGCGCCGCATCGCCCTCGCCTTCGGCCCGCTGTGGCTGCTCGCGCCCTTCGCGCTGCGCACGACGCCGTTCGCCCGTCGCGGGCTCGTCCTCGTCGCCTGCTGCCTGGCCTCGATGACGTTCGCGCTCGACTGGGGGCGGATGGTCCTCCTCGCGGCGCCGGTCGTGCTCGTCGCGGCGGGCGTCGTGCTCGAGCGCCACCGGCGCCTCGTCCTGCCGGTCCTCCTCGCCTGCCTCTCCGTCAACGCGGGCTACGCGATCCACATGGACCGCGGCGGCGTCCGCGACGGGATCGACCACAACGGCCTGCCGCCCTACCCGGTGCGCTGAGCCTCCCGGCGAAGGTGAATGAAGGTTCAGGGTGCGCACGACACCCCGAACCTTCATCGAGGCTCGGGGGCGGCCTCAGGGGCGGGGGACGACGTCCTGCGGCAGGCTCGTGAACGTGCGCGGCGGGCCGCCGCTCGGCAGGACGAGCCGGTAGGTGAAGCGGTAGCGCCCCGGGGTCCCGATCGGGCGGTCGATCGTCCAGTAGCCGTGGGCGTTCGTGAACGCCTGCGCGACGGCGGTCCAGCGCGTGCCCGAGGCTTGCTGGAGCGTGATCTGGGTCGCCCCGCCCGGGCGGACCTGTCCCCAGAAGCGCGCCTGCAGGTGGGGGCGCGCGTCGATGTAGAACGGGTTGGGGAAGGCGTGGGCGAGCGGCTTCGGGGGGCCGCCGACGTATCGCAGGCCCGACTGCCAGCCGGCGTACTGCGCGCCGAAGCGGGAGACCTTCGTCGGCTCGTCGATCCACTCGTACTGGGTGACGTTCTTCACCCGCGGGTCGCGCCAGGCGAGGTAGTCGGCCTGCTGGATCCAGGCGGCCTGCCGCGCCGGCGTGACGCCGGAGATCGGGTCCGGCGGATTCGTCTGGTAGCCGAACTCGGTGAAGTAGAGGTCGAAGCGGGCGCCGGTCGTCGGCCGGAGGATGCCCGCCGCGGTCGTGCGGTCGAGCGCGCGCTCGAGCCGTTTCGTGTCCCCGAAGGAAGCGTCGTCCGGCTCCGGGTCGTGCGCGGTCGGCGCGAGGCGCACCGGGTGCGGGTGGTAGGCGAAGCCGCTGGCCCGGATCGCCGCCGCGCCGGCGCACGCGCCCGAGCGGTCACGCCGGTAGTCGGCCTTCACGCAGCCGAGCGACCGCAGGAACTGCAGCGGCCGCATGACCGCGTTCTCCTTGTGGGGCGCCTGCCCGCGCGGCGCGAGCGTGCCGACGAGGACCTCCGCGGAGGGGTCGACCCCGCGGACCGCGGCGGCGGCCGCGCGGAAGAGCTCGCGGTACAGGTGCGGCGCGACCGGGGTGCAGACCCGGCGGGAGGTGCAGCTGAACTGCGGCTGCAGCCAGCCGGGCTGGTTCGGCTCGTTCCACACGAGATAGCGCGTGACGCGGCCCCTGTAGCGCGCCGCGACCGCGTGGCTGAAGTCGCCGAAGCCGTGCGGCGAGGGCCGGTAGCGCGGATTACCGAGGGCGGGCTTCGCGGTCGCCCACAGGGGCCCCGAGCCGGTGAGCGCGAGCATCGGCCGGATGTGCGCCGCGATGAGCAGGTCCACCGCGTGGTCGAGCGCGGCGAAGTTGTAGAGCGGGTCGTCCGGGTCGCGCGGGTGGAAGCCCTTCGGGGCGCGGGGGTCGTCCGGGTGCGGCGCGATGAACGCCCAGCGGGCGTGGATGCGCACCGTGTCGATCCCGAGGTCCTGCCAGGCGGCGACGGCGCGCGCGGCGGCGGACGGGCCCTCGTAGAGGATCTGCGCGTCGTCGGCGATCCCGACCTCGGTGTCGACGGCGGCGCGGGCGGGACTCGCGCCGCTCGCGCCGAACGCGACGAGCGACGCGAGCAGCCCGGCGAGGACGACCCGCGGGCCGCCGCGTCTCATCGCCCCGGCTCGGCCGTCCGGCTGGTGATCGTCGGCCCGCCGGTGGACGGCGACCACCGCAGGCGCCAGGTGCCGGGCGTCTTCGGCACCTTCACGTCGACGAACCCGCGTCGCGCGGACGACATGACCGTCGTGACGGTCTGGAAGTCGTCGCCGCCCGCGGGGTCGTTCTGGACGTCGACGGCCTCGGGGGTCCCGGTCGCGGCGGGGCGGACCTGGCCCCACACGCGCAGCCGGCTGCCGGACCGCGAGACCCAGATCGGCATCCGGTAGGCCGCGAACGACGGCTTCGCGGTGCCGTCGAGGAAGCGCAGCCCGGTCTGGAAGCCGCCGAGGTCCTTCTCGTCGCGCAGCTCGTACTGGGCGACCGCCTTGATCGACGAGTCCTCGTACGCGAGGAAGTCGCTGTGGTTCAGGTACGCCGCCTGGTTGGCGAGCGAGACCCCGAAGAGCGTGTCGGGCGGGTTCGTCTGGAAGCCGAACTCGGTGTAGTAGATCGGGAGTCTGAACGGGATCCGCCTGTGCGCCGCCCCGGCCTTGATGATTGTCCTCAGCCGCGAGACGGAGCTGATCGTGATCTCGCTCGGGCCCCCGCGCGAGGTCGGCGGCTGGCTGCCGCCGCGCGTGTACGGATGGTGGGCGATGCCGGTCACGGCGAGCCGGCGGAAGCCGCCGCAGTCCTGCGCCTTCGCGGCGGCGCCCCTCAGCGGGCGGTCCTTGCCGTCGAGGCAGAGCACCCCGCGCAGGAAGTCGCCGGGGGCGATCGGCCGGGTCGCGAGCGAGCCGGTGACCCGCCCGAGCGGCGCGGTCTCGCCGAGGAGGACCTGGTCCCGGGTGTGTCCGGACGCGGCGAGGCCCTTCAGCGCCGCGCGTACGAGCGTGCGGTAGATCGCGGGCGCGGCGGGGCTGACGGCGCCGTTCTGCTTGACGTACTGCGGCGTGAGCCAGCCGCCCTGGTTCGGCTCGTTCCACACCGACCAGCGCGAGACGCGCGGCAGCATCGTCTGGCCCTGGTTCTCGTCGCGGTACTCGCCGGAGTAGCGCAGGCCGATCGCCTGCACGAAGCGCTTGAACTGCGTGGGGTTCGGGCGGCACGTGCGCCGGACCGAGACCGACGCGTGGCAGCCCGACGCCCACGCGGGCATCGGACTCGCCGGGGAGAGGATGAGATCCAGGCCACGGGCGACGGCGCCGCGGACGAGGCCGTCGTACTTGTCCCACAGCTCCGGTGGGTAGGACGCCGGGTCGGCTCCGTCGAAGCCCGCCGGGCGCCGCTTCGCCGTCGGCTGGGGGGCGACGCGGTTCCAGAAGACGATCGAGTGGACCGTGTCGGCCCCGAGCGACTGCAGGTCGTCGAGCGTCCGCTCGCGCGCGGCGTCGCCGGAGAGGACGAGCTGCGCGTCGTCCTCGAAGAGCGAGTCCTGCGTCCGTGAGGCGAGGGCGGGCGCCGGCGCGAGAACCGGGGCCGCGAGCCCGAGGGCCGCGGCCACGAGCGCCGGCGCCAGCGCGCCGGCGCGGGGCCGCCGCCTCACTGCACCGCCTGCGGCAGCGAGGTGAGCCGGTACGGCACCGCCAGGCCGGTCCACAGCGCGCGGATCTGCCCGGGGCCCGGGATCGTCACCGCGGGCGCCTGGTAGTAGCCGACCTGGTTCGTGACGGTGATCGGGTCGCCGATGTTCACGAAGTCGAACGGGCTGCCCGCCGCCTTGAACTGGAGCTGGACCGTCTCCGGGCGGGTGGGGGACAGGACGTTCGGGAGGAAGCGCAGCTGCCCGAAGACCGAGGCGGTCAGCGGCCCCGCCGGGTCCCGCGCGACGACCTGCGCGAGGAACGGCATCTTGTACGCCGTCGCCGCGGGCTTCTCGGTGCCGCCCGCGGTGAGCAGGCCGGACTGGTACGTCGCCCAGTACGCCCGCGAGCCCTTCGGCTTCTTCTTGTTCGGCTTCACGTCGCGCAGGAGGAACTGCGTGTTGCCGACGATCCGCGGGTTGAGGAACGTGATGAGGTCCGCGAGCTGGTCGTAGGCGGCCTGCTGCTCCGGAGTCGTCGCCGCGTACGGGTCTGGCGGGTTCGTCTCGTACCCGAACTCCGTGGAGATGAGCGGCATGCCGACCCGGATGTTGCCCGTGGCCTGGCCGAGCTGGTCGAGCTGGGTCCCGAGGTCGCTGAAGTTCGCGAGCGTGTAGGCCGTCGGGTCGGGGTCGCGCTGGGTCGGCGCGAGCTTCTTCGTGTACGGGTGGTGCGCCCACGCGTACGCCTGGATCGGGCCGTCCTTCTTGAACTCCGAGCAGCCGAGCCCGTTGGAGCCCGGGCCGCAGAGCAGCTCGTTGATGAACGTCTTCGGGCCGATGGCCGACGTCGTCGTCTGGCGGGTCACGCCGGTGGGGGCGGTCTCGCCGGCGAGGATGATGTCGCCGCCGTGGCCGGTGCTCACGAGCGCGCGGCGGCCGAAGAGGAAGAGGCCGCGGTAGAGCGAGGGGGAGACGGCCTTGCCGTTCAGCCACTGCGGGCGCAGCCAGCCGCCCTGGTTCGGCTCGTTCCACAGCGACCAGAAGTGGACGGCGGGCAGGATGTTCGGCGTGTTCTCGTCGCGGTACTTGCCGTCGTAGCGCTTGCCGACCGCCTGGACGAACTTGTAGAACTCGCGCGGCTTCGGCTTCCACCACTTGTTGTCCTTGCGGTGGTTCGACGGCGCCTTCTCGTGCGTGTACGACGGCCCGGGGCCGGTGACGTCGAGGTAGCACACGAGGCCGAGCGTCTTGCAGGCCCGGACGACGCCGTCGTAGCGGTCCCAGTTCGCCTTCGGGTACGCCTTCGGATTGGCGGCGCCGAGCCTCCTGAAGCGCCGCTTCTGCGCCTTCGTCGCCTTGCCGTCGTTCGCGTTCTCGGCGACGACGCTCCACAGGACGGTGACGCGGACGACGTCGACGCCCATGCCCTTCATCTGGCGCATCGTCTGGTCGCGAACCGTGTCCGTGCGGTACACGAGCAGGTCGTCGTCCATCATGATCGACAGCTGCCCGTCGCTGGCCTGGGCGGCCGCCGGTGCGAGGAAGCACGCGAGCAGGGTGACGAGCGCGGCGGCCCGGAGGGAACGGAGGATCGGCGGCATGCGGAAAAGCGCTCCAGGATGGGAGTCGGGAGATGGCGGACGGCCCCGGCCCTGCCTGGCACGTCCGACGAGAAGAACGCGAGGGTAGTACGAAAGTTTTGCTGCCGCGCCGCGCCCGGACGTCCGACCGACGACGTCCGGGCGGCGCGCAGGCGGCTACTTCGCGGCGGCGTACCGCTCGGCGACGACGTCCCAGTTGACGACGTTCCACCACGCCTTGAGGTACTCCGGGCGGCGGTTGCGGTAGGTGACGTAGTACGCGTGCTCCCACACGTCGTTGCCGAGGAGCGCGACCTTGCCGTCGGAGATCGGGTTGTCCTGGTTCGCCGTGGACGTGATCTTCAGCTCGCCGCCGTCGAGCACGAGCCACGCCCAGCCGGAGCCGAACTGCCCGACGCCGGCGGCCTCGAACTGCTCCTTGAAGCTGTCGAAGGAGCCGAACGCCGCGGAGATCGCCGCGCCGAGGTCGCCGCCGGGCTCACCGCCGCCGTCGGGGCTCATAGACTCCCAGAACATCGTGTGGTTGAGGTGGCCGCCGCCGTTGTTGCGCACGGCGCCCTTCTTGTCCGGCTGCACGGCGTCGAGGTTCGCGATGACCTCCTCGATCGGCTTACCGGCGAGCTCGGTGCCCTCGAGGGCCGCGTTCACCTTGTCGACGTAGGCCTGGTGGTGCTTGTCGTGGTGGAGCGTCATCGTCTCGGCGTCGATGTGCGGCTCCAGCGCGTCGTACGCGTAGGGCAGTGCGGGGACCTCGTAGGCCATGTCGATGTTCTCCTGTGTTGCGGAAAATGGGGTGTGTCGGGGTTACCCGTCCGAGCATATCCCCACCCGTCCGCCAACCCGTGACCGCCCGGCCGCCTCGGCGGTGGTCATCGCCGTGACGGGGCCCGGAGGCGATCCGTAGGCTGTCGATCGATGCGTCGCTCTGCCCTCTTCCTGCCCACCGAACGCCAGCCGCCTGCCGACGCGGAGGCGCTGTCGCACAAGCTCATGGTTCGAGCCGGGCTCGTCCGCCAGCTCGGCGCCGGGCTCTGGAGCTGGCTGCCGGCCGGCTGGCGCGTGCACCAGAAGGTCGTCCAGATCATCCGCGAGGAGATCGACGCCATCGGCGGGCAGGAGCTGCTGCTTCCCGTCATGCACCCGCGCGAGCTGTGGCGGAAGACCGGCCGCGACCAGATCGAGGAGCTCTTCACGCTCGAGGACCGCAAGGGCGCGGAGATGGTCCTCGCGATGACCCACGAGGAGGCGGTGACCTTCCACGTCGGCGCCGCCGTGAAGTCCTACCGCGACCTGCCCAAGACGCTGTACCACTTCCAGGTGAAGGAGCGGGACGAGGCGCGCCCGCGCGCGGGGATCCTGCGCACCCGCGAGTTCATCATGAAGGACTCCTACTCCTTCGACCGCGACGAGGCCGGGCTCGACGTCCAGTACGAGGCGCACCGCGGCGCCTACGCGAAGATCTACGACCGCACCGGCCTGGAGTGGTTCGAGTGCCGGTCCGACGTCGGGATGATGGGCGGCACCGTCGCGCACGAGTACATGGCGCCGTGCCCCGCCGGCGAGGACGACGTCGTCCTCGCGCGCGGGTACGCGTCGAACCTCGAGGTCGCCTCGGCGGATCCGCAGCCCGTCGAGCTGCCCGGCGACACGGAGGCCGCCGAGGTCACGACCCCGGGCGCCACGACCGTCGAGGCGCTCACCGCGTCGCTCGGCCTGCCCGCCGGCGCGCTCCTCAAGGCCTACCCGGTCATCGCCGAGGACGACGGGCGCCTCGTGCTCGTCATGGTCCGCGGCGACCACCGCGTGAACCCCGTCAAGCTCCAGAACGCGCTGCGCTCCCCGTTCCGGCCCGCCGGGACCGAGGAGATCGCCGCGCAGGTCGGGCCCGCCGGGTACATCGGCCCCCACGCGCCGCTCACCGCCGTCGAGACGCTGTACGACGCCGCGATCGAGGCCGGGCCGTACGTCGTCGGCGCGAACCGGGCGGACACCCACCTGCGCGGCTTCGTCGTGCCGGAGGGCGCGACCCGCGCCGACGTCCGTCTCGTCGAGCCCGGGGACACGATCGGCGGCGAGCCCGTCCGGATCGTCACCGCGATCGAGATCGGCAACATCTTCAAGCTCGGCACGCGCTACTCCGAGCCGCTCGGCGCGACGTACCTCGACGCCGACGGCAAGCCGCAGAAGATCGTCATGGGCTCCTACGGCATCGGCCCCGCGCGCATCGCGGCGGCCGCCGTCGAGCAGTTCGCCGACGAGAAGGGCATCTCCTGGCCGGTCGCGATCGCCCCGTGGACGGTCAACCTCGTGTCGCTCGGCAAGGGCGGCACACCCGAGCGCGCCGCCGCGGACGCGCTCTACGAGCAGCTCCGGGCGGCCGGGGTCGAGGTCCTCTACGACGACCGCGACACCGGCAACGGCGAGAAGTTCGCCGAGGCCGAGCTGCTCGGCTGCCCGCTGCGGATCACGCTGGGCAAGCGCTCGCTCGACTCCGGGCTGCTCGAGGCGCAGATCCGGCGCGAGCTGCAGGACGTCGAGGGCGGCATCCCGCTCGAGGGTGCGGTCGGCGCGGTGCTGGGCATCCTCCCGACGCTGGCCTGATCCGGCGACCACGCGCCTCCGCACGACCGAGCACCCCATGACCGACGACGAGACCACCCCCGCCTGGCGCAACCCGCGGCTCACCCTGCGGCGCTTCAGCGGGCTGGACCGCAGCGGCCCGCCGCCGCCCGCCACGCTCGCCGGCGCGCCGCTGAACCCGTGGACGATCCCGAACGCCATCGGCTTCGTCCGCGCGCTCGGCATCCCGCTCTTCCTCTACCTCGCGTTCTCCTCCGACGACGGCACCGACTTCACGCCCGCGCTCATCTTCGCGCTCGTGGCCTGGGGCGACCAGCTCGACGGCATGGCCGCGCGGGTCACCGGCCAGTACAGCCGCCTCGGCGCCATGCTAGACCCGATCCTCGACCGTCTGCTCGTCGTCAGCGGTGTCGTCGTCTGCTTCCACTTCGACCTCATCCTCCGCTGGGCGCTCGCGATCCTCGTCGCGCGTGAGCTCTTCATGCTCGCCGTCGGGCCGTTCGCGGTGCGGCGCGGGGTGGACCTGAAGATCAACTGGCCCGGGCGGTGGAGCGTGTGGCCGCTGATGATGGGCATCGGCTTCGGCCTCCTCGGCTGGCGCACCCCCGGCTCGGCCTTCCTGCTCGTCGGGGTCTTCCTGTCGCTCTGGGCCACCGTGCTCTACGCCCAGGACGCCCGCCGGCAGCTCGCGGAGAAGCAGATCTAGGCCCACCCGCCCTGCACCCTCAAGCTCAGCTTGAACCTCCGTTGTGGGGCGCTGGTATGCTCGCGAAGCCCCGCGCAAACAGAGGAGATCGTCGCGCACATGGACACCTTCCCGGACCTTGGCTCACTGACCGATCAGGAGCTGAAGGACCTCATCCAGAACCTGACGGAAGAGGAGATCGACATCTCCTACAAGCGACGCATCCTGCACGGCAAGATCGACATCCTGCGCGCCGAGCTCGTCAACCGCCTGCGCAAGAAGCACGAGGGTGGCGAGGACGTCATCACCGGGGCGGACGTCCAGCGGCTCACCGACATCCTGTCGGGCCGCGCGGGCGCCGACGAGCCCACGGGCTGAGCGCCGGACGGGGCTGATCGCGGTGGCCATCCACTGCCCGGAGTGCGGGTTCACGAACGTCGAGGGCGCCAACTACTGCCAGAAGTGCGGGAGTTACCTCGGCGATCGCGCGCCCGAGGCGGCCGAGCCGCAGACGGCGACCTACCGCGTCGGCGAGACCGGTGAGTTCATCCCCGTCGACGTCGGCGACGTCGTCGAGGCCGAGGGCGCCGCGCTCGTCATCCGGGCCGGCGGCGGCCGGGTGGGGGAGTCCTTCCCGCTCCAGGCCGACCGCCTCACCATCGGACGCCGCCCCGACTCCGACGTGTTCCTCGACGACGTGACGGTCTCGCGCGACCACGCGCTGCT
Source organism: Paraconexibacter antarcticus (assembly GCF_024220175.1). Taxonomy (GTDB): domain Bacteria; phylum Actinomycetota; class Thermoleophilia; order Solirubrobacterales; family Solirubrobacteraceae; genus Paraconexibacter; species Paraconexibacter antarcticus. The sequence goes on along the minus strand of NZ_CP098502.1, from coordinate 3,280,819 downwards.
CGTGCGTCGCGGGGACCACTACTACCTCGACGACCTCGGCTCGCTCAACGGCACGTACGTCAACCGCAAGCGGATCGAGTCCGAGCAGCTCCACGACGGTGACGAACTGCAGGTCGGCAAGTACAAGCTGACGTTCCTCTCCCGCTGATGGCGCTGACCGACGCCGACTCCTCACGCCCGCAGCCGCCCGCCGGCCCGTCGGGGCGCGGCCGCGAGGAGCAGCCGCGCAAGTCGATGACGATCGGCGCGGTGTGCAAGGCGCTCGAGCAGGAGTTCCCCGACATCTCGATCTCGAAGATCCGCTACCTCGAGGACCAGAAGCTCCTCACGCCACGGCGCACGCCGGGCGGGTACCGGCTCTACGCGCAGAGCGACGTCCAGCGCCTGCGGACGATCCTGCGCCTGCAGCGCGACGAGTTCCTCCCGCTGCGCGTCATCCGCCAGGAGCTCGCCGCCGGCCGCGCCGCCGACGCGACCCCGGCCGCCCCGGCGCCCGAGGCGCCCGCGGGCGAGGCCGCCGAGCCCGCCGGCGACGACGGTCGTCCCCGCCGCCGCGTGAGCATGTCGGTCCGCGGGGTCGGGGCGTCCTACTCGCTGGAGGACGTCCTGGAGGAGACCCGTGCCGAGCCGTCGCTCGTCGCCGAGCTCGAGGACTACGGCGTCATCCGCGGCGAGGTCCGCGCGGGCGTGAAGTACTTCGACGAGACCGAGCGCGAGATCATCCGCGCCGTCACCGAGCTCGCCCGCTACGGCGTCGGCGGCCGCAACCTGCGCGCCTTCCGCACCTCGGCGGACCGCGAGGCGGCGCTCCTGCAGCAAATCCTCGCGCCCGCGCTGCGCTCGCGGAACCAGGACCGGCGCAAGGAGGCGCTCGACGCGCTCGAGAACCTCGCGGCCGTCACGACGCACCTCAAGCACCTGCTGCTCATCCGCGACCTGCGCAAGATCGTGGGACCGCCGACGACGCCGCCCGGGCCCGACCTGCCCCGCCGCCCGTGACGGTGGACCTGCGCGCGTTCATCCGGGACATCCCGGACTTCCCCGAACCGGGGATCGTCTTCCGGGACATCACGCCGCTGCTCGCCGACGCGGGCGCGCTGGACGCCGCCCTCGAGGGTCTCGCCGCGATCGCGCGCCCGCTGAAGCCCGACGTCGTCATCGCCGCCGAGGCGCGCGGCTTCCTCCTCGGGGCGGCGCTCGCGCGGGAGCTCGGCGCCGGTTTCGTCCTCGCCCGCAAGCCGGGCAAGCTCCCGCACGACACGACGAGCGCCGAGTACGCGCTCGAGTACGGCACCGACGCGCTCGAGGTCCACACCGACGCGATCGCCCCCGGCTCGCGGGTCCTCGTCCACGACGACCTGCTCGCGACGGGCGGGACCGCCGGGGCCCTCTGCGCGCTCGCCGAGCAGCTCGGCGGCGAGGTCGTCGGCTGCGCGTTCCTCATCGAGCTCGGGTTCCTGCCCGGCCGGGCGGCGCTCGCGCCCCACGCGGTCCACTCGCTCATCGTCGACGCAGGCGAGTAGGCGGCGGACGTGACGAGGACCCGCCGCCGCCGCGTCCTGCCCGCCGACCCGGCTGCCGTCTGGGCCGTCGTCGGCGACCCCTACGCGCTGCGGCGCTGGTGGCCGCGCGTCGAGCGGGTCGAGCAGGTGGCCGCCGGCGAGTTCACCGAGGTGCTGCGCAGCGAGCGCGGCCGCACCGTCAGGGCCGACTACCGCCTGACGACGCTCGAGGAGCCGACCGAGATCGCCTGGGAGCAGATGATCGAGAACACGCCCTTCGAGCGGGTCATGGCCTACAGCTCGACGACGATCCGACTGACGCCGGAGGGTGACGGGACGCGGATCGAGATCGAGCGCGGCCAGCAGATGCGGGGCATGTCCCGTCTCGGCGGCTTCATGATCCGCCGCGCGACCGGCCGCGTGCTCGACGAGGCGTTCGATGCGCTTGCCGGGGAGCTCGCCGCGCCCCCGGCGGGCTGAGCGCCCGGCTCAGCCGGACGTCGCGGGCCTGACGATCGGGCCGGAGACGACGATCTGACCGGGCTTCGTCGAGTTGGAGCCGGCGGGCTCCTTCGTGATGATGAGCTCCTTGAACGCGTAGACGTTCGCGAGCGCGGTGCGGATCGCCTTCGCGGTCGCAAGGCCGGCGGCCTTGACCTTCGGGTCCTTCGACGCGTTCGCGGCCTTCTCGATCTGGTCCGGGTCCGCGCCGGTCTGGAGCCGGCCCTTGTTCGGGCCCGTCGCCGGGACGCCCGCGCCCACGAAGCCGAGGCGGAAGGCCTTGGCCGGGGAGGTGTAGAGCCAGACGGCGTAGTTGAACTGCTTGCCGTCGGTCGGGGGGAAGTTCTGGCCGTTGATCCCGAGGACGCGCTCGCCGTTCGTGCGCAGGAGGAAGCCGGCGGCGAGGGCCTGCCCACCGTTCGCGGACTGCATCGGGATCTGGAGCTCGATGCCGCCGTTGCCGGCGGTGCTCGACGTGGTCGAGGCGGTCGAGGTCGTGTCGGCCTGCGTGGTCGTCGTGTCGCTCGACGCCGAGTCCGACGAGCTCGAGTCGTTGCCGCCGAGCCGCGAGACGATGAGGATGACGAGCACCGCGACGATCGCCGCCGCGCCGAGGAGGAGCAGGACGCCGCCGATGCGCGAGGACTGCTCCTGGCGCTCGCGGGCCTCGGTGCGCGCGCTGAGGGCGCCGAACGCCTCGTCGATCTCGGCCGCCTCGGCCGGGATCTCCGGGAGGTTGTCGCCCGCGAAGGGACGCAGCTCGGCGGCGACGGCGCGAGCCCAGGTGCGTCCGCCCTTGGACTCCCCGAGGAAGGAGCGCGTCGCGGCCCGCTCGGAGGCCGTCTGCTGGCCGAGGAGGTAGTCCGAGATCTCGTCCTGCCGCGACGGGGTCAGGCCGCCGGCGGACCCGGGGCCGAGCGCGTCGAGCGCGTTCAGGGCCCGGTCGCGCACCGCGTCGGGCTCGAGTCGCAGCAGCGTGCCGAGCTCCTCGTAGCTCTTGCCCTGCTTGAGCAGCAGCTGGAGCGTGGCCTTCTGGTCCGCGGGCAGGTCGTCGAGACGGCTCATCGCGGTGAAGCCTAGTCAGCGGTGCGGCCGGGCGCGGCGCACCTCGCGGGGGCGCACGGCGAAAGTAGGGTGCCGGGCATGGACCTCCCGCCGCTCATCCCCTTCGAGGAGACCTTCGACGCGCTGTACGGCCTCGAGGTCGACGAACAGACCGAGGACCGCGTCGTCGCGCACGTGCCCGTCTCCAACCGCGTCAAGCAGCCGATGGGCCTCGTGCACGGCGGCGTCTACGCGTCGATCGCCGAGGCGATCACCTCGATGGGGACCGCGCGCGCCGTCTACGCCGACGGCATGTCCGCGCAGGGCCTGAGCAACCAGACCTCCTTCCTGCGGCCGATCCTCGAGGGCACGATCCACGCGACCGCGACCCGCCGTCACCGCGGCCGCACGACCTGGGTCTGGGAGGTCGACATCACCGACGACGCCGGCCGCCTGTGCGCGGTCGTCCGGATGACGATCGCGGTGCGCCCGCTCCCGAAGCCCGAGACCCGATAAGCGCCCCACTGGGGGACGGAAATCGGGTTTCGGCCGCGTCAGCCCCGCCAGCGGGACGTGATCGGCAGGCGCCGGTCGCGCCCGAAGGCCCGCGGCGTGATCTTGATGCCGGGCGGCGACTGGCGGCGCTTGTACTCCGCGAGGTCGACGAGCCGGACGATCTGGTGCACGGCGGCCTCGTCGTGGCCGCGGGCGATGAGCGCGTCGGGCCCGAGGTCCTGCTCGACGTAGCCGAGGAGGATCGGGTCCAGGACGTCGTAGGGCGGCAGCGAATCGGAGTCCTTCTGGTCCGGGCGCAGCTCGGCCGACGGCGGGCGGGAAACGATCGTGTCCGGCAGCGGGTCGACCCCGTCGCGCGTCCGGCGCCAGGCGACGAGCTCGTAGACGAGCGTCTTCGGCACGTCCTTGATGACCGCGAAGCCGCCGGCGGAGTCGCCGTAGAGCGTCGAGTAGCCGACCGACATCTCGGACTTGTTGCCCGTCGTCAGGACGATCCAGCCGAACTTGTTCGACAGCGCCATGAGGAGGTTGCCGCGGATGCGGGCCTGGAGGTTCTCCTCGGTGAGGTCGGGATCGCGCCCGGCGAAGACCTCGCCGAGGAGCTGCTCGTAGCTCTCCATCGGCTCGTGGATGGGGAGGTCCAGGCACTGCACGCCGAGGTTCGCGGCGAGTGTCCGCGCGTCGCCCTGGGTGCCGCCGGAGGAGTACCGCGACGGCATGACGGCGACGCTGACGCGATCGGCGCCGAGCGCGTCGACGGCGACGAGCAGGACGAGCGCCGAGTCGACCCCGCCGGAGAGGCCGAGGACGGCGTGGCGGAAGCCGTTCTTGCCGAGGTAGTCGCGGGTGCCGAGGACGAGCGCCTCGTAGACCTCCTGCACCGCGGGCGGGCGCTCGGCGATCGTGCCCTCCTGGGCCCGGGTCGTCGACGGCGCGAGCGCGTGATCGGGGGCGGCCGTCGTGAACGAGCCGCCGTGGGCGACCGCGGCGCGCTCGCCGCCGCGCCAGGCGAGGCGCGGGCGCGTGTCGTGCAGGCGCGCGGCGCCGGCGGCGTCCGTGTCGACGTCGCAGACGAGCAGCGCGGAGGTGAACTGGGGCGCGCGGGCGATCGGCAGGCCGTGGTGGTCCACGACGACCGAGGAGCCGTCGAACACGAGCTCGTCCTGCCCGCCGACCTGCGCGCAGAACGCGACGGCGGTGAGGTTGTCGCGGGCGCGCTGGGCGATCATCGCCTCGCGCGCGGCCGCCTTGCCCGCGTGGAACGGCGAGGCGGAGATGTTGACGAGCAGCCGCGCGCCCGCGAGCGCCTCGGGCGTCGCGGGGGCGCCCGGCATCCACAGGTCCTCGCAGATCGTCAGGCCGACGGTGACGCCGTCGACCTCGATGACCATCGGCTCGGTGCCGGCCTGGAAATAGCGGAGCTCGTCGAAGACGCCGTAGTTCGGGAGACGGAGCTTGCGGTAGACCGCGCGCACGCCCCCGTCGGCGAGGACCGCCGCGCTGTTGTAGACGTCCTCCGCCCGCTCGGGGAAGCCGACGACCGCGACGATCCCGTGCGTCTGCGCGGCGATCGCCTCGAGCTCCGCGCGCGCGGCGGTGAAGAGGTGCTCCTTGAGCAGGAGATCCTCCGGCGGGTAGCCGGTGATGGCGAGCTCGGGGACGAGGACGAGCGCGGCGCCCGCGCTCTTCGCGTCGGCGATCGCGCCCTCGATGAGCGTGCGGTTGCCCGCCAGGTCCCCGACGACGGTGTTCAGCTGGGCGAGCGCGATCCGCATGGGCCGGGGATTCTCGCACGGCGCCGGGCGGGGACCCGGGTCCGGGCCGGCGCGGTCGGCGGCGACCAGACCTTCAACAAGATGTGTTGACGTTGTTGAACGTTGTGTGTAAGGTTCTGTCCACGAGCTGTTGAAGGTCACCTCTCCACCCGGCTCACTCCGAAAGGCCCCCCGATGAACCTCAGCGATCCCACCGTGTTCGGCCGTGTGTACGACGAGCATCACCGCGGCGTCTACGGGGCCGCGTTCCGGATCCTGGGCAACCAGGCCCAGGCCCAGGACGTCGCGCAGGACGTCTTCCTGCGCGTCTGGCGCAACCCCGCGAAGTTCGACTCCCGCCGCGGCGAGCTCGGCAGCTACCTGCGTCTCATGGCGCGCTCGCGGGCCCTGGACCTGTGGCGCGAGGGCCAGGCCGCCGGCCGCGCCGGGGACCGCCTGAAGCTCGTCGTCGCCCAACAGGAGGCACGGGTCGAGGACCGGCCCGCCGCGATGGCCGAGCGCGAGAACGAGCGCGGCCTCGTCCGCGAGGCTCTCGGCCGCCTCCCCGACGCCCAGCGCGAGGCGGTCGTGCTCGCCTACTGGGGCGGCCTCACCGCCGACCAGATCGCGCGCCGCGCCGGGGTGCCGCTCGGCACGGCGAAGAGCCGCATCCGCCTCGGGCTGACGAAGCTCCGCGAGGAGATCGCGGCGGACGTCATGCCGGTCGCCGCCTGAGCACCGGACGGGGCGCCCCGGGGTCACCGGGGCGCCGGCGGCTAGGCTCGGCGTCATGCCGGTGAACGGTCTCGACCACGCGCTCGCCCTCGCGCCGATCCTCCGCGAGCCGGCCGCGGGCCTCGAGTTCCTCGACGCGCACCTGCACATCGGGCAGAACGACCCCGACGGGGTGAAGGGGACCCTCGAGGAGATCCTCGGCGGTCTCGACGCCGCGGGCCACGCCGGCGGCCTCGTCTACCCGATGCACGAGCCGGACGGCTACCCGCCGGCGAACGACATGATCGCCGCGGCGGTCGCGGCCTCCGGGGGGCGCCTGGACTGGCTCTGCCGCGTCGACCCGAACGCCCCGGGCGCCGTCGACGAGGCCCGGCGGTGCCTCGGGCTCGGGGCGGCGGGCATCAAGCTCCATCCCCGCAGCGACGCCTTCGGCCTCCCGCACCCGGTCGTCGACGAGCTCGCCGCGCTCGCCGGGTCCGTCGGCGCGCCCGTCCTCTTCCACGCCGGGCGGGGCATCCCGAACCTCGGCCTCGCCGCCGCCGAGCTCGCGCGGCGCCACCCGGACGTGCGGATCATCCTCGCGCACGCGGGGATCAGCGACCTCGGCCTGCTCGCCGGGCCCGCGGCCGAGCTGCCCAACCTCCTCTTCGACACCTCCTGGTGGAACGCGGCCGACCTCCTCGCGCTGCTCACGACGATCCCGCCCGGGCAGATCCTCTACGCGAGCGACATGCCGTACGGCACCGGCCTCTACGCCGCGTTCGCCCTGACGCGGTGCGCGCGGCAGGCCGGGATCGCCCCGGACGCGCTCGCCGACATGGCCGGCGCGCAGCTGCGGCGCGTCATCGCGCGCGAACCGCTCGTGGACCACGGACCGGCCGTGGGGCCCGGAAGCCTCGGGCCGCGGGTCCCGGCGCTCGAGCGGGTCCAGAGCTACACGGCGTCCGCGCTGCAGGTCTCGTTCGGGTACGCCGACCCGACCGAGGCGCTGTCGCTGGCCCGGCTCGGCTGCCAGCACGGCCCGGACGCCGAGCACGGCGAGCTCCTCGACATCGCGGACCGGCTCCTCGAGCTCGCGTCCGAGCACCGAGCGGCCGCGACGGAGGAGACGCTGCGCTGGGCGATCTTCTCGACCGCGGCCACCGCGCACATCCTCTGCGCGACGCCGGCGGCCGGCGTGCCGACGGCGACGGTCTAGGCGCAGTGCCGCTGCCCCGGAACCCTGTGTGACGGGGAGCACAGAGCGGACCGGATTTCCCGCTATCCTGTGCGAACAACTGTTCGACCGCTGAGTCGCCTCCCGTCAACGAGGGGGCGAGCGGGGGACCCACTGCCGCGCCGGGAATGGCTTCCGGAGCGGATGGGGCGAATCGCCGGCTGATGCCGGTGTAGCGGCAGGGCCACGCCACGCCAGGAGTGTGGTGGGTCTGTTGCGAGCCCGACAGCTAACCCCGTAAGCGGCACGTCACGAAGGAGGTCGACCTCGATGAGGCCGATGACCACGTCCCGCGCCCGCTTCACCGCCGGTGCCACCGCCCTCGGCGCTGTCCTCGCCGTGGTGCCCGCCACCGCTACGTCCAGCACGCAGGCCGCCCAGGCTGCCCAGGCGACGACCGCCGCTCCTGCTGTCCCCGCCGCCGAGCGCGTGCGCAAGCGCACGCCCCGCCTGACGGTGCGCCATGTCCGGCGCAACGTCCTGGCCGGTCGCTCCACGACCGTCGCCGGCCGGCTCGTCGGCATGAAGGGCCACGTCGTCCGCCTGCAGGCCCGGCGCGGCGACAGCTGGAAGACCGTCGACCGCACGCTCACCCGGACGCACGGCTCCTACCGGCTGCGCTTCAAGCCGTCCCGCCCCGGCACGATGAAGCTCCGGGTCGTCTTCCCGGGCGACAAGACCGCGACGAAGACCCGCCGCGCCGCCGGCCGCATCAACGTCTTCCGCCAGGCGCAGGCCTCGTGGTACGACGACTACGGCAGCCCGCTCGCCTGCGGCGGTACGCTCGGCTACGACGAGCTCGGCGTCGCGAACAAGGAGCTCCCCTGCGGCACGAAGCTCACGCTGCGCTACCGCGGGCGCTCGGTCCGCGTGAAGGTCATCGACCGCGGCCCGTACGTCGGCGGCCGGGACTTCGACCTCACCGGCGCGACGAAGCGCGCGCTCGGCTTCGGCGACCTCGGCACGGTGCTCGCCACCCGCTGAGGTTCCTGTCCCGCATCCCGGGCGGCGAGGCGAACGGATGTTCGCCTTGTCCGTCCTGGGCGCGGCGTACCCTGGGCGGGCGTGCCGACGGTCATCGCCCACCTGGACATCGACGCCTTCTACGCGTCGGTGGAGCTGCTCCGGCGCCCCGAGCTGCGCGGGCGCCCGGTCATCGTCTCGGGCGACGGCCCGCGGGCGGTCGTCACGACCGCGAGCTACGAGGCGCGGAAGTTCGGCGTCGGCTCCGCGATGCCGACGAGGCGCGCCCTGCGGCTGTGCCCCGACGCCGTCCTCATCCCGCCCGACTTCGGCGCCTACCGCGCCGCCTCGGAGGTCGTCATGCGCCTCGTGCGCGGGACCGTGGACGAGGTCGAGGTCATGGGGCTCGACGAGGCCTACCTCGACCTCGGCGGCCTGTTGTCCCCGCGCGCGGCGATGCGCCGCCTCGTCACCGAGATCCGGGCCGCGACGGGCCTGGACGCGTCCGTCGGCATCGGACCGAACAAGCTCATCGCGAAGGTCGCCTCCGACGCCGAGAAGCCGCGCGGCTTCGTCGTCCTGACCCGTGAGCAGGCGTGCGCCCGCTTCGCCGGCCACCCGCCGAGGCTCGTCCCCGGCATCGGCGGCAAGACCGCCGAGCGCCTCGAGGTGCTCGGCATCACGACGCTCGCGGCGCTCGCCGCCGCCGACCCCGGGCTGCTCGCCGAGCACTTCGGCCCGCGGCAGGGGCCGTGGCTCGTCGCGCGTGGCCGCTTCGAGGGGGAGGAGTCGCTGCAGGCGGTCCGCGAGGCCGTCTCGGAGTCCCGCGAGAGCACCTTCGACGTCGACATCGCCGGCCCCGCGGAGCTCGACGCGCAGCTCCAGCGGCTGGCCGACCAGCTCTGCCGCGGCCTGCAGAAGCACGACCGGACCGGCCGCACGATCGCGATCAAGGTCCGGCTCGACGACTGGACGACCGTCACCCGCGCCCGGACGATCGCCCATCCGACGAACGCGGTCGAGCACGTCGGGCAGATCGCCGCCGAGCTCCTGCGCGAATACGCGCCGCCGCGGCCCGTGCGGCTGCTCGGGGTCCGCGTCGCCTCGTTCGGCGGGGTGGAGGAACCGCCGGCGCAGACGGCGCAGCTCGCGCTCCCGGTCTGAAGCGCGCATCCCTAGACTCGCGCGCCATGGATCTGCACCACGTCCTCGGCGGCGACGGCGAGCCCCTGCTCCTCATCCAGGGGATGAGCGGCACCCACCTCTCGTGGGGGGAGGAGTTCCTCTCCGCGCTGCAGGACGACCTGCGGACGGTGAGCTACGACCACCGCGGCATCGGGCTGTCGCCGGCGGCGAACGACCCCTTCACGATCAAGGACCTCGCCGAGGACGCCGCCGGCCTGCTGGACACGCTCGGCTGGGAGAGCGCGCACGTCCTCGGCATCTCGATGGGCGGCATGGTCGCCCAGGAGCTCGCCCTCGCGTACCCCGGCCGGATCCGGACGCTGACGCTCGGCTGCACGTTCTGCGGCGGCCCGGGCTCGCAGCTCACGCCTCAGGAGACGATGGCGAAGCTCGGCGCCGCGATGACGTCCGGCGACCGCGAGGAGGCGATCCGCGTCGGGTACGAGGTGAACGTCTCGGCGGAGTTCCGCCGGCAGGCCGCGCACTACGACAGCTTCCGTGCGATGGCCCTGGCCGCGCCCGCGAAGGTCGCGACGATCATGCTCCAGATGCAGGCCTGCCTGGCCCACGACACGCACGACCGGCTGGCGCAGATCACGGCGCCGACGCTCGTCCTCCACGGCCGCGAGGACCAGATGCTCCCGGCGGCCAACGGGGAGCTCATCGCCTCGCTCGTCCCGGGCGCCTCGCTCGAGGTGTGGGACGGCGTCGGGCACATGTTCTGGTGGGAGCAGCCGCAGCTCAGCGCCGGCGCGCTGAAGGACCACATCCTCGGCTGAGGACGGACGCGGGGAGGGCGCGGCTAGACGCGCACAGCGGCGTCGCGCACGGCCTCGGCGCGGGGCACGCCCGTCTTGCCCCAGTTCGCGGCCAGGGCGTAGTCGGTCAGGCGCGTGAAGTACGAGAGCAGCGGCGGGCACGTGATGCCGGCGGGCTCGAGCACCGCGCGCGCCCGGGCCGTCTCGTAGTGGCTGTGCACGTCGAAGTACGGGACGAAGACGCCGCCCTGGTGGTCGCCGGCCTCGGCGTCCAGCACCGCGGTCGGCGCCTCGACGCGCGGGACCGGGCAGCCGAGGATCCCGCAGGCCACCTCGAGCATCGCGCCGAGCGACGGCACGTCGCCGCCCGCGGTGAGGTGGTAGGCGCCGCTCACCGGCCCGTCGGTCGTCGCGAGGTGGGTGATCGCGTCCGCCACGTAGTCGATCGGGACGGCGTCGACGAGGCTCGCGGGGTCGGCCGGGACCTCGACGAGCAGCCGCCGGGCGAGCGCCCGCAGCGGGAAGTAGAGGACGTTGAACGCCGGGGTCCAGCCGGTGTGCGAGTCGCCGACGACGATGCTCGGCCGTGCGACGACGACGGGCAGCCCGTCGTCCATCGCGGCGAACACGAGCGCCTCGGCCTCGCGCTTGGTCTGCTCGTAGGTGTTGCGCGGCTCGCCGGCGACCGTGCGGTCGTCCTCGGCGACCGCCCCGGCGTGACGCCCGGCGACGTAGGCCGTCGAGACGTGCACGTAACGCTCCAGGCGCCCGTCGGCGTGGATCGCCCGGCCGAGGGCGAGGACCTGCCGGGTGCCGGCGACGTTCACCGCCCGGGCCTCCTCGAGCGGGAGGTCGAAGCTGATCGTCGCGGCGCTGTGGACGATGCGCGTGACGGTGGCGGCGACGTCGGCCCGCGCCGCGTCGCCCAGGCCGAGCCCGTCGCGCTCGAGGTCACCCGCGACGGCGCGGAGGCGACGGTCCGCCGCCGGCGGGACCTCGTCGCCGTAGAGCCGGGCGAGCGTGTCCGCGAGCCGCCGGGCGGCGTGCGCGTCGTCGGCGGCGCGGATGACGCAGATGACGTCGCGGTCGTCGGCCTCGACGGCGCGGACGAGGAGCTCCATCCCGAGGAAGCCCGTCGCACCGGTCAGCAGCAGCGTCATGCGGCTCAGGCAAGCAGGTGACGTGCGCGCGCGGAAGCGGCCCGCGGCACTTCTCCCCCCGCATGGGGGTTGACGCGGTGGCGGCGCCGACGGACGATCCGGTCGACGCCGGGCGGCCGCCGACGCGCCATCTGCCGTGAACGACGGTTCTCCGGTCGCTCCTGCGGTCACACTTACGGGCAGGGCGCGCGCAGGGCGCGGCCACGAGCAGGGGAGACGCGATGTACCGCAGCGCACGCAGGACCTTCACCACGGTCGTCGCCGTCGCCGGCGCGCTCACCGCCGTCGCGGCGGGCGCCACGCCGGCCGGGGCCGCCGCCCCGGTCCAGAAGGCCGACGCCGACGTCACGAGCGGCTCGTTCCATCTGACCTTCCACGCGACCCGGCAGGCCGACCAGGCCCCGAGCACCGCGAAGGGCACGTTCGACGCCTGGACCACCGCGGGCCCGCTGACCCTCATGCACTTGGCGGGTCCCGTCACCTGCCTCGACGTGCGCGGCAACCGGATGGGCCTCTTCTACCCGATCGCGAGCAGCAGCCCCTCGCTCTTCTCGCAGATCAACTCGGGCGTCCTCATCTCGATGACCGTCGACGGCAACGGCCACGCGACCGCCGTCCAGTTCCTGCCGGTCCCGGTGACCCACGTGTCGAGCTGCGCGCCGCTGCCGACGCTGCTGCCCGCCACGGGCAGCGCGACGCTCGTCTCCTGACGGGCGCCTAGTAGAGCGCGGCGGCCAGGCGCCGCCGCGTGTCCCGCGCGAGCGGATGCTCGACGCCGAGCGCGTCGAGCACGCCGACGATGACCGCGCGCAGCTCGTCGCGGTGCGGCGGGAAGCGCTGCACCCGGTCGAGGAGGACGTCGAGCCCGTCGGCCTCGCGGCCCTCGTCGAGCGCGGTGAGGGCGTCGCCGAGGTCGAGCTCGGGGTCGGCGGCGATGCGGATGCGGGCGGCGAGCCCGTCGGCCTGGAAGCTCCCGCGGACCTTCTCGAGCACCGCCAGGGCCTCGGTGTCGTCGCCGCGGGCGAGCAGGAGGCGGGCGAGCTTCAGCGAGGCCGCGGCGTGGCCGGGCTCGGCGGCGAGCGCGCGCCGGAGCGACTCCTCGTCGCCGCCCTCGCTGGCGAGGTCCGCCTCGGACGGGATGAGCCGGGCGAAGAACCGCTGGACCTCGGCGGGCGGCTTGGCGCCGACGAACTCGTCGACGATCTTCCCGTCGACGAACGCCTTCACCGCGGGGATGCCCTGGACCCCGAACGACTGCGAGATGCCCGGGTGGTCGTCGGTGTTGATCTTCGCGAGGACGACGGCGCCCTCGGCCGCGGCGGCCATCTTCTCGAGAACCGGCGTGAGCTGACGGCACGGCCCGCACCACGGCGCCCAGAAGTCGACGACGACCGGCGTCTCGTGCGAGCGGTCGATGACGTCCCGCTGGAAGTCGGTCTCGGTCGTCTCGATCACGGTCATGCCGAGGAGTGTAGGAGCGCTGCCCGCCGGGGGCCCGGCCGCCGCGGGTCGTAGGGTGGGGGGCCCATGCCCGACCCCGACCTGCACGTGGAGGACCGCGGCTCCGGTCCGGCCGTCGTCCTGCTCCACGGCCTCACCGCGACCCATCGCTACGTCGTGATGGGGTCGAAGGCCCTCGAGCGCTCCGGTCACCGCGTCATCGCCTACGACGCCCGCGGGCACGGCGGGAGCGGCCCGGGCGACCGCTACGACTACCCGGCCCTCGCCGACGACCTCGCGCGGGTCCTGGACGAGCGCGGCCTCGAGCGCGCGGTCCTCGCGGGGGCGTCGATGGGCGCCCACACCCTGCTGCGCCTCGCGCTCGCCGACCCCGGGCGCGTCGCGGGCCTCGTCGTCATCACGCCCGCGCACCACGAGGACACAGAACGCGACCTCGACCGCTGGGACCGGCTCGCCGCCGGGCTGCGGAGCGGGGGCGTGGAGGGCTTCGTCGACGCCTACGGCGACCCCGGCGTCCCGGAGCAGTGGCGTGAGACGGTGACGAAGGTCCTGCGTCAGCGCCTCGGCGCCCACGAGCACCCCGCGGCGGTGGCCGACGCCCTCGAGCAGGTGCCGCGCTCGGTCCCGTTCGACCGCGTCGCCGACCTCGCCGCGCTGCCGGACGTCCCGACCGTCATCGTCGCCGACCGCGACGAGGCCGACCCCGGCCACCCGCTCTGGGTGGGGGAGGCGTACGCCGCCGCGATCCCCGGCGCGACGCTCGTCGTCGAGGACGAGGGCAGCTCGCCGATCGCCTGGCAGGGCGGCCGGCTGTCGAAGGTCATCGCGCAGGTCGCGGCCGCCGGGAGGTACTGAGTCCACCGCGATTCGTAAGGTGACCGGGTGAGCCGTCCCGTCTTCCCCGACACCGACCCCGCCGCGCCGCTGTTCCGCCGTGAGCGTGAGGTCTTCGTGCCGAGCGCGCACGCCCGCGGACCCTGGGATCCGCAGGCGATGCACGGCGGCGCACCCACCGCGCTCATCGCCCAGCACCTGGACGAGCTCGCCGCGGGCGCGCGGCTCGCGCGGCTGACGTTCGAGTTCCTCGGCCCGGTCCCGCTGGCGCCGGTCCGCGTCGCCACCGCCGTCGTCAAGCCGGGCCGGAACTTCCGGCTCCTCGAGGCGACGCTCAGCGACACCGTCGGCCGGCCGCTGCTCCTGGCGCGGGCGGTGGCCCTGGCGCCCGGCGAGGCCGGCGAGCTGCCACCCGAGGCGGCGACCCCGCCGCTCCTGCCACCCCCGCCGGCGCCGCAGGACGCGGTCGACTCGCCGTTCCCGCCCGACGCGAGCGGGGCCGCCGAGGGCATGCACCGCACCGGGATGGAGATCCGCTTCGCCCGCGGCTCGGTGAACGAGGTCGGGCCTGCCCTCGTGTGGATGCGCCTCGCGCGCGACCTCGTCGACGACGAGCCGCCGTGCCCGGCCGCGCGCGTGTGCACCGCGGCGGACTTCGGGAACGGCGTCAGCCGCGTCGTCGGCTTCGACACGCACGTCTTCGTCAACACCGACCTGACGATCACCCTCATCCGCGAGCCGGTCGGGGAATGGATCCTCATGGACGCGGTCACCCGGATCGAGCCCACCGGCATCGGGTGGGCGGTCTCGGCGCTCCACGACGCCGACGGCGGGCTTGGGCAGTCCCATCAGACGCTCTTCGTCCGCGCCCGGTGACCGGTCCGGGCGCCGCCCGGCAGCGGCGCGGGTAGGCTCCCGACGATGACCGCCGGGGCGCAAGGAGCTCTGCGGCGCGCCGCGGGCCTGCTGCGCGACCGCCAACAGGCTGCGGCCTTCCGCCGCGCCGTGATCGCCGCGCCGCTCCCCGGCCTGGTGACGGTCGGCGACGTGCGGGCCGGCGGCTTCGAGGTACCGGGCGACGCGCTCGACGCCGGCAGCGTCGTCTACGTCGCCGGGACCGGGCCGGACGGCGGCGTCGCGCCGGGGATCGTCGCCCGCTTCGGCTGCACTGTCCACCTCTACGACGCCGACCCGCGCGCGGCGGAGCACGTGGCGCGCGTCGCCGCCCGCGAGCCGCGCGTCGCCTTCCAGCCGGTCGCGCTGTGGGACACCGACGGGACGGTCACCGTCCACGCCCCGCGGCTCGGCGGCTACCAGGCCCACCGGCCGACCGACCTGCGCGGCTCGCACGAGAGCTTCAGCGCGCCGGCACGGTCGCTCGCGGGCGCGCTGGAAGAGGAGGGACACGCGCACGTGGACCTGCTGTGCGTCGCCGTCGACGGGGCTGAGTACCGGCTCGTGGACCACATCCTCCGCACGCCCGTCGACGTCCGCGCCCTGTGCCTGCGCTGGGCGCAGCCGGCTCCGCTCGAGCGCGTCCTGGAGTCCCTCGGCCGTCTGCGGGGCGCCGGATTCGAGCCGGTCGCGCGTTCGGGCGACGCGCTCGCGTGGAAGACGACGCTGGTCAGGCGCTGACCACCGGCGCCGCACGCCTCGGGCCGCTGCGACAATGGGCGGCGGCATGACGCGGACGTGGCTGGGGGCAGCGGCGGCGGTCGGGGTGCTCGGCGTCGCCGGGCTGCTCGCACGCGGCTCCGGCCGCCGGGACACCGGCGGCGGCGAAGGTCGACTCGGCGCTGCGCGCCGTCGCGGACGTCCGCCGGGCCGGCAGGGACGTCGGCGCGGCCGCCCGGAAGAAGGGGCTGCTGACGAGCCCCCCCGGCGCGGTGCTCGCCGACGTGCAGGTCGACGGGAGCGCCGCCGACGCCGCCGCTGCGCTCCGGCACGCCGGGCTCGAGCATGCGCTCGTCGCGGACGCCGCGCCGTACGTCACCTTCGAGGGCTGGGTCGACCCGGCGCGGCTGGACGACATCGCGGCGCTCGGCCTCGTCCGCAACATCTCCTCGGTGCCGCCGGCCGGGTCCGACTACGGCCCGACGATGACCGAGGGGGAAGCGCGCAGCGGCGGCCCCGCCGCCCGCGCGCTCGGCCCGACCGGGGCGGGGGTGAAGGTCGGCATCGTCTCGGACTCCTTCGACGAGGCCACCGGCGCCTCGTCGTTCGCGTCGCCGGAGTTCCCGGGGCCGGTCTCGATCCTCTCCGACGACGACAACCTCGGGCTCGACGAGGGCCGGGCGATCGGCGAGGTCGTCGCCGACGGCGCGCCGGGCGCGAGCCTCGTGTTCGCGTCGGGCACCGCGGGGGAAGGTCCGGTCGGCAAGCGGACGGCCATCGAGCAGCTCGTCGCCCAGGGCGCCGGGGTCATCGTCGACGACGTCTACTTCCTGCAGGAGCCGTTCTTCCAGGACGGGATCATCGCGCAGGCCGTCGAGGCCGCCCGCGCGGCGGGGGTCGTCTACGTCGCCTCGGCGGGCAACCGTGGCCGGCAGAGCTGGGAGGGGACGTTCACCCCGCTGACCGGCGCGACGAACACCGACGAGGCCTTCGCGCCCGGCGACTCCTACCAGACGGTCGCCGTCGTCCCGGACGGCGCCTCGGTGGACCTCGAGCTGCAGTGGGCCGAGCCCTGGGGCAACGCGGCGACCGACCTGAACGCCTTCCTCGTCAACGCCGCCGGCGTGAGCACCGTCCTCGACACGTCGATGACCGACAACGTCCCGAACGGCAACCCGCGCGAGCATCTCCACTGGACGAACACGACGGGCGCCACGACGACGGTCGCCCTCCGGATCCGCCGGACGGCCGGCACGACCGGGACCCCGCTCATGAAGTACATCGTGCAGGGCAGCGCGCCCGTGTCCTTCCCGATCCAGCACCCGACGGCCTCGCCGGCGATCAACCCCGACGCGGCCTCCGCGCGTGGCGCCGTCACCGTGGGCGCGGTCCGGTGGACCGACCCCGGCGTGGACACCCCGGAGCCGTACAGCTCCCGCGGACCGGTGACCCGCCGCTTCGACGCGGGCGGCGGCGTCCTCATCACGCCCGAGGTCCGTCAGAAGCCGCAGGTGGCCGGCGCCGACTGCATCTCGACGAGCGTCGCGACGCCTCCGCGCGCGGCGTCGCCCGGTGTGCCGGCGGTCCCCGCGCACAGCTTCCAGACGTTCTGCGGCACGAGTGCGGGCGCCGCCTCCGTCGCCGGGATCGCCGCGCTCGCCCGCTCGGCGAAGCCGTCGCTCACCGCCGACCAGGTCACGGCGCTGCTCACCCAGCCGGGGTTCGCGATCGACTGCACCGCGACGGCCGGCGCGCCGGACCCCGACTGCGGCACGGGCTTCCTCCTCGCCGACCGCGTCGTGCGCGCGGCGCTGGACGCCACGCCGCCGGTCGTCGTGCCGTCGCTCACACCGGCGACGCCGCAGGGCGACAACGGCTGGTACACGAGCCCCCCGACGGTGAGCTTCGCCGTCGGCGACCCGGACTCGCCGGTCTTCGCCACGAGCGGCTGCGACACGCGCCCGGTGACGACGCAGGGCAGCACGGCGGTGACGTGCCTGGCCACGAGCGCCGGCGGGACGACGACGCTGCCGGTCACGGTCATGCTCGATACGGTGCCGCCCGGCACGCCCACGGCCACCGGCATCGTGCCGGGCCGCAGGTACCCGGCGAACGAGCTGCCGAAGGCGCCGGGCTGCCGGGCGACGGACAGCGGCTCGGGACTCGCCCGGTGCGGCCTCACCGCGGCGCTCCGCCACACGGTCGGGCCGCACGTCGCGACGCTCCTCGCCCGCGACCGCGCCGGCCTCGTCTCGACCGCCGCGCTGCCCTACACCGTCGGGCACGCCGACCGCATCCGCCCGCGGCTCGTCATCGCGCTGTCGGCGGCCCGGCCGACGGTCCACCGGCTCGCGCTCGGCCTGCACGTCCGCGCGACGAAGCTCCCGGCGGGCCGGCTCACGCTGCGGCTGCTGCGGGCGCGGCGCGTCCTCCTGCGGACGGCGGTGCGGGCCCGGCGCGGACGCGTCACCGCGATCCTGAAGCCGCGCACGGCCCGGCAGCGCACGGCGCTACGGGGCGCCCGCGGCGCGACGGTGAGGCTCGAGGCGACGTACATCGCGACGTCCGGCAGCACCGCCCGCAGCCGCTACGCGAAGACGGTCCGCCGGCTGCGCTGACGGCCCGATCGCCGTCCGAGGGTGTCGCGGTCAGGCGGTGGCGGTCGCGGCGCGCAGGCGCCGGGCGGGCAGGACGAGCAGCAGCACGCACGCGACGGCGCCGACCGCGCCGATGCCGGCGCCGACGCCGAACGCGCGCTGGTAGCCGTCGGTCAGCGCCGTGAGGTGGGGGACCGTCCCGGCGACGTGCGCCGTGCGCTGGGTGGCGAACGTCGCGAGCAGCGCGAGCCCGAGCGAGCCGCCGACCTGGCGGAAGGTGTTCACGAGGCCGGACGCGAGGCCGGACTCCGCGCGGGCCACGCCGGTGGTCGCGGCGATCGTCACCGGGACGAACGAGAAGCCGATGCCGGCGGCGCACAGGATCGACGGCGCGAGCACGTCGCCGACGTAGGTGCCGTCGGCGCTCACGCCGGTGAACAACAGCATGCCGAGCGTGATCGACGCCATGCCGGCGGCGAGCACGGGGCCGGGCCCCAGGCGGTTCGTCAGGCGCGAGGCGAGCTGCGAGCACAGGACGATCGACGCCGTCATCGGCAGGAAGGCGAGGCCCGCGCGGATGGGGGAGTACCCCAGGACACGCTGGAGGTAGAGGCTCACGAAGTACCACATGGCGAACGACGAGCCGCCCATGCACAGGACGACGACGTTCGCGCCCGTCACCGGCCGCGACCCGAAGATCCGCAACGGCATGAGCGGGGCCGTCGCGAGCCGGCCCTCGATGACGAGGAAGACCGCGAGGAGGGCGACCCCGGCCCCGACGATCCCGAGCGTGTACCCCGAGCCCCAGCCGTGCTGCTCGGTCCCGACGATGCCGTAGGTCAGCACGACGAGGCCCGCGGTGACGGCGACGGCGCCCGCGGCGTCGAACCGCCGCCGCGCGGCGGGGTTGACGGAGCGCGGCACCATGACCCGCAGCGCCGCGACGCCGACGGCGAGGCCGACCGGGACGTTGATGAGGAGGATCCAGCGCCAGGAGAGCGACTCGGTGAGGATGCCGCCGAGCAGTGCGCCCGTGGCTCCGCCGACGCCGCCCATGGCGCCCCACAGGCCGAGGGCGCGGTTGCGCTCGGCGCCCTCGGTGAACGTCGTGGCGAGGATCGAGAGCGTCGCGGGGGCGACGACGGCGCCGCCGAGCCCCTGGACGGCGCGGGCGGCGACGAGCATCCCGCTGCCCTGGGCAACGCCGCCGATGAGCGAGGCGACCCCGAAGAGCGAGAGGCCGGCGACGAACACCTCACGCCGCCCGATGAGGTCCGCGGCCCGGCCGCCGAGGAGGAGGAAGCCGGCGAAGGTCAGCGTGTACCCGTTGACGACCCACTGCAGGTCGGCGTCGGAGAATCCGAGGTCGGCCTGGATCGACGGCAGCGCGACGTTCACGATCGAGACGTCGAGGATGACCATGAACTGCGCGAGGCAGCAGAGGGCGAGGATCAGCGAACGGCGACGGTCTTCGGTCACGTCGCCAATAGTTGCACAGGCAATCACCGCTGTGTGGTGCCGTGGGCGCGCCCGGAGCCGCCAGGACACCGTCGTCGTTGCACTCCTGACCGCGGAGCGGATACAACCGGGCGATGAGACAGCTCACGAGCCTCGACGCGCAGTTCCTCGCGATCGAGAGCCCCACGACCACCGGCCACGTCGGCGGTCTCGCCGTCTTCGACCCGTCGACGGCGCCGGGTGGGGTCGTGACGCTCGACGGCGTGCAGGCGATGCTCCGCGAGCGCCTGCACCTCCTGCCGCCGCTGCGCTGGCGCCTGGCGGAGGTCCCGCTCGGCCTCGACCGCCCGTACTGGATCGAGGACCCCGACTTCGAGCTCGAGTTCCACGTCCGCGAGCTCGCGTTGCCCGCGCCGGGCAGCGACGAGCAGCTCGCCGAGCAGGTCGCCCGGATCAGCGCCCGGCACCTCGACCGCGCCCGCCCGCTGTGGGAGCTCTACCTCATCCACGGCCTCCCGGACGGCCACGTCGCGGTCCTCACGAAGATGCACCACGCGATGATCGACGGCATGTCCGGGGCGGAGATCATGGGCATCCTCTTCGACCTCGGCCCCGAGGGCCGCGAGTTCCCCGACGCGCCGGACGAGCTCCACGGCGAGCAGGCCCCCGGACAGATCGAGATGCTCGGCCGGGGCGTGGCCGCCCTCCCGCTGCAGCCGCTGCGGATGTTGCGCGCGGCGCCCGGCGTCCTGCCGCACCTCGACGTCGCCCCGTCGATCCTCGGCATGCCCGGGGCCGAGACGATGAGCCGCACCCTCTCGCGCATGCGCAACATCGCGAACGGCACCCGCGACGGCGACGTCCTCGAGCGGCCGAAGATGCGGGCGCCGAAGACGACGTTCAACGGCAAGATCTCCCCGCACCGGCGCTTCACCTTCGGGTCGCTCTCGCTGCCGGCGGTCAAGGCGCTGAAGAAGCACTTCGGCGTGACGGTCAACGACGTCGTCGTGAGCCTCTCGACGACGGCGATCCGCCAGTGGCTCATCGCGCACGACGAGCTCCCGGACGAGCCGCTGCTCGCGCAGATCCCCGTGTCCGTGCGCACCGACGAGGAGCGCGGCACCTACGGCAACAAGATCAGCATCATGATCGCGCCGCTCGCGACGAACGAGCCCGACCCCGTCGCGCGCCTGATGGCCACGCACGAAGCGATGAAGGCGGCGAAGGACCGCCATCGCGCGCTCCCGGCGTCCGCGCTGCAGGAGATCACGCAGTTCATCCCGCCTGCGGTCAACGCGCGCGCCGCCCGCGTCGCGCTCCAGATGGGCACGCGCCAGGGGATGCGCCCGCTCTACAACGTCGTCATCTCGAACGTCCCGGGGCCGCCGATCCCGATCTACATGGTGGGCGCCGAGCTGCAGCACAACTACCCCGTGTCGGTCATCACCGACGGCGCCGGTCTCAACATCACCGTGCTGAGCTACCGCGATCACCTGGATTTCGGGATCATCGCCGACCGCGGCCAGATGCCCGACCTCGCGATGATGATGGACTCGCTCCGCGGAGCCCTCGCCGAGCTCGAGGCGGCCGCCGCGGCCGGATGATTGCCACCATGGGGGGGTGAACACGCCCCTCCACGTGCCTGCTCGTCCCCGTTCCGCGCGTCGCTCGCGGCGCCTGCGCGGCGCCGTCGCCGCGCTCTGTCTCGCCGGCGGCCTGGCCGCCGGCGCCGGGTGCGGCGGCAGCTCCTCGCCCGTGAGCGAGACGAGCCCGTCGATCTCGACGCCGTCGACGACGACCTCCGCGACCGACACGTCCGCGACCGTCGGGACGACGACCACGACGACCGCCGCCACGACCGCGGGCACCACCGCCGCGACGACGCCGACGAGCACGACCACGAGCACGAGCGCCGACGACGGCGGCGTGTCGGCCGACGGGGCGACGACGAGCACGACGGGCACCGGCACGACGCCGGCGCAGACCGTCACCGGGACCGGCACGACGACCGCCGCACAGGACCCGAACTGCAAGGCCGGCACCGGCCCCGGGCACCCGGACAAGCCGCAGTGCGAGCCGATCGCCGGGCCCGACTCGCGCGACGAGGGCCCGTGAGCGTGCGGGCCGGGGCACGGCGACCCCCGGCCCACCCTCACGCCCGGCGCCTGCGCGCGACCCGCTGAGCGTCAGACGACGACCGCGTCCTCCGCGCCCTCGGCGGCGGGCGGGAACTGGGGATTCATCTGCTCGAGCGTGTCGACGAGGATCTGCAGGACCGCCCAGTTGCGGTACCAGTTGCGGTCGGCCGGGACGACGTACCACGGGGCGTGGCGGGCGGTCGTCTGGCCGAGCGCCTCGCCGTAGGCCTCCTGGTAGGCGTCCCAGTGGTGGCGCTCGGAGAGGTCCGCCGGGTTGAACTTCCAGCGCTTCTCCGGGTTGTCGATCCGCTCCTGCAGCCGCTCCTTCTGCTCCTCGGCGGAGATGTGGAGCATGATCTTCACGATCGTGGTGCCCTCGGCGTGGAGGAGCTCCTCGAACGCGCGGATGCGCGCGTAGCGTCCCCGCCACACGGCCTCGGGGACGAGGTCGTGCACGCGGACGACGAGCACGTCCTCGTAGTGGCTGCGGTTGAAGACCGTGATGTCGCCGTCGGACGGCACCTGCGCGTGCACACGCCAGAGGAAGTCGTGCGCGAGCTCCTCCGGCGTCGGGGCCTTGAAGCTCACGACCTTCACGCCCTGGGGGTTGACGCCCTCGAAGACCGCGCGGATCGTGCCGTCCTTGCCGCCGGCGTCCATCGCCTGCAGGACGACGAGCAGCGACCGGGAGCCCTCGGCGTAGAGCTTGGCCTGCAGCTCCGCGAGGCGGGCGCGGAGCGTCGCCGTGTGGGCCTTGGTCGCGTCCTTGTCGCCGGGGGCGCCGGTCTTGGCCGACGCGTCGCGGGCGCTGAGATCGACCGGACGCCGCGACGTGACGCGCCAGCGGTCGGAGACGGGGCGGGCGGCCATGCTCTACCCCTCGCCCAGGCGGACGCGGGTCGGCAGCGTCAGGCGGCCCGCGCCGTAGTCGACGACCGGGCGTCCGCCCAGCGTCCTCGGCTGGTGCCACGACACGGCGAGCGGCGCGGTCTTCCCGGGGGCGATCGTCACCTCGATGCCGAGGCGGCTGAGCTCGCCCGGCGGGATGGGGTCCGGCTTCTGGAAGGCGCCGTAGAGGCCGTGGGCGTACCCGGCGGCGAACTGCCCGGTCGTGACGAGCCGGCGCCCGTCGGGCAGGCGGACCTTCAGCGCCGAGGCGTCGAGCTTCAGCGGCCGGCCGGACGTGTTGCGGACGGTCCCGACGACGATCCGGTCATCCGGCAGCGCCTTCGTGCGGAACACCTGCGGCGCGGCGGTCCACGCGAGCGCGCCGGCCGTGCGCGAGGTCGATCCGGCGCCCGAGCCCGAGCCCGAGCCGCAGCCCGCCGCGGCGAGGGCCGCCGCGACCGCGACCGTGACCGCCACGGGCCGGAGCTGCGCGGGCGGCCTCACGCCGGCTTCCTCGGGGTCGTGAACCAGTCGCAGCCGGGCGGGCTCGGCATGTTCTTCGGGTCCCACGCCGCGCACGAGATCATCGGCGCGAGGACCGCGAGGTTCGTGGGCATGACGATCGGGCTGCCGGGGCAGCCGGGGAGGATCGCCGGCATGGACTGATGCCCGGCGCCCGACCGCAGCCGGTTGCCGTCGAAGCAGTTGCCCGAGCCCTCCGAGTCCCAGGTGAAGTCCCGGCCGTTCGGCATCCGCGTGCCGTCGCTGCCGGCGCCCATGAGGTTGTCGATGAAGCGGTTGCCGTTCGAGGTGTCGAGCTGGTGCGCGGGGTCGAGGTCGCCGCGCAGCGCCGCCGGCACCGCGAAGAGCAGGATGCCCTGGCGCCAGTTGTCGTAGATGTCGTTGTCGCGGATGAGGTTGCGGTTGCCGCCCGCGATGATGATCCCCGTGCCGACGGGCACCTGGAACTGCGGGCAGACCATCGTCCGCGGCCGCAGGACGAACGGGGTCGCCCCGCAGTACTTCTGCTTCGCCGTCTCGAAGAAGTTCACGTTGTTCGAGTGGATCCGGTTGCGCTCCCACTTCACGCACTCCTGGGGCATGCCGGGATGGCCGGCCGCGAACGAGTCGGTCGAGAGGCCGGTGGCGTTGTCGTGGAAGTCGTTGTCGTGCACCCACGTCGAGTTGCCCGCCGTGCCCGAGTAGCCGAGCGTGTTGCCGTAGCTGTCGGAGTGGCGGATCTCGATCGAGTAGAACGCGCAGCCGCGGTTGCCGGTGCCGTTGGCGGCGGCCGTCCCGACGAGCGCGCCACACGTGCCGTAGGCGTTCGGGTTCGTGTTGCAGCCCTTCTCCGTCGACCCGGGGTAGATGCCCGAGTCGCCGTTGCCGTATGCGGTGACGTGGTCGTAGAGCCCGTTCGTGGAGGTGAACGAGAGGATCCCGTAGTCCTGCCCGTACCGGGCGACGACGTCGTGGATCTGGAAGCCGTTGACCTCGACGAGGTCGAGGTTGTTGAAGGCCGACTGCTCGACGGTGAAGTGCGCGAGGTAGATGCCCCAGGCCCGGTCGACGCGCAGGACGTCGCTCTTCTTGCGGTCCCCGCGGATGAGGACGTCGCCGGCGCGCTTCCCGAGGCCGACGATCTGCAGGTTGCACTTCTGCAGGCACTTGGGCAGCGACGGGTGCAGCGGGTCGGCCTCGTGCGTCGGGTCGCCGATGACCTCGATGAGGTTCTTCGCGTTCGGGCACGTCGTCTGCAGGTTGCGGTCGGGGCGGACCGGCGGGTCGTTCGAGCGCGGGCCCACCGGCGGCGGCGCGTCGTTGCCGAAGCCCTCCGTCACCACGTAGTCGTTGCCGCACGTCGAGCCGTCCTTGTACGTGCCGGTCGGCACCATCCGGCTCGGCATCTCCTCGTAGACGCCCGGCATGATCAGGACGCGGTAGTTCGACTTCGCGGCGTTCACCGCGGCCTGGATGTCGTGGAAGCGGCAGCGCCTGAGGGTCTTCAGCCGGCTCTTGAGCAGACGCCGGTTGCCGCGGAACTCGTGGACGAGCTTCGCCTTCGAGCTCGCCTTGCAGACGACGACGCTCGGGCCGCTCGATCGCGCCACCGGGATGCCGCCGGGCGCCGGCGGCTTGAGGTCGACGGACGGGAAGGACGTGCCCCGCTCCGGGTGGGCCACGGCCGTCGTGGGGAGCACCGCCGCGACCGCGAGCACGACGAGCACCACGAGGAGTCTGCGCATGGGCGCAAGCATACGTGCGCGTTCACGTGTCCGGGCCGACTGCCTGTTCGCACCGGCCGGCCCGCGATACGGTCGCAGGCGTGGACGCCCAGCCGCATCGACGGTTCGCCGGGACGCTTCCGGCCGACGACACGCACCCGTACCGCACGGGCGCCTGGCGACCGCAGAGCACCGAGTGGGACGCGACGGGGCTCACGGTCATCGGCGACCTGCCCGAGCTGAGCGGCGTCTACCTGCGGAACACCGAGAACCCGCTGCACGACGCCCTCGGCCGCTACCACCCGTTCGACGGCGACGGGATGGTCCACGCGCTCCATCTCCACGACGGCCGGGCCGACTACCGCAACCGCTTCGTCCGCACGAAGGGCTTCGAGGCCGAGCTCGAGGCCGGGCGGCCGCTGTGGCCCGGCGTCACCGAGTCCCCGGCGAAGGCGCTGCGCCCGAGCCCGGGGCCGAGCGCCCGGACGGGGACGAAGGACGCGTCGAGCACCGACGTCGTCGTCCACCGCGGGCGGGCGCTGACGAGCTTCTACCTCTGCGGCGACCTCTACGCGATGGACCCGCGGACGCTCGAGCAGCTCGGTCCCGAGACGTGGGACGGCGCCTTCCCGGCCGAGGGCGTCTGCTCGCACCCGAAGGTCGACCCGCTCACCGGCGAGCTGCTGTTCTTCAACTACGGGACCGCGTGGCCGTACCTGCACTTCGGCGTGGTCAGCGCCGCCGGCGAGCTCGTCCACTACGCGCCCGTCCCGCTGCCCGGTCCGCGCATGCCGCACGACATGGCGTTCACCGAGCACTACGTCATCCTCCCGGACCTCCCGATGTTCTGGGACCCGGCGGCGCTCGCGCGCGGCCTCTACGTCAACCGCTGGCACCCGGAGCTGCCGGCCCGCTTCGCGGTGGTCCCGCGCCGCGGCGGGGCCGAGGACGTCCGCTGGTTCGAGGCTTCCCCGACGAACGTGCTGCACTGGATCAACGCCTACGAGGAAGGCGAGGAGATCGTCCTGGACGGCTTCCACCAGGGCTGCCCCGACCCGCGGCGCGACGGCGACGACCGCTGGACGACCACGGCGCGCTACCTCGACGCGAACGAGCTGCAGACCCGCCCGCACCGCTGGACGCTGAACCTCGCCACCGGCCGCACGACCGAGCGGTTCCTCGACGACACCTACCGCGAGTTCGGGATGATCAACGCCGGCCGCGGCGGACGCCCGTACCGCTACGCGTACACGATGACCGCGGAGCCGGGGTGGTTCCTCTTCAACGGGCTCTCGCGCTTCGACACGCACACGGGCGCGGCGCAGGAGTGGCGCTTCCCGAAGGGCGTCTACGCGAGCGAGTCGCCGATGGCCGCGCGCGCCGGCGCGACGGCGGAGGACGACGGCCACGTCCTGACCTTCGTCACCGACCTGAACACGGACTCCTCCGAGTGTCAGATCTTCGACGCGTCCGACGTCAGCGCGGGGCCGGTGGCACGGATCCTGCTGCCGGAGCGGATCGCGAGCGGGACCCATACGGTGTGGGCACCGGAGGAGAGCCTGGGCTGAGGACCGCGGCGGGCGGCTCGCGGTTCACGGGCAGCCCGGCCACCGGCGGTGTGGGCTCCGGCGGCTCGGGCGGGTCGTTCAGCGCGCAGCCGACGGGCCCGCCGAGACGGCGGTGCACGCGGGCCGCGACCGTGCAGCCGAGGATGAGCGCGTGCGCGAGCACCGAGCAGGAGAAGACGAGCACCGCGAGCGTCACGAAGACCGTCGTGACGGTCACCTTCGCCTGGCCGTCGACGTAGACGCCGATGACCCACGGCAGCAGCTGCAGCGCCGCGGCCGGGATGACGGCGCCCGCGAAGGCCGCCTGCCAGCGCAGGCGGCGGGGCCCGGACAGCCGTAGGAGGATCGCCACCGCGACGATCGAGACGGCGGCGGGGATCCAGCCGCCCCAGGAGATCGCGTGGGGGACGGGGATGCGGCTGAGCAGCTGGCCGGCGGCCTGGGCGCCGACGACGAGCGCGAGGAGCAGGCCGGCGACGCCGCCCGCGAGCCCGACCTGCCGCAGCTTGCCCTGGAGCGGGCCCGGCCGGCGCCAGTCGAGCTGCTGCGCGAGGACGCGCTCGAGGACCGCGACGGCACCGGAGCACGTCCACAGCATCGTCACGACCGAGAAGAGGATGAGGACGGGGGAGTCGCGGCGCGCCTGGCGCACGAGGTTGATGATCTGGCTGCGGAGCGCCGGCGGCAGCACCCGGGCCGCGTGCTCGGTCGCGAGCTGCCCCTCGGTGTAGTTCCCGAAGAAGAGCGCGCCGAGGACCGTCAGGCCGAGCGCCACCGGGACGAGGCTGATGAGGAGGTAGTACGTCAGGGCGGGTGCCTCGACGGCCAGGCCGGGGCGCCACCAGAAGGCGTCGGCCTTCTCGACCGCACGGCCGGCGGCGCGTTTGAGGACACCCATCCGACCATTGTGGAGCCTCTGCACGCGCACCGCCGCCGGGGCCACGATCCGTCCTGCCCGGGCGGATAGCCTGAGGGCGTGTCCGACGTCAGCGCAGTGACCTCCGATCCGGCCACGAACGGGGAGGGGACCCGCCGCTCGCGCCCCGCGATCCTCGTGGTGGACGACGAGCCCGCGGTCCTCGCCGCGGTCGCCCGCGACCTGCGGCGCGGCTTCGGGGAGCGCCACCGGATCCTCCGCGCCGGGTCGGGCGCCGAGGCGCTCGAGATCCTCCGCGAGCTGCGCACGCGCGGTGACCAGGTCGCCCTGCTCATCGCCGACCAGCGGATGCCCGGCATGGCCGGGACGGCATACCTCGTCGAGGCGCGCAAGCTCTTCCCCGAGGCCCGGCGCGTCCTCCTGACCGCCTACGCCGACACGGAGGCGGCGATCGCCGCGATCAACGAGGTCGCACTCGACTTCTACCTGCTGAAGCCCTGGGACCCGCCGGAGGAGCAGCTCTACCCCGTCCTCGAGGATCTGCTCACCACGTGGGAGGCCGGCGCCGCCCTGGAGGCGGGGGGATTGCGTGTCATCGGCCATCGGTTCTCGAAGGATTCGCACGATCTCCGTGATTTCCTTGCGCGCAACCGCGTGCCGGCCCGCTGGCTGGACGTCGAGCGCGACGCCGAGGCGCGCGCGCTGCTCAAGGTCACGGGCGTCGCGGACGACCGCCTGCCGGTCGCGCTGCTCGAGGACGGGACGGTGCTCGAGCGCCCGACGGTGCTCGAGCTCGCCGAGCGCGTGGGCGGCCTGACGGTGACGCCGGCCGAGGAGCACTACGACCTCGTCATCGTCGGCGGCGGCCCGGCCGGGCTCGCGGCGGCGGTGTACGGCGCCTCCGAGGGGCTGCGGACGATCATGGTCGAACGGCAGGCGCCGGGCGGGCAGGCGGGGCAGTCGAGCCGGATCGAGAACTACCTCGGCTTCCCGGTCGGGCTGTCGGGCTCGGACCTCGCGCGCCGCGGGACCGATCAGGCCCGGCGGCTCGGCGCCGAGCTGCTCACCGTCCGCGACGCCGTCGCGCTGCGGGTCGAGGGCGCGGGCCGGATCGTCGAGCTCAGCGGCGGCGCGACGCTCAGCGCCTCGTGCGTCCTCGTCGCCTCCGGCGTCTCCTACAACCAGATGACCGCGCCCGGCTTCCCCGAGCTCACCGGCGCGGGCGTCTACTACGGCGCGGCGATGACCGAGGCCCGCGCGTGCGAGCGCCAGCAGGTCGTCGTCATCGGCGGGGCGAACTCCGCGGGCCAGGCCGCGGTGCACTTCGCGGGCTTCGCGAACAAGGTGACGATGCTCGTCCGGTCGACGGTCGCGAGGTCGATGTCGCACTACCTCATCGAGCAGCTCGCGGCCCTGCCGAACGTCGAGATCCTCGAGGGGACCGAGGCCGTCGCCGTCCACGCGGACGCCGGGCGCCTGCGGCACCTCGACGTGCGTCACGCCGACGGCACCGTCGCCCCGATGGAGGTCGACGCGTGCTTCGTCTTCATCGGGGCCGCCCCGCGGACCGACTGGCTCGCCGGGACCGTCGCGCGGGACGAGCTCGGCTTCATCCTCGCCGGACCGGTCGTCCGCGAGCACGGCTGGCCACTGCAGCGCGACCCGGCCCTGCTCGAGACGAGCGTGCCCGGCGTCTACGTCGCGGGCGACGTGCGGGCCCGCTCGATCAAGCGCGTCGCCAGCGCGGTCGGCGAGGGCTCGATGGCGGTCTCGCTCATGCACGAGTACCTCGCCGGGGCCTGAGCGGTGTCCGGGCCGCTGACCGTCAAGGACCTCTGCGTCGTCGACCTCCTCCACGGGCTGGAGCGGGAGCAGCTCGCGGAGTGGCTCGCCGTCGCCGAGGGCCAGGACGTCGCGGCCGGCGGGATCATCGTCGAGCAGGGCGTCCCCGCCCCGGGGGTGCACCTCCTGCTCGAGGGGACGGTGGAGATGTTCATGGTGTCCGACGGGCGGGCCGAGCCGATGGGCTACCAGCACGCGCCGACGTGGATGGGGGCGATCGGGGTCCTCACCGAGAACCCGATCTTCGTGCGGACCCAGGCCCGGACGGACTGCCGCCTCGCGCTGCTGCCCGCCGACGACTTCCGCCGCCTCGCGCTCGCCCACCCGGCCGTCCACGGGCGGGTCATGCGCCAGATCGCGCCGGTCATGCAGCGCGTCCAGGCCATCGAGTCCAGCCGCGACCGCCTCGAGTCCCTCGGGACGATGGCGGCGGGGCTCGCGCACGAGCTGAACAACCCGGCAGCCGCGGCCAAGCGCGCCTCGGCGCAGATGGCCGAGGCGCTCGACGTCCTCTCCTCGACGCTCGGCATGTTCGTCGACGCCGGGATCGAACGCGCCGACGCGCAGGTGCTGAGCGAGCTGCAGCGCGAGGCGCTGGCCCGGGCGGCGGGCCTCACCGCGCTCTCGGCGCTCGACGCGGCCGACGCCGAGGACGCGATCGCCGAGCGCCTGGAGGACCTCGGCGTCGAACAGGCGTGGGAGATCGCGGAGCCGCTCGCGGCCGCCGGCCTGGACGAGGCGTGGCTCGAGCAGGTCGTCACCCACGCCGGGCCGGCGCTCGATGCCGCGCTGCGCTGGGTCGCGGCGGCGCTCACGGCCCGCGGCCTCGCCGCCGAGCTCCGGGAGTCGACCCGGCGGATGTCCGAGCTCGTCGGCGCCGTGAAGGCCTACGCATACATGGACCGCGGCGCCGTCGTCGAGGTCGACCTCCACGAGGGCCTGGAGACGACGCTCACGGTCCTCGGGCACAAGCTCAAGCAGACGACGATCCGCGTCGTCCGCGACTACGACCGCGCGCTGCCGCACCTCACCGTCCGCGGATCCGAGCTCAACCAGGTGTGGACGAACCTCCTGGACAACGCGATCGACGCGCTCGGCGAGTCGGGGACGATCACGCTCACCACCCGCCGCGACGGGGAGCGCGCGCTCGTCGAGATCGCCGACGACGGGCCGGGCATCCCGGACGAGGTCGTCGCCCACATCTTCGACTCGTTCTACACGACGAAGGACGTCGGCCGCGGGACCGGGCTCGGCCTCGCGACCGCCCGGCGCATCGTCGTCGACCGCCACGGCGGGTCGATCATCGTCGGCTCCGAGCCGGGGCGGACAGCCTTTCGCGTGTGGCTGCCGCTGACGGCCCCGGACTGATCGCGGCACCACGAGCGGCGTGCGGCCGAGTGGGACATATGAGCCCACTCGGCCGCACGCCGCACCCGCGGGGGCGGGGCGGGCGGGCGGGGCGGGGGCGGGGCGGCGAGCGGGGCGGCGCTACTCGACCGTCACGCTCTTGGCGAGGTTGCGCGGCTGGTCCACGTCGCGCCCGAGCAGCATCGACGCGTGGTAGGCCAGGAGCTGGAGCGGCACCCCGAGGAGGACCGAGTCGAGCTCCGGCTCATTCTTGGGGACGATGAGGGTCTCGTCGGCGAGGCCCGCGAAGGGGCTGTGGCCGACGGCGACGACCGGCCCGCCGCGGGCCTTGATCTGCTCCATCGCCGACCGGTTCTTGTCGATGAGGTGGTCGTCGGGGGCGATGACGACCGTCGGCATCTCGGGGGAGATGAGCGCGAGCGGGCCGTGCTTCAGCTCGCTCGCCGGGTAGGCCTCGGCGTGGACGTAGGAGAGCTCCTTGAGCTTCTGGGCGCCCTCGAGCGCGATCGGGTAGCCCCGCACGCGGCCGATGTAGAAGGCGGACGGCGCGTCGGCGAAGCGCTGCGCGGCCTGGCGGACGACCTCCTCGTCCTCGAGGACCGTCGCGATCTGGTCGGGCAGGCGCTCGAGCCCGGTGATGAGCCGCTTGCCGTCGGCGGGGGAGAGGTCGCGCACGCGGCCGAGGTGGAGCGCGAGCAGGGCGAAGGCGACGACCGACGCATTGAACGCCTTCGTCGACGCGACCGAGACCTCGGGGCCGGCGTGGAGGTAGATGCCGCCCTCGCAGGCGCGGGCGATCGAGGAGCCGACGACGTTCACGACGCCGAGCACGCGGCCGCCCTTGCGCTGGACCTCGTGCACGGCGGCGAGCGTGTCGAACGTCTCGCCCGACTGCGATACCGCGAGGTAGAGCGTGTCGGGGTCGATGACCGGGTTGCGGTAACGGAACTCCGAGGCCGGCTCGGCGTCCGCCGGGAGCCGGGCGAGTGACTCGATGAGCTCCGCGCCGACGATGCCCGAGTAGTAGGCCGAGCCGCAGCCGAGGATCTTCACCCGGCGGATCGTCCGCAGGTCGCGCGCGCTCAGCTCGATGCCGCCGAGGTGCGCGGTGGCGAAGCGCTCGTCCAGTCGGCCACGGAGCGTCCCGGCGACGGCCTGGGGCTGGTCGGCGATCTCCTTGCGCAGGTAGTGCTCGTAGCCGCCCTTCTCGTAGTCCTCGACGTCGCCCTCGATCTCCTGGGGCTCCTTGTCGGTCTTCTTGCGGTCGAGCGTCGAGGTCGTGAAGCCGTCGGCGGTGAGGACGGCCATCTCGCCGTCGTCGAGGAAGACGACCTGCTGCACGTGCTTGACGAGCGCGGCGACGTCGGACGCGACGAGCATCTCGCGGTTGCCGATGCCGAGGACGACCGGCGACCCGTTGCGGGCGACGACGATCCGGTCCGGCGTGCGCGTGTCGATGACCGCGATGCCGTAGGCGCCCTGCACGCGGCGCAGCGCCTCGCGGACCTTGTCCTCGAGCTCGGGCTGCGTCGAGCGCCCGACGAGGTGGGCGAGGATCTCGGTGTCCGTGTCGGAGAGGAACTCGACGCCCTCGCGCTCGAGCTCGGCGCGGAGGGAGTCGGCGTTCTCGAGGATGCCGTTGTGGACGACGGCGACATGCTCGTCGGCGTCGACGTGCGGATGGGCGTTGAGGTCCGACGGCGGGCCGTGGGTCGCCCAGCGCGTGTGCCCGATGCCGATCGGCCCGGCGACCTTCTTCGGCAGGCCGTCGAGCAGGTCGCGGACCTTGCCCTCGGCCTTGGCGACGCGCAGCGTGCCGTTCTTCACGGCCGCGACGCCCGCGGAGTCGTAGCCGCGGTACTCGAGCCGCTGGAGCCCTTCGATGAGGAGCGGGACAGCGTCCTGCCGCCCGACGTATCCGACGATGCCACACATGCTGTCCTGCTCCTATCCGTAGATGACCCGGCGGACCTGCCGTTCGCTGAGGCGCGGGCCGGGGACCGGCCGCGCCGCCAGTTCGTCGGCGATGCGCGAGTACGCCCGGGCGTTGGGGACGCCCCGGTCCTGCAGCTCGCGGTGTCGCCGGCGGACGAACGCCTCCGGCGACTCGGCAAACCACGCCACGACCTCGTCCACGACCCGCTGCGCCTCGCTGCGCCGGAGCGGCAGCGCCCGCTGCAGGTGGTCCAGCAGCGGTTCGAGCGGATCGGGGTCCTCGGTCACGGCGTCGAGGAGTGTTACACAACAATCGCCCGTCGGTGACGCGAGTTGCCCGTTATCGGGCAGAATCCGCAGAAACTCGGCGAACGGAGGGCGAGCAGGCGGTCACGGGGTGAAGGCCGCCCGGACGGCGGCGCCCCCGCGGGCCGCGAGCTCCGTCCCGCCGAGCGTCCCCGCCTCGAGGAGCTCCCGCGCGGCGTCGACCACCGCGCCGAGGGCGGTGAAGGCGAACATCCCGCCGACGGACACCCGGGCGACGCCGACGGCCGCGAGCTCGCGCCCCCCGGGCCCGCCGGGACGCAGCAGGACGTTGACGGGCCGCGGGACGGCGTCGACGACGGCGCGGATGTCGTCGAGGTCCGTCGGCCCGGGGGCGTACACGACCTGCGCGCCCGCCTCCGCGTAGGCCCGGAGGCGGGCGATCGTGTCATCGCGCGTCTGGCCGGGCTCGCGCAGGTGCGCGTCGCAGCGGGCCGTGACGACGAAGTCCGGGCCGGCCCCGGCGACCGCGGCGGCGACCCGGGCCGCCGCCTCGTCGATCGTGAAGGTCCGCGTCCCGTCCCAGTCCTCGATGGAGCCGCCGGCGAGGCCCGTCGCGGCGGCGAGGCGGAAGGTCTCGGTGACCTCGGCCTCGGTGGCGCCGAACCCGTGCTCGAGGTCAGCGCTCACCGGGACGCCCGCCGCGGCGACGAGCTCGCGGGCGTGCGCGAGGGCCTCGTCGCGCGTCACGCCCCCGTCGACCCGGCCGAGGGTCGCCGCGAAGCCGCTGCTCGTCGTCGCGAGGGCGGCGAAGCCGAGGTGCTCGAAGAGGCGGGCCGAGCCGATGTCCCACGGGTTCGGGAGCAGCAGCGGGTCGCCGGGGCGGTGCAGGTCGAGGAAGGCGCTCATGGCGGACAGTCTCGCCGCTGCGCGCGCGGGGCGCGGCCGTCAGGTCAGCAGGGCGGGCACGCGATCGCCGGCGCGTTCGTCCTCCCACGCCCGCCGCGCGGCGTCGAAGCCGTCCCAGTCGGGCCCCAGGTCGCCGGCGGGGCCCGGGTCGCGCGGGCGCTCGGGGTCCGGGCGGTGCAGCCCGCCGCCGCCACCGCCGTCCCCGTCCGCGCGCTCGTCCGGCGGCCGCGGCGCGACGCGGTGCTGCCCGGCCGCGACGAGCGCGGCGCACATCAGCGCCGCGGCCGCGACGCTCAGCGTCGCGTCGACACGCAGCGCGAGCGCCGTGAGGGCGTAGAGGACGTAGCCGATGATCCCCGCCAGGACAGTGAGCACGCCGCCGGCGACGACGCCGAGCAGCGCGCGCTCGACGACGGACGGCGCGAGCATGCTCCCCGCGGTGAGCAGGGCGAGCGCGGCGGGCAGGATCCACAGGGCGGGCACGAGCGGGGCGGCTTCCTCGGGGCGGGGGCGGGCGGGGCGTGGCCCGTATGCTACGGGGGCGTACCTTTACGGCGCAAGTCCCGCTGCCGTCGTCCGCACGACGGGCTCGCCGGCGGCGTCGGAGGCGTCGAGGTCGATCGTCGCGACGATCGCGGCGTCGTGGTGGCCCTCGGGGTCGTCGAGGATCTGGCGCACGGTCCACACGCGGCCCTCGGTCCCCGGCGGGTCGCGATCGACGAGCAGCAGGCGCGGCGAGCGCGCGTCGGGACCGGTCCCGATCGCGGGGTACTCGGCGCGGATCTCCTCGCCGGCGGCGCGCCACTCGTCCTCGCCCATCGTCACGCGGGCCGGCGGCTCGGTCAGCGCGGCGGAGGCGGCCTCGAGCGCGGCGAGCGCAGCGGCGTCGCCGGCGGCGAGCAGGCGCACCCGCTGGAAGAGGGCGTTGCGCACCATGACCATGAAGGCGCGCTCGTTCGCGGTGATGGGGCGCGGCGGCGGCTCGGGCTCGCCGGCCGCCGCGGCGGCCGCGGCACGGGCGACCGCCTCGGGGTCGGTCAGTGCCTCCCACTCGTCGAGCAGGCTCGAGTCGGTCTGGCGGACGGTCTCGCCGAGCCACTCGACGATCTCGTCGAGCTCGTCGGTCTTCACCTCGTCGGGTACGGTCCGGCGCAGCGCGCGATAGGCGCTGGACAGGTAGCGCAGGACGAGGCCCTCCGAGCGCGCGAGCCCGTAGAACGCGACGGTCTCCGTGAACGTGCGCCCGGCCTCGTACATGTCGCGGACGACCGACTTCGGCGAGAGGTCGGACTCGCGCACCCACGGGTGACGCTCGCGGTAGCTGATGAGCGCGGCCCGGAGCGGCTCGGCGAGCGGCTGCGGGTAGGTGACCTCCTCCAGCAGCTCCATCCGCTCGTCGTACTCGATGCCCTCGGCCTTCATCTCGGCGACCGCCTCGCCGCGCGCCTTGTGCGCCTGGGCCATGAGCACGGGGAACGGGTCGTCGAGGATCGCCTCGACGACCGAGACGACGTCGAGGGTGTACGTCTCCGCGTCGGGGTCGAGCAGGCCGAAGGCGACGAGCGCGAACGACGCGAGCGGCTCGTTGAGGGCGAAGTCGTCCTGGAGGGCGAGCGCGAGCTGGAGCGTGCGGCCGTCCTCGTCGGGCTCGGGCAGCCACTCCAGGACGCCCGCGCGGACGAGCTCGTCCCCGAGCGCCTGGGCCTGGTCGGAGAGCTTGCGGCGGCCGCGCTCGTCCTCGTGGTTGTCCTCCATGAGCGCGCGCATCGCGGCGACCGGATCGGTCGGCTGGCGGACGACGTTGAGGATCATCGCGTGGTCGACGCGCATCTTCGAGACGAGCGGCTCGGGGGCCGCGTCGCGGAGCCGGTCGAACGTCTCCTCGGTCCACGTGACCGCGCCGTCGGCCGGCTTCCTCACCTGGATCTTGCGGCGCTTCTTCGGGTCGTCCCCGGCCTTCGCGAGCGCCTTCGCCCGCTCGATCGCGTGGTCCGGCGCCTGGACGACGACGTGCCCGGAGGTGTCGAACCCGGCCCGGCCGGCGCGCCCGGCGATCTGGTGGAACTCGCGCGCCTTGAGCATCCGGTGGCGGCTGCCGTCGTACTTCGCGAGGCTCGTGAAGACGACCGTCCGGATCGGGACGTTGATCCCGACCCCGAGCGTGTCGGTCCCGCAGATGACCTTCAGGAGCCCGGCCTGCGCGAGCTGCTCGACGAGCCGCCGGTAGCGCGGGAGCATCCCGGCGTGGTGGACGCCGATGCCGCTGCGCACGAGCTTCGACAGCGTGCGGCCGAACCCGGCGGTGAAGCGGAAGGCGCCGAGGGCCTCGGCGATCGCGTCGCGCTCCTCGCGGGTGCAGAGCTTCGCCGAGAGGAGCGACTGGGCGCGCTCCATCGCCGACGCCTGGGTGAAGTGGACGACGTAGATCGGCGCCTGACGGGTGGCGACGAGCTCCTCGAGCAGCTCGTGCAGCGGCTGCAGCGACCAGGCGTGCGTCAGCGGGACGGGCCGCTCGGCGTTCGCGATCGTCACCGTCTCGCGGCCGGTGCGCGCGGTGAGGTCCTCGGCGATGCGCTCGACGTCGCCGAGCGTCGCGGACATCAGGAGGAACTGGGCCTGGGGGAGGGTGAGGAGCGGGACCTGCCACGCCCAGCCCCGCCGGCCGTCGGCGTAGTAGTGGAACTCGTCCATGACGACCTGCCCGACGTCGGCGGCCGCCCCCTCGCGCAGGGCGATGTTCGCGAGCACCTCGGCGGTGCAGCAGATGATGGGGGCGCCGGCGTTGACGGCCGCGTCGCCGGTGAGCATCCCGACCTCGGTCGAGCCGAACGTCTCGCAGAGGGCGAAGAACTTCTCGGAGACGAGCGCCTTGATCGGCGCGGTGTAGTACGTCCGGCGCCCGTCGGCGAGCGCGGCGAGGTGGGCGGCGACCGCGACGAGCGACTTGCCCGAGCCGGTCGGTGTCGCGAGGACGACGTTGCTCCCGCTGAAGAGCTCCATCGCTGCCTCGTCCTGGTGCGGGTAGAGCGTCAGGCCCTGCTCGTCCGCCCAGGCGAGGAACGCGTCGTAGAGGGCGTCCGGGTCGGACGTCGGGGGCAGGGCCGCGGTGAGGCTCATCCGTGCCGGGCACGCTAGCGCGCCGGGCGCGCGTGGCCGCGTCCGCCGCGTGTCCGGCCGTGCCGCCCCTACAGCGGCTGCAGGTCGATCGGCAGGCCGTTCCCGGGGAACGGGCCCGTCCCGAAGTCGATGACCGGCTCGTAGCCGGCGGGCACCGTCCAGCGGTAGCGGAGCAGCAGCTGGTGGAGGATCGCCTTGACCTCCATGGAGCCGAAGTGCATCCCGATGCACTTGTGGACGTTGCCGCCGAACGGCGCCCACGCGTACTTGTGCGAGCGGTCCTCGGCGCGCTCCGGGCTGAAGCGCTCGGGGTCGAAGGTGTCCGGGTCGCGCCACCACGGCTCCATGCGATGGCTCGGGTAGATCGCGAGCATGACCTTCGTCCCCTTCGGCACGAAGCGGCCGTCGATCGCCGTGTCCTTCAGCGTCTCGCGGGCGAGCATCCCGACCGGGGCGTTGATGCGCAGCGTCTCCTTGAACGCGAGGTCCATGTCGGGCAGGCGCTCGACGTCGTCGTAGCCGATCGTCGCCTGGCCGAGGCCGCGGGACTCGGCCCGCAGCCGCTCCTGCCACCCGGGTGGCGGGCGAGGTAGTAGCCCATCATCGCGAGCGTGATCGTGC
Organism: Paraconexibacter antarcticus; assembly: GCF_024220175.1. Taxonomy (GTDB): domain Bacteria; phylum Actinomycetota; class Thermoleophilia; order Solirubrobacterales; family Solirubrobacteraceae; genus Paraconexibacter; species Paraconexibacter antarcticus. The sequence goes on along the minus strand of NZ_CP098502.1, from coordinate 3,243,769 downwards.
TCGTGTCGTGGGCGGCCATCATCGTGAAGATCATGTGGTTGACGATGTCCTCGTCGGCGAAGCGCTCGCCGTCCTCGCTCACCGCGTGGCAGAGGACGCTGAAGAGGTCGTCGCCGGTCCCCGCGCGCTTCTTCGGGATCTGCGCGCGGAAGTAGTCCTCGAGCATCCGCCGGCTCTGCAGGCCGCGGTGCCACTTGCCGCCCGGCACGTCGGCCCGCACGACGGCCTGGCCGCCGACGACGACGTCGATGAACGCCTCGTTGATGCGGTCGGCCTGGGCCCCGATCTGCTCGCCCATGAAGACCTCGGTGGCGATGTCGAGCGTCAGCTGCTTCGCGGCCTCGTAGAGCTCGAAGCCCGGCCCCGGGCGCCAGGCCGCGATGCTGCGGGCGATCGTCGCGTTGACCTTCTCGAGGTAGGCGAGCAGGCGGTCGCGCTTGAAGGCCTGCTGGAGGATGAGGCGGTGCTGGCGGTGCTCCTCGAAGTCCATGAGCATGACGCCGCGCTCGAAGAACGGGCCGATGAAGTAGTCCCAGCCCTCCTTGTTCGCGAAGGCCCGATCGCGGTTCGTCAGCACCGTCTCGATGGCGTCCGGGCCGAGGGCGATGACGAGCGGCGTGCCGAACGCGTTCGACCAGAACACCGTCCCGTACAGGGCGTGGAAGCGCCGTGAGTGCTCGAGGCTGCTCTGGAGGAAGCCGAGCGTGTGGCGCGCGGAGCGTCGGGTGCCGGGCGGCGACCGCCAGGATCTCGTCGGCGAACGGGGCGGGCCCGACCGAGGTGTAGAAGAAGTCGACCCGGTGGGCGAGGTCGCCGTCGAGGGCGCGCAGCCAGGAGAGGAACGGGGCCACGCCGACGCCGCCGGCGATCCACACCTGGTGGGCGGTGCCCTTCTGGTGGCTGAAGCGCCCGTGCGGGCCGCCGATGACCGCGGGCATCCCGGGCTCGAGCGTCCGGTGCAGCCCCGACGTGTAGTCGCCGAGCGCCTTGACGGTGACCCGGACGATCCCCTCGTGCGGGGCGCTCGCGATCGTGAACGGGTGGCGGTGCCAGCCGTCCTTGCCCTCGAGGTAGACCATCGCGAACTGACCGGGGACGTACTCGACGTGGCGGCCGAGCGGGCGCAGCGCGATCTCGACGAGGCCGTCGTGCACCTCGCTGACCGACGCGACCTCGTAGTCGTGGAGCGAGAGGAAGAACCGGGCGAGGACCTCGCGGTAGACGTAGAACGCCAGCCCGGTCCCGCCGATCGCGACGTAGGTCCAGCGCAGCAGCGGCGCCCCGGCGAACGGCGTGCCGTCCAGCAGGCCGTGGAGGAAGCCCGCGGCGACGAACAGCCCGGTCAGCCGGTGCAGCGCCCGCCAGCGCTCGTACCCGCCGAAGAGCCGGCGGACCTCCGCGATGCCCGGGGCGTCCCGCGCCGCCAGGACGACGGGGCGGACCGCGCGGGGGACGACCGACTGCCAGCGCGGGAGGATCGCCCACAGGGCCAGGGCGACCATACCGATCGCCCCGATGGCGCCGAGCGGGCCGCCGAGGCCGCCGCCCCCGTCGCCCGAGGACATGAGCACGTGGGGGGCGAGGAGGACGACGCCCGCGATGGCGAGCCTCCGGTGCCAGATCGCCGCGCGGTCGATCCCGTCGAACCACTCCTCGACCCACGGCAGCGTGCTGATGAGCACGAGCGCGATCGACAGCAGGAGAATCGCCTCCGCGCCGAGGAACTGCCCGGCGAAGCTCCCCGTGGACTGCCCGGCGGGCCGGTCCGCGATCCAGAGGACGGCGAGCGCGACGATGAGGACGACGATCGTGGCGGGCCCGACCTCGCGGGCGACGAACTGGGGGCGGGGGATCGGCACCCGGCGTCTCGCGTCGTCCATGGTCAGGTTCTCGCAGCCACCGGCGCGGCCGTCATCCGCGCCGAGCCGTGGCGTCGCTGCGTAGATGCCCGCAGCGGGCGGTGCTCACGCGACCTGTGCCGCCGCATGGCCCGACGCCCACGCCCATTGGAAGTTGAAGCCGCCCAGGTGGCCCGTGACGTCGAGCACCTCGCCGATGAAGTACAGGCCGGGGCTCTTGACGGACTCCATCGTCTTCGACGATACCTCGCGGGTGTCGACGCCGCCGAGCGTGACCTCCGCGGTGCGGTAGCCCTCGGTGCCGGCGGGCACGACCGGCCAGGCGCCGAGCGTGTCGGCGATGCCCCGCAGCTCGGCCGGCGTGTACCGCTTCATCGGCCGCGACGTGAACCAGCGGTCGGCCAGCAGGGTCGCCATCTTCTTGGTGAAGACCTCGCCGAGCACGGTCTTCAGCTCGCTGTCGGGGCGCGCGGCCTGGCGGCCCTGGAGCCACTCGAGGACGTCGTGGTCGGGCAGCAGGTCGATCGTCACGGTGTCGCCCGGATGCCAGAACGACGAGATCTGCAGGATGGCCGGTCCGCTGAGGCCGCGGTGGGTGAAGAGGATGTTCTCGCGGAAGCTCTCCTCGCCACAGCTGACGACGGCGGCCACCGATGTGCCGGTCAGCTCGGCGCACAGCTCCTTGAGCTCACCCGAGGTGGTGAACGGCACGAGACCCGCGCGGGTCGGGAGCACCGTGTGGCCGAAGCGGCGTGCGATCTCGTAGCCGAAGCCGGTGGCGCCCAGGGTCGGGATCGACAGGCCGCCGGTGGCGATCACGACCGACGACGCCGTGACCTCGCCGAGGTCGGTGTCCAGCACGTAGCCGGCGTCCGCCCGCGCGATCTCGCGGACCGCGGTGGTCACGTGCAGCTCGACGCCGGCCTGCCTGCACTCGTCGAGGAGCAGGTTCAGGATGTCCTTCGAGCGGTTGTCGCAGAACAGCTGGCCGAGCTTCTTCTCGTGGTACGGCACGCCGTGCCGGTCGACGAGCGCGATGAAGTCCCACGGCGTGTAGCGCGCCAGGGCCGACTTGCAGAAGTGCGGGTTCCGCGACGAGAAGTTCGCCGGCTCCGCGTACATGTTCGTGAAGTTGCAGCGGCCGCCCCCGGACATGAGGATCTTCTTGCCGGGTTTGTTGGAGCTGTCGAGGAGCAGCACCCGGCGGCCACGCGCCGCCGCGGTCATCGCGCACATCAGGCCGGCAGCTCCTGCGCCGATGATCACGACGTCGGTCGAGCGCATCACCGGCCGGATCTTCGCAGCGCCGCGGGCCTGCTGCTCGTCGCCCTCGGCAACTTCCAACCATCGAACTGGGCCGCCCGATCGTCAATGCTCGATAACGGTCGTTATGACAACTTTCGGGAAGAGGCGGGGATCAGGCGGCGGCCGCCAGGTGCTCGAGAGCCCCTTGTGGGCCTGGTAGCCGGCGACGCCGATGAGCACCGCGCCGGCGATGCCGACGAGCAGCGGGCCCATCGACCAGTCGAGGACGCCGCCGGTCGCCTTCCTCGGCGTCCCCGACCCGGTGCGCGCGCCGGTGAGGATCTTCACCGCGGTGACGCAGAGGACCGTGTACGCGACGCCGCTGGCCAGCGCGGCGACCCGGTCCCCGCCGTCGTCGTGCTGCTCGCGGCCGTGGCCGACCGCGGCCCGGAACAGGCGCCAGAACGCGTACCCGCCGAGCCCGATCGCGACGAGGACGAGCAGCGTCTTGCCGAACGGCCGGTCGGCGATCGCCTTCAGGGCGCCCTGCTGGTTCGTCGCCTCGCCGCCGCTGCCGAGGGCGAGCTTCAGCGCGAGGATCCCGATGACCGCGTAGACGGCGCCGCGGGCGGCGAGCCCGGCGCGGGCCAGCCACTCGAACTGCGGTCGGCGCGCGACGGTCGCGATGCTGCGCATGCCGATCGGGGTACCCGGTGGACGGCGAGGCCACTCCGACCCCGCCGAGAACATCCGTCCGGGCGCAGCCGCTACAGCTCGGCGAGCCGCGGCCCCGCCGTCTCGCACAGCTTCGTCACCCACGCCGCCGGGTCGGGCGCGAACGGGCTGACCCAGACCTTCGTGACGCCGAGCTTCGCGTACTCGGCCATGCTCGACAGGAAGCCGTCGACGTCGACGACGGGGTCGCCGTTGAAGATGATCGTCTTCTCGATCTCCGCCTCGTCGCGGCCCTCGGCGTCGCAGTGGCCGCGCAGGACGTCGAGCTTGTGCGCGACGACCGACGGGTCGGGCGCGAAGAGGTTGCAGGCGTCCGCGTACCGGGCGACGAGCAGCAGCGTCTTGCGCTCGCCCGACCCGCCGATGAGGATCGGCGGCGCCGGTGCCGAGATCGGCCGCGGCGTGCAGATCGTCTCGGCGAGCCGGAAGTGCTCGCCGTCGAACGGGCCGTCGTCGTCGCTCCACATCTGGCGAACGATCTGCAGCGTCTCCTCGAGGCGCTCGAAACGCTCGCCGAGGGGCGGGAACGGGACGCCGAGGCCGCGGTGCTCACGCTCGTACCAGGCGGCGCCGATCCCGAGCTGCGCGCGGCCTCCGGAGAGGACGTCGAGCGTCGTGACCGTCTTCGCGAGCAGCCCGGGGTGCCGGTACGTCACGCCGGTCACGAGCAGTCCGAGGCGGATCCGCGAGGTCTGGCCCGCGAGGAAGCCGAGGGACGTGTAGCCCTCGAGCATCGGGTCCTCGGAGCGGCCGATCGACTCCATCTGGAACCAGTGGTCCATGAGGGTGAACGTCGACGCGCCCCCGTCCTCGGCCGCGCGGGCGGTCGCGGCGAGGGCCGGACCGAGCGCCTCCGGGCCGCCGGGGAGCGTGAAGTTCGGGAAGTGCACCGCGAGTTCCATGCGCCCAGCCTAGGACGCCGGTCCGCGGCAGGCGCGGGCAACGCGCGCCGAGGGCAGAGCGGGTACCCGCCGGCGCGGGCGGGCGACGCAGGTCCTCACGAATCTCTCACGGAGGGTGAGGGGCACCTGAGAACGACCGCTCACCGGGGTCGCGGGCCGTCATAAACGTCCGCAGTCCGGCTCACCCCCGAAGAAACGAGTGCCTCCCATGCCGACCCTGTCCCTGCCTGACGCCCGCACCGCCGTCGCCGCGGCCGCCGCCGTCGGCTTCCTCGTCGCCCCCGGCGCCGCCCACGCCAGGCCCGCCTGCGGCGTCGACAGCGTGCCCTGCCCACAGCCCGTCGCGCACGTCGGGACGTTCAACGGCGGCGGCAAGGCGCTGCTCGCGGTGAAGGCGCTGCCGCGCACGGGCTCGAAGACGATCCGCCGCGTGCGCAGCGGCGCGAAGGCGTACATCGTCTGCCAGACCAACGGCTCGTCGGTGACCGGCCCGTACGGCACGAGCCGCATCCGGGACCGCCTCGAGAAGGGTGGCTACATGAGCGACACCCGGGTCTACACCGGTAGCGACGGCCGCGTCGCGCCCGACTGCTCCCACGCCGGCCCCCACCCCCACGCCGGCCGCCACCCCGGACAGGTTCAGGTACGACGATCCGGGCCCCTGGACCGGCCCGAGCGGCTGCGCCCCCGGCTTCACCGCCGGTGCCCAGGCGTTCGGGCCGACAACTGGGCCCTGGCCCGGGCGATGGGCATCCAGGAGATCATCTGGAACCACCGGATCTGGACCTCCTACCACCACGCCGAGGGCTTCCGCGCGTACACCGGCCCGAACCCGCACACCGAGCACATGCACATCGGGCTGAACCGGGCCGGCGCCGCGAAGCGGACGTCCTTCTACCGCTGAGCCGTCGTGCCTGAGGGCGGGCGTCCGGCGACGGACGGCCGCCCGCAGAACCCGCGGGCCCGTCGGACAGCCGATGGGCCCCGACGGTCTCTACCGGTTCGATCGGCTTCGGCGCTCACCCCGTGAGGCTCGTCTGCCCCGGGAGGGTCGCCGGCGTGGCCGCGCGCGCGTCCCCGGCGGACGGTCCGGCCGGGCGCTCGGACGCCGCGACGACCTCCGCGTGCGGCACCGCGCCACCGTCGATCGTCAGCTGCAGCTCGTTCCCCGGACCCACGAGCGGGATGTCGGCACCGGCACTCATCGGCCAGGGATTCTCCCGCGGACGCCCGATCCCTGCCCGCTCGCGGACGCACCGCGCACGAGGGTCTGGCGTGTCGCAGCGGCGAGATGGGGCAAGCTACGGGCGTGTCCACGATCACGGGAGCGGTCCAGGAGGCGGAGGTGGCCGGCATCAGCGCGCACGCGGTCACCGTCACGGCCGGCGGGCAGACGATCCTGCGCGAGGCGACCCTCGAGGTGCCGGTCGGCAAGCTCGTCGCCGTCATCGGCGCGAGCGGCTCGGGCAAGTCGACGCTGCTGCGCGCGCTCGCCGGGGTGCTGCTCCCGGCCGGCGGGACCGTCCACGTCGGCGGCGTCCCCGTCCGGCAGCGCATGACCGACGTCGGCTACGTCCCCTTCGGCACGCTCGTGCACCCCGAGCTCACCGTCCGCGAGGCGCTCCGCTACGCCGCCGAGCTGCGGTTGCCGCCGGGGACGAGCGCGGCCGACCTCGACGCCCGCGCCGACGAGGTCATTGCCGCGCTCCACATGGGCGAGCAGGCCGACGTCCGCATGGCGAGCCTCTCCGACGGCCAGCGCCGCCGTGCGTCGTGCGGCATCGAGCTCGTCGGCCGCCCGTCGGTCCTGCTCCTCGACGAGCCCGCCACCGGCCTCGACGCCGTCCTCGAGCAGCGCATGATGGAGCTCCTGCGCGGCCTCGCCGACGAGGGGCGCGGCGTCCTGCTGTCGACCCACGCGACGAGCAGCCTCGGCCTCTGCGACGTCGTCGCGGTCATGGCACCAGGCGGCGAGCTGCGCTTCGTCGGCAGCCCGCAGGAGATGCTCGAGCGCTTCGGCGTGCAGAACTTCGACCAGGTGTACGTCGCGCTCGCGCTCGAGGAACCGCGGCGCCCCGAGGGCGGCGGCGCCGACCGCCCCGCCCCCGCCCCGCCGCGCGGCGCCCGCGCGCCCCGCGGCGTCGCGCCGCCGCTCGCGACCCAGGCCCGCGTCCTCGCCCGCCGCTACGCGCAGTGCACGCTGCGCAACCGCCGTCAGCTGACGATCCTCGTCGGCCAGGCGCCGGTCATCGGCCTCGCGATCGGGTTCGCCCTCCCCCACGACATCCTGTCCGACCAGACGCTCGGCCAGTACTACGGCGTGATGCTCTGCTTCCTGCTGCTCGTCGGGGCGATCTGGCTCGGCATCATCGCCGCCTGCCGTGAGGTCGTGCGCGAGCGCGCCATCCTCGCGCGGGAGACGGCCATCGGCGTCCGCGTCGACGCCTACCTGTGCGCGAAGTGCGCCGTCCTGCTCCCGCTCTCCGCCGTCCAGGTCGTGCTGCTCGTCGTTCCGGTCTTCGTCCTGCAGCCGCCCGGCGCCGGCGTGAGCGGGGACGTCCAGATGCTCGCCGTCTGCGTCGCGGCGAGCTGGGCCGCGGTCGCGATGGGCCTGTGGCTGTCGGCGGCGGTGACGAGCTCCGACCAGGCGACGAGCTCGGTCCCGCTCGTCCTCATCCCGCAGCTGCTGCTCGCCGGGGCGATCATCCCGCTCGCGACGATGATCGCGCCGCTGAAGCTCGTCGCGAACCTCACGGTCTCACGCTGGGCGCTCACGGGCCTCGGCTCCGCGATGCACCTCGACACGCGCCTCTCGGGGGACATCGGGACGGTGACGGGCTTCGACCCGACGTTCTACTCGGTCCCGGTGCCGCTGACGATCGGCATCCTCGCCGGCGGGATGCTCATCATGCTGTCGGCGGCCGGCTTCCGCCTGGACCGCGGCCTCGTCCGCTGACGCGCCCGCGAGCCGCGGGCCACGCGTCAGCGCGCTCCGGACTGTGAGGGCCCGACGTGGCGCCGCAGCCACGTCACCATCGGCGCGGCGGCGTCGAGCGGCTCGCGGATGTGGTCGTACGCGGCGGGCCGGTGCAGCCACTTCGCGATCGGCATCGTCGCGGAGACGGTGAGGCTCTTCCGGCGCAGCAGCTCGGCGCGTGGATGGTCGGAGTCGTACCCGCGCGGCACCCGCAGGAGGTCCGGGTCGTTCAGCGCGAGCCCGGCGGCCCGCGCGACGGCGAGCGCGCGGGTGAGCGCGGCGGCCTTGCGGCCGTCGTCGATCGCGGCGCGCAGGCGGGTCACCTGGTCGGGCTTCGGGTTGTGCAGCCCGGCGGCGAGGAAGAGGCCGTCGATCGAGAGCTGCACGTACCAGCCGCCCGCGCCCTCGTAGCCGACGGCGAGCCCGAGGTGCTCCTTGATCGGCGGGCCCGGGCGGAAGCGCTGGTCGTTCCACGGCCGGAAGAGCTTCGGGGTGCCCAGATCGGACAGGGCCTCGCCGAGCGCGGTCGTCGGCAGCACGCACGCCTCGTCGTAGCGCGCGCGGTTTGCCTTGAACCACTCCCGATCGTTGTGGGCCTCCAGGTCGGCGAGGAACGTCAGCGCCTCCGGTGGCCAGCCGGAGAAGGCGGGCATCCCCCTACCCTGCCGAGTTCGCGGCCCGCCGTCCACCCCTCCGGGGCGGAAAATGCGACAGACCTGCACCTTTGGACGGATGGGCGGATGCCGGCGGTGCGTCCACTGCCGACCGGCGCGGCGCCCGCGGGCCGCACCGTCCGGTACAACCCCGCGATGGCCGACGACCGTCTCCCGCCCGCCGTCCGGGCGCTCATCTCCGCGGGGACGAAGCTCGCCCGCTCGACGACGGCCGGCCGGATCGCCTTCGCCGGCGCCCACACCGTCGTCGACCCCGCCGCGCTGCCCGAGCGCTACCGCGACGACATCATGGCCGAGCTCCTCGACGCGGCCGCCGGCGTCGAGCCCGTCGAGCCCAAGGCGGTGACGAAGGCGCTGAAGGACGCCTGGGGACGGGACCCCGCGAAGGTCGTCGACGGCCTCGACGCGGCGGCTCCGCTCGCGGTCACGCCCGGCGCGCAGACGCACCGCGCGAGCGTCGACGGCGAGGACGTCGTCGTGAAGCTCCTGCGGCCCGGCCTGCGTGAGTCGATCCGCTCGGACCTCGGGCTCCTCGAGACGCTCGCCGCCCCCGCGCGGGCCGCGTTCCCCGCCCTCGACGCGGGCGCCCTCATCCGCGAGGCCCGCGAGCGCATCCTCGACGAGCTCGACCTCGAGCACGAGGCGGCGACGCAGCGCACGGTCGCGCGGGCGCTCCGGCGCCACCCGTCGATCACCGTCCCCTCCCCCATGTCCGACCTCTGCCACGACGGCGTCATGGTCAGCGCGCACGTGGCGGGCCCGACGCTCGCCGACGCCCTGCCCACGGGCGAGGACGCGGCCGCCGTCGCCCGGACGCTGCTGCGCGCGGCCATCGGCCTCCCGCGCACGGCCGGGCTCGTCCACGCCGACCTCGAGCCGGCGAACGTCATCGTCACCGGGCCGGGGACGATCGCGCTCGTCGACCTCGGGGCGACGCGCCGGGTGGACGGCGCGCGCCTCGATCAGGCCCTCGACGCGCTCGCGGCCCTGCGCGCCGGTGACGAGGCGGCGTTCACGGCGGCCGTCACCGGGCTCGGCCTGCTCCCGGACGCGGAGAGCTGTGCGGTCGCGATGCGCCTCCTCCGCGAGGCCGGCGCCGAGCTGCTCACCGGGCCGGCCCGGCTCGACGCTGCCGCCCTGCTCGCGCTCGGCACCCGGATCGAGGGGCAGGTCGACGAGGGCTTCGCGCTCGCGACGAAAGTGAGGCTCGACCCGCAGGACCTGTGGCCCGCGCGGATGCTCGGCACGCTCGTTTCGACGCTCGCGCGCCTCGGCGTCACCGAGGACTGGGTCGCGCTCGCGCTCGAGGCCGGCCGGGAAGGCTGCTGACCCGCCGCCCGTAGAGGGCCGGCCACCGCGCCTTGACGGGGCCCTCGCGGGGCGGCGATGCTCGACCGCGGTCGGGCGCACCCCGCGCCCGCGGTCAGGAGGAGCCCACGTGTCCCGTCCCCCCGTGCGCAGCGGTGTCGTCGCCGTGCTCAGCGCGCTGTCCCTGATGACCGGCGTCGCCCACGCCGACGGTCCCGGGTCCGGCACCCCCTGGGTCGCCACGGTCGGCGACTCCTACATCTCCGGCGAGGCCGGGCGCTGGGCCGGCAACAGCAACAACGGCGAGCAGTACATCGACGCGCTCGGCGCGACGGCGTACGACGACAACGCCTCGAACACGGGCGAGCAGATCGAGCGGTGCCACCGCTCGAAGGCGGCGGAGGCGTACATCGGGGCGGGGGTGAGCGGCGTGAACTTCGCATGCTCGGGCGCGACGACCGCGACGACGACCGGCAACTACTTCAAGCCCGGCCTGGACTTCTACGACGACGGCGCGGGCCACCAGGGCCAGGCGAAGATGCTCCAGGCCTTCGCGGCGACCCACAACGTGAAGCTCGTCCCGCTGTCGATCGGCGGCAACGACTTCAACTTCGGCTCGGTCGTGCAGTCGTGCGTGTCGGACTTCCTCAGCTCGCCGACGTGGTGGAAGAACTACTGCAACGACGACTCGTCGGTCACGGCGAACTTCACGAGCGCGAACGTCTCCGCGAAGACGACGCTCATCAAGAACGCGATCCTGAACATCCGCACGGCGATGGCGAACGCGGGCTACAGCGCCGCGCAGTACACGATCCTCGTGCAGGACTACGAGTCGCCGATCCCGTCCGGCAGCGGCTTCCGCTACGGCGAGTCCGGCTACGGCCGCCAGTCGACCGGCGGCTGCGGCTTCTGGAACAACGACGCCAACTGGCCGAACAGCACGGCGCTGCCAACGATCAACAACGCGGTGAAGAACGCGGCGGCGCAGACCGGCCTGAGCAACGTGAAGGTCCTCGAGCTGCAGAGCGCGTTCAACGGGCGGCGGCTGTGCGAGAACACCGTCGGCCTCATCGAGGAGAAGGGCCTCAGGTCGTGGCAGAGCCCGGGCGCGGTCGACCAGACCGAGTGGGTCAACCAGATCCGGACGGTCTCCACGGCGAACAGCGACTACTACATCCAGGAGTCGCTGCATCCGAACTACTGGGGCCAGAAGGCGCTGCGCAGCTGCATCCGCCAGGCGTACAACGGGGGCACCCCGAAGGGCGGCACCTGCACGCGCTCGGGCAACGGCCTGAACGCGTACGGCGAACCGGTCATGACGCTCGGCTGAGCTGCCCTCCGCGATGGCCGCGCCGTCCGGGCGCGGCCACCACGTCGCCGGGCCGTCCCTCCGCGTAGGCTGGTCGCGATGCCCGACCAGCTGCGCCCCCTCTTCGACCGGATCGTCATCAAGGAGCTCGAGCCCGACCGCATGCGCAAGTCGGGCCTCGTCGTCCCCGCGGGGACGCACGAGCCGCCGCCGCAGCACGGCATCGTCCTGGCCGTCGGGCCGGGCATCGACTGGTGGGAGAGCGCCGGCCTGCGGATGCCCGTCGCCCCGGGCGACCACGTCGTCTTCCCCGCCTCCGCGGGCGCGTGGGTCGAGGTCGCCGAGGAGCGCCTGCTCGTCTGCCGCGTCGGCGAGGTGCTCGGCGTCATCGAGCGCGCGGAGGACATCGTCCGCGAGGCCGAGCACCGCCGCGGCGACGAGGCCTGAGCCCGGGACGGCGGTGGTTCAGGGCGCGAGGCGCTCCACGCCCCACGGCGCCGTCGGCCCGCCGCCGATCCGGTGGTAGCGCAGCCGGTCGTGCAGGCGGTCGGCGCGGCCCTGCCAGAACTCGACGGTCCGGGGCCGGACGCGGATCCCGCCCCACGCGGCGGGCCGGGGCACGGGCGTCCCCTCGGGGTAGGTGCGCCGGAGGGCGTCGAGGGCGTCGGTGAGGTCGTCGCGCGAGCGGATGATCGACGACTGCCTGCTCGCGAGCGCGCCGAGCTGCGAGCCGCGCGGGCGCCGCGCGAAGTACGCGTCGGCGACCGCGTCCGGGACGCGCTCGGCGTCGCCGGTGACGACGACCTGGCGCTGCAGGTCAATCCACGGGAAGACGAGGGAGACGGCCGGGTTCGCCGCCGCCTCGCGGCCCTTGCGCGAGTCGTGGTTCGTGAAGAGGACGAGCCCGTCCTCGTCGAGGCCCTTGAGGAGGACCGTCCGCGCGCTCGGGCGCCCGTCGGCGTCGGCCGTCGCGAAGATCATCGCGTTCGGCTCCGTCAGCCCGGCGGTCCCGGCGTCCGCGAGCCACGCGCGCAGCTGGGTGAGCCAGTCGGGCGCGAGGTCCTCCTCGGCGAGGCCGCCGAGCTCGTACGAGCGGCGCATCGCCTGCAGGCGGGCGTCGTGGTCGTCGTGGTCGGCGGGGTCGGGCACGCCCGCCAGGATAGATCGGGAGGTTCGTCCGACGCGGGACTACTACTACGTGGCACGGATGACCACCCCCGACCTCACGCGCGTCGTCGTGCGCGTCATCGTCATCGTCCTGCTGACGGTCGGCGCGCTGGAGCTCGTCTGGCTCGTGCGCACCTCGCTGAGCTGGATCGTCCTGGCGCTCTTCGTCGCGGTCTCGATGTCGCGGCCCGTCGGCCGCCTGGAGCGCCGCATGCCGCGCGGGGCCGCCATCGCGGTGAGCTACCTCGCGCTGTTCCTCGTCCCGGTCGTCATCGCGGCGCTCATCATCCCGACGATCGTCAGCGGCGGGCAGGACCTCGCGCGCAAGGCCCCGGGCTACGTGAACGACCTGCAGGACTCGGTCGCGAAGAACCCGAAGCTCAGGAAGCTCGACCGCCAGTACGGCATCACCGACAAGCTCCAGGTGGAGGCGGCGAAGCTCCCGAGCAAGGCCGGCGACGCCGCCGGCGTGCTGAAGGACGTCGGCGTCGGCGTCGTCAACTCGGTCTTCACCGCCGTGACGATCATGGTCCTCAGCATCTTCATGGTGGCCGGCGGGCGCGGCTGGGTGCTCTCGGCGCTGCAGGCGATCCCCGACGAGGACCGGCGCGCCCGCGTGCAGCGGGCGCTGGAGACGTCGGCCACCGCGGTCGGCAATTACGTCGGCGGGGTCCTCGCGCAGATGTCGATCGCCGGGCTGAGCACGTTCGTCGTGCTCGAGATCCTCGGTGTCCCCTTCGCCGCGCCGCTCGCGGTCGGGATGGCGCTCTTCGACGCGATCCCGCTCGTCGGAGCCTCGCTCGCCGCGGTGCTCATCGGTCTCGTCACTGTCTTCTCCGGCTTTCCCGGGACCACGATCGCCTGGGTCATCTGGGCCGTCGTCTACCAGCAGATCGAGAACTACCTCATCCAGCCGCGCATCCAGAGCAAGGCGGTCGACGTGCACCCGTTCGTCGTCCTCGTCTCGGTGCTCTTCGGCTCGAGCCTCTTCGGCATCGCCGGCGCGCTGCTCGCGATCCCGGTCGCCGCCTCGATCCAGATCGGCGTCCGCGAGTACCTGCACTACCGCGCGGCGCTGCGCGGTGAGGCGGCCCCCGCGATCGCGGGGGACCCGCCGCCGGCCACCGCCTGACGGTCCCGGCGCTCAGCCGTCCATCAGCGCGAGCGGCAGCCCGCCGCACGCCTCGGCCCGCACGGTGACGATGCGCCGTCCGGGCTGGACCGCGTCACGCACGGCGCCGGCGCCCTCCCCGAGCAGCGCGACCGCCGCGTCGAGATCCTCGACGAGGAAGCTCAGGCCCCACAGGGCGGCGGGCCCGTCGCCGGCGTGCTGCAGCGGGCCGACGACCTCGACGATCGCCTCCCCGTGCCGGAAGAAGCCCTGCCGCAGCGCGCGGCTGCCGGTGCCGGCGGTCCGCTCCCGTCGCAGCTCCATGCCGGTCGCCTGCAGCGCGGCGAACGTCCGCCCGGTGTCCGGGGTCCGGAGGACGACGTGGTCGAGCGCGCGGGCGGTGTTCGGGTGCGGCGCGCCCGCGGCGGGCGGCGCGTCGGTCCACGTGGTCGGCAGCCCGTCGACGGTGTCCGGCGTCGCCGCGGCCGGGCCGCGGAGCGTCCAGCCGGGCAGCAGCGGCGCGCCCTCGGCCGCAGCGCCGATGACCTCGAGCGTCGTGGCGCCGACGACGCACGTGCCGTCCTCGTCGACCGCGAACCCGAGCGCGGCCCAGACCGGCGGGTCGAGCGCGACGTCGATGGCGGCGAGCGCGGGGCCGGGCATCGTCAGGAGGCGAGCTCGGTGATGGCGGGGGCGGCCGCTCCGGCGTCCGCGAGCGCGGCCATCCCGGCCTCGGCGGCGAGCCGGCTGTACGGGCCGCCGGCGGCGACGAGCTCGTCGTGGGTCCCGCGCTCGGCGACGGCACCCTTCTCGAGCACGACGATCTGGTCGGCGTCGCGGACGGTCGAGAGGCGGTGGGCGATCGCGATCGTCGTCCGGCCGGAGGCGAGGGCGTCGAGCGCCTCCTGCACGGCGCGCTCGGTCTCGTTGTCGAGCGCGCTCGTCGCCTCGTCGAGGAGCAGGACCGGCGGGTTGCGCAGGACGGTCCGGGCGATCGCGATGCGCTGTTTCTCACCGCCGCTGAAGCGGTAGCCGCGCTCCCCGACGACCGTGTCGTAGCCGTCGGGCAGGCCCATGATCTGGTCGTGGATGCGCGCGGCGCGCGCGGCGGCCTGCAGCTCGTCGTCCGTCGCGTCCGGCCTGGCGAAGCGCAGGTTGTCGGCGATCGACGCGTGGAAGAGGTAGGTCTCCTGCGAGACGAGCCCGACGATGCTCGAGAGCGAGCCGAACGTGAGGTCGCGGACGTCGACGCCGTCGATCGAGACGGTGCCCGAGGTCGCGTCGTAGAGCCGCGCGACGAGGTACCCGAGCGTCGTCTTGCCCGAGCCCGTCTCCCCCACGATCGCCGTCGTCGTCCCGGCCGGGACCTCGAGCGTCACGCCGGCGATCGTCGGCCGGGCCGACGCGGGGTCGTAGGCGAAGACGACGTCGTCGAAGCGGACGTCGCCGCGGACCTGCGCGGGGCCGAGGTCGACGGGGTGCTCGCGCTCGTCGATCTCCACCTCGAGGTCGAGGTACTCGAAGATCCGCGTGAAGAGCGCGAGCGACGTCTGCATGTCGATCCCGACGCTCAGCAGCGACTGGATCGGGAAGAAGACGCGCGTCTGCAGCTGCGTGAAGGCGACGAGCGTGCCGAGCGAGATCGCGTTCGAGCCGCTGGCGAGCGACTCCCCGGCGAACCAGTAGGCGAGCGCCGGCATGATGGCGAAGCTCATCTGCACGGACGCCATCCGCCAGCGGCCGGCCATCCGGGAGCGGACCTCGAGGTCGGCGAGCTCGCGGCTCTCGGCGGTGAAGCGCTCGGCGAGCTCGTCGGCCTTGCCCATCGTCTTGCCGAGCAGGATGCCGCTGACCGAGAGCGACTCCTCGACGAGCGCGCTCATGTCGGCGAGGCGGCCCTGCTTCTTCGTCGTCAGCCGCTTGCGCTCGTTGCCGACGCGGCGGGTGAGCGCGACGAAGAACGGGAGCAGGACGAGGGAGAACGCAGCGAGGCGCCAGTCGAGGACGATCATCGCGACGACGACCGCGAGCACCGTCGTGACGTTCGAGACGATCGAGGTCGCCGTCGTCGTGACGACGTTCTGCACGCCGCCGATGTCGTTCGCGATGCGGCTCTGGACCTCGCCGGTGCGGGTGCGGGTGAAGAAGGCGAGGCTCAGGCGCTGCAGGTGCCGGTAGACCGCGGCGCGCAGGTCGTGCATGACGCGCTGGCCCACGAGGTTCGAGAGGTACGTCTGCCCCACGCCGAGGACGCCGGTGAGGATCGAGATGACGACCATGCCCGCGACGAGCAGCGTCAGCAGGCCGGTGTCCCGCTGCGGGATCGCCGTGTCGAGGATGCCGCGCAGGAGGAACGGCGAGACCATCCCGAGGCCGGCCGAGATGACGATGAGCCCGAGCACGCTGCCGAGCGTCCGGCGGTGCGGCCGGAAGAGGCGCATGATCCGGCGCAGCTGGCCGGGCGGCAGGGGGTCGGGCTTCTCGCTCACGTCCCGTGCAGTGTAGCGGGCAAAGGTTGAGGTGCTCAACCTTTCGGGCGGTCAGCGATTCTTCTTCCGGGCCTGACGCTGGCGCTTGGCCCTCGCGCGGGCCTTCGCCTTGCTCTGCGCCTTCGTCGCGGCGGCGGCGCTGCCCGTGTGCGAGCCCGCGCGTTCCTTCTCGGTCACCGGCGCGGCCTTGCGCGCGTCGCTGACGATCGCGAAGCCGATGCCGCCGAGCAGGGCGACGCCGGCGAGGAAGATCATCACCTCCTGGAAGCGCGAGAGCCCGCCGTTGTCGACCGTCGTGGTGGACGAGCTCGTCGTCGCCTGCGTCGACGTGTCCGTCTGCGCCTGCGGCAGCGGCGTGAACGGATTGGACTGCGCACCCGCGGTCGCCGGGACGGCGGCCGCGAGCAGGACGCAGCCGAGGACGAGGAGCCGGGCGGTCACGGAGCGCATCGGCGCCGGAATGTAGCGACGGAGGGGGCGTGCGGCCATCACGCGGTCGTCCGGGCGACCCGGGCCGCGGCGAGCGCGAGCGCCGCGTTGAAGGCCCCGGCGAGGTACAGGCCCTCGCGTGCCCCGGGCCGGGAGATGGCCGGCGACCGGCTCCACACGATGTCGGTCGCGATCTCGGTCCCGCGCAGCCAGGCCACGGCCCACCAGTCCTCCGGCCGGCCGCGGCGGTGCGCGACGAGGTGCGCGGCGGCGAACGTCAGCCAGATCGGCCCGCAGCGCCGGAAGAGCTCGCGCGCGTCCTCCGACGGGGCCTCGTGGCCGAGGGCCTGGAGCGTCTGATCGGGCGCGAGCAGCGCGCCCGTCCCGAGCGCGAGGTCGAAGGCGATCATGTTGCGGTTCGTGAAGCGCACGAGCGCGGTCAGGTCCATGGTCGGCGAGCCTATAGCGGGCGCCCCACCCGGCAGGCCACGGGGGCACGGTGGTCGCTAGATTCACGGCCATGGCCAAGCAACGGCAGGTCCGGATGGAGCAGGGTGGCCGCGGCGCCCTCGCCGCGATGCAGGCGCTCGAGACGAAGAGCGACGAGGAGCTGCTGCGCGAGACCCGCTTCAAGGCCGCTGCGCAGGCGATCCTCGGGGCCCGCGCCGCCGAGCGCTACGACGCCGACGCCGCGCGCGCGTACTTCCGCACCGCCATCGCGTCCGCCCGCCCCCAGGAGCGCCTCCAGCTCCAGCGCATGGCGAACGCCTCCCTCGCGCTCGCCGAGCGCCGCCCCGACGACCTGAAGAAGGCGGTCGAGGCGCTCGGCCAGACCCCGCCGTCCAACCGCCAGCTCTTCCTGCTCCGGGTCATGGGCCTGCTCGCGCCGCCCGCGTCCGCCTCCACGGCGATCAAGGCCCGCGGGTACGCGCTCATCGTCGGCATCGTCCTGCTGCTGCTCCTCATCGGGTTCGCGCTCGTCGAGCTCATCTCCCTGCCCTTCGGCGGCGGGGTCGGCATCGGCGGCGGCCTCATCCTCGGCTTCTTCCTCGTGCTCGTCGTCCTCGCCGTCCTCGCCTGGTTCGGGCGCCGGCGGCAGCGCAAGGCGATCGCGGGCCGCGGCGCGGGCCCCGGGTCCGGCAAGTCCTAGCCTGGGGACATGTGCGGTCGGTACTCGCTGTCGGGCCCGAACCCCGCGATCCTGCGGGAGCGGTTCGCGCTCGGTGACGACGTCCCGGTCCGCCGGCGGTGGAACGTCGCCCCGGGCGACGAGGTCCTCGCCGTCACGACCTCACGCGAGGGCGAGCCACGGCCCGACCTGCTGCGCTGGGGCCTCGTCCCCCACTGGGCCAAGGACGTCAAGGCGGGCTACAAGATGATCAACGCCCGGTCGGAGACGGCGGGCGAGAAGCCGGCCTTCTCGGGCGCGCTCGCCCGGCGGCGCTGCCTCATCCTCGCCGACGGCTTCTACGAGTGGCAGCCGCGCGAGGGGCGCAGGCGCAAGCAGCCCTTCTGGATCACCCGCGCGGACGGCGAGCCGTTCGCCTTCGCCGGGCTGTGGGCGACGTGGCACGGCGGCGAGGAGGAGGTCGTCCGCAGCTGCACGATCCTCACGACGGCCGCGAACGGCGCACTCGCGCCGATCCACGACCGCATGCCGGTCATCCTCCCCGGCCCCGACGCCGAGCGGCAGTGGCTCGACCACGGCTCGCCCCTCGGGCTCGTCCACGACCTCATGGCGCCGCTGCCCGACCGCGCGGTCGCCGCGCGCGAGGTCGGCTACGCGGTGAGCGACGCCCGCCACGACGAGCCGGACTGCCTGGACCCGCCGCCCGCGCCCGAGCCGGACGCGGAACCCACCCTCTTCTGAGCCGAAACCCGTCTTTCGTCCCCCGGTTGGGCTGAAAACGGGTTTCAGCGGTCAGAGGCCGGCGGGGACGACCTCGGGCCGCCCGAGGCCCTCGGCGACCGCCTCGGCGCGGACCGCCTCGGCGACCGCGTCGTGCACCTGCTGGTCCAGGACGTCGGGGACGAGCTCGCCGTCCGCCGCGAGCGCCGCGATCGCCCAGGCGGCCGCGAGCTTCATCTTCGTCGTGATGCGGTCCGAGCCCGCGAGCAGGGCGCCGCGGAAGATGCCCGGATAGGCGAGGACGTTGTTCACCGAGCGTCCGTCGGCGGCGAAGGCGGCCCCGGCGGCGCGGGCGACGAGCGGCTCGATCTCCCCCACCGGGTTCGTCAGCGCGAGGACGACCGAGCCGGCGCGGACCTGCTCGGGCGCGATGAGGCCCGGGCGGCCGGTCGTCGCGACGACGACGTCGGCGGTCGCGAGCAGCTCGTCCATGCCGACGATCTCCACGCCGGCGGCGCGGGCGCGGTCGTGGCTGCGCGGGTCCGGGTCGAAGGCGATGACGCGCGCGCCGCCGTCGTGCATGAGCGAGGAGATGCCGTAGCCCGCGGCGCCGAGCCCGATCTGCCCGACGACCGACTCGTCGAGCCGGCGGCCGACGTGGCGGCAAGCGGCGATCGCGGCGGCGACGGTGACGACCGCGGTCCCGTGGACGTCGTCGTGCATGACCGGCTGCGGCAGCCGCTCGATGAGGCGCCGCTCGATCTCGAAGCACATCGGCGCGCTGATGTCCTCGAGGTGGATGCCGGCGAAGGTCGGCGCGATCCGCACGACCGTCTCGACGAACTCGTCCTCGTCCTTCGTGTCGATGAGGATCGGCATCGCGCTGAGGCCCGCGAACTGCTGGTAGAAGACCGCCTTGCCCTCCATGACCGGCATCGAGGCGCGGGGGCCGATGTCGCCGAGGCCGAGGACGCGCGTGCCGTTCGTGCAGACCGCGACCGTCCGCCCGATCATCGTGTAGCGGGAGACGAGCGCCGGGTTGTCGGCGATCGCGCTGCAGACGCGGGCGACACCGGGCGTGTAGACGTCGCGCATCTCCTGCACGGTCTTCACCGGGCGGATCGGGTCGATGCGGAGCTTGCCGCCCTCGTGGCGGAGGAACGCCCGGTCGTGGTGCCAGATGACCCGCACGCCCTCCAGGGCGTTCAGGTCGTTCGCGAGCGCCCAGGCGTGGGCGGCGTCGCGCATCTCGACCGTGATCTCGCGCTCGGTCGAGTCGCGGTGCAGCGAGACGGTGAGGATGTCGCCGATCAGGCCCTCGTGCTTGGAGATGACGGTGGTCACGCGCGCGAGCTGGCCCGCGCGGTGCGGGATCTGGAGCCGGTAGGTGACGTCGAGCACGGGGGCGGCCGTCTACTTGACGCTGAGCGTTGCCTTCTCGATGAGGACCGGCTGCGAGGGCGGCCCGTCCTGCCCGTTCGTCGGCGGGATCGCGCCGATCGCCTTGGCGACGTCGAGGCCCTTCGTCACCCGGCCGGCGATCGCGTACTCGGGCGGCAGGCCCGCGTCGGCGCCGGTGACGATGAAGAACTGGCTGCTCGAGGCGCCCGCCGGGTCCGAGCCGGTCTTCGCCATCGCGACGACGCCCTGGCGGTAGGCCGCGTTGTCGCCCGGCGGCTCGACGACCTGGTAGCTCGCGCCGCCGGTCCCGTCGCCGTGCGGGTCACCCGCCTGCAGGACGAAGCCCGGCACGACGCGGACGACGCCGAGCCCGTCGTAGAAGCCGCTCTTCACGAGCGACGCGAACGAGGAGGCGGTGACCGGGTGGTCCTTCGCGTCGAGCGTGATCTGGATCTCGCCGCACGAGGTCTGCAGCGTGACGACGGCCTTCGCGGACGCGGGGAGCTTCGTCGTCGGCTTGGCGGACTTCTTCTTCACCGGGGCCTGCGCGTCGACGGTCCGGCAGCCGTTCGCGGCGGTGGCCGGAGCCGCGGCGGTGGTTGCCGCGGTGGTGGCGGTCGACGCCGTCGTCGTGGCCGTCGCGGCGGGCGCCGAGCTCGACGAGGAGGAGCCGCTCGACCCGCACGCCGCGAGGGCGAGCGTCAGGCCGGTGAGGACGACGGGCAGCAGGCGGCGGGGCACCGGCGCCAGGATAGAGGGAAGATACGGCCCGTGTCGGCGCCCGTGACCCTGCTCGTCAACCCCGCCGCCGGGGGTGGGCGGGCGCTCAAAGTGCTCCCGGGCGTGCAGGCGCGGCTGAGCGCGGCGGGCATCGAGCAGGACGTCCGCAGCACGAACAGCCTCGACCACGGGCGGGCGCTGGCCCGCGAGGCCGCCGCCGCCGGCCGCACCGTCGTGACGCTCTCCGGCGACGGGCTCGTCGGCGCCGTGGCGGGCGCCCTCGCCGGGGTCGACGGGGCCGTCATGGGCGTCCTCCCCGGCGGCCGCGGCAACGACTTCGCCCGCGTGGCGGGCATCCCGCCCGACGCCGTCGAGGCCTGCGAGGTCATCGTCGACGGCGTCGTCCGCCCGGTCGACCTCGGGGAGGTCGACGGCAGCCCGTTCATCGGGATCGCCTCGCTCGGCTTCGACTCGGACGCGAACCGCATCGCGAACGCCGCCTCGGCGCGGCTCGGGAACCTCGTATACGCCTACGGCGCCCTGCGCGCGCTCGTCTCCTGGACGCCGGCCGCCTTCACGGTGACCGTCGACGGCGAGGAGCACACCTTCTCGGGCTGGTCGGTGGCCGCCGCGAACTCGAAGGCCTACGGTGGCGGGATGTTCCTCGCCCCCGACGCCGACCTGCACGACGGCAAGCTCGACGTCGTGTTCGAGGCCCACTGCTCGCGGCTGCGGTTCCTGCGCATCCTCCCGATGCTCTTCAAGGGCACGCACGTCGAGCAGCCCGAGATCACGGTTTTGCGTGGCCGCGAGGTGTCCGTCGAGGCCGATCGGCCGTTCACGGTCTACGCCGACGGGGACCCGATCGGCGAGCTGCCCGCGACGATCCGCTGCCGGCCGGGCGCGGTCTCCGTCCTGCTGCCGCCGGAGAGCAGCGTGGCCCGGTGAAGGGGGCCGGCTGGAAGGGGACCGTTGCCCGCACCGCGGGCCGTGCGTCCCGTCTGAGCGGGCGCGGCGGCACGTCGATCCCCGGCAAGGTCCTGCTGCGGCTCGACCGCGACGCGATCGGCACCCTCGCCGCGGGGCTCGACCGCCGGGCGGCGATCTCGGCGACGAACGGCAAGACGACGACCGCCGCGATGGCCCACGCAATCCTCGCCCGCGGCGGCGCGCAGCTCGTGCACAACAGCGCCGGCGCGAACATGGCCGGCGGCATCGCGGCGACGCTCCTTTACGGCCGGGGCGACACCGGGCTCTTCGAGGTCGACGAGTTCTGGCTCGCCGGGGTCGTCAAGGGCCTCAGGCCCCAGGCGCTGCTGCTCGGCAACCTCTTCCGCGACCAGCTCGACCGCTACGGCGAGCTCGAGTCGATCGCCGACCGCTGGGCCCAGATCGTCAAGGACGCGGACCCGGCGACGACGCTCGTCCTCAACGCCGACGACCCGCTCGTCGCCGACCTCGGCCGCGAGCGCTGGCCGGCCGCCGAGCAGGCCGCCCACGACTCGGCCGCCGGGGCGCCCGGCGTCCTGACCTTCGGCGTCGAGGACACCGCGCTCGCGCTCGCGGGGCTCCAGCACGCGTCGGACTCCACGCACTGCCGCCGCTGTGGCGCGCCGTACCGCTACGACGTCGTGTTCCTCGGCCACCAGGGCCACTATCACTGCGAGGCCTGCGGGGCGACGCGGCCGGCGCCCGACGTGCGCGCGACCGCCATCCACCTCGACGGCGTGCGCGGCGCCCGCTTCACGCTCACGACGCCCGCCGGCAGCGCCGACGTCGCCCTCCCCCTCCCCGGCCTCTACAACGTCTACAACGCGCTCGGCGCCGCCGCCCTGACCCACGCGCTCGGCGCGCCGCTCGCCGACATCGTCGCGGGCCTCGGGGCGGTCGCCCCCGCGTTCGGCCGCGCCGAGACGGTGACGATGGACGGCCGCGAGCTGTCGATCCTGCTCGTCAAGAACCCGGCCGGCGCGAACGAGGTCCTGCGCACGCTCGCGCTCGAAGCGGGCGAGCACGACCTCTTCGCGGTCCTGAACGACAACATCGCCGACGGCCGCGACGTCTCGTGGATCTGGGACGCCGACTTCGAGCACCTCGCCGGGCACGTGCGCCGCGCGACGTGCGCCGGCACGCGCGCCGCCGAGATGGGGCTGCGGCTGAAGTACGCCGGCGTGCCCGCCGATCGCATCACCGTCGTCGAGGACGGGCTCGCCGCGGGCCTGGACCGCGCGATCGCCGGAGGCGACGGCCGCCTCTTCGCCCTGCCGACCTACACCGCGATGCTCCAGCTCCGTGAGGAGCTCACGCGCCGCGGCATCACCGGGAGCTCGTTCGGCTGATGGACACCGACTCCGGCAGGACCACGGACACGACGACGGCGGCCGACGACCGGCTGCTCGTCATCTGGCACGACATCGAGTGCGGCGGCTACGACGTCGACCTGCCGCTCTGGCGCGAGCTCGCCGGGCGGGGGGACGTCCTCGACGTCGGCGCCGGCACCGGGCGCGTGAGCCTGCACCTCGCCGCGCGCGGCGCCCGCGTCACCGCGCTCGACCTCCACGAGCCGCTGCTCGCCGCCCTCCGCGAGCACGCGGCGCGGCTGGACCTCGTCATCCCGACGATCGCGGCCGACGCCCGGGCCTTCGACACCGGCGGCGCGCGCTTCGACACCGTCCTCGTCCCGATGCAGACCCTCCAGCTGCTCGGGGGCGCGGAGGCCCGCGCCCGGTTCCTCGCGAGTGCCCGCGCCTGCCTGCGTCCCGGCGGCATCGTCGCCGCGGCGCTCGCCGACGCGCTCGAGGCCTTCGACGCCGAGCACACCGAGCCGCCGCTGCCGGACATGCGCGAGCTCGACGGCACCGTGTACTGCTCGCGGCCCGTCGCCGTCCGCGAGCACGAGCACACCGTCTCGATCGAGCGCATCCGCGAGACCGTCGACCGGGCCGGCCACCGCACCGTCGCGGGCGACGTCCTGCACCTCGACCGCGTGACCGCCGCCGAGTTCACGGCCGAGGGCGCCGCGCTCGGGCTCACGGCGCTCCCGCCGCGCGCGATCCCCCAGACCGACGAGTACGTCGGCTCCACCGTGGCGATGCTCCGTGCCTGAGCCCCTCCTCCAGACCCCGCCCGCCCCCGGGACCGGCCGCACGCTCCGCGTCTGCGCGCTGTACCCGGACCTCATGAACATCTACGCCGACCGCGGCAACCTCCTACTCCTGCAGCGGCGGTGCGCGTGGCGCGGCATCGGCTTCGAGCTCACCGGCGCCGGGCTCGGCGACGCGGTCGACCCCGACGCCCACGACCTCTTCTACATGGGCGGTGGGCAGGACCGCGACCAGGCGCTGTGCGCGCAGGACCTCGTCGACACCAAGCGCGAGGCGATCCACGCCGCCGCCGCCCGCGGCGCCGTCGTCCTCGCCGTCTGCGGCGGCTACCAGCTCCTCGGCCACTCCTACGAGCTCGGCGACGACCTCCTCCCCGGCGTCGGGCTGCTCGACCTGAAGACCGTCCGCCACGACGGCAAGCGCCTCATCGGGAACGTCGCGATCGAGGTCGAGCTCCCCGGGCTCGACGGGCCGCGCGTCGTCGCCGGCTTCGAGAACCACGGCGGCCGCACCCACCTCGCGGACGGCCAGCCGGCGCTCGGCCGCGTCCTGAAGGGGCACGGCAACACCGGCGAGAGCGGCACCGAGGGCGCGATGTCCCCCACGGGCACGGTCATCGGGACGTACATCCACGGGCCGCTGCTCCCGAAGAACGCGTGGCTCGCCGACTGGCTCACACAGCGCGCCCTCGGCCTCGAGGAGCCGCTGGCCCCGCTCGACGACGCCATGGAATCGGCGGCGCACGCGTCCGCGAAGGCGGCGGCGGGCCTGAGCTGACACCCGGAAGTACGACGTCCTGACGCAGGTTCGATCGGACGTCGCCTTTCAGGGGTATAGGGTGATCCACGCGCGGGCGGTCGACCCGCGACCTGCCTCCGGAGCCACCGCCCGTGACCTCAGAACCACACCGCCCGCCCGAGGGGCCGTCCGCGCACCGCGAGGCGGCCACGCTCGAGCTCCGCCACATCCGCAAGCAGTACGCGGGGACGGCCGAGCCCGCCATCGACGACCTCTCGCTGGAGGTCCCCGCCGGCGAGATCTGCGTGCTCGTCGGGCCCTCCGGCTGCGGCAAGACGACCGCCATGCGGCTCGTCAACCGGATGATCGAGCCCACCTCCGGCGACATCCTCATCGACGGCGCCTCGATCATGGACCGCCACCCCGCCGAGCTGCGCCGCGAGATCGGCTACGCGATCCAGCAGATCGGCCTCTTCCCGCACCAGACGGTGGCGGACAACATCGCGGTCGTCCCGAAGCTGCTCGGCTGGGACCGCAGGCGGGTCTCCGCCCGCGTCGAGGAGCTCCTCGACCTCATCGGCCTCGAGCCGGCGATGGCCGCGCGCTACCCCGGCCAGCTCTCCGGCGGCCAGCGCCAGCGGGTCGGCGTGGCCCGCGCCCTCGCCGCCGACCCGCCGCTCATGCTCATGGACGAGCCGTTCGGCGCGATCGACCCGATCAGCCGCGAGCGCCTGCAGAACGAGTTCCTCCGCCTCCAGGGCGAGATCCGCAAGACGATCGTCTTCGTCACCCACGACATCGATGAGGCGATCAAGATGGGCGACCGGATCGCCGTCCTGCGCAAGGGCGGCGTCCTCGCGCAGTACGCGACGCCCGCCGAGCTGCTCATGGCTCCCGCGGACGAGTTCGTGGAGGACTTCGTGGGGGCGGACCGCGCGCTCAAGCGCCTCGCCCTCCAGCGGGTCCGCGACATCGACCTGTGGGACGCGCCGACCGTCCGTGTCGGCGACCCCGGCGCGCAGGCGCGCGAGCGGGCGGCCGCGAGCCCGATCGGCCACGCGCTGCTCGTCGACGACGACGGCCGTCCCGTCAGCTGGCTCTCGGCCACCGACCTGGCCGCCGACACGGTCCGGCCGCACGAGGGCCGGCTCACCACCGTGGAGCTCGACGACATCCTGCGCGACGCCCTCGCCGACCTGCTCCAGGGCCAGGTCATGTACGGCGTCGTGACCGACGGCGGCGGGCGGGTCGCCGGCGTCCTGTCCGTCGAGGTCATCTCCGGCTTCCTCACCGAGCAGGGCGCCGGCTCGATCGACGAGGCGCCCGCCCCGGCCGACCGGGCGGCGCAATGACCGGGCCGCTCGTCCTCGCCCAGGTCGTCATCCGCGACCGCAGCAAGGACGTCGGCTGCGTCGCGAAGGACGGCCTCTGCCCGGCGTGGATCAAGGACCACATCGGGGACTACATGAGCCCCCTGCTGCGTCACCTCGAGCTCACGGTCGTCAGCGTCGTCGCGGGCTTCCTCATCGCGTTCGCGCTCGCGCTCGTCGCCCACCGCCGCCGCTGGCTCGTCGGCCCCATCACCGGCGTCACCGGGGTCATGTACACGATCCCGAGCCTCGCCCTCTTCGCGATCCTGCTGCCGGTCACGGGCTTCGGGTTCGTGACCGGCGTGGTCGCGCTGACGTCCTACAACCTGCTCGTCATCTTCCGCAACGTCATCGCCGGCCTGGACAACGTCCCGGAGGCGGCGCTGGACGCGGCGCGCGGGATGGGCATGACCGACCGCCAGCGGCTGTGGCGCGTCGAGCTGCCGCTCGCCGTCCCCGAGATCGTCGCCGGCGTGCGCGTCGCGACGACCACGACGGTCGGCCTCGCCGCGCTCGCGTTCGTGGCCGGGGCGGGCGGCCTGGGGCAGCAGATCATCCTCGACCAGAACTTCAAGTCGAACATCGTCACCGCGAGCGTCCTGTGCATCCTGCTCGCCGCGGCACTCGACCTGCTCATCCTCGCGGGCGAGCGCATCGCCCTCCCCTGGCGGCGGGTGACCGAATGAGCGTGGCACTGACCACCGCGTCGGTCCTGTCCGACTTCTCCGACGGCCTCGACTTCCTCGTCCACCAGCGCGAGTCGGTCGCCGGCGGCGTCATGGTCGGCGGCTCGAAGAACCTGCCGCTGCTCGGCAAGCACCTCGAGGTCGTCGGCCTCGCGATGCTCCTCGCGGTCCTCGTCGCGGTGCCGCTCGGCCTCTACCTCGGACACACGGGCCGCGGGTCCTTCCTCGCCTCGTCGATCTCGAACGTCGGCCGCTCCGTCCCGGCCATCGCGCTCGTCCTCTTCTTCTCGAGCTACCTCGGCCTCGAGCTGAAGAACCTCGTCTTCGCGATGACGCTGCTCGCGATCCCGCCGATCTTCACGAACACGTACGTCGGCGTGCGCCAGGTCGACGGGGATGTCGTCGACGCCGCGCGCGGCATGGGCCTGTCGGGGACGCAGGTCGTCCGGCGCGTCGAGCTGCCACTGGCGCTCCCGCTCGTCTTCGGCGGCATCCGGACCTCGGTCGTCAACGTCATCGCGACCGCGACGCTCGGTCCCTTCGCCGGGGTGCTGACGCTCGGCGACCCGATCATCAACGCGAGCGTCTACGGTGACGCGGGCCGCGTCGGCACCGCGATGCTCGTCGCGGGCCTCGCCGTCGGCGCCGAGATCCTCTTCGCGCTGCTCCAGCGAGCGGTGACGCCGGCCCCCCTGCGCCCGGCCCGTGGCCGGCTGCGCGCCGGCCGCCCCGCGCGCGTCGCGGACGCGGCCATCTGACCTTTCCCAGCATCAGACACCGAACCAAGAGGACCATCGCCATGAGGCATCGACATCGCAGCATCCTGACCGCCGTGAGCGCGGTCGCCGTCGCAGGCACGCTCGCCGCGTGCGGCTCGAGCAACTCGAGCAGCACGTCGTCGTCGACCGCCGCCCCGGCCGGGTCGGCGTCGACGTCGACGCCGGCGGCGGCACCGGCGAACGCGAAGCTCATCGTCAAGGACGCGGCCAACGCGTCCAAGCCGACCATCACCGTCGGATCCAAGAACTTCACCGAGGAGTTCATCCTCGGCGAGATCTACGCGCAGGCCCTCCAGGCCGCGGGCTTCAAGGTGAAGAAGCAGCTGAACCTCGGCTCGGAGCAGATCGCCTACAAGGCGCTCAAGGGCGGGCAGATCGACGCCTACCCGGAGTACGTCGGCACGGCGCTGACGAACTTCTTCAAGGTGCAGAGCGCGAAGGTCCCGAAGGATCCCGCGGCCGCCTACACCGAGGCGAAGGCCGACTTTGCCAAGGCCGGCGTGACCGCGCTGCCGCTGACCCCGTTCACGGACTCCAACGGCTTCGCGATGTCCCAGAAGAGCTGGAAGGCGGCGGGGAGCCCGAAGACGATCTCGGAGCTCGCGCCGAAGTTCGGGACGCTCACGCTCTCCGGTTCGCCCGAGTGCCGCTCCCGCCTGGACTGCAAGCTCGGCATCGAGCAGACCTACGGGCACAAGTTCAAGAAGTACCTCCCGGTCGACCTCTCCAAGCGCCACGAGGTGCTGAGCAACGGCCAGGCGGACGTCTCCGTCGTCTTCACGACCGACGGCGCCATCGCGGCGAACAAGGAGGTCCTGCTGCAGGACGACAAGCAGTTCCTCCCGCCGTACAACGTCTCGTTCCTCGTCCGCGACGCGACGGTGAAGGCGTCGGGGCCGAACTTCGCGAAGGTCATCGCCCAGGTCCAGACCGGCCTCACCACCCCGGTGATGCAGGAGCTCAACTCGCGCGTGGACCTCGACAAGCAGAAGCCCGCCGCGGTCGCGACGGCGTACCTGAAGGAGTCGGGCTACATCAAGTAGCCGCCGGAACGGCCCCCAGGGGGGTCCGTTCCGGTCGGGAGATGGCCCCAGGGGGCCATCTCCCGCCGCGGCACTCAGGCGCCGGTCGAGCCGAAGCCGCCCGCCCCGCGGGCGGTGTCGCCGAGCGTGTCCGCCTCGAGCACCGGCGGCGTCGCGACGGCGACGAGGACGAGCTGGGCGATGCGGTCGCCGGCCGCCCACGTGAACGGCTCGGTGCGGTCGGTGTTGAGGAGCAGGACGCGGAGCTCGCCGCGGTAGCCCTCGTCGATGAGGCCCGGGGTGTTGACGAGCGTGATGCCGTGCCGGCTCGCGAGCCCGCTGCGCGGCGTCACGAGCCCGGCGTGCCCGGGCGGCAGCGCGATCGCGAGGCCGGTGGCGACCATCCCCCGCTCCCCCGGCCCGAGCGTCCCGGCGTCGAGCGCGCAGAGGTCGAGGCCGGCGTCGCCCGGGTGCGCGCGCTGCGGGACGGTCGCCCGCGGATCGAGCCGCTGGACGCGCAGGGCGCCCGCCTCGGGCGCGCTCAAGCGGGCTGGGAGTTCGTCGCGAACGCGCCGAAGCGCTCGGCGACGCTCTCGGGCACGCGGGCGTGGACGCGGACGCCCTCCGGCGTGTCCTCGCGCTCGAGGTCGCCGGCGATGTCGTGCAGCTCGGCGAGCCGCGCGCCCTCGCTGTAGGGCAGGAGCAGGTCGATGTCCTGCAGGCGCCGCTCGAACTCGTCGGCGATCCGCTCGCCGAACTCCTCCACGCCCTCGCCGGTGGCGGCGCTCACGAGCACCGCGTCGGGGAAGCGGCGGCGCATGACCTCGCGGTCCTCGTCCGCCAACGCGTCGATCTTGTTGAGGACGAGCAGCCGCGGACGGTCGCCGGCGCCGATCTCCTCGAGGACGTCGTCGACCGCGCGCATCATCTCCTCGCGGTCCTCCTCCTCGCTGGAGGCGTCGACGACGTGGAGGACGAGGTCGGCGCGGCGCGTCTCCTCGAGCGTCGCCCCGAACGCCTCGACGAGCTGGTGCGGCAGCTTGCGGATGAAGCCGACGGTGTCGGTCACGAGGTAGGTGCGGCCGTGCAGGCGCCAGGTGCGCGTCGTCGGGTCGAGGGTGTGGAACAGGCGGTCCCGGACGCCGACCTCGGCCCCGGTGAGCTGGTTGAGGAGCGTCGACTTGCCGGCGTTCGTGTAGCCCGCGAGCGCGATCTGCGGCAGGTGCGCGCGCTCGCGCTCGGCCCGCATGACGGCCCGCGTCCCCTGGACCTCGACGAGCTTGCGCTTCAGCGCGCTGATGCGGTCGCGCGCGAGGCGGCGGTCGGTCTCGATCTGGGACTCGCCGGGGCCACGGGTGCCGATGCCGCCGCCGAGGCGCTCGAGGTGGGTCCACAACCCCCGCATACGGGCGAGGTTGTACTGCAGCTGCGCGAGCTCGACCTGGAGCTTGCCCTCGGCGCTGTGCGCGTGGCCGGCGAAGATGTCGAGGATCGTCGCCGTCCGGTCGACGACGGGGATGCCGAGGGCGGCCTCCATGTTGCGCTCCTGGCGCGGGGACAGCTCGTCGTCGACGGCGATGACGTTCGCGTCGGCTGCCTTCGCCGCGTCGCGGATCTCCTCGAGCTTGCCGGCGCCGACGTACGTGTTCGGGTGGACCTTCTCGCGGTGCTGGACCGCCTGG
The DNA here is from genome assembly GCF_024220175.1 of Paraconexibacter antarcticus. GTDB lineage: Bacteria > Actinomycetota > Thermoleophilia > Solirubrobacterales > Solirubrobacteraceae > Paraconexibacter > Paraconexibacter antarcticus. The sequence continues at coordinate 3,214,213 of NZ_CP098502.1, read as the reverse complement.
CCGACCACGGCGACGCCCGCCGTGCGCAGCAGCTCGCGCAGCTCGACGAGCTCGTCGCCGGACTGGCCGTCCTCGACGACGCCGACGGCGAACGCGCGCTGCTTGGCGCGCGCGCCCCGATCCCCCGGGCCGGTCCCGGTCGTTCTCGTCTGCTCGGTCCGCCCGTGGCGGCTGCGGTTGGGCACCAGCCGAGTCTAGAGCGGCCGGCGGGCGTCGACACCGCACCGGCCGGGCGACGTCACGAAGACGGCACGGAGTGCGCGAGTCCCGGTACACGAACGTGTTGTTCCGTCACAGCGGCCCGGGTGACCCTGCGTCCATGACCGACATCGACGCCACCGTCCACCCCTGCTGCAGCGCCGGGACCCGTCCCGACGCGGGCGAGCCCGAATGGGAGCCGCTGCTCGCCGCCGTCGGCGATCACGTCGCCGGTCCCTTCATGTGGATGTACCGGACCGTCCTCGAGCACGGCCCGGTCGTCCACGCCTACAAGCACGTGCACACCCGCCGCTACCTCTTCCTCACCGCCGAGCTCGACGCCTTCCGCTACTCGGCCTGCGGCGGGTACTCGCCCGCCCGGCTCGACGAGGCGATCGAGGAGGTCCTGTGCCCGTGGTTCCTCCTCGGCGGGATGGAGCCCGAGGACGGCCCGGCGATCCGCGAGGCCGTCGACCGGGCCGCCGCGCTGCGCGACGGGCGCGGAACGTGACGCGGGCCGGGGCACCTCACGTGGAGGCGCGCTCGACGACGACCGTCGTCGCCTTGACCGACGCGGTCGCCGTGTCGCCGGGCTTGAGGTCGAGGTCGTCGACGGCCTCGCGGCTCATGAGCGAGACGATCCGAAACGGGCCGCAGGCGAGGTCGACCTGGGCCATGATGCCGTCGCGCTTCACCGCGACGACGACGCCGGTCATCCGGTTGCGCGCGCTCGAGCGGGTGTTGGCGCTGCGGTCGTGGAGCAGCCGGGCGAGCTCGGCGGCGGGCAGGAAACGGCGGCCGCCCACCCGGTCGAACGTCACCCGGCCGTCGCGCTCCCAGCGGCGCAGCGTGTCGATGGAGACGCCGAGCGCCTGGGCGGCGGCGCCGATCTGGACGCCTTCGTCCTCGGGGGGTGGGCTCATGCGGGTTCTCCTGGTCGGCGGGCGGCGAAGGCGGGTCGGCCTCCCGAAGGGTCGGTGACCGTGCGCGCAGGCGTGGCGACGGCGGCCGGGTCGTGGGCGAAGAGACGCACCCGCTCGGGCGCGACGGTCGCGTACAGCGTCTCCCCCGCGCCCGCCGCGCCGCCGAGCGCGGCGGCGGCGTCCGCCTCGAGCTCCGCGACGAGGCAGCCGACGCGCACCCGCACCCGGCCGCCCTCGGGGACGAGCCGCCCGGCGCTGCCGGCGATGACCCCGCCCCCGTCGCCCGGCCGGGGCGGGTCCGTCGTGACCCGGACGTCCCACGGGTGGACGGCGACGCTCACGCGCCCGGCGGCCGCGGTCGCGGCGGTGAGCACGCCTCCGTCGTCGAGCGCGACGCGCGCGCCGCCACGGCCGTCCGGCGTCGCGACGCCGCGGACGACGGTCGCCCCCGTGAAGCTCGCGACGAACGCGTCCGCCGGCGCGCTGACGAGCTCGGCCGCCGTGCCGGTCTGGCGGATGCGGCCGTCGACGATGACGGCGACGCGGTCGGCGAGGACGGCGGCGTCGCGGAAGTCGTGCGTCACGAGCAGTGTCGGGATCCCCAGGTCGCCGAGGAGCGCGTCCAGTTCGTCGCGGACCGTCGCGCGCGTGTGGGTGTCGAGCGCCGCGAGCGGTTCGTCGAGCAGGAGCACCTGCGGGTCGCGCGCGAGGGCGCGGGCCAGGGCGACGCGCTGGCGCTCGCCGCCCGAGAGCGTGCCCGGGCGGGCGTCCGCGAGATGACCGACGCCGAAGCGGGCGAGCATCGTCGCCGGGTCGTCCCCGTGGGCGAACGCGACGTTCGCAGCGACCGTCATGTGCGGGAAGAGCGCGTACTCCTGGAAGACGAGCCCGACCGACCGCCGCTCGGGCGGGAGGTCCACCCGCGCGGCGGTGTCGAGCCAGGGCGTACCGTCGAGGCGGACGTGGCCCCCGTCGGCCCCGCGCAGCCCGGCGATCGTCCGGAGCACGGTCGTCTTCCCGGCCCCCGACGGGCCGACGAGCGCCACCGTCTCGGGGCCGATCGTCAGGGCGACGTCGAGGGCGTACGCGCGAAGGCGGGCGCGGAGGTGGACGTCGAGAAGCGCCATTGGGAGAGGAGTTTGTAGGAGAGGAGCGTGCCCGCGCTCACGACGACGAGCAGGACGCTCACCGCGAGCGCGGTGTCGAAGCTCGTGTCGAGCTGCTCGTAGATGGCGAGCGTCAGGGTCTGGGTCTCCCCGTGGACGTTGCCGGCGAACACGATCGTCGCGCCGAACTCGCCGATGCCGCGCGCGAAGGCGAGTACCCAGCCGGCCGCCAGCCCGCCGGCCGCCAGCGGCAGCGCGACGCGGAGGAACGTCCGGGCCGGTGACGCGCCGAGCGTGCGTGCGGCGTCGGTGAGCGTCGGGTCGACGGCCTCGAACGCGCTGATCGCCTGGCGCAGGTAGAACGGCGACGCCACGAACGTCACCGCGATGACGACCGCCCACTCGGTGAACGGCAGGACGATCCCGGCGTCCTGGAGCGGGCCGCCGAGCAGCCCGCCGGCCCCGAAGGCGGCGAGCAGCCCGATCCCCGCGACCGCCGGCGGCAGGACGAGCGGCAGCTCGACGAGCGTCACGACGAGCGCCCGCCCACGGAACCGGCGGGTGGCGAGGAACCACGCCGCCGGCGTGCCGAACCCGAGGATCAGCGCGTTCGCGATGAGGTTCGTCCGCGCGGTCGTCTTCAGCGCGTTGACGACGTCACGGCTCGTGAGCAGGCGCGGGACGTCGCCGAGCGGGGTCTCCGTGAAGAGCGCGACGAGCGGCAGTGCGAGGAACGCGAGCAGGACCCCGCAGGCGAGCGCCTGCAGCGCGACGAAACCCCGCGGTCGCACGGTGCTTCTAGCCCTTCGGCGGCAGCCCGAAGCCGAACCGGCGCAGCGTCGCCCGCCCGGTCTTCGAGACGACGCGGTTGATGAAGGACTGCGCGGCGGTCGTGTTCGCGCCGTCGCGGATCACGGCGCACATCTGGTAGCGCACCGGCGGCTGGGCGTAGCGCGGCAGCGTGAGGGCCCGGACGCGGTCGCCGCCCGCGAGCGCGTCGGTCTTGTAGACGAAGCCGGCGTCGGCCGAGCCGAGCGCGACCTTCGATGTCACCTGGCTCACGTTCGACTCCTGGCTCACGGTGTTGCTCTTCAGGATCGACGAGAGGTGCAGCCGGGCGAGGAGCTTGCGGGTGTAGACGCCGATCGGCACGCCGGCGTTCCCGATCGAGAGCCGCTTGCCACCCGAGCGGAGGGTGTAAACCGACGAGAGGCGGCCCGGATTCGACGAGGGAACGAGCAGCACGAGCGTGTTCGTCGCGAGGGTCACCGGGCGGGTGCAGCGGCCCTCGGCGTAGAGCGCCTGCGCCTCGGTCGGCGAGGCGGACGCGAAGACGTCCGCCGGCGCGCCTTTCTCGATCTGGGTCTGCAGCGTGTTGGAGCCGCCGAAGTTGTACTTCGGCGAGCCGGTCAGGGCCGGGAAGGCGTTGCTCAGCGATGAGGCCGCATAGACGTTGAAGGCCGAGGCGCTCGCGGGCGCGGCCGCGGCGATCGCGGTGGTGACGGCGGTGATGGCGAGGGTGCGGTTCATGGTGGCTCCAGGGGTCAGGCGGGCGGCTCGGCGTCGCCGAGGAAGGTGTCGAGGCGGGGCGTCGCGTCGTCGAGGGAGACGGGGCCGGGCAGGCCCGACGCGATGGCGGGCTTCCCCGCCAGCAGGCGGAGGGCCGAGAGGTGCTGCGCCTCGGACCACAGCAGGCGCCCGAGCAGCGTCCGCGTCCCCGCGTCCGCCACGTCCCCGACCCCGCTGCAGTAGACGCCGGCGACGAGCTCGGCGAGCCCGGTGGCCTGCCTCAGCAGGGACGCGCGGAGGTTCAGCGCCGAGGCCTTCGGCAGCCTGATGTGGAAGTCGCCGTACTGCGGGGCATCGGGGCCGAGGACGGCGGCCAGCCGCGCGAGGTGCTGCTTGTCGCCGTCCCGCAGCGCGGTGAGGGTCCGCCGCTCGGCCGCGGTGAACGCCCTGCTCGCCGTGAGCGCCGCGCCGAGGCTGACGCTCACGAGCTCGGCGGTCGCCGCGAACTGGACGTACGCGACGTCGTCCCCGACGGGCGCCGGCGTGGGCGGCGCCGCGCGGGCGGCCGGCACCCCGATGAGCCCGGCCCCGGCGACCGTCGCCGCGCCGAGCCGCAGGAAGCGCCCGCGGTCGAAGGTATGCTCGTCCCCCTCGTGCATATGCATTGCCTAAGAACGTATACGAGCGCGGCCGCCGTCGTCGGACTTCTCGCCGCGGTTGGCGCGAGCGGATGTGACGAGGGCCACACGACGTCGCCGGCCGCCGGGGCGTCCTCCGGCGCGGCGGGCGGCGCCCCGCGCGGGCCCGGCGCGACGATGTCGCTCGTCCGCGCGCCCAAGCAGCGGGGCGAGGTCCTCGTCAGCGGCCCGGGCTCACCGGAGGCGCACGGCCCGTACGTCTTCCACGGCCGGTACACGGTCCGCTTCGAGCAGGCCGACCCCGAGGACCCGCGGCAGACGTTCGCCGGGCAGACGGCGTTCGTCGCCTACGCCGCGCCGCAGCAGGACCAGGCCGACGGCCCCGGGGTCGTGCGGCTCGCCCGGGCCGCGAAGCGCACCGGCACGACGACCGTCCGCCTCGACGGGCGCCTGTGGGTCAACGTGAGCTTCGGCGACTTCCCCTACGCGCTGCGGCTCACGCCGGTACGCGGCGGCTGAGGGCCACCGCCGGGCGGGACCGTCGGCCGAGGCTCCTGGTGCTCCCGGCCGTCGAACGTCGATCATCCCCCGCTCTGGCCGGTGAGGATCGACGTTCGGTGGACCAGCGTCGCCACCGGGCGTGCGTGGCAGAGCGTGGCCGCTGAACCGCGACCACGGTCGGCCAGCTGGGCGCGCGACTGCTCCCCCGGGCCCGCGAGGGCCGCAGACCGACGCGGCGCTACGGCGCCACGAGCGCGTGCCGCCCGGGCGGCGGCAGCTTGAGGTACTTGTCCTCGAGCTCCGGGACCGGCAGCAGGATGACGCCCTCGCGGGGGTCCCCCACCCACGAGCCGAGCCCGTTCACGAGCGTGTACGCCGCGTACGCCGCGGCGCACGCGTCGAGCTCGTCGAGCGTGCGGTGCCAGAGGCCGCCGTCGGCGTCGACGACGTGCCGGAGCTTCAGCGCGGCGATCCGCTGCTGCAGGCCCCAGGGCGTGCGCTTCGGGGAGGGGCGGTGCCCGAGGAGCGCGCAGAAGATCGCGTCGGGGTAGGTCTCGACGACGCGGCCGAAGCGCATCGCGCCGTCCCCGACCGGGGCCATGACGGAGCCGGGGGCGCGTTCGGGCCGGTAGAGGCCGAGCGGCGCGAGGAGCTCGAAGATGCGGAAGCCGACCTCGATCCAGCGCTCCCACGCGCTGAGCTGCTGGCCGACGGCCGGGACCGGGTACAACGGCAGCGAGCGCCGGAAGAGGAGCGCGTCGCAGACGCGATGGCGCTCGTAGCGGCCCTCCGGCAGCCCGAGCTCGTCGCGCAGCGGCCGGCCGGGCGCCAGCAGGTCCAGGCGCGGGCCGCTCGGCGCGTCGATCGCGACGACCGCCTCACCGCCGAAGCCGAGGACGGTGCGGGCTACGTCCTCCGGCGTCCCGGGCTCGTAGAACGTCGACACGAGCTCCCGGTCGCCGTCCGAGCCGCGCCGTTCGTGGAGCGTGACGAGCTGCTGGTTGCCCGGGCGGGCCGAGACGTCGATGCCGCAGTAGCGCATGCTCGCGGCCAGAATAGTACGCGCCCGGAGCGTCGGTGGGGCGACGCCGAGCGATAGCCTCCGGCCCGTGTTCCAGCACCTGAGTGACGCGGAGCTGGGCGAGCGCCTGGCCGCCCGGACCCTCGAGCTCGTCGACATCCCGTCGGAGTCACGGGCCGAGGACGAGCTCGCCGCCCACGCGCTCGGTGTCCTGCAGGCCGGTGGCGTCCCCGCCCGCGACGCCGGGGACACGTGCGTCCTCGCCGACCCCGTGGGGGCGGCGGACGGCCCGCTTGTCCTGCTCGGCGGGCACTTCGACACCGTGCCCGCCCAGGGCAACATCCCGGGCTCCCGCGACGCGACGCACGTGCACGGGCTCGGCACGGCCGACATGCTCGGCGCCGTCGCCGTCGCGATGGAGGTCGCGCTCGCCCTCGCCGCCGACGACGACCCTCGCAGCGCCCCGCCGACCGCGCGCCTCGGCCTCTGCCTCTTCGGCCGCGAGGAGCTCGCCGTCGCCGAGTCGGCGCTCACGCCGCTGCTCGGCCGCGAGCCCGGCCTGCGTGACGCCGACCTCGTCCTCATGATGGAGCCGACGGAGAACACGATCCACGCCGGCTGCCTGGGCAACATCAACGCGACGTGGACGTTCCGGGGCCGCTCGGGCCACTCGGCCCGTCCCTGGCACGCCGACAACGCGATCGAGCGCGCCGCCCGCGGCATCACGCGGCTGACGGAGGCGGCCCCGCCGATCGAGCACGTCTTCGACGGGCTGACCTTCACCGAGGTCGTCTCGGTGACGCAGATCGCCGGTGGGATCGCCCAGAACGTCATCCCCGACGAGGTCCGGGCGCACGTGAACCACCGCTACGCGCCGGGGACGTCCGCCGCGGACGCCGAGGCTCGGCTGCACGCGCTGTGCGGCGCCGACGGCGAGAGCCTCGACATCACCTCGAACGCCCCCTCCGGCGCCGTCTGCGTCGCGGACCCGCTCGTGCAGCGCCTCATCGGCTGCGGCGACCTGCCCGTCGCACCGAAGCAGGCGTGGACCCCCGTCGCCGAGTTCACCGCCGTCGGTATGAGCGCCGTGAACTTCGGCCCCGGCGCGCCGAAGCACGCCCACCAGCGCGACGAGCGCATCGCCGTCGCCGCCCTCGTCACCTGCGCGCGGACGCTCGACGCGTTCCTCTCCGCATGACGGCGGGCGTCCCGCTGAGCCCGGTCCTCGAGGGCCTGAGGACGTACCCGTTCGTCCGGCTGACCCAGGCCGCCCGCAGGCTCCGCGAGGAGGGCGTGGACGTCATCGACTTCGGCGTCGGCGAGCCGCGCGAGCCCGCGCCCGCGTTCATCCGCGAGGCGCTCGCCGCCGCGATCACGCCCCAGTCGCCCTACCCGCTCGCCGAGGGGCTCCCCGAACTGCGCGAGGCCGTCGCCGCCTGGGCCGCCCGCCGCTTCGGCGCGGCGCTCGACCCGGCGACGCAGATCGTCCCGACGCTCGGCTCCAAGGAGCTCATCTTCGGCCTCGTCCAGGTGCTCGGGCCCGGGAAGGTCGCGGTGACGACGCCGGGCTATCCCGTCGCCGAGCGCGGCGCCCTCTTCGCGGACCGTGAGGTCGTCGAGCTGCCGCTGACCGCCGGGCGCGGCTTTCTCCCCGACCTCGGCGCCCTGCCCGACGGCCTCGCCCTGTTGTGGCTGAACTACCCGAACAACCCCACGGCGGCGACCGCCGACGTCGCCTTCTACGAGCAGGCCGCCGCGCTCGCGCGGGAGCGCGGGTTCGTCCTCGCGAGCGACGAGGCCTACAGCGAGCTGTCGTTCACCGGGGCCCTCCCGCAGAGCGCCCTCCAGCTCGCCGACCTGACGAACGTCGTCGTCGTCAACACGCTCTCCAAGCGCTCCTCGATGCCCGGGCTGCGGTCCGGGTTCGCCGCCGGCGACCCGCATCTCATCGGGGCGCTGAAGCGCTACCGGCCGAACGTCGGCGTCGCGCCGCAGGAGTTCGTCCAGCGCGCCGCCGTCGCCGCGTGGGGCGACGAGGATCACGTCGTCGCGGTCCGCGAGGTCTACCGCGCCAAGCGCGACGTCCTCCTCCCCGCCCTGCTCGCCGCCGGGCTGCGGCCCGCGGGCGGCGACGCGACGTTCTTCCTCTGGCTCGCGCTGCCCGCGGGCTGGACCTCGAGCGAGGCCTTCGCGCTCGCCCTGCTCGAGCAAGGGCTCGTCGTCGCGCCGGGGGCGTTCTTCGGGCCCGCGGGCGAGGGGTACGTGCGGGTCGCGCTCGTCCCGACGCTCGAGCGCTGCGCCGTCGCCGCCGAGCGCCTGCGGGCGTGGACGCCGCCGGCGCCCGTCTGAGGGCCGCGGCCGCTCTGCCTCGGCTCCCGTTTCCGCAGAAGTGCGACGCGGTGTGGTGTTTCCGCGGAAGCCGGTGACGGGATGCGGCCTTCACGGCGGCTGGTTACGGCGGACGGGCGTCTCGGTCGTGCGGATGTGGCCGTCTGGTCGGGCGCTTCGGGGGACCTTGCTGCGAGATGCATGCGATGGCGGCATCTCGCAGCACGGTCCTCCGAGACGAGGTGTGTCCGCTGATGCGGGCTGAGTCGGACTGGGAGGTCACACCTCGCGCCGGCGCAGACCACCGGCTCCCGCCTCCCCGTCACCGCCCGCCGTAGGCGCCCGACCCCGACCACCCCGGTCGCACTCGCGCCGGGACGCCCGCACTCCAGCCGCCTGAACAGCCCGGCTCCGGCCCTACATCTAGTCGTTCGCGTGCAGGGCGGCGTTGAGCTCGCCCCAGGTGCCGACGCGCGGCACGGCCTCGATCGCGCCGGTGCGCGCGTTGCGGCGGAAGAGCAGGCCGTCGCGGCCGGAGAGGTCGCGGGCCTTGACGACGCTGAGGTCCGGCAGCCCGACCGGGGCGCCGGCGGTGACGTAGAGGCCGGCCTCGACGACGCAGTTGTCCCCGAGCGAGATGCCGACGCCGCTGTTGGCGCCGAGCAGGCAGCCGGCGCCGATCTGGATGACCTCGCTGCCGCCGCCGGAGAGCGTGCCCATGATCGACGCGCCGCCGCCGATGTCGCTGCCGTCGCCGACGACGACGCCGGCGCTGATGCGGCCCTCCACCATCGAGGCGCCGAGCGTCCCGGCGTTGAAGTTCACGAAGCCCTCGTGCATGACGGTCGTCCCGCTCGCGAGGTGCGCGCCGAGGCGCACGCGCGAGGCGTCGGCGATCCGCACGCCCGTGGGCACGACGTAGTCGACCATCCGCGGGAACTTGTCGACGCTGTCGATCGACAGCTGGACGCCGGCGGCGCGGGCGCGCACGCGGGCCCCCGGCAGCGACTCCGGGTGGATCGGGCCGAGCGAGGACCAGACGACGTTCTGCAGGACGCCGAACTGCCCGTCGAGGTTGAGGCCGTGGGGCGGCACGAGGCGGTGGCTCAGCAGGTGCAGGCGCAGGTAGGCGTCGGCGACGTCGGCCGGCGGCGCGTCGAGGTCGATCCGCGCGAGGACCGGCTCGGTGCGGGTGCCGCGGATCTCGTCGCGGGTCACCTCGACGTCGAGGTGCGCCTGCTCGTCGTCACCGAGCGCGGGCGTCGGGAACCAGGCGTCGAGCGTGACCCCGCTCGCCTCGTCGATGGTGGCCAGGCCGGCCCCGGTGGCGGTCCGCGTCATGGGCCGGAGTCTAGTTCCGGAGGGTCGGCCGCCGCCGTCCGGCGGCACCGCGCTACAGCGCCTCGAGCGCGGCGATGAGCTCCGGGCTGACCTCGCCGGCGAAGACGGGGACCGCCCAGCCGCTGAGGTCGACGTGGAGCGCCTCGTCGACGTCGACCGTCAGCTCGCCGCCGTCGAGGACGACGCGCACGGGCGACTCGCCCCCGCGCAGGACGTAGGCGATCGCGGCGCCCGTCGCGCCGGTGCCCGACGACATCGTCTCGCCGACCCCGCGCTCGAAGATCCGCGCGCGGACGACCCCGGGCTCGAGCTCGCAGAAGAACGACACGTTCGTCCGGTTCGGGAACAGCGGCGAGTGCTGGATCGCCGGCCCGATCGCGGGCAGGTCGAGCGCCTCGAGCTCCTCCACCCCGCCCGGGACGTGGATCGCGCACTGCGGGTTGCCGACCTGGACGTGCTGGAAGCGCAGGCCCCCGACGACGCCGCGCCCGTCGGGCGGTCCGTCCGGGTAGTCCGCCGACTGCAGGCGGGCGCGCCCCATGTCGACCGTGCAGGTCGTGTCGGAGGTGATCGTCGGGCGGATCTCCCCCGCGACCGTCTGGATCGAGAACTGCGTCTGGTCGGTCCAGCCGGAGCGGCGCAGGTACATGATCGCCTCGCGCGCCCCGTTGCCGGACAGTTCGGCCTCCGAGCCGTCGGGGTTGAAGATCCGCAGCCGCGCGACGAACCCGGGCTCGTCGGCCGGGGCGAGCTCGAGGATGCCGTCCGAGCCGAGGCCGAGGTGCCGGTGGCAGAGGCGCTCGACGCGCGCAGGCGTGAGCGGGAACGGGAGCCGGTCGCGCTCGACCACGAGGTAGTCGTTCCCGAGGGCCTGCCACTTCTCGAAGCGCATGGGCGCGGAGTCTACGAGCGGCCCTCAGCGGGCGGTCACGTGGTCCAGGCAGCCGGGCCGCCGCTCGAGCACCTCGAGCAGCCCCAGCGGCTCGTGGCCGGCGAGCGTCCGGACCGCCGGGGAGACGATGTCGAGCTCCCCCTCGCGGATGGCGAGGTAGCTCGTCACCCACGCGTCGATCTCGAAGTCCGCGACGTCCGGGCCCATCCGGGATTCGAACGCCTCCTGCAGCTCCTCGGCGTGGTACTGGAGCGGGAGGCCGCTGAACTGCGCCATCACCGCGCACGCCTCGGCGAGCGTCAGCGCCTCCGGGCCGGTGAGGTCGTAGGTCGCCCCCGCGTGCGTCGCGGGGTCCAGGAGGACGGCCGCCGCCGCGTCCGCGACGTCGTCGCGGGCCACCGGGGCGACGCGGCCGCTGCCCGCCGGACCGCGCAGGACGCCGTCCGCCCCCACCATCCCGGGGACGAAGTCGGCGTACAGCGAGTCGCGCAGGAAGGTGAAGGGGACGCCGGTCGCGCGGATCGCGGCCTCGGTCGCGTCGTGGTCGCGGGCGAGGGTGAACGTCGCGTCGGCCGCGGCCCCGAGGAAGGAGAGGTAGACGACGTGGGCGACGCCGGCGGCCGCGGCGGCCGCGACGGCGCTGCGGTGCTCGTCGGCGCGGGTCTCGGACTCGGCGGCCGAGACGAGCAGCAGCGTGTGCACCCCGGCGAGCGCCTCGGTGAGCCCCGCGTGGTCCGCGTACCCGCCGGGCGCGGCGCGCACCTCGGCGCCGCCCAGCTGCGGGGCGCGCGCGGCGTCGCGGACGACGAGCCGCTGCGCGGCCCCGGCCGTCGCGAGGCGGGCGGCGACGCGGCCCCCGAGCGCCCCGCTGGCGCCGGTGACGCCGATGAGCTGGTCGGGCGCGGTCATGGCGCCTACGGTAGCCGCGCGCTCACGGCAGCAGCGCGGCGGCGATGTCCGCGGCGTCGCGGCCGGTGACGTCGACGAGCTCGACGCCGGGGAGCTTGCGCATCCAGGTGAGCTGGCGGCGCGCGTAGCGACGGGTGCCGGTCTTCATCGCCTCGACGTCCCCGGCGAGCAGCTCGCGGAAGCCGAGCGCCTTGCGCGCCGTCTCGGAGGCCCCGGCGGCGTCGGCGGCGCGGACCTCGGCCTCGGCCCCGGCAGCGACCATCGCGTCGACGCGCGCGTCGATCGCCGCCGCCAGCGCCGCGCGGTCCATCGTCAGGCCGACGAGCCGCGTCGGGTGGCGCGTCTCGGTTGTCCACAGCTGGCCCTCCCCCGGGCTCGGCGGCGCGATCCCGGCGTCGAGCAGCTCGAGCGCCCGGACGAGGCGGTGCGCGTCGGCCGGTGCCACCCGGGCGGCCCGCTCGGGGTCCCGGGCCGCAAGCTCGGCGTGGAGGGCGGCCGCGCCGTCGGCCTCCAGGCGGGACTGCCACCGCGCGCGGATCGCCGGGTCGACCGGAGGGCGCAGCGCGAGGTCGGCGAGCGCGGCACGCAGGTAGAGACCGGTGCCGCCGACGACGATCGGCGCCGCGCCCTCGGCGAGCAGGCCGTCGATCTCCGCGTGGGCGCGGGCGGCGTAGGCGCCGGCGCTGAAGCTCTCGGTCACCGGGACGACGCCCACGAGCCGGTGCTCGAGCCGCGCCCGGTCCTCCGCGTCGGCCGCGCCCGTGAGGATCCCGAGGCCCGCGTAGACCTGCAGGGCGTCGGCGGAGACGGCGACGGGGCGGGCGCCCCGGGCCCGCAGGCGGTCGGCCAGCGCGTGCGCGAGCGCGGTCTTCCCCACGCCGGTGGGGCCGAAGATCGCGAGGACGGACGCCGGCATCGGGGTGCAGTATCGCGGCCTCGCGCGCGGCGCCGGGCCTCCGCAGGCCGCCGTATGCTGCGGGGGATGAAGCTCTCGGGCCGCACAGTCCTCGTCACGGGCGCCACGGGCGGGATCGGCCACGCGATCGCCCGGCGCCTGCGCGCCGAAGGCGCCCGCCTCGTCCTCACGGGGCGCCGCACGGACGTCTTGGAGCCGCTCGCCGCCGAGCTCGGCGGGACGGCGGTCGCCTGCGACCTCGCCGACCCGCAGGCGGTCCAGGCCCTCGTCGACGCCCATCCGGACGTCGACGCCGTCGTCGCGAACGCCGCCCTCCCGGCGTCCGGCCCGCTGCTCGACTTCACCCCCGAGCAGGTCGACCGCGCGCTGCAGGTCAACCTCCGCGCCCCGATCGCCCTCGCCCACGCCTACGCGCCGAAGATGATCGCCCGCGGGAGCGGCCACCTCGTCTTCATCTCGTCGCTCGCCGGCAAGACGGCCACGCCGGGCTCGTCGCTCTACAGCGCGTCGAAGTTCGGGATGCGCGGGTTCGCCCAGGGGCTGCGCGGCGACCTGCATGCGCACGGCGTCGGCGTCTCCACCGTCTTCCCGGGCTTCATCCGCGACGCGGGGATGTTCGCCGACAGCGGCGCCGTGCTCCCCAAGGGCGTCGGCTCGGCCACGCCCCAGGACGTCGCCGCCGCGGTCGTCAAGGCGATCGTGCACGACCGGGCCGAGATCGACGTCGCGCCGCTGTCGCTCCGTCTGGGCGCCGCCTTCGCGCAGGTCGCGCCGCAGCTCAGCGCGACGGTGTCCCGGCGGCTCGGCGCCGACCGGATCAGCGCGGACATCGCGGCCGGGCAGTCGGACAAGCGGTGAGCCGCGGGAAGGGCGCCCGCGCCGTCTCGGAGCTCGTCCTGATCGCGGGCGCGGTGGCGACCCTCGGCGGGACGACGGCGATGGCCGTCCACCGCCTGAAGGAGGACCCGAGCGGCGCCGGCGTCACGACGGCCCAGGCCACGACGAGCACGTCGGCGGTCGCGAACGTCCCGATCCCCCCGGCCCCGGTGCTCCACCGCAGCGGGGAGATCACCCAGGAGCAGGAGTCGACGGCGCTCGCCCGCCTCGCGGCGACCGGGCTCCCCGTCTACTGCGGCGGCCACACGAAAAACTTCGTCGCCCTGACCTTCGACGACGGCCCCGGCCCGTACACGCACTACGTCCTCAAGCGGCTGCGTCGCAACCGGGCGCGGGCGACGTTCTTCCTCGTCAGCCGCAAGCTTCCCGAGTTCGGGGACCTCGTCGCGAAGGAGTTGCAGTTCGGGACGGTCGCCGACCACACGGTCACGCACCCGAACCTCCCGGCGCTCGGGGCGTCCGCCCAGGAGCACGAGATCGCCGACGCCCAGCACGCGATCGCGAAGAAGGCGGGCCGCCCGGTCGAGCTCTTCCGCCCGCCGTACGGGGCACACAGCCCGCGGATCGACGCCCTCGCGAAGAAGCACGGCCTCGTGCAGATCCTGTGGACGGCGGACTCCGGCGACTCGCTCGGCGCGAACTATGCCGGGATCAAGCGGAACGTCATCGGCGCGTTGAAGCCCGGCGCGATCATCCTCATGCACGACAACCGCGGGCAGACGGTGCGCGCCCTGCCCGCGATCCTCCACGCGGTGCGGCGCAAGCACCTGCGGGCGGTGAGCCTCCCGCTGATGCTGACGCTCGACCCGCCGACGGCGACGCAGCTGCGCCTCGGGGGCCGCGGCTGCGGCGCGGGCACCGCCGGCCGGACGGGCCCGCAGCCGACCGGCGGCTGAGCGGCCGCGCCGCGCCGCGCCGCGCCGCTCAGCTCGTCGCGAGCGCCCCGGCGGCCGCGCCGCCCGCCGGGATCTCGTCGGGCAGGTCACCGGACGGCCAGGCCTGCCAGCCGAACCCCTTGCGGGCGTGGCGCAGGCGGTAGCGGAGGTTGCCGTGGGCGTTCATGCCGTACCACGCGGCGTTCGTCAGGAGGCTGAAGTCCTGGATCCACAGGCGGTCCTCGGTCGCGTCCAGCGGCGTGGCGGGCGCGACCTGCACGTCGGCGGCGACGTGGCCCTCGCCGTCCTCGAGGGACAGCGACGCGAGGATCGTGCCGTCGCGCTCGGTGATCTGGGACCCGCCGACCATGACCGTCGGCCATGAGAGACCGGGCGCGAGCGGGGTCTCCCCCGTGATCGGGCCGACGTGCGCTGCGTGGGCGACCGCGACGCCGGTGCGCCGCGCGACGAGCCCGGGCAGCTCCATCGCCTGGCGGACCCACTGCTCGTGCTCGTGGCGGCAGAGCGTGCGCAGCGGCCCGGGCCAGTTCGTCGGGAACGAGGGCCAGCACATCCCGCCGAGGACGAGCTGCGCGCCCCCGTCCCGCACGCGGGCGGACGTCCGGTTGCGCGCCCACTCCCAGCCGGACATGAGGCCGACCTTCACGCCGAGCGTGCTCGACTCCACGACGCCGTCGTCGTCTCCGCCCTTGTAGTAGTTCTGCTCCCAGGCGGTCGGGATGTCCTTGTCGTGCAGGTGGACGGCGCCGTCCGGCTCCGCGAGGACGTAGGTCCCGTAGCTGTGCCGCCCGCGGACGGCGAGGAAGCCGCCGCCGACGATGCAGCCGAGCTCGCGGGCGAGGCGGGTGATGAGCTGGAACGGCGCCCCGTCGACCGGCCGGGGCCCGTTCAGCAGGAGCCGGGAGTAGACGTTCGGCGACGAGCAGCCCTCCGGCACGATGATGATCTCCGGGGCGTGCTCGCGGTGCGCGTCCCGGACGAGGTCCTCGACCCGCGCGAGGTTGCGGTCGACCTCGGCGAGGGCGAGCGCGGGCTGGACGACGGCGATCTTCGTCATGCGGGGATCTCCTGGCGGACGTCGGCGGCGGCGGGGGGTGCGGACGCCGCGGATGCGGCGGCGGCCCGGCGCGCGCGGATCGCCACCGGGGGCGCCGGCCACGAGGCGCCGGGATGGTCGGAGCCGGTGACGGGCCGGGTCGCGCGGAAGCGGTCCGCGTGGCGCTCGCGGCGGATCTCGAGCTGCGTGCGGATCTCCTCCGCCGCGGTGAGCACGGTCTCCCTGCGCGACCGCTCGCCGCGGACGAGCGCCGTGACCGCGTGGCGGGCCAGCCGCGGCAGCGGGGCGATCTCCTGCAGCGTCCGCGCACGGCCGAAGAGGTCGCCGATGTCCGGCTCGGTGGACCGGCCGGCGTCACGGATGAGCTCGCACACCGTCGGCGACTGGACCTCGACCCGTGTGTCCATGTTCGCGAAGTGATAGGCGGGCAGGCAGTGGCGATCGCGATGGGCCTCCCACTCGCGCGTCGCGATGTCGATCGCGGTCGTGTCGCCCACGACGGGCAGCAGGTGCTCGGCGAGCGTGCGGCCCATCCACATCGCGTCGCGCATGCCCTGACCGGTGACCGGGTCCTTGAAGTGCGAGGCGTCGCCGGCGAGCGCCCAGCCCGGGCCGGACGACGCCCGGAAGAACGCCGGCGTCTCGCCCGTCGAGCGGAGCTTCGTGTACGTCGACGGGTCGGCGCCGGCGAGCCGCTCGCGCAGGCGGGGGTGCTCGGCGAGCTTGCGCGTCCAGTACCCCTCGGGGTCCTTCCGCGCCTCGGTGGCCTCGTCGCGGTGGCCCATGAAGAGGATGAGCAGCTTGCCCGCGGGCGCCGTCGGGAAGGCGAAGCCGAACGACTCGCCCTCGCGCAGCGCGTAGTACGTCTCGGCGTCCCGCGTGCCGGCCCGCGGGTCGTCGACGTAGCGGAAGACGAGCCCGCGGCCGTTCTGCGAGAGCCGGTACGGCGTCCACGCCCCGACCTGCGCGGCGACGTTCGACCGGCGGCCGTCCGCGCCGACGACGAGCTTGGCGGCGAGCTCGTGCTCCTCCCCCTCGGCGTCGGTGTACCGCAGGCCGCTCACCCGGCCGGCGCGCCAGGTCAGCTCCGTGAAGGTGCAGCGCTCGCGGATCTCGGCGCCCTGGTCGCGGGCCGCCTCCACGACACAGAGGTCCTGCTGGGTCCGCGGGACGCAGACCCCGAAGTCGATGCCGTCGTTCGCCGGGCGCAGCCGCTCGCGGCACTCCGAGCCCTCGGCGGTGGCGAAGAGCCAGCGGACCTGGGACGGGTTGAGCGCCATGATGCGCGGCAGCGCCCCGAGCTTCGCGAGCTCGCTCGTGCCCGCCGGCATGAGCAGGTGCGTCGAGAGCTGGTCGGACGGGAACGACATGCGGTCGATCGCGACGACCCTGTGCCCCGCCCGTGCCAGCGGTGCGGCGAGCGCACACGCGGCCAGACGGCCTCCGACGACGGCGACATCCACCTGCTCCACCATGGGTCTCCTCTCCCTCCCGGCGCGGCCCCCGCAGCGCCACGACCGGTGACATGCACTCCCGGATGAGGAGGAGCTTGCACGATCCCGAGCGAAATGTAAAGTGATTCAAAGATGAACCTGACTACAGAGAGCAACGCGACCCGGGGCGCCCGCCGCCGGGCCCGCACCCGGGCCCTCATTCTCGACGCCGCCGAGCGCGCCTTCACCGAGGACGGCTACCGCGGCGTGAAGATCGAGGCCGTCGCCGACCGTGCCGACGTCGCCGTCGGGTCCATCTACTCGCACTTCTCGAGCAAGGACGGCCTCTACCTCGCCTGCGTCGAACGGGCCGTCGAGTTCTTCTCGCGCTACATGCAGCAGGCCTACCAGCCGGAATGGACGCCGCTCGAGCAGGTCATGGCCTGTGGCGACGCGTACCTGCGCTTCCATCTCGAGCATCCGGGCGCCTTCCGCTTCCTCGCCTTCGACGAGGCCGACCCCGCCGTCCCCGTCGACCCGGAGACCCAGGCCCGCCTCGGCGCGGCGATCGACGCGCTCATCGACGAGTTCGCCGGCAAGATCCAGGCGGCGATCGACACCGGCGAGGCCCGGCCGCTCGACGCCCGGCTCGCCGCCCGCTTCCTCTGGGGCGCGTGGAACGGGACCGTCGCCCTCGGGCTGCGCCGCGACGGGATCGCGCTCAGCGAGACCGAGATCCACGACGCCCTCCAGCAGGCGCGCAACATCGTCAACTGGGGCATGTCCGCCCCGGCGAACCGCGACGCGGCCGGCGCGCCGCGCACCCGCCTGCTGACGACGGTCTCGCCGCCGCCGGTCGAGGGCGAGGGCTAGGGGGCCCCGGCCTACCCCACGCCGGCGCCGGCGCGCGCGAGCAGCGACTCGGCGCCCGCGAGCGTCTGCGACGTCGCCCGCTCGATCTCGACCATCACGAGCTCACCGGGCTGAGCCAGGCCGGTGAAGTTCACCGCCTTGTTGTGGCGGGTGCGGCCGCGCAGGCGCGAGGGGTCGGTCCGCGAGGTCCCCTCGACGAGGACCTCCATCGTCCGGCCGACGAAGCGCTGCGCCCGCTCGTGCGCGCGGCGCTGGACGACCTCCACGAGCCGCTCCATCCGCTCGACCTTCACCTCGTGCGGGACGAGTCCCTCGGTGATGAGCGCCGCCTCGGTCCCCCGCCGCGGGGAGAAGACGAAGGTGAACGCGCCGTCGTAGCCCACCTGCTCGCAGACGTCGAGCGTGAGCTGGAAGTCCTCCTCGGTCTCCCCCGGGAAGCCGACGATGATGTCCGTCGTGATCGCGCAGTCCGGCACGTGCTCGCGGATGAGCGCGACGCGGTCGAGGTAGCGCTCGCGGTTGTACGTGCGCCGCATCGCCTTGAGGATCGGGGTCGACCCGGACTGCAGCGGCAGGTGGATGTGCTCGCACACGGACGCGAGCTGCGCGTGCGCGAGGATGACGTCCTCCTTCATGTCCTTCGGGTGCGGCGAGGTGTAGCGGACGCGCTCGATGCCCTCCACGCCGTCGACCGCCGCGAGCAGCTCGGCGAAGGTCCGGGGACCGCCGGCGTCGCGCAGGTCGCGGCCGTAGGCGTTGACGTTCTGGCCGAGCAGCGTGACCTCGCGGACGCCCTCCCCCGCGAGCCGCTCGACCTCGCGGACGACGCCGTCGAACGGGCGCGAGGACTCGCGCCCGCGGGTCTGCGGCACGATGCAGTAGGAGCAGTTGCAGTTGCAGCCGACGGAGATCTGGACCCAGCCCTGGTGCTCGCGCGTGCGCTTGTCGGGCAGGTCGCCGGCGAAGCCCTCGAACTCGAAGTAGCCCTGTGCGGTGAGCGAGTCGGACGTGAGGAACTCGGCGAGCTTGTGGACCTGGCCCGGGCCGAAGGCGACGTCGACGAACGGGAACTGCTGGAAGACCTCGTCCTTGAGCGACTGCGCCCAGCAGCCGCCGACGCCGATGATCGTCTCCGGCCGCTCCTTCTTCACGCGCTTGGCGTGCCCGAGGTGCGCGACGAAGCGCGAGTCGGCCGTCTCCCGGATCGAGCACGTGTTGAACAGGATGACGTCGGCGTCCGCCTGCTCCTCGGCCGCCCGGTAGTCCAGCGACTCGAGCATCCCCTTCATCCGCTCGGAGTCGTGCTCGTTCATCTGGCAGCCGAACGTCGTGACGTGGTAGCGCTTCTGCATGAGGGAGAGGTCCATGGGCGAGCACAAGAGTAGAGCGATCGGCATCACACGGGTGTCCGTCGAAGGGCTCGACACGACGATCGGCCGGAGCTTCTCCGTGGGAACAGGTCAAGGCGAAGCTCTCGGACGCCGCCGGCAGGGCGAGTGCCGGGCGCGACGCCGACCTCTTGGCCCGCCTGAGTATCGGGTTTTTCAGCTAGACGCCGGCGAGCAGAAGACGCACCACGCTTCAGGCGAGTTGGCCAACGGCCGGTTTGGGTAGGACCGGTCACTGCGTGGATCTTTCACGCCGGCCCACCCTGTCGGCTCTGCACTCCCGGTGCGTAACCACCGTCCGCGTCGACACTGCGCCCGTTGAAGGATCGGGCGGGGGGGTCGATCAGAGAGTCATGGGGCGCGTCGCCGGATCAGGGAGTTGGTTGTGTCCGACGGCGGCCGATCGCGAGCGGGTGCTCGACATGGAGATCCGCCTGAAGCCGGTCCGCGCCGCGACGATGACGGTGCTGGCTCTGGCCCTCGCTGCCTGCGGTCCATGGCTTGGCTTCTGGACGCTCGCACCGCTGGCCGTTGCCACGCTCGGGTTCACCGTCGTGGATCGGGGGATCGGGGGTGCGCGCCGGCCGGAGCTGCGGATCGCGGGGGCATGGGTCCTCTCGATGGCGGCCATCGCGGTGGCCGTCGCGGCGTCCGGCGGGCCCGCGGCGTCGATGGTCGCTTGGCTCGTGCTTCCGGTCGTGACCCTTCCTGCGCGCTTCGGGCCGCGCGGCGTCGCTGCGGGCTCGATGTTCGCCGCCGCGTGCATCGTGGCGGTGACGCTCGGCGTCAGTTCGGCGGAGGTCGCCGCCGCGCCCGATCGGCTGATCACGCCGTTGGCGCTGCTGGTGGGCGTCACGTTGCTGTCGATGGCGCTGATGCGCTCGGATCTCCACCATCGCTCGGCGGCGGTCATCGATCCGCTCACCGGCATGCTCAACCGGGCTGCGCTGGCCACCCGCGCTGAGGAGCTCTCGCAGCAGGCGGCGATCGTGCAGCGTCCGGTGGGCGTTGTCGTCGGAGACCTGGACCACTTCAAGACGATCAACGACCTGCACGGCCACGCGTGTGGCGATGCGGTGCTGCAGGAGGTCGCCTACCGGCTGCGGAAGCGGCTCCGAGCGTTCGATCTCGCGTACCGGCTCGGCGGCGAGGAGTTCCTCGTGCTCGTGCCGGGGGCGGACCTTGCGGCAGCCGCTGACGTGGCGAGCGGGCTGCGGGAGTGCATCGCGGCCGCGCCGATCGCCGGAGTCGCGGTGACGATGTCCTTCGGCGTCGCCGCGTCCATCCCCGGGAGCTTCTCGTTCGACGACGTCTTCGCCGACGCGGACAAGGCGTTGTATGCCGCGAAGGCCGCCGGCCGCGACCAGGTCGTCCCGGCGGTCGCCGACACGTGAAAGCTCAGAGACGCGCAGCGAGTTCAGCTGCGGCCCGACGCCGACCTGCACCTGGAACGCATCATGGCCCGGAGGGTCGAGCCGGGCATCGACCTCGACATCAGCATCTGAGCAGAGCGCGGGCTTGCGGTCGTCGAGTACTCGTCGGATACTCACGCGATGGCCGTTGGCATCACCCGCTACTCGCCCACCCACGTGGAGGCCAGCGCGTCGATCCGCGGTCGCGGCCTGTTCTTCAGCCGGACCGCCGACGGAACCTGGTGGGCTTTGCGGCTGCGCAAGCGCACGTGCACCGGCCCGCCCGCGCCTTCTGGCCCCTCCTCAGCCTGCGGCGTACGCGAGCCGCGCCGCCCTGACCGGCCACAACTCGGGCCCGGCCACCGTCTCCAGCTGCCCTGAGAGGCGGGACCGTGCACATCGAGATGCTGTACTTCGAGGGCTGCCCGAACGCCGATCTGCTCCTCGAGCACGTCGGTGAGATCCTCAGCGAGGCCGGCCGCAGCGAACAGGTTCACCTGCGCCGGGTGGAGACAGCTGAGGCCGCCGAACACGAGCGGTTCCTCGGCTCCCCGACACTGCGGATCGACGGCCAGGACGTGGACCCCGACGCGCACCAACGGCACGACTATGCCTTGACCTGTCGGCGGTACGCGACGCCTGACGGGATCGCCGGCCTCCCCGCCGACTCCTGGATCACGACCGCGCTCGGGCTCTAACCGCCTGCTTCGAGCGCGGCTCGCAACAACCCGGTCCGTCCATCGTGACCGGGGCCGGGCATGTACCGATGCTCACCCTGGCACAGGTCAAGTGCGCTGCGTCCTTGGTGATCGGTGAGCGTTGGATCGGCGCCGTGCTCGAGCAGGTACCTGACGCTGACCGGACGCCCGTGCTCGGCCGCGAGTCGAAGCGGATGCCGATCCCACACCGGATCGACCCCGTCGATCGGCGTCCCGGCTGCAAGCAGCTGGTCCATCACATCAAGGCGCTGATGATCGGCCGCCATGATCAGCGCTCTGATCCGTTCCTCATCGCTCGCCTCGTCGATCGGCCAACCGGTCAGATCTCCGGCCGCCGCCGCCTCGACCAGGCTTCGCACCCGTGCCCCAGCGCCGACGACCGCGTCGAGCACGTCGGTCATCCCGAACACCGCAGCATGCAGCAGCGCGCTGCCGCCCGGAACCCCACCCGAGCTCTCCGTCGCGAGCAAGTCCAGATCCGCGCCGGCCTCGATCAAACACCCGCGCCACGTCCGCATCTCCGTAGCTCGCTGCGGTCATCAGCGGCGTCTCATCCTCACCCGGGCTCCCGCTCACCGGCGCCCCCGCGTCGAGCAGCAGCCGCGCCATCTCATCGGTTCCTTCAAGAGGCCCCGACAGACCGAGGCTCGGCGCGTCAAAGCGGAACATCGCCATGTAGTTCAGCGGCGCTGCACCGCACCGGTGATCACACCACCCAGTCAGATCGCTCGTCGCCCACGCCCGATCCCCGTCGATACGAGCGCGCGCACGCTCCACATCCCGGGCGTTCAGGATCCCCCGCCGCTCGATCGCCGCGCAGATCGCGTCCCACGACACGAACCCGAAGACCTTCGCCACCGCCGCGCGAGCATCCCCGACATCCGCAAGCCCACGGTCCTCGACCACACGATCGAGCGTCGCCTGATCAGCACGAGCCGGCAAGCACCAAGTCACCCGTTCATCTTCGCCTACGACGAGGCCCACCATCAAAGCCGTGCCGAGGCTGTCTGCAGAAACAAAACCACGTCGTGACGTGGTAGCTCTTCGTGGCGGGTCCCATGCGTCGGCCAAGAGTAGAGCGATCGGCCGGCCGGACGTCCTTCGCTCGCCTCCCCGCGGACGCGACCTGCGTCGCAGCCTGTCCGAGGCGCGATCAGTCCCCGAGGACCGCGGCGACCACCCGCTCGGGCGCCTCGAGCTGGGGCCAGTGCCCGACGTCCTCGAGCGCTGCGAACGGAGCGGACGGGATCCGCTCGCGGATCTCCTCGCCGATGTGCCGCCCGGAGATCGGGTCCAGCTGTCCCCACACGAAGCTCAGCGGGACCGCGGTGGTCTCGAGTGCGTCCACCCAGCGGCGCTCGTGCTCCCGGCGGTCCACCATGTAGCGGATCAGCTTGTGGAGGACGACCCCGCCCCGCGCAGCGGCGTGCCAGATGTCCGCGTCGGCCTCCGCGTGGTCGAACCCGGGTGCGAACGTCGGCCGCAGCGCCGCCGCCATCGCCTCAGCCGTCATGCCGGCGCTGATCGCGGGCCCCTGCACCGGATCGAGCAGCGCCGTCTGCACTGGCTCGGGTCGGTGCAGACGGGGGTACAGCCCGCCGTTCAGCAGATGCACGGCGGTCAGCTCGACCGCCGACGTGCCCGCGGCCTGGCGGGCGAGCAGCTCCTGCACGACCGTCACCGAGTAGTCGTGCGCGACGAGGGTCGTGGCCGTCACGCCCTCCCGCAGCCACAGCGCCTCGACGAGGTCCGCCTGCTCATCGATCGAGTACTCGTGCTCGACCGGCTTCTCCGAGGCGCCGAACCCGAGGAGGTCCGGAAGCAGCAGCGAGTGGCGCTCGGCCAGGCGGCCGGCGATCCCGGCCCAGTCGTACGAGCAGCTCGGGAATCCGTGCAGCAGCGTCATCGGGTGCCCCTCGCCGAGCCGCCGGGCGAAGATCGCGCGCTCGACGCCGCGAAGCTCGACCAGGACCCGCTCACCCGCCGACCACCAAGCCTCGATTCCGCTCATGTCGCCGAAGATACCCGGCCCGGAGGACTAGGATCGCGGAGGCCCGTTTCCAGCCCGGAGCGACGACGATGAAGCAGCGGATCCCGACCGTCGGCCTGACCCTCCTCGTCGCGCTCGCGGTCCTCGGAGGACTCGTCCTGGCGGCGAAGTCCGGTGGTGGTGGTGGTGGTGGTGGTGGTGGTGGCGGTGGCGGTGCGACGAAGCCGGGGCCGCCGGCCGGCCGGACGGCGCCCCCGGTCGCGGCGGGGACGGGCGGCCCCTGCGGGCGCACGACCACCGCGCCCTCCGGCTACGACCACGTCGTGTGGATCGTCATGGAGAACACCGCGAGCGCCTCGATCATCGGGTCGCCCGACGCGCCGTACATCAATCAGCTCGCCCGGCAGTGCGGCAGCGCGAGCCGGTTCCTCGCCGAGACCCACCCGAGCCTGCCGAACTACATCGCGATGACGTCCGGCGACACGCAGGGCATCGCCGACGACGACCCGCCGTCCTCGCATCCGCTGACCGTGCCGAACATCTTCGCCCAGCTCCCCGGAGCCTGGCGATCGCTCGAGGAGTCGATGCCGTCGAGCTGCCGGCTGAGCGGCTCCGGTCGGTACGCGGTGAAGCACAACCCGGCGGCGTACTACACGAACCTCCGCACCGGGTGCGCGTCGCTCGACGTCCCGCTCGCCGCCGCGCCGGACCTCTCCGCCCGCTTCACCTTCGTCACGCCGAACCTCTGCGACGACATGCACGACTGCGACACGGCGACCGGCGACGCGTGGCTCGCGACGTTCATGGGCAAGGTCTTCGCGAGCCCCGAGTACGCCGCCGGGAGGACCGCCGTCTTCCTCACGTGGGACGAGGACGACTCCGGCCACTCGAACCACATCGCGACGGTCGTCGCGGCCCCCTCGATCGTCCCCGGGACCGTGTCGGGCGCGTCGTTCGACCACTACTCGATGCTGCGCACGACCGAGGAGATGCTCGGCCTCGGATTCATCGGAAACGCGAGGCGCGCGACGAGCATGCGCGGTGCGTTCGGGTTCTGAACGCGGCGGGCGCCCGGCCCGGCTCAGTGCGCGACGTCCGTCGCGCGTGACTCCCGGATGACCGTGACCTTGATCTGCCCGGGGTACTCGAGCTCCTGCTCGATCTGCCGGGCCAGCGTCCGGGCGAGCCCCGCGGCGCCGTCGTCGTCGACCGCCTCGGGGGCGACGATGACGCGGATCTCGCGGCCCGCCTGCATCGCGTAGGCCTTGTCGACGCCCGGGTGGCGGGCCGCGAGCTGCTCGAGGTCCCGCAGCCGCTTGACGTAGTGCTCGAGCGACTCGCCGCGCGCACCCGGCCGGGCGCCGGACAGCGCGTCCGCAGCCTGCACGATGACCGCCTCGACGGTCTGCGGCTCGACCTCGTTGTGGTGGGCCTCCATCGCGTGGGCGACGGCCTCGCTCTCGCCGTGGCGCCGCGCGAGGTCCCCGCCGACGAGCGCGTGCGGCCCGTCGACCTCGTGGGTGACGGCCTTCCCGATGTCGTGCAGCAGCGCGGCGCGGCGCGCGGTCGCGGGGCTCGCCCCGAGCTCGTGGGCCATCATCGCCGCGAGGTTCGCGCACTCGACGCTGTGGGCGAGGACGTTCTGCCCGTAGCTCGTGCGGAACCGCAGCCGGCCGAGCATCCGGATGAGCTCGGGATCCAGGCCCTGGACGTCCGCCGCGAGGACCGCCTCCTCCCCCAGGTCGTCGATCCGGGCTTCCATCGAGGACTTCGCCTGGTAGAAGGCCTCCTCGATCTTGGCGGGGTGGATCCGCCCGTCCTGCAGGAGGGCCTCGAGCGTCATCCGCGCGACCTCGCGGCGGACCCCGTCGAAGGCCGAGAGGACGACCGCGCCGGGGGTGTCGTCGATGATGAAGTCGACCCCGGTCAGCGTCTCGAGGGCGCGGATGTTCCGCCCCTCGCGCCCGATGATGCGCCCCTTCATGTCGTCCGCGGGGAGCTGGACGACGCTGACGGTGCTCTCGGCGGCGTGGGACGCGGCGAGCCGCTGCATCGCGACGGAGAGGATCGACCGCACGCGGCGGGCGGCGTCGCGCTTCGTCTCGGCCTCGATCTCGCGCAGCAGGCGGGCGCGATCGTGGCGGGCGGCGTCCTCGGCCTCCTTCAGGACGGCCTGCCGCGCCTCCGCGGCGCTCAGCCCGCCGACCCGCTCGAGCGCGGTGGTGAGCTCGTCGCGGCGGCGCGCGAGCTCTTGGCGCTCGGCGGCGAGCGCGCGGTCACGGGCGTCGACCGCCTGCTCGCGACGGTCGAGCTCCGCGAGCCGGCGGGCGATCGACTCCTCGATCGCGGGCGACAGGAGGGCGAGGGCGGGGTCGGGTCGGGCGCCGTCGGGGTCGCGCCGGCTGCGGCCGAGCGCGTGGCGTCCGCGGTCCCGGGCGCGCAGCGCGAGCAACCCGCCCGGCGCGGCGGGCTGGACCGGCAGGTGCCCGGGGCGGGTGCGCGTCGTCAGCAGGGCTGCGGCGGCGAGGCCGGTGGCAACGAGTGCTACCGCGATCACGATCACCATGGGTGGTCCTCTCTCTCCTCGTCCGGCCCGGCGGAACGCCGGGAGACGGACGGTCTCCGGTGGGTCTATGGAGCGATGGACGAGCCCGCGGCGGGCGGGGTCGAGGAGACGGCGGGCTGCCGTCGGAGCGGCTGGATCTCAGGGAGCGCGGTGGATGAAGGTGATAAATGAGCGGCCTCGCGCGACCGGCGCGCGATCAGGCCTTAAGGATCGGGGGTTCGGGCGTCCGGAGGTCAGTGGTACTCGGTCGGAAACTGCGTATTTGCTGGATGTTCGTGCCCGGGTGGGCTCAGTCTGTCGCTTGCTCTGATCGTAGAGCCATCGGGGTGCCCGCCGCAACGTGCAGCGGGCTCCCGCGGACGGAGGTTGCGACCGGGCGCTTCCGGCCGCCCTCCGGCTGCGCTCAGCCGCCGGGGCGGATGAACGTCTCCGGGTCCGGCCCGGTGCGGTCGTCGGCCTCGAGCGTCTCGAACGCCGCCATCTCGTCGGGCGTCAGGTGGAAGTCGAAGACGTCGATGTTCTCCTCGATGCGCGCGGGCGTCACCGACTTCGGGATGACGATGTTCCCGAGCTGCAGGTGCCAGCGGATGACGACCTGGGCGGGCGTCTTGCCGTGCGCCTCGGCGATCGCCGTCACGGTCGGATCGTCGAACACCCGGCCCTTGCCGAGCGGGCTCCACGCCTCGGTCGGGATGCCGAGCTCGGCGTGCTCGCGACGGAGGCCCGCCTGCTGGAAGCGCGGGTGCAGCTCGACCTGGTTCAGCGCCGGGGTGACGCCCGTGGCCTCGATGATCCGCTCCAGGTGCCCGGCGTTGAAGTTGCACACGCCGATCGCGCGCGCCAGGCCCGCCTCACGGAGCTCGATGAGCGCCTCCCACGTCTCGACGTACTTGTCGTGCGCGGGGACCGGCCAGTGGATGAGGTAGAGGTCGACGTAGTCGGTCTCGAGCTGCTGCAGGCTCGCCTTGAGCGCCCGCTTCGCCGGCTCGCGGCCGTGGTCGTCGTTGAAGCACTTCGTCGTGACGAAGACGTCGCTGCGCGCGAGCCCGGCTGCGTGGATGGCCTGACCGACGCCGGCCTCGTTGCCGTAGGCCGCGGCGGTGTCGATGTGGCGGTACCCGGCGAGCAGCGCCCGCGTCACCGCCTCGGTCGTCTCGGCCGGCGGGACCTGCCACACGCCGAACCCGAGCTGCGGGATCTCACCTCCGCCCGCGAGGTCGACCGTCGGGATCTGGTTCGTCGAGGTGGTCATAGAAGATGGATGCCCACGCAACCACCTCCGAAACGCCCGCCCGCCCGGCGCGCTCGCGTTCAGGCGCGCGCGCGCTCGAACCGTCGCACCGCGTCGTACGCGAGCTCGAGGTCGTAGCCCTTGCGTACGAGGACGCCGAGCGCGCGCTCGCGTCCCTTCGGATCGTCGGCCGGCTCGCGGAAGCGCCGTTGCAGCACCGCGACCGCCGCGTCGAGCTCGTCCGCCGCGTCCCGGGCCGACAGTGCCTGCGCGATGAGCTCCCTGGAGAGCCCGAGCGCGACGAGCTTGCGCTCGATGCGGTCCGGCCCCCAGCCGTCGAGCGTGCGCCGGTCCTCGGCGTAGCGCTGGGCGTACCGCGCGTCGTCGAGGTACCCGAGCTCAGTGAGCTCCGCGACGACGTCGTCGATCGTCGACGGCTCGACCCGCTTGTGCTCGAGCTGCGTCCGGACCTCCGAGACGGTACGATCCCGCCGCGCGAGGTACCGGTACGCGAGGTCCAGCGCCTGCTGGAGGCGCAGCTGCGGGTCGACGACCCGCTCCTGCGCCCCCGTCGTGCCGTCGTCCCACACGGCCGTCGTCCCCGGGCCCTGGCGGCCTACGCCGCGAGGCCGGCGCCGTCGTCGGCGGGCACGCCGGGCACGTCGGCGGCCACCGCCGGCTCGTCACGGCGGGTGCGGTCGTCGCTCGCCATGAGGTCCCGGTCGAGCCCGAGCGCCTTGTAGATCTTGTCCTCGATCTCCTTGGCGATCTCCGGATGCTCGTTCAGGAAGTTCTTCGCGTTGTTGCGTCCCTGACCGAGCCGGTCCTCTCCGTAGGAGAAGAAGGAGCCCGACTTCGTCACGACGTTGTGCTCGATGCCGAGGTCGATGAGGCAGCCCGCGGTCGAGATGCCCTTGCCGAACTCGATGTCGAACTCCGCCTGGCGGAACGGCGGCGCGACCTTGTTCTTGACGACCTTCACGCGCACCCGGTTGCCGACCGCCTCGGTGCCCTCCTTGAGGGTCTCGATGCGGCGGATGTCCAGGCGCTGCGAGCAGTAGAACTTCAGCGCGCGGCCACCGGGCTGGGTCTCCGGCGAGCCGAACATGACGCCGATCTTCTCGCGGATCTGGTTCGTGAAGAGGATGACGGTGTTCGTCCGGTTCAGGTTGCCGGCGAGCTTGCGCATCGCCTGGCTCATCATCCGGGCCTGGAGGCCGACGGTCGTGTCGCCCATCTGCCCCTCGAGTTCGGCGCGCGGCGTCAGCGCCGCCACCGAGTCGACGCAGATGACGTCGACGGCGCCGGAGCGCACGAGCATGTCGGCGATCTCGAGCGCCTGCTCGCCGTAGTCGGGCTGGGACACGAGGAGCTCGTCGATGTCGACGCCGATGCGCTCCGCGTAGAGCGGATCCATGGCGTGCTCGGCGTCGATGAAGGCGCACACCCCGCCGAGCTTCTGCGCCTCGGCGATGACGTGGTACATCAGCGTGGTCTTACCGGAGGACTCCGGCCCGAAGACCTCGATGATGCGGCCGCGCGGGACGCCGCCGATGCCGAGCGCGAGGTCGAGGGAGAGCGAACCCGTCGGGATCGCCTGCACGCGGACCTTGGCGTCGGGGTCCCCCATGCGCATGACCGAGCCCTTGCCGAACTGGCGCTCGATCTGCTGCAGCGCGCCCTGGAGGGCGGTATCGCGGGCCTTGGCGGCCTTCTCGTCTGAGGTTACGGCCATGTGGGGACTGCCTTTCTCATCTGTGGTGCGACGGATAGTGCCCGCCAGCGCGGACGGAACCGGACCGTACGGGCGCCCCGTGTGACGGCGAAACCCCCTTCCTGTGCGGGATCTGCGCGGTTTCTGCCCGCGGATCCGCACAGAAACCCGGCGTCGAACGTCTGTTCGCGTACACCCGGCGGGGCGTCAGCCGCGCGCCACGACGATGCGGCGCGTGAGCGTCGTGGCGTCGCCGTCCGCGGCCCGGACGAGCACCCGCGCCGTCAGCCGGCGCGGCCCGGCCCCCCGCGCGAGCAGGGCCCGGCCCGCCGCGCTGAGCCGCGCGCGCACGAGCGTCGAGCGCCGCGCCGCGAGGCGCGCGCCCGCCCCCGGGAGCGACGCGACGGTGCGGGAGCCCGACGACACGACCATCGTCGCCCGGCAGGCCACGGGGCAGGTGACCGCGAGCATCAGCTGCCGGTGGCGCACGACCGAGGCGCGCGTCTGCCGCGGCGCGGTCGCCGAGACGCGTCCGGCCGTCCGCGCCACCGAGCCCGCCCCCTCCCGCGTGCGCGGCAGCGACGCCGGATCGCACGGGTCGACGTCGACGACCTGGCCGCGGTCCGCGAAGACCGCCTTGGTCGCGAGGACGGCCCCGGCCCGCTCGCACGTGAGCGTCCACGTCTCGGTCGTCCCCCGCGCCCGCGCGAACGGGCGCGTCGACGGCCCCACGTGCCACGAGAAGGCCCCGCCGCCCGCGGGCGCGGCCAGCGTCACGTCGAGCACGTCCGGCGTCGCGAGCGGCGTCCCGGTCGGCCCGCAGGCGTCCGCGGAGAGCGAGTCCGAGCAGCGGGGGCTCGTCACCGTCGTGAAGTCCTTGTGGAGCCTGAGGGTCACGCCCGCGGGGACGCGGCCGCGCACGATCGTGTGGTCGCGCGGGTCCGCCGCCTCCTCCGCGGCGAGGAGCAGCGCCTCGCGCACCCCCTTGCCCGCAGGCCCCGGCGACGCGCCTCCGCCGAGG
This sequence comes from Paraconexibacter antarcticus, assembly GCF_024220175.1. Lineage (GTDB taxonomy): Bacteria > Actinomycetota > Thermoleophilia > Solirubrobacterales > Solirubrobacteraceae > Paraconexibacter > Paraconexibacter antarcticus. The sequence continues at coordinate 3,184,734 of NZ_CP098502.1, read as the reverse complement.
TACTGGTCGACGACGTGCGTCTGGTAGGTCCCCTGGAAGTCCGTGTCGCCGGGGAACGCCCCGGCCGTCTCGATCGTGTACCCGAAGGCGCCCTGGGCGACGTAGTTCCAGTCCTCCGTGGCCCCGGTGACCTCGTAGAGCTCGTACCCGAAGCGGCTCGCGTAGCCGGTCGCCGCCCCCATCGCGTCCCCGAGCGCCTTCAGCCGCGCCTCGTCGGGCGCGAGCCCGAGCGCCCGGAAGCCCGGCGGCCGCAGGACGAGCCCGGCGACGTCGTGCAGCGACTGCACCCCGGTCACGGCGAGGTGCTGGGTGAACTCGTGGACCGCCTGCGCCTCGGGCTCCGACCACGGGCCCGTGCCACGGTAGGTGTCGTCGTCGGCGGACGTCGAGGCGCCGGGCCCACCCCAGAACGCGCCGTAGTTGCGGTTCAGGTCGACGCCGCGGTGCCGCGCGCACCCGCCGCCCGCCGGATCGCCCGCGTCCGCCCGGCAGTTGCGGCGCTTCAGCGCGGCCGACGCGTTCAGCTGCCCGCCCGGCAGCGTCCCGCGCGAGTAGGCGTAGCCGTCGGGGTTCACGACCGGGACGACGACGATCCGCTCGGCGGCGAGCAGCGGGGCGATCCGCGGGTCCGCCTGGTGCTGCACCAGGTCGAGCGCGAACTCGAGGGCGATCTCCGCCGAGGGCCACTCGCGCGCGTGGTGCTCGCCCAGGACGACGTACACCGGGCGCCCGTCGTCCGCCACGTCGACGTTCGCCGCGATCTCCACGCCGGTGATCGGCTGCCCGTCGACCGAGCGCTCCGGCAGCGTGATCCGCCGCACGAGCCCCGGGTGGCCGGCGGCGAGGGTGTCGAGGTCGGCCTGGACCTCCGCCGGGGTGCGGTACGTCGTGCGCCCGCTCGGGAGGCCGGACGCGCGGGGCGTCGCGGCCCGCAGGCGCGCCGCGCGGACCGAGGCCGCCGCCGCGCTGCGCAGGCGCGCGAGCTCGTCGGGGACGACGGTGACGGGCGCGAAGCCGGCGGCCCGCAGCGCCCGCCGCTGGGCGTCCGACCGGGCGATGACGGTCGCCGAGCGGGGCGTGACGTCCTCGGTGACGTCGAGGCCGAGCGCCTCGAGCTCCGGGACCTGGACGGCCGGGGCGGTGAGCGGCACGCGCTCGACCGACACACGCGGCGGGACGGCGCCCGCGGCGGTCGCGGCCGTGGGGACGCCGAGCCCGACACCGCCCAGGAGCGCGCACGCGAGCGCGAGGCCCGTCGCCGCCCGCTGCCCGCGCGCGGCCCGCACGGTCAGCCCAGCGGCTCCGACGGCGGCTGCTCGTCGCGCAGCACGCTGCGGATGAGGTGCAGCCCGGCGACCGTCGCCCGGTCCCGGACGTCGGTGCGCGCGCCCGGGATGACGAGGCGCCGTGACGCGGCGACCCCGCCCTCGCGCGTGGCGACGGCGCAGCAGACGGTGCCGACGGGCTTCTCCTCGGTGCCCCCTCCCGGCCCGGCGATGCCGGTGACGCCGATCCCGATGTCCGCGCCGAGCGCGCGCACGGCCCCGAGCGCGAGCGCGTGGGCGACCTCGGGCGAGACGGCGCCGTGGGCCTCGATGAGCTCCGGCGGGACCCCGGCGAGCGCGGTCTTCGCCTCGTTCGCGTAGACGACGAGGCCGCCGGTGACGTAGTCGGACGATCCCGCGAGGTTCGTCAGCCGCGCGGCGATGAGCCCGCCGGTGCACGACTCGGCCGTGGCGATGTGCCAGCCGCGGGCCCGCAGGAGGTCCGCGACCTGGACGTCGACGGACGACCCGTCGTCGCTGTAGAGCGTGTCGGCATGCCGCTCGCGCACGAGGGCGACGAGCGCCTCGTACGTCGCGGTGGCGGGCGGTTCGTAGCGCGTGACGATCTCGATCTCGCCGCCGCGCATGCACGTCGTGATCTCGAGGGTGTCGAGGTCGATGCCCCCGGCCTCGGCGCGGCGCAGCGTCTCGGCGATCTCCGATTCCGGGATGCCGTAGAGGCGCAGCATCTGCTGGTCGTAGGACGTGCGGCCGGCGGTCGCGGCGGCGAACGCCTCGGTCTGGACCGCGGCGGCCCACATCGGCTGCAGCTCCCGCGGCGGGCCGGGCAGCACGAGCACGGTCGGGCCTGCGGCCTCGTCGGCGGGCGTCACGAGGAGCCCGGGCGCCGTGCCGACGGGGTCGAGGATCGTCGCGCCCTCGGGGATGACGGCCTGCTTGCGCGTCCCCGCCTCGAGCGCGTCCATGTCGAGGCCCTTCCAGCGGGCGACCATCGGCCGCAGGATCTCGGCGATCCGCTCCTGCAGCACCTCGTCGAGGACCATCGGGCGGCCCTGGAAGGCGCCGACGACCTCGGCGGTGAGGTCGTCGGCGGTCGGCCCGAGGCCGCCGCTCGTGACGATGAGGTCCATGCCCTCGGAGGCGAAGAACCCGAGCGCCGCGGTCATGTCCGCGGACCGGTCCCCGACGACGGCGATGTGGGCGACGTCGACGCCGAGCTCCCGCAGCTGCTCGACGACCCACGGGCCGTTGCGGTCCGCCACGCGGCCGGTGAGGACCTCGGTCCCCGTGACGACGATGCCGGCGCGGGCGGCCATCAGCCGGTGCACCCCGGGCGCAGCGCCTTCGGCAGGGCGCTCAGCCCCTTCTTCGTGATCTGGACGAAGACGCCGCTCGTCGTGACCGCGTCCTTCGGGAACGCCTTCCGCTTCCCGTTCACGCGCAGCTCGGCGTTCTCGTTGCCGAGGACGAGGCGGAAGCGGCTCGACTTGAAGGTCTTCGGCGGGGTCGACGGCGTGAGCGTCGCGCCGTTGATGCGCGCACCGGGCTGCCCCTTGGCGGCGAGGCAGGCGTAGACGGTGCCCGTCGGGACGATCTTCAGCCTGATGAGCTTCGAGGCGGGCTTCGCCTTCCGCTTCGTCGTGGCCGCCGGCTTCGCGGTCGTCCGGGCGGCGGTGGTCGTCGTCGCGGGCGTCCCCGCGGTCGCCGGGGTCGAGCTGCTCTTGTGGTCCTTCCCCCCGACGCGGCTGAGGATGAAGATGACGACGCAGAGCGCGAGCAGGACGCCGGCGACGAGGTAGGAGCGCGGCAGCACGGGCGGCGTGGGCCCGCGGCCGCGGCCGCCGCTCGTCGCGCGGGTCGGGCCGATGGGCCGCGCGAGCTCGTGGTCGGACAGGCGCTCGTGGCGGAGCTTGTACTCCTCGACGAGGAGCTTCGCGTCGAGGCCGAGCGCCTCGGCGTACGTCCGCAGGAAGGTCTTGACGTAGGTCGGGCCCGGGAGCAGGTTCCACTCCTCGTTCTCGAGCGCGCGCAGGTACTTCGCGCGGATCTTCGTCTCGGATTCGATCTCCGAGATGTCGATCCGCGCGCGCATGCGCGCTTCCCGAAGCGTGGGTCCGATCTCCGGCATCCGACGCAGAGGCTATCGGCGGGGCGGGCCGGGACGCGCGGCCATCAGGTGTCGAGGATCTCGACGGGGTCCGGCCGCTCGGGCAGGACGGTGTCCGGCGGCTCGGCCGCGGCGTCCGCCCCGTCGGCCTCCCCGCCTCCGCCACCCTCGGCGAGCGCGGCGAGGACCCGGGGCAGATCGCCGGCGCTGACGAGCACCGTGCGCGGCTTGGAGCCCTCGTAGCCAGAGATGATCCCGCGGCGCTCGAGCATGTCGACGAGCCGGCCCGCGCGGGTGTATCCGAGGCGCAGACGGCGCTGGAGCATCGAGGTCGACGCCGTCCCCATCTCGACGACGAGCGCGATCGCCTCCCCGAGCAGCGGATCCTCGTCGGGGTCGAAGCCGTCGTCGTCGGTCTTCTTCTCGGGCTCCTCGGCGACGACCTCGGCGAGCAGGTCCTCCCGGATCTCGGGCTCGCCCTGCTCGGCCCAGAACTCGGTGAGCTTCGCGATCTGCGGCTCGTCGATGTACGCACCCTGGATGCGGTGGAGCTTCGAGGAGCCGACGGCGCTGAAGAGCATGTCCCCCATGCCGAGCAGCGACTCGGCGCCGTTCTGGTCGAGGATGACGCGCGAGTCGGTCTGGCTCGAGACGCTGAACGCGATCCGCGAGGGGACGTTCGCCTTGATCATGCCGGTGATGACGTCCACGCGCGGGGACTGCGTCGCGAGCACGAGGTGGATGCCGACCGCGCGGGCCTTCTGCGCGATGCGGATGATCGAGTCCTCCACGTCGCCCGGCGCGACCATCATGAGGTCGGCGAGCTCGTCGATGACGCAGAGGATGTACGGGAGCGGGTCCTGCTCGTTCTCCAGGCGGTACTTGTTGAGCTCCGGCAGCGAGCGCGTGCGGGCCATCGACATGATCCCGTAGCGCCACTCCATCTCGCGGACGAGGTTCTGCAGCGCGTTCGCCGCCGACCGGGGCGAGGTGATGACCGGCGTGAGGAGGTGCGGGACAGCCTCGTAGTGGTTGAGCTCGACCTGCTTGGGGTCGACGAGGATGAGCCGGACCTCCTCCGGCGTCGCGCGCAGGAGGATCGACGAGAGCATCGCGTTGATGCAGCCGGACTTGCCGGCGCCGGTCGTGCCCGCGACGAGCAGGTGGGGCATCTTCGCGAGGTCCGCGTGGATCGAGGCGCCGCTGACGTCCTTGCCGAGCCACACGGTGAGCGGCGAGGAGCCCTTCGGCGGCGGGCCGTAGACGTCGCCGAGCGTGACCATCTGGCGGTTGACGTTCGGGACCTCGACGCCGACGGCGGTCTTGCCCGGGATCGGCGCGAGGATGCGGATCTCGGTCGCGGCCAGCGCGTACGCGAGGTCGTCCTTCATCTGCGCGACCTTCGACATCTTGATGCCGGGCGCGAGCTTCAGCTCGTAGCGGGTGATGTGCGGGCCCGAGACGGTGCCGATGACCTTCGCCTCGACGTTGAAGTGCGCGAGCGCCTCGATGAGCCGTTGCGCCGTCGCCTCCTGGCCGCGGAGGTCGGGGCGCTGCTGGTCGGGCGCCGAGCGCGTCAGGAGCGCCGCGCCGGGGCGCGTCCACTCGATCTCGCCCTCGCCCAGCGGCAGGCGGGCCTGCTCGCCGATCGGCACGACCGCGGTCGGGTCCTCGTGGAGGGGGTCGACCGGGGCGCGGTCCTCGTCGTCCTCCGGGGCCACGGCGGCGGGCGCGGGCTTCGGGCGCACGCGGACCGGTGGCGGCGGCACCGGGGCGTCCTCGAACGGGTCGTCGAGGACGTCCATCACCTCGTCGGAGGGCGCGGGCACGGCCGGCGGAGGCTCCGGCGGCGTCGCGGGACGCCCGCGCAGGACCGGCATCGGCTCGTCGCCGAAGAGGTCGGGGTAGCGCACGGCGCCGTCCAGCTGGGTCGTGCGCTCGGCGGGCCGGATGATGACGTCGACCTCCGCGGCGTCCGGCGGCGTGACCTTCTTCGCGCGGGCGCGGGTGGCCTTCACGGGCTCCTCGCCGGCGAACGGGCTCTCGGTGGGGAACTCCTCGTCGCCCCACGGGTCCCGGGCGGGGCCGCCGCCCCCCGTGTGATCGGGCTCGCGGCGCGTCGCCGGCGCCACGGTGCGCAGGACGCCGGTCGCGTCGGCGGCGACGGTCGCGGTGGCGCGCAGGACCCCGGCGATCGACGCGCCGGTGAGCAGCAGCACGCCGGCGGTGAGGAGGAAGACGCAGACGATGTGGCTGCCGATCGTCCCGAGCAGCGTGTGCGTGACCCAGAAGATCGCCTCCCCGGTGATGCCGCCACGGGGCTCGAACGTCGACCGGACCCAGAACGCGCCGTGGGCGCCGGACGGGCCGAGGCCGAGCGTCCCGGCGCTGAGGCCGAGCAGCAGCGCGGTGACCAGGCAGAAGGCGCCCGCGCGGAACGGGCGCATCGTCGGCAGGACCGGCGACAGGACGAGCAGCGCGCCGCAGGCGACGAGGAGGACCGGCGCGCCGTAGCGCAGCTCCCCGGCAATCCAGGCGAGGGCGTCGACGAGGCCACCCCCGGCGGCGCCCCCGTCCCAGCCGAGGTAGAGCGGGAAGGCGAGGAAGATGCCGGCCGCGACGAGGCCGAGCCCGATGAGGTCCACGTGGTGCTGCTCGAGCAGCGGCAGGCGCGGCGCCCATGCCGCGTTCGAGCGGTGAGCCCGGGCACGCGGCGGCGCCGCCCCCCGGGTACGGGCGGCGGGCTTGGCCGCGGGCTTGCGCGTGGGCGATGACGTCTTGCGGGCAGGAGGCATTGGCTTCCGCCCTCCGTTCGACGTCGGGGCGCCGGACCCTGCCCGGCTCGGCGGGTGACCGAGTCGTGTGAACGCGTGCGTTCATTCGCCGGACGGGCTTGCGAACCGGCCCAGGTGGAGCGCGGCGGCAGCCGCGCGGCCGACAGGGTCCCGCCGCCGGTGACGGAGCCGGCGGCCGCCCCGAGCGCGCCCCTTGAAGCGCCCTTGATACGGCGCTTCTACAGTTCCGCGGTATGACGGACACCGATCGGGCTGCGCGAGTGCTGGTCGTCGAGGACGACGCCGACATCGCGCAGGCGCTCCAGCGCTCGCTGCGCCTGGAGGGCTACGAGGTGAAGATCGCCTCCGACGGCCAGGCGGCGCTCGACACCGCGAGCTCGTACGTCCCCGACCTCGTCATCCTCGATCTCGGCCTCCCCAAGGTCGACGGGATGGAGGTCGCGCGGCGCCTGCGGTCCGGCGACGACGTCCCGATCCTCATGCTCACCGCCCGCGACGCGCTCGACGCGCGGGTCGAGGGCCTCGACGCCGGGGCCGACGACTACCTCGTCAAGCCGTTCGAGCGCCAGGAGCTCCTCGCCCGTATGCGCGCGCTCCTGCGCCGCCGTCCCCCCCGCGGCAGCGCCTCCGTCGTCGTCGCCGACCTGTCCCTCAACCCGGACACCCACGAGGTCAAGCGCGGCGAACGCGACGTCGAGCTCACCCAGCGTGAGTTCGAGCTCCTGGAGTACCTCATGCGCAACGAGCGCATCGTCGTGCCGCGCCAGCGCCTGCTGGAGGAGGTCTGGGGCTACGACCCGTTCGCGACGACGAACACGATCGAGGTCTTCGTGAGCAACCTGCGGCGCAAGCTCGAGGCGGGCGGCGAGGCACGACTGCTGCACACGATCCGCGGCGCGGGTTACGTGCTCCGTGCTTGAGCGGTACCCGATCCGGTGGCGGCTCGCGGGCATCTCCGCACTGCTGACCTTCGTGATCCTGTCGGTCTTCGCGACGGTCGTCGGCGAGCTCACGACGCGCCGCATCCGCAGCGACTTCAACAACCAGCTGCAGGTGACGGCGAACAACCTCTCGGGCTCGCTGAAGATCAACATCAACGCCAGCCGCAGCCACATCGAGGTCAACCCGGACCTCACGGTCGCGGCGGCGGCGAACAACGCGAGCATCCGGATCCTCGGGCTCGGCTTCCGCACGCTGAAGGCGTCGCGGAACGCTGCCGACCTCGGGACGCCGTCCGACGAGGGGCTCAGCACCGTCGGTCGCTACCGCGTCGCGACGAAGCTCGTCCCGTTGTTCGTCCCCGGCGGCCAGCGCGTCGGTCAGGTCTACCTCCAGTACGGCCGGCGCCTCTCGGACCTCGACGCGACGATCGGGCGCGTCCGTTTCTTCCTCCTCTTCGGGGTGCTCGGGGGGACCGCGGTCGCCCTCGCCGGCGGATCGATGCTCGCGCGGCGGGCGATGAAGCCGATCGCGGACCTGACGGCGGCGACCCGCGAGATCGCGCGCACCCGGGACCCGAACTCACGCGTCCCCGTGCCGGACGCCGACGACGAGGTCGCCGAGCTCGCCACGACGCTCGACGAGATGCTCCGGGCCCTGGAGGCCTCGCGCGCGGAGACGAGCCAGATGCTCACCCGTCAGCGCGCGTTCGTCGCCGACGCGTCGCACGAGCTCCGCACGCCGCTGACGAGCGTCCTCGCGAACCTCGAGCTCCTCAGCGAGATCCTCGACGGCGACGCCGGGGACGCCGCCCGCAGCGCCCTGCGCTCCTCGCAGCGCATGCGGCGGCTCGTCGCCGACCTCCTCCTGCTCGCCCGGGCCGACGCCGGCCGCGAGGCGACGCGGACGACCGTCGACCTCGCCGAGGTCGCCCGCGACGCCGCCGGCGAGCTGCAGTCGATCGCCGGCGAGCACGCCTTCGCGCTGGACCTCGATCAGAGCGTCCCTGTCTACGGCGTCCGGGACGACCTGCACCGCGTCGCCCTAAACCTCATGGAGAACGCCCTGCGCTTCACCCCGCCGGGCACCCGCGTCGAGGTGAGCGTCACGCGCGAGGGGACGGACGCGATCCTCGCCGTCGAGGACGACGGTCCCGGTGTCCCGGATGACCTCACCGACCGGGTCTTCGAGCGCTTCGTCCGCGGCGCGGGCGACGGCGGCGGCTCGTCCGGGCTCGGCCTCGCGATCGTCAAGGCGGTCGCCGAGGGCCACGGCGGCGAGGTCCGTCTCGCCCCGCCGCTGGACGGCGTCGGCGCGCGCTTCGTCGTCACGCTCCCGCTGCTCGCGAGCGCGGTGCCGGCCGACGCGGCCGAGCGCACCCGCGCCTGAGCGGCTACGCGCGGTCGGCGAGGCCCTTCGCGACGAGGACGAGCACCACGGCGCCGAGCACCCGCCGGAAGGCGTTTGTGCCGCGGGCCAGCTCCTCGTAGGCCCAGATCGCCAGCGCGACCCGGGACACCGCCCAGGCCCACTCCGCCGCCCGCCCGCTCGTCGCGCCGTGGACGAGCGACGCGAGCAGCGAGACGATGAGGGGCGCGTTCGGGAACTGGACCAGCGGGTAGCGCGCGGGCCAGCCGTGCTGCGCCCGCGCCCAGAGGTCCGTGCGGCTCAGACCTCCACCACCACGGGCATGACCATCGGGCGGCGCTTGAGCTTCTTGAAGACGAGCGCGGCGAGGTCGTCGTGGAGGATCGACTGCAGCGCGTCGAGGTCGTGGACCCCGTCCTTCGCCGCCTGGATGAGCGAGGCGTCGACGCCGTCGCGGATCTCGTCGATGAGCTGCTCCTCGTCGACCGAGTACGGCACGCCGCGGAAGATGACCTCCGGGTCGGCGACCGACTCGCCCGTCTGCTCGGAGATCGTCGCGACGACGACGAAGATGCCGTCGCCCGCGAGCATGCGCCGGTCGCGGAGGGCCGCGTCCGCCTCCTCCCCCAGGTCGACGCCGTCGACGTAGATGACGCCGGACTGGACCTTGTCGACGAACCGCGCGCCTTTGCCGTCGATCTGCAGGGGCTTGCCGTTCTCGCCCTTGAAGATGTTCGCCGCGGGGACCCCGACGGCCTCGGCGAGGTCCGCGTGCATCTGGATGCGCTTGTGGTCGCCGTGGAAGGGCATGACGTACGTCGGCTTCGTGAGGTTCAGCATGAGCTTGACCTCCTCCGCGTAGCCGTGGCCCGAGGCGTGGATCGGCGCGTCCTTCGTCGTGATGACCGTGCAGCCCATCTCGTAGAGGCGGTCGACGGTCTCGTTGACCGCGCGCTCGTTGCCGGGGATCGGCGTCGCGCTGAAGACGATCGTGTCGCCCTTCTTCAGCTGCACCTGATGGTGGTCCTTGTAGGCCATCCGGCGCAGCGCGCTGAGCGGCTCGCCCTGGGACCCGGTGGAGACGACGACGACCTTGTGGTCGGGGAACTGGTCGATCTCGCGCGGCTGGATCTGGATGCCGTCGGGCAGGTCGATGTGGCCGAGCGACTTGCCGATGTTCGTGTTCTTCTTCATCGACCGGCCGATGAGCGCGACCTTGCGGTTCAGCGCGGCGGCGGCGTCGACGACCTGCTGGACGCGGTGGATGTTCGACGCGAAGCACGTCACGATGATGCGGCCGTCGCAGCGCGAGAAGACCTCCTCGAGGTGCGGCCCGGCCACGGACTCGCTGAGCGACCAGCCGGCGCGGTCGACGTTCGTCGAGTCGCCGCAGAGGAGCGTGACGCCCTCCTTGCCGATCTCCGCGAGGCGGGCGATGTCGGCCGGGTTGCCGTCGACCGGGGTCTGGTCGAACTTGTAGTCGCCCGTGAAGAGGACCGTGCCCGCGGCGTTGCGCAGGACGACGGCGCTCGCGTCCGGGATCGAGTGGGTCATGTGGACCATCTCGAGCTCGAACGGACCGATCTGGTAGCGCTCGCCGTCCTTCGTGTCGATGCACTCGACGTCGCGGAGGCGGTGCTCGTCGAGCTTCGAGCGGGCCATCGCCATGGTGAGTGGGCCGCCGTAGATCGGGATGTCCTGCGTCTTGAGGTCGCGCAGGATCCACGGGAGGGCGCCGAGGTGATCCTCGTGCCCGTGGGTGACGACGATCGCCTCGATGTCGTCGATGCGGTCCCGGAGGTAGGAGAAGTCCGGAAGGACGAGGTCGATGCCGACCATCTCCGCGGTGGGGAAGCGCAGGCCGACGTCGACGATGATGATGCGGTCGTCGAGCTCGACGACCGTCATGTTCTTGCCGATCTCGCCCAGGCCGCCGAGCGGCAGGACGCGAAGGGTGGGGGTGCTCATGTGGGTTCTAAGTCTCCATGAGGCCGTGCCGCACGAGCATCGCGCGGATGACGGCGATCTCCTCGGCGTCGGCCTCGACGTACGGCAGGCGCGGAACCCCGGCGCGGTGGCCGAGGAGGTTGAGCGCTGCCTTGATGGTCATGGCTGCGGGGCCCACGCCGAGAGCGGCGTAGACGTCCTGAAGGTCCTGGTCGATGGCGGCCCGCTGATCGGGCTCGTCCACCATGCGGTGCATCGCGGGGCCGACGACGTGGCTGGCGGTGAGGATGCCCCCGGCGCCTCCCATGTCGAGCGTGCGCGCGAGCACCTCGTCGTTCCCGGCGTACAGCGCGAGGCCGTCGACGAGCGCGAGGTTGTCGTTGTTCGCCTGCTTCACGCCTTCGACGTGGTCGAGCTGCGCGAGCTCGGCGAGGAGGTCGTTCGGCATGTCCGAGCCGGTGCGGCCGGGGATGTTGTAGAGGATGATCGGGCGGTCGGCGGCCTTGGAGACCTCCGTGAAGTGCGCGACGATCCCCCGGCGGTTGGGCCGGTTGTAATACGGGTTGACGGACAGCAGCGCGTCGACCCCGAGCTCGCAGGCGCGGCTCGTGAGCTTGATCGCGTGGCGGGTGTCGTTCGCGCCGACGCCGCCGATGACCGTCGTGCCCTCGGGCTTGTTGCGGACGGCGAGCTCGATGACGCCGAGGTGCTCGTCGTCGTCGAGGGTGCTCGCCTCGCCCGTCGTGCCGCAGACGACGAAGCCGTCGGTGCCGTTGGCGGCGAGGTGGCCCATGAGGGCGACGAACGCGTCCTCGTCGACCGCGCCCTGCGCGTCGAACGGGGTGACGATGGCGGTGATGATGGCTCCGAGCTGCGGCATGGCCGGTCCAGTATCCCAAGGTCGCGCCCGCATCCCCCGCCCGACCTGTGTCCGGTGTGTCCGGAAGGTGCGCCGATTCTGCGACTTCGGGGCGCCCCGGGGCCCGATCCGGCTGGTCGCGGCCGTACGCTGACGGCAGATGACCGTCGCCCCCGACACCGAGCAGCGCGAGCTGACCGCGGAGATCGTGACCTCCCGCTGGCGGGCGGAGGACGGTGATTTCGCGATCCTCGGCGTGCTCACCGACGAGGGCGAGGAGGTGACCGTCAAGGGCGCGCTCGGCCACGTGCAGATCGGTGAGCGCGCGACGCTCGGCGGTGCGTGGCAGCGGCACGCCAAGCACGGCTGGCAGTTCGTCGTCGACAAGGTGCTCATCGCCGAGCCGGTCGGCGATGCCGCCCTCATCGCGTACCTCGCGTCGATCAAGCACGTCGGGCCGAAGGGGGCCGCGTGGCTGCTCGAGAAGCACGGCGACGAGGTGCTCGGCGTCATCGACGCCGACCCCGAGCGGCGGCTGCGGGCCGTCCCCGGCATCGGGCCGGCGAAGCTCGGCGCCGCCGTCCGCTCGTGGGAGACGCAGGGCGCACTGCGCGCGGTGCGGCTGTTCCTCGAGCAGCACGGCGTCCCGGCGGCGGTCGCGGCGCGGATCTACCGGACGCTCGGCAACGACGCGATCGTCCAGCTCCAGCGCGACCCGTACTCCCTCACCGAGGTCGACGGGATCGGCTTCGCGACGGCGGACGCGCTCGCCCGGGCGCTCGGGGTCGGGGCCGACAGCCCGGGGCGCCTGGACGCCGGGCTCGTCCACACCCTGCAGCAGGCCGAGCTCGACGGCCACTGCCATCTCCCCCGCGGCGAGCTGCTCGTACGGGCGCGCCGTCTGCTGGGCGACGAGGCCCCGGTCGAGGACCGCCTCGCGTTCCTGGCCGCGGCGGGCCGTGTCGTCCTCGAGGAGGGCCGCGTCGCCGAGGCGTCGATGTACGCGACCGAGCGGGCGCTCGCGCGCAAGGTCCGCGAGCTGCTCGACGCGGACGCGGCCTTCACCCTCGGCGAGGTCGAGCGGCCCGCGGGCGGGGCGTTCGTCCCGACCGACGCGCAGTGGGCGGTCGTCGACCACGTCCTGGAGGGCCGCCTCTCGATCCTCACCGGCGGGCCGGGCACGGGCAAGACCGCGTCGATGGGGACGGTCGTCGACGTCCTGCGGGGGAAGGGGCGCTCGGTGCGCCTCTGCGCGCCGACGGGCAAGGCGGCGCGGCGCCTGACGGAGACGACCGGGGTCGACGCGACGACGATCCACCGGCTGCTCGAGTGGATCCCCGGCGAGGGCTTCACCCGCGACCGCACCCACCCGATCGACGGCGCCGACGTCCTGATCGTCGACGAGGCGTCGATGCTGTCCGTCCGGCTCGCGGAGTCCCTGCTCGACGCGGTCGGCCCCCGCACCCATGTCCTGCTCGTCGGGGACGTCGACCAGCTCGCACCGGTCGGGCCCGGCCGGGTCCTGGAGGACCTCATCGACTCGGGCGCCGTCCCGACCGTCCGGCTCACCGAGATCTTCCGTCAGGCGGCGCGCTCGATGATCGTCCGGGCCGCCCACGCGATCAACCACGGCGAGCACCCGCCGACGCGGCCGGGCGAGGGCGACATCCACGACTTCTTCCTCATCTCCCGGCCGGACGCGTCGGCGATCTTCGCCGAGATCGTCGAGCTCGCCGCGACCCGCCTGCCGGCCCACTACGGGCTCGAGCGGGAGACCGACGTCCAGGTCCTCGCGCCCATGCACAAGGGCCCGGTCGGGATCGACGCCTTCAACAGCGCGCTGCGCGAGCGGCGCAACCCCGACGGTCAGGTCGTCTCCGGGACGCCGCTGCGCGTGGGCGACCGGGTCATCCAGACGAAGAACGACCACGAGCACGAGCTCATGAACGGCGAGCTCGCGGTCGTCGTGTCCTACGACGACGACCGCGACGCAGCGATCCTCGCCTGCGACGACGGCCGCACGCTGCGCCTGCCGGTGAAGGACTGCGCGACGCTCCGCCTCGGCCATGCGATCTCGATCCACAAGTCCCAGGGCTCGCAGATGCCGGTCGTCGTCGTCCCGCTCTTCCGTGGTCACCACGTGATGCTCACCCGCAACCTCGTCTACACCGCGCTCACGCGGGCCGAGCGCGCGGCCGTGTTCGTCGGCGACACCGCGGCGCTGGGCATCGCGCTCGGGCGGCGGGACGCGGGCACGCGGTACACGCGGCTGGCGGGGTTGCTGGGGTAGGTGAGGCTCCGGCGGGTTCGGGCGTGTCCCGGAAGGTCCCGGCGGGTTCTGGCCGGGACGCTGACGTGGGCGACGCTCACGCGATCGGGGCCGGCGGGGTGCGGGCGTGTACGGCGGGGCTGGTTACGGCGGCCGGGGTGCGGTGGTGGTGCCGGCGTGCGCGACTGGTCGGGCGCTCTGCGGGGCGGCGTGTGGTCTGGACGGGGAATATCCCCTTCCGGGCCGCACGCTGCCCGGCGCCGGGAGGGTTCGAGGGGAGGTGCGTCCGGCCAGGCGGGTTCAGGCCGGCGGGGTGCGGGCGTGTAAGGCGGCGCTGGTTACGGCGGATGGGCGTCGTGGTGGTGCCGGCGTGCGCGTCTGGTCGGGCGCACTGCGGGGCGGCGTGTGGCCTGGACGGGGAATATCCCCTTCCGGGCCGCACGCTGCCCGGCGCCGGGAGGGTTCGAGGGGAGGTGCGTCCGGCCAGGCGGGTTCAGTCCGGCTGGGAGGACACACCTCGCGCGGGAAGCCCCCCCGGCTCAGCGGCGCCCGGGGACACACCTCGCGCGGGAAGCCCCCCCGGCTCAGCGGCGCCCGGGGACACACCTCGCGCCGAAGCGCCGCGGCACTCCACACCGCCGTATCCAGCTCGCTGTAGGCGCCCGCACCCCGACCACCCCACTCGCACTCGCGCCGCCACGCCCGCGCCACCACCCGAAGCCGAAGCACCGTCAGGCGGTTCCGCTGAAGCGCGACATGACGCCCGCGTCCGCGGAAGCGTCCACCGCGCCCGCCCCCGCCCCGATCACCGCGCCCGCCCCGCCCGCAGCATCCCCGCCCCGTCGCAGCATCCCCGCCCCGCAGCAGCATCCCTGGCCCGCCCCGCCCCCAGCACCCCCGGCCCGCCGCCCGTCCCCTACTCCCGCCGGTCCTCCGCCCACCGTCCTGGCTGCTCGACCGCCGCGTCCGAGTCCTTCAGCGCGTTGGTGAACCTCCGGCCGACCCGGGGCGGGGCGACTCCGCCCTCGCCCTCCCACAACGTGATGACGAGGGCCTCGCGGCCGGCGCGGTCGTAGCGGCAGACGTAGACGACCGCGCGGTCGACGAGGCAGCGGACGTAGAGGGAACCGCGGGCGCCGGTGGCGCCGGGCGGTGCCTCGTCGTCCACGCGGCCGGCGGCCCAGGCCCTCGCGACGCGCCCGGCGATCTCGCTCTTGACGTCGACCTCGCCGGTGCGCGAGCCGACGCGCTGCCGGAAGCGCTCCGCGGCGTGGTTCGTGACCGCGACGGTGGGGACCGGCGGGACCTCGAACGCGGTCACAGCTCCCGCCGGTAGAGGACGTGGGTGCCCCACGGGTGCGGGGTGCCGCGGCCCGGGACGAGCGTCCAGCCGCGGCGCTCGTAGAACGTCCGCGCGTGTTCATTGCCCTCGAGCACCCGCAGCGTGGCGGCGGCGTGGCCAGCCGCCCGCAGCGCCTGGTCGGCCTCGGTCGCGAGGGCGGTGCCCAGGCCGGCCCCCTGGGCGGGCGGGTCGACGTAGAGCGAGGCGACCTCCCCCGTGCCGAACGCGCCGGCGACGTCGGCGTCCTCGCTCGACGGCCCGATCGTCACGACCCCGCGGACGGCACCCGCCACGTCGGCGACGAACGTCTCCCCCGGCGCGAACGACAGGCGCGCCACCCACTCGGCGGCGCGGGTCTCCTCGTCCGCCTCACCGAGCAGCGACGCGTCGACGAGGTCGGCGTAGTTGCGCCAGAACGCCCGGCCCTGCAGGGCGGCGATCGCCCTGGCGTCGGCAACGGTGGCGCGGCGGGTGATCGTCGCCACGGGCGGGCCGGCCTCAGGCCGAGGGGAACAGCACGTGCTCGAGGCCGACGACGAACGGCTCGGACTGGTCCGCGACCCGGCGCACGGCGAGCACGACACCCGGCATGAACGACTCGCGGCTGAGGGAGTCGTGACGGATGGTCAGCGTCTCCCCGAGCCCGCCGAGGATGACCTCCTGGTGGGCGACGAGGCCCGGCAGGCGGACCGAGTGGATGGGGACGTCGCCCGCCATCATCGACGCGGTCCGGGCGGCGGTGCCGCTGGGCGCGTCGAGCTTCTGGTCGTGGTGCAGCTCGATGATCTCGGCCTTCTTCATGTGCTGCGAGGCCTCGGCGGCGAAGCGCATCATGAGGACGGCGCCGATCGCGAAGTTCGGGGCGAAGAACGCGCGGGCGCCGTCCTTCGACGCGGCGGCGGCCGCGGCGACCGCGTCCTGGTCGAAGCCGGAGGTCCCGATGACGACGTGGACGCCGGCGGCGAGACAGGCCTCCGCGTTCGCCTGCGCGGTGTCGGGCCGGGTGAAGTCGACGACGACGTCGACGTCGCCGAGGATCTGCTCGAGCGTCGCCCCGAGCGCCGGGTCGGCCTGCCCGGCGAGGACGAGCCCGTCGGCCGCCTCGACGGCCGCGCACACCGACAGGCCCATGCGGCCCGCGGCGCCGGCGACCCCGACGCGGATGACGCCGTCGCCGGCCATCAGGCCGCCAGCGCCTTGTCGAAGACCGCCTCATCGGCGCCGATGCCGGCGACCGACAGGCGCTCGGGGGCGTACAGCTCCCGGGCGAGGGCGAGGACGTCATCGAGCGAGACGGCGTCGATCCGCTCCTCGAGCTCGTCGACGCTCATGAGGGGCATACCCGCGAGCACCGAGGCACCGAGGCGGTTCATGCGAGCTACCGTCGACTCGAGCGAGAGCAGGATGCGCCCCTTGACGTTGTCCTTCGAGCGCTCGAGCTCGTCGGCGCTGATGCCGTCCTGGCGGAGCTTCTCGAGCTCGACGTTCACGATGCCCATGGCGGTCCCGACGTTGTCCGGGCGCGTGCCGACGTACAGCCCGACCTGGCCGGTCGTCGCGTACTGGGCGGAGAAGGAGTAGACGGCGTAGGCCAGGCCGCGCTTCTCGCGGATCTCGACGAAGAGCCGCGACGACGAGGTCCCGCCGAGGACGTTGTCGAGGATGCGCAGCGCGAAGCGGCGGTCGTCGTCGCGCTTCAGGCCGGGAGCGCCGAGGCACACGTGGTACTGCTCGGTGTCCTTGCGGACGAACTTCGAGCGCTGCTTGAGCTCGACGACCGTGTGGACATCCGGCGGCGCGGCGGCGCCCGCAGCGGGCGCGGTGTCACCGACCATCGCGACGAGCGCGTCGTGGTCGATCGAGCCGGCGGCCGCGACGACGACGTTCCCCGGCACATAGCGCGCCCCGTGGAACGCCGCGAGGCCCGCGGCGGGCGTCCCGGCGACGACCTCGGCGCGGCCGATGATCGCCCGGCCCAGCGGGTGGTCGCCGAAGACCGCGTCGCCGAGGACGTCGAAGACCTTGTCCTGCGGGTCGTCCTCGTACATCGCGATCTCCTCGAGGACGATCTCGCGCTCGGCGTCGAGCTCGCCCGCGTCGAACGTCGGCCGCCAGACCATGTCGGCGACGACGTCGAAGGCCCGGTCGAGGTGCCGGTCCAGGACGCGGGTGTACACGGACGTCGACTCCTTGCCCGTCCCGGCGTTGAGCTCCGCCCCCATCGCGTCGAAGATCTGGTCGATCTCGAGGGACGCGTAGCGCGGCGTGCCGCGGAAGAGCATGTGCTCGATGAGGTGCGAGAGCCCCGCCTCGTCGTGCGACTCGGCGGCACTCCCGACCCCGATGAAGACACCCAGGGCGGCGGACCGGACGGAGGGCATGGCCTCCGTCACGATCCGCAGCCCCGAGTCCAGCTCGGTGATGCGGTGCTCGGTCAGCACCGCGGACTCAGCCCTCGTCGCCGCCGGAGCGGTGACGCGGGCGGCCGGAGCCACGCGGGCCACGGTCGCGATCGCGGCCGCCACCCTCACGGCCACCCTCGCGGGGGCCGCGCGGGCCACGGGGACCGCGGTCGCCGCCGCCCCCACCGCCGCCGCCGGAGCCGACCGACGCGAGCTCCTCGACGGTCTTGCCCGCGACGTCCGGGTCGTCGGCCATGCGCAGGCCGATACGGCCGCGCTCGCGGTCCACCTCGACGACGCGGACGTTGATCTCGTCGCCGCGGTTGAGGACCTCCTCGACGGTGTCGACGCGCTTGCCGGGCGACACGTTCGAGATGTGCAGCAGGCCGTCGGTGCCCTTGGCGAGCTCGACGAACGCGCCGAACGTCGTCGTCTTGACGACCTTCGCGCCGTTGAACTCGTCGCCGACCTCGACCTCCTTCATCATCGAGCGGATGCGCTCGGTGAGGGCGTCGGCGAGGGCGCCGTTCGCGGAGTAGATGAGGACCTGACCGTCGTCGTTGACGTCGATCTGCGACTCGAACTCCTCGCAGAGGCCACGGATCGTCTCGCCGCCCTTGCCGATGAGCAGGCCGATCTGGGACTGGTCGATCTTGATCTTCGAGATGCGCGGGGCGTGCTCGGAGAGCTCCTCGTTCGGCGCCGCGATGACCGCGGTCATCTGGCCGAGGATGTCCAGGCGGGCGGCCTTCGCCTGCTCGAGCGCGTCCTTCATGATCTCGAAGGTCACGCCCGTGATCTTGATGTCCATCTGGAGGGCGGTGATGCCCTCGGCGGTGCCGGCGACCTTGAAGTCCATGTCGCCGAGGTGGTCCTCGACGCCGGCGATGTCGGTGAGCACCACGTAGTCGTCGCCCTCCTTGATGAGGCCCATCGCGATGCCCGCGACCGGCGCGGCGATCGGGACGCCCGCCTGCATCAGGGACAGCGAGGAGCCGCAGACCGACGCCATCGACGACGAGCCGTTGGACTCGAAGATGTCGGAGACGACGCGCACCGTGTACGGGAAGTCCTCGATCGACGGGATGACCGGGACGAGGGCCCGCTCGGCGAGCGCACCGTGACCGATGTCGCGCCGCTTCGGGCCGCGCATGAAGCCGGCCTCGCCCACCGAGAAGGGCGGGAAGTTGTAGTGGTGCCAGTAGTACTTCTTCGTCTCGAGCCCGAGGGTGTCCAGACGCATCTCCTCCTTCAGCGTGCCGAGGGCGGCGACGGAGAAGGCCTGGGTCTCACCACGGGTGAAGAGCGCGGAGCCGTGCGTGCGCGGGGCGACGCCGACCTCGATGCTGATCGGCCGGATCTGCGTCTCCGCACGGCCGTCGGGACGCTGCTTCTTGACGGCGATCCGCTGACGGATGGTCGACTTCTCGACCGCGTCGAACGCCTTGCCGGCCGCGGTGGCCGCCTCGCCGTAGGTCTCGGACTCGGGATCGCCGGCGTACTGGGCGACGACCGCGTCCTTGACCGCGTCGATCGCGGCGTAGAGCTCGAGCTTGTCGGTGTTCGACGTCGCCTCCTCGAGCGCGGCGCCGTGGGACGCCTGGATCTGCGCGACGAGGTCCTGGTCGACCGAGCCGGCCGTCGAGACCTCCATCTTCGGCTTGCCGCACTTCGCGGCGAGCTCGTGCTGCGCGGCGCACAGCTTCTTGATCGCGTCGTGCGCGATGTCGAGCGCGTCGAGGATCTCGGCCTCGGAGACGATGTTCGCCCCGCACTCGACCATGAGGATGGCCTCCTCGGTGCCCGCGACGATGAGGTCCATGTCGCAGTTGTCGAGGAGGTCCTGCTCGTTCGGGTTGACGACGAAGTTGCCGTCGACCTTGCCGATGCGGACCGCGCCGACGGGGTTCGGCAGCGGCACCGGCGAGATCATGAGCGCCGCGGAGGCGCCGTTCATCGCGAGGATGTCGTAGGGGTGCTCGTGGTCGACGCTCATCGTCACGGTGACGAGGTGCGTGTCGTAGCGCCACGTCTTCGGGAAGAGCGGACGGAGCGGGCGGTCGATCATGCGGGCGGTGAGGGTGCCCTTCTCGCCGGAGCGACCCTCGCGCTTGAAGAACGAGCCGGGGATCTTGCCCGCGGCGTACATCCGCTCCTCGACGTCGACGGTGAGCGGGAGGAAGTCCGCGTCCTTGAGGCGGCCGACCGTCGCGGTCGACAGGATCATCGTCTCACCCTGGGTGACGACGACGGCGCCGGAGGCCTGACGGGCCATGCGCCCCGTCTCGAAGGTGATCTCCGAGCCGGCGATCTCGACGGTGACCGTGGTCACGGCGTCATTACTCATATGTTTTTCCCTTCATGCTCACCCGATTGGTGAGCGTGGTGATGCTTCTCGTATCGGAAGTGCCCTCGAGTCTAACCGTTTGCGGGTATTCCCGGCCCGGCGGCCCAGCGGGCGACGGTCTGCGCGTCGGGCGGCCCGGGATGGGCCTCCGCGGCGGCGCCCGGCGGGCCGGTCGCGGCGAAGAAGGTGGGCGTGACGGTCGCGCCCGCACGCAGAGCGGCCCGCACGTCGGCGGCCACCCGGGAGGTCGCGGCCGGCGCGCGCCGGTCGGCCTGGAAGCGCTCGACGTCGAGGCCGAGCGTCTCGCAGCGGGCCCAGAGGTGCGGGTCGTCGACGCGGCCGGGGTCGGCGTAGACGGAGGCGGCGAACGCCCAGAAGGCGCCCTGGGCCGCGGCGGCCTCCGCGGCGCAGGCGAGCGCGACGGCGCGCGGGTGCTTCGCCTTCAGCGCGAGGTGGCGGAAGACGAGCCGGACCGCCGCGCCGTCGAGCCGCTCCCAGGCGAGGGCGCAGCGGGGGCAGGTGAAATCGGCGTACATGACGACCGCGGGCGCGCCGTCTGGGCCCCGGACGTGGTCGCCGGGACCGACCGGGGGGACCGGGGCGCTGCGCAGGTCGGTCATCTAAGGCAGCCTAGACGCCCGTACCACCGGTGATGCGCATCCACACCCTGCACCGCGAGCAGCGCCTGGACGGGACCCCCGACGAGGTCTTCCCGTTCTTCGCCGACGCCTTCAACCTCGAGGCGCTGACCCCTCCGCTGCTGCGCTTCCGGGTGGTGACGCCGCGCCCGATCGACCTCTACGCGGGCGCACTCATCCAGTACGCGCTGAAGCTCCGCGGCGTCCCCATCTCGTGGCTCACGAGCATCCAGCGCTGGGATCCGCCGCACGCCTTCGTCGACACGCAGATCAAGGGCCCGTACGCCCTCTGGCACCACACCCACACCTTCGAGCCGGATGACTCGGACCCCACCCGACCCGGCACGATCATGACCGACACGGTCCGCTACGGCATCGCCTTCGGGCCGCTCGGCGAGCTCGCGAACCGGCTCATGGTCCGCCGCGACGTCGAGGCGATCTTCGACTACCGCGCGGCGGAGATCCCGCGGCTGCTCGCGGAGTTCCGCGCACGCGAGGCTGCGGCGGTCTGAGGGGCGCTGCGCGCGGACTCCGAGCCGAGTTCCGCGCGGGGCGGCCGGCGGCGGTCTGAGCCGCCGGCCGCCGCGCGGCCGCTCTCTATGAAGGAGGGTGAGGTGTCAAGTGTGGGTTCTGGGTCGTTGTCCTCTGGGTCGGTCGTGGAGCAGGGGCTCAACTCTCTATCGCCTCATCGTGTGAGGACCAGGTGCTGTAGGGGCATCGCTCCGGTGGCGCATCTCAGAGAGGGCCGTCTATGCGGCCAGAGCGCGCGTGGCGCCTGCCGGAGCGAAGGTGGTGTTGCGGGTGAGCATGTGCCAGATCGCCTCGGCGAGCCGGCGGGCGATGTCGACCTGGGCGACCTTGGCGCCGCGCTGTTTGCCCAGGCGCTTCTTGTTGGCCTGGTAGCGGGCGGCGTAGACCTGATGGCGGCAGGCGTGAACGGCGGCTTCCATCAAGGCCCAGCGCAGGTACTTCGGGCCGGCGTGGGTCAAGGGGCCGCGGCGGTCGGTGTTGCCGGACTGGTAGACGCGTGGGCACAGGCCGGTGTAGCCGACGAGCTTCTTCGGGCTCGAGAAGCGGGTGATGTCGCCGATCTCCGCGGCGATCGTGTACCCGAGGATCCACGCGATCCCCGGGGCGCTCATCAGCAGCGGGATGTACCGGTGATCGGCCCCGAGCGCTTTGAGCTCTTTGTCGATCGCGGCGATCTCGGCGTCGAGCTCGTCGATCATCTGCACCGCGGCGAGGACCCCTGAGTGCCACGGCTCGGGGAACTCGAGCCGCGCAAGGAGCTTGCGGCCGCGGGCGCCGAACAGGTCCGACACCGGGCAGGTATGGCCGAACGCGAGCAGCTGCGCGTGGATGCGGTGCTTCAGCGAGCTGCGTTTGCGCACCAAGAACAGGCGCCAGCGCGCGCGTTCGCGTTCCTGGCGCTGCTCGAAGCCCGGAAGCCACACCGCGGGGACCAGGTCACGCCGTGAGAGCTCGGCGAGCACCCACGCGTCGATCCGGTCGGTCTTGCACGCCAACGGGCCGAGGCCTTTGACTTTCTGCGCGTCGGCGACCTCGACCTCCCATCCGAGCCGCTCAAGCTCGTCATGGACAAACCGGGCGCCGTTCATCGACTCGATCGCCGCCCGCACTAGGACCGGCCCATGCCGGGTCTCTACGCCGCGCGCGAACCCGCGCAGCCCGTCAGCGTCCGGCGGCGTCGCGCCGGCCTCGATCTGCTCGCCATCCGGGGCGAGCAGGCAATAGTCCAGCCGCTTGCGGCTGAGATCCAATCCAGCATGCAACATGTGAGCGGGCCTCCTCGTGGTTGCTCTTTCGGTGACACGCTGGAGCGTGCCACCGGGAGGCCCTCCTTCACGACATTCAGAGGTTGTCGAACAGCAGGCCCACGCCCGGAAGGTCACCCGGGGAGTCGGCGACGTAGGACCACTTGACGACCTTGTCCGGCCCGATGATGAGCAGCGCCCGGTTCGTCATGCCGGCCGGCTCGAAGTACGCGCCGAGCGCCTTCGAGGCCGCGCCCTTGGGCTCGAAGTCGGAGAGCTGCTCGATCGAGACGCCGAGCTTGTCCTTGAACGCGCCCTGCGACCAGGTCGCGTCGGTGCTGACGCCGTAGACCTTGGCGCCCTTCGCGGTGAACTCGTCGATCACCTCGTCGTAGATCTGCAGCTGGTCGGTGCAGACCGGGCTGAACGCGAAGGGGTAGAAGACGAGGACGGTCGTCTGCCCCTCGAGGTCGGCGGGGGTGAAGTCCTCCCCGTCGGCGGTCTTCAGGACGAAGTCGGGGACGGTCTCCCCCGCGGCGATGATTGACATGCGCGGCAGGCTAGTGCCCGCAGCGGGTGGCGGGGCGCCGGGCTCGCTCGGACCTGGGGTCCGGGGCCGGGCGCCGCGCGCCGACGGCTAGCGGCGGAGGCCGAGCTCCTTGATGAGGGCGCGGTAGCCCTCGAGGTTCGACTTCTCGTAGTAGCGCAGCAGGCGACGGCGCTGGCCGACGAGCATCAGGAGGCCACGACGCGAGTGGTGGTCCTTCTTGTTGGAGCGCAGGTGCTCGGTGAGGTCGTTGATGCGCGCGGTGAGCAGCGCGACCTGGACGCGGGTGTTCCCGGTGTCCTGCGGGGTCTCCCCGAACTTCGTGACGATTTCTTGCTTGCGCTCTGCGGAAAGGGTGCTCATGGGCGACGTGGAAGGCTAGCAAAGGCACGTGCCTCATCGACGTCTCGTGCCATCTGCTCGAGCAGCGCGTCGACGCTCTCGAAACGCTTCTCGCCCCGCAGGCGCTTGAGGAACTCGATCCGGAGGGGCTCGTCGTAGAGGTCCCCGGTGAAGTCGATGAGGAACGCCTCGATGAGCTCCCCGAGCCCGGTGACGAACTGCGGGCGGACCCCGATCGACGTCGCGGCGGGGTGCCAGACGCCGTCGGCGGTGCGGGCGCGGCAGGCGTAGACGCCGTGCGCGGGGACCGCGTAGGAGTCCTCCGGGACGAGGTTCGCGGTCGGGAACCCGAGCGTCCGGCCCCGCTTCTCGCCGTGGCTCACGATGCCGTCGACGACGAACGGGTTGCCGAGCAGCTGGCCCGCGTACTCGATGGCCCCGCCGGCGATGAGGCCGCGGATGTGGCTCGAGCTGATGATCTCCCCGTCGAGCTCGAGCAGCGGCACGACACGGGTCTCGAAGCGGCTGTCGGCGTGCAGCAGGTCGGTGTCCCCCACCGCCTTGTGACCGAAGCGGAAGTTCTCCCCGACGCTGACGTGGGTCGCGCCGAGCGCGCCGACGAGCACCTCGTCGATGAACTGCTGTGCGCCCTCGTGGGCGAACGCGTCGTCGAACGGGATGACGACGAGCTCCTCGACCCCGAGATTCCCCACGAGCTCCGCCTTGCGGGCGAGGGTGGTGAGCAGGCGTGGCGCGGCCGACGGCGAGATGACGCTCATCGGGTGCGGGTCGAAGGTCAGGACGGCATCGGCGCCCTCGATCACCGCGCGGTGACCGAGGTGGACGCCGTCGAAGGAGCCGACGGCGACGCGGCGCGGCCGGGGGCTGATCTGCGGGAGCGGGACGATCGTGGCGGTCATAGAGGGGTGGTGGGTCCTGATGGTACGAGGCTTCGATCGTGCCCCGCCGCCCGCCCGGCGGACGAGCGTCAGCTCCGGAAGCCGACGACGGGCTTGAGGAGGCCGCCCGGCCGGGGCTCGGCGACCGCGACGGGTCCGTCCGCGTCGACGATGAGGACGCGGGCGCCGGCGGGGTCCGGACGCGGGTCCGCGACGGCGACGCCGTGGGCCGCACGGCCCGCCTCGGCGCCCTCGAGCGGCACGACGGGCAGGACCCGCCCGAGGGCCTCGCCCAGCGGGATGCCGGTCTCCACCGTCCCGTGATCGGCGCTCCCGGTCACGTCGAACGGCCCGATGGCCGTCCGCCGCAGCGACGTGCAGTACGCGTCGCCGAGGTCGGCGACGAGCGACCGCACGTACGTCCCCGAGGAGCACTCGATGAGGAAGCGCTCGTCGGCCCCCGGCTCGTCGTCCGGCCGACCGCTACCGCCCGCCGGCGGGAGCGGCTCGAAGCGGTACACGGTCACCTCGCGCTCGGGCATCTCGACCTCCTCCCCGCGCCGGGCGCGGGCGTAGGCGCGCTCGCCGTCGATCTTGATCGCGCTGTAGGCCGGTGGGCGCTGGCGCACGAGGCCGGTCGGCAGGACGAGCGGACGGGACGGGAGGACACCCGTCTCGGTGATCTCGCCCTCCGTGTCGCCGGTCGACGACACCGCCCCGAACCGTGCGGTGACCTCGTACGTCTTGCGCAGCCCCATGAAGAGCGACTGCGCCTTCGTCGCCCGCCCGATGAGGACGAGGAGCAGGCCGGTTGCGAAGGGGTCGAGCGTGCCGGCGTGGCCGACCCGGACGACCCCGGGGCCCTTCCGCGGTCCGCCGACGCCGCGCCGCACCTCGGCGACGAGGTCGTGCGAGGTCCGCCCGGCGGGCTTGTCGATCAGCAGCACCCGGTCCACGGCGCGCTCCGGGACGGCTCAGACCGGGGCGAGCGGCCCGAGCTGCAGGGCCACCTGCTCCCGCAGGAAGGCGATGAGCTCGTCGTCGCCCAGCTCGGTCGTGAAGCCCGCCGCCTGCCGGTGGCCACCGCCGCCGCCCGCACGGGCGATGACGGAGACGTCGACCTCGCCGTCGGTGGCCCGCAGCGAGACCTTCTTGCGACGGGTCGCCCCGGACGGGTCGTCCGCGCCGGCGAGGAGCTCGCGCGCGACCGCCGCGACCTTCGTCCCGCGCACGGAGCGCAGATGGTCGATGAGGCCCTCGGCGTAGCTCTCCTCCGCCTCGGCGGCGAGGAAGTCCTCGCGGTGGAGGATCGTGAACGTCAGGCGCCCGTCGTCGTGCCGCGAGAGGTTCGCGAGGCCGAGCGCGAGGAGCTCGAGCTTCGAGTACGGCATCTCCTCGTACAGACGCCGGTAGACCGCGTTGACGTCCACCCCGGCGGCGATGAGCTCGCCCGCCATCGCGTGCGCGCGCTCGCCGGTGTTCTCGTACATGAACTTGCCGGTGTCGGTGACGAGCCCGACGTACAGGGCGTCCGCGATCGTCGGCGTCGGGCTGACGCCGAGCTCGCGCATGAGGTCCCAGACGATCTCCGCGGTGCACGAGGCGTCGACGACGACGTGGTCGATCGTCCCGAAGCGCGTGTTGTCGTGGTGATGGTCGATGTTGACGATCCGCGCGTCCTCGCCCTTGACCTCGTCGAGCGGGTTGCGGTCGATGTTGCCGCAGTCGAGGAAGATGACCGTGCGCTCGGCGAGGTCCGGCGGCGCCTGCGAGACGAGCCCGTCGAAGACGAAGAAGCGGTACTCGTAGGGCAGGGGGAACTCGTCGGCGGCCACGAACATCACCGAGTCCTTCCCGAGCGCGAGGAGGATCTCGTGCATCGCGACGAGCGAGCCGAGGGCGTCGCCGTCGGGGTGCTCGTGGGTGACGAGGATGAAGCGGTCCTGCCTCCGGATCTCCGCGAGGACGGCCTCGCGGGAGTCGCTCATGCCTCGCCCCCGCTGGTGAGGCGCTCGACGCGGGCCGCCCGCTCGGCGGTGTCGTCGAGGATGAACGTCAGGGCGGGCGTGTGCTTCATCCGCAGGCTCTTCGCGAGCCCGGCCTGGAGGAAGCCGTGCGCGGACTGCAGGCCCGCCAGCGAGGCCTGCTGCTCGTCCGCGGACCCGAGCACGCTCACGTAGACGCGGGCGTGGCGCAGGTCCGGGCTCGTCTTCACGTCGGTGACGGTGACGAACCCGATCCTGGGGTCCTTGAGGTCGGTCGTGACCGCGGCGCTGAGGACCTCCCTCACCGCCTCGTCCACCCGTCGCATCCGTTCGCTGGGCACGGCTGGTCGGTCCGCGCTACTTCGCGAGGACCCGGTCGACCTTGCGCGTGGCGAACACCTCGAAGACGTCACCCTCCTGGATGTCCTGCGTGCCCACGAGCGTGATGCCGCACTCGAAGCCGCTGGCGACCTCGCGCACGTCGTCGTTGAAGCGCCGCAGCGTGTCGATGCGCGTCTCAGTGACGACGCGGCCGTCGCGGACGAGCCGGAGCTTCGCGCCGCGCGTGACCTTGCCGGAGGTGACCATGCAGCCGGCGATGATGCCGATCTTCGAGGCGCGGAAGATCTGACGGACCTCCACCTCGCCGACGGCGTCCTCGACCTCTTCCGGATCGAGCATGCCCTCCATCGCGTCGCGGAGGTCGTCCATCGCCTTGTAGATGACCGAGTAGTTGAGGATCTCGACACCCTCGCGGTCGGCGGCGGCGCGGGCGTCGCCCACGGGCCGCACGTTGAAGCCCATGATCGCGGCCTCGGAGGCGGTCGCCAGCATGACGTCGGACTCGGTGATGCCACCGACGCCCGAATGGATGATGTTGACCTGGACCTCCTGCTGGGGCAGCTTGGCGATCTCGTCCTCGATCGCCTCCAGGGAGCCCGCCACGTCGACCTTGACGATGAGGTTGAGCTCCTTGTACTCGCTGCCGAGGGCGCGCTTGAAGACATCGTCGAGCGACACCTTGCGGCCCGAGCGGCGGGCGAGGGCCTCGGTCTTGAGGCGGTGCTCGCGCTCGCCGGCGAGCGAACGGGCCTGCTTGTCGGTCTCCACGACGCGGACGGTCTCGCCCGCGGCGGGGACGCCGTCGAAGCCGAGGATCTCGACCGGGTCACCGGGGACGGCCTGCTTCACGCGGGCGCCGGTGTAGTCGTGCATCGCGCGGACCTTGCCCCACTGCGGGCCGGCCAGCAGCGCGTCGCCGACCCTCAGCGTGCCGCGCTGGATGAGGACGGTCACGACCGGGCCGCGGCCCGGGTCGAGCTTGGACTCGATGACGACGCCGGAGGCCTCGGCGGCCGGGTTGGCCTTGAGGTCCTCGAGCTCGGCGACGACGAGCAGCGTGTCGAGGAGGTCCTCGAGGTTCGTGCGCGCCTTCGCGGAGACGTCGACGTACTCCGTGTCCCCGCCCCACTCGGAGGGCTGCAGGTTGCGGGTGGTCATCTCGGTGCGCACCCGGGTGGGGTCCGCGCCCTCCTTGTCGATCTTGTTCACCGCGACGACGATCGGGACGTCGGCCGCGTGTGCGTGGTCGATCGCCTCCTCGGTCTGCGGCATGACGCCGTCGTCCGCCGCCACCACGATGACCGCGATGTCGGTGACCCGGGCGCCGCGGGCACGCATGGCGGTGAACGCCTCGTGGCCCGGCGTGTCGAGGAAGGTGAGGATCTTGTCGTTGTGGTGGACCTGGTAGGCGCCGATGTGCTGCGTGATGCCACCGGACTCGCCTCCGACGACGTCCGCCTGGCGGATCGCGTCCAGCAGCGACGTCTTGCCGTGGTCGACGTGGCCCATGATCGTCACGACCGGCGGGCGGGTGACGAGGTCCGCGTCGTCGTCCTCGTACTCCAGGACCTCCTCGTCGTCGCTCGCGTGGACGATCTCGATCGTCCGGTCGAACTCGTCGGCGATGACCTGGATCGCGTCGTCGGCCAGCGTCTGCGTGAGCGTCGCCATCTCGCCGAGCATCATGAGCTTCTTGATGACGTCGGGCACGGGCACGCCGAGGTACTCGGCGACGTCCTTGACGGTCGAGCCCGAGTTGATCTTGATGAGGTCGATCGACGTCTGCGCGGAGACGTCCAGTTCGGCGACCGAGTCGTTGTACGTACCGCGACGGCGCCGGCCGCGGCGCTGACGGCGCGGCGGCTGGTTCGGGCCGCCACCGGGGCCGCCGGGGCCACCGGGACCGCCCGGGCCGCGACGGGCGGCCTGGGAGTCGATGACGACGCGGCGACGGCCGGCGGCACCGGTCGTCGGGGCGCCCTTGCGGCCGCCCGGCAGGTTCTGGGACTCGTCGCGCTTGGGGCGCTTGGGCGGC
Organism: Paraconexibacter antarcticus; assembly: GCF_024220175.1. Classification (GTDB taxonomy): domain Bacteria; phylum Actinomycetota; class Thermoleophilia; order Solirubrobacterales; family Solirubrobacteraceae; genus Paraconexibacter; species Paraconexibacter antarcticus. Next base: position 3,156,510 of record NZ_CP098502.1, on the reverse strand, counting down.
TCGGGCACCGCGAGGATCTTCGGGCCGCGGCCCGCGTCGGGCTTGTCACCGATCGTGATGGTCGGCTTCGCCTCCTCCTCCTTGCCCTTGGCGTCCTTCGCCTCGGGGGCGGCGGGGGCCTCGGCGGCCTCGCCGGCGGCGGCAGCCGCGGCCGCGGCGGCCTCGGCGGCGGCCTTCTCGGCGGCGAGCGCGCGGGCGGCGATCTCCCGCGGGTCCGGCGGCGGCTGGAGCGTCGGGACCGGCGTCGACGGCACGGGCGGCCGGGCCGGGGGCTGGCTCGACGGGCGCGGGGCCGGCTTCACCGGCGGTGCGGGCGCGGCCTCCTGGCGCCGGGGCTTCGGCTTCGCCGGGGCGGCCTCGGGCTGCGCGATGATCTTCGGGCCGGCGGGCGCGCTCGACGACTTCGCGGCGGGCTTCACGGGCGGCTTGGCCGGCGGCGGCGTGGCGGGCTCGGCGGCGGCGGACGCCGAGGCGAGGCGCGGGTCCGGAGCCGGCTGAAGGGTCGGCGCGGGGCGGGCCGGCGGCGCGGGCGGCGCTGCGGCAGCGGCCTCGGCGACGGGATCCGGCAGGATCTTCGGGCCCTTGGGGGCCTCCTCGGCGACGGGCACCGGGATCGGGATCTGGGGCTCCACCGACGGAGCGACGGGAGCCTCCTCGACGGCGGGCGCAGGCGTCTCTGCCACGGCGTCGGCCTCCCCCTTCGGGGTCGGGGAGAACGGCTGCTCCACCTTGGGTGCACCGCCCAGCCCGAGCTTGGCGAGAACCTCGTCCTCGTCGACTTCCTGTGCCGCCGCAGTCACAGCGAACCCTGCATCCCGGAGCTGCATGAGCAGCTCCAGGGCGGTGAGTCCCTGCTCTTTGGCGATCTTGTGTACGCGCTTGGTTGCCACTAACTCGTTAAGTCTAGAAGGGATGGGTCGATCGACACGTTGCGCCTGAACGCGCGGGGCACCGCGCGGCGCCGGAGCGCCTGCTCCCAGCAGGCGCGATCACACACGTAGGCACCACGCCCGGGCATGATCGCCCGGGGGTCCTGCACCACCTCGTCGCCCGCCACGGCCAGGCGGAGCAGCTCCGCCTTGGGGCGCAGCGCTCCGCAGCCGATGCAGCGGCGGGTCGGGTGGACCACGGCCTGACCTACGACGCCGGCTCCTGCTCGGGGTCCGGCGCGTCGGCCGCGGCCTCGGACGCGACCTCCTCGACGGTAGCGCCCTCGGAGGCGGGCTCCGCCCCGGCCTCGTCGGCGACCGCCTCGTCGGCCTCCGCGTCCGCGGCCTCCGCCTCGTCGGCGTCGGCCACCTCGGCGTCGGCCACGTCGGCCTCGGCCTCGGCGTCGGCCACCTCGGCCTCGGCCTCGGCGCCGGCCGCCTCGTCGGCGGCCACCTCGGCCTCGACGCGGGTCACGATCTCCTCGACGTCCTCGGGGAGGGCCGCCGGGTTGTTGAGGAAGTCGATCTCCTCCTCGGTGAGCTTCGTGAGGACGACGACGGAGTTCGTGTTGAACTTCGCGAGCGCCTGGTGCGGGCCGAGGCCGCAGAAGCGCGATCCGGGGATCGTCGCGTTCGGGCAGCGGCGGCCGTTGGAGAGGACCGCGGCGCAGCGGCCGGACTCCTGCTCCTGCTCGAAGGTCTCCTCGCCGGAGCTCTGGGCGAAGTCGGTCTCGGACTTGATGTCGATCCGCCAGCCGGTCAGGCGGGCGGCGAGCCGGGCGTTCTGCCCCTCGCGGCCGATCGCCAGCGACAGCTGGTCGTCCGGGACGATGACGGTCGCCTGGCGGGCCTCGTCGTCGACGAGCACCTCACGCACGCGGGCGGGCGACAGCGCCTTGGCGACGAAGCGGGCGGGCTCGTCGTTGTAGGGGATGATGTCGATCTTCTCGCCGCGCAGCTCGGACACGACCATGCGCACCCGGGAGCCGCGGGGGCCGACGCAGGCGCCGACCGGGTCCACGCCGTCGGCGTGCGAGATGACCGCGATCTTCGAGCGGTAGCCCGGCTCACGGGCGACGTTCGCGACCTCGACGAGGCCGTCGGCGATCTCCGGGACCTCGAGCTCGAAGAGCTTCTTGATGAGCTCCCCGTCGCGCCGGCTGACGATGATCGACGGGCCCTTCGTGGAGGCCGAGACCTCCTTGATGACGGCCTTGACGCGCTGGTTGTGCTCGTAGCGCTCGCCGTCGACCTGCTCGCTCTTCGGGAGCAGCGCCTCGACGCGCTCGCGCAGCTGGATGAGCGTGTAGCGCGCGTCCTTCTGCTGGACGATGCCCGTGACGAGCTCGCCCACGCGGTCGCGGTACTCCTCGAACATCATGTCGCGCTCGGCCTCGCGGACGCGCTGCAGGATGACCTGCTTCGCGGTCTGCGCGGCGATGCGGCCGAAGTCGTCCGGCGTGACGTCCTGCTCCTCGATCTGGTCGGCGTACTCCTCGAACTTGTCGGGGCCGATCTCGACCTCCTCGGGCTCGACGAACTCGCCGGTCTCCTCGTCGAGGTACGTGTTCTCGTCGATCGTCTCGACGATCATGTGCGCCTCGAGGCGGTCCGGGATGATGAGCTCGATGACGCGGTAGTCACCGGTCTCGCTGTCGAGGATGACCTTCGCGTACTTCGCCGCGCCGGGCTGCTTCTTGTAGGCCGACAGGAGCGCGTCCTCGAGCGCGTGCTGCAGCTTGTCGGGGGCAATGCCCTTCTCGCGGGCGAGGGCGCCCATCGCTTCCAGGATCTCGCGTGACATGCGAATTACTCCTCGACGAGGTTGGAACGGTGGATGTCGACGTACGGGATCGCGATGACCCCGGTGTCGGCGGCGATCGTGACGGCGTCGTCGGTGGCGCCGACGAGCTCGCCGGTGAAGGACCTGCGACCGTCGTGGTCCCCGCGGGTGCGGACCTTCGCCCGGCGCCCGAGGAACCGGCGGAAGTGCTGCGGCTTGGTCAGCGGGCGGTCGCGGCCCGGCGAGGAGACCTCCAGGGCGTAGCGCTCGCGGAGCTCGGCGAGCGCGTGCGTGACGCGCTCGCAGACCTCGAGCGTCACGCCGTCCGGATGGTCGACGAAGAGGCGGACGGTCTGCCCGCCGTGGACCTCGGCCAGCAGCACCTCGACGTCGGGTTCGGCCGCGGCGAGCGCGGCCTCCACCTGATCTTGGATGCTGCTGGACATGGACTCTCCTCGGGACATAAAAAAAAGCGGGCGGGCGCCCGCTTTCAACGACACCGGCAAATACATGCCGGCTACGAAAGCTGTGTGGCAAACATAGCAAGCCGATGCGCATCGAGGCGTTCCTGCACGGGCTCGGGCAGCCCTGGCGCCGGGCCGGCGAGGCGGCCTGGGGCGTGACCTTCCCCGACGTCGGCGGGTGGCCGCTCGACGTCGGTCTCGCGGTCTGCGGACCGGAGCCGGCGCTGCTGCGGTTGCAGGCGCCGGTGTGCGAGCCCGGGCGCCTGGACCCGGCCGACCTGCTGCACCGCAACCGCCGCCTCAGACTCGTCCGCTTCACCTCGACGCGGGCCGGCGAGGTGTGGCTGCAGGGCGAGCTGCCGTGGCCGCTCGCGGACGAGCGGCTGCTCGACGTGGCGCTCGCCCTGCTGCTCGACGCGGCCGAGGCCGCGCGTCAGTCCGCCTCGGCGGCGCGGACGGAGCGCTCGAGGTAGACGCGGTAGTCGCTCCGGTCCGGGCGCAGGCGGGCGGCCATCGTCAGCGGCGCGCGGGCCCGCGCGTGATCCCCGAGCGACTGCAGGCAGCGACCCAGGCAGAAGTGGGCGTAGTCGTTCGTCGGCTCGCGGGCGACGACGGCGCCGAACTCGGCGGCGCCCTCGCGATAGCGCTGCGACCCGAAATACGCGCGCCCGAGGGCCTCACGGACGCTCATCTTGTCGGGCTCGAGCTCGGCGGCGCGGCGGAGCGGGACGGCCGCCGCGTGGAAGTCGCGGCCGTCGAGGAGTTCGGTGCCGTTGCGGTAGAGGTCGTAGGCGGATTCCATGCCTGCACCGAGTGTAGGACGCGGTCCCGTCGCGTCCGGCCGGTCGGGCCGGCTCAGCGGGACGGCGGCGGGCCGGGCGCGGGCCGCAGCCCGCGACGCAGCACGCGCCGCTCGGCGCGGGTGAGGCGGACCGGCGCCGCCGCCCCGGTCACGGCGTAGCGGGCGCGGGCGAGCGCCTCGACCCGCGCCCGGGCCTCGGGGGTGCGCGTGTGCGCGGCGGCGAGCCCCGCGAGGGTCGTGGCGGGCGGCAGGACGACGCCCGCGCGGTGCAGCGCGTGCGCGAGGTCGCGGAGCTCCGGCGGCACGGCGGCGTGGCGCCGGGCGCGCCGGTGCCGCACGGCGATCCCGCCGCCGGCGAGGAGCATGAGCGCGGCGCCCGCGCCGGCGAGCAGCAGGGCCCCGGGCCCTCCCCCGCCGCCGCCGCCCGCGACCGCGCTCGCGCCGGGCGCCGCGCCGCCGGCGCGGTCACCGGCCGCGGTGGCCCCGGTCGCGCCGGCCTTCGGGGCGGCGGTGGCGGTCGCCGAGGCGAGGTCGAACTGCGAGGCGGCGGGCGCGAGCGCCGGCGTCGGGTCGACGACGGTCCAGCCGATGTGCGGGTAGTAGACCTCGACCCACGAGTGGGCGTCGCTGTCGTGGACGACGTAGCGCCCCTGCCCCACGTCGAACGTCCCGGGCGCGAACCCCTCGGCGACGCGAGCGGGCACCCCGCCCATCCGCAGCAGCAGCGCCATCGCCCCGGAGAACTGCTGGCAGTACCCGCGCCGCGTGCCGAAGAGGAAGTCGGCGAGCGGGTCGGCGGCCGACGCGCGGGGCGGGTGCTCGTCGTAGGTGGCGCCGGACCGCACCCGCGCCTGCACCCGCCGCACGTAGTCCAGCGGCGACGTCGACGCGGCCTTCAGCCGCTGGGCGAGCGCCCACATCCGCGCGTACGGGGAGTGCACGAGCTCGGCGGTCCCGTCGCCGACGTCGCGTGTGTCGGCGAGCTGCAGGCGCGGGGCCGGAGACCCGGCGGCACCGTACGGCGCGAAGGCGAAGCTCAGCCCGTCCGCGACCGGCACCACACGGGCGCTGCCGGCGACGCCGGGGTCGTCGAGCCGGAGCGCGCCGAGGACCTCGGCGGGGTAGTCGACGCCGGCCCGCGCGAGCTGCGCCACCGAGGGGCTCGGACTGTAGACCCGGGCGACGTACGTGTCGCCGCGGACCATGTCGCGGCCCGCCGTCACCTCCGTCCCCGGCGTGTCCGGGCGCGCGGCGACGCTCGACCGGGTGATCGCGAGGATCTCCCCGGGCGCGTAGAGCTGCGGGGAGCGCAGGTCGGCGACGTCGACCGACACCTCCTGCGTCCAGGCGCGGGGTGCGCGGGCCCGGTCCCGCGGCGGGGTGCCGGGCAGCGGGCGGGCGGCGCGGCGCCAGCGCCGGCCGTCGAAGCGGTCGAGCGAGACGGCCTTCCAGTAGCCGGGGACGACGGCCTTGACGCGGAGGACCGGCCGCGCGTCCCGCGTCCACGGCAGGGCGCCGTAGGTGTGGGTCCACGAGAAGCGCTCGAGCGGTCCGGAGCCGAGCCGGCTGCCGAGGCCGCGGTAGTCGATCCACGGGCGGGCGCCGTCGAGCCGGTGCACCGCGACCGTCCCGAGCCCGACCGCGGCGGCGAGGCAGAGGCCGGCGGCCGTGGCCTGGTCCATCCGGACGCGCTCGCCGAGCAGGAGGAGGGCGAGCAGGACGGTGAGGAGGACGCCGTCGCCGATCGCGTGCCGCTGCTCGACCTGGGTGACCGCGATCACGTAGGCCGTCAGCAGGACGCCGGCGGCGAGCCCGGGACGCCCACGCCCGGCGCAGCAGCACACGGCCGCGAGCAGGAGCAGCAGGGCCCCGCCGAGCGCGAGCGTCCGGCGGATCCACTCCTGCTCACCCCGGTAGGGGACGCGGAGGTCCGGGAGCGCGGCGAGACCGTCGCCGATGCCGCGCGCGAGGTCGTCCCAGCGGTGTGGCCTGAGGTCGTGGAGCGGGACCCCGGCGACGAGGAGCGCTGCGACGAGTGCGGCGACCGCCAGGGCGGCCGCGGCCGGCGGGCGGGCGGTACGTGGCAGGAGCGGGCGGAGGTGCAGGAGCGCTCCGGCCGTGACGGCGAGGAGGACCGACCGGGCGGCGGCGTCGCCGAGGATCGGGTCGGCGAGGCGCTCCCACCGCCGCGCGACGAGCAGCGCGAGCAGCGCGAAGGCGACGAGCCGGACCGGCCGCGCGAGGAAGAGCGGGCCGCTCCGCACGGGCGCCTCGTCGGGCGGGACGACCGCGGCGGGCGCCGCCGGGCGGGACGGCGGCGGCGCGGGCGCGGCGGTCGCCGGGCTCACGACGCCACCGCCGGGCGGCGCACGCGCCCCGCTGCGAGGTCGTAGCCGAGGCAGCCGGCGACGGTGAACGACGCCGGGCGACCGGGCAGCGCCGCCGGCACGACGAGGACCTGGCCGCCTGCGCGCGCGAGGCCCGCGGGGGGCCGCACGAGCGGACGCGCGCTCACGTGGAAGACGACGCCTGTGCGCCCGGTCAGCGCGCCTGGGCTGGGTGCACCTCCGGCCCCGACGAGCGCGAGCCGCGTGTGCAGCGCGGGCCACGCGGCGAGGCCCGGGCCGATCGCATGCGGGCGCCGGTCCCCCGGGAGCAGGAGCGCGCAGCCCTGCTTCCGGGCGAGATGGACGCAGAGCGAGGCGGCGGCCCGGACGGCGGCGTCGAGGACGTCCTCGTCCCCGCCCGACGCCGTGCGGGTGTCGAGGACGACGACGGGCCGTGCGTCGCCGTCGGGCCGCAGGTGCCGCTCGAGCAGCTCGCCCGAGCGCGCGTACGCGGCCCACGAGATCCGCGCCGCCGGCGTGCCCGGCCGGAGCGGGCGCAGGCCGTCGAGCTCGACCTCGGGCGCGAGGCCGTCGCGGGCGACGCGGCGGCCGACGGCGTCCCCCGGGCGGTCGCTCCCGGGGCGGCGGACGGGCAGGACGGCGGGCAGCACGAGGACCTCGACGGGCGGGGCCGTGATCGTCGCGCGGGCGAGGCCGAAGGGGTCGCGGACCGTGACCACGGGCGGCGCGAGGACGTGGCGGCCGCGGCGCGAGAAGCGGACCTCGAGCGCGAGGGTGTGCTCCCAGCGCCCGGCGGCGAGCGCCACCGGCGCATCGAGGAGCGGGTCCTCGAGCGTGCCGTGCGGGAGCAGCAGGCGCGAGGAGGTCGCGGTGACGCGGATCTGCACCGGCTGCTGCTCGAGCGCGGTCGTCCGCCGGAGCGTCCGGGTGATGGTGATGCGGCGGACGGCGAGCGCGACCCAGGCGGCGGCGCCCGCGGCGAGCACGAGGAGCGCGACCGCGGGGACGTACAGCGGCTCGGCGTCGAGCGCGGCCGCGGCGAGCAGGAGGGCACCGCCCAGGCCCGCCAGCCGCCGCGAGCCGCCCATCGCTCAGCCTCCCCGGGCTCCGGGCCGTCGCGGGCTCACAGCGCCGGGACCGCCCGCACGGCGTCGGCGACGACGGCCTCGGCGGTCGCGTCGAAGGCGTCCGGCGCGAGGACGAGGCGGTGGGCGAGCACGATCTCCGCGAGCGCCTGCACGTCGTCGGGCAGCGCGTGACCGCGGCCGGCGAGGAGGGCGCGGGCCTTCGCCGCGCGCAGGAGCATGAGGCCGGCGCGCGGGCTCGCGCCGAGCTGCACCCTCGGGTCCTCGCGGGTGGCGCCGAGGAGCGCGACGACGTAGGCGCGCAGGGCGTCGCTCGTGAGGACGCGACGCGCGGCGTCCTGCGCGGCGAGCAGCTCACCGGCGTCGCCCGCGGCGGCGACCCCACCGGTGCCGTCGGACGCCTCGTGGACCCGGAGCATGTCCGCCTCGGCGGCCGCCGACGGGTAGCCGAGCGAGATGCGGGCCATGAAGCGGTCGACCTGGGCCTCGGGCAGCGGGTAGGTCCCTTCGAGCTCGATGGGGTTCTGCGTCGCGAGGACGAGGAACGGGCGCGCGAGCTCGTGCGTGTGGACGTCGACGGTGACGCGGTTCTCCTGCATGCACTCCAGCAGCCCCGACTGCGTCTTCGGGGAGGCGCGGTTGATCTCGTCGACGAGGACGACGTTCGCGAAGATCGGGCCGGGGCGGAACTCGAACCGCTCCTCGCGGCGGTTGTAGACGTTCGTGCCGACGACGTCCGCGGGCAGCAGGTCGGCGGTGCACTGCACGCGGGCGAACTGCAGGCCGAGCGCCTGCGCGAGCGACCGCGCGAGCGTCGTCTTGCCGACGCCGGGGAGGTCCTCGATGAGGACGTGCCCCTCGGCGACGATGCAGACGAGGATCTGCTCGAGGAGCCCGTCGCGCAGCTCGACGGCCGCGCGGACGGTCTGCGTCAGCCGGGCCGCGAGGTCGCGGGCGGCGTTGATGTCCTCCTGGTCGAGCGGGCGGGCGTCCGAGCGCGCCGCGTCGGTCATCGCCCGAGCGGGGTGGCGGAGGCGCTGCGCAGCGCGTCGACCGTGCGCAGGATGGCGGCGGCGACCTCGTCCTTGCCGCGGCGGGCGACGTGCTCCTCGCCGGCGGCCGTGACGATCGTCACCTCGTTGTCGGGGGTGTCGAACCCGATTCCGGCCTGCGCGACGTCGTTGACGACGACGGCGTCGAGCCTCTTGCGGACGAGCTTGTCGCGCCCGTAGGCGACGGCCCCCTCCCCCGTCTCGGCGGCGAAGCCGACGAGCGTCTGGCCCGGGCGGCGGCCGGCGGCGAGCCCGGTGAGGATGTCCGGGGTCGGCTCCATCGTGATCGTCAGCTCGTCGCGGCCGGTCTTCTTGAGCTTCACTTCGGCCGGGTCGACCGGGCGGAAGTCGGCGACGGCGGCGGACATGACGAGGACGTGGCAGCCGGGGAAGTGCTCGGCGCACGCGGCCTCGAGGTCGGCGGCGCTGGAGACGTCGACGTAGGTGACGCGCGGGTCGCGGCCGAGCGCCACGTTCGCGGCGAGGACGGTGACGTCGGCGCCCAGCGCCGCGGCGGCGGACGCGACGGCGAAGCCCATCCGGCCGCTCGAGCGGTTGCCGACGAAGCGGACGGCGTCGATCGGCTCGCGGGTGCCGCCGGCGGTGACGAGGACGCGCAGCCCGTCCCACGGGCCGGTCGCGGTCGCCCGGGCGGTGGCGGCGCGCTCGGCGGCCGCGAGCAGCGCGGGCGGCTCGGCGAGGCGGCCGGCGCCCCACTCGCCGAGCGTGCCGAGCGCGCCGACCCCGGGGTCGACGATCGTCACGCCGCGGGCGCGGAGGGTGGCGAGGTTCGCCTGCGTCGCCGGGTGCTCCCACATGGCGTCGTTCATCGCCGGGGCGACGACGAGCGGGCAGCGCGCGGCGAGCGCGGCGGAGGTGAGGAGGTTGTCCGCGAGCCCGTGGGCGAGCTTCGCGATCGTGTTCGCCGTCGCCGGGGCGACGAGGAAGACGTCGGCGTTCTCGACGAGGGCGAGGTGGCTCGCCGGGTCGTGCGCGGGGGTCGCCTGCCCGGGGAAGACGCCGCGGGCGGGGTCCCGCTCGAACTCGCTCGTCAGGACCGGGGCGCCGGTGATGGCGGCGAACGACGCGGCGCCGACGAAGCGCTGGGCCTCGGGCGTCTGCACGACGCGCACGGCGTGCCCGGCCTTCACGGCCAGGCGCGCGGTCTCGAGGCCCTTGTAGGCGGCGATGCCGCCCGTCACGCCGAGGAGGAGGCGCATCCCCGTGGCGTCCACGTCCACGTCCGCGCTCCGTGCGAACGAGCCTGGCCGGTGCTCCTAGCGGTACTGGTACCTGATCTTGCCCTGGGCCACTTCCTCCAGGGCGATCGTGAGGTAGTTCTTGGAGGCGCTCTCGACCATCGGCGGCGGGAACTCGTCGAACGTCCCCTCCCCGAGGTTGTGGTAGTACGAGTTGATCTGCCGGGCGCGCTTGGCGGCCACGAGCACGGAGGCGTAGTTCGAGTCGACGTGCTCGAGAAGATGGTCGATGCGGGGCTGGATCACCCACCCAGTGTAGCTGGTGGACGCCCCGGCTAACGGGGAGCGGACGCCGCGCTCTCGCGCCGCACGATGCCGACGAGCTCCGCCACCGCGGTCTCGAGGTCGGCGTTCGTGACCTTGTAGTCGAACTCGTCCTGGGCGGCGAGCTCGCTCACCGCGACCTCGAGGCGCGCGGCGACCTGCTCGTCGTCGTCGGTGCCGCGGCCGACGAGCCGCTGCCGGAGCGTGTCGGTCGACGGCGGCACGATGAAGATCTGCACCGCCTCGGGCATCGCGCTGCGCACCTGGCGGGCCCCCTGGACCTCGATCTCGAGGACGACCGGGTGGCCGCCGGAGGTCCGCCGGTCGAGCTCGGCGCGGAGCGTGCCGTAGCGGCGGCCGGAGTACTCGGCGTGCTCGACGAAGGCGCCCTCGCCGACGCGCGCGGCGAAGAGCTCGGGCGTGAGGAAGTGGTAGTCGACGCCGTCGGCCTCCCCCGGCCGCGGTGCGCGCGTCGTCGCCGAGACGCTGAGCTCGAGCTCGGGGACGCGGTCCCGGAGCTCGCGGATGAGCGTCCCCTTGCCGACGCCGCTGGGACCGGTGATGACGAAGACCTTTGCCACGGGGTCGGGGAGGCTAGTGACGGGGGCCGACGGATGGCCCGGCGGCCCCGGCCGGTCAGACGCGCTCGTAGTCGGCGAGGCGCGGCTCGTCGAGCAGCTCGCGGTGCGCGGCCGGCGAGGCGGGCCAGATGACCGGGGTGCCGTCGTCGGTGAGGTACCAGCTCTGGCACCCGCTGAGCCAGATCGATCCCTGCAGCGCATCCTGGAGCCCGGCGGTGAAGCGCTCGGCGGCGTCCGCCCGGGGCGCGAGGGCCGTGCGTCCCGCGGCGGCCCAGCGGGTGATCATCGCCAGCGCGTAGCCGGCCTGCGCCTCGGCGACGTTGAACATCGAGGAGATGTTCACGGGGCTGCTCGGGCCCATGAGCATGAAGAGGTTCGGCAGGCCCGGGACCGCGACCGTGTCGTACCCGCGCGGGCCGTGGGCCCACGCGTCCGAGAGCGTGGCTCCGGCCGGCCCGGTGAACTCCATGGGCCGCACGAGCGCGTGGGTGTCGAACCCGGTCGCGAGGACGAGGACGTCGAGCTCGTGCAGGACGCCGTCGATCGTCACGACGCCGCGCGGCTCGACGTGGTCGATCGCGGTCGTCACGACGTCGACGTCCGGGCGCTGGACGGCGCGGTAGTAGCCGGCGCTCGCGACGAGCCGCTTGCACCCGGGCTCGTCGCGCGGCGTGAGGCGGGCGCGCAGGCCGGGGTCGCGGACGCTGCGCAGCGCGAGCCGGCAGCCGGCGCCGACGAGGCGCCGCGGGATGCCGTCGCGCAGGAGCGCGTTCATGAGGAGCGCCTCGAACCACCACTGGTGCCCGCGGTAGGCGACGTCCATGAGCTTCGGGAACCGGCGGTAGACGGCGGCGCTGAGCCGGGTGTAGCGCGGGTTGACGGTCGGGAAGACCCACTGCGGCGTGCGGGTGAACTGCACGAGCCGCGCCGGCGTCCCGGCGAGCTCGGCGACGATCTGCACGCCGGTGGACCCGGTGCCGACGATGCCGACGCGGCCGGTGAGCGGGACGTGGTGGTCCCAGCGCGAGGAGTGGAAGGACGCCCCGGCGAACGTGTCGAGCCCGGGGATGTCCGGGACCGACGGGCGGTGCAGGAAGCCGCAGCCGGTGACGACGAAGTCGGCCTCCTCGCGCACGCCGTCCCCGGTGAGGATCCAGCGCCCGTCCTCCCAGTGCGCCTCGCGGAGCTCGACCCCGAAGCGGATGCGCTCGCGGAGCCGGTACTCGTCGGCGACCCGCTCGAGGTAGGCGCCGATCTCCGGGCCGGGACTGAAGAGGCGCGTCCAGTCCGGGTTCGGCGCGAACGAGTACTGGAAGTACCGGGAGGGGACGTCGCAGAAGAGGCCGGGATACGTGTTGTCCCGCCACGTGCCGCCGACGGTCGACGACTTCTCGAAGACCGTGAACGTCTCGATGCCGGCCTCGCGCAGGCGGATCGCCATGCAGAGGCCGGAGACCCCTGCTCCGATGATGGCCACCCGCGGTGTCGCGCCGGACTGCGTCGTCGTCATGGGGTGACCCTACGCCGCGCCGACGACCGAGGGCGGCCGGAGGGCCGACGCGGTCGCCTCCTCCGGCGACGTCCCGGGGGCCGGGCGGCCCGCTAGCGCTTGAGGAGGGTGACGAGCTCCGCGCGCTGGCGCTCGGAGAGGCCACCGATGGTCTTCGACGGCGAGATGCGGCAGGCGACGAGGACCTTGTTCGCCTTCACGCGGCCATACTTCGGCACCGCGAGGAGCATCTCGAAGACCTTCGCGGTTTCGAGGAAGTCCGGCGGATCCACGAGCAGCTGGTGGATGGAGACGCGGCCGGCCTTGAGATCGCGCTTCAGCTGCGCCCGCTGGGTGCGGATGGCGTTCGCACGGGCCAGGGCATCCATCCGCTGGTTGAGCGAACGCTCGGGCGTCGCGGTCTGCTTCGAGGGGGTGTCGGCGGCCAGCGTCATCGGCGGTGGAAGATACAGCGTGCGCGGCCGCCATGAGGCGTGGATGGGCGAATTCACCTCGACCTCGACTCGAGGTTCACCCTTCTCGACCGTACTTGACGGTTTTTCGCCGATTTGCAGCAGTTTCGGCGTTCTGCCGATCTCCGGAGCCACCGAAACCACGGCGTAGAGCGAAAAGGGCCGCTCAGCGAGCCTCCAGGCGGTCGAGCTCACGGGCGATCCGGCTCCCGGCGGCGGAGTCGCGGAAGGATTCCGTCCCGACGGCGACGAGCGTCGCTCCCGCGCGCAGCAGCTGCGCCGCGTGCTCGCCCCGCTGGACCCCGCCCATGCCGACGACGGGGATCGAGACCCTGGCGGCGACAGCGGTGACCTGGGCGAGGGCGACCGCGCGGATGGCCGGGCCGGACATACCGCCAGTCACCCCGCCGAGCCACGGGCGCCCGCTGCCGTCGGGGTGCTGGGCGGTGGCCCGCAGGGTGTTGATGAGCGAGACGGCGTCCGCCCCCTCGGCCTCCGCGGCCGCCGCGACGAGGGCCACGTCGGCGGTGTTCGGGGTGAGCTTCACGATGAGCGGCTTCGCGGTCTGCGGACGCACAGCGCGCATGACCTCGGCGAGCGACGCGGGGTCGGCGCCGATGTCGAGGCCGGTCTTCACGTTCGGGCACGAGACGTTGAGCTCGATCGCGCGGATGGCCTCCTGGCCGTCGCACGCGGCGACGAGCTCGCAGAGCTCCCCGGCGGTCGAGCCCATGACGTTCGTGATGAGGGGGACGGGAAGCGCGGCGAGCTTCGGGAGGTCGTGCTCGAGGTAGCCGGCGAGGCCCTTGTTCGGCAGGCCGATCGAGTTGATCATGCCGCTCGGCGTCTCCCACAGCCGCGGTGGCGGGTTCCCGTCGCGGACGGCGAGCGTGATCGTCTTGGAGACGAACGCGGAGAACGGGAAGTCCTCCAGGAGCGCGTCCCCGAAGACGGCGTGGGCGGCGATCGCGTCGAACGTGCCGGACCCGTTGACGATCGGGTGGGCGAGCTCGATGCCGCAGAAGTCGACGGCGCTCACAGCACGACCTCCCGGATCGCTGCCTGCGTCACCGGAATGCGAGCCCCCTGGGCGAAGCGCTTCGCGCCCATGTCAGTGCGCCGGGACGTGGTCGATGGCGGTGGCGTCGAGGACGGGGCCGTCGACGCAGACGCGGGCGTACCCCCCGCCGCTGAGCGGCACGACGCAGCCGAAGCAGGCGCCGAAGCCGCAGGCCATGCCGGACTCGAGGGCGAGCTGGGCGGGGACCTCCCGCTCCAGGCACATCCGGCGGATCGCCTCGAGCATGCCGGGCGGCCCGCACGAGTAGACCGTCGCGTGCGGGTCGCGGTGGAGCTCGGCGGCGAGCAGCTCGGTGACGAGGCCGTGGTGGCCGACCGAGCCGTCGTCGGTCGCGATCTGCACGGTGTCGAAGGACGCGGCGACCGCGGCGTGGGCCGCGTCGCGGAAGCCGAACTGGAGCGTCGGTCTGGCGCCCCGCTCCACGAGGGCCTGCGACCACATGACCAGCGGCGGCACCCCGACCCCGCCGCCCGTCAGGATGGGCCTGCGGCCGTCCTCCGGCATCCGGAAGCCGTGCCCGAGGGGTCCGGTCAGCCAGAGCGGCTCGCCCTTCTGCAGGCGCGCCAGGCGGTGCGTGCCCGGGCCGATGTCCTCGAGCATGAACCAGACCCGTCCCGCCGACCCGCCCATGCAGCTGAAGGCGCGCGGGAGGAACGGGCGCTCGTCGGTCCCCGCCCCCCAGCCGCTGACCGCCGCGAGCATGTAGAACTGCCCCGGCTCGGGGTCGGGCCCGCCGCGGTCGACGACCTCGAGCAGGTGGTAGGCGCCGACCTTGCGGATCGAGGCGAGGACGCCGCGGCGGCGACCGAAGGGCGCCTGCGTCACGACGGCACCCCGGGCGCCGGCCGGGTGCCGTGCAGGTCCTGCAGCGCGATGACGTCCGGCTCCCGGCCCCCGGCGGCGGCGATCGCCCGCGCGGCGGCCATGCCGCCCGAGAGCGTCGTCAGGCACGGGATGCCGCGGGCGACGGCGGCGCGGCGGATCTCCCACCCGTCGGTGCGGGCGCCGGAGCCGGTCGGGGTGTTGACGACGAGGTCGACCTCGCCCTGCTCGATCCAGTCGACGACGTGCGGCGACCCCTCGTGGATCTTGTTCAGCGTCGTGCACGGGATGCCCATGCGCTGGATCGCGGCCGCGGTGCCGGAGGTCGCGACGACCCGGAAGCCCTGGTCCACGAGCTGCCCGGCGATCGCGACGGCCGACGCCTTGTCGCCGTCGGTGACGGTGATGAACACCGTGCCGGTGGAAGGCAGCGGCGAGCCGGCAGCCGCCTGCGCCTTCGCGAACGCCGTCGGGAAGTCGCGGGCGACCCCCATGACCTCGCCGGTCGAGCGCATCTCGGGGCCGAGCAGCGCGTCGGAGCCGTCGAAGCGGTCGAACGGCAGCACGGCCTCCTTCACCGAGACGTGCCCGCCGCTCATCGGGTCGGCGGGCAGGTCGAGCGCGGAGATCTTCTCGCCGAGCATGAGCCGGCAGGCCATCTTCGCGAGCGGGACGCCGATCGCCTTGGAGACGAACGGGACCGTCCGTGACGCGCGCGGGTTCGCCTCGATGACGTAGAGGTCGCCGTCGTACACCGCGTACTGGGCGTTCATGAGCCCGACGACGCCGAGCCCGAGCGCGATGCCGCGGGTGTGCTCGCGGATGCGGTCGAGCATCTCCTCGCCGAGCGAGTGCGGCGGCAGGACGCAGGCGCTGTCGCCGGAGTGGATGCCGGCCTCCTCGACGTGCTGCATGATCCCGCCGATCCACACGTCCTCGCCGTCGCAGAGCGCGTCGACGTCGACCTCGATCGCGTTCTCGAGGAAGCGGTCGAGGAAGATCTCCGCGCGCTCGACGCCGGGCGCCGGCGCGTGGCGCTCGAGGTAGTCGGCGAGGCCGTCCCGCGAGTAGACGATCTCCATCGCGCGGCCGCCGAGGACGTAGGACGGGCGCACGAGCAGCGGGAAGCCGACGCCGTCCGCGGCGTCCAGGGCGTCCGCGACCGAGTGCGCGGTCGCGTACGGCGGCGCCTTGAAGCCGAGCCGGTCGAGCAGCGCGCCGAAGCGCCCGCGGTCCTCCGCGAGGTCGATCGCGTCGACGCTCGTGCCGAGGATGTTCACCCCGGCCTCGAGCAGGCCGGACGCGAGCTTCAGCGGCGTCTGCCCGCCGAACTGGACGATGACGCCCTCGGGCTGCTCGACCTCGAGGACGCCGAGGACGTCCTCGAGCGTCAGCGGCTCGAAGTAGAGCCGGTCGGACGTGTCGTAGTCGGTGGAGACGGTCTCCGGGTTGCAGTTGATCATCACCGCGTCGCGGCCCGACGCGCGGACGGTCATCGCCGCGTGCACGCAGCAGTAGTCGAACTCGATGCCCTGGCCGATGCGGTTCGGGCCGGCGCCGAGGATGACGACGGAGGGGTTGTCGCCGCGGATGACCTCGTGGCGCTGCTCGCGCTCCCACCCGGAGTAGAAGTACGGCGTGCTCGCCGGGAACTCGGCGGCGCACGTGTCGACGGACTTGAAGGACCGCTCGCCGGCGAAGACCTCCTCGGGCTTCAACGCGAGGTCCTGCAGCTCCCGCAGGAACCAGGGGTCGATCATCGTCTGCCCGTGGATCTCGGCGAGGCTGACGCCGCGCCGGAAGGCCTCCAGCAGGATGTCGTAGCGGTCGCTGGACGGCCGCTCGAGCGACTCGACGAGGATCTCGGTCGGCATCGACGCGACGTGCGGGACGGTGTCGAGCTCGCGCGAGCGCATCGCCTTCGCGAAGGCCTGCCCGAACGTGCGGCCCATCGCCATCGCCTCCCCCACGCTCTTCATATGGGTCGAGAGGACGGCGTTCGCGCCGGTGAACTTCTCGAAGGCGAAGCGCGGCCACTTCACGACGACGTAGTCGATCGTCGGCTCGAACGACGCCGGCGTCACCTGCGTGATGTCGTTCGTGATCTCGTCGAGCGCGTAGCCGACGGCGAGCCGCGCGGCGATCTTCGCGATCGGGAAGCCCGTCGCCTTGGAGGCGAGCGCGGACGAGCGGGAGACGCGCGGGTTCATCTCGATGATGAGGATCTCCTCGGTCTCCGGGTTGACCGCGAACTGGACGTTCGAGCCGCCCGTCTCGACCCCGACCGCCCGGATGACCGCGATCGCCTGGTCGCGGAGCTGCTGGTAGAGGTGGTCGGTGAGGGTCTGCTGCGGCGCGACGGTGACGCTGTCCCCGGTGTGGACGCCCATCGGGTCGATGTTCTCGATCGAGCAGACGATGACGACGTTGTCGTTGTGGTCGCGCATGACCTCGAGCTCGAACTCGCCCCAGCCGATGACCGACAGGTCGACGAGGACCTGGCCGATCGGCGAGGCCTCCAGCCCGCGGTGGACGATCTGCGTGAACTCCTCCGCGGTCCGGGCGATGCCGCCGCCGCGGCCGCCGAGCGTGAAGGCCGGGCGGACGATCGCGGGCAGGCCGACGAGCTCGATCGCCTCGGCGATCTGGCGGTCGACCTCCTTCGCGGGCAGGCGGGCGCCCTGGGCGCCGTCGCCCTCGCGGCTGTGGATGATCATCGACGCGGGCATCTTCAGCCCGGCCTTCGCCATCGCCTGCGCGAAGAGGTCGCGGTCCTCGGCGCAGTTGATCGCGTCGTAGTTCGCGCCGATGAGCTCGACGCCGAACTCCTCGAGCGTGCCGTTCTCGGCGAGCGCCTTGGCGAGGTTCAGGGCAGTCTGGCCGCCGAGCGTCGGCAGCAGCGCGTCGGGCCGCTCGCGCTCGATCACCTGGCGGACCGGGCCGGGCAGCAGCGGCTCGACGTACGTCGCGTCCGCGAACTCCGGGTCGGTCATGATCGTCGCCGGGTTCGAGTTCACGAGGACGATCTCGTAGCCCTCCTCGCGCAGGACCTTGCAGGCCTGCACGCCGGAGTAGTCGAACTCGGCGGCCTGGCCGATGACGATCGGGCCGGAGCCGAGGATGAGGATCTTCTTGATGTCGTCTCTGCGGGGCATGTCTCAGGCGCTCCTGACGGCGTCGAGGAAGCGGTCGAACTGGTAGAGCGCGTCGTTCGGGCCGGGGCCGGCCTCGGGGTGGTACTGGACGGTGGCGCTGTTGACGTCGAGGAGCTGCAGCCCCTCGACGGTGCGGTCGTAGAGGTTCACGTGGGTCAGCGCGGCGGCGCCGAAGTCGGTCTCCCAGCGGACGGGCTCGTCCGCCTCGATCCGCAGGCCGCCGTCGGGGGCCTTCACGGCGAAGCCGTGGTTCTGCGAGGTGATCTCGATCCTCCCGGTGCGCAGGTCCTTCACCGGGTGGTTGCCGCCGCGGTGGCCGAACGGGAGCTTCGCCGTCTCGAGGCCCACCGCGCGGCAGAGCAGCTGGTGGCCGAGGCAGATGCCCCACACCGGTCGCTTGCCGATGAGCTGCCGGACGTTGTCGACGATGTAGTCGAGGGCGGCGGGGTCGCCGGGCCCGTTGGCGAGGAAGAACGCGTGCGCGTCGGTCGCGAGCAGCTCCTCCGCCGTGACGGTGCACGGGTGGAGCGTGACCTCGGCGCCGCGCTCGGTGAGGTGGCGGACGATCGAGCCCTTGATGCCGGTGTCGATCGCGGCGATGCGCACGTCGCCGCCGAAGCCGACGGTGTGCGCCGCGTCCGGGGTGACGACCTTCGCGAAGTCCGCGCCGACCATCGGCGGCTCGGCCGCGATGAGCTCCCGCGCCTCCCCCTCGGAGACGCGGGCGGGGAAGATGCCGCCGCGCATGGCGCCGGCCTCGCGGATGTGGCGGACGAGCGCGCGGGTGTCGACGCCGCTGATCGCCGGCACCCCGCAGTCGAGCAGCCAGTCGAGCCACCCGCGCTCGGCCTCCGGCGCGTCCTCGCGGTTGACGGCGGCGCGCATGATGACCGCGCGGGCCCAGATGCGCTCGGACTCCATCGCCCGCTGGCTGATGCCGTAGTTGCCGATGTGCGGGTAGGAGAACGTGATGAGCTGCCCGGCGAAGGACGGGTCGGTGACCGACTCCTGGTAGCCGGACATGCCGGTGGTGAAGACGACCTCACCGGTGGCGTGGACGTCGGCGCCGCAGGCGTCGCCGTCGAAGCGGGTGCCGTCCTCGAGGAGGACGTAGGCGGTGGGGGCGTTGGTCATGCGGTCGCTTCCGTCGTGGGGGCGAGCCGAGCCGCGTCGCGGTGTGCGACGGAGCCGGCGGCGATGGTCAGGAGGACGCGGCTGCGGAGCGTCCGGCCGGCGAAGCAGCAGTTCTCCGAGCGCGAGAAGTAGCCCTCCGCGCCGACCTCGAACTCGGCCGCGAGGTCGAGCAGGACGAGGTTCGCGGGGGCGCCGGCGGCGATGCGCGGCAGCGGCAGGTCCAGGAGCGACCCGCCGACGGTGAGCTTCTCGACGACGAGCGCGAGATCGAGGACGCCGGGCAGGACGAGGTCGGTGTAGACGGCGGCGAAGGCGGTCTCGATGCCGGTCGTCCCCATCGGCGCCTGCTCGAAGGGGACCTCCTTCTCGTCCTTGGCGTGCGGCGCGTGGTCGGTGGCGATGCAGTCGATCGTCCCGTCCTTCAGCCCGGCGATGAGGGCCTGGCGGTCGGCCTCGGTGCGCAGCGGCGGGTTCATCTTCATCCGCGTGTCCATCGTGCGCACGGCCTCGTGCGTGAGCGTCAGGTGGTGCGGGCTCGCCTCGCAGGTCACCTGGACCCCGGCGGCCTTCGCGGCCCGGATCGCGTCGACCGACTCGATCGCGCTGAGGTGCTGCATGTGGACGCGGCCGCCCTCGTAGCCCGCGATCGCGCAGTCGCGGGCGACGAGCGTCGACTCGCTGATCGACGGGATGCCGGCGATGCCGAGCTGCGCGGAGACCGTGCCCTCGTGCATGGCGCCCTTGCCGCTGAGCGACGGGTCCTCCTCGTGCAGCGCGAGCACCCCGCCGCAGAGGCGCTGGTACTGCAGCGCCTTGCGGAGCATGCCGGCGGCGACGACGGGCTTGCCGTCGTCGGTGAAGCCGAGGGCGCCCTGCGCGCGGAGCTCGGCCATCTCCGTGAGCTCCTCCCCCATGAGCCCCACGGTGATCGCGGGCATGAAGCCGACGGGGATGCGGGCGTCGCGCAGCGCGGCGTCGCGGAGCGAGCGGAGGATCGACGTCGAGTCGGTGACCGGGCTCGTGTTCGGCATCGCCACGACGGTGCAGTAGCCGCCGGCGGCCGCCGCGCGGGTGCCGGTCGCGAGGTCCTCCTTGTGCTCCTGGCCGGGGACGCGGAGGTGGACGTGCGGGTCGACGAAGGCCGGGAAGAGGTGCCGGCCGGTGCCGTCGACGACCTCGCAGCCGTCGGGGGCGTCGAGGCTGCCGGGCTCGCCGAGGCGGGCGATCTCGCCGCCGCGGACCAGCACGTCGTGGAGGCCGTCGATGCGCTCGCGCGGGTCGAGGACGTGCGCGGCGCGGATGAGGACGTCCGCGGCCGGGGCGGGCGCGCGGACGAGGGGATCGATGAGGCTCATGTCTGGGTCGGTCTCCGAGGCCGGGGCCGGGTCAGGCCGGCTGGGGTTCGGGGGTGGCGGGGGCGGAGGCGCGGGCGCCGGCGAGCACCTCGTAGAGCACGGCCATGCGGACGACGACGCCCGCCTGCACCTGCTCGAGGATCGCGGCCTGGGGCGAGTCGACGACACCGCCGGAGAGCTCGACGCCGCGGTTCACCGGGCCGGGGTGCATGAGCACCTGTCGCGGCAGCAGACGGCGGTCGTTGATCTGGTAGACGGTCGCGTACTCGCGCAGCGACGGGATCCACGCCTGGTCCATGCGCTCGTTCTGCATCCGCAGCGCGTAGACGACGTCGGCGTCGGGCAGGTCGTCGAGCGTGTAGCGGACCTCGCAGCCCATCGCCTCGATGCCGCGCGGGATGAGGGTCGGCGGGCCGCAGACCGTCACCTCCGCCCCCATCTTCTGGAAGGCGAGGATGTTCGAGCGGGCGACGCGGGAGTGCAGGACGTCGCCGACGATCCAGATCTTCGCGCCGGCGAGGTCGCCGACGCGGTGGCGCAGCGTGTAGACGTCGAGCAGCGCCTGCGTCGGGTGCTCGTGCTTGCCGTCCCCGGCGTTGACGATGGCGGCATCGGTCCAGCCGCTGATGAGCTCGGCGGAGCCCGCCCACGGGGTGCGGATGACGATCGCGTCCGGCCGGTGGGCGGAGAGCGTCAGGACGGTGTCCTTCAGCGACTCGCCCTTCTCGACGCTCGACCCGCTCGCGGCGAAGTTCACGACGTCCGCGCTGAGCCGCTTGGCGGCCAGCTCGAAGGACGAGCGCGTCCGCGTGGAGGCCTCGTAGAAGAGGTTCAGGACCGTGTGGCCGCGCAGCGCGGGGACCTTCTTGATCTCGCGGTCGGCGCCGGTCGCGAACGACGCGGCGCGGTCGCAGATGCGCTCGATCGTCGCGCGGTCGAGGTCCTCGATGGACAGGAGGTGCTTCATGACGCCGGGCCTCCGGGGGTCGTGATGGTCACGCGGTCGTCGTCGTCGATCTCCTGGACCCGGACGTTCACGCGCTCGTCGCGCGAGGTCGGCAGGTTCTTGCCGACGTAGTCCGGGCGGATCGGCAGCTCGCGATGGCCGCGGTCGGCGAGGACGGCGAGCTGCACGCGGGCCGGCCGCCCGTATTCGAAGAGCGCCTCGATCGCCGCGCGGACGGTGCGGCCGGTGTAGAGGACGTCGTCGACGACGACGACGGTGCGGCCCTCGACCGGGAACGGGATGCTCGAGGAGTGGACCACCGGCTGGCCCCCGCGCAGATCGACGTCGTCGCGATAGAAGGAGATGTCGAGGGCGCCGAGCGGGACCTCGGTCTCGAGCAGGTCGCCGAGCAGCTCGGCGAGGCGCCCAGCGAGCACGGCGCCGCGGCGGTGGATCCCGACGACGGCGAGCCGCTCGGGCTCGGCCTGCTTCTCGACGATCTCGTGGGCGATGCGCACGAGCGTCCGCCGCATGTCATCGCGGTCGAGGACCACCTTCTCGGTCATCTGCTGCGTCCTTCCTGGCCTCACAGGACCGGGTTAAAGGGCTTGAGAAGACCCTATCAGCGAGGGGCGGACGACTCCCTCGCGGCCCCCCGCAATCTCCCTTCGATGCGCTCAGCGCCGCTCGATGTCCACGTGGACGGTCGAGCCCTGGCGCAGCGACGTGCCGGCGGCCGGGCTCTGGGCGACGACCTCCCAGTTGGAGTCCTTCAGGACCCCGAAGAGGCCGCCGCCGTTGACGTCGACGTCGAACTTCGCCTCGCCGAGGCGGTCCTTGGCGGTGTCCAGGCGCTCGCCGACGAGCGCCGGCACGCGCGTGACGGTGATGACCGTCGCGCCGGCCGGGATCGTCGCCGGGACCTGCCGGGTGACGGTGACGCGGCTCTCCTTCGTCACCGTCGAGGAGCCGCCGAGCGCCGCGACGAGCAGCACGCCGGCGAGGAACCCCGCCGCCGCCGCGAGCGCGACCGTCAGGCGCGAGGGGCGCCACCGGGCGGCCGGGCCGGCGGGGTCGATGCGGGTGTGCTCGTCGTGCATGGGCGCCGGGGTCAGGGCGCGATCCGCGCCGGGGGCTCCCAGCGTACGAGCTCGGGATCGCCCTTCTCGGGGAAGGGCACGTCGATGTGGTCGAAGTCGCGCGGCAGGACCGTGCGCTCGAACGTCTCGCGCGCCTCGTCGAGGACGGCGCGGCCCGGGTAGCGGCCCGAGAGGTGCACGAGCGCGAGCAGCCCGACGTCCGCCTCCTTCGCCGTCAGCGCGGCCTGGGTCGCGGTCGAGTGACGGGTGGTGGCGGCGCGGTCGGCGTCGGCGGCGAGGAACGTCGCCTCGTGGACGAGGAGGTCGGCGTGGTGGGCGGCGTCGGCGAGCGCCTCGCACGGGGCGGTGTCGCCGCTGAGGACGATCTTGCGGCCGTAGCGCCCCGGGCCCATGACCTGCTCGGGCGTCACGCCGTCGACCGTCTCCCCGCGCTGCAGGCGCCCGAAGTCGGGCCCCGGGGCGACACCGAGCGACGCCGCGAGCTCGGCGTCGAACCTCCCGGGGCGATCGTCCTCGAGGATGCAGTAGCCGAACGCGACCCCGCGGTGACGGACGTTGAAGCTCGAGATCTCGTAGTCGCCGAACTCCACCGCCTCGCCGGCCTCGAGCTCGGTCACCGTGAAGGGGAACGGCAGCGTCCCGAGGACGAACTTCAGCTGCGCGACGAGCTGCCTGATCCCGGGCGGCCCGTAGAGGGCGAGCGGCGCCGTGCGGTCGCGGAGCGCGAAGGACTTCAGCATCCCCGGCAGACCGAGCCAGTGGTCGGCGTGGAAGTGCGTGAGGAAGACGACGTCGACGTCCGTCAGGCCGATCGACCGCGACAGCTGGCGCTGGGTGCCCTCGCCGCAGTCGAAGAGGATGCGGTCCCCGCCGCGCCGGAGCAGGACGGCAGGCAGCCCGCGTCGCGGTGTCGGCACGGAGCCGGCCGTTCCCGCGAAGAACAGCGACAGGTCCATCAGGGACGCCGCCCCGGGGGGTTTCCGGCGAAGAGCAGGGAGAGGTCCATCGGCAGGCGGCAGGGTAGCGGCGCGGCCGCTGCCGCCGCCGACGGATCAGGTGAGGGTCAGATGCGGCGGGCGCGCAGCTCGTCGCGGATCTCGGCGAGGAGGACGGCCTCGTCGGTCGGGGCCGGGCTCTCCTCCGGCTTCTGGTTGCGGGCGAGCATCGACTGCAGCGGGACGACGACGACGAAGTAGATGACGGCCGCGACGATCAGGAAGTTGATCGCGGCGGTGAGCGTCGAGCCGTAGATGATCTTCGAGCCGTTGACGGTGAAGCCGGCCCGGCCGAAGTCGGGAGAACCGCCGATCACGCCGATGATGCCGCCGACGAAGTCCTTGCTGAAGGCCGCGACGACGGCGTTGAACGCCACGCCGATGATGACCGCGACCGCCAGGTCGACGATGTTGCCGCGGAACAGGAAGTCCTTGAAGCCCTTGAGCATGGGTGGTGTGTCCTCCGGGTGAATGGAGGTCGGGCAGGCCCCGACCTGCGATTGGGCGCAACCCTAGCCCGCCGCCGGAGCTGCGTCACCTGCTTCGTTTCCGTCCAGTCGGAGAGGCTCGGGAGACCGTGATCGCGCACGCGGTCGGCGCGTTGCCGCTCGCTCCCCGTCCCCGGGCTGCCAGGCCGCGCGATCCGATACGCTGACCCCGAGGCGTCGTCCGCGACGCCCGAGCGCCCGTAGCTCAGCTGGATAGAGTGTCGGTTTCCGGTACCGAAGGTCGCAGGTTCGAATCCTGCCGGGCGTGCTGCACGAAGGCCTCGCGAGAGCGGGGCCTTTTTCGTTGCGGAAAACGCTCAAGCTCCGTCGCGTTCCTGCCGATGACGACCTGTCCAGGTCACGGATGGGAACGCTCGGCGAGATCCTCCGATGGTGCTTTTACACCGTGAATCGGTGGTACTACCGGGTCGCGGCACGCCTCATGCGCCGGGACCGTCTGGTCTCGGGATCGGAGAAGAAGTTCCGCGCGCTGCTCGAGAGCGCGCCGGACGCGATGGTCATCGTCGACCGGCGGGGCCACATCACGCTCGTGAACGCGCAGGCCGAGAGGCTCTTCGGCTATCGCCGCGAGGAGCTCATCGGGCAGTCGGTCGGCGAGCTCATCCCGGAGTCCGCCCGGGCGCGCCACCGCCAGCACCAGAAGGTCTACCTGAAGGACGCCACGACCCGGGCGATGGGCCACGACCTCGAGCTCCGGGGACGGCGCAAGGACGGCACCGAGTTCCCCGTCGAGATCAGCCTCAGCCCGCTCGAGACCGACCAGGGGCAGCTCGTCATGAGCGCCATCCGCGACGTCACCGACCGCAAGCTCGCGGAGGCGCAGCTCCGCCTCATGGCCGAGCACGACACGCTCACGGGCACGCTCAACCGCCGCAGCTTCGAGACGCTGTTCGCGCAGGAGGTCGCCGCCGCGTCGGTGACCCAGATCGAGGGCGGGCTGATCGTGCTCGACATCGACGGGCTGAAGGACATCAACGACACGCTCGGGCACGCCGCCGGCGACGACCTCCTCCGCCGGGTCACGGTGCTGCTGCGCGGGGAGCTGCGCGACACCGACCTCCTCGCGCGCTTCGGCGGCGACGAGTTCGCCGTCATCCTGCCGCAGACGACGCGCGAGGAGACCGGCGCCGTCGCCCGCTACCTGCTGCGCACGATCGCCGAGAGCGTGCTCGTGATCGGCAGCCGGCGCGTGCGCATCACCTGCAGCGCGGGCGTCAGCTCCTTCGCCGGTGGTGCCCAGCCCGAGGAGGTGATGCTCGCCGCGGACACGGCGCTGTACGCCGCGAAGGACCAGGGGCGCGACCGCGTCGTCGTCTACGAGCCCGCCAAGGAGGAGGCGTCCGCCCGGCACGTGCGCGCCGCGTGGACGCAGCGGCTGCGCCAGACGCTCGACCTGGGCCAGCTCGTGCCCTACCAGCAGCCGCTGCTCGACACGCGCCTCGGCCTCGTCACCCAGTGCGAGCTGCTCGTCCGCGTCCTCGACGACGCCGGCAAGCCGATCGCGCCGATCGCCTTCCTCGCCACCGCCGAGCGCACCGGCATGGTCGTCGAGATCGACCGCTTCATGGTCGACTGCGCGATCGACCTCATCCGTGCCTCGTCGGCGACCGCCCGGGCCGGCGGGCCCCTCGCGTACGCGGTGAACCTCTCCGCGCGCTCGCTCGCCCAGCCCGACCTGCCGGGCGACATCGTGCGCCGCATCGAGGCGGCCGGGATCGACCCGCGGCTGCTCACCTTCGAGATCACCGAGACCGTCGCGATCACCGACCTCGCCGCCGCCCGGGCGTTCGCGCACCCGCTCCGGGCGCTCGGATGCGCGTTCGCGCTCGACGACTTCGGCGCGGGCTTCGCGTCCTTCTCGCACCTCAAGCACCTGCCGATCGACTGGCTGAAGATCGACGGCGACTACGTCCGGGACCTGCCGCGCAGCCGCACCGATCAGGTCATCGTCCAGCACGTCGCCCGGATCGGGCGCGAGCTCGGGCTGCGCACGACGGCGGAGTTCGTCGAGGACCGTGAGACGCTCGAGATGGTCACCCGCTACGGGGTCGACGCCGCGCAGGGGTACCACATCGGCCGCCCCGAGCCGGTGAGCGCCGGCGCCCCCGCCCCCTACCCCACGGCCGAGGGCATCGTCCATGAGCGACCCTGACGACGACCACGACGCCGACGGCGGCAGCCCGGCCCGCGATCCGGAGATCCACGTCCTGTGGATGTCCGGCGCGCTCGGCTGCGACGGCGAGTCGGTCGCGATCACGTCCGCCACGAGCCCGAGCCTGGAGGACCTCGTGCTCGGGACGCTGCCGCGGGTCCCGCGGATCGTGCTGCACCTCCCCCTGCTCGCGGTCGAGACGGGCGAGGCGTTCATGCAGGCCTTCTACGACGCCGAGGAAGGACGCCTCGAGCACTTCATCCTCGTCGTCGAGGGCGCGATCGGGAACGAGGACATCAACGGCGACGGCTACTGGACGGGGTTCGGCGTCAACCGCTTCGACGGGCAGCCCATCACGGCGAACGAGTGGGTCGACCGGCTCGTCCCGAAGGCGTCCGCCGTCCTCGCGATCGGGACGTGCGCGGCCTAC
Organism: Paraconexibacter antarcticus; assembly: GCF_024220175.1. Taxonomy (GTDB): domain Bacteria; phylum Actinomycetota; class Thermoleophilia; order Solirubrobacterales; family Solirubrobacteraceae; genus Paraconexibacter; species Paraconexibacter antarcticus. The sequence continues at coordinate 3,130,302 of NZ_CP098502.1, read as the reverse complement.
GGCGGCATCCCGGCGATGCGGAACAACCCGACGGGCGCCATGGGACTGCCGGACCACCTCGGCCGGGACTGGCGCACGCGCGCGGGCCTGCCGGTCGTCTGCCTGCCCGGCTGCCCCGCCCAGCCGGACAACATGACGCAGATCCTCATGGAGCTGGCCTGCCACATCGCGGGGACCGGGCCGGCGCCGCAGCTCGACGACCAACTGCGCCCGGTGAGCATGTTCGGCCTGACCGTCCGCGAGAGCTGCAACCGGGCGGGCTTCACGGAGCAGGGGAAGTTCGCCTCCGAGCACGGGTCCGACCCGCGCTGCCTCGTGAAGCTCGGCTGTAAGGGGCCCGTCGTGAAGTGCAACGTCCCCTACCGCGGCTGGACGGGCGGCGTCGGCGGCTGCCCGAACGTCGGCGGCATCTGCATCGCCTGCACGATGCCGGGCTTCCCCGACCGCTACACGCCGTTCCACAAGGCCGACCCGTGGGGCAACGCCGCGGCGAACGTGCAGCGCTTCACCTACGGGCCGGTGTTCCGCTACTTCCGGCGGCTGAACGTCGAGAAGAAGTTCGACCGTGAGCCGGAGTGGCGGCGGCCGGGCCGGGTGCTCGAGAGCGGCTACGACCCGCCGTGGCTCGACGGCGACGCGTCGTGAGCGGCGGCGCGTTCCCCCTCGGTCGTGGCGGTGAGGACGGCCGGTGCCTATCCTCGGGCGATGGGTGAAGCGCTGATCGCGGCCGGTGACGTCGAGCTCTGCCACGAGACGTTCGGAGACCCGGCGGACCCGGCGATCCTCCTCGTCATGGGGCTCGGCACGCAGATGCTCGGGTGGCGCGCCGAGTTCTGCGAGCTGCTCGCCGCCGAGGGCTTCCACGTCATCCGCTACGACAACCGCGACGTCGGGCGGTCCACCCACTTCTCCGACCACGCGCCGCCGACGCTCCTGGAGATGGTGCTCCGCCGCCCGCGGAACCCGGCGTACACGCTCGAGGACATGGCGGGCGACGCGGCCGGGCTGCTCGACGCGCTCGACCTCCGCGCGGCCCACGTCGTCGGCATCTCGATGGGCGGCATGATCGCCCAGGCGCTCGCGGCCCGCCGTCCCGAGAAGGTCCGCAGCCTCGTGTCGATCATGTCCACGACGGGCGCCGGGCGGGTCGGGCAGCCGCACCTCCGCGTCATGGCGTTCCTCGCGCGGCCGCCGGCGATGACGCGGGACGCGACCGTCGAGCGGAACGTCGCCCTGCAGGACGTCATCCACTCCCCCGGCTTCGAGCGGGACGTCGCCGCGTCGCGGGAGATCGCCGCGCTGAGCTTCGACCGCGACCCCGACCGCCGCGGCGCCGGACGTCAGATCGCCGCGATCATGGCCTCGGGCGACCGCACCGCGTCGCTCGCCCGCATCACCGCGCCGACGCTCGTGATCCACGGGACGGCGGACCGCATGGTCGCGGTCTCCGGTGGCCGCGCCACCGCGAAGGCGATCCCGGGCGCGCGGCTCGAGCTCATCGAGGGCATGGGCCACGACCTGCCGCGCGGACTGTGGCCGCGGCTCGTGCAGCTCATCACCGAGCAGGCGCGCGCGGCGGACGCCGGGCACGCGCCGGCCGTGGCGTCTCCGGGCGGCGCGTAGCGGCCCCGTCCGGTGCGGCGTGTGGTCTGGTGGGGGTATATGCCCCATTGGGCCGCACGCCGGTGCTGATCGGGCTCGTTCAGGTCGGGCAGGCGACGATGCGGACCTCGCCGCCGTCGTCGCCCACGAGGCGGACGACGTCGCCCGCCCGGAGCTGACGGCCGCGCCGTTCCTCGGCCTCGCCGTTGACCTGCACGAGGCCGTCCGCGAGGACGAGCTTCGCCTCGGCGCCGGAGCCGACGAGGCCGGCGTACTTCAGGAGCTGCCCGAGGCGGATGACCTCGTCACGGATGGGGACGTCGCGCACCCGCCCAGTATCGCTCAGGCGGGTGCGTCGGCCGGTTCAGCCCCCGAAGCGGCCGCGGAGGGCGAGGACGTTGTCGACGTAGCGGCGGGTCTCGGGCAGCATGCCGATCTGCCGCACCGAGCCGAGGCCCTGGTAGTACGCGGCGGCCGCGGTTGCCTGGTCCCCGCCGGTCTCGCGCAGGAGCGAGCCGAGATAGAGGACACCGGCGCCGACGTTGTCGATCGCCGAGCCGGGGTCGAGGCGACGCTTGGCGAGGTTCGCCTGGACCCAGTTCCACGTCCCCGGCATGACCTGCATGACGCCGCGGGCGTTCGCCGAGGACACCATCGAGTTGTTGAAGCCGCTCTCCTGCCAGGCGATCGCCGACGCGAGCGGGGCGTCGACGCCGTTGCGGGAGGCGACGGCGGCGATGTCCCCGGCCGAGACGCGCTGCGACGTCGGCGCGGGCGCGGCGGCCGGGACCTGCGGCGCCGGGGCGGGCTCGGCGCTGCGCGCAGGCGCGGGCGCGCCGGTCGGGAGCTTGATGACGGTGCCCGCGACGAGGACGCCGTTCGGGTCCAGGCCGTTCATCTGGGCCATCTGCGCGACGGGCACGCGGGCGCCGGCGGCGAGCCCGGAGAGCGTGTCGCCCGGGCGGACGGTGTAGCCGCCGAGCGCGGGGGGCGCTGCGGCGGGTGACGGTGCGGGCGCGGGGCCCCGGCCGGTCCCGCCGGTGGCCGGGGCGGCGGGCGCGGGCGCTGCGCCGGCGGCCGGGATCGTGAGGACCTGGTCAGCGACGAGCTGGGTCTCGGGGCCGAGGCCGTTCGCGGCGGCCAGGGCGCCGGCGCTCAGGCCGTCGGCGGCGGCGATGGACGCGAGGCTCTCTCCCGGCGCGACCTGGTGGATCGCCGCCTGGGCGCTCGCCGGCAGCAGGGCGGCCGCGGTGAGGGCCAGGAGGACGGCCGCAGGGCGGATCGTGCGTTTCATGCTCCGGGCGCTACCCCGCGCGAAACCCCCTGACGCGCGGCGGGCAGGGTTACGGAGCGCTGGGCGCGCGCTTGCATTGACGGCGTGCGGGTCGAGGTGGCCGCGCGGTGCGGGGACGGGTGGCCGCTCGGTGCGCGGACGAGGGTGCCGCACGGTGCGGGAAACGCCGCGACGCCCGTCGTCAGCCGCCGCCGCGTATGCGAACATACGTTCGTGACGCCCTCCGGCTCCTCCTACCAGCGTTTCCGCCGCGCCCTGGCGACCCAGAACCTCACGATCATCCGCGCGGCGGCGGCCGAGCTGCCGCAGGTCCGCCTCGACGACGCGCTCGAGGTGTGCGTCCTGCTCCGCGACCGCGAGCCGGAGCGCTACGAGCGCGCCGCGGTCCGCTGGATCGCCCGCTTCTGCGTCGAGCGTGAGCAGGTCTCGGTCGAGGACGTCGCCCACGCGAGCACCGCGTTCGCCCTCATGCGCACCGAGCCCGAGCGGGCGCTCGGCATCCTCCAGGTGCTCTGCGCCGGGCCGTGAACCCGCGAGGCCTACGGCACGCGTAGACGTCGGCGTGCCGGTCCAGGTCCCGAGCGCACCTCGCGACTACGACGCCGGCAACGCCTGCACGAGCGTCGCGACCTCGGCGAAGAGGTCGCCCTCGCGCTCCACGCGCTCGAGCACCTCGGCCGGGCTGAAGACGAGCGCGTCCGCGTCCCCGGCCTCGACCTCCGCCCAGTGCAGCGGCGTGGAGACCTGCGGCCGCGGCGTCGCCCGCGGCGAGTAGACGCAGACGGTCGTCTTGTGCTCGTCGTTCTGGGACCAGTCGATGAGCACGCGGCCCTCGCGCGCGCTCTTCTTCTGGGTGTCGACGACGAGCTCGGGCGCCTCCTTGGCGAGCAGCTGGGCGATCGTACGCGCGAGCCCCTTCGTCCCCGCGTACGTCGCGCCCGGGTGGTTCAGCGGCACGTAGAGCTGCATGCCCTTGGAGCCGGAGGTCTTCGGCCAGCTGCGCAGGCCGAGGCCGTCGAGCATCGCCCGCAGCCACAGCGCCACCGTGCAGCACTCGGCGAGCCCGGCCCCCGGGCCCGGATCGAGGTCGAAGGCAAGGATCGCCGGGCGCGCCATGTCGTCCGCGCGCGCCATCGGCGTGTGGAGCTCGAGGTCGGCGAGGTTGCCGAGCCACGCGAGCGCCGCCGGCGAGTCGGCGACGACATAGCCGCCCGCGGTCGTGACCCACTGCGGCCGGTGCGACGGGGCGTTCTTCTCGTAGAAGAAGTCCCCCTCCACCCCGTCCGGGTAGCGCTTGAGCGTCAGCCGCCGGTCGCGCAGGTGCGGCAGCAGGACGTCGGCGATCTGCACGTAGTAGTCGACGAGATCGCGCTTCGTGAAGCCCGTCGCGGGATAGAGGACCTTCGCCGGGTTCGAGAGCCGCACATCGGCGGGCGCCGGGCCGTCGACCGCGCCGCCCGCGGCGGCCTCCGCGAGGCCCTTGTAGGACGGGGCGCGCACCTGCCCCGTCGCCGTCCGCTCGAGGAACTCGACCTCGCAGCTCAGCTCCGGACGGACGAAGACGGCCGTCCGCGGGATCTTCGCCGAGGCGGACCGGCCGCGCTCGGCGTCGACGAACGGCGAGTCCTCCTGCTCGAGCGGCCCGAGCAGCCCGGCGAGCCGTTCGAGTTCGACCTCGCCGAAGCCCGTGCCCACGCGTCCGGCCGACCGCAGCCCGCCGCCTGCGTCACGGACGCCGATGAGCAGGGCCCCGATCCGCTCGCGCCGCCGCCCCTCCCCCGGTACCCAGCCGCCGATGACGAAGGTCTCGCGCTGCAGCAGCTTGTGCTTGCGCCAGGACCCGGTGCGGCGGCCCGCCTCGTAGGTCGAGTCCAGCCGCTTGGCGATGATGCCCTCCAGGCGCTGCTCCTTCGCGGCGGCGAGCAGCGCGTCGCCGTGGCCGACGACGTGCTCGGGGACCTTCCAGCGCTCGTCGGCGAGGCCGAGGGCGGCAAGCGCCTCGCGCCGCTCGAGGTACGGCCGGCCCGTCAGCGGGTGCCCGTCCTGCCAGAGCAGGTCGAAGATCATGTAGGTGACCGGTGACTCCTTCGCGTGCCGGCGGCGGGCGGCGTCCTTCGTCACGTGCATCCGCTGCTGCAGCGCGCCGAAGGACGGACGCCCGTCGGGCCCGAGCACGACGATCTCGCCGTCGAGGATGACCCGGTGGTGGCCGAGGGCCCGGTTCAGCCGCGCGAGCTCCGAATACTGCGCGGTGATGTCGTTGCCCGCCCGGGAGCGCAGGCCCAGGCGTCCGGGGACCGAATGGCAGACGGCGCGCACGCCGTCCCACTTCACCTCGAAGGCCCAGCGGTCCTGCTCGCGCTTGGGCGGGAGGGCCTTCGCGAGCTGCGCGAGCATCGGCGCGATCGTCGCGGGCATCGCCTCGGCGCCCGGGTCGGCCGGCGGGTCCATCCGGTGGATCATCCACTCGGGACCTGAGGGCTTCTTCGCGATCGGGAAGAGGGCGAAGCGGGCGTCCTCCCGCGTGCCGTGGAGGTGGACCTCGATCTTCCTGCCCTCCTCCCACTTCAGGACGTCGTAGGTCCCGGTGTCGAAGATCGTCATCGTCCCGGCGCCGTAGTTGCCCTTCGGGATCTCGCCGTGGAAGTCGAGGTACCTCAGCGGGTGGTCCTCGGTGCGGACCGCGAGGTGGTTCTCGCCCGGCTCGACGGGCAGGCCGCCCGGGAGCGCGAAGGACACGAGCACCCCGTCGCGCTCGAGCCGCAGGTCCCAGTGCAGCCGGGTCGCGCTGTGCTCCTGCACGACGAACCGCAGCGCGGCCGCACCGCCGTCCGCGGCCTCGCCGCCGGAGGGCTCGGGGGTCCGGCCGAAGTCGCGCTTGGCGTCGTACTCCTGCAGGTCGCGGCGCCGCGGCACCCCGTGCTCCTACCCGAGCGGGCGCAACGTACGCGCCGGGACGCCGGCGACGATGTGGGCGGCCGGGAAGTCGCCGCCGTTGAGGACCGCCCCCGCCGCGACGACCGCGCGGTCGCCGACGGTCGTGCCGCGCAGGATGACGACGTTCGTCCCGACGAAGACGTTCTCGCCGACCGTGATCGGTGCGCTGCGGACCGGCTGCTCGAGGACGAAGGTGTCCGACCCGTCGAAGCCGTGGTCGGAGTCGATGATCGTCGTGCGCTCGGCGATCGCGCAGCGCGCGCCGATGTGGATGCGCTCGTGACAGTGGAGCGTCGCGGTCCGCGAGAGGACGCAGCGCGCGCCGAGCCGCAGGTCCCCCGTCGACTTCAGCTCGCAGCGGTCGCGGACCTGCGCGCCGGCCTGCACCTCGATGCGTCCGCCCCACGGCTGCAGCCGGACGCCGTCCTGCAGCGTCACCCCGTCGCCGAGGACGATCTCGCCGTCGACGCCCGCCGCGAGGTCGAGGACGAGGTCGCGCCCGATCTGCACGTCGCGGCCGATCCGGAGCGTCAGCGTCCCCGGGAAGCCGTCGATGTCGACGTGCGGCAGGCCGCGCAGGCGCGGCGGCGCGGCGACGTCGAGGACGAGCGCGCCGCCGAGGCGGCGCAGCCGCAGCCGGACCCCGAGCGCCCAGACGCGGAAGCGCAGGGCGCGGAGGAGCTCCAGGACGGCGGTCACCCGCGGGAGGCTACCCGCGGGACGGGCTCAGCCGCCCGCAACCGCCGGGAGGATCTGCACCTCGCCGCCCGCGGGCACCGGGGTCTCGAGACCCTGCTCGAAGCGGATGTCCTCGCCGCCGACGTAGACGTTGACGAACCGGCGCAGGCCGCCGTCCTCGTCGCAGATGCGCTCCTTCAGCTCACCGTGGACGGCGAACAGCGCGTCGAGGACCTCGCTGACGTTGGACCCCTCGACGGTGATCTCGCCCTCGCCGCCGGCGTTGGCGCGCAGCTGGGTGGGGATCTTGACCTTGACGCTCATGGTTCTCCTGCGGATCTCTGGTTGGAGCGGCCGGGCTCAGTGGGAGCCGGCGACCGCGAACTCGGCCTCGAACGCGTCGAACGACGGCTCGATCGTGTGGGTGGTGAAGGTGTCGCGGACCGCGTCGAGGGTCTTCAGGCCCTCGCCGGTGATGACGATGACGACCCGCTCCTCGGGATCGATCTCGCCGCGCTCGGCGAGCTTCTTGAGGACCGCGGTGGTGACGCCGCCGGCGGTCTCGGTGAAGACGCCGGTCGTGCTGGCGAGCAGGCCGATGCCCTCGCGGATCTCGTCGTCGGTGACCATGTCGATCCCGCCGCCGGAGCGCCGCGCGAGCTCGAGCGCGTACGGGCCGTCGGCCGGGTTGCCGATGGCGAGCGACTTGGCGATCGTGTCGGGCTTCACCGGGCGGCAGACGTCGTGGCCGTTCGCGTAGGCGGTCGCGACGGGTGAGCAGCCGGCGGCCTGGGCGCCGTTCATCTTCGGCAGCGAGCCGGTCGCGATCCCGAGCTCGAGCCACTCCTCGAAGCCCTTGGCGATCTTCGTGAAGAGCGAGCCCGACGCGATCGGCGAGACGATGCGGTCCGGCGTCGTGAACCCGAGCTGCTCGGAGATCTCGTACGCGAGGGTCTTGGAGCCCTCGGCGTAGTACGGGCGCATGTTGACGTTCACGAACGCCCAGCCCGCGCGCTCCCCGGAGAGCTCGGTGCAGAGGCGGTTGACGTCGTCGTAGTTGCCCTTCACGGCGACGACGTTCGTCCCGTAGACGCCGGTCGCGAGGATCTTCTGCTCCTCGAGGTCGGACGGGATGAAGACGTAGGAGCGCATCCCGAAGGCCGAGGCCTGGGCGGCGACCGCGTTGGCGAGGTTGCCGGTCGACGCGCAGGCGAGCGTGTCGAAGCCGAGCTCGCGGGCGCGGTGCGTCGCGACGGAGACGACCCGGTCCTTGAAGGAGTGGGTCGGGTTCGCGGCGTCGTTCTTCACCCAGACCTCCTTGAGGCCGAGCTCGGCGGCGAGCCGGTCCGCGCGGATGAGCGGGGTGCAGCCGGCCGGGAGACCGGAGCGCGAGGCCCCGCGGGTCGACGCGCCGGGCGAGCCGCCCTGGAGCGGGAGGAAGTCCGAGTAGCGCCAGATGTTCTGCGGCCCGGCCTGGATGCGGCGCCGGGTCTGGGCGGGGTCGGCACCGAGGGCCGAGAAGTCGTAGGCGACCTCGAGGGGACCGAAGCAGTTGCTGCAGACGAAATGCGCCTCGAGCGGATACTCCGCTTTGCACTCTCGACACTTCAGGGCTGTGGCCGGCATGAAAAACCTCCGCGGATGATTCGTGGCGGAGGTTCGGTGCGGCAAGGCGTTGAACTCCGGCCACATCTGTCAGGAATTGGCACCTTTCCCGCTGCTCCGCGTCACTCGTGACGCTTCGCCTGCGGTTGGTTGCCGGGGTTTCATCGGGCCAGTCCCTCCACCCCTCTGGATGTGTCCAGCTATGTACGGCCAGTGTACACACTCGATCGACCACCCGGCGCGGGCCTTGACGGGTCGTTCACGCGGCGTTCACGCACGCCGGGATGCGGCGCGCGGCGCCCGAGCCGGTAGAATCCCGCCCGACGCGCGACGCCCAGCGACCCGTCACATCATGCCCCTGACCGACGAGCCCCGAAGTCCCCGTGCCGAGCCTTCCCAAGCCCCGCTTGCGGAGGACGACGCGCGGCCGTAGCGCCGTCGCGACCCGTCCACCCGAGGACGACACCCCCAGCGTCGAGATCGTCGAGTTCGACGGGCTCCGCTGGATCAACATCGAACGGCCCCGCCAGAGCGACCGCGGCTGGCTCGAGGAGCACTTCGACTTCCACCCCCTCGACTACGAGGACGTCTTCTCGCGCAACCAGCGCCCGAAGGTCGACGAGTACCCCGAGTACCTCTTCGTCGTGCTGCACTTCGCCGCCTTCGACAAGAACGTCGGCCGGCTGAACGCCGCGGAGCTCGACATCTTCGTCGGCCCCGACTACGTCATCACGCTGCCGAACGAGCCGCTCGCCCCGGTCGAGTACCTCTTCGAGCGCGCCCGCTCGCGCGAGGACTTCCGCGAGCAGCTCTTCTCCAAGGGCGCCGGCTACCTCCTCTACAAGATCGTCGACGACTGCGTCGACGCCTCGTTCCCGATGCTGCGGAAGATCGGCAACAAGCTCGAGCACCTCGAGGAGGACATCTTCGAGGGCCGCTCCAAGGAGGTCGTGAAGGACATCTCCAACACGAAGCAGGAGATCATCAACTTCCGCAAGATCGTGCGGCCGCAGCGCGCCGCCCTCGGTGACCTCGAGCGCACGAAGCGCTACATCCCCGAGGACCTCGACATCTACTTCGACGACATCAACGATGCGTCCGAGCGGATCTGGGACATGCTCGAGAACTTCAAGGAGGTCTCGGAGGGCCTCGAGTCCACCAACGAGTCGGTCCTCTCCCACCAGCTCAACGACATCCTGCGCGTGCTCACCGCGGTGAGCGTCGTGCTCCTCCCGCTGACCCTCGTCGCGAGCATCTTCGGCATGAACACCCGCGTGCCGGGCGAGCAGTCGATCGTCGGCTTCTGGGTCGTCATCGGCTCGATGGTCGTCCTGCTCGGCGGGATGATCTACGCCTTCCGCCGCCGCGGCTGGCTGTAGCGCCCGCGCGTCCCGGGCCACGCCGCGTCCTCGGCGCAAAAGCCCGTTGCGCCCGCCGTGCGGCGGGCGTAGCGTCTTCACCGGGGACGCCGGAACACCCACGAGGAGAGGACCGTAGATGTACGCCAGCCTCAGGACCTATCGGACCGATGCGAGCTCCGTGGACGCGGTCATGCACCGCGTGGACCGGGACCTCGCGGAGGCGCTCACCCGCGAGGACGGGTTCGTCGCCTACCAGTGCATCGACCTCGGCGGCGGCAAGGTCTGCGCGCTGAGCGTCTTCCAGCAGCGCGAGCAGGCCGAGGCCTCGAACGCGCTGGCCGCGGACTGGGTCGCCGACGAGCTCGCCGACTTCGGGATCGAGCGGATGGGCGTGATGGGCGGCGAGGTGATGGTCAGCCGCGCGATGGCCGAGATGACGGAGCCGGCGCACCACTAGCCGGCGTTTCGCGGCAGCGTGCGGTCCGGTAGGGGCATATCCCCCACGAGACCGCACGCCGCCCCGGTGGGGGCGCGGCTCAGAGGACGAGGGTGCGCGCCTGGATGCTGCCGCGCACCGTGTGGGCGACCGCCCACGCGTCGGCGACGGCGCGCAGCGCCGCGGTCTCGCGGCCCTCGCGCGTCCAGTCGGCCCGGGCCTGCGCCGCCCACGGGAGCGCGCCGAGGAGCACCGGCGCCCGCGTCCCGGTCACGAGCCCTGCGAGGACCCCGGCCGCGGCGGCGCACACCGCGGCGTCCCGCCGGTGGAGGAAGACCCGCCCCCACAGGAGCGTGTCGCGCAGCTCCGGCACCGCCCGCACGAGGTGCGCGAAGAGCGCGCGGCGCTCGAGCTCGGCGAGGTAGCCGCGGTGGTCGCGCGGGAAGACCCAGTGGCGCACGCGCGCCTCCGGGACGAACGCGGTGGCCAGGCCCTGCCGGCGCAGCGCCCAGCCGAGCAGCACGTCCTCGCCGAACGGGGCGTGCCCGGGCGCCTCGAGCCCGTCGCCGAAGCCGCCGGCCGCCTCGAACGGGCCGCGGGCGACGAAGAGGTTCGCGGTCTCGAAGAGGCCGAGCGCGGCGCCGACCCGGAGGGTGCGGTCCCACGGGCCGGGCGCGACGCCCTCCGGCGGGCCGGTCCAGCCCTGCGCGAGGACGGCGCCGCCGCGGATGGCCGCCGCGCCCGCGGCGAGCCACCCCGGCTCGGGCGCGCAGTCGGCGTCCGTGAAGGCGAGGACGTCGTGCCGGGCGGCGGCGACACCGGCCATCCGCGCGGGCCCGGGGCCGCGGCCGGGGCCGGGGACGACGCGTACGCCCTCCGCCGCCGCGGCGATCCGGCCCGTCCCGTCCGTCGAGCCGTTGTCCACGACGATGACCTCGAAGGGCTCGTCGCAGCGCTGCGCCGCGAGCGCGGCGAGGGTCGCGGGCAGGGTCAGGGCCGCGTCACGGGCGGGGACGATCACGCTCACGGCCATGCGCGGCGCAGGCTACCGGCGACGTGCCCGGCGCGCGGGTAACACGCCGCCGGATCGGGTGTAATCCGACGTGATGCCGCCGATCGACACGCTCGAACGCCTTGGCGAGACCTTCGCGCTCGACGCTCCCACCGATCGCAAGCGGATGCTCGTGATCGTCAACCCGTACGCGACGACGGTCTCCGACCGCCTGAAGAACCTCGTCGTCTACGCCCTCCAGGGCCGCTACGAGGTCGACGCGATCGACACGAAGGGCAAGAACGACGCCACCGCCCTCGCCCGCGAGGCGGCGCTCGAGGGCTACGACGTCGTCGTCGCCTTCGGCGGCGACGGGACGGTCAACGAGGCGGCCAACGGCCTGCACGGCTCGGACACGCCGCTCTCCTGCCTGCCCGGCGGCGCGACGAACGTGTACGCCCGCATGCTCGGCATCCCGAACGACATCGTCGACGCGACCGAGCACCTCCTCCGCGTCGCCGACGACTTCCGGCCGCGGAAGGTCGACCTCGTCCAGGTCAACGACCGCGTCTTCACCTTCTGCGCCGGCCTCGGCCTCGACGCCGCGGTCACCGAGCGCGTCGACCGCCACCCCCGCCTGAAGCGCCGCTTCGGCGCCTACTACTTCATGTACGCGGGCCTGGAGATCTTCACGACCCGCTACATCGCGCGGCCGCCCCACATGGAGGTCGAGCTGCCGGACGGCACGACCTTCGCGGGCGTCACGACGCTCGTCCAGAACGCGGACCCGTACTCGTACTTCAAGACGATCCCGCTGCACCTCGCCGAGGGCGCCGCCCTCGACAGCGGCAACGTCTCCGGTGTCGTCCTGCGCCGCTCGACCCCGACGATCATGCCGGGCGTCATCTTCCGGATGCTCGCCCCGAACGCGCGCCTCGCGAAGCACCGCGCGGTCGATCAGTTCGGCGGGATCGACGGCCTCGTCGTCCGCAGCACCGACGGCCGCGAGATCCCGCTGCAGGTCGACGGCGACCACATCGGGGACGTCACCGAGGCGCGGTTCTCGATCCTGCCCCAGGCGCTGACGGTCGTCAGCTGACGGGACCGTAGGGCTCCCCGAAGCCCGCGAGGTTCGCCCCCGGGGCGAACTCGCCAAGCTGATCGACGCAGTCGATCAGCCCGGTTCGGGCGCCGTCCGCGGCGGCAGGGACGGCTCGACGCGCAGGAGCTTCGCCGGGCCGGCGGGCAGCACCCAGTTCCACCGGCCGAAGAGCGACACGACCGCGGGCACGAGCAGCGCGCGGATGACGGTCGCGTCCAGGAGGATGCCGGCCGCGAGCCCGGTCGCCAGGACCTTGATGTCCGTCTCCGGCCCCGAGGCCATGGAGATGAAGGCCATGAAGAGGATGAGCGCGGCGCTCGTCACGAGGCGGCCGGTCCGGCCGATCCCGCGCACGACGGCGAGGTCGGTGTCCCCGGTCGCGTCGTACTCCTCCCGCATCCGGGCGAGGATGAAGACCTCGTAGTCCATCGACAGGCCGAAGAGGAACGCGAACACCATCAGCGGGATCCACGCGGTGATCGAGCCGGTCGCCGCGATCCCGAAGATCTCGTCCGAGCCGTGGCCGGACTGCCAGACGAGCTGCAGGACGCCCCAGGCGGCCGCCACCGAGATGACGTTCAGCAGGACGGCCTTCGCGGGCAGCAGGAGCGAGCGGAAGGCCCGCGCGAGGAGGATGAAGGTGATGATCGCGATGAGGGCGATCATGAGCGGGAAGGAGCCGTAGACCGCCTTGATGAAGTCGCGGTTCTGCGCGACCTCGCCGCCGAGCCGGGCCTGCGGGTCGGCGCTGCGGGCGGCCTCGCGGACCGGGACGACGAGGTCGCGGGCCGCCTTCCGCGAGCCGTCCTTCACGGGGAAGGCGATGGCGACGGCGGTGCCGCCGGCCCGCCAGGCGTCCGGGGCGACCGCGCCGTGGATGCCGCCGACCTTCGCGACCGCCGCCGCGACGGCCGCGGCCTTGCCCCGCGAGGTGAGGATCTCGTGCGGGAGCAGCGCGCCCGAGCCGATGCCGGAACGCTCGAGGGCGAGCAGCCCGGTCTTCGCGGCGCCGCCCTTCGCGAGCGTGTCGGGGTTCGAGACGCCCGGCTGCAGCTTCGACGCGGCGCCGACGAGCAGCCCGAGCACGACGAGCGCGAGGGCCGCCGCGGCCCAGCGGCGCTTGACGACGGCCTCGGCCCAGCGGGTCCAGCGGGTCGAGGCCTTGTCGTCCGTGCGGCGGTGCGGCCAGTCGAGCTTCGGCCCCCACGAGTGGAGGATGACCGGCAGCAGCGAGAGCGAGACCGCCACGGAGAGGAGCGGGATGACCATGCCGCCGATGCCGACGCTGCGCAGGAACGGCAGGGGCAGGACGATGAGCGCGAGCAGGCCGACGGCAACGGTCGTGCCCGAGAAGACGACGGCGCGGCCGGCGGTCGACATGGCGGTGATGATCGCCTCGTCGCCGCCGCGGCCGTGCGCGAGCTCCTCGCGCCAGCGGACGACGACGAGCAGCGAGTAGTCGATCGCCACCCCGAGCCCGATGAGCGCGATGAGGAACTGGACGATCGGGGAGACGCCGGTGATCGTCGTGAGCCCGTACACGGTGAGGAACGAGGTCATGATCGCCGGGACCGCCATGAGGATCGGCACGAAGGCGAGGAGCGAGCCGAAGACGAAGGCGAGGACGAGCAGCGCGCCGAGCCCGCCGACGAGCGCCTCGACGAGGACGCCGGGACCGTTGGAGGCGCTGCTCTGCGCGGTCAGGGCGTCCAGCCCGCTCAGGCGCACGGGGCTGCCCGCGACCGTCGCGCCGACGAGGGCGGCGTGGAGCTTCTTCTCCGCCTTCGGGTTGTCGCCGAAGGGCTGATCGGGGTCCGGCGTCGGGTAGGCGATGACGAACGTCGTGCGGCCGTCGGCGGAGACGAACGCCCTGTCGCCCGTCGAGGCGTAGCCGGCGACGCGGCTGCCCGGGAGCGCGGCGGTGACCTTCCGCTCGACGCCGGCGAGGTCCCGGCGGACGGCGGGGTCGGTCACCGTCGTCTCGGCGGGGAGGCTCACGACGGGGACGAGCGGCGCGGCGTTGCCGCCGGTCCCGTGGTAGAGGTGGGCGATCGCCTTGTTCGTCTCCCAGCCCTCCTTCCCCGGCACGGAGAACTTCTGGTCCATCGCCTTGGTCGCCGAGCTCGCCGTGGCGATGCCCGCCACCGTCAGGAGGATCCAGAACCCGGCGACGAGCCGCCGGTGGGCGAGGATCCAGCGGGTGAAGGTCTCCATAAGGTCGTTTGTAGCACAAACGATCGATGGTGCGTAAAGTTCGTGTGACGATGCTCTTCGGCGGCGCCACCCCTCCGGAGCCGATGGGTCACCTCACCGGATTCCTCCTCAACGTCGTGGCCGCGCGGTCGCGGGAGGCGTTCGCGAACGGGCTCGCCGACCTCGGGCTGCGTCCGCCCCAGTTCGCCCTCCTGACGATGATCGAGGCCTCCCCGGGCCTCGCGCAGCAGGACCTCGTCGCCGCGACCGGGATCGACCCCTCGTCGATGGTGGCGATGCTCGACGCCCTCGAGCACGCGGGCCTCGCCGAGCGCCGCCCGCATCCCGAGGACCGGCGCAAACGGGCGCTACACCTCACCGAGGCCGGTGCCGCGCGCCTGGCCGAGGCGCGCGAGGTCGTCGCGGCCATCCGCCCGTCGGTCTTCGGCGCCCTCGACGACACCGAGTTCGCCGAGCTTCACCGGCTCGTGCGCAAGCTCACCGGCTACGCCGACTGACCCTCGGAGCCGGCGAGCGGCCGGCGACGCCGATCAGCCGGCGCCCGGCGTCACGCGATAGGCGTCGAAGACGCCTTCGATGTTCCGCAGGCGGTTGACCGTCGCCTTGAGCGCGCGGGTGTCCCCCACCTCGACGACGAAGCGGTTCTGCACCATCGGCGAGTTCACGATGCAGCGCGCCTCGACGATGTTGATGCCGGCCTCCGAGAACGTCCGGCTGAGGTCCTCCAGGAGGCGGTGGCGGTCCCAGCCGTCGACCTGGAGCTCGACCTTGAAGGACGTGACGTGGTCGCCCTCCCAGTGGACGCGGACGAAGCGCTCGGGGTCCTTGCGCAGCGCAGCGGCGTTCGGGCAGTCGTCGCGGTGGATCGTGATGCCGCGGCCCAGCGAGACGTAGCCGACGATCGGGTCGCCGGGGACCGGGCGGCAGCACTTGGCCATCCGCAGCAGGACGTCCTCGACGCCCTCGACGACGATTCCGTACTGGTTCGAGGACCCCGTCGGCTGGCGGCGCTCGCGCTTGGTGGAGACGAGCGACTCGATCGTCGTCGTCTGCTCCTCGGCGGCCTCGCCCTGCTTGAGCCGCTGCAGGACCTTGTTGACGACGACCTTCGGGGAGATCTTCGCGCCGCCGAGCGCGATGTAGAAGTCGTCGGCCTTCTTGAAGCCCATCTCGCGGATGACGTCCGCGAGCAGGGGCGAGCCGGCGATCTTCTGCGGCGGCAGGCCGGCCTTGCCGAGGTGCTCCTGGAGCAGCGCCCGCCCGGTGTGCTCGGTGTCGTCGCGTGACTCGGCCTTGAACCACGCCTTGATCTTGTTGCGGGCGCGCGTCGTCTTCACGACGGCGATCCAGTCGCGGGACGGGCCACGCTCGCGGTTGGCCGTCAGGACCTCGACGATGTCGCCGCTCTTCAGCTCGTAGTGGAGCGGCACGATCTTGCCGTTCACGCGCGCGCCGACGCAGCGGTGGCCGATCTCGGTGTGGACCTCGTAGGCGAAGTCCAGCGGCGTGGCCCCGGCGGCGAGCGACTTCACCTCGCCCTTCGGGGTGAAGACGAAGACCTCCTCGTCGAACAGGTCGACCTTGAGGTTCTCCATGAACTCCTCGGGGTCGGAGAGCTCCTTCTGCCAGTCGAGCATCGACCGCAGCCACTTGAGCTTCGCCTCCCCGTCGAGCCCGGCCGCGCCGACCGCCTTGCCGCCCGACCCCTTCTTGTTCGGGTCCTGCTTGTAGATCCAGTGCGCGGCCACGCCGTACTCGGCCTGGTCGTGCATCTCGCGCGTGCGGATCTGGATCTCGAGCGGCTGGCCCTCGGGCCCGATGACCGTCGTGTGGAGCGACTGGTACATGTTGAACTTCGGCATGGCCACGAAGTCCTTGAAGCGTCCCGGGAGCGGCTTCCACAGCGAGTGGATGACGCCGACGGCGCCGTAGCAGTCCTTCACGGACTCGACGATCACGCGCATGGCCGTGAGGTCGTAGATCTCGTTGAACTCGCGACCCTTCTTGGTCATCTTCGAGTAGATCGAGTAGAAGTGCTTCGCCCGGCCGAGGATCTCCGCCTTGATGCCGAGCGCCTCGAGCTCGCGTGCGAGGTAATCGCCGGCGTGGTCGACGTAGACCTCGCGCTCCTCGCGCTGCTGGTTCACCAGGCCCTTGATCTCCTGGTACTTGCGCGGGTGCAGCGCCGCGAACGCGAGGTCCTCGAGCTCCCACTTGATCGCGTGGATGCCGAGCCGGTGCGCGATCGGCGCGTAGATCTCCAGCGTCTCCTTCGCCTTGTCGATCTGCTTCTGCTTCGGCATCGCGCCGATCGTCCGCATGTTGTGCAGGCGGTCGGCGAGCTTGATGAGGATGACCCGGATGTCCGAGGCCATCGCGACCATCATCTTGCGGTAGTTCTCGGCCTGTGCCTCGTCGCGCGACTGGAAGGTGATGCCGGTGAGCTTCGTGACGCCGTCGACGAGCGACGCGACCTCGTCGCCGAAGCGCTCGGTCACCTCGTCGAGCGACGCGGTCGTGTCCTCGACGGTGTCGTGCAGGAGCGCCGCGACGATCGTCTCGGTGTCCAGGCGCATCCCGGCGCAGATCTTCGCGACGCCCACCGGGTGGGTGATGAAGTCCTCGCCGGACTGGCGGCGCTGGTCGGCGTGGTGCTCGCAGGCGAAGAGGAAGGCGTCGCGGACGCGCTCGCGGTCGACCTGGAGCGCGGCGTCGTGCGCGTGCTCGGCGATGATCGCGAAGAGGTCGCCGAGGAGCGTCCGCTCGCTCGGGGTGAGGTCCTTGCCCGCGAGCAGGTCGGCGGCCGGCGGCTCGACGGTGGCGGCGACGCCGCTCGTGATGACGACGTCGATCGGGACCCGGTCGGCCGGGGAGCTGGCGGCCGTCAGGCCGCCCTCTGCCTCGCGCTGCTCAGCCATCGCTCCCCCTGACGGAGGCGATCGGTGCAGGCGCGGTACGTCGCCGAGCGCTCGAGGTCCACGCGGCCGTCGACGGGCAGGAGGACCGCGCCGAGCGTCGCGGCGTCGACCGTCGCGAGGCCCGCCTCGGCGAGGACACGGAGCAGGCGGCCGGCGAGGACGGGGTCACGCGGGCGCTCACGGTCCCCCCGGAGCGCCGCGGGCGCAGCGGTGCCGTCGCGCAGGGCGCGGTACACCGCGGCGAGCGGCTCGCGGAGGGTGTGACGGGCGGCGTGGACATGCAGGGAGAAGCCTAGCTCCTCAGCCCCCCACGCCAGATGGGCCATCGTGTCGGGGCAGGCCGCGGTGACGGCCGCCAGCAGGGCCGGGTGCGGCGGCGGGTCGAGGACGACGATGTGGCCGAAGGACCGGGCGAGGGCCGGGTCGGCCTCGAGGGCGTCCCATGCGACGACGTGCCCGGCGAGAGGAGCGAGCGCGGGAGCGCGGACGGCGGCGTCCGCGACCGCGACGAGGACGGTGTCGCCGGAGGCGCGCAGCGCGCCGAGCGTCCCGGCGACGCCGTGGTGGCGCCGGTCGGCGCCGGGGCGGCCGCCCGCGGCAGCGGCGGCGGGCCACGGGTCGGCGCCGGCCTGCACCGGCGGGAGGGTCGTCACCTCGGCCGCGGCGGCCGCGCGGACGAGCGCGTCCCACCCGGCGTCGACGGCACCGACGACCGTCGCGGCGGGCGCGGGCGGGGCGCCGGTGGCCTCCTCGGCGCCGGCGGGCGGCGTGAGGATCCGGCGCAGGACCAGGCGCGGCTCGACGCTGCCCTGCCACTCGTTGCGCTCCAGGCGGAAGGTCGCCTCGACCCCGGCCTCGCTGCCCGGCGGGAGGGCCGGCATCCCGAACGCGACCGCGCGGGCCTGGACGCCGCCCGCCTTCACGGTGAAGCGGACGTGCTTGCCCTCCCCCATCGGCCGTGCGTCGACGAGCTGCGCGCCGGGCACGAGGAGGTTCGGCGTCGGGTTGCCCATGCCGAACGGCGCGAGCGCCAGCAGCTCGTCCGCGAGCTCGAGGCCGAGCTCGTCCCCGCTGACGACGGCGTCGATCCGCTCGCGCGGGACGAGCATCTCCGGCGTGAGCGTCGCCTCGGCGTGCGCGACGAAGGCGGCCCGGAACGCGTCGACGTCGGTCGCGGCGAGCGTCGCCCCGGCCGCGGCCCGGTGCCCGCCGTGACGTTGCAGGTGCGCGGCCGAAGCGTCGAGCGCGGCGAGCAGGTCGAAGCCCGGGATCGAGCGGCCGGAGCCCGTCCCCTCCTCGCCGTCGAGCGCGACGACGACGACCGGCCGGTGATGGCGCTCGGCGATGCGGCTGGCGACGATGCCGATGACCCCGGGGTGCCACTCCTCGCCCGCGAGGACGAACGCGGCGGGCACGCCGTCCGCGCTCGCGGCGGCGACCTGGGCCTCGGCGGAGAAGAGGATGCGCGTCTCGGTGTGGCGGCGCTCGGCGTTCAGGCGGTCGAGCTCGTCGGCGACGTCGGTCGCGCGGGCGTCGTCCTCGGTGAGGAGCAGCTCGAGCGCGGCGTCGGCGCGGAGCATCCGGCCGGCGGCGTTCAGGCGCGGGGCGAGGCGGAAGCCGATCGCGGTCGCGTCGAGGGACCCGGGATCGGCCTTCGCCACCCGCATGAGGGCCCGCAGCCCGGGGCGCGTCGTCCGCTTCAGCGCGGCGAGGCCGGCCCGCACGAGGCGCCGGTTCTCCCCGACGAGCGGGACGAGGTCGGCGACGGTCGCGAGCGCGACGAGGTCGAGCTCGTCGTCGGCGCGGGCGGCGTCCTGCCCGGCGGCGGCGAAGAGCGCGCCGGCGAGCTTGTAGGAGACCGCGCCGGCGCAGAGCTCGGGGCACGGGTAGCCGCAGACCGCCGGGTGCACGATCGGCGCGTCGGGAAGCCGGCCGTCGGCCCGCGGGCTGTGATGGTCGGTGACGATGACCTCCATCCCCGCGGCGACGGCCTGGGCGACCTCCTCGACGGCGGTGATCCCGCAGTCGACGGTGACGAGCAGCCGCGTGCCGCGCGCGGCGAGCCGCTCGACCGTCGCGGGGCGTAGACCGTACCCGTCCTCGGCGCGGCCGGGCAGGTACCAGTCGACGTCGGCGCCGAGGCGGCGCAGGGTCCGCACGAGGATCGCCGTCGAGCAGACGCCGTCGACGTCGTAGTCGCCGTGGATCGTGATCCGCGTCCCGGCCCGGACGTGGCGCAGGACCGTCGCGACCGCGACGCCGATCCCGGCGAAGGCACTCGCGTCGGGGGCGACGTCGGCGGCGAGCCACGTGCGGGCCGCGGCGGCGTCGCCGAGGCCGCGGCGGGTGAGGATCTGGGCGACCGGGAAGCTCACCCCGAGCTCGCGCTGGAGGTCGAGGGCCGCCCGGACGTCGAACGGCGCGATGTCCGGGCGGACGTCCATGACGCCAGACGGTACGCGGGGGAGCGGACGGGACGGGCCCGCGATGCCGCAACCTGCGCGGTTTCCGCGCAGGGTCGTCGCAGGGGCCCGGCCCGCGCGGGTCAGGCCTACGCGACGAGCGTCTCCGGGGGCGCGTGCTTCTCGCGGCGGACGCCCTCGAAGTACACGGCGGCGATGCCGATGAGCGCGCCGGGGATGCCCTCCAGGGCGGTGAGCAGGTGGACGTCGTGGCGTCCGGGGATCGTGAACCCGCTGAGCAGGAGCGCGACGAGGAAGGAGCCGAACAGCGCCCCGCAGAACGCCCCGACGATCCCGCCCCAGAAGCGATCCGGCAGGAAGATCGTGAAGTGCCAGATGGCGAGACCCATCATGACCCAGGCCATGGCGCCCATCAGCGCTTCCTCCCGTGGTTGCGGTTCCGCGGCTTCGAGCCCTTGGGCTTCTTCGGCCGGTCCTTCATGACGAGGTCCTCCGGGCGCGCGTCGGCGGACGGATCGAGCTCCGGCTCCGCGGGGGCGGCCGGCGCATCGGCGTGCAGCTCCTCGACGAGCTGCTTGAACTCGCTCGGCGAGACGCCCTGCGCCGGGTCGTCCGGCGCCGTGATCCGGCGCTTGGCCGTCTTCTTCGGCTTGACCTCGACGAGCTGCCCGGCGGCGCCGGTCGCGTAGGCCGGGACGACGCCGCCGTTCTCGGTGCGGATGCGGGCGGCGCGGCGGGCGTAGACCGGCTCGCGCTCCTTCCAGTGCTGGAAGACGGGCGCGGCGATGAAGATCGACGAGTACGCGCCGGAGAGCGTGCCGATGAGCAGCGCGAACGCGAAGTCCTTCAGCGTATCCCCGCCGAAGATGAGCAGCGCGAAGATCGGCAGGGCGGTCGAGAACGAGGTCGCCAGCGACCGGGTCAGGACCTCGCCCATCGAGCGGTTGACGATCTGCGAGAACGCGGCCCGCGGCATGCGCGGGATGTTCTCCCGGATGCGGTCGAACACGATGATCGTGTCGTAGAGCGAGTAACCGAGGATGGTGAGGAGCGCCGCGACGGTCGACGTGGTCACCTCCCGGCCGGTCAGCGAGTACACGCCGGAGACGATGAGGATGTCGTGCATGAGCGCGATGAGCACGGGCACGGCGTACTTCCACTCGAATCTGATCGCGATGTACGCGCTGATGACGAGCAGCGAGACGACGATGGCGATGATCGCGCCCTTGGCGACGGTGTTGCCGAACGTCGGCCCGATCGAAGTCGTGTCGGGTGACCCCTTGATCGTGTAGGCCTTGTCCAAGGCGCTCGTGACCTTGTTCGCGTTGGCCGGCTTGAGCTGCGACGTGGAGATCTGGAACGCGTTCGGCCCGAGGTCCTTGTCGTTGACGCGCTGGATCTTCGAGCCGCTGTCCGCACCGGCGGCGACGATCGTGTCGCGGATCTGGTTCTCCGTCGTGGGCTTCACGAAGGCGGCCTTGATCCGGGTGCCGGAGTCGAAGTCGATGCCGAAGTGCAGGCCCTTCCCGCCGATCGCGAGCGCCCCGATGAGGAGGATGCAGCCCGAGGCGGAGAAGAACCACCTCGACGCGCCCATGAAGTCGAAGCCGCGCCACGGGAGGTGGTCCTTGTCGAGGTTGCGGTCGGCGGCGCCGAGGGCGCTCGCCGAGTTCACGAGGCTGCTCTTGGACAGCAGGGCGAGGATCGCCTGCGTCAGGAGGACGGCCGTGAAGAGCGAGACGAGCGTGCCGATGCCGAGCACGAGGGCGAAGCCCTTGACGCCCGCCGTCGCGAGAACGAAGAGGATGAACGCCGTCATGAACGTCACGACGTTCGCGTCGATGATCGCGGCGAGACCCTTCTTGTAGCCGGCCGCGACGCCCGCGGCGATCGATCTGCCGCCGCGGATCTCCTCCTTCACGCGTTCGAAGATGACGATGTTCGCGTCGGCGGCGACGCCGATCGTGAGGATGAGGCCGGCGATGCCCGGCAGCGTCAGCGTGATCGGGATGAGCTTGATCAGCGCGAAGAAGTAGATCGAGTAGACGACGAGCGCGACGACCGCGATGGCGCCGAGCACGCGGTAGAAGAAGAGGAGGAACAGCGCGACGATGAGGAAGCCCGCCGCGCCGGCCGCGAGGCCCTGGTTGAGGGCGGCCTTGCCGAGCGTCGCCGAGACCTGGGACTGCGAGATGAGGTCGAGCTTCACCGGCAGCGCGCCGTACTTCAGCTCGTTCGCGAGGCGCTGGGCCGAGTCGATCGTGAAGCCGCCCGAGATCTCCGACCCGTTGGAGCCGTCGATGCCGTCGCCGTTCTGCTGGTAGTCGATGTACGGCACCGACACGAGCTGGTTGTCGAGCACGATCGCGAAGTGCTGGAACTTCTGCTGCGGATCGGTCAGCGGCGTGCCGTCCGCCGTCGCGATGAGGCCCGCGCCGCGCTGGGCGATCTCGCGGGTGACCTTCTGCCACTTCTTCCGCCCCGAGCTCGTGAAGTCGAAGGTGACGTTCGGCGCCTGGGTGTTCTGGTCGAAGTTCTGCTCCGGGTTCTTGATGTCGGTGCCGCGGAGCGCGTAGGAGTCGTTGAGGACGTAGTAGCAGTCGGGGCCGTTGCCGCCGTTCTCCTTGGCCGTCGTGGCGGTCGTCTCCTGCTGGACGAGAAGCGTCCCCTCGTTGACGTGCTTCGGGGCGAGCGTCGCCTGCGGGTGCTTCTTCAGGTAGGTGAGGACGCCCTCGTTGGAGCGGAGGTCCTTGACGGTGTCGCCGGGGCCCGCAACGACCGTGCGGGTCTTGTTGTTGACGAGGTACCAGCGCCCGAGGGACGAGGCGGTCGTCGCGTTCTGGGGCGGGCGCCGGGCGGCGCGGGCGAGGGCGTCGTACTCCGGGAAGCAGCCGGTCGTGCCGGCCTGCGGGCCGCCGGTGACGTTGAAGTCGTTCGGGATCGGCCTGCCGTTGGGCCCGACGACGTTCTTCTCCCAGTCGTAGAAGAAGAGCTGGGCCGTCGTGCCGACCTGCTGCTCGGCGTCCTTCGCGTTCTTGACGTCCGGCAGGGAGACGGTGATCTGGTCCGAGCCCGAGCGCTGGATCTCCGGCTCGGAGACGCCGAGCGCGTCGACGCGCTTGCGCATGATGTCGATCGCGCGGTTGATCGCCTCGCCGTTCAGCGCGACGCCCTTGGTCGGCTTCGCCTGGTAGGTCAGCTCGACGCCGCCCTTCAGGTCGAGGCCGAGGCGGGTCTTCTTCGCGACGATGGCGCCGATCGACCCGAGGAGGAGGAGGACGACGAGTCCGAGGATGAGGGAATTGCGGCGACGGTCGGTCATGAGATGGCCTGCTCGGTGCTCGGGCGGAGACGCCTAGTTGATCGGGGTGAGGACGAGCAGGAGCCCGCCGTCGTCGTCGTAGGCCGGGAAGATGTCGGCGGTCGCACGGGCCGGGAGATCGCCCTCGGCGTTGACCTGCACCGCCTTGGACAGCTGACGCACGCCCCACTCCAGCGCGGTCTGGACGGGATCGTCGCCGGCGTCGAACCTCAGGCCCAGCACCGCCGACACGTGGCGACCGATGACCGCCTGGTCGTCCAGGCCGGTGAGCTGGAAGGACCCGCGGCCGCAGGCGATGACGTTCCCCTCCTGGTTGCAGGCGAAGAACGCGGCGTTCGGGGCCGGGTAGTAGTCGTCCAGCAGCTCGAAGAGGAAGCCGAAGCCGCACTTCGCGCAGCCCTTGGGCTGGGCTCGGAAGCCTGCGGTGCGATCGTTGGCGGCGGTGCGGTTGCCGCAGTTGGGACAGATGAAGAAGTGGGCCATCGGAGGTATCGAGCGGAGCGCAGACCCTAACGGCCCCTCCGTCGCTCCGGACAGGGTACGCGGTGGGCGGACGACGAGCGTCCCCACCGGCTGGTAGACCACCCGCAGCATGCCGGACTCCCCGCCGCCGCCCGTCTCCCTCGCCGACGCCGAGATCGCCCAGCGGATCGCCGCGAGCGCGCGCGACGGACGCCCCGTCGACCGCCGGCCGACGGCGGAGCAGCTGCTGGCGGCCTTCGGCGAGGGCCCGGAGGCCGGCCCGGCGGCACGGGCCCGCGTCCAGCGGGCGCTCCAGATCGCCGGGGTGACGGTCGACCCGGCGCTCACGGACGCCTCCCCCGGCGCCCGCGTGACCCTCGACCCGGGCCGCGGCCCGGCGGGCGGCCGCGGCCGGACCCTCGTCCTGGGCGTCGTCGCCCTCGCGGCCGTCATCGGCGGGGTCGCGGCGGCCGCCTCGCTCAGCGGCTCGGGCGGCGGGGACCGCGCGTCGTCGCTCCCGGCGGGGACGACGACCGCCGCGACCGCGAGCGTCCCCGCGACGACGGCGACCGCCCCCACGACGGCGAGCACCCCGACGACGGCGGGGACCGCCCCGGCCGCGACGACGACGACGCCGGCCACCACGACGACGCCGGCGACCACCCCGAAGACGGACGCGGCCGCCGTCGCCCGGGCCCGTCGCCGCCGGGCCGCGGAGCAGCGCCGCCGGCGGGCCGCGGCCGCCCGTGCCGCTGCCCGCCGGCGCGCCGCCCGTCGTCGGGTCGTCGTCTCGCTCACGGCGTCCGTCCCCAGCTACCTCTGCGTCGACGACGGCGCCGGCCACCGGCTGTTCGGGGGCACCCTGACCGGGACGCGCACCTTCCGCGGCCCGCGGATCCGGGTGAACGTCGGCCTGGACTCGGTCGTCATGCGGGTGAACGGCACGCGCGTCCCGCTGAACGGCAGCCCGACGGGCTACCTCCTGCAGGCCGGCAAGGCGCCGCAGTACCTGCCGCTCGGGCAGCGCCCCTCCTGCTGATTCAAGCTCGAGCTGCCCCGGGCCGATGCACAGGTCGTGCCCTCATGGCTCGATGCCCTTCCTGCGGAAGGGGACATGGTCAACCGCCTCCGCACCGCCGACTGGTCCCGCACCCCGCTCGGCGACGTGGAGCACTGGCCCGAGACCCTCCGGGTCGCCGTCACCATGGTTCACGGGTCGCGGTTCCCCATGCTCATCTGCTGGGGTCCCGAGCTCATCCAGATCTACAACGACGCGTTCATCCCGATCTACGGGGGCAAGCACCCGCAGCTCGGATGCCGGATGCAGGACACGTGGGCCGAGGTCTGGCCGATCCTCGAGCCGATGCTCGGCGGCGTCATGGCGACCGGGGTCGCGACGTGGTCGGAGAACGTCCTGCTGTGGGTCGAGCGTGGCGCGGCCCGCGACGACGTCACCGTCGAGGATGCGTACTTCAGCTGGTCCTACAGCCGGATCCAGGGGCCGGACGGCTCGGGCGCCGGGATCTACGTCGCCGCGACCGAGGCCACCCAGCAGGTCCTGGAGGACCGCCGCGGACGGGCCCTCGCCGCGATCACGACCGGGTACGCGGCCACGCGGGAGGAGGCGGCGCACCAGGTCGTGGCGGCGATGGCGCGGCATCCGGACGACGTGCCGTTCGCCCACGTCTACCTCCCCGGCGAGGACGGCCGCGGGTACGCGCCGGTGGCCGGGCCCGGCCTCGGCGGCCTGCCGGCTGCGCGGGATGCCGCGTGGCCGCCCGCGCCGGCCGGCGCGGACCCCGAGATCGTCGCGCTGCCCCCCGGCTTCCCGGCGGTGACCCACGCCCAGTCCGGCCTGCCCGTCACGCACGCCGGCGTCGTCGCCCTCGGCGGACACGGACTGCTCGTGTGCGGGCTGAGCCCGTCGCGCCCCCGCGACGAGGCCCACCTGCGGTTCCTCACGGCGCTCGGGACCCGCGTCGGGGCCGCGCTCGGCGCCGGCCAGGCGTTCGCCGACGAGCGGATGCGCTCCGAGCAGCGCCTGGCCCTCGCGCGGGCGACGATCGAGCGGGAGGAGGCCGAGCGCAGCCTCGCGATCGCCGAGCGCTTCCGCTTCGCCTGTCGCGCGGCGAACGTCGGCGCCTGGACCCTCGACCTCCGGACGGGCCGCACGGAACTCGACGAGAACGTGGAGCTCATGTTCGGGCTCAGCCCGGGCACGCTCGACGGCAGCCTCGACGACATCATGTGGCGCATCGACGACGAGGACCGCGACCGCGTCGCCGACGCGATCGCCGTCGTCACCCGTGACGGTGGCGAGTACGTCGTGGAGTACCGGATGACCCGCCCGGACGGCAGCCGGCGCGCCTTCCAGGCCCGCGGGATGGCGACGCCCGGCGCGGACGGGCGCCCCGCCCTGCTGCACGGCGTGCTGTGGGACGCGACCGAGCTCATCGCGGCGCAGACCGCGAGCCGCGAGTCCGAGGAACGCCTGCGGACCGCACTCGAGGCGGCCACCTGGGGCAGCGCGATCATCCACCCCGACGGGCGCATCGCCCAGGTCAACCAGGCCCTGTGCGACCTCGTCGGCTACGACCGCGACGCGATCGTCGGCATGTGCTGCCAGCAGCTCGTCCACCCGGACGAGGAGCGCGTCCCGAACCCGGGGGGGCGGCAGCACCGAGGCCCGCGAGCTGCGGCTCGCCACGGCCGACGGCCGCGAGATCTGGGTCACGCTGAGCTCGGCGCCGGTCCTGGCCGCCGACAGCACCGTGCTCCACCACGTCGTCCACGTCCACGACGCGACGGAGCGCAAGAGCTTCGAGGCCGAGCTGCAGCAGCTCGCCGACCACGACGCCCTCACGGGGCTGCTGAACCGCCGCCGCTTCGGCGAGGAGCTGCAGCGCGTCGTCGGGGGACGGCCGGACCCCCGGGGCGGCGGGCGCGGTCATCATGCTCGACCTCGACGGCCTGAAGGCCGTGAACGACACGCTCGGGCACGCGGTCGGCGACGCGCTCATCGTCACCGTCGCCGACATCCTGCGCGAGCGGCTGCGCGAGACCGACGTCGCGGCGCGGCTCGGTGGCGACGAGTTCGCGATCCTCGTCCCCGGCGCCGATGCCTCGGCGGCGCTCGCCGTCGCGACCGACCTCCTCCGCCGGCTCCGGGAGGGCGCCCCGCTCGCGTCGGCCCACGGCGCGCCCACGGCCAGCGCGTGCGTCGGGATCGCGCTCTACGGCCCGGGCCGCGCGCTGACCGACGAGGAGCTCATGACGCGCGCCGACCTCGCGCTCTACGACGCCAAGGACGCCGGGCGCGGCTGCGCACGGGTGTTCTCGTCGCCCGAGCGGGATCCCGTGTTCCGCCAGGCGGAACGGTGGAGCGACCGCATCCGGTCGGCGCTCGCCGAGGACCGCTTCGTCCTCCTCGGCCAGCCGATCCGCTCGCTGCACGGCGACCCGGTGGAGCGGCAGGAGCTGCTGCTGCGGATGATCGGCGAGAACGGCGAGCTGCTCCTCCCCTCCGCGTTCCTCCTCGCCGCCGAGCGCTCCTCGCTCATCCAGGCGATCGACCGCTGGGTCGTCCGGCGGGCGGCGACCGAGCTCGCGGCGCACCAGGCCGCCGGCAGCCCGGTGAGCTTCGCGGTGAACCTGTCGGCGAAGTCGATGACCGACCCGGCCATGGCGGCGTACGTCCGGGAGGCCATCGCCGACGCGGGCGCCGACGGCAGCGGCCTCGTCTTCGAGATCACCGAGACCGCCGCGGTCGTGAACGTCAGCCGGGCCCGGAGCTTCGCCCAGGCCCTCACCGCCAGCGGCTGCGAGCTCGCCCTCGACGACTTCGGCGCCGGCTTCACGTCCTTCCGCTACCTCAAGCACCTCGACTTCGACTACGTCAAGCTCGACGGCACGTTCGTGCGCGACCTCTCGACGAGCCATACGAGCCAGTGCCTCGTGCAGGCGCTCGCGGAGATGGCCGGCAACCTCGGCAAGCGGACGATCGCCGAGCACGTCTGCGACGAGGCGACGGAGGAGTGGCTGCGGGCCCACGGCATCGACTACGTGCAGGGCTTCCACGTCGGGGCGCCGGCGCCGCTCCGGACGCCGGTCCCTCAGAAGAGCGCGGGATCCGTCGCGGGCGGCTCCAGCCCGAGGTGGGCGTAGGCCCGGAAGGTCGCGACGCGCCCGCGCGGCGTGCGCTTGATGAGGCCGCACTGCAGGAGGTAGGGCTCGTAGACGTCCTCGAGCGTGTCGGTCTCCTCCTGGACGGCGACGGCGAGCGTCGAGAGGCCGACGGGCCCGCCCTCGAACTTCTCGCAGATCGCGCCGAGGATCTCGCGGTCGAGGCGGTCGAGGCCGAGGCGGTCGACCTCCATGAGGCCGAGCGCGGCGTCCGCGACCGGGGCCGTGACGACGCCGCCGGCCCGCACCTCCGCGTAGTCACGCACCCGCTTGAGCAGCCGGTTCGCGACGCGCGGCGTGCCGCGGGACCGGGCGGCGATCGCCTCCGCCCCGTCCGGGGCGAGCTCGATGCCGAGGATGCCCGCGCTGCGCTGCACGATGAGGCCGAGGTCCGCGACGCCGTAGGGCTCGAGGCGATGCTGGATGCCGAAGCGGTCCCGGAGCGGGGTCGTCAGGCGGCCCGCGCGCGTCGTCGCGCCGACGAGCGTGAACGGCGGCAGGTCGAGCGTCATGACCCGCGCGCCCGCCCCCTGCCCGACGGTGATCGGCAGCTTGCCGTCCTCCATGGCGGGGTAGAACGTCTCCTCCAGCGCGCGCGGCAGCCGGTGGATCTCGTCGACGAAGAAGACGCTGCGGGGCTCCAGCGCGGTGAGGAACGCGGCGACGTCGCCCTTGCGCTCGAGGGCGGGCGCGGCGGTGGAGACGCACGGGACGCCGAGCTCCTCGGCGAGGATCTGGGCGAGCGACGTCTTGCCGAGGCCGGGCGGGCCGGCGAAGAGGACGTGGTCGAGCGCCTCGCCGCGGGCGCGGGCGGCCTCGACGGACACCGCGAGCTGCTCACGGAGCCCCTCCTGGCCGACGAAGTCGCGCAGCCGGCGCGGGCGGAGCGTGACCGCGACGGCGTCGTCCTCGTCGAGGATGCCGGGCGTGTGGATCCGGGGGATGTCGCTCATCGCCGGGCCGCCTGCTTGAGCGCGTGGCCGATGAGCGCCTCCGCGGAGAGGCCGGGCTCGGCGCCGGCGAGCAGGCGGTCGGCCTCGACGAGGTCGTACCCGAGCTCCAGGAGGCCGTCGCGGGCGAGCAGGCGCGGGTCGTCCCCGCGCGACGCGGTGACGTCGCCGAGCGCGGGCACCATGTCGGCCGGCACGCCGACCTTCTCGCGCAGCTCGACGATGATCCGCTCGGCCGTCCGCTTGCCGATGCCCGGCACGGCCTGGAAGCGGGCGGCGTCGCCGGCGGCCAGGGCGGTCACGAGCTCCCGCGGGGAGCCGCCCGAGAGCACGGCCAGGGCCATCTTCGGCCCGACCGACTGGACGCCGAGCAGCATGGTGAAGAGGTCCTGCTCCTCCTCGGTCGCGAAGCCGTAGAGCGCCATGCTGTCCTCGCGGACGATGAGCTCCGTGTGGAGGCTGACGGCCCCGCCGACCGCGGGGACGTGCTCGAGCGTCGACGCCGAGACGGCGACGCGGTAGCCGACGCCGCCCGCGGTCTCGACGATGACGTGGTCGGCGCGGCGGGCGACGACCTCGCCGGCGATCCGGGCGATCACGCCGAGGCCCCCGCGAGGGCGGCCGCGCGCTGCAGCGGGGCGTGGTTCGCGTGGCAGAGCGCGACGGCGAGCGCGTCCGCGGCGTGGTCGGGACGCGGGGGCTCGGGCAGGCTCAGGAGCGTCTGGACCATGCGGGCGACCTGGTCCTTCGCGGCCCGGCCACTGCCGCAGACCGCCGACTTCACCTGCTGCGGGGTGTAGTCGTGGCAGCCGAGACCGCGCTGTCCGGCGGCGAGCAGGACGACGCCGCGCGCCTGCCCGACCGCCATGGCGCTGCCGACGTTCGCGCCGAAGTAGAGGTTCTCGAGGGCGACGGCGTCGGGCTCATGGGAGGCGATGAGCTCGGTGACGGCGTCGAAGATCCGCTTGAGCCGCAGCTCGCCCGCCATCGCGGAGGCCGTCGTGATGACCCCGCCGTCGAGCGCCACGAGGCGCCCGCGACGGCGCGCGACCACGCCGAAGCCGGTGTTCGCGAGGCCGGGGTCGATGCCGAGCACGATCATGTGTTCGTGATTCTGCGGGGCGGGCCGGATGCCTTCCGCCCCGGCGCCGCGCATTCCTGGCCGAATGGCCACTAAAGAAGCATGCGGCGCTGTCGATACGAACCCCGTGATGCGCCGCCGCGCCGCGACACCCGACCCCGAGCTCGCGTTCCTCCGGGAGCAGCTCGCCGCGGCCCAGGAGCGCGTGCGCTCGCTCGAACGCGAGCGGCTCGCCGCCGCCGGCCGCGACGCCCGCACGCAGCTCCTGACGCTCGAGGCCTTCCGCGAGGCCGCCGCCCGCGAGCTCGAGCGCACCCGGCGCAGCGGCAACTCGGTGAGCCTCGCGCTCATCGACATCGACGGCTTCCGCGAGCTCAACGCGACGCGCGGCGCCGCCGGCGGCGACATCGCCCTCGCCGTCCTCGCCGACCATCTCCGCGACGTCACCCGGACGACCGACATCTGCGGCCGCACCGGCGCCGACGAGCTCGCCGTCCTCCTCCCCGACACCGCGCTCGACGGCGCCGTGAGCTGCGCCCAGCGGATGGTCGAGCGGGTCGAGGACGCCGAGGTCGACGGCGTCGGCCCGCTCACGATCTCCGCCGGCGCCGCGCAGCACGTCCGCGGCGGCACGGTCGAGGCGCTGCTCGGCCGGGCGTCCTTCGGCCTGGACCGCGCCCGCCGCGCGGGCGGTGGCCGGGTCGACGCGGGGCTGCAGACCGCCGGCCCCGGGGACGACGGCGAGGCGCCGCTCCACAACCCCCACACCGACGTCATCGAGGCGCTCGCCGTCACCCTGCTCGAGCGCGACCGCTACACCGGCGAGCACTCCGAGTCCGTCGTGGACATGGCGCGCTCGGTCGGGCGCTCGCTCGGCCTCCACCTGCCTGACGTCGAGCGGCTCGGCACCGCGGCGCTGCTGCACGACATCGGCAAGGTCGCGATCCCCGACCACGTCCTCAACAAGCCGGCGCGCCTGGACCCCGAGGAGTGGGAGCTCATGCGCGAGCACCCCGTCATCGGCTGGCGGATCCTGCAGGCGATCCCGGGCCTGGGGACGGTCGCCCGGATCGTCCGCCACGAGCACGAGTCCTTCGACGGCTCGGGCTACCCGGACGGGCTGGCCGGGGAGGCGATCCCGCTCGGCAGCCGCATCATCCTCGCCTGCGACACGTACCACGCGATGACCTCCGACCGGCCCTACCGCGCCCGGATGCCGCACGCCGACGCCGTCCACGAGCTCGCGCGCTGCGCGGGCACCCAGTTCGACCCGCGGGTCACCGAGGCGCTCATCGGGCACCTCCATGCGCTGCGCCAGTCGGGCTCCCCCCTCGTCGCCTGAGCCGCGCGCCGCGGCTACGCTGGCGCCCGATGAGCGACGCCCCCCGTCCTGACGCCGGCCCGCCGACCGACGAGGAGCTCGTGGCGGCGGGGCTCCTCGACGGGCTCGAGGGCGACGCGCGCGAGGAGCGCCTGGAGCTGCTGCGCTGGCTCGCCACCGACGAGGGCCGGACGCTCACCGAGCTGCGGCGGGCGACCGACACGCAGACGCTCGTCCTCCTCCCCTCCGAGCGCGTCATCACCGGCACCGCCCGCTTCAGCGAGGAGGAGGTCGCCGAGCGGGCCGACGTCGGCCTCGCCTTCCTCCGCGCGCTGCAGAGCGCGAGCGGCGTGCAGGCCGACACCGACGAGGACGGGGGCGCGCTGTTCACCGACCTCGACGTCGACGCCGCCCGGATCGCCCGGACCTACGTCGACGCGGGCCTCAGCGAGGACCAGGTGCTGACCGTCTCGCGGATGCTCTCGCGGGCGTTCGCGCAGATCGCCGAGCTGCTGCGGCAGGTGACCTTCGAGGTCGTCCTGCGGCCGGGCGCGACCGAGCTCGAGCTCGCCCGCAACTACCAGGAGGCGTCGGCGCTGCTCGCGCCGTCCCTCGGCCCGCTGCTGGAGACCATCCTGCGGATCCACCTGCGGCAGGCGGTCGCGACGGAGATCGTGACGGCGCAGGAGCGGGCCGGCGGCGACCTGCCGGGCGCGCGCGAGGTCGTCGTCGCGTTCGCCGACCTCGTCGGTTTCACCCGGATGGGCGAGCAGGTCCCGCCCGAGGTGCTCGGGGCCGTCGCCGGGCGCCTGGAGGCCCTCGCGGAGGACGCGGTGCAGGCCCCCGTCCGCGTCGTGAAGACGATCGGCGACGCCGTGCTGCTCGTGAGCCCGGACGCGCCCGCGATGGTCGAGGCGGCGCTGCGGCTCGTCGAGGTCGCCGAGCAGGAGGGCGAGGACTTCCCCCAGCTCCGCGTCGGGATCGCGTCGGGGCCGGCCGTGAGCCGGGCGGGCGACTGGTTCGGCGCCCCCGTCAACCTCGCGAGCCGCATCACCGGCGTCGCCCGGGCGGGCTCGGTGCTCGCGACGAACGAGGTCGCCGACCAGGTCCCCGACGGCGTGCACTGGTCGCTCGCCGGGGCCAAGCGCCTGAAGAACGTCGGCGGTGAGATCAGGGTGCAGCGGGCACGGCGTCCAAAGCCCGCAGCGCCCGAACCGCCGGAAGCGCCATCAGGACGAGGGCGAAGGGGACGGCGATGAGCGTCATCGCGTGGAGCGTCGCGTGGAGCCCGAAGGCGGCCTCCGCCGGCCCCGCGAGCGCGAGCCCGACGGGCATCAGGCCGCCCGACGCGAGGTAGTCGTAGCTCGACACGCGGGAGATCGCGGCGGGCGGGATGTGCTGCTGGAGCGAGAGCTCCCAGAGCGTGAAGTACAGGGAGACGGCCACGCCGGTGACCCCGTCCAGGACGGCGATGACCGCGACGGGGAAGCCGCTGCCGACGATGAGCGCCTGGCAGGAGGCGACCGCGAGCCCGCAGCAGGAGACGAGCATCGGCCGGCTGAGGCGCAGCCGGATGACGACGAGGTCCCCGACGATCGCGCCGACGCCGAACCCGACGGTGATGACGGCCCAGCTCGAGGCTCCGTCGAGCTCGCGATCGGCGAGCACGGGGCCGAGCACGAAGATCGAGGGCAGGACGACGTGGTAGACGGCGATGCCGACGAGGCCCGCCCAGACCCAGGTCCGCGATCGGACCTCGGCGAAGCCGGCGCGGAGCTGGGCGAGGAAGCCCGGGTCGGTGCCGTCCGCGTCCTCCGGGTCGGGGACGCGGGGCCGCAGCCCGGCGAGCGCGGCTGCGCTCACGGCGTACGTCGCGGCGTCGACCGCGAGCGCATAGCCCGGGCCCGCCGTCGCGATGAGCACGCCGGCGACCGCCGGGCCCGTGACCATGCCGGTCGAGAGGACGAGCGAGCGCAGCCCGTTCGCGGCCTGCAGGTGCTCCGGGCCGACGGTGAGCGGGATGAGCCCGGTGATGGCCGGCCCGAAGAACGCCTCCGCCGTCCCGAAGACGACGAACAGGACCGCCAGGAGACCTCGGCGTGCCCGGAGATGAGCAGCGCCGCGGCGATCGTCTGCGTCACGAGCCGGACGAGGTCGGTGACCATCATCAGGCGGTGGCGCCGGACGCGGTCGGCGATGACGCCGCCGGCGAGGGTGAAGACGAGGAACGGGATCGTCGCGGCCGCGCTGACGAGACCGACGTCGGCCGCCCCGCCGCCGATCGACAGCACGGCGAACGGCAGCGCGACGAACGTCATGCGGTCGCCGAAGGCCGACAGCGACAGCCCGGTGAAGAGCCGCCGGAACTGCGGCTCCTCCCGCAGCACGGGTGGAACGAGGCGGGCCATGGCGTTCAGTGCCCACCGGCAGGCGTGTTGGGAGCCCCCTGGGCGAGCAACCGCCGGCGGCATCCGAGCCGCCAGGCGAGGATGTCGCGCTCAGCCCGCGAGCTTCTCCATCACGGCGTCGTCGACCTCGTAGTTGCCGTGGACCTCGCCGACGTCGTCGTTCTCGTCGAGCTTCTCGAGCAGGCGGAAGAGCTTGCCCGCGGTCTCCTCGTCGACCTCGGTGCGGACCTGCGGGCGCCACAGGACCTCGCTCGAGGCGATCGTGATACCGGCCTCGTCGATGGCCTTGCGGACGGCCTGGAAGTCGGACGGCTCGGCGATGACCTCGAAGTGGTCGCCGTTGTCGACGATGTCCTCCGCGCCGGCGTCGATCGCGACCATGAGGTCGTCCTCGGAGGCGTGCTCCGACTCGACGACGACGACGCCCTTCTTGTCGAAGAGGTAGGACACCGAGCCGGGCTCGCCGAGGGCGCAGCCGGCCTTCGTGAAGATGTTCCGCACGTCCGCGCCGGTGCGGTTGCGGTTGTCGGTCAGGGCCTCGATGAGGAGCGCGACGCCGCCGGGCCCGTACCCCTCGTACATGACCTCCTCGAAGGACTCCGCGTCCGCGCCGGCGCCGGTGCCCTTGTCGATCGCGCGCTGGATGTTGTCCTTCGGCATCGAGGCGTCCTTCGCCTTCTGCACGGCGAGCGCGAGCGACGGGTTGCCGTCGATGTCGCCGCCACCGGCCTTGGCCGCGACGGTGATCGCGCGGGTGAGCTTCGTGAAGGCCTGGCCGCGGCGCGAGTCCTTGATCGCCTTCTGGTGCTTGATCGACGCCCACTTCGAATGTCCCGACATGCGCTTCAGGGTACCGGCCCGTCCGCTCCCGCGGGCGGTCAGCGCCGCCAGGGGCGCCGGGGGGTGCGTGGCGTCCCCGGGGCCGGCGCCGGCCCGCCGTGCGCGGCGAGCAGGCCTCCGAGCCACGCGTCGAACTCGTCGGCGCCGACGAGGACCTGCTCGCGGGCCGGGAGCGTCCCGTCCCACCACAGGGCGACGACGCGGTCCGCGGGCGCGAGCCCCTCGGTCGTCCCCGCCGCGAGGTGGCGGCCGGGCGCGGCGAGGAGGTGCGGCTTGAAGGTGAAGCGCAGCCCGTCGACCCCGTCCGCGGTGCGCTCGGGCTCGGTGATCCAGTGGTGGTGCGTCCACCCGACCCACGGGCCGTGGACGCCCCAGGTGAGCTCCTCGACGGGCGCGGGCACCTCGACGTAGCCGGCCTTCGCTACGCGCGCGAGCTCGTGGCAGACCCACACCGGGTCCCGGACGTCCTCGAGGGTGTGCGAGCAGACGGCGACGTCGAAGGCGCCGTCGGCGAACGGCCACGGCTCGTGGTCGCAGATGTCGCGCTGCACCCAGGTGTCCGCGGTGAAGCGCTCGGGCGTGTCGTCCTCGGTCCCGTAGAGACCGCGCGTCGCGTAGGGCAGCAGGTCGAGGACGGCGTCGGCGCGCGGGAGTGGCCTGGCCCAGCCGCCGACGTCGAGGACCTTCGCGTCCTCCGGGGTCTGCGCGAGCAGGCGCTCGCGGGCGGCGTCGAGCATCGGCCGGCCGTCAGCCCGTCGCGCCGACGGCGCGGTAGAGGTCCAGGTGGGCGGCGACGCACGCCGCGCGGGAGAAGCGCTGCGCGCGGGCGGCGCAGCGGGCGGCGGTGCCCGGGTCCTGCGCGAGCGCGAGTGCCGCCAGCAGGGCCGCGCCGAGCTCCTCGGCGTCCTCGGCGCCGGCCGCGAACGCGACGCCGCAGCCGTCCTGGGGCCCACCCACGACCTCGGCCTGGGCGCCGACGACCGGCGTCCCGCAGGCGAGCGCCTCGGCGAGGACGAGCCCGAAGGCCTCCCCCACGCTCGGCAGCGCGTGGACCCACGCGGCGCGGTTGTGGTCGCGCAGCGCGGCACGGTCGTCGAGGTCGGCCTCGACGACGCCGGGCACGCCGGCCCACGGCGAGGGCGTAGCGCCGCGGGAGAGGACGAGCCGCGCCTCGGGGTGCTCGCGGCGGACGTGGGCGAGCGCGTCGACGAGCAGGCCGACCCGCTTGCGCGGCTGCGTGTGGTCGGCCGCGCAGAGGATCGTCGGCACGGCGGCGCGCGCGTCGGCGGCGGGCGTGAAGAACTCGACGTCGACCGGCGGGGCGATGACGTGCGGGTCGACGCCGAGCCAGGTGCGGAAGTGCTCGGCGGCGAGCTCGCTCAGCGCGACGACGGCGTCGGCGCCCTCGCAGGCGGCCACGACGAGCTCCTTGCGGCGGCGGCGGTTCGCGAGCGAGATCCGGTGCGGGACGCCCATGTAGCTGAAGATCACCGGGACGCCGGTCGCCCGCCGGTAGCGCAGCGCGGCGGCGGCGTCGGTCGCGTACAGGGCCTGCACGACGTCCGGCCGGGCGCCGCGCCGCAGCGCGAGGTAGCTGAACGGGACGTGCGCGAGGTGCTCCTCGTAGAGCCGGCGGCGCAGCCGGTGCTCGACGACGTCGGGCCGCCAGACGCGCTCGACGGTCAGCCCGTCCTCCACGGTCGTCGACGGTCGTGCGCGCGTGCTCGTGATGAGCCGCGGGCGGTGACCGGCGGCGAAAAGCCCGTCGGCGAGCTCGCGCACGACCCGCTCGGAGCCGCGGCGCACCTCCGGCCAGTAGACGGGGTTCAGGAGGGTGACGTCCACGCGCGGATCAGGTTCCCAGGTTCACAGGAGCAGCGACCGGTGGCGGACGGAGCCGCGGGCGAGCGCCGCGACCTCCACGACGTCGAGCACCGCGTGCGCGGGCAGCTCGGACACCGCGCGGGCGCGGCCGCGCAGGCCGGTCCCGTAGGACGGCAGCGACGGGACGGCCCACGGCAGGACGGCGGCGAGCGCGGCGAGCGGCCGCCCGCGAAGCAGCAGCGCGGCGCCGGCGAGCAGGAACGGGACCCGGACGTGCTGCGGCTTCCAGAAGTACCCGCCTCCCGCGTAGGAGCGGCGGATCTCCGGGTGCTTGCGCGTGAGGTACGGCAGGTGCTGCCAGCGCCACGACTCCCGCGCCCGGGCGAGCAGCGAGGCGGGCTCGACGCAGTGGTAGGTGAGCATCGCCGGCGCCGCGGCCACCGGGACACCGGCGTCACGGGCCCGCCAGGCGAGGTCCGTGTCCTCCCCCGCCGCGAGCGGCAGCGCCTCGTCGAACCCGCCGAGCGCCTCGAGCACCGCGCGCGGGTAGGCGATGTTGCACGTCTGGGCCCAGATCGACGGCTCCCCGCCGACGAGCTCGACGACCTGCGTGCGGGCGTGCGGCGCGTGGAGCTTCACGACGAGCTCGTCCGGGTCGACCTGCGTCGGGCCCTGGACGATCGCCCCGGGACTTGCCGCGCAGGCGTCGAGCGCCGCCGCGACCCACGTCGCCGGCGGGCGGCAGTCGTCGTCGGTGAAGAGGACCGTCGGCGCCGCCGCGGCCCGCCAGGCGGCGTTGCGCTTCTGCGCCGGGCCGGCCGTCCCGGGCGCGAACGGCAGGGTGCGCAGCGTCCCGGTCACCGCCAGCGGATGGCTGCGCAGCAGCGCGTCCGTCTCCGGGCCCGCCGAGTCGTGGGCGACGAGGACCTCGAAGCTGCCGGCGGGCGCCGACTGCTCGGCGAGCGCGTTCAGCAGCCAGCGCAGCCGCAGCGGGCGGTCGTGCGAGGGGACGACGACGCTGAGCGCCGGCGCCGGACGGGCGGCATCTGCGTCCTCCGCCGCGCTCATGGCCGCGCCGGCGACTCCGCGTGGCGCCGGTACCAGGCGACGGTCCGGCGCAGGCCCTCGTCGAGCGGGACGGTCGGGGCCCAGCCGGTGAGCTCGCGGAGCTTCGCCGAGTCGATGTCGAGGACGTCCACCGCGGCCGGCGGCACCGGCGCGCCGCGGAAGTCCGGGGTGAGCGCCGCGCCGGCGCCCGCGAGGGCCGTCTCGGCCACCTCGCGCACCGTGTAGAGGACGTCCCCGGCGACGTTGAACGCCTGCCCGCTCGCGGTCTCCGGCGCCGTCGCGAGGACGTCGGCCACGGCGAGGTACGCGGTCGCGGCGTCCCCGGCGTGCAGGTGCCGGCGGGCGGGGCTGCCGTCGGTGTGGATGACGGGCGGGCGGTCCTCGATGATCGCGGCGGCGAGCTCCGGGACGAGCCGCGAGCGGTTGCGGTCCCCGCCCCCGTAGAGGTTCGTCGTGCGCAGGGCGGCGACGGCGAGGCCGGGCGTGGCCCCGGCGGCGCGCGCGATGAGGTCGGCGGCGGCCTTGGAGACGTCGTAGGGCAGCCGCGCGTCGAGCGGCGCCTCCTCGGTCAGCGGGCCCCGCCCCGGCGCGACGCCGTACACCCGGTCGGAGGAGGCGACGAGGGCGCGGGCGACGCCGTGCGCGCGGCAGGCGTCGAGGACGAGCCACGTCCCCCGCACGTTCGTCTCGTAGGTCCCCGCCGGGTCGGCGATCGCCTGCCCCGTGATCGACTGGGCGGCGAGGTGGAAGACGGTGTCCACGCCGCGACCGGCGAGCGCCGCGTCGAGCGCCGCCGGATCGGTGACGTCGCCGGCGACCGTCGTCACGCCCTCTGGCAGGACGCCGGTGGACCCGTCGCGCTGCAGGACGACGACCGCGGTGCCGCGCGTGAGGAGGGCGGGCACGAGCCATGTCCCGAGCAGGCCGCCGGCTCCGGTGACGAGCGCGACGTCCATCAGCCCGGCTTGCGCGACCGGATGCCGACGTACCAGCCGGTCATCGGGTTCGAGGACGGCGGGCGCATGAACCCGATGCGCTCCACGTCGACGAGGCCCGCCGACCACGGCCACGCCTTCAGGAGGCTGAGGTTCGCGAGCATCCAGTTGAACTCGCTGCGCAGCGGCTGGAAGTCGCCGGTCGGCCGCCGCGGGGAGAGGAGCGTGTTGCGCACCGAGAAGTGCTCCATCTGGATGAGCGTGCCGCCGGGCTTCAGGCAGCCGAGCAGCGCCTCCAGGGCGCGGACCGGATCGCGCAGGTGCACCATGATCGCGCCGGCGAAGACGACGTCGACCTGCCCGCCGATCTTCTCGGGCGTCACGTCGTAGACGTCGGTGATGACGCGCTCGACGCTCGAGCCGAGCGCCTCGTGGGCGATCGCGAACCCGCGGCCGAGCTGCATGTTCCAGGCGTTCACCTGCTGCAGGAGCTTCGGGCGGTTCAGCGGCGGCCACTGCGCGTCGTCGAGCGCCTCGACGTCGATCGCGACGGTCTGCGCGCCGCGGCGCTCGAGCTCGAAGGCCCAGAAGCCGTCGAACGTCCCGACGTCGAGGGCGCGCTGCCCGTCGAGCTGGTCGGGGAGGAGCTTCGGCGCCGACGTGCGCAGGTCGACCTGGCCGGGCGTCAGCACCCCGCCCGGCAGCGCGATCGTGTGGTACCAGCCCTCGTTCTGCGCGACGCGGGCGCGGAGGTCGGCGGTGTCCGGGCTTGCG
This sequence comes from Paraconexibacter antarcticus, assembly GCF_024220175.1. Taxonomy (GTDB): domain Bacteria; phylum Actinomycetota; class Thermoleophilia; order Solirubrobacterales; family Solirubrobacteraceae; genus Paraconexibacter; species Paraconexibacter antarcticus. Next base: position 3,091,574 of record NZ_CP098502.1, on the reverse strand, counting down.
GTCATGCGTCCCACAGCTTCCACGGCGGGGCCCCGGCGGCCCACAGATCGTTGAGCGTCACGGCGTCCTTGTACGTGTCCATGCAGTCCCAGAAGCCGGTGTGGCGGAAGGCGCGCAGCTGCCCGTCCCCCGCGAGCCCCTCGAGCGGCTCGCGCTCGAGGACGCTCGACGCGCTCAGGTAGTCGAGCGCCCCGGGCTCGAAGACGAAGAAGCCGCCGTTGATCCAGTGCTCCGAGCGCGGCTTCTCGTGAAAGCCGGTGACGGTCCCGTCGTCGGCGATCTCGGTGACGCCGAACTGCAGCTCCGGCCGCACGACGGTCATCGTCGCGAGCGTGCCGTGCCCCTCGTGCGCGGAGGTGAGCCCGGCGAGGTCGACGTCGGCGACGCCGTCGGCGTAGGTGGCCCAGAACCGGCCGGCCCGCAGCCGGTCCGCAACGGCGTGGATCCGGCCGCCGGTCGGGGTGTCGAGGCCCGTGTCGACGGTCGTGACGGTGACGCCCGCCGGCCACGACGTCTCCTGCGCGAACGCGGCGATCTGCTCGCCCTTGTACCCGGTGAGCAGGAGGAAGTCGGTGAAGCCCTGCACCGCGTAGAGCTGGATGACGTGCCAGACGATCGGCCGGCCGCCGATCTCGACGAGCGGCTTGGGGATGTCGGCGGTCTTCTCCTGCAGGCGGGTGCCCCGGCCGCCGCAGAGGATGACGACAGGTCCACGGTGCATGTGCGCGGCAAGGGTATCCCGAACCCGTCCCGCGTAGGCTTGCGGGCGATGCAGATCGCCGAACGCGCCGCCGCCCTGGGCTGGTATCACGTCCTCGAGCTGGCTCCCGGGGTCGTGACGCCGGGGATGTTCGACCTCCGCGGATCCGAGGGCCACTACCACCTCCCGGACGACATGACGGGCATGCGCGCCCTCGAGGTCGGCACGTGGGACGGCTTCTGGGCGTTCGAGATGGAGCGCCGCGGCGCGACCGTCGTCGCCATCGACCTCGACGACGAGCGCGACCTGGACGTCCCTCCGCGCCGCCGGGCGACCGAATGGCCCGACAACGAGCGCGGCGCCGGCTTCCGGCTCGCCAAGGAGGCCTTCGGCTCGAGCGTCGAGCGCGTCGTCTGCTCGGTCTACGACGCGACCCCGGAGAAGCTCGGCGGCCAGTTCGACCTCGTCTTCTGCGGTTCGGTGCTCATCCACCTGCGCGACCAGCTGCTCGCGCTCGAGCGGATCGCGGGTCTCGTGAAGCCCGGCGGGACATTCGTCAGCGCCGAGGAGTACGACCCGTGGCTCTCGAAGCTGCCGATCGCGCTCTCGCGCTTCCGGGCCGACCGCGAGGCGGCCGTCGTCTTCTGGATGCCGTCGATCCGCACGTGGAAGCGGATGATCTGGACGGCCGGCTTCGACGAGGTCGTCGAGAAGGAGCGCTTCAGCATGAAGGCGACCGGCGACTTCTCCGTGCGGCACGTCGTCTTCCACGCGACGAAGCGGGCCTAGCCGGTGGCGCAGGACCTCCCCGACCCCGTCGTCCCCGCCGAGGCCTACGACGAGGCCTACTACCTCGAGTGGAACATGGGCTACGAGGAGTGGAAGGCGGACCCGGGGGCCCCGATCCACGGCACGTACTCCTACGCGCTGCTGCGGGCGCAGCTGCAGCCCGGCGAGGTGCTCGTCGACGTCGGGACCGGCCGCGGCGAGCTGCTCGCCCTGGCGATGCAGAAGGGCGCGGCCCGCGCCGTCGGGCTCGAGTACTCCGAGGCCGCCGTCGCGCTCGCGAACCGGACCGTCGCCGCCCACGGCGTGACGGCGGAGGTGCTGCTCGCCGACGCGCGCGCCGTCCCCCTGCCCGACGACGTCGCCGACCTCGTGACGCTCCTCGACGTCGTCGAGCACCTCTCCCCCGAGGAGCTCCACCGCGCGCTCTGCGAGGCGCGCCGCATCCTGAAGCCGGGCGGGCGGATCGTCGCGCACACGTTCCCCAACCGGCTCATCTACGACGTGACCTACCGCGTGCAGCGGCTGCTCGTCCCCGGCCGCGCCCGGCGCTGGCCCAAGCAGCCGCGCGGCGAGGTCGAGGCGATGATGCACGTCAACGAGCAGACGCGCCGCTCGCTGGCGCGGGCGCTGAGGCGGGCGGGGTTCGCGGACGTCCACGTCGTCCACGGCGAGTTCGTCCACGACGAGATGGTCCCGCTCGCGGACGCGAAGGCCCGCACGCTCGTGCACCGCCTGGCGGCGCACCGCCCCACGCGGGCCCTCGGCCGCGCGGACCTCTGGGCCCGCGGCCGCGCCTGAGCGGCGCACGCGCCGCCGCCGCCACCGGCAGCCGAGACGTTGTGCACGAGCACGCACAGGTACGGCGCGAATCGTCGTACCCGGGCCTAGAATCCGCGGCCGATGCGCGCCCCAGGCCCCCTGCTCCGCCGTCTGCTGCTCGTCCTCGCAGTGCTGGTGGCCGGCGCGGGCACGGCCGTCGCCGTCGCGCGCCCGGTTGCGGTGGCCGCGACGCCGCGGCTGCTCATCTTCCCGGACCCGGCGCCGCCGGCGACCGACCCGCCGGCGACGACGGGGCCCGCGCCCGCGACGACCGCGGACACGACGCCGGCCGGCCCGGCGCCCGCCCCAACGGCGGATCCGACGCTGCAGCCGTGCTTCGGTGCCGCCGCCGTGGACCCGCTCAAGCCGTGCGACAACCCCGGCCTCTCGCTCACGGTCTTCCCCGCGCCGGCGAACGCCCGCTCGGCGCAGAAGGCGCAGCGCTGCGAGCACCGCGAGTTCTCGGCCGACGGGCTGCTCGACGTCTGCTTCTTCGGGGCGAGGCCCGAGGTCGCGACGCGCACCGTCGCGCTGCTCGGCGACAGCCACGCCGCGCACTGGCGCGCCGCCCTCGACACGGTTCTCGAGGCGCACCACTGGCGCGCGATCTCGATCCAGCGGGCGGGCTGCCCGCTGACGCTCGCCCACCCGAACCTCCCCGGCCGGACCCGTCAGGCCCGCTGCATGCAGTGGAACCGCGCGGTGCTCCGGTGGATCGCGGCGCACCCGGAGGTCAGCGTCGTCTTCACCTCGCAGCACCGCGGCACCGCCCTGCCGGCCAGGCCGGGCCAGAGCCCGGGTGCCGCGCGCCTGGAGGGCTACGAGCTCGCGTGGACGAAGCTGCTGCTCCACGGCGTCCGGCACATCGTCGTCATCCGTGACACGCCGCGGAACTCGGGCCGGACGATCCCGTGCATCGAGCACGCGGTGGCCGCCGGTCAGGTCCCCGGGCAGGTCTGCGCGCTCACCCAGGCCTACGCGCTGCCGCCCGACCCCTCGGTCCTGGCCGCGAAGGCGCTCGGCTCGACCCAGGTCCAGGTCGCCGACCTCGCGACGTTCTTCTGCCGGCGGCGGATGTGCCCGCCGGTCACCGGAGGCGCGCTCATCCTCCGCGACGTCTCGCACATGACGACGACGTACAGCGCGTCGCTCGGCCCGTACCTCCTGCGTACGGTCGACGAGCTCATGCAGAGCTGGCCGGACGGTGCGGACGGCACCTTGGCCGCCGCCGCCGCGCGTCGGACCCGCTGAGCCGGCAGCACCCGACGCCGGCAGCACCCGACGCCGGCGCAGCGGGCGGCCGGGCTCAGCGGCTGCGGGCGCCGAGGCGCCGCACGACGCGGCTGCGCAGCGCCGCGACGGGGCCCGGCGCCGGCGTACGGGCGCCTCCGCCGCGGTAGAGCACGAGATGCGACCGGCCCGCGTGGAAGCGCCGGTAGCGGACGAGGCCGCGGCCGGTCGCATGGTCGAGCAGGTCGGAGACCGGCAGCTCGTGGTGGAGCGCCGTCTCCCCCGGCTCGGGCTCGAGGAGGTTCACGAGCACGAGGTCGGCGGCCGCCTCCATCGAGGCGAGCAGCGAGAAGGGCTCCTCGACGTGCTCGAGGACGTCGAAGGCGTAGGCGAGGTCGTGGCCGGGCGGGAGCGGCTCGCGGTCGAGGTCGACGATCCGGGCACGGGCGGCGCGCTCCCCACGGGCGGCCAGGCGCGTGCGCAGGTAGGCGACGCTCGGGTTGTCGAAGTCCGCGAACGTCACGGTGTGCCCGCCGCCGGCCATGAGCGCGAGGCCGTCCGCCCCGATGCCGCAGCCGACGTCGAGCAGGCGCCCCCCGGCCGGGAACGCCGCGTCGATCCACGCCCGGTAGGGATCCTTCGTCCCCGTCATCGCGAAGGCCGTGAGGTTGTAGAGGTACCCCTCGGACGTGCGGTAGAGCGCCTGCTCGTCCCCGATCTGCGCGAGCTCCTCCTCGAGCTGGTGCTCGTAGTGCATGAGCCTGCGGTGGTCGTAGGCGTCGCCGAGGTAGGCGCGCAGCTCGGCGGCCTCGGAGTCGGGGTCGATGACGGATCGCAGGACGGCCACGGGAAGTAGGGTGTCTGCCTTATGGCGCTCGCACTGGAAACGATCCGGGAGCGCGTCGGGCAGCGGAAGCAGTGGTACCACACCCTGGAGCTCGCGCCCGGCGTCATCACCCCCGGCTGGTTCGACCTGCGCACGGTCGCACCGCAGGTCCTGCCCGTCTCCCTCGCGGGGAAGCGGTGCCTGGACGTGGGCACCTTCGACGGCTTCTGGGCCTTCGAGATGGAGAAGCGGGGCGCCTCCGAGGTCGTCGCGGTCGACATCGTCGACCCGCGCGCCTGGGACTGGCCGATCACCGCGGGCGACGAGCTCGTGCAGATCCTCGAGGACCGCAAGCAGGGCGGCGCGGGCTTCCCGATCGCCGCGGAGGCCTTCGACTCCAAGGTCACCTACAAGGAGTGCTCGGTCTACGACCTCGACGAGGCCGAGGTCGGCCGCTTCGACTTCGTCTTCATGGGCAGCCTGCTCCTGCACCTGCGTGACCCGATCCGCGCCCTCGAGTGCCTGCGCGGCGTCTGCGCGAGCGACGGCATCGTCTGCACGATGGACGCGATCGACCCGACGATGTCGGTGCTCTTCCCGCGCCGGGCGATGGCGACCTTCGACGGCGACGGCCGTCCGTGGTGGTGGATGCCGAACATCGCCGCCTACGCCCGCATGGTGAAGGCCGCGGGCCTGGAGCCGATCGGCAGGCCGACCCCGGTCAGGCTGCCGCGCGGCGGCGGGCACCCGATCGTCAAGCCGTCGCGCAAGGTCCTCATGAACCGCGAGGGCCGGCGGCTCCTCGCTGCGACCCGCAAGGGCGATCCGCAGGCCTGGATCCACTCGCGCCCGGTGGCGATCTGATGGCGCCGAAGCTCGTCGACGCGCTCAGGCGGCGGCTCGGCGGGACCCCGGACGCCGGGTCCGCGGCGCCCGCCGAGGGGCCGTGGCGCCCGCCGCTCGTCCCCCTGAAGCTCCGCACGATCGACGCGGCCTTCGCGCTCGACGGCGTGGACTCGATCGCCGACCTCGGCGGGGTCTGGGCGGTCGAGGCCGGGTACAGCTTCCACGCGCTGGAGGAGCATCGCCCGGCGCGCGCCGTCCTCGTCGACGACGACATCACCCCCGGCGTCCGCGAGCGGGCCGCCGCCTTTCCCCAGTTCGAGTTGCTTGAGCAGAACTTCGGCCTCGAGCGCACGCCGGGTGACGTCGGCGAGGTCGGTGTCGTCCTGCTCTTCGACGTCCTCCTGCACCAGGTCGACCCCAACTGGGACGAGATCCTCCGTCGCTACGCGACGCACGCCCGCGCCTTCGCGATCGTCAACCCGATGTGGGACCCGCGGGATTCGCCCAAGGGGCTCATCCCGCCGGAGGATGGCCCAGGGGGCCATCCTCCCGAATCCGGCCGCACCGTCCGCCTGCTCGACCTCGGCGAGGAGCGCTACCGGCAGGCGGTCCCGCCGCAGGACAACATCGACGGGCTCTTCGACCGCCTCGACGAGGTCAACCCCAAGCGCGGGCGCCCGTGGCGCGACGTCCACGACGTGTGGCAGTGGGGCATCACCGACGCGGACCTGCGCGCGACGATGGCGTCGCTCGGCTACACCGTCGCCTTCGCCGAGCGGCACGGCCGCTGGCGCGGGCTCGCGGACTTCGAGGACTGCGCGTACGTCTTCCTCCGGAGCTGACGTGGCCGAGGGGCTCGCCCAGGAGGCTCGCCCTCGGCCGGCTGCCCTCGCGGTCTCGATCGTCATCCCGACCTACCGCCGGGCACCGGTCCTCCGGCGCTGCCTGGACCGCCTCGAGGGGCAGGCGGACGCGCTCACCGAGGTCATTGTCGTCGACGACGCGCAGGAGGACGACCCTGCGGCCGTCGCGCGGGCCGTCGACGCCGGCGCGCGCCCGTTCGCGGTGCGCATCGTGCATCGTCATGCCCCCGGGGTCGCCGCCGCGCGCAACGCGGGCTGGCGGGCCGCCGCCGCGCCGCTCGTGCTCTTCCTCGGGGACGACATCCTCGCGGACCCCGGTCTCGTCTCCGCGCACCTCGCCGCCCATGCCCGCCGGCCGGAGGAGCACGTCGGGATCCTCGGTCACGTCCGCTGGGCCCGCGAGCTGCGCGTCACGCCGTTCATGCGCTTCCTCGAGGAGGGGGCGCAGTTCGACTACGCCCACATGGAGGCGGGAGACGCCGGCTGGGGCCGCCTCTACACGTCGAACGTCTCGTTCAAGCGGGGGCTCCTCGAGGCGGTCGGCGGCTTCGACGAGGACTTCACCTTCGGCTACGAGGACCTCGAGATCGGGCGGCGGATGCACGACCGCGGGCTGCGCCTCATGTACGACCCGCAGATCCGCGCCGAGCACCTGCACCCGACGACGCTGGCGGACTGGGAGCGCCGGATGGCGGCGGCCGCGCCGGCGGAGCGGATGATGGTCGCCAAGCACCCCGACGTGAAGCCGTACTTCCACGACGCGCTGCGGGGGTGGCGCGGCCAGGCGTCGTCCGCGCGGATGGCGGCGCTCGCCGAGCGGATCCCGGCGGCGGTCCCGGTCGTCGGGCCGCGCGTGCACGCCGCCGCCCGGGCCCACTGGAAGGTGACGCTCGCCGACGCGTTCTTCGCCGGGTGGGAGCGGGGCGCATGAGCGGCCCCGACGAGGTCATCGACCTCACCGGCCCGCCCGAGCCCCTCGAGCCCCACGGCACGCTCGAGGTCCCCGAGGAGCTGCGCGAGACCGAGCCCGGCGCCGCGGCCGGTCCCGGCCTGCGCCGCCGCGCGGCCCGCGGGACGCTCGTCAACGGCGTCTTCCTCATCGCGCTCACCGGCCTGAGCCTCATCCGCGGCTTCGTCCTCGCCCGCTTCCTCACGAAGGACGACTACGGCATCTGGGCCGTGCTCGTCACGTCGTTCGGGACGCTCGTCTTCCTCAAGGAGGTCGGCGTCAGCGACAAGTACATCCAGCAGGAGGACCTCGACCAGGAGGCGGCCTTCCAGCGGGCCTTCACGATCGAGCTCGTCATGACCGCGGCCGTGACGCTCCTCATCGCCGTCGCGATCCCGCTCGTCGCCTGGGCCTACGGGCGCTGGGAGATCGTGCCGGTCGGGTTCGTCGGCCTGCTCGCGATCCCGGCCCTGGCCCTCCAGGCCCCGCTGTGGATCTGGTACCGCCGGATGGACTACGTCAAGCAGCGGATGATCAGCTCGGCCGACCCGATCGTCGGCTTCGTCGTCGCCGTCGGGCTCGCGGCGGCGGGCGCCGGCTACTGGGCGCTCGTCGGCGGCCTGCTCGCGGGCGCCTGGTCCACGTCGGTCCTCGCGATGGTGACGTCGCCCTACAGGCTGCGCCTGAACTTCGACGGGGCGGTCATCCGCGAGTACGTGTCCTTCTCCCTGCCGATCCTCGCCGCGTCGGTCGCCGGGCTCGTCGTCGCCCAGGGGTCGATCATCGCGACGTCCGCGACCCTCGGCGTCGCCGGCGCAGGGGTCGTCGCGCTCGCTTCGACGGTCATCCAGTTCGCCGACCGGGTGGACGCGATCGTCTCCGGCACCCTCTACCCGGCGATCTGCCGGGTCGCGGATCGCACCGACGTCCTCTTCGAGTCGTTCGTGAAGTCCAACCGCCTGGCGCTCATGTGGGCGATGCCGTTCGGCGTCGGCCTCGCGCTCTTCGCCGAGGACCTCGTCCGCTTCGGGATCGGCGAGCGCTGGCGCCCGGCGATCCCGCTGCTGCAGGCCTTCGGGCTCATCGCGGCGATCAACCACCTCGGCTTCAACTGGACGTCGTACTTCCGCGCGCGGGCCGACACGCGGCCGATCGCGGTGACCTCGGCGGTGACGACGGTCGCCTTCGTCGTCCTCACCCTCCCGCTGCTCATCTTCGGCGGCCTGCAGGGCTTCGCCTACGGGATGGCGGCGATGATGCTCGTCCAGCTCGTGTGCCGGACGTACTACCTGCGACGGCTGTTCACCGGCTTCCGCCTGCTCCCCCACGCGGTCCGCGCCGTCACCCCGATCCTGCCGGGCGTCGGGGCCGTCCTGCTCGTCCGCGCGCTGGACGGCGGGCAGCGCACCGCCACGATGGCGGCCGCCCAGCTCGCGCTGTTCGCCGTCCTCGTCCTCGTGAGCACCGTCGTCGCCGAGCGGGTGCTGCTGCGCGAGGCCCTCGGCTACCTGCGGCGCCGGGCGCCCGCCCCGGCCTGAGCGGCAGCGGTCAGGTCAGGGCCGCCGCGTCGCCTGCTCGAGGAAGGCGGCGAGGACGTCGAGCTGCCGCGGGGTCAGGCGGTCCGCGTAGGACGGCATGCCGTTCGCGCCCTCGACGAGCGCGTCGCGGAGCTGCGCGAGGTCCAGGCGCTCGCTCGTGTCCAGGTCGGGGCCAGGCCCGCCGCGGGTATGGGCCGCGGCGAGCGCGTGGCAGCTGCCGCACCGCTGCGTCAGGAAGAGGTGCCGTCCGGCGTCGAGCGGCGGTGGCCCCGATCGCGCCCCGCAGCCGGCGATCAGCGGGGCGGCGAGCCCGAGGAGGGCGGCGGCGCGGGACGCCCGCCGGTGGAGGACACCGGCGGGGGTGCTCAACGCGGGACGACGCCGTCGGCGGCGACGACGAGCCACGGCCGGCGCGGGTCGTCCGACAGCCGCAGGGTCCACTCCTGGCGCGTCGTGCCGCGGCGGCGCTTGCTCCCCGCGAGCACCTCGGTCGTGTCGCGGTCCTCGACGTACTGCACGCCGTCGACCTCGAGCCGCAGGCGGACCTCCGGCGGCGGGCCCGGCGCGACCGCGGTGATCGTGCTGGAGCGGACCTCGAGACCCCGGATGACGAGGCGGGCGCGCTCGGTGGGCGTCGGGTAGAGGAGCGTGCGCAGGGTGCCCGGGCTCGTGCGCTCGGCGAGCCCGTCGTCCGGGCCGTCGATCGCGGCGGCCCACGCCTCGACGACCTCGCCGACGGCGGTCGCGAGGACGTCGGGGGCGAAGCGCCCGTCGACGAGCGAGAGGTCGAGCGCCGCAGCGCGGGCCGGCCCCGAGAAGCCGGGTGAGAGGAACTGGCCGACCTCGTCGGCGCGCACCCCGTCGGCCGCGGCGACCTCCATGACCGCCTCGGCATGCAGGCGCCGGTCATCGCCCTCGGGCACCGCGACGAGCGGCGCGGTGAGGTGGTGGCGCCCCTCGCGCTCCTGCTCGATCGAGACGACGATCCACGCCCCGTCGCGCTTGCCGAGCGTCCAGAACTCGCTGATCCGCGGGGTGGCGCCGTCCTCGCTCGGGATCTCGCGGCCGTGGCGGTCGACCACGACGTCGCGCAGCCGGGCGGTGAGCTGGACGACGGTGCGGTCCTCGGCGTCCCCCGCGCGGTTCGTCAGGCCGACGTAGCGCGCGGTCGGGCCGTCGAGGACGTCGACGGTGTTGCGCCAGCCCTTGCGGCGGAAGTCGGCGAGGCGGGCGTCCCACTCGACCATGAGCTCCGGGCCGACGAGCCGGCGCAGGGTCGCGACGTCGTCGGCGCTCCAGGCCCGCTGGATCGTGAGGAAGAGCTCGCAGGCGCGGGCCTCGACGGCGTCCGGGGCGAAGAGCGCGTCGTCCTCCGACGCCTCGGCGGCGGCGAGCCGCACCCGCTCGGCGCGGTCCTCCGCCGCCTTGCCGCGGCCGCGCAGGAGGTCGCGGAGGCCCATCAGGAGCGGCGGCCGCGCTGGGACATGAGGAAGAAGATCACCACGACGACGATGATGAGGATGAGGAGGCCGCCGCCCCCGCCTCCCCCGCCGCCGAAGAAGAAGAAGTGGTGCCCGCCGCCGAAGCCGCGGGAGCGGCCGCTGCCGAACCCGCCGCCGCCGGAGGGGGCGCGGAAGCTGTGGGAGCCGCCGCCGGCGCGGGCCCAGCCGTCGGCCGGGAGGAGCGCCACGAGGGACAGGGTGAGGAACGTCAGACGGAGGCGCACGCCGTCCACGCTACCCGGCGCCGGGCGCCGCCACGCCGTCCGGGCGCGCGAGGGCGTCGATCCGCCCGAGGATCGCGGCGGTCCAGGCCGCCCGATCGGCGGGATCGTCGACGTGGACGCGGCCGGGGTCGAGGCCGCCGCCGGGGCCGCCGTCGAGGGCGGTGAGCACCTGCGCGCGGAGCGCGCCGGACCCGCACGACCAGGCGGCGACGCCGCCGGGATCCCAGCCGTCCTGGCGGGCCTTGAGGTCGACGGCCGGCCCGTAGACCGGCCACGGGTCGAGGACGAGCGCGAGCTCCGGCAGCCCGCTGGCCGCGGCGAGGGTGAGCGGGAGGCCGCCGAGCGCGGTCCACACGACGACGTGCGGCTTCAGCCGCTGGAGCGTCGTGCCGAGCTGCAGGAGCCCGTGGCGGGAGATCCGCGAGGCCTCCAGGCGCGCCGGGCGCCGCCAGCCCCCATCCGGGGCGCGGAACCAGTGCAGCGAGCGGTCGACGCCGTCGAGCTCCGGCCCGTCCTCGTCCGTCGTCAGCACGCGGACGGTGTCGCCGCGGGCCTGCAGCGCCGCGACGAGCGCGGCCCAGCCCGGGGCGTCATCCGCGCCGTCGGCGGAGCGGTAGCGGCTGCCGACGGTGAGGACGCGCAGGCTGCGGGGGGTCGTGTCCGCCATGTCGGCGGCGAGCATAGGATGAGCGCCCATGAGCGTGCCTCCCGAGATCTTCAAGGCCTACGACGTGCGCGGCCTCTACGGCGAGCAGATCGGCCCCGACACGGCGTACGCGATCGGCCGTGGCTTCGCCCGCGTCATCGCCGGGCTCGCGGGCAAGCCGGTCGGCGAGGCCGTCCTCGGCCTCGGCCGCGACATGCGGCTGACCGCTCCCGAGCTCGCGGGCGAGTACCGCCGGGGCATGATGGACGAGGGCGCCCACGTCATCGACGCCGGCCAGGTCGGGACGGAGATGCTCTACCACCTCGTCGGCTCGCGCGGCCTCGACGGCGGCCTCATGTGCACCGCCTCGCACAACCCGAAGGCGTACACCGGCGCGAAGCTCGTCAAGCAGGGCGCGATAGCCCTCAGCGGCGACGAGGGCATCCAGGACATCCGCGCGCTCATCGAGGGCGGCCTCGGGGACGCCCCCGGCGGGGGGACGAGCGAGGAGGTGGACCTCTACGAGGAGTTCCAGGCCGCCGCGCTGAAGTTCATCGACCCCGCGAAGGTCAGGCCGCTGAAGGTCGCCGTCGACGGCGGCAACGGCATGGCCGGGCCGATGGTCGGCCCGCTGCTGCGGCAGCTCGGCCTCGACCTCGAGGAGACCTACTGGGTCCCGGACGGCGACTTCCCCGGCCACGAGCCGAACCCGCTGCTCCCGGAGAACCGCCAGTTCATCATCGACCTCGTCCGCTCCAGCGGCGCCGACCTCGGCATCGCCTGGGACGGGGACGCCGACCGCTGCTTCTTCATCGACGACACCGGCGAGTTCGTCGACGGCGACTTCCTCACCGCGATCCTCGCGCAGCACCTGCTCGCGAAGTCCCCCGGGGAGACGATCCTCTACGACGCCCGCGCCTCCCGCGTCGTGGCCGACCTCGTCACCGCGGCCGGCGGCACCCCGGAGATCGGCCGCGTCGGCCACGCGTTCTTCAAGACGCGCATGAAGCGCGAGGGCTCGCTCTTCGGCGGCGAGGTCTCCGGCCACTACTACTTCCGCGACTTCCACTGCGCGGACTCGGGCACGATCCCGGCGCTCCTCATCCTCGAGAAGCTCTCCGAGGAAGGCGCGAAGCTGTCCGAGCTGCTCGGCCCGCTGCGCGACAGCTACTTCATCAGCGGCGAGATCAACTCGACCGTCGCCGACGGCCCCGCGAAGATGGCCGAGATCGAGGAGACGTACGGCTCTATGCCGGGCGCGACGGTCACCCACGTCGACGGCGTCTCGGTCGACTTCGAGGACTGGCACTTCAACGTGCGCATGTCGAACACGGAGCCGCTGCTCCGCCTCTGCCTGGAGTCGCTGCACTCGAAGGCCGACATGGAGGCCAGGCGCGACGAGGTGCTCGGCGTCATCCGCGCCTAGCGGGTCTCTGCGCCGCCACGCCATGCCGGATTCCATTCGCGAGCGGGACCTCGCCGCCGCCGCGGCGGCGGGGATCCACCGCCTCCCCGTCCCCACCCCGTTCGCCGTCGGGCGGGTGAACTGCTACCTCGTCGAGGACGATCCGCTGACGCTCGTCGACTGCGGGCCGAACTCCGGCACGGCGCTGACGGTGCTCGAAGCGGCGCTCGCGGCCCACGGACGCCGGGTCGAGGACCTCGAGCGGATCGTCCTCACCCACCAGCACATCGACCACACGGGCCTCGCGCAGATCCTCGCCGACCGCTCGGGGGCGGAGCTCTGCTGCTTCGACGCGCTCGTCCCGTGGCTCGCGGAGTACACGCGCCACGCCGCCGACGACGACGCGTACGCCGCGCGGCTCATGCACCGGCACGGGATCCCGGACGACATGGCGCTCGTCCTGCAGGCGGTGACCGGCGCCTACCGGGCGTGGGGCACGGCGGTGACCGTGGGGACGCCGCTGGCGCCGGGGTCGGAGCTCGGCTTCGCGGATCGGACGTGGCGCGTGCTGCTGCGGCCCGGACACTCGCCGTCGGACACGGTCTTCCACGACGAGGAGCGGCGGATCCTCGTCGCCGGGGACCATCTCATCGCCCACGTCTCCTCGAACCCGCTCGTCGCCCGCCCGCTGGACCGCGCGGACGACGGCGACGTCACCGCGCGGCCGCAGGCCCTCGTCACCTACCTCGAGTCGCTCGCGCAGACGGCGGAGCTCGACCTCGGCCTCGTCCTCCCCGGGCACGGCGACCCGATCACCGACCACGCCTCGCTCATCGCCTCGCGGGTGCGCTCGCACGAGCGGCGCAAGCGGAAGATCGCCGGCCTCATCGACCAGGGGCCGCGCACGGCGTACGAGCTCGCGACGGAGATGTGGGGCAACATCGCGGTGACGCAGGCGTTCCTGACGCTGTCGGAGGTCCTCGGCCACGTCGACCTCATGCTCAACGAGGGGTCCGCCGTCGAGGAGGCCGACGCGGACGGCGTCGTGCGGTTCGTCAGGGCCTGAGCGCGGCGTGGACCCCGGCGGCGGTCCGCTGCCACGAGAAGCCGGTCGCGCGGCGCAGCCCGCGCTCCTGCAGGTCGGCGTGGAGCCTGGAGTCGGTGACGAGCCGCTCGAGCGCGAGCGCGAGCCCGTCGGGGTCGTCCGCCCGGGCGTAGAGCGCGGCGTCACCGCAGGTCGCGGGCAGCCCGCCCGCCGTCGTCGTCACGACCGGCGTCCCGCAGGCCATCGCCTCCAGGCACGGCAGGCCGAAGCCCTCGTGACGGCTCGGCAGCACGAACGCCGCCGCGCCCGCATAGAGCCCGGGCAGGTGCTCGTCGGCGACGTGCCCGAGCGACCGCACGCCGTCGGGCAGGCCGGCGCCGTCGTCGTCGAACTGCGGCCGCCCGCCCCCGGCCGCGAAGAGGTCGATGCCGAGCTCGCGCAGCGTCGCGGCGGCGGGGCCGAGCGCGCGGAGGTTCTTGCGCGAGGTGCGGCTCGCGACGGTGAGCACGTAGGGGCGGTCGCCGAGCCCGTGGGCGGCGCGGGCGGCCTCCGCGTCCGCGCCCGGGTGCATCCGCACGTGGTCCACGCCGCCGGGGACGACGGTGATCTTCGCCTCGTCCGCGCCCGCGTAGTCGACGAGCTCGCCCCGCGAGAAGTCGGACACGGTGATGATGCGCGAGGCGTGGCTCACGATCCGCGGCAGGACGGTCCGCTGCCAGCGGACGTAGAGCGGCGAGTACCACTCGGGGTGGCGCAGCGCGGCGGTGTCGTGGACGACGACGGCGGTCGGAACCCCGCCGAGCGGCGCGAGGTTCGCCGGGCAGAGGACGAGGCGCGCGCGGCGTCGCTGGGCGAGGAGCGGCAGCAGCAGCTGCTCCCAGGCGTGGCCGGCGCGGTGCGAGAGCGCCTCCGGCGGCCGGGCGACGAGGTAGTGCCCGGGGTACTCCCGGGGGAGGCGGGTGGTGAGCTCGCGGGCCCAGCGCTCCACCCCACCGAGCTCCGGGCGTGCCGCCGCCCGCGCGTCGATGAGGATCACGTGGCGTCGAGCCGGCGGATGTTGGCGACGTCGTCCTCGTCGGTGCTCGGCTCGGCGGTGAACCAGGCGTCGAGGATCTCCGAGAGGACGGGCTCCGAGGTCGCGCGGAGGCTCAGGGCGAGGACGTTCGCGTCGTTCCAGCGCCGTGCGCCGGCGGCGGTCACGGCGTCCGCGCACAGCGCCGCGCGCACGCCGGGCACCTTGTTCGCGGCCATCGCCGCGCCGGTGCCCGTCCAGCAGCAGACGACGGCCTGCTCGGCCCGGGCCTCCGCGACCTCGCGGGCGGCGGCCGCCGAGCACCACGCCCAGTCCGCGCGATCGCCCGGGGCGAGCGCGCCGAACGGCACGACCTCGTGGCCGCGCTCCTGGAGCTGCGCGAGGACGGCGTCGGCGACGGGAGTGCGTTCGTCGGCGGCGACGGCGATGCGCATGCTCCGAGCCTACGCGGCGGGCGGCGGTGCGGCGGCGGTGCGGCCGAGGACGAACTGCGCGTTGCCCCGGTCGGTCAGCCGGGCGACCGGATAGGCGACGCGGTGGACGGCGTCGAACGCGGCGCGGAGGGCGCGCCGCCGGCGGCCGTGGCCGGTCCGCTGCGGGGAGAGCGACGTCTCGCGGTAGAAGTCGTAGGGCGTGGCGAAGGTGCGGACGGCCTCGACCGCGTAGCCGGTGCCCGTCAGCAGCCGCCGCGCGGTGGCGGGCGCGAAATCGTAGAAGTGGACCGGCAGCTCGGGGTACTCCCACACGCCGGTCCGCCGCGCGAAGAGGCGGTGGGTGAGGCGCGGGTAGAGGCCCTCGACGTTCGGGAAGGTCGCGGCGACGTGGCCGCCGGGCCGCAGCAGGGTGCGGGCGAGGCGGAGCTCGTGCCGCGGATCCGGGAGGTGCTCGAGGACGTCCCAGAAGGTCACGAGGTCGAACGGGGCCTCGTCCTGCAGCTGCGGCAGGACCTGCTCGAGCGTCCCGGTGCGTACGTCGAGCCCGCGGTCCCGCGCGGCGGCCGCGGTGCTCGCCCCGAGCTCGACCCCGACGACCGCGGCGGCGTCGGCGCCGCGCGCGACCTCGAGCCAGGCGCCCGAGGACGCGCCGACGTCGAGGATCCGCAGGCCGTGCGGGGTGAGGCCCGCGGCGCCGAGGTGGCCGAGCTTCTCGCGGGCACGGTCGAGCGTGATCGCCCGCAGGTCCCCGAGCAGCGCCTGGGAGAACGCCTCGTCGTGGTAGTACGCGCGGTCCAGGACGTCCGCGCCGGGCTGCGGGTCGAGGAAGACGAGCCGGCAGGACGGGCAGCGGACGAGGGTGAAGCCGTCCCGGGCGAAGAGCGGCGCGAAGGGCGGCCGCTGCCCGCAGACGATGCACTCGCGCTCGGCCATCGGCCCGGGAGCGTAGTGCAGGGGCGCTCGTTACAGTCCGCCGCGATGGCCGCGCGATGAGGATCCTCACGATCGGGAACATGTACCCGCCCCACCAGCTGGGCGGCGCGGAGATCGTCTGGCAGTCGTGGGTGGAGCACGCGCGGGCCGCCGGGCACGAGGTGCGGGTCCTCACGAGCGACGTCGTCATCCCGGGGGCCGTGGTCTCCGCCGCGAGCGAGACGGGCGTCGCCCGGACGCTGCGCTGGTACTGGGAGGACCACGCCTTCCCGAAGCGCTCCCTCCCCGCCCGCGTCCGGCTGGAGCGCGAGAACGCGCGGACGCTCGCCCGCGAGCTCGCCGCGGTCCGCCCCGACGTCGTCGTCTGGTGGGCGATGGCGGGCATGTCGTTCGGCCTCGTCGAGCGCGTGCGCCGCGCGGGCGTCCCGATGGTCGCGGTGCTCGGGGACTACTGGCTCACCTACGGGCCGGACGTCGACGGCTGGATGGCGCCGTTCCGGTCGCGGCCGCGCCTCGGGGCGGTGGCGGAGCGGCTGACCGGGCTGCCGACGAGCGTCGACCTCGGGACCGGCATGCACTACGTCTTCATCAGCGAGACGGTGCGCGGCCGGGCGCTGGAGGCGTTCCCGGGCCTCCCCGACCACGAGGTCGCGAACCACGGGCCGGACCTGTCCCTCTTCCGGCCCGCCCCGCGCCCGGACTGGTCGTGGAAGCTCCTCTACCTCGGCCGGATCGACGAGCGCAAGGGCGTCGCCGTCGCCGTGCGCGCGCTCCTGCGCCTCCCCGAGGAGGCGACGCTGACGATCACCGGGTCGGGGGACGAGGCGCACCTCGACGACCTACGGGCGCTCGCGGCGTCGCTCGGGCTCGGCGAGCGCGTGACCTTCGCGGGCAAGCGGCCGCGGGCCGAGCTGCCCGGCGTCCTCGCCGCGGCCGACGCGCTCGTCTTCCCCGTCACCTGGGCCGAGCCGTGGGGCCTCGTGCCGAGCGAGGCGATGGCCGTCGGCCTGCCCGTCGTCGGCAGCGGCCGCGGTGGCTCGGGCGAGTACATGCGCGACGGCGAGAACGCGCTCCTCTTCGACCCCGAGGCCGGCGGCCCCGAGGCCCTCGCCGCGCGGCTGCGCGAGCTCGCCGCCGACCCGGCTCTCCGCGAGCGCCTGCGGACGGCAGGCCGCGCGACCGTCGAGGCGATCTGCGCCGACGACTTCGACACGCGCGTGCAGGCGGCGGCCGCGCGGGCCGCATCCCGCACCCCCACCCCGCCGACTGACAGCTGACGCAGGACAGGTCTGCCTGAGCTGTCAGTCGGCGGGGGTGGGTCGGTGGGTGGCGGCTCAGCGGCGACGGTGGCGGACCGCCGCCAGGAAGCCCCGCCGGTGCCGCGCGGCGTACGCGAGCGCGCGGTCGCGCCGCCATCCGGCGGGCTCGCGGCGGGCCTGGAGCCGCGCGGCCGCCCACGCCGCCCCGGCGAGCAGCGCCGTCCGGCGGCGGCCGAGGCCCACCTGCATCCACGCGTACGTCGCCGCCTGCTTGCGGTCGTCGCGGGCGCCGTCGTCCGTCCACGCCTGGCTGGTCGCGGCGCTCACCGCGTGGGTGACGGCGGCGTGCGGGACGTAGCGCGTACGCCAGCCGGCCCGGCGCAGCCGCCAGCACAGGTCGACGTCCTCCGCGTAGAGCCACTGATCGGCGCGGAAGCCGCCGATCGCGTCGAACGGACCGCGGCGGACGAGCAGCAGCGCCCCGTGCGCCCAGTCGACGATCGCGGGCCGGTACGGGTCCCAGCGGCCCTCCACGACCCGTCCCGCGGGCAGGAGGTCCGCCGCCGACGGCAGATGGATCGCGGCGAGCGCGGCGAGCGACGGGAACGGGTGCACGTGGTGCTGGACCGCGCCGTCGGGGAGGACGAGGCGCGGGGCGAGGACCGCGGTCTGCGGGTCGCCGTCGCCGGCGGCGACGAGGTCACGCAGCGCCCCCGGGTGGACGGCGACGTCGGCGTTCGCGGCGACGAGCCAGCGCGGCGGCGGACCGGGGTGCGCGGCGGCGTCGCGGGCACAGCCGAGGTTGATCGCCGGCCCGTAGCCGAGGTTCGCCCCCGCCTCGACGAGCGTCACCCACGGATGGCGCTCGCGGACGCGCGCCGGCGAGCCGTCCGTCGAGCCGTTGTCGACGACGACGACCCGCGCGAGGCCGGAGTCGTGGTCGGCCCGCAGCGCCTCCAGGCACGTGTCGAGCAGCGCCGCGGTGTTCCACGAGACGACGACGACGAGCGCGGCGGGGTCGGACGGCACGCGGGGTAGGGTATGCGCGCCGCCGATGTCGCATCCCCCCGCCCCCGCCTCACGGCCCCGCCGCCCGCTGGAGCTGTGGTGCGACACCTTCCCGTCGGTCTCGGAGACGTTCGTCCTCGCGGAGGCCCGCGCCCTGGCCGGGCTCGGCCATCCGGTGCGGATCGGCGCCGGGGCGCCCGGTGACGGCCCGGGCGACCACGGCCTGCCGGTGAGCCACCTCTGGCGAGAGGGCACGGGCGAGCGGCTGCGCGCGATGGCGGCGGTCGCCGCGCGCCATCCGTGGCGCTGCCTGCAGGACCTCGCCGCGCGGCGCCGCTGGCGCCGGGAGGAGCCGGTGCCGCCGCTGCGGACCCTCGCCCCGGCGATCCGCCGGCTCGAGGCATCTGGCGCCCTCGTCCACGCGCACTTCGCGACCGGGCCCGCGCTGCGGGCCCTCCGCGCGAGCCGTGTCCTCGGCCGCCCGTGGTCCCTCACCGCCCACGCCTACGACATCTACCTCGCCCCCGCGAACCTTCCCGAGAAGCTCAGCGCCGCCGCCCTCGTCACGTCGGGCTGCGAGTACACGGTGCAGGAGCTGCGCCGGCGCGCGGGTCCGGGCGACGCCGGCCGCGTGCACGAGATCGTCATGGGCGTGGACCCCGAGCGGTTCCGCCGAACGGCGCCCGCCCCGGGCGGCCGGCGCATCCTCGCCGTCGGCCGCCTCGTCGAGAAGAAGGGCTTCGCGTTGCTGCTCGACGCTCTCGCGGACCCGCGGCTCGCCCGTGCGGACCTCGTCCTCGTCGGGGCGGGACCGCTCCTGGACGCACTCCGCGCGCAGGCGGCCGCACTGGGCGTCGAGCGGCGCGTGCGCTTCACCGGAGCCCTCGCGGAGGACGCCGTCCGGGGCGAGCTCGAGGCCGCCGACGTCCTCGCCATGCCGTGCGTCGTCGCCGCCGACGGGGACCGCGACTCGATGCCGGTCGTCGTCAAGGAGGCGATGGCGATGGAGGTCCCCGTCGTCGTCTCCGACGCGGTCGGGCTGCCGGAGGTCGTCGTCCCCGGCACCGGGGTCGTCGTCGCGACCGGTGACGCGTCGGCGCTCGCGGCCGGACTCGCGCAGGTCCTCGCGCTCGGCCCGGCGGAGCGGGCGGCGCTCGGACGGGCCGGGCGCGCCCGCGTCATCGAGCGCGCGGACCTCCGCACCGAGACGGCGCGGCTGAGCGCGCTGCTCGCGGAGCTCCCGGAGACGGCGCGCGGTCATGCGTCCGCCCGCCCGACCGACTAGATTTGATCCCTTCGATGGACGACCTTCCGCAGGCCGCCGTCACGCCTCAGGGTGTGCGCGACGGCGATCCGGCCGTGCTCACGGCGCTCGTCGCGCGCCGCGGCCCCGCCGTGCTCGCGTTCTGCGAGGCCGTCTGCGCCCCGGAGGACGTCCCGCCGGCGCTGGCCGAGGCGTTCGCGCGCTTCCGCGCCCTCGTCGTGGCGGTGGGTGACACGTCGGGCGTCGACCCCGAGTCCTACCTGCTCGGCGCGACCCGCCACGCGGCCGCGTCGATGGCCCGGCCCCCGAGCGACGGCCGTGGCGTCCTCCGCGTCCTCGGTCGCGGGGCGAGCCCGGAGACGTATGCCGCGGTGCCGTCGCTGCTCGCGGCGCGGGCCGACTCGATGCTCGGCGAGGACGACCTCGAGCGCCTGCACCGCCTGCTCGAGCGCTCGCCGGGGTGTCGTGAGGTCGAGGCCGCGTTCCGCCGGGCCGAGCGCGGCTACCGCAGCCCGCCCGACCGCCCGCTCGACGTGACGACGACCGCGCTCGCGGTCTCCGCCATGCAGGGCGCCGCCCCGCTCGCGGACGGCGTGCCGATCGCCGAGGCACCCGAGCCGCCGCTCGCCGTCGAGCTCACCCCCGTCCCCGCGCCCACCCCCGTCGTCGAGCCGGAGCCCGTCGCGGAGCCGCAGCCGATCGCCGAGGCGCCCGCGCCGGAGCTGGCCCCGGACCCGGAACCCGCGCCCGCTCCCGAGGAGCAGCCCACCGCCGTGCACGCGGTCCTGGCCCCGGACGAGCCCGCGGAGCACGCCGCGCCCGAGGAGGAGCCGGCCCCGTTCATCCTGGACACGCCCGAGCCGGTCGAGGAGCTCCCGCTCCCCGTCGCCGCGGTCGGCGTCGCCCTGCCCCACGGCCTCGATGCCGGCGCCGTCCCGGCCGGCGAGCCCGACCACCTCACCGAGCCCGACCCCGACATCGTCCCCGCCTTCGCCGCGACCGGCCGCACGCGCCGCCGTCTGCCGTCCCCGCGTCTCCCGCGGCCCCGACTGCCCGCCGGCGGCGGCCGCTCGCTCCCGCGCCACAGCGAGACCGCGGTCGCGACGGACGAGGACGCCGAGCTGCTCGACCCCGGCCCCGTCTACCGGCTCCTGCTCCCCGCCATCGCGGTCATCGTCGCCGTGCTCGTCATGCTCGCCATCGCGGGCGTCTTCGGCGGCGGCGACCCCACGCCCGCGGTCATCGTCGGCCCCGCCGCCGCCGTCACTGCGCCGGGGTTGACGACGAGCACCGCGGCGGTGGCCGCCGCTCCCTCACCCGCGCGCCGTCGCCCCACCCGGCGCGCTCCGAAGCGAGCCGTCGGTCCCGCGCCCCCCGCGACGGCCACCACCCCCACGGCCACCGCCGCCACGCCCACCGTCCCCACGCCGGTCCGGGCCGGCGCCACGACGCCCGTGCCCACGGCGCGGCCCGCCGGTGCGGCCGCCCCCGCCCGCGCGACCACCGCCCCGACCCCGCGCAAGGCGAAGGTCGAGAGCGTCACCCCGACGCAGCCGGCGGCCGCGCTCCCGGCCGGCGACGCCTCCACCCCGCCCGCCTCGACGACGAGCACCGGCGGCGGCGAGTCGGTCTACCAGCCCGCCACGCCGTAGCGCCCCACGCGGCTGCGCGCCTACGCGCCCCGGCGGGCCCGGACGCGGGCCAGGAACGCGGCGTGCAGCCGGTCGTCCCCGGTGATCTCGGGGTGGAACGACACCGCGAGGACTTCGCCCTGCCGGACGGCGACGATGTGCCCGTCGACGGCGGCCAGGACCTCGACGTCGGGCCCGTGCTCGGCCACCCACGGCGCGCGGATGAAGACCGCGCGCATGGGCGCCCCCGCGCCGGTGATCCCGTCGAGCTGCAGATCCTCCTCGAAGCTCCGGATCTGGCGGCCGAAGGCGTTGCGCTCGGCCGTGACGTCGAGGATCCCGAGGTGCGTGCGGTCGAGCATGATGAGCCCGGCGCAGGTGCCGAGCAGCGGGGCACCCGCGGCCGCGAAGGCCTGCAGCGGCTCGGCGAGCCCCTCGCGGGCGACGCCGAGCGTCATCGTCGTCGACTCGCCACCGGGGATGACAAGCCCCTCGAGCCCGTCGAGGTCGGCCGGCACGCGCACCTCGCGGACGCGCGCGCCGAGCGCGGTGAGCATGCGCGCGTGCGCGCCGTAGTCGCCCTGCAGGGCGAGGACGCCGACGAGCGGGCCGCCGTCCGGTGCGGACGCGTCCCCCACTACCAGCCGCGGCCGGCGAACGTGGCGCCGGACTCGAGCTTGCGCGCCTCGAGCGACTGCATCGCGGCGCCGAGGCCCTCGCTCGCCGCGGCGACGCGGTGCGGGTCCTGGAAGTGGGTCGTGGCCTCGACAACGGCGCGGGCCCGGGCCACGGGGTCGTCGCTCTTGAAGATGCCCGAGCCGACGAACACGGTCTGGGCGCCGAGCTGCATCATGAGCGCGGCGTCGGCCGGGGTCGCGATGCCGCCGGCGGAGAAGAGCGGGACGGGCAGCGCGCCGAGCTGGGCGGTGAGGCGGACGAGCTCGAGCGGCGCCTGGTGGAGCTTCGCGGCGGTCGCGAGCTCGGCGCCGTCCATGCCGGCGAGCGAGCGGATGTCGGCGTTGATCGAGCGCATGTGGCGGACGGCCTCGACGATGTCGCCGGTGCCGGCCTCGCCCTTGGAGCGGATGAGCGCCGCGCCCTCGCCGATGCGCCGCAGCGCCTCGCCGAGGTTCGTCGCGCCGCAGACGAAGGGGATCTCGAACGCCCACTTGTCGATGTGGTTCGCCTCGTCGGCGGGCGTGAGGACCTCCGACTCGTCGATGTAGTCGACCTCGAGGGCCTGCAGGACCTGCGCCTCGGCGAAGTGGCCGATGCGGGCCTTCGCCATGACCGGGATCGACACGGCGGCCTGGATGCCCTTGATCATCGCCGGGTCGCTCATGCGCGCGACCCCGCCGTCGCGGCGGATGTCGGACGGGACGCGCTCGAGCGCCATGACGGCGACCGCGCCGGCCTCCTCCGCGATCCGCGCCTGATCGGCGTCGACGACGTCCATGATGACGCCGCCCTTCAGCATCTCGGCGAGGCCGGTCTTGACCCGGGGCGTAGCTTCGTCGCGCATTGACAAAGTGTACCTCGGCGGTCGGGATTGACCGTGCCCGGTCCGTCCCATCCTCACGGCGCCCGTTGGCCGCGGCGGCGTGGCACCTCGCCACCCCGGGCGATGCCGCGGCGGCTGCCCGCGCCCGGGACCGGCGGCCGCTACTTCAGCCGGAACGCCTTGATGCGCTCCTGGTACTGCTGGGTGTCGCGGGCGTACACGCCGTAGGCGAGCGCCTGGATGATCGACAGCAGCGCCGTGTGCGACCGGACGTAGGCCGGGCTGTTCGACGAGTAGTACAGGCGGATCGAGGCGAGCTTCGCGACCTCGGAGAGCGTCGCGTCGGTGATCGCGACCGTCCGCGCCTTACGGTGGCGGGCGAGCTTCATGGCGCGGACGACGAGCGGGTGCGGGCGGCCGGCGCTCAGTCCGATGACGAGCGTGTTCTCGTCGATGCGGCCGAGGCGGCTCAGGGCCTCCTGCGACGGGCTGGCGACGATCTCGGCGCGCAGGTCGAGGAGCATGAGCAGGTGGCGCAGGTAGCTCGCGAAGAACGCCATCTGGTCCGTGCCCGCGATGAGGACGCGCTCGGCGGACGTGATCGCGTCGATCGTCGCCTGCACGTCGCTGCGGGAGACCTTGCGCGCGGTCTCCTCGACGTTCACGTGGTCGGAGGCGATCGCCGTCTCGAACTCGTTCTGGTCGAGGCTGAAGAGCGGCTCGACGGACGCGCCGCGCGGCCCCTCCGGCGCCGTGTACCGGCGGCGGTACTCCTGCCGCGCCGAGTCCTGCAGCTCGGGGAAGCCCTCGAAGCCGAGGGCCTGCGAGAACCGCACGACCGTCGAGCTCGAGGTGTTCGCGCGGCGCGCGAGCTCCTCCGCGGTCTGGAAGGCGACCTCGTCCAGGTGGTCGACGATGTACTGCGCCACGTCCTTCTGGGAGCGCGAGAACTCGTCGAAGCGGGCCTGGATGTAGGCCGACAGGGTCTGGTGGCCGTGCGCCTCGTGTGGCGCGGCCTGGGTGGTGGTTGCGGTCCTCTTCATGGGCGACCCCGATGTTCGACGTCGCATGCAGGCGTTCCTTCACGGCGATGACCGAAAGTGCGCTACGTCCCCGCTCGCCGGGACGTCATCGGGCGCCCGGAGCGGGCGCGGCCGGACCCGTCAGTCGAGGTCGGCGCGCGGCCGCAGGTGGCCGTCCGCCTCGCCGTAGAGCGCATCGTCGGGGATGCACTCCTCGGTGAAGTGCTCGGCGTGGCTCGTGATCCGGCCGGTGCCGGCGTCGTCCCCGTGACTCGCGTGCTCGATGAGCATCGCCTCGGCCATCTCGAAGCCCTCGGACTCGCCGCCCCCCGCCTCGAGCACCGGGAGCATGGCCGGATCCTTCGGGTCGTCGAATCGCATGGGACGAGCGTAACGGAGCCTGTCAACCGTGAACAGGCGTTCCGGAACGGCGCGGGGCCCCGATGATCGGGGCCCCGCGGTCCTGCGATTGCTCCGGTCCGGCCGTCAGCTCACGCGGACGATCTTGTTGTCCGCGAGCACGTACTGGATCTCGCAGTTCTTGATCGTCTTGCGCTCGCGCTGGTTCAGGCGGATCTTGTCCGTGCCCTTGCCGCAGTCGACGGTCGCGCTCGGCCCCTGGACCGAGATGTTCACGACGTCGTTGCCGGTGCCCGCGCTGATCGAGTCCGCGCCGAAGCCGCCGGACAGGATGTCCGCGCCCGTGCCGCCGATCAGGCGGTCCTTGCCCGACCCGCCGTTGACCTTGTCGGCTCCGGCTCCACCGTCCATGAAGTCCTTGCCGAGGTCGCCGGTCATCGTGTCGTTACCGGCCTTGCCGTACAGCCGGTCGTCGCCGATGCCGCCGTTGACCTTGTCGTTGCCGTTGTCGCCCTCGATGCAGTCGTTGCCGCGACCGCCGTCGAGCGAGTCGTTGCCGCCGAGGCCGATGATCCGGTCCTTGCCGTTCGTGCCGGTGATCCGGTCGGCCTTCCCGGTGCCGACGATCGCGTACTGCGAACCCTGGCCGCGGAGGCAGATGAGCTTGCCGTACTTCTTGATCGCCTTCGTGAGGCTCAGCACGGTGCCGCCGCTCGGGCCCTGGAAGGGCAGGCCGACGACGATGACCTTGCCGGTGCCCGACGCGGTGGCGGGGATGATGCAGTAGCCGCTCATGGCGTCGTAGACGGCGCCGGTCGGGCAGATCTTGCCGCTGAGGCCCGGGATCTGCTTGTTCGGATCACACGTCGTCGCGTCGCCGGTGACCTTCGCCTCGGCGATGACGATGTCCGCGAGCGGGGTCGTCGCGGTGCTCCCGAAGAGCTTGATGTGCGCGGCGCGGCGCACGAAGGAGCCGTTCTCGCGGACCTCCTCGTTGAACTTGATGTCGACGATGATCCCGAGCGGCTGGAGGGCCTTCTGCAGGCCACCGAGCAGCTCGTTCAGCGAGATCGGCGTGCCGCCGAGCGTCAGGTCGGCCATCGAGCTCGTGCCCTGCAGGACCGGCGAGCCGTTGGCGCAGGAGCCGGTCGCGGTGGAGTTCGCGGCGCCGACGCCGAGGACGACGGAGGTGCCGCCGAGCGGCAGCTGGAGCTTCTCGACGCGCGCGGTCGACGTGACCTTCTGGTCGATCGCGCTGCCGAGCTCGGGCGTGATCGTCGTCGTCGCGCTGGCGCTCTGGGCCTGGGCGACGCTCGTCGGGATGCCGAGCGGCGTCGCGAGGTTGTCGGCGCCGGCCTCCTCCGACGCGCACTGCGCGCGGTCCGCGCTCTTGTTGTTCGCGGTGCTCGGGTTGCCGTTGGCGACGATCGGCTCGACGCGGTTCTGGCCGCCGATGGAGGTCCAGAGGGCGCTCGCCCGGCAGTTCCAGACGGGTGACGCCGTGAAGGCCGAGGCACCCGCGGGCACGACGGCGAGGATCGACAGCGCGAGCAGCAGCCCGCAGAGCCCGCGGACGCGGGAGAGGTTGTGTACGACGGGCATGAGAGGAGTCCCCCTGTGTGTGGATTCAGGCCGCGCGGCCCCGGCGCGGTGCTCTGCGGGTGCGTCCGTCCTGCCAGGCCGGACGCGCGGAGCACGGTCAGCATACCGGTGCGAGAGCGGCGCGGTGCCGATTTGCGTGCAAGCGCGCAGTTCGCGGCGCGGCCGACATACGGCTGCCGCCGGTAGCATCGCGCCATGCCGAGCACCGCCGCCGCCCGCCGGACCGCGATCGGGGTCGGGGTGCTGACCACCGGGCTCGGCGGGGCGCTGGCGGTGGCCCCCGAGGCATGCGGGGCGGCCGTCGGCCTGACCGACACCGCGGGGCTCCGGACGATCGGCGTCGCCGACCTCGCGCTCGTCCCGGGTCTCGTCCGCGGGCCGCGGCGGTGGCCGTGGATGGTCGCTCGCGGGACCCTGAACGTCGGCATCGTCGCCTACCTCCTCGGCCGGCCGCCCGGCCCCGACACCACGCGCCGCCGCGTGCTCTGCGGCGTCCTCGCCGGCGTCACCGTGCAGGACCTGCGGGTCGCGGTCGCCCTCCGGCGCGCCGGCGCCTGACCGCGCGGGGGTCGGCGCCGCGGGCGTGGCCGCCCGGGGCCGCACGCGGGCCGCGCGGCAGATGACGCGGCGCCCGGGTGTCCGAGCCGGCGGGCACCGCCGGCCCCCGCTCCGCGATGATGGCCGCGTGCAGATCCGCGCCGTCACGCTCGACCTCGACGACACGCTGTGGCCGTTCGCGCCGGTCGCGGCGCAGATCCAGGAGGCGCTCACCGCCTGGCTGGCCGAGCACGCGCCGCGGACCCGCGTGCGGCATGACCCGCAGACGCTCGCCGCCGAGCTCGCGGCGATCCGCCGCGAGCACCCCGAGATCGCCCACGACCTCGGTGCCGTACGGCGCGAGGTGCTGCGGCGCGCGCTCGCCGCCGCGGACGAGGACCCCGCGCTCGCGGAGGAGGCGTTCGAGGTCATCTTCGCCGCGCGCCAGCGCGTGAGCCTCTACCCGGACGCCGCCGCCGCCCTCGACCGCCTCGCGGCGCGCGTCCCGCTGCTCGCCCTCACCGACGGCAACGCGGACCTCGAGCGCACCGGCGTCGCCCGCTGGTTCGTCGGCCTCGTGAACGCCGGCGACGTCGGCGTGACGAAGCCGGACCCGCGGATGTTCGCGGCGGCGAGCGAGCACCTCGGGCTCGAGCCCGCCGAGATCCTCCACGCGGGCGACAACCTCGAGCTCGACGTCGCCGGGGCGCTCGCCGCCGGCTTCCAGGCGGCCTGGGTCCGGCGCGACTTCGAGGGCACCGCGCCCGCGGGCGCCCACACGGTCGCCGACCTCACCGCGCTCGCGGAGCTCGTCGGGGCCTGAGGCCCGGGGCTGCCGCCCACACCCCGCTCACGTCACCGGCACCGGCGCGGCGCGGCGGTCGTCCGCGAACACGTGTCGTCGCGGCAGCAGCAGCGGGGTCGCGAGCAGGAGGACGCCCGCCGCCGCGATCGCCGCGCGCGGGCCCGCGACGGTGGCGAGGAGGCCCCAGATCGCGGTCAGCCCCGCGACGGTCAAGCCGCTCGTCACCGACCAGGCGGACAGCGTTCGCGCGACCCGGTCGGCCGGGGTCTGCTCCAGGCGATAGGCGGCGAACACCGGGTTGAAGACGCCGACGCAGGTGACGAGCCCGAACTGCAGCACGAGGACGAGCGCGAGGCCCGCCGGCCCCGCGGGGACGAAGGCCAGGCCGAGCGGCCAGCAGGCCCGGAGCGTGCCGGCCGCCCGCAGCACGCGGTCGCGGCCGAAGCGGGCCACGCACCGCCCGGCGAGGCGCGAGCCGACGAGCCCGCCGACGCACGGCGCGCCGAACGCCAGGCCGTACTCCCACGGGGCGAACCCGAGCCGGCCGAGCATGAGCACGGCGAGCAGCGGCGCACTGGCGAGAATGAGGCCGTTGACGAGGACGGTGTTGAGGAACAGCGATCGCAGCGCCGGGTGCCCGAGGATCACGCGCCACCCGGCGAGCAGGTCGCCGGCACGCATCCGCCGGGCGTCCGCGGGCCGGGCGGGGATCGCCTCGTCTCCGCCGATGGAGCGGACCCCGGCGGCCGAGAGGAGGAAGCTCACCCCGTTCGCGACGACCGTCGTCATCGGTCCCAGCACGCCGATCGCGGCGCCGCCGAGCGGCGGGCCGACCGCGGTGGCGGTCCACGCCGTCGACTCGAGGCGCGCGCTCGCGGCGAGGAGGTCCCCGGGGGCGACCAGCCCCTTCAGGCACGCGCCGCTCGCCGCCTTGAACGCGATGTCGGCGGTGCTGACGAGGACCGAGACGGCGACGAGCTGGCCGAACGTCAGCCGGCCGAGCGCATAGGCCGCCGGGACGCTCATGAGCGCGCAGAACCGCACGAGGTCCATCGCGACCATGACGCCCCGCTTGCTGCGGAACTCGATCCACGGGCCGAGCGGGAGCGCCGCGACGGCGCCCGCGGCGAGCCCGACCGCGGCCAGGGCGGCGACGGCGCCCGGGCCGGCGTGGAGGACGAGGATCGCGATGAGCGGGAAGGCGTCGAAGGCGACCCAGGTCCCGAAGGTGCTGACGGCGTAGGCCGCCCACAGGCGCCGGAACCGCCGCCGGGATGAGTCGCGATCGCCGTGGGCCACGAGGGGGCGTTGTACAGGGCGCGCCGGTCGGCGCGGACCCGCCGCCGCCGCGGGCCGCTGCGGCGCGCATCCGTGGTGTGACACGACGCTCACGCCGCAGGTCCGCGCCGGCCTGCTGCTCGCCGCGCTCACGCGGGAGGAGAAGGTCGCGCTGCTCGGCGGCGACGACATCGCCGGCGGCGAGCACACCCACACGGGGACGCAGCTCGGGGTCCCCCGGCTCGATCTGCCGACGGTGCTCTACAGCGACGGTCCGGTCGGGCCGCGGCAGGGGCGCTCCGCCGGGCTGCCGATCCCGCTCGCGCTCGCCGCGACGTTCGACCCGGCGCTGGCGGGCGAGCACGGCCGGGTCGCCGCGAGCGAGGCGCGCGACAAGGGCAACGACGTCATCTTCGGGCCGGCGGTGAACATCGCCCGCGTGCCGCTCGCCGGCCGGACCTACGAGAACTACGGCGAGGACCCGTTCCTGCAGAGCCGCATGGTCGTCCCGTGGATCGAGGCCGCCCAGCGCACCGGGGTGATCGCCGACGTGAAGCACTTCGCGGCGAACAACCAGGAGGGCGTGGACGCGAGCGCCGGCCTCGTGACGAGCCAGACGCCGGTCGGCGCCGGCCTCGAGGGCAACCGGATGCTCAGCAACGACATCGTCGACGAGCGGACGCTGCGCGAGATCTACCTCCCCCACTTCGAGGCCGCGGTCCGCGAGGCCAGGGTCGCACCGTCATGTGCTCCTACAACCGGATCAACGGCCAGTACGCCTGCGAGAACGACCACCTCCTGCAGCAGATCCTCCGCCGCGAATGGGGCTTCGACGGTTACGTCCTCGCCGACTACGGGGCGGCGCACAACACGATCGCGTCGCTGAACAACGGCCTCGACTTCGAGCCGTTCCCGCCCATCGCCTACCAGCCGCTGCTCGTCGACGCCGCGCTCGCCGGCGGGCTCGCGAGCACGGACACCCTCGACGAGCACGTCCGCGCGATGCTCGCGACGTGGTTCCGCTTCGGCCTCATCGACCGCCCCGCCTACCGCGACGACGACGCCCAGATCGACAAGACGGCCGACGAGCAGACCGCGCAGCGGATCGAGGAGCAGGCGATCACCCTGCTGCGCAACGAGGACCACGTCCTCCCGCTCGACGCGGCGAAGCTCCGGCGGATCGCCGTCGTCGGCGCGCCCGCCACGACGTTCACGACCGGCGGCGGGTCGGGGAACATCAAGCCGTTCTCGTTCACCAGCCCGCTCGCCGCCATCCGGGAGCGCGCCGGCTCGGCGGTGGCCGTGAGCTACGCGGACGGGTCGAGCGTCGCGGCGACGGTGGCGGCCGCCCGGCAGGCCGACGTGGCGATCGTCTTCGCCGGCGACTACTACACGGAGGGCGCCGACCGGACGTGCCTCACGCTCGAGTGCCCGCGGGTGCACGGCGACCAGGACACGCTCATCCGCCGCATAACGGCGGCGAACCCGCGGACGATCGTCGTCCTGGCGTCCGGCGGCCCGGACCTCACGCCGTGGCGGGGGGACACCGCCGCGCTCGTCGAGGCGTGGTTCGGCGGCTCGCGCAGCGGGCCGGCCCTCGCCCGCGTCCTCTTCGGTGACGTGGACCCGGGCGGGCGCCTGCCGATCACCTCCCCGACAGCGAGCGTCAGCTGCCGACGGCGGTGAGCCGCGACCGCTACCCGGGGACGCCGGCGCTCGACGTCCACTACGACGAGGGCGTCCTCATCGGCTACCGCTGGTACGACGCGAAGGGGCTGACGCCGGCCTACCCGTTCGGCTTCGGCCTCTCGTACACGACGAGCGCGCTCAGCGGCCTGCGCGTCCGGCCGACGGCCTCGGGCGCGACGGTGTCGGTCGTCGTCCGCAACACCGGCAGCCGCAAGGGGTACGCCGTCCCGCAGCTCTACCTCGGCCTCCCCGAGCCGCGGCCCGGTGTCGTCGAGCCGCCGTCGCAGCTGAAGGGCCTGCGGAAGGTGCTGCTCGCCCCCGGCGCCCGGCGGACCGTGACGTTCACGCTCGACGAGCGGGCGCTCTCGTACTGGGACACCCGCGCCGCCGCGTGGCAGGTGGCGCCCGGGTGCGTGCAGGTGAAGGTCGGGTTCTCCTCGCGCGACCTCCCGCTGCGCGCCGGGCTCCCGGCCGGCGGCGGGACCTGCCCGGCGGCCGCCGCGACCGTGTGCCGCAGCCGCCGGAGCGTCACGTACACGCTGCCGCGAGGGGCGACGCGGGTCCGGCTCACGGTCGGCGGGCGGCGCCGCCCCGCGACCGTCCGCGGGCATCGCCTCACCGTCGCGTTCCGCGGCCTGCCGCGCCGGGCGGTGCGGGTCGTCATCACGGCCCGCGTCGGCGGGCGGCGGTACGTGCGCCGGTCCACGATCCATCCCTGCGCGGGACGGAGCTGACCAGCCCGGTGCCGCGCCGCCTCAGCGCCGGATGATGCCGCCGAGCCCGCGCTGGGCGAGGCGGAGCGGCGCGGTGACGAGCCAGCTCGCCGAGGACTGCAGCGCGGCGAACTGGTCGCGCGTCTCCTCGTAGGCGTCGCGGAGCGCCTCGTGCTCGTCCTGCAGCGCGGCGTGCGCGACCTCGAGCTCGGCGTGCGAGGTCCCGAGCCGGACGAGCTCGGCGCTCTGGCGGCCCGCCCGGGCCTCGTCGCCGGCGCGCAGCCCGTCGGCCTCTGCCTGCGCCGCTTCGGCCTCGGCCCGGGCCGCCTCGGCCTCGGCGCGCGCGGCGGCGGCCTCGGCGTCGAGGCGGTCCCGCTCGGCGCGGAGCGACTCGGCCTCGGACCTGGCCGCCGCCGCGGCGGACGCCTCCCGGCGGGCCGCCGCCTCGGCCGCGGCCCGGGCGGTGTCCGTCGCCCGGCCGGCCTCGGCGGAGCGTGCCGCGCGGACGCCGCCGCGGTCGCCGATCCGGACGAGTTGCTGGACGAGCGCCATCTCGGAGAGGCCGCGCGCCGCCTCGTCGCCCCCGGCGATGGCGGCCGCGACGTGCTCGTAGATCTGCGCGTCGGCCGCGCAGCGCTCGGAGAGCAGCGCGAACGCCTCGGCGGTGAACGGCGGGAAGGGGACGCTGCCGTCGCGGACCTCCTCGCGCGGCTCGGGGCGGCGGACCTCGAGGCTCACCCCGAAGAACGCCCCGAGCCGGGCCGCCGCGTCGTCGCCCCGCTCGAGGACGGCGACGCAGCCGAAGGCGTCGAGCGCCGCGATCGCCTCGCGCGCGACGGCGTCCGCGTCCGCCTGCCGCATGAAGCCGTCCTCCGGCAGGCGCGGATCGCCGGCGAGCAGGAGCCGGGCCAGCGCGTTGTCGGTCAGGGCCGCGGCGCGCGGATCGGCGAGGAACGCGTCGAGCGGCGCGTCCGCGGCCTCGGCGGCGACAGCGATCGCATCCGCGGGCGCGGGCGCGGGATCGGTGCGGAGCTCGGCGTAGAGCGAGAGCAGGCGGCTGCCGGGCTCGCGCAGGAGCGTCGCGGCGTCGGCGGCCGGGGTGCCGGCGGGGAGCGGCGTGCGGAGGTGCTCCGGTGGCGCCCCGGGGCCGGCGCCGAGGGCGGCGTGGTACGTCTCGCCGCCGCTGCGCGGCAGGGAGACGAGGAGCTTGGGATCGGTCTGGGTGTCGGCCACGGTGCGCAGAACCATACGCAGCGCCCGCCGCGCCGGCCTCCGCGCGATGCTCGCCGCGCCACGCACGCCACGGGTGCTCCAGGAGGCACGCTTCGCCGGCCGCGCCGCATTCACATGCGGTTCTCACGAAGCGTGAGAAGTCCGTGAGGCGGGCATGTCCCCCGGCCGTGCCACGCGGTTGACTGCGGGCACGACGCGGCGCCGGATGCTCGGGCCGGGCGTGCCCCCGATCCCGACCGAAAGGTGTGCCGACGTGCGTCGCTCCGTCCTGACCGCCGGCCTCGCCACGCTCGCGACCGGCCTGGCCGCCGGGCCGGCCCAGGCCGCGTCCGACCTGCGCCTGCCGTTCGCCTGCGGCGCCGGCGTCGTCGGGAAGTACTACACGGGGCACCAGCCGCCGCTCGCGATCGACTTCAACGGGCCCGGCGGCGGCGACAGCGACCTCGGGATGAAGGTCGTCGCGGCCGGGCCGGGCGTCGTGACGAAGTCGCTCTACTACGACAAGGCCTCGAACGTCGGCTACGGCAACGCGATCGAGATCCGCCATCCGAGCGGGGTCTACACGTTCTACGCGCACCTCCGCGACCGGCTCGTGAAGGTCGGCGACCACGTGAGCCGCGGCCAGCTCATCGGCCACGTCGGCAAGACGAGCGCCAAGTACCACTTCAGCGCCCACCTGCACTACGAGCAGCGGACGGCGTCGGGCGCGGTCGCCCAGGCCCTCTTCCACGGCGTCGTGGCGCCCGAGTACAGCCACAAGGACTACGCCGTCGCGCACCGGAGCGACAACTGCCCCAAGCGGGCGACGGCGCCCGCCCCAGCGCCCGCGCCGGCGCCGAACCCCGCGTCCGCGGGCGTCGTCCTGCCTCCCATCCAGGCGCGCCGCGCCGCCACGGTCCGGACCGACCGCGGTGAGCCGGTCGCGGCCCGCATGGGCGCGAGGACAGGCGCCGCCCTCGTCCGCTCCTACCGCGGCGGGGACCGGGTGCGCATCGTCTGCCAGAAACGCGGCGAGCAGGTGACCGGGAAGTTCGGGACCTCCCGGCTGTGGGACCTCGTCGACCTCGGGAACGGGCGCGGCGCGTACGTCACCGACACGTACGTGTACACCGGCAGCGACGGCCGCGTCGCCCCGGACTGCCCCGCCTGAGGAATTCCGCGTGGAGGCATCCTCCGCTTTGTACCCTCCGAGGATGTCCTCCGCCTCGCCGCCCGCGGCCACCCCGAACCGCTGGGCCGTCCTCGCGCTCCTCGGGGTCGCCCAGCTCATGGTCGTCCTCGACTCGACCATCGTGAACATCGCGCTGCCCTCGGCGCAGCGCGACCTCGGCTTCTCGACCGACAACCGCCAGTGGATCGTCACCGCCTACGCGTTGGCGTTCGGCAGCCTGCTGCTCATCGGCGGCAAGATGGGCGATCTCTTCGGCCGCAAGTGGACGTTCATCGGCGGCCTCATCGGCTTCTCGGTCGTCTCGGGGATCGGCGGCCTCGCCCCGTCCTTCGGGGTGCTCGTCGTCGCGCGGGCGCTGCAGGGGGCCTTCGGCGCGCTGCTCGCCCCGTCGGCCCTCTCGCTCCTGACGGTCACGTTCGCCGGCTCGCCGGACCGCCCGAAGGCGTTCGGCATCTTCGCCGCGGTCGCGACGGCCGGCGCGTCGGTGGGCCTGCTCCTCGGCGGAGCGCTCACGGACGCCCTGTCGTGGCGGTGGTGCCTCTACGTCAACCTCGTCATCGCGGTCCCGGCGGCGCTGCTCGCGCTGCGCCTCATCGTGAACGAGCGTCCCGCGCAGCGCCCGCGCATCGACTGGGCCGGTGTCGTGCTCGCCTGCGCCGGGCTGTTCGCGATCGTCTACGGCTTCTCCGAGGCGGAGACGAACGCCTGGCAGGCGGCGACGACGATCATCTCCCTGAGCGCCGGCGTCGTGCTGCTCGTCGCCTTCGTGCTCACGCAGCGCCGCGTCCCCGCGCCGCTCCTGCCGCTGCACATCGTGTGGGACCGCGCCCGCGGCGGTGCGTACGCGTCGATCATGATCGCCGGCTCGAGCGTCTTCGGCGTCTTCCTGTTCCTCACGTTCTTCATGCAGCAGAACCTCGGCTACTCGCCGCTGCGGACCGGCGTCGGGTTCCTGCCGATGACGCTCATGATCTTCATCGTCGCCCCGACGATCCAGACGAAGGTCCTCCCCCGCGTCGGCGTGCGGCCGATCATCCTGACGGGGATGACGCTCGGCGCCCTGTCGATGCTCCTCTTCTTCTGCCGCCTGCAGCCCGACTCGTCCTACGCCGGCCACCTCCTCCCCGGGCTCCTGATGATCGGCATCGGCATGCCCTGCATCTTCGCCCCGGCCTTCGCGACGGCGACGCTCGGGGTCGCCACGAACGAGGCCGGCGTCGCCTCGGCGATGGTGAACACGTGCCAGCAGGTCGGCGGCGCCGTCGGCACCGCGGTGCTCTCGACGATCTTCGCGAACGCCGCCTCGAGCTACGCGTCGAGCCATGCGAAGACCCCTGGGCTCGCGGGCGCCGCCGAGGTCCACGGCTACACGACGGCCTTCACCTTCGCGGCGGTCCTGTTCGTCATCGGGCTCCTCGTCGCCGCGGTGGTGCTCCCGCGCCGCATCCGGCCCCAGCAGCAGCAGGCAGGGGCCGCCGCGCCGGCGCTCGAGACCGCGTAGGCGACCGCCCGCCCGGGGGCCGGGCTCACCCGGCGGGCCGACCGGCTCGCGTCGCGGAAGCGCCGGCTCATGACGTCGATGAGCGTGAGCGCCCCCGTCGGCGTCCGTTCGAGGTAGCCGCGGAACTCCGGAGCCGACGCTGCGCGTGCCGGCCCCGCGCCGCTGAGGGCCGCTGAGGGCCGTGGCCCCAAACGACGGCGCCGCTGTTCGTCCGCAGAGCCCATACACGCGCCTCCACTCCGCGCGTAGCCTGGAGGCGTGACGCGCCGGCGCAGCTTCCCGTGGGGTCCGTCCCTCTCCTCCGCCAGCGGCGCGGCCGTCCGTCCGGCACCCGTGAACGAGCACGACCTCGTCCCCAGGGCCCTCGTCCGCTTGCCACGGAACGTCGACGGCATCGTCCGCGTGGCGGTCGGGGGCGTGCCGCAGATCGAGGGCGTCGACTTCTTCCTCGTCGGACGGCTCCTCGTCTTCGAACGGGCGATCGAGCCGGAACGCCCGCTGCGCTACCTGCGGCGGCTGGTCGCGGCGACCGGCATGGGCACCACCCGCCGCACGGAGAAGGTCGACGTGTGGTTCGGATCGCGGGACGACCCGGACGTCGTCCGCGACCTGCCGGTCGAGCGCTACCCCTGACGCGCGGGCGGCGCTCGTGGTCCTGACGGAGTGGTCGAAGTCGGCGTCCGCGGGTCCGCGGGTGACGCCTACGCGACGCTCGCCGCCGGAGGCTCCGTCGGGTCCCGGAACATCCCGAAGTCGAACGACTGCAGGATCGGGACGACGCGGAGGAACTTGCGCACCGGTCCCTTGTACTGCACGGCCCCGCGAAGGATCGCGATCGGCAGCGCCTCCCGGCCCGTGAAGAGATCGAGGTAGGCCGCCGCGGGAGCCCAGAGCTGCACCTCGGCCGCCCCGACGGCGCCGAGTTCGGCTCCGATCGGGTCGCGGTCGAGGTACACGGTGGCCGCGGCGTCGCCGTCCAGGTCGGTGAAGTGGACGTGGACGACCGTGTCGGCGAAGCTCATCCGCTCGCTCAGCTCGGCGTCGGTCGCGGCGGCGGCGAAGAACGCGACCGTCATCTCCGGCAGGCGCCGCAGGCGAACGGACGCGGGCGCCGATGACGCGGCGGCGGCGTCAGCCATGTCGCGGTGTCGACAGGACGAGGGCGAAGGTTGCGAGCCCGAGGTCGGTCGTGTGGTCGACGTGCAGGTGCTTGGCCTCGGTGTACTCGTCGAGCGCGCCGAGACCGATCTCCCGGCCGAGGCCGCTCTGCTTGTAGCCGCCGAAGGGCAGGCGCGGGTCGACGGCGTGCCACGTGTTGACCCACGTCGTGCCGGCGCGCAGCCGCCTGCCGACCTCCGCCGCCCGGTCGGTGTCACGTGACCACACGCCGGCGCTGAGGCCGTACTCGGTGTCGTTGGCGATCGCGACGGCCTCGTCGAGCGACGAGTAGCTCAGCACGGAGAGCACGGGCCCGAAGACCTCCTCGCGGGCGATCGGCATGTCGTTCGTGATGTCAGTGATGATGGTCGGGGCGATCCAGTGGCCGCGCTGGAACTCCTCGCCCTCCGGGATGCCGCCGCCGCAGGCGATCGTCGCGCCCTCGGCGCGGGCACCGTCGATGTAGGCGAGGATGCGGTCGCGCTGGCGCCGCGAGATGACCGGCCCGAGGTCGGTGGCGAGCTCATTCGGGTCGCCGACGTTGAGGTCGGCCACGCGGGCGACGAGGCGGGCGACGATGTCGTCGTGCAGCTCGGCCGGGACGAGCAGGCGGGTGCCCGACTCGCACATCTGCCCGGAGAAGAGCATGCAGCCGAAGATGACGCCGTCCACGGCGAAGTCGAGGTCGGCGTCGTCGAGGATGATCGACGGGCCCTTGCCGCCGAGCTCGAGCGTGACCTTCTTCACGGTGCCGGAGGCCAGGCGCATGATCTCGCGGCCGACCGCCGTCGACCCGGTGAACGCGACCTTGTCGACGTCGGGGTGGGAGGCGAGTCGCGCGCCGACCTCCGGCCCGTCGCCGCTGACGAGGTTGAAGACGCCCGCGGGGACGCCCTCCTCGTGCGCCACGTGCGCGAGCTTCAGCAGCGACAGCGGCGTCTTCTCGTCGACCTTCACGACGACCGAGTTGCCGGCGGCCAGCGCCGGACCGATCTTCCAGGTGCCGAGGATGAGCGGGAAGTTCCATGGGACGATCGCGGCGCAGACGCCGACCGGCTCGCGCCGGATCGTGTTCGTCGACGCGGTCGGCACCGGGTCGGTCTCGATCGTGCGCTCGAACTCGTAGGAGCCGGCGAGCTGCGCGAAGTAGTCGAAGTGGACCCCCGCCATGCCGACGTGGAAGCCGGCCGCCTGGCGGACCGTCGCGCCGTTGCAGGAGATCTCGGCGGCGATGAACTCGTCCTGGTCGGTCCCGATGCGGGCGGCGATCCGCTGCATGATCTCCTGGCGCTCGGCCGGGCTCTTGCCCGACCACACGCCGGACTCGAACGCCTCGCGGGCCGACGCCACCGCGCGGTCCGCGTCGGCGACGGTGCCCTTCGC
This sequence comes from Paraconexibacter antarcticus, assembly GCF_024220175.1. Classification (GTDB taxonomy): domain Bacteria; phylum Actinomycetota; class Thermoleophilia; order Solirubrobacterales; family Solirubrobacteraceae; genus Paraconexibacter; species Paraconexibacter antarcticus. Next base: position 3,054,677 of record NZ_CP098502.1, on the reverse strand, counting down.
CATCGTGCAGACGAGCTCGTCGGTCGCCGGGTGGCGGATCTCGTAGGCGGAGCCGGAGTCGACGTCCTCGCCGCCGATGAACATGGTGTGGTGCCGGACGCTGGTCGATGCCATCGTGATCTCTCCTGGGTGGGTGCGGTGGCTGGGGTGGCCGGTCAGCCGAGGACGAGGACGGCCTTCGTCGCGGCCCCGGACTCGACGTCCTCGACGGCGCGGTTGATGTCCGCGAAGGGGTAGGTCGTGATGAGCCGGTCGTAGGGGAACTTCCCCTCCGCGTGCAGCGCGACGAGCTGCGGGATGAAGACGTCGGGGTCGCTGTCGCCCTCGACGACGCCGGTGATCGTGCGGCCCGGGATGAGCAGCTCGGTCATGTCGACGTTCACGCGCGTGCCTGCCGGGCCGAGCCCGAGCATCGCGGCGGTCCCGAGGAACGTCAGGCAGCTCACGGCCTGCTCGGCGACCCGCTCGACCGCGGTCGTCTCCACCGAGAAGTCGACGCCGACCTGGGTGATCCCCATGATCTCGGCGACGACGTCGTCGACCTGACCGGCGTTGACGACGTGGGTGGCCCCGAGCTCCTTGGCGAGGTCGAGGCGGGCGTCGACGAGGTCGACGGCGATGATCGTGCCGCAGCCGGCGACCTTCGCGCCCATGACGGCGGACAGGCCGACGGCGCCGACGCCGAAGATCGCGATCGTCTGGCCCGCGGCGGGCTTCAGGCGGTTCAGGACGGTGCCGGCGCCGGTCTGGATCCCGCAGCCGAGCGGGCCGACGAGCGTGAGGTCGGCGTCGTCCGGGAGCTTCACCGTGTTGCGCTCGGTCGCGATCGCGTGGGTGGCGAACGAGGACTGCGAGAAGAAGTTGCCGTTCACGTCGTGCAGTGCGTTCGTGCCGTCCGGGCGGCCGCCGCTGACGTTGCGCGCGGAGAACTCGAAGCAGTACGCCGGACGGCCGGCGCTGCAGGTCGGGCAGCCGCCACAGGAGCCGAAGCTCAGCGCGACCTTGTCGCCGGCCCTGACCTTCGTGACGCCGTCGCCGACGGCCTCGACGATCCCGGCGCCCTCGTGCCCGAGGACGAGTGGGAGCGGGACCGGCAGCCACTGCTTCTGGATCGCGATGTCGGTGTGGCAGACGCCGACGGCGCGGATGGCGACGAGCACCTCCCCCGCCTGGGGGGCGTCGAGCTCCAGCTCCTCGAGCTGGAACGGGGCGCCGGTTTCACGGACGACGGCAGCGGTGATCTTCACCGGCCGATCATGCGCAGATCCGGCGTGCGGACCCGATGCCGATTGGTCATCGGCGCTCAGCCGATGAGCGCGCCGCCGGGCAGCAGCCCGATGAGGTCCTCCGTCGCCCGCCCGGCGTGCCCGATGAAGGCGTCGACCTCCGGCCGCCGGTCGGTGCGCCGGCGCGCGACGCCGATCGTCGACGGCGGTGCGCCGCGCAGCTCGAGGCAGCGCACGAGCGGGTTCGGCGCCAGCCGCGCCATGGCGGCCGGCACGGTGATGACGGCGTTGCTGCTGGCGACGTTCAGCTGCATGTTCGCGATCGTCGTCGTCACCGGGAGGGTGGCGTGGGCGTTCGCGGCGCCGCGCTCGTCGTCGAGGTACCAGAAGGACGCCCACGAATCCGGGGCGCCGATCCGCAGCGTCGGCTGGTCGAGGACGTCCTCGACGTCGACGCCCGCCTCGCCCGCCAGCTCGTGGCCACCTCCCACGAGCAGCATCCGCGGCTCGCTGGCGAGCGGCACGACCTCGAGGTCGGGGTGGTCGAGCGGCCCGCGCACGAGCGCCGCATCGAGCCGGCCCGCCAGCAGCGGGCCGACCTGGTCGCAGAACGAGAGGTCCTCGAGCGCGAGGTCCACACCGGGCTCGTGGTCGCGGAAGCGCTGGATGATCGGCGCGGTGAGCTCACCGGCGCCGAGGATCCCAGCGACGACGCCGATGCGGATTCCGCGGCGCGTGCGGGCACGGTCGCGCATCGCGTCGGTCGCCGCGTCGGCGCTCGCGAGGATGCTGCGGGCGTGCGCGAGGAAGTCGAGGCCCGCCTCGGTGGGATCGACGCCCTGCGGGGTGCGGGTGAGCAGCCGCACGCCGAGCTCGACCTCGAGCTGCCGCAGCGCCCGCGACAGCGCGGGCTGGGTCACGTACAGCTCCCGCGACGCCGGGCGGACTCCGCGCATGTCCACCACCGTCACGAAGTAGCGCAGCTGACGCAGGTCCACACGTCGATTAGACCGGGTGCCCTCGGGATGCGCAAGCGATACCGGGCAGGCATCGGACGGTCCGTCGCCGCGCCGTAGGCTGCGTCGCAGCATGCGCTTCGACCTCGACGACGACGAACGCGCCCTGCGCGAGGCCGCGGCGGACGCGCTCTCGCGGACGCCGACCGTGGCGCTCGCGCGCGACGCGCTCGAGGACCCCGCCGCCCGGCCCGACCTCTGGCCGACCGCGGTGCAGGCGGGCTGGCCCGGGCTGCTCGTCGGCGAGGACGCGGGCGGCGCCGGCCTCGGCGTCCGCGCGAGCGCGCTCGTCCTGCGCGAGGCGGGCGCCCGGCTCGCGGGGACCGGCCTGCTCGGCCACCTCCCGTCGTCGGCGCTGCTCGCCGCCGCGGGTCACGCGCTCACCGCGCCGGTCGCCACCGGGACCGTCCGCGCCGCGCTGGCCGGCGCGCTGCCCCCGGGCGACCTCGAGCCCCGCTGGACGGTCGACCGTCCGGCCGGGTCCGCGCGCGCGGCCGTCCCGTCGCTGGCCGCCGACGGGACGCTCAGCGGGCTCGTCGCCTGGGTGCCGGACGCGCCTGGCGCCGACGTCCTCCTCGTCACCGCGACGGACCCGGACGGCGCGCCGTGCGCCGCGCTCGTCCACGCGGGCGCGCCCGGGGTCACGGTGGAGCCCGTCGCGGCCTACGACGCGTCGGCGTCCCTCGCCCACGTGCACCTCGACGGCGCCGAGGCCGAGCGCCTGGATGCGCTCGGCGCCCGCGAGCTCGCGCGGGCGTGGCAGACCGCTCAGGTCCTGCTCGCCGCCGAGGCCGTCGGCGCCGTGGGCAGCGCCCTCGACGCGTCCGTGGCCTACGCGCAGGAGCGCTGGACCTTCGGCCGCCCGATCGGCTCCTACCAGGCGGTGAAGCACGGCCTCGTCGAGGTCCTGCGGCTGCGTGAGAACGCCGACGGGCTGCTGACCTACGGCGCCTGGGCCCTCGACGAGGACTCGCCCGAAGCCCCGCTCGCCGCGGCGGCCGCGCGGGCCGCGGCCGGCCATGCACTCGACGTCGCGGCCCGCACGATGATCGCCGTCCACGGCGGGATCGGCGCGACGTGGGAGCACGACGCGCCGTTGTTCTTCCGCCGGGCGCAGACGCACCGGCGGCTGCTCGGCGGCGAGGCCGCGGCGGTCGACCGGGTCGCCGGCGAGCTGCTCGCCGGCGCCACGGTCTGACGGTCAGCCGGCGTCCGTCTGCAGCGCGCTGAGGATCTCCGGCGCGCTGGAGCGGTGGAAGCCGTTGAAGGCCTCGTTGTTGGAGACGGCCTCGAGCTTCCACCAGCCGCGCCGGGCGTTCGGCGCGCCGCCGTCGATCCGGATGCACGAGCCGGTCACGAAGCTCGCCGCGGGCGACAGCAGGAACGTCACCGCCGCCGACACCTCCGCCTCGGTGCCGAACCGCTGCAGCGGGATCTCGCAGGCGACCTCGTTCTGGATGAACTCGCGGTCCTTGTCGTCGTACGTGTCCAGGCCGCTGGAGGCGATGGCGCCGGGGGCGACGGTGTTGACGCGGACCCCGGAGCCCGACCACTCGGTCGCGGCGCACTCGGTGAGCGTGAACATCCCGCCGCGCGAGGCGGCCGAGTGCGAGAAGTGCGGCCAGCCGTGCCAGATGTCGGCGATCATGTTCACGATCGCGCCGCCGTGCTCGGCCATGTGGCGGTTGTAGACCTCGCGCATGACGATGAAGCCGCCGGTGAGGTTCGTGCGGACGACCGCCTCGAAGCCCTTCGTCGAGATGTCCTTCAGCGGCATCCGGTACTGGCCGCCGGCGTTGTTGACGAGCCCGTCGATCGCGCCGCACTCGGCGAGGATCGCGTCGACCGTCGCGATGATCCCGTCCTCGTCCCGGATGTCGGAGCTGTAGACGGAGGCGCGCCCGCCGTCCTCCGTGATCTCGGCGAGGACCGCGTCGAGCTTCTCCTGGCTGCGCCCGACGATCGCGACGTGCGCGCCGAGCGACGCGAGCTCGTGGGCGATGCAGCGGCCGATGCCGCTGCCTCCGCCGGTGACGACGACGACCTGGCCGTCGAAGAGGTTGGGCGCGAACGCCGACTGGTAGGGCATGGTTCTCCTCAGTGCTGCAGCTGGCTGAACGGGACGCCCTTGTCGCCCCGGGGTTCGGGCGGAAGGCCCAGCGCGCGCTCACCGACGGTGTTGCGCACGATCTCCTCCGTGCCGCCGGCCGACTTGAAGCCGGGCAGGTAGCTCACGACGGGGTACCACTCGGAGTCCGGTTCGAGCGCGGAGAGCCCGACGACGTCCACGACGAGGTCCGCGGCGAGGGTGGCGGCCTTGACCATCGAGAGCTTCGTCAGCCCGGCCTCGACCCCCGGCGCCTGCCCGCGCTGCAGGCCGGCGAGGGCACGCATCCCGGCGACGCGCACGGCGAGCAGCTCGACGCTCGCCGCGCCGAGGCGGCGGCGGACCTCGGGGTCCAGGCGCGCCTCCGGGTCCGCGGCGATCGCGGGCGGAAAGCGGTCGACGTCCATGCGGAAGCCGGTGAGGTCGCGGCCGATCGAGAGCCGCTCGTTCATGAGGACGGTCACCGCGGCCGCCCAGCCGCCGCCGACCTCGCCGACGACGTGCTCCGGACCGAGCCGCACGCCGTCGAGGAAGACCTCGTTGAACTCGGCGTCCCCTGAGATCTGCCGCAGCCCGCGCACGACGACGCCCTCGGCGTCCATCGGCACGACGAACATCGTCAGACCCTGGTGCTTGACGACGTCGGGGTCCGTCCGCGCGAGGCAGAGCCCGAAGGCGGAGAACTGCGCGTTCGTCGTCCACACCTTCTGCCCGTCGAGGACGAAGGTGCCGTCCGGCTGCTCCTTGGCCCGCGTCCGCAGCGCGGCGAGGTCAGAGCCGGCCGCAGGCTCGGAGAACATCTGGCACCAGATCTCGTCGCCGTGGAGCATCGGCGCGATGTACCGCTGCTTCTGCGCCTCGGTGCCGTGGGTCATGATGCACGGCCCGAGCATCCCGAGGCCGATGTAGTCGAGGATGTTCGGGACCCCGGCGGCGGCGAGCTCCTGATCGACGATGACCTGCTCGATCGGGCCGAGGCCCTGTCCCCCGTACTCGGCCGGCCAGGTGACGCCGGCGTAGCCCGCGTCGGCGAGCCGCCCCTGCCATGCGCGGCGCGCCTCGATCCACGCGCCGTCGGTCCACAGGCCGTGCAGGGGCGGGGCCTGCGCCCGGTGCTCGGCCACCCAGGCCCGCACGGCGTCCCGGTACTCGCGCTGCTCGGCGGACGTCTCCAGCTGCATCGCCGTCGAGCGTACGGGCGCGGGAACCGGCGAGCCGATGCCGATTGGTCATCGGCCTTGCGGGAGGCACGGCCCGGCTGGTCTTATCGAATCGTGGATCTTCGCCAGCTGCGGTACTTCGTGGCGGTCGCCGAAGAGCACGGGTTCCGACCGGCTTCTCGCGAGCTGTACGTCGCGCAGCCCGCGCTCTCCCGTGCGCTGCACCAGCTCGAGCTCGAGCTCGGCGTCGAGCTGCTCGAGCGCACCCCGCGCGGGGTCCAGACGACCGAGGCGGGCCACGAGTTCCTCGGCCACGCCCGCGCGATCATCGCCCAGGCCGAGGCCGCGCGGGCCGCGATGCGCGAGCGGGCCGAGCAGCGCCGCGGGCTGCGCATCGGGGTGGTCGCCGGCGTCCTCGGGGCCGGGGAGCTCACCGCACCGATCGTCCAGGACTTCCGCGAGCGCCACCCCGAGCTGCACGTCGAGCTCGCCGAGCTCTCGTTCGTGGACCAGGTCGGCCCGCTGCTGGCCGGAGCGCTCGACGTCGCGCTCGTCCGCGGACCGCTCGACGACCCCGAGCTCGAGCTCACGCCGCTGGCCGGCGAGGCCCGCGCGCTGCTCGTCGGCGCGACCCACCGGCTGGCGGGCGCGGACGCCGTCAGCGCCGACGAGGTCCTCGGCGAGCACACGCTCCCGCTCGGCTCACCCGACCCCTGGTCGGCGTTCTGGCAGCTCGACGACCTGCGCGGCCGTCCGAACCCCCTGCCCGACGCGCCGCCCGCCACGACGATCTCGGCCATGCAGCTCTCGGTGGCCGGCGGGAACATGGTCGTCTCGGTCCCCGGGTCGATGGCCCGGCTCGCGCCGAACCCGCTCGTCCACTACGTCGCCCTGCCCGACGCCCCGCCGTCGACGATCGCCGTGGCGCACCGCCGCAGCGACCGCCGGCCCGAGGTCCTCGCGTTCGCCGAGCAGGCCGCCCGTACGACCGACCGCCACATCGACCAGTTCCTCGGGGGGACCCGGCTCCAGTGACCACCGCCGACACGACCCGCATCGATCAGGCGCTGGCGCAGCCATCGCTGCCCGCCGCCTTCCTCGCCAAGGCCCGCTCCGCGCCCGACGAGACCGCCCTGCGGATGTTCGGCTCCGGCGAGGGCCTGACCTGGGGCGAGTGGGACCGCCGCGCCGCCGCCGTCGCCGGGGGCCTGCACACGCTCGGCGTCCGTCGCGGCGATCGCATCGCCCTGCTGCTCGGGACGCGGATGGAGTTCCACATCGCCGACATGGGCGCGCTCGTCCTCGGCGCCATCCCGTTCTCGATCTACGTCACCTCCGCCGTCGTCCAGATGGCCGAGATCTGCGCGAACGCCGAGCCGCGTGTCCTCGTCACCGAGCGCGCGCTCCTCGACAAGGCCCGCGCGCTCGCGGCCACCACGCCGTCGATCGAGCGCGTCGTCGTCGTCGAGGCCGACGCCGTGGGCCCCGGCGAGCTGAGCATCGCCGACCTCGAGGGCCTGTGCCCCGCGGACTTCGACGCGGAGACCGCGGCCGGCCTCGCCGAGCGCGACGACATCTGCACGCTCGTCTACACCTCGGGCACGACCGGGCCGCCGAAGGGCGTGCAGTTCCGGCACGGCGCGATGATGGACTGCCTGGACTCGATCCGCCGCCGGTTCGGCGCGACGCAGGCCGACCGCGCCCTCTCCTACCTGCCGATGGCGCACATCGCCGAGCGGATCTTCGGCCACTACGCCGCGTTCCTCTACGGGTACGAGGTGACGTCGCTCGACGATCCGGCCAGGCTCGGCGCCGCTCTGCACGAGGTGCGCCCGACCCGCTTCTTCGGCGTCCCGCGGATCTTCGAGAAGCTCCTCGCCGGCGTCCGCCGCCACGTCTCGGAGTCGCCCGACCGCGGCGCCCTCGAGGCCGCCTGGGCGCGGCGGCTCGCGGTCGTGCGGGCCGAGCAGGCGGGAGCGCCGCTCCCCGCCGGAGACGACGAGGCCGATCGCGCGCTGCTCGCGCCGCTCGCCGCGCTCACGGGCCTCGAGCAGGCGCACTTCCTCGCCGTCGCCGGGGCGCCGAGCGCGCTCGACATGCTCGAGGAGCTCACCGCGCTCGGCCTGCCGATCAACGAGTTCTACGGCTCCTCCGAGACGATCATCCTGACGTGCAGCCCGCCCGAGGACATCCGGCTGAGCACCGCCGGGCAGCCGTTCGACATCGTCGAGCTGAAGCTCGCCGAGGACGGCGAGATCCTCGTGAACGGGCCGACGGTCACGCCCGGGTACTTCCGCGACGAGGCCCGCACCGCCGAGGCGTTCACCCCCGACGGCTGGTTCTGCACCGGCGACATCGGCGTCATCGACGAAGACGGGTACCTGAAGATCGTCGACCGCAAGAAGGCCCTCATCATCAACAGCGGCGGCAAGAACATGTCCCCCGCGAACATCGAGCTCGCGATCAAGGCCGGGCAGCCGCTCATCTCCCAGGTCGTCGCGATCGGCGACCGCCGCCCCTACAACGTCGCGCTGCTCGTGCTCGACCGCGACGGCGTCGCCTCCTTCGCCCGTGACCACGGCCTCGACGAGGCGGACTTCGCGACGCTGACGCAGCACCCGGACATCCGGGCGGCGCTCGAGGCCGCGGTCGCCGCGGGCAACGAGAAGCTCTCGCGCATCGAGCAGATCAAGCGCTTTGCGGTCCTCGACCACGACTGGGTCCCGGGCGGCGACCAGCTCACCCCCACGCAGAAGCTCAAGCGGCGCGAGGTCAGCGAAGGCTACGCGGACGTCATCGAGGAGCTGTACCGGGCGTGAGGACGACGAGCCTCGCCGCCGCCGACGACCGCCGTCACCGCCCCGCTCCGGGGCAGGCCGGCCGCGACAGCCTGTTCTTCACGCTGCTCCTGCCGGAGGAGCGGCTGTGGGTCTTCCTCTACACCTGGGTCGACGGCGCCGGGCAGGCCGGCCGGCTCGTGCTCGTCACCGACGAGAGCGGTGGCCCGGTGGTGGAGGACGCCGTCGCGCGCGTCGACGTCGGCGAGCGCGACTTCGACGACTGGGAGGTCCGCGGGCTGCGGCTGCGGCACACCGATCCGCTGCAGACGGTGCACGTCGCCTACGAGGGTGACGGCGTCGCGATCGACTACACGTTCACCGGCAGCCACGAGGCCTTCGGCTACGCGCAGAACGCCATCGGCTGCCCGCAGTGGATGGCCGCCGACCGCCTCGAGCAGGCCGGCCGCGCGACGGGGTCGCTGACCCTCGCGGGCCGCCGCGTCGCGTTCGACGGCGTGCCGATGCACCGCGACCACTCGTGGGGCGCGCGGGACTGGCGCATGCCCCAGCACTGGAAGTGGGTCGTGGCCCACACCCCGTCGGGGCTCGCGGTGAACCTCTTCCAGTGGATCGCCCGCGGGCAGGTCGGCGTCAACGGCTACGTCGTCCGCGACGGCGAGCCCGTCGGCCTCGTCGACGCCCGCTGCGAGGCGACGTACGACGCCGACATGACGAACCGCGCGCTGCGCGCCACGCTCGTGGACGAGACCGGCGCGAGCACCGAGGTCACGCTCGAGCGCTTCGCCCACGCCCGGCTGCCGGTCGGGTCGGGCACGATCATCAACGAGGCCGGGTGCCACGCGACGATCGACGGCGAGGCCGGCGTCGGCCAGTTCGAGGCCCAGTGGCCGGCGAGCTACGTGCAGCACCTCACCGGCGGCGGGCTCGCATGACCGCCCGGCTCCCGTTCGACCCCGCGCAGCTCGACGCGCTCCTGCAGGCGCGCGGCGTGACGAGCGCCCCCGCGACCCTGCGGCGCATCGGCGACGGCCACTCGAACCTCACCTACCTCCTCGACGACGGCCATCGCCGCGCCGTCCTGCGGCGCCCGCCCCCGCCGCCCCTCCCGCGCGGCGCCCACGACGTCGTCCGCGAGGCGCGCATCCTCCAGGCGCTCGCGGCGACCGACGTCCCGGTGCCGGCGGTGCTGCTGCTCGAGCAGGACACCGGCCTCATGGGCGTCCCCTTCTACGTCATGGAGCACCTCGACGGCGCCGTCTGCACCGACGCGCTCCCGCCCGCGATCGACACCCCGGAGCAGCGCGCCGGCGTCGCCGAGGCGCTCGTCGACGCCCTCGCCGTCCTCCACGCCGTCGACTGGCAGGCCGGCCTGGCGGACCTCGGCCGCCCCGACGGCTTCCTCGAGCGCCAGCTCGACCGCCTGCCCCGCCTCATCGCCGCGCCCGACGGCACCCTGCCCGAGCCGTTCGCGGCCTACCGCGACGAGCTTGCCGCGACGGTCCCCGCGTCGTCCGGCGCGGCCCTCATCCACGGAGACCTACGGCTCGGCAACGTCATGCTCGCCTCCGACCCGCCCGCGCGGATCCTCGGTGTCCTGGACTGGGAGCTCGCCGCCATCGGCGACCCGCTCGCCGACGTCGCCTACACGCTCACGACGTACGCCGTCCCCGGCGTACCCCTCCACGCGGTCAGCGCGATGTCCCGCGCGACGCTCGCGGAGGGCTTCCCCGGCCGCGACGCGCTCGCCGCCCGCTACGCCGAGCGCACCGGGTGCGACGTCACCGCCCTCCCGTGGCACGAGGCCTTCCAGCTCTTCAAGCTCGCCGTCCTCTACGAGTACAGCCGCCGGCGCGGTGAGGACGCCTATTACGCCGACCCCGGGCACGTCGCCGGGCTGCTCGACGCAACCCGTCACGCCCTCTCCAGCCAAAGGACCCCCACATGAGCACCACCCCCGTCCTCACCGACGTCGAGACCTTCGCGTTCTGGGAGCGCTCACGGCAGGAGCGCATGGCCGCCTTCAAGTGGCTGCGCGAGAACGACCCCGTCTCCTGGCATCCGCCGGCGGACTCGCTGCTCATGGACCCCGAGGACAACGTCAACGGCTTCTGGGCGCTGACGAAGCACGCGCACATCCAGGAGGCGTCGCGCAGCCGCGCCTTCTGCTCCTCGCAGGGGATCTTCATGGAGGACATGCCCGAGGTCGTCCTCGCGGCGGCGATGTCGTTCCTCGCGATGGATCCGCCGGACCACGGCCAGATGCGCGGCATCGTCCAGACGGCCTTCGGCCCCAAGCAGATGCGCACGCTCGAGGGCTGGATCCGCGAGACCGCGAACGAGGTCGTCGCCGGGCTCAGGCCGCAGGGCCAGGCCGACCTCGTCGCCGACCTCGGCAAGGCGCTGCCCGGCCTCATCTACTCGCACTTCATCGGCGTCACCGACGCGGAGATGCGCGACAAGGTCGTCGCCGCCGCCGACCAGCTCGGCTCCTGGAACGACCCCAAGTACACCGAGCACATGGAGCCGATCATGGTCTTCGCGAACGCCGCGGAGATCCTCTCGGACATCGCGCTCGAGCTCGCCGAGCTGCGCCTGAAGGAGCCGGGCGACGACATGCTCACCTGGCTCGTCCAGGCCGAGTTCGAGGGTCGCAAGATGGACGACTGGGAGATCGCCTCGTTCTTCGTGATGCTCTCCGGCGCGTCGAACGACACGACCGGCCACGCGATCGTCGACTCGATCATGGCGCTCGAGTCGCATCCCGAGCAGAAGGCGTGGCTCTTCGAGGACTTCGAGGGCCGCATCGGCTCCGCCGTCGAGGAGCTGCTGCGCTGGCGCTGCCCGATCGTCCACTTCCGCCGCACCGCGGTGCAGGACTACGACATCGGCGGCAAGACGATCAAGGAAGGCGACAAGGTCGTCTTCTGGTACGTCTCGGGCAACTACGACGAGGACGTCTTCGAGAACCCCGAGGTCCTCGATCTCAGCCGCGAGCGCAACCCGCACCTCGCGTTCGGCGGCGGAGGCATCCACTTCTGCCTCGGCAACGCGCTCGGCCGCACGCTGCTGAAGGCCGCCCTGCGCGAGGTCTACACCCAGCTGCCCGACCTGCAGCTCGGCGAGGCGACCTACGGCTTCTCCAACCTCTTCGAGACGATGCGCACCCTTCCCGCGACGTGGACGGTCTGAGCATGTCGGTCGTCCTCTACGAGGTCCGGGACCAGATCGCGTACATCACGCTCAACCGCCCGGACAAGCACAACGCGATCAGCACGGAGGTCGACGACGCCCTCTTCGAGGCGTGGTCGGCGTTCGCCGCCGACGACGAGGCGCGCGTCGCGATCCTCAGCGGCAACGGCAGGAACTTCTGCGCCGGCGCCGACCTGCACGACCACGTCGACCAGTGGCTCGAGGCGGGGCCCGAGCTCGGGCGCAAGGTCCTCGACAAGGGCTTCGCCGGCCGCATCACCCGCGGCCTGCACCGGACGCCGAAGCCGATCATCGCCGCGCTCCACGGCTGGATCATCGGCGGCGGCATCGAGCTCTGCCTCGCGGCCGACATGCGCGTCTGCGCCGACGACGCGAACTTCGGGTTCTTCCACATGCGCCGCGGCATGCACTTCGGCGACGGCGGGATCGTCCGCCTCGTCAACACCTGCGGTGTCGGCATCGCGATGGAGCTCGAGCTCCTCGGCGAGCCGATCACCGCCGAGCGCGCCCTCCAGGTCCACCTCGTCAACCGCCTCGTCCCCGCCGACGAGGTCATGGCGACCGCCGAGGACATGGCGCGCAAGATCATCCGCAACCCGCGCAGCGCGGTCGAGTCCGCGAAGGACACCATCCTCGAGGTCATCGGCCGTCAGCTCGACGACCAGCTCCGCATCGAGGCGCTGTACAGCTACTCGGTCATGGGCGACCCCGAGATCCACGAGAAGAAGGACGAGTTCCTCGAGCGGCGGGACGCCGACCGGGCCACCACGAGGTAAGGGAGAAGGACCCATGGAGGAGAAGCGCATCTTCTGCGGTGTCTGCGAGGCCTCGTGCGGCCTCGTGGCGACGGTCGACCGGGGCGAGATCGTCCAGCTGCGGCCGGACCCGACCATCCGCAGTCGCGGGGGTTCGCCTGCCCGAAGGGCATCCTCTTCCCCGAGGTGCTCAAGGACCCGGACCGGCTCCTCGAGCCGCAGCGGCGCCGGCCCGACGGGACCTTCGAACCCGTCTCGTGGGACGCCGCGATGGCCGACATCGGCACCCGGCTGCGGAAGATCGTCGCCGAGTCCGGCCGCGAGTCGATCGGCATCGGGCTCGGCAACGCGAACGCGTGGAACTACGGCGCCTTCCTCACGCTCTTCGGCATGGCGACCGCGCTGAAGACGAAGCACTTCTACACCGCCAGCTCGATCGACATCAACGGGTACTGGGTCGTCGGCGAGCTGCTCTACGGCAACAACCTCGCGAACCCCTTCCCCGACTTCGCGCGGACGGACTTCGCGCTCATCCTCGGCGCGAACCCGGTCGTGTCCCACGGGTCGATGGTGACCGTCGGGAAGATCCGCGAGGTCCTGCTCGACATCCCGAAGCGCGGCGGCCGCGTCGTCGTCGTCGACCCGCGCCGCACCGAGACCGCGAGCCTCTTCGAGCACGTGCCGATCATTCCCGAGGGCGACCCCTGGCTGCTCGCCGCGATCCTGAAGGTCCTCGTCGACGAGCGGCTCGTGGACCGGGCGACCGCCGAGCGGCAGGCGACCGGCGTGCCGTTCGCGCTCGACCTCGTGCGCGACGTCGACCTCGACCGCGCCGCCGCCGAGTGCGGCATCCCCCGCGCGGACATCGAGCAGCTCGCCCGCGATCTCGCCGCGGCGCCCGCCGCCTGCGTCTACGGCCGCTGCGGCGCGTCCCTCGGCCGCTTCGCCACCCTCACGAAGTACCTCATCGACGTCATCAACATCGTGACGGGCAACCTCGACAAGGCCGGCGGCATCGTCTTCGGCCGGCCGATGATCGACCTCGAGTTCATGACCGGGATCCTCAAGGCCAACGGCTACGACCGCTGGCGCACCCGCGTCGACGGGATCCCGGAGGTCATCGGCACCTCGCCCTGGGCGACGTTCCCGCGCGAGGTCGCCACCCCGGGCCCCGGGCAGTGCCGCGCGATGATCTGCGCCGCGACGAACGCCGCCACGACGTCGGTCAACGCCAAGGCGATGGACGAGGCGTTCGCCGCCCTCGACCTCTTCGTCTCGCTGGACCCGTACGTCACCGACACGAACCGCCACGCCGACTACATCCTCCCGCCGAAGCTCCTCCTGGAGCGCGAGGCGATCCCGATCTTCACCCAGTCCCACAACGCCGTCCCCTACGCGCAGTGGACCGCCCCCGTCGTCGACCCGCCCCCCGGCGTCCGCGACGACTGGAAGATCCTCGACGACATCTGCAAGGAGATCGGCATGGTGCCCTCGGGCGCCCCCGGCGCCCAGCTCATGGGCAGGCTCGGGATCCGCCTCCCGCCGCACGTCGGCGTCGACGCCTTCATGCGCATCGGCCCCGACGGCGACCTCTTCGGCCTGCGCCGCAACGGCCTGAGCCGCAAGAAGCTCCTCAAGGCCGGTGCGCCGGTCAAGCTCGCCGACCACTCCCCCGTCGGCATCATCCGGGACCGCATCCGCCACAAGGACAGGATGGTCCACCTCGAGCACCGCCTCTTCGCCGACGAGCTCGAGCGCCTGCGCACCATCGAGGGCCTCGACGACGCGCACCCGCTGCGGCTCTTCACCATCCGCGAGCTGCGCTCCCAGAACTCGTGGCTGCACAACGTGCCCAAGCTCATGTCGGGCGGCCGCGCCTGCCGCCTGCGGATCCACCCCGAGGACGCCGAGACCCGCGGCCTGACGGACGGCGCGATGGCCGCGGTGGCCTCCAACTGGGGCCGGATCGAGGTCGAGGTCCAGGTCACCGACGAAGGTCATGCCGGGCTCGGTCGGCCTGAATCAGCACTGGGGCCACCGGGGCGGCTGGCGGGTCGCCGTCGCCGCGGGCGGCGCCCGCTACAACGACCTGACCCCCAACTCCGTCGACTCCCTCGACAAGGCCTCGGGGAACGCCTGGGTCAACGGGATCGGCGTGCAGGTCGCCGCGGTGCGCACGGACGCCGGCGTGCTGACGGCAGGAACGGTCGGCGCCTAGAGCGTCCTCGTCCTGTCGGCCGTCCCGACGCCGGCCCGTCGGCGATCAGGCGACCACGCGGCGCCCCGACCGTGAGGGCGCTCAGGTCGCGCCGAGCGCGCAGTCGCCGGCGAGCACCTCGGGCCCGAGCTGTGCGGCGAGGTGCAGGGCGACCTCGAGGGCGAGCCGGTCGCGTGTGAGCGGGCGCCCGAGCATCCGCTCGGCCCGGGCGAGGCGGTGGCGGACCGTGTTGTGGTGCAGGCCGAGCGCCTTGGCGGTGGGGCGGTACCCGCTTCCGGAGGCGAAGAACGCCGAGAGCGTCGCACGGAAGCGCTGCGCCTCGACGCCGTCGTCGGCGAGGGGGCCGAGCTGGGCGAGGACGAAGTCGCGGACCCAGCCCGGGTCATGCGAGCACAGCGCGGCGACGGCGACGTCGTCGTAGGCGGTCATCGTCGACGTCGGGCGACGGGCGAGCACGGCGACCCGCAGCGCCTCCTGTGCCTCGGCGTGGCTGCGGCGGAAGCCGCTCAGGCCGGGTGCGACACGGCCGTGCCCGCCCACGACGGCGCCGTGGGGAGCCGGCACGCCGGGGTCCTCGCCCTCGGGGACCGCGAGCCAGCACCACGCGGTGGCGACGTCCACGCGGACGACGAGCGGGCGGGCCGCCGTCACCGCGGCGGCGATCTCGCGCGCGACCGCGTCCGGCGGCGGGCCCTCGCCGGGGACCGCCTGACGGACGACGAGCGCAAGGTGCCGGCCGGCCAGGCTGTAGCCGAGGTGCATGCCGGCGGCGGCGAGGTCGACGTCGTCGGCACCGTCGAGGATGCGACGCACCTCCTCGACCTGGGCGAAGACGATCTCGCCGGCCAGCCGCTCGGCCTCGTCGCGCGCCTCCTCCCCCACGCGCTCGAGCACGTGGTCGAGCCACCGGAGCAGGTAGCCGGTCCCGGCGCTGCTCACCGCCAGGGCCACGGCGCGGTCCGGGCAGTGCTCGTCGACGGCCTGCGCCCAGCGCGTGCACCAGTAGGCGATCCCGAGCCGGTATCCGCGTTCGAGCGTCCCCGCCGTCACGCCGCGCTGGATGAAGCTCCGGGTGTCCCGCACGACCTCCTCGGCCGGCCCGAGGGCCTCCGCGGGGAGGTTGCGCAGCAGGCCGTCCAGCAGCGCCGTGCTGTTCGCGTTGCACGAGTTCCGCACCAGGTCCGCGGCGCCGTCGCGACCGAAGCGCGGTTCGCCGGCGAGCACGTGATCGCCGAGCGCCTCGCCGATCGCGGGAAGCTCGGGAAGCATCGCCCGGGCCACGGTGCGGACGCCGTCGCGGACCGGATCGGCTGGCGCGTTCGGCGTCACCCGCGCGAGCCTAGGTCGGCTGCGCCAAATGGTCAACGAGCACGGTGAGCGCCCACGCAACCGGGTCCGAATGACCGATGACTTCGCGCCCGGGCGGACGTACGGTCGGTCTCGTCCAGCCACGCGCCTCAGGAGAGAGACATGCAGACGGATCACGATGTCGTCGTCATCGGTGCCGGGTTCGCGGGGATCTACTCGGTGCACAAGCTCCGCGACGGGCTCGGGCTCCGGGTGCAGGCGTTCGACGCCGGCGAGGGCCCTGGCGGCACGTGGCACTGGAACCGCTACCCGGGGGCGCGCTGCGACTTCGACTCGGTCTTCTACTCCTATTCGTTCTCCGACGAGCTGCAGCGCGAGTGGCGCTGGAGCGAGCGCTTCGCCGCTCAGCCGGAGATCCTCGCCTACCTGGAGTGGTGCGCGGACAAGCTCGACGTGCGCAAGGAGTTCCGGTTCCGCACCCGCGTCACGTCGATCGTCTGGGACGACGCGAACGAGCTCTGGACGGTCGGCACCGACGACGGCCGCACGTGCACCACGCGCTTCGTCGTGGCCGGCGGCGGCAACGTCACCGTCCCCAAGAAGAACGAGTTCCCCGGCGAGGAGACGTTCAGGGGCGAGATCCACCGGACGAGCTCCTGGCCGCACGAGCCCGTCGACCTCACCGGGAAGCGCGTCGGCGTCATCGGCACGGGGTCGACCGGCCTGCAGGTCATCCCCGAGGTCGCCAGGGCGTGCGCGCACCTGACGGTCTTCCAGCGCACGGCGAACTTCGCCGCGCCCCTGGGCAACCGCCCGCTCACCGAGGAGGAGTCCCGCCACCAGGCCGAGAACCACGCCGAGGTCCGCGCCGGCTCGCGCGACAACTTCCTCGGCGCCCCCTACGGCATCGGCCGGCCGTCCGCGCTGCTGGACTCGCCCGAGGAGCGCAAGAAGCTCTACGACGAGTTCTACTACCCCGGCGGCGGCTTCCGGCTCGTCGTCGGCACCTACCAGGACCTGCTCGTCAACAAGGAGGCGAACGACACGATCGCCGACTACCTGCGTGACCGCATCCGCGAGCGCGTGAACGACCCGGCGACGGCCGAGCTGCTGTGCCCGACCGATCACCCCTACGGGACCAAGCGCGCGCCGTTCGAGACCGACTACTACGAGACGTTCAACCTCGACCACGTCGACCTCGTGGACGTGAGGACCGCGCCGATCGAGGCGATCACCGAGACCGGCCTGCGCACCGCCGCCGCCGAGTACGACCTCGACGTCATCATCCTCGCGACCGGCTTCGACGCGCTCACCGGCACGCTGCTGCGGATGGGCATCGTCGGCCGCGACGGGCTGACCCTCGAGCAGGCGTGGGAGGACGGCCCGAAGACCTACCTGGGCCTGCAGCTGGACGGGTTCCCCAACCTGTTCACGATCACCGGGCCGCAGAGCGCCGTCGCGCTCTACAACAACGCGATGGCGATCGAGGACCACGTCGAACTCGCCCACGACGCGATCAAGCACGTCCTCGACCACGACGCCCGCGTCATCGAGCCGACCGCCGACGCCGTCCAGGCCTGGGGCCGGCTGGCGGAGGGCATCCTGAACATGACGCTCATCCCCCAGTCCCCGAACTCGTGGTACATGGGCCGCAACATCCCCGGCAAGCCCCGCGGCACCTACATCTTCGCCGGCGGCGCGCCGCTCTACCGGGCGATCTGCCAGGAGATGATCGACAAGGGCTTCGCCGGATTCGCCCTCGACGGGTCCGCCCCGCCGGTGCCGCCGATGGTCCGCCTGGACCCGCCGGTCGCCGTCGTCATCGGCGCTCTGGCGATGCAGGGCGTCAAGCCGCTGGAGCAGTGCACCGTCGAGGAGACCCGTGAGCTGCTCGAGACGATGACGCTGCTGCAGGCCCCGCCGCGCGACACCCACGTGCAGGAGGTCACCTACCCCAGCCCGTCCGGGCAGCGGCTCTCGGCCCGCATCTACCGGCCCGACGTCGACGGGACGCTCCCGGTCGTCACCTTCTTCCACCCCGGCGGCTGGATCGCCGGCAGCCTCGACGTCGTCGACGAGCGCTGCCGGGCCCTGGCCCACGAGCTCCAGGCCGTCGTCGTCTCCGCGAGCTACCGGCTCGCGCCCGAGCACCCGTTCCCCGCCGCCACCGACGACAACCTCGCCGCGCTGCGGTGGGTCGCCGAGACGATCGGCGAGCACGGCGGTGACCCCGACCGGATCGTCGTCATGGGCGAGAGCGCCGGCGCTCACCTGGCCGCCGTCGCCGCGCAGCGCGCCCGCGACGAGGACGGACCGCAGCTCGCCGCCCAGGTGCTCATCTACCCGCCGATCGACCCGGACACCGACACCCCGTCGCGCGCGGAGTTCGCCGCCGGCCCGTTCCTCTCCGTCGCCGCCGCCGACGCGATGTGGGGCGCGTACCTCGGCGACCCGGCAAACCGGACGGCGCCCCACGCCAACCCCGGCAAGGCCGACCTCGCCGGCCTGGCCCCCGCCCTGGTGCTGACGGCCGAGCTCGACCCCACCCGCGACGAGGCCGAGGCCTACGGCGCGGCCCTGCAGGCCGCCGGCGTCGACGCCGAGGTCCGCCGCATCGACGGGATGATCCACGGCACGTTCCTCATGTCCGGGCTCGTGCCGCGATCGCTCGAGTTCACCGCGGCGATCACCGACTTCCTCGAGGCCCGGCTGGCCACCCCGGCCGAGGTCTGACGGGCGCCACGGGGCGTGCCGCTCAGGGGCCGGCCGCCTCTGACGGCATGCCGTCCTGACGGAGTTCGCGGGGGCTGAGGCCGAACTCGGCCCGGAAGCAGCGGGAGAAGTGCGCGGCGCTGGGAAAGCCCCAGCGCAGCGCGACCTTCGTGATCGCGACACCGGGGACGTCGAGCAGTTCGGCGCGGGCACGTTCGAGGCGACGCCGTTTGACGAACTCGCTGACGCTCTCGTCGGTCGCGGCGAACAGCGCGTGGAGGGTGCGCACGGAGATCGCGTGGGTCGCGGCGATCTCCCGCGGAGACAACCGCGGATCGTGCAGCCGAGCCTCGATCCAGCGCTTGATCTGCGGCAACACGATCGTGCGGAGGTCCCCGCCCGCGGAGGGCGCGACGACCGCGCGCATGAGCTCGAGGGCGGCGTTGGCCGCCGCGGCGCACGCGGGCCCGTCGAGATGATCGAGCTCCCGCGAGAGCATGTCCAGGTAGCCGGCCAGCAGACGGCTGTGCGCGGAGCCGGCCGCGATGTGGGCAGGGAACGAGCCCCCCAGGCCCATGACCCGCTCGCGCGGAAGGAGCAGCGTGCGTTTGCGCAGCGGCTCCAGCACCTCGAAGTCGACCGCCTGATCACCGTCCCAGACGACGCAGTCGCCCGGGCCGAGCACCATCTCGCGACCCGCCTGGGAGACACGCTCGCGACCGGAACCGATGACGAGGACGCCGGCCCAGCCCGGGTCGACGGCGAGTTCCTGGCGGCCACGGTGCCCGCTGCAGGGATCGACCGTGCAGTCGACGAGCGCCAGTTCCCCGAACCGGCGCCGCGTCAACTCGGCGTTGAACGTGGCCCGGACAGGCTGCGGCACGGCGACGTCGAACAACAGGTGCGTCTCTCCGAGCGCGTCGTGCCAGTGGTCGACGCGAGAGGTCGCGCTGAGCCCGTGGGTGGCCCAGGTCTCCGCTTCGTACGTGCTCATGCCGCAGCCTGCCCTGGTGCTAGGCGGTCTGCAGGTGCTCGGCGAACCAGTCGCGCGCGGCGGCCGACGAGATCTCGAAGCCCGTGCCGGTGTACGCGTCGAAGTGGCCGCCGGGGAGGAGGACGATCTTCTTCGGGTGGGCAGCGGTCTCGTATCCGGCCGTCGCCCATTCACCCGGCGCGAGCCGGTCGAGCGGCGCGACGACCATGAGCAGCGGGGTCGGGGAGATACGCTTGAGGTACTCGCCGGGCTCGTAGGCCTGGAACATCTCCAGCGACCGCAGCGTCACCTCGTTCTTGAACGAGGGCGCCCACTCGCCGCCTGCCCGGCTGAAGAACTCGTAGGAATCGGGCGTGGGCAGCGCGGACTGCTCGAGCGGGTTCTCGTGCACGACCGGAAGGGTGATCGGGGCGTCGCCGTTGGCGCGGCCCAGTCGGTCGGCGGCGAGCATCTGCCAGGTCGCCTCCCAGAAGTCGACCCGGACGAGCGTCTCGAAGTTCCGGCGGCCCGAGATCAGCGTGAGCCGTCCCGGGATCGACGGGGACTTCTGAAACAGGCATTCGGTCTGTTGAGAGGAAGTACGTGGTCATATGGCTCGTGGAAGGAAGTACCCGCCGGAGTTGCGTGAGCGGGCCGTCAAGACGGTGCTGGAGTCCGGGCGTCCGATCGCGCAGGTCGCCCGCGACCTGGACGTGCACAAGGAGTCGCTTCGGAACTGGGTGCGGCTCGCCGAGGCCGACGCCGGAACGCGCAGCGACGTGCTGAACACGGTCGAGCGCGACCGGATGCGTCTGCTCGAACGTGAGGTCAAGGAACTGCGGCGGCAGAACGAGATCCTCAAGGCCGCTTCGGTGTTTTTCGCCAAGGAGCTCGACGGGACCCCGCGGAGGTGAGCGCCTTCATCGAAAAGCAGCGGGCGGCCGGCTTCGCTGTCGAGCTCACCTGCCGCACCCTCGGGACCTCGCCCTCGGCGTTCTACCAGCGCGCGACCGGGGTGTTGTCGACCCGCGCGCAGGAAGACGCCGTGTTGCTCGAGCAAATCCGGGCGGTGTACCGCGCCAACTACGAGGCGTACGGATCGCTGCGCGTGTGGAAGGCGCTGCGCCGTCAGGGCGTGCAGGTCGGCCGCGGCCGCGTTGAGCGGCTCATGGCAGCGGACGGTCTGATCGGGGCCAAGCGCCGCGGCCGAGCGTGGAAGACCACGGTCGCTGACCCGGCCGGCTCAGGGCGACCGGACCTGGTCAACCGCCAGTTCACCGCGACCCGGCCGGACGCGCTGTGGATCGCCGACTTCACGTATCTAAAGTCGTGGGAGGGCGTGGGGTTCTTCAGCTTCGTCCTTGACGTCTACTCCCGCCGGGTCGTCGGCTGGCAGCTCGCCGGCCACATGCGCACCGACCTCGTGCTCGACGCGCTGAAGATGGCCTTGGGCACCCGCCGACACGGCGCCGATCTACAACTTATCCATCATTCGGACAGGGGATCGCAATACACGAGCTTCGACTTCACCCAAGCGCTCCTGGACAACGACGTGCTCGGCTCGCTCGGCTCGACCGGTGACGCGTACGACAACGCGATGGCCGAGAGCTTCGTGGACAGCTTCAAGACCGAGCTGATCCGCGACCGCGTCTGGCAAACCCGCACCCAACTGGAGCTCGCCGTTGTGGAGTGGGTCGGCTGGTACAACCACGACCGCCTGCACTCCGCGATCGGTCACATCCCGCCCGTCGAATTCGAGACCCTCTACGCGATACGGTCCGGCTCACCCCTCTCCCACTGACGAGAGAGGAAACCCAAACAACAAGTCTCCGTGAAACCGGGACGGCTCAAACCGCCCTGTCGCCACCAGCACCCGCTCATGGTTCGCCCGTACCACCGGGTCAGCCGACTGCGCCTTCCGAGCCACCGTCGACGCCCTCAGCGCCTCCCACGTCCCATTCCCCACGGTGTCGAACCGGTTTGCCTCCGCCCGCCGGAACTGGTCACCGATCGTCTCGAACGCCGGCCGCAAATCCAGCCCCCGCGCAGAGATCCGATCGAACTGCCGGCTGATCAGCTTGTCGCCATACATCTCGATCTCGAACTTCAGCGCCATAGGTCAACTCACCCCCAGGTGGCCGCGGCCGGGAAACATCGACACATCCGGCGCAAGGCCCGCCTCATGGGCGGCCCGCTCAGCGTGCGCCGTCAGCGACGGCGCACCCGGCATGAACCCCTCACCAGCATCAGCCAGCGACGGCATCGACGACGGGACGGTCCCGATCTTCGCCCACCCCGGCGTCACCGCATCTGCCGCCGACGCCGCCAGCGCCACCCGGAGTTCCGTCGCCGGGCCCCGGAGCCCGGCAGCCTCGATCTCGAGCTCGTCCGCCGACCCTGCGCCCGCCGGCAGGACCGCGAGTGCCTCCGCCGCGACCTGCCGGTCAGAGAGGTCCGGATGCAGCTGCCGGATCAGGCGCATCATGCTCGTCGCGCGGTACCGGGAGCTCATGCCACACGCCCCATCCGGCGCGCCTCATCCAGAGCCGCATGCGCCCGGCCCGCACGCTCCATCGCGCTCCCCAGCAGGTGATCCTCGTTCGAGAACTCCGGCATCGCCGGCATCGGCTTCCCCGTCTCATGCTCGGCACACGCCCGATGCCACTCCGTCATCCGCGCCTCCATCGGCCGCCGGATCTCGAGCACCACGGCGTCCGCGGCGGCGATCTCCGCCTCAAGCTCCTCGAGCGTCGCCCGGATGGGTCGCGGCGGCGGCCACGTCCACCGCGCCTCAAACCGCCGCAGCGCCTCCGCCCCATCAGCGTCCGGGTCAGCGACCGCCGCCTGCCACTCCTCCCCCGTCCGATGCTGCCCGACAGCGGCAGCCACCCGCCCGGTGTGCTCCACCAGCGCCGCCACAGCGGCCACATCCGCCTCCTGCGCCGCCACCAGCCGAGTGCGCGCGTACTCCGGGCTCAGCCGCGCCGGCAACACCGGCGGCTCACCCCCAGCCCGCGCCGCCGCCGCGAGCTCCGCCTCGTACGTCGACCTCAGCGTCGCGTGCTCCGCCTTCACCGCAGCGACCGCGGCGATCGCCTTCTGCCGAGCCTCGATCAGACCCGGATGCTCCAGACGCAGCGCCTCAAGCCACCCGAACTCGGACTCCGGGATGCTCCCCGCCGGCAACACCGGCGCAGACACCCGCTCCCGCTCCTTCACGGCCACGGACACGCGACCACCTCGCTTCCTCATGTCAGGGCGCACAACGGCGCCAGTAGAAGCCCCAACCGGGGCAAGACTCGTGTCTGGCGCGCTCATATCCGCGGCCCCCGCCATGCGGGCCCGCCGCGCACAGCACGCCGACCATCGACCGCCGCCCGCAGCGCGTCATCCCCCAATCGGAGCGGCGCAAGCGCACGCCCATCGACCGGCGACCGCACCAACGCCTCCGGAGCGGCCATCACCACCCGCACCGACGACGACGGCACGAACACGAAGCTCATCGCGACCGCATCCGCCGAATCCGGCGACTTCACCCCACGAGCCGCGAGCGCCCTCTTCGCCTCGATCACGATCCGACCCCTGTCGTCGTACCCGAACCGGAGCTCCCCGAGCTGCTCCACGAGCTCACGGTCCCCCTGGTCGAGGTCCACGCGGCCGTGCTCGAACGCCTCCCGCAGATCCCAGAAGTTCTCCGCCCGCAAGTTCACGAACCGCTGCGGCTGCCGAGCGGACGCCGCACCGATGAACGGACGCACCGACACCCCCGCCGCCTGCGCCTGGTCCGTCACACCACCACCGACACCCGTGTCATCCACGACGACCGACACCGGCTCCGGCGGCGACCCGAGGTCATCGCGCAGTGCCCCCACGAGCCGGCCGGTCGTCTGCGTCGTCGACCACCCATGCCCCACGAACAGGCGGCGCACCACCCCACCACGGTTCGAGTACGCCACCGTCCGGTCCCCACCGAACCGCGCCACGTCCAGACCCACCGTGCCGGCGCCCGTCGCACGCAGCCGCCGCTCGCACGCCGCATCGATCCACTCCCGCTCGATCAACCGCTGCCCACCGTCGAGATCAACGAACTCACCGTCGAGCTCCGCCTGCGCCCGCAGCGGCGACAGCCCCTCCCGCAGCGACGCCAACGTCTCCGCCGTCACCCACGGCGAATCCGCCAGCCGAAACCGGAACGTCGCCACATGCTCGGACCCGTTCACGCCGCGCATCGCGTGCTCGTAGAACGCACCGCGCGTCCCGAGCGGCGAGGATGCCAGGACGATCCGCGCGTCAGGCCGGGCCGCTGTCGTCGGGAACGCTGCACCGAGGATGAGGTCGTCGTCGACGATCGCCGCCTCATCGATCAGCAGCACGTCCGCCGACCAGCCGCGCACCTGATGCTCCGACGCCGGTACCGACCGGACCTCCGACCCGTTGCTCAGGGTCAGCAGCGACGACCGCTCGTCGAGCACCGACCCCGCAAGGATCGGTGAGCCGGCGGCGACGCGCCGGACCTCGGCGAGCAGGCGCTTCGCCGCCTCCTCACCGGCACTCACGATCAGCACCCGCGTCCGAGCGCGCCGGAACGCCCGATGCAGCGCAAGCACGGCAAGCGACCGCGACTTGCCCGTCTGCCGCGGCGCCACGATCACCGTCACCCGCCGCTGAAGCGCGAGAGCACCGGCCTGGGTCGCGGTCAGCGGGCAGTCCACGAGGGTGGCGAAGACCCCGACGTCGTCGCGGGCGGCGGCGACCTGGGCGCGGGTCATGCGGCGTCTCCGTCGATCACGTCGCCGTCCTGGTCGCCGCTCACATCGGTCTCGGCCCAGTGCTGCGCGAGGTCGAACGCCTGGGAGCGGGCGACATCGAGGCCGAGCTTCGCCCGCGACCGCGGGCTGCAGCCCAGCGCGTCGAGGTGATCGGCCGCCTCCCGGCGGAGCCGGCCCTCGAGCTCGAGCACGATCGTGCGCGGGTTGCCCTTCTCGTCCATCCAGCCCTTCGCGCCGAGGTACCCCGTCACATCGTCGAGGCGGCACATCACCTCGGCCGCCAGGCGGACCATCGCCCCGTCCGCTGCCGGCAGCCCACCGTCGCTCGCGCGTAGCGGGGCGTCCGCCGCCAGGGCATCGAAGACCTCGCGGACCTTCGCGTCGACACGCTCCGCGGCGATCACCGCGTACGCCCCGTGCTTCACCGCACGCTGGTTCCCCGCCGGCGCCGCCGGCACACCGCCACGACGGAGGTTCGACAGCTGCCGCGCCCGCCGACTCGGATCACCGCTCAGACCCGGCATCACGCGGCCCCCCGGTACTCGTCTCGGTACCCGCCCGCGTCCGGCCCAGTGTTCATCGGCACACCTGACGGAGTAACCATCCGATCGCACCCATCCTGCGCCGCCTCCCACGCCTCGATCGACGACACCCGGAACCGGTAGTACCGACCGATCGGCACCGTCGGGATCCGCCCTTCACGCGCCAGCCGGTACACGTGCGCCTTCGACACCTGCCACCGCTCAGCGAGCTCATCAGCCGTCAGCAGACGCGCCGCCACTCGGTGTGAATCCGACTCGGGAGCGTGAGGGGCCTGAAGGCCACGGGCGTGGCCGCTCACGAGATCCCCTCCTCAGCGTCGAAGGTGGCCGCGATCGTGTTCACGAGGGCGGTGTCCGAGGGGTGGTTTTCGTCCTCCACCCGTCCTTCCGTCCCGACCCCCCTAAAGGGGTCGGGACGGGACGGGTTTGCCGTCGCGGGATCGTCCCCGTGTCCGGACGGGTCGGTCCCCCTGTGTTCAAGGGGTTTGCGGCTTGCGTCGTCCCGTTCGTCCGCGTGCTCGGACGGGGGTGTCTCGTCCGCCCTGTGGGACGGGAAGTTCAGGTGGTCCGGTGAGAGCGTGTAGCGGCGGCCGTGTGGCGTGATCTGGCCGGTCTCGAGGAGGGCGTCGAAGACGCTGCGGATGGTTTCTGCGCGTCCGGTGACGAGCTCGTTGACCTCGGTCTTGCTGAGTCCGTCGCCGTGGTCGTGGTCGCGGAAGGCTTGGAGGATCCGGCCGCGGGCGGTGGCGATGGGGTCGACGGGCTTGCCGTCGATCGTCAGTTTCATGGAGTCCGAGGTGGAGTCGTAGTCCTTGGTGATGGTTGCCCACTGGCCGTCTTCGGCCTCGCGGTGGCGGCCGCGGACCTGCCACTTGCTGTCCTTGGTCTGGACTTCGACCTTGGAGGACCACCAGGCCTCGAGGTCGGAGCTGCCCCGCATGCGGCCCTTGTCCGCGTGGCCGGTGTGGTGGGCGAAGCCGACGGTGCAGCGGAACTTGGTGCGCAGGTCGGCCATCCACGCGGTGATGGCCTGGACCTCGGTCTGTTCGTTCTCGTCGGCGTCGCCTTTGACGCGGGCGAGGGGGTCGAAGGCGATGAGGACCGGCTTGATCGCTTCGGCGGCGGCCTCGATGCTGGCCCTCCACGTGGGGTCGCTGAGGCGGACGCCGGCGTTGCTCGCCACGTTGAGGTTGTGCAGGTCGTCGCCTGCCTGGGCGTGGCCTCGGATGAGCTTCGAGAGGCGGCGGGCGGTGTCGCGCTGAGGGGATTCCTCGAGGACGAGAATCACGGGACCGGGGGCGACGGCGTGGGCGCCGAAGGCAGGGCGGCCGGTGGCGACCGCGATGGCGATCTCAAGGAGGATCCACGTCTTACCCGTCTTGGCGTAGCCCTGGACGGCGAGGAGGCCGCCGGCGCCGACGAGGCCTTCGATGAGCCAGTCCGGTTCGGTGCTGTCGCCGGCGAGCAGCGCGGGCCCGCTGATGAGCCATTCGGCGGGTTGTCTGGCGGTGTCGGCGGGTTCGGTGTGTGCGACCTCGGCGGCGACGGCAGCGACTTGGTCGGGGTTGAGGTCGTGCCCGTGGATGTGGGCCATATGCGACGCGACGAGACCGGCGAGCATCTCTCGCGAGGGTGCGTGTCCCGTCTCGCTGATGAGGCTCAGGAGCGTGCCGGTCTGTCGGCGTAGCGTTGTCGTCGGGTCCTCGTCGTGGCCGTTGACGTGCTCGAGCGGCATCGTGGTAGGAGCGGTCACGCGGCCTCGCTTCGGACGAGCCTGAGGCGGGTGATGGCGGCGAGTCCGGCTTCGGTGGGGACGAGTTCGACGCAGCCGCGGTCGGCGTGGAGCTCGGCGAGGCCGGTGCGGACGAGGTTGTTGATGGCGCGGTCGACGGCGGTTCGGTCGAGGCCTCGGATGGCGAGGTGTGCC
Source organism: Paraconexibacter antarcticus (assembly GCF_024220175.1). Classification (GTDB taxonomy): domain Bacteria; phylum Actinomycetota; class Thermoleophilia; order Solirubrobacterales; family Solirubrobacteraceae; genus Paraconexibacter; species Paraconexibacter antarcticus. The sequence goes on along the minus strand of NZ_CP098502.1, from coordinate 3,027,953 downwards.
CGGTTGCTCTCGTCGAGGTCTTGCCGTCCGTCCCTGTCGTCGGCGATGTGTCGCAGCAGGACGTGTGCTTCGGCGGCGGCGAGCGGCGGTCGGATGCTGGCCTGCAGGAGGGGCAGGCCGGTGGTGGCGTTGGTCATGCGGGCACCTGCTGTGAGAGGCGGAGGCCGCTGGCAGCCTCGGTGAGGCGGCCGTCGCGGACGAGGTCGTCGACGGCGGCCGAGAAGATGTCGTCGCCCCATCGGTCGAAGTTGGAGAGGCCGCGGATGTCGTTCCGGGTGTGGACCTGTCCGGGGTGGCGGAGGATGGCCTCGAGCACGATCTGCGCTCGAGCTTCTCTCACGGTCAGCGAGGTGCTCACGTGGCCGCCTTGCGGTTGGGGTGCACGGTCGCGACGTCGAAGCCAGCGACGGCCTCGCGGGCGACAAGCTGCACAGCGCGTCGGCGGGCAGCGGGCCGGGAGTACTTGGCGGCGGGGCGGGCTCGGTGGCAGGCGGCGTGGTAGCGGCGGCTGCGGGGCCCGAGCGGGCGGCCGCAGAGGCGGCATTCTCCGCCGAGGGCGGTGTTACCCTCCGAGGAGTGGGGGCTGGTCGCGTATGAGGACACGATCGCCTTTCTCCGAGGTCCCGTTAGCCCGGGGCCTCGGTTCGTTCATGGACGCGTTCGGGTTGCGGGTCATGAGCCGGTCCTCGGCTGGGTCCGGTAGGTGCGGCTGCCCTCGAGTTGCGGGGCGTCGGCGTAGATGTCGCGGCGCATCGCGCGCTTGTCGGCGTGCATCGCCTGGAGCCGGGTCGATGTCGTCTCTCGTGGGCCGGCGTCGTGAGCCCGTAGCTCGGCGCTCGCCTCTTCGATGCGGCGGGCGAGCCGGCGTGCGTCAGCGGCGCGCGGCTTGCGCTTGCTGCGGTGCTTCGTGCGGGGCTCGACCGTCCGGGAGCCGCCTGCGTCGGGTGTCGGCCAGGCCATCGTTCAGGCGGTGGCCTTGCGGTCGGCGATGATCGGCCACAAGTCCCGGACGGGCGTCTCGACGGCGGCGGCGATCCGGAGTCCGGTGTCGACGCGCGGGAGGTGGCAGCCGCGTTCGATGCGGCTGATCGTCGCCGGCTGCACCTGGGCGCGGATGGCGAGCTCGAACTGCGTGAGGCCGCGATCCTTGCGGGCTGCGGCGAGAGGGTGAGGCGATGCGGGAGGGCTGAGCACGGCGACCTCGAGGACGTGGAGCTGGGGTCCCTGGCCGGTGCGTGCCGGTTGATCCAGGTATGTCCTCGGGGCTGGAGTGGAGCCGAAGCTCTTGCCGCCCGTCACGGCGCCGTGTTCACGGCGGCGATGTACGCAGTTGGGAAACTAGTGGGCGCGTCGGACGGTACTTTGGCTGGCCGTTCTTGCTCAGCCGAGCGCGGAAGTGGTTCGCGTCACGAGTCCCATGGCTTCCGCGTTTTCGGGCGAGTGCCATGGGCGCCAGCAAGATTTCGTCCTACAATGCGCCGGTGCTCGGGGCATTGACGGTGGGAAAGCTGGTGATCTACCTGTTCGTCGGCGGCTTCTTGGCGGTCGGTGCGATCGGTCTCGTGATCGTGATGTTCGGCGAGTTCTTCGGCGCCCTCGGAGGGCGAGGGCTCGTCATCGTGCTCGTCGTGACGATCCTCGGCCTTTTGCTCTTGGGACCGGTCGGCTCCATGAAGCTCTGATCGTCTCGCGGCATGCCTCCGCGCTCGATGTCGAGCGGCCGCCGTGCGCGCTGCTCACCAGGGGTCTGCGTCGGGAAGGTCGGGCTCGTCCTCGAACGGGTCGTGTGCGGCGTTGGGGACACGCTCGATCCACGTGAGGAGCACGGTCTCGGTGTCGTCGTCGACCTCGAAGCCAACGAACACCGTGAAGCCGTCCATGAACCGGCGGCTGCGCAGGACGCGCGACTCCTGATCCTGGAAGGCTGGGATCGAGAACTCGTACGGGTCGCGGGCGAGGATCGTGAGGATGCCGGAGAAGCAGTCGACGAAGCGCTTGTGGCTGGCGTCGAGTTGAAGGGCGTTCTTCTTGAACTCGGCCGTCTGGTTGATCGACCACACGGCGCGGGACTATCGGTCAGCGGGCGTGCTTCGCGGCCAGGTGGCCGGCGAGGGCGCGTTCGTCGGCCGAGAACGGAGCGGTGTCGACAAAGAGCGTCTCGGGCGGGATGGTCTCGCCGTCGTCGAGGACGGTCCAGCCCGCAATGATGCGGTGTGAAACCTCGCTGATCGACGTGGCGTTGTGCGGCCGGACTTGCCGGATGACGTCGTCGATGATCTCGAGCTCCTCATGCGAGAACACCGATGGGTCAGCCTCGCGGGTCGGCGTGGTGACCCGCCTTGAGTGCGTGTAGACCTTCTTCATCTCGACGGTGACGTCACCGGCGGCGATGAGCTCGTCGCGGATCCTCGGGAGCGGGCGCGCTAGAGGTCCCCTGGGCTGCCGGTGGTACTGGGCCCCGGTGATGGTGTGCCCGAGGGTCGCGAAGGCGGTGAAGTCGCAGAAGCACAGCGTCTTGTTGAGCTTCGTGTCCCCGAAACTCGGGTCGTCCTGCAGCTTCCCGGCGATGTAGATCACGAGTTCGGCGAACCGGTCCTCGTCGAGTTCTTCACGGGCGGAGCGGAGCGATGGTGTGCGGACTGGTTCGGTCATCGGCGGAGGTCTGCGGTCGAATCTACCCGGGGTGCCGCGTGAACGATACGCCCGACCTCGGGGGATTCCTGCCGCTGTCAGCTCAAGCCGTAAAGCCGAACTGGTACCCAACTGGTACCCGTGCAGATCAGCGACTGCCGCCGATCATGCGGGTTTGCAGGCAAAATTTAGTAGGGCGGCCTGGACTCGAACCAGGATCTGACGGATTATGAGTCCGCGGCTCTGACCATTGAGCTACCGCCCCGCGGCGCGGCGACAGGGCCGCGTCCGACGCGGGGAACGGTACTGCGGCGGGCGGCGCGGGCTACGTGCCCGCGACCTTAGCGACGGCGCGCTTCAGCTCCCCGACCGAGAGGGCCCCCTCGATCGCGGCCGACACGCGGCCGTGCCGGTCGATGACGAAGGTCCAGGGCTCGGTCGGCAGCCGGTACGCGCGGACCTGGGGCCGGAAGCCCTTCGAGGTGTCGTTCTCGTTGTAGATCTCGTTGTGGATGAAGGTGACCCGGCCGGAGAACTCGGAGGCGACCTGCTCGGCGACGTCGACGACCGGGCCGCAGACCCGGCTGACGCACAGCTGCGGCGTCGCGAAGGTCAGGACGACGGGGCGCTTGCCGAGGACGCTCGCCAGGTCGGTCTTCAGCAGCGGGAGGTCGGGCGGGTTGCGCGTCGTGATCTTCGCCGCGTCGCCGCCGACCGATGCGAGGGTCGGGGTGTGGACGCGAGGCGCGCGGTCCCCGGGACCGGGCGGCAGCGCCCCCTTGGCCCCCACGCTGAGCGTGAAGCCGGACGTGGCGAGCAGCCGGCCATCCACGCGCACGACGGCCAGCACCGCGTACCGGCCCTTCCGCGGGAACGGGACGTCGGCCACGTAGACGGCCTTCGCCGCGTCGGGATCCTGCGCCGTCGTCCGGCTCTCGAACGCCGGCTTGACCGCGAGCGACTCGGACCGGGCGATGTACGGGCCCCGCATCTTGGAGCCGTCGGCGTTCGCGACGTACAACGCGGCCGCGGCGCCGGCGATCTGCTTGTGCGCGACGTCGAAGAGCCCGAAGCCGACGCGGTCGGTCCCGGCCCGGAGGACGGAGACCGTCGGGGCGAAGACCGGGCCCGCGGGCAGGCGCGCCTGGAGCTCGGCAAGGGTGTGGCCCGCCGACTTCGGGAAGTCGGAGATGCCGCCCGACGGCTTCGGCTGCGCGGGCACCGACGCCGTGTCGCCGCCCGACGAGCTGCCGCAGCCCGTCGCGGTCGCGAGCACGGTGAGGGCGGCCGCGAGGACGACGGCGGGGCGACGGGCGTGGATCATCGGCGGGCATCCTGCCACGACTGGACGTCCTGCACGCCGGTCCCCGGCTGTCCGCCCGCTCTGCCGGAGGCGCGGGCGGCGGGGTCGGCGTCGTCTGGTTGGATAGGCCCCGACCCACGACCTTCAGGAGCGACAGGCATGGCAGAACGAGCAGCACTGGTGACGGGCGCATCGAGCGGGATCGGGCTGGCGATCGCCGACATGCTCGGTCAGGAGGGCTATGCGCTGACCGTCGCGGCCCGTCGCCCCGACAAGCTCGAGGCCGCCGCGGACGGCCTGCGGGCCAAGGGCTACACGGTCGAGCACGTCGCGGGCAACCTCGGCGACGAGGACGTCATCAACGGCGTGGTCGCCGCCCACGAGGCGACGTACGGCCGCCTCGACGTCCTCGTGAACAACGCCGGCATCGGCATGGGCGAACCCGTGGACGCGCTCACGACGAAGAAGGTCGACATCCAGCTGAACACGAACCTCCGCGCGATCTTCCTGTTCTACCGCGCGGCGATGCCGATGCTGCGTGCGGCGGGCGCCGAGCACAAGAACGCGCTCGTCGTGAACACGTCGTCGATCAGCGGCATCCGCGGCGAGGCCTGGCTCGGCGTCTACTCCGCCACGAAGCACGGCGTCGTGGGCTACACGCAGGCGATGAACAAGGAGCTCGCGACCGCGGGCATCAAGAGCACCGCGCTCTGCCCCGGCTTCGTCGACACGCCGATGACCGACTTCGTCAAGGAGCACGTCCCGGCCGAGACGATGATCACGCCCACGGACATCGCCGAGGGCGTGCGCTTCCTCCTGCGGACCTCGACGGGCTGCGTCGTCCCCGAGATCCGCTTCGAGCAGCCGGCGGGAGGGCTCGAGGCCCTCCCCGGCTGACCGGGCGGCGGCGCGCCGGAGCGCCCGCCCTACGCGTGGGTGAGGTCGCGATCGCGGTCGCGCGAGGGCGCGGCCGCGGTCTCTGTCTCGCGCTCCAGGCGCTCGAGCGCCCGCTGCGCGTCGCGGTCCTCGCGGCGCGTGCGCAGGAAGCCCCAGCTCCCGCTCTCGGCGGCCTCGCGGGCCCGGCGGTCGCGGGCCGCGGCCTGGTGCTCCTCGATGACCGAGGACAGCGGCGGCAGCTCGGTCGCCTCGACGTGACGGCGCTCGCGGGCGACCGTCTGGTGCTCGCGGATCGCGGCCCCGAGGTCGCTCGGCGGGCAGTCGAGCTCGGCGGCGAGACTCGCCTCCAGGTGCGTGCGGAGGATGCGGATCTCACGCTCGGTGGCGCGGCGGGCGCGCTTGACGCCGGTGAACGCGTCCCACGCCTTCGCGAAGGAGATGAAGTTCGTGCGGCCGCCGCAGCGGTGGGCGGCGAGCATCGGGCAGACGCCGCCGTCGCGGTCGGAGTACGCCCCCGCGATGATCTCGTTGCTGGCGATGCCGACGAGCATGGCCTCGCGGGTCACGGCCGGCAGGCAGTCGATCGCCAGGCGGAGATCGTCGTTGGGTGAGCGTCGGCTTCGCATAGGTAGGCTTGCGCGCCCTGGTCGGGAAGGGCGCCTCCTGCCGCGAACCCTACGCGCAGGTCGTCCGAATCCCAAGCATTTCCCCTCCCCATGAATGAGGTCTTGCATGAAGCTCGGTGTGCACATCGGTTATTGGGGCCTCGGCCTCACGCGTGAGGATCAGCTCGAGATCGTCCAGGAGGCCGAGCGCCTGGGGTACGACTCGGTGTGGACCGCCGAGGCCTACGGGTCCGACGCCGCGACGATCCTCGGCTGGATCGCGGGCCAGACGACGACGATCAAGATCGCCTCGGGCATCCTGCAGATGCCCGCGCGCTCGGCCGCGATGACGGCCATGACGGCCGCGACGCTCGACCAGCTCTCCGACGGACGCTTCATCCTCGGCATCGGCTCGTCCGGCCCGCAGGTCTCCGAGGGCTGGCACGGCGTCCGCTTCGCCAAGCAGCTGCAACGCACCCGGGAGTACGTCGCGGTCCTGCGCATGGCGCTCGCGCGTGAGCGCGTCGAGTTCCACGGCGAGTCGATCGACCTCCCGCTCCCCGACGGCCCCGGCAAGGCGCTGAAGCTCACGATCTCGACCGTCCAGGACCGGATCCCGATCTACATCGCCGCGATCGGCCCGAAGAACACGCAGCTCGCGGCCGAGGTGGCGGACGGCATCATCCCGACGCTCTTCTCCCCCGAGCACGTGAACGTCATCCGCGACGAGATCCAGGTCGGCGTCGACCGCGCCGGGAACGGCAAGACGCTCGACGACGTGGCGATCGCCCCGTCGGTCCAGGTCTTCGTCGGGGACGACATGAAGGAGGCGCGCGACCTCATGCGGCCCTTCCTCGGCCTGTACATCGGCGGCATGGGCTCGAAGAAGCAGAACTTCTACAACCAGCTCGTGCACCGCTACGGCTTCGAGGAGGCCGCCGAGGAGATCCAGGACCTCTACCTCGCGGGCAAGAAGGACGAGGCGGCCGCGGCGATCCCGGACGCGCTCATCGACACCGTCGCCATCTGCGGACCCGCCGACCACGTGCGCGAGCGCCTGGCGGCCTACAAGGACGCGGGCGTCCACACGCTCGGCGTCTCCCCGATGGCGTGGACGAAGGACGGGCGGCTCGAGCAGCTGCGCAAGGTCGCCGAGCTCATGTCGTGACGCCGGCTGCGTGAAGGTCCTCCTCGGGGCGTTCGGCGACCCCGGCCACACGTTCCCGATGATCGCGCTCGGCGTCGGCCTCCGCCGCGCCGGGCACGACGTCACGCTCGAGACGTGGCAGCGGTGGCGTGGCGAGGTCGAGGCCGAGGGGCTCGCGTTCGCGGCCGCGCCCGAGTACGACGTCTTCCCGACGGAGGGGCGCTACCTCAAGCCGTACGAGGCGGTCGCGCGGGCGACGGTCCACACGCGCGAGCTCGTCCGCGCGCTGCGTCCCGACGTCGTCGTGCAGGACATCCTCACGCTCGCCCCGGCCCTCGCCGCCGAGCTCGAGGGCATCCCGGTCGCGACGCTCATCCCCCACGTCGATCCCCGCCCCGCGCCGGGCTTCCCGCCCTACTCGGTCGGGGCGCGCCTCCCGCGGACACCGGCCGGGCGTGCGGCCTGGGGCCTGCTCGATCCGCTCCTCGAGCGGGGTCTACAGGCCGGGCGCGCCGAGCTGAACGGGACCCGCCGCCGGCTCGGTCTCCCCGCCCTCGACCACGTCCACGGCGGCCTCAGCCGGGGCCTCTGCCTCGTGGGGACGTTCCCGCAGCTCGAATACCCGCGCACCGCCGCCTCGGCGCCGAACGCCCACGTCGTCGGCCCGCTCCTCTGGGAGCCGTCGGCGGACGACGTCGACCTCGGCTTCGGCGACCCCGCGCTGCCGCTCGTGCTCGTCGCGCCGTCGACCGCGCAGGACCGCGAGGGGACGCTGCTGCGCGCGGCGCTCGAGGGGCTTGCGGACCTGCCCGTGCGCGTGCTCGCGACGACGAACCGCCACGCGGCCCCTGGCCCGGACCCCGTCGTCGGGGCGAACACGCGCCTCGTCGACTGGCTCTCCTACGCGCGGACGATGCCCCACTGCGCCGCCGTCGTCAGCCACGCCGGTCACGGCACGATGGTCCGCGCGCTCGCCAGCGGCTGCGTCGTCGTCGCCGTCCCGGCCGCCGGCGACATGAACGAGAACGCCGCCCGGGTCGCCTGGGCGGGGGCCGGTGTGCGGGTGCCCCGGCGGCACTGCTCGGCGGAGACCGTCCGGCTCGCCGTCGGCCTGGCGCTCGAGCGCCCGGAGCTCGCCTCGCGGGCCCGGGAGCTGCAGGCGTGGGCCGCCGCGAACGACGCGGCGGCCCGGGCGACAGCGCTCATCGAGGCGTACGCCGCGGCGCGCGGTGTGCCGGCGCACCGCAATCCCTGATTCAGCAACATATTCGTCGCAGTCGGCCGATAACGTTGGGCACGACGACCTTGGGGGGCACGCCAATGGATGACCGGGGGACCGTAGTGGCCGATATCGGGCTGGGGCATGCGACGTCGCGAGGGGCTGAGGCTCACGTCGACCCGATCGCGGACCCGGGACCGTTCGCGCAGACCCCGACGCTGCTCGTCCCGGCCGCCCCCTCGCCCCGCGACGGGATTATGCGCCGGGCGCTCCGCGGGTCGGACGTCGCAGGGCTCGCCGTCGCGATCGGCGGGACGGTGCTCGCGACCGCCGCGGGCGGCAACGCCGAGGCGCTCGCGCTCTTCTCGGTCCTCGCCCTCCTGCTGCTGCAGGTGTGCGGCCTCTACGCGCGGGACGGCGTCGTGATCCGCGCCAGCACGCTCGACGAGATCCCCAAGCTCCTCCAGGCCCTAGCGTTCGCGGCGGCGCTCACGATCGTGATCAGCGGCTTCGGCATCACCGGCGACACGGCACCGGTGACGTGGGCCTGGGCGCTCGCCTGCGTCCTCCTCCCCGGCTTCCGCAAGGTCACCCGCGCGATCGTGCGCTGCAACACCGCCGCCGAGCGGGTGCTCGTCCTCGGATCCGGCCACATCGCGGGCCTTGTCGCGACGAAGATCCAGAAGCACGACGAGTTCGGCCTCCAGGTGGTCGGATGCCTGGACGCCGGCGACGAAGGCCGCCCCATGATCGGCGGCGGGCCCCGCCTGCTCGGCACGCTCTCCGACGTGGAGGAGGTCGTCGAGGAGTACGACGTCGACCGCGTCGTGATCGCCTTCTCGTCCGTCCCCCACGACGAGATGCTCGACGCGATCCGTCGCTGCAAGCGCCTGCGGCTGAAGATCGACGTTGTCCCGCGCCTGTTTGAGGTGATCGGCAACCGCGTGGACATGCACGACATCGAGGGCCTGACGCTGCTCGGCCTCCGCGGACCGGTGCGCTCACGGGGGGCGAGGGCGGCCAAGCGCCTCACCGACCTCGCCGGCGCGACGACGCTGCTCGTGGTCCTCTCACCGGTCATGGGCCTCATCGCGCTCGCCGTCCGGCTGACGACCGGCGGGCCGGCGCTGTTCCGGCAGGAGCGGATCGGGCGCGGGCAGCAGCCGTTCCAGATGTACAAGTTCCGCACGATGGTCGAGGACGCTGAGCTGCTCAAGGCGACGCTCCGCCACCTCAACGAGGTCGGTGAAGGCCCGATGTTCAAGATCGCCATGGACCCGCGCGTCACGCCGATCGGGCGCTTCCTGCGGCGCACGAGCCTCGACGAGCTCCCCCAGTTCTTCAACGTCCTCCGGGGCGAGATGAGCATCGTCGGCCCCCGCCCGCTCATCCGCGAGGAGAGCGACGCCGTCCTCGGCTGGCACCGTGCGCGGCTCGACCTGACCCCGGGGCTCACCGGCCCGTGGCAGGTCATGGGCCGGCAGAACGTCCCGTTCGACGAGATGGTGAAACTCGACTACCTGTACGTGGCCGAGTGGTCGTTGTGGAACGATCTCAAGCTCGCCCTGCGCACGGTCGTCGTCATCCTGCGGCGTACGGGGGCGTGACGAGCATCCGATGAGCGACCTCTCCGAGACGACCGACCTTCCCGCCGCCGCGCGCTGGCTGCCCGCGGACAGGACCCCTGCCCTCCCGACGGGCGACGCGCTGTCGCCCGTCGCGGCGGCGTCCGAGGCGCCGCCCTCGGGTGGACCGTCGGCCTGGCTTCCCGCCGGACGCGCCGCGGACCCTCCGGGACTCGCGGGCGCCTCGGCCTACACGGCGCATGTTCCGAGCGCGGACGCGCCGGCCGCAGACGCCGCGGTGGCCGCCGCGCCGCGGCCCGGGCCCGGGCGCGCCGGCCAGGCGATCCGTCTCCGGCCCCGGGTATCCGCCGCCGTCGGCGTCGTCGTCACGGCCTTCGTCGTGGCCTTCGCCATCGCCGCTGCCGGCTCCGGCTCGTCGGGCTCGCACCCGGCGGCGAGCGCCGCCGCCTCCGCGCCGGCCTCGACCACGACCACCGCCGCGCCCGCCCCGTCGCCCGAGAGCGTCACCCGTCGCGCCGCGGCCGACCGGCGCGCTGCCCGGAAGGCGCGCGCCGCCCGGGCCCGCGCGAAGCGTCGTGCCGCCGCCCGACGCGCCGCCGCCCGACGCGCCGCCGCCCGTCGCGCTGCGGCCCGTCGCGCCGCCGCGCGGCCCGCGACGGGACGCGCGACCTCGCCCGCGGTCACGCCGGCGGTGGCCCCCGCCGCGGTCGTCACGCCGCCGCCGTCCCCGTCCCCCGCGGCGACGGCGCTTACCCCGACGCGCACCCAGGCCGTGAAGCCGACGACGACGAAGACCCCGACGAAGACGGCGCCCCCCGCGGTCACGCAGGCGGCACCCGCCCCCGCCGAGCCCGCCGGCACGGCCCCGGCGAGCGACCCCGGCCGCACCCCCTGATGCAGCCGCACACGAAGCTCGCCACGACGGCGCTCCTGGCCGTCGCCCTCCTCACCGCGCCGGCCGCCGCGGCCACCGTCCCGCACCGGACCGTCACGCTCAGCACCTCGATCTTCGGGGCACCGCTGACGCAGCCGGTCCTGGACGCGGTGCTGTCCGGCAACGGTGCGGCGATCGCCTACACGACGGCCGCCCCCGACGCCGCCCTCGGAGACCTCGACGGGGCCATCCCCGACGTCTTCCGGCAGGACACCAACGGCACCGGTCGCAGCATCGTGTCGGAGGCCTTCGACGGGACCGGGGCGAACGGCGCGTCGCTGTCGCCGTCGATCTCCGGCAACGGACTCACGATCGCCTTCACGTCGCTCGCGTCGAACCTCGTCTTGGGCGACACGGACGGCCAGCCCGACGTCTTCGTCCGTACCCGCGGCGGGGCGACTCAGCTCGTATCGGTCGCCGTCGACGGCGGCCCGGCGAACGGACCCTCGTTCGAGCCGGATGTCTCAGCCGACGGGCGGTTCGTCGCCTTCACGTCACTCGCGTCGAACCTCGTGGCCGGGGACACGAACGGCGTCGCCGACGTCTTCGTGCGCGACCTGGCCCTCCGCACGACCCGGCGCGTCAGCGTCTCGTCCACGGGGGAGCAGGGCACCCGCCCATCGTCCGGGCCGGCCATCGACGCCGACGGCGGGTCCGTCGCGTTCCAGTCCTCCGCGCGCAACCTCGTCCCGGACGACACGAACCACGCCGCGGACGTCTTCGTCCACGACGCGGGCGGCGTCACCGAGCGCGTGTCCGTCGCGACCTCCGGGAAGCAGCAGGACCGCGCGATCGCCGCCCCCTTCCGCTCCGCCCCGGACATCAGCGGCGACGGACGCTACGTCGTCTTCGACACGGACGCCCGGTCGCTGTCGGCGCAGGACACAAACGAGCGCACCGACGTCTACCTACGTGACCGACGGCGCAAGCGCACGACGCTCGTGAGCGCGAGCTCGCTGAACGTGCAGGGCAACAACGACTCCATCACGCCGCGGATCACGCCGAACGGCCGCTTCGTGACCTTCCAGTCGTTCGCGTCGAACCTCGTCCCGCAGGACGGCCCGCGTGAGGACCTCTTCGTCCGCGACGTGCGCGCGGGCACCACGTCCCTCATCAATGCGACCGATTCCGGCGCGCGCCGGCGGTCCGAGCCGGTGAAGCAGCTCCTCCAGACGGCACAGCTCTCCGACGACGCGCGTACCGCGATCTTCATCTCCGCCGCCCCGAACATCGTCTCCCCGCTCCCGGCGCCGCCGTCGCGCGAGCTCTACCTCCGGCGACTGCAGCCGCCCACCGTCAAGAGCGTCGGCAAGGCCACCCGGTCGGGCGGCCGCCTGCGCCTCCGGGTCAGCGCGGACGATCCACTCGCCACCCGATTCCTGTGCCGCGTGGACGACGCGGTGCCCTTCGCGTGCGGCCCCCGGGTCGCTGTCCGCCGGACGGCCGGCCGGAATCTGCGGATCCGCGCGGGCGGCCCGGGCATGCTCTGGTCGCGCGCGATCACGGTCCCACTCGGCTGACGCATCACGCGCGGCGGCCCCCGCGGGCCGCTGTGGCATATTGCCGCGCGATGGAGTTCCGCTATTGCCCTGCGTGCGCCGAGGAGCTGCGCCCGATCACCGACGGACACGACGCCGGCCTGCCGGCCTGCCCGGACGGGCACTACGTGCACTACGAGAACCCCGCGGTCACGGCGTTCGCCTTCTTGCGTGACGGTTCCGGTCGCTACCTCGCGCTGCGCCGCGCACACGCGCCGGCGTCCGGGGAATGGGACCTGCCCGGCGGCTTCGTCGACGCCGGCGAATATCCCGAGGAGACGATCCGCCGCGAGATCACCGAGGAGACCGGCCTGCACGCCTCGGACCTCGAGGTGTTCGGCGCCTGGACCGGACGGTACGGCCCCGGGGGCAAGTGGACGGTCGACATCGCCTACCACGGGCACTGCCCGGACGGTGAGATCGTCCTCTCGCCGGAGAAGTCCGAGTTCGCGTGGGTCGAACTCGAGGACTTCCCGACGCCGGCGTTCAACAGCGAGCGGCTGGCGCTCCGGAAACTCCTGACGAAACGCATGAAGACCTGATTTGTAGGTAATCGTGCAATACTTGGCTCAGCAGCCAAACCTGCATCGTGGCGCCGTCGCGTTGGTTATGCTGCCGTCGTTCATCACCGCCGGGAGCGGTGAAGTCGGCTTCAGGGAACTGACAGGGGGCTCATATGGGCAAGGCAATTCTCGTCGCCGGTGGCGGCGGCTTCATCGGCGGTGCGCTCGTCTCGAGCCTGCTGCAACAAGGTCATGAGGTCCGCGCGGTGGACCGCAAGCCGCTGAGCGAGTGGTACCAGGTGCATTCTCAGGCCGAGAACGTCGTCGCCGATCTCCAGCTGCTCGATCGCTGCCGTGAGGCGGTCGACGGCGTCGACGAGGTCTACAACCTCGCCTGCGACATGGGCGGCATGGGCTTCATCGAGAACAACAAGGCCCTGTGCATGCTGTCGGTGCTCATCAACACGCACCTGCTCGAGGCGTGCCGGCTCACCGGCTCCGGGCAGCGGTTCTTCTATGCCTCGTCGGCGTGCGTGTACGCAGCCGACAAGCAGCTCGTCGCCGACCTCGCCCCGCTGCGGGAGTGCGACGCCTACCCGGCCATGCCCGAAGACGGCTACGGCTGGGAGAAGCTCTTCTCCGAGCGGATGTGCCGCCACTTCCGCGAGGACTTCGGGATCGAGACGCGCATTGCCCGCTATCACAACGTCTACGGGCCCCGGGGCACCTGGACCGGAGGCCGCGAGAAGGCGCCGTCGGCCATCTGCCGCAAGGTGGCGGAGGCGAGCCTGTCCGGCGTCCACGAGATCGAGGTCTGGGGCGACGGCGAGCAGACGCGCAGCTTCACGTACATCGATGACTGCGTCCGGGGCAGCCAGATGATCATGGCGTCCGACATCCTCGACCCGATCAACCTCGGCTCGAGCGAGATGGTCACGATCAACCAGCTCATCGACATCGTCTCCGACATCGCCGGCATCACGGTCACGCGGCGGTACGACCTCAGCGCGCCCAAGGGCGTGCGCGGGCGCAACAGCGACAACACGATGATCCTCGACCGCCTCGACTGGGAGCCCTCGACGCGGCTTCGCGACGGGCTCGAGGAGACGTACCGCTGGGTCCACCGGCAGGTCGCGTCCGGCCGCCCGGCGACAATCGCCGCTGCAGCCTGAGCGTCGTCCCTCGCCACATCCGCCAGGACACCGCGCGTGACCGCGATGTCCTGCTGCGCGCCCGTCAACTCCAACGAATCAGATCGGCCTTTCCGTCATGCATGACCAGCGGGCCTCGAGCCCGGCGCGTCCGGGCGCCCTCGCCGAGACGAACGCCCCCGCGGCGATGACCGGCCCGGAAGCTGCCGTGCGACCCCGCCGGATCCAGCTGTGGAGCTACAACTACGACCCGGAGCCGACCGGGATCGGGCCCGTCAGCCGGACGTGGGCGCTGGCAATGCAGGCGCGCGGCCACGACGTGAGCGTCGTCGCCGCGCATCCGCACTACCCATCGCCCGACTGGGGCACGCGGGTCCTCCCCTACCGGGAGGAGCGCGAGGGCATCCGCGTCCTGCGGCTGCCGCTGTGGATCGGGCGCTCCACCGCGCGCGAGCGCGTCCGGCAGGAGGCGTCGTTCATGGCCGCCCAGTTTGCGGCGATCCCGGCGCTCGGCCGGCCCGACGTCGCCGTCGTCGTCTCCCCCTCGTTCCCCGCGCTGCTGCCGGCCATCGTCGGCAACCGTGCCCGGCGGACCCCGTGGATCCTATGGCTTCACGACATCCTGCCGGACGCGGCCGCGGTCACCGGGCTCCTCGACGAGCAGAGCAAGGTCATCCGCGCCTCCCGTCGGCTCGAGCGCGCGGCCTACCGCCACGCCGACCGGATCGTCGTCCTGTCGAGCGCGTTCACGGACAACCTCACCGCGAAGGGCGTGCCGGCGGACAAGCTGCGCCTCATCTACGACCCGGCCACCCGCGTGCCGGTGGACGCCGTGCGCGAGCGGTCGTCCCGCGCGCCGCGCATCCTGTGCATGGGCAACATCGGCTTCTCCCAGGGCCTCACCGCGCTGGTCGGCGCCTTCGAGGCCGACCCCGCCGTCGCCGGTCCGGACGTCCGGCTCGTCATCACGGGGAACGGGCTCGCAGCGGACGACGTCCGTGCCCAGATCACCACCGACCGTGTGGAGATGCTCGGCGTCGTGAGCTCCGACCGTCTCGAGCAGGAGCTGCAGCAGGCAGACATCGGGCTCGTGACCCAGCACCACGAGGGCGGGGAGTTCAACATCCCCTCCAAGCTCATGAACTTCATGGCCTACGGGCTCCCGGTGCTCGCTGCCGTGAACCCGGCCGGTGAGGTCGCGCGGATCGTCGAGGCGTCCGGCGCGGGCTGGGTCGTCGACAGCAGCGATCCGGGCGCCCTTCCCCGGGCCGTCGCCCGGATCGCGGCCGACCCGGAGGACCAGCGCCTGCGCTCGCAGCGCGCGCTGGCCTGGGCCCACGAGCACTACACCGCCGAAGGCTTCGCCCGGCGGTTCGATGCGGTCATCGGGGAGGTCTGCTGATGCGGGCCGTTAGGATGCGCGATCCTGCTTCTCCCTGCGGGCCGACACTCCGCGCCGTGCCTCCCGGCGCCGGCGCCCCGGCACGCGGTGGAGCGGCGCCTTCTGCCCGCCGGAACCGCGAGACATGACGACAGAGCCACAAGAGACGACCATCGGCGACTACGTCCGGGTTCTCCGTCAGCGGCGCCTGCTCATCGCGTTCGTCGCCATCGCCTGCGCCGCGGTGGCGTTCGGCGTCTCGGCCCTGCAGACCCCGAACTACAAGGCCACCGCCTCGCTCGAGGTGAAGGACGTCAACTCCGAGCTCTCGGTGCTCGGTGGCGGGTTCCTCAGCGGGCAGACCCCCCTGCAGCTCGCGTCCGCGCATGTCGCGCAGGTGACGCGGCCCGAGGTCGTCGCCCGCGTGAAGCGGCAGTTGAAGTCCCGGCTGACGCCGTCCGCGCTCGAGAACAAGGTCTCGGTGAGCATCGACCCGAACTCGTTTCTCGTGAAGGTCACGGCGACGACCCGCCACGCGCGGGACGCCGCCGAGGTCGCCAACGCGTTCGCGGAGGCCGACGCCCGCCTGAGCACGCGCGAGACGCGAGCGGGCTTTACCTCGGCGGCGGCGAAGCTCAACCGGAAGCTCAAGCAGCTGAACTCCGCGAAGGACGCGAACACGCGCGCGATCTACATCTCGCAGCTGTCGCGCCTGCAGTCGCTCAGCGCCGTCGCGGAGCCGATCGCCGTGAGCGACCAGGCGCAGATCCCCGGCTCGCCGTCCTCCCCCCGTCCGGTCCGAAACACGCTCGCGGCGCTCATCTTCGGCTTTCTTTTGGGCGTCGCGCTCGCGTTCGCGCGGGCCGCCTTCGACCGCCGGCTCCGGGCCGCGTCCGACGTGACCGCCGAGCTCGACTACCCCGTCGTCGGCCAGATCCGCTCGCAGGCGCTGGGGCATGCGGGCAGCGTCAACGTGCCGGGGCCGAAGCGCAAGACGCTCGGGCCGCTCACCGACGCCGACGAGGAGTCCTTCCGGATCCTGCGCCACAACGTGCGCTACCTCGCCGCGGACGAGGAGATGCGGACCATCCTCGTCACGAGCGCGATGGCCCAGGAGGGCAAGTCGACCGTCAGCAGCTGCCTCGCGATGGCGAGCGCCGCGGCGGGCAAGCGCACGCTGCTGGTCGAGTGCGACCTCCGGCGCCCCGTGCTCGCCGGGCGCTTCGGGCTCAGCGACGGCCCCGGGCTCTCGGACTACCTCACCGGTAACGCGGAGCCGAGCGAGATCATCCGCATCGTCCAAACCGATGAGGCGGACGGCGGCGCGCCCGTCGGACCGGGGGCGGAGCCGCTCGTGTGCATCACCGCCGGGTCCTCGCCTCCCCGGCCCGCCGACCTGCTCGGGTCCGAGCGCTTCCGCGCGTTCCTGCAGGAGGTCTCGTCAGTCTACGACACCGTCATCGTCGACACTGCGCCGCTGCTGACGGTCGCCGACACGTTGGAGATCGTGCCCCACGTGTCGTGCGTGCTGCTCTGCGTGCGCCTGCAGCAGTCCACGCGCGATCAGGCGAACGCCGCCCGCGAGGCACTGGGCCGGCTCCCCGCCCGGCCGACCGGGCTCGTCCTCACCGATGTCAAGGACACCGGCGAGGGGTACTACGGCTATTACGCCGCCGACACCTCGCGCGTGCAGGCCTGAGGCGAGCTGCGCGCGCGGCGGGGGCGTGCTCAGGCGGGGACCGGCACGCGCGCCGGGCCATCGTCGGCTGCGACCGTCGGCGCAGGACACTCGCCGAGATCCGCGGATGCGTCGACGCCGGCGCCCGTCGTGGTCGCGCGCCGCGCCACGCGGGCCATCGCGAACAGCAGCCCCGGCACGATGTAGAGGTACTTGTCGGCGAGCTGATTGTCGGCGGCACCGTTGGTGAGCCAGACGGCGACGCTGATGGTGCCTGCGGCCACCTCCGCGCGCTGGGCACCTGCAAGCCCCCGGCGGATGGCATCCGCCAGGCCGCCGAGGAACGTGAGGAAGGCGACGAGGGCGATGATACCGCCGGAAGCGAGGAGCTCGAGGTAGATGTTGTGTGCGTCTGCGATGACCGAGAAGCCGACACCGGCGACCGGGTGGGCCCGGAACTGCGCCAGGCCGACGTGCGCTGCCTGGTGTCGCTGGAAGTTGCTGCCCTGGATCGTGAGGTCGACGGCGCCGCTGCCGCCCAGCCGGACCTGGTGCAGGATGTGGTCGCCCGTGCTCGTGAACAAGAGGACCACGATCCCGAGCATCCCGAGGGCCGGGAGGACGAGCAACGTGCGGCGCCGCAGCCGCGGGATCGCGACGGCCGTGACGCCCACCGCTACGACGGCGGCGACCGCGCCGGCCCGCGAGCCCGACGCGTACACGCCGCCGAGCAGCGTGGCCAGCGCGGCGAGCCCGGCCAGGGTCCACCGCGGCGAACGGCCGATCCACACCATCGCGGTCGGGATCGCCATCGAGGCGCCGAGCGCGAGATAGTTCGGATGCACCGTGAGCGCGGAGGATCGGGTTCCGCTCGACAGCGCGTACGGCGACAGGTGGACGATGCCGAGCGTGTCGGTGACCCCGACGAAGGCGTTGACGACGGCGCCGGCCGTCCAAAGGTCCATGAGGCGACGGCAGCGGCGCGCTGTGGAACCCGCCGCGATGAGCACGAGTGGCACCACGATGAACGACAGCTCGAAGGTGATGAGCGCGAGCACGTCCGAGCGGTGCGTGAGGTACACGGGCGCGGTCAGCCGCGAGGAGAGCTGGATGTTCGCCTGGTCGTTCAGCCCCGAGCCGGCGGGAAAGATCATCGCGAGGAGCGCCGCGAGGAGAAACGCCAGGCCCGCGAGCATGAGCGCCGGCGGAGCCGACACGGGGCGCCGGGCCAGGACGGCGTGGGTGACCATGCCGCCGAACGCGAGCACCAGGAAGACGTTGCCGAACGCCCCACCGGCCACGCGGATCCCGTTCCACTGGATCGTGACGACGAGCAGGCACGCGGCCAGCCACGCGAGCCGCTCGGTCGACATCCCGAGCGCCGCCACGGCGCCGACGAGCACGATCCCCATCACCAGGACGACGCTGGGACCGAGGTCACCACCCGCGATCGCGGCGCCGGAGACGACGACGCTGAGCCCCAGCCCCAGTGCGAAGAGTGCCTTGCGCATCCGCCGGGAGGCTACAGGCCGGGCCGGGTCCCACGGGACGGTCGGGCGTCCGTCGGCCGCGCACGCGGCGCGGCTCGGATGGCTATCGTTCCCGCGGTCCGATGAGCACGCGCTTCTGGATCTGGGAACTCAACGCCGACGACCCGCGGGGGTTCCGTCCCGGGGCACCCGACGCGGACGGCGGCGACGCGGATCTGCGCTACTTCTTGGGCGTCGCCGAAGCGCTCGAGCCGCTGCTCGACGAGGACGTGCCCTGCGTCCTCATCACGTGGCACCTGGACCGCTTCGACGAGCGCTTCCGCGACGCGGTGGTCCTGCTCATCAACGACGAGCAGTACCAGCTCCCGTCGTTCGCGGGGCAGGTGCGCGCTGTGTTCAAGACCGGCGGCACCGCGCGCAACCCCTGGCGCGAGACCCTGGGGCTCCACCCCGCGATCGCCTCCCGGACCGTGCTGCGTGAGCTGCGGAACATCGGCCGCTCCGTGCGCCGCCGGGTGCAGACGACACAGACGCGCGGCGCACCCGTCTACGCGATACCCCTCGGGTTCTTCCGCCTCACCGATGTCCCGCTCGTTCCGTTCGCGGCGCGTGAGCACGACGTCTTCTTCGCGGGCTCGATCGAGAGCACCCGCGGGCTCACGCTCCGCCCGCGGCTCATCGCCCGCCGGCAGATGGCCGAGGCCCTGGCCCGGGCCCGCACCCAGCTGCCCGCGATGACCGTCGACTACAGCAACGGGGGCCCCATGGCGAACCCCGACGCCATGGTCGACGGCGATGTGTATTCGCAGCGCCTTTCGCAGGCGCGGATCGTCCTCTGCCCGCGGGGGAACTTCGACGAGACCTACCGCCTGATGGAGGCGGCCCGCAGCGGCTGCGTGGCGGTCACCGAGCGCCTGCCCTCCCGCTGGTACCACCGGGACGCCCCGGTCGTCGAGCTCGACCGCTGGGCCGCCCTGACGCCCGTCCTCGAGGAGCTGCTGGCGGACCCCGCGGCCCTCGCCGAGCGCGGTGACGCGATGCGGCGATGGTGGACCGAGACCCTGTCGGAAGAGGCCATCGCGCGGTACATCGCCGTGCGGTTGGGGTGCGCTACGGTGCCGGTCCCATGAGCCCCACGATCGAGCGCGACATCCCGGCCGACGAGCTCGACGACGTCCGCTCGGGCCGCCTTCCGGCCCGCTACGACCACCGGCTGCAGGACGTGTTCCTCGAGCAGGTCGACCGTCGCATGCGGCCCGGTGTGCGCATCCTCGACATCGGGTCAGGCCGCGCCCCGACGATCCCGCCGCACGACCGGCCGGCCGCGTGCCGGTACGTCGGCACGGACATCGACGCGGACGAGCTCGCTGCGGCACCGCCCGGGTCGTACGACCTCGAGCTCGCCGCCGACGCGACGCGTCCCCTCCCCGTCGACGAGCGGTTCGACCTCATCCTCTCGTGGCAGGTCCTCGAGCACGTCGAGTCGATGGCCGACACGCTGAACGCGTTCCGGGGCGCGCTGGACGAGGGCGGGACCCTGATCGCCCAGCTCTCCGGGTCGCGGGCCGCGTTCGCGCTGCTGGCCCGTGCCCTCCCCCATCGCCTGCGGGTCCTCGCCATGACGCGCCTGCTCGGCCACGTCGAGGAGGAGAAGTTCCCCACCCGCTACGACGCGTGCACCGACAAGGACCTGCGCGGGCTGCTGGTCGGGTGGTCGGAGGTCGAGATCATCCCGTTCTACCGCGGCGGCTCGTACTTCCTCTTCTCCGACCCGGTGCTCAAGGCCTACCTCGCCTACGAGAACCGCGTCGCCGCCCGGGACCTGCGCGGGCTCGCGACGCACTACCTCGTCGTCGCGACGCGCTGAGCGCCCGGCACGCGGGCGATCTGGCGCGGCGCGACGCTCGCGCCGGATAGGTTGGACGCCGATGAGGGGATTCCGAGCAGGGGGCTTGGGACTCGCGTGCGTGCTCGCGCTCGTGTCGTCCGCGATCGCGTCCGACGCCGCGACCGCCGCTCAGCCGAGCCGGCGCGCCGTGCAGCGGACGGCCGTCCGGCGCGCAACGTCCTTCCTGCAGCACGCCGGCTACACCCGCGTCGCGGTCGCGTGCGCGCCGCACCGCGGCCACTCGACGCGGTGCCCCTACACGGCGGTCAGGGGGATCGCGACGTGCTCCGGTGAGCTGGCGGCGCGGCGGCGACGCCGTGTCGGCAGCTTCGTGCGCAGTCTCCGCGAGACGTGCACCCCGGTCGGCGTCGGCTTCAACACGTACGCCAACGACATCACGATCCCCCTCGAGGTGCCGACCGGTGTCACGCTCCAGCGCGTCATCGTGCCCTGGTCCTCCGTCGAGCCGGCCCCGGGCGTCTGGAACTGGCAGGGGTACGACGACGAGTACAAGGCCGCGGTGAAGGCGGGGTTGCGGCCGATCATGATCGCCGTGTCGGCGCCCTGCTGGGCACGGGTGAAGGCGGGCTGCGTCGACTCGGTCGTGAGCGGGCCGCCCGACCGCGACTTCGAGCCAAGGTGGGCCGAGTACGTGCGGCGGATGGCGGTCCGCTTCCCGGACGCGGCCGCAATCGAGGTGTGGAACGAGCCGAACCTCACGCAGCTCTTCGAGCCGCGGCCCGACCCCATCCACTACACGCGGCTGCTCCACGAGGCCTACGACGCCGTGAAGGGCGCCGTCCCCGGCCTGCCGGTCATCA
Source organism: Paraconexibacter antarcticus (assembly GCF_024220175.1). Classification (GTDB taxonomy): domain Bacteria; phylum Actinomycetota; class Thermoleophilia; order Solirubrobacterales; family Solirubrobacteraceae; genus Paraconexibacter; species Paraconexibacter antarcticus. Next base: position 3,007,181 of record NZ_CP098502.1, on the reverse strand, counting down.
GCGGTGGCCTGCTCGCCAACGGCGTCTCGGGGTCGGGACCCGGCGGCATCGGCGACGTGACGTTCCTCACCGGGATGCTGCGGGCCGGCGCGGCCGCGTGGATGGACGGCATCGGCGTGCACCCGTACCCCCAGACGCCGGCGCAGGGCGGCCCCGGCTCGCACTGGGATCCGGCCGCGGCGGTCCGTACGCTCGACGGTCAGCGTGCCGTCGAGGCGGCGGCAGGCGTGACGGGGAAGCCGTTCTGGATCACGGAGGTCGGTGAGTCGACCTCGACGCAGGCGGGGTTCCCCGCGGCGGTGACGGCGGTGCAGCAGGCGACCGACCTGACCCGGTTGGTCCAGGGCAGCGTCGATGCTGGTGACGTCCGTGTCGTCATCGTCCACACCCTGGCCGACGAGCGGGCCGACGCGGGGCAGACCGCGGTGGCCAACATCCTCCAGCCGATCAGCGGGATCTCGCTCTTCTACAACGGCGTCGCGAGCGGGTTCGGCGTGTACGACTCCGACCTGCACCCGAAGCCGGCGGCGTGCGCGCTGAGCCGCCTCCTCGGCGGCATGCTCACCTGTTGAGCGAACCGCCGGCTCAACGGTCGCGGCGCGCGCCCCACGGCAGCGCGGGCCCGATGCCCTCGATCTGCCAGCCGCGCGGCCGCATCCGCGCGAGGGCGCGCTCCGGGTCACGAGTGGCAAGGTAGCTCGGCCCCGGCCACGCGGACATCTCGCCGCGCTCGGTCGGACCCTCGACCGTCACGCCGAACAGGTCGTTGCTGAGCGCGAAGAGCTGGTAGCCGGCCTCTTCGACAAGCCGGGTCGAGGCGTCCGGGTACGGGTCGTGGTCCTCGAAGACGAGGTCGCGGACGCGGCCGCTCTGCAGAAGTCCGACGGCGCCGCGCAGGACCTCCGGCTCGTGTCCCTCGACGTCGATCTTCAACAGTCCCACGGAGCGGTCCCCGATGACGTCGTCAAGGCGCTGCACCGTGACCGGGACGAGCTCGTCGTCGGCGCCGGCGGCTCCCGGCGCCGCCGAGAGGCTCGCGAGCCCCATGTTCTCGTGGAAGCGCGCCCCGGCGTTGAGCTCGGCCGTGCCCTCGTGATCGGAGAGCGCCACCTGGTGCGTCGTGACGCCGGCGACGCCCGCCGAGCCCCAGCGCGCGACGTTGGCCTGCAGGAGCGCGTAGACCCCCGGATGGGGCTCGAACGCGTGAACCTCCCCGGCAGAGCCGGCGCGGGCTGCCGCCAGGCTCGTGAGATAGCCGACGTTCGCGCCGACGTCGACGACCACGTCGCCGGGGTCGATCAGCCGGTGCAGCGTTTCGCTGACGCAGGGATCGAAGACTCCGGTGGTGAGGATCGTGTACCCGATCGCCTCGGTCGCGTGGACCTCGAGGTCGAGGCCCCAGGCGAGTGACGCCACTGCGTGCCGGCCGTCGTCGGACGGGCCGCCGTAACGCGCGCGCCGCAGGGCGCGGACCGGGTGGAACACGTAGTGCGGCTTGTCGTTCAGGCGGGCTGGCAGCAGCTTCATGGGCGCGCAGGCTACCGGTCCTGCAGGCGATGTCGGGGGACGCCGCCGGCGGCCGCCGTCAACCCCACATCCCGCCGTCCTCGACGACCTTCGCGCGCAGCGCCCGCGCCGCGCCCGGGAAGCGGCGCTTGAGCGCGTCGTATTCGTCGGGAAGCGCGCAACGGACGCCCTTGGCGATGTCGGACAGGACGAGCCGGGCGGCGAGCGGGCGTGCGCCGCGGCGCCAGGCGGCGTACGCGGCGGCCTCGGCGGCCCGGAACGGTGAGGGCAGGCTCCCGGGAGCCTCGAGCACCGTCGACCTGTACGCGTGCCGCATCCGCCGGCTGATGGGACGGCCCGTCGTGTCGGCGTTGTAGATGTAAGCGGGCTGCGGCCCGAGCCGGCTCTGCTTCTCGATCAGCGCCGCCGCATAGCGTCGCGCGATCTGGGCCACAGCCCCGTCGGCGGCGGGCTGCGAGCCTGCGGCCGGCGTGATCGTGCGGGCACGGCCATAGAGGTCGTCGGGACGCTGCGGGTCGAAGGCGTGGAAGTGCATGAGCCGCAACCGGTCGCCGCTCGTGGCGATGCGGTAGCCGTCGGCGCCGGCGACGATCGGCCGCTCGTGGAGGTTCGCCACGCTGACGTTGTACCCGTGGTGGCGGAGCGCGGAGGCGTCGAAGAGGACCGCGCCGACGTCGACCCACTTCTGGTCGGTGAAGAGCCCGTCGAGCGGGCCGTGCAGGCACTCGGACTGCAGATGGCCCCACCACCACTGCAGAAACGGCCCTGCGCGCCGGTCGACCGCGATGAAGCCGAGGTTGTAGACGCCGACGTGCAGGAGGTGGCCCTCGGAGAACCGCTGCTCGCCGGCGATCGGCTCGAGGTAGTGCGGGGTCAGCACGATGCCCGCGCTCGCATCGAGCGCGGGCCCGAGCTCGATCATCGGCGCCATGACGTACGTGTCGGGGTCCAGATAGGCGACCTGCTCGATTTCCTCCAGCAGCGCCTGCAGCACGAGCGGCTTCAAGGCGGTCGCGAACTCGACGAGGTCGTAGGACGCGGCGAGGTCCAGCAGCGCGGGCTCGGGGAGGTCGAGATCGGCGGGCCGCATCCAGCGGACGCCGTCGATCGACGGGAGCTCGGTGTCGCGCTCCGCGTCGATCAGGAAGACGATGAGCGGATGCTCGCTACCGTGCTCCCGCAGGCTGTCGGCCAGGAGGAGCGCCCGCGGAAGGTAGTTGCGGGCGAGAATCGTGCACGAGGCGAGTGACATCGCGCGGCACCCTACCTCGGGGCGCCCTGCGCCTGGCCTCCGGGCCCGACAGGAGCCGCGAGGTCAGGCACCCGGACCGGTCGCACCGACCGACGATGCCGTGTTCTCCCCGCGGCGGAAGAACTGCAGCCGCGCAGGGAGCTCGCGCACCGGTTCAGCGGGGTTGCCCCGATAGAAGGTCAGCTCCCTCGTCAGCTTCGTGTTGACCACCGAGCCGGCCGAGACGATGCAGCGGGCGGGCACACACGTCCCGCTGGCGATGATGCAGCCGGTCATGATCGCCGAGTGCTCGCCGATCACCACCGGTCCTGTCTCCTGCCGATCGCGGACGAGGTTGAGGCTGTGGGTAAGGACCTGGGACCGGACACCTGCAATGACGGCGTGCCGATGTAGGTGCACGCGATCGCAGCAATCGATCTCGTGCCCGACGGTGATCTCGGCGTGGTCGTCCAGTACGAGCGAGGGATCGCGGTTCGGCGAGTGGCGGAACACCGAGGTCCCGGGCGGCAGACCGGCGATCCGGTTCCGCGATGCGATCTGTGCCCCGGCGCCCAGACGCAATTCCTCGAGGTCGCGGATGAGGTTCCACGGACCGATGATCGCTCCCGGACCGAGCGTCACGCGCTGCGCGACGATGATGCTCCGGCCGATGTACGCCGTCGGGTGAACATCCCAGCCGAGCAGGCGCCGCGCGAAGGCGGGTCGCCACGCTGCAGGCAGCAGGATCATCAGTACGGCCCGCGCGTAGCGCATCGTTCCCCTCGGGTCGGCGGTCGAAGAGGCGCGATTCTAGACCGCGCACCCGACCATGCGCAGGCCTCCGGTCCAGCCGCTACCATGCGGCACTCGCGGCGCCCGACGGACCGGATCGACGGCTAGGGGAAGGGGACCATCATGGCGACGGAAAGTCCGGGCACCTACGTGCCCGCAGCGCACTACGACCGTGTGCACGGCGCTTGGCGCCTCATCATGGGCGAGGAATTTCACTACGGGTCCTTCGCCACGCCGCACACCTCTCTGCCCGAGGCGACGGCTGCCCTCACCTCTCGGATGCGGGAGGGCGCCGTCGTGGAGCCGGGAGATCGCGTGCTCGACGTCGGGTGCGGGACCGGGCACCAGGCGTGCGAGCTGGCCCAGCAGCTCGGCGCCCAGGTGCTCGGCATCACCACCAGCGGCCGCGGGGTGGCCGCGGCGACAGCGCTGGCCGCCGAGCGTGAAGTGCCGGGCGCACGGTTCGAACCGCGCGACGGCACCGACAACGGGCTCCCGGACGGGACCTTCGACGTCGGGTGGGTCCTCGAGTCATCGCACCTCATGCGCGATCGCCGGGCGCTCCTGCGTGAGACGCTTCGGGTCCTCAGGCCTGGCGGCCGGCTCGTGCTCTGTGACATCGTGCGTAAGCGTGCCATCCCGTTTTCGGAGGTGCGTGCGCGGCGAGGGGACTTCGCGACGCTGCGCGCGGCGTTCGGCGACGCCCACATGGAGCCGCTCGACCAGTACGCGGACATCCTCCGCTCGCTCGGTGCTGCGGTCACCACGTGCGAGGACCTCACGGCAGCCACCCTCCCCACCTTCGCGGCGTGGCGGGGAAACGTCGCCTCGCACCGCGAGGAGCTCGATTCGCTCATCGGCTCCGTCGCGGTCGACCAGTTCGTGGCCGCGTGCGACATCCTCGAGGCCTTCTGGATGGACGGGACGCTCGGATACGGGCTGCTCGCTGCCACGAAGACCGGCTGATCCAGCCCCGATCGGCTGCAACACCATCGAAAGGACCAGCGTGGCCCAAGATAAAAACACGACGCTCGCCGTCATCGAACAGTTCCTGAAGCTCGTGCAGAAGGAACCGGAGGCGCTCACCGACGACCTTCCGCTCTACGGCGAAGGGCTCGGTCTCGACTCCCTCGAGGCGGCCGAGCTGTCGGCCGTGCTCGAGGACAAGTTCGGCTCAGACCCATTCTCCGCCGGGGGCGACCTCCCGCAGACGGTCGGGGACATCCTCGGCTTCTACGAGGCTCCCGCCACCGCATGATCGGGCTGCTCGAACGCGCAGCCGCTGCGGAACCCGATCGGATCGCCGTCGTCACGCCGGAGGGAGCGGCAACGTACCCGGCCCTACTCGACGACGCCCGCCGCGTGGCCGGGACGCTCGTCGATCGGCGGACCACGAGCGCGGTGCTCGTGGAGCCGGACGTCTCCTGGGTGATCCGCGTGCTCGCCGGTGCCGCTCTCGTCGGCGTCGACATCTGTCAGTTCCAGGCGGACATCGACGGTTCCGCGTTCGCCGTGCAGTCCGAGGCGCTCGGGTACTTCCCGGTCCTGACGCGCCGGCCGGATCTCGCCCGAGCGGTGGACACCATCCCGACCTCCGCGCTGCGCGACGGCACGCCCGTCACGGACCGGCGCTCAGGGCCGCAGCCCGTCACGATCCGCACCACCGGGACGACCGGGACCCCGAAGGCAGCGCGTCACGACTGGTCCGTCCTCGCCCGCACAGTGGCCGCGGTCGAGCCGCGGCCACACCAGCGGTGGCTGATGGCCTACGGCCCGCACCAGTTCGCCGGGATCCAGGTGCTCCAGCACGTGATCGCGAGCCACGCGACCCTCATCGCGCCGTTTCCGCGGCAGCCGGCCGACGGTCTCGCCGCCCTCCTCGAGCACGAGGTGACGTGCGTGAGCGCGACTCCGACCTACTGGCGCTTTCTTCTAGCAGAGGCTAGAAGCCGAGGTGTCGCGCTCCCGCCGCTCGAGCAGGTGACGCTCGGGGGCGAGGCGGCTCCGGCGGAGCTACTCGCCTCGCTGCGATCGGCCTTTCCGGCTGCCCGCATCTCGCACATCTACGCGTCGACCGAGTTCGGATCGGTCGCGTCCGTCGCGGACGGGCGGCCCGGACTCCCGGTGAGCTCGCTGGCACGAGACGAGAACCCGACGGCCAACCTCCGGATCGTCGACGGCGAGCTTCAAGTCCGAGCCGCCGCCGGGATGCTCGGCTACGTCGGCAGCGCCGCGCCGGACGATGCGGAGCCGTCGTGGCGCCCCACCGGCGACCTTGTCACGGTCGTAGGCGACCGTGTCGTCTTCACCGGCCGGACGTCCGAAGTCATCAACGTCGGCGGCGTCAAGGTGCACCCGCTCCCGATCGAGGAGCGCATCGGGGCGCTGCCGCGGGTCGAGATGGCTCGGGTCTTCGGCCGTTCCAACCGGCTGACCGGCGCCATCGTCGCGGCTGAGGTCGTGCCCGTGCCGGGGCTCGACGACGGCGGACTCGATGATCTGCGACACGAGATCCGGAGCGCTGTCGCCGACCTGCCGCGAGCGTGGCACCCGCGGAGCGTCAACTTCGTCAACAGCATCGCCACGCGCGGTGCGAAGACCGTGAGAAGGATGGAACCATGAGCGCACCCGACGAGTCCCGCGTCGCCCTGGTGACGGGCGGCAGCAAAGGACTCGGTGCCGGTCTCGTGATCGCGTTCCTCGAAGCGGGCTACCGGGTCGCGACGTGTTCGCGGACGGCGACCGATGCAGTGCGAGGGTGGGAGGCCGACCCCCGGTGGGCGGACCGGTTCGCCTTCACCGCAGCCGACGTGTCCGATCGGAGCGACGCCGAACGATTCGTGAAGGACGCGGCAGGCCGATGGGGCCGCATCGACGTGCTCGTGAACAACGCCGGTGTCGCTCGCGAAGGGATGATCGGGCTGTTCGGTGACGACGCCCTGGACCAGGTCGTCGACCTCAACATCAAGGGCAGCGTGTACGTGACGCGCGCGGCCAGTCGTTCGATGCTCGCGCGGCGGTCCGGGGCCATCGTGAATATCTCCTCCATCGTCGGCCTCTCCGGATACCGCGGTCTGTCGGTGTACGCCGCGACGAAAGCGGCTCTCGATGGGTTCACGAGGAGTCTCGCGCGTGAGCTCGGGTCGCGAGGGATCACGGTCAACAGCGTGGCGCCGGGATATTTGCGGACCGAGATGAGCCACGGCCTCGACGGAGGCCAACTCGAGCAGATCACGCGGCGGACGCCGATGGGGCGTCTCGGCGAGCCGGACGACATCGCTCGGGCGATCCTGTTCCTCGTGGATCCGGCGAATCGATACATCACGGGCCACGTGCTCGTCGTCGACGGGGGCCTGACCTGCTGATCGAGGGCGGACCCAACGCGGCGCACACGTCCTCGAAGGCCTCGGCGGCGTCGTGAGATCGGGCATAATCACGTGCCCGTGAGGGAGCGGAAGCACGCAGCCGGGCGGCGCCTGGGCTTGATCACCGTCGACCAGGCCATCGCGGGCGCGTCCAACGTCCTCATCGCCGTGCTTGCAGCTCGGGTCCTCGGGGTCCGGTCGTTCGGGCTCTTCGGGATCCTGTTCCTCACGTACGTCCTCGCCCAGGGAATCAACCGAGCGCTTGTCTGTGACCCGCTGCTCGTCCATCCGCACGAGGCCGAGGGGCGGAAGGGCGAGGTCATCGGCACCAGTTGCGTCCTCGGGCTCGTCGTCGGGACGGTCGTGCTGGTCACGAGCGCCGTGGTTCAGCGCTGGAACCACGACCTCGGCAACGCGCTCCTCGTGTTCGGCGTGTGTCTGCCGCTCCTCGTCGTCCAGGATCTCGGTCGCTACATCGCGTTCGCAGATCAGGTGCCAGGAGCTGCGGTGCTCCTCGACGTCGCCTGGCTCGGGCTCCTCGTGGGCGCGGTCGGCGCGCTGGCCGTGACCGACACGCGGACGCTTCCCTGGTTCATCGGGGCCTGGGCCGGCAGCGGCGCAGCCGCGGGGCTGCTGGTCTTCTGGCAGAACGGGATCCGCGACCTCCGCCTCGACTTCGGCTGGCTTCGGTTCACGTGGCCGTTCTCGTGGCGCTACCTCATCTCGTACACCTCGTCGCAGGGGGCTGCGCTCTGCGCGGCGGCCGGCGTGGGGGCAATCGCCGGCGCGGACGCTTTGGGGGGCGTCCAAGGCGCCGCGTTGCTCGTCCGCCCGTTCGTCACCTTCCAGGTGGCGATCCTCGCCGCCGGCATCTCGGACGTCGCCCGCGGTCCTCGTGATGCGGCGTCGGTCGACCGCCGTGCGCTCGTCACCTCGGGCGCCACCACGCTCGTCGCCGTCGCCAACACCGTCGTCATGCTCGTCCTCCCGACGCGCCTCGGGGAGGCCGTCCTCGGCGACTCCTGGCACGCCGCGAAGCCGTTGCTGCTTGCCACCGGCATGCAGATCGTCGTCACGGCCACCGTCGCGGGTGCGCGCGCGGGGCTCCTCGGTCGCCGCGCGATCGCGACGGTGATGCGCATCGACCTCGCAACCGCCGGCGCGGTGCTCGCCGCGACGGTCGCGGGTGCGGCCGTCGGCGGCGTGGAGGGTGCGCTCTGGGCGGTCGCCTGCGCGCAGGCCGGACTCGCGGTCGTGTGGTGGGACGTGATCCGTCGCGTCGCTCCCCACTCCCCCGCTCCGGCCTCGGTCGCGGCCCCCGCCCCGGTCTCCGGGGCGAGTTCCGGGCCCCCCCCAGCCGCCGTGATCCCCCTCCCGCCCACGTGAACAGCAGGAGCCGTTCGATGATCAAGTACCTCCGCCTTATTCGTTACACCCTCCGGACCACGTCGCGCAGCCTCCGGGGCGCCGTGCTTGGCGCTGACAACGCCGAGATGATCCGCCTGCGCCGCAAAGGCCTCGTCATCACGGGACACGAGACCTACGGCATCCCGACGATCCTGACCTACGACGGCGGGACAGAGCGGCTTCTGACCGGGTCGTACTGCTCCCTGGGTGGGACCTTTCTCCTAGGCGGCAAACATGCGGTGGATGCCGTGACGACCTATCCGCACCGCATCAACTGGAAGCTGCCGGGCGCCTATCACGACGGCTTCCCGACTCCGACCGGCGACACCGTCCTTGGCTCGGACGTCTGGACCTGCGCCGGTTCGCTCATTCTCAGCGGCGTCCGGATCGGGGATGGCGCGATTGTCGGTGCGGGGGCGCTCGTCACGAAGGACGTACCGCCCTACGCGATCGTCGGCGGGAACCCGGCCAGGGTGCTCCGCTACCGTTACGACGAGGCGCAGCGCGAGGCACTCCTCGCCATCCGGTGGTGGGACTGGCCCATCGACGCGGTCCGCGAGGCGGTCCCACTCCTCGCCGGGAAGGACGTCGACGCCTTCATCGCATACGCACACGAGCGCATGCCGCAGCCCAACTTCGCGCGGTGATCCCCCGCCGGCGACTCCCCGGGTGGACAGTGGCCGCTGTCGCCGGGCTCCTCTCGTCCGGTTGCGGCGGCGGCCAAGCGCATCGGCCACCCACCCGCGCGCTCGCGGGCGGCCCGTCGCTCGGATCTCTCGCGCAGAGCGGCGCCGGTCGCCGCTTCTACGAGATCTACGAGCCGACCGGCCGGCCGCGAGGCACGGTGCTCGTCCTCCACGGTGGCGGCTGGCGCGCCGCACGTGCCGACGCGAGACGTCAGATGGCGGCGGTATCACTGTCGTTCCGTGACCTGGGATGGCGCGTCGTCGACGCGAACTACGCGGGCGGCCCGAGGCCCGACGGGAGCGTCGACCCTCGTCCGATGCTGCGGGACGTGGTCGCTTACTACGACGAGATCCACCGGGCGTTTCCGGGCCCGGTCTGCACGTACGGCGAATCGGCGGGGGGCCATCTCGCGGCGCTCCTCGCGATCGAGCGGCCGACGTTGACGTGTGCCGTGCTGGCGGCCGCACCGCTCGACCTGCCTTCTCTGCTGCCGACATCGACCCCCGCTGGGAGCGCCGCCATCCGCGCGGCGTTCGGGACGAGCCCGGCCACGCTCCGGGCCTGGTCTCCGACTCGCCTGTGGGGATCGGGCCGGCGGGTTCGAGTCTTCGCGACGGCTGCCTCGAACGATCCCGTCGTCGGGGCGGGCCAGCTGCGATCGTTCGCCCAGCGGGTACCGACCGCCGACGTGGCAGTCCTGCCCGGGGCACGCGCAGGTACGGCCGATGCCGTCCCGTGGATACACAGCCCAGTGCGTCGAGGGGCTCTTGACCGGCGCGTTGCCGATCTCCGTGCTTGGCTGACCCAGAGCGGCTCGGACCCGGCTGTCCCCGGGTCCGCCACCGACCCCGGGACGGACTGCGGTCCCGGCTCGACCGATGTGGGCGCGGCGCGCTGGCGCCTGCTCCGGGCGGGGGACGGTTGGAGCCCGACCTCGACGGCGACAGCGCCGATCGTGGCCACTCGTGGCTGCTCCGGGAGCGCCGTCTGGCAGGACGACGGGCTTTCGCTCTGGGCGTATCCAGGGCTGGCCGTGCTGCGTTCGGGCAGCGAGGCGGCGCTCACTCTGCGGCTGCCCCGAGGGACCAGATCCTTGACGGCGATGTTCCGCGGCTTCCTCGCCCGTCCGCGTGACTGGGCCGTCGGCCTCTATGGCTCGTCACGGACCCACGGCACGGTCACGGCTCCGATCGCCGATTGCATGGCGAGCAGCTGCCACGGTCTCAGGCTCGTGCGACGTCGCGGTGGCTCGCTCGTGGCCGCGCTCGCATCCACCGGCAACCCTGACGCGCGGTCGACGCCAACGCCCGAACGGTTCAGACTCCCGCCGGACACGCGGCGGGTCGCGTGGCGATTGCGATGCATCGCACCGGGCGGATGCTCGCTGCAGGGCGCCGTCGATGCCCGCGGGTTCTCGCTGCGGAGGCGCGACCCGCTCGGGCACCCTGCGATTCTCTCCATCTACCGGGTCGAGCTCATCGGCTGACCCGGATACCGCACCGGACCGTTGGCATCTCGGGCCGCAGCTGACCCGAACCCACCGGAGGCCTCTGCTAGCTTGCCCACCGCAGAGCGAGGTCAACAGGGCCGACGGGGGGTTGGATGTGCTGCGTACCGTGTTTGAGCGGCTGCCCGGAGTCGACGCGCAAGGGCATCACCCGCCAGCGCGCGATCGTCCGCGGGCTGGGCCAGATGAAGGCCAACCAGGCCCTGCTGGCCAAGCGAGTCGCCGACCTCGAGCTCGCGCTCGAGCCGGGGCCGTCCAGCCTCCCGGAAGTGGCTGCCGACGACCGGTTCCCTCCGGACGTGCGGTCACGGATCTGCACCCAGGCGCAGTTGCGGGAGCCCTGGTTCGCGGCGTGGTGCGCGCGCCTGGGCGAACCGCCCCTCGCGCACCGCAAGACCTGGGAGTTCGCCTACGTCGGGACGGTGCTCGAGGCACTCGGCATGCTGGAGCCCGGCCGCCGGGCGCTCGGCTTCGGGGTGGGGCGCGAGCCGCTCGTGTCCGGCTTCGCGGGCGCGGGGGTGGAGGTCGTCGCTACGGACCTCGCACCCGACGCCCGCGAGGCCCGGGGCTGGGTCCGCTCCGACCAGCACGCCGCCGGCGTCGAGGGCCTTCTGCGGCCTGCGGTGTGCGAGCGCACCACCTTCCGCGAGCTCGTCTCGTGGCGCCCTGTCGACATGCGGGCGATCCCCGGCGACCTCGAGGGCTTCGACTTCTGCTGGTCGATCTGCTCGCTCGAGCATCTGGGGTCTCTCGACGCGGGCATCGAGTTCATCGAGGCGTCGGTCGCGACGCTGAAGCCGGGCGGATACGCGGTCCACACGACCGAGTTCAACCTGCACTCCGACGGGGACACGGTCGAGTCGGGTCCCACGGTCATCTACCGCAGGCGCGACCTCCATGCCCTGAAGGATCGTCTCGAGCGGGCCGGGCACGAAGTCGCCGCGTTCGAGCTCGATCCCGGTGCGGGCCTGCTCGACCACTACGTCGACGTCCCTCCCTACGCCGACGAGCCGGTGCTGCGGTTCCTCTTCGCCTCCTACACCCTCACGTCGGTCGCGATCGTCGTGCGGGCCGCACCCGCCTGACCGCCTCGGCGAGCGTCTCGCGCGTCGCCTCGGCCGTACGCCGCCACGTGAAGTGCGCTGCTCGCTCACGCGCGGCGGCGAGGGCGGCATCGTCCGTTGCGCCCGCGGCAACGACCGCGTCTGCCAGCGCTCGGGTCGTCCAGTCGGCCGTCACGACCGCGTGGCCGTCCGTGACCTCGAGGAGCGCCGGCTCCGGCGTGATGACGAGCGGGATCCCGAGCCGCATCGCCTCCGCCGCCGGAAGGCCGAACCCCTCGAAGTCCGACGGAAAGACGATGAGGCCGGCCGAGGCGAAGCACGCGCGGAACTCCTGATCGGTGAGCCACGGCTGCAACCGGACGACGTCGTCGAGGCCGCGACGGGCGATGTCCGCGGCCAGCGCCTCGCGAGCCGTCGTGCCGAGCCCGACGACCGACAGCGGGCGCAACGGACCTCGCTCGCGCAACAGCTCCCAGGCGTCCACGACGAGTCCCACGTTCTTGTTGCTCCACTGGCCGAAGGTCAGCGCGTAGGGCGTCTCCGGCACCGTCCTCGGCCAGCTGTCGGCGTGGTCGCTGCCGAGCTGCGCCGCCCGCACGATGCGCCTGGCGAGCCATGGCCGGGAGCGCAGCAGGTCGTCACGCGTCCGCTCGGAGATCGTGATGATCGCGTCGGCCTGGCGGAACCCGATGTCGTAGCTCACCTTCCGCAGCCGCCTCGCCGCCGTCGAGAACTGGTCCGGGCGGAGCTCGTGCCGGAGGTCCCAGGCGATGACGGCGCGCGGACACGGCAGGCGGGTCACGGTGGTGCTCGGGATCGTGCCGAGCATGACGTCCGCGCCCACCGTGCGGCAGAGCCGGGGGACGACGGTGGCCTGCGCACGGAGGCGGCCGAGGTAGCGACGCCGGCCGAGGTCGATCGTCCGCGTCCCCACCCCGTCCGGGACCGTGAGGCCGGCGTCGGGGCCGATGAGCAGGTGCAGCTCATCGCCGGGATGAGCGTCCACCCAGGCACGGAGCAGATGCTCGATGACGATCTGGTTGCTGCCGGGGAGGATGGACAGCCCGTCGATGACGACGCGCACGTCAGCCGCTCCCCGTGGATGGCGACGCGGGCACACAAGCCGGCAGCGACGTCCGGCAGCGCCCGATGCGCGCCGCGATCTGCCCGAGCAGGCGGGTGACCCCTGCGCGTGAGCGCGCGTTCGCCACCTGCGCCCTGCCAATACCCGCCCCGTCACCCGCCGCCGTCGCCCGCAGTCCGCCCTTCACGCTGCGAAGCTCGTCGCGCAGCGCCCGGAGGATCCGGCGGTGCAGCGTGCGCAGGAAAGTCGGCGGGTGCAGCGCGGCGTAGCGCTTGACGGTCGCGGCGAGCCGGTCGCGCGTGTCCTGCGCCGAGACGGCGGGGACGGCCGCCGCGGTGTTGATCTGCCCGATCTGCTGCTCGTACTGCAGCGCGTCCTGCTGGGCCTGCTGCTCGCGCCCGATACCGCCACTGCCGCACCCCGCGGCCGCGAGCGCGGCGGCGAGGAGGACGAGGACCGCGACGAGACGCCGCGGCCGGGGTGCGCGGGCGGTCATCGGGCACTCGCCGCGAAGCCCGGGAGCGCCATCGCCTGCGCGGCGTGACGACCGAGCGGTTGCGGCGGGTCCGACGGTTGGTGCCAGGCCGCCTCGGACAGCTCGGCGCGGCTCAGCCGCAGCGGCGTCCCGTCGTACCGCGTCGCCAGGCATGTGAGGTGCGCCGTGGCATGCTGCCGGTCCTCGATGACGCCGATGCCCGCCCAACGTTCGAGCACGAGGCCCAGCTCCTCACGGGCCTCCCGGGTGGCAGCGGCCTCGGGGCTCTCCCCGCGATGGCGCCCGCCCCCCGGGAGCTCCCAGGTGCGCCGATTGCCGTAGGTGTGGCGGACGAAGAGGACCTCGTCGCCCGCCCAGACCACGAGCTTCACGCCGTGCGTGTGGGGCCGGACGACGAACCACCACACCCGCATGACCTGGAAGGCGGCGCGGTAGGCGAGGCGCTGCAGGCGGGTGATCACCGGACCGCCCCTGCCCCCACGCCGGACCGGCGGCGCCGGCGGCGCCGCCGGCCCGATGACGTGGCGTGCATGCGGTCCGGCGCCATCAGCAGGGCCCCCGCCGTGAGCGCGGGCAGCGTGACCGCCGCCTGCTGCCAGTCCCAGTCGAGTGCGGAATGCACGAGCCACACGACGACGATGCCGCCGGCCGCGGCTCCCTGGGACCGCGTGACCGTGCCGCGCCGCCGGAGGAGCGCCCGCATCCCGCTGAGGAGGCAGCCGATGAGCGTCAGCAGGATGCCGGCTCCGACGATGCCGAGCTCGGACAGCGTCTCGAGCTCGAGCGAATGCGCGTTGCGCAGGTCCTCGTAGCCGCGCCGTTCACGGAACCAGCGCACGCGGAAGCCGGCGGCGCCGTCCCCGGCGAGCGGATGGGCCCGGAACCCGTCGAGCGCGACGCGATAGGCGTCCGAGCGGCTGGACTGCACGCTGTCCAGGCGCGCCTGCCCGGCCGCCGGCGCCGCGATGGGGTTCATGAAGGACTCGTACTGCCGGTTCACGAACGACCGCACCCCGCCCGTGCTGTCGTTGGCGCGGCCCTCGACGCGGTCGCCGACGGCCGCGTAGGTCCCGACGAGGGTGAGCAGCACCGCGACCGCGACCGCGCCGCCGACCAGTGCGTGGGGGCCGACGCGCGGGGGCGCGTCGGCCGAGGTCGCGGGCCGGCGGAGTCGCAGGCGCCCGAGCGCGAGCTGGGTCGCGCCGGCCGCCGCCGCGATGAGGCAGATCCACAACAGGACCGTTCCGCCCTCGTGCCGGCGCGCCGCCGCCGTGCCGGGGGCGTCCACGAGGATCGGGTGGTGGCGCAGGATGAGGATGCCGGCCAGACCGCCGCCGAGGATGAGCACCGTCGCCAGGCCGAGGCGGCCGCGACGAGGCGACAGGCCCAGGACGACGAGGACGCCCGCAGCCAGGGCGAGGCCGGTGCCGCGCGAGAGCGTCAGGTAGAGCGTGCAGGTGGCGATCACGCCGCCGGCGGCGGCGAGGACACGGACCGCGGCCGCCTCCCGCGCGTCGCCGGCCAGGCCGATGGCCCCCATCACCGCCATCGCCGCGACGGCGCCGAGGCCGTTCCAGTAGGTGATGACGGAGCCGAGCCGCCCGGGCGCGGGTGAGGAGACGGCCGAGTCGGTGGCGAAGAGGTCGGCGCGCAGGCGCCCGAGCAGCGCGACGACCGCGATGCCGACGAGCGCGGCCACGAGCAGGCGGAGCACGAGTCTCGCGTGCCGCCCGTCGCCGACCGCCAGCACCGCGAGGCCGAAGGCGGCGACGTAGCCGAGGGTCCGGGCCATCGCCAGCCGCGCGCCCTCCGGGTCCGGCGACCAGCCCGCCGACAGCCCCGTCCACGCGGCGAGGGCCACGAGGGCCGCGAGGGTGACGAGGGCGAGCTGCGTCGGGCGCCATTGCGGGTCCGCGAGCGAGATCGCGACCGCGGACGCGCCGAAGGCCAGCGCCCCGACGAGGAGGTAGTCCTCGGCGAAGTACCCGCCCGAGCGTGAAGCCGCGAGCACGATGAGGGCAGCGGGCAGGACCGACAGGACCGGACCGCCGAGCTTTGCGCCGCGCGCGAGCCACGGCGTGAGCGCGGGGAGGCGGGTCCGCGCCAGCGTGGTCTCGGTCGTGCTCGGCACGGCAGGCAGCGTAAAGGAGGCGGGACCCGGAAGCCCCCGTTCCATTAGGCTGCGGGCCATCGCGGCTCTCGGCGTGACCCGTCTCCGGATTCCCCTGGCCCTGGCGTGCCTCGTGGCCGCCGTCTGGCTCGCGGGGAACTGGCGCGAGGCCCGTCACCTGCATCAGGCCCAGGACGCGGTCGCGAGCGGCCGCCTCGTCGATGCCGCGCGCCTCGCGGCGTCGGCCTCCGGGCCGATGGTGGACGTCGACGCCCGGCGCACGCAGGCCATCGTGGCGCTGCGCTCGGGCGACCTTGCGGGTGCGCAGCGCGACATCGAGACCGCGCTGCGGACGGCGCCGAACGACTGGGCGCTCCGTCGCGACGACGCGGTGCTGCTGCTCCGGCTCGGGGCCCGCAGCGCCGCGCGGGCGCAGATGCGGCGGGCCCTCGCCCTGAACCCGCGTATGCCGCTGCCCGGCGGATTCGTGACGCAGCGACCCTGACGGCGACGCGCGCGGGTCGTTCGCGCGCTCGCACCAAACCTGCAGACTTTGGCCCGCGTTTGTTCGACGCCCGGCGCCATAGGTACACTCCCGCCCGGGAACACACTCAGGGGGTACGTATGCGTAGGGTGAAGGTGCTGGTTGCGCTGGGCTTCAGTGGTCTGCTCGGAGGTGGCGTCGCGTTCGCGGCATCGACCCCGCGCGACGCGGCGAGCGACCAATACACGACGACCACCGTCGCGACGACGCCGACCGCCACCGTGACGGGCCAGGCGACGGTCACGACCCCGGTCGTGACGGTCCAGGGCACGGTCGGCGGGGCAGGGTCGCCGCCGACTCCGGCGACGACCGGTACCACCACGAAGACGACGAGTCCGTCCGCGGTGTCCCCCTCCTCGGGCTCGGGCTCGGGACTCCCCGGCGACAAGACCGGCTCGGGCTCCACGCCCACGGGCGGCGCCACCGGCACGTCGGGCGGCTCCGGGGCAGGCGGCGCGTCCGGCCCCCCGGCCAACCGCGTCGCGTTCCTGTCGTTCGGCAAGCCCGGCACGAAGCTCCACGCCGACGTGCAGTCGGCGATCGGGCAGGCGGGTCTCCTCGCGACGATCGATGAGGTCGTCACGAAGGCGCGCTTCGCGAGCTTTGTCGCGTCCCCGGTTCTCAAGCTCCTGTCCGCCGACGGGCTCGGCAAGCCCGCCGGGCAGAGCTTCGGCGCCCAGCTCGTCAACCCGACGAGCGCCGTCCAGCGGGCGTTCCCCGCGCTCCTCGGACCGGGCGTCACGCTCGTGCCGGTCCTGCGCGTGGTGCTCACCCGCACGGCCGGGCTCCCCAAGAGCGAGGTCACCTTCCTCAAGGGCCTCGCCTCGGGTCTGCAGTCGACGGGCATCCCGCTCGCCTACGTCGAGCGCAGCGACGTCAAGAAGTCCTTCGTCGACGCCTTCAAGAAGCTGCACGTCCTGACCGTCGGTGACGTGAACTCCCCGTCCGGGAAGCTGCGCCTCGAGCGCATCCTCCTCGGGCAGACGAAGACGCAGTCCGCCGTCGACGCCGTCACGTTCAAACCGGCCGCGTCGATCACGACGGACGGCGGCGGCTCGTCGGGTGCAACGCCGTGGGTCCTTCTCGCCGTCCTCCTCGGCGGGGTCGGGTTCATGGCCAGCGGCGTCGTCCGGCGCCGGACGGGACGCACCGCCCGCTAGCGAGTGCGGCCCGCGGGCCGAAGACGACAGATCTGGCCGAGAGCCCCGCGACCGCGGGGCTCTCGTCGTTTCGGGGCCGACGGACGTGGCGGGCGCGGGCTTGGCGCCTGCGGCGGCTGAAGACGGCGGACGCGAGTCGCCGCGGACCGACGGGCAGGAGCGCCCGACGAAGGGGTCGCTGAGCGACCCGTTCGTAAGGCCCCGCGAGGTGCATCCGCAAACGCGTGCTCAGCCCACCTCAGCGGTCACACCTCGCGCCCAGCCCGCGGGCGGCCTCGGGCCGGGTCCCGCCCCGACCCGGCGAACCCGGGGCGCTCAGCGCCTGAGCGTGCCCTTCACCTTCGCCGTCGAGACGCCGCCCTGGGGGCTGCTGGCGACGGCGTAGGCGACGACCTTGATGGTCCTGGCGGTGCGCAGCCAGCCCTTGGCCTTCTTCGACAACCTCACGCTCGCGGTCAGCGTGCCCGCCGCGGTGATCGAGAACCGCTTGGAGGCGAGTTGTTGCTCCTTGCGCAGCGCCTTCACCTTCGACCTGCGGTTCGGAACGGTGAAGACCGTCACCGTGCCCTTGCACGCCCCGCCCGCTTCGGGGCAGCGGACGTCGAAGCGCAGCGTCCGCCGCCTGCGGTTGAAGGTGAGCCTGCTGAGCGTGATCGGGGCGTCGACGGCCGGCGCGGTCGTCGGGAGCGGGGTGCCGGTCCCGGGCTTCGCACCCGCCAGGATGCCGCCGGGGAGCGGGGTCGTCGTCAGGGCCACGTCGTCGTTGCGGATCGTGATCGTCGCCGTGTCGCCGCCGGGGGCGATCGCGGCGTTCACGGGGTCCTTGATTCTCACCGTGATCGTCTCGCCCGGCTCGACATCGGCGTCGCCGGTGATCGTCACCGGGATCGCGACCGTGCGGGAGCCGGCGGGCACGGTCGCGGTGCCAACGGCGGCGGTGTAGTCCGAGCCGGCTGTCGCGGTCCCATCCGCGGTCGTGTAGGAGACGGACACGGGCTTCGCGCTCGTTGTGGAGAGGTTGACGATCGCATTCGTCGTCGTGGTGGTGCCCGCGCCACCCTCGAGGATCGCGGCGCCGCTGAGCGTGATCGTGGCGGTGTCGTCGTCGGTGATCGCGCCCTTCGCGGTCGTGGTGCCGGCAGTCGCGTTCGTGGGCGTGCCGAGCGTGAGGTTGACGTCCTCGTCGTCCTCGTCGACCGCGTCGGCCGCGACCGGGACGGTGATCGTGCCGGTCATGCGGCCGGCGGGGATGGTGAGCGTGCCCGAGGTGGCCGTGTAGTCCACGCCCGCCGCCGCCGAGCCGTCGGAGGTCGCGTACGGGACCGAGATCGCCTTACCTGAGGGACCGCTGAGGGTGACCGGGAACACGAGCCCCGGCCCGGCGGTGCCCGTGCCCTCGATGACGGCGGGGGCGTCCCCCACCGAGATCGCCGGCGGAGCGTCGTCGTCGGTGATCGTGATGGTGCGGCTGTCGAACACGGTCGCCGGGTTGGCCGAGTCGACGAGCTTCACCGTGAAGGTCTCGTCGGGCTCGTCGAGCGTGTCGCCCGTGATCTTCGTTGTCGCCGACGCCGAGCCACCCCCGAGCCCGGCCACGCACGAGAACGCGCTCGTCTGCGCGCCGTCGGACGTGTAGTCGGTGTTCGGCGTCGCCGTTCCGGCCGTCAGCACCACGTCGACCGAGGGGTTGCTGAACTCGGCCAGACCGCAGGCCACCGTGTAGGGGAGGCTCACGGCGACCTGACCCGAGTTGCCCTCGCCGTAAGTGGTGGTGACGGTCCCGCCGCCGAAGGCCACCGTCGCCGCCGAAGCAGCCGCGGGCACCGCGAGCATCGCCACACAGGCGACCACGGCCCCCAGCACGCCCCGCATCCCCCGGCCCCCGCCGCGTCGGGCCATCCCGGCCCGGTCCTGACTCTGCATCCGCATGACGGTATCGATGAACGCTCCGCCGCGCCCAGCCGGAGCGACACCCGTCCGGTCCGCCCGTGAACGACCGACGCCGCCCCGTGGGGCGGCGTCGTGTGCATCAGGCTCCGGGGGTGGGATTCGAACCCACAACCGCTCGATTAACAGTCGAGAGCTCTGCCGTTGAGCTACCCCGGATCGGCTTCGGCGCCACAAACCGTCAGGCGCCGGTGAAGGGTACCTCACGGGCACCCGCTTCGACCTCCGCGTGGCAGTTCGCGCAAAGGAGGATGCACTTGGCCGCCTCGGCGCGGGACGCGGCGAGCGAGCGGGTGATGCCGGCGCCGGCCACGGCGAACAACTTCGTCGCGGGATCGAGGTGGTGGAAGTGAAGGGCGGCGATGCAGCGGTCGTAGCCACAGGCGACGCAGCGGCCGCCGGCCTCCTCGACGAGTCGGCGCTTCAGGTCACGGCGGCGCTTCGTCACCGCTTCGGAGCGGCATTGCTCGCACCGGAACCCTGTGTCCCGCCGGACGAAGCGGACCTCGCCGTGACGCGGGCAGACGCCACGGCGCGTGGAGGCGACCTCTTGGCGCGCCGCGTGGCTGGCCCGCCAGAGGGAGCCGCGCGGCGTCACGAGCCCGTGTTTCGCCATCCAGTACCGGACCGAGGCGTGGGTGCGACCGAGGCGGTCGCCGATCTCGCGGACGCTCAGCCCCTCGGCGATCAGATCTTCGAGCACCCGACGCTCCATTCATACGAACACTAGTTCGTATACCGGACGGAATCACCCGCCCACCTCGTCCTACGCGTCGCTCTCCATGTGCTTCGCCATCGCCGCGTGGTAGGCCTGCTGGAGGGTCTGTCGCTCGCGAGCGAGGGCCGGCACCTCGGAGGAGCCGTTCGCCCGGGCCTGCTTCATCTGGCGCTCGACCATCGCGAGGCGCAGCTTGAGGACCTCGGCCTCGAGGGTAACGGCGTCGGACACCTGCTCGCCGGCGCGGACGACGAGGCCGGCCATGAGCGAGGCGAGCTCCGGGTCGTCGGCGGGCAGATGCGCCGACGGCGGGCCGTCGTGGGACAGCAGGAGCGTGACGACCCGGCGGTGCAGGTCCGATGTGAACGCGTCCGCACCGCCGATCTCACGCAGCGCCGCGCGTCCGATGTCCGGCCGGGCGACAACCTGGATGAGGAGCGCGCGCTCGGTGCGGGCATGCGGACCCGACGGCGCGGGGGCCGGCGGAGGAGGCGCGGGCGGCGCAGCGGCCGGCGGTGCCGGACTCGCGGGGCCCCCCGGAGCCCCCGCGCCCGTCGACCCGGACGACGAGGGCAGCACGGCCGGCGCTGCCGGCCCGAACGGCCCCTCCCCCGTCCCCGGGTCGAGCGTGTCGGGGTCGGGCTCGAGCAGGTCCATCCCCTCCCAGCCCTCCCCGTCGGCCGGCGGCGGCGTGGTGCGCGCCGGTGCGACCGTCCGAGCGGGGGCGGCCGGCGCCTGGGCGGCCGGGGCGGCCCGCGGAGGGGCCGGGGCGGCGCCCGGCGGCGCCACCACGGGCGTGGCCCGCCGCTGCGGCAGCACGGGCGCCGCCCGTCGCTCCCCGCCGCCCGGCGCGGGCGCCCGCCGCGCCGGCCCCGCGAGCCACGAGGCGACGAGCGTCGGCTGCAGGTCGGTCCGGTCGGCCACGAGGCGCGCCAGCTCCTCGCGCAGCGCGCTCGGCGGGATGTCCGCGAAGACCGGCCGCAGCTCGTCGATGGCCGCGTCCTTGCCCTCGGCGGTCGTCAGGTCGGCCGTGTCGAGCACCCGGCGCACGCGGAAGCTCACGAACGGGAGGCTCGCGGCGGCGAGCTCGCGCATCTTCTCCGGCCCCTGTGCCTGGACGAGGTCGGCCGGGTCCATCCCCGTCGGCAACGGGATCACGCGGAGCGACAGCTTGCGCCCCGCCGCCACGCGCGCCGCGCGGAGCATCGCCTCCTGACCGGCGCTGTCCGCGTCGAGCGCGAGCAGGACGGTCGGCGCGAGCCGCGCGAGCTCCATGACCTGGTCGGTCGTCAGCGACGTGCCCATCAGGCCGACGGTGTTCCGTAGCCCGGCCTGGTGCAGGGCGATGACGTCGGTGTAGCCCTCGGCGAGGATGACCGTGCCCGCCTTCGTCGCGTGCACGCGGGCGATGTCCGAGGCGTAGACGTTCTTCCCCTTCGAGAAGACCGGCCCGTCGTTCGAGTTGAGGTACTTCGGGCCCTTGTCGTCGTCGGCCAGCCGCCGCGCGCCGAAGCCCATGACGTGCCCGCGGCGGTCGCAGAGCGGGAAGGTGATGCGTGCGCGGAAGCGGTCGTAGGGCCGCCCGCCCTGCTGCGAGCGGATGACGAGGCCGGCGTCGAGCAGCTCCTGCTCGGAGTAGCCCGCCTTGCGCGACGGGATGAGGACGGCGTCCCACTTGCGCGGCGCGTAGCCGACGCGGAACTCGCGCAGCAGTTGCTCGTCGAGCCCCCGCTCGGCGAGGTAGGCCCGCGCATGTGCTGCCTCGCGCGACTCCCACAGGTTGCGGACGTAGAAGTCGGCGGTCCGGCGCAGCAGCTCGGTCAGGCGCGCCTGCTGCATGCGCCGGCGGGCCGCGACGGGGTCCTCGTCCTCGAGCTCGAGCTCGACGCCGAAGCGCTCGGCGAGGTACTCGAGCGCCCCGATGAAGTCCAGGCCCTCCTTCTTCTGGACGAAGCTCAGCGCGTCCCCGCCCTCGCCACAGCCGAAGCACTTGAAGAACCTCTCGTCGACGTTGACGTTGAACGACGGCGTGCGCTCGTCGTGGAACGGGCACAGGCCCTTGTAGTTCACCGGGCCGGCCTTGCGCAGGTCCGAGTACTGCCCGACGAGCGCGAGCATGTCGACGGCGTCCTTGACCTTCTCCTTGCTGTCGGCGGTGTAGCGGGCCATCGGCGGTCCAGAGTACCCCGCGGTCAGCCGACGAACCCGTCGGGTACGGCGAGTGACTCGAACGTCCGGATGCAGTAGCGGTCGGTCATCCCGGCGAGGTAGTCGGTGATGCGCTGGGCGTCGTCCGCGCCGGGCGCCCCGCCGCCGTCCGGCGGCCCGTCCGGCAGCGACGCGTAGTGGTCGAAGAGGGTGCGGATGACCGCGCGGATCTTCTCGTGCTCGCGCACGGCCGTGTTCCCCAGGTAGACCCGGTCGAACATGAACGTCCGCAGGGCGTCCATCGCGCCGCCGGCCTCGGCGCCTTGGAGGATGTCGCCCGCCACCGACGAGGCCTCCACGAGGTCG
This sequence comes from Paraconexibacter antarcticus, assembly GCF_024220175.1. Classification (GTDB taxonomy): domain Bacteria; phylum Actinomycetota; class Thermoleophilia; order Solirubrobacterales; family Solirubrobacteraceae; genus Paraconexibacter; species Paraconexibacter antarcticus. Next base: position 2,985,028 of record NZ_CP098502.1, on the reverse strand, counting down.
TGGACGAGCCGGTCGATCCGGGTCGACCCGGTCTCGCCGAGGATCCGCAGCGGTTCGGCCGGGAGGTCGGACTCGGCGAGGACGCCGGCGCGGATCGCGTCGTCGATGTCGTGGTTGATGTACGCGACGCGGTCGACGATGCGCACGATCCGGCCCTCGAGCGTCCGCGGCTGGGGAGCGCGCCCCGAGTGGCAGAGGATGCCGTCACGGACGTCGTCGGTGAGGTTGAGTCCCTGCCCCTCGCGCTCGAGGACGTCCACGACCCGCAGGGAGTGCTCGTAGTGGCGGAAGGACCGCCCGAAGCGCTCCCGCAGCGCCTCGTCGAGGAACTCCTCGCCGATGTGGCCGAACGGCGCGTGCCCGAGGTCGTGACCGAGCCCGATCGCCTCGACGAGGTCCTCGTTGAGGTCCAGCGCCCGCGCGACGGTCCGCGAGATCTGCGTCACCTCGATCGTGTGGGTCAGGCGCGTGCGGTAGTGGTCCCCCTCGGGCGCCACGAAGACCTGCGTCTTGTGCTTCAGCCGCCGGAACGCCTTGCTGTGGACGATCCGGTCGCGGTCACGCTGCAGCGGCGTGCGCAGGCCGCAGTCGTCCTCGGGGAGCGCGCGGCGCGCCGGATAGGACCGGGCCGCGAGCGTCGAGAGGTGCGTCTCCTCCCACGCCTGGCGCCGCGCCGCGTAGGCGACGGCCACGGGGCCGGGGTGGGCGTGCGGGTCCATGCCTCCATCATGCCTCAAGGGCGGCAGGTGTCTCATGCCGCGGCGCTACGGTGACCCGATGCGCGCCCTGACCGTCACCGCCGACGCCCCGCACATCGCCCTCACCGAGGTGCCGGACCCGCGGCCCCTCCCGTCCCAGGCGCTCGTCCGGACGACCGCCTTCTCCCTCAACCGCGGCGAGATCAAGCGCCTGCCCACGATGGCGCCGGGCAGCCAGAACGGCTGGGACGTCGTCGGAGTGGTCGAGACGGCCGCCGCGGACGGCAGCGGGCCTCCGGAGGGCACGCGCGTCGTCGGGCTCGTCTCGAACACCGCCTGGGCCGAGCGTGTCGCCGTGCCGACCGAGATCCTCGCCCCGATCCCCGACGGCGTCACCGACGCCCAGGCCGCCGCGCTCCCCGTCGCCGGCCTCACGGCCCTCCACGCCCTCAAGGTCTCCGGGCTCGTCCTCGGCCGGCGCGTCCTCGTCACCGCGGCGACCGGCGGCGTCGGGCGGATCGCGATCCAGCTCGCGCACCGGTCCGGCGCCCACGTGACCGCCCTCGTGCGCGACATCGCGGTCGCCGGCGAGCTCGAGGCCCTCGGCGCCGACGACGTCGTCACCGCGATCGAGCGCGAGTACGACGTCATCACCGACGGCGTCGGCGGCCCGACGCTCGGCGCCGCCCTCGAGCACGTCGCGCCGTACGGGACGGTCGTCTCCTTCGCCAACACCGTGGCCGAGCCGGTGCAGTACGAGACGCGCGCGCTCTTCGGCCGCGCCCCCGGCGCCCGCCTCTACGGCTTCATGGTCTTCAACGAGCTCGCGCGGGAGCGTTCGGGGACGCGCGATCTCGGCGTCCTCCTCGACCTCGTCGCGGCGGGGCACCTGGATCCGCAGATCACCCACGAGGGATCCTGGAGCGACGCGGGGGCCGCGCTCACCGGCATCATGGACCGCACGATCACGGGCAAGGCCGTCCTGCACGTCGACTGACCCGCGTGCGGGGCGGACGCGCCCGTGACGGGTGGCTCCGTTCCGCGCGTCGCGCCGCGACGGCGCCCCGGACGGATCTCGTATCCAGAAGGCACATGACCGGGCGATCACCGGGACACCCCTGCGGAGCACGTGCGCTCGCCGCGGTGTCCTCCCATGCTCCGCTCCGTCGCCCTGCTGCTCACCACCCTCTCCGTCACCGGCCTGCTCGCGCCGCCCGCGGATGCGAAGCGGCCGCGGACGGCTCGACACCACACCCGGACACACCATGCGGTCAGGTCGCGCGTGAGGCCGCACACCCACGGCGTGAGGCCGCACTCCCCCATCACGCTCGCCCGCCCCAAGGGGGCGACGCCCACGACGGCACGGCCCGCGCCGTCCACCCTGTCCACAGCCACCGCCCCCACCTCGGACCTCGCCCGGACGCCCGCCGCCGAGCCGAGCGGGGTCCGCCAGCCGCCCGCCCCGCAGTGCACGGACCTCGCCAAGGGCGACGGGACGAGCTGGCGCTGCTCGTTCGACGAGGAGTTCGACGGCACGACGCTCGACCCGTCCCGCTGGATCGCGCAGCAGACCGCGACCAGCGGATACACGAGCGGGCTCACGGCGTGCTTCGTCGACAGCCCGGACAACGTCGCGGTCGGCGGAGGGGTCCTGAGCCTGACCGCCCGCCGGGAACCGGCCCCCTTCACCTGCCAGGACCCGAACGGCGCGTTCACGACGTCCTACACGAGCGGCATGGTCTCGACCTGGGACCGGTTCGCGCAGGCCTACGGGCGCTTCGAGGTCCGCGCCCGCGTCAGCGCCGCCACGGCAGCCGGGCTGCAGAGCGCGCTCTGGCTCTACCCGTCCGATCCGGCCCGCTACGGGGCGTGGCCGCTCTCCGGCGAGATCGACATCGCCGAGATGTTCAGCCGCTACCCCGACCGCGCCGTGCCGTACATCCACTACGCACCCGCGTCGCCGGATCCGAACGTCACGAACACCGCCTGCCTGATCACCGACCTCGCGGCCTTCCACACCTACGCGGTCGAGTGGACGCCGACGTCGATCCGGATCGTCTACGACGGCACGACGTGCCTCGTCGACTCCTGGCACCCGGCGGCGCCGCTCACCGGCGCCCAGCCGTTCGATCAGCCGTTCATGATCGTGCTGACGCAGGCCCTCGGCATCGGAGGCAACGCGTTCGACCCGGCGACCACGCCGCTCCCGGCGACCACCCAGGTCGACTACGTGCGCGCCTGGCGCTGACCCGCCCGCCTCACTGACACGCGGCGCGGAAGGTGTCCAGCCGGCCGCGGTGGTCGAGCAGGGCCGAGCGGTCGATCGCGTAGAACTTCCCGACCGCGGCGCCGAGCTTCCTGGGGTCCCCGCCGATGAGCTTCACGACGGCGGCGGCCTGTCGCTGCAGCCGCGCGGCCGTCAGCAGGACCGCCTGGCGTAGCCGCAGCGCACGCCGGCAGTCGGGGTCCGTCACCGTCGTCTTGAGGACGCGGTTGAAGCGGCGCGAGGCGTTCATCTGGAGGCCGAGATCGGCCGCGTACCGGGTCAGGCGGGCGCGGCAGCGGTCGGCGCTGCGGCACGTCGGCAGCACGAGGCCGGCGGTGTAGGCGTCGCCCTCGGTCCGGCAGAGCGCGCGGTACGCCGTGATGAAGGTGTCCCCGACCGGCAGCCTGCGGCAGGCGCCGGCGTAGCGGGCGAGCTTCGCGCGGAGGGGCTTCGTGGCGTCGAGGACCTGGGCGTAGTCGATGACCGGGCCCACCGCCGCGGCGCGCGCCGCAGACAGCGGCAGGGCCGGGGCCGGGGCCGTGGTCTGGGCGGCGGCGAGGGAGACCATCCCCGCCGCGAGCCCGAACGTCATCAGCAGCATCGCCAGCCCCGAACGCATGGGGCTCATCAGATCACACCGGGCGGCGGGAGGGCGCCGCCACCGGAGCGTCTAGAACCGCCGGTCCGCGATCGCCGCCTGCGCCGCGGCCAGGCGGGCGACCGGCACGCGCGGCGGGGAGCAGGAGACGTAGTCGATCCCGGAGTCGTGGAAGAACGCGATCGAGTCGGGGTCTCCCCCGTGCTCGCCGCAGACGCCGAGCTTCAGGTCGACCTTCGTCTTGCGCCCGAGCCACGCGCCCATCCGGACCATCTGCGCGACGCCCGGCGTGTCGATCGTCTCGAACGGCGAGCGGTCGAGGATCTTCACGTCGATGTAGCGCTCGAGGATCCGCGCCTCGATGTCCTCGCGGCTGAAGCCCAGGCCGGTCTGCGTCAGGTCGTTCGTCCCGAAGGAGAAGAAGTCGGCGTGGCGGGCGATGCGGTCGGCGAGGAAGCACGCCCGCGGGAGCTCGATCATCGACCCGAACTTGTAATCCCGGCCGCGGACGACGCCCTCCTCGTCGGCGACGCGCGCGACGAGGTCCTCCATGAAGTCGAGCTCGAGCTCGTAGTCGACGAGCGGGATCATGACCTCGACGTCCGCGCCGGGCACGCGCGCGGCGGCCCGGAAGAGCGCCCGGACCTGCATCTCGTAGAGCTCGGGCTGGAGGATGCCCAGGCGCACGCCGCGGGTGCCGAGCATCGGGTTCTCCTCCTGGAGCGACTCGACGCGGGCGCGCTCGGGCGAGCCCTCCGGCAGCTCGTGCGGCTCCGGGAGGAACTCGTTCAGCGGCGGATCGAGCAGCCGGACGCAGAGCGGCCGCCCGTCGAGCGCGACGAGGATCCGCTCGTAGTCGTCCTCCTGCAGCGGGCGCAGGCGCTCGATGGCGGCGGTCCGCTCCTGCTCGCCGTCGGCGAGGATGACCGCGGCCATGAGCGGCTGGCGCTCGCCGAGGAACATGTGCTCGCTGCGGCAGAGGCCGATGCCCTGGGCGCCGAGCTCGACCGCCCGCGCCGCGTCGTCCGGGGTGTCGGCGTTCGCGCGGACCCCGAGCCGGCGGATGCCGTCCGCCCAGCCCAGGACGGTCTCGAGCTCGTCGGACACGCCGGGCGCCGTGACGGGCACGTCGTCGAGCGTGATCTCGCCGGTCGTCCCGTTGATGGCGATGAAGCCGCCTTCCGCCACGGTGCTCCCGTCGGGGAGGCGCAGGACGCGGGCGCGCACGTCGATCTTCAGCGCCGAGGCGCCGGTCACCGCCGGCCGCCCCATGCCGCGCGCGACGAGCGCCGCGTGGGACGCCTTGCCGCCGGTCGACGTGAGGATGCCGCGCGCGGCCGCGAAGCCCGCGACGTCGCCGGCGTCGGTGAACGGCCGCACGAGGATCGTGTCGCGCTTCTCCGCCCGGGCGGCCACCGCTGCGGCCGCGCTGAAGACGACCTCGCCCTTGGCGCCGCCGGGTGAGGCGCCGATGCCGGTCGCCACGACGGCGTAGTCGACGGACGGGTCGAACTGCGGCGAGAGGAGCGTCTCGACCGACGCGGCGTCGATCGTCATGAGCGCCTCGGCCTCGGTGAGCAGGCCCTCGGCCACCGCGTCGACCGCGAAGCGCACCGCCGCCTGCGCCGGGCGTTTGGCCGAGCGCGTCTGCAGCATGTAGAGGCGCCCCTCCTCGACGGTGAACTCCGTGTCCTGCATGTCCTTGTAGTGCGCCTCGAGCGTGCGCAGGATCTCCATGAGCTGCGCGTGCGCCTCGGGCATGACCGTGCGCAGGTCCCTGATGTCCTGCGTGTTGCGGACCCCGCTGACGACGTCCTCGCCCTGGGCGTTGACGAGGAAGTCGCCGGACGGCTCGGCCTCGCCGGTCACCTCGTCGCGGCTGAAGGCGACGCCCGAGCCGGAGGTGTCGCCCTTGTTCCCGAAGACCATCTGCTGGACGTTCACCGCGGTGCCCCAGTCGTCGGGGATGCGGTGCAGGCGGCGGTAGGTGACGGCGCGGTCGCCCATCCAGGAGTCGAAGACCGCCCGGATCGCCCCGTCGAGCTGCGCGTGCGGGTCCTGCGGGAAGGCGTAGAAGGTCTGGAAGGTGCGCGTGAGCTCCTCGAGGGCGGCCGCGTCGAGGTCGGTGTCGAGCTCCACCCCGCGTGCGGCCTTGACCGCCGCGATCGCCTCCTCGAAGCGGTCTGAGTCGATGCCGAGGACGACGTTGCCGTACATCTGCACGAACCGCCGGTAGGAGTCCCAGGCGAACCGCGCGTTGCCGGTCCGCTCGGCGAGGCCGCCGACCGAGGCGTCGTTGAGGCCGAGGTTGAGGACCGTGTCCATCATCCCCGGCATCGACTCGCGGGCGCCGGACCGGACCGACACCAGGAGCGGATCCGCGGCGTCCCCCAGCCGCTTGCCGGCGTGGGCCTCCAGGCGGGCGAGCGCCTCGGCGACCTCCGCGTCCATCCCCTCGGGGGCCGTCGAGCCGCCCTCCATGTAGGCGACGCACGCCGCGGTCGTGATCGTGAAGCCCGCCGGGACCCGGTCGGCCCCGAGGATGCGGGTCATCTCGGCGACGTTCGCCCCCTTGCCGCCGAGGAGGTCCCGCTGCTCGCGCGAGCCCTCGGAGAAGTCCTGGACCCAACGGCGCGAGGTGCTCATCGAGCCACCTTACCCGGCGGTCGCGCGCCGCAGATGCGTGCCGACGTGGTGCTCGACCGTCTCGGTGATCGCGCGCTCGGCCTGCCGTAGCGCGCGCACGTCGATGCCGGTCGGGACCTCGGCGAGGGGCCGCCCGAGCGCGTCCTGGAGGAAGGCGTGCGCCCCCGCGTCCAGGCGGAAGGCCCCGCTCTCGCAGGCCGTGCAGACGACGCCGCCGGCGGCGCCCGAGAAGCCGACGAGGTGGTCGACCTCCCCGCACGAGGCGCACGAGGAGAGCTGCGGCGCGAGGCCCGCGACGAGCAGGAGCTTCAGGCGGAAGGCGAGCTGGTTCTCGTGGGTCGCCTGGGACGTCACGCCCGGGGCGCCGCCGGCCCCGGCGTCGAGCAGCTGCAGCTCGTTCGCGAGCAGGTGGAAGACGGGCGGGCTCGGCTCCGTCGTGTCGAAGAGGCGGGCGACGGCGTCGCAGGCCCGGGCGGCGCTGTCGAGCGCCGGCCCGTCCACCCGCAGGTGCGAGTACGCGCTGACGGTTTCCGCGCTCGTCACCGTCATGAGGTCCGACCGGCCCTGGTGGAGGACGAGGTTCAGGCGGAAGAACGGCTCCAGGCGGCCGCCGAACCGGCTGCGCGTCTTGCGCACGCCCTTCGCGATCGCGCCGATGCGCCCGCGCCCCGGCGTGTAGCAGTGCAGGATGCGGTCGGCCTCGCCGTAACGGAGCGAACGGAGCACGATCGCCTCGGTCTTCACGGGGCCGGGCATCCCTCAGGGGGTCGCTATCATTTGTGAAGTAATGGCAGAGGTCATCGTCTACACCACCGAACCGTGCTCGTACTGCAGCCGGGTCAAGATGCTGCTGTCCAAGCGCGGCATCGCCTACAAGGAGATCAATCTGGCACGCGATGCGGACGGTCGCAGCGCGCTCGCCGAGAAGACCGGGATGCTCAGTTTCCCCCAGGTCGTCATCGACGGTGAGCTCATCGGCGGCTTCGACCAGACGGTCGCCGCCGACCGCGCCGGGCGCCTCGCCGCCCTCGCGGCCTAGTCAGACCGGCGCGGGGCGTCCGCGCCGCCGCCCGCGCGGCACCGGCTGGCAGCGGCGGCAGACGTACGTCCCGCGTCCCGCCGCGACGAACTTCACGATCACGGTCCCGCACTCGCCGCAGGCCTCGCCCTCGCGGCGGTGGACGAGGAACTCGTGCTGGAAGCCGCCGTACACCCCGTCCGGGTGGCGGAAGTCGTCGATCGTCGCGCCGCCCGCGTCCAGGCCGGCGGTCAGCGCGTCCCGCACCGCGGCCGCCAGCGCGTCGTACTGCGGGCCGGTGAGCGACCCCGCCTCGCGCAGCGGGTGGATCCGCGCCCGGAAGAGCGCCTCATCCGCGTAGATGTTCCCGACGCCGGCGACGCGGCGCTGGTCGAGCAGGAAGGCCTTGATCGGCGCGCGGCGGCCGCGGGCGAGCGCCTTCAGCGCCGGCCCGGTGAGCGCCCCGTCGAGCGGCTCGATCCCGAGACGCGTCGCGAAGAAGGCGTCGACGGCGGGCTGCCCGAGCAGCAGCTCCCCCGTGCCGAAGCGCCGCGGGTCGCAGAAGGCGAGCTCGTGACCGTCGTCGAAGGTGAACGTCACCCGGCGGTGGGGCTGTGCCGGGTCGGTGTCGTACAGGAGCGTCCCCGTCATGCGCAGGTGCATGAGCAGGTGGACGTCGTCCTCCACCACGAGGTCGAGGTACTTGCCGCGGCGGCGGAGCGCCTCGATCCGGCGACCGGCCACGGCGTCCTCGACGACGCGCGGATCCAGCGGCATGGTCCAGCGGGCGTCGTGCACGGTGAGGGCGACGAGCGTCCGCCCGACCACGAGGTGCTCGAGGCCGCGCCTGATCGTCTCGACCTCGGGGAGCTCCGGCATGTCCCGGCCCAGTCTAGGAGCAGAACGAGGTGCCCGGCAGTCCCTCGGCGGGGCCCCCGCGGAGCCAGGCGTGGACGCTCGCGCCGACGTCGGCCATCGGCCCGTCGTGGCGGCGCCCGGCGTCCCCCGCGAAGCGCGCGAGGAGGAACGCGTGCTCGCGGGTGTGGTCGAAGTGCGCGGTCTCGGGGTCGACGCCGTGGTCGGCGGTGAGGACGAGCAGGTCGCCCTCGCGCAGGAGCGTGAGCCACTCGGCGACCGCGACGTCGACGCGGCCGAGCGCGTCCGCGAAGCCGATCGTGTCCTTGCGATGGCCGTAGAGCTGGTCGGTCTCGATGAGGTTCGTGAAGACGAGGCCGCGATCGAGCTCGCGCATGAGCCGGGTCGTGTGCTCGATCGCGGGCGCGTTGGCGCCGGCCGCGTGCTTCTCGCTGATGCCGTGGTGCGCGAAGAGGTCGTCGACCTTGCCGACGGCGTGGACGGGGACCCCCGCGTCGTGGAGCGCGTCGAGGTAGGACGGCGCCGGCGGGTCGACGGCGAAGTCGCGGCGGCCGGTGGTCCGGGTGAAGGCGCCGGGCGAGCCGACGAACGGCCGGGCGATGACCCGTCCGACGGCGTGCTCGCCGGTCATGACGCCGCGGAGCGTGCGGCACAGGTCGTGGAGCGCCGCCTCCCCGAGCACCTCGCCGTGCGCCGCGATCTGCATGACCGAGTCCTGCGAGGTGTAGAGGATGAGCTCGCCGGTCTCGAGGTGGTGCGCCCCGTAGTCGTCGATGACGGCGGTGCCGCTGTAGGGCCGGTTGCAGCAGAACGTCCGCCCCGTCGCCGCCTCGGCCCGCGCGACGACGTCGGGCGGGAAGCCCTCCGGATAGACCGGGAGCGGCGCGGGCGGCACGACCCCCATGAGCTCCCAGTGGCCGGTCGTCGAGTCCTTGCCGGGGCCGACGGGGTGCACGCGGCCGTGGAGCCCGGGCGCGGGCGGGTCGGGCGCGACGCCGAGGATCGGGCGCACCATGCCGAGGCCGAGCGACTCGAGCGCCGGCAGATCGAGCCCGCCGACCGCGCGCGCGACGTGGACGAGGGTGTCGGCGCCCGCGTCCCCGTAGTCGGCGGAGTCGGGGAGCTCCCCCGCGCCGCAGGCGTCGAGGACGACGACGAACGCCCGCCGCCCGCTCACCCGGCGGCCTTCGCGGCGCCGGTGCCCGTGCCGGTGGCCGGGGTCGTACCGGTCCCGGTCGTCCCCTGGCCGCTCGTCGTCGTCGCCGCGGGCTTCGGCGTCGCCGGGCGGCGGAGCCTGACCCCGGCGAGCAGCGGCATGAAGACCTGCTTGTCGACCCGGCGGAAGTCCTTCTCGGGCGCGTAGGCGTCGATGACGAGCTCGGCGCCGAACGCGTAGACGTGCGTCGTGCGGACCGTCCGGGGCTGGCCGTCGATCGTCTCCGTCCCGCGGATCTGCACGGCGGGCCGTCCGTCGACCTTCAGCCGGGCGCGCTTGATCTCGGTGAACGTCGGGTCGCGCGCCTTCGCCGCGGCGACGAGCGCGGTCGCGGCGGCGTCGAGCTGCGCCTTCGTCCGCGGCAGCGGCTCGGTGCGGGGGTAGCGGAAGATCCCGATGGTGGCCTCGCCGGTCGCGATCGTGGCGACCGCCGGGGGGACGCCGGCGGATCGGGCCCAGCCGGCGGGTGCGCGCAGGAGCGTCAGGCCGGCCGAGGCATACGGCACGCGCTCGCTGCCGAAGGCCGGGCCGGGCGTGCGGACGTCCGGGCTCGCCTGCTTCGCGTTGCCGCAGCCGGCGAGGGCGGCGAGGGACGCCGTCGCGACGAGCGCTGCGGCGGTGAGGGGACGGGCGGGACGGCGTACGGCGGGCATCGGGCGCGATCGTGGCACAGACGGCCGTGCGGCGACGCCGCCAGACCGCGCCCTGCCGTCAGGCGTCCTTCGCCGCGCGCGGGTGCGCCCTGAAGTAGACGTCCTTCAGGCGCTCGGCGCTCAGGTGCGTGTAGATCTGGGTCGTCGCGATGTCGGCGTGGCCGAGCATCTCCTGGAGGGAGCGCAGGTCGCAGCCGCCCGCGAGCAGATGCGTCGCGAACGTGTGGCGCAGCGTGTGGGGCGACATCGCGTCCCGCAGCCCGACCGACTCGGCGTGGCGCTGGACGATCTTGTACAGCCCCTGGCGGGTGAGGCCGCCGCCGCGCTGGTTGACGAACAGGTGGCGCTCCTCGCGGGCGCCGACGAGCAGCGGGCGGCCGCGCCTGAGGTAGATCGCGACGGCGGTGATCGCCTCGCGGCCGACGGGGACCATGCGCTCCTTGGAGCCCTTGCCGCGGGCCCGGAGAACGCCGGCCTGCAGGTCGAGGTCGCCGACGTGCAGCTCGATGGCCTCGCTCGCGCGGAGGCCGCAGGCGTACATGAGCTCGAGGAGCGCCCGGTCGCGCAGGGCGGGCGGGGTCGTCCCGGTCGGGGCGGACAGGAGCGCCGCGACCTGGTCGCGGCTGAGGACCTTGGGGAGCTTCTGCTGCTTGCGCGGGGCGCGCAGGTCGGCGGTGGGGTCGCCCTCGACGAGGTTCTCGCGGCGCAGGTAGCGGTAGAAGGAGCGCAGGCAGGCGGTCTTGCGCTGCAGCGTCGCGGCGGCGACGGGCGGCCGCGTCTCGCTCCCCTGCGCGAGCCCGGCCATGAAGGCGGCGAGGTCGGCGTGGGCCGCGTTGAGGACGTCGACGTGGTGGGCCTCGAGGTAGGTGCGGAACTGGAGCAGGTCGGACCGGTAGGCCTCGAGGGTGTTGCGCGAGAGGCCGCGCTCGAACTCGAGGTAGGCGAGGAAATCGAGGACGTGGTGCTCGAACGTGGACTGGCGGGTGGGTTCACCCGTCGCGATGGCCATGGCGGGTTCTTCCACCCCGCCACGCGGCTCCCTCGTCGTGCAACCGGCCTGTCACGGGGTGTCCGCCTGCTGACGGGGCGACGCGCGGGATCAGGCGCGTAGCCGCTCGCGCAGCAGCATGAGCCCGATGATCGTCTTCGCGTCCTTCGTCGCGTCGATCGCCCCGTCGAGGTCCGCGAGCGGCCAGGCCACGATCTCGATCCGCTCGTGCTCGCCCGAGTCGGCGTGACGCTCGCTGAGGCCGGTGGCGCGGTACACATGGACGGTCTCGCGATTGCAGCCGACGGACGGGTAGAACGTCCGCAGATGCTCCCACTCGCTCGCGGCGAGGCCGATCTCCTCGGCGAGCTCGCGCTGGGCGGCCGGCAGCGCGTCCTCCCCCGGCTTGTCCAGACGCCCCGCCGGGATCTCGAGCAGGTCCGGCTCCCCCACGGCCTCGCGCGGCTGACGGATGAGGTAGACGTGCCCCTCGTCGTGGGCGACGACGCCGACGGCCCCCGGATGGGTGACGATCTCGCGGCTGACCTCCTCGCCGTCGGGGTACCGGAAGCGCTCCTCGCGCACCCCGATGATGCGTCCCTGCCAGATCTGGTCGCCGCCGAGAGCGGTGAAGTCGCGTTCGGACATGGGCGTCAGTCTGCCGCGAGCGGCGTGCCGAGGTGCAGCCCGCACGCGAGCGCGGCGCGGAAGAACGCCTCGTCGTCGGCCGCGTCCCGGCCCATCGTGCGGGCGGGCAGCCCGCTCGCGACGTAGCCGTCCAGGTCGGTGGCGAGGGCCGGCCAGGCGTGGAAGCCGTGGTCGTCGGGCGGGACGAAGCCCGCGGGCACGGCGACCGTCACCGGCTGGAGGAGGAGCCCGAGGACGGTCGCGCTGTGATGGCTCAGGCCGCGGTGGCGCTCGCGGGGGTCCCCGGCGGACATCCGGGCGCAGAGCACGGTGTCGTGGCCGAGGGCGAGCGCGGCGTGCGCGGTGTCGAGCGCGGCCATGCCGCCGTGGCCGAGGCGCGAGCCGGAGCCCAGGATCCCCGGGCCGGGGCCGCAGAGCACGATGTCCCACCCGAGGACGGCGATGGCGTGGTCGATCGCGCCGATCGTCGTGATCGCCTCGCCGTCGCGGCCGCCGTAGGTGGGCCCGGCCGTGAGGTGGCCGGTGAGCAGGCCGCGGTCGAGGAGCTCGGTGACGACGCGGGAGTGCCCGCCGGGCAGCGCGCCGCCGGCGGTCTGGACGTAGCCGGCTCGCGCCGCGCCGGCGCCCGCCGCGGCGGCGGCGGCCTGCGCGATGGCCCAGGCGATCGGCGCAAGCTGCCCGTGGAGGCCGAAGACGCCGACGCGCCCGGGGACCTCCTCGCGCGCCGCGGGGGCCGGATCGTCGAGCTCCTGCTCGACCGGCAGCACGGCGTGCTGGAGCGAGCTGTAGTTGAGCTTCATGACGTGGGCACCGGGGACGCCGCTGCCGCCGAGCCCGCGGGTGAGGTTCACGTGGACGATGTCGAAGCCGCCCGAGCCGAGCCGCAGGTCGACGGCCTGGGCGTTGACGACGACGTCGTCCCCCGCCTGGCTCGGCCCGACCGCGCCGACGTCGGCGACGGCGGCCCGCTCGGCGCCGTCGATCGCCACGACGAGCCGCTGCTCGCCGGCGGGCGGCGGGGTGTCGGCGGAGACGACGGTGCCGCGCCGGAGGACGAGCCTCACGCGGTGTCCCCGGCCGGGACGGCGGGCTCCTCGGCGGGCCCGAGGACGTCGATGAGCGCGTAGGTCACGTCGAGCATCCTCTCGAGCGCGGCGACGGTGACCCGCTCGCCCGGCTCGTGGTTGCGCTCGGTCCCGTTGGCGAGGTTCGTGCACTCGAAGCCCTGCGCGGCGAACGCGTTCGCGTCCGAGCCACCGCCGGTGACGATCCGCGTGGGCGTGTAGCCGCAGGCCCGCAGCGCGGCCTCGGCGGCGCGGACGGACGGGGCGCTCCCGGTGTGGCGGAAGCCGCTGAACAGGCGCTGGACGTCGATGTCGACGTCGCAGGCGCAGCGGGGGTCGTTCGCCGCGTCGTGGCAGGCGTCGACGATCCGCGCGACGACCGCCTCGACCTTCGCGTCGTCGAGCGAGCGCGCCTCGGCGAGGACGGTGCAGTGCTCGGCGACGACGTTCGTGCCGCCGACGCCGCCGTGGACCGAGCCGACGTTGGCGGTCGTCTCGGCGTCGATGCGGCCGAAGGGCATCGCGGACACCGCAAGGGCGGCGGCGAGCACCGCCGAGCGGCCGTCCTCCGGCCGGATGCCGGCGTGCGCCGGGCGGCCGTGGAAGCGCGCCTCGATGCGGTGGTAGGTCGGGGAGGCTATGACGACCTCGCCGATGGGCGTCGCGTGGTCGTAGACGTACCCGAAGCTCGCCCGCAGCCGCTCGCAGTCGAAGGCCTTCGCGCCGGCGAGGGCGACCTCCTCGGCGGCGGTGAACAGCAGCTCGAGTCCGACGGGCGGGACCTCGGCCCCGGGCGCGTACCGGCGCGCGAGCGCGAGGAGGATCGCGACCGCCGCCTTGTTGTCGGCGCCGAGGATCGTGTCCCCCGCGCTGACCCACGCGCCGTCGTCGAGGACGGGCTCGACGTCGCGCTCGTGCGGGACGGTGTCCAGGTGGGCGCAGAGCAGGACGTAGCGCGGCCCGGAGCCGGGGATGCGGACGAGGAGGTTGCCCGAGCCCGCGCCCGTCACGGCCTGCGAGTCGTCCTCGTCGACCTCGTGCCCGAGCGCGGTGAGCAGCTCGGTCACGTGATCGGCGATCGCGCGCTCCTCACCCGAGACCGACCGGATGCGGCAGAGCGCGGCGAACTCCTCGCTCAGCCGCGCGCGCTCGAGGGCGGTCGCGCGTGGCACGCCCCGCCCGCCGTCCGCGGACACCGCTGCCCCGGCCCGCCCGCCGCCGCTCAGGAGGCGGCGCGGGAGGCGCGGATCTCGCCGTCGCCGACGCCCTCCGGCGAGCGCTCGCGGGCCCGCACGAGGGCGGCGGCCACGAACTCGCGGAAGAGCGGCGCGGGGCGCTCCGGGCGGGACTTGAACTCCGGGTGGAACTGCGCGGCGACGAAGAACGGGTGGTCGCGCAGCTCGATGATCTCGACGAGCCGCTCGTCCGGCGAGGTTCCGGAGACGACGAGGCCGGCGGCCTCCAGGCGCTTGCGCAGGGAGATCGAGACCTCGTAGCGGTGCCGGTGGCGCTCGTAGATGACGGCCTCGCCGTAGATCTCGCGGGCGCGGGTGTCCGCGTGGAGCTTCACCGGGTCGGCGCCGAGGCGCATCGTGCCGCCGAGATCCGAGACCTCCTTCTGCTCGGGCAGGAGGTCGATGACCGGCCACTCCGTCTCGATGTCGAACTCGGTCGAGTTCGCGCCCGGCATGCCGGCGACGTGGCGGGCGAACTCGCAGACGGCGATCTGCATGCCGAGGCACACGCCGAGGTACGGGATCTCCTGCTCACGGGCGACCTTCGCCGCGCGGATCTTGCCCTCGATGCCACGGCCGCCGAAGCCGCCGGGGATGAGGATGCCGTCGGCACCGCCGAGCCGCTCCAGGGCGGTGGCGTCGTCGACGAGGAGCTCGGAGTCGACCCAGTCGATCTCGACCTTGCCGCGGTCCAGCCAGCCGGAGTGGCGCAGCGCCTCGGCGACGGAGAGGTAGGCGTCCTCGAGCTGGACGTACTTGCCGACGAGCGCGATGCGGACGGGCTCGACGGCGGCGCGGGCGCGCTCGCACAGCTCGGCCCAGCTGCGGGTGTCGGCCGGCTCGGCCTCCAGGCCGAGCTCCTCGAGGATGAAGTCGTCGAGGCCCTGCTCGGCGTACCAGAGCGGCACGTCGTAGATGTTGTCGACGTCCTTGGCGGAGATGACCGCCTCGGGCGGGAGCGAGGCGAACAGCGCGATCTTCTTGCGGATGTCCATGCCGAGCTCGCTCTCGGAGCGGCAGAGGAGCATGTCCGGCTGGATGCCGATGCGGCGCAGCTCGTTGACCGAGTGCTGCGTGGGCTTCGTCTTCAGCTCGCCGGCGTGCCCGATGTACGGCACGAGCGTCAGGTGCACGAAGAGGCAGTTGCGGCGGCCGACGTCGACCGGGAACTGGCGGATCGCCTCGAGGAACGGCAGCGACTCGATGTCGCCGACGGTGCCGCCGATCTCGGTGATGACGACGTCGACGTCGCTCGTCTCCGCGATGAGCTTGATGCGGTTCTTGATCTCGTCCGTGATGTGCGGGACGACCTGCACGGTGCCGCCGAGGTAGTCGCCGCGGCGCTCGCGGCGGATGACGGAGTTGTAGATCCCGCCCGCGGTGACGTTCGACGCGCGCGAGGTGTTCGAGTCCGTGTACCGCTCGTAGTGGCCGAGGTCGAGGTCGGTCTCCGCGCCGTCCTCGGTCACGAAGACCTCGCCGTGCTGGTACGGCGACATCGTGCCGGGGTCGACATTGATGTACGGATCGAACTTCTGGAGGCCCACCGAAAGCCCGCGGGAGACGAGCAGCCGCCCGATCGAAGCGGCCGCGATGCCCTTCCCGAGGGACGAGACGACCCCGCCGGTGACGAAGATGTAGCGGGTCTTGGGTCGTACGTCGGTCACGCTGAAGCGTCCTTCCGGGGGTTATGGATCCTGCCGATCGAGTCTAGATGGCAGAATCCGGGAGTGCGTTCCACGAAGGCGGAAATAGAGCGAAATTCCCCGTAGGCGGTGATGCCGAGGAGGGCGGCGGCGCAGAGGGCGAGGCCCAGGGTGCTCGAGATCGTCGTGACGAGCATGAGGCCGGCGACGGCCCCGAGCAGGTTCGCGCCGGTGTCCCCGAGGATTCCGCGCTCACGCAGATCGTAGACGGCGACGACGGCGACGGCCCCGAGGTAGGTGCCGAAGCCGTCGACGATCTCGCTGCCCTGCGCGATGACGCAGCCGATCGTCACGAGGGCGAGGCCCTTGACGGCGCGGCCGGGCCGCA
Organism: Paraconexibacter antarcticus; assembly: GCF_024220175.1. Lineage (GTDB taxonomy): Bacteria > Actinomycetota > Thermoleophilia > Solirubrobacterales > Solirubrobacteraceae > Paraconexibacter > Paraconexibacter antarcticus. The sequence goes on along the minus strand of NZ_CP098502.1, from coordinate 2,969,088 downwards.
GGTCGACGATGTTGAAGAGGTTCGTCGCGAGGACGAGGACGAGCACGGTGAGGAGGTACGGGAGGACGTCGGGGCCGAGGTGGGGCGTCTGGTCGCCGTACCCGCGGAGCACGTAGGACGTCCCGGCGGCCGATTCGCCGACCCCGGCGGCGACGTACGCCGCGAGCCCCAGGGTGCCGACCGCCTTCACGAGCCCGGTCGGGAACTCCCCGCGGCGGACGGCCGCGCCGTGCCCCCGCCAGCCGCGCGACGCGCCGCTGTAGCCGTCGTCGAAGAGGCCGAGCGCCGCGACGCCGAGGACGAAGACCGGGCCGACCGCGAGGAACGGGGCGTCGTGGATCCGCAGGACGTAGAGGGCCTCGAGCCCACCGAGCGCGAGCGCCACGCCGACGACGAGCACGATCCCCAGAGGGCAGGCGAGCTGTGCCCCGCGGTAGTTCTTCACCGTGTGCCCGCCGTCGACGAGGCCCTGCCGGAGCCCCGGCGCGACCGCTCCGGCGGCCACGGCACTGAGGGCGATGGGCAGGACTTGCACCGCGGCACCGTACCCCGGCCCGCGGACGACCCCGACCCCCCGCCCCACCCCAAACCGGCAGGCCGTCCATTTCCCCCCACTCCACTCGGGGGAAATGGACGGCCCCCCGGCCCTATCGCGGGCGCCGTCCATTTCTCCCCACCCTGATCGGGGGAAATGGACGGCCCCCAGCCCTATCGCGGGCGCCGTCCATTTCTCCCCACCCTGATCGGGGGAAATGGACGGGCCCCCCTGCGCGGGGGTCAGTCGTCGCGCAGGTCGTAGACCATGCGGCGGAGGACCGAGGCGGCCTCGAGCTCCTCCTCGCGACGGTCGGCGATCATGCCGGCGACCTGGTTCGGGCGGTGGTGCGTCGAGTCGTAGACGACGACGACCGCCTCGTCGCGGCCCATGAGGTAGGTGCGGGCGCCGAACGGCTCGTAGCGGGTCGCGCCGATGCCGACGAGCGCGCGCTCGGGGTTCCCGGCGGCGCGCAGGAGGGCGCCGACGTCCTCCAGCGGCGTGTCCTCGGCGCCCTTCTGGTGGTTCAGGCGGTCGACGAGCCAGTCGAGCAGCTGCTGCCCGTAGTACGAGTAGCCGGGCAGCGGGCTGTCGGTGCCGTAGCCGCGGGTGACGTTGCCGCGGCGCAGGAAGCTCGCGAGGCGGAAGTCCTTCGTCGGCCCGTCGGGCGAGAGATCGGTGACCTCGAAGGCGAGGGGCGCCACGCCCTTGGAGTCCGCGCCCCAGTTCTTCTTGTGGCTGATCTTCGGGGCGCCCGGCCGCCGGACGGAGCAGTCGTCGAACGCCGCGATGGCCTGGGGCTGCAGCGCCGCGACGGACCCGTCGCCGGCGTAGGCGATCCCGCAGAGGAGCCCGACCTCCGGCTCGATCTGGAGGTTCACCGGGTCGGGCTCGCGCGGCTTGGCGGCGACGTCGAAGGCGAGCGGGAACGTCCCCAGGAACGAGTCGTGGCCCGGGACGTACCAGGGGAAGATGCCCTTCGGCGCCTCGTCGGAGGGTGCCTGGACCGACGCGAAGTCGCCGGCCTCCCCGGCCTGCTCGAGGTGCCCGGCGAAGTTGCCGGCCACCCCGAAGCCGAAGATCCCGCGGAGGTCGTCGAGTTCGAGTTGCTGCATCGCGCCAGAGCTTACGTTCGTTCGCGAATCGCAAGCCCTGCGCCCCTATGGTTGACCCATGGCCGACACGACAGACACGATCCAGAAGACCGACGAGCAGTGGCGCGCGGAGCTGAGCCCCGAGGCGTACGCGATCCTCCGCCAGGGCGCCACCGAGCGGCCCTTCACCGGCGAGTACAACGCGACGAAGACCCCCGGCATGTTCCGCTGCGGCGGCTGCGGCCAGGAGCTCTTCTCCTCCGACACGAAGTTCGACTCCGGCTCCGGCTGGCCGAGCTTCACCGACCCGGTCAACCGGGAGCACGTGACGCTCATCGAGGACCGCTCGCACGGGATGGTCCGCGTCGAGGTCCGCTGCGCCCGCTGCGACGGCCACCTCGGCCACGTCTTCGACGACGGCCCGCGCGACGAGGGCGGCGCCCGCTACTGCATCAACAGCGCGGCGCTGCAGCTCGACCCCGAGGCGTGAGCGCCCCCCAGGCCCCCGCGCCCGCCGGCCCGGTGCTCGTCACCGGCGCGACGGGCGGGCAGGGCGGCGCGGTGGTCACCGCGCTGCTCGCGGCCGGTGCCCCGGTGCGGGCGCTCGTCCGCGACCCGGCGGGCGACCGCGCGCAGGCCCTCGCCGCCCGCGGCGTCGAGCTCGTCCGGGGCGACCTGCTCGACGAGGCGTCCCTCCGCGCCGCGCTCGCGGGCGCCCGCGCCGCCTTCGGGCTCACGACGCCCTTCGGCGGGGAGCCGGGCGGCCACGGCCGCCCGGCTCCCGCACCTCGTCCTCGCCTCGGTCGCCGGCGCGCGCGGGCGGACCGGCATCCCCCCCTTCGAGGCGAAGGCCGCGGTCGAGGACCTCCTCACCGCCTCGGGCCTCCCCCACACGATCACCGCGCCGAGCTACTTCTTCGAGAACGTCCGCAGCGCCGTCGCGTCCGGCGCGGACGTCCTGCCGATCCCGCTCAGCGGCGACCGGCCGCTGCAGCAGATCGCCCTCGCCGACCTCGGCCAGGTCATCGCGACCGTCCTGCTCGAGCCGGCGCGGTACGCGGGCGAGCGCATCGAGCTCGCCGGCGACACGATCACGCCGGACGCGATGGCGGCCGTGATCGCCGAGGTCCTCGGCCACCCCGTGCGTCACGTGCGGACGCCGCTCGACGAGGTCCGCAGCCCGGACGTCCGCGCGATGTACGACCACCTCGAGCGCGTCGGCTACGACGTCGACGTCGCGGCCGTGCGGGCCCGCTTCCCGCACGTCCGCTGGCAGACCTTCGGCGAGTGGCTCAGGGCGTCGCGCTGACGGGGTCCGGGAGGAGCGAGTCCGCTCCGTCCCGCCGGCCGTAGGCGCCCTGCTTGCCCTGCAGCGTGAAGACGAGGCTCGCGTGGCCCGCGGTCTCGTCGATGTCGTCGACCGACGAGATCGAGCGGTCCTTGTACCAGCCGATGTGCGACGGGTCGGTGTTCTGCTCCTCCACGCCGACGACGGGGACGCGCGACTTGCGCAGCCCCTCGACGAAGCCCTGGTCCCACTGCTCGCGGGCGTCCTGCGCACCGCCCTTCGGCTCGCCGACGGGCGGTGCGTAGACGACGATGACCGCGTCGAGCCGGCGCACGTCGCCGTTGAACGTGTCGAAGATCGTGTCCTTCTCGGCGCCGAAGAGCTTGCCGGGGTTCACGTACTGCGCGCCCATGCGGAAGCCGAAGGCCCGGACGAGCTTCAGGTCCGGCTCGGGGACGGCGGCGAGGTCGGCGTACCGCGTCCCCGCGGCGGCCTTGCCGGCGTCGGCGAGCTTCGTGCCGGTGCTCGTGCCGGTGGTGGCGACGGAGCGCAGCTCGCCGCCGGTGTCGCGCAGGGCGTCGCGCACGTCGCCGGTGATGTCCTTCGCCGGGTCCCCGAGGAACACGAGGCCGATGGACAGCCCGCTGAGCTGGTTGGCCACGAGCAGCGGGTAGACGTCGCGCTGGAAGCGGTCGGCGTCCGCGAGCTGGGCCTGCGCCTTCTGCTCGCGGCGCTTGGCGGCGTTCACGTCGCGGTGCAGCGACGCCCGCAGCTTGCGGTCCGCCGACGAGACGAGCCCCGAGTCCCCGATGGCCACGCCGAGCAGGAGGCCGACCGCGAGCGCGATGAACACGGCGGTCAGCGAGAGGGCGTGGTAGCGGAAGTCGAACATCGGTGCGGGACGGGAGGCGGACGGGCCTACGTGCTGCGCATCGTCACAGATCCCCGCCCATGAGGATGCGCAGCTTCAGCCAGAGGAGGTCGGCGACGCCCCGCAGCCCCGGGGTCGCGAGGACGATGAGGACGAACGTCAGCAGGCCGACGAAGGCGAGCGCCCCGACCGGCTTGTAGCCCGGACGCGGCTGGTAGAGGCGGCTCACGCCCTTCGCGTCGACGAGGATCTCGCCGATCCGCAGCCGGGTGAGGAAGGTCGACGACATGCCCTTGCGGGCCTTGTCCATGAACTCGACGAGGTTCGACTGCGAGCCGACCGACACGATGAGGTTGGCGCCCTTCTCGGCGGCGATGAGCATCGCGATGTCCTGGCTCGTGCCCGGCGCGGGCACGACCTTGTGGTCGAGCCCGAGCTTGTCGAGGAAGTCGCGGCCCGGCGCCCGGCCGTCCGGGTAGGCGTGGACGACGAGCTCGGCCCCGGAGCGGAGCGTCGACTCCTGCGCGGAGTCCATGTCGCCGACGATCATGTCGGGCTGCCAGCCGGCCTCGATGATCGCGTTCGCCCCCCCATCGACGCCGACGAGCACGGGCTTCGTGTCACGGATGTAGGGGCGCAGGATCTCGAGGTCCTGCTGGTGGTCCACGCCGCGCACGACGACGAGCGCCGGCCGGTCGCGGAAGTCGGTGTCGAACTTCGGGAGCTCGAGCTTGCCGCTCAGCAGCTCCTTCTCCTCGAGCATGTGCTCGAGCGTGTTCTTGGCGAACGCCTCGAGCGCCTCGCCGATGTCGTCGCGCCGCTTCTGCGTCGCGGCGAGCACGGCCTCCGGCTCGAGGACCGTGCCGGTGGCGAGCGTCTGGCCCCGGCGGCGCACCTCCCCGCCGTGCACCTCGATCGCATCCCCGTCGTCGAGCAGCTCGAAGAGCCGGTCGTCGGGCATGTCGACGAGGTGGATGCCCGCCTGCACGAGCAGCAGCGGCCCCATGTTCGGGTAGGACTCGGCGGCGCTGCGGCGGCAGTTCAGGACACCGACGACACCCGCCGCGATGAGGTCCTCCGCGGAGACCCGGTCGAGGTCGCGGTGATCGATGATCGCGACGTCCCCGGGGACGAGCCGCTTGACGAGGTGCTTCGTCTTGCGCCCGGGCCGCGCCGGGCCGCTGATGTCACGAATCTGCGGCAAGAGCGCCGAGTCTAGGCGCCCGGCCGGTGGCGAGCGCTCAGGCCGCCTTCAGCAGCTCCTTCGCGTGACGGCGGGCCGCCACGTCGTCGGACTCGGCGCCGAGCATCCGGACGAGCTCGGGCACGAGATCCTTGGCGCCGAGCGTCCGGACCGTCGTCCGCGCCGGGCTCGTGGACGTGTCCTTCTCGATCGAGAAGTGCCGCGCCGCGAGCGAGGCGATCTGCGGGAGGTGGGTGATGCAGACGACCTGCCGGCCCACCGCGAGGTCGCGAAGCTGCTCGCCGACCGCGCGCGCCGTCTGGCCGCCGATGCCGGCGTCGACCTCGTCGAACACGAGCGTCGCGGAAGAGCCGTCGTTCGCGACGCCCATCAGCGCGAGCATCACCCGCGAGAGCTCACCGCCGGACGCGATGTCGCGCAGCGGGCCCGCCGGCACCCCCGGGTTGGACGCGATGAGGAACTCGACCGTGTCGGCCCCGCCGGCCCCGGGCTCCTTCGGCTGCACGTCGATCTCGAAGACGGCGGCCTCCATGGCGAGCTTCGCCAGACGCTCGCGGACCGCGGCGGCGAGCACCGGCGCGGCCGCGACCCGGGCGGCGCGCAGCTCCTCCGCGGCGGCAGCGCGGCGCTCGACGGTCGCGGCGAGCCGGGCCTGCGCCTCCTCGAGGGCCACCTCGGCGCCCGAGAGCTCCTCCCAGCGCGCCTGGCAGGTGTCCGCGTGCGCGAGCACCGCGGCGATCGACCCGCCGTGCTTGCGCGCGAGGCGGTCGTACGCGGCGAGGCGCTCCTCGACGGCGTCGAGCTCCTCCGGCGAGCTCTCCAGCCCCTCGGCGTAGGCGCGCAGCTCGGTCGCGAGGTCCTGCGCCTCGAAGGCGAGGGCGTTCCAGCGGACGGTGAGCGCGTCGAGGGACGGATCGACGCCCTCGGCCGCCTCGAGGCCGCCACCGCCGAAGGCGAGCAGCCCCGTGACGCCCATGCCCTCCTCGGGCGTGAGCGCCTCCGCCGCGCCCCACGCGCCGGAGCGCAAGGTCTCCACGTGGCGCAGCCGGTCGCGCGTCGCGCGCAGCTCGCCCTCCTCGGCCTCGGTCGGGGCGAGCTCGCGGATCTCGTTCAGCTCGAACTCGAGGAGGTCGAGCTCGCGGTCCCGGGCGCCGGCGGCCTCGCGCAGGCCGTCGAGCGACCCCTCCAGCGCCCGGACCTCGTCGTGGAGCGCCGCGTACCGTGCCTTCGCCTCGCCGTGGCCCGGCCCGCAGGCGCCGTCGAGCAGCTCGAGCTGGGCGGAGGCGAGCGTCAGGCGGCGGTGCTCGTGCTGCCCGTAGAAGGCGATGAGGCCGGCCGCGACGTCGCGCAGGTCGGACACCGAGCAGGAGCGGCCGTTGAGGGACGCGCGGGTGCGGCCGTCCTCTCGCACGCGGCGGGCGAGGACGAGCTCGTCGGCGTCCGGGGCGAGCTGATCGGCGGCGACGAGCGCCTCGCGGAGCCCGTCCGGCAGCTCGAAGACGCCCTCGACGTAGGCCTCGGCGGCCCCGGGGCGGACGATGCCGCTCTTCGCGCGGCCCCCGAGCAGCAGGTCCAGCGCGTGGGCGAGCACGGTCTTGCCCGCGCCGGTCTCGCCCGTGAGGACGTTCAGGCCCGGGGTCAGGTCCAGCGAGGCTCGCTCGATGAGCAGGAGGTTCTCGACATGCAGCTGCGACAGCACCGCTCCGTTGTACCGGCCGTGACGGATGGACCGGGCCGCGTCGTGCGCGTTCCGGCGCACTTCCGGCACGAATCGCGCGGCTTACGACGCGAGGCGCCCGAACTTCTCGCGGATGCGCCGGTAGAACGAGGATCCGGGCACCTGGGCGAGGTCCGCGGCCTCGCGCACGAAGCGGGCGGCGATGTGCTCCCCGGGGCCGAGCTCGGCGACCGGCCGGCCGTCGACCGAGACGTCGACGGTGTCGCGCCCGCGGTTGTGGATGACGAGCTCGTCGTCCGGGGCGACGACGAGGGCGCGCGCCGTCAGCGAGTGCGGCGCGATGAACGAGACGACGTACCCCTCCACGCCCCAGGCCAGGACCGGCCCGCCGTTGGCGAGGTTGTAGCCCGTCGAGCCGGCCGGGGTGGAGATGACGAGCCCGTCGCAGCGGACGCTCCCGACCTCCTCGCCGTCGACGCCGTAGGCCAGCCGCGCGACGCGCTCGCCGACCTTGCGGTGGATCGACACGTCGTTGATCGCCGCCTGGACGCCGCCCGGCAGCTCGAGGGCGATCGCGGGGAGCGTCAGAACCTCGAAATCGCCCGAGAACGCGCGCGTGAAGCCGTCGAGGACCTCGTCCGGGTCGATCGTCGCGAGGAACCCGACCTCGCCGAAGTTCACCGCGAAGACCGGCACGCTCGTCCCGGCGTAGCGGCGCAGGGCGCGCAGGATGGTGCCGTCGCCGCCGAGGACGACGCACAGCTCGACGTCGTCGCTGAGGGGCGCGTCGGGGGTCAGCACCGCGTCGGCGACGAGGTGGTGCTTCGCGGTCTCCTCGACGTCGAAGCGGAGCGTGACGCCCGCGGCCTCGGCCGCCGCGCGGAGCGTCCCGAGCGCCGCCTCGGTCTGCCCGGGGCGCTGATGGGTGAGGACGGAAACCGTCCGCGCGGGGGCCCGGGAGTGCGGCGGGGTGCGGTGTTGGGACATCAGATGCCGTCCACCGCGGCAAGCGCGGCCGGGACGTCGTCCCACGCCCCCGCGCGTCCCGCCTCGGCGAGCCACAGGAAGGTCTCGTGGTTGCCCTTGGGCCCCGGCAGGCCCGACGGCGCGGCCCCGCAGACGGCGGCGCCGGCGGCGATGGCGCTCGCCGCAACGGACGCGACGGCCTCGCGGCGGAGCTCCGGGTCACGGACGACGCCGCCCTTGCCGACCCGGTCCCGTCCGACCTCGAACTGCGGCTTGACCATGACGAGCGCGTCGTACTCGGGCGCGGCGCAGGCGAGCACCGCCGGCAGGACCTTGGCCAGCGAGATGAAGGAGACGTCGGCGACCACGAGATCCGGAGCGTACGGGAGCATCGCGGGCTCCACGGCACGGGCGTTGCAGCGTTCCATCACCGTCACGCGATCGTCGGAGCGCAGCTTCCAGCTCAGCTCGCCGTAGGCGACGTCGAGCGCGATGACGTGGACGGCGCCCTCCTGGAGCAGATGATCGGTGAAGCCACCGGTCGAGGCGCCGACGTCGAGGGCACGACGGCCGGTCACCGGCACGCCCAGCGCGTCGAGGGCGTTCGCGAGCTTCGTCCCCCCGCGGGAGACGTGACGCGGCGCGGCGTCGACGGAGACGACGGCGTCCTCGGCGACCATCTGGCCGGGCTTCTGCGCCCGCTCGCCGCCGGTCCCCAGCCGGACCTCGCCCGCCATGACCGACGCGGCCGCGCGCGTCCGCGACTCGAAGAGCCCGCGCTGGGCCAGCAGGGTGTCCAGGCGGACCTTGGGCATCGCGGCGTGACCATAGCGGCCGCCTGCCCCGTGTGATGGACGTCACACCTCATTGCGCGCGCAACCACCACACTCCATAGCCCGATGACCGCGCTCCGCCTCATCCCCTTTCCCGTCCACGCCGCCCTCCGTCTCATCACCGGGCTGCTGACGATGGTCGTCCCGTTCCTCGCGGGCTTCGAGGCGCCCGCCACCGTCATGGCGATCGTCCTCGGCGCCGTCACCGTCGGCGTCGCGCTCGTCGAGCAGCCCGACGAGCGTGGCCTCCTCCCGGTCCCGGTCTCCGCGCTTCACGCCGCGGACTGGGCGACCGTCCTCGCCGTCACCTTCACCGCGGCGCTCGTCGCCGGCGACGGTGACCGCCAGGCCGGCCTCGTGCTCGCCGCGATCGGGCTCCTGCAGCTCGCCGGCAACCTCACGACGCGCTACAGCCTGCGCGCCTAGCCGGACCCGAACTTCCCTCAGTGCTCCATATGACGTACCCCGAATAGCAGTACCTCTCCTCCCCCGAAACGGCCCGCCTTCCCCGGCGGGCCGTTTCATTTGCGCGACCCGCCCGGCCCGGCCCGGCGCACCGCCCACGGCGCCGCGGCCCCGCGGCCCCGCGGCCCCCGGTCCGCGTCAGCGCCCGAGCGCCGCCGCGGCGTACTGACCCATCGCCGCGAGCGTCTCGCCGGCGGCGTCCACCGCGCCCGCCCAGCGCAGGAAGCCGTGCGGGTGCCCGTCGACGTCGCGGACGACGACGGGGATCCCGGCGGCCCGCAGGCGCTCGGCGTAGCGCGTCCCGTCGTCGCGCAGGACGTCGTGCGACGCCACGACGACGAGCGCCGGCGGCAGGCCGTCCTGGTCCTCGGCGAGGCCGGGCGACAGATCAGGGTCGGCCGGGTCGTGGCCCGCCGCGTAGTCGGCCCAGCAGTCGCGCATGACCTGCGCCGTCAGCATGGGGCTGCCGTCCAGGCGCGTGTAGGAGTCGGCCGACAGCGTCGCGTCGAGCGCCGGGTAGGCGAGCACCTGCGCGCGCAGCGCCGGCCCGCGCCGATGCCGGGCGGCGACGGCGGCGAGCTGGCCCCCGGCGCTGTCGCCGCAGAGGACGACGCGGCCCGGGTCCCACCCGTACGCGGCGGCGCCCGCCGACGTCGCCCAGTCGACCGCGCCGAGGACGTCGTCGCGGGCCGCCGGGAAGGGGTGCTCGGGCGCGAGGCGGTACCCCACGCTCGCGACGTGGTGACCGGAGGCGGCGCAGAGCGCCCGGCCGATCCGGTCGAAGTCATCCAGGTCGCCGAGCCGCCAGCCGCCGCCGTGGACGTAGACGATGATGCCGGCGGAGCCGTCCGCCTCGGGGTCGGGCCGGTAGACGCGCACGTCCGCCTCCCCGACGCGCTCGTCGATCGCCTCCCTGACGTGGGCCGGTACCCCGCCGAGGCGCTCCGCGATCGCCTTGTAGGCGCCCCGCATCGCGACGAGCTCGGTCGGCTCGGCCTCCCCCGGGTCCTCCTCGAGGAGGGCCAGGATCTGCGGGTGCAGCGGGCCTACGAGGAGAGCTCGGCGGCGAGGACGTCGGACAGGTCCACGCGGAGGACCTCGGCGACGCGGCGCGCGACGGCCCGGCCGGTGAACCCGACCTCCTCGTGCAGCAACGCGGGCTTGCCGTGCGTGACGTACCGGTCCGGCATCCCGACGCGCAGCAGCCGTGCCGTGGCGGGGCCGCCGGAGGCGCCGTCGAGGCCGGCCTCGTTGAGCGCCTCCCACACGGCGGAGCCGAAGCCGCCCTGCAGCACGCCCTCCTCGAGGGTCACGACGAGCTCGTGGTCGGCGCTGAGGCGGGCCATGAGGTCCACGTCGATCGGCTTCGCGAAGCGGGCATCGGCGACGGTCGCGACGATCCCGGCGCCGGCGAGCAGCGCCGCGGCCTCCAGGGCCTTATGGACGCCGGAGCCGTAGCCGACGAGCGCGACGCGGCCGTCGCCCTCGGCGAGCACCTCGCCCTGCCCGATCTCCACCGGCGTGATCGCGTCCGGCGTCAGCAGCGGGGAGCCGGGACCTTCACCGCGCGGGTACCGCAGCGCGAACGGGGCCTCGTCCTGCAGCAGCGCCGTGCGGAGCATCCGCTGGAGCATCGGCTCGTCGCGCGGGGCCGCGCAGACGATGTGCGGCAGCGACCGCAGGTAGGCGATGTCGAAGACGCCGTGGTGCGTCGGGCCGTCGTCGCCGACGAGGCCGGCGCGGTCCATCGCGAACACGACGTTGAGCTTCTGCAGGCAGACGTCGTGGACGATCTGGTCGTACGCGCGCTGCAGGAACGTCGAGTAGATCGCGGCGACCGGCTTGCGGCCCTCGAGCGCGAGGCCGGCGGCGAAGAGGATCCCCTGCTGCTCGGCGATGCCGACGTCGAAGTAGTGCTCGGGCTCGGCCTTCTGGAGGATGTTCAGCCCGGTGCCGGAGTTCATCGCGGCGGTGATGCCCGCGACGCGACGGTCGCGGCGGACCTCGGCGACGAGCGCGTCCCCGAAGACCTTCGTGTACTGCGGGGCTGCGGGCGCGGCGCCGGCGGGCGCCGGGACGGCCTTGACGGGGACGCCGCCCGAGATCGACTTCGGCTTGGCGGCGTGCCAGGTCTCCTGACCCTCCAGCCCGCCGTCCTCGGCGGGCGCGAAGCCCTTGCCCTTGACCGTCGCGACGTGGACGACGACGGGACGCTCGGCCTTGAAGGCCTGGCGCAGCGCGGCGCGGAGCGCGTGGACGTCGTGGCCGTCGACGACGCCCATGTACGCCCAGTCGAGCTCCTCCCACCACAGGCCGGGGGCCCAGAAGGACTTGATCGACTCCTTCAGCTGCGGACCGAGCCGCTCGACCGCCTTGCCGATCCGCGGCAGCTCGACGAGGCGGTGCTCGACGGTGTCGCGGGCGTGCCAGAGCTTCGGGTTCAGCCGGACGCGGTTGAAGTAGCCGCTGAGCGCCCCCACGTTCGGGGAGATCGACATCCCGTTGTCGTTGAGGATGACGACGATCGGCGTGCCCATCCCGCCGGCCTGGGAGATCGCCTCGAAGGCGACGCCGCCGGTCATCGAGCCGTCGCCGATGACCGCCACGACCTGGCCCTCGTCGATGTCGCCCTTCAGCCGCATCCCCTCCTTGAGGCCGACGGCGTAGCCGATCGACGTCGAGGCATGGCCCGCGCCCATGATGTCGTGCTCGGACTCGGTGATCGCGCAGAACGGCGCGAGGCCCTCGTACTTGCGGATCGTCGCGAGCTGGTCGCGGCGGCCGGTGAGGACCTTGTGCGGGTACGCCTGGTGCCCGACGTCCCAGAGGATCTTGTCCCGCGGCGAGTCGAGCAGCGAGTGCAGCGCGACGGCGATCTCGCACGTGCCGAGGTTCGCGCCAAAGTGGCCGCCGATCTCGCCGACCGTGTCGATGATGTGCTCGCGGACCTCCTGGGAGACCTGGACGAGCTCCTCGTCGGTGAGGCCGTGGAGGTCCTGGGGGCGGTCGATGCGGTCGAGGATGCGTGTCATGAGGTGCTCGTCGGGCGGGAGGTCGTGGTCATCGTCCTAGGACGTCCGCGTGAAGATGAAGTCGGTGATCTGCTCGAGCTCGGCGAGGTGGGCGGCGCGCTCGGGGCCGGTGGCGGCGAGGGCCGCGTGCGCCCGGCCGTGGCACTCGGCGGCGAGCCGCTGGGCCCCCTCCAGACCGTACTCGCTGACGTAGGTCCGCTTGCCCTGCCGCTCGTCGCTGCCCTGGGGCTTGCCCATGGCGTCCGCGGTCGACGTGACGTCGAGGATGTCGTCGACGATCTGGAAGAGGATGCCGAGTTCGTCCGCGAAGCTGCGGAAGGCGGTGATGGAAGGGCCGGTCATGCCGTCGAGGAGTAATACGCAGGCGATCGACGCCCCGATCAGGCGACCCGTCTTCAGGGCGTGCACGGTCCGCAGCCCACCCGCGTCGTCGGGCGCGACGCCCGCGACGTCGAGATACTGCCCGCCGACCATGCCGTCGACGCCGGTCGCGGCCGTCAGCTCGCGCGCGGCGGCGAGGATCCCGGCGGGCGGGCCGGCCTGCGCGGTGAGCAGGAGGCGCAGCGCCTCGGCGTAGAGCGCGTCGCCCGCGAGGATCGCGACGTCCTCCCCGAACTTCACGTGGCAGGTCGGGCGGCCGCGGCGCAGGTCGTCGTCGTCCATCGCCGGCAGGTCGTCGTGGATGAGCGAGTACGTGTGGATGAGCTCGATCGCCGCGGCGAGCGGGAGCACCGTCTCCGGGTCGCCGCCGATCGCCTGCTGGGTCGCGAGGGCGAGGACGGGCCGGATCCGCTTGCCGCCCGCGAGCAGGCTGTAGCGCATCGCCTCCTCGAGCCCGGCCGTCTCGGGCGCGACCGACGGGAAGCGGAGCTCGGCGAGGTAGGCGTCGACCCGCTCGCGGAGCGCCTCGGGGTACACGCCCGTCACCGCACGGCCGGCGGTGCTCACAGCAGCTGGTCCTGGCCGGGGAGCGGCTCGGAGGCGGCGACGCGGGCGAGCCGCTCGAGCTCCGCGCTCGCGTTGGAGGCGACCTGCGCGCAGTCGTCGACGAGCTTCGCGGCGGCCTCCGGCTCGAGGTCGCCGGCGCGCAGGCGGGCGGCGACGTCCTCCAGATGTGCGACGAGGCGCTCGAGGGCGGCCGTGTCGCGCTGATCGGCGGGCGGCAGCGGGGCGTCGCTCACGGCGCCTCCGGGCCGCGCGACGGAGCCGCGGGCGAGTTCGCGCCGAGGACATCCGGGCCTCCGGGCGCGGATGTCCCCTGCCCCCGACCGCGGAGCACCGCGGCGAGGATGCCGTTGACGAAGCCGGGCGCCTCGCTGCCGCAGAACTCCTTGGCGGTCTCGACGGCCTCGTCGATCGCGCCCTCGGCGGGGATCGGCGCGTCGGCCGGGGCCGCGTCGGGGTGCAGCATCTCGAGCAGCGCGACGCGCATGATCGCCTTCTCGAGCGGGGCGATGCGGTCGAGCGTCCAGCCCTTGGCGTAGCGCTCGATGAGCGCGTCGAGATCCTCGGCGTAGTCCTGGGTGGCGTAGGCCAGGGCGCGGGTGAACGTCGACGCGGACGGCTCGAAGAGGTCGTCGAGCTCGCGCTTCGTGAGGTCGTGCTGGTAGAGCGCGAAGACGGCGGCGCGGCGCTGGTCGCTGCGGCGGGGCAAGAGGTGGTGCTCAGACCCTCGACATGTACTGGCCGGTCTCCGTCTGGACCTTCACGCGGTCCCCGACGTTGACGAACAGCGGCACCTGGATCTCCGCACCGGTCTCGAGGGTGGCGGGCTTGTTGCCACCCCCCGAGGCGGTGTCGCCGCGGACCCCGGGCTCGGTGTGGGTGATCTCGAGCTCGACCGAAGAGGCGAGCTGGATGTCGGCGGGCTCCCCGTCGATGAACAGCAGGTCGACGGTCTCGTTCGGCTTCGTCCACCGGAGCTTGTCGGCGAGCGCGGTCTCGGGGATCGCGGTCTGCTCGAACGTCTCGGCGTCCATGAAGTGCGCGTCGGTGCCGTCGCCGTAGAGGAAGGTCATCTTGCGGGCCTCGGTGCGGACCGAGCGGAACTTCTCCCCCGCGCGGAAGGTCTTGTCGATGACGTTGCCGTCCTTCGTGCGCCGCAGCTTCGTCCGCACGAAGGCCGGGCCCTTGCCGGGCTTGACGTGCTGGAACTCGACGACCTTGAAGATCGTCCCGTCAACCTCGATGTGGTTGCCGTTCTTGAGCTGGTTCGTGCTGATCATGGCTGCGAGGGAGTCTAGAGCGCCGGTCGCCGCCGGGCCGCCCGGCGCGCCGCGCGCCGGCCCCCCGGGCGGTCCCGGCGTGGGCGTTGGCCCACACCTGCCGCAGGCGCCCCCGCGGACGGCGTACGCGGCGGTGCCGCCCCCGGTGGTCGCGAACATCGTCGTACGGGCGCCGACGGCGCCCGACGGCGCATCGGACGTCCGCGGTGTTTCGCGCGCCGGCCAAGGTGGACGACCGCCGCTGCAGGTCTCCGCCGGGCGGCCGATGACCCGGAGCAGTGCGGCGGCTTCGCGACTACCAGGCGGTGAACCTCTACCTGCTCGGCCCGGCCGGGCAGCGCACGCGGCGCATCGCCGCGACGGTCGGCGTCGTCGAGCGCGGCGTCGCCCTGCTCACCCCGGACGACCCCGGCGTGCTCGATCGCGTCCGCCTGCCGACCCGCAGCACCCTCTCCTTCGCGCACGGTGACCACGCGGTCCTGCTCGACGGCGTGCTCGTCCGCGACAGCGCGCGGTGGCTCACGTTCCTCGCCGACGCCCACGGCCACGTGCCGAGCCGGCGCTTCGCCCCCCGGCTCCCGCTCGAGCTCCCCGTCCAGGTCGTCGGGGCCGTCGGCGGCGCCGTCGCCACCACCACGGTCGACGTCTCGGCCACGGGCGCGCTGCTCGCCGCACGGACGCTCGGCGGACCCGGCGACACGCTCCAGCTGCGCCTCGACCTTCCCGGGGACCACCCGTCCGTCATCGCGACGGCCGTCGTCGTCCGGATCACCCCGCGCGGCACCGCCGTGCGCTTCGCGCCGCTCGACGCCGAGAGCACGGCGCTCCTGCGCGACCTCGTGCGGGACGTCCGCCACGCGGTGACGCAGCGCTTCGCCGCGCGGCGCCTCGCGCGCTGACGGCGGGGGTCCGCCTCAGCCGCGCGGCGTGGCGCCGACCGCGGCGAGCAGCGCGTCCCAAGCCGACCCGCGTGCGGCGGCGGCCTCAGGCCCCGCCCCGGCCCCGCGCACCCCGACGCCGGGCGGGACCGGCGCGACGAGCCCGCCGCCGGTGACGTCCGCCTCCGGCGCGGCGACCGGGACGACGAGCGGCGGGCCGCCGGCCGCCGGCAGCGCCGCGAGCAGCACGCCGGCCCGCGCCAGCACGTCGGCGGCGGACCCGTCCTTCGGCCGCGCGGGCGGGGCGACGGCGACGTTCAACACCCCACGCGAGGCGAGCAGGGCGCCGGCGAGCGCGGCGACGGCGACGGCGTCCGGCCCAGAGGTCGCGTCGAGCACGACCGCCGGCCACGGCCCCTCGCCGGCCGGCCGGTTCAGCGTCGCGACGAGCCCGTCCTTCCAGCGGCGCACCTTCACGCCGTCGGCGAGCAGCCGCCGCGTGAGGGTGCGTGAGACGGCACGGCCGTCGGGCAGCTCGACGCGCAGCTCGACCTCGACCGGTCGCAGCGACACGAGCGCGGCGAGGTGCCCGGTGCTCGCCTTCGCGGGCACCCAGGCGCCCGCCAGTGCCTCGGGTGAGGCGGCGACGGCGCGCCAGACCCGGCTGTCGTCGTCGCGGAGCTTCGCCCGCCAGACCGCGTCGGGCTGCGGCCCCGCGCCCCGGAGGCGCGCGCCCGCGAAACCCTCGTCGAGCAGGGCGACCGGGGTGGCGGAGAGCTGCAGGGCGCTGTCGGTCACGGTCCGAGCCTGCCACGTCGGGCCGGTGGCGCGTCGTCCCGCCCGGCCCGTTGCGGGCGTCGACGGATGAACGGCCTTGTTCCTGGACGTGCGTCCCACATAGGCTCGCGCGCCATGTCCGGCCCTTCCCCCGTCCGCCGTCGCTCCCTCCACCGGACGCTCGCCGCGCTGGCGCTCGCCGTGCTGACCGCCGGCGTCGCCGCCGCGCCGGCACCCGCGGCCGCCGCGGCGCTGCCCCCGGGCGCCCGCTACGCCCTCGTCCACGGCTGCTACGCCCTGCAGGCCGCCGACGGCCGGTACGTCGCGAAGGCCGCAGGCAACGGGTACGCGGCGACCGCGACCACCGTCGCCGCCGCCGAGCCGCTGCGGATGCAGGCCACGCGCCTGGGCTCGTACCTGCTCTACGGCAGGGCCGGCGACTTCCTCTCCACGACCGCGAACGCCGTCGTCACGGCCGCGGACGGCGGGCCCGACGGGGACTTCGTCGTCGACACGACGCCCGACCGCGCCGCCTTCACGCTCGTGACCCAGGCCGGCCGGGCCCTCACGACCGACGCGGCCGGGCGCCTCGTCCTGACGGCCGCCGGGTCGGCCGGGCGCTTCACGTTCGCCCCGGCCGACGGCTGCGCGACCTTCCCGGAGGCGGAGCTCGACGCCACCGGCAAGCCCGGCACCGGCAAGACGCCGTACTCGGAGACGCGCGGCCTCATCGACGCGCACATGCACATGATGGCCTACGAGTTCCTCGGCGGGGACATCCACTGCGGCAAGCCGTGGGACCCCTACGGCGTCACCCACGCCCTCCCCACCTGCAGCCGGAACAACCTCGTCAACCAGCAGGGCGAGATCGTCGTCGACAACTTCCTCGCCGGTGAGACGAACCCGGCCCAGCCGCAGGATCCCGTCGGCTGGCCGACCTTCCGCGACTGGCCCGCGCACGAGTCCCTGACCCACGAGCAGAGCTACTACCGCTGGCTCGAGCGCGCGTGGATGGGCGGCCTGCGGGTCTTCGTGAACCTCTTCGTCGAGAACCACGCGCTCTGCTCGCTGTACCCCGTTAAGCACAACAGCTGCAACGAGATGACGAGCGTCCGGCTGCAGGCCAAGCGGCTGCGCCAGCTCGAGGACTACATCGACGCGCAGGAGGGCGGCCCCGGCAAGGGCTGGTTCCGCATCGTGAAGGACCCGTTCCAGGCGCGCCGCGTCATCAACGCGGGCAAGCTCGCGGTCGTCCCGGGGATCGAGGTGTCCAACCTCTTCGACTGCGGCCTGAAGGACGGCTCGCCGACCTGCGACAAGGCCCAGGTCGACGCCGGGCTCGCGGAGGCCTACGACAAGCTCGGCGTCCGCGACATGGAGCTCATCAACAAGTTCAACAACGGGTTCGGCGGGGTCGCGGGCGACAGCGGGACGACCGGCGTCATCGTCAACGCCGGCAACAAGCTCGAGACCGGCCAGTTCTGGGACCTCGAGACGTGCACGGGCGAGCCCGAGGAGGCCGACCGCACCCAGTACACCCTCCCGGGCACGTCGCGCGACCAGCTGCTCGGCTCGGCGCTCGCGATCCTCGCGCCGAACAGCGCGCTGCCGCTCTACCCGCCGGCCCCGCACTGCAACAAGCTCGGCCTCAGCACCCTCGGCGACCACCTCGTCCGCGGCATGATGAAGCGGGGCATGATCGTCGACCCCGACCACCTCGACGTCATCGCCCGCAAGGCGCTGCTGTCGCTCACCGAGTCGCAGGGCTACTCGGGGGTCATCTCGAGCCACAGCTGGTCCACGGCCGACGCCTACCCGCGGATCTACGCGTCCGGCGGCATCGTCACCCCCTATGCCGGCAACACGCAGAGCTTCTGCAAGGCCTACCGACAGATCGCGCCGAAGCGCGACCCGCGGTACCTCTTCGGCTTCGGGTGGGGCGCGGACATGAACGGGTTCGGCGGACAGGGCGGCCCGCGGAACGGCCCCGACCCGGTGACCTACCCGTTCAAGTCCTTCGACGGGCGCGTGACGTTCACGCGTGAGAGGACCGGGGAGCGGACGTTCGACATCAACACCGACGGCGTCGCCCACTACGGCCTGTACCCGGACTGGGTCGAGGACCTCAGGCACGTCTGCGGGCAGCGGATCGTCGACGACATGGCGAAGGGCCCGGAGGCGTACCTGCAGATGTGGGAGCGCGCGGACGGGATCGCGCCGGAGTACCGCGAGCGCCGTGAGGCCCGCCTGCGGTTCGGCCGCGCCGGGCTCGGCCTGACGAAGCTCGCCGTCGCCCCCGAGGAGCTCCTGCGCGGCGGCGGCCAGCCCGCCTCGCGCAAGGGCCGCGTCTGGAGCTACCGCGTCAAGGGTCGTGGCAACGCGAAGGCCCGCGTGCGGGCCGTCTTCACGCCGGGCGAGCGCGTCGGGCTCGTCATCTCGGACGCGTCGCGCCACCGCGTCGCGGGCGTCGGCCGCGGAAGCGCGGCGTCACGGCTGGCCGGCACGGCGACGCGCTTCGGGAGCACGATGCTCATCCGCCGCGCCGGCGCGGGCCGCAGCTACCTCTTCGGCGTGCGCGGTGGCCGGGTGCGCTGGGCGGCCGTCGCGACGGCGGCGGTGACGCGGGATCCGGCGACGGCGCGGCGCTACGTCGCGCTCGCCGGGCTGCGCTAGCCGGGCGCCCGGGATCGGCACGGGGCTACAGGCGAGCCGCGGTTGCGCCGATGCATTCCTCGTGATCCCCCTCACACCCGCCCGTCGCGACGCCGCCCACCCCCGCAGGGGCGGCGTCGCGATGGCGGCACTCCTCGGGGCGGCCGTCCTCGCGCTGATGGCCGCGTCGACGCTGCTCACGGTCGCGTTCACCGACTACGAGGCCGAGGCGCTGCCCGCCGTCTCGCAGCTCACCGCAGGCCATCTCGGCGCGTTCCTCGGCACCCTCCCGGCCTACGGCGGGTCGCTCGTCCTCCGGGCGCCGTTCGCCCTCGCCGCCCACGCGGCGGGCGGCGGCGAGCTCGCCGTCTACCGCGTCCTCGCCCTCCCCTGCCTCGCGGCGGCGCTGCTGCTCGGCGTCCACCTCTTCGCCCGTCTGGCCCCCCGCGACGGGCGGACGGCGCTCGCCCCGTGGCTCGCGCTCGCGGTCGTCGTCGCGAACCCGCTCATTCTCCCGGCCCTCGACACCGGGCACCCCGAGGAGCTGCTCGGCGCCGTGCTGTGCGCCGCCGGCGTCATGGCCGCGTTCGCCGACCGGCCCGTCGCGGCGGGCGTGCTGCTCGGTCTCGCCGGGGCCAACAAGGCCTGGGCGGTCCTCGCCGTCCTTCCCGCCCTCGTCGCGCTCCGCCACGGACGGGTGACGTTCGTCCTCGTGGCGGGTGCCCTCTGCGGCGCCGTCCTGGCGCCGGCGCTCCTGCACGGGACGGCGGCGACCGGGAGCGCGCGGACGTTCGCCGCGCAGGGCTCGCAGATCTTCCAGCCGTGGCAGTGGTCGTGGTTCCTCGGCCACCACGGCGGCGTCGTGCACGGGCTGTACGGCGCGAAGGTCGGCTACCGGACGGGGCCCGGCTGGGTCTTCGCCCTCGGCCACCTCCCGGTGCTCGCCGCACCCCTCGCCGCCGGGGCGCTCGCCGCCGCGAGGCGGATCCGCCGCGATGACACGCTCCTGCTGCTCGCGTTGTGCTTCTTCCTGCGCTGCGTCGTCGATCCGTGGGACACCGCGTACTACCACCTGCCGCTCGTCATGGCGCTCGCCGCGCACGAGGTCGTCGCCCGCCGTCGCGCCCCCGCCGCGACGCTCGCGATGAGCGTCGCGATCTACGCCTCGACGGTCCTCGCCCGCGACCACGTGAGCGCGGACGGCCAGGCCGCCCTGTACCTGCTGTGGTCGCTCCCGTCCGGCGCCGCCCTCGTCGCCGCCGTCTTCGCGCCGGCCCGCTGGGCCGCCTTCAGCGGGCAGCTCGGGGCCCGCGCCGCCGCGGTGCTGCCGTCGCTCGCGGGCGCGCTGGCGCCGGCGGCTCAGCCGACGACCGTGAGCTCCTTGCTCAGCCCGTTGAGCACCTCGTGCCCGCCCTCGGTGACGGCGACGAGGTCCTCGATGCGCACGCCGACGGCGCCCGGGACGTAGATCCCCGGCTCGACGGTCACGACGTGGCCGGGCTCGAGCTCCACCGTGCCGAGCTTCGAGAGCCGCGGCCCCTCGTGGACCTCCATCCCGACGCCGTGACCGAGCCCGTGGCCGAAGTGCTCGGCGTGGCCGGCGCCGTCGATGATGGCCCGGGCGACGGCGTCGACCTCCTGGCCCGTGGGACCCGGGCGGACGGCGGCCAGCGCCTCCTCCTGGGCCTGCAGGACGATGTTGTAGATCTCCTCGGCACGCGGGTCGAGGTCGCCCGTGGCGTACGTGCGGGTGCAGTCCGAGGCGTAGCCGTCGAGCTGCGCGCCCCAGTCGATGACGACGAGCGTGCCGGCGGGGATCGCGACGTCGCGCGGCTCGGCGTGCGGCAGGGCGCCGTGGGCGCCCGCGGCGATGATCGGCGGGAAGGACACGGCCTCGGCGCCCATCCTCCGCATCGTGAACTCGAGTTCGAGGCCGACCTCGCGCTCGGTCCGTCCCACGAGCCCGCGCCCGAGGACCTCCTGCAGCGCCGTGTCGGCGAGCGCGGCGGCCGCCCGCAGGCGCACGAGCTCCGCCTCGTCCTTGATGGCGCGCAGGCCCTCGACGAGGCCGCCCGCCGGGACGAGCTCGATCCCGTCCCCCAGCAGCTCGGCGAGGCGCGCGTGCTCCTTCACGGTGACCGACGCGTCGTCGAAGCCGACGCGGGTGACCGTCTCGCCGATGAGCTGCGGCACGGCGCCCGCGAGGTCGGGGACGATGTGGCGGTCCCAGCCCTCGTCGAGCTGCTCGGCGGACTGGGTCAGGTAGCGGAAGTCCGTGAGGAAGACGCGCAGGCCGCCCGCGCCGATGACGGCCAGGCCGCTGGACCCGGTGAAGCCGGTGAGCCAGCGGAGGTTGACGGAACCGGTGACGAGGAGGGCGTCGGCGCCCGCCTCGCCGAGGAGGTCCGCCACGCGCTGCGCCCGGCTCATGTCGGTCTTGGTGCTCACGAGGCGTCCTCCAGGATGGTTTTGCAGCGGCTGAGGGCCTCACGGTAGCCGTCGGGCCCGAGCCCCTTCACGGTCGCGACGCAGATGTCGCGGATGACCGACACCTTGCGGAAGTCCTCGCGCGCGTCGACGTCGGAGAGGTGGACCTCGACCGCGGGGAGCCCGGTGAGCTCCAGCGCGTCGCGGATCGCCCACGCGTAGTGCGTCCAGGCCCCGGGGTTGATGACGATCGCGTCGGCGATCCCCTCGAGCTGGTGCAGGTGCTCGACGAGCGCGCCCTCGTGGTTCGTCTGGAAGAACGTCACCTGCAGGTCGAGCTCGGTCGCGAATCCCTCGATCGCGTACTCCAGCTCGTCGAAGGTCAGCGTCCCGTAGTGCTCGGGATCACGCCGCCCGAGCTGGTCGAGATTGACCCCGTGGATGACCTGGATGCGGTTGCGTGGGCTCACCCCACGACCCTACGCGGTGCGCGGCCGCTCAGGGCAGCAGCGCCGCGATCGCCCCGCGGACGTCGGCGGGCCCGAGGTGGTGCCCGTGGGTCACCGTCCCGGGCTCGGACACGAGGACGAACGGCGTCGTCTCCCCCACGCGCTTCTTGTCCTTGGCCGTCGCGGCGAGGACGGCGTCGACGTCGATCTGCGGGTCCATCGTCGTTGGCAGGCCGGCGGTCTCGGCCAGTCCGGCGACCTGGTCGCGGAGGTCCGGGAGCCCCGAGAGCTGCAGCGCGGCGAGCAGCCCGAGCGCGACGGCCTCGCCGTGGCGGTACCGGGCGTAGCCGGTGACCGTCTCGATCGCGTGGCCGATCGTGTGCCCGAGGTTGAGGACCTGCCGGCGGCCGCCGTCGCGCTCGTCGGCGGCGACCGTGGCGAGCTTCGTGCGGGCGCACATGAGGATGACGTCGTCGTCGACGGGCAGGCCGCGGCCGACGTGGTCCCACAGGGCGCCGCCGGCGATGAGCGCGGTCTTCACGACCTCCGCGTAGCCGGCCGCGTGCTCCTCGGGCGGGAGCGTCGCGAGCGTGGAGGTGTCGACGACGACGCCCGCGGGCTGGTGGTAGGCGCCGACGTAGTTCTTCGCCTCGGGGAGGTCGACGCCGGTCTTGCCGCCGTAGGCCGAGTCGACCTGGGCGACGACGGTCGTCGGGACCTGCACGACCGGGATGCCACGCTGGAAGGTCGCCGCCGCGAAGCCCGCGAGGTCCCCGACGACCCCGCCGCCGACGGCCACGATGTGGTCCGCGCGGGTCGCACCGACGTCGACGAGGGCGCGCCAGACGCGCTCGGTCGTGGCGAGCGTCTTGGCGCCCTCTCCGGGCGGGATCTCGATGAGCCCCGAGAGCCGCGGCACGTGGCCCGCGTGCAGCTCGCCGACGGTCTGGTCGCTGATCCCGAAGCGCCGGCCGTCGGCCGGCCACGGCAGTCCCTCGTGCCCGAGGAGCCCCCGCCCGACCCACACCGGGTACTCGCCCGTCGCCGCGCTCGCCCACAGCAGCCGCGTGCCGGGCGGCGCGTCGGGGAGCGCCACCATCGCGTCGACGGCGCGGCGCGCGGCACCGAGCCCGGTCCCCGTCGGGAGGACGACGTCGGCCGCCGCGAGGTAGATCGCCTCGCGCTCGCGGTAGAGGGCCACGAAGGCCTCACGGTCGCGCGCGAGCGGGCGACCGCGGCCGTGGGCGCGCTGCCAGGCGACCTCGAGGTCGACGTCGACGAGGACGACGGTGTGGCGGCGGAGCGCCTCCCGGACGCGCTCGCTGCCCAGCGCGCCGCCGCCGAGCGCGATGACGCCGCCGTCGGCGCCGTCGAGGAGCGCGCCGACGAGGTCGGCCTCCTCGCGCCGGAAGGCCGCCTCGCCGTTGGCGACGAAGTAGTCCTCGATCTCCATCCCGAACCGCTCGGTGAGCAGCCGGTCGGAGTCGCGCACCTCGAGGTCGAGGGCATGGGCGATCTCGCGGGCGAGGGTCGTCTTCCCCGCCCCCATGAAGCCGGTGAAGACGATCGCGGGGCGCATGGTGGCGGCGGGCCCCGCGGTCAGGACGTCCAGCCGATGCGCGTGCGGTACGCGTCGAGCGCCCCGCGCACGTCGTCGATGTGGTCGCCGCCGAACTTGTCGATGTACGCGCTCGCCAGGACGTGCGCGACCATCGCCTCGCCGACGACGCCCGCGGCCGGGACCGTGCAGGAGTCGGTGCGCTCGCGGAGCGCCTGCGCCGGCTCGTGGGTCGCGATGTCCACCGACTGCAGGGGCTTCGTGAGCGTCGGCAGCGGCTTCATGGCGCCCCGGACGAGGAGCGGGTCGCCCGTCGTCATGCCGCCCTCGAGGCCGCCGGAGTGGTTCGTGTGGCGGGCGTAGTGCTCGTCCTCGTAGAAGATCTCGTCGTGGGCCTGCGAGCCGGGGCGGCCCGCGACGTCCCACGCGTCGCCGATCGAGACGCCCTTCACGGCCTGGATCGAGCAGATCGCCATCGCCAGGCGCCCGTCCAGGCGCGTCTCCCAGGAGACGTGCGAGCCGAGGCCGGGGACGAGCCCGAAGGCGACGACCTCGAACACGCCGCCGATCGACTCGTTCGCCTTGCGCTGCTGGTTGATGTGGCCGACCATCGCCTTGCTCGCGGCCTTGTCGAGGCAGCGGACCGGGTCCTCGTCGATCGCGTCGAAGTCCCCGAGGGTGAGGGTCGCCGGCTCCGGGGCGTGGACGGAGCCGATCTGCACGACGTGCGAGCGGACCTCGACGCCGAGCGCGCTCAGGAAGGCCTTGCAGAGGGCGCCGCCGGCGACGCGCGCTGCCGTCTCGCGCGCGCTCGCGCGCTCGAGGACGTTGCGGATGTCGGTCTGGTTGTACTTCCAGGCCCCGACGAGGTCGGCGTGGCCGGGACGCGGGAGGTGGACCTCCGGCACGTCGGCCTCGACCGGCCACGGGTTCATCCGCTCCTCCCAGTTCTTGTAGTCGCGGTTGTCGACCCGGAGGGCGATCGCGGAACCGAGCGTGCGGCCGTGACGGACGCCGGAGGTGACCTCGGCGCCGTCCTTCTCGATCTTCATGCGGCCGCCGCGTCCGTGGCCGAGCTGGCGGCGCTGCATGTCGCGGTTGATCGAGTCCCGGTCGAGCTCGAGGCCGGCGGGCAGGCCGTCGACGATGCAGGTGAGGCCGGGGCCGTGCGATTCGCCGGCGGTGATGAGCGTCAGTGCCATGAGGACCGCCCATCCTACGTGGCGACCGGCGGCCCAGGCCGTCCGGTCGCCCGCGTGGCGGATGCCTCAGCGGCCGGAGCCGACGAGCTGCGCCGGGGCGAGCTCGGGCGCCGCGGCGCTGCCGGCAGCGCGGATGCGCCGGGCGGCGGCCGCCTTCGTCGCCTTGCTCACCGGGACGAGCGCGACCCGGTTCAGCACGAGGCGGTAGTGCTTCGCCGTGCCCCTGACCGGCGTCTTGGAGAACAGGATGTTCGCGCCCTGCTTGATCTCGAGGAAGCGGCAGTCCTTCAGCGACGGCCGGCAGACGAGGTCGTTGCCGGACACCGTCACGCGGTCGCCCACGAGGAAGGTCGCCGTCCTGCCGTCGGCGCGGACGCCGAGGAACGCGAGGAGCGGCGCCGACGGGGACGGCACGTAGCTCACGGCCTGGAGGTTGTGGCGCATGCTCTTCTGGCCCGAGCGCTTTAGCGTCAGCGTGAGCGCGTAGACGAACTTCGTCAGCGAGGGCTTCACGGTCGCGGGCGTCGTGACCTTCGGGGTGACCGTCGTCGCGGTGCCGGACGAGCCCGAGCCGGACGAACCCGAGCTCGAGGACGAGGACGATCCCGTGGAGGTCGAGCCGGCGGTCGGCGTCGAGCCGCCGCTCGTCGCCGGCTTCGTCGAGGACGACGTCGCCGCGGTGGCGACGGTCGAGGCCGCACCGGTGGCCGACGTGGCGACCGCGGCCTTCGGCGCCTTCGCGAAGACCAGCGGCTTGAACGGGTCGCGCGAGGCGCCGGCACGGGAGCGGGCGACGTCGGAGGGCGCGCCGGCCACCGTCACCTGCGGCGTGCTCGGGACCAGGGCGGCCTCCTGCTCGCCGGGGAGCGGAGCGGGCGCTGCAGCGGTGTCCGAGGATCCGCCGCCGATGAGGAGCGGGATGGCGACGGCGGCGACGACGAGGGCCGCGGCGACGGGCCAGAGGCGCTTCTCGACGAGGTCGCGCCAGAGGTTCTGGAAGAAGCTCACTTGGTGACTCCTGCAACCGGCGCGGCGGCGGCGACCGGGGTCGCCGTCGTCGTCCCGGAGGTCGACGGGGTGGTGGCGACCGCGCTGACGGCGCCGGGGGTGGACGGGGTGCCGCCGGCCGTGAGGCCCTGGTCGGCCGGGAGGACGAACGCGGTCGCGCTGATCGTCGCCTTCATCGCCGGGAAGCCGGTCAGGCTGATCGCGTCGATCGTCATGAGCCGGCCGTTGACCTTGATGACGCCCTTGCTCGTCTTCGTGTAGGCGGCGATGCGCCGGAGGAGCTTCTCGAGGCGCAGGAACGGCCCGGAGAACTCGAACGAGAACGGCATGGTCGGCAGGCCCGCGGCACCGACCGCCGCACCGGGCGGGAGGCCGGCGAAGGCGGTCTGCGCGGCGGCGACGGGCGTGGTGGCGGCGGGGGCGGCCGGCGTCGCGGCGGGCGTCGTGGTCGTGGCGCCCCCCGTCGTCGTGCTTCCCGTCGACGCCGCGGAGACGGCAGCCGCCTGCGTCGCGACCGGCGCCGCGGGGGCGGCGGCGGGCGCAGCGCCGCCGGTCAGCTTGATCGAGTCGAAGGAGATGTGGCTCTTCGCCGACGAGGTCTGGAGCTGGTAGACGAGCGACGGTACGTCGTCGTCGGTGGGAACGGCCTTGCCGAGCTCGGTGACGACCTTGTAGTCGTCGGCGTACGTCTTCTTCGCCTGCAGGGCCGCGCCGGCCGACTGCTGGGCGGTCTCCAGGCGGGTCTGGACCGCCGACAGCTGGTCCTTGAGGCTCGCGGCGTCGTCGCGCTTCGGCGCGAGGACGAGGAACCAGAAGGCGGCGACCATGGCGAACAGCGCCACGACCATCGCCACCGTGCGATCACGCGTCGTCACTTCGCACCTCCCGTGGTGCTCGGGGTCGTCACCGCGGTGGCGGCGACCGGGGCGGTACCGGCGGCCGCGGGCACCGCCGCGGCGCCCGCGACCGAGGGCTGCGGCTTCGGGTCGAAGAAGATGACCGCGCTGAAGCTCCGCGCGCAGTTGGCGGCACGCTGCGGCTTCCCGCCTGCCGTGGTCCCGCCGGCGGGTGCGGTGCTCGCGCCCTTCACGGACTGCTGGAGCGCGACGCGGCGCACCCCGTCGACCTGCCGGAGGCCCGCCATCATCGGCGGGATCGCGGCCTGGCTCGGGGCGCAGCCCTGCAGCTCGATGGCGGGGACGTCGTACGCCGCGCGGAGGGCGACGCTGCCGCCGCCACCGCCGCCGGCCGCGGTCTGGGTCGAGACCGTGCCGTTCAGCGACGTCAGGGTGATGTTGCGCGGGAGGGTGCGCCCGAGCTCGTGCATCGCGTGGGCCCAGTCGAAGCGGCTCTGCGCGATCGACGTGACCGTCGCGACACGGCTCGCGCGGATGCCGGCGAACTGCGTGTACGGGGCGAGCGCGGCCGCCCGCGCCTCGGTGGCGGCAGCCTGCCGCTCGGCGGTCGTCAGCTCGGCCTTGCGGTCATGGATCGACTTCGTCGTCGTCGCGTACGCCGCGGCCATGCCGACGGTGAGGGTCAGGGCCCCGATGAGGATGTACGCGGCCCCGCCGGTCCGTCCGGCAGCCCCGCCGGCGCCACGGCGCTCCTCGGTCGGGATGAGGTTGACAGCCTTCATGCGACCAGCGCCTCCTCGACGGCGAGGCCGGCGGCGACGGCCAGGCGGCCGGCCTCCAGGCCCGGGGGAACACGGAGATCGCCGGCGTCGACCGGGAGTCCGAGGTCGGCGGCCAGGGCCGCGGCGAAGCCCGGCACGGCGACGGCCGGCCCGGTGAGGACGCAGCGCTGTACGCCGCCGTCGATCCCGTTGCCCTGATGGAAGTCGACCGAGTTGCGCACCTCACCGGCGATGCGGCGGACGCCGTCGATGAGGATCGCGCGGGCGTCCTCGATGATGGCTCCGTCGTCGGCGTAGCCCGTGACGAGCTCGCAGGGCTCCTCGAGCCCGACGTGGGTCAGCCAGCCACCCGCGTGCTCGAGGGTGAGCGCCCGGCGCTCGGCGAGCTCGACGGCGAGGCCGTCCAGGCCACCCCCGATGACGCGCGTGAAGGTGCAGGTCGTCCCCTGGGCGACCGCGAGGTTCGTGACGCCGCCGACCGAGAGGTAGACGACGGTCTCGCCCGGCAGCCCGTGATGGTGCAGGGCACGGACCATGCCGAACGCCGCGAGGTCGATGCCCTCGATCCGGAGACCGGCGCCGCGGACGGCGTCGAGGACGCGGTCGATCATGTCGCGCCGCGCGGCCACGACGGCGACGCGCTGGCGCGGGCCATCGGGCGTGTCGACGATGTCCAGGGGACGGAAGTCGAGGACCGCCGAGTCGAGCGGCATCGGGATCTGGTCCTGGGCCAGGAACCGGACGGCCTGGGCCAGCTGCTTCTCGTCCTTGATGGGCGGCAGCTCGATGACACGCAGCACGATCCGCTGGTTGGCGATGCCGACCCGGACCCGCTTGTCGAGCTCGCGGTGGTCGTCGAAGAGGCTCCTCAGGGCCTGGCTCAGCGCCGCGACGTCCTGCACCTCCCCGTCGCGGATGATGCCGGGCTCGAGCAACGCGTACGCCGCGCTGGAGACGGAGAGTTTGCCGTCGGTCCCGACCGCCGCCGCCGTGATGGCGCTGGGGTCGATCTCGAGGCCGGTGATGTGTGTTGAGCGCTTGGCCATGGGGGTGTGGTCCTGCCTGGGTGTCGGGGGGCGCGAGACGGCCCCACAGCTGACAGATCGGCATCGGCGGCGAGTCCTGCTGCCTTTTCTCCGCCGTACTCCCCCTTTCGTCCAATCGCGGCTCAGGCTTGAGCGCCCGCCGACGAATACGACACGTCACGGGCGCGCGCCCCCGGAACGGTCAGAAGCTGTCGAGGTACGAGTCGACGATGCTGTCCCCGACGAGGAAGCCGATGAGGCCCCCGAGCGCGAGCGACGGGCCGAACGGCACCTTGGTCCTGCGACCCTCCGCGACGCCGACGCGCCCGATCACGACGACCCCGATGACGATGCCGCTGACGAGCCCGATGAAGATGCCCGGGGCGACGGCGCGCCCGAGGTAGATCCCGAGGACGCCGGCGAGCTTGACGTCGCCGAACCCCATCCCGCCGGGCTTGGCGACCGCGGCGATGTAGAAGAAGGCGAACGCGGCCACGCCCGCGATGAGGGCCTCGGGCAGGCGGCTCGTGTCGAGCGCGGCCACCGCCAGCACGCCGGCGACCGCGAACGGGAACGTGAGCTTGTCCGGGATGCGGCGGACGTCGAGGTCGATCATCGTCACGGGGACGAGCAGCGTGACGAGCATGATCCCCAGGACGATCCGGCTGAGGTCGTCCCAGCAGACCGCGACGACAAGGACGTACAGCGCGCCCGTCGCCGCCTCCACGAGCGGGTAGCGGGCGCTGATCGGGGCGCCGCAGCTACGGCACTTCCCGCGCAGCATGAGCCACCCGACGACCGGGACGTTGTCGTACGGCTTGATCGGCGTCTCGCACTTCGGACAGTGCGAGCCCGGGTGCGAGAGCGACTCGCCGCGCGGCAGGCGCCAGATGACGACGTTGAGGAACGATCCGATCGCGAGACCGAAGAGGGCGGCGAAGATCAGCGCGGCGGCCATGATGTCCGACCGTATCGGCCGGGGCCCTCACGTCCTTGACCTCACCAGCTGTTGGCCAGGCAGCCGCCGTGCGAGGACCCGGACGCGTCACATGTCCGCTCGAACCCGGTGCTGCTGCGGATGATGACGAACTGGTTCCCCGTCTTGGACGTCGCGGTGATCTCGTACCCGTCCGCGGTGCTCTGCGCCGAGGCCCCGGCGGCACCGCTCGAGTCCAGCGACGGCATCCCGGTCACGCATGAGGCGTAGGTCGCGGTGATCGTGTAGCACGCCTCGACCTGGGTCACGAGGTTGCGTGCGCGCGACTTCGCCTCGGCGTCCTTCGCCTTGTCCGACTGGCCGAGGTACAGCGGCAGCGCGATCGCGGCGAGGATGCCGATGATCAGGATCACCACGAGGAGCTCAATCAGGGTGAAGCCGTGCTCCGAACGCTGCGGAACGCGGCGCATCACGCCATTCTGCTCGGTCGCCATGCGACGCTTATCGACGTGCGGTGATGGACCTTGAGCCATCGCCGGCTGGTCGGCACACGTTCGGTCCCGCGCGCCGTCGCGCCTTAAACGGCCGAGGCGGGCCCGGGGGCCCGCCTCGTGTGCGGCGTGTGTCAGTGGTGCTGCGGTGCGGCTACCAGGACCCGCCGTTGCAGCTGTCGGTGCCCGTGCAGGTGCGAGCGATGACGCCCGTGGTCGGATCCTTCGTGATCGTGAAGGTGTTCTCGGTGCCGCTGGTCTGCGCCTTGGAGACGGCGACGATGGTGTAGCCGGTCGTCGAGGCGGCGGTGACGCTGACCTGGCCCGGGGCGGTGCCGAGGTCGAGGCCGGTCGGGTTCAGCGCCGTCGAGGACTGGCACTGCGAGTAGTCGCTCGTGGTCGTGTAGCAGGACTCGATCTGCGAGACGAGGTTGCGGGCGTTGGACTTGGCCGAGGAGTCCTTGGCCTTGTCGGACTGACCGAGGAACGAGGGCAGGGCGATCGCGGCGAGGATGCCGATGATCAGGATGACGACCAGGAGCTCGATGAGCGTGAAGCCCTCGTCCTCGTTCTTGTGAAAGACGTTGCGGAGCATGGCGCGAAGCATGTGAGTTGAACCCTCCAAGGGATCGAATGGACCGTTGCCTGGACTGCTGTGAGTCAGCTCCCGCGGTCTGCTTACCGTGGGGGGTCCACTTCAACCCCGGTGGCAACCCGGCCGTCTCGCACCACACGAGACCCGATGGCTTTGCGTCCCGCCCTCACGAGCGGTTTGCCGTTAGCACCTATGGGACCGGCTCATGGGACGTTTCGGGCGCCACGCCCGACCGCTTGAGGGAACACGTCGAAAATCGTGCGGACCTGGACGCTTGTTCTAACGACAAACGCGTTCACGACCCCGTCCGCGTGCTCGGGCTCCCGCGCGGGTTGCGGGCGGGTCCCCTACGACCGGCCCGGACCCAGCCTTAAATGGCCGAGGCGGGCCCGGGGGCCCGCCTCGTGTGCGGCGTGTGTCAGTGGTGCTGCGGTGGGGCTACCAGGACCCGCCGTTGCAGCTGTCGGTGCCCGTGCAGGTGCGAGCGATGACGCCGGTGGTCGGATCCTTCGTGATCGTGAAGGTGTTGTTCGCGCTGCCGGTCTGCGCCTTCGAGGTGGCGAGGATGGTGTAGCCCGTCGTCGAGGCGGCGGTGACGCTGACCTGGCCGGCGCCGGTGCCGAGGTCGAGGCCGGTCGGGTTCAGCGCCGTCGAGGACTGGCACTGCGAGTAGTCGCTCGTGGTCGTGTAGCAGGACTCGATCTGCGAGACGAGGTTGCGGGCGTTGGACTTGGCCGAGGAGTCCTTGGCCTTGTCGGACTGACCGAGGAACGAGGGCAGGGCGATCGCGGCGAGGATGCCGATGATCAGGATGACGACCAGGAGCTCGATGAGCGTGAAGCCCTCATCGTCGTTCTTGTGCAGCAGGCTGCGGATCATGTTGCGAAGCATGCGATGAATCCTCCGAGGATTGCTGTGGACCTATGGCTGGACGAGTCAGCTCCCGCGGTCTGCCTACCGTGGGGGTCCACTTCAACCCCGGTGGCAACCCGGCCGTCTCGCACCACACGAGACCCGATGGCTTTGCGTCCCGCCCTCACGAGCGGTTTGCCGTTAGCACCGTTGGGACCGGCTCACGCCCCCTATCGGGCCCGGCCGCCCCAGGCTTTAGCCAGAACTCCTGACGATGCCGGATCTGGACGGTTGTTCTAGGGGCGGAACCCCATCGTCGCGGCGCCGTGACCGGAGCCGGCGGGGCGCTCAGCCGCGTTCGCGCGCGTGAGTCGCGGCGGCCTGCGCGTCGTGGCCCGGAATCGCCGTCCCGGTGCCTTCGCACCAGGGACACGGCACCTGGTGGGCCTCGCCGCCGAGGTTCGACGTCACGCGCCCCGTCCCTCGACACGGCGAGCACGGCATGGGGTCGGGCGAAGTCTCGTCGGTCACGGTCGGCCCCAGCGTAGCGGTGAGGGACGTTCGTCGGTCACCTGCATCCCCACTACTGATGAGTTCTCCGGCTGCCGATACGACCGTCGTGCTGCATGATCGACACGCGAACGACCGCGGCTTCACGCTCGTCGAGCTGGTGGTCGCCATGGCGCTCGCCTTCGTCGTTCTCGCGGGTTGCTTCTACCTGGCCGGCCAGAGCTTCCAGAACGGGAACGTCGTCGAGAGCACCGCCACGACCACCGATTCGGTACAGCGCGGCATCGACCAGCTCACGCACGACCTCGAGCACGCGACCGCCGCCACGGTGACCGCGACCTCGGCGACGCTCACGGTCCCGGTCACGAGCCCGAACGTCGCCGCCGTGACGCCCGCGCCGACGACAACCGTCACCTGGACCTGCACCGCGTCGGTGTCGTGCACGCGCAGCGTCGGCGGCGGACCCGCCGTGACGGCGATTCCCGGCCTCGTGAGTGCGACGCTGACGCCGACGTATGCGTCGGGGGGGACCGCCACCGGACCCTCGTACGTCAGCGTCTACATCCAGGCGCGCGTGCTGAGCGCGCAGAGCCGCAGCGGTGGGACGACCCCCCGAGGTGTGGGAGGAACGCTGGTGTTCAACGACGGGGCCGCCCTGAGGAACTTCGCGCGATGAGACGGCATGAGACAGACGACCGGGGCTTCACGATGATCGAGGTGATGTTCGCGATGCTGGTCTCGACCCTCACGGTCGTCGCGACGGTGTCGGTCCTGACGCAGGGATCGGGCACCACCCTCTCCAACGTCCGCCAGGTCACGGTGACGCAGCGCCTCCAGGCCGAGATCGAGAAGGTCCGGTCGATCGTCCCGGAGAGTGGATTCGGGGCGGTCGCGCTGAGCAGCGCCCCGACCGGTACCGCGGCGACGCCGCGCGATCCGCGCTACTGGCTGCGTGCGTCGAACACGCAATTCGTGATCGCGAGCAACTACGCGAGCGCGTCGAGCGGCGTTGCCTCCGGCACCCCCGGAGGCGGCGAGACGCTGGTCACCAGCGCGTCCGGGCAGATCGCTCCCGTCACGTCGGGCGTGTCGCTCGGAGGCGGGCAGACGGCGACCATCTATCGATACGTCACGGTCGACTCGCAGACCGTGCTGTGCAGCCCCGCCTGCGCCAACGACAGCCGGCGCGTGACGATCGCGATCGTCCCCGTTCACGCCGACCAGAACGCCACCGATGCGACCGGCCCGTTCTACCTCTCGACGGTGATCACCAACCGCGTGCCGAGCAGCACGGCGACCGGCGGCAACGGCCTGGAACTCGGGGTGAGTCTGTGATGCGACGCCTGTTCCCGTTCCGCGATCGTCCATGCGACGAGGGGTTCGTCATGGTGATCGCGATCATGGTGATGGCCTTCGCCCTGATGATCACCGCGGTCGCCCTCACGCAGTCGCAGGCTTCGCAGAGGATCGACGCCAAGGACATCCGGGTCCAGCGCGCCGAGCAGGCGGCCGACGCCGGGCTCCAGTCCGCCGTCTACGCGCTCAACGCGGGAAACCTCGCGGCGTTGCCCGTCTACGGGGTGGGTGGTCTTCAGCCGCTCGTGAACGCGATCTCCTGTCTGGGCGTCTCGGTGAGCGCTCAGGTCCCGGGCATCGTCTTCGCCGGGCTCTCGCCGACGACGTCGTGCAACGGGGTGACCCCGCCCGGGGCCAGCCCGACGCCCACGTACCGCGACATGGGGAACCACTCGAAGGTCTCCGTGATCGTCACCTCGACGGTCGCGGGCGCATCGACCGGACCGTACGGCGTGGGCTTCCGCGTGGTCGCGGCCGGGGTCGAGGACAACAACACGGCGACGACGGCGGACGACGTGGTTCGCCGGCGTGCCGTCACCCTCGCTCCGATCAGGCCCTTCGGGGCGGTCGAGGGGGTCCACAACGTGACCCTCACCGCTGCCGGGCTCCTGAGTCTTCTGGGCGTCCAGCTCGCCACCCGCACCGTCAACGGCGACATCTTCGCCAACAACGACATCAACATCACTGGCCTGGCGCTGCTCGGACTGAACGTGCTGAATCCGGACAACTCCGTGCTTCGCACCGCCGAGTTGCAGTACGGACACAACTGCTGTGGGTCCGTCCTGGTCCCGGCCGCGAACCTGCAGCCTCAGTCCACCACGACGTTCCTGACGCGGAAGGCGCCATACGTCGATCCCGCCAAGCCCACGTGTCCCGGGACCTGCCCCGCCCAGATCGTCAACAAGGTGCTCACCCTGAGCGGCACGGCGAGCCTGACCCTCGCCGCCGGCGACTACCACCTCTGCGGGGTCGACGTCGCTTCGGGGGCCACGCTGAAGACCGCCGGCGCCACCTCATCCGCCGGGGCGACACGGATCTACGTCGACTCGCCGACGTCGGCCTACTGCTCGGGCACGGGCGGCTCGGGGAACCTCAAGATCAACGGGTCACTGAACCCCGGTGTGAGCGCCAGCCCGACGAACACCCAGCTGTACGTCACCGGCAACGGCACCGCGGGCGGGACCACGGTCGTGGTCGGCAACTCGAGCCTCGCGCTGACGTCGGCCTTCTTCCTCTACGCCCCGATGAGCAACGTGACCGTGAACTACTACGTCTTCACGGGCTCCGTCATCGGCTACGACACGACCATGAACGCCGTCAACCTGACGGGCTCGCTCGCGAGCATGATCACCCAGGATCTCGGCCTCAGCGTGTCGACGCTGAGCAATCAGCTCGGGGTCTTCCAGGATCAGCAGTACGTGAACTGCGCGGGTACCACCGTCGACGTGACCGCCCCGACGAAGGGCTGCTGACCACCCCGTTGCTAGCGTGAGGTCGTGGCACACGCTGCCCCACCTGCGCCCGCTGCGGCTCCGCGGCAGCACGCCCTCGACGGCCTGCGCGCCGTCGCCGCCCTGAGTGTCGTCGGCTACCACGCGTGGCTCTACACGCTCCCGACCGTCAGCTCCGCCGAGCGCGGCGGCACGAGCGACTACGTCTGGCACGAGCTGCGGCTCGGCCTCGTCCTGTTCTTCGTGCTCAGCGGCTTCCTCCTCTACGGGCCGTGGGTGCGGAGCGCCGCGACGGGTGGCCGTGCGCCGTCCGTGCGGGGCTACGCGATCCGGCGGGCGGGCCGGATCCTGCCCGCCTACTGGGTCGCGATCGCCGCGTCGGTCCTGCTTCTCTGGTGGTACGACAGGACGCCCGGCGTCCGCCTCCCCGACGGCGGGAACCTCTGGCTCTTCGCCGTCTTCGGGCAGAACTTCCGGGCCGACACGCTGCTGACGCTCAACCCGCCGAGCTGGACGCTCGCGGTCGAGGCGACGTTCTACCTCGCCCTCCCGCTGCTCGGGCTGCTCGCCCTGCGCGGCCGCCGGGCCGGGGTCGTCCTCGCGCCGGTCCTGTTCCTCCTCGCCGGCGTCGCCTACAACTACGCGATGTCGAGCCGCGGCGGGCTCTCCCCGATCGTCTCCAAGGTCCTCCCCGCCTACACGCCGTACTTCGGGGTCGGGATGCTCGCGGCGGTGCTCGCGTACGGGCGGACGCTCGCGCCGCGCGTCGGGTGGGCCCTCCTCGGCGCGGGCGTCGTGCTCGTCGTCGGCGATGCGCTCTGGGCGGCGGACGCGGCGACCCGCGGCTCCCACGACCAGGCCCTGCGCATCTGGCGCGACCTGCCCGCCGCCACCGGCTTCGCGCTCGTCCTGCTCGCGGTGACGACGGCGGTCCGCGCGCCGCGCCTGCTCACCGCCCGGCCCGTCGTCCGGGTCGGCGAGCTATCGTACGGCATCTACCTGTGGCACGTCCCGCTGCTGCTGTTCCTCCGCGCCCAGGGCGTCCTGCCGCTGTTCACGACCGGCGCGCTCGCGGTCATCCTGCCCCTGACCTTCCTCGTCGCCGCGGCGAGCTGGCGCTTCGTCGAGCAGCCGGCGCAGGCGTGGAGCCGGCGCGTCGCCTCGCGTGGCGCCGGCGCGCGCGACCCGGGGACGGCCGAGGCGGCGCTCGCCGGCGCGGGCGCGGGCTGACCCACCCCGGACCGTGGACGGCCGCTACGCCCCGAGCCCGAGCGGGGACCTGCACCTCGGCAACCTCCGCACCGCCCTCGTCGCCTGGCTGCAGGCGCAGGCGGCCTCCTCGCGCTTCCTCGTCCGCGTGGAGGACCTCGACCGCGGCCGCTCGCGCGAGGCGTTCGTCGCCTCGCAGCTCGGCGATCTCGCCGCCCTCGGCCTCGACCACGACGGCGCGGTCATCCGCCAGAGCGAGCGGACCGCCCGCTACGCGGAGTGCATCGACGGGCTGGCGGCCGACGGCCTGCTCTACGAGTGCTTCTGCACCCGCGCCGAGATCCGCCAGGCCGCCTCGGCGCCGCACGGGGCCGGGCCCGAGGGCGCCTACCCGGGGACGTGCCGCGACCTCGGCGCCGCGGCCCGCGCGGCGCACCTCGCCGCCGGGCGCACGCCGTCGCTGCGCGTGCGGGCGGAGGCCGCGGTGGTGACCGTGCGCGACGCGCTCGCCGGCGAGGTCACCGCCGTCGTCGACGACTTCGTCGTGCGGCGGGCGGACGGTGGGCACGCGTACAACCTCGCGGTCGTCGTCGACGACGCCGACCAGGGCGTCGAGGAGGTCGTCCGCGGCGACGACCTGCTGGAGACGACCCCGCGGCAGGTCTGGCTCGCCCGCCGGCTCGGCCTCACGCCGCCGGCGTCGTACGTGCACGTCCCGCTCGTCGTCGGCGACGACGGGGAGCGACTCGCCAAACGGCACGGCGCGGTGACGATGCGCGACCTCGCCGCGCGCGGCCACGGGCCCGGCGACGTGCTCGCGGTCCTCGCCGGCTCGCTCGGCCTCTCCTCGCTGCCGCGTCCGCTGAGCGCGCCGGCGCTCCTCGACGGCTGGGATCTCGGCCGCCTGCCGACGGCCCCCGTCCGGTTGGCCGTCGGGTAGGGTCGCGGGCGCATGAGTGCCGACACCGCTGCGATCGCCGCTCGGGCCCGGGAGACCGGGCGCCTGGGCATCGACACCGAGTTCATGGGCGAAGGGCGCTACCGGCCGCTGCTCTGCCTCGTGCAGGTGGTCGTCCTCGACGAGCAGGGTGAGTCCGACGTCACCGTCCTGGACCCGCTCGACGGCCCCGGTTTCGACCCCGCGCCCCTCGCTGAGGTGCTCGCCGACCCGGCGGTGGAGATCGTCTTCCACGCCGGCCGCCAGGACGTCGCGATCCTCCGCCGCTGCTGGCAGACGACGGTCACGAACATCTTCGACACCCAGGTCGCCGCGGGCTTCGCCGGCCTGCGCGCGCAGCTCGGCTACGAGCCGCTGCTCAACGAGGTCCTCGGCGTCCGGCTGCAGAAGTCGGCGAGCTTCACGAAATGGGACGCGCGCCCGCTCTCGGAGGAGCAGGTCAGCTACGCGCGGGAGGACGTCCTCCACATCCTCCAGGTCGCCGAGAAGCTCCAGGAGCGCCTCGTCGGCCTCGGGCGCCTGGAGTGGGCGGTCGAGGAGTGCCGCTTCCTGGAGTCGATCAACGACGATCGGGACCTCGACGTCCTGCTCGAGAAGCTGCCGCGCTCGGGCGGCCTGGACCCGAGCGTCCGCGCCGTCGCCCGTGAGCTGCTCGCCTGGCGCGAGGACACCGCGCGCGAGTCCGACCGGCCGGTGTCGGGCGTCCTGCAGGACGCCGCGCTCGTCGAGATCGCCAAGCGCAAGCCGCGGTCGATGGACCGCCTCGCGCAGATCCGCGGCCTCCACGAGGGGACGCTGCGCCGCCGCGGCAAGGCGATCATCGAGGCGGTCGAGCGTGGTCGCGAGCAGCCCGGCATCCCGTCGGAGGTCGAGCGCGGCCCCGCGCCGAGCGCCGACGACGCGCCGCTCATCGCCCTCGGCGAGGCGCTCGTGCGCACGCGGGCGGCGGAGGCCGAGGTCGCGTACGAGCTGCTCGCCGCCCGCGCGGACCTGCAGAAGATCGTCGTCGCCGTCCGCGACGGGACGCCGGACCCGCCCGTCCGGACGCTCGAGGGCTGGCGCCGCGAGGTCGTCGGCGCCGAGCTCCTCGACCTGCTGCGCGGAGGGCGCTCGCTCCGCGTCGGCCCGGGGCGACGGATCGTCGCGTCCGAGGCCTGACCTCAACGCCGCCCGGCTTTCCGCCGATAATCGACCCGATGCGTCGCCTTCCCCTGCTGCTCTGCCTCGCCCTGCTCACGCTGCTCGCGGGCGCCGCCGCCGGCTCGGCCGCCGCGCAGGCCAAGCCCGCCCTCGGCATCGCCGACCAGAAGGCGGCGACGTTCCTCGACCCGCGCCTCGACGAGCTGCACCTGAAGTACGCGCGGGTCTACATGTCGTGGGACGTCCTCACCGACAAGGCCTCGCGTCAGGAGATGGACCTGTGGTTCGCCGGGGCCAAGCTCGCCGGCCTCGACCCGCTCATCACGATCTCGCGGTCCCGGATCCCGAGCCGCATCAGCTACAACCCGTCCCCCGCCCAGCTCGCCGCCGAGCTGCGGAAGTGGCGCAGGCGCTGGCCCGGCCAGGTCCGGACGCTCTCGACGTGGAACGAGGCGAACCTCGGCAAGTCGCCCGAGCTCGTCGCCTCCTGGTGGCTCGCGCTGCGCCGCGCCTGCCCGACCTGCACCGTTCTCGGGGCCGACCTGCTCGACGAGCCGAAGGTCCTCACCTGGGCCGCGCGCTTCGTCGCGGCGGCGGGCCGGCAGCCCGCGATCTGGGGCCTGCACGACTACAACGACGTGAACACGGGCCACACGACGATGACGAGAGCGCTGCTCGCCAACCTGAAGGGCGACTTCTGGCTCACCGAGACCGGCGGCGTCGCCTCCCGCCTGCGCCCGACCTACCGGTTCGCGGGCTGCGGCGTCGCCTTCCAGACGCGGGCGACGCGCTTCCTCCTGAACACGATCGCGAAGCTCTCCCCGCGCATCAGGCGGATCTACATCTTCAACTGGGGCCAGGGCGACACGAGCGCGAGCTTCGACTCCGCGCTCGTCGACGCCGCCGGGCGTGAGCGACCGTCGCTGAACCTCGTGCGCCGGTACCTCGGGCAGCCGGTCGTCACCGATCCCGAGGGCGGTGCGGCGGCCGAGCTGAAGCGCTGCAAGGTCGGCTCGAAGGTCGTCACCGCCCCGGTCCCCCTGCCCCCGCCCGCCCCCGCCGCGAAGGCGAAGGGCCACGGCAAGGCGAAGGGCGAGCACGCGAAGGGCTGACCGCCGGGCGCAGTGCCGTCGGCATCGCCGGGTCAGGCCGGCGGCAGGCCGAGCGCCCAGTAGGCGGCCGCGAGGTACGGGCCGAGCGACGCACTGAAGCTCGTCGTGATGTGGCTCTGATCCTTGTAGACGAGCGCGCCGCCGATGACGGTGTAGCAGCGCGAGTCGTCGCAGAAGTACGGCGTGAGGTCGATGGCCCGGACCCGCGGTGAGGCGAGCGCCGCCGCCGCGTCGGCCGGCGCATCCGGGCGCAGCGCCTGGCTGCGCGGCAGCGCGCAGCGCACGTCCGCCCGGTGGTGGCGTGCCATCGCGTCCTCGATGCAGGGCAGGGTGGTGTCGGTCGCCTGCGGGTTGTCGCGGATGACGACGACGTGCGTGACGGACGCGGGCAGCTGGGCGATCGCCGCCTCGTAGCCGGCGACCGCGCTCGCGTGCGGGTCCAGTCCCCCGGCGGGCACGAAGTCGTACGCCGAGGAGTTGACGAGGAAGACGGTGTGGATCTCGGGGTGGTGCCCGAAGAAGAGGATGACCGCGCGCACCCACTGGTCGCACGCCCGGGCCGCGGCAGGCGAGACGTAGCGGCGGGCGAACGTGAACGGGCAGCTCGAGCGGCGGACGGTGAGGCCGTGCCAGCGCTCAGCGCGGGCGAGGCGGTCGACCGCCCCGCGCCAGGCCGGGGCGTGGCTGTCGCCGAGCAGGCCGACCGTCGCCGTCGCCCTCGTTTTCGGCGTCCCGAAGGCGCAGACGCGGTTCGGCGGCCCCTTCGTGCCGGCCAGCGCGCACGCGGAGCTCGGCTGCAGCAGCGCGTCCTCCGGGGACGGGAAGACGGTGTAGCGCAGCGCCGGATTGCGGCACGGCGCGGGCGTGAGGGCGCGGGCGGCGGCACCGAAGCACGGCTGGGCCGCCGGGCTCGTGCGGGGACTCGCCGCCACGGCCGGCAGGAGCGCGCCGAGCAGCGTCAGGACGAGGATGAGCAGCGGTCCGCGGGCCGTCGTCACCGCGCCCAAGCTAACAGCGGGCGCGCCGCGGCGCTCCTGCGACACTCCCGCGCATGATCGTCCTGCGCGCCGGAGATCTCGCCGCCACGTGGCTGCCCGAGCAGGGGATGGTCGGGGCGTCGCTCACCCATCAGGGCGGTGAGCTGCTCGGCCAGCGCGGCGGCCTCGACGCGTACCTCGCCAAGGGCTCGGCCTTCGGGATCCCGCTGCTGGCCCCGTGGGCGAACCGCCTCGACGGCCTGCGCTACGGGGACGTCGTCATCGACCCCGCCGACGCGAAGCTCGACGGGAACGCGCTGCCGAAGGACGGAGCGCTCGCCGGGCGGACGTGGACGGTCCTCTCCGCGGAGGAGGGCCGGCTGCGGGCCGGGTTCGTCGCGGACGGGCCGGTCCTCGCCGTGTTCCCCTTCCCCCACGCCTGGAGCGTCGACGTGACCCTCGACCCCGAGGGCATGACGGTCGCCACGACGCTGACGGCCACCGGCGAGGTCCTCGTCCCGGTGAGCTTCGGCTGGCACCCGCTCTTCACGCTGCCCGGCGTCGCCCGCGACGACCTCCACGTCACGCTGCCCGTGCGACGGCAGACCGTGCTCGACGCGCGTGGCATCCCGACCGGAGAGGAGCTCGACGCGGAGGCCGTCGACGGCATGCTGCCGGCCGCCACCCTCGACGCGGAGTACACCACCTGGGACGGCGACGTCGTCCTGCGCGGCGGCGGTCGCGAGCTGCGCGTGCAGTTCGGCGGCGAGGACTATCCGGTCGGGCACGCGTGGGCGCCGGAGGGCGAGTCGTTCGTCGCGTGGGAGCCGATGACCGCGCCGACGAACGCGCTCGTCACCGGCGCGGGCCTACGGCACGTCGCCCCCGGCGACGCGTTCACCGCGGTCTTCCGGGTGGCGGTGCGCCGGATCGACTGAACGCCGCCGTCTGCTCGGCTAGCCTCGCGGGATGCACGAGCCGACCCCCCGCGTCCCCGTCCCCCGCGATCGCGACGACGACTACGGGCCGGCCGCCGCCGCGGCCCGCCGCGCCTTCGCGACCGAGCGCTCCGGCACCTCGCTCGACCACGTCGGGAGCTACTCGCTGGACCCGCAGACGCTGCGCGGCAACATCGAGCACTTCATGGGCGTGGCGCAGGTCCCGATCGGGCTCGCCGGGCCGCTGCTCGTCAACGGCGAGCACGCCCAGGGCGAGTTCTACGTCCCGCTCGCGACGGCCGAGGGGACGCTCGTCGCGAGCTACAACCGCGGGATGCGGCTGCTCCACGAGGCGGGCGGCGTGACGACGACGATCATGGCCGACCACATGCAGCGCGCGCCGTCGTTCATCTTCCCGAGCGCGCGTGAGGCCCGCGCGTTCGGCGTCTGGCTCCATGAGCACTTCGGCGAGATCAAGGCTGCGGCGGAGACGACGACGTCGACCGGCAAGCTCCAGGAGATCGAGCAGTACTCCGCGGGCCGGATGCTCTACACGCGCTTCAACTACACGACCGGGGACGCGGCCGGCCAGAACCTCACCGGCAAGGCGACGCAGGCGGCGTGCCGGTGGATCCGTGCGCACAACGACACGATCGAGCACCACTTCCTCGAGTCGAACTTCGCGACCGACAAGAAGAGCAGCCAGATCAACATGCTCCGCACGCGGGGCAAGCGGGTCATCGCGGAGGCGACGATCCCGAACGAGCTCTTCCGCCGGGTCATGCGCTCCGACAGCGCGCTCATGTACCGCGCGCGGCAGGTGTCGAACCTCGGCGGCTTCATGTCCGGGGTGAACAACAACGGCGCCCACTCGGCGAACGGCATCACCGCGCTCTTCATCGCGACCGGGCAGGACGTGGCGAACGTCGCCGAGTCCTCCGCCGCGTTCGTCTACGCCGAGCTGCG
The DNA here is from genome assembly GCF_024220175.1 of Paraconexibacter antarcticus. Taxonomy (GTDB): domain Bacteria; phylum Actinomycetota; class Thermoleophilia; order Solirubrobacterales; family Solirubrobacteraceae; genus Paraconexibacter; species Paraconexibacter antarcticus. The sequence continues at coordinate 2,927,790 of NZ_CP098502.1, read as the reverse complement.
CGAGAACGGGGACTACTACTTCTCGATCACGATCCCGTCGCTCATCGTGGCGAGCTACGGCGGCGGGACCGGGCTCTCGACCCAGCGCGAGTGCCTGGAGCTCATGGACTGCTACGGCACCGGCAAGGTCGGCAAGCTCGCGGAGATCATCGCCGCGACGGTGCTCTGCGGGGAGCTGTCGCTCGGGTCGGCGATCGTCGCCGAGGAGTGGGTCGAGGCGCACGACGCCTACGGCCGCAACCGCCCCTGAGCGCGGCCGGGGCGTCGGCGTCAGAAGACGACCGTGCTCCCATGGTGGACGATGACGCGATCGTCGAGGTGCCAGCGGACCGCGCGGCCGAGGACGAGGCGCTCGACGTCGGCGCCGAGGCGGGCGAGCTCGGCGACGTCGGCGCGGTGGTCGATGCGCACGACGTCCTGCTCGATGATCGGGCCGGAGTCCAGCTCCTCGGTGACGTAGTGCGCGGTGGCGCCGACGATCTTCACGCCGCGGTCGAGCGCCTGCTGGTAGGGCGCCGCGCCGACGAAGGCGGGCAGGAACGAGTGGTGGATGTTGATGACCGGCAGGCCCAGGCGCGTGAGGAAGTCCCCGGAGAGGATCTGCATGTAGCGCGCGAGCACGACGAGGTCGCACGTCCCCCGCAGGTGCTCGAGCAGCGCGTCCTCGGCCTGCGGCTTCGTCTCCCGCGTCGCCGGCACGTGGTGGTACGGGATGCCGAGGCGCTCGACGGCCGCGCGGTGGTCGGGGTGGTTCGAGAGCACCTGCACGACGTCGCCGCCGACCTCACCGCGCTCGGCCCGGTAGAGGAGCTCGAAGAGGCAGTGCGGCTCGCGGGAGGCGAGGATCGCGACGCGGCGCGGGTGCGCCTCGGGCGTCAGCCGCCACGCCATCGCGAAGCGGTCGGCCACCTCGGTGCGGAAGCCCTCGCGGAGCGCGGTCAGCCGCCCGGCGAGATCCGGCACGTCGAACGTCATCCGCATGAAGAAGTGGCCGCCGACCGCGCGCGTGCAGTGCTGGTCGGACTCGACGATGTTCGCGCCGCAGGTCGCGAGGAAGCCCGAGACGGCCGCGACGATGCCGGGGCCGTCGGGGCAGTCGATGAGCAGGCGGGCGCGGTCCGCGGACACGGCGCCGACGCTACCAGCGGGCGGACGCGGTGCTCGTCGCGACGACGTCGTGCCGGTCCCCGGAACGACCGCCGGCCGCGCTCCCCAGCGCGACCGGTGGTCACTCCTGTTCCCCTGTTGGCCGCCCCGACGGCCGCCCGCAGTCACTTGATGGCGTCGTACACCTTGAAGAGGGGCAGGTACATCGAGATGACGATGAAGCCGACGATCGAGCCGACGACGACGATCATGACCGGCTCGAGGATCGAGGTGAGCGCCTTGACCGCGGCGTCGACCTGGTCCTCATAGAAGTCCGCGACCTTGGAGAGCATCGTGTCCAGGGCGCCCGTCTCCTCGCCGACGCCGAGCATGTGCGTGACCATGCCCGGGAAGACCGGCGCGTCCTTGAGGGGGCCGCTGATCGTGCCGCCGTTGCGGACGGAGGTGATGACGTCGCCCATCGCCTTCTCGATGACCGTGTTGCCGGCGGTGCGGCCGGTGATCTCGAGGGCGAGCAGGAGCGGGACGCCGGCGCCCATGAGCGCGGAGAGCGTGCGCGACCAGCGGGCGAGGGACACCTTCTGAACGATCGCGCCGATGCCGAAGGGCACCCGCAGCCGGAAGCGGTCCCACTGCCTGCGGCCGGTCTCCGACACCTTCCACTTGCGGAAGCCGAAGTAGAGCGCGGCGACGCCACCGAACAGGAGGTACCAGTATCCGGTGAGGACGTTGGACATCGTCACCGTGACCTGCGTGATTGCCGGCAGTCCGCCGCCGAACTCCTTGAAGACCCCGATGAAGACCGGGATGAGGAAGGCGACGAGGGCGAGGACGACGACGACCGAGAAGCCGATGACGACGAGCGGGTAGGCCATCGCGGACTTCACCTGCCGGCGCAGGGAGTCCTCCTTCTCGAGCTGGTCGGCGACCCGGAGGAGCGCCGCGTCGAGGACGCCGCCCGTCTCCCCCGCCTCCGTCATGGCGATGAACAGCGGGCTGAAGATCTTCGGGTGACGCGCCATCGCCTCCGACAGCGCGAGGCCGGCCTCGACGTCCTTGCGGATCTCGACGATCGTCCTCTGCAGGAGCTCGTTCTCGGTCTGCGCCTCCAGGACGTAGAGCGCCCGGAGGATCGTCATGCCGGAGTCGACCATCGTCGCGAGCTGCCGCGTCATGACGGTGAGCTCGTCGGCCTTGACGCGCTGGAACATCTTGACGTTCAGCTCGCGCGACTTGTGCTTGTCGGCGATGTCGAGCACGATCAGCCCGCGCTGCTTGAGCTGGTCGGAGACCGCCTGCTTGCTCTCGGCCTCGACCTCGCCGCCGGCCTTCGCGCCGGTAAGGTCCATCGCCTTGAAGACGTAGGTCGACATGAGCTAGGCCGCCGCTCCGTAGTTGACGCCACCGCCGAGCGTCGCGGCCCCGAGGATCCGCCGGAGCTCGTCCGGGGTCGAGGACCGCGTCTCCGCGACGCGCTGGGTGATCTTGCCCGCGCGGACGAGCGCCGCGAGCGCCGCGTCCATCGTCTGCATGCCCACGGTCGAGCCCGTCTGCATCGACGACGGGATCTGGTGGGTCTTGCCCTCGCGGATGAGGTTCCGCACCGCGGCGGTGGGGACGAGGATCTCGCAGGCGACCGCGCGCCCGGCGCCGTCCGCCGTCGGGATGAGCGTCTGGGTGATGACGCCCTGCAGGGCTATCGACAGCTGGACGCGGATCTGCTGCTGCTGGTGGGCCGGGAAGACGTCGATGACGCGGTCGATCGTCGACGGGGCGCTCTGCGTGTGGAGCGTCGCGAAGACGAGGTGGCCGGTCTCCGCCGCGGTGAGCGCCGTGGAGATCGTCTCGAGGTCGCGCATCTCGCCGACGAGGATGACGTCGGGGTCCTCGCGCAGGGCGGCCTTCAGGCCGGCGGCGAAGGAGTGGGCGTCCGCCCCGACCTCGCGCTGGTTGACCATGCACTTGCGGTGGCCGTGGAGGAACTCGATGGGGTCCTCGATCGTGAGGATGTGCTCCTCGCGCGTCGCGTTGATCTCGTCGACCATCGCAGCGAGCGTCGTCGACTTGCCCGAGCCCGTCGGGCCCGTCACGAGCACGATGCCGCGGGGCTTGTTGCACATCTCGTGGACGACCGGCGGCAGGCCGAGGTCGTCGATCGGCGTGATCTGCGCGGGGATGAGGCGGAAGGCCGCCCCGAGCGCGCCGCGCTGGAAGTAGGCGTTCACGCGGAAGCGGGCGCGGCCCGGGATCGCGTACGCGAAGTCGAGCTGCCAGTCCGTCTCCAGGCGCTGGCGCTGGTCGTTGTTGAGGATCGCGTAGACGATCTCCCGTGTCTCCGTCGCGTCGAGCACCGGGTACTCGTCCATCGGCGTCAGCCGGCCGCGGACGCGCACCATCGGATGCGAGCCGGCGGTGATGTGGAGGTCGGACGCCCGGCGCTCCAGGACGTCCAGCAGCAGGTCGGCGAAGTCGAAGCGCATCGTGGGGGTTCTATCGGGAACCGGGGCGCGTTCCTTGAGGGGTTTCGGACCGACTGGACGTCCGGTTCCGGGGCCCCGGCGGGACCCACGACGTCAGTACTCCTCGGCGACGCCCGTGCCCGTCACGCGCGCCACTTCGGCGATCGACGTGCGGCCCTGGCGGACCTTCTCGAGGCCGTCCTCGCGGAGGCGGCGCATGCCGGCGCGCATCGCCGCGACGGCGATCTCGTCGGCCGACGCGCGGTTGATGATGAGCTTGCGCATCTCCTCGGTCACGGTCATGACCTCGTACAGGCCGATGCGGCCCTTGTACCCCGAGCCGCCGCAGCGGCTGCAGCCGACGGGCTCGTACGCCTCGATGTCCATGCGGGCGGGGAAGCCGCTGTCGCGCAGGACGTCGGCGCTGAGGATCGTGCGCCGCTTGCAGTGCTGGCAGAGCGTCCGGGCGAGGCGCTGCCCGACGACGCAGTCGATGGCGCTCGCGACGAGGAAGGGCTCGATGCCCATCTCGATGAGGCGCGTGATCGCGGTCGGCGCGTCGTTCGTGTGCAGCGTGGAGAGGACGAGGTGGCCGGTGAGCGCGGCCTCGACGGCGATCTGCGCCGCCTCCCGGTCCCGGACCTCGCCGACCATGATGACGTCGGGGTCGGCGCGCATCATCGAGCGCAGGCCGGTGGCGAACGTCAGCCCGGCGCGGTTGTGCACCTGCAGCTGGGTGATCCCGGCGACCTCGTACTCGACGGGGTCCTCGATCGTGATGATGTTCTTCTCGGGACTGTTCAGCTCCCCGAGCGCGGCGTAGAGCGACGTCGACTTGCCCGAGCCGGTCGGGCCGGTGACGAGGACGGCGCCGTAGGCCTGGTGGAAGGCGCGCTGGAAGCGGACGCGCTCGGGCTCGAGCATGCCGAGCTTGTCGAGCTCCATGACGACCGCGCTCTTGTCGAGGATGCGCATGACCGCGCCCTCGCCGTGCACCGACGGGAGCGTCACGACGCGCAGGTCGATGTGGCGGCCGTCGATCGTCAGGCCGACGCGCCCGTCCTGCGGCAGGCGCTTCTCGGCGATGTCGAGCTCGGCCATGATCTTGATGCGGCTGATGACGCCGGCGACCATGCGGCGCGGCACCGTCGTCGTGTCCTTCAGGACGCCGTCGACGCGGAAGCGGACGCGCATCTGGCCACCCTCGGGCGCCATGTGCACGTCGGACGCCCCCTGCTCGGCGGCCTGGGCGATGATCTGGTTGACGAGCTTGATGACCGGCGCCTCGTCGGCGGACTCGCGCAGGTCGACGATCTCGGCGTCGTCCTCCCCGGCCTCGTCGGTGGCGGCGGCGACGACGTCGTCCAGGCGGGTGAGCCGGCTGACGAGCGCCGCGATGTCCTCACGCGAGGAGACGGCGGGTTTGACGTCGTAGCCCGTCATCAGGGCGATGTCGTCGAGGGCGAGGACGTTCGCCGGGTCGGCCATCGCGATGAGCAGGCCGCGGTCGCCGAGGAAGGCGACCGGGACGGCGTCGTAGCGGCGGGCCGCGGCATTGTTGATGAGGTTCGCCGCGCCCATGTCGACGTTGAACGCCGTCAGGTCGAGGTGGTCGAGGCCGTGACGCTCGGCGACCGCCCGCGACAGCGCGACCTGGTCGATCTCACCGCGCTCGAGGAGCGCGGCCTCCGGCGTGACGCCGCTGGCCCGGGCGGCGTCGATCGCGGACTCCACGCGATCGCGGGGGACGAGGCCGAGCTCGACGATGACGTCCGTGAGGAAGCGGGCGTTGCCGCCGCGCGAGCGCGGGCGGGTGACGCCGTCCCAGGTCTCTGTCCCACCCTCGGGCGTGGCCGCGACGGCGGTGGCGCCGGGACCCGGCACGGGGCGGAGATGTGGAGGTTCTGGGGTCATGTCATCGGGGTGGTGTTCCACGCGCACCGTTTCGCATGGCGTTGACAGGAGCCTGGACACCGGTCCAGGCCTCGAAGCTCAGTGCGCCCTGCTGGACCAGGAACTCCAGCCCGTCGACAACGGCCACTCCGCGGTCCCGAGCCGCGCTGATGAGAGCCGTGTCGCCGTCCCGGTAGACCAGATCGACCAGACACGCGTATGCACCTGTGGCATCGGCGTCGAGCGGCAGTTCCTTGAATGTCGTGGACACATCGGTCAGCCCGACGCTCGTGCAGTTGACGAGGATGTCGGCCGGGTGGGCCGCGGCGACCGCCCGGACGCCGAGCTCGGCGGCCAGCCGCTCCGCCCGCCCGGGGCTGCGGTTCCAGACCGCGACGTCGGCCGCCCCCGCCTCGCGGAGCGCCCACACGACCGCGCGGGCGCTGCCGCCGGCCCCGAGGACGAGCGCAGTGCGCCCCGCCGGCGGGAACGGGAGCGACGCGACGAGGCCCGGTGCGTCGGTGTTGTCGGCGTGGATCGTGCCACCGGAGCGGAAGCTCAGCGTGTTCGCCGCCCCGATCTCGCGGGCGGCGTCCGTCGCGTCGTCGGCGAGGGCGAGCGCCGCCTCCTTGTGCGGGATGGTGACGTTCGCCCCGGCGAAGCCCGCGCCCGGGAGCGCCCGCACCGTCTCGTCGAAGAGCTCCGGCGGGACCGGCAGGCGCTGATAGGTCCAGCCCTCCAGGCCGAGCGCCGCGATGGCGGCGCCGTGCATGGCGGGCGACCGGCTGTGCGCCACCGGCCAGCCGAGCACCCCGAGTCGCGGCACGCGTGCCGCTCAGCAGCTCGACGGGTCCTTGCCGCCGAGCTGGTCGCGCTTCGCGTTGTAGGCGGCGACGTCCTTCTGGAACTGCGCGTCGGTGGAGCTGAAGGCGTGCGCGCCGTGGCCGCACGGCTTCACGACGTAGTAGAGGTACGGGACCTTCGCCGGGCGGGCGGCGGCCTTGAGCGCCGCGAGCCCCGGGTTCGAGATCGGGGTCGGCGGCAGGCCCGTCTGGTTGCGCGTGTTGTACGGGGTCCTGGCGTCGAGCTCGGACTGGCGGATCGGACGGGCGTTCGCGCCGTAGTTCCCGGTCTCGTAGCGGGTCGTCGCGTCGATCTGCAGCGGGATGCCCTGCTTCAGGCGGTTGTAGATGACCGCGGCGATGAGCGGGCGGTCCTTCGCGAGCTGCGCCTCGTTCTCGATGAGCGAGGCGATGATGAGCACGTCGTAGCGCGTGAGCTGCTTCGACTTCGCGTACGCGTAGCTCAGACCGGCCGTCTGGCGCTTGAAGTCCTGCAGCTGGTCCTTCACGAGCGTGCCCGTCGAGGCGGTGGTCCGCAGCTGGTAGGTGTCGGGGAAGAAGAAGCCCTCGAGCGTCTTCACGTTCGCGGGTGCGCCGAGCTGACGGGCGGTGTGCATCGCGCTGACGCTGCGGGTCGCCTTCGTGTAGCTGCCGCGCAGCTGCGCACGGTGGGCGATCGACGCGATCTGCTTGATCGTCAGGCCCTCGGGGATCGCCACGGTGACGGTCGCGGCGGCCTTCGGGACCGCCGTCATCGCGTCGATGGCGTCGCCGTAGCTCATGTCGAGCTTCAGGACGTGGACGCCGGAGCGCAGGCGGTCGCGCTTGCCGGCCAGGCGCGCGCGCAGCGAGAAGATCGTCGCGTTGTCAACGACGCCGGCCTTCACGAGCTGGTCGCCGATCTGCTTGGCGCCGGACCCCTCGGGGACGACGACCTGGACGCGGCCGTGGCCGTCGCCGTGGAACGGCTGCCAGATCTTGTTCGCGCCGTAGGCGGCGACGAGCAGGACGAGGACGAGGAACGCCGGGACGATGCGCCTCATGCCGCGACGTGACCTCGGGGTCCCGCGGGGCGGGGCGCCGAAGCGCGGCGGGCCCTGGGCGCCGGCGGCGCTGGCGAGCGCCGAGGCGGACACGCGCTTGGTGCCGAGCGGCCGGTCGGCGGGATCGTCGGGGCCGAGGACGCGGACGGCGGGGATGTCATCGGTGCTCTCCAGCTCGACGTCGGAACGGGCGGTGACGGGACGGCGGAGCGGCGGGTCGTCCGCGAGGTGGTCGACCCGCGTGGGCTCCGCGTCCTCCCCATCCTGCTCCCAGCTCAGGGCGGGGCGCGGCGGGATGACCGGGCGGGCCGGCGGCTCGAGGACCGGGTCCGGGACGGGCGCGGGGTCCGCGGCGAACGGCTCGTCGCCCGGCGCGTCGAAGAAGTCGTGCGCCGCGGTCGGCGGGTCGTCATGCGGCGACGCGGGCTCCGGGTCGTGCCACTCCGGCTCGGCGGGGGCGGCGGGCTCCGGTTCGTGCCACTCGGGCTCGGCGGGGGCGGCGGGCTCCGGGTGCGCGGCCGCGGGCTCATGCCACTCCGGCTCCGGGTGGACCGGCTCGTCCCAGGCCGGGCCCGGCTCGATCGGCGCGACGGGCGCCCCCGGCTCCACGACCTCGTGCTCGCCGGTGAGCGGCGGCAGGTCGGCGGGCGCGCGGCCCTCGCGGGCGGCCCGGCGCGCCTCGCGCTCGCGACGTGCGGCTTCCCGTGCCTCTGCGCTGCGGGGTTCCCCGCCGCCGCCGCTGCCGCGGCCCTTGCCCAACCGTGGACTCATAACCCGTTGTTTCCGTGCCGGACGAGCCAGTCCTCCAACAGAACCGCCGCCGCGCGCGAGTCCTCGGAGGTCGTGGCGTCCCCGCCGGCGGCCCGCGCCGCGATCGTCGTCGTGAAGCGCTCGTCGTAGAGCTCGACCGGGACCCGCGGGAGCGCCTCCTGCAGCCGGCTCGCGAAGGCGCGCGCCTCGGTCGTCTGCGCGGTGTCGCGGCCGGAGAGGCCGAGCGGCAGCCCGACGACGACGCGCTTGACGCCGCGCTCGCGGACGGTGCCGACGACGCGGGCGAAGCCTTTGCGGCTGTCGGGCCGCAGGACGGGCTCGATCGGCGTCGCGAGCGTGCCGGTGGGGTCGCTGACCGCGCACCCGCACCGCGCACTGCCGTAGTCGAGAGCCAGCACCCGCATGGGGTCTACGCGAGGGCCGCCTGGATCGCGGCGCGGGCGGCGTCGAGCGCGGCCCCGAGCTGCTCGGGGTCGCGGCCGCCGGCCTGCGCCATCGTGTCCTTGCCGCCCCCGCCGCCGCCGACGACCTGCGCGGCGACCTTGACGATCGCGCCCGCCTTCACGCCGCGGGCGATCGCGCCCGGGCCGGCCGCCGCGACGAGCGAGACCTTGCCGTCCGTCGTGGAGCCGAGGACGGCCACGGCCGCCTCGCCGAGGACGTTGCGCACCTTGTCGGTGAGGTCGGCGAGGTCCTTCGGGCCGACGCCGTCGACGCTGCTGGCGAGGACGGCGACGCCGTCGAGGAGCTCGGCCTCGCCGGCGATGCGGTCCACCGCGCCCGCGTCCACGCCGCCCCCGGCCTTCGCCGCGGCCTTCGCCTTCGCCTGCAGCGCGCCGATCGCGTCGACGACGCCCTCGGGCTTCGTGCGCAGGGCGTCGGCCGCCTGCGACAGGGCCGCGTCGTGCTCACGCAGGAGGGCGACCGCGCCGGGGCCGGTGAGGGCCTCGATCCGGCGGACGTTCGCCGCGCTCGAGCCCTCAGCGGTGATCTTCACGACGCCGATCTCGGCGGTGGACCGCACGTGGGTGCCGCCGCAGAGCTCGCGCGAGAAGGACCCGTCCCCCACCTCGACCATGCGGACGACGTCGCCGTACTTCTCGCCGAAGAGCGCCATCGCGCCGAGCGAGCGGGCCTCGTCGAGCGTCGTCTCCATCGCGCGCACCGGGTGGTTCTGCAGGACCCAGGTGTTGATCTGGTCCTCGACCTGCGCGCGCTCGGCCTCGCTGAGGCGCTGGGTGTGGGTGAAGTCGAAGCGGAGCTTGTCCGGGCCGACGTACGAGCCGGCCTGGCGCACGTGGTCGCCGAGCGTCTGGCGCAGCGCGGCGTGGAGCAGATGGGTCGCCGTGTGGTTCGCGGCCGTCGCGTGGCGCGCGGCGCGGTCGACGTGCGCGGTGACGCGCTCGCCCTCGTGCAGCTCGCCCTTGAGGAGCTCGACGACGACGGCCTGGTCCTCGCCGGCGCGCAGGACGTCGGCGACGCGGGCCTCGCAGTCGCCGCCGTCGCAGGCGATCGTGCCGGCGTCCGAGACCTGCCCGCCGCCCTGGGCGTAGAACGGGGACTCGGCGAGCTTCACGAACGTCCGGCCGTCACGCTCGGTGACGGCGGCCACGGTCGTGTGCTGGTCCAGGTGCTCGTAGCCGGTGAAGGTCGTCGGCTTGTTCGAGAGCCCGCGGACGAGGTCGGCGGCGCCGCCGACGCGGCCCTTCGCCCCCGCTCCGCCGGCCGAGCGCAGCCGCTGCTCGTCCATGAGGACCTTGAAGCCCGCCTCGTCGACGGTGACGTCGGCCTCCGCGGCGACCTCGACGGTCATCTCGATGGGGAAGCCGAAGGTGTCGTGGAGCTGGAAGGCGGCCGCGGCGTCGAGGTCGCCCTTCTCCAGGTGCTGCTCGAGGAGGCCGAGGCCCTGCTCGAGCGTGCGGCCGAAGCCCTCCTCCTCCGCGCGCACCCACTTGAGGATGCGCTCCTTCTCGGTGTGCAGCTCCGGGTAGGCGGTCCCCATCGTGTCCAGGACGACGTCGACGTAGCGCGGCAGGAAGCCGTGCGGGGCGCCGATGCGGCGGCCGTGCTGGATCGCGCGCCGCATGAGGCGCCGCAGGACGTAGCCGCGGTCCTCGCTCGACGGGACGACGCCGTCGGCGATGAGGAAGGTCATGCCGCGCGTGTGGTCGGCGAGGATCCGCAGCGAGCGCTCCTCCGGCTCGGCGACGGTCGCGAGCTCGCGCCCGAGGTCCATCAGCGGCACGAACTGGTCGGTGTCGAAGACCGTCTCGACGCCCTGGAGGATGACCGCCATGCGGTTCAGCCCCATGCCGGTGTCGATGTTCTGGTTCGGCAGCGGGGTGAGCGTCTTCTGCTCGTCCTGGTCGAACTGCATGAAGACGAGGTTCCAGAACTCGAGGAAGCGCTCGTTCTCGCCGCCGGGGAGGTCGTCCTCCGCGCCGAACTCCAGGCCGCGGTCGAGGTAGAGCTCGCTGCACGGGCCGCACGGGCCGGTCTCGCCCGACCACCAGAAGTTCTCCGACGCGGGGCACTCGATGATGCGCTCGCGCGGGACGCCGACCGAGAGCCAGGCGTCGATCGCCTCCTGGTCGGCGCCGATGCCCATCGCCGGGTCGCCCTCGAACACGGTCACCCAGACGTCCTCGGGCTTGAACCCGAAGCCGTTGAGGGTCAGGTCCCACGCGAACTCGACGGCGCCCTGCTTGAAGTAGTCGCCGAGCGAGAAGTTGCCGAGCATCTCGAAGAACGTGAGGTGCCGTGCGGTGACGCCGACGTTGTCGATGTCCGGGGTGCGGAAGCACTTCTGGCAGCTCGTCAGGCGCGGGGCCGGCGGCGCCTCCAGGCCCATGAAGTAGGCCTTCAGCGGGTGCATGCCGGCCGTCGTGAGGAGGACCGACGGGTCGAAGGCCGCGGGCACGAGGGACCCCGAGCGCTGGCGCTTGTGCTCGTGGGCCTCGAAGAAGGCCAGGAAGGTCTCGCGGATCTCGTCGGACGTCACGTCCGTGATTGTCGCTCAGGTGGCGACGGGGTGCGTCGCGGCGCGCAGGTGCGCACGCTGGCGTGCGGCCGTCGTCAGCGCGGCGACCCCGGCGCCGGCGGCGGCGACCGCGCCGACGGCGAGGCCGGTACGCGCGCCGAAGTGCTCGCAGACCGCGCCGAGGATCGGGGCGCCGATGGGCGTGGAGCCGAGGAAGACGACGCCGTAGAGCGCCATGACGCGGCCGCGGAGGGCAGGCGGCGCGGCGAGCTGGAGCTGGGCGTTGACGGCGCTCGTGAACGTCACGCTCGCCGCGCCGACGATGACGAGGGCGGCGAGGACGAGGTCGAGCGTCGGGGCGACCGCGGCGAGGCCGAGCGCGCCGCCGAAGACGACCGCGGAGCCGGAGATGAGCGCGGGCGACGTCTGGGCGCGGGCGCCGTTGACGAGGGCGCCGACGATCGCGCCCGCGCCCATCGTCCCCATGAGCAGGGCGTAGGTCGACGCGCCGCCGTGAAAGGTGTACTTCGCGAGCAGCGGCAGGACGGTCTGGAAGTTGTAGGCGAGCATGCTGACGACGGCCATCGTCGCGAGCGGGACCCAGAGGGCCTCGTCGCCGCGGACGACGGTGAGCGCCTCGCGGATCTGGCCCCGGCCGCGGGGTGAGGGGGGCGCGTCGTGCAGCTCCGCCGGATCCATGCGGCTCAGCGCGAGGAGCATCGCGCCGAACGAGAGCGCGTTGAGGAGGAAGCACGTCGCGACGCCACTGAGCGCGATGACGGCGGCGGCCGCGGCGGGTCCGGCGATGCGCGCGGTCTGGACGAGCACGCCGTTGAGCGAGACGGCGTTGACGACGGAGCCCGGGCCGACCATCTCGCTGATGAAGCTCTGGCGGGTCGGGTTGTCGATCGCCGTGACGAGGCCGCGCGTGAGGACGAGCGCGTAGACCATCCACAGCGTCACGACGCCGCTGACGGTGAGGACGAAGAGCGTGAGCGCCGGGAGGATCATGAGCGTCTGGGTCGCGACGAGCACCCGCCGCTTCGGGAAGCGGTCGGCGAGCAGCCCGCCGTACGCACCGAGCAGGAGCATCGGGAGGAACTGCAGCGCCGTCGAGACACCGAGGGCGACGCCCGAGGACGTGAGGCTGAGGACGAGCCAGGCCTCGGCGACCGTCTGCATCCACGAGCCGCTGACCGAGATGACCTGCCCGGTGAAGAACCGGCGGAAGTTCGGGATCCGGAGGGAGGCGACAGAGCGCCTGAGGCCGGCGCTCATCCGCGGCCCTCCTCTTCCAGGATGCGCTCGAGGATCGCCGCGGCGCGGTCGAGCGTCGCCTGGTCCTCCGCGCTGACGTGCTCGAGCGCCCGGGCGAGGTAGGCGGTCTTCCGCTCGCGGGACTCCTGGACGAGCACCCGGCCGGCGTCGCTCGCCGCGACACGGCAGGAGCGGCGGTCGTCCGGGTGGGCCGCGCGGACGAGCAGCCCGTCCTCCTCCAGGCGGGCGATGATCCGCGTCGCCGTCGGTCGCTGCACGCGCTCGCGCTCGGCGAGCTCGGAGGGCGTGAGGGGTCCGTGGCGGTCGATCGTCGCGAGGGCGGCGCCGAGGGACGGCGAGAGCCCCGACTCCGCCCGCTGGCGCAGGCGCCGCGCGAGGCGCGTCGTCGCCAGCCGGACGCGGTCGGCGAGCTCGGTGTGCGTGAGCGGTGGTGGCGGTGCGGTGGACATACGACGACCTTCCGGTGAGGTGCTTAGCGAAGGTAGTTACCTTGCGTAACCACATCGTAGCAACGCCGATCCGGCCCCCGGCGCGGCCGCCGCGCGAAGGTGAATGCAGGTTCCGGGTGCCCACAGCACCGTGAAGCTTCATTCAGCTTCCGTCGCGAAGGTGAATGAAGGTTCCGGGGGCTCACGGCACCGTGAACCTTCGTTCAGCTTCCGATGAGGCCGCGGCCGGCGTCAGCGGCGCGAGATCGTCGCGTGGCCGGCGACGGTGTCGCCGTCCATGAGGACCGCGAGCTGGCCGGGGGCGACGCCGGCGAAGGCGTCGCCGAGCAGCAGCTCTCCCCCGTCCGCGCTGAGCGAGGCCGCGACCGGGGCGGCGTGGGACCGCAGGCGGGCGGCGCGGATCCGCGCGGGCGCGCCGTGGACGACGACGTCCTCGACGGGCAGGCTCCGGACCGCGAGCGCCTCGCGCGGCCCGACCGTGACGGTATTGGCGCGGACGTCCGTCCCGAGGACGTAGAGCGGCTCGCCGGTGCCGCCGGTCGTGACGACGCCACGCCGCTGGCCGACGGTGTAGGCGTGCGCGCCGCGGTGACGCCCGAGGACGGCCCCGGCCCGGTCGACGATGTCCCCCGGGCGCTCACCCAGCCCGCCGTGACGGGCGAGGAAGGCCTCGCGGCCCGTCCCGGCGAGGAAGCAGAGGTCCTGCGAGTCAGGTTTCTGCGCGACGGGCAGCTCGGCGTCGGCCGCGAGCGTGCGGACCGCCGGCTTCGTCAGCTCGCCGAGCGGGAAGCGCAGCCGCGCGATCGACCCCGGGTCCAGGCGGGCGAGCATGTAGCTCTGGTCCTTGTCGACGTCGGCGGCGACGCGGAGCAGCCCGTCCTGTGCCTTGCGGGCGTAGTGGCCGGTCGTCAGCGTCGCGGCGCCGAGACGGTCGGCGTAGTCGAGCATCGCGTCGAGGCGGACGTGGCCGTTGCAGCGCACGCACGGGTTCGGCGTGAGCCCCGCCGCGTGGGCGCCGAGCCACGGGTCGACGACGCCCGCGCGGAACTCGGCCCGCAGGTCGAGGGTGAGGTGCGGCAGGCCCATGCGGTGGGCGACGGACCGGGCGCCGCGCACGGCGTCCGCGGAGCAGCAGCTCTTGGACCCGTCGTGATCCTCGTCCGCCCACAGCTCGAGCGTGACGGTCACGACCTCCGCCCCGCCCTCGGCGGCGAGCAGCGCGGCGACGGCGCTGTCCACCCCGCCGCTCATGGCGACGAGGGTGCGCTCCGCCCCCGCCGGCGCCGGGACCGCCGCCCCCGCCCGCACCGCCGCCCCGAGCGCGCGGTGCAGCGCGTCGGACGCGAGGTCGGCGGCGTGGAGCTTGCCGACGCTGAGGCCGCCGAGCGCGGCCGCGACCTCCCGCGACCCGACACGCGCGGCGTCGAGCACCGGGGCGCCGGACACGAGCTCGACGACCGCCGACCCGGCGGCGATGACGGCGCCGCACCCGGACGCCTCGAAGCCCGCCGCCGTCACGCGGTCCCCCGCGACGGTCAGCGCGATGGTGACGAGGTCACCGCAGGCGGCGCCCCCCGCGGCGCCCGAACAGGCGCCGTCGGGGACGACCCCGCGGCCACGCGGGTAGGTGAGGTGGTCCTCGAAGCGCTCGTCGGCCACCGCCCGAGTGTAGGCGGCGGCGACGCGGTCAGACCGGCCGCTCGGCCGGGCTCAGCCGCTCCGGCGGACGTCGCCGACGAGCTGGTTCAGCTCCGCGACGGTCGTGAACCCGACGATCGTGTGCGCCGCCTTGTCACGGCCGATGACGAGGACGGTCGGGGCCTGCACGACGTGGACGCCGCGGGTGATGGCCTCGTAGTCGCCGACCTTCGCGATCGACACGACGCGAACCTCGACCTTGCCGCCGCGGCGGTCGACGCCCTTCACGGCGCGGCGGACGGCCTTGTCGTCGGTCGCGGTGCGCGACGCGAAGAGGACGACCTCGGTGCGGCCGCGGTCGAGCCCGGCGAGGATCGGGGCCGACGGGTCGCCGCCGATCGCGAGCTTCGGGGTGGCCGGCGTGGCGGCCGCGGGCGTGCCGGCGGCGGCCGACGTCGCGGCCGGCGGAGCGGCAGCGGTCGCGGCGGCGGGCGTGCTCGTCGTGCCCGCGGCGGCGCCGCCGTCGGACGCGGCGGACCCCGTGGCGGCCTTCGCGGCCGCGTCGGTCGCGTTCGCGGAGCTCGCCGACGTCGCGGCCGCGTCCTTCGCCTTGCTGACGGCCCTCGAGAGACCCTTCAGACCCGGGGCGGTCGGGCCGGAGGACGTGCCCGGCGTCGTCGTCGCCGGGGTGGCCCGAGCCACCGCGGCGGGCGTGGCCGCAGGGGGAGCGGAGGAGTTGTCCTTCGGCTTCAGCACCAGGAGATAGAGCGGTGCGAGCAAGACGATCGCGACGAGCGCGATCCGGTACGGAAGGGAAAGCTGTTCCACAGGGGTTGAGTCGGCCAGTCGGCGCTCGGACTTGAGCGCCGAAGGCCGTTCTCATGGACGGCCGGCCCTAGACGGGCGGCGGGACGAGCGACTTCACGCCGAGCTCACGGAGCTGCTGCTCGTCGACCGGCGCGGGCGCACCGGTGAGCGGGTCACCGCCGGACGCCGTCTTCGGGAAGGCGATGACGTCGCGGATCGACTCCTTGCCGGCCAGGATCGCGACGATCCGGTCGATGCCCATGGCGATGCCGCCGTGCGGCGGCGCGCCGTACTTCAGCGCGTCGAGGAGGAAGCCGAAGCGCGCCTCCGCCTCCTCCGCGTCGAGGCCGATCGCGTCGAACACCTGCTGCTGGACCTCGGGGGTGTGGATCCGGATCGAGCCGCCGCCGATCTCGGTCCCGTCGAGGACGAGGTCGTAGGCGCGCGAGCCGACGCTCGCCAGGTCGTCGAACGATCCCGACGGTGCCGTGAACGGGTGGTGGATCGCGGTGAAGCCGCCGTCCCCGGTCGGCTCGAACATCGGCCACTCGACGATCCACAGCGGGTGGTGGACACCCTCGGGGATGAGGTCGAACCGCCCCGCGATCTCCAAGCGCAGCGCGCTGAGCGCCGCCGCGGTCACCGGCTCGGCGTCGGCGACGAAGAGCAGCAGGTCACCCTCGGACGCGTCGAGCGCGGTGTTGACCGCCCCGATCTGCTCCGGCGAGAAGAACTTCGCGAGGTTGCCGACCCACCCGCGCTCGGGGTCGTCCGCGTTCGGCCCGACGACGATCGGGGCGGTCGCCTTGGCGCCGTGCCGCTGGACGACCTCGTTGAGGCCGTCGAGGTCCTTGCGGGACATCTGCCGCGGGCCGGCGTTGAAGGCGCGCACGACGCCGCCGCCGGTGATCGTCTTCTCGAAGATCCCGAATCCCGAGCCGCGCAGCGCCTCGGTGACGTCGCCGATGTGCAGGCCGAAGCGCGTGTCGGGCTTGTCGTTGCCGTAGGTCAGCATCGCCTCGGCGTACGCCATCCGCGGCCACGGCGTCGGCGGCACGCGGAAGTCGGCCGCGGCGAAGACCTCGCTCATGACCTCCTCCATGACGGCGATGACGTCCTCCTCCTCGACGAACGACATCTCGAGGTCGAGCTGGGTGAACTCGGGCTGGCGGAAGCCGCGCAGGTCCTCGTCGCGGAAGCAGCGCGCGATCTGGAAGTAGCGCTCGTACCCGGCCATCATGAGCAGCTGCTTGAACAGCTGCGGGGACTGCGGCAGCGCGTACCAGGACCCCGGCTGCAGGCGCGAGGGGACGAGGAAGTCGCGGGCGCCCTCGGGGGTGGAGCGCGTGAGGATCGGCGTCTCGACCTCGAGGAAGTCCTGGCGGTCGAGGACGTCGCGCATCGTCTTCACGATCCGGTGGCGCAGCGCCATCGTCTGCTGCATGCCGTCCCGGCGCAGGTCGAGCGCACGGTGCGTCAGGCGGAGGGTCTCGTCGACCGCGCTGTCCTCGTTCACCGGGAACGGCGGGGTCTCGGACTCGGCGAGGACGTCCATCGCCGTGACGGACAGCTCGATCGCGCCGGTGGCGAGGTTCGGGTTGACCTGCGCGGGGTCGCGGTCGACGACCGTCCCGACGGCGGAGACGACGTGCTCCGTGCGCAGGCGCTCGGCGGCCGCGAACGCCTCGCCGCTGGAGTCCGGGTGGAAGACGAGCTGCACGAGGCCGGAGCGGTCGCGCAGGTCGATGAAGATGAGGCCGCCGTGGTCGCGCCGGTTGTTCACCCAGCCGCTGACCCGGGCGGTGCTGCCGCTGCGCGACGCGTCGAGGTCACCGCACCACGTGTCGCGGTAGGCGTTCGCGCTGGCGACCTGCTGCATCTTCGTGCTCACGTCTTGACCTTTCGTAGCGCCGCCCGGATGTGTGGACCGCGGGCCGTGCCGGCTCCGCCCTCCGCGCTCATCCCGGGTGACGTCCCTTCAGTGCGCGGGCGATGACCTGGGCGGCGTCCGTCGCCACCGTCTGCTCGCCCGACTCGGTGTCCCGCAACTCGATCGTGCCCGCCGTCTCGTCGACGAGCGCGACGCAGGTCGCCCTCAGCCGCGCGGCCTGCTTCAGCGCGCCCTTCGCGGAGCGCCCGGCGAGCTCCTGCTGCACGGCGAGGCCGGCCTTGCGCGCCTGGGCCGCCAGGGCGAACGCGGTCAGGCCCTCGCCGGCGACGTAGAGGTCGCAGATCGCGACCGGGTGCAGCGACGGCTCGGCGGCGATGAGGATCCGCTCGATGCCCGCCGCCCAGCCGATGCCCGGGGTCGCGGGCCCGCCGAGCTGCTCGGCGAGGCCGTCGTAGCGCCCGCCGCCGCCGACGGCCGCCTGCGCCGCCGCGAGCGCGCCGCTCTCGACCTCGAAGACCGTGCGGGTGTAGTAGTCGAGCCCGCGGACGAGCGTCGGATCGATGACGTACGGGACGTCGGCGGCGTCGAGCCGGGCGCGGACGGCGGCGAAGTGCTCGGCGTCCCCGGCGTCGAGCTCGTCGAGCAGCAGCGGCGCGCCGGCCATGACCTCGCGCGTCCCGGCGTCGTCGGCGTCGAAGGCGCGCAGCGGGTTCAGGTCGATCCGCTCGCGGACCTCCGCGCTCAGCCGCTCCTCGTGGGTGCGCAGGTAGGCGACGAGCCGCTCGCGGTAGGCGGCGCGGGTCTGCGCGGTGCCGAGGGAGCCGAGGCGGACCTTCAGGTCCCCCACCCCGACCTCGGAGAGGATCGCGTGCAGGAGCGTGATGAGCTCGGCGTCGACGGACGGGCCCGACGCGCCGATCGCCTCGGCGCCGACCTGCCAGAACTGCTTGTAGCGCCCGGCCTGCATCCGCTCGTCGCGGAAGAACGACTCCCAGTACCAGAGCTTCACCGGCTGCGGGAGCTTGTGCATCCCGTGCTCGAGGTAGGCGCGCATGACCGGCGCGGTCCCCTCCGGCCGCAGCGTCAGCGAGCGGTCGCCGCGGTCGCGGAAGGTGAACATCTCCTTCTGGACGATGTCCGTCGACGTCCCCACGCCGCGCGAGAAGAGGTCGGTCGCCTCGAAGGTCGGCGTCTCGATGCGCTCGTAGCCCGCGCCCTCGAGGACGCGGCGGGCGACCCGTTCGAGCGCGAGGCGCTCCGGCGCCTGCGCGGGCAGGACGTCCTGCGTGCCCCGCGCGGCCTGCAGCTTCCCGGTGCTCACGTGGTGAGCGACGTGAGGAACGGGTTGCTCGCGCGCTCGCGGCCGAGCGTCGTGAGGCCCATGTGCCCCGGGTGCACGACGCTGTCGTCGGGGTAGCGCTCGAGGAGCATCGCGATCGACTGCAGGAGGACCTCGTGGCTGCCGCCCGGCAGGTCGGTCCGGCCGACGGACTGCTGGAAGAGGACATCGCCGCTGAAGAGCGCGGGTGCCACGTCCGGGCCGTCGCCGGGCTGGGTCATCGCGTAGGTGACGTGCCCGGGGCTGTGGCCGGGCGTGAACGTCACCTCGATGTCGAGGCCTGCGAGGTGGAGCTGCTCGCCGCCCTTCACGAGGACGTCGGCGTCGTAGCTCTCGAAGGGGCCGAAGCCGGCGAACGGCACGTAGTCCATGACGTTCGCGAGGACGTGCTGCTCGAGCTCCGGGCAGTAGACGGGCGCGCCGGTCGCGCGGGCGACGGGGGCCACGGCGCCGAGGTGGTCGAAGTGCGTGTGCGTCAGGAGGATCGCCTCGAGGGTGACCCCGCTCGACTCGATCTCGGCGAGCAGGCGCGGCGCCTCCTCGCCCGGGTCGATGATGACGGCCTTGTCGCCCGTGTCCGCGGCGACGAGGAAGCAGTTCTCCTGCACCGGCCCGACGGTGTACATCCCGACGCGCATCAGTCCTTCGCCTTCCCTGCGGCCTTCTTCTGCCGGCTGCGGTAGAGGAACATGTCCGTGTAGTAGCCGATCGGGATGTACATGACGAAGACGACGGCGCTGATGGCGAGCGCGCCTCCGATCGACTGGTGCAGCAGCGTCGCGGCGAGCGCGGCGAAGATGAGCGTCGCGATCGCGGCCCGGTTCGCCGAGCTGCGCCACGTCGGCGGCTGGTTCAGGCGGTCCAGGCGCGCCGCCTTCACCTTCGCCTTGGCGTCGGCGCTCTTCTCGGCGGCGGAGAGCGGGCGGCCGGTGCGGCCGCGCGTCTCGATCATGCCGGCGGCGTTGCCGCGGTGCTTCGTCTTGCGCTTGCGCTTGGTCTGGGCCATGGACAGCTACAAGCCTACGGCCTCGAGCGCCTCGGCCACGGTGCGGCGATGCCGGACGCGGACGTCGGCCGGGAAGCCGTCGAAGGCGGCGGCGGGCGCGAGCCCGACGAGCTCCGCCTCGGACACCCGCGCGTGGCGGCCGACGGCCGCCACGACCGCGGCCAGCGGGAGGGCGAGATGGTCCTCGACGTTCATCGACACCTGCGCCACGCCGCCGCGGGCCGGGAGCTCCAGCCCGATCGCCCGCAGGCCCGGAAGGCCCTCCTCACCGCCCTCGCGGATGAGCGCGGCGATGCGCCGGGCGTCGACGACCGTCGCGGGCGCGGCGAGCTCGACGTTGAAGGCGACGAGCGGTGGGCGGGCGCCGACGAGGACCGCCCCGGCCGTCGGGTGCAGGCGCTGCGGGCCGAAGTCGGCGCGCAGCTCACCGGACTCCAGGCGTGCCGCGAGGCCGGCCGGCCCGCCGCGACGCAGCTCCGCCCGCCGGCGACCGCCGGCGAGGGCGCCGTAGAGGAGGACGGGCAGCCCGAGCGCGCCGAGGAGCTCGGCGGCGACGAGCGCCTCCGCGCAGGCGGCGCCGCGGCGGGCGGCGTCGAGGTGGACGAGCGGCGCGACGTCGAGCGCGCCGACGTGCGGGTGCGCGCCCGGGTGGTCCCGCACGTCGAGGCGCTCGATCGCGGCGGCCGCCCCGGCGGCGAGGGCCGTCGCGAGGGTCCCGGGCGGGCCGGCGAGCGTGTGGACGGCCCGGTGGTGATCGGGGTCGCGGTGCGTGTCGAGCAGGTGGACGGCGCCCGCGCCGCCCGCGAGGTAGGCGGCGCCGATCGCGTCGATGACGGTGTCGTCCCGGCCCTCGGAGACGTTCGGGATCGCGAGCAGGGTCGTCGGGGCAGCCATCGCGCGCATCTTCGCGCACCGGCGGGTCCGGCCACGGCCGGCAAGCAGACGCGGGCGCACGCGGGCGCGAGCGGCGATGCGTCAGCGGCGGGAGAGGACGGCGAGCAGCGCGGCGGCGGCCGTCGGGCAGAACTGCGTGCCGGCACCGGCGGCGACCTCGGCCCGGGCGGCCTCCTCGCCGAGCGCGGCGCGGTAGGGCCGGTCGCTCGTCATCGCGTGGTAGGCGTCGCAGACGAGGGTGACACGGCTGGCGAGGGGGATCGCGTCCCCGGCCAGGCCGTCGGGGTAGCCGGTGCCGTCCCAGCGCTCGTGCTCGGCGCGGATGGCCGCGGTGAGGCCCGCGAGCTCCGGGATCTGCGCGACGATCGCCGCGCCGGCCGCTGAGTGCGTGCGCATGACGTCCCACTCCGCGTCCGAGAGCGGGCCCGGCTGGCGGAGGATCGCGTCGGGGATCCTGAGCTTGCCGATGTCGTGCAGGAGGGCGACGAGCTCGACCTCGTGGGCCTCGCGATCGTCGCACCCGAGCTCCCGCGCGACGTCCCCCGCGAGATCGACGACCGAGCGCGAGTGGGCCGCGGTGTAGCTGTCGCGCGCCTCGACCGCCGCCAGCAGCGCGCGGACGCCAGCGTTCTCGGTCTGCAGCCGCTGACGTTCCCTCGACGCCCGGTCGGCCTCCATCTGGTCGCCGATGACCCGCGCGAGGACGTGGAGGAACTGCAGGTCCCGCTCGGCGAGGTCCGGCTCGGCGTGGTGGCTCGCGCAGCAGAGCGTCCCGGCGAGGACGCCTCCGGCGCCGCGGATCGGGACCGAGACGTACGCGCCGACCCCCGCGGCCGCGGTCACCGGCATCGCCGCCGCGATCGGCTCCGCCGCCACGTCCGGGATGAGCGGCGGCAGCGCGCCGTCGAGGATGCGCTGGCAGTACGTCTGGTCGAGCGGGAACCGCGAGCCGACACCGACGCCGAACGACTCGGCGTCCCCGTCGACGTGCAGGAGCACCTGCTCGGTCGCGGAGTGCTCGGTGACGTACGACAGCGCCATCCCGAGCAGCTCCCGCGCCGCGGCCAGCGCGCTGCCGACCGACGGCGTCTGCGCGACGTCTCCGAGGCGCTCGAGTCCGGCGGCGGCCTGCGGGGGCGTCGGGCTGGGGACACTCACCGGGCCTACATCGGCGCGGCGGCCGGGATCCTTGAAAGAGCCCCGCGACGGCATCTGGTCTATCCTGCCCGATCCCGGGGCTGGGTAGCTCAGCTGGTTAGAGCGCACGACTCATAATCGTGAGGTCGGGGGTTCGAGTCCCCCCCCAGCTACCTCCGAAAACCTCCTGTTCATGGGGGATTTCGTCGTTCTGGGGCCGGTCGTCGGGCGCCGCGCCAGCGTCGGAATCCGCTGCGTGGGGTGCCGCGTGCGGATGTTGTCCCGCGACAGCTTCCGGCCCGCGATCGTCGTGAACACCGGGTCGTCGACCTCGGTGAACCGCGTCGACAGCTCCCGGGTGATGAGATCGGACCGCAGCACCGGCAACAGCGGCACCCGTCGCACGCCCGCATCCGTCTTCGAGTCGATCACCCGCAACCGGGCCCCGGTGGCCGGTAGGTCGGGATGCGGTGTGCTTAGCCCGCGTTCAGCGCCGTCGGGTTCCATGGGATTCACGTCGTCCGCTTTGCGTTGATGCGAAGCAGTTGCCGCTCACGTAGAGTTCTGACCGGACGATGACTCAAGTGACAGATCGCGCTTGCACGCGGACCGGAACCCTGCGGAGCTGAGCGCGTTATTTCGGGTGCGGGGTCGCCTGATGCCAACGACATCGGCGGCCCCGCTAACCGACCCCCCCGCCACGGTCCCGGCGGCCAGGTTCCTTTCAGACCCGCCGCCTAGAGTTCGAGCAACCCCGCGTCGAAGCATGTAGCGAGGTCGCCCTATGCCAACGACTAGGGCGGCCTCGCTACCTCCTTCGACGACGGTCATCGGCCGGGGAAGTGGCGCGGGGTGAACCCGGCGGTCGACCGGGTGCGGTGCCACGACGGCGTCGACCGGAAGCGCTGGCCCGACCTCACGGTCCGTGGTGACTTGCCGCCGCCCGAGACGCGCCGGGACCGCCGCGTCCCCCCAAGCTACTCGCGGACCCGCAGGGAGACTCCGGCCGACGCCAGCGCGCTGGCGACGCAGGTCGCGACGACGTCGGCGGGGTCGACGGTGAACAGCGCCGGGGCCCCTTCGCCGGTCCGCCGGACGCCCACGGCGATGCGGGCGAGGTGCATCGCGCCGAGCGTCTGGGTCCACAGGATGTTGGCCGTGTACTCGGGATCGTCGACGGCGGTGAACGTCCCGTCGTCGACGCCGGCCCGCAGGGCCTGGGCGAGCGGGTCGATGCAGGCCGCCATGCCCTGCCCGAGGCGCAGCCAGATGGCCTCGGACACGATGTCGTGCAGCGCCTTCGCCGGGCGGTGCATGAGCGAGAGCACGTTGTCCTGGAAGGCGGGGTAGCGCAGGCAGAAGCGGGCGAAGATCTCGATGCGGGCCGCGAGCACGTCGGCAGGCGCCCCCTCCGAACTGGTGGGTGCGTCGCCGAGGAGGCCCTCGAGCTCGTCCAGGTAGTTCGTCACGGTGAGGACGAAGAGCTCCTCCTTGGAGGAGAACTGCCGGTAGATGAGCCCGCGGGCGATGCCGACGGCCCTGGCGATCTCCTCGATCGGTGCGTCCAGCATCCCGCGCTCGTCGAAGAGGGCCCGGGTGGCGGCCACGAGGTCGCGCTCACGCTCGCGGCGCAGGGCCGCCGCCGCTCGGGGAGGACTCACCCGGCCAGGGTAGCGATCCGGTCAGATCGCATGGAACGGATGGTTGACACTCGTTCTCACCGGGGAAGAGGAGCACATGGCTGAGCGCGGAGCCCGTCCCGAAGTCCCGGCTGCGCCGCGCCGCGTGCTGCGCGCGGTGCGCTCGATGTTCACGCCGCTGCTCCCGGACGACTACTTGGAGATGATCAACCCGCTCTGGAACACCCAGGAGCTGCGGGGGCGCGTCGAGCGGGTCGATCACGAGACCGCCGACGCCGCGACGATCCTCATCAAGCCGGGATGGACCTGGCCGGGCCACACCCCGGGTCAGTACCTGCGCATCGGCGTCGTGGTGGACGGCATCCACCACTGGCGCGCCTACTCCCTGACGTCCGACCCCGACCGGCCCGACGGCTGCATCAGCATCACCCCGAAGCTCGTCGACGAGGGCGTCGTCTCCCCCTACCTCGTCCGCGACCTGCGGCCCGGGGCCATCGTCCGCCTCGGCGGCGTGGAGGGCACGTTCGTCCTGCCCGACCCGCTGCCCGCCCGCTCGCTCTTCGTGAGCGCCGGCAGCGGCGTGACGCCCATCATGTCGATGCTCCGCGCGCTCGATCACCGCGACGCGATGCAGGACGTTGTCCTGCTCCACTCCGCCCGGCACGCCGACGACGTCATCTTCGGCGCCGAGCTGCGCGACATGGCCCGTCGTCATCCCGGCCTGCGCCTGCACGAGCAGCACACGCGGGACATGGGCCGCCTGACCCCGGCGGACCTCGGCACGCTGTGCCCGGACTGGCGTGAGCGCGAAGCCTTCATCAGCGGGCCGCGCGAGCTGCTCGACGCGCTCCTAGAGCACTGGGAGGCCGACGGCGGGGACCGCGAGCGCCTGCACATGGAGCGCTTCCAGCCCGTCCTCGCCGACGCGGATGCCGAGCACGGCGACGGCGGGACCATCACCTTCACCAAGAGCGGGATCGAGGCGCGCAGCGACGGCGCGCAGCCGATCCTGGCCGCCGGCGAGGAGGCCGGCGCCACGCTCCCCTACGGCTGCCGGATGGGCATCTGCCACACCTGCGTGGGACGCCTGTGCTCCGGCCGGGTCCGCGACCTGCGCACGGGCGAGGTCCGCGGCCAGGACGACGAGATGATCCGCACCTGCGTCCACGCCCCCGAGGGCCACGTCGAAATTGCGCTGTGAGCCACCGTTGACCACCCCCAGAGGACAAGGATCCCGATGAGCACGACGATGATCGAAAGCCCGCTCGCGCGGCTGACGGACGAGCAGATCGACGAGCTCGGCAAGGAGTTCGACGCGATCCACGACGAGGTCTACGCCGATCTCGGCGCCCGCGACCGCGCCTACATCACGAACATGATCGCGCTGCAGCGGCGGCTGGTCGTCGGGAGCCGGATCGTGCTGTGCGCCTCCCGCTACCGGCCCATGTGGCTGCTGGGCACGTCGATGCTCGGCGCGGCCAAGATCCTGGAGAACATGGAGATCGGCCACAACGTCATGCACGGCCAGTGGGACTGGATGAACGATCCCCAGATCAACTCCTCGACGTGGGACTGGGACTCCGCGTCGACGGCCGAGGCGTGGAAGCACTCCCACAACTACGTCCACCACACGTACACGAACATCCGCGGGAAGGACCACGACCTCGGCTACGAGATCATGCGGATCGACCCCCATCAGCCCTGGAACCCGGTCTACCTCTTCCAGCCCGCCTACAACCTCCTGCTCGCCGCGCTCTTCGAGTGGGGCGTGGCGACGCACGATCTGGACTTCGAGGCGATCCGCAAGGGCGAGAAGTCCAAGGAGCAGGTGCGGCGCGAGGTCAAGGGCATGCTGGGCAAGGCCCGTCTGCAGATCACCAAGGACTACATCGTCTTCCCGCTCGTCAGCGGTCTGGTCGCGACCGCCGTCGAGGCCGCGCTCGCCTCGCGCAACGTCACGGCGAAGCGCAAGCCCAGGACGGCGACGGGCCGCCTGCTTCGCACGCTCGCCAAGGCCAACCCGATGAACGGCAAGGACGACGGGGTCCTCGCCCAGCTCGTCGACCGCCGCTCGTTCCGCGAGCCGTTCCGCACGACCCTCAAGGCCAACGCCACCGCGAACGTCATCCGCAACGTGTGGGCCTACGCGATCATCTTCTGCGGGCACTTCCCCGACCAGACGTACACCTTCAGCCAGGAGGAGACCGACGACGAGAAGCGCGGCGGGTTCTACGTCCGGCAGCTGCTGGGGTCGGCGAACATCGAGGGCTCCCCCTTCTTCCACGTCGCCAGCGGCAACCTCGGCTTCCAGGTCGAGCACCACCTGTACCCGGACATGCCCTCCACGCGATACGCCGAGATCGCCCCGCGCGTGAAGGACATCTGCGAGCGCTACGACCTGCCGTACAACTCGGGGCCGTTCCTCAAGCAGCTCGGCTCCGTGCAGCGGACGATCCTGCGCCTGGCCTTCCCCGGCGGCAAGCCCCGGCCCAAGCCCGGGCCGTACCGCGGCTCCGGCCACCCGGGCGACGCCG
Organism: Paraconexibacter antarcticus; assembly: GCF_024220175.1. Lineage (GTDB taxonomy): Bacteria > Actinomycetota > Thermoleophilia > Solirubrobacterales > Solirubrobacteraceae > Paraconexibacter > Paraconexibacter antarcticus. Next base: position 2,902,082 of record NZ_CP098502.1, on the reverse strand, counting down.
GCGCCGCCCCCCGGCGGGGGCCGGTCGCGGCGCCCGGGCCCGACGGGTCGGGCCCGGAGCAGGCCGACGACGGCGTGCGGGTGTCGATGCCGAACGCCTGACGTGGCGACGAGGTGCAGTGCGGCGGGGCCGGCAACCCGGTCGGCCCCGGCCGCGCCGTGCCGGCACGTTTTGCCAAAGCTTTGCCGTCGGCGGCGATCCCGATGGGCCGGAGGCCCGGACAAGGGGGGCAACCCCAGCCGCCCTTCGACCGACAGGACACCACCGATGACGAGCACGACCCAGACACCGCCGGACCTGACCGACACCGTCCGCGACATGGCCGCCCGCGCCACGGTCGCCGTCGGCCTGCTCGGCGTGGGCCTCATCCACGTGATCGACTCCGTCGGGAAGTACACCGAGACCCGGTACCTGTTCTGGATGTACATGGGCCTCATCCTCAGCAGCATCGCCATCGCGGGCGCCCTGCTGTTCACGCGTTCGCGCCTGGCCATGCCGGCCGCGATCGGCCTCGTCGCCAGCGCCCTCGCCGGGTTCATCCTCGACCGCACGACCGGGCTCCCGAACGCCTCGGGCGACATCGGCAACTGGACCGAGCCGATCGGGCTCGCCAACATGTTCGTCGAGGGCGCGATCCTGTTCGTCGCCGTTCCCGCACAGCTGATGGCCGCCCGCGCCGTGACCCACGCCCGTGCCCTGCCGGGCGCCTCGCGCCTCTCCCCCGCTGCCGCCTGACCGGCTGCGCGCGCCGCGACGCGACGTCGGCGTCGCGGCGCGCCGGCCCCTCGAGGTCCCCGAAGATCCGGTCCTCGCTCCCGCGACCGCCGCGCCTCGTTCAGCCGTCGACGACGAGCGCCTGAAGCGGCCCGAGGAGCCGCTCGGCCCGGCGCGAGGCCGACGGCAGCTCCACGAGCCGGTGCGTCACCGGAAGGCCCTCGGCGTGACGGGCACGCTGCTCCGCGGCCGTCGGCCGCCAGACCTCGTCGACGAGGCGGTGCGCGGGGCCGTCCACTTCGTCCACGGACCGCTCCAGGTGCGCCGCCCAGAGCCGGAGGCGGGTCCGGCGCGCCAGATCGGCGTCGCCGATCACGAGGTTGACCTCGGTGTCGTTGAAGAAGGAATGGGCGTTGAGGTTCGCCGACCCGAGCGTCATCCAGCGGTCGTCGACGATCGCGACCTTCGCGTGGACGTAGACCCGGTCGCTGTGGTGCGCGGCGTGCGCGCGGATCGTCGTCGCGAGGAAGCGCCCGTGACCGCGGTCGGCGTCGGCCAGGACGCCGAGCTGCCCGCGGGTGTCGTCCTGGCCCGTGTTCGGCCGGCCCGGGAGGACCGCGACGATGCGGAACTCGTCGCACGGCGGGTCCCGGAGCTTGCCGGCGAGGATCCGGACGATCTCCGGGGACCACAGGAACTGGTTCTCGAGGTAGATCAGGTGCTGCGCCGAGCGCAGCCCGCGCTGGTAGGCCTCGAGGATCCGGAAGTCGCCGCGGGGCACCGCCGGGTAGAGCCCCTCCGGCACGGTGCGGACGACCTGGACCTCGACGCCGCCCGTGGCCGGCGGGTCCGCGGCCGCGGACGGGCGCGGGGGCGGGGACGGCAGCGCCTCGCGGGTGACGGCCTGCCAGCGCTGCGCGAGGTGAGCGGCGACGTCGGCGACCGCCGGTCCGCGGAGCTCGGCGGCGAGGTCGTGCCAGCCCATCCGGCCTCGCGCCGGATGCTCGGGGGTGTCGTACCGGTCCCCGCTGAGATCGGTGAGGTCGATGCCGCCGACGAACGCCACCTCGTCGTCGATCACGACGACCTTCTCGTGATGGCAGTGGAGGGGACGCTCGTGGTCGTCCAGCGCGACCCGCACGGCACTGCCGGCCGACAGCGTGGCCGCGACCTCGCGCACGGCCGCGCGGCGCAGCGCCGAGAGCGGGACCGGGGCGCCGGCCCACAGCAGGACCCGGACGTCCACCCGCCCGCTCGCCTCGGCGAGCAGCTCCCGGAGGACGACCGGCGGCTCGTCGCGGACGAGCTGGAATCCGGGCGTCAGGCACCAGCCGGCCAGCGTCACGCTGCGGCGCGCCCCGGCGATGGCCTCCGCGAGCCTGGCGCCGTAGGCCGCCCCGCCGATCAGGATCTCGACGGCGTTCCCCGCGCGCGGCGCCGGCGTCCCGGCCGCCCACCGCCGTCCGTCGTCGGGCGGGGCGTACCGCGCCTCCTGCCCGAGCTTCCCGAGCCGTCGGGCGTGGTGGCGCTCGGTCGACCGCTCGATGGCGGTGCCGAGGGCCCCGTCGACCCGTCCGGCGAGCCCCGGGGCCTTCACGTCGGCCGGCCCTGCGGGGTGCGGTTCTGCATCAGACGTCCGTTTCGTGCGCGGGATGGGACCGTCAGTCGGGCGGGTCGACCGCGCCGAAGGCGGACGCGGGCAGGACGTACCGCACCGGCGGCCGGCCCTCGGCCGTGACCGCGTCGCCGCCGCGGCGGGTATGGAGCCCGGAGCCGGGCGCGGCGCTCGCGCCGGCCTCCGGCTGCCCGTCGTGCTCGAGGATCCAGGCGACGACGGCCGCGGCGTCGATGTTGCCCTCCGCCATGATCGCCGCGCGCGAGATCACGCGCCCCCCGGACGCGTGGGCGCGCGAGAGACGGTCGACCAGCACCCGGATGTCATCGCGCTCCACGGTGTCGACCCTACTGCGGGACCGCGTGGGCCGCCACGCGGGACGCACAGAGCCGGCGGTGCTGCGCGCGCGCCGGTCCCCAGGTCCGGGGACCGGCGCTGGTCCGTTCGCCGATGTTCGTCAACACACAGACCGGGACTGCCGACGTCACGGACGTGAACGTCGTCGCCGCCGAGTCCGTCGCCTTCCCGAGGGAGCCCATCCACGACGCCGACGGTGCGCTGGCCGGGTACGAGCTGCTCGGCCTGCGGGCGATCGCGGAGGACCGTGGCGGGGACGCGACGGACTCGCAGGTCGCGCTGGCGGCCCTCGCCGACGTCGGCCTCGCGGAGGCCATTGGCGGTGCGCCCGCCTTCCTCAACGTCACCGCGTCGCTGCTCACCCGGGTCGACCCCCTGCCGTTCGGGCCCGACGGGATCGTGCTCGAGCTCGAGCCGCCCGACGGCCCGGTCGCGGATCTCGTCGGCCGCGCCCGGCGCCTGCGCGACCGGGGCTACACGATCGCGCTCGACGCGGGCCTTCGCCTCGACGGCCTCGAGGACCTCGCCGCGGCGGTCCACATCGTGAAGCTCCGCGCCGCTGCGCTCGACGGGCCGCTCGCGCGGCGGGTCGGCGAGCTCGCGCCGGTCGCCCGGATCGCCGCGGTCGGCGTCGACGACCACGCGATCCTCGCCCGCTGCCTCGCGCTCGGCGCGACGCTCGTCCAGGGCGACGTGCACGTCCGGCCGCGACCGCTCGAGGGGCGACCGATCCCGGTGGGGGACCTCTCGCGGCTGCGGGCTGCCGCGACGCTCGGCGGCGACGGGGACGACGTCGACGAGCTCACCGAGGCGATCGCGATGGACGTCGGGCTCAGCGTCCGGCTCCTGCGCTTCCTCAACAGCGCCGCGTTCTCGCTGCGCAGCCCGGTGTCGAGCGTCCGGCAGGCGGTCGTCCTGCTCGGCCCCCGCACCGTGCGCCAGTGGACGCTGATGGTGACGCTCGCCGGGACGCACGCGCCGCGCGGCCCGGTGCTCGTCCGCGCGCTCGCGCGGGCCCGGCTCGCCGAGGCGCTCGCGCGGCGGCTCGGCGCTCCCGGGGTCGACACGTACTTCACCGCCGGGCTCTTCAGCGTCCTCGACGCGCTGCTCGACACCCCGATGCCGGCGCTGCTCGGCGAGCTGCCGCTCGCGGGCGACCTCGAGGCCGCGCTCCTGCACGGGACCGGCGGCAAGGGCCGCGTCCTGACCGTCGTCCGGCTCGCCGAGGCCGGTGACTGGGCCGCGGCGCAGGCGCTCCTGCCCGGCATCCCGCCGGAGACGCTCGCCGCCCTCCACACCGCCTCGCTGCGCTGGGCGGACGCGTCGACCCGTGCGCTCGCCGACTGACCGCCCGCGCCGCGCTCAGCGCCAGGCGGACACGAGGTGCGTGATCTTGCGCTCGAGGTAGGGCCCGAGCGTCGTCGAGAACTCGCGCGTGAGGTGGTGGACGTCCTTGTAGACGAGCACCCCGCCGATGACGACGTCGCAGCGGCGCACGCCGCAGAGATAGTTCGACATGTCGACGACCTGCGCCCGCGGCGGCCCGATCTGCCGCGCGACGCGGGCCGCCGGGTCGTCGTCGATCGCGGTGCGCCGCAGGACCGAGCAGGCCGTGCCCGCCGCCTCGCCGGCGGTGTGGGCGGCGTCCACGCAGTCGAGCGTGTCCGTGTGGACCTTCGGGGTGTCGCGCAGGACGATGACGTGCTTGACGGTCTTCGGGAAGGCGGCCCAGCCGGCGCGGTAGCCGTCGAGCTTCGCCTGCGCGGACGTCTTGCCGCGCGGCACCTCGACCTTGCCGCCGGTGATGTTCGAGACGAAGACCGTGTCGACCTCGGGGTGCTTGGCGAGCATCCCGGGCACCTCGCGGTTCCACTGGATGCAGCGGCTGCGGGTCGGCTCGGGCAGGACGTACACGGCGCGCGAGTAGGGGCAGCCGGTCCGCGTGATCGAGAGACCGTGCCACTTCTCGTCTGCGGCGACGTGCTCGAGCCCGGCGCGCCAGTGCGTCGCGTGGCTGTCGCCGATGAGGGCGAACGTGCGCCGCGCCTCGCTCGGCGGGACGCCGAACTCGCAGACGCTGACGCTCGACACCTTCGTCTTGCGCGTGCAGGCCGGGTTGTCCTCGTTGCGCGCCTCGAGCGGCGACGGCACGACCGTGTGCCGCAGCGCCGGGTTCACGCAGCGGTGGTTCGGGTCGTGCGAGGCGGCGCCGAAGCAGCGCGGATGCTCCTTCACCGTCTTCGCCGTACTGGCCTCGGCGGCCCTGAGCTTCTGCGTGACGTGGTGCGTGCCGGCCTCGGCGACGGCGACGACGGCCGCCGTGGACGCGACGACGAGCGCAAAGGTGAGCACCGGGCGCCCGCGCGTGAGCACTGTGCTGCGCCGCACCGGATCCTCGATGAGGACCTTGCTCGCCCACGCGGCGAGGATGCTCACGGCGAAGATGCCGCCGCGGATCGGGTCCGTCGTGTGGCGGCTCAGGACGTACGGCGCGAGGATGAGCAGCGGCCAGTGCCAGAGGTACAGCGAGTAGCTGACGTCCCCGAGGAACTGGACGACGCGGAGCCGGTAGCCGGCCAGCGGGGAGAGGGCGAAACGCGGTGCGCCGGCCTGGATGACCGCCAGCCCGCCGAGCACGGGCAGCAGCGCCGTGTAGCCCGGGAACGCGGTGCCGTCGTCGTAGAGCAGCGCCGCGGCGGCGATCGCCGCGAGCCCCGCCCAGGCGAGCAGCGCCCGGAGGACGACCATGCCTCGCCCGGTGGTGCCGGCGAGCGCGAGGAGCCCGCCGGCCCCGAACTCCCACGCGCGCGTCGGGGTGATGAAGTACGCCTGCGCCGGGTCCGACGAGGTCAGCAGGATCGACGCGACGAGGCTGCCCGCCGTCACCGCGCCGAGCACGCCCGCGATCCGCAGGTGACGCGGGGCCGCGTCCCCCACCCGGATGCCGCCGCGCCCCCCGAGCGCCGTCGCCAGGAGGATGAGGATCGGCCACGCGATGTAGAACTGCTCCTCGGCCGACAGGGACCAGAAGTGCTGCACGGGCGAGGGCGCGTCGCTCGACGCGAGGTAGTCGACGCTCGTCTGCGCGAGATGCCAGTTCTGCACGTAGAGGGTGCTCGAGCGGATGTCCGCGAGGAACGCCTGCCAGTGGACCTCGGGGACGAAGGCGATCGTCGCCACCGCGCAGAAGATCAGCGTCGTCAGCGACGCCGGGAGCAGGCGCCGGGCCCGGCGCGCCCAGAAGCCCGCGAGCGACAGCGTGCGGTCGCGGTCGACCTCCTTGAGCAGGTGGCTCGTGATGAGGAAGCCCGAGATCGCGAAGAAGACGTCGACGCCGACGTAGCCACCGGGCAGGACCGACGGCCACAGGTGGTAGACGACGACAAGCAGCACGGCGACCGCCCGGAGGGCCTGGATCTCCACCAGCACGGTGGGCGATGCAGCGGGCGGTCGACGGGGAACGGCCGCCGCCGGCGGGTACAGGGTGGGCGGGGTCGGACCACCGTCGGTGGCCGTGCCACCGAGGTGTAGCTCTCGCACGGGGCTCAAGTGTAGAACTGCAGGGGGTCTCGCCGCGCCCGGGCGGGGGCGGCCGCCGGTCGGCACGCGTTCCATCCCAGAGGGAACGGACGCGCGGCCCGATGGTTACCCGGCGCTCAGCCGCCGCCGAGCGAGCGCTTGACCTTCTCGCAGTCCGAGGCGACGGTCACGCGGCGGTTCGCCTGGACCGTGTCGAAGCCCGCACCGCAGTGGACCGTCGTCGCGCGCTTCGTGTACGAGTAGATCGTGTCGTTCCCGGCGCCCGCCCAGACGTCGTTCGGCCCCTTACCGCGCAGGCGGATGGTGTCGTCGCCCGCACCTCCGCGGATCGTGTTGCGCCCGACGCCGCCCTGGAGGTAGTCGTTGCCGTCGCCACCGTCGATGAGGTTGCTGCCCGGGCCGCCGTAGACCGTGTCCGCTCCGCCGCCGCCGAGGAGCGTGTCGCGGGCGGTGCTGGCGTCGTTGTTGAGCATGTCGCCCCAGAGGACGTCGTCGCCGCCCCCGGCGCGGATCGTGTCGGCGCCGTGGCTGCCGAGGAGGTTGTCGTTGCGGTCGGTGCCGGTCGTGCTGCCGCCGCTGCGCGGGGCGATCCACGTGACGCCCGTCGCGGGGTCCTTCGGCGGCGCGGCGGCCGTCGTGATGTGCTCGCAGTTCGTGATGCCGCCGCGCCGCAGCAGCTGCGCGTCCGAGATCCCGCCCGGGGCGTTGCGCCGGTCCATGACGACCGTGTCGTTGCCGGGCCCGCAGTCGACGGACGTCACGCTGTGGCCGTCGTTGATGCGGACGAGGTCGTCGCCCGCCCCGGCGTGGATGACGTCGCCGCCGGAGTCGCTGTAGATCGTGTCGTTGCCGTCGCCGCCGTCGAGGACGTCCGGGCCGCTGCCGCCGTGCAGGACGTCGTCGCCCGCGCCGCCGACGAGCGTGTCGACCGCGGGGCCGCCATAGAGCAGGTCGTTCCCGGCTCCCCCGTCGAGCGTGTCGAGGCCGAAGCCGCCGATGAGGACGTCGTCGCCGGAGCCACCCGCGAGGACGTCCCCGCCGGCGCCGCCGTCGAGCCAGTCGTCGCCGGCGTTGCCGGAGACACGATCGGGCCCGGTGTCGCCGTAGAGCTGGTCGTCGCCGCCGAGGCCCTTGATCGTGTCGCGGCCCCCGAGGCCGTGGATGAGGTCCGCCGTCGCGGCCCCGCGAAGCGTGTCGTGCGGCTGGCCGCCGTCGACGATCCGCAGCGTGTGCGCGACCGGCCGCGGCGCGGCGGGCGGCGTGCCGAGGTCGAGGTCGAGCGTGGGCGAGACGATCGCCGGGAGCGCCGGGAGGACCCGCGTGACCGGGGTCTCGGGGATGGTCGGCGTCTTCGGCACCGGCGCCGGCGCGGGCGCGGGCGCCGGCACGACCGGGGCCGGGACCGGGACCTTCGGGAGCGTCACGGCCGGGACGGTGACCGTCGCCACGGGCGTCGACACGGTCGGCACGGTGACGACGGGCGCAGGGGAGTCCGGGGTGCAGAAGATGAAGAGGACGCAGCCGCGGCTCGACGCGGCCACGTCGGCCCCGCTCGTGGCGGCGCCCGCGGCCAGCCCGGTGAGGGCGAGGCAGGTCGTGGCGAGCAGGGTGGTCGGGCGGCGCCTCACACCCCTGGGTATCGGAGCGCGCCGGGCAACCTTGACGTTCTCTCACGAATCCTGGACGGCCATCGTGGCCGCCCGGACGAGGGCCGCCTCCGCCTTCGCGGTCATCCGGACGAGTCCGTAGGTGTCGAGCGTCGCACGCGGCAGCTCGTCCTCCGTGCGCCCGGCGGCGAGCAGCCGGGCCATGAGCCCGACGATCTCCGCCTCCGGCACCTCGTCGAGGGTGCGGGGCCCGAGCTCGCGCACGCGGACCGGGGGCGTGCCGGCCGGCCGCAGCAGCTCGTCCTCCTCCCCGCCGCAGGCGGCGGCGGGCTCGAGCTCGATGGCGCCGGCCTGGCGGAGGCGGTAGGCGGACCCGGACAGCGGCGCCCGGGCGATCGTCGTCAGGGCCTTGCCGCCCGCGGCCTTGTTGTAGAGGCGGTAGGCCCGCGACGCCAGCACGGGCCCCTCCTTCGCGACGATCTCCAGGAGCACCGGCCCGATGGCCTCACGGCCGGCGGTACGCGGGTCCGGGACCGGCCGCGCCTCCCACGCCGTGTAGCCCGCGAGGGCCACGCCGCCGTCGGTCGCGACCGGCTCGGCGGCGAGCCACTCCTCCAGCGGCCAGCCGGCGATCGCGGTCGACGGGGTCTGCGGATCGGGCAGCGCGACGACCTCCACGAGGCCCCGTTCGGCGATCCGCGCGCGCTGGGCGTCCGCCCCGGGCCCCGCGACGATGACCGCGGCGACGGCCAGACCCGCCGCGCGTGCCCCCTCGACGGTCAGCAGCACGTGGCTCGCGAGGTCAGCGCCCGCCGGGGCCAGGACGCAGACGACCGCCCCGCGGGCGCGCATGAGGTCGCGGGCGACGCCGCCGTCCACGTCGGCGAGCAACCCGGGAGCGGACGTCACGGCGCCCCGGTCGCCGAGCGCGCGCTCGAGTCCGCGGACGAGATCGCGGGCGTCGAGCCCGGCCTGGGTGGACACGACGACGAGCTCCGGCATCGGCAGGCAGGATAATCCGCCGAGATGCGCTCGATCGTCGATTTCTACCGCCGCAACCCCGTCGTCCTCGGGGTCGCTCTCGTCGTCGGCCTCGGCCTGAGCGTCCTCACGGCCGCCGCAGGCAGCGGCGGCATCATCGGGCCGATCGTCCTGGCGCTCGCGGTGGGCGTTCTCGTCGGGCTCGGCGTCGCGTTCACGCGGGCCGGCGACCGCGACGGCGACGGCGACGCCGACGAGCCCGACGTCCGCGACTGACCCGGAGCCCGCACCCGGGGTCTGCGCCCGCTCGGGAGGCCTGACGTGGGTCGTGGCTGCCGTGCTCATCCTCGGCGTCGGGGCAGCCGCGCCGCCGCACCGGGCCGGCTGACCACGACTCGCGCGCGGCTCACGCCCACCTGGACGAATTCCCGATGCGGGCCCGGCCGTCCGGCACCGATGGGTGCGTATGGACCCCGCCCTCGTGAGCTGCACCTCGTGCTCGAGGACCTGGCACAGCCGCACGATGGCCGACGGCCTGCGGGCCATCGGGCGCTGCCCGCGGTGCGGCGGCGATCTCGAGTGGTCGGCGTCGACCGCGGAGGCGGCGAGCGACACGCCGGCGCCCCGGACCGACCAGGCGCCGCACCTCGTGCTCGGCGTCCCCCGCCTCGGCTGACCCGGCGCGCGCCTCAGCCGCGCCCGGCGTCGTCCTCGCCGCGGCGGGCGAACCCCGGGCAGGCCTGGACGGGCAGCCGCGGATACTTCGGGAAGGCCGGATCCTCGCGGTGCTTCAGGCACATCGAGAACTCCGAGCCGCGGCCGCTGCGGATGAGCTTCTGGTGCCGGCAGGCGGCGCACAGGCCGATCGGGACGACGGGCATCGCGCCGCAGGATGACAGCGTGAGCGGGCGCTGAGCCACGCGGGCACCTCCGCCGTACCTCCTGGGGTGTGGCGCCCGGCTGATCGTTGCCGCAGCAACTAGACTGCACCTCTGATTCATGGCGATCTTCTGGCGACTGCTCACCTTCCTGCGCCCCTACCGGGCCGGTGTCGTGTGGTCGCTCCTGCTCGCGACCGCCGCGATGGTCATGACCGTGGCGATCCCGTACCTCACGGGGCGCGCGATCGACCAGGTCCGCTCGGGGCACAAGCACGAGCTCTTCGTCCTCGGGGTGGCCGTCGCCGTCGCGGGCCTGCTCCGCCTCGCGCTGACCGTCGCGCGGCGCCTCGTCGCCGGCCAGGTGTCGCTCGGCGTCGAATACGACCTGCGCGCCCGCCTGTACGGCCACCTGCTCGAGCAGGAGCTCGCATTCTTCGACCGTCAGCAGACCGGCCAGCTCATGTCGCGGGCGACGGTCGACCTCTCCAGCGTCCGCTTCTTCCTCGGCTACGGGCTCGTCTTCCTCATCCAGTCGGCGCTCACGATCCTGCTCGCGTCGGCGGCGATGATCTACGTCGACCCCCTGCTGGCCCTCATGGCGCTCGCGCCCGTCCCCTTCGTCGTGGCGACGGCCACGCGCTTCGGGCGCCGCTCGCGCCCCGCGATGCAGGCGGTGCAGCAGCGCATCGCCGAGGTCTCGGCGGACGTCGAGGAGAACATCTCGGGCGTCCGCGTCGTCAAGGCGTTCGCGGCCGAGGAGCGCCAGCTCGCCCGCTTCACGGGGAGCGTCGACCGGGTCTTCGACCAGGCGATGGTGTCCACGCGGCTGCAGGCGTTCTACAACCCGTTCATCGGCTTCCTCCCCCAGGTCGGCCTGGCCGCGATCCTCTTCTTCGGCGGGCGCCGGGTCATCGACGGGACGCTCACGACCGGCCAGTTCACCGCGTTCTACACGTACCTCCTGATGCTCCTCGGGCCGATGCGGATGCTCGGAATGGGCCTCGGCCTGGCCCAGCGCGCGACCGCCTCCGGGGCCCGGCTCTTCGAGATCCTCGACCGCGACCCCCGCATCGTCGCCCCGGCGCACCCGGTCGCCCTGCCCGCCGGCAACGGTCACATCGAGCTGCACGGGGTGACGCTGCAGTACGAGGGGACGACGACGCCCGCCCTGCGCGAGGTGACCCTCGACGTGCCCGCCGGCCGCACCCTCGCGGTCGTCGGGGCCACCGGCTCCGGCAAGACCGCGCTCGTGCAGCTCATCGGCCGCCTTTACGACGTGACGGCGGGTGAGGTCCTCGTCGACGGCGCGGACGTCCGCGACCTCGATCCCGCCGAGCTCCGCGGCGCGATCGCGATGGTGAACGACGACCCCTTCCTCTTCTCGGCGAGCGTCGCCGAGAACATCGCCTACGCCCACGCCGGGGCGACGATGGACGAGATCCGCCGGGCCGCCGAGCGCGCGCAGGCGGCCGGCTTCATCGAGGCCCTCCCGGACGGGTACGACACCCGGGTCGGGGAGCGCGGGCTGACGCTCTCCGGCGGGCAGCGCCAGCGCATCGCGATCGCCCGGGCCTTCCTCGCGGACCCGCGGGTGCTCATCCTCGACGACGCGACCTCCTCCGTCGACGCCTCCACCGAGCAGGCGATCAAGGCGGCGCTGCGCGAGGTCATGGCGGGGCGCACGACGATCGTCATCGCGCACCGGCTCTCGACGATCGCGCTCGCGGACGAGATCGTCGTGCTCGAGGACGGGGCGGTCGCCGCCCACGGCACGCACGACGAGCTGCTGCACCTCTCGCCGCTCTACCGCGAGATCGTCGAGAAGGGGCTGCCCGACCAGGTCTTCCTCACCCGCAAGCCGGTCGAGCGCGAGGTGGCCGGGCTCTGATGGCCGCCCCCTCCCCCGCCGCGCACGCCCGCCGCGACGAGCTTCGCCGCCGCCTGCGCGGCACGTCCGGCCGCGGCCGCAAGCTCCGCGGGCTCATCATCCTGCTCGCGCCCTACCGCCTGCGCGTGGCGGGGATGTTCCTCGCGCTCGTGCTCGGGACCGCCGCGTCCCTCGCCCCCGCCCCGCTCGCCCAGCGCGCGATCGACGACGGCATCCTCGCGAAGGACGTCCCGACGCTCGACGTCATCGTCGTCGCGTTCGTCGTCAGCGCGCTCGTCGTGTGGGGCGCGACGTGGATCCAGACCTACCTCACCGGCTGGATCGGCCAGCGCGCCCTCCAGGACCTTCGCCTGCAGATCTTCCGCCACCTCCAGGAGCAGCCGGTCGGCTTCTACGAGCGGCGGCCGGCCGGCGTCCTCGTCTCGCGGATGACGAACGACGTCGAGGCGCTCGACTCCCTCGTCACCGACAGCGTCACGACGCTCTTCACCGCGTCGCTGACCCTCATCGGCTCGATCGTCATCCTGCTGAGCTTCGACGTGAAGCTCGCGCTCCTCACGTTCCTCATCTTCCCGGTGATGGCGATCGGCTCGCTCGCCTTCCGGGTCGCGTCCGCGGACGCCTACCGCCGCACCCGCGAGACGATCGGGTCGATCACGGCGTACCTGCAGGAGTCGCTCTCCGGCATCCGCGTCATGACCTCGTTCGCCCAGCACGAGCGCCACCTGTCGGTCTTCGCGAAACGCAACGCCGACAACCGCGCGGCGAACCTCACGACGGTGAAGCTCAACGCGGCGTACTTTCCACTCGTCGAGTTCGTCAGCGCGCTCGCGACGGTCGGCATCCTCGTCTACGGCGGCTACCAGGCGATCGACGGCGAGGTGAGCGTCGGCGTCCTCGTCGGCTTCATCGCGGCGCTCAACGGCTTCTTCGACCCGATCGGGCAGCTCTCGCAGGTCTATACGACCTACCAGTCCGGCATGGCCGCGCTGGACAAGATCTTCGAGCTCCTCGACGAGGAGCCCTCGCTGAGCGATCGGCCCGGCGCGGTCGACCTGCCCACACCGCTGCGCGGCGAGATCCGCTTCGACGACGTCTCCTTCGGCTACCGGACCGAGGACGCCGGCTTCGCGCTCGCCCTCACCGACGTCGATCTCACGATCCCGCCCGGGCAGACCGTCGCGCTCGTCGGCGCGACGGGAGCGGGCAAGTCGACGTTCGCGAAGCTCGTGGCCCGCTTCTACGACCCGACGAGCGGCGCGGTGACGGTCGACGGCGTGGACCTCCGCGACGTCCGCGCGTCCTCCCTGCGCCGCCAGATGGGCATCGTCCCGCAGGAGGCGTTCCTGTTCAGCGGCACGATCCGCGAGAACATCGCCTTCGGGCGCGCCGACGCCACCGACGAGGAGGTCGAGGCCGCCGTCCGCGCGGTCGGCGCCGACGAGTTCGTCGCCCGCTACGACCACGGTCTCGACACGCAGGTCGGCGAGCGGGGCGTCCAGCTCTCGGCCGGGCAGCGCCAGCTCGTCGCCTTCGCCCGCGCGCTCGTCGCCGACCCCCGGATCCTCATCCTCGACGAGGCGACCTCGAACGTCGACCTCCACACCGAGGGGCGCCTCGAGGAGGCGCTGCGCCGGCTGCTCGCCGGCCGCACCGCGATCGTCATCGCGCACCGCCTCTCCACGATCCGCCAGGCCGGGCGCATCATCGTCCTCGACGGCGGCCGCGTCCTCGAGCAGGGCACCCACGACGAGCTGCTCGAGGCGGAGGGGGCCTACTGGCGCCTCTACCGCGACTGGGCGCAGCAGGCCGCGGCGTAGGCGCCATCCCGGGCGCCCGGCCGGCGCATCGGGGCCCGGAACGGCGAAAGCGCCCTGTTACAGGCGCTTTCGCAAGGCTGCGGGACTAGGACTCGAACCTAGAAGACCTGCTCCAGAGGCAGGCATGTTGCCGATTACATCATCCCGCAGCGGGATCCCGGGGCAGCGCCACGGGAGTCCAAGTATAGGCACTTGCCGCCGACGAGGGCGGCTCGCCGGAGCGGCCGGTCAGCCGTGCTTCTCGACCTGGCCGGGTGCGCTGTCGCTCGGCGAACCGGCCGACGAGCCGGCGTTCCCGGTGGCGTGCGGGTCGGCGCTCCCCGCACCGTTGCCCTTGCCGTTCGCGTTGCCGTTGCCGTTGCCGTTCGGAGCGGGCGGGGCGGAGCCGTCGGACGACGCCGTCATGGGAGCGACGCTCTTCTGGCCCGGGCCGTTGCCGTTGCCCTTCCCGGCCGAGGAGTCCGTGGACGACGAGCTGGAGCTCGTGAGCGCCGTCGTCGACGTCGTGCCCTTCGACGACGAGGTGGAGGTCGTGGCCGTCGCGGGGCTGGTCGCCTTCTTGCTGTGCCCGGGACCGGTCGTCGGCGCGCTGCCGGTGGACTCGGAGCCCGACGTCACGGCGACCGCGTCGGTGTGGCCCTTGCCGTTCGGGCTGCTGGAGGGGCCGTTGTCGGTCGAGGGGACGGCCGGCGCGACGGACGCCACCGGGGCCGCGGCGACGGGAGCCGGGGCAGGGGCCACCGGGGCGACGACGGCGACGACGGCGCTCGTGGCGGGCGCGCGGCCGGCGGAGCCCTGGCCGGCGGCGCGTCGGGCGACCCGGCGGACGACCGGGGAGACGGACGTCGTGGAGGTCCGGGGCGCGGGCACGCTCGGCGCGGCGACGCGCGTGGTCGGCGCGAGGAGCGTGACGGCGACGCCGGGCGCCGGCGCCGGCGCCGCGACGACCGAGCGGCCGAGGCGCGTGAGCGGGTTCGCCAGCGGGCCGGCCGACGGTGTGAGCGAGCCGGAGCCGACGTCGATCGGCGAGGCGGCCGGCACCTCGAGCTGACGGACCGACGGGCGGCCGAGCGTCGGCCAGAGGTCGAAGCCGAGCTGCGCGCCCACGATGCCGGTCACCGCGAGCATCAGCGCGATCGAGGCCAGGGCTGCGGCGCCACCGGCCGCGAGGGTGCTGCGAGCGCTCAGCATGATGGACGTAAGACCGGCATCGGCATCCTGCCGATGGCGCTTGACCCCGGGATCCTTCCACGACCTGCTTCCGCGCAGGCTCTGATCAGCCATAGGTAGGAACTCTACCGAGTACTGGGGTCGGCCTGGACGTCTGTTCGGGGAATTCCGCACGGAGGCGCCAGGAAACCTGATCAAACCCTCCCGGGTGTGGCCGCCCGGAGCCGGACGAACGTCCAGGTCAGGCGTCTGACGGGGAGGCGAACTGCGCGGTGATCGCGTCCTCGAGCCCCGGGTCGAGGACGAGGAGGACCTCGTCACCAGCGTTGATCATCGAGTCGGCCTTCGGGACGAAGCCCGCGCCGTCCCGGAGGATCGAGATGATGAGCACGCCCTCGGGGAGCACGACCTGGGAGACCTGGACGCCGGCGGCCGGGGAGCCCTCGGCGACCTCGACCTCGATGATCTCCAGGCGCTCGTCGCGAAGGTCGAGCAGGTGCACGAGCCCGTAGGACGGGACCTCGTGCTCGATGAGCCGCAGGATCAGGTCGGTCGCGCTGACGGTCGGGGCGACGCCGAGGAGCTCGAACCACTCGCGGTTCCGCGGGTTGTTCACGCGGGCGATGATGCGCTCGCAGAGGTACTTCTCCTTCGCCATCTGGCAGATGAGCATGTTGTCCTCGTCGTCGCCCGTGACGGCGATGACAAGGTCGGCGCGCTGGATGCCGGCGCGCTCGAGGACCCACAGCTCGGTGGCGTCCCCGTACTGGACCTGGTGCTCGAGCTCCTGCTCGATCGTCAGGTACCGGTCGCGGGTGGACTCGAGGAGCGTGACCTCGTGGCCCTTGGACAGGAGCTCTCGCGTGAGGTTCCAGCCGACCTTGCCGCCCCCGGCGATGAGGACGTACATCAGGACGCGCCCTCCGCCAGGGCGACCTCGAACTGCTCGATCGCATGCCGGGTCGGCGAGATCGTCCGCAGCCCCTGCTGCTCGTACCACGCGGCCCGCGCGGGGTCCATGACCCGGGCGATGACCTTCTTGATGCCGAACTTCTTCTGGGCGATCTGGGCGAGGATGAGGTTCGTGTTGTCGCCGTGGGTGCAGGCGATGAACATGTCCGCCTGGTCGATGCCCGCCTCGAGGAGCGCCTCGATCTCGATGCCGTGGCCGACGGTGAAGCGACCGCCGGCGTCCTCCCAGGAGGTCGCCTGGCCCGCGTCGAGCCGCTCGTGGGAGAGCGGGTCGTCGTCCAGGACCGAGACGTCGTGGCCGGAGGCGAGGGCGGAGCGCGCGGCGGAGGACCCCACGCGTCCCGCGCCGACGATGAGGACGAACATGCTGCGGGAAGATAGTCCCTGGGCCGCGCCGGCGTCGGTGCGCCGTCAGTCCTCTGCGGGTGCCCGCGAGGAGATCGCGTCGTCGGTCGGCGGCGCGGTGAGGATCACCGGGCAGGTCGCCTTGGCGACGACGTACTTCGTGATCTCCCCCACGAAGTTGTCGCGCGGGCCGCCGCGGCCGCCGAGCCGGGCGCCGCCGCGGATCCGCGAGGGCTCCTCGGCCGCCATGACGATCGCCTCCACCCCGCGCCGCTGGGCCTCCTCGACGATCGCCTGCCCGGCGCGACGCGTCCGGATCGTGGCCGTCGCGACCTCGACCCCGACGTACTCCTCGCCGACGGCCTTCGCGCGGCGCAGCGCCGCCCGGGCCTGGTCGAGCTGGCCGTCGGGCAGGCGCGCATCGATCGGCAGCGACATCGGGACCTCGATGATCCACAGCGCCTCGACGACCGCGCCCTCCTCGTCGTCGAAGTCCTCGTGCTCCTCGCCGGCGAGACGCCCCGCCGTCTGGATGATGTCGTCGTCCAGCGGCGACCCCATCAGCGGCACGAGGATCGAGCCGTAGGAGACCTCCTGCGGCCGCGCGACCTGACGCAGCGCCTGCTCGGGCACGGTGATGCGCTGGAAGACCGACTTCTCCTGGGTCGTCCGGTAGACGACGTAGAGGGCGATCCCGGCCCCCATCCAGCCGAGGCCGACGTAGCGGGCGCCCGAGTGGAAGACGATGACGCTCACCCACGCGAGGACGGCGAGCCCCGCTCCGAGGACGGAGGGCAGCGGCAGGCTGCGGCCCTTGAACGGGACCGAGAACGGCACCGCGTACGGGCGCCGGCGGTCGGGCTCAGTGAACCGCAGCCGGACGACGGAGGCGTGGGCGATGGTCAGCCCGAGGAGCGAGCCGAACGCGTAGATGCCGACGAGCAGGTCGAGGTCGGCCGGGATGACGAGGACGATCGCCATGACGGCGGCGAGGACGATCACGACGTACGGCGTGGAACGCGTCGGATGCAGGCGCCCGACCGCCGACGGGATCTGGCGGTTGAGCGAGAGCGAGTAGCCGAGCCGGGAGAGGCCGAGCATCGCGGAGTTCGCGGCGCCGATGAGCGTGACCGTCGCCGCGGCGGCGAGCGCGTACTTCGCCCCCGACCGCAGCCATTCCTGGTGGAAGGCGTCGGCGATGCCGAGCACCGGGGCGTTCAGGAGGTCGTCGTCGAGCGGCTTCGGCGACCGGACGGCCGGGATCGCCATGACCGCGACCATCGCGATCCCCGTGTAGATGACGACGACGAAGGCCGTCGAGCTCGCCACGAGGCGCTTGAGCCCGGCGCGTCGCACCCCGACCTCGCCGGCCAGGCCCGACGCGGACTCCAGGCCGGTGAGGACGACCGTCGCGACGCCGAGGGCGAAGATCGCGTCCGACCACTTCGGCGTGGAGCCGAGGTGGATGTCGCTCGTCAGCACGTGCCCGTCGAAGAAGATCGCGAGGCCGACGACGACGAGCGCGAGCTGGAGCGCGAGGTCGGCGACGACAATGACGATCAGGCGCCGCGCGCGCGTGCTCTGGAAGCCGCGGATCGTGCCGCCCGCGACGTAGACGATGACCGCGATCGCGGCGGCGATCTCGACCGCCCCGCGCCCGAGCGGCGCCCAGAACGCGGCAGCGTAGTTCGTCGCCGTGAACGCGCAGACGGCGATGAGGATGATGTAGTCGAGCAGCACGGCCCAGCCGGCGATGAACGACCACAGCTCGTTGAACGCGTACCGGGCGAAGACCGTCGAGCCGCCCTTGTCCTGGTGCAGCGACGCGCCCTCGACGTACGTCATCGTCGCGAGGCCGAAGAACCCGCTGGCGATGAGGAAGACGACCGGCGTCAGGCCGAGCGCATGGTCGGCGACGACGCCGAGCGAGAAGTAGATGCCGCTGGCCAGCGCGGTCCAGACGACCGCGAACAGGACGGGTGACCCGACCGTCGTGCGGACCGCGTCGAAGGCCGCCTCGGCGGCGCGCTCGGGCGCGGTCTCCGGCGGGTGCTCCCCGAACCCGTGGTGCTCGCCGCTCACCGTCAGCCGCCCTTCCGGGAGACGTACAGCCGGCCGGCGCCCGAGAGCGCGAAGAGCAGGCCCATGATCGTGCCGATGGCGAGCGGGCCGCCGCCGTGCACGAGCGTCGACACGAGCATCACGACGCCGAGGACGAACATGACGACGGACAGCGCCTGCGTCCCGGACCGGTGGACCTCACGCGGAGCCGGCATGCGTCTCCTTCAGGGCCGCGGTCTGGATCGGGGCGGGCTCGGACTGGATGATGACGCGGCACGGGCGCTTGCCGAGGACGGTCTCGACGGTCTTGCCGAAGACGGTGCCCGCGGCGGTCCGCGGCGGCAGCGGCATGACGATCGCGCGGGCCCGGATCGTCGTCGCGGTGTCGACGATGATCTTGCCCGCCCCGCCGGCCCGGACCTTCACCGTGCGGCCCGTCACCCGCCGCCCGCCCTGCAGGCGTGCCTGCTCGATCATGGCCTGGGCGGCGAGCTCCTGCTCGGGGAGCTCGGCGTCCAGCGGCGAGGACTGCGGGACGGGGATGGTCACGAGGACGTAGATGCCCCGGCGGCGCTGGGCGGCGACCTTGACCGCGGTGGCGAGCGCCCCGGGCGCGTACGGGCGGGAGGAGTCGAGCGCGACGAGCACCGAGTCGTACTCCGCCTCGCGGTCGGTGACCGGGAGCGGGACGGCGATCTTCGTCGTCGTGACGAGGTCGAGGCCCTGCCGGCGGCGGTAGACCGGGTAGATGAGCATCCCGAGGGCGAGCCACGCGACGCCGGCGGCGGCGACGTCGAGGTGCAGGAAGGTCACCACGAGGAACGCGAGGCCGGTGAACGCGCCGCCGAACATCGCGAAACCGGGCAGCGAGCGCCCGCGGAAGGGGATGTTGCCCGGCCCCGTGTAGGGCCGCTCGACGTCCGGCTTGGTCCACCGCAGCCAGACGACCGACATGTGCGCGACCGTGAACGACAGCATCGCGCCGAACGCGTACATGTTGCCGAGGAAGTCGGCCTTGCCCGGGATCATCGCGACGCAGGCGATCGCGCCGAAGAGCAGGATGCCGATCCACGGCGTGCCGTACTTCGGGTGCAGCTGGCGCAGGCGGTCGGGGACCTGGCGGTGCAGGCCCATCGAGTAGACGAGCCGCGAGACGCCGATGATGCCGGCGTTCGTCGCGATGAAGAGGATCGTGGCCGCGAGCAGGCCGACGTAGATCTCGCTCGGCTTCTGCAGGACGCCGAGGTGGATCTGCTTGACGACGCCGAGGATCGGGTCGCCGGCGTAGCCGCCCGCCTTCTCGGTGAGGCCGAGGAGCGTCACGTGGTCGCCGGGCGAGGCCTCCCCCGCCTTCACCGCCTCGCTGTTCGCGGTGGCGGTGAACACCGGCAGCGCGCTGAGCGCGACGGCGGGCAGGAGCGCGTAGATCGCGAAGACGGCGATGACGACGCGGTTGATCGCGGCCGGGATCGTCTTCGTCTCGTCCTTGGCCTCCTCGGCCATGTTCGAGATCGTCTCGATGCCGGTGTAGGCGATCATCCCGACGGGGATCGCGAGGAAGAAGTCCTTCCACGTCGGGGCCACGCCGAGCTGGATGTTGTCCACCAGCGTCGACGGGCTGAAGACGAGGAAGAGGCCGACAACGACGAGCACGAGCTGCGTCATGAAGTCTGTGACGGCGAGCGCGATGTTCACGCCGGCGGACTCCTCGGCCCCGCGGACGTTGACGAACGCGAGCAGCGCGACCGCGCCGATGCCGACGAAGACGTCCGCGGGGCTCGAGCGCAGCGCGTCGATCCCGAGGACGCCGCCGAGGTAGTGCGGCACGAAGAACGCCGAGATGGCGATCGTGATCGTGTAGTTCAGCATCTGCGCCCAGGCGGCGAAGAAGCTCCAGAACTCGTTGAACGCGTGGCGGGCGAAGGACGAGGAGCCGCCCGCCTCCGGGTACATCGCCGTCGCCTCGGCGTAGGTGGCGGCCGTGAGGTAGAAGATGAAGCCGGTGATGACGAACACCACCGGCGTCATGCCGAGCGCGAAGCTCGCGACGAGCCCGAGCGCGTAATAGATCGACGAGCCGACGTTGCCGTAGGCCGTCGAGAAGAGCGCGTTGACCCCCAGCACGCGCTGGAGGCCATGGAGGCGGCGTTCAGCCATGGACGCTGCGGGAGTCTACGTCGCCGGCCACGCCCACGCGCGCGGCGGCGTCGCTACTGCCCGGGCAAAACGTCGCCATGGCCAAGGAGGGCAGCTGACGACTTCGGCGTTATTGCCCAGGGACCCAGAGCTTGCCGGCGCCCGGAGGCGCGAGCGGGGACTCCTTCGGGGCGGGCGGCGGCGGCGCGGCCGGCCCGCCCTCGGGCGCGCCGGGGCCGCCGGCGACCTGGCCGCCGAGCTGCACGTAGGCCATCTGCAGCTGGGAGATCGCGTCCTTCAGCTGCGTCGCGTCGTCGCCGAGGGCGGGCTCGACGAGCGGGAAGAGGCGCATCGCGGCCTCGATCGCGAACCCGAGCTGGTTCAGGTCGCGCTCGTCCTCGGTGCCGGGGACGAGGCCGGCCTTGCGCCCGCCGAGGTTCAGCAGCGACACGACGGTCTGCAGGACGACGTCCTCCACGCGGAGCTGCTTGATCTGCTCCTCGTAGGCGGCGGCGAGCTGCTCCTCCGTCAACGGCGTGCCGTCCTCGTTGAGGGGCATCTCGGGCTGCGGGTTCTGCTCTTGGTCGCTCATGCGGCGGCCTCCTGGGCGTAGGTCTGCTGTGTCTCCTGCACGGTCCGGGCGAAGACCTCCTGCATCGACGCGCCCTCCTGCAGCGAGGCCCGCTGACGCTGGGCGCCGTTCTGCTCGGGCAGGGCGGGCTCGTCGAGGGCGAGCTCGGCGCGGACCGGGGACGTCCAGTGAAGCAGGCCGTCGATCGCCGCCCGGGCCGGGACCTCGCGCAGGGTGCCGAGATCGATGAGGTCGCCGTCGAGGCCGAAGCGGATCGCGCGCCAGAAGTTCTCCTCGAGCAGCCGCCGCGGGTGGTCCGGCAGCGGGACCCCGGCGTCCTCGTCCCGGGCGGCCTGGGCGACGCAGGCGACGATGAGCGCCGCGAGGGCGTCGCTCTCGGCCGCGGTGGACTGCGCGTCGCAGATGCGGACCTCGACGGTGCCGAAGGAGAAGTGCGGCCGCACCGACCACCAGACCTGCGTGTACTCGACGATCGAGTTCGTCGCGAGCAGCAGCTCGATGTAGCGCCGGTACTCGGCCCACGAGCCGTAGAGGTCGGGGATGCCGCAGCGCGGGAACGTCTTCGTGAAGGACTGCGTGCGCGCGGAGTGCAGGCCGCTGTGGCGGGCGTCGAGGAACGGCGAGTTGGCGCTGACGGCGAGCAGCGTCGGCAGGACGCCGCGCAGGCGGTCGCAGACCCGGACGGCGCGGTCGGCCCCGTTCACGCCGACGTGGACGTGGAGGCTGAAGGTGTTGTTGCGGCGCGCGACGTACTGCAGCCCGTCGACGACCCGGCGGTAGTGCTCGGTGTCGATGTTCGGCTGCTCGCGGTAGTCGGCCCACGGATGGGTGCCGGTCGACGCGAGCGCCGCGCGGTGGCGGGCGGCGAGGGCGAACAGGCGCGTGCGGGCCTCGCGCTGGCGGGCGAACGCGTCCGCGAGGTCCTCCCCGCGGCCCGAGCGGATCTCGATCTCGCTCGAGATGAGCTCGCCGGCGACCGACTCGGCGAGGACCGGGTCCTCCTGCGCCGCGGCGTGGAGCGCCTCGTAGCGCGGGACGAGGTCGAGCGTCTCGGGGTCGACGATCGCGAACTCCTCCTCGAGCCCGACCGTGAAGTCGGTCGAGTCCGCGAAGATCTCGTCGACGCCGTCGCAGGTGAACGTCATGGGCGGCGCGCTCAGGTGAGGTAGAAGTAGAGGGCGTAGAGGAGGTCCACGGCCGGGCTGGAGGTGTGGACCGTCACCTCCGGCGGCACCTGCAGCAGCGCCTCCGAGTAGTTGAAGATGATCTTCACGCCCGCGTCGACGAGCACGTCGGCCAGGCCCTGCGCCGCGTTGTTCGGGACGGCGAGGACGCCGACGACGATGTCCTCCTCGTCGACCGCCGCGGCGAGATCGCTGACCGGCCGGACCGTGAGGTGGCCGACGGCGCTCCCGATCTTGTCGGGCGCGCTGTCGAAGATCGCCACGACGCTGAAGCCGTGGTCGGCGAAGATGTCCGAGCTCGCGATGGCGCGGCCGAGGTGCCCCGCGCCGAACAGGGCGATGTTGTGCGGGCCCGCGGTGCGCAGGATCTTGCGGATCTGCGCGACGAGCGCGTCGACGTTGTACCCGACCCCGCGCTTGCCGAACTTGCCGAAGCCGGACAGGTCCCGGCGGATCTGGGTCGAGTTGACCTTCGTCCAGGTCGACAGCTCCTGCGAGCTGACGGTCTCCTTGCCCTCGCGCTTGGCCTGCGTGAGGACCTGGAGGTAGCGCGCCAGGCGCGCGGCCACCCCCATCGACAGCCGCTCTGGGGCCGGGGCTCCGGCCCCCGGGCCTATGAGGTCAGGGACGCTCATCCGAGGGGAGGACTGTAGTCGGTCGCGCCTCCGGACAGCCGCCTGCGGAGGTCGTCCTCGTCGACTAAGAAGTCGTAGAGCTCCTCGCCGTCGAGCGCCAGGACGGGGATCCGCTCCAGATAGGCCTTCAGCAGCGCGTCGTCGGACTCGATGTCGAGCTCCTGCAGGCGGAACGCGTGGTCGGCGCGCACCCGCTCGACGACGGCACGGGCGTCGTCGCAGAGGTGGCAGCCCGGCCGTCCGTAGAGCGTGACGGTGCGCTCGGGTCTCACAGCGCGCGGCGGTCCGTGGCGTAGACGTCGAGCGCCGGGACGTCCGCCGGGTCGGCGGACGGCTGGTGGAGCGCCGCGGCGCCGATCATCGCGGCGTTGTCCGTGCACAGCGCGCGGGCCGGGACGTGGACGACCGACGCGCACGTGCCCAGCCGCTCGCGGAGCGGGCCGTTGGCCGCCACGCCGCCGCCGATCGCGAGCCGGTCGAGCCCGGTCTGCTCCAGCGCGCGCTCGACGCGCCGCGCGAGCTGGTCGACGACGGCCTGCTGGTAGGAGGCCGCGAGGTCGGCCGTCCGCGCGGCGGCGCCCGCGCCGCCTGCGGCGTCGAGGTCCCGGACCGTGTAGAGCAGGGAGGTCTTCAGCCCCGCGAAGCTCATGTCGAGGCCCGGGACACCGTGCGCGAGCGGGAACGCGAACGCCGCCGGGTCGCCGTCCGCCGCGACCCGCTCGATGTGCGGCCCGCCCGGGAACGGGAGGCCGAGCAGGCGCGCGCCCTTGTCGAGGGCCTCCCCCGCCGCGTCGTCGAGCGTCCGGCCGAGGACGGTGAACGAGTGGTGGTCGTCCACGCGGGCGACGAAGCTGTGGCCGCCGCTGGCGACGAGGCACACGAACGGCGGCTCCAGCGGCGGGCCGGCGTCGCCGTGGAGGAAGTTCGCGGCGACGTGGCCCTGGAGGTGGTCCACGGGGATGAGCGGCAGGCCGCGCGCGACGGCGATGGCCTTCGCCGTCGCGAGGCCGACGAGCAGCGCGCCGGTGAGGCCCGGCCCGCGGGTGACGGCCACGGCCTCGATGTCGTCGAGCGTCGCGCCGGCGCGGGCGAGCGCGTCGTCGACGACGAGGTTCATGAGCTCGAGGTGGTGGCGCGACGCGATCTCCGGGACGACGCCGCCGTACGCGTCGTGGACCTCCTGGGAGGAGATGACGTTCGCGAGGACGCGGGCGTCCCGGGTGACGACGGCGGCGCAGGTGTCGTCGCAGCTCGTCTCGAGCGCGAGGATCACGGCCGCGGCACGGAGGTCGTCGGCGGCACCGGCCAGGCGTTCGGGACGTCGTC
Organism: Paraconexibacter antarcticus; assembly: GCF_024220175.1. Classification (GTDB taxonomy): domain Bacteria; phylum Actinomycetota; class Thermoleophilia; order Solirubrobacterales; family Solirubrobacteraceae; genus Paraconexibacter; species Paraconexibacter antarcticus. Next base: position 2,878,258 of record NZ_CP098502.1, on the reverse strand, counting down.
GAGGCGCCCCTGGAGCGTCGAGGGCGTCCGCCACATGATGAGCGCGTCCTCGCCGTTGTCCTGGTAGTAGCGCCGCCGCATCCCGGCGGTGATGAAGGAGAACCGCTCGTACATCGCGATCGCGCCGGTGTTCGAGGGGCGCACCTCGAGCGTGTACTGCGCGAGCGGGTCGTCGACGCGCTCGATGAGCCCGTCGAGCAGCGTCGTGGCGACGTGCTGCCGGCGCACGTCCGGGTCGACCGAGACGTTCATGACGTGCCAGACGGTGTCGAACCGGCTGCAGATGAGGTAGCCGCAGATGCGCTCGCGCGTGCCGCCCGGCGTCTCGCGGGCCGACCAGGCGGCGAGGCAGATGCCGCTCGGCTTCGAGAGCTCGAGGACGAACATCGCGAGCGACCACGGGGTCGGGAAGGCCCGCCGCTCGATCGCGATGACCTGCGGGAGGTCCGCGTAGGTCAGGCGGCGGATGTCGAGGCCGGGCGGGGTCATGCGCGGGCGGCCGCCTCGCGGTCGGCCGTCCGCACGGCGTCGGGCCGGCGCACGTAGTCGGGCACGAGCGCCTCCCTCGGGGTCTCGGGCGCGTAGCGGGCGAGACGGCAGACGGCGAGGCCGTCGACGTGGTGGCGCGGATCGTCGTCGGCGGGGACGCTCGCGGCGCGCTCGACGTCGGCGCGGTGGCGGACGGCGCCGTCGCCGACCGCGAGCGCCGTCTCGGCGAGCCCGTCGGTCGCCGCCACGAGGGCTGCGAGGGCGTCGGGCGCGACGGCCTGCGGGGCGAGCAGCACCCGCGTCCCGTCCCAGGCGCCGACGAACAGCTCGCCGCGCCGGGCGTCGACGCAGGCGAGGACCGGGCCGTCGTGGCCGGCGCCCTCCGCGAGCGCCTGGAGCGTCGAGACCCCGGCGAGCCCCGCCCCGGACGCCTGCGCGAGCGCGCGCCCGGTCGCCACGCCGATGCGCAGGCCGGTGAACGTCCCCGGGCCGAGCCCGACGGCGATGCGGTCGACCGCGCCCCAGGTGAGGGACGCCTCGTGGAGGACGTCGCCCGCGAGCGCGAGGAGCTGCTCCGCGTGGCCGGGCCGGGCGCCCGGGTCGGGCTCGTGGCGGCGGCGGAGCGCCAGCTCGAGGCCGTCCGTGTCGCTCAGGAGGCCGACGGCGGTGTCGCCGGTCGCGGTGTCGAGCCCGAGGACGATCACGGCTCGATCCTCACGGAGCGGCGCTCGGGACCTGAGTGCCCGAGGTGCACATGGGCGGCGATGCGCACGCCCGCGGGACCCGTGAGCTGCTCGGCGTCCTCGGCGATCTGCGGCCATTCGAGGAAGGCGATCGCGTCCGGGCCGACGTGGTCGGCGAGGAAGGCGGGGTCCTCGTCGTCGAGCGAGGTGAGCCGGTGCAGGTCGAGGTGCGCGACGGGCACGGGACCGGCCTCGTAGCGGCGGGCGATCGTGTACGTCGGGCTCGTCACCGGGCCGTCGTGCCCGAGGGCGCGGACCGCGCCGCGGACGAAGGTCGTCTTCCCGGCCCCCATCTCGCCGTAGAGCAGGACGACGTCACCGGGCCGCAGGCGCGCGGCGAGCTCGGCGCCGAGGGCCTCGGTCGCTGCGGGAGAGGTGCTCTCGTGCGTGGTCCCGGCCGTCACGGTGCCGACAGGCTAGCCCGCGCCGCGTCAGAAGCGCTCGCGCGCGGTCCGCAGGCGCAGCCCGAGGCCGCAGAGGAGCATCCCGAGGCCGATGCCGGCGAGGATCCGCCCGTCGAGGCCGGTGTTCGGCAGCGTGGTGGCCGTGGCCGCCGTCGGGCTCGTCGTCGTGGGCGGGGACCCCGTCGAGGAGCCGGTGCTCGTCGACCGCGGCAGCGACGGCTGCGCCGGGGCGCTCGCGGCCGGCGTGGTGCTCGAGAGCTGCGGGACCGTCGACGGGTTCGGGACGCTCGAGGCCCCGGTGCGCGTCGACGTCGTGGCCGAGCCGCCGAGCGGGTCCTGATACTGCTGGTCGCCGGCGCTCTGGGCCACGGCGCCCGCGGGCAGCCCGAGGCCGGCGGCCCCGACGGCGGCGGCGGCGAGGAGGGCGGGCAGGCGGGACGGCAGGCGCATTCGACGGGGCATTCTATGGGTCCGGCGGACATCCTCCCACCTCGGGGCGCGCGCACGGACGCAGGACGGCGCTGCGCCGGTCGTCCGGACGGGCCCCGCGTCCCGCCCCTGCGGTACCGTCGCAGGCTCGTGACGAGCGGCCAGGCCCCCTCAGCTCCCCGCCACGTCCTGCTCCTCACCGACCGGGACTGGACCCATCCGCAGGGCGGCGGCACCGGCACGAACCTCTTCGGCCAGGTCTCGCGGTGGCTCGCCTGGGGCCACACCGTCACGGTCATCGCCGGGGCCTACGACGGCTGCGAGGCGGTGTCGCGCCCCCACGAGCGCCTGACGATCCACCGCATGGGCACGCGCCTGACCGTCTTCCCGCGCGCGGCGCGCGCCACCCGCAGGGGCGTGGCGGCCGACGCGGACGTCGTGCTGGAGGTCGTCAACGGCATCGCCTTCTTCACGCCGCTCTGGTGGTGGCTGAAGCGCCCGGTCGTCGCGCTCGTCCACCATGTCCACCAGGACCACTACGAGGCCGAGCTCGGGCTCCGCGGGCGGGTCGCCGCGCAGGTCCTCGAGCGGCTGCCGCTGACGGTCCTGTACCGCGGCCGGCCCGTGCTCACGATCTCCGACGCCGCGCGTGACGAGCTCGTGGAGCTCGGGGTCCCCGGCGAGGACATCACCGTCACCTACATGGGCGTCGACCCGTCGGGCGTGCCCGCGGTCCCCCGCTCCCCCACCCCGCGGCTCCTGTACCTCGGGCGGCTGAAGGCCTACAAGCGCATCGAGCACGTGCTCGACGTCCTCGAGCACGTGCCGGACGCGCACCTCGACATCGCCGGGGACGGCGACCATCGCGCGGCGCTGGAGGCGGAGATCGCCGAGCGCGGCCTCGGGCCGCGGGTGACGCTCCACGGGCACGTGAGCGAGGAGCGCAAGCAGCAGCTCTACGACGAGGCGTGGGTGAGCCTCACCGCGTCGAGCGCCGAGGGCTGGTGTCTCACCGTCATGGAGGCGGCGCTCCGCGGAACCCCGAGCGCGGCGCTCCGGGTCGGCGGCCTGCCGGAGTCGATCGCCGACGGGCGTACCGGCGTCCTCGCCGACACGCCCGACGAGCTCGCGGCCGAGGTCGCCGCGCTGTGCGCCGACGACGAGCGGCGTGAGCGCCTCGGGACGGCGGCGCGCGAGCGGGCGGAGGGGTTCTCGTGGGACGTCACGGCGACCGCGAACCTCGCCGTGCTCGGAGCCGCCGCCGACGCCCCGCGCCCGGCGCTGCGCGCGCGCCTGCGGGCGTCCGACACCGGCAAGGCCGGAGCGCTGGCCGGCGCGAGCCTTGCGAACAACGCCATCCAGCTCATCTTCACGATCGCGGTGACCCGGCTGCTCGGGCGCGACGGGTACGGCGCGCTCGCGGCCCTCATCTCCGCGTTCCTCATCCTCCTCGTCGGCGGTCAGTCGCTCCAGGCGGCGGCCGCGCGCGAGGTCGCGCTCGGCCGGCTCGGCGGGCCCGAGGTCCTCGCCGCGACGGTGCGCGACTGGACGCGGACGCTGGCGCGGGCCTTCGTCGTCCTCGCGGCGGTGGGGCTCCTGGTCCGGGTCCCCCTCGCGTCGCTGACGGGGACCCCGGAGCATCCGTGGGCGGCGGCCGCCCTGCCCGTCACCGGGGTGATGTGGCTACTCGTGTCGCTCCAGCGGGGGGTGCTCCAGGGCCTGCACGCCTTCCGGCCGGTCGGCCTGAGCATCGTCGGGGAGGCGGCCGCCCGGCTCGTCCTCGGGCTCGTGCTCGCGGCGACGGCCGGCGTCACCGGCGCGTTCCTCGCGACGGTGCTGACGTTCGCGGTCGTGGCCGCCTGGCTCGACCGGTCGATCGGCGAGCGAATGCTGGCCCACCGCGGCTCGGGCGCCGCGGTGAGCGCGGGGAACGGCCCGGCGCGACGCGGCCTGCGCGGGCTCGTCGGCGGCGGCTGGGTCCCGATCGGCGCCCTGCTGCTGCTCGCCGTGCTGCAGAACGTCGACGTCATCATCGCGCGCCACCAGCTCGGCCACGACCGTGCGGGCTCCTACGCGGTCGCCGCCGTCGCGGCGAAGGCCGTCGTGTGGGTGGCGATCGGCGTCGGGCTGCAGCTGCTCCCGCAGGCGACGGCCCGTGCCGCGGCGGGCCTCGACCCGCGCCCCGTCCTCTACCGCGCGCTCGGGATCCTCGCGGTCGTCGCGACGCCGGCGCTGCTCATCTTCGCGCTCGTCCCCCGCCTGCTGCTGCGGGTGACGTTCGGCCCGGACACCGTCGACGCCGCGCCCGCGCTGCTCGTCCTCGGCCTTGCGATGACGCTCCTCGCCGTCGCGTACCTCACGGTGCAGTTCATGATCGCGCTCGGGGAGGTCCGCTTCCTGTGGGTGCTGGCGGCGGTCGCCGCGGGCGAGATGGTCCTGCTCTTCGCCGGCCGCTTCTCGATCACCGGGTTCGCCGCCGTCGTCGCGGTCATGCAGCTCCTCGCCGCGGGTGCCGTCCTCGTCCTCGCCGCACGGGCCTGGCCCGCCCGGCATGCCACCGCCCCGCCGCCCGCCACCGCATGACCGACCTGCACGCGACGTTCACCGCCCTCGACGGCGTCGAGGGCTGGCTCAGCCCCGAGCAGGTCTCGCGCCTGCACGCCTGCGCCGCCGCGGTCCCCGCCGGCGGGCAGATCGTGGAGATCGGGTCCTTCCGGGGCCGCTCGGCGATCACGATGGCGCGCGCCGCCGCGCCGTCGGTGCGCATCACCTGCATCGACCCGCACGTCGGCTCCGATCGCGGGCCGCAGGAGTTCGAGGCCCAGCCCGAGCTCGGGAGCGCCGACAACGACGCCTTCGTCGCGAACCTCGCGGCCGCCGGGGCCCCGGTCGGCGAGCGCGTCCGTCACGTCCGGGCCTTCTCGGACGCCGCGCTCGGCGACGTGGACGGGCCGATCGACCTGCTCTTCGTCGACGGCGCCCACCGCTACGGCCCCGCCCTCGACGACCTGCGGCGCTGGGGCGACCGGGTCCCGCCGGGCGGGACGATGCTCGTCCACGACAGCTTCGCGTCGGTCGGCGTGACGGCGGCGCTGCTGCGCCACATCGTCCTCCACCCGGGCTGGCGCTACGCCGGGCGTGACCGGTCGCTCGCGCGGTACGTCCGGGTGCGCAACCACCCGGCGTCGGTCGCCGCGCAGTTCGCGCAGCTGCCCTGGTTCGCCCGGAACGTCGTCATCAAGGCGCTGATCCTAACGCGCCTCGCCCCGCTGGCCCGGCCGCTGGGTCACCGGGACGCGACCTGGCCGTACTGAGCGGACCGCCCGGGCGGGCGCCCGCGAGCAGGCGGCCGGCCGCGAGCGCGAGGAGCACGTAGGCGGTGACCGCGACCCAGTGCGCCGCGAGCCGGTCGGTCGCGTAGGTCGTGTCGAACGGCAGGCCGCGGCCGTCGAGCGCGACCTTGGCGGCGTAGATCGCCGGGACGGCGCCGAGCAGGAGCGCGCCCGCCGCGGTGACGAGCGCGCGGACCGTCGCGCCGCGCCAAAGCAGCAGGGCGGCGAGGGGGCCCGCGACCGCGCCCGCGCGCAGGGCGAAGACGAAGCCGACGACGAGCGCGAGCACGACACCGGCGGCGAGGGCCTGCCGCGCGGAGAGCCGGAGCGGCGGCGGCGCGGGGAGGTCGGCGAACGGGGCCGGGGCAGCGGCGGCGCCCGGCCCGTCGGCGCCGCGAGCGCTCGCGGCGGCCTCGCGGCGCCGGCGCGCGAGCACCCCGCGGCCGAGCAGCACGAGCATGAGGGCGCCGCCGAGCCCCGAGAGCCACAGCGCCGCGCGCACCGTCCCCTCCGGGCCGAAGCGCAGGTCGAGCGTGCGGCAGCCGGGCGCGGCGAGCGGCCAGCCGTTCGCGTAGCCCTGGAGCGGGACGGGCGCGCCGAGGTCGCGGCCGTCGCACTCCGCCCGCCACCCGCGGCTGTAGCTCTCGCCGAGGACGAGCCACGACGGCCCTCCCGCGGTGACCCGCAGCCCGCTGAGGCCGCTGCCGTCCGCGTGACCGGCGTCCACGACGTGCCCGCCGGGCCCGGGGATCGTGAGGACGCCGCCGGGCGCCAGGGCGGTGAGGCTCAGCGTGTCGGCGACGAGCGCGCCGGTCGCGCCGGAGACCTCGTGCGGCCCCGCGCCGATCAGGACGGTCCCGCAGCCGTCCAGGCGCACCGGCCGCCCGGCGTCAAGGGCGCGCAGGCTCACGCGGCCGCCGAGGCGCGCCCGCACCGCGCCCGCCGCCGGCCGGGCGCCGGCGCCGCCGACCCACGGGCGGACGATGATGCTCGCCGCGCCACAGCGCAGGGGTACGCGGCCGCTGCGCGGGACCCGCAGCCGCGGGAGCCCGGCCGCCCGCAGCTCGGCGATCCCGACCGCGCGGCGCATCCGGACGCGGGCCGGCACGCCGGGGGCGAACTGCGCCGCGAGCACGTCGAGGCGGAAGGCGCGGCCGCGCACGGCGCGGGGCAGCGTCACGAGGCCGTTGGCGGGTACGGCGAGGGCCGCGCCGCGGCGACCGTCGACGCTCAGGCGCACCCGGGTCGCGCGCCGCACCTGCAGGCCCCGGACAGGGACGACGCGCAGGCGCCGGAGGGTCAGGGGCGCCGGCGTCGTCCAGCGCAGGAACGCGGCGTGGCCCGGGATCCACTGGCCGACCCAGGCCCGGCCCGCCGGGGTCGCGTCCCCGTCGAAGGCCCCGGACGCGCGGTAGCGCGGGAGCCCGTCGAACCGCGCCGAGCCGTCGGCGACGAGGCCGCCGCGCACGCCGGCGAGGCGGTCGAGGGCGGCGTCGGAGGTCCCGACGTCGACCCGGGCCCACGCGCTCACGGCGTACCGCCGGGCGACGGGCGGGGCGATGACGCGGTGCAGCTGCCGCTCGGGGTCGCGGGCGTCCCGCACGAGCCCGGCCTGGGCGGGGCCGGCGAGGCGGCCCTGACGGGCCGGGGCGGCCGCGGTGAGCCGCTCCAGGAGATAGGTCAGCGGGCTCGCGGCGAGGTCGGCGGGCCGCAGGTCGCGCTCGAGGACGTCGGGGACGCGGAGCGCCTCACGGACGCGGACGCCGGGGATCTGCAGCTCGCGGATGCCGCCGAGCCCGGCGGAGGCGTGGCGGGGCCGCCGGACCCCGGTGATCGCGACCTGGACGACCGTGGCGCGCTTCAGCCCGACCGCGAGGGTGTTCCAGCCCCGGTGGACGGCGAAGCGGCGGCCGTTGACGGCCACCGCGGTGACCACCCCGCGGCTGTCGCTCGCCGGCCACAGCCGCAGCCGCGGGACGTCGAGCCGTCGGCCGAGGTCGACGGTGAGGACGGCCCGGCCGGGATCGAGGAAGCGGTCGGCGAGCCACGACGTCGACGGGTCCCCGTCCATCGCGGCGGCCGGCCGGTGCTCGGGGAACTGCGTCACCTGCGGGGAGAACGGCGCCGAGATGTCCCGCACGCCCGCGAGCACCTGCACCGTCTGCGCGTCGGCCGCCGGACGGCGCCCGAGCGCGGCCTCGTACGGGTCCAGGAGCGTCCCGTCCCGGCTCACGCTGCGCCCCGCGCGCAGGACCTGGCCGGTGCCGCCGCGCAGCCGCGAGGAGACGAAGGCCTGGCGGCGGTCCCCGTCGGCGACGACGACCGGCGCCCCGCCGCGGGCGGCGGCGCGGGCCTGCGCGACCGAGAGGTCGGCCCCGGCGCGGTAGGGACGGTCGGGCTCCAGGCGGCCGAAGGCGGCGAGGTTCGTCAGCGCGCGGGCGCCCCCGTCGAAGAGCGTCACCGGCCCACGGGGGATGACGCGGACGATGCCGCCGGTCCGGACCGGGACGTCGCGCAGCAGCGGGACGCGGCGCGCCGGGGCAATCCGCCCCGCCGCCATCCGCGCGAGCGTCGTCTCCGCCCCGATCGCGCGGCCGCCGCGCAGCGCCGGCTCGCTCGCGAGCGTGTCGGCGGTCTCCAGCGGCCCGAGCTCCCCGCTGCGGCTGCGGTCCCCGTCCGCGGCGACGACGACGTCCCCGACGCCGAGGAGGTCGAGCAGCGACGGGAGCTGGCCGGGCAGGACGCGCTCCTGGCTCACGAGGTCGTCGACCGCCCACTGCAGCTCGACGGCGCGGCGGTCACCGTAGGGGACGATGTTGCGCGTCGCGACGGGGTGGTCGGTGAGCGACGGGAGGATCGCGTCGATCGTCTGGCCCCAGCGGTAGCTCGCGAAGAGCTGACCGGGCAGGACGAGCGCGCGGCTCGTCGGCGGTCGGGTGCCGAGGCGGGCCGCGAGGGCGTGCCAGCGGGCCGGGACCTCGATGTGCAGCTGCTCGTCGGGGGCGGCGCCGCGGACGAGCGGCCAGGCGGCGACGGCGACGAGCACGGCGGCGAGCGCCGGCACCGCGAGGCGGACGGGACGCCGGCGGGCGCGCAGCCACGTCCACGCGGCGCCCGCCGCGAGCCCGCCGAGCCCGGCGAGCCCGAGCGTCAGCAGAGGCCCGGCCTTGTACGTCGTGCGCAGGACCCGGACGACCGCGAGGTGGTTGTAGGTGAAGGTGGACGCGCGGCGCAGCGGCGTCCCCTCCGGCCAGCCGACGCCCATGACGAGCAGCCCCGTGAGGACGAGCAGCAGGAGGAACGGGGCGTAGCGCGCCCGGTGCGTCCAGCGCAGGCCGCCGAGCGCCAGCGCCGGCACCGCGAGCCCGGCGAGGACGACCGGCAGCGCCGTGAGCAGGACGCCGCCGTGCGTCGCGTACGGGCGCAGCACGCCGCCGGACCCGACCCCGACGTAGCTCGTCCAGAAGCCCATCCCGCGGAGGGACTCGGTGAGCGACGTCGTCGACCAGATCGTCCCCGGCTGCTCGGTGAACGGGAGGAAGTCCAGGCCGTAGCGGGCGTGGACGGCGAGCGGGACGACCCACCACGCGTTCGCGACCGCGATGCACGGCACGAGGCGCGTGAGCCACGGCCGCAGCGCCGCGCGGTCCACCCCGCCCCACGCGAGCTCGTAGCCGACGAGCAGCAGCGGCCCGACGAGGACCCAGCCGATGACCGCCGCGTTCACCCCGCCGCCGGCGCAGGCGAGGAGGAGCGCGCCGACGGCGGGCCAGCACCAGCCGCGGGGGTCGCGGAGCCCGCGGTGGACGGCGAGCAGCATCCACGGCAGCGCGGCGTACGTGAGCAGCGAGATCGACGTGCGGTCCATGAGCACCGCGACGTACGGGCAGAGGACGTACAGGACGGCGGCCGTCGCGGGGACGGCGACGGCCGCGCGCGGCAGGGCGGCGAGCGTCCGCAGCAGCGTGGCGACGCCGAGCGCCGCGAGCGCGAGCAGCGTCCCGAGCCACAGCCGGTGGACGACCCAGACGGGCAGCCCGAGCGTGTCCCCGAGCGCGAACCACGGCGCCATCGGGAAGGCGTAGCCGTTGTACTGCCCGCCCCACACGTGCCCGAGGTCGCCGGTCGGAGACCACACCCGCAGGACGTCGGTGAGGAAGCGGTGCGGCGCGACGTAGAGCGCGAGCTTCGTGTCGGCGATCGTCTCGCCCCAGCGCTGGCCGAACGCCACGGCGTACGCGAGCACCACGAGCGCGAGGCTCAGCGCGCGATCGGGGCGGGGCGGGTGGAAGCGGCCGCGCGGGGTGCGCGGGTGGGTCGGTGCAGCCATGCGGTGCGGGCAGAGTACGCTGGCCCGCCGATGCGCCTGCTGCCCCCTCGAGTGCTGCTGCTGACCGGGCCGGTGGCGCTGGCGTTCTTCTCGGGCGGCTACGACGACCGGCCGCGCCTCGTCGCGCTCGCCGCCGCGGCCGTGGCGCTGGCCGCGCTGGCCGTCCTGACGCCGTCGACGCGGGCGCTCCCGCTGCTGCCCTCGGGCTGGGGGCCGCGGACCGCGCTCGGCGGCCTGATCGGCCTCGCGGCCTGGGTCGCGCTGAGCCACCGCTGGTCCCCGGTGAAGGACGCGGCGGCCGACGACGCCGAGCGGGTCACCCTCTACGCGACCGCCCTCGTCTGCGCCGCGCTCGCCTGGCGCGAGCGCGCCGCCGCCCGCTGGGTCGAGCTCGCGGGCGCCGCCGGCGCCTTCGCCGCGATCGGCTACGGGCTGCTCGGGCGGCTGCTCCCCGGCGTCGTCCGCGAGCACGCGTCCGTGAGCGCCGGCGGCCGCCTCGAGCAGCCGCTCACGTACTGGAACGCCGAGGGCGCCCTCGCGGCCGTCGGCTTCGTCCTCTGCGCGCGCATCACCGGGGACCGCAGCCGTCCCGTCGCCGTCCGCGCCCTCGCCGCGGCCGCCGCCGTCCCGCTCGCCGCGGGCACGTACCTGAGCTTCTCCCGCGGCGCGCTCGTCGCGCTCGCGGCGGGCGTCGTCGTGCTGCTCGTCCTCGCACCGACCTGGACGCAGCTGCGGGCGATCGCGATCTGCGCCGAGGCGGGCGCGGGCGGGACGCTCGCCGCCGTCGTGTTCCCCGGGGTGCGCGAGCTGTCGGGGTCGCTCGGGCACCGTGAGCTCGAGGGCGCGATCGCGCTCGCCGGCCTTCTGCTCATGATGGGGGGCGCCGCGGCGCTGCTCGCGTGGGCGGCGTCCGCGGAGGCGGCCGGCCGCACCCGCATGGGCCGCCTGCCGCTGCCCGGCTGGGCGCCGTACGCCGCCACGGCGATCGTCGTCGCGCTCGTCGCGGTGCCGGTGGCCGTCGCCCGCAGCAGCGACGGCCCGAGCCCGTCCTTCGGGGCGACGTCCGCGCGCCTGACGTCCGCGAGCTCGAACCGCTACGACTACTGGAAGGTCGCGGCGCGGGCCTTCGAGCACCACCCGGTCCGCGGCCTCGGCAGCGGTGGCTTCCGCACGGCGTGGCTGCGCGAGCGGCCGATCGGCGAGCGCGTGCGCGACGCCCACTCGCTCGAGCTCGAGACGCTCGCCGAGCTCGGGCTCGTCGGCGCGCTGCTGCTCGCGTGCCTGGCGGGCGGGATCGGCTGGTGCGCGCGGATCGTCCAGCGCGAGGACCCGGCGCTCGCGGCGGGCGCCGCCGCGGCACTCGTCGTCTTCGGCGTCCACAGCGCGGTGGACTGGGACTGGGAGATGCCCGCCGTCACGCTTCCGGTGCTGGCGCTGGCGGGGATGCTCGTCGCGCAGTCCGCCCACCACGAGTGAGCAGCGGGCCGGCCGCCGCGGTCAGCGCGACAGCCGCGAGGACGACGACCGACGGCTCCGCGGCGAAGCGGAAGCGCGTCGACCCGTAGACCGTCGCCCCGACGAACAGCACCATCGCGACCGGGGCGAGGACCGCGCCGAGGCCGGGCGTCCGCCGGCGGCGCAGGACGAGCGCGCCCGCCAGCGCGAGCGGCGCCAGGAGCCACCACGCGAGCAGCCCGGCCTTGCTCGCCCGCGACCCGCGACCCTCGGTGGCGTTGAAGAAGACGCCCTGCGTCCACGGGCGGTACACGTCGAGCAGGCGCCCGAGGCGCGCGGCGACGACGAGCGGGACGCGGCCCGCGTGGTGCCGGGCGTACGTGAGCCCCCGCTTGCGGTAGGCCACCGACTGCTGCGCCTCGTCCCCCGGCGGCCGCTTGCCGTAGCAGGCGAAGACCCACGAGCCGATGAGCGGCCCGTAGTACGTCGGCCCGCAGTTGGAGCCGACCCACACGCCGTCCCCGTTCGTCGAGATGAGGACGCGGGCGTGGAAGGTCTCGGCGTTGCGGATCGCCCACGGGGCGAGGACGACCGCGAAGGCCGCGAGGCCGACGGCGAGGTGGCGCGCGAACGCGCGGCGGTTCCCCGCGGTCGCGACCCAGCACACGGGCGCGAGGAGGACGACGAGCAGCGCCAGCGCCTCGCCGCGGGTGAGCGCCGCAAGGGCGATGACCGCGCCAAGGACGGCGGCGCGCCGCGGCGTCGGGGCGTCCCGCAGCGCGAGCGCGGCGAGCAGGGCCCCGACGAGCATCACGCCGTACGTCGTCTCGCTCATGAGCGCCGTGTCGGGCATCCACAGCATCGGGTAGCCGGCGGCGAGGACCCCCGCGACGAGCCCGGCCCTCTCCCCCGCCAGCCGCCGCCCGACGAGCGCGCAGCCGACGACCGTCAGCGTCCCGACCGCGCCCTGGAACATCCGCTGGGCGGTGAAGCCGTCGAACCCGAGGAGGTTCGCGAGCGCGATCACGACGATGTGCGCGGGCGGGTGCTCGGCGGTCGGGACGTCCTCGTAGACGCGGCGGAAGCCCCCGCCGTGGGCGAGCGTGTGGCCCTCGACGTGGAAGGTCAGCGCGTCGCCGCCGACCGGGTGGTGGCGGTTGAGGTAGGCGGCCAGGAGCCGGATCGCCAGCCCGAGGAGGGCGACGCCGGCCAGCCGGAGGCGGAAGTCCCGCATCCCGCGAGCGTATGCTGCGGCGGTGACGACGCGCGCCGTGGCGGCGAGCACGAGAGTGCGCTTCCCCTACTTCGACGCGCTGCGGGCGATCGCCGCGCTGTCGGTCCTCGTGACCCATGCGTCGGGGCTGACGGCGTTCAACTCCGGCAATCCGCTCGGCGCGATCACCGCCCGGCTGAACGTCGGCGTCGCGGTCTTCTTCGTCCTCTCCGGCTTCCTGCTCTACCGCCCGTTCGTCGCCGCCCGCCTCGGCGGCCGCCCGGCGCCGTCGATCCTCGGCTACGCCCGCCGCCGGGCGCTGCGGATCGTGCCCGCGTACTGGCTGGCGCTCACGTCGCTCGCGATCGTCGTCCCGCGGTTCGTCCACGGGCCGTTCACGAGCGACTGGTGGGCGTACTACGGGTTCGTGAGCAACTGGAACCCGATCTGGGTCGTGACGGGGATCGCGCCCGCGTGGAGCCTCTGCGTCGAGATGGCGTTCTACGTCGCGCTGCCGTTCATCGCGCTCGCGGCGGCGCGGGGGCTGCACGGGCGCACCCGCGAGCGCCAGGTCAAGCTCGAGCTCGTCGCCCTCGCGGCGTCCGCCGCCGTCGCGCTCGCCGGCCGGGCACTCGTCTTCCACAACGACCCGTCGACGCTCTTCCCCGTCTCGCTGCCGGGCAACTGGACGTGGTTCACCGGCGGCATGGGGCTCGCGGTGCTGAGCGTCGGCTACGCGGGGGTCCCGACCGTCGCCCTCCCCCGCCCGCTGCGCTTCGTCGCCGAGCACCCGGGCTGGACGTGGGGCGCGGCCGGCGCGGTGATGCTCTTCATGGCCTCGCCGCTCGTCGGCCTGCCGCGGACGTTCGACTACCGGTACTCGAACGCCGCCTTCCAGGCCGAGCACCTCCTCTACGTCACGTTCGCGGTGCTGCTCGTCGCGCCCGCGGTCTTCATGGGCGACGGGCGGGGCTGGCCGCACCGGCTGCTCGCCCGGCGGGAGCTGAACCTCCTCGGGACCGTCTCCTACGGGATCTTCCTCTACCACCTGCCCCTCATGGCCCGGTTCCAGCACGTGGCGGACCGCCCCGGCGGCTTCCTGTGGCTCACGCTCCTGACGTTCGTCGTGGCGACCGCCGCGGCGACGGCGAGCTACGTCCTCGTCGAGCGCCCGCTGCTGCGCTTCAAGGACGGGTGGCGCAGCGGGCTCGGCCGTCCCGCCGCGCCGGGGGCCGTGGCCACCGACCCCGCGCGATGACCCTGCCGACCCCGGCGGGCCAGGCCGACCACGCCCGCTTCCCCCACGTCGACGCGCTCCGGGCGCTCGCGGCGCTCAGTGTGCTCGTCTTCCACGCGAGCGTCTACAGCGGGCTCTCGACGAACGGGGCCGTCGGCGCCGTCACGGCGCGGCTGGACCTCGGCGTCACGCTCTTCTTCCTCATCTCGGGGTTCCTCCTCTACCGCCCGTACGTCGCGGCGCGCTGCGGCGGGCCGGCGGCGCTGCCCCTCGGGGAGTTCTACCGGCGGCGGCTGCTGCGGATCGTGCCCGCGTACTGGGTCGCGCTGCTCGCGCTCGCCGCGTGGCCCGGGCTCGGCGGCGGGGTGACGAGCCTCCCCGGCGGCCTGCGGTACTTCCTCTTCGCGCAGAACCTCTCGCTGGACACCGTGCTGCAGGGCATCGGGCCCGCCTGGACGCTGTGCGTCGAGATGAGCTTCTACGCGACGCTGCCGCTGTACGCGGCGCTCGCGGGCCGCTGGCTCTCGGGCCGCGCGCCGGCGGCCCAGGCGCGGCGTGAGCTGTGGCTCCTGGCCGGCCTGGCGGTCGTGTCGGTCGGGCTGCGCGAGCTGCAGCACGCCGTCCTCGACACCGGGCGCGGGCCGGTGCTCGCGTTCCTGCTGCCCTCCTTCCTGCTGTGGTTCGGGCTCGGGATGGGGCTCGCCGTCCTCAGCGCCACCCGGGCGGCGCCGCGGCTGCACGCCGCCGTCGCCCGCCGCCCGGGGACCTGCTGGCTGCTCGCGGCCGCGCTGCTCGCCCTCGCCGCCTTCGGCATGGACCTCCCGCGCGGCTTCCTCGGCGCCTACACGGACCTCAGCTGGGCCGGGGAGCACGTCGTCTACGCGCTCATCGCGCTGTGCCTGCTCGCCCCGGCGACGCTCGGGACGGGCGGCGGCGGCGCGCTGCGACGCGTGCTCGCCTGGCGTCCGCTCGCCCTCGTCGGCCTCGTCTCCTACGGGATCTACCTCTATCACCTGCCGCTGCTCATCGAGTTCGGGCGGCGCGGCTGGCCGCACCGGGTGGCGCCCTTCGCCCCGACGCTCGGGTCGGCGGTGCTGACGTTCGCGGCGGCGGGCGCGTGCGCGACGGTGAGCTACCTCGTCGTCGAGCGGCCGTTCCTCGCCCGTAAGCGGCGGGCGCGGGCGGCGGTCAGTCCAGCGGTATCGCCCGTCCCCGCGGATTGAGGCGCTGCGCGGTCGCCACGGCGCGGCGGGCCTCGGCGGGGTCGGTCCGGCGGACGGCGAGGGCGAGGGCGTCCCAGGCGAGGAAGTTCTGCGGCTCGCGGCGGATCGCCTCGCGGGCCAGCCGCTCGGCCGCGGCGGTCCGGCCGCCGATGGCGAGCGCGGCGCCGGCCTGGGCGAGGTCGTCGCCGCCGCGGCAGTCGTGCTCGAGGCGGCGGACGAGCCGGTCGTCCCCGGCCGCGATCGCCCCGGCGGTGCCGTGCGCCGGGCGCAGGGCGTCGTGCCCGGCGGCGCTGCACCCGTCGTCACGGCCGATGCGGCCGACCGCGAGGACGACGAGCAGGACGGCGACGGCGGCGAGCCCGAGGCGGAGAGGAAGCGCACTCACGTCCCGCGCACGCTACCGGCGGACGAGCAGGACGTAGGGACCGGCGCGCAGGACCGGGCGGTAGCGCCGGGCGATCCAGCGGTCGAGCAGCCGTGCCCCGTGCTCGCGACCCGACGCGTTCGGCTCCCGCAGCCGGGCCGCGGGCGCCGTCCAGCGGACGACCCGGGTGCCGGGGGCGGCCCGCAGGTCGCCGATCATCTCCCGCTGGACCTTCGCCGTCGTCACGACGCCGGGCTGCATGACGTCGTAGCGGGTCGGGTTGCGCCGGCCGGTGATGACGTTCAGGAGCGGGTCGCCGACCCGGACGCGGTCAGTCCGCGGCGGGAGGACGAGGAGCGGGCCCGGCGTCGCGAGGGCCGCGCGCAGGCGCCGGAGCGCCGCCGCGTCCGCCGGCGTCGTGCGGACGCCGTCCCCCGCCGGACCGGGGACGGCGGCGAGCGGCCCGGGGTGGCGCCACCGCCCGGCCTGCCGGTCGAGGCCGTGCAGGGCGATGAGCGCGAGGAGCGCCGCGGCGACGAGCGACCCGGCGCGGCCCGGCGCGCGGGCACCGGCCACGCCGAGCCCGACGGCGACGAGCACGCCGAGCGGGACGAGGTGGAACTCGTCGGCACGCGCGAGCAGGTACCCGACCGACGCGAGCAGCGGGACGAGGAGCCACGCGGGCCCGCGCCGCAGCGCCGCCCAGAGGACGGCCGCGGCGACGAGGATGACGGCGATGTGGCCCTCGAGGAGCTTGTTCGGGTCCAGGCCGTCGTGATACGGCGGCGGGAACGGGAGGCGCTGGTCGGACTGCTTGCCGAGGAAGCCGACGACCTGACCGGCGACGTCGCCCGGGGCGGCGACGACGAACGGCAGCCACCCGAGGCCGAAGACCGCGGCCGCCCCGATCGGGGCGCGCCGCGCGGCGCCGAGCGAGCGGCCCGCCCGCCAGAAGACGGCGACGGCGAACGCGACGCCGAGCTCCGGCCGGAAGAGGCCGGCGGCGCCGGCGAGGGCACCCGCGAGCGCGGGGTGGGTCCGGGCGGCCCAGAGCGCGGCCAGGCCGAGCGCGAGCGCCGGGACCGTCGGCGACGGCAGCAGCGGCCAGGCGAGCGCGCCGGCGCTCGCCGCCCACGCGCCGAGCGCCCACGCCTCGGCGTGCGGTGCCCCCTCGGCCTCGTCGCGGACGAGCCGGTAGGCGAGCCAGGCGGCGACGGCTCCGACGAGGACGCGCACGATCCGCCAGGCGAGCAGCGACGGGCCGAGGACCGCCGTCAGGCCGCCGAGGACGTAGGGCTGCGCGGGCCCGTAGTTGCACCAGAAGTCCCGGTAGGGAAGCTGCCCGTCCGCGATCCGCTGCCCCCACGCGAGCATCAGCCCCTCGTCGTGCGGGGCGACGCCGTCGCGCAGGGCGACCGCCGCGAGCGCCGCCGCGAGGACGAGCAGCGCGACGTCCCGCGGCTTCACGCCGCCCCGCGCGGGTGTCCGCCCGCGGCCGGTCCGCGCCACGGGCGGTCGGCGACGACGGAGGCGACGTCGGCGACGGCACGCGCCCGCAGCCCACGCCGCTCCCGCCACGCGGCCGGCGCCGCCGCGAGGCCGGCCGCGACGCCGCGCAGGTGGGCGGCGAGCGGGCGCGGCCCGCGACGGGCGGCGGCGACGAGCCAGGAGCACTGCCGGTAGAGGACCGGGACGGCCCACCGCCACGGGAAGAAGCGCGCGACGAGGACGAGCGTGTTACGGGCGATGAGCGCGCCGACCGGGGCGCCGAGCCACGCCTGCGACCCACCGCCGGCGTGACGCGCGACCGCGCCGGGCTCGTACCACCCGGTCCACCCCGCCAGCCCGAGCCGCAGCGCGAGGTCGACGTCCTCGAGGTAGGCGCCGTAGCGCTCGTCCAGCCCGCCGGCCGCGTCGAGCGCGCTCCGCCGGTACAGCGCCGCGGCCGCACACGGCCCGAAGACGGGCCCCGGCGTGTCGAAGCGGCCGTCGTCGCGGTGCCCGCGCCCGCGCTGCTCGCAGACGCCGTCGCGGCGCAGGATGTCCCCCGCGTCGTCGACGACCCCGGGGTCCGCGAGCGTCACGAGCTTGCCCGCCACGGCTCCGCGGGCCGGGTCGGCGTCGAGCGCGGCGCGCATCGCCGCGTGCCACCCGGGGTCGAGCTCGACGTCGGTGTTCAGCAGGGCGACGGCGTCCACCGCGGGCGACACCACCGCGAGGCCCGCGTTGACGGCGGCGGCGAAACGCCGCTGGGCGGGCAGCGCGACCACCCGCACGTGCGACGCGTGGGCGGCGAGCCAGGCGAGCGACTCGTCGTCGGACGCGTCGTCGACGACGATGACCTCCGCGAACGGGGTCGTCTGGGCGGCGACCGACGCGAGCAGCCCCGGCAGCCAGCTCGCGCCGTTGCGGTTCGGGACGACGGCGGCGGTCGCGGGCATCGGCGGGCGGGCTAGGCCGAGGCGCCGCGGCCCCGCGCCAGGCGGGTGGCGCGACGGCGGTGGTGCAGCGGGCCGCGCGGGCGGTCGCTCGCGCCCTGCAGCGTCTCCTCGACGGCGCGGTCTATCGCGGCGAGGAACCGCGGGGTGCCGAAGCGCGCGGCGCTCTCCAGGCAGGCGGCCGGGTCGACGGCGAGCGCGTCGAACCCGAGCACCGCGGCGGCGAGCGCCTCGGGGTCCGGGGTCTCGTAGAAGCAGCCGGACACCCCCTCGACGACGGTGTCGCGCACGCCGCCGTCGCGCAGCGCGATGACCGGGCGCCCGGCCGCCTGCGCCTCGACGGCGGCGATCCCGAACTCCTCGGTCGCGGTCACGACGAGGGCGCGGGCGCGGGCCAGCCGCTGCGCGACCTCGGCGTCGGTCAGATGCCCGGCGAACGTCACCGTCGGGCCGGCGAGCCGCTGCAGCCGCCGGCGGTCGGGCCCCTTGCCGATGATCGTCAGCGGCAGGCCGAGCCGCGTGAAGGCCGTCACGGCGATGTCGATCCGCTTGTGCGGCATGAGCTCGGAGAGCACGACGTACTCCTCCCCGACCTCCGCGGACGGCACGAAGCGCGCGAGGTCGACCGGCGGGGCGAGGACGGCGGCCTCCCGGCCGAGGAACCGCCGGATGCGCTTCGCCGTCGTCGGGGAGTTCGCGAGGTAGCGGTCGACGCGCGCGGCCGCCACGGTGTCCCAGGTGCGCCAGTGCGAGAGCACCGCCCCGAGCACCGGCCGCAGCGGGGCCGGCGTCCGGGCGAGCGTCTCCTCGCGGGCGTTCCACGCGTACCGGAAGGGGTTGTGGCAGTAGCAGACGTGGACCGCGTCCTCGTCGGCGATCGCGCCGTGCGCCCACGCGCTGGAGCTCGAGATGACGACGTCGTAGCCGCGGAGGTCGAGCGTCTCGATCGCGGCCGGGTAGAGCGGCAGCAGCGCCCGGAACGTCCGCGCCGTCGGACGGAGCCGCTGGAGGAACGTCGTGTGGACGCGGCGCCCCGCGAAGCGGTGCTCGGAGCCGACCGGATCGTGGATCGCCGTGAAGATGTCGGCGTCCGGGTAGTGCTCGGCCAGCGCGAGGAAGACGCGTTCGGCGCCGCGCACGTCGAGCAGGAAATCGTGGACCAGGGCGACCCGCCGGTCTGCGTGAGAACCGTCGTCCATGGCGCGATCCTATGCGGCGGGCGGGACATCCGTGTGGCCCGGGCGTTCGCCCGGCCGCCGCGGCGGGCGGTAGGTTCGGGGGGTGAGGGTCGCCGTCGACGCGCGCGCCGCGGGGTCGGGCCGCGGGGTGGCGCGCTACCTGGAGCGGACGCTGCAGGCCGCCGCGGGCCTGCCCGGCACCACCTGGGCGGCGGTCCTGCCCCGTGGTTCGGCGTTCGCGGGCACACCGCCCGCGGGGGTCGAGGAGCGTCCGTCGCCCCGCTCCTCACGCGTCCTCTTCGGCCTCGCCGCGACGACCGGGCGTCCCCGCCTCGAGCGTCTCGCGGGCGGCGCGGACGTCGTCTGGCTGCCGGCCCCCGCCCCGGTCGCGGTCGGCGCGGGCGTCCCGCTCGTCCTCACCGTCCACGACCTCTCGTTCGTGCAGCGCCCGGGTGACTTCACCCCCTACGAGCGGCTGTGGCACCGCGCGATGCGGATCGACCGGCTGCTCGGGCGGGCGGCCGCGATCGTCTGCGTGTCGGACGCCGTCGCCGGGGAGGTGCGCGCCCGCCGTCCCGACCTCGCGCCGAGGGTCCGGGTCATCGCGCCCGGCGTCGACCCGGCGCCCGCCGGCCCGCCCGCGCCGCTCCCGCCCGGCCTGCCGCCGCGCTTCCTCCTCTACGTCGGCGCGCTGGAGCCGCGGAAGGCGCCGGGCGTCCTGGCCGACGCGTACGCGGCCGCGCGGGCCCGCGGGCTCGACGCGGGCCTCGTGGTGGCGGGCGAGGGGCGCGAGGCACCGCGGCTGCACGGCCCCGGGGTGCACCACCTCGGCCGGGTGGACGACGCCACCCTCCACGCGCTCTACGGCGCCGCGCTCGCCGTCGTCCTGCCCTCGTACCTGGAGGGCTTCGGCCTGCCGCCGCTGGAGGCCGCCGCGCACGGGACCCCGGCGATCGTGTCGGACCTGCCGGTCTTCCGCGCGACGATCGGGGCGGGCGCGCTGCGTGTGCCGCCGGGGGACGCGGACGCGCTCGCCGCGGCGCTGCTCGAGGTCGGTGGTGACGCGGCCCTGCGCACGCGCCTCGCGACGGCCGGGCGGGCGGCGATCGCCCCGCTGAGCTGGGAGGCCTCGGCCGCCGCCCTCACCGAGGTCCTGACGCGGGCGGCGCGCTCGTGACGCCGCCCTTCTCGGTCGTGGTCGTGCTCCACGACTCCGCGGCGGAGCTGCGGCTGCTCGTCGAGTCGCTCGCCCGCCACGCCCCCGAGGCGGAGCTCATCGTCGTCGACAGCGGCTCGCGGTCGGACGAGGGCGCGCGGGTCGCGGAGGCGGCGGGGGCCCAGGTCGTGCGCCGCCCGGACAACCCGGGCTTCGGCGCGGCGAACGACGACGGCGTCGCCCTCGCGAGCGCGGGCGTCACCGTGCTCGTGAACCCCGACGTCATCGTCCACGACGGGGCGCTGCAGGCGCTGGCCGCGGCAGCGCGTGAGCGGGACGCGCTGCACGTCCCCCGGCTCGTCGGTGGGGACGGCGCCGTGCAGCGATCGGCCCATCCGCGCCCCGGGACGCTCCGTGAGCTCCTGCCCGCTCTCGTCCATCCCGCGGTGCTGCCCGGCCCGCTGCGCGAGCACGCCGACCCGTGGCGCGCCCAGGGCACCGAGCCGGTCGAGGTCGGCTGGGCGATCGCCGCCTGCGTCGCCGCGCGCACCGCGACCCTCCGCGAGCTCGGGCCCTTCGACCCGGACGCCTGGCTCTTCTACGAGGACCTCGACCTCTGCCTGCGCGCCGCCGACAGCGGCCGCCCGACCCTGCTGCACCCGGGGCTCGCCGTCACCCACACGGGCGGCCACAGCACCGGCCCGGCCCTCGGCGGCGCGACGCTCCTGCAGGCCGAGCGCCGCCGCGAGGTCGTCCGGGCCCGGCTCGGGCGTCGCGCCCTGCTCCTCGACGACGCCGCGCAGGGCCTGACGTTCGCGACGCGGGCGGGCGCGCGCCTGCTCCTGCGCCGCGACGCCCGCCGCGAGCTCAGCCAGCTGCGGGCACTGCGCGCGGCGCGGGCGAATCACGCGGACGGCGCCGCCGCCGGCGGGACCGGCCCGGACGCATCCCGCCGGTAGGTTGCGGCGCATGAAGGTCGCCACGCACCCCGGGAACTTCCACGCCGACGACGTCTTCGCGCTCGCCGTCCTCGGCCTCGCCGCCGGGCCCGTCCAGGTCGTCCGCACGCGCGACGAGGCCGCGCAGGCGGCGGCCGACGTCCGCGTCGACGTCGGCGGCCGCTCGGATCCGGCCACCGGCGACTACGACCACCACCAGCGCGGTGGCGCGGGCGCCCGCCCGAACGGCATCCGCTTCGCGAGCTTCGGCCTCGTGTGGCGCGAGTTCGGTGCGCAGCTCGCCGGGAGCGCGGAGGCGGCGGCCTCGATCGACGAGCGCCTCGTCCAGGGGGTCGATGCGAACGACACCGGCCAGACGATCTCCGAGTCGCTCGTCGAGGGGGTCCGGCCGATGGCGGTCAGCGGCCTGATCGCCGCGATGAACCCGGTGTGGGACGAGGCGCTCACCCCCGAGCAGGAGGACGCCCGCTTCGCCGAGGCCGTCGCGTTCGCGACGGGGATCCTCGAGCGTGAGCTCGCCGGGGCCGCCGCGTACGCCCGGGCCCGGGCGCTCGTCGACGCCGCCCTCGCCCGCGCCGAGGACCCGCGGATCGTCGAGCTCGACCGCAACATGCCGTGGCGCGAGGCCGTCATCACCGGCGCGCCCGAGGCGCTGTACGTCATCTACCCGAAGTCCGACGGCTGGGGGATCCAGGCGGTGCCCGAGGCGCTCGGCGCGTTCGACAACCGCCGCGACCTGCCCGCCGCGTGGGCCGGCCTCACCGGCGACGAGCTCGCGGAGGTCACCGGCGTCCCCGACGCCGTGTTCGCCCACACCTCCCGCTTCTACGCCTCCGCCGGCTCCCGGGAGGGCATCCTCGCCCTCGCCCGCCTGGCGCTGACCGGCCCCGCCTGACTCAGAACAGGCCGAGCTGCTCGTGGCCGGGGTCGGCCTCGGGCTTGGGTTCGGCTCCGGTCTCGGATTCGGCCCCCGCCCCCGCCGGCCGCTCCGGCGCGCCGAGCGCCAGCAGCGCCGGGATGCCCGCCACGTCCTCCCGCAGCTGCGCGACCGTCTCCGGCGTGTAGAGCGCCGCCGCCGGGTGCAGCAACGGGAGCAGACGGACCGCCCGGGTGCCGAGGGTCCGGACCTCTGCCACCCCCCGGACCGCCGTGACCGCCGTGCGGTCCCCGCGGAGGGCCCGCGTCGCGAAGGTCCCGAGCGGGCAGACGACGACCGGGGCCAGCAGCGCGAGCTGCTCGTCGAGGTACTCGCGACAGCGCTCGATCTCCGCGCGCTGCGGGCTGCGGTTCTCGGGCGGCCGGCAACGGACGATCGTCACGATCGCCACGTCGGCCCGCGACCGTCCGATCCCGGCGAGCAGCTCGTCGAGGAGCGCCCCTGCGGCCCCGGTCAGGGGATCGCCCTCGCGGTCCTCGGCGGCGCCGGGCGCCTCGCCGACGAAGACGAGGTCGGCGTCCGCCGGCCCGCTGCCGAACACGACCTGGGTGCGGGCCCGGACGAGCTCCGGGCAGCGCGTGCAGGCGGACACCCGCGCGCGGAGCGCCTCGAGCGCCGGCTCACGCGCGGCAGGGGTCGTCGCGGACACCGTCGCAGCGTACCCGCGAAACCTCCCCCGTTCCGCCGGACACATCCCCCCGAACGAGGTGTTGCGTTCGGCCCGGGGCGGAGTATCTTCCAGTGACGAGGCCGTCACCTTCACCGGGCCGGACCTCGAACCCCTGCCGCCTCACCGAACTCCCCGTCGCGCCGGCATCCGCTCAGGAGCTGGACCGAAACCATGACCGCCCCCACTGTCCCGGGCTGCGCCATCGTCGGCGCCGGCCGACTCGGCACCGCGCTCGGCGCGGCACTCCGCGCTGCGGGCGTGACGGTCGACGGCCCCCACGGCCGCGGCTACGACGGTGCCGGCCACGACGTCGTCGTCCTCTGCGTGCCCGACGCGCAGATCGCCGCGGCGGCGGCCGCGATCGTCCCCCGCGACGGGCGCCTGGTCGGCCACACCTCCGGCGCCACGCCCCTCGGCGTGCTCGCCCCGCACGAGGCGTTCGGCCTGCACCCGCTCATGACGGTGACCCACGGGACGGCGTCCTTCAGCGGCTGCGGCTGTGCCACCGCGGGGACGACGGAGCGCGCGCGCAGCGCCGCCCACGCCCTCGCCGCCGCCCTCGCGATGGTCCCCGCCGACATCGCCGACCAGGACCGCGCCGCCTACCACGCCGCCGCCGCGATCGCCTCGAACTTCCTCGTCACCCTCGAGGACGCCGCCGAGCAGCTGCTCGCCACGACCGGCGCCTCCCGCGACCTCCTCCTCCCCCTCGTCCGCGCGACGGTCGAGAACTGGGGCGCCGCCGGCGCCGAGCGTGCCCTGACGGGCCCGATCGCCCGCGGCGACGAGGGGACCGTCGCCCGCCATCGCGCGGCGATCGCCGACCGCACCCCGGAGCTCCTGGGCCTGTTCGACGTCCTCGCCGGGCACACCCGGGCGCTCGCGTCCCGCGCCGCCGCGACCCCGGCCGGAGTGGCCTGAGCGATGCGCACGCTGCGGACCGTCCCCGAGCTGCGGACCGCCGTGCGCGCCGCGCGCCGTCAGGCCCCGCACGCGGTCATCGGCCTCGTCCCGACGATGGGCGCCCTCCACGACGGGCACCTGCAGCTCATCCGGCAGGCCCGCCTGGAGTGCGAGCTCGTCGTCGTCTCCCTGTTCGTCAACCCCACGCAGTTCGACGCGGCGGCCGACCTCGCCGCCTACCCGCGCGACGAGCAGGCCGACGCCGGCGTCGCCTCCGAGGCGGGCGCCGACTTCCTCTTCGCCCCGCGCGCGGAGACCGTCTACCCCGACGGCTTCTCGACGAGCGTGCAGCTCTCGGGGCCGCTCGTCGAGTCGCTCGAGGGCGCCCACCGCGGGCCCGGCCACTTCAGCGGCGTCACGACCGTCGTGACGAAGCTCTTCAACATGGTGCAGCCGGACGTCGCCTACTTCGGGCAGAAGGACGCCCAGCAGGTGCTCGTCATCCGCAAGCTCGTCGCCGACCTCGACCTGCCCGTGCGCATCGAGGCCGTGCCGACCGTCCGCGAGCCCGACGGCCTCGCGCGCAGCTCGCGCAACGTGCACCTGAGCGGCACCGACCGCACGAAGGCCCTGGCGCTGCGCGCCGGCCTCGCCGCGGCCGAGCACGCGTTCGCCGCCGGCGAGCGCGACGCCACCACCGTTCAGGCCGCCGCCGTGGCGGCCATGACCGATCTCGGGGTCACGCCGGAGTACCTGGCGCTCGTGGACCCCCAGACCCTCGCCCCCGTGACGGAGATCGCCGACGGCACGCTCGTCGCCGTCGCCGCCCCGGTCGGGACGACCCGCCTCATCGACAACACCATCCTCGGTTCCAACCCCAACGGGAGACGCTGAACATGCAGCGCACGATGCTGAAGTCCAAGATCCACCGCGCGACGGTCACCGACTGTGACCTCCACTACGTAGGGTCGATCACCATCGATCCCGACCTCCTGGAGGCCGCGGACATCCTCGAGCACGAGCAGGTCGCCATCGTCGACGTCGACAACGGGCAGCGCTTCGAGACCTACACGATCGCCGGCGAACGCGGCTCGGGCTGCATGAAGGTCAACGGTGCCGCCGCCCGCCTCGTGCACCACGGCGACACGATCATCGTCATCTCCTACGGCCAGTACGACCGGCAGGCCATGGAGACGTACGAGCCCCGCGTGGTGCACGTCGAGAAGAAGACGAACCGCATCATCACCGTGGACGACGCGGTGGCCACCCTCCTCTCCGAGCCGCGTTAGCGCTCACCCCTCCCACGTCAGGAGCCTTCTGATGTCCGCCATGCCCGCCCACATGCAGCTGCCGCAGGACGCCTCGCGCCTGCCGGTGACGCTCCCCAGCCTGCTCGAGAAGCAGCGCCTCGGCGAGCCGATCGTCATGGTCACCGCCTACGACTACCCGAGCGCCCGCGCCGCGGACCGGGCCGGCGTCGACCTCGTCCTCGTCGGCGACTCCGGGGCGATGACCGTCCTCGGGTACGAGTCGACCGTCGCCGTGACGCTCGACGAGCTCCTCGTGCTCGCCCGGGCGACCCGCCGCGGTCTGCAGACGCCGTTCCTCGTCGGCGACCTGCCCTTCGGCAGCTACGAGGTGTCGGACGAGCAGGCCGTCCAGACCGCCTTCCGCTTCGTCAAAGAGGCCGGCTGCGACGCGGTGAAGCTCGAAGGCGGCGGCGAGACGTCGGTCACGCGCGCCCGCGCCATCGTCAAGGCGGGCATCCCGGTCATGGGCCACGTCGGCCTGACCCCGCAGACGGCGACCGCGCTCGGCGGGTACAAGGCGCAGGGCAAGAGCGCCGGCGACGCCGTGAAGATCGCCCGCGAGGCCATCGCCCTCCAGGAGGCCGGCTGCTTCTCGATCGTCTTCGAGGCCATCCCGTCCGCGGTCACCGAGGCGATCATGCCCCGCATGGAGATCCCGGTCATCGGCATCGGCGCCGGCCCGGCCACCGACGGCCAGGTGCTCGTCTTCCACGACCTCCTCGGCATCCGCGAGGGCCGCGGCGCGAAGTTCGTCCAGCGCTACGGGGATCTGCTCGACGAGATGGCCGCGGGCGTCGCCGCCTACGCGGACGACGTGCGCACGCACCGCTACCCCGGTCCGGAGCACGGCTACGCGATCGAGGTGTCCGAGCTTGCGGAGTTCCGGGC
Organism: Paraconexibacter antarcticus; assembly: GCF_024220175.1. Classification (GTDB taxonomy): domain Bacteria; phylum Actinomycetota; class Thermoleophilia; order Solirubrobacterales; family Solirubrobacteraceae; genus Paraconexibacter; species Paraconexibacter antarcticus. The sequence goes on along the minus strand of NZ_CP098502.1, from coordinate 2,852,600 downwards.
GGTCTTCGGCGACACCGGCGTCGAGGGTGCTCCCGTCTAGCGCCCAGGTACCCGGCCCGGACTCCGAGCGGAGTTCCGGGCGGTCTTCGGCGACACCGGCGTCGAGGGTGCTCCCGTCTAGTGTTCTGATCGGTTAGTTTCGTTGCAGCGGATGGCGATGGATTCGAGGATCTCGTCGCTGCTCTTGGTCCAGGTGAACGGTTTGGGGTCCTCGTTCCAGGTCGCGACCCAGTTGGTGATGTCCATGTTCAGCTTGCGAACTGAGCGATGAGCTGAGCGCTGCAGCAGCTTGCGGGTCAGCTCGGCAAACCAGCGCTCGACGAGGTTGATCCAGCTGCTGCTGGTCGGGGTGAAGTGCAGCACGAACCGGGGGTGCGCTTTGAGCCAGCGCTGGATTGCCGGGGTCTTGTGCGTGCTGCTGTTGTCGAGGACCAGGTGCACGTCCAGGTCGGCCGGGACGGCCTTGTCGATGCGCTGAAGGAACTTCTTGAACTCGACGGCGCGGTGGCGCTGGTGCAGTGCGCTGATGACCTGCCCGCTTCTCACGTCCAGCGCGGCGTAGAGGCTTGAGGTCCCGAAGCGCTTGTAGTCGTGGGTCACGCGCTCAGGGGTCCCGGGGCGCATCGGCAGGATCGGGGCGGTGCGGTCCAGTGCCTGGATCTGGGACTTCTCATCAACGCACAGCACGACAGCTCTTTCGGGCGGGTTGAGGTAGAGGCCGACGACGTCGTGGACCTTGTCGACGAACAACGGATCCTTGGACAGCTTCCACTTCTCCTGGCGGTGCGGCTGCAACCCGTACGCGTGCCAGATCCGCAGGACCGCGTTCTGCGTCAGGCCGGCCTCCTTGGCCATCGACCGCGTCGACCAGTGCGTGGCGTCCTTGGGCGTGGACTCCAAAGTCTTGACCACCACCGCCTCCACATCCTCATCGGTGATCGTCCGCGGGCGCCCCGGACGCGGCTCATCCAGCAGCCCGTCCACGCGCCGCTCGACAAACCTGTTGCGCCACCGCGTGACCGTCGGCCGGCTCACACGCAACCGCTGCGCGATCTCCGTGTTCGTCCGCCCGGCCGCCGCCTCCAACACGATCTGTGAGCGCTGCGCCAACCCCCGGGCGCTCTTGCGGCGCCGCGCGAAGCCCTCCAGAACGGCGCGCTCCTGGTCGGTCAACACGATCTCACGGGCGGCAGCGATAGGCATGAAGTATCCATGCCCCCGCTGCAACAGAACTAATCAATCAGGACACTAGCGCCCAGTTGCCCGGCCCGGACTCCGAGCGGAGTTCCGGGCGGTCTTCGGCGACACCGGCGTCGAGGGTGCTCCCGTCTAGCGCCCAGGTACCCGGCCCGGACTCCGGGCGGTGTTCGGCGACATCGGCGTCGAAGGCGCGCCCGTCTGACCCGGGCTGCGGAACCTGAATGAAGGTTCAGGGGGCTCCTGACCCACGGAACCTTCGTTCACCTTTCCGTCAGCGCTTCCTCGGCTGCTCGTCGTCCGTCTCGCCCATGAGGCGGACGACCTGCGCGGCGATCGCCGTCGCGCTGGCCTGGAGGTCCGGGTTCTCCGCGCGGTGGCGGGCCTGGACCGACTGCAGCGACGTGCGCTCGGTGATCTGCCGCTGGGCCTGGGTGACGTCGGTCTCCAGGCGCCGGCCGAGGTCGCGGACACGGTCGCTCAGCGCCTTGACGACCTTGGCGAGCTCGGCCGAGTCGGCGGCCGCGGTGTCCGCCTCGGCACGCGCGAGGGACAGCAGCGCGGCGGCCTGCTCGCGGGCGGTGCGGATCTGCTCGCGCACCTCGGCGCGGGCCGCAGCGAGCTCGTTCTCGGCCTGACGGCGCAGGTCCCCGCCGTCGCGGCGCCCCTCCTCGACGAGCCGGGCCGCCTCGACGCTCGCGTCGTCGAGCCTGCGCTGGACTTCGGCGAGCGCCTCGGCCTCGCGCTGCGCGAGCCGGGCCTCGACTTCTTTGTCGACGGCCTGGCGCGACTTCTCGATCTCCTCGCGGGCGGCCGCCTGCTCGGCGTCGATCTCGGCCCGCAGCGCCTCCGCCGCCGCGGCCGTCTGGGCCTCGAGGTCCGCGCGCTCGCGCTCCAGGCGCTCGTCGGCCTGCTGCTGGATGGCGGCGCGGTCCCGCGCGAAGCGCTCCTGCAGCTCGTGACGCTGCGCGTCGAGCTCGGCCTTCAGGTCCGCGCGCTCGCGCGCGGCGGCGGACTCGAGCTCGGAGCGCAGCCGCTCGATCTCGGCGCGATGCTCCTCGACGGTCTCGACGGCGCGCGCCTGGGCCTCGTCGGCGGCGGTCGACGCCTCGGTCCTCGCCTCGGCGACAGCACGGTCGGCCTCCTCGCGCGCGTCGGCGACGGCGCGGTCCGCCTCGGCGCGGACCTCGGCGAGGACCCGTTCGGAGCGGGCCTCCGCGTCGGCGCGGAGGGCGGCGGTCTCGGCGCGGGCGCCGTCGGCGTCGGCCGCGGCGGCGATCGCCTGCTCGCGGGCCGCGTCGGCCTCGGCACGCAGCGCGTCCGCCTGCTCGTGGGCGGCGGCGACCTCGGCGCGGAGCGCGTCGGTCTGGCGGCGGAGGGCCTCGGCCTCCCGGCGGGCGGCCTCGGCCTCGGCACGGGCGGCGCGGGTCTCGGCGTGGGCCGCGGCGACCTGCGCGCGGACGGCCTCGAGCTCGCTGCGGTCCCGGTCGGCGGTGCGGCGCGCCTCCTCCGCCTCCTCGGCGCGGCGGGTCGCCTCCTCCTCGGCGGCGACGCGCTCGGCGGCGGCACGGGCAGCCTCGGCCTCGGCGGCCTCGCGGGCCTCCGCGACGCGGGCGGCCTCCGCCTCGGCGGCGCGGGCGGCGCCCTCCACGTCGTCGGTGCGGGCGGGCGGCGTGGCGGGGGTGGCGGGCTCAGCAGCGGACGGGGGCGGCGCCGGCTTCGCGACCGGGGCCGCGGCCGCCGCCGCCGCGGGGGCCGCGCCGCGCCCGGAGGACATGTCGCTCACGAACGGACGGTGCTCGACGGTGAGCTCCCACCCGCGGGCGCCGCCCGGGAGCACGATCTGGCGCTCGGAGACGACCTCGACGCGCCCGAAGCGCACGGTGAGATTCGCCATCAGGGCCCCCCTGTCGGGCCCGGTGACGGTGACGGTGGAGGCCTTCGCGTTCACAGACGCCAGACCGTACCGGCATCACGCCCACCGCGGTGGGACGAGGGTTGCGGTCCCGATGGCTCCGCGCGCACCCGTCACACGGCTTTCACCTGACGTTCACAGTAGGCTGGCCGCGCCATGGCACGCCTCTCCCAGGTCTTCGCCCCCAAGGACCGCGAGTTCTTCGATCTCTTCGAGGAGGCCGCGGGGAACGCGGTGCGCGGGGCCGACCTCCTCGATCAGATGCTCCGCACCTGGCCCGACAACCCGGACCTCGCCCGCGAGATCCTCATCGTCGAGCAGGAGGGCGACCGCATCACGCACGACATCATCAAGCGGCTGAACAACACGTTCGTGACGCCGATCGAGCGTGAGGACATCCTCGAGCTGACGAGCTCCCTCGACGACATCATCGACTTCACCGAGGAAGTCTCCGACTACATGGGCCTCTACAAGATCGAGGCCCCGATGGAGCAGTCGCAGCGGATGGCCCACATCCTGCTGCAGGCGACGCGGCAGATCGCCGAGGCGATGCCGCGGATGCGGGACTTCCGCGACATCAGCCACTACACCGTCGAGGTCAACCGCCTCGAGAACGACGGCGACCGCCTCTGCCGCGAGGCCATCGCCTCGCTCTTCGACACCGGGATCGACCCGATGGTCGTGATCCGGTGGAAGGACATCTTCGAGCGTCTCGAGGACGCGATCGACGCCACCGAGCACGTCGCGAACGTCCTCGAGGCGATCGTCATCAAGAACCGCTGACCTCGCGCCGACCGGCTGTCCCCCCTCCCCGGCCCCGCCCGTGCACTCGGACATCATCCTCGTCATCGTCGTCGTCACCGCCCTCGGGTTCGACTTCACGAACGGCTTCCACGACACCGCGAACGTCGTCGCCACCGGCATCTCGACGCGCGCGCTCCCGCCGAAGCTCGCCGTCACGCTCGCCGCGATCCTGAACTTCGTCGGCGCGTTCCTCTCCCTGAAGGTCGCCGCGACCGTCGGCAAGGACATCGTCGACTCCGGCTCGATCACGATGACGATCGTCTTCGCCGGCCTCATCGGAGCGATCGCCTGGAACCTCATCACGTGGTATTTCGGGCTTCCGTCGAGCTCGTCGCACGCGCTCATCGGCGGGCTCGTCGGCGCGTCGTTCGTCGCCCACGGCGCGGATTCGATCCTCGGCGAGGGCCTGCTGAGCAAGGTCGTCATCCCGGCGCTGATCGCCCCGGTGCTCGCGTTCCTCGTCGCCGGGCTGTCGATCCTCATCACCTACCGGGTCGTCGGGCGGCTCAGGCCGGGCCCCGTCAACCGCGGCTTCCGGCTCGGCCAGTGGGCCTCCAGCGGACTGCTCGCCCTCTCCCACGGGACGAACGACGCGCAGAAGACGATGGGCATCATCACGCTCGCGCTCGTCGCCCACGGCTCGATCGACCCGAACCACTTCCACGTGCCCACCTGGGTCGTCGTCTCGTCGGCCAGCGCCATCGCGCTCGGGACCTACTCGGGCGGCTGGCGCATCATCCGGACGATGGGGAGCCGCATCATCAAGATGGACCCCGCGCAGGGCTTCGCCGCCCAGGGCGCCGGCGCCGCCTCGATCCTCGCCGCCTCGCACGCGGGCTTCCCGCTCTCCACGACGCACGTCATCTCCGGCGCCGTCATGGGGTCGGGCGCGGCGAAGCGGCTCAGCGCGGTGCGCTGGGGCGTGGCGGGCAACATGATGGTCGCGTGGCTGCTCACCATCCCGGCCGCGGCGATCATCGGCGGCGCGGTCTACGGCGTCACGTCGATCTTCGGCGACGGCGCAGCCGGGCCGCTCGTCGTGTCCGTCGCCTCGCTCGTGCTCCTCGCGAGCCTGTTCGCGCGCCGTGCCCGTCGCGGCTCGATCCTCACGGCGGCGGAGGGCTGACCCGTGTTCGTGCTCGCGAAGCTCATCGACACCGAGGCGCTGTGGCAGACGATCTGGTCCGGCGCTCTCGCCGGCATCGGGGTCAGCGTCGTCTTCGCCCTCACGATCCTCGGCGCGACCCGCTCCACGGACATGCGCCAGGCGGACCGGCCCGCCGCGGCCACCGCCTACGCGGTCCTCGCCGCGGTCTCGTCGCTCGCCTTCCTGGCGATCATCGCCTACGGCGTGACGATCATCACGACGAAGTAGGCATCCGCGGTCACCCCGCCGTGAGCGGGGCCTCGGACTCGGGGTAGGTGATCGTCTTCAGCACCTTCGCCGGCGCGCCCGCCGCGATCGAGAACGGCGGGATGTCGGTCGTGACCACCGAGTTCGATCCGATCACCGACCGCTGCCCGATCGTCACCCCGCTCGTGACGACGACGTTCGCCCCGCACCAGACGTTGTCGCCGATCCGCGTCGGCCCCTTGGTCGTGAAGCCCTGCCACGGGACGGGCACGGCCGGATCGTCGAAGCGATGGTTGCCGTCGGTGACGAAGCAGCCGTTCGCGAACATGCAGTGGCGGCCGATCTCCACGAGCTCGACGGCGGCGACCTGCACGCCGAGGTTGAGGAACGACCCCTCGCCGATACGGATCCGTCCCGGGTCGGGGCAGGTGAGCCACACGCCGGGCTCGAGCATGACCTGCGGGCCGAGCTCCAGCCGCCCCGCGCGGAGCGCCTCGAGGACGTTGCCGTGCACCGGCCAGCGTGTGAACGCCTCGCGCCGGGCGAACTCCCAGTGGATCTGCGCGCGCGCCCACGGCAGCGAGGAGCGCTGGTACCAGCGCCATTTCTGGAGCCACAGCCGGGCCTGTGCGGCGGTCATCGCCGAAGGCTCGCAGACCGCCCGGGAGATCGGCACCGCGACCGTGTGATCTTTCCCGCGCCCGCGTGTCTCAGGGATCGGGCCCGGTCAGGCCCCGACTACGACCAATGTCCCATGGGCCGGGGCTGGCGCCCCGGCCGCTGTACGGTCATCCTCGACACGTCCTTCCGATGCAGCCCCGCCTTCTCAAAGAGCCCATCCGCCTCGCCGGTCAGCCGCTGCTCCGCCTGCAGTCCGACGAGCGTCTCGTCCGCCTCGTCCAGGACGGCCACGGACCGGCGTTCGGCACGCTCGTCGATCGCTACCGACCGGCCCTGCTCCGGTACTGCACGAGGCTCGTCGGCGAGCAGCGCGCGGAGGACGCCGTCCAGCAGACCTTCGTCAACGCCCACCGCGCCCTGACCGAGCACGACGTCACGACGACCGACCTGCGCGCCTGGCTCTACCGCATCGCCCACAACGCCGCCGTGAACCTGCTCCGTGGTGAACGCGAGGGCTGGTCGCTCGACGACCCGGCGGCCGCGGGCGCGACGCTCAGCCGCGGCAGCGACGACGTCGCCGACACCGTCGAGCGCCGCGAGCACCTCGAGCGCACGCTCGCCGCGATCTCCGCGCTCCCGGCCGCCCAGCGCGACGCGCTCGTCCTCCGCGAGCTCGAGGGGCGCTCCCACGCCGAGATCGCCGGCGCCCTCGGGGTGACGGCGGGGGCCGCCCGCCAGCACCTCATGCGGGCCCGGGCGGCCGTGCGCGCCGCGGCCGCGGCCGCCACGCCCTATCCGCTGCTCACCCGGATCGCCGAGGCCATGAGCGCCGGGCCCGCCGGGGAGCGCACCGCCGCGGCCGCCGGGGCCGGGCTCGGCGCCGGTCTCGCGAAGCTCTCGGCCGGCCTGCTCGCCGGCGGCGCCCTCGCCGGCGGCGCGGCGGTCGGCACCGGCGTCGTGCCGTCCCCCCTGCACCACCGTCACCACGCGCCGGCGCGGGTCCAGGGCGCCGCGCCCGCCCCTCCGGCGGTCGCCACGGACGCGGCGAGCGCGCCCGCGCCCGCGCCCGCGACCCCCGTGCCGGTCGCGCTCACCGCGAAGGCCCCGGCGCCGCACGGCTCGTCGTCCTCCCACCGCCGCGGCGGCGGTCGGGGCGGCCGTCACCGCTCCGGCGACGACAGCGGCGACGGCCGCACCCCGTCGCACTCGTCCTCAGCGGGCTCGTCCGGATCCGGCGAGGACCGCACCTCGGGCGGGGGCGGCGCCTCGCACGGCGGGGCCGGGCGCGACGACGGCGGGTCGCACCACTCGGGTTCGACCTCTTCCTCCGGCGGGTCCTCGGGCTCCTCGGACGATCGCGGATCGGAGGGCTCCGGCACGCCGTCGGGTGGCTCCGGCTCCTCGTCCGAGGGTTCGGGCGACACCGCCACGACGGCCACGACCTCCGGCGCCCCGTCGACCTCGGGCGGCTCCGGCTCCGGCTCGTCGGACGCCTTCGAGGAGTCCCCTTCCGGCAGCACCACGACCGTCCCCCTCACCACCTCGGCGTCAGGCACCTCGGGGTCCGCGTCGGCCGCCGCGTCGGGGTCGGGCACGTCCGGCGGCTCAGGCTCGTCGGACGACGGTCTCGATCCCTGAGGCCCGCCCCGCCCCCGTCCCCCGGCCTCCCGGGCGCGGTATAGGTCGAAAACAGACCCACCTGGACGGATAGCCTATGGGGTGAAGACCCCAGGTGGCCGACGATGTCCGTGTCCACTGAGGACGGTCCGGGCGAGACATCCGGATCAGCGACTTCGTCCCCGCCTCGGCGGGGGCGCCGACCGTGTTCGCTCTCGGGGTGGGAGCGAACCGACCCCCCGGCCACGCCTTCGGGCCCGGCCGGACCGGACGGCGGTTGCGTGGGCCCGTACGGCATCCCGTGGCCGTACGGAGCCCACGTGGCCCCTCCGCGACGTCTCACCGTGTCCGGCGTGGACCCCGCCGGGCGCCGCGGTGTCGCGGCCGCGGCGCACCGAGACGAACGGCCCTCCCCGCGCTACGCGGCGGCCTTCGCCTTGCGGGCCGGCGGCTTCGGCATCCGGCGGCTGGCCTTCACCTCGGCGGGGACGACGAGATCGCGCAGGAACTGCCCCGTGTAGGACGCGGCGACCGCGGCGACCTCCTCGGGCGTGCCCTGGGCGACGACGGTGCCGCCCTCCTCCCCGCCCTCGGGACCCATGTCGACGAGCCGGTCGGCGGTCTTGATGACGTCGAGGTTGTGCTCGATGACGACCACCGAGTTGCCCTGGTCGACGAGGCGGTGCAGGACGACGAGCAGCCGCTGGACGTCCGCGAAGTGCAGGCCCGTGGTCGGCTCGTCGAGGATGTAGAGCGTCCGGCCGGTCGCGACCTTCGACAGCTCCGTCGCGAGCTTCACGCGCTGGGCCTCGCCGCCGGACAGCGTCGTGGCGGGCTGCCCGAGCCGGATGTAGCCGAGGCCGACGTCGTTCAGCGTCTCCAGGCGGCGGCGGATCTTCGGGATGTTCTCGAAGAAGACGACGGCCTCCTCGACGGGCATCGCGAGGACGTCGGCGATCGACTTCCCCTTGAAGCGGATGTCGAGCGTCTCCTTGTTGTACCGCTTGCCGTGGCACTGCTCGCAGGGGACGTAGACGTCCGGCAGGAAGTGCATCTCGATCTTGATCTGCCCGTCGCCCTTGCAGACCTCGCAGCGCCCGCCCTTGACGTTGAACGAGAAGCGGCCGGCCTTGTAGCCGCGGGCCCGCGACTCCTGTGTCTTGGAGTAGATGTCGCGGATGACGTCGAACAGGCCCGTGTACGTCGCCGGGTTGGAGCGCGGGGTGCGCCCGATCGGCGACTGGTCGATCGCGATGATCTTGTCGACGGCGTCGAGACCGAGGACGGCCGTGTGCGCGCCCGCCCGCTGGCGGGCCCGGTGCAGCTTGTTCGCGACGGCTTTGTAGAGGACCTCGTTGACGAGCGTCGACTTGCCCGAGCCCGACACGCCCGTCACGCAGGTGAGCGTCCCGAGCGGCACGCGCACGTCGACGCCCTTGAGGTTGTGCTGCTTCGCGCCGCGGATCTCGAGGTGGCCGCTCGGCTTGCGGCGCTTCTCCGGCACCGGGATGACCGACGTGCCCGCGAGGTGCTGCCCGGTGAGCGACGCCTTCACGAGCGCGATCTCGTCGGCCGTGCCCTCGGCGACGACGTGGCCGCCGTGCTCGCCCGCGCCCGGCCCCATGTCGACGATGTGGTCGGCGGCGCGCATCGTCTGCTCGTCGTGCTCGACGACGAGGACGGTGTTGCCGAGGTCGCGCAGCCGCTCGAGCGTCCTGATGAGCTTCGTGTTGTCCCGCTGGTGCAGGCCGATCGACGGTTCGTCGAGCACGTAGAGGACGCCGACGAGCGCGGAGCCGATCTGCGTCGCCAGGCGGATGCGCTGCGCCTCGCCGCCGGACAGCGTCGCCGCCGCACGGTCCATCGAGAGATACCCGATGCCGACGTTCTCCAGGAACCGCAGGCGCTCCTCGATCTCGCGGACGATGAGCCGCGCGATGTGGCGCTCGGTCTCGGTGAGCTGGACCTCGTCGAGCCACGTCATCGCCCGCCGCACGGAGAGCGAGCAGAACTCGTGGATCGCCGTCCCGCCGACGAGCACCGACCGCGACTCCGGCCGCAGGCGCGAGCCCTTGCACGCGGGGCACGGCACGACGGCCATGAACTCCTCGATCCGCTCGCGGATCTGCTCGGAGTCGGTCTCCCGGTAGCGCCGCTCGAGGTTCGGCATGACGCCCTCGAAGCGCGCGTTGTAGGACCGTGTGCGCCCGTAGCGGTTCTTGTACGTCACGGGGACGCGATCGTCGCCGAGCCCGAAGAGGTAGAGGTCCTGCTCCGCCTGGGGCAGGCTCTGGAACGGGACGGTGCGGTCGATCCCGTAGGCGTCCGAGATCGCCTCGCCGATCTGGTCGTAGTACTGCGAGCTCGAGTTCGCCCACGGCGTGATGGCGCCCTCGTCGAGGGACAGCGACGGGTCCGGCACGACGAGCCCCGGGTCGATCTCCATCATCGAGCCGAGGCCGGTGCAGCGGTCGCAGGCGCCGTGCGGCGAGTTGAAGGAGAAGATCCGCGGCTCGAGCTCGGGCATCGAGGTGCCGCAGTTCAGGCAGGCGAACTTCTCGCTGAAGGTGAGGACCTCGCCGGCCGTCCCCGCGGGCGCGTCGCGTCCGGGCAGGATCTCGACCTCGATGATGCCGTCCGCGAGGGCGATGGCGGTCTCGATCGAGTCGGCGAGCCGCTTGCGGACCTCGCCGCGCATGACGAGGCGGTCGACGACGAGCGAGATGTCGTGCTTGAACTTCTTGTCGAGGACGATCTCCTCCTCGAGGCCGCGCAGCTCGCCGTCGACCTTCGCACGGGCGTACCCGTCGGCGCGGAGGTCGGCGAGGAGCTTGCCGTACTCGCCCTTGCGGCCCCGGACGATCGGCGCCATGACCATGAAGCGCGAGCCCTCCGGCAGCTCCATGACCTGGTCGATGATCTGCTCGACCGACTGGCCCGCGATCGGCGCGCCGCACTTGTAGCAGTGCGGGTGGCCGATCCGCGACCACAGCAGGCGCAGGTAGTCGTAGATCTCCGTGACGGTGCCGACGGTCGAGCGCGGGTTCTTCGACGTCGTCTTCTGGTCGATGGAGATCGCGGGCGAGAGCCCCTCGATCGAGTCGACGTCCGGCTTGTCCATCTGCCCGAGGAACTGGCGCGCGTAGGCGCTGAGCGACTCGACGTACCGGCGCTGCCCCTCGGCGTAGATCGTGTCGAAGGCGAGCGACGACTTCCCCGACCCCGAGAGGCCGGTGATCACCGTGAGCGCGTCACGGGGCAGCGTCAGGGACACGTCCTTGAGGTTGTGCTCCCGGGCGCCCGAGACGACGATGCTGTTGGCCTTCGACATGAAGACATAATCCTAGCCGCCCGAACAGACGTTCCCCTGCCTGCATGCTGACCGGAACCCCGCAATCTGCGGGGTTCCGGCCGACCGTCTCACCCCTCGACGGTCGCGAACGCCTCGGCGACCAGCGCCGCCCGGTCCGGGAGGTCGAAGTTGTCGCGCAGGTAGGCGTCGGTCTCCTCGCGGCTCGCGCCGTTGAGGGCCATGTTCAGCGCGATGAGGCGGGCACCGTCGACGTCCGCCTCCCCGCCCGTGCCGGCGTCGGCCGCGGGCTCCGCGGCGGGCGCCGCGTCGGCGTACGGCTCGTCGAGGACGGACCCCGTGCGCTCCTCGCGCGGCGGGACCGGCTCGGTCGGGGTGAAGAGACCCGGCGGGATGATCGGGGCCTCCACGTGCGGGGACGGGTCCGGGGCCTCCTCCGGGATCGGCGGCAGCGACCGGACGGGCTCCTCGGCGGCCGGCTCCGGCGGCGCCGGCCTGGGCTCGGGCGGGGTGGCCTTCGGAGCGGCGGCCTTCGGAGCGGCGGCCCGCGGGGCCTCCGCCGCGGCGGGCGGCGCGGTGGCGCCGGCCGCGTCGTACAGCTCGCCGAGGTTCCCCTGCAGCAGCGAGAGGTCGGCCCCGAGGCGGTTGGCCCCGGTGCGCAGGCTCTCGACCAGGGCGGTGATCTCGCTCTCCATCGCGTCGACCCGCTGCAGCATGAGCGACGTGGCCTCGCCGACGGCGCCGACGTGGTCCTCGCTGCGGTCGACGGCGTCGTCGCGGGTGGCGCGCGCGGCGGCCTCGGCCTCGCGGCGGATGCGGTCGGCCTCGGCGTGGGCCCCGGCCTCGATCCCGGCGGCGCTCGTCTCGGCGGCCTCGACGATCGCGCGCACCTGCTCGGACGCCGCGATGGCGAGCGACGCCGGGCTGCTGCGCGGGGTCGGGGCGGCGCCGGCCGTGGCGGGGGCGGCCCCGCCACCGGCGGCGAGCTCGGACCGGAGGCTCTCGACCTCGGCCGCGACGCGCTCCAGGTGGGCGTCGACGGCTTCCGGGTCATAGCCCCGGCGGGCGATCGGGAAGTCCTTCTTCTCGATGGATTGGCGATCCAGGGCCACGTGTTTGCTCCTCGTCAGATACCGGGCGGGCTACGACGGCGCCGCGCCTCCCGGGTCAGATCAGCTCGCGGCAACCCTACCGAACGACTGCGCCGGGCTCGCCGTCCGCCAGCGCCACCGTGCTGCCCTCCCGCCGGAGCAACCCGTCCCGCACGAGGCCGTCGACCGCGGTCGCCAGTCGCTCCGGATCGATGTCCTTCGGCAGGTCCTCCCCGGCCGTGAGGGCCGCGACGACGCGCCCCCGGACCCAGCGGTTCGTGTCCTCGAACCGGACGCCGGCGCCGCGGGCGCCGCGCGCCGTCACGACGACCTGCCCGGCCGACCCGCACCACGGCGCCGCCGGGCACGCGTCGCAGGCGGCCCGGCGCGCGCCGCACACGAGCGCCCCGAGCTCCATCGTCGCCTGGTTCCAGGTCGCCGCGTCACCGGCCGGGACGAGCTCGTCGGGCGTCCCGAGCCCGATCCGCCCGGCGACGCGCCGCACGTTCGTGTCGACCGCCGCCACCTGCTCGCCGAAGGCGAAGGACGCGACGGCCGCCGCCGTGTAGGGGCCCACGCCCGGGAGCGCACGCAGCCCCGCCGCCGTCCGGGGCCACCCGTCCCGCGCGACCACCGCGCACGCGTCGCGCAGCCGCAGCGCCCGCGAGTTGTAGCCGAGGCCGACCCACGCGCCGAGGACGTCCGCCACCGACGCCTGCGCCAGCGCGTCCTCCGTCGGCCAGCGCTCGAGCCACGCCTCGTAGCGCGGGACGATCCGCGCCACCTGGGTCTGCTGCGACATGACCTCGCTGACCAGGATCGCGTAGGGGTCCGTCGTCCGGCGCCACGGCAGGTCGCGCCCGGCCTCCGCGTACCAGGCGAGGACGGCGCCCTGCAGCTCCCGCATCAGTCCGAGGTGACGCCCGCGTTCTGCAGGCCCTTGAGCTCTCGGTTGAGGTCGCGGATCTCGTCGCGGAGCCGCGCCGCGTACTCGAAGCGCAGCTCCTCGGCCGCCGCGAGCATCTCCTCCTCGAGCTCGACGATCGCCTTCTCGAGGTCCTGCGGGGCGCCGCTGCCGACGTCCTTGCGCTTGCGCTCGGAGCGTTTGCGGCCCTTCGGCGTCTTGCCCTCCGCCTGGAGGAACTCGGCGATGTCGCTGACGCCCTTGGAGATCGTCGTCGCGGTGATGCCGTGCTCCTCGTTGTAGGCGAGCTGGATCGCGCGGCGGCGGTCGGTCTCCTCGAGGGCCGCCTTCATCGCCGCCGTCTCCTTGTCGGCGTACATGATCACCGCGCCCTCGGAGTTGCGGGCGGCGCGGCCGATCGTCTGGATAAGCGACGTCTCGCCGCGGAGGAAGCCCTCCTTGTCGGCGTCGAGGATCGCGACGAGCGACACCTCGGGCATGTCGAGCCCCTCGCGCAGGAGGTTGACCCCGACGAGCACGTCGTACTCCCCCAGCCGCAGGTCGCGGATGATCTGGATGCGCTCGAGCGTGTCGATCTCCGAGTGCAGGTAGCGCACGCGGAACCCCATCTCGAGGAGGTAGTCCGTGAGGTCCTCGGACATCTTCTTCGTGATCGTCGTGACGAGGACCCGCTCCGAGCGGTCGGTCCGCAGCCGGATCTCGTTCATGAGGTCGTCGATCTGGTTCTTCGTCCGGCGCACCTCGACGGACGGATCCACGATGCCGGTCGGGCGGACGATCTGCTCGACGACCTCGCCGGAGTGCACCCGCTCGTACTTGCCGGGGGTGGCCGACACGAACACGATCTGCGGCGTGATCGAGAGGAACTCGTCGAAGGTCTGCGGCCGGTTGTCCATCGCCGACGGCAGGCGGAAGCCGAAGTCGACGAGGGTGCGCTTGCGCGCCTGGTCCCCCTCGAACATCGCGCCGATCTGCGGCACCGTCTGGTGGGACTCGTCGAGGAAGCAGACGAAGTCGTCGGGGAAGTAGTCGATGAGGCAGTACGGGCGGTCGCCACGGGCGCGGCCGTCGAGGATCGCCGAGTAGTTCTCGATCCCGTTGCAGAAGCCCATCTCCTTGAGCATCTCCATGTCGTACTGCGTGCGCTGGCGCAGGCGGTGGGACTCCAGGAGCTTGCCCTCGGCCTCGAGCTCGGCGCAGCGGTCGTTCAGCTCGCGGCCGATCGCGGCGACGGCGGCGTCGATCGTGCCGTCGCGCACGTTGTAGTGGGACGCCGGCCAGATCGCGACGTGCTCGAGGTCGTCCTGCACGAGCTCGCCGGTGAGCGGGTCGAACTCCTGCAGCCGCTCGATCTCGTCGCCGAACAGCGTCGCGCGGTAGGCGGTCGAGTCGCTGTAGGCGGGGAAGATCTCGAGCGCCTCGCCCCGCACCCGGAACGAGCCGCGGCCGAGCGCGACGTCGTTGCGCGTGTACTGGATCGTCACGAGCTTGCGCAGCAGCTCGTCGCGGTCGATCTCCGCGCCCTTGACGAGGTTCTGCAGGTTGTCGTCGTAGGTCTCCGGCGACCCGAGGCCGTAGATCGCGGACACCGAGGCGACGATGATCACGTCGCGGCGGGCGAAGAGGGCGGCCGTGGCGGCGTGGCGCAGGCGGTCGACCTCCGCGTTGATCGCCGAGTCCTTCTCGATGTACAGGTCCTTCGACGGGACGTACGCCTCGGGCTGGTAGTAGTCGTAGTAGCTGACGAAGTACTCGACGGCGTTGTCCGGGAAGAACGTCCGGAACTCGTTGCAGAGCTGTGCCGCGAGCGTCTTGTTGTGCGCCATGACGAGCGTCGGTTTCTGCAGCCGCTCGATCGACGCCGCCATCGTCATCGTCTTGCCGGTGCCCGTGGCGCCGAGGAGCGTCGTGTAGCGGTCGCCCGCCTCGACGTGCTTGACGATCGCGTCGATCGCCTTCGGCTGGTCGGCGGCGGGGCTGTAGACGCTGTCGAGACGGAACGGAGGCACGGTCCAGGCAGCGTAGCGGTGGGTCGGGACCGTGCCGCCCGGCAGGCCGCGCCTGCGGTCAGGTCGGGTCCGCGATCACCGCGGCAGCGACGCGGGCGGCGCGAGGCCCCCCGGCCCGGCCCGGCCCGGCCCGTGCTCAGCGCAGGCCCAGCTCGGAGGCGTAGTTGGCGCGGTAGTCGTTGCGTGCCTGCAGGACCTTCTCGACGTAGGCCTTCGTCTCCGGGAACGGGATGTCGCTCACCGTGAACGTCCGGTCCTCCGCCTGGGCCTGCCGGAGCCACTTGTCGACGTTGCCCTGGCCCGCGTTGTAGGCGGCGAGCACGAGCGTGTCGTTGCCGCCGTAGCTGCGCTCGAGCCCGCGGAGGTAGTAGGCGCCGTAGCTGATGTTCACCTGCGGGGTGGCGAGATCCTTGACGTCGAAGGCCGACCCGCCGGAGCGGCGCGCGATGTCCTTCGCCGTCTCGGGGGTGAGCTGCATGAGGCCGAGCGCGCCGGCGCTCGACGTCTGCCCGTCGCGGAAGTGGGACTCGGCGTAGATGACGCCCGCGATGAGCGCCGGGTCCAGGCCCTTGTCCTTCGCCTGCTGGCGGATGATGTCCTCGTGGCGCAGCGGGAGGGTGATCTCCTTGAGCTTGTCGCCGAAGTGCGGCAGGACGATCGCGGCGAGGCCGGCGCTCGCGACGATCGTGAGGAGGACGACGAACAGCCGCCGGCGCCGCTGGGGGGCCCGGGACCGTACGCCGGCGCGGCGACGGTCCTCCGCGGAGGGGCGCGGCTTGGCGGGGCGCCGCTGGGCGGCGCGCTGGGAGGCGGATCGGGTGGTCACGGTCGGCGGCGGCGTCGGCGTCGACTCACAGTCTGCCGAGCACGGAGGACAGTGCCTCCTCGAGTTCCTCGACAGTTCCGGAGTTTGCGACGACATACGTCGCCCGGTCGGCTTTCTCCTGCTGGGTGAGCTGCGCCGCGGCCCGTTCGTCGACAGCATGGTGACCACGCGCGGAGGCGCGCTCCGCGCGTACGGCCTCGTCCGCGACGATCGCGATCGTCGCGTCGTAGGCCTGCTCCATCCCGGCCTCGAAGAGCAGCGGCGTCTCGACGACGGCGGCGGGGACGTCGGCGCCGCCCGCCCGCGCGGCGTTCGCGGCGGCCCGGAAGTCGACGACCTTCTGCGCGACACGTGGCCAGATCTGCTGCTCGAGCCACTTGCGCTCGCCGGGGTCGGCGAAGGCGTGCTTGGCGACCTCGCCGCGGTCGATGACGCCGCCGGGCGCGACGCCGTCCCCCCAGCGCTCGACGACGAGCGCGCGGAGCTCCGCGTCGTCCGTGTAGAGCTCGTGGACGACCGCGTCGGTCGAGAGGGTCATCGCGCCGAGGCGCCCGAGGGCGGCGAGCGCGGTGGACTTGCCGGACCCGAGCCCGCCGGTCAGGCCGATGAACGGGACGGTGAGGTCGGCGGGCATGAGGGGTGTCCGGCCCGGCCCCCGTCGCGATGATGCGTCGCGACGGGGTCGGGCGGTGCGGGACGTCCGTCCCGCTTCAGGACTACTCGGCGGCGGGCGCCTCGTCCTCGGTGGACTCGGCGGGCGCCTCGAGGGTCTCCTCGGCGGGGACCTCGTCGGCCGTCTCGGCCGCGGGGGCCTCCTCGGCGGGGGGGGCAGCCTCCTCGGCGGGAGCCTCCTCGACCTCGGTCGCGGCGGCCTCCTCGGCGGGAGCCTCCTCAACCTCGGTCGCGGCGGCCTCCTCGGCGGGAGCCTCCTCAACCTCGGTCGCGGCGGCCTCCTCGGCGGGGGCCTCCAGCGTCTCACCCAGCTCGTCGACCGGCTGCAGCGTCGGGACGTTCGGCGGCGAGGAGAAGACCTCCTCGCTCAGACCGAGGTCCGAGACGTCGTCCAGGTCGGAGTCGAGCAGACCCTCGATCGGGCGCAGCGGCAGCACCTGGCCGTCGACGCGCTTGACCGACAGCGAGAGCCGGCGGCGCTCGGAGTCGATCTCGAGGATGCGGACGCGGACCTCGTCACCGGGCTGCACGACCTCACGCGGGTTCTCCACGTGGTGGTTGGCGAGCTCGGAGATGTGGACCAGGCCCTCGACGCCGTCGAGGATCTCGACGAAGGCGCCGAACGTGACGACCTTCGTGACCTTGCCGGCGAGCTCGTCGTTCACGTTGTACGTGTCGACGACGCGCTGCCACGGATCCTCCTGCGTCTGCTTGAGACCCAGGGAGATGCGCTGGCGGTCCCGGTCGATGTCGAGGACCTTCACGGCGACGGTGTCACCGATGTTGAGGATCTCCGACGGGTGGTTGACGTGCGACCACGACAGCTCGCTGATGTGGATGAGGCCGTCGATGCCGTTGAGGTCCACGAACGCGCCGAAGTCGACGATGTTCGAGATCTGGCCCTCGACGACGAGGCCGGGCTGCAGGCGGTCCAGGATCTCCTGGCGCTGCTCCTTGCGCTCCTCCTCGAGCACCGCACGGCGGCTGAGGACGACGTTGTTGCGCGAGCGGTTGAGCTCGATGACCTTGCACTCGATGGTCTGCGACATGAACTCGTCGAGGTTCGCCACGCGGCGGATGTCGACGAGCGACGCCGGCAGGAAGCCGCGGACGCCGAGGTCGATGATGAGGCCGCCCTTGACGACCTCGATGACGAGGCCCTCGACGGGCTCGCCGCTCTCCGCGGCTGCCTCGATGCGGCGCCAGGCCTTCTCGAAGCGCGCGCGCTTCTTGGAGACGATCAGACGCCCGTCCTGATCCTCCTTGGTGAGCACGAGGACGTCGACTTCCTCGCCCATCGTCACTTCTTCGTTCGGATCCACGTTCTTGCGGATCGAAAGCTCGTTGGAGGGGATGACCCCCTCGCTCTTGTAGCCGATGTCGACGAGGACCTCGTCCTTGTCGATGCGGACGACCTTGCCGCTCACCACTTCACCCTCTTCGAAGAGCGTGAACGTTGCGTCGTAGTTGGGGACGATCTGCCCGTCGATTTCGAGGAGCAGGCCGTCGGAGCCGGGGACGATCTTGGCTTCCGACGGAGTCGTAGGTGTGATGGTCTGGGTCATGAACGTTTCAGGGTAACGGTTTGCGCCACGACGAAGCCGTGCGGTGAGCACCCCGGATAAGGTCCCTGGCGATGCCGGTCAGAGCGACGAAACGAGGCGAGGAGCGCACGCCCCTCGAAGGCGACTACGACGTGCTCGTCTGCGGGGCGAGCTTCGCGGGGCTGACGGTCGCGCGGGAGCTCTCCGGCAGCGGTGCGAAGGTCCTCCTCATCGACCGCTACGACATCGGCGAACGGCAGACCTCGGCCTGCGCCGCGCCCACCGAGTGGCTCGAGAACATGGGCCTCTCCGCGTCCATCGTCCAGACCTTCTCGGACCTCGTCATCCACCGCGGCCAGGAGAAGGGCGGCCGCCGCGCGACGAAGACCTACCGCTGGGCGCTCCCGTGGACGTTCTCGACCTTCGACTACAAGAAGATCTGCGCCCTCCTGAAGGAGCAGTCGCCGGACGTCCCCTTCGAGCACGCGAAGGTCGACGGCATCACCCGCGGCGGCGCGATCCACACCGTCCACACCGACCGCGGCGACCTGCGCGCGCCGCTCGTCGTCGACGCGCTCGGCTGGCGCCGGGTCCTGTCGTCCTCGCCCGACGCGATCCAGCCGCCGAACGCCCGCCTCTCCCGCGGCCTCGAGGTCCACCCCAAGGTCGCCGACGCGCAGGCGCGCGACATGGAGCTGTGGCTCGACTGCGATTACATCCGTCCCGGCTACTCGTGGGCCTTCCCCGCGGGCGACGAGGTCCGCGTCGGCGTCGGCTCCTTCGACCCGGACGTGAAGGTCAAGCGGCCGACCGTCGACCTCGCGAACGACATCGGCGTCCCGCTCGACGGCTACCAGGGCAACTGGATCCCCCACGTCCTGCGCGAGGCGACCGACGACGGCGTCTTCATGGTCGGCGACTCCGCCGGCCACTGCCTGCCGACGACCGCCGAGGGCATCCGCACCGCCCTCTACTTCGGCCTCGCGGCCGGCCGCGAGCTGCGCGCCGTCGTCGACGGCCGGCAGTCCCGCGGGCAGGCCCTGGAGCGGTACTCCTCCTTCTCCGCCGACCACTCCTTCTCGTTCAAGTGGCTGTGGCGCGTGCAGGGCCTCTTCAGCTGGCTGAACAAGTACCCGGTGATGGACACCGCGCTGGACATCATGGACCGCCCGTCCTTCGTGCGCTGGTCGTTCAACCACTACCTCGCGATCGCCCCGCCGTCCTTCGCCCTCGAGTCCTCCTGGCCCGAGTCGCGCCCGCCGGCGAACGCGGAGGCGGAGCCGGTCGCCGCGCCCCGCACGCTCGCGGCGGCCTGACGCACTCCCGTCGCACTTTCGGCGCAACCATGCGGTTGTGCTGTTGCAGGATCAGGCCGCACGATGGGAGTCGTGCCGCACGAAGACCCGGTCATACGCGCACTTTGTGCGGGTCACCCACCCTGGGGCCAGGTCGCTGTCGTCGCGGCCCGGCAGGAGAATGTCGTGCACGTCCGCCAGCTCAGCGACTGCGGACTCACGCGACACGCGATCGACGTCGCGACCGACCGGCGGCTCCTGCGGGTCGTCCACCGCGGCGTGCGGGCCGTCGGACCGGCCGCCCTCTCGCCGCGCGGCCGACACTGGGCCGCCCACCTCGCGGTCGGGCGCGAAAGTGCCTTCACCGACCTCAGCGGGGCTGGTCTCCTCGGGATCCGCCCGTGGAACGGCGAGATCCACCTGGCGGCGCCGACACACCGCCGCGGCCACGACGGGGTCACCGTCCACCACGTCGCGGTGACGCCGTCGATGATCTGCCGGCGGCATGGCCTCCCGGTCCTGCGTGCGGAGCACGTCCTGTTGGATCTCGCTGCTCGCCTCGCGCCCGATCCGCTCGCGATCGCGCTCAACGAGGCGCTCAGCCTCCGGCTCACGACCGTCGAGCGCGTCGCCGGCGCGATCGACCTCCGTTCGGGGCACCGCGGCCGAGGTGCCCTGTCCGCGGCCGTCGACGCCGCCGTCGACGACCCGGGGAGCGGCCGCACCCACGGTGAGTTCGAGGCGCTCGTGCTGCCACTCCTGCGCGCGCTGCCGCTCCCGCCGTACCGGCGCAACGAGCTCGTGGAACTCGCCGACGGACGTCTCGCGAAGGCCGACCTCTTCTTCGCCGAGCTCGGGGTGCTCGTGGAACTCGACTCCCGGACGTGGCACCAGCAGCGCCTGGCCATGGACAGCGACCGCCGACGGGATCAGCAGGCGCTCGCCGTGGGCCTCGTCACCTTCCGCGTCACCTGGCGGCATGCGACGAGGGAGTGGGACCGGGTCAGCGCGGACCTCCTGGCGCTCCTCCGCGCCCGCGGCCACGCACGAACTGCAGGTATGTCGGGGCCTTCGTGAGCCTCCGCCCTACTTCGCGTCCATCCACGACACCCCGTACCCCACGTCGACCGCCAGCGGCGGCTCGTAGGGCCAGGGCTTCGTCATCGTCTCGACGGCGAGGGCGGCGACGGCGTCGGCCTCGGACTCGGGGGCCTCGAAGACGAGCTCGTCGTGGACGGTGAGGATCATGCGGGCGGCGAGACCGGAGGCCGCGAGGGCGCGGAAGGCCTCGATCATCGCGAGCTTCATGACGTCCGCCGCCGTCCCCTGGATGACGGTGTTGACGGCGAGGCGCTCGCCGAGGGTGCGCACCTGGTAGTTGCGGGCCCGGAGCTCCGGGATCTGGCGGCGGCGGCCGTAGAGCGTCGTGACGTGGCCGTCCTCCTTCGCCTGCGCGATCGTGTCCGCCATGAACTGCGCGACCTTCGGGAAGCGCTCGAGGTACGTGTCGATGAAGGCCTTCGCCTCCTCGCGCGGGATGTTCAGGCGGTCGGCGAGGCCGAAGTCCGAGAGGCCGTAGACGATGCCGTAGTTGATCATCTTCGCCTTCGAGCGGTCCATCGGCGTGAGCTGGTCGGCCGGCTTCTGGAACACCGTCGACGCGGTGGCGGTGTGGACGTCGTCGCCCCGGATGAAGATCTCCTTGAGGACCGGCTCGTCGGCGACGTGCGCGAGGATCCGGAGCTCGACCTGGGAGTAGTCGGCGCTCACGAGGACGTGGCCGTCGGCGGCGCGGAAGCAGCCGCGGATCTCGCGGCCCAGCTCGGTCCGCACCGGCACGTTCTGCATGTTCGGGTTCGTCGAGGACAGGCGCCCCGTCTGCGCGACGGCCTGCAGGAACGTCGTGTGGATGCGGTCCTCGGCGTCGGTGAGGTGCGGGAGGACGTCGAGGTAGGTCTTGGAGAGCTGGTTCAGCTCGCGCCAGCGCTCGATCTTCGGGATGACCGGGTGCTCCTCGCGGATCGCCTGCAGGACGCGGGCGTCGGTGGAGAAGCCGGTCTTGCCGCGCCGCTTGCGCGACAGGCCGAGCTTCTCGAAGAGGACGTGGCCGAGCTGCTGCGGCGACCCGAGGACGAACTCCTCCCCCGCGAGCTCCCACACGTCCCGCTCGAGCTGCCCGATCTCCTCGTCGACGCGGCCCTTGATGAGCGCGAGGCGCGCTTTGTCCAGGCGCATGCCCGCCGCCTCCATCGAGGCGAGGACCCCGACGAGCGGCAGCTCGACGTCGTGCAGGAGGGACTCGAGGCCGCGCTCGGTGAGCTGCTCCCGCTGCCAGGCGGCGAGCGCGCTCGTCAGCAGCGACGTGGCCGCCGCGGGGTCCTCGATCTTCGTCGCCAGGCCGCGCTCCTCGCAGAGCTCGGCGAACGGGTACCCGCGCCGGGCCGGCTCCAGCAGGTAGGCGCCGAGGAGCGTGTCGTGGGCGAGGTTCGGCGGGACCGGGCCGACCGCCTTCGCGTCGTGGACGACGACCGGGCGGTCCCCGAGCGCCGCGATGACCTCGGCCGCGTCGGCGCACGGCCCGGTCAGGACCCCGCCGTCCCCGACCGAGACACCGAACCGCGCCTCGGCGTCGATCGCGAAGAGCTCGCCCTCCGGCGCCTCGGGCACCGTGACCGCGAGCGCGACCTCCTGGCCGGGCGGGAGCACCCGCAGATCGGCGATCGTCGCCTCGCGCACCCGCGCGGTGAGCTGCACGTCCCCGGTGAGCGTCCCGCCGGGGATTCCCTCGCCGATGCCGTCGCCGGGGTGGGCGGGGTCGGGTACACCGAGGGCCTCCTCCAGCCGCGACAGCGGCGCCCGCAGCTCGAAGCGGCGGAAGACCTCGCGCAGCTTCGAGCGGTCCGGCTCGCGGGCGGCCTCGTGCGTCGGGTCGATGTCGACCGGGACGTCGCGCTGGATCGTCGCGAGCTGCTTGGAGAGCCGCGCGTCGTCGGCGTGGTTCGTGAGGTTCTCCTTGCGCTTGGCGCCGGAGATGTTCTCGACGTTGGCGAGGACGCCCTCGAGGTCGCCGAACTGCTGCAGGAGCGTCGCGCCGGTCTTGTCGCCGATGCCGGGGACCCCGGGGATGTTGTCGCTCGTGTCGCCCTTGAGCCCGTAGAAGTCGGGGATGAGCTCGGGCGCGAGGCCGTAGCGGTCGATGACCGCCTGCCGGTCGTAGAGCTTCGTGTCCGTGATGCCGCGACCGGTCGCCATGATCGCGACCATCCCGTCGTCGTCGATGATCTGGAAGGCGTCGCGGTCACCGGTGACGACGACCGAGCGGACGGGCGGGTCGGCCTCGCGAGCGCGCTGCGCGATCGACGCGATGACGTCGTCCGCCTCGTAGCCGTCGACGTGGGTGTTGCGGTAGCCGAACGCCTCGACGATCTCGAGCAGGTGGGGCCACTGCTCCTTCAGCAGGTCCGGGCGGGACGTGCGCTGCGCCTTGTAGTCGGCCGAGAGCTCCTTGCGCCCGGACGAGCCGGCGTCCCACACGACGATCGTCGGCTTCACCCCGTACTCGGTGAGGAGCTTCACGAGCATCGACGCGAACCCGAAGATCGCGTTCGTCGGCTGGCCGGTCGACGTCGCGATCGACTCCGGCAGCGCGAAGAACGCCCGGTAGGCGAGCGAGTTGCCGTCGATGAGGAAGAGCTCGTCAGGTCGGTCGGCCATGGCTCCGCCGACCCTAGCGAGGACCGTGGCCGTCCGGCCCGCGGCGCCCGCCCCGCCCCTCCCCTACAGGAACAGGCGCACGAGCGAGAAGAGCAGGATGAGGAAGCACGTCGCGGTCGCCGTCGCCAGCACGCGCAGCGCCCACACGTCGAAGACGCCGAGCGAGCGCTTGTCCTCGCGGCGCCGCAGCCCGGCCGCGCGGGCGGCGGGGACGCTCCGGATCCCGATCGGGCTGTCGTCGTCCTCGTCGCGCACCGCAGGCGTCACGGCCGTGGGCTGCCGCGGCCTCACGGGCGCCGGGCGGGTCGGCGCGGCCTCGTCGCCGACGGCGTCACCGCCGGGGACGGGGCGGAACGCGTCCCGCGCGAGCAGCGCGTCGTCGCGCTGGCCCTGGGCGGCGGCCCGCGCCCTGACGGCCTCGTCGCGCTCGTGCTCGAGCGCGGCGATGCGCTCGTCGCGGTCACGCTCCAGCCGGGCGATGCGCTCGTCGCGCTCGCGCTCGGCGGCGGCGACACGCTCGTCGCGCTCACGGCGCGCGGCCGCGATGCCCTCCTCGCGCTCGCGCTCGGCGCGGGCGCGGGCGGCCTCGACCTCCTCGAGCTGGGTGCTTATCCGGTCGCGGGTGCGGACCGCGGCCTCGCGGTCGCGGACCGCCTCGTCGACGCGCGCCAGCGCGCGGTCGCGCTCCGCGATCGCGCTGCGGGCGGCGCGGGCCTGCTCGTCGCGCTCGCGCTCGGCGTCGCGCAGCGCCCGGCGGGCGGTCTGCACCGCCGGGTCAGGGGTCTCGGCGGGGTCGTACTCGGGCAGGCGGGCGCCGGGCAGCCCCGCGTCGCCGGCGGCGACGGCCGGCGCCTCCACGGCCGGCCGGCCTTCAGCCTTCGCCTGACGCTCCGGCGCGGCGGGCGCCACCGCGGCCGCGGGCGCCACCGTCCGCACCGGCGCCACCGAGGACGTCCGGGACCGCTTCGCCCGCGCCGGGGCACCGGCCGCCGCGGCGATCGCGTCCGGGCCGAGCGGGACGACGACGCTCGGCGCGACCTCCATCGTCGCGGTCGCCAGGGCGTCCTCCCCGTCGGTCCACGGGAACGCGGCCGTCCAGCGGGTCCCCTCGGCGGGGGCCCACGGCTTGTGCTCGAGCGTCGCGAGGACCTGACGGCCCTCGACGACGAGCGTCGGACGGAGGAACCGCATCCCCCGCACCCCGGACCAGCGGCCTTCGACGATCAGGGTCCCCTGGCGCGCGGCGAGGCGATCCACCGCGAAGGCGGCGCCCGCCTCGGGCGCGGGGTCGGGGGTGTTGCGCAGCGCAGAAGGCATACGCGGGCCATACCCCGCACGCGCCACCATCGAACGCCTCGGGGTGCGGGCGAACGACCCCTCGTCAGGCGGGCACGGGCGCTGCGAGGCCGAAGGAGACGCCTGTCAGCTCCTCCGACAGCGCCCACAGCCGGGCGGCGACGGCCTCGTCCCGGGCCTCCGCCGCGGTGCGGACGAGCGTCGGGGGCCCCTGCGACTCCAGCCGCCGGCTCGGGCCCGCGTAGCTGCCCGGCGGCACGTCCGCGGTCGCGGCGAAGAGGGTCGGGAGCGCCCCCGTGGCGGCGCTCTGCGCGAACACGCGGTTGGCGATCTGCATGAGCCCGTCCCGGAAGGACTCGCTGTGGGACTGCAGGTGCGTCGCGGAGTAGCCGGGGTGCGCCGCGGTCGCGATGACGGGCGACCCGCCGGCCGTCAGACGCCGCTGCAGCTCGAAGGTGAAGAGGAGGTTCGCGAGCTTGGACTGCGCGTACGCGGCCCAGCGCCGGTAGCCCCGGTCGAACTGCTGCCGGGCAGCTGCGCCCGTGCCGCCTCCCCCTTGGCCGGGTCGCGCACCGCGAGGATGACGTGCGCCCCCGCCCGCGCGAGCTCGCGGGCGGCCTCCAGGCCGATCCCGCTGTTCGCGCCCGTGACGATCGCGGTGCGTCCCGCCTGGGAGGGGATGTCGGCCGCCGTCCAGCTGCTCATGCGGCCAGCTTACGGTCTGCCTGGCTGACCGGAAGGAGCACAGGTCGGACAGCACGTCCGAGATATGTTTCCGTCACCGTGCCGACCACTCCCTCCGCCCAGTACTCGCTGACGATCCGCGTCGAGATCGACCACAAGCCCGGCATGCTCGGGCAGGTCGCCTCCGCGATCGGCAAGGCCGGCGGCGTCATCGGCGCCGTCGATCTCGTCGAGGTCGGCGACGACACCCTGCTGCGCGACATCACGGTCGACGCGACCGATCAGGGCCACTGGGACGCCATCACCGGCGCGATCGACGCGCTCGAGGGCGCCCGCGTCGTCGACACGACCGACCGCACCTTCCTGCTCCACGTCGGCGGCAAGATCGAGCAGCACAACAAGTCCTCGCTGCGCACGCGCGACGACCTCTCGATGGCCTACACGCCCGGCGTCGCCCGCGTCTGCATGGCGATCCACGAGGACCGCGACAAGGCCTTCCAGTACACGATCAAGCGCAACACGGTCGCGGTCGTCTCCGACGGCACCGCGGTGCTCGGCCTCGGCGACATCGGCCCCGAGGCCTCGATGCCGGTCATGGAGGGCAAGTGCATGCTCTTCAAGGAGTTCGCCGGGGTGGACGCCTTCCCGATCGTCCTGAGCACGAAGGACCCGGACGAGATCGTCGAGACCGTCCGCCGCATCGCCCCCGGCTTCGGCGGCATCAACCTCGAGGACATCAGCGCGCCGCGCTGCTTCGAGATCGAGGACCGGCTGAAGGCCGAGCTCGACATCCCCGTCTTCCACGACGACCAGCATGGCACCGCGATCGTCGTGCTCGCCGCCCTCCTCAACGCCTGCAAGCTCACCGGCCGCGACCTCATGGATCTGAAGGTCCTCGTCACCGGGCTCGGCGCCGCGGGCGTCGCCGTCACGAAGATCCTCCAGGCCGCGGGCGTTCGCGACATCATCGGCGCGGACTCCAAGGGCCTGGTCTCCACCGATCGCTCCGACTACGCCGACGGCTCGATGAACGCCATCAAGCGCTGGTACGCCGAGACGAGCAACCCGCAGAAGATCAGCGGCCCGCCCGTGAACGCCCTCGACGGCTGCGACCTCTTCATCGGCCTGAGCGGCGCGAGGATCTTCCCCGCCGAGGCGCTGCAGGCGATGAACAAGGACGCGATGGTCTTCGCGATGGCGAACCCGAACCCGGAGGTCGCGCCCGAGGAGGCCGCCCCCTACGCGCGCATCATCGCGACCGGCCGCTCGGACTACCCGAACCAGATCAACAACGTCCTCGCCTTCCCCGGCGTCTTCCGCGGCGCGCTCGACGTCCGCGCGCGGCAGATCACCGAGGAGATGAAGATGGCCGCGGCCCGCGCGATCGCCCAGATCGTCAACGACGCCGAGGTGCGCGAGGACTACATCATCCCCTCGGTGTTCAACCGGGACGTCGCGCCCGCCGTCGCGGCGGCCGTCGCCGACGAGGCTCGGGCCTCCGGCGCCGCCGCCGTCATCGACAACACGATCGGCTTCGCCGCCGGCGACCGCGCGACCCTCGCCTGACGGCTCGGGTCGCGGGCGAGTTCTCGCCCGGGGGGCTCGAACGTCGTGGCCGGGGTGCGTCCGGCGAGGCCGTCTGTCAGAAATAACGCCGCCGCGCCTTGATCCCCGAGGCGCCCGCTGGTCGTATCCCCGGCATGAAGATCACCGTGACCGGCGCGACCGGACTCATCGGAGCGCGCCTCGTGGCCGCCCTCAAGGACCGGGGCGACGACGTGACCGTCCTCTCCCGCAACCCGGAGAAGGCCGGTCAGGCCCTCGGCGTGCAGGCGCTCGCCTGGGACGCGCTGAACGAGCCGGCGCCCGTCGCCGCCCTCGCGGGCCGGGACGCGATCGTCCACCTCGCCGGCGAGCCCGTCGCCCAGCGCTGGAACGCCGCCCGCAAGCAGGCCATCAACGACTCGCGCGAGATCGGGAGCCGCAACCTCGTCGCCGGCATCGCGGCCGCCGACCCCCGCCCCGCCGCGCTCATCTCGTCCTCCGCCGTCGGCTACTACGGCAAGCACGGCGACGAGAAGGTCCCCGAGGACACCCCCGCGGGCAGCGACTTCCTCGCGAAGGTCTGCGTCGTGTGGGAGGCCGAGGCCGACAAGGCGCTCACCCTCGGCGTCCGCGTCGCCCACATCCGCACCGGCGTCGTCCTCGACCGCTCCGGCGGCGCCCTGAAGACGATGCTCCCGCCGTTCAGGATGGGCGTCGGCGGCCCGGTCGCCGGCGGCGGCCAGTACATGCCCTGGATCCACCTCGACGACATCGTCGGGCTCTACCTCAAGGCGATCGACGACGGCTCCTGGTCCGGCGCCTACAACGGCTCCGCCCCCGAGCCCGTGACGAACAAGGTGTTCTCGAAGGCCCTCGGCAAGGCCCTTCACCGCCCCGCGTTCGCGCCCGTCCCGGCCTTCGCCATCAAGCTGCTCTACGGCGAGATGAGCGAGATCGTCACCGAAGGCCAGCGCGCCGTGCCGTCACGCGCCCTGGCCGGCGGGTACGCGTTCCGGCACCCGGACCTCGACGAGGCCCTCGCGAGCGCGCTGAGCTGACCGCGGGCCCCGCGCCGCGGCCGCGGCCGCGGCCATCCGGGCCGGCCCCGCGGGGGACCGCGCGCCCGGGACCGCGCGCCCAGGACCCCGCGCCCGCCCGCCCGCCGGCGCTCAGACCTCGGCCGGCTCGCCGAGCGGCGCGGACGGCTTCTGCCCGCTCGTCGGCTGCGAGGAGGCGTTCTCCTCGCGCGGCTCGCGCAGGACGCCCGCCGCGAGGTACGCGTCGGTCTCGTCGAGCGTCTCGACCTTCAGCAGCTCCTGGGTGAGCTGCTCGAGCTGCTCGCGGTGCTCGGTGAGCAGCAGCGTGACGTCGTGGTGCGCCTCGTCGACGATGCGGCGCACCTCCTGGTCGATGAGCTGCTGCGTCGCCTGCGAGACGCCGTCGGTCCCCGGGAGCAGCATGCCGTTCGGGTTCGACGCCTCGACGGCGATCGGCCCGACGACCTCGCTCATGCCCCAGCGCGTCACCATGCCCCGGGCGATGTTCGTCAGCTGCTGGATGTCCGACTCGGCGCCGGTGGTGATCGTCCCGTAGACGACCTCCTCCGCGACGCGTCCGCCGAGCGCGACGAGGATCTTCCCGCGCAGGTACGCCTGGTCGTAGTTGAAGCGGTCGGCCTCCGGGGCCGAGAGCGTCACGCCGAGCGCCTGACCTCGCGGGATGATCGAGATCTTCCGCACGGGGTCGGCGCCCTCGGTGAGCATCCCGACGAGCGCGTGCCCGGCCTCGTGGTAGGCGGTCCGCTCGCGCTCGGAGTCGCTCATCACGACGCGCCGCTCGGCGCCGAGGATGACCTTCTCGAGCCCGTCGGTGAAGTCGGCGAGCTGGACGCGGGTGTGCCCGCGCTTGGCGGCGAGGAGCGCCGCCTCGTTGACGAGGTTCGCGAGGTCGGCGCCGACCATGCCAGGCGTCGACGCGGCGATCGCCGCCAGATCGATGCCCTCCTCGAGCGGCACCGAGCGCGTGTGGACGGCGAGGATCTGCGCGCGGCCGACCTTGTCCGGGGACTGGACGACGACGCGGCGGTCGAACCGGCCCGGGCGCAGCAGCGCGCTGTCGAGGATCTCGGGGCGGTTCGTCGCGGCGAGGACGATGACGCCGAGCGACGGGTCGAAGCCGTCCATCTCGGTGAGCACCTGGTTCAGCGTCTGCTCGCGCTCGTCGTGGCCGCCGAGGCCCCCGCCCCCGCCGCGGGCCCGGCCGATGGCGTCGAGCTCGTCGATGAAGATGATCGCGGGGGCGGCCTTCTTGGCCTCGTCGAAGAGGTCCCGGACGCGCGAGGCGCCGACGCCGACGATCATCTCGATGAACTCGGAGGCGGAGGCGCTGAAGAACGGCACCTCGGCCTCGCCCGCCATGGCGCGGGCCAGGAGCGTCTTGCCCGTGCCGGGCTGGCCGGAGAGCAGCACGCCGCGCGGGATCTTCGCGCCGAGCTTCTTGTACTTGTCGGGGTTGCGGAGGAAGTCGACGACCTCCATCAGCTCCTCCTTCGCCTCCTCGATCCCCGCGACGTCGTTGAACGTCGTCCGGGTGGAGCCGATCTCGACGCGCTTGGCCTTGCTGCGGCCGAACTGCGCGCCGAGGCCGCCGGCGCCCGCGCCGGCTGCGCGGCGCGCAATCCAGACGAACACGCCGATGAGCAGCAGCGTCGGGAGGAGCGAGATGAGCAGCGTCGCCAGCAGCCCGCGGCCCTGGTTCGGCGACTCGGCGTTGACGATGACGTTGTTGTCCTGCAGGAGCTTCGCCAGGCTGCTGCCGTTGACGGCGAAGGTCGGGAACTCGGTCGTGAACTTCGTCGTCGGACCGTGCTTGCCGGGCGGGTCGAACTTCTGGTTGAAGACGCCGGAGACGGTCTCCCCGCGCGAGGAGATCTCCTTGACGTTGCCGGCCTTGACCTGGTTGAGGAAGACCGGCGAGTAGGAGATCCGGGCCGGGCGCTCGCCGCCCGGCAGCAGCGACGTGAGGAAGAAGTTGAGCGTGAAGAGCGCGAGGAGCAGGAGGCCGAACCGCTGCCAGCTCATGCCGGTCGGCGACTTGCCCTTCTTCCCCTTGCCGCCCTGCCTGTCCGGGGCCCCCCGACCGTCGGGCGCCGGCTCGACCCGCCACGGGGTGCGCGAGGGATCGGGCGGGGGCGCCTGACCGGGGCGAGAACCCTGGCTCGTGTCGTCCGCCGACTTTCTCGGCTGGTCCTCGCTCACTGGTCGACCTTCCGGATCGCATCCGGCGTCAACCGAACACGAGCCCCCTGGCCCAGGTTTTCGGCGCTCATGGGCTCAGGGTAGAGGGTGCGACTGACCGCAGGCGAAACGGGGCGGCCCGGCGCGCGGGCCCGCCGGGTCCTCAGGCCTTGCGGCGCTTCGGGATGGGCCCCTCGGTCTTCCACCGGGAGTCGGGCTTGGCGGGGATGAGCAGCCATAGGACCGGGCCGACCGCCGTGAGCAGCAGGCCGGCGCCGAGCCCGGGACGCTCGCCGTAGCCCTTGCGGTCCGAGAGCCAGGATGCGGCGATCGCCGAGGCGAGCCACACCATCAGCAGGACCAGGGCCTTGGAGCCGATCAGTGCGAGGGTCATGTGCCGAGGTACGCCTTCTGGACGTCGGGGTTGGTGCGGAGCTTGGAGGACTCGTCGGTGAGCACGACGGCGCCCGTCTCCAGGACGTAGCCCCGGTTGGAGACGCCGAGGGCGTAGTTCGCGTTCTGCTCGACGAGGAGGATCGTCGTCCCCTGCTTGTTGATCTCGACGACGGTCTCGTAAATCTTCTCGACGAGGATCGGGGCGATGCCCATCGAGGGCTCGTCCAGGAGCAGCAGCCGCGGCCTCGCCATCATCGCGCGGCCGATCGCGAGCATCTGCTGCTCGCCGCCGGACATCGTGCCCGCCTTCTGCTTCTCCCGCTCCTTCAGGCGCGGGAAGAGGTCGAAGATCTGGTCCATGTCGCCGCTGATGTCGGCCTTGCTGTCCTTGCGCAGGTAGGCGCCGAGGTCGAGGTTCTCCCGGACCGTCATGCGCGCGAAGCAGTGCCGGCCCTCCGGCGACTGGGAGATCCCGAGCGTCACGATCTCCTGCGCGGGCCGGGTCGTGATGTCCTTGCCCTCGAAGACGATCTGGCCCTTGCGCGGCGGGTTCAGGCCGCTGATCGACCGCAGCGTCGTCGACTTGCCCGCCCCGTTGGAGCCGATGAGGGTGACGATCTCCCCCTCGTCGACCGTGAGCGAGATGCCCTTCAGCGCCTTGATGTTGCCGTAGTACGTCTCGATCCCGTCGACCGTGAGCATCGGCATCAGCCACCAGCCTCCTCGAGGCCCTGCTTGCCGAGGTAGGCCTCGACCACGCGGGGGTTGTTGCGGACGGACACGGGGTCGCCCTCGGCGATCTTCTCGCCGTGGTCGAGGACGGTGACGTACTCGGAGACGCCCATGACGACCTTCATGTCGTGCTCGATGAGCAGGATCGCGAGGTTAAGCTCGTCACGCAGCTTGCGCATGAACGTGGTGAGGTTCTCGGACTCCTGCGGGTTCATGCCGGCCGTGGGCTCGTCGAGCAGCAGGAGCTTCGGGTCCGACGCGAGCGCGCGGGCGATCTCGACCCGGCGCTGGTCGCCGTAGGAGAGGTTGATCGCGAGGTCGTCGAAGCGCCCCCTGATCCCGACGAAGGAGAGCATCTCGCGACCCTTCTCGCGGACGAGCTGCTCCTCCTTGCGCGTGCGGGGCGTCCGGAAGATCGAGCCGCCGATGCCCGACTTCATCCGGGCGTGCTGGCCGACGAGGACGTTCTCGAGCGCGCTCATCGTCCCGAAGAGGCGGATGTTCTGGAACGTGCGCGCCATCCCGAGCGCCGTGATCTGGTCCGGGCGCGACTGGGTCGTCTCCTTGCCGTCGAAGCTCACCCGCCCGGTCGACGGGGTGTAGAGCCCGGTCAGCATGTTGAAGAACGTCGTCTTGCCGGCGCCGTTCGGCCCGATGATCGAGACGATCGATCGCTGCGGGACCGCGAACGAGACGTCGTTGACCGCGACGAGCCCGCCGAAGCGCTTCGTGACGCGACTGGCCTCCAGCAGCTTCGGGCGCTCGGTGACCGGCAGGGCCGCGACGGCCTCGGGGGTCGTGCTCATGTGGACACCTCGAAGGACGTCTCGGCCGCGCCGATGCCCTCGGTGAGCTCGATCTTCCGCCGTCGCTCGGGCAACAGCCCCTCCGGCCGGATGAGCATGACGAACAGCAGCAGCACCCCGAAGATGCCGATGCTCACGTCCGCGAGGTTGAAGTCGAGCCCGATCTTGTGCGGGACGCTGTTCAGCTGGTCGGGGATGAGCGTGTAGTTGATGTAGCTCAGGAGGATCGACCCGAGCACGACGCCCCAGACCGAGCCGAGGCCGCCGAGGATGATCGTCGCGATGACGAAGATCGAGAACGAGAACGCGAACGAGTCCGCGTTGACGATCTGCAGGTACGGGCCGAGGAACGCACCGGAGACGCCGCCGAGCGCGGCCCCGATCGCGTAGGCCTGGAGCTTCGTCTTGACGAGCGGGATGCCCATCGAGGCCGCCGCCACCTCGTCCTCGCGGATGGCGATCCACGCGCGGCCGAGCCGCGAGTCACGCAGCCGGAGGCTGATGAAGATCGCGATGGCCGCGATCGCGAGGATCGTCCAGTAGTACGGCCTGAGGTTGAGGTACGAGTTGAACTGGCTCAGCCCCGGCAGCTTGATCTGGTCGATCGGCGAGATGCCGTCCCGGCCCTTCGTCAGCGGGTAGCCGACGCCGAACGGGTGGATGCCGTCGCCGTTCACCGCGAAGACGTGCACGATTTCCCCGAAGGCGAGCGTCACGATCGCGATGTAGTCGCCCCGCAGGCGGAGCGTCGGCAGGCCGATGATCACCCCCGCGACCGCGCAGAGCATCGCCGCGATGACGAGCACGAGCAGGAAGTTCACGTGGACGCCCGGCGCCTGGGCCGCCGTCCCCGTGACGAGGATGTGGATGTTCGCGTCGGCGTAGAAGCTCGACATGAGCCAGCCCGAGCAGTAGGCGCCGACCGCGTAGAACGCGACGTACCCGAGGTCGAGCAGCCCGGCGAACCCGACGACGATGTTCAGGCCCAGGCCCATGACGACGTACGCGAGGTACTGCGTCGCGTCCGCCAGCGTGCCCGAGATCGGGTCCATGAGCAGCGGGAAGATGACCGCGAAGATCGCGATCGCCGTGATGAGCACCGCCTGCGGACCGCGCCCGAGCTTCGGGAACCTGTCCTCCAACGCCGCAAGCGGCTTCTTCTTGACCGTGGTGGCCATCAGCCCGCCTCCCGCGTTTCCTCGCCCAGCAGCCCTTGGGGCCGGAAGATCATGATCAGGATCAGGTAGGCGAACACGATCGCCGGCGTCCACTGCGTGCCGATCCGGTCATCCGAGATGAACTGGATGATGCCGATGATCAGGCCGCCGAGGACGGCGCCGCGCAGGTTGCCGATGCCGCCCATGACCGCCGCCGTGAAGGCGATGAGGCCGGCCTGGAAGCCCTGGTTGAACTGCACGGTCGTCTGGTACAGCGCGTAGATGAGACCGGCCGCCCCGGCGAGCATGCCGCCGATGAGGAAGGTCAGCGAGATCGTCACGTCGACGTTGATGCCCATGAGCCGCGCCGCGTCGGGGTCCTGCGCGGTGGCGCGCATCGCCTTGCCGAGCCGGCTGCGGTTGATGAACGTCGTCGCGGCGATGACGAGCGGGATCGTGACGACGATCGCGAGGACGTCGGCGCGCTGGACGGTGATCCCCAGGAAGGTGAAGACGTCCTGCTGCGCGTGGATGAGGTCGTCGACCGAGCGCGGGGAGCCGCCCTGCCAGAGGAGGCCGACGTTCTGCAGGATGAAGGAGAGGCCGACCGCTGTGATGAGCGGCGCGAGCTTCGGCGCGTTGCGGAGCGGCCGGTAGGCGACGCGCTCGATCATGACGTTCAGCAGTCCGCAGATGAGCATGCAGAGCACGAGCGTCAGGATCAGGCCGAAGACGATCGAGCCGGTGCTGCTGACGAGCGTCAGGCCGAGCGTCCCGAACAGCGCGGACGCGGTGAACGAGCCGATCATGAAGACGTCGCCGTGGGCGAAGTTGATGAGCTCGATGATGCCGTAGACGAGCGTGTATCCGACGGCGATCAGGGCCCAGATCGCGCCGTTGGAGAGGCCCTGGAAGATGTTCTGCCCGAGGTGGGCGAGGTTGCCGTCGTTCTTGAGGTCGCTGATCCCGTAGTAGACGGGGAGCGCCAGGAGGACGGCGAAGAGGCCGTAGCCGGAGATGAAGTTGCGGATGGCGTCGCCGGGCCGGGCGCCGAGCGGAGCGGCGGCGGGCGGGTCGACTTGGGCGTCCTGGAGTGCCATGTGAGACGGGGCCCGCCGGCGCGCGCCCGTGCGCGTCATGCGCACGGGGCCCGCCGGCGTCGGCCACCTGTCAACCGGCGGTCGCCTTGATGACCGACTTGAACGTCGGGTTCCCGTCGGGACCGACGTCGTACAGCCCGTAATCGGTGAGGCTCGTGTCGCCGTTCTTGTCGAACGAGTACGTGCCGATGACCGACTTGCGGTCCTTCGTGGCGAAGAGCTTCGTGAGGAAGCTGTCACGCGTGGTGCCACCCGCGGCGATCGTGTCGAGGGTGAGCTTCATGGCCTCGTAGCCGTAGATGGCGTACGGGTCGGGCTTGTCCGTGCCGTACTTGGCCTTGAACGACTTCAGGAACGCCGGGCCACCCGGGATCGACTGCAGGTTCAGCGTCGCGACCGTGCACTCGAAGTTCTTCCCGATCTTCGCCGGGATGCCCTTCTTGCTCGGGTTCGTGAAGCCGGACTCGCAGATGCCGTCCGCGCCGTAGAGCTTCGCGTTCGGCAGCGCCGCCGCGACGTCCTTCGTGATCTGGACCGCACCGTTCGCCGTGACGCCGGAGAAGAAGAAGCAGTCCGCGCCCGCGGCCTTGATCTTCGAGGCGTACGCCCGGAAGTTCGCCGCGTCCTTCTGGATGCCCGTGTCCGACACGAGCTTGATGCCCTTGCTCTTGATGTCGGTGTCGAAGATGCGAGCGAGGCCGGCCCCGTAGGTGTCCTTGTCGTTCGCGACGGCGACCTTCGTGCAGCCGTCCGTCTTCATCTGCGTCGCGAGCGCGGCCGCCTGGACCTTGTCGCGCGGGACGATGCGCACGTAGTTGCGCTTGCCCGTCGGGTAGTAGATGTCGGGCTCGCCCTTCTCGGTGCCCGGCTCGCTCGTCGTGAGGCCCGGGTACGTGTTGGCCGGCGAGATCATCGCGAGGCCGACCGAGTTGAGGACCGGGATCGACACCTTCGAGGCGCCGGAGTTGAACTCGCCGATGTAGGCGACGGCCTTCTTGTCGGACGACGCCTTACGGGCGTTGGCCCCGACCTGCTGAGCGTTCCAGTTGCCCTCGGCGGCCGTCGAGTCGTCGAGCGACTGGTACTTGACCGTCGTGGACCCGGCCTTATTGCCCGCCTCGGAGAGCGCGAGCTGAATGCCCTGGACCATCGCGTTCGTCTGGTCCTTCGAGGCCCCCTGGAGCGGGAGGCTCGAGTAGACGTCGACGGTGCCGCCTGACGCACCGCTGCTCGTCGTCCCGGACGCCGCCGGCGTGGACGACGACGAACTGCTGTTGGAGCTACCGCAGGCGGAAACCCCCAGAGCTGCGGTGCCGAGCAGGCACCCAGCCATCACCTTCGCGCGAGAACGCAAGTGCACTTCCTCCTCTTTGGAATCACTACTTATGGCCATCATAAGCAGACGCACTCCGTCGCCGTCAAAGACTTTTGTCCAGATCCGACCGACCGACGGTCCGGAAAAGGACTGTCTGGCACACCAAACGCGGAAATTCGGCACGAGCAGGACAAACGCTCATCGGCGGGGAGGTGGTCCCCCCGGCGCGGGTGGCGCCTCGCCGCTACGTCGCGGGGACGTGCAGGACGCGCTCGAACGCGAGTCTGCCGTTGTTCACGCCGTAGGCGGCGTAGCTGCGGAGCGTCGTGTCGCCGTTCTTGTCGATCGAGTACGTCCCGAGGATGGAGTGCCGGTTCGAGATCGTGAAGAAGGCCTTCGCGACGGTGCGCTTGTCGTTGCCCTTCGGGCCGGCGAGGCGGATCGACTCGAGGGCGGCGTTCATCGCCTCGTAGCCGTACATCGCATAGCCCTCGGCCGCCGGACCGAACTCCTTGCGATACGCGCGCAGGAACCGGCGGCCGGCCGGCGGGTAGAGCCGCGCGGGCAGCGTCGGGCTCGTGACGTGGGTGGCCGCGGCGATCTCGGGGGCGAGGGCCGCGGCGAACTCGGGGGTCGCGAGCAGGTTCGGCACGAAGAACTGCAGCGTGGGCACGACGGCACGCACGTCGGTGAAGAGCCGCGCCGCGACCGCCGGTGAGGTCCCGCCGAAGAACAGGCAGTCGGCCCCCGCTTTGGCCACCTTCTTCGCCTGGTCGCCGAAGTCCTTCGCATCGATGTCGATGCCGTTGCCGTCGTCGATCTTCTGGCCCTGCTGCGGCCCCATCAGCGCGAGCAGGTCGGTGAGGCTCTTGCCGTAGGCCTCCATGTCGTGCAGGACGTAGGTCGTCTGGCAGCCGTGCGCGCGCTGGAGCTCGAGCTGGGCCGCGGCCTGCACGTCGTCGGGCTGGATGACGCGGCCGAAGGTCCGGGTCCCGGTCGGGTAGTACTTGTCAGGCTCGCCCTTGTCGGCGCCCTGCTCGCGGGTGAGGCCGACGAGCGTCGTGGCGGGTGTGATCTGGAGGATCGACGCCTCGTTGAGCGTCGGCAGCGTGATGGCCGTGGCCCCCGCGTCGAAGTCCCCGAGGAAGGCGATGGCGGTCCGGTCCTGCACGGCGGTGCGGGCGTTCTTCGCCGCCTGGCGGACGTCCCAGCCGCTGCTCGCCGCGGTCGAGTCGTCGAGGCTCACGTACCGGACGGTGAAACCGCCCACGCGGCCGCCGGCCTTCACGAGCGCGAGCTTCTCGCCGTTGATGATCGCCTGGGCGTCCGTCGCGTGCGGGCCCTGGAGCGGCAGGCTCGAGTAGATGGTGAGCGCGGTGCCGACGGGCCCGGACTCGCCCGAGCCGGAGTTCTTGCTGCAGCCGGAGACGCCGATGAGCACCGCAGCGGCGACGGCCAGCTGAGTTGCCACGACACCTGCGCGCACTGCGACCCTCCTCCTCAACGACACCGACGACAGAAAAGGGCTGATCCGAGGACGCGGATGTCGCGTCGCCGACCAGGCCCCGGGCCCGGCTCGTGTGCCGGGCGCCCGCAGCGGCCGCTACGAGGGGCTCTTGCCCGCGTTCCCCGGCAAGAACGGGATGAGCATCTTCACGGTGGCCGCCAGGAGCACGATGACGGTGGTGATCATGAAGCCGTCGAAGGCCTTGGCCCCGAGGGACCACAGCACGATCCAGACGATGAGGCCCACGGTGGAGGCGACGACGATTCCCATGGCCGGGAGATTACAACAGGGTCACGAAAGGCCGTCGGCCAGTCCGGCGACGACCTCACGCACGGCGGCGGCGGGGTCGGCCGCCTCCGCCGCCTCGCGGACGAGGCGGCTGCCGACGATGACGCCGTCGGCGCCGGCGTCGGCCGCCTCCGACGCCTGCTCGGGCGTCGTGATCCCGAAACCGAGCGCCACCGGCACGTCGGTCGCCGCCTTCGCCCGGCCGACGACGGCGGCGACACGGTCCCCGAGCGGGGCCTCGCGCTCCCCCGTCGTCCCGGTCACGGAGACGGTGTAGAGGAAGCCGCGGGCCCGGGAGCCGATCGCGCGCAGGCGGTCGTCCGGGGTCGTCGGCGCGACGAGCGGCACGAGCGCCAGCCCCGCCGCGTCACAGGCCGCGAGGACCGTCGGCGCCTCCTCCATCGGGAGGTCGGGGACGATGAGCCCGCTGGCGCCGGCGTCGCGCAGGCGGGCGGCGAAGTCCTCGGCCCCGCGGGCGAGGACCTGGTTCGCGTAACACATGATCACGACGGGCATCCGCTGAGCAAGGCCGGCGCAGACCTCGAGGACGGAGGCGACCGTCGTGCCCGCACGGAGCGCGGCGGTGCCGGCGGCGGCGATGACCGGGCCGTCGGCGAGCGGGTCGGAGAACGGGATGCCGAGCTCGACGAGGTCCGCCCCGCCGTCGGCGTAGGCGAGCCCGATCTCGAGCGAGAGGGCCGTCGTCGGGAAGCCGCCCATGAGGTACGGCATGAGCGCGGCGCGCTTGCCGCTGTTCGCGAACGCGGCCGCGATGCGCTCGGCGCCGGCGTTGTGCACCGTCGTCTCGGTCATGCCCGCCCTCCGCGGAGCCGAGCCGCAGGCGTGGCTCCGCCGGGGGCGTGCGAGCCCCTCGGCGAGCGTGTCCCGCTCACAGCTCCACCCCGCCGAGCTTCTCGAGGACCTGCGCGAGGTCCTTGTCCCCCCGCCCGGAGAGGCAGATGAGGTCGAGCGTCGAGTCCGACGGCTCCTCGAGGGCGTAGTGGAACGCGTGCGCGGTCTCGAGCGCCGGGATGATGCCCTCCAGACGGGTGACCGCGGCGAACGCACGCAGCGCGTCGTCGTCGGTCACCGCGACGTACCGGGCCCGTCCGCTGTCGCGGAGGAACGCGTGCTCGGGGCCCGAGCCGGGGTAGTCGAGGCCGGCGGAGATCGAGTGCGCCTCGGTGATCTGGCCCTCCTCGTCCTGCATGACCGCCGACATTGAGCCGTGCAGGACGCCCGCGCGCCCGCCGACGGTCAGCGGCGCGCCGTGACGCCCGGAGGCGATGCCCTCCCCCGCGGCCTCGACGCCGATGAGCTGCACGCCCGGGTCGCCGACGAAGGCGGTGAAGATGCCGATGGCGTTCGAGCCGCCGCCGACGCAGGCGATGACGCGGTCGGGCAGGCGGCCCTCGCGCTCGAGGAGCGTCGCGCGCGCCTCGTCGCCGATGCAGCGCTGCAGATCCCGGACGATCGACGGGTACGGGGCCGGGCCGACGGCCGAGCCGATGATGTAGTGGGTGTCCTGGACGTTCGTGACCCAGTCGCGGATGGCCTCGCTCGTCGCGTCCTTCAGCGTGCCGGTCCCGGCCTCGACGGGACGGACGGTCGCGCCGAGGAGCTCCATGCGCTCGACGTTCGGGCGCTGGCGCTTCGTGTCCTCGAGGCCCATGTACACGACGCACTCCAGGCCGAACAGCGCGCAGGCGGTGGCGGTCGCGACGCCGTGCTGACCGGCGCCGGTCTCGGCGATGATCCGCCGCTTGCCCATGCGCATCGCGAGCAGCGCCTGCCCGATGGCGTTGTTGAGCTTGTGCGAGCCGGTGTGGTTGAGGTCCTCCCGCTTGAGGTACAGCGGCCGGCCCGCGTGCTCGGAGAGCCGGCGGGCGCGGTAGAGCCGGGACGGGCGCCCCGCGAAGTCACGCAGCAGCTCCTGCAGCTCGGCCTGGTAGCCGGCGTCGGCGCGGGCGACCTCCCACGCGGCCTCGAGCTCGCCGAGGGCGGGCATGAGGGTCTCCGGGACGTACTGCCCGCCGTACGGGCCGAAGCGATGCTCGACGGTGCTCACGATGCTGCCTCCTCGACGGCGGCGGCCGCCTTCGCGTCCTCGATGGCCTGGTCGGCCGCGTCGACCGCCGCGAAGAACGCGGTGATGAGCTCGGGATCCTTCACGCCGGGGGCCGCCTCGGTGCCGCTCGCGGTGTCCACGGCGAACGGCCGCACGGCGTCGATCGCGGCGCCGACGTTCCCGGGGTGCAGGCCGCCGGAGAGGATGAGCGGCACGTGCTTGTTCATGCGCTCCTTGGTGAGCGCCCAGTCGAACGTCTCCCCCGTCCCGCCCTGCTTGCCGTCGACCCGCGTGTCCATGAGATGCATGTCGGTGCGGTAGCGCTCGAGGTCCTGCACGTCCCAGCGGGCGCCGACCCGGGCGGCCTTGACGACCTTCACACCGGTGCGGCGGGCGACCTCGACGCAGAAGCTCGGGCCCTCGTCGCCGTGGAGCTGGACCATGCTGAGCTGGGCGACGTCGACCGTGCGCACGACGTCGTCGAGCGTCGCGTTGACGAACACGCCGCAGATCTCGGCCGCGCGGCGGTGGACCGCGGCGATCTCCTGCGCCGCCTCGAGCGTGCAGGCTCGCGAGGAGCCCTCCCAGAGGACCAGGCCGAGCGCCCACGCCCCGCCCGCCACCGCGAGGCTCGCGTCGTCGACGGAGGTCAGGCCACAGATCTTCACGCGGGTTCGGCGCACCGCCTCATCGTACGCGCTGCCCTGCCGCGCCCGGCTCCCGCCTCCGGTGCGCCTACCCGACCTCGGTCGCGGCCGGCCGCGAGGCGAGCTTCGTCGTCAGCGTCTGCCGCTTGCCCCCGCGGACGATGCCGAGCTTCACCTCGTCGCCGGGCTTGTGCCCGCTGATGAGCGCCGAGAGGTCGTCGGAGCTCGTGACGGGCTTGCCGTCGACCGCCTCGATGATGTCGCCCCCGAGGACGAGCTCGGTGCCGCCGATCTCCGCGCTCTGGCCGCCCGCGTGGAGTCCGGCCTTCGCCGCGGGGCTCCCCGCCTGGACGGTCTGCACGAGCACCCCGGTCTTCGTCGGGAGGCCGAGCGCGCTGAGCGAGCCGTCGATCGTCAGCGAGGACACACCGAGGTAGGCACGGTGGACGGTCCCGTCCTGCTTGAGCTGCGGCAGGATCTGCTTCGCCGTGTCGATCGGGACGGCGAACCCGATGCCTATCGAGCCGTTGCCGCTGCCCCCGGTCTCGATCTGGGAGTTGATGCCGATGACGCGGCCGGCGGCGTCGATCAGCGGCCCGCCGGAGTTCCCCGGGTTGATCGCGGCGTCGGTCTGGATGACGTTGCTGATGCCCTGCCCGTCCGGCGCGGAGATCCGCCGCTGCAGCGCGCTGACGACGCCGGTGGTGAGGGTCCGGTCGAGCCCGAACGGGTTGCCGATGGCGATGACGGGGTCACCGACCTGCACGTCCTTGGCGGAGCCGAGCTCGAGCGGCCGCAGGTTCAGGCCGTCGGGGTCGATGCGCAGCAGCGCGAGGTCGGACGAGACGTCCTTGCCGACGACCTTCGCGTCGACGACCTGCTTGTCGGCGAGCTGGACCGTGACCTTCACGGCCCCGTCGACGACGTGGGCGTTCGTGAGGATGTTGCCGGCCTTGTCGATGACGAAGCCCGAGCCCGTCGCCGTCCCCTGCTGCGTCTGCGGCATCCCGAAGTCGAAGGGTGAGGGCTGGGCCTGCTGGACGACGTCGGCGCGGACGAAGACGACGCCCGGCGAGTCGCGTTTGTAGAGGTCCCGGGCGGTCATCGCGCCGCCGGTCCGGACGCGCCCGTCGGCCTGCGCGGCGAGCGGCGCCTGCTG
This sequence comes from Paraconexibacter antarcticus, assembly GCF_024220175.1. Lineage (GTDB taxonomy): Bacteria > Actinomycetota > Thermoleophilia > Solirubrobacterales > Solirubrobacteraceae > Paraconexibacter > Paraconexibacter antarcticus. Next base: position 2,811,770 of record NZ_CP098502.1, on the reverse strand, counting down.
GACGACCGTCTTCGTCGTCGTGTGCTCGCCGACGTGCAGCAGCGCGACCGCCGCGGCGGCGAGGAACCCGCCGAGGAGCGCGGAGGCGACCGCGACAGGGACGATCAGGCGTTTCGACATCACATCGATCCAAGCCGCCCGCGCTGAAGGTCCGCCAAACCGGACCGTAAGGCCAGGTAAAGGCGGGGCCGCGGCGGACGTTCAGACGAGGTCGTCGCTCGCCTCGCCGAGGAGGTCGAGCAGCGCCTGCTCGGGCGAGGGCGACCGCATGAGGCGCTCACCGACGAGGACGGCGTCCACGCCGACGCGCTCGAGGTCCTCGAGCTGCTCGCGGTGGTGCAGGCCGGACTCCGAGACGACGGTCTTCCCGGTCGGGACGTCGGCCAGGAGCTCGTATGTCCGCTCGACGTCGACGGTGAAGTCGATGAGGTTGCGGTTGTTGATGCCGATGATGTCGGCGTCGACGACCTCGAGGGCGGTCCTTAGCTCCTCCTCGTCGTGGACCTCGACGAGGACCGCGAGGTCGAGGGCGTACGCCTCGGTGTAGAGCGCCTCGAGCTCCTTCTCGTCGAGCGCGGCGACGATGAGGAGGATCGCGTCGGCGCCGGCGACCGCCGACTCGACGATCTGGTAGCGGTCGACGATGAAGTCCTTGCGGAGGATCGGCAGCCCGCAGGCGGCCTGCGCGGCCTTGAGATCGTCGAGCGAGCCCTGGAAGTGCGGGCCCTCGGTGAGGATCGAGAGGGCGGCGGCGCCTCCGCGCTCGTACGCGGTGACGATCTCCTCGACCGTCGCGCCCTCGCGGATCGTCCCGGCGGACGGGCTCGCCCGCTTGTGCTCGGCGATGACGGAGATGCCGGGCCGCGTCAGCGCCTCGCTGAACGGCCGGTCGTCGTGGTGCCGGCGCTCGGAGAGCAGGCGCTCGAGGTCGGCGACGGGCACCTTCTTGCTCCGGCGCCTGACCTCCTTCTGCGTCGTCTCGACGATGCGCTCGAGGACGGACATCAGGCCGGGTCCGTCCCGCCGGCGAGATCGACGCTGAGGGTCGCGTAGCGCTTCAGCGTCGCGGCGGCGGCACCGGAGTCGACGGCGGCCTCGGCGGCGCGGACGCCGCCCTCGAGGTCGTCCGCGCGGCCGGCGGCGTAGATCGCCGCGCCGGCGTTGAGGACCGCGAGGTCGCGCGGGGCGCCGCGCTCGCCGGCGAAGATCGCCCGGGCGATCGCCGCGTTCTCGGCGGGCCCGCCGCCGACGACGGCCTCGTAGGCGGCGTCGTCGAGACCCACGTCCGCCGGGGACACGTCGTAGCGGGTGATCTGGTCGGCGTTGACTTCCACGACGTGGGAGACGCCGGACGTGCTGAGCTCGTCCAGGCCGTCGGAGGAGGACACTACCAGTGCCCGGTCGCAGCCCAAGCGGGCCAGGGCCCCGGCCATCCGCTCGGTGAGGCCGGGGTCCGAGACGCCGATGAGCTGGCGGCGCGCGCCCGCCGGGTTCGTCAGCGGCCCGAGGACGTTGAAGATCGTGCGGACGGCGAGCGCCTTGCGCACCGGGACGACGAAGCGCGTCGCCGCGTTGTGGGCGGGCGCGAACATGAAGCCGAAGCCGACCTCGTCGACGCAGCGGGCGACCTGGGCCGCCGTGAGGTCGATCCGGGCTCCGAGCGCCTCGAGGACGTCGGCGCTGCCGGAGATGCCCGTCGCGGAGCGGTTGCCGTGCTTCGCCACCGCGCAGCCGGCGCCGGCGGCGATGAGGGCCGCCGTCGTGGAGACGTTGAAGGTCCGGCGGCCCCCGCCGGTGCCCGCGGTGTCGACGAGGTCATGGCGACCGGTCGAGACCGGGGTGGCGAAGGCGCGCATCGTCGAGGCGAGGCCGGCGATCTCCTCCTCGGTCTCCCCCTTCGTGCGCAGCGCGATGAGCACCGCGGCGATCTGCACGTCGGTCGCCTCGCCCTCCATGATGCGGGCGAGGACGGCGGACATCCGTTCTCGGGGCAGGTCCCGGCCCGACGCGAGGTCGTCGATCGCGGCGGTGAGCACGTCGTGGTCCATGGCGACCGGGAGCGTAGCCGTCATCCGGACAGGAACGCCGCGAGCATCGGCATCCCGTGCTCGGTGAGCACCGACTCGGGATGGAACTGGACGCCCTCGACGGGAAGCGCGCGGTGGCGGATGCCCTGGATGACGCCGCCGCCTCGCGCGGAGATCTCGAAGCAGTCCGGCAGGCTCTCCTCCTCGACGACGAGCGAGTGGTAGCGGCCGACGACGAGCTGCTGCGGCAGGCCGGCGAAGAGGCCGCGGCCGTCGTGCTCGATCGCCGTCGTCTTGCCGTGGACGGGCTCGTGGCGGATGACGGTCCCGCCGAAGGCCTGGGCCAGGGACTGGTGGCCGAGGCAGACGCCGAGGGTCGGGATCCCGGCCTCCGGGAAGCGGCGCATGGCCTCCAGCGAGATCCCGGCGTCGGTCGGCGTGCACGGGCCGGGCGAGACGACGACGCGGTCCGGGCGGCCGGCGAGCAGCTCGTCGACGGTCGCGCGGTCGTTGCGCACGACCGTCAGGTTCGCACCGAGCTCTCCGAGATACTGCACGAGGTTGTAGGTGAAGGAGTCGTAGTTGTCGACGACGAGGACGTTCGGGCCGGGCATCGGTCAGCTCCACCCCGGCTGTCTCGCCGCACGGCCGGCAGCCGGAAGGCTCTTCATCGCATCTCGCATCACGACCACCCCGGCTGTCTCGCCGCAAGTTCGATCGCCTGCCGGACGGACCGCGACTTGTTGACCGACTCCTCGTACTCGTAGTCCGGCCGCGCGTCGGCGACGGTGCCGCCGCCGGCCTGGATGTGCGCGCGGCCGTCCTTGACGACGACGGTGCGGATGTGGATGCAGGTGTCGAGGTCGCCGGTGTACCCGAGGTAGCCGATCGCGCCGCCGTAGCCGCCGCGCTTGACCGGCTCGAGCTCGTCGATGATCTCCATCGCGCGGACCTTCGGGGCGCCGGAGAGCGTCCCGGCCGGCAGGACCGAGCGCAGGGCGTCCATCGCGCTCACCTCCGCGCGGAGCGTCCCGGAGACGTTCGAGACGATGTGCATGACCGTCGAGTACATCTCGACGCCCATGAGCTGGTCGACGCGGACCGAGCCGTACTCGCAGACGCGGCCGAGGTCGTTGCGGCCGAGGTCGACGAGCATGACGTGCTCGGCGCGCTCCTTCTCGTCGGCCAGCAGGGACTCCGCGATCTCGGCGTCCTCCGCCGGCGTCGTGCCGCGTGGCCGGGTGCCGGCGATCGGCCGGGTCGACACCTGCCGGCCGGAGACCGTGAGCAGCGGCTCCGGCGAGGCGCCCGCGATCTGGAAGTCGCCGAAGTCGAGGAAGTACATGTACGGCGACGGGTTGACGACGCGCAGCCCGCGGTAGATCGAGAAGGCGTCGATGTCGTGGAGCTCCGCGCTCCAGCGCTGGGACGGGACGACCTGGAAGGCGTCGCCGGCGTGGACGTACTCGATGATGCGGCTCACCATGCCCTCGAACTCGGGGCGGGAGAGGTTCGAGGTGAACTCGGGCGCGACGCGGTCGGGCGCGACCGGGCCGGCGGGCGGCACCGGGCCGTCGAGCACGGCCTTGATCTCGCCGATCGTCGCCTGGGCGCGGGTGTACGCCCCCTCGACGTCACCCTCCTCGTCGTCGGCGTAGACGTTCACGAGGATCGAGACGGTGTGCTTGAGGTGGTCGAACACGACGAGCACGTCGGACAGCATGAGCGCCATGTCCGGCAGCCCGACGACGTCCGGGTTCGGGGGCCCGAGGGTCGTCTCGACCGTGCGGACGAGGTCGTAGCCGAAGAAGCCGACGGCACCGCCCGAGAACGGCGGCCCCTCGTCGAGCGGCGCCTGGCGGTGGCGGCCGACCTCGGCCGCGGCGAGCGCGTACGGGTCGCCCTCGTTTCCGAGCGACCAGCGGACGATCTGCTTCGGCCGCACGCCGATGAACGAGTAGCGCCCGACGCGCTGGCCCTGCTCGGCGCTCTCGAGCAGGAACGCGCCCGTCTCGCCGCCGGCTGCCGCCCGCAGCTTCAGGAACGCGCTAACCGGCGTCTCGCAGTCGTCGATGAACGCGTGGCGGAGCGGGACGAGGTTGTACGTCCGCGCGAGTTCGCGGACCTCGGCGAGCGACGGCGTGACCGCAGGCGCTGCCCCCTCCGCCGCGCTACCGGCTGCGGGCATCGAGGATCGCCTCCACGTCGGCGAGCGTGCGGCCGCGGCCGTGGAGCAGGACGAGCAGGTGGTAGATGACGTCCGCGGCCTCGTTGTCGACGCGGTCGTCGGTCTCCTCCCGGGCGGCGCGGGTAACCTCCTCGGCCTCCTCGCGGACCTTCTCCCCCGTCAGCGCCGGGTCGTCGAGGAGCTGCACGGTGTACGAGCCCTCGGGCCGCTCGGCCTTGCGCGCGGCGAGGGTGCGCTCGAGCGCGGGCAGCACCTCGTGCGGCGCGGGCGGCTCGAGGTCGCCGGTGAAGAAGCACGTGCGCTCGCCCGTGTGGCAGGCCGGGCCGGCGGGCTCGACGAGCGCGAGCAGCGCGTCGCCGTCGCAGTCCAGGCGCAGGGCGCGGACCTTCTGGACGTTGCCGGACGTCGCGCCCTTGTGCCAGAGCTCGTTCCGGGACCGGCTCCACAGGTGCAACTCCCCCGTCTCGCGGGTGAGGCGGACCGCCTCCTCGTTCGTGTAGGCGAGCGTCAGCACCTCGCCGGTGTTCCAGTCCTGGATGACGCACGGGCACAGGCCCTGCTCGTCGAAGGCGATCTTCACGCCCGGATCGTACAAAGGGCGCCCCGCCGGGACGGGGCGGGTCGGCCGGGCGTGGCGCTCAGCTCGCGGCGCGCTGCAGGTGGGCGCGCATCGCGACGGCCGGCCCGGGGCGACCGAGGAGGAAGCCCTGGGCGAGCGGGCAGCCGAGGCGGACGAGCTCCTCGCGCTGGGCGCGGGTCTCCACGCCCTCGGCCACCGCGCGCATCTCGAGGGCGCCGGCCAGCCCGACGACGGCCTGCAGGACGGCGGCCGACGCGGGGTCCGCGGGGACCTTCGCGAGGAACGAGCGGTCGATCTTCAGGACGTGGACCGGGAGGTTCACGAGCCGCGAGAGCGAGGAATGACCGGCTCCGAAGTCGTCGATCGCGATCTGGACGCCGGTCGCGGCGAGGGCGTGGAGCAGCGGGCCGACCCGCGCCGGGTCCTGCATCGCGGCGGACTCGGTGATCTCGATGACGATCGTCGCCGGGTCGACCCCGTGGGCGGTGAGCGTGCGGGAGAGGCGGTCGGCGAACGCCGGGTTGCGGAGCTCGCGCGGCGACACGTTGACGTGCACGGTGGGCTCGAACCCGTCGGCCTGCTGCCAGCGCGCCCGCTGCCGGGCGACGAGCTGCAGGACGAGCGCACCGAGGCGGTCGATGATCCCCGTCTCCTCGGCGAAGGGGACGAAGTCGGCGGGCATGACGAGCCCGCGGACCGGGTCGTGCCAGCGCACGAGCGCCTCCAGCGCTTGGAGGGCCCCGGTGACCGGGTCGACGATCGGCTGCCAGTGGAGGACGAGCTGCTCCTCGGCGATCGCGTGGCGCAGCCGGGTCGTGAGCGACAGCCGCTCGAGCGGGGCACTGCGGTCCGGGTCGAACGTGCGCACCTCGTTGCGGCCGGCGCGCTTGGCCTGGTACATCGCCGCGTCGGCGTGCCGGAGCAGCGCCTCGGCCTCCCCCGCGTCCGCCGGCCAGAGGCTGATCCCGATGCTGGCCCCGACGTGGAACTCGGCCCCGGACACGACGAACGGCGCGGCGAGCGCGCCGAGCAGGCCGTGGGCCGCCTGCTCGGCGTCCTCGGCGGCGGTCGCCGGATCGAGGTCGGACAGGAGCACGAGGAACTCGTCGCCGCCGTGCCGGGCGAGCAGGTCCGCGTCGCGCGAGCGGACCCGCAGGCGCCGGGCGACCTTCACGAGCAGGCGGTCGCCGGCGGTGTGACCGAGCGAGTCGTTGACGAGCTTGAAGTCGTCGAGGTCGAGGTACAGCAGCGCGACGGCCCGGCCGGCACGGCGCGCGCGGGCGAGCGCGAGCCCGAGGTGCTCGTTGAAGAGGCGCCGGTTCGGGAGTCCCGTCACCGCGTCGTGGTTCGCGAGGTGGGTGATCTGGGCGGCGGCGGCGCGGCGCTCGGTGACGTCGCTGCCCGACGCGACGAACCCGGTGACCTCGCCGTGCTCGTCGCGCATGAGGCGGTTCGTCCAGGACACGGTGCGCAGCTCGCCGTCGGGGCGCTGCACGCGACTCTCGCTGAGCGACGGGACCCGGCCGTCGGCGATCGCCGTGGTGAACCAGCGGCGCAGCTCCGGCTCGTCCTCCGGCGCATGGACGGCGCTGTACCAGTCCCCGCCGTCGAGCGACCCCTCGGGCCGTCCGACGAGCTCGTAGCCCGCGCGGTTGAGCAGCTCGACGCGGCCGGCGCGGTCGAGGACGAGGATCGCGGTCCCGGCGACCTCGAGGTAGCGGGCGGCGCTCCGGCGCTCGGCGTCGAGCTCGTCGCGCATCCGGCGGACGTTCGTGACATCGATGAGGACGCCCTGCGTGTGGGTCGGGCGGCCTGAGGCGTCACGGATGATCGCGTCCCGCTCCCAGACCGTGAGCTCGTGGCCGTCCCGGTGACGCATGCGGAACTCGCAGTCGAACGGCAGGACCGCCTCGAAGGTGCGCAGTTCCTCGGCACGGACGCGGTCGACGTCCTCCGGATGCACGCAGGCGTACCAGAGGGCCGGGTCGGCGAGGAACGCCTCGGGCGGATACCCCAGGAGGTCCTCGATCTGCGGCGAGACGTACCGGAGCGTGGCCGACCGGTCGAAGTCGGCGAGGTACGTCACGGCGGGGATCTGCTCGACCAGCCCTCGCCAGAGGGCCCCGGCGGTGGGCCGTGGCTGTGCGGTCGTGACGTTGAGGCCCGCGGGCCCCGGCTGAAGGGAACGCTGCATCGGGGAGGCGACGCTGGCACGCGTCGGCTCCGCCTGTCATCGGCAGCCGGCGCGAGACCTTGAGCGCGGGCGCCCCGGCTTGTCCGGGGACGGGCTGCCCCAGCGGCGGTCAGCCGGGAAGCAGCCCGGCGGCCGCGGCGCGCCCGAGGCCCAGCGGCCCCGGCGTCGTCCGCCGGCCGAGGACGTCGAACTCGATCGCCTCGACGCGGTCGAGGACGCGCTCGTAGACCGCCCGCGCCATGCGGACCCCCGGGCGCACGCCCCGCGGGAGCTGGCCGACGATCGTGTCGGCCTGGCGGAAGAGCGCCCGCGCCCGGAGCACCTCCTCCTCGATCCGGCCGCGCAGCGACGGCGTGGCGACGCCGAGGCGCAGCGTCTCCTCGTCGAGGCCCGGCAGGTAGACCCGGTCGAGCTCCCAGTCCTCCCGCACGTCGCGGATGAAGTTCGTCAGCTGGAACGCGACCCCGAGCTGGGCGAGCGGCTCGACCGCCGCGGGCGTCGCGTCGAGCAGGGGGGCCATGAGCCGGCCGACCGTCGCCGCCGAGCCGTCCATGTAGTGATCGAGCGCCTCCGGGCTCGTGACCCGGACGCGATCGTCGCAGTCCACCCGCATCGACTCCATGTAGCGCTCGAGCAGGTGCAGCGGCAGGTCGTGCGTGCGGCCCGCGTGCACGAGGGCGGCGAGGACGGGGTGGGACGGGCGGCGCCCCTCGAGGCCGTCGCGGAGCGCGCGGGCCCAGGCGTCGAGCTCGGCGCGCCGGAGGGCCGGCGCGGGCGCCCGGTGGCGGCCGTCGACGATCTCGTCCGCGCCGCGCAGGAAGCCGTAGAGGGCGTGCACCGCCGGGCGACGCTCGCGCGGCAGCCGGGCGGTCGCGAGGAAGAACGTCGGGTCGTGCCGGCGCTGCAGGCGGCGGCATCGCCCGTAGGCGGCGGCGATCGCCGGATCGGGCCGGATGTCGGGTCGGTCATCCACGTTGACTCTGACTACGTAGTCTCGACGGTACACGGATGACCGCGACACCTCTCTTCGACCGATCGATGGTGCTCGTGACCGGGAAGGGTGGCGTCGGCAAGTCCACGATCGCCGCCGCCCTCGGTCGCGCAGCAGCCGCCCGCGGCCTGCGGACCATGGTGTGCGAGGTCTCCCAGCAGTCGCGGGTCGCGGCGCTCCTGGGCGCGGAGGCGGGCCCGCTCGGCGAGGAGCGCGAGGTCGAGCCGGGTCTGTGGACGGCGTCCATCGACCCGGATGATGCTCTCAAAGCCTGGCTGGCGCGGCAGCTCGGGTCGCGCCCGCTCGTGAACATCCTCACGCGGTCGGACCTCTTCGGCTACTTCGTCGCCGCGGCGCCCGGCGCCCGGGAGCTCGTGACGATGACGCGGGTCTGGGAGATGAGCCAGCGCGACCGCTGGCGCAAGGGCGACCAGGGCTACGACATCGTCATCGCCGACCTGCCCGCCTCCGGCCACGCGCTCGGGATGATCCGGGCGCCGAAGACCTTCCGCGACATCGCCCGCATCGGACCGATCGCGAGCCAGGCGGGTGCCGTCGTGGAGACGCTCGACGACCCGGCCCGCTCGGCGCTCGTCGCCGTCACGCTGCCCGGCGAGCTGCCGGTGTCCGAGGCGCTCGACCTCGAGGGCCGCGCCGTCGAGACGCTCGGCCGCCCGGTCGACCTCATCGTCGTCAACGACCTCATGACCCGCCGCTGGACGCCCGCCGAGGCGGCCTCGCTGGACGGGCAGGGCGGCGGCCGCGCGAAGGGCGCCGCCGTGCGGGAGGCCGCGCAGACGGCGATGCAGCAGCGTCAGCTGAGGCGCCTGCGCGGTGGCGCCACGGCGCCGGTGCTCACCCTGCCCCGCGTCAGCGGCGTCGTCACCCCCGAGGTCGTCCGCGATCTCGGCGCCAGGCTCGCGTCCGCGCTCGCCGGCCGCGCCGGCTGACGCGCCTACTCGATCCCGAGGCGGTCGAGCAGGCGGTCGTCGCCGCGCCAGCCGCGGCGGACGCGGACGCTGAGGTCGAGGTGGACCTGCGTGCCGAGCTCGCGCTGGAGCTCCTTGCGCGCGGCGGTGCCGATCGCCTTGATCATCTTGCCCTGGGCGCCGATGAGGATGCCCTTCTGCGACTCGGTCTCGACCCAGACGAGCGCCCGCACGCGGGTGAGGTCCTCGTGGACCGCCTCGACGTCGTCGATCATGACCTCGACGGCGTGCGGCACCTCCTGGAAGGTGCGCCGCAGGACCTGCTCGCGGACGAGCTCGGCGAGGAGGACGTTCTCCGACTGGTCGGAGTTGTCCTCGATCGGGAAGAAAAACGGGCTCAGCGGGACGAGCTCGCGGAGGTGCTGGGTGAGGGCGAGGACGCCGTTGCCGGTCTTCGCGCTGATCGGGAAGATGTCGTCGCCGACCTCGAGCGTCGAGGCGTCCATCAGCGCGGTGAGCGTGCCCGCCTTGTCGAGCCGGTCGCACTTGTTCACCGCGATGACGACGGGGACCTTCGCGTGGGCGAGCGCCTGGGCGATGAAGCGGTCGCCGGGCCCGACGCCCTCCTCGGCGTTCACGATCATGAGGGCGGCGTCGGAGTCGCGCAGCTCCGACTCGACGCGGCGCTGCATCCGGGTCGTGAGGGCGTCGCGGGGACGCTGGACCCCGGGGAGGTCGACGAGCACGAGCTGGCACTCGGGCGTCGTGGCCACGCCGCGGATGGCGCGGCGGGTCGTCTGCGGCTTGTCGGAGACGATCGCGACCTTGTGGCCGACGATCGCGTTGACGAGCGTCGACTTGCCGACGTTCGGGCGGCCGGCGAGCGCGACGAAGCCGGCACGGGTGATCGGGAGCGGGCCGCCGCCGGGCGGGTGTGGGGCGAGGTCGCTCACTACCAGCTCAGGATCTCGGCCTGGAGCGCGAGCATCTCGCCGTCGTCGGTCTCGTGGTCCATGCCGGTCAGGTGCAGCGCGCCGTGGACGATCGCCTCGCGGAGATCCTCGGTGTGGGCCGGGCAGATGACGATGTCGCCGAGCTCGCGCGGGCCGTGGGACTCGCCGTCCTCGTCGACGCCGAACGAGAGGACGTCGGTCGGCCCCTCCTTGCCGCGGTACTGCGCGTTGAGCTCCGCGATGCGCCCCTCCTCGACGAACTCGACCGCCAGGTGCCCGTCGTCGACCCCCGCGGACGCGAGGGCGAGCCCGACGAGGCGCTGTACCTCGGCCTCGGGCGGGACGCCGGCGGCGAGCTGCGGATGGATCACTTCGACGTCGATCATGGGCAGACCTCGCCTGCGGCTCGGTCTGCCTTGGGGGTTCCTCGCCTGCGGCTCGGAACCCCGGGCCCTGTGGCTTCGATCGGCGTGGTCACCTATTCAGGGTGACACACGTCAGCCGCGGCGGCCCGTGGCCGCCGGGCGGATGCCGGGCGCGGAGCGCTCGGCGTGGGCCCCGTAGGCCTCGACGATCCGCTGCACGAGCCGGTGGCGGACGACGTCCCCGCCGCCGAAGCGCACGAAGTCGATGTCCTCGACGTCTTTCAGGATGTCGCCGACGACGACGAGGCCCGACTGCTGCTCGCGCGGGAGGTCGACCTGCGTCACGTCGCCGGTGACGACCATGCGCGAGTTGAAGCCGAGGCGGGTGAGGAACATCTTCATCTGCTCCGGCGTCGTGTTCTGCGCCTCGTCGAGGATGATGAAGGAGTCGTTCAGCGTGCGGCCGCGCATGAAGGCGAGCGGTGCGACCTCGATGACGCCCTTCTCGAGGTGGGCGATGACCTTCTCCGGCTCCATCATGTCGTGGAGCGCGTCGAACAGCGGCCGCAGGTACGGGTCGATCTTCGCCATCAGGTCGCCCGGGAGGAAGCCGAGGCGCTCACCGGCCTCGACGGCGGGGCGCGTGAGGATGATGCGGCTGACCTCACGGCGGTTGAGCGCCGCCGCCGCGGCGGCGACGGCGAGGAACGTCTTGCCGGTGCCGGCCGGGCCGACCCCGAACGTGACGGTGTTCTTCCGGATCGAGTCGACGTAGCGCTTCTGCTGGACGCTCTTCGGGACGACCTTCGTCGCGCGGTGACGCCAGACGACGTCGTCGAGGACGTCGTTCGGCGCGGTGTGCTGGGCGAGCGCGCCGGTGACGGTGCGGATGAGCCCCTCGTCCACCGCGTGGCCCTGGGCGACGAGGCTCGCGAGCTCGCGGACGATCACCGACGCCCCGGCGACCGATTCGGCGTCGCCGTCGAGCGTGATGACGTTGCCGCGGACGTACAACGAGCACCCCACGTGCTGTTCGAGGGCTCTGAGCGTCGTGTCCGACGTGCCCGTGAGGGCGGCGGCGACTTCGTTGGAGACCTCGATCTGGCGGCGCACGGTGGGAAGGATCAGCTCCTCAGGGTTTCGTTGACGAGTGCGGAGACGCGCTTGCCGTCGGCGCGCCCCGCGATGCGGGGCATGGCGGCCTTCATGACCGCCCCCATGTCCTTCGGTGACGTCGCCCCGGCCTCGGCGACGGCGGCCCGCACGATCTCGCGCAGCTCGTCGTCCCCCAGCTCGGCCGGCAGGTAGGCCTCGATGATGGTCGCCTCGGCCTCCTCGGCCTCGGCGAGCTCGATCCGTCCGTTGTCGCGGAACGCGGCGGCGGCTTCCACCCGTCGCTTGCGCTCGCGGCGCAGGACCGCCTGCTCGTCGGCTGATCCGTCCTTCGCCGCCTTCTGCAGCTCGGACAGGACCAGGCGGAGCGCGCCGACACGATCCCTGTCCCCTGCCTTCATGGCAGTGGTCAGGTCGGCCTTCACGGTGTCCGCCAGCGTCATCCAGGGCTGACTGTAGCGGGCGTCCCGACGGAATCGCCCGGGGCGGGCACGGCGGGGCCCTCGATCGCCTCGACGGGGCCGGTCGACGGCGCGATCCGGTTCGAGTCCGGGGCGGGCGGGCCGAAGTTCTCGGGGTGGCCCAGCTGTCCGAGCTCCGACGCGTCGCGCCCGAACACGAGGCCGACGTTCCAGTCGACGAGCAGCCGGAGCTTGCGCTTCGTCCCGGGCATCATCGCCAGGTGGTAGGTCCGGGCGAGCCACCAGGCGGGGGCGCCGCGCCAGCGCAGGCCCATCGTCGAGGCGACGGCACGGCCGCGGCCCATGTCGACGAACACGCCCTTCGTCTTGAAGCGGAACGGCCGCACCTTGCCCGTGCCGAGGGTCGCCGCGACGTTCTTCGCGACGAGCCGCCCCTGCCGGATCGCGTGCTGGGCGGTCGGCGGCGTCGGGTGCTTCAGCCCGCGCGCGGGGTCCGGGACGGCGGCGGCGTCGCCGATCGCCCAGACGTTGTCGGTGCCCTTGGCGAGCATCGTCCGGTCGACCTCGATGCGGCCGCCCTTGTCGGTCCGGAGCCCCAGGCGGGCGATGACCGGCTGCGGGCGCACGCCGGCGGTCCACACGACCGTGCGGGTCGGGACGACCTCCCCGCCGGAGAGCGTCGCGGTGTCGGCCGTGACCGCCTCGAGCGTCGTGTTCGTCCGGATCTCGATGCCGCGGGAGCGCAGCTCGCGCTGGGAGAACTCCGCGAGCGGCGCGGGGATCTCCGGCATGACCCGCTCCTGCGCCTCGACGAGGATGAAGCGGACGCCGGAGGTGCGGCAGCGCGGGTAGAGCGAGATGACGTCGGCGGCGCAGTCCTGCAGCTCCGCGAGGCCCTCCAGGCCCGCGTAGCCGGCGCCGACGAAGACGTAGGTGAGCCACGCGGCACGCTCGGCGGCGTCGGTCATCCGCTCGGCGATCTCGAACGTCCGCAGCAGCCGGTTGCGCAGGGCGATCGCCTCGGGCAGCGACTTGAAGCCGACCGCGTGCTCGGCGAGCCCGGGCACCGGGAGCGTCCGCGAGACCGACCCGAGCGCGACGATGAGCTGGTCGTACACGAGCTCCTCGACCGCGTCGCTCTCCGGCGAGCGGACGCTCAGGACGTTGCGCGACGGGTCGCCGCCGACGACGGTGCCGAGGCGCAGGTCGGTCCGGTGCAGCTCCTCGCGGAGCGGGACGACGACGTGGCGCGGCTCGAGCGTCCCGGCCGCGGCCCCCGGCAGCAGCGGCGTGTAGAGCATGAAGTTGCTGTCGGCGACGAGCGTGACCCGCGCCGCCTGCGGGGCGAGGGTCTTCTCGAGGGTGCGAGCGGCGTGGAAGCCGCCGAAGCCGCCACCCGCGATGACGATGTGCCAGGGCATGTGGTCAGTCTCCTCTTTCCGGCGCGAAGAGGCCAACCGCACAAGCGTGTTACAAGGTCTGCCCCGCCGGCTCCCCCGCGAGCTTCTCCGCCGCCGTCCGGACCCCGCCGCCGAGCACGTGCCGGGTGAGGAACTCGACCTGGTCGGCCCGGGCCTCGAGGCTCGTGTAGATCCCGAAGTGGCCGAGCGGGTAGCGCTTGAGCTCACCGCGCGGGGCGCGCTCGGCGGCCTTGATCGCGGCGGCCGGCGGGGTCGTCTCGTCGTGGTCGCACGCGCAGACGAGCAGCGGCATCTGGAGCTTGCCGACGCCCCCCGCCGGGTTCTCGGTCCCGATCCGGAGCATGACCCGCGCGGCCACCTCGTTGCGCCACTTCGACGTCGGGGAGACGATGCCGCGGAAGCCCGGCTCGGCCTCGGGCGCGGTCATCACCGCGTAGGACCCGGGGGCGCCGACGGCGTCGAGCAGGACCGGCGGCCGGCCGAGGAGCGCCCCGGCCTGGTCGCGGATCGCGTCCGCGGTCGAGCGCAGGAGGTTGGCCTTCGGGGCGACCTTGATGATCGAGAGGCCGTCGGTGAACGGGGCCTGCGCGATGACCGCGGCGATGGCCGGGTCCTCCTGGGCCAGCGCCATGACGTGGCCGCCGGAGAACGACGAGCCCCACAGGACGATCCGCTGCGGGTCGATGCCGTCGAGCGCCCGGGCGTACCCGATGGCGGCGCGGTAGTCGGCGCGCTGCTTGCCGATGTCCAGGAGCTGGCGCGGCTCGCCGGTCGAGTCGCCGAAATGGCGGTAGTCGAAGACGAGCGCGGCGAGCCCGGCCGCCTGGAAGGCCTCGGCGTACGGCGCGAGCCCCTCCTCGCGGGTGGCGCTGAAGCCGTGGGCCATGACGACGCACGGGACCGGGCTCTCAGCACCCTCGGGGCGGTAGAGCCAGGCGGCGAGCGTCTCGCCGTGTGAGGGGATCGTCACGTCGGTGCGAGCGGACATCGTCCGAGCCTAACCCCAATGGCCAGCGCCGGGGTGGGCGTTGTGCGCGTGCCGCCCGTACCCGGCGCATGGACCTTCATGGAGCGGTGTGCCTCGTCACGGGCGGGACCCGGGGCATCGGGCGGGCGACGGCCGAGGGGCTGCGGGCGGCGGGCGCGACCGTCGTCGCGGTCGGACGGGCCGATGCCGACCTGAGCGACCCCGGAGAGGCGGCCGGGCTGGCGGAGCGCGTGCTGGCCGAGCACGGGCGGGTCGACGTCCTCGTGAACAACGCCGCCGTCCGCCTCGACGCGCCCGTCGCGGCCGTGACGCTCGAGGCGCTCGACGCCTCCTTCCAGGTCAACTGCCTCTCGCCGATCGTGCTCGCCGGCGCGCTGACCCCCGGGATGGCCGAGCGCGGCGCGGGCGTCGTCGCGAACCTCGTGGCGCCCGCGGTGAGCGGCGGCCGTCGGGGGATGGCGCCGTACGCGGCCTCCAAGGCCGCGCTCTGGTCGTTCACGCAGACGCTGCGCCAGGAGGTGGGCGGGAAGGGCGTCAGCGTCTTCGGCTTCGACCCGGGCTGGGTGCGCACCGACCTCGCCCCGGACGGGACGCGCGCGCCGGAGGAGGCGGCCGCCGCGCTCGTCGCCCGGATCGCGGAGGCGCCGCGCAGCGCCCGCGAGCCGCTGACGTAGCGCGCCGGCTCAGGCGTGGCTGGTCGGCGCGGGCAGCGCCTCGCCGACCTCGACCTCGAGCAGCAGGTGGTCGGTGTCGAGCCCGGGCAGCGCCGAGCGCGTGACGTGCGCCGTGACGCCGACGAGCAGGCCGCAGGCGTGCATGTAGAACGTCTGCACGTCCGCCTCGGCGACCTCCCCGGCCCGGATCGCCCGGGCGAGCTCGCGGTGCTCCCGCATGTTGTCGCTGTCGATGATCGACGGCCAGCCGGCCTGGAGGAGGTCGGACTCCCGGTAGCCGAGGAGCGAGCAGAAGGTGTCGTCGAGGCGCTGGAAGCAGCCGGTCGGGCCGACGACGGCGAACGCCCGCCCGGGGACCGAGGGCAGGGCCGGACGCATGCCGCTCGGCGCGTAGGCGTGGCCGTCCGCGTCGCCGCCGGCCGGCCCGGCCGCCGCGGCCGCCGGGACGACGGGGGTCCGGGCCGCCGGGACGAGCCGCAGCGGCGGGACCGATGGCGGGACGAGCGAGGGCGCGGGCGCGGGCGGCGGGGTGCCGGACCGGCGCAGCGGGCCGTGGCCGGCCGGTGCGGCGGCGGGTGCCGCCGGGGCGGCGGGCGTCCCCGGGGCGGTCGCGTCGGCGGGCGGCGCCCCCGGGAGGTCGAGGCCGAGCTCCGTGCGCATCGAGGAGCCGGCCGCGCGCACGCGATCCATGTCCGCGGCGAGCTCGCGGGCCCGCCGGACGGCGGTGTCCCGCTCGGTGGTCACCGCCCGCAGCTCGTCGACGGCGTCGTCGTGCCGGACGGCGAGGTCGTCCCGGGCCGACGTGGCCGCCGCGAGCTCCGCGCGCGCGTCGCGCAGCGCGGCGAGCGCCTGGTCGCACTCCGCGGCGAGCGCCGTGCGGTCGGCGTCGAGCTCGGTGAGCGCACGCGCGGTCTCCCCCGCCCCGTCCTGGGCGGCGGCGAGGGCGGCGATCGCCTCGGCGGCCTCCCGGCGCGCGGCGTCGCGCGCCGCGGTCATCGCGTCCAGCGCCGCCCGGGCCTCGGCGGCCGCGGTGTGCGCGAGCTGGCCCTCCGCGCGGGCGGCCTCGGTCGCGGCGACGGCGGCGTCCGCCGCGGACCGCGATGCGTCGGCGTCGGCGCGCGCGGCGTCGCGGTCGGCGCGCGCGGCGTCGCGGTCGGCGGCGGCCTGTGCGGCGGCGGTCTCGGCGTGGGTGAGGGCGGTCGCGGCCGCCTCGCGGTCGGCCCGGGCCGCGGCGAGCTCGGCCTGCGTCGCGGCCAGGAGGCCGTGGAGGCGCTCGAGCTCCTCCGTCAGCCGCTCCGCCTCTCCCGAGCCGGAGCGCGCCGCCTCGAGCTGGGCCGTGGCTGCGGCGAGCGCGGTGTCCAGCCGGGTGCGGGCCGTCTCGGCGGCGACGCGCGCGGCCGTCTCGTCGCCGTGCGCGGCCTCGGCCCGCGCGAGCGCCGCCTCGGCGTCCGCGCGGCCGGCGCGCTCGGCCTCGAGCGCGGCGAGACGGCCGGCGTGCTCGGCCTGGAGCGTCGCGTACGCGTCGGCCGCGGCGCTGCCGCCGGCCTCGAGCGCGGCCCGGCGGTGGTCGGCCTCGGCCACCGCGGCGCGTAGCGCCTCGTGTTCGGCGGCCGCGGCCTGCAGCCGGGCCTCCAGGTCCTCCCCGTGGCTTCGCGCCGCGGCGAGGGCCTCCTCGGCCCGCGTGAGCTCCCGCGCGGTCGCGGCGTGCCCGGCGGCGAGGTCCTGTGCGTGGCCGTCCGCCTCCTCGCGGGCGGTGAGGGCCTCCGCAGTCGCGCGGAGCGCACGCTCGAGCGCGGCCGCGGTCGCCGCGTGCTCGCGGTCGGCCTCGTCCCGCGCCGCGATCGCCTCCGCCCGCGCGGCGAGCGCGCGGTCGACCTCGGCGAGCGCGGCGTCCCGTGCCGCGATCGCCTCGGCCGCCTGCGCCTGCGCCTGCGCCGCGGCCACGGCCGCCGTGGAGTCCGCCTCGCTCGGGCCGGAGTCCGCGGGCCGGGCTCGCAGCGCCTCCCGGTCGGCCTCGAGCGCATCCCGCTCGACGATGAGCTCGTTGCGCTCGATGAGCAGCTCGTTGCGCTCGATGAGCAGCTCGTTGCGCTCGTGGATCGCGGCGTCCCGCGCGAGCGTCGCCTCGTGGCGGGCCTCGTCCGCGGCGTCCAGGCGGCGCCGCAGCTCGCGGGCCTGCTCGAGGAGCTCGGTGAGCGCGTCGGCCGTCGGCGTGGCGGCGCGGGCGGCGTCGGCGCTCCCCGCCTCGGCGTCGAGCTCGGCGACGGCCCGCCGGGCCCGGCGCTCGGCGACCTCGGCGCGGTCGAGCGGGTCGCCGGCGCCGTGGCGCTCGACGACGAGGATCCCGGCCAGCCGGACGTCGGGCGCGGTCCCGGCGGGCACGAAGATCGCGTCGAGCGCCGGGCCGTGCTGCGTGCGCAGCGCCGGGACGGTCCACGCGCCCGGGTCGCGGACGCCGAGCTCGCCGAGCAGGGCGGTGACCTCCCAGCCGAGGGTCAGCGGGACGGGGATGACGCGGACCGCGAATCCCCCCGCGGCCGAGATCGCTACGTCGCGCTCGGGCCCGGCGAGGGCCGCGCGGACGGCGGCGTCGAGGTCCGCGACCCCGCGGCCGGGCTCGGCAGCGTGCAGGAGCTCCGCGAGCGGGCGTCCGACGGCCGCCGCCGCGGCCACCCCGACGCGCTCGGCGAGGGCCGGTCCGCACTCGCGGACGACGCCGTCCCCGGCCGCGACGAGGAACCCGCCGGCGGCGACGGCGAGCAGCAACTGCTCCTGTTCCGCGGCAGGGGCGCCGAGCGCCACGGACTGCTCCATGCCCGACCATCGGCACGCCCGCGCGCGACCTTGACGGCGCGCGCCGCGTCTCAGCGGACGAGCAGCAGCGCGGCCCACTCGCCGCCGTGCCGGCGCGCGGCCTCGCGGAGCCCGAGCGACGCGGCGAACGCGGCGGCGACCTCGTCCGCCTCGTGCGCGAGCAGCCCCGACGCGATGAGGACGTCCGGCTGCGGGCCGGTGAAGCCGTCGGCGGCGACGCGCAGGAGCAGCGGCCGCAGGAGGTTCGCGAGGACGACCGGCGCACCCGGGACGGGCCCGTCGTGCACGAGGTCGTGACGAGACGCGGCGACGGTGACGCCGTTGACGGCGGCGTTCGCGATCGTCGCGGCGACCGACTCGCGCTCGTGGTCGACGCCGGCGACGGGCCCGAAGCCGAGCTGCGCCGCGGCGATCGCGAGGACCCCCGAACCGCAGCCGACGTCCATCACGGGGCGCGCCGGATCGGCGTCGACCTCGAGCAGCAGCTCGAGGCACAGCCGCGTCGTGTGGTGCGCGCCGGTGCCGAACGCCTGGCCCGGATCGATGACGAGGTCGAGGACGCCGCCCGCGGACGGGTCGGGCGCCGGGTGCCACGGCGCCCGCACGCGCAGCCGGCCCGCGACCTCGATCGGCTGGTGGAAGTCCTTCCAGCGCTCGGCCCAGTCGTCGGCGACCTCGGTCGTGCGGACCTCGACGAGCGCATCGCCGGCCGCCGCCTCGAGGTCCGGCAGGTCGGGGAGCTCGCCCGGCGCGCCGTAGATCGCGTACTCGACGCGGTCACCGAGGTCGACCTCCTCGACCCCCGAGGGCGCGAGCGCGAGCAGCTCCGCGAGCGCGACCTCGGCGTCCTCGCGGCGGACGCGGACCGCGAGCCGGATCACGCGCGGCTCACGAGTGGAACAGCCGGCGGAGCTTGGAGACCATGCCCTCGTCGCTGCGGAGGTTCTCGTCCGTGATCGTCGCCGCGAACTCCTTGAGGAGCTTGCGCTGGTCCTTCGACAGCTTGCGCGGGATGACGACGTTGACGATGACGCGCAGGTCGCCGGGGCGGCCGGCGCGGCGCAGGCCGGGCATGCCCTGGCCCTTGACGGTGAGGGTGTCCCCGGGCTGCGTGCCCGCCGGGATCTCGACCTGGGTCGTCCCGTCGATCGTGGGGACCTTGCGCCAGTCGCCGAGCGCGGCCGCGGGGGCCGCGACGTCGACCACGGTGATGAGGTCGTCGCCGTCGCGGATGAAGCGCTCGTCCGCCGCGACGTGCACGAGGACGTAGAGGTCCCCGGACGGGCCGCCGGCCTCGCCCGCGTGACCGCGGCCGGAGAGCCGGATGCGCTGACCGTCCGCGATGCCGGCCGGGACGTCGACCTCGAGCGTGCGGCGCCGGACCTCGCGCCCGCGGCCGTCGCAGGTGTGGCACGGCTGCTCGGCGGTCTTGCCGTCCCCGTGGCAGACGTCGCAGGCGACGGTGCGGACGACCTGCCCGAACGGCGTGCGGCTGACGGCCTGCAGGCGCCCGGCGCCGCCGCACCGCTCGCACGTGACGATCGGCGTGCCCGGCTCGGCGCCGTTCCCGTTGCACGTCTCGCACTTCTCGACCGCCTCGAAGCTCACGGGGACCTTCGCGCCGTGCGCGGCCTGCTTGAGCGTCACCTCGACCTGGATGCCGACGTCGTCGCCCTGGCGCGGACCGCCCGCGCCGCCGCGTCCCCCGCCCCCGCCGAAGAAGGCGTCGAAGAGGTCGGTGATCGAGCCGAAGCCGTCGAAGTTCGGGCCCATCCCGCCGGAGCGCAGGCCGTCGTGGCCGTGGCGGTCGTAGATCGCGCGGCGCTCGGCGTCGTTGAGGATCTCGTAGGCCTCGGCGGCCTCCTTGAACTTCTCCTCGGCCTGCGGGTCGTGGGAGTTCACGTCCGGGTGCAGCTCGCGGGCGAGCTTGCGGAACGCCTTCTTGATGGTCGGCTCGTCGGCGTCGCGGGCGACGCCGAGGACCTCGTACGGGTCGCGGGGCACGGTGGAGCTCATTCGGACGGCGGTCTAGGTCTCGTAGATGTCTTCGATGAAGCGCGACAGCTGGAAGGCGGCCTCGCGCACGGACCCGATCACGACGGCGTAGTCCATCCGGACCGGCCCGATGACCGACACGGTACCCAGCTTGCGCGCCGGGAGGCCGTAGCCCGCCGCCACGAGCGCGAGCGAGCGCAGCGCCGGGGCGTGCTCGAGGTTCTCCGAGCCGATGCGGACGAGGACATCCGGCTCCCCGAGCGCGCTCTGGAGGACCCCGAGGAGCGAGACGCGCCGCTCGAGCATCGCCATGATCTCCTCGATCTGGCCGACGTCCTGCAGCCGGTGCTCGGCCAGCAGCCGGCCGGCGCCGTCGACGTAGAGCGAGTCCTCGGCGGTCGAGGCGAGGTCGACGAACGCCGGGGCGAGCGCGTCGAGGAAGGCCCGCTCGCGGGTGCCGAGCGTCGGGTCGGAGAGGCGTGTGCGCAGGGAGCGGGCACCGAGGCCGACGCCGACGAGGCGCCCGTTCAGCTCGTCGCCCGCCCAGGCGACGAGGCCGGGATCGACGGGATGGTCGAAGGTGAAGACGCGCTTCGTCACGCCACCGGTCGAGGTGATGACGACGACCATGAGGACCTGCGGCTGCAGGGCGAGGACCTCGACGTGGCGGATCGTCGCGGTCTCGATCGGCGGCGCGGAGACGATCGCCATGAGGTTCGTCACCTGCGAGAGCGTCTCGGTCGTCACCCGCATCGCCTCGTCGATCTCGCGGCGGACGAGCTGCAGGTCCATCTTCGGCGCCGCCCCCGCCCGGCCCGGGAGGCGGTCCGGGCCGTGGAGCAGGCGGTCGACGTGGTACCGATGTCCCGCGTCGGTCGGGACGCGGCCCGCGGACGTGTGCGGATGCGCGAGCAGCCCCCCGTCCTCCAGGACCGCGAGCTCGTTGCGGATCGTCGAGGGCCCGCAGTCGAGGTCCCCGTCGAGCGCGAGCGCCTTCGAGCCGACCGGCGCACCGGTCGCCGCGTAGGCCTCGACGACCTTCCGGAGGATGAGCTCCTGACGGGGGGTGAGCAGCACTGCGCCTCAGTCTAGGCCGGGCCGCGGGTGGCGTTCCGCGCGCATCACGAACCGGACGGCGACCGGCCGCCGCCGTCAGCCGACCGCAAGCTCCGCCGTCGCGTTGCGGATGATCGCCGCGCCGTTCTGCTCCGCGACGGTGTCGACCGAGGCGATCCCGGCCGAGACCTCGCGGACGGTCGACGTCACGGTCACCTCGGCCTCGGGGACGCCCATCCCGCGGAACTGCACCTCGAGCGCCTTCAGCGCGTGCGGCCCGCCGGCCGCCTCGGTCTGGGCGCGCGCGACCTGCGCCATCGTCCACAGCCCGTGGAGGATCCGGCCCGGCAGCCCGACCTGCTTGGCGAACTCCTCGTCGATGTGGATCGGGTTGAAGTCGCCGGACGCGCCCGCGTACCGGACGGTGAGGAAGCGGTCGGGCGTGACCTTCAGCTCGGGCAGCGCCGCGCCGGGGGTGAAGTCGGTCTCGGACATGTCAGGCGCCTCGCACGATGTTGGTCCAGGTGCCGACGCACACGGTGTCGCCGGCCTGGTTGGTGGACACGGACTCGAAGACGAAGTACCGGCGGCCGCCGTCCTCGGAGATCGACGTCACCGACACCGCGGTCGTGATCTCGTCGCCCGCGACGACGAGCGGCCCCCAGCGGAACTGCTGGCCGCCGTGGACCATCCGCGCGAAGTCGATCCCGACCTCGGGGTCGAAGAGCCCCGGGCCGAGCGCCGGGGCGCAGTAGACGACGCAGAACATCGGCGGGGCGACGAGGTCCGCGTAGCCCGCGGCGCGCGCCGCCTCGACGTCGTGGTGCAGCGGGTTCGTCTCCCCCACCGCCATGGCGTACTCGCGGATCTTCTCGCGGCCGACCGCGTAGACCGTCGGGGGATAGCGCTTGCCGACGGCGGTGGTGCTCACGGACATGTGCCAACCCTAGTATCCGGCGCACCCGTGTCCACGCCCCGGCCCGCCCCCGTCCCGCACCGCATCGAACCGTTCTGGGATGCGCAGCTCGCGATCGCCCTCGTCCTCGTCCTGTACGCGCTGCTGCCCGAGCGCCTCTCGCTCGGTCCGCGCTGGGCGGTGCCCGCGCTCTGCGGTGTCCTGCTCGCCGTCCTCGCGTACTCGACGCCCTGGGCGATGTCGACGCCGCCCGCCCGCAGCGCCCGGCGCCGCCGGCTCGCGATCGC
Organism: Paraconexibacter antarcticus; assembly: GCF_024220175.1. Taxonomy (GTDB): domain Bacteria; phylum Actinomycetota; class Thermoleophilia; order Solirubrobacterales; family Solirubrobacteraceae; genus Paraconexibacter; species Paraconexibacter antarcticus. The sequence continues at coordinate 2,789,857 of NZ_CP098502.1, read as the reverse complement.
GGTCATCGGCCTCGTCAGCGTCGCGAACTTCGCCGCCCTCGTGCAGCTCGTCGTCGACCTCGTCAGCGCGAACGGGGTCTCGGGTCGCACGCTCCTCGGCGCGGCCGCGACCCTGTGGCTCGCGACGGTCCTCGTGTTCGCCGTCCTGTACTGGGAGGTCGACCGCGGCGGTCCCGCGCTGCGCTCGGACGCCGAGGCGGTGACGCCGGTCGCCCCCGACTTCTTCTTCCCGCAGATGGACGACGGCGCGCACGCCCCGCCCGGCTGGATGCCCGGCTTCGTCGACTACGTCTACCTCTCGTTCACGAACGCGACGGCGTTCTCCCCGACCGACACCATGCCGTTCAGCCACGCCGCGAAGCTCATGATGCTCCTGCAGTCGGTGACCTCGTTCGTCACCGTCGCCCTCGTCGCGGCCCGCGCGGTGAACATCCTGCACTGACCCGCGGGGCGGTCAGACGATGATCGCGACCGCGCCGCCGTCCGCCGACCACGCCGCGCCCGTGACCGTCGAGGCACGGGCGCTGCAGAGGAAGACGATGACGTCCGCGATCTCCCCCGGCGCGGCGAAGCGCCCGAGCGGGACCTTCGCCTGCTGGGCGGCGAGCGCCTCCTCGCGGGTCACGCCGGCGCTCGCCGCGTTCTGGTCGGCGAGGCCGCCGTCCGCCATCCACAGCGGAGTGCTCACCGGGCCGGGCGCGACCGCGTTGACGAGCACGCCGTCGGCGGCGTGGCGGTCGGCGAAGAGGCGCGAGAGCGACAGCTGCGCGGCCTTCGTGACGCTGTAGGCCGCGTTCGTCTGGGACGGGCGCTTGCCCGCGCTGGAGCAGACGTTCACGATGCGCCCGCCGCCGCGCGCCGCCATCTTCGGGGCCGCGAGGCGCATGAGCCGCATGGGCGCCAGGACGTGGAGCGCGTACTGGTCGAGCCAGTCCTCGTCGGTCAGCTCGTCGAGCGGCCGGGCGAACGAGGTCCCCGCGTTGTTGACGAGCACGTCGACGCCGCCGAACGCCGCCTCGCAGGGGCGACGATCCCGGCCTCGGCGCCGGCCGCCGTGACGTCGGCGGCGAACGCGGTGCCGCCGGTCTCCCGGGCGGCGGCCGCGAGGGTGCCCGCGTCCCGGCCGACGAGCAGCACGTGCGCGCCCTCGGCGGCCAGCCGCCGGGCCGTCTCCAGCCCGATCCCGCGGCTCGCGCCGGTGACGATGCAGGCCTTCCCGTGCAGTCCGAGGTCCATGCCCGGGACGCTAGCGCCGAGGGTGGCTGAGGTTCGCCTCGCGCGAACCTCAGCCACACTCGGCGACCCGGGGGCCTACTTGTCCCCGAGCTCGAGCACCGCGAGGAACGCCTCCTGGGGCACCTCGACGCGGCCGACCTGCTTCATCCGCTTCTTGCCCTCCTTCTGGCGCTCGAGGAGCTTGCGCTTGCGGGAGATGTCGCCGCCGTAGCACTTGGCGGTGACGTCCTTGCGGAAGGCCTTCACGGTCTCGCGGGCGACGACGTTCGAGCCGATCGCGGCCTGGATCGGGACGTCGTACTGCTGGCGCGGGATCTTCTTCTGGAGCTTCTCGGCGAGCGTGCGGCCGAAGGCGTAGGCCTTGTCCTTGTGGACGAGCATGCTCAGCGCGTCGACGGCGTCGCCGCCGAGCAGGACGTCGAGGCGGACGAGGTTCGACGCGCGCATGCCGGTGATCTCGTAGTCGAGCGAGGCGTAGCCGCGCGTCCGCGACTTCAGCTGGTCGAAGAAGTCCATGACGATCTCGCTGAGCGGGAGGTCGTACTCGAGGTTCACGCGGTCGGCCGAGAGGTAGTGCATGCCGGCGTGCTCGCCGCGCTTCTCCTGGCAGAGCTCCATGACCGTGCCGACGTACTCCTTCGGCATGAGCATCTGCGCCCGGACGAAGGGCTCGCGGACCTCGGCAACCCGCTGGGGGTCGGGGAAGTCCGACGGGTTGTGGACCTCGAGCTCCTCGCCGTTGGTCAGCGTCACCTCGAAGCCCACCGACGGCATCGTCCCGATGAGCTCGAGGTTGTACTCGCGCTCGAGGCGCTCGCGGACGATGTCCATGTGCAGCAGGCCGAGGAAGCCGACGCGGAAGCCGAAGCCGAGGGCGTCCGACGTCTCCGGCTGCCAGTCGAGCGCCGCGTCGTTGAGGGTGAGCTTCTCGAGCGCGTCGCGGAGGTCCGGGTAGTCGTCCCCGTCGATCGGGAAGAGGCCGCAGAAGACCATCGGCTGGACCTCCTTGTACCCCGGGAGAGCCTCGGTCGCGCCGTGGTGCTTCGTCGTCAGCGTGTCGCCGACGCGCAGGAGCGTGACGTCCTTCAGCCCGGTGATGACGTAGCCGACCTCGCCCGCGGTGAGCTTGTCGGTCGCCGTCATCTTCGGGGTGAAGAAGCCGATCTCGTCGATGTCGGCCTCGGTCTGGGCCGCCATCGCGCGGATCGCGTCGCCCTTCTTCAGCGTGCCGTCGACCATGCGGATGTAGGCGACGACCCCGCGGTACTGGTCGAACTCGGAGTCGAAGATGACCGCCCGCGGCGCGCCGTCCGGGTCGCCCGACGGCGGCGGGACGCGCAGCACGAGCTCCTCGAGGACCTCCTCGACACCCATGCCGGTCTTGCCGGAGATGCGCTTGATCGCGTCGGGGTCCTCACCGAGGAGGTCGGCGACCTCGCCGGCGACCCGCTCGGGCTCCGCGCCCGGGAGGTCGAGCTTGTTCAGGCAGGGAATGATCTCGAGGCCCGCCTCGACCGCGAGGTACGTGTTCGCCAGCGTCTGGGCCTCGACGCCCTGGGAGGCGTCGACGACGAGCAGCGCGCCCTCGCACGCCGCGAGCGAGCGGCTGACCTCGTAGGTGAAGTCGACGTGACCGGGCGTGTCGATGAGGTGCAGCTGGTAGGTGATGCCGTCCTTCGCCGTGTAGGCGACGCGGACGGCCTGCGCCTTGATCGTGATCCCCCGCTCGCGCTCGAGCTCCATCGAGTCGAGCACCTGGTCGCGCATGCCGCGGGCATCGACCGTGTGGGTCATCTCCAGGATGCGGTCGGCCAGGGTCGACTTCCCGTGGTCGATGTGGGCGATGATGGAGAAATTCCGGATCAGGGACTGGTCGCTCATGGAGTCCGCTGAGGATACGGCCCCGCCGCCCCCGTTCGTACGCCGGCGGGACGGTTCAGTCCCGGGTGATCGTCGCGATCGTGTAACGGCTCGTGACCTGCAGGCCCGCCGGGTCCTCGTTGTGGGCGAGCAGGATCTCCACCATCTCGCGGGCCAGGGCGGCGAACCGCTCCTCGCCGAGCCGCTGCCGCGCTCCGAGCCAGACCGGGTGGTGCTCGGCCTGCTCGCGGACCCAGGCATCCGGCGACGGCGCGCGGAAGGCGAGCCCCTCCTCGGAGAGGGTGACCGTCACCGGGTGCCCGGCGAAGAGGCCGGCGACCGTCGGCGCGTCGCTCCAGTCCGTCGCGGTGCGGCCGGGCGGCGGCGGGCCGTCGGGGTCCTCGGGCGACAGCGCGGCCTGGGCGCGGGCGGTGGCGGCCGAGACCTCGGCGAGGGCGCCGCTGCGCACCCAGGCGGTGACGAGCGCACGGCCGCCCGGGGCGAGGACGCGGACGATCTCGGCGGCGGCGCGGCGGGCGTCGGGCGCGAACATGACGCCGAAGACGCTGAGGACGGCGTCGGCGCTCGCGTCCTCCACCGGGAGGTCCTGGGCGTCGCCGACGAGGAAGCGCGCGTCGAGCCCCGCGGCCTGCGCGCGGGCGGCGGCGACGCGGACGAGGCGCTCGGCGAGGTCGACGCCCGTCACCTGCGCGCCGCGCTCGGCGGCCTTCAGCGCGGCGTTGCCGGTGCCGCAGGCGACGTCGAGGACGCGGTCCCCGGGGGCGATGCCGGCGCGCTCGACGACGAGCCGGCTCACGGGCTCGAGCTCGGCGGCGGTGCGCTCGTAGCTGCCGAGCGACCAGTCGGTCATGGGAGCGGGCTCGCGGGCGGGGCCGGGGGCGCCGGCGCGGCGGGCGCGCGGCGGAAGCGGCGGGTGACGAGACGCTGGATCTGGCCGGCCTCGGGGACGTCGAGGGTGAGGACCGCGCCGGCGTAGACGATGAACCCGGTGGTCGCGGCCGTCACGACGGCGAGTATCTGCGCGGCGGTGGAGCGGCCGAGGACGTGGTCGATGCCCCACCACGTCCCGTAGCTCACGATGCCCAGCAGGCCGCTCGCGTTGACGATGCGCAGGAGCGCGTGCGCCATGGCGCCGCCCTCGAGGCTGCCGTGGAGCAGGCGGCGCAGATAGTAGGACTGGCCGATGGTCATGCCGGCGCTGGCGACCGCGGTGCCGATGACGAGGCCCGCGACGCCGAACGGCTTGTAGAGCAGGAGGCTGATGACGACGTTCACGAGGAGGTTCGCCGCGGCCAGGCCGGTCGGGATCCAGGGCCGCTGGAGGCTGAAGAACGTGCGCGTGAGCAGGAGGTTCACGCCGGCGAACGGGAGGCTGAAGGAGAACCAGAAGAGCGCGGTGGACACGAGCGCGGTCGACGTCGCGTCGAAGGCGCCACGCTGGTAGACGAGGCGCACGATCGGCGTGGCGAGGACAGCGCAGAAGGCGCCGGCCGGCACGAGCAGCATGAAGATCTGCCGCGAGCCGGTGGCCATCGTCGCGCGCAGGCCCTCGAGGTCGCGGCGGGCGGCGTAGCGGCTCAGCGTCGGGAAGAGGACGGTCGCGAGCGCCACGGAGAACATGCCCTGCGGGAGCATGTAGATGCGGAACGCGGCGTCGATGGCGCGCGGCGCGGCCTCCGAGACGAGCGTCCCGAGGCTCGAGTTGATGTACAGGTCGAAGTTGATGACCCCGAGGCTGATCGTGATCGGCAGCATCAGGACGAAGACCCGCTTGATGCGCTCGTCCCGGAGGCTGACCGTCGGCGAGAACTTGAAGCCGAGCCGCCCGAGGACGGGCAGCGCCATGACGAGCTGCACGACGGTCCCGATGAGGACGCCGACCGCGTAGCCGTAGAGCTGGTCGTCGCCCTTGAACAGCGGCCGCACGACGATGAGGCAGCCGATGATCACGATGTTCCACACGAGCGGCGCGATCGCCGGGATCGCGAAGTGCCCGTACGCGTTGAGGATCCCGACGACGAGCCCGTTGACCCCGAGCAGCAGGACGATCGGGAAGAGCACCTGGCTCAGGCCGACCGTGAGGTCCACGAGCGGCCCCGTGAACTCCGGGCCGAGGAAGATCGGCATGATCGTGCCGGCGAAGACGATGAACAGCGCGGTGATCGCGCCGAGCGCCGCGATGATGCAGAAGAGCAGCGTGCTCGCGAGCTGGAAGGCGTCCTTCTTCTGGTCCTTCTCGAGCAGCTCGGTGAAGACCGGCACGAACGCGGCGCTGATGGCCGCGTCGGCGAAGAGGCTGCGGACGAGGTTCGGGAACTGGAAGGCGAGCGTGAACGCGGAGGCACCGCCGCCGGTCCCGAAGTAGCGGGACGCGACGACCTCCCGCACGAGGCCCATGATGCGGCTCAGACCCGTGGCGATCGAGAAGATCACGGTGTTGCGGGCCACGCCGCTGCTCTTGCGGGGACGGGCGGGTTCTTCGGCGGAGGTGGGGGTCGACGTGGCCAAGCTGCCGGAGGGTAGAGGACCGGGGCTCACCGTACGGCCGCTGCAGGGGTTTAGCCGCTACACTTCGCCGTCGCTTATGGCCAACATTGCATCCCAGAAGAAGCGCATCCTCCGCGCAGAGCGCGAGCGCCTCGAGAACCGCCGCTACACGAGCGCGATCCGCACGTACTTCCGCCGTCTCGAGGCGTCCGCCGCGGGCGACGACGCCGAGGTCGCCGACGCCGACCACCGTCACCTCGTGTCGCTCATCGACAAGGCCGTCAAGCGCGGCGCGCTGCACAAGAACACCGGTGCGCGCAAGAAGTCCCGGGCCGCCCGGGTCCGCGCGGGCGAGCCCTCGGCCTAGCCACCCCCCGGCGGACGCCCTCGCGTCCGTCTCCCCAGCGGCGCCCTCGCGGCGCCGTCGTCGTTCCCGCACCGCCCGCACTCCGGGCGGTGTTTTGCGTTGGCGGGGAGTCCGCCTCGGTGAAGCGGACGTGCGTGCCGGACGTGCAGGCCCGTAGGTGACGACCCCGCTCGCCCGGCTCTCCGCCGCGATCGTCAGGATCGTCACGCTGCGATCGTCAGGATCGTCACGCTGCGATCGTCAGGATCGCCCTCAGCGTCGCGGTGTCGTCGGAGAGCTCGGACAGGCCGCGGCTCGAGGTCTCGAGGTCGGCGAGCGTGATGACCGCCGTCCGCAGCGCCTCCAAGTCGGTCGACTTCGCCTCGCGGATGCGCCGGTCGGCCATCCACGGCGGCATCCGCACCGCCGCCTTCACCTGCGCCGGCGACTCCCCGGCCTCCAGGCGGGCGGAGATCGTCTCGATCTCGCGCACCCGGCGGGCCATGAGCGGGATGAGCCGGCCGACGGACTCGCCCTGCGCCCGCAGCTCGAGGTAGGACCGCACGGCTCGCCCCTGGTTGCGCGCGACGAGCGCGTCGACGAAGCCCCAGACCTGCTGCTCGGCCGACGGCGCGGCGACCGCCTCGATCTCGTCGACGCCGAGCTTCACCCCGGGGCCGTGCTCGAGCGCGAGCTTCTCGAGCTCGCGGAGGAGCCGCTGCTGCCGCTCGCCCACGGCGTCGATGAGCGCGCGCGCCGCTTCCGGGTCCATGTCGATGCCCAGGCGCCGCGCCTCACCGATGGCCCATCGCGGCAGCTCCTTGCCCTTGAGCATCACCTCCGCCGCGACCGAGCCGCCCGCCGCCTTCACCGCGGCCGCGAGCGCGGCCGGAGCCTTCGCCCGCCCGTCCTCGCGGGCGAAGAACGCGACGGTCGTCTCGGGCGGCATGTCGGCGAGCGTCGCCTGCAGATGGGTCTTGACGTCCGCGTCCTTCCACCGCTCGACGCCGTCGACGATGAGGAAGCGCCGGCCGACGGCGAACGTCATCGCGTTGAGCGCAAGGCCGATGGCCTCGGGCGTGGAGCCGTCGCCCTCGAAGGTCTCGACCCCGCCGGAGCCGGACTCGGCCTCCGCCATCTCCTTCAGCCGGGCCCGCCGCTCCCCGACGCGCCCGTGGTCGTCTCCGTGGATGAGGAAGGCGGGTCTCCAGGCGGGCATCGGGCGCCCACGATACGCGGGACGGCAGACGGCGCGGCCGCCGCTCATCGCGCCGCTCCGGCGTGCTGCCGGGCGATCGTCCAGCGTCCGTCCATGAGGTCGGCCCGCACGGTCCCGTCGACGTCGGTGCGGACGGTCTGCGGCACGACCGCGCGCAGCGCGGCGAGCGTCGCCGGGGCGGGATGCCCGTACGTGTTCCCGGCGCCGACCTCGATCCCGGCGACGACCGGCTGCAGCCGCTCGAGCAGACCGGGCAGACCGGGATCGGCGCTCCCGTGGTGGGAGACCTTGAGGATGTCCACGGCGCCGAGGTCGAGCCGGTCGAGCACGTCCGACTCGGCGTCGGCCGTCAGCAGCACGCGCCCTCCCCCGGCATCCGCCTCGGCCACGATCGCCCGCTCGTTCGGGTCCGCGCCGGTCTGCGCCGTCGTCGGCCCGTCGCCCGGGCTCAGGACGCGCAGCGTGAGGCCGCCGGCGCGGACCACCATGCCGGCGCGACCGGCGACGACCCGGACCCCGCGGCGCCGGGCGGCGGCCGCGAACGCGTCACCGACCGGAGACCTCACGCCGTCGCGGCCGTCGACGAGCACGCCGACCGGGAGGGCGGCGAGGATGGCCGCGGCGTTCCCGTCGTGGTCGGCCTGCGCGTGGGTGACGACGAGTGCGTCGAGGGCGCGCACCCCGGCGCGGCGGAGGATCCCGAGGGTCGGTGAACCCGGCGGGCCGGTGTCGACGAGCATCGCGTGCCCCGGCACCTGCAGCAGCGTGGCGTCGCCCTGCCCGACGTCGAGGAAGCTCACGCGGAAGCCGGCGACCGGCGGGGCCACCGGCGCCCCCGCACCGCGCAGGACGCGCGCGCCGACGAGCGCGGCGACGGCCAGTCCCGCCGCCGGAAGCGCCAGCGGCACCCGGCGCCGCGCTCCCGGGAGCCGGACCCAGATCACGCGCTCGCGCCCGATCGCCCCCAGTGCCGCCAGGGCGACGAGCGCGACCGCCGGCGGGGGCACCGACGGCGCCGGGCCGCGTGCCGCCGCGTGCGCGACGGCGAGGATCCCGCCCGTCAGGGGATCGAGGACGAGCCCCGCGAGGCCGTCGAGGCCCGGGACGGACCCGCCCGCGGCCACCACCATGGCGCCCACCCACATGATCGGCGCGACCGCCGGCGCCACGAGCAGGTTCGCGGGCAGCGAGAGCGGGGCCACCTGCCCGAACCGGAGCGCGATGAGCGGCGCCGTCGCCAGTGTCGCGGCTGCCGTGACGGCGAGTGCCTCGGCGACCGGACGCGGCGCGCCGTGCGCCGCCGCCCGCTCCGCCCACGGCCGCGCGAGGACGAGCAGCGCGACGACCGCCGCGAAGCTCAGCTGCCAGCCGGAGTCCGCGGCGGCCCGCGGGTCGAGGCCGAGCGTCACGAGCGCGGCGAGGCCGAGGGCGTACCAGCGCGCGGCGGGGCGCCCCGCCAGGACCGCCGCGACCCCCGCCGCGCCCATGACCCCCGCGCGCAGGATCGACGGCCCGCCGCCTGCGAGCGGGACATACGCCGCGATGACCGCGAGCACGATGAGCCAGCGCGCGTGGAACGGCACCCCGATGAGCGCGGCCGCCGCGAGCACGATCGTCGCGAGGAGCACGACGTTCGCGCCCGACGCGGCCGTCAGGTGGCTCAGCCCGGCCGCGCGCACGTCGTCGCGGGCGTCGGCCGGGAGTCCGGCGTCCTGACCGAGGACCATCCCCTGCAGCAGTGCGGCCCGCGTCGGGTCGCGCCCGTGCGCCAGCGCCCGCTCCGCCCGCCGCCGGACCGCGTCGAGCCGCCCCGCGATGCCACCGCGCCGCCGGCCCGTCGGCGTCAGGTCGAACGCGCGGAGGATCGCGTGGGCGTGCAGGTGGCGTGCGTAGTCGTCCGGCGCACGCACGGCGGCACGCACGCGGACGATCTCACCGATCTCGGGGACGGGTGCCGCCGTCGCCCGCGGCGCGCGCGCCGCGTCCCCCGGGGGCCCACCGGGGGCCGAGATCCGCAGCAGCACCGGCTCGCCGCGGAACCGGGCCGGCGCCGCCCATCCTCCGAAGGGCGAAGGCCGCGGCGCCTGGAGGATCGTCGCCCGGCCGGTCACCACATGGCCGACGTCGGGCCCGAGCCGGGTGTGCTCGAGCGCGTCGACCCGTCGCGCCGCCCAGCCTGCCGTCAGAAACAGCGCGCTCGCGACGAGCACCGTGAGCATCCGCGACGCGCCCGCGAAGGCGACGGCCGCCCCGAGGACGACGCCGAGCGCGGCAACCGCCGCCGTCGCCGCGCGAGGGCCGACGAGCAGCCCCGCCACGACTGCCGCGAGGACGATGTGGCGCGGGTACATCGCCGGGGTCCCGGCCAAGCCGTCCGCCGCGACCCGCACGCGGCTCGGTCCCGGCGACGTCACACCCTCACCCCCGGCCGGATCGCGGCGAGCTTCTTCGGGCCGATGCCGGGAACCTGCTCGAGGTCGTCGACGCTGCGGAACGGGCCGTTCGCCTGCCGGTACTGGAGGATCTTCGCCGCCGTCGCGGGCCCGACGCCGTCGAGGGTCTCGAGCTGCTGCTCGGTCGCCGTGTTCAGGTCGACGACGGGTGTCGCAGCCGCCGGCCCCGGCGACCCGGCTGCGACGGCCCCGGCGGCCGCACCGGCGGCCGTCCCTGGGGCCGCGCCCCCGGGCAACGGGACGGCAGTGGCCGTCGACGCCGCGGCGCCTCCCGTCGGCGCCCGGCGCGGGACGAGGATCTGGACGCCGTCCCTCGCCTTGGCCGCGAGGTTGACGGCGTCGAGGTCGGCGTGGCGCGTCCCCCCGCCGGCCCGTGCGACGGCGTCCGCGACGCGGTCACCGTCCTTGAGCCGGTAGACGCCCGGACGGCGGACGGCACCCGCGACGTGCACCACGACCTCGCGCGCGGGCGCGGCGACGACGACCGCCGCGGCGCCGGGCCCGGCGGAGGGCGAGCTGCCCTCGGCGGTGGGCGCCGCCGCGTCCGCTCCCGGCCCCGACCCCGAACGAGGGCCCGCCGACAGCAGCGCCGCCGACGGCGTGTGCCCCGCGGCGTCGCGCGCGCTCAGGCGGTGCGCGCCGAGCCAGCCGAGGACGGTGACCGCGACGGCCGCCGCGGCGAACTGGATGCGGGTGATCTCGTGCACCGCACCGACGCTACGGAGGCATCTGCGACAGCAGAACCCCCTTCATGTGCGCTCTCTGTGACGGATCTGTGCGCGCGAGCGCGCAAAGCGGCCGGAGCGCCCGGCCGCCCGTGCACTATCCGCGGACCGCGATGTTCACGAGCTTGCCCGGCACCACGATCACCTTCACGACGGTCTTCCCGTCGAGATGCACGCCGACCTTCCCGGAGGCCATGGCGAGGGCCTCGAGCTCATCCTTCGACGCGTCCGCGGGGACCGTCGCGCGGTCGCGCACCTTGCCGTTGACCTGGAAGACGACCTCGACCGTGTCACGCTCGAGCAGCTCGCTGTCGGCCGCCGGCCACGGCTGCTCCCACAGGCGATCGGCGGTGAGCCGGTGGTAGATGTCGGTGCTCGCGTGCGGCGCGAACGGGAAGATGAGCGACGCGGCCGTCGCGAGGGCGAACCGCAGGGCCTGTGGCTCCGCGTCACCGCGCTCGTTCACCGCGCGCGAGACGTCGTTCACGAGCTCCATCACCGCGGCGATCGCGGTGTTGAAGCCGAAGCGGCCGGCCAGGTCGTTCGTCACCTTGTCGATTGCCCAGTGCGCCTTGCGCAGCAGCTCGACGTCCTGCTCGGCCAGAGCCTCGGGGTCCGGCTGGTCGGCGCCGCGACCCGGCCCGTCGGCGACCTGCGCCCCCAGGCGCCACAGGCGGCTCAGGAAGCGGTGCATGCCCTCGACGCTCGTGTCAGACCACTCGGCGTCCTGCTCGGGCGGGCCGATGAAGAGGACGTAGGTCCGCATCGTGTCGGCGCCGTAGGTGTCCACCATGCCCGTGGCGGAGACGACGTTGCCCTTGGACTTGGACATCTTCGCCCCGTCCTTGGTGACCATGCCCTGCGTGAACAGCCGCGAGAACGGCTCCTGGTGGTCCAGGTGGCCGAGGTCCGCGAGCGCCTTGACGAAGAACCGCGCGTAGAGCAGGTGCAGGATCGCGTGCTCGACCCCGCCGATGTACTGGTCGACCGGCGCCCAGCGCTTGAGGATCTCGGGGTCCCAGGCCGCCTCGTCGTTGCGGGCGTCGCAGTAGCGCAGGAAGTACCACGAGGAGTCGACGAAGGTGTCCATCGTGTCCGTCTCGCGCCGGGCGTCGGCGCCGCACCGCGGGCAGCTCGTGTTCACCCAGTCGGTCGCGGCGGCGAGCGGCGAGCGGCCCTTCGGCTTGTAGTCCTCGACGTCGGGGAGGATGACCGGCAGCTGGTCCTCCGGGACCGGCACGACCCCGCACGTGTCGCAGTGGACGATCGGGATCGGGCAGCCCCAGTAGCGCTGGCGCGAGAGGAGCCAGTCGCGGAGGCGGTAGTTCGTGGACGCCTGGCCCTTGCCCTCGCGGTCGAGCCAGCGGACGATCGCCTCGAGCGCCTCGGCCTTCGAGAGGCCGTCGAAGTCCGGGTGCGAGTTGACGAGCGGGCCGTCCCCGGTGAACGGCAGCCCCTCCGCGTCGCCGTCCTCGTTCACCCCGTCGACGACCCGGCGGACGGGCAGGCCGAAGACCTGCGCGAAGTCGTAGTCGCGCTGGTCGTGCCCCGGGACGGCCATGATCGCGCCGGTCCCGTACTCCATGAGCACGTAGTCGGCGACGAACATCGGCAGCTGCTCGCCGTTCACCGGGTTCGTCACGGTGCGGCCGAGCGGGACGCCGGTCTTCGTGCGCTCGGCGTCCCCGCGCGACTCCTTGTCGGTCGTGAGCGCGCGGTTGACGTACTCGCGGACCTCGTCCTCGTGCCCGGTGCCCGCGGCGAGGCGCTCGACGTCGGGGTGCTCGGGCGCCATCACGAAGAAGGTCGCGCCGAAGAGCGTGTCGGGTCGTGTCGTGAACACGGGGTAGTCGATGCCGAGCTCCTCGCAGCGGAAGCTCACCTCGGCGCCCTCGGACCGGCCGATCCAGTTGCGCTGCATCGTCTTGACGTTCTCGGGCCAGTCGATCGTCTCGAGGTCGTCGACGAGCCGGTCGGCGTAGTCGGTGATACGGAAGAACCACTGCTCGAGGTGGCGGACCTCGACGAGCGCGCCCGAGCGCTCGCCGCGACCGTCGATGACCTGCTCGTTCGCGAGGACGGTCTCCTCGACCGGGTCCCAGTTGACGGTGGCGGCCTTCCGGTACGCGAGCCCGGCGTGGAAGAGCTGCAGGAAGATCCACTGGGTCCAGCGGTAGTACTCGGGCTCGCAGGTCGAGAGCTCGCGCGACCAGTCGATCGACACGCCCCACGAGCGGAACTGCTCCTGGAAGGACTTGATCGCGAGCTCGGTCGACACGCGGGGATGGACGCCGGTCTTGATCGCGTGGTTCTCGGCCGGAAGGCCGAAGGCGTCGTAGCCCATCGGGTGCAGGACGCGGCGGCCGGTGCGGCGCTGGAAGTGCGCGACCGCGTCCCCGACCATGTAGTTCTTCGCGTGCCCGACGTGGAGGTCGCCGCTCGGGTACGGGAGCATCTCGAGGACGTACGACTTCTCTCGCCCGTCGGCGTCGTTGGAGACCTCCCAGGTGCGCTCGTCCGCCCACACCTGCTGCCAGCGCGGCTCGATCTCCTTCGGGTCATAGCGGTACTCGGTGCTCACGGCCGGGGAGTCTAGAGTCCGCCGGGTGCCTGGGCCCCTGCCCCCCGCTCCCGAGCCCACCGCGTTCGGGACCATCCGGAGCCGCCTCCCGAGCGGACGCGAACTCGCCTACGTCCGCGAGGGCGCCGGCGGGTTCCCCCTGCTGCTCGTGCACGGCTGGCCGGAGACCAAGCGCCTGTGGTGGAAGGTCATCGCGCCGCTCGCCGCGGCGGGCTTCGAGGTCATCGCGCCGGACCTGCGCGGGTTCGGCGAGTCCGACGCGGACCTCGACGGCTTCCACGACCTCGCGGCCCACGCCCGTGACCTCCACGCGCTCGTCCACGACGTCCTCGGGCACGAGCGATGCGCAGTCGCGGGCGGGGACCTCGGTGGCGGGATCATCCAGGACCTCGGGCTGCGCTTCGACGGGTTCGTCCTCCGGCAGGTCCTCTTCAACTGCGTCATGCCGATCCTCACCGAGGCGTACGCGGCGGCCGGCCTCGCGAGCGAGCCGCATCCGGTCGTCCGCCAGGCGGCCGACTACTTCGTCCGTCAGGGCCGGGATGCGGACGCACTCGCCGCGGAGCTCACAACCGGCGAGCAGCGCCGGCGGTACGTCGCCCAGTTCTACGGCTCACGGCTCTGGGGCACGCCCGGCGGCTTCACGCGGGCCGACGTCGACTTCATGACCGAGCCGTTCGCCAGCGCCGCCCACCTGCGCGCGTCGTTCGGGAACTACGAGAGCGCGACCGACGCCCGGCCGCTCAGCGAGAAGCCGCACTGGTTCGCGGTCTCCGACGTCCCGACGCTGGCGCTGTACGGACCGGACGACCACGTCATGTACCCCGACTGGCCCGAGCGCTGCGAGGTCGCGTTCACGGACCTCACCGGCCCGTTCGTGGTGCGCCGCGCCGGGCACTTCCTGCCGTGGGAGCGCCCCGAGCTGTTCACCGGCGCCGTCGTGTCCTACCTGCGCGACCTCCTCCCCCGCCGCTGAGCCGGCCGCGGGCCGGCGCACCCCGGAGAACCCTCGGCGGGCGCGACCGGCGCCGCTGACGGCGCTCTTGCGGGCCGGTCGGGATGGGCGATCTACCATCGGGGACCATGGCCGAGACCCCGCGCCCCGCCGATCCGCACCCCGAGGCTCCCGCCTCCGCGATCCAGGTCGCGTCGGCGAAGGTCGCCGCCATCGTGGAGGCGGCCGAGACCGCCGCCGCCGACCTGCGCGCCCAGACCGAGGCCCGGGCCCGCGACCGGATCGCCGAGGCCGACCGCGCCGGCGCGCTCCGCGTCGAGGCGGCCGAGGCCGAGGCGGCCGACATCGTGGCGGCCGCGAAGGCCCAGGCCGACATCCTCGTCGCCGAGGCCCAGAAGCTCCGCAGCGAGGCAGACGCGCACAAGCTCGTGTCCTACCAGGAGGCCGAGGAGGCCGCCCAGGCCGCGAGGGCCGCCGCCGAGAAGGAGGCCGACCACGCCCGCGCGCGGGCTCGCGAGGATGCGCGCCTCATCGTCCGCGAGGCCCGCGAGGCGGCGTCCCAGGTGCTCCGGGAGGGCAACGAGCTCTCGGGGAACCTCCGCGACCTCGGCGCGTCCCTCCAGCGCAACGCCGGCCGGCTGCTCGGCGACGTCAAGCTCGCGCACGCCGCCCTCACCGCCGACCTCGACCAGGCGGCGCCCGGCGGCGCCGCGGGCCCGTTCGTCCGCGACGCCCGCCCGTCCGCGGATGCGCCCGCCCCCCGCGAGCGGGGCGCCGCGCGCGCCGACCGCGCGACCATCGCCGACGCCGAGCTCGACGTGCCCGAGTTCATCCCCCGCCGGCGCTGACGACGCCATCGCGTCCCGCCGCGGCGGGGGCGAACCGGCATGACGTCCACCGCACCGCCGTCGCGGCCCGCTCGTTGTTACGATTGCCGGGCAGCACCCCTTCGGGGCCATAGCTCAGCTGGGAGAGCGTCTGGCTGGCAGCCAGAAGGTCGGGGGTTCGAGCCCCCCTGGCTCCATGAAGACGAAAGGCCCGCTACGGCGGGCCTTTCTCGTTTCCGCCCCAGAATCTCGCGGCGGGGCCAGCGGGGAACTCGGGTCGTCAGGGACTATTCCGGGACGGAATCGCCCCTCGAGGCGGTGCGGGTCCCCCTCCCTCGCGCGCGCCGTGAGCGACCCGCCTTTAGGCGCCTCTCACCGGCCTCGCGTACGTTTTCGCCGGTATGACCCCACGGAAGCATCTGTGGTCGGACGGCTGGGAGGAGGACCTCGAGCCGGCCGGCACCCCATCTGCACCGGCCTCCGCCCCGGCGACGGAGCCCGCCCCCGACCCCGCCCCCGACCCCGCTCCCGCCCGCGTCCCGCGAGGCCGCTCACCGCGCACGATCGCGGCCGTCGGCGCCGGGGTCCTGGTGGCCGCCGCGGCGGTCTGGTCGATCGCCGCGCCCCGCCACGCGCACCGCACGCCCGGACCCGTCGCCGCCGCGCACCGGCCTGCGGCCACGCCCGGCCGGCCGGACGCGCTCGGGCTCGAGCTCGCCGGCGCGCCCGGGCACCGGGTCGTCGTGCGCGGTGTCGTCCCCGGCAGCCCGGCCACCTCCGTGGGCATCGGCGCGGGGCAGGACCTCCTCGCGATCAACGGGCACGCCGTGACGGCGCCGGGGCAGGTCGACGAGATCCTCGGCCGGCTGCCGCTCGGCTCGCCCGTGACGCTGCAGCTGACCGAGGGCGGCGCGCAGATCACCGCCGAGATCCAGGAGCCCGGCATCCCGTGACCGCCACCGGACCCGCGCGTGTGCCGATCGACTGCCCCTGCGGCTCCGGCGAGGCGTTCGCGGCCTGTTGCGCCGCTCTCCACCGGGGACGCGGGTCGGGCCGCGTGACCGCGCCGACGGCCGAGCGGCTGATGCGCTCCCGCTACAGCGCGTTCGCCGTGGCCGACGCCGCGTACCTCCTCGCCACCTGGCACCCGGCGACGCGTCCCGCCGCCGCCGACCTCGTCCTCGATCCCGACGTCGAGTGGCGCCGCCTCGAGATCACCGGCACGACGGACGGCGGACCCGACGACGACGCCGGGACCGTCGAGTTCGTCGCCCGCTACTGGGACGCCACGTTCCGCCGCCGCGGCGAGCAGCGCGAGACCAGCGCGTTCGTCCGCGAGGACGGACAGTGGTTCTACGTCGGCCCCGCCGCGGAACCCGGACCGCCGATCCGGACCTGAACGGTCGTCCGCGCCCGGCTGCCCTCGTCCCCCGCGGGGTCAGTCAGCGGCGTCGGCCTCCACCTGGTCCTCGAGGCGGCCCTTGAGGTAGTCGGCCTTCTCCGCGCGGCGCAGCGCGGCGAGCTCCCCGGCGCGCGTCGTGGCGTCCTCGGCGTGCGCGCGCTCCGCGGCCTCCCGCTCGGCCTGATCGTCACGCAGCACCTCCGGTTCGTCCCCATCCATGCCGGAGGGGCTACCCGCCCCGCCGGCCGGTCGAACGCGCGCCGGCCGTGAACGGATCGGCCCCCGGACGACGAACGGCCCGGGCGAGCGGCGGCGCATCGCTGCGCCGTCGCCCGGCCCGGGCCGCGTCACACTCCTGCTGGGGTGATCAGACGCCCGCCATCTGCTCCTTGAGCGCCTCGGAGAGGCTGCCCGGGAGGATGCGGTAGGAGTGGAACTCCATCGAGTAGGAGCCACGGCCCTGGGTCGCGGAGCGGATGTCGTTGGCGTACCCGAACATCTCGCTCAGCGGCACCTCGGACATGACCGAGACGATGCCGCCGGGGCGCGACTCACGCTCGCCGACGAGGCCGCGGCGCCGGGCGATGTCGCCCATGACCCAGCCGAGGCCGTCTTCCGGCACGATGACCTCGACGGCCATGATCGGCTCGAGGATGACGGGCTTAGCGCGGCGGCACGCCTCCTTGAAGCCGATGTTGCCGGCCATCTGGAAGGCGATCTCCGAGGAGTCCGTGTCGTGCGACTTGCCGTCCGTCAGGGTGACCTTGATGTCCTCCATCGGGTACCCGGCGACGACGCCGGAGCCCATGCCGAGCTCGCAGCCCTTGGCCACGGCCGGGATGTACTCCGTCGGGACGTTGCCGCCCTTGACCTTCGACTCGAACTCGAAGCCCTTGCCGGGGTTCGGCTCGACGTCGAGGTACACGACGCCGTACTGGCCCGAGCCACCGGTCTGCTTGACGAACTTGCCCTCGATCTTCGTCGCGGTGCCGGTGATCGTCTCGCGGTAGGCGACCTGCGGGCGGCCGGTGTTCGCGTTGACCTTGTACTCGCGCTTCAGGCGCTCGACGGTGACCTCGAGGTGGAGCTCGCCCATGCCCGAGAGCACGGTCTGGCCGGTCTCCTCGTCGGTCCGCATCTGCAGCGACGGGTCCTCGCGCACGAGGTACGCGAGCGCGACGCCGAGCTTCTCCTGGTCCGGACGGGACGCGGGCTCGATCGAAACGTGCACGACCGGGGGCGCGAAGACGATGTTCTCGAGCTGGACCTCGTGGGCCGGGTCGCACATCGTGTCGCCGGTCGTGGCGTTCTTCAGGCCGATGGCCACCGCGATGTCGCCCGAGTAGACCTCGGTGACGTCCTCGCGGTCGTTCGCGTGCATCATGAGCAGGCGGCCGATGCGCTCGGTCTTGCCCGTCGTCGTGTTGAGGATCTTGTCGCCGGCCTTCAGCGAGCCGGAGTAGACCCGGAAGTACGTCAGCGGGCCGGCCTGCGGGTCGCGCTGGATCTTGAACGCGAGGGCCGAGAACGGCGCCTCGTCGGACGGCTCACGCGTCTGCTCGCCGTCGGCGGAGGTGACCTCGCCGCGGTCGAGGGGCGACGGCAGGAACGCGACGATCGCGTCGAGCAGCGGCTGGACGCCCTTGTTCTTGATCGCCGAGCCGCACATCACCGGCTGGACCGCGTTCTGCAGGACGGCGGCACGGATCGCGCCGGCCAGCTGCGCCTCGGTGACCGAATCCTCGTCCTCGAGGTAGGCCTCCATGACCGCGTCGTCGAACTCGGCGACGGCGTCGATGAGCTCGTGGTGCGCCTCGTGGGCGGCGTCCGCGTACTCGGCGGGGATCTCGCCGACCTCGTAGTCCATGCCGTCGTCGGAGGTGTAGAAGATCGCCTTCATCCCGACGAGGTCGATGACGCCGCGGAACTTGTCCTCCGCGCCGATCGGCAGCTGCACCGGGACGGCGTTCGCGCCGAGGCGCTCCTTCATCGTGACGATCGCCTTGGCGAAGTCGGCGCCCTGGCGGTCCATCTTGTTGACGAAGCAGATCCGCGGGACGGTGTACTTGTTCATCATGCGCCAGACCGTCTCGGACTGGGGCTCGACGCCGGCGACGGAGTCGAACAGCGCGATCGCGCCGTCGAGGACGCGCAGCGAGCGCTCGACCTCGGCCTGGAAGTCGACGTGGCCCGGCGTGTCGATGATGTTGATGCGGTGCGTCTCGGCGCCCTCGACGTTGGACGGCTTCCAGAAGCACGTCGTTGCGGCGGACATGATCGTGATGCCCCGCTCCTGCTCCTGGTCGAGCCAGTCCATCGAGGCCGCGCCCTCGTGCACCTCGCCCATCTTGTGGACCTTGCCGGTGTAGTAGAGGATCCGCTCGGTCGTGGTGGTCTTGCCACTGTCCACGTGGGCGGAGATCCCGATGTTGCGGGTCTTCTCGAGGCTGATCTGACGGCTCATGGTGATGACTTCGGCTTTCGGCTTTCGATGCTTGACGTATGGGGTGCGGAGCCGGGTGCTCCGCGAACTTGTCGCCGGCGACCAGAGGCCGCATCTGGTCGTCCCGTCCCCTGGCGATCGGGGCGCGGGCGGCAACCCGTTTCGCGTTGGAGGGACGCGACGGCGCTGCGTGTCGGACGGAGCGGACCACCGTTTCGGCGGCCGGCGCTACGCCCGATCAGCGAAGGGCTGAACGAGATCCCGACCGGGCCCGAGCACGGCCGAACAGCACGCGCGGGGCGTGGGAACGGGCATGCGTCAGGGCTGCGGAGACGACCATCACCCCAAATGGTAGCCCACGCTGGGCTTTTCCCGGCCCTTCGGTCACGATGCGGTCACATCCGCGCTCGGAAGGAACCGACCGGGCGCTTGGTATGTTGCCGCGATGGCCCCCGACGTCCCCGTCCCGACGCCCGGCGCGACGGGGCTCCCGTCCGCCTCGGACCTCTCGCCCGT
Organism: Paraconexibacter antarcticus; assembly: GCF_024220175.1. GTDB lineage: Bacteria > Actinomycetota > Thermoleophilia > Solirubrobacterales > Solirubrobacteraceae > Paraconexibacter > Paraconexibacter antarcticus. The sequence goes on along the minus strand of NZ_CP098502.1, from coordinate 2,770,786 downwards.
CGCGCGGATCGTCTACGAAGGGACGGTCCTCAGCGACCTCGCGCTGCGCACCGGCGTGGCCTCCGTGCTCGCCGCGGCGATGTTCCCGTCCCTCGCCCGGACCGACCGCCGGCAGGAGCGCGCGCGCCTTGAGTACTTCGCCGAGCTCGCCGCCGCCGCGGACCGCGACGCGGTCTTCCTCCGGCCGCCGGACGGCGTCCGCGTCACCACGAAGCGCGGCGGCCGGCTCCCCGCCCTCGACGGCGGCCACGCCGCGACGCTGAGCTTCCTCAGCCCCTACCGCTCGCACCACCCCGGCCTGCGCGAGGACTACGCGGCGGCCGTCGCGAACCGCACCGCATGGGCCCAGCACTGGCGGCACGACGAGGGGCCCCGCCCCACCCTCTGCGTCATCCACGGCTTCGGCGCCTCGCCGCACTGGTTCAACACGCGCTTCTTCGAGCTCGGCTGGTTCTTCGCGCAGGGCTACGACGTCCTGCTCTACACGCTGCCGTTCCACGGACGCCGCAGCGGCGCCGTCACCCCGCTCGACGGCACCGAGCTCTTCAGCCGGGGATTCGCCCAGTTCAACGAGGCGATGCTCCACGCGGTGCACGACTTCCGCATCTTCCTCGACCACCTCGAGGCGGAGGGCTCGCCGCGCGTCGGGGTGACGGGGCTCTCGCTCGGCGGCTACACGAGCGCCCTGCTCGCCGCGGTCGAGCCGCGGCTGGACTTCGTCATCCCGAACGCGCCGGTGACCTACATCCCGCAGCTGCTGCGCGAGTGGTTCCCCGCGAGCGCGGCGCTCGGCCTCGCCCGGCGCGCGGGGCTCGTCGAGGGGGAGCTGCTGAGCGACGCGCTCGCGGTCCACTCCCCTCTGACGTACGCGCCGCTCGTCCCGAAGGACCGCCGCATGATCATCGGCGGCCTCGGCGACCGGCTCGCCCCGCCCGAGCAGGCGAGGCTGCTGTGGGAGCACTGGGACCGGCCGCGGCTGCGCTGGTTCCCCGGCAGCCACGTCCTCCACGTCGGGCGCGGCACCTACCTGCGCGAGATGCGCGACCTCATGCGCGAGCCCGCGGCGGCGGTCGCGCTCTAGGCCGGTTCGGCGCGCGGCCCGGGGATGCCGCGGAAGCCGAAGGGCTGGCTCTCGCGGCCGGCCTGCACGAACCAGCACTCGCCCGACATGTCGCCGTCGAAGAGGCCGACGACCGTCTCGGTCACCTGCTCGACGGGGATGATCGGGAGCCCCTGACCGACGAGCACGTCGCGGATCGGGCCGATGATCGCGGTCTCGGCGAACCCCGGGCAGACCGCGTTGATACGGATGCCGTCACCGGCGAGGGCCGGCGCGAGCGAGCGCACGAGGCCGACGACCGCGTGCTTGTTCGCCGAGTAGATCGGGTCCATCGGCACCGCGGTGAGCCCCGCGAGCGACGCGGTGCAGACGATCGAGCCGCCGCCGCGCTCCTGCATGACCGGCAGGACGGCGTTGATGCCGAAGACGACGCCGTCGAGGTTGACGCTCATCGCGCGCCGGTAGGCCGTGAGGTCGAAGTCCCGGCCGAGCCCGGTACCGGTGACGACCCCGGCGTTGAGGAAGGCCATGTCGAGGCCGCCGTACATGCCGACCGCCGCGTCGACGGCCGCTGCGTTCTGCTCGGGGTCGCCGACGTCGCAGCGGACGAACAGCGCCCCGGGGACCTGCGCCGCCGCCCGGCCCCCGTCCTCGTCCACGTCGCAGACGACCACGCGCACCCCGCGGGCGCTCAGCGTCGCGGTCAGGTCCCGGCCGAAGCCGCTGGCCCCACCGGTGATCAGGGCCACCTGCTCGCTCATGGAAACGAGCCTATCCGGCGTCGAGCGGCGCTGCGGAGCCGGGGTCAAGCACCGAGGAGGCGACGGGCGCCGGGAGGTCGAGCGTGATCCGCTCCACGTCGCCCCAGAGCTGCTCGAGCCGGTAGAACTCGCGCGTCTCCGGGGTGAAGACGTGGACGACGACGTCGAGGTAGTCGAGCAGGACCCAGGTGGACTCGCCGGTGCCCTCGACGCGGCGCGGCAGGATGCCGTGCTCCTTCTTCATGCCCTCGTTGATGCCGTCGTGGATCGCCTTCACCTGGCGCTCGGTGTTGCCGGTGCAGATGACGAAGACGTCCGTGTAGCCGGCGACGCCGCGCAGGTCGAGCGCGATCGGGTCGATGGCCTTCTTGTCGGCGGCGAAGGCGGCGATCGCCTGGGTGAGCTCCTCGGGATTCACGTCACAGACGGTACAGGCCGTGGGCGTCGACGTACGCGGCGACCTCGGCCGGGACGAGGTGGCGGATCGGGCGGCCGGCGGCGATCCGCTGCCGGATGTCCGAGCTCGAGACGTCGATCCGGGGCATCGCGAAGAACCGCACGGAGCCCTCCGGCGGGTCGAGCTCGCGCAGCCGCTCGGCGATGTCCTCCCGGTGCACGCCGGCGCGCTCGGCGACGGCGAGCGTCGCGAGGCGGAGCAGCTCGCCGGGCTCCCTCCAGGTCGGGAGGGAGTGCGCCATGTCCCCGCCGACGATGAAGGTCAGCTCGTCGTCGGGCCGTGCGGCGGTGAGCGCCCGGAGCGTCTGGACCGTGTAGGACGGACCGGGCCGCTCGACCTCGAAGGTGCTCACGGCCAGGCGCGGGTCGCCGGCCACCGCGAGCCGGCACAGCTCCGCCCGGACGTCGGCGCCGGGGTCGTGCGCCAGCTCCTTGTGCGGCGGCGTGTGGACCGGCATGAGCAGGACGCGGTCGAGCCCGAGCTGGTCGTGCGCCTCCTGCGCCATGACGAGGTGGCCGATGTGCGGCGGGTTGAACGTCCCGCCGAGGATCCCGATCCGGGCCATCGCGCTGGGTCCGGGCGCCGGGGGCCGCTAGGACCGCACGTGCCCGTCGCCGCGGACGACGTACTTCGTCGTGCAGAGCTCGCGCAGGCCGATCGGGCCGCGCGCATGGAGCTTCTGCGTCGAGTTGCCGATCTCGGCGCCCATGCCGAACTCGCCGCCGTCGGTGAAGCGGGTGGAGGCGTTGACGTAGACGCAGGCGGCGTCGACGGCCCGCTCGAACAGGCGCGCGGCGGCGACGTCGCCGGTCACGATGGCCTCCGAGTGGCCGGAGCCGTGCCGGTTGATGTGCGCGACCGCCTCGGCGACGGAGTCGACGACGCCGACGGCGAGCGTGAGCTCGAGGAACTCGGTGTCCCAGTCCTCGTCGGCCGCGTCGAGCAGGTCGGCGGCGACGGCGGCGCCCGCGAGCGTGCGGGTGCGGCCGTCGACGCGCAGCTCGACGCCGGCGTCGCGGAGCGCTGCGAGGGCCCGCGGCAGGAAGGCGGGCGCGGCGTCCGCGTGGACGAGCAGCGTCTCCGCGGCGTTGCAGACGCCGGGCCGCTGCGTCTTCGCGTTGAGGACGATCGCGAGCGCGGCATCGAGGTCCGCCGTCGCGTCGACGTACACGTGGCAGTTGCCGGAGGCGGCGAAGATGACGGGCACGGTGGCGACGCCCTTCAGCGCGTTCTTCAGCCCCTCGCCGCCGCGCGGGATGATGAGGTCGACGACGCCGGTCTGCGTCGCGAGCTCGGCGAGCTCCTCGCGGCCGCCGCCCGCGACGAGCGAGATCGCGCCGTCGGGGACGCCCACGGCCGTCGCGGCCTCGCCGGCGATCGTCGCGAGGACCGCGTTGGAGCGGGCCGCGGACGAGGAGCCGCGCAGGACGATCGCGTTGCCGGACTTCAGGCAGAGGGCGGCGGCGTCGATCGTGACGTTCGGCCGGGCCTCGTAGACGACCGCGACGACGCCGAGCGGGACGCGGACCTTCGTGAGGTCCAGGCCGTTCGGCAGGCGCTCGCCGCCCACGACTTCCCCGACCGGGTCGGCGAGCGCGGCGATGTCCCGCACCTGGCCGGCGATCGCGGCGATGCGGGCCTCGGTGAGCTGCAGGCGGTCGAGCAGCGCGGTCGTGAGCCCGGCCTCCCGGCCCGCCTCCATGTCCCGCGCGTTCGCGTCGAGGATCTCGGGCGTCCGGTCGACGAGCGCGGCGGCGATCGCCTCCAGCGCCGCATCCTTGACGGTCGACGGGACCGCCGCCAGCTCGCGGGCCGCAGCCTGGGCGCGGAGGCAGGTGTCGGTGACGGACGCGGCGGTCGTGGCCATGCCGCCAAGGGTACCCACCGCACCGGTGCGCGCGAGGGCTTCCGCAGGCCCCGCGCACGGCCCGGCCGGGCACGTCACTCACCTGACACAAGAAGGTTGATCTCAGACGTGTCCCCCGTTAGACCTGCAAGTGGACCGGAGCGGGGGGTTCAGTCCAGGCAACGAGAGGCGCCGCGCTGCGGCGCAGGGAGGACACGGGGATGTTCCATCGCAGGCTCATCGCGACGCTCGCAGGGGTGAGCGTCCTGGGGATGGCGGGCGGGGCAATGGCCGCCGGCAGCGCCACCGCCCCCTCCACCGTCACGATCAAGCAGTCCACGTCGGTGAAGTTCGTGAAGAACCGCTACGTCCAGGACGGCCTTCGCTGGGACAAGGACGTCTACCGGGTGAGGTCCGGCGGGACGCTGCACATCGTGAACACCGTCGCGACCGAAGGGCCGCACACGTTCACCGTCGTGAAGAAGACCGACTACCCCAAGTCGTTCAACTGCCGGATCTGCGACAAGCTCGGCAAGGCGCACGGCGCCGACCCGAACAGCAACGCGCCGCCGAAGTTCCAGTTCCTGGAGAACGGCGTCGGGCAGAACATGCCGCCGAACGTCGACCGCCCGGGCGACTCGGGCGTGACGGGCGCCGGCAAGAAGGGGGAGCACATCGACCTGAAGGTCACGGCGAAGGCCGGGACGACGCTCTACTTCATGTGCATCATCCATCCGTGGATGCAGGCCGAGGTGCAGGTCAGGTAGGCCGGGGCGCATGCGGCGACCGCGCCTGACGCGGGCCCTGGCGGTCGCCGGGATCCTCGCCGTGCCCGGCGCCGCCGGCGCGACGGAGACGGGGCCGGCGGCGCCCGCGTCGCCGACCGGGGTGAACATCCAGTTCGCGGCGTTCGGCCCGAGCCCCGTGGACGTCCTCCCGGGCGAGACCGTCACCTGGGAGAACGTGAGCGAACGGACGCACACCGTCACCGCGGACGACGGGACCTTCGCCTCCGACGAGCTCCCGCCGGGGGCGACCTTCGCGCGGCGCTTCGACGCGCTCGGGCCGGCGCCGTACCACTGCTCGATCCACGCCGGGATGACCGGCGAGGTCGACGTGCGCGCGGTGTCGCTCGATCCGCTCCCGGTGGCGGCGATCCCCGCCGGGAGCACCGTCGAGTTCAGCGGGCGGACGGCGGACCCTGCGCAGCCGGTGCGCGTGCAGCGCATCGCCGCCGCCGGTCCGCTGACGGTCGCGACGGCGACGCCTGGCCCGGACGGGCACTGGCGCGTCGCGGCGGCGGTGACGGCCGCGGGCGACTACCTCGCCGCCGGCCCGGGCGGCGCCAGCGAGCGCCGCCCCCTCGCCGTCACGAGCCGCCGGGTCGAGGTCCGCGCCACGCGACGGGGGGTCGCGGTCACCGTCGTGCCGTCCCTCCCCTACGGCCGCGTGACTCTCCAGGTCCGCAGCCGCGAGCACTTCGGCTGGTGGCCGACGCGCACGACGCAGCTCGACTACGTCTCGGAGGCGACGTTCGCGGCGCGGGCGGGCAGCCGTGTACGCGTCGTCCTCGTCGGCCGGGACGGCTGGACGCCGCTGGCGACGAGCCGCGTCGTCACCGTCGGGGGCCGGCGGGCTCGCTGACCCACGCGGCGCCGACGCGGGCGGCGTCTGGTCCGGAACACGTCACGGCGGCACGAGAGCGCACGCCGCTCCCGGGCCCACCTGGACGAACGTATGAGTGCGCGGACCGTCACGAATCGGCGCCGGCGGCGCTCTCTCCCGGCGACGGTCCGACAGGGGACCCCCACCGAGGAGCACGACGTGCCACACCCCACCCCACCCCCGCTCACGCGCGCCGAGCTGCGCGCCGCCCGCCTCAAGCGCCTGCGCCGCCGCAGCGCTGCGTCGTCCGCCGCGGTCTTCGGCCTCGCCTGGGCCGTCGTCGTCGGGCAGTACGCCACGGGCCACGACCCGGTGCTCGGGCGTATCGCCGCCGCGCAGGGCGCCGCGGTCGCCGAGGCGGCGCCCACCGCCCGCCCGTCCACGGCCGCGGCCACCGGCCACCACGCGAGGACGCGCCGCGGGCACCACCGTCACGCGACGCGGGCCCGCGCCGCCGGTGCCCGTGCCACCCGCCCGCGGACCGCCCATCACCGTCGGGCGGGAGCCGCCGCGCACACCGCCGCCGGCCCGGGCGGCACGGGGACGACCTCGACCGGCGCCACGCGCGCGTCCTCGCCCTCGTCCTCGCCGTCGGGCGCGTCGCCCGCCGCCCACCGCACCACCACGCACGCCGCCGCGCCGAGCGCGCCGGCGCACACCGCCCCCGCCCCGAAGGCCGCGCCCGCGCCCGCCCCGAAGGCGGCCCCCGCCGCCGCGCCCGCGGCCGCCCCGGCCCCCAAGGCGGCCCCGGCCCCCGCGCCCGCCCCCGTCGCGGCGCCCGCCCCCGCCCCGGCGCCGGTCGCCGCCCCGGCGCCCGCGCCGGCTCCCACCCCCACCCCCGTCCAGACCCACCAGTCAGGAGGCTGACCATGGTCGCTGCACACACCCACCTGTTCTGGCTCACGAGCCGCGCGGCCGGCATCGGCTCGCTCGTCCTCGCCAGCCTCTCCGTCGGCTTCGGCCTCCTCATGGGCGGCCGCATGGTCACCGGCGGCGGAAAGGCCGGCGAGCTGCGCGTCGTCCACGAGGCGCTCTCGCTGGCGACCCTCATCGGCATCGTCGTCCACGGCGGCTCGCTGCTCTTCGACGCGTGGCTGCACCCGAGCGTCCTCGACGTCACCGTGCCGTTCGTCGGCGTCTACCGGCCCTTCTGGAACGGCATCGGGATCGTCGGCGGCTGGATGCTCGTCGCGCTCGGGCTCGGGTACTACGTCCGGGCCCGGATCGGGACCGCGCGCTGGAAGCGCCTGCACCGCCTGACGGCCGTCGGCTGGCTGCTCGGGCTCGGGCATGCGCTCGGCGCCGGCACGGACGCCGGGCAGCCGTGGTTCCTCGCGATGCTCGCGCTCACCGCCGCGCCGGCGCTCGTCCTCCTCGTGCTGCGGACGACGGGCACCCCGCTGCCCCGCCGCCCGCGTCGCGCGGTGACGTCGCCGCCCGTCGCGGTCGCCCGGCCCGCGGCGCGCGCCGCGGTGCCGGCCCCGCGGTCGCGCCCCCTGACGCTGCCCGCGCGGACGGCGCGCACGCCCACGACGACGCCCGCCGGTGCGCTCGGCGTCGCCGGCCTCCTCCGCGAAGGGCACGGCGGCGCGCTCGTGCTGTGCGGTGCCCTCGACGATCCCGACCCGGCGGTCGCCGCGGCGCGCGCCGTGACGCGTGCCGGGGACGGCCTCGTCCCGGACGTCGCGTCGCTGCCGTGCTTCCTGTCCCGCGTCGCGCGGCGCGCGCCGGCCGGCGCGCCGCTGCACGTCTACGTGTCGCGGGACATGGCCGCGCGGGCCCAGGCCCGGGTCGCCGGCCGTGACCGGTGGGTCGTGCACGTCGCCCCGGACCAGGCCGAGTGGCTCGCCGTCACGGCCGCCCTGCCGATCTGTCCGGCGGAGGTCGTGCCCGCCTAGGCTTGCGCCCGTGGAGCACGCGCGCACCTTCCGCTGCTTCGGCGGCGCCGTCACGGTCCTCGTCGGCGGTGCCGCCCCGGACGGGACGACCGCCGAGGCGGCCGCCGCCGCGGCCGAGGCGCTGCTGCTCGAGGTGAACGACCGCCTCACCCGCTTCGACCCGGCGAGTGAGCTCTCGCGGCTCAACGCGGACCCGAGGCCGGCCGTGCCCGCGTCGGCCACCGTGCGGCGCCTCGCCGCCGCGGTCCGCACGGCCGGAGTGCTCACCGGCGGACTCGTCGACGCGACGCTGCTGACCGAGCTCGAGCAGGCCGGCTACGAGCGCTCGCGGGAGGGTGCCGCCGGCCTCGCGGCGGCGCCGGACGCGTTCACCGGCCCCGCGAGGCCGGCGCGGGCCGCACGCTGGCGCGACGTGCGGGCGGACGATGTCGCCGGGACGGTCGTCCGTCCGCCCGGCGTCCGGCTCGACGCCGGCGGCCTCGGGAAGGGCCTCGCCGCGGACCTCGCCGGCGAGCTCCTCGCCGCCCACCCGCTGTACTGCGTCGCCTGCGAGGGCGACCTGCGCATCGGCGGGACGGCGGGGGTCCCGCGGCCGGTGACCGTGACCCACCCGGTCGGCCGCGAGGTCCTCGCCGCACTCGACGTCGTCGACGGCGGCGTCGCGACGAGCGGCGTCCACGTGCGCAGCTGGACCGGGGCCGACGGGCGCCCGGCCCATCACCTCATCGACCCCCGGACCGGCCGGCCCGCCCACACCGGGCTCGTCCAGGTGACGGCCCTCGCGCCGACGGGCCTGGAGGCCGAGATCCGGGCCAAGGCCGCACTGCTCGCCGGCCCTGACGACGCCGGGCCGCACCTGCCGCACGGGGGCGTGCTGCTGCATGCCGACGGCCGGGTCGAGCGGCTCGCCCCGCCTGAGCCGCCACCGCCACGGGCGTCGATGCCGGGGCGGACGAACGTATGAGCCGCCCCGACCGTCACGAATCGCCCGCTGCGCCCCTCTCTCCCTGCGACCGACCTTCACGTAGGCCACTCACACCCCAGGGAGAACCACGACCATGCCCCAGCTCCACCGCCGTGTCGTCGCCGCCGCTGCCGTCGCCTCCGCCTTCGCGCTCGGCGGCACGGGCGCCGCCGTCGCGTCCGCCGCGGCCGACGCCCCTGCGACCTATCCGTCCGCGCCGACCGCCCCGACCGCCCCCACCGCGCCCGGCACGATGCCCGGCCACGCGATGTTCGGCGGTCTGTTCCACGCGCTGTTCGACGTCTTCGGCGCCGTGCGCGCCCAGGCGCCCGCGATCGCCGCGCCGGTCATCTCCGACGCCGTGACGGCCGGGACGATCACCCCGACCGAGGGCGACCAGCTCACCGCGATGTTCGCGAGCCTCGGCACGCCGCCCGCCGCCCCCACGGGCACGGGCACGCGCACGGACTCCCCCGCGACGCCCTCGCGCCCGTCGTTCAGCGCCGGCCAGCGGACCGTGCTGCACGCCGTCGCCGACGCGATCCGCACGCAGCTCGTCACGATCGCGACGCCCGTCCTCGACGCCGACGTCACCGCCGGGACGATCACCGCCCAGCAGGAGACGATGATCCTCGGCGTCCTCGCCCGCGTCGCCGCGCCGCACACCGCGCCGGCGATCGCCCCGGCCGCCCCGGCGTCCGCTCCCGCCGACCCCGCCGCGGCGCTCCAGCGGGCCGTGACGCCCAAGGTCGTCGCGAAGGCGCTGAAGGCCCACCGCCACGCGGGCCACAAGAGCACGCGCAAGGCGGCCGCCCACCGCTGACCGCCACGGCATCGGCGGGCTCCGGCGCGCTCAAGCGCCGGGGCCCGCCTGCCGATGGGTTCCCTACCAGGCGGGGGCCTCGGCGTGTCCCCGGCGTCCCCCCGAGCGCGATGACCCCCATCCTCACCCCGGCGATCTCGACGGTCCTGCTCCGCACCCAGAGCGACGAGAAGCTCGTCGCCCTCGTCGCCGCGGGCCACGAGCGCGCGTTCGAGGCCCTCTGCGACCGCCACCGCCCCGCCCTCGCCCGGTCGCTGCGCCGGATCATGCCGCCGTCGCGCGTCGACGACGCGCTGCAGCAGACGTTCCTCAGCGCCTGGACCGCACTCGCGGGAGGCACGGAGGTCCGCGCCGTCGTCCCGTGGCTGCACCGGATCGCCCGCAACGCCGCCTCGACGGCGCTCGCCCGCCCCGGCTACGACCACGCCGAGCTCGAGGAGGCGCTGCACCTCACGCCCGGGCCCGAGGAGGACCTCGAGCGCCGCGACGTCGTCCGCCGCACGCTCCGCGGCGTCGCCGCGCTGCCCGAGCGCCAGCGCGAGGCGCTCCTCGCCGTCGCCGTCGAGGGCCGCCCGCACGCCCAGGTCGCCGCCGAGCTCGGGATGACCGAGCCCGCCGTGCGCCAGCTCGTCCGCCGCGCCCGGACGTCCCTCCGCACCGCCGTCGGCGCGATCGTCCCGACGCCCCTCATCTCCTGGGCCCTCACCGCGGGCGGCCACGTCGCCACCGCGGACGGCGTGGCGGGCGCCGCGATCGGCGCCGGCGGGACGAGCGTCGTCGCGACCGCGCTGAAGATCGGTGCCGTCGTCGCAGCGGTCTCCACGCCGGTCGTCCACCACGCGGTCACCACCGGCGGCCATCACGCCCCGGCGCGGCCCGCGGTCGCGATGATCGCCGCGGGCTCCGCCGGCGCACGCGCCCTGCCCGCCGGCGCCTCGCCGGCTGCCACCGCCGCCGCGCGCGCGGCCGCGCACCTGCGCGCCGCCACGGGCTCGGCCTCCACGCCCGGCGCCGGCGTGACCGCCGCGGGGGCGCCGCCTTCCCGCCTCCCCTCTCGCGCCCGCGCGCACCTCCCCGCCGGCAGCACCGGACCGGTCACGCTCCCCGCCGCCGCGGCGCTCCCGGCGACGATGCCGCACCCGGCGCCCGCCGCGCTCCCCGTCCACGCCGCCCTCCCGGCCACCGCGAGCCGCCAGCACCTCACGATGGCCCAGTGGCTCACGCTGCTCGCGATGCAGCAGCGCGCGCGCCGCACGACGGGGACGACGACCGCGCCCACCTCCTCCCCGTACGGCTCCCCGAGCGGCCGCCGGCGCCCGGACGGCGACCGCTGGCCGACGGGCGGCGGCACCACGACGACGACGACGACGTCGTCGACGACGTCGGCCCCCGCCCCCGCGCCGAGCCCGGCGACGACGACGGGCACGGCGACGACGGACACGCCGGCGACGACGACCGGGACGAGCACGACGACGAGTACGACGAGCACGACCGCGTCCCCGGCGTCGACGACGACCACCCCGCGGGCCGCACCGCCCGCGCCCGCCGCGCCCTGAGCGCGCGCCGCTCAGGCGAGGACGAAGTAGTCCCGGTGCACGGCCTCGTCGGAGGCGCGCGGCAGCACCTCGCGGACCCGCGGGCTCTGCAGCCCGACGACCTGGCGCAGCTCGCCCGCGGTGTAGCTGCTGATCCCCTTGCCGATGACGACCGCGCCCTGGGCGACGTGGACGGCGTCCCCGGCGTCGAACTCGCCGCGGACGTCGGTGATGCCGACGGGCAGCAGCGAGGTCCCGCCCGTCTTCAGCGCCTTCGCGGCGCCGGCGTCGACGACGATTGTCCCCCGGGCGGGCTTCGCGTACTTCAGCCAGAGCTTGAAGGACGAATGGCGGGCCTCGGCGGGGGCGAACCGCGTGCCCTCCTCCGCTCCCGCCAGGACCGCGTCCAGTGCTCCGGGCCGGACGCCGTTCGCGACGACGGTGACGATACCGGCGGCGCTCGCCATCTCGGCCGCGACGACCTTCGAGCGCATGCCGCCGCTGCCGAGCGGTGAGGTCGAGTGCCCGATGTCGAGCCGGCTGAGCCCCTCGAAGTCGTGCACCTCGCGGACGAGCTGCGCGTCGGGGTCGAGCCGCGGGTCGGCGGTGTAGAGCCCGTCGATGTCGGTGAGGAGGATGAGGCGGTCGGCGCCGACGAGGACCGCGACCTGCGCCGCGAGGAAGTCGTTGTCCCCGAAGGAGATCTCGTCGGTCGTCGTCGTGTCGTTCTCGTTGATGACCGGCACGACGCCCCAGGCGAGCAGGCGCTCGAGCGTCGCCCGCGCGTTGAGGTAGTGCGTGCGCGCCATGAGGTCGAAGAACGTGAGGAGCACCTGCGCGCTCCTGACGCCCTCGGCGGCGAGCTGCTCGTCCCAGACCCGGAAGAGCTTGCCCTGCCCGACGGCGCTCGCGGCCTGCAGGTCCTCGATGACCGAGCTGCGGCCGGTGCGGCCCATGACCTGCATGCCGTGGGCGATGGCGCCCGAGGAGACGACGACGACGTCCTCGCCGGCGGCACGGCGCGCGGCGACCGCGGTGGCGATGCGAGCGATGACGTCGACGCGGGGATGCCCGGTCGGCTCGGCGACGGTGCTCGAGCCGAGCTTGATGACGGTGCGTGTGGCCATGCGCGTGCCTCCCTCAGGCGTCGAGCTCGAAGACGATGCCGGCGATCTCGAGGTCGTCGCCGGGCTCCCAGCCCGCCTCGTCGAGGGCGCGCAGCACGCCCATCTTCTGCAGGCGGTGCTCGACGTGCGCCATCGCGTCCTCGTTCTCGATGTCGTGCCGGGCGATGAGCCGCTCGACGTCGGGGCCGACGACGCGCCACAGGCCCTCCTCGTCGCCCTGCTCGACCTCCCAGCCCTTGCGCACCCGCGGCCGGAAGGTCTGGTGCGCGGGCAGCGCGTCGAGCTCGTCGCCCGTCGGGGCGCTGCCGCCCGCGGCGATGCCGGCGGCCTCGCCGGGCTCGAGCAGCGGGACACGGCGGAAGAGCGCGAGGGTCAGCTCGTCGAGGCCGAGGCCGGTCGCGGCCGACGTGACGAGCACCGGGGTCGCGGCGAACGGGTCCTCCGGCTCCCACTCCTCGCGCGGCGGGACGTCGGCGTCGAAGCGGGCCTGCCAGCGCGCGCGGGCCTCCTCGGCCTTCTCGGGGCTCACGAGGTCGGCCTTGGAGAGGACGAGGATCCGCGGCAGCGCGGCGAGGCGCGGGTCGTGGAGCACGAGCTCGTGCTCGATCGTGCGGTAGTTGTCCTCGGGGTCGGAGCCGTCGAGCGGCTCGAGGTCGAGGACGTGGACGAGCAGCCGGGTGCGCTCGACGTGGGCGAGGAACTCGTGGCCGAGGCCGTGGCCCTCCGACGCGCCCTCGATGAGCCCCGGGATGTCGGCGAGGATGAGCTGGCGCTCGGCGCCGTCGAGCGTCCCGAGGATCGGCTCGAGCGTCGTGAACGGATAGCCGGCGATCTTCGGCGCCGCCCGCGTGAGCCGCGAGAGGAGCGAGGACTTGCCGGCGTTCGGGACGCCCACGAGGCCGACGTCCGCGAGGAGCTTCAGCCGCAGGTCGACCCAGCCCTCCTCACCCGGGAGGCCGCGCTCCGCGAAGCGCGGCGCCTGGCGCGTGGACGAGACGAAGCAGCGGTTGCCGCGGCCGCCCGAGCCGCCCCGGGCGATGACGACGCGGCGGCCGGGGACGATGAGGTCGTGGACCGTGCCCTCGAGATCGGTGATCTCGGTGCCGGGCGGGACCGGCACGAGCAGCGTCTCGCCGCTGGCGCCGTGGCGCTGGGCGCCCTCGCCGTGGCGCCCGCGGGTGCCCTTGTAGTGCGCGCGGCGCTTGAAGGACTGCAGGTCGCGGACCGAGTCGTCGCACACGAAGACGACGTCGGCCCCGTGGCCGCCGTCACCCCCGTCGGGGCCGCCCATGGGCACGTGGGCCTCACGGCGGAAGCTCATGCATCCGTCGCCGCCCCCACCACCCTGCACGAAGATCCTGGCCTTGTCGTAGAGCATTGCTCCTCCCCATGGTCGCACGCTCGGGCGCGCGGCTAGCCTCACCCGCATGTCCTCCACCCCGCAGAAGGTCTTCCTCATCACCGGCGCGAGCACCGGCATCGGCGCCGCGACCGCCCGCCACGCCGTCGACGCCGGCCACCGCGTCGTCCTCGCCGCCCGTTCCACCGACAAGCTCGAGGCCCTCGCCGCCGAGCTCGGCGGGGCCGACCACGCGCTCGCCGTCGCCTGCGACGTCACCGAGTGGGACCAGGTCGAGGCGCTCGTGAAGACGACCGTCGACACGTTCGGCCGCCTCGACATCGCCTTCGCGAACGCCGGCTTCGGCGCGAGCCGGGGCTTCCTCAACGAGTCGCCCGAGCACTGGAAGGCGATGGTCCTCACGAACGTCTACGGCGCTGCGCTCACGATCCGCGCGACGATCCCCCAGCTCACCGAGACGAAGGGGCACCTGCTCCTCACCGGCTCGGTCGCCGGCCGCCGGGCGCTGCCGGGGTCGCTGTACTCGGCGACGAAGTGGGCGGTCACGGCGATGGGCGAGTCCGCCCGCCAGGAGCTGAACGACACCGGGGTCCGCGTGACCCTCATCGAGCCGGGCATGGTCGACACGCCGTTCTTCGACAACGGCGCCGGCGACGGCGCGCTGCACGCCGACGACATCGCCCGCGCGGTCATGTACGCGGTCGGGCAGCCGCCCCACGTCGACGTCAACGAGATCCTCATCCGCCCGACGGCGCAGGGGACGTAGACGCCGGGAACGCGGCCCGGGCGCCGTTCCGGGTTCAGTCGATTTCCGTCACACATTCGTCCAAGGCCTACATCGGCGGATCAAGCCCGCCGATATCGGGCTGGTGCAGCAGTCCGACGTGCCTCCCCCGCCCGCCGTGCCGCGGCGTCACCCGCGCACGCTCGGCTGGGCGGGGACCGTCGCGCTCGCGATGGGCGGCTCGAACCAGAGCCTCTTCCTCATCGGCGCCATCGTCGCGACGCAGGGCACCGCGGCGGTCCCGCTGCTCGTCGCCGGGCTCATCCTCAGCTGGATGGCCCTTCCGGGCTGGATCGAGCTCGTCCTCATATGGCCCGAGCGCGTCGGCGGCATCTCCGCGACCTGCGCGGAGGCCTTCCGCCCCTACTCGCCCGTCCTCGCGAACCTCACCGGGGTGTCGTACTGGTGGGGCTGGATCCCGACGTGCGGGCTCACCGCCCTGCTCAGCAGCGCCGCCCTCCACGACTGGTACCTGCCCGGCGTCCCGGTGAAGCTCCTCGCCGCCGCGATCGTCCTCACCTTCATGACGGTGAACCTCGTCGGCGTCCGCTGGGCCTCGCGCGTGGCGATCCCGATCGCCTGCGCCTCGGTGACCCTCGCGCTGCTGTCCGTCGCCGTCCCGGTCCTCGCCGGCCACGTCGACTGGACCCGGGCGACGAGCTTCCACCTCGACCTTCCCTTCCACGGCGTCTTCGGGATGGTCACGAGCGCGATGGCCGGGCTCTACCTCATCGGGTTCGCCGCCCCGGCCTTCGAGGCGGCCGCCTGCCACGTCGGGGAGACGCGGGACCCGTTCCGCACCGTCCCGAAGGCGATGTACCTCGCCGCCACCATCGCGACGCTCTACTTCGTCGCGATCCCCGTCGTCTGGCTCGGGGTCATCGGACGCGGCGGGCTGGAGGGCGAGCTCATGCACACGCTCGGCCCGACGTTCGCGCCCCTGCTCGCCGGCGGGGCGAAGGCCGCGGCGGTCTGGTTCATGGTGCTGAACATGTTCCACGGGTCGCTGCAGCCGCTCGCCGGCGCCGCCCGCACGATGTCGCAGCTCTCCGAGGACGGACTCCTCCCTCGCGCGTTCGCGCGGCGCAACCGGCACGACGCCCCCTGGGTCGCGACGGTCGTCACCGCCCTGCTCGCGATCGCGTTCCTCATGTCCGGCGACCCGCCGTGGGTCATCGCCGCCGCGAACTTCTGCTACCTCATCGGCATCGGCATGCCGTCGATCGCGGTGTGGCTCCTGCGCCGCAACGCACCACACATGCCGCGCCCCTACCGCGCGCCCCGCTGGACGGTCGGGATGGGCGCCGTCGCGGCCACCGTGTGGCTCGCGGCGACCCTGCTCGGGCTCCAGCAGTTCGGCCTGCCGACGGTCATCGCCTCGCTCGGGATGGCCTACTCGGGCTCGCTGCTCTACGCGTGGCGCCGCTACCACGACCATCGCGCCTCGCCCGCGGGCGACGAGCGCTCGTTCTTCAACTCGCTGCACTCCAAGCTCACCGGGGCGATGGTCGGCGTGATGGTCCTCGACGGTGTGGGCTACCTCCTCGCCGTGCACCACGTGGACGCCACGAGCGACCCGGCGCTCGTCGCCGTCCTCGAGGACATCTTCGTCGCCGTCGCGATCCTCACCGTCAGCGTCGGGCTCGTCCTTCCGGGCATGATCGCCCACGCCGTCTCGCAGGTCGCCGACGCCGCCGGGCACCTCGCCCGGGGGCCGGTCGCCGACCTCACGCGGGCCATGGGCGCCCTCTCCCGCGGCGACATGGAGGCGGCCAAGGCGAGCACCGAGATCATCACGATCGACGTGCGCAGCGGCGACGAGGTCGGGCACATGGCCGACTCGTTCAACGAGATGCAGCGGGAGGTGGCGGCGGCCGCCGTCGCTCTCGGCGACGCCCGCGAAGGGCTCCGCGCGAGCCGGCGCGCGGCGGAGCGCGGCACCGAGCGCCAGGCGATCATCTCCGACCTCGGGCAGCAGGCCCTGGAGGGCCTGCCGGTCGACGAGCTCATGGGCGTCGCGATCGCCGCGGCCGCCCGGGCCCTCGACGGCTGCGCCGGCCTGGTCACCCAGATCGAGCCCCACGGGGAGGCCGCCCGCGTCCGCGGCGGCCACGGGTTCTCCGAGGAGCTCCTGCACCACCGGCTCCCGCACCACCCGGACGTCGCGCAGCGCCTCTCCCAGGGGGATCCCCTGACCGTCGCCGACTGGTCCATCGCCGGGCGCGACGGCATGCCCGCCGCGCTGACCGATCCGCGGCTGCGGGCCTGGGCGAGCGTCCCGATCGCCGGTCCCGGCGGCGCCTACGGATGGATCTGCCTGTTCTGGGACGAGGTCCACACGGCCACCACCGACGAGCTCGATTTCCTGCGCACGATCTCGCACCTGCTCGCCAACGCGATCGACCGCGACCGCGCCGCCCAGGAGATCCGCCACCAGGCGCTGCACGACCCGCTCACCGGCCTGCCCAACCGGGTCCTCTTCGTCGACCGCCTCGGCCTCGCGCTCGCGCAGTGCGCCCGCCGGGGCAACGCGGTCGCGGTGCTGTTCCTCGACCTCGACCACTTCAAGTTCATCAACGACTCGCTCGGCCACTCCGCGGGCGACGACCTGCTCCAGGCGCTGGCCACCCGCCTGGCGACCACGCTGCGCCCCGGCGACACGGTCGCCCGCTTCGGCGGCGACGAGTTCGTCATCATCTGCGACGACCTGAGGGACGCGGGCCAGGCCGAGCACATCGCCCTGCGGACGATCGAGGCGCTCGACCGGCCGTTTGTCGTCAACGGCGCCGACCACGTCGTCACCGCGTCGATCGGCATCGCGCTCGCCGTCGGGGAGTACCGCCTCGCCGAGGACATGGTCCGCGAGGCCGACGCCGCGATGTACCGCGCGAAGGAGCGGGGCCGCGGCCGCTACGAGCTCTTCGACGAGCTCATGCGGGCCAAGGCGCTCTTCCGCCTGCGGACGGAGAACGAGCTGCGCTCCGCGCTCGGCGCCGACGAGCTGCGCGTCCATTACCAGCCGCTCATCGACCTCGAGGACGGCCACATCCACGGCGTCGAGGCGCTCGTGCGCTGGGAGCACCCGACCCGCGGCCTCCTCGGCCCCGCCGAGTTCATCCCCGTCGCCGAGGACGGTGGGCTCATCGGCCCGCTCGGCGCCTGGGTCCTGCACGAGGTCTGCACCCAGGCCGCGACGTGGCAGGCGGCGCGCCCGGAGGGCCGGCCGCTCGCGATCGCCGTCAACCTGTCGGCGCGGCAGCTCATGGACCCCTCGACGGTCGACACCGTCGCGCTCGCGATCGCCCGCTCCGGCATCGACCCGTCGTCCCTCTTCCTCGAGATCACCGAGAGCGTCCTCATGGACGATCCGGAGGCGAGCGCGCAGACGCTGGAGCGGCTCAAGGGCCTCGGCGTCTCGATCTCCCTGGACGACTTCGGCACCGGCTACTCGTCGCTCGCCTACCTGCGCCGGTACCCGATCGACGTCATCAAGGTCGACCGTGAGTTCGTCCCCCGCATCGCGGAGACCGGCCCCGACGCCGCGATCTTCCAGGCCGTGCTGTCGATGGGCCAGAGCCTCGGGATCGCGGTCGTGGCCGAGGGCGTGGAGACGCCGGAGCAGGAGCTCGCGCTGCGCGCGCTCGGCTGCCGTCTCGCGCAGGGGTTCCTCTACGCGCACCCGATGCCGGCCGAGGCGATCGACCGGATCCTCGCCGGCCCGGCGGACTCCATCCTGCGCCTCTGACGGGGCCGACCGCCTACGATGGCCCGATGCCCGAGGCCCCGGCCCGTAGCCGCCACGCGCAGCTGTTCGAGTTCGTCCTGATCGTCGCCCTCGCCGTCGGCCTCGCCCTCTCGGTCCAGGCCTACGCGGTGAAGCCGTACCGGATCCCGAGCGAGTCGATGCTGCCGACGCTCAAGGTCGGCGACCGGGTCCTCGTCAACCGCCTGTCGCACCGGCTCGGCTCCGCCCCGAAGGTCGGTCAGGTCGTCGTCTTCACCCCGCCGGCGGGGGCCGAGGCGGTCCCGGCGCGCTGCGGGGTGCAGGACCGCAACGGCCGCGCCTGCCCGGCGCCGACCCCGCGGCGAGCCAGCACGACGTTCGTGAAGCGGGTCGTCGCCGTGGGCGGCGACCGCATCTCCATCCGCGGCGGGCACGTCATCCGCAACGGGGTGCGCGAGCGCGACGCCTACACGCTGCCGTGTCGGCCCGACGACGGGTGCGACTTCCCGCGGGCGATCACAATCCCCCGCGGCGACGTCTTCCTCATGGGCGACAACCGCGGCAACTCGGACGACAGCCGCTTCTGGGGCCCGATCCCGCGCGCCTGGGTCATCGGCCAGGCGTCGCTGCGCTACTGGCCGCTCGGGCGCCTCGGGACGCCCTAGCCGGCCCGCCACCCTCCGGCGTGCCGCCCACCACCCGCCGGCGTGCGGCCCGCCACCCTCCGGCGTGCGGCCCGCCACCCTCCGGCGTGCCGCCCACCACCCGCCGGCGTGCGGCCCTGTGGGGAATATGCCCCCACCAGACCGCACGGCGCGGCCCCTACCCGCCGGCGTGCGGCCTTGTGGGGGATATGCCCCCACCAGACCGCACGGCGCGGCTGCGGCGGGTCAGCCGGTGACGGTGAGCGTGCCCTGCATGCTCGCGGCGTGGAAGGTGCAGAGGTACTTGTAGACGCCGGGCTTCGTCGGGGTGAAGGTCGCCGACTGGCCCTGCTTGAGGTCCTTCGAGGTGAACTTCTCGGGATCGCCGTCCTTGAAGACGACGTTGTGGACGGTGGCGTCCTTGCTCGTCCAGGTGATCTTCGTGCCGGCCTTCACCGTCACCTGCGCGGGATCGATCGAGTAGTCCTTGTAGGTGATCGCCACCGCCCCGCCGGACGCGGCCGCCGGCGTCGAGGTCGCCGCGGCGGGCGTGGACGCGGCGGGCGTGGACGCGGCGGGCGTCGAACTGCTGCCCGACCCGCCGGAGGAGCCGCAGCCCGTCAGCAGGGCGAGGCCGGAGAGGCCGGCGAGGGCGAGCGTGCGGGAACCGGAGGCGGAGATCAGGGACATGTCTCCTTCTGCGGGCGCCGCCCCCTGGCGGATCAATCGCCGCGGCGCAGGCACGTCAGCGCGACCCAGCGGCCGGGTGTTCCCGACGGGGCGAGCGGGAAGGCGAGGTCGCCCGTGACGGCCCACAGGGTCCCCGGACCGGTCGGCCGGTCGCTCACGGCCCAGCCGGGCGGCCAGCCGGACACGTCGGTGGCCTCGAGCACGTCGAGGAGGACCCGCGCGACCGGGGCGATGCCGGCGGTGCGGATCGGCATGCGGCGGCGGAAGCGCTGGACGCAGTGGGCCGACGGCACGATCTCCCGGGCCTCGGGGTGATCGGTGCGGGCGACGCCGACGTACACGGGTGCTGCAGGCCGGCGGCCGGGCCGCCGGGCGCGGGTCAGGCCTCGAGGGGCGGCGCCGTCCGCCGGAGGACGCCGGCGATCGCGACGCTGACGGCGGCGGTGCCGCCGGCGAGGGCGACCGTCCCGGCCACGCCGCTCGACGGCAGCTCGTCGCGGGCGGCGACGGTCGCGAAGAGGTCGACGGAGTCGGCGACGGCGCAGGTCGCGACCCAGCGGGGCCCGACCTGCGGGTGGTTCAGCGTGTGGAGCGTGATCGCCCCGAGCAGCAGGTCGCGGATGCCGAGGCCGCGGACGGCGGCCTGGGTGCCGGCCGTGGCGGCGCTGCCGCCGAGCCAGCGGCGCGTCGTCTGCTCCGGCTTGGCGACGAGTGCGACCCCGAAGGCCACCCGGCCCGCGGCGATGAGTCGCGCGACGAGGAGGGCCCGGGATCGCGACACAGCTGCTACTCGGCGCTCTCGGCGGGGATGACGCTCACGACGCGGCCGCGGCGGTTCTCGACGAACGAGAGGGTGCCGGGCTCCTTCACGAAGAGCGTGTCGTCCTTGCCGATGCCGACGCCGGCGCCCGGCTTGAAGCGGGTGCCGCGCTGACGCACGATGATCTCGCCGCCGGTGACGATCTCACCGGCGAACTTCTTCACCCCGAGGCGCTGCGCGTTGGAGTCGCGACCGTTGCGGGAGGAGCCGAGGCCCTTCTTGTGTGCCATGTGTCAGTCAGCTCCCTGCGGTGATGGTGGTGATCTCGATACGGGTCAGCTCCTGGCGGTGACCCGTCTTGCGCTTGTAGCCGCGCTTCGGCTTGAACTTGAAGACCGTGAGCTTGGGGCCA
This sequence comes from Paraconexibacter antarcticus, assembly GCF_024220175.1. Lineage (GTDB taxonomy): Bacteria > Actinomycetota > Thermoleophilia > Solirubrobacterales > Solirubrobacteraceae > Paraconexibacter > Paraconexibacter antarcticus. The sequence continues at coordinate 2,750,276 of NZ_CP098502.1, read as the reverse complement.
CGGAGATGCTCGACGACGGTGGCGCCGACCTTGACCTTCGCCAGCCCGTCCTTGTCGAACACGGTGGTGTCGCCGGAGAAGAGCAGCGGCTCGAGATCGACCGAGCCACCGGCCTCCACGGGCAGGCGCTCGACGAGGAGCTTCTGGCCGGGCTCGACGCGGTACTGCTTTCCACCGGTCTTGACGATCGCGTACATGTTCTGCTTACTCCGAGGAAGTGGGGTCAGGCGCCGCACTGGCCGCGGCAGCCGAACGGCGCCGTCCGCCTCTGCGGCCACGGCGCCGAGGCTTCGATTCTACGCCATCGGCCCCGGAGACGCGGTCCGGCGCCTCGATGACCTCGCCGTCCTCCCCCACGAGCACCGCCGACGCGGCCGTGCGGCCGGCGTCCTCGATGCGCACGAGGTGCTTCTGACCGACGAACGAGCCGCCCCCGACGACGCTGATGATGTACCCGTCGACCTTCGCCACGGCGTCGTCGACGTTGTACATGTGCGGCTCGACGATGTTGACGAGGACCTCGTCCCCGACGTCGAACGGGATCGCCTCCTCGGAGACCTCGTCCTTGGAGCCCTCGAGGACGACGTCGAAGTGGCCGAGCTTCAGCCCCTCGCTGCCGGTGAAGTGGAAGAGCTTGCCGGTCTCGTTCTCCAGCGCGTGCAGGACGCGGGCGCCGTGGCCGGTGAACTGGGCGCTGACGCCCGGGTGCACGCGGACGAGGAACGCCTCGACGTCGCGCGGGGCGCGCAGCGCGACCTCGCGGAGCTTGCGCTCGATGTCGATCGCGATCGTCTCCTCCGAGCGGATGACGCCCTCGCCGTCGCACGTCGGGCAGGTGCGGGACATGATCTCCCGCACGCCCTCGGTGACGTTCTGGCGCGTCATCTCGACGAGCCCGAGGCGCGAGATCTCCGCGGTGAAGGTCTTCGTGCGGTCCTCGTCGAGCGACTTGCGCAGCGTCTTCAGGACCGCATCGCGGTTGCGGGCGCGGGCCATGTCGATGAAGTCGATGACGATGATGCCGCCGATGTCGCGCAGGCGCAGCTGGTTGACGACCTCCTCGGCGGCCTCGAGGTTCGTCTTCGTGATGACGTCCTCCAGGCGGGCCTGCTTGCCGCGGCCGACGTAGGAGCCGGAGTTCACGTCGATGACCGTGCCGGCCTCGGCGTAGTCGATGAGCAGGTAGCCGCCGGACGGCAGGTCCACGCGCTTGGACATGAGGCCGTCGATGACCTCGTCGACGCCGGTCGTCTCGAACAGCGGCGTGGACTCCTGCCACAGCTCGACGCGCTCGACGAGCTCGGGGGCGGTCCGCGAGAAGAACGAGACGAGACGCTGGTACTGGCCCTCGTCGTCGACGATCGCCCGCTCGAAGTCGGCGGCGAAGATGTCGCGCACGACGCGGACGGAGAGGTCGGCCTCCTGGAAGACGAGGCCCGGCGCCGGCGTCGTGTCGACGCGCGACTGGAGGACCTCGTGGAGCTTGAAGAGGTACTGCAGCTCGCGCTCGAAGTCGGCGCGGGTCGCCCCGTGCGCGGCGGTGCGGACGATCGCGCCGCCACCGCCGAGGTCGAGGCCCTTGGCCTCCTTGCGCAGCCGCTCGCGCTCCTTGTCGTCGAGGCGCTTGGAGACGCCCACGCCCTCGCCGGTGGGCGTGTAGACCATGTAGCGGCCGGCGACCGTGAGGTCCATGCTCAGCCGCGCGCCCTTGGACTTCAGCGGGTCCTTGACGACCTGCACGACGATCTCCTGCCCCGGCTTGAGGAGGTCGGAGATCTTCTTGCCGCCGTCGTCGCGACCCCGGCCGCGGCGCACCGTCTCGACGCCCGGGAGGACGATCTCGTCGACGTGGAGGAAGCCGTTCTTGTCGAGCCCGATGTCGACGAACGCCGCCTCGAGCCCGGGCAGGACGTTGTCGACCTTGCCCTTGTAGATGTTGCCGACGATGGAGCGGTTGCCCCGGCGCTCGAAGTACAGCTCGGCGACGCGGTAGCCCTCCACGCGGTTCGTCGGCGGCTTGGCGCGGGCTCCGCGCCCGCCTCCGCGGCGACCGCCGCCGCCGTTCGCGGCCACCTCTCCGGTGGCCTCCAGCAGCGCGATCCGGGTCTCGGCCCGGTCCACGCTGACCAGCACTTGCTTTCTCAAGGCTTTCTCACTCTCTCAAACTAAAAGCCCAGCACTCGGCCCTTGCCGGCAGTGGAGGCGCGCCCTTGCGCGTAGACCGACTGCAGCAGGCCGATGGCCAGGAAGGTGGTGATCACCGATGAGCCCCCGTAGCTCATGAGCGGGAGGGGGATCCCGGTGATCGGCATGATTCCCACGGTCATGCCGACGTTGATGAAGACCTGGAAGAGCAGCATCGCGGTGATGCCGCCGGCGATCAGCGCGCCGTAGAGGTTCTTCGCCACCGTCAGCGCCCGTAGGCCCCGCCAGATGAGCAGGGAGTACAGCGAGAGCACCAGCGCGGCGCCCATGAAGCCCCAGCGCTCGCCGACCACCGAGAAGATGAAGTCGGTGTGGTGCTCCGGGAGGAAGTTGTAGGAGGTCTGGGTGGCCCGGTCGCCGCGGCCGGTCTTCTCACCGGAGCCGATGGCCACCCGCGACTGCGTCTGCTGGTACGCGATGTCGCTGTTGTTGTCGTTGGGGTGCAGGAAGGCCGTCAGGCGGTTGGTCTGGTAGCTGTGGAGGACCGTCACGCCCGCCATCGGCGCGACGACGACCACCCCGGTGATGAGGATCGCGAAGCACGCCCCCATCGCCGCGAAGTAGCGGCCGGGGATGCCCGCGATGAACAGGAGGGCGAGGACGATCGCGCCGTAGACCATCGACGAGCCGAGGTCGGGCTGGATCATCACGAGCCCCGCCGGGACCCCGGCGAGCGCCAGCAGGCGCACGGTCGTCGACGGGGCGTGCAGCGCCCGGGCGCGGTCCACGAGGAACCCCGCCAGGGCCACGACGAGCAGGATCTTCCCGAGCTCGGAGGCCTGGAAGGAGAAGAAGGGGAGCTGGATCGCGCGGCGCGCGCCGAGCGCGTCGTTGCCGGCGAACTTCACCGCGACGACCGACAGGATGATGAAGCCGTAGAAGCCGTACTTCAGCTCCCGCAGCCGTGAGTAGTCGATCCGGGTGAGGACCGCGGCGAAGAGCAGTCCGACGGCGAAGTAGATCGCCTGGCGCTTCATGTAGTAGCCGTCCGGCAGCCCGCGCGCGCTGACCGTGTGGAGCGTCACGAGCGAGCAGGCGCAGATCCCGAGGGTCGCGAGCGCGAGCACCGGGTCGAACGGCAGCACGAGGCTCAGCGGGCGTCGCGGGGGCGCGGCGGCGCTCCCGCCGACCCGGGAGGTCCGCGAGCGGCGGGGCTCGGTGACGGACGGGACGGTGCTCACAGCGAGGCGTTGCTCCCCGGCACGCAGGTGGCGCCGACGTTCGCGCCCTTCCCGAACCACGCCTTCAGGATCCGGCAGGCGATCGGGGCGGCCTTCGCGGCGCCGAAGCCGCCGTTCTCGACGGTGACGGCGACGACGATCGGGCGCTTGTGGTCCGGGCCGTCGTAGGAGTACGCGACGTACCAGGACTGGTCGTTCGGCTGGGCGGCGACCTGAGCGGTGCCGGTCTTGCCGTAGATCGGGAAGCGGCTCTGGTTCCACCCGGCGAAGACCGCGGTCGAGGTACCGCCGGGCGCGCTCGCGGCGTCGTGGAGACCGGCCATGATCGTGTCACGGTAGCTGGGATCGAGCTTCACGCGCCGGGCGCCGCTCGGCGGGAGCTTCTGGAGGGGCAGGCCCTTGTCGTCGAGGACGGCGGCGCCGAGGCGCGGGGTCGGGACCCGGCCCCCCTCCGCGATGCCCGCGTAGGCCACCGCGACCTGCAGCGGCGTGGCCTGCAGGTCGCCCTGGCCGATGGACAGCGAGACGTTGTCGCCGATCGACCACGGGCGGCGGTCGGAGATGCCACACCCGCCCGCCGCGGCGGCCGGCCCGGATGCGTTGTCCGGGATGTGCTTCTTCCTGCGACAGGCCGTCTCCTCCTGGCCAACGCGGGTGCGCCAGGCCGGGTCGGGCACGAGGCCCTTCGCCTCGCCGGGCAGGTCGATGCCCGTCGTGTGCTCGAAGCCGAACCGGCGGGCGACGGCCTGGATCGGGCCGCCGTGGGGCGCATCGGGGCCGGCGTTCGTCCGCTCGCCGAGCGTGTAGAAGTAGATGTCGGACGAGACCCGGATCGCGTTCTGCATGTCGACGGGCCCGAAGACCTCGTGCTTCGCGTTGCACCGCTGCTGGATCCCGATCTTGATGCAGCCCGTGTCGTCGATCTTCTCGGTCGTGGTGATCTTCCCCGACTCGAGCGCGGCGATCGCCGTGATCGGCTTGAACGTCGAGCCCGTCGCGTAGTGCGCGCCGATGACCCGGTTGAACTGCGGCGTCGTCCCCTGGTTGAAGATCGCGTCGTACTTCTTCTGCGAGATGTTGCCGACGAGGACGTTCGGGTCGAAGGTCGGGAAGGACCCCATGGCCAGGACGTCGCCGTTGCGCGGGTCGAGCGCGACGAAGGCGCCGGGGTTCGGGCCGGCGACGTTCCCGTACGCGGTCTGCCCCGCCCGCTGGAGCTTGAGCGAGAGCGTGAGCTGCAGGTCGCTGCCCGGCTTCGGCGGGACGGTGACGCCCTCACCGCGGGGGTTGCCCTGCGCGTCCACGAGCAGGCGCTCCTTGCCGTCGCGGCCGCGGAGGTACTGGTCGTAGGTGCGCTCGATGCCGCTCTGGCCGACGATGCTGCCGGCGGGCACGCCCTCGAACTCCTTCGTCTTCAGCTCGTCCGGGGAGATCTGGCTCGCGGTGCCGAGCAGCTGGGCGGCGAGCGTGCGGTCCGGGTACTGGCGCAGGAACGTCGTCTCGACCGACACGCCGGGGAACTCGTCCTGGCGCTCGGCAATGTACGTGCGCACGTCCTCGGACACGTCGGTCTTGATCGTCACCGGCGCGTACCCGGCGAGGAACAGGCCGCGGATGACGAACGACTGGATGTCGCGCGTCTTGACCTGGAGCGTGCGCGAGAGCCGGGCGAAGCGGCCCTGGAGATCCGGCGGGGTCGCGGGGATGACGATCGGCGGGCCCTGCCTGCCCTTCGCGCGCTTGGAGCGGGCGATGACCGCGTCGCCGTACAGCGCGGCGGCCTTCTTCTCGCTCACGGGCAGCGACTCGGGCTTGAGCTTCACGACGATCGCCAGGCGGTTCTCGACGATCGGCTCGCCGTCCCGGTCGACGATCGCCCCGCGGGGCGCGGGCAGCGGCTCGACGCGGACCTTGTTCGTCTGCGCCTGGGCGAGGTACTGGTCGCCGGAGAGGACCTGGAGGTACCAGAGCCGGAAGAAGATGACCGCGAAGAGCACGCACGCCACGACCCCGAGCGCCGCGACGCGCAGCGCCAGCTGGGGCGAGACGGGCGGGCGGTGGTCTGGGGAGACGGGGTCGATCACGGTCTCGGGGCCTCAGGCCCGGGAGAGCGGCGAGAGGCGGGTCGTCTGGGCGCGGCGGCGGCGCCGGCGCGGGTCGTCCGGCATGACCGGGAGCAGCCAGCGCCTGACCGCGGCGTACACGGGCAGTGAGAGCAGGGTATTGACCAGGATCGTGACGAAGATCTGCCCGACGAGCAGCCCCGTGACCCTGATCGGCGTGCCGAGCATGAACTGCATGAGCGCGTAGCCGACGGTGACGACCGTCGTGGCGGCGCCGCCGACGACCGCGGGGACCGCGGCGGCCTGGGGGTCGCGGACCTCGCGCAGGCGGCCCGCGCCGTACCCCACTGCGAGGTAGAGCAGCGACGAGAGGCCCATCGTCTGGATGAGGGCGCAGTCGACGAAGAAGCCGCAGGCGAAGCCGAGCACGGCCCCGGGCAGCGAGCCGAGCAGGAGACCCGTCATCGCGACGACGAGCGGGACGAGGTCGGCGTGGGCGCCGAAGAAGTCGAGCTGCGAGACGGCGGCGAGCTGGACGATGCAGACGACGAAGCCGAGGATGGTCAGGCGGCCGGCGACGGGGGCGGCGTACGGATTCACGGGACCGTGGCGGCGTCGCGGGTGAGGACCATGACGTGGTCGAGGTTGCGCACGTCGACGAACGGCTTGACGTGGACGCGCTGGGTGTCGGTGCCCGCGTCGTCGACCGTCGTGACCTTGCCGATCGGGATGTCCGGCGGGAAGAGCGAGGGCAGCCGCACGTCGGTGCTCGTCCCCCGCGTGACGACCGTCGAGCCGACCGACACCGGCGCGTTCTGCTTCGTCGTCGCGACGATGAGGTCCTCGGGGTCGCCGCCGGACGCCGTCATCGTGCCGGTGATGCCGGACTGGGCGAGGCGGACGCCGGCGCCGAAGCGCGGGTCGGTGATGAGCGTGACCGTCGCCGAGCCGCCGACGACGACGTCGACCTTGCCGACGAGCCCGCCGGCCGTGACGACCGGCTGGCCGCTGCGGACGCCGTCCCCCGCGCCCTTGTTGATCGTGACCTTCTGGAACAGCAGGGTCGGCGAGGCGACGACGACGCGCGCCTCGACCGGGCCGAGATTCCCGATGTTCGCGGTCGCGATGACCCGGTTGATCCCGTACTGCTCCTTGAGCTTGCGCACCTCGGCCTGGAGCGAGCCGTTCTGCTCGCGCAGCTGGTCACGTGTCTTCACGAGCGTCTTGTTGTCGCCCTTCGCGTGCCACGTGTCCCCGAACCAGCCGAAGAGGTCGCGGAACGGCTTCAGCGAGCGGCTGGCGACGTCCTGGATCGGCGAGACGATCTCGAAGACCCCGCGCTGGACGGAGCCCACGCCACCGTTGCCGCCGAAGGACGCGGTCAGCAGGACGACGGAGCTGACGACCAGCAGCGCGAGGACGGCGCGCCGGCGGCGGATCGTCTTACGGTCATACACCTAGAGAAGTACTCCGGAGCGGGGCGTGGGTCGCAGCGGGGGCGACCGATGATGACGCCCCGGCCCATCAGTAGCGCCGCTTCGTCCGGCCACGAGAGGTCTTGTTGGCGCGGTGGATGACCTCGAACTCCTCGAGAGATCGTCCGGAGCCGACCGCGACGCAGGTCAGGGGTGATTCGGCGAGGTGAGCGGGCATCTGCGTCTCCTCGCGCAGGCGCTCGTCCAGGCCCATCAGGAGGGAGCCGCCGCCCGCGAGCATGATGCCGCGATCCATGATGTCCGAGGCGAGCTCGGGCGGCGTGCGGTCGAGCGTCTCCTTGACGGCGTCGATGATCTGCGACAGGGGCTCCTCGAGCGCCTGGCGGATCTCCTCGCTCGTCAGGACGACGGTCTTCGGGAGGCCCGACACCATGTCGCGCCCGCGGATCTCGGCCTGCACCTCCTCCTCCATGGGGTAGGCGGAGCCGATCTCGAGCTTCACCTCCTCCGCGGTCTGCTGACCGATCAGGAGCTTGTACTCGCGTTTTGCGTAGTTGATGATCGCGTCGTCGAGCTCGTCGCCGCCGACGCGGATCGACTGGCTGACGACGATGCCGCCGAGGGAGATGACGGCGACCTCGCTCGTGCCGCCGCCGATGTCGACGACCATCGAGCCGGTCGGCTCGCCGACAGGCAGCCCGGCGCCGATCGCGGCGGCCATCGGCTCCTCGATGAGGTAGGCCTGGCGGGCGCCGGCGGAGAGGCAGGCCTCCTCGACGGCGCGCTTCTCGACGCCGGTGACGCCCGAGGGGACGCAGACGACGACGCGCGGGTGCGCGAAGCGGTTCTGGTGCACCTTCTGGATGAAGTGCCGGAGCATCTCCTCCGTCACGTCGAAGTCGGCGATGACGCCGTCCTTCAGGGGCCGGATCGCCTGGATCGTGCCCGGGGTGCGGCCGAGCATGCGCTTGGCCTCGATGCCCACGGCGTGGACCTCCCCCGTGCGCGAGTCGATCGCGACGACGGACGGCTCGCTCAGCACGATGCCCCGCCCGCGGACGTAGACCAGCGTGTTGGCGGTGCCGAGATCGACAGCCATGTCGCGGCCGCCGAATCCGGTGAGGTAGGAGAACATGCCCATGCGCGCAGAAAAAGGGACGTCGGCGCGACGGATGCGTGCCCACGTCCGGCGCCCACTCTAGCGGGGCACCGCGTCCCTCAGGCCCGTGGCCGTGGACTTGCACCGCCGAAATGTCGCTGCAATTCGCGCTGACGGCGTGTCAGACGCCCAGCAGGCCTGGCAGAAGCGCCCGCAGCGCCGGCACCGGGAGGCCGACGACGTTCAGGTAGTCGCCATGGATCTCCTCGACGATCGCGGCGCCGCGACCCTGGATCGCGTAGGCGCCGGCCCGGCCGCGCCACTCGCCGGTCGCGACGTAGCCCGCGATCTGCGCCGTCGTGAGCGGCGCGAAGCGGACCAGCGTCTGCTGCACCCGGGCGCGCGGGACGTCCCCCGGGGTCCCCACCGCGACGGCGATGCCGCTGAGGACGGCGTGCTCGCGGCCCTGGAGGCGCAGGAGCGTCGCGGCCGCCGCCTCCGGGGTTGCGGGCTTGCCGAAGATCTCGCCGTCGAGCGTGACGATGGTGTCGACGCCGAGGACCGTCCGGTCCGGGCAGAGGCCGGCGACGACGGTCGCCTTCAGCAGGGCGTTGTCGCGCGCGACGGCCTCGGGCTCGCCGGCGGCCGCCTCCTGCACGTCGGCCGGGCGCACCTCGAAGGGCACGCCCAGCTGCTCGAGGATCGCCCGTCGCTGCGGCGAGGCGGAGGCCAGGACGAGCGGGTCGGTGCTCGCCCGGGCCTTCGCGGCGATGAGGTCGGCGAGCTCCACGCGGGTCGCGTCAGGTGGCGCGGGACGTCGCGATGGGGCTCGCCGGGCGCCTAAAGCTCGGGGAACCAGACGCCGATCTCACGGGCGGCCGACTCCGGCGAGTCGGACCCGTGCACCATGTTCGTGCCGATCTCGATCGCGAAGTCGCCGCGGATCGAGCCCGTGGCGGCCTCGAGCGGGTTCGTCGCGCCGATGAGCTGGCGCGCGGCCTTGATCGCGTCCTGGCCCTCGAGGATGAGGGCGACGAGCGGGCCGGAGACGATGAAGTCGACGAGCTCACCGAAGAACGGCCGCTCGGCGTGCTCGGCGTAGTGGGTCTCCGCCGTCTCGCGGGGCGTGTGGATGAGCTTCAGCGCCGTGATCTTCAGGCCCTTGCGCTCGAACCGGGAGAGGATCTCACCGGTGAGTCCGCGGGCGAAGGCGTCGGGCTTGACGAGGATGAGGGTCTGTTCCATGAGGTCGCGGATGCTACGGACGGGGCGTCCGCGGTGCGTCTTGGCTCAGGGTCCTCCGCCGGCGCCGCTCAGGACGGGCAGCGGCGGCCGCGAGAGGCTAGGCCTCGACGGGCGGCCCGGAGGAGGTGTCGCCCTCCTCGGAGCGGCGGCGGCGCCGCCGCCGCGGGCCCTCGGCGTGCACGACCTCGGTCTCGCAATACGGGCACAGGCGCCACTCGGGGTCGAGGGGCTTCGCGCAGGTGACGCAGGGATCCTTGAGCTTCCGCGTGCAGTTCGGGCAGCGGATGAAGTCCTTCTCGACCTGGTAGTCGCAGTGCGGGCACAGGAAGTAGTCCAGGCGCTGGATGCGTGCCTCGGCGGCCTGCATCTCGAGCTCACGCTCGCGGATGTCGTCGAGGTACTCCGCCGGGCGGACGATCATGTAGATGATCGTGCCGACGTACGGGAAGAAGCTCGCGAGCGTCGCGCAGCCGATGAGCATCGGATCGGCGATCCGCCGGCGGGCGTCGGCGTACGTGTAGTACACCAGCGCGAGCCAGATCACGACGAGGAACAGGATGAGCAGCTTCACGGCCGTGTTGAGGCCGCCGCTGCTGATGCCGAACACTGCGAGGTGCGTCACAGCGGGGGACTCTAGAGCCTGAGGCGGCGTCGAGGCGGGAGGCACCGTTCACTCACGGCGTGTCGAGCAGCCCCTCGCGCACGATGAGCGAGCGGACCGCCTCGGCGGCGAGCGCCTGGCCCGCGGCGCTCAGGTGCACCCCGTCGGGCGCACGGACGTCGACGGTGCGCCCGCCGGACTCGATCGTCTGGTGGAACCGGCCGTCCGGCGAGAAGAGCGGCCGCAGGTCGACGAGGTGGACGCCGGGCAGCCCCTTCGCGGCGGCGATGACGCCCCGGTCGGCCGCGTCGATGACCGCGGACTTCGCGGCCGACCGCGCCGCGGGCAGCAGGATCCAGACGACCCGGCCGCGACCGTGCTGGAGGAACGTGCGCATGAGCGCGCGCTGGCGCCGCGCGAGCTCGCCGACCCACTCGTCCCCGCAGCAGTCGACGGTCCGGCCGTCGGGGAGCGCGTTCCCGAATCCCTCGTTCGCCCCGAGCGAGAGGACGGTCACGCGGGGGTGCAGGCGGCGGACCTGCGAGGCGGCCCGCCGCGTCCACCCCGCGCCGCCGAAGCCGCTGAGCTCGGTGCCGGGCGCCGACTCGGTGCGCACGCGGGCGGCCGAGCCGAAGTCGTCCTCGAGGACGCTGTCGATGCCCTCGATCGTCGAGTCGCCGGTCGTGAGCAGGACCGGCCCGGTCGTGCGGGCGCGGGGCTTCGCGGTCCCGGACGCGGTTGTCAGGACGGTGCGGTGGCCGGCGAGCGCGACGGCGACGCGCACCTCGCCGTCCCGCGGCGGGCGGACCCGCAGCCGCACGCCGCGGCGCCCGGCGACGAGCGCCGTCGTCCGGCACCGGTGGGTCAGCCCGGCGCCCGAGACGCACACGCGGACCGGGTCCCCGCCGAGGCTCCAGGTGTCGACGACGCGCACGCGCACGAGCGCGCCCCGGGCGACGTGACGGGGGGCCGTCACGGCGAGGCGGCTGCGGCACGAGGGCGTGCGGATGTCGGTGTCGGCCGTGAGCACCTGGCCCGCGGGCGTCGTCACCGTCGCCGTGAAGCTCCGCACCGGGCGGTCGCAGCGCCACGTGACCGCCCGCGACAACGGCGCGAAGCCGCGGCTGTCGACGGTCACGGGCGCGCCGAGGGCGGCCTCCCCCGTCCCCTCGCGTTCGAAGAACCGCGCCGTCGACCCCGGCGTCTGCCCGAAGATCCCGAGCGCGACGTACCCCGTCTCGTTCCGCGAGGCGACGAGGAACCCGCTCGTCGCCGCCGGGGCCTGCGCGGCGGACGGCGGCGCGAGGACCGTCGCCACGGCGCCGCCCGCGACGATCGCGGCGAGCGCTCCGAGCGCGCGTGTCCGGCGCCCGCCCACGCCTACAGGTACTGCCGTCCGAAGAGGTAGCCCGCGGCGAAGAACACGAGGATCACGAGCGCCACGATGACCGCCACGCCGACGATCATGAGCAGGACCGAGGGGCCGTCGTCGTCGTTCATCACAGGCTGGAGGCCCTCCGGCCGTCGGCCGGCCGCAGGAGGTCGGCGATGAGGTACAGCGAGCCCGTGGCGAGCGCGAGCCCGTCGGGCCCGGCGAGCTCGCGGGCGAGGGCGAGCGCCCGCGGCGGGTCGCTCTCCAGTCGCGTGATCGGCCAGCCGAGCTGCGCGGCGAGGGACTGCAGCGTCGACGGCGGCAGCGCCCGCGGGTTCGCGCTGTGGGTGCAGACGACCTCGGCGCAGAGCGGGAGCAGCTCGCGCAGCATCGCCGCCGCGTCCTTGTCGTCGAGGATCGAGAGCACCGCGACGAGCCGTCGCCCCCCGAGGACCTCGCGCAGCGTCTCGGCGAGCACCGCGAACCCCGCGGGGTTGTGCGCGCCGTCGAGGATCGTGTCCGGTCCGGTGTCGATCCGCTGCCAGCGGCCCGGGACGAGCGTCGTCGCCGCCGCCGCGCGCACGGCGCCGGGATCGAGGTCGTGCCGGAGGAAGGCGCGGGCCGCCGCGCAGGCGAGCGGGAAGTTCGCGCGCTGGAAGGTGCCGCCGGCGCGCAGGTCGACCGGGACGGGGGGCGTGTCGGGCGCGAGGACGAGGGTCGCGCCGCGCTCGGCGCAGACCGCCTCGGCGACGGTGAGCGCGTCGCGGTGCAGGCTGCGGGCGACGACGAGCGTCGCCCCCGGCTGCACGACGTCGAGCTTCTCCGCCGCGATGTCGGCGATCGTCGGCCCGAGCCAGCGGGTGTGCTCGAGGCCGACGTTCGTCAGGACCTGGACCGCGGAGGGCAGGACGTTCGTCGCGTCGTACCGCCCGCCGAGGCCGGCCTCGACGACGGCGACGTCGACGTCCGCGCGGGCGAGCTCGTCGAGCGCCGCGGCGGTGAGGAGCTCGAACTGCGTGATGTGGTCGTCGGCGGCGGCGTCGGCGTCGACCTCCGCGGCGGCCGCCGCGGCGCGCCCGATCGCGGCGGCGAACTCCGCGTCCCCGAGGTCCTCCCCGTCGACGAGGATCCGCTCGCCGAAGCGGACGAGGTGCGGCGAGAGGTAGGCGCCCGTCCGTCGCCCGTGGCGGGCGAGGAGCGCGGCGATCATCCGCGTCGTCGACGACTTGCCGTTCGAGCCGACCACGTGGACGGAGGCGAAGCGCTGCTGCGGGTCGCCGAGGCCGGCGAGCAGGCGCCGCATGCGCCCCGTCCCGAAGCGCATGCCGAAGAGCTCAAGGCCGAGCAGGTGCGCCTCGGCCTCCTCGATGCTCGGGCTCGCGCCGGCGGAGCGCAGGGTCACGCGGCGCCCTCGGGGAGCTGCGCCCGGAGGGTCGCAACCTCGGCCTCGAGCCGCTCGAGCTTCGCGCGCTCGGCGTCGACGACGGCGGCCGGGGCCTTCGCGACGAACCCGTCGTTGCCGAGCTTGCCGCGGGCGCGGGCGATCTCCTTCTGCAGGTCGGCGATCTGCGCCTCGGTCTTCGCGGCGGCCTCGGACGGGTCGAACGCGCCCGACGCGAGGATCTCGACGGTCCCGCCCGGGATGACGATCGTCGCCGCGCCGGCCGCGTCCGCGGGCTGGTCGAGGTCGAGCCGCGCGAGGCGCGCGAGCAGCGCGGTGGTCTCGCCGTAGCCGTCGCCGGTGAGCCGCGCGTCGAGGATCGCGCCGGCGGCGACGCCCGCGTCCCCCCGCCACGAGCGGACGGTCGTGACGGCCTCGATGAGCGCCGACACCTGCGCCTCGGCCGCGTCGTCGCGGAGCGCGGCGTCCGCGGCAGGGAGCGACGCCTCGGCGAGCAGCCCGCCGTCGTGGCCGGGCAGCTCGGCCCACAGATCCTCGGTGACGAACGGCATGACCGGGTGCACGAGCGCGATCGTCTCGCGCAGGACGTGCAGGAGCGTCGCGGCGAGGTCCGCGTCGACCTCGCGGGCCTTGATGAGCTCGAGGTACCAGTCGCAGAGCTCCCCGTAGACGAAGTCGTACAGCGCGAGCGAGAGCTTCGAGAAGTCGAACTCGCCGATCCGCTGCGCCGCCTCGGCCTTGATCGCCTGCAGGCGGCTGAGGATCCAGCGGTCCTCCGGCGCTCGCGCGGCCTCCGCGCCGGGGCCGCCGCTCAGCACGGCGGCGTCGATCCCCTCGACCTTCAGGAGCGCGAACCGCGTGGCGTTGAAGAGCTTGTTCCCGAGCGCACGGCCCTGGGCGATCTTCTCCTCGTTGAAGCGGACGTCCTGCGTGGAGGACATGGCGAGCAGCCCGAAGCGGACGGCGTCGGCGCCGTAGGCGGGGAACTCGCCGGGATCGTCCCCGGGCCGCTTCGCGAAGACCGGCGGGCGCGGGCCGCCGTCGATGAGCGCCAGCGGGTCGATGCCGGTGCCAAGCGACTTGCTCATCCGGCGGCCGTCGGGCGCCTGGATGACGGAGTGGTTGTAGACGTCGGTGAACGGGACCTCGCCGGTGAACTCGAGGCCCATCATCACCATGCGGGCGACCCACAGGAAGAGGATGTCGCGGCCCGTCGACATGACGTCGGTCGGGTAGAACGCCTGCAGCTCCGGCGTCTCGCGCGGCCAGCCGAGCGTCGCGAACGGCCACAGCGCCGAGCTGAACCACGTGTCGAGGACGTCGGGGTCGCGCGTCCAGCCGTCCCCCTCGGGCGCCGTCATGCCGACGTACGTCTCCTGGGTGGGCGGGGTTCCTCGGTACCAGACGGGGATCTGGTGGCCCCACCACAGCTGGCGGGAGATGCACCACGGGCGGATGTTCGCGAGCCACTCGTCGTAGCGGCGGCGCTGGGACTCCGGGTGGATGCGGACGCGGCCGTCGGCGACGACCTGCCGGGCGGGCGCAGCGAGCTCGTCCATCCGCATGAACCACTGCAGCGAGACGAGCGGCTCGATGCGGGAGCCCGAGCGGTGGCTGAACGGGACGGTGTGCGTGTAGGGGTCCTCGGCGCGGAGGGCGCCGAGCGCGCGGAGGTCCTCGACGACCTTCCGCTGGGCGTCGGCGGCGGACAGGCCGGCGTAGGCCTCCCCCGCCTCGGGCAGCATGCAGCCGTCCTCGCCGATGACGCTCAGCTCGTCGAGCCCGTGGCGGCGCCCGATCTCGAAGTCGTTGGGGTCGTGACCCGGCGTGATCTTCAGGCAGCCCGTGCCGAAGTCGGTCTTCACGTACTCGTCGGCGATGATCGGCAGCTCGCGGCCGACGAGCGGCAGCGTCACGCTCTTGCCGATGAGGTGCGTGTAGCGCTCGTCGTCGGGGTTCACCGCGACGGCGGTGTCGGCGAGCATCGTCTCCGGCCGGACGGTCGCCACGACGACCTCGCCGCTGCCGTCGGTGAGCGGGTAGGCGATCGCGAAGAGCGTGTCGGTGACCTCGCGCTCCTCGACCTCGAGGTCGCTGATCGCCGAGCGGCTGCCCGGGTCCCAGTTGACCATGTAGTTGTCGCGGTAGATGAGGCCCTTCTCGTAGAGCCGGACGAAGACGGTGAGGACCGCCTCGACGTAGCCCTCGTCGAGGGTGAAGCGCTCGGCCTCGAAGTCGCACGTCGCGCCGAGGCGCTTGAACTGCTCGACGATCGTCCCGCCGTACTGGGCCCGCCACTCCCAGACGCGCTCGGTGAACGCCTCGCGGCCGATCTCCTCGCGGCCGGAGCCCTCGGACTTCAGGAGCTTCTCGACCTGGGTCTGCGTCGCGATGCCCGCATGATCGGTGCCGAGGATCCAGCGGGTGCGGCGCCCGTGCATGCGATGCCAGCGCGCGAGCGTGTCCTGGATCGACCCGTTGAGCGCGTGGCCCATGTGCAGCGCACCCGTGACGTTCGGCGGCGGGATCGCCATCGAGAAGTTCTCGGCCGCCGTCCCCTCCGCGGGTGGATGCACGAGCCCGGAGCCGAGCCAGGCGGCGGTGATGCGGGGCTCGACCTCGGCGGGCTCGAAGCGGGAACGGTCCTGCAGCGACATACGGCGCAGTCTATGGACGACGGCGCGCGGGGGCCGGTCGGGGCGGGGCCGGCCGGAGCGGGGCCGCGGCCCGAGGCGCGGCCCGGCGGGACCTAGAAGTCCTCGGGGAGCAGCAGGTCGTCGTCGAGGGCCGCGACGAAGGTGTCGATCTCCGCAGCCCTGATCTGGCGCTGGACCTCCTCGAGGGCGTCGAGCAGGCGGTGCGTACCGCGCTCGAGCTCCTCGTCGAGCTCCGCGCACCAGGCGTCGGGGACCCGGCCGCCGGCCCAGCTCTCGCACTCCGGGCAGCGCATCGTCAGGAACCAGTGGCCGTGGCCGGCGTCCTCGTGCCCGACGAGCTGCATGAGCGTCGAGCCGCAGGCCCGGCAGACGTGCAGGCCGAGCGGACCACCGAGCGGCTCGAGGTGAACCTGGGACTGATCGAATCCGTCGGGGAGCATGATCTCAGTGTCGGCAGGACACGCCCCGTCCCAAACCTCCTCCGGGATGGCGCGGAGGACGCGATGTCCCGTCCGATCGTGTGACCGGCCGATCGTCCGATAGGCCGATCTTCGAGCGACCGGCGCCCCGCGAGGTTCAGCGGCGGCCGGTGCGCAGGCGCTTGCCGACCGGCGCGAGCTTCCACACGGCGCCGCGGGCGTCGAGCTCGGCGACGATCCGCCGGACCTCGCCGCGCTCGGCGGCCGTGAGGTTCCGCGGCAGGCCCTTGGACTTCGCGACGAGGTCGCGCAGCAGGGCCCGGTCGTCGGGGTGGAGCTTGAGGTAGTGCTCGCGGGCGATGAAGCCGGCCTGGAGGGCGGCGACCCACGGGGACAGTCGGGGGGTGAAGCGGGGCATCGCACCGAGGATACGAGACCGCCGGTCACCGGAGGTCAGGAGCCCCCTGGGCGAGGGACCTCCTAGGGCATCCGCGCCCCTGGGCGAGGATGCCCCAGCCAGACGTCCACGAGGTGCCGGGCGATCGCGAGCTTCGGCGGGAGCAGCAGCGGGACGTCGGTCTCGCGGGCCTCTTCGGCCCGTACGGCCTCGTGGAGCTCGGCGCGCGTCGCCCAGCGCACGTCGTCGAGCTCGTCGTCACCGATCTCACCCTCGCCGCCGGCCCAGTCGGCCTCGAAGCCGAGCATGAGCGAGGCCGGGAAGGGCCACGGCTGCGAGGCGATGTAGCGGACCGCGCCGACCTGGACGCGGGCCTCCTCGAGGACCTCGCGGGCGACGGCGGACTCGAGGGCCTCCCCCGGCTCGACGAACCCGGCGAGCGCGCTGTAGCGGCCCTTCGGCCACGACGGCTGACGGCCGAGCAGCACGCGGTCGGCCGCGTTGTCGACGACGAGCATGATGACGACGGGGTCGGTGCGCGGATGGTGCTCGTGGCCGTTCGGGCAGCGGCGCATGTGGCCGGCGTCGCGGCTCTCGGTCGGTTCGCCGCAGGTGCCGCAGAAGCGGGTCGTGCGGTGCCAGTGCAGGAGCGTGTTGGCCTGGGCCAGGAGCCCGGCGTCACCGGCGGGGAGGAGCGCGGCGGCGGCCCGGACGTCGAGCGCGGTGACGTCGTCCGGGCGGACCGCGGTGTCCGGCAGGCGGTCGAGGGCGTAGAGGCCGTGGCCGTCCCCGGTGACCCCGAGCAGCACGGCGTCGTCCGGGATGCCGTCGGCGACCGGGAGCCGCGCGGCGCTCAGCGCCCCGGCGCCCCCCGCATGGTCGTACCAGTCGTCGGGCCCCCGCGCCCCGGCGTCGCCGGCGACGAGCGCCCCCTCCTCGGTGAGGACGAGCAGGCGGCTCGAGGCGTGCAGCCGGCTCGCGGCGACCCACTCGGCGTCGATCCGTCGTTCACCCGCGCGGTCGTGGGCCGCGCCGGCGAAGGGCAGCCGCAGGTTCAACCCGCGGCCGCGGCGTCGTCCTCGCCCGGGACGTCCGGCGTGGCCTCGGTGACGAGCGTGGGCTGGCGGCCCTGCTCGATCGTCTCCTTCGTCACGACGCACTTCTTCACGTCGCGGCGGGACGGCAGCTCGAACTGCACGTCGAGGAGCGTCTCCTCGATGATCGACCGCAGACCGCGGGCGCCGGTCTCCCGCGCGAGCGCCTTGTCGGCGATGGCGGCGAGCGCCTCCTCGGAGAAGACGAGCTCGATGCCGTCGAAGCTGAAGAAGCGGTGGAACTGCTTCACGAGCGCGTTGCGGGGCTCGGTGAGGATCGTGATGAGGTCCTCGCGGGTGAGCTGGTTCACCGCGCTCATGACCGGCAGGCGGCCGATGAACTCCGGGATGAGGCCGTAGTTCACGAGGTCCTCCGGGAGCGTCTTGCCGAAGACCTCGCCCGAGTCGCCGTCGGTCGGCGAGACGAGCGTCGAGCCGAAGCCGATGCCGCCCTTGCCGATGCGCCGCTCGATGACCTTGTCGAGGTTCGCGAAGGCGCCGCCGCAGATGAACAGGACGTTCGTCGTGTCGATCGACAGGAACTCCTGGTGCGGGTGCTTGCGGCCGCCCTGCGGCGGGACGCTCGCCGTCGTGCCCTCGAGGATCTTCAGCAGCGCCTGCTGCACGCCCTCGCCGGAGACGTCACGCGTGATCGACGGATTGTCCGCCTTGCGGGCGATCTTGTCGACTTCGTCGATGTAGATGATGCCCGTCTCGGCCTTCTTGACGTCGTAGTCCGCCGCCTGGATGAGCTTCAGGAGGATGTTCTCGACGTCCTCGCCGACGTAGCCGGCCTCGGTGAGGGCGGTCGCGTCGGCGATCGCGAACGGGACGTTGAGGATGCGGGCGAGCGTCTGGGCGAGCAGCGTCTTGCCGCAGCCCGTCGGGCCGAGCAGCAGGATGTTCGACTTCTGCAGCTCGATGTCCGAATCGGTCGCCTGCATCATCTGCACGCGCTTGTAGTGGTTGTACACCGCCACCGAGAGCGTGCGCTTGGCGTCGTCCTGCCCGATGACGTACTCATCGAGGACGCCGTAGATCTCCTTCGGCTTCGGCAGGTTGTCGAGGTCGAAGGACGGCGGGGCCGTGAGCTCCTCGTCGATGATCTCGTTGCAGAGATCGATGCACTCGTCGCAGATGTAGACACCGGGACCGGCGATCAACTTCTTGACCTGTCGCTGTGACTTTCCGCAGAAGCTGCAGAGCAGCTGCTCGTTGGAGTCCGTGGGCCGCGCCATCTCCCTCTCCTCAGTGGGGTGCGATGCGACCTCGGAGCTTAGTGCTCCGAGATCACCCGGTCGATGATGCCGTATTCGGCAGCTTCCGCGGCGGACATGAAGTAGTCGCGCTCGGTGTTGCCCTTGACGTCGGCCACGTCCTTGCCGGTGTGCTTGGCGAGGATCTCGTCGAGCTTGGCGCGAAGTTCGATGACCTCCTTGGCGTGGATCTCGATGTCCGTCGCCTGGCCCTGGAAGCCGGAGCTCACCTGGTGGATCATGACCTTGGCGTTCGGCAGCGCCATGCGCTTGCCCTTGGCGCCGCCGGAGAGCAGGAGCGCGCCCATGCTCATCGCGATGCCGACGCAGATGGTCGACACGTCCGGCTTGATGAAGTTCATCGTGTCGTAGATCGCGAGACCCGCGTACACCGACCCGCCGGGCGAGTTGATGTAGATGCTGATGTCCTTGTCCGGATCCTCGGACTCGAGGTGCAGGAGCTGCGCGACGACGAGGTTCGCGATCTGGTCGTCGATCGGCGTGCCGAGGAAGATGATCCGCTCGCTGAGCAGCCGACTGTAGATGTCGAACGCACGCTCACCGCGTGACGTCTGCTCGACCACCATGGGGACCAGGGGACTCATGTTCCTCGCTTCGTTTCGGTTCCGGGCGCCGGGTTCCTGCCACGACCGAGAGGCGGTCGTCCGGCGTCGGGCAAGCCTAGCAACGGGGGTGCAGCGGCCTGCGCCCCTTTCATCGGCATGGGCGCCCGGGTTTGCAGCGACTCCGTGCGCCAGGCGCGCGTCAGCGCGGTGACGTGCGCAATCCGTCCAACAGGATCTCCAGATGCCGGCGCCAGTCCCACCCGCCGTGGGCCATCGACGCCGACACGCCGCACATGACCATCGGCATGTCGGCGGAGGAGAAGTCGGGCCGCATCGCGCCGGCGGCCTGGGCGCGGTCGATGAGGACCTGGATGACGACGTGCAGCTCGTCGACCGTCGGCCGCGCGTACGCCCAGACCTCGTCGCCGGCGCCCATCAGCGCGTGCTGCGCCGCGGCGTCCCCGGCCGTCGTCTCGCAGTTGCGGCGCAGGACGGCGGCGAAGACCTCGAACGGCTCCCCGTCCTCCTCGAGGCCCTCCCGCGCGTGCTCGAGGATGAGCTCGAACTTCTGCCGCACGAGCTCCCCCATGAGCGCCTCCTTCGTGGGGAAGTGCCGGTAGACCGTCCCCACGCCCACACCGGCGCCCGCGGCGACGTCGTCCATCTGCGTCTCGATCCCGCGCGTGCCGAAGGCCTCGCGGGCGGCGACGAGGATGCGCTCGCGGTTGCGGGCCTTGTCGGCGCGGACGGGCTTCTCGGGGGTCTGGGTGTCGGTTGAGGCCATGCGGACCAATCCTGTCCTCGGCGGTCTTGACAAACGGAACCATAGCTCCGTATTTTCCCCGAGGCAAAACGGAACCGGAGTTCACTTTCACATGCCGAGTCTAGACACCCCCGCGCGAAGAACCTCGCCCTCGCCCTGCTCGCGGCGACGCAGTTCATCATCGTCATCGACGCGTCGATCACGAACGTCGCCCTGCCGTCGATCGGCAAGGACCTGAAGATCACCCAGGCCGACCTCTCGTGGGTCGTCAACGCGTACACGCTGACCTTCGGCGGCTTCCTGCTGCTCGGTGGGCGGCTCGCGGACCTGGTCGGCCGGCGCCGGATGTTCATGACCGGGCTCGCGGTCTTCGGGCTCGGCTCGTTCCTCGGGGGCGTGGCCGGCAACCAGGACTTCCTCGTCGGCGCCCGCGGCCTCCAGGGGCTCGGCGCGGCGCTCGTCTCCCCCGCCGCCCTGTCGCTCGTCACGACGATCTTCGCCGAGGGGTCCGAGCGCAACCGGGCCCTCGGCGTGTGGGGCGCGGTCGGCGGGGCCGGCGGCGCCGCCGGCGTCCTCATGGGCGGGGTACTCACGGAGATCGACTGGCGGCTCGTGCTCTTCGTCAACGTCCCCTTCGCGATCCTCATGGCCGGGCTCGCCCCGCGCCTGCTCTCCGAGTCCAAGGCGGACACCGACGTCTCGAGCTTCGACATCCCCGGCGCCGTGACCGTCACCGCCGGTCTCGCGCTGCTCGTCTACGCCCTCGTCGACGCCGAGAGCGCGGGCTGGTCCTCGGGTACGACGATCGGCCGCCTCGCCGGCGCCGCCGCCCTCATCGCCGCCTTCGCGGTCATCGAGCACCGCACGCGGCACCCGCTCATGCCGTTCGGGATCTTCCGGCTGCGGACGCTCCGCGGCGCGAACATCGCCGGCCTGCTCACCGGCATGTCGCTCTTCTCGATGTTCCTCTTCATCAGCTTCTACCTGCAGTACGTCCTCGGCTACTCGGCGCTGAAGACCGGCATCGCGTACCTGCCGCTCAGCATCGTGATCATCATCTCGGCGGGCATCGCCTCGCAGCTCGTCACGCGCCTGGGCTTCAAGCCGACGCTCCTGTTCGGCCTCGCGCTCACCGGCGGCGGCCTGCTCTGGTTCTCCGGGATCGACGCGCACGGCGGCTACCTCAGCGACGTCCTCGGCCCGTCGATGGTGGCGGGCGCCGGGCTCGGCTTCACGTTCGTCCCCGTGACGATCGCCGCCGTCACCGGTACGACACCGCAGGAGGCGGGCCTCGCGTCCGGCCTCATCAACACCTCCCAGCAGGTGGGCGGCGCGCTCGGCGTCGCGATCCTCGTGTCGATCTCGACCTCGCGGATCGCCGAGTTCGGGCCGGTGCAGGCGACCGCGCGCAACCCGGAGGCGCTGACCGCCGGCTACTCCCGTGCGTTCCTCATCGGCGCGTGCTTCGCCCTCGCCGCCGCGGTCATCTCCTCTTTCACGATCTCCTCGAAGGACTCCAAGGAGCAGGCGGAGGCCGCGCGCAGCGGCGACGCGACGGCGGTCCCGGCCGTGGCCTGAGGGCCGCGCCGGCGAGGGGCGCCCGGCGGCGGGCCCGGCGCTCCGCGGGCGGTGGGTGGAATCCCGTGGCTGCTGGAGCAGCAGCGGGATTCCACCTCGCCTCGCGGCGGCCTGCTACTCGGCGGCGTCGGCCTCGGGCTCGTCGGCGGCCGGCTCCTCCGCCGGGGCCTCGACGGCCTTGGCGTGCTCGACGAGGAGGTCCATCGCCATGCCCTGCGCGAGGTCGTCCATGAGCTCGGCGAGGCGGCCGTTCTTCTCGAGCCGGGCGCGGAGCTTCTCCGGCGTCGTGTTCTCGCGGACGGCGGTGGCCTGGAGGGCGTCGAGGACGTCGCCG
Organism: Paraconexibacter antarcticus; assembly: GCF_024220175.1. Lineage (GTDB taxonomy): Bacteria > Actinomycetota > Thermoleophilia > Solirubrobacterales > Solirubrobacteraceae > Paraconexibacter > Paraconexibacter antarcticus. The sequence goes on along the minus strand of NZ_CP098502.1, from coordinate 2,728,608 downwards.
TCGGAGGGGACGAGGTTCTCGGCCGCGATGACGGCGTGGATGACGGCCTCGCGGCGCAGGGCCTGCTCGGCGTCGGGCTTCGCCTCCTCGAGGATCTCCTCCTCGGTCTTCTGCGCGATGCCGAGGTAGGCCTCCTTCGTGATGCCCTGGTGCGACAGCGAGTGCACCATGCGGTCGAAGAGCTCCTTGGCGCGCGCGGTGATGAGCGCGTCGGGGACCTCGACGGTCGCGTTCGCGGTCACCGCGTCGAGGACGGCCTCGCGGAACTCACCGTCGACGCGGGTCTCGGCGTCCTCGCGGAGCTTCTTCGCGAGGTCCTCGCGCAGCTCCTCGAGCGTGTCGAAGCCGGCGTTGTCGGAGGCGAACTCGTCGTCGAGTTCGGGGAGCTCCTTGACCTTGATCTCCTTGACGGTGATCTCGAACTGGGCGAGCTGGCCGGCGAGATGCTCGGCCTGGTAGTCGTCCGGGAAGGTGACGTCGATCGTCTTCTCGTCGCCCGCGGAGGTGCCCGCGAGCTGCTCCTCGAAGCCGGGGATGAGGGTGCCGGTGCCGAGCTCGACCATCTGGTCACGGCCCTCGCCGCCGGCGAACGCCTCGCCGTCGAGGAAGCCCTTGAAGTCCATGACGACGAAGTCGCCGTCGACCGCCGCGCCCTCCTTCGTCTCCAGGCGGGCGGCGCGCTCGCGCAGCTGCTCGACCTGCTCGTCGATGACCTTCGGGTCGGGCTCGGGGTCGCGGCGCGGCGCCTCGACGCCCTCGTACTCGCCGAGCGTCGCGACCGGGCGCACGCCGATCTCGAAGGTGAAGGTCAGGGGCGCACCCACCTCGGGCATCTCCCCGAGGTTGAGGTCGGGCTCGCCGACGGGGGCGATGCCGGACGCGTCGAGCGCCCCGGAGTACCAGCGCCCGATCGAGCCGCGGATCGCCTCGTCGAGGACCGCCTCGCGGCCCATCTGCCGGATGACGACCGGCGGCGGGACCTTGCCCTTGCGGAAGCCCGGGAGGCGCAGGTCACGCCCGATCTGGCGGGCGGAGTCGGCGAGGCGGCGCTCCAGCTCGGCGGGGCTCACCTCGGCCTCGACGCGCACGCGCGACTCGGGGAGCTCGGTGACGGTGGTGGTGATGGGGTCGGTGACAGCGGCCATGTGAAGGCCACGATACCTTGGGCCTGTGCCCGAGCGGATCCTGACGCGCCCCGAGCGGCTGCGCGCCCGGTGGCTCACCGGGCCCGTCGCCCACTTCACCGCCGGGGTGACCGACTGGGCCGTGCTCGTCTGGACCTTCGCGCGGGACCGCCGCCGCGCGCGCCGGGACGACCGGGCCTGACCGCGGCGTGGGCCCGGCCCCGGCCCCGGCCGTCGCCACGCCCCCGACCCGACCCGGCGTCAGGCGGGCGACGGCGCCGAGCCGCCGTCGCCCCCGGCGAGGACGAAGATCGGCCACTCGCCGGGGATCCCCTTGAGCCGGTGGTGCCCCCGGTCGGAGAACGACAGGCCGCTGCCGACGACGGTCCCGAACGTCGTCCCCGACATGAGGACCTCGCCGCCCTTCGCCATCGCCCCGACGCGCGCGGCGATGTGGACGGCCATCCCGCCGACGTCGCCGCCGATCCGCTCGCACTCCCCGGTGTGCATCCCGATCCGCACGGTGAGGCCGAGGGGTTCGACGGCCTCGAGGATCGCCGCCGCGCAGCGGACCGCCTGCGACGGCGGCCCGGCGAACGTCGCGAGGAAGGCGTCCCCGATCGTCTTGACCTCCTCCCCGCCGAACGACACGAGCGTCGCGCGGATCGCGGCGTCGTGCGCCGCGAGGAGGTCGCGCCAGCGGGCGTCGCCGATCGAGGCCGCACGGCCGGTCGCGTCGACGATGTCGGTGAAGAGGACGGTGAGCAGCTCGCGCTGGAGCCCGCCGCCGCGGCGCCCGCCGGTGAGGAAGGCCTCGATCTCGCCGAGGATCGCCTCGGCGTCGCCGACCATCGGGAGGTTGTCGACGCCGGCCAGCTCCACGAGCCGGGCGCCCGCGATCCGCTCGGCGAGGTAGCGCGAGTGGCGGACGTCGATGAGGACGTCGCGGGTGCGGTGCATGATGAGCGTCGGGACGCGGATGCGCCCGAGGTGCGGCCGCACGTCGACCGTGGCGAGGGCGGCGGACATGCGCTCCAGGCCCGACGGCGTCATCGACTGGCGCTCGAGCCGGGCGAGCCACGCGCGCATGCGCGCGTCCTCGGCGACCGACGGCGCGATCCGGGCGAGGTTCGCCCCCGTCCCCCACTCGGACACGAGCAGCGCGACCCGCACCGCACGCTCCTCCTCGCTCGAGGCCCACTCGACCTCCTCGTCGCGGAGGTTGCGGACGACCGGCGCGTAGAGGAGGAGCGCGAGCGTGCGCTCCGGGTGGATCGCGGCGAAGGCGAGCGCCTGCGACGCCCCGCCGGTGTACCCCATGAGGACGGCGCGCTCGGTGCCGAGGGCGTCGAGGACGGCCTCGAGGTCGGCGACGTCGAGCTCGTCGGTGAACTCGCCGTGGTGCGGATCGGAGAGGCCCGAGCCACGCCGGTCGACGAGCACGACCCGCGCCGTCTGCGCGAGGCGCGTGAAGAAGCGGAGGGCCCCCGGCTCCTCCAGGAGGGCCTCGACGTGCGAGATCAGGCCGGACAGGAAGACGAGGTCGACGGGCCCCTCGCCGATCGTGCGGTAGGCGATGCTCGTGTCACCGTTGCGGGCCCAGCGGGTGGTGCTCGCCGTCGGCTGCCGCATCCGGCCAGCCTAACCACGCGGCGGCGCCCGGGCCCGGGTGAGTCCCCGGAAACCGGCGTCCTGCCCCGCACGCGTCATCGGCACCCACCGAAGGGGGTGGTTCCCCCTTGCTCCGGCCTCGCCGATCGGCGAGGCTCAGGCGACCATGCGCGGACTCATGCAGGACTACCCACTGACCCTCTGCCACGTCTTCCACCGGGCCGAGCGCCTGTGGCGGGACAAGGAGATCGTCACCGTCACCAAGAACGGCGCTCGCGAGCGGACGACCTACGGCGACTGGGCCGAGCGGACGCGGCGGGTCGCCGGTGCGCTCGACGAGCTCGGCGTCTCCGCCGACGGCCGGGTGGGCACCTTCGCCTGGAACTCCGCCCGGCACCTGGAGCTCTATTTCGCCGCGCCGTGCACCGGGCGCGTGCTGCACACGCTGAACATCCGGCTCTTCCCCGAGCAGGTCGTCTACGTCGCGAACCACGCGGAGGACGAGGTCGTGTTCGTCGACCGCTCGCTCCTGCCGCTCTTCTGGCCGCTCGTCGACGAGCTGAAGACGGTGCGCCACGTCATCGTCATGGACGACGGGGACGGGCCGGAGATCCCCGACGACCCGCGCGTGCTCGACTACGAGGAGCTGCTCGCGCGGTCCGCCCGCGTGGACCGCTTCCATGTCGCGGACGAGAACAGCGCCGCGGCCATGTGCTACACGAGCGGCACGACCGGCAACCCCAAGGGCGTCGTCTACTCGCACCGCTCGATGACGCTCCACGCGATGGCGACGATGCTGTCGGACACCTTCGGGCTCTCCGAGCGCGACGTCGTCCTGCCGGTCGTCCCCCAGTTCCACGCGAACGCCTGGGGCCTCGCGCACGCCGTCGTCATGACCGGCGCGTCGATCATCATGCCGGGCCCGGACCTCTCGGCTCCGGCGATCGCGAAGCTCATGGTCGAGGAGAACGTGACCGTTGCCGCCGGCGTCCCGACCATCTGGATGGGCGTCCTCCCCGAGCTCGAGGGCAAGGAGCTCCCCCACCTGCGCCACGTGCTGTGCGGCGGCTCGGCGGTGCCGCGCGCGCTCTCCGAGGCCTACCGCAAGCAGATCGGCCTCCCGATCCTCCAGGCCTGGGGCATGACGGAGACGAGCCCGATCGGCTCGGTCGCGACGATCCGCAGCTCGCACGCGGACCTGCCGGAGGAGGACCTCGCGGCGCTCCGCGCGACCGTCGGCATCACGAGCCCCCTCGTCGACGTGCGGATCGTCGAGCCGGGCGCCGACACCGAGCTGCCGTGGGACGGCAAGGCCCAGGGCGAGCTGCAGGTCGCCGGCCCGTGGATCGCCGCCGGCTACTACCGGGACGAGCGCTCCGCCGGGTCCTTCAGCGAGGACGGCTGGCTGCGCACGGGCGACGTCGCCACGATCGACGAGCACGGCTACATCCGCCTCGTCGACCGCACGAAGGACGTCATCAAGTCCGGCGGCGAGTGGATCTCCTCGGTCGAGCTCGAGAACGAGATCATGGGCCACCCGGACGTCGCCGAGGCCGCCGTCATCGGCGTGCCCGACGCGCGCTGGGGCGAGCGGCCGCTCGCGTGCGTCGTCGCGAAGGACGGCGCCACGCTCGACGCCGACGCCATCAGGGGCTACCTCGACGGCCGCGTCGCGAAGTGGTGGATCCCCGAGCGCGTCGAGATGATCGACGAGGTCCCGAAGACCTCGGTCGGGAAGTTCTCGAAGAAGGACCTGCGCGAGCGCTTCACCGGTGAGGCGACCGGCGCGACGAAGGCGGTCGAGACGGCCTGACCGGGCGGCGTGCGGTCAGGTGGGGGCATATCCCCCACGCGGCCGCACGCCGACGCCGGCGGCGGTCCGCTCAGGCGCGGCAGCCCGCGGGCGCCGGACCGCCGTCCGGCACCCACGCGCCGAGGTCGCGGTCGTCGTCGACCGGGGCCCAGCCGCGCTCGCCCTCGGCGTAGCCGGCGTGCGCGTGGCCCGCGACGAGCTCGCGCAGCGCGAAGAGGAGGCGGTCGACGTCGGCGGCGGTGCTGCCGACGCCGAGGCTCGCGCGGAGCGCGCCGCCGGGGAGGCCGAGCCGGGTCAGCAGCCGGTGGGCGCAGAAGCGCCCGTCGCGCACGCCGATGCCGTGCTCGGCCGACAGGTAGGCGCCGACGTGGCCGGGCGCGAAGCCCTCGACGCTGAAGCAGACGACGCCGATCGCGTCGCGGCCGTCGTCCCAGATGCGGTGGGTCCGGACGCCGGCGATCGTCCGCAGACCGTCGAGCAGCCGGGTCCGCAGCGCCGCCTCGTGGGCCTCGAGCACGCCCGCCGGGAGGACGCAGAGCGCGTCGCACGCGGCGGCGAGGGCGACCGCGCCGAGGAGGTTCGGCGTCCCGCCCTCGTGGCGCTGCGGGGCGGGCAGCCAGTCGGTGCCGTCGGCGCGTACGTCGCGGACCGCGCCGCCGCCGAGCAGGAACGGGGGCGCCGCGTCGAGCCAGTCGCGACGGCCGACGAGCGCGCCGGCGCCGAACGGCGCGTACAGCTTGTGGCCGGAGAAGGCGACGTAGTCGACGCCGGTGCCCGCGAGGTCGAGCGGACGGTGCGGCGCGAGCTGCGCGGCGTCGAGGGCGACGCGGGCGCCCGCGGCGTGCGCGAGCCGGACGAGGCGGCGCAGCGGCAGCACCTCGCCGGTGACGTTCGAGGCGCCCGTGACGGCGAGCAGGGCGACGGGCCGCTCGCGGAGCGCCGCCTCCACCGCGGCGAGCGTCCCTTCGACCGTCGGCGGCGCCTCCAGGCAGCGGTGCGGGCGCGCCGTCCACGGCAGGAGGTTCGCGTGGTGCTCGACGTCGAGGACGAGGACCTCGCCGCCGGACGGGACGGCGGACGCGAGGAGGTTCAGCGCGTCCGTCGTGTTGCGGGTGAAGACGACGGCGTCCTCGCCCGGGCGGGCGCCGCTGAACGCGCCGACGGCGGCGCGGGCGGCCTCGTACCTCGCGGTCGACGCCTGCGACGGGAGGCCGGCGCCGCGGTGGACGCTGCCGTACGTCGTCAGGGCGGTGGTCGCGGCGTCGGCGGCGACCTGCAGGGCCGGGGCGGTCGCGGCCCAGTCGAAGTTCGCGTAGCGGACGTGGCCGCCGCCGAGGACGGGCACCCGCAGGTCCTGGCCGACCGTCGGCAGGAGCGGTTCGGTCGCGGTCGTCGGGTCCGTCGGGGTGCCCGCGTACGGGCGGTGCTCGATGAGCGTCATGGGGGTCTCGATTCGTTCCGGGACCCGCTCGTCGCAGGTCCGCGCTTGCCACAGGAACCGCTTGCGCGGCCTGTGCGGCCTGGTCGTTCACCCGGGGCACCCCACCGCGGTGGAGGGTTGCCGGCCAGCGAGCCGGGGCTTGACGCTGGCGCTCTTGACCGCGGCGAACGGTAGCGGACGGGACCGGCAGGCGCAATACCTGATCGGGTTACTGGACATTGAGGCGGCGGCCCCGCGAGGGGCGGCGCGGGCCCCTCCGATCCTCCGCCGCCGCGCACCGGGCCGCCGACTGACAGCTGACGCAGGACTCCCCTGCGTCAGCTGTCAGTCGGCGCGGTGGCGGGGCGTCAGATCCCGCGCAGCAGGCCGCCGTCGACGGGTACCGCCGTGCCCGTGACGTAGGCCGCGGGCTCGCCGCACAGGAAGGCGGCCACCGCCGCGATCTCCTCGACGGTCCCCACGCGGCCGGCCGGGACGTCGCGCGCGGCCCGGGCGTGGACCTGCGCCTCGTCACCGCCGGCGCCGGCGAGCAGGCGCGCGGTGAGGATCCGCCCGGGCAGGACGGAGTTGATCGTCACGCCGTCGGCCGCGCACTCGAGCGCGAGCGTCTTCAGCGCGCCGAGGAGCCCGGAGCGCTCGGTCGTCGAGAGCATGAGGTGCGGGAGCGGCTCGCGGACGGAGGTCGAGGCGACCGAGACCACCCGCCCCCACCCCCGCGCCCGCATCCCGGGGAGGGCCACCTGCAGGAGTGCGAGCGGCGCGAGGACGAGCGTGCGGTGCGCGGCCTCCCACTGCTCCCGGGAGAAGGCGAGCGGGTCGGAGCCGGGCGGCGGGCCCCCGGTGCTGACGACGAGGATGTCGAGCGGGCCGCCGAGCGCCGACTCGGCCGCGTCGACGAGACCGGCGGCGCCGTCGAGGTCGTCGCTGTCCCACGTGAGCCCGGCCACCGCGCCGGTGTCCGCCGCAGCCGCCGCGCTGCGCTCGGCCGACCGCGAGCTGAGGACGACGGCCGCCCCCTCCCCCGCGAGCTGCGCGGCGATCGCCTTCGCGATGCCCGCCGAGGCACCGGTGACGAGGGCGCGGCGGCCCTGCAGTCCGAGGTCCATGGCCCGAGGCTAGTGCGCGGTGGCGGTGGCGGTCGCCGCGGCCGGGCTCGGCTCGCGGACCAGGAGGTGCGGGCGGTCGGCCGGCTGCGGGCGCTCCGCGAGGTGCGGGCGGCGGGACTCGCGGCCGGGCCCGGGACGGCGCTCTCGGGCCGCCGCCCAGCGGATGCCGGGACGCTCGACGAACGTCCACGAGAGCCAGGCGACCGGGAGCGTGACGGCGAGGACGGCGGCGAACGCGGCGGCCGGGTGATGCTCGGGGAAGACGTGCGCCCCGCGCAGGCCGAGCATCAGCGGCATGTGCCAGAGGTAGACCGGGAAGCTCAGCGCGCCGAGCACGCGGAACGGTGCGGTCGCGAGGACCCGCGCCGTCGTCCCCCGCGCCTGCGCCGCGACGAGGATGACCGCAGCGAACCCGGCGGCCGCCGGGAGGTCGCGGAGGATGCGTCCGGCGTACCCCGCGTCCGCCTCGTGCCAGCCCCCGTCGAGGACGACGAGCGCGGCGGCGGCGAGCAGGACCAGGATCCTCACGCCGGGCGGACGGCGCCGCACCGTCGGGCGCTCCGCGAGCACCGCGGCGGCCATGCCGCAGGCGAAGCACGGCGCCAGCGCCGGCAGCGAGGTCGCCACGACGATGCTGCCCGCGCCGACGGCGTGGGCGAGGTTGAAGAGCGTCCCGCCGGCGAGGAGGACGAGCGGCGGGGCCAGGAGCCGGGCGGTCCCCGGGACGCGGGTGTCACGCCGCTCCGGCGCGTCGAGCGCGAGCCAGGCCAGCACCGGGAGCAGGACGTAGAACTGCACCTCGACGGCGAGCGTCCACATCGGCGGGTCGAGGGCGCCGGTCGTCGCCGGGGAGAGGTTCGACGCGAAGACGGCGAACAGCGGCAGGGCGTGCAGCGGCGGGATGTCCACGCCCCGGACGTCCGCCAGCGGCGCGAGCAGGAGCAGGCTCCCGAGGAGCGCCGCGGCGTAGGCGGGGACGACGCGCGCGGCGCGCCGCCGCGCGTAGGTGCCCAGCCGCGGAAGCGGCCGCCCGCCGCGGGCGGCCACGACCCACGAGCGGTAGAGCAGGAAGCCCGACAGGACGAAGAAGAGCGGCACGCCGAGGCGGAGCTGGTGGACGACCGCGTCCCCGAGCGAGTCGCCCTTCTCGGCCACGGTCGTCGTGTACAGCCAGGCGTGCAGCGCGACGATCGCCAGGGCGGCGACGCCGCGGAGCGCGTCCAGGGCGGGGGCGCGGGACATGGCTCTGTGGTGCCCCGCGAACCTGAAGATCAGCCAAATGTTCATCCAGCCGCGGCTGAGCGTGCGTCCCGCGATCGTTGTGCCGGTCGCCCAGCCGCGGCCGCTCCGCTTGTGGGAAGACACCCCGCGCGTGCCGGAGGCCCCGGGTTAGGGTCGCGTCATGTCCGCTTCCTCGCTCTCCGACGTCCGGCACTTCGCCGCCCTCCCCGAGGCCCGCGCGGCCGCCGATCCCTCCGCGCCCGCGATCGCCGACGACAACCTGAAGCTCGACAACGCGGGCCTGCTCGACCGCGTCAACCGCGCCGCGGCGGCCTTCCAGCGGCAGGGCATCGGCACGGGCGACGTCGTCGCGGTCGTCCTCCCGAACCGCGCCGAGCTCGTCATCAGCCTCTTCGCCGCCTGGCGCCTGGGCGCCGCGGTCACGCCGGTGAACCCGGTGCTGACGAAGACCGAGATGCAGTACCAGGTCGACGACGCCGGCTCGAAGGTCATCGTGGGCGACGGCCTCGAGCTCGAGGGCAACGTCATCGAGGTCGGCTCGCTCGCCGACGACCCCTCCGGCGCCGCGCTGCCCGAGATGCCGGCCGACACGGCCGCCGTCGCCCTGCTCATCTACACGAGCGGCACGACCGGCAAGCCGAAGGGCGTCATGCTCGACCAGTCGAACCTCTACGCGATGTGCCGCAGCGCGGGCGAGGCCTTCCAGATCTCGCCGGAGGACCACAGCCTCCTCATCCTGCCGCTCTTCCACGCGAACGGGATCATCGCCGGGACGCTCACGCCGCTCCTCGGCGGCGGCCGCATCACGATCGCCTCGCGCTTCAGCCCGAAGACGTTCTTCGGCCTCGTCGAGCAGGCCCGCCCGACGTACTTCTCGGCCGTCCCCGCGATCTACGCGATGCTCACCGCGCTGCCCGAGTCCGAGAGCGCGGACACCTCGTCGCTGCGCTTCGTCGTGTGCGGCGCGGCGCCCGCGCCGGTCGAGCTCATCGAGCGGGTCGAGTCCCGCTTCGGCGTCGTCCTCATCGAGGGCTACGGCCTCTCCGAGGGCACGTGCGCCTCGACGATCAACCCGATCGACGGCGTGCGCAAGCCCGGCACGGTCGGCCCCGCCATGCCCGGCCAGGAGGTCGAGGTCATGGACCCCGACGGCAACATCCTGCCCCAGGGCGAGCGCGGCGAGGTCGTCATCCGCGGGCCGGTCGTCATGCGCGGCTACCTCAACAAGCCCGAGGAGACCGCCAAGACCATCATCGACGGCTGGCTGCACACCGGCGATGTCGGCATCATCGACGAGGACGGCTACCTGCGGATCGTCGACCGCATCAAGGACATGATCATCCGCGGCGGGGAGAACATCTACCCCAAGGAGATCGAGTCGGCGCTCTACACGCACGAGGGCATCCTCGAGGCCGCGGTCGTCGGGCGCCCCGACGACGTCCTCGGCGAGGTCGTCGTCGCCTACGTCTCGCTGCGCCCGGACGCCGACGTCACCGTCGACGAGCTCCACGAGCTCTGCAGGGACAAGCTCGCGAAGTACAAGCTCCCCGTCGAGATCCACATCCTCGACGAGCTGCCGAAGAACCCCGTCGGCAAGATCGACAAGCCGACGATCCGCAAGCGCGATCAGGCGGCCGCGACGGCCTGAGGCCGGACGTGTGGAATCCCGGTGCGCGTGACGCGCACCGGGATTCCACGCACGTGCGTCGTGCCCCCGGCGGGCCTGGCGACGTCAGGCCCGTGCCCGCGCCCGCGCCTGCGCCGCGGCGTAGGCGATCGGCCAGCCGCACTCGAAGTGGATCAGCGCGGGGGCGCCGTCGATCGTGCCGGTGCACGCCGCCTCGTTGAGCGTCGCGGCGCCGCCGGCCTCGAAGCTCAGGAGCGCGAACCGCCGCCCCGCGACGACGGTCTCCAGGCCCTCGGCGTCGACGATCGTCGCCGTGACGTCGCGCTGCCACCAGCGGTCGTCGTACTCCGCGCGGATCGCGACGTCGACGACCGGGGTCGTGACGCCCTCGCGGGCGACGTACCCGTGGCACGTCGTCTCGCCGCGGGCGTGGATGAGCATGACGTTCAGGGCGAGGTCGTCGGACGCCTGGGCCGAGAGCCACTTCCAGTCCTGGATCGCCGCCCAGTCCCGCTCGCCCCAGGAGTGATCGCGCTGGGCCGTCGCGTCGACCGCGATCTCGGTCCCGTCGAGGACGAGCGTGCCCGTCATCCGGCCCGCCTGCTCGAAGCGGTCGGTCGCGACGAACGACGGGCAGCCGTCGGCGTTGTCGCGGTAGCTGAACGCCGGGTGGGTCGCGGTGAACGTCGCCCGGAAGTCGACCCCCTCCCCCGCGAACGCGAGCTCCGCCGTCCGCAGCAGGTCGGCGTGCCGCAGCGTCAGGCCGTCCACCGCCCAGTCGTCGAAGTCGCGCTCGCCGATCGGCACGCCGTCGTTCGCGAAGAAGCAGCGGCGGTCGTCGTCCTCGCCGACGACGGTGAACAGGTAGCCCGCACGGTCCTCGGCGTCGACCCACGTGTAGACGAACAGGATGACGCCGTGCTCGGGGAGGAGCAGGTTGTAGAAGAGGCTCTCCCGGCCGTGCACCCCGGAGATCTCCCCGGGGTGCCGCAGGTCGTCGGCGGGCGCGAGCATCAGCCCGCGACCGTCGCCCGCACGGACGGAAACGCCTGACCGAGCAGCAGCACGGGCGCAAGCACCTCCGCGGCGGCGGGGCCGCTGAGCGTCGGCCACGCCTGCTCGGTCAGCGGGTGGATGTCGTCGAAGCCGTCGGCGACGAACCGGTCCCACAGACCGGCGGCGCGGGCGTGGGGCATGATCATCTCCCGCGAGTACATGCGGATCCCGGCGCGGAGGTTCGCGTCGGTGTCGTTCCCCGCGATGTGGGCGTAGAGCTTCATCAGCGCGGCGGAGGCGTCCTTCGCGATCTGCGCCCGCTCCTCCGGCCCGATCTGCCGGAGCCAGTCGACCGGCGTGTCCCACGTGTCGCGGACGTAGGTGCTCACCGCGACGACGTGCTTCTGGTAGTCGGCGGGCGTCGTGAACACCGTGGCCAGGTCGTTGACGACGAACTCGATCGGGGCGCCGGGCGGGAAGAAGAACGCCTGCGTCAGCGCGTACGGCAGGCCGTCGGCGACGTGCGACCACGGGTAGCCCGGCTCGCTGAGGAACAGGTCCCGCACGAGGACGAGGCCCCCGTCCGGCGTCGGGTACGGGCCGGTGTCGTTGACGCCGGCGCGGCAGTCGTAGTGGAAGAGGAACCCGAAGATCTCGGCCTGGGCGTTGAACTGGCGGACGGGCTTCGCCTCCTCGGGCGCCGAGAAGACCTCGCGGTCCTCCCAGAAGCGCTCGCGGACCGCCTGCTCGAGCTGCTCGACGCGGTAGCCGCGCGACGCGCAGAACGCCTCGCCGCCCTCCTCCTCGCCCCACGCGCCGAACATGACGCGGCGGGCGAACTGGATGAGCGTCTCGACGTCCTCGCGGCGGTCGGTCGGCTGCTCCAGGCCGAGCGCGCACGCGATGCCGCGGCCGAAGAGCGGGCACGCGAACGCCCAGTTGCGCAGGAAGTTCACCTTGCTGCCGACCTCGGTGCGCATCGAGCGCCCGAGCGCGATGACGCCCTCGGGGCCGAGCTCGGCGGTGAGCGCGCGGACGAGGTCGGGGTACGTCGCCCACTGCTGGACGAAGGCGAGCGTCTCGTACTGCTGGCGCGGGATGAGGCCCGACTCGCCCTCGGACGCGCGGGAGCGGATGACGTCCCACAGGTTCCAGCCGAAGTACTCGAACCAGCTGTCGATCTCCTCGTCGGCGAGCGCGTCCTTCATGACGCTCTCGCGGGTGAGGGTCGTGATCGGCGCGGCGAGCCTCGCCCGCATCTGCGCGTCGCCCTCGACCCCGGGCGGCGTCTGGGCGAGGTAGTTCTCGAGGAACTTCGCGAACTCCTCCTCGGCGCTCATGACGGGGTCCCCCCGGCCTGGACGAGGCCGTCGGGCACGCCGGACGTGTCCAGGCGCAGGAGCGTCCCGTCCTCGGGGACCGTCTCCCCGCGCTCGGTCTCACGGCCCTCGGTGAAGCTCACGCCGACGATGCAGGGGATGCCGAACTCGCGGGAGACGATGCCGAGGTGGCTCTCGACGCCACCCTGCAGCGTGAGGACGCCGCGGACGCCGAGGCTCAGCGCCGGGGCGACGAACGTCGTCGTGCCGCCCCGGGCGATGACGACGACATCGCTGACGTCCTCCCCGCTCGTCGCGAAGGCGAGCACGTCCTGCGGGCTGTCGAGCCACTTCGAGCGGCCCTCCACGGGCTCGGTGTCGAAGACGTTCAGGCCCCTCCCGATGTCGGTCCAGCTCATGCGATGCTCCTGTCGTTCGTGGGGGTGGTGGTGTTCTCGACCCGCGGCTCCGCGCCGGGAGCGGTGTAGTCGGCGATGTAGCTCTGCGGCCAGCCGAGCTCGATGTGCGCGATCGCGGCGTGGCCGTCGAGCGTCGCGCTGCAGGCGATCTCGTTCATCTGCATGTGGCGCGCGGGGATCGGCAGGCCGGCGACGCTCGTCGCCTCCAGCCGCAGCTCCTGCCCGTCGGCCGTCGTGAAGCGGCCGGCGACGCTCGTGTGCATGAAGGCCTCGTCGAGCGTCGCGCGGGCCTCGGCGGCGACGATCGGGCTGACGAAGCCGCCGCGGCTGACGTAGCCGTTGATCTGCCGGTCGCCGAGCGCGTAGGAGATCCAGCCGTGCAGCGAGATGTCCTCGTCGACCGCGGTCGCGTTGATCCACTTCCAGTGCTGGAGCGGACGCCAGTCGCGCGTGCCCCACGAGTGGTCGCGGTGCCCGGCGCTGACGAACTCGACCGTGCGGCCCGGGAGCGTGAACGTCCCGCGCGTGCGGACCGACTGCTCGTAGCGGTCGTCCGCGGCCCACGGCGGGCAGCCCTCGGGGCCGTCGTGCCAGCTGAACGGCGCGTGCGTCCCCTCCAGGCGGCACGTGATCGCGAAGCCGTCCGGGCTGACGAAGGCAAGCTCGGCCGCGTGCAGCGGCTCGGGCTGGCGGACGTGGAGGCCGCCGACGACGAAGTCGTCGAGGTCGTCGCCCTCGAGCTCGAGGTCGCCGGCCATGTCGAGGAAGAGCGGGTCGGGCGAGACGCCGTCGGCGAGCGCGACGATCCGGCCGAAGCGCCCGGTGCTCTCGTCCTTGAACACGTAGGCGAGCGCGAGCAGCCCCTCGTGCGGGACGGGCAGCACGTAGAACAGCGACTCGCGCCCGTTCTGGCGGCCGGCGATGTCGTGCAGCAGGTCGTCGGCGGCGGTGAACCGGCGCAGGGTCATGCGGGGGCTCCTTCGAGGGCGTGGACGAGGGACGTGACCTCGGCGGGCGAGCTGCCGTGCAGGACGACGCGGTCGGCCCCGGCGTCGAGCTGCGCGCGGACGCTGCGGGCGCACTGCTCGGGCGTCCCGGTGGCGGCGCCGTCGCGGAGCCACTCCTCGGGATAGACGTCGCGCAGCGCCCGCAGCTCGTCGGTCGTGAAGCGCGTGACGTCCGCCATCCGGCCGTCGAGGACGGGATGCTCGCGCAGCCGCTTCAGCACGCCCGGGTCCCAGCCGTTGGCCTCGACGATGAGCTCGCCGTAGCCGGGCCACTGCATGTACGTCGTCATGCGGCGGACGACGCGCTGCAGGACGTCCTCCTCGCTCATGTCGCAGGCGGTGACGAGCAGCGTCCAGATGCGCAGCGCCTCGGGGTCGCGGCCCGCCTCCTCCGCGGCGCGGCGGGCGAGCGCCGTGCTGCGCGCGACGCCCTCCGGCGTCCAGTGCGAGTGGAGGATGAGGTCGTCGTAGGCGCGGCCGGCGAGCTGCTGCGTCTTCGGGCCCAGGGCGCCGAGCGCGAGCCGCGGGATCACCGGCAGCTCGACGCCGAGCGACAGCGTCCCCGGGAAGCGGCCGAGCGGCCCGTCGTGGTCGACGACGGCCTCGCCGTTCCACATCCGCCGCAGGACGTGGGCGGCGTCCTCGAGCATCGCCATCCCGGGGCGCGGCATCCCCCACGTGTCCCAGTTGTGGTTCACGCCGCGGCCGAGGCCGAGCGTGAAGCCGCCGGTCGCCAGGTGGGCCATGGTCCCCCCGAACGCGGCGAGGTCCATCGGGTGCCGGGTGTGCGGGTACGTCAGGCCGGCGACGACCTCCATGTCCCCGGCGAGCGCCGCCGCGTAGCCGCAGAGCGCGGCCCCCTCCTTGACGTTCAGCCGCTCCGAGAGCAGGACGGCGCCGAGCCCGAGCGCGGCGCCGTCGGCCACCTCCTGGCGCAGCGGCGCCGCCGACTCGACGTGGCCGGGCAGCGCGTAGAAGGCGAGCTTGCCGGCGATGCTCACGAGGGCACCGCGATCGCGGTCGCGGTCGTCGCGGTCGCGGCCATCGCCTCGGCCGCGGCGCGCCAGCGCTCCACCCGGGCGAGCCGCTCGTCCTCCTCGGGCGCCGCGAACGCCGGCGCGGTCGTCGCGACGAGGCCGCGGTCGCCGTCGACGGCGAGCAGGTCGCCCTCGCGGATCGTGACCCCGGCGACGGTGGCGCTCGTCCCGTCGCGGGCGACGACCACCTCCCCGATGCCGCAGACCGCGGGCCGCGCCATGCCCCGCGCGACGACCGCCGCGTGGCTCGTGCGGCCGCCGCGGCCGGTGACGATCGCGACGCTCGCGATGAAGCCGTGCACGTCGGCGGGCGACGTCGTCGGGCGCACGAGGATGACGTCCTCGCCGGCCTCCCTGCGCCGCTGGGCGCGCGCGGCGTCGAAGACCGCGGCGCCGACCCCCGCGCCCGGCGAGGCGGCGAGGCCGCGCGCGATGACGGTGTCCGGTGGCGCCTCGGCGGCGAAGCGCGGCGCCCGCGCGCCGGTGAGCTGCTCGTCGCTCACGCGTGCGGCGGCCGCCGCCGCGTCGAGGAGGCCCTCGTCGACCGCGTCCGCGGCGAACCGCACCGCGGCCCGGCCCGAGCGCTGGGCGGGCCGGAACTGGAGGATCCACAGCCGGCCCTCCTCGATCGTGAACTCGCACTCGACGAGGTCGCCGGCGCTCCGCTCCAGCCCGCCGAGGATCCGGACGAGGTCGGCATGGACGCCGGGCAGCCGCTCGGCGAGCGCGCGCAGGTCGTCCGGGTCGGCCGTGCCCGCGACGACGTCCTCGCCCTGGGCGTCGAAGAGGACGTCGCCGTAGACGCCGGGCGCACCCGTCGACGGGTCCCGGGAGAACGCGACACCGCTGCCCGAACCCTCGCCGCGATTGCCGAACACCATGCTCTGGACGACCGCCGCGGTCCCGAGGTCCCCGTCGATGCCGCGGTGGGCGCGGTAGGCGTCGGCGCGCGGCGAGCGCCACGAGCGGAAGACCGCCTCCAGGCACTCGCCGATCTGCCGGCGCGGGTCCTCCGGGAACGGCGCGCCGGCGTCGGCGAGCAGGCCCTTCAGGACGCGGACGGCACCACGGGCCTTCGCCCCCGCGTCGTCCCCCTCCGGGACCGCGTCGAAGAGCGCGTCCTCGACGTCGTCGCGGGCCAGCTCGCGGACGGTGATCGCGTAGCTGTCGAGCAGGCGCTCGTAGCTCGACCAGGCGAAGTGCGGGTCGCCGGTGTGCTCGGCGAGGGCCTCGACGATCGCGTCGCTGAGGCCGACGTTGAGGATCGTGTCCATCATCCCCGGCATCGAGACCGGGGCGCCGGAGCGGACGGACACGAGCAGCGGCGCCGCGGGGTCGCCGAGGCGGCGGCCGAGCTCGGACTCGAGGCCGGCGAGCGCCGCGTCGATCTGCTCGTCGAGGCCGGCGGGCAGCGCGCCGTCCGCGAGCCAGGCACGGCCGACGGGCGTGCCGAGGACGAAGCCGGGCGGGACGGGCAGCCCGAGCTGGGCCATCCGGACGAGGCTCGCGCCCTTGCCGCCGAGGACGGCCTTGTCCGCCTCGACGGGGTCGGTGAACGCGACGAGGGCCATCAGTAGCTCCCCTCCTCTTCGCGCGTGATGCCCTGGGTCATGAGGTAGTCCTCGTGCAGCTCCATCCAGACGGTGTGGACCGACTCGCAGAGCGGGCTGAGGACGTAGCCCTCCTCGCCGCCGAGCGCGCGGCCGAGCGCGACCGACAGGCGCTCGTCGTAGCGCCCGAAGCGCGGCAGGACCTTCGCGGTGCGCCGGATCGCGGGGCGCGCCCGGTCGACGAGGTCCTCGAGCTCGCCGAGCAGCGCGGCGCGCTGGTCGGCGTCGCCCGCCTGCCAGGAGACGCAGAGCACCTTGAGCTTCCCGTTCACCGTGAGGAACCGGTCGTAGGCGGGCGCGATCGCCGCGCGGTCGAAGGACGCGCGCTCGGCGGCGAGCAGCTGCTCGTGACCGGTGCGCCCGGCGTCCGTGAGCATCCAGCCCGCCGGGGTCGGGACGACGAGCCCGGCGGCCTCGAGCGCTGCCCCGTCGCCGGGCAGCTCCGCGGCCATGCCGCGCAGCGCGAGCGTGTGGAGCGCGTCGAAGGCCTCCGGGTCCGGCGGGTCCGCCGCCTCCGGGAGCGGCGGGAAACCCGTCCCGGTGAGGAACAGCCGCGGGACGAGCGCGGCGGCGGTCCCGTCGCGCACGAGCGTGTAGTACGACTGCGACGTCACCGGGTCGAGCTCGAAGAAGTCGAGCTCGCCCACGAGGCGGTTCCACATGCCCGCGCCCCGGGCGTACGGGAGCAGGAAGTCGGTGTAGTAGACCTTGGCACCGGCCATGATCTTCTCGCGCTTGGACATGCCCGCGATGTGCGGGTAGAGGCGGCTGCAGCCGGCGTCGCACGCCACCTGGATGCGGCGCATCTCCTCCGGATCGAGCAGGCGGATCCGGTCGGCCGGGGTGTCCCACCGGTCGCGGGCGTAGACCGCGGCGCCCTTCAGGTGCCGGAGGTAGTTCGCCGGCTCGGTGAAGAGCGTCCCGATGTCAACGAGCTGCAGGTCGAGCGGCTCGTCCGGCTTGAAGTACATCGCCTGCGTCACCGCGTACGGGAGGCCCTCGGCGAGCTGGCCCCACTGGTAGGCGTCCTCCTGGAGGAAGTGGTCGCGGACGATGACGAAGCCCCCGTCCGCAGTCGGGTAGGGCCCGGTGTCCGAGAGCCCGGCGCGGTTGTCGAAGTGCAGGAGGAAGCCGAGCATCTCGGTGCTCGCGGAGAAGCGCTGGAAGTCGCGGCGCTGCTCCGGCTCGGTGAAGAACGTCACCTCGTCGTCGAACCGGCGCAGCCAGTGGTCCTCGAGCAGCTGTGCGCGGTAGCCGCGCATGGAGGTGAACATCGGGCCGCCGCCCCACTGCCCGTGGTAGAGGCGCCGCTGGAAGGCGAAGGCCTCGCGGAGGTCCTCCGGCCGATCCTCGGTGAGGCCGAGCTCGAGCGCGACGCCGCGGCCGAACGCGACGCCGAAACCGAGGGCCCACGAGTGCAGGAGGTTCGCCTTCGTCCCGATCTCGCGGCGCGAGGCGCGGCCGAGCTCGACGACGCCGTCGACGCCGATCTCCTCGGTGATGAGGCGCAGGAACTCCGGGTAGCGCTGCCAGATCTGGACGAACGAGACCGACTCGTACTCCTGGCGCGGGATGAGGCCGGACTCGCCCTCGGTCGCGCGGGCGGCGAGGCAGTCCCACATGTTCCAGCCGGCGTAGCGCGAGAGGTCGTTCACCTCGGCGTCGGTGAGCGGGCGGTGCATCGACGCGTCGTCCAGGTGCAGGACGCCGGAGGTCAGGCCGGCGCGGAACTGCTCGTCGCCCGCGGTGCCGTGCGGGACCTCGCCGCCGAAGCGCTCGAGGAGCACCTGGACCTGCGCGAGCGTCTCGGCGTCCATCGCGGGCGGGGCGGTGGGCGTCCCCTCCTCGGCCTCGGGGGCGCCGGCCTCGATGAGCACCGTGCCCTGCGGCGCGGCGGAGATGTCGAGCCGGACGAGCGCGCCGTCGGCGGGGATGACCTCGCCGCGGGCGCTGCGCACGCCGCGGTCGAACGTCACGCCCATGACGCACGGGATGCCGTACTCGCGGGTGAGGATCCCGAGGTGGCTCTCGGGCGCGCCCTGAAGGGTGAGGACACCCTTCACCCCCGCGTTCAGCGCCGGCGTGAGGAACGTCGTCGTCCCCCCGCGGACGAGGACGATCGTGTCCTTCACCGCGTCGGAGGCGACGAACTCCATGACCGCCTGCGGCGAGTCGAGCCACCGGACCGGCCCCTCCACGGGCGTGTCGTCGGTGAAGACCGTCAGGCCGGTCCCGACCGCCTCGAATGCGGTGTCGAGCATCTCGTCTCCCTTGGGTGAGGCGGCGACCGACGGCCCCGCCGATGTGGTGTGAGTCGTACCGGAGTCGCTCATGCGATTGCACCGGCGATTGCCGCCTCGGTGACACGATCGCCCTCGAGCACGGCGGCGACGCGGCCGTCGCGGATGCAGACGACGCGGTCGCAGAGCGCGACGAGCTCGTCGGGCTCGCTGGAGGCGACGACGACGACGCGGTCGTGGGCGAGCTCGCGGACGGCGCCCCACAGCTCGGCGCGGGCGCGGACGTCGACGCCGACGGTCGGCTCGTCGAGGACGAGGATGCGGGCGTCGGCGGCGAGGAGGCGGGCGACGAGCGCGCGTTGCTGGTTGCCGCCGGAGAGGACGCTGATCGGGCGCTGCGCGTCGCCCTCGACCGACAGCACCGAGAGGGCGGCGGCGACGCCGCTCTCCTCCTTTGCGTTCCGGAGCAGCCCGAACCGCCCGAACCACGAGTCGAGCGCGCCGATCGAGACGTTCGACCGGATGCTCATCGTCGCGAAGGCGGCCTTCGTCCGGTCGCCCGGGAGGTAGCCGATCGACCGGCGCAGCGCGTCCGCCGGCGACCGGAGCGCGAGCGGCTCGCCGCCGAGGACGACCTCGCCGTCCGCCGGCGCCTGCGCGCCGACGAGGAACCCGACGAGCTCGGTCACCCCCGAGCCGAGCAGGCCGGTGATGCCCGTGACCTGGCCGCGGGGCGCGTGGAGGTCCACGCCGCGGGTGCGGGCCCCGCCCGCCCCGCGCAGCTCCAGGCCGCCGCCGGCCGCGGCGGCGGCGGCGGGGACGGCCTCTGCGGTCTCGGCGGCGGCGGGGATCGCGACCCCCCGGGGCACGCCGGTGAGCAGCTCGACGAGGCGGTCCTTGCTCAGCTCGTCGCGTTCGAGGGTCTCGACGACGCGGCCCTCGCGGACGCAGCTCACGCGGTCCGAGAGCTTCGCGACCTCGGAGAGATGGTGGGAGACGAAGACGATCGTCAGCTCGCCGCCGGCGAGCCGGCGGACGGCGCCGCCGACGAGCTCCGCCTCGTGGGTGGCGAGGCCGGCGGTCGGCTCGTCGAGGATGAGCAGGCGCGCCTTGCGGTGCACGGCACGGGCCATCATGAGCATGCGCTGGTGGGCGGCGGAGAGCGTCCCGGCGTTCGCCTCGGGGTCGATGTCGAGGTCGAGCACCGCGAGCGCGGCGGCGGCCTCGCGGCGGCACTGGGCGTCCCAGCGCAGCCCGCGCCGGGTGGGCTCCGCGCCGAGGTTGATGTTGTCGATGACCGACGCCGCGGGAACGATCGCGATCTCCTGCGGCATGAGGATGAGCCCGCGCTCGGAGGCGTCGACCGGCGTGCGCAGGTGGACCTCCTCCCCGTCGACGAGGACCTCGCCGCCGTCGCGCTGCACGACACCGGTGAGGACCTTCACGAGCGTCGACTTCCCGGCCCCGTTCGGGCCGATGAGGCCGTGGACCTCGCCGGGACGGAGGTCGAGGTCGGCGCCGGCGAGCGCCCGGACGCCGGCGTAGTGCTTCTCGACCGCGCGGCAGACGATCCACGGCGCCGTCGCGACGGCGCTCTCGGCGAGCGGGCTCATGACGTCGCCTGGCGGCCGCGGGAGGCGACGAGGACGGCGATGGCCAGGACGAGGCCCTGGATGAAGCTCGACGTCCAGGCGGGGGCGTTGGCCTGCGTCAGGCCGGTCTGCAGGGTCGTGATCCACAGGACGCCGAAGGCGGAGCCGAAGACGGTGAAGCCGCGCCAGCGGCCGACCGAGGCGCCGAGGAACGCCGCGGCGTAGGTGTTGAGCAGGAAGCCGGCCGACGAGTTCGGGTAGTACGAGGAGGCGCGCGAGGTGAGGATGATCGCGGCGACGCCGGCGAGGACCGCGACGATCGCGAAGGCGATGACGCGGATGCGGCGGACGCGGACGCCCGCGAGGTATGCGGCCGTCGGGTTGCCGCCGATCGCCTGCGCCTGCCGTCCGAAGCGCGTGCGGTGGAGCAGGACGGCGATCGCGCCCATGATGAGCAGCGCCGCCCACACCGGGCTCTTGAGCCCGAGGAGCGTCTTCGCCGAGAGGTCGGCGTAGTTCACCGGGATGTTCTGGAAGATCGTCTTGTTGCCGGTGATGGCGAGCTCGAGGCCGGTGACGGCCGAGCCGATCGCGAGCGTCACGATGAACGACGAGGCGCGGCCGACGGTGACGAGCAGGCCGACGATGACGCCGACCGCGAGCGAGGCGAGCAGCGAGACGAGGATCGCCGGGCCCACCGACCAGCCGTGCTGCGCGGTGAGGACGATGACGAGTCCGGCGGCGAGCCCGACCGTCGCGGTGTACGAGAGGTCGAACTCGCCGACCGCCAGGACGAGCGTGAGCCCGCAGACGAGGATGACCGGTACGGCGCACTGGTCGAGGATGTCCTTGACGGTGCCGCTGGTGGGGAACGTGTCCCCGGCGAGCAGGCAGAAGAGCAGGACCATGATCACGAACGAGCCGACGACGGCGGAGCGCTCCACGAGGGAGAGCCCGCGGGCCGCGCGGGACGGGCTTCCCCCGGCGCCCGGGCCGGCGGGGGCCGGAGCCCCCGCCGCCGAGCCCGCGGTCCCGGCGCGCTTCGCGCCGGCGACCTGCGGGACCGTGGTCATCGTGAGTACTCCGTCTGCCACTGCTTGACGGCTGCGGCGATCTGCGTGGCCGGGTCGAACACGAACCCGCTGGCCGGGACCGTGGCCTTGTCGACCATCTTGAACGTGTACTTCCCCGCGTCCGCCTTCGGGTCGATCGCGGTGCCGGACGCCTTCTTCGCGAGCAGCTGACCGATCGCGAGGAGCACCGACTGGTCGGAGTCCGCGGCGGCGATGACGACCGGGGCGCCCTGGCGGATGAGCGCCAGCGAGCTCGGGTTGTCGTAGCGGGCGGCGATCGTGACGCCGGTCCTGCCGGCCTGCTTCAGCGCGGGCACGACGATCGGCGGGGCGAAGTCGCAGCAGGTGAGCATGATCTTCGCCTTCGGGTGGCCCGCCGTGAGGTCGACGGCGGCCTTGGAGGTCTGCGGCACGAGGTCGGCGGGGTTGAGGTCCTTCGTCCCGACGAGCTTGAAGCCCGCCGCCTTCATGAGCGGGTCACCGGCGGTGATGAGCGCGTGCGCACCGCTGACGGCGGTGAGGTCCTGGTCGACGTACTCGGTGCCGGCCGGGAACTTCGTCTTCAGGTAGTCCGCGAGGACCTGGCCGAACCGGCCGTCCGGCGGCGCGTAGTTCGCCGCGTAGAGGTTCTTGCCGGGACCGGCGACCGTGATGCCCGCGGTGATGACCGGGATCCCGGCGGCCTTGGCCGCCTTCAGCTGCGGCAGGATCGCCGCCGGGTCGATCGCGAGCGTGACGATGCCGTCGACCTTCTCGTTGATGAACGTCGTCATCGCCTGGGCCCACGCGGCGGGGTCGCCCTTGCCGTCGATGACCTCCGACTTCCAGCCGACCTTCGAGAGGGCGTCCTTCGCGGTCTTGCCCCAGATCTGGATGCGCTCGGACTGTGCGTTGACCTGCAGCACGCCGACCTTCCCGGACGGGAGCTTCGTCGAGCCGGTGAAGCCGCCCGTGGCGGCCTTAGAGCCGGTCGTGGCCGCGGTGGCCGGTGCGGAGCCGGTGGAGCTGCCGTTGCTGCTCCCACAGGCTGAGACAGATCCCACCGCGACGACCGTCGCGATGCAGGCCATGTACTTCTTCATCGGGTCTCTCCTCCGTTGTGCCGGCCGCTGTCGCGACCGTCTCCCGGGTTGCGGCCCCGGTGCCGTGTGTGACGCGGGCCCGGCGGGCTCCTGGGGGAGCGCCCGTCCGCGACCAGTCGAGTGTCTGCGCCACGATGGGCCGGAGATACCGCCCTTGCTGCCAACGTTCGGGGTGCGGATGTGCCGTCCGGCGTAGGTTGCGGCCGGTTGCGGGGCGAGCGGCGGCGCGCCTGGTTGCGGCGGCTAGGAACCGTTGGCCGCGGCGGCCAAAGACCCAGTGGTGGTGCGGGATCACGGGCCCTGACGGCCCGCGACCGGCCGCGTGCGGTCTCGTCGGGGAATATCCCCCACGAGACCGCACGCGGCCGGTGGGGCGGGGGTCAGTCCCCGAAGAGGGTGCGGTGGATCCGGAGCGCCGCGTCCAGCTCGGCGGAGCGCTCGGTCACCGGGCGGCCGAGCAGCTGCTCGGCGCGGGCGATGCGGTACGTGACGGTCTTCTGATGGACGAACAGCTGCTCGGCGGTGCGGACCTTACTGCGACCGCAGGCGAGGAAGACGGCGAGGGTGTGACGGAGGCGGGCACTCGCCTCGTCCGGCGCGGTGAGGACCCCGAGTTGCGCGCGGCAGAGGCGCTCGGCCCGGGTCCGGTCGCTGCACAGCAGCGCCGCGAGGGCGATCGACTCGTGGGCGACGACGCCGGGCGCGGGCACGCGGGACATGCGGACGGTCTGCTCGGCTTCGGCCGCCTGCTCGTGCGTCGCGCGGAAGCCGTCGCGGTCGTGCCCCGGCTCGCCGAGCCCGACGACGACGCCGTCGAGCTTCACGCGGGCGATCGCCTCGCGCCCCTCGCTGGGCGGCGCGGAGGCCCAGCCGAGCCAGGCCCACACCGAGCCGTCGCCGGCCGGGCAGCAGAACGAGGACGGGCGCCCGGCGGCGGCGAGGATCGCGTCGAGCGCGGCACGGACGTCGGCGCCCACGGCGACGGGCCTGAGGACGAGGCCCAGATGGTGCCCGCGGAGCTCGTAGCCGAGCACCCCGCGGGCCGCCTCCAGGTCGACCGCGGTGTCGCCGAGCAGGACGTCGAGCACCTCGCGCCTGGACGCGGCCGACGTGGCGTTGCCGCTCGCCGCGAGGTCGGCGAACTCGCGGCGGTATTCCTCGACGAGCTCCTCGCAGCTGCGGTCGATGAACGTGAAGAAGTGCGCGGAGGACCGGCGCAGGACGGCGTGCTGCAGCTCCCGGTCGGCGATGTGCATCGCGACGTGGTCGGACCACACCTCCCAGAGGCGCTCGTGGCCGACGCGGTAGGCGTGCAGGAGCGTCGTCGCGTCGCCGCCCCCGGCGACCGCCTGACGCAGGAGCTTGCGGGTGCCGATCGGCGGTTCCATCCCGCTCGGCGGCACCGCGAAGGCGAGCGTCGCGAGCATGGCGCCGATGTTCTGGTCGGTGCTCTCGCGGGCGACGTCGTCCGCGCCCTCGGCCGCCGCGAGCTCCGGCAGGACCTCGAGGACCCGTGCGAGCACGACCTGCGAGACCGCGACCGAGTCCGGCAGGAGCTCGAGGGCGAGGCGCCGGGTCTCGGCGGCCGCGCGCGCGTCGGCGGCGAGGCCTGGGGTGTCGGGCGCGGCTCGTCGGGTGGCGCTGGTCAACACGACGACGCTATCCCCGGGCTCGGCCGGCGGTCAATCGTCCGTCGGCGGATGTCCCAGATGGTGCGACGGGCGGGCGGGCGGGGGCTCGTCCGGTCGCCCTCTGCGCGAGGTCGAGGAGGCACGCCACGAGGGCGGGGTTGCGGTAGTAGGCGTCCTCGCCGCGGCGGCGGCTGTACTCGTACATCGCGGCGAGCTTGTAGAGGTTCAGGACGGTGAACCAGCCGAGGCTCAAGACGTCGCGGCCGGTGGCGGCGGCGTAGCGGGCGGCGAGCTCGGCGCGGCTCGGGTAGCCGGGCTCGAGCGTCGCCCGGCCGAGCTCGGCGACCGCGTGCAGCGGCTCCCCGGGGACCGCGTAGGTGGCGAGGAGGTAGCCGACGTCCATGAGCGGGTCGCCGAGCGTCGCGAGCTCCCAGTCGAGGACCGCGAGGATCGTCGCGGGCTCGCCGCGGGCGACCATGACGTTGCCGATGCGGAAGTCGCCGTGGACGATGGTCGCGCCGGTCTCCTCCGGGACGCTCGCGTGCAGCCACGCCGAGACCGGGCGGAAGGCCGCGGGCAGCGTGCCGTCCGCGGGGTCGGCCACGAGCCGCTCGTACCGTTTCAGCAGGTGGGCGTTGGACCCGGCGGGCCGGCCGAAGCCCTCGAGCCCCGCCGCCTGCCAGTCGACGGCGTGCAGCGCCGCGAGCGTGTCGACGAGCTGCTCGGCGAGGCCGCGGCGGCCGCCGGCGGTCACGAGGCCGGGCGGCGTGCGCTCGGTGACGACCTCGCCGTCGACGTACTCCATGACGTAGGCGGGGACGTCGCCGAAGGCCTCCCCGGCGGCGGCGGTCGCGAGGATCCGCGCGACCGGGACGCCGGACCCCGCGAGCGCCTGCACGACGCGCGCCTCGCGGTGCATGTCGTGGCCGCCGGGCGGCAGCGGCGGCGGCGGCGGGCGCCGGACGACGACGCGCCGGCCGGCGGCGTCCTCGACGAGGTAGGTGAGGTTCGAGTGGCCGTCGCCGATCCGGCGGGCCGTCACCGGCCCGGCGCACAGGCCGGCGCCCGCGAGGTAGCCGCCGAGGCGCTCGAGGCCGGCCACCGGCTCCCCCGTCGCCGCCGCCGTCGCCGTCGCCTGACTCATCGCGCGGCCACCAGGCGGTCGACGTAGTCGCGCGCCCACTGCGCCTCGAACTGGCCCGCGCCGTCCTCGCCGTCGATGGTCACCCGGCAGGCCGCCTCCCACAGGACCGTGCCGCCGCCCACGGGGATCTCGACGACGCCGTAGCGCTCCATGACGAGCTCGGTCTGCTCGCCGTCCTCCGTCGTGATCGTCGCCTCAAGGGACCGCTGGGTGCCGTCGGCGTCGTAGCGGGCGTGGGTCTTCGCGTCGGCGATCCCCACCGGGACGCCGTCGCGCAGGACGTAGCCGTTCGTCCCGATCTCCCCCTGGACGATCCAGCGGAAGAGGTTCAGCGCCCGGCCGGACGGCGTGCTCGCGACGATCCACTTCCAGTGCTGCGGGGCGCGCCAGTTGCGCCGGCCCCAGGAGTGGTCGCGGTGGCCGAGGCGGTCGAGCTCGATCGTGCGGCCGGCGACCTCGACGCGGCCGGTCACGCGGCCGAGCTGCTCGTAGCGCTCGATCGCCATCCACGGCGGCGAGCCGTGCTCGTTGAGCCCGTAGTTGAAGGCCGGGTGCCGCGCCTCGAACGCATAGTCGAGGTTCACCGCGTCGGAGCGGTAGCGGAGCACCGCGGACTGCAGCGGCTCGGGCTGGCGGATCTGCAGCCCCGCGACGTCGACGTCGTCGATGTCGGCGCCTGACCCGAGCGGGACGTCGTACACCGCCTCGAACGCGAGCGGCTCGGCGCCCGGGCCCCAGACCGCGACCTGGCGGCCGGCGACGCCCTTGCCGTCGATCCACACGTAGACCTGGAGGCCGAGCTGCTCCTCGGGGAGGATGACGTTCCAGAAGTAGCTGTCACGCCCCTTCGCGCCTTCGGGGACCCGGTGGCGCAGGTCGTCGGCGGGCTGCAGGGCGGTCGTCGTCGTGCTCATGTCGGGTCAGGCTCCGGTGAATTGGGGGGCGCGCTTCGCCTTGAAGGCGTCGAGCGCCTCGGGCATGTCGGTGCCGCGGGTGGCCAGGGCCTGGCCGCGGTTCTCGAGCTCCATCGCCGCGCGCAGGGGCAGGCCGTCGAGGTTGGCGTGGAAGGCGCGCTTGGTGAGCTGCACGCCGAAGGGGGAGTTGGCGGCGATCGTCCGGGCGAGGGCGAGGCTCTCCTCGAGCAGCGCCTCGCCGGCGACGACGCGGCTGACGAGCCCGATGCGCTCGGCCTCCTCGGCGCCCACGAAGCGGCCGGTGTACATGATCTCCGCCGCGATGCCCGGGCTGACGAGACGCGGCAGCAGCCACGAGATGCCGAGGTCGCCCGCGCTCATCCCGATGCGGACCATCGCTGCGTTGAAGCGCGCCTCGGGCGTCGCGAGGCGGATGCAGGCCGCGAGCGCGAGGGCGAAGCCGCCGCCCGCGGCGGCACCGTTCACCGCGGCGATCAGCGGCTGCGGGATCCCCCGCAGCGCCTCCAGCGCGCGGGCGCCGTGCTCCTGCCGCGCGAGCATCCCGCGGGCCGAGAGCCGCGCGAGCTCGTCCGCCTCGTCGAGGTCGTAGCCGGCGCAGAACGCGCGGCCCGCCCCCGTGAGGACGACGGCGCGCAGGTCGGGGTCGTGGCGCAGGTCCAGGGCCAGCTGCTCGAGGTCGTCGAACATCCCGACGGTCATCGCGTTCAGCCGCTCCGGCCGGTCGACGGTGACGAGCAGGACGCCCGGCTCCGGCCGGGTCAGTGACAGCGTGCGCTCAGCGGACATGGCCGGCCTCCGCCCGCGGCGCGGCGTACAGGGCGGCGACCTGCGCGGCGTACCGGGCGACGACCTTCGCGCGGCGGAGCTTGTTCGTCAGCGTCAGCTCCTCGCCACCCGGCGCCCACTCCTCGTCGAGGACGGCCCAGCGCTTGATCTGCTCGACGCGTGAGAGGCGCGCGTTGCCGGCGTCGACGAGGCCCTGCAGGTGCTCGAGCACCCGCGGGTGCCGCGAGAGCTCGGCGAGCGACAGGTCCCCCAGCTTCTCGGCGTGGGCGAAGGACCGCGCGGCCGCGGCGTCGAGGACGAGCAGCGCGACGTTGTACGGCCGCGCGTCACCGAAGCAGACGCAGAAGGCGAGCAGCGGATCGCTGCCGCGGATCGCCTGCTCGATCGTGATCGGCGACATGTTCTTGCCGGCGCTGTTGATGATGAGCTCCTTCTTGCGGCCGATGATCGACACGTAGCCGTCGTCGTCGATCCGCGCGAGGTCGCCGGTGTGGAGCCAGCCGTCGGGGTCGATCGCCTCGGCCGTCCGCTCCGGCTCGCGGAAGTAGCCGGGCGTGACCGTCGGGCTCTTCATGAGCAGCTCGCCGTCCTCGGCGACCCGGAACTCGAAGCCGTCGAACGGCAGGCCGGCGCAGCCCAGCCGGATGCGGTCCGGGTGGCAGGTGGAGCCGATCATCGACTCCGACATGCCCCAGAGCTCGTTGACCTTGAGGCCGACCGCGTGGAAGCGCTCGGCGAGCTCGCGGGCCACCGGCGCACCGGCCGCGCCGAGCCACTCCGCGTGGTCGAGGCCCGTCCCGGCCCGCAGCTCCTCCTGGCCCGCGGCGTGCTCGGGCGAGGTCGCCGGCACGGGCTCGCCCGCCTGCTCGGCGCGGACCCGGACGATGCCCGCCTCCCACGCCGCCCGCAGGGCCGCGGCACGCTCGGGCTCGGCCTGGGCGATGAGCTCGTGCATCGCGACCTCGACCTTCTCGAACATCCGCGGGACGCCGAAGAAGCGGGTCGGCCGGATCGCCTTCAGGGCCGGGACGAGCTGGCCCATGTCCGGCAGGGGCGTGATCTCGTAGCCGAAGACGAAGCCCGCGTAGTGCCCGAGCAGCCGCTCGGCGATGTGGGCCATCGGCAGGTAGGAGACGTTGCGCCCGAGGGGTGAGACCGGCAGCCGCGCGTTGATCGTCTGGAGCGCGAACATCGCCCCGCCGTGGACGTACTGCACGCCCTTCGGCCGGCCCGTCGTCCCGCTCGTGTAGACGAGCGTCAGCAGGTCGTCCGCGCGGACCGCGTCCGCGGCGGCGGCGACGTCGAACCCGGGCGGGCACGAGGCCTCGAGCTGCGCGAGCGTCGTCTCCCCCTCGCGGCCCTCGGTGTCGACGAGCACGAGCCGGATCCCAGGCCGCAGCGCGACGACCTCACGGGCGCGCTCGGCGAACGCGGCCTCCGCGACGAGGACGGTCGGCTCGGCGTTGTCGATGTACTCGAGCAGCTGCGGGACCGGCGCGGTGTTGTAGAGCGAGAACGGCGCCGCGCCGAGCACGAGCGCGCCGGCGTCGACGACATGGAAGGTGAACGTGTTGCCGAGCAGCAGGGCGACGCGGTCGCCGCGCGCGACGCCGAGCTGCTGCAGGCCGCCGGCGACGGCGCGGGCGTGGGCGAGCCACTGCGCGTAGGTCAGCGTCTCGCCGCTGCCCCACTCCCGCAGCGCGACGCGCTCCGAGGCGGCCGTCGCGGTGCGGACGAACGCCGCCGCGAGCGTCGGCTGGGCCAGCGCCTCGGCGAGCTGCTCGTGAGGACCGATCGCGGTGACGGTGTCGCTCATGGATCCGATGCAACCACCGCCGGACGGGGCCGCGCCGGAGCACCCCCCGACCGGGGTGGAGGTTTCTCCATCGGCGGTCCGGAAGGTGCGACCATCGGGAGGTCCCGTCCCTGTCCCGATCGGCCCCGTGATGGCGAAGTCCGCGCCCCCCGCAGCACGCCCCGCCCCGGACGACGGCATCCGCGAGGCCGCGTCCCGGCTGGCCGTCGACGTCTGCCGGGTGCTCGACATCGCGCGCTGCAGCGTGTGGCTCCGCGAGCCCGGCGAGGAGCGCTTCCGCGGCGTCGCCGCCCACCCCGCCGCCGAGCTCGAGCGGGACGTGCGCCGCCTGCGCATCGGCGGCGAGCACGACGCCATCACCCGGGACATCGTCGCGGGCGCCGCACCGGTCTTCATCCGCGACACCGCCGCCGACCCGCGCACGTCGCTCATGGCGATCCGGCACTGGCACGTGCGGACGCTGCTCGGGCTGCCGCTGAGCCACGACGGCGAGGTCATCGGGGTCGCGATGGTCGACAACGGCCAGCGCGCCTACCCCTACCGGCCCGAGCAGATGGCGGCCGCCGCGGCGCTCGCCGACGCCGCCGGCGCAGCGATCGGCCGGGCCCGCGAGGCCCGCCAGCTCCGCGCCCAGATGGAGACCGTCGCGCGGCAGAACCGGCTGCTGCGTGACGCGAGCACGGCCGACCAGCGCCTCGCGCAGATCGTGCTCACCGGTGGCGGGCTCGGCGCGATCGCCGGCGCCGTCGCCGAGCTCACCGGCAAACCCGTCGCGCTCTACGACACCGCGCTCCACGTCGTCGCGGCGGCACCGGCGCCGAGGGACGCCGCGGCCGTCGCCGTCCACCTGCTCGACGACCCCGCGGTGCGGGCGGCCGTGCTCCCCGAGCTCGCCGCCCTCAAGCCGGGCGCCTGCCAGCCGGTCGGCCCGCTCCTGTCGGTGGGCATGCGCCTGCGTCACCTCGTCGCGCCGGTCGACCTCGTCTCGGGCCGCTGGGGCCACCTCGTCGTCATGGAGCACCGCTCGCGGCTCACGTCGCTCGACGAGTACACGACGCGGCGCGCGGCGGCCCACGTCGCCCTGGAGCTCGCCGCCGAGGAGCGTGCGACCGTCGGCGCCCGCGACGCCCGCAGCGCGCTCGCCGAGCAGCTCGTCGGGGGTGTCGAGGACGCCCGCGCGCTGCGCCGCAGCGCGGACTACCTCGGCGTCGCGCTCGACGTCGAGCGGGTCGCCGTCGTCGTGCTCTCCGCGCGGGCCCCCGGCGCCGGGGCCGGCCCCGGCGGTGACGTGCCCGATCTCGACGCCCGCGCCCACGGGATCGCCACCGCCGTGGCCGCCGCGACCGGGCGCGAGGTCCTCGACACGGGGAGCGCCGAGGGCGTCGTGCTGCTCGTCGAGACGACCCCGGGCCTCCCCGGGCCGACCGCCGCCGCGGATGTCCGGGCCGCGGTCGTCGCCGCGCTCGGCGGGGAGGTCGCCGACGAGGCGACCCGGGCGGTGGGCATCTCCACCCGCTTCGCCCGGGCCACCGATGCCGCCGGCGCCTTCCGCGAGGCGCGTGAGGTGGCCGGCTGCGCGGCACGCCTCGCCACGGGCGCGGCCGCCCACCCCGTCCTCACCGCGGACGAGCTCGGTCCGGGCCGCCTGTTCCTCACCCAGGCCGACCCGGTCGCCCTCGCGCGGTTCGTCGCCGCGACGCTGGGCCCGCTCCTCACGGCCGGCGACGGCATGCCCGCGCTGCTGCACACGCTCGAGGTCTTCTTCGCGACGACCCGCAGCGTGCGTCGGTCCGCCCAGGCGCTCGGCGTCCACGAGAACACGGTCCGTCAGCGCCTGGAGCGCATCGCGCGCCTCACCGGGCTCGACGTCGCGGGCGACGCGACCGACCAGCTCAGCGTGCAGATCGCCCTGCTCATCCGCCGCGTGACCGGCTGACGCCGCCGGACGCCGCGTCACGGTGAGGTGAATCATCTCCCGTCCCGCGCCACCGGACGCTGCGCCTGCGGGTCCACGTCCCGGCGCTCAGGGGGTAGGCGTAGGGCACGGCGTCGCCCGGGGCATCGGCGCGCGGCACCGACCGCCGCTCACGGCGGCGGTCGCTCGTAGCGCCAGCCGTCCGCGAGCATGCTGAGCCGGTGGCGCGGGCCGGGCACGTCGTGCGCCGCGCCGTCGTAGGCGGCGTCGCCCGCGTAGAGCGACAGGACGCCCCCGGCGACCGGGCGCATCCGCGGGACGTAGACCTCGGGCTCGCGACCCCCCAGGTGCGCGAGCAGCTCCGCCGCCGACGCGAACTCCCGCAGGAGCCAGAGCGTCACGAACGTCGGCGGCGGCAGCTCGATCTCGCCCCGCTCGCGGGCGGCGAGGGCGTCGGCGGCCCCGGTCCAGCGGTGCCCGCTCGTCTCCACGCCGTCGACGACGACGTCGAGCGGGCCGGCGGGCGCCGCGGCGAAGAACCACGTCGCGAACCGCCGCACGGGCCCCGGCGGCGTCGTCCAGTGCGAGAGCGTCACGAGCTCGTCGGTCGTGATGGTGAGTCCGGCCTCCTCGCGGGTCTCGCGGACCGCGGCACGGCGCGCCGCGGCGAGGTCGGCGCGGGGCGCCGCGTCACCGCCCGGCACCGCGTCCGCCGGGTCGACCCGCCCGCCGGGGAAGACCCACGCGCCGCCGTGGAAGGCGAGCCCGCCTCCGCGGCGGACGAGCAGCGCCTCGGGCCCTGCCGGCGTGTCGCGGAGCAGCAGCACGGTCGCCGCCCGGTCGACCGGCACGTCGTCGGTCACGCCCGCGGTGCTCAACGCACCCCGTCCGCCGCTCGCACCCGGCGCCGCAGCACGACGAGTCCGCCCCGCTCGGTGCCGAGGTCGAGGTCGAGGGTGTCGGTGTGGGCCCGCATGAGCTCGATGCCGCGGCCGCGGTCCGGATCGCCGGGCGGCGTGCCGCGGCCGCCCGCGTCCCGGACGGTGATGACGACCTCGCCGTCCTCGAGGCGGAAGCTCACCGACACCGGCCGCTCGGCGAAGCCGTGCCCGTGCTCGATCGCGTTCTGCCACGCCTCGTTCGCCGCGAGCACGAGCCCGGCGCTCTCCTCGGCGTCGACGGCGTGCTCGCCGAGCCAGCGGCGCAGCAGCCGCCGGGCCGCGGCGATGCCGCTCGGCTCCGGCAGCAGCGTGAGCGCCACCTCGTCGCCGAGGGTGCGGTCCGCCCGGGCGCAGAGGACGGTGACGTCGTCGCCGGCCGCCGGCCCGCAGCTCGCGAGGACCCGGCGGCAGAGCGCCTCGATGTCCCCCGTCCCCGGCGTCAGGGCGCTGAGCAGCCGCGCGAGGCCCTCGTCGGTGCCCTCGCTGCGGTGCTCGACGAGACCGTCGGTGTAGAGGACGAGGACCGCTCCGGGCGGGAACGGCCGCACCTGCTCGACGCAGTTGCTCACCTCCGTGACGCCGAGGGCGGGGCAGCCGCCCTCGACGAGGGTCGGCGAGCTGTCCGGCAGCGCGATCGCCGGCGGCGGATGGCCGGCGTTCACGATCCGCACGCGGCCGACGTCCGGCTCGACGACGGCGTACACGAGCGTCGTGAGGTCGTCCGGCGCGAGGCCTTGGTGGTAGGCGTTGAGGCGCGCGACGACCTCGACGGGCGGATGGCCCTCCAGCGCGTAGGCGCGGGCGACCGACCGCAGCTGGCCCATGCGGGCGGCGGCGTCGACCCCGCGGCCCGACACGTCCCCGACGATGAGGCCGACGCGGCCGCCGGGCAGCGGGAAGGCGTCGAACCAGTCGCCGCCGACCTGGGTGCCCTCGCCACCGGCCTCGAAGTGCGAGGAGAGGGTCAGCCCGGCCGTCGGCGGCAGGCGGCTCGGGAGCAGGCCGCGCTGGAGCGTCGAGGCGATGTCGTGCTCGCGCTCGTACAGCGCCTCGGCCTTCGCGCGGGCGGCCTGCTCGGTGAGCAGCGCGAGCCGCGCCTCCTCCACCGCGACGCGGCTGCGCAGGTCCCACAGCTCGACGAGCAGGTGCGGGTCGTCCTGGACGGCGAGCGAGGCGACGAGCCGCACCGGCAGGCCGGGACGCAGCTCGAGCTCGGTCTCGTAGCGGGCGCCGGGACGCCGGGACAGGCCGAGCAGCGCGCGGACGACCGCGTGGCCCGCGCCGAGGCCCAGCACGCCGCCGAGCGACCCTCCGGCGATCGGTCCCGGCCCGTGCCCGAGCAGGTCGGCGACCGCCGGGTTCGCGTGGACGACGGTCCCGTCCGCCCTCGCGATGATGAGCCCGTTCGGCGAGGACCGCATCGCGCCCAGCAGCAGCGACTCGCTCCGCTGACGCGCCCGCCGCTCGAGCTCGAGCTCCGCGAAGACCGCGACCTTCGACCGCAGCACGAGCGGGTCGTACGGCTTCAGCACGTAGTCGACCGCGCCGACCTCGTACCCGCGCATGACGTGCGAGAGGTCGGTCGAGACGGCGCTGAGGAAGATGATCGGCGTGAGCCGCGACCGCGGGCGGCGGCGGATGTACGACGCCGTCTCGAAGCCGTCCATCCCCGGCATCTGCACGTCGAGGAGGACAACCGCGAAGTCCTGCTCCAGGAGCGAGCGCAGCGCATCCTCCCCGCTCCCCGCCCGCACGAGCTGCAGGTCGAGCGGGCGCAGGACCGCCTCGAGCGTGATGAGGTTCTCCGGCCGGTCGTCGACCAGCAGGACGCTCGGGCGGTCGTCGGGCTCGGACGTCACGTCACGCCTGCAGCCACACGCGCATCAGGGACAGGAGCTGGTCCATGTCGACCGGCTTGGTGATGTAGTCCGACGCGCCGGCGTCGATGCACTTGTCACGGTCGCCCTTCATCGCCTTCGCCGTCAGCGAGATGATCGGCAGCGTCTCGAACCGGCGCTGCGTGCGGATCGCCCGTGCCGTCTCGTAGCCGTCCATCTCCGGCATCATCACGTCGAGGAGGACGAGGTCGATGTCCGGCTGGGCGGCGAGCCGCTTGAGGCCCTCACGGCCGTTCTCGGCGTAGAGGACCTTCATCCCGCGCAGCTCGAGCGCGCTCGTGAGGGCGAAGACGTTCCGGACGTCGTCGTCGACGATGAGGATGCGCTTCCCGTGGAAGATCGAGTCCGCGGCCCGGAGCTGGGCGAGGAGCTTGCGCGTCGGGGCGGGCAGCCGCGCCTCCATGCGGTGCAGGTGCAGCGCCGTCTCGTCGACGAGCCGCTCCGGGGAGGTGACGACCTTCGCGTTCACCTGGCCGCAGAGCGCCTCCAGGCGCACGCGGTCCTCGCGGTCGACGGCCTCGGGGGCGAAGACGATGAACGGCAGCTCGCGCAGCCGGTCGTCGCGCTGGGCCTCCTCGAGCAGCGCGACAGCGCCGTCGACCGCGCCCTGGGCGGGGACGACGACGCAGTCCGCGCCGCCGGCGGCGAGCGTGCCGAGCGCGTCGGCCGGGTCGAGCGCGGTGAGCGCGATGTCGTCCCCGGCGCCGAGCAGCGTCATCGTCGCCGGGTCCAGGTCACCGCCGGAGCCGACGAGCGCGAGGCGCCGGACGTCCCGCGTCGCGCGCTCGGCGAGGGCGAGGTCGACGCGCTCCACGGCCTGCCCGGTCGGCAGGTCCGCGTAGGCGCCGGCGGCCCCGGCCCGGAGCGCGGCGAGGCGGCCGCCGTCCGGGCCGACGACGAACACCGGCCGGTGCCGCGTCTCCGGGTCCTGCTTGAGCTGCGCTAGGAGCACCTCACCGCGCCCGTCCCCGGAGAAGATGAGGACCGCGTCGGGGCGGTGCTCACGGGCGAGCGCGAGCCCCATCGGCGCGCGGCGGGCGACGAGGACCTTGAAGCCGCGCTCGCGGGCGACGGCGAGGGCCTCGCGCGCGCGCTCGGCGTCGTGGGCGATGACGAGCAGGACGCGGTCACCGACCTCGAGCGTGCCGCGGTCGTCCTCCAGCCCGGCGAAGGCGGGCACCGGGGCCTCGTCGGGCTCGGCGTGGTCGTGGACGGGCCCGCGGGCCGGCGCCGTGGCGCCGTTCCCGTTGCCGTGCGCGGTGGGCGTGACGTGCTCGCGCATGCCGGGGTCGTGCCGGTCGCCGGCCGGCGAGGCGGGCGGGGCGGCGGCCCCCGGAGCGGGCGGGAGCCCGGCCGGGACCTCGGCGAGCCGCGGGCTCGTGGGCAGGACGAGGGTGAACGCGCTGCCCTCGCCGAGGCGGCTGACGACGCGCAGCTCGCCGCCGAGGAGGTGGGCGATCTCGCGGCTGATCGAGAGGCCGAGCCCGGTGCCGCCGTAGCGCCGCGACGTCGTGCCGTCCGCCTGCTGGAAGGCCTCGAAGATGAGGCCGAGCTTCTCCTCCGCGATGCCGACGCCGGTGTCCTGCACGGTGAACTCGACGGTCCCCCGCTCGGCCGGCTCGATCCGCAGCCGGACCGACCCGCGCTCGGTGAACTTGAACGCGTTCGAGAGGAGGTTGCGCAGGACCTGCTGCAGCCGCTGCTCGTCGGTGACGAGCGCGAACGGCAGGCCGGCGGCGCGGTCGATCGCGAAGGCGAGGCGGTTCTGCTCGGCGACGGGCCGGAAGGACCGCTCGAGGTCGTCGCACAGGTCGCTCACGGCGACCGGCCCGGCGTTGAGGTCCATCTTCCCGGCCTCGACCTTGGAGAGGTCGAGGATGTCGTTGATGAGCGCGAGCAGGTCGTTGCCCGCCCCGTGGATCGTGCGGGCGAACTCGACCTGGCTGTCGGTGAGGTTGTTCTCCTCGTTGTCCGACAGCATCCGCGAGAGGATGAGCAGGCTGTTGAGCGGCGTGCGCAGCTCGTGGCTCATGTTCGCGAGGAACTCGGACTTGTACTTCGAGGAGAGCGCGAGCTGGGCGGCCTTCTCCTCCAGGCCGGCGCGCGCGAGCTCGATCTCCGCGTTCTTGATCTCGATGTCCCGGTTCTGCTGCTGGAGCACGAGCGTCTTGTCCTGCAGCTCGTCGTTCGTCTGGCGCAGCTCCTCGGACTGCTTCTGCAGCTCCTGGGTGAGCGCCTGCGACTGGGCGAGCAGCTCCTCGGTGCGCATGTTCGCCTGGAGCGTGTTCAGGACGACGCCGATCGTCTCCGTGAGCTGGTCGAGGAAGGCGCGGTTGACCTCGGTGAACGGGCGCAGCGAGGCGAGCTCGATGACGCCGAGCACCTGCTCCTCGAAGGTGATCGGCATGACGACGATCTGCGCCGGGGCGGCGTGGCCGAGCGCCGAGCGGACGGTGACGTAGCCGTCGGGGACGTCGGTGATCGAGACCGCGCGGGCCTCCTGCGCGACCTGTCCGACGAGGCCCTCCCCGAGGCGGAAGCGCATCGCCGCGCCGCGCCCGGGGACGTAGCCGTAGGAGGCGATGAGGTCGAGCGTCACCGCGTCCGCCTCGGCGCCCGGCGTCGCGAGGAAGAACGCGCCGTGCTGCGCGCTGACGACCGGCGTGACCTCGCTCATGATGAGCTGGGTGACGGCCTCCAGGTCGCGCTGGCCCTGGAGCATGCCGGAGATCCGGGCGAGGTTCGTCTTGAGCCAGTCCTGCTCCGCGTTGACCTTCGTGGTCTCGCGGAGGTTCTCGATCATCTGGTTGATGTTGTCCTTCAGGCCCGCGACCTCGCCCTGGGCCTCGACGGCGATCGTGCGGGTGAGGTCGCCCTGGGTCACGGCCGTGGAGACCTCGCCGATGGCGCGCACCTGCGTCGTGAGGTTGCCCGCGAGCTGGTTGACGTTCTCGGTGAGGTCGCGCCAGGTGCCGGCGACGCCCTCGACGCGCGCCTGGCCGCCGAGCTTGCCCTCGGTGCCGACCTCGCGCGCGACGCGGGTGACCTCGTCGGCGAACGAGGAGAGCTGGTCGACCATCGTGTTCAGCGTCTGTTTGAGCTCGAGGATCTCGCCCTCGGCCTCGACGGTGATCTTCTGCGAGAGGTCGCCGCCGGCGACGGCGGTCGCGACGTGCGCGATGTTGCGCACCTGGCTCGTGAGGTTCGTCGCCATCGAGTTGACGTTGTTCGTCAGGTCGCGCCAGGTGCCCGAGACGTTCTCGACCTTCGCCTGCCCGCCGAGTTTGCCCTCGGTGCCGACCTCGCGCGCGACGCGGGTGACCTCGTCGGCGAACGAGGAGAGCTGGTCGACCATCGTGTTGATCGTGTCCGCGAGCGCGGCGACCTCGCCCTTCGCCTCCACGGTGATCTTCTTCGAGAGGTCGCCGTTGGCGACCGCGGTCGTGACGGTCGCGATGCCGCGCACCTGGTCGGTGAGGTTCGTGGCCATGAGGTTCACGTTCTCGGTCAGGCCCTTCCACGTGCCCGAGACGCCGGCGACCTCGGCCTGGCCCCCGAGCTTGCCCTCGGTGCCGACCTCGCGCGCCACGCGCGTCACCTCGGCCGCGAAGGCGCGCAGCTGCTCGACCATCGTGTTGATCGTGTCCTTCAGCTCGAGGATCTCGCCGCGCGCGTCGACGGTGATCTTCTTCGAGAGGTCGCCGCCGGCGACGGCGGTCGTCACCGCGGCGATGTTGCGCACCTGGTCGGTGAGGTTGCGCGCCATGAAGTTCACGTTCTCGGTGAGGTCGCGCCAGGTGCCGGAGACGCCGGCCACCTCGGCCTGGCCGCCGAGGGCGCCCTCGGTGCCGACCTCGCGGGCGACGCGGGTCACCTCGTCGGCGAAGGCCGAGAGCTGCTCGACCATCGTGTTGATCGTGTCCTTCAGCTGGAGGACCTCGCCCTTGGCGTCGACGGTGATCTTCTGCGAGAGGTCGCCCTTCGCGACGGCCGTCGTCACCTGGGCGATGTTGCGCACCTGGTCGGTGAGGTTCGTCGCCATCGAGTTGACGTTGTCGGTCAGGTCCTTCCAGGTGCCGGCGACGCCCGGCACGAAGGCCTGGCCGCCGAGGCGCCCCTCGGTGCCGACCTCGCGCGCCACGCGCGTCACCTCGTCCGCGAACGCCCGCAGCTGCTCGACCATCGTGTTGATCGTGTCCTTCAGCTGGAGGACCTCGCCCTTGGCGTCGACGGTGATCTTCTGCGAGAGGTCGCCCTCTGCCACGGCGGTCGTCACCTGCGCGATGTTGCGGACCTGGTCGGTGAGGTTCGCCGCCATCGAGTTGACCGAGTCCGTGAGGTCCTTCCACGTGCCGGCGACGCCCGGCACCTCGGCCTGACCGCCGAGCTTCCCGTCCGTGCCGACCTCGCGCGCCACGCCGGTGACCTGCTCGGCGAAGACGCTCAGCGTGTCGGTCATCGAGTTGATCGTGTCGGCGAGCGCGCCGACCTCGCCCGTGGCCTCGACCGTGATCTTCTGGCCGAGGTCGCCCTTGGCCACCGCGGTGGCGACCTGCGCGATGC
The DNA here is from genome assembly GCF_024220175.1 of Paraconexibacter antarcticus. Classification (GTDB taxonomy): domain Bacteria; phylum Actinomycetota; class Thermoleophilia; order Solirubrobacterales; family Solirubrobacteraceae; genus Paraconexibacter; species Paraconexibacter antarcticus. Next base: position 2,690,640 of record NZ_CP098502.1, on the reverse strand, counting down.
CGCGCACCTGGTCGGTGAGGTTCGAGGCCATGAAATTCACGTTGTCCGTGAGGTCCTTCCACGTCCCCGCGACGCCCGGCACCTCGGCCTGGCCGCCGAGCTTGCCCTCGGTGCCGACCTCGCGCGCCACGCGCGTGACCTCGTCCGCGAACGAGCCGAGCTGGTCGACCATCGTGTTGATCGTGCTCTTCAGCTCGAGCACCTCGCCGCGCGCGTCGACGGTGATCTTCTTCGAGAGGTCGCCGCCCGCGACCGCCGTCGTCACCGTGGCGATCTCGCGCACCTGGTCGGTGAGGTTCGAGGCCATGAAGTTCACGTTCTCGGTGAGGTCCTTCCACGTCCCCGCGACGCCCGGCACCTCGGCCTGGCCGCCGAGCTTGCCCTCGGTGCCGACCTCGCGCGCCACGCGGCTGACCTCGTCCGCGAACGAGCCGAGCTGGTCGACCATCGTGTTCACGGTCGTGCCGATGCGGGCGAACTCGCCCTTGACGGGCTGACCGTCGATCGTCAGCTCCATCTTCTGCGTCAGGTCGCCCTCGGCGACCGCCACGATGACACGGGCGACCTCAGTCGTGGGCCGCACGAGATCGTCCACCAGGCCGTTGACCGACGAGAGCGCGGTCTCCCAGCCGGCGCCGGCGGGCCCGACGTTCGCCCGCTCGGTCATGCGGCCCTCGCGGCCGACGACGCGGCCGAGCCGCACGAGCTCGGCGGTGAGCTGGGCGTTGCGCTCGACGAGGTCGTTGTACGCGCCCTCGATCTCCCCGACGATGCCCTTGCGCCGCGCGGGCAGGCGGGTCGAGAAGTCCCCGTCGGCGGCAGCGCGCAGGGCGCTGCGGAGGCGCACGAGCACCTCCTCGTCACCCGCGCGAGAGCTCGCGCGCGGCGTCCTCGTCGTGGTGGGCGTGCCCCCAGCACTGTTCTTCATCGCGTTCCCCCGGGTCTGTCGGCCGGAGGGCTGATACCCGCCGTGGGAACGATCCAACCACACCACCCCCGGCGGGTGGCGCCCGGCGCTCCCGCGCGCCGCGGACCGCGTTCCGCGTCGCCACCGTGCCTGCCGTGGCGACGACCGAGGCGACGACCCACGTAGGCTCGTCCTCATGACAGCACGCGGCGGGATCGACCTCGGCGGCACGAAGATCCAGGCGGTCGTGGTCGGTGAGGACCATGAGGTGCTCGGGCAGGCCCGGCGGCCCACGCCGACCACGGGCGGCCCGCAGGACGTCGCCGACGCGATGGCCGGCGCGCTCGGCGACGCGGCCGAGGCCGCCGGGGTGAGGACGAAGGCGCTCGGCGGGGTCGGCGCGGGCTCGCCGGGCATCGTCGACGCAGGTGCGGGGACCGTCAGCGGCGCGCGCAACCTCCCCGGCTGGGAGGGGACGTTCGCGCTCGGGGACGCGCTGTCGCGGGCGCTCGGCTGCCGGGTCGCGCTCGGGAACGACGTCCAGGTCGCGACCGACGCGGAGTTCGCGCTCGGGGTCGGGCGGGCGTACCACTCGCTGCTCGGCGTCTTCTGGGGCACCGGCGTGGGCGGCGGCATCGTCCTGAACGACGAGCCGTGGCTCGGCCGCGGCGCCGCCGGCGAGATCGGGCACGTCGTCATCGAGCGGGACGGCCTGCGCTGCCCGTGCGGCCGCCGCGGCTGCATGGAGGCGTACGCCGGCCGCGGCGCCCTCGAGATCCGCGCGCGCAAGCTCGAGGCCAAGGGCGAGAAGACGAAGCTCTTCAAGCTCATGGAGGAGCACGACCGCCCGCGCCTGACGAGCGGGATCTGGGCGCGCGCGCTCGACCAGGGCGACAAGCTCGCCACGTCGCTCATCGACGAGGCCATCGCCGCGCTCGGCGTCGGCGTCGCCTCCGTCGTCAACGTCCTCGACGTCGAGGCCGTCGTCCTCGGCGGCGGGATGGGCGTCCGCTTCGGGGAGCCGTTCGCGGACCGCATCCGCGAGGCGATGGCGCCGCACCTGTTCAGCAGCGACAACCCGCCGGTCTTCGAGATCGCCGCGCTGGGCGACCTCGGGGGTGCGATCGGCGCCGCGATGCTCGTCGCCTGAACACCGCCGCCGCGCCCGGACGCCGCGCACGCGGCGCGGGCGCTCAAGGCCCGCTCGGCCACGACCGATACGTCCCCGATGACGATGGGGGAACAGACGCCGGCGGCGTCGGTCGCCGGCGAGGCGGTCGTCAACGGACACGAGCACGCCCACGGCCACCTCGTCGAGTTCTACGAGAGCGACGCGTTCCTCGTCGAGACGGTGCGCGACTTCCTCCTCCCCGTGCTCCGCGACGGCCACGCCGCCGTCATCGTCGCGACCGCCGAGCACCGCAGCGCGTTCCGCCTCGCCCTCCAGGACGCGGGCGTCGACGTGGACGACGCCGAGGCCGCCGACCGCCTCGTCATGCTCGACGCCCGCGACACGCTCGCGCGCATCATGGGCGACGACGGCCCCGATCCCGTCCGCTTCGCGGCCGCGGCCCGAGCCGTCCTGGGCCGGGCGGGCGCGAACGGGGACCGCGCCGTGCGCGTGTACGGCGAGATGGTCGCCCTCCTGTGGGCCGACCGTGAGATCAACTCGGCGATCGCGCTCGAGGGCCTGTGGAACGACCTCGGCGAGGTCATGCCCTTCTCCCTGCTGTGCGCGTACCCGATGGACGCCTTCGACGACGCCCAGAGCGCCGCCGCCTTCGCGGCCGTCTGCGACCTCCACAGCCACGTCATCCCCGCCGAGGGCTATTCGCGCCTGCCCGCCGGCGACCCGGACGAGCAGCGGCGGGTCGTCGCCTCGCTCCAGCACGAGCTCGCCGCCCTGCGCGCCGACCTCACGCGCGTGCGCTCCGAGCAGGCGCTGCTCGAGGAGTACGCGTACGTCGACTTCCTCACCGGCGTCGCGAACCGCCGCGTCTTCGAGAACGCCCTCGCGCGCGAGTGGGCCCTCGCCCGCCGCGACGAGCTCGACTCCCACATCGTCGTCCTCGACCTCGACGGCTTCAAGGCGCTCAACGACGAGGACGGCCACGCCGCCGGCGACCACGCGCTGCGCCGCTTCGCCCACGCCCTGCGGCTCACCGCGCGCAGCACCGACATCGTCGCCCGTCTCGGCGGGGACGAGTTCGCCGTGCTCCTCACCCGCTGCGACGCCGGCGCGGCGAACATGTTCGTCTCGCGGCTGCGGAGCGCGGCCGGCAGCCGGGCCGGCGCCCCGATCGCCTTCAGCGCCGGGGCCGCCTCGCTCGCCCGCAGCCTCTCCCCCGCCGAGGCGCTCGAGCGCGCCGACCGCCAGATGTACGCGCGCAAGCCGCAGCGCTGCGGCACGACCCCCCGCTGACGCACGGCCCCGTGCACCGCCCCGGCCGCCCGAGGTCCGGGTTCGCGCGAGGCCGCTGACGGGCATGCCGGGGGACGTGCCCACGACCCCCACCACCGTCGTCCTGCCCGCCGTCCCGGCCTCGGCCGCCGCCGCGCGGCGCCAGGTCTGCGCGCAGGTCGAGGACGCCGAGGCGGCCGAGACGGTCGCGCTGCTCGTCAGCGAGCTCGTCACGGTCGCCCTCGTGGAGGGTGAGCTGACGCCCCAGGACACGATCACGATCCACACCGACCCGCTCGACCACGGTCTGCGCGTCACCGTCTGCGACACCGCGATGGAGGCCGAGGCGAGGATGGCCGGTCACGGCGCCGTCGAGGTCCACCGCCATGGCGGCCCCGGAGGCCTGGGCCTGAAGATCGTCGCGCGGCTCGCGCGGCGCTGGGGGATCACCTCGTCGCACCCGGGCACCCGGGCGTGGTTCGAGGTCGACGGCCTCAGATAGTCCCGGAGAACCAGGCGAGCAGCACGGCCATCACGACGACGACGAACGCCGCGTAGGCGACGAGGACGCCGGCGTTCGGGCCACGGGCGGCGAGCCGCTCGGCCGTGGCCGGCGGCCCGTGGTCGGCCAGGCCCGCGAGCAGCACGAGCCACCCGGCGCCGACCGGCACGATGACCGCCGGGACCGCCCACCAGTGGCCGCCCTCCGCCATCGCGAGGACGAGGCTCACCGCCATCGCCGCGAGCGCGCCGGTCGCCGGGAGCCCTGCCTCCGTCGCGCCCGCCCCCGACGCCGGCAGCGCGGCCGTGAGGAGGACGACGAGGGCCGCACCGCACACGGCGCCCCCGGCGACGAAGACGTAGTAGCTGCCCGCCACGGCGACGAGGATCGGGCCCACGACCGCCATGAGCCAGGCCGCGCCGATGACCTCCTCGGACCACAGCGGCTCCGGCGCCGCCTCCCGCGGGGCCGCCGGGCGCGGGCGCTCTCCGCGCGGGCGCACGGCGGCGCCGAGCGCCTGCCGATCTCCGATGCGCGCCCGCTGCTCGGTCATCTCGCCATTATGTCTCCGGCCGCATGCGGTGGATAGGGCCGCGCGCCGATCCGCCGCGCCCCGCCGTTCGGGGGGTCGCACGCCAACTATGTGGACGTCCGACTACCTCCTGTCCTACCATCGGATCATGGCGATCAACGTTTCCTCTCCCACGGACGACTGGAGCGCGGTCTTCAGCGGCGCCGAGGCGCTCGCCGGCGAGCGCGCGCGGCCCTACGGCGTGGCCGTCGAGGCGGCTCTCGAGGACCTCACGGCCGCCGCGGCCAAGGGGCGCCCGCTCGCGGGCCACCTCCGCGCCGCCGCGCAGGCCGGCTGCACCCCGGACCAGATCCTCGGCGCGCTCGACGAGCTGCGCGGCGCGGGCCTCTCGGCACCGCCGCTCTGACCCCCGGCAGCCGCCGCGGTCACCAGACCGTCGTGCCCGGCGGGAACACGTGCCGCACCGACACGAGCCGGCCGCTGCGGCTCCACACGCGGACGACGAAGGAGCCTCCGCCGCACGTCTCGACCGCGACGTCGCAGCGGGGATAGCGGACGACGAGTGCTCTGAGGGAGTGCAGCTGGGCCTCGGTCAGGACCGAGAGCTCCTCGCGCGCGTCGAGATCTGCGGGGGACCGGATCACGAAGCGCTCGGCTGACCGGACTGCGAAGGGCGTGGACATGGGGGGACTCCGGACGAGGATGACGGGGGCGGGCCATCCGGTCCGCGGCGCTCCGGCGCCGCGGTCCGAGGACCCACGGTACGCCTCCCCGGCGGTCTGGCGCAAGGGCGCTCGTCAGATGAGCCTGACGGGCGCCGTTACTGCTCGATCGTGACGAGTGTCCCGATCGGCGTGTACGGCCAGACCTTCGCGGCCGTGGCCAGGGGCAGCTCGACGCATCCGAGGCTCTGCGGGGTCCCGAACGACGCGCGGTTGAACGAGTGCAGCGCGTCGCCGCCGTTGAAGTAGCTCACCCACTTGATGCCCGGGTCGTGGTAGTGCGACCCGTCCGGGTTCGTCCCGCTCATCGTCGTGACGGCGAGGTGCTCGAAGACGGGGAACGTCCCGAGCTCGGTCGGCGCGGCCGGGACGCCCGTGTTGCCCGGGGACGTGAGGACCGTGTGCCCGGCGTGCCACAGCGTGAGCCGCTGCGGCACCCTGCGGTGCACGTAGACGTAGTTGTAGCCCCCGGCGTGGCGCTTGCCCGCGATCGTGTCGTCCAGGAGCGCCTTCCACACGCCGGCGCCCGCGACGGCGTCGACGGCGAGGTGGTGCTCGTCCTGGAACATCATGAGCGCGCCCCGGGTGATGACGTCGACCTTGCCGGGCGTCCACAGGCCCTTGAGCTCCTTCGGCGTGTTCGCGTAGCGCCAGCTGAAGGTCCCGTCCGGCGCCTGCGACGCGGCGCGCGACTGGGCGGCGCGGGTCCTCGCCACCGGCGTCCCGCTCGGGGCCCAGTCGAGCGGCAGGTACCCGGCCTCGGCGAGGAGCTGCTGCAGCCGCAGGGTGGAGCCGGGCTGGCTCGTCCAGGAGACCTCCCGGACGGCGCGCACGTCGCGCCCGTCCTGGCCCGCGATGCCGACGGTCCGCGGGAGCGTCACGTGGACGGCCTGGCCGAAGCCCGTGCCGTAGCCGGACGGCGTGAAGACGAGGGTATGGCTGTCGGGCTTCGTCCACCGGCCGGGCGTGGAGGGCGACAGCGCCGGCTTCGTGCCGCCGAGCGCCTGGCGCACCGGGACGGAGAAGGTGAGGCGGATCGGCTCGGCGGGGCCGCGCAGGCCGCCGGGCTTCGGGCTGACGATCGCGACGGGGACCTTGGCCTTCGGGAACCAGTCGACCGTCGCCTGGTGGTCCAGGCGCAGCCACGGCCGGGCGCTGGCGGCGATCTTCACCGAGCCGGCCGCGGCGGGGCGCCCGAGCGAGACCGTCGTGGCGGGCGTCGCGAGGCGGCGCTCGGAGGCCTGGTGCCCGAGGACGTAGGAGACCCGTTCGACGGTGCCGTCGAACGGGACGCGGACGGTGCCGTCGGCCGCGGCGTCGATCCAGCGCGAGGCGACGGACGCCTGCGGGGTGCGGAGGGTGAGGTGCTCGTGCCGGACCTTGCCGAGCGCCCAGGCGACGATGCCGGGCCGCCGCACGTCGACGGTCACGCGGACCCGCTGCCCGCTGGCGAGCTGCTTCGCCGGGGTCAGGAGGTCACCGGTCCGGACGAGCGGCACGGTCTTCCCCGAGGCGGTGACGACGCGGGCGCCGGTGACCGTCCCCCCGAAGGCCGAGAGGTGGACCCGCGCGAGCGCCTCGTCGTCGGCGCCGAGCGTCGCGCCCGACCAGTGCACGACCGCGAAGGCCGCGCCGGCGAGGAGGACGAGGACGAGCGCCGCGGCGCCGCCCGCCCGCGGCAGCCAGGAGCGATCGCGGGTTCTCGTCGGCTCGGGCACGCGACCAGGGTAGGGCGTCGGCGGCCCGGTTCGCGCCGGAATGCCGCGCGCTGCAAGCCCGCGTGCATCCCCGGGCGCCCGTGGCGCTCAGGGCGTCTGCGCGATGACGGTGTCGCCGCTGCGGAGGCCGGGCGCGGGAGCCGTCAGCCGAGCGGGTCGAGCACGAGGAAGCCGCGGGTGTCGGAGTTCGCCTGGGTCAGGCTGAACTTGAACAGCGTCGACAGCGTGATCGCCTGCACGAGCCGCGCGTCCGGGGATTTCGCGACCGACGACACGGTCGGCGTCTGCGGGGTGAGGGACGCGTCCAGCGGCACCTGCTCGAGCTGCTTGCGCAGCTGTGAGCGCTTGAAGAACAGGGCCTCGTTCGCCGTCTTGCCGGGTGGCGGCGGCATGAACACCACGACCTGGTCGACGGCGATGTACCGCAGGGTGTAGAGCGCGAGCTCGAGCGCCTCACGGCGGAGCAGGAGGTGGCGCTTGACCGACGGCCTGCCGGTGGCGATCGAGCAGCGGGCGCCGAGGCCGCAGAGCCGGTAGAGGACGGCGGTGCCGGACTCGAGGTCGATGTTGCCCCCCTGGCTCGCCGGCTCGCGCAGCGCGACGGTCAGCGGAAGCCCGGCCGCCTCGAGCGGACCCCCGGTGACGGCCACGAGCTGCTTCCGGTCCGAGCCGCGGTACTCGCGGCCGACGCGGGTGGCGATCTGGGCGACCTGCTGCTCGCCGGTGCCGTGGGGGCGCCACGCGGACCACGCGACGCCGGTCGGCGCCGGCTTGCTGTCGTGCCCGTTCCCGGCGAGGATGAGGACGGAGACGCCGATGCCGGCGACCGCGAGCGCGAGCAGCGCGCCGGCGATCGCGCCGATGCGGCGCGACTGCTTCGGCGGGATTCCCCGCTCCCCCGTCGCCGGCACGGATCCGGCGGGCTGGCGGACCGGGAGCAGGTGCTCGTCGTCGCCGGCGTCGTCCGGAGGCCCGGGCGCGTCGCCACCACCGAACGTGGACCACGGCTCCTCGACGGCATCGCCGTCGACGACGTCGCCGGGGAGCAGCCCCTGGGCGCCGGCGGGCAGCAGGTCCTCGAGGCGATGCTTGGGCCGGGTCCCGGCCGGGTCGTACGGCCGGGAGGCGGCGAAGCCGGCGTCGCCGGGCTGCGGGCGGGCGGGCTCCGGGCGGCCGGGTCCGGTCTCCTCGGGCGCGGTCTCGTCGGTGATGTGCTCGTCGCTCACAGCTTCGGCCAGATCGTCTCGTCGTGGATGTCGATCGCGGGCGCCTCGAGGTGGGCCGCGTCCAGGAGCGCGACGACCTCGTCGCCGTGCAGCTCCTTGCGCTCGATGACGGCCTCGGCGATCTGCGCGACCTGCTCCCGGTTGTGCCGGATGAGGCAGACGGCGGTGATGTACGCCTGCCCGAGCATGATCGCGGCGGCGCGCTGCTTCGCGCGGTCCCCGAGGATCGCCCCGATCGGGCTCGGGTTCATCATGTTCCCGGTGCCGGCGCGGTTCATGATCCGCGCGCCGATCCCCTCGAAGCGGTCGTACAGCTCCTTCTCGTACTTGTCGCGGGCCTCGTCGTCGGCGAAGTCCATGCCGCTGAGGTCGATCGGCTCGGGGCCCATCCCCCAGACCCCGACCATCAGCGCGGCGAGCGACGTCGCGGAGCCGACGTCGCCACCGACGCCGCGGCCGTTTTCGCCGTAGAAGACGTGTTCGGCCGCCATCGCGCCGAGGATGTGGACGAGGCGCCCGACGTCCTCGTGGCGCCAGCGGGAGAAGCGCTCCTCCTTCTCGCGGGCCATGTGGTGGCCGAGCGAGCCGCCGCGCATCCGGATCGACAGGCGGGTGGACTCGACGCCCTCGCAGTACACGTGGCTCGCGACGGCGTGCCCGGCCTCGTGGATCGCGACGGCGCGCGTCTCCTCCGGGACGTAGTCGACGCCGACGGCGGTGCCGGTCTCGATCGTCGTGATCGCCTCGATGAGGTCCGGCCAGGAGAACTGGGCCCGCCCGTCGGAGTGCGCGAAGGTCAGCGCCATCGACGTCGCCTGCTCGATCATCGCGGGCGAGTAGCCGCCGGTGATGCGGGCCATCTCGTCGCGGCGCTGCTCACGGTCGAGGTCCGGGTCGTGGTCGACCTTCGAGAGGTAGAGGTCGAAGATGTCCTTGCGGTCGTCCTTCGTCGGGGTGCGGAACCAGACGTGACGGCCCATGCGCCCCGGTCGGATGAGCGCGGGATCGAGCTCCTCGATGTCGACGTTCGTCGCCCCGATGAAGTACACCTGCTCCGAACGGGGACGCGGAGCCTTGAGCCGCAGCGACCGGCCGCCGACCCGCTGGGGCACGATGTACGAGGCGTCCAGGAAGGTGTTCCACTTCTTCGTCGTCCACTTGCGGAGGACCGGCGGACTGTCCATGCCGTCCATCTGGACGAGCAGCTGGTTCAGCGCCATGCCGCCCCCGCCCATCATGCCGCCCATGTAGCGGGTGACGATCGACGGGGCGACGACCGCGCTCCCGCCGCCGTGACGCTCGCGGAAGAGCCGCTCGCGCCAGGCGAGCGACTCGATGACGACATCGCCGCTGGACGTCATCGCGCCCCACGGGCCGTGGAAGAGGTGATCCTCCGGGCGGTCGACGGCGAAGCCGCCCGTGCGATGGCCCATCATCCCCCCGAGCCCCTGGCGGCGGCGGCCGACGGCGTCGATCTCGTCGATGAAGATCATGCACGTGCCGCCCCACTTGCGGGCGAGGCGCCGGGCGCGGGCGATGAGGATCATGACCATGACGACGTCGAGGCCGATGAACGTCTGCGCGAAGCCCGACCCCGGCATCGTCATGAGCGGCGAGTTGAAGCTCGTGGCGATCGCCTTGGAGAGCATCGTCTTGCCGGTGCCGGGCGCGCCGATGAGCAGCAGGCCGCGCTCGGGCTTGCCGCCGGCCTCCTTGAACTCCTCGCCGGCCGCCCACAGCGTGATGACGCGCTCGACGTCCTTCTTCGGCTCGCGCTGGCCGCGGACGTCGTCGAGGCCGACGCCCCAGTCCGACTCGCCCGGCTCGAACGACTTCATCTGCATCACGCCGAACATGAGCAGCGGCCCGAAGAAGATGAGGAAGTTCACGAGGAAGAACATCGGGAGCTGCGCGAAGGTGATGACCTGCTGCAGCGCCAGCGTGATGCGGTCCTGCTTGGAGAAGCTGTCGCCGAACGCCTTCAGCGGGTTGAAGAACGGTGCGCCCTTCCCGAGCAGCACCTGGGACAGCAGCTGCCCGAAGAGCAGCACGATCCCCGCGATGAAGAGGTAGACGACGATCCGCCGGAAGCGGCTGCGCCAGTACCAGCGGCGGCGCCGGAAGATGACGTCCTCGGCCTTCGTGCGCTCGTCGGCGTTGTAGAGGCTCGGGCGCTCGACGAGCCGGTGGCAGATGATGTCGACGAGGCCGCGGAACGCGGCGATCGCGAGCAGCGTCACCGGCAGGGCGACCCAGACCGGCCAGTCGCCGACCTGCGCCAGCGCGAGGAACAGCGCCGGCGACGTGAGGATCGCGACCGCGGTCGCCCCCCGTCCGAGCCGGCGCCAGGCGAGCGCGAGCGCATCGCTGTCTTCCCGTGTGACGGGACCGGCCTGTGGATCACGTGCGCTCATGGGCTCTGGCTGGAGGGTACGGACCGTTCACGCCCCGTACAACGGGCTACGACCCGACGTGCCGCGGGTCCGGACTACCCACCGTGGGCGCTCAGCCAGCGGTCCATGGCCGAGCGGAACGCGTCGTGCGTCCGCCCGAGCGTCACGGCGTGTCCGGTGTCCGGCAGCTCGTCGAGGGTGACCTGCGAGGACGCGGGGTAGGCGGTCGCCGCGGCGAGCTTGTTCGTCGGCGGCGTGAAGAGCGCGTCGTCGGCCCCGGAGACGATCAGGACGGGCGCGCTGATCGTGTGGCTGAGGAGCTCGTTGCCGATCAGTCCCTGGAGCGCCGAGAGCAGGTCGCCGCACGGATCGCGGGTGCGGCGCGCGAGGACGTCCTTCGCGACGGCGGGGTCGATGTCGTGGAAGTGCGCCGCGGTGAAGTCCGCGTCGGTCCGCCCGAACGGCGCGTAGTTCGGGGAGCCCGTGGTCCCGTGCGCGCGCTGGGGCGCGGTGAGGCAGTCGCCCCCGGCGGTCGCGAACTGGGCGAGCGCGAGCGGGGACGGCACGTCGTTGTAGGCGATGACGGCGATCGCGTCGGCGCTCGAGAACGCGTACTGCGTGATCTCGGTGATGAGGCCGCCCGCGGAGTGGCCGGCGAGCAGGACGCGGTCGAAGGCGCGCGGCGTCCCCGGGACGGTGAAGCTGCCCTTGCGCAGGGCCTTGATGACCTGGTCGGCCATGTCGGCCTGGGCGGGCAGGCAGGTGGCGTTCCCGTCCGGGAGGTCGTCGTGCGACGGGTTGCCGAGGCGGTCGATGACGACCGAGGCGTGCCCGGCCTGCGCCTGCTGCAGGCCGTAGTCGTAGCCCGGCACGCCCTGGTAGCGGAAGAAGAGCTCGCCGGTGTAGCCGAGGCCGTGGAGGTACAGCGTCACCGCCGGCTTCGGTGCGTCGAGGACGGCGCGCGGCGCGACCAGGGTGCCGTGGACGGTGTACGGCCTGCCGTCCGGCGTGCCGGGCGGGCAGGGCAGCGGCGTGCGATTCCGGTTCACGACGCCGAAGCTCACCGGGACGTCGACGATCTCCCCCACGCCGACCCGGGCGAAGGCCGCGCGGCCGAAGCGGCCGCTGCGGGAGCGCGTGCGGACGCGCAGGTCCGCGGCCGGGCCGCCGGCGCCGGTCAGGTCGGTGGTCAGCGGCGTGCGGCGGGCGCCGAGCGTGACGGTCCTCAGCGCCGTCCAGCGGCCGTCCTGGCAGCGGTCGACGACGACGGTCGAGCCGCGGCGCGAGGTCCGGACGCGGTCCAGGCGGGCCGCGGAGACGTGCAGCGCGAGGGCGCCGCCCGCGGGCACCGTGCGCGCGGTATGCGTCGCGCCGCAGAGCCGGACCGGCGCCGGGCCCGTCCCCCCGGTGAGCGTGACGGCGGGCGCGGCCTGCGCTCCGGCGGCGGCCACGCCGCCGACGACGACGATGCCCGCAACGGTCCGGGCGAGACGGCGCGCGGCCGGGAGGAGCGGGCGGAGAGCAGGACTGGACACGGTGTCAAGCCTACGGCCGGGACGCGGGCCCCGACAACCGCGAGCGCGAGCCCGGCGCGTCACCACCCGTCGGGGTCCGATCGAACATCCGTCCGTCGTGCGTGAAGTCACGATCTCCCGGGCACACGGCACGCATGCTCCTCATCCTTGCCATCGTCCTGTTCATCATCGCCATCGCGGGCGGGGTCATCATCCACCCCATCCTGTTCGCGCTCGCGATCGTCGCGCTCGTCATGTACTTCAGCGGCCGCCGCGGCGCCGCCATCTGACCCCGCTGGGGGACGCCGTCCTCCTGCTCGGAGGACGGCGGGCCCCCGGCGCCCTCGTAGTGTCGGCGAATGGGAATCGAGACCGCCGACGTCGTCATCGTCGGGTCACGCTGCGCCGGGACGGCGGCCGCCGTCCCCCTCGCCCGAGCCGGCCGCGAGGTCGTGCTCCTCGATCGCGCCCGCTTTCCCGCGGACGCGCTGTCCACCCACGTCCTCGTGCCGAACGGCGTCGCCGAGCTCGAGCGCATGGGCGCGCTGGAGCGCATCCTCGCGCTGAACCCCGCCCGGCCGCAGCACCTGCGGATCGAGGACGGCGACATGGTCGTCCGCGAGCGCTTCCGCCCCTTCGACGGGATCCCCTACGGCGTGTGCGTCCCGCGCAAACTCCAGGACGAGTGCCTCGTCGCCGCCGCCCGCGACGCGGGCGCCGACGTCCGCGAGAAGCACACCGTCACGAACGTCGTCTGGCGCGGCGGGCGGGCCGCCGGCGTGGCCTACACCGACGCGGACGGCACCGAGCGCGAGCTCCACGCGAAGCTCGTCGTCGGGGCCGACGGGCGCCGCTCGCGCGTCGCCGCCGAGGTCGGGGCGTGGACCCCGTACCGCGGGTCGCGCAACGGCCGCGGCTTCGCCTTCCGTTACATGGACGACCCCCAGGCCGGCACCGAGCGGTACGACGAGTTCGGCGTCTACCGCGCGGAGCGGACCGTCGCCCTCACGCTCCCCTCGACCCCCGACGGCCGCGTGCTCGTCGTGTGGATGTGCCCGGCGGAGGACATCCCGTCCTTCCGCGCCGACGCCGAGGCCGCCTGGCAGCGCAAGCTCGACGGCGACCCCGCGATCGCGGCGCGCCTCGCGGGCGCGACGAACATGACGAAGGTCCGCTCGACGGCCGACCTCTCGGCGTACTACCGCCGCTCGAGCGGACGCGGCTGGGCGCTGGCCGGTGACGCCGGGCACTTCAAGGACCCGGTGACCGGCAACGGCATGCGCGACGCGCTCCGCCACGGGCGCCTGCTCGGCGAGGCGGCTGCGACGACGCTCGACGACCCGTTCGCGCTCGACGCGGCGCTGCGCCGCTGGGAGCGCGGCCGCGACCAGGACACGCTCAGCACGTATCACTGGGGCAACCGCGAGTCGCGCCCCGAGCCGGTCGGCGACCTCGTGCGCGAGGTCCTGCGCACGTTCTCCGGTGACGACGCCCCGGACGTCTCGGACACCTTCAACCGCGCGCGGACGATCGAGGCGATCATCTCGCCCGACCACCTCGTCAAGGGGCTCGTCGCGGCGCTGCGCCGCCCGGGCGCGGATCGGGCGCGCATCCTGCGCCAGGTCGCGCGCGAGCTGCCGCTCGAGTGGCAGGCACGGCGCAACCGCCGGCTCGACGGCTTCCGCTCGACGCGGCCGACCGGCACCGAGCGCCCGGACTGGACCGTCGGCCCCGCCCCCGGCCCGCCGTCGTGGCGCGTGGCGGCGACGGGCGCCGCGCCCGCCGACGTCCGCGCGGAGACGCCCGCCGCCGCCTGACCCCGCGCCCCTGGCGCACGGACCGCGGGCACGTGTAGCGTCCGCCCATGCCTCTCGGGTCAGGGAAGACGCCGGCGGCGATCGCGCTCCTCTGCGCGCTCGCGGCGCCGGCGACGGCGACCGCGCACGTCGCGCGGCCGGCGCCACCGGTCATCACGGACGTCTCCGGGCGGGCCGACCTCGTGTCCGGCGGTGACGTCCTGCTCCACGTCGACCTCCCCGCGCGGGCCCGCCACGCGCGGGTGCGCGTGACGCTCGGCGGGCGCAGCGTGACGCGGCGCTTCCGCCGCAGCGGGCTCGCCATGGACGCGCTCCTGACCGGGCTGAAGGTCGGCCTCAACCTCGTCGACGTCCGGCTCCCCGACGGGACCGGCGCGCGGCTCGTCGTGCGCAACCATCCGCAGGGCGGGCCGGTCTTCGCCGGGCCGCAGCCGCAGCCGCGCACCTGCCAGAAGGGGGCTGTCGACGCGCAGTGCAACGCCCCCGCGACCTACACCTTCCTCTACCGGTCGGCGAACCCGCTCACGAAGGGCCTGCAGCCCTACGACCGGTCCAGGCCGCCGGCCGACGTCGCGACGACGACGACGCAGAACGGACGCAAGGTGCCGTTCGTCGTCCGCCTCGAGACCGGGTACCAGGATCGCGACCAGTACCGGATCGCCACGCTCTACGACCCGGGCCGGCCGTGGACCGCGCTCGACCCGCAACCGCAGTTCAACCACAAGCTCCTCATCGCCCACGGCGCGAGCTGCGGCGTCTCCTACGCCCCCGCGACCGCCCCGAGCGTCACGAGCTACAACCCGGCCGACCTGCTCGGGCTCCCGGTGAGCACGCCGCCCGGCATCTTCGCCGACAGCGTCGAGTTCGCGCTCGGGCAGGGGTACGTCGTCATGTCGACCGCGCTGGACAACAGCGGCCACAACTGCGACGTGACGACCCAGGCCGAGTCGCTCGTCATGGCCAAGGAGCACGTCATCGAGGCGTACGGGACCCTCCGCTACACCATCGGCACCGGCTGCTCGGGCGGGTCGCTCGCCCAGCAGTGGATCGCGAACGCCTACCCCGGCATCTACCAGGGCATCCTGCCGACGTGCTCGTTCCCGGACACGTGGTCGAGCGCGACGCAGGTCATGGACTACCACCTCCTGCGGGCCTACTTCGAGCATCCGGACACGTGGGGGCCCGGCGTCGCCTGGTCGCCGACGCAGTTCGGTGCCGTCGAGGGCAACCCGCTGCCGGTCGACGCGATCGTCAGCGACATCGGCTTCTTCGACGCGATCGTCCCGACCCACGCCTGCCCCGGCGTCAGCGCCCAGCAGCTCTACGACCCGCAGGCGAACCCCGGCGGCGTGCGCTGCTCGATCGCCGACCTCGCGGTGAACGTCTTCGGCCGCCGCCCACCCGCGGTGTGGAGCCCGGTCGAGCAGGCGCTCGGCCACGGCTTCGCCGGCGTGCCCGTCGACAACGTCGGCGTCCAGTACGGCCTCGCCGCCCTGCGGGCCGGCGCGATCACCCCCTCGCAGTTCGCCGACCTCAACGCCCGCGTCGGCGGCCTGAGCATCGACATCCGGCCGACGAAGGCGCGCATCCGGGCCGACACCCCGGCGCTCCCGAACGCCTACCGCAGCGGCATGATCAACGAGACGAACAACCTCGACCGCACCGCGATCATCGACTGCCGCGGCCCCGACCCGGGCGCCGCGCACGACTCCTACCGCGCGTTCGCCGTCCGGGCGCGCCTGGACCGCGAGCACGGCGGGCACGGCAACCAGCTCATCTGGGAGGGCCCGGCCGTCATCGTCGGCGACACGCACTGCGCGCAGCTGAGCCTCGTCGCGATGGACCGCTGGCTCGCCGCGGTCGAGCACGACACGTCCGGCGCGCCGCTCGCGCGGAAGATCGTCGCCGACAAGCCCGCCGACCTCGGGGACACGTGCCTCAGCGGTGTCGGGCAGGTGGTCGCCAAGGGCCTCTGCCCCGACGCCGTCGTCCCGGTCTACGGCACCCCGCGCATGGTCGCGGGCGACGCGATCACGACCGACGCGAACAAGTGCGCGCTGCGCCCGCTCGACCGGGCCACCGAGGGCGCGACCTTCACCGACGCGCAGCGGGCAAGCCTGCAGGCGACGTTCCCCGACGGGGTCTGCGACTTCTCCCGCCCGGGGGTCGACCAGCAGGGGACGGTGGCGTGGCTCGGCTACCAGGACCGCCGCGGGAGGGTCATCACCGGCGGGCGCCCGCTCGGCCCCGTCCCCCACTCGGTCGCGCTACGGCGGCGGGCCCGCGGGTAGCCACGGGCCGGCCGGCCGCCCGCGTTAGGGTTCGCGCCGTGCCGAGCGACGTCCCCGTCCTGCCCCCGCTCGTCGCGCCCGAGCCCGGGGCGCTCGGCGACCTGCGCCGCCGGGCCGCGGACGTCGCCGCGCGCATCGCGCCCGACGCCCGGCGCTGGGACGACGAGGAGACCTTCCCGCAGCCGTCCTTCGAGCGGATCCGCGACGCGGGCCTGCTCGGGCTGACGGTCCCGAGGGCCTATGGCGGCGACGGGCTCGGCGTCCGCGAGGCATGCGTCGTCCTGGAGGAGCTCGCCGTCGGCTGCATGTCCTCGGCGATGGTCGCCCAGCTCTACCTCAACGGGCCGCCCCGCGCGATCGCGACGCTCGGCGACGAGGCCCAGCGCCGCCGCTACCTTCCCGGCGCCGCCGACGGCACGCGGTCCTTCGCGATCGCCATCAGCGAACCGGGCGCCGGGTCGGCGGCGACGGAGCTGCAGACGTGCCTGCAGGCCGACGGCGACGGCTTCCGGCTCACCGGCGAGAAGTGCTACATCACGAACGGCGTCACCGCCGACACGATCCTCGTCTCCTGCCGCCTCGCCGGGACGACCGGATCACGTGGGCTCGGCGCCGTCGTCGTCGAGGCCGGGCAGGACGGGTACGCGCCGCCGCGCTCGCATCCGAAGATGGGTGGCCGGGGCATGTCCGAGGCGGCGCTGGCGTTCGACGGCGTCCGGATCGACCCTGGCGCCGTCATCGTCGCGCCGGACGCGGACTCGAGCCGCGGTGCCGCGATCATGCTGCGCCAGTTCAACCCCGAGCGCTGCGGCAACGCGGCGATGACCCTCGGCGTCGCCCGCGCCGCGCTCGACGAGGCGCGTCTGCACCTGCGCACGCGCCGCCAGTTCGGACGCGAGCTGGCGGAGTTCCAGGGGCTGCAGTGGAAGGTCGCCGACATGGCCACGCGCCTGGAGGCCGCGCGGCTGCTGCTCGCGAGCGCCGCGTCCTCCGAGGAGGACGGCTTCCCCGCGATGCGCCTCACGGCGATGGCGAAGATCACGGCGAACGAGACCGCCGAACCGAGTTCATCTGCCGCGAGGCGATCCAGCTGCTCGGGCACGGCGGCTACACCCGCGAGCACGAGGCCGAGCGGCGCTACCGCGACGTGCGCGGCATGTCGCTCGCGGGCGGCACCCTGGAGATCATGCGCAACGTCCTCGCCGGCGAGGTCCTCGGCCGGCGCTTCCGCCAGCAGCCCTGACGGCCGCGCGCACCCCGGCGGCGCTCAGCCGTCGTCGGACAGCGACTCGCGCCGCCCGCTGAGCTCCTCGATCGCGTCCGCGAGGTGGACCGTGTCGATGTTGTAGTCGCCCCGGGCGACGCGGATCCGGTGGGCCGCGAGGAGGACGTCCGCGTGCGTGAACCCGTGCGGCGGGACGAAGCGGTAGGCCGCGAGCTCGATGAGGAGCCCGAGCGGGTCCTTGAAGTAGATCGAGTCCATGAACCCGCGGTCCTTCACCCCGCTGTGGTGGATGCCGCGCTCGTCGAGGCGCTCCACGGTCTGGGCGAACGTCGCCGCCGAGATCGCGAACGCGAGGTGGTGCACGCAGCCCGGCTCGGTCGGCGTGCGGTCGCCGTCCCCCTGCCGCTCCTCGTTCGTGAAGATCGTGATGAGGCGCCCGTCGCCCGGGTCGAAGTAGAGGTGGCTCTCGGCCGGGTTGTCGAGGTTGGGCTGCTCGAAGACGAACGGCATGCCGAGCACCCCCTCCCAGAAGTCGATCGACGTCCGCCGGTCGGCGCCCGTGAGCGTGATGTGGTGGACGCCCTGGCTCTGCAGCTTGCGCATGGTTGACGCTCTCCGGGTGGTGGTGGTCTACGACGCGTTGAGCTCGACGGCGGCACGCACGAGGGCCACGAACGCCGCCTCGTCGATCGCGGCGTCCTGACCGATGTCGATCGCCCGGCGCGCGTTGCCGTCGAGGCTCGAGTTGAAGATGCCGGCCGGGTCCGGCACCGACGCGCCCTTCATGAACGTGAGCTTCACCTTGTCCTTGTACGTCTCGCCGGTGCAGATGATGCCGCCGTGGCTCCAGACCGGGACCCCGAGCGGGTTGGAGGGCTTGCGCCACTTGATCTCCTCCACGACGTCGGGATCGGCCTCGCGGATGAGCCCGCGCATGCGGGCCAGCAGCGCGCCCCGCCAGTCGCCGAGCTGGGCGATGATCGTGTCGATGACCTCGGCGGGGTCCTCGGTCGAGGCGTCGTCGGATATCCCCGAACCCTCTCAGACCCGGCCCGGAGACGACAGAAGCCCCGCACCAGCAGGGCTTCTTGTAGGCGTTCAGTGCCCTGCGGCTGGTGTTAGGCCAGCAGCGGCACTGGTTCGCTGTGTGCGTTGGCGTGGAGCACCTGGATGAGGTACTCGTGGAGGCTGCGGCCTTGCATGCGGCAGGTGGTGTGGGCGGAGAGCAGCCGGGCGATGCGGGCTTCGCCGTTTTCGGATTGGCTGCCGAAGCTGAGTTTGCGGTAGATGACGGCGCCGCGTAGGCCGCGTTCGGCGTGGTTGTTTGTCGGCGTGACGCCGGGCTGGCGGGCGAAGGTCCAGAGGGCGGGCCACAGGTTCAGCAGGCCGCGGGAGAAGCCGCGGCCTTGGCGGTAGCGCACTTTCTTGCCGCCGTGCTCGCGTAGCACCGGTTTCAGCCGTCGCTGCAGAAGCCGGATCTGGCGCTGCAGTTCGGGGCGGTCGCCGGTCTGCTGAAACGCGGCCCAGGCGGCGAACAGGTCGGCGCAGACGGCGAGGCCGGCCTCACCGAGTTGTTTTTCGATGCCGCGGCCTTCGGCTTGGAAAGCGAAGTCGCGCTGCAAATGTGACCAGCAGATCTGCCGTCTTCGGACCGGCAGATGGTTGTAGGCCCACCACCTGTCAGAGGTGATGATCGCCCGGCTACCACCGAGGAGTTCTTTGGCGTGGTCATCGTGGCGGCTTGCGGTGATCTGCAAGATCGCGTGACGCTCGGTGAACGCCCCCCACATCGCGCGCTGTCCACCGCGCAGGCGCCAGCCGGTCTCGTCCATGTTCACCGCCGACGCTGAGCGGACGCGGTCAAGGAGGTCCTCGCACGGGACGATCAGCGCGTCGGCGACGCGGGCGAGGATGGTGTCGACGGTCCCGACGCTCACGCGGGCGTTGAACAACTGTTCGCAAAGCTCGACCACGTCGCGGCGGCTGATGCGGTTGCGGACCGACAACGTCACGACCGCCGCCTGCAGCCGCGGACCCAAAGCGCTCGCGGCGACTGCCGCGGGAAGTTCGCCGCGCCGCTGAGCTCCGCAGCCGGGACAGATCACGTGGTGACAGCGGTGCTCGGTCACGGTGACGGCCATCACCGGCAGCTCCTCGACCTGATGCCGTGCCGGGCCCCCGACCGCAACCAGGTCGCCCGGGGCGAACAGCCTGCCGCACCCGCATCCGGCAGGCCAGTAGTCAACGACCTCGTCAACCGCGGCGGCCTCAAGCAACGAGCGACCCTTGCCCTCATGCCCGGGCTGACCGCCCGGTGCCCGGCCTGACGGGCCCTTCACCCGCGGCGGCACACGAGGCGGGTCGGCGCTCGGCGGCTGCGACGAGTTCCGCGACGACCGGCCCAGCTGCCGCTCCAGCACGGCGATCCGCTCGTCTTGCTGAATGACGCGCTTCTCAAGGCGCTGGACCTGCTCGTCCAGCCGCATCAACACCGCGACAACGACATCGCGGCCCTGCTCATAGATCGCCTCCGCGTCCTGCCGCTCCACACAACCAAGTTCGACAACCCCCGGTTATGTCCCCCCGACCAACTGAACGCCTACGGCTTCTTCACGAGGGGTGGAGTGGCTGGCCGATGGGACTACCCGGTGAGCGCCCGAACACCGCGAAGCCAGAGGGTCGTCGGGCGCTGACACCGCGACACCGCGCTACTACCCTGCGGCTATGCGTGTCGCCGCCGTCCAGCTGGAGTCCGTCGTGGCCGACGTCGGCGAGAACTTGCGCCGCTGTCGCGCGTTGGCGGACGAGGCCGCCGCGGCGGGCGCCGAGTGGATCATCCTGCCCGAGTTCTTCACCACCGGCATGGCCTTCGACGACCGGCTCGCGGGCGCAGCGCTGCCGCCCGACGGCGCAGGGATGCAGCTGCTGGTCGACATCGCGCGGCGTCACGGGATCGTGGCCGGCGGGTCGTTCCTCTGCCGCGATCCGGACGGCCACAACCGCAACGCGTTCTTCCTCGTGGACCGCGACGGGACAATCCTCGGCCGCCACGACAAGGACCTCGCCACGATGTGGGAGGCCTGCTACTACACGACGGGCAGCGACCCCGGCGTCATCGCCGGCCCGGGTGGCGTTCCCGTCGGCGCCGCGGTTTGCTGGGAGCTCATGCGCACCCAGACCGTCCACCGGCTGCGCGACCGCGTCGACCTGCTCGTCGGCGGCTCGGCATGGTGGTCAATCCCGGAGTACCCGCCCAAGGCGCTGACCCGCAAGCTCGAGGCCGCCAACGCGCGCACCGCGGCAGGGGTCGCGCCGGCGATGGCGCGGGCGCTCGGCGTGCCCGTCGTCCACGCGGCGCACTGCGGCTCGATCGTGTGCGGCGTGCCGTGGGTCCCGGGCCTGCCCTACCGCGGGCACTTCCAGGGCGGGGCGGCCATCACCGACGCCCACGGCGGCGTCCTCGCGTGGCGACCGGCGTCGGCCGGCCAAGGGATCGTCATAGCCGACGTCGACCCGCGACAAGTCGCGCCGACGCTCGACGTCACCGACGGCTATTGGCTGCACCCCCGCGGCGCGGTGGCGTCGGTGTTTTGGACCTATCAGCGCGCGCACGGGCGCCGCTGGTACG
Organism: Paraconexibacter antarcticus; assembly: GCF_024220175.1. Lineage (GTDB taxonomy): Bacteria > Actinomycetota > Thermoleophilia > Solirubrobacterales > Solirubrobacteraceae > Paraconexibacter > Paraconexibacter antarcticus. The sequence continues at coordinate 2,669,764 of NZ_CP098502.1, read as the reverse complement.
AGCGCCACGCCCGCTCACGTCCCGCAGACGCCCGGAGCCTTGACGAGCTGCTCGGCGCCCGCGAGCACCAGACGGCCTGAGCGCCCGCCGCCGCACCCAGTGCAGCAGCCGCTCCGCGGCGTCTCGACGACCGAGCTGCGCGGAACTGGGCCGCGCCGCGCGCCGACCGCCGTGCGGGCTGCCGGCCGACGACCGCCACAACGGGCTGGTCGTCCATCTTCACGTCGCTTGATGCCGTTGCGGCCGGCCCGTCGGCGCGGACGTCGCGCGAGCTGGCCCGCGACCCCAGGCGCGCGGGACTCCGCGAACCCCGGCGCGCAGACGACACCTGGCAACCAAGCCTCGATCCACCGTTGTGAGTTGTCGTCGCCGGGCGCGGCGGCCGCGCGCTCGTCGAGGCGGTCGCGAGTGTCTCGGTGGGGCCGCGATGCGGGCAAGCGAACGCCGGCGGTGTGGCACGGATGGTCGTTGCGGAGCCGGGCCGGGTCAGGCGGGTGGCGGCAGCGCGCGGATGCGGGCCAGGGCGGCGAGGAAGTCGTGTGCCCAGGGCCAGCGCGCGGATCGCGAGCTCGACGACGGCGTGCTGGCGGTGCTCGGCCTCTACGATTTCCAACGGTTCGGTGCGGTTGGTCAAGGACGCGAAGTGCCGCCAGTTAGGCCACAGTTCGGCTTGCGCACCGAGCAGCCGGGTGCGGCGCACGACCAGACGCTGGGTGCCGATCATCGTCTGCGCGATCTGGGCCTCGCCGTCCGCGGGGTAGTCCTCAAGCGGCTGCCAGCGGTCTCGGGGATCGCAGCGATCGCGGCAGGAATCTTGCCCTGGCGGCGCACCCCGATCGAATAGGTCCAGCCCGCGGCTTCGAGCTTGGCCATCAGCTTCTTGTTCCAAAACCCGGAGTCCGTGCGCAGCAGCTTCGGGCCGGTGGGCGCCCTGCTTGGCATGGCCGTTGAGCCGTCCCGGGATCGACGGGGACTTCTGAAACAGGCATTCGGTCTGTTGAGAGGAAGTACGTGGTCATATGGCTCGTGGAAGGAAGTACCCGCCGGAGTTGCGTGAGCGGGCCGTCAAGACGGTGCTGGAGTCCGGGCGTCCGATCGCGCAGGTCGCCCGCGACCTGGACGTGCACAAGGAGTCGCTTCGGAACTGGGTGCGGCTCGCCGAGGCCGACGCCGGAACGCGCAGCGACGTGCTGAACACGGTCGAGCGCGACCGGATGCGTCTGCTCGAACGTGAGGTCAAGGAACTGCGGCGGCAGAACGAGATCCTCAAGGCCGCTTCGGTGTTTTTCGCCAAGGAGCTCGACGGGACCCCGCGGAGGTGAGCGCCTTCATCGAAAAGCAGCGGGCGGCCGGCTTCGCTGTCGAGCTCACCTGCCGCACCCTCGGGACCTCGCCCTCGGCGTTCTACCAGCGCGCGACCGGGGTGTTGTCGACCCGCGCGCAGGAAGACGCCGTGTTGCTCGAGCAAATCCGGGCGGTGTACCGCGCCAACTACGAGGCGTACGGATCGCTGCGCGTGTGGAAGGCGCTGCGCCGTCAGGGCGTGCAGGTCGGCCGCGGCCGCGTTGAGCGGCTCATGGCAGCGGACGGTCTGATCGGGGCCAAGCGCCGCGGCCGAGCGTGGAAGACCACGGTCGCTGACCCGGCCGGCTCAGGGCGACCGGACCTGGTCAACCGCCAGTTCACCGCGACCCGGCCGGACGCGCTGTGGATCGCCGACTTCACGTATCTAAAGTCGTGGGAGGGCGTGGGGTTCTTCAGCTTCGTCCTTGACGTCTACTCCCGCCGGGTCGTCGGCTGGCAGCTCGCCGGCCACATGCGCACCGACCTCGTGCTCGACGCGCTGAAGATGGCCTTGGGCACCCGCCGACACGGCGCCGATCTACAACTTATCCATCATTCGGACAGGGGATCGCAATACACGAGCTTCGACTTCACCCAAGCGCTCCTGGACAACGACGTGCTCGGCTCGCTCGGCTCGACCGGTGACGCGTACGACAACGCGATGGCCGAGAGCTTCGTGGACAGCTTCAAGACCGAGCTGATCCGCGACCGCGTCTGGCAAACCCGCACCCAACTGGAGCTCGCCGTTGTGGAGTGGGTCGGCTGGTACAACCACGACCGCCTGCACTCCGCGATCGGTCACATCCCGCCCGTCGAATTCGAGACCCTCTACGCGATACGGTCCGGCTCACCCCTCTCCCACTGACGAGAGAGGAAACCCAAACAACAAGTCTCCGTGAAACCGGGACGGCTCAACTTGCCCGAGGGGAAGTGCGCGAGCGCCTGATCTTTGAGGTCGCGGATCGCGAGCTCAACGACGGCGTGCTGGCGATGCTCAGCCTCGACAATCTGGAGCTCGTCGGTGCGGTTGGTCGCGAACGGGTAGTGCTCCCAACTCGGGAGCAGCTCGCCTTGCTGGGAGAGCGTCCTGACTCGGCGGATGATCATGCGGAAGTCGCCGATCGTGGTCTCGGCGATCTGCGCGACAGAGGTCTTGGGGTAGTCCTCCAAGGTCACCCAGGCGTCCTCGTCGATCGCGTCGACGAGCGCGCGAACGTGAGGCTGCATGCGGATCCCGATCGAGAACTGCCAGCCGGCCCGGTCAAGCCGCACGAACGTCTTCTTCGCCCAGAACCCCGAGTCGGTGCGCAGCAGCTTCGGGCCTGTGGCGCCGGCGCGATCAACGCGGGCGATGAGCTCCTCGCAGAAGCGGAGCATGCCGCGGGAGGTGTTCGCCGAGCCCTTCCGCAGCCGGATGTGGAGGACCTCACCGGTGTCCGCGCGGGTCGCGAGCAGTGGGTGGTAGCCGAGCTTTCGGGTGTAGCCGTAGCCCGCGCCCTGCTTCTTGTAGCCGTGGACCTCGCCGACAAACGAATCAACGTCGATCACCAGCCGCTCGTCGCCCGGGCCGGCGCCCGCGGCCCACGCGCGTTCAAGCGCGAGGCCAAGCACGCGGTCTAGCTGCCTGACGTGCCCGAACGTGAACGCCCGCAGGAACGTGCCGAGCGTTGACGGCGCCGCAACGCGATGCCCGAGTACCGCGCCGGTCTGTCCTGAGCGCAGCAGATCGCAGTCGTCGATGCAGTCCGCACCGAGGACCATCGCCGAGCACATCGTCATGACCTTGCGGCCCGGATTCGCCGCGCCAGGACGGTCGCCGAGATCCACGCACTCTTCGATGAGTTGCTCAAGCCCGAGGCGCTGCGCGAGGAGCGCGGGGAGCATCACCCCAGCGTTCGCGACCGCCCGCGCATCATCGAACACCACGACCGCCGACTCGTTCACCATGAGGGTGACCTCCTGAGCAGAGCCGCGGTCGCCGCGAACGACCGCTTTCAAGCCCTGCTTGGGAGGTCACTCCACTTCAGACCCCGGATGGATCGGTGGATCGAGGCTTAGAAGCTGTCTCAATACCTCGGCGGGGAGGGCTTGGGGGCGGCGTGGCGAACGTAGCCAGGGAGACATAACCCTGGCTGTGGAGGTGGCTGGTGGCCGCGTCGATGTGGAAGGTCCGCGACGAGCTTTGGGAGGTCGCGGCACCGCTGCTTCCGGTGCACCGACCTGATCCTCGGGGCGGGCGGCCGCGCGTGGATGATCGGGTGTGCTTCAACGCGATCGTGTTCGTGTTGTTCACCGGGATCGCGTGGCAGCATCTGCCCCGTGAGGTCGGCTGCTCGCCGGCGACCGCGCACCGCCGCCTGGCCGAGTGGCAGGCCGCCGGGGTGTTCCACCGACTCCATCAGGAACTGCTGCGCCGACTGAACACCGCCGGGCGGATCGACTGGTCCACCGGGGTTGTCGACGGCAGCCATGTCCGTGCTCTTCAAGGGGGCCTTGACCGGGCCCTCGCCGGTTGACCGTGCCCGCACCGGGTCAAAGCACCACCTGCTGACCGACAGTCACGGCATTCCGCTGGCGATCAGCCTGACCGGCGGCAACCGCAACGACGTCACCCAGTTGCTGCCGCTCGTCGACGGCGTCGGCCCGGTCCGCGGGAAGGTCGGCCGCCCCAGGACCCGCCCCGACAAGGTCCTCGCCGACCGCGGCTATGACCACGACAAGTACCGCCGCGAACTGTGGAAACGCGGCGTGAAGCCGGTCATCGCCCGTCGCGGGGTCGAGCACGGCTCACACCTGGGCCGCGAGCGCTGGGTCGTCGAGCGGACCTTCGCGTGGCTGCACAACCTGCGCCGGCTGCGGATCCGCTACGAACGCTCCGGTGAGCTGCACCTGGCGTTCATGCTGCTCGGCTGCGCCGTGGTCTGCCAGCGCAAGCTCGCTGAGTGACGGTCACTCACCATCGTCATCGAAGGCGCGACGGCCGTACTGATCGGGGATCGAGCCCCACCCCCAGATCGCCACCGGGCCCGGGGGCACCGGCCCGTACTCCTCGGCGGGGTCGGCCTTCTCTGGAAGCACGGTGCAGTGGTGCTGCCAGTTGTCGCCGAAGTCAAAGACGTACTCAAACTCATCACCGGGCTTCAGCTCCCGCGCGACCTTCAGCTTCGCGTGGTCAAGCCACGTCATCTCCGGGCCGAACGAGTCGTCGGGGTAGCCGATCAGCCGCTCGTCCGCGAGCTCGAAGTTATGCAGATGCGAAAGGTCCCACCGCGCGAACGCGGAGTTGATCGCATCCGCGAACTGCTGAAACGTGTGCCCCGGACCAACGATGAAGATCCGACCCGGCGAGGGACGACACCGCACTCCACGCCCACCGACCAGGTCGACCTTGATCTGCAACCACGTCCGCGCCATCCCCGCGACAGCCTACGCAGGTATTGAGACAGCTTCTTAGGCGTCATCCCGCGGCGGAGCTCGGACGGCGACAACCGGTTCGGCTGAAGGTCCGTCACGCTCGCCATCCGCTTCGCCCAGTTCACGGCCTCGTAGGGCTTCAGCGGCGCCGTGCGCCCGACCCCGGGCGATCTCACCCTTCTGCCCTCGGCTTGACGCACAGGACCCCGTCGGCGGCCTCGGTGAGCCTGCCGTCGGCGACGAGCATGTCCACGGCGAGCTCGAGGATCGCCGGATGCCAGTACGCGACCTCGGGCATGCGTGAGATGTCGCCGACCGTGTGGACCGTCTCGGGTCGTCGGCCGATCCACTCGGCGAGGAGGTCGGCGCGCGCCTGCGCGATCGACAGGGAGGTGCGCCGGTTCATGCCGCCGCCTCATCCGCGGAGTCCCGGAGGTAGCGCTCGAGCTCGGTGATCGGGTAGAGCCGCAAGGTCCCGACGCGGACCGAGCGGAGGTGCACGCGGACGTGCTTGTCGAACACGTCGACGGACACCCCGATGGCTTTGGCGGCGTCTTCCCGGCGGAGCGCGAGCCGCGGAATGACGCCGAGGCTGTCGCTACGCTCAGTCCGTGGTGTGTGGGGCATGGCGTTGCCCTTCTCGAGAGCAACCCTGGCCGGGGTTGCTCTCGCTCGTTGTGGACTCGACGAGGGCCGCGTGGACGCGCTTGAGGACTTCCGAGCGACGAGGCTCGTAGCCCGCTTCAAGGAGCGCGACGCTGGCTCTTGAGCACCCGGCCTTCATGGCTAGCTGCACCTGGGTCATGCCGGCTTGCTGTCGCATCTCGGCAATGGATGCGGTCGGCGCGTGGGTTCGCACGGAAGCCACCTTTCGGAAACGTTCTTGGGCAGCCGTGCTCACAGCGCCTCCCGAACGGAAGACGGCTGGGTTGCTTTAGATGCCGCGATGAGGCGCCCTAGGCGTGCTTTCGTGCCCGGGTACGCGAACGGCCGCCATGGGCGGCCGTGGGTCCTTAACTCCTATGGGTCGAACAGGTGAGCGATTTTGGTCGCACCACTGGTGACGTGTGGGACAGAGTCTAGTACACGCTGAGGCGGCAAAAGAAAGGCCGCTCCATGGCGGCCTCTGATTTTGGTCGCACGTGTGGGACGTGCTCGGACACCGATACTAACCGACGCCCCGGCGGACCCTGTCCGGTCCTCAGAAACTGCAGCGCGCGCTGCAGTCGGTGGCGGTTTCTAGCGGTCTGTGGCGGACACAAACCCAGTGTTCATGGGCTTTACGCCCCCCACAGGACCCCTATTTTAGATGTAGTACATCGTGACCCCGGCCGCCCGGGTCTCGGCCTCGACGACATCCGCGATCGTCGTCTCGCCGAGGACCTTGCGGGCGGCGGCGGCGGCGTCGGCGAAGATGCCCTCCGCGTCCCGGCCGAGGGGGCCGTCGAGCAGCTCGACGACCTCCAGGACGGTGATCGTCGCGGGCTCACGGGCGAACGAGTAGCCGCCCTTCACCCCGCGCTGGGACTTCAGGACGCCGGCGCGGCGCAGGGTTGCGAAGAGCTGCTCGAGGAACTGGACCGGGACGTCCCGGCGACGGGCGAGCTCACCGATCGGCACCGGCCCGCTGTCGCCGGCGCGACCGAGCTCGGTCAGCGCCTTCAGGGCGTAGGGGCTCTTCGTCGTGATCGAGATCATCGGGGACCTCGATCGTATGGCACCGGACGGCGGGCTTCCCCGCCCGGGATGTTCCGGGCCCCTGGGCGAGGAACTCCCAGTGGTTCGCCGAGCCGCTAGGCGAGGCGAATCACAGCCAGCCCCGCTCCGTCGCCATCAGCACGGCCTGGGCGCGGTCGACGGCGCCGAGCTTGCCGTAGATGTTGTGCAGGTGGGTGCGGACCGTGCTCGTGGAGAGCTGCAGCTCGAGGGCGATCTGCTTGTAGACCTTGCCCTCGGAGAGGCGCTTGAGGACCTCGACCTCGCGGGAGGACAGCGGGCACGGGTCGATCTGGCGGGTGCGGCCCGTCGTCGGGTACGGGAGGTCGTACATGACCGAGCGCAGCTCGGTCGGGCCGAGGCCGATGACGCGGGCGCAGCGCAGCAGCTCGGTCGGGGAGACCGCGCCGCCCTGGGCGTAGTGGGCGAGCATGTCGGCGAGGCGGACGAACGCGGCCTCACCGGTCGCGTCGTCGGAGTGGTGACGCTCGATGACCGAGGCGACGGCCTTCGGCAGGCCCCAGCGGCGGGCGAGGACGCCGCCGACGAGGGCGTGATCGACGCCGAGCTCGCGGCGCTCACGGTGGATCCGCTCCTCGGGCGTGCGCGCGCCGGCGTGCACCTGCTGCGGGTAGCCCGGGTAGGCGTGCATGAGCACGAGCTTGCCGATGTCGTGCAGCAGCGCGGTGACCATCAGGCGGTCGCGGTGCTCGTACTCGGCCTCCTGCGCGAGGCGGTCGGCCGCCCGCTGCGTCGCGACGCCGTGCAGGCGAAAGCGCTCCGGCGCGGCGTCCCAGACGCTCGAACGCTCGAAGAAGTCGAAGGTGCGCGCGCGGGTCGCGAGCGACTGGACGGCCTCCGGCGAGAGCAGCTCGACGGCCTGGACCACCGACTCGACGCGGCCGCGGGTCTTGCCCTCGACCTGGTTGCCGAGCCGCAGGACGGCGATGACGAGGGCGACGTCGGACTCGACGGCGCCGACGACCTCGCTCGTCGAGACGCGGTCGGCGGAGACGAGGCGGAGCAGGCGGTTGCGGGACTCGGCCAGGGCGGGGAACGCCTCGAGGGCCTCGAACGCGGCGGTGAGGCGACGGCCGTGACCTTCGTTGTGATGACGCTGGGTGCCTGCCTGGTCGGCGCCGGTGGCGGTGTCGGGGCCGGGGGTGGTGGCGAAGGCGGCGGCGGGGGTGTTCATCGGGATAACGCTCTCAGGTCGATCCGTGGACGTCGGTACGACCCCTTCATCGGCAGATGTGGACGGATGATTGAACGATTCCGGAAAAGAAGTGTCAGATCACCCCTTCGGCACACCGCGCGCGAGACACCGTCCACCGCCCGGATTCCGGCGCGCGGGCCGTCGGCGCGGGCCGTCAGCGGGCGGCGGCGATGCGCTCGAGCGACGGCTCGCGCCCGAGGACGGTCAGCGTCTCGAAGATGCCGGGCGACACCGCGGTCCCGGCGAGGGCCACGCGAATGGGCTGGAAGAGCGCGCCGGGCTTCAGCTCACGCGCCTCGAGGACCTCCTGCAGCGCCGCCTCGATCGAGGGATGGTCCCAGGCGGGCAGCGCCGCGAGGGCGTCGTGTGCGGCGCCGAGCGTGGCGCGGCCCTCCTCGGTGAGCCACTTCGCGCGGGCCTTCTCGTCCCCGTCGGTCGGCCCGTCGAAGATGAAGCCGGCCAGCGGCCAGAAGTCCGCCAGCGTCTGGATCTTCTCGCGGGAGATCGCGACGGCCTCCCGCAGCCCGGTGCGCCCAGTGAACGCCTCGAGCTCGGCGGTCAGCTCGTCGAGCGAGAGCCCGCGCAGGTAGCGACCGTTCATCCAGCGCAGCTTCTTCTCGTCGAACTGCGCCGGGTTCTTCGACACGCGGGAGACGTCGAAGCGCCGGACGAGCTCGTCGGTGCTGATGAGCGTCTCGTCGTCCGTGTCGCCCCAGCCGAGCAGCGCGATGTAGTTGCGGATCGCGGCGGGCAGGTACCCGGCGTCGCGGAGCTCCTGCACCGAGGCGGCGCCGTGACGCTTGGAGAGCTTCTTGCCGTCGGGACCGTGGAGCAGCGGCAGGTGCGCGAACTGCGGCGGCTCCACGCCCATCGCGACGTAGACGAGCAGCTGCTTCGGCGTGTTGGAGAGGTGGTCCTCGCCGCGGACCACATGGGTGATGCCGGCGTCGGCGTCGTCGACGGCGACCGCGAAGTTGTAGAGCGCCGTGCCGTCGGCCCGGGCGATGACCGGGTCGTCGAGGTGGACGTGCTGGAAGGTCGTGTCGCCGCGGACGAGGTCGTGGACGACGGTCGCGCCCTCGTCCGGCACACGGAGGCGGACGGCGCCCTCGGCCTCCGGGGTGCCGCGGAACCCCTTGTCGGCCCCGTGCTCGGCCTTGTAGGCCTTGACGTCGTCGCCCGTCGCGGTGCTGCGGTAGGCGTGGCCCGCGTCGAGGAGCTGCTGCAGGACCTCCTCGTGGCGGCCGGAGCGCTCGACCTGGGAGATCGGGCCCTCGTCCCAGTCGATCTGCAGCCAGCGGAGCGCGTCGAGGATCTGCTCGACGTTCTCAGGCGTCGACCGCTCGCGGTCGGTGTCCTCGATGCGCAGGACCATCGTGCCCCCGCTGCCGCGGGCCATGAGCCAGTTGTAGAGGGCGGCGCGGGCACCACCGATGTGGAGGGCGCCGGTGGGGCTGGGGGCGAAGCGGACACGCATTGGGGACATGATGCCCGTGCGGGCTTCCGGCCCGCACCCTGACCCCCTCGACGCCATCCGGGCGTCATCCTTGTCCGATGCTCATCGGTTGCCACGTCTCCCCCGCCGGCGGGGTCTACAACGCCGTCGCCCGCGGCACCGAGCGCGGCGCGCGCGCCATCCAGATCTTCAACCAGAGCCCGCGGATGTGGCGGCCGACGGTCTACAAGGAGGCGGACGTCGCGCGCTTCCGCGCCGACATGGGGGCCTCGGCGGTCGACGCCCTCCTCATCCACGCGGTGTACCTCCTGAACGCGGGCTCGGACGATCCGGAGATCCGCGCGAAGACCCTCACGTCGCTGACGGCGTCGCTCGCGGCCGGGGACGCGCTCGGCGCGCACGCGGTCGTCCTGCACCCCGGGTCGGCGAAGACCGGCGACGTCGGCGAGGCGATCGCCCGCGCCGGCGCGCTCATCCGCGAGGCGCTCGCGGAGACCGAGCACTGCGCGCTCCACCTCGAGAACACCGCCGGGGCGGGCGGCACCCTCGGTCGCTCCTTCGACGAGCTCGCCGCGCTCATCGAGGCCGCGGGCGGCGACGAGCGCCTCGGCCTCTGCCTCGACTCCTGCCACCTCTATGCGTCGGGGCACGACATCCGGACGGCCGAGGGGCTGGCCGCGACGCTCGACGAATGCGACGCGAAGGTCGGCATCGGCCGCCTCGGCTCGCTGCACCTCAACGACTCCGAGGTCGGCCTCGGCTCGAACCGGGACCGGCACGCGGACATCGGCAAGGGCGAGCTCGGCGAGGACGGCTGCGCGGTCTTCCTGTCCGAGCCGCGCTTCGAGGGGCTGCCCGTCGTCCTCGAGACCCCGGGCCCGGACCGCAAGGGCACCCCGGCCGAGGAGCTCGCGCTCTGCGCCGTGCTCCGCGAGCGCGGGCTCGCCGCCCGCGCGTGAGGGGCCCCGGCCCTCGCCCGAGGCCCCCTCGGCCCGCGCCGCCGCCCGCGCCTGAGGCCGGAACCCGTTTTTCGTCCCCCAGTCGGGCGCTTGTCGGGTTTCGGCGGTTCGCCGCGGCGCGCCGGCCGTCGTCAGCCGCCCGCGAGGACGGCGTCGAGACCCTCGGCGGCGAGGAGCTCCATCACGGCGTCGCGGTGGTCACCCTGCAGCTCGATGACCCCGTCCTTGGCGGACCCGCCGACGCCGCAGCGCTTCTTGAGCTTGCCCGCGAGGTCACGGAGGGCGTCCTCGCCGAGCGGGACGTTCGACACCGTCGTCACGGTCTTGCCGCGCCGGCCCGAGGTCTCGCGGCGGACCTTCACGCGCCCGCCGGCGGCGGCGGCCGGCTTGGGGTCGCGGGCCTTGCGCAGGTCCCCGTCCGAGGTCGAGTAGACGACCCGGCTGCTGTCGCGCTTGGCCATGCCCGGGACGCTAGCGGGCGCCGCCGCTCAGGCGGGCTGCGGCGCGGAGTGGTGCTCCTCGTCGCCGGGCGCGAAGGACGGCTCCTGCGGACCCGGGTCGCCGTCGTGGCCGTCGTCGGCCACGGCCACCGAGACCTGGACCTCCTCGGTCACCACAGGGCGCCGGATCGTCGCCGCACCGAGGAGGTGGTCGAGCTCGGCCTTGAGCGTCGGAGAGGACTTCACGCGGTAGGCGTCGCCGAAGCGCAGCCAGCGCTGGCCCTGCGTCGTCTCGAGCGCGAGAACGAGCTCCGACTCCCCCGGGAACGTCTCCAGGATGTACTTCAGGTCGTCGATGATCGTGCGCGGGAGCTTCGTCGCGTCCACGTGGTATTGGATCGGCTGCGGGCCGACGGGGATCTTCGCGACGGCCTCCTTCGCCGCCTCGACCTCCTTCGCCGACGGCGTGAAGGGCTTGATCTCCTGGACGATGACGGAGGTGCCCTTGTCGCCGTGGTCGACCTTGCCGCGGACGATGATGACCTGGTCGACCTGCGGCTCGTGCTCCTGCAGCGTCTTCGGGAAGACGAGCAGCTCGACCGACCCCTCGAGGTCGTCGAGGGTCGCGAACATCATCGGGTCACCGGACTTCGTGCGGATCTTCTTCGCCGCGGTGACGATGCCGCCGACCTTCACCCACTCCTGGTCCTTGACGTTCCCGAGCTCGGACAGCCGGTAGTCCGTCTTGACGATGAGCGCCTCGCGGACCTCCTTGAGCGGATGCGCCGAGAGGAAGAGGCCGATCGACTCCTTCTCGAGGGCGAGGAGCTCGGTCTGCTCGAACTCCTCGTTCGGGATCGGCGGGTGCAGCGGCGCCGAGAACGCGGACGGGGCGTCGCCGCCGCCGGCGTCGAACATGTCGAAGATCGACCCCTGCCCGATCTGGGCGTCCATCTGCGCCTTCTGGCCGGCCCCCTGCGCCTGCTCGAGCACCTCGAGCATGCCCTTGCGGCTCGCACCGGTCGAGGAGAAGGCGCCGCACTTGATGAGCGACTCGATCGCCTTCTTGTTCACCGCGCGGGGGTCGACGCGCTCGCAGAACTCCCACAGCGACGAGAACGGGCCGCCCTCGTCACGGGCGGCCTTGATCGCCTCGACCGCGGCGTAGCCGACGCCCTTCACGGCGTCGAGGCCGAAGCGGATGTTGCCCTCGACGACGACGAACTCGTGGTCGGAGAGGTTCACGTCGGGCGGGAGGACCTCGATCCCCATCTCGTCGCAGCGGGCGGCGAAGAACGGGACCTTGTCCTTCGTGTCCATGACGGACGAGATGAGCGCCGCCATGTACTCGGCGGGGTGGTTCGCCTTCAGCCAGGCGGTCCGGTAGGAGATGAGGGCGTAGCAGGCGGCGTGCGACTTGTTGAACGAGTAGTCGGCGGACTTCTCGTTCGTCTCCCACAGCCAGTCGATCGTCTGCGGGGCGACGCCGTTCCTCGCGCAGCCCTCGCGGAACGCGGGCTCGAGCTCGGCCATCGCGGCACGGTTCTTCTTGCCGATCGCCTTGCGCAGGTCGTCCGCCTTGGCGCCGGAGAACCCGCCGAGCGCCTTGGAGATCTGCATGGCCTGCTCCTGGTACAGGATCACGCCGTACGTCGGGCCGATGATCGGGTCCAGCCGCTCGTCGCGGGACTGCACCGACTCGGGGTCGCGCTTGCCACGCGCGTAGGTCGGGATCTGGTCCATCGCGCCGGGGCGGTAGAGCGACACGAGCGCGACGAGGTCGTCGAACTCCGTGGGCTTCACCTTCTGCAGCGCGCCCTGCATCCCCTCGGACTCGAACTGGAAGACGCCGACGGAGTCGCCGCGGGCGAGCATGTCGTACGTCGCCTTGTCGTCCATCGGCAGGTTCGCCATGTCCGGCCGCGTGCCGGTGGACCGCTCGAGGATGTCCAGCGCGTCCTCGATGACGTCGAGGTTGCGCAGGCCGAGGAAGTCCATCTTCAGCAGGCCGAGGTCCTCGACCGGCTTCATCGAGAACTGCGTGACCTGCTTGTAGACCTTGTTGCCGTGCTCGTCCGTCGTGCGCGCGTCCGCGAGCTGCAGCGGCACCACGTCGGTGAGCGGCATGCCCGCGATGACGACCGCGGCGGCGTGGATCGAGTTCGAGCGGACGATGCCCTCGAGGCCGCGGGCGACGTCGATGACCTGCTTGGCGGTCGGGTCCGAGTCGTAGGCCGCCTTCAGGTCCTGCCCGTCCTGCAGGCAGGACTCGAACGTCGGCGAGCGGCCCTGCTCGGGGTCGGGGATGAGCTTCGCGAGGCGGTCGCCGACGCCGTAGTCGTGCCCGAGCACGCGGGCGGCGTCCTTCGTCGCCGCGCGCGGGAGCATCTTGCCGAAGGTGATGATCTGGGCGACGGACTCGCGGCCGTACTTCTCCACCACGTACTGCATCACGCGCTCACGCCCGCGGACGGAGAAATCGATGTCGATATCCGGCATCGACACCCGCTCGGGGTTCAGGAACCGCTCGAACAGCAGGTCGTGCTTGATCGGGTCGAGGTCGGTGATGTTCAGCGTGTACGCGATCAGCGAGCCCGCCGCCGACCCACGCCCCGGACCGACCGCCACGCCGTTGTCCTTGGCCCACTTCACGAAGTCCCACACGATGAGGAAGTACGCGTTGAAGCCCATCCGGTCGATGACCCCGAGCTCCATCTCCATCCGCTCGATCGCCTCCGCCGGCAGCGGCATGCCGTACCGGGCGTGCATCCCCTCCATCACCCGGTCACGCAGGTACTGCCGCTCGTCCTCACCTTCCGGGAGGAACCGCGGGATCAGCTGACCCCCCAGCGGGATCTCCACCTCACAGCGCTCGGCGATCTCCACCGTCGCCGCCAGCGCCTCCGGCCACTGCGCAAAGTCCTGAGCCATCTCCTCGTTGGACTTCAGGAAGAACTCGTTCGTGTCGAACGTCATCTTCGGCATCGCGAGCGTCGACTTCGTCTGCACGCACAACAGCGCCGTGTGGTGGTGATAGTCCTCCTTGCGCAGGTAGTGCACATCACCCGTCCCCACCACGGACGCGCCGAGATCACGCGCGATCCGCTCGATCCCCGGATTCGCCTTCTCCTGCGCCGCGATCCCGTTCTTCTGCAGCTCGAAGTACACGTTGCCCGGCCCGAACGCCTGCACGAGCTGATCGGCGTACTCCCGCGCCTCATCGTCACGATCGTTGATCAGCCGCTGGCAGAGCCGGCCGGCCAGGCACCCCGACAGGGCGATGATCCCGTCCGAGTGCGCCTCGAGCTGCGCCATGTCCACGCCCGGCTTGCCCCCGACCAGCCCCTCCAGAAAGCCCAAGGACGAGAGCTTGACGAGGTTGCGATACCCCTGATCAGACCGCGCCAGAAGCGTCAGGTGGTTGCGCTCGATCCGCCGGCCCGACCCCGGCTCCGGACGATCGGCGTGATCGTCCACGTAATAGACCTCACACCCCAGAAGCGGCTTGATCCCGACCTTCTTACACGCCTTGTAGTGCTCGATCGCCCCGTTCATCACCCCGTGATCCGTCAGCCCCAACGCCGGCTGACCGAACGACGCCGCCCGCTCGGCGAGCTTCTCGATCTTGCACGCACCGTCCAACAACGAGTACTCGGAGTGGACGTGCAGATGGGCGACAGGCGGGGTGCTCACGGCCTACGAGAGTACGCCCCGGTGCGGATGGTCCGGCCGGTCCCCGGAGCCTGCCGGTGATGACGCTGACCGCGCCGGGGGTCAGCCATCGAGGCCCTGGGCGATGTCGGCCCAGCCGAGCAGCAGCACGACGAGCTCGACGTCCCCGCCGACCCGGGCCCCCGCCTCGCCGGCGAGGAACCTCGCGAGCTCCCCGGGCGCGGTCCGGACGGTGGCGGCGGTGTCGACCGGCTCGCCCGAGCGGACGACGAGTGGCACGCCGTCGTCGACGACGACGTGGGCCACGAACGGCCCGTCGCCCTCGGCGAAGGCGACGCTGAAGCGCTTGCCGCGCGTCAGGGCCGGGTCGATCGCCCCGGCGACGAGCGCGAGCAGCGCCTGCGGCTCGAGCGGCTCCGGCAGCTCGGCGATCGCGTGCAGGCCGACGGGGTCCCGGAGCGCCTTCAGGAGCTTGCGGGCGCGGCGGCGCCGGCCGCTCACGGTGACGCCGTCCGGCGCGCGCCGCCCGGTGCCGCCCCCGGCGTAGGGCGCGAGCGCCTCCAGCGTGCCGGAGAGGCGGAAGTCGGCGCCGGCGGGTGGCTCGTCCTCGCCGAGCAGCTCCACCGTCGCGGTGCCATCCGCGTGGAGGCTGACGCGCTGCTCGGGAAGCTCGCCGATCGCGAGGTCGTACGTGAGGTCCTTGCGCAGGCGGTCCGCCTGGACGGTGACGAGCGCCTTGAAGAGCTCGGCGGCGGCCGCGTGGTCGCGGCGCGAGAGCACGAGCAGCGCCGGCGTGAGCCATAAGCCCCCCGCGACGCGGCGCGTGCTCGCGGCCGGCACGCGGGCCCCGAGCTCGACCTCGGTCAGCGGGAGCGCGGGCGCGGGCGCGGGCACGAGGTCGGCATCGGCATCGGCGTCGGCCGGGCCATCGGCCTCGGCCGGGTCCTCGGCCTCCGCGGCCTCCCCCTTCGGGGCGCGCAGCCGTGCGGCGGCGCGAGCGAGGTCGATGATCACCGAGTCGGGGTCCCCGGACGACGCGCCCGGGTCGATGTCGCCGTCGTCGACCTCCCCCTCGGAGCCGGCCGCGCCACGCCCCGTGAGCGCCGGATGGTCGGCCGGCGGCATCGGGGGCGGCGGGCGAAGCGTGGTCCGGACACGCTCGAGCTCGTCCTCGAGCTCGACGATGCGGTCCTCGGCGCGGGCGCTGGCCGCCTCCTCGCGCGTGAGGTCGGCGCGCAGCCGCGCGATGTCCTCCCCGGTCGGCTCGCCGGCCGCCGGCTCGGGGGCGGGAGCGTCGTCACCCTCCGCGCCGGGGCCGCCGGCGCGGGCACGGGCGAGCTCGGACTCGAGCGCCTGGCGGGCCGCCTGCTCCTGCGCGAACTCCCCCGCGAGCTCGGTCGCCGCCGCACCGAGCTGCGCGCGCAGCTCGGAGACCCGCGACTCCATCTCGCCGATCTCGCCGGCGAAGCGCCCGCGCTCGGCCTCGAGGGCCTGCTCGGCCGCACGGGTCATCGCCGCGCGGTCCTCCTCACGGGCGGCGGCGAGCGCGAGGAGCTCACGCTCAAAGCCCTCACGCAGCGACGTGGTGGTGCTCAGGAGCTCGCCGAGCAGCGCCTCGAGCTGCGCCTCACGGGGGACGCGGGCCTTGGCGTCCACGCGGACCTGCTCGAGCTCGGCGCGCAGGCTCGCGAGCGACGCGCGGAAGTCGCCCTCCACGACGCTGCGGGTGTCGAGCTCGGCGCGGGCGGCGGTGAGCGCGTCGATGAGGCGGTCGCGCTCGGCCTCGGCACGACGGGCGCGCTCCTCGGCAGCGACGGCCCCGGCCAGCGCCGCCTCGGCGCGGGCACCGGACTCGGCGATCGCCGCCTCGATGCGGCCGTGCTCGGCGGCCAGGGCGGCCTGCGCCTCCGTGAGCTCGTCCTGCGCGGCGGCGAGCCGGCTCTGCAGCTCGCGCGCCTCGAGGATCCGCCGCTCGCGCTCGTTCGCGTAGGCGGCGCGCTCGGCCTCCAGCCGGACCTCCAGGGACTCGCGGCCCTCGCGCTCGACCTGGACCTGCGCCTCGGCGGCGGTCCGGGCCGCGCGCTCCACGCCGATGCGAGCGTCGATCTCGGTCTCGGTCCGGATGAGCCGCTCGCGGACACCGGCGACGCCCTCGCGGACGGCGGCCATCTGCGTCTCGAAGCTCGCACGCTCGCGGGCGACGACGGCCTCGAGCTCGAGGCGGTGCTCGGCGATGCGCTCCTGCAGCGCGTCCCGCTCCGCGGCGAGCTGGAGCTGCAGCTGCGCCTCGGCGCGGGCCCGCTCGCGCTGCTCGGCCTCGAGGCGGGCGCCGATCTCCCGGGCGCGCTCCTCGGCGGCGATGACCGCATCCTCGGCGACCTGGAGCCGCACGCGGTTGCGCGCGGCGTCGGTGCCTGTACCGGGCAGGTCGCTCGTCGCCGCCTGGATCGACGCGCGCAGGCGTGCGAGCTCGGCCTCCGTGTGCGCGAGGGCCTCCTCGCTGCGCTGCAGCCGCTCGTCCCGCTCGGCGACGTCGGCCCGGGCGGCCGCGAGCTGATGCTCGAGCTCGCCGCGCTCGACGTGGAGCACGGCCAGGTCCTCCCGCAGCGCGGCCGCGGTGGCCGCGAGCTCCTCGAGCGCCGGCGAGCCGACGGACGTGCCCTCGGCCCGGGCACGGGCGGAGCTCAGCTCGCCGCGGAGCTCGGCGAGCTGCCCGGCGACAGCCTCGTGGATCTCGGCACGGCGGTCGAGCTCGTGCTGCAGCAGCGTGACCTCGGCGGCGGCGCGCTCGCGCTCGTCCTCGAGCGCCTGCACCGCACGGGCGCGGGCGGCGCGCTCGGCGGCGAGGGCATCCTCGAGGCCGGCGATCAGCTCACTGGTGTCGGCGAGGCGCTCCTCGAGACCGCCCCGGCGGGCGTCGAGCTCCGTGCGTGCCGCGGCGAGCCGGTCCTCGACGGCCTGAAGCTCGGCGAGACGCGCGGCGAGGACGGCCTCGGCGTCGGCGAGCTCCGCGCTGCGCCCACCCTCGCCCGTGAGCTCGGCGACCGCGGAGGCGAGGGCGTCGCGACTGGCGGCCTGCGCGGCGGTGCTCGTGCGCAGGGCCCGCTCGAGGTCCTCCTCGAGTTCGGTGACGCGCTGCTCCTCGGCCGCGAGGGCGAGGCGCAGCGCCGTTGCCTCCTCGTCGGCCTCGCGCCGCGCGACGGCGAGCTCCTCCTCGACCTCGGTGCGGCGGGCGCTCTCCGCGTGCTCCCCCTGGCGGGCGGCGCGGAGGTCGCGCTCGACCTGCTTCAGGCGGGCGGCGAGCTCGGCGCGCTGCTCGTGGGCGCCCTGCAGCTGGGCGCGGGCCAGCTCGAGCGCCCGCTCGGCCTCGCGCGCGCGGTCACGCATGGCTCCCTCGTTGATCTCCGCCCGGCGAGCCCGCCGTTCCGCGATGACCTTCGGGTCGATGACCTGCCCGGGATGTTCGGGGTCGTGAGGTTCTTCCACCGGCTGCACCGCGGCCGAGCGTACCCGCAAAACGACCGTTGTCGAGAAGCGGCCGGGATCTTTCGCCCGAAGCGGAAGGAATCCGGCGCCGGACGACGACGCGACGGCCCGGCCACGTGCACGCGCGGCCGGGCGGAGCGGGTGGGTTCCTACTCGGCGGAGCGCTCGCGGAGGCGGTGGGCGAGGCGGGACTGCAGCGACCACAGCTCGATGAAGCCGGGCGAGGCCTGCTGGCTGAAGAGGCCGCCGGAGGTCTCGAACGTCGCGAGCTGCGCGTCGTAGACGGCGTTCGGCGAGGAGCGGGTGACGACGCGGCAGTGCCCCTTGTAGAGCTTCAGCCCGATCTCGCCGGTCACCTGCTTGGAGACCTCGTTCATGTACGCGTCGAGGTCGGTGCGCAGCGGCTCCCACCACAGCCCCGCGTAGACGAGGTAGGCCCACTTGCGGTCGAGCTCGCCCTTGAACTGGTTCTGGTGGATCGTGCAGACGAGCCGCTCGAGCTCGGCGTGGGCCTGGAGGATGAGCGTCGCCGCCGGCACCTCGTAGATGTCACGGACCTTGAGGCCGACGATGCGGTCCTCGATGTGGTCGACGATCCCGACGCCGTGCTTGATGCCGAGGTCCTGGCAGCGGGTGATGAGCTCGACGAGCCCGAGGCGCTCGCCGTTGATCGAGACGGGGACGCTCTGCTCGAAGCCGATCGTGACGATCTCGGCCTCGTCGGGCGCGAGCTCGGGCCGCGTCACGAGCTGGAAGACGTCGTCGTCCGGCGCGTGGTCGAGATGCTCGATCCACTTGCCCTCGGAGGAGCGGCCCCAGAGGTTGTCGTCGATCGAGTACGGCGTCGTCTCGGCGCCGCCCTTGATCGGGATCCCGTGCTGCCGCGCGTAGGCGATCTCCTCCTCGCGGCCCATCATCCAGCCGCGGACGGGGGCGATGACCTTCAGCTCGGGGGCGAGCGTCGCGACGGTCGCCTCGATCCGGACCTGGTCGTTGCCCTTGCCGGTGCAGCCGTGGGCGACGGTGTCGCAGCCGTGCTTGCGCGCGTACTCGACGGCGAGCTTCGCGATGAGCGGCCGGCCGAGCGCGGTGAAGAGCGGGTAGGCGAGGCCGTAGATGGCGTTCGCCTTGATGGCCGGGAGGATGAAGTCGGTGGCGAACTCGTCGCGCGCGTCGACGACCTCCGCGGCGACCGCGCCGAGCTGCAGCGCCTTGCCCTTGACGACGTCGTAGTCCTCCCCCGGCTGCCCGAGGTTGATCGTGAGCGCGACGACCTCGGCGTCGTACTCGTCCTGGATCCACTTGAGCATGACGCTCGTGTCCAGGCCGCCCGAGTAGAGCAGCAGGACGCGGTTGACCTCACCCGGTTCGGCGAGGTAGCTCGCGGTGCGGGTGTTCTGGGCGGAGGGAGCGGCGTCGGTCATCTGCGCGAAGCGTACGCGAGAGCACCATCGGGCCGCCTCCCAGGTGGAAATCCCACAGTGAACAGGAGTACAGTCGATCACCTTCCGTAGGGGAAGCCAAGGCACCGGCAGGGGCTGGCGCTGGAATCGGCAACAGGGGGCACCACCATGCAAGCACCGGGCAACCGGGCCGCGCGCGCACTCGCGCTCGGTCTCACCGCCTTCGCGGCCACCGCTCCGGCGGCGTTCGCGGACACGACGTATCCGACGGCGAAGGGCAGCACCTTCGACAACGGCAGCGCGCAGGGCTGGACGGACGCGGGCAAGTCCTGCGGGATCCTGCTCAACCTCATCCAGAACACGCTGTGCACGGTCGACAGCGGCACCTCGCCGACGATCGGCGCCGGCGCGCCGCCTGCCCTCCCGGGCTCGCTGCGCCAGGACTACACGCCGGTGGCCGGCGCGCTCACGCCGCTGCTCGGCGGGGCGTCGGTCTCGCAGCGCTCGCCGTCGTTCACGGTCGCGGGCTACCCGACGATCAGCGGCGCGAAGCTCAACTACGACCGCCGGTTCACGAACCCGGCGCTCATCAACATCATGCCCGGCACCGTGACGCAGGTGTTCCTCGTCGACGAGACGCCGAACCCGGCCGTCGCGGTCCCGCTCGGCCCGGCCGAGGACATCAGCAACGTCAACGTGTTCTCGTCCCGTCCCGAGCTCCCGATCGACGCGGCGAAGTTCACGGCCGGTCACACGTACCATCTCGTGTTCCAGACGACGTACGCCCCGCTGCTGCAGGCCCTGCTCGGGACGAACGAGGCGCTGTACGACAACATCCGGCTCACCGTCGCCGACGGCAGCGTGCTCGCCACCGCGACGACGCTGCCGGCGACCAACGTCTCCGGCTCGGGCGCGACCCTCAACGGGTCCCTCACGACCGGCGGCCCGACCGTCACGTACCACTTCGAGTACGGCACGACGACCGGCTACGGCTATACGACGCCGGAGCGCACCGCTGCGACCAGCGGGCAGGTCCCGGGTGAGCCGATCGGTGGCCTCGCGCCGCTGACGACGTACCACGCGCGGATCGTCGTCACGAGCGCGGACGGCCGGGTGGTGGACGGCAACGACGTGTCGTTCGCGACGCTCACGACGACGGGTGCGACCGGCGCAACGGGCGCCACCGGCGCAACGGGCGCCACCGGCGCGACGGGCGCCACCGGCGCAACGGGTGCCACCGGCGTGGCGGGTGCGAACGGCACCAATGGGACGAACGGCGCCACCGGCGCCACGGGCGCGACCGGCGCCACGGGCCCGGCGGGTGCGAACGGCACCAACGGGACGAACGGCCCCGCCGGCCCCGCCGGACCGATCGGGCCGGTCGGACCCGCGGGCGCAACCGGCGCCCCCGGCCCCGCCCCCGTGTCGGGGTCCTCCACCGGCAAGACGATCATCATCCAGAACGGGTCGACGAAGAGCCTCATCAAGATCCGGGCCTCTCGCGTCACGCTCGTCACGCACGGACGCCTGAAGGGGCAGGTCCGCCTGCCGATCTTCTGCAGCGCGAAGACCGGCAAGGCCTGCGCCGGCACGGTGAAGATCCGGACGCTGTCGAAGATCAACCCGGCGACCCGGCCGCCCGCGCGCACGCCACGCCGGGTGACGCTCGCGACGTTCGACTACCAGCTCGCCCAGGGCAAGTCGGGCTTCGCGTTCGCGTACCTCAGCCAGGACAAATTCGACCTCATGTCGCGCCTGAAGTCGGTGGCGGTCACGATCAGCATCCAGGTGACCGACTCCCAGGGCAACCGCCAGATCGTGGTGCTGAACGGCACCCTGGTCGGCAAGCGGACCGCCTAGCCGCAGAACAACGTGCCCCATGACGAGCCCGCCTCCGGGCGGGCTCGTCTCCCCTAGGAAATGAGCTCGGCGAGGCGGGTGACCGCGTCGTCGAGCTCTTCCTCGGTGATGACGAGGGGCGGCAGCAGCCGCACCGTCGTCGGGCTCGTCGCGTTGAGGACGAGGCGCTGCTCCTTCAGCGCCCGCCCGACGAGCGCCATCGCATCGATGCCCTCGAGCTCGATCGCCTGCATGTAGCCGCGGCCGCGGACCTCACGGACGGCCGGCAGCTCGGCGAGGCGCGCGGTGAGCCGCTCGCCGGACGCGCGCACCCGCGCGAGGAGCGCCTCGTCGGTGACGATGTCGAGGACCGCGAGGCCCGCCGCGCACTGGACGGGTCCGCCGGCGAACGTCGAGCCGTGGTCGCCGGCCGCGAAGACGTCGGCCATCTCGGGACCGGCGACGAGCGCACCGACGGGCAGGCCGCCCGACAGCGCCTTCGCGACCGTGACGGCGTCCGGCTGCACCCCGGCGTGCTGCCAGGCCCAGAGGTCGCCGGTGCGCCCGAGGCCGCACTGGATCTCGTCGAAGATGAGCGCGGCCCCGTGGGCGTCGCAGGCGGCGCGCGCGGCGCGCAGCGTGTCGGCGTCGAGCGCGTAGACGCCGCTCTCGCCCTGGACGGGCTCCAGGATGAGCGCGGCGGTCCCTGAGTCGACGGCGGCGGTGATCGCCTCCGCCGTCGGCTCGACCGCCTCGAAGCCCGGGACGAGGGGCGCGAACGGCGCCTGCTTGCTCTCCTGCGGCGTCGCGCTGAGCGCGCCGTACGTCCGGCCGTGGAAGCCGCGGTGCACCGAGATGATCTTCCCGGCGCGGCGGCGCTTACGGGCACACTTCAGCGCCGCCTCGACCGCCTCGGTGCCGCTGTTCGTGAAGAAGACGCGCGTGCCGTCGCCGAGCGCCGAGACCGTCGCGAGGCGCTCGGCGAGCCGCACCATCGGGTCGGTGTAGAAGAGGTTGCCGACGTGGATCAGGCGGCCGGCCTGCTCGCGGATCGCGGCGACGACCGCCGGGTGGCAGTGGCCGACGGAGTTGACGGCGAGGCCGGTCTGCAGGTCGAGGTACTCGTTCCCCTCGGCGTCCCACAGGCGGGCGCCCTCGCCGCGGACGAACTCGACCGGCTGGCGCGCGTAGTTGTGGGTGAGGAAGGCGTCGGAGATCGTCATGTGGTGTCCCTTCGGTGCGCAGGAAGGCGAGCCTCACGGGCGAGCATCCCCGACGGTGAGCGAGCCCCTCGGGCGAGCCTCACCGCGCCGCCCTGATCTTGGTGCCGATGCCGGCGTCAGTGAAGAGCTCGAGGAGCAGCGAGTGCGGCACGCGCCCGTCGACGATGTGGGCGAACGTCACGCCGCCGTGGATCGCGTCGATGCAGGCCTGGAGCTTCGGGCGCATGCCGCCACTGATCGACGGGAGCGCCGCCTCGACCTCGTCGGCGTGCGCCTCGGAGATGACCGACGTCGGGTCCGCCGGGTCGCGCATCCAGCCCTCGACGTCCGTGAGGAACATGACCTTGTAGGCGCCCATCGCGCGCGCCACCGCCGTCGCCGCCTCGTCCGCGTTGACGTTGTAGGAGGCGCCGTCGGCGTCCGCCGCGATCGACGCGACCACCGGGATGTAGTCCTGCGCGATGTGGTTCAGCACGTCGACGTCGACCTTCTCGATGCGGCCGACGAAGCCGATGTCCTGCCCGCCGGTCGCGAGCTGCTTGGCGGCGCGGAAGAGGTTGCCGTCGTCGCCGCTGAGGCCGACGGCCGCCTGCCCGTAGCGGTTAATGCGCAGGACGATGTCCTTGTTCACCTTGCCGATGAGGACCATCTTCGCGATCTCGACGGTGTCGGCGTCGGAGACGCGCAGGCCGTCGACGAACTCGACCTCCATGTCGAGGCGCCGCATGTACTTCGTGATGTCGGGGCCGCCGCCGTGGACGACGATGACGTTCAGGCCGACGTACTTCAGGAGGACGACGTCGCGCGCGAACTCCTCGCGGAGCGCCGGGTCGGTCATCGCCGCGCCGCCGTACTTCACGACGATCGTGCGGCCGTGGAACTCGCGGATGTACGGCAGCGCCTCGAGGAGCGTGCCGACGTCGCGGGAGGGCCGGATGCCAGGCGTCTTCATCAGGTGGTGTACTCCGCGTTGATCGTCACGTACTCGTGGGAGAGGTCGGAGAAGAAGACCTCCGTCTCGTGGCCGTCGCCGGGCAGGCCGATGACGTAGTCGACCTCGTCACGGTCGACGAGCTGCGCGAGGGCCGCCTCGTCGAACCGGGCGGCGGCGCCGGCGACCGCGACCTGCACGCCCTCGATCGCGATGTCGAACGCGATCGGCGCCGACCCGTAGAGCGCGCCGCCGATCGCCTGCGCGATGCGCCCCCAGTTCGGGTCGCCGCCGTGGAGGGCGGCCTTCACGAGCGGCGAGTTCGCCACCGCACGGGCGACGACCTCCCCCGCCCCGTGGTTGCCGCCGCGCACGGTCACGCGACCGACCCGCTTGGAGCCCTCGCCATCGCGGACGATGTGCAGCCCGAGCTGCCGCAGCAGCGCGTCGAGGGCCTGGCCGAAGCGCACCTCGTCCTCGCTCTCGGGGGCGACGGTGACGCCCGAGGCGCCCGAGCACTGCAGGACGACGGTGTCGTTCGTCGAGAGCTGGCCGTCGACGGAGATGCGGTCGAAGGAGCGCTTCACGGTGACGCCGAGCAGGAGGTCGGCGGTCTCCGCCTCGAGCTTCGCGTCGGTCTGCACGAAGCAGAGCATCGTCGCGAAGCGCGGCTGGATCATGCCCGCGCCCTTCGCCTGCGCGGTGAGCCGGACCGGCCCGCCGGTGAGCTCGACGGTCAGCGAGGCGCGCTTGTCGAACGCGTCCGTCGTCATGATCGCCCGCGCGAATGCCTCCTCACCCTCCGCGGTCAGCTGCTTGCTCGCGTCGAGGATGCCGCGGGTGACCTTGCGCCCGTCGAGCTGCACCCCGATGACGCCGGTGGAGCACACCGCGACCGCGTCCTCCCCCACGCCGCTCGACATCGCGGCGGCACCCTGCATGCGGGCGGCCTCGTCGAGGCCGCGGCCGCCGGTCGCGGCGTTCGCGTTGCCGGAGTTCACCGCGACGACCTTGATCTGCGCCGCGTTCGCGCGGTCGCGCGTGACGAGCACCGGAGCCGCGACGACGGCGCTCGAGGTGAAGCGGATCGCGCTGGCGAGGTCGGGGCCGTCGCAGCGCATGAGCCCGAGGTCGAGGCTGCCGCTCTCCTTCAGCCCGCAGGCGACGCCGGCGGCGCGGAAGCCCTGCGGCAGCGCGCCCGGCGGCTCCTCGGTGACCCACTCCGGGACGTCGACCCAGCGAGAGGTGAAGAACGCGCCTGTCATGAGATACCCGTGGTCTCCTCGTAGCCGAGCATGAGGTTGAGGTTCTGGATCGCCTGGGACGAGGTCCCCTTCCAGAGGTTGTCGATCGCCGCGAAGACGAAGACCTTGTGCGTGCGCGGGTCGACGTGGACGTGCAGCCGGCAGAGGTTCGTGCCGCGCACGTCGCGCACGCCCGGCGGGCGGTCGACGAGCTCGACGAACGGCTCGTGCGCGTAGGCGGCCTCGAAGGCCCCGTGGACGTCCATCGGCTCGCGGAGCGTCGCGTAGCAGGAGAGCAGCTCGCCCTGGTCGAGCGGCAGCAGGTGCGGCGTGAACGTCGCGACAAGACCGGTCGCGCCCGCCGCGGCGAGCTCCTGATCGATCTCCGGCATGTGACGGTGGCGCCCGACGCCATAGGGCGTGACGTTCTCGGTGACGCTGACGAAGTGCGTCTTGTCGGTCGCGCCGCGGCCCGCGCCGGAGACCCCGGTCTTCGCGTCGATGACGACGTCGGCGAGATGACCGGCGAGCGGGGCGAGCGCGAGGATCGCGGCGGTCGGGAAGCAGCCGGGGTTGGCGACGAGCTCGGCCCCGCGCAGCTCGGCGCGGTAGCGCTCGGGCAGCCCGTAGACGGCGCCGTCGAGGAGCTCCGGCGCCGTGTGGTCGACATACCACTCCTCGTACGTCGCGCGGTCCCGCAGCCGGAAGTCGGCGCTGAGGTCGACGACCTTCAGCCCGCGCTCACGCAGCGCGGCGACCGTCTGGGCGGCCGCGCCGTGCGGGTAGGCGACGATCGCGGCGTCGACCCCCTCGGTGTGACGGTCGAGGTCGAGCTCCTCGAGGACCATCGGCACCCGGTGGTGCGGGAAGAGCTCGTCGAGGCGCTGCCCGGTGTAGGACCGGGAGGTGACGCCGCTGAGCTCGAGGTACGGGTGGCCGTCGACGAGCACCGCCGCGAGCGCCCCGGCGTAGCCGGAGGCACCCGCGACGAGCACCCGGGAGAGGGCGGGCTCAGCCACGGAGCTCACCCCCGAGCAGCGCGAGCTGCTTGACAAGCTTGGCCCGCAGGCGGGTCACGTCCTCCTCGCCGAGCGTGCGGTCCTTCGCGCGGAAGGCGACGTGGAGCGCGATCGACGTCCTCCCCTCCCCGACCTGGCTGCCGGTGTACACGTCGAAGACACGGACCTCGTCGGCGACCTTCGCGACGCACGCGACGACGTCGGCGGCGGCCACGGTGCCGGGGACGACGACCGCGAGGTCCTGCCGGACGGCGGGGTAGCTCGTGAGGTCCTCGTACGTGATGACCTCGGGGGCGGCGTCGATGAGCTGCTGCAGGCGCACGGCGAAGATCCCGACCGGCCGCGCCTCGAGGTCCCAGTGGGCGGCGACCGACGGGTGGACCTCCCCGACGAAGCCGACCCGCTGTGAGTCCAGGAGCACCTCGGCGCTGCGGCCGGGGTGCAGGAACGGCCAGTCCGCGCAGGGCCGGAAGCTCAGCGTCACGCGCAGCGCGCCCGCGACCGCCTCGAGCAGCCCCTTGGCGGAGAAGAAGTCCGCCGGCGGCGCCGCGCCACCCCGCCACGACGGCGGCGCGGCGGCGCCGGTGACGAGCGCGGCGAGCGCGTGGTGCTCGTCGGCGAGCGGCTGCGCCGGGTCCTCGTCCTGCAGGTAGACGGTGCCGGACTCGAAGATCGCGACGTCCCCCATGCCGCGCGCCGCGTTGTGGGACGCGACGTCGAGCAGCGAGCCGACGATCGTCGGGCGCAGGATCGACTGCGCCTCGCTCATCGGGTTCTCGAGCTCGACGACCTGGCGCATCCGGTGGCCCTCGGGGATCCGGAGCCGGTCGAGCAGCGCGGGCTGGGTGAACGACCAGCCGGCGATCTCGTGCAGGCCACGGCCGACGAGGACGTCCTCGGCCCGGCGGCGCAGCCGCTGCTGCGGGGTGAGCCGCCCGGGGAAGCCGGTCCGGTTCTCCTGCACCGTCGAGGGGAGCGTGTCGAACCCGTTCAGCCGCGCAACCTCCTCGATGAGGTCGGCCTCGCGCGTGACGTCGCGGCGGCGGAAGGCGGGCACGGTGACGTCGAGGCCGTCGTCGGCCTCGGCGACGCCGAAGCCGAGCGCGGTGAGGATCCGCGAGGAGGTCTCCCGCGCGACCGGCGCCCCGAGCAGCGCGACGACCCGCGCGTCGCGCAGGCGGATGGTCTGCAGCTCCGGGGCGGGCGGGATCCAGTTCACGACGTCGATCGTCCCCCCGAGCGGCGTCGCGCCGGTGAGCTCGACCATGAGCTGCGAGGCGACGGCCTGTGCCTCCATGACCTGCTCGGGCGCGAGGCCCTTCTCGTTGCGGGCGCCCGCCTCCGAGCGCAGACCGAGCTTCGCCATCGTCCGGTTCATGTTCGGGCCGTCCCAGTTGGCGACCTCCATGAGCACGCGGGTCGTGCCGTCGTGGACCTCCGAGCGCTGGCCGCCCATGACGCCGGCGATCGACGTGGGGCCGTCGGCGTCGGCGATGAGGACGACGTCGGGGTCGAGCGTGCGCTCGATGTCGTCGAGTGTCGTCAGCTTCTCCCCGTCGCCTGCGGCCCGGATCGTCAGCGACCCGCCCGCGACGCGGTCGAGGTCGAAGGCGTGCAGCGGCTGCCCCGTGAGGAACATGACGTAGTTCGTGATGTCGACGACGTTGTTGCGCGGGCGCTGGCCGGCCGCGAGCAGGCGCTGCTGCAGCCACAGGGGCGAGGGGCCGATCGTCACGTTCTCATACGCCCGGACGGTGAAGCGCGGGTTCAGCTCCGGGACCTCGACCGTGATCGAGACGCCGGGGATCGTGTCACCCGCGGGGTGCGGGTCGGTCGCCCACGGCGGCGGCGCCAGGTCGGCGCCGGTCGCCGCGTGGGCCTCCCGCGCGACGCCGTAGACGCCGAGGCAGTCGGGCCGGTTGGGCGTGATCTCGAGCTCGAGGACCGTGTCGCTGATCGGCAGGACGTCCCCGAGCGGCGTCCCGGCCGCGAGGGCGTCGTCGAGGACCATGATCCCGCCGGCGCGCTCGGCGGCGAGGCCGACCTCGGCGTCGGCGAGGATCATCCCGTTCGACGGCTGGCCGCGCAGCTTGCTCGCCTTGAGCTTCTGCCCGTCGACCATGATCGCCCCGGGCAGGGAGACGGCGACGGTCTGGCCGGCGGCGACGTTCGGCGCGCCGCAGACGATCTGGGACGGCTCGCCGTCGCCGACGTCGACCATGCAGACGCGCAGGCGGTCGGCGTCGGGGTGCTGCTCGGCGCTGAGGACCTTGCCGACGACGAAGCGGTCGAGGGCGTCGACGCCGTGGTGGTCGATGCGGTCGACCTCGGTGCCGGTCATCGCCAGGCGCGTCGCGAGGGCGCGCGGGTCGAGGTCCGGGACCGTGTAGTCGTGGAGCCAGCTCAGGGGGAGTCTCATCGTCGTGCCTCAGCCGAACTGCGCGAGGAAGCGCAGGTCGTTCTCGTAGAAGAGCCGCAGGTCGGGGACGCCGTGCTTGAGCATCGCGATCCGCTCGATGCCCATGCCGAAGGCGTAGCCCTGCCACCTCTCGGGGTCGTACTCGCCCGTCGGGACCATCCCGAGGACGTTCGGGTCGACCATGCCGGACCCGAGGATCTCGAGCCAGCCGGTGCCCTTGCAGAGGTTGCAGCGCGCGCCGGTCCGCGGCAGCGCGCCGGTGCCCGAGCACTGGAAGCACGAGACGTCGACCTCGACGCTCGGCTCGGTGAACGGGAAGAAGTGCGGGCGCAGGCGCACGTCGCGCTCGTCGCCGAAGATCGCGCGGGCGAAGGCGAGCAGCGTCCCCTTCAGGTCGGCCAGCGTGATGTCCTCGTCGACCGCGAGCCCCTCGATCTGGTGGAACTGCGGCGTGTGGGTCGCGTCGCTGTCGCGCCGGTACACCCGGCCGGGCACGATGATCTGGATCGGCGGGGCCTGGCGCTCCATCGCCCGCGGCTGGTTCGGCGAGGTGTGGGTCCGCAGGACGACCTCCCGCGAGGGATCGGGGCCGACGGCGTCCAGCACCGACTGCGGCCGGCGCACGTAGAACGTGTCGGTGCGGCTGCGCGCGGGGTGCGCGGGGTCGTGGTTGAGCGCGTCGAAGTTGTAGTGGACGAGCTCGACCTCGGGCCCCTCGACGACCGTGAAGCCGAGGCCGCAGAAGACGTCCTCGATCTCACGACGGGTCGCGGTGAGGACGTGCAGCCGGCCGACCGGCTGCGACGGGACGCCGGGCAGCGTCACGTCGACGGTGTCCGCGACGAGCTTCGCGTCGAGCTCGGCGCCGGCGAGGGCGCCGCCCCGCTCCTCGATGAGCGCCTCCAGCCGCTGGCGGGCCTGGTTCGCCGCCTTGCCGACGGCGCCGCGCTCCTCGGGCGGCAGCTGCGCGACCCCGCGCAGGAGATTCGGCAGCTCGGCCTTACGGCCCAGGTAGCCGACGCGCAGCTCCTCGAGGTTGGCGGTCGTCGTGGCGTTCTCGATGGCGGTGGACGCCTCGTCGGTCAGGGCCGCGATGCGGTCCAGTGTGCTGCTCATGTCAGGTGTTCCTCGTCATCTCGTACAACCCCACGGTGGCCGCCATCGCGGCGTTCAAGGACTCGGCGCTGCCGCTGATCGGGATGTGCGCGGTCTGCGCGCACGCCGCCAGGACGTCGTCGGGAAGGCCGGTGCGCTCGGCGCCGATCACGAGCGTGCCCGCCTGCGGGCCGCGGACCGGCTCGCCGGTGCGCGCGGCCAGCGCGATCGCGGGCGCCGGAAGCTCGTTGACCGACCGCACGCGGGCGACCGGCACCGCGAAGACCGCGCCCATCGAGGCGCGGACGGCCTTCGGCGAGAACGGGTCCGCGCACCCTGGCCCGACCGCGACCGACGCCGCGCCGAAGGCGAGCGCGCTCCGCAGCACCGTGCCGACGTTGCCGGGGTCCCCGACGCCCCACAGCGCGACGCAGACCGGGCCGGTCGGCGCGGGCGCCCAGCGCTGCTCGTAGACCGCGATGACGCGGGAGCCGGAGCCGAGCGCGCTGACCTTCGCGAGCAGCCCGGGCTCGACGAGGACGCCGGGGAGGTCCGAGTCCGGCGTGACGTACTGCTCGACCGCGGTCCAGCCCGCGGCCTCGGCGGCGAGGACGAGGTCCTCCCCCTCCGCGACGAAGCGCGAGGAGGCGCTGCGGAAGCGAGCCCCACCCGCCCGGGCGAGCCTGCGGACCTCCTTGAGCTTCGCGTTCTGGGGGCTGGTGATCATCGTGTTCGTGTTCGGACGGCGGGCGGGTCGGGCCAGGGCAAAAGAAAGGGCGCCGTCCTGATGATCAGGAGCGACGCCCGGGAAGACTGTCTGTCGGTGGAGTGCTGAGCTACGCAGCAGCAGTGGCCGACGACGCCTCACGGGCGGCGTCGACAAATCGCGAGAACGTCTCGGGATCGCGCACGGCGATGTCCGCGAGGACCTTGCGGTCGAGCTCGATGCCGGCCAGCTTCAGGCCGTGGATGAACGTGCCGTAGGTCATCCCGTTCAGGCGCGCGGCGGCGTTGATGCGGGTGATCCACAGGCGGCGGAAGTCGCGCTTGCGGTTGCGGCGATCGCGGTACGCGTACGCGTCCGCCTTCATGACCGCTTCCTTGGCGCGCTTGTAGTTCGAGTTCGCCTGGCCGCGGAAGCCCTTGGCGCGCTCGAGCGTCGCCCGGCGCTTCTTCTTGGCGTGGAGGCTGCGCTTGACGCGGGTCACTTGGTCTTCGCTCCCAGGAGCTTCTTCACGGTCTTGGCGTCCGAGGCGCAGAGCACGAGGTCGTTGCTCTTCGCACGCTTCAGCTTCGGCGACTTCTTCTCCAGGATGTGCGACATCCCGGCGTGACGCGCCTTGACCTTGCCCTTGGCGGTCAGCTTGAAGCGCTTCTTGGCGCCCGAATGAGTCTTCATCTTCGGCATGGCGGACGCGGAAGTATGGCAGACAGGCAGGGTCCGGCGCGGTCTGGCCGCGCCGGACGACAGGCCTGGCGGCCTGCTAGGAGGCGGGCTCCTCTTCGGGCTCGGCGTCGGACGTGGTCTCCGCCTCCGGCCCGGGCGCCTCGTCGACGTCGTCCGGGGCCTCGGACTCGGCGGCGGCCACGTCGGCCTCCTCCGCGTCGAACCCGGCGTCGTCGGCCTCCGGCTGCGCGGCGGCCTGGGCGGCCTCCCCGCGGGCGGCGGCCTCGGACGCGGCGATCGCCTCGTCCTCGGCCTCGGCGGCCCGGAGGGCCTCCTCGGCGGCGGCGGCCGCGGCCATCTCCTCGTCGAGCGTGCCGGCGAGCACGGCCTTGGAGGGGCCGAGCAGCATCGTCATGTTGCGGCCGTCCTGGATCGGGCGCTGCTCGATCTGGCAGAGCGCCGACAGGTCCTCGGCGAGGCGGTCGAGGATCATCACCCCGCGCTCGGGGTGCGTGACCTCACGCCCGCGGAACATGATCGTGATCTTGACCTTGTCCTTGTGGCGCAGGAAGCGCTCCACGTGGCCCTTCTTCGTCGCGTAGTCGTGCTCCGCGATCTTGGGCCGGAACTTGATCTCCCGGATCGTGATCTGCTGCTGGTGCTTCTTGGCGGCCTTGACCTTCTGGGCCTGCTCGTACTTGTACTTGGAGTAGTCCAGCACCCGGCAGACGGGCGGCTTGGCCTCGGGGGCGACCTCGACGAGGTCGAGATCCTTCCCCTGGGCGTACCGGAGGGCCTCATCGGTGCGCATGACGCCGACCTGGGTGCCCGTCTCATCGATGAGACGGACCTCCGGGACGCGAATGCGTTCGTTGATGCGCGTGTTATCGCGCTCCGGCATCCGCCGGTCGAACCTACGAGGGACCGGCACTAGCTGTGAGGACGCGTGGACGGCGCGTCGCGGCGGTGATTAGCAGTCAACCCGCGGGAGTATAACCAGCCTTTAGCTGCGGATGAGGATCAGCTCACGCCGACCGCGACGCGCTGACATCCGCCAGGCGCGCCGCGACATCGGCCACGGGCTCCGAGCCCTCGTCGCCCTCGCGGTGGCGGCGGACCGCCACGGTGCCGTCCTCGGCCTCGCGATCACCCACGACGAGCATGTACGGGACCTTGCGCAGCTCGGCGTCCCGGATCTTGCGCCCGACCGACTCGGTGCGCTCGTCGACCTCGACGCGCAGCCCCGCGGCCTTCAGCGTCGCGGCGGCCTCGCGCGCGGCGTCGGCGTGCCGGTCGGCGATCGGCAGGACGATCGCCTGGACGGGCGTGAGCCAGAACGGCAGCTCGCCGGCGGTGTGCTCCAGGAGGATCCCGATGAAGCGCTCGTAGGAGCCCATGAGCGCGCGGTGCAGGACGACCGGGCGGTGCTCGGCGTTGTCCGCGCCCGTGTAGGTGAGGTCGAAGCGCTCGGGCGCCTGGTAGTCGAGCTGGACGGTGCCGAGCTGCCAGGAGCGCTTGAGCGAGTCGGTGAAGTGGAAGTCGATCTTCGGGGCGTAGAACGCGCCGCCGCCCTCGCCGATCTCGTAGGCGATGCCGTTCGCCTTCAGGGCGTCGGCGAGGATGCCCTCGGCCTGGTCCCAGAACTCGTCGGTGCCCAGCCGGTTCTCGGGGCGGGTCGAGAGCTCGTACTTGATGTCCTCGTCGGTAAACCCGAAGAGCGCGTACGTGTCGCGGGCGAAGGCGATGCACGCGGTGATCTCGTCGAGGAGCTGGTCCTCGGTGACGAACAGGTGCGCGTCGTCCTGGCAGAAGTGCCGCACGCGCATGAGGCCGTGGAGGGCGCCGGAGAGCTCGTTGCGGTGCAGGAGCCCGGGCTCGCTGAAGCGCACCGGCAGGTCCTTGTAGCTCCACTTCGTCAGCCCGTAGAGCTCGAAGTGCCCGGGGCAGTTCATCGGCTTGAAGCCCATCGGGCGGTCGTCGCCGGTCTGGGTGAGGAACATGTCCTCCTGGTACTTGTCCCAGTGGCCGGACTTCTTCCACAGCTCGGCGTCGAAGAGCTGCGGGGTCTTCACCTCGGCGTAGCCGCGGGTGTCCCCCATCTCGCGGCTGAGCTCGACGAGCTGGTTGAAGACCGTCGTGCCCGCCGGCGTCCAGAACGCGGAGCCGGGCGCGGCCTCGGAGAAGTGGTAGAGCCCGAGCTCGCGGCCGAGCTTGCGGTGGTCGCGCTTCTTGGCCTCCTCGAGCAGCTCGAGGTGCGCGGCGAGCTCCTTCTTGTCGAAGAACGCCGTCCCGTACACGCGCGTGAGCTGCGTGCGGTTCGAGTCGCCGCGCCAGTAGGCGCCGGCGACGGACTGGAGCTTGAAGGCGCCGATGCGCTTGGTGCTCGGCGCGTGCGGGCCACGGCACAGGTCGGTGAACGGGCCGTTCGTGTAGAGCGACACCGTCTCCACGCCGGTGTTCGCGATGAGGTCCTCGATGAGCTCGACCTTGTACGGCTGGTCCTCGCCCTTGAAGCGCTCGAGCGCCTCGGCGGTGGTGACGTCCTCGCGCAGGAAGGCCTCGTCGGCCTTCACGTGCTCCTTCATCTTCTTCTCGACGGCGGGGAAGTCCGCGTCGGTGAACGTCACGCCCTCGGGGAACTCGAAGTCGTAGTAGAAGCCGTCGTCGATCGCCGGGCCGATGGAGATCTTCACGCCCGGGTAGAGCTCGAGCATCGCCGCGGCGAGCACGTGGGCGGTGTCGTGGCGGACGAGGTCCAGCGCGTCCTGCCCGGAGCGCTGGGTGATGATCTCCAGGGCGACGCCGTCGGGCAGCGGCGCGGAGAGGTCGTGGACCTCGCCGTCCCACTTGACGGCCAGGGCGGCGCGGAGGAGCCCCTCGCCGATCGCGCCGGCCGCGTCGGCGCCGGTGGCGCCCGCGGGAAGGTCGAGCTTGGTGCCGTCGGGGAGGGTGACCGTCATGGGGTCCCGATGCTACGACAGCGCGCCCCGCGCCACGTTCCGCTGCGTGAGGAGCGTCACACAGGCGAACGCGTGTTCGATCGACGGTGCTATGGTCTGCGTCCGGAGTGGTCCGCGCCCTCGTGCGCGCCGTCTGCCCGGGTGCCACCGACAACGCGTGAGCACCCCGGACGGTCGCCGCTCCGTCTGACCCCGACCGGTCCCCACCCGTCCCGCGCCCAGGCTCCTGCCGGGCGCTTCCGCGACACCGGGGCCCACAGGAAGGACGCCTCTTGCCCACGCTCTCCCCGAACACCCGTCGTGCGCTCGCGTTCGCCGGCCTCACCGGCGCGCTGGCCGCGCCGGCCACGATCGCCGCCGCGGCCCAGACGAGCGGCTCCGCCGCGCTGTCCCCCGTCTCCCTCACCGCCCCGGCCGACAGCCTCGACGTCGTCGCCACGCACCTGCAGGCGCACCTCGCCGAGACGCGTCACGACACGGTCGTCCGCCGCACCCTGCGCACCGCGCGGCACGCGGCGACGCTTCGTGGCTCGCACCTGCCGCACGGCTACCGCACGGTCCTCGACCGGCGCACCAACGCGGCGCTGAAGGCCAAGCGCCGTCATCTGCTGCGCGAGATCCGGACCCTGCGGAGTACCGCCGGCGCGCCCGCGATCGCCATCCCGGCCCAGCTCGCCGCGATCGCGGCGTGCGAGTCGGGCGGCAACCCGCAGGCGATCGGCGGCGGTGGCGCGTTCCGCGGCAAGTACCAGTTCGACTACGGCACCTGGGCGTCCGTCGGCGGCAGCGGCGACCCGGCCGCGGCCCCCGAGGCCGAGCAGGACCGCCGCGCCGCGATGCTCTACGCCCGGTCCGGCGCGACGCCGTGGCCGGTCTGCGGCCGCTGACGACGCCGCCCCGCCCCCGGTGGCCGGCGCCGCCTCGCGCCGAGCTGACCGACGTCGCCCCTTCCCTCCCGAGTGACAGCTCACGCAGACGTGTCCTGCGTCAGCTGTCACTCACCGGCGCCGGGCGCGACCCCACGCCCCGGACGCCCGCACCCGGGCCCGCACTACGCTGGCCCCATGGACCCTGCGAGCTTCCGTGAGCAGTTTCCGGTCTTCGAGCGGACGGCGTACCTGAACGCCGGCTCGTGTGGGCCGTTGCCGGGGGCGTGCCTGCGCGCGGCGGTGGATGTCGCGCTCGAGGCGGCCGAGGCGGGCCGCGGGATGCCCTACTTCCTCGCGACGACCGCGGCGGCGACGACGCTCCGCGGCCACTACGCCGCGGCCCTCGGCGCAGCCTCCCCCGCCGACGTCGCGCTCACGACGTGCACGTCCGAGGGGCTCGCGCGGATGATCGAGGCGCTGCGGCTGCAGCCCGGCGACGAGGTCCTCACCGCCCCCGACGAGCACCCCGGCCTGCTCGGCCCGCTCGCCGCCGCGCGCCGGCACCTCGGGATCGAGGTGCGGACCGCCCCCCTCGCCGAGATCGATGCGGCCGTCGACCCGGCCCGCACGAAGCTCGTCGCCTGCTCGCACGTGAACTGGACGACGGGCGCCCTCGCCCCGGCGGGGCTCGCCGACGTCGGCCGCGAGATCCCCGTGCTGCTCGACGGCGCGCAGGGCGCCGGCGCGATCGACGTCGACGTCACCTCACTCGGCTGCTTCGCGTACGCCGCCGCCGGCCAGAAGTGGATGTGCGGGCCGGTCGGCACCGGGATGCTCTGGGTCGACCCCGCCTGGCGCGAGCGCCTGCACGACATCGTCCCGGGGTACGTGAACCTCGTGGTCCCCGCGGACGGGCTCGAGGCCGCGGCCTGGGACGACGCGCGCGCCTTCGACGCCCCGGCGCTGTCCCGTGAGGTGATGGCCGCGGCCGCGGCCTCCGCCGAGGTCCTGGGCCGCGACGGGTGGGACGCGCTCTTTGCGCAGGCGCAACTGACGTGCGACGAGCTCGTGGCCCGCCTGGAGGCCGCGGGGCACGACGTCGCGCCCCGCGGGCCGTCGACGCTCGTGAGCTGGACCGTCGACGACGCGGCCGCCGTCGTCGAGCGGGCGAGCGCCGCGGGCGTGACGATCCGCCCGCTGCCCGGGACGCCCTACGTCCGTGCCTCGGTCGGTGCGTGGAACGACGCGGGTGATCTGGAGCGACTGCTCGCCGTGCTGTAGGCGCGCGATCGCGGGACGCCCCGCTCCCCTCGGCGCCGCCCCGAGCCCGGGAACGAGAACCCCCGGACTCCCGGGGTCTTCTTCTTCAGAGGCGACCTGGGATCGAACGCGCAGCGCGGGTCGGGGCTGGTAGGTCGGATTGCGGCGTGCTTAGCGCGCGTTCAGCGCGATCAAGTTCCATCGTGCTCGTGTCGTCCGCTTTGCGTTGATGTGAAGGAGTTGCCGCTCACGTAGAGTTCTGACCGGACGATGACGCGAATGACAGGACGCGCTTGCACGCGGACCGGAACCCTGCGGAGTTGAGCGCGTTACTCCGGGTGCGGGGCCGCCTGATGCCAACGACATCGGCGGCCCCGCTAACCGACGTCGGCACCACGACTCTCGATCGGTGCAAGTGGGGCATGTTGTCCGTCACACCCTTGTCCTAAGGTTCCGCCAACCTTCACGAAGGCGCGGCGTTGAGATAGAACGCGCGGCGTCGAAGCATGTAGCGAGGTCGCCCTATGCCAACGACTTAGGGCGGCCTCGCTACCTCCTTCGACGCCAGTCATAGACCGGGGACGTGCCCAGGGGTGCGTCAGGCGCACGCACCGGGACGGTCGGCTTGGCCGGCACTCGGGCCGAGTCGAGTCGGGCCGATCGTCAAGGTCGGCGCGGTGCGGGTGGCGGTGTCGCGGGCAGGCCCGATGCGCTTGCGCGCGGAGCTCGACGGCGTGATCGCCGTCGGCGCTGACCGGATGCCGGCCCGGCAGACCACGCGGATCTCGTTGTCGGCCTTCGGGCTGCTGTCGTAGGAGGTCGATCAGCCCAAAACGCTGTTCGGAAGGATCGGGTCACGCATGACCCGCCGACCATTGGCTTCCCTGGACGTCAATGCAACCATTGGGTTGCGTGCAGGGACTGGGACCTCGATTTTGGGTCCCGAAACGCGAAACGCCCGCTTTTGCGGGCGTTTCTGTAGTGCGCGATACTGGGCTCGAACCAGTGACCCCCGCCTTGTCGAGGCGGTGCTCTCCCAGCTGAGCTAATCGCGCCGGGGTCGGAAACTGTAGCAACGGCGATCGAAATGTGCGCGGCCGATACCGTGGTGGGCCGTCCGCCGACCCTCTGGAGCCGCCCCGATGTCCGAGTTCGTCAAGCCGTTGATGACGCGCCAGAAGGTGCAGCTCGCCGACGGCGACGTCCTGCCTCCGGGGCCGCCGCTGCCGGCCTTCGTGCAGACGCCATTGCTGTGGCTCGCGCGTCCGAGCTGGCTGCGTCTCCTGGCGCGCCGCTACGGCCGGACGTTCACGCTCAAGGACACGATGGCGGGCCGGATCGTCGTCCTCGCGGACCCGGTCGACGTCAAGGCGCTCTTCACCGGCTCTCCGGACGTCTTCCTCGCCGGGGAGGGCAACACGCTCCTCGGGCCGATCGTCGGCGAGCACTCGGTGCTGCTGCTCGACCGCGAGGAGCACCTGCGCGAGCGCAAGCTCCAGCTGCCTGCCTTCCACGGGGAGCGGATCGCGCGCACGGTGGGCCTGATGCGCGAGCTCACGGAGGCCGAGGTCCGGACGTGGCCGGTCGGGGAGCCGTTCGCCCTCCACGAGCGCACCCGTGCGCTGACGCTCGAGATCATCATCCGCGTCGTGCTCGGCGTCGAGGACGACGAGCGCGCCCGACGGCTCCACGACGCCCTGCGCGCCGCCGTCGAGTTCCGCCCGTCCTACTTCCTCCTCTGGGTCGCCCCCGCGCTGCGCCACGTCGGCCGCTGGAAGCGCTTCCTCGCCGGGATCGAAGCCGCCGACGAGCTGCTGTTCGCGGAGATCGCCGAGCGGCGGGCCGTCGCGGGCCGAGCCGACCGCGGCGACGTGCTCTCGATGCTCCTCGACGCCCACGACGAGGCGGGGACGCCGGTCGACGACCGCTGGGTGCGCGACGAGCTCATGACCCTGCTCGTCGCCGGGCACGAGACGACGGCGACCGGGCTCGCCTGGGCCTTCGAGCGCCTGCTGCGCCACCCCGAGGCGCTCGCGCGGGTCCGCGCCGGCCTCGACGACCCCCGCGACCCCTACGTCGACGCGGTCGTGAAGGAGACGCTCCGCGTCCGCCCGGTCATCCAGAACGTCGCCCGCGTCCTCGCGCGGCGCACGCGCGTGGCCGGGTACGACATGCCGCAGGGCACGCTGCTGCTCCCGTCGATCGCGCTCATGCACGAGAGCGACGCACACTTCCCGGAGGCGGCGGCGTTCCGGCCGGAGCGGTGGCTCGAGGGCTCCGGTGAGCCGTACACGTGGATCCCGTTCGGTGGCGGCGTGCGCCGCTGCCTGGGCGCGACGTTCGCGCTCACCGAGATGGCGGAGGTCCTGCGGACCGTCCTGCGCGAGGTCGAGATCGAGGCCGTCGGTGAGCCCGAGGCGGCGCACATGCACCACATCACGCTCGTCCCCGCGCGAGGCGCGCAGGTGCGCGTGCGGGCGCGACGCGATCGGGCCCAGGCAGCGGACGGAGCCGGCGCGGCGCCCGCGCCCACCCCCCTCGCGACCGCCTGACGGCGCCCGAAGACGTACACTCCGCGACGCGACTCGGCGACGTGGCGGAGTGGCTACGCAGCGGCCTGCAAAGCCGTGTACACCGGTTCGATTCCGGTCGTCGCCTTGATGAACCGGCCGGGTCCCCGATGGGCGGGGATCCGGCTTGTTGCGTTCTGGCGCGGGTGACGCGTCCTCCGACCAGAGGAGGATGCCGTGCCGCTGGTGCGGCTGGCAGGCACCACGACCCAAGCCCCCACCACCGCTGAACGGGGTCAGCGCGCGTCCGTCGCGGACGTTGCTTATACTTCGCCTCCCAGCGCGGCTGTAGCTCAGTTGGCTAGAGCGTCTGCTTGCCATGCAGAAGGTCGAGAGTTCGAGTCTCTTCAGCCGCTTGTTGGAAAAGCCCCGCAAACCGCGGGGCTTTTCTTTTGCCTGGTTTGTGGTGTGAGCGTGCTGTTTTCGCCAGCGGACCAATCCAGCGGACCAATCTGCGCGCGAAGTGCGTCAGCGCCTACGGGTTAGGCGGGCCCGCTAGCCTTGGTTTCGCGATGTTCGACATGCGAAAGCTGGAGCCGTCGAGGCTCACCTCGCTGACCTCCGTCGAAGCTGAGGCGCTACGTCTGGTCGTCGACGGCGCAAGCCCGCGCGACATCGCCGAGCGGCTGAGGATTCCCGAGGATGCGCTCTACCGCCTGGTCACGTGGGCGCTGGACGAGGTCGAGCCCGCTCCCGGGGGCCGCACCATCGATGACGTCCACTCCGAGCGCGGCAGCCGGCCGGCGACGGCGGCGGAACTGCTCGATTTCGAAGCCGCCTACGGGGCATCGCTCCCGCCCGACCACGAAGGCTGAGCGCGGGTGCCGCCGGTTCGTGGACCGGGGGCTCCGGCCTCGTTCGACGACGCGCTGTTCACCGCGGATCTCGCTCGGACGTCGGACCGCGGGCGTGCCGTGCTCCAGGCCGCACGGTCACGCATGGAGCAGGTCGGTGTTCTCGCCGCCGAGCGCCGGACCTGCGCTGCCGGGCACGCCTCCGGCACCGACCTCCCCGGCTGCGTGAAGGTCTACGTGCCCGACATGGCGGGGCGGTGGCGCATCCTCTTCTGTGTCGCCCGCCTGGCCGACGGCCGGCTCGGCCTCGAGTACCTCGCTGCGGGCATCGCGCACCAGCCCCGCGAGAGCCGGCGCCGCGATGTGTATGAGTTGGCGCACTACCGCCTGCACGGCCAGTGGCCGGTACGGCGAGGCTGACCCCCTCACAGGTCGCCTCATGCGGCTGGGCTACTCCCCCCCACCCTGTTCTGCGTCGAGGATCACCTGGACGACGTGGCTGCGGATGAAGCGCACGTGGCGGCCGAGCTTCACGCGGGGCAAGGTGCCGTTGCGGCCCCATTCGCGCACCGTGGACACCGGGACGCCGACAAGGTCGGCGACCTCGGTGGCGGTCATGAGCTCGGCGCGGGTGAGGCCGCGGGGCTCGTCGAGGTCGTCGAGCGACAGCTGCGGTCTCATCGTCCGGGCATTCCGATGTCCGGCGGGTCGAGGTCGCGATCGAGCAACGCGTTGACCGGCCAGCGGTAGGGGCCATGGTGTGGGCGGTCCGACGGCGTGGGCTCGGTGATCGCCGAGAGCCGGCGCTCGGCGGTCGTCTCGATCTCGTTGCGGTCATCGAGTTCGCGAGTGACAGCGAGTAGGCGGGCGGTGTCGGGGCCGTGACGCTCGAGCCACTGCTCGTCCGCTGCGCGCTGCCGGTCGTGCTCGGCGGCGAGTTCGTCCCGGTGCTCGCGCTCACGGGCCTGCCAGGCGTCGTTCCTTGCGATCCGCTGGCCGAGCGTCTGGTGCCGGCGGCGGTCGAACCACCTGAGTGCGTCGCGCTCGTCGACGAGCTCGCGCCCGGCCGCGGCGGCCGCCTCGACGGCCGCGTCGGCCCGGGCGAGGTCGCGCTCGTTCACCGTCGGTCTCCGGGGCGGCGGATCGGCCTGCAGCGCCGCGCGGACCCGTCGGTCCTCAGCCTCCAGGGCGTCCCGCCCAGCCTCGCTCAGTGAGTCGAGCGCGAGCTGCTGCGCGCGGGAGCGCTCGAGGAGGCGCGTGATGCCGCTGACCACGGGGTCGTACTCGGGCGGGGCGTCGCGGTGCGACTCGAGGTCCGGTCGGGCGACATAGAAGCGAGCCTCGCGCCGGTGCCTTGAGAGCGCGGTGTAGCCCCATTCGCGGTAGAGCTCCTCGGAGCCGAGGACGAACGTGCGGTCGACGGTGGCGCCCTGGGCGCGGTGGGCGGTGATGGCGTAGCCGTGGTCGAGGTGGCCGGGCCGTAGGTAGGTGTCGCCAAGCTCGACATGCCGGCCGCTGTCGAGCTCGACGTCGAGTGACCGGTG
Organism: Paraconexibacter antarcticus; assembly: GCF_024220175.1. Lineage (GTDB taxonomy): Bacteria > Actinomycetota > Thermoleophilia > Solirubrobacterales > Solirubrobacteraceae > Paraconexibacter > Paraconexibacter antarcticus. Next base: position 2,629,504 of record NZ_CP098502.1, on the reverse strand, counting down.
TTGGTGGTCGATGGCGACGATGGTGCCACGCTCGCCGTTGAGGATTCCGGCCTGGCGGTCGTTGCGGGTGGCGATCACGCGGTCGTGCTGGGCCCAGCGGCGACCGCCGGAGCTCAGCTCGTCTGGTCCGAGGTCGCCGCGGGCCTGACGGAGCTCGCGGGCGCGATGGTTGAGGTCCGCGACGTCATCGCGGCGTGCGGCGATCATGAGCGCGTCTCCCCCGGCCTGCGACCAGTCGTTGACGAGCGCAGCCCGGGTGTCGCGTGCATTGTCCGCAACGGTGATCCGCCCGCGCTCGCGGTAGGCCCGGGCCCAGCGGTCGACCTCACCGCTCCGAAGGGCGTCGAGCGCGGAGCGGTCCCACGCGGCCTCCTGACGACGGACCTCGCGTAGCTCGATCGCGTCCAGGCGCTCGGCGAGGGCGCGGAACGCGCCGCCGGCCTGGATCTCGGGGAGCTGGCGGTCGTCGCCGACGAGGACGAGTTTGGCATCGGCGACCTGGGCGGCTGCCGCGAGGTCGGCGAGTGCACGCGTGCCGACCATCCCGGCTTCGTCGACGACGAGGACCGATCGCGCGGGTAGCTGCCAGCCGCGGTCGAGCTGGTTCCGAAGCGCCGCGATCGTCACGGACTCGATCGCGGCCTGGTCGGAGAGCTCGAGCGCGGCGCGGGCCGAGAGCGCGCACCCGCGGACCGGGATGCCGGCGGACTCCCACGCCTCGCGGGCGGCGTCGAGGGCGAAGGTCTTCCCGGTCCCGGCCGCCGCGCGGACCACGGCGACGCCGTCGCCCCGGCCACACAGTCCGTCGACGAGAGCGCGCTGATCGCTGGTCAGTCCCCGGCCGTCACCCGCGCGCTCGATGGCCACGGCGGGCGCGACTGCGACACGGCAGCCGCGGCGCCGGAGCGCACCGTCGATGAGGTCCCGCTCGATGCGCAACAGGTCGCGGGTGGAGTAGCGGCGCTCGGTGATGGACGCGGCAGCGATGCCGTCGCGGAGCCTGACGATCCCGCGGTCGTCGAGGCTGGTGGCGGCGAGTTGCTCGAGGTCGGCGACTCGAGCGCCGGCGGGCTGGGCCTCGGCGAGGGCTTGGAGGAGTTCCGGGCGGCCGAACGTGCTCGCCTGCTCGGTCAAGACCTCCGGGTTGATCGCCTGGACCCGCGGCGCGTCCCGTCGTGCCGTCTGGCCGGCGAGGTCGGCGACCCGGTCTGGGGTGAGGCCGTGTTCTGAGGCGCGGGCGCGCCACTCCGTCCGCTGCCGGGCGAGCGGTGGTTCGCCTTTGGCGCGGCGGGTCTCCAGCGCGGCGACCTGGGCGGAGGCGGCGGAGCGGCCGCCGTGCTCGGCCATGTGCTCGAGGATCTCGCGGCGGCGCTGGGAGAAGTGCTCGACCACCTCCCGAGGCACTACAACGAGATCGGCGACGCCATGCTCCACCGGAGCCCAGTCAAGTCCGGTCCGCTCCGTGATCTCCGCGCGCAACACCGCCTGGTACAGGTAGCCCGCCGTCTTCGCCTGCCGATACAGGTGCCGCGCGTCGAGGGCGGTCCAGCGGCCGTCGGGACCTTGGGTCAGATTCCCCACGACGACGTGGGTGTGCAGCAGCGGATCGCCGGCCCGGGAGGCGCGATGCATGAACGCCGCCCCCACGAACCCACCACCGCGGACCTGGACCTTCCCGCCCGCTCCGCGGCGGGCCCAGCACGCCTCCCGCTCCAGGTAGCCCAACGCCTCCTGGACCGCCACGACATGCGCGGTGCGGAGCTCGTCGCCGAGCTCCTCGGGGCCGACCGCCCACAGGACGCTGACCGACTTCGGAGCGCGGAAGGTCAGATCGATCCCCACCACGCCGCCGGTCTTCGGCGGCCGCCGCAGCCCCGCGCCGCCGAGCAGGTGCGCGAAGACGTCCGCGTCGACCTCCCCCTCCCACCCCAGGACGGCGGCGCCGGCGCCGACCCACTGGCCGGGTTCTTCCTTCTGCCCGGCGTAATAGTCCTCCTGGCCGCGCGCGACCTGATCGGTGTAATACCGAGCGGCACCAGGTCCAGCAGCGATCTTCCCGAGCGACAACACAAAAGCCCTCACTTACTAAGTCGTGCGAGCGCCGAAACACCCCCCGGCAACCTTTCGGTAAATCGGCGGTTCTGGTTTCGGCACTGACGACCCGGCCGCGAGCCCATTCCTCCGCGGCGTTCGGCGACCGGACACGCAGCGTGCGCGGCAGCCACGTCGCTGGCGGCGACCTTCCCGATGAAGTCCATGCTCATCTAGGCGCAGCAGAGACCAAACACCCCAGGGCGACTTCGCGGAAAGACGAGATTTCTGATCGCGCGCGAACAGGTGCAGTACTCGCGCCGAGCCGATCACTGGCCCGGCGCGAAGCCGCGGCCGTTCAGGCACGCCCTCTAAACCTCGATCCACCGTTCGCCTTGATGTGGGCCGCGTCAGCGGCCGAGTGGGTCAGCTCGGGGTGGCGGCGCGGGTGATCGAGCGCGCTGAGGGATTCGCAGTGCGGGTGGGGCCAGTTGAGGCCGTCGCGGTGGCGTGAGTTTGGGTGGTCGCGGGCAGGCCGAGGCCAGCGGTCCTGCGGCTGAACGTCGGGAGCCCCTGGTGTCAGGCGGGTGGCGGCAGCGCCCGGATCAGGTCTAGGGCGGTGAGGAAGTCCTGTCGCCAGGGCCAGCGGGCGGGCATCCGCAGCAGCGTGCGGCGGCCGCTGCGGGCGAGTCGTCCGGGGACCTGAAGCAGCCGCCGGCGGAGGGTCCGCGCGGTGCGGGTGGTGGCGTCCGGGAGGGCGATCTTCTGGGTCCAGCGCAGCAGGTTGTGCGCGAGCGCGGCGATCACGGTCCAGGCGGCGTTGGCGTGGTACTTGCCCGAGGGGAAGTGCGCGAGCGCCTGATCTTTGAGGTCGCGGATCGCGAGCTCAACGACGGCGTGCTGGCGATGCTCAGCCTCGACAATCTGGAGGTCGTCGGTGCGGTTGGTCGCGAACGGGTAGTGCTCCCAACTCGGGAGCAGCTCGCCTTGCTGGGAGAGCGTCCTGACTCGGCGGATGATCATGCGGAAGTCGCCGATCGTGGTCTCGGCGATCTGCGCGACAGAGGTCTTGGGGTAGTCCTCCAAGGTCACCCAGGCGTCCTCGTCGATCGCGTCGACGAGCGCGCGAACGTGAGGCTGCATGCGGATCCCGATCGAGAACTGCCAGCCGGCCCGGTCAAGCCGCACGAACGTCTTCTTCGCCCAGAACCCCGAGTCGGTGCGCAGCAGCTTCGGGCCTGTGGCGCCGGCGCGATCAACGCGGGCGATGAGCTCCTCGCAGAAGCGGAGCATGCCGCGGGAGGTGTTCGCCGAGCCCTTCCGCAGCCGGATGTGGAGGACCTCACCGGTGTCCGCGCGGGTCGCGAGCAGTGGGTGGTAGCCGAGCTTTCGGGTGTAGCCGTAGCCCGCGCCCTGCTTCTTGTAGCCGTGGACCTCGCCGACAAACGAATCAACGTCGATCACCAGCCGCTCGTCGCCCGGGCCGGCGCCCGCGGCCCACGCGCGTTCAAGCGCGAGGCCAAGCACGCGGTCTAGCTGCCTGACGTGCCCGAACGTGAACGCCCGCAGGAACGTGCCGAGCGTTGACGGCGCCGCAACGCGATGCCCGAGTACCGCGCCGGTCTGTCCTGAGCGCAGCAGATCGCAGTCGTCGATGCAGTCCGCACCGAGGACCATCGCCGAGCACATCGTCATGACCTTGCGGCCCGGATTCGCCGCGCCAGGACGGTCGCCGAGATCCACGCACTCTTCGATGAGTTGCTCAAGCCCGAGGCGCTGCGCGAGGAGCGCGGGGAGCATCACCCCAGCGTTCGCGACCGCCCGCTCATCATCGAACACCACGACCGCCGACTCGTTCACCATGAGGGTGACCTCCTGAGCAGAGCCGCGGTCGCCGCGAACGACCGCTTTCAAGCCCTGCTTGGGAGGTCACTCCACTTCAGACCCCGGATGGATCGGTGGATCGAGGCTAAAGGGTGCAAATCTGTGCTCGCTGTTGGGGTCTTCGGGGTGGGGCGTCCGGAACGGCCCGGGCGGTTCGCGTGTCGGTCGCGGAGTGCGGGCGCTGGCCAGCGTCCGATGCCGGCACGTCCCCGAGGTCGGCCAGGTCGGGCGGTGCGCCCTGCCGCGGAGTCGCAGCGCGGTTCCGCAGCAGGAACTCGGTCCGCGGTTGCGTCGTACCGGCGGCGGGCGCCGAGGCTGCTACTTCCAGACGCGCACGTAGTCGACCTGCGTCGTCGCCGGGAGCGGCGTGGTCGCGGGGTCGAAGGCGTTGTTGCCGATGCCGAGCGCCTGGGTGAGGGCGATGATGAACGGCTGGTCGAAGGGCTGCGGGCTGATGAGCGGCGCGGCCGGGTTCCAGGTGTCGACGAGGCACGTGGTGCCGTCGTAGACGATCTTCAGCGTGCTCGTGGTCCACTCGACCGCGTAGGAGTGGAAGGCGGCGACGTCCGAGATGAAGCACGAGGTGTTGGTGACGTTCGGGTCGAACGCGCCGGCGTTGTAGTGGATGTAGGGGATCGCGCGGTCGGCGTACTGGCTGTAGACCTCGGCGATGTCGATCTCGCCGGAGCCCGGCCACGCGCCGTACTTGTACGGGTTCACCGGCCACAGCCAGAAGGACTCCTGCAGACCGGCCACCGTGGCGGCCGGCAGCTTCGCGCGGACCTCGAAGCGGCCGTAGGCCTGCCCGAAGCGGCCGTACGTCGAGACCATCCCGCTCGTGTACTGCGTGGTGAAGTCACCGGCGGGGTCGGTGCAGGTTAACGGCGCCGCCTCCTTGCGGGCGGTGAGGTTCAGCGTGCCGTTCGCCACCGAGATGTTGTTCGGGCTGTTCACGAAGCACGCGGTCAGGCCGCTCGTGTAGCCGCTGTTGGCCGTCTCCTGGGCGATCCACTTGGACCCGTCCAGGCTCGTCCCGCCGAACTCGTCGTCGAAGGTGCACGTCCACGCGCTGCCGCTGCTCTTGTAGATCGTCGTCCCGCAGGTCGGGGCGGACGGCTTGGTGGGCTTGCCGGCGGCCTGGGCGCTCGAGGGAGCGCCGGCCGTGGCCACGCCGGCGGCGAGCAGGAGGCACAGCGCGGAGCGGCGGAGCGAGAAGTTCACGGGTGGTCCATTCGGTTTGGTGCTGCGGGGATGTCCCGACGCGCACCGGAGGTGACGATCTGCTTGTTGGGGCTTCGGCACCGCCGGTCCCATCCTTGAGCGTGCGGCCGAGCGGGCGCCGGCACCGAGCGCGGTCCGGCGCCGCGCGCGCATCCCCTAAGCCTCGATCCACCGATCCATCCGGGGTCTGAAGTGGAGTGACCTCCCAAGCAGGGCTTGAAAGCGGTCGTTCGCGGCGACCGCGGCTCTGCTCAGGAGGTCACCCTCATGGTGAACGAGTCGGCGGTCGTGGTGTTCGATGATGAGCGGGCGGTCGCGAACGCTGGGGTGATGCTCCCCGCGCTCCTCGCGCAGCGCCTCGGGCTTGAGCAACTCATCGAAGAGTGCGTGGATCTCGGCGACCGTCCTGGCGCGGCGAATCCGGGCCGCAAGGTCATGACGATGTGCTCGGCGATGGTCCTCGGTGCGGACTGCATCGACGACTGCGATCTGCTGCGCTCAGGACAGACCGGCGCGGTACTCGGGCATCGCGTTGCGGCGCCGTCAACGCTCGGCACGTTCCTGCGGGCGTTCACGTTCGGGCACGTCAGGCAGCTAGACCGCGTGCTTGGCCTCGCGCTTGAACGCGCGTGGGCCGCGGGCGCCGGCCCGGGCGACGAGCGGCTGGTGATCGACGTTGATTCGTTTGTCGGCGAGGTCCACGGCTACAAGAAGCAGGGCGCGGGCTACGGCTACACCCGAAAGCTCGGCTACCACCCACTGCTCGCGACCCGCGCGGACACCGGTGAGGTCCTCCACATCCGGCTGCGGAAGGGCTCGGCGAACACCTCCCGCGGCATGCTCCGCTTCTGCGAGGAGCTCATCGCCCGCGTTGATCGCGCCGGCGCCACAGGCCCGAAGCTGCTGCGCACCGACTCGGGGTTCTGGGCGAAGAAGACGTTCGTGCGGCTTGACCGGGCCGGCTGGCAGTTCTCGATCGGGATCCGCATGCAGCCTCACGTTCGCGCGCTCGTCGACGCGATCGACGAGGACGCCTGGGTGACCTTGGAGGACTACCCCAAGACCTCTGTCGCGCAGATCGCCGAGACCACGATCGGCGACTTCCGCATGATCATCCGCCGAGTCAGGACGCTCTCCCAGCAAGGCGAGCTGCTCCCGAGTTGGGAGCACTACCCGTTCGCGACCAACCGCACCGACGACCTCCAGATTGTCGAGGCTGAGCATCGCCAGCACGCCGTCGTTGAGCTCGCGATCCGCGACCTCAAAGATCAGGCGCTCGCGCACTTCCCCTCGGGCAAGTACCACGCCAACGCCGCCTGGACCGTGATCGCCGCGCTCGCGCACAACCTGCTGCGCTGGACCCAGAAGATCGCCCTCCCGGACGCCACCACCCGCACCGCGCGGACCCTCCGCCGGCGGCTGCTTCAGGTCCCCGGACGACTCGCCCGCAGCGGCCGCCGCACGCTGCTGCGGATGCCCGCCCGCTGGCCCTGGCGACAGGACTTCCTCACCGCCCTAGATGGTTCGTTCCACGGATCGGTCAGGCGTAGTAGGCAGTGAGGTTGCGTGGTGGGCGGCCGAGGCGTTCGTTGAGAGCGATCGCGGCGGTGAGAGCGAGGAACTTGGCGGCCAGGCGGGTGCGGAGCGTGTGGAGCTCGCGGGCGCGGTGGTCCTCGAGGTTGAGCATGTCTTTGCATGTCCAGAAGATCGATTCCACGCATTGCCGGATCGGGGCCAGGTGCGGCTCTTTGCCGGCCTCGTCCTTGCGTCGGGGGCGGACGATCGTGGCGCCGAGCGCGGAGGCTTGGGCGTGGAAGTCGCGGCCGGAGTAGCCCTTGTCGCCGATGACGGTGACCGGGCCGTTGCGGTGGCAGCGGGCGAGCATGTCCAGCGCGACGTCTCGTTCGCCCGTTTTCGGGGAGGTCAGGGCAAGGGCGCGTGGAGTGCCGTCGGTCGCGAACAGGCCGTGCAGGCGGAAGCCCCAGAAGAAGCGGGAATGGCTGGCGCAGTAGCCGTACTCCGCGGCGTTGCCCAGGGCGCTGCGGCGCGTCGTTTCGACCGAGCGACCGCATTCGACCGGTGTGCTGTCGACCACGAGCAGGTCGTCGTCAAAGCCGTTGGTGTGGCGGGCGAACTCGAGGATCAGCGCTTCGATTTTGTCCGACAGGCGCTGGCGGCGTTTGACGAAACCCGGGCGCTTGGGCAGTCGCGGGAACAGGTGCCCCAAGCGATGCGGTGCCATCGCCCAGAACTGCTCGTCAGAGCTGATCCGCAGTACCTGCTGAGCCACGCTCAACGTGACGACCTCCGCGTCGGTCAAGATCCGTTTGGCGTTCTTGCCCTTCGCAGGCAGGAGATCGTCGCAGGTGCAGTAAACAGCGATCAGCAGCAGGTCGAGGTCGGCGTCCATCGAGGCCCCCAGGGTCGGCGTTGGCGAGATAGCACCGCCGACTTCGACCTGCCTGCTTATGTCACCTGCCTACCCGACTCCTCCGCCCCCGCCGTGGAACGAACCATCTAGTGTCCTGATTGATTAGTTCTGTTGCAGCGGGGGCATGGATACTTCATGCCTATCGCTGCCGCCCGTGAGATCGTGTTGACCGACCAGGAGCGCGCCGTTCTGGAGGGCTTCGCGCGGCGCCGCAAGAGCGCCCGGGGGTTGGCGCAGCGCTCACAGATCGTGTTGGAGGCGGCGGCCGGGCGGACGAACACGGAGATCGCGCAGCGGTTGCGTGTGAGCCGGCCGACGGTCACGCGGTGGCGCAACAGGTTTGTCGAGCGGCGCGTGGACGGGCTGCTGGATGAGCCGCGTCCGGGGCGCCCGCGGACGATCACCGATGAGGATGTGGAGGCGGTGGTGGTCAAGACTTTGGAGTCCACGCCCAAGGACGCCACGCACTGGTCGACGCGGTCGATGGCCAAGGAGGCCGGCCTGACGCAGAACGCGGTCCTGCGGATCTGGCACGCGTACGGGTTGCAGCCGCACCGCCAGGAGAAGTGGAAGCTGTCCAAGGATCCGTTGTTCGTCGACAAGGTCCACGACGTCGTCGGCCTCTACCTCAACCCGCCCGAAAGAGCTGTCGTGCTGTGCGTTGATGAGAAGTCCCAGATCCAGGCACTGGACCGCACCGCCCCGATCCTGCCGATGCGCCCCGGGACCCCTGAGCGCGTGACCCACGACTACAAGCGCTTCGGGACCTCAAGCCTCTACGCCGCGCTGGACGTGAGAAGCGGGCAGGTCATCAGCGCACTGCACCAGCGCCACCGCGCCGTCGAGTTCAAGAAGTTCCTTCAGCGCATCGACAAGGCCGTCCCGGCCGACCTGGACGTGCACCTGGTCCTCGACAACAGCAGCACGCACAAGACCCCGGCAATCCAGCGCTGGCTCAAAGCGCACCCCCGGTTCGTGCTGCACTTCACCCCGACCAGCAGCAGCTGGATCAACCTCGTCGAGCGCTGGTTTGCCGAGCTGACCCGCAAGCTGCTGCAGCGCTCAGCTCATCGCTCAGTTCGCAAGCTGAACATGGACATCACCAACTGGGTCGCGACCTGGAACGAGGACCCCAAACCGTTCACCTGGACCAAGAGCAGCGACGAGATCCTCGAATCCATCGCCATCCGCTGCAACGAAACTAACCGATCAGAACACTAGACCTGATCCGGGCGCTGCCGCCACCCGCCTGACACCAGGGGCTCCCGACGTTCAGCCGCAGGACCGCTGGCCTCGGCCTGCCCGCGACCACCCAAACTCACGCCACCGCGACGGCCTCAACTGGCCCCACCCGCACTGCGAATCCCTCAGCGCGCTCGATCACCCGCGCCGCCACCCCGAGCTGACCCACTCGGCCGCTGACGCGGCCCACATCAAGGCGAACGGTGGATCGAGGCTTAGAAGCTGTTTCGGAATGAAGTGGAAGTCCCCCGGTCTGGTGGACAGGTCGGGGTTAGGCCGCGTGAGCGGCCGTTGTTGTAGTCAACAGGGTCTGGTCGGGGGAGGGGGAGAAAGCCGTTCCCGTATCGCGTAGAGGGGTGTTCTCGTAGTCCACGGGGCTGAGCATCCCGAGGCGGGAGTGGCGTCGGCGGCGGTTGTAGAACGTCTCGATGTAGCCGAACACCGCTGTTCGCGCCTCGGTCTTGGTCGGCCACGAGCGGCGGTGGATGAGGTCCTTCTTCAGGCTCGCGTGGAAGCTCTCCATCGCGGCGTTGTCGTAGCAGTCGCCCTTGGATCCCATCGAGATGTCGATGTCCACGCTGCGGCAGCGCTGGGTGAAGATCAGAGACGTGTATTGCCCGCCCTGGTCGCTGTGATGTATCGGCCGCCCGTCGGGCCGGCGCCTGGCGACGGCCATCTCCAGCGCGTCGATGACGAGCTCGGCGCGCATGTGATCGGCCATCGCCCAGCCGACGATCCGGCGGCTGTAGCAGTCCATCACCGACGCCAGGTAGAGCCACCCTTCCCACGTGCGGATGTAGGTGATGTCGGCGACCCACAGCTGGTTGATCCGGGTCGGGTTGAAGTCGCGCTCCACCAGATCGGGTGCGGTCCGCACGCCCTGCACGCGGATCGTGGTGCGTCCGCGCCGTCGTTTGTGCAGGCCCGAGAGGCCGGCGTTGCGCATCAGCCGCTCCACGCGTTTGCGGCCGACCAGAACGTCGTGCTGCAGCCGCAGCTCGGCATGGATCCGCGGGGAGCCATAGGTCTTCAGCGCGTCCGTGTGGATGACCGAGATCTGGTCGGTGAGCGCCGCGTCAGCGACGGCCCGGGCCGACGGCGGCCGAACGATCCAGGCGTGATAGCCCGAGCGCGAGACCGCGAGCACACGGCACATCAGGCTGATCGAGTGGCAGGCCTTGTTCGCCAGAACGAACCGGAAGGCGATCACCGGTTCTTGTTCTCTGCCACGAAGAAGGCCGCTGCTTTTTTTAGGATCTCACGCTCCTCCGCGAGGATCCGGTTCTCCTTGCGCAGGCGCCGCAGCTCCTCGCGCTCGCTGGTGCTCAGGCCCTCCGAGCGACCTTCGTCAGCGTCAAGCTGCTCGCGCCAGCTGCGCAGCGACCCTTCCGAGACTCCGAGCTCCTTCGCCAGCTGCGGGACGGTGCGGCCGCTGGACCGCAGGAGCCGAACGGCCTCCAGGCGGAATTCCAACGAGTACGGCGGGACCTTGGGCATATGCAGACATCCTCTCGGGCTGAGCAACCTCAGCCATCAGATGTCCACGAAACCGGGGGAACTCCATTGAACGCGCCACGTCGCTGTCGCCGTAGCTGGGCTGACCCCATCACTCAGCCAATCCGGTGAGTCCTCGCGCCAGGGCGGCATCACGAAGACCGGCTCGACGCTCGCCCGCCGGCTGCTCGTCGAGGCCGCCTGGCACTACAGCCGAGAACCACGGCTCGGCGCGACGCTCGCAAACCGCCAACAGGGACAGCCCGACCCGTCCTGCAGATCGCAAACCGCGCTCAGCAGCGGCTCTACCGCGTCAGCTGCCGGATGCGGTCCCGCGGCAAGCCGCACAACGTCAGAGTCGTCGCCGGTGCCCGCGAACTCTCGTCTTCCTCCGGGCCGCTGCGACCGCCGATTAACCCCGCCCACGGACCCACAGTCGGTGGGCCGGGGCGCCGGGCCACAGGCGGCCGGCACGCGCGAATCTACTATGAGCAACACCCGATAGACGGGCGTCCGGAACCTGTCGGCGGGCGGGCCTCGGTTACCGGCGCCGGCAGTTGAGTCCGGCGAAGGCGACCGCCGGGTGCAGGGTGAGGTGGCTGGTGCGGTCGCGGAAGTAACCGATGCCGGTGATGTCGGCCTGGCCGCGCAGGTGGACGGTGCCCCGTCGCCTTCTGAGGCCGCAGCCCTGCAGAACGGCGCGACGGGCACGGGCGGCGGCGACGCGCAGGGCGTTGGGAGCCCGCGCGAGGCAGCCGGGGGCGGGGAACGCCGCCGTTGCCGTGGCCTGGTCACCGGGGTCAGACAGGGTGAGGGTCCACGTGCCGTCGGTGCTCAGGCGGGCTTGTGTGATGCGTCCGAGAACGTGGTAGCGGCGGCGCTCGGCTGCGGTTCGTGCGGCGCCGAGGCCGGCCGGGGCGCGGAGTTCGTGTAGATGCGAGACGGTTGTTGACGAGACCGTCCTGGAAACCTGTCTGGCGCCGGCGTCACCGAGGTCGCTTATCGTCGCCCGTCCCCCAGCCAGGCCGCAGACCCCGCCGCCGGTGGATCCTACGGGCGTCGAACCGGTGGTGTGCGTCGTGGTCGTGTGGGGCGTGGTGGCGGTCGTCGTACTCGTCGTTCCGGTTCCGGTTGGTGTCATCCCCTGATCGGTGACGGTGTGGCAGTAGTAGTGGACGCCGCCGTAGTCGATCGGCGTCTGATCTTCGGGGAGTCGCTGCGCGGGGTCTGATGTGCAGGAGAGGCCGCTCCAGACATACGAGTGGTCGTCGGACGGGCAGGAATGATCGCTGTGGCACGAGTTGGAGTGGCCGGTAGCGATCCCAACGAGCGCGCCGCCAACGGTCGCGGCAGCAACGACAGCCATCACCGCGAAAAACTGAACCTTGCGACGCACGGCGAACTCCCCCTGGACGTAAACACGGCCACGCTGACCATACGCCTCGCCACGGGCAAGCGACAACGCGGATCCGTCACATTCCGTGCCAGCACGCAGGGTCACCTACAACCGTCGGAATGCGTCAAATTACTCGTTGACAACCTTGTGCTAGGAAGAGGAGTGTTGCGGTTGTCGTCGACGCAGAAGGGGATGTCGGACGGCGGCCAGGGATGACGGACGGCGTCTGCGCGGATTGCGGAGGCGATGGTTCTGTGCGCCGCGATCGGGAGTGCTTTTTCCAATCCGTTGGGGGACTGCCACATGAGGTTTCCGAAGCTGCTGGCCGCACTTGGCCTGCTCGCCGCACTGATCGTCGGCGGGGTGTCGGTGGTTGGCGGCTCCGATGGACCGGGTCGTGCGCGCTCGGAGTCCCGCACTGGGCCCGGCCGGGAGCCGAGGGCGCAGGAGCACGAGAAGCAGGAGCAGCGCGAGATCGCGAAGAAGCTCCATGCCGACAAGAGCGGCAAGCTTCGCGCGGACCTCTATCGGGCGGCCAGTCGGCAGTGGGCGCGGCAGCGTGTCGATGCGAGCGTGACGATTCCCAGCGGCTCGACCTCGACCGCCCCCGGGGTCTCGCCGAGCATCGCCTCCGGCGGCGGCGTGGTCGGCGTGCAGTGGAGCCAGATCGGCCCCGCCCCGCTCGTCGTCGACAAGGAGCAGAACTACCAGGGCGCTGGCCCCGACGCCGGGCAGGCGGTCGCGATCGCCATCGACCCGCGCAACGCGACCGACAAGACGGTCTACGCCGGCTTCAACGACGGTGGCGTGTGGAAGACGACCGACGGCGGCGACAACTGGGCGCCGCTCACCGACCAGATGCCGAGCCTGTCCACCGGCGCGATCGCGCTTGACCCGGCCGACCCGTCGACCGTCTACGTGGGCACTGGCAACATCTACAACAACGGCTACTTCAAGGGCGTCGGCGTCTACCGCTCGTCCGACGGCGGGGACACCTGGGCTCTCACGGGAGACAGCGCGAAGCTCAACGGCATCGGCATCAACCAGATCGTGATGCCCGCCGCGAACACGCTGCTCGTCGCCACCAACGGCGGCCTGTGGCGCTCGACGAACCAGGGGGACACGTTCACGCAGGTGCCCGTCGGCGGCACGACGGGCGCGTTCATCACCGACATCGATCTCGACACCCAGAACCCGAGCACCGTGTACGCGGCGGTGTCTGGCCAGGGGATCTTCGTCTCGACCGACGGCGGCGTGACCTTCTCCGCCGCAAGCAACCTGTGGGGCAACGGGACCGGCGGCCCGACGGGCAGCTACGCCTTCGTGTCCTTCGCGCAGAGCACGACCGACAGCGGCCACACGATGTACGCCGACACCCAGGCCGTCGGCGGCACGTCGAACTTCGGCGGCATGTGGAAGTCCACCGACAGCGGCGTGAACTGGACGAGCATCACCGGGCAGGCCGATGCCGGCGGTCAGCTCGACGGGTGCCAGTGCGGCTACGACCAGACCATCGGTGTTGATCCCGTGGACGCCGGCAGCGTCTACATCGGCTTCCAGCAGCTGTGGCACTCCGGCGACGGCGGCGCGACGAACTTCACGAACATCAGCGACACCAAGACCCACTGGGACCACCACGCGCTCGTTTTCAGTCCGCCTGCCCACCGGACTGCCGGCGACCCGTCCACGCGCGTCTGGCTCGGGACCGATGGCGGGGTGCACTACACCGACGACATCGGCGGCTCTTACAAGCAGCGCAACGGGAAGATCGCGACGAACCTCTTCCGTGCGATGGACATCGGCCGCGGCTCGGCGGCGAACAACGCCTACAGCTACGGCGGCGCGCAGGACACCGGCACGATGGCCCGCCGGCCCGGCGACGCCGGGACGGACTGGCACGAGGCCGTCGACGCCGACGGCGGGCCCGTCGCGGTCGACTGGCAGCAGCCGAAGAATGCTTTCGGCATCTCCAACGGGCAGTTCATCCGCACGAGCGACGGCGGCGACAACTGGACCCGCCCCGGCTCCTCCGACCTGAGCTGCACGCCCACCACCGGCGCGGCGGCGGTCGACCCGAACGACGGCCAGAAGGTCTTCGTCCCGGTCAACAACGGCACGCTGAAGACCGATGCGTCCGGGAACCCGGTGCCCTGCCCGCAGGCCCAGGGCAACGGCGTCTTCCGCAGCACCGACGGCGGCGCGAACTTCCCGGGCGGGAATTTCGTCGGCACCTCCGCGGCGCCGGCCTTCCTCGCCACGACCCCGACCGACTCGAACGTCATGTGGGCGGCCTTGGCGAACGGGAAGGTCGCGGTGAGCACGGACATCGAGGGGGCGACGCCGACCTTCACCGACCACACGGTGCCCGGGGCTCCCGGCGCCCCGATCTCGATCGCGATCGACCCGTCGAACACGAACACGGCGGTCGTCGTCTTCCCGGGCTACTCCGGCAGCGCCGCGGGCGCCCTCTCGAGGCACGTGTTCCGCACGACGGACGGCGGCAGCACGTGGACGGACATCGGCGGGACCGCCGGCGTCGCGAACCAAATGGTGCCGGACACCCCGCTCTACTCGGTCGTCATCGACCCGCAGGTCACGCCGCACGCGATCATCGTGTCGACCGACTTCGGCGTTATGCGGACCAGTGACGGCGGCGGCACGTGGCAGATCCTCGGCGTCGGCATGCCGAACGTGAACGTCACGTCGCTGCAGCTCGACTCGTCCGTCACCCCGTCGCTGCTGCGTGCGGGCACCTACGGGCGCAGCGCGTTCGAGCTCACGACCGCGGCCGGCCCGCAGCTGCAGGTCAACTGCGACCTCGGGTTCGGCTTCACCGACGTGGGCGCGACGACGACGAAGCAGTGCACGCTCTTCAACGTCGGGTCGGCCGACCTGCACGTGAACTCGTTCACGCGGTCGGCCGGCAGCGCCGAGTTCTCGATCCTCTCGGGGCCGGCCACGCCCGTGACGATCGCCCCCGGCTCGCACATCGACTACACGCTGCAGTTCGCCCCGACCTCCGCGGGCGACAAGACGGCGACGTTCTCGATCAACAGCGACGACCCGTCCACCCCGGTGCTCCAGCTGCCGGCGAGCGGCACCGGCGTGGTCGGGCAGATCGCCCTGAGCGGCTCGCTGAACTTCGGCGTCGTCGCCCGTGGCCAGACCAAGGACAAGGACGTCATCGTCCAGAACGTCGGCAAGGGAACGCTGAAGCTCTCGAGCGTCACGATCACCGGTGACGCCATGTTCAGCATCGTCACTGGGCCGTCCACGCCGGTGTCGATCGCCCCCGGCTCCCAAGTGACGTACACGGTGCGGTTCTCCCCGCCCGCGAACGCCGGGCCGGGAACACACACCGCGACGTTCAGCATCGCGAGCAACGACCCGTCGTCCCCGACGACGCTCAGCGCGACCGGGGACGTCGGGGTGCCGACGTTCTCGCTCAGCACGACGCACCTTGCGTTCGGCGGGGTGCCGGTCGACAACCGCACGACGCCGTCGTCGAAGACGCTGACGACGACGATCTCCAACCAGTCCTCGTGCTCGGGCTGCGATCTGAACGTCACGGGCCTGGCGATCACCGGGGCGAACCCCGGCGACTTCACGCTCGTGTCGCCGCCAACCACGCCGTACACCGTCAGTGCCGGCAACGCCCTCGACCTGCAGGTGCGCTTCAACCCGCCGATCGCCGGCGGCCGGTCGGCGACGCTGACGATCACGACCGACGACCCCACCCACCCGTCGCTTACCGTCGACCTCGACGGCACCGGCCTCATCCCGGCGATTGACGCGGCGACCGCGCCGCTGATCTTCGGGCCCACCGTGTTCACGCCCGCGTGCGGCACGCTCTGCGGCAACACTCTGACGGAGAAGTTCACAAACAGCGGCGCCGCCGAGCTGATCGTCGACAAGGTGACGTTCCCGAGCTCGCCGGACTTCACCGGGCCAAACGCGACGACGCCGCCGACGCGGGTTCAGGTCGGCGCCTCGTTCGACGAGCCGGTGACGTTCACGCCGACGAGCGCCGGGAAGAAGACCGGCACGCTGCACACAGAGGACAGTTTCCTCGACCCGGGCGACACCCAGCCGCCGGTGACGAAAGACGTCACGCTCTGCGGTGAAGCGGTGGGCCGCGGCATCCGGGTGCTCGTGGTGAACAAGGCCGGCACGCCGGTCCCGAAGGTGGACATGCTCAAGCTGCAGGCCAACGGCGTCTCCTCACCGCCGAACATCAACCTGAAAAACCTGCCGCTGACGAACGTCACAACCAGCTGCCTGGCCTCGCAGGAGCACTATGAGAACCAGAACCTCTCAACGACCGACCAGACCGCGCCGAAGTCCTCCTACTACACGCTCAACGTCACCGTCGGGACCAAGAAGACAACAGTGACCTTCGGGCTGAAAGTCAACGAGTTCAAGATCATCGTCCTGACGGTCGGCTGACCGCCCCGGCGGGCGCCCCCCTGGGACGCCCGCCGCCTCGCCCAAGGGCCCACCGCCCGCTACCCGCCAGGCCGGCCGCGTGGCGGCACCGACCCCGACCGCCGCAGGTGCGGCTCCCGCGTGAGGAAGCGCGCGGTGCGCGGTACTGGCGCGGACCCCGTTGAGGCGTTGACACCTTGGCGGTGAGGAATCAGGGGGCGCCTCGCAGCGTCGGCAGCTCAACCCCGACCTGCAGCCCGGCGACCGCGCCTGTGACCTCGCCCGCAACGCGGCCCATGCAACCCTCAGCGCCGTTGTCGACACCCTGGCCGAGAACCTCTGGAGCTGAAAGGAAGATAGCCTTGGCCCCTACGGTCGCGCCGCAGGCGAACGCCAGCAGCCGCACGAGCCCCGGGGTCAGGCGCGGGGCAATGGGCGGTGCGGTCAGCACCCGCTCAATGTAGCCCCGGCGGGCGGCCGAGTCCCGCGGCGGCGGCCACTGTGCCCCCCGCCGGACTGGTGCTCGTGCGCCGGGTGTGGTCGACTCGCCGGATGCCCGCTTTCACGACCACCGACGGGCGCGAGCTGACGATCGTCCCGGGTTTCCGCGAGGCCGTGCTGCGCGGCCGGCCCTCCGGGACCCCGACGGCGGCGTGGACGCAGGCCGACTACGACCTCGCGGCGACGCGGCGCGTCGTCGCCGCCCGGCGCCGGATCGCCGACGCGCGACTCGCACTCGGGCAGCCCGGCCCGCTGCGGGCGCTCGACATCGGCTGCGGTGCCGGCCTGGAGAGCGTGATCGCGGCGGCGGACCGCGTGGGCGAGGTGATCGCCCTCGACCGGGTCCCGGCACTGCTGGCGCCCGGTGACCGCGGCACGCGAGCGCACCGGCTGGTCACCGCGGCGCTCGCCGCGGCCGGCAGTGCTCTGAACTCACGGGCGGCCCTCGCCGAGCTCCCGCTTCAGGTCCGCGCGGCCGATGCCGCCGCGCTCGGCCTGGCGGACGACAGCATCGACCTGGTGTGGTCACGCGCGGCGCTGGAGCATCTGCAGCCGTTGGACGCGACGCTGCGCGAGCTCACCCGGGTGGTGCGGCCCGGCGGCATCGCCCACCACGTCATCGACCCGTACTTCTGGGTCAAGGGCTGCCACGCGGGCGGCCTGATCGACATCCCCTGGGCACACGCGAGGCTGGCCCCCGAGGATTTCGCCCGCGCGGCGCTGCAGATCGCGGGCGCGCGGCGGGGCGTTCGGCGTGCGCAGTTCGTCACGTCGCTGAACCGGCTCGGCATCGCCGCATGGCGGGTCGCGCTGCTGGCCAGCGGGCCGTGGGACCTCGTCAGCTGGAGCGTGGAATCGTCTTCTCTGGCCCGGAGCCTGCTCGGTGAGCACCCTGAGGTCGCGGACACCGTGCTGGCCGGGGTGACCGGTCCGGACCTCGTCAGCCAGTCGATCACCGCGATCCTGCGCCTCCGTGATCCCGGCAAGTTTCATGCCGAGGTGTGATCTTGCCGATGCACTGGTGTTATCTCGATATGCCTGTTGCTGCGCGCGCTCCATCCGATCCCGACCTGATCGTCGTCCTCAACGGCTTCCCGCGCCTGTCGGAGACGTTCGTCCTGAACGAGCTCCTGGACCTCGAGCGCCGCGGCGTGCAGCTACACATCTTCGCCCTGCGTCATCCCGAGGAGATCATCGAGCAGGACCTCGTCGCGGATCTGCGGGCGCGCGTGGACTACCTCGACGACGCCCAGCCGGCCCGGACGATCGCCGTGCGCGCCGCCCACGCCGCCCTGCTGCTCCACGGCCGCGACCGGTACCTGTCGGGTGTGGCCGAGATCGTGGCGTCGCCGGACTTCTCTCGCGCGCGCTTCAAACAGGCGGCCCTACTGGCCCACCGGATGCTGCGCCTGGGTGCGCCCCCCGTCTACATCCACTTCGCGCACAAGCCCGCCACCATTGGCCGCTTCGCCGCTCTGCTGGCCGGGACCCCGTACGCCATGTCGGCTCACGCCAAGGACGTCTGGCTGACCCCCGTCAAGGAGCTGCGGGCGAAGGTGCGCGGCGCCGAGGCGGTTCTGGCGTGTACGCAGGAGTCGAGGGATCACCTGCAGGCGCTCGCGGGCTCGCACACCCCGGTGCACCTCATCCACCACGGCGTCGAGGTCCCGCCCGCCGCGCGCCCGGAGCCGGCCAACGACGTCCCCATCGTGCTCGCCGTGGGCCGCCTCGTCGAGAAGAAGGGCTACGACACGCTGCTGCGCGCGGCAGCGCTGCTGCGCGACCGCAGCGTGAGCTTCCGGCTACGCATCGCGGGCGACGGACCCTCGTGGGGTGGCCTGCAGCGTCTGGTCCATGAGCTGCATCTGGATGACGTGCTGACCTTTCTTGGCCCCCTGGAGGCCGCCGAGGTGCGGGCCGAGTACGACCGCGCGGACGTCTTCGCGCTCGCCTGCCGCCAGTTGGCCGATGGGGACCGCGACGGGCTCCCGAACGTCCTCGTCGAGGCGATGGTCCGCGGGCTGCCGGTCGTGGCGACGACCCTCCCCGGGATTCAGGAAGCCGTCCAGCACGGCGAGAGCGGGCTGCTCGTCGCGCCCGACGAGCCCGTCGCGCTGGCCGACGCGCTGCAGCGCGCACTGGCGGACCCCGGCCTGCGGGCGGCCCTGGGCGCCGCAGCGCGTACGAGCGCGACTGCGAGCTTTGACCGCGCCGCCAATCTGCCGTCGGTGTCCGCCGCCCTAGCGGCGGCTGGCATCGTGGCGGGAGACGTGGCGGGATGACCCCCCGCGTGATGTATCTGAACGCCGATCCGGGCGTCCCCGTCCTGGGTCTCAAGGGCGCCTCGATCCACGTCCGTGAGCTGACGCGCGCGCTCACCCGGGCGGGCGCGCACGTCGTCGTGGCGGCCCCGCGGATCGAGCCGGAGGGCGCCGATCCGCCCGCGGACGTGGACCTCGTCGCCATCCCGGGCGTCCTGCCTCGCAAGCTCACGCTCGCGGCGCTGGAGGCGGCGGTGGACGACCAGGCCGCCGCGGTGCAGACGGCCGCGCGCGCAGGCGGGGTCGACGCCATATACGAGCGCTTCTCCCTCTTCTCGGCCGCCGGGGTGCGCGCCGCCCGGGCCCTGGGCATTCCGCACGTCCTGGAGGTCAACGCGCCGCTACGCGATGAGGCCACGCGCTTCCGCACGCTTCCGCATCCGGAGCAGGCGCAGTCTCTGGAGCGCGAGATCCTCGCGGCCACCGACCACGTCATGGTCGTCTCGCCGCCACTGGCCGCACACGTCGTCGCCCACGGCGCGGACCCCGCGCGTGTCGCCGTGGTGCCCAACGGGGTCGACGGGGATGCCCCGGTCTCAGCCGGCCCCGGCGCCGGCCCCCTCGTTGTCGGGTTCGCGGGCAGCCTGAAGCCGTGGCACGGCGTCGAGGTCCTGCTGCAGGCCTGTGCGCTCGCCGCGCAGAACGTCCCCGGACTCGTCCTGGAGGTCATCGGGCACGGCCCGCTGACCGACGCCGTAACCGCTGCGGCGGTCGCGCCCGCCGAGCTGCGCCACCTCGGTGCTCTGGACCACGCGGCCACGCGCGCGCGCATCGCCACCTGGGACGTGGGCGCCGCCCCCTACCTGGCACTGGACGACTTCTGGTTCTCGCCGCTGAAGGTTCTGGAGTACATGGCGGCGGCGGTCTGCCCGGTGGCCAGCGCCCTGGGCGAGCTCCCGGAGCTGCTCGGCCACGGGGAGCGCGGTGTGCTCGTGGCACCGGGTGACGCCGTGAACCTGACGCAAGCGATCGTCGCGCTCGCCCAGGACCCCGCCGGGACGCACGCCCGCGGGCGTCTCGCGCGCGCGCACGTCCTGCAGCACCGTTCGTGGGCGGCGATCGCCCACCAGGTCCTGACCACGATCGCCGCCGGCAGGAGGCTGACGGCGTGAACCCCGGCGCGAGCACCCCGAAGGACCGTGCGGGCCGCGGGCGGATGGTCATCCACCGCTTCCGCCGCGACATCCGCAAGCGCCGCGGGGCGCTGGGTGCGGGCACGGCGTTCGCGGTGATCTACGCGCTCGCGCGGGTCGCGGAGCCGTGGCCGCTGAAGGTCGTCTTCGACCAGGTCCTCTTCCATCGCCCGACCGAGTACAACTGGCTGATCCGGCCGTTCACGGTCTTCGGTACCACCCCCCTGGCGTTGCTGGGAGGGGCGGCGCTGATCCTCGCGGTCCTCGCCGTCATCCGCGGCGTCGCCTACCAGTGGCAGGACTACCTGCTCTCGCGCGCCGCCCAGGAGATCGTGTACGGCATCCGCACGCGCCTGTACCGGCATCTGCACCGGCTGCCGCTGTCGTTTCACCAGAGCCGCAGCACGGGCGACACGCTCATGCGGCTGACCTCCGACATCGTGCTGCTGCGCGACGTCCTCATCGACTCGATCGTCAACCTCAGCACCGGCATCGTGCTGATCATCCTGATGCTCGTAGTGATGACGCTCGTGGACCCGGTGCTCACGCTCGCGGCGGGCGTCGTGATGCCACTGGTCATCATCATCTCGAGCTTCTACGGCGGGCGCATCCGCGTCAACGCCAAGCGCCAGCGGCGCCGCGAGGGGCAGACGGCGGCGATCATGCACGAGGCGCTCGCCGGGATGTCGGTGGTGCAGCTGCACACTGCGGAGGAGCGTGAGCAGGAGCGCTACCACGATCTCAACCGCCGCAGCCTCAAGCAGGGCATCAAGGGCGCCCGGCTGGAGGCGAAGATGAACCGCAGCATCGAGCTTGCGCTGGCGGCGGGCACGATCGTGGTTCTTTGGGTCGGGACGCTGCGCGCGATCCACGGCGCGCTCACGCCGGGGGAGCTGATCGTCTTCATCTCCTACCTGCGCGCCGCCTACCGGCCGCTGCGCCGCGCCTCCAAGACGGTGCAGCGCTCCGCCAAGGCGCTGTCGGCCGCCGAGCGCATCCTCGACCTGCTGGACACCGAGCCCGACCTGCAGGACCTCCCCGGCGCGATCGAGGCGCCGCCGCTGACCGGCCGCATCGCCTTCGATGACGTTCATTTCGCCTATCGCCCGGACGAGCCGGTCCTGGAGTCGATCACGCTCGAGGTGCAGCCGGGGAGCTCGATCGCGATCGTCGGCGCGACCGGCAGCGGCAAGTCGACGCTCCTGCGGATGATCCCGCGGCTGTTCGACGCGACGGCCGGCCGCGTGACCGTCGACGGCCATGACGTGCGCGACGTGACGCTGCACTCGCTGCGCCGGCAGGTCGCTCTCGTCGAGCAGGACTCCGTCCTCTTCGGGCTGTCGATCGCCGAGAACATCCGTTACGGGCACCCCGACGCCAGCGACGAGGAGGTCGCGGCGGCCGCGGCCGCGGCAGGGGTGGACGAGTTCGCCTCGCGCCTGCCCGAGGGCTACGACACCGTCGTCAGCGAGCGCGGCGCTTCGCTCTCCGGCGGGCAGCGCCAGCGCGTGGCGATCGCCCGCGCACTCGTCCGTGAATGCCCCGTCCTGCTGCTCGACGAGCCCAGCAGCGGGCTGGACCCCGTCACCCGCCAGGAGGTCTTCGACGCGCTCACGGTGCTCATGCACGGCCGCACGACCGTGCTCGTCACGCACGACCTGCGCCTGGTGCGCGACTGCGACCAGATCATCGTGCTCGACGCGGGCCGCGTGGTGGCGCAGGGCGATCACGACACGCTGCTGCGTGACTCCTCGCGCTTCCGCAGCCTGGCGGCCGAGTTCGAGGGTGCCGGCCGGCGACCCCCCGGGGCACCCGAGCGCCGCGCCAAGCCGCGCGGCGTCGCGGGCCAGCGGATCCTCTTCTACTCCCACAACGGCGTCGGTCTGGGCCATCTGCAGCGCCAGCTGGACCTCGCGACCGCCTTCCACGCCCGGCATCCGGAGACCGCCATCCTGATGGTGACCGGATCGCACGCTGCCGGCATGTTCGAGTACCCGCCCGGGATCGACTACGTCAAGCTGCCGTCGCTGGCGATGGTTGACCGCTACCGGACCTGGCGCGCCCGTGACCTGCCACTGGCCCACGCCGACATCATGTCGCTGCGCGCGGAGCTTTTGGAGGAGACGGTGCGCCGGTTCCGTCCGGACCTGCTCGTCGCCGACTTCCTGCCCGCCGGGCCCCACGGTGAGCTGCTCGGCGCTCTGGCCGAACTCGAGCGCGGCGGCGGCCGTGCCGTGGCGGGCTTCCGCGACGTCATCGACGAGCCGCCTTTTGTCCGTGAGCTGTGGGAGGCCAACGGCACCTACGAGGCGCTGCACCGCTATTACGCGGCGATCTGCGTCTACGGGGACCGCTCGATCGCCGACTTCGCCACCGACTACGGACTCACCGGCGCACTGGCCGACCGCACCCACTACTGCGGCTATCTAGGCCGGGGCGCACAGAGCGACATCGACGTGCCGCTGCTCGAGCGCCCGTTCGTCATCGCGACCAGCGGCGGCGGCGCCGACGGCGGACTGCTGCTGGAGCCGTTCGTGCACGCGGCCGCCGCCGTGCGCCCCGGGCGCGGCGGCACCTGGATGATGGTGACCGGACCGCTCATGGACGGCGTCGAACACGACCGCCTCGCCGCAATGGGCGCCGCCGCCGGCATCACGGTGCGCCGGGTGATTCCCAACCTGCGCGCCCACGTCGCGCTCGCCGACTGCCTGGTCGCCATGCCGGGCTACAACACCACCTGCGACCTGCTGTCCTTCCGCCTGCCGGCTGTGATCGTGCCGCGGCGCGGGCCCAGCCAGGAGCAGGCGCTTCGCGCGGCGCGGCTGCACGCCTGGGGTGTTGCGCAGGCGGTCACTGCCGACGCCGGCTGCGCGGACCATCTGGGCGCAGCGATCACGGCCGCGCTGGACCGTCCCCGCCCGCCCGTCGCGCCGGTCCCGCTGGACGGGCTCGCGCGCGCCGTCGACGTCTTCGAACAAGTGCTCGCGGGCACGCTGACCAAGGAGGATCATGTCCCGACAAGCACTTGAGCCGCAGACCCCGTACACGGCGCTCGTGACCGGTTGCGCGGGCTTCATCGGCTCGCACCTGGCAGCGCAGCTGCTCGCCGACGGCCACCAGGTGATCGGGGTGGACTGCTTCACGCCGTTCTACCCGCGGGCCGTCAAGGAGCGCAACCTGGGGCAGCTCACCGGGCTGCCCGGCTTTTCCTTCCGCGAACTGGACCTTGGTGTCCGGCGCGTCATCGGCCTGCTGGAGGGGATCGACATCGTCTACCACCTGGCGGGCCAGCCGGGTGTGCGCCCGAGCTTCGGCGGTGGTTTCAAGACGTACGTGCGCAACAACATCCAGGTGACCCAGCGCCTGCTGGAGCAGGCGTCACGCAACCCGGTGCAGGCGTTCGTGTACGCGTCGTCCTCCTCGGTGTACGGCAACGCCGAGCGCTACCCCAGCGGCGAGGACGATCCGCTGGCGCCGATCTCGCCGTACGCGATGAGCAAGCACGCCACCGAGGAGATCGCGAAGGTCTACCACCGCACCCGCAACGTCCCGGTGATCGGGCTGCGCTACTTCACCGTGTACGGGCCCCGCCAGCGCCCGGACATGGCGTTCACGCGGTTCTTCGACGCCGCGCTCGCCGAGCGACCCCTCCCCGTCCTCGGCGACGGCCTGCAGCTGCGCGAGTTCACCTACGTCGATGATGTGGTGCGCGGCACGCTCGCCGCTGCCGAGCACGGCGTACCGGGGCACGCCTACAACATCGGCGGGGGCTCGGCCGTGAGCCTCGAGGAGGTCATCGGCCGGATGGAGCACGTCGTCGGCCGCCCCCTTGAGCGAACGTACTCCCGCGCCCCGCGCGGCGACGTCCGCGAGACCCGCGCGGACGGCACCCTCGCCCTGCGCGACCTCGGCTACCGCGCGCTGATCAGTCTCGACGACGGCCTGCGGGCCCAGTACGCCGCCCATGCCTCACTCACCCCCTTGCCGGTTCCCATCCCATGAAGGAGTCCCGCACCATGTCTGACACATCCACACACCGACCGCTTCGCACCGCGGCCGCACTCGCCACCGGCCTCGCCGTCGCTCTCGGAGCTGGTTCCATAGGCAGCTCGAGCGCTGCGGTGACGCCGACCGTCAAGCTCAAGGTCAAGGGGCCCGGCAGCCATCACCACGCCCGTTTCTGCGGCAAGCACAAGAACGTCTACATCTTCCCCCGCGGCTCGAAGCTGAAATACAAGGGGACGGTCACACCGGCGCCCCCCAAGCACTTCCCGGTCGACATCAAGGTCGAGCGCTGCAGCGGGCGTCACTTCCGGCGCCTCACCACGCTGCACATCACCGGCGGGAGCGGGACCGGTGTCTTCAAAGCGCTCATCAAGGCACCGACGCCGAGGGGTCATGCCCGCGTCACGTACTTCTCGGCCGTGGCGGTCGCCGGCGGCAAGTCCAGCAACAAGCGCTACTTCGGCATCCACCGGTGAAAACCCCAGCGAGCACCCGCCGAGCCGGACGCTCCACGATCACCGCCGGGGCGCTCGTCGCCACCGTCCTCCTACTGAGCGTGGCGGCATCGCCCGCCCTCGGCGGGCCCTCGCTCAGCAGCCTGAAGACCTCCGTCACCAAGGCGCTCAAACTCGCCAAGACCGCGGACGCACGGTCGCGCAAAGCGCTGAAGCTCGCGGCGCGGCCCGGCCCCCGTGGCCCGTCCGGCCCCCCCGGCCCGGCCGGTCCCGCCGGCGGGACGGGGGCCGGCGGATCCGCGGCGGCCACCGTCCTGGACTTCCGCGCCGACCCGGGCACCACCAACCAGGTGATCTACGACCACGGCGGCCTGGTGCTCACAGCGAGCTGCACGACCGGCCCGACGATCCTCGTCACGGCGAAGACGCGCGTGGACCACGCGATCCTGCACGCGGCGAACATCATCGGTGGCACGCCCCCGGCGACGACGACCGAGTTGGTGCAGAAGAACGACTTCCTGATCAGCGGGACGCAGACGATCGCCTCCACCGGTCACCTCCAGGGCACCGCCACGTTCTCCACACCGACCGGCGGCGTGACGACCCTCGCCTACGGCGCCGAGCAGGGCGCCTTCGGCGCGGGGTCCGCCAAGGGCTGCTGGTTCGGCGGGACGGCGAACTCGGGATGAGCGTGCGGGCCGCGTGGCACGCGGCACCCCTCGTGCTGACGGGCGTCACGCTGCTGGCGTCGGGATGCGGCTCGGGGTCCTCGGGGCGCCCGGCCACCCCCGTCCCCGGGCTCCCGCGCGTGACCCTCATCCTGCGTCACAGCGGGGCCGACCACCAGCTGCTGGCCTGCTCCATCGTCCACCACTACGCCCGCTTCACCGCCCGGCGGCCGATCGTGTTTGAGGGCAACCTGCAGCCACGCGAGCACGCCAGCCATTTCAAGATCAAGATCAAGATCAAGCGCTGCGTCGACGGACACTTCCAGGACTCCGGGTCGTGGGACATCCGCGGCGGCCGCAACGGCCGCTTCCAGGGAATGCTGCCCATCCCCGGCAAGGGGATCTACTTCGCCCGTGCGCGCTACCGCAACGATGTGGGGACCGCGACAAGCGACAAGGTGTACTTCGACGTGGCGTGAGGCGTACGGCCGGCTCGCCGGCCGGGGTGGTCGAGCGGCTTGACGGCGCTGAGAGGGGGGTGCTGGTCGCCCGGTTGGCCACGAGGTCGCGCTGGGTGAGGTGCATGTAGCCCATGATCTTGCGGAACTGGCGTTCGGCTTCGAGCATGCCGGCGGCGGTCCAGCGCAGGCATATGTCGCCGGACTTCCCAGCGTTTGACGTTCCGTGAGGTGCGGCGGACGATGCCGATCATCGACTCGATCGGGTTCGTCAAGGACAAGGTCTTCCAGAGCTTGTGCCGTGCCAAAACGCGCGGATGCGCGATGAACGCTGAGGATTCGCCGAAGGTGGCGGTCGCGGCAGGGTTGGCGTCGTGGCCGTGCGTTTGCTCTACTTGGTGATCATGAGGGTCTTCGCGTGGCTTGCGCTATTGGGCCGGTCGGACGGTGCGAAGGAGGCCGAGATCTTGGTGTTGCGTCATGAGGTCGCGGTGCTTCGTCGTCAGGTCTCGCTTCCGCGGCTTCAGTGGTCTGACCGGGCATTGCTCGCGGCACTGTGCAGGGTGTTGCCGCGGGAACTGCGAGCGTTTCGACTGGTGACGCCGGCGACCCTGCTTGCGTGGCACCGCAGGCTGGTCGCGCGGCATTGGCGCTACCCGAACGCCACCGGGCGGCCACCGGTGCAGGACGAGGTCCGCGCGCTCGTGATCCGGCTTGCGCGCGAGAACCCGCGGTGGGGGTACCGTCGGATCCAGGGTGAACTCGGCCGGCTTGGCCACCGCGTTGGGGAGGGAACGATCCGCCGGATCATGGCTGCCGAGGGTCTGGGCCCGGCGCCACGCCGATCCACCGGGAGTTGGCGGGCGTTCCTGACAGCGCAGGCTCCTGGCTTGCTGGCATGCGACTTCCTCCACGTGGACACCGTTCTGCTGCGGCGGGTCTACGTGTTCTTCGTCATGGAAGTCGGAACCCGCCGGGTCCACATCCTCGGCGGCACCGCTAACCCGACAGGACCGTGGGTAGTGCAGCAGGCCCGGAACCTGCTGATGGACCTTGACGAGCGCGCCGGCAGTTCACGGTGTTGATCCGCGACCGGGACCGCAAGTTCACCACGGCGTTCGATGCGGTGTTCGCGTCGATCGGGGTCCGCACGCTGAAGACGCCAGTCCAAGCGCCGATGGCCAACGCGTATGCCGAGCGATTCGTCGGCACGCTCCGACGGGAGTGCCTGGACCATCTGCTGATCCGCAACGAGCGCCACCTTCGCGACGTCCTCGCTCGGTACGAGGCTCACTACAACGCCCACCGACCTCACCAGAGCCGCGGACAGCTCCCGCCGGATCACGACCTTGGCGAGGTCCTCGACTTGACCGCACGCATCCAGCGACGCCGCGTCCTGGGAGGCCTGATCAACGAATACCACAGGGCCGCTTGAGCGTTTTGGCACGGGACAGGGCCCGCCGGTGCACTTCGACGCATCGTCGTTCACCGACCCCGAGGCGCTCATCATCGGCTACCTGGGACGTCGACGGCGACGGCGTCGCCGGCAAGGAGACGACGGGCCCACGGCGGCGTTCGCCTACACCGGGCATGCGTCCTTCACAGCGAAGGTTGCGCCGACCGACTACCTGGGCGCCCGAGGGGTCGGCGAGCAGGACGATCTCGGTGTCGGGCCCGGTCAAGCCGGCGGGTGACAACGGGCCGGCCGGACCGACAGGCGTGGGTGGGCCCGACGCAGCACAGCGCGCCGGGTCCGACCGGACCGAAGAGCCCGGGGGAGAACGGCGCCGCCGGCTCGCGGGTCCGACCGGTCCAGCCGGCCCGCGCGGCCCCGCCGCCCCGCCGCCCCGGCCCACGGCGGCGGCCCTCCGCGCCCGGTTCGGAGTGTGGTGCGCGACCCACTGCTCCGACCGCTGCATCGTCGCCAGGCACCTCGGCGCGTTCACCCGTGGCGGGTGCCGCAACCACGGACTATGGCGCCACGACGGCCCCGGCGGAGGGTCACGATCCCCATACGCTGACGGGGCGCCCGATCTCCCCGAGCGCGATGTTGGAAAGTTGGCCACCGTCCCCCCCGCCCCGCGCAAGCGAACCACCGAACGGCAAGAACCCCACAAACGCGGGATTTCTCGGACAGCCGACGAGCAGATTCGTACCGCTGACCCCTTCAGCACGAGTGGCCAGATCGTGTCCGCCCAACGACGAGCGATCGCACGGCCGAGAGAGCGCCGAATCGTCGGCAATCGCGCCGAAACCGCGCGAAACCGGACCCCGCAGCCACTAGTGGCTACTCGCCCTCTCAAATGGCCGGCCGAATCGGCACCGACAGCACCGGCGGTTCTCCCCGCAAGCGGCGTCTTCTTCACGAGGGGTGAGCGACGGGACTCGAACCCGCGACCGCCTGGACCACAACCAGGAGCTCTACCAACTGAGCTACGCCCACCGCGCCCGCGGGAGGATACCGACGCGGGGGCGACGGTGCGGACCCGCACGTTCCGTCCGTACGCGAACAACGGTGTCTACCGGTCCCGCATGAACACGGGCAAGTACGACAAACGTCCGCAAATTTGGCATTAGACCGAAGGGACGTGGGTAAGACCAGTGACGTGAATCCAGAGATCGTCACCATTCTCGACGAGGACCCGGACCTGTCGCGGACCATCACCGAACCCCGCCTCGGCGCTGCTCGCCGGGAGTGCCGGGCGTCCGTCATCGACGTGCCCCTCGGCTCGTGGGACGCGCAGAGCGCCCTCGTGCCGGCCCGAGGCGGATACGGCCTGCTCGTCCTCGACGGCGTGCTCGCCCGCCGCGCCGGCCGCCGGCGCCGCCACGGGGTCGAACTGCTCGGGCCCGGCGACCTCATCCGCACCGAGGACGCGGCGGCCGACGGCGCCACCCTCCCCTTCGCCGTCACCTGGCGCGTCGTGGAGAGCGCGCGCCTGGCCGTGCTCGACACGGGCTTCGTGCGCCGGTCGGCGCCCTATCCCGAGATCGGCGTGCGCCTCATGGCCCGCGCGACGGGCCGCGCGCGCAACGTGCTCGTGCACCTCGCGATCGCCCAGCACGCCCGGATCGACGCCCGGCTGTGGCTCGCCCTGTGGCACCTGGCCGACCGCTACGGCCGCGTCACCCCGGACGGCGTCCTCCTACCGCTCCGGCTGACCCACGAGCTGCTCGCCGATCTCATCGCGGCCCAGCGCCCGTCGGTGACGCTCAGCCTCCAGCAGCTCGAGCGTCAGGGGCGCCTCGCCCGCCGCGACGGCTCGATCGTCCTCCTCGGCGACCCGCCGACCGAGGGCAACACCGGGACCACCGGCGCGCCGGCCGTGAAGAGCACGTCGTCGCCCGCCTGAGGTCCCGCGGGACCTCCACCAAATCGCCCGCCGTCGTCGCCGTCACCTGCCGGTGCGCGATGATGGCGCCGTGGCGGTGAGCGACGAGCACGGGACGGCGGAGACGCCGCGGGGCGTCCGTGCCGTGCTGGCCGCCCCGGGCGCCGCGCGCCTCATCGCCGCATCGCTCATGTCGGCGATCCCGGCCGGCGCGATCTCGGTGCTCCTCATCCTCCACGTCCGCCACCTCGGCGGGTCCTACGCCCTCGCTGGTCTGGCCGCGGGCGCCTACACGTTCGGCGCGACCGTCACCGGCCCGCTCGTCGGCCGGCTCGTCGACCGCCATCGGATCGTGCCCGTCCTCCTCGGCTGTCTCACGCTGACGGCCGCGGCGATGACCGGCCTCGCGCTGCTCCGCGCGTCCGACCCGCGCTGGCTCATCGTCGCGCTCGCCGTCTGCGGGGGTCTCACTCACCCGCCGGTCGGCGCGGTGACCCGGACGCTGCTGCCGGTCGTCATCCGCGACGAACCCACCGTGCACGCTGCCTACGCCCTGGAGTCGAGCGCGCTCGAGCTGAGCTACATCGCCGGTCCCGCCGTCATCGCCGGCCTCGTCGCGACCCAGTCGACGCAGGCAGCGCTGCTCGTCGACGCCGCCGTGCTCACCGCCGGCATCCTCTGGTTCGTGCGCCAGCCCGCCGCCCGCACCTGGAGGGCGGATCCTCCGGCGCCCGGCGCGGTCGCCCCCGCCCGCGCCGGTGCGCTCCGCATCCCGTCGGTCCGCCTGCTGCTCGGCGTCGTCACAACGTTCAGCCTCTCCTTCGGCGCCATCGAGGTCGCGGTCGCCGCGGCGGCCGGCCACCTCGGCCACCGGTCCCTCACCGGCCCCCTGCTCGCGCTGTGGGGGCTCGGCAGCCTCGTCGGGGGCCTGGTCCTCGCCGGGCGCCCGGCGCCGGCGGCAGCGCAGCGCCGGCTCCTGTGGCTCCTCGGCGCGCTCGCGCTGGGCGACGTGCTGCTCGTCGCGGTCGCGGGCACCTGGGCGTTCGCCGTCCTGCTCCCGCTGTCGGGTCTGGGGATCGCCCCGGCGTACGCGGTCGCCAACGCGATGACGGGCCTCGGCGCCGTCGGCGGCACGTCGACGGAGGCCTTCGCCTGGCTCGGCACCGGGACGAGCGCCGGGTTCAGCGCCGGTGCCGCGCTCGCCGGCCCGGCCGCGGACGCGGGCGGGGCCGCGGCGGCGTTCGCCGTCTCGCTCGGCGGTGTCGCCCTCGCGATCGTGCTGACGCTGTCGGGCGCCCGGGTTCTCGCCCCCGCCACCGCCGGCACCCGGCAGGCGTGGCCGGACGGCGACATCCGCGACCCGGGGCCCGCAGCACCCGCGCACGGCACACTGGCCCCGTGAACGTCCGTCGCCTCGTCCATCCCGTGGCCGCCGCCGTCATGGCGCTCGCCGTGCTGGTGCCGCTCACCGCCGGCCACGCCGCGCGCGCCCAGGTGCCCGCGGAGCCGCCGTGCGCCCCGGCCCCGGCTGATCCCGCGCCGTTCACGACGAACACGAACCGCACCGGGCTCGTCGACCTCTTCTTCTTCAACGCGCAGGGCGCGACCGTCACGTACTACGAGTGCGTCGGCGCGCGGGCGGTGAAGCTCGGCGAGCAGACCACGCCGAACGCCGGGGTGACCGAGCTGCGCTCGGCGGCGCCCTGGCGCTGCGGCCGCCTGGAGCGGCACTTCGCCGCGACCGCCATCGTCGACGGCGCGCCCCAGCGCGGACTGGCGAGTGTCCGCACGATGTCCTGCGCGCACCGCTTCCGGATCGAGGCGCCGCGGACCGCCGCGCTCGGCCGCACCACCCGGGTCCGCCTCGTCGACCGCTGGCGCCTCGGCGGCATCCGCACCCGCCTGTGCGTCACCGCGCCGAGCGGGCAGCGCGACTGCCACACGATCCCGTTCGCGGCGGCGAAGGCGACGCTCACGCGGACCTTCCGGCCGGCCGAGCGCGGCCGCTGGACGCTCGACCTCGCCGTCGCCGGCTTCCATGTCCACGACACCGTCGCCGTCGGCGTGCGCAGCGTCCCGGTCAAGCCGCTGCCGGTCGTGCTCGCGACCGGCGACTCCACGATGCAGGGCGTCGAGAGCTCGCTCGCCGACGACCTCGGCGCCGCGGCGGACGTCGTCAGCGACGTGCACCCGGGGTACTCCATGAGCCTCAACGACGGGTGGCCCGCGCTCGCCCACCGGCAGGTCGCCGCCTCCCACCCCGACGTCGTGCTCATCTCGCTCGGTGCCGCCGAGGGCTTCTCCATGAAGACCGCCGACGGGACGAGCCACGCCTGCTGCGACGCCGCCTGGGTCACCGAGTACACGCGGCGGGTGGCGCGCGTCATGGACATCTACCGCCGCGGGGGGACCCGGGTCTTCTACGAGACGATCGTCGCCCAGCGGGCACCGGCGCGGCAGGTCGTCGTGAACGCCGTCAACGCGGCCATCCTCGCCGCGGCCAAGGGACGCACCCGGGTCACGGTGCTCCGCGCGGACCTGCTGTTCTCACCGCACGGGTACCAGGAGTACCTGCACGACCGGGGCCGCGACGTCGACGTGCGTGAGCCCGACGGGGTGCACCTGAACGCGTCGGGGACCGCGATCGAGGCCCAGGAGGCCGCCGCCGCGATCCGCGGCAAGCCGTCTCCCGCGCCCTGAGCGCGCGCGGACGGCTCAGCCGTCGAAGAGCCGAGGGCGATGTGGCGGTGGCCGGGCGGCGACGTCAGGTCGCCGCGACCGAGTACACCGGCGGCAGGCGGGTGGCGACCTCGAACCACGTCACCCCCGCGTCGCCGGTGCCGAAGACGTCCCCCGACGTCGCGCCGAAGTACAGCTCGAGCCCGTCGCCCGCACCGTGACGCGTGAAGGCCTGGCGCAGCACGGTGAGGTACGCGTGCTGCTGAGGCAGGCCGTCGCCCCGCGCGGTCCACGTGGCACCCGCGTCACGGGTCTCGAACACGTTGACGCGGCCGTCGGGCGTGACGCGGTCGGTGTCGGCGGTGAGCGGGATGACGTACGCGCTGTCGGGGTCCGCGGGATCGGTCATGAGCGGGAAGCCGAAGTCCGACGGCAGCCCGTCGCCGATCGCCGTCCAGCCGGCTCCGCCGTCGTCCGAGCGGTAGACGCCGCCGTGGAACTGCATGAACAGGCGTTCGGGCCGCTGCGCCGAGCGCTCGACGTGGTGCACGCAGAGGGCGACCTCGTCGGGGGACACGTCCTCGGGGAGGTACCGGGGGCGCAGGCCGCCGTTGCCGCGCCGCCACGACTCGCCGCCGTCGTCGGTGAGCCACATGCCGGCGGCCGAGACCGCGATGGCGAGCCGGTCGGGCTCGCCCGGCCACGGAACGATCGAGTGCAGGCACAGCCCGCCGCCGCCGGGCTGCCAGGTCGGGCGGGAGGGCTCGTTCCACAGCGCCTCGTTGAGCGTCCACGTCTCCCCGCCGTCGCGGCTGACGAACAGCACGCCCGGGTCGCCGCCGAGGTACACGAGCCCGTCGGCCTCGCCCGTGGTGATGACCCAGATCCGCTCGAGCGCTGCCTCGCCGCCCTCCGGCAGGGCGACGCCGGCCGCCTCACGCCACTCGCCCGCCGCGTCATCGGCGTACATGAGCTTCGGCCCGTAGAACGGGGACGTCATCCCCGCGAGCAGCCGTCCGCTACGCGGGTCCCGGCAGGCGTACTCGACCGGCTCCCCCGCGAACGCGCGGGCGGTGACCGCGAACGGGCCGCCCGCCTCGCCCTCCAGCACGAACAGGCCCTTCTTGGTGCCGATGACGAGCTCCGTCATGTCGATCCTCCCGAAATCGCTGGTATGACCTCGACGCGGTCGCCGGCGGCGACCCCCGTCTCTCCGTCCGCCCACTCACCGTTGACGAACACGTTGATGTGGCGGCGGATCCGCCCGCGCTCGTCGACGATCCAGCCGGCCACCGCCGGATGCTCGCGCTCGAGCGCGCCGAGCACCTCCGCGACGGTCGCGCCGGCCAGCTCGTGGTCGGCGCGGTCGCCGGCGAGCTGCTTCAGCGGTCCGCGGAGGCGCAGTAGGGGCATCGTCCCCCAGACCGCCGCCGCCCGCGAAACTCATCGGTCCGCCCGCTGGCGCCGGCGCGGCTTGGAACACCGCGAGGCGAGGAGTACCGTCGGGCCATGCGGTTCGTGGTGGCCGGGGGCGGCGTCGCCGGGCTCGCGTGCGCGCTCGCCGTGGCGCGTGCGGGACACCGTGCGGTCGTGCTCGAGCGCGACGCGGTCCCGCCCGGCATCGCGGCGGGCGATGCGTTCGGCGTCACCCGGCGCGGGATCCCGCACTACCGGCAGCCGCACGCGCTGTTGCCGCGGGGGCGCAAGGTGCTCGGCGAGCTGGCCCCGGACGTCCTCGAGCTGCTGCTCGACGCCGGCGCCGAGCCGCAGGACCTCGCGGCCGGGCTGCGGGGCCCGCCGCAGCCCGGCGACGAGGACCTCGTCTACCTGTGGGCGCGTCGTCCCGTCATCGAGTGGGCCCTCCGGCGCGCGGCGACGTCCGAGCCGGGCGTCGAGCTGCGCGGCGGGACGCAGGTCACCGGCATCCTGCGCGCCGAGGACGGACGCAGCGCGGGCGGCGTCACCGTCGCGGGCGCGGAGCCGGTTCGCGGTGACGTCGTCGTGGACGCGCTCGGCCGCTACCGCTGCCCGGCCGGCTGGCCCCGCGCGGGGTCCGAGCCGACCGATTCCGGGGCGATCTACTTCTGCCGGTACTTCCGCCTCGCCGACGGCGCCGAGCACCTCGCCTGGCCGCTGCTGAACCCGCGGGGTGACCTCGGCTACCTCGGCTTCAACACGTTCCGCGGCGACAACCGCACCTACGCGGTCATCCTGCTGGCGCCCGCGGCCGACCGCGAGCTGCGCGTCCTGCGCGACGAGCGCGCGTGGATGGGCGCATGTGCGGCGATCCGGCCCCTGGACCGGATGACGTCACCGGGCCACGGGACCCCGATCACCGAGGTCATGCCGATGGGCGGGCTCATGAACACCGCGCGCTTCGCCGATCCCGGCCTCCGGCGGGTGGTGACGGTGGGCGACGCCCTGTGCCACACCGACCCGGCCTTCGCCTACGGCGTCTCGTTCGCGCTCGTCCACGCCCAGGCCCTCGCCACGGCCGCCGGCGACGCGGCCGGGCGCGACGACGTGCGCGACCGGTTCATGGCGGCGGCGGCGTCCGAGGCGCGCGAACGCCACGGGCTCGCCTGCGCGGCGGACGCGGCGCGCAGTCGCCGCTGGGCCGGCGAACCCCTGGACGTCGGGCGTGCGGACGGCTGCTACGAGCTGTTCTCGTTCGCCACCGCGCTCGCCGCCGCACCACACGACGACGCGGTCCTCCGGAGCACGATCCGCCGCATCGGCCTGCTCGACCGCACCGCCCGGTTCGACGACGACACCGCGCTGCACGCGCGCATCGAGGCGATCTTCGCCGGGCTGATCCAGGCGCCCCCGCCGCCGCCGGGGCCACCCCGCCCCGAGCTGCTGGCCCGCATCCACGGGGCCGTCATGGCCTGAGCCACGACGGCCGGCGGCGGGCCGGCCGCTCAGAGCGCCTTGAGGATGTCCTCGACGCGGTCCTTCGCGTCGCCGAAGAGCATCTGCGTGTTGTCGCGGAAGAACAGCGGGTTCTGGACGCCCGCGTACCCCGAGGCCATCGACCGCTTGAAGACGATGACGTGCTCGGCCTCCCAGACGTGGAGGACCGGCATGCCGGCGATCGGGCTGCCCGGGTCCTCCGAGGCGGCCGGGTTGACGGTGTCGTTCGCGCCGATGACGAGGACGACCGACGTGTCGGCGAAGTCGTCGTTGATCTCGTCCATCTCCAGGACGATGTCGTACGGGACCTTCGCCTCCGCGAGCAGGACGTTCATGTGGCCGGGCAGGCGGCCGGCGACCGGGTGGATGCCGAAGCGGACCTCGACGCCGGCCTCGCGGAGCTTGCGCGTCAGGTCGGCGACGCCGTGCTGCGCCTGGGCGACGGCCATGCCGTAGCCGGGCGTGATGATCACGGACTTCGCCGACTTCAGGAGGTCGGCGGCGCCCTCGGCGTTGATCTCCCGGTGCTCGCCGTAGTCCGTGTCGTCGCCCGACGGCGCCTCGATGCCGAAGCCGCCGGCGATGACGGAGACGAACGAGCGGTTCATCGCCTCGCACATGATGTAGCTCAGGTACGCACCCGAGGAGCCGACGAGCGCACCGGTGATGATGAGCGCGTCGTTGTCGAGCAGGAAGCCCGACGCCGCGGCCGCCCAGCCGGAGTACGAGTTGAGCATCGAGACGACGACGGGCATGTCGCCGCCGCCGATCGAGGCCACGAGGTGCAGGCCGAGGGCGAGCGCGAGGACCGTCGCAAGGGCGAGCGGGACCACGCCGGGGCTCGAGCAGAACCACACCGTCAGCAGCGCGAAGACGACGAGCGACCCGAGGTTGATCGCGTTCTTGCCCGGCAGCATGAGCGGCTTGGAGTTGATCTTCGCCGACAGCTTGAGGTTGGCGATGATCGACCCGGTGAACGTCACGGCGCCGATGAAGATGCCGATCGCGACCTCCGCATGGTGCACGCCGAGCGTCCCGAGGACGTCGAGGTGCTGCCACTCCTCCCCGTTCTTGCGATGTTCGACCTGGAGGAAGCCGTTCCACCCGACGAGCACGGCGGCGAGGCCGACGAAGCTGTGCAGGAGCGCGATGAGCTCCGGCATGCCGGTCATCTCGACGATCCGTGCGCGCCAGAGGCCGATGGCGGCACCGACGCCGATGGCGATGAGCATGAGGACGAGGCCCGAGCCCTGGATGTCGCCGTCGATCGCGAGCCAGATGGTGGCGACGAGCGCGATGCCCATGCCGGCCATGCCGTACTTCAGGCCGACCTTGGCGGTCTCGTGCTTGGACAGGCCGGCGAGGGCCGCGATGAAGAGCAGCGCGGCGACGATGTACGCGGCCTGGGCCGCGACCGTAGGAGTAAGGGACATGGGGCTCTAGCTCCTGGAGAACATGGCAAGCATGCGGCGGGTCACCGCGAAGCCGCCGAAGACGTTGATGCTCGCGAGCAGGATCGCGAGGGTCGAGATCGCCGTGATCCCGTCGTCGTGACGCCCGATCTGGATCAGGCCGCCGACGACGATGATGCCGGAGATCGCGTTCGTCACCGACATGAGCGGGGTGTGCAGCGCATGGTGCACGTGCCCGATGACGTAGTAGCCGATGACGATCGCCAGCGCGAAGACCGTCAGGTGCGGCACGAGCGTCGCGGGCGCGATCGCGGCGAGGATGAAGAAGACCGTGGCGGCGGCGAGGACGATGACGAGCCGCTTGTCGTCGGACATCGGCTCGGGGGGCGCGACCGGCTCGGGCGCGGATGCCGACCCACCCGCCCGCGCGGCCGGCGCGGCGGAGACCTGCACCTCCGGCGGCGGCCATGTCAGCTCGCCCTGGCGGACGATCGTCATCGACCGCTGCACGACGTCGTCGAAGTCGAGCACGAGGACGCCGTCCTTCTCGGGCGTCATGAGCTTCATGAGGTTCACGAGGTTCGTGCCGTACAGCTGCGACGCCTGCGCCGGCAGGCGGCCGGCGAGGTCGGTGTAGCCGATGATCGTCACGCCGTTCTCGGTGACGACCGACCGGCCCTTGACGGTGCCCTCGACGTTGCCGCCGTTCGCGGCGGCCATGTCGACGATGACGCTGCCGGCCTTCATCGACGCGACCATGTCGGCGGTGATGAGCGTCGGCGCCGGGCGGCCCGGGATGAGGGCCGTCGTGATGATGATGTCGACGTCCGGCGCGAGCTTCGCGTAGAGGTCCGCGGCACGCTGGTTGTAGTCGTCGGACATCTCCTTCGCGTAGCCCGTCGCGCTGACCTCCGCCTCGGCGGACTCGACCGAGAGGTACTCGCCGCCGAGCGACTTGACCTGGTCGGCCACCTCGGGCCGCGGGTCGGTCGCGTAGACGATCGCCCCCATGCTGCCGGCGGCGCCGATCGCGGCGAGGCCGGCGACGCCGACGCCGGCGACGAGGACCTTCGCGGGGTTGACCTTGCCGGCGGCGGTGACCTGACCGGTGAAGAAGCGGCCGTAGGTGTGGGCGGCCTCGACGACGGCGCGGTAGCCCGCGATGTTCGCCATCGACGAGAGCACGTCGAGCGACTGGGCGCGCGAGATGCGCGGCACCGCGTCCATCGAGAGCGCCGTGATCGGCCGCCGGGCCAGGTCGTCGACCATGTCCTGGTCGAGCCGCGGGGAGAGCAGCGAGACGAGCGTCGCCCCCTGCTTCAGGCCGTCCAGCTGCGCCTTCGACGGGGCGTTCACGCCGAACACGACGTCGGCCGACAGCGCATCTCCGATGCTCGCGCCGGCGTCGACGTACGCGTCGTCCGTGAAGCTCGAGGCCTCACCGGCCTCGCGTTCCACGACGACCTCGTAGCCGAGCTTGAGGAGCTGCTCGACGGTCGCCGGCGTCGCGGCGACCCGCGTCTCTCCCGCTTGCGCCTCCTTCAGCACACCGATCACCATTTGCCAACAGCTCCTTGTCCGTCGAGAACGTCCGGGTGGGCGCCCGGCAGCCGGTGCCGGGAAGACCAGAGACCGCGCGCACCCGCTCGCGGTCTACGGCGTCAAATACGCCGCGCGGCGCAGAACAGTACATGCCGCCGCAGGCGGCCCGGCGTCCGCTCCGCCGAGATCGCGCGTTCGGGCGGGTCCTGCGCCCGCCCGCGCGTGCGTCTCGGTCGAGGGCTCCCGGCGCCGGGGGCGCGCCGTGACGGGCGCCGCGGCGCCCGCGCGGACGGCGCCGCTGCCGCGCGATCGGGTGCGCCGGCGCCCACCCGCCGCCGGTCAACGGCGCAGCGTGATCGACCGCCTCGCCGATCGGTGCCTGGAGGCGTAGGTCGCCGTCGAGACCAGCGTGATCCTGAGCGCGCGCAGGCGCCGCAGTCGCGCGGACGCCTTCCGCGAGAGGCGCAGCGACAGCGACACGGCCCCGGCACGCTTGAGCGTGACGATCCGCCGGGTGAGCGTGACGGTGCGCGCGCCGCGGCGCACATGGAGACCGAGGCGTCGCGCATCGCGCGTACCGACCAGGGCCTGCACGGTCAGCGGCCTGCGGCCTGAAGCCGGCAGCGCACGATGACCGCCCGGCGCCGGACGATCAGGCGCGGCGACTGCCGGGGCACCGTGAGGACCGGCGCCGCCGCCCTCGCGGGGGCGCGCTGCACGGTCGGAACCGTGGTCGGACCCGACGCGGAGGCAGTCGGCGTCGGCGTCGGCGTCGTCGTCGTCGTCGGCGGCGGTGACGTCGAGCGTCTCGCAGCCGGTCACCACGTCGATGGCGTCCACGTGCGCGGTGTCGGTGCCGGGCCCGCCATCGATGGTGTCCTTCTCGCCGTCCTGTGCGTAGATCGTGTCGTTACCCGACCCCACGGTGCAGGTGCCGTAGATCGGGCCGTAGAAGCACGCAGCGGTGCGGTCCCCGCCGATGTCGTCCTGACCGGGCCCGCCGGTGATGACGTCGTTGCCGAACCCGCCGGAGATCTGGTCGGCGCCGGCACCCCCGTCGAGCGTGTCGGCCAGATCGCTTCCCGTGACGACATCATCCCCGCCGCCTGCCGAGACGGTGCCGTTCGTGAAGATCAGGTTGAAGGTCTCCGCCGCATCGCTGCCCGTGTACCTCGCCCCGGGTGCCGGATGGGACGGTTGGTAGCCGGTGTCGATGCGCTCGACCGCCTGCACGTCGTCGTTCTCGCCGGGACGGCCGTCGTTCGCCACACCGTCGAGGGTGGCGGTGGGCGCGGGATCCTCGTCGTTGGCGTTGCCGTCGTAGCGATACCAGTCGCCGTAGACGGTGTCGGTGCCGGCTCCTCCGTCGAGAACGTCGTGGCCGATGCGGGCGTTCTGGTCGACGGCGTCGCCGGTGAGTCGGTCGTCGCCGGCGCCGCCGTGGAGGATGTCGTCGCCGCCGTTGTCGATGGTCGAGTACTGGGAATCGCCGTCGCCGGACAGCGTGTCGTTGCCGTCGCCGCCGTCGAATGTGTCGCTGCCGCCGCGCCCGGTCAGGCGATCGGCCCCGCCGCCACCGGCGAGCGTCTCATCGGCGTCGCCACCGATCAGCGTGTCGTTGCCATCGTTGCCGTCGGCAGCGAGCTTGTAGGGCGCGCCGGCGGGGAAGCCCCCGGTCGCGCCCGCCTGGTAGAAGACGACGCCGTCGTTGCCGGCGCCACCTTCGACGCGCAGCCCGCTGTGGTCTGGATCCAGGATGCACGACAAGTCGTTGCCGGCCTCGACCGCGCAGGCCGACGGGTACGACGTGAACGCGTCGCCGTAGAAGGTCGCGCAGTCGTAGGTGACGCCCCCCGACGTCACGCAGCAGCCTCGTAGCCAACCGCCGTGTTCAACGTCTCGCCACCGTCGGCCGTGTAGATCAGCTGACCGTGGTCGCCACCGGCGTAGGACACCGTCGCGGCGTCGACGGTTGCCGGGGCCGCTGCTGCGGTCCTTCTGCGAGGGCGCCGCCGGATCGGCACGAGTGCTTAGGGCCGGGTGCGAGCCCCTTCTGACCCCGCGCCCGCTCGGGGCCGCTGTTGGACATCGCCGGCTCGGTCGGCGGCGACCTCGAGCAGGAGCCGGCGGCCGGCGCGGAGCCGTGGGGTGTTGCGGCGGCGTTGACGCGAGAGCTGACCGGCGGAGTTCCCTTCGACCGTTCGGACTCGGCCGCCGCGGGGACGTCCGATGACGAGGGCCTCGTGGGATGCGTGGTGTCCGGCGGGCATCGCCTGGTTCAGCGCGAAGAACACGATGTCGCCCGGTCGCACCGACGCGATCGGGATGCGCGTGAGCCCGTTCACTCAGCGGTCCGAAAGCGCTTTGACGCGATCGAGGTCGCGCTCGCCGCCGCCCACCAGACGACATTCATCACGGTCGGCCTCGCGCCACTACGGGCCGCGGAGAGCACCGCCGATGTCATGGCCCGAGCTGACGCGGACCTCGCCATCCGGCGATCACGACCTGACACGCCGCACTCAGCGCCTCGCCGGCAACACCAGCACCGGCCGCCGCCGGACTGACCCGGTCACAAACGGACCCGGCAGACCTGGCCGAATGGTCGAATCTTCGTGCGGATCGTGACAAACGCGCGCCCCCGGTCTTCCGCGCGGGGGTAGAAGGGGTTTGGTCCTGTCCCGATCCCGAGGAGTCCCATGAGCTCTGCCTCGCCTACCGCCCTGCCCGGACGTCGACGCTCGCCCTTCCACCGCCTCTGGAACCGTGAGCTGACGAGCTATCCGGAGAACGGAACGCGGTACACGAGCCTCGCGATCGTCGTGCTCACGACCGTCATCCTGTATTACCAGCTATATCTTGCCGGCGGCGTCGCGACGAACATCCTCCGCGACCTCCACATGTCGTTCGTCTACTACGTGAACGTCAGCGTCATCGGTTATCTGTTGGGGGCGGTCGCCTCCGTCGTCGCGGGCCTGGCCGATCGCTACGGGCGCGCGAACATCGTGACCTTCGGACTGCTCGTGGTCGGCCTGCTGTGTCTGTTCGCGCTCCCGAACGTGACCTCCAAGACCGGCTTTGCCGCCGTTTACATCGCGATCGGCTTCGTCGAGGGGATCATCCTCGTCGCGACGCCGGCGCTCGTGCGCGACTTCTCCCCCCAGCTCGGCCGCGCATCGGCGATGGGCTTCTGGACGCTCGGACCGGTCCTCGGCAGCCTCGTCGTCAGCGGCGTCGTCTCGAACTCCTCCGACACCACGACCTGGCAGGACCACTACCAACTCGCCGGCATCATCGGCATCGTCGTGTTCGCCATCGCGCTCGTCGGCCTGCGCGAACTCGCCCCTCGGCTGCGTGACCAGCTGATGGTCTCCTCGAAGGATCGCGCGCTCATCGAGGCGCGCGCCAAGGGCCTCGACATCGAGCTGGCGCTCAAGCACCCGTTCCGCCAGATGCTCCACGCCGACATCCTCGGGTCGGCGCTGGCCATCAGCCTGTTCCTGATCATCTACTACGTCGCCGTCGGCTTCTTCCCCGTGTTCTTCCAGACCGTCTTCGGCTACAGCCAATCCAAGGCGAACGCGCTCGGCAACTGGTTCTGGGCGTTCGACGCGGCCTCGCTGCTGCTCGTCGGCGTCCTCTCCGACCGCCTTCGCGTCCGCAAGCCCTTCATGGTCGCCGGCGCCGTGGCGGCGATCGCCTTCACCACGGTCTTCGCCTTCAAGGCGTCGGACGCGGGCACCTCGTACACCACGTTCGTCGTGCTGCTCACGCTGATCGCGGTCTCGCTCGGCACCGCGTTCGCCCCGTGGATGGCGAGCTTCACCGAGACGGTCGAACGGCGCAACCCGGCCCTGACCGCCACCGGCCTGGCCGTCTGGGGACTCATCATCCGCGTCGTGATCGCGGTCTCCGTGTTCTTCGTCCCGAAGATCGTCACGACCGTCACGCCCCTCGTCGAGCGGGGCCCCGTCATCCAGGGCATCCTCGGCGACCAGACCCCGGTCGGGAAGACGACGATCGGCGCGGTCGCCACCGCCGCGGCCGGGCATCCGGACGTCACCACGAGGCTCACCGCGATCAAGCAGCGGGACGGCGTCCTCATCAAGGCGCTCCAGGAGAACCCGACGGTCGCGCAGGCCCTCACCGCCGCCCAGGCGGCCGGGGTGAAGCCGACCGCCGCCCAGCTGGCGCAGGTCCGGCAGGCGCTCGGTGACGCGGCGTTCGCCATCCTCGTCAAACCCGGGACGCCGGCCGACCTGACATACCTGGCGACCACCGCACCCAAGGCGCTCGGCGCCGCCGAGTTCGCCGCCCTCAGCGCCCCGCCCCCGGCGCTCGAGCAGGCGCTCACCACGTTGGCGACGGACGGCCCCGGCGTCGCGAAGGCTGCCGCCGACTCACCCGACCAGTGGCGGACGTACTTCCTGATCGGCGCCGCCGGCCAGGTCGTCTTCATCCCGCTGGTCTTCCTGATGGCGGGCTTCTGGGACCCGAAGAAGGCGAAGCGCGCCGAGGAGGAGCACGCGGCGATGATCGAGGCCGAGATGGCGCGCCTCAGCGGGACCGGCCCACGGACCGCCTGACCACGAGGACCCGGCGATCGCCGCGGCGCGCGCGAGCGTCGCGGCGCCGACGACACCGGCGGCGTCGGCGAGCGCCACGGAGACGAATCGGAGGTCAGCGGTACTCGTTGATCAGGCCGCGGAGCATCTGGCGTTGCTGGGTGCGCGAGGTCAGGTCGACGACCTCGCCGTCGTCGTGATCGGGAGGGAGTTGCCGGCAGGCCTGGTGAGCGCGGTGGGCCATGTGGTGCGTTTAATACTGGCGAGAGCGCCGCGTCAATGCCGTTTGTTGCGGATCAGCCGGTGGTCCAAGCACTCTCGGCGGAGGGTGCCGACGAATCGCTCGGCGCATGCGTTGGCCATCGGCTTGCACGTGTGTCAACGGTCACAGATCCATCCCGTTCTCACGACGCTTATCGCCCTTACCGTGCCGCACGACGAGCGAACCGCGCCGCACGTCCAGATCCGTCTCGCTCAGCGTCGGTGCCTCACTGATCCGCAGGCCAGTTCACCGGGGTCCGCGCCAGTGCGCGCATCCGCAGCGCGCATGGACTGGTCCCGCGCGCCCGCATGACCGCGATGATCTCCTCGACCCCCGGCGGGGCCGCTCGATAGCGCATCCCCTTGTTCGCCGGGGCTCGGCCGGCAAGATAACCCGGCGCGGTCGCGGGCGAGCCGCAGAGCACCCAACGAGGTCCACACCTACCGAAGCCGACATGCCGACTCCTCAGTCGAAGTCACCGTCGTCTCCGGATGCTCCTCATCACTGCAGAAAGCGAGCCGATATTGCCGTGCTGAGTCAGGTGCAAAGCAGCACTGCGGCGCCCCCGCCCGTGTCGCCGTCTCTCCCGCTTCCCGTTTCGCGTGGAGGGGAGCGTTTCGGCACCGCCGCCCCTCGACGGCTACTCCAGGTCGAAGGCCATCGCGATTGCCTCGGCGAGGGCTGGTTCCTGGCGGTCGAGCAGGACACCAGTCTGCTGACCAAGCGCCGCGACGGGGATCGTTGTGATGTTGTCGCAGCTCACCACCGACGGGCCGGAGAGGCCGTTGGGCGGCCCGACCGGGACCTCGGTGGAGAGGCCGCGGATCGTGGTGGTGATCGGTGCGACGGTGACCGACCTCAGGTGAGCGCGCACCAGTTCGCGGGTGAGCACCAGGACCGGGCGGGTCTTGTCGAGCCGCGCGATATGGATGGGGCGCATCAGTCCAGGTCCAGCGGCACGCGCGCGGCGTACTCGGCCAGGCCCGCGAGCTCCGGGTCGCCGCCGGCGCGCGCGAGGATCTCGGCGTCGCGGGCGGCGGCGAGCCGGCGACGTTCACGCTCAAGCGCGCGGGTGACGACGGCAGCCCGGCTGCGCTCATCCCCCGACTCGACCACACGATCGACAAACGCCACCAACTCGTCCGACAGACGCACCGCGATCTGCTTACTCATAGGCTCATGGTACCGATCCGGTACCACCCCGCGATCGAGTCCAGAGCCCGACAGCAGCACCGAGAGCGCGCCCGTCCCGCGGCCTCAGATCAACGTGGCGTCCGGCACCGGCTCGCCGCCCAGATCGACCGCAAACGCGGCCGACAGCTTCGCTGCCGCGTCGGTCCGCGGCACGTGATGGACGTACCGCATGGTCGTGGTGATCGACTGATGACCCATGTAGGCCTGCACGTCGGTGAGCGGGAAGACCCGGACAGCGATCGTGCCGAAGGTGGGGCGCAGGTCGTGGAAGGTCATCGGGTTGCCCTTCTCGCGCACGTAGCCCAGGCCGGCGTCGGCGAGGCCGCGGTAGAACTCGTCGCGCACCCGCTTGTCGTCAAGGAGGCCGCCCTCGCGCGTGGGAAAGACGAGCGCCTCGGGCCCGGCCGGCAAGCCGTGCCGCACCAGGTGCCGGCTCACGCGGTCGAGCGCCACGGCGGCCACATCGATCACGGGGACCGACCGCGCATGACGCGACTTGGGTGCGTTCAGCTTCGAGCCGGCGGGCGCGGACACCGGCGCGTTGCGGCGCACGTGCAGCGTCGCGCCGGCGGAGTCCACGTCGCGCCAGCGCAGCGCGCGCAGCTCGCCGAACCGCAGCCCGGTGTAGGCGGCAATACGAAGGAGGTCGGCCATGACCGCCCGGCGCTCGGTCATGACCTCGAGCCCCCGCGCGTCGATGTCCAGGGTCTCCGCGCCGGAGGCGGCCCGGTAGTGCGGCACCTGGTGGTCGCGCACGGCCGCGATCGCCCGGGCGACGGCCTCGACCTGCCCCGGCTCGAGGTCGTTGAAGTCGCTGCCGGCCTCGGGCTGCGGGATGATCGCCGGGTTCTCCCCGAGCCACCCGAGGGCGACGGCCCGCGCGAGGATCATCCGCAGCATGATCATCCGGTGACAAACGGTGGCGCGCCCGGGGATCTGGCCACCGGGCGG
This sequence comes from Paraconexibacter antarcticus, assembly GCF_024220175.1. Lineage (GTDB taxonomy): Bacteria > Actinomycetota > Thermoleophilia > Solirubrobacterales > Solirubrobacteraceae > Paraconexibacter > Paraconexibacter antarcticus. Next base: position 2,584,992 of record NZ_CP098502.1, on the reverse strand, counting down.
CGGCACGGTCAAGCAGCGCTCCTGGTACTCCTCGAGCTGCCGTGGGGTGATCTCCCGCAAGAGCAGCTCGGGCGGGAACGCCTGGGCCAGGACGTTCACCACGGACTCGTAGCCGCGCAGCGTGCTCGGCGCGATTGCCCCGCGGCGCCCGCCGACCGTCGCCGCATGGCCCAGGAACGCCGCCGTTGCCTCCCCCATCGTCTTGTTGCGTGCCCATGAGGGCGTGGCCGCCTTCGCCCGCTCGCCGTCGAGGATCTCCTCGAGAACCGCCGCGGCGGCCTTCGGCGTCAGGTGACCGACCGGACACGAGCCGACGGCCGCACGCCACACCGTCGCCCCGCGCGAGCTGCGCCGCGCGCTCGGCTTCACCCACGCAGGCCCCAGGACCCGCCGCCGCTTGACCTTCCCGCTGTCGACGGGCCGACACCTGGAGAACATGATCGGGAACATGATGAGACGTTCAGTTTCGAACGTCTCTCCAAACAGGTCGTTTTGCAGGGACAAAACGAGCACCCCCACCAGGATTCGAACCTGGGACCTGCAGATTAGAAGCGCGGCGCCCCCTGCTCGTGGCGTGCGTGCTCGTCCGTCAGATCGCCCATTCCATCGGGGATCACGAGGCCCGGGTCGGACTGGCCCGCACGCTCCCGCACACCGGAGTCCGACCCCGGTCCGACCCCTTGTGCTCCCCCGAAGAGGTCCAGCGGGGCGCCGACGCCGTCGTCGAGGAGGTGCGCGTAGACGGTCAAGGTGAACGCCGGCGAGTGGTGGCCGAGCCACTTGCTCACCTGGACGATGTTGCGTCCCTGGTCGATGAGCGTCGACGCGCAGAAGTGCCGGAACGCGTGGAACCCGGCCCAAGGGACACCGGCCTCCTGGGCGGCGGGCATGAGCGTGCGCTTGCGGAGGTTCTCGTCGGCGATCGGCGTCCCGGTGGTCGACGGGAACGCGAGGTCGTCGGGGTGCGGCCACTCGGTCTGCGCGTGACGGGCCCGGAGGGCGTAGACGAGCGTCGGGGACAGCGGGACCGACCTCCGGGAGTGCTCGGTCTTCGGCGGGCCGAAGACGCCGCGGACGCACGCGCGGCGGACGCGGAGGTGCGCGGCGCCGCCGTCGAGCGTGAGGTCTCGCCAGCGCAGCGCCGTCGCCTCGCTGAACCGCAGGCCCGTCTCGGCCAGGAGGTGGAAGAACGTGCGGTGGCGCTGGTCGACGATTGTCATGAACGTGTCGAACTCCTCGCGGGTGAGCGTCTTCGCGGGGCCCTCGTCGTCCTCGTCGTCGATGCCGGCGGCGAACTTCCGCAGCCGGTCCCGGCCGGACGGCAGGGTGACGTCACGGGAGACGTTCGTCGGGATGAGGCCCTCCTCGGCCGCGGTCGCGAGCAGAGCCGAGAGCGGCGCGAAGAGGCGGCGCATCGTGGCGTCGGCGATGTAGTCGCCCTCGTCGCCGCCGTCGCGGGCCGCCAGGCGGTCGATGACGCGCCGCAGGTCCGCGGCGGTGATCGAAGCCACGGCGCGCGCGGAGAGGCTCGGGAGCCAGTAGAGCTCGATGTGGCGGCGGTAGTCGTTCCGGGTGCGCTCGCGGACGGCGCCGCGGCGGCCGGCGTAACGCCCGCGGGCGGGCTCCTGGCCGTCGGCGCGGGTCAGGTCGGCGCCGTAGAGCTCGCGGGCGTAGCGGCCGAACGTCGCCTTGCCCACCTCCGGCGCAGCAGGGGCTCCCTCGCGGGCTTCGCGCTCGCGGTCGGCCTTCCGGGTGCGGGCGTCGGCGAGCGTCTCTGCGGTGGCCCGCTGCCGCTTGCCGGCGGCGTTCGTCCACTCGTAGACGTACCGGGCGCCGCGCTTGTAGATCCCCGGGTACTTCGTGGCGACGAGCTTCGCGCCGGCCATCAGCGCCCTCCCCCGTCTCGTGCCTCGTGCGGCCGCGGCGCGCGGAGCTCGCGGACGAGCGCGTCGCGCTGACGAGGCGTGAGGTCCCACAGCGCCAGGTCGGGGCCCACGTCGGCGCGCGAGAGGATCTGGCGGGCGTACCACCGGCCCACGCCGCGGCAGGCGGCAAGGAGCTGGCGAACGGTGAGCCGGTCGAGCGCGGGGTGCGTCGCGTCGACGTGCTCGGCCGCGAGGTCCCGCGAGACGTGGCCCGGGGTCGCGGTGCGGATGTCGCGCAGGATGCGGGCGCGGACGGTTCGGGTGCGGGTCGCGGCCGCGGTGCGGCCGGTCGTCGTGGTCGTGGTGGTGGTCATGCCGAGGCCTCCCAGGTGCCGGGGCGGTCGATCTCGCGGACGACGCGGTCGACGAGGTGGTGTGCGTCGGGCCTGCGCGGCGAGTCGGCCGCGAGACCGTAGAGGGCGTGCGCGATGAGGTCGAGCTCGCCGGTGCTGAGGATGATCTGGTGCTGGTTGTGCGCGCGGGGCCGGAGGGTGCCGAGGTGGCGCTCGACGGCGTGCGCGTCGGCTCGGGCGGCGCGGCGCGCGTCCTCGGGCGTGTCGGGCGCCTCGAGGATGCGCTCAAGGGCGCGGAGGTGCGTTGCGACTCGGGCGTAGTCGCGCGAGCCGAGGACCTTGGCGGTCGTCCTGTAGCGCGGGGCGCGGGCGGCTGAGCTCGTCATGCGAGCGCCGGTGCTGCGTCGAGGAGCTCGAGGATGGTCGCGAGCGTGTGGCGTTCGTCGCGCTCTTCGTCGGCCTCGCCCGGGCCGCTCCAGTCGCAGTTCTCGAGGAGGTTTCGCTGGCCCTCGGCGAGCCACGCGAGCGTGGACGTCAACTCTTCGGGCGGCATCGTGAGGTGGTACTCGGTCCGGGGGTCATCCGGGGACCATCCGAGGTCGTCGAGGAGCCACAAGGTGCGGTGCATGTGTCGGCGCCAGGTCGGGCCCTCGGTGCCCTCCGCGAGCGCGATCACGGCGAGGTCGAAGTAGAACACGACGAGCGGCTGCAGCGCGGCGCGCTGGGCCGCGGTGACGAGCGCCATCGCGCTGGTCTCACCGGTACGGTGCGGGTGCATGGGAGTTACGGCTCCTTTGCCATGCCCCGGGATCGCTACCAACGGTCGCCGGGGCGCTTTTGTATGGAGACGCGAGCGTACTCTCGCCCTCGGCGGGGTCAAGCGCACTTCCCTGTCACTTCGAAGGGACGCAGACCGGACGGCTGTGCAGCCGGGGTGGCTGGCGTTAGGGTCGCGGCTCGTGGCTACCGCTCTCGGGATCGTCGCCGTCGTCGTGTCGCTGGCCTCGCTCGGGCTCGGGGTCGTGAACTTCCGCTCGCAGGCGGTGAGGCGGCGCCTCGACGCGCTGGAGCTCCGCGAGAAGTCGGTCCCCGGGATCGTGAGGTCGCTCGACAGCGTGTCGCAGCGGATCGAGAAGCAGCGGGTACCGCTCGCGCTGGAGCGGATAGCCACGGCGCTCGAGTCACAGCGCGAGGACGACGTGCCCTGAGTCACCGGTCACGCGCTGATCGGGTCGGGTGGGGTCGAGGCCGGCGCGGAATGTCGCCGAGCGTGCGCGGCGCTGGGCGTCGAGGTCGTAGCGGGAGAAGCGCGTGAGCCCGTCGGGGTCCAGGCGCCCACCGGTCCAGGTGCCGTCGGCGACGCCGCGGCGGAAGGCTGCGTAGCTGATCGCGAGGTGCGCGGCCGCCTGTCGCGACGTCAGCCACTCGCCGACTGGCGCGGATGGGACGGGTCGTGCCGGCGGTGCCGGGTCGGTGTTCGGCGGGGGCACGAGCGTGAGGCGAGGACGATCGGTCACGGAGCGACGTCGGAGCGGTAGTAGCCGAGGAAGCCCTTGGGGCCGGTGGTGGTTGCGGGGCCCTTCTCGGGGTCGCCCTGCATGCCCATGGAGATCGCTTGGCCGTTGCCGACGTAGACGGTCACGTGGGTCGTGTGGGCTTCGCTGTCGCCGAAGAAGCAGAGGTCGCCGGGGACGGGGGCGCCGATCTTCGTGCAGTGCGCGATGAGCGAGCCGGTGGCGCCGATCGGCGAGTAGTCCTGGTGGTTGGGGTCCGGGAGGCCGGCGGCCTTGTAGCAGAGGGTGGCAAACGCGCTGCAGTCCATGGTCCGGGGTGCGGGGCCGAAGAGGGTGCCGCGGTTTCCGCGTGCGTTCACGTCCTCGGTGTAGACGTACTTGTCCTTCTGCTGCAGGGCGATCTCGGCGGCCTGGGCGACGCCGGCGAGCTTCCCCTTGGTCACGGTGTTCGTGGTCGGCATCGCGACCGCTCCGGTCGCCGTGTCCTGCGCGCGGGGCTCGGGCAGCGGCTCGGGCGGGAGGACGAGCGTGAAGGTGGTGTGGATGTCGGCGAGGTTGTTGCGGGTGGCGTCCTGGACGATCCAGCGGCCGTCGGCGGGCCCGCAGCCGCGCAGGACGAACACCTCGCCGGCGCGGTACTGGTCCGGGGCGCACACGAGGTCCAGGTGAACCTCGGAGGGGGCGTCGGCCTTCGCGACGCGTGAGGGCGTCTTCTTCTTCCCGGTGGTCGGCTGCACGTGGGTGAACGACGTGTTGTCGACGCTCGTGTCGAGGCGGCTGATCATCGCCCGGTCCTCCACCCGGTCCAGGTACAGGGCGGGAGTCTGGCCGATCAGGTCCGGCCCCGACATGAAGTACACGCTGAGCGTGTCGGCAAACCAGAACCAGTCGACCTCCTGCGCCAGGCGGCTGCCGCAGTCCCAGGAGTCCTCGTCGGGGTTGTCGAGGGTGCCGCGGGTGAGCTGGCTTACGTCGCTCACGGGGGCGGCGGAGGCGCCGGAGAGGGCGTCGGCTTGGGAGCCGAGCGCGATGCCGCCGTAGGCGGCGATGATCGCCCGGGCCTCCGGCGCCCACTGGCCGTAGAAGCTCCCGGGCTCCCCGGACGCCTCGACCTTCGTGGCGATCTCGCCGGGATCGCTCACGGTGCGGGAGAGGGCCATCGCGCCGCCGGCCTGGAAGCCCTTGCCGCCCTTCAGGAACGCGGCGGCGAGCGCCGTGGGGTCGTGCACGTCGATGTTCGCGGGGTCGCCCTGCAGGACGCCTTGGTACTTCGCGGTGAAGGTGTCGGGGGCGGCGCCCATGTCCGACTCGCCGATCCCTGCGCAGATCAGCGCGACGGTCGCGAGCGGCCCGGCCTTGAGCAGTTCGGCGGTGCCGAGCAGCGCGTTGATGTTCGCGATCTGCACCGCGTTCGCCGGCTGGCCTTTGACGGTGATCGCCGCTTTCGGATGCACGCCGCGGGACTTTGAGGCCTTGGCGGCGGCGGCCTTCTGCTGCGCCGGGGTCTGCACGATCGTGGTGCCGGAGAGCGCGGTGAGCTGCGCCGGCGTCGCGGACGAGCTGGCGACGGCGGTCGTCGTGTCCGCGGCGAGGGGCTGCACGTCGGGCAGCGACGGGCAGACGAACCGGAGCTTGGGCACCCCGCCGGTGCGGCCGACTTCGTCGACGTTCGACTTCAGGAACTGCGCGCGGGTCGTCGTGCCGGGCGGCACGGTCTTCGGTCCCCAGTGATCGCGCAGGTACGCGACGACCCGGTCCTCGAAGGTGAGGGTGACGTTCGGGCCGCTGAGGTCCAGGGAGGCGTCGACGCCGACCAGGCGCCACCACGAGTCCGACCCGTCTGGATAGTTCACCTCGATCGTGTCGAGGCGGCCGTTCTCGTCGAGGTCGAGGAAGCCGCTGGTGAGGATGACCCAGTCGGGGTCGATGAGGTCGACGGTGAGGGTGCTCGCCCCGCTGATCTGTGAGCGGGTCTGGATCTCGCTGATCGCGGAGGCGAGGTCGATCGTCGACGGCGTCTTTCCCCCCGCCGAGCGCGTGATGTCGGCCGCGACGAGGTGCGGGATGGCTTGAGCGTCGGAGCGGTCGTCGAGCGTGTCAGTCACCGGTCAGGACCTCCAGCCGCCGCAGAAACCCGAGGATCTCCGCCTCGACGAACTCATCGATCCCGTGCTTTTCGCGGTAGGTCTTCGGGTCGCCGGTGAGGGCGCAGTGCCGTTCGCGCTCGTCGGCCATTTGGTAGAGCTGCCCGACGGTCTGGATCCCGACGCGTTGCAGGGCTTCGCGCGCCCGTTCGCTGAGCACGTCCTCGGCGCCGCTAGGGGACATGACGTGCCGGATGTCGTCAATCGTGGCGTCGATCCCTGAATCTGGCCAGATCACGTCCGAGGCCTTCAGCTGCAGGCCGCCTTCTTCCACAACGAGCTGGCGAAGCGTCTGCAGCTGCGCTGCGGTGGCCTCGGGCAGCTCGCTCTCGAGGAGGTCGTCTAGCGACGAGACGACGACGGTCGCGAGGTACTGAACCTTGGGATGAGGACGGGTCATAGGGCCTTGATAACCGAGAGGGGCACCTTGATGTGGGTCCCGAGCGGAAGGTGCTTGATGAGGTCCTGGTCGATGGACGGACCGAGGTGCAGCTTGCGGTTTGCGCGGTTGGCCTTCAGGACCTCGACGGCGGCGGAGTGCAGCGGGTTGTGGGCGTCGAAGATGGTGATCTTGCGGATCGTGTTGTGCGCGCTCGTGACGGGGAAGCTGGTGAACTGGTCCGCGAGCGGCTTGCGCGCCTGAGCCCGGACGGCGGGCGAATCCGCCGACATAGAGAACGACGTGGCCACGTACTCGGTCAGCGTGACGGTGACCGCCTGGCGGGTCCGGTCGCCGTGGGCGTTGCGGATCGGGTTGGTGTCGAACGCGAGGCTCGTCACGACCCACCGCAGGCCGTCGGTCTGGTACTGAGCGGGGACCAGAGCGCTCGTCACCCCGTGGGCGTCGACCGTCGACACGACGACGAGGGGCGAGTCGCCGCGCGCCGGCTGCCCGATGCCGGTCCGCTCGAAAAGAACGCCGCGGCCGCCCATCCACTCGAGCTTCTGGATGTCCGCCTCGACGTCGCCGGCGGGGCCCTTAGCGGCGTCGAAGAGGATCGGTATCTCGAGCGTCAGGGGGTCGTACCCGTCGAGGACGGTGATGCCCTTGCGTTGCGGCCGCGGGATGACGTTCCACCGCGCGAATCCGCCCGTAGGGGTCGGGCCACCATCGCCCGCGAGCACCGTGAACGTCTCCTTCGCGAAGTGCGCGCCGTCCGTGATCGATCCGATGAAGGTGATGTGCTGCGCGCGTGTCGACGGGCGCGCCGCAGCGGGCCGGGGACGCAGACCGGGAAGCAGTCCGCTCCCGACCGAGACGTCGCCCGTGATGGTGATGCGCACGCTCATGCGCCGCTCCTGGCGACGAGAGGTTCTCTGGCGTCGCGTGCGGTCACAGGTCCGCCGGCGGGACGAGGGACTTCTGCAGCGTCGCGCGCTCGCTCACGAGGCGGGCGTGCTCGTCGTCGAGCTCGCGGATCAGCTGCGTCCGGCGGGCGGTGTGCTCGAGGAGCTCGTCGGCGATGCGCGCCAGGCGCTTCTCGGTGCGGGCGTGATCGCGAGCGTGCCGGGCGCGCCAGGCCTCCTCCCTGGCGTCGCGTGCGGCCTGCGCCCGGATGCGGGCCTGCCGGCTGCGTTCGTTGGCTTCGGCGATCTGATCGGAGAGCGCCTCGTGGGAGCTCGGGACCGGGACACCGCCGAGTGAGCTGTCGCGTGCGGCGGCTTCGGCTTCCAGGCGCTCCAGGCGGGCGAGCAGGTCGGCGTCGGTGCTCACGGGCGGTTCCCCTCGGTCTCGCGGGCGATGCGCGCAGCGTCAGCGGTCGCGCGTCGCTCGAGATGGTCGTTCAGCAGGACGGCGCACTCGTAGCGGCCCTGGGCGGCGAGCTTGTGCGGGCCGGCCGCGGCGTGCGCGCCGTACAGCAGCTCTCCGACGGCGACCTCGAGCGCCGCGACGCGCGCGGCGAGCGCGGCGAGCGCGGCCTGCTCGGCGGCGCGGTCGGGCTCCGCGGCGGCGCTCACGACTGCCACCCGGCCTGGACGACCATGCCGGTGCCCGTGAGGACGGCGATGCCGGTCGGGATCCGGGCGACGAGCGCGGCGGCGTAGGTGCGCATCTGCACGCGGGCCTGCAGCGTGTCGGACTGGACCTCGGTGAACACGCTCATCCTGGGGACCGACTCCCAGAGGAGCATGTCCGTCGGGCGGCAGGCGAGGATCGCGTCCTGGGTGCCCGGGGCGCCGCCGAGGGTCTGCGGGATGGCGTCGTCGGGGAAGACCGGCCAGCCGAGGAGCGACGCCACGCGGGAGGGGCGGCCGTCGTCGAAGAGGTACGGGACGGCCGGCGGCGGGGTGTGTCCGGGGACGGCGAGCGGGAGTCCCTGCCCGTCCTCAGCAGATCCGAGCCAGGCCCAGCGCGCGGTGCGCATGAGCCAGACCTGGGGCGGCATCAGGCGGTTGTTCCCGATCCGGGCGGCGGCCTGCCCGGCGTACGGGAGCATCTTCGGGCCGGTCGGGGTGCCGTCGGTGTAGGTGACGGCGTTCGCGGCGCCGGCGCCGGTCGGGACGTTGAGCAGGCCGAGGATCTGGCCATTGGCGCCGGTGCCGGCGACGAGCTGCTGCTCGAGCTGCGCGTCGTAGGCGGCCGTGGCGTCAGCCCAGATGATCTCGTCCAGGTGGCCGCCGCCGACGGGGCTCTGCTCGAGCGCCTGCAGGCTGACGTCGACGCTCGCGGGGATGAGCGTCACGGGCGAGGTGACCGCGGCGTCGGTGACATCGGCCTCGGCCACGGCGGTGGTGTCAATGTGCGGCGTGCCGTTCGCGCCGACGATCAGCCGCGGGACGCTGACGCTCTGGCAGCCGCCGGGGAGCTCGTAGGCGCCGGGGATGAGGTCTGCGAGGACGCGGCCGGGGCGCGGCTGCTTGGCGAAGAGGTCGGTGAGCCACAGCGGCGGCGCGAAGCTGCCGCCCTGCCCGGGGTTGCGGCTGGGGTTGACCCTGCGCTCGAAGCTCACGCCGTCTGGGCCGTCGGCGCGGCGCTCGCGTGCCGGTCGGGAGCGCGTCTCGAGCTCGACCTCGCGGTCGTGACGGTCCAGGCGGGCGCGGGCCTCGGTTCCGTCGTTGCCGGACGCCAGGAGCTGGTCCACGAACCAGGAGTGCGGGGACTCCTCGGCGTAGGTGAGCGGTTCGACGGAGATCTCGACGCGGTGCTCGAAGTCGATCGCGCGGCTGGCCCACCGATCGGAGTCCGCGAGGGCTCGGTCGACGCTGGGCAGGTCGGTGCGTCCGCCGAGGTCGATCGCGCTGGCCGCGCGGCGGGCGTGCGCGTCGCGCTGCTTGACGGCGTGGGCGGCGAGGACCCGCAGCTCGTCGCGGGTGATCGGCGGGTCGGTGGACGTGCGGCTCATGTGCGGCTCCTGCTGATGGCGGTGGCGGGGTCGATCCCGTAGGCGAGGACGTCGAGGACTTCGCCGGCGAGCGCGGCTGCCTGGCGAAGGAACGGCGGGGCGGCGGTGTCGGTGGCGAGCGCGGCGGCGAACGCGCGACGCCTGTCGATGACGCGGTCCGGGAGCATCCGGACGCCAAGGGAGAGCTCGTCCAGCGTCATCGCCCGGCCCGCCCTGCCCGCAGCAGGATCAGCTGCTCCTGCGCCAGTTGGAGGGAGTCCGGGCCGACCGCGCCCGCCGTCGGCCGCGAGTGTGGCGCCAGCGCGCGGGCGCGCGAGCGGAGTGCAACAGACGTCGCGGGGTTCGCGGGGTTCGCCACGACGGAGACGTCGCCGCCGTCGAGGCTCAGGCTGCGGATGGTGCGCAGCGTGCCGTCGGGGGACCAGCTGTCGATCGCGTCCTTGAAGGCGAAGCTCATCGCCGAGAGCGCGCCGCTGCGCAGCTTGCTGGCCAGGAGTGCGCAGTCGGCGTCGTCGGGGTCCAGGTCGGCGCTCACGAGTAGGCCGTTGGCGTCTTCGGCCAGGCGCAGACGCCCGCTGCCGGTGCGGGCGAGCGGGAGCCCGCTGCCGGCACGGCCGTGATTCATGTTCAGCACGACGTCCGGCGCGCTGGCGAGCGCGTTGCGGAACGCGCCGGGCGCGATCTGCTCGCGGAACGGGCCGTAGTCGTACGCGTCGAAGGTGGAGGCGTACCCCTCGAGCTTCAGGACGCCGTCGGAGGAGCGGAGCGAGAGCCCAACGGCGCAGGCCCTCACCTCGAAGTCGGTGGCGGTGCTCATGATGCGGTCCCTTCGGTCGGAGAGGAAGGCGTTCCCGTCGTCGCGGGTCCGCGCCCGGGACGCACACCGTTGGGGCCTCCCGAACGACGGACCTCATCGGACCCCGGACGCGGACCCGCCACGACGGTTGGACGACATGCAGCGCACTGGACGGCCGCGCCGTCAGCGGTGCGCACGAAGGTGACGAGCTGGCCGCAGCCCGGGCAGGTGCCCACAACGATCGAGCCGCCGCGGATACCGCCCGGGGCGCTGGGCTCGTCGCCGACGAACGTCGCCGGGTCGCCGATCGCTGACGTCCCCCGGCAGGGCGGACAGAGCCCGTGCTGCGGGCCGTCCTGCTCGGGCGGGAACCCCGCGGCGCAGACTGCGCAAGCACGCTCGGTGTCCTTCGGTGAGCGAGTCGCCGCCATCAGTGCCAGACCCTCGAAGTCGGATTCGACCGCTGCGTCGGCGGAACGGGGCTGCAGCGTTCGTGCGCCGGGACGTAGCGCAGGGTCGGGGCATCGCAGACGAGCTTCCAGGCGGCGTCGGCGCCGATGACCTCGGCGCAGACGCTGCAGGTAACGTCGCCGCGGGCGACCCGTTCGGCCCAGCGGCGTCGAGCGGCGGTCAGGCGGGTTCGGCCGGCGTCGGTGATCTCGCTCATGCTCAGTACCAGACCCTCGAGTGCCGGGTGGGGGCCTGCGCGGCGCGGGGCGACGGCGGCCGGCGGCCGGCGGTCGCGCGGTTGCAGCGGGCGTGCGACGGGCCGATGTAGCGCGAGCGGTCCTGGTCATCGTGGTCGAGGTCCCAGGGCTCCCCGGGCTGAATCAGGCGGCGACAGCGAGCACACGCGACGTGGCCCTGCTCGACCTCGCGAGCCCAGCGCCGGCGCAGGCGCTTGTGGGCGTAGTTGTAGCCGCGGTCGGTCGTGCTAGCCATGCTGGCTGCGACCCTCCAGAGCATCGGGGGGAGAAATGTCGACGGCGTGGGTCGACACACCCACCGGTCCAGAGTCTGGACGCACACGCCCCCCTGAAACCCCACGACCAAAGGGCGAAAGGGCTACGCGCGCCGTCGCTCGCGCCCACTCCGGCGACTTTCTCTCCCCGGCAAGATCCGCGCGACGTGACGCCAGACGAGGCGTGTCCCACGGCGTCGCCTCGTTGATCGCCACGTCGATGAAGTCCGCGGCGGTGAGGAAGCGGCCGAGGCGCATCTCGAGGCAGCCGACGCACAGGTAGCCGGCGGGCGCGCCAGCCTGGGCCCACACGGTGTGGCTGACCATGTACCGCTCCCACGCGCCGTCGTGGCGACACCACGGGCGGTTCGTGCACGGCATCGTGTCTGTGGCGCAGTCCTCGCAGGGTGCGGGCTCGAGCGGGTCGCCGAGCCGGTGCGCGCGCGGGCCAGGCAGGCGCCAGCGGATGCGGTCGAGGACGCTCACGCCTGGCTCCGCTGATGCCGGGCGATGCGCGCCGCGTTCTCGGCGTGCGCCTGGTCGATGGCGTCCTGCGACACGCCGAGGCGAGCGAGGACCTCGCGGCAGGTGAACTCGGCGGACCGGGCGCCGCGCGCACTCGGCTCGGCGACGAGCCCGGTGAGCTGCACGTGGAGGCCGACGAGCATCGCCTGCGCCGCGGTGATCGCCTGCTCGTACGCGCTCGCCACTGTGTCGCCGCTCTCAAGCATCGACGGTGCCCTCGATGGCCTGCGCCGCGCGCCCTGCCTTCCACCGCTCCTCGTACTGCTGCGAGGCAGCGGCCACCAACTTGACCGCAGCGAGAAGCTCGACCTTCGGCGCGACCACGCTCGAGAGGTAGGTCTGGCACTCGGCGAGGTGGCGGGTCATCGACGCCAGCGCGTCGGGCGTCGGGTTGCTCTCGAGGGCGTGGCGCTCCTCGAAGAGGTCCTTGATCGGGCCCTCTGCGAGGGCTTCGAGCACGTCGCGGTAGGCGGTGTCGCGGTTCAGGATCACGACTACATGCTCCGGCCTGATGAGGCAGAAGCTGACCCGGCTTGGCCCGGCAGTCCCTTCGCCTCCGCGACAGCGCGCCATGCGTTGCGCTCGTCGGTCAGCACCTCGACGCGCTCCATCAGTCGCCAGATCTCCGCGTGCAGCTCCTCGCGCTCGTCCGCGAACTCGGCTATGACGAGGGAGCGCAGGTCGGCCGCCGACGGCGCCGGCAGACGCCGCCATAGGCGCCTGGCGGGCATCGTGCTCGTCCAGTCCGTCTCGAGCTCCTCCGGGTGCGCCTTCACAAAGTCACGGACGGCGCGGGAGAACGTCGACCTGGAGAACCTTGCGGCGGACGCACGTTCACGGATGTCCGTGGCCGAGCGCCACTCGCCGTCAGGTGGCAGGCCCTCGTCCTCGAACCATGCCAGCGCTGCCGCGCGGCTCACGTCCGCCTCCTGGTCGCCGACCACGGCCGGAGATCGGGGCTCGGGTCGCGCGCGAGCTGGGCCAGCGGCGGCGGTGCCACGCGGATGCGGCGGGCGTGGTCGTAGCGCGCCACCTGAAGATCCATCAGGCGGCGTCCGGGTCGGGGACGAGGAAGATGGCCGGCTGGGGGTCACGGCCCACGACACCCGCCCCCTTAAGGGGGTCGGGCCGGGTGTCGATGGCGTCGTGAGGTCGCGTGACCCCGTCGTGAGCAGTGTTGGTGGGCTTTCGTGATCCCGCGTGACCTTCGCGTGCGGGGGTCACGCTCGGGGTCACGGGGGTCACGGCCGTGTTCGCGGCCGCGTATCTCGCGGGCTTCCCGGGTGTCGTCGGGAGCTTGCGCGCGTCGCCGCTGAAGTGCAACGCGTCGAGGGTGCGGCGGGCTTTCTCGACGTCCGCGGGGCTGACGCTTCCGTACAACGCCCGCGCGGCGTCTCGAACCGTGACCGTGTCCTCGGTCCGCAGGAGCTCGAGCGGGTCGATGTCCTGCACGACCGTGCTCAGGCCAGCCTCGTGGTCGTGGACGACCCTCAGCGGACCGACGACGTCGGCGGGTTGCTTGAGGTGCAGCAACTCGACGATCGGGTCGCCCGCCTGGCCGTGCAGCAGGACGACGCTCCCGGCGCCGGCGGTGATCCAGGTCGAGCCGTAGACGTCGTCGAGCTTCGTGGGCTTGCTGTTCTCGCCGCCGCTCTTGCGCTGATGGTGCAGAGCGCACACCTCGATGCCGGCCTCCGTGAGGTGGGTGAGCATCAGCTTCACGGCGCTGCCTACGGCGTCGTCGCTGAGGCGCACCGCGACGTCCTTGAGCGAGTCGATGACGACCGTGCCTACGCCGTGGAGCGCTGCGACCTGCGCGAGCCGCTCGGGCTCGCTGACCGGATCGAAGTCGAGCGGCCCGCGCCAGACGATGAGCCGCCCGTCGAGGGACGAGAGGTGCTCGGCGGTGACCATGCGCCGTAGCGAGCGGGCGATCTGCGCAGGACGATCCGCCGCGACGTACAAGACCTTCCGATCGGGGTCGGGCGTGACCGTGAGCCCGAGGACCGTCGAGGGCGCCCAGAGGCCTCCGATGCGCGCTAGGACGATCTGCTGGACGAGCGTCGACTTCCCGACGCCGGGCGGCCCGCAGAGAAGCAGCGGCTCACCCATGGACCACAGAACCGAGGTCCCGTCGCCCCAGTTTGCGGGGACGTGCTGCTCCGCATCCCCGATGAATGCCACGCCATCGACGAACGGGCTCATGTTGCCCCGGTCAGGTAGGCGTCGAGCTCGTCGCGGTGGAAGAGGAGCCGGCGGCCGTCTCGGTGGCTCGGGAGCCGGTCGGCGGCGACGAGCTCGTAGACCCGCTTGCGGGCGCAGCGCAGTCGCGCCGCGGCCTCGTCGGGGGTGAGCCATGGCGACGTGGGCTCGCCCTCTGGCTTCAGCCGCGGCGCGAGGAGCGTCGCGAGGCGGTCGAGTGCCTCGTCGTCGAGGGACGAGAGGAACGCGTCGACTATCGCGGCGCTCATGACGCCGCTCCTGCGTGCCGCCGGCCGTGAGGGGCCGGCGGCGGTGGTTCGCCTGGGCCGTCGCCGCCCGAGTCGCCGCTCGCCGCGGAGGAGCGAGTAGCGCTACGCGAGCGGTGCGCCCGCGTGCGGGCGCCCGTGCGGCGGGACGCGGACGGACGTCGCGCCTTGGGAGCCACTGCGGCCCGCTGGCGAGGGAGCTTCGCGAGCCACCTGGAGGTGATCCGATCGTTGGCGCGATCGTGGCGCTCGTCGCGGTGGCGGGAGTCGGAGTAGTCGCACACCTGGACGATCGCGTCCCAGTCTGCGGCGTCGAACCCAGAGCCAGGCGTGCCGATGCCCTCGAGCGTCGCCTCGGCGATCGCGAAGGCCTCGGGGTCGTCGCCGACGATGGCGTTGAGGCGTTCCCAGTCGTCTAGGTCGGGCCATGCGGCGATGGTCTCGTCGGCGACGCCGAACCGACGCAGACGCTTCGGGATCTGGATCGTCCAGTCGTTCGGGTCGGCTCGCGTGAGGCGGACGGCCCATGCGGCGCGCGTCGCGGTCGGAAGGCCTGCGAAGTCGCGTGAGTGCGCGTCGCGGGCAGCGGGGGTGTGAGCGCCGTCTACTCCAGGCACTGTGGTGGTCTTGTCGTGTCGTATCTCATTCGCGCCGACGATCGTGGCGGATCGCTCGGACGGCTCACGCGCGAACGATCAACGCCCGCCTCTCACGTGCGCGAGCGACGGGCGTTGTCGGCGAATGGACAGCCACGAGAGGCAGACCGAGAGTGAGTGTGTCAGGGGACCCGGCGGCACCGGGCGGTGTCGTACGTCTCAGGAGAGAACCCGACCCCGGTCCGACCCCTCGCCCAGTCGGCCTGATCGGCGCTCGGGAGGCGCTCGAAAAGATGCCGTTTTGCAGGTAGTTCCTAGCACCCCCACCAGGATTCGAACCTGGGACCTGCGGATTAGAAGTCCGCTGCTCTATCCAGCTGAGCTATGGGGGCGGGTCCGCGGCGGCACGCGCCCCCGGGCGGGGGCGCGTGGCACGGAATCGGGGCGGCCGGACTTGAACCGGCGACCTCCGCGTCCCAAACGCGGCGCTCCACCAGGCTGAGCTACGCCCCGTGCACCCGGGAACTGTACGGCCCGGGCGGACGGCGGCGCGACGACCTGCGCTCGCCCGCGTGCGTGAGACGACGGCGGGGGCCCCGTGACGTCGGACGAATGTCCAGGACCGGGGACCACAAGCGGCGGCCGGCGCTGCGGCGCCGATGACGGGAGTGCGCCGCCTGTCCCCCCGCCTCGGCGCCCCACCCCCATGCTCTCGCTCCGCTCACGCCTGCTCTCGCTCGCCGCCACCGCCGTCACGGCCGTCGCGGTCGTCCCCGCCGTCACGGCCTCGCCGGCCACCGCGGCGAGCCTCCCGTGCGTCACGGTGCCCGGCGTCGTCTCGACCTGCCCCGCCCCGGCGCGCGAGGCGTGCCGGAACGAGTCGCTCGTCCCGACGCGCGGCAACCTCGGCGCCGTCGGGCGCGCGACACTCTGCCTCGTCAACCGCCAGCGCGCGCGCCACCACCTCGCGCCGCTCACCGCGCAGCGCACGCTGTCGCGGGTCGCACGTCGCTTCGCCGGGCTCCTCGTCGCCGACCGCTTCTTCGACCACACGACGCCGAACGGCACGACGATGGTCGACCGGATCAAGCACACGAGCTACCTGCGCGGGGGCCTGTCGAGCTGGTACATCGGCGAGAACATCGCCTACGGCACCGGCGTCCTCGCGACCCCGAAGGCGATCGTCACCGCGTGGATGCACTCCCCCGGCCACCGGGCGAACATCCTGGACCGGCACTTCCGCGAGGTCGGCCTCGGCGTCGCGATGGGCGCGCCGGACGGCTCGGCCGGCGGCGCCACCTACGTGCACGACTTCGGCGGCCGCGTCCGCTGACCGGCGGCCCGCCCGGGCCGCCACGCCGCGACGCGGCGCTACCGTCCTCGCGGATGGCCGAGATCCAGCCGCTGCGGGCCGTGCACCACGCCCTGGATCGGGTCCCGTCGCTCAGCGCCGTCATCGCCCCGCCGTACGACGTGAGCGACCCGGTCATCCGCGCCCGGCTGCTGGCTCGCACGCCGCTGAACATCGTCGCGGCGGACCTGCCGGACCCCGACCGCCCGGACGACCACGGCGACCCGGCCGGCCGCTACGCGCACGCCGCCGAACTGCTGCGCGAGTGGGCGGACACCGGCGTCCTCGTCCGCGACGAGCGACCGGCGCTGTGGGCCCTCGAGCAGCGCTTCCCCGGCCCGGACGGTACGACGCTCGTGCGGCGCGGCCTCTTCGCCCGCACGCGGGTGACGGACTACGGGGCGGGCCGCATCCGCCCCCACGAGCGGACGCACCCGGCCGCGGTCGAGGACCGTCTCGAGCTCACGCGGGCGACGCGCGCGAACCTCTCCCCCGTCTTCGCGCTGCACGACGACGCGGGCGGCGAGGTCGCGGCCCTGCTCGCGCCGGTCTTCGCCACGCCGCCCGTGGCGAGCGCCGTCGACGACGAGGGCACCGAGGACCGCCTCTGGCGCATCGGCAACCCCGCGGTCGTGGCCGCGCTCCGGGAGGCGCTGGCCGGCCGCGAGCTGCTCATCGCCGACGGCCACCACCGCTACGAGGCCTCCCGGCGGTACGCCGCCGAGCGCGGCGGCGAGGGCGAGCACCACCTCGCGCTCGTGCTGCTCGTCGCGATGCAGGACGACGGCCTCGTCATCCAGCCCACCCACCGGCTCGTCCGTGGCCTGACGCCGGCGGCCCGCGCCGCCCTCGACGCCCTGCTGGCCCGCGCCTTCGACGTGACCTCCGTCGCGCCGGCCGACCTCGCGCCCCCCGCCGGCGACGGCCCGTTCACGCTCGGGCTGCTCGATCGCGGCGGCCCGGGCGGGGAGCCGAGGGCCCGCCGCGCGGTCCTGCGCGACCCCGCGGTCGCGGACGCCGCGATGCCGCCGGACGTCCCCGCGCCCTACCGCCGGCTCGACACGGCGGTCCTCCAGCACCTCGTCCTGACCCGGACGCTCGGGCTGAGCCAGGACGCGATCGACCGCCGCGACGGGCTCGGCTACGCCCGCAACGACGAGGAGGCCCGCGAGCTCGTCGCCGACGGCACCTACGAGCTCGCGCTCTTCGTCCGCCCGTGCGCGGTCGAGCAGGTCCTCGCCGTCGCCCAGGCGGGCGCGACGATGCCCGCGAAGTCCACCTCGTTCGCCCCCAAGGTCCCCACCGGACTGCTGCTCAGCCCCCTCGGATGACGGCCGCCGGACGGACGGTCGAACACCCCGTCGGATTTGCCGCGGAGGCTCTACCATCGGAGGGACCATGAAGGCTCCAGACGCCATGAAGGCCACCTCGACCCGGTCCGGCGGGTTCAAGCAGACGGTGAAGGTCCGCTCGCACCAGCTGCTCGCCGACGAGCCCGCCAGCGAGGGCGGCGAGGACACCGGCCCGTCGCCCCAGGAGCTGCTCGCCGCGTCGCTCGCCTCCTGCACGGCCATCACGATGGAGATGTACGCCCAGCGCAAGGGCTGGGACCTCGGCGCGACCGAGGTGACGTGTCAGTACACGCCGTCCGACCGCGGCTGCCCGACCCGCTTCGACCTCGTCCTGCGCCTTCCCGACTCGCTGAGCGACGAGCAGGTCTCGCGCCTGCGCGTCATCGCGGCCAAGTGCCCCGTGCACCGGACGCTCGACGGCGAGGTCATGTTCGATGAGCGCATCGAGCGCGTGACGCTCGTCTCCTGACGCCTTCCGCGTGACCACCGCCCCGCGAGCCGCACCGCAGGACCGCGCCGCGCTGGCCGGCGCCCTGCGCGACGTGCTGCTCGACCCCGCCGAGGCGGCGGAGCTCGAGGTCCACGGCCGCACCCAGGCCGCCGTCCTCGTCCCGCTCTACATCGCCGGCGACGGCGAGCTCACCGCGGTCCTCACCCGCCGCCGCGACGACATGCGCCGTCACGCCGGCGAGATCTCGTTCCCCGGCGGCCGCCGCGACGAGGACGAGAGCGACCTGCGCGTCACGGCGCTGCGCGAGGCGCACGAGGAGATCGGCCTCGACCCCGTGGGCGTCGAGGTCGTCGGCGCGCTGCAGCCGACGCCGACGATCGCCACCGACTACGCCGTCTACCCGTTCGTCGGGCTGATCGAGCCCGGGCAGGTCTGGCGGCCGTCCGAGCGCGAGGTCGCCGAGGTCCTCGAGCTGCCCCTCACCGCGCTCCGCGCCGGGCACGGCCGGCGCCGGCTGATGCGCCGCGGCATCCCCTTCCGCACCGACGTGTACGTCGTCGGCGAGCATCTCGTCTGGGGCGCGACGGCCCGCATGCTCGGCGACCTGCTCGAGCGTCTGCCGGCCGCAGTCCTCGGCGTCGCCGCCGCCTGACGGGACGCCCCTGAATTGCGACGGGCGGCCACTGGGGCCGCCCGGTCACGAGGGATGTTCGTCTCATTCCCCGTTCGTGCAGGAATTCCTGCATCCGGCGGTGCATCCGGTCACCAGACCGACCATGATGTCCCCATGGAGGAGAAGAAGGCCGACACGCCGCCACGGATGGACCTCTCGAACGTCCGGGACCTGCCGCCGCCCGAGCCGCGTCCGAAGCGCGAGATCAAGGTCAAGCTGCTGCCCTACGACCAGCGCACCGGCATCTCGGCGCACGACCGCCTGCTGGCCGCGAAGGCGAACCGCCCGTCCGCAGCCGAGCGGATCGCGAAGGGGCTGATGGCGCTGCTCGTCGTGGCCGCGCTGCTCGTCGGGCTCTTCTTCCTCCTCAGCGCGTTCGACAGCGGGGAGCCGCCGCCGGCGCCGTGGTCGCACCAGAACGCCCCGATCGTCACGCCGGCGCCGCTGAGCGCCCAGTAACCGGCCGCGCGCTGGCCCGCGCCCCGCCCGCTCAGCGCGGGGCGCCGGCCACCGGCCGGTCGACGAGCAGGCCCTCGATGGCGGCACGCGCCGCGGCGACCCACGCCGCCTCGTCGCGGGCGTCCGCGTCGAGCAGCGCGTACGGGATCTCGTTCTTCTCGTTCGCCCAGCGGATCTCGTGGAGACCGGACGCGAACGTCGCCTCGTCGAGGCTGCCGGTCATCTCGTAGACGACCCCACGGACCGTCGTGTCCGTCGTCTTCTCGAGCATCATCTTCAGCCGGGAGCCGTGCAGCGCGGCGACGCTCTCGGGATCGTCCCCGCTCGCGTTGCCGAGCGCCCACACGAGGATCGTCACGTTCTCCAGGGCGTAGCGGAGCGTCCCGATGCGGTCGGGCGTCCCGATCCAGCACTCGCAGCCGGCGTCCTCGAGCTCGGCCCGGCGCGCCTCGGTGCGCGTGACCGCGCGCACGGCGTGCCCGTCGGCCACGAGCTCACGGGCGAGCGCGAGCCCGCGGGCCGAGCTCCCGACGAGCAGGACCCTCATGCGCCGCCCCCCCCGAGCTCGGTGCGGTACTGCTCGGCGGTGATCGGCGCCAGGCCCTTCTTGCGCCGGCGCCGGTTCTTGATCTCCAGCATCTGCTCGATCTCCTGGTCGGCCTGGTATTCGTCCCGCCGCCGCGAGGTCTCCGCCGTCACGGCGGCGATGCTCGCGTTCAGCGACTCCTCGGTGAGCTCGGGCGCCCCGCGCCGCCGGCGGCGGGAGTTCGCCGCCTCGAGCATCTGCTCGAGGTCGTCGATCTCGTTCTGCGCCTCGAGCTCGGGCGACCGGGTCGGCTTCCAGTCGAGCACGTCGGCCCCGTTGCCCGGGTAGAACCGCCCGAGCAGCAGGCAGGCGACGACGATGCCGCCGACACCGCCGAGGATGATGACCGCGAACGGGTCCATCGGGCGAGTCTACGCCGGGGCCGGACCCCGGCGAGGTGCGATGGCCCGACACGGCGCGACGGACGTACCCGTCGTGATGACCGCGCTCCTCCTCACCGCCGCGAGCGCCTGGTTCATGGCCGGCGCGGGCTGGATCGTGCAGGCCGTGCACTACCCGCGTTCGCGGGCGTCGGGGCCGACGGCTGGCTCGCCTACCACGCGGCGCACAGCCGCCGGATCACGTTCGTCGTCCTCCCCGCGATGTCGGTCGAGCTGGTCGGCGCGCTCGTCGTCGCGGCCGGGCAGCCCCGCGACGTCGGCGCCGCCCTCGCCCTCGCCCTCGCCGGCTTCGCCTGCGCCTTCGCGACGTGGGTCATCACCGGCCTCGCCGCCGTCCCGGCGCACACGGCGCTCGGCCAGGGCTTCGACGCGGCCGTCCACCGGCGGCTGCTCCGGGTGGACCGCGCGCGCACCCTCCTGTGGAGCACGCACGCCGTCCTCGCCGCGGTCATGGTGGCCCAGGGCGCGGGGTAGGCTCGCGCGTCATGGACTTCGCCCTCACCGACGAGCAGCAGCTCATCCGCGAGACCGCGCGCGACTTCGCCGATCAGGTCATCGCCCCGCGGGCGCGGGAGAGCGCGCGCCACCACCGCTTCGATCTCGAGCTCGCCGGCCGGATGGCCGAGCAGGGGTTCCTGGGGGCGATCGTCCCGCGCGAGTACGGCGGAGCCGGCCTGGACTACCGCAGCTACGGCCTCGTCGTCGAGGAGGTCGGGCGCGCCGACTCGTCCGCGCGGACCGTCGTGAGCGTCGTCACCTCGCTCGTCTGCTCGGCGATCCTCAAGTGGGGCACCGAGGAGCAGAAGCAGGCGCACCTGCCGAAGCTCTGCTCGGGCGAGTGGCTCGGGTGCTTCGCCCTCACCGAGCCGGACACGGGCTCGGACGCGGCGAACCAGAAGACCCGGGCGACGAAGGTCGACGGGGGCTGGCGCCTCAACGGGTCGAAGATGTGGATCTCGCTCGGGAACGTCGCGAAGGTCGCGCTCGTGTTCGCCCAGACCGACCCGGCGCTGAAGCACAAGGGCGTCGCCGCGTTCCTCGTCGACACCGACCAGGACGGCTTCCGGCCGAGCGAGATCCACGGGAAGATGGGCCTGCACGCGTCGGACACCGCGTCGATCGCCCTCGACGACGTCTTCGCCTCCGACGACCAGCTCCTCGGGCAGGTCGGCGACGGCTTCCGGATCGCGATGACCTCCCTGGACTCCGGGCGGTTCTCGGTCGCCGCGGGCTGCGTCGGCGTCTGCCAGTCGTGCCTGGACGAGTCCACGCGCTACGCGA
Source organism: Paraconexibacter antarcticus (assembly GCF_024220175.1). Lineage (GTDB taxonomy): Bacteria > Actinomycetota > Thermoleophilia > Solirubrobacterales > Solirubrobacteraceae > Paraconexibacter > Paraconexibacter antarcticus. The sequence continues at coordinate 2,563,872 of NZ_CP098502.1, read as the reverse complement.
CCGAGCGCGAGCAGTTCGGCCGCCCGATCGCCGCCTTCCAGCTCGTGCAGGCGATGCTCGCCGAGATGCGGGTGAAGACGGACGCGGCGCGGCTGCTCGTGTGGCGCGCCGGCTGGCTGAAGGACACCGGGCAGCCCAACACGACCGAGACGTCGATCGCGAAGCTCTTCGCGAGCGAGGCGGCCGTGTGGGTGTCCAACGAGGCGATCCAGGTGCACGGCGGCGCGGGGTACGTCGACGACCATCCGGTCGAGCGCCACTTCCGCGACGTCCGCGTGACGACCCTCTACGAGGGCACCTCCCAGATCCAGAAGCTCATCATCGGGCGGGCGCAGACCGGCATCAACGCGCTCGTGCCGACGTGAGCGGGCCGGTGGGCGCCCACGCCCGCGCCCGCTCCCCCGTCCGCCGCGGCGCCTGACGCGCGATCTCACGTCCGGCCCGTCCGCGACGTTCTGCCCGTAGCCGTGCCCGCCGCCACCCCCACGCCCGTCCCCTTCCAGCGTTTCCTGGACGCCCACCGCGACCTCGTGTGGCGCTACCTCGCGGGCATGGTCGGCGCGGTCGACGCGGACGACTGCTTCCAGGAGACGTTCCTCGCCGCGCTCCGCGCCTACCCCGAGCTGCGGCCGGGCTCCAACGAGCGCGCCTGGGTGCTCACGATCGCGCACCGCAAGGCGCTCGACCACCTCCGCGGGCGGGGCCGCCGCGCCGTCCCGACCGACACCGTGCCCGACGTCCCCCACCACGATCCGCCGCCCGGCGAGGACGCGATCTGGGTCCGCGTGCGGGCCCTGCCGCCGAAGCAGCGCGCCGCGCTGACCCTCCGTTACGCGGGTGACCTCACCCACGCCGAGGTCGCCCTCGCCCTCGGCACGAGCGAGGAGGCCGCCCGGCGGTCCGCCCACGAGGGCCTGAAGACCCTTCGCGCCCAGGAGGCCGCCCGATGACCCGCCCCGACGACGAGGACTTCCCCGTGCCCGCCCCGACCCTCGATCGCTCCGCCGCCGCGGCCGCCGCGGCGCGCTTCGCCGCGAGCGCCGCCGCGAGCGGCGCCGCCGACCTCGCGTACGCCCAGATCGACTCGCCGGTCGGACGGCTCGTCGCCGCCGCGACCCCGGTCGGCCTCGTGACGCTCTCCTACGAGGACTTCCGCGGCGGCCTGGACGCGGTGCTCGAGGAGCTCGCGGCGAAGGTCTCGCCGCGGATCGTCGCTGCCCCCGCGCGCCTTGAGCAGACCCGGCGCGAGCTCGACGAGTACTTCGCCGGGCGCCGGACGCACTTCGACGTCCCGCTCGACTGGTCGCTCAGCCGGGACTTCACGCGGCGGATCCTCCAGGCGACCGCGGAGATCCCGTTCGGCGCGACGGCGACGTACGGCGCGATGGCGACGGCGGCGGGCAACGCGCGGGCCTCGCGCGCGGCGGGCCGCGCGCTCGGATCGAACCCGATCCCGATCATCGTGCCGTGCCACCGCGTCATCGGGACGAGCGGGCGGCTCACCGGCTACACCGGCGGCATCGAGCGGAAGATCAAGCTGCTCGAGATCGAGGGGATCAGCCTCGGCTGACGCCGCGCGTCCACCCCGCGAAATACCAAGGAAATCGATGTTTCGTGACGAACATCACCGAAGAACTCCCGCCCAGGCCGTAACACTTGAGCGGTTGCGGCGTTCTTCCCCTTAGATCCACATGGCACCTCATCACTTCACGTATCCCAAGGTCACACCCGTCAGCCGCCCGCAGCCCACGACGCCGTCCGCGTCCACCGGCTCGGCCGCCGCGCCGAAGACGCTCCCCGTCTCGGGCTCCGCGCTCCGCGCCGCCTGATCGCCGCTCCCGGTAGCTTCCGGGAGCGATGCGCAGCACCCCGCGGCCCGCCCCGCCCGCATGACGACCGGTCCCGCGCCGTCCCCGGCGCCCCGCGCCGGCTCGCTCGAGTGGCTCGCCGACCAGCAGCCCGACGCGATCGCCGTCGTCGACGCGCGTACCGGCCGCACCCTGACGCGCGCCGCCCACGAGGCGGCCGCCGCCGCCCTCGCCGACGGCCTCGCCGTCGAGCACGCGGTCGCCGGCGGCTCCCAGGTCGCGCTCCGCCTTCCCGCCGGCCCCGAGCTCCTCGTCGCCCAGTACGCCCTCGCGAAGCTCGGCGCCGCGCCGCTCGTCCTCGACGCCCGGCGCCCGGCCGACGAGGCCCGCCGGCTCGCGGCCGCCGCCGGAGCCGTGCTGCTCGTGACCGACGCCCTGCCGGGGCTCACGGCCGCCGGTGCCGTGCCCGAGTTCCCGGCCAGTGGGCTCGACCCCCTCATCGCGCGCCACGTCGGCTCGGGCCGGCGCCTGAGCGGCGAGCAGCCGCCCGCCGACGGCATCCAGGCGACGGACGGCGACGCGGGGCCGCCGGTGCTGCTCCTGCGCCGGCGCACGCCCGAGCGCGTCGCGCGCCTCGGCGCCGCCGTCGGCGACATCCTGGGCCGGGCCGGCCTGCCCACCGGCGGCGTCCACCTCCTCGGAGCCGCCGCGGCCGCCGGCGAGCCCCAGTTCTGGGCCTCGGTCGCGCTGCTCACCGCCGGCACGGTCGTCACCCAGCCCGACCCCGCCGCGGCCGCCGTGCTCGCGACGCTCGGCGCGCACGAGGTCACCTCCGCCGTCCTCACCCCCGCCGAGCTCCGCGCCCTCACGGCGCTCCCCGAAGACGTCACCGACGAGGCGGACCTCACGGCGCTGCAGCGCGTCCTCGTCACCGGCCCGGTGGACGCCGCCCTCGCGGATGTGGCCGCCGACCTCCTCGGCGAGGACGTCGTGCACGTCCTGCTCACGACCGCGCAGAGCGGGCCGTTCGCGCTCGCGCCCGCCGGCGAGGCCGTCGCGGACGGCGTGCGCCCGCTCACCGGGGTGACGGTCACCGCGTCGCCGGGCGGCGACCTGCTCGTCGTCTCCCCGCTCGCCGCGGACGGCGCGCTCGGGGACGGCGCCGCGCGCGGCGGGTGGCCGGCGCCGCCCGCCTGGACCGGCGCGCCGGTGCCGACCGGCCTGGCCGGCGCCGTGACGGCCGCCGGCCGGGTCCTCCCCGCCGGCTAGGAGGCCGGCTCGGCCGCGCCCTCGCCGGCCTCGGCGAGCGGCTTCAGCGGCGTGTCGCGCAGGTACCACTCGGCGTCGAGGGCCGCCTGGCAGCCGGACCCGGCGGCGGTGATCGCCTGCCGGTAGGTGTGGTCGACGAGGTCGCCGGCCGCGAACACGCCGGGACGGCGGGTGCGGGTCGACTTGCCCTCGGTCACGACGTAGCCCTCGGCGTCCGTCTCGACCTGGCCTGCCGCGATGCCGGACTGCGGCACGTGGCCGATCGCGATGAAGGCGCCCGAGATCTCGAGCGTCTCCTCGCTGTCGTCCTCGGTGTTGCGCAGGCGGACGGTCTGCAGCTGCGGCTCGCCCTCGAAGGCGATCGGCGCGAACGGCGTCTTCAGCTCGAGGTTCGGCACGGCCTTCGCGCGGTCGAGCATGATCGCCGAGGCGCGGAACTCGTCGCGCCGGTGCACGACGACGACCTTCGAGGAGAACTTCGCGAGGAAGATCGCCTCCTCCATCGCGCTGTCGCCCCCGCCGACGATGACGGTCGGCTTGTCCTTGAAGAACGCCGCGTCGCACGTCGCGCAGTAGGAGACGCCGCGGCCGCCGAGCTCCTCCTCACCGGGGACGCCGAGCTTCTTGTGCTCCGCACCCATCGCGAGGATGACCGTCCGCCCGAGGTAGACGTCGTCGCCGACGTGGACCTCGTGGACGCCGCCGGGCTCCTCGGAGAGCTTGAGCTCCGTCGCCTCGTCGGTGATGTAGCGGGCGCCGAACTCCTCGGCCTGCGCGCGCATCTTCGTCATGAGCTCCGGGCCCTCGATGCCGCCGCCGGGCCAGCCGGGGAAGTTCTCGACCTCGGTCGTCTGCTGGAGCAGGCCGCCCCACTGCCAGCCCTCGATGACGAGCGGCTCGAGGTCGGCGCGCGCGGTGTAGAGGGCTGCGGTGTAGCCGGCCGGGCCGCTGCCGACGATGATGACGTTCTCGACGCGGGGCTGCGTGGTGCTCATGGCAGTGGTGGTCTCTTCGGTCTCGTACGGGGGAGTCGCCTCGGAAACGAGGCACTTCACTTTGTATAGTGTAGCCTGATTACGGGGCGCTAAACGGCGTGCTGCAGCGCCTTGCCGGCTCGCCGCTGCTCCTGCCAGCGGCCGACCGTGGTGCGGAGCTGGAAGTAGGCGATCGCCCCCGGGACCGACGGCAGCCAGAAGGCGAAGAGCCGGTAGACGAAGACCGCGACGAACGCGTCGCCCCCGTCCACTCCGAAGGCGACGAACGCGCCGATCATGCCGCCGTCCACGCCGCCGACGCCGCCCGGGAGCGGCAGCAGGTTGCCGAGCAGGCCGACGAAGTAGCCCATGATGAGGACGGCGACCGGCGGGGCGTCGCCGTACGCGCGGAAGGCGGCGTAGAGGACGGCGATGTTGAAGCCCCACCAGCTGACGGTGCCGATCATCGCCGCGTCCGGGCGGCGCAGCGCGCCGAGCGCGAAGCGGACGCCGCCCGACAGCGAGGCCGGCCCCGTCGCGAGCCGGCGGACGACCGAGGCGAGCCGCGGGTTCTTCGGCTTGTAGCGCTCCAGCCGCCGCTCGAGGTCGTCGGGCACGAGCCCGACCGCGAGCATGATGAGGATCGCCGCGAGCGCGAGGACCCCCGGCAGGAAGGTCAGCGCGAACGTGCCCGGCCCGGGGAAGATCCCGAAGTAGAGCCCGAAGCCGCAGACGAGCAGCGCGGCCATGTAGACGCCGTAGAGGAGGACGAGGAAGGCGATCATGCGCTCGGCGACCTCGCGCCGCGGCATGCCGGACCGCCGCAGCGCCCAGGCCGTCAGGGCGACGCCGCCCGCGCCACCGGCCGCGAACAGCCGCGTCGCGGCGAGCCCGGCCATCGTGATGAGGTAGCTCTCGCGGTAGGTGATGACGGAGCCGGGCGGGACGTGGATCCCCTGGAAGATGAGGACGTAGCTGCCCATCGCGAGGATCTGGAAGCCGAGCGCGATCGTGATCCAGACGGCGTCGCCGTTGCCCAGGCGCCCCCACGTGTCGCGCACGTCCGACAGCTGCGGGAGGACGAAGTAGAGGAAGGCGATGGCCGAGACGACGAAGAGGCCGAGCAGCAACGCGCGGTCGCGCGTCATCTGCATCTTGGGCATCGCCTCCTCGAGGTCCTCCTCGGCGGTCGGCTCGCGATCGGCCGGCTGAACGCCCGCGCCCGACGTCATGTGGCGACCGCCCGCTCGAGGCGCTGCACGAGCCGTCCGACCACGCCGAGGGCCGGCGCCACGCGCGGTGCGGCGGCCCGGACGCCCTCGGTGAGCGCGAGCCCGGCGAGCAGGTCGACGACGTAGTGCTCCCCGAGGTAGACGAGGGCGACCCCGAGCGTCGCCGCGTAGGTGAAGCCCACGGCGCCGTGCACCGGCCCCACCTCGTCGAGGAGGTGTGCGGCCATCACGGATGTGGCGAAGTGGAGCGACGGCATCGCGGCCAGAGGGTTGCCTCCGAGGAAACCGTACAGCGGTTCCCAGCGGTCACCCCAGAAATCCTCACCGTGCTCGAGCATCATGCGCCGCAGCTCGGGGGCCCGGCCCTGCTGGGCGGCGTACCACGGAGGCGCCGTCGGAAGCGCCCAATAGGCCATGACGCCGAGGTCGAAGACCGCGTAGGTGTGCAGCGCCGCGTGCTCGAAGCGGTCGCGGTGCCGTGCGAGCATGAACAGCACGGTGCCGTGCGGCACGAGGAACCACAGCCAGTGGGACCAGACGAGCACCTGCTCGGGCCCGCGAACCGCGCCGGGGGCGCCGAAGCGACGCTGCAGCCGGGCGCCGGGCAGCTCCCCGAGGCCGAGGATGCGGTCGATCCGCACGGGATAGTCGACGCGGACCCGGGCCTTGAGCGCCTCGGGGTCGTCGTTCGGCATCTCGTAGTGGGCGAGATACCCCCACATCTGCAGGACGAGGGTCGCCACGTCACGGGTGCGGCTGCGGGGGACGACGGCGCACAGCGCGATCGGGGCCGCGACGGCGCAGCCCGTGACCACGGGAACGGGCAGGCGCGCCTTCCGGCGGGCGAGGGGTGCTGCGATCCCGGCGGCGACCACCGCCCAGGCAGCGCCACGCTTGGCACGGGTGGACAGGCGCAAGGCGCGGTGAGTATAGGTCGCCGGCGGGACGGGCCGGAACGCGCCGTCCGGCGGCGGGGCGGCCACGTGCGTCACTTCGTCCTGGCGGGCCGCTCGGGTAGAACCTGCGCCAGTGAGCAGCGAGCTGCAACCGGGCGACGCCTTCGCCGGGCACCGGATCGACGCCGTCGCGGGCCGCGGCGGGATGGGGGTCGTCTACCGGGCGACCCAGTTCGACCTCGAGCGGACGGTGGCGCTGAAGCTCATCGCGCCCGCCCTCGCGGAGGACCCGCTGTTCCGCGAGCGGTTCATCCGCGAGACGCGCGTCGCCGCGGGCATCGACCACCCGCACGTCATCCCCGTCTTCTACGCGGGGGAGCACGAGGGCCGGCTGTACCTCGCGATGCGGTACGTCGGCGGCGAGGACGTGCGTACGCTCGTCCGCCGGGAGGGCCCGCTCGCCCCCGAGCGGGCGGCGCGGATCGCCGCGCAGGTCGCGTCGGCGCTCGACGCCGCGCACGCGTCGGGCATCGTCCACCGCGACGTGAAGCCCGCGAACGTCCTGCTCGGCGCGGGCGAGCACGCCTACCTCACCGACTTCGGGCTCACCAAGCGCGTGCACTCCGCCACCGGCGCGACGCAGGCGGGCGGCTGGGTCGGGACGCTCGGCTACGTCGCCCCCGAGCAGATCCGCGGCGACCGTGTCGACGCCCGCAGCGACGTGTACGCGCTCGGGTGCCTGCTCGCGCAGATGCTCACGGGCGCGGCCCCGTTCCAGCGCGACACCGACGAGGCGACGCTGTGGGCCCACCTCTACGACCCCCCGCCCACCTTCGGGCCCGAGGTCCCCGAGGCGCTCGGAGCCGTCGTCGCCCGCGCGCTCGCGAAGGAGCCGGACGACCGCTTCCCCTCGGCCGGCGACCTCGGCCGCGCGGCCCTGGCCGCCGTCGGCCTCGACCACGCCGAAGGCCCCGAGCGCACGGTCGCCACCGGCGCCGCGGCGCCCGGCGGCGGCGACCCGCCGGTGGACGAGGAGACCGTCGCCTCCCCGGGCGGCACGGCCGTCACCGACGCGGCCGCGGGCCGCGGCGAGCGCAAGGCGCACCGCACGCGCCCGCAGACCGCCTTCCTCGCCGTCGTCGGCCTGAGCCTCGCCGTCGTCGCCGGGATCCTCGCGCTCGCGCTCGGCGGCGGGGACGGCGCGCCCGCCGGGGCGACGAGCACCCGGTCGACGGCGAAGCTCCCTCCGGCCGCGCCGCCGCCCGCGCGCCTGGCCGGCAGCGTCCCCGCGGGGCACAGCCCGAACGACGTCGTCGTCACGAAGGACGTCGTGTGGGTGTCGAGCTCGCAGGACCCGACGCTCACGCGGATCGCCACCGCGACGCCGACGGCGACGACGCAGGTCGACGTCGGGCTCGGCGTCCAGGCGCTCGCGACGGGCTACGGGACGCTGTGGGTCGCGAAGGGCAAGACGCACTCGCTGCGCCGCCTCGACCTCCGGACCGGCCGCCCGGCCGGGCGGGCCTTCACCCTGCCCGCCGGGCTGCCGGTCGCGGTGCAGGCGGGCGAGGGCGGCGTGTGGGTGGGCCTGCGCGGGACGAGCCTCCTCGTGCGCGTGAACCCCCGCACGGGCGCGATCGAGAAGCAGGCCTTCATGCCGCGCGGGATCCAGGACATGGCCGTTGGCGCGGGCTACGTCTGGGTCGTGAACCGCCAGGGGCGCGCGGTCACCCGGGTCGACCCGGACACGCTCGCGCACCGGACCATCCCGGTCGGGAGCGCGCCGAAGGGCATCGTCGTCGGCGGCGGCTCGGTGTGGGTCTGCGTCAGCTCCGGCAGGTACGTGCAGCGGATCGACCCGGCCCGCGCGCGCAAGAACGGGCAGGTCCGCACCGGCGACACGCCGACCGGCATCGACATCGGCGGCGGGCGGCTCTGGGTGAGCAACCGCCTCGACGGCAGCGTCACCGAGATCGACATCGGCGGCGCGCGGCCGGCCGTCATCGGCACGGTCGACACCGGCCTGACGAACCCGTTCGCGATCGCGGCGCGCGGGTCGGACGTCTGGGTGACCGACCCGGCCTCGGGCCGCGTCGCCCACCTGGCCGGCTGAGCCACCTCAGAGGTCGCGGACGCTGACGAGCCCGGCCTGCAGCGCCTCGGCGACGAGGCGCGAGCGCTTCTGGTTCTGCGGCAGGTGCTCGATGCCGAAGCGGGCGAAGAGCGTGCGCAGGTGGGCCTTCACCGCGTCGACGGAGAGATGCAGCTCGTCGGCGATCTGCTGGTTCGTCGCCGGAACGGCGAACTCGTCGTGCTTGTAGGGGCGCGCGAGGGCGACGAGCACCTGGCGCTGCAGCGGCGGCACGTCCCCCGCCGCGACGGGGGCACGCCCGCCGGCCCCGCCCGCGACCTGCGTCGGCATCGAGTCCTCGCGTTCGGGGCGCTTGAAGGCGAGCTGCGTGCGGCCGACGCGCACGACGTCCCCGTCCCGCAGGCGGTGGCGGCCGCTGATCCGCGCGCCGTTGACGAACGTGCCGTTGCGGGAGAGCCCGTCGTCGCTCACCGTCCACTCGCCGCCGATCTGCTCGAGCTCGGCGTGGAGCCGGCTGACCTCGGTGTCCCACGGCAGGTCGATGTCGTTCTGCGCGGCGCGGCCGATGCTCAGACGGGTCGCGTGCGGCTCGAGGTCGACGATCCGCTGGGGGCGGGCGGGGTCCGAGTGGTCCCGGAGCACGAGGAACGGCCGGCCGCGGCGCTCGGCCTCGATCCGGTCGCGCAGCTCGGCCGGGGATGCGGCGTGCGCGGCCAGCGGTGAGCGCCTCTCGTCCATCGCGTGCACACGATGCCACACGGTCCGGCGCGCGGCCGCCGCAGCCGTCAACCCACCCTGGGTGTGGAGACGCGACACCTCGGGTGGCCACGCCACACCCTCGGGCGGCTGGGCGCGGCGCCCGCGCGGCCCGATCCTCGACGGACACCCCGTCCCGTCCAGGAGCACCACGCCATGTCGCCCGCCACCGTCCTCATCCACCCCACCGCCACCCGCGTGAACGCCGCCGACGCCGCGCTCGTCGACCGCGTCCGCGCCGGGGACGACGGCGCCTTCGCCCTCATCGTCCGCCGGTACGAGGCGCCGCTCACCGGCTACGCGCGCCAGGTCCTCGGCGGCGCCCACCACGACGCCGAGGAGTGCGTGCAGGACGCGTTCGTGCGCGCGCTCGGCTTCCTGCGCACCCGCGCCGACCGCGAGATCGCGCTGAAGCCCTGGCTACACACGATCGTCCGCAACGCCTGCGTGGACCGGCTGCGCGCCCGCGCCGCCCGCCCGACGACCGACCTCGACGCCCTCGAGGCCGTGCTGCCCGACGGCGCCGGCGACCCGCTCGAGGCGCTCGACCGCCGCGAGCGGCTCGGCGTCGTCGTGCGCGGCCTCGGCGCCCTCCCCGAGCGTCAGCGCGCCGCGGTCGTCATGCTCGAGCTCGAGGGCCGCTCGCACGAGGAGCTCGGCCGGGCGCTCGGCGTCTCGGTCGGCGCGAGCAAGGCGCTCGTCTGCCGCGCGCGCCAGGGCATGGCGCACCTGCGCGCGGCCGCCTGAGAGCTCCCGCGGCGCGCGGGGTCAGGCCGCGCGGGCGTTCCGCGCGGCGGCGGCCTCGGCGACGAGCGCGCCGACGACCGGTGAGGTCTCGTCCGCCTCGGGATGCCACTGCACGCCGAGCGCGAAGCGGCGATCGGGCAGCTCGAGGGTCTCGGGCAGCTCGAGGGTCTCGGGCAGCTCGTCGTCGGTCGACCAGCCGGTGACGACGTACCCCTCGCCGACGGCGTCGACCGCCTGATGGTGGTGCGAGAGCGTGCGGTGACGCTCCTCCCCCGCGACCCGGGCGGCCAGCGAGCCCGCCTGGAGGCGCACGTGGTGGTCGTTGCCCGCGAAGGTCCCGACGTTGCGGCGATGCCGGTCGTGGCCGACGACGTCCGGGACGTGCTGGAGCAGCGTGCCGCCGCGGGCGACGTTCATGACCTGCATGCCGCGGCAGATCCCGAGCAGGGGCAGGTCGCGCTCCATCGCCCGCCGCGCCAGCGCGAGCTCGAAGTGGTCGCGCTCGGGCACGACGCCGAGCGTGTGCGGCCCGGCCTGCGCCCCGTAGGTCGCCGGGTCCATGTCGACGCCGCCGGCGAGGATCAGGCCGTCGAGGAGGTCGAGGACCTCGTCGGGGTCCTGCTCGGCGTGGGCGTCGGGCGGAAGCAGGAGCGCGAGGCCGCCGGCCCGCTGCACCGCGGTGATGTAGACGAGCGGCGTGAGCGCCGCCGGCTCGTGCCAGGCCCCGTACTGCGCGGGTTCCAGCGAGGTGCAGATGCCGATGCGGGGCCGTGTCACGGAGCACACGGTACGCCTCACGGCACCGGTGCCCGTCCGTCCATAGGATCCGGCGCATGAGCGACTTCGAACTCGTGCACGAGTACGACACGGTGAACCTCTGGCGGGACGGAGGCGCCGCGAAGATCGAGCTCGCGCGCCCCGACGCCCTGAACGCCTGGGACGCCCAGCTGTCGGCCGACCTGCGCACGGCCCTCGACCTCGTCGGCCCGGACCCCGAGGTCCGCGCCGTCTGCCTCACCGGCGCCGGCCGCGCCTTCTGCTCCGGCGCCGACCTGAAGGCCGTGGGCAACACGAAGACGACGCCGAGCGGCCGCCCGGACCTCTACAGCTCGCTCGTCGACCGCTACCACCCGGTCATCGCCGCCGTCCGCGCGATGCCGAAGCCCGTCGTCGCGGCGGTCAACGGCCCCGCGGTCGGCGTCGGCCTGTCGCTCGCGCTCGCCGCCGACCTCGTGATCGCGGCCGAGAGCTCCTACTTCCTCCTCGCCTTCATCAACATCGGCCTCGTGCCCGACGGCGGCGCCTCGGCCTTCGTCGCGAGCCGCGTCGGGTTCGCCCGCGCGACCGAGATGGCGATGCTCGGCGAGAAGATCGGCGGCGCGAAGGCCGAGCAGTGGGGCCTCGTGAACCGCGTCGTCCCCGACTCGGACCTCGCCGCCGAGGCCGAGGCGCTGACCCTCCGCCTCGCGTCCGGCGCGACCCTGGCCTACGCCGGCGCCAAGCGCGGACTCGACGCCTGGATGTTGTCCGGTCTGCACGGCCAGCTCGAGCTCGAGGCCCGCATCCAGCAGCAGATGGGCGCGAGCGACGACTTCGTCGAGGGCGTCACAGCCTTCATGCAGAAGCGACAGACCTCTTTTCAGGGTCGCTGACCGTGCCCCCTTCCGACCCCACGTCCACTTCGTGAATAGAATCCCGCCCGCCTTGCGACCGAATCGCTTCACCTCATCCCGCCGGCGCCTCGCGCTGGCCGCCGTCGCCGTCGGTGTCCTCTGTCTTCTGGAGACCTCCACGGCGTCCGCCTTCTTCACCCCGGAGTCCGGCGGCTCCCCCAATGCCGACAAGATCGACACGCTCTACAAGCTGATCCTCGCGGTCGCTGTGGTCGTGTTCGTCGGCGTCGAGGGCGCGCTCTTCTACTGCCTCTGGAAGTTCAAGGCGAAGAAGGGCGCCGTCGCCGCGCAGATCCACGGCAACACGCGCCTGGAGATCGGCTGGACCGTCGGCGCCGCCGTCATCCTCGTCGTCCTCGCCGGCTTCACCTTCGCCGCGCTCCCCGGCATCCGCAACCCCCAGAACACGGGGCCGAACGGGTACCAGACCGCGAACGGGGTGCTCACCGCCGGGACGACCAAGCGCCTGCCGCCGAACGGCAAGTCGCTGAACATCGACGTGAACGGCCAGCAGTACGTGTGGCGCTTCACCTACCCGGACAAGACGCCGAACACGACGCTCGACAACCCCTTCTCGTACGAGGAGCTCGTCGTCCCCGTCGACACGGCGATCACGCTCGACATCCGCGCGCAGGACGTCGCCCACTCCTGGTGGATCCCGAAGCTCGGCGGCAAGTTCGACGCCATCCCCGGCTACACGAACCACACGTGGTTCAGGATCCCGGCCAAGCTCGCGGGCCAGAGCTTCACCGGGCAGTGCGCGGAGCTGTGCGGCCGCAACCACGCGAACATGATCGCGCGGGTCAAGGCGGTGACGGCGACGCAGTTCGAGCAGTTCCTCGCCGACCAGAAGACGAACACGGAGGCCGCCGACAAGGCCGCCGCCGTGGCACGTAAGGCGTTCGAGAAGACGCTCAGCACCAACCAGTCCGCGACGCCCTAAGGCCCCCCTTTCATGGCTACTCAAGACATCACCATGCCGGCGCAGCGCACGCTCGCGCCCGTCCCCCAGATCACCGCGCACGAGGTCAGGCGCGAGAGCACGGGCTGGACGTCGTGGGTCACCACGACCGACCACAAGAAGATCGGGATCATGTACCTGGTCCTCACCTTCGTGTTCTTCCTGCTCGGCGGGGTCGAGGCCCTGATGATCCGCCTGCAGCTCGCGCAGGCGGACAACACGCTGCTGACGCCGCAGACGTACAACGAGCTGTTCACGATGCACGGGACGACGATGATCTTCCTGTTCGTCGTGCCGATCATGGCCGGCTTCGGCAACTACTTCGTGCCGCTGATGATCGGGGCCCGGGACATGGCGTTCCCGAAGCTCAACGCGCTGTCGTTCTGGATGCTCGCCGCCGGTGGCGTCGTCTTCTACGGCTCGATCTTCTTCTCCCCGCCGGAGTGCGGCTGGACGTGCTACTCGCCGCTGAGCTCCTCCCAGTACCTCCCCTCGGGCGGCGTGGACGCGTGGATCTTCCTCATCCACCTCACCGGCATCTCGTCGCTCGTCGGCGCGATCAACTTCTACGCGACGATCGTCAACATGCGCGCGCCCGGCATGGGCTGGGGCCGTCTGCCCCTGTTCTGCTGGTCGATCCTCACCTACGCGGTGCTGCTCATCCTCGCGCTCCCGGTCATCGCCGGCGCCGTGACGCTGCTGCTCACCGACCGCCACTTCGGCACCCACTTCTACGACGCGTCCAGCGGCGGCTCCCCGCTGCTGTGGCAGCACCTCTTCTGGTTCTTCGGGCACCCCGAGGTCTACATCATGGTGCTGCCGGGCTTCGGGATGATCTCGGAGATCCTCCCCGTCTTCGCCCGCAAGCCGATCTTCGGCTACAAGGCGATCGCCGCGTCGACCGTCGTCATCGCGTTCCTCGGCCTGCTCGTGTGGGCGCACCACATGTTCGCGACGCCGTCGCCGACGATCGTGCTCGTCTTCTTCATGATGAGCTCGTTCCTCATCGCGGTCCCGACGGGCGTGAAGATGTTCAACTGGATCGCGACGCTCTGGCGCGGGACGATCGAGTTCACGACGCCGCTGCTGTTCTGCGCCGGCTTCCTCTTCACGTTCCTCATCGGCGGCATCACGGGCATCTTCCTCGCGGTGTTCCCGGTCGACTGGCAGCTGACGGACACGTACTTCGTCGTCGCCCACCTGCACTACGTGCTCGTCGGCGGCGCCGTCCTCGCGATCTTCGCGGGCATCTACTACTGGTTCCCGAAGATCACGGGCCGCATGCTCGGCGAGGGCCTCGGCAAGCTGAGCTTCTGGCTCATCCTCGTCGGCTTCCACGTGACGTTCTTCATCCAGCACGCGATCGGCCTCGACGGGATGCCGCGCCGCGTCTACGAGTACCCGAACGTCGGGCACCTGCAGCTCTACAACCTCATTTCGACCGTCGGCTCGTTCATCCTGGCCCTCGGCGTCGGCGTCACCGTCGTCAACGTGCTCATCTCCCTGAAGAAGGGCGCCATCGCGGGCCCCGACCCGTGGAAGGCGAACACGCTCGAGTGGTTCACGACCTCGCCCCCGCCGGTGAACAACTTCGACACGGTCCCCCGCATCCGCTCGGTCGAGCCGATGAAGGACATCCGTCGTCAGGTCGCCCGGCAGGCCGAGCAGGCGCCCGCGGAGCCCGCGCCCGTCGGCTAGGGCGGCAGCCCTCGCCGAGGCCGTCTAGGCTCTCTGTCCTCCATGGAGGCATCCACCGTCACGACGGCACCGGTCATCCGGACCGGTGCCCGACAGGTCTTCGCGGACTACCTGGACCTGACCAAGCCCAAGGTCCAGTCGCTGCTGCTGCTGACGACGGTCACGACGATGCTCGTGGCCGGCACCCCGTCGGTCGGGCTCATCCTGCTGACCTGCCTCGGCGGGTACCTGTCGGCGGGCGGCGCCGGCGCGGTCAACCACTGGTACGACCGCGACATCGACCTGCAGATGGCCCGCACCGCGGACCGCCCCGTCCCCTCGGGCCGCGTCTCCCCGCGGGCGGCGCTGACCTTCGGCATCGGGCTCGCGATCGCGTCGTTCGTCCTCATGTCGCTGACGATCAACGTCCTCGCGGCGTCGCTCTCGTTCTCGGGCTTCGTGGGCTACGTCGGCGTCTACACGATGTGGCTCAAGCGCCGCACCGTGCAGAACATCGTCATCGGCGGTGCCGCCGGGGCCGTCCCCCCGCTCGTCGGCTGGGCCGCCGTCACCGGCAGCGTCAGCTGGATTGCCGTCTACCTCTTCGCGATCGTCTTCTTCTGGACGCCTCCGCACTTCTGGGCCCTCTCGATCCTCATGAAGGACGAGTACGCGAAGGTCGGGGTGCCGATGCTCCCCGTCGTCCGCGGTGAGCAGGAGACGCGTCGCCAGATCCTGCTCTACAGCGTCCTGCTGTACGCGGTGACCCAGCTCCCGTACTGCGCGGGCGGGTTCGGCACGATCTACCTCGTCGCCTCGCTCGGCCTCGGCCTGGCGTTCATCGGCGGGGCCGTCAAGCTGTACCGCGACGCCGATCGGGCCGCCGCGCTCAAGCTCTACCTCTTCTCCCTCGCGTACCTGGCGGCGTTGTTCGTCTCGATGGTCGCCGATGCGAAGCTCTGACCGACAGCAAAAGGAACCTGACACCATGGACCGCCAACTCGCTCGCAAGAACGTGCGCTCCGGCCTCATCGTCGGCGCGGTGTGCTTCTTCATGTTCGGCATGACGTTCGTCGCCGCCCTCATCTACAACGCCTGATCCAGATGAGCTCACTCGAGAAGCCCGTCCCCCCCGCCGGCGAGGAGATCCACCTGCCCGGTGGGTCCCTCCACCCGCTGCTGCTGACTGTCGGCATCACCTGCGCGCTCGTCGGCATCACGACCTTCACGGTCCTCCTCGTCGGTGGCCTGATCCTCACCGTCGGCGTGCTGTTCGCGTGGATCAAGGACGCCCGCGCGGAGATGGCCTCCCTGCCCACCTCCCACGGCGAGCACTAGGCTCCGCGCCCGTCGCGGCGCGCGGGATCCGGCCCCACGCCGGGCCGGGCGCGCCGCAAGCTGAACCGGTTTCAGCTACAACCCGGGCATGTCATCGCTCGATCCGCGCACCCCCGTCCTCGTCGGGGCCGGCCAGCTCTCGGTCCGCACGGAGGCGGGCGACGTCCCCTCCACGCTCGACCTGCTCGCCGGCGCCGTCCGCGCCGCGCTCGCCGATGCGGGTGACGCCGGGCCGGCCCTCGCCGCCCGGGCCGACGCCGTCGCCGTCGTCGATCTCTTCTCCTGGCCCGTGCCGGACCCGGCGGCCGCGGTCGCCGCCACCCTGGGGCTGACGCCCCGCGAGACCGTCCTCAGCGCCCGCGGCGGCAACGGGCCGGTCGCGCTGCTCGGCGCCCTGGCGGCCGACGTCCTCGCGGGCGACCTGGACGTCGCGATCATCACCGGCGGCGAGGCCATGACGCCGTTCATGCAGGCGGTGAAGACGGGCACCGAGACGGGCTGGCCGACCCAGCCGAAGGGCACGGCGCCGACGCGCATCGTCGGGCAGGACCGCGACGCGAGCCACGCGGTCGAGACGGCGGCCGACCTCCTCGCGCCGATCTTCTACTACCCGCTCTTCGAGCAGGCCCTGCGCCGCGAGGCCGGCCGCACCCCCGAGGCCCATCAGGAGCATCTGGGCCGCCTCTGGGCCCGCTTCGCCGCCGTCGCGGCGGACAACCCGTTCGCGTGGACGCGCGACGCCCCGGACGCGGACGCGATCGCCCACCCGTCCCCCGCCAACCGGCAGGTCTCGGCGCCGTACACGAAGCTCATGAACGCGAACATCCAGGTCGACCAGGCGGCCGCGCTCGTGCTCTGCTCGGTCCAGGCCGCCCGTGACGCCGGGGTCCCCGAGGAGCACTGGGTGTACGTCACCGCGACGGCGGGCGCCCACGACCACTGGTTCGTCGGCGAGCGCGACCGCCTGGACCGCTCGCCGGCGATCGCGGCCGTCGGCGCCGCCGCCCTCGGTCACGCCGGCCTGGAGATCGGCGACATCGACCACCTCGACCTCTACTCGTGCTTCCCGTCGGCCGTCCAGGTCGCCGCCCGCGAGCTCGGGGTCGACCTCGAGGACCCGGCGCGTGCCCCGACGGTGACCGGCGGCCTCACGTTCGCCGGAGGGCCCGCCAACGCGTACGTCGTGCACAGCCTGGCGACCCTCGTCGGCCGCCTGCGCGGGCGCACGGGCGAGCACGGCCTCGCGACCGCGGTCGGCTGGTACCTCACGAAGCACGGCGCCGCGATCCTGTCGAGCGACCCGCCGGCGCGCCCGTTCGCCGCCGTCGACGTGCAGCAGGAGGTCGACGCGCTCCCCCGTCGCGAGCTGACGGCCGCCCCGATCGGCGGCGCCGCGGTCGAGACATACACGGCGATGTACGGCCACGGCGGCGAGCCGACGATGGCGATCGTCAGCGTGCTCGACGCCGACGGCCGGCGGGGCCTCGCCTCCACGCACGACCCCGCGACCGTCGAGGCGTTCCTGCTCGCCGGCGACCCGCTCGAGCGCACCGTCGACCTCGACGGCGCCTCGGGCTTCACCGTCGCGGGCTGAGCCCGGCCGCACGCGGCCACCCCCTGCGCAGCGTGCGGTCCGGTAGGGGCCATTCCCCCACGGGACCGCACGCTGCGCGGGCAGGGCCGGCCGGTGGGACGCGCGGGCGGAGCTGGTCGGGCGCCTCAGGCCGCGCGGCCCACGCTCGCGGGAACGTCGCACGAGGCGCCCTCCCGCGTCCACACCCGCACGACGTCCCGCACCGACAGCATCCCCGCGATCTCCGCCCCGTCGAGCACGATGAGGTGGCGGAACGAGCCCTCGACCATCGCCGCCGCGGCCTCCTCCAGCGACCAGTCGGGCGCCGCGAAGACGATGTCGGTCGTGAGGTGGTCCGCGACGACCTCGTCGTCCGGGTTCTCGCCCCGGCCGACCGAGAGGAGCACGTCCCGCTCGGTCAGGATCCCCGGCCCCGCGCCGTCGGGATCGATGACCACCGCCGCACCGACGCGCCGCTCGCCCATCAGCCGGGCGGCCTCGCGCAGGGTGTGGCCCGGCCCCACCGTCAGGACCAGCGTGCTCATGCCGTCAACGACCTTCATCGCTACCCCCATACTTTGTATCGAATGCCTCAATGTAGCGTGCTGCGCTACGCTCTGGTGAGCGTTTGTGCGCCAACTAGCGGTCCTTTGCCCACCGACCATGCATCCAGTTGTGCCAGACCTTCCGCACTCCCTTACGACCATGCATCGTCCCGCCACCATCCGTCACCGCACGAGCCTCCTCGACGACGCCATCGCGATCGTCGAGGTCGAGTTCGCGTCGGACCTCGCGCTCGACGACATCGCGCGCCGTGTCGCGTCCTCGCGCCGACAGCTCCAGCGGGCCTACGCGGAGATCGGCGACACGACCTTCCGCGAGCATCTCGCCGCCGTCCGCATGGAACGGGCCGCCGAGATGCTCCAGAACCGCGGGCTCACGGTCCGCGAGGTCGCCCACCGCGTCGGGTACCGCCAGCCCGCGCAGTTCGCCAAGGCCTTCCGCCGGCACCACGGCGTCGCCCCGTCGGACTACCGCGCCGGCCGCCGCGCGCCGGCCGCCGACGACCTGTCCGTCGCCGCGGCCTAGCTCCGCCCGGCCTCGCGCGCGCCCGCACACGCGGGGGCGCACCCGGGCCATACTGCATCCGGCCGCTTCGTGCGCTGCGGTCGCGGTGCTCGCGCAGCGCCGCTGCGCCCGTTCGCGGAAGGGTGACGTCGGGCGTTGTCTCCGTCATCGGGTGCGGATAGGGTCGCCCCATGGCGGTCGACCCACGCGCAAAGACAAACCCCCGCACCATCGTGCAGATGGTCGTGGTGGGAGTGATCGCGTCGGCGATCGGCATCGCCCTCGGGCTGGCCATCAACTGGTTCCCCGTGCAGGGGTCCACCCAGTCGAAGAAGATCGACGACCTGTGGAACCTCATGCTTATCTTCGCGGTGCCGGTCTTCGTGCTCGTCGTGGTGGTGGTGCTGTTCGCGGTGAAGGAGTTCCGCCAGCGGCCGGGTGAGGAGAAGCTCGACGGCCCGAACATCCACGGCAGCACGAAGCTCGAGATCATCTGGACGACGGTCCCGTCGCTCATCATCTTCGTGCTCGTCGGCTACTCCGCCACGGTCCTCAGCGACATCGAGGCGGCCCCGGCGAACGCCGCCCAGGAGCTCAAGGTCGACGTCTACGGCCAGCAGTTCGCCTGGACGTTCAAGTACACCGGCGTCGACGGCAAGCCGGTCAACACGACGCGCCTGTACCTGCCGAACCACCAGTCGGTGAAGTTCAACGTCCACTCCAAGGACGTCATCCACGACTTCTGGATCCCCGCGATGCGGATGAAGATCGACGCGGTCCCCGGGATCACGACGAGCTACCGCATCACGCCGATCCGCGAGGGCAGCTACCCGGTCGTCTGCGCCGAGCTCTGCGGCCTCGGCCACGCGGTCATGCGCCAGACCGCCTACGTCCTGCCGCCCGCGAAGTTCAAGGCCTGGCTGACGAAGCAGTCCCAGCCGGCCGGCGGCGGCGCGGCGGCGGGCGGCGGCGCGGCCACCGCGGCGATCGACGCCAAGACGCTCTTCACCAAGGGCAACGGCAACTCGACCGCCTGCGGCAGCTGCCACCAGCTCACCGCCGCGGGCACCCCGGCCGGCGGGATCGGTCCCGACCTCGACACCGCGCTCGCCGGCCAGTCCGCCGCCCAGATCAAGCAGTCGATCGTGAACCCCCAGGCCGTCATCACGAAGGGCTACCCGCCGAACGTCATGCCACCGAACTTCGCGCAGACGCTCAAGCCCGCCGAGATCGACGCGCTCGTCCAGTACCTCCTGAAGAACCAGAAGAAGTGAGGAAGGCCCCATGACCGCAGCAGTTCGACAGCCCGGTTGGACCCGCGCGATCACCGCGATCGTGTTCGGGATCGCCTTCTCGTACGGCCTCTCCATCGGCGCCCGCGCGCTCTTTGGGTACGACCCGTACCTCGACGGCGAGGCGGTCCTCCAGATCGCGCTCATCGCGACCCCGTTCTTCTTCATGGTCGGGCTGGGCCTGTTCGACTACTGGGGCTACTGGATGTCGGGTCGCCCGACCCGTCCCGAGGACCACTCGGGCCACGGCGCGAAGAGCTGGAAGAGCTACTTCTACCCCAACACCGACCACAAGGTCATCGGGGTCCAGTACGTCGTCCACTCGTTCTTCTTCCTCTTCGTGGGCGGCCTCTTCGCGATGCTCATCCGCGCCGAGCTCGCCCAGCCGGGGCGCCAGTTCCTCGACGCGAACACGTACAACGGCGTCTTCAGCGTCCACGCGTCGCTGCTCATCTTCCTCTTCATCATCCCCGTGTTCGCGGGGCTCGCAAACTTCGTCCTGCCGCTCATGATCGGCGCGCCGGACATGGCGTTCCCCCGCCTGAACGCCCTGTCGTTCTGGATGCTCCCGATCGCCGGCGTGATGATGCTCGGCTCGTTCTTCGCCCCCGGTGGGTCGTTCGCGTCCGGCTGGACGGCGTACGCGCCGCTCTCCTCGTCGGCGCCCATAGGCCAGGTGTTCTTCACCATCGGCGTGCAGTTCGCCGGGGCCTCGTCGATCGCGACGGCGCTGAACTTCCTCGTCACGATCATCACCATGCGGGCACCGGGCATGTCGTTCTTCCGCATGCCGCTGCTCGTGTGGGCGAACTTCGCGACGTCGCTGCTCGTCGTCATCGCGACGCCGTTCATCGCCGCGTCGCAGTTCTTCGTCCTGCTGGACCGCGCGCTCGGCTTCAACTTCTTCGACAACGGCCAGGGCGGTGACGTGCTGATGTACCAGCACGTCTTCTGGTTCTACTCGCACCCCGCGGTGTACATCATGATGCTGCCCGGCTTCGGCATCATCAGCGAGGTCCTCGCCGTGAAGTCGCGCAAGCCGGTCTTCGGCTACCGCATGATGGCCTTCTCGCTGCTGGCCATCGTCGTGCTCGGCTTCACCGTCTGGGCCCACCATATGTTCGTGTCCGGCATGCAGACGTGGATCCGCGTGCCGATGATGATCACGACGGCGATCATCGCCGTCCCGACCGGCATCAAGATCTTCAGCTGGCTCGCGACGCTCTGGCGCGGCGTGCTGAAGCTCGACACGCCCATGCTCTTCGCGCTCGGGTTCCTCACGATGTTCACGTGCGGCGGCATCTCCGGCGTGATGCTCGCGATGATCCCCATCACGATCCACGTGAGCGACACGTACTTCATCGTCGCCCACATCCACTACGTCCTCTTCGGCGGATCGCTCTTCACGATCTTCGCCGGGACCTACTACTGGTTCCCGAAGATGACGGGCCGGATGTACGACGAGAAGCTTGGCAAGATCCACTTCTGGCTCACGTTCGTGTTCTTCAACGCGACGTTCGCCCCGATGCACCTCATCGGCGTCGAGGGCATGCCCCGGCGTGTCGCGGACTACGCCGACCAGTACGCCGGCTGGAACCTCGCGATCTCGATCGCGTCCTTCGGCCTCGGCCTCAGCACGCTCGTGTTCGCCTACAACATGATCTCGTCGTGGCGCGGCGGCCCGCGGGCGGTGGGCAACCCCTGGCGGGCGCTCACCCTCGAGTGGCAGGTCAGCTCCCCGCCCCCCGTGTTCAACTTCGACACGATCCCGACCGTCGTCGGCGGCCCCTACGAGTACGGCATCCCGGGCGCGGTGCACGGCGTGTTCGCCGACACGCCGCCACCGGTCACGGCCCGCACCACCCCCGCGACCACGTCGTCGCCGGCGCGCGACTAGCCCCGGCCCGACACGCCCCACCCGCAAGAACCCCAGGAGCAGCCCACCGTGAAGACCATCCTCGCCGTCGCCAACGAGACCATCGGCGGCAAGCACCTCATCGACACGATCAAGGAGAAGGCCGGTGGAGGCCAGGCCCGGCTGATCATCTGCGTGCCGCGGACCCAGCCGACGCACGGCAACGTCATCTACGACGACGCCGTGTACGACGCGGCGCGCGTGCGCGTCGACCTCGCGCGGACCTTCCTCCGGGGCGAGGGCATCGACGCGATCGGCGAGGTCGGCGACCCGGACCCGTACAGCGCGACGATGGACGCCGTCCGCGAGTACCACCCCGACGAGATCGTCATCTCGACGAGGCCCGCGGCGAGCTCGGGGTGGATGCGACGCGACCTCGTCGAGCGCATCGAGGACGCCTCCGGCCTCCCCGTCACCCACGTCGTCACGGACATCGACTCCGAGGGCATCGCCTTCGACATCACGCTCGTCGTCGCGAACCGGACCGCGTCCGGGGACGCGCTGCTCGACCAGCTGAAGGAGAAGGCGGCCGGCGACTCGCGCCAGGTCTTCATCGTCGTCGTCCCGCAGGAGGGCGGCGAGGGCACGGCCGCGAGCCGCGCTCGCGCCCGGCTCGTCCAGCTCGTCGACCGCCTGCGCGCGGCCGGCCTGCTCGCCGCGGGCATGATCGGCGACCCCGACCCCTACACGTCGACGATGAACGGCGTGCAGTTCTTCCACGTGAACGACATCATCATCTCCACGCTGCCCGCCACCCGCTCGGGCTGGCTGCGCGCGGATCTCATCCAGCGGGTGGCCTCGGCCACCGGGAAGACCGTCACCCACGTCGAGGCGTCGGCCCGGGCCGATTCCGCGGCCGCCTGAGACCAGGAGCACCTGACCCATGGAAGCCGCCGCAATCCCCGCAAACGCCGCCCACCACGACCACCACGGGCCGCCCGAGGCGAACCGCAGCTCGCGCGTCGATCCGCAGATGCTCGGGATGATGCTGTTCATCATCAGCGAGATCATGGTCTTCGGTGCGTTCTTCACGGCGTACTTCTTCATCCGCGTCGTGCACAACGACCCGTGGTTCCCGATCAACGGCGTCGAGCTGCCGAAGCTCGTCGCCGGCTTCAACACCGCGATCCTCGTCTCCTCGTCGCTCACGCTGCACTGGGCGGAGACGTGCGCGAAGAAGGGCAACCGCTTCGGGCTCAAGGCGGGCATGCTCACGACGTTCCTGCTCGGCCTGACGTTCCTGTTCGTCCAGATCAACGAGTACGTGCACATCGGCTTCGCGCCGCACGACCACGCCGAGGGCTCGATCTTCTACGGCCTCACCGGCCTCCACGGCGCCCACGTCGCCATCGGCCTGACGCTGCTCGCGATCGTCAACATCCGCGCGTTCAAGGGCCACTTCACTCCCGAGAACCACCTCGGGATCAACGTGCCGGGCATCTACTGGCACTTCGTCGACGTCATGTGGCTGGTCGTCTACTTCACCGTCTACATCCTGTAGATGGCGGCCGACCCCGGCCGTCGCGACGACGACGACCCGCCGCGCTGGCTGCGCCTCCTCGAGCCGTTCCGCACCGAGGAGGCGATGTTCCGCGTCCTCCTCTACGCCCTCGCGGTCTTCGTGGTCCTGACCGCCGCGATCTTCATCGGGCGCGCCGTCTTCTGACCGTAGGCCGCCCCGCGGCGGGGGCCGGTTCGGGCGCGACGCGGCGCGGGTATCCCCCGAGGCGTACCCGAGAAGAGGAACGGAGCACGCATGCTCGTCGAGCAGCTGGAGCAGTGGATCGGAGCCGAGGTCGTCGACCCCGACGGCGCGTCGGTCGGACGGCTCGGCGAGGTGTACTTCCGGGGCTCGGAGCCGGTGCTCATCGCCGCCAAGGGCGGCCGGCTGAGCCGCAAGCGCCGCCTCGTCCCGCTCGACGGTGCGACCGCCTCGCGCGACCACGTGCGCATCGCCTTCCCGGCCGGGCGGCTCCTGGAGACGAAGGGCGGCGCCGACCCGCTGAGCGCCGAGGACCTCGCGGCCGTCGCCGAGCACTACGGCGCCGCGCACGCCGCAGACCCCGCCGAGCTCGAGGGCTCGCACGCGCGCGCCGAGCGACTCCGGGTCGCGGCCGAGGCCGAGCGCCGCGCCGCGGAGCTCGAGGCCGAGGCCGAGGCGCAGGCCGCCCGCGCCGACGACGCCGGCCAGCGGGCCGAGCAGGCGTCGGAGGCGGCCCGCCGGGCCGAGGAGGAGCGCCGCGAGGTCTCCGCCCGCGCCGAGGCCGCGAGGGACGCCGCGCGGCAGCTCTGAATGTCGTGAAGGAGGGCCTCCCGGTGGCACGCTCCAGCGTGTCACCGAAAGAGCAACCACGAGGAGGCCCGCTCACATGTTGCATGCTGGATTGGATCTCAGCCGCAAGCGGCTGGACTATTGCCTGCTCGCCCCGGATGGCAAGCAGATCGAGGCCGGCGCGACGCCGCCGGACGCTGACGGGCTGCGCGGGTTCGCGCGCGGCGTAGAGACCCGGCATGGGCCGGTCCTAGTGCGGGCGGCGATCGAGTCGATGAACGGCGCCCGGTTTGTCCATGACGAGCTTGAGCGGCTCGGATGGGAGGTCGAGGTCGCCGACGCGCAGAAAGTCAAAGGCCTCGGCCCGTTGGCGTGCAAGACCGACCGGATCGACGCGTGGGTGCTCGCCGAGCTCTCACGGCGTGACCTGGTCCCCGCGGTGTGGCTTCCGGGCTTCGAGCAGCGCCAGGAACGCGAACGCGCGCGCTGGCGCCTGTTCTTGGTGCGCAAACGCAGCTCGCTGAAGCACCGCATCCACGCGCAGCTGCTCGCGTTCGGCCATACCTGCCCGGTGTCGGACCTGTTCGGCGCCCGCGGCCGCAAGCTCCTTGCGCGGCTCGAGTTCCCCGAGCCGTGGCACTCAGGGGTCCTCGCCGCGGTGCAGATGATCGACGAGCTCGACGCCGAGATCGCCGCGATCGACAAAGAGCTCAAAGCGCTCGGGGCCGATCACCGGTACATCCCGCTGCTGATGAGCGCCCCGGGGATCGCGTGGATCCTCGGGTACACGATCGCCGCGGAGATCGGCGACATCACCCGC
The DNA here is from genome assembly GCF_024220175.1 of Paraconexibacter antarcticus. GTDB lineage: Bacteria > Actinomycetota > Thermoleophilia > Solirubrobacterales > Solirubrobacteraceae > Paraconexibacter > Paraconexibacter antarcticus. The sequence continues at coordinate 2,539,509 of NZ_CP098502.1, read as the reverse complement.
TTCTCGAGCCCGAAGAAGCTCGTCGGCTACACCGGCCTGTGCCCACGCGTCTACCAGTCCGGCAACACCGACCGCCGCGGCCCCTTGACCCACGCCGGCCCGAAGTACCTGCGCTGGGCCTTGATGGAAGCCGCCGTTCACGCCTGCCGCCATCAGGTCTACGCCGCCCGCTACCAGGCCAACAAGAAGCGCCTGGGCAAACAGCGCGGCGCCAAGGTCGCCCAGGTCGACATCGCCCGCCGGCTCGCCGAGGCGATCTGGCACATGCTCACCCGCAACACCACCTTCGCTCCGGCAGGCGCCACGCGCGCTCTGGCCGCATAGACGGCCCTCTCTGAGATGCGCCACCGGAGCGATGCCCCTACAGCACCTGGTCCTCACACGATGAGGCGATAGAGAGTTGAGCCCCTGCTCCACGACCGACCCAGAGGACAACGACCCAGAACCCACACTTGACACCTCACCCTCCTTCATAGAGAGCGCCCGCGGGCCGCCTCAGGCGGCCCGCCCCACCGTCACTTGACGGTGAGGGTGCCCTTCATGCCCGCGGCCTCGTGGCCCGGGACCTCGCAGAAGTACGTGTAGGTGCCCGGCTTCAGAGTCGCCTTGAAGACGGACTTGCCCTTCGGGATGACGGGGCTCTTGCCGACGCCGGCGATCGCGATGTTGTGCGGGACGCCCGAGGTGTTGTCGAGCTCGATCGTGATCGGGCCGGCGGGGGCGGACGCCTTCGTCTCCGTGTAGGCGAGCTGCCCGCTCGGGTCGGCGTCGATCTTCAGGACGCCGCCGGCGGCCACCGCGGGCTTGCCGGAGCCGGGCGCCTTGACGGCGGTGGCGAGCAGGCCGGTGTCCTGGCCCTTCTTGCCGACCGAGGCCGCGACGTAGGCGGCGATGTTCGCGGCGTCGTCGCCCGTCACGAGCTTCGCCGGCATGATGCCCTGCCCGGCGTAGCCCGGGCGCGACGGGTACTCGATCTGCTTCTTCACGACGCCGCGGATGGCGTCGTCCCCGAGCCCGTCGACCTTCGCGCGCTGGAACGCCTCGTCGAGGTTCGGGCCGACGTTCCCCTTCGACCCCGCCCGCGCGAGCGTGTGGCAGGAGCCGCACTTCGACACGAACAATTGCTTGCCCGCGATCAGGTTGGGGTTGTTGTCGCTGACCGAGCAGCCGCTCGCAGCAAGGGCTGCGGCGACCATGATCGACGACACGGCAATGGGCTTCCCTCTCATGCTGCGCCGACCCTATAGGACGGCGCCGACACTGCGCCAGAGCAGCCGGGGGCGAGCAATCGGTAAGGTTCGCCCCGTGAGCATCCGTACGCGTTACCGCCTGCGCACGCCCTCGACGGGGCGCGAGATCTTCGTCGAGGCCGAGCCGGGCAAGACCTATCGGGACCGGGACACCGGCGAGGAGCTCGAGGTCGTCGGCAAGGTCCTCCCCCTCCCCCCGTCCGACTCGAACCTGCCGTGGGCCGTCGAGAACCTGCGCTTCTGCCCCTGGTGCGACCAGATGGCTCAGCGCGACCTCAACGAGTGCCCCACCTGCGGCCGGCGGATGGGCCCGATCCACGCGCACTGAGGCTCGGATGCTCCGGCCCCGCCCTGCCGCCGCCGTGCTGAGCGCCCTCGCGCTCGCCGCCGGTGTGGGCGCTTGCGGCGGGAGCACCCCGACCGGGGACGTCGTCCCGAAGAACCTCCCGGTCCTCCTCCCGCCCAGCAACTCGAGCCTGGCGCCCGCGGCGGCCACCGCGTCGGCGGCCGGCTCCACGTCGGCGACGAGCACCGACACGACGAGCGCCGACGCCACGAGCACGGACACGACCGCCACCGACTCGACCTCGGTCCCCGACACGACGGGTGGCGCGGCGGCCGGTACCGACCCCGGCGCCGCAACCGGCACGGGGAGCGCCGCGACCGGCACCGGGGGCGGCAGCGCCGCGACCGGCGGCGGGGCGAGCGCGACCGGGACCGGCGGCGCAACGGGTGGCACGACCGGCGACACGACCGGCACCGGCACCGGGACGGGAGCCACGGGCGGCGGCGCCGACGCCGGCGGCTTCAGCACCTTCTGCAAGGACAACCCGGGAGCCTGCCCGGGCGGCTGACGCCGGACGCGGGCCCGGCCCGCGTCCCGGCCCCGCCGCGGCCGGCCTCTACGACGCCGGCTTGGGGTCCGCCACGATCGTCGCGCTGTAGGCGAGCCGGGCGGTGCGGTAGAGGCAGTAGAAGCGCGTCACGTTGTTCGTGCTCGTCTGCGCGCTCTGCGTGTCGAAGTTGTTGCACTCGCCCTTGCCGCGGGAGGCGCGCCACGACGTCGTCCCCGGCTGACCGAGCGAGAGCGCGGGCGCCCACGTCGGGACCGTGATGCCGATGATGTACCCCTTCTTCACCGGGATCGACTTCTGCAGCGCGAACGTCGTCTTCTGACCGAAGTACGGCGTGAGCTTCACGGGCTCGCCCTGAGCGATGACGCGCGCGTAGAGCTTGTGGCCCGGGCGCAGGATCGTGAGCTGGGCCTGGGCCTCCCCGCCGAGGTTCTGGTTGAAGAACGCCGTCTGCTTGGGCCCGGGCTTGGAGAGCGTGATCGTCCACGCCACGATGCGCCCGTCGGCCTGCACGACGTCGACGGCCCTCGCGTCACCGACCTTGACCTGGTAGCCGGTCGTCCGCGGGATGGCCTTGCACGGCGGCGACGGGCACGACGGGACGACGTCCCCGCCGGCGTCACCGACCTCGGAGATCGTGGCCGGCGTGGCGGCCATCGCCGGGAGGGCGAGGATGCCGGCCGTCGCGACGCCCGCGACGGCGAGCAGGGATTTCGGAGAGCGCTTCATCACGCCTATTGAACACCAGCGGGCCCCGGAGTTGCGCTCGCGGGGCGGAACCGGTTGCGCATGCAAGTACCTGTACCCTGCGCGCATGGTGGCGATCGAGGTGTCAGGACTGGAACGGAAGTACCGGAGCGGGTTGATGGCCGTCGACGGCATCGACCTGCAGGTCCAGCCGGGCGAGGTGTACGGCTTCCTGGGGCCCAACGGCGCCGGGAAGACCACGACGGTCCGGATGTTGGTCACGCTCCTGCGCCCCACCGGCGGACGCGCGACGGTGGCCGGATTCGACGTCGCCCGCGAGCCGCAGAAGGTCCGCCGGAAGATCGGCGTCGCTCTCCAGGAGGCCGCGCTGGACCTCCTCATGACCGGCCGCGAGCTCATGGAGCTGCAGGCGACCTTGCACGGGATCCCGGCGAAGAAGGTCCACGCGCGCGCGGAGGACCTCATCGCGCGGGTGGGTCTGAGCGACGCCCAGGACCGCCGCGTCGGGACCTACTCGGGCGGCATGAAGCGCCGCCTCGACCTCGCAATGGCGCTCATCCACGCCCCGGAGGTCCTCTTCCTCGACGAACCGACGACCGGCCTGGACCCGACGAGCCGCGCGACCCTGTGGGACGAGGTCCGCCGGCTGAAGAACGACGGGACCACCGTCTTCCTCACGACCCAGTACCTCGAGGAGGCGGACCAGCTCGCCGACCGCGTCGGGATCATCAGCGCCGGGAAGATCGTCGCCGAGGGGACGCCCGCGGCCCTGAAGGCCGAGGTCGGGCGCCCGCACCTCGACCTCTGCTTCGACGGCGACGCCGACGTCGGCCGGGCGCGCGAGGTCCTCGCCGGCTTCGGCGAGGTCGCCGCCTCCCCCGCGGACGGCGTCGACCTGTCGATCGGCGTGCTCGAGGGCTCCCGGGCCATCGCCCCCGTCATCCGTGCCCTCGACGAGGCCGGGATCGTCGTCGGCCGCGTCGAGCTCGTCGAGCCGTCGCTCGACGACGTCTTCGCCGCCCGGACCGGCAGCCACCTCGAGGGGGCGGGCGCCGCCCCGGCGCCCGGCGCGGCGACGGTGTAGCCGTGGACCCCTTCTTCTTCCGTGTCGTCTGGGCCCTCGCCCGGCGCTCGCTCCGGGGGACGCTCCGGCGCCCGCAGTTCATCGCCCCGCTCGTGCTCTTCCCGTCGATGTTCCTCGCGGTGAACGTCGGTGGCCTGACGCGGACGACGGCGCTGCCCGGCTTCCCGAAGGTCAGCGGGTTCCTCGACTTCCAGCTGGCCGGCGCGATGACCCAGTCGCTGCTCATCGGCGGGGTCGCCACCGGGATCGCGACGGCGCTCGAGATCGAGGGTGGCTTCTTCGACCGCCTCGTCGCCTCCCCCATCCCCCGCGTCGCGCTCGTCTTCGGCCGGCTGCTCGCGACGAGCGTCGTCGCCGCCGGCCAGATCACCTACTTCCTCGTCCTCGGCTTCGTGTTCGGGGCGTCGGTCCAGGGCGGCGTCGGCGGGGTGCTCGTCGTGTACCTCATCGGGGTCGTGGCGGGCGTCGGCTTCGGCGCCATCGGGCAGGCCATCGCCCTGCGGGCCAAGAACGCATCGACGGTGCAGGGCATCTTCCCGCTCGTGCTCGTCGTCCTCTTCGCGTCCAGCGCCTTCTTCCCGCGCAAGCTCCTCTCGAGCCCGGTGGACACGGTCGCCCGGGCCAACCCGCTGAGCTACATCGCCGACGGCATGCGCACGCCGATCATCCAGGGCGTCGGCGCGACGTCGGTCACCGAGGGGATCGTCGCCGCGGTCCTCGTCGTCGGCGGCGCCTGCGGCATCGCCCTGCTCGCCCTCCGCGGAAGGCTGCGTGAGGCATGAGCCGGAGCGTCACCGTCATCGGCGCCCTCGTGCGCCGGGCCCTGAACGAGATCTCGCGTGTCCCCGGGGCCGCGATCCCCGGCGTCCTCGCGCCGACGATCTTCATGCTCGGTCTCTCGAGCGTCTTCGGCAAGGCGTCCGGCCTCGGCGGCTACCACGCGGACTTCCGCACGTTCATCGTCCCGGTCGGGCTCCTGCAGGGCGCAGGCTTCACCGGCGCGGCGACGGGCGTGAACCTCGCCCGCGACATCGAGGGCGGCTGGTTCGACCGCCTGCTCCTCTGCCCCGCCCCGCGCGCGACGTTGCTCGCGGGGGTCGTGGCGAGCGCCGCGCTGCGGGCGCTCATGCCGGGGACCTTCCTGCTCGTCGTCGCGTTCGCGCTCGGCGTGCCGGTCCCGACCGTGACCGGCCTGCTCATCGCGGCGCTCCTCGTCATGGGCCTCGCCTGCGTGATGGCGTGCTTCTCGATCACGATCGCGTTGCGCTTCCGCACCCAGCAGGCCGCCCCGCTCATGCAGATCGCGTCGTTCATCGGCGTGCTCTTCACGACCTCCTACGCGCCGAAGCCGCTGCTCACCGACTGGCTGCGGACGGCATCCGACATCAACCCGGTGACCCACGTCCTCGAGGGCGTCCGCCAGGGCTTCATCGGCGGGGTCGAGTGGCAGCACACGTGGCCGGCCTTCGTCGCTCTCGCGGGGATGATCGCGGTGCTCGGGACGCTCGCCGCGCGCGGGCTGCGGCGCTACGGCTACTGACGGTCAGCGTTCGGGCGGCGCCTCGAGGCGCAGGATGAGCTTCTTCGTCGCGGGCGCGTCCGGAAGCGTGTCGACGCAGCCGAGGCGGACGCAGCCGGCCCGGGTCGCCTCGGCGGCGAACTGGATGACGGGCGGCCTGCCGATGACGCTCTGGCTGAAGCGCAGGACGATCGAGCGCCTGCTCGGCCGCGTGACCACGGCGCTGCCAAGGCGCTTGGGCAGGGCGTTCACCTGCTCGGCCATGACGGTGCCGCGGAGCGTCCTGCCCTTCGCGTCCGGGGTCGCGCAGACGAGGAAGTCGGGCGGCAGGACGCCGGGCGTCGCGGCCGTGTAGAGCCGGAGGCAGACGGATCCGGGCGGGCCCGACGTCGCGACGAGCGCCGATTCCGGAAGGTTCGCGGCGAGGGTGATGCCGGCGCGCAGGCGCCCGTCGCTGCTGCGCCGGAGCGAGACCCGGGTGAGGTCCGGGGCGCTCGCCGCCGCGTCGCCGGCCTTCTCGGTCGCGACGACCGGGGCGCCCGGGGTGGCCGCGAGCGCGGCCGTCGCCGCGAGCGCGGCCGCAGACCCGAGGGCCGCGACGGCGAGCGCGGGGCGGGATGGCGCGCGGACGGACATGCGCCCGATCATACGAGGCGGCCCCGGCGGCCTCGGCCCGCTGCAAGGGGCCGTGCGCCTGGCACCGGCAGCGAAGCCCACCCATGCGGTGGGGTCCGCTGCCGCTCCGGCTCAGCGGCCGGTGTACGTCGCCTTGCCGGGGCCCTCGTCGAGGAACGAGCGCACCGCGCCCTTGAGGTCCTCGGACCCGAACAGCGGCCCCGACGTCTCGGCGACGATGGCGTCCGCCGCCCGGGCACCGCCGTTCAGCTGCTCGCGGACGAGGCGCTTCGTCGCCGCGTGGGCGAGGGTCGGCCCGTTCGCGATCTTCAGCGCGAAGGCGTGGGCGGCCTCCGCGAAGCCCTCGTCCGGGAGGACCCGGTTGACGACGTTCCACTGCTCGAGCGTCGCGGCCGGGTACAGCTCGCCGGTGTAGACGAGCTCGCGCGCGCGGGCCGGGCCGGCGCGCTCGGCCAGCCGCTGCGGCCCGCCCATCGACGGCGTCAGGCCGACGACGATCTCGACGAGGCCGAACTTCGCCTTCTCCGCGGCGAGCAGCAGGTCGCAGGCGAGGCTCAGCTCGAACGCCGCGGTGAGGCACAGCGCGTGGGCGGCGAAGACCGTCGGGAAGGGGAAGTCCTCGACCGTGTGGATGAGCGCCAGCAGGTCGTCCCACAGCTTCCCGCCCTGATCGGGCGTCAGGCCGTCGAAGAGGTGGACGTCCACGCCGCCGGAGACGGCGCGGCCCTCGGCGTTGATGAGCAGGCCGCGCGGATGCTCGGCCGCGACCTGGTGGACCGCCTGCGAGAGGGAGTCGATGAGCGCCTGGTCGAAGAGGTTCAGCGGCGGAGCCGTCAGGGTGATGACGGCGAGCGGCCCGTCGGTGGTGAGGGTGACCGGCTGTCTCATGCGGTGAGCTCCTGCGCGACGGCCTTGATGTCGTCCATGTCGCCGGGCGCGGGGATCCACGGGAGGCGCAGCGGGTCGCGGTCGGGGTCGTCGCGGTAGCGGGGGATGACGTGGATGTGAAGGTGGAAGACGGTCTGCCAGGCGTCGGCGCCGCAGCAGTTCAGGAGGTTCACGCCGTCGCAGCCGAGGCGCTCCTTCATGCGCCCGGCGAGACGCTGGGCGGCCAGCACGGTCGCCGTGAGGTCCGCCTCCGGGACGGTGAGGAGGTCCTGGCTGTGGTTGCGCGGGATGACGAGCGCGTGGCCGCGCGTGCCGGGGTTGATGTCCATGAAGGCGAGCGTGTGCTCGTCCTCCTCGAGCACGAAGGCGGGCAGCTCACGGGCGACGATCTTGCAGAAGATGCAGTCGGCCTCGGTGTGCGTGGGCGGGGACAGGTCGGCCATGGCGGGGAGTCTATGCGGGGCGGTCGGGACCGCGCGGTAGCCTCAGCTCCGTGACGACCGCCACCCCGACCCGCCCGCCCGAGCCCGACGCCGCGCTGCTCGAGAAGACCGTCCGGCACCTCGGCGCGATGGACCGCCCGTCGGCCTCACCGGGCGAGAGGGACGCCGCGTTCTGGATCGCCGAGGCCCTGCGCGCCGAGGGCGCGACCGTCCGCGTCGAGCGCGAGCGCGCGCACGGCGGCTACTGGTGGCCGCTCGGGCTCATGGCGGGGGCGGCCGGCCTCGCGGGCCTGCGGCGCGGCCGCGGCGCGGCGCTCGCCGTCGGCGCCGCCGCCGCGGCCGGCATCTTCGACGACATCTCCGGGGGCCGGCTCGCCTTCCGCCGGGCCGTCCTCCCCCATCACGACACCCACAACGTCGTCGCGACGCTCGGCGACCCGGACGCCGACCAGACCGTCCTCATCGTCGCCCACCACGACGCCGCCCACTGGTCGCTCCTCTTCCACCCGGGGGCCGGCGAGTTCGTCGGGGACCGCTGGCCGCAGCTGCTCGAGCTCTCCGACGACACCCCGCCGGTGATGTTCCCCGTGTTCGGCGGGCCGCTGCTCGTCGCGCTCGGCGCGCTCACCGGGCGCCGCGGCGTGCAGGTCCTCGGCGCGGTCGTGAGCACCGCCGTCGCCGCGGTCATGGCGGAGATCGGCTCGCGCTCGACCGTGAGCGGCGCGAACGACAACCTCACGGGCGTCGCGACGCTCCTCGGCGTCGCCCGGACGCTGAAGGAGCAGCCGGTCGAGGGCCTACGCATCATCCTGCTCTCGACCGGATCGGAGGAGAGCTTCATGGAGGGGATGCAGGCGTTCGCGCGGCGCCACTTCGCCGCGCTGCCGCCCGAGCGCACGCACGTCATCTGCGTGGACACCGTCGGGTCGCCCCAGCTGCTGCAGATCGAGGGCGAGGGCATGATCCGGATGCGCGAGTACCCGGCCGCCTTCAAGGACCTCGTGTCGGACGTCGCTGCCGAGCGCGGCGTGAGCCTCAGCCGGGGCCTGCGCCTGCGCAACGCGACCGACGGCCTCATCGCGCTGAAGGCGGGCTACCCGTCGGTGATGATCGGCTCGATGAACGAGTACCGGCTGCCGGCGAACTACCACTGGCCGACCGACGTGCCCGACAACGTCGTGTACGAGACGGTGGCGGACTGCGTGCGCGTCTGCGACGGCGTCGTGCGGCGGCTCGCCCGGACCCTCGGCCGCCCCGGCCCGGCCGGGGCCGGTCAGCCCTCGGCGAGCACGCCCGCCGCGTAGCGGACGGCGCCGGCCTCGTCGGCGACCTCGCCGGCGTAGCGGGCCTCGTCGATGGCGGCGAGCAGCGGCCCGAGGGCCGGTCCGGGCGTGATGCCGAGCTCGCGGGCGAGGACGTCCCCGCGGACGAGCGGCGGCTGCGCGCGCCACGCCGGCCAGGCGAGGGCCGGCCCGATGACCTGCCGCGCGAGCTCGAGGTGCGCGGCGATCGCGGGGGCGGCGTTGTCGCCGCGCGTGGCGAGGCGGTCGGCGACGGACAGGAGCGTGACGTCGACCTGGACGGGGTCGCAGGCGCGGAGGTAGGCGTGGAGCCCGCGGGCGTCCAGCGGCCGCTCCTTCACGCGGTACCCGAGCCGGAGGTGGTGGCGCGTCAGGTCGGCGACGTGGGCGCGCGTGCGCTCGCTCGCGCGCAGCCGGGTGAGGATCGTCCGGCTGAGGTCGGCGCCGCCGGTGTCGTGGCCGGGGAAGCCGACGAAGCCGTTCTCGTGGAGGGTGCGCGTGGGCGGCTTGGCGATGTCGTGCAGCAGGGCGCCGAAGCGCAGGGCCTGGCCGCGGGTGAGCTCGTCGGCGAGCGGCGTCGCGAGATGCGCGCGAACCGCGGCGGCGTGCTCGTCCCCGACGTGCGGGGCGGGGTCGTCCTCGAGGTCGATGACGGCCTGGAGCACCGCGAGTGTGTGGTCGTAGACGTCGAGATGGTGGAAGCGGTTCTGGGTGACGCCGGCGAGCGCGGAGAGCTCCGGGAGGACGGCCGCGGTCACGCCGAGCGCCTCCATGAGCTCCAGGCCCTCCAGGGCGGTCGGCGCGGACACGACGCGGGTGAGCTCCGCGAGGATCCGCTCGCCGGCGACGCGCTCGAGTGCCGGGGCGTGGGCGCGGGCCTCGGCGACGGTCGCCGCGTCGGGGGCGAGCCCGAGCTCGCAGGCGAAGCGCGCGAGCCGCAGCACCCGCAGCGGATCGTCGGGGAAGGCGCGCGGGTCCACCATCCGCAGGCGGTGCGCCGCGAGGTCGCCGGCCCCGTCGTGGGGGTCCAGCAGCGGTCCGCCGCCGAGCGGCTCGGCGATCGCGTTGACCGTGAAGTCGCGCAGCCCGAGATCCGCTTCGATCGAGCCGTCGCGCAGCGGGCAGAGGTCCACCTGCCAGGCGCGGTCCGGACCCATGACGCGCCACGCGCCGAACTCGTCGCTGAGCGGGAAGGCGGGCCCTCCGGCGCTCAGCCCGAGGTGCCGCGCGGCCGCGCGGACGTCACCCGCGACGACGACGTCGATGTCCCCGAGGGGGCGGCCCATGAGCCGGTCGCGGACGGCGCCGCCGACGAGCCACGCCGCCTCGCCGCGCAGCGCCGCGCGGACCGCGTCGAGCGCCACGCTCATCCGGCCGGGATCCCGGAGCGATGGTGGGCGCGCGCGGTGCGCGGCAGCAGCGCCGTCGTCACCTCGTAGTTGATCGTCTCGCTGCGCGCGGCGACCTCCTCCGCGCTCAGCCCCGGCCCGACGAGCACGACCTCGTCCCCCACCGCGACCTCGTCGAGGCCGGCGGGCCCGAGGTCGACGGTGATGTTGTCCATGCTGACCGTGCCCACCTGCGGGCGGAAGGTCCCGCCCACCAGGACGTCCGCCCGGCCGGTCGTGGCGCGGCGCCAGCCGTCCCCGTAGCCGACGGGGACGGTCGCGAGGACGGTGTCGCGGTCGGCGACGAAGCGGCGGCCGTACCCCGTGCTCTCCCCCGCCCGGCACCGCTTCACGGCGGCGACGTGGCTGACGAGCGCCAGCGCCGGCCGCAGGCCGGCGGCGGCCGCGTCCTCCCCGAAGGGGTCCAGGCCGTAGAGCGCGACGCCCGGCCGGACCATGTCGAAGTGCGCCGCGGGCTCGCGGAGGATCGCGGCGGAGTTCGCGGCGTGGACGACGAGCTCCGGGCGCGCCGCCCGCAGCGGCCCGACCCAGGCGGTGAAGCGCTGCAGCTGCTCGTCCATGAAGGGGTCGGCGCGGTCGTCGGCGGTCGCGAAGTGCGTCATCGCGCCCGCGAGGCGCGCCCCCGCCTGCTCGACCAGGCGGGTCGCGAGCACCGGATCGCGGGTGCCGAGGCGCCCCATCCCGCTGTCGAGCTTCACGTGGACCCGGGCGGTCGACGGGAGCGCGGCGAGGAACGCCTCGTCCCAGACGACGATGTCCGCGTCCGCGGCGAGGGCGAGACCGAGGTCCTCGTCGTCGAGCGAGCCCATGACGAGCAGCCGTCCCCCGACGCCGGCCTCGCGCAGCGAGGCGGCCTCCGCGGCCCCGGCGACGGCGAGCCAGTCCGCGCCCGCGGCCTGCGCCGCCCGCGCGCACGCCTCGGCGCCGTGACCGTAGGCGTTCGCCTTCACGACAGCGCACAGGCGCGCGCCGGACGCCGCCGCGGCGAGCGTCCGGACGTTGTGGGCGACGGCGTCCAGGTCGACGCGCGCGACCGCGCGGGCCATCGCCGGCGCTACTCCCCGGCGAGCGCCTGCAGGACGTCGATGCGCGTGACGACCCCGACGAGCAGGCCGTGCTCGACGACCGGGATGCGGTTGTGGCCGGAGCGGGAGATGAGCTTCGCGGCCTCCTGGACGGTGGCCTCCGGGCCGATCGTGTCGGGGTCCTTGGTCATCATGTCCGCCGCCGTGCCGGCGAAGGCCTTGCGCAGCCGCTCCTCGTACTTCTTGAGCGACTCGAGGTAGATGACGCCGCCGAAGAGCTCGATGTAGTGCGGGAGGTGCAGGTCGCCGTCGTCGCCTCCGATGATGAGGTCCGCCTCGGTGACGATGCCGACGAGCCGGCCCACCTCGTTGACGACGGGGACGCCGGGGAGCTCCTGCTCCTTCAGGGTCCGGACGACGGTCTCCACGTCGGTGTCCGGCGCGACCGAGAGCGGCTCGGCGTCCATGATGTCGGCGACGGTGATCGTGCTGCTCTCGGTCATTGGCGCCCAGCGTACCGTGCGCTCGCGATCGCGCCCGGGAGGGCCGCGACGATGTCCGAGGCGACGACCCCGTCGGGCCCGTGCGGCGAGGCGGCGCGGCGGCCGGCGAGCAGGTGGGCCCTGACGGCGGCACACGCGGCGTGCCACGGCTCCAGCCCCGCCGCGAGGCAGGCACCGACGACGCCCGCGAGGACGTCGCCCGTCCCGGCGGTCGCAAGGCCCGGAGCACCGCCCTCGCTCACCGCTACCGGGCCGCCGGGATCGACGACGAGCGTGTCGTCGCCCTTGAGGACGACGATCGCGCCGCTGCGGAGGGCGACCTCGCGCGCGCTGGCCAGGCGCGTGAGCTCGACCTCGTCGCTCGTGCGGCCGAGGAGCCGGGCGAGCTCGCCGGTGTGCGGGGTGAGGATCGTCGGGGCGCTGCGGGCGGCGAGGGCGTCGGCGTCCTTGGCGAAGGCCGCGAGGCCGTCGGCGTCGAGGACGAGCGGGCGGGGGGACGTCAGCGCGACCTCGCGGACGCACGCGAGGGCGCCGTCGGTGCGGCCGACGCCGCCGCCGAGGACGAGGACCCCGCCGCGGGCGGTGACCGCCTCGACGATCGGGCCGGCCGCGCGCGGGACGAGCGTGCCGCCGTCGTCCGGGAGCGCCCGGGTCATGACCTCCGTGAGCTTCACCTCGAAGATCGCCTCGAGGCTCGCCGGGACGCACGCGATGACGTAGCCCGCCCCGGCGCGCATCGCCCCCTCGGCGGCGAGGCAGACCGCGCCGGTGAGGCCGCGGGAGCCGCCCGCGACGACGACGTGCCCGGCGGTGAACTTCGTGGACTCCGCGGCCCGTGACGGCAGCGCCTCGAGCACCTCGTCGTCCGTGATGAGCCCGACGATGGCGTCGCGGTCCGCCCGCACCCCGATGTCGACGACGTGAACCGCGCCCGCGCAGCCCTTGCCGGGGGCGATCCAGAGGCCGGGCTTCGCGCCCGCGAAGGTCACGGTCGCCACCGCGTGCACGACGGTGTCCGGGTCGGGGACGGCGCCGGTGTCGGCGTCGACGCCCGAGGGGATGTCGCAGGCGACGACCGGCAGGCCGGAGGCGGTGAGGATCCGGATCGCGCGGGCGACGGCGCCGCGCGGCTCCCCGGTCACGCCGGTGCCGAGCATGGCGTCGATCACCCCGGCGCAGCCGTCGAGCGACTGCAGGTCGAACGGCCGCGGCTGCTCGGAGAGCCGCGCGAGGTTCTCGGCCGCGTCGCCCTGGGAGTCCTCGCGGGCGGCCGTCGTGAAGACGCGCACCTCGCGGCCCGCGCCGTGGAGCAGGCGCGCGGCGACGAACCCGTCCCCGCCGTTGTTGCCCTTGCCGCAGACGACCGCGATCGGGCCCTCGGGGATGATGTGGTTCGCGAGCATCGCGAGGCCACTGCCGGCGCGCTCCATGAGCGCGAGGCCCGGCGTCCCGGCCTCGATCGTCGCGGCGTCGGCGGCGCGCATCGCCGCGGACCCGGGGAGTGGGGCGAGCCATTCGGGGAGCGTCATGCGGAGCCTTCCAGTTCGGGCGAGGGAGCCTCGTGCGCGATCGCCACGGCGCCGGCGGTCGTCGGCGTGTGCGTCAGCGAGACGCGGACGTCGAGCCCGCGGGCGGCGGCGGCCTTCGCCGTCTCCCCGCTGAGCATGATCCCGACCTCCGCGCTGCCGCCCCCGCGCACCTCGATCTCGAGCGGGCGGAAGACGTCGAGCGACAGGGCCTTCGTCACGGCCTCCTTGGCGCAGAAGCGGGCGGCGAGGTGCTGGCCGGGCCGGGCGCGGCGGGCGGCGTACGCCTGCTCGCCCGCGGTGAAGAGCCGATCGGCGAGGCCGGGCCGGCGGGCCAGCGCACGCTCGAGGCGATCGATGTCCAGCAGGTCGAGTCCGATGCCGACGCTCATCGGCTCAGCCGAGGGCGCCGGGCACCAGGGCGACGAGGCGGGCGCAGACGTCGTCGGTCTCCTCCGCGGTCGGCGCCTCCACCATGACGCGGACGAGCTGCTCGGTGCCGGAGGGGCGGACGAGGACGCGGCCGCGACCGTCCAGCCCGGCCGACTCCGCGTCGACGGCGGCGAGCAGCGCGGTGTCGGTCATCGCCGCGTCCCGATCCCCCACCTTCACGTTGACGAGCTTCTGCGGGAGCTTCTCCATGCCGCTGCGGTCGGCGAGGTCGCCCCCGTCGAGCGCCTCGAGCGTGAGCAGGGCGCTCGCGATGCCGTCACCGGACGGGACGAAGCCCATGTCGATGATGTGGCCGGACTGCTCGCCGCCCAGGGCCCAGTCGCGGCTGCGGAGCTCCTCGAGGACGTAGCGGTCGCCGACGCCCGTCGTCGCGACCTCGATCCCCGCGGCCCGCATCGCGGAGTGGAAGCCGTAGTTCGTCATGACCGTCACGGCGACGCCGCCGCCCTTCAGGCGATCCTGGCGGCGGAGGTGGAGGGCGGCGAGGGCGATGAGCTCGTCGCCGTCGACGACGGCGCCGGTGCGGTCGACGGCGAGGACGCGGTCCCCGTCCCCGTCGAAGGCGAAGCCGATCGCGTGGCCGCCCGCGACGACGGCCTCGCCGAGCGCGGCGACGTGCGTGGAGCCGCAGCCGTCGTTGATGTTGCGGCCGTCGGGCTCGTCGGCCATGACGTGCACGGTCGCCCCGAGGCGGCGGAAGATCTCCGGGGCCACGCGGTAGGTGGCGCCGTGCGCGCAGTCGAGCAGGACGTCGACGCCGCGGAGGTCGAGGTGCTGGAAGCGGACGTGCAGCTCGCGCAGGTAGTCCTCCTGCGTGCCGTGGAGCGTCCGCACCCGGCCGATGCCCCCGTCGGGCGCGACGCGCGTGGCCGCCGCGTCCTCCTCGAGGAGCTCCTCGATGCGGGCCTCGGTGGCGTCGGTGAGCTTCAGCCCGTCGGCGCCGAAGAACTTGATGCCGTTGTCGGCGTACGGGTTGTGGCTCGCCGAGATGACCGCGGCGACGTCGAAGCCGTAGCGGCGGATGAGCAGCGGGGCGGCGGGCGTCGGCAGGACGCCGCCGAGGAGGACCTCCCCGCCGGCGCTCGTGACCCCGGCGGCGAGGGCCGCCTCGAGCATCTCCCCCGACTCCCGCGTGTCGCGGATGACGAGAGCGCGGACCCGCCCACCCTGCCGGGCGTCGGCCGCGAGCGTGACCGCCCGCCCGAGCGCGAGCGCGAGCTCCGCGGTGAGCACCTCGCCGGCGACCCCGCGGACCCCGTCGGTCCCGAACAACTTGCGCGTCATCGATGCACCGACCCCATCTGCGGCAGGCCGGCGCCCGGAACCGCCGCGCCCGGAACTGCCTTCCGGCGCGGCGGACCCCCTGGGAGCTGCCGTGGCAGTTCCATTTCGACGAAGTCGGACTAGCGCTTCGAGAACTGCGGCTTCTTACGGGCCTTCTTGAGGCCGGCCTTCTTGCGCTCCTTTACGCGCGCGTCACGCGTCAGGAAGCCGCGGCGCTTAAGCTCGCCACGGAGGTTCGGATCGGCCTCGAGCAGCGCCTTGGAGATGCCGTGGCGCAGGGCGCCGGCCTGCGACGAGACGCCGCCGCCGTGGATCGTCGCGATGACGTCCATACGGTCCTCGTACCCGACGGTCTCCAGCGGCTGGCGGATGTTCCGCTGCAGCGTGACGCGCGGGAAGAAGTCGTTCAGGTCCTTGCCGTTGATCGTGTAGACGCCGGTGCCCGGCTTCAGGATCACGCGGGCGACGCCGGTCTTGCGCTTGCCGGTCGCGCGGTAGCGCGCGTCGGCGGACAGGTCGACGTTCGCGACGATCGGCTGGTCGTCGATGACATCGCTGTCGTCGTCGTCCTGGATGATCTCCTCGCCGTCCTCGTCGTACAGCGTCTCGCGGCCGAGCGCGTCCTCGCCCTCGCGGACGATGTCGACCTCGAGGTCCATGCCGGGGATCGCGGGCTTGACGCGGGGGGTCTCGTCGACCTCCTCCTCGTCGTCCTCGATCTCCTCGACACCCTCGGCGTCGGCGTCGGCGTCGGCCTCCGCCTCGGGCGTCTCGGCGGCGGGCGCCTCGGCGACGGGGGTCTCGTCAGCCGCGGGCGCGGCCTCCTCGGCGGCAGGGGTCTCCTCGGCGGGCGCCTCGGGGGCGACGGCCTCCGGAGTCTCCTCGGGGACCTGCTCGTTCGGCGTCTCGTCAGCCATCAGGACTTGATCTCCATCGGGGTCGGGCTCTGCGCGGCGTGCGGATGCTCCGCGCCGGCGTAGACCTTGAGCTTCGTGATCTGCTTACGGGCCAGCCGGTTGCGCGGCAGCATGCCCTTCACCGCGATGCGGATGACCTCTTCGGGGCGACGCTCGAGCATCTCCTCGAGGGTGCGGGACTTCAGCCCGCCCGGGTAGCCCGAGTGGCGGTAGTACCGCTTCTCGGCGCGTTTGTTGCCCGTCACGCTGATCTTCTCGGCGTTGATGACGACGACGAAGTCACCCGTGTCCACGTGGGGGGTGTACTCCGGCTTGCGCTTGCCGCGCAGCGCGTCGGCGATCTGGGTCGCGAGGCGTCCGAGCGTCTGCCCGTTGGCGTCGACGAGCACCCAGTTGCGCTCACGGTCAGTTGGATTTGCGACGTAGGTCTTCACGGCTTGTGTGGCCGCGCTGTCGGCGCGCGGCGGCGGTGGAGTGTAGCGACGGAGCGCCTCCAGGCGCGCTGTGACGCGCAGCCGGGACAGGCCTTCCTGCGCACAGGGTATCCTGCCAGCGCAATCCATGACTGCCGAGTCCCCTCCCATGCCGCCGGGAGGGGAGCGGGGGACCCAAAGGAGCCCAGGCTCCAGGGGCGAATCCGGATGTGAATCCGGTAGCGCGGACCTTGACCGCGCGAGCCCGTCAGCTCACCCCGTAGGCACCGAACAAGGAGTCGTACCGCTTGCCGCCTACCCCGCTGGACCCACGTCGCCTGGCCGCGGCCGCCGCCTGCGCGCTCGCCGGCGCCGCCGCCGCGGGGGTCCTCGCCGTCCCCGCCCTCGCCCAGAACAGCGGCGGGGCGTCCGCCGACCCCGGCCGCGCCGCGAAGCCGGCTCCCGCCGCCTCCGGTGCCCAGCGGGTCACCGACGTCGGAACCCCGGCCGCGGTCACCACCCCGCCGAAGCCGCTGCTCATCACCTGCCGGACGGCGTGCGCCGGCCTCGACATCGTGCGCGCGGGCGGGATCGTCCGGGTGACCGGGGACGGCATGGACGGCGCGAGGACCGTCGTCTTCACGGGCGCGAAGGCGTCCGGCGACGAGGTCTCCGCCCCGGCCGTCTCGGTGAGCCCGGACGCGGTCGACGTCGTCGTCCCGGCCGGCGCCGTGACCGGGCCGGTCCAGGTGCTCGACGCCGCCGGCGCCGCGTCCCGCACGACGCGCAAGCGCATCACGATCGCCTCCGCGACCCGCGCCTCGTCCGCCGCCGCAGCCCCCGCCGCCCGCGTGGACGTCAAGAAGGTCTTCTTCCGCGGCCCGCACCGCGCGACGGTCAGCGTCTTCATCCCCGACGGCCCGCCCCAGCACGTCGTCGTCGACCTCGTCCGCGCGACCGACGGCGTCTCCGTCGGGCACTGGGAGCTCGACGGGGCCGGGGGGACGGTCCAGTCCGCGAGCTGGGGCGGCGTCGTGGGCGGCAACGTCCAGCGCGACGGGCGCTACCGCTTCCAGATCCAGCTGCCGAACGCCGCCGGCGCGTCCGCCGCGCAGGCGTCCCCCACGCTCGCCCCCGCGTTCACCTTCCTCGGCGACATGTTCCCCATCCGCGGCAGGCACACGTTCGCCGAGGGCGTCGGGCGCTTCGGCGCCGGGCGGGCGGGCCACACGCACCAGGGCCAGGACGTCTTCGCCGCGTGCGGGACGCCGCTCGTCGCCGCGCGCGGCGGGACGGTGAAGTTCTCGGGCTTCCAGAGCCGGGCCGGGAACTACGTCGTCATCGACGGGGCCGGCACGGGCGACGACTACGTGTACATGCACCTGAAGGCGCCCTCGCCGGTGAAGAAGGGCGACAGCGTCTACACCGGCGAGCCGATCGGCGAGGTCGGGGACACCGGCGACGCCGTGGGCTGCCACCTGCACTTCGAGCTCTGGACGGCGCCCGGGTGGTACACCGGCGGCGAGCCCGTCGACCCGCTCCCGAGCCTCAGGGCCTGGGACGCACACTCCTGAGCGACCGTCGGCCGCCGCGCGTCGCGCCTCGACCACGCGCGCGGGGACGCCGTGGACGCGGCCGCGGGCGGGGAGGCCGCGATCAGCGGGCCTGCGGCCCGCTCACTCCCACTCGATCGTGCCCGGCGGCTTGGACGTGATGTCCAGCACGACGCGGTTGACCTCGCGCAGCTCGCCGATCATGCGCGCGGCGATCTGCTCCAGCAGGTCGTAGGGCAGGCGGGCCCAGTCGGCGGTCATCGCGTCGTCGGAGGTGACGGCGCGGATGACGACGACGTAGCCGTAGGTGCGCTCGTCGCCCTGGACGCCGACGGTGCGGACGTCCGGGAGGACGCAGAAGGACTGCCACAGGTCCCGGTAGAGGCCGGCGTTCCGGATCTCGTCCTGCAGGATCGCGTCGGCGTCGCGCAGGAGGTCCAGGCGCTCCTTCGTCGCCTCGCCCCCGACGACGCGGATCGCGAGACCCGGGCCCGGGAAGGGCTGGCGCCAGACGAGGCGCTCGGGCAGGCCGAGCTCGGCGCCGACGGCACGGACCTCGTCCTTGAAGAGCGCGCGCAGCGGCTCGACGAGCTCGAACTCGAGGTCGTCGGGGAGGCCGCCGACGTTGTGATGCGACTTGATCGTCGCGGCGCCGGTGCCGCCGCCCGACTCGATGACGTCCGAGTAGAGCGTGCCCTGCACGAGGAACTTCGCGCCCTCGCCGCCCTCGGCGAGCTTCAGCGCCTCCTCCTCGAAGACGCGGATGAACTCGGTGCCGATGATCTTGCGCTTCGCCTCCGGCTCGCTCGTGCCGGAGAGCTTGGAGAGGAAGCGATCCTCGGCGTCGACCGCGACGAGCGGGACCTTGAAGGTGTCGCGGAACGTCTTGACGACCTGGTCGCCCTCGTTCTTGCGCATCATCCCGTGGTCGACGAAGACGCAGGTGAGCTGGTCCCCGATCGCGCGGTGCACGAGGAGCGCCGCGACGGACGAGTCCACGCCGCCGGAGAGGCCGCAGATGACCTTCTTGTCCCCCACCTGCTCGCGGATGAGGCGGATCTGGTCCTCGACGATGCTCGCGGCCGACCACGTCAGGTCGCAGCCGCAGATGTCGCCGAGGAAGCGCTTGAGGATGTCCTGCCCGAACGGCGTGTGGACGACCTCGGGGTGGAACTGGATGCCGTACGTCGCCTTCTCGACGGACTCGAAGGCGGCGACCGGGGAGACGGTCGACGACGCGAGCGCGGTGAACCCGGGCGGCGGCGCGTAGACCGTGTCGCGGTGGGACATCCAGCAGGCCTGCTCGAGCGGCAGGTCGGCGAGCAGCCGGCCCGGCTCGTTGACGGTGAGCGTCGAGCGGCCGAACTCGCCGACCTCGGCGCTCTGGACGTCGCCGCCGAGCGCCTGGGCGACGAGCTGCATGCCGTAGCAGATGCCCAGCACCGGGATCCCGAGCTCGAGCAGCGCGGGGTCGAGCGCCGGGGCGCCCGGCGCGTACACCGATGCGGGCCCGCCGGAGAGGATGAGCCCCTTCGGCTTGCGCCGCGCGACCTCGGCCGCCCCGACGTGGTGCGGGAGCAGCTCGCTGAACACGCCGCACTCGCGCACGCGCCGGGCTATGAGCTGCGAGTACTGACCGCCGTAGTCGAGGACGACGACCTCGTCGGTGCCCCGGGGGACGTCGACGGGCGCCGACTCGTCCGCCAGCTCGGTGGCGGCGGTCGACGCCGTGACGACGCTGTCCGGGTGGCTCAAGCGGAGGTCTCCGCGAGGGCCGGGGTCTTCTCCGCCGGGCCGTCCGCCGGACGCGGGGCCGGGACGGCGCTGCCGCGCGAGCCCATGCCGACGCCCTGCGACTGCTGGAGGAGCTTGCCCTCGGTCTGCAGCGCCGGGGCGATCATGAGTTCCGCCCGGTTGAACTCGGCGATGTCCTGATAGCCGCAGGTGGCCATCGAGGTGCGCAGGCCGCCCATGAGGTTGAACGTGCCGTCGTTCTCGTGGGCCGGGCCCATGACGATCTCCTCGAGGGAGCCGTTCTGGACCGTCTGCACGCGCGCACCGCGCGGGAGCGTCGGGTGGAACGTCGCCATGCCCCAGTGGAAGCCGCGGCCGGGCGCCTCGTAGGCGCGGGCCAGCGGCGAGCCGATCATGACGGCGTCGGCGCCGCAGGCGATCGCCTTGGACACGTCGCCGCCGGTGCGCATGCCGCCGTCGGCGATGACCTGGACGTACTCGCCGGTCTCCAGCATGTGGGTCGAGCGCGCGCCGGCGACGTCCGCGATCGCGGTCGCCTGCGGGACGCCGACGCCGAGGACGCCGCGCGTCGTGCACGCCGCGCCGGGGCCGACGCCGACGAGGACGCCCGCCGCGCCGGTCCGCATGAGGTGCAGGCCGGTGTGGTAGCTCGCGCAGCCGCCGGCGATGACCGGGATGCCGACCTCGCGTATGAACTCCTTGAGGTTCAGCGGCGTCGAGGTCATCGACACGTGCTCGGCGGAGACGACCGTGCCCTGGATGACGAGGATGTCGAGGCCGGCCTCGAGCGCGAGCTCGTAGTACTGCGCGACGCGCTGCGGGGTCAGCGAGGCGGCGGTGACGACGCCCTGCTCCTTGATCTCGCGGATGCGCTGCGTGATGAGCTCGGGCTTGATCGGCTCCTGGTAGATGGCCTGCATCTCCCGGGTGGCGACGTCCTTCGGGAGCTGCGAGATGCGCTCGAGCTCCTCCTCCGCGTTCTCGTAACGCGTGAAGATGCCCTCGAGGTTCAGGACGCCGAGGCCGCCGAGCTTGCCGAGGATGCCCGCGGTGCGGGGCGACACGACCCCGTCCATCGCGGAGGCGAGCAGCGGCAGCTCGAAGCGGTACGGGCCCAGCTTCCAGGTGATGTCGACGTCGTCAGGGTCGCGTGTGCGGCGCGAGGGCACGATCGCGATGTCGTCGAATCCATATGCGCGGCGGGCCTTCTTCCCACGCCCGATCTCGATCTCCATGGCGGTAAATCCTCAGTTTGTGGCGATGACGAAAAGACCCCGCGCAGGCGGGGTCGGGGAACGACGGATCCGGCGACCTGTGAGGCGGCAACCCAAGGTCTCTAGGAGGGTATCAGCGGACCTGGACGGGAAGCCACCGGGCCCGCCGCTCCGTACCCCCCGCATGACGCGTCCGCCGCTCGCCGCCCACTGGGGATCCGACCCGCGGGAGAGCAGCCTGCCGGCGACGGCGGACGCCCTCGTCCCCGGCGCCGACGAGATCTGGCTGCGTGCGGTGGACATCGCGGCGCCTGCGGCCTGCGTCTGGCCCTGGCTCGGGCAGCTTCGCGTCGCCCCCTACAGCTACGACTGGATCGACAACCTCGGGCGCCAGTCGCCGCGCGAGCTCACCCCGGGCCTGGCGCCGCTCGCCGCCGGGCAGCGCATCCTCATCGCCTTCACGGTCGCCGCCGTCGACCCCGGGCGCGACCTCACGGTGCTCACCCCCGGCTCGGCCCTCCTGCCCCGCATGGCGATGAGCTACACGCTCACCCCGCGCGGTGAGGACGCGTCCCGGCTCGTCGTCCGGATCGCGATCGACGCGCCGCGGGCGCTGCCGGGCCCGGTCGGCCGTGCCGCCCTGGCGGCCCTCCGCGCCGGCGACCTCGTGATGATGCGCCGCCAGCTGCTGAACCTCCGCGCGCTCGCCGAGCGGGACGCCCGGCGGCGTGTGGCCTAGAGCAGGTATGGCGTGGACGACACCGCACGCCGCCCGCGGGAACGAACGCGCTACGAGACCTCGACCGGCGTGGTGAGGCGCTCGACGCCCGGGCAGCGCCTCCCCCGGCGCTACGGGACCTCGACCGGCGTGGTGAGGCGCTCGACGCCCGGGCAGCGCCTCCCCACACGCTACGGGACCTCGACCGGTGTGGTGAGGCGCTCGATCGCTGTCTCGGCCACGATCCGGTCGAGCTCGCGCGGCTCGATGAGGCCGGCGCCGAGCCGCTTCGTCGACTCCGCGCCGCAGGCGACGGCGAAGCGCAGCGCCTGCTCGGCGGCCTGGCCCTGGTAGCGGGAGGCGACGTAGCCGGCCAGGAAGGCGTCACCGGAGCCGACCGCGGCGACCGCCTCGCGCGGCTCGATCCAGACGCGGGAGAGCGTCCGGTCGCCGTTCGGCTCGAGGATGGACGCGATGCAGCCGTCCGGCATCGTCATGAGCGCCTCGCGCGCCCCGAGCTGGATCATCTCGCGGACCGCGATGGCGCGGTCCTCCTCGTCGTTGAACTCGTGGCCGACGAGCTCCTCGGCCTCGAGGACGTTCGGCGAGATGACGTCGGGCTCGGCGCGGACGGCCTGGCGCAGCGGCTCGCCGTCGGTGTCGACGACGGTCAGGACGTCCATCCGCTTGAGGTCGCGGACGAGCCGCGCGTAGAAGTCGGTGTCCACGCCGCGCGGGAGCGAGCCGGCCATGACGACGATGTCGGCCCCGCGGGCGAGGTACAGGAGCTTGTCCCGGAAGAGCTCGATCTCCTTCGAGGTGACGGCGGGTCCGCGCTCGTTGATCTCGGTCTGCTGGCCGTTCGTCGGGTCGTACACCGCGGTGTTCGTCCGGGAATCCTCCCGGATGCGGATGAAGTCGTTGAGGATCGACTCCTCGGTGAGCTGCTCGACGATGCGGGTGCCGGTCGGCCCGCCGGCGAAGCCCGTCGCGATGACCGGCTGGCCCAGCGTCTTGAGCGTCCGCGCGACGTTGACGCCCTTGCCGCCGGCCATGGTGCGCTGTTCGACGGTGCGGTGGCGGCGGCCGAGCCGGAAGCTCGGGACCGACAGCGACTTGTCGATGGCCGCGTTGAGGGTGACGGTGATGATCATGCGATCTCAGCCTCGGCGCCGCCGTGCTCGCCGCGATGGGAGCGGCGGCGCAGCAGCACCAGGAGGAGGCTACCGCCCAGGAAGGCACCGAGCAGCAGCAGGGTCCCCGGGCGGCGTCCGTAGTCCGACAGGCGCTCGGTGGCGGTCGCCGCCGGGACGGCCCGCGCGGCGACGAGCGCGACGCGGTCCACGGTCCTCCCCCGCTGCCGCACGAGGATCGTGCCGAGCCGTGCTCCCTTCGCGAGCGGGCCCTCGACGGCCTTGGGCGCGCCGACGACCTTCGTGAACAGCCGCTGGCCCCGCCGGACGGTGCGTGAGACCGTCCGGGACGCGACGAGCTCGAGCGTCTGCCCGTCGCGGTAGCGGACGTCGGCGCTCGCGAGCGGCGTGCCGGCCTTGACGGCCGGGATCACGTGGTAGCGCTGCAGCCCGTAACGGAGCAGCCGGAGCGAGTTGCGGTCGCGGGCCTCCTCGGACCCGGTCCCGAGGACGACGCTCACGACGGTCACGCCGTCGCGGGTCGCCGACCCGACGAGGCAGTAGCCGGCCTGGTTCGTGTGCCCGGTCTTCACGCCGTTGACGAACGGGATCCGCTGGACGAGCGTGTTGCGGTTGACGACCCGGATCGTGCGCCCGCCGCGCACGCGCAGCGTCGCGTCGGGACGGTCGGTCGTCTCCCGGAAGAAGGCGTACGTGCGGAGGACGAGCGCGAGCTTCGCGAGGTCGGCCGGCGTGGAGTAGTTGCCGGGCGTGTCGAGCCCCACCGGCGTCTCGAAGTGGGTGTTCCTGAGCCCGAGCGCGGCGGCCTGGGCGTTCATGAGCTTCACGAACGCCGCGCGCGAGCCGCCGGTCCGGACCGCGAGCGTCTCCGCGGCGTCGTTGCCCGACGCGAGGAGCAGGCCGCGCAGGTAGTCCCGTACCGACATCCGCTCGCCGGTCCGGAGCCCGACGAGCGACTCGGCGCCCGCCGCCGCGTACGGGACCTGGGCGAGGACGTCGTCGAGCGAGAGCCGCTTCAGGGCGACGAGCGCCGTCATGAGCTTCGTCGTGGAGGCGATCGGCCGTCGCTGGTTCGCGCGCCGCTGGTAGACGATGTCGCCCGTCGCGGGCTCGATGAGCACGGCGGCCGGCGCGTCGATCGGGGGCGGCCCGGCGGCGGCGGTCGCCGCGGCGGCCTGCGCGCCGGCCGGGCGCAGGGCCGCGCCGAGGAGCACGACCGTGAGCAGCGCCGCGACCGCGGCGCGCAGGGCTACTGCCGGAGCTTCAGCGTGTGGCCGACGGCGAGCGTGTTCGCGTCCAGGCCGGGATTGAGCGCCTCGATGTGCGCGAGCGACAGCCCCGTCGTCTCCGCGATGCCCGACAGCGTGTCCCCGCTCTTCACGACGTACGACTTGGCGCGCCTCGGGCTGCTCGGCGAGACCTTGTGCGTCTTGGTGGTCGTCACCGCCGGCAGCGTCGTCGAGGCGGAGCCCGAATCCATGGTCGGCTGCACGAGGGCGTAGACCGCGATCGCCGCGGCGATCAGCGCGGCCGGAGCCAGGAAGCGAGCAGGGCTGCGATACGCCATCTGCAGGGGAATGTAGTCCGCGGGCCGCGGCGCGCAAGCTCATGCAAGCCCCCATGCGACGGCGCGTAGGCGCTCGGCCTCGGCGCGGGCTGCCGCCGCCGGATCGGCGGAGGCGCCGTCCGCCTCGTGCGCCCGGACGATCGACCGCGAGGCGGTGATGAGGCCACCCGCCGGGCCGGGCGCGAACGCGGGGGCGAGGTCCTCGACCCTCCCGCCCTGGGCACCGACGCCCGGCAGGAGGAACGGCGTGGACGGCATGATCGCCCGCAGGCGGGCGACGTGCTGCGGCGCGGTGGCCCCGACGACGGCGCCGACGTCGGAGAGCCCGCTCTCGGGACCGGGCTCACCGAGCGCATCGACGCGGCGGGCGACCTCCTCCCACACGGTGCCGCCGGACGCGAGCTCGAGGTCCTCGAAGTCGGCCGCGCCCGGGTTCGAGGTGCGGACGAGGACGATGACCCCCGCCCCCACGGCGCGGGCGGTCCGCAGCAGCGGCGCGATCGTGTCGGTCCCCATGTACGGGCTCGCGGTCATCGCGTCGGCGCCGAGGCCGGCGACCTCCCCGAACGGGGTCGCGGTCGTGCCGAGCAGCGACTGGGCGTAGGCGAGCGCGCTGACGTCGATGTCGCCGCGCTTGGCGTCCGCGAGGACGAGGAGCCCGGCCGCCTGCGCGTGCTCGGTGACGCGGCCGAGCGCGGCACGGCCCGGCGCCCCGAGGCGCTCGAAGCACGCGAGCTGCGGTTTGACGGCGACGACGACGTCGGCGACGGCGTCGAGGACGGCCCGGCAGTGGGCCTCGACCGCGGCGGCGGCGGCCCCGGCGGGCGTGCGCGTGTGGCCGGCGCCGGCCGCGGCGTCGCCGGCCCCGGGCCACAGGCGGGCGGGGTCGGGGTCGAGGCCGAGGACGATCTGCGAGTGCCGTGCGGTGACGGCCGCCGCGAGGCGGTCGCCGAAGTGGGGCCGCGCGCCAGGCCCCGTCAGGACCGGACCGCCTTCTTGAGCGCGGAGCCGGCGGTGAAGCGCGGGATCCGCGTGGCGTCGATGACCATCGCCTCGCCCGTGCGCGGATTCACGCCGGCGCGGGCGCCCCGCTGGGCGACGTGGAACTTGCCGAACCCGGTGAGCGTCACGGCCTGACCGTCGGCGAGCGAGGACTCGATGACGGCGATCGCCGCGTCGACGGCCCCGAGGGCCTGCTGACGCTCCAGGCCGGCCTGCGCGGCCACCCGGTCGATGAACTCCGACTTGGTCACAAAGGCCCTTCCGGCCGGATGATTCGCACCTGCACTGGCCCTGACGCTACCAGCCGCGCAGGTCGTCCAGGGTGGCCAGGAGGTCGTGGATGACGACCGCCTCGAGGGCCTGCGGGCCCATGGCCACGCCCAGCGCGTGGGCCCCGCTGCGCGCGGCGAAGAGGGCCCCGTCGCCGTACGGGGTCTGCCGCGCGGCGTCCGGCGGCGCCCCGGCGAGGAGCCGCGCGACGTGGGGCTCGAGCGCGGCGTCACCGGCGAGGATCGCGCCCCCGGCGTCGAGGACGACCGCGGCCCGCAGGTCGGCCGACAGGGTGGCGAGGTAGGCCAGGGCGATCGGGGCGGGCACCGCGTCCGTCATCGGGATGCGGGAGGATGCCAGGCGTGGACATCGGGCGCATCGGTTGGCTGCTCACGGTCGCGCTCTGCGCCGTCGTCGCCGTCGCCTGCCTCATCTCGGGGTACCAGGGCTACGCCGCCGTGACCGGCGCGGTGTTGCTGGCGGCCGCGATCAACCTCGCCGACTGACGCCGCGGCGCCCTGGCATCCGCGGCGCCGAGCGACGGCGCCGCGCTCGTGACGACCCGCGGGCCTACCGGGTCGCAAGCCACGCGCCGAGCTCCCGCGCGGCCCGGCCCCGGTGGCTGATGGCCGCCTTCTCCTCCGGGGTGAGCTCCGCCATCGTGCGCCCGTCGGCGATGTCGTCCGGGCGGAACGCCGGGTCGTAGCCGAAGCCGCCGTCGCCGCGCGGGCGGTCGTCGAGGACGCCGGTGCAGCGCCCCTCGAACGGGATCGCGGTCCCGTCGGACGGGTCGACGTAGACGAGGGCGCAGACGTAGGCGAGCGCGCTGCCCGCGGGGGCCTCGGCGAGCAGCTTCGCGAGGTTCTCGGCGTCGGTGGCGTCGGGGCCGGCGAACCGGGCCGAGTAGACCCCCGGCCGCCCGCCGAGCGCCTCGGACACGATGCCCGAGTCGTCGGCGATCGCGGGGACGTCGAGGGCCGTCACCGCGGCCATGGCCTTGATGAAGGCGTTGTCCTCGAAGGTCTCCCCCGTCTCCGGCGGGAGCACGACGTGGTCGGGGAGCGGGACGATCTCGTGGCCGGGCAGCAGCAGCTCGAACTCCTGCGCCTTGTGGGCGTTGCGGGTGGCGAGGACGAGCCTCACGATGCCGCCTCCCCCGCGCCGGCGGGCGCATCCGCGAGGCCTCCGGCGCCGACGGCGATCGCCATCTCCTGCGCCGCGCGGAGCTGCTCGATGCCCAGCGCGGCGAGCTCGAGCAGCGCGTCGAGGTGCGCTCGTGAGAGCGGGGTGCCCTCGGCCGTCGCCTGGACCTCGACGAGCCCGCCCTCACCGGTCATGACGACGTTCGCGTCGACCTCGGCGGTCGAGTCCTCGGGGTAGTCGAGGTCGAGGACCGGGACCCCGCCGACGATCCCGGCGGACACGGCCGCGACCGAGCCGGTCAGCGGGGAGCGGCGCAGGAGCTTCTGGGCGAGCAGGTGCTCGACGGCGAGCGCGAGCGCGACGTACGCGCCGGTGATCGACGCGCAGCGGGTGCCCCCGTCGGCCTGCAGGACGTCGCAGTCGAGGTAGATCGTCCGCTCGCCCAGGCGTTCCAGGTCGACGACCCCGCGCACCGAGCGGCCGATGAGGCGCTGGATCTCGATCGTGCGGCCGTCGGGCTTCCCCGTCGCGGCGTCGCGCCGCTTCCGCTGCCCGGTGGAGGCCGGGAGCATCCCGTACTCCGCCGTGACCCACCCCGAGCCGCGGCCCTTCATCCAGCGGGGGACCTGCTCGTCGACCGACGCGGTGCAGATGACGCGCGTCTCCCCGATCGAGATGAGCGCGCTGCCCGTCGCGGTCCGCACGAAGCCGGGCTCGATGGCGACCGGCCGCAGGCCGTCCGCGGCGCGGCCGTACGAGCGGCCGTCGGCGGCGGTCATGCGAGCGCCGGGCCCCCGCCGGCGAGCGCGCCCCCGGCGACGTCGACCTGCGCGACCTCGCCGAGCGGCATCTGGAGGAAGCGGGTGCCCATCGTCCGGAACGGCTCCGGGTCACCGGTGCAGAGGAACGAATAGGTGCCCTCCCCCTCGGTACGCCCGGCCTGGAGCGACCGCGAGCCGAGCACGTGCTCGACCTGGCGGGCGAGCGGGGCGCCGGAGCTGATGATCGTCACGCCCGGACCGAGCATGCGCTGGAGCATCGGGCGCACGAGCGGGTAGTGGGTGCAGCCGAGCACGACGGTGTCGACGCGTGCCTCGCGCAGCGGCGCGCAGTACCGGCGGACGGTGTCGACGACGCGCTGGTCGAACGGGAAGCCGCCCTCGATGATCTCCGTGAGGTCGGGGCACGGGACCTGGACGAGGTCCACGTGCGGGTCGGCTGCGGCGATCGCCTCCGCGTATGCGCCCGACTCGACGGTCGCCGTCGTCGCGAGCAGCCCGACGCGGCCGGTGCGCGTGGCGGCGACCGCGTGCACGGCCCCGGGACGCACGACGCCGATGACGTCCACCCCGAGCGTCGTGCGCATCATCCGCTCCTGGAGCAGCGGCAGCGCCGCCGCCGTCGCCGAGTTGCAGGCGACGACCAGCAGCTTCACCTGCCGCCGGATGAGCTCCTCGGCGATCTGCAGCGAGAACTCCTGCAGCTCGGCCTGGGAGCGCTCGCCGTACGGGAAGCGCGCCGTGTCGGCGAGGTACACGAAGTCCTCCTGCGGGAGCTGGACGAGCAGCTCGTGCAGGACGGTCAGACCGCCGACGCCGGAGTCGAAGACCCCGATCGGACGGTCGCGATGGGTGGAGGCGACCACGCAGGCCATGGTACGTCCCGGCCCCGGCGGCTCACTTCCTGCTCGTGCCGACGGTCGTGATGACCTCCTTGAGCTTCGTGCCGATCGTGGTGCCGATGTCGAAGTGGCCGTGGGTCTGCGTGACGACCGCGGTGAGGATCGCCGCGACGAGGAGCAGCAGGGCGACGTACTCGACGGTCCCCTGGCCGCCGTCGCCACCGAGACGGACGGCGAGGGCACGGGCACGGCGGGCGGGCGTGGTGGGCTGGCGGGGCATGGATCGGTCCTCCCGGATCGAGGTGACGCGGGTCCCGGACGGGGCCCGCTGTGGTCGGTCACCAGCGTCCGGCAGGGGCCTGTGACGGGACAACGGCACTCCTGTGCCGGACCTGCGACGACTCTGCGACGGTCTCCGCGCTAAGGCGGGGGCGCCGTCCGCTCCGACCCGCCACACTGCCCGGAGCCCGTGCGCGCTCTCGTCATCACCAACATGTGGCCGTCCTCCGAGGACCCGTCCTTCGGGGCGTTCGTCGCCGATCAGGTGCGCGCCCTGCGCGCCCTCGACGGCGTCGAGGTGGACGTCTTCTCCTTCGGCCCGGGCGGGTACCTGAAGGCGATCCGCGCCCTCCATCGCGCCCACGACGCGCACGACTACGACGTGGTCCACGCGCACTTCGGCCTCACGGCGATCCCCGCGGTCACCCTCCGCGGCGCCCCGCTGGCGATCACCCTGCACGGGACGGACCTGCGGCACCGGCGCTCGGGACGTGTCACGCGAGCGCTCCTGCCGCTCACCGACCTGGCGGCCGCGGTGTCGAGCGGGCTGGCGGCGGAGATCGCCGGCGCGGGCACGACCCGACGGGTCGCGGTCCTGCCCTGTGGGGTCGACCTCGACCGCTTCAAGCCGATCCCGCGCCGGGTCGCGCGGGAGCGGCTCGGGCTCGACCCGGCCGAGCCGTGCCTCCTCTTCCCCGCCGACCCGGCCCGGGCCGGCAAGCGCCACGACCTCGCGATCGATGCGGCCGACGGCGTGCGCCTGCTCTCGCTCGGCGGGATCCCGCCGGCCGACGTGCCGCTGTGGATCAACGCGGCGAACGCCGTCGTGCTGCCGTCCGAGGCCGAGGGCTTCGGCCTCGCGGTGCTCGAGGCGCTCGCCTGCGACGTCCCCGTGGTCGCGACGCCGGTCGGGATCCACGCGCTCGCGCTCGCCGACGTCGCCGGGACGCTGTGTGCCCCGTACGACAGCGCCACGTGGCGCGCGGCGCTGCGCCCGCACGTCGCGGCCGTCGAGCCGCGCGTGCCCGGGCGCCGGCGCGCCGCCCTGTTCTCCTCCGAGCGCATGGCGCGACGTGTCGCCGCCGCGTGGTCGGAGCTCACCCCTCCGCGGCTATACTCCGCCGCCGCGGTGCCAGAGGAGACATCGCCCCCGTCATGAACGGCCGTCTGCCAAAGCTCCGTCGCCCCGGCGACAGCACCCCCGCCGGCCCCGCACCCGCGGGCCCCACCGCCCCCTCGGAGCAGCCGACCGCCCAGGCGCAGACGCTCTTCGCCGAGCCGCCCCCGCCGCCGGTGCCCGCCGACGTGGACCCTGCCGCGGAGAGCGAGCCGAGCTTCCGCGACCGCGGCCGCTACCGGCGCCGCCTGCGCTATCTGCGGCGCGTCCGGGAGCTCGGGTTCCGGGACCTCGGCGGTCTCGTGTTCGACCTGCACCGGTTCGGGCGCAGCGGCGACCAGCTCATCGCGAGCAAGCTCGCCGCGCTCGCCGCGGTGGACCGCGAGCTGCGTGCCCTCGAGCGCGTCATGCGCGACGAGCAGGCCTTCACCGACCTCCGCGAGCCCGGCATCGCCGCCTGCGCGCGCTGCGGCGCCCTCCACGGCAGCGACGCCCGCTTCTGCCCGTCGTGCGGCATCCAGCTCGGCGGCCCGCGGGCGCTGAACGAGCTCGCCGTCGTCGCCGCGCCGGTGCCCGCCGCGGGTGCTCCCGTCCCGGTTCCGGTGCCCGTCGCGCCGCACGTCCCGCCGTCCGCCGCGACGGTCGCCGAGCCCGAGCCCGACCCCGCGACGGACGTGCCCGTCATCCCCTCCGCAGGCCCCGAGCCCGTCACCGAGATCATCCGCCCGGGTGAGGGCTCAGGCCCGGCGCCGGCCGACGCGACCGGCGGCCCCGCGCCCGCCGCCGAGGCCGAGCCGACCTCCGAGCCCGCCGCCGAGCGCGCGCCCACCGCCGACGCCGAGCCGGAACCCGCCCCGGCCCCGCCGGCTCCGCCCACGTCCTCGACGCTCCCGGTCCCGCCCCCGCCGCCGGTGCCTCCGCTGCCCCCTGGCGGAGCGGGCCCCGGCGCCCGCGGCTGAGGGTCCGGCCGTGAGCACCCCGCCGACCGCCCCCGAGGCCCCCGAGGCGCAGCCCCCGCTCCCGCCGCCGGGAACGATCCCGTGCCCGCGCTGCCAGGCCCTCGTCGGCCCGCAGCAGGACTGGTGCCTGAGCTGCGGGGCCCCCGCCCGCACGCGGCTCGCCCCCGCGCCGAACTGGAAGCTCCCGCTCGCGATCGCGGGCTCGCTCATGGCGCTCGCGGCCATCGTCCTCGTCGTGGCCTTCGTCGCCCTGACCAACAGCAGCGACCCCGCGACCGGGACGACGATCACGACGAGCACGACCGTGCCCCCCGCGGCGACGACGCCGGGCGTGACGACGACCCCGGGCGGGGGGACGACCGTTCCCGGGACGAGCACCGCGGCGCCCGCCCCGGGCGCCACGACCGCCACGCCTCCGGCGGCGACCCCGCCGGCGACCACGACGAACCCGGCGACCTCGACGGTCCCCGGCCTCTCCGGCACGACGACGGCACCCGCCCCGGTGACGCCCTCGACGAAGACCGGCGGCGTCGACCCGTCGACCCCGCCCTCCGGCTGACGGCTGACGACCGACGGCGCCTAGGCCGGCGCGTCGCCGGCGAGCGCCGGCCACCACGTCGCCAGGCGCTCGCGCGCCGCCGTCGCGAGCGGATGCTCGGCGAGCGCCGGGTCCGCTGCGGCCCCGTCCTCGCCGGACAGCGCCGCGAGCGTCGCGCTCAATCCGCGGCTGAGCGCCCCGAGGTCGTAGCCGCCCTCGAGCACGAGGCCGACCGGCGCCCCCGCCGCCGTCGCCGCCGCGCGCACCGCTCGCGCCATCCGCGCGTAGCCCGCGTCGGTCACCGCGCATCCGGCGAGCGGGTCGTCCGCGTGGGCGTCGTAGCCCGCCGAGATGAGCACGAGCCCGGGCTCGAACGCGGCGAGCAGGGGCGCGACGACGTGCTCGACGAGCGAGCAGAACGTCTCGTCGCCCGAGCCGCCGGGCACCGGCAGGTTCACCGTGCGTCCGGCGGCCTCCCCGGTCCCGCTGTCCTCGACCGGGCCGGTGCCCGGGTAGAGGGGCGACTCGTGGATCGAGCAGAAGAGGACCTCGGGGTCCGCCCGGAAGATGTCGTTCGTCCCGTTGCCGTGGTGGACGTCCCAGTCGACGATGGCGACGCGCACGCCGTGGGCACGCACCGCGTGCCGGGCGGCGATCGCGACGTTGTTCACGAGGCAGAAGCCCATCGCCTGCGCCGCCTCGGCGTGGTGCCCGGGCGGGCGGTGCACGGACGCGCCGGTGCTCGCCCCGCCCGTCAGCAGCGCGTCGACCATCGAGCAGGCGCCGCCGGCGGCGTGCAGCGCGGCGTCGAAGGAGTCGGGGCTCGTGACGGTGTCGCCGTCGATCCACCCGCCGCCGTCGGCGCAGAGGGCGCGCAGCGCGTCGGTGTGGGACGCCGGGTGGACCGCCCCGAGTTGCTCGTCCGTCGCGGCCGGGGATTCCCGCACCTCGTAGCCGAGCCAGCCGAGCGCGGTGAGCGTCTCCTCGATCGCGACGATGCGCGCAGCCCGCTCGGGGTGGCCCGATCCGGTGTCGTGGAGGACCGACGACGGGTGGCGGAACAGGACGGCGGCGGACACGTCACTACGCTACCGCCATCCCCGCCGGTGCCGACAGCCCTCTCAGCACGGACGTCGTGGTCGTCGGGGCCGGCGGCGCCGGCCTCTACGCGGCGCTGACGGCCGCCCTGGAGGGCGCCCGCGTCGTCCTCGTCGCCGCGACCCCGCTGGCGCAGACCGCGAGCTACTGGGCGCAGGGCGGCCTTGCCGCCGCGCTCGCCGCCGACGACTCGCCGGACATCCACCGTCAGGACACCGAGACCGCGGGCCGCGGCGCCGTCCGGCGCAGCGCCGCGAACGTCCTCGTCCGCGAGGCGCCGCACGCCGTCGACGACCTGCAGCGGCTCGGCGTCCGCTTCGACGCGGACCGCCGCGGCCGGCTCGCCCTCAGCCTCGAGGGCGGCCACTCCCGGCGCCGGGTCGCCCACGCCGGCGGCAGCGCGACCGGCCGGCGCGTCGTCCGCCAGCTCAGCGCGGTCGTCGCCGAGGACCCCCGCATCACCGTCCTGGAACCCGCTCGCGCCGCCGCGGCCTGGACCGTCGACGGCCGCTGCGTCGGCGTCGTCCTCGAGGACGGCCGCGCGATCCACGCCCGGGCCAGCATCCTCGCGACCGGCGGCGCCGCCGCGCTGTGGTCGCGCACGACGAACCCGCCCGGCTCGCTCGGCATCGGGATGCTCCTCGCCCACGACGCGGGCGCCGCGCTCGCCGACCTCGAGTTCGTCCAGTTCCACCCCACCGCGGTCACCGGCATCCCGGGCCGCGAGGGCTTCCTCGTCACCGAGGCGATCCGCGGCGAGGGCGCGACGCTCCACGACGCACGCGGCGAGCGCTTCGTCGAGGAGCTGGCGCCGCGCGACGAGGTCTCCCGCGCCGTCCATCAGACGATGCGCGAGCAGGGCGTCACGCACGTCGACCTCGACATGCGCGAGGTCGACATGGCGAAGTTCCCGAACGTCGTCGACGCGCTCCGCGAGTCGGGGCTGGACCCGGCCACGACCCGGATCCCCGTCGCGCCGGCGTCGCACTACGTCATGGGCGGTGTCGTCGCCGACCTCGACGGCGCGACGACCGTCCCCGGCCTCTACGCCGTCGGAGAGTCCTCGTGCACCGGGCTGCACGGCGCGAACCGCCTCGCGTCCAACTCGCTGAGCGAGTGCTTCGTCTGGGGCCGGCGCGCCGCGCTCGCCGGGCTGACGGAGACCGAGGTCCCGGCCGCGTCCCTCCCGGCCCCGCCCGCGGCCGCCCCGATCCAGAAGCCCTCACGGGCCACGCAGGAGGCCCTCTGGACCTACGCGGGCATCGAGCGGACGCGCGAGGGCCTCGAGCACCTGCTCACCGACCCTCACCCTCTGGCCCGGCTCGTCGCGCGCTGCGCGCTCCTCCGCGAGGAGACCCGCGGATCCCACCGCCGCAGCGACTTCCCCGAGACCGACCCGGCGCTCGACGGGCGCCACGCCGTCGTCCGCGGCGAGCACGAGCCGGTCTCCGAACCCTGGATCTGAGCGCCGGCGCGCCAACCGCAGCGCGGATCGGCCCCCGCGAGCGGTGACGTGCCAGAACAGTGTGACCCCGGTCACACGCTTAACGCGAAGTCAACACTGCGTGGGTTGAGGGGTTCACACGCGCCCCCCATACTGGCCCGCGGGAAAACCTCTGGGCGGGGGTGACGGAGAGAGAATCCACGAGGGAGGGTCACTCCATGTATCAGTTCAGCCGCGCGATCTACCGGGAGTTGGCGAAGGACATCGCCGACCCTCACGGGACCGGACGTAACGGACACGAAGAGGTCCTGCGTGCCTGTGAGGCCACCATGGACCGCCTGTCCGCCGACCGGCACTACTTCGCCAAGCCGGCCCGGACATTGTTCACCGACATCCGGCCGTACTTCCCGATGAACGCCCAGGCCCGCGTCTGGCTCGTCGTGCAGCGGTACATCGCCTGCGCCGAGGAATGGCTGGCGCGTCAGCCGCGTCACGGCGTCGACGCGAACGGCAACCCGCTGCAGTGCCGGGCGACGACGCGGCGCGGCACCCCGTGCCAGCGTGAGCCGCTCGCCCGCAACGGCTACTGCCCCTCGCACCAGCATCTCGCCGAGACCGAGAGCTGCGAGGTCGCCGTCCTCGCCGCCGTCGCCTGACGCGGGCGCCGCTCACGCCGGACCGGAGAGCCGCGCGCGTCGCCGGGTCAGCTCGGCGCGCTGCGCGTCGTTCGCGCTGAGGTCGAGGGCGCGGTCGTAGGCTGCGATCGCCGCGGCGTCGTCCCCGGCGCGCCGGTGCAGCTCCGCGTCGGCGGCGTGGAGCGGGACGTAGCGCCCGAGCGGCTCCCGCACCGCCTCGAGCAGCGCGCGCCCGGCCGCCGGATCCCCCGCGAACGTCAGCGCCACGGCGCGGTTCAGCTCGACGACCGGCGACGGCGCGAGCTGCGCGAGCCGCCCGTACAGCGCGGCGATCTGCGGCCAGTCGGTGGCGGCGTCGCTCGGCGCGGCGGCGTGGAGCGCGGCGATCGCGGCCTGGACCTGGAAGGGCCCCGGGATCCGCCGGCTCAGCGCCCGCTCGAGGGCGCCCGTCCCCTCCGCGATCGCGCGGCGGTCCCAGCGGGTCCGGTCCTGCTCGGCGAGGGGGACGAGCCCGCCGCCGGGGCCGACCCGCGCCGCGCGGCGCGCGTCGGTGAGGAGCATGAGCGCGAGCAGCCCTAGGACCTCGGCCTCGTCGGGCATGAGGACGCAGAGCAGCCGCGTGAGGCGCAGCGCCTCCGCGCTGAGGTCGGGACGGTCGAGCACCGGGCCGGCGCTCGCCTCGTAGCCCTCGTTGAAGACGAGGTAGAGGACGTCGAGGACCGACGCGAGGCGGTCCGGGAGGTCGTGATCGGCCGGCACGGCGTAGCGGATCCCGGCGACGGCGATCTTCCGCTTGGCCCGGACGATCCGCTGCGCCACGGTCGGCTCCGGCAGGAGGAACGCCCGGGCGATCTCCCGTGTGCTCAGGCCGCCGGCCGCGCGCAGCGTGAGCGCCACCCGCACGGCCGGGTCGAGGGCGGGGTGGCAGCAGGTGAAGATGAGCCGCAGGCGGTCGTCGGGCACGGCGGTCTCGTCCTCGTCGGGGTCCGGGTCGCCCTGGGCCTCGAGCGCCCGGAGGGTGCCCGCCGCCTCCGCGCGCCGGGTCTGCGCCCGGTCGCGGCGGATGCGGTCGACCGCCCGGCGCCGGGCCGTGACGGCGAGCCACGCGCCGGGGCGGTCCGGCACGCCGTCGCGGGGCCAGGCGGCGGCGGCCGCCGCGAAGGCGTCGGCCGTCGCCTCCTCGGCGGGACCGACGCCGACGTGGCGGGCGAGCGCCGCGAGCACGCGGGCCCACTCGTCGTGGAAGGCACGCTCCAGGGCGGCCCCGGCGTCGGTCACGCGGCGGCGCCGACGTTCATGATCGGCCGCACCTCGACCGAGCCGCGGCCGACGAGCGGGATCTTCGCCGCCCACTCGATGGCGGTGTCGAGGTCCGGCACGTCGATGAGGTAGAAGCCGGCGAGCGCCTCCTTCGTCTCGGCGAACGGCCCGTCGCTCAGCAGGCGCTCGCCGCCGCGCTCGCGGACGGTCGTGGCCGTGTCGAGCCATTGGAGGGCCTGGCCGCCGCGGTGGACGCCGGCGTCGATGAGCTCCTGGGTGTAGGCCGTCCACCTCGGGTGCTCGGCGGCCGCCTCCTCGGGGCTGGGCCCGCCTGTGGTGGGGCCGTACAGCAGCAGCGCGTATTCCATCTCGTTCGACCTCCTGGGTCGTCGCCGTCGGTTGCCGGGTGCGACCGACGTTCGACCATTCGACGCCGCCGCGCACCCCGTTTCGACCGGGCGCGCCAAGCTGGCGCGTCGACGCTCGCCTGCCGGCCCCGACTACGCTGCCGGAGGATGCTCCTCGGGGTCGACGTCGGCGGCACGTTCACGGACGCGGTCCTCGTGTCCGGCGGACGGGTGTGGACGGCGAAGGCGCCGAGCACGCCGGAGGACCAGTCGGCCGGCGTGCTCGCCGCGATCGAGGCGGTGCTCGGCGACGCCGGCGCCGCCCCCGGCGACGTGCGCAGCCTCGCCCACGGGATGACGGTGGCGACGAACGCGCTGCTCGAGGGGCGCAGCGCGCGGACCGCCCTCCTCGTGACCGCGGGCTTCACCGACGTCGTCGCGCTCGGGCGCCAGGCCCGCCCCGAGCTGTACCGGCTCCAGGTCGCGGCGCCCCCGCCGCTCGTGCCCGCCGAGCGGCGCATCGCCGTCCCCGAGCGGACCGGGCCGGACGGTGTCCTCCGGGCGCTGACCGACGCGGCCGCCGCCGAGGTCGCGGAGGCCGTGGCCGCGCTCGACGTCGAGTCGGTCGCGGTCGGCCTCCTCCACGCCGACCGCCATCCCGGCCACGAGCGGCTGCTCGGCGACGCGCTCCGGGCGCGGCTCGGCGACGACGTGCACCTCTCGCTCTCCCACGAGGTCGTCGGGACGTTCCGCGAGGCCGAGCGGCTGACGACGACCGAGGTCGACGCCGCCCTCTCCCCGCTGCTCGCGCGGTACCTCCGCGCGCTGCTGGCCGGTGCCGCGACGGCCGGCCTGCCGGAGCCGCTCATCATGCAGTCCAGCGGCGGTCTCACCGACGCGGCGGCGGCCGCGGCACACGCGGCGTTCACCGTGCTCAGCGGGCCGGCCGGGGGCGCCGCCGCCGCCCAGCTCCTCGCCCGCGAGAGCGGCCTGCGTGACCTCGTCTGCTTCGACATGGGCGGCACGTCGTGCGACGTGTGCGTCGTGCAGGACGGTCGCGTGCGGCAGTCGGCGGGCCGCGAGGTCGGTGGCCGCCACCTCGCGCTGCCGATGGTCGACATCCACACCGTCGGCGCGGGCGGCGGGTCGATCGCCTGGGTCGACCCGGGCGGGGCGCTCCGCGCCGGCCCGCGGAGCGCCGGGGCGCGGCCCGGCCCGGCGTGCTTCGGCCATGGCGGCACCGAGCCGACGGTCACCGACGCGCACGTCGTCCTGGGTGCGGTGACGGGAACGCTGCCCGGCGGCATCCCGATCGACGCCGGTGCCGCGCGGATCGCCGTCGCCACCCTCGGCGCGGCCCTCGGGACCGACGACGTCGAGGAGATCGCGCGCGGCATCGTCGCCGTCGCCGACGCGGAGATGCTCGGGGCGCTGCGGGTCATGACCGTGCAGCAGGGGGTCGACCCACGCGACTTCACGCTGCTCGCCTTCGGCGGCGCGGGCGGCCTGCACGCCTGCGCGCTCGCGGAGGCGCTCGAGATGCGCCGGGTGATGGTCCCCGCCGCGGCCGGCGTCCTCAGCGCGCTCGGGCTCGCGGCCGCCGACCAGCGCCGCGACGAGGCGCGAACGGTGATGCTCCGCGGGGACGGGCTGACCGCCGAGGCGCTGCGGGCGGCGGCCGGGTCCGGTGCCGAGGTCGCCTGGGAGGCGCGCTACGCCGGCCAGTCGCACGAGCTCACCCTCGAGGGCGTCGCCCCCGATCCCGGCGCGATCGCGGACGCGCTGCGCCGGGTCCACGAGGAGCGGTACGGCTTCGCCCCCGCGACCGACGCCGCCGTCGAGGTCGTCACCGTCCGCCGCACGGTCCGCACGCCCGGGCCGGAGCTCACCCTCGCCACCGGGAGCACGGCCGCGCCCGGCGACGCCGGCGCCTGCGGCCCCCGGACGATCGCCCTGCCGGGCGCGACCTTCGCCCTCCGCGCGGGCTGGCGGATCACCGGCGACACGGGCGGCTGGATCGTCGCCGAGCGCGACACGGACGACCGGAGCCCCGCATGAGCGACACCGTCGACGCCGTGACGCTCCAGGTCACCGTCGGCGCCCTGCGCGCCGCGTGCCAGGAGATGGGCGCCGTCCTCGTCCGGGCCGCGCACTCGGCGAACATCAAGGAGCGCCGCGACTGCTCGACGGCGCTCTTCGACCCCGCCGGGCAGATGGTCATGCAGGCCGAGCACATCCCGGTGCACCTCGGCGCGATGCCCGCCTCGGTCGCCGCCGTGCTCGGCGAGGCGCACGCCCCGGGCGTCTCGTGGATCCTCAACGACCCCTTCGCAGGCGGCACCCACCTGCCGGACATCACGGTGCTCACGCCCGTCTTCGCCGAGGACGAGCGGACGCTCCTCGGCTTCGCCGCCACCCGCGCGCACCACGCCGACGTCGGCGCGCGCGAGCCGGGCTCGATGCCCGCGGACTCGACGACGCTCGCGGAGGAGGGCGTCGTCATCCCTCCCACGCGGCTCACCGCGGCCCTCGTCGACGAGCTCGTCGCGCAGATGCGCCAGCCCGCCCAGCGCCGCGCGGACCTCGACGCCCAGCTCGCCGCCAACGTGACCGGCGCCCGGCGACTGCGCGAGCTCGCTGCCCGCGTCGGAGCCGCGCGGCTGCAGGCGATCACCGACGCCGTCCAGGACTACGCCGAACGCCGCACCCGCGCCTGCCTGGAGGCGCTCGCCGACGGCGAGCGGACGGCGACCGACGTGCTCGAGGGCCGCACCGGCGAGGACCTCGAGCTGCGGCTCGCCGCCACCGTCCGCGGCGACGAGCTCACCCTCGACTTCACCGGGTCGAGTGCCCAGGACCCCGGCAACCTCAACTGCCCGCTCGCGGTCACGGTCTCCGCCTGCCTGCTGGCGCTGCGGGTCCTCACCGACCCGGACATCCCGCCCTGCGCGGGCGTCCTGCGCCCGCTCACCGTCACCGTCCCGCCCGGCACGCTGCTCAACGCCGCCGCCCCCGCCGCCGTCGCGGCGGGCAACGTGGAGACGTCCTCGCGCGTCGCCGACCTCGTCCTCGAGGCCTTCGGGCATGCGCTCGGCCAGGGGACGATGAACAGCCTCACGCTCGGCGACGACACCTTCACCTACTACGAGACCGTCGGCGGCGGGCAGGGCGCGAGCGCGACCGCCGACGGCCCCTCGGGGGTCCACGTCGCGATGTCGAACACGCGCAACACGCCGGTCGAGGCGCTCGAGCTCGAGTTCCCGCTGCGGGTCACCGAGTACGCGCTGCGCGGCGGCAGCGGCGGCGCGGGCGCGCACCGCGGCGGCGACGGCGTCGTCCGCGAGATCGAGGCGCTCGCGGAACTGCGCTTCAGCGTCATCGGCGAGCGCCGCCGCCACGCGCCGCGGGGCGCCGGCGGCGGGGCCGACGGGGCCCGCGGCCGGACGCTCGTCATCCGCGCCGACGGCACCGTCGAGGACGTCGGCGGCAAGGCGACCGGGACGCTCCGTCCGGGCGACCGGCTGCGTCAGGAGACGCCGGGCGGCGGCGGGTACGGCCCGGTGCCGTGACGCGCCGGCCCGCCCGGCCGGTGGAGCACGCCCACGCCCTCGCCGCTGCGGCTCTTGTCTGCGCCGGGGAACGCCGGCGTGGGCCGCGCACGTTAGGGGCTCTCCCCTATGGCGGGTGCGCGAGTCCGGAGTTAGCGTCGCGACGGGGACGGGACTCCCGCCACACATCACCACTCGAAGGGGAAACGCATGAACTCGCTCGGACGCGTGCCGGGAGCCGCTGTCGTGACGCTCGTCGCGGTCCTGCTGTCGTCGTCCCCGGCGGTCGCGGCACCGTGGGTCCCGCGGCTGCCGGGGACCCACGCGTCGACGAATCCGGAGCACTTCAACTCGCACTACTGCGACGGGTGCGACCCGCCGCTGACGTACGCGGGTGGGCGCGTCGCGGACACGACCGGTGAGGCGGGCCTGACGATCAGGCCGATCTACTGGATCCCGGCCGCCTCCAGGCCGTTCGACAAGGGGTACGTCGAGCTGACGTCGCGCTACATCACCGACATCGCCGCCGCGAGCGGGGCCACGGACAACGCGCTGTCGCTGACGCCGCAGTACTTCCAGAAGTTCCCGGGAGCGCAGACCTTTCTGCGCAATCGCTACACCGCGGAGCCGGCGATCATCGACACCCACCCGTTCCCTGAGGGCGACTGCGGGCCGTCGGAGGACTACACCTACTGCCTGACCGACGATCAGCTCCGCGACGAGCTCACGCGGCTGCGGACGGAACTCGGGCTCCCGACCGGCCTGGACCACTTCTACCCCGTGTTCCCCGCGCCGGACCTGCAGACGCAGGACCGCGACGGGTCCTACTCCGCGGAGGCGTACTGCGGATACCACCGGTCCTTCGGGTCCCACGCCTCGCCGATGGTCTACGGCAACGAGACCTACCTCGACGACGGCTGCGGCGAGGGGCAGTCGCCCAACCACAACATCCCGGCCGACAGCGCCATCAACGTGTTCAGCCACGAGCTCGCCGAGATGGTCACGGATCCCGTCGAGGACGAGGACGCCTGGCGCGACGGCAGCGGCGCGGAGATCGGTGACATCTGCGGCGACGACTACGGCAGGCCCCTGGGCTCGGCCGACCCCGGCGATCCGGACCACACGAAGTACAACCAGCTGATCAACGGCAACATGTACTACACGCAGACCGAGTTCAGCAACATCGCGTTCGCGAAGAAGGGCTTCGGCTACGGCTGCCAGCAGCGGGCCGACGCGGTGACACCTCCGGCACCGCCCGCCGGCAAGCTGGACCTCCAGGCGGTCGTCCCGACCCTCGCGGCGAACGGGAAGGCGAAGACCGACGTCTACGGCGTCGTGACCACGCCGGCCGGCGACGCGCTGGCCAACGATCCGGTGCAGTTCAACGCGTACACGTGGGCGGGGACGGGCGGCTGCGGCACGGTCTCCGGCGCGGACGCCAAGACCGGTGCCGACGGCACGGTGGACGCCACGTACACGGCGTCCAAGGACGACGCGATCTGCGCCGTCGTCCTCAAGGACGCGCTCGCCGGCAAGTCCACGACGGTGCTCGTCTACCAGGGCAGGTAC
This sequence comes from Paraconexibacter antarcticus, assembly GCF_024220175.1. Taxonomy (GTDB): domain Bacteria; phylum Actinomycetota; class Thermoleophilia; order Solirubrobacterales; family Solirubrobacteraceae; genus Paraconexibacter; species Paraconexibacter antarcticus. Next base: position 2,498,505 of record NZ_CP098502.1, on the reverse strand, counting down.
CGCACCGTGGCGCCGAAGGGGGGCGACTCGTTCCCGACGCGCATCGCCGCCAACGGCAGGGCCCGGACGTTCGCCACGACGTTCCTCAACCGGTCCGGCGCGGCCATCGACCACGCCGCGATCTCGCTCGACCTGTTCCCGGGAAGCTCGGGCCGGACGCTCAAGGCCTCTCGCGTGAAGCTGTCCTACTCGCTGACCGGTCCGCGCGGCCGCTTCCTCCCGTTGCGGTTCACGGGATACCGGACGATCGGCGACGAGACCGTCTCGCTGCCGGTGGGCAGCCGGACCGGCCAGAGCATCGGCGCGCACCGGAGCCTGAAGGTCTACTACCGGATGACGATCCTGCCCGGCGCCTACACCGCCCGGGGAGCGGCCGACGTGTTCCACATCGGCAGCTTCCTCGACCAGGTGAACGCCGCCGCGGGCACCTCCGCGACGGTGGCCGAGACGCTGACGACCTACGTCAAGGTCGTTCCGCGCCGATGACCCGCGGACGACGGTCCGCCGGGTCGCAGGGGGGCGGCGGCCCGGCGGCCGGTCGCGGGCTTCGGGCCGGCGTCGCCGGGCTGTCGGCGGCGGCGCTCGGTGCCGCCGGGGTGCTCCTGGTCCCCGTCACGGGCTCCGCGGCCGGAGACCCCGCCCCCACCGCGGTCTGTCCGGCGGCGACGACGACGGCCGGCGGCGTCGTCCGCTGCGGGGCGCTGTTCGGCGGCGCGCGGCCACTGCGCCTGCCCGCCGACCCCTCGGTGACGTCCCGCTACGGGGCCTTCCGCCGCGGCAATGGCACGCACCTGAGCACGCGCGGCGGTCTGCTGAAGGTCACCGGCGCGATCGCCGAAGAGATCGGCAGGACGACGATGGCCGGCGGGGCCGGGCCCGGGTACGCGAGGACCGTCTACCTCGCCACGGTCTCCGGCAGGACGGTGACCGCGCTGAAGCCGGCGGTGATCATCACCGAGAGCGCGATCATGCGCCGCGTCTTCGGCGGGAGGGTCCTCGAGGGCCGCATCGGCGCCCGCGTCCCGGGGACCGACACCTACAGCGAGACGGTGATGCTGCCGATCCGCGTACAGCTCGCCGTGGCGACGAGGACCGGGGTCCTCTCCGGGCGTATCGAGAACGCGAGCCGCGCGGTGCGCGCGGCCGGCGGCCGGTGCCTCCCGTCGCTCGCGAAGAGCGGCGCGCGCGACCCGCTCACCGGTCGCATCTTCACGCCGCGCATCGGGCTGCAGCGACGGCCCTCCATGCACCTGCCGTTCGACGACGAGCTCATCGTCCGGTGGAGCACCTCGGCGAGCGACATGGGCCAGGCGTTCTACCCGAGCGTCGCCACGCTCATGGGCGCCGACCCGCTCGGCCGGCGCTGGAGGGCCTACATCCACGGCGTCCCGGACCTCGGCCCGGCACTCGACCTGCACCTCGCCTTTGGCGGCGGCGGGAGCTGCCGGTGATCCTCGTCCCATCCATCCGAAGGAGACCTCCCATGACGACACCGAACCGCATCCCGCTGCTCCTCGCCGCGGCCCTCGGGGCGGCGCTGCCGGGGACCGCCGCGCTGGCGACCCCGGCGACGCCCCCGCGGGCCGCCGGGGCCGCCGTCACCGCGTCCGCCGCGCAGGGGGAGGGCGACGAGATCCTCCTCGAGGTCGCCTCCACCTGGAAGCTGAAGGGGACCAGGATCACCGGCACCGTGACGAACGCCGACCGCTCTGCCCTGACCGGGACCGCGAAGGTCACCCGCGACTCGTCGAAGGGCACGCCGATCACGTTGGCGACGGGTGGCAGGCTCGCGGTCGCCGCCGGTCGCAGGCAGGTCGTCACGCTCACCCTCACCACCGCCGGCAAGCAGTACTTCCGGCACCGTCGGACGGCCTCGGTGGACCTTGCGCTCCGCGAGTTCGCCGGCACGCGCAGGGGCGAGGTGGGTGAGGGAATCGTCGTCCGCAAGGTGACCTGAGGCCGGTCGCCGGCGGTCCGGCGGCGCGCCGGGCCGCACCACCGGACGGCCCCCACCGGCTCGGACTGACCGACCCCTGACGCGCCCGCAGCACGGCCGGGCCCGCGCCTTCGTAGGATCGGCGCATGAGAGTCGCCTTCCTCGGCCTCGGCATCATGGGATCGCGGATGGCCGCGAACCTCGCCGCCGCCGGTCACCAGCTGTCCGTCTGGACCCGCACCGACGGCAAGGCCGCGGCCTGGGCCGCCGAGCACGGGGCGACCGCGCAGCCCACGCCCGCCGCGGCCGCCACCGGTGCCGAGGTCGTCATCTCGATGGTCGTGGACGGCCCGCAGGTCCTGGCGCTCGCCGGGGAGCTCGCGAACTCCGGCCACGGCGAGGGCCGCCTGCTCGTCGACATGTCGACGATCGGCCCCGAGGCCGCCCGCACCGCCTCCGCGGTCCTCGCGGCCGCCGGCTGGGGCTTCATGGACGCGCCGGTGACCGGCTCCTCCCCGAAGGCGGCGGACGGCACGCTCACGATCATGGCCGGTGGCCGCACCGAGGACTTCGAGCGCGTGCGGCCGCTCCTCGACGCCATGGGCGCCCTCGTCCTCCACGTCGGGGACACCGGCCAGGGGCAGATGGTGAAGCTCATCAACAACGCGACGGCCGCGGCGAACACGGCGGCGGCGGCGCAGGCGCTGCTCGTCGGCTCCGCGACCGGCGTCGACCTCGACGCGCTCGTGCAGGTCATGAACGCCGGCTCGGGCGGGAGCGCCGCGCTCGCGCTCAAGGCCGGGCCGATGCGCGAGCACGACTACACGACGCTCTTCAAGCTCGAGCACATGCTCAAGGACGTCCGGCTCTGCCTCGAGGAGGCCCAGCGCGCCGGGGTGCCGTTCTCCGCCGCGTCCGCCGCCCGCGACGTCCTCAGCGCGGCGATGGGCCGGGGCCTCGGCGACGCGGACTTCGTCGCCCTGCTCGAGCCCCTCGAAGGCCTTGCCGGCCGCCGCCTCTAGGACCCGGGCGCCGATGGACTTCCACCGCGTCGCGGACGCCATCGACGGCGTCCCGTTCATCGATCGCTGGCACGGCCGCGCGCTCTACGACCACGTGCGCGAAGCGGGCGCCCGCGACGTCCTCGAGCTCGGGACCGCCCACGGGGCCTCGGTCTCCTACCTCGCGGCCGCGGTGGCGGCGAACGGCGGCGGGACCGTCACGACCGTCGACCGCTACCACTTCCAGTCCCCCACGCCGGAGGAGACGGTCGCGCGCGCCGGGCTCGAGGGCGCCGTGACCTTCGTCCGGGTCGACCACAGCTCCTACACCTGGTGGCTCAAGGAGCAGGTCCAGGCCCGGAGCGACGCGGCCGGCAACTGCGAGCCCGCCTACGACTTCGTCATGCTCGACGGCTCGCACGACTGGCACATCGACGGCCTCGCGGTCCTCCTCGCCGAGCGCCTCATGCGCCCCGGGGCGTGGATGGCCCTCGACGACCTCGACTGGTCCTACGAACGCAGCGGCGTCGAGCGGCCGCCGAACCTCTCGGCCGACGAGATCGTCACACCGCACGTCCGCGAGATCTTCGACGTGCTCCTGCGGCCGCACCCCGCCTTCGGCGAGTTCCGCATCGAGAACGAGACGTGGGGCTGGGCGCGCAAGGTCCCCGGCGCCGCGCGGACCCTCACGCTCGAGCGCACGACCGTCGACCGCTCGATCCTCGCCGAGCGCGCCCTGCGGGCCGCCCGCCGCGCGCGCCGCGCGGTCCGCGAGCGCGCCGGGCGCTGAGGCCGGCCGGATCCGGACGGCGTCCGGCGGCGTTTCGCCCGGCGGTCCAGGTCCCGATCTGGGGCGTTCGCCCTCCGGTCGAGCGTCTACGCGCCAGGCATGCACAAGCTTTAAGTGTCAATTTGCAGGGAAGTTATGGGGTTTGCACCGTTGTTTGCGACAATGTGACAGCGCCGGGGCCGCCGCTTGCTTCTCGCAGCCGCCGCGACCCGCGTTCCCCTGTCTCCCAACTCCCCGACTTCGTTATGCCAATTGCTTTCAAGGAATGGGCGGTCACCGTCCGTGCTCTCGCCGAGGGCGAGCAGCTTCTCACGCTTCGTAAGGGTGGCATCCGCGAGGATGGCAAGCACTTCGAGCTCGAGCACGAACGGTTCTTCCTGTATCCGACCTTTGACCATCAGCGCAACGACCTCGTCCGCGCGTCTCACATGCCCGAGATGCGCCGCGCGCTCGAGGAGGGGGTCTGGCCTGACGGTGAGCCTCCGGCGCACGCGCTGACGCGCGACGGCGGGATCCCGCAGCCGGACCGCGTGCGCGTCCGTGCCTGGGCCGAGGTCGCCGCGCATTTCACGGTGTCGGACCCGCGGATCGTCTGCGACCTCTCCCCGTACTACGTGTGGACCACGGACTACGCGGAGAAGCGCCTCTCGTGGAAGCGCCGCGAGCCGCTGCACGTGCTGCTGCTCCGCACGTACCGCATCCCGCGCCCGGTGACCGTCAAGGTCCGTGACGAGTTCGGTGGCTGCCGCTCCTGGCTCGAGATCACGCGTGATCTGCCGTTCGAGGGCACGCCCGTCCTCAACGACGACGAGTTCGCCGGCGCCTCGGCCTCCATCCAGGCCATCTGCGAGGGCGCGAACATCCCCTCGCTGGTCTAGCCGTACCGCGCAACCTGTCGACCTCCGCCCCCGTCCCCGATCCGGTCGCACGCGCCACCCGCGCGCTGTGCATCGGCATCGGTGGCGGGGGCGACGTCGTGGGCGCCCTCGCCTTCGCCGTCTGGGCGCACGCCGCCTGCGGCCTCGAGACGGTCGTCGGGGGCCTCACCTGGGAGCGCCGGCCGGTCGACCCGCTCCCCGGCCCGCGCCGTCTGGGCGAGGTCGTCGGCGCCGAGCCCCTCAACCTCGCGGTCGCCGTCGCCGGGCCGGACACCACCGGACCGGGCGGCTTCGCGTTCGCCGAAGCCCGGATGGCCGGGTTCCTCGGCCGCCCCACCGTGCTCGTCGACCCGAACGCCGGGCCGGCCGCCGTGGGCCGCGCCCTCGCAGATGCGGCGCGGCAGCGCGGCGCCGACCTCGTCGTGCTCCTCGACGTCGGCGGGGACGTCCTCGCCCACGGCGGCGAGGCCGGCCTGGCGAGCCCCCTCGCCGACGCCGTCCTGCTCGCCGCCGGCCCGGCCTGCGCGGCCGCCGGTGTCCCGGTGCTCGGCGCGCTCTTCGGCGCGGGCTGCGACGGGGAGCTGAAGCCCGCCGAGGTCGCCGAGCGGCTGGCGGAGCTCGAGGCGACCAGCGCCCCGGTCGACCGCATCAAGCTGCCCGCCGAGCTCCTCCCCCGGCTCGCCGCGGCCGCCGTCACCGTCCCGACCGAGGCGAGCGCGATGGCGATCGCCTGCGCCCGCGGCGATCGCGGCGAGCGGCCGATCCGCGGCGGCCGCCGTCTCGTCGAGCTCACCGAGCTGGGCGGGCGCCTGTGCCTGTTCGACGTCGGCGCGGCCCTCGCCGGCCCCGCCCGCCTCGCGGCGGCGCTCGACCCGGACGGCACGCTCGCGGACGCCGACCGGCTGCTCGAGGCGCGCGGCATCCGGACCGAGCTCGCCTACGAGCGCGACGCCGCCGCGGCCGGCACCGTGCCGGACCCGCTCCCGTGAGCAGCTGGGAGGAGACCGACTCGCCGCACTTCGCGGCGCGTCACGACTCGGTCGACTCAGGCGACGTCGTCGCGGTCCTCGAGCTGCTCGAGGGCACCCGTCAGCGGCTCGGCCGCCTCTTCCCCGACCTGCCGGAGGTCGTCGACGTCGTCCTCCACGGGACCCGCGCGCAGCTCTACGCGGCCCAGCCCGAGCTCGGTCTCATCATGCGCCTGACGAGCCCGGCCGCCCGCCGCTACCTCGTCGGCTGGCCGACCACCGACAGCATGCACCTGCTCGCGCCCCGTCACGCCGACGCACGGGCGTCGAACGTCCCCGGATCGCACGAGATGGCGACCCTCGCCCCCGCCGCCCTGTACGCCCAGCTCGTCGTCGGGCACAACAACCCCGACCTGCCGCCCCCGTTCCGCGCCCGGTCGGTCCGCCACATGCTGCGCTGGGCGTGGCTGTGGGCCGGCGCGGGCCAGTTCTTCGGCGGCCAGACGCCCTACGCGCGCCCGGCGATCGCCCGGCGCCTGCGCGAGGGCGGCGAGCCGTCCTTCCCGCCCTCGGTGAAGGACGCGCTCCTGCTCGGCGGCAGCGTCCTGGACCTCCTGGCCCAGGAGCGCGGCGAGCAGCACGTCGTCTCGATCGCCTGCCGGCTGCCGGACGGCAGTCCCGAGAGCGCGCTCGAGCGTGCCTTCGGCACCTCGCTCGTCAACGCCGGGGGCCTCTGGCGCACCCACCTCGCGCGCCTCGCCGGGCAGCAGTAGCCCGCCGCGGTGCGGGCCCTCACGTCGTGAGGATCGTCCCGACCCAGAGGACGAGCGCGACGACGAGGATCGCGAGCGCCAGGCCGGCCGCGATGCGCCAGGGTGCGTCGATCGGCCCGCGCCCCTGATCGCCGGTGGTGACGTCGGCCGCCAGCAGGATCTCGCGGGCCGCCGCGGCCCCACCCTCCGGCACGAGGACGTCGCGGGGCCCCGCCGCGAGCATGTCGGGGACGTCGAAGCCGCGAGCGCGGCGGGTCATCGACGCGACGCCCTCCTCGAGGAGGAGGCCCTGGATCATCTCGGCCTCGGCCTGGTGCTGCGCGACGGCGACCCGGACGAGCTCACCGTCGAGGTACTGCCGCTTCACCTTGCGGGCCCGGGCGTGCGCCGCGGTCACGGGCTGGTCGACGCCGGTGGTCCCCGCGTAGACGAGGGGCATCCCGCAGTCCGGGCAGAACCGCTCGTCGAGGGCGTGCGTCGTCGCGCAGCGCGGGCAGACGAGGGGCTCGGACGCGGTCATCCGCCTCCGGTCACCTCGACGGGGACCTCGGTCACGTCGCCCTGCGGGGAGATGAGCCAGCTGCGGACGGTCACCTCGCCCTTCGTCCCGACGATGAGCCACTCGACCCCGGGCCAGTTGACCCCGAAGTTCACGTCGGTCGGCGAGGGCACCGGGTCCGAGCGCGTATGCGAGTGGTAGATGACCATGTCCGCGCCGGCGTCGTCGATCGCGAGGTAGGTCTCCCGGAGCACCTTCGGCTCGATCTCGAAGCGGAACGGGCTCGGCTGGGCGTTCTCGAGCTCGTAGACCTTCTCGGCCACGCCGTCGCGGACGGCGAGCATGCCGCAGCACTCGTTCGGCGCGTCGCGCAGCGCGTGGTCGATGACGACCTGGAGCAGGGACTGGTCGATCTTCACGACCCTGAACCTACTAACTGCGCCGCGCGGGTCCGCGCGGCGCAAGCAGTGGGCGCTACTCGGACTTCAGGGCGGCGCGATCGTCCTTGTCGGAGTCGCTGTCGCCACTGAGGGCGTCCTTGAACTCGCGCATGCCCTTGCCGACGGACTTGCCGACTTCGGGGAGCTTCTTGGGGCCCAGCACGATCAGCGCGATCGCGAGGACGATGATGAGTTCCATGGGGCCGACGTTCGGCATTGCGTCACAACCTTGTCGTTGATCTTCAGGACCCGCCTGCACATCGTAGGCGGGTCGGGGTCTGATTGGGTTAACGCAAGGTGGCGCGTTTTGGCTCACTCACCACCAAATTGTCGAATCGAGGTTCGCGACCTCGTCGACGGGCAGCGTGTACACGCCGGAGCTCAGGTACTTCCAGCCGTCGTCGCAGACGATGAAGACGATGTTGCCCTCGTCCATCTCGTTCGCCATGCGCACGGCGATCGACGCGATGGCCCCGCTCGACACGCCGGCGAAGACGCCCTCCTCGTCGAGGAGGCGACGCGTCCACACGATCGCGTCGTGGTTCGTCACGAAGATCTTCCGGTCCAGGACGCTCAGGTCGATGATCGGCGGGATGAAGCCGTCGTCGAGGGAGCGCAGGCCCTGCACGGGCTCACCCTGCATCGGCTCGGCGGCGACGATCTTCACGCGGTCGCCGAGCTCCTCCTTGAAGCGACGGCCGTTGCCCATGAGCGTGCCGCCCGTGCCGAGGCCCGCGACGAACGCGTCGACCTGGCCGTCGAGCTCCTCGAGGATCTCGACCGCGGTGCCGTTGTAGTGCGCGAGCGGGTTGGCGGGGTTGCCGTACTGGTACGGCATGTAGATCGTGGGGTCCTCGGCCGCGAGCTCCTGCGCCATGGCGACCGCGCCGTTGGAGCCCAGGTTGCCGGGCGAGTAGACGATCTCGGCGCCGTACATCTTCAGGAGCTGCGTGCGCTCCTGCGTGACGTTGTCGGGCATGACGACGCGGAGCTTGTAGCCCTTGCGGCTGCAGATCATCGCGAGCGAGATGCCGGTGTTGCCGGAGGTCGGCTCGAGGATCGTCGTGCCCGGGCCGATCATGCCCTTCTCCTCCGCGTCCTCGATGAGCGCCCGCGCGACGCGGTCCTTCACCGAGCCCGTCGGGTTGTGCGACTCGAGCTTGGCCCAGATGCGGACGCCGGGCTTCGGCGAAAGGCGCTTGAGCTCGACGAGCGGGGTGTTACCGATCGCGGCGACGATGTCGCTGTAGCGACCACCGCAGGGACGGTTCTGGAGCGGGAGCTGACCCATACTTCATAAAGTGTAGCCAGGGTCCGCGGGCGCCGAACATGCGTACGCGCCACGCGGCCGCCACCGGTTCACTGCGGGCGCGTGACGGGCACGCTGCGGGCCCGCCGGCGGTCCCGCGGCGGGGTTACCGGCCGCCGGCCATCGCCGGCAGGATGACGAGCGAGTCGCCCGCGCCGACCGCCGTCTGCAGGCCGTCGAGGACGCGCACGTCCTCGTCGTTGAGGTACACGTTCACGTACCGGTTCAGGTCGCCGTCGGAGCCGAAGATCTGCGCCTCGGTCTCGGGGTGCGCCTCGGTGAGGGACCGCAGGACGGCCTCGATCGTGTCGCCGTCGGCGGTGACCTCACGCTCGCCGCCCACGGACGGGCGCAGGACGGGGGGAATGCGGATGGTGGCCATGGTGTTGGTCCTCTGGGGTGGCTTGGGAAGGAAGGAGCGGGCGGCGGCGCGGCGGAGGGCCGCCGCGCGCGCGGGTGCGGGGACGGGCGGGGACGCTACCCCGCCGCGGCGCAGAACGCCTCGTAGTCGGGGAAGACGCCCATCTCCTCGTCGGTGATGGCCCCCGGCTCGCGGGAGCAGACGGGGCACTCCGGGTCGCGCCGGATCTTGACCTCGCTCGTCGACGCGTCGAGCGCGTCGTACATGAGCAGGCGGCCGATGAGCGGCGAGCCGGCACCGATGATGAGCTTCATGACCTCGGTCGCCTGGAGCAGGCCCATCGTGCCCGGGAGCACGCCGAGGACGCCGTTGGCGCCGCAGGAGGGCGCGAGCTCGGCGGGCGGCGGCACGCGGAAGAGGCAGCGGTAGCACGGCCCCTCGTACGGCGCGAAGACGCTGAGCTGACCCTCGAAGCCGAGGATCGCCGCGCTTACGACCGGGATCTTCAGGCGCACCGAGGCGTCGTTGAGGAGGTAGCGCGTCGGGAAATTGTCGACGCCGTCGACGATGATGTCGTAGCCCTTGATGATCTCCATGATGTTGGAGGCGTCGAGGCGGGTCTCGTACTTCTTCACCGTCACGTCGGGGTTCAGGGCGTTGATCGCCTGCTCGGCCGAGTCGACCTTCGGGAGGTCGACCGTGTCGGTGCGGTGGATGACCTGGCGCTGGAGGTTCGAGATGTCCACGACGTCGTCGTCGACGAGGCCGAGCGTGCCGACGCCCGCCGCCGCGAGGTACAGCGCGGTCGGGGAGCCCAGGCCGCCCGCGCCGAGCAGGAGGACCTTCGACTCCAGGAGCTTGCGCTGGCCCTCCTCGCCCACCTCGGGCAGCAGGAAGTGGCGGCTGTAGCGCTGGCGCTGGTCGGGCTTGAACGCGAAGGGGACCTCGACCTCGTAGCCGCGGTCCTTCCACAGCGTGTAGCCGCCGGTCATCGACTGGACGTTCTCGTAGCCCATGTCGCGCACGAGGGTGTTCGCGGCGTAGGCCGAGCGGTTGCCGGAGGCGCAGTAGAGGATCACCCGCTGGCCGCGGTCGGGGGCCACCGACTCGATGCGGGACTCGAGGAAGCCGCGCGGGATGTGGGCGGCGCCCGGAAGCTTGCCCGCGGTCACCTCCTCGGTCTCACGGACGTCGACGATCGTCACGCCTTCGTGGACGAGCTGGTTGACCTCGGAGGGGTCGACCTCGTCGATGCTGCTCTTGACCTGCTTGAGGAACTCTGCGCCGGAAGGGCTCACGCGGAAATCACCTGAATCTCGCTCGGGTTTACTTCACAAAATATAGCGACCTCGCGCGGGCACCACCGGCGACGGTGCCGCGCGCCGGGGCGGCGGCGGCGATCTGCCTGCTCAGAACGGCGTTCGGCCCCCGGTCCGGAGCCCTCCCGTGGGAAGGCGCCCGGCCCGGGGGCCGAACTTCTGCAGTGTGGTGCGGGTCCGGGCGGTCCAGGCTCGGAGGGTCGGAGCGGGGCCCGCCGCCGGGGTGGTGATGCGGCGGGCCTCTCCAGTGCTTGCTCACCAGGGGTATCGGACCGGACGCGGGACGCCGATATGGGGTGAAGACCCCAACTGCACCCCTGCCGCCTCCTCCCGGCCCGCCTCGCATGAACCGCCGCCCCACCCTCATCACCCAGCTGCTCGCGATCAACACGGTGTTGATCGCCGCCGTCGTGGTGGCGACGAGCGCGGCCGGGCGCCTCGACGTCTCGGTCGGCGCGCAGCGCAGCCAGTACGCGGTGCTCGTGGCGGGGATCCTCGCGACGGTCCTCGTGAACGGGTTCGTCCTGCGCCGCCGGCTCGCGCCGCTGCAGGCGATCATCGAGACGATGGAGCGGGTCGACCTCACGGAGGGCGGCCTGCGGGCGAGCGGCCGGGCCGACACCGAGGAGGTCGTCCGCCTCCACGCCGCCTTCAACCGCATGATGGACCGCCTGGAGACCGAGCGGGCCGAGGCCGCCGACGCCGTGCTCCGCGCGCAGGAGGACGAGCGCGCGCGCTTGGCCCGCGACCTGCACGACGAGGTCAACCAGGCGCTCACCGCCGTCCTCCTGCGCCTGCAGGCCACGACGCTCGCCGCCCCGCCCGAGCTGCAGGCGGAACTCCAGGAGACGCAGCGCGTGGCGACCGAGGCGATGGGCGAGCTCCGGCGCCTCGCCCACGAGCTGCGCCCGACCGCGCTCGACGACCTCGGGCTCGCCGCCGCGCTGCGCAGCCAGATCGACGCGTTCCAGGCGAAGGCCGGCATCGAGGCGCGCCTGCAGATGGGCGGCGACGTCGACGGCTTCCGCGAGGACGAGCAGCTCGTCGTCTACCGCGTCGTGCAGGAGGCGCTCTCCAACTGCGCCCGGCACGCCGGCGCGCGCCACGTCACGGTGTCGGTGCGGCGCAAGGGTGCCCGCGGGGTCGTGCAGATCTCCGACGACGGACGCGGCATCGACCCGCAGGCCGTCCGCGGGCACGGCCTCGCCGGCATGCGCGAGCGCGCGCGCCAGGCCGGCGGACGCCTCGACGTCCTCTCCACCCCCGGCGGCGGGACGACGATCGAGCTCGAGCTCGGGCGCACCGCGCCGAGCACCCCCCAAACCGCCAGGAGAGCATGGGCATGAGACTCATGATCGCCGACGACCACTCGATGGTCCGCGGAGGGCTCAAGCTCCTCCTCGACCGCCAGGCCGACCTCGAGGTCGTCGCGGAGGCGGGCGACGGGGCCGAGGCCGTGGCCGTCGCGCTCGAGCAGCGGCCGGACCTCTGCATCCTCGACGTCTCGATGCCGAAGCTCACCGGGCTGCAGGCGACGCGCGAGATCAAGCTCCAGGCGCCCGAGATCAACGTCCTCATCCTCTCGATGCACGACGACGAGCGGTACCTCTTCGAGGCGCTGAAGGCCGGGGCCGGCGGCTACGTCCTGAAGACCGAGGCCGACCGGGCGCTCGTCGACGCCGTGCGCGCCGTGTCCCGCGGCGAGCCGTTCCTCACGAGCGGCGCGCAGCGCCGCCTCGTCCGCGACTGGCTCGCGGACCCCTCGTCGGGGCCGAGCGAGCCGCTCAGCCCGCGCGAGCAGGAGGTCCTGAAGCTCATCGCCGAGGCCCACACGAACCGCGAGATCGGCGAGATCCTCCACCTCTCGGAGAAGACGGTCGAGTCCCACCGGGGCAACCTCCTGCGCAAGCTCGGCATGCGCGACCGCGTCGAGCTCGTCCGCTACGCGATCCGCCGCGGGCTCATCGAGGCCTGAGGCCGCGGCCCGGCCGCGGGCGCGACGTGCGGCCACGGGCGTCGCCTACCCTGTGGCGGCGTGCTCGCCCGTGTCCAGCTGACCCTCGCCGCCGTCCTCGGGCTCGTCGCCCTCGTCCTCGCCGGGGTCTACGTCCTCGGGCCGGACGGCGGCGTGAAGACGGGCTCCACCGCGCGGCTGGCGGTCGGCCCGTTCGGCTACGTCGGCGCGGTCGCCCCGCCCGGCCTGAAGGTCCGCGACTTCACGCTCGCCGACGAGGACGGGCACACGCGCTCGCTCGCCGCCGAGCGCGGGAAGGTCGTCGTCCTGACGTTCATGTACTCCACCTGCCAGGACACCTGCCCGGCGACGGCGTCGGCGATCCGCCTCGGCCTCGACGAGCTCGGCCGCGCGGCGGCGGACGTCCCCGTCCTCGCGGTGAGCGTCGACCCCGCCGGCGACACCGAGCTCAACACGAAGCGCTTCCTCCTGAAGCAGTCGCTCCTCGGGCGCATGCACTTCCTCCGCGGGACGCGGGCGCAGCTCGCCCCCGTGTGGAAGGAGTACTTCGTCCACTCGCAGGGGCCGGGGACCAAGCAGCAGGACGAGCACACGATCGAGGTGCTCATCCTCGGCCGCGACGGGCGGCAGGTCGTGAGCTTCCCCGTCGACGCGATCACGCCGGAGGCGCTCGCGCACGACCTGCGCAAGGTCATCGCGGCCAGGCACCCCGCCTGAGGCGCGACGGCCCGGCTACTGGCTCGAGGCGCTCAGCAGCCAGAGGCCGAGGCTCGTGAAGCCGACCATGATCGCGAGCATCCAGTACTGCGAGCGGGCGGCGTCCCGGGCCTTGCGGTAGAGCGCGAGCGCCCGGTCGTGGGCGAGCACGAGGCCCGCGGCGTGGCCGAGGACGAGCGCGGCGACCTGGATGTACCAGATGCCGGTCGCCTGGATGAAGTAGTCGATGCCCCGGTCCGCGGTGCCGAAGTAGTCGTGCCCGTCGCCGAGCGGGTCGGAGACGAGATAGGCCATCGCCTGCCCCTGGTAGAGGAGCGAGGAGACGTAGTGCGCGATGACGTACGCGAGCGAGATCGGGACGAGGGAGTGCGCGAACCGGCCGGCGAGCCCGGCCGGGCCCGACGTCCCGCCGACGCTCCGCATGCCGACGATCCCGAGGCGGTAGAGGCCGCCGACGACGAGCACGACCACGACGAGCCCGAGCGTCTCGGCGGCCTGCAGGGCGTGGCCGATGCTCAGGCCGAGGTTCTGGAAGAGGTCCTGGAGGTGCGGGACGAGCGAGAGCCACGTCGGCCCCTGCGAGAACCCGTCGAAGCTCGTCGTCCCGATCATCGTGCAGAGCAGGCCGACCGTGCCGGCGGTCACCGTGATGCCGGGCACGCCGCCGAGCCACGGGCGCGTGCGCAGCTCGCCGCCGCCGACGTACAGGGCGGGGATGCGTCCGTAGAACCCGAAGACGACGCCGAACGCGTCGGCGCGGTCGCACCACGTCTCCACGCCGTAGAGGCTCATGCCGACGAGCTGGATCGCGGCGTAGACGCAGGCCATCGTCGCGAGCTGGCTCGGGTCGTGGCGGGAGGTCGAGACGAGCTCCACCCAGGCGAAGACGAGGATGCCCGCCGCGGCGGGCCAGCGGCCGAGCCACGCGGGGTACTCGAGCGGCTCGGGCTGCGTCGCCCCGCCCGCCCGCGCGGCGAGCGTCCCGACGGCGCGACCGACCGCCCGCCACGGGTTGAAGGCACGGAAGACGTCGCCGAGGAGCAGGCTCAGGACCGGGAACCCGACCCAGAAGATGACGAAGATGACCGTCGGCGCGAGGTTCGCGTTCTCGTCATGGGCGCCCGCGAACCCGCACGGTGATGGCGAAGGCGAGGACGCCGAGCGCCCCGCAGACGATCTCGGCGGGCAGCCGCGGCACGCCGAGCAGCCGGCGGCCGGCTGGGGCGTCCTGGAGGCGCGGCTTCGGCCAGAGGGTCGCGAGCGCGACGAACGAGATGACGAGGACGGCGGCGGCGGCCCACGCGAACAGCCACTTCGGGATCGGGAGGTCCTGACGGCCGACGAGCCCGTGGGCGGAGGCGACGGCGGGCCCGAGGGCGGCGAGGGTCGTGCTCGCCACCAGCGCGGCGGCGAGGGTGCGCGCCGCGCAGGCTCTCACGGAGTGACCTTGAGCTCGGCGATCTGGACGCCGGCGTTCTCCAGTTCGATCTCGAAGATGCCGTCGATCTTCGCGGGGAAGTCGAAGCTCACCCTGCCGCCCTTCGCGACGTCCTTGTGGAAGTCGTAGCCGTGCACGTGGATCTCGTCGGCGACGTCCGAGGCGACGGTGAAGCGCACGTCGTCGCCCTTGGCGAACGTCAGCTTCTTGATGCCGCCGGCGGGCTTGCCGCCGGTGATGGTGATGACCGGCGTCGCCGGGGCCGGGGCCGCGGCGGTGCTCGTCGTGGCGGCGGTCGTGGTGCCGGAGGCGGCCGACGTCGTGGTCGCCGTGACCGACGCCACCGACGAGGAGCCCTTGTTGTCGTTCTTGCTCCCGTTCGCGATGACGAATCCCACGACGAGCACCGCCACCGCGACGGCGATGACGGCGATGCGCTGCCTCTGGCTCATGCGGCGCATCCTAGAACGACGCCGGGGCGGGCCGCGTCGGCGGCCCGCCCCGGAGGACGTCGGTACGGCAGCGGCTGTGTCAGCCGATCAGCACTTCGAGGTGGTCTTCACCGAGACCTTGTTCGTCGCGCCGGCGCCGTCGATGAACGTGAAGTCGCCGCCGAAGTTGTACTTCTTGCCGGTGCAGCCCGTGGAGACGATGTAGGGCGTGCCCTTGTAGGTCGCCTTGACCTTGGTGAGGAAGCGCGTGAGCGTGATCCGCAGGCCGAGGTTGTTGTAGTACGCCTTCGGGATGGAGACGGTCAGCTTGCTGCCGTACTTGCCCGTGTCCTTCGAGAGCTTCGCCGGGATGACGCCGGTGTCGTCGACCGGGTCGATCGTGCCCTTGGCCAGACGCAGGTAGAACGCGCCCTTCGGGCCGTTGAAGGCCTGGATCGTCGGGTTGGCGGCGAGCGTGCCGGGAGCCGGCTCGATCTTCGCGTTCGCGCTGCCGGAGCCGACCTTGGAGCCCGCCGGGCACTTGTCCGGCGTCGCGACGACGACGTTGATCGCGCAGGTCGGGAACTTCTTGTTGTTGAACTTCAGGTTCTTGTCGAAGTGGATGACCGCCTGCGAGGTGCCGAAGGTGCCGTCCGGCGTCGCGCCGGTGCCCTTCGTCGTCGTCGTGACGGTGAAGCCGATCGGGCGGGGCTTGGCCTTCGTGCCCTTCTTCCCCGTCGTCTTGACGGTGAGGCCCTGGTCGGCCGTCACGGCGGCCATGGCGACGGACACGATGCCGAACAGCGCGGCGATGGATACGGCCAAGAGCGCGACTTTGCGCATGCGTTCCTCCTGGGAACAGAACTCGGTGGGACGGGTGGACCCGCGGGTGATGAGGGAGAACTACCTGGTTTACGCCGGTCGACGCAAGCCTCTGCCCAGGTGACCATCGAACATCCGACGAGAAACCTTGAGCGACCATCGTCGGCAGCCGAACGATGAATACCGGTGCGCCGCCCGTCGATGTGGCGTCTGGACGAACGTCCGAGGCCGGCCGGTGCTGCTACGGTCCGCGACCCCGTGCGTGTCCCCGCCGACGTCGAGATCCCCGCGCCGATGTTCCCGGCCAAGCTGCCGTGGGTGAACGTCGCCCCGCTGCGGATGGACAAGCAGCGCGGCCGCCCGGTGCTCGTCGAGTTCTGGGACTTCCTCCGCGTCCCCTCGCTGCGGACGCTCCCGTACCTCAAGGCGTGGCACGAGCGGTACGGCGCCGTTCCCTCCCCCACGACCGGCCTGCGCGTCATCTCGGTGCACTGCGGCGGGTACCCCGCGTCCCAGGACGAGGCGGCGATCCGCGAGGCGGTGGGCCGGCTCGGGATCGAGCACCCGGTGCTCATCGACTCCGAGTTCGAGCTGTGGCGGATGTACGACAACCCGGGCTGGCCCGCGCGCTACCTCTTCTCCGGCGAGGGCCGGCTCGTCGACGTCCACCACGGCGAGGGCGGGTACCTCGAGACCGAGGCCGTCATCCGCGAGCTGCTCGAGGACGACGGCGACGACGTCGGCCTCCTGCGGGCCGAGGACGATCCCGAGGCGCTCGTCGTCGTCCCGACCGAGGACGTCGAGGGGCCGTACAGCGGCCCGTACGAGGCCGGCGGGGTCTGGGGCGTCTTCACCGGGGCCGGCACGGTCACGACGAACGGCATGGCGATGGAGCTCACGACCGCCGGGGCGTTCAACCTCGTCTGGCACGAGGAGCACACCGCCGGCGTGCTCGAGCTCGAGGTCGGCGAGGGCGTCGAGTGCCTCGCCACGTGCTTCACGCCGGGCCTCGCGCCGGCGGACGCGTAGCCGCCGCTCAGTCCCCCTCGCGGGTCTCCGCCGTCCCGAGGTCCTCGATGATGCGGACGAGGCGCGGCGGCCCGTCCGCGTCGACCTCGACGCCGCGTCCCGCCCAGTAGGGCGACTGCGGCCCCCCGCGGGTGAGGACCGGCTCGTCCGACCAGCAGCCGCAGTTGTGCAGCTGCGTCCCCGCCGGCGTGCGCCACGGCGCCGGATCGTCGTCCGGCAGCGGGCCGGCGCGGTGGGTGTGCCCGAAGACGACGTGCGGCGCGTCGACGCCGAGGCGCGCCAGCGCATCCCCCATCGCGGCGAGGCCGGCGTCGCGCAGCGCCTCCCCGGTGAGCTCGGCCTTCAGCGGGCCGATGCCGACGCGGTTCAGCCCGAGGATCCCCAGCGGGAAGAGCCCGGCGAGCGCCCGCGCGCGGAGCGGCCCGCGGTTCGACGACGAGAGCGTGTCCCACGCGGAGGCCGACGCGGAGCTGCCGCTCGGCCCGCGGGCCCAGCGCCCGTCCCGGGTCTCGGCGAGCGCGTCGAGGAACGCGTACATCGGCCCCAGGCGCGCCTCGAAGTCGTCCGGGGTCGCGGCGCCGGGGCCGGCGGGGAGCGGGCCCATGATCCGCGTCGTGATGCCGGCGCCGAGGCGCTCGAAGGCCGGCAGCGTCGTGACGCAGTCGAGGTAGTGCCCGTGCGTCGCGTAGACGTCCTCGCGCAGCCACAGGCCCGGGTAGCGGACGCTGAGCGTCGCGGGCGCGGCGGCCGCGGCGAGGCGGCGGACCGCGGGCGTCGCGCGCGGTCCGGCGGCCTCGTCGAGCGCGAGCGGTCGGGGTCGCCGGCGGGCACCCCGCGCGCGCAGCCACGGGGTGAGCAGCCCGTGGTCGTGGTTGCCGGGGACGAGGACGATCTCGCCGGCCGGGCCGAGGGCGGCGCCGATCGCGGCGAGGACCGGCTCGGCCATCGCGAGCGCGTCGCGGGCGGGGCCGTGCCGGAGCTCGATCGCGTCGCCGAGCAGCACGAGCCGGCCGGCCCCCTCGAGGTGGGCGCAGAAGGCGGCGAGCGGCTCCGGCCGCCGGAGCACGTCGGTCGCCCGCTGGGCGCCGAGGTGCAGGTCGCTGACGACGACGGTCCGCATGCGCGCCAGCGTAGTGCCGCGCGCGGCGCGCACCGCGAGGCGGGCGCGCCCGGCGGGCGGCTCAGGCCTCGGCGGCCGCCATCGCGACGCGGATCGGCTTCGGGAGCATGAAGCGGACGTCCTCCTGCATGACCTCGAACTCGCTGACGTCCGTCGTGCCGCGGTCGCGGAAGAACGAGACGACCTGCTGGACGAGCTCCTCCGGCGCGCTGGCCCCGGACGAGATGCCCACGGTCGCGGCTCCCTCGAGCCACGCCTCGTCGATCTGGGAGGCGTTGTCGATGAGGTGCGCGGGCGTGCCGAGCTCCTCGGCGACCTGCACGAGCCGGTTCGAGTTCGAGGAGTTCTGCGAGCCGATGACGAGGACGAGGTCGCACTGCGGCGCCATCTGCTTGACGGCGACCTGGCGGTTCGTCGTCGCGTAACAGATGTCGTCGGTGCGGGGCCCGGTGATCTGCGGGAAGCGCTCGCGCAGGCGGGCGATGATCGCCTTCGTCTCGTCGACGCTCAGCGTCGTCTGCGAGATGTACGCGACCTTCGACGGGTCCTCGAGCTCGAGGGCGTCGACGTCCGCCTCGGTCTCGACGAGGACGATGTGCTCGGGCGCCTCGCCCATCGTGCCCTCGACCTCCTCGTGGCCGTCGTGCCCGATGAGGACGATCGTGTAGCCGTCCTGCGCGAACTTCACCGCCTCGCGGTGGACCTTCGTCACGAGCGGGCAGGTCGCGTCGATCGTGCGCAGGCCGCGGCGCTCGGCGTCGGCGTGGACCATCGGCGAGACGCCGTGCGCGCTGAAGACCGTCATCGCGCCCTCGGGCACGGTGTCGTCGAGCTCGTCGATGAAGATGGCGCCCTTCGCCCGGAGCGTCTCGACGACGTGCTTGTTGTGGACGATCTCCTTGCGGACGTACACGGGCGGCCCGTAGAGCTCGAGGGCGCGCTCGACCGTCTGGACGGCGCGGTCGACGCCCGCGCAGTACCCACGGGGGGCGGCGAGCAGGAGCTTCTCGGGGGCGACGGGCATGGTCCTCATGGTACGGCGTCGCGCGCGCCGGGATACGCTCGTGGCGTGAAGCAGATCGCGGACGACGTCCACCTCATCACCGGGCTGCCGCCCTACGCCATCAACGCGTACCTCGTCGGCGACGTCCTCGTGGACGCGATGACGAAGCTCGACGCGGGCCGCATCCGCCGGGCGCTGCGCGGGCACGTGGTGACGGCCCACGTCCTCACCCACGCCCACCCCGACCACCAGGGCGCGAGCCACGCGATCTGCACCGAGCTCGACATCCCGCTGAGGGTCGGCGAGCTCGACGTCCCGCCCGCGGAGGACGCCTCGCTCATCGCCAAGCGGCAGCCGCCGCATCCGCTGAACACGCTCTTCGGGAAGGTCATGGCGGGGCCGGGACACCCGGTCGCCCGTGCGCTGCACGAGGGGGACGACGTCGCGGGTTTCACCGTGCTCGACACGCCGGGCCATAGCGCCGGCCACATCTCGCTCTGGCGCGAGCGCGACCGCGTGCTCATCCTCGGCGACGTCCTGAACAACCAGCATCCGCTCCTCGGCCTCCCGCGCGGGCTCCGCGAGCCGCTGGCGATCTTCACCCCCGACGCGGCCCGCAACCGCGAGTCGATCCGGCGCCTCGGGACGCTCGAGCCGGCGACCGTCCTCTTCGGCCACGGGCCGCCGCACCGGGACCCCGCGGCGTTCGCGGCGTTCTGCCGCTCCGTCTGAGCGCCCGGCCTCAGCGCACGCCGCGCAGGTACGCGACGACGGTCTCGCCGACCGCGTCGAGGGCGCGCACGTCGATGCGCTTCATGCCGTCCTTCAGCGTGTGCCCCGGGTAGGACCAGTCGATGAAGTCGACGGCGGGGACGCCGGCCCGGAGGAAGGGCGTGTGGTCGTCCTGGATGAGGACGCCCGTGCGGTCCGGGAAGACGGCGGCGACGCCGGCGCGCGTGGCGGCGGCGCGGACGTCGCCCCACAGCGCCCGGTCCGAGCTGCCCTCGCGCGGGAGCTGCAGGCGCCGCCCGCCGACGTAGTCGAGCAGCAGCATCGCCCGCGTCTGCCCCGGGTGCCGCGCCACGTAGGCCCGCGACCCGCGCAGGCCCGCGTGGTAGAAGTCGGCCTGCTCCTCCGGGAGCCCCGCGTCGGGCTCCTCGCCGTCGAAGAGGACGAACTTCAGCTCGGGCGCGCCGGCGGGGCGCCTGAGCGCCCGCAGGGCCCGCGCCACCTCGATGACGATCGCGCTGCCCGCCGCGCCGTTGTTCGCCCCGACGAAGCCCTTCGGCTTCACGAGCGTGTCGTAGTGGGCGCCGATGACGATGGCGGGCTTCGTGCCCGGCAGCGTGCCGACGATGTTGCGCAGCGGCTTCGCCGCCGTCGACCCCGGCAGCGGCTCGAAGCGGCCGTCGGGCAGCAGGGGCCGCAGCCGCTCGGCGAGCCGCGCGAGCTGCGGTGAGCCCGCGGGGCGCTGGCCGTAGCGGACCTGCTCGGCGGTGAGGCGGTACGCGGCCCGGGCGTCGAACGCCCGGGCCTTCGCGAGCGGCAGGGTGTCGGCGCGCGCGGCGGACGGCCCGCCCGTGAAGAGCGAGACGCTCGTGGCGAGGTAGACGAGCCCGGCGAGCAGCAGCAGCGGCGCCGCGAGCGCGGCGGCGAGCAGCGGCCCCGAGAGGTGGGTGCGGCCGATCCCGGGGCCGGCGTCCTCGTCGGGGCCCGCGTCCACGGCCGTCAGTCGTTCGCCGTCGCGGCGGCGAGGATGTGCTGGAACTTCTCGCGCGCGGCGGCCTGGCGCGTCGGGACGTGCTCGGTCGGGACCCCATCGAGCGGGGCCGTGTAGCCGCGCAGGAGCTGCCGCGCGACCGACTGGCGGTGCACCTCGTCGGGGCCGTCGTAGAGCCGCGCGGCCCGCGAGAAGCGGTACATCGCCTCGAGCGGCATGTCGGTCGAGTAGCCGAGCGAGCCGTGCGCCTGCAGGGCGCGGTCGACGACGTCGTGGAGCACGCCCGCCCCGAAGAACTTGATGAGGGCGATGTCGGTGCGCGCCGCGCTCGCCCCCTGCGTGTCCATCTTCCAGGCGGCGTGCAGCGTCATGAGGCGTGCCGCCTGCATCTGCGCCGCGGAGTCCGCGATCCAGTTCTGGACGGTCTGCTTGTCGGCGAGCAGGCCACCGTGGGCGTAGCGCGACTGGGCGCGCTCGCAGAGCATGTCGAAGGCGCGCTGGGAGACGCCGAGCCAGCGCATGCAGTGGTGGATGCGGCCGGGCCCGAGCCGGTGCTGGGCGATGAGGAAGCCGGCGCCCTCGTCGCCGAGGCGGTTCTCCACCGGGATGCGGACGTTCTCGTAGCGGATCTCCGCGTGGCCGCCGAGCTTGCCGAACTCCTCCTGCGGGTGCTCCATCGTCGAGACGTCGCGGAGGATGTTCACGCCGGGCGTGTCGACGGGGACGATGAACATCGTGGCGCGCTGGTGGGCGCGCGCGTCCGGGTCGGTGACCGCCATGACGATGAGGAAGTCGGCGATCGATGCGTTCGACGAGAACCACTTGTGGCCGTCGATGACGTACTCGTCGCCGTCGCGCACCGCGCGGGTCTGGAGCAGGGTCGGGTCGCTGCCGGCGGTGTGCGGCTCGGTCATCGAGAAGGCGGACTTCAGGTCGCCGTTCAGGAGCGGGTGCAGGTAGCGGTCCTTCTGCTCCTCGGTGCCGACGAGCGCGAGGATCTCGCTGTTGCCGCTGTCCGGCGCCTGGCAGCCGAAGGCGTTCGGCGCGAACGGGCTCGTGCCGAGGATCTCGTGCATGAGCCCGAGCTTCACCTGGCCGAAGCCCTGCCCGCCGAGCTCGGGCTCGAGGTGCGCGGCCCACAGGCCCCGGGCCTTGACCCGGGCCTGCAGCGGGGCGTAGATCGCGTCGACCTGCGCCTGGTCGAGCTCGCCGTAGATCGACTCGAGCGGCCAGATCTCCTCCCGGACGAACTCGCGCATCCACGCGAGCTGCTCCTCGAACTCGGGTTCGGTGCTGAAGTCCCACGCCATGTCGTGCTCTCCTGTCGTGCTTGCCGTCGTGACCGCTGCGGCCGAGTCTAGTCCCGGCGGCCGGGCCCGCCGGTCGCCGCCAGGAAGCCGAGCAGCAGGGCGCTGATGTCGGCGGGACGCTCCTGCTGGATCCAGTGGTCGGCGCCGTCGAGGATCTCGATGCGCAGGTCGTCGACGAGGCCGTCCATCGCGGCCGCGGGCATGAAGTGGCGCACCGGGTCGCGCGAGCCCTGGACGAAGAGCGCCGGGACCGTGACGTGCACGCCGTCCCACTCCCCCATCACCCGCTGGTTGCGATCGAGGTTGCGGTACCAGTTCAGCCCCCCGGTGAACCCCGTCCGCGCGTAGGCGGCGGCGAACACGCCGAGCTCGTCCTCGGTCATGGACGGCGGGCAGGGCGGGACGTCGTCCTCGACCTCGCCCCAGCTGCGTGACCACTGCCTCGTCGTCGCGAGCGTCCGGCGGACGTCGCGGGCGAGCATCGCCTCGGCGACGCCGGGCTCCTGGAAGTGGACGATGTAGAAGTCCTCGCCGAGGTGCTCGCGCATGATCGGCACCGGCGGCTCCGGCGCGCGCGGCAGGAACGGGACCGACAGGCCGGCGACGGCCTGCACGCGCTGCGGGTGGATCGCCGCCGTCCACCAGGCGGGCGGAGCGCCGCAGTCGTGGCCGACGACGGTGGCGCGCTCGAGGTGCAGCGCGTCGAGCACGCCGACCGCGTCGCGGACGAGGTGCAGGAGGTCGTACGTGTCCGGGTTCGCCGGCGCGGCGGTGCCGCCGACGCCGCGCAGGTCGGGCGCGAGCACGCGATAGCCCGCCTCGCCGAGCGCGCGGAGCTGGTGGCGCCAGGAGAACCACAGCTCCGGGAAGCCGTGCAGGAGCAGGACGGGCCGACCGTCCTCCGGGCCGCTGGAGGCGAGGTGGACGTCGATCCCGCCGGCGTGGAGCTGCTCGTGACGGACGCCCGGCAGGGCCGGCCAGTCGGTGAGCGGGACGGGGCCGGGCACGAGCGTCAGTGGACGGTCGCCGTGACGACCGTGTCGGCGTGCAGCGGGGTGCTCTCGCGGTTGCCGGCGCGGTCGACGCCGATCGACCAGAAGCGGTAGCGCGAGCCACGGCGGACGCGGACCCGGTACGCGGCCTTCGTGGTCGTGGCGATGCGGTGGGCCTTCCCGCCGTTCGACGCGCGCCAGATCTCCACCTTCCTCACGCCCGAGGCGACGCAGTACGCCGGCGCCGTGTCGCGGCTGCGGACGCGCAGGGTGACCCACCGGCCGCGCACGACCTTCGCGCTCGCGGTGAGCCGGGTGGACGGCGGACGGCGATCGGCGACGCGCGTGAGCGCGGCGGCCGCCCCGCCGTCGAGGATGCCCCACCCGAGGTCGGGGGTCCACCCGGTGCCGGCCGGACGGCGGGCGGTCTGCTTGAGGATCCGCACGATGTCGGTCGCGCTCAGGTCCGGATTCAGGTGACGAAGGTCCGCGGCGACCGCGGTGACCATCGGGGCGGCCATCGACGTCCCCTGGATGTAGGCGTACCGCGCGTCGCCGCCGAACGTCGTGCGGCAGTTGCACCCGGCTCCGAAGATCGTCGGCCGCTCGAGCTCGGTCGAGTTCGCCGGGAACGCGCCGAAGATGCCGCGGGGTCCGGCGCTCTGGTCGAACGAGCCGTAGGCGGCGAGCGAGATCTGGCTGCCGAAGCCGGCGAACGGCGACCGGGAGCCCGCGTGGTTCGCCGAGGTGACCGAGAGGCCCAGGCCCTGGGTCATGTCCGACCCGGAGCCGGTCGGCTGCAGGACGTTCGACGGGTCCCCCTGCTCCTGGACGGGATCGTCGGCGGCCGCGGCGACGAGCACGACGCCCTTGCTCACGGCGTAGTCGACCGCGTGGACGATCGCCGAGGCGGCGGGACGGCTGCCGTCGGTGCCGAAGCTCATGTTGATCGCGTCGGCGCCGGCGTCGACGGCGGCCATGATCGACTCGGCGATGCTCGAGTCCGAGAGGTCGCTCTTCACGATGATGAGCCCGCAGTCGTGCCCTGCGCCCGCCAGCCCGACGCCGTTGCCCGCGTCCGCGCAGGCGAGGGACGCGACGTGCGTCCCGTGCCCGACCTGGTCGGTCCCCGGGCCGGGCGCCCCGGCCGTCGTGTCCTTGTCGACGAGCGCGTGGATCCGCGACGCGAGCTCCGGGTGGCTCGCGTCCGCCCCGGTGTCGATGACGGCGACGGTCGCGCCCTCGCTGTTCGGCACCAGGTCCCACAGCTGCGGCAGGTCCTCGGCGGCCGCCCACCACTCGACGACGGTGCCGGGCGGGGTCCCCGGGGCCGTCTCCGGGGTCGTGAAGGCCGGGTCGTCCGGCACGACGCGCAGCTGGGCGCGGTGCTCGACCTCGACGGACTGCACGCCCGGCAGCGCGCGCAGCGCGGCGGCCGTCGCGCGGGGGGCGGCGCCGGCGGCCGGGCGGACCGTGAGCAGGCGCAGGCGCGGGTCGACGGGGCCGGCCACGCGGGCCCCGGTGGCCCGGAGACCGGCGCTCGCCGCATGGGCGATGACGCCGGGCGCGGAGGCCTTCAGCGTGACGAGCAGGCGGCCCGTCGGCGGGTCGGGGGCGGCGGACGCCGTCGCGGCGGCGGGCCCGGTGAGCGCCAGGGCCAGGGCGGTGAGGACGGCAGGGGCGTGGCGGCCCCGCGCGGGGCCCCGGGCGCGCACGAAGCGAGCTGCGGCGCTAGTACCCGAGGGCGAACTTCGCGTCTTCGCTCATGCGGTCGGGCGTCCACGGCGGCATGAACGTCATCTCCACCGAGACGGACTCGACCCCGTCGAGCTCGCTGACGAACTCCTCGATCTGCTCGGTGACCTGCGGGCCGATCGGGCAGCCGGGCGAGGTGAGCGAGAACTGCACGTGCACGTTCCCCCCTCCGATGTCGATCCCGTAGATGAGGCCGAGCTCGACGAAATCGAGACCCAGCTCCGGGTCGATCACGTTGCTCAGTGCGGCTTCGACGTCGTCGACGGTGACCATGGAGGCAGTGTAGAGACACCCCTTCCCGGCAGCGCAGCCTCCGGGGCGGCGAAGCGTCCCGCGACAGCGCGACGCAGCTTGGACACCTCGCTCGAACGCGCCAACTTGACATGGTGTCCATGTGAGATTGCGCACACCGTGCCCGGTGGGTAGGGTCGCGTCATCGTCTCGTTCAGCGAACAGACCGGATTACTGATCTGTAAGGGCGACGAGGACCGCACGACCCAGGCACGACGCCGCCGTGCGCTGTCCCGCTCGCTCGCGTCCACCGTGGACGTGCGCGTCGACCTCAGCGAGCTCGTGTTCGCCGACGCCTCGCTCATGGTCGACCTCGCGATGGTCGCGCGGCGGCTGCGGAAGGCCGGGCGGCGCCTGTACCTGCAGGACGCGCAGCCGCAGATCCGCAGGCTCATCGAGATCGTCGGCCTCGACCGGCTCGCCGGGGTGACGATCGCGCCGCTCCCCGCCTGAGCCCGGGCCGCCGACCCCCTACCCTGGAGGGCGCGATGCCCTTCCTCCTGCTCGCCCTCATCGTCGTCCCGATCGTCGAGCTGTACGTGATCATCAAGGTCGGCGAGTCGATCGGCGTCCTCTGGACGATCGCGCTGCTCATCGGCGACTCGATCCTCGGCGGCTGGCTTATGCGGTCGCAGGGCCGCCGCGCCTGGATGCGCTTCACGGCCGCCATGTCGGAGGGCCGCGTCCCCGCGAAGGAGACGGTCGACGGCGCGCTCGTCATCTTCGGCGGCGCCTTCCTCATGACGCCGGGCTTCATCAGTGACCTCTTCGGGTTCGCGCTGCTCGCGCCGCCGACCCGCGTGATGGCCCGTCGCGCGCTCATGCGCCGCTTCAGCGCCGGGCTCGGCTTCGTCCGCCTGGGTCCGTTCGGCGGTGGCGGGCCGTTCGGCGGCGGCGCGTCCGGCGGCGACCCCTTCGGCCGGCCCTCCGGCGGTCCGCGTCGCGCCCCCCGGGGGGACGCCGACGTCGAGGGCACCGCCGTCGAGGTCGACCCCCGCGAGCTCCCGCCGAACCGCCGGTAGGAACGCCCGCCCGGCGGCACCGCGACGCAACCGGCGGCGCCGACCGGCGAGAATGGCCCCTATGGCGATCACCAGCGCGCACGAGCAGCCGCAGCCGTCCTCGTCCGCCGCGTTCAGCGACGCGGTCACGTTCGCGTTCGGCGACCCGGCGGCCGACGTCTACGGCGTCGCGCGGGTCGGGCTGTCCACCGGGCCCGACGGCGAGCCGCAGGGCAGCGGCCTGGCCATCGTCTTCACCGGCCGCGAGCCCGTGGCGGTCCGCGCGGCCGGCGGCCTCCCGGTCGCGGAGCCGTCCTTCGACGCGGTTGACGCCGCCGGGGTCCGTACGACGACGGTCACGCCCCTGCGCGAGTGGACGCTGTCCTTCACGGGCGAGGACGGCACCGTCGGCTTCGCGCTGACCTACACCGCCCTGAGCGAGCCCGGCGAGGTCGAGCCGGGCAGCGCCGCGGCGAAGCACGGCGGCATGGAGGGCTACGAGCAGCTCTGCCGCGTCACCGGGACCGCGCAGGTGCGCGGCGGGACCCGCGCCATCGACTGCCTCGGCCAGCGCGGGCACTCGTGGGGCGCGCCCGACTGGGACAGGCTCACGCTCGCCCGCACGGTCAGCGCCTGGGCCGGCGAGGACCTGGGCGTCGCGCTGACGAGCGTCCGGCCGGTGAAGGCGAAGAGCCACGCCGACGAGGCGGTGGCCGCGGCGATCTTCGCGGCGCCGGCCGACGACGCGCCGGGCCTCGCGGTCGCGATCGCGCCGGACGAGGCGCGCCTGTCGACGACGTACGACGGCGAGGGGCGACAGCGCCGGGCCGGCCTTGAGATCTACGAGACCGAGGAGGGCTACCCGCACCGCGGCGCCGGGGACGTCATCTGCGGGACGTCGCTCGACCTCGGGCGCCTGCGTCTGGACTGCGCGTTCTTCCGCTGGCAGCTGGACGGCCGGGAGGGTGTCGGTCGCTACGACATCCTGCGCCGGGTGGAGGACCTCGCATGAGCGACATCGCGATCACGACGGTCGTCAGCGACTACGGCGGCGTCCTCACCACGCCGCTCGCCGATGCGTTCGTGCAGATCAACGAGCGGCACGACCTCGAGCCCGAGGCGCTCGGCGCCGCGATGGCCCGGGCGGGCGAGCAGGTCGGCAAGAACCTCCTCTTCGAGCTCGAGTGCGGCCGCATCGCCGAGGTCGAGTTCCTCGCCCTGCTCGGGGCGCAGCTCTCCGCCGACCTCGGCCGCACGGTCGATCTCTCGCGCTTCTCCGAGCACTACTTCGAGGGCCTCTCCCCCAACACGCCGATGATCGACGAGCTCGTCGCCGTGCGGGCGGCGGGGTACCGGATGGGCCTGCTGACGAACAACGTCGTCGAGTGGGGCCCGCGGTGGCGGCCCACCGTGCCCGTCGACGAGCTGTTCGACGACGTCGTCGACTCGGCCTTCGTGGGGATGCGCAAGCCCGACCCGCGGATCTACGAGCTCACGTGCGAGCGGCTCGGCGTCACGCCGCACGAGTGCGTCTTCGTCGACGACTTCGCGCACAACTGCGAGGCGGCCGCGGCGCTCGGCATGACCGTCGTGTGGTTCCAGGAGACCGAGGACGCCATCGCCGAGCTGCGCCGCGTCCTCGCCGAGCGCGGGGCCCCGCCGCTGACCGGGGGTGCGTGAGCGATGTACCTCATCGCCATGGCCCTCTCCGGCCTCGTCATCGGCGGCCTCGCGCGGCTCTCGCTGCCCGGCCGCGACCCGATGAGCATCTGGGCGACGATGGGCCTCGGCATCGCCGGGTCGCTCATCGGCGCGCTCGTCGTCCTGCTCATCGCCGGCAGCAGCTACGGGGCCGGGCTCCCCGTGAGCATCGCCTGCTCGTCGCTCATCCTCTACGTCGTGCGGCGCCGCCGTGGCGGCGGCCTGACCGACCCCGGCATCCGCTGAGGCGACCGCGGCCCGCACCGCGGCGGCGCGACCGGCGGGCGGCCGGCGTCGCGTGGCCGGCGGCCGGGTCAGGCGGCCACCGCGAAGGTCAGCGTGCGGGTCGCGACGTCGGCGGCCTCGAGCGTGAGCTCGACCGCCGTGCCGGCGGTGAGCTGCGCCCCGGGGATGCGGGTGCGGACCGCCGGTGCGGTGAGCTGGACGAGGTCGTCGTCGATCGCGACGGCGGGGAAGCGCTCACCGACGCGGTCCGCCAGCAGGACGGTCTCGACGAGGTCGATCGCGGCGCGCTCGGCCCTGTTCGCGCGCTGGGTGCCGGTCGCCATCTCGCCCGGGAGCACCGGCAGCGCGGGGCGCACGTCGGGCGGCGGGTCCGCCCCCGCCGCCAGCGCGGCGCAGAGCTCGAGGACGTAGCGGTCGGCCAGCCGGCGCAGCGGTGCCGTCACGTGGGCGTACGGCGCGGCGATGGCGAAGTGCAGCGCGTCCGCGGCGTCCGGCGCCTGCCCGTCGAACGCCGTGTAGCCGGCGCCGCGGCCGGCCCCGGCCGCCTGGTGCAGGAGCGCCGCGGGGGCGGGCACGGCCGGGTCGAGCGTGCGGATCCACTCCGGGTAGGACACGCCGTCGGGCCACGGCGCGCCGAGGGCGACGGAGGCGGCGCGCAGGCGGCGGAGGGCCTTCTCGTCGGGGGCGGGCTGGGTGCGCAGCAGCCCGACGCCCGCGCGGACCATGAGGTCGGCCGCCGCGATGCCGGTGAGCAGCGAGATCTGCGCGTTCCAGTCCTCGGTGGGCCGGGCGGCGCGGTAGGCGATCGACCAGCCGCCGCCCGTGCGGGTGACCTCCTGCTCGGGCACCCGGAGCGAGACGCCGCCGCGCGCCTGCTCGATCGCGATGCGCCGCTCGCCGATCTCCTGCAGGAGGGTGCGGAGCTCGCCGTCCACCGAGTCGTAGTCCAGGCGCGCGGCCGAGCGGACGGTGGCGCGGCGCAGCTCGGTCGCGACGAGCGCGCCGTCCGCGTCGAGGTCGAGCTGCCAGACGAACGCCGGGCGGTCGACGCCGGGCAGCAGGCTCGCCCCGCCCTCCGAGAGCGCCGGCGGATGCAGCGGGATGCGGCGGTCGGGGAGGTACGTCGTGACGGCGCGCGCGTGGGCCTCGCGGTCGATGGCGTCGCCGGGAGCGACGAAGGCCCCGACGTCCGCGATGGTGTAGCTCACGCGGTAGCCGCCGCCCGGCCGCCGGGCGAGGTGCATCGCCTGGTCGAGGTCCATCGAGCCCGGCGCGTCGATCGTCGCGAACGGGAGGTCGAGGGACGGGTGGGCGGTCGCGGGCGCCGGCGCGCCCGGGGGCGCCGGCGCCGGGGGCGCGGCGGCCGCCGCGACGCGGTCGGCCTCGGCGAGCGCGTCCGGCGGGAAGGCGGCGGGCAGCTCGAGCTCGACGCGGATCGCCTCCACGCCGTCGGCGATCGCGTCGGGCGGGGTGACGTGGACGACGCGCGGCGGCATCGCCGCAGCCTATGCGCGGCGGCGGCCGGTCAGCAGCCGTCGACGCCGCAGCTGTCGCCGTCGGCGACGACGGTGATCGGCTCCGGTGCGCGGGCGGCCCAGCCGCGGCGCAGGAGCTCGAGCAGCTGCTCGGGCGGGTGGGCGCCGGACGCGCCCATGGCGCGGTCGACGACGAAGAACGGGACGCCCTGCACGCCGAAGCCGTACGCCGTCTCCTCGTCCGCGCGGACGTCCGCCGCGAACCGGTCGGAGGCGAGCATCGCGCGGACCTCGCCCGAGTCGAGGCCCGCGTCGGTCCCGAGGCGCACGAGCGTCTCGTGGTCGGACATGAGCTCGCCCTCGGTGAGGTAGGCGCGCATCAGCCGCTCCTTCATCGCGTCCTGGAGGCCGTGCTCGGCTGAGAGGTGCAGGAGGCGGTGCCCGTCGAAGGTGTTGCCGCTGCGCAGACGCTCGAAGTGGAAATCCAGGCCGTCGCCGGCGGCCATCGCCGTCATCTCGTCGAGCTTGGCCTGGCCCTCCTCCGGCGTCATGCCGTACTTGCGCGCCAGCATCGCCGCGTAGTCGCCGGTGCGCTCCGCCGGGGCGTTCGGGTCGAGCTCGAAGCTCCGCCAGGTGACGGTCACCGCATCCCTGTGCTCGAACCGCTCGAGGGCGGCCTCGAAGCGGCGCTTGCCGACGTAGCACCAGGGGCAGGCGATGTCCGACCAGATCTCGACGTTCATGCCGCCCAGGCTAGCGGTGAAGTCCCGCGTCCCTACGAGGCCGCGACGTTGTGAGGCGCAGCCGAGCAACTCGCTCAAGGGCATCCGAGCCTTCAGGCGAGGATGCCTAGTTGTCGGAGCCGAGCCGGTCCCACAGGTAGAGCTCGATGCACTCCTCCGCGAGCTCCATGGCCCGGTCGCGCGAGAGGCGCGGCAGCACGGTGTCGAGCGCCTGGTCCTCGGCGATGCCCGCGTCGAACGCCTCCTCGCCGCGGAAGCCGGCGGCGATCTTCAGCGCCTCGCGCCGGTTCTCCCCGAGGGTCGGGAAGACGTTGACGAGGAACTCGCGGTTGGCGATCGGCTGGCCCACCTCGAGCGAGGCGTGCCAGGCGGCGAGCATCGAGAGGTCGTGCTCGTCGAGGTCGGCGACGGCCTTCGCGTAGTGACCGTCGAGCTCGCGCTCGGGGATCTCGTCGACCCAGGCCCGCACGAGCTCGCCGAGGAGCTGGCGACGGGCCTCGCGGCCGACGGAGTCGGCGATGACGCGGATGGCGTCGGCGGGTTCGATGAAACAGAGGGGCACGAACCGGGAAGGTACGGGCACCGTCGGACGGCAAAATCGGCGTGCTGGCGGGCGATTCCCGCTGTTTGCGGGATCGTCGCGGGGAGGCCGCGCCGGTCTCCCCGCAAACACCGGGAAAAGCGCGCGGCTAGAGGACCGGCAGGTAGCGGTCGAGCTCCCACTGCGTGACCTGCACGCGGTAGTCCTCCCACTCCTGGCGCTTGATCTCGACGTACCGGTTGAACATGTGCTCCCCGAGCGTCCGCAGCACGAGCTCGGACTCGGCCGTCAGCTCGATCGCCTCGCCGAGGGTCTCCGGGAGCTGCTCGATGCCGAGGCGCTTCCGGTCGTCCGGGGCGAGGTGGTAGAGGTTCTTCTCCATCGGCTCGGGCAGCTCGTAGCCCTTCTCGATGCCCTCCAGCCCGGCCTGCAGCAGCGCCGCGAAGGTCAGGTAGGGGTTGCACGCGGGATCGGGGCAGCGGAGCTCCATCCGCGTCGTCTTCTCCTTGCCGGGGTGGTAGAGCGGCACCCGGACGAGCGCGGAGCGGTTGCGGCGCGACCAGGCGACGTAGACCGGCGCCTCGTAGCCCGGGACGAGCCGCTTGTAGGAGTTCACCCACTGGGCGAAGATCGACGAGAGCTCACGCGCGTGGCGGAGCTGGCCGGCGATGAACGCCTTGCCGATGTCGGAGAGGAAGTACGTGTCGTCGGCGTCGAAGAAGGCGTTGGACCCGTTCTTGAAGAGCGACATGTGGGTGTGCATGCCCGAGCCGTTCTCGCCGAAAAGCGGCTTCGGCATGAAGGTCGCGTGCCACCCGTACTTCATGGCGTACTCCTTCACCGTGATCCGGTACGTCATGCAGTCGTCGGCCATCTTCAGGGCGTCGGCGTACCGCATGTCGACCTCGTGCTGCGAGGGGCCGACCTCGTGGTGGGAGTACTCGACGTGGATGCCCTGCTGCTCGAGCGCGAGGACCGTCTCGCGGCGCACGTCCGAGCCGGCGTCGAGCGTCGTGAGGTCGAAGTAGCCGCCCTCGTCGAGCGTCTCGGTGCCCTTGTTGTCCTTGAAGAGGAAGTACTCGAGCTCGGGACCGACGTTGAAGGTGTCGAAGCCCATCGCGTGCATGCGGTCGATCGCGCGCCGCAGGACGTGGCGCGGGTCGCCCTCGTACGGCGTCCCCTCCGGCGTCTGGATGTCGCAGAACATCCGGGCGACCCCCTGCTCCTCCGGCCGCCACGGGATGATCCGGAACGTCGTCGGGTCGGGCATGGCGATCATGTCCGACTCCTCGATCGCGTTGAAGCCGGTGATCGACGAGCCGTCGAAGCCCATCCCGCCCTCGAAGGCGTCGTCGAGCTCCTCGGCGTTGATCGAGAAGGACTTCAGCTGCCCGAGGATGTCGGTGAACCACAGCCGGATGAACCGGATGCCGCCCTCGTCGACGAGGGCCTTGACGTCGGCAGCGCTGGTGGGGCGGTCACTCATATGGCGCGCACCCTATTGGGCGGGCCTGACGCACGCGAGGGCCCCGCGGCCAAGCCGGGACCCCGGGCGTATGTACACGCGGGCGGGGTCGCGTCAGTTGGCGCGCGTCGCCGCGCGGGCCCGGTCCTCGTCCAGCCAGTGCTGCGCCCACGCCTTGAGCGCGACGACGGCCGGCTCGAGCCCCGCCCCCATGTCGGTGAGGGCGTACGCGACGCGGGACGGCGCCTCCGGGGCGAGCCGCCGCTCGACGACCCCGCGCGCCTCGAGCTCCCGCAGGCGCTCGGCGAGCATCCGGTCCGACAGCTGCGGCACCGCCTGGGCGATCTCGCCGAAGCGCAGCGCGCGGGACGGGTGGGCGTCCATCAGCGTCGCGACGATCGCACCGGTCCAGCGACGGCCGATGAGCTCGACCGCCTCGTGGTAGAGGGGGCAGCACCCCGGCCGGGCGTCCGGCGACGCGTGTGAGTCGCGGCTCATCGCGGTCCAGGGTAGAAGGTCGGCAGGCGGCACCGTCCCGGCGGCCGGGCGGCCGCTCGCGTGCTCCGGTGCCCCCGGCGGCCCGGCGGCACCACGACGTTCCGGCTAGGAGACGCCGCCGGAGCTCAGGGCGGCGACGAGCACGAGGAAGACCCCGAGCAGCACCGCGTACATCGCGACCCGGTCGGGGCGATGCTCGGCGGGTTCGGAGACCGACCGCGGGCGGCGGATCTCGATCTCGCGGAGCGCGCGGCGCTCGGCGACCTCCGCCTGGGGCCCCCCGTGCCCGCTGATGCGGACGGTCGGGCGCTCGGCGTCGGCGGACGCCGGACGCGAGCCGCGGCGGGGGGCGGCGTGGCGCGGGCCACCCTCGTCGCCGAGCCGCCGGGCGGTCGGGGCGCTGTCGGCGCGGCGGCGCCCCGAGAGCACGATCTCCCGCGACTCGGCACGCGCGGCCGGGGCCCCGAAGGCCCCGTCGAGGTCCATCGCGGCGGCGAAGTCCGCGGCGTCCGCGCGGCGCAGGACCGCGAGACGCTCGTCGCGGGCGCGGGCGCGGTCCGCGCGGGCCTGCTCCTCGCGGTCGCGGCCGGACCGGGCCGGCTCGTCGCGGGGGTCGCGGGCGGCGCGGTCGCGATCAGTGCGCGCACGGTCGTCGGCCGGCAGCGGGCGGCCGGTGATGCGGCCGTGACGGGCCGGAGCCTCGTCGACCGGGTCGGGTCGGTCCCTGGTGTGGTCCGCGACGGCGCTCGGCACGCCGTGGAGCGGAGCGGAGGGGCCGTCGGCGCCGGGGCGCAGATGGTCCACGTCGGCCCACCAGGATCTGTCGTCAGCGATCTCGGTCATGCTCGTCTGAGGCTGTCCCATCCCCGTCGATCAACACCACCCAAGTGATCTGGTGACACTAACCCGGGGTCCGGTCGGAACGTCCACGCATCGTACCAGCGGACGTTTTCCCTGCACCTGTCGGTTTCCTGCATGGTTTCTTGCAAGATGCGGGGTTCGCGACCCGTGCCCACGCGTCCGCGCGCGCCGTTCGATCCGATTCCGGCGCGTCCGCGCGCGCCGTTCGACCCGATCCCGGCGCGTCCGCGCGCCGGCGAAGCCCGGCTCAGCCGTGCCCGGCTGTCGCGGCGACGTAGGCCGCCACGTCCTTCGCATCCTGCCCGTCCACGAGGCCGGCGGGCATCTGGCCCTGTCCACGGGCGCGGCCGAGCTGGATCGCGTTGAGGGTCAGGGCCGCCACGGGGCGGATCTGATCGAGGCTGGGGCCGACCTTGCCGACCGCGTTGCTCGCGGCGAGCGTGTGACAGGTCGAGCAGTTCTTCGCGAAGATCTTGCGCCCGTGCTGCTCGGAGGCGGTGAGCTTCACGCCGCCCGGCGCCTTCTTCGACTGGTTGTCGTGGTTCGACGCGAGGACGGCGACCGGGATGCCGACGCCGAAGGCGATGGTGACGACGAACATGACGCTCAGCGCGAACTTGTTGCCGCCGCGGCTCTGACGATGCAGGTTGCGCCGGGCCCCGCGCGGGCCGCCGCCGAAGGCCAGGAAGACGACCGTCAGGCCGATGGTCAGGAAGCCGAGGACGAATGCTGCTGTTGCGATCACGCGGGGCAGACTACCGGCCCAGGGGGCGTCATGGGCAACCCGTGGGTGACCAGATGCGCCCTCATCCCCGTCGCTCCATGTCGGCCGTCACCGCCGCCCGATGTGCCCTCATCGCCGTCGCCCGGCTCCGAAGCTCATGACCGCGGGCGCGACGGCCCGGAAGTCCCCGCCGGAGCCCCCCGCCGCCGCGACCTGTCCGTCCGCGGCGGCGGCCGCCTGGTCCCCGGCGGCGGACTCACCCGTGCGCCGCTCGAGCTCCCGCAGGTCCAGCGGCGAGAAGTCCTTCACCTCGGCGAGCAGCCGGTCCGGAGCCTCGAGCGCCCACAGGCGCCGGGTGAGGACGTTGACCTGGCCGCCCGCGGCCGGATGCCGCTCGAGCCGCCCCTCGGCCACGATGAGCGGCTCGGTCCGGACGAGCAGCCGGTGGTGCTCGTAGACCTCCGGGGGCAGGATGAGGTTGATCGTCCCGCCCTCGTCCTCGAGGAGCATGAAGACGATGCCCTTCGCCGTCCCGGGCCGCTGCCGCGCGACGACGAGCCCGCCCACGCGCACGGTCCGGCCGTGGCGGGCCTGCCGCAGCCCGAGGCTCCCGAGCGCCCGCTGCCGCTCGAGCTCGCCCCGCAGCAGCGCGACCGGGTGCGTCGCGGTCGTCACCCCGGAGCTCGCGTAGTCGGCGATCATCGCGTCCCAGGAGCCGAGCTCGGGCAGGCCGGGCGCCGTCGGCGGCGCGAGCGGCAGCGCGAGCTGGGTCCCGTGGTCCTCGAGCCGCTGCCCGCCCGGGCCGCGCGCCTGCAGCCGCACCCCGGGGGCCGCCGCCCCCAGCCGCCAGAGCACCGCCCGCCGGCGATGCCCCGGGACCGGGATCTCGTCCGCCACGAGCGCGTCACAGGCGCCCGACCACGCGAGCCGCTCGAGCGCCGCCCGCCCCGAGCCGGCCCGCGCGACGAGGTCCTGCACCGAGGTGAACGGCCCGCCGGCCTCCCGCGCGGCGACGATCGCGGCGACCTCGTCCCCCTGGACGCCGATGACGTAGCCGAGCCCGAGCCGCACCGCGCTCGCGAACGCCGACCCCTCCGGCGCCGGTTCGAGCGTGCATTCGACCGCGCTGTGGCGCACGTCGGGCGGGTGCACGGTGATGCCGCGCCGCTGGGCCTCGTGCACGAGCGCGTCGGGCGGGTAGAAGCCCATCGGCTGCTCGTCGAGCAGCGAGCAGAGGAGCTCCGGCCCGTGGTGCACCCGCAGCCACGTCGACTGGTAGGCGAGCAGCCCGAAGGCGGCCCCGTGGGCCTTCGGAAAACCGAACCCAGAGAACCCGACGATCATCGCGTAGACCCGTTCGGCCACCTCGGTCGCGACGCCGTGCGTCCGCACCGCCCCCGCGATGAAGCGGTCGCGGTAGGCGTACATCGCCGCCTCCGAGCGCTTGCGGCTCATCGCGCGCCGCAGGCCCTCCGCCTCCCCGGCCGAGAACCCGGCGAAGGCCATCGCCACCGCGATGACCTGGTCCTGGAAGATGATCGTGCCGAGCGTGTCCTTCAGCACGGGCTCGAGCGACGGGTGCTCGTAGGGCACCCGGTAGGACGGGTCGTGGCGGAGCCGCTGGCGCCGGTCGATGTACGGGTTGACCGCCCCGCCCTGGATCGGCCCGGGCCGGACGATCGCCACCTGGATCGTGAGGTCGTCGAGCGACTCCGGCAGCGTCCGTAGCAACGACGCCATCTGCGCCCGGCTCTCGATCTGGAAGACGCCGGTCGTCTCCGCCCGCTGGATCGCGGCGTACGTCGGCTTGTCGTCGTAGGGGATCCGCGAGAGGTCCACGCGCTCCCCGCTCGTCACCGCGATGAGCTCCACGCAGCGCTCGACCGCCGAGAGCATCCCGAGCCCCAGCAGGTCGATCTTCAGGAAGCCCGCGTCCGCACAGGAGTCCTTGTCCCACATGACCATCTGCCGGCCCTCCATCGCCGCCGGCACGACGGGACAGCAGTCGACGAGCGGCCGGGTCGCGACGATCATGCCGCCGGAGTGCTGGCTCAGGTGACGGGGCAGGCCCTGCGCCTCCTTCGCGAGCCGCACGAGCCAGTCCCAGCGGCCGGCCTGGGCGGGCTCGGCGGCGTCCTGGACGGCGGCCAGGCGCCCCTCTCCCAGCGCCGCGACGACGTCCTCGCCGACCTTCTGGCCGCCCCAGCCCTCCGACGCGCGCGCGACCCGCTCGATCTCCCCCGGAGGCAGGCCGAGCGCCTTGCCGAGCTCACGGACCGCCCCCCGCGAGCGGTACGTCGGGAAGGCCGCGACGAGCGCCGAGTGGTCGTGGCCGTAGCGCTCGTGGATGCGGGGGATGAGCGTCGCGCGGACGTCCCGCGGGAAGTCGAGGTCGATGTCGGGCAGCGACGTGATCTCGGCGTTGAGGAAGCGCCCGAGGAAGAGCTCGTTCGCCACCGGGTCCACGTGCGAGAGGCCCGTGAGGTAGCAGACGATCGAGGAGACGCTCGACCCGCGGCCGCGCCCCGGCGGCAGCAGCGCGCGGACCGTGCCGGGCCCCCGGACCTCGATCGCCACCTCACGCGCGAGCTCGAGCAGGTCGTGGTGGAGGATGAAGAAGCCCGACAGGCCGAGCTGCCGGATGAGCCCGAGCTCCTGCTCGAGCCGGGCGGCCGCCCGGACGCGGAGCGCCTGCGCCGCGGCCCCGGCCGGGCCCCGCCCGCCGGGCGGGTAGCGCGTGTCGAAGAGGCCCTGGCAGGTCGCCGCGAGCGTCTTGTCGGCCTCGGCGTCGTCCGACCCCGGGTAGCGGTACCCGAGGTCCTGCCCGAGGTCGAACGTCAGGGTGGCGGCCAGGCGCGCGGTCTCCGCCACCGCGTCGGGGTGGTCGGCGAAGCGGGCGGCCATCGCCGACGGACCCGCGAGGACGTGGGTGTGGTTGCCGCGGCGCAGGGGCTCAGACGCGTCGAGCGTCGTGTGCTCCCGGACCGCGACGAAGGCGTCCTGCAGCTGCGCCCGGCTCGGCGCGTGCGCGTGGACGTTGCCGGTCGCCACGCACGGCAGCTCCAGTCCCCGGGCGAACGCCTCCAGCCGCCGGTTGCGGGCCCGGTCGTCACGGGCGAAGGGACGCTGGAGCTCCACCCGGAGGCGCTCGCGCCCGAACGCCTCGCGCAGCTGCCGCAGCGACGGCTCGTCATGGATTCCGCGCCGGGCGCAGCCGCTGAGCGCGACGAGCCCCTCGGCGTGGGCGGCGACGTCCTCGAGGGTCACCGACGGAGCGAGCTGGTCCCGGCGGCGGGTGGGGGTCTCGCGCGTGTGCGCGTGGGCGCGCGTGAGCAGGCGGCAGAGGCTCCGCCAGCCGGCGGCGTCGCGGACGAGCAGCGTCAGGTGGCGGAGCTCGTGGCCCGGGACCTCCAGCGGGGAGCGGCCGGAGGCCCGGACGCTGACCTCCGCCCCGTGGATCGCCCGCAGCCCGTACGCGCCCGCGGCCTGCGCGAACTCCATCGACCCCGAGAGCGTGTCGTGGTCGGTCAGCGCCATCGCCGTGTGCCCCTGCTCGAGCGCCCGCAGGACGAGCTCGTCCGGGAGCGACGCCCCGTCGAGGAACGAGAAGGCCGAGTGGCAGTGGAGCTCGACGTACGACGACACGAACACATGTTCGCACCCCGGGGGGACGGGTCGCGCCGCGCCGGCCGGCCGCCGGAATGTCCCTGCACCGGGCCGATGCACCGGACGTCAGACCCGGGCGAGGCAGTCGAGGCGGGGCTCCCAGACCCCGCCGGGAGGCCGGGTCCAGGCGTCGAGCAGGACGCTGCGGGCCCGGACCACCTCGAGGTCCAGCCCGGCGGCGGCCCCGAGGCCCGCCTCGGCCCCGCCGCCGTACCGCCGCTCCTGCCGGCCGTAGGTCGCGACGTCGACGCGGGCACCGGCGGCGAGCGTCGCGCCGAAGGCCCGGGCGGCGGCCGTCGCCTCCCCCGCGCCCGCGGGCAGGCGCGCGAGCGCGTGGAGCAGCCGCACGAGCGCGGCGCCGCCCCCGGGCGCCGCCGCGTCGAGCGTCGCGGTGACGACCGCGCTGCGCTCGGCGGCCTGCGCAGCGGTCACCTCCGGGCGCTCTGCCCCGCCGGGACGGCCGGCGTACCGCCCGGTGACCCGTCCCGTGCCGGTCACCGCCACCGTCAGCGGCCGGCCGTGGCGGTTGATGGTCACCGCGAGCCGTGCCTCCCCCGTGAGCTCCACGCCGGCCAGCCCCGACAGCAGCGCGGCGCCGCCGGCGGCGTCGACCGCGAGGTAGATCGTGCCACCGCCGGCGACGAGATCCCGTCCGCCGCCGACGGTGACGTTCGCGGCAGCGTGGAGCGCGAGCCCCAGCGGCCCCTCGACCTTCAGGCCGCCACCGATCTTCGCCGAGACGATCCGCTGCGACGGGCGCGGCAGGTCGACGCCGCTGCCGACCCCCGCGAGCCGTTGGGCGAGGGACAGGGCGGGGCCGACGAGCGGCAGCGAGCTGCCCGTGCGGCCGACGAGGACCTGCACGAGCGTGCGCTGCAGCGCGTCGGCCGCGGCACGATCGGGCACCCGCCACACCCGGCCGCCACCGAGCTGGGCGACGACCGAGGCCTCCGCGAGCCCGCCGATGCCGACGTCGTGTCCGCCGAGCTCGAGCCGTCCCGACGCGCCGGCGGTCGCGACGAGGCCGCCGTCGACCTTGTCGAGCAGGGTCACGTCCACGGTCCCGTCCGAGCGCTCGGTACGCAGCAGCCCGGCCGCCCGGCCGAGCCGCACGAACGTCACCTTGACCTTCGCGCTGATGTCCGTCCCGGCGGTGCGCACGGTGCAGACCGGCGGGGTGAGCGTCCGGCACCCCGTCCCCGTGACGACGCACAGCGCGCGCTGGAAGGCCCCGCCCACGCCGTTCGCGATCGCCGGGCCGGCGACGACCGTGCTGACCGCGGCGAGGACGACGGCGACCACCGCGACGACCGCGACGTACTCCAGGCTCGCCTGGCCGGCGCAGCCGGCCGGGCGACGCGTGCGCCGCCCGGTGGGGGCGTGGGCACGGGCGCGGGTGGGCGACGACGGGGATGAGGGCGGGAGCGGCGACGGCGGCGGCGGCGGCACCCGCGCACCGTCACACGAGCACCTGCGACAGCGCTACCGCGCACCTGCACCGACTCCGTGCGGGAAGCGTGCGCCCGGCGTTACACCTGCCGGGGCCGCTCAGGCGAGCGCCGGCTCGGGCAGGCGCGCCCCGACCCGGGTGACGGTCACCGGCACGCCGTGCCGCGGCGCGAGCGTGATCCCGCGCAGGACGACGGGGTCGGCGGCGGCGCGCACCGGCGTCAGCTCCGCCCGGGAGACGACGACGCGCAGCACCTCGGTGAGCTCTGCCTGCGCGAGGGCCGCCCCGACGCAGCGCCGGATGCCGCCACCGAACGGGAGCCACGCGTACGACTCGACGCCACCTTCGAGGAAGCGCTCCGGGCGGAACGCCTCGGGGTCGGGGTACAGGTCGGCACGCCGCTGGACGAGCACGATCGCGGGGTAGACCTTCACGCCGGCGGGCAGCTCCCAGCCCGCGACGCGCCGCGGCCGGGTGAGCGTCCGCTCGGCGGCGTCGATGACCGGGCGCAGGCGCAGCGTCTCGCGCGCGACCGCGTCGAGCCGCGCGTCGCCGCCGTCCGCCGCGACGGCGGACCGCAGGCGGTCGTACTCGCCCGGGGTGCGGAGCAGCAGCTCGAGCGCGAAGGCGAGCGCGGTCGCGGTCGTCTCGTGCCCGGCGGCGAGCATCGTGATGAGCTCGTCGCGCAGCTCGCGGTCGGTCATGCCGCGGCCCTCCTCGTCGCGCGCGCGGAGGAGCAGTGAGAGCACGTCCTCGCGCTCGTCGAGGTCACCGGCCCGGCGGCGGGCGGCGATCTCCGCGTAGAGCAGCGCGTCCGCCGCGCGGAGCCTGCGGGCGAAGCGGCCGCCGGGGCTCCAGCGTCCGAGGTCGCGCCGCAGCGTCTCGCCCACGAGCAGGATGCTCGCGCTGTCGAGGACCGCGGTGAGGGCCGTGCGCAGCCGCTCGACCCGCACCGGGTCGGTCACGCCGAAGACCGCGCGGCAGATGATCTCGAAGGTCAGCGCCCGCATCCGCGCCCGCAGGACGAGCCGCTGCCCCGGCCGCCACGTGTCGACCTCGCGCTCGGCGACCTCGCGGATGAGCGCCCGGAAGCCGGCGACCCGCGAGCCCTGGAACGGCGGCAGCAGGAGGCGGCGCTGGCGCAGGTGCTCCGGGCCGTCGAGGACGAGGACCGACCCCTCGCCGAGGATCGGCGTCAGGAACGAGTTCGCCTCCCCGGCGAGCAGGTCCGACTGGTCGCCGGTCATGAGGTCGCGGATCGCGGCCGGGTCGGCGACGTAGACCCCGGTCCCGAAGCCGAGGAACGGCACCGTGAAGACGTCTCCGTAGCGCCGGTGCCAGCGCACGAGCGTGTCCAGCGGGCGGGCCGCGAAGGCGAGGGTCAGCAGCGCGGCGGGCCCGCGCGGGCCGGGCGGGAGGACCATGGGACGAGCGTAGTGCCGGACGGCGGCGGCGCGCGACGGGGGGGGCCTACCGCTGCCGGAACCACCCCCCTTCCACGAGGTCGCGGAAGACGACGAGGTCACGCCCGCCGACGGTGACGACCTCCCAGTAGCGGCGCCGCAGCGGCGTCGCCGTCCACCAGCGATCCTCGACGAGCCAGGACTCGCGGACCGCGTCGACCGGGTCGCCGTCGACGTGCAGCGGCCGGCCCGTGGGCCCGGCGTCGACGGCGACGCGGACCGGCAGCCCGAGCCGCCGCGGCCCCCCGGGCGCCCGCGGCGGCGTCGCGCGCCCGCGCACGACCCGCACCGGCCGGGACGAGCGCGCGCGGCCACCCGCCCCACCTCCGCCGTCACCTCCTTCGGGGGGCGCGCTCATTCGAACGGGGCCAGCACGGCACGCCGCTCGGGCACGCGTGAGTCGGGTTCGACGCAGAGGATCCGCAGCGCGGCGTCCGGGCCCGCGGCCAGCCGGGCCTGGCGCACCGCCTCCCGCAGCCGCGCGCGGCGCACGGCCGCGGCATCCTCGAAGAGCGGCGCCCCCGGCGCGCTCGGCGGCCCGAAGCGCTCCACCGCCAGCCGCAGCGTGCTCGCCGGCGCGGGCAGCAGCGCGAGCCGCAGCGCGAGCACCATCCGCATCCGCGCGGCGTCCGCCAGCGGCTCCCGGAAGACGACGCGGTCCTGCCACGTCCCGCCCTCCACGAGCCGCGCCGAGAGGACGACCGCGCGCAGCGTCCGGCCGCGGCGCGCGCGGGCCGCGAGCAGCTGGTCGATGAGCAGCTCGAGCGCGCGCTGCGCCTGCACGCCGCTCGCCGCCTCGGGGAGCTCGAGGCTCTCCTGCACGACCTCGCCGGGGACGCGCGGGCGCAGCGGCGTGTCCTGCCCGAGCGCGAGCTCGTGGGCGCGCAGGCCGGCGGCCCCGAAGCGGTCGGCGAGCGCGGGACGGCCGAGCGCGGCCAGCGCGCCGAGCGTCCCGATGCCGAGCCGGTCCAGGGCGGGGACGAGGGCCGCGGTCTCCTCGTAGCGGCGCAGCAGCGCGACCGGCTCGGCGGCGAGCGCGACCGCCCCGGCGACGAGCTCCGGCCGCCGGGACCGCGCCCGGGCGGCCCCCGCGACCGCACAGAAGCGGGACGGCCCGGCGCCCACGCGCGCGGGCAGGGCGAGGGCCCGGCGCACGACCGCGACGACGGCGTCGAGCCACGGCGGCGGCTCGGCGCGCCCGATGCGGCGCAGGCCGGGCGCCGGCTCCGTCACGTCCTCCACGACGACGCGCCCGCCGTACAGCCGTCGCAGGCTCGCCGCCTCGAAGCAGGCGCTGCCCGGCCACGGTGTCTCGACCGCCGCGCCGACGGCCTCCAGCCGCCGGACCGCCGCCTCCCACTCGTCGGCCACGCCGACCGGGTCGGGCGGCAGCAGCGCGAGGGCGGGACAGCGCGAGAGCGCCTCGCCGAGCCGCATCCCCGGGTACACGCCGACCGCCTCGGCCGCCGCCGACACCTCCCCCACGAGCTGCTCGCGACCGGGCTCCGGGGCGAGCGCCGCCGGGCCGAGCGCGAGCAGGGCGTCCCGGCCGCCCGCCGCGACGGCGAGCTCGAACCGGGGAAGCTGGACACAGACGACCATGGATGACACGAACACATGTTCGCATCCCCGGCGGACGGGTTCAGACCCCGCGCAAAAGCCCTGCACCCGGCCGGATCGGGCTCCGCACAGCCCCCGCGCACCCACCCGGGCAGAGGCTCCTACTGCCCGAACATCGGCCCCAGACGCGTGGCGAGCGAGAAGTCGCCGCGGAGGTCCATCCGCCCGCCGAGGAGCAGGTGCCCGGGGTCGAGCTCGCCGGCCGCGAGGCGGACGAAGTCGGCGAGCCCGAGCTGCACCGTCAGCGCCGGCTCCTCCACCGGCCCGGGCGCGACCGTCGCCCCCGTCGGCGTGATCCGCACCCCCCACGTCCGGACCCGGCCGTCGGCGTCGCGCAGCTCGTACGCGATCGCGCCGAGGAAGCCCTGCGCCGCCTCCGGCACGTAGCGCGACCGCATCGCCGTGAAGATGACCCGCAGGCCGCGGTCGCTGCCGAGCGTCCGCTCGAGCCAGCGGTCGTCCGCCCGGGCGACCGCGCGCCGCACCGCGATCGTCCCGCCCGCCCCGAGGCTCCCGCGCAGGCGCTCCCGGGAGACGCGCAGGCGCGCCGCCGGGCCGGCGGGCGACGGGCGGTCCGCGCCACCCGCACCCTCCCCCGCGGCGAAGGCCACGCCGACCGCCGGCCCGGACGACGACGACGGCCCTGCGGCGGGTGCCGGAGCCGGCGCCGGCGGTGGCGCCTCCGCCAGCGCGCCGACCGCCTCGGGCAGGAACGGCGGCGGCACCGGCCGGCGGGCGAGCGCCTCGCGCACGGCCGTCCGCAGCTC
Organism: Paraconexibacter antarcticus; assembly: GCF_024220175.1. Classification (GTDB taxonomy): domain Bacteria; phylum Actinomycetota; class Thermoleophilia; order Solirubrobacterales; family Solirubrobacteraceae; genus Paraconexibacter; species Paraconexibacter antarcticus. The sequence continues at coordinate 2,455,407 of NZ_CP098502.1, read as the reverse complement.
GTCGTCCGGCGGCACGTCCGCCGGCACCCCGGGCAGCACCTCGGCGGCGAACAGGCGCAGCGCGTCGGCGACGGCGTCCTCCCCCGTCGCCTCGTCCCGGCCGGAGCCCGCGCCCGCTCCTGCTCCCGCGCTCACCGCCGCCCCCGCGGGCAGCACGAGGAGCAGGTCGTCGACCCCGGCCGCCGCGTAGCGGCCCACGAGCTCGGCGACCTGCGCCGGTGTCCCGACCGCACCGCGCACCGCGGCCTGCCCGTCCCGCAGCACCCGCACCGACAGCGGCTGCCCGTCGGCCACGACCGCGTCACGCGCGAGCCCGACGTCCGCGCGGCGGGCCAGGAACGCCGCCCAGAGGTCCGTCCCCCCGGGCACGTGCTCGCCGAAGCGCTCGTAGTGGGAGGTGGCGAAGGCCTGGAAGTGGAGGCCGTCGATCCCGGTGTCGATCGCCGTCGCCTCGTCCGCGTGCACGAACATCGGCACGCACACCGCGACGCGCGGCTCGACCGCCGCGCCGACCGGCACGCAGCGCGTCGACCGCAGGACCCCGCGGTACTCGGCGATCCACTCGGCCGCCTCCTCGGGCTCGAGGACGGACCGGCAGAGCGCGCCGAGCCCGAGCCGGGCCGCGGTCCCGATGTCGGCCGGCCGATCGCACCTCGCCCACAGCGGAGGGTGCGGCTGCTGCCACGGGCGCGGGAGCACGACGCGAGGCGGGAGCGCCGCGGACGTCCCCTCCCCCGCGCCGCCGAACGGCGCCTCCGCGAGCATCCGCGCGAGGACCCCCGTGTACTGCTCCCAGCGGGACCTCGCGGTCTGCCGTGCGAGCCCGAGCCCGGCGACCTCGATGCCGGTCCGGGCGACGCCGGTCGCCACGTCGAGCCGCCCCTCGGCGAGCAGGTCGAGCGTCGCGACGTCCGCTGCGAGCACCGCCGGGTGGCGGACCGCCGGGTCGACGCTGAGGACGCCGAGCCCGAGCCGCAGCGCCGTCGTCCGCCCCGCGGCGGCCGCGAGGAACGGGACCGCGCCGCCGCCGTGCCCGAGCTCCTCGAGGAAGTGGTGCTCCTGCACCCACGCGCTGCCGAAGCCGAGCGTGTCGGCCAGCGCGATCCGGTCGAGCTCGCGGGCGAGCAGCGCCCGCTCGGAGGCGGCGCTCCAGGGACGCGGGAGCTGGAGGTCGCAGACGATGCCGATGCGCACGCGCCGCAGGCTACCCACGGTCCGGGCGCGGGGTGTGGCCGTCGTGTTGGGCGGCGCCGACGCCGCTCCGCACCGGTGCGCAGGCGGCGCGGCGACGGAGCGCTCGATGCGGGGGAAGCACAGCGTGCACTTCTCGGCGTACATCGCCCCCGACGGGCAGGAGGCGACGCACTACGGCCCGACCGGGGCCAACCGATGCGCGCGTACATGCGCAAGCGGGAGGTGCTGGGCGAGGTCGACGCGACGATCGCCCCCGGGTCGGGATGACCGGCGCGGAGCTCGAGCGGATGTACCGGCTGCTGGCCATCGCCAACTACGAGGACCGCTACGTCATCCCGCAGGCCCACGCCGAGCAGGGCGCCGAGCTCATGCGGGAGCAGGGGTCCTGCGGGCTGGACTTCGACGGCGGCCCCGGCAACTGCGGCGCCGTCGAGCGCCGGCCCGACAGCTCGTCGCCGATCGTCCCCTCCGCCGGCGACGACGACTTCGACCTCATCAAGATCCTCAAGCGCGGACGGCCATGAGGCGCCCCCGCTCCCGCCCCCAGCCACCGCCCTACGCGCTGCTGTCGCACCTGATGCGCTACCCCGAGGACGGGCTGGCCCTCGCACGGACCGAGGTCGACGCGCTCCCCGCGGGGGAGGCCCGTGTCGCGCTCGAGCGCTTCCTGGCCGCGATCGACGACGGCACCGACCCCCGGGTGCGCTACGTGGCGACCTTCGACCTCAAGCGGCAGATCACGCCGCACCTCACCTACTACGAGCATGGCGACACGCGCCGCCGCGGGGTCGCGCTGCTGCGCCTGAAGCGTCTGTATCGCGAGGCCGGGCTACCGGTCGCCGACGGCGAGCTGCCCGACCATCTCGCCGTCATGCTCGCGTTCACCGCGCTGGCCCCCGCCGGCTACGGCGACGCCGTGCTGGCCGAGCACCGTGCCGCGCTCGAGTTGCTGCGGGGCGCCCTGCACCAGACCGGAAACGCCTACGCCCACGTCCTCGACGCCCTGGTCTGCGGACTCCCGGCGCTACGCGTCGAAGACCGGGACGAGCTCGTGCGCATGGCGGCGGAAGGGCCGCCGGACGAGGCGGTCGGCCTGGAGCCGTTCGCGCCGCCGGAGGTCATGCCGATCGGAGGACGCCGATGAGCACCAGCTCGATCCTGCTGTGGGTCATCGTCCCCTACGCGGCGATGGCGACCTTCGTCGTCGGACACTGGTGGCGCTACCGCACCGACCAGTTCGGCTGGACGAGCGGCTCGACGCAGCTGCTCGAACGCAAGGTCCTCGGCTGGGCCAGCCCCGCGTTCCACTACGGGGCACTCGCCGCCATCGGCGGGCATGTCGTCGGCCTGCTGATCCCCAAGTCGCTCACCGAGGCGGTCGGCCTGTCCGAGCACACCTACCGCTGGTTCTCGGCCGTCGCCGGGGCCATCGCGGGCGCGGTCTGCGTCGTCGGGTTCGTCGGCCTGGTCTACCGCCGCAGCACCAACCTCCGGGTCCGCCGGACGACCTCCCGCACGGACCTGGGCACCTACCTGCTGATCACGGTGCTCATCGGCCTGGGCTGCTACATGACCTTCGCCCGGAACCTCCTCGCCAGTTCGCCGTACGACTACCGCGAGTCGGTGTCCCTGTGGTGGCGATCGCTGTTCTACCTCGACCCCGACGTCGCCGCCGTCGAGCACGCCAGCACCGTCTACCAGGTGCACGCCATCATCGCCTGGGGCTTCTGGGCGCTGTTGCCGTTCAGCCGCCTAGTAGTGCTCCGTTAGGTTGTTGCAGGAGGTTATGGAGTCTTGGCGAACTTCTTGTGCATGAGTTCGTCGGCGGGGCAGGTCAAGATCGGGTCGGTGGCCGGTCTCTCGGACAAGCAGCTGGCGCGGGTGCGGCCGCGGCTTGAGGCGTTCGCGGAGGACATGTTCGAGCCAATGGTGCGTCGCGATCAGCGGCGGTGGGGCGGCGTGTATCTGCGGGGGTTGATGCTCGATGGCAAGCGCAAGAGCATCGAGCCGATGGCTGCCCGCCTGGAAGATGGCGATGAGCAGTGCTTGCAGCAGTTCGTCAACCAGTCGCCGTGGCGGTGGGAACCGGTGCGTAAGCGCTTGGCGGTCCGGCTCAGCGAGGCGATCGTGCCGGCGGCTTGGGTGATTGACGACACCGGCTTTCCGAAGTTCGGCGACAAGTCAGTCGGCGTGGCGCGCCAGTACTCCGGCGCTTTGGGGAAGGTCGGCAACTGCCAGATCGGGGTCTCGATCACCGCCGCCACCGTGCACGCGTCGTGCCCGATCGACTGGCGTCTGTTCCTGCCCGAGTCGTGGAACGAGGACCCGCGCCGCGCCGGCTGCAAAGTCCCCGACGACGTCGTGCATCGGCCGAAGTGGCAGCTCGCGTTGGACATGATCGACGAGCTTCAGGCGTGGGGGCTGCAGGCTCCGCCGGTGCTCGGCGACGCCGCCTACGGTGACGTGACGGAGCTGCGCATCGGCCTGGAAGAGCGCGACATCCGCTACGTGCTGGACGTCAAGGGCACCACGTCGGCGCTCCCGGCCAGCACCGAGCCGCAGACGCCGACCTACGCCGGCAAAGGACGGCCGCCCGCGCCGCGCTACCGCCGACCGTTCAGCAGCGTCGCGGCTTTGGCGGCCGAGGTCGGCGAGGACGCCTATCTGCGGATCTGCTGGCGCCAGGGCACCAAGGGCGAGCTGGCCTCGCGCTTCACCGCGATCCGCGTGAAGCTCTGCAACATCAAGCTGCGCAGCGCCCACGCAGACGGCAATCTGCCGGTCCGGTGGCTGCTGGCGGAGTGGCCCGAAGGCAAGAGCGCCCCGACCGACTTCTGGATCAGCGACCTCCCCGACGACACGCCGATCGCGGACCTCGTCGCGCTGGCGAAGCTGCGCTGGCGGATCGAGCAGGACTACCGCGAGCTCAAAGACGCCCTCGGCCTAGACCACTTCGAAGGCCGCTCCTGGCCCGGCTGGCACCACCACACAACCCTCGTCTCCGTCGCGCACGGCTTCCTGACCCTGGAACGACTGCGGCGACCTCAACGCCGGGCGGCCGCCTGACCTCACTGTTCGAGGTCGTTCGGGAGCTGCAAACGCTCTTGGCCTGCTGGCACGGGACATGCCCGACCTGCCGCAGACGGCTGCCGCCCGACACCCCCTACCTCAACGACACCTAACGGAGCACTACTAGTCCACGCGTGGTCGATCCCGCTGCAGTACCTGGGCCGCCCCTGGATCCTGTACCGCCGTCGCTACGCGCCGGCACGGGGGCGCTGACCGCGCCGGGAAATCACGGAGCACGTCTGCGGCGCGTCACCGTTGTCCATGCGCCGGCCGGCACCGAGGATGAGGAGACCATGAGACCGATGCCCGCAACGCCGCACCCCGTCCGGACGGCGTCCGTCCCTCGTGCCTCGACCGACGTGGTCGGAGCCACCCGCAAACCTCGCCCTGGCGACGATGGCCTTCACCGCGTGCTTCTACGACTGGAGCATCATCGGACCGCTCTCCCCCGACCTGCAGATGCACCTGGGCCTGTCCGAGTTCCAGACCGCAGCCATGGTGGCCGTGCCGGTGCTGCTCGGCTCGGTGCTGCTCGGCTCGGTGCTGCGCGTCCCGCTCGGTCTGCTCGCCGACCTCTACGGCGGGCGCAGGGTCTTCGTCATCCTGATGAGCTTCAGCATCGTGCCGATCGCCGCCCTGTCGGTCTGGCACGGGTCCCTGGCGAGCATGATCGCCCTCGGGTTCCTGCTCGGGATCGCGGGCGCGTCGTTCGCCGTCGGCGTGGTCTTCGTCAACGGCTGGTACGCCCCCGAGCGTCGTGGCTTCGCCCTCGGCGTCTACGGCATGGGCATGGGCGGCACCGTGCTGGCGGCCCTCTCCGCCCCGCGCATCTCGAGCCACTACGGGCTGCGCGCGCCGTTCCTCGTCGCTGCCGGCCTGCTCCTCGCCAGCACCGTCGTGTTCGCCGTCATGGCCCGCGATGCCCGGACGCCCGCGCCCCGGACGGGGCCGCTGAACCTGCTCGCCCCGCTGGCCGTGTTCCGGACATCGTCGCGGGCCTGGGCGCTGACGCTCTTCTACTTCCTGTCGTTCGGCGGCTTCGTGGCGATGTTCCTCTACCTCCCCAAGCTCCTGGTCGGCGTGCACGGCCTCACCAAGACCGACGCCGGATCCCGGGCCGCGGGCTTCGCCCTCCTGGCCGTCCTCGCGCGCCCGGTCGGCGGCTGGCTCGCCGACCGCATCGCGGCCCAGCGGGTGCTGCGCCTCTGCTTCGCCGCGACCGTCGTGCTCGCCGTGCTGCTCGCGTTCACCTACGAGCACATGGTCCCGCTCACGATCGAATGCCTCACCCTCGCGATCTTCCTCGGACTCGGCACCGGGGCCGTGTTCAAGCTCGTCGCCCACTGGTTCCCCGAGCAGGTCGGGGCCGTGACCGGCGTCGTCGGCGCCGCCGGCGGCCTCGGGGGCTTCTTCCCCCCGCTCGTGATGGCGACGGTCAAGTCGGCCACCGGCAGCTACACCATCGGCTTCCTGCTCCTGGCCGCTGTCGCGGCCGCCGCCCTCGTCGTCGCCGCCCGCGTCGGCGACCCCGCCGGCTGAGCGATCCGCCGGCAGCGCCGGGGTGCCCCGGCCCCACGGCCGCCGCGGGTCGCGCGGACGCGTCGCCCCATAGAAAAACCCCGCCGGAGCGGGGTTTTCCCTTAGCAGGTCGGTAAGCCGGATTCTGTCGTTGGGCAGCCATCCATCTGATGCGACCTACCTGGGCCTCGGCGGGCAGCCTGCGAACGGCCCTGCTTGGTCTAGCACCGGGTGGGGTTTACCCGGCCGCCGCGTCACCGCGACGCCGGTGCGCTCTTACCGCACCATTTCACCCTTGCCTGTGCGCCCGAGGACGCCATCGGCGGTGTGTTTCTGTGGCACTTTCCCGCGGGTTTCCCCGGGTCGGTCTCCCGACCACCCTCGCCCTGTGGTGTCCGGACTTTCCTCGAGGACGCTCGCGCGCCCCCGCGACTGCCTGACCTGCGTCCGCCACGGTACCCGGTTCGCGATCTCTGTGAGGTCGAGCACATTCCGGCGCGTTGCGGGGACATCGTGGCTACGCTCGCCGCGTGAACGTGAAGTTCGGACGCTGATGTCCTGGGTCGAGGTGTTCGCCGTCCTGCTCGTCTGCCATCTGGCGGGCGACTTCCTCCTGCAGACGGAGTGGCAGGCGACGACGAAGCAGGGCGGCCTCGGGCGCGACGGCGAACGGCGGGCGGCGCTCATCTCGCACGTCGCCACGTACGCGATCCCGTTCCTCCCCGCGTTCGCGTGGATCGCCCATCAGCACGACGGCACGCACGCGGCCCTCGTCGCGGGAGCCGCGCTCGGCACCCACCTCGTCCAGGACGACGGACGCCTCCTCGTCGCCTACGTCCGCGTGGTGAAGCACACGATGACGCCGTTCGGGTCGCCGCTGTGGATGGCGATCGACCAGTCCTTCCACGTCTGCTTCCTCTTCGGCGCGGCGCTGCTCGCGGTCGCCTGAGCCGCCCCTCCCTGCGCCGGGCGCCCACGGACCGGTGCCAGCGCGACGCTGCCGCCGGCACCCGTCCCTGGGGCCCACGCCGAGGCTCAGATGTTGTCTCGATACCCGAGAGGTATCGAGACAGCCTCTCAGCCCAGCACGGACCCGCAGTCGCCGCAGCGACCGCCGGCGGCACCCTGCCCGGCGCCGTACCGCGGCCGCATCGCGGCCGCGTGGCAGACCGGGCAGGTGACCGTGCGGTGTGCAGAGAGGTCCTCCCAGGCGCCCACGAGGAACTCGTCGAGCGTCTGCCCCTCCGCGGGACGGTCGAAGATGGCGTCGAACGCCATCGAGTCGGTGGCGGGCCGCCGCCGGCGATGCCGGGGCACCGGCACCGTGGCGGCGCGCACACCGGTGGTCGTCGCGGCGCTCATGAGACGCTCCGGAACAGGCCGACGACGCGGCCCATGATCTGGACCTCGCGCGTGCGGATCGGTTCCAGCTCGGTGTTCTCGGGCTGCAGCCTGATGTGGTCGCTCTCGCGGAAGTACCGCTTCACCGTCGCCTCCTCGCCGACGAGCGCGACGACGATGTCGCCGTCGGTCGCGGTGTCCTGCCGCTGGACGACGACGAAGTCGCCCTCGAGCATCCCGATGTCGCGCATCGAGTCGCCGCGGACGCGGAGGATGTACTCCCCGGTCTCACCGCCGGCGACCGGCGGCACCTGCACGTACTCCTCGATGTTCTCCTCGGCGAGGATCGGCGCGCCGGCCGCGACCTGCCCGACGACCGGGAGACCGGGGCCCGCGACGAACTGGCGGACGTTCTCGACGACCTGGTCGACCTCGCGGCCGACGCGGTCGAGCAACTCGATCGCCCGCGGCTTGGACGGGTCGCGCCGCAGCAGGCCGAGCTTCTCGAGGTTCGCGAGATGCGCGTGCACCGTCGACGACGAGGCGAGGCCGACGGCGGTCCCGATGTCGCGGACGGTCGGCGGGTACCCGTACTTGGCCGAGTACTTCTTGATGAAGTCGAAGATCTCCTGCTGGCGCTTGGTCAGATCCACCGGGGATGCTCCTTGCTGGGACGGACACCGAACATGTGTTCGCACACAGTAGCGGGACGCGCCGACGGAAACAACCGCGCTACACTCACGCCCCCATCGCGCCGGTGGCGGAATTGGTAGACGCGCAAGGTTGAGGGCCTTGTGGGCTTTATGGCCCGTGGAGGTTCGAGTCCTCTTCGGCGCATGGATTTGGAAAGCCCCGCACACGCGGGGCTTTCTGCGTTCTACGCCGACGCGCTCGCCGCGATCCCGGATCTCGGGGGTGGTAACGGATTGGTAACGGCCAGTACGGCCGTGATCAAACCGTCGCCCGCAACGGCGGACAACAAATGCCCGGCTCTCGCCAGGGAACAAGGTATGAGCACCTGCGCCGACGCCGGCGGGCCGCCCACCCGCGACGGTTCCACCGCCGAGGACGGACCGATCGACCTACTGACCGTCAGCGAAGTCGCGGAGCTGCTGCGCGTCTCCGACTCCTGGATCTACCTCGCGATCCAGGACCAGCGGATCCCGTCGCTGCGCATCGGAGGCTCCGACGGGCCGATCCGTTTCCTCCGCTCTGAGCTCACCGCGGACATACGCAGCTGCCGGGTTGGGCCGCACCCACCGCGGCGACCTAACCCGGGGTGCCCGGCCGGCCCCCGCACGGTCTTCGTGCCCCTCACCGAGCACGACGGCGGTGCGTGATGAGTGCGCTGAAGGTCAAGAACACGCGGCCACCGGAGGTCGTCGCCGAGGACTCGCTGCGGCTGCTGACCGCCACGGAGGCGGCGGCGCTGCTGAAGGTCTCCTCGACCTGGATCTACGCCGCCTCCCGTGACGGGCGCCTGCCGTGCGTGCGGCTCGGCGACCCTGGCGGCCCGCTGCGCTTCCGCGCCGTCGAACTGCTCGAGCACCTCGCGAGCGCGAGGTCGGCGTGGACCCCGGCCCAGCGGCCCGGGCAGGCGCTGCGGCTGGTCTCCGGCGGCGGTGCGTGATGGCCCGCGGCTCGGTCTACCCCCGCCAGCTGGCCAGCGGCGCCACGGTCTATGACGTGCGCTACCGCTCCTCCAACGGCAAGCAGCGCCACAAGCGCGGCTTCACCCGCAAGCGCGAAGCCGACCAATACCTAAGCCTCGATCCACCGATCCATCCGGGGTCTGAAGTGGAGTGACCTCCCAAGCAGGGCTTGAAAGCGGTCGTTCGCGGCGACCGCGGCTCTGCTCAGGAGGTCACCCTCATGGTGAACGAGTCGGCGGTCGTGGTGTTCGATGATGCGCGGGCGGTCGCGAACGCTGGGGTGATGCTCCCCGCGCTCCTCGCGCAGCGCCTCGGGCTTGAGCAACTCATCGAAGAGTGCGTGGATCTCGGCGACCGTCCTGGCGCGGCGAATCCGGGCCGCAAGGTCATGACGATGTGAGCCGTCCCGGGATCGACGGGGACTTCTGAAACAGGCATTCGGTCTGTTGAGAGGAAGTACGTGGTCATATGGCTCGTGGAAGGAAGTACCCGCCGGAGTTGCGTGAGCGGGCCGTCAAGACGGTGCTGGAGTCCGGGCGTCCGATCGCGCAGGTCGCCCGCGACCTGGACGTGCACAAGGAGTCGCTTCGGAACTGGGTGCGGCTCGCCGAGGCCGACGCCGGAACGCGCAGCGACGTGCTGAACACGGTCGAGCGCGACCGGATGCGTCTGCTCGAACGTGAGGTCAAGGAACTGCGGCGGCAGAACGAGATCCTCAAGGCCGCTTCGGTGTTTTTCGCCAAGGAGCTCGACGGGACCCCGCGGAGGTGAGCGCCTTCATCGAAAAGCAGCGGGCGGCCGGCTTCGCTGTCGAGCTCACCTGCCGCACCCTCGGGACCTCGCCCTCGGCGTTCTACCAGCGCGCGACCGGGGTGTTGTCGACCCGCGCGCAGGAAGACGCCGTGTTGCTCGAGCAAATCCGGGCGGTGTACCGCGCCAACTACGAGGCGTACGGATCGCTGCGCGTGTGGAAGGCGCTGCGCCGTCAGGGCGTGCAGGTCGGCCGCGGCCGCGTTGAGCGGCTCATGGCAGCGGACGGTCTGATCGGGGCCAAGCGCCGCGGCCGAGCGTGGAAGACCACGGTCGCTGACCCGGCCGGCTCAGGGCGACCGGACCTGGTCAACCGCCAGTTCACCGCGACCCGGCCGGACGCGCTGTGGATCGCCGACTTCACGTATCTAAAGTCGTGGGAGGGCGTGGGGTTCTTCAGCTTCGTCCTTGACGTCTACTCCCGCCGGGTCGTCGGCTGGCAGCTCGCCGGCCACATGCGCACCGACCTCGTGCTCTCGGCTCGACCGGTGACGCGTACGACAACGCGATGGCCGAGAGCTTCGTGGACAGCTTCAAGACCGAGCTGATCCGCGACCGCGTCTGGCAAACCCGCACCCAACTGGAGCTCGCCGTTGTGGAGTGGGTCGGCTGGTACAACCACGACCGCCTGCACTCCGCGATCGGTCACATCCCGCCCGTCGAATTCGAGACCCTCTACGCGATACGGTCCGGCTCACCCCTCTCCCACTGACGAGAGAGGAAACCCAAACAACAAGTCTCCGTGAAACCGGGACGGCTCAGCACGACGTCACCGACCGGCAGGCGCACACGCTGGTGGAGGTCCTCTCGGCGGCCCGCAAGCCGCACGACCGCCGGCGGGAAGCCGCACAGGCGGGGCAGCGCGCCCATCAGGACGAGCAGACACGCCTGATCGGCGACCCGGCCGCGCTCCGTGAGCACCTGCGTGAGCACTACCGCCTCCGCGAGGCCGTCATCGGGTCCCTCTCCCCTGAGGGCACGACCGCGTTCGAGCTGCTCCTGGACGCCACGAACCCTCCGGACGTCGACGAGGCGGCCGCGCTGCGCGACCTCGGCCGCGAGCTCGCAGACCACCTGCCGTTCAGCCTCCACGCCACAACCCCGCCCACGGTCAGCAACCACCTGATCGAAGGCCTCGCCGCGCACTACCTCCACGAGCAACACGCTCAGATCCACGGCCTCGGCGAAGCGCACGGCCGTGGCCCGCATGTGCGCCGCGCCGAAAACCAACTCGCCAGCGGCGCGCTGCTCGGCTGCCTCGCGGTCCGGCGCCTGGCCGACAACGCACAGCACGACGAGCGGGCGCTCGCCACCCAACGCCAGCGCCGCGCGGCCTACCTCCAGTTCCGCGAACACGAAGCCCGCCATCGCGCCCGCGAACAGCCCCTCAGCACCCGCCTACGCCACGGCCCCGAGACCTACCTCGACGAGATCGACGCGCACTGGCTACGCGACTGCGACGCCTGCAACGAACTGACGTACCCCAACACCCGCAACGAGATCGACGGCAGCGACGACACCCCTGCATACGAATGCGGCTTTTGCGGGAGCCGAGAACTTCGCCCTGCTGGGCCGCGTGACGCGTAGCCTTCCCCCCGCTTCGCGAGACACCGGCGAGCTGACTGCCGCCCGTGCGACCAACGCCGGTCGACCCGGCGGCCGTACTCGGCGTTCGTGCCCCGGCGCGTCCCGCCCCTCCCGGCCACCCCGAGCTGGTCGTGAGCCGACCCCAGCCGCCACACTGCCGTTGACCGAGCGGCACGGGTTGGCGCGTCGTGGTGCACCAGGTTCATCGCCGCCGTGCGGTCACCCAGGTGAATGCCTGGTCGCTGCCGGCCGGGGTGCGGTGCAGCTCGCGGTCCTCGCTGAGGAGCGTGAAGTCCGGGCCCAGCGTGGACATGACGTCGGCGGCCGAGCTTCGCCGCGCCGGAAGCCCAGAGCATCGCTCGGGGCCGTCCACCGCGAAGGTCGCGATGATGGCAGTGCCACCTGGGGCGATGGCCGCCTGCAACGTCTGACCGTACCGAGCGCGGTCGTCGTCGTCGGTGAAGAAGTGCAGGGCCGCCCGGTCGTGCCAAAGGTCGTATCGTCGCCGGGGCCGCCAGGCGAGGACGTCCCCAACGATCCAGTCGACCTCGGACGCCCGTGCTCCCATCCGCCGCTGAACAAGGTCGACAGCGGCGGCGGACAGGTCCAGCACGGTCACGTCGGTGATGCCGAGGTCGAGGAGTTCAGCGGCCAGAGGCGAAGAGCCGCCACCGATGTCGATGACGGCCATGCCAGGACCCGCGCCGGCGGCGGTGACGGCGCGCAGCGACCGCGTTGGCCGACCGGTGGTCCAGCTCTTCGTCGCGTCACCTTCGGCGTACGCGGTGTTCCAGTGATCGGCCGCGGCGTGGGTCATGCGTCGTCCATCACTGTGTGGGCAGGTCGCGGCCGACGTGCACGTCGTAGATCCCGACGTGGTGTGCCAGGAGACGCCGGACGCTCATGCCGCGCGAGGGCAGCGTCGTTGGCCAGGCATCGGAAGGTGTCATGTGGGAGGCGGTTGCAGGTGCAGCCCGGGCGCGCTCTGCGCAGCGCGTTCGGGCACGAGCATCCGTTTGCGTTTCCAAGTCTACGCTTGTAGGCTCAAATAGTGAAACGCGAAGGAGGTAGCCCCCTGAACCAGCTTGCGGTGGACCTGATTGCCGAGCGGTTCGCGTTGCTCGCCGAGCCGATGAGGATCAAGGTTCTCGACCACCTCCACCGCCATGATGAGGCCTCCGTCCAGGAAGTCGCGACAGCCCTGGGCGCGTCTCACGCCACAGTCTCGCGGCACCTCAACCTCTTTCACCGCGCGGAGATCCTCGGGCGACGTCGTGACGGTCCACGAGTGCGGTACCGGATCACCGATCCGGCTGTTCTTCGTCTCTGCGACGAGGTCTGCCAAGGCCTCGCGGAGCGTCATCCAGGTCTCGACATCCAACTGACCCAACAAGCCCAGGAGGCAGCAGCATGATCTTCCGTCAGATCACTCACGACGACCTGGGTTGTGCGTCATACCTTGTCGGGGACTCCACGGCAGGCGTTGCCGTCGTCGTCGACCCCCGCTTCGAGATCGACATCTACCTCGACCTCGCCCGCTACATGAACGTGCGCATCGAGCACATCCTGGAGACGCACAATCACGCCGACCACGTTTCGGGGCACGGGCGCCTGGCCGCAGCTACGGGCGCGACGATCCACGTCCACCGTCTGGCTGAGCCCGAGTACGACCACGAGCCGTTCGACGACGGCTGGGAGCTCGCCGTCGGGGACCTCGTCATCCGCGCGCTTCACACCCCGGGTCATCGCCCCGAACACACCGCTTTCGCCCTCATCGACGGTAACCGCGGACCTGAGCCTTGGGCCCTCCTGAGCGGTGACACCCTCTTCGTGGGGGACGTCGCGCGTCCCGACCTCGCGGTCGACAAGAGCGAGGGTGCCCGCGGCATCTTCACCAGCCTGCAGAGCATCCTCGCCCTCCCCAGCGAGTGCGAGGTCTGGCCGGGGCACCTCGGTGGGTCGATGTGCGGCGGCCCCGGGATGGACATGAAGGTGTCATCGACGATCGGCTACGAACGTGCTCACAATCCGATCCTGTCCGAGACCGACCAAGACAGCTTCGTCGAGCAGTCGATCGCCAAGCTCGGTCCCCAGCCGCCGAACTTCCAGGCGATCGTCGCGCTCAACCGCGGCCCCCTGCTCACGTCGGGAGTCGAGCCGCTGCCGCTGACCCCGCGGCAGGTCGAGGTCAAGCAGTCCGAAGGTGCGCTGCTCGTGGATGTGCGCACGGACCGCCAGTTCGACGACGCCCACATTCCAGGAGCCCTCTGCATCACCAAGCTCAACGCCGGCTTCGGCAGCAAGCTCGCTTGGGTCGCCGATCGCGAGCAGGACATCATCCTGGTCGGTCGCGACGACGAGGACGCGCGCGAGGCCTCCAAGCTCGCCACCGCCGTCGGGATCCGGCGCATCGCCGGATTCCTTCACGGCGGGATGACGAGCTGGCGCGAGGAAGGCCGGCCCGTCGGCCGGATCGAGCGGGTGACCGTCGACGAGCTCCACGAGCGTCTCGACGCCGATCCCGAGCTCCAGATCCTCGACGTCCGCGCCCAGGGCGAGTGGGACGCCGGGCACATCCCTGGCTCGGTCCACGTCCCGTATCACGACGTGACCGAGGTCCCAGAGGCCTTCGATCCCGCCCGCCCGATCGCCGCGATCTGCGGGTCCGGTCAGCGTGCGTCGCTCGCCGCCAGCCTGCTTGCGTTGCATGGCGCGGCGACCGTCCTCCACGTCACCCCGTTCGGGGTCCCAGCGTGGGGCCGGGCTGGGTACGCGCTCGACGTCGAAGAAGCCTCCGTCGCGGCGGCGTCCTGAGCATGCCCCTTCCCACTCGCGAACTCGCCCTCGAAGCCCTGCTCCCGGTCATGGACCCCGAGCTGCGGCGATCGATCGTCGAGCTCGGCATGGTCCGGCGCATCGACGTCGCCGCTGACGGACAGGTCTTCGTCACCGTCTCGCTCACCACGCCGGGCTGCCCGATCAAGTCGCACTTCGAGCAGGAGGTGACCGCCGCCCTGATGCAACTCGATGGGGTCATCGCCGTCGACGTGACATTCGATGTCCTCTCCGACGGCGAGAAGGGCCAGCTCCAGGAGCGGCTTGGGCGCTCTGCCCTTCCGGAGGGCTCGCTGGCGCAGGTCGGCACCGTTCTGTGCATCGCCTCCGGTAAGGGCGGTGTCGGCAAGTCGACCCTGTCAGCCAACCTCGCGGCCGCGCTGTGGCGGGAGGGCAAGCACGTCGGCGTGCTCGACGCCGACGTGTGGGGCTACTCGATCCCGCGGATGTTCGGCGTCAACCAGCGGCCCGTCGTCTCGTCGGAGCGCACGATCGTGCCGCCGCTCGCGCACGGGACCATCAAGCTCATGTCGATCGGGTTCTTCGTCGAAGAGGACTCCGCCGTCGTGTGGCGTGGGCCGATGCTGCACAAGGCCCTTGAACAGTTCCTCGGCGACGTCGCCTGGGGTGAGCTCGACTATCTCGTGGTCGACCTACCGCCCGGTACCGGTGATGTGTCGATGTCGCTGGCCGAGTTTCTCCCGCAAGCTCGTTTCGTCCTGGTGACGACGCCGCAGGTCGCCGCCCAGAAGGTCGCGCGCCGTGCCGCGAAGATGGCACTGAAGCTCGATCACGAGGTCATCGGCGTCGTCGAGAACATGTCCGGCTACGTCGACGACACCGGTCGCGTTCACCCGATCTTCGGCGAGGGCGGCGGCGACGCCCTGGCGGAGGAGCTGGACGTGCCGCTGCTCGGCCGCGTCCCGCTGACCATTCCGCTCCGCGAGCATGCCGACACCGGCACCCCGCTGGTCCTGGAGCGTCCCGACGATCCGGCCGCGCAGGCGATCCAGCGAATCGCGGCGCGCCTGACGGCACTCACGCCGCAGCGCCCCGTCCCGCTCCCGATGGCAGACGCCCCGCAGCCAGTTGGCATGTCGCTGCCGATGGCCTGAGCCGGCTGATCACAATCCGAGGGCGAACCGCGCGTCCTCGGACATCTTATCGGGCGTCCACCGTGGTTCGAAGATCAGGCGGGGAAAGACGCTGCGCACCCCTTCGAGCGACCCGACGACCTCATCCATCTCGTCGGCGACCATCGGCCCGATGCCGCAGGCCGGAGTGGTCAGCGTGAACTCGATGTGGACGTCGGCGTCCTCGATGCGCACGTTGTAGACGAGGCCGAGGTCGACGAAGTCGAGTTCGAGCTCGGGGTCTATGACGGCATGCAGTGCAGACCAGATCTCCTCTTCGGTGACCATCATGTTCCTCCCACGGATTCGAGGAATCGACGGCGTTCGCCCTCGGCCGCGTATCCGAGGTCTGGTGTCGGCGCATCGATCTCGACACTCGCTTCCCCATCAGGCGGCAGGCCGTTCGGGTAGCTGATTCTGATCCGGCTCATCGATCCGCCTCCATGGTTGATGTAGCAGCTCGGTTGCGGCGCAGCCGCAGGCTTCGGCGGTTCGATACCGAAGTCGGCGAGGACGGCATCGGCGGCGTTCCGTCCGCCGGTCGCCGCCACGTCGGCCGCGCGCGGCAGGCCGGTGGCGGCTGCGTCACCGATGACGAAGACGCCGGCGACTGAGCTGTGGCCGCGGGCGTCGACCTTCACCAACGGCCCGACGGCATC
This sequence comes from Paraconexibacter antarcticus, assembly GCF_024220175.1. Taxonomy (GTDB): domain Bacteria; phylum Actinomycetota; class Thermoleophilia; order Solirubrobacterales; family Solirubrobacteraceae; genus Paraconexibacter; species Paraconexibacter antarcticus. The sequence goes on along the minus strand of NZ_CP098502.1, from coordinate 2,439,609 downwards.
GAGGTCGGCAAGCATGGCCGACCGGCAGTGCGGCGGAATGACGAAGGCGAGCTCGTACTCGAGCGCCCTTCCGTCGACCGCTCGGAGCACACCGTCCTCGCTGGCCCCCAGGTCGACGTCGAACTTCCGCTCGATCTCGACCTTGGCACCGGCGCACGAGTCCATGAGGAACGCCGGCGCCTCGCCGCCGACGCCCATCAGCGGAAATGCCTCCGGCGTCACGACGCACACCTTGGTGAAGCGCCCGCTCGCGCGATGGGTGCGGGCGAGGGCCATGGCGAGTCCGTACGGGGCGGGTGGGCAGCGGTACGGGAGCCCGCAGACGACGACGGCCAGCGTCCCCCCCGGCACCGCCTCCAGCCGCGGCGCCGCAGCGACGGCCGCGTCCAGGTCCCAGCCCGTGCACGCCCGCGACCAATCGGGGACAACGTCGACGTCCGGCACGAGCCCGGGCGAGGCGATGACGGCGTCGGCGTCGACGCGCCGGCCGTCGATCACGGCTCCCCCGCCGTCGACGACGCTCACCTCGCCCGCCGTGCACCTCACCCCGGGAAGCGCGACGGCGCAGGACAGGTTCTCTGCTTCGGCAGCGCCGATCGCGACCGGCACGGAGCCGGCGAGGTGCGTCGCGGTGCCTCCGCGGGTGACGAGTTCGATCTCGACCTGGCCGTCGCCGCATTCGCGCAGTCGATGGGCCGCGGCAATCCCGCCGGGTCCGGCGCCGACGATCAGGACGCGCGGGAGGCTCATCGCTGGGGTCCCGCTTCGAACTCGAGGAATACGTCACCGGCCTCGATGACGGTGCGGATGCTCACGGCTGCTTCGTCGGCGGGCCCGCGCACGCGCTCGCCGTCCGTGACGCGGAACTGGCTCCCGTGGCGCGGGCAGGTGATGATGTCGCCGTCGAGCTCGCCCTCGCACAACGAGGCGCCTGCGTGTGGGCAGGTGTCGACGAGCGCGGTCAGCTTGCCCGCGATGTGGAACACCGAGACCGGGCCGACCGGAGTCTCCTCCACCTTGCCGACGAACCCCAGCCGGCCGGCGAAGTCCTGCTCGGGCGCCAGCCGGACCCGGCGGCTGCGACGCGCCCCCGACAGGTGGTCGGTGACGAGCCGCGCGAGCTCGCGATCCGCGCGACCACGCGTCGTGACGAGATCAGCACCTGCGCTCTCTCCCTCGTGCCACAACGCTGACTCCGGGGTGCTCAGGAACGCGACGATCACCAGCTGCGGGTGAGCCGCCCGCCAACGTGTCAGGGCGTCGATCGCGCCGTCGAGTTCAAGCTCGACGAGCAGCCCAGCCGGGGCGGTCTCGCTCGCCTCGCCGGAGGCGACGCGGACCTGCAGGGCCTCCAGGCCGAGGCGGCTGGCCACGCGGACGACGCGACCACAGACGAGCGGGTCGCGGGCGAGGACGGCGAGCAACGGAGGCATCCCGATCAGTCCGCGCAGCGCATGCAGGTGATCTGGTCGCGCTCGATGATGTCCTGATACTGCTCGAAGGCCACCCGGCCGTCCACCAGGTGTCCGCGCTCGTCCTCCAAGCGCTGCGGCGCGACGCGTGCGAGCCAGCCCTGCCCGTAGGGGTCTCGGTTGGCGATGAGGCCGTCGGCCGCGAACGCGACCTCGTTCGTCTCGAGCAGCTCACCCGTCAGCGGGGCACGGAAGGGCCCGACCCACTTCGCGCTCTCTACGACGGCGAGCGTTCGACCACGCCGTACGTCGGCACCCACGGGCTTGAAGCTGAGCGAGACGATCTTCCCGCACATCGTCTGGGCGACGTCGGTCATGCCGACTCGCGCGGTACCGTCGTCTTCCAGACGCACCCAGACGTTGAAGGCGACGTCGTAGAGGTACTCCTCCGGGATCGCGCAGCCGCGGTAGACCTGCATGCGGGCCCTACGCCGCGTCGGCGCAGGAGATGCCCTCCGCGTCCATGAACGCCTTGTAGGCGTCCAGCCCCGGCTGGCCGGTGACGAGCTCGGCGGAGTCGGTGTCCCAGTCCGTGGGCGCGAGCTTGGCCACCCAGCCGTCACCGTACGGGTCGCTGTTGAGCAGGCCCGGATCGGCGGCGAGGGCGTCATTCACCGCGACGATCTCACCGGCAACAGGGGCGGGCACCGGTCCCACCCACTTGCCGCTCTCGACGGTGCCGAGGCTCTTGCCCTTGGCGAGCATCTTCCCCTGCTTCTTGAGCGTGACCGAGATGATCGATTTCGCGAGGTTCTGGGCGACATCGGTCAGGCCGACGACGACGACATCGCCTTCGGGACGGGCCCAGACGTGCTTCTCGACGAGGTAGAAGAGATCGTCCGGCAGGTTGCACTCGTTCACGGTTGCCATGGCGGCGTCACTCCTCCTCGTGCTCAGCGGTCATGTGATTCAGCAGCATGTCGAAACCCACCATCCGGACCTCCGTCGAAAACGTCGCCAGGAACTCGCGATCGGTGCTCCGCGGTTTGACGCGGTGCTCGTAGTCCGCCCCGCACTGCGGGCAGACGACCCGGTAGCGCATACGACCGGTGCGCTCCTCCGTCCACATCTCGACGTGCTCGGGGTGCTCGTCGACCATGTGGCGATGGATCTCGTCGCGCGGACCCTGGCGGGAGCAGAACGGGCACGTGCTCACCGGTGCCTGCGCTTGGAGAGCCAGCGGGCGACGTCCGCTTCCAGCCCGCTGACGAGCTCGAGTATGCCTGTGCCCGCCGGCGTCGACATGACCGTGTCGGCCTGCAGGTCGCGGGCAACCAGCCCGAGCTGAATGAGGCTGTGGATGCGCTCGATCAGGGCGAGGCGGGAAAGTCCGACGTCGTGGGCGAGCTGATCCAGCAAAGCTCCGGTGGGATGCGCCGAGGCCGCCGCGATCAGGGTGTAGTTCAGCGGATCGCCGACCGCGACGAAGGTCCGCAGGACGAAGTCGTGTGCGGTCGCGAGCTCCTGCCCGTCCGCGAGTGCAGGGCTTGGGGACTCGGCCGGCCTCGTGTCGTAGGCGAAGGACGCAAGCCGGTCGGCGGCCTCGCTCGCATCGCGCAGGCGCGCGGCCAGGCCACGGGCCAGACCGCCCGCGCGGTCGTCTTGCTCGGCCGCCGGTCCGTCGAGCTCGGAACGGGGCACGCTGCTCACGCCGCATCCCCGGCCAGCACCGCGCCGTCGTCGCGGAGCCCCATGGCCTGCTCCACCAGCGCGCTGACCTCCAGGACCTGGAAGTCGACGCCGACCGTGGCGGCCGCGTCCGAGTACATCGCGAGGTCTTTGGGGCAGGTCACGACGAAGTAGTCGAGGTCGCCGAGCGCCGCGGCCTCTTTGACGCGCTGCTCGCTGGGCCGCTCGACGAGCTTGGAGTCGTCCATCCAGATCCGTCCGCCGCCGGCCCCGCAGCAGAAGGTGTTGGTGCCGTTTCGCGGCATCTCGAGCAGCTCGGCGCCGACGGCACCGAGAAGCCGGCGAGGTGCGTCGGTGATGCGGTTGTACCGGGCGAGGTAGCAGGGGTCGTGGTAGGTGACCTTCGAGCCGACCGGTTCGCTGAGCGCGATCTCTCCGCTCTCGATCAGCTCCACCAGCAGTTCGGTGTAGTGGTAGACCGGCTTCATCTCGCCGAACTCGCTGTACTCGTTCTTGAGCGTGTTGAGCGAATGCGGGTCGGTGGTGAAGATCGCGTCGAACTCCGCGCCGGCAAATGCCTCCATGTTCTGCTCGACGAGGAGCTCGAACAGTCCTTCCTCGCCGATCCGCCGCACATCGTTGCCGGCGTTGCGCTCCGCCTCGTAGAGCATGCCGAAGCTCACGCCCGCGTGGTGGAGGATCTTCGCGATCCGCCGCGAGGCCTCCTGCGAGCGCTCGTCGAAGGACGCGAAGTCGCCCACGAACCACAGGTACTTGACGTGCTCCTTGCGAGCGTCGGGGATCTTGAAGTCCAGGCCCTTGGCCCACCGGGCGCGCATGCGGCTGGATTTGCCGTAGGAGTTGCCCTGCTGGGCGAAGTTCTGCAGCGTGTCCTGGAGCATCGGCTCCATCGCGCCCTGGTCGACGAGCTTGCGCCGGCCCTGGATGATCGTGGGCACGTGCTCGATGCCGACCGGGCAGGCCTCGACGCACGCCATGCACGTCGTGCACGACCACAGCACCTCGTCGCTGACGATCTTGTCGTCGGTTCGCTCCGTCCGTCCCAGGAAGTCATCCCGAAGGTCAAGGATCAGCTGCCGGGGAGCAAGCGGGGACCCGCTCGCCGTCGCCGGGCACACCGCCGAGCAGCGGCCGCACTCGGTGCAGCTGTACATGTCCAGGACCTGCTTCCACGTGAAGTCGTCCGGCTTGCCGGGGTCAGGCTTGCTGAGCTGGCCGCGGGGACGCAGCGACCCGAAGAACACGTTCGGGATCGCGGTAATGATGTGGAAGTGCTTGGACAGCGGCAGCAGGTTGAGGAACGTCAGCACGATCAGGTTGTGCATCCAGAACCCGACGTACGTCATCGTGTGCGCGGCGGAGCCGGGGATCAGGTGGCTGACGAGGTTCGAGACCGGCTCCCAGCCGCGCTCGGTCTCGGTGCGATGTTCACCGGCGAACAGCACCAGCCGCGCGCCCTCGTGGATCAGGCTGCCGCCCATGATCCCGAGGATCAGGAAGAGGATCAGGATCCCCTCCCAGTGCGGCTCGTCGTGCAGCCGCTTCTCCGCGGGCTGGAAGCCGAAAAGCCGCGGCGTGTGCTGGATCAGGCGCCGGTAGAGCGCGTACGTGACCGCGATCACCACGGTGACCTGGATCACGTCCCGGAGCAACGTGTACGCGTCACCCAGGGGCTGACCGGGGTGGAGAAGCGGGATGTAGAAGTCAGCGTCGAACGCGCGTCCGAAGAGCGTCACGACCGTCAGGCCGAGCGTCATGAAGCCCCAGAAGATGAAGGCGTGCATCAGGCCCGCGGGCTGCTCGCCGCGGAGGAACTTCTTCTGCCCGAACGCGTAGATCGCGGTGATCTTCAGCCGTTCGCCGAGGTGGTCGAAGCGTGCCGCCGGGGCCGCCGAGAAGAGTTTGAGCGCTCGCCGGCCGAGGATCGACGAGAACGAGCCAAGCGCAAGGACCAGCGCGATGCTGAAGGCGATCGGGCTCATGCCACCGCGGCTTCGATCTGCTCGGTCAGCGCGGGGAGGACATCGAGGACGTCCTCCGTGGTGCCGAAGTGGGCGACGTCGAAGATCGGGGCGTTCGCGTCGGAGTTGATCGCGATGATGAGCTCCGCGTCGCTCATGCCCTCGAGGTGCTCGGGCGCGCCCGAGATCCCGCAGGCGATGTAGAGCTTCGGCTTGACCTTCTGGCCGGACTTGCCGACCTGCCGTGTCTTGGACAGCCACCCGGCGTCGGTGACCGGTCGCGAGCCCGACACGACGCCGCCGAGCGCATCGGCGAGCTCCTGCGCGAACTCGATGTTGTCCGCGCCGCCGATCCCGCGACCGACCGAGACGAGGATGTCCTCGGCGGTGATGTCGACGTCGGACGCCTCCGGCTCGATCCGGGCGAGGAACGTCGTCGTCAGGTTGTCGATCCCGGAGGCCGTGACATCCTGGATGTCCGGTGAGCCACCCGTGGCGGGCGCGAACGAGCCGGAGACGACCGAGCAGATCGCCGGGCCTTCGACGGCGACTTCGGCGTTGAGCTTGCCACCGAAGACCTGGCTGATGGCGACGAGGGTGTCGCCTTCGAGCGTGATCGCGTTGCAATAGGCGACCAGGCCGTTGCCGGTCCGCGCCGACAGGCCGCCGGCGACGTCCATGCCAACGGTGGAGTTGGCGACGAGGACGACGCGCGGCTCATGGTCGGCGACCAGGGCGGCGAGCGCCTTCACGTAGGCCTCCGGCAGGAAGTGCTCGAGCGCGGGGTGCTCGACGGACAGGACGACGTCGGCGGCGAGGCCGTCGGCGCCCGCACGTGCGCCCGAGTGCAGCAGGCAGGCCACGGAACGGCCGCCAGTGGCCGTGGCCAGCTCACGTGCCTTGCCGAGCAGCTCGTGGGTGCTGTCGTCGACCGTGCCTCCGACGTGCTCGACGAGGGTGAAGACGTCAGATCCCATGTTCAGCTCAGCTCCTTGACGATGCCGCGTTCGCGGACGATCTCCAGAATTCGGGCAGCGACCGCGTCGGCGTCGCCCTCCAGCATCTCGGCGTGCGACGAGGACTCGGGCGCATACAACCGGCGCACCGTCGTCCCGGTCGGCGCGTCGACGTCCGCGGCGGGCAGCGTCTCGAGCGGCGAGTCCTGCATCGCTGCGCGGACACGCGAGATCGAGACGTACCGCGGTGCCGCGGTGGCCGCCTGCACACCGACGACCGCTCGGCCGCTCAGCGCGAGCTCGTGCACGGTGCCGCCACCGAACTCCTGACGGACCTTCACACCGCCTTCGTGGGGCTCGACGCCGATCGCCACCGATACGTGGGCGGTGTCCAGGAGGTTCGCGAGGATGACGCCGGTCTGCCCGTCGAGGTCCTCGGGACTCTGGACGCCGACCATCACGAGGTCGAACTCCTGGGTGCCGAGCCAGGCGGCGAGGATCGCCGCGCGTTGATGGCTGGAGATCCCGTTCTCGAAGTCACCGGTGAGCTTGACCGCTCGATCGGCGCCTTTGGCGAGGGCCGAGAAAAGCGTGCCGTCGACGTCGGTCTCGTCGATCCCGACGACCGTCACCGAGCCGCCGGCGGCCTCCTTCAGCAGCAACGCCTCCTCGAGCGCCTGCTCGTCCCATTCGTTGGCGACGAACTTGAGGTACTCCCGCTCGACCCCGGTGCCGTCGTCGTTGAGCTCGAGCTCCTCGACGAGGTCGACGGTCTGCTGCATCGGCACGATGATCTGCATCTCAAACCTCCGGGTTTGGGGCGAAGCGTCCGGCCGCAGGCGGGGCGCAAAGGTGGGCGGGACGGGTCGGACCGGGCCCGGGCTCGATCAGCGCTTCCAGGTCGAGCTGCTCGCGCACGGCGGCCTGGTCCTCGGCGGTCGGCCGCCACGGGTAGTCGCGAGGAGACTCGGTCGGGCGCCAGCTGCCCATCGGCCGGGTGCAGCCAGGCTCGCCACCGGAGCTCGGGCAGCCGTTGGTCATGAACGCGTAGCCGTCGGCGACCACCTCGTCGATGAGCGCCCGGGGGGCGCGGATGCGGCTGAGCATGCCGTCGTCGTCGAAACGGAACGCCGCGGGATCCAGGCCGCGCTCCTCCAGCAGGAACTTCGCCAGTTGGATGCGGCGCCAGCGCTCGATCGGCGTCTTCGGGCGGTCACCGAGACGGGAGTCGGGCTCCGGGTTGAAGCAGAACAGGTAGGAGAAGACCTCGCGGTTCAGCAGGCGGCCGAAGATGTCCATCAGCTGCGCGTCGTTCTCGCCAAGCCCCACGAGGGTGTGGCAGTTCACGTGCCACGGGCCATAGATGTCGCGCGCGAAGGCGACGGTCTCCCAGTACTGATCCCACTTCAGTCCTCCCTGCGGCACGTTCGTTCGCAGCGAGGCGAACAGGTCTTCGGTGACCGCGTCCATGCCGATGCCGATCATGTCGGCGCCGGCCGCCTTCAGGGAGCGTAGGCGCTCCTCGTTCAGCGTCGGTGGCGCGACGAGCAGCGAGAGCGGCGCCCGGACCTTGGAGGTGATCCGCTCGGTCAACTCGAGGGTGTCGGGATAGGCGCGGCCGTGCGTGACCATCGAGATGCACAGGCGGGTCAAGCGGTCCTCGTAGCGGACGAGGCGATCGATGAACTCGTCCGTGCGGACGAGCGGCCACTCCACGCGGATGAACGACTTGTCGTCGTACTCCCCCGGGCGGTTGCGCGCGAGGCCGCAGTACCCGCAGTCCGACAGGCAACCGGAGTCGTAGGACAGCAGCAGGTTGATGCCGCCGAATTTGAACTCGCGGCTGAACCTGCCCGAGCGGAAGCGCAGCGCGATGGCGCTCGCGTAGCTGATGCGGACCCAGTCGGGGCTGTCCTGCCTGACGGCCGGGGTGGCGTCCGCCATCGGGAGCGTGGTCGTCATACGAGCTCCGCTTCGTTGGTCGAGGTGGTCGATCGAATTGCCGGCCGGGCGTCGCCGTCCGGGAAGTAGCAGGAGCCGCTGGGCCGGACCGGGTGGGCGCCGCCGGCAACACCCAGCGCACGCTCCGTGGCCTCCCAGACGGCGGCGGCGAGGACGTTTGGCGAGACGCCGAGCGCGTCATCGTCGACCGTGTCGTGGACAGCGGCGGTCACTGCCGACGGTGTCGCCGGCGTCCAGCGCAGCTGTGCTTCGAGCGCGACGAGCTCGTCCGGGAGCGTGTTGAAATCGCCGGTGACGAACGCGCTCTTGATCGTCGCCCCATGGGTTGCGACGTAGATTCGCGCGAGGCCTTCGGGCGTCTTCAGCAGCGCGGTCCCGTGCGCGTCGCGAAGGTGGGTGCGCTGCTGCGTCCAGGCGTCTTTTGCGTATCGGTCGCGTACCAGCGAGTCGCGCCGGTCGCATTCGTCTGCGGACGGCTCATCGGGCTGCAGCTCGACGCCCAGTGCCGAGCGGAACCCGGCCGCCACGGCGGCGCGGACCTCGCTGACGGGCACCGGACGACCGAGCTGCTCGGCGACGGTGGTGATCCGCTGCTGGACACGTTCCGCCGGCTTGTCGGCAAGCTTGGCTCCGGGGATCTTCAGGACGTCGAGCATCAGGTCGACGTTCAGGTCGGCCAGCACGCTCGCGTGGAACAGCAACGCGCCGCGCTCGTCGACGTGCAGTCCGAGGCCGGCGATCTTGCGCCCGCCGACCTGAAGGTCGTTCTTGCCCGCCGACTCGGCAGCGATGCCGAGCGTGGCCAGCCCGGCGATGATGCCGTCGGCGTAGCGGGCAAGCAGCGCCCGCGGCGTGGATGCGGCCGGCGCGCGCGTCGCGACCGCAACGCCGAGTTGGTCTTCGCCCATGACGATTGCCCCGCCCCCGGTCGGTCGCCGGCCGACGTCGATGCCGTGCCGGGCCGCCACGGCAAGATCGATCTCGCCGTCCAGCGACTGGAAGCGGCCGACGAGTGCCGCGTGTGAGCGGTAGGAGTAGAGGCGCAGCGTCGCGGCGTACTCGCTCCGGGCGGTGCGACCGTACGGCAGCATCAGCGCCTCGTCGGTGGCGAGGCCGGTTGCGGCGTCGGCGCTGTCGTCGATGAGCAGGCGCCAGCGCGTCATGAGTTCGCCCAGGTGAGCGAGCAGCAGTACTCGTAGAACGCGGGCTCGAGACCCTGCTCCTCGGCGTACGCGACCATGCCGTCCGCCGGATAGGCGATGCCGTTCAGCCCGTGGGTGATCGCGGCACGGTCCAGCGCGACCTTCATCGCGCCCATCGGCCGTCCGCAGCCGAGGTTGATCCGCGTGTCCGGCATGGTTACACGCGCGAGGGCGAAGAAATCGGTGACGTCGCCGACCGGCGGCGGCTCCAGATGACCCATCGGCGTGCCGACGAGCGGCGTGAGGACGACGAGGATCAGCGTCGACACCGGGTAGCGGCCGATCATGTCAAGCGCATGCCACTCACCGAGGAACTGCCCGTAGTGAAGGCCCAGCACGATGTGCGGGATGATGCGCATCTGCCGCTCGGCCAGGAGTTCGAGCGACCGCTCGAAGTCGGCCGGCGTGAGGTCGAGATGGTAGACCTCGCGGATGGTGGCCTCGGAGCCCATGATGTCGAGCATCACGCCGTCGACCTCCGCCTCCGCGAGACCGGCGGCCAGCTTCGGTGACACGACACCGGAGTGCACGATGACGCGCATCCCGAGCTCGTCCTTCACCCGGCGCATCGCAGCGACGTGCGGGAGCAACGGAACGCCGCCGGTCCGGGTGGAGCCGCCGGAGACCAAGAGACCTTCGGTGCCGCCGGCCTGCAGTCGCTGCGCGGTGGCGAAGAGGTCGGTCTCCTTGGTGACCGTGACCATGCCCTCGAGGACCTTGGTCTTGCAGTGATCGCACTGCAGGGCGCACGCCGTGCCGGTGACGCTGACCGGGAGGAATCGGTTGGGCTTCTCCGGCACCCACTCGGAGCTCTGCCAGCGCTTCAGGCCGGGCGCGTAGAACTCGATCGTGTTGCCGAAGTTCTCCCGGCGGACCCGCATCGCCTCGGCCGGTTCGACCAGCGCGTTCGTGCTCATTCGGCGATCGCCCCTTGGGTGCGGAAACGGTCCACTTCGACGGTGAACCATGGTCGGAGTTGCTCGGCGCCCGACAGGAACGCGTCGAGTTCGTGGCGGGTGCTCGGATCCAGCGCGACCGTGACCAGCCAATTGGTCGCCGGGTCGCGGTTCAGCAGTGCGGGCTCCAGCAGGACGTCGCGGTTGACCTCGTCCACCGTTCCCGTGACCGGTGAGACGAGCGGCCCGACGAACTTCGCGGCTTCCAGGTCGCCGACCGATTCGCCTTGGGCCACGATCGTGCCCGGCTCGACGAGCGACAGCGCAACGACGTCGCCCGAGGTCTCGCTGCTGAGCGGGTCCAGGCCGATCCGGGCCCGGCAGCCCTCCTGGAGCTGGACCCACATGTGGGTGGCTGGGTCGTACAGCCGATCGAGGCGAAGCTCGTATCCCGCGATTTCGATCACCAGCGTGCCTCCAGTCCAGGGCCGATGGCGGCCAGAATCTGGCCGCCGCACTCTCCGAACGGCGCCAAGCGCGCGGCAAGCGCACCGGGTGCCACGACGTTGCCCACCAAGGCACGTTCAAGCGCGGCGGCGGTGCCGTTGAGCGCCGGCGCCGCGACGGTGGCGCACTCGATGTCGTCGCCGACGACGCTCGCGAGGACGCTCACGCCGTCCTGCTCGCCGTGGACGACGAAGACGTTCGAGCGGACCTTCACTCGGCGCCCGGCACGTTCCGGGAGATCTGGGCCGCGCTGCCACGCGGGGTCGCGGAGGCGCGCCTCGAACCTCGTGATCTCCGCGACTTCGGCGGCGGTGGGCTCGGCTGACGTCACAGCGCCGTCGAGCGCCGTCGCGTAGGCGTCGCGCAGCGCCGTGGCGGCGTCGGCGGCGGTGACGTGGGCGAGCCCTTCGTCGCGCAGGCTGGAGACGTGCCGGCGCATCAGCCGCAGGCACTCGTCGTGCATCCCCGGATCCGGAAGGGCGAGCACCCTGGCCATCCGTGCGTGATCGAAGTCGAAGATCACGTTGCCGACCACCACCACGGCCTCGCCGATCTGGCCTGCACCCGTGCCGGAGATCTTGCGGGGGCCGACGGCGATGTCGTTGAGACCGTCGACGCGCGCGTCGAGACCGAGCGCGCGGAACGCGGCGGCCGCCGGCTCCAGCAGCGTGGCGTAGAGCCGGCTGATCGAGGCCGGCGCCCGGCGTACCGGCATCGTGATCTGGAAGAAGAGCTGCTGGTCGTCGATGAGCACGGGGCCGCCGCCGATCCGCCGGCGCAGGATCGGCAGACCCTCGCGGGAGCATGCCGCCTGATCCAGCTCGTCCAGCCGGCGGTGGTACCCGAGCGACATGTAGGCCTCGCCCGGCCGGCAGAGTGACAGCGTCGGCTCGTCGTCCGGCCCCATCGCCGCGGCGATGCCGTGCCAGAGGGCCTGCGAACGCAGCGCGCCGACGGTGCCGGCGTCGATCAGCCTCACGCGGCGTCCTCGGTCGGCGCGACCGCGTCGATGCCGCCGAGCGCCTCGTCGAGCAGCTCGGCGATGTCCATCACCCGCAGCTGGCCGTCGAGGTTGGTGGACTTGCAGGCGTCCTCGAACCGGGAGACCTCGTACGGGCAGCAGACCGCGAGGACGTCGGCGCCCGACTCGGCCGCTTCCTTCACCCGTCGCTCGGACAGCCGCTCGGTCGTGTGGTTCTGCGTGTGGCTGTCTAGCCACATGCCGCCGCCACCACCACCACAGCAGTAGCCGTTCTCGCGGCAGCGCATCATCTCGGTCAGCTTCAAGCCGGGGATGGCCATCAGCAGCGTGCGGGGGGCGTCGTACTCGCCGTGATGCCGCCCGAGGTAGCACGGGTCGTGGAAGGTCACCGTGTAGTCGAGCTCGCGCGTCCATTTCAGCTGGTCGACGAGCGGTGCGAGCAGCTGGGTGTAGTGGAGGACGTCGTAGGTGTGCCCGTACTTGGGGTAGACCGTCTTCAGCGCGTTGAACCCGTGCGGGTCGGGGGTGACGATCTGCTTGAACTCGTACTTGTCGAGGGTCTCGACGACTTGCTCGACGAGCATCTCGAACAGGCCCTTCTCCCCCGCCAGGCGCTGGGAGTCGCCGAGCGTCTTCTCCTCGTGACCGAGGATGCCGTAGTCGATGCCGAGCTGGTGGAAGACGCGAGCGCAGGCCTGGGCGGCGTCATGGCCACGTGGGTGGTAGGACCAGTAGTCCTCGACGTAGAAGAGGTACTCCACCGGGCCGGGCTCCTTGGGCAGCTGCCGCACGGGGACGCCGGCGCCCTTCGTCCACGCGGCGCGCTTGCGGGCGCTCTGCCCGAGGGCGTTGCCCTGCTTGAAGGTGCTCTCGAACACGCCCTGCAGCTCAGCGGGGACGGGGTTGCCCTTCGCCATGGCCGCCTCGCGGGCAGCGGGCATGATCTTGATCATGTCCACCTCTTTGGGGCACACGCGCAGGCAGTTGCCGCAGGTGGTGCACAGCCAGAGGTCGGGATCGTTCAGGAGGTCGAAGCCGGTCTGCGCCTTGCGGTGGATCTTGCGTGGGCCGTACTCGCCGACCACGTCGACCGGGCAGACCGGGACGCACTTGCCGCACCCGTAGCACCACTCGATCGACTCGGCGTCCGTCAGCTCTGCGAGCGCGAACAGGTTGGTCGTGTCGTAGTCCAGGATGACCCGTGATTCGAGCTGGCGATTCCAATCCGCGGTCAGCTCCACGCCTTCGACGATGGCGCTCTCCAGCTCATGGACCACCGGCTGCTGCTTGTGTCCACCGATCGGCATCAGGCCTGTACCTCCATCCGATGCACACCGAGCAAGCGGCGTGCGAGTTGCGGGAGGGGCGGGACGAGCGAGTTGAACTCCTGGCTCATCTTCAGCCCCAGAACCGTGTTCATGTACACGCCGTAGACGCAGGCGAGGAACACGTCGGTCGCGAGCGTCCCGCCGCCATGGCGGCGGAAGCTCGCGGCCTCCGGTGAGTCGTCGACCGACCGCATCGCGCCGCCGAGGCGCTCGTAGGCGGCGCCGATGCTGTCGGCTTCGAGGTCATAGCCGTCGGTGACGAGCAGCGGCAACGCGCCGGTGCGCGTGTCGGCGTTGTAGATGAAGCGCGACGCAAGCCAGTACCGCGTGGGGTTGCTGAAGTGCAGGAGCTCGCCGGCCAGTTCGACCGCCTTGACGTCCGCGAGCTGGACGGCCGCGCAGAACGCAGCCACCCGGCGGCCGACGGGCGCGTCGTCCCAGAGCAAGGCGCCGACCGTGTCGCGAAGCTCCACGGCGGGTCGCACGCCGAACAGCGCGCCGACCTGCCGGCGGCTGACGAAGATCCCGCGCAGCACCGCACGCAGGCCTGCCTCGTCGGCAACGGCCAGCGCTGCCGGTTCGAGCGCCGCGGCGAACCGCGCGGCCTTGACCTCGAGCAGTCCGACGATCTCGATGATCTGAGCGCCGGTGATCCGCTGATGGATCTCCTCCAGCAGTTCGCGGGCGGTCGGCGCGTCGACCGGGACGGTGTCGGCGAAGGCCGGAGGTCCGGCGCCGCCGGCCATCTCAGACGACCGCCGGCGATCCGCGCCGGATCAGCGCGACGGCCTTCGAAGCCGCGGCACCGGCGGAGGAGATGGTGTCCTCGAGGTCCGCGGGACCGAGCGCCGCGCCGGCGGCGAAGATCCCCTCCCGGTTGGTGGACACGGTGTCCAGCGGCGGCCGGGCGACCTCGATGAAGCCGTACTTGTTCTGCTCGACGCCGAGCACCCCCGCCATGGTCTTCGTGCCCTCCGAAGGCTCCATGCCGACCGACAGCACGACCATGTCCATCGCGACCTCCATCGGCCGGCCCATCGTCGTGTCCTCGCCGCGGACGATCAGGCCACCCTGCTTCTCGAGGATCTCGGTGATGATGCCCTTGATGTACTGGACGTGGTACTGCTCCTGCGCAGGCCAGTAGATCTGCTGTTCCCAGTAGCCGTACATCCGCATGTCGATGTAGAAGATGTAGGCGCGGCTGTCCGGCGCGATCTTGCGCACCTCGATCGCCTGCTTGGAGGCGACGCCGCAGCAGACCTTCGAGCAGTACTCGTTGCCGATGTTCCGGTCACGTGAGCCGACGCACTGGACCCAGCAGATCCGTTCGGGGACCTTCCCCGTCGACGGGACGCGGACGTCGTGGGCCTTCAGCATCACCTCGAGGTCCTGGAGCGCCAGCACGTCGGGGTACTGGTAGTAGTTGTAGATCTGCCGTTCGCGACCGGGATCGAAGTGCGTGAAGCCGGTGCAGAGGACGACGGCACCAGCCGCGACCTCCTCGCTTCCGGAGGGTCCGTCGACCGTGACGACGAAGTCGCCGGCCTCACCGCTGATCGCCGTGACGGTCGAGTTCGTCCGCACGTCTGCCCCGGCCCGCTCGGCGAGGGCGGCGATCATGCCGTCCATCGCCTCCTCGGCGTCGTCGAAGTGCGGGGTGAGGGCCGCGTAGGACTCGAAGATCGGGGTGCCGCCGAGACGCTCGCGCTCCTCGACAAGGACGGCCTTCATCCCCAGGTCGGCGATGTTCCGGGCCGCCTCGATGCCGGCGGGACCGCCGCCGATGACCACCACCGTGTCGCTCATCGGGCCGCCTCCACCGGCGCAGAGTCCACGTCCTCCCAGGTGAGGTACTTCGCCTCGTTGCGCTCCAGGCGGCCGCACTGCTCCTCGAACTCGGCCCAGGCCTTCTCGTGGTCGATGCCCATCTTCTCCAGCAAGGGCTTGTAGTCCGCGGCGTGCCAGTGCAACTGGCAGACCAGGAACGGATGGGCGCCCATGGCCAGCGCAGCGAACTGCGCTTCGGAGAGCACGGGAATCGTGGCGAAGTCCTTGTCCTGGGCCTTCGCGGCGAACTGGCTCTTGTCGAGCGTGGTGACACACCCGGTGTCATGCGTCAGCGTGACGTCGGGGTCCGCCTCTTCCTTCATCCGCTTGATCTTCCGCTGAGTGGCGAACGAGCGGCTGAAGTCGCGTTGGACGAGGATGTGGCGGAAGCCGAACCCGCAGCAGTCAAACCACGTGGAGTAGTCGCGGACCTCGGCACCGAGCGCGGTCGCCAGTCCGGTGACGATCGCGGTGCGCTGCCCGCCGTAGACCTCGGGGTCGTAGATCGCGTCCCCTTCGACCAGCTTGTAGTAGTGGCAGGCCGGGTGGACCGTGACCGCGATCTTCGAGAAGTCGAGCACCTGATGCTTGGCGATGTCGTGCCGCATCGCGTGGAACCACTCGGAGTAGTGGATCATCTCCTCGGGCATCACCAGTGGCTTGCCCATCGAGGCCAGGATCTCGCGCACCTCGGCCCGGAGCTTGGCGTTGGTGAGGATCTCGTGGCGGACTTCCTTGTAATGCCCGAACGATGTCCCGCAGTGGATGATCGGAAAGTGGTCTGACTCGTAGGCGGCCGCGAAGTTGCGCATCGCCACACAGGCCTGCGCTGCCTGGTTGGAAGTCGCCGAGGCGTAGTAGTTCCACGCCGTGCACGAGGTCTGATCGGTCGGGTCGTTGTACTCGATCCCGAGCTTACGATTGACCCAGAAGATCGACGTGGAATAGCCGGGGATGTGACCGCACTGCCCGCACGACTTGTGGTGCCAGGTCTGCCCGATCGGCACCTTCTTCGTGCGCCCGTACTTGACCGGCACCTCGAGGTACGGCTCCGGCACCCGCTGCACGACGAGCTCGCCGGCCGCCTCCAGCTCCCAGAGGTGGTCGTGGAAGTCCTCAGGAGCGTGCTCCTCGCTGAAGGTGAACTCCTTCTTGTTCTTGCGGCCGGGGCCGTTGACCAGCTCGACGGGAATGGTCATAGCTCGTATCCCTCTTCTTCCAGTAGGTCTTCCATCACTTCTTCCAGGAGCGAGTGCAGCCCCTCGTCCAGCTCCGAGATCAGATCCAGCGCGCCTGTCTTGTGCCAGATCAGGTAGAGCTCCACGAGGGTCTTGGTGGAGATCTGCCAGCCGGTCTTGGTGGTGTGGTGCGTGTCCGGCGGCAGCGCGCGGCGCCACAGCTCGAGGTTCTCCGACGTCGCCGCGACCGTCGGGCCCCAGTCGGGGAAGGCGTCGGCCTGCAGCATGTCGGGCGACACCTGGGTGCCCGTCGACATGATCTTGTAGATGATTCGCGTGTAGCCCTTGAGGGCCTCACGGGCGCTGTCGAGGCCGTTATTGACGGCGACCTCGCGCATGATCGTGATGATTCCCCCCGGGTTGTTCCCTCGCGGGCAGCGCAGGCAGGAGAAGCACTGCGAGCAGTCCCAGATGTCCTCCTGGATCTGCTCGAAGATCAGCTCGACATCCTCGCGCGCGGCGGCCTGGGCGATCCGCCGCGGGGAGAAGTCGTAGTAGCGCGCCGACGGACAGGCGGCCACGCAGATGCCGCACTCGTAACAGCCGTAGAGGTAGTCGTCGTAACGCGCGTCGGCCTTGATCTCGGCGAACAGGCGCGCCTTCTCCTCGTACGGCACCTCCGGGTACTTCGGCTCAAGCTTGAACGCGGCGCCGATGCCGGTCATCAGAAGGTCACCACCGCGCTGGCTTCCATCGCCATGCCGTTGAACGCCGCGCCGCCGATCATCTTGACGCCGTCGATGAGGTCCTCGGGCTCCAGGTCGTTGAGGTCCAGGCTCGGCTGGCAGACGTAGAGGCTGACGCCGCACTCCAAGGCCTGGTCGATGAAGAACGCGAGCTTCTGGCCGTCGTCGCCCTTGGGGCCCATCTCCTCGGCGACGCCCTTCTTCAGGAGCTGTGGTCCGTTCATCGTGAAGTAGATGCCGGTCTCGAGGTCCATCGCCGCTGCGGTCGACGCGAGGAAGAACGGTGTCGCGCAGCGCTCGGGCGATTCGAGCCCGTGCGTCATGACGTAGAGGACAGACTCGTCGTCGTCGCTCATGCCGAATCAGTTCTTGCGGACGACGACGCGGAAGACCTTGCCGGTCTGGTCGATGGAGACGAGCTCGTTGCCGGTCTGCTTCGTCCACGCCTTCATGTCGGGTTCGACTCCAGGATCGGTAGCCAGGATCTCGAGTTCGTCCCCAGGGCTCATGGCCTTCATGGCCTTGGCCGTCTTGACGACCGGGATCGGACACGACATCCCCTGGACGTCCAGGGTCTGCATCGACTGGGGCACGGGTCCTCCTCCTGAAGCCTGTCCGGCACCGCTCGGCCGGCTCGAGTCAGTTCTAACAGCGCCGGGTTCGTGTTGTCAAGCTTGCCTAAATACTCAAAGACGGATAGCGTTCGCTCTTGAGCGCTTACGCGAACACCGCCAGTACAATCCGTTGATGCCTGCCAAGCGCACTTCCAAGCCTCCTGCCTTCGGCGAAGACCTACCGCCCGCGGTCCTCGAGCGGGTGGCCGACCGTTTCAAGATGCTGGGCGATACGACGCGGCTGACGCTGGTCAACGCGCTCCACGCTGAGGGAGAGCTCTGCGTCGGCGATCTGGTCGAGAAGCTCGACATCTCCTACGGCGCGGTCTCCAAGCAACTCGCGCTCCTGCGCTCACACGGCCTGGTCGCCAAGCGCCGCGACGGGACGCGCATCTACTACCGCATCAACGACCCATCCCTGAGCGACCTGTGCGACGCGGTGTGCAAGAACATCCGCGAGGACTGGGAGCGCTGGGGGCGCAACCTCGAGCAGGACCTCACCCGCTGATCTGGCCGCGACGGCCAGGAAGGAGAACCATGGCTGTTACCGCCTCGCACACCGCAGATCTCGTCTCGTCGATGAGCCGCGGCGAACTCGAAGAGCTCGTCGGCAAGATGATCGAGGCGAAGGATCCGCGCGATCCGAACCTCGTAACGCTCGTCGCCTGCAGCGGCGACCTCGACAAGATCTGGCCGACGACGATCCTGGCCAGCACCGCTGCGGCGGGCGGCATGGACGTCGCGGTGTTCTTCACCTTCTGGGGGCTCTTCTCCCTCGTCAAGGAGGACCGGCGCGTGACCGGCGACAACTGGATGACCAGGGGCCTGTCGCTGATGAACCGTCCCAGCGCCGAACACGCGGCGCTCTCCAAGCTGAACATGGGCGGGGCCGGGCCGATGATGATGCGCAAGCTCGCCAAGCAGCACGGCGTGGCCGCACCCGAGGAGCTCATGGAGATGGCGAAGGACCTCGACGTGAAGATGTGGCCTTGCCAGATGACCATGGACCTCATGGGCCTCAAGCGCGAGGACATGATCGATGGCCTGGACGAACCGGCCGGCGCCGCCACTGCGCTAGCGCGCATGCAGAAGTCCGCCATCAGCCTCTTCATCTGAGGACGCGCGTGCCCGATAGCTCGGCGGAGCGAGCGGCATGACCCGCTACGGCTTCGCCCTCGATCAGCGCAAGTGCATCGGCTGCCATGCGTGTACGGTCGCCTGCAAGGCGGAACACGGCGTCGAACTCGGCGTGTTCCGCACCTGGGTCAAGTACATCGAGACCGGCGAGTTCCCGGACAACCGCCGGCACTTCTCCGTGCTGCGCTGCAACCACTGCGACGACGCCCCGTGCGTCGCGGTGTGCCCGGTCAAGGCCCTGTACAAGCGCGAGGACGGGATCGTCGACTTCGACGGCTCGCGGTGCATCGGCTGCAAGGCCTGCATGAACGCGTGCCCGTACGACGCGCTGTACATCGACCCCAAATCCCAGACGGCGGCGAAGTGCAACTTCTGCGCTCACAAGGTCGACGTGGGCCTGAAGCCGGCGTGCGAGACCGTCTGCCCCGCCGAGGCCATCACCTCGGGCGATCTGGATGACCCGGACTCCGAGATCAGCCGCCTGATCAGCGTCGTGCCGGCCCAGGTCCGCGCTCCGGAGCAGGGCACCGGCCCCAACGTCTTCTACCTGGGCGCACACGAGGCAGCGCTGAACCCGTTGATGGTCGGCGGGGACGGCGCATACATCACGACGGAGATGCCGAAAGCGCAGCAGATCAAGCTCACGCCGCTGAACAAGAAGGCCACCGCGCGGGCGATCAGCGACATCGACCACGCGCCACCATGGGGTTGGCTGGTGTCCAGCTACTTCCTGTCGAAGGGGGTGGCGGCCGGCGCCATGATGCTGTCGGCGCTACTGCTCGTGATCGGGGCGGACGGCTCGGCCCTGGCGGACATCGTGCCGGGACTTGTGGCGCTGGCCGGCATCGCACTCACCGGCATCTTCCTGATCGCCGACCTCAAGCAGCCCAAGCGGTTCTACTTCCTGTTCACCCGGCCGCAGTGGCGATCGTGGCTGGCGATCGGGGCGCAGTTCATCAACCTCGCCGCGCTCACCTCGCTGGCCTTCACCGTCGCCGCCGCCACGGACTCCACCGGCGCGCGCGACGTGCTGCGGTGGGTGATGGTGCCGTCCGGCATCATGCTCGCGGCCTACACGGGGTTCCTCTTCAATCAGCTCGAGGGACGCGACCTGTGGCAGAGCCCACTGCTCGTCCCCCACACCGTGGTGAACGCGCTCCTCGCAGGCTCAGCCACGCTCGGCATCGCGAGCCTGGCCATCGACGCCCCGCACGACATCGGGCAGGCGCTCGGCTGGACGCTCGTGCTGTCGGTCGCGGCGAGCGCGATCACCATCGCGCTCGACACGTTCGGCGGTCACCCGACCGCCCAGGCCGAGCGCGCCGCCCACAACATGTGGCGCGACATCTACGCCCAGCGCTTCTGGCTCGGCGGGATCCTCACGGGGCTCGTCCTTCCCGGCGCCCTCGGCACGGTCTACCTTGCGATCGGCGGCGGCGGGTGGCTGGCCGCAGCCGGCCTCCTCGGGCTCGTCGGCCTGTGGTGCTACGAGGACGCATGGGTCAGAGCGGGCCAAAGCGTTCCGCTGAGCTGAACACGACGGGAGCACCTGACATGAGCGCGAAAAGCCACGCCCAGAGGGCTTGCTTTCCGTTGACGTCGTCACCGATCCGGAAGGTTGTCCGATGAGCAACGAAGGCATCGACCGCAAGGGCGCGCGCCGCCCCACGGGCTACGGCGCCCGCACCGAAGGACTGAAGTCGTTCCCGCCGGTGGAGCAGTGGGACTCGTGGACCGAATACGACGTCGACGCCTGGCCGAGAAAGGTGCCGCGCGAGTACACGCTCGTACCGACGGTGTGCTTCAACTGCGAGTCCGCGTGCGGGCTCACAGCGTTCGTCGACAAGGAGACGTTCGAGGTCCGCAAACTCGAGGGCAGCCCCCACCACCCCGGCAGCCGCGGGCGCAACTGCGCCAAGGGCCCGGCCACGATCAACCAGATCAAGGATCCGGAGCGAATCCTGTACCCGCAGCGGCGCACCGGCCCGCGCGGCGGCGGGTCATGGGAGCGCTGCAGCTGGGACCACGTGCTCGACACCTTCGCCGAGAAGATGCACGACGCGTTCTCGGCGGACCGCCCGAACGACGTGCTCTACTTCGTCGGCCGCCCCGGCGAGGACGGCTTCGCCGACCGCTTCCTCGAGACCTGGGGCTCGGACGGCCACAACTCCCACACCAACGTCTGCTCCTCCGGCGGCCGCGCGGGGTACGGCTTCTGGTCCGGCACCGACCGCCCGTCCCCCGACTACGCCAACAGCCGCTTCATGCTGCTGATCTCGGCCCACCTGGAGTCCGGGCACTACTTCAACCCCCACGCCCAGCGGATCGTGGAAGCCCAGCAGCGGGGCGCGAAGATCGCGGTCATGGACCCGCGCCTGTCGAACACGGCGTCGATCGCCGACTACTGGCTACCGACGTGGCCGGGCTCCGAGGCCGCGGTGCTCCTGGCGATCGCCAAGATCCTGCTGGACGAGAACCTCTACGACCGCGAGTTCATGCGGCGCTGGGTCAACTGGCAGACCTACCTGGCGCACCGCTCGCCGGGGACCGACCCGACGTTCGACGCCTTCATCCGGGAACTGCGCAGCGAGTACGCGAAGTACACCCCCGAGTTCGCCGAGCAGGAGAGCGGGCTGCCGGCGGCGACGATCGTGCAGATCGCCCACGAGATCGCCGCCGCCGCTCCGGCCTTCACCTCGCACATCTGGCGCGCGGCCGCGGCGGGCAACCTGCACGGCTGGCAGATCACCCGGGCCGTCATGCTCCTCAACGCGCTCACCGGCGCGGTCGGGGCCGTCGGCGGCACGTCGCCGAACGCCTGGAACAAGTTCATCCCGGCGCCGTGGGACAAGCCCAAGCCGAACCTGCAGTGGAACGAGCTCAACTGGCCCCGCGAGTACCCGCTGGCCCACAACGAGATGAGCCCGCTGTACCCCCACCTGCTGCTCGACGGCCGCGGCACGCAGCCGGTCCTCTTCACGCGAGTCCTGAATCCGATCTGGACCTACCCGGACGGCTACTCCTGGCTCCGTGCGCTGCGGGACGAGAAGCTCGTCGGCCTGCACGGCGCGATGACGCCGACGTGGTCGGAGTCGGCCTGGTGGGCGGACTACGTGCTGCCGATGGGCCACGGCCCCGAGCGCCACGACACCCACTCCTATGAGACGCACTCCGGCAAGTGGCTCGGCTTCCGCCAGCCGGTGCAGCGCGTCGCGATGGAGCGCGCGGGCAAGCACATCGACTTCACGTACGAAGCGAATCCGGGCGAGGTCTGGGAGGAGGGCGAGTTCTGGATCGAGGTCTCCTGGCGCGCCGATCCCGACGGCTCCCTCGGCATCCGCAGGTACTACGAGTCGCCGTACCGCCCCGGCGAGAAGATCCGCCTGGAGGAGTACTACCAGTGGATGTTCGAGAACTCGGTTCCCGGGCTGCCCGAGAAGGCCGCGGCCGAGGACCTCACGCCGCTCGCCTACATGCGCAAGTACGGCTCCGTCGAGGTCTCCCGCGACGAGTACCTCCAGCACGAGGTCGAGGTCGAGGTTCCGGAGGACTCCGCGGTCAAGGGCCTCGAGGACACCATCACCGCCCACACGTTCGACCCCGGTCACCTGCCGCTCACCGGCCGGCCTGACACCACCGGGACGATGGTCGACGGCGTCGCGCGCCGCGGATTCAACACGCCCTCACGGAAGCTCGAGCTGTACTCCGAGACGCTCGAGGAGTGGGGCTGGGCCGACCAGGCCACCCCGCACTACCGCCGCAGCCACGTTCATCCGTCGCTGATCGACCACGCGCTGGGCGAGTACGTCCTGCTGCCGACCTACCGGCTGCCGACGATGATCCACTCGCGCTCGGGCAACGCGAAGTATCTGAACGAGCTCTCGCACACCCATCCGCTGCTCGTCTGCCCGCAGGACGCCGAGCGGATCGGCCTGACCACCGGCGGCCTGGCCCGGGTGGAGACGGAGATCGGGTTCTTCGTCATCAAGGCGTTCGTGACCGAGGGCATCCGGCCCGGTATCGTCGCCGCCTCGCACCACATGGGCCGCTGGCGGCTGAAGGAATCCGAGGGCATGGAGCGCTGGTCATCCGCGCTCGTGGACATGACGGAGACCGAGAGCACGGTCACGTTCCGCCAGATCCATGGCGTGCAGCCGTGGGAGTCCGACGACCCCAGCTCGTCGCGGGTGTGGTGGAGCGACGCGGGCGTTCACCAGAACATCACCTTCCCCGTCCACCCGGACCCGATCAGCGGGATGCACTGCTGGCACCAGAAGGTCCGCGTCCGCGCCGCCGAGCCCGGCGACCGCTACGCCGACATCCACGTCGACTTCGCCAAGTCGCGCGAGGTCTACCGCAAGTGGCTCAGCGTCACGCGACCGGCCAGCGGGAACCTGCGCCGGCCGATCTGGCTGTTCCGGCCGGTCAAGCCCGTGCTCGACGCCTACTCCCTGCCCCAGGACGAGGCGACCCTCGCGGCCCGCGAGCGTGCTCAGGCCGGGAGGCTCCCGGACGCCGATCGCCTGTGCGAGATCCTCGACTGGTCGCCCGCGGCCGTGTGGGGTGACGTCGACCCGAGTAAGCGGTGACGATGACCGTACCTGTCGTTGCGATCGGCGGCGGCCACCGTGCGGGCCGGATGAGCGTACTCGCCGCCCGCGTTCAGACGACGAGCAGGACGACCCCGACCAGGGCCGAGACGGTCGCCGCGAACGTGATCGCGGCGAGCTTGCGCAACGAAGCCGGCCGGGCGATGGCCGCATCCGAGCGCAGCGATCCTTCCCGCTCCTCGTAGTCCTCGTGCTGGCCGAAGAGCAGTACCGCTGCAGCCATCAAGAGACCCAGGCCGAGGAGATAGCCCACCGTCGGGACGACCATGTGTCGCGCCGCTCGCAGCAGGAGACCGCCGATCGCCAGAAACGCGATCGCCGTGCGCGCCCAGGCGAGCGACGTGCGCTCGTGCTGGGCTCCGGTGTCGCCGTGCCGGTCGAACAGGGCGGAGCGGGGCGCGCCGTCCGCCATCACAGGTGGATGATCGCGAGCGTCACGCCGACCAAAGAGACGATCGCGACAGTTACGGCGACCACCTGTGCGAGGCGGTCGTATCCGAGCGGCTCGTGCAGGCGCATCG
The DNA here is from genome assembly GCF_024220175.1 of Paraconexibacter antarcticus. Classification (GTDB taxonomy): domain Bacteria; phylum Actinomycetota; class Thermoleophilia; order Solirubrobacterales; family Solirubrobacteraceae; genus Paraconexibacter; species Paraconexibacter antarcticus. The sequence continues at coordinate 2,416,060 of NZ_CP098502.1, read as the reverse complement.
CCCGCTCGTCGCGCTCCCAGCGCCGGTAACTGGCCCCGGCGACGACGCTTGCGAGTACGGCCAGCGGGAGGCCCACTGCGGCACGGGCAAGCGGCGGCTGCGAGACGAGGAACTCGGTCGATCCGATGCCCGCGGCAGCCAGCGCAAGTGCAGTGCGCAACCACGCGAGCATCGTGCGCTCGTTGGCCATGGTGAACCGGACGTCCGGCTCCTCGCCGACGTCGGACAATGTCCGCGGGTCGCCAAACAGCCCGGGTCCTCTCTCGGGCCGGCCGGCGTCGTCGCTGCCAGTTCTCGGTTGACTTTGCATTCGCCTTATTGAGAATATGGGAAAGTCCGACTGACGACGTGGGAGGCGCGACGTGGCGGCGACTGGCAGGGGTCTGACCCGCCGCGGCGGGGTGTCCGCCCCTGAACTCCTGGGCTACGACCAGCCCGGGAAGCTCGTTCGGCTCAGGGTACAGCGGCTTGGCGGTATGACCGCGCTCGCGTTGCAGGCGATGATCGCCGCGGTCCGTTCTCCCGACCAGTGGCGGCGTCAATTCGTCCTGCAGTGCGTCTTCATCCTGAAGGTCGCTGCCCTCCCGATCGCGGTCTCGATCGCCGCATGGGGATTTTCGGGCCCCGGACTCCAGGCCGGAAACTTCCTCGTCACCTTCGGCACCATCGACCGCTCGGGCGGTTTCATGGTCGTTGCGATCGTGCGCGAGTTCGGGACCTTCGTGACCGCGACCGTCGTCGCCGGCATCGTCGGCACGACCATCACCGCGGAGCTCGGCGCGCGCAGTATCCGCGGGGAGCTCGACGCGCTGCAGGTGCTCGGCGTTCATCCGATCGGCGAGATGGTCACTCCACGCATCCTCGCGTTGACGCTGATGATGATGGCTCTCGACGTCCTCGCCCTCATCTGCGGGGTCGCCGGTGGGTACGTCGCGAGCGTGGGCGTGCTGGGCGGGACCACCGGCGCGTTCTTCGTGAACTTCTTCGCGAACACCACCTTCCTCGACCTCGTCGCCAGCGTCGTCAAGGTCGGGATCTTCGGCTTCCTCATCGGCACGATCTGCTGCTACAAGGGACTGAACGTCAAGGGCGGCGCCCAAGGGGTCGGGCGCGCGGTCAACGAGGCGGTCGTCGCGTGCTTGATCGCCATCTTCTTCGTGAACCTCGTCTACACGCAGTTCTTCCTCGCCGCGTTTCCCGATGTCGGGGTGTTCCGATGAGCGTTGACGGGCCGGGCGTCAGCCCGGTCGGGCGCTACCCGCCGAGCGCCCCCGAGCGCGACCTCGGGAGGGCACGCATCCCGGGCGGCGAGCCGGGGCTCGGCTTCTTCGGCTCGGTCGGCGCCGTGACCATCTTCACGTGGGTGGGGCTGCGACAGATTCCGAAAGCGCGGCCGTTCGCAGCAGAGATCATTCGGCAGGCCGCGATCATCGCCACCGGCAGTGTGCTGGTCATCATGGGGATCGCGTTCCTCGCCGGCGGCAGCTGCGGGCTCGAGTCGACCGCTCTGGCGCGATCGTTCGGCGTCGACCCGGTCGCCGGAGGCTTCTCGACGTGGTGCACGATGCGCGAGGTCGTGCCGTTCGTGTTCGGCTACATCCTCGCGGCGAAGGTCGGCTGCGGCATCGTTGCCGAACTCGGCGCGATGCAGGTCGCCGAGGAGGTCGATGCCCTCGACGTGATGGCGGTGCCGTCGATCCCCTACCTGGTCTCCACCCGGATGGTCGCCTCGGCGATCGTGCTCCCGATCGCCTACACGCTGGCGATCGCCTCGAGCTACCTCGCCGCCTTCCTGATGTCCGTCTACCGCTTCGGCGACGTCTCCCCCGGGACCTGGAAGCTCTTCTTCTACAACTTCCAGGACCCGGTCGACCTGCTGTACTCGTTCACCAAGGGCATGACGATCACCGCCTTCGTGATCGCGGTCGCGCTGTTCTTCGGCTACCGCGTGCGCGGCGGCCCGATCGAGGTCGGCACCGCCACCGCGCGGTCGATGGCGATCAACATCATCGGCGTCACGGCGATCAGCATGTTCGGGACCCTCATCTTCTGGGGCGCGAACCCGCGTATCCCGCTGGGATGATCACCCGGGTGCGCCAGCGGCCCGCCGCGGTCGCCCTGCTCCTCGTTGCCCTAGTGGCGGTAGTGCTGCTCACCGATCACGGCGGCACGCACGAGGTCACGGCCGTCTTCCGGCAGGCGAACGGACTGGTCACCGGCGGGGACGTCAAGGCCGGCGGCGTCCGCGTCGGGCACATCATCGCGATCGATCTCGGCGATGACGGCCTGCCGCACGTGAAGATGGAGATCGACAACGACTTCGCGGTCCGCGCCGGCGCCCATGCCGACGTCCGCTTCACCTCCGTCGCCGGGGAGATCAACCGCTACGTCGCGCTGACCGCCGGCACCGGCGCGCCCGTCGCCGACCACGCCGAGATTCCCGTCGCCCGCACCGACAACCCGGTCGAGATCGACCAGGTGCTGTCCACCCTGGACCCCGCTACGCGGCGCGACGTGCGTAGCGTCCTGCGGGACGTCGACGCGGCGACCAGGCGCCGTGGCCCGCTCATCGAGCGAACGCTGTCCCGCAGCGCCGACGCGCTCGAGCAGGTGACCGAGGTCGTCCGCCAGATCCGTGGCGACGGCGACACACTGCGCCAGGTCGTCCAGGACGGCCACACGACGTTGACCGCACTCGCCGCCGATCCGGGCGGGCTCGGCGCGACCGTCACCCAGCTCGCGGAGACCCTGCGCACCACCGGCGCGCGGCAGCGTGAGCTGACGCAGATCACCGCGCGACTGGCTCCGGGCCTGCGCGCGCCGACGCGGGCTCTCGAGACCGCCGACCGAGCCTCCGGGCGTCTGCGCGCACTGGTCGCCGAGCTCCGGCCGAGCGTCGCCGAGCTGCCCGGTTTTGCCGCCGACCTGCAGCCCGCGCTCCACGCGGGTCGCCCGGCGCTCGCTTCCGCCCGCGCCCTCGTGACGTCGGCCCCCGCCGAACTGCGCCGGGTCCTTCCGCTGCTCCGCACCGCGAAGCCCGTCCTGCACACCCTGGACCCGGTGCTCCGCGACACCGCGCCGATGCTCGATCAGTTGCGCACCCGGCTCCCCGATGCGTTCGCGTTCCTGTCGGGATGGGCCGATTTCGGATCGAACTACGATGCCAACGGTCACCTCGCCCGCGTCGGCCTCGTCTTCCCGCCGGCCCCCGTCAACACGATCGGGCCGAGCGACCCCGGCGCCGGCCAACTCTCGCCGCCGTTTCTGCGCACGCCCGGCGTTCTCGAGGGCGAGCCGTGGACGACGTTCGAGCAGAGCTTCGTCGGAGGCACGCCGTGAGGCGTTTCCGATCCGTGATCGTAGCGTCGTGCGCAGTGGCGGCACTGGCGCTCGCGGTCCACACCGCGACGCGCGACGACGGCCGGACGATCCGCGCCGAGTTCACCAACGTCCGTGGCCTGCTCGTCGGCAACGACGTCCGCATCGCCGGAGCCAAGGCCGGGCGTATCAAGAGCATCCGCCTCACCGCGCAGAACGCCGCGCTGGTGACGATGAGCCTCGACGACGGCGCACCACCGGTCCGCGCCGACGCGGTCGCCGCGATCCGCCCGGTCGACCTCCTCGGTGACATCTACCTCTCGCTCTCCCCCGGCCACTCGGCGGCGCCGCTGACCGAGGCGATCCCCGTCGCACGCACGAGCAACGCCCCCAGGATCTCCGACGTCCTCGGCGCGTTCCGTGCCCCCGTCCGCACCGGGCTTCAAGCCGTGATCGTCGAGCTCGGACTCGGTCTCGAACGCCGTGGCGACGACGTGTCACGGGCGGCGGTCAGCCTTCGCCCGGCTCTCGAGGCCACGACCCGCCTGCTGAACGAGGTCGACACGCAGACCGCCGACATCCGCGGGCTGGTCCGCGACGCCGGCAGCATGAGCCACCAGCTCGCGACGCAGAACCGGGCGCTGCGCGCGTCGATCAACGGCCTCGCGGGCACGCTGACGCCGATCGCCGACAGCGGCCCTGCCCTGCCGGGCGCCCTCCGCGCCGCGCCAGACCTCCTCGGGCGCCTGGAGCGCACGTCGGGCCTCCTCTCGCGGACCGCGTTGCGAGGCCGGCCACTGGCGATCGAGCTCGGCCGCGCAGCCGCCCCCCTCACGGCGTTCCTCAACCAAGCCCCGCCGTTCCTTCGCGACGCCCGGAGCACCCTCGTGGCGACGCGGCCGACGCTCCGCAGCCTCGAGTCCGTGCTCAGCGGCGGGCGGTCGACGGTCAGGCGTCTCGCAAGCGGACTGCGCCGAACCGCCGCTGCCGCCCCCGCGACCGCCGACCTCGTACAGGCGATCGTGCCGGCGGCGGCCGATATCTCGGACGGGTTCCTGCGCAACTTCCCAGACCAGGCGAAGGAGCCGGGCAACCAGCCCTTCGACCCGTTCGCCAGCCCCGACCGCCACTACTGGAAGGGCGCGGCCGTGCTCTCATGCCAGTCGTTCGGGCTGCCGATCACGCCCGGGTGCATCGACAAGGTCGGCGGCCAGACGCATCGCAAGACGCCACCGTCCGCACACAGGCCGCCACCGAAGACCTCTGCGCTGCTGACGCCTCCTACCTCCGGCGCCGACCAGGCCCCGGGCCCCGCCAACCAGTCAGTGCACGGCACCGTCAAGAAGGCGCTCACACCGGTACAGCAGCTGCTCGGCTCGATCCTGCCAGGCCGACCGACACCGCCCGCCCCGCCGCCCCCGTCCACGGGAGGCGCCGCCGGCCTCCTCGACTACCTCCTCGGCCCATGACCCCCCGGCGACCGATCGGGGAGCGCATCGCGCACGCGGCAGCGGGCCTTGAGCGTCACGCGGTCATGGTCGGCGTCGCGGTGCTGGCCGTGATCGCCGCGATCACCTACGTGTCGATCATCGCGATCAACGGCGTGCCCTTCGCCGACCCCTACAAGGTCAGCGTCGTCCTTCCCGACGCCGCACCGCTGCTGAAAGACGGAGACGACGTGCGGATCGCCGGGCAGCTCGCCGGGGCCGTGCGCGCCGTGACCGTCGACCACGCCGGCCATGCCGTCGCCCGCCTGGATGTCAACCGCGACCGCACGCCACTCGGCCGTAACGCCCACGTCACCGTGCGTCTGCGCGGTCTGGCCGGCGCCGTCTATGTCGCGCTGGATCCGGGCGACACCAGCAGACCGCTGACCGAAGGCGCCACGCTGCCCCGCGCGCAGAGCTCGAGCGGCGTCCAGCTCACGCAAGTCCTCGACACCTTCGACCCCGCAACCCGCAGCGCTCTCTCCCGCACCCTCAGCGCCTACGGGAGCGGCCTCGTCGGCCGGGGAGAGCACATCAATCGCGCGCTGTCCGACCTGCCTCCCACGCTCCCCGAGCTCACCCGCATCGCCCGCGCCTCCAGCCCGCGCGACGGCGACCTGGCCGCCGTGCTGGGCGGACTGCGCCGCACGTCCGCCGGCTTCGCGACCCCCCACGGCCGTGAGCTCGCGGCGTTGCTGCCCCCCGCCGCGGGGACCCTCGAGGCACTGGCCGCCCGAGGGCCGGCGATCCGGCGGAGCATCGTCGCGGTCCCGCCGCTGGAGGCGACAGCCGCGCGTGTGCTCCCGGTCGCCGACGCCACCCTCACGCAGGCGGCGGACGTCGTCACGCGACTGACCCCCACCTTGCTCGCACTGCGGCGGACGCTCCCGGCCCTCCAGCGCCTGGCGGGTCAACGGCCCGGGCTCCAGGATCTGGGGACCCTCGCCCGCCGGGCCGACCCCGTCCTGCAGGCCACCCGTCCGCTGCTCGCCGAACTCCACGACCCGGCCGCCATGCTCAGCCCACTCGCACGCGGCCTCGCCCCACTGAGCGCCTACCTGGCGACCTACCGGTCCGACATCGCCGGCGCTGCACACGGATTCACCACCTGGGGCGGCTTCAGCTACCCGTTCGGCCAGGCGCCGGGCACCCGCGCCGTCCGGTTCGCCCCGATCTTCACCTGCGCGCACGGCCGCGACGTCTACCCCGCCCCCGGTCAGGCGATCGCCGAAAGGCAGCCATGCGGCCAGTGACCCGGCCAAGGCGCGACCTCACGGTGGCACGGCAACGCAGCATCGGCATGGTCGTGATCGCCCTCACCGCCGTCATCGTGTTCGTCGGGTACACCCGTCCTAACCCATTCGGCAACGAGCGCACCGCCCACGTGATGTTCCGTGACGCCGGCGGCATCGGCGTCGTCGGCGCCGACGTCCGCGTCGACGGCGCGCGAGCCGGAAAGATCACCGAACGCAAGCGCGAGGGCGACCACGCCGTCCTGACCCTCCAGCTCGACAGGGATGTCGGCGCCATCCACCGCGACGCTCGCGCCGAGCTGCGCCCGCGGACAGCGTTCGAGGGGACGGCCTACGTCGACCTTGACCCCGGGTCCGCCGCGAGTCCTGCGCTCGGTGACAGCGTGCTCCCGACGTCCCGTACCCGGGTCTACGTCGCGTTGGACCAGGCGCTGCGCTTCGCCGGGCCGTCGACCCGGCAGGCGACGCGCGCCGACGTGCACGCGCTCCATGAGATCTTCGCCCACGGAGGGACCGACGGCATCAGCCACCTGCTCCGCATCTCGCCGGCGCTCACCCGTCAGGCCGCGGTCGCGGGACACGCGGCACGCGGCCCGGGAGGCCAGGCACTCCGCGGGGCGGTCGATGCGTTCGCGGCCACGCTGCACACCGTCAGCGGGAGCCGTGAGGACCTCGCCGCCGCCGTCCGAGATGGGGGCCCGACGTTCGCCGCGATCAACGCCGACGGCTCCCGGCCGCTGGACCGGACGCTCGCGATCCTCCCCGCGCGGCTGGCCGACCTTCAGGCCGGCGGCACAGCGCTCCAGACGGTCCTCGCCCGACTCGACGCCCTGTCCGGCGACCTGGGCCGGGGCGTGCGCGACCTGCCCGCGACGCTGCGCCAGACCCGCCCGATCCTCCGGACCGCCCGGCCCGTGCTGGCCGACGCGCCGCCGCTGCTCGACGCTCTGCGCGGCGGGATTCACGACGTCGCCCGCTCCTCCGCTCCGACCCGACGCCTGCTCAGGTCGCTCAGCCCGGTTGACGAGCTGCTCACCTCATCGCTGCTTCCGGCACTGCTCAAGACGACGAGCCTCGGCGCCCCGGCCTACCTCCAGTTCATCAACCTCTTCCAGGGCGGCGGCGGCGCGTTCAGGCCGTACCAGACGGCGGTGCAGGGCAACGCCCCGCTCCAGGCGGGCCCCGGCCATTTCGTGCGCTTCAGCGCACGGTTCTTCACCGGGGCCGGCTACCCGCTGCCCCCGTGCTCAGCCTTGGAAAAGGTCAATGCGTCGCTCGCCGCGACGTTCGCAAAGAACGACGTGTGCCAGTGACCGCCCGGCGCCCACCCGTCCGCCCGTTGCCGTTCGGGCGGCTGACGATCATCTTCCAGGCGGTCGTCGCGGTGGCCTTCGTCACCTACCTGTTCGCCAGCGACAACGTGCGGCTCCCGTGGCTCTCGGACACCTACACCCTCCACGTGGCCTTCACGAACGCCGGCGGCCTCGACGGCCGCAATCATAACGCGGTCCTGCTCGCAGGCGTACGCGTCGGCGAGGTTCGCTCGGTGAAGATCGCCGGCGGACGGGCCGTTGCCACGCTGCGCATGGACTCGGGCTCCCGCGGCCATGTCCTGGCCGGCACCGTTGCCCGCGTGGTGCCACGCTCCGCGCTCGAGGACCAGACCCTCGAGCTCGCGCCGGGCCGCGGCCGCGCGCTCGGCGACGGTGATGAACTCCGCGCCGCCCCCGACGCGGCACCGGTGCCGCTCGACCGCGTTCTGGCCACGCTCGACTCCGACACCCGCGCGCAGCTGCAGATCCTGCTCGGCGAACTCGACACCGCGACGAAGGGGCGGGCCACGCCGCTGGGCAGAGCCCTCGCGAGCCTGGCGGACACCGGCGACGTCGCCCGGAGCGTCAGCACCAAACTCGCTTCACGCCGGCGTGAGTTGACCGCCTTGGTCGGGGACATGCGCACGGTGTTCACGACGCTCGCCGAACGCGACGTCCTTCTGCGCAAGGCGCTGCGCAGCGGCAGGGTCGTGCTCGGCGCGACGGCCAGCCAGGACGCACAACTCGCCGAGACGATGCGGCGCCTGCCCGCAGCGATCGATGCGCTCGGCGGCGCTCTGCGCGACGTGCGCGGCCTCTCCGCGCCGCTCGCGCCGGCGCTCAGCCGCCTGCGCCCCGCGGCCCGTGCCCTGCCGACCACGGTCAGCGAGCTGCGCACAACCCTGCCCCAACTGCGCGGCTTGATCGGTGACCTGCGGACGCTCGTGGCCAACGGCACCACGCCTGCAAAGGACCTGCGGCGCGCCGCTCAGGCGCTGCGCCCCGCCGCGTCGGGACTCACCCCCGCCATCGACGGCCTCCTGCCCATCCTCAGGCAGATCGACCGCAACCGCGACGGCGTCGGGCTCGTCGGCGAGCGGTTCAGCGGGGTCTTCTCGACCAACGACGTCAACGGACCGATCCTGCGCGGCCTCGGCTTCTTCGAGCAATTCAATCCAGCTGACTTCGGTGCCCCCGGCGCAACCGGTCCGCAACTGCGAACCCTGACCAACAAGGTCGCCCAGGCTCTGACCAGCACCTGCGAGTCCAACGCCGTCGCCTGCCTTGTCCGCTATCTCGTACCGGGGCTCCCAGGTGCGGTTCGTCGGGCGACGGCGCCTCTGGGAGCCACCCGGGGCGCCCGTGCCCACGCGCTGCGGGCCGCCGCGGGTGACGCCGACGCCGCCGGCCGACAGGGCATCACGCCCGCGACCGGGGAGGGCTCGACACCGTGAATCTTCGCATCTTCAGGCCCAGCGCGATCGCCACTGTCCTCTTCGTCGTGCTCGCCGCGATTGTGTTCGTGTGGCTCATGGGACGTTTCGGTGGGCCGTCGGTCAGCGTCGGCGGGAGCTCCTATCGCGTGCACGTCACCGTCCCCGACACCGAAGGCCTGGCCAAGAAGTCCGACGTCCTGACCCGCGGCGTGAAAGTCGGTGAGGTCAGCGCCATCAACATCCACGGTCGTACTGCCGACATCGCCCTGAGCATGCTCCCTCGGTACCGACCGATCCCGGCCGCTGCGCGCGTGAGGGTCGGGCAGAAGACGCTCCTCGGCGAGGCCTACGTCGAGCTCACGCCTCCTCGCCGGCCCGGCCCCAGCGTGCCCGACGGTGGTCGGCTGGCCGCGTCGTCGATCACCGACGCCGTCGAACTGGACGAGGCGCTGTCCGCCGTCGGTGCGCGGGCTCGACCGGCCGTTCGTTCGTCACTCGGCACGTTCGCGCGGGGCGCGCGCTCCCCCGTCACATCGGAGCGCCTGAGCGCCACCCTCGGCCGTCTCGACGGGCTCACCGGACAACTGCGCAACCTGACCTCGACGCTCCACGGCCAGTCGCGGACCGTTGCCGCTCTGGTCACCGACGCCCGGCCGGTGCTCGGCGAACTGGGTGACCGCCAGCGCCAGATCACCGACATCGTGACGGCCGGGCGTCAGACGCTCGCGGCCCTCGGGCAACGGCGGACGGACCTCCAAACCGGCCTGGAGCAGGTGCCGCGAACGCTCGTCGTCGCGCGGCGTAGCCTCGTGACGTTGCGCCCGCTGCTCGTCGAGGCCCGGCCGCTGCTGAGCGACCTGCGACGCGCCGCCCCGGCACTCACCCTGGCGCTGAACGACCTGCGACCGGTGAGCACCGACGCGGCGACCGTGCTCGCCCGCATCGGACGGCTCAGGCGCAGCGCCGATCCGGTCCTCAAGCTCGCCGGGCCAGTAATCGCGGAGGCACGACCGGTGGCTCGCCGACTGGATCCGACGCTCGCCAACCTCGTCCCGATCGTCGACTATCTGGAACCGCGCAAGAAGGTGCTTGCTGCCTGGTTCTCCCAGACCGCCGCGTTCAGCCAGCAGGGGGATGCCAAGGGCAAGTTCGTCCGCTTCGGCATCTTCGTCGATCCGGCCACCGCATCCAGCGGCAACGGCAGCTCGCAGGGCAACGCCTACCCGGCGCCGGGAGATCAGGCGAGCAACGCACCGTATGCGCGTGGGTCCTATCCGCAGCTGAGGGCATATATGCCGTGAAGGCGCATCCCCCTCCCCCGATCTTCGTGACCTAGTAGTGCTCCGTTAGGTGTCGTTGAGGTAGGGGGTGTCGGGCGGCAGCCGTCTGCGGCAGGTCGGGCATGTCCCGTGCCAGCAGGCCAAGAGCGTTTGCAGCTCCCGAACGACCTCGAACAGTGAGGTCAGGCGGCCGCCCGGCGTTGAGGTCGCCGCAGTCGTTCCAGGGTCAGGAAGCCGTGCGCGACGGAGACGAGGGTTGTGTGGTGGTGCCAGCCGGGCCAGGAGCGGCCTTCGAAGTGGTCTAGGCCGAGGGCGTCTTTGAGCTCGCGGTAGTCCTGCTCGATCCGCCAGCGCAGCTTCGCCAGCGCGACGAGGTCCGCGATCGGCGTGTCGTCGGGGAGGTCGCTGATCCAGAAGTCGGTCGGGGCGCTCTTGCCTTCGGGCCACTCCGCCAGCAGCCACCGGACCGGCAGATTGCCGTCTGCGTGGGCGCTGCGCAGCTTGATGTTGCAGAGCTTCACGCGGATCGCGGTGAAGCGCGAGGCCAGCTCGCCCTTGGTGCCCTGGCGCCAGCAGATCCGCAGATAGGCGTCCTCGCCGACCTCGGCCGCCAAAGCCGCGACGCTGCTGAACGGTCGGCGGTAGCGCGGCGCGGGCGGCCGTCCTTTGCCGGCGTAGGTCGGCGTCTGCGGCTCGGTGCTGGCCGGGAGCGCCGACGTGGTGCCCTTGACGTCCAGCACGTAGCGGATGTCGCGCTCTTCCAGGCCGATGCGCAGCTCCGTCACGTCACCGTAGGCGGCGTCGCCGAGCACCGGCGGAGCCTGCAGCCCCCACGCCTGAAGCTCGTCGATCATGTCCAACGCGAGCTGCCACTTCGGCCGATGCACGACGTCGTCGGGGACTTTGCAGCCGGCGCGGCGCGGGTCCTCGTTCCACGACTCGGGCAGGAACAGACGCCAGTCGATCGGGCACGACGCGTGCACGGTGGCGGCGGTGATCGAGACCCCGATCTGGCAGTTGCCGACCTTCCCCAAAGCGCCGGAGTACTGGCGCGCCACGCCGACTGACTTGTCGCCGAACTTCGGAAAGCCGGTGTCGTCAATCACCCAAGCCGCCGGCACGATCGCCTCGCTGAGCCGGACCGCCAAGCGCTTACGCACCGGTTCCCACCGCCACGGCGACTGGTTGACGAACTGCTGCAAGCACTGCTCATCGCCATCTTCCAGGCGGGCAGCCATCGGCTCGATGCTCTTGCGCTTGCCATCGAGCATCAACCCCCGCAGATACACGCCGCCCCACCGCCGCTGATCGCGACGCACCATTGGCTCGAACATGTCCTCCGCGAACGCCTCAAGCCGCGGCCGCACCCGCGCCAGCTGCTTGTCCGAGAGACCGGCCACCGACCCGATCTTGACCTGCCCCGCCGACGAACTCATGCACAAGAAGTTCGCCAAGACTCCATAACCTCCTGCAACAACCTAACGGAGCACTACTAGGAAGGCCACCTGACCGATGATTGCCGTGACCTGGCGCAGTGCGCACGCCCTCGAGGTCCTCGCCGAACTCGCTCGAGCAGACGAGGGTGAGCTGATTCCCATCGGCGAGATCGTCCGTCGGCGAGGACTTCGCGAGAGCACGATGGCGAGCATCACCCCGTTGCTCCGCAAGAGCGGCCTGATCTCTGCGCGTCGCGGCGTCAGCGGTGGCTTTTGCCTGGCTCGGCCGGCGTCCGCGATCACGGTTGCCCAGGTCGTCGCGGCCATCGACGGAGCTGTGGGGGCAGACTGCGAGGGCGTGTTCGCTGACGCCGCCGAGGCCATCCGGGACGCCCTGGCAGGCTGCACCCTCCTGGAGTACGCGGAGAACGAGCGGCGCGACGCGCTGACCCACCCCGAGCATTCGCCCCACATGTATTACATCTAGCGGCGCGGTCAGGTCCCAGCGGCTCCGCCGGCCACCGCCGTCGCGGTGATGACGTATCCGGCGACCATCACCAGCAGGACGGCAAAGCCCTGGGCGAGCCTCTGCGCCGTCAGGCGGCGCCCGAACTGCGGGCCGGCAACCGCGCCGGCGACGCACCCGGCGCCCAGCGGGACCGCCACGGCAAGATCGATCGTGCTGCCCGAAGCCAGGTGGGCGCCGAGGCCACACAGCGAGACGATCGTGACGATCGCCAGCGAGGTGCCGATGGCCCCGCGCATCGGCATCGCCAGCAGGACCGCCAGCCCCGGGACGATGACGAATCCGCCGCCCACGCCCAGGAAGCCGGTGAGGAAACCGACGCCGAGCCCGGCCGCGGCAACTCGACCGCGCTGGATCGGCGGGCAGTTGGTGCCGATGACCCCTTCGGTCACGCTGCCGCCCTTGGCCCAGGTGGCGAGCGCGGCCGCCAGCATCAGGCCGGCGAACAGCAGCAGCAGGAGCGTGGGCCCGACCAGCTGGTTGAGCGCAGTGCCTCCGACGGTCCCGGCGAGTGCCGTCGGCGCGAACGCGGTCGTGTGCTTCCAGCAGACGCACTCCTCCTTGGCCTACCCGTACGCGCCCATCCCGGCCGCCGCGGCAACGACGAGCAACGACGTCGTCGTCGCCTCATGCACGTCCTGCCCGAGGACGTAGACCAGCACCGGCACCGTGAGGATCGCCCCGCCGCCACCGAGCATGCCGACGACGACCCCGATCACGAGGCCGAGCGCCACCGCTTCGACGACCACGCGGGCTATGCCGCCTTGAACGACGGAGATGTCGCGCCGGGTGCGAACGACCAGCCGTTGCGCCCCCATCTGGGCACCCCGCCGTCGATGATGTGGATCACGTCCGACACACCGGCCCTTTGCACGAGGCTCGCGCCGGTGGCCGCACGCTGCCCCGAGCCACAGATGACGGCCACCGGCTGCCCCCGGTCGACCGACTCCGGAAGCTGCTTGAGGTCGTGGTAGGCGCAGAAGTGGGAGCCGGGGATGTGGCCCGCGTCCCACTCCGACCGCTCGCGGACGTCCACCAGCTGCAGCGACCCGGTCGGCGACCACAGGTCGTGCAGCTGCTCGATCGTCATCCGCGTGATCCGGTCCACCGGGCGACGTTCCTCACGCCAGCTCGTCATACAGCGGGCGAGGTACCCGCCGATCCTCGTGATCCCGACCGCCTGGGCGAGATCGACGGCAGCGCGCGCGTCATGGTCATCGCGACCGATCAACACCACGTCGCGATCGCGGTCCGCAAGCCAGGCGAGCTTGGTGCCGAAGCCGGCGCGCAGCGCGGTGATACACACAGAGCCTGGGGTGTGGGCCTCGTCGAACTGCTGGTCGGTTCGCATGTCGACGAGCAGCGCCCCGTCGGCGAGTGCGCTCTCGACCTGGCGCGGGGTCAACGGATGGCCCTGCGCTCCGTCGCGGTACAGCGGGCCACGATTGATGGCGACGATCGCCTGGAAGTAGGGCGGCTGCGGCCCGAGCTTGGCCAGGGCGTCGGCGACGAATGCGTCCTCGTCGTCGATCGCGAGCGCCGTATTCTCGGCGCGCTCGTAGCCGATCGTCGAGCTGATCTTCATGTCCATCCCCGGACCGCCGCACATCGAGCCGCCGAGGTGTCCGGGCCAGACCTCCACGTCGGCGGGCAGTGACAAGAGCTTGGCCTGCAGCGACCGGAAGATCCCGCGGGCACCCTCATCCTTGTCCACGGCAAGGTCAGGGCGGGCGACGTCGCCGACGAACAGCGTGTCGCCGGTGAGCGCCGCCCACGGACGGTCGGGGTCGCGGCCGTCGTCGAAGAGCAGGAACGCGGTGTGCTCGGGCCGGTGGCCGGGAGTGTGGAGGGCGCGGACGCGGACGTCGCCGAGCTCAAGCTCCCAGCCGTCGTCGAAGGCATGGTGCTCGTAGTCCGGTTCGGCGAGACGGTGGATGTGGATCTGCGCCCCCGTCGCCGCCGCGAGCCGGCCGTGGCCGGAGACATGGTCGGCGTGGTTGTGGGTCTCGAGAATGTGCTCGATCGAGACGCCGAAGTACCGCGCGAGCTGGAGGTACTCGTCGATCTCGAGCTTGGGATCGACGACACAGGCCACTCCGGCGCTGTCGTCGCCGATCAGATACGAGGCGCATCCGAGGTCATCGTGCGTGATCTGGCGGAAGATCAACGGTTGCCCTTCTTCTTTGTCTGGGTGGGCAGGCCGGCGGCCTGCCACGCGGAGAAGCCTCCGCGCACATTGGAGATGTCGGTGCGGCCGGCGGCGACGGCGGCCTTGGCCGCCTTGCCGCTGCGCATGCCCGACTGGCAGGTCAGCGCCACCGGCCCGTCCGGCAGCGACGCGACCGCGGTCGGGAAGCCGCTCAGCGGGACGTTGATCGCCCCCGCCGGATGCCCGGCGGCGAACTCGTGTGGCTCGCGCACGTCGACCAGCTTGAGTTTTCCGGTGGTCGCGCCGTCGTTCGCCGCGTTCACGGTGATGCTCGCTGCGCGACCGCCGCCCCCGGCTCGCGCGAACAGCTTGCGCAGCATCAGACCCGTCCCTTCATCATCGCGTTCCAGTACAGGGCAGGGAGCCCGTATCGCTTGAGCTGGTACATCGACCAGCGCTCTTTGGTGGTGTCGAACGGGAAGCTCGGCGTCGGCTCCAGGTCGTAGTTGAACTCAGCCAGGACGAGCTTTCCGTAGCCGGTGGTCAGCGGGCAGGACGCGTAGCCGTCATAGCTCTTGAACGTGCTCTCGGGCCTCCCGGAGATCACCGCCATGAGATTGTGCACCAGGACACCGGATTCCTTACGCACGGCGGCGCCGGTCTTCGACGTCGGCAGGCTCGAGGCGTCCCCGAGCGAGAAGACGTTCGGGAAGTCGGGGCTCCGGAGCGTGTGCTTGTCGACCGCGCACCAACCGGCGGGATCAGACAGGGGCGAGGCCTTCAGGAACTCCGGTGCGCCCTGCGGCGGGGTGACGTGGAGGAAGTCGTACGGCACGCTGGTGTGCTCGCCCGTGTCGAGGTTCTCGAACACGGCGGTCTTCTCCCCGGCTTGCACGGCGACGAGCTTGTGCTTGAAGTGGGTCTGGATCTCCTTGCGGGCCAAGACCTCGTTGAGCGTCTTGGCGAAGGCCTTGACGGAGAAGATCCCTGGTGTGCCGGCGTAGTAGGAGACCGTCGCCTTGCCACGCGCCCCGGTCTTTCGCCAATGGTCATCGGCGAGGTACATGATCTTCTGTGGCGCGCCGGCACACTTGATCGGGGGCGGCGGCATCGTGAACACGGCGTTGCCGCCGGTGAAGGCCTGGACCTCATCCCACGTCTTCTCGCACTGCTCGTAGGCGTAGTTCGACACCACGCCGCCGTGGCCGAGCGCCTCCGTCAGGCCGTCGACCTGATCCCAGTTGCACACCAGGCCCGGGCAGACGATCAGGTAGTCGTACCCGACCGCTGACCCGTCGGACAGGACCACGGCGTCGTCGGCCGGGCGCAGCTCGGTCACCCGGTCCTTGATCCACGTGGCCTTGGCCGGGATCAGCCCCTGCTCCCGCCGGACCGTGCTCTCCTTCTTGACCACGCCCGCGCCGACGAGGGTCCACAGCGGCTGGTAGTAGTGCTGCTCGGAGGGCTCGATGATCGCCACGTCCGCTCCGTCCAGCTTGCGGCACAGCTGCGCAGCGACCGTGATCCCCGCAGTACCACCGCCGACGATCACAATCCGGTGGCGGCGGGATGGGGCTGGTGCGTCGGTCATTGGGGTATGGCTCCTCTGGTGGGTGCGTCGAGCGGCCGGGAAGACACAGCGAGCCCGGGCGGGTGCCGGGCTCGCTGACTCTCGGGTGGCTTGGTCGGTCAGTGGCCGAAGCGGACCTTCGGGAGCACCCGTTCCAGCGGTTTGGGCAGCCACCATGCGGCCCGGCCGGTGATGGCGAGGATCGCCGGGACGAGCAGCAGGCGGATGAGCGCCGCGTCCAGGAGGACGGCAATGCCGAGGATGACGCCCATCTCTTTCGGCGGCAGCGGCCCTGAGAGCGCGAAGGTGAAGAACACGGCAACCATCACGCCACCGGCGGCGAAGATCACCCGGCCGGAGTGCGCGAGACCGCCGACCATCGCCTCCTCGGGATCACCGGTGCGGTCCCAGTGCTCCTTCGCGCTGGACAGCAGGAACAGCGTGTAATCCATGGAGATCGCGAAGATCATCGCGAAGAAGAAGATCGGCCCCCACGCGTCCAGGAAGCCCTGTGACTCGAAGCCGAGCAGGCTGTGCAGGGCGCCGTCCTGGAAGATCCACTTCGCGACCCCGAACGCGGCACCGACCGCGAGCAGGTTCGAGATCACCCCGAGGAAGGCGAGCAGTGGGGCCTGCAGCGCGACGAGCAACAGCAGGAAGCCGAGGGCGAGGACCATGCCGATCGCGTACGGCGTTGTCGTGGCGAGGACGTGCTCGAGGTCGTGGTTCTCGGCCGCGGCGCCGCCGACCTTCGCCCCGGGCGGGAGCGCGCGGCGCAGACGGTCGATCGTCGCACCGGTGGCCGGGGCCGAGGGGTCGGTCTGCGGGACGACGGACAGCAGCACGGTGCGGCCGTCGCGGCTCGTCTGCGGCGGGGAGACCTGCACGACGTTCGGGTCGGCCTTCGCAACCGTCGCGACGGCGGCGGCGTCCCCGGCGGGGGCGATCACCTGGAGCGTGCCGGGGGCCCCCTTGCCGAAGCCGGCCTGGACGAGGTCGTAGCCGACGCGGGCGCTGTCGCCCTTGGGCAGGACCTTGATCGACGGCATGCCGGTGTTCAGCGAGAGCGCGGGGATCGCGAGGGCGAGCAGGACGAGGACCGTGACGGCCGCGGGCACGTGCGGCCGCTTCCACAGGCGGCGGCCCCAGGCCTCGAAGCGGGCGGAGCGGTGCTCGCCGGTCTTCGCCCACGGCAGCGCCATGCGGTTGACCCTGTGGCCGAGCCGGGCGAGGACGACGGGCAGCAGCGTGAGCGTCGCCGCGAGGACGAAGACGACCGAGAGCATGATCCCGAGCGCCATCGACCGGAACGCCGGCGACGGCACGAGCATCACCGCGGACAGCGAGACCATGACGGTGACGCCGGAGAAGAGGATCGCCTTGCCGGCGCTGTCCATCGTCGTCGCCGCCGCCTCGGCCGGGCTGCGGCCCTCGCCGAACAGCGCGGCGCGGTAGCGGACGACGAAGAACAGGGCGTAGTCGATCCCCAGCGCGAGGGCGAACATGAGCGCGAAGTTCATCGCCCACACCGACACCGGGGTGATCAGCGTCATGAGGTACAGCGAGCCGGCGGTCGCGACGAGCCCGAGGATCGTGAGCATGAGCGGCAGCCCGGCGGCGACGAGCGCGCCGAAGGCGAGCACGAGGATGAGCATCGTGACGGGCCACGACACGAGCTCGGAGTGGAGCATCGCGCTGAGGTTCGCCTTGTTGAAGTCCGACCACAGGCCACTGGCGCCAGTGAGCGCGACCCGTACGTCGCCCGACCCGGCGGCCTTCAGCGGCCCCTTCAGGTCGTCGGCGACGCGGACCATCTCGTTGCTGTCGCGGCCGGCCCCGCCGGCCACGATCGCCGTGTGGCCGTCGCGGCTGATCGACGCCCCGGGCTGCGGCGGAACGACGGTGCTTACGCGCGAATCGCCCTTGAGGATGCCCTCTACGCGGGTGATGGTCTGCCGGAACGCGGGGTCGGCGGTCGTCGCCGTGGGGCTGTGCAGGACGACGCTCAGGCCGTAGGACGAGAGGCCGCCGAACTCGCGGTCGACGGTGTTCCGCACCAGCACGGACTCCGAGCCCGAAGCCTCCCAGCCGGCGCCGGAGAGCGCCTTCTCCACCCGCGGCGCGAACGCGCCGAGGCCGATCACGAGCACGACCCAGACGACGGCGACGGCGCGCGAGTGCTCGACGAACCACGCGCCGGCGCGGCCCATCGGGCCGAGGACCAGGGGGACAGGCGTCGCAACGCGTGTGTCGCCGGCCGGAGCAACGATGGTGGCGGGCGGGGTCATGACGCCACCTGCCGCTGCACCTTGAATACTCGCTGCAGCACGATCGACGCCGGGCACTCGCCCACCGCCACGTAGAGCAGCTGGTTCGCCCCGACGAACGCCGTGAGCAAGAGGAACTTCGGGCTCACGAACGCCGACAGCGCGGCCGACGCCACGCCCATCGTCCCGCCCATCGCGAACAGGACCCGCTCAAGCGGCCACCCCCGCTCACCGCTCATCGCGCACGTGGGCGCGGAAACCGCCGGGCTCGAGTTCCTCGTCTGGGTGCTCATCGCGTCTCCCCCCGGACGACGGCGTTCATCTCGGCAACCTGCCGCTGCAACCCGCCACACACGAGCTCGCACAGATCGAACACCGACGAGTCGACGATCCGGTACATCGCCGTCGTCCCGTCCTTCCGCCGTGCCACGATCCCGGCCTGGAACAGCACCTGCAGGTGCTTGGAGACGTTCTGCTGCGTGGCGCCGAGGGCGTTCGTCAAGGCGTGGACGCTGGACTCTCCGTCTCGTAGGTGGTCGAGCAGGCGGATTCGCAGCGGCTCACCGATCACGCGAAAGCGCTGGGCGATCAGGTCGGATAGATCGACGGGGATCGGATGCGGGACGGAGGTGACTGCTTGGCTCATGACAACGATTATGGTCTACGACCGTACAGTTGTCAATGCCGAAATACTCGATACTTGAGATCTATTTCGCGTGTACACCGATGTTCTAGTGTCGTGATACGGCGCCCCCAGCCATGGGGGCGAGGATCATCTGCGCGCGTTATTGGACTCTGCGTGGGCGCAGCGACTCGCCGCGCCTCCTACCGTCGAAGCCCGGGTCCGGAGCGATACGACCTTGCCGGGCATGCAACACCGCTGGTCGATCGGGGCTGGGCTCACTGGTCATCTTCGGTGGTGTCGGGGCCAGTTCGCACGGCAAGGTGCTTCAGCGCAGCCGCGAGGGCCTCCGCCGCGATGCGGTGCGCGTCGCTGATGGCACCAAGGTGAAGCAGGGATTCGGTCTCAGCGGCGATCTCACCGTCTCCGAGCCGCATGACGACCGCGATGTCCGGGGCGAGGTCGCTCGCAGCGAGCCCGACCGAGACGTTGACGAGGTCGTCGGAGGTCGCCGCGACGACGACGGCGCAGCGCTCGATGCGCAGCCGCTGCAGCGTGTGACGGTCGTCTCCCCGTGCGATGGCGACGGGGATCCCCGCTTTGCGCGCCAGCCGCACGCAGGGAGCAGTCGGGTCCCGTTCGACGGCAAGGACGGGTATGCCCTGGGCACGAAGCGCCTGACCGAGACGGAAGCCGACCTGTCCCAGGCCGACCACGAGCACGTGGTCGTACGCCGGCGCGGCGCATGGTCCCCAGATCGTCGTGAGGCGTGGCCGGCTCACGCGGCGGACGAGCGCAGCGGTGAAGACGGCGACCAGCGCAAGCGAGGCCAGCATGTTCGCAGCCGAGAACAGTTTGAACCAGGCCGGACCGTGAACCGCTTCCGGGGCCGCGGCCACGGTAGCCACGGTGCGTGCGCTCAGGTACACCGCGTCGACGAATCCTTCATGCAGGGCGAGCATCGACGCCGCGGTCTCGAGCCCCAGAGCGAGCCCGAGCCCCAGTCCGGCGCCCACGAGGAGCCGCAGCGCTCCATCTACAAGCTGCAGGCGGGACCGGTGCCACGGCACGGCGCGGGCGCCGGCCCGCGCGCAGTGCGCGCTCAGATCGCGCGCGGCCAGGGCCGAGGGCGAGATGATCTCGACCGCCGGAAGCGCGTCGTGCAGTTTGCGACCGGACGTGCGATCAAACAGCGTGGTGAGAAGCGGCACGTCGGGCGCGACGTGGGCGCACAGCAGCGTCAACCGCAGCGCGAGCACATCGTCACGGGCCACGATGCCCACCGCCTGCCAGCACGCCTCGCGTAGGCGCTCAGCGATCTGGGCGTCGGTCAGATCGGTGAGATGGATCGTGGGAATACCCTCCCCCCCCGAGGCGGGTGATCAGCGCGGCCGCGAGTCCGCCCGCTTCTCCGAGGACCAGCACGGGCTGCGTCATCGGCCTCCTCCTCCCGCCGTGTCCTGACCGAGCCGGTTCGACACGGTCGGGGGGACCGCCGCAGCGGCGTGCCGGGGCGTCCGGCCGGAGGGGCGCGCCGGCGCTGCGCTTCTTGCGCATCCGCAGAGAGCGATCGCCCCGCCGGCGGCGAGTCGCGTGCCGCCCTTGGCCGCTGAACGTCGCGTCGCCCATCGCGGTCGAACGCCACCGGCGTGCACGGTCAGCGGGCCAGCGGGCACGCCGCAGGCAGGCGGGCCAGGGATCGAACTGGCGGGCAGCATCGACTGATCCTCGCAGCCTCGGGCCCACGAACTTCAACGCGTCAACGGGATCTCAGCGCGAAGAGGAAGCGCCGGTCGCCGGACGGGCGCGCGTGAGCGGCGGGGGCGCGGCAACCGACGAGATCGGCAGCAGGCAGGGCCGCCACCCTCCGGCGGCGGCGTCCGGTCGTCCCAGTTCGGACTCGGGCAGGCGTCGTGGCAGGTCGGCGCCGGCGGTGATCAGGGCTTGGGCGACGTCGGCGTCGCCGTTGCTTGCGGCGCCCATCAGCGGCATCGCCTGTTCGCTGATGTCCCGCGCGGGTGGGGTTCGCCCGCTGGCGCGGGACGACGGGTCGCTCGCTCCGCGGGCCACGCAGAGCTATGGTCAGCGCGCTGTCAGACCATCCCGTGCTCCCCGCGTCCCTGAGATCTGCGCCCCACCCGCTCGCCCTCGGCGAGCCCGGCGCCGCTCCGGTCGACCAAGGCCCCGCCGCCGCAAGCGCCACACCCGGCTACAAGCCGCCGTCAGCGTTTGGGCGCGTGGTAACGGCTGTGGTAACCATTCGGCCCTCCGTGGCCTTGAACCTCACCTTCCCCCACCACCAAATCACCGACCAACGCAAGGAGTTGGACACTCGTGTCAACGCAATTTTTGATTGAGGGCCTTGTGGGCTTTATGGCCCGTGGAGGTTCGAGTCCTCTTCGGCGCATGGAACAAAACCCCCGTAAACACGGGGGTTTTGTCGTTAACAGGGTGGGGCGCGGCCGCGCCCGGCCATCGCCGGTAGCGTGCCGGTCATGGACGAGGAGCGCCGCATCAGCCCCGGACCGTTTGCGGCGCTGCTCGGCTTCCGGCCGCTGCGGGCCGACGCGGACGGCGCCCTCGTCGAGGCGCTGCCCGGTCCCGAGCACCTCAACGGCGGCGGGATCGTCCACGGCGGCTACCTCACCGCCCTGCTCGACAGCGCGACCGGCTGGGCGGTGCACCAGCACGTCCCGCCGGGGGTCGCGGCACCGCACGTGCAGCTCAGCGTGCAGTACATCCGCGCGGCGGTGGCGGGGGAGCTGCTCGTGTGCCACGGCCGGTGCGTCGCCGCGGGGCGCCGCATCGTCTCCGCCGAGGCGGAGATCACGCAGGGCGACCGCGTCATCGCCCGCGCGGTGACGAGCCACGCCGTGCTCCGGCCCGCCTGAGCGGACCGCCTGAGCCGGCGCCGCCGGCCTCCGGGCCACCGCGCCCGCCCGCGGTGGTCCCCCCGGGGGGGGCCGGATCAGCTCGCGGACGCCTTCCGCCGCTCCTTGGCCTTCGACGCAGCCCCCTTCAGGCGCGCGGCCTCGTCGGCGGCGGTCAGCGCCTTCCCCTCCTCGGCGAGCGCGGTCTCGCGGCCGGAGAGCTCGGCCAGACGCGCCTTCTTGTCCTGCGTGGCGAGCTGCTGCTCGCGCGCGGCCGCGTCCTCCTCGATCGCCTTCTTCCGGCGCGCCGCCTCCTTCTCGGCCTGCGCCTCCTCACGGCGCTTGCGCGCGTCCGCGTCCTTCTTGCGCTTCGCGGCGGTCTCGGCCGCCTGCTCCTTCTTCGCCTGGGCCTGCTGCTTGGCGGCGGACTCGCGCTTGGCCGCGCTCTTCTCCGCCTGCTCCTTCAGGCGCCGCTCGCGGGCCGTCGCGTCACGACGGCTCTGCGCCGCCTCCTCACGGGCCTCGGTGCGGAGCGCCTCGGCGCGGCCGGCGAGCTCGGCGGCCTTCGCCCGCTCGTCGGTCGCGGCGGTGCGGCGCGACCCCTCGGCCCGCAACGCGTCGTCGCGCAGGACGGTCCCGGCCGCCGAGCGCACGGCGCCGTCGACGCGGTCGACGGCGAGGGCGGCCCCGGAGGTCGCCTCACCGCGGCCCGTGAGCCTCAGCGCGGCGTCCACGGGGACCCGCAGCGCCTTCAGGTACGCACCGACGACGGTGCGGGGAATGGTGGTGAGCGGCATGTCTAGGACTCCTGGGGATCGATGTTCTGGGCCCGCCGGGCGGCGGCGTCCGCGGCCTGCTCGAGCTGCGCGGCCTTCTGCTCGGCGGCGGCGCGGTCCTCCTCGGCCTGGCGGCGCTCGATGCTCGCCTGCGAGGTCGCCACCGAGGCGACCGTCTCGCGGTCCTGCTCGGCGCGGCGCTGCTCGCCGGCGGCCTCGGCGGAGGCCCGCTGCTCCTCGGCCCGGCGCTCGCGCTCGGCCCGGGCCTTGTCCTCCGCGGCCTGCGCGGCGGCCTCGCGCTCGGTCTCCTCGGCCTGCGCGGCGACCTGGGCCTCGCGCTCCTCGGCCGAGAGCTCGGTCCGCAGGCGCTCGGCCTCGAGCGCGTTCTCGCGACGCTCGGCCTCGAGCTTCGCCTCCTGCTCGGCCTGCTCGGCCTCGGCGCGGGCCTTCGCCGCGACGGCCTCCTGGTCGGCGCCGGCCTCCTGGAGGTTGCCCTCCCGGGTCAGCTCCTCGTTGCCGAGCAGCGTTCCGGCCGTGGCCTTGACCTTGCCTGCGATCTTGCCGGCGAGACCGCCGGTGACACCATCTTCTGAAGTAAGCACGCCATTCCGCCTACCCACGACGAGCAGACGCAACCGCGACCATCTCGCGTTCACGCCCCCGCGGGCCGGGTAGGAGGCGGCGGATGCCCCGCCTGCTGCTCGGCGGCCTCGTCCTGGCCGTCGTCATCTACCTCGTCTCCGGAGGACACGTCCTCTTCCTGCCGCTGCTGTTCGTGCTCCCGCTCGGACTGTTCGGGCGCCGTCGCCGGCGCCGGTCCTGGCCCTGAGCCCGCGCGGCCGCCGTCCCGTCGGGACCGCGCCCGAGCGCGTCTCCTTCCCGCCCGTCGCGTGGGCGGCCATGGCCCTCGTCGCCGTCGCGCTGCTCGGGACCCTCGCCGCCCAGCTCACGCTCATCCACCAGCAGCGCGATCTCGCCGTCCAGCAGCGTCACCTCGCCATCACCCAGCTGCACACGCTCGCGCCGCTCGCCGACGCGGCCACCCCGCTCGCCCGCAAGACCCTGCGCGGCCTGCCCACGGTCCGGGCGACCGCGCGCCGCGCCGACGGGCTCACGCGCGCGGCCACGCCGCTCGTCGCGGGCCTGACGGCGGCCGGCCTCCCGGCCACCGTCGCCGAGGTGTCGCAGGCCCTCGCCGCCCTGCGGGGTGCGGACGCGGGCGCAGTCGTCCGCTCGCTCGGCGAGGTCACCGCGGGGCTCACGGCGCACGCGCGCCTCACGCGGCTCGTCCGCAGCGCCATCACGGTCCTCGGGTCGGTGAGGTCCTCCGGGCTCGTCGCGCGGCTCGCCCGCGCCGTGCCCCGTCTGGACCGGGCCCAGGGGCAGGCGCTCGCCATCCTCCGCCGGACGCTCGCGCTGCAGCGCGAGGCGGTCGGCCGGAACCGCCGCAACCTCGCCACCGCCGAGGCGACGCTCGCCGTCGCGCGCCAGACGCTGAGCCACGCGGCGAGCCTCGACGAGAAGTTCGCTGGGCCGGTGCTCGGGACGGGCCGCGCGGGTCCCCCGTGACGGCCGCGCCTCACCGGCGGGGCGGCGGCCGGGCCGTCGGGTGCTACTGCGCACCGCCGGGCCGCCGGCGCGCTTGGGGCCGCGGTCGCCGGACACAAGGGACGTCGTGGCCGCAGTCGGCCACAGGCCCAGTCCGAGCCCCTCGGCTTTTCAGGAAGGGCCCCATGGCCACCACCTCCCCCACCACCCGCGACGCCGGCACCGACCGCGGCGGCCGCACCACGATCGCGCGCCTCTCGACCGAGACCAAGCACGCGTTCAAGACGACCGAGTTCGTCGCGATGGTCGTCGTCATCGTCGGCATCCTCGTGAGCGCCGCCGCCATCAAGGGCGGCGACACGAACGGCACCGACGAGTTCGTCGCGCGCCAGGCCTGGCTCTACGTCTCCATCGTCGCCGGCGCGTACTTCGTCAGCCGCGGCCTCGCCAAGTCCGGCAGCCGCGAGCCCTACTTCGCCGGCGGCACCAACGCCGAGCTGGACACCGACCGCCGCTGAGCCGGTCGCCCCGCACCGCACGACGAGGGCCCGCCGACGCGGGGCCCTCGGTGTGCGTGCGCGCGCACACCGAGGGGATCGCCCCGCGGGCTGCGCCCGCCACCCGGCGGGCGCCGCTCCGGTCGCGACCGCGCCACCAGACGGTAGGGTCGACGGCACTGCCGGACCCGCGGGGCCTGAACATCCCTGGCGTACGGCTTCTGCTTCCGACGTGGTCAGGAGTTCGCACCGGCAATGAGGCCCGAAGGGTTCCGGACGGAGTTGCACGAGCTGGGCCCCGGGACCCAGGCTCTGCGCTGCCTGGGCGACCTCGACCTCGTCGCCGCCCCCCTCTGCGGGCAGGCGGCTCTCCGGGCCACCGCGCCGCGCCTGGTGCTCGACCTGCGCGGGCTCGCCTTCCTGGACTCTTCCGGCCTCGCCGTCCTGCTCACCGTGCAGCGCCGTCACCCCGGCGGCCGTCTCGCGACCTGCATCGAGCCGGGCGGCCCCGTGGCCCGGGTCCTCGACCTCGGCGGCGTGCTGTCCCTCCTGCAGGTCCACACCTCGATGGACGAGGCGCTCGTCGCGCTCGCCCCCGTGGACGCCGTTCCTCCCCCGACCGATCTGGACCCCCCATCACCATGACGACCCCCACCCCCTCCCCCGCGGACGCGCTGCTCTCAGCGGTGCTGCTGGAGGACTCCGCGGTGCTGCTGACCGCCTGGGCCGCCGCGCTCGACCGCCAGTTCGCGGGCGCGCGCGACGTCGCGGACGCCGAGCGCGAGTGCGGCCGGCTGCTGACCGCGGTCGGCCGCGAGCTCCGGGCGGACCCGGCGATCCCCCCGCGCGGCAGCACCCGCTGGGAGCCGCTGCGCGACGTGCTCGTCGAGCTCTCCCGCGACTGCGCGCAGGCCGGGCTGTCCCCGTCGGAGACCGCGACCCTCGTCTTCCTGCTCAAGCAGCCGCTGTTCGACCGGCTCCGCGAGCGCGCCGCCGAGAGCGCCGGCGGCGCCGAGGGCCTGACGGACGCGCTGTGGGCCGCGACGACGTTCGTCGACGAGCTCGGGCTCGAGAGCTTCGACGCCTACCTGCGCTCGCGCGAGGACATCATCCGCCGCCAGCAGGACGAGCTCCTCGAGCTCTCCACCCCGGTCGTGAAGCTCTGGACGGGCATCCTCGCCGTGCCGCTCATCGGGACGCTCGACAGCGCCCGGACGCAGGTCGTCATGGAGAGCCTGCTCGAGAAGATCATCGAGACGGACGCGCCGATGGCGATCATCGACATCACGGGGGTGCCGACCGTTGACACGCTCGTCGCGCAGCACCTGCTCAAGACGGTCGCCGCCGCCCGGCTCATGGGCGCCGACTGCATCATCAGCGGCATCCGGCCGCAGATCGCGCAGACGATCGTCCACCTCGGGCTCGACCTCAGCGACGTGACGACGAAGGCGAGTCTCGCGGACGCGCTGCGCGTCGCCCTCGATCGCTCGGGCTACGAGGTCCGCAAGATCGGCCGCCCGGCCTGAGCGATGGACGGCGACTCCCGCATCCCGATCCTCCGCATGGGGCGGCTGCTCCTGGTGACGATCCAGGTCGACATGCACGACCGCATGGCCGTCGCCCTGCAGGAGGACCTCACCGGGCAGATCGTGCGCACCGGCGCCACCGGCGTCCTCATCGACATCTCGGCCCTCGACCTCGTGGACTCGTTCATCGGCCGGATGCTGGCCGACATCGCCGCGATGGCCCGGGTGCTCGACGCGGCCACGGTCGTCGTCGGCATGCGCCCCGCCGTCGCCATCACCCTCGTGGAGCTCGGCCTGTCCCTCGAGGGGGTGCAGACGGCCCTGAACGTCGAGCGCGGGATGGCGCTGCTGCCGTCCGTCGCGACCGAGCCCGACGCCGACGAGGGCGAGGACGAGGACGACGGCCCGGTCTCCGAGGCAGACGCCGCGCCCGCGCGGTGAGCGGCGACGAGGTGGCACTGAGCAGCGACGAGGACGTGGTCCGCGCGCGGCACGTCACGCGGCGGCTCGCCGTCGAGGCCGGCCTGCGCCTCGTGGACCAGACGAAGCTCGTGACCGCCGTCAGCGAGCTCGCGCGGAACACCGTCATCCACGGTGGCGGCGGCGTCCTGACGGCGGGGCTCGTGCACGACGGGCCGCGCACCGGGGTGCGGGTCACCTGCCAGGACGAGGGGCCGGGCATCGCCGACCTCGACCGGGCCTTCCAGGACGGATACACGACCGGCAACGGCCTCGGCCTCGGGTTCGGCGGCGCGCGCCGCCTCGTGCACGACTTCGACGTGCGGACCGCCCCCGGGCAGGGCACGACGATCACGGTCGTCCGATGGGGCTGAATGCGACGATCCGCCTGCGGATCCAGGACCTCAGCGGCGTCGGCCCGGCGCGGCGCGCGGCCGAGCGCCTCGCGCGCGAGGCCCAGCTCGACGAGACCCGGATCGGGCGGGCGTCGATCCTCGTCAGCGAGCTTGCGACGAACATCGCCCGCCACGCGGCCGGTCGCGGCAGCCTCGCACTGCGCGCCTCCCCCGGGCTGCTCACCGTCGCCGCCTGGGACGCGGGACCCGGCATCGCCGACCTCGCGCGGGCCGCGCGCGACGGGTTCTCCACCGGCGGCACCGCCGGCACCGGCCTCGGCGCCGTCGGGCGGCTGAGCGACGTCGTCGACGTGACGAGCACGCCGGGCGCCGGGACGGTCATCACCGCGTGGCTCGGGCACCGGCCGGCCGACGCCCCGGACGTGGACGGGCTCGCGCTGCCCATCGACGACGACGGGCCGTGCGGCGACGCCTTCGCGACGCGCGTCGACGACGGCGTCATGACGATCCTGCTCGCCGACGGGCTCGGGCACGGCCCGAGCGCCGCCGAGGCCTCGGACGACGCGGTGGCGTCGCTCCTCACCGGCCCGCGCCGCGACCCGGCCGAGGTCCTCGCCGACGCCCACGCCGCGCTCCGCCACACGCGCGGGGCGGCCGTGTCCGTCGCGTGCCTGGACCCCGTCCGCGGCGAGGTGCGCTTCGCCGGGGTCGGCAACGTCGCCGGGGTCGTCTGCGGCGCGGGCGGCGCCCGCGCCATGGCCGCCCACAACGGCATCGTCGGTCACCAGGCCCGGCGCCTGCAGCAGTTCACCTATCCGCTCGGCGCCCGCGACCTCGTCGTCCTGCACTCCGACGGCGTCCGCGGGGCCTGGGGCCTCGACGCCCACCCCGGGCTGATGCGCCGCGAGGCGCTGACCATCGCGGCGACGATCATCCGCGACGCCGAGCGCGGCCGCGACGACGTGAGCGTCGTCGTCGCGCGTCCCGGACCGCGCGGGGCGGTGGCGTGATGCTCCTCGCGCAGATCCCGCTGACGACCGACGAGAGCGTCGTGACCGCGCGCCGGCAGGCGCGTGAGGCCGCCGCGCTCCTCGGGTTCGACGCCCAGGACCAGACCCGGATCGCGACGGCGGTCTCCGAGCTCGCCCGCAACGCGCACCGCTACGCCCGCCGGGGTCGCGTGCGGCTCGAGGTCCCCGAGCCGGCCCGCGACCGCCTGCGCGTCGAGGTCGTCGACGAGGGCCCCGGGATCGCGGACGTCCCGCTCGTCCTCAGCGGCCGCTACGTGTCGGCGACCGGGATGGGACGCGGGCTGTCGGGCGTCCGCCGGCTCATGGACGACTTCGACATCGACTCGGGCCCCACGGGCACGACCGTCGCGATCGCCAAGCGCGGCGCCGGGGTCGGCGACGGCGACCTCGCCGCCGTGCGCGACCGGCTCGGGAGCCGGCGCTCCGACACGGCGCTCGACGAGGTCGAGCAGCAGAACCGGGAGCTGCTGCGCGCGCTCGGCGAGCTCCGCGCCCGCCAGGACGAGCTCGTCGCCCTCAACCGGGAGCTCGAGGACACGAACCGCGGGGTGGTCGCCCTGTACGCCGAGCTCGACGAGACCGCCGCCCGCCTGCGCGAGGCCGACACGGCCAAGACCCGCTTCCTGTCGAGCTTCAGCCACGAGCTGCGCACCCCGCTGAACTCGATCCAGGCGCTGGCCGGCCTCCTGCTCGAGCCCGGCGCCGACCCCCTCACCGCCGAGCAGTCCCGGCAGGTCACCTACGTCCAGCGTCTGGCGGGCGACCAGATCGAGCTCGTCGGGGACCTGCTCGACATCGCGAAGATCGAGGCGGGCCGGCTCGACGTGACGGTCCGCAGCTTCTCGATCACCGAGGTCTTCGCGCTGCTGCGCGCCTACCTGCGGCCGCTCGTCGACGAGGAGGCCGTCACGCTGACGTTCACGACGCGGGGCGACATCCCCGAGCTCGACACGGACGAGGACAAGCTCGCGCAGATCCTGCGCAACTTCATCGCGAACGCCCTGAAGTTCACCGAGCGGGGCACGGTCACCGTCACCGCGGAGGCCGACGCCGGCTGGCTCTCGGTGCGGGTCGCGGACACCGGGATCGGGATCCCCGAGGA
This sequence comes from Paraconexibacter antarcticus, assembly GCF_024220175.1. Classification (GTDB taxonomy): domain Bacteria; phylum Actinomycetota; class Thermoleophilia; order Solirubrobacterales; family Solirubrobacteraceae; genus Paraconexibacter; species Paraconexibacter antarcticus. The sequence continues at coordinate 2,387,238 of NZ_CP098502.1, read as the reverse complement.
CGCTCTCGGCCGCATCTTCGAGGAGTTCACCCAGGGGGACCGGGCGCCTGTCCGTGGCGGGCGGGGCACCGGCCTCGGCCTCGCGCTCGCGCAGCGCCTCGCCGGTCTCCTCGGCGGCGCGGTCGGCGCCGAGAGCGTCGTCGGCGAGGGGTCGACCTTCTGGCTGCGCGTGCCGCTGCGGCACGCGGGGCTCTCCCCGGGCGACGGCCCGATCCTCATCGTCGACGACGACGAGCCGGCCCGCTACGTCATCGCGTCGCTGCTCAAGCCGCTCGGGTGGTCGACGCTCGAGGCGGCCGGCGGGGCCGCCGCCCTCACGACGATCCGGGACACGCCGCCGGCCGCCGTCGTGCTCGACCTGCAGATGCCGGGCCTCGACGGACGCAGCGTCCTGAAGCGGCTGCGATCCGAGCCGGTCACCGCCCGGCTGCCGGTGGTGATCCACACCGCGGCGGCGCTCGCGTCCACGGACCGCGCCCACCTCGACGCCCTCGGGGCCGTGGTCCTCGACAAGGCGCGCACGTCACGGGACAGCCTGCTGCGGGCCCTGTCCGCCGCGTCCGACAAGGTCCGTCGATGAGCGCGTCCTCCGTGCCGCCCGAGGTGCTGCTGGCCGACGACGACGACGTCGGCCGGTACGTCGTCGCCACCTCGCTGCGCCGGTCGGGCTTCAGCGTGCGGGAGGTCGCCGACGGGGACAGCGCGATCGCGACGGCCCTCGCCGCGCCGCCCGACGCGATCGTGCTCGACGTGAAGATGCCGGGCCGCGACGGCTTCGACGTCTGCGCCGCCCTGAAGCAGCATCCGCGCACCGCCGCGGTGCCCATCCTGCTGCTCTCGGCGACCTTCCTCGAGTCGGAGTACCAGGTGCGCGGGCTGGAGAGCGGGGCCGACGCCTACCTCACGCAGCCGGTCGAGACCCCGGTGCTGAACGCCACCGTGCGGGCGCTGCTCCGGACCCGCCTGGCCGAGCGTCAGGTGCGGCTCGTCGCCGAGGAGTGGCAGACGACGTTCGACGCGATCAGCGACGCGGTCTGCGTGCTCGACCCGGCGGGGCGCATCGTGCGCGCCAACCAGGCGTTCATCGCCCTGGCGCCCGGGCTCGACGAGAGCGCCGACAGCACGCTCGGGGCGGTCCTGCCGGAGCTCGCGACCATCCTCCACGCCGGCAGCGGGGGCGAGCTCCGCCACCGCGGCCGCCACCACGCGGTGCGCCGCCACGAGGTCCACGATCCCGAGGCGTCCACGGAGCACGTCGTCCTCACGCTCACCGACGTGACCGCCGAGCGCCGGGTCGAGCACGAGCGCGCGGCCGCCCAGCAGCGCGACCGGGCGATCGCGCGGCTGCTCCAACGCAGCCTCCTCCCCGACGGGCTGCCGCAGCCCGACGGGTGGCAGCTCGCCGGCCGCCACCTGGCCTTCGGCATCGACTCGCTCGTCGGCGGGGACTGGTACGAGGCCATCCGCATCGACGAGCACGCCCTGTGGCTCGTCATGGGCGACGTCGCCGGTCACGGCGTCGAGACCGCCGCCCGTGCGAACGCCCTGCGCCACAGCCTCCGCATCTACGCCCGTGAGGGCTACACGCCCGCCGGGGCGATGGCGAAGCTCAACGAGATCCTCCTCGAGGACGAGCTCATGGGCCTCGCCACGGTGGCCCTCGCCGGCATCGACCTGGCGAGCGGCGACACCGACCTCGTCATCGCCGGGCACCCGCCGCCGATCATCGTCACGGCGGCCGGGGAGGCGGTCACGACCGGCGGCGCGCGCGGCCCCGTGCTCGGCGTCCCCGACACCACCTGGCCGACGCAGCCGCTCACGCTCGACCCCGGCGATCGCCTGCTGCTCTACACCGACGGGCTCGTCGAGCGCCGCGGCGAGGACATCAACCTCGGCCTCGCGCGACTCGCCACGGCGTGCGAGACCCTGCCCGAGGAGCTCGACGACGCCGCCGCGCACCTGCTGCGCACGCGTCCCGCCGGCGCCGAGCTCGCCGATGACGTCGCCGTGCTCATCGCGGGTCGCCGCCGCGCGCCCGGCGGCGGCTGACGGCACGGCCCGCCGCGGTCCTCACCCGGCCGGCACCTCGAAGCGCACGGCGGTCCCGACCGCCGCGTCGGCGAGCCAGATCCGCCCGCCGTGCGCCTCGACGATCGCGCTGCAGATCGCCAGGCCGAGGCCCGCGCCCGCGTCGGTCCGCGAGCGGTCACCGCGGTAGAAGGGCTCGAAGACCCGCGCCCGGTCCGCGGGCGCGATGCCACTGCCGTTGTCGGCGACCTCGACCTCGACCGTGCCGTCGCCCGCCGAGGTCCGCACGGTGATCGAGCCGTCAGGGGGCGTGTGGCGGATCGCGTTCTGGATGAGGTTGAAGAGGACGCGCTGAAGCTTCTCCGGGTTCGCGCGGGCGGCGACCGGCGTCGCCCCGCCGATGCGCACGGCGATCGTCCCCGCCGCGGGCCGCATCGCCTCGACGGTGTCGGCGACGAGCTCGTCGAGGCGGACGGCCTCCATCGTCCACTGCAGGTCGCTGCTGCGCAGGCGGGTGAGCTCGAAGAGATCGTCGATGAGGGCGCTGAGCGCGCGCACGTGGGTGCTCATCCGCGCGGCGTACTCCCGGCGCATCGCGGCGTCGACGAGGTCGTCGTCGATCGCGTCGGCGAGCAGGCGCAGCGACGTGATCGGCGTGCGCAGGTCGTGCGAGACGGCGGCCATGAGCGTCGCCCGCGCCTCCTCCTCCCCCGCGAGCCGCGCGACCATCCCGTCGACGTCGGCGGCGAGCGCGGCGACCTCGTCCCCGCCGGTGACGCCGGTGAGGACGTCGCGCCGTCCGTCGCCGACCGCGGTGAGCGTGCTGCGGACCGCGTCGAGGTCGTCGAGCGCGGCCCGGCCGAGCAGCCGCGCGGTCCAGCCCGCGACCGCGGAGGCGTAGAGGACGACGAGCACGGTGAAGAAGGCGTCGTGCGCGCTGACGAACATGAGCTGCGCGAAGAGGAGGACCGCCGCGGCGAACTGCAGGCCGGCGACGGCGGCCACGACGACGAACTGCCGGCGCAGGCCCCCGGCGCGCTGACGGTTCGTCGCCCACCACTCGGCCGCGAGGACGGTGATGACGCCGAGGGGCGCGAGCAGCTCGAACGTGACGACCGCCGCGTGCGTCCCGTACCCCACGAGCGCGAGCGCCGTGATCGCCGTGGTCAGCGCCAATGCGAAGGCGACGCCGGCGAGCCTCCGGCTCATGCCGCGAACCGGTACCCGACGCCCCACACCGTCTCGATCCAGCGCGGGCGCTCGGGGTCGGCCTCGAGCTTCGTGCGCAGGCGGCGGATGTGGACGGTGACGGTCGAGGTGTCGGAGTAGAACGAGTACTGCCACACGTGGTCCATGAGCTGGTCCCGCGTGAAGGCCTGGCCGGGGTGGCGCGCGAGGAAGAGCAGGAGGTCGAACTCGCGCTGGGTGAGCTGAGCCTCCTCGCCGGCGACGTGGACGCGGCGCCCGGCGGGGTCGATCGTCAGGCCGTCGAGCTCGAGGGCGGGCTCGTGCGCGGGGACCGTGTCGATGCGGCGCAGGACCGCGTCGACGCGGGCGACGAGCTCCGCCGGGGAGAACGGCTTGACGACGTAGTCGTCGGCGCCGAGCCGCAGGCCGGTGATGCGGTCGGCCTCCTCGCCCTTCGCCGTCAGGAGGATGATCGCGGGGCGGCGCTCGCGTGCCTCGCGGACACGGCGCATGACCTCGAGCCCGTCGATGCCGGGCAGCATGAGGTCGAGGACGATGAGGTCCGGCCGCACGCGCGCGTTCGTCGCCACCGCGCTCGTCCCGTCGAGGGCGATGTGCGTCTCGTAGCCGGCCCGCTCGAGGTAGCGGGCGACGACCTCGCCGATCGTCGGCTCGTCGTCGACGACGAGGACGGATCCCCGGGTGTGCGCCGCGGCGGTGGCCATCGGCGCAGTGTCGCAGGGAGCGCCGCCCGCGGACACGGTCCACGGGCGCCGTTCACCGGATGTTCAGCCCGCCGGCACGGGCTCGGCGCGGGGCGGGGCGGCGGCGAACTCGGCCATGCCCGCGGCGAAGTCCTCGCGCGCGGTGAAGCCGAGTCGGGCGGTCGCGCGGGCCGGGTCGGCGAAGACGTGCCGCACGTCGCCGAGGCGGTAGGCGCCGGTCGTCCGCGGGGCGGGAACGCCGCCGAAGCCCGCCGCGTGGAGGGCGTGCGCCATCTCGCCGACGCTGCGCGGGACGCCGCTGCAGACGTTGAACGCCCCCGGCACCGGCTCGGCCGCGGTGAGCGCGAGGACGTTCGCGCGGGCGACGTCGCGCACGTGGACGAAGTCCCGCAGCTGGCGGCCGTCCTCGAAGACGCGGGGCGCCTGCCCGGCGTTCAGCGCGCTGACGAAGATCGACGCGACGCCGGCGTACGGGGTGTCGCGGGGCATGCGCGGCCCGTAGACGTTGTGGTACCGCAGCGACGTCACGGGGATGCCGGTCTCGCGGCTGAAGGCGACGGCGAGCAGCTCCTGCTGCAGCTTCGTCGCGGCGTAGACGTTGCGCGGGTCGACCGGGGCGTCCTCCGGGATGGCGAGCGGCTCGAGCGGGGCGCCGCAGCGGGGACAGGCCGGCTCGAAGCGCCCCGCGTCGAGGTCGGCGGTCGTGCGCGCGGGGGGCCGCGTCTCCCCGTGCTCGGCGCACCGGTAGCGACCCTCGCCGTAGACGACCATCGAGGAGGCCTGGACGAGGCGGCCGCCGAACCGGGCCCGCGCGAGCTCACGCAGGAGGACCGCGGTCCCGAGGTCGTTGTGCGCGACATAGTCGGCGATGTCGAGGATGTCGGTGCCGAGCCCCACCATGGCCGCCTGGTGGCAGACGTGGTCCACCCCGGCGAGCGCGGCGACGACGTCGGACGCCTCGCGGACGTCGCCACGGCGGAAGTCCACCGCGGCCGGGAGGTCGGCCGGCCGTCCCCGGTCGGCGTGCGCGGCCGGGTGCAGCCAGTCGAGCACGCGGACCTGGTGGCCGGCCTCGAGCAGCGCGTCCGCGATGTGCGACCCGATGAAGCCGCCGCCGCCGGTGAGCAGGACGCGGCTCACGGGCGCACGGTCCTCACGCCCGCCGCGGTGCTCACAGCGAGGCGGCCGCTCGTGAGCGCCGTGGCCCCGAAGGCGCAGCGGCGGCTGATCGTCCCCGCCGCGACCCAGCGTCCGCCGCGGCGGCGGTAGCGCTCGAGCCGCCCCGAGCGCACGCCGCAGACCGCGACCTGCGTCGGGGTGAGGACCGCGAGGCCCGAGGGGGCGACGCGGCGCGGCAGGTTCGTCACGTCCTGCGGCGCCCCGCCGCCGGCGTCGCCGCGGGCGATCCGCTCGGGCCGGGTGCCGGGGGCGTTGTCGGCGACGAGGACGCCCGGGCCCCCGGTCCCGGGGTACGGGACGAAGGCGTAGGGGTTGTTCCAGCCCCGGCTGAGGACGAGCGGGCGCTGCGACGGCGGGCCGGCCGGGTCGAGGCTGAGGAGCTTGCCGTTCGGCGTTGCGGCGTCCGGGGTGCGCGCGGGGTCCTGCAGGTCGCCGACGCCGACGACGAGCCGCACGCCGAGGAGCGCGAGGTGGCCGCCGTCGGCGAGGTCGGTCGACGGCGGTCCGGTCCACACGCGTCGCACGGGCCCGGGGAGGATCTGCGCCACGACGAGCCGGCGGCGGCCGCCGCGCTCGGTGTAGGCCGCGTAGGTCGGGCCGCCCGGGACGACCGCGAGGCCGAGCAGCCCGCGCTGGCCGCCGGTGCTGACGGGGACGCGCGTGAGGACGGGACCGACGGGCCGCGCGGCCGCGTCGAGGTCGCGGACGACGCCCGTCGTCAGCTCCCCGGTCCGCAGGCCGCCGCCGGGCAGCGCGGCCATCGCCGCCACGATCGCGGGGCCGGACGGCGGGCGGCGCCGGTCGGTCGCCGAGGCGGTCGCGCGACGGTCCGTGCCTGCGCTCCCGCCGGTGCCACCGGACCCGCAGCCCGCGAACCCCGCGAGCGCGGCGGCGAGGGCGACCGCGGCCGCGGCGCGCCTCACCACGGGGACCGCACGGTCGCCTGGACGACGAGGCCGACGAGGAGCTGCAGCGCGAGCCAGCGGCGTGAGCGCCCGAGCGCCGCCGTCGCGACGAGCACCCACGGGACGAAGGGCAGCCAGATGCGCTCGGTCTCGCCGCGGGAGAGCCCGCTGAGCGCGGCGGCGAGCACGGCCGCCAGCCCGCCGCCCGCGAGCAGCCAGGCGCGCCGGTCGCGGAGGCGCGCGACGCCCGCGACCGCGGCGGGCCCGAGCGCGACGAGGAACGCCGCGAGGTCGATGAGGAGGAAGTCGCCGTAGGGCCGCCGGGAGGCGACACCGGCGTGGTAGAGCCGGCTCGTGGCGTGGAGCCCGTCGGGCCAGAGGAACCCCGCCGCGGCGAACGCGGCGCCGACGGCGAGGACGCCCGTCGCGACGAGCACGCCGGTGCGCAGCGCGCGCCGCCACACGAGGAGCCCGGCGACGAGCAGCCCCAGCGGGGCGATGCCGTAGCTCAGGAAGAGCGCGGCGCCGAGCGTGAGCCCGCCCGCGAGCGCGAGCGCGGCGGCGGACGCGCGGCGGCGGGACGGGGCGGTCGCCGCGAGCGCCACGAGCGCGATGCCGCACGCGGCCACCCCGGCGAAGAGGGCGTCCGCCGACGTGGCGACCCACACCGCCGCCGGCGTGAGGGCGAGGAACGGGGCCGCCGCGCGCGCGGTCGCCTCCCCCGCGACGGCCCGGAGCGCGACGAGCGTCGCCGGGGCGGCGAGCGCGCCGCCCGCGATGACGAGCACGGCCGCCACGGTCGCGCCGCCGAGCCCGATCCGGTCGAGCCCCGTGAGCAGGAGCAGCAGGCCCGGCGGGTGCCCCTTGACGTGCGTCGGGTAGCCGGGGAGCACCGCGACGAAGGTCCGCAGGAAGCCGCCCGGGGCGTGCTCGGCGCGGCCGACCGCCGTGAGGTACTCGTACCGGGACGTCAACGGCGCGGGGATCGCCGCCCACCCGTCGGAGGCCGCCAGCAGGACCGCCCACGCCGCGCCGCCCGCCCAGGCGGCGACGAGCAGCAGCCGCCAGCGGAGCGCCGCCGCCAGCGCCGGGGCGCCCGCGACCGCCGCCGCGGCGAGCAGCACCGCCCCGCCCAGGCGCCACGACACGCGCACGTCGCCGCCCCCGACGAGCGGCGGGGCTCCGATGTGGACGCGGTGGTCGCGGACGAGGAGCCCGTGGCCGACGAGGTGACCGGCGAGGACGAGGCCGCCCCACAGCACGAGGACGCCGACCGCCAGGCGGGCCGCCGGGGCGGCGCCGCGCGCGCGCCGGGCCCGCTCGCCGCCCGCGGGCGGCCGGGGTTCGGCGGGGGGTCCGGCGGGCCGGGTGAGGGTCGTCGCGAGGGGCATCGGCGGGCAGGGCGCCACGCTAGTCGCGGCCGGGGTGTGCGGACGCGCCCGGACGGCCGTGTTTCGCAGGCGTTCATCGTTTCGGCGACCGCCCGTCCGTACGTTGGCCGAGATGACCGACGTGATCCTCCCGGTGCTGAACGAGTCCGCCGCGATCCCCTGGGTGCTCGGGCGGATGCCGCCGGGCCTGACCCCGATCGTCGTCGACAACGGCTCGACCGACGGCTCCGGCGCGCTCGCCGCACGGCTCGGCGCGCAGATCGTCCACGAGCCGCAGCCGGGGTTCGGCGCGGCGTGCTTCGCCGGCCTGCGGGCCGCGACGGCCGACGTCGTCTGCTTCATGGACTGCGACGCCTCGCTCGACCCCGGCGACCTCGCGCGGGTGCTCGATCCGGTCGAGCGCGGAGCGGCCGACCTCGTGCTCGGCGCCCGGCGGCCCGTCCCCGGCGCGTGGCCGGCGCACGCGCGCCTCCTCAACGCCGGCCTCGCCTTCGAACTGCGCCGCCGCGCCGGCGTGCCGCTGAGCGACCTCGGCCCGATGCGCGCCGCGCGCCGCGCGCCGCTCCTCGACCTCGGCCTCGCGGACCGCCGCTTCGGCTGGCCGCTCGAGATGGTCCTCAAGGCCGCGGCCGCCGGCTGGCGCGTCACCGAGGTCCCCGTCCTCTACCACCCCCGCGTCGGGCGCTCCAAGGTCACCGGCACCGTCCGGGGCACCGCCCGCGCCCTCCGCGACATGACCGAGGTGCTCGCCGCATGACCATCGCCCTGGCCGTCATCGCGAAGGCGCCGCGCGCCGGCCACAGCAAGACGCGGCTCACGCCGCCGTGCACGCCGCAGCAGGCGGCGGACCTCGCCGAGGCGGCGCTCGCGGACACGCTGCACGTCGTCCTCGAGACCCCGTGCGACCGCCGCGTCCTCGTCCTCGACGGCGCGCCGGGGCCGTGGCTCCCGCCCGGCTTCGACGTCATCCCCCAGCGTGGCTCAGGCCTCGACGAGCGGCTCGCAGCGGCCTTCGCGGACATCGGCGCGCCGACGCTGCTCGTCGGGATGGACACGCCGCAGCTCACGCCCTCCCTCCTGACCGCGGGCGTCGACGCGCTCCGCGCGGGCGCGCCCGCCGTCCTCGGCCTCGCCGACGACGGCGGGTACTGGGCCATCGGGTTGCCCGACAGCGACCCGGCGCTCTTCCACGGCGTGCCGATGAGCACCGGCGCGACCGGCGCCGCCCAGCGCGCCCGCCTGCGCGCCCACGGCCGTGACCCCGTGCTGCTGCCCCCGCTCCGGGACGTCGACCACTTCGCCGACGCGCTCGCCGCGGCGGCCCTCCGGCCGGCCGGGCGCTTCGCCCGGGCCGTCGCGGCGCTCGCGGCATGAACCCCGCCGACCTCTACGGCCTCGGCCTGCGCGGCGACGAGCCCGGCCTCGTCCTCCGCGAGGCCGACGGCCGCACCGGCCCCGTCCCGATCGCCACCTGGCTCGGCCCCCTCACCCCGGCCGACCACGACGTCCTCGCGCGGGCGGCGGCCCCGGTGCTCGACGTCGGCTGCGGCCCCGGGCGGCACGTCGTCGCGCTGGCGCGCCGCGGCGTCTTCGCGACCGGCGTCGACGTCTCCCCCGTCGCGGTCGAGGTCGCCCGGGCGCGCGGCGCCCGCGTCATCCACGCCTCGGTCTTCGCGGCGATCCCGGGCGCGGGGACGTGGGGCACCGCGCTCCTGCTCGACGGCAACATCGGCATCGGCGGGCAGCCCGTCCGCCTCCTCGCCCGGCTGCGGGCGCTCCTGCGCCCGGGCGGCGAGATCCTCGCCGAGCTCGACGCCCCCGGCACGGCGTCGCGCACCGCGAGCGTCCGGCTCGAGGGCGCCGGCGGCGTGAGCGAGTGGTTCCCGTGGGCGCGGGTCGGCGTCGACGGCATCCACGCCCAGGCCCCGCTCGCCGGCCTGCGCGTGACCGAGACGTGGGAAGGAGCGGGACGATGGTTCGCCCGGCTCGCCGCCGCACGGTAGGGGACGAGCTGCGCGCCGGGCGCTCGCTCGGCGAGGCGTTCGAGGCCGAGTTCGGCCACCTCGCGGCCGGCCCGTTCGCGGAGGACGCCTTCCCGAGCCGCCTGCACGACGAGCGCGTCACCGCGGTCCTCGGCGTCGCACTCGGCGTGGCGTTCCTCACGTGCTTCCTCACCGGCCTGCTCTCGCACTTCGCCCAGCAGCCGCTCGACGTCGGGTTCCTCTCGATGCCGGCGAGCCCCGCCGGGCTGTACCGCGTCACGCAGGGCGTCCACGTCGCGGCCGGCACCGCCGCGATCCCGCTGCTGCTCGTGAAGCTCTGGTCGGTCTTCCCGAAGCTCTTCAGCTGGCCGCCGGTCGAGAACCGGGCGCAGATCGTCGAACGCATCAGCATCCTCCCGCTCGTCGCCGGGTCGATCTTCCAGCTCTTCAGCGGGCTGTCGAACACGGCGCACTGGTACCCGTGGACCTTCAGCTTCACCGTCACGCACTACTGGACCGCGTGGATCGTCATCGGCGCGCTCGTCGCGCACGTCGGGGCGAAGGTGACGATCACCCGGCGCGCGCTGGCCCCCGCCGCCCGCCGCGCCCCGGAGCCACCCGGCACGGGGCTGAGCCGCCGCGGCCTCTTCGCCGCGACCGGCGCCGCCGTCGGCGCCGTGACGCTCACGACCGTCGGGCAGACCGTGCGCCCCCTGAAGGACCTCGCGCTCCTCGCGCCGCGGCGGCCGGACCAGGGGCCGCAGGGCCTCCCGGTGAACAAGAGCGCGGTCGGCGCGCGCGTCACCGACCTCATCGCCGACCCGGGCTACACGCTGACGATCGACGGCCGCGTGCCGCACCCGGTGACGCTGACGCTCACGCAGCTGCGGGCGCTACCCCGGCACGAGGCCGACCTCGCGATCGCGTGCGTCGAGGGCTGGAGCGCCGGGGCGACGTGGCGTGGCGTCCGCGTCCGCGACCTGCTCGCGCTCGCCGGCGCGCCGGACGGCGCGGAGGTCGTCGTCCACTCCGTGCAGGCCCGCGGCGGCTACCGCACGAGCGGGCTGAACGCCGCCCACGCACGTCACCGGGACACGCTGCTCGCCCTCGAGGTGGACGGCGCGACGCTGCACCCCGACCACGGCTATCCGGTGCGGCTCATCGCGCCGAACCGGCCGGGGGTCCAGCAGACGAAGTGGGTCGGCCGGCTGGAGGTGATCTGAGTGGCCTCCCCCGCGCCCGCGCCCGCGCCCGCGCCCGCCCCCGGCGCGAGGCCCGCCGCTCGCGACGCGCCCGGCGGCGCCCTCTTCTGGCTCTCGAGCGCCGTCGGCGGCGGCATCCTGCTCTTCGGCGTCCTCGGCCTCCTGCGCCACCACGCGCAGACCGTCCCGTCGAACTGGCTGAAGTTCGTTCTCGGCGCCGTCGTCGCCCACGACGCGCTCTGGGCGCCGGCCGTCGGCCTCGCCTCGCTGCTCGCCGTGCGCGTCGTCCCCGCGCGTGTGCGGCCCGCCCTGCAGGGGACGCTCCTCGTCAGCGCGGCCGTCGTCCTCGTCTCGATCCCGGTCCTCACCGGGCGCGGGCGCAACCCGAACAACCCGTCGATCCTGCCCGGGCACTACGGCACCGCGCTGCTCGAGGTCCTGGCCGCCGTCTGGGCGGCCGGCGCCGTCGCCGCCCTCCTGGCGTTGCGGCGACCGCCGGCCGCCGGGGACGCGCCGCCGCCGCTGCCGCCGGCGCGCCCGGGCTGGTGAGCGCGGTCAGGCGGCCTCGCGCGCCCAGAGGCGGACCGCCCGCGCCGCCGTGATGAACGCCTCCGCGTCGCCGGGGCCGCCGAGGTCGACGAGCCCCTCGTCGGCCCCGCGCTCGACCCCGGCCGCGGCGAGCAGCGCGTCCGCGTCCGGGCCGCAGCCGATGAACTTCGCGTGCGCGAACGCGTCGCTCACGAAGTCCTTCGCCGCCGGGTGGCCCGCGAGCTGCGCGGCGCCGTCCGCCGAGACGAGCAGCGCCACCGCGTCGTAGAGCACCGACGGGCCGCCGCCGACCTGCTGGCCCGCCGGCCGCTGCTCGCCGTCGCTCGTCCGCACGCCACCGACCGCCGGGGCGACGAGCTCGGTCGTCATACCCTCCTCCTCGGCCGCCGCCAGCAGCGCGTCGAGCAGCGCGGCGTCGGTCCCGTCGCTCACGAGCACGCCGAGCTTGCGCCCGGCCAGCGTCTGCGGGCCGTTCCGCAGGAGGCTCAGGGCGGGCGACGGCTTCAGGTCGTCGACCCGTGCGCGGGCCGCCGGCAGCGCCTCCGGCAGCTCGCCGAGCCCGAGGCCGTCGCAGACCTGCTGCGCGAGCCCCTCGTCGACGTTCCGCAGCCCGGCCACCATCCGCCGCCGGATGTCGACCCGCTCGACCTTGCTCAGCTCGAAGGTGAACGCCGCGGCGATGTGGGCCTGCTCGACCTCGGTCTGGCTGAGGTAGAACTGGCGCGCCTGGCTGTAGTGGTCGGCGAACAGCTCCGCCCGCACCCGGCGCTTCTCGCCGGCGACCGCCTCGGCGTGGCTGCGGAAGCCGTGCTCGGGGTCCTCGCGCGGGCCGCCCTCCTCCCCGGGCCACGAGTTCGGCTCGTAGTTCGCCCGGCCGGTGGGGACGTCGGTGGCCATGTGGCCGTCCCGCTGGAAGGTCGCCATCGGGCACTTCGGCGCGTTGATCGGCAGCTGGGTGAAGTTCGGGCCGCCGAGCCGCTTGAGCTGCGTGTCGAGGTAGGAGAAGTTGCGGCCCTGGAGCAGCGGGTCGTTCGTGAAGTCGATGCCCGGGACGATGTTCTGGGTGCAGAACGCGACCTGCTCGGTCTCAGCGAAGAAGTTGTCGACGACGCGGTCGAGGACGAGGCGCCCGACGCGGCGGATCGGCACGTCCTCCTCGGGGATGAGCTTCGTCGGGTCGAGCACGTCGAACGGGAACGCGTCGGCGAAGTCGTCGTCGAAGAGCTGCAGCCCGAGCTCCCACTCCGGCAGGTCGCCCGCTCCGATGGCGTCCCACAGGTCGCGCCGGTGGAAGTCGGGGTCCGCCCCGATGAGCTTCACCGCCTCGTTCCAGACGACCGACTGCATCCCGGCCTTCGGCTTCCAGTGGAACTTCACGTACGTCGAGCGCCCGTCGGCGTTCACGAGGCGGAAGGTGTGCACGCCGAAGCCCTCCATGAAGCGGAGGGACCTCGGGATCGCGCGGTCGGACATCGCCCACAGGAGCATGTGCGTCGACTCGGGCATGAGCGACGCGAAGTCCCAGAAGTTGTCGTGCGCGGTCTGCGCCTGCGGGAAGCCGCGGTCGGGCTCCTGCTTGGCCGCGTGCACGAGGTCGGGGAACTTCAGCGCGTCCTGGATGAAGAAGACCGGCATGTTGTTGCCGACGAGGTCCCAGTTGCCGGCCTGCGTGTAGAGCTTCACCGCGAAGCCGCGCACGTCACGCGCGAGGTCCGCCGACCCCTTGTTGCCCGCGACGGTGGAGAAGCGCACGAACGCCGGCGTCCGCTCGCCGGCCCGCTGGAAGAGGTCGGCGCTCGTGATGTCGGCGAGCGACTCGTACGTCTCGAAGAACCCGTGGGCGCCGTAGCCGCGCGCGTGCACGACGCGCTCGGGGATGCGCTCGTGGTCGAAGTGGAAGAGCTTCTCACGCAGGTGGAAGTCCTCGAGCAGGGCCGGCCCGCGGTCGCCGGCGCGCAGCGAGTTCTGGTCGTCGGCCACGACGATGCCCTGCCGGGTCGTCAGCGGAGGACGGCCCCCGCCGGTCACCTGGTGGGTCTCGCCGCCGCTGCCGCGGCGGACCTCCTCCTCGCCGTACCTCACCGGCTCGCCGCCGTTCGTCGTGCGCTCGGACATCGCGTCTCCCGTCGTGCTGCGTGGGTCAGTGGTCCGGACGCCCGCTACCCGATGTCTCGGGGGTCAAACGCCGCAGACGGGCGATCGCACCGCCCGCCCGCGTCAGAGCAGGCTCGAGATGCCGTGGACCGCGGCGCTCCCGAGGGCGACCTCGAGCGACACGCCGACGAGGCCGACGACGACGCCGGCGGCCGCGACGAGCGCGTCCTCGAGCAGGACCCCGAGCGACAGGACGACGACGCCGAGCGCGGGGAGCGTGTCGAGGCCCGAGAACGGCGGGGCGAAGAACGCCGCGACGGTGAGCCCGATGACCGTGAGCCCGAAGAGGATGTTCGTCGCGCGGCGGTCGAAGAGCCACCGGGCCCGCGGCCGGGAGACGCGCTCGAGGCGGCGGATCCCGCGGAGCAGGCCGTCGAGGAAGCGCTGCTGCTTTCGCCCGTCGAGCCGGAGCCCCTCCCAGCGGCGGGGAATCGTGATGCGCTCCCGGCCGGCGACGAGCTGCGCCGCGACGAGCACCGCGACGACATCGAAGACGTGGGTGGCGCCGCCCGTGGGCAGCGGCAGGGCCGACACGCCGAGCAGCAGCACGAAGAGCAGGGCGAACGCCTTCTCGTCGAACACGTCGACGAGGCCGGCGAGCGTCCTCTCGCCGTCCCCCTCGAGCCAGGCGGCCAGCTCGTCGCTGATCGACGGCTGGGCGGGTGCGGGGGGCGGGGCGTGCTCGGTGGCCGGTGTGCGCATCCGGCAGGGATACCCGAAACCGGCCCGGCCCACCCGGCCGGTCCGCGACCGGTCAGTCGCCGAAGACCTCGCGCGCCGGCCGGGGGCACCCGAGCGCGAAGCCCTGCACCCGGTCGACGCCGAGCTCGAGGAGGCGCGCGACGGCTGCGGGATCCTCGACCCCCTCGGCGATCGTGTCGAGCTCGAGGCCGCGGGCGAGCCGGACGATGGCCTCGACGACGTGCATGTCGGCGCTCCCGTCGACGAGGTCGGTGACGAACTCGCGATCGATCTTCAGGGTGCCGACCGGCAGCCGCTTGAGGTAGCGGAAGCCGCCGTACCCGGTGCCGAAGTCGTCGAGGGCGACGCCGCAGCCGCGCGCGGTGACGCCGCGCACGAACCGCTCGGCGCTGTCCTCGTCCTCGACGAGCGCCGTCTCGGTGATCTCGAAGACGACGAGCCCGGGCCGGACGTGGAGGTCGACGAGCAGCTCGTCGACGTGGTCGAGCAGCGTCGGGTCGCCGAGCGCCGCGGCCGAGACGTTGAGGTTGACGGCATGGCCCTCGGCGGCGAACTGCAGGCCCTTGCGGATGACGACGCGGTCGATCTCCTGGATGAGGCCGCAGCGCTCGGCGACGGGCAGGAAGCCGGCCGGCAGGACGAGCCGGCCGCCGCGGTCCCGCATCCGGATGAGGAGCTCGTGGCTGACGGTGTCGCCGGTGGCGGCGTCGACGATCGGCTGGGCGTGGAGCTCGAAGCGGTCCTCGCGGAGGGCGCGCTTGATCCGCGCCTGGCAGCGGAGCGTGTGGACCTCGCCGCGGCGCGGGCCGTCGAGCGCGCTGCCGCGCCCCGGGAGCGGGCGGTGGCTCACCATCGCGCCGCCCGCGACGCCGTGCCGGAACGCCCCGATCGTGACCGAGAACCAGCGCGTGACGTGGCCGACGTGGGTCGCGTAGTCGAACTCGACGGGCTCGAGCTCGCCCTCGATCGCCGCGAGGATCGCGCTGTGGACCGCGAGCGCGATCGCGGGATCACCGTCGGTGACGGCGCCGGCGGCCTCGGCGTAGGCCACGCCGACGACCCGGAGCCCCGCGTCGGCGGCCGTCGTGTGCCAGTCGCGGTTCGCGGCGACGATGACGGCGTCGGCGTCGAGCACGGCGACGTGGCCGGGCATCGCGTCGAGGGCGCTCTGCAGCAGCTCGAGGCCGGTCGTCGCCACGGCGGATCCCTCCCGCAGGCTCACGGCGTGTCCTCCGTCGGCGTGGTCAGGGCCCAGCGGCCGCCGACGAACGTCGCCTCGCCACGGCGCTCGAGGGCCAGCAGCGCGGTGCCGATCTGGCCGACCGGCATCCCGGTCACCGCCGCCATCTCGTTCAGGCGCAGGCTCCTCGTGGCGCGGCGCAGGGCGCCGAGGACGAGGTCGGCCGAGCGCTCGCCCGCGCTCATCGCCTCACGTTGGACGCGCCGCCGCTCCTCCGCGTCGCCGCCCCCGGGCTCCCGGGGGACGCCGGGCGGGGTGGTGGCCGCGGCGGCGGCCTCTTCGCGGGGGGTGGAGAACACACGAGCATCGTCGCCCACCGGGCCCGTCCCTACGACCCTCCGATGTGATGAGCGGGTTGATGAACGTGACGGCGGGACTGCGCTACTCGAGCAGCCCCTGGCGCATGGCGACCGCCACCGCGGCGGCCTGCGTGGAGACGTCGAGCTTCTCGTAGAGCGACTGCAGGTACGTGCGGACGGTCGCCGGGCTGAGGTGCAGGGACTCGGCGATGCGCGGGGCCGACAGCCCGTCGGCGAGCAGGCGGAGGATCTCCTGCTCCCGCTCGGTGAGGCGCGGCCCGTCGGCCTCGCGCCGCCCCCGGATCTCGGCGAGCAGGCCCGGCTGCAGCTCCTGGGGCAGGACGGACTCGCCACGGGCGACGGCCGCGATCCCGTCGCACACGACCTGCGCGGGCGTGAGCTTGGAGAGGAAGCCGCTCGCTCCCGCGGCCAGGGCGTCGTAGACGAGATGGCTCTCGACGTGCGCCGAGAGGACGAGCACCTTCGTCGGCAGCTCCTCGCGGCTGATCGCGTTCAGGACGGCGGCGCCGTCGAGCTCGGGGAGCCGCAGGTCGAGGACGAGGACGTCGGGACGCGTCTCGCGCACGCGCGTCAGCGCCTCCCGTCCGTCGGTCGACGATCCGGCGAACTCGAGGTCGGGACGGCCCTTGACGGCGAGCGTCAGCCCGTTGAGGAACAGCGGGTGGTCCTCCGCGAGCCAGACGGAGACGCGCCGTTCAGGCATCGGCGCCGGGGGTCGGGGGCACGGGCTGGGGGCGGATGGCGGCGAGGGCGTCGCGGACGGTGAGGAGGAAGCGGTCGACGTCGAGGGGTTTCGTGAGGTACGCGACGGCTCCTGCCGCGACGAAGCGCCGTTCCTGCCCGGCTCCCGCGTCGGCGGAGATGACGATCACCGGGATCGCCGCCGTCGCGTCGTCGGCCTTCAGGCGCAGGAGGACGTCGTCGCCGCCGATGTCGGGCAGGTGGACGTCGAGCAGGATGAGGTCCGGGCGCTCCCGGCGGGCGCGGTCGAGCCCGGCGACGCCTTCGGTCTCGGTCCCGAGCCGCACGGCGGTCTGGGCGGTGAGGATGTCGCGCACGAGACGGATGTTCGCGGCGTTGTCCTCGATGTAGAGGATCGACACGGACGGCAGCTCGACGTCGGCCGCGGCGCGGGTGACGGGCGCCGGCGGTGTGTCGGGCGCCATCGGCGGCGAGGTACGCGGGAGGTCGACGACGAAGGTCGAGCCGACGCCGGTCTGCGTCGTCATCCGCAGCTCGCCGCCCATCGCCTCGACGAGGCCCTTGGAGACGAAGAGGCCGAGGCCCGTCCCCTGCTCGCGACCCTCCTCGGCGCCGAGCCGCTCGAAGGGCCGGAACATCCGCGGCAGGCGCTCCGCGTCGATTCCGGGGCCGGTGTCGGTGACGAGGAAGCACAGCCGCGTCTCGTCCGAGGCGTCGAACGAGATCGTGATGCGCCCGCCCGGGCGGTTGTACTTCACCGCGTTGGAGAGGAGGTTCAGGAGCACCTGGCGCAGCCGCTGGTAGTCCGCGTGGACGTAGCGGAACAGGCCGTCGTGCGCGTCGACCTCGAGCTCGAGGTGCCGTTCGGCGACGAGCGTCCGGGTGAGGTCGATGACCTCGCGCAGGACGTCGGTCGCCGCGACCGCCTCCATCGAGACACCCATCTCGCCGCGTTCGACGAGCGCGACGTCGAGGAGGTCGTCGATCATGTCCGTGAGGTGCCGGCCACCGGCGACGATCTGCGTGATGCGCTCCTGCTGCACCGGGTCGTCCGTGTCGCGCTCGAGGAGCTGCGCGAAGCCGAGGATCGCGTTCAGCGGGGTCCGGAGCTCATGGCTGATCCGCGAGACGAACGCGCTCTTCGTGCGGTCCGCGAGCTCGGCGGCGTCGCGCGCCGCGCGGAGCTCCTGCGCCGACCGCTCGCGCTCGAGGTAGCGCCCCATGACCGCGGCGATCGTCTCGAGGAGCTCCATGAGCTCGGGGTCGCGCGGGCGGCGGTGGCCGACGAGCTGCAGGACGCCGAGCGGCAGGTCGTCGGGCGCGGCGCCCCGGACCGGCATGGCGACGAGCGTCTCCTGGCCGGGGACGATGGCGGCGCGCAGCTCCCCCTCCCGCGGGCTGAGGTCCTCGAGCGTCGCGAGGTCCTCGACCCAGACGGGCGTCGCGTCCTGCCACAGCCGCCCGGTGACGCCCTCCCCCGCCGCCGCGTGCACCGCGCGGATGCCCGCGAGGTACTCGTCCGGGGCGATCTCGGGGCGCTGCCACACGTGACGCGCGGCGATCTCGTCGCCGTCGGCGAGCCACAGGATCCCGAGGTCCCAGTCCATCTCCGCGGACACGATGCGCACCGCCGCCTCGAGCGCCTCGTCCACGGGCAGGCCGCCGGCGAGGAGCTCGCCGAGCGCCTCCCGCGTGGCCCGGTGCCGGGCGAGCGTCTCCTCGCTCGTGATGTCCCGTGCCACCCCGAGGTACTCGCTGTCCCCGAGGCCGGTGATGGTCAGCTGCACCGGCAGGTGGCTGCCGTCCTTGCGCACGTAGGTCCAGCGGCGCGTCACCGCCTGCGACTCGGTCGCCCCGGCGACGAGGGCCGCCGCGCCCGAGTCGACGCCGAGCTCGCGCGCCCGCTGCTCGAGCTCCTCCGGGAGGTTGAAGATCTCCGCCGGGTGGCGGCCGACGACCTCGTCCGCCGTGTAGCCGAGCATCCGCTCCGCCCCGGGGGAGAAGAACGTGACGTGCGTCCGGCGGGCCCCGATGACGGCGTACTCGGTGATGCCCGCGACGACGGCGCTCAGGCGGTCGGCCTCGGCCGCAGCCTGCGCCTCGCTGCGCTGCAGCCGCACGTCGCGCTCCCGCAGGGCCCGCGTGGTGGACTGCAGCAGCAGGATGGCGAAGAGCGTCCGGAGCACCGTCACCAGCAGGCCGGCGGTCGCGAGCACGACGACGGCGAACGGCGGCTCCTCGCGCGCCGCGTACACGAGCAGCGCGACGCACGTGAGCGCCGAGACGCCGGGCGCCAGCACCTGGGAGACGTCGCGCCTGCCCGCGCGCGCCGGTGTCTCGGCCGGGGCGAACGGCGCCACCGCGATGATCGCCGTCGCGGCGAGCGACAGCGCCGCGATGCCCGAGCCCGGGTGGAACGTGCCGCGCGTGGACTCGTAGAGGAAGACGGCGTCGCAGACGGCGAACCCGACGACGCCGGCGCCGGCCATCCAGAGGCCGGCCGCGACCCGCCACGACCACGTCGTAAAGACGCCGACGATGACGAACACGAGCAGGAGGTCGGTGATCGGGTAGGCGATGTTCGTCGCGACGGCGTTCGCCGGCAGGCCTGGCGCGGTGAGCGCGACGAGCGTGCCGTAGAGCAGCGTGAGCGCGAGCGCCGCCGCGGCCAGCGCGCCGGCGAGCGCGTCGAGGGCGACCCGGGCGAGGACCGCGTGCGTGGGCTGCCGCGCGAAGCGCACGAGGCCCACGGCGAGCAGCAGCGGCATGAGCAGCCATGCCCCGTCGGCGTAGGACGGGTAGTCGACCGGGGGGTGGCGCCGCACGATCGCGAGGAAGACGACGAAGCCGGCGGCGCGCGCGACGAGCCCGGCCGCGACCCACTGCCAGCCCCGGCGGTGCCGCCCCGCGCGCCGCGAGCCGAGGACCGCGACGACCGCGGTCGTGACGTACGCGGCGCCCTGCAGCCAGCCGTCGAGGAGGTCGTGGAAGCGGGCGTCGGACCGGACGCCCGAGATCGTCGAGACGAGGAAGACGGCGACCTCGACGGCGAGCAGCAGGAGCGCGGCCGTGGCGACCGCGCCGCGCGGCCGCCGGGCGACGCGCGGGGTGGCCTCGGCGGCGGGCATCGGCGGAACCTACCGGCGCCGCGGGGCGGCCGCCGGAATCACGGCGCGCGGTCGCGGCCGAGATCCGTCCAGCGTCAGGCGGCCGGCGGCCCGTCGGGCGGCACCGCGATCGAGGCGAACTGCTCCTTCATCCCTGCCGCCACCGCGGCGAGCCCGGACATCGGCCGGATCATCACGACGAGCTCGGTGACGAGGCCGTCGGGCCCCGTCCGCAGCAGGTCGACGCCGTGCACCTCCGCGTCGCCGACGCGCGCCTGGAACTCGAGCACGTGGTCGGGGCCCGCGGGGTCGCCGATCTCCCGGACGTAGCGGAAGTCCTCGAAGACGCGCGAGACCCCGCTCAGGATCGCCGACACGAGCTCGCGGCCGTGGTACGGGGTGTGGGCGACGGGGCTGCGGAAGACGACGTCCTCGGCGAGCAGCGCGGGGACGGCGTCGAGGTCCCACGCCTCGATGGCGGAACGGAAGGGGTGCATGGCGGTAGGTTCGCACCATGGCCCTCCCCGTGCCCTCGGAAACGTCCACCGCGCTCGTGACGGGCGCCTCCTCCGGCATCGGCGCGGACCTCGCGCGCGAGCTCGCGGCGCGCGGTCACGGCGTGACGCTCGTCGCGCGCCGCGAGGACCGGCTGCAGACGCTCGCGGGCGAGCTGCGCGACGCCCACGGCGTACGCGCCGAGGTCCTCGCGTGCGACCTCGCGGACCCGGAGGCGCGCGACGCCCTCCCGGAGCGCATCGCCGCGCTCGGCCTCACCGTCGAGGTGCTCGTCAACAACGCCGGGTACGGCAGCGCCGGCCGGTTCGTCGGGCTCGACGCCACGAAGGAGACCGGCCAGGTGCGGCTGAACTGCGAGGCCGTCGTCGCGCTCACGCACGCGTTCGCGCCCGGGATGGTCGGGCGCGGCCGCGGGGCGATCCTCGTCGTCGCGTCGTCGGCGGGCTTCCAGCCCTTGCCGGGCCAGGCGACGTACGGCGCGACGAAGGCCTTCGCGCTCTCCTTCGCCGAGGCGCTCCACGGCGAGCTCGGCGTTCACGGCATCGCGGTCACCGCGCTGTGCCCCGGCCCGGTCCACACGGAGTTCATGGAGGTCGCGGCCGCCACCGAGCTCGCGTCCTCCGCGCCCGGCTTCGCCTGGGTCGACTCCGACGAATGCGCGCGGCAGGCGGTCGACGGCCTCGTGAAGAACCGCCGCGTCGTCGTCCCCGGCCTGGCGATCAAGGTCGTGACGCTCGCGGGGCAGCACACCCCGCGCTCGATCCTCCTGCCGCTGCTGAAGCGCTTCTACCCCGCCTGAGTGAAGACGATCTTGCCGGCGGTCTCCCCGCCGACCATCGCGCGGAAGCCCTCCTCGGCCTGCTCGAGCGGCACCTCGAGGCCGATCTTCGGCTTGATCGACTGCTGCGCGCAGTAGCTCAGGAGGTCCTGCAGCTCGTCGCGGGTGCCCATCGTCGAGCCGATGACGGAGAGCTGGAGGAAAAAGATCCGCTGTAGCTCGGCCGTGCTCGGCTCGCCGGTCGTCGTCCCGGAGATGATGATCTCGCCGCCGGGGCGCAGCGACTTCACCGAGTGCGACCACGTCGCGCCGCCGACGGTCTCGAAGACCGCGTCGACGCGCTCGGGCAGGCGCGCCCCGGTCTCGAAGACGGCATCGGCGCCCTGGGCGGTCGCGAGCGCGCGCTTCTCCTCGGTGCGGCCGGTCGCCCACACGCGCATGCCGGCGGCGCGGCCGAGCGCGACGAGGGCGGTCGCCACGCCACCGGAGGCGCCCTGCACGAGCATCGTCTGGCCCGGGCGCAGCGAGGACTTGACGAAGATCATGCGGTAGGCGGTGAGCCACGCGGTCCCCATGCAGGCGGCCTCGGCGAAGCTCAGCGACTCCGGCTTCGGGAGCACGTTGCGCTTCGGCACGATGACCTTCTCGGCGAACGTCCCCTGGTGGACCTCGGTGAAGAGCGAGCGCTTCGGGTTCAGCGTCTCGTCGCCCTGCCAGTCCTCGGAGACGACGCCGTGGATGACGACCTCGGTGCCGTCGTCGAGCACGCCGGCGCCGTCGCAGCCGAGGATCATCGGGAACCGGTCGGCCTTGATCCCGACGCCGCGGAGCGTGAAGACGTCATGCATGTTGAGGCTGGAGGCGCGGACGTTCACCGTGACCCAGCCCTCGGGGGCCTGCGGCTCGGGGCGGTCCCCGATCGTCAGGCCGGCGAGCGGGTCGTCGGGGTTGGGCGCGGAGGCGTAGACGGCGAGCATGGGGCCGATGCTATCCCCCGTCAGGCCCGGCGCAGGACCTCGTCGATGTAGGGACCGATCAGGGCGGTGACGTCGGCGGCGGTCTGACCGGGGCCGCCGGAGGGCAGCGCGGCGTGGCTGATGGCGAGGCGGACGACGCTCTCGGCGAGCAGCCGGGTCTGCTCGGGGTCGGTCTGCGGCCACCCCTCGTGCATGACCCCGTCGAGGGACGCGGTCGCGATCCCGAGGACGGGGCCGCCCTCGGTCGTGACGAGCGCGAGCAGGCCGTCGGTGCCGTCGCCGGACGCGATCGCCCGGATGAGCGGGCGCTCGGCGGCCGCCTCGAGGAACAGCGCGAACGCGGACTGCACGGCGGTGCGCGGGTCGTCGCGGTGCGCGAGGACCGTGTCGCGGACCGCCGCGAGGAAGCGGTCGGCCTCGCGCAGGACGTACTCCTGCGCGAACGCCTCGCGCGACCCGAACTCGTTGTAGACCGTCTGCCGGCTCACGCCGCCGGCCTTCGCGATGTCGGCCATCGAGATGGCGGCCCACGGGCGCTCGCGCAGCAGGTCGTCGGCGCCGTCCAGGACGCGGGCGCGGAGCAGCTCGCGCGTGGCCTCGGCGAACGTCGGCCGCGTCGCGGCCGCGGCGGGTCCGGCCGCGGCGCCGCTCACGGCGCGTCCTCCGCGGGCTCGAAGTCGACCTTCTCGCGGACGGCGCAGTCCGGGCAGCACCAGTCGTCCGGGACCTCGCTCCACGGCGTGCCGGCGGGGAAGCCCTCGCGCGGCGCGCCGGTCGCCTCGTCGTAGACGTACCCACAGCCGGGGCAGCGGTAGGCGCTCACGAGGTGCCCTCCCCCGCCCCGGGCCGCGCGAGGATCTGCCGGCGGCGGCGCGGGTGGATGTTCGCCCGCGTGACGTCGCCGCCGTAGTGCGCGAGGACGCGCTTGTCCATGACCCGGCGCCACAGCGGCGGGAAGTACGCGAGCGTGATCATGGTCCCGTACCCCGAAGGCAGCTCGGGGGCCTCGTCGAAGTGGCGCAGCGCCTGGTAGCGGCGGACCGGGTTCGCGTGGTGGTCGGAGTGCCGCTGCAGGTGGTAGAGCAGGACGTTCGACGCGGTGTTGTTCGAGTTCCAGCTGTGCTGGGGCGCGCACCGCTCGTAGCGGCCGTCCTCGCGCTTCTGCCGGACGAGCCCGTAGTGCTCGAGGTAGTTGACGACCTCGAGCAGGGAGAAGCCGAAGACGGCCTGCAGGAGCAGGTACGGGAGGACGACCGGGCCGAAGGCGACGACGAGCGCGGCGAACAGGACGACGGTCATCGCCCAGGCGTTGAGGACGTCGTTGCGGTACGTGAACGCCGGGCTCTGCAGACGGTCGAGGCGGATCTTCTCGAGCTCCCACGCCGACTTCAGGCTGCCGGTCACCGTACGGGGCAGGAACGCGTAGAGGCTCTCGCCCAGGCGGGAGGACGCGGGATCCTCGGGCGTGGCGACGCGGACGTGGTGGCCGCGGTTGTGCTCGATGAAGAAGTGGCCGTAGCCGGTCTGCGCGAGCGCGACCTTCGACGCCCAGCGCTCGCCGTTCTTGCGCTTGTGGCCGAGCTCGTGGGCCGTGTTGATCGCGACGCCGGCGACCGTGCCGACCGTGAACGCGAGGCCGATCGCCTCGAGCGCCGAGAGGTCCCCCGTGCTCCACTTCCAGCAGGCGAACACGAGGCCCGCGTACTGCAGCGGGATGTACAGATACGTGCACCAGCGGTAGTAGCGGTCCTCCTCGAGCGTCTTCACGATGCTCTCGGGCGGGTTCTCGGCGTCGCTGCCGACGACCGTGTCGAGCAGCGGCAGGATGACGTACATGAACATCGGGCCGAACCACCAGAAGACGCCGAGGCCCGTCGCCGCGACGAGCCCGACCGCGAGGAACGGCAGCGTCGGGACGAGCAGCCCGAGCAGCCACAGGTAGCGCTTCGGGTCCCGCCAGGTGACCTCGTCCTGCGTCGCGGACGGGTCCCCCGCCGTCCGCATCGTCGCTGCCTCCATCGATCCGCCTCCAGTCTCGATTGACACCAGCAGGCCCTTCCGCCCGCCTGCTTTACAGCAAGCGTATCGCGTGTAAAGCGTCCCGACAAGGTGTCAGCGCTCCGGCCCCACCCCGCCCCCGGGCGGCGTGCGGTCTCGTAGGGGTTATTCCCCCACGAGACCGCACGCTGCCCGCCCCGGCGGACCTGGCGGCCCGGCCGGGCGGTCGCTACAGTGGGAGGCCGACGCACCCCAACTCGTCGCGGCTTGCCGTGGCGGGAGTGTCTATTCCCCAGGCACGCCACATCAATTAGGTCCTGGGACTCGTTTCAATTGGGTGGGTGTGATCGGCAGGCTCTGAGCGGACACCAGTCGTCCGCTCATCTTGTTTAAGGCCTGCCCTACGAGGCGAGCGACAGCTCGCGCCGGGCGGCGCCGAACTCGGCGGCGACCTCGGCGAGGACCTCGGCGAGGACCTCGAGCATCGCCTCGCGCGCCGGCGAGCAGTACGAGCCCTTGAGCGTCGCGGCCATGATGCGGCGCACGGGCGGCCGGGCGCCGAGCGAGCGGACGACGACGTCGTCGCGGAGGTTGATGAGCGCGAGGTCGGGGACGAACGCGAGCCCCATGCCGGCGGCGACGAAGCCCTGAATCGACGGGTAGTCGTTCGAGGCGAAGGCGATGCGCGGCTCGAAGCCCGCGGCCTGGCAGGAGCGCAGGAAGATCGTCGCGTCGGGGCACGTCCCCGTCGAGCCGAGCATCCACTGCTCCTCCGCGAGGTCGGCGAGCCGGAGCGAGCGCCGGTGGGCGAGCGCGTGGGTCTCGGGCAGGATGACGTACATCGGGTCGTCGAGCAGGTGCTGCTCCTCGATCCCCGGGCCGTACATGCAGCTGCTCTCGTCGAAGGTGCTGGCGATCGTCAGCGCGAGGTCGACCTCCCCGGCGCGCAGCAGCGCGACGCCGTCCTCGGGCTCGGCGGGCTGGAGCGACAGGTCGACCGCGGGGTGCCGCTCGCGGAAGACGGCGATCGCGCGCGGCATGACCGACGCGCCCGCGGACGGGAAGGCGGCGAGGCGCAGGCGGCCACCACGCAGGCCGGCGAGCGCCTCGAGCTCGGCCTCGGCGTCGGCCAGCCGCGCGAGGATCGCGTCGGCGTGGCCGACGAGGATCGCCCCGGCCTCGGTGAGGTAGACGCCGCGTGCCGAGCGCTCGACGAGCTTCACGCCTGCCTCGCGCTCGAGGGCGGCGATCTGCTGGGAGACGGCTGACTGGGTGTAGGCCAGCGCCTCGGCGGCGGCGGAGAAGGAGCCTCGCTGGGCGACTTCTCTCAGGACACGCATCCGCCGGACATCGAGCATGAGCGAATCTTATACCAACCCCGGCTCAATGTCATTTGTACTGATGCAAAGCCGGGAGGAACATGACCGTCATGACCCCGACAGCGACCTCCTCCACTCCGACCGTCGCGATGCGCCTCGCGACCCCGGCCGACGACGCGACCGTCGAGCGCCTGGCGACCCTCGACAGCGCGACCGTCCCGGCGGGCCCCCTGCTCATCGGCACGCTCGACGGCGTCCCGGCGGCGGCGATCGGCATCACGAGCGGTGACGTCGTCGCGGACCCGTTCCGCCCGACCGCTGCTCTCGTCGACCTGCTCCGGCTGCGCGCCGAGCACCTGTGCGGCCCCGCCCGGTCGCCCGGCGGCGTGAGGCGCCTCGCGCGGGCACTGCGCACCCGCACGAGCCTCGCAGCCTGAGGACGGCACGCCGGTCGGGCCGCGGCTCGCGGGCCGCGAAGCGCGGCCCAAGCGCCGCGCCGCGCGGCGCGGGCCTGATCAGCGCGCCAGCAGCGGATGATCCGGCGCGGCGCCCGGGCCGGCGACGGCCCGCGCCTCACGCGGATCGGCGACGACGGTGCCGCACGTCTCGCAGCGGCGGTCGACGAGGCGCCCGCCGCACCCCCGGTGCACGATGACCGTCGGCGGCCCGCCGGGCGCCGGGGCGTACTCGTCGCCCCACGCCATCAGCGCGGTGATGACCGGCCACAGCCCGAGGCCCCTCTCGGTGAGCCGGTACTCGTGGCGGACCGGGCGCTCCTGGTAGGGGTGGCGCTCGAGCACCCCGTGGTCGACGAGCGCCTGCAGCCGGCCGGTGAGGACGTTGCGCGCGACGCCGAGGTCGCGCCGGATGTCCTCGAAGCGCCGGATCCCGAGGAAGACGTCACGCAGGATGAGCAGCGTCCAGCGCTCGCCGACGATCTCGAGGGCGCGGGCGACCGAGCAGGTCTGGGTGTCGTAGGTGCTGCCGAGCATCGCTGAGGACCGACTGTAGCGCCCCTGGGTTGCATCATGCAACTTGGCCTTGCTACGGTCCGTTGCATCATGCAACTACGCCTTGGGAGCCGGACCGCAATGGAACGTCGCTGGCAGGTCCTCACCGTCGTGTGCGTCGGGGTGTTCATCTCGAGCCTCGACCTCTTCATCGTCAACATCGCCTTCCCCGACATCCAGGCGGACTTCACGGGGTCGAGCCTCGGCGCCGTGTCGTGGATCCTCAACGCGTACGCGATCGTCTTCGCGGCGCTGCTCGTCCCGGCGGGCCGCTGGGCGGACGCGCTGGGCCGCAAGCGCACCTTCCTCACCGGCCTCGCGCTGTTCGTCGCGGCGAGCGGCCTCTGCGCCGCCGCGCCGGACGTCGAGCTGCTCGTCGCGGCCCGCATCCTGCAGGCGGCGGGCGGCGCGATGCTCCTGCCGACCTCCCTCGCCCTGCTCCTTCCCGAGTTCCCCGCCGAGCAGCGCCCCGTCGCCATCGGCATCTGGGCGGCGGCCGGCGGCGTCGCCGCCGCGGCCGGCCCGCCGATCGGCGGCCTGCTCGTCCAGCTGAGCTGGCACTGGGTCTTCCTCGTGAACATCCCCGTCGGCCTCGCCGCGCTCGTCGCGGGCAGCCGCATCCTGCACGAGAGCCGCGACCCCGCGGCGACCCGGCCGGACCTCATCGCCGCGCTCGCCCTCATCCTCGGCGTCGGCACGCTCGTCGGCGGCATCGTCAAGGGCGAGGAGTGGGGCTGGGCGAGCGGCCGCGTCCTCGGCGCGTTCGCCGCGAGCGTCGCGCTCATCGGCGTCGTCGCCGCCCGCTCGCGCACCCACCCGACGCCCGTCGTCGACCCGGCGATCGTGAAGGTGCGGACGTTCTCGCTCGCCGTCGCCGGGGCGACGCTGTTCTTCATGGCGTTCTCGGCGATGCTCCTCGGCACCGTCCTCTTCCTCACCCACGTCTGGGGCCGCGACACGCTCGAGGCCGGCCTCATGGTCGCGCCCGGCCCGATGACGGCGGCCGCGTTCTCCGTCCCCGGCGCCCGGCTCGGCGCGCGCTACGGCAACCGGCTCGTCGGCACCGCCGGCGCGCTGCTGATGGCGGCCGGCGGCGCCTACTGGTCGCTGCGCCTCGGCACGACGCAGGACTACGCCGCCGACTTCCTCCCCGGCTTCATGATCGGCGGCGCCGGCGTCGGCCTCGTGAACCCGTCGCTCACCGCCGCGGCGGCGGCGTCCCTCCCGCCGGCCCGCTTCGCCACCGGCGCCGCGCTCCTCACGATGGGCCGGCAGATCGGCTCGGCCGTCGGCGTGGCCCTGCTCGTGCCCGTCCTCGGCACCGGCCTGGACGCGAGCGCCTACGACGGCGCCTGGGTCATGATGATCGGCTTCGCCACCGCGTCCGCCGTCGCCCTGTGGTCGATGGGCAGCCTCGCCGGCGCGCCGCCGGTGACCGAGGTCGTCCCCGACGCCGCCGTCGCCTACGAGGTGGCGACATGAGCGCGAGAGACTGCGCCCACGGGACGCGCGTCTCGCCCGCGCCCCCGGCGAGTCGCGGGGTGACGTCGTGAGCGCGACCGACAGCGGCGTGCGCGCCGGCACCCACACGTTCAGCTGGCAGGACCCGACGCCGACCTGGCAGGCGGGCGCGACGATGAGCGGCCTGGAGATCTGGCGCGCGGTCGCCGCCGGCGAGCTGCCCCCGCCGCCCATCGGCGAGGCGATGGGCCTCACGATCCCCGTCGTCGAGCACGGCCACGTCGTCTTCGCGGCCGACGCGGCGCCGTGGATGCTCAACCCGCTCGGGTCCGTCCACGGCGGGGCGATCGCCACGCTCTTGGACTCGTGCGTCGGCTGCGCCGTCCACACGACGCTGCCCGCCGGCGTCGGCTACACGACGCTCGAGCTGAAGCTGAGCTACGTCCGCGCGGTGGCGGCGGACGCGGGTCAGCTGCGCGCCGAGGGGACGGTCATCCACGCCGGGGGGACCGTCGCCACCGCCGAGGGCCGCCTCGTCGCCGCCTCCGACGGGCGCCTCCTCGCCCACGCGACGACGACGTGCCTCATCATGCGGCCACGCTGACGGGCGGGCCCCCACCCTCTCAGCCCGCGGGACCGGCGCTCACGCGGTGGATAGGCTCGAGCCCATGATCGACCCGGCGAAGCACTTCACCTGGCAGGACGGCGAGCGGACGATCCGCTTCGGGCGCGGCGCGATCGCGGACACGCCGGGCCTGCTCGGGGACGGCTTCGTCCTGCTCACGACCGCGCGCGGACGGGCCGCCGCGCCCGCCGTGGCCGACGCCGCCGCCCACGTCCTCGACGTCCGGCCCGGGTTCGTCGACGAGATTGCCGCCGAGCTGCTCGCCGCCGGGCTGCCGGGCGGCGACGCGCTGCTCGTCGCCCTCGGCGGCGGCCGCGTCATCGACACGGCGAAGGCGCTCGCCGCGGCGACCGGCCGCGCCGCCGGAGCCATCCCCACGACGCTGAGCGCCGCGGAGATGACGAAGGTCCACCGCCTGCCGGCCGGCGTGAGCGGCGTGAAGGGCGTGCGCCCGCGCGTCGTCGTCAACGATCCCGGCCTGTGCGCGTCCCAGCCCGACGCCGAGCTCGCCGCGTCGGCCGCGAACTCCCTCGCCCACGCCGTCGAGGCACCGCTGACGACGCTGGGCTCGCCCGTGCCGTCGCTCGCGGCGCTCGAGGCCGCGCGCCTCACCGCCGCCGCCTACCGCGATGCTCCCGACGAGCCCGACCGCGACGCCCTCGCGCTCGCCGCCCTGCTGTCCGGCTACGGGATCGACGGCAACTGGTACGGCCTCTCCCACGTCTGCTCGCAGACGCTCGTGCGCGTCGGCGGGGCGGGCCACGGGCCGTCCAACGCCGTCGTCCTCCCCCACACGACCGCGGCGCTCCGCCGCCGCTTCCCCGATGGCCTCGCCGCGCTCGACGACGCCTGCGGCGAGCCGGTCGAGGTGCTCGCCGCGCGTCTGGCCGCCCGCGCGGGCGCCTCGCGCATCCGCGACCTCGGCGTCGACGAGGCCGCCCTGGAGGCGTGCGCGGACGCGGCCGCCGGCCGCGGCGAGCTGCACAACACCCCGCCGCCCGCCGACCGCGAGGAGCTGCTGGGGATCTTCCGGGCGGCCTGGTGAGTCGCCCGGCGAAGGTGAATGAAGGTTCAGGGTGCCCTGGGCACCGTGAACCTTCATTCATCGGGCCGAGCGGCCCGCCGGCCCGGCGCGCCTAGCGCGGGACGATTTCGCCGTCGCCCTGGTGGCGCGGGCCGAAGACGAGGTACTCGAGGCCCTCGTCGCCCGCGTCGAACGTGCGCGTGAGCTTCGGGCTCACCCGCACCGCGTCGAGCGCGGTGACCGGGATCGACTCGTCGCCGACGATCATCGTGCCGCTGCCGGCGATGACGACGTAGACCTCCTCGGCCTCGTCGTGGCGGTGCGCGAACGGCACCGAGACGCCCGGGGCGAGCGTCTGGAGCGCGAACCCGGTCGCCTCGCACTCCAGGGCACCCGCCGCGAACCGGGCGGAGAACCCCTCGCCCATGCCGTTCTTCGCGGCGTCGTCCTCGAGCTCGCGGAGGTTCTTCTTCGTGTAGCCGCTCATGCCGGCGAGCCTACCGGGCGCTCGGGGCGCCGACGCGGGTCAGGCCCAGGGCTTCTTCAGCAGCACGATCGTGTTGATCACGAACAGCACCGCGAAGAAGACGGTCCAGCGGTTGAGGTTGCGCTCGACGAGCGAACCGCCCCCGAGCGGCCCCGCCCCCGTGCCGACGCCGAAGGCCCCGGAGAGCCCGGCGTCCTTGCCCGAGTGCATGAGCACCAGGAAGATCAGCGCCACGGAGATGCCGACCTGGATGACGGAGAGGATCGTTTCCACGAAGGGGGATGGTAGCCGGTCAGTCCGCGGCGGGCGGCGTGTCCCCGGCGGCCTCGTCGTCGTCCCCGCCGAGGGCGTCCAGGGCGTGGAGGATCTCGATCGCCTCCGCGCGGCGTGCCCGGTCCTGGATGCGGAAGTCCTCGTCGGAGAGCTTGCCCGTGCGGTGGTCGAGCTCGAGCTCCCGGATCTCCCGGTACTTCGCCTCCTTCGCGGCGAGCAGCGCGTCCCGCTCGACCGCGACGCGGTCCTCCCCGCGGCCGGAGCGCGCGTGGCGGATCGGCGCGCTGACGAGCCAGACGACGACGCCGAGGATCGCGATGACGAGCAGGGGTTCCACGAGACCTCAGGGCCGGGCGACGGGGCCGGGGGTGCGGAGGACCGCACCGACCCGGCGACCGGCTACGCCCGACCGAGCTCCTTGGCGACCCGGGCCGCGTACCGGCCGCGGGCGCGGCGACGCACGCCGTCGGGTGCCGGCCACATCGCGATGAGGCCGCCGCCGAAGGTGATGATCGCGCCGATCCAGATCCACATGACCATCGGCGAGACGATGACGCGGAAGCTCGCCGCCGGCGTGTTCGCGACGTAGCGCCGGTCGACCTCCGCGAAGACCGCTGCGCGGCGCTGGGCGACGAACCGGCCGACGACGGTCTGCATGACCGCGGTGTTGACGTTCGGGAACTTCTGCACGACGCCCTGCATGACGCCGACGATCTTCTGCTCCTGCCCGGCGATGTACGTGCGCAGCGGCGTGAGGTCGGGCTGCACGGCGATCCAGAGGTCGCGCGTGAGGCCCGCCTTCAGGCCGACCTCGCTCGTCGCCTCCCCGTCGAAGGCCGAGGAGATCGGCGCGAACGACGAGTTGACCGGGTAGTAGCCGCGGTTCGGCCGCAGCGTCGCGACGTACCGGCCTTGCTTCGAGACGCGGATGACGGCGCCGAACTCCATGCGCTCGAGGCGCCCGGCGGACGTCACGACGCGGCTCGTCGCACGCACGTAGTGGAAGGAGTAGCCCCCGTTGCGCGCGGTCTGGCCGGGGAGCAGCTGGACGTCCTTCGCGTGCTGGAAGGCCGACGAGGCGGCGACGCCGACGAGCACGGTCGCGAAGCCGACGTGCGCGATGTAGCCGCCGTAGCGGCGGCGGTTGCGGCCGATCATCGACACGAACGCGCCGGGGATCGAGCCGCCCGCCATCGCCCGGCGCGCGCGCACGCCCCGGGCGAACTCCTGGCCCACGGTGATGAACACGAAGGCGGCGCAGAAGAACATCCCCAGCGCCTTCGGGCGGGACGCCGCGTCGGTCACGACGGCGAGCAGCGCGACGACGGCGACGGACCCGAGCGCCGGCGCGACGAAGTTCCGGCGCGCGTTGACGGCGGTTGCGCGGCGCCAGGCGATGACGGGCCCGATGCCGCTGAGCAGGACGAGCGCGAGCCCGAGCGGCACCGTGTAGCGGTCGAACCACGGCGGGCCGACGGCGGACTTCGTGCCGGTGACCGCCTCGCTGATGAGCGGGAAGAACGTCCCCCAGAAGGTGACGAAGGCGAGCCCGACGAGCACGAGGTTGTTCGCGATGAACACCGCCTCGCGCGAGAGCAGCGAGTCGAGGCGGTTCTCGGAGCGGAGGGTGTCGCGCCGCATGACGACGAGGCCGATCGAGCCGCAGATGAGGACGGCGATGAAGACGACGAACGGGGTGCCGAGCGTCGAGGCGCCGAAGGCGTGGATCGAGTCGAGGATCCCGGAGCGGACGAGGAACGTGCCCATGATCGCGAGCGTCCCCGTCGCGAGGATGAGCGACGCGTTCCAGATCTTCAGCATCCCCCGCCGCTCCTGGATCATGAGCGAGTGGAGGAAGGCGGTGCCGGTGAGCCACGGCAGCAGCGAGGCGTTCTCGACCGGGTCCCAGGCCCAGTACCCGCCCCAGCCGAGCTCGGAGTAGGACCAGCGCGCGCCGAGGACGATGCCGATGCCGAGGAAGAACCATGCGGCGAGGGCGAAGCGGCGGGTCGCCGTGATCCACTCGGCGTCCACCCGGCGGACGAGCAGCGCGGCGACCGCGAACGCGAACGGGACCGTGAAGAGCGTGTACCCCGAGTAGAGCATCGGGGGGTGGATCATCATCGCCGGGTGACGCAGCAGCGGGCTCAGGCCGGTGCCGTCGCTCGGCACCGACGCGAGCGTGTCGAACGGCGAGGCGAGGAAGACGAGCAGGCCGGCGAAGAACGCGCCGAAGACGCAGAGGACCGCCGTCGCGTACGGCGTCACGTCGCGCATGCGGTGGCGCGTGAGGTAGAGCACGAGGCTCGACCACAGCGAGAGCAGCCAGAGCCACAGGAGGAGCGAGCCCTCCTGGGAGGACCAGGCGGCCGCCGCCTTGTAGAGGGTCGGCGTCGTCGTCGACGAGTGCGAGGCGACCGTCGCGAAGCTGAAGTCCGAGCGCAGGAAGGCGAGCTCGAGGAGCAGGAACGCGATCGTCGCGAGGGCGCTCAGCGCGTAGACCGCCCGGCGCGCGGACGCGGCCCAGTCACGGTCCTGCGTGCGCCCGGCGTAGACGCCCGACCCGACGCCGTAGAGCGCGGTGCCGAGGGCGAGGATGAGGCAGGCGCGGCCGAGGGTGGCGCTGTCCACGACGTCAGACCTCCTGCCGGCGGGCGCCGGCGGCCCCGCGCGCGACGCGGTCCATCAGGACGGCGTGGCCTTGTTGTTGTACTTCGACGGGCACTTCGTGATCAGCGAGTCCTTCTCGCCGACGAACGCGCCGCCGTCCTTGCGGACGGTGATGATGACCTCGCGGCCGTTGCGGAACGGGTCCGGGACCGGGCCGTTGTAGACGACGGGCACGCTGCCCGAGCCCTTGCGGTCGTGCAGGACGAAGTGCTGGACGGAGCCGCTCTTCTGCCAGTCGGCGACCTTGCCGGTCACCTGGTAGCTCTTGCCCGGCACCGCGGACGACGCGAGGCGGCTGGGCGACACCGACGGGTCGCCGGCGCTGAAGCTCGTGTAGATGAGCGCCCCGGCGAGCAGGACCGCCGCGGTGAGCGCAACGACGAGGCGGGCTGTGCGTTTGCGAGCGGGATCCATGACCGCGCCTCAGTCTACGAGACGCAGGCCCGGGTTGCGCCTGCGGATGCGCCCGGACCGTCGGCTGTCCGTCCGCTCGGCATCTCGGCGCTTCAAGGAAGAGGGTTAGTCGTCGAACAGTCGAACAGAAACTTCGTGGGCGCCACGGCGTCCTGACCGATGGGAGCCGACGTGAGCATGCGACTGAGCCGAGCCACCGACCAGCGACGAGCCCGCGGATCCGCCCGCGCGCGGCCGGCCTCGGCCCCGCAGGTCGCGCCGGCCCCGACGCCCCGCAATCGCGGCACCGATCCGCTCGCCCCCGAGCGGCGGATGCGCGAGGCGGGCGGCCCCGTCGACAACGCGACCTACGGCTGCACGTGCGGCCTGGTCTTCGAGGCGGCGGTCTCCACGAGCGTCGCCTGCCCGGTCTGCGGCACCCGTCAGGCCTGGTAGCCGCCGGCGCCTCCGGCGACCCCGCGGGGCGGTCGCACGACATTGGACGATGCCGTAACATTTGTCCGATGCTGGGGACGCACAACAGGCTTCTCGCGGTCGCGCTCATCGCCGTGATGGCGGTCGGCAGCATCCTCATGTGGCTCGGGATCCCCTTCGGCTGGATCTACGTCGTGTCGCAGTCGCAGAAGTCGACGCAGCCGTCGATGGGTCCGTATGTCCTGCTGCTCGTCGCGATCCCGGCGTCGATGATGGTCGTCGGGAAGCTCCTCGGCAGCCTCAACCGGTACTACGGGCGCGTCACCCGGACGACCCCCGAGGTGCGCGTCACCCTTCCGTGGCACCGGTCGATGCGGGGTGAGCGCGACGCGGGCCACCCGCGCACCGTGCTCGACGTCGTCATGGTCGTGAGCGTCGCCCTCGCGATGATCGTGTTCGGCGTCTGGTTCTTCCTCTTCGCCGGGTCCTCGCTGCCGGGAGCCTGAGGCGCGCGGACCGCCGCAGGATGCGCGCGCCCGCAAGGATGCGTGCGTGCCGTCGGGCCCCGACGGTAGACCGGCGGGATGCTCCGAGAGGTCCCTGGTGCCGAGATCGTCTGCCACCGCCGCACCGCGCTCGGGCGGCGCTGGCGGCTGCAGGTCGGGACGCGCACGTCGGCGGCCGAGTGGCGGACGCCCGCGGTCCGGGCCCTGCTCGCGGCCGCGCAGGCCGAGCCGGTGCTCGTCGTCGACGACGGCGCCGGGCGCTACTGGCTCTTCGAGGAGCGCTTCTACCGGGAGGCGTCGGGGCTGTCGGCGGACGACGTCCTCGCGCTCGTGCGCGAGCGCGAGGCCCGCGACCGGCGCCGGCTCGAGCGGGCGCACGCCGCCGCCGCGCGTGAGGGCGCGCCGCCGCCCGGGCGCCGCGAGCCGATCCCCCGCGCCGTGCGCGTCGCCGTCTTCGAGCGGGACGGCGGAGCCTGCGTCGAGTGCGGCTCGCGCTTCGAGCTGCAGTTCGACCACGTCATCCCCGTGAGCCTCGGCGGTGCCGGGACCGCCGAGAACCTCCAGGTGCTGTGCGGCGACTGCAACCGGCGCAAGGGGGCGGCGGTCGGGTGACGCGCGCGAGGCGCCCGGATGGCGAGGCGTTCGTGCGGAGTGCGGCGTGACGCGGCTGCCACACTGCGCGCCGTGACCGACGTGTCCCCCACCCCGCCTGCGGCGGCCCCGGCCCCGGCCCCGGCGGCCGAGGCGCCACCGCTGCGCCGGCTCATCCGCTACGCGTCCGGGCACCGGCGCGCCGCCCTCGTCTCCACCGGCTGGAGCGTCGCGAACAAGGCCTTCGACATCGCGCCGGAGCTGCTCATCGGCGTGGCCGTCGACGTCGTGGTCCGCGGCCGCGGGTCGATCGTGTCGAGCGTCTTCGGGGTCGACGACCGCTTCCACCAGCTCGTCGTGCTCGCGCTCGTGAACGTCGTCGTCTGGGCCCTCGAGTCGGTGACCGAGTACCTCGCCGCCATCGGGTGGCGATCGCTCGCGCAGACGATCGAGCACGAGGCGCGCATGGACGCCTACGCGCACGTGCAGCGGCTCGAGCTCGGGGCGCTCGAGGACCGCGAGACCGGCGACCTGCTCGCGGTCCTGAACGACGACGTCAACCAGCTCGAGCGCTTCCTCGACGTCGGCGCGAACCGCCTC
The DNA here is from genome assembly GCF_024220175.1 of Paraconexibacter antarcticus. Taxonomy (GTDB): domain Bacteria; phylum Actinomycetota; class Thermoleophilia; order Solirubrobacterales; family Solirubrobacteraceae; genus Paraconexibacter; species Paraconexibacter antarcticus. The sequence continues at coordinate 2,352,201 of NZ_CP098502.1, read as the reverse complement.
ATCCTCACGGTGATGAACGTCGTGCTCGTCGGGCTCGTGTTCGTCGTCATCTCGCCCCTGCTCGCGCTGCTCGCGTTCCTCCCCATCCCGGTCATCGCGTTCGGGTCGCTCGCGTTCCAGCGGCGGCTCGAGCCCCTCTACGCGACGGTCCGCGACCGGGCGGGCGCGGTCGGGGCGGTCCTGGCGAACAACCTCGCCGGGCTCGCGACGATCAAGTCGTTCACCGCGGAGGACCGCGAGGTCGCCCGGATCAGCGCCGCGTCGCTCGCCTACCGCGACGCGAACCGCGAGGCGATCCGCGTCTCGAGCGCGTTCGTCCCGCTCATCCGGATGGCGATCCTCGCCGGGTTCACGACGACGCTCGTCGTCGGCGGGAAGGCGGCGCTCGACGGCCACCTCGAGGTCGGCGCGTTCAGCGTCCTCGTGTTCATGACGCAGCGGCTGCTGTGGCCGCTGACGCAGCTCGGCGAGGTCCTCGACCTCTACCAGCGCGGGATGGCGTCGACGCGGCGGATCCTCGACCTGCTCGACGTGCCCGCGCGGATCGTCGGCGGCGAGGAGACCCTGGCGACGCCCGTCGCGGGCGCGGTGCGGCTAAACGACGTGCGGTTCTCCTACCACTCCCTCGGGGAGGTCGAGGTGCTGCGCGGCGTCACGCTCGACGTCCCCGCCGGCGAGACCCACGCGATCGTCGGGCCGACCGGGGCGGGGAAGTCGACGCTCGTCAAGCTCCTGCTCCGGCTCGAGGATCCGACGAGCGGGACGGTGTCGCTCGACGGCGTCGCCCTCCCCCGGCTGCGGCTCGAGTCGCTCCGGGGCGCGCTCGGGTACGTCGCGCAGGACGTCTTCCTCTTCAGCGGCACGATCCGCGAGAACGTCGGCTACGGCCGCCCGGGCGCGAGCGACGAGCAGGTCCGCGGCGCGCTCGCCGCGGCCGAGGCGCTCGAGTTCGTCGCCGCGCTGCCGGACGGACTGGGCACGCTCGTCGGCGAGCGTGGCATGCGGATGAGCGGCGGCCAGCGCCAGCGCCTCTCCCTCGCGCGCGCCATCCTCCGCGACCCCGCCGTCCTCCTGCTCGACGAGGCGACCGCCGCCGTCGACACCGAGACCGAGGCCGCGATCCAGCGCTCGCTGCAGACCGTGAGCCACGGCCGCACGACGATCGTCATCGCCCACCGCCTCTCCACCGTCCGTCACGCCGACCGCATCCACGTCCTCGAGGCCGGCCGCGTCGTGGAGGCCGGGACGCACGACGAGCTCGTGGCCGCCGGTGGCCGCTACGCCGGCCTGTGGGCGGTCCAGACCGGTGAGGCGGGTCCCGCCGCGGCGCGCTAGCATCCGCCCCACGCGGGAGTAGCTCAGTTGGTAGAGCATCAGCTTCCCAAGCTGAGGGTCGCGAGTTCGAGCCTCGTCTCCCGCTTGTAGGAAAGCCCCGCAAAAGCGGGGCTTTTCTTTTGGTCCAGGTGGGGTAGATCGGGCGGGTTTGAGTGCGAGTACCGCTTGCGAGTACCACTTCGCGATCTGGCGTACACGCGCGCGTCATGGCGTGCGTTCGCGTACCGCGATGGGGGCGACGACGGCGCTGGGGCGAGCGGTGGCGCTCGGCTACCGGAGCCGGCGCGAGGCGCGGACCGCGAGGATCACGGCGCCGATGACGATCACGGCGCTGAGGGCGAGCCGCAGGAGCAGGCGGTCGCTCGGCCGCCGCCCAGGCCCGCCATGCCGCAAGCACCCCCGCTGACCGCGCCCTCGCCGCCGAGGCGCAGGCCGCCGTCGCCGAGCAGCAGGACGCAAACATCGTGAAGCTCGCCAAGCTGCTCCCCCGCACGCACGGCACGGTGCAGAACCAGGTCGCGCAGACCGCCCTGACGGACACCACCGGCCGCGACAAGGCGCTCGCCGTCCTCGCCGCCGTCGCGCTCGCGGCTCCTTCGCAGGCGCAGGCCGGTCTGGCGCATGCTGTGCAGGCGCTCTCCACCGATCGCTCAAGGGAGGTCACTGCCGACGCCAAGGCGCTGGTGAGCGACGCCGTGACGCCGGCCAACAAGCAGACGCTCGCCACCGCGGTCAAGGCCGACATCACCGGCCAGACCACGGCCGCCGCAAAGCTCAAGCAGCTACTCGGTGCGTCGTCCACCCCGGACGCGGCCAAGCCCGGTCTGTCCAAGGCCTACGACGCGGTGAGCACCGAGCACGGCACCCTCGCGGACATCCTCAGCCGCTTCTCGGACCGCATGCCCGCCTCGATCCGCAGTTTCGTGACGAGCATCGTCACCCACGCCCGCACCGACGCGCGCACGATGCACGAGAACCGCCCCACCCCGCCGTCGCATCCGTCCGGCAGGCCCGGAAGCTGACGTCCGCGGGCTGGCCGACCGGGCACCGCACGCCGTCGCCCGGCCGGCCGGCCGGCCCCTGGGATGTACCCATCGCTCCGCGGCATCCCCCGAAGTGCCGCGAGCGCGGCCGCCCGCCTCTCAGCGGCGGCTGTGGCCACGAGTGGCTCCGTCCGGCACCCCGCACCTCACCGCCGGCGGGGCCGCTCGCGACCGTGTGTTCCCAAGGAATGCGCACCGCTTTCCGGGGCCGTTCGCCGTGAGGGGCTTGGTGCCGGCGAGCCTCCTCGAGCCTGCCGACGGTGCGGAATATCTTGCCGCGGGACGAGTCGCCCGTTTGAAGCTGGCTGATCGTCCCGCGTGGGATGTACGACCAACCTTTGCTGGTGTTGTGCGTTGTCAGCACGTGCCCCTGACCGTCCCTCCTTGTTGATGCTTTCTCTTCAGCGCCGGACCTCCCTCCAGCAGCTCCTGCGGCTCGTGATCTGGGGCCTCAGTGTGGCGGTGTTGATCCCGCTGGTCATCCTCGGCGGCGGCGCCGCGGTCCTCTTGGGGGCCGTCACGATCGTGGTGCGCGCCGTCCGGCGCAGTCCGCTGGCACCCCGGGTTCGGGCTCTGCAACCCGGCCCGGTCATGCCGCGCCCCGCGCGAGGGCGCGGGGTGCCGGGCGAGCTCCGGACCGTGCCGGCGGGCCGCGCCGTATGAGAGGGACCCGGCGGTTGCTGGGCGCATCCGCTGTCCTTGTCCTTCTCGCGAGCAGCGCGCTGGCTGCTGCAGATGTTGGCGGCGTCCCGGCGGACACGATCGCCACGGGCTACGGCCCGATCGGGCCCGGGACGGTCTACGACGGCCGGTTTGTCAGCGAGACGGACGTGGACTACCTCCTCTTCGACATCCCGACGCCGGGGACGACCTACCGGTTCGACCTACGCAACACGGTCTCGCCGTGTCTCTCCCTCGACCTCACCGGCTGTCCGGTGTACGCGTCGCTGCTGGACCTCGACGGCGGGCAGCTCGGTGGGGAGGGCAGCGGGGCCGGTAGCGGCCCCGTGACCGACGATTACTCCGAGGAGACGTTCGACTGGACGTTTCCGGAGGCGGGCCGCTACGTCATCGCGATGGACTCGGGCGGCGACGATCCGACCTACGCCATCTCCTACGACCTGGCGCCGCCCCCGCCGCCCCCGGCCCTGCCGACTGGTTCCGGCCCGGGCACGAGCGGCGGCAGCGGCGGCGGCGGCGGCAACAACGGGACTGCGAGCGGCGCCACCGGCACGATCGGCGGTACCGGGTCCACCTCGAGCAACGGCGCGCGGGGAACAGGCGCCGCGGTCGCGTCGTTCACCGTCGCGCAGGCCGGGAGCTCGGCTGCACGGGCCCGTGTCACGGTGCGGCGACCGCTGGACACGCTGCGCCTGCGCATCCGGGATGGACGCGGGCGCACCGTCGCGACCGCAGTTCGGCGCGACGTCCCCGTCACGACGCTCACGGTGCGCCTCGCGCTGGACGCGCGTGCCCGCCGTGCGCTGACCCGCGGCGGCCACCTGGCCCTCCGCGTGTCCCTCAGCGCGAGGACCCTGGACGGCACGACGGCGACGGCACGGCGCACCGTGCTCCTGCGCGCGCGATGAAGGTGCGATCCGATTTGCTGCCGTGGGTCTGAGCTTCTCCTACAAGGCCGGCCACCGGTTCTGCGGGTGAGACGGTCGCGATCGTCGGGCCAACCGGCGTCGGCAAGGCAATGATGGTGAACCTCCTCGTCCGTTTCTTCGACCCGGCGAGCGGCCGCATCCCGATGGCCGGCGAGACGCTCCGCGCGCTCGAGCTCCGCGCTGCACCCAAGGACACCGACGTCAGCGCAGTCGCCGCTGAAGCACTTCGCGCGGCGACGCGCGCAGCCTGACGTAGCCGCCTTCTCAGCCAGGTAGAGACGGCTCCGCCGCGTGCTCGTATGCGAGCCGGTGACGACCGCGCCCTCACGAACCCGCCATCGCTTCAGCCCGAGCTCGCGAAGAACTATCTGCCTCAAGCCGGGCGACGCCCGGTCCGGCTGCCTGCACGCGAGGGGAAGGCCGTGCGCGAGATCTCGTGCGTCGTCGGGCCCCGGGCGGTCCCCGCTCCGGCTCGGCTGCCCAGCCCGTCAACACCACCGGCCGCCAAAAGGTGAGGACCCCTCCGGTGCCTCGTGGATCGCCGGGCGAGGGTCGCCCGGTCCAGCGGCAAGCGGTCTACCCAACCTTGCCGCTCTTGGCCCGTTGTACTACTTGAGAAGGGTCAACCTGCAGTGCTAAGTCAAGGAGTGAAGATGCGCAAGTCATCTCTTATGTCCGTCGCCGCCGTCGCGGCGCTCGCTGTTCCGGCCGGGGCGTCGGCCGCCGATGTGCAGACCGGCGTTGACGCCGCGATGAGCCACACCAGCAAGGCCGACAGCGCGCTCACCCATGCGCTGAGCCTGTTCAAGGGCGGCGATGTGACCCGCGGCACGTCGGCGTTCACGAGCAGCCGCAAGGAGATGGGGCTGGCTCGCTCGGCCGCTGCCCAGGCGCGTCACGCGTCGACCGGGGCCGCCGACCGCGCGCTCGCAGCCGACGCGGAGGCCGCTGTCGCAGAGCAGCAGGACGTCAACATCGTCAAGCTCGCCAAGCTGCTGCCGCGCACGCACGGCGCGGTGCAGAGCAAGGTCGCGCAGGCCGCGCTGACGGACACCAAGGGCCGCGACAAGGCGATCGCCGTCCTCACCGCGGTCACGCTCACCGCACCGCCGCAGGCGCAGACGGGACTTGCGCACGCGGTGCAGGCGCTCTCGACCGATCGCTCCGGTGAGATCACCGCCGACGCCAAGGCGCTGGTCAGCGACGCGGTGACCCCGGAGAACAAGCAGGTTCTTGCCACGGCGCTCAAGAGCGACGTCAACGGCCAGACCACGGCCGCCGACAAGCTCAAGGAGCTGCTCAGCGCCTCGTCCACCCCGGACGCGGCCAAGCCGGGGTTGGCCAAGGCCTACGACGCGGTCACGGCCGAGCACGGAACGCTGGCGGATATCCTCAGCCGCTTCTCGGACCGCATGCCGGCCTCGATCCGCAGCTACGTCACGAGCGTCGTCACCCACGCCCGCACCGACGCGCGCACCATGCACAACGACCGCCCGACCCCGCCGTCGCACCCCACCGGCAAGCCCGGAAGCTGAGATCCTGGGTGGCCGCGCGAGCACGTAAAGGCCGTTCGGCCGCCCCTGGATGCACCGACCGCTCTGCGGCAACCCCCGCTACGCCGCAAGCGCGGTCGCCTGCCTCTCAGCGGCGGCTGAGGACATGAGTGGCTCCGGTCGGTGCGCCGCACCTCCGCGCCGTCGGAGCCGCTCATGACCCTGCGGTGGGCCGTCGCGCACGGCGTCGGCAACGCCCCCGGCAGCGGGCTCAAGCCCAGCACAGTTTCTGCCGATGGCTGTCAGAGCCAGGTCGCTGGGCCTGCGTCGTAGCTTCCACCCTGGGGTCTTCACATGTTCGTCACCGCTCGTCGTACCGGCCGAACGGCCGTCGCCGCTCTCATCCTCTCCCTGGCCTCGGCCTCGGCCGCGGTCGCGGCGCCGTCGGCGCAGGGGGTGGCGCACAAGGCGGTCTGTCCCGGAGCGCCGGCCGGGTTCGCGCACTGCGATTCCCAGGTCGTGACCGACGGGTCGGGCGCGCCGCTGGCCACCGCGACGCCGTCGGGCTACGGGCCGGCCGACCTGCAGGCCGCGTACGTGCTGCCGTCGGCCACGGCGGGTGCGGGGCGGACGATCGCGATCGTCGACGCCTACGACGACCCGAACGCCGAGTCAGACCTCGGGGTCTACCGCGCGCAGTACGGACTGTCGCCGTGCACGACCGCAAACGGTTGCTTCAAGAAGGTCAACCAGGCCGGGGTGCAGGGCTCCTACCCCCGTGCTGACGGCGGGTGGGCGCAGGAGATCTCGCTTGACGTGGACATGGCGTCGGCGGTCTGCCCGAATTGCAAGATCCTGCTGGTCGAGGCCAAGACCAACAGCTTCGCCAACCTGAGCACGGCGGTCGACACCGCCGCGGCGCTTGGGGCCTCCACGATCTCCAACAGCTACGGCGGCAGCGAGTACGCCTCCGAGGTCACCGACCAGTCCCACTACAACCACCCCGGGATCGCCGTCACGGTGTCTTCGGGTGACAACGGGTACGGCGTGGAGTTCCCCGCCGCCTCGCAGTACGTCACCGCCGTCGGCGGCACGTCGCTGAAGCGGGCCGCGAGCACCCGGGGCTGGGCCGAGACGGCCTGGTCGGGCGCCGGCAGCGGCTGCTCGGCGTACATCGCCAAGCCCTCGTGGCAGAAGGACACCGGCTGCTCGAAGCGGACGGTCGCGGATGTCTCGGCGGTCGCCGACCCCAACACCGGCGTGGCGGTCTACGACTCCTTCCGCGGATCGGGTGGCTGGCTCGTGTTCGGCGGCACGAGCGTGTCGGCGCCCGTGATCGCCGGGGTGTACGCCCTCGCGGGCAACACGGTCAGCGACGGCTCCTACCCGTACCTCCACACGAGCGATCTGTTCGACGTGACCTCGGGGAGCAACGGCACCTGCGGCGGGAGCTACCTCTGCACCGCGACGACCGGCTTCGACGGCCCGACCGGCCTCGGCACCCCCAACGGCGTGGGCGCGTTCTAGCACCGACCGTGTCGGCGGCGCCCGGCGTACCGGGCACCGCCGGCGCCTGTTGATCGCGGGAAATCCTTCCAACGTTGGGTGCTCGGCGTTGTTGAGGGGATATGTCGTTCTCTCGGTCTGATGACGTCGGCCGCTTTCGGTCCTGGCCGGTGCTTGTGGTCGTCGCGGTGCTCGGGTTTGCCTGCGCGGTGCTGCCGGCGCTCGCCTCCACGCCAACCATTCGCGCGACGAGCTCGAACACCTGGAGTCCGAGCACCGTCACCGTCACCGCGGGCGACACGGTGCACTTCTCCGACACCGATGACGGCACGCACAACCTGCGCTTCGACGGTGAGGCCGCGGCGGTCACGCCGCTGAGCTCCTCGTGGACGTACGACCGGACGTTCGCGAGTGCCGGGAGTTTCGGCTTCTACTGCGAGGTCCACCCGCGGATGACCGGCACGGTCATCGTGCAGGCGGCGAGCACCACGACAACGAGCACTGGCACCACGTCAACGTCGACCGGGGGCACGACGACCACGAGCACAACGACCTCGCCGACGACGAGTACCACCACCTCCGGCGGGCAGGCGAGCACGACCGGTGGATCGACGACGACCGGCGGCGCTGGCGCGACCACGACCCCTTCGCCCACGGCCGGGTTCGCCTCCTCGCCGCGGCGTTTGCGCGTGTCCGCTCACGGCCGGTTCCGCTACCGCTTCAGGGCGACGCCGTCGAGCGGCGGGACGTTCGCGCTGCGCAGCGTGAAGCAGCTGAGGGTCGGCGCCGTCCGCAGGCGAGTCCGGGTCGGCCCGGTGCGGTTCATTGCGTCCTCGACGGGCCACGTGCTGGCCAAGGCCAAGCTCGCCAGGAGTGGGCTTCGCGCGTTGCGCCGGGTAGGGCGGATCCGTTTCCGGGTCGTGGTCGTGCTCGGCGGGCAGACGTTTACTGCGCACGTGACGTTGCTCGCGCCCTGATCGGCCCCGGGGGGCGTCGGGACGCCGTGCGGACGGACTCGGTCAGCCGGCCGCGGTGCCGCCGGCCCCGGGGCCGGAGCGAGGGGCTGTGCCGCTGCCACCGCCGCTGGTCGGGACGGTGGGCGTGGTCGGTGCGGTCGTGGAAGTGGTGGTCGGGGCGCTCGCAGATGCCGTCGGCGTTGTGGTTGTGGATGACGACGGGACGGGCGCGGTGGTTGTGGGTGTCGTCGGTGCGGCGGTCGGCCCTGTGGTGGTGAGCGGACGCGCGGTCGTCGTCGGCGCTGCTGCCGTTCCGGTGCTCGTCGGCGGACGTGTCGCGGTATTTGGGCGCGTCACGGTCGTCGGGGCGGGCGCCGAAGGTGTCGCGGTGACCGGGCGTATCCGCGTCGGCGCGGGACGCTGGGCGGCGGGGACGCTCGTCGGCGACGCGGAGGGCTGATGTGCGGCCGTGGTCTGCGACGGGGCGCCCGTCGCGCTGTTGTGCGCTTGCGGCATGTTGTGGGTCGAGTCGCCGCCGGCCGTCGTCGGTCCGGACGCGCGGCTGGAGGCTGCGCGGCGGCTCGTCCCCGCGGTCGCCGGTGGCGTGGCTGCAGGACCGGAGGTCGCGGCGCGGTGCCCGGCCGTGTTGGCGGGTCCGTTGGAGCTGATGGACGTCCGCGGCGCCGGGTGGGTCGTGGCGTGGTGATGGACCGCGACGCCGGTGGCCCCGGCGGCGGCGACGCCCGTCGCGGCCAGGACGGCCATCTTGGTGGTGATGGCGGCGGCGACGGTGCTGGTCGTTCCGGCGGCCCCGCCGGCGCCGGCGGTGAGGGCGCCGCCCTTGGCGGCGGCGCCGCCGGTGTGGAAGAGGTGGCCGAGCAGCGCCGCGCTCGCGGCAACGGGCAGAACGGGGAAGAGGGCGCCGAGCTCCTGGGGCCGTGCGGTGAGCGCGAGGTCGAAGTGACGGCAGGCGGAGCAGCTTGCGAGGTGGCCGCGCATACGCCGGCCGCGGCGGACGCGGCCGTCGCCGTCGGAGAGCTTGCGCTGGATCTCATCGCACTGCATCGCGCGTCCTTCGGCGAGCTCGGCCAGGGCGGTGCGGGCTTCGAAGATCGTCTGCTTGACCACGGTCGGGGCGCAGTCCAGGACCTTGGCGATCTCCTGGTGGGAGAGGCCGCTGAGCTCGCGCAGCACGAGCGCCTGGCGCTGGCGGTCGGGGAGCAGCGTCAGGTCGCTCCAGAGCTGCTTGAGGCGGTCGCGGTCGGCGACCATGTCGCTCGTCGGCGGGCCCTTGCTGGCGTGTGTGGTGTCCAGTTCGCTCGTCGGGCGCTGCTGGCGGATGCGGTTGATCGCTTCGTTGTGGGCGATCCGGAACAGCCACGGACGCAGCTCGAAGTCGCGGTCCTCCTGTTGGAGCGCGACGATCGCCTTGACCATCACACTCTGCAGGACATCCTCGGCGTCGGCCGGGTCGCGGAGGATCGAGCGGATGTACCGGTACAGGTCCTGATGGTGCTCGCGGTAGACCTGCGAGAACAGCGTGCAGTCCGCCCGGACCGCGCTCGAGCGCACGGGTAGGCGCCGGGCGAGCAGGCCCGTCGGCGAGGGGAGGGTGTGTGGTGGGCTCACGGCCACGTCCCATGTATCGACAACACCCCGCACGCGCTGAAGTCAGTCCGCATCTGCACCGAACGGGGCGAGTCGCGCGAGTGCAGGCGCCGGGTCGGCATCGGGGTCAGTATCCCGGGTTGGTGGGGCAGCTGGCAAAGGGGTCCGTCGCGCCGGCGGGCAGCGGCGGGCAGCGGGTGTAGTGGCGGCGCACAAACGGGTGGGTAGGGGTGCTGAGGTTCAGCCAGTAGGAGACGATCACGCGCCGGTAGGTGTGGCCGGCGTGGCCGATCGCGGAGACCTGCCGGACGATCAGCTGCCCGGCCGGGATGCTCGTGGAGGCGGCGACGGTGCTGGGGAGGGTGATCGTGGTGGAGATCGCGTAGCGGTAGGACTCGCCGTCGGAGAGGGGCTGCTCAGTGGTCATCTGGCAGAAGTTGTTGCCCGCGGAGATCGGCGCGACCTGGACCCCGGCGGTGGTGGTGCTGAGGGTGGCCAGCGGGGTGCTGACGGTCGCGGTGGTGGCGGGCTGGGCGGGGATGCTGGTGGTGCTGGCGTCGTTCATCTGCACGCCGACGCAGCCGAGGGTGCGCAGCGTGCCGGTGGCGAGGCCGAGCAGGCCGTCGCTCTCGGGGGCGATCAGGGTCTTGCTCATGCGGTAGCCGGCGATGTCGGCGCCGGCATCGGCGGCGGCCTGGGCCTTCTCGCTGTCGCGGGCGGGGGTCGCTCGCTGCAGGCCGGAGACGGCGACGGCGATCGCGGTCCCGGCGAGCAGCAGCACGATCGACAGGACGATCATCGTCGCGACCATCGTGAACCCCGCATCAGTGCTCGAGGACGTGGGCCTGCGGGTCATAACAGGTGGGCGTCGGGGTTGGTGATGACGGTGGTCAGCCAGATGTAGTTGCGGGGCCCGATGTCGGGGCTGCTTGAGACGGGCCGGACGGCGATGCTGACGCGCACGGTGTTGTGGGCGCTGCCGGTGTTCAGCACGGCGAGCAGCGCGCTCGCGCGGTCGGTCTGGGTGCTGGCGAGCGTGCCGAGGTCGACGCTCGTCTGGGTGCTCACGGTCGCGGTGACGGTGCGCCCGTCGGCGGCGCTGACGCCGAGGCTGCCGCTGAGCGTGACCGAGCCGGCCGCGGCGGTGACCGCGTCGTCCTGGGAGGAGATCGTGCTCAGCAGGCTGTCGGCCACGCCGAGCACCACGTTATCGAGCGAGCTCGAGAGGTCGGTGACCTTCTGATCCAGCGTCGTCGAGGTCGAGGTCAGGGTGGCGAGCTGGGTGGTGAGGGTCGGGAGCGCCTGGCTGATGGCGGCGAGGTCGCGCAGGTCCGGGAGGGTGGTGCTGTCCGGGAGCTGGCACAGATCAACGCGCGTGCCGGTGAGTCCCGCTGTGGTGGTTCCCGCGGTGAGTTTCTGCCGTAGCGGGTCAAGGCCGCTTGAGAGGCTGGTGAGCGCGCTGCGCAGCCCGGCGACCGCGGTCTGCAGTGGCGCCGTCCCGCCCTGGATCGCATCCAGGCTCGTGCTGAGCGCGGCCTGCGTCTTGGCGCCGAGCGTTGATCCGAGCAGGGCCAGCACCGTCGAGGTGAGCTTGGCCTGCGCACCGGTGGTGTCGGTCACGATCTTCGCCAAGAGGCCGCCGGTGCCGGTGCTCCCGACGAGCTGGTAGAGGAAGTTCTGGGTTCCGCTGGAGGCGGTGAGCGCGGCGATCGCGGCCTGGACGCTGGTGATGGTGTCCGCGAGCCGGCTGAGGTCAAGGACCGGGCAGCTCTCCTGGCGGTAACTGACAATGCGCCACACATCGAACGTCCGAGGACCCTTGTCGGTCTGCACCACGAAGCGCTCGTAATCCGCCGGTGCCGTCGGGTCCGTGGAGTACGGCACCAGCGGCTCGGTGACCTGGGTGCCGGTGCTGTCGGTGAACGTGTAGGAGCCGTTGCTCACGCGGCCGGGATCCACCGCATCGGCGGGCGGGGCGGTGTGGCGGACGGCGGCGGTGCTGAGCGTCGACCACGGCCGGGCGCGGAGCTGCTCGATCGCCGCAGTGCCCACGTCGGAGGCGATCTGGATGTTCTGCGAGGTCGCGGCGGTCTGGTGCCCGCGGGTGAACACCTCGTAGGCCGGGAGGATCCCGAGGCCGAGGACGAGCATCGAGACGAGCACCTCGATCAGCCCGAACCCCGCCTCACCCCGGACGCGTCTCATGGCCATGGGCAGTCACTCCCGACGGTCAGCGGGATGGTCTGGCAGTTGCGCGGCACGAACGTCGTGTCGAAGTCGACGGTGGCCGGCCGCGAGGCGATCGGCGCCGACAGCCGCACCCGGACGCTCGGCAGCCCGCCGGCCCCGCTGACGGGGGCGAGCACGGTGAACGCGCTGACCCCGGAGACGGTGAACTGCCCCGGGGCCGGCTGGTCGGCAGTCCCGGCAGTGAGGTCACGTCGTACGCATGCCCACGTCGCGGCACCGGCGGGCGCGGCGCAGTCCCACCGGATCGTGTGAAGCGCGATCGCCCCGTCCGACTGGCGGGTCAGCACCTGCAGATCGAGCGTGTCGCTCGGCGTCGTCGGGCTGCTGGTCCACGGGGCGACAGCGAAGCTCTGGCGCACGTCGTCGCCGATCCGGGCGATCGTCTGGTCAGCGTCGTCGGTCCCGGCAACCCTTCCGGCCACGGCGAGTTCGTGCACGGCCGAGCCGTCCAGCAGCGACAGCACGGCGAAGAGGATCACCACGCCGACGAGCATCGTGACGAGGAGCTCGACGAGCGTGAAGCCGGCCTCATCACGACGGCGGGTGGATGGAGGGTGGGGGGCTGGAGGGGGGTGGAGGGTCATGAGCGGCTGGGCCGCCTCACCGTGGTGAGGTCCCTGGCTTTGCGTCCCCGCCTCGCGACGGGTTTGCCTTTGGTCGGTGTCAACGGGCCCGAACAGGCTCGGGCGGCGGGTCAGGCCTTCCCGGTCGTGTCGTTTGCGGCGATGGCGGGAAGCGCCCGCAAGGTGGTCAGCCGGGGGTGCCCGGAATGCCCGACCGCTCGCGCCTGAGCGTGAGCGGGGAGATGACGCAGGAGCGTGGCGAGATGGTGCGCGACCGTGCGCGCGAGCGTGAGCTGCTGGCGGGTCCAGGGCCGGTCCTCACTGCTGAAGACCTCAAGCAGCCCGACGGCCTGTCCGCAGGCGCGCAGCGGGATCATCATCAGTGCGGCCAGGCCGTTGGTGTGCAGCAGTTGCAGCTCGTGCTCGTCGGCGCCGGTATCCCCACGCAGGACCTGGGCGGCGTCTCCGGTCCGCAGCAACGCGCCCGTGGTCGGGTAGTCGGCGACGCGATAGCAGGGCTCGTCCTCCCAGACGGACCCGGCGCAGGTCTGCAGGTAGGGGTCCCCGCCCGGGTCCTCGAGGCGGGAGATGCTCAGGCCGTCGGCTTGCAGCAGCAGCTGCAGCTGGGGAAGGGTAGCGTTGAGGTCTGCGAGGGAGGTGCAGTTGCTCAGCCGGGCGGCGAGCGCCTCCTGCAGGATCTGGACGTGGTCGCCGAGCGGCCGGTCGCCGTGGCGCAGCGCCGAGGCCAGGCCCTCCCGGCAGGCCAGCGCGGCCATCGGCGCGACGGTCGGCCACCGGGCGTGGGGGCGGGCGAGGTAGAAGCCCTGGCCGATCGGCACGTCGAGGTCGGCGAGCGTGGCGAGCTCGTCCTCGTGCTCGATGCCCTCGGCGCAGAGCATCGCGCCGGTGCGCACAGCGAAGCGGCTGAGGGCCTCGATGAGCGCAACCTTCGCCGGGTCAAGGTGCACGCCGGACACGAGCTCGCGGTCGAGCTTGATGATGTCGGGGCGCAGCAGCATCACCTGCCTGAGGCTCGCGTACCCCGCGCCGGCGTCGTCGACCGCGATCAAGGCTCCTCGGCCACGGAGGTCGTCCAAGTGGGTCTGGATCGAGGAGCCGTGCAGCACGAGCTCGTTCTCGGTGATCTCCAGGATGAGCCCCGACAGATCACGAGGCAGCATCCGCTGCACCGCGTCGGAGGCCAACGCTGAGGCGCTGACGTTGACCGCCAGCAGCGCGCCGCCGGGTGGCCGACCGCCGCGGAGGGCCAGCGTGATCGCCAGCGCCTCGGCCACCGGGCCGGCGCCCTCGCGGCGGGCCTTCGCAAGCCACGCGGACGGCGAGGCCGACTCTGGGCGCAGGAGCGCCTCGTACGCCCACGGTCGCCCGGTCTGCAGATCGACCATCGGCTGATAGGCGATCGTGAGGCCCTCGGTGATGTCGGTGCTGGACGTCATCGCGTAGGTGGAGTTGAACCGCACGGCGATCGGCGGCGACCCTTCGGGGGTCGCCGCCGACAGGCCGTTGCTCAGCGGCGGCTCGTGGCCGTCGTCGGGTCCGTCGGGGCCGGGTCCGTCGTCGGGTCGGTCGCGGGCGCCGGGTCGGTGCTCGGGTCCGGGGTCGTGACGGCCTGATCCTTGGCGAGCTTCGCGGCGGCCTTCACGCACTGGCTGAACGCGGTCCCGTGCTGACCGGCGACGTGCTTCTTGCTCAGCGACTTGCAGGCGCTGGTGGGGTTGCTCGTCACGCCCGAGGCGAGCTTGGCCATGGCGGTGACGCACTTGCTGAACGGCGTGCCGGTCTGCCCGTCGACCGGCTGCTTGCTCTCACCCTTGCAGTAGGTGCCGTAGGCCTTCGCCTTGCTCGAGGCCGACGCGTTCGGCCCCGGCGTGCCGGCGGGCTTGTGGCTCATACCCGGGTTGCTCGTCCCGGTCGGGTGGTTGTCGGCGGTCGGCGTGCCCGACGGCACGTACGCGCTACCGGGGTTGCTCGTCGCGGTCGGGGTGCCCGACGGCGCAGCGGTCGTGGCCAATGCGGGCGGGCCGGCGGTGAACCCGGCCGGGATCCCAGCCGCGAACGCGGCGGCGGGCGTGAGCGCGACCGAGAGGGTCGCGGCGATGGTGGTGAGCGTCGTGCGGTACATGGATGCCTCCTGGGCAACTGGGCGGCCTTCCGTCCGTGGAAGACCCCTGGCTTTGCGTCCCCGCCTCGCAACGGGTTTGCCTTGATCGGGTAGGTCCGAGGACAAGCCTCTAAGCCAGACAACACGGGCCGCTGGGCTCGGTCAGCCCCAACTTCCCAGATCAAACGAACGTCCAGAACGCCGCCGTGCGGTCCCCCGCGCCGGGAGGCGGACGGCGACCGAGATGCGGCAGCGGGAGTTGCAGAGCGAGGATCCGAATCCGACAAGATGCCCGCCTTAGGGGATGCGCGCGCGGCGCCGGACCGCGCTCGGTGCCGGCGCCCGCTCGGCCGCACGCTCAAGGATGGGACCGGCGGTGCCGAAGCCCCAACAAGCAGATCGTCACCTCCGGTGCGCGTCGGGACATCCCCGCAGCACCAAACCGAATGGACCACCCGTGAACTTCTCGCTCCGCCGCTCCGCGCTGTGCCTCCTGCTCGCCGCCGGCGTGGCCACGGCCGGCGCTCCCTCGAGCGCCCAGGCCGCCGGCAAGCCCACCAAGCCGTCCGCCCCGACCTGCGGGACGACGATCTACAAGAGCAGCGGCAGCGCGTGGACGTGCACCTTCGACGACGAGTTCGGCGGGACGAGCCTGGACGGGTCCAAGTGGATCGCCCAGGAGACGGCCAACAGCGGCTACACGAGCGGCCTCACCGCGTGCTTCGTCAACAGCCCGAACAACATCTCCGTCGCCGGCGGGACGCTGAACCTCACCGCCCGCAAGGAGGCGGCGCCGTTCACCTGCACCGACCCCTACGGGAACTTCACCACGCAGTACACCAGCGGCATGGTCTCCACCTACGGCCGCTTCGGACAGGCCTACGGCCGCTTCGAGGTCCGCGCCAAGCTCCCCGCCGCGACCGTCGCCGGGCTGCAGGAATCCATGTGGCTGTGGCCCGTGGACCCGTACAAGTACGGTGCCTGGCCGGGCTCAGGCGAGATCGACATCGCCGAGGCCTACAGCCAGTACCCCGACCGCGCGATCCCCTACATCCACTACAACGCGGCCGCCTTCGACCCGAACGTCACCAACACCTCGTGCCTGATCTCAAACCTCGCCGCCTTCCACACCTACGCGGTTGAGTGGACGACGAGCACGCTGAAGATCATCTACGACGGTCAGACATGCCTCATCGACGACTGGAACCCGGCATCGCCGCTCATCAAGCCCCAGCCGTTCGACCAGCCGTTCATCATCGCCCTCACCCAGGCGCTCGGCATCGGCACCAACGCCTTCGACCCCGCCACCACCCCGCTTCCCGCCACCACGAGCATCGACTACGTCCGCGTCTGGGAGTAGCCGCGACGTCGCGGCACGGGCGATCTAAATGCCGCGGCTAACTCGTCGGCATCGACGAACGTCGCGTGCTCCGCGACCGTCGTAATGCCCTCGCGGACTTGTCGACGGCGTCGAACATCGCCTGCGCGGCCCCTGAGTGTGGCGTGTCAAGGGGAGTGGTCATCGGTCCCAGGCTCGGATCACCTCGCCGTATCCGTCGATTCGTCCAAAGCGGCGGGACCCACGTCGTGAACGTCACTCCCCCGCTCCGATCATGTCGTCGAGGTACTTCGTCCACCGTGCCGCCGCGTCCGACTGATCGCGCGCGTGCGCGTACCGCTGCGCGGTCCGCGCGTCCTTGTGTCCGACGAGCTTGCGGACGGCGTCTGCGTCGAAGACGCTCCGTAGGTCGGTGGTCGCGCCGGGGCGGAGGTCGTGGACGCGCATGTGGCGGTCGATCCCCGCGGCTTCGCACGCGGCGCGGAAGCGGCGGCGGAAGGCGCGGAGGTCGACGTGCTTGCCGACCGCCGAGCAGAAGACGAGGTCGTCGCGGCCGGTGAAGTACGGGCGGCGCGAGAGACCGTCGAGGACGGCGGCGACCTGGTCGGGGACGACGGTCCAGCGGGCCTCGCCGGCCTTGGTCGGGGTCTCGACGAGGTTCGTGGAATTCCAGGAGCGGTCGATGCGCAGGCGGGAGGAGGCGAACTCGATGTGCCGCCAGCTGAGGGCCGCGGCCTCCCCCACGCGCAGCCCGCAGAACGCGAGCAGCATCACCATGGCGGCGTCCTGCTCGCTCTCGCGGTCGCGCTCGACCTGCGCCTCGGGCTTGCGGGAGGTCGCGCCCCCGCGGGCGCGCGCGGCGCGGTGACTGCCGGCTCGCAGGGCGCCGACGACGAGCATGACCTCGCCGGGCGTGAGCGGCTCGCGTTCGGGCGCGGGCTCCTCCCCGAGCGGCTCGCAGTGCTTGACCGGGTTCAGGAGCAGGCCATAGCCCTTCTGGTCGATCGGACGGCAGGCGAACTCGAAGATGCGGTGGAGGACCATGCGGGCCTTGTTGATCGTCCGCCGGGAGACGATGCGCTCGCCCTCCTCGTCGCGCCGTGCGTCGAGCTCGTCGCGCCAGTCGATGACCTTCCCGGTGGTGATGCCGGCGATGGGGCCCGCCAGGTGCGGCGACGTGAGGAGGTGGACGTCCACGACCGAGCGGTACTCACGCAGCGTGCTGATGCGCAACCCCTTGACCCGCTCGCGGTTGTCGAGCCAGATCCCGGCGGCTTCGGCGAGCGTCGGGTCGTGGCCGCCGAGGGCGGCGATGCGGTCGGCCTCCCGGCGCTGAGCTGCACGCTGCACCTCGACGTGATCGACGAGCTCGCCCGCGAGGGCGATGGCTTCGTCGACGCCGAGCGTCCCGTCCTTGCCGCGCTGCGGTCGACCGCTCCGCGTGACGGGGACCTCCCAGCGTGCCCGCCAGCCGTCACCGGCGGATCGATCGTCGGCCGGGCGCCGCCGCAGCAACGCCGGCCCGAGGCGGCGCTTGACCTGCTCCCCGCTGGAGCGCCACTTCGCCTCCCAGACCGGCGAGCCGTCCTTCGTCTCGACGACGAAGAGGGCCGGCACGGGAAGGTCTCGGGGCTTCATGGCGACGTGATCGAGGGGCTGAAAAGAGGTCGGACTCCCGACCCTCAGTCCGAGCGTACAAATCTGCGAGTACCACTCGTACCCGTCGCGAACCGCAGAAACGACCCCTTAACCAAGGGCTTCTTGCCGATTAACACAGGGTTCTAGTAGTGCTCCGTTAGGTGTCGTTGAGGTAGGGGGTGTCGGGCGGCAGCCGTCTGCGGCAGGTCGGGCATGTCCCGTGCCAGCAGGCCAAGAGCGTTTGCAGCTCCCGAACGACCTCGAACAGTGAGGTCAGGCGGCCGCCCGGCGTTGAGGTCGCCGCAGTCGTTCCAGGGTCAGGAAGCCGTGCGCGACGGAGACGAGGGTTGTGTGGTGGTGCCAGCCGGGCCAGGAGCGGCCTTCGAAGTGGTCTAGGCCGAGGGCGTCTTTGAGCTCGCGGTAGTCCTGCTCGATCCGCCAGCGCAGCTTCGCCAGCGCGACGAGGTCCGCGATCGGCGTGTCGTCGGGGAGGTCGCTGATCCAGAAGTCGGTCGGGGCGCTCTTGCCTTCGGGCCACTCCGCCAGCAGCCACCGGACCGGCAGATTGCCGTCTGCGTGGGCGCTGCGCAGCTTGATGTTGCAGAGCTTCACGCGGATCGCGGTGAAGCGCGAGGCCAGCTCGCCCTTGGTGCCCTGGCGCCAGCAGATCCGCAGATAGGCGTCCTCGCCGACCTCGGCCGCCAAAGCCGCGACGCTGCTGAACGGTCGGCGGTAGCGCGGCGCGGGCGGCCGTCCTTTGCCGGCGTAGGTCGGCGTCTGCGGCTCGGTGCTGGCCGGGAGCGCCGACGTGGTGCCCTTGACGTCCAGCACGTAGCGGATGTCGCGCTCTTCCAGGCCGATGCGCAGCTCCGTCACGTCACCGTAGGCGGCGTCGCCGAGCACCGGCGGAGCCTGCAGCCCCCACGCCTGAAGCTCGTCGATCATGTCCAACGCGAGCTGCCACTTCGGCCGATGCACGACGTCGTCGGGGACTTTGCAGCCGGCGCGGCGCGGGTCCTCGTTCCACGACTCGGGCAGGAACAGACGCCAGTCGATCGGGCACGACGCGTGCACGGTGGCGGCGGTGATCGAGACCCCGATCTGGCAGTTGCCGACCTTCCCCAAAGCGCCGGAGTACTGGCGCGCCACGCCGACTGACTTGTCGCCGAACTTCGGAAAGCCGGTGTCGTCAATCACCCAAGCCGCCGGCACGATCGCCTCGCTGAGCCGGACCGCCAAGCGCTTACGCACCGGTTCCCACCGCCACGGCGACTGGTTGACGAACTGCTGCAAGCACTGCTCATCGCCATCTTCCAGGCGGGCAGCCATCGGCTCGATGCTCTTGCGCTTGCCATCGAGCATCAACCCCCGCAGATACACGCCGCCCCACCGCCGCTGATCGCGACGCACCATTGGCTCGAACATGTCCTCCGCGAACGCCTCAAGCCGCGGCCGCACCCGCGCCAGCTGCTTGTCCGAGAGACCGGCCACCGACCCGATCTTGACCTGCCCCGCCGACGAACTCATGCACAAGAAGTTCGCCAAGACTCCATAACCTCCTGCAACAACCTAACGGAGCACTACTAAGAAGCTGTTTCGGAATGAAGGGTTATGTCTCCTGATCTGGAATCCGTCGGCGGTGTCGTCGAGGATTGGAGGTCGTGGAGGTGCCCTCTCGCTTTGAAGTCAGCGATGAGCTGTGGGCGGAGATCGAGCCGTTGATCCCCGTCCGCGTGCGTCGCCGTCGTCACCCGGGCCGCAAGGCGATCGATGACCGGCTGGTCCTCAACGGCATCCTGCACGTGCTGCACACCGGCATCGCGTGGACGGATCTGCCGCGCGAGTATGGCTACGGCTCCGGGGTCACGTGCTGGCGACGACTTCGCGATTGGCAGCAGGCCGGCGTCTGGGAGGCGCTGTACCAGAAGCTGCTGGTCAAGCTCAACGCCGCGGGCGTGATCGACTGGTCTCGCGCCTCCGTTGACGGCTCTCATGTGCGTGCGCTTTTGGGGGGCTCCACACCGGGCCATCCCCAGTAGATCGCGGGCGCAACGGCTCAAAGCACCACCTCCTGGTCGACGCCGGCGGGATCCCCCTGGCCGTCTCGCTGACCGGCGGCAACCGCAACGACGTCACTCAGCTGATCCCGCTGCTTGAGGATCTGCACGCCCGTCCGGTCGCCGGCAAGGTCGGCCGACCACGCCAAAAGCCCGACGTCGTGCTCGCCGACCGAGGCTATGACCACGACAAGCACCGCCGTCTGGTCCGGGCCCGCGGAATCACCCCCGTGATCGCCCGCCGCGGCGTCGCACACGGCTCCGGCCTCGGTCGTCAGCGCTGGGTCGTCGAACGCGGCTTCGCGCACCTACACAACTTCCGCCGGCTACGCATCCGCTACGAACGCCGCCCCGAGATCCACGAGGCCTTCCTCAGCCTCGCCTGCGCGATCCTCTGCTTCCGGCGCCTGCCCTCATTTTGAAAGACCTTCTAAGACCGCGGCCACCGTGCACGAATCCCGGTGCGCCGCCGTGGCGGTGATCGAGGGTGAGTGCCGTGGACGCGGTCGACCTCCGAAGCGGATCGACACGCCGAGGCTCTCGCGGTTCTCGGGGCCGCACCCCTTCCGAGAATCGCGGTCTCTTCGTCGCCTGGTTCGGTCTCCAGACCGAAGCGGTCACCAACCCCCGAACTGCGGCCCGCCGCCGTAGACGCACCGCTGCACCACCTCGGTGGGGCTCGGCCCTATGGCGTCTCCTGCGCCGTCAAGAACGCCTCGAGCTCCAGGTTGACCGCCGCGGAATGTGTCAGGTTCGCGGCGTGACCTGCCCCGTCGATGACCGCGAGTCGACCGGCGGGAAGCCTCTGGGCGAGCGCGCGCCCCTCGTCGACGCCGATGGCGAGGTCATCGGAGCCGTGCACCACCAGCGCCGGCATCGTGAGCTCGCCGATGCGCTCGGTGATGTCGTCGCGGGTGGCCAGCGTGCTGTATATCTGTCGGACGGTTGCTTCGGGGATCGACGCGGCCTCGTCGATCCAGCGTGCGCCGCCGGAGTGGCCGGCTCCGATGATGATCGTGCTGAGGGTCTCGCGCACCTCGGCCGGCGGGCCGTCGGGCGAGAGCCAGGCGTCGATGAGCTGGTCGTAGCCCGCGGCCTTCTCGGCGGCGTCGAGGCCGGACTGCGTGTCGATCAGGACGAGCGCCCTGACGCGTTCGGGCGCGGAGAGGGCGGCACGAAGCGAGACGTACCCGCCCTGTGACATCCCGGCGAGGACGGCCTCTTCGATCCCGAGCGCATCGAGCAGGCCCAGAAGATCTGCTGCCGAGTCCCAGTAGCTGAAGGGATCGTCGGTCGCCTCGGTCGCGCCGTGGCCGCGGGCGTCCCACGTGATGCAGCGCCACCGGTTCGCGAGAGCTGCGACCTGCGGCGCGAACATCGCCTGGCTCATGAAAAAGCCGTGGGAGAAGACGATCACGTCGTCGCCCGATCCAGTGTCCCCGTAAGCGATTCGCTGGCCGTTCACGTTGACATACGGCATCGTCAGGCCACCTTGAATCCCGCGTAGTCGGGGGTCGAGCACTGTTGCACCTGCTCGAGGTACATGGGGACGCCTCCGGCGAACTGGAGGAGTTCCTGCTTCTTGCCGGGGATGTTCGCGCCGACGTACCAGCCGGTCGTGGCCAGCCGGAAGAGGGTCTGCTCACCGATGCCTAGGACGAGACCCCGCCAGGCCTCGTCGGCCTCGGCGGTCGACTCCAGACGGGTGTGCCCGTCGTCCCTGAGGCTCTCGAGGAGGTTTACGATCGCGTCGCCCTGCAGTTCTGCGCAGCTGGGCCCGTTGCAGAAGGCACCAGGGCTCTGGGGCCCGTAGAGGAACAGCAGGTTCGGGAAACCCGAGGTGGCGATGCCCAGGTGGGCGCTGACGCCCTCGACCCACTTCTCGCCCAGGGTCTCCCCGGACGTGCCGCGGATGTCGATGGCCGTGAGACCGCCCGTGACGGCGTCGAAGCCGGTGGCGAGCACCAGCACGTCGATGCGGTGCTCGCCGGTGCTGGTCACGGCGCCGTGCTCGGTGATCCGTTCGATCGGCGTCTCAGTGACGTCGACGAGGGCCACGTTGTCGCGGTTGAACACCTCGTAGTACGACTGCTCGAGCGAGGGACGCACCACGCCGAACGGGTGCGGTTGGACGGAAGGGGCCAGCTTCTCGGCGAGCGCGGGGTCGGCGATGCGCTCGCGGGTGCGGTCGCGCCAGAACTCGTAGACCTCGCGGTTAATGTCCATGTCGACGATGAGGTCCGAGAAGCTCCCCAGCCAGAAGCTGAAGCCGCCGATCTCCCACAACTTGGTCAGTTCGGCCTGCCGCTCATCGAACGTCAACTCGCTCCCCGGTCGGGGGAGGAAATCGAAGTCACCGCCTCCGAACGTCTTGGAACGGCGGGCCATCCGTTCGGGGAGCTCGGACTGCAACGCGCGCTGCTGCTCGTCGTCGAGTCGGCGTTGACGCATCGGGATCGCGATGTTGGGCGTGCGTTGGAATACCGTGAGGTGCTCGGCGACACTCCCGGCTTCCTGGATGACCTGCACACCGCTGGCGCCCGTGCCGATCACCGCGACGCGCTTGCCGGCGAGTTCGAGGCCATCCTGCGGCCAACGCGCGGTGTGGTGGCGCTCCCCGGCGAAGTCCTCCAGGCCCGCGATCTGCGGGATGTACGGCTTGGCCGCGAACCCGGTGCACATGATGAGGAAGCGCGCGCTCGCCACGTCCCCGCCGGCGGAGGTGACGGTCCACCGGCGCGTGTCCTCGTCGAATTCGGCTCGGGTGACGCGAGTGTTGAACGTGACGTCCCGGCTCAGGTCCAGCTTGCCGTCAACGTAGGCGAAGTAGTTGCGCAGTTCCTCGCGGCCGGGATAGGCCTCGTCAAAGCTCCACCCCTGCAGCAGGTCGGGCCGTGAGTACTGGTAGATGCGGCCCGGGGAGTCGACCCGTGCTCCCGGGTAGCAGTTCCAGTACCAGACACCCCCGAGCTCGGGGGCCTCCTCCCACACCTTGACGGCGAAGCCCCGTTCGCGGAGCCGGTCGAGTTGGTAGAGGCCGTTGAAGCCGGCCCCGACGACCAGCGCATCGAGCACGTCGATGTCGCCGGTCTCCCTCGTGGTGTGCGTGGTCACTCGTCTCTCCTCTGTGAAGGATCAGGTGGTTCTGTGATGGCGGAGTCCCACGGCGACTAGAGCCACGCCTCGGGGGTGTCCAGCGCCAGGCGGTCTCCGCGCGCCAGCAGGCCGAGGCCGGTCTGCGCGCGCGGCAGCTCGTGGGTGTAAAAGAAACGCGCCGCGTTGCGCTTGCCCTCGTAGAAGTCACCTTCGCCGCCGTGGGCGGCCGCGACCTGCTCGAGCCAGAGCCAGGCGACGACGATGTGCCCGAACGCCTCCATGTAGAGGGTCGCGTTCGCCAGGGCGACGTCGGGAGCCGCTGCCAGCGTCGCCGTCGTGGCCTCGAGCTCGCCCGCGACCGTCTCGAGCTCGGAGGCGAGTCCGCCCGCAAGCCCGCCGCACGCTCGTGCGCGACCGACGGTCTTTTCGATCTCCTCGAGCAGGACCCGCAACCCGGCGCCGTCGTTCTTGAACACCTGACGCCCGAGGAGGTCCAGCGCCTGGATGCCGTGGGTGCCCTCGTAGATCGAGCTGACCCGGTTGTCGCGGTACAGACGCTCCACGTCGTAGTCGCGGGCGTAGCCGTAGCCCCCGTAGACCTGGATGGCCAGGTCGTTGGCGGCGAGGCCCCACTGCGAGGGCCAGCTCTTGACGACCGACGTCAGCGTTCCCAGCAGCACCTGCGCGCGCTCGCGCTCCAGTGCGGTCGGCAACGTCAGCGTGTCGTCAAGCAACCGGGCTGCGAACAGCACGAGGGCGAGGCCGCCCTCGACGTACGACTTCTGCTTGAGCAGCATGCGGCGCACGTCGGCGTGGCGAATGATCGGCACGGGCGGCGAGGTCGACGGAACGCCGAGCTCGCGGCCCTGAAGTCGCTCCCGCGCGTACTGCAGCGATCGCAGGTAGGCGGTGTAGCCCATGGCGGCGGCGGCGGCACCAACGCCCAACCGGGACTCGTTCATCATGTGGAACATCGCGGCCAGGCCGCGGCCCGGCTCGCCGACGAGGTAGCCGACGGCGCCCGCCTCGCCGGTCGGGAGGTGAGCGCCCTCGCCGAACGACAGCAGCGTGTTGACGGTGCCGCGCTGGCCCATCTTGTGGTTGATGCCGGCGACGACGACGTCGTTGCGCTCGCCGGGTCGTCCCTCGGCGTCGACGAGCCACTTCGGCACGATGAACAGGCTGATCCCGGCCGTTCCGGCCGCCGTCTCGGAGGACTTGGCCAGGACGAGGTGCACGATGTTCTCGCCGATGGTGTGCTCTCCCGCCCCGATCCACATCTTCGAGCCGAACAGCCGGAAGGTGCCATCGGGTCGGGGCTCCGCCCGGGTGGCGATGTCGGCCAGCGAACTGCCGGCCTCCGTCTCGGACAAGCACATGGTTCCCAGGAACCGGCCCTCGAGCATGGGCGGAACCCAAGTCTGCACCTGATCGGGGGAGCCGCACGTGAGCAGCAACCGGGCGGCGCTGGTGGTGAGGCCGTGGTAGACGGTCGTGCCGACGTTCGCGGCGTTGAACCAGCAGGCACACGCCGTCTCGAGCAGGTGCGGCATCTGCGCGCCGCCGACCTCTTCGTCGAGCGACATCGCCACGAACCCTGCGTTTGCATGGGCCGCGAGCGCTTCGCCGATCGCCGGGATGAGCTTGACCGAGTCTCCTTCCAGCTGTGGCTCCTGCTGATCGGCTTGTCGTGCGTGCGGCGCGAAGCGCTCGGTCGCGATGCGCTCGGCGAGCTGCAGGACGTCCGCGAACGTCGATGGGGAGTGCTCGCGATACCGCTCACGCTCGCCGAGGCCGTCGAGGTCGAGCCACTCGTTGACCATGAACCGCAGGTCCCGGGCGCTCATCAAGAGCGCGGCGGCGGTCGTCTGGGGCTCAGGCAGCGATGTTGCCAAGGGGTGCCCGTCGATCGAGGGACTGCTGTGCCGCGTCGGCGAGCGCGATGACGCTGGCGGTCAGAAACGCGACGGCGTCATCGCGCGTCAGGCGGTGGCGCACGAGCCACTCCTGCGCACCCGCTTCGATGAGGCCGACGGCGGCGCGCGCAACGGCCCGCGCGTGGTCTTCCGAGAGGTCGGCCGCGGCCTTGCCGAGCGCGGCAAGCGCGAGGTCGGCCGACCGCTCACGTCCTCGCTCGACGATCTCCTGGATGCCGTCGGGGTGCTCGGCTTCCGTGCCCCCGATGACCGCCAGCCACGAGCACCTGCTGTGTTCGATCGTGGTGAGCCCGTGCTCGACGAGGGCCGTGACGCGCTCCTCGAGGGTGTCCTGGGCCAGATCCGGCTCGCGCGTCGACTCGACGATGCTTTCCAGGACCGCTCGGTACAGGCCCGCCTTGTCGCCGAAGTAGTGCGCGACGAGCGACCAGCTCACCCCCGAGGCCCTGGCGATGTCCGCGGTGGACAGCGCGACATAACGGCGTTCGGCGAACAGGTGCCGACATGCCTCCAGGATCTCGGCGCGCCGCACATCGGCCGGAACGTGTCTGCGGGTCGCCCGTCGCATCTTTTGAGAAGCTATCAGAACTTTTGATATCTTCTCAGAACATGCACGACCTGGTTCTCCGCCGTGACGAGGCAGGGGTCGCGACCCTGACGCTCAACCGTCCCGACAAGCTCAACGCGCTCACGCCGCAGGTGCTCGGACGCCTGCACGAGCATGTCGACGCCATCGCCACGGACCCGTCGGTCGCGTGTGTCGTGCTGACGGGCGCGGGGCGCTCGTTCTGCGCCGGGCACGACCTCGAAGCCATCTCCGACGGTGACCACGACGCCCAAGCGGAGGGTCGTGCCGTCGATGCCGTCGAGCGGCTGCCACAACCGGTCATCGGGGCGATCCGCGGCCACTGCCTCACCGGCGGTCTAGAGCTTGCGCTCGCGTGCGACCTGCTCGTCGCGACCGAATCGTCCCGGTTCGCCGACACCCACGCGACGTGGGGCCTGGTCCCGGTGTGGGGCATGTCGGTCCGGCTCCCGGAGCGGGTCGGAGTCCAGACAGCAAAGCGTCTGATGTTCACCGCCGGCCGCGTTTCCGGAACCGAGGCGCACGCTCTCGGGCTCGTCGACCAAGTTACGGTCGACGACGCCCTCGACGAGACGGTCGCCGCGCTCACAACGGAGATCGTCGCCAACTCGGCCGACGCGCTGAGGATCATCAAGGCCCTCTTGCGTGACAGCACCGAAATGCCCCGCAGACGGGCGCTCGACGCCGAGCGGACGCTGCCGTACGGACTGCCCGCGGACATGGCCGACCGGCTCGGCCGGAGCCCGGCGCCCCGGGGGTAGCGAAGCTCATTGCGTGCCCCACGCCATAGGCGTAGGCGTAGGCGTGGGCGGTTTACAAGTTCGGATCCCGGGCCCCGGCACCACAGGACGTCAGGCGCCGTTCGGGCGCCCGAGGGTCAGCAGCCCGATGATCTGACTGAAGAGACCCCCAGTCGGCGCTGGCGCCGTGGCCGGCGCCGCAGGAACCATGGAAGCCGCCCGGTCGGCGAAGACGCCGAGCAAGCTGTTGATCGCGTCGGCCAGCGGGGCGACCGCGACGCCCTGGACCGCTGGGAGTCCCGAGACGACCCCGGCCGCATCGCTGACCACCGCTTGAGCGCGTTGGACCAGCTGGGCCAAAGATGCGGGGATGGTGCTCATTGGCATCTCGGCCAGGGCCGCCTTGGCTCCGGTCGTCGCCTGTTGGGTGAGCTTCGTCAGAAGCGTCACCACGTCGCGGAGGATTGGCGTCGCGGCATCCGCGGCCGCTCCCGGCTGGGCGGCCGCGAGCACGTCGGACGTCAGCTGGTCGATGTCTCCCAGCGGCAGTTCGGCCAGCGCGGCTGCGATGGCCACGCGTGCGGGCTCGGCAGCCGGGCCGCGTCCTCACGTGCCCGCAGCTCAGGGATCTTCGCGCCGCGGTCCCACGGTGAGAGCACCCGATAGTCCTTGTGCACCCGCAGCCGCCGCACCAGCCGCCGCCCCTGCCGATCCAGATCCGCACGCGGACCCTCCAGAAGCACTGAGATCGACGCGTCGATTCCGAAATACCGCGCCGCGACCTGCTGCGCCTTCTCACTCGACGTGCCCGGCACCTCGATCGAGCTCGGCGAGATCCGCGCCGCAAAGCTCAGCCCCTGCACCACCAGCACCAAAGTGACCGCCGCCCACAACGCGATCGTAGCTTCGGCCGCGCGATCGCGAACGCCCCCGCGCGCGTCATCGCTCTGCCCTGTCCGAAACACCCATGACAAGACGTACCTGATGGTGGCTTTTTGTGCACCGAAAGGTGCGCTCCGCCGGGGACGCGACTAGCGTATGCCGATGCGGGCCGACGGCGATCTCACACGCAAAGGCGAACAGCGCGCCACCGCAATCCTCGACGTCGCCCTGCGCTGCCTCGCCCGCGACGGCTTCGCCGCCACCTCACTGCAACGCGTCGCCGACGAGGCCGGCCTGAACAAGCGCGCCGTCATCTACTACTACGACTCGCGCGAGGGACTGTTCGGGCGCGTCGTCGAGCATGTCGGCGGCCGCTTCATCAAACAGCTCGAGGACACCGTTCAGGGCCTCGAAGACCCCAGCGACATCGTCGAGCGCGGCTTTGAGACGTTCTGGGCCGCGATCACCACCGACCGCGCACTCCTCGTCGCCCGGTTTGGCCTCCAGGCCGAGTCGATCACCAACCCCGCCTTTCTCGGCGCCGCCCGCTACATCTCCACCCGCTTCCGCGACCTCGTCAGCGGCCTCATCGACGACGCCATCGGCCGCGGGCGCACCCTTCTGCTGGACCGCGCCAGCCTCGAGGTCCTCATCCTCACCAACGTGCAAGGCCTCATCCTGAACTACCTCGAGAACGGCGACACCCACCCCCGAACTCCATACCGCGATCAAGACCGTCCAGTCCGCTTTGACCTACGTCAGCCAGCCGCCCGTGGAATCAGGCGTCAAGCCACGCGCAACCTAGTAGGTCGGACATGGTTCTTCTTGCTGCTGGCCATGGTGCTCGCGACCCTGGCCGGGGTGACCTGTCGATCGGTCGGTGGAGACGGTCGCCCCGACCTTGGCCTCTTGGAGGCCGCGCCCGGTGACACGACATCGCGATCAAGGGATCTGGCGTCGCACACGGACACGCGGAGACCTATCGCTTCACGGGCGGGGCTGGTAACCGGCCCTGAGCAGCGCTGCTGCCTCGGGATCGAAGGCGCGTTCGGAGGTGCGGCGGCGCGGCAGCGATGAGCGTGCCGGCGCGGGAGCGCAGGGCGCCGTCGGCGTTGAGGACGTCACCAACGCGCTCCTGCTGCGCCCGTTCCAGGCGCGCAAAGCCGCCGATGATGGCGCTGCCGCCGTCTGGATCGTCGAGCACGAGGCAGGCAACGGTGATCGCCTGCTCCCAGAGGTCGTGCTCGTCCGCAGCCACCAGCAGCGCGTCGACAGAGGCGTCCGGCAGACGGTCGATGACGGCAACGATACGTTGCGCCTGCTCGGGCCCGATGTGCGTGGCCAGCGAGATGGCCTCACGCCACAGCGCCTGCTCCTGGGCAGTGACGAAGAGCTCGTCCAAGCGGTGGTCGGGCAGCAGCGCGACGACCGAGTCCAAGCGGGCGAGGTCCTCGATGACGAAGCCCGCGCGCAGCAGCGCCTCGCCGTCGAAGAGGTCAAGCAACACCTCGAGCTTGGCGGCCGGCACATCACCAACGAAGGCCGACAGGACGATCCACTCCCCGCGCTCGCGCAGGACGCGCCCGGCCCCGCCCATCGTGTCGGTCGGGATGCCGCCGATGAGCGGTCCGACGTGCCGCAGGTCCACGTGCGTGGCGACGTCTGCAAGGAACTCCGCGGGCAGCCGGCCCGCGAGGTCGGCGGCCATGTCGGCGCTCAACAGCGCCGACGCGCGACCGCCGAGGACCGGTCCCATCGCGCGCTGGGCGAGCATCGCCGCCAGGGCACGCGGGATCTTGTCCGCCAGCGCGACCGCGCGCTCGAACTCTTGGCGGCTGCGCTCCAGCAGCCGGTCCAGGACGGCAGCGCGGACCTTCGCCAGATCCGCCACCAGCGCGTCCTGCAGGAAGGCGAGCTCCTCGGACTCGACGCCCAGCACGCGCGCCAGACGCAGCGTCTCGGACCGATGGGCCTGGGCGTCGCTCATCCCAGCAGCACTTTGCGGACGATGCCGCGCACGGGCCACGGAACGAGCTGCAGCGCGGTCTGGAGCGCTGCCTCGGCCTCGTCGGCCTGCCGCTGCTCGGCCTGGCCGACGAGGGTCTGCAGGCGGGCGACGGCGTCCGGGCCCAGCGCCCTGATCCCGGACGGGAGGTCGATCGGGTCCATCACCGCTCCATCAGCTCCCGCATCGCCGCGAGGTACTCGTCGCGACCGAAGTGCATGACGTGGCTCCCGGGAAACCAGCGCAGCTGCGGCCGCCCCCAGTGCTCCCACAGCAGCAGGCTCTGCTCGGGCGGCGCCAGCCGGTCACCGAGGCCGCCGACCACCATGAGCCGCTCCCTGGGCACGACCGGCGCGTAGGTCAGCGGGCTGTGAACCGCGAGGGCCTGCGCCAGCAGCTCGCCCGGGACGCCGTTGATCCGGCGCACGACCGCGGTGCTGATGTTGGCGGGAAACCAGCTGTCCAGCAGCGGGGGCAGCCACGTCACGGCCGCGTTGGGGATCGCGAAGTCCAGGCGCTCGTCGACGGCGGCCAGCAGCGCGGAGGTATAGCCCCCGAGTGACAGCCCCGTCACGCCGATCCGCGGCGCGCCGCTCGCCTGCAGGTGGTCGAGGAACGCGCGGAAATCGTGGACGGCGTGGATGATCGCCTCGCTGAACTGCGCCATGCCGTGGGCGAAGAGATCCGTCCCGTTGACGGCGACCTTGCGCGTCCGGCGCGAGCCGTGGAAGGGCAGCGTGTAGAGCAGGATGTCCCACCCGTCCGCGAAGAACTGCTTCAACGAGAAGAACGCGGTGTTGAACCACGCCGGCGAAGCGCCGAAGCCGTGGATCACGCAGAGCGTCTGCCGCGGTCCGTCCTCGTGGCGCCAGTGCTGCGCGCGGGCGGTCCGGTTGTTCTCGTGCCGGGCGTAGCGCTGCCGCATCGGCGGGTTCAGCGCGACGTACGGGCTGTCGAAGCGCAGCAGCTCCACACGTCCACCGGGAACGCCGGGACCCCGCCCCGCCTCGGCACGCATACGGACCGGCGCGGGCGCGGCGAAGACGCTCGGCGCGTCCCTCGCCGACGCCGCCTCGGCGTAGAACTCCAGCGCGCCACGTTCGTCCCGGGACCGGTCCCGGAGCGCATCGGGCAGCATCGCTGCGCTGAGCACCGAGGCCAGGCCGGTGCGCAGTCCGTAGTCGGCGACGACGGAGCCGTGGTAGAGCACCCTCGCGACGGGGTCCAGCTCGGCGGTGGCGGGGGCGCTCACGCCGCGGTTTCCAGCACGTAGGGCTTGGGATCGAAGCGCCGGGTGCGGCGGCGGAAGTGCGCGGCGAAGCCCGGGTAGAGTCCGAAGTTGCGGCCCGTGTCGTCGACGTAGTACGCCTTGCAGCCGCCGGCCGTCCACACGGTGCCCTCGCTGCGGCGGTCGACCTCGCGAACGAAGCCCTCCAGCGCCTCCGCTCGCACCTCCAGCCGGCGCACGTTACGCCGGTCCATCGTCCGCAGCGCGTCCATGACATAGGCCATCTGCGACTCGAGCGAGAAGATGACGGAGTTGATGCCGATCGAGTTGGGCCCGAGCAGGATGAACATGTTCGGAAAGCCCGGGACCGACGACCCCAGGTAGGCGCGCGGCGAGCGGTTCCAGACCTCGCCCAGCGTGCGCCCGTCCTGCCCGGCGATGCGGTGGGCCAGCAGCGAGCGGCTGTACCTGTAGCCGATGGCGGTGATGACCGTGTCGACCTCGTGGCGGGCGCCGTCGGTGGTCACGACCGCGTTCCCGTCGACCTTCGCGATGGGCTCGGTGATGACGGTCGCGTTCTCGGCGGCCAGGGCCGGGTTGTACGTGTTGGACAGGATCGGGCGCTTGCAGCCGAAGCGGTAGTGCGGCGTGAGCTTGGCCCGCAGCACGGGGTTCTTGACCTGGCGGCGCAGGTGCGCGCGACCGATCGCCTCGACCGGCGCGATCAGCGCGGTCTGCCCGCGGAAGCCGACACCCATCGACTCGTAGACGGCGAAGAGCGCGTTGCGCTGCACGTCCTGGAGCACCGGCAGCGCGCGGTACAGCAGGCGCTCGGGCAGCGGCACGGGCCGGTCGACGTGCGGCAGGACCCACGGCGGGGTGCGCTGGAAGACGAGCAGGCGGTCGACCTGCGGCTGGATTCGCGGGACGAACTGCGCGGCCGCCGGGCCGGTGCCGATGACCGCCACGCGCTCGCCGGTCAGGTCGTGGTCGTGATCCCACCGCGCGGAGTGGAAGCGACGGCCCGTGAAGCCGGCCAGACCCTCGATCTCCGGCTCGTCGGGCTCCCCGGTCGCGCCGATCGCGCTGATGAGCAGATCGGCGGTCAGCTCGTCGCCGTCCGCCGTGCGCACCCGCCACAGGCCGGCCGCCTCGTCCCAGGCCGAGCGCTCCATCTCGGTGGAGAACCGGATGTGCGGCGTGACGCCGTATTCGTCCGCGGTGTCGCGGACGTACTCGAGGATCTCCTGCTGCGGCGGGAACATCCGGGACCAGCCCGGGTTGCGCGCGAAGGAGTAGGAGTAGAGGTTCGCCGGTACGTCGCAGCCGCAGCCGGGGTAGGTGTGCTCGAACCAGGTGCCGCCGACCGAGGCGTTGCGCTCGAGGATCACGAAGTCCTCGATGCCGGCCTGGCGCAGCTTCACGCCGAGGCCCACGCCGGCGATGCCGGCGCCGATGATCACGAGGCGATGGTGGGTGCTGGTCATCGGATGCTCCTAGAGCTCGGTGCGGGCCACGAGGCCTTGGATCGGCTGCGGCGCGCCGCGCAACAGCTTGTATGCGAGGGTCGACTCGAAGCCGACGGGGACGACGTCCCGGTTGCGCTTGACGCAGTCGACGATCGCCTTGGCGACGAGGTCCGGCGAGTGGCCCATGCCGAGTGCCTTCTCGGGCCGGCCCTGCCGCTCCGCCATCCGCCCGCGGTAGCGGGTGCGCGAGGCGATCGGCGTGTCGATGACGCCGGGGCAGACGACGGAGACGCCGACGCCGTGCTCGCGCCAGTCCGCGCGCAGGCACTGCGACAGCATCACGACCGCCGCCTTCGTCGCGCAGTACGCCGCCATGTGCCGGTTGGGGATGTACGCGGCGCCCGACGCGACGTTCACGACCTGCCCGCGCCCACGCGCCACCATGCCCGGCCCGAAGGCTTGGCAGCCGTGCGCGACACCGTCCAGGTTGATCGACCGCAGCCAGTGCCAGTCGGCGAGGTCGGCGTCGAGGAACGGCCCGGCGATGCCGACGCCGGCGTTGTTGACGAGCACATCCACGGGGCCGTGGTCACGGTCGATGTCCTCCGCAAGCTTCACCATCGCCGCGGCGTCCGCCACGTCGCACACGTAGGCGTCCGCGGCGCCGCCGGCCCCACGACAGGTCTGCGCGGTGTGCTCGGCGGTCGTCCCGTCGATGTCCACGGCGATGACGTGCGCGCCGCCGGCGCCAAAGCGTGCCGCGGTCGCCGCGCCGATCCCGCTCCCGGCCCCGCTGATGACGACACGTGCGCCCTCGACCTTCACGCGGCTCACCGGACGACCTCGGTCGTGTACGTGTGCCGCGTCCCGAAAAACGTCTCCTCGGCCTGGCCGAGCTCGGTCACCGGGGCGTCGCCGAAGAGCCACTCACGCGCGACGTCGAACCACGTGTTCTGCGCCTGCAACTGCCCGAGCAGACCGATGACGAGCATCACCCCGCGCATGAGGACGAAGTGCTCGGCTGGGAGCGTCAGCTGGTCAAGGCCCTCCTGCCCGCGCATCTGCGTGTAGCGGCGCATCATGTCGGCCGTCTGCGTGACGTCGACGCGTCGCGGCTCCTCCACCATCAGCCAGCCGAAGATCGCCTCGTAGTTCTCCAGGAACGGCTCGGCCAGGCGAGGGTCGGGAGGCAGCGACCCGAGCTCGGCGACGATCGCCAGCAGCCGGTCGGCGTCCCGCTCGTACGTCGCCTGCGTCGTCTGCACGAGGTGGCGGACCTCGTCGTCCCCCATGTGCTTGAAGAAGCCAAAGTCCAGGAAGGCCACGCGACCGTCGTCGAGGAACAGCACGTTGCCCGGGTGCGGATCGCCGTTGAGCAGCCGGTGGCGCATCGGCCCGTTGAGGTAGAAGCGGACGATGATCTCGCCGGCCCGGTTGCGTTGCTCTTGGGTTGCCGTGGCGTTGAATTCGGCGAAGCGCTTAGCGTCGACGAAGTCGCTGACGATGACGCGTTCGCGGGAGAGGCTCGTGACAACGTCGGGCACGACGACGAACGGGTGCCCGCGGTAGGCGCGTGCCATCGCGCGTTGGTTGGCCGCCTCCAGCTCGTAGTCGAGCTCTTCGGCGATGCGCTCACGGATCTCGCCGGCGATCGCCCCCGTGTCGATGCCGGGGGCGATGGCGCTCAGCAGCTTGAGCCCGAGGCGGAGATTCTGCATGTCGGCGTGGATCGCCTCGGCGATGCCGGGGTACTGCACCTTCACGACGACGTCACGGCCGTCGTGCAGGGTCGCGCGGTGGACCTGGCCGATCGACGCGGCGGCCAGCGGCTCGGGATCGATGTCGGCGAAGACGTCGGCCAGGCGCTCGCCCAGGTCCTCCTCGATGACCTTCGCGATCGACCGGAACGACACGGGCTCCGCGCTCTGCTGCAGCGACGCGAGGATCGCCTGGAACTCGGGGCGGATCTCCTCCGGCACCGTTCCCAAGTCAACGGCGCTGAGCGTCTGTCCGACCTTCATCGCAGCGCCGCGCATCCCGCTGAAGAGCTTGACGAGCGCCTGCGCGGACTTCAGCTGCTGCCGCGAGGCGGCGCTGCGCCGTGCGTCCGAGGAGCCCGTCGCGAGGAGCGCCCGGGCGGCGCCCTCCCGCGCCGCGACCCCGGCAGCCGTGCCGCTCATGCGAGCGGCCCGGCGGACCCTCGACCCCTTGATTTCGTCCCGTGCCACGTGCCATCCTCCCGATCATCACGCGATTCGCCGTTCACTCGATCGACGACGGACCGTACCATACCGATCACGTGATCGGTGACACGGAGACAACGGTGCCTCAACCGCGACGGCCGACCCGGGCCCAGCAGCGCATCGCGACGCGGACCGCGCTGCTGGACGCGACCCGCGACTGCCTGGTCGAGGACGGCTGGGGCGGCCTGAGCACGCGCAACATCGCCGAGCGCGCAGGCGTCGCGCAGAGCACGCTCATGCACCACTTCGAGACGCGCGAAGCGCTCCTCATCGAGGCCGTCACGCACCTGGCCTCCCGGCTCGCCGACGACGCGCTGGAGCAGATCGATCTTGCAGCGCTACGCAGCCCCGACCAGCGAGCCGCCGGCCTGGACCAGGCCTGGCGCGAACTCAGCTCACCCCCCGCACTCGCCGCCGCCCAGCTGTGGGCCGCCGCGTGGTCCGAGCCCGAGCTCGCCGCGACCCTGCGCGAGCTCGAGCAGCGCCTGAGCGGCATCTTCGTGAACACCGCCGTGGTGCTCTTCCCCGAATTCGCGGACGACCCACGCTTTCTCGCCTTCCTCGACATCGCCATATCGCTCTTTCGCGGCCTCGTCATGGCGATCCCGGTCTCCGGGCGCGACCAGGTAGACGCACGGTGGCGGGCGATGCGGCCGATCCTCCTGGAATCCGCAGCGCAGTTCCTTGGTGAGGAGCCCGCCTGACGCGTCCCGCTGTGTAGCCCTCGCAGAGCAGCAGCGCGAACGTCGGCGCTCTGCGGGCAGCCCGGTTGTCACGCTGTCTGTTCGGCGGCTTCCCAGCGGCCGTGTTGCGACGGCTGGCGCTTGCGACGGTCTTCAGCACCGCTCCATTTTTTCGGACCGTGGTCCGGTGATCGACGGGGACGATACGCGCCGGAGTCTCGGTCGCAAAAGCCCTTGAACAAGGGCTTTCGCATAGTGGTGCCGGCCGTCGTCGATCGGCCGTCCGGGGGGCCGTCGAAACGGTGGCTCTGTGGGAAATCTTGGGGTAGTCGTACCCCGATTCCAGCGGTCTTCAGCGGTTCTGAGCGGCGATACGTCGCCGCTCGAGTACCGTGTTGAGGGCTGCAGAATCCCTGCAAAAAGCGGAGAGACAAGAGACAGGGATTCAAACCCTGGGTACGGCTTACACCGCACAACGGTTTGCGAGACCGTTGCATCGAGAGCGGCGAATCAGCTCCCGACGGCGAAGCCCCGAAGAGCGCGGTGCACCGTCCAGAAGCGGTCAACCGCGTCGGGCGACACGACGTCCATGTGCGCTGGGTTCTCACGCTCGATCGCGTAGACCGTGTCGATGGCCGGCAGGGCCGACCCGAAGCGCCTCCTCGACTCCAGGGGCAGCACCCTCGATCCCGTCCAGCAACCGCCATACCTCGCCAAGGCAGGCCTTCGCCTCTACCAGGTCTTCCACGAACTCCTGCCACTCAGCGTTGTCCATCGTGTCTCCTGTGTTCGGCGATCAGCCGACGCGCTTGCGGGCGCGCCGGATCTCGGTGTCGATGTTGACCTGTCAGCGGTGACGCCATTTGTTCATCACATGGCTGTAGACGTCGAGGACCGTGGAGGTCTTGTCACCGATCTGCTCGGAGATCTCGACGATCGACAACTTCTTCTCGGCGATCAGCAGCGATGCCCCGTATGACGCAGGTCGTAAGGGCGCGGGGTGGCCAGCCCGACGTTCTCCGCAGAAACGACGTAGATCCGGCGTCGCCACGTCCGATAATGCTCTTCCCGCCAGAGCCCGCCCTGCGTCTCATGCGGGAAGACGAGCTGGCTGTCCGCCGGCATCCCGCACATCTCGCGCCAGGCGACGAGGTCTGCGTGGACCGCAGGCTTCAGGTCGACCGTGCGGCTGCGCTCCCGCGAGCGCTTGCGGTTCTTGAGGCGATCGAGCTCTCCGTCGGCATTGGCGACTTGACTGAGCAGCGTCTTCTCGCGAACCGCGAACCGCGAACCAGTGCAGCGCAAGCGCCTCTTGCGGCCGCAGCCCGGTGCAGGCCATCAGCCGCACGAGCACCGCCGACATCTCATACCCACGACCTCGTAGGTGGTCGGCCAGGCGCTCGACGTCCAGAGGCGTCAGCGGCTGGGCGTCCCGCGACGGCCCAGGGGTCGGCTTCTGCACGGCCTTGAACGGGTTGAACGCCACGTCGCCGTACTCGACGGCGTCTCGGAAGACGCGCTGCAGCATGGACAGCGTCTTCACCACCGAGTGGCGCCCGACGCCGGCTTCCAGCAGCTCGTGCGCGGAACGCGACGACCTTGCGGGCGTCGATGTCACGAAGCGGTAGCGAGCCCAGCCGAGGCTGCGCGTGCGTTTCCCAGAGGCAGCGGTACACCGCAAGCGTCGAGCGCTTGAGCTGGACGACCCCGTGAGTCATCCACCACTCGTCGAAGAACTCGGTGAGCGTCTGGCGACCGCCCTGCTCTTGGCGCAGCTCCTCGGGCCGCCACCGCTTGGCGCTGCGTCGCTTCGCCAGGAAGTCCATCGCGTCCTCGAGCGAGTCGAACGACCGTCGCGGCCGGGCACCGGACGCCTCCACGTAGCGGACGGCGAAGGTCTCGGTGATCGTGCCGTCCCCGCGCCTGTACCGGCGCAGCTCCACCCCGGGCGGCAACGTGCGACGGGTCATCGCCCACCTCCTGACCGAGGAGGCAGCGGGAGGCGTTCCGCCGAAGACGACCGACGACGTGCCTTGCGCCGGACCGGACGCGCCGCGTCCGCAGTCGCCAGAAGCTCGAGCGGCAGCTCCGGCGCCGCGTTCGCGTTGACACGCCGCGATCGCCACCAGCTTGCGGCATCGGCAGCAAGAATCCGCAGCCCGCACGCGCGACTGGCCGGCAGGTCGCCCCGGCTGACCGCTCGGCGCACCGACCGCGCGTCGACGCGCAGCCGGGCCGCGACCTCCTGGGCCGTCAGGACCGCGGACGGCTCCAGATCATCAAACGGTGTTGTGGGCTCGGCAGACACGTGGCAGAAGACAGAGGGCTCTGAGGCTCTGTCGTGCCAGCCGGGAAACCACCCCCTCCCGAATGTCGTTCTGGGAAAGGGTCGTCTGTGGGGCGCTTCCGGGGCGCCGAGCGCCCCACAAACGCCCCAGTAAGGCGCCGGTCGAGGATTTGAACGGGACCCCGGGAACAAGAAACCCCCGCGTGTGCGGGGGAATCTGATGAAGCTCTCTATCGGATTCGAACCGATGACCCCTTCCTTACCATCCTTGGCCAGGGCGGTCATCGTGTCCCCAGACGCCCCGGATGACCGGGAAACGCTGGACATAGCGGACACGATGGTACATAGCGGACAGGATGACCCGCCCCGGAAACGCCCCACGGATCGTCAGTCCGACCACCGTGACGTCCAAGCTCATCGGCTCTTTTAGGAGTCGACGACGAGGAGCACCACGATGGGCGAGAGCCGGATGATGACCCCTCCCGATGTCGCTGCGCGTGTGACGGACGGCGAGCACGGCGACCTGCCGCGCGACTCAGGTCGACAAGGACCGCGTCAGCCGCCTTTGCTCCAAGCTCGACGAGCACGTCGAGGCGTTCTGGGGCGGCGGCTGGAGGGCGCCGGACCGCCGGCCTGACGCCTAGCCCCTCGAACTCCGCGACGTGGCCGCGCCGTCCCGATGGCCTGGTCGGCGCCTGAACGCCTAAAGACGGACCGGCAGGGTCTTGAGCTGGTTGGCGAACGGTGAGAGGACGTGTGTCACGCCGCCGTCGATCGCCATCGCTGGGAAATGCACCAAGGTCTCCTC
Source organism: Paraconexibacter antarcticus (assembly GCF_024220175.1). Taxonomy (GTDB): domain Bacteria; phylum Actinomycetota; class Thermoleophilia; order Solirubrobacterales; family Solirubrobacteraceae; genus Paraconexibacter; species Paraconexibacter antarcticus. Next base: position 2,314,717 of record NZ_CP098502.1, on the reverse strand, counting down.
GAGCAGTACTCGCAGCTCCAGGCGCGCGAGGGCGGTTCCGAGGCAAAAGTGCCGGCCCCCGGCACCGAACGCCTGGTGCTCCGGGTTGCGCCTCACGTCGAAGCGGTCGGCGTCCTTATAGCGCGTCTCGTCGCGGTTGGAGGAGGGGTACCAGAGCGCGACCTTGTCCCCCTTGCGGATCTGCACGCCGCTGAGCACGGTGTCCCTCGTCGCCGTGCGCCGGAAGTGCGAGAAGGCCGGGAACATCCGCAGAGCCTCCTCCACGGCGCTCGGGACGAGCTCGGGTTCCGCCAGGAGCAGATCGCGCTGGTCCGGGTTCTCCATCAAGGCGCGCATGGCGCTGGTGTAGGTGGCCTTCGTGGAGTCGTTGCCCGCAGCCATCAGGAGGAAGAACCCCATGACGATCTCGTGTTCCTCCAACTTCTCGCCATCGACCTCGGCGTGGACCAGGACGCTTGTGAGGTCCTGGCCCGGAGTCTCGCGGCGCGCGGCGATGAGCGCTTGGCAGCGCTCGAAGATGAGCGGCACCTGGCTCTGCATGATCGCCTCCGGCCCCTCGGGGTTGAGGTCGGGGTCGCCCGAGGCGACCATGGCGTTCATCAGGACCGCCCACGGTTCGTCGTCCTCCGGCGCGATACCCATGAAGCTGCCGATCACCCGCGACACGACGGGCTGCGCGACGTCCGCCACGAGATCGCACCGCTCACGGTCCGCCAGGCCCTGAAGCACGCCCACAGCGATGGCGCGGATCTCGTCCTCGTGTTCGGCGATGCGCTTGGGCGTGAACCCGCGCTGGAAAAGGGCCTTGAGCCGGTCGTGCTTCGGCGGGTCCATCCCGATGAACATCGATGAGATCAGCTCGACCGGCATCACCGCGTCGGAGACGACGGTGATGCCGCTGGCCGATGAGTACGTCTCCCAGTCCCGGCTGACGGTGTGGACGTCGTCCGCCCTCGTGACCGACCAATAGCCCGCCTCGGTCGGGTACTCGTCGACGCCGTCGCTCCAGTGCACAGGGCACGTGCCGCGCAGGCGCTTGAAGAGCTCGTGCGGCGGCCCCTGCTGCCAGTGGCCCTCAGCGATCACCCGTGTTGCGTTCGGGTCGTCCGATTCTGGAGCCATGACCGTGACGGTACCGTAGAACGCACCGATGGGTGCGATAGATATGTTGGGCCGAAGGAATCTGACGCCGACAGGGCGATCCCGCCCCATCACCCGCACTGTCGCGGCTGCAGGCCGGAGAACTCGGCGGGCGGTACGGGGGCAACCGTCCTCGACGACGCACTCGCGCGAGTTCGTGCTCGACGCGTGGTATGAGGATCTCGACGGTCGCAAGATCCGCCGGCCGGAGCGCTGCGTGACGGGGGCCCCCAGCGCCAGGCGGGAGACGGCGCTCGGGTGGGAGTCGCATCCCGTCTCCCGTGCCAAGGTCTTTAGTGTTGTTACACAGCAGCGCTACATGTAGCATCAGTCGGCGATGAACCCGCTCCTGGTTCCGCCCCGCCTGCTCTTTCGGGCCCTCGATGACCTGCACTCGCTGGCGCGGACGGCCGAGACCATCGCCGCAGCCGCCGAGCGGTTCCAGTCCGTCGATCTGGACGCAGGGCTCGAGCATCTGGCGGTTGTCGGCGCTGCTGCGGCGCGGCTCCCGGAACTCGAGGCGGCGCTGGCCGGGATCGAGCAACAAGCGCTGATCCGGATCGCGAGCCTCGACGATCGCCTGGGAAAGGTCATCGACCTTGTCGAGCGCATCCAAGGCGGGCTCCCGGTGATCGGCGAAGTGCTCGACCGGGTCGCCGGCCTCGAGACTCAGCTCGGCGCGGCACTGGAAATCGTAGGCCGCCTGGAGAGCGACATCGCCAGCCTGGGGCGCATCGCTCCGTCTGTCGACATCCTCACCGAAGCAGCGGGGCGGCTCGCCGACACCGCGGAGCCATTGCAGGGCGCGTCGGAACGTCTGGGCCGGATCGCTGACCGTCTGCCTGGCAGTTCACGCGCGCGCGCCTGAGAGAAGACCGCCGAAGCAGGGCGTCCACGCGGTGCGGCTGGCTCAGCCGACGCGAGGGCGATGGCGGCAGGTGCGTGACGACACGCTGCGCGCCCGTCGCGCCGTAGCATTCGGGCACCCAGCGACCGATCTGCTCGGGCGACCCGGATGACGCTATGCCCGACGGAAGGCCGGATCGGGCAATGGCGAGAGCGATGCCGCGCTCACCCGAGTGCCGCTCCTCCGCGTAGATGGCGCTCATGTTCCCGGACTCATCGGTGCCCATCCGGTCGAGCGTGTCGAGACCGTTTCGCCCCATGGGCGCGCCTCATGGACGACCTCCCACGGGGTGTGCTGCTCGCGGGCGTGCAGCGCGGCCACCGGCCGTATCGCCTCGCTGGCGGGAGCGGTGGCAGTGCTGTTGCCAACCGCGCTGCTCTTCGCTGGATCTGAAGTCCATGGCTCCTCCGGTCCGCTCACGCGAATGATCGTTCACTCCGGGCGTGCGTGGCCGCGCGCTGTGGCCGCGGAGGTCTGGGCTGGCTACCGAGCGATCTCACAAGCAAAGGCCAACAGCGAGCCACCGCGATCCTCGAAGCCGCTCTGCGCTGCCCCGCTCGCGACGGCTTCGCCGCCACCTCACTGCAACGCGTGGCCGACGAGGCCGGCCTGAACAAGCGCGCCGTCATCTACTACTACGACTCGCGCGAGGGACTGTTCGGGCGCGTCGTCGAGCATGTCGGCGGCCGCTTCATCAAACAGCTCGAGGACACCGTTCAGGGCCTCGAAGACCCCAGCGACATCGTCGAGCGCGGCTTTGAGACGTTCTGGGCCGCGATCACCACCGACCGCGCACTCCTCGTCGCCCGGTTTGGCCTCCAGGCCGAGTCGATCACCAACCCCGCCTTTCTCGGCGCCGCCCGCTACATCTCCACCCGCTTCCGCGACCTCGTCAGCGGCCTCATCGACGACGCCATCGGCCGCGGGCGCACCCTTCTGCTGGACCGCGCCAGCCTCGAGGTCCTCATCCTCACCAACGTGCAAGGGCTCATCCTCAACTACCTCGAGAACGGCGACACCCCTGAACTCCATACCGCGATCAAAACCGTTCAGACCGCGTTGACTTACGTCAGCCAGCCACCCGTCGACTCAGGCGTCAAGACAAGCGCCACCTAGTGTCCTGATTGATTAGTTCTGTTGCAGCGGGGGCATGGATACTTCATGCCTATCGCTGCCGCCCGTGAGATCGTGTTGACCGACCAGGAGCGCGCCGTTCTGGAGGGCTTCGCGCGGCGCCGCAAGAGCGCCCGGGGGTTGGCGCAGCGCTCACAGATCGTGTTGGAGGCGGCGGCCGGGCGGACGAACACGGAGATCGCGCAGCGGTTGCGTGTGAGCCGGCCGACGGTCACGCGGTGGCGCAACAGGTTTGTCGAGCGGCGCGTGGACGGGCTGCTGGATGAGCCGCGTCCGGGGCGCCCGCGGACGATCACCGATGAGGATGTGGAGGCGGTGGTGGTCAAGACTTTGGAGTCCACGCCCAAGGACGCCACGCACTGGTCGACGCGGTCGATGGCCAAGGAGGCCGGCCTGACGCAGAACGCGGTCCTGCGGATCTGGCACGCGTACGGGTTGCAGCCGCACCGCCAGGAGAAGTGGAAGCTGTCCAAGGATCCGTTGTTCGTCGACAAGGTCCACGACGTCGTCGGCCTCTACCTCAACCCGCCCGAAAGAGCTGTCGTGCTGTGCGTTGATGAGAAGTCCCAGATCCAGGCACTGGACCGCACCGCCCCGATCCTGCCGATGCGCCCCGGGACCCCTGAGCGCGTGACCCACGACTACAAGCGCTTCGGGACCTCAAGCCTCTACGCCGCGCTGGACGTGAGAAGCGGGCAGGTCATCAGCGCACTGCACCAGCGCCACCGCGCCGTCGAGTTCAAGAAGTTCCTTCAGCGCATCGACAAGGCCGTCCCGGCCGACCTGGACGTGCACCTGGTCCTCGACAACAGCAGCACGCACAAGACCCCGGCAATCCAGCGCTGGCTCAAAGCGCACCCCCGGTTCGTGCTGCACTTCACCCCGACCAGCAGCAGCTGGATCAACCTCGTCGAGCGCTGGTTTGCCGAGCTGACCCGCAAGCTGCTGCAGCGCTCAGCTCATCGCTCAGTTCGCAATGTGCGAGGAGGAGCGGGTGTGGTTCTCCTACTCCGAGGAAGAGCTCGTGGTCGAGTCGATCGCCGCACCGTCCAGCAGCCCGACTCCTGACCCCCACCCCGAGGTCCCGGCGGCATGAGCCGTCAGGACCCGCACACATTTGCATTGGAAATGCGAATCGACCCTGGGGTGTTTGGTCTCACGCACGCCTAGACCTACATGCTCTCCATCGGCAAGGTCGGCGGCGGCGACGCAGACCCCACCTACTACACCCGCTCGGTCGCCCAGGGCCGCGAGGACTACTACACCGGCCAAGGCGAAGCCAAAGGCACCTGGACCGGCAAAGGCGCACACGACCGCGGCCTGGACGGCGAAGTCGACGAAGAGGACTTCATCACCGCGCTCACCCCACCCGCGGGCAGCAAGCGCAAGCTCCTCGGATTCGACCTGACGTTCTCCGCACCGAAGTCCGTCTCCGTCCTCTTCGCCGTGAGCGACGTCGAGGTCGCCGAACTGGTACGCGAGGCCCACGACGCGGCGGTCGAGGAGGCGCTTGGGTACATCGAGCGGCACGCCGCGTGGACGCGCCGTGACGTCGACGGCCACCGTCACGTGCAGGGCGACGCGCTCACGATCGCGACGTTCCGCCACCGCTCTTCCCGGGCCGGGGACCCGCAGCTGCATACCCACTCGGTCATCGTCAACGAGGTCACCGCCGAAGGCCGCGCGACCGCTCTCGACGGCCGCGCGCTTTACGCCCACGGACGCACCGCCGGCTTCCTCTACCAAGCCGCCCTCCGCCACCACATCACCGCCACCGTCGGCGTGGAATGGGAACCGGTCCACAACGGCGTCGCGGAGATCAAGGGCATCGACGAGGACGTCCGCCGGGTCTTCTCCCGGCGCAGCGAAGAGGTCCGCGCCCACATGGCCAAGCACGGTGGTCGCTCCGCCAAGTCCGCCCAGATCGCCGTCCTAGAAACGCGGCGAGCGAAGGAGTACGACGTCCCGATCGGCCACCTCCGAGACGACTGGGAAGCCCGCGCCGCCGAAGCCGGATTCGGACGCGACGAACTAGCCGCCGTCCTCAACGCCCGCGCGGCGGGCCGCCCAGTCGCCCCCGACCTCGCCGCCGTCGCCGAGGAGCTCAGCTCGCCGCACGGGGTGACAAGGCAGATGAGCACCTTTGACCGCCGCGACGTGCTCCGCGAATGGGCGGCCGCACACCGCGAAGGCGCACCCGTCAACCGCCTTGAGACCCTCGCCGACCGTTGGGTCGCCTCGCCCCAGACCACCGTCCGTCTCGACGACGGACAGCGTCGCCGGCACCTCGGCGGACCTCGCTACTCCACCCCCGAGATGCTCGACCGTGGATGGCGCGGCCGAGCGCAAGGACTCCCCTCTACGCGATGATGGAACGGCTTACCCCCTCTCCCTTCAAGAAGAGGGCATCCCTAACTGAAAAGTCTCCGTGAAGTCGGGACAGCTCAGGTCGGGCTGCTGCAGATGACGATGCTCGATGCCGGCTCCAGCTGGACGATCGCCCTCCCCGGACTGGTGCTCTGCGGCCTGGGCTTCGGGCTGGCCAACCCGACGGTGGCCGCGGTCACCCTGGCGGTGGCGCCCCCGGCGCAGGCCGCCACAGCCACGGGCATGAACTCCACCTTCCGCCAGGTCGGGGTCGCCACCGGTGTCGCGGCGATGGGGGCCATCTTCGACCACGCGCTGAGCACGACGTCGACGCCGGGCACCGGATCTGCGGAGGCCGCGTCCGTGGCGTACGCCGACGCGCTGCATCACGTGTTCTTGGCCGGTAGCGCGATCGCCGCCGTTGGCGCGGTCCTCGCGGCGGTCCTCGTCCGTGCCACGCCGACGTCCGCGCCCCGACATCCGTCGACCGAGCAGGGCCTCGCGACCGCCGCTTGACCCCATGGCCCCGTCGCGCAGGCGGGTAGCGTTGACCCGGTGACACCGCAGACCGGATCCCCGCACCAGTCGCCGCCGCGCCTGACGCCGAAGGGCGACCGGCGAGCGGCGTCGATCCTGCAGGCCGCCACAACGGTGCTGGCGCGTGACGGCTTTGGCGGCGCCACGCTCGGACGCATCGCCGCAGAAGCCTCAGCGGAGAAACGCAGCGTCCTCTACTACTTCGGCACGCGCGAGCGGCTGCTGGTCAAGGTCGTCCACGACCTCGGGGCGCGCATCGCCGAGACCGTCCGTCAGACCACCCCCCACCCCGAGGACCCGCGCGCGCTGCTCGACGCGATCGTGAGCACCACGTGGGACGGGGTGACGTCCGACCCGCAACTCGTCCGCGCCTACTTCGCGCTCGTCGCCGGCGACGTCGAAGCGGGCGAGGTCGACGATGCGCTGAACACCATCAAGGATCTCTACCGCACCCTCATCCGCGAGCAACTCCTCGCCCTACAGGCCGCCGGATGGACACTCCGCGGTGACCTGCACGTCTCCGCCTCGGCGCTCTTCGCGCTCCTTCGCGGATACCTCCTGCAGTGGCTGGAAGAGGGCGAATCGGCGCTCACCGAAGGCGGCCTCGACCAGTTCAAGGCGCTGATGGCAGCCCAGTTCCACCCCTACGAATAAAAAGTACCCGATCGGATACAAAGACTGGTACGGTCGCCCCATGAGCGGAACAGGGCGACTCCAGCAGGCACTGCCTGCGGCCAGCGCCGGCCGGTCTGTGCGCGGTGACCTTGAGGCATGCCGAACGACCGTGCGAAGCCGCGAGCAGTCCGCCGCCCTTCACACGTTGAAGCATCGTCAACGGCGTGCGACGTCGCTCGCCGAGGTCTACGACCTCGCCCTTGCCGCCGCGCGCCGCCCGGGCCCGGGCGCGTGTGGGGTCATCGTTGCGGTCGACGCCGAGCGCCTCAGCGCTCATACCGGCCTGCTCACCAACCCGTCGCCGGTCAGCGAGCGCGTCACCCGGCAGCTCCGGATCGCCCCGATCATCCTCGATGCCAGCGTGGTCAGGGCGATCGAGCGCCATCGCGATCCGAGCGCGCCGGATCCCCTGGAGCACATGCTGCGACGGCGCCTGGACCTCACGGCACCGGTCATCGGCCGCATCAGGCTCGACGACGCGGTCATCGCACTGCTCGTTCTCGACCGAGGCTCCACCACCACACCGCGCGCCGACCGCCCGTTCGCGCAGCAGATCGCCGACCTCACCTCCACGGCAATCGCCCGCATCCGTCAGAGCTTCTTCACCGACCTCACCGACACCCAGCCGCCGCTGAACCACCACACCGATTCGCCACTACGAGCCACTGCCCTCGCATAGTCCAGCGAGGTCCGCGGCCGAGCCGACACTCATGGGCTGCACATCGCTCCCGCCGGAGCGCCGTTCTGGCTGGGCCCTACCCGAGCTGGACGTATTCGGCGGCGATCGAGCGCTTCAGCCGCTGCAGGCTTGCCGCGCTAGCCGCGGTGTCGCCGGTCTCCGTCCACTCCAGCAGCAGACCGCGGAACACCGCGAGGGTCAGCGTGACCATGCCCGGAAGGTCGTCGCGCAGCCGCCACCGGGTGTGGCTGATCGACTGCAGCTGCCGGGAGATGAGCCGCTCGTAGGCGTCTTTGAGCCCTCGCAGGGCCGCTTCAACCTCGGGGGTGCCGGCGCCGCCGCCGATCAGGGCGAAGTAGGAGCGCGCGAGCTCGGGCGCGGAGGTGATCCCCGACCACATCGCTTCGACGAGTGCGTCGGCGAGCGCTTCGGGGGTGTCGATCTCGCCGACGGTCTCCTCGATGTGTCCGGCGACGCGCTCGCCGACGGTCTGGACCACGCGTACCAGCAGCGCCTCGCGGGTGTCGTAGTAGTAGAGGACGTTGCGCTTGTCCAGGCCTGCTTCCTCCGCGATCCGGCCCAGCGTCGCGCCGCCGAACCCGTCGCGTGCCAGCACGGTGGTCGCCGCTTCCAGGACCCGGGCGGCCGTTCGCTGGCCCTTGGCGGTCAGGTGCTTGCCCGTGCTCATGCCGCCGCTCGGTCGGTCACCGCGCGCGGGGCGACGATCGCGATCGTGCCCTGGGCGGCGGCGACGAGCCTGCCGTCCATGTAGGCCTCCGCCCGCACGACCGCGCTGCGGTTGGTGATCGCCAGGACCGTCGCGTCGGCCTGCAGCAATCCCGCCGCGACGGGCGCGATGTAGTTGAGCTTCAGCTCAGTCGTCGCCCCCCAATGCCCGTCCGGGATCAACGGGTAGACCACCGCGCCGGTGATGTGGTCCAGGATCGCGGCGACGACCCCTCCGTGCACGTTCCCCGACGGCGTCGGCACCTGGCCGGTGAGGTCCGCCTCAGACCAGAGCCGTCCCGCAGCGAAGCGCAGCAACCGCACACCCAGGAACTCGGGCAGCCCCGGCATCTCGTTGCTGATGGCGAGCATGCTCTCGGCCATCGCGTCGTCATAGCGCTCCTCGATCCTCAGGCGCGCCACAAGCTCTCCCGTTCAGCATCCACGCCACCAGCATAACGTACCGATCGGAGTAGTTTTCTTACTCGTTCGGTGCAAAATGTGGTTTGCTTGGGACATGCCGACGTCCGCCACCAAAGATCCATCCGCCGCGGCGGCGTCCGCGCTCGGTCCGCTCGGCCGGCTGGCGTACGCGTCGGCCACCCACGCACGGCGTACCGCAGTCGTGTGGTTCGTTGTGGTGGCCGGTTTGGGCGCGTTCCTGCCGCAGCTTGAGCATTCGCTGGCCGGGTCGGGGATGTGGGCGACGGGCTCGGACTCGGTGAAAGCCCGCGACGTTGTGCAGACGGCCGATCCGCTGGCCTCCAGCTCGGCGCTGAGCGTGGTCATGCACGGCGCCCGGCCGTATGCCGAGGACCCGGCCTTCCGGCGCGCTGCTCGCGCCGAATCGCGCCTGCTCGGCGGCGATAAGGCCGTCCGCGGCACGGTCGGGCCGCAGAAGGCCGGACTCATATCGGCCGACGGGCGCACCGTGATCGTCACCGCGGGCGCCGGCGCGAGCCCGAAGGAGATGATCCGCGCCGCCGACCGCCTCCGCGGCCAGGTGCCGAAGGTCGCCGGCCCGCGCTACCGGGCCTACCTGTCTGGGCTCTCGGCGCAGTGGGCGGACTTCAACAAGGACAACCGCGACGCCACGCTGCACTCGGAGACCTACGCGCTGCCGATCACGCTGCTGGTCCTCGCCCTGGCGTTCGGGTCGCTGATGGCCGGCGGCCTGCCGCTGCTGATCACCGTCATCGGCCTAGCCGTGACCGGCGGCACCCTGACAATCCTCACCCACCTGTTCGACATCTCCCTGTGGGCGCTGACGTTCACGCTGATCTTCACGATGGCGCTCGGCATCGACTACGCGCTGTTCATCGTCATGCGCTTCCGCGAGGCCCTGCGAGAACACGCTGATCCCGCCCTGGCGGCGGCGGTCACGATGGATACCGCCGGTCGCGCGATCGCGTTCTCGGGCACGACCGTGTTCCTGGCGATCGGGGTGTGCTTCCTGATCCCCAGCCCGATGCCTCGAGCGATCAGCCTCGCGATCATGCTCTCCGTCACCCTCGTCTTGACGGTGATGTTCACGCTGATGCCGATGCTGATGGCCCGGCTCGGGCCGCGGATCGACGCCGGCGCGACGCCCTGGCGCCGCCGCCAGAACCAGCGCGGCGCCCGCGCCGACGGTGACGGGCTGATGACCCGATGGGGGGCGTTCGTCTGGCGCCACCCGCGGCCGCTGGCCGCCGCGGCGATCCTTGTGCTCGTCGTGCTGGCGCTCCCGCTCGGCCATCTGCGGATCGGCATTCCCGGCGACGCGATCCTGCCCGATGACGCGCCGGCCCGCCAGGGCGCGCAACTGGTCAACCACGCGTTCGGCGTGTCGGGCATCGCGCCGGTCACCGTCGCCGCACCCGCAGGGGACGGCGCCCGCGCGGAGGCGGTCATGCGCGCCGACCGCGACCTGGTCGGCGTGCGCCCGCTCCCGACGACGCCGGGCACCGATCACGTTCTGCTGCAGGCCGCGCTCCGGGTGGCACCCGACAGCCGGGCGGCCGGAACCCAGATCGATCGGCTCCGCGCCGAACTCCCGCCAGACGCACTGGTTGGCCACGCCCCCGCCGAGCTGCACGATCTGCAGCGGGCGATGACCAACAAGGCCCCGCTCGTCCTGGGGATGATCCTCGTGCTCGGCTCGATCCTGCTGCTGATCGCCGTGCAGGCGCCGCTGATCGCGCTCGCCGGAACGCTCACCAGCGTGTTGTCCACGGCGGCCGCGCTCGGGATCACCGTCCACGTCTTCCAGGACGGACACCTCACCGGTCTGCTGGGATTTCAGTCCCAGGGCTTCATCGACTTCTGGGTGCCGGTGTTCTTCAGCGCGATGATCTTCGCGATCGCGATGGACTACACCGTGTTCTTCATCTCCTCCGCCCGCGAGCGCTGGGATGAGACCCGGGACGCCCGCACCGCCGTCGTTCACGGCATGGGCCGCTCCGGACCGGTGATCGTCGCGGCCGTCGCCGCGATGCTCGGCGTCTTCGGCTCCTTCGCCTTCTCCCCCGCCGTCCCCGCGAAGGAGATGGGCGTCGTGCTCGGCGTCGCCGTCCTGCTCGACGCCTTCCTGGTCCGGCTGCTGCTCCTCCCCGCCCTGATCAGCATCGCCGGCCCCCGCGCCTGGCATCAGCCCCACTGGCTCGGACGACTGCTGCCGAAGTTCAGCCTCTCCCACCGGCAACCCGGCGCCGTCGCGCCCGGCACCCAGAAGCCCAACCAGCCGGAGGTCGCCGTTCATGCCTGAGCAGATGTCACGTCCCGCGCCTACTGGGTCCTCGGCATCCTCTGCGCGTCGGTCGGACTTGTCGTCGCGTCGATCACCACGCTCTACATCGCCGGGCCACAGATCGCCCGCGAGATCGGGGCAAGTCAGACCGAGCTGACCTGGATCATCGACGTCTACACCCTCGCGATGGCCGGCCTCCTGCTCCCCGCCGGCGCCCTCGGCGATCGCTTCGGCCGCCGCGGCGTGATGATCGCCGGCCTCGGGATCTTCGCCGCCTCCGCCGTCGCGCTGCAGTTCGTCGACACCCCCAACGCCCTGATCGGCGCCCGCGCCGCGCTCGGCGTCGGCGCCGCGCTGATCCTCCCCTCGACCCTGTCGCTGATCACCAGCACCCTGCCCATGGACATGCGCGATGCCGGCGTGAGCATCTGGACCGCCGCGTTCTCCCTCGCCGGCGTGCTCGGCGGCCTCGTGGCGGCGATCCTGCTTGAGTTCTTCTCCTGGCGCTCGGCCTTCTGGAGCATCCTCGCCGGCGCCGCGATCGTGCTCGCCGTCTCCCCGACGCTGCCGTCCTCGCGCGACGAGGACCAGCCACCGATCGACGTCTGGGGCGCCCTGGCCGCACTCATCTGCGTCAGCGCCCTGGTCGCCGCGTTCATCCAGGCCGGCCTGGACGGCTGGAGCGACCCGAAGATCATCGGCCTGCTGAGCCTCGGCGTGCTCGCCGGCGGCGCCTTCGCCGCGATTCAGCTGCGCCGCCGCTACCCGCTGCTGGACGTGCGGCTGTTCGCCAACCGCTCCTTCGCGGTCGCGTCGTTCACCGTCATGATGTGCTTTGCCAGCGTCTACGGCCTCGCGTTCCTGATCATCCCCTACCAGCAGGTCGTGCTCGGCGACACCGCGCTGGCCGCGTCGCTACCGATGTCGGCGACCGCGTTCACGCTGATCCCGATCACGATCTACGCCGGACGCCTGACCCGCCGCTTCGGCCTACGCGTCATCGTCTGCGCTGGCTGCATCTTCAACGCCCTCGGGTTCCTCATCCTCCTCGGGATCGGCAGCGCCGGACCGGTCTGGGTCCTGTTCGCCGCCACGCTGCCGATCGGCCTCGGGCTCGGCATGGCGATGGTCCCCTGCACCCAGGCGATCATCAGCAACGTCTCCGAGGCCAAACAAGGCGTCGCCGCCTCCGTCAACCACACCACCCGCGAACTCGGCACCTCGCTCGGCGTCGCGCTCTTCGGCGGACTGCTGTCCGGCAAATACACCTCCGACATGCTCGCCATCACCGACAAGCTCCCCGCCCCCGCCCGCGACGCCAGCCGCGGATCGGCCGCCGGCGCGCTCCAGGTCGCAAGCCGCCTGGGCCCCAGCGGGCAGGCCCTGGCCGACAAAGCGCGGGACTCCTACGTGCACGCCACGCAGCACACCTCGCTGGTCATGGTCTTCATCATGCTCGCCGCCGGCATCCTCGCCGCGCTCTGGGCGCCACCGAAAGATGCCGCTGAGCCCCCAGGGGCGTCGACGCCGCATGAAGCAGATCTGCGCGAGCCGTCAGCCGTCGCCTGAGAGAAGCCCCTGTAAAGCGACGTGGAACCGCGGAATCACCACCAGCGCGAGGACAGACGCTGGGTCATCCCGCTCGTCCTGATCCCGCAGTTCCTGCTCTCAGGTCGGTTGGCGCCGCCGGGGCGGATGCGGTGGCCTCAAGGCGACATGCAGCGCGGATACCCCGTCTGTGGCGGTAGCGTCTCGTTTCTTCCGTCCAGCGTGCCGGCGCAGCGCGTCGGCCAGATCGTCGACAGCGACCGCGGCGTCGGCGAGCAGGCCGATCTGGAGGTGGAAGACGTGCCAGCGCCGGGAGTAGCGGGTGTGTTCGATCCGCCCGCCCGGGTGGGCGCCCACCGCGGCGACGAGCGCGTCGACGTCGACGGCCAGCGGGTCGTCGCCGGCGGAGTGCACGACGATCGGGGGCAGCCCGGAGAGGTCGCCGAGGACGGGCGAGATCAGCGGGTCGGTCGCGGCCCGGCCGCCGAGGTAGGGGTCGACCCATTCGGTGACGATGCTCGGCACGATGAGGGGGTCACGGAGGGCGACCCGGGTGCGCGCGGCGTCGGCGGCGAGGTCGAGCCATGGGCAGATCAGGCCGATCACCGCCGGTTGGGGCAGGCCCTGCTCGCGGAGGGACATCGCCAGCGCGAGCGAGAGTCCGCCGCCGGCGGAGTCGCCGGCGAGGATGATGCGGCCGGGGTCGTAACCGGATTGCAGCAGCCCGCGGTAGACGGTGAGGACGTCGTCGAGCGCCGCGGGGAAGGGGTGCTCGGGCGCGAGCGGGTAGTCGGGGACGACGGCGACGGCCCCGACCCGCTGGGCGAGCTGGGCGGCGAAGCCGCGGTACGCGCGGGCGCTGCCGAGCGCGTAGCCGCCGCCGTGGAGGTACAGGAGGATCCGGCCGTCGGTGGCCGTGGGGGGCGTGGCCTGCTCGCAGGCGACCCCGCCGATCTGCGTTCGCTCGCAGCGGGTACCGCGCGGGGCGCGCACGCGGGTGAGCGCGTCCACGAGGCGCCGTGTCGTCGCGAGCGAGATCCGGGGCGAGAGGATCACCGGCCGGGCGGCGCGGAGGCCGGCCCGCAGCAGCGGTGGCGGGACCTGCATCGTGCGTCGCCTCATCGCGCTGCCGCGCTCTGGTCGTGAGTCTGCACGAAGGTCGAGACGCCGGCGTGCCCGGCACGGGCCCGGTCGTCGGCGACCTTGACGGCGGCGGCGGTCGCGGCCGCCCCGGCTCGTTCGGCGAGCGGCAGGAAGACGCCCGGCGCGAGCAGCATCGGGAGGATCCAGCGGGGGGCGAACACCCGTCGCGACCGTCCGGCGACGCCTCGGGCGATGACCTCCCCGGCGCGGGAGACGGGGATCGGGCGTGTGATCGCGGCGGGGAGTCCGGCGATCATCGCGGCGGTCGCCGGGTCGGCTGAGGAGTCGCGGAGCAGGTCGGTGTCGATCGCGCCGAAGTAGGCGCAGCCGACGGCCACGCCGTCGCAGGCGAGCTCCGCGCGCAGCGCTTGGGCGAAGCCGTTGACCCCGTGCTTGGCGGCGGTGTAGTGCGTTCCGAGCGCGAGCGGCATCGCCCCGGCGAGCGATGAGACCGGGAGGATGTATCCCTGCCGGGCGACGATGTGGGGCAGGACGGCCCGGACGGTGCGCACGACACCGAGCAGGTTGATCTCCACGACGCGCTCCCAGACGTCGGCGGTGGTGCCGCGCATGGTGCCGACGGCGTTGACCCCGGCGTTGGCGACGACGGCGTCGATCGCACCGAACCGCTCGAGGGTCGCGAGCACCGTGGCGTCGAGCTGCTCGGCACTGGTGACGTCGCACTCGGCGACCAGCGTGCGTGGCCCGATCTCCGCGGCCCGCTGCTCGAGCAGCTCGGGCTCCAGGCCGGCGAGCACGACGTTCATGCCCCGCGCGTGGAGGCTGCGCGCGGCGGCGGCGCCGATGCCGCGGGCCGCCCCGGTCACCACGACGGTCCGACCCTGCGGATCCCAGCTCATGACCGGCCCCTGCTGATGACCATCGTGCCGTTCTTCGGGGCCATGAGCACGACCTTGTTGCGGGGCTTCTCGAGCGCGGGCGAGGCGGCCTCGAGCGTGGCGTGGGTCAGGACGTGCTTGATGACGGTGCGCATCTCCATCGGCGCGAAGTTCGCGCCGATGCAGCGGCGCACGCCGCCACCGAACGGGATCCACTCGTACGTGCCCGGCCGGGTGTCGAGGAACCGCTCGGGGTGGAATCTCAGCGGGTCCTCGTAGAGGTCGGGACGGCGGTTGACCATCCAGATCGAGCAGAACAGGGTGATGCCGGGGGCGAAGTGGTAGTCGCCGAGCTCGATCGGCTGCCGAATGACCCGCTGCGCGGTGACGACCACGGGGCGCAGCCGCAGCACCTCTTGGACCACGGCGGTGAGGTAGCTCTCGTCGCCGGCCGCGAGCTCGTCCTGCAGCCGCCGCAGGACGGCGGGCTCGTGGAGGATGAGGTCGAACGCCCAGGACAGGGCGGTCGCCGTCGTCTCGTGGCCGGCGACGAGCATCTCGAGGAGGTTGTCGTGGATGTCCGCATCGGAGAGCTCGGTCTGCAGGAGCATCGAGAGGATGTCCTCGCGGTCGGCGAGGTCGGGAGCCGATCGGCGCGCGCGGATCTCCTCGTATACGAGGCGGTCGGCGATCTCCTTGTTGTGCTGGATCTTCGTCCAGCCGCGGGAGGCGCCGAAGTTGCGGCGCAGCTGCGGGAACGTGAGCGTGAGCGTGCCGAGCAGATCGGTGCCGATGAGGTTGAGGACCGCGTGACTGAGCTCGTGCTGGCGCTTGCCGTCCTCGACGCCGAAGACTGCGCGCATCACGACTTCCGTGGTGATGTTCGCCATGTGCGGGCGCATCGCGAACGCCTGGTCGGTCGGCCACGTCCGCAGCGAGCGGTCGGCCGCTTCGGCGGTGATGCTCGTGTACTTGAGCATCCGCTCACCGTGGAACGGCGGCAGGACGAGCTTACGCCGCTTCAGGTGGGCATCCTCGTCGAGGTTCAGCAGCGCCGTCGGCCCCGCGATCGGCTCCACCGCGATGCCGGCCATCTCACCGAGGCGCAGCGCGGAGGGGCTGCCCTTGAAGACCTGCTCGATCATCCGAGGATCTGCCACGAAGACGTTGCGGCCGGTACCAAAGCCGCGGATCTTCGCCCGGAACACGTCGCCGAAGCGCTCGTGGTAGCGCTCCATGAACAGGTCGGGACGGGCGGCGAACCGCACCGTCTGCGCCCACGCGGGTTCGCGAATGGCAGGCATGGTCGACGTCGAGGCCAACCGGGGGCGGGTGCTGATCGATGGGACGGTGGTGCTCATATGGCCTCCGCAAGGGGCGGTCGCAAACAGGTGAGTAAGTACTCCCTACACTAGCTTCCACACTAACTCGGAGACCGCGCCCGCGCAACCCGATCGGTGGAAAGGGCTTCCGGAGTAGGTACCTACTTGACTTGTGCGGACGCGGTCGACGAGTATCGGCCCCAGGCTCTGAAGGACACCGGACGGACCCGATGCAGACCACCCACTTCCAATCACCTCCCCCTCCCGTCGTCACGGACCGGCCGCAGTGTCCGGCCCCTGGGGAGAGGGCGCGATGAGCGACGTCACGGTTCGGAGCGGCTCGCGCAAGCCTCGGCCTCCGCGGCCCGTCGTGCCGGTCTCCGGCGCGGCCCGGGGCTGGGGGGGCTCGGGGTTCTTCACCCAGCTCGGCGGGATGGGTCAGCTCGCCGGGCAGGCCATCTCGCGGGGGCTGCGCCCGCCGTTCTCCTACGGCGGGGAGTTCGCTGCGCAAGTCTCGTTCATCGTTCGAATTTGCTGGATGCCGCTGATCGTCACCTCCTTTGCACTGTCGTTCGGCCCCGCCGGTGTGCAGGCCTCGGGGTTCCTCGGGCTGCTCGGCGCGCTGGACCGGCTCGGCACCCTGTACGTCCTGATCGTCTTGCGGGTCTTCGCGCCGCTCGTCACCGCGATCGTGCTTGCCGGGGTCGCCGGCACGGCGATCTGCGCCGACCTTGGCGCCCGCGAGGTCCGGGAGGAGACCGACGCCCTGCGGGTGCTCGGGGTGGATCCGATCAAGAGCCTCGTCGTCCCGCGGCTGTTCGCGCTGATGCTGCTGTCGGTCGTCTTCGACATCTGGGCGCTGCTGGCCGGGATGGCGGGAGCGACGCTTGTCGTGATCCAGCATCACCAGCCGCTGGCGCCGTTCTTCTCGACGTTCATCTCGAACGCGACGCCGCTGGAGCTCGGCGCGTCGTTCGCGAAGTCAGCGATTTACGGCGCGGTCATCGCCGTCGTTTGCTGTTACAAGGGCATCAAGGCCTCCGGGGGCGCCGAAGGCGTGGGCCGAGCGGTGAACCAGTCGGTCGTCATCGCGTTTCTGCTGATCGGCGCGATCGACTACGTCTTCTCGCAGTTGCTGCTGGCCACCCACCCGGTGCTTTCGGAGGTTCGATGAGCACGCAGCCTCGCCTCGCCGCCCGCGAAGCCCTGCGCAGCGGCGCGCTCGCGTTCGGCGAAGGTGCTGAGTTCTTCGGGCGGACCGTCCGCGGGGTGGGGCGGGCGCTGCGGTTGTACAGCGGCGAGGTCGTCCGGCAGGCCTACATCCTCGTCAGCGGCTCGGCGATCATCGTCATCGGGATGGCGTTCATGTTCGGCCTGGTCGTGGGCATCGAGGCCTCCTACGCCGGCCGCCTGGTCGGGGCCCCCGCGGCGGCCGGCGCCTTCACCGCGATCTCCGACCTGCGCGAAATCGCACCGTACGCCTTCGCGTACATGATGGCCGCGAAGGTCAGCACCGGCTATGTGGCCGAGCTTGGGACGATGAGCATCTCGGAGGAGATCGACGCGCTCGACGTCATGGGCCTGGACTCGATGGCCTTCCTGTGCTCCACGCGGGTCCTGGCGACGTGGCTCGTGTTGCCGTTCCTGTACGCGATCGCGGTCCTGGTCTGCTTCGTCGGGTCGTTCATCGCCGTCGTGCTTCAGGTCGCGCAGGCATCGTCCGGCGGCTACTTCGAGCTCTTCTGGAAGTTTCAGAGCGTCGATGACTGGTTCTTCTCCGAGGTCAAGGGCATTCTCATGGGGACCTTCGTGGTCCTCGTCGGCTGCTATTACGGCTTCCGCGTGCGCGGCGGCCCGGTCGAGGTCGGCCGCGCCACGGCCCGGGCGATGGTCGTCAACCTGCTGGGGATCCACCTGATCGGCATCCTCACCACCCAGCTCTTCTGGGGCGGCAACTCCCACCTGCCGATCGGCGGATGACGGCAATGCGCGAGCAGATCATGCGCAAGCGGCGGGCGTTCGCCGGGGCCGGAGCGTTCGTGGTCGGGGCCGCGGTGCTGCTATGGGTCCTGATCGGGTCAGGTGGCGGCTACACGATCCACGCACGGTTCGCGAACGCGGGCCAGCTCATCAAGGGCAACGACGTCCAGGTTGCCGGCCGCAAGGTCGGCACGATCAGGGACATCACCCTCACCCCCAACGGGGAGGCCGACGTCAGGCTCTCGATCAGCGACGGGTCGATCACGCCGCTGCACCAGGGCACCCGTGCGAGCATCCGGGCGGTCGGCCAGGCGGGCGTGGCCAGCCGCTTCGTCGACCTGACGCTCGCGCCCCCCTCCGCCCCGGAGATTGCCGACGGCAGTGTCCTGCCCGCGTCGCAGACGACTGGGATCGTCGACCTCGACGCGCTGCTGGACACGTTCGGGCCCGACCAGCGGCGTGATGTGGCCGCGCTGATCGACCACAGCTCGCAGGTCTTCGCGGGCTCGGGCTCGCGCTACTTCCACTCGATGCTCGGGAAGCTCGATCCCGCGATGGGCGAGGTGCAGAAGGTGCTGCAGGAACTGGCGTTCGACCGCGGCGCCCTCGCGCGCTTGATCCACACCGGCGCGCTCGCCTCCCGGGCGGTGGCCGCCCAGCCGTCCGAGCTGGACGGCGCCGTCGTCAATGCCGCGCGGACGTTCACAGCGCTCGCCCAGGTCCGTGATCCCCTCGGCGACGCGCTGCACCGCGCGCCCGCGGTCCTGCAGCAGGCGCGGGGCACCTTGCGGCGTACCTCGGTCGCCGTGCAGGCCTTGCGACCGACGCTGCGTGCCGTGCCGGCGGCCGCCGGGCCGCTGCGCGCCGTCGCCACTGAAGCCGCCCCCGCCCTCCTCGGCGCGCGGCCGGCCGTGCGCGATCTCATCGGGCAACTCCCTGCGCTGCGCCGCTCGCTGCGCGGGCTGCCGCAGCTGGAGCAGCCGGGCGTCGCGGCCCTGCGCGCGGTCGCGCCGGCGGCGGAGGGGCTGCGGCCGATCCTGCGCGGGCTGCGCTACTACGCGCCGGACTTCCTGCTCGGCGTGACCAACGGCCTGGCCGGCCTGCTGTCGTCGAGCTACAACCGCTCCGGCCACTACGCGCGGCTGAGCTTCGAGGTCAACGGCCAGACCGAGGTGTCCGGGCTGGCGAGTGAGCTACTGACGAAGTTCCCGACCGTCCCGGGGCTGCTGAACGCCCGCACGCACCTGCTCGCTCCCTGCCCGGGCTCGGCCGCACCCCCGGCACCCGACCACTCCAACCCGTGGATCCCCGACGCGTCGCTCTGCGACCCGCGCGACAGCATCCCGGCGAGCGTGAACATCCCGTGAGACGCTCGTTTCCCGCCGCCGCCGTCGCAGCCGTCGGAGTCGTGCTCGCCGCCATCGCCCTGCTGCACTCAGGCGACTCGTCCAGCTACCGGGTGAACGCGGTCTTCGACACCGCCAAGGGCATCGTCCCCGGCCAGCTCGTGAAGATCGCCGGCGTGCGTGTCGGCACGGTCACCGACGTCAAGCTGACCGCTGATCGCAAGGCCCGCATCACGCTGAAGGTCAAGGCCGGGTTCGCCCCGTTTCGCAGCGACGCGAGCTGCCGGATCCTTCCAGAGGGCCTGATCAGCGAGAACTTCGTCGAATGCACGCCAGGCTCCTCGTCACGGCCCCTGGCCGCCGGGCCCGGCGGCACGCCCACGGTTCCCGTCCAGCACACCACGGTCCCGGTGGAGCTGCAGGACGTCATCAACGTCTTCTCGCTGCCGGTCGACAAGCAGATCGGCGCGCTCGTCAACGAGCTCGGCATCGCGACCGCTGGCCGTGGCGATGACCTGAACGCGATCCTGCGGCGCGCGAACCCCGCCCTGACCGACGCGCGGCGGGCCCTGACGCTGCTCGCCGATCAGCGTCGGCAGATCGCCGACGCCGTCAGCCAGACCGACACCGTGTTGGCGAGCCTTGCCGCCGGCCGGAATGACGTGTCACGGTTTGTCACCAACGCGGGCGCGGTGGCCGGCACGACCGCGGGGCACGCCGCGCCGCTCGCCGCCGCCGTCCGTGACCTGCCGCCGATGCTCGCTTCCGTGGACCGCGGCCTGCGGTCGGTGCGGCGCATCACCGCGACCGGCACGCCGCTGCTGCGGGAGCTGCGGACCGCCGCCCCGGCCCTGAACACCTTCGCGCACGCGATCGTGCCGTTCGCCCGGCAGGGCGAGCCCGCGGTGAAGCGGATCGGCGCGGTGACCGAGAAGGGCCGAACCGACCTACGTGCAGCGACACCGGTGTTCGGCCACCTCAGTGACCTGGCGGCCAGCCTGCAGCCCGCCGCCCGTCAGGTCGCGTTGCTGGTCGACAGCATGACCAAGCAGGGCGGGACCGAGAACGTGATGAAATTCTTCTACCAGATGGCCGCGATGTCCGGCGGCTACGACAGCACCTCGCACTTCGTCGCGGTCCTCATCAACGTCTGGGCCAACTGCCTGCTGAACCTTGCCACCAAGGGCTGCAGCCAGGCCTACTCCGCCCCCGGCGGCGGCACGATCCCGGCGAACGCCCCGAGCGTCGGCCCGCAGCGCCTCGGAACCGTGCTCGAGCCCGGCGCCCCGGTGCTTCGCAGCACGCAGATGGAGCAGCTTGCCAAGCAGCACCCCGAGCGCATCAAGGCCCTCCTCGACCTCTTGCTGAAGTGATGAGCGCCCGCATTCGCCGACCCACCCGAACCGGGCTGCTCCCCACCATCGGGCTGGCCATGACGATCGCTATTGCGGTCATCGTGTACGTGGCATACAACGCCAACCGCAGCCTGCCGCTGCAGAGCACCTACACGATCACCGTCAACGTGCCGAACGCCGCGAAGCTCGCGGCGACCAACGACGTGCGCATCGCCGGCATCCGCGTCGGTCAGGTCGCCAACGTCGACGCGATCACCCCCGCCGGCGGCCGGGCGCCGTACGCTCGCGCCGAGCTGAAGCTCAAGCGCTCCGCGGCCCCGCTGCCGGCCGATACGCGCGTGAAGGTCCGCCCCGCCTCGATCCTCGGGACGACCTACGTCGATCTGGAGCCGGGGAAGGGGTCGCAGATGGTGCCCGACGGCGGTGCGCTGCCGCTGAGCCAAGCGCAGTCCACCGTCGATCTGACCGACTTGCTCGACGTCTTCGACCGGTCGACCGCGCGCGCCACGCAACAGGCGCTGACTTCCCTCGGCGAGGGCCTTGCCGGCCGCGGTACCGCCCTGAACAGCAGCCTCGGTTCGCTGAAGCGGTTGCTCCCGCCCGTCGGGCGCGTCAGCGCAACGCTCGCTGCGCCGGGCACCCGGCTGCCCGCGTCGATAGACGGCTACGACGCCTTTGTGCGGGCGCTCGCCCCGGTCTCAAGCCCACTGACCGGTCTGCTGCGCGGCGGCGCGCAGACCTTCGGTGCGCTGCGGGACGCGGGAGGCGCCCTCGGCGACACGATCGACGCCGCCTCGCCCGCCGAGCGGGCGACGACCAACGGCCTCACCCGGCTGCAGCCCGCGCTTGACCGCTTGTCCACCCTGGTCACCGACCTTCGAGCGCCCGTCGCGCTCATGCCGGCCGCACTACGCCGGGGGAGTGCAGCCGTCTCGGCCGGCGTGCCCCCGCTGCGGGCGCTGCCGACGCTCGCCGGGCACCTCGGCGGCACGCTCACCTCGCTCGGGAATCTCAGCCGTGATCCCGCGACCAGCGGTGCGCTGCGCAAGCTGCGGGAGATGTCGGACTCGGCCCTGGTCACGCTCAATGCGCTGACGCCCGCCCAGGTGCAGTGCAATGTCATCTCGCTCTTCGCGCAGAGCTTCGGCACCGCATACGGGTCGGTCGGCTTCGGTCAGGGCCCGCCGATGGCGTTCATCGGCGAGAAGCACCTCGGCTCCGTGGGCGAGTCGCTGCAGAACCCGGCGCCGTCCTCCGGGATGGCGATCAACGTCAACCCGCACGAGAACTACCAGGAGTGCGAGTCCGGGAACGAGCCCTACCCGTACGGCTCGCTGCCGGTGTTCAACGGCCCCGGAAAGCCGATCCTCGGCAACCCCCCCGGCCTGCAGAGCAACCACACCCTCGACACCTACCCGCCCGACGGCGTGCATGCGCTGGCTGCCGCCGCGCATCTGCTGCCGACGATGCCACCCGGAGAGAAGATCCCGTGAGCGCCGCCCGCCGTCCCACCGCCCGGGCCGTCGAGCGGCGTCGCCTACGAGCAGCCGCGCTCGCCGTCGTCGTCGTCGCCTTGGCGGTCTACGCCGCCACGATCCGCGAGCTGCCCTTCCAGCATCACTTCACGCTGCGCGGCCAGTTCGCGACCGCAAACCAGCTGCACGCCGGCGACGCGGTCCGCCGCGCCGGAGTGAACATCGGCAAGGTCACCGCGATCCGGCCGGGACCGAACCACACCTCGATCGTCGAGATGCGGATCGACGACCACCAGGACCTGCACGCCAACGCGAGCCTGTCGATCAAGCCTCGACTCCTGTTCGAGGGCAACTTCTACATCGACGTGCACCCCGGGACGCCGGCCGCCCCGCCGCTCGATGACGGCACGACGGTCGCCCTCGCCCACACGAGCGTCCCGGTGCAGATCGATCAGGTGCTCAGCAGCCTGAACGCGCCCGTCCGCACCGCCCTGACCGACTCGGTCAGGGCGATCGGACACGGGCTCGGTGGCGGCCTCGGTGCGCCGGCCGGCGCGGCCGGCCTGCAGGCCGCTGCCCGGCAACTCGACGGAGCACTGCTCAGCGTCCAGCGCGCCGCCCGTGGCCTGCACGGCACCCGTCCCGGTGACCTGCACCGCGCGGTCGGCTCGGCCGGCGACTTCACCGGCGAACTCGCTCAGGACCCCGCCGCGCTCGCCGGCGTCGTGAGCGACTTCAACCACGTCGCCGGCGCCCTGTCGACCGACCAGGCCGCGCTCTCGAGCAGTGTGCGGAGCTTTGACACCGTGCTGCGCGTGGCTCCGGCGAACCTCACCGCCCTCGACGGTGCCCTGCCCGTCCTGACGACGTTTTCCGACCGGCTGCGCCCGGCGCTGCGAGCCGCGCCGGCGTCCCTCACCGCGACCACCGGCCTGCTGCGTCAGGTCCGGCTGCTCGGCCGGGCCCCCGAGCTGCCGGCGCTCGTCCGTGCGATCCGGCCCGTCACCGCCAACCTTCCGAGCCTGGAGCCGCAACTCGCCACCGGGCTGTCGCTGGTCGACCACGCCGCGAGCTGCCTGAACCAGACCGTGCTCCCCGCGCTGAACACCAAGATCCCGGACGGAGCGAACTCGACCAACCGGCCGATCTGGCAGGACATCCTGCACCTGGGGTCCAACATCCTCGGCGCGTCCGCGGGCTTCGACGGCAACGGCGGCACGCTGCGCCTGGGGTTGAGCGAGGGCGCCAACGCCATGCAGGAGCACCTGCCGGGCATCGGCGAGGTCATCGGCTACGGGAAGTTTGAGGGTGTGAATCCCGTCTGGCTCGGGGCGAACGCGACGCTCGACTACCGGCCCGACGTGTGGTGTGAGACGCAGGAGGTGCCGAACTACGGTGCGCGCTCGCGGATCGGGCTTCCGCCGAATCTCCAAGTTACCCGCGCGCACCAGGAGACGCCGGCCGAGGAGCGCCTGGCCGCGAAGGTCTTCCGCCTCTACACCGGCGACAAGAGCGACCGCCACGAACTGCTCAAGCTGCTGCTCGACCGGATCCCCGGACTCGACCAGGTCGTCGCGGGCCTCGGCAAGCAAACCGCGGCCCCGACCAAGCCGGGCGCTTCCAAGCCGCCTGCCGCTCCCGCGCCGAAGCTCCCCGAGCCCGCACCGGCGCCGGCCAAGCCTGTGCCGGCACCGGCGCTCCCTGCCCCGGTACAGCAGGTCGGGTCCGCCGTCGGCAACGTCCTGAAACATCTGCTCGGGGGACTGAAGCCGTGAGCGACCACCGTCCCCGCGCCCTGACCGCCCTCGTGCTCGCTGTGCTCGCCGTTGCCGGCCTGGCCTCCGCGGGCTACGTGCTGCTGCACGAACGGGCGCCGGTGCCCTTCCGCGACACCTACAAGCTCAAGGTCGAGGTGTCGGCCGCCGACGGCGTGCAGCCCGGCCTCGGGCAGCCCGTGCGGGTGGCCGGCGTCGGGGTCGGGACCGTCACCGGCCTGAAGCTCCAGCACGACAACGCGCTCATCACCCTGGACATCGACCGCCACCAGCTCCCGCACGTCTACGCCGATGCGCACGTCTCCCTGGAGCCGATCACGCCGCTGAAGGACATGCAGATCGTCCTCGACCCCGGAGAGGCACCGGCGGCCGCACTCGCCGACGGCGCCACCCTCGACGTCGGCCGCAGCCGTGTCCCCGTCCCGCTCTCAGACCTGCTCTCAAGCCTCGACGGCGACACCCGCGCGTTCCTCGCATCGCTGCTCTCCTCGATCCAGCAAGGCACCCGCGGGCAGGGCGCAAACCTGCGCCACGTCCTCACCACGCTCGGCCCGACCACCAAGCAGGTCCGCGCGGTCAGCGCGTCGCTGGCCGACCGCCGGCGTGCCCTCGCCCGCCTGGTCCACAACGTCGCGCTCGTCACGCGTGCCGCCGCCGACAACGGCCAGCTCTCGGACGTCGTCCTGTCCTCCCAGCGCACCCTGCACGCCGTCGCCTCCCAACAGCGGGCGCTACGCCAGACGATCGCCCGGATGCCGGGCGCGCTGCAGACCACGGCCACCGCCCTGCGAGAGACCGGGGATTTCGCGCGCGAGCTGCGCCCGTCATTGACCGCGCTGATGCCCGCCGTCGCCCAGCTCCCCGTAGCGCTGAACGCGCTCAAGCCCTTCGCCGCGACGGGCACGACCGCGCTCTCGCGGGGGGTGCGCCCGTTCGTGAGGACGGCGGTCCCGGCGGCCCGCAGGGTGGCTCCGGCGGTGGCCTCGTTCGATCGGCAGGCCCCGGATCTGATCACCGGGCTGAAGGGCCTGAACTACTTCTTCAACGAGCTGGCCTACAACCCGCCGGGGCAGAAGCTCGGCCATGACGACGAGGGCTTCCTCTTCTGGGCGCCGTGGTTCTTCCACAACTACAACTCGATGATCAGCGCCAAGGATGCCCACGGCGGCATCGCCCGCGGACAGGTGATGGTGAGCTGCCCGCAGGTCCTCAGCTTGGCCGGCTTCGACGAGATCCTGCGGCTGCTCGTCCCCACCTACACCTTGTGCCCGGGGAAATAGACGATGGAGACCCGTACCCCCAACCTCGCCCGCTTCCTGCCGTTCATCGGGCTGATCCTCGCCAGCATCGTGCTGGCGATCATCGCGTTTCGGATCTTCGGCGGCTCCGTGCCGCTGGAGGCGCAGGGCTACCGCGTGACACTTACCCTGCCCCAGGCCACGAGCCTGAACCCGCAGGCCGACGTCCGCATCGCGGGCGTGAAGGTCGGCCGCGTGGTGAGCGTCAAGCTCGCCAACCGCCGGGCCCGCGTGGTCATCGAGGTCCAACACCGGTACGCGCCGCTGCGCGCGGATTCCCGGCCGCTGCTGCGCTCCAAGACGCTGCTCGGCGAGGCCTACCTCGAGCTGACCCCCGGCTCCCCCCGGGCCCCCGCCGTGGCTGACGGTGGGCAGATCGCCGCCGACCAGACCCGTCCGACCCAGCGGCTTGACAACGTGCTGCAGACGTTCGCGCCGCGCACACGGGCCCGCATGCGGAGCGTCATCGCCGGGCTGAGCTCGGCCTTCGGCGGTCGGGCGGCGGACGTCAACGCCTCGGCGGCACGCCTGGCCCCGGTGACCGCGGACCTCGGTGACGTCGCCGACCAGATCGACCGACAGCGGACGAGCCTCGGGACACTGGTCGCCGATTCGGGGACCGTCTTCGCGACGCTCGGCCGCCGCCAAGGCGAGCTGCGCGCGGCGATCACCGCCGCAGACCAGGTGCTGGCCCGCACCGCCGAGCACCGCCGGGACCTCGACGCCACCGTCCGTGCCCTTCCTCCGTTCCTGGCCTCGCTGCAGGACTCCTTCCAGCGGCTCGGGGACGCCAGCGGAGACCTGACCCGGGCGGTGACGGCGCTGCGCCCCGTCGTCCCGACGCTCGAGCCCGCCCTGCGGTCCGTCACGACCGCCGCGCCGACCTACCAGCGGCTGTTCGACGCCCTGCCGCCGGTGATCCGAGCGGGCAACCGCGGTCTGCCCGCGGCGACGCGAATCCTCACCGCCGCCCCGCCGGCGCTGCGGCAGACCTACCCGACCGTTCGCGAGTTCACCCCCACGCTCGACCTGCTCGGTCTCGTCCGCGACTCGCTGGTCCTCACCCTCGCCAACGTGGGACAGATCCACGGCGGCTACGCAGTCGGGCCCGGGAACGTCGTCACCAACTACGTTCCGGGCGTCATCACCCTCTGGAACGAGACCGTCGCCGGCTGGACCAAGCGCCTGCCGACCAACCGCGGCAACCCCTACCCCGCCCCGGATTTCCTCAAGGACATCGGGCACTTCAAGACCTTCGACTGCCGCCACGTCAACAACCACCTCTACCTGCCGGCCTTTGGCACGGCGCCGCCGTGCGTCCAGCAGCAGCCGTGGACCTACAAGGGCGTCACCGCCTACTTCCCGCGCCTGCAGCCCTCACCACCATGAGGCGAAGGTTCCAGGATCAGGTCGGCGGGCGCTCGATCAGACCGTCGATGATGAGCGAGGCGATGGTCTCGGCCGTCGTACGCGGATCGCGCTTCCGGTCGCTGAAGCGGTCGGCAAGGACGGTGAACCACGCCATCCCGAACACCAGGTGGACGACGAGCTCGACGTCGAAGTCACGGTGAGCCCACGCACGGCGATGCGCGTCGACGACGTCTTCGACCCGTTTCAAGGACGGGGCGACGCGCTCGCGGTAGTACTCGGACGCCACATCGACATCCCCGAAAAGCACGATGCCGAGAAGCGGCGCGATCTCCTCCATAGCCCGCAGCAGGTCCTCGATGAACTGAGTCGTGCGCTCACGCATCACCGCGCCGCCCGCGTCGAACTCCTGCGGCGGCACACCCGAGCTCTCGACCATCGCCGCCACCGCCTCCTCCAGCGGCCGCGCGACCGCCGCCTCGAACAGCTCGTCCTTGGAGGCGAAGTGACGGTAGAGCAGCCCCTCGTTGATGCCCGCCTCCGCGGCCACATCCTTGGTTCTGGCCCCGGCCAGTCCCGAACGCACGAACACCCGGCGCGCCGACTCGAGGATCTGCTCGCGCCGCTCCTCGCCGCTCAGGCGCGAGCGCTTCTCACGGGCGTCCGCGCCCGACACGTCCGTCACTTAGCGAGCGGTGAAGTAAGCACGTACTGCAGTCTATCCCCGTGCGATCGCGAGCGGTAGCGTCGGCACCGACCACAGGGTGCCGGGCGCGACCGCGAGCGGCCAGCGGCCAGCGGCTGACGCCACAGCACGCGGCGCCGCCGTCGCCCCCACTTCCAGGCGCCCGTCGACCAACCCTCAGCCACCACGCAGGTGAGCCTGAGAAAAATCATCCGGGCAGGAAGTGCAGCTGAATCAGCTCGGCGTGCGCGATCACCCATTCGCGGATGATCTTGGCGCGGTGCGCGGGGTGCCCGTCGATGATCAGCACGAGCTTGCGGCCCTTGGCGTCCTTGACAGGAGCCTCTGGCCCGGCCGGCCGAGACCACACCCGGCCCCGGACAACGCCAGCATCTCCCACGCCGGGACGCGACTTGATCCGAGTGAAAGTATCTGTATAGTTACATCGGGTCACTCGACGATCGGCGAAGTGTGGGGAAACAGCGCAGCGTGGGGACAACAGCCGAAAGCGACGCGAGCTCGTCGACGTGGAGGGCGTGCACCCTCGAGCCGCCGCCGCATCGGGAATCCGTGATCGCGGCTGGACTGCATGGCGCGTGACGGCCGGGACAGTCCGCGCCGCCCGCAGCCGAGTCCGCCGTCCGTCCCGGTCACATACACGGTGAACGGCGTGGGCCGGTCGGGGGTCGGCCCCCGGTACGCCGCGTCCGTCCTTGAGCCGGGCACGGGACGAGTCGCTCCCGTGGCGCCACCCGCGGCCCGGCCGCCGAGGGCGGCGGCCTGGGTCGCACGCCGCCGCGCGATGCGCGGCGTCGCGTTCGAGATCGGCGGCATGTGCCACTTGGCGGCCCTCGTGGTGGCACGCGGGCTCCGCCCGCCGTTCATCTACGGTGCGGAGTTGCTCGCCCAACTGCGCTTCGTGGTGACGATCTCCTGGTTCCCGCTCGTGCTGACCGCGTTCGCGCTGTCGTTCGGCCCCGCCGGGATCCAGGCGTCCGGCTTCCTCGGGCTGTTCGGCGCGCTCGATCGCCTCGGTGCGGCGTACGAGCTCATCGTCGTGCGTGAGTTCGCACCGCTGGTGACCGCCATCGTCGTCGCGGGCGTCGCGGGCACCGCGATCTGCGCCGATCTGGGAGCGCGTGAGGTACAGGAGGAGACCGACGCCCTGCGCGTGCTGGGCGTCGATCCCGTCAAGAGCCTCGTCGTCCCCCGGGTGATCGCGCTGGTCACGGTGTCGCTCATGTTCGACGTGCTCGCGCTGATCGCCGGCATGCTCGGCGCGGTCGTCGTCGTGCTCCAGAACCACGCTCCGCTCGGTCCGTTCTTCAGCACGTTCTTCAACAACGCCACGCCGCTGGAGCTCGAGGCGTCGTTCCTGAAGGCCGCGATCTACGGCGCGGTGATCTCGATCGTCTGCTGCTACAAGGGCCTGAAGGTGACGGGGGGACCGGAGGGCGTCGGGCGGGCGGTCAACCACGCGGTCGTGATCTGCTTCCTGGCGATCGGCGCGATCGACTACGTCTTCACCCAGCTGCTCCTGGCTACGAACCCGATCCTGTCGCAACCCCGGTGAGCCGCCGGGCCATCCAACCTCCGGGCGCCCGCGTCCGCAGCGGGGTGCTCTGGTTCGGCCAGGGGGCCGATTTCTTCGGGCAGACCCTTCGTGGCGTCCTGAGCGGTCGCGTCCTGGTCTATTTCAGAGAGGTGATACGCCAGGCGGACATCTTCATCAGGGGCTCGCTTCTGATCGTGCTCGGGCTCGTCTTCGCGCTCGGGCTCGTCGTCGGGATCGAGGGGTCCTACGGCGCCCGGCTCGTGGGAGCCCCCGCTGCTGCGGGGGCCTTCACGGCGATCGCCGACCTCCGCGAGATCGTGCCGTACGCCTTCGGCTACATGATGGCGGCCAAGGTCAGCACGGGCTTTGCGGCCGAGCTCGGAACGATGCGCATCGCCGAGGAGATCGACGCGCTCGAGGTCATGGCCCTGCCGCCGGTCCTCTATCTCTGCTCCACCCGCCTGCTGGCGACGTGGCTCGTGCTGCCGTTCGTCTACGCGCTGGCGATCGTCGTCGCCTTCGTCGGCTCGTTCATCGCGGTCGTGCTCCAGGTCGGCCAGGTTTCGGCGGGCGGCTATCTGCAGCTCTTCTGGAAGTTCCAGAGCACCTCCGACTACCTCTTCTCGGGCATCAAGGGGCTGGTGATGGGGACCTTCGTGGTCCTCGTCGGGTGCTTCTACGGGTACACGGCGCACGGGGGGCCGAAGGGCGTGGGCCGCGCCACGGCGAAGGCCATGGTCGTCAACCTCATCGGCGTCCACATCATCGGGATCATCGGGAGCCAGATCTTCTGGGGCGGCTCCCCTCGGCTGCCGATCGGAGGGTGAGCAGGCGCATGGCCCACCGTTCCGGTCCACGGCTCGCGCCGGTCCAGGACCCCCCGGCGGGTACCGGGCCCCGTCGTCGCGGCGCCGGGTCCACCGCCCTCGCTCGCGCCGGTGGCCTCACCCTGCTGCTCGCGGCCGCAGCGCTCCTGTTCGTCGCCCTGGCCCGCAGCGACGGCCCCTATCGCCTGCACGCTCGCTTCCTGAACGCGGGCCAACTGGTCCGGGGGGGCCAGGTGCAGGTCGCCGGCCGGGCCGTGGGGAGGATCTCAGCGATCGGGGTGACGACGAACGGGCTGGCCGACGTCGTCATGACCTTCCACGGCGACGGCGTGACGCCACTGCACCGGGGCACACGCGCGCGCATCCGCGCGGTGGGTCAGGCCGGGGTGGCCAACCGCTTCGTCGATCTGTGGCCCGGGCCGGCGACGGCACCCGTGATCCCTGACGATGGGGTACTCCCGACGACGCAGACGACGGGCATCGTCGACCTGGACGCCGTGCTCGACGCCTTCGACGGGCCGGCTCGCCGCGACCTGCGATCCCTCATCGGATCCAGCGCTGCGATCTTCGCGGGATCGGGTTCCGCCCACCTGAACGCGATGCTCGCCCGTCTGGATCCGGCCCTCGGGGAGGTGCAGGGGATGCTGGGGCAGCTCGCTGATGACCGCACGGCGCTGACGCGCTTCGTGAGCACCTCCGCTCGATCGGCTGCGGCGCTCGCGGCCCGCCGCCGTGACCTCGAGGGCGCCGTCGTCCACACGGCACGGACGGTCGCCGCCGTCGCGCGCGAGCGCAGGTCGCTGTCGTCGGCGCTCGCCCGCGCACCCACGGTGCTCCGGCAGGCCCGCGGGACGCTGGACCACCTCTCGCGTGCCGTCGCCGACATCCGCCCTGCGCTCCGCGACGTCCCGCGCACGGGACCGCCGCTGCGCGAGTTCCTCCAGCGACTCGACCCGACCCTACAGCGGGCACGGCCGGTCGTCCGCGACCTTGCCGCGCAGCTGCCGGGCCTGCGCACGTCGCTGGCGGGGCTGGGGCCGCTGGAGCGACCGGCCACAACGGCACTGCGAGACCTCGCGTCGGCGGTCGCGGGGGCCCGGCCGATCCTGACCGCACTGCGCTACTACGCGCCGGACTTCATCATCGGAGTCACCAACGGCCTGGCCGGTATCCTCGCCTCGAACTACAACCACTCAGGTCACTACGGGCGCCTGAACTTCGTCGAGAACCCGCAGCTCGTGCCGGCCGGCCTGCCCGCCGCCCTGCTGTCGTCGTCCGCCCTGGTGCCCGGGGTCCTGAACACCCGCAAGGGGCTCGATGCCCCGTGCCCCGGGGCCGGCGCGCCGCCCGCACCCGACGGCTCCAACCCCTGGGTCCCCGATCCGGGCCTCTGTGATCCCGCGGACGGCATCCCGGCGAGCGTGAACACGCCATGAGACGGGCGGCGTTCGCGCTCATGGCGGCGCTGGCGGGGGTCGGAGCGATCCTGGCCGTCGGCAACAACGTTACGGGCCCGCCGCGGTACCGCGCCGCCGCAGTCTTCGACACGGCCAAGGGGATCGTGCCGGGGCAGCTGGTGAAGATCGCCGGCGTTCGCGCCGGGACCGTCGATGCGGTTGCAATCACCGGCGCCAACAAGGCACGACTCAGCTTCCACGTCGATGCGAAATTTGCGCCCTTCCGAAGCGACGCACGCTGCCGGATCCTGCCCGAGGGCCTGATCAGCGAGAACTTCGTCGAGTGCGACCCCGGCGTGGCGAGGACACGGCTGCCGGCGGCCGGTGACGGGACTCCGACCGTCCGGCTGGCCCGGACCTCCGCCCCGGTCTCCCTCCAGGACGTCATCGACGTGTTCAAGCTTCCCGTCGACGAGCGAATCCGCGTGCTCATCGACGAGCTCGGGTTGGGCACGGCCGGCCGCGGCGGCGATATCAACGCGATCCTGCGGCGAGCCAACCCGGCGCTGGTGGAGGCGCGGCGGGCGTTGACCATCCTCGATGAGCATCGCCGCGTGATCCGCGCAGCAACCGTGCAGAGCGACCACGTGCTGCGCGCGCTGTCGCGGCGCCGCCGGGAGCTGCGGGGCGTCGTCCGGGCGGCGGCCGAGACCGGCACCGCGACCGCCGCTCACGCCGCGGCGCTCGGGCACGCCGTACGGCTGCTGCCGGCGACCCTCACCGCGGTACGGGAGGGGCTCGGTGCCCTGCGCCGGGTAGCGGTGGCGGGTACCCCGGTGCTCGGAGATCTGCGCGCTGCCGCCCCCGTCCTGTCTGCGGTCGCCGAGGGCCTGCCGCGGTTCACCCGGGTCGGGGACCCTGCGGTGCGCGCGATCGGCGCCGCCGCCGCGGCGGGCCGGCCTGCGCTCACGGCGGCGGCGCCGGTGGTCGCGCACCTGCGGGAGGGCGCACGCCGGGCGATCCCCTTCACGAGCGATTCCTCGCGCCTGCTGACCAGCGTCACCGACACCGGCGGGGTTGAGTCGCTGCTCGGGCTCGTCTACCACTTCGCCGCGATGTCCGCCCCCTACGACTCCCTCTCCCACGTGGGCGGGGCGCTCATCGGGGTGTACGCGCAGTGCCTGATCCTCGGCCTGAACGTGCCGGGATGCCGTCACGACTACGCAGCGCCCGGACATGGGACCATCCCCGTCAACGCTCCGGAGGCCGGCCCGCAGCGACCAGGCAATCTCCTGCCGCCCACCACGCGGATCGTCGAGCCGTCCAAGCTGCGGCTGGCCGCGCGCCATCCCGAGGCCATCAGATCGCTGCTGGAGTTCCTGCTCAAGTGATGCGCCGAACGCAGCCGCCATCCCGTCGTGATGCCACGCGCCTGTACCCGGTGATAGGCCTCGTGGTGCTCGCCGCGCTCGCAGGCATCGCCTACGTTTCGTACACGGCCAACACCGGCCTGCCCCTGCAGCGCCGCTACCGGATCGACGTGGTGCTGCCGGACGCCAAGCGCCTGGCCAAGACGAACGACGTCCGGATCGGTGGGCTCCGAGTGGGGCAGGTCGCGCGCGTGCAGGCCTTCCGGCCGGGGGCCCGGCAGCGGGTCCGCGCCCGGATCGAGCTCGCCCTGAACCGCTCGGTCGGGCGGCTCCCGATCGACACACAGGTCAAGGTGCGCTCGGCGTCGATCCTCGGCGCCACATACCTCGACGTCATCCCAGGTCGGAGCACCACCACGATTCCGGACGGTGGGGAGCTGCCGCTCGCCCGCTCGTTGCCGACGGTCGAGCTCACCGATCTGCTCGACGTCTTCAACCGCGGCACGGCGCGGAGCGCGCAGGCCGCGTTCATCTCCCTCGGCGACGGCCTGGCCGGGCGCGGCGGCGGGCTCAACCAGACGATCGCGTCGGTCGCCGAGTTGCTGCCTCCGCTGGGAGTCGTGGGCACCACTCTCGCCTCGCGCGGCGCGCGCCTGCCGCAGTTCATCGACGGGCTGCACGTCTTCACGCGCGCCCTCGCACCGGTGTCGGGCGATCTCGCACGGCTCACCGCCGGCGGCGAGCGGACGTTCGGCGCGCTCGCTCGCAAGCGCGCGGCCCTCGCGTCGTCCATCGAGGAGGCCGTGCCTGCTGAGCGGTCGACGATCGCCGCGCTCGGTGCCGCGCGGCCCGACCTCGTCAGGCTCGCGGACCTCCTCACAGAGGTCGGGCAGGCGACACCGCGACTGCGCCCCTCGCTCCGCGAGGTCAACCGGATCCTCGCGGCGGGGGTGCCGCCGCTCCGGGCGCTCCCACCCGTCGGTACGAGGCTGCGCTCCACGCTGCGTGCGCTCGATGCCCGCAGCCGCGATCGAGCGACGGACGGCGCGGTGCGCAAGCTCACACAGGCGGTGCGGGCGGCAGAGACCACGCTCGAGGTCCTGACCCCCGCGCAGCGGCAGTGCAACATCGTCAGCCTCTGGGCCGAGACCTTCGGCTGGGGCTTCGGCGGCCCCGGGTTCAGCCAGGGCCCCGCACTCGTGAGCACTGGCATCACCCACTACGGAGCGCTCGGGGAGTTCCTGCAGAGTCCGACGCCGTCCCCCGGGATCGCGATCAATAACACGCCGCACGAGAACACACGGGAGTGCGAGGCGGGCAACGAGCCGTACCCCGAGACGTTCCCGGTCTTCAACCCGCCGACCAAGCCGCAGCTCATCGGCAACCCCGCCGGCGACCAGGCCAACACCACGGTGCGCACACGGCAGCCACCCGGGGTCCGGGAGCTCGCGCGTGAGGCCGGCGTCCAGCCGACCGTGAGGGCCGAGCCGTGACCCGCACGCGCGTCGAATCCCGCGGCACCGAGCGCCGCTACCTCCGTGCCGCGGCGCTGGCGACGGTGCTGGTGGTCGCGCTCACGTACGTGGCGTTCGGCGGCCGCGGGCCGTTCGCCCGCGATTTCGAGCTGCGCGGCGTCTTCCGG
The DNA here is from genome assembly GCF_024220175.1 of Paraconexibacter antarcticus. Classification (GTDB taxonomy): domain Bacteria; phylum Actinomycetota; class Thermoleophilia; order Solirubrobacterales; family Solirubrobacteraceae; genus Paraconexibacter; species Paraconexibacter antarcticus. Next base: position 2,280,899 of record NZ_CP098502.1, on the reverse strand, counting down.
AGCTCGAATCAGCTCAAGCCCGGTGACCCGGTCCGGGTTGCCGGCGTCGACATCGGCCGGGTGAGGCGGCTCTCCGCGGGGCCCGATCACACGACGCTCGTCACGATGCGGATCGTCCGGGCCGACGGCCTGCTCGCAAACGCTGCGCTGTCGGTCCGGCCGCGGTTGCTGTTCGAGGGCAGCTTCTACGTCGACGTGCAGCCGGGGGCACCGCCGGCCGGCCCGCTGCGATCGGGGATGACGATCCCGGTTAACCGCACGCGCGGGCCGGTGCAGGTCGATCAGGTGCTCAGCGTCCTCGACACGCCGGCCCGGGATGCCATCACCCGGAGCATGCGCGCGATGGCGACCGGGCTCGGCGGACCCCGAGCACGGAGCGGGTACCGCGGTCTGCGCCGCGCGACGCGCGAGCTCGATCGATCGCTGACGAGCATCCGCCGGGTGGCGGGCGCCGTCCAGGGCACGCAGCCCGGGGACCTGCACCGGGCGGTCGCGGCGGGCGGCAATGTGACTGCCCAACTGGCGAGCGACCCAGCGGCTCTCGGGGGCCTCGTCACGAACGTCGACCGGGTCGCCGCCGCGCTCGGCGGCGACGACGGCGCGCTGGCCGCGAGCGTGCGCAGGTTGGACGAGGTGCTCCGGGTCGCTCCCGTCAACCTACGCCTGCTCGACGGCGCGCTGCCGGCCCTCGGGTCGTACGCCGGTGAGCTTCGGCCGACGCTACGCAGGCTCCCGGCGACGCTGGCGAGCGGGACCCGGCTGCTGCGCGCGGTGCAGGCGGTCACCGACCCGTCCGAGCTGCCGGCGCTCGTACGTGCGCTGCCGCTCGTCAACGCCAGCCTTCCAGGCGTCGAGCGGGGGCTCGCGACCGCGTTCGCGCTCGCCGCTCCGGCGGCGCGATGCATCTCCCGGAACGTGCTCCCCGTCCTGAAGACGGAGGTGCCGGACTCAGGGCTGTCGACGGGCCGGCCGGCATGGCAGGACCTGCTGCACATGACGGCGAACCTCACCCAGACCTCGCCGGGTTTCGACGGCAACGGCGGCACACTCAGAATCGGCCTGTCGGAGTCCGAGAACACCCTTGTCGGCGACCTGCCCGGGATCGGCGAGGTCATCGGCTATGGCAACCTGCAGGGCCTGCGTCCGGTCTGGCTCGGGGCGGGGAAGGTGCCCGAGTACCGACCCGACCAACCGTGCGAGCGCCAGCCCCTGCCGGACCTGAAAGCGCGCTCGAGGCCCGGGCTGCCGCCCGGCCTGCGCTCTGTCCCAGCCCCGAAGGTTGGCGCCGAGCAGCTCCGCCGACAGCAGAGCATGCTCCGGGCACTGACCGGGTCCGACGCGCAGCGCCGGGACCTCCTGCGGAAGCTGCTCGTCACCCCCAAGCCGGGCCGGAGGCCGTGATGGCGCGCCGGTCGTGGTCCGTGGTGCTCTTCCTCGCGGTGGCCTGCGCCGGCCTCGTCGCCGCAGCCTACGTGCTGGTCCACGAGCGGGCACCGATCCCGTTCCGGCACACATACCAGATCAAGGCGCAGGTGACCGCAGCGCACGGCATCGCCCCGGGCTTGGGCCAACCGGTCCAGGTCGCGGGGGTGCAGGTGGGGACCGTCGCCGGTCTGCGGGCCACTGACGGGCGGGCCCTGGTCACCCTCGAGATCGACCGGAGCCGGCTCCGCCGCGTCTACGCCAATGCTCGCGTCTCGCTGGTCCCGGTCACGCCGCTCAAGGACATGCAGGTCGAGCTCGATCCCGGTCGGCCGCCGGCCCCGTCCCTCGCGGACGGCGCCACCGTCGACATCGCCCGCACTCGGGCCCCGGTACCGCTGGCCGACCTGCTCTCGTCGCTGGATGCCGACACACGCGAGTTCTTCACGTCCTTGCTCGCGTCGGTGGAGCAGGGCACCACGCGCCAGGGGGTTAACCTGCGCCGCCTCCTGCGGACGCTCGGGCCGACAGTCGGCCAGTTGCATGGCGTGAGCGCGGCGCTGGCGCAGCGACGCGTGGAGCTCGCGCGGCTCGTACACAACCTCGCGCGGGTCAGCGACGCCGCCGCTAGCGACGGGCGGCTGCGGCAGCTCGTCTCGTCGGCGAACACGACACTGCTCGCGCTCGCCGAGCAAGAGCGACCGCTGAGGCAGTCCGTCGCCCGGCTTCCGGGCACGCTCAGGACGACCGCCGCGGCGCTGGCGGACGCTGGAGGCCTCGCCCGCGCGCTGCAGCCGACGATCGCGGCGCTCAGGCCGGCGACACGGCGGTTGCCGGCAGCGCTCGACGCAGCGCGCCCGTTCGCGCAGCGGACCGCTCGGGTGCTCTCCGAGCCGGTGCGTCCGTTCGTCGCGGAGGCGGCACCGGTGCTCCGCGACGCTGGCGCGGCGCTGACCGACCTTCGGTCCCAGGTCCCGGGGCTCGTGACCAACCTCAAGGGGACCAACTACGTGCTCAACGAGCTTGCGTACAACCCTCCGGGCCAGAAGCTCGGCTTCGACGACGAGGGGTTCCTGTACTGGGCGCCGTGGTGGTTCCACAACTTCAACTCGCTGTTCAGCACCGGAGACGCGCACGGCAGCGCCGCGCGCGCGATCGTGATGTTCAACTGCGAGCAGCTGAGCGAGCCCGTGCTCGGTGCCGCCGGCCCGCTCGTGAAGTTGCTGCTCGGTGCCTCGACCCTCTGCCCCGAACGCTGATGGACACGCAGAACCCCGGCCTGCGGCGCCTGCTACCCGCCCTCGTGATGATGATGGCGAGCGCCGTGGCGGCGATCTTCGTGTGGCAGGCCTTCGGCGGCCGTGTCCCGCTCTCCGCCAAGGGCTACCGGGTGCGCGTCGCGCTGCCGCAGGCGTTGAACCTGTACCCGATGGCGGACGTGCGGATGGCCGGGGTGAGTGTCGGCCAGGTCGTCGCCGTCGACCGGGTCGGAGCAGCGGCGCGGGCGACGATCGAGCTGCGCGGCCCATTCGTGCCCATCCGCACGGACGCGACCGTGATCCTCCGGAGCAAGTCGTTGCTCGGCGAGACCTACCTCGAACTCACCCCGGGTTCACGGAGCGCGAGCGCGGTGCCCGACGGCGGGCAGCTCCCGGTGTCCGCGGCGCGGCCCGCGCAGCAACTCGAGGATGTGCTCGGCGTCTTCGCCCCGAGCACCCGGAGGCGTATGCGCGCGCTGCTCGCCGGGCTGGCCGAGGGCATGGCCGGCCGCCAGCAGGACCTCAGCGACTCCGTGGCGCGAATGGCGCCCGTCAGCGCCGACCTGGCGCACGTCACCGGCCGGCTCGCCGCGCAGAGCGCGGACCTGCGATCGCTGCTGGCGAACGCCGGCGATGTCTTCGGCGCGATCGGTGAGCGCGACGGCGCCCTGCGCGCGGCGGTCCGATCGAGCCGGCTCGTGCTGAGCGTCACCGGCGAGCGCAATCGCCGCATCGCCGCGACCGTCCACGAGCTGCCTGCGTTCCTGCGCGCCCTGCGCACTGCGACGGGGCGCCTGGGGGCCGCCACGGGGGATCTGCATCGGACGGTCGGGGCGCTACGGCCCGCCGCGCCCGCGCTCGGCCCGGCGCTCGATGAGATCCAGGCGACCGGGCCCGAGGTGCGGCGCCTGCTCAGCCGATCACCGGCCGTGATCCGGGCGGGCAACCGTGGCCTACCGGCCCTCACGTCGATCCTGCATGCCTCCGGCCCCGCCCTGCGGCAGACCTACCCGGCGCTCCGGGACGTGGTACCAGTCCTCCGGCTCCTGGGCACGAACCGCGATTCGGTGATCACGACGCTGGCCAACGTCGCGCAAGTGCACAACGGAACGTACGTCGGGCCTGGCGACCGCGTGTTCAGCTACGCCAACGGGCTCATCAACATCTGGAACGAGACCGTCGCCGGGTGGGTCAAGCGCCTGCCGAGCAACCGCGGTAATCCCTACCCGAAGCCGGGCTTCGTCAGCGGAATCGCGAAGGGCCTGGCGAGCTTCGACTGCCGACACCTGCGTAATCCCGCGTACCTTCCGCCGTTCGGCGGGGTCCCCCCGTGCCACGAACAGGGCCCGTGGACGTTCGATGGCAAGACCGCCTACTTCCCGCGGCTGAGCCGCGCCGCGCCCTGACCGACGTGGAGCGTCCGCCGCCCGGCGACGCCCTCGCGCCGTGCCATCCGCGGGCCCGGCCGTTCAGCCCGGACATGCCTCCAGCCCGAGGAGGATGTTGTCCGCGAGGGCGGCGGCGAGCTGCGCGCGGTCGGAGGAGGATGCGTGACCGAGCTTCGTGTCGAGGTTGACCGCGACGCAGGTGGCGAGCCCCGAGAGCACCACGAGGCGGACATCGAAGTCCCGATGCTCCCACGTGTCGCTGAACGCCTCGATCTGCTCCACGAACACGTCGATCGTCCGGTCCACGCGCTCGCGATAGAACTCTCGCCCACGGTCGGGTTCGGCGAACATCAGCACGCTCAGCAGCGGCAACAGGTAGTCCAGGCCGGTCAGCAGCGTGTGGAGGAGGTTCGCCAGCCTCTCCCGCCGCAGCTCCGGCGATTCGAGATAGCGGTCTGCGTCGAACCCGTAGGCGAGGAGGCGTTCTACCGTGTCCTCGAACGGCTTGGCGATGGCGGCCTCGAACAGTTCCTGCTTTGAGTCGAAGTGGCGGTAGATGAGCGCCTGGTTGATCCCGGCCAGGACGCTGATGTCGCGCATCCGGGCCCCCGCGAGGCCGGATCGCAGGAACACCGTACGGGCTGCGTCCAGGATGTGCTCGCGTCGGTCGGCGGCGGCCAACCGGACGCGCGTGACGCTGGTTCTGCGGTCGGGTCCATCGTGTGCAGGACGCGGCGCCACCATCGATATGCTACCGGACCGACCTTCCGGCCCCGGCCCCGGCGGGTCGCGTCAGCGGCGCCGGATGGCCATGGTCCCGTGTCGCGGGGCGAGCAGCACGACCCGGTTGACGGGTCGCTCGAGTTTCGGGGAGGCCGCCGTGAGGTTCACCTGCGTAAGCACCTGGCGAAGCACCACCTTCATCTCCATGGGCGCGAAGTTGGCACCGATGCAGCGCCGGACCCCACCGCCGAACGGGATCCACGTGTACGTGCCCGGCCGCTTGTTGAGGAAGCGCTCCGGCCGGAAGGCGAGCGGGTCGGGGTAGATGTCAGGCCGTCGGTGGACGAGCCAGATGCCCGCGAGGATTGTGATCCCGCTCGGGAGCTCGTGGTCGCCGACCGCCATCGGGGCGTGGAGGATCCGCTGCGATGTGGCGACGACCGGTCGCAACCTCAGCGCCTCCTGCACGGTCGCCTCGAGGTAGCTGTCGTCGCCCCGCCGGAGGCTGTCCTGGAGCGTGGCGAGGACCTCAGGGTGGTGCAGGAGCAGATCGAACGTCCACGCCAGGGCCGAGGCGGTCGTCTCGTGCCCGGCGAGCAGCATCGTGATGAGCTCGTCGTGGAGCTCGTCGTCGGACAGCTTCGCCCCGTCCCGGCGGTTGGCGAGGAGCAGCATCGAGAGGATGTCCTCGCGGTCGTCGAGGTCGCTCTGCCGACGCCGGGCGATCTCAGCGTTGAGCAGCGTGTCGACGCGGGCCTTGTCGCGCTGGAAGTTCGACCAGGTGCGGATGGGACCGAAGTCGCGGCGCAGTCGCGGGAAGGCGAGCGAGAGGACGTTTGCGACGTTCGTGTTGCCGAGCAGCGTGAGGAGCGCAGCGCTCAGTTCCTGGTAGCGGTGCCCTTGCTCGACGCCGAAGACCGTCCGCATGACGACCTCCATCGTGATGTCGGCCATGCGCGGGCGGAGCGCGAACGGCTCGTCGAGCGGCCACCGCTCAATGGAGCGGTCGGTGGCCTCGGCCATGATCCCGGCGTAGGCGAGCATGCGCTCGCCGTGGAACGGCGGCAGGATCAGCCGGCGGTGGGCGAGATGCTCGTCGCCGTCCAGCACAAGCAGCGAGGAGGGCCCGGTGATCGGTGTGAGGAACTTGTCGGCGACCTCCCCGAGGCGCAGGTCGGTGGGGCTCCCCTTGAAGACCTGCTCGATCATGGCCGGGTCGGCCAGGACCACGTGCCGGCCCGTTCCGAAGCCCTTGATCCGGAGGCTGAACACATCGCCGTACTGGTGCCAGTTGCGCTCCAGGAAGACGCCGGGGCGGGCGAGGAACTCGGCGGCCTGGAGCGCCGCGGGCATCCGGGGACCCGGGATTGCCGCGGCTCCCCGGCTGGTGTGAGCCGGCCCGTCGTCTGGAAGGGCCGCCGGATGGCGTCGAGCGGTGGCGGGCATGTCGAACTCCTCGGGGTCGTCACGTGGGGGCGGGCGCAGCCTGCGGGGCTAAGTCACTGACTGTTTACAATACCGGAAGGCGACGCCCTGAACCACCTGCCGTTCGGCGACCCGGAGGTCCGCGTATCGCGAGGATGGGCAGGGTCGCGCTACGTTCGACCCCGCGATGATGGTCGCGCTCGTGCTCTACGCCTTCGCGATCGGCGAGCGATCTTCCCCGGGCGTCGAGCGGCGCTGCGTGGAGGACATCGCATTCTGCGTGATTCCCGCGAACCAGCCGACGATCGCGCGGTCCGCGTGCGCCACCAGGATGCCCCGTCGAATTGCCTTGTGGGGCCGTCCGGTGTGCGTGGCCCGGTGTGGGTCGACCCAGTGACTGTGTCCGGCGGTGCCGGCCCACGGACCCGTCGTCGGCTGGACCTGGTCAGGCCCGCTCGGCGACGCGGATCGCCTCTAGCAGCCGCTTGTCGCGCTCCATCGAGCGGTCGATGATCGGGTTCAGGACGCCGCGCAGCACCGAGTACACGCGCCAGTAGCTCGGGGTGATGATCCGTGCCGCCCGCTGCTCGATCCCGTTGACGACGACCGCGCCCGCCTGGGCGGGGGTCTGGCGCTTGCGGGTGAAGCTCGGGAAGAGGGCCTGTAGTCGCTGGGCCACCGGGTCGCCGATGCCGTCGAAGGCGTCCCGCACCATGTCGGTGTCGATGAAGCCGAAGTACGCCACGCTGGCGCTGGCCCCGTGGATCTTCAGCTCGGTGCGTAGCGCGCGGCCCAGTTGCTCCACGCCGGCCTTGCTGACCGCGTAGGGCGCGGACAGCACGCCGGGAGCGAACGCGGCCACGGAGGCGACGACGACGACGTGGCCGCGCCGGGCGACGATCTGCGGCAGGACGGCGTCGACGGTGCGCCAGACGCCGAGCAGGTCGACCTCGACGATCCGCTCGAAGACCTCGCCGCCGATCTTCGTCATCGGCTTCATCGGCGGCGCGACGCCGGCGTTGGCCACGGCGATGTCAAGACCACCGAAGTGCTCGACGGTGACGCTCACGGCGCGGCGGAGCGCCGCGGAGTCGGTGACGTCGGCGGCGAGCGGCAGGGTGCGTGCGCCGATCTGCTCGCAGGCGCTCTGCGCTGCGTCGAGGTCGAGGTCCAGGACGGCGACCGACGCGCCGCGCTCGTGCAGCTGACGGGCGGTCTCGAAGCCGATGCCGCGCGCGCCGCCGGTCACGAGCGCGACTTTTCCGGGAAGGGGGAGCTGGGTCTTCATGGGATGCCTTTCGGGGGGACGGCGGTCAGGACGAGGGTCGGGCCCAGAACCCCAGCTTGCGACCGCGCGAGCCGAGGATCTCGTAGGTCGCGTCGATCAGCGACTGACCGCGGGCGTTCAGGGCGGTGCCGACGCCGTGGCGGTTCATCGTGTATCCGAACGCGAGGCGGTAGGCGGGGTCGGCGAAGCCCATCTGGCCCCCCATGCCCGGGGTGCCGAACGCGTCCTCGCCGATGATCACGGAGGAGTCCGCGACCCCGGGGTTGGGCCAGGACTTGCTGAAGCCCATGGTGTAGGAGGTGCGGATGCCGAGCACGGCGTCGATCTCGTGGACGGACTGCGGGTGGCGCATGCGGGCGATCCCGTCCGCGCTGACGAGGCGGACGCCGTCGACCGTGCCCCCGAGGGCCAGCGGCGTGTAGGCGCCGGCGAGCCCGCGGGCGTTGGCGACGGCACCACCGGCGGGGACCTCCGCCGCGTGGGCGACCGGGGTGTCGAAGTGGTCGGGCAGCCAGTCGCCCATGTTTCCCATGAGCGCGAACAGCAGTGGATCCAGCTGGGCGAGGCGGGCCATCAGGTTCGGCGGCAGGTCGGCGGCGTCGACGTGGCGGGCGAGCTCACGCGCGATCCGCCGCTGCACAGCCGGGCTCGCGGCGGCGACGCGGGAGAGGACCCTGAACGCCCGTCCGGTCGGGTCCAGCAGGCGCTGCGCTGCCGGCGGTAGCTCGGGGATCGGCAGCTCGAACGGGATCGACCGCGCGACCCGGTGCTCCTGCGCCTCGGGGAGGCCGATCCAGCAGTCGGTCAGGCCGAGCGGTTCGGCGACCTCCTCGCGGAAGAACGTCCCGACGGTGCGGCCGCTGACTCGCCGTACGAGTTCGCCGACGAGCCAGCCGACGGTGAGGCCGTGGTAGCCGGCACGGGTTCCGGGGGTCCAGAACGGCGTCGTGCGCTCGACGAGCGCCACCATCAGCTCGTAGTCGTTGATGCCGCCGGGCGGCACCCGCTCGTCGACGTGCGCCACCCCGGACTGGTGGTTGAAGACCATCCGGACGGGAATGTCGGCCTTGCCCGCCTGGGCGAACTCGGGCCAGTAGCGGGCGACCGGTGCGTCGGGGTCAAGCTCGCCGCGGTCGATGAGCATGTTGCCGCAGATCGCCGTCAGGCCCTTCGAGCAGGACATCACGACGTTCATCGTGTCGCGCTGCCAGGGCCGGCCGTCACGTTCGTCGGCGATGCCACCCCAGAGGTCGACAACCGGCTCGCCGTCGACAATTACGCAGACCGAGGCGCCGAGCTCGCCGCGCTCGGCGAAGTTGCGCTCGAACTCTTCTCGCACCCTCGCGAAGCGCGGGTCGCAGCTGCCGTCCACGGTGTGCAGTCGTTCCATGAAGTTCTCGGGGGCCATGGCCGCGGTGCCGGTGCGTCTAACTCGTCGCCCGGGCCGGATGCGGCACGGGCACGGGCTCGGCCGTGCGTGAGTGGTATGCCGTCAGATCGAAGCGGGAGAGCCGCTGCTGCATTGAGCGCATCGTCCACGGCCACGCCAGGGCGACGCGCCCGGCCGTGTCGATGTAGTAGCTCGTGCAGCCTCCGACGAGGAACGTCGTGCCCTCCACGCCGCGGTCGATCTCGTCGACGAAGGCCTGCTGCGCCTGCTCGCGCACGTCGATCGATTCGACGCCGGCGGCGTCCATCGCGCGGATCGCGGCGGTGAGGTAGTCGACCTGGCACTCGGCCATGACGAAGCCCGAGAGGGTGCCGATGTTCGGGCCGAACATGATGAACGAGTTCGGGAACCCGGCGATCGAGGTGCCCATGTAGGCGCGCGGGCTGCCGTCCCAGTACTCGGCGAGCGTCTCGCCGCCGCGTCCGCGGATGCGGTCCGCGATCGGGTGCGTGGTGATGACGTGAAAGCCGGTGCCGAAGATGATCGTGTCGATCTCCCGCTCGGTGCCGTCGACGCCGACGATCGAGTGCTCGCGGATCTCCTTGACCCCGGTCGACACCACCTCGACGTTCGACTTGGCGAGCGCGGGGTAGTACTCGTTGGAGAACATCGCCCGTTTGCAGGTCAGCGTGTACTGCGGCGTGAGCGTCTTGCGCAGGCGCCGGTCCTTGACTGCGCGGCGGATGTTGAGCCGTCCGGCGAGGTGGCCGATCGCGGCCGCCCGCGGATGGTGCACGGTGCCCATGAGGAACGCGTCGAGCACCCGCCACTGGGCCGCCCTGACCGCTGACATGAGCTTTGGCACGCGGTGTAGCAGCCAGCGCTCGATCCGCGTGGTGCGCCAGTCCATCTTCGGCAGCACCCACCCAGGGGTGCGCTGGAAGACCGTCAACTGGGCGACCTTCGGCTGGATCCGCGGGATGAACTGCACCGCGGAGGCCCCGGTGCCGACCACCGCCACGCGGCGTCCGGTCAGGTCACGGTCGTCCTCCGGCCAGTTCGCCGAATGGAACATCGGGCCGCGGAAGCTCGAGAGGCCGGGAAGGCCCGGGATGACCGGGTCGTGAAGCGGCCCCGCCGCGATCACGAAGAACCGCGCACAGATCCGGCCGCGGCTCGTCGTGACCTGCCAGCGCTGCGCCTCCTCGTCCCACCGCGCCTCCAGCAGTTCGGTGTCGAGCGAAAGGTGGTCGTGGAGCCCGAAGCCGCGCGCGGTGTCCTGGATGTAGCGCTCCAGCTCGGGCTGCTCGACGTACACGCGGCCCCAGTCGGGGTTCATGGCATACGAGAACGAGTACAGGTGCGAGGGGATGTCGACCGCGCATCCGGGGTAGCGGTTGTGATGCCAGGTGCCGCCGAGCGCCCGGCCGCGCTCGATGATGAGGAAGTCCTCGCGACCGTCGCGCTTGAGGCCGATCGCGGCCGCCAGACCGCAGAGCCCCCCGCCGAGGATCAGCGTCTCCACGTGGCGAATCTCACCGTCCACGGGCGCTTCGGCTTCGGCAGAGGCACCCTCGGGCAGCGAGAGCCTGAGCGCGAGCTCGCGATCAAGGCCATCGGCGCCGAGGTCGTACGCCGGCCGCGTGCTGGACCGTGTGGGCGGGTGCGTCATGTCGTCTCCCTGGGTGGTTTCCGGGCTTTCCCGAGCGGCGGACCGCCCCGGTGCGGAATGAAGTAAGTATCTACTACGGTGAAGTTCTGGTCAACCCGAGCCCTGGCGACTGTCTTGGTGCGCCGGTCGTGCGGTGGCGTGGCCGCCCTCATGGCGGGGCGGGCTGCAGCGTGGGGTAGTACCGCCGCTCGCCGTTGAACGTCCACGGTCCCTGGGTGATGCATGGCGGCGTGCCCCCGAACGGCGGCAGGTAGTTGGGGTTGTGCACGTGCCGGCAGTCGAAGGACTCAAGGCCGGTGGCGATCTTGTCCAGGAACCCGGGCTTGGGATAGGTGTTGCCGCGGTTGGAGGGCAGGCGCCTGACCCAGCCGCCGATGCTTTCGTTCCAGAGCGTGATGATCCCGTTGGCGTAGTGCTGCACGCGGCCGTCCTCGGCGAGGAAGGTGCCGTTGTGGATCTGGCTGACGCCGGCGAACGTCGTCACCGCCGAGTCACGGACCGTCGCGAGCAACTGGAGGACCGGCAGCGCCTCGCGTAGCACGGGATGCAGCGCGTCCAGTGCTGGCGCGGCCGCACCGAGGATCCGGCGCAGCGCGGGCAGCCCGCGATCGGCCGCCGGCAGCGTGGCCGCGACCGCGTCGAGCGTGCGGCGGGCCTCCGGGGCGACAGCCCGCAGCTGCAAGAGAGCCGGCCGGACGGCGGGCGCCACGCCTGCGAGCGCCGAGGCTGCAGGTTGCAGGTCGGCGTTCGCGGCGCCCAGGGTCCGCGCGGTGCCCCGGAGGGCGACCAGGAACGGGGGCAGCGCCCGGACGGTCCGGCGCAGCGCCCGGTTGCGGGCCGCGGTGACGGCGAAGACCCGGCCGGCGCCCGTGATCGCGCTGCGCAGAGCGCCCTCGTGTCGGCCGAGGGCGGACACGACTGTCGCCGAGTTGGCCACGAGCTGCCGCAGGCTGGTGCCCTGCCGGTCCAGCACACCGAGCGTCATCTGCAGGCCGGCCGTCGCCGGCTCGGCCTCTCCGAGCGTCTGGTTGACGTCGCCGCCGGCACCTCGGGTGGCCCGTGCCAGGCCGCGGGCCAGCGCACGCAGGTCCGCGCGCGTGGCGGGGTCAAAGGTCCCCAGGACGTCGTCGAGGCGCTGGGCGGGCACGATGTCCGCCGCCCGCAGCGCGCCCCCGTCGGGGATCGCGCGTGTCTTCCGGCGGGGTGGGGTGAGCTCCAGGAAGCCTTCGCCCAGCAGCGACTTGCTGCGCAGCGTCGCGCGCGTGCCAGCCCGCACGGGGACGAACTCGGGGCGGATGTCCAACTGGGCGTCGGCGGTCGTGCCGCGCCGTGTGACGCGCGTGATCTTACCGACGCTGAGGCCGGCGATCCGCACGTCGGAGCCCGGGAAGAGGTTCGGGGCGTCCGTGAGCGGCACGTTGATGCGATAGCCGCGCGCCTGCAGCGGCGTGTCGCCACCGAAGCTGCGCCACATGAAGATTCCGCCGACGATGCAGGTGAGCACGAACAGCCCGGGTAGGACGAGCGACCGCCAGGGCGGGAGACGCGTCTCCATCAGGCACCGCCCTTGCACAGCGAGTACGTGCCGAGCACGGTCTTGAGGATGTCGCCGAGGCCGACGAGACCGGTGAGCTGCTGGCAGTTCATCAGGACCATGGCGCGGGCCGCGCTGCCGTGGGCGTCCTGCGCCCCGAACATCGACCCGTAGTTGTGAAACCACCACGGAAACCAGAACAGCAGGCCCTCGTCGTCGCCCGGCGGGTTGTAGGCCAGCTCGTTGAGCGCGTAGTTGGTGGCGCGCAGCGTCGCGGATGCCGCCGGCGCGGTCCGCCGCAGCGACGGGACCGCCTCGCCGAGCGTCCGCACCGTGGGCTGGGCCTCGCGCACGAGCGGCCGGATCTGCTGCCGCAGGGCCACGGTGGTGGCCTTCGCGAAGGGGCCTAAGGCACGCAGCGTCGCCGGCAGCTGCGTCGTCGGCGGGGTGAGGGCTGTGAGGGTCGGGGTGAGCTCGCGCATGAACGTGCCCGTGCTGCTGAGGGTGGTGCGCACGGTGTCAAGGGTCCCGGGGAGGCGCCGCAGGCCGGCGTCCAGGGCGGCCTCTTGCCCGGCAACGGCCTGCAGCACCTGGTCCCCGGACGCGACGACGCGCGCGAGCGCCCGGTCGTCGGCGGCCGCCGCTGTCACCGCGGAGAGGTTGTGGACCAGACGCGCGAGGGCGTGGCGCCGCCGGTCCAGGCGCGTGGTGATACCCCGGAGCTGAGCCGTGGTCGGGCCGAGGCTCCGCAGCGCCTCGCGGACGCCGGCGGCCCGTCCTCGGGTGCCATCGGCGACGTTGGCGATCAGGGAGGCGACGAAGTCGCGGGTGTCGCGGTCCAACGAGGAGAGCACCTCGGAGAAGGGCGCCGGCGCGTCCGTCCGGGCGACGCCGATCACCGCGCCGTCGGGAAGCTCGCCGCGTGCCGGAGTCCCCGGGTTCAGGTCGACCTGCAGATCCTCAAGTGGCGTGATCGGCACCAGCGCTGCTCGCGCGTCGCGGTAGACGTGTGGCAGGGTGCCGCGTTCGATCTCGAGGGTGACGCGCGCGAGGCCGTCGTGGATGCGGGCCGCGGAGATCGACCCGACCTTCACCCCGGCGACGCGGACGGGCTGGCCGAGCCCCGGTGCGACGCCATCGGCGGCGGTCAGGTCGATCGCCACGTCGTAGGTGTCCGTGCCGGGCAGCGTGAGCCGCTGGTGCACGAGCACGTAGCTCCCGGAGGCGATGCCGGCGAGCACCAGCACGCCGAAGAGCGCGAGCGTGATGCGGGCGCGAAGGCTCATGGCCGCCGTCCGGGGCCCAGGCCGGGCAGGAGCTTCTTCAGCAGCTCGGTCACCGCGGGCAGGGGCGCCGGCGCCGTGGTGGGGGCCGGCGGCACGCGGTCGGGTCCGGTCGCCGGCGCCGGGGTTGGGGCCGCCGGCCGCGATGGGAGCGGGAGCCCCGGGAGCAGAGGTCGCCGGGTGGTTGGCGTGGCCGGGGCCGGGCGGGGCGTGGGCGTGAGCGCGGCGATGCCGCGCATGAGACGGCGGTAGAGGGACAGGCGGTCCGCGCGCGACCCGTAGATGCCGCGGACGATCGCTGCCTTCCTCTGCGCGGCCGCCGTCGACAGCGACGGCTCCGCCACACGCCGCAGCCCGGTCGGCAGCCCCGGGGCAGAGCGCTTGGCGAGGTCGGGGAGCGCTTGGTCGGTGCAGGGCGCGTCCGGGCGAAACGGCGGCGTGGCTCCAGGGCCGAGCCAACGCGGGCGGACCCCTTCGAGGTTGGCGGAGGAAACGATCGGGCCGAGGCCGGGCAGCAGGCCGCGGACCGCGTTCGCGCCCTCGGCGATGCTGATGCGCAGCGTCCCGCCGTTGCCGTCGAAGCCGGGTGAGGTGCCGGTGAGCGCGGCGGCCATGTGCAGCAGGTCCTGCCAGGCCGGCCGTCCGCTCGACAGCCGGCCGTCGGGGAGCTCCTTGTTCAGCGTCGGCACGACGTTGCGGCTCACGCAGCGGCTCGCCTGGTCCACCAGCGCCGTCGTCCGCGTCAGCTCGTCGGTGAGGGCCGGCAGTGACGAGGTCACGGGGCGCAGCGCGCTCAGCAGCCGCGGCAGCTCACGTGGGCCGGCCGCGGCCTGCACCTGCGCCAGCGCCGCGGTGGCGGCCCGGAGCGGCGGCGGAGCGGTACGCAGAACCGGGCGCACCTGGTCGGCGTAGCGGGCCAGCGGATCGAGGCCGGCGTCGATCTGCTGGAGTTGGGCGGGTGCCCGCCGGAGGGTGAGCGCCAGTCCGTCCACGCTCTGCTGCAGGCTGCGGTCCCGGGCGCTGAGGACGCCGATCACGGTGTCGTAGTGGCCGACCAGGGCACCGAGCCGCGCCGGGTCGGCGGCGAGCTGGGCCGCGACGTCGCGTGCGCCGGCCACCGCCCGCTGCAGGTCACCTGGGCGGGTGCCGCGGAGGCTCTCGGCGACGCGGGTGAAGGACGGCAGCGCCCGGGCGAGCTCGCCCGAGGCGCCGCGCAGGGCGGCGGCCCCTGATGTGCTGCGGGCGGGGTCGGTGTGCGGCCCCTGCCCGAGCATGCCGTGAAGCTCCCGGATCCCGGCCCGCAGCGCCGCTCTGGTGGCGGGCTGCAGGACACTGAGGACCTGGTCCAGCTGGACCGGCGCCGACGTCCGCGCCCGGGGCAGACGATCGCCGTCGTGCAGCGGGGGCGCGGTCGGGGTTCCCGGGTGCAGGTCGACGTAGGAGTTGCCCTCGACCAGCAGCCGCGGGGCGACGGCGAGGGAGGCGTCGGCGTGCAGCCCGGCGTGGGCGTCAAGCCGCAGGACGATCGTCGCCGTGGAGGCCCCGCCCCGGCGAATCGCCGTGACCTCGCCGATCTGGATCCCGGCCATCCGCACCGGGCTGCCGTTGCGCAGTCCGACGGTCGAGGTCACCTCGGCGGAGATCTCAAAGCGCCGGGCGAGCGGGTTGCCGGGCCCGAAGGCGAGGTACATCATGGCCGCGATCAAACCGAGGGCGACGGCGGCGGCCATGCGCTCGGGCGGCCGCCGCCGCCGCTGCTTGCGGGGCCTCATGGGGTCACCTCGTCTGGGGTGATGAGCCCGACCGAGCGCGCCCGCTCCAGCGTCCCGGCCGGCGGCCGGGTCCGGCGCGTGGCAGTCGACTGCAGCCCGGCCGGGTTGCCGATGGCCTGCCGTCCCTGGTAGGGCTCGTTGCCGGATTCGCACTCATCGCTGGTCTCGTGCGGGTTGTTGTTGATCGCGACGTTCGGTGAGGGCTTGGCGTTCTGGAGCATCTCATTGGACGCGCCGAGGTGGGTGAGGAAGACCGATGCCGCGCTCGGGCCGTCGTTGAAGCCGAGTGACCCGAAGCCGTTGGCGAAGTTCTCGCCCCACAGGCTGATCACGTTGCACGTCACCTGGGCCGGGGTCAGGACGTCCAGGGTCGTGCCGAGCGCCGCGGCCACGTCTGCGCCCCGGCGAAGGCTCCCGGCTGCTGACGGACGCAGCGCGAGGCGGCGCAGCGTGGCCAAGGTCGCGCGCAGGCGGCGGGCGGTGGCGGGCAGGCGCTGCAGGAGCGGCAGGCCGGCGCCCAGCGCCCGGCCGGTCTCCTGCAGCGAGGGTTGCAGGAGCGGGCCGGCCGGCCGCAGGATCGACACGGTGCGGTTCAGGCTCGTCAGGGTCGGGCCCAGGCGGGCGAAGTTCGAGCTCACCGCGAGCTCGGTGGACGGCGCCACGTCGAAGAGGCGCCGCAGCGACCGCGGCTCACCGGCAAGCGTCCCGAAGGTCGTGCCACCGCCCTCCAGCAGGCCGGTCAGCTCGCCGCGCACTCCGCTGACCTCGCGCATCAGCGTGCGGTAGGACCCGATCAGCGGCTCCAGGCGGGTCGCGGGTGCCGCCAGTGCGGCGGAAACGCGCGACAGGCTGCCGAGCGTCGGCCCCAGATGGCCGATGGTCGCCCCCAGCGGGAAGCCGCGGCCGGCCAGCCCGGCGGCCGACTGCCTGCTCGTGCGGGTGATGCTCGCCGCCGTCTGGCGGTCGAACACGTCGAGCAGGTCGGTGAGCTGCACCGAGCCCGTTGCGCGTGCGGCCGCCAGGCGGCCGCCGTCGGGCACCGTGCGCCTGGACGTCCCCGGGGTCACGGCGACGTAGCTGGCGCCGAGGACCGACGCCTGCCGCAGGCGCACGGCGGTGTCGACGGGCAGCGGCCCGACATCGGGCTGCAGCCGCAGCCGGATGCGGGCCCGCGGGGAGGCGCCGGGTCGGGCCACGGCGGTGACGGCGGCAACGCGGCCGACCCGGATCCCCGCGATGCGCACCGCGTCGTTGGCGACCAGGCGCTGGGCGTCGGGGACCTCGACGGTGACCTCATAGCCTGAGGCGAACGGCAGCCCGCTGTTGGCCCGGAAGGCCACGAGCACCAGCAGGGCGACGGCGAGGAGCGTCGTGCCGCCGAGCAGTGGCAGCAGCCGGCGCTCACGGGCGGCGGTGCGGTGGTGGCGGGAGGTCATCGAAGCAGGAAGTCCAGGAGGGCGGAGGCGGTGCGGCGGCTGGCCGGCGCACTCGGAAGCGCGCGGCGGGCGGCCGGGTTGGCGCGGGCGCCGCTGAGGACCGTGTCGAACTGGTCCTGCGGCCCGGCGCCGGGGGCGTTGACGGGGACGGTGCCGTGGCCCGGGGCGCCGAAGCGGTGATCGCAGCCGGGCGGCAGCGCGGTGTTCAGGAGGTTCGCGACGATGCAGCCCGGCGCGACGCCGATGTAGACGCCCGCCATGTGCGAGACGGCGTCGTACCCGGAGGACATCGACGCCAGGGTGTATCCGAGGTTCAGGACTCCCTCGATCCCGCCGGTGTTTCGCAGACTCACGAGGAGGTCGCGCAACTGCGGTGCGACCGGCTGCGCCGCCCGGGCCAGTCGCCGCAGCGCGCCGACGAGCCGGGAGGCGGGCGGCAGCGTGCGGCGGCCGGTGCTGGCGGCCTGGGCCAGCGCGTCGACCGCCGGCCCGCCACGGCGCGAGAAGGCCCCGAGCACTCTTGCGGTCGTGCCGAGCGCGGGCGCGGCGACACGGACATCGTGCAGGAGCGGCGTTGCGTGCGTGGTGAGCCGCCGCACCTGGCCGAGCGTCGCGTCGGTGCTCGCGAGCGCCTGCGGAAGGCCCCGGACGGTCGCGGCGATCCCATGGCTGGCCGGGGCCAGGGTGTCGCTGAGGTCGGCGGCGCGGCCGACGAACGTCCGCACCGCGCGGCGGTCGCCGGCGAGCGCGCCGAGCACCCGGTCGGTCTGGTCCACGGCATCGCCGATCGTGCGGTTCTGGCGGTCGAGGATTGCGGTCAGCGCGCGAGCCTGGGTGAGCGACGGGTTGGCGCGCCGCAGCACCGCGTTGAGTTCGCGGCCACGCCCGGCCGTGGCGATCCCGAGCTCGTTGAGCACGATGCGCAGCCGCTCGCTCGTCGGCGCCGCGAACACGTCGATGACGTTCTGCAGCGTGACCGGGACGGTGGTGTGCGCGCGGGGCACCGTCGGGACCCCGTCTGCTGCGGCGGGAAGGTGCACGCGGGAGCGCCCCGGGTCGCACTCGACGTAGTTCTCGCTGATCAGTCCCTCCGGCAGGATCCGGCAGTGCGCGTCGACGGAGAACGGCCCATACCGGCCGGGGATCTTCAGCTGGATCTTCGCGGCCGGTCCCGGGACGAGCTGCACGCCGACGACGTGCCCGACGCGGGCGCCGGCGATCTTCACCGTCTGCCCGGGCACAAGCCCCTTGGCGGTGTCGAAGACCGCGTCGACGCGGTAGCTCGAGCCGCTGCTGCCCCCTCCCCAGGCGAGCAGCAACGCGCCGAGCACCGCGACCGCGAGCGCGGCGCCGATGGCCGGTCGGCGCCTCATCCGCCGTTCACCGAGGCCGGGATGCTCTGGGACGGGTCGCACAGCGACCGGTCCACGACCACGCGGTTCGATCCGTCCGGGGCGGGTGGCTGGTTGCCGCCGGGGCACAGCGCGGTCACACCGGTCCGGGTGCTCAGCAGCCCGGGGACGAGCGCCTGCTTGCTGAGGATGCTGGCAGGGATGCCGGCGAGCAGCGTCTGGGGGTTCTCGACGAAGTTCAGCCGTCCGTAGTGCCCGACGCGGTTGTAGTTGGAGGTGATGATGCCCGCGAGCCCGTTGGTGACGCCGAGCACGAAGTCGGCCCCGTAGATCCGCAGCCCCCGGATGATCGGTGCAGACGCGGTGAGCGCGCCCTGCAGGGAGCCGAGTGCCTGTGCCGCCGGGGCGGCGAGCCGCGCGAGGCCCGTCAGCGACGCGCGGGTGTCCGGAAGCTGCCCGCGGAGCTGCCGCAGGACCGGCCGCAGCCGCGGAAGCGTCGCGGCCAGCTGCCGCAGCACATCGCGCAGCGGGGCTGCGGCGGGCACGACATCGCGTAGCGCCGGACGGACCCGCGCGACCGTTGTGTCGACGTGCCGCAGCGTCCGTGTCGCCCGGGTGAGCGTTCCCGGGGCGCGCACGAGCACTTGGCCGAGCGCCTCACGGCGGTCGGCCAGCGCGTTCAGCGCCGCGGCGCTGTGCTCGACCGAGCCCTCCAGCGCGCCGCTGCGGCGGGCGAGCGCGCCGGCCGCCGTGGCGGAGTCGCGGACCAGAGCCGCCAGTGCGTGATCATCGGCGCCCAGTTCGCCGGTGACGTTCGTGATCGCGAGCATCGCCGGGTTCAGGCGGCGGAGCATCGTGTTGAACGTCCGTGCGCCGGAGCCGGCGAAGATCTCCGAGCTGCGTCCGATGAGCCCCCGTAGCTGCGCGCGGGTCGCGGGGTCGAGCGTCGTGAAGACCTGGTCGAGGTCGACGATGCCGCGCGTCCAGCGCAGGGTCAATATGGCGCCGTCGGGCAGCGGCCCCGCCCCGACGGGGCCGGGGTCAAGCTCGACGTAGCGGTTGGCCAGCCCGGCCTGACCGGTCGCGCGGACGGCAGCGTGGGTGCCGGCGGGTAGAGGTCCCTCGCCACCGCGCAGGCTCAGCGTGGCGTCGACCTGGCCGCTATCGGTCAGGCGGAGCTTGGTGATGGTTCCGACCTGACGCCCCGCGACCCGGACGGCGGAGCCCTTCACAAGCTGTCCGGCGTCGGCGAACCGCGCGTGCAGCGTGTACCCGCCGGCGTCGCGCAGGACGATCGCGGTGAGGGCGCCGATCACGACCGCGGCAGCGGCGAGCAGCGGCAGCCACCTCCTCAGTTCACGACGCCGGCCAGCGAACATCACGATGCCCATGCGTCCCTCAGCCTCCGATCGGGAGCCGGGCCGAGCCGCCCCAGAAGAGCTGGCTGCCGACGATGCCGATGACATGGACGCCGACGAGGCTGATCAGCATGCAGCGGGCGGTCGCGCGGCCGACCTCGACCGGGCCGCCTCGCGCGGTGTAGCCGAAGTAGCAGCCGACGAGCACGACGAACGTCGCCATCGCCATGCCCTTGGACGCGGAGAAGAGATAGTCGCCGGGGCTCTGAAACTTCCAGAACAGCTCCAGGTACCCGCCCGCGGAGACCTTGCCGATCTGCACGACGACCGAGATGAACGAGCCGGCGAAGGCAACGAGGATCGCGGTGGCGTAGACGAACGGCAGCAGGATCCACGACGCGAGCAGGCGTGTGCTGCAGAGGTACACGAGCGAGTCGATCCCCATGACCTCCAGCGCGTCGATCTCCTCCGTGATGCGCCGGGTCCCGATCTCGGCGACCAGGCCGGTGCCGACCTTGGCCGACATCATGTACCCGAACGCGTACGGCGCGATCTCGCGAAGGTCGGCGATCGCGGTGATCGCCCCGGCGGCGGATGGCGTGCCGACCATCTGCGCCCCGTAGGAGCCCTGGATCCCGACGACAAGCCCCAGCGCGAACACGAACCCGAGCACGATCAGGGCCGATCCGGTCGTGAGGATGCCGACCTGCCGCGCCACCTCGCCGGCGTACCTCACCGCTCGGCGGCTAAAGCCGCCGCGGACGACCCGCCAGAAGAAGTACGCGCCTGCACCGAAGGAGGTCTCCCTGCCGGCGGGGGATGCTGCTCGGCGGGTGCTCATCGCGGCTCCGAGAGGATCGGATGGGTCGCTAGCAGCATTTGGGAGAACACGTAGTCGATGGCACCGATCGCCAGGAAGGCGATCACGACCGCCTCGTTGACCGATCGGCCGACGCCCTCCGGGCCGCCCGATGTCGTCAGCCCTTTGTGGCAGCAGACGATCGCGATCACCGCCCCGTAGACGGCCGATTTCACGAGCGAGGAGGCGAGCTCCAGCGGTGTTGCGGCCGCGAAAAACGTTGTGAAGAACGCCGAGACCGACGCCCCGTTCTGGACGACGACGAGCAGTGCCCCCGCCAGGCCGCTGACGATCGCGAAGACGTCGAGCAACACGGCGATGCCGACCACCGTAAGCACGCGCGGCACAACGAGGGAGCGCACCGGGTCGATGCCGAGAACACGGAGCGCGGAGATCTCATCACGCACCTGGCGCGCGCCGAGGTCGGCGCAGATCGCCGTTCCAATGACCCCGGCCATGATGATCGCCGTGACCAGCGGGGCGAACTCGCGCACCACGATGAGCTCGTAGGCGCTGCCGAGCCGATCGATCGCACCGAGGAGGGAGAAGAACGCCGATGCCTGGATCCCCGCCGGCCCGAACGACAGCGCGAACGAGGTCAGGATGACCGGCAGCACGGCCGCGCGCACCGTCGCGCGCACCTGCACGGCGAGCTCCGGGCCGTAGGTCAGCGGTGGGCGGACGCTGCGAGCGGCGACCTGCAGCGCGAGCTGAACCATGCCACCGACCTGGACGAGCGGACCGGTGCCCGCCACCGCCGTCGCGGGGACGCCGGAGGTCCCCACCGCATGCCGGGGCGGGATCCCGCGTATGACCTTCACTCCTCCTCGACCCATTGTAAGTCAATCTTTACTTGTGTTAGCGTGGGATTGCAAGTGTGAACCGCATTCGAGGTCAGGACACCGCGTCGCCATGTCGAGCATCAGCCCCCCCGCCGCCGTCGAGCCACCCCGCACCACCCCCCTCGGACGCAGCTCGCGCGTGCCCGGATCATCGGCTCCCGCCGCCATCCAGACCGCGCAGTTCCTGCGCAGCATCGACGGCTTCCTGGAGCGCGGACGCCGCCGGTACGGCGACGTGTTCTCGGCCCGGATCCTCGGCTTCGCGACCGGCCGCATCGTCTTCCTCGCCGACCCCGAGCACGTGGAGCAGGTCTTCAAGACCGGACCGTCCGTCGCCCGCGCAGGCGACGCGGCACGACGAAGTGTCGAACCGGTCGCCGGCGTGTCGTCGCTGCTCAGCCTCGACGGGCCCCGCCACCTGGACCACCGCCGCATCCTTCTGCCGCGCTTCCACGGCGACCGGCTGGAGCTCTACACCGGCGTGATGCGCGAGGAGGTCGACGCGGCGGTCGCCGCTTGGCCGATCGACGAGCCCTTCGCGATGCGCGAGGCCATGGCCGACCTCACGCTCGAGGTCATCATGCGTGCGGTGTTCGGTCTGCGCCACGGGCGCCGCTACGACGAGGTCCGCGCCGCGCTCGTCGCGATGATGGAGAACGACCTCGCCTTCAACCTCGCGCTGATGGTGCCGGTCCTGCGCCGCGAGATCGGCCCGTGGAAGGCCTGGGGCGATTTTCAGCGGGTGCGCGCACAGGCCTACAGCCTGCTGCGCACCGAGATCGAGGAGCGCCGCGCGGCGCCCGACCTGGAGCAGCGGACCGACATCCTCTCGATGCTCATCCAGGGGCGCGCGAAGGACGGGACGGGCCTCAGCGACGACGAGCTCCTCGACGAGCTGATGACGTTGCTCGTCGCGGGCCACGAGACGACAGCGACCGCGCTCGCATGGACGTTCGAGCTCCTCCACCGCCACCCCGCGGTCAAGCACCAGCTGGTGGCCGAGCTGGCCACCGGGGACGAGGCCTACCTCGGCGCGGTGATCGACGAGGTGCTGCGGCTGCGGCCAGTGGTCCCGTTCGTCGCGCGTGTCCTGCACGAGCCGCTGCAGATCGGGCCGCACGTGCTCGAACCGGGTGTCACGGTCGCACCGTGCGTCCACCTCGTGCACCGCCGGGAGGACATATACCCCGATCCAGAGGCCTTCCGCCCCGAGCGCTTCCTCGACACGCGGCCCTCGACCTATGAGTGGATCCCCTTCGGCGGGGGCACGCGACGGTGCCTCGGTGCGAGCTTCGCCCCGCTGGAGATGAAGGTCGTGATCCGGCGAGTGCTCGAGACCGCACGGCTGGAGCCCGCGAGCCCCGAACCGGAGCGCATCCGTCGGCGTACCGTGTTCTTCGTCCCCGAGCACGGCGCCCGCACCATCCGGCGAGCTGCGGTCACCTGATGTCCGGCGACGCACGATGAGTACCGTCGGGCACCACGTATGAGACCCCACCACACGCACCGCATTCCCGAGCCGAGCGGCGCGGGACGATGACAACCGGCGATCCCGACGCACCCGTCCTGGCCGCCGGCCGCCGGCGCATGCCCGCCCCCGAACGCAAAGCCCAGATCATCGCGGCGGCCGCACGCGTGTTCGTCAACGCCGGGTTCGCCGGGGCGCGGATCCAGGACATCAGCCGCGAGGCCGGCGTGAACGAAGCCGTCCTCTACCGCCACTTCGCCTCCAAGGAGGAGCTCTTCGAGGCCGCGATCGCCGAGCCCCTCAGCCGGCGCGTGGAAAGCCTGCTGCAACTCGGCGAGCACGCCGGCGAGGCCCTCGCCGCGAACCGGGACCTGTTCTTCACCGAGCTGCTAAGCGAGTTGCTCAGCGCCGTCAGCGATCTCGCACCGATGCTCGGGGTGATGCTCTTCGCCCAGGGCGACCGCAGTCGCCCGTTCTACGAGACGCACGTATCCCCCGCCATCGATCGCCTTGCCGCCGCCATCGAGGAACACGACGACGAGTGGGAGCACGGCGAGTTCTCCGCCCGCCTCGTGGTGATGTTCGCCGTGGGGGCATGCCTGATGATCGCCGCCGACCGTCGCCTCCGCCGCGACGACACCGACGCCGACGCCCCTCGCCAACTCGCCCAATACCTCCAGGCCGCGCTCGAACGCCGTGGCTGAAGAGTCGGCGCCCGCGACCTCCAGCGCCGCAGTCGACGACACCACCACCCGCACGCGCCCGCACGCACCCGTCCTCGCCAGCGAAACCCACCAGGTCCGGAACCCACGGGACCCGCGCCGATGGCCCCGGACCCTCGTCGTGGTCCCCGGCGTCGTTGGTGCCGTATTGCTTGCCGCACAGTTCGTCCTGCCCGCGCTCGCGGCCTCGATTATCCGCCACCAGCTCGGCCGTGACGGCGTCGTCAAGCGCGTCCACGTCAGCGCGTTCCCGGCCGTCGAGCTGCTCTGGGGACACGCCGACACGGTCCAGATCCATCTCGAAAAGCTCGACACCAGCGTGGACCGCGCCACCGAACTGGCCAGCCAGGCCCACCGAGTCGACGACGCCCAGGTCACGATCGACACCCTGCACGAGGGGCCGCTCACCGTCCACCACGTCCGCGCCCGGCTGCATCACGCGCAGCTCAGCGTGTCCGCCGCACTGGCGACGAAGGACCTCCAGCACGCGCTTCCTCCGCAGCTGACGATGAACGCCCGTCGGGGCTCGGCCGGCCACCTCGTCGTCCGCACCACTGCTGACATCCTCGGCGCCCAGGTCGGCATCGACGCCGTCGTGTCCGCCCAGGACGGCGCGCTCGTGGCCAGCCCCACCCTCCCGCTCCTCGGGAACCTCCTCACCTTCACGCTGTTCTCCGATCCACGGATCGCGATCGAGTCGATCCGCACCACCCCACGCTCTGACGGCTACCACGTCACCCTCGCCGCCCGCGTACCCCGCGGATAAGCCCATCGCGGTGAGAAGCGTTCGCGCCACGCTCAACCGGACCGGATCACCTGAACCCCACCGTTCAGTACATTCCCACCGGACGGCCGACCGCCGCAACAAGGACCACGCGCTTCCCGCCATCGCTCCGAGATTCGTCGGAGCCGCGCCGTGTCCCGTCAACCGCGATGAACACGGCCCCGGACAGCGCACCAGCACGGCATCGCGCGACCTCGGGCGCCCGGTCACGACCGGCGTTGTCGTCAGCCGTGAGCCGCGACGTTCACTGCGGAGTCCGACGGACGCGCGACCCGCGAGCGTCGACTGCAAGGAGCTGTGATGGCTGATCTCACCTATGCCTCCGCCGCCGGCCCACGACCGGCTCACCTCGCAGTCCCTCCCGGCGACGGACCGTGGCCCGGCGTCGTCGTCGTGCACGACGCCCTCGGCCTCAGCGACGACATCCGCAGTCAAGCCGACCGGCTCGCTGCCTCGGGATACCTCGCGCTGGCACCGGACCTCTACGCCGGGGATGGACTGCGCTGCGTGCTCGCCACGCTACAGGCCTCGCGTTCAGGCGGCGGCCGCGCCTACCAGCACCTCGAGGCCGCGCGACGATCGCTGAGCGAGCGCCCCGACTGCAACGGCCGCGTCGGCATCATCGGGTTCTGTATGGGCGGTGGCTTTGCGGTGCACTGCGCGCCGCAGTACGAGTTCCAGGCTGCCTCGGTGAACTACGGCGAGGTCCCGAAGGACGCTGTCGAGCGCCTGCGCGGCGCCTGCCCGATCGTCGCGAGCTTCGGCCGCCGCGACCTGACCCTGAGAGGTCGCGCCGAGCGGCTTGAGCACGCGTTGACCACCCTGGGGATCCCGCACGACATCAAGGAGTACCCGGATGCCGGTCACAGCTTCCTCAATCACATCGGCGGTGGCCCGGTGATCGGCACGCTGCTGCGTGTCACGCACTTCGACTACCACGAGCCGTCCGCCGACGACGCATGGTCGCGCATCGTCGCGTTCTTCGATGAGCATCTGCGGAACCCACGCGCGAGGACCCCGACCGACGACGGTGAGGATCGAACCTGAACCCGCGACAATCGCCGAGGCCACGCACACATGCCGGCGTGACCCCGTTCGCCCGGTCCCCGGCCTTCGCAGAGGACGACGCCCCGTGAGCGATCATCACATCTTCGAGCCCGATCCCGGAATCCCCGATGGTCACGGCTCTTCGCTGCAGGCAACGAGCTGATATGAGACCTACGCCGAGCGCTGCGTGGAGACGTACGACCTGCGCCGGCATCTGCGCCTGAACACGGTCGTCGAGAAGGCAACCTTCGACGAGAGCAGACATCTCTGGCGCGCATACCAACGACGGCGTCGTCACCTCACGGTTCCTCATCAGCGCCCTCGGGCCCCTCGACCGGCCCGGACATCCCGACATCGAGGGAATCGGTGCCCGCGGCGAGGCAAAGCGGCATCGGCCGTGAACGACCTGACTCGCGCGCGTCGTTCGGCATCGCCATCGCCGCGTCGGCGTTCTCCCGGGACTCGATCCAAGCGCACGCCGCGGCACTGCCGCCGCGACTGCGCGCATCGCGATCGACTCGCGCCCAGGCATGGTGGCGTCGAGCGTCGCGTCGGTATCTCGGGGCCGCCGCGGGTCGGTCCCCACACCACCGAGGACTACGTTCGACCGCACGGGCCGGGCTGTGGCCGGGCTGTGGCCGTGCTGGTGGCCATCGCGCTCGCGGTGACAGCCCCCGGGGCGGCGCCGGCGACCGCAGGACCCACAGCGCCGCGCCTCCTCTCGGGCGTCGAGATCGCCGCGGCTGCATGAGCTGACGATCGACTCTCCCGCGACGGGTGGCATCACGAAGCCCGCATGATCGTCCCGGTCGGCTACGACGCTGCGCCCACCCGCCCGCGAACCGTGCTCTACCTCCTACATGGCGCCAACGGCGACGAAACATCGTGGACCCCGACGCCGGCGAGTGTGGCGCTCACCGCGCCATACAACTCGTCGGCGAGCCGGGCCCAAGTCGACGAGTGACTCGCTCGTGCGCAGTCGTGACGGCCCAACAGCCCCAGGCGGATGACACCGGTGACCAGCAGGGCGCGTGCGCGTCGACGCCAGGCCCGGTCCGGCCCCTCGTCGAGCGCCACCAGAGCGTGATGAGGCCGAGTCGTCTGCGCAGCAATCCGGCGAGGTCGTCAACTGCGCTCCCTCACCCATGCCTCGAAGTCCGCCGCGACGATCCGCTCGTCGTGCACCCCACGCGCTTCCGGGGAGGCAAGCCACACGACAGGCGGGCCCATCACGTCGGGATCGAGCAGGGCGTCGCGGGCCTCGCGAGTGAGCTCATCGGGGATCATCCCGGTGGCCGTGGCCCCGCCGGGCAGCAGCAGGTTGACCGAAACGTTCGTGCCCTCGAGGTCGGCCGCCATGATCCGCGAGAGCGCCTCAGCCCCGGCCCGGGACGGCCCATACGGAACGAAGCCCTTACGGTTCATCGTGGAATGGTTCATCGAAACGTTGACGATGCGCCCTCCGCCGCCGGCGAGCATCTGCGGCACCACGGCCCGGGCGACGAGGAAGTAACCGGTGAGGTTCGTCTCGATCACCGCGCGAAAGCCGTCTACCGGCACCGTCCAGAACGGCTCGGGATCCGTGAGGAATCGTGGGTTGAACGTCCGCATCCCGATCCCCGCATTGTTCACGAGCATGTCGATACCGCCGAGGCGATCGGTCGCCTCGGCGACCGCGGAGGCGACCGATGCCTCCTCGCGCACGTCCATCACCACCGCTGCGACGTCACCGTCCAGGTCGGCCGCCGCCGCGCGGGCGGTGTCCGACCTCCGACCCGTCAGCACCACGGCTGCACCCTCTCGCGCCAAGGCCCTGGCCATCGCGAACCCGAGGCCCGTCGTCCCGCCGGTTATGAGCACCCGTGTCCCGTAGAGCTGTGTCATGGCCCGTCGTGGTACCCCGCGACGCGTCCGGTCAACCGCGCTACGATCACGGGCGGGACTCGACCGCCGGGGTATCCCGCGGTCGGCCGGAACGGCCCCGCGAGCCGGTCACACCCGGGGCGGCCGTTCCGTCTCGCAGGACCACCGGCTCGCGCAAGGACCGCCGCAGCCGCAGCAACGCCACGGTGGCGAGCGCCGTCGCGCTGGGGCCAAGCGAAGCCGTCGCTCTCAACCCAGCGCCATACGGCGTGGTACACGAGGATCGCCGGAGCGGCGTAGGTCGCCGGGACCCCGGCCAAGCAGCACAACCCGGAGCCGCCGCTCGTCGCCACCCCGCGGGCAACCTGCGGGCCCGGATCCAGGCCCGAGCCGGACATCCAGGGGCGCGTTCCCGCCCACGCCGCCGACACCGCCCTGCGCTGCAACATGACCCTCGTGTCGCACCAGGGGACATCGGGCGGCTTCAAGGTGCTGCGTTACGTGGACCCACAAGGCCAACGAGTGCGCGTACTACGACACCGCACTGCTGTTCCCCGTCAACGCGCTGAAGCTCGATTCCACCTCGACCGGCGTCGTCGTCCTGGACATGTCCGACCCGGCGCACCCGATGCAGACCGACACCCTCACCGAGTTGCCGATGCTCTCCCCGCACGAGTCGCTGAACCTCAACGTCAAGCGCGGCCTGATCGCCGCCGTGGTGGGGAACCCCGCGACCTACCCGGGCCTCGTGTCGATCTACGACGCCCACGCGGACTGCCGCCACCCGAAGCTGCAGTCCACGGGGCTGCTCGCCCGCTTCGGTCACGAGAGCGGCTTCTCGCCGGACGGCAGGACGTTCTACGCGACCGGCACCGCCGTGCAGGCGATCACGGCGATCGACGTGACGGACCCCAAGCACCCGCACGACCTGTGGCAGGGCAACGTCCTCTCCCACGGGATGTCCCTCAGCGACGACGGCAACCGCGCCTACATCGCCGACCCGACCGGCGGCGACATGGCGATCCTCGACACCAGCGAGATCCAGGCCCGCAAGCCGAAGCCGCAGG
The DNA here is from genome assembly GCF_024220175.1 of Paraconexibacter antarcticus. Classification (GTDB taxonomy): domain Bacteria; phylum Actinomycetota; class Thermoleophilia; order Solirubrobacterales; family Solirubrobacteraceae; genus Paraconexibacter; species Paraconexibacter antarcticus. Next base: position 2,252,945 of record NZ_CP098502.1, on the reverse strand, counting down.
TCCGCGAGATCAGCCGCCTGACCTGGGCCTCGGCGTCGATCCCCCAGAACGCGATCCCCTTCACCCGGGACGGCAAGCGCTACGTCCTTCGAGTTCGACGAATACACGGCCGGTACCCTCGGCAGCGGATCACCGGACGCCGTCGGGGCCGGGCGTATCATCGACATCTCCCACGAGCGAAGGCCGCGGGTGATCTCGAACCTGCGCCTCCAGGTCAACCAGGCCGCCGAGCACGCCGCCACGAAGGGGGACCCCGGCGCCGCGAGCCCGCTGCAGGGGTACGCCGCGCACTACTGCAACATCCCCACCCGCGTGGATCCCACCGTCGTCGCGTGCTCGTTCATCGCCTCCGGCCTGCGCGTGTTCGACATCTCGAGCCTCACCGCTCCGAAGGAGATCGCCTACTACGTCGCGCCCACCGTCGCGCGCGCGGAGAACTTCCTGATGGCCAGCGACTTCGCGATGTCCCAGCCCGCCTTCGCCGAGGACCGTCACGAGATCTGGTATTCGGACGGCGCCTCGGGCTTCAACGTGCTCCGCGTCGATCCGAAGGTGTGGCCACAGCGGCTCGACTGCTCGAGTCGACGCCGCTTCACCGCAACGCTCCGGCTGCCACGCGGCGGAGTCCTGCAAAGCGCCACGGCGACGCTCCGGGGACGCAGGCTCGCAGCCCGCCACACGGGCCGGAGTGTCTCGGTGACCGTCGACCTGCGCGGGGTCCGCCGTCTGAGCGCCCGGCTCGTCATCCGCGCGACGCTGCGCGACGGCCGCGTCCTCCGCAGCTACCACCCCTGCCGACCACGAGCATGAGACGCGCGGGCATCCTGGTGGCGTAGGCCGCCCAGCACGAGCTCGAGGAAGTGGGCGCGGTCGTGGTCGCCGGGCTGCGGCTCGGTGGGGATGGCCACGGCGAGCATGCGCAGCAGGACCGCCACGTCGCCGGTGCTCAGGTCGGCGCGGACCACGCCGGCCTCGCGGGCGCGGGTGACCAGCGGTTCCAGGATCTCGCCCGAACGCCGCCGGAGCCCGTCCAGGCCGAGGCGGAGCTCCAGGTCCGGGCGGCCATGGTCGGCCAGCAGGTGCATGAGCCCGCGGTCGGCGTCCATCTCCTGACAGGCCCTCAGCATGTACGCCTCCAGCGCAGGCAGCGGCTGAAGCGAGGCGACCTCGGCGGCATACACGGCCAGGGCATCGACGTGCTCCTCGAAGATCGCCAGCACGAGGGACTCCTTGGTCGGGAAGCGGCGGTACAGGGTCCCCATCCCCACGCCGGCCCGCCGGGCGATCTCCTCGACCCCGACATCGATCCCCGTCTCGGCGAACGCCTCGCGGGCGGCCGCGACGATACGCGCACGGTTGCGCGCCGCGTCCGCGCGCAACGGTCGGGGGGAGTCGGTCGCGCCAGGTATCACCGAAGCGTACCGCCGATCTCCCACGCAAGCGGAATCTGAACTCCGCTTTTGGTAGCTTGGCGGCCATGCGCGCCGAACGCAGCTCACCGACCATGACCCTCAGCGTTCTGTGCCTCGCGGTGCTGACGTATTCGATGTCGCAGACCGCGGTGATCCCGGCGATCGAGCCGATCGAGCGTGAGCTCGGCGCGTCATCGTCCTCCGCGGCGTGGATCCTCACCGGCTACCTCGTCTCCGCCTCGATCGCCACCGGCCTGCTCGGGCGGCTCGGGGACATCGTCGGCAAGAAACGCGTCCTGGTTCTCGTGCTCGGCCTGTTCGCGGCCGGCTCGCTGATCTGCGCGCTCTCGCAATCGATCAACGTGCTGATCGCCGGCCGCGTGGTCCAGGGGGCCGCCGGCGGCCTCTTCCCGCTCGCGTTCGGGATCATCCGCGACGAGTTCCCGCGCGAGAAGGTGCCCGGCAGCATCGGACTGGTCAGCGCCATCCTCGGGATCGGCGGCGGGATCGCCCTCGTCCTCGGCGGACTGATCGTCGACCACGCCTCCTTCCACGACCTCTTCTGGCTCTCGCTCGTGCTGACGCTCATCGCGATGGCAGCCACGATCGTCCTGGTCCCCGAGTCCCCGGTCCACACGCAGGCGTCCGTGGACTGGGCCGGCGGGGCGATCTTCTCCGTCGGGCTCGCCGCGCCGCTGATCGCGATCTCCCAAGCCAACACCTGGGGGTGGGGCAGCGCGCGCACCATCGGCCTGTTCGTGGCCGGCCTCGCCGTGCTCGGCGTGTTCGTCCGGTTCGAGCTACGTCGCGAAGACCCCCTGATCAACATGCGACTGCTCGCCGAGCGCCCGGTGTGGACGACCAACCTCACCGCCGTCTTCGTCGGCTTCGGCATGTTCGGCTCCTTCCTGCTGATCCCCCAGATGGCGCAAGCGTCGACCTCCACCGGGTACGGGTTCGGCTACAACGCGACCCGCGGCGGCCTGCTGCTGCTCCCGTCCACGATGATGATGCTGATCGCGGGCCTGCCGTCGGCCCGGCTCACGGCGCGACGCGGCCCGAAGGCGTCGCTCCTCGTCGGCTGTCTGGTCACCGCGTTCGGGCTGGCGCTGCTCGCCGTCCTCCACGCGACATGGCTACAGGTCGCGATCTCGATGGTCTTCCTCGGCACCGGCATCGGATTCGCGTTCGCCGCCATGCCGAACCTCATCGTGGAAGCCGTGCACCCATCGCGCACCGGGGAGGCGACCGGCGTGAACACCATCGCCCGCTCGGTCGGCTCATCGCTCGGCGGACAGCTCTCCGCCACCCTCCTGGTCTCCATCACCATCGCCGGCTCGTCGCTCCCGCGGGATTCCGCCTACACCACCGCCTACGCGATGTCGGCCGCCGCCGCGCTGCTCGCCTTCGCCTGCGGCCTGCTCATCCCCGGCCGCACGCGGCCGGGCTCCGAGGCGGAGGCACGGGCGATCGGCGAAGCCGAGCTCGACCACGTCGCCGCGCAGGTCGCCTGACGTCAGGCACCGCGTCACCGGTTCAAGGGTCATCTCCTCGGTCGGACGCACGCCCCCAGCGCGCTCGTGCCCGCCGCTCCAAGCCCAGCGGCACGGCCGCGGATCGGCGTACGCGCGAGGCTGGCGGTTGCCGCCTTTGGCCAAGCGGTGGCGGTCGGTACGACCGGAGGAAGCCAGGATCGGCGCCGATCCGGCCAGACGAGCGAGCTTCGCGTGGCTGGAGAACCGGTAGATGCCGGCGTTCTCGCTGATCATCCCGGCCGCCGTCAGCACGCCGCACCCGCGCTCGGCCGTTCTCGGTGATGCCCTGGGTGCCCTGACGCGGCATCGATGAGCACACCTGCCCGAGAGTCAGCTCATCGAGCGAGTGTGCGGGAGCGTGATGGGCGCTGCCATTCACCGCGGACGCGATCGAATTCCTCCCAGGGAAGCAGTGGTCCGTCGGGGCCCGACGGACCGGGCTCATCCGGCCCCGGGCCGTCGTCGTCGCCGTCCTCAGGCGGCGGGCAGCCGATCCACAGCAACAGCATCCAGCATGCCTCGGCGGCGGCCGCGGCCACCGCCGCCGGACACGCCACGCGGGCGACCCCGACCGGCGTCACCCACGCGATCAGCAGCAACAGGCCGCTGGCGGCGAGGCTGAGCACCATTCCCCGCTGCAGCCACCGCACTACGGCGCTCGCCCACCAGGGCGACACCACGCGTGGACGAACCAGCAAGCACAGCAACGTCGTCGCCGCGATCACGCTCACACCGGTCCACATGTACAACGGCATCGTCACGACGCTAGTCCCCCTGCGTCCCGCGTCAAGACCGCCACCAGACCTGGCGCGTTGACGCTGAGCAACGTGGTCGGCGTCAGCGGCATCGCGATGCCTCTGACGCCGACACTGATCCAGGCGCTGCTCGTCAGTCGCCCGGCCGCGGGGGGCGCGCGGGCAGCTGTGTGAGCCAGGCGGATTTCGTCAGACAGCCTGGCTCAGAGGATGCGAGATCCCCCGCGGGGGCCTGCCCGTGGTCCGCGCAGGTGGTGCTGTGGCGTGCCCGGTCACAGAACGCGCCGCGGAGACGGGTCGTTGCTCAGGTGGTGCGGGGCGGGTGCCGACGGAGCGTTCGGGGTTCGTGGTCAGCACCGGCCGGTCTGCGCGCACGGGGGTTCGCGTCCGGGCCGGGTGCACTCGCGGTGAGGGTGCGGAGCTCGTCGGCGAGCAGGTCGGGCAGCTCGCTGACGTGCGGGAGCGCGTCGGGGTCAGCGTGCAGGCCGACATGCAGGTGCTCGCCGTGGGAGAACATGCCGACCGCCAGTGCGTGGGCGTGCCCGATCGGCACGACGGGGTAGAGCTCGTCGAGGCGGGCGCCGAGCAGGTGCAGCGGCGTACGGGGCCCGCGGACGTTCGACACCACGAGGTTGTAGGTGCGTGGCGAGACGACGAGCCGCAGCAGCGCGTCGCGGGCGGGGCCCTGCAGGAGCCCCAGGCCGCCTGCCAGGATCTGGTGAGCCTGTGCGCGCTCGGTGTGCTTGTGGTGCTCGGTCTGCTCGCGTACGGCGTGCAGCCGGTCCAGCGGGTGCTCCAGGTGCAGCGGCAGCCGGATGAGCATCTGAGAGATCCGGTTGCCGAGTTGAGCGTGCTCGTGCGGAAGGCGGACGCTGACCGGGATCATCGCCTTTAGCGAGTGCGTCGGCTCGCCGTGGCGTTGGGCCATGCTCCGCAGGGCGCCGCTGACCATCGCCAGGGCCACGTCGTTCAGCATGCCGCCGCCACCGGTGCGGACCGCGCGCAGCTCGTCGATCGGGAAGCGGCAGCCGATGAGGGTGCGCCGCGGCCCGTTGGGGGTGTTCAGCGAGCAGTCATGGGCGCGGGCGAGGACGTCTTCGCGCAGCGCCGCAGTGAGGGAACCGGCGCCGCGCAAGCCTTCGCGCAAACTCCTCCGTGGGGAGCGGACCGCCCGCGAGCCGCCGGCGAGCGCACCGGCGGTAAGCCGGACGCTGTCCGCGAAGGGGTCGGCGACCCAGCGGGCCGCGCGGGGCGGGCTCTGGGGCAGCCACACGGGCGGCTGACCAGCCGGGACTTCAGCGCTGTCGAGCAGCAGGCCGGCGATCAGCAGGGCCGCGGTCCCGTCGGCCATCGCGTGATGCACGCGGCCGAGGATCCCGACGCGGCCGTCCTCCAGCCGGGGGATGAGCATGATCTGCCACAGCGGACGCGAGCGATCCAACGGCTCGCCGAGCAGCGCGTCACGCACTCGCGCGAAGCTCTCCTGGCTCACCGGCCGATCCGGGTCGGGGAGCGTGAGCAGATGCTCGGTGAGGTCAAAGCGGGTGTCGTCCACCCAGCGGGGCTCGCCGATGCCCCCAAGCGGCGAGGGACACAGCCGCTGGCGGCAACGCGGAACCCAGTGCAGGCGCGCGGCCGCGCGGGTACGCAATGCATGCACCGTCGGGCGCTCGGCACCTAACGGCACGGAGAACACGGCGCTCCACCCGATGTGCATCAGCGCGTGCTCGGACTCAAGCCGCAGGAACGAGGAGTCGATCGCCGACAGCCGCTGCCCGTGGACGTCCCCGGCGCTCACCGCTCACCCCGTTCGCGGCGCAGGGTGAGCGGGACGGGGATCACTGCGTACTTCTCGTCTCCAGGCATCGGGGCTTCCGTGAGTCGAGGGTCGGGGGCGCTGTGGTGACGCGGTAAGGCCATGCCTGCCGGTGATGCGGGGCATCTCCCGTGCGCTACGGGAGCCAAGTCCGCGGCGCACGTTTGCTCCCTGTCGCGGGCGCCGAGCGCCGTGTGGTACGCCAGCACCATCACGTCCCGACATGGGGCCTGGCCCGGATCGTGTTCGGTGCTTCGCGCCGCCGCTGAGCCGCGAATGCTCTCCGAGCCGAAGCTGATGTTCGCGGTGCCCTTGCTTGCGCCGCGCTCGTGAACGTCACCGCCTTCGGGCTGGGAGTTCTGATGAGCGGTCTCCTTCCGCCAGCGGTCGACCGAGCGCCGCAGCGACTGGATCGAGAGCAGTCCGACCGCGGCTGGGAGCCAGATCGCGACCGCGCGATAGGCCAGAACGGCGGCCAGCACCGGGCCCGCGGGCCCTCCGAGGGCGACCTGCGCACCGACCAGTCCTGCACTCAGGCTGCCGGGCAGGGGGATGAGGTTGGCCATCGTGCCCAGGAAGTACGCCAGCACGACGACCGCCGGGGCAGGTCGTGCCCCGAAGGCGCCAAGCATCGCGTAGAGCACGGCCACGTCCAGCAGCCAGTAGGCGAGGGCGCCGAGCAACACCGGCCGCGGCCGGCGGATCAACACCAGAACCTGGCCGAGCGCGCCGTGCATCACCGGTCCCCCGGCCGCCGCACCTCCAGCTATCCGCCCGATCGCGCCGGGCCTGCCGCTGAGCGTGACCAGCGTCCGGACGAGCACGCTGGGGCCCGCAAGCAGAAGGACGGCCGCTCCCGTCACGGCCAGGCCGAGAACCACACCCAGCACACCGAGCGCCGAGCCACTTGGCGGCGCCGCTACGCCCGTCGCCACCGCGACCCCCGACAGGACCAATGCGGCCATGAACACCGCGTACTGGACGGCGAGAAACACGATCAGCCGCTCGCCGATGTGGCGGCCGCGCAGGCCGTGAGCGCGCAGCGCCCACAGCGTGACAGCGGCGCCGCCGAGCCCGGCGGTCGGCAGCAGGCGCATCGCTGCCGCGCCGGCCAGGGCGATGTCGTAGGAGTCACGCCTGCGTAGCCGCGGGCTGGCGGAGCTGACCAACCCGTGCAGCAGCGTCACGTACCCGGCGAGCGAGCCGGCCTCGAGCGCGATCGCGGCGATCACCCATGGCCAGCCGTCGCGCAACGCGTGATGCAGCGCACCGGCAAACACAACGGCGTGAACCACGGCAAACGCGGCGGCGGCGGCCACGACGGCCATGCTCAACCAGCGCCAGGCCAGCCGCCGCCCCCGATGGGCGGCCGAATCGGAAGGTCGGATGTCGGCAACGATGGCGCGGACGTCGGCGAACCGCTCGGGCACACCGCGCACGGCCGCCAGAGCGCCCGCGGGCGTCACTGCCCCACGCTTCGCAGACCGTCGGCGATCAGGCCGGCGTACCGGCGCCAGACCGCGGCATCGTGCTCATCGGCCTGGTTGAGCACGTGCGCGACCCCGGCGAACATCACGCGAACCTCCTGCACCGTCGCATCAGGCCGCATCGCACCCTGCTCCTGGGCCCTGTGCATCACCCGCTCGATCGCCGCGAGCACGGACTGGCGCGCCGCGCTCAGCTCTGGCAGTTCGCACGCCGAGGCCAGCGCCCCGCCGAGGATCCGGTCCGTGGCCTGCGTCTGCGCCATCGCCCCAAGAAGCTCGCCGAACGCCGCCCACGCGTCCGGCGCTCGAAGCGCCTGCTCCGCCAGCCGCGCAATCCCTTGCAGACGCTCACACGCCACCGCAGCAACCAGGTGCTCCTTGGTGGGGAAGCTGCGGTAGATCGTCGCCTTCCCCACGCCCGCTCGCGCGGCGACCTCGTCGATGCTCGCATCCAGGCCACCATCGCCGAACACCGCAGCCGCGGCAGACACCACGCTGGCACGGTTCCGCACCGCGTCGGCGCGGAGAGGGCGCACCGCCGCCGAACCGGGGACCTGTGATCGGGGAAGGGAGGAAGGGTGGATCACCGTGGCGGTACCAGCGTCGCAAGTCATACGGACTATCAAGTCCGTATATTACCTGAAGTGCGAACTTGCCAGTCCGTTTCGTGGGCCGCGAGGCTCGGGGCCCGTAGATGCTGAGGCTGCGTCCGGATTCTGAACCCAGCCGGTGGGCGGTCCTTGCGCTGTTGGGCGTCGCCCAGTTGATGGTCGTGCTGGACGCGACGATCGTAAACATTGCGCTGCCTTCCGCGCAGCGGGCGCTTGGGTTCTCCACCGACAGCCGGCAGTGGGTCATTACGGCCTATGCGCTGGCGTTTGGGAGCTTGCTGCTGCTGGGCGGCAAGCTCGGGGATCTGTTTGGGCGCAAGTGGACGTTCATCGCCGGGCTGATCGGCTTCGCGGTCGCGTCGGCGCTCGGCGGCCTGGCGCAGTCCTTCGGCGTGCTGGTCGCGGCGCGTGCGCTGCAGGGAGCCTTCGGAGCGCTGCTGGCGCCCGCGGCGCTCTCGCTGTTGACGGTGACATTCGAGGGCTCGCCCGATCGGTCCAAGGCATTCGGGATCTTCGGGGCGATCGCCGGGGGCGGCGCCTCGATCGGCCTGATCCTCGGCGGGGCGCTGACGCAGACGTTGTCGTGGCGGTGGTGCCTGTACGTCAATCTTGTGATCGCCGTCCCCGCTGCCGTTTTCGCGGTACGGCTGCTCGTCAACCAGGGCCACCCCGAGCGCCCGCGGATCGACGTGCCCGGCGTGCTCATCGCGTCCGCCGGACTCTTCCTGCTGGTGTACGGCTTCTCCAACGCCGAGACACACTCGTGGACGGCCCCGATCACGATCATCGCGATCGCCGTCAGCGTCGTGCTGATGGCCCTCTTCGTGCGGATCGAGCGCCGCACGAGCGATCCGCTGCTGCCGATGCACATCGTCTGGGACCGTGCGCGCGGCGGCGCCTACGCCACGATCGCCCTGTCGGGCTCCGGGGTCTTCGGCGTCTTCCTGTTCCTCACCTTCTACATGCAGCAGAACCTCGGCTTCGCCCCACTGAGATCCGGGCTGGCGTTCTTGCCGATGACGGGCATGATCATCCTCAGCGCCGCGATCGTGCAGACCAAGCTGCTTGACCGCTTCGGCGTCAAGGCGCTGATCACCACCGGCATGGCCCTCAGCATCGTGGCGATGCTCACGTTCACGCGGCTAACCCCCGACGCGGGATACATCGGCCACGTGCTCCCCGGCCTGCTGATCATCGGACTGGGGATGGGCTGCATCTTCGCGCCCGCGTTCGGCACCGCGACCCTCGGGGTCGACCGCCACGACGCCGGCGTCGCCTCCGCGATGGTCAACACCTCACAGCAGGTCGGCGGCTCCGTGGGCACCGCGCTGCTGAGCACGCTCTTCGCCAGCGCCGTGACGCGCTACACCACAAGCCACACCGGCGACGCGGACCTGCGCAACGCCGCGACCATCCACGGCTACACCACCGCGTTCTGGTGGGCCACGGCGATCTTCGTGATCGGCCTCCTCGTCGCGGCGACCGTCCTACCGTCTTCCCGGCAGCCCGTCGCTCAGCCCTCCCCTGCAGCGCCGCGAGAGGAACGCGACGGAGAAACCGCTTCGACAGGCCACGCGCCGGTACCACTGGGGCGAACCCGCAAGTGAGGGGGCCCACCCAGAGACAGGCTCGCACGAGTCCGTCCCTGGTAAGAGGCCGTCCACCAGGCAGGGCAGCTCAGCAGAGGCGCTCGCAGACCACCGTGGCACGGGCCGGAGCTCCAGCTTCTCGACGAGGTCCTGCTCCGAACCGGCGCCTGACGTGAGGACTCGACGAGCATGCCATCGATCACGAAGTCAGCGCCGCACGGCCAGCGCCTGCGCCAACCCTGAACGCGGCGAAGTCCCCGCGGCGGGCGAGCAAGCACTCCACCGGTAGGCGCGATCTCGCGGGCTGCACCGCGGGTCGAGACACCCTCCGCGAACACGACTACCCCGACTGGGATGTGGATTCTGCGCCGAGCGCGGACAGCGGCCCTCCTGAGTGCCAGTGGACAGAGCGCCAGCCGATCAGCGCACCGCAGGGCTCTGCGAGTCCGTTCAGTCGCCCCCGGCTGGGGCTGGGCCCGATGCCCGCCCGGTGTCGGTGGACGCAACGGCCCGTACGGTCGCCACCCGCTTGCCGTCCAGCACGGGATGCGCAGCCTGGATCGTGCGGTAGCGGCCGCGTCGCGAGGGCGGAAGCAGCGCGGCGGCCTCGCTGGTCGCCAGCACCGTGCCGGGACGAGCGGCCCGCGTCGCGATGTGCGCAACGTTGATCGGAAGCCCGAACACGTCACCGGCCCGCTGTACCACCGCACCCCACGCCAGCCCCCCGCGAGCGCGCAGCGGAAGCACCTCTTCCAGGCGGCGCACCACCTGTAACGCTACGTCGGCGACCTCTGACACGTCGCGTCCGGCGACGAACAACCCGTCACCGACGTACTTCACCACGTGCACCGAACGGTGCGCCGTGGCGGCTTGACCGGCCTCGAATAGCGCGTCGACCAGACGCTCGAGCTCACCAGGGCCGCTCGTGGTCAGATAGCGGGTGGATCCCACAAGGTCCACCATCGCGATCGCCATCGGATCATCCCCACCCGGATCCTCGATACCGGCTACGACCTCGACCAGCGCATCGAGCAGCAGCATCTGGTGCAGGAGGTCGAAGCCCTTTGAAGCCAGCGGCACGAGCCCGTCAAGCGTCTCGTCGAGGATCCGCGCTTGCGCCTCGCTCGGCTGACCGACCAACAGGCCTCTGGCGATCTCAGCCTCGGCCGCAGCGATACGCCCTACACCGCGCACGTATGCCTGAAAGACCGTGGAGATCGCATCACGCGGGAGATCACGCATCACCCGACGCCCCAGCAGCGCCCTGAGCCCCGGCATCAGGCCGCCGAGATCAGAGGGTCCCATGGCGATCAGCCCGAACAGCGCGGCGACATCGTGGTCAAGGTCCGATGCGCCTCGCCTCCGCCAGGCCCGGAACGCCTCCAGACGACCCCTCGCATTCTGCGCACCCTCACCCCGACGCCCGAGATGCCCCCACAACACCTCCAGGAGACCCCCGTCGCTCGCAGCCCCACTGTCGGCCTTCGGCATCTGGCCATCATCCCCCAGGCTGCGGTCAGCCTTCCCGGGGGAACGGGAACGGGTCGGGGAGGAGCAGCCGCGGTGACAGTTGCGCGCGCCGCGGTCGGTGGCGCGTCACGGCCTGCTGAAGCGTCGGGGAATGACGGGCGGCGCACGTGGCGGTTCCTTCACGGGACTGGCGAGCGTCGCTCCTGATATGCGATCGCTGGGCTGGGTACGGCAAGCAGGATGAGCCGCTAGCGCTGGGGCCGGCGACGGACGAGCCGGAGCACGCGCCGCAGGCCCGCGACCATGAACTCGCCGAGGTCGTCGCTCGTCTGTTTTCCGGGCGGCGGGCTGATCGCTGCGGTGATCTCGGCGACGACGCGCTGGCCCTCAGCTTCCAGCAGTCAGGCCATGAGCTCTTCGCGGTTGGCGAACGCGGCCTAGACGACGGGCTTGGTGACGCCCGCCTACAGCGCGACCGCCTCCATCGTCAGCGCCGGGTAGCCACCGTGGGCGAGCACGCGCCCGGCGGCCTGCAGCAGCTGCTGCCGGCGCTCGGCGGCGGGTAGCCGGGTGGCGTAGGCGCGATGGGTCGCGGCCCTCGCCACGGCCCATGCACCGGTCGGGCGGGGTCGGGCGAACGTGTCGATGACGGCACGCACGCCGTCCATGCCGGCGAATGCCGGGGGCCACCGAAGGATGTGTTCGTAGACGCCGGCCCAGCGCTCGGCGCATCGCTGGCGGACTTCGTCGGGGGTGCCGGAGAGGACGATGGTGTCGAGCGTCTCATCGGGAACGGCCTTCACGGCGGCGGCGAAGTCGCCGACGATCCAGCGGCGTGCGGCCGAAGGCGTAGGCGATCGCGCTGCCCAGCGTGATCGTGCTCGCGGCGGTGGCCATCGCCGCGAGCGAGACGGTGGCCGAGCGGTCGTAGAACTCCGTCATCCACGCGCCGGCGAAGCCGGCCTCCTCCGCCATGCGGGCGGATTCGGCGATCTCCGCCAGCCCACCCCCGCCAGTGATCAGCAGAGACGACCGCTGAAATCTGCACCGATGCCTGACCGGCCGGCCTCGTCTGCTCCGTGGCCACCAGACATGCTGTTCAGACTGGCCAAGGCCCATGGTGGTGGCCACGCGGATCGTGTTGGTGGGCCGCGACTACGGCTACAACGCCACCGGAGGCCCCGTCGGCTCCCCCACCGCCACCGCCAAATCGATGGTCGTGAACACCGTCTTCGTCCATCTCATCGGCATGCTCGGCACCCAGTTCTTCTGGGGCGCCAACCCACGCGTCCCGATCGGAGGATAAGCCGGGCCGGGTGCACGCAGTCGGCTCCCGCGTCGTTCCAGGCCCGCGGCGTTACTGGCCCAGGACCAGCGTGGCGGCGTCGAGCAGGATCGGCTTCATCGCGGACCAGCGGGCATCGACGGCCTGTTGTCCGGAGATCGGGATGGCGGTGATGAGGCCGCACATCAGTGAGACCACGGTGTCGATCAGGGCGACGAAGCGCGGCGTGGATGCCTCCACCGGGAAGAGCGCGGCCGCGGTGGCGAGGATGATGCCGCCGAGACGCTTCTCGACCTCGCTGAGCGTGACGGCCAGTTCGGGCTCGTTCCACGCGGCCACCCAGAGCTGGGCCGCACCGAGGGCGAACGGGGAGGTGAACTGCCGCCATGCCTGGTCCAAGACGGCCTCGCGTTGGTCTGGACGTCGCAACGCCGCCAGGTCGATCTCCTCGAGCGCGTCGTCCGCGAGTCGCATCGCCATCCCGGTGACCGTCGACGTCAGCAGCGCCTCCCGGGTCGGGAAGTGGTGCATGAGCGTGCTCTGCGCCACTCCCGCCCGAGCGGCCACCGCTCGCGTCGTCAGACCCGCGTAGCCGGCGTCGACCAGGCACGCGGCCGCCGCATCGACGAGCGCCCGCTGAGTGATGACACGCTGCTCGGCGCGGGTCGGCCGCCGCACAGTTGAAGCCTTTTCACCGATCATATGAACGACATGCTACCGTCCCATTCGCCGATCAGCTGATCGGCGACCCGTTTACGAAAGGCAACGCGTGAAGAGCGACGAGATCAAGGGCTCGCGACTGCGCCGGGCTGCGCAGATGACCGGCGTCGCCGCGAACGTGGCCGCGCGGGAGGCGACGGCGCGAGCGATGAGCGTCGGCGGCACCCCGGGCGGGCGCGAAGCCGCCGGCCGTCAGCAGCTGAAGTCGGCCGAAGCGCTGGTGAAGGTGTTTGCCGGGATGCGCGGGGCGGCGATGAAGGTCGGCCAGACGCTGTCGGCGGTCGATCTGGGTCTGGTGCCGGAGGAGCTGCGCCCGCAGTTTCAGGAGATCCTCGCGACGCTCCAGCACGGCGCAGATCCCGTGTCGTTCAAGGCGATCACCAAGGTCATCGAGCGCGACCTGGGCGAGAAGCTGAAGGTGAGCTTCGCGGACATCGATCCTGAGCCGATCGCGGCCGCCTCGATCGGCCAGGTGCACCGCGCCACCCTTCACGACGGAAGGGATGTCGCCGTCAAGGTGCAGTATCCGGGCATCGCTGAGGCGATCCAGGCCGACATGCAGAATCTGCGCCTGGCGCTGAAGCTGCTCAGCGCGATTGCGCCCGGCATCGACACGGGCGCGATCGCCTGCGAGATCCGTGAGCGCATCACCGAGGAGCTCGACTACGAACTGGAGGCCTCGAACCATCGCGAGATGGCCCGCGCCTACCGCGGACATCCGTTCGTCGTCGTGCCGGGGATCGTGACCTCGATGTGCCGCGAGCGGGTGCTGGTCAGCGACTTCGTCGACGGCGCCCGCTTCGCGAGCCTGCTCGACGCCCCGGCGGCCAGCCGGGACCGCATCGGCGAGATCCTCGTCCGCTTCTACCTGAACGGGCCGCTGCGCCATCGCCTGCTCAACGGCGACCCGCACCCGGGGAACACGCTCTTCCTCCCCGATGGCCGGGTCGCGTTCCTGGACTTCGGGTTCTTCAAGCACCTCGGCGACCAGGACGTCGGGCAGCTGCTGGCCTCCACCCGCGCGACCTACGCCGGTGATGCTGACGCGTTGCTGGCGGTCGTCTGCGAGCTCGGCGCGCTTCCGGCGGACCCACAGCTGGCCGCACCGTTCCTGGAGAACTACCAGGCAATCTTCGGGTGGCTGATGGCCGAAGAGCCGCTGAGGATCGACGCGTCGCAGACCGCGGACATGATGCGGCGCTACACGAGCATGCGCGGCGACGACGCGTTCGCAAAGCTGACCCTGCCTGCCGAGCATTTCGTGCTGATCCGCTCGGTGATGCTGCTGATCGGCCTGCTCGGTCAGCTGCGGGCCACAGGCACGTGGCTGGACGTCGCGCGTGAGTGGCTGTTCGAGGATGCGCCGGTCACAGAGCTCGGACGCCTGGAGGCGGAGTTCTTCAAGGGACGCTTTGCCTACCGAACGGAGATCGTGGCATGACCACCGCTACCCGCAGGACCCCGCGCATCAGCGGAACGCGCGTCGCGCAGGAGATGTTGATGGAGGGCTTGACGTCCTTCACGCGGATCGCGGAGGCTGCGTCCGGCAGCGACATCGTCCGCTGGCGCAGCGGTCATCGCCACGTGTTCGCGATCACCCACCCCGACTACATCGAGCATGTGCTGCGCCAGCACGCCGACCGCTACCACAAGTCGGTCGAGTATCAGCTAGTCAGCGCCGTCCTCGGCCGTAGCCTGTTCACCGACGACGGTGAGTCCTGGCGCCGTCACCGGATGATGCTCAACCCCATCATGGGGCGGCGCCACCTGAACGGCGTCGTCGACCTGATGATCGACCCGATCGCCGAGTATGTCGCGGCACTGGAGGACCGAGGCGACCGGTTCGAGATCGAGATGGTCGCCGACATGACTGAGCTGACGCTCGACGTCGTCGGCGCCGCCTTGTTCGGACGTGGTCTGGGCAGCGTCGCGAAGAAGATCGGCTCGGCGGTCACCACCGGCCTGCGCCTCGGGGAGATCGCCGCGCGGATCACCATCGTGGCCGCCCCGCCGGCCTGGTCGGTCAAGTTCTTCGGCGAGCTGGTGCACCATGCGCCGCTGCTGCCCTGGCCCCTGGACCAGGCGCAGCACACGATGAAGACGATCGACCGCATGATCTGGGACGTCATCCACGACCGCGAGGCCAACCCGACCGACGAGAACGACCTCCTCGGACTGCTCCTCCGGGCGCGCGACGAAGACGGCTCGCTGACCGCGTCCCGCGTCCGCGACGAAGCCACCACGTTCATGGTCGCCGGACACGAGACCACCGCCAATGGCCTGGCGTGGATGTGGTACCTGCTGAGCCTCAACGCCGGCCACCGCGACCGCATGGTGCAGGAGATCGACGACGTCCTCGACGGGCGCCGACCGACCGCCGAGGACATCCCGCTGCTGCCCTGGACCAGCGCCTGCTTCCAAGAGGCGCTGCGCTACTTCTCCCCAGTGTGGGTGATCCCCCGCACGGCGATCCAGGACGATGAGATCGACGGGCATCACATTCCGAAGGGCTCCACCATGATCGTGCCCGTCAACGCCGTCCACCACGACCCCCGCTGGTGGGATGACCCCGGCGCGTACGACCCGTCGCGGTTCATGCCCGACGCCGGCAGAGATCGCCACCGCTTCTGCTACCTGCCGTTCGGCGCCGGGCAGCGCGTGTGCATCGGCATGAGCTTCGCCCTGATGGAGGGCACGCTGATCGCCGCGATGATGGCCCAGCGCTTCCGCTTCGACGTCGTCCCCGGACACCCCGTGCAACCCGAAGCGACACTCACCCTCCGCCCCCGCAACGGCGTGCGCATGATCGCCCACCAGCGCACCGCGACCGTCCCCATGACCGCATGACCCGCGTCACGCTCACCGATGGGCTCGCCCTGATCACCGGCGCCGGCAGCGGCATCGGCGAGGCGACCGCGCTGCGGCTCGCCCGCGAGGGCACGCGGGTCCTCTGCGCCGACATCGACGACGAGGCCGCCGGCCGCGTCGCAGAAGCGTGCTCAGCCGCCGGGGCCCCGGCTGCCGCGCTCCGCTGCGACGTGGCCGACGCCCCCGCGATGATCGCGCTGGCCGACTCGGTCGAGCGCGAGCACGGCCCGCTGGACATCCTCGTCAACAACGCCGGCGTCGGCGTGCTCGGCGACTTCCTCGGCTCCACGGTGGCGGACTGGGAGTGGCTTCGCTCGATCAACCTGGACGGTGTCGCGCACGGCTGTTACGCGTTTGGGCCGGCGATGACCGAGCGCGGCCGCGGGCACGTGGTCAACGTCGCTTCCGGCGCCGCCTACGTCCCGAACCGGCAGATGGCGGCCTACTGCGCCTCCAAGGCGGCCGTCGTCTCGCTCTCGCAGTGCCTACGCGCGGACTGGGCCCGGCATGGCGTCGGGGTCAGCGTCGTCTGCCCCGGGGTGATCAGCACCCCGATCGCCACGAACTCGCGCTACCGAGGCGGGGCGGACGGGAAGCAGTCCCGCGCCGACCGCACGCTGCGGATGGGCCATTCACCGGATCTGGTGGCCAAGGCGATCGTCTCCTGCGTGCAGCGCAACCGCGACGTGGTCCCGGTCGGGCTGGAATCAACCCTGGCCTACAAGCTGCTTCGCGGCGCCCCGCAGCCCCTGCTCGGCCTCGTGGCCCGCGCGACCGCTCTCTGATCTGTCCGCCGACTCCCGAGGAGCCTCATGACCCCGTCCACAACAGCGTCCCGTTCACGCCGCCGGCCGGCAGGCGCCGCTGAGGCGCCGCACCACCGCCTCGTGATCATCGGCGCGGGCATCGCCGGCGTCGGCCTCGGTGTGCGCCTGCGACAGGCAGGGATCGACGACTTCGTGATCTGCGAGCGCAACGAATCGGTCGGAGGAACCTGGTTCGAGCACACCTACCCCGGCTGTGCGTGCGACATCCCCACCCACCTGTACTCCTACTCCTTCGCCCGGAACGCCAACTGGACCCGCCTGTTCCCCAGACAGGACGAGATCCTCGCCTACGTGCGCCACACCGCCGACAGGCACGGCGTCACCCCACACATCCGCCTGCGCTGCGAGATGCATCGCAGCACCTGGGACGAGGAGGAAGGCCGCTGGCACGTCCACACCAGCACGGGCGACATGACCTGCGAGGTGCTGGTGACGGCGATCGGCGCGACCGCCGAGCCCGACGAGCCCGACATCCCCGGCCTGCAGACGTTCGCCGGGCACCGGTTTCACTCCGCGCGCTGGGACCACGAGCACAAGTTGGCCGGCGAGCGCGTGGCCGTCATCGGAACCGGCCCAGCCGCGGCCCAGTTCGTTCCGCGCATCCAGCCGGAGGTCAGCCACCTCACGGTGTTCCAGCGGACGCCGCCGTGGGTCATACCGCACCCCGACCGGCCCGTGCCCTGGGTCGAGCGGCAACTCTACAAGCTTGCACCCCCAGCCCAGGATCTCCAGCGCAACATCATCTTCGGGCTGTACGAAGCCTGCGGCATCGGGTTCCGCGGCCACATGAGCATGATCGCGCCGATCGAGGCGCTCGGGCGTGCGCATCTGCGCCGGCAGGTCAAGGACCCCGTCCTGCGCGAGAAGCTCACCCCGCGCTACCGCTTCGGCTGCAAGCGCCCGATCCTCTCCAACACTTACTACCCCGCCCTCGCCGCCGACAACGCGCAGGTCGTCACCGACGGCATCGACCGCGTCGAGCCCGACGCGGTGATCACCACCGACGGCACCCGGCACGAGGTCGACACCATCATCACCGCGATCGGCTACAAGTACAGCCGCTCGCTGCTCGTCGACCGCATCGTCAACCACGAAGGTCGAACGATGCGACACGTCTGGGATGAGTCGCCCCGCGCCTACCTCGGCTCGACCGTCCCAGGCTTCCCGAACATGTTCATCCTCCTCGGACCCAACTCGATCGGTCTGAACTCGGTGATCTTCACCGTCGAATCCCAAATCGCCTATGTGATGGACGCCCTGCGGGTGATGAAGCGCAACGACCTCGGCCGGATCGAGGTCCGCCAGGACGCCCTCCAGCGCTTCGTCGACGACGTCGACCGCCGCAGCAACGACACCGTGTGGACCGCCGGAGGCTGCAACAGCTACTACCTCGACGACACCGGCCGCCAGTTCGCCATCTACCCCGGGTTCGTCTCCTCCTACCGGCGCCAAACCCGCCGCTTTGATCCGGAGGCGTACACAACCGCGGCCGCCGCATGACCCGGGCCGCGGCGCCGATCGACAGCCGGCTGCGGGAGGCCGACGCGGGCACGGCGGGGCGCGAACACGAACGTGCTGCCGCACGGCTTCGCCGACTCCCGGTAGCCGCAGTTTGGGCGCGCCCGCCCGCCCGGTCGGCCGTCGCCGCGGACATGCCGCACTCTGGCGCGGCAGCGGTCGCGCGCGGCCGGCCCGCTGCTCCCCGCCCTAATAGTGCTCCGTTAGGTGTCGTTGAGGTAGGGGGTGTCGGGCGGCAGCCGTCTGCGGCAGGTCGGGCATGTCCCGTGCCAGCAGGCCAAGAGCGTTTGCAGCTCCCGAACGACCTCGAACAGTGAGGTCAGGCGGCCGCCCGGCGTTGAGGTCGCCGCAGTCGTTCCAGGGTCAGGAAGCCGTGCGCGACGGAGACGAGGGTTGTGTGGTGGTGCCAGCCGGGCCAGGAGCGGCCTTCGAAGTGGTCTAGGCCGAGGGCGTCTTTGAGCTCGCGGTAGTCCTGCTCGATCCGCCAGCGCAGCTTCGCCAGCGCGACGAGGTCCGCGATCGGCGTGTCGTCGGGGAGGTCGCTGATCCAGAAGTCGGTCGGGGCGCTCTTGCCTTCGGGCCACTCCGCCAGCAGCCACCGGACCGGCAGATTGCCGTCTGCGTGGGCGCTGCGCAGCTTGATGTTGCAGAGCTTCACGCGGATCGCGGTGAAGCGCGAGGCCAGCTCGCCCTTGGTGCCCTGGCGCCAGCAGATCCGCAGATAGGCGTCCTCGCCGACCTCGGCCGCCAAAGCCGCGACGCTGCTGAACGGTCGGCGGTAGCGCGGCGCGGGCGGCCGTCCTTTGCCGGCGTAGGTCGGCGTCTGCGGCTCGGTGCTGGCCGGGAGCGCCGACGTGGTGCCCTTGACGTCCAGCACGTAGCGGATGTCGCGCTCTTCCAGGCCGATGCGCAGCTCCGTCACGTCACCGTAGGCGGCGTCGCCGAGCACCGGCGGAGCCTGCAGCCCCCACGCCTGAAGCTCGTCGATCATGTCCAACGCGAGCTGCCACTTCGGCCGATGCACGACGTCGTCGGGGACTTTGCAGCCGGCGCGGCGCGGGTCCTCGTTCCACGACTCGGGCAGGAACAGACGCCAGTCGATCGGGCACGACGCGTGCACGGTGGCGGCGGTGATCGAGACCCCGATCTGGCAGTTGCCGACCTTCCCCAAAGCGCCGGAGTACTGGCGCGCCACGCCGACTGACTTGTCGCCGAACTTCGGAAAGCCGGTGTCGTCAATCACCCAAGCCGCCGGCACGATCGCCTCGCTGAGCCGGACCGCCAAGCGCTTACGCACCGGTTCCCACCGCCACGGCGACTGGTTGACGAACTGCTGCAAGCACTGCTCATCGCCATCTTCCAGGCGGGCAGCCATCGGCTCGATGCTCTTGCGCTTGCCATCGAGCATCAACCCCCGCAGATACACGCCGCCCCACCGCCGCTGATCGCGACGCACCATTGGCTCGAACATGTCCTCCGCGAACGCCTCAAGCCGCGGCCGCACCCGCGCCAGCTGCTTGTCCGAGAGACCGGCCACCGACCCGATCTTGACCTGCCCCGCCGACGAACTCATGCACAAGAAGTTCGCCAAGACTCCATAACCTCCTGCAACAACCTAACGGAGCACTACTAGGCCGAAAACGTCAGTTCCCAAGCTGAGGGTCGCGAGTTCGAGCCTCGTCTCCCGCTTCGTCAAAGCCCCTGGAAACCCGGGGGGTTTGTCGTTGAGGTCTACCCGACGTCGGTGCGCGCCAGGCCCACGGGGCACTCAGGGACACCTTTGACGCTCGTGCCGCGCGAATCTCGGCCTCCGGGTCGATGCGGAGGCCGCCGTCGAGTTCCTCGATGAGGTGGCCGTAGGTGGCGAGAGTCAGGTTCGCGCCGTGGCCCATCTGCCCGGCCACGTGCGTGGCGACTGCCTGCACCTTCGACGGCAGAAGCGGGACCCGGCGACGAAGCCTCACCGGTCCCGACCGTTCGTTTACCCAGGCCGTGCCCGCAGCGCCCGCTCCAACTCCGAGAGGCCGTTCAGGCGATGCTGAGGTGCATCTCGGAGGTCGCGACCTCCGAGACGGGTCCAACCTCAGCCACGGTGACCGAGCGGTGCGCCTGGCCGGGCTCGTTCAGGACGAGCTCGAGGCCCTCGCGGACACTCTCGACCAGCTCCTCGATCGTGTCGCCGGTCGCGAAGACGCCGGGGTACTCCTCGACAGTCGCCCAGAGGCTTCCGTCTTCCTCGCGCATCTTGATCGTGACGTCAGTCGCCATGTGCTCTCAATCGTAGTAATCGGGTCAAGACGGGTCTACTGCAGCCCGGCCTGCCGACGGAGTGCGCTCTCGAAGCCCTTCGTGTAGGCCTGACGCTTGTTCGCCGGGAGAGTGATCGGCCGATGACCGGGCTTGGTCATCTTCACCTGGTGCTTGCCGCCGGTCTCGTGGGTCCAGCCCTCGGCCTCGAGGATCTTGATCCACTGCTTCTGCGTCTGCGGCATCCGGCGGGCATCCTGGCAGGCCGAGCAGACCGAGCCGAAGTGACGCCTCTCCCCCGAAGGTCACCACGATCGCGTCACGAGCTCGCCGCCTGCCCACCCAACTGCACGACCACCGCCAGCGCCACCCCCACGCGGAGCACCCTGACGTTCCGGCGCGAGACGCCGCTGCCGGCGAGCCCGCCGAGCGTGACGAGGTCCGACAGGTCGACCGCGGCCCCCGTCAGCAGGGCGGCGCGCTGCCCACGGCTCGTGCCGCGCGCCGCCGCGAGGACCGCGCCGCCCATCGCGATCTCGCGCGCGCCGAGGGCCCGGGCGAGAACGACCGTCGCCGGCACCGGATCGGCGGCGTCGACGACGCGCAGCAGCCGCCGGGGAGCGGCCAGCGCCGCGACGCCCGCGGCCGCGCGGATCGCCCCTGCGACGGCCACGACGGCCGCGGTGCGGCGCGGGGTCGTCACACGAGCACCGGAGCGCGGGCGGCGAAGGTGGCCACCCCGCCGCGGCCCGGGGCGACGGCGAAGTGCCGCCGGACCATCGACTCGCCGGCGTCCCCGGTCGCCTGCAGCGTCCGCTCGCGCAGGATCGTCCGCATGACGACGCGCATCTCGAGCATCGCGAACGCGCCGCCGAGGCAGCGGTGGGCGCCGCCGCCGAACGGGAGCCACGTGTAGGTCCCCGGACGCACCCCGAGGAACCGTTCGGGGCGGAAGCTCAGCGGGTCCGGGTAGATGTCCGCACGCCGGTGCAGCAGCGTGATGAACGGGACGACGGCCACGCCGGCGGGGACCTCGAGGTCGCCGAGCATGAACGGGCTCTCGACCCAGCGGCCGGTGAACGGTGCGACCGGCCGGAGCCGCATGCTCTCGGCGATGACGGCGTCGAGGTAGTCGTCGTCGCCGGCGTCCACGCCGGCCTGCAGGGTGTCGAGGACATCCGGGTGACGCGTGAGGCGCTCGATCATCCAGCCGATGCTGAGTGTCGTCGTCTCGTGGCCGCCGAGCAGGAGCCCGCGCATGTTCTGCGCGATGCGGGCGTCGTCCATGACCTCGCCGTCGGCGCCCGTGCGCATGTACATCGCGAGGAAGTCGTCGCGGTCCTCCGCACCCTCGCGCCGGCGATGGGCGATCTCCTCGAGCACGACGTCGTCGACCCGCTTGACGGCGTTGCGGATGTTGCCGTAGGCCCCGGGCCAGTTTCCCTTCCGGGCGAGCGCGAAGACCATGACGGCGGTGAAGTGCCAGGAGCCCACAAGGCCGTCGAGGCCGGCGATCGCCTCCCGCAGCCGCGCGGCCCGGTCGCCCTCGGTGACGCCGAAGATGACCTCGATGATGACGTCGAGGGTGAGCTCCTGGAGCAACGGCACGACCTCGACCGGACGGTCGACCGGCCACGAGCCCAGGTGCTCCTCGGTCACGCGGACCATCGTCGGCTCGAAGGCCTTCAGGCGGTCGCCGTGGAACGGCGGCGCGAGCGTCCGGCGCTCGCGCTGGTGCTCCTTGCCGTCCAGGAAGATGAGCGAGTCGCCGCCGACGAGTGGCTCGTGCGGCGCGAAGCGGCGCAGGACCTCGGCCATGCGCAGGGACTCCTGGCCCTTGGTGAAGATCGTCTTCACGTCCTCGGGCGACGTCGTGCACACCCAGGTCGGCAGCCCCGGGATCTTGATGACGAAGCGCTCGCCGACACCGTCGAGGTCGTCGAAGAACCGCTCCGGGGAGAGCCAGTACTCGAGGCCGAGGATCGCGCCCGGTCGGCCGGGGCGCGGCAGCTCGTCGATGGTCGTCACGCGCCGGCCACCGGCTGGGGGTCGCCGGCGAGGAGCTGCTCGCGGACGACGCGACGCAGGACCTTGCCGATCGGCGTCTTGGGCAGCTCGTCGACGAAGGCGACCGCGGTGACGCGCTTGACCGCGCCGAGGCGCTCTCGCGTCCAGTCGACGAGCTCCGTCTCCGTGGCGCTGTGCCCGTCGCGCAGGACGACCGCGGCGTGCGGTGTCTCCCCCCATTTCTCGTGCGCGACACCGACCACCGCCGCCTCGGCCACCGCCGGGTGCGAGGCGAGCGCGTTCTCGAGCTCGGCGGGCCAGATGTTGAACCCGCCCGAGATGATGAGGTCCTCCTTGCGATCGGCGAGGAACAGGTAGCCGTCCGCGTCCAGGTAGCCCATGTCGCGGGTGAGCAGGCGCCCGTCGGGGAGCAGCCGCTGCGCGGTGGCGTCCGCGTCGCGCCAGATGCCCTCCATGACCGTCGGCGACCGCGCGGCGATCTCCCCGACCTCGCCGACCGGCAGGGTGGCGCCGGCCTCGTCGACGATCGTGATCTCGCTCGAGGGCGTGGGCCGTCCGGCCGAGCGCAGGAGGCGATGGCGCGGATCGGCCGGATCGGCGACGTGATCCTCGGGCCGCAGCACGGTCAGCGGGACCCCCTCGCTCTGGCCGTACATCTGGTACATCACCGGGCCCCAGACGGCGTCGGCCTCGGCGAGCGTCTGCTCGCTGATCGGGGCCGCGCCGTAGATGAGGACGCGCAGGCTCGACACGTCGCGGTCGTGCACGCCCGGCGTCCGCACGATCATCTGGATCATGGTCGGGACGAGGAACGTGACGGTGCAGCGGTGCTCCTCGAGCAGGTCGAGGAACCGCTCGGGGTGGAACGCGGGCATGACCACCACGGCGCCGCCCGCGGCGAGGACGGGCCACATCGGGAGCATCGCCGCGTGCGACAGCGGGCCCGCGGCGAGGTAGCGGTCGTCGGGCGTCAGCCGGGGCATGACGAGCGCCATCTCGTTGCCGACGGCGGTCCAGCGGGCGCTCGTGTGGAGGACGCCCTTGGGCTTGCCCGTGGTCCCGGCGGAGAACCGGACGACGTGCGCGGCGTCGCGGTCGGGGGCAGTGCCCGGGTCGACGGGCGCCGCCGCGGCGAGCGCGGTCTCGTAGTCGGTCGTCCCCTCGGGCGCCTCGCCGTCGAAGACGATGACGTGGCGCAGCGACGGGCAGTCGGCCAGGAGCGGCGCGATGCCGTCGTAGTGGCGGCGCTGGACGACGAGGCACACGGCCTCGACGAGGTTCAGGAGGTAGAGGTTCGACTCCGGGCTGTTGTGCGTGTAGGCGGCGCTGCGGACGAAGCCGCCGAGCGCGATGCCGACCATGTGCTCGATCGTCTCCGCGCCGTTGTCGCTGAGCGTCATCACGCGCTCGCCCGGCGTGACGCCGAGGGCGCCGAGGGCGCCCGCAAAGCGGCAGGCGCGTTCGTGGAGCCGGCCGTAGGTCTGGACGCCGTCGCCGCAGATGACGGCCGGGCGATCGGCGAACTGCTGGGCGCCCTTGCGGACGAGCATCGTCAGCTCCATGTCGTCTCCTTCTCCTCGGGCCGGGCGGGCATCACGCGGACACCGAGTATCCGCCGTTGACGGGGTAGGTCTGGCCGGTGATCCACGACGCGGCCGGGGAGGCGAGGAAGGTGATGAGCGCCGCCGGGTCGGCGGGCTCGCCGAGCCGGCCGAGCGGGTAGGCGCGCAGGACCTTCTTGAGGATCGCCTCGTTCTGGAGCATCGGCTCGATCGTCGGGGTGCGCACGGCACCGAGGGCGACGCAGTTGGCGGTGACGCCGTGGGGCGCGACGGACTTCGCGAGCCCGCGCATGAAGCCGGCCGCGCCGGCCTTCGCACCGGAGTAGACGACGAGGTCGGCCTCACCGACGCGCCCGGCGTCGGAAATGACGGTGATGACGCGGCCGTGGCCGCGCTCGACCATGCCGCCGACGACCGACCGGGTGGCGAGCAGGACGCCGGTGAAGTTCACGTCGATCCACGGCGCCCAGTCGGCCGGGTCGGACTCCCAGAACTTCGGGACCGGCGCGAGCGCCGACTGATCGGCGCCGGCGTTGCCGGCGTTGTTGACGAGGATGTCGACGGGGCCGAGCTCGCGGGTGACGAGGTCTGCCATCGCCTGCACGCTCTCGGGGTCCGACACGTCCGCCTGCACCCCGAGGGCGCGACCGGACGCGGCCTCGATGTCCGCGGCCACGCCGTCGGCTCGCTCGGCGCGGTAGTCGTTGACGGCGACCGTCGCGCCCTGGGCGGCGAGCATCCGGGCGACGGCCTCGCCGACCCCCTGGCCGGCGCCGGTGACGAGGGCGACCTGCCCGGTGAGGTCGAGCAGCCCGGAGAGGCTGTCGTCGGTGTGGGTCTGGGTGTGCATGGCTTCGGTCCTCAGCTCGTCGGGGCGGCGGTACGGGTCTTCGGCTCGCGGCCGAAGACGTCGCGGGCGATGATCAGCTTCTGGATCTGCGGGGTGCCGTCGCCGATGAGCAGCGCGGAGACGTCGCGCCTCATGGCCTGCAGCGGCATCTCGTCCGACCAGCCGACGTGGCCGTGGATGACGATGCACTCCTCGATGGCCTGCAGGGCGATGTGCGGTCCCCACCACTTCACCATCGCGGCCTCCTTCGTGTGGGGCCGGCCGGCGATGCGGAGGCTGAGCGCGCGGTAGCAGAGCCAGCGCGCGGCCTCGAGCTTCGTCAGGTGCTCGGCGATCGGGAAGGTGATGCCCTGGTACTCCGACAGCGGCCGCCCGAACGTCGTGCGCTCCTGGGCGTAGGCGACGGTGAGCTCGATCGCGCGCTCGGCGACGGCGATCGCCATCAGGCCGAGCAGGCTGCGCGTGTAGTCGAACTCCTTCATGACGAGCCCGAAGCCGCGTCCCTCGACGCCGAGCAGCCGCTCCTCGGGGACGAAGGTGTCCTCGAAGGTGACGGCGCCGCGGCCGACCGGCCGCAGGCCCGGGTCGCGGAAGCGCTGGCGGGACACCGTCGGGTCCTCGAGGTCGACGAGGAAGCCCGTCGGCCCGCGATCGGTGCGGGCGAAGACGATCGCCATGTGCGCGGACGGCAGGCCGGTGACGGACGTCTTCTCGCCGTTCAGGCGCCAGCCGCCGTCGACGCGCGTGGCGGTCGTGCTCATCGCCGCCGCGTCCGAGCCGCTGCCGGGTTCGGTGAGCCCGAGGCAGAGCTTCAGCTCGCCCTTGACGATCCGCGGCAGCAGC
Source organism: Paraconexibacter antarcticus (assembly GCF_024220175.1). Classification (GTDB taxonomy): domain Bacteria; phylum Actinomycetota; class Thermoleophilia; order Solirubrobacterales; family Solirubrobacteraceae; genus Paraconexibacter; species Paraconexibacter antarcticus. The sequence continues at coordinate 2,227,522 of NZ_CP098502.1, read as the reverse complement.
TCGTCGGCCAGCGGGCTGTGCGCCGCCAGGATGCAGCCCTCGACGGTCGAGGAGAAGACCATGTAGGCGGCGTTGAAGTCCGCGCGGGCGACCTCCTCGCAGGCGATGCCCGCGGCGAGGTGGTCGGCGCCCTGGCCGCCGTACTCCGGGCTGACCTCCACGCCGATGAGGCCCTGCGCGGCGAGCATGCTGCGGACCTCGCGCGGCGTCTCGTCCGACAACGCCCGGTCGAGGTAGCCGGGGGCCAGCTTGGCCTGCGCGAACGAGCGGACGCTCGCGCGGAAGTCCTCGAGCTCGTCGCTGAGGATGCACGGGACCTGCGGCTGGACGACGGTGCTCATGCGGCTCCTCGGGTCTGGTTGAAGTCGGGGCGGCGCCCCTCGGCGAAGGCCGCGAGGCCCTCGGCGACGTCGGCGCTGCGCAGGTGCTCGCGGGCGGCGTCGAGCTCGGCCGCGAGCGCGTCCTCCGTGGTCAGGTTCCACGACTCGTCCACGACGCGCTTCATCCGCGCGATGCCCTCGCCGCTCGTCTGCGCCAGGCGGCCGCAGAGCTGGCGGACCGTCGCCTCCAGGGCGTCGGGCGCGACGACCTGGTTGACGAGCCCGGCCTCGCGCATCGCCTCGGCGGTCGCGGGCAGACCGGTGAACATGAGGTACTTCGCGCGGGCATCGCCGATGCGGCGGGGCAGCCGGACCGTCGCGCCGGCGCCGGGGAAGAGGCCGTAGTTCGCGTGGCCGTCGGCGAGGCGCGCCTCGGTGGTGGCGATGACGATGTCGCACGCGAGGAGGAGCTCGAGGCCTCCGGCCATCGCGATGCCGTCGACCGCGGCGATCACGGGGAGCGGATGCTGCTCGATGCGGCGCATGAGCTGCCCGGCGTCCTCCAGGAGCGCCTCGATGCCCGAGAGGTCGTCGAGGCCGCCGAGCACGTGGGCGAGGTCGGCCCCCGCGCAGAACACGCCGCCCGAGCCCGTGATGACGACCGAGCGGGCGCCGTCCTCGAGCGAGCGATCCAGTCCGTCGGCGATGCCCGCCAGCACGTCGGGGCCGATCGCGTTCTTCTTCTCCGGACGGGTGAGCCGGATCCACGCGGCGCGGTCGCGGAGCTCGTACTGCGTGGAGGTCGTCGGGACCACGGGGGTGGTGGCGCTGGGTTCGGGCACGTGTCGGTTCCTTGGAGGGGGCGGCGTCCCGGACACCGTCCCAAGCGCCGCACGGCAGCGGAACCTGACGAAAGGGGGGGATGCGCTGGCCCATCGGACGAACGGCTCCGGCGCCCGGTCCGGCGCGGTCCGGGCGGCCGGCCGGCCGCCGCCTGCGGGGTCCGGCGTAAGGTTGCCGCCATGGCGCACGGGGTCACCGAGGAGGTCATGCCGGTCGGGTCCGCCCTCGTCCGGCCCGCGGGCCCGCTCGCCGAGCGGGCGGCCGAGGTCCTGCGCGCGGCCGCGGCCATCTCGGCCGCCGCAGACGCCGCGCCCGCGCCGGACGCCACCGACCTGGCGGAGCAGCTCGCCGCCGCGTGGGCGGGCCTACGCGAGGCGCTGCCCGGCCTGGGGCCCGCCGCCGCCGCCCGCGCGACCGCCGTGGCCCTGGACCTCGCCGAGGTGCGCCAGCTCCTCGCCGACGAGACGCTCGCCCGTCGCGGCGTCGGCGTGCTGCAGGTCCAGCGGGCCCTCGCCCAGCTGCGCACCGTCGGCTCCGTGGACCAGATGATCGCCAAGGCGCCGGAGGTGCTGTGCACCCGGTGCGGGTTCCGCGTCGCGATCCTCTGGCGGGTCGAGGACGGGGTCGTGACGCCGGCGGCCGCGCACTCGGTCACCGACCCGGGCTGGAACGCCAAGGTGCAGGCGTTCATCGCCGACCGCCCGCCGCTGCAGCTCGACGCACTCACCCTGGAGACGCAGATGCTGCGCCGCCGCGTCCCCATGATCGTCGAGGACGCCATGAACAACCCCCGCGCGATGCGCGACCTCACCCGCGTCTCCCGCATCCGCTCCTACGTCGCCGCGCCGGTGATGCCCGAGGGACAGGTCATCGGCTTCATCCACGCGACGCGCATGAGCACCGACGACGCCTACGACCGCGACCTGCTGTCGGCCTTCGCCGAGGGCTACGGGTACGCGCTCGAGCGGTCGATCCTCCAGCAGCGGCTGCACCAGCAGGGCGAGAAGGTCCGCGACCTCGTCCGGTCGACCGAGGCCCTGCTGACCGACGCACGCGAGGCCGGGCTGCAGATCGCGAGCTCCGCCGACCCGGCCGGCGAGGTCCGCCGGTCCACGTCGCAGGCCGCCCCGCAGGCGCGGATCCACAGCCTCCTCACCCGGCGCGAGCTCGAGATCATCGAGCTCATGGCCACCGGGGAGACCAACCGCCAGATCGCCGAGCGGATGGTCGTGACCGAGGGCACCGTGAAGGGCCACGTGAGCCAGATCCTGAAGAAGCTCCACGCCTCCAATCGCGCCGAGGCCGTCTCGCGCTACATGCGCATCATCGCCGGCGGCTGAGCGGGCTCGGCCCCCGGCTTCGCGGGGACCGCGGCCATCGCACGCTCGGCCATCGCGGTGATCGTGAGGCTCGGGTTGACGCCCGGGTTGGCGGGGATCGCGGCCCCGTCGCAGACGAGCAGGTTCTCGTAGCCGAACACCCGGTGGTCGAGGTCGATGACGCCACGGGAGGCGTCCGCGGCCGGGACCACGCCGCCGAGCAGGTGCGCGGTGACGGGGATGCCGAGCAGCGCCTCGGTGACCCAGCTCTGCGCGATGCCGCCGCTGGCGTCGGCCAGCCGCTGGGTGACCTCGTTGGCCATCGGGAGGAACCGCGGATTGGGGTGCTCGGGGTCCTGCCGGGTCGTGATCTTCAGCCGGGCGCCGGGGAGCCGCCGCTTCGGGACGAAGCGCATCGAGTTGTCGAGCGTCTGCATGATCCCGGTGATGACCGAGCGCTCCGACCAGCCGCGCGGGTCGGTCGCCTGGACGAAGCGCCGCGGGTGGCGCAGGATCTGGCCGACGAGCTTCAGTGGCCGCGTCAGGCGCGTGCCGTCCGGCGTCATGAGCGTGAACAGCAGGCCCATGAGGTCCCCGCCGGTGCCGTAGGTGCAGGCCTCGCTGTGGCTCACCTCGTCGGGATGGATGCTGCCGGTGATCGTGACGTTCGTCCCCCAGCCGCGGTCCTCCGGGACGGTGACGGCGGTGAGCGACTCGCTGTTGGTGCGGACGAGGTGGCCGAGGCGGTCGGAGAGGCGCGGCAGCATCCCGCCGTGCTTGCACCGCGCGAGCAGGAGGTTCGTCCCGAGCGCGCCGGCGGCGACGACGACGCCGCGGGCCGTGTGGGTCTGCCGGTCCTTCCGGAGCCACGCCCCGGTGCGCTCGCTCGTGACGCGGTAGCCGGTCGCGCCGTCGGTCCCGTTCAGCGGCTCGATGCCGACGACGGTCCGCTCGGCGAGCACGTCGGCGCCGCGCTTCTCGGCGAACCACAGGTAGTTCTTCGGGAGCGTGTTCTTCGCGTTCTCGCGGCAGCCGATGAGGCACTGGCCGCACTCGATGCAGCCGGCGCGGGCCGGGCCCTCGCCGCCGAAGTACGGATCGTCGACGGTCACGCCGGGCGTGCCGTAGTAGACCCCGACCCGGGTCGGGTGGAAGCTGTCCGGCGCGCCCATGTCCGCCGCCACGCCCTGAAGCAGGCCGTCCATCTCGGTGCGGCGGGGGTGGGTCACGACGCCGAGCATCCGCTCGGCCGTGTCGTAGTACTCGTCGAGGGACGGCGCCGACCCGCTGACCTCGCGCCAGCGCTCGAAGAACCCCTCCCCCGCGCGGTACAGCGTCTGCGCGTAGACGAGACTGCCGCCGCCGACGCCGCTCCCGCTGAGGATCATCACGTCCTTGAACGCCGTGAGCCGGAGGATGCCCTTCATCCCGAGGCGCGGCATCCAGACCGAGCGCCGGAGCTGCGTCAGGCGCTCGGCGAACTCGTCGTCGGCGAACCGCCGCCCGCACTCGACGATGCCGACGCGGTAGCCCTTCTCGGTCAGGCGCAGCGCCGAGACGCTGCCGCCGAAGCCGGAGCCGATGACGAGCCAGTCGTAGTCGAGGGCGTCCGTCATCGCGCGAGGATCGTCACGGTGGCCACGGCCGCGTCGTTCTCCAGGTAGCCGCCGCCGTTCTCGGCGAGGGCGATCTTCGCACCCTCGACCTGGCGGCCGCCGCAGCGCCCACGGAGCTGGTCGACGAGCTCGACGATCTGCGCGCAGCCGGTCGCGCCCACCGGGTGCCCCTTGGACAGCAGGCCACCGCTCGGGTTGATCGGCACGCGGCCGCCGATCGTCGTGGCGCCGGAGCGCAGCAGCTCGGGCCCGCCGCCCGGCTCGCACAGCCCGAGCTCCTCGGACACGATGAGCTCGGCCGGTGCGGCGGCGTCGTGCAGCTCGATGACGTCGATGTCGGCCGCCGCGACGCCGGCCACCTCGTACGCGTCGCGCGCGGCGCGTTCGACCGCGGTCCGGTCGCCGTTGGTCCGGTCGCGGCCGGACACGAGGGTCGCCGCGAGCACGCGGACGGGGTCGGCGTTCAGGCGCTTGAGCCCGCGCTCGTTGGCGAGCACGAGCGCGGCGGCGCCGTCGCTCAGCGGTGAGCACATCATGAGCGTGAGCGGGTCGACGATCGTGCGGCTGCCGAGCACGCCGTCGACGGTGAGCGGGTCGCCGTACTGCGCCTTCGGGTTCAGCGCGCCGTGGCGATGCGCCTTGACGGCGACCTGCGCGAAGTCCTCGGCGACCGCCCCGGAGCGCGCCATGTACTGGTGGGCCATCTGGGCGTAGACGTCCATGAAGACCGAGCGGGTCGGGGCGCCTTCCACGGCCGGCGGCGCCGCGCTCGGCGGCTCCTCCTGGTCGTACCCCGCGGAGAAGGCGGCGAAGCTCCGGGCCTTGTCCGCGTGGGAGAGCTTCTCGGCCCCGACGACCATGACGACGTCCGCGGTGCCCGCCATCAGCTGGGTGCACGCGAGGCCGAACGCCGTCGAGCCCGAGGCGCACGCGTTCTCGACGTTGACGATCGGGATGCCCAGCAGCCCGGTGTGCCGGAGGGCGACCTGGCCGGGGACGCACGCCTGCCCGGTGATGAGGCCGGCCACGGCGTTGGCGAAGAACACGTGGTCGACGACCTCGGGGCCCGCCCCGGCGTCGGCGAGGGCGTCCCGGACGGCCTCCTCGGCCAGCGAGCGCAGGCCGCGCTCGAGCTGCTTGCCGAAGGTCGTCATGCCGGCGCCGGCGACGTAGATGTCGTGCTGCAAGGTGCTCTCCTGATCTGAGGTGGGCTGCAAGCGTCCCGCCTGCCGGGCGGCCGGACCACCTGCCATTGGTCGGTGGTCCTCCCCCCATTCGGCAGCGGACGCCGGTCAGGCGCCGCGGCCGAGTGACCCCGCGAAGTCCTCGACGTGCGCCCACAGCTCCTGCGGCGCCTCGAGCTGCGGGGTGTGGCCGCACTCCTCGATGACGACGCCGCGCGAGGAGGGGGCACCGGCGGCCAGGCCCTCCAGCCGCGCCCGGTTGCGGGCGAAGACGGCGGCCGCATCGCGCCCGCCCCAGACGAACAGGACCGGGCAGGCGATCCGCGCGACCTCGAGGGGGATCGTCGTCTGGGCCCGCAGCCGGCGCAGCAGCTCGACCTGCTCGGCGACACGGCGACCCCGCAGGTGGCCGGCCTGCCGCGGGAGGTGCTCGGCGACATCCGGGCTGACCTCGTGCACGGCCAGGCGGCGCACGCCGGCGCGGGCGCCGGCGTGCACGAGGCCTGCCGGCAGCGTCCGCGCGAGCCAGGCGCCGGGGCGCGACCCGACGGCCGCGATCCAGCCCGGATGGTGCAGGCCCGCGGTGGCGACCGGGACGATCCCGGCGAGCCGCCCGTCGTCCTCGATCGCCGTCTGCATCGCGACCATGCCGCCCATCGAATGGCCGACGAGCACGGCGCCCCCGCCGGGACCGGCCGCGCGCTCGGCGGCCGCCCGCGCGACCGCGGTGAAGGAGCCGAGCACCGGGCCGTTCGGTGCGCCCGCCGCGCCGAAGCCCGGCAGGTCGACCGCCACCGCCCGGCGGCCGGCGCGCGCGGCGCGGGCCAGGAGCGGCCGCCAGCTGTCGGCGCTGTCGGAGAAGCCGTGGATCAGCACCAGGGCCGGCCCCGTGCCCGAGACCTCCAGGACGCGGGTGTCGTGCCCGGCGAGCCAGACGCGCCGCACGCCGATCTCCGGGGCCGCGTGGAGCTGGTGGGGTTTTGCGCTCATGTGGCGCCGAGCCTCGCCGCTGACTCCCGCGAGGGCCACCCGCCGTTGGTCGGTGCTAGTCCCCCCATTCGGCATGTGGCACGTCAGCAGGCTGCCCACGAGCATCGGCGCATCAGCTCTCACCTCACAGCCCCGGCCCCTGGGCCCGCCGCTCGCGGCGCCACCCTCGAGGTCGACGACCCCTCGACCGGCACCCCGATCGCCACCGTCGCCACCCACACGGCAGGCGACGTCGGGGCGACCGCGGCCCGGCTGCGGGCGGCGCAGAAGGGGTGGGAGGCCGGCGGTGTCGCGGCCCGCGTCAGCTGGGTCCGGCGGCTGCGCGACTGGCTGCTCGACCACGAGGACCAGCTCACGACGACGCTCCAGCAGGAGACCGGCAAGCCGCGCCGCGAGGCCGCGTTCGAGCTCGCGGTCTGCGTCGACCTCATCAACTACTACGCAGACCACGCGGAGGAGTTCCTCGCCGACGAGCACCCCCGGCCGCACGGCCTGCTCACCGCCGCCTCGCAGCTCACCGTGAGCTACCGGCCGCGCCCGCTCGTCGGCGTCATCTGCCCCTGGAACTTCCCCCTCATCATCGCCCTCGTCGACGCGGTCCCCGCCCTGATCGCCGGCGCTGCCGTACTCGTCAAGCCCTCGGAGTTCACGCCGCTCGCCACCGCCGCCGTCGCCGACGGCTGGCGCGAGGACCTCGGCGCCCCGGACGTGCTCGCGGTCGCGATCGGTGCCGGCGAGGCCGGCGCCGCGATCGTCGAGGAGGTCGACTACGTCCAGTTCACCGGGTCCACGCCGACCGGTCGGCGGATCGGGGCCCGCGCGGCCGAGCGCCTGATCCCCTGCAGCCTCGAGCTCGGCGGCAAGGACGCCATGATCGTCCTCGCCGACGCCGACCTCGACCGCGCGGCGAACGCCGCCGCCTGGGGCGGGCTGTTCAACGCCGGGCAGGCCTGCGTGTCGGTGGAGCGCATCTACGTGGAGGCGCCGGTCCACGACGCGTTCGTCACGCGGCTCACCGCGGCCGTCGCCCGGCTGCGCCAGGGCGGCCCCGGCGACGGCGCCGCCTTCGACGTCGGCGCGATGGCCAACGCCGCGCAGCGGCAGATCGTCGAGCGCCACGTGGCGGACGCGCGGGAGCGCGGCGCCCGCATCGCCGCCGGCGGGCAGGCTCCTGCCCGCCCCGGCTGGTTCTACGAGCCAACGATCCTGCTCGACGTCGACCACGAGATGCTCTGCATGCAGGAGGAGACCTTCGGGCCGCTGCTGCCGGTCATGCGTGTCGCCGATGCCGACGAGGCGGTCCGGCTGGCGAACGACTCGCCGTACGGGCTGTCGGCCAGCGTCTGGACCCGCGACCGCGCGCGCGGCGACGCGCTCGCCCGCCGGCTCGACGTCGGGGCGGTCAACGTCAACGACGTCTTCAAGAACATCTTCACCTTCCCCGTGCCGCAGGCCGGCTGGAAGGCGTCCGGGATCGGCGCGCGCCTCGGCGGCGCCGCAGGCCTGCGAAAGTACAGCCGGGCCCAGGCGATCACCTCGGCGCGCGTCGCGCCCCGGGCGGAGCTCGCCTGGTACCCCTACACCGCAGGGCGGGACCACCTGCTGCGTCGCGTCCTCCGGCTCCTCGGCGCCCGCCGCGGGCGCCGCTTCCGAAAGGCCTGACCGTGCAGCAGCTCAACGCCCACGACGCGATGTTCGCCCACTTCGACAACGAGAACTGGGCGGCGCACGGGGGCATCGTCGGGATCTACGACCCGTCCACGGCGCCCGGGGGGCACGTGCGGTTCCGCGACATCCTCGCTCACCTCGAGCGCCGGCTGGCGTGCTCGCCCGTCTTCCGCCGCCGCCTCGTCCGCGTGCCGCTGGATCTCGACCACCCGTACTGGATCGAGGACGAGCACTTCGACCTCGAGTTCCACGTGCGGCACGTCCGCCTGCCCGAGCCCGCCGACTGGCGCCAGCTCTGCATCCAGATCGCCCGCATCGACGCCCGCCCGCTCGACATGAACCGCCCGCCGTGGGAGATGTGGGTCATCGAGGGCCTCGACCACGTCGAGGGTGTCCCGGCCGGCTCCTACGCGATCTTCACGAAGCTCCACCACGTCGCCGTCGACGGCCACTCGATGCGCGACATCATCAGCGCAATCCACGACCTCACCCCCGAACTCGACGCCACTGCGATCCCCGACTCGTGGCACGGCGAGCGCCGGCCCGGCGCCCGGCAGCTGCTCACGAGGGCCGCGGCGAACAACCTCGTCCACGCACCGCTGCGGGTCGCCCGCGCGGTGGTGCGCTTCGCCCCCGCCGCCCGGCTGCTCCCCGGCGCGGTCCTCGGCAGCCGCGGCTCGAGCGGCGGTCTGCTGCCGCCGGCCGTTCCCCGCACGCGCTTCCAGGCCGAGCTCTCCCCGCACCGCGTCCTCGACGGGCGGACGTTCCCGCTCGCCGAGGTCAAGCGGATGCGCGAGCTCGTCGAGGGCGCCACCGTGAACGACGTCATCGTCAACGCTCGGGATGCAGCAGGCGATATCGGCGACGGGGTCGGCGACGTCGGAGCCGAGGGCGACGAAGAGGAAGGCGATGTCGTTGCCGCCGGTGGACTCCTCGCCCTTGCGCGCACACGAGGTTGTCCGCGGTGCTCTCGCCCTTCGCCTGGAGGTAGGGCGCTCGCCGCGAGCCAGCTCGCGTTCGGCGCGCGGCGGCCGACGTTCAACATCGGCGTCTCGAACGTCCCCGGCCCGCACGTGCCGCTCTACATGAACGGCGCGAAGGCCGAGCGCTTCTTCGGCGTCGCACCGATCTTCAGTGGCACCGGACTCGTATTCGGCGTCTTCAGCTACTGCGGCGTCATCGACGCCTCGTTCGTCAGCTGCCGCCGCATGGTCCCCGACCCCGCGTTCCTCGCGGAGTGCCTGGATGCGGCCTTCGAGGAGCTGCGCACGGCGGTCGGCGTCGCGGCGGGGGCGGTCCCGGCGTGACTGCCCGCCGGCGGGGTACCTGCATCCTCCTCACGCTCGCGACCCTCGCCCTGCCCGCAGCGGCGTCCGCAGCCCCGGCCGGAGATCCGCTGGGGCTGCCCGAGCAGGCAGCGAACATCGCGCTGTCGACCACCCGCGGCGCCGACCTCTCGCCCGGTCTCGAGGCCCAGGTCCTCGCGGCCGCCGCCCGTCAGACCGCAGGCCGCGCGGAGATCGCCTCGCGCGACCCCGAGCGCGCACCGAACCCGAACCCGTGCACCCTCCCGATCCCCGTCTGCGTGGCCGACCCGCGCCTGGACCACTGGGCGGACGGCAAGGGCATCGTCGAGCCCGTGCTGTTCACCGCTCGCGACGGCGCGACGCTCTCCGGCCACGTGTGGGCCACCCGCCGCGGGCCGCGTCACCGCCCGGGGATCGTCATCGTCAACGGCTCGATCGTCGGCTTCGAGCAGGCCTACTGGTGGGCCGCCCAGGCCTTGGCCAAGAGCGGGTACGTCGTCCTCACCTTCGACGCCCAGGGCGAGGGCGCCTCCGACCAGTTCGGTGCGGCGCCGGACCGCTTCGAGAGCCTCATCGCGGGCACGCCGCCCGTCGGCGACGGGGGCCCGTTCTACGACGGCGGCGAGGACGCGCTGGACTTCCTCCTGTCCACGCCCGCGCACCCGTACGTCCCCCGCCCCAGCCGCACGACGGGCACGAGCCACGCGGACAAGCAGCGACGCCGCGTGGCCGCGGGACTCGACGCCGCGAACAACCCGCTGTGGCGGATGCTGGACCCCGGCCGGATCGGCATCGCCGGCCACTCCTACGGCGCCGAGGCCGCCGGCTACCTCGGCCAGGCCGACCCGCGGATCGACGCGGTCGTCGCGTGGGACACCCTCTGCGTCCCGCGAGACTCGACGAGCACCGAGAACGCCGGCCTGTTCACGATCGACCCCGCGAACCCCGCCGGCCTGCTCGGCATCCCGTTCCCGCGCGCGCTGACCGGGCTGCCGCCCGACTGCGTCGGGGCCCCGCCCGGATCCGCCCCCGACGTCCCGCTGACCAAGCCCGCGCTCGGCCTCAGCGGCGACTACCTCCTCGACCCCGCGCCGTTCCTCGAGCGCCCGAACCCGGAGGACAAGGCACAGGCCTCCGTCGCGTATACGAAGGCCGGTGTCGACAGCGCGAACATCGTCGTCCGCGGCGCCAACCACCTGGACTGGTCCTGGGTCGCCTACCCCGTCGGCACGCTGCGCGGCGTCGATCTCGGCGCGTGGTACACCGTCGCCTGGTTCGACAAGTACCTGAAGCACGACCCGACCGCCGACGCCCGCCTGCTGACCGATCGCTGGCGCCACGACGCCCGCGGTGCCGCTCACGACCCCGCCCGTGACGCCAACCTCCTCTCGCGGCTGTACCGCTCGCGGATCGCCATCCACACTCGTGCCGGCCGGGCGGTCGCCTGCGAGGACCTCCGGGCCGGCTGCCGCGCGCTCCGCCCCGCCGCCGACGACTGCGGACCCGCGTTCTATGGCTACCTCCGCGTCGCGACGCACGCCGACGACGGCACGAATCCGAATCTCGGCCCGTGCACCGCCGGTGCCGTCCGGCGACCGTCCCTGACGCTCCTCGGCACCGCGTCGGCCCGGCGCATCATCTCCGCCGGCGGGGTGTCGGTCCGCGTCGGCGGCACCGACGGGCCGCTAACCCGCGTGACGCTCACCCTGCGGACCGCCGGCGGACGGACCGTCGCCTCGGTTCGCCGCGCTCGCCTGGCGCCCGGCGGCAGCGTCCGCCTGCGCCTGCACGGCCATCGGACCGTCTACGCGGGGTCCTACCGGCTGCGGCTGCGGGCCCGTGGCGGATCGCCGTCGCGCGCGGTCGACGTCGCGCGCAGCATCAGGCTGCGGCGCTGAGCCCCGGTGCGTCGCGCATGTCTGCCTGGGGACCCGCACGCTCCCGCCCCGAGCGGCAGCCTCGACGTCGCGCGCCGAACCGGGTCGCCGATCGGTACCTTGGCATGCTGATGGCCGTCCCGTTCTCCTCCGTGTTCGGGGCCCTCGGGGCCGTGGCCGGCCAGACCCGCGCCGTCGCCCGCGAGATCCCCGGCGTCCGTACGCTCGAGGCGCAGGTCGCCGAGGCCGAGCGGGCGCTCGTCCGCGAGCTCAAGCGCCGCCTCGACGGCGTCGACGACCGCCCGTTGGCGGCCCTCGGCGAGGCGCCCGAGCCGGCCTCGCCCGGGCCGCCCCCGAGCCCGGCCGAGACCATGGGCGCGCTGCTGCGCCAGTCGATGAGGAACACCCCGGCCGACAGCCGCCGCGCGCTGCACGGGACGCTGCTGGCGGAGATCGTCCCCGACGAGGCGCGCATCCTGTCCGCGCTGTCGGACGGGTCGGCCTACCCGCTCGTCCACGTCGCCGAGCCGGGCGTCGGCCCGTTCCAGAAGCGCGTCCTGGAGAACGCGTCGAGCGTCGGCCGCGCGGCCGGCGTCGCGCTGCCCGACCGGACCCACATCTACGTCGCGCACCTGCGCCGGCTCGGCCTCGTCGAGACCGGGCCCGAGGACACGTCGATCCGCGACGAGTACGAGCTGCTGCTGAGCGACGCCGCCGTCCGGGCCGCGATCGGCGGCATCTCCCGCGGGCCGCTCGGCCCCCGGATCATCCGCCAGACCGTCCGCCTCTCACCGCTCGGCCGCGAGCTGTGGGACGCGACGACCTGATGGCTCCCGCCGCCTTCCTGCACTTCGGCGAGGACCCGGTGTGGGTGTACGTCTCGATCCCGTTCGCCGCCGCGCTCGTCGGCTGGCTCACGAAGCTCCTCGCCGTCTGGATGATGTTCAACCCCGTTGAGTTCAAGGGCATCCGCCCGATCTTCGGGTGGCAGGGCCAGATCCCGAAGCGCGCGGCGAAGATGGCCGGGATCGCTGTCGACTCGATCACCGCCGAGCTGCTGAAGCCGGAGGAGCTGTTCGATCGCATCGACCCCGACGACCTTGCGCGTGAGCTCGAGGGCCCGCTGCACGATGCGGTCGCGGACATCGTCGAGACGATCATGGTCGAGTATCAGCCGCGGCTGTGGAACACGATGCCGCAGGTCGCGAGGCGCGCGGTGATCGCCAACGTCCAGCGTCGCGCCCCCGAGGCCGCGCGCAACCTCATGGACCAGGTTCGCGAGAACCTCGACCAGGTCTTCGACATCAAGCACATGGTCGTGTCGAACCTCGTCCGCGACAAGCACGCGCTGAACCGCATGTTCAAGACGCTCGGCGACGACGCCTTCGCGTTCATCATCCGGTCCGGGATCTACTTCGGCTTCTACATCGGGCTCATCCAGGCGGCGGTCTTCGGCATCACCGGCCGGCACCTCGTGCTCCCGCTGTTCGGCCTGCTCGTCGGCGGGCTCACCGACTACATCGCCCTGACGATGATCTTCCGCCCCAAGCAGGAGCGGCGGCTGGCGCCGGGCATCCGCTGGCAGGGCCTGTTCCACAACCGCCGCGACAAGGCGACCCGGCTGTACGCGGAGGTCCTCGCGAAGGACATGTTCACGCCGGCCGCCGTCTTCGAGAGCCTCCTGACCGGGCCGATGTCCGACCGCTTCTACGAGCTCATCAACGAGGAGATCGAGCGCACGATCGACCAGCAGGCCGGGCTCGCCGGCCGGTTCGTGTCGATCGCCGTCGGGGGACGCCGCTACCAGGCGATGAAGCAGACGATCGCGACGAAGATCATCGAGCGGCTCCCCGAGACCTCGCAGCACATCGAGGTCTACGCCGCCGAGGCGCTGGACATCGAGAACACGATCGTCGAGAAGATGTCGCAGATGGACGCGGACACGTACGAGAACCTCCTGCGTCCCGTGTTCAAGGACGACGAGTGGATCGTCGTCGCGCTCGGCGCCACGCTGGGCTTCCTGTTCGGCGAACTCCAGGTGCAGCTCATCACCGCGCTGGCCTAAGGCCGCGCCGCCGCGTGCCCGGGGGCGCTGCGGTGGTTCAGGATGCAACGTCAGCCGAAGGTCGCCACGAAGCGTCGTGCTGCTGCCCGAGATCTGGTCAGAGGCCGGTTGGCTATCCCGATCTCGATGACCCTTCCGCGTCGTGTCCTGAGCACAGCGGTGACGCGCCCTCGGTCGACGAAGTACCAGACCTCGTCCTTGTGCCTGACGCCGACGGCGTGACGCAGAGCAGCCGTGAGCCCGGTGACCTTCGCGCCCGGCCTGGCTCCGAGGATCGCTGAGCGAGGGTCCGCGGTGGTGATCAGCACGGCCGTGCCGGCGAGCGACGGCCGTTGGCGATGGCCGAGGGTGCGCACGAGTCGGTAGGGCGCGTAGCCGATCCGGATCCCGGCCCGGCCCGGGCAGAACGTGTCGGTGTGCTTGGTGCTGCGTACCTGATCGCGAGCGAAGCGCCGTCGGGTCGCCGCTCGGGTCTTGCCGAGGCGCGCCGGCCCGATGCCCGCGCCGGAGACGGGCCCGACGGAGTTGGGACACCCGGGCTTGATCGGGTACGCGCCGTTGGTGAACTTCAGGGCCATGAAGCCGTTGTCCTGGCAGGTGACCCAGAGCTGGTCACGGACGAACGCCGGCGGTGAGCTGCACCAGTCGGTGTTGAGGATCGGCAGTGCCCCGCCCACCTGCGGATGCCCGGCAGCGTCGCCTCCGTGGAAGAGGGCTGTCAGCGCGATCACTCCGGGGCCGCCGGCGTGTTCGGAGCCCTTGAGCTCACCGTTCCTGCCGAGCTGGGCCGGCGGATTGAAGTACGCGACTTCTCGCGGGGCGGACGGGTCTCGGATGTCGAACACGCGAACACCGGAGTCGAAGTACCCGCAGGCGATGGTGGTCGGGTCCTGTTGGCGGTCGACGGTGCAGTAGTGACTGTCGTAGGTGAACGGTCCTGTGCCGCCGACGTCGCGCCTGGCCACGTCGATGTTCTGCGGCATCTGGATCTGCAGCTTGAGCTTCGAGATCACCCTTGGCGCCTGTGCGTCGGCGATGTCGATGATCCGGGCGCCGCCCTCGTTGAGCTCGTCGACGAACACGAGGTACGGGTGCGATCCGTAGCTGATCGGGATCGACATCTGGCCGATGCCACCGTCGGTCCAATAGGCGTGGCCGAGCGGCGAGATCGTCGGATGTGCTGCGCGCGATTGGATCGCGGTGACGTCGAAGATCTTCAGGCCGTTGGGCTCGATACCCTGAAACGCGCCGAGGGGCGCCCCCGTGATCGTCTCGGCGAGGTTGCCGACCTGTGCCATGTAGAGGGTGTTGCCGTCCTGGCTGAGCGAGAAGCCGTGGTTGATGATCCCGGTGCTGCCCGTCCATACGATCCTCGGGGCCGACGGATCGCGCACGTCGATCGCGGTGACGACGCCACCCACAAAGCTGCTCACCCAGTAGGTGTTGCCGTCCGGCGACCAGTTGCCCTCGTGGCCGAGCAGCGTGGCGGCGTTGAGATCTGTCGGGACATCCGAACGCTCACCGGAGAAGTGCCGGAGCAGGTCAACGGCCGAGATCGAGCCCAGGAGGCGTGGTCGGCGGCAATCTGTCCGGATGTCGTAGATCTCCACGAAGCCGTCGCCTATGATCGGGCCGCCGAAGGCGGCGGCGAGCAGGCCTCGCTGCGAGTTGACCTTCAGCGACTCCCAGGGTCCCAGCATCGCGGGGCTCGTGAGCGTGCCCGCGAGCGTCGGATGCGCCGTGTCCGAGACGTCGAGCACCTGGACGCCGCGCGACTTCTCGGTGTCCGGCCACCGCGTGGACATGTACGCACATGCGCCGTAGGACTGGCTGACCCAGCTGGAGCCCTCCCCCTGGTACTGACCCACGAGCTTCAGGTTGCACGAATAGCCCTTGCTGCTCCGCCCGTCCAGCCGGTCGGCGAGCGGGACCTGACCATCCAGCCCATTTTCCACGCTCGACCCCGGTCCGCACGTCGCCGGCGCCACTGGCCCCTCGAACACCCTCGCCGGGGAGACGGGTGCGCTCATGGCACCGTCCGGTAGGCCGGAGAACTCGCCGGCCGCGAACCCGTTCTGGGCCGCCGCCGTGCCGACGTCCACGCCCAGCATGAGCAGGGTCGTGGTGACGAGCACGAGCACGGCGCGGACGGGTCGTCGCGGCGAAGCCGGTAACTGCGCATGATGCCCGCCGCCGTGCATGAGCTTCTGACTCATGGGGCCGACACCGTCCAAGGCTCATCATCGACGGCCCCCGCAGAGGCGAACGCGCGCCGCTCGTACTCGGCTCGTGCAGCGGTATCGATCCGGATCAGCAGGTCGGCGCCACCACTCAGGCGCAGCAGCGCCTCGAAGACGCGCCGCGGCAGCAGCCCCTGCAGACGGTCGAGGACCTCGAGCTCGCGCGGCACGTACACGTCGAAGCGACGGCCCTTCACGGCGTTCACGATCGCGTCGGCGACCTGCTCGGGCTCGACCGAGCGCAGGCCGCGGACCGCTCCGCCGCCACTGGCCAGCTCGGTGTTCACGACCGCGGGCATGACGCAGGACACCTCGACACCGCTTCCGCGCAGCTCCGCGCGCAGCGCCTCGCTGACGCCGATCACGTAGTGCTTGGTCCCGCAGTAGGAGCCTCCGCCGGCAAAGCCGATCAGCCCAGCCCCCGACGCCACGTTGACGATATGCCCGTGCCCGCGCGCACGGAACCGGGGGACGGCTTCCTTGATCCCGTACAACGTGCCGTTGACATTGACCTCGTATTGACGGCGGGCAGCCTCGTCGTCCTCCTCCCAGAGCGGCCGGCCGACGAGCATGATCCCAGCGTTGTTGACCAGGACGTCCAGCGGGCCGAGCCGGTCCTCGACCTCATCGAGAAACGCCCGCACCGATGCTCGCGAGGTGACGTCCAGGCGCAACGCGAGGGTGCCGTTGCCGAGTTCCCGCGCGGTCTGCTCGGCCAGTGCGAGGTCCAGGTCGCCGATCGCGACGGCTACGCCCTCGCGGACGAGCGCGGCAGCGGTCGCACGACCGATGCCGCGAGCTGCTCCCGTGACCGCGGCCACCCGGCCGCGTAGCGGTGTCTTGCTGGACTGCATGGTCGACCTCGTCTTCTCGATCTGGATCCGGTGCTGCGGTGTCTCCGAGCCTGGCGGCTCGCCGTGACGCCGACCACGTGCCGAACGTCGGGGGTGGTCCCCCCATTCGGCATGTGGCCACCCGATGGCGGCGAGGTGAGGATCAGCTGATCGGGTCGACGTCCACACCACTGCCGGCACCACTGCCCACGGCACCCGCGAGCGCGCCCACCGCCATGCGCCGCGAGCCGGGTCGCGCCAGCCGCCTGGCCCGCGAGACGGGCGGGATGCTCGCGCTCGGCGGCCGGGTCCTGCGCGCGGCGGTCCGCCCCCCGTACTCCTACGGCGCGGAGTTCGTGACCGAGTTCCGCTTCGCGCTCGGCCGCTCGTGGTTCGCGCTCATCGCCGCCGCGTTCGCGTTCTCCTTCGGGCCCGCCGGGGTGCAGGGCGCGGGGTTCCTCGGGCTGTTCGGCGCGCTCGACCGGCTCGGCGGCCTCTACGAGCTCATCATCGTCCGGGAGTTCGCGCCGTTCGTCACCGCGATCGTCGTCGCCGGCGTCGTCGGCACCGCCCTCTGCGCCGACCTCGGCGCCCGCAAGGTCCGGGAGGAGATCGACGCCCTCGGCGTCCTCGGCGTCGACGTCGTCAAGGGCCTCGTCGTGCCGCGCTTCCTCGTCATCGTGGCCCTTTCGCTCCTGTTCAACGTCCTCGCGCTGCTCGCCGGCGTCGCCGGCGCGACGCTCGTCGAGATCCAGAACCACCAGCCGCTCGGCCCCTTCTTCGCGAACTTCCGCGCCGCGGCGAACGTCACCGAGCTCCTCGGCTCGTACGTCAAGTGCCTCATCTTCGGCGCGACGATCGCGATCGTCTGCTGCTACCAGGGCCTTTCGGTCTCCGGCGGGTCGGAGGGCGTCGGCCGTGCCGTCAACCGCTCGGTCGTCATCAGCTTCCTCGCGATCGGCGCGATCGACTACGTCTACGGGCAGCTGCTGCTCGCCACGCATCCCGGGCTCTCGGAGGTCAGGTGAGCACCGCCCCCCGGCGCCGCGCGGCCGCGCCCGCCTGGCTGACCACCTTCGGCGACGCTGTCGAGTTCGGCGCGCGCGTCACACGCGACACGCTCAGCCGGCGCATGGTCCCCTACCTCGGCGAGACGCTCCGCCAGGCCGGCATCCTCGTCAACGGCTCGCTCGCCGTCCTGCTCGGGCTCTCGCTCGCGCTCGGCCTCGTCCTCGGCATCGAGGGGGTCTACGGGGCGCGGACCGTCGGGGCGCCCGCCGTCGCCGGGGCCTTCGCCGGGCTCGGCAACCTGCGCGAGCTCGTGCCCTACGCGTTCGCGTACATGATGGCCGCGAAGGTCAGCACCGGCTTCGTCGCCGAGCTCGGCACGATGCGCATCTCGGACGAGATCGATGCGCTCGACGTCATGGGGATGAACTCCCGGATGTACCTCGCCTCCACGCGGGTGCTCGCCACGTGGATCGTCTTCCCGTTCATCTACCCGCTCGCCCTCGCCGTCGGGTTCCTCGGGTCCTACATCGCCGTCGTCGTGCAGCTCAAGGAGACGTCGGCGGCCGGGTTCCTCGAGCTCTTCTGGAAGTTCCAGAACCCGACCGACCTGTTGTTCTCCGCGACCAAGGGCGCGCTCATGGCGACGTTCGTCGTCATCGTCGGGTGCTACTACGGCTACAAGGTCCGCGGGGGCCCGGTCGAGGTTGGGCGCGCCGCGGCCCAGTCGATGTTCGTGAACCTCCTCGGGATCCACTTCGTCGGCATCCTCACCAGCGAGCTCTTCTGGGGCGGCAGCCCCCGGCTGCCCATCGGCGGATGACCACCCGCCGCATCACCGTCGCGCTGCTGGCCCTCGCGGTCCTCGCGGTCGCCGTCGTCGTGCTGCGCCCGGGCGGCGCGACGATCGTGCACGCCGAGTTCACCGACGCCGGGCAGCTCGTCGACGGCGCGGTCGTCGCCGTCGCCGGCCACAAGGTCGGGTCGGTCAAGGACATCTCGCTGACTCCGGACGGGCACGCCGACGTCGTGCTCTCGATCGCCGACGCACGGTACGCGCATCTGCGCTCCGGGACGCGCGCCCGCATCCGGGCCAACGGCCAGGCTGGCGTCACCAACCGCTTCGTCGACCTCGTCCCCGGACCCGACACGGCCCCGGCGCTGCCCGCCCCGGTCACCCTCAGGACGAACGTCACGAGCGGCATCGTCGACCTCGATGCCGTCTTCGACACCTTCACGCCCACGCTGCGGCGGGACGTGCAGGCCCTCGTCCGGCACGGCGACGAGCTGTACGCCGGCTCCGGGTCGCGCTACCTCAACGGCGTGCTGGCCAAGCTCAGCCCGGCCCTCGCCGCCACCGCGAACCTCGGCGGCCAGCTGACCACCGAGCGCGGGGCCTTGGAGCGCCTCGTCCAGACCACCGGCGCGACCGCAACCGCTCTCGCAGACCGCCCGCCGGCCCTCGAGGACGCGGTCACCCGCACCGCCCAGCTGTTCACCGCCGTGGCCCGCCGGCGCCGTGCGCTCGGCGACGACATCACCCGGCTGCACGCCGTCCTGCCCCGCGCCACCCGGACGCTCGGCCTCGTCGACCGCGCGACCCCGGCTGTCCGCGCCGCGCTGCGCGCGGTCCCCGCCACCGCCCCGCCGCTCGACCGCCTCCTCCGCGGCCTGCCGACCGCCTCCGCACGGGTCGCGTCGGTCGCCGACCGCCTCGTGGCGCTCGCCCCGGCGCTGCGCGCCACCTTCCGCGGCCTGCGCCCCCTGCAGCGCGACGCGCTCCCCGCCTTCAGGGCCACCGCCCCCGCGCTGACCTCCTCGCTGCCGATCCTCGACGCGCTGCGCGTGTACATGCCCGACCTCGTCCTCGGCGTGTTCGGCGGCCTCGGCGGCGTCGCGTCCGCCAACTACGACGCCCAGGGCCACTACGGCCGCATCATCTTCGTCGGCTCCCCCGAGGTCGCGCCGAGCGGGCTCTTCAGCGCGTTCCCCGGCTTCAAGATCCCCGGAGCGCTCGAGGTGCAGAAGGACGCCATCGCCCCCTGTCCCGGCGGCGGCGCGGCCCCCGCCCCCGACAAGTCCAACGTCTGGGTCCCGACGCCCGGCCTCTGCGACCTGAAGGACAACCACCCGTGAGGCGCGGCGCCGGCATCGTGCTCCTCGCCGTCGCCGTCCTCGTGGTCGTGCTGAGCACCCGCGACGGCAGGGGCGGCACCTACCGCGCCGCCGCGATCTTCGACACCGCCGGCGGGATCTCCCCCGGGAGCGCCGTGAAGATCGCCGGGGTCCGCGTCGGGACCGTCCGCCGCGTGCGGCTGACCCCGGACTTCAAGGCCCGCGTCGAGTTCGACATCGCGCGCGCCTCGGCCCCGCTGCGCGCGGACGCGCGCTGCCAGATCCTCCCCGAGAGCCTCATCAGCGAGAAGTACGTCCAGTGCACCCCGGGCACGGCGCCCGCCGAACTCGCGACCGCCGCGCGCTCGTCGGTCCCCCTGGTCCCGCTGCCCCGGACCACGGTGCCCGTGTCGCTGCAGGACCTCCTCGACGTCTTCGCGGTGCCGACGAGCCAGCGGCTGCAGATCGTGCTCGACGAGCTCGGCCTCGCGACCGCCGGGCGCGGCGCGGACCTCAACGCCATCCTGCGGCGCGCCAACCCGGCCCTCACCCAGGCCGACCGCGTGCTCGGGATCGTCGACGCCCAGCGGGCCACCGTCGCCCAGGCCGTCACGCAGACCGACCGCGTCGTCGCCCGGGTCGCGCACGACGCCCGCTCGGTCACCCGCTTCGTCGACCGGACCGCCGACGTCGCCGCCGTCACCGCCCGTCGCCGGGCTCCGCTGGCCGACGGCGTCCGGCGGCTGCCGCGCCTGCTGCACGCCACCCGGAACGCGCTGCGCACGCTCGACGCCTTCGCCACCCAGGCCACGCCGCTCGCCAGCCGCCTGCGCACCGCCGGCCCCGGCCTGACCGCGGTCAGCCGGCGCCTGGGGCCGTTCGTCGCCGCCGCCGACCCGGCCCTCACCGCCCTCGGGAGCGCCGCGGCCGCCGGGCGCACCACGATCGCGCCGGCGCGCCCCGTGGCCCGTCGCCTGTCACGCCTGGGCGCCGCCGCGGCGCGGCCGAACGTCCTGCTCGAGCAGCTCCTGGCGAGCCTGCGCGACCGTGGCGCGACCGAGTCGCTGCTCACCTTCTTCTACCACGTGGCCGCAACCTCGGGCGCGTACGACAAGCTCAGCCACCTCGTCACCGCGCAGGTCACGGGGTCACCCTGCGTCGTCATCCCGACGACCGAGGGCTGCGACGGCACCTATGGCCACACCGGCGGCGCCGCCACCAAGGCGGCGCCCGCGCAGAAGGGCCGGCGCGCCCGGCCGCAGGCGCCGGGTGCCGCGCCCGCCCCGGCCGCCGCCACGCCGGCGTCCCCCGGCCCGGCGCCGGCGCTCCCCGTCCCCAAGCTCACGCTGCCGAAGCTGCCCCTGCCGAAGATCACCCTCCCGGGCATCACGCCCGGGGACGCCAAGGGCGACAGCGGCCTCGCCGCCTTCCTCCACCACCTCCTCGGATGACCGCGCGACCCGCCGCCACGCGCCGCCGCGCGCCCGACCACCGCGCGCTCGGAGCCGCCGCCCTCGCGGTGATGGCGCTCGTCACGTACATCTCATACCACGCGAGCGACGGCCTGCCGCTGCAGCGCCACTTCCGCCTGTTCGTGCTCGTCACCGACCCGGGCCGCCTCGTCGCGCACGACCCGGTCCGGGTCGGCGGGCTGCGGGTCGGGCAGGTCGCCCGCATCACCGCCGTGCCGGGCGAGGGCACCCGGCCCCCGGCCGCCCGGCTCGAGCTCGCGCTGCAGCCGTCCTTCCACTCCCTGCCGGCCGACACCCGGCTGCGGATCCGCTCCGCCTCCCCGCTCGGCGCCAACTACCTCGAGCTCGAACCGGGCACGAGCGCCGCCCGGCTGCGGTCCGGTGCCACCCTCGCGACCGACCGGACGACCACGAGCGTCCAGGCGACCGACCTGCTGGACATCTTCGACCACGCCACCGCGCGCGCCGTCCAGGCCGGGATCCGCGACACGGCCGCCGGTCTGGCCGGCCGCGGGACGGCGGTCAACGACACGATCGTCGGGGCCGGCGACCTGTTGCCGCCCGCCACCCGCGTGCTCATGACCGCCGGCTCGCCGGGGGCCCGGCTGCCGCGCCTGCTCTCCGCGAGCGGGGCGGCCGCGCAGGCGCTCGGTCCCGTCGGCGAGCCGCTCCGCGGGCTCCTCTCCGGCGCCGCCACCACGATGGCCGCGGTGGGCCGGCCACCGGGCGCCCTCGACCGCGTGATCGTCACCGCCCCCGGGGCCATGGCCACGACCACCCGCGCCGCCGAGCGGCTCACCCCGCCCCTGCGGCGGCTCACGCGCCTGGCCCGCCTGCTGCGGCCGGCCGCCGGCGACGTCGGCCCGACCCTCACCGCGCTCGCGCGCACCCTGACCGCAGGCGTCGCCCCGCTCCGCGCCACCCCGCCCGCCGCCGCCGACCTGCGCGGCACCTTCGCCGCCGTCAGGACCCTGGCCCACGACCCCGACACGAGCGGCACGCTGCGCCGCGCGACCGACGCGATGGCCGCGCTGCGCGACTTCCTGGGCAAGGTCACGCCCGCCCAGGTGCAGTGCAACGTCTTCGGCATCTTCGGCGAGAACGGCAGCTCGGTCATCGGCGGGACCGGGACGCCAGAGCTCGGCTTCGAGCTCATCACCGCCGGCACCCTCGGCGCCGACAACGAGGCCTTCCAGAACAGCCGGCCGGCCGCGAACCTGCACTCGAACGCCGACCCGATCAACGACTACCAGGAGTGCGAGACCGGCAACGAGCCGTACGTGCCCGGTCAGCAGATCCTGAGCAACCCGCCCGGCCGCCAGAGCAACCACACCCGCGTGACCTCACCGCCCGCGGGCGTCCGTGAGCGGCTCGCCGCCGCCGGCCTCCTCACCCCGACCCCGCCCGCCCCATGAGGCTCCGGCGCACGAAGACCCGCAGCCGCGGCCAGGACACGAGGGTGCGCTCGGCTCTGCTCGCGCTCGCCGCGCTCGTCCTGGTCAGCGCGCTGATCTTCACCCCGAAGCTGCCGTTCGGGTCCGACGTCGAGCTCCGCGCCGCCTTCGGCAGCGCGCCCCAGCTGCGGCCGGGGAACCCCGTGCGCATCGCCGGGCTGCAGGTCGGCGAGGTCGCCCACGTCGACTCGGGCCCCCACGGGACGTCGATCGTCACCATGCGCCTGAACGACAAGGCCGGCGCGATCCACCGCGACGCCCGCGTGCGGATCGTCGCGCGGCTCATCCTCGAGGGCAACTTCGCCGTCGCCCTGGACCCGGGGTCGCCCGCCCAGCCGGTCCTCGCCCCCGGCGCGACGATCCCGGCCACGCAGACCCGCGGCCCCGTCCAGCTCGACCAGGCCCTCGACACCTTCGACGCCCCCACGCGGTCATCGCTCACCCACGCCACCGACGCGCTCGCGACCGGCCTCGGCGGCCCCGACGGCCGGACCGGCGCCGACGGCCTCCGCGACGCGAACCGCGAGCTCGACGCCGCGCTCGGAGACCTCACGACCGTGACCCGCGCCGTCGTCGGCCGCCGGCCCGGCGACCTGCAGCACCTCGTCGGCGACGGGGCCCGGATGACCACCCAGCTCGCCGCCGACCCCGCCGCGCTGACCACCGCCGTGACCTCGGCCGAGCGCGTCGCCCACGCGCTTGTCGCCGACGACGGCGCCCTCGGCCAGAGCCTCACCACCGCCCGGGCGCTGCTACGGGCCGCCCCCGCGAACCTCACCCGGATCGACGCCGCCCTCCCGGTCCTGCGCACCTTCACCATCGCGCTGCGACCCGCCCTCCGGGCCGCGCCGCGCGCCCTCGCCGGCGCCTCCCGGCTCGTCACCCAGCTCGCGCGCCTCACCGCGCCCGGTGAGCTCCCCCGGCTCGTGACCGCGGCGAGCCCGCTCGTCCAGCACCTCCCCGGCCTCGAGCGCCGCCTGCGCCCGCTGCTGCGCCAGGTGACCGCCGCCACCTCGTGCATCGGCCGCAACGTCACCCCGACGCTGAAGAAGCAGATCCCCGACGGGCCGCTCTCCAGCGGCCGGCCCGTCTACCAAGACCTCGTCCACGCCTTCGCGAGCGCCTCGGGGGCCAACCCTTCCTTCGACGCCAACGGCAAGGCCCTGCGCATCTCCCCCGCCGCGGGCGAGAAGACCGTCACCGCGCTCCTGCCGAGCCTCGCCGAGACCGTCACCGCCATCTCCCCCGACATCCAGGGGACCGCGCCCCTGTGGCTCGGGCCCGGCGTCAGCCCGCCGTTCCGCCCGGACGCCCCCTGCGCCGAGCAGGCGCTCCCGGACCTCGGCAGCCGCCGCCGGACGGGCGCCCCCCGCTCGTTCAAGACCGTCGGCCCCGCGACCCACGCGACCCCGCCGTCCCTAAAGGCCTTCCGGAGCCTCGTCCAGCGTGTCCAGGCCGCCCACGACCGAGCGAGCGCCGGCCGATGAGCGAACGCCTCCTGGGCCGCCAGTCCCGCGCGATCATCGTGCTCGTCCTCGTCGCGATCGCCGGCGTCGCCACCACGGTCTACATCCTCGCCCACCAGCGCTTCCCCGATCCGCTGGCCGACACGTACGAGCTCTCGGTCCTGCTCCCCGCCGCCGACGGCGTGGACCCGTCGGCCGGCCAGCCCGTGACCGTCGCCGGCGTCCCGGTCGGCACCATCAGCGGCGCCCGCCTCGCCGGCGGCCGCGCCCGGCTGACCCTCACCATCGACCGCGGCCAGCTCCCCCGCGTCTATCGGGACGCGGCCGTGGCCCTGCGCCCGATCACGCCCCTGAAGGACCTCGAGCTCCAGCTCACGCCCGGGACCCCGCAGGCCGGCGCAATCCCGGCCGGCGGCACCATCGCCGCCGCGCACGCCACCTCGCCGGCCGACCTCGGGGACCTGCTCGATGCCCTCGACGCCGACACCCGCGCCTTCCTGCAGACGCTGCTGCGGTCGGTCGCCCAGGGCACCGACGGCCGCGGCCTGGACCTCCGCCGCGCGCTGCGCTCCTTCGGCCCCACGACCGCGCAGGCCCACCGGATCGCCGCGGCCCTGCGCGGGCGCAGCGCCGCCGTGTCGGGCCTCGTGAGCAACCTCGCCGTCCTCACCCGTGCCGCCGGCCACGACCACCGGCTCCAGACCCTCGTGCAAGCAGGCAGCGCCACCCTCCACGCCGTCGCCGGGCACGACGCGGAGCTGCGCCGGGCCGTCGCCCAGCTGCCCGCGACCCTCACCACGGCGCAGCATGCCCTCGACTCCGGCGGCCGCCTGGCCGACGAGCTCACCCCCACCCTGCGCGCCCTGACCCCCGGGGTCCGCGGCCTCCCGGCGACCCTGCGAACGCTCGGGCCGTTCTCAGGCCGCGCCGCCACGACCCTCGCCACGCAGCTGCGCCCGTTCGCCCGCGAGGTCACGCCGCTCGTGGACGACCTGCGACCCGGCATCACGTCGCTCGACGCGGAGGCCCCCGGGCTCACGAACTCGCTGAAGATGACCAACGCCTGGCTCAACGAGCTCGCCTACAACCCGCCTGGCAGCGACGAGGGCTTCCTCCACTGGCTCCCGTGGTCCTTCCACAACCTCAACTCGCTCGGGTCGATCCGCGACGCCCACGGCGTCGTCGGCCGCGCGACCGTCTTCGTCAGCTGCGCCGAGCTGCAGGGCCTCGGCCCCGCCGCCGTCGCGCTCACGCCGGTCCTCAGCGCGACCCCGCTGTGCCCGAAGACCGGAGGCAAGTGATGCAGACCCACGCCCCCCGCTGGCAGACGGTCGTCGGCCTCCTCGTGTTCGCCCTCCT
Source organism: Paraconexibacter antarcticus (assembly GCF_024220175.1). Taxonomy (GTDB): domain Bacteria; phylum Actinomycetota; class Thermoleophilia; order Solirubrobacterales; family Solirubrobacteraceae; genus Paraconexibacter; species Paraconexibacter antarcticus. The sequence continues at coordinate 2,202,386 of NZ_CP098502.1, read as the reverse complement.
GTGCGGGGGCGCGACGCTCGCCGTGTGGCGGTCGTTCGGCGGCTCGGTGCCGCTGCAGGCCCGCGGCTACCCCTTCTCCGTCGACCTCAAGCAGGCCTCCAACCTCCAGGTCGGCGCCGCCGTCCGCGTCGCCGGCGTCGACGTCGGGCACGTCACGGCCGTCACGCCCGCGGGCCGCGGCGCCCGCGTCACCGCCGAGCTCGAGCGCCGCTACGTTCCGCTCCATGCGGACGCCCACGCGATCCCCCGGCTGAAGTCGCTCCTCGGCGAAGCCTACCTGCAGATGACGCTCGGCACGCCCTCCGCCCCGGCCGTCCCCGACGGCGGCCGGCTCGCCGCCGCCAACGTCGCCGACGTCGCCCGGCTCGACGACGTCCTGGACACGTTCGACCCCGCCACCCGCGCGGGCGTGCGGACGCTCGCCGCCGGCTGGGCCCGCGCGCTCCGCGGCCGCGGCCCGGCCCTCAGCGACGCGCTCGGGAACGCGCCCGGCGCCGCCGGCTCGCTCGCCGACGCGGCGACGGCGCTCGACCACCAGCGCAGCGCCCTGAGCGCGATCATCGACCACGGCGGCGCGGTGCTCGAGGCGGTCGGCCGCCGCCAGGGCGCGGTCCGGGCGCTCATCACCCAGGGCGACGCGGTCTTCGCCGCCACCGCCGCCCGCGACCGCGACCTCACCGGGGTCGTCCGCGACCTCCCGCCGACGCTCGCACAGCTGCGGCGTACCGCCGGGCAGCTCGACCGCAGCGTCCCCGCCCTCGACGCGGCCACGCGCGCACTGGTCCCGCCCGCCCGCGCCCTGCGGCCCGCGCTCACCGCCACCCGCCGCGCCCTCCCGAGCGTGGAGCGCCTGTTCAACGCCGCCACACCGGTCCTGAGGACCGCGCACCGGGGGCTGCCGGCGGCGACGCGCACGGTCCGGCGGAGCGGCCCCACCCTTGCCGCCGCCCACGCCGCGCTGCGCTCGTTCCTGCCCGCGCTCCAGTTCCTCGCCGTCGACCCGAACCTGCTCATCGCCGCGGCGGCCAACCTCGACGATCTGGCCAACCCGTACGTCACCGACCAGAACGGCAACCGGCAGCACTACGCCAAGGCCGTTCCGCTCGTGTGGAACGAGATCGTCGGCGGCCTCTCCAAGCAGCTGCCGAGCAGCCGCCAGAACCCGTACCCGCGGCCCGGCAGCCTCGGCGACCTCGCCCACGGCGGCCTGCGCGCCTGGAGCTGCGACAACGTCCACAACCCCCCGGTCGTTCCGGTCATCCCGCCGGGGACCGGCGCACCGCCGTGCCTCCTCCAGGGCCCGTACGACTATCGCGGGCACGTCGCCTCCTACCCGCGGCTGCTGCCCAGCCCGCCGTGAGGTCCGAACATCGCGAACGCACTGCCGAGGCAGCGGCGGTCGCCGCCACCGGACGGCACCCAGGTGTAGGTGCCGGGCCTGATGCCGACGAAGCGATCGGGGAGGAAGCGATCGGGCTCTGGGTAGATGTCGGGCCGGCGGTGGACCGCGGCGATCACCGGCGCGAGGATCGTGCCAGGAGCAACCGGCGTCTCGTCGTCCAGCTCGAACGGCGCGACCACGGTCCGGAACGTGAAGATCCCGGGCGGCCGCAGCCCGCAGCGTCTCCGCGGCGACCGCGTCGAAGTACGCGTCGTCGCCCGCGTCCGCCGCCACGTCGAGCCGCGCGAGCATCGAGGCGTCGGTGCGGGCGAGAGCGCCGAACCGGGGGGTTCCGCGAGGACATCGAGAGCGGCGTCATCTGCCGCTGGCGACGCCCCGCCACCGGCCTCACGCTCGACGACGTTCCCGTCCGCCACGAGCTCGCCGGCTTCAGCGGCCATTGGCTCGCCGACGCCACCGCTGCCGCGACGGCCGTCCCGGTCGCCGACGGCGTCGACATCCGCGCCGTCCCGGCCCGTGGCTGCTCGTCCTCAAGCTCGAGGCCTTCGCCGATCGCGGCAACGACGACGTCCTCCAAAGCCGCGACCTCGAGGACATCGCCCTGCTCGTCGACGACCGCGACAAACTCGGCGCCGAGTCGCCGCGCTCCCAGCAGACGCTCGACGCTACGCGCGAGGGCGGATCCGGACGCTGCTCACTCACCGCCTGATCGACTACGCCATCGAAGGCGCGCTCGCCGGACCACGCTTACGCTCGCGCTCGACCGCAGTGGCGCGGACCCCGTGGAGGCGTTGACACTTTCGTTGTGAGGGATCAGGCCCCGGACGGGGTCGTCGCGGAGGTGAGCGCGTAGCGCGAGCCGTAGCGGCGATCCCGTCCGGGGCGCCTCGCAGCATGGGCCGCTCAGCCGAAGGAGAAGTCCCGTTGAGCGAGACGAAGAAGTACCGGAAGTTCACTGCGCAGCAGAAGACCGAGATCGTGCTCGCGTCGCTGCGCGGCCATAAGACGATGGCCGAGCTCTGTCGCGCGCACGACATCGCCGACAGCCTCCTTCGCAAGTGGCGTGAGCAGTTCCTCGCCGCCGGCGCCGAGCGGCTGTCGGGCAAGACCCGAACGCACCGAGCTTGACGAGCTGCGCTCGCAGGTCTCAAAGCTCGAGCGCGCGCTCGGCCGCAAGACGATGGACGTCGAGGTCGCGGGGGACTCTTGCGGGGATGGGAGTGAGCATGCGCATCGCCCGTTCCCGCGAGCTCGTCGCGCAAGGCCGCCCCGCTGCCCTGGTTGCCCGCGTTGTGGGGATCAGCCGGCAGGCGATCTACCGACGGCCTGGTCAAGTTCCGAGGCAGCTGATGTCGACGACCCAACAGCGGTTCGGGGCGCCCGCTGCGAAGGCGGGATCAGGAGGTCGTCTACGACTGACTCGGATGCCCGTAACGCGAACGGTCGTGGCACAGACTAGAGGGCGGTCGCGGTCCTGCCCGCGAGATCTGTTACGCGACGTACGGTCGTTGGCGCGAGCCGCGACGGCGCTTACGGGGCCTGCAGACGCTGGCGCTCAGGGCCGCGGGTGATCGGCACCCGCGGCCCCAAGGGAAGGTCAGCCGGTGATGAAGCCCGTCCCGGTGACGGCCTTGAGGATCGCCGACTTGGACTTGGGCCTGTCGAAGGAACCGTTCGGCGAAACGGACTGGCCGGTGAGCTGCGCGATCGCGCCGGCGTGCCGGGCCTCGATCGTGAGGATCGTGGCGGCGGCGCCGAGGTAGGCCGGGTTCTTGATGTTGCCGGCCTGGCCGAGGTACGCGGAGACGCCTGTGTTCTCGAGGACGAACGCCGTGTCGGTGAACTTCTTCTGATCGGTGACCGTGTCCTTGAAGTCGAACGTCGGCGACTTGATCTTGTGCGAGCCGAGGGCCTTGCGCAGGAAGGTCACGTGCGCGGTCTCGTGCTTGCTGATCGTCGTGGCGAGCGCGAACGTCGCCGGATCGGTGAGCGCACCGCTGGCGACGGCCTGCTTGTAGAACGCGGCCTCGAGGTACTCGAGCGTCAGCGCGAACTGGAGGATCTTGACGTCGTTCTTCGCCGACGGCTTGGCCGACGCGATCGCCGGCATGCCGCCCATCAGCACGCCGCCGGCCACCAGCGACCCGCCGGCGTAGATGCTCTTCTTGAAGAAGTCCGAGCGCGTGCTGAAGCCCGCGCGCTCGGCGGCCTCCTGGACGGCGCCGTCGGAATCGATGGTCTCGAGCGTGATCTTGGAACTCATGGGGTGGTGTATCTCCTGTTCGAATGGACGACCGACGCTACTTGACGACGATCGTGCCCTTCATGTTGAAATGGATGGTGCACACGTACCGGTAGGTGCCCGGTTTGGTGAACTTGACTGAGTAGGAACCGGACTGCTTGGACGGCGAGCTGCGGAACTTCGCCCGGCCTCGGCTGGTCACGTTGTGCGGTGTCGCGGCGTCCTCGAATGTCCACCTCACCGTCGTGCCTTGCTTGATCACGAGCTTATGCGGAGAGAAGTCGATGTTCTTGATCCGAACGTGCGCTGACCCCGCCGCATCCGCCCGTCCCGCGCTGCCCGCGACAAGCCCCGCGCCACAGGCGAGGATTGCTCCCGCGAGGATCGGGCCTTTGCCTATCCGAGAAGTCGCCATGCCACCTATCACGCGGCTGGGAGGCCACCGGATCATTGCCACGTACCTCGCCGCGCGGTGCTGGCGCCGCGCCGCCACTACCTCGCGATCATGAACGCGGTGCCGGCCTGGACGAAGACCCGAAACTGGACGCGGCGTTGCTCGCGTGCAAGATCCATTTCGGCGACAGGATCCCGAACTGATATGGACGGCCGTTCGTCAACCTAGGGTCGGCGAAGTGGCGCATTAGCGCTCGTTCGTGTCTGTGCTGTCGGCTGGGTTGGTGGCGGTCCGGCAGGCTGTGCGCGACGCGCGGTCAGACTGATATGCGCGGGTTGGGTACCGCAGGACCAGGGGTTCGTCGTGGGGAGCCGCTGTCTAACATCGGGCGTGGCCGGCCCCCTGACGAGGGCGGGTTGCTCATAGTTCAGCCGCGGGTTCCCCGCGCGGTGCCGGGCCGCCACCGACCCAGCCGACGGGATGTCGCCGGGTTCAGGTCACTCGATCTGGCCGATCGCCCACGTGAATCCGGCGAGCTCGCGCGCTGCGGCGACGGCGATGATCGTGCGGCGTTTGCCGCGCTGCTCAAGGCGGTTCCATGTGCGATACAGACGCCGCTGCGCGGTCCAGGCGATCGCGACCGCTTCGGCGGGCTGCCCGTCGTGGCGATCGCTCAGCGCCTTGGTGACCCGCGGCGCCTTGCGGTAGTGCCAGGCAGCCTCGACGAGCAGCCGGCGCGCGTGCCCGGAACCGGTCTTCGTGATCGAGCCGAGGCGGCGACTTGAGCCGGTGGTGTGCTCCGAAGGGACCAGGCCGATGTAGCTCATGAGCTGCTCGGCCCGGGCGAACCGGGCGAAGTCGCCGACCTCCGAGCACAGCCCGGCGGCGGTGAGCGTGTCGATCCCGCGAAGGCACCGCAGCCGGGCGACCTGCACGCCCCACGGTGAGCTCGGAAGCATCCTCGTGATCTGCGCCTCGAGCTGATCGCGGCGATGCACGAGCACGTCGGCCGCGCCGCGCAGGTCCAGCAGCGTCGCCTGCGCCGCGGGCCACACGAGGTCGACCTGATCCAGCCAGTCACGGTGGCGCTGCGTCCATGCCTTGCCGTCATCGAAGCGATGGTCGTGACGCAGCAGCAGCTTCGACAACCGGTGGCGGGCACGCATCAGGTCCACCCGCACGGCCTCGCGCGCCCGGATCAGATCGCGCAGCGCCTCCTCCTCGTGGCCCGGCACCCGCACCGGATGCAGCTTCCCCGCCCAGAGCAAACGCACGAGCAGTTCGGCGTCACGACGATCAGTCTTCACCCGGTCACCCGACGCCCGCGGGATCTTGCTCGGCGCCGCGACCACGCACGACACCTGCCGCGCCGCGAGCTCCCGCGCCAACCCGTACCCGGTCGGCCCGGCCTCATACGCCGCCCGCACCGGCCTGGGCAGTGCGGCGCACAACCTGGCCGCCTCACGCACGTCACCGCGCAACGCGAACCACTGAAGCTCGCCGCTCTCAGCATCGAGCACCGCCGCCACGATCTTCGCGGCGTGTACGTCCAGACCAACGAGGCTTCTAGCCTTCGTCATGGCCGGTCTCCTCCTCTGTGGTTGTGGGCCGCTGCGCGGCTGCAACCGCACAGCTCAAACGTCACCCCACGACCCTTCGCGAGGGACCGGCCACTTCTACCGCCCGCCTCAGACAGACGACTCAGAACCACCGCCGCCAGCGACGGCCCGATCCATATGGTCTAACTACCCAACCCGCCTACACAGAAAAACGGACAGCCTCGTGCGCGTCGCTGGGGGTCGTCGGGCCGCAGGAGCAGCGCTCCTGCGGCGACCGGAGCGGCGTCAGCCCGCGCTGACCGACGGCGCGCGCAGGAGCGAGACGAGCGGGGTCTCCGGATCGGCCAGCAGCGCCCGGTCCGGGGACAGGCCCTCGCCGATGGCCCGCTTGCTGAACATGAACTCCTGCGCCCGGTTGACGCAGTCGGCGGCGACGAGCCTGCCCTCGGCGAAGTAGAAGCAGGCGAAGCTGCGGCCGGTCCGGGGGTCGCCGCGCAGCACGATCTCGTCGTAGCCGGTGCTCAGGCCGGCGATCTGGAGCTTCAGGTCGTACTGGTCCGACCAGAACCACGGCAGCGCGGAGATGGTCTTGTCCTTCCCGCAGATCGTCGCGGCGACGGTCTTGGCCTGCTCGACGGCGTTGGAGACGCACTCCAGGCGCAGGCGGCGGTCGTAGCGGGCGTCGAAGTAGCTCGCGCAGTCGCCGGCCGCGAAGACGGCCGGATCGTCGGTGCGGCCGTGCGCGTCGACGAGGATGCCGTTGTCGACGGCCAGCCCGGCGTCCTGCGCGAGCTCGACGTTGGGCACGACGCCGACGCCGACGATGACGAGGTCGGCCGCGACGAGCTCGCCGTCGGCGAGCCGGACGCCGGTGACGGCGGCGTCGCCCTCGATGGCCGCGACGCCGACGCCGACGCGGAGGTCGACGCCCTCCTCGCGGTGGACGCGGTCGTAGAACGCCGAGATCGCGGGGGCCGTCACGCGCTGCAGGACGCGGTCGGCCGCCTCGAGCACGGTGACGTCGACGCCGAGCTTCCGCAGCGACGCCGCCGCCTCGAGCCCGATGTACCCGGCGCCGATGACGACCGCGCGACGGGCGGTGGCGAGCGTCCGCTGGATGGCGTCGGTGTCGGCCGCGTCGCGGAGGCAGTGCACGCCGGCGAGGTCGGCCCCGGGGATGTCCAGCGGACGCGGACGGGCCCCGGTGCACAGCACGAGCCGGTCGTAGCCGACCGTCTCGCCGTCGTCGAGGTCGACGGTCGCGGCCTCGCGGTCGATGAGCGTGACGCGGGCCTGCCGGAAGACGACCCGCTCCTTCTCGTAGAACTCCGGCTTGCGGATGAGCAGGTCGGCGACGGTCGCCTCCCCGGCGAGGAGCGCCTTCGACAGCGGCGGGCGCTGGTAGGGCAGCGACGGCTCGTCGCCGATCAGCAGGATCTCCCCCGCCCAGCCGCCCTGGCGCAGGCCCGCGCACAGCTGCGCGCTCGCGTGGCTTGCGCCGACGATGACCACCCGGCCTGCGTCCATCGTCGTCTCCCCTCGCTCCACCGACCGGCCTCAGGCGGCCGAGGCCGCTTCGGCGGGGGCAGCGCCGGCCTGGGCGGGGGCCGCCTTGGGCGTGAGCCGGACCATCATGCTGTCGTAGCCCTTGACGAAGTTCGACTGCACGTACTCGGGCTCGCCGACGACCTCGATCCGGTCGAACCGCTCGAGGAGCTCCTCCCACAGGATGCGCAGCTGCATCTCCGCGAGGCGGTTGCCCATGCAGCGGTGCACGCCGAAGCCGAACGACATGTGGTTACGGGCGTTCTTGCGGTCGATGATGAGGCGGTCCGCATCCTCGAACTTGCGCTCGTCGCGGTTGCCCGAGGCGTACCACATGATCACCTGGTCGCCCTTGCGGATGAACTGCCCGCCGAAGTGGACGTCCTTCTTGGCGACCCGGCGCATGTAGGCCAGCGGCGTCTGCCAGCGGATGATCTCCGAGACCATGTTCGGGATCAGCGACGGGTCGGCCTTGAGCTTCTCGAACTGGTCGGGGTACTGGTTGAGGGCGTAGACGCCACCGGACATCGAGTTGCGGGTCGTGTCGTTGCCGCCGACGATGAGCAGCGTCAGGTTCCCGAGGAACTCCATCGGCTTGTGGATCAGGTCCTTCGTGTCCTCGGAGGTCTGCATCAGCGTGATGAGGTCGAAGCCGTCGGGCTCACCGGCGGCGCGCCTCGCCGCCTTGTCGTGCCACAGCGCGACGAAGCTGCGGGCCAGCTCCTCGGCGGCGGCGAACATCTCGTCCTGGTGGGTCGTGCCCCCGGTGCCCTCGGCCGTCCCGCTGATGGTGTCCGACCAGTAGGTGAGCTTGTGCCGCTGCTCGTAGGGGAAGTCGAGGAGCGTGGCGAGCATCCGGCCCGTGATCTCCTTGGAGACCGCCTGGACCCAGTCGAAGGGCTCGTCGGTCGGCAGGCCGTCGAGCACCTCCTGCACGCGCTCGCGGATGAGCGACTCCATCTCCTTGAGGTTCCGCGGCGCGACGACGCCCTGGACGGCCTTGCGCTGGACGTCGTGCTTGGGCGGGTCCATCGCGATGAACATCTCGATCTCGAGCGGCGGGGGGCCGAGGACGATGTAGGGCTCGGCCGAGAAGACGTCGGGGTTCGAGTCGACCGCCTGGATGTCCGCGTAGCGCGTGATCGACCAGAACGGGCCGAACGGGCTGTCGGCGAGGTAGTGGATCGGGGCCTCCTCGCGGAGCCGCGCGAAGTACGGGTACCACTTGCCCTGGCGGTTCATGAACGGGTTGCTGACGTCGATCTCGGTCAGCGGCACGTCTGCCGGGTCCGGGATCGGCTGCTCGGTGAAGACGAGCGGCGTGCTCAGGCCGGCGAAGCGCTGGGCCTTCTTGACGAGGTGCGCCGCCCGGACCTGGCGGTCGACCGGCACGGTCGCCTGCACCTTGTCCGTGATGGCGGCCTTGGCCTTGGTGAGCATGCTGGTGGTGGTCGTCATTGGATCTCTCTCCGCCTGGGTTGGAAGTCGGGGACTGCCTACATCTGGAACTCGGGGAGACGGACCTTCAGACCGTCCAGGCCGGCGCAGGCCTTCAGCTGACACGCCAGGCGCGAGTTCGGGGCGCACTCGGGCGACATCTCGATCATCTGGCTCTCCTCGTCCGAGCGTGGCCCGGTCGCGGCGATCCACGCGTCGTCGACGATGACGTGGCACGTCCCGCAGGACGCCTCGCCCCCGCAGTCCCCGTCGATGCCGGGGACGCCGTTCGACGTCGCGAGCTCCATGAGCGACTCACCGTCGGCGAACTCGACCTCGTGGGAGGTGCCGTCGTACTCGGTGAAGGTGATGGTTCCCATTGTCTCTCCCCTACTGGATGCCGAATGAACGCGGGCGTCGTTTGACGCAGTGTCAAACTACAGAACGTCCTTACGCCATGTCAAGTCATCACGGCAGGGACCGTGACGCTCAGGGCCTCGCCGCGCGCGCCGCGCCCGACCGGGACGGCCGGTCAGTCCGCGGCGGCGGCGGCGGACCCGCCGGCGGCGCCCTGCCACAGGCCGGCGAGCTCGTCGAGGAGCGCCTGCTCGTCCTGGGTCGGGAAGGCGAGGTGCTCGGAGAGGACCCGCTGCGTCATCCACACCAGGGCGTACGCCCGCGCCCGGGCCCGCTCGGGCGACAGGTCCGGGTCGCCGCGGAGGATGCGGCCGAGGGCGGTCTGCAGGAAGTTCTCGTGGAAGCCGCGCCAGAAGCCGGCGACCTCGGGGTCGTACGTCGCCGCCTCGTTGATCGCCACGAGCGTGCCGCGATGGGCGCGGAAGGCCTCGAGGACGGCCGTGAGCGTCTCACGCGTGCGGCCGCTCTCGCCGGTCAGCCACGGGTCCGCGGCCTCGGCGACGGCCGCCTGCAGACCCGCCCCGAGGCGGAGGATCAGCTCGCGCTTGTCGCGGAAGTAGGTGTAGAAGGTCGGCCGCGAGAACCCGGCCTGACGCACGATCTGCTCGATGCCGAGCTCGGCGAACGGGGTGCCCTGCTCCAGGAGCTCGACGGTCGCCGCGAGCAGCGCCGCCTCCGTCGCCTGGCGGGTCGCGTCGGTGCGCTCGCGGCGAGAGAGGGTGGCCATGCCGCGAGTGTAACTTACGCGACCTCAGAGCCACGGCACTTGCTCACTGGACCTGATGATGCGTAAGGTCGTTCCGGCGGCGCCGTCGGCGCGTCCGCAGGCCGGAGCTCACCCACCGGCGGCGATCGCGAAGAGCCCGCCGATCGCGAGGACGTAGAGCACGAGGACGATGAGCGAGTCGAGGCCCATCCCCGCGATGCGGCGCGCGGGACGGAACAGCAGTCCGGTCACGTAGACGCCGGTGAGGAGCATGCCGACCGCGGTGAGGTAGATGTCCGTGTCCTGGGCCTGCGGCAGCACGGCCTTGCCGGACAGGAGCGTCGCGAGCAGGAAGAGGACCGGGAGGAAGGCGTTGCCGCCGAAGATGTCGCTGATGGCGAGCTGCTCGTCGCCCTGGCGGACCGAGGTCAGCCCCGTCGAGAGCTCGGGCAGCGACGTCGCCGCCGCCAGGATCGTGGAGCCGAACAGCACCCCGGAGAGCCCGATGTGGCTTGCGATCGCCTCGCCGCTGCGCTCGAGGAGCACGCCGGACACAAGCGTCACGAGGGCGGCCGCGCCGAAGATCGCCCCCGCCCGCGCGGTGCTCACCCCGCGCGTCGTCGCCTCGTGCTCGGTCCGCTCCTGGCTGTGCCCGCGGGGCTTCTCCTGGTTGTCGGGCGCCTCCCCCGACTCGTGCCACGGCAGGCGCGTCTGGGCGCGCTGCACGAGGAAGAGGCTGACGATCCACAGCGCGGCGATGAGCAGCGACTCGGGCGTGAGGCGCCAGAGTCGCGCGCTGCTCGGCAGCTGCGTCCCCGCCACGACGACCGCCAGCACCGCGATGACCGCGATGCCCTCGAGGACGAGCACGAGCGACGCCGCCCGGTAGGTCAGGGGGTGACGGCCGCGTCCGCCGAAGGCGTCGAGGGCGACGAGCACGACGGTCTGGATCGCGATGCCGCCGAGGATGTTGCCGACGGCCACGCCGACCTTCCCGGAGAGCGCGGCGCTCGTGACGATGGCGATCTCCGGCAGGTTCGTGGCGACCGCCAGCAGGATGAGCCCGCCGAGGGCCGACCCGAGATGCAGGCGGCGTGACAGGACGTCGGTCTGATCCGACAGCTGCACGCCGGCGACCCAGATCGCGCCGGCCGCGCCGAGGAAGATCACGAGGAGCAGCGGGGTCGCGAGGCCGGTCATCCGCCCCCGCCTACCCGGCGCCGCCCGCCGGACCCATGACTAGGTGCGATCGCGCGACGGGTCGATGAGGAACTTGCTCCCCGTGCCGCGCTTGGAGGCGGCGACGAGCGTCTCGAGGTCGAGGACGTCGGCCAGGCCGATCGTCTGCGCGTACCCCGAGGCGAAGGTCGTCGTGGCCTCGGCGATGACGCGGGCGCGCATCCGGGCGATGGCCTCGCCGCCGAGCCGGCCGAGCGCGTTCGTCAGCAGGAACCCGCCGACGCCCCACGTCAGGCCGAAGCGGCGGTCGATGACGGTCGGCGAGAAGTCGAGTGCCCCGTAGATGTAGACCTGCTTGGGCACGGTCGTCCCGTAGGGCGTCCACGACTGCAGCGGCGGCTGGGCGTGCTCCATCGCGGTGAGGATGTCCCCGGCGAGCGTCCCGCCGCCGATCGCGTCGAAGGCGAGCGTGGCGCCGGTCGCGCGGATCGCCTCGGTGAGCCGGCCCGAGAAGTCCGGCAGCGAGGAGTCCACGACGTGCTCGGCGCCGAGGTCGCGCAGGAGCCGGACGTGGTCCGCGCGGCGGACGATGTTCACGAGGCCGATGCCGTCCGCGGCGCAGATGCGCACGAGCATCTGCCCGAGGTTCGAGGCCGCCGCGGTGTGGACGAGGGCGGTGTGGCCCTCGGCGCGCATCGTCTCGACCATCGAGAGCGCGGTGAGCGGGTTGACGAACAGGGCCGCGCCCGCGGGCGTGCTCACGTCGTCCGGGAGCTCGACGACGGCGGCCGCGTCGGCGACCCGGAAGTCGGCCCACATCAGGCCGCCGAACAGCGCCACGCGCCGGCCGACGAGGTGGGCGGCGTCGGGCCCGGCGGCGACGACGATGCCCGCGCCCTCGTTGCCGACCGGCAGCGGCTTGTCGAGCCGGTCGCGGTAGACCGCGAGGGCCGCCGCCGGGACCTCGCCGACGATCTCCGCGCCGTCCCGCCGCAGCCCGGCCGGGTCGACCGCCCCGAGCAGGACGCCGAGGTCCGACGGGTTGATCGGCGACGCCTCGACGGCGACGACGACCTGACTGCCGGTCGGCTCGGGGATGTCGCGCTCCACGAGCGAGAGCCGGAGCGTCCCGTCGGAGGCGATGAGCGATCGGAGGCTGCGTCCGGTGGTCATGCGGCGAATGTACCCGCTGGCCCTGGGTGCGGGCGGGCGGCGGGACTACGATCGGTGCGTGCCGCCTGCACGTGAATGCGCCGACCGCGGCGAGACGGCGCGCTGATGCCGCGGACGCCCGCCCTCGCCGCTCCGCTGCGGCTCGCGGCGGCGCGGCTGCGGGCCCGGCCCGGCCGGTGGCTCGGTGTCGCCGCGGTCACCGCCGTGATGCTCGCCTTCCTCGGGACGGTGGCCGGCTACGGGACCCTGACGGGGGACCGGGCGGCCCACCGGACGCTCGCCGCCGTCCCCCCGCCCGCCCGGACGGTGGCGCTCACCTGGAGCGGCGGGGTGACCCGCGCGGTCGACGCGCGCGCCCGGGCCGCCGTACGGGCGATGGCCGGCGCCGCGCCGACCCGCACGACGCAGCTCCTTCCCCTCCGGCTGGCCCGCGCGACCGTCCGCCTCGCCGCCGTCCGCCCCCTGGGCCGCTGGGTCACCGTCACCGCGGGCCGCCTGCCGCAGGGCTGCGTGCCCGCGCGCTGCGAGGTGCTCCAGGTCGGCGGCGTGCCGGCCCCGGCGCGCGTTCGCGACCGCGGCCTGCGTGTCGTCGTCGTCGGGCGGGGGCGGCTGCGCTCGCCGGTGCCGCTCGGGTATCTCCCCCGCGCGGCGCGGGCGGTCGGCGGCGCGGCGGACGAGCAACGGCCCCCCGTGCTCGTCGGTGCCGATCCGGCCGCCCTCGACGCGCTCGCGGGCCTGGCGTCGGTCTTCCGCACGCAGCAGTGGGCGGCGCCGCTCGACCTCGGCGCCCTCCGCGCGTGGGACCTCGGCCCGGTGCGGGCCCGCATCGCCGCGCGGGCCCGGGACGCCGCCGTCGCGGACCCGGGGCTCACGGCCACCGCGCCGCTGGGCGCGCTCGCCGCGGCCCGCGCGCGGGCGGCGGCTGTGCCGGGCCGTCTGGAGACGCTCACCGCCGCCGCGCTCGCGGTGCTTGCCGCCGTCCTGCTCCTCACCGCCGGCGGGCTGCGCGCGGGGCTCGCGGCCGAGGGCGCCCGGCTGGAGCGGGCCGGCGCGCGGCTGGGTCAGCGGGCGGCGCTGCTCCTCGGGGAGGCCGGCGGCCCTGCCCTCGCCGGGGCGGCCGCCGGGGTGCTCGCGGCCGTCGCCGCGGTCGCGCTCCTCGGGGCCCGCGACGGCGTCGGCGCCGGGCCGCTGCTCGCCCACGGCCTCGCGCGTGGCCCCGTGCTCGCCGGTGGCGCCGCGGCGGCGCTCGCCGCGGTCGCGCTCGCGGTCGCCGGAGCGGCCGCCGGGGCGCGCCTCGCCGCCCGCCTCTGCGAGCTCGCGCTCGCCGGCGCCGGTGCGGCGCTCGTCCTCGCGCTCGCGGACGCGCGGGTGCGCGACGGCGCCGACCGGCAGGTGCTCGAGCTGCCGGCGCTCGTCCTCACCGTCGGCGGCCTCCTCGTCGCCCGCGCGACGCCGCCGGCGCTCGCCCTCCTCGGCCGCCGGTGGCCGGGCGCGCCCGGCCGCCCGGGGCGCCTGGCCGTCCTCGACCTCGCCCGCCGGCCCGGCCCGGCGGCGCTCGCGGTCGCGGCCGTCGCCGTCGCGGCCGCGCTCACGGTCCTCGCCGGCGGGTACCGGGCGACGCTCCGCGCGGGCCAGTCCGACCAGGCGGCCTTCCGGGTCCCCCTCGGGGGGATCGTCGGGCCCGACGCCGCCCTTCGCGGCCCGCTCGACCGGCGTCCGCTCGCCCGCTACCGCGCGGTGCCCGGCGTCACCGCCGTGTCCCCGGTCCTCCGGCGGGACGCCGCCGCGCTCATCGGCCCGACCCGCGACCCGCTGACCCTGCTCGCCGCCCCCGCCGCGGTGCTCGCGCAGGCCGGCCTCCCCCACGCCCGCCGCCTGCGGCAGCCGGCCGCCGCCGTCCTCGGCGCGGCGCGCGTGGCCCCCGGGACGCCCCTCGCCGTCCGGATCCACTCGCGCGGGGACGCCGCCGACGTCGGCGTCGTCCTGCGCCGGGCCGACGGGACGAGCACCGTGGCCGACCTGACCCCCGCGCGCGCCGACCCGGCGCGCCGCGTCGGCCGGGTCCCCCCAGGCCCCGCCGCGCTGCGGGTCGCGGGCCTCACCCTGACGAAGGCCGAGGCGCTCGCCGCCACCGACGGGCACCAGGCGACGAACGACCTCGAGGGCGCTCTCGTGAGCCGGGGGCGGGCGACGCTCGGCCCGCTGCGCGACGGCCGCGGCCGGACGCTCACCCGCTTCGCCGGCTGGGGCGCGCACGGCGCCGCCGCCGGCCTGCACGCGGGCGTCGTCCGCTACGCCTTCGACCGCAGCGGGCTCGGCGTGCTGCGGCCGCCCGCGACGGTCGACCGCGCCCCGGTCCCGGTGCTCACCGACGCGGGGACGGCCCGCGACGCCGGAGCCCGCCGCCGGGTCGTGCTCGCCGTCGACGGCGCCGAGGTCCCCGCGCTCGTCGTCGGCGTCGCCCCGCGCGTCGCGACCGTCACGGGGGCCTTCGCCGTGGCAGACGCGGCGGCCCTGCGCACGGCGCTCGACGCGCTCGCCCCCGGGACGGGCCGCGTCGACGAGCTGTGGGTCGCCGGCGCGGGCGGCCCGGCGCTCGCGGCGGCGCTGCACCGGGTCGCCGGCGGGTCGGTCCTCACCCGCGCCGCCGTCCGGGCCCGGCTCACCCGGGACCCGCTCGCCCGGGGACGGCTGCGCGCGCTCGCCGGCGCCGCCGCGCTCGCCGTGGCCCTCGCGCTGCTCGCCCTCGTCGCGGCCCGCGGCGCCATCCTCCGCGACGGCGCCGCCGCCCACGCGGGGCTCGAGGCGGACGGCGTCGCCCCGCGGGTGCTGCGCCGCGTCGTCGCGCTGCAGGCGGGCGGCCTGGCCGTCGCGGGGGTCGTCGCCGGGGTGGCGCTCGGCCTCGCCGCGGGCGCGACGGGCGCCGCGGTCGTGCGCGGCGGCGACGCCGTCGCCCAGCCGCCGCTGCGCACGGTCGTCCCCGTCGGGGCGACGCTCGGGCTCACCGCCGTCGCGCTCCTCCTCACGGCGCTCGTCGCCGCGCTCCTGGCGGGCCGCTGCCTGCGCGGCGACTGGCCCGCGCGCGTCCTCTCGGAGGAGGTCCGGTGAGCGCGCCCGCCGTCGACTGCCGCGACCTCTTCCGCGTGCACCGCACCCGCGAGGGGGACGCCGCCGCGCTGCAGGGCCTGACGCTCACGGTCGCGGCCGGCGAGGCCGTCGCCTGTCTCGGGCCGAGCGGCTCGGGGAAGTCGACCTTGCTGCACGTGCTCGCGGGCCTGGAGGCGCCGTCGGCAGGCCGGGCGCTCGTCCTCGGCACCGACCTGTCCCGCGTGCGGTCGCGCGCGCGGGCCCGCCTGCGCCGCGAGGGGCTGGGGCTCGTCGGGCAGCACGGCGAGCGCGCCCTCCCGCCCGACCTCACCATCCGCGACGCCGTCGCCCTCCCCCTCACGCTGCGCGGCCACGGACGCGCCGCGGCGCGGCGGATCGCCACGGAGCACCTCGCCCGCGTCGGGCTCGCGGCCGCGGCCGGCGCCCGGGCGGTCGAGCTGTCGGGCGGCGAGCGCCAGCGGGCGGCGATCGCCGCGGCGATCGTGCACGCGCCGCGCCTGCTGCTCGCCGACGAGCCGACGGGCGAGCTCGACGCGGCGAGCGCCGCCGCCGTGCTCGCGCTGCTCCGCGAGGTCGCGCGCGAGCGCGGCATGGCGATGCTCCTCGTGACGCACGACCCCGCCACCGCGGCGGCGATGGACCGCCGCGTCCACGTCCGCGACGGGAGGGTCAGCGACGAGGACAGCGGCGGCGGGACGGCGGTCGTCGTCGACCGCGGCGGCTGGCTGCGCGTGCCCGCGGAGACGCTACGCGCCGCGGGCATCACCGACCGGGCGACCGCCCGCGCCGAGGACGGGCGCGTCGTGCTCGAACCGGCGGGCGCGGGCGGCGGGGCCCCGGCCGTGCCCGCGGCCGTGCCCGCGGCCGTGCCCGCGGCCGTGCCCCGCCCGGAGGTCCCGGCCGCGACGGCGGGGCGGGCCGCCGGCGTGCGGGCCGAGGTCTGCGGCCTGCGCCGCGCCTACGGCGTGCGGGTCGTCCTCGACGGGCTCGACGCCGCCTGGGCGCTCGGGACGTTCACCGTCGTCACCGGCCGCTCGGGCACCAGCAAGTCGACCCTGCTGCGCCTGCTCTGCGGCCTGGAGCCGCCGGACGCCGGCACGATCCGGGTCGGCGCCGCGGACCTCGGCGCGCTCGACCGCGCCGGGCGGGCGGCGCTCCGCGCGCGGGACATCGCGTACGTCGGGCAGGGCGACGTCCTGCTGCCCCACCTCGGGCCGGCCGAGCAGCCCGGGCCGGCCCCGGCGCTCGTGACGCCGTGGCTGCGCGCCCTCGGCCTCGGCGAGCGCCTGCGACAGCCCGTCGGGCGGCTCTCGGGCGGCGAGCGCCGCCGGGCCGCGATCGCCCGTGCCCTCGCCTCCGCCCGCGGGCTCGTCGTCCTCGACGAACCGACGTCCGCCCTCGACGAGGCCGGTGCCGAGGCCCTCGGCGCCCTGCTGCGGACCGTCGCGCACGAGCACGGCCGGACCGTCGTCTGCGCCACGCACGACCCGGTGCTCGCCGCGCACGCCGACGGCGAGCTGACCCTCGGCGGCCGCCCGCTCGGTCCCCGCCCCGCGCCGGGACGGGACCCGCGAGCGGCGTAGTCACTCCGCGGCGATGGCCACCTCCCGCGCCGCCGCGGGCTGCCCGCCTGCACGCACCTCCACCGGCACGCCGTTGAGCGCGCTCGTCCCCGACAGGCGGTCGATGAAGCGGTCGTCGGTGATGTCGTTGACCGACACGCCCGCGTGGTCCTCGGCCGTGCTCCAGGCCGTGCCCTCGCGGTGGTGGCCCCAGCCGTGCGGGATGCTCACGACGCCGGGCATCAGGGTGTCCGTTACCTCGACGGGGATCGAGAGCTCGCCGGCGCGCGAGGCGACGACGGCGATGGCGCCGTCCTCGAGCCCGCGCGCGTCCGCGTCGTCGGGATGGATCATGAGCGTGCAGCGCGAGGGGCCCTTCACGAGCCGCCGGCTGTTGTGCATCCAGGAGTTGTTCGACCGCAGGTGGCGGCGGCCGATGAGGACGAGCCCGTCGGCCGGCGGGACCGCGCGCAGCCGCTCGAGGTCCGCGACGTAGATGTCGTGGACGAGCGCGATGCGCTTGTCCGGGGTGAAGAGCCGTCCGGGCAGCCGCGGCTGCAGCGGCCCGATGTCGAAGCCGTGCGGGTGCGCCTTGAGCACGTCCAGGGTCAGACCGCCCCGCGGGATCGTCGGCGGCATCGGCGAGGCCGGGGGCGCGGCGTAGCGGGCGAGGGGCGAGCGGCCGACGACCCGCGCGAGCAGCTCCCACGCCGCGCGCGCCGGGCCGAAGCGGCCGAGCGCGCGGTCGAGCAGGGACGCCGCCGCGGCCGCGTGGCCGTAGGGGCCGGTGCGGAGCATGAGATCGAGCAGGCCGGTCGCGCCGAGCCGGTCGTACACCATCCCGTAGGCCCGGCCGGCCGCCCGGGCCCGCCGGCTTTCGGAGCGCGCGAGCAGCCGCGTCGTCAGCCCGACGAGCGCCTGCCAGTCGTGGCGCCCGCCGTCCGCGATGTCGAACAGCGGCTCGGAGAAGTGCGCGACGTTGCGGACGGTGACGAGGTTCAGGATCACGTCGTAGTCCGCGGTCTCGAGCTGCCCGCCCGGCGGCAGGATGTAGTCCGCGTGCCGGGACGTCTCGGTGACGTACATGTCGAAGCAGACCAGGAGCTCCAGGCCCGGAAGGGCGCGCTCGAGGCGGGAGCCGTTCGGCGCCGACAGCACCGGGTTGCCGGCGTGGACGAGCAACGCGCGCACCTGCCCCTCGCCGGGTGTCTCGATCTCCTCGGCGAGGGCGGCGGTGGGCAGCTCGCCGGCGAACTCGGGCAGGCCGCCGACGCGCGAGCGGAAGGTGTCGAAGCTCCCGCCCCAGCCGATGGCGTCGGCGATCGGCAGCGGGTCGACGGCCGGCGTCGTGAACATCATGCCGCCCTCCCGGTCGAGCTTGCCGGTGACGACGTTGAGCACGTAGAGGAGCCAGGCGGCGAGGCCGCCGAACTCCTGCTGGCAGATGCCGACGCGGCCGTACGCGAGGGCCCGCGGCGTCCCGGCGAAGTCGCGCGCCAGACGCCGGATGTCGCCGGCCGCGATGCCGGTGCGGTCGGCGGCGTCCTCGGGCGTGAAGCCGGCGACGAGCGCCCCGAGGTCCTCCACCCCGTCGACGCAGGCGCGGGGCTGCCAAGGTCGACGAGGCCCTCGGCGTAGACGACGTGCAGCATGGCCAGCAGCAGCCAGGCGTCGGTCCCGGGCCGGATGGCGAGGTACTCGTCGGCGACCTTGGCGGACTCCGTGCGGCGCGGGTCGATGACGACGAAGCGGCCGCCGCGGGCCTGCAGGTCGCGCACCCGGTGGCGGAAGCCGGGCGCCGACATGACGCTCCCGTTGGACGCGAGCGGGTTGCCCCCGAAGCACAGGAACAGGTCCGTCCGATCGACGTCCGGGGTGGGGAACATCGCGAAGTGGCCGAAGAGCTTCAGCGCCGCGAGCGAGTGCGGAAGCTGGTCCTGCGAGGTCGCGCTGTACCGGTTGCGGGAGCCGAGCGCGGCGACCAGCGGGAAGATCGCCAGGCCCGCGCCGAGGTGGTGCGCGGTGGGGTTGCCGAAGTAGGAGCCCACCGCGTCCCGGCCGTGCGCGGCCTGGATCGCCGCGAGGCGGTCGGCGATGTCGTCGAGGGCGACGTCCCAGTCGACCGGCTCGAACTCGCCCGCGGCGTTGCGCCGCAGCGGGGTGCGGATCCGCTGGGGATCGGTGTGCAGATCCTGGAGCGCGTTGCCCTTCGGGCAGATGTGCCCCTTGGAGAAGTGGTTGCGCTCGTCGCCGCGGATCCCGAGGATCTCGCCGCCCGCGTGCTCGATCTCGAGGCCGCACATCGCCTCGCAGAGCGTGCAGGCCCGGTAGTGCATCTCGCTCGTGCTCATGGCCCGACGTTACCGGGCGCGGCCGCCGCGTGGAGCCGTCCCGGCAGCGGGCCCCGCCCTACACTGGAGGGGTGGACACCTTGAGCGTCGCCCTCGTCGCGACGTCGCGCAAGCCGGACGAGCGCCGGCTGGCGATCCACCCGGCCCACCTGGAACGCATCGACCCCCTCCTGCGACGGCGGATCTTCGCGGAGCACGGGTACGGCGAGGCGTTCGGCATGAGCGACGCGCGGCTGACGAGCCTCCTGGGCGGGCTGCGCACCCGCGAGGAGCTGCTCGACGAGTGCGACGTCGTCCTCCTCCCGAAGCCGCTGGGGGCGGACCTCAAGACGCTGCGTCCCGGGCAGGTCCTCTGGGGCTGGCCGCACTGCGTGCAGGACCGGGAGCTGACGCAGCTCGCGATCGACCGCGGCCTGACGCTCATCGCGTGGGAGGCGATGAACCACTGGACGAAGGAGGGCCACTTCAGCCTCCACGTCTTCCACAAGAACAACGAGCTCGCCGGGTACTGCTCGGTCCTCCACGCGATGCAGCTCCGCGGCGCGACCGGCGACTACGGCCGGCGCCTGCGCGCCGCGGTCATCAGCTTCGGCGCGACCGCCCGCGGCGCCGTCCGCGGGCTGTCGGCGCTCGGCGTCAGCGACGTCACGGTGCTCACGCAGCGCAGCGTCGCCGCGGTGGCGTCCCCGTTCGCCTCCGTCCGGATGCAGCACTTCGAGCGCGACCCGGCGAATCCGGGCCGGACGCTCGCCCTGAAGGACCCCGAGCCCGGGCCGCTGGCGGAGGTCCTCGGGCAGTACGACATCGTCGTCAACTGCATCCTGCAGGACACCGACGCGCCGCTTATGTTCGTCACGAACGAGGACCTGCACCACTTCACGCCGGGGACGGTGTTCATCGACGTCTCGTGCGACGAGGGCATGGGTTTCGAGTGGACGCGGCCCACGACGTTCGCCGCGCCGATGTTCACCTTCGGCGACGGGCTGCACCACTACGCCGTCGACCACAGCCCGTCGCTGCTGTGGGACTCCGCGACGTGGGAGAACAGCGAGGCGCTGCTCGCCTACCTGCCGACCGTCATGGCCGGCCCGGCGCGGTGGGACGCCGTCGAGACGATCCGGCGCGCGATCGAGATCCGTGACGGCCACGTCCAGAACCCCCGCATCCTCAGCTTCCAGGGGCGGTCCGCCGAGCACCCGCACCCCGTCGCCTGAGCGCGCCCCGCGCGGTCACCCGAGGGCCGCGGCGAGGTCCGCCCACAGGTCCTCCGCGTCCTCGCACCCGACGCTCATCCGGATGAGGCCGGCCGGGATGTGCTCCTGCCCCGGGTGGGCGGCGCGGCGCTCCATCGTCGTCTCCACCCCGCCGAGGCTCGTCGCGTGGCGGACGATCCGGGTGGCCGCGCAGAGGGCGTCCGCCGCGGGTGCGTCGGCGAGCTCGAAGCTCACGATCGCGCCGAAGCCGGGGTACCGCACGCGCGTGACCGCCGCGTGGGCCGCGAGCCGCCCGGCGAGCAGCTGCGCGGTGGCCGTCGCCTGCCGCAGGCGCAGCGGCAGCGTGCGCGCGCCGCGGAGGGCGAGGAAGCACTCGAGCGTCCCGGGCGTCGCGCCGTTCAGCCCGCGGGCCGTCCGCAGGAGGCGCAGCTGCTCCTCGTCGGCGGTGACGGCGAGCCCGAGGAGGAGGTCGGAGTGCCCGCCGATGAACTTCGTCGCCGAGTGGACGACGAGGTCGGCGCCGAGCGTGAGCGGCTGCTGCCCGAGCGGCGTCGCGAACGTGTTGTCGACGACGACGCGCGTACCGGGGCGGCGCGGGGCGGCGCAGATCGCCGCGACGTCGGCGACGTCGAGCAGCGGGTTCGAAGGCGACTCCACCCACAGCAGGTCGGCGGTCTGCGCGCGGTCCGGCCAGGCCGGGTCGGCGACCGGGAGCCGCTCGACCGCCCAGCCGTGGTCGCGCGCCCCGGCCTCCGCGATCCCGGCGACCCCCTGGTAGCAGTCGTCGCCGAGGACGAGCCGCGCGCCGCTCGGCAGCTGCTGCAGGACGGCGGCGCACGCGGCCATCCCCGAGGCGAACGCGACGGCCTCCCCGCCCTCCAGGCCGCCGACGAGCGCCTCGAGCGCCTCCCAGCCGGGGGTCGCCTCGTTGCGGCTGTAGATCCGCTCGGCCCCCTGGATGAACGTCGACGCCGCGACGAGCGGGACGTTGAGCGGGGCGCCGGGCTCGGCGGGCGGCCGACCGCCGACGATCGCCCACGTCGCGGCGGACACGTCTGCGCGCTCAAGCATGACGCCGACCGTAGCGGGCGCCCGGCGCGCCCGCCGAGCCGGCCGCCACCCGCGCGCGGCCCCGGATGAGAAGACGCTTAGGCGTGGGTGGGCCCTCGCACCGGCCCCTTTGAGCGACGTCGCGTCGCGACTATAGGTTCGCGCCTCCTGCCATTCCCACAGGGAGGGATCTCTTGACGTACGCAACCAAGGCCTCGGTCGCGGCACTCCTCGCGACCGTCGCCGGCCTGGTCGCCGGCCCCGCCGCCGGCGCGGCCCCCGCACGCAAGGCGGTCCCGGCCGCCGGTCCCCAGGCGGCCAAGGGCGCCGCCGACCAGGGCGCCGTCGCCCCCGGCAAGCCCGTGACGCTTCGCATCTACCTCACGCCGAAGGGCGGCAGCGATGCGCTCGCCGCCGCGGCCGCGGCGGTCTCCGACCCGTCGTCGCCGACCCACGGCCGGTACCTCACGCCCGCGCAGTACGAGGCCGCCTACCGGCCGACCGCCGAGAGCGTCGTGGCCGTGGAGGCCTACGCGCGTGACGGCGGCCTCAGGGTCGACGGCGTCGAGGCGCACTCGCGCTACATCACCGTGACCGGCACCGCGGCGGCCGTGGACGCGACGTTCGGCACCGGGCTGCACCGGTTCGCCGCCGGTGGCGACAGCTTCGACGCGCCGACGCACGCGGCCACCGTCACCGCCGCGATCGCCCCGCGGGTCCTCGCGGTGTCCGGGCTCTCGACGCGACCCCGCGCCATGAAGCCGCACGCCACGGCCCCCGCCGCGTTCGTCAACGGGACCCCGTGCTCGGCGTACTACGGCGAGAAGCCCGCCTCCGACCAGCCCCCGTTCCAGGGCAGGACCCTCCCCTACGCGCCCTGCGGCTACGTCCCGGCCCAGCTGCGCTCCGCCTACGAGGGCGGCACCGCGCTGAACGGCAGCGGCGTCACGGTCGCGATCACCGACGCCTACGCGTCGCCGACGATCGAGAGCGACGCGAACACCTACGCGGCCCGGCACGGCGACCAGCCGTTCGCGGCCGGCCAGCTCACGCAGTCCAACCCGGCGCGGTTCACGCAGGAGCGGCTCTGCGACTCGCTCGGCTGGTACGGCGAGGAGACGCTCGACGTCGAGGCCGTCCACGGCATGGCGCCGGGCGCGAACGTCCTCTACTACGGCTCGCCGAGCTGCCTGGACCAGGACTTCGGCGACACGCTCGCCCGGGTGGTCGACGACGACAAGGCGTCGGTCGTGAGCAACTCGTGGGGCGACCTCGAGTCCAACGAGACGCCCGACGGCGTCGCCGCCTACGAGCAGGTCTTCCAGCAGGGCGTCCTGCAGGGCATCTCGTTCCTGTTCAGCTCCGGGGACAACGGCGACGAGGTCGCCTCCTCGGGGGTGGGGCAGGCCGACTACCCGACCTCGGACCCGTACGTCACCTCCGTCGGCGGCACGTCGACCGGGATCGGATCGACGGGCGCGCTCTCCTTCCAGACGGGCTGGGGCACGGACAAGTTCACGCTCGCGAGCGGCGCGTGGACGCCGGCCGGGTTCCTCTACGGCGCCGGCGGCGGCTTCTCGTCGCTCTTCGCCCGTCCCGCCTACCAGCAGGGCACCGTGCCGGGGAACACCACCGGTCGCGCCGTCCCCGACGTCGCGATGGACGCGGACCCGACGACGGGCATGCTCGTCGGCGAGACGCAGAAGTTCCCCAAGGGCGGCAACGCCTACGGCGAGTACCGCATCGGCGGCACGAGCCTCGCCGCACCGCTGATGGCGGGCATGCAGGCCCTCCGCAACCAGCGCACCGGCGCGCGCGGCGGGCTGCTGAACCCGACGCTGTACGGGGCCGCCAAGGGCACGATCACCGACGTCAGCGCCCCCGGGCCCGACGCGGGCAACGTCCGCTCGGACTACGCCAATGGCGTGGACCCCTCCGGCGGGATGGTCTACTCGGTCCGGACGTTCGACCAGGACTCGAGCCTCGGCGACGGCGGCGCCGTCACGAAGGGCTGGGACTCGATCACCGGCATCGGCGTGCCGAGCGCCACGTACCTCACGGGCGGGTAGCGACCCCGCCGCGCCCACTGACAGCTCAGGCAGACCTGTCCTGCGTGAGCTGTCAGTCGGCGGCGCGGGGCGGGAGGGCGCCCCCGCCGCGCGAGCGGGTTGAATGCGGCCATGGAGATCGAGCGGAAGTTCCTCGTCACGGCCGCGCCGGACGACCTCGCGAGCGCCCCGGCGAAGGACGTCCGGCAGGGGTACGTCGCGATCGACGACGCGGTCGAGGTGCGCGTCCGCGAGAAGGGCGGCCGCCACGTGCTGACGATCAAGGGCGGTCATGGCCTCGCGCGTACGGAGGTCGAGCTCGACGTCGACGCCGCGCGCTTCGCCGAGCTCTGGCCGCTCACGGAGGGCCGGCGCGTGGAGAAGCGCCGTCACGAGCTCGTCCTCGACGGCGGGCTCGTCCTCGAGCTCGACGTCTACGCCGGGGCCCTCGACGGCCTGATGACGGCGGAGGTCGAGTTCGCCGACGAGGCGGCGAGCGCGGCGTTCGTCCCCCCGGCGTGGCTCGGGCCGGAGCTCACCGGGGACCGGCGCTACGCGAACCAGACGCTCGCGACCGACGGCCGGCCCTGATCAGGGGCGCAGGCGGGCGCGGACCTCGGCCCACAGCTCGCGGTAGGCCGCCGCGGCTCGGCCGCGTGCCGCGACCTCCTCGACGACCGTCCGCTCGACGCCCATGCGCTCGACGTCCGCCGCCGCCGGGATCGCCGCGGTGAGGATCTCCGGGTACGCCGCCGAGAGCTCGGCCATGACCTCGCGGTGCAGCCGCTTGCGGCCGTCCACCATCGAGAAGAAGGCGAGCACCTGGCTCGTGTCCCCGACGACGTCGCGCAGCTGCGCGAACGTCCGCGAGGAGAGCGTCGCGGGGATCATCGGGACGAGCAGCGCGTCGGCCGCCTCGAAGACGCTCTCGGAGACGAGCGAGATCGAGGGCGGGCAGTCGAGGAAGATGAAGTCGTAGTCCGGCTTCAGCGGTTCCAGGACCCGGTCCAGCCGGGTGGTGGGACGCTTCGCCGCGTCGAGCGCGAGGTCCATGTGCCGGTAGCTGAAGTCCGCCGGGAGGAGGTCCAACCGCTCGTGGTCGGTGCCCTTGATCTGGCTGTCGGCGTCGGTCTTGCCGCGGACGAGCCGGTCCCCGCCGCCCTTGATCTTCGGCTTCACGCGGAAGAGGTACGTGCTCGCGCCCTGCGGGTCGAGGTCCCAGAGGAGCGTCCGCGCCCCCTCGCGCGCGGCGAGGTAGGCGAGGTTCACGGCGGCGGACGTCTTCCCCACCCCGCCCTTGATGTTGTACGTCGCGAGGACGCGGGTCACGCGAACGTCTCCTTCACGATCGCGCCCTGCCCGGGGGCGGCGAACGCGGCGAAGCGGGTCGCGAACTCGTCGCGGGCGGCGCGCTGCTGCTCGTGCAGCCCCTCGACGAGCAGGCCCATCGCCATGAGCGCGCTCGTCGCGTCGTCCATCTTGTGCACGTCGGCGGCGAGCGACGCGACGAGCTCGGCCTGGACCTCGCGGTCCTGGAAGCGGCCGAGCGTGTCCTGCAGCGCCTTCAGGCTCGAGACGAGCGGCTTGATGACCACGGCCGGGTACAGCGGGGCGAAGAACTCGAGCAGGTAGCGCAGCTCCTTGCCCTTCTTGCGCAGGTCGTGGAGCGCCTCGGCCGGCGTGTCGTCGCCGATCGCCGAACCGGCCTTGACCATCTGGCGGTGGACGGTGCGGATCCGCGCCGAGGCGATGGTGAGGAGCGGGACGTCGGCGTCGGGGCCCCCCGCCTCCCCGGCGGTCATCGCGGCGAGCAGCGTCCGCCAGTCGGCGAGGGTCGCGGCCGTCTCCTCGGTCCGGAGCTCGCGGCGCATGCGGCGCAGCGCGGCCGCGCGCCGGCGGCGCAGGAGCCGACGCAGCGGCTCGAGGTCAGGCCGCCGGGCCTCCGGGAGATGGGCGGCGAAGTCCTCGAAGTCGAGGAGGTAGACGTCGAGGTCACGCGTGTCCCCCGTCACCGCCTGCAGCCGCTTGAAGCGGGCGCGGGCCTCGCGCAGCGCGTCGCCCGGGAACGCCCCGCGCAGCTCGCGCTGGAGCGAGCGCGTGCGGCGGACGGCGACGCGGAAGTCGTGGAGGTACTCGGTGTCGAGGTCGGCGAGCGTCCCCGGGAGGTTCGCCTCGATGACCTCGAGCAGTCGCGAGGACACCCGCGCGGCCGCGACGGCCGCGGTGTCGTCGGCGGCGAGCGGCACCTTCGGGCTCGACGAGACGCCGCCGGGTGTCCCGCCGGCCGCGCGGACCGCGTCGTCGGCGATGCTCCCCGCGGCGGGCGTCAGGTCGAGCGCGGCCTCCAGGCGCCTGAGCACCTTCGCCGCCTGCTTCTCGTAGCCGCGGACGGGGACGACGTGCAGGTGGGTCGGCAGGCGCGCCCCGCCCTCGAGGACCGGCGTCTCGATGCGCAGGCGGACGACCGTCTTCTCCTCGCCGTCGAGGACCCGCAGGAGCTGCTCGCGGCTCGACAGGCGCACGAGCGGCTGCAGCGCCCGCATCTCGACGGGGCCGGCGAGCGCGTCGGCGAGCGGCCCGGCGGGCAGGTCGGTCACGAGGAGGAGCTTCGGCACGCGCGGCCACCGCTCGCGCGCCACGGTCTGTTGCGCCGTGTCGGCGAGGACGAGCTCACCGCCCTCGTGCACGAGCGTGAGACCAGGCCCGTGCAGGCGCCCGTCGAACGTGTCGAGGTACGTGCGCGCGTGGCGGACCGGCGCCTCGGCGTGCAGCCCGAAGGCCGGTGCCAGCGCCTCGGCGACGGCGGCCGGATCGAGCGGCCCGGTCACCTCGTAGCTCTCGGACGGCGCGGACACGGGCGAGGAGTCTGGCACGTCCGGCGGCGCCCGGGCGG
Source organism: Paraconexibacter antarcticus (assembly GCF_024220175.1). Classification (GTDB taxonomy): domain Bacteria; phylum Actinomycetota; class Thermoleophilia; order Solirubrobacterales; family Solirubrobacteraceae; genus Paraconexibacter; species Paraconexibacter antarcticus. Next base: position 2,176,106 of record NZ_CP098502.1, on the reverse strand, counting down.
GCGGCAGGGCACGCCGGGGACGGGACATCGCCCACCGCCCGCCGGCGACCGGGCACGTCGCCGCAACTACCGCCTGACCTTGTGCCGCGCCGGGGCGTTGTCCCCGCACCATGACGCCGGAAGTTCCACGCCCGGGCGACCGGCCAACCTCTGCCCCCGCGGTGCGTTCTGACCTCCGAGACACGCTTCCGACCGCCGCTCCCGTACATGCCCCGACTTCCGCGCCCTACGTCCCCGAACCAGCTCGCCGGCCCCTTGATCTGGGGGTTCGCCGTGCTCGCGCTCATGCCGCTCGTCGTCCTCGGCGGCCTCGCCGCCCTGCTCCTCGGGACGCTGAGCACCGTCACGCGGACCGTGCGCACGCACCGACGGCCGGCGCGCCAGGTCCAGCAGCCCGGACGGGTCGTCGCCGGGCCCGGCGCCTTCCGCGGCCGGCCCGACGGGCCGCGAGCGGTGCCGGCGGGCAGCCGCGCCGCATGAGCGCAGCCCGGCGGCTGCTGGGCCTCTCCGCGGCATTCGCCCTGCTGGGCGCCGCGCCCGCCGCGGCGGACCTCGGCGGCCCGGACGACAGCATCGCGACCGCCTACGGTCCGCTCGTCCCCGGGATGACCTACGAGGGCGCCTTCGTGAGCGAGACCGACGTCGACTACCTCGCGTTCGACGTCACGTCGCCCGGGCAGACGCTCCGCTTCGACGTGCGCAACACCGTCAGCCCGTGCCTGTCGCCGGACCTCACCGGCTGCCCGGTGTACGCGACGCTCCTCGACGCCTCCGGCACCCAGCTCGGCGGCGAGGGCAGCGGCGCCGGCACCGGCCCCGTGACCGACGACGCGCCGGAGGAGACCGTCGACTGGACCTTCCCGGAGCCCGGGCGCTTCTACGTCGCGATGGACTCGGGGGGTGACGACCCGACGTACGCGATCTCCTACGCCGTCGTGCCGCCCGCTCCGGCGACCCCGCCCGGTGGCGCCGGCGGCGGCGGTGGCGGCGGTGGCAGCGGCGCCGGCGGCACGACGACGGGGACCGGCAACGCGGGCGCGGGCTCCGGCAGCGGACCGGCGACCACCCCGGGCCCCGTCGTCGCGGACGCGAAGGCGCGTGTCCGGGCCCTGCTCGGAGCCGTCAGCGCCGCACCGGCCCCCGGCGCGCCCGCCGTCCGGGTCCGCGTCACCGTCCGCCGCCCCCTCGCCGCCCTCCGCGTGCGGGTCCGCGACGAGGCCGGGCGCACGATCGCCCAGGCGCTCCGGGCCGACGTCGCCCCTGCGACGTTCACGGTGCGCCTCCCGCTCGGCGCGGCGACCCGCCGCGCGCTGACCCGCCGCGGCCGCCTGACCCTCGGCGTCTCCGTCACCGCCACCCCCGTGGGCGGCGCCCCGGCCACGGCCCGGCGCAGCGTCCGCCTCCGCGCCCGATGACCGACCTGCACTCAGGACCGAGCCCGTCGCCCCCGGCACCCGGACCGGACACGGACACGAACACGCACGCGGGTCGGGCCGCGCCGCTCGTGCCAGCCTCGCGCATCGCCGAGGGCCGGGCCGTCGTCCGCGGCCGGTTCCTCCACCTCGGGGACGAGAAGCTGCTCCTCAAGGGCGTCACCTACGGCCCGTTCGCCGACGGGCCCGACGGCACCCCGTACGACCCCGACGCCGCCGAGCGCGACTTCGCCGCCATGCGCGGGCAGGGCTTCACCGTCCTGCGGACGTACACCGCCCCGCCGCGGTGGCTCCTCGACGCGGCGCTCCGCCACGGGCTGCGCGTGCTCGCGGGCGTCGCGTGGGAGCAGCACGTCGCCTTCCTCGACGACCGCGGCCGTGTCGACGACGTCGTCGCCCGGGTCGCCGGCGAGGTCCGCAAGGTCGCGGGTCACCCGGCGCTGCTGGGCTGGGCGGTCGGCAACGAGATCCCGGCCCCGGTCGTCCGCTGGCACGGGCGCCGCCGCACGGAGGCGTTCCTCCGGCGCCTCTACGACGTCGTCAGGCAGCACGACCCCGGCGCGCTCGTGACGTACGTCAACTACCCGACGACCGAGTACCTCGACCTCGGTTTCCTCGACTTCGTCTGCTTCAACGTCTTCCTCGAGCGCCGCGAGGAGTTCGTCGCCTACCTGCACCGCCTGCAGAACCTCGTCGGCGAGCGGCCGCTCGTCCTCACCGAGATCGGCCTCGACAGCCGCCGCAACGGCCTGGAGGGCCAGGCCGACAGCCTCGCCTGGCAGGTCCGCGAGGCGATGGCCGCGGGCTGCGCCGGCGCGTTCGTCTTCGCCTGGAGCGACGAGTGGCACCGCGGCGGCCAGGCCATCACCGACTGGGACTTCGGGCTCACCGGGCGCGCGCGGGAGCCGAAGCCCGCCCTCGCCGCGGTCCGCGAGGCCTGGCGCGACGCCCCCGTCCCGCTGCCGCCGGACCCGCCGCTCGTCTCGGTCGTCATCTGCACGTACAACGGCGCGAAGACGCTCGACGCGACGTGCGCGGCCGTGCGGCGCCTCGAGTACCCGGCCTTCGAGGTCATCGTCATCGACGACGGCTCGACCGATGCGAGCGTCGCGATCTGCGCCGCGCACGGCCTCCGCGTCGTGAGCACCGAGAACCGGGGCCTGTCGAGCGCCCGCAACACCGGCGCGGAGCTCGCGGCGGGGGAGATCGTCGCCTACCTCGACGACGACGCGATGCCCGACCCGCACTGGCTGCACTTCCTCGTCGACACGTACGCCCGTGAGGACGTCGTCGCCGTCGGCGGCCCGAACCTCGCGGTCCCCGGGGACGGGCTCGTGGCGGACGCCGTCGCGATCTCCCCGGGCAACCCGAGCCACGTGCTGCTGTCCGACCGCGAGGCGGAGCACATCCCGGGCTGCAACTCGTCGTTCCGTCGCGACGCGCTGCAGGCCATCGGCGGGTTCGACCCGCGCTTCCACGTGGCCGGCGACGACGTCGACGTCTGCTGGCGGCTGCAGGACGCGGGCGGGCGGATCGGCTTCAGCGCCGCCGCCGTCGTCTTCCACCACCGTCGTGGCACGGTCGGCGGCTACCTGCGCCAGCAGCGCGGCTACGGCCACGCGGAGGCGATGCTCGAGCGCAAGTGGCCCGAGCGGTACTCGGCGGGCGGCCACGTCACCTGGGCCGGGCGCATCTACGGCGACGGGACGCCGCGCGCCCCCGCCGGCCGCCACCGCTGGCGCGTCTACCACGGCACGTGGAACTCCGCCCCGTTCCAGCGGCTCTACGAGCCCGGGATCCGCGGCCTCGACGCGGTCCTGCTCATGCCCGAGGCGTACCTCGGCATCGGCGGCCTCATCCTCCTCGCGGTGCTCGGCGCCGCCTGGTCGCCGCTGCTCCTCGCCCTCCCCGTGCTCGCCGTCATCGCGGGGCTGCTGTCGGTCCGCGCGGTCACGATCGTCGCGCAGGCCCGGCTGCCCACCGGCGACCTGCCGGTGACCGCGCGCGCGAGCCGGCGCGGGCTCGCCGCCCTCCTGCACCTGCTGCAGCCGCTGCTGCGCCTCGACGGGCGCCTGCGCCACGGCCTGACGCCGTGGCGCCGCCGCGGCCGGCCCGGGCGCGCCCGGCCGTCCCGCCGCACGCTCGAGACCTGGCACGAGGAGTGGCGCGACCCCTTCGAGGAGCTCGGGCGCCTGCAGGAGCGGCTCGTCGCGCTCGGCGCGATCGTCCGGCACGGCCAGGACTTCGACACGTGGGACCTCGAGGTCCGCGGCGGCACGCTCGCGGGCGTGCGGATCACGACGCTCGTCGAGGAGCACGGCCAGGGCCGCCAGCTCGTCCGCTCGCTCTGCCGCCCGACGTACTCGCGCCCGGCGCTGCTCATGAACGCCCTCGCCGCGACGCTCGCGCTCGCCGCCGCCGCCGACGGGGCCCCGGTCGCCGCCGCCGTCCTCGGGCTGCTCGCGGTCATGTTCGCGCTGCGGATCGTCACCGAGGCCGCCTCGGCGGTCGCGACCGCGGTCATGGCGATCCAGACGCCGCACGCGCCCGCCCCGCCCCTCGCGCCGGTGGCGTGATGGAGGCCTCTGCCGCGCCCCCCGCCGCGCCCGCGACCGGGTCCTTCCGCCGCCAGGCCCGGCTGCTGCGCTACGCCAGGCCGCACTGGCGCGGCCTGCTCATCCTCATCGCGACGATGCTCGCGAACATCGCCCTCGACCTGCTGCGGCCGTGGCCGATCAAGCTCGTCGTCGACAACGTCCTCGGGAACCACGCGATCCCGGGCGTCCTCAAGGCCCTCCCGGGGGTCGACGGCAAGCACGGGCTGCTCGTCTGGGTCGCCGTCGGGACGATCCTCATCTTCCTGCTGGGGACGCTCACGCAGATGATCTACACGTACAACTCGCTGCTCCTCGGGCAGCGGATGACGTGGAGCCTCGCGACCGACCTCTTCGCCCACCTGCAACGCCTCTCGGTCCTGTTCCACCACCGGCGGCCCGTCGGCGACCTCATCTCCCGCGTCACCGGCGACTGCTGGTGCGTGAACACGCTCGTGGCCGACGCGCTCGTCCCCGCCGTCCAGGCGCTCGTGACGCTCGTGGCGATGTTCGTCGTCATGTGGAACCTGCAGCCGACGCTCACCCTGCTCGCCCTCGGCATCACGCCGTTCTTCCTCATCGTCATCAAGGTGCTCGGCGGCCCGATCAAGGACCGCAACCGCGAGCAGCGCGACCTCGAGGGCATGATGATGAACGTCGTCGAGCAGTCGCTCAGCGCGATGCCCGCGGTGCAGGCGTTCACCCGCGAGGAGCACGAGGTGCGCCGCTTCCGCGCGTACGCCGACCGCACCGTCGTCGCCTACGTCCGCTCGACCGTGGCCGGGCTCTGGTTCGAGCTCTTCGCCGGCCTCGTCACGACGGTGGGGACGGCCGGCGTCATCTACGTCGGCGCCGACCTCGCGCTCAAGGGCGAGCTGACGACGGGCACGATCATCGTCTTCCTCTCCTACCTCGGCTCGCTCTACGACCCGCTGGACTCGATCACGCACACGACGCAGACCGTGCAGGGCGCCGCCGCCGAGGCCGACCGCGTGAGCGAGCTGCTCGAGCTCGAGCCCGACATCCAGGACCGGCCGCACGCGAAGGAGGCGAAGGTCACCGGTCCGATCCGCTACGACCGCGTGAGCTTCGGCTACGAGCCCGGCCGCGAGGTGCTGCACGAGGTCGACTTCCTCGCCGAGCCCGGCGAGACGATCGCGATCGTCGGCCCGACCGGGGCGGGCAAGACGACGATGATGAACCTCCTCGTCCGGTTCTTCGACCCGACGAGCGGCCGCATCACGATCGACGGCGTCGACCTGCGCGACATGCGCCACCAGTCGCTGCGGCGCCAGGTGGCGATGGTCCTCCAGGACCCCTTCATCTTCCCGGTCACGATCGCCGACAACATCGCCTACGGCCGCCCGGACGCCGCCCGCGCGGACATCGAGCGGGCCGCGCGCGCGGCGAACGCGCACGAGTTCGTCAGCCGCCTGCCCGAGGGCTACGACACGCTCATCGGCGAACGCGGCGCGACCCTCTCCGGCGGCGAGAAGCAGCGCCTGTCGATCGCGCGGGCGTTCCTCAAGGACGCGCCGGTGCTCGTCCTCGACGAGCCGACGTCCGCCCTCGACGCCCGCACCGAGGGCGCGCTCCTCGACGCGCTCGAGCGCCTCATGGAGGGCCGGATCTCGTTCGTCATCGCCCACCGGCTGTCGACGATCCGGCGGGCCTCGCGCATCCTCGTCGTCGACGGCGGCCGCATCGTCGAGCACGGCACGCACGCCGAGCTGCTCGCGAACCACGGGCTGTACGCGTCGCTCTACAACCGCCAGATGGACATCGCCGACCACGACGCGCTGTCCGGCGTCGCGGACACGACCGCCGGCGGCGACGATGCCTGACGCGCGCCGCCTGCGGATCGCCCAGATCGCCCCCGTCGCCCAGCCCGTCCGCCGCGGGGCGGGCGACTCGATCGAGCAGCTCGTCGGCGCGCTCTGCGACGAGCTCGTGCGCCGCGGCCACGACGTCACGCTCTACGCGACCGGCGACTCGCAGACGACCGCCCGGCTGCGGGCCGAGCGGCCCATCGGGTACGACGAGGACGAGCACCTGTGGGACTGGCAGTTCGCCGAGAGCGTCAACGCCGCCGCGGCCTTCGCCCACGCCGGCGAGCACGACGTCATCCACGCGCACGACCTGCACTTCGCCCTGCCGTTCGCGCGGCTCACGAGCGTCCCGTTCGTCGAGACGCAGCACGTCGACTCCTCACCCGAGGTCCGCGAGACGCAGCGCCGCACCCCGACCGTGCATCTCACGGCGGCGTCCGAGCACCACCGGCGGGAGCTCGGCCCGGGGCTCGACGTCACCGTCATCCCGCATGGCATCGACGTCGCCGCCTTCCCGTTCTCGCCCGAGGCCGGCGAGTACCTCCTCTTCCTCGGCCGGCTGCTGCCCGACAAGGGCCCGCTCGACGCGATCCGCATCGCCCGCGCCGCGGGGCTGCCGATCGTCCTCGCCGGGCCCGAGGTCGAGGGCGAGGACCACGGCATCGAGCCGCACCTCGACGGCGAGCGGGTACGCTGGGTCGGGCCGGTCGACCACGCGACGCGCGACCGGCTCCTCGCCGGCGCCGCCGCCCTGCTCTTCCCGATCACCTACCCCGAGCCGTTCGGGCTCGTGATGATCGAGGCGATGGCCTGCGGGACGCCGGTCCTCGGGACCGCCCGCGGCGCCGTCCCCGAGGTCGTCGAGCACGGCGTCAGCGGGTTCGTCGCGGACGACTGGGAGGGCCTCGCCGGTCACGTCCCCGCCGCGCTCGCCCTCGACCGCCACGCGATCCGCGCACGCGCCGAGGCGCGCTTCGGCCTGCAGCGCATGGTCGACGACTACGAGGCCCTCTACCGGCGGCTGGTGGCGTGATGGCGCTCCTCGTCCCGCCCCGCTCCCGCACCGGCGGCATCGTCGCGCTCGTCGCCCATCCCGACGACGAGTCGCTCATCGCCGGCGGGACGCTCGCCCTCGCCGCGCGCGCCGGCGTCCCGACCGGGATCCTCACGCTGACCCGCGGGGAGCTCGGGCCCATCGGCGACCCGCGCCTCGCGACGCCGGCGACGCTCGGCGAGGTGCGCGAGCGCGAGCTCGCCGAGGCGGCCACCCACCTCGGGGCCGGCTGGGCCCGCTGCCTGCACCACCCCGACGGCGAGCTGCCCTGGGTCGACGTGGAGACGGCCGCCGCCGAGGTCGCCGCGGTCCTGGCGCCGCTCGCGCCGGCCGCGCTGCTGACCTTCGCGCCGGACGGGCTCTACTGGCATCCCGACCACATCGCCGCCCGCGAGATCGCTCTGCGCGCGGCCGCGCTCGCCGGACCGGGCGGACCGTGCGTCTACGAGGCGTGCTGGGAGCCGGAGACCGCCTGCGCGCTCGTCGCGGCCGCCGCCGCCCGCGGGCTGCCCGCGTCGCTGTGGGGCCTGGAGCCGGAGGCGTTCGGCTCGCCGACCGACGGCCTCCCGCTCACGCGCGTCGACGTGAGCGAGGTCATCGATCGCAAGCTCCGCGCGCTCCGCGCCCACCGCACCCAGATCGATCGCGGCCACCTCTTCGCGACCCTCCCGGACGACCTCGGCACCGCGCATCTCGGCGTCGAGCAGTGGCACGTCGCGGGCGGCCCGGGACCCGATGTCCTCGGCGCCCTCCTCGGGGAGGCCGTCCGTGTCTGAGGCCCGCCGCATCGTCGTGCTCGGCGCGCTCGCGCAGATGCCCTTCGCGGGCGTCGCCTGGCAGGTCCTCCACTACCTCGAGGGGCTGCGCCGGCTCGGGCACGACGTCACCTACCTCGAGGACACCGGCAACTGGCCCTACGACCCGGACCTCGAGACGATCACCGACGACGCGACCGGCGCCGCCGCGCGGCTCGGGACGGTCCTGGCGGCACACGGCTTCGGGGAGCGGTGGGCGTTCGTCAACGCCGCGCGCGAGGGCGAGATCCACGGTCCGCTCGCCGCGCGGCTCGACGGGCTGCTCGCCGAGGCGGACGTCCTGCTGAACCTCAGCGGCGCGACGATCCTGCACGACGCCCACCTCGACGTCCCCGTCCGGATCTACCTCGAGACCGACCCGGTGACCCCGCAGCTCGAGCTGGACCAGGGCCGTGGGTCCACCCGGGACATCCTCGCGGCGCACACGCACCACTTCACCTTCGGCGAGCGGATCGGCACCGACGGCTGCGAGATCCCGACCGGCGGCTTCGACTACCGCCCGACGCGGCAGCCGGTGGTGCTCGACTGGTGGCGGCCGGACGGCCTGCCGGGGGGCGCATCCGGTCGGGCGAGCGCCAAGGGGGCGATCGCCGACCCCGACGGGTTCCGGTTCACGACGATCGCCAGCTGGGACCAGCCGCACAAAGACATCGAGTGGCGCGGGGAGACGTACCGCTGGAGCAAGAGCGCCGAGTTCGAGAAGCTCCTCGGCGTCCCCGCCCGCGTCGGCGCGAGCATCGAGCTCGCGCTCGCCCTCGACGACGGGGCGACGCTCGCCCGCCTGCGCGCCGCCGGCTTCCGCGTGCGGCCGGCGCGCGACCTCTCCGGCGACCACGAGGCCTACCGCGCCTTCATCCGCGCCTCCGGCGGCGAGTTCACGGCGGCGAAGGACCAGAACGTGCGCCTGCGCAGCGGCTGGTTCAGCGACCGCACCGCGACGTACCTCGCGGCCGGGCGGCCGGTCGTCGTGCAGGACACCGGGTTCGACGCGGTCCTCCCGACCGGCGAGGGGCTGCTGAGCTTCCGCACCGCCGACGAGGCGGTCGCGGCGCTCGAGGACGTGGCGGGCGACCCGGCGCGGCACGGGGCCGCCGCGCTGGCGATCGCCCGGGAGTACTTCGACGCGGGGGTCGTCCTCGGGCGGCTGCTGCAGGACGCGGGGGTGTAGGCGATGGCGTACGACGTGGGCCGGGCGACCGGCGACTGGGACTACGGCGAGCTCGGCGCGATGGTGGCGCTCGGCGCGGGCGCGTGGATCGAGCGGCCCGAGTGCTTCGAGCGCTGCCGCAGCACGCGCACGCCGGCGGTGGTCCTCGGCGACGACGTCCGCGTCTTCGGGTGGACGACGTTCAACCTCGAGCCGGGCGCCCGGGTCACCGTCGGCGCGGGCACGACGCTCGTCGGCGCGGTGATCATGGCCGCCGAGCAGGTCGACATCGGCGCGGACGTCACCGTCTCCTACGGCGTGACGATCGCCGACTGCGACTTCCACCCGACCGACCCCGCCGCGCGCCACCGCGACGCCGAGGCGAGCGCCCCCCACGGCGACGCCACCCGGCGCGCGCCGCTCGTGGCGCGGCCCGTGCGCATCGGCGACGGCGCCTGGATCGGGATCGGCGCCATCGTCCTGAAGGGCGTGCAGATCGGCGCCGGCGCGCGCATCGGCGCGGGCGCCGTCGTCACCCGCGACGTGCCCGCCGGGGCGACCGTCAGCGGCAACCCGGCCCGGCCGGCCGACGGCGAGGAGCGGTGACCCGATGACCGCCGCCGCGCCCACGCTCGCCCACGACTGGTACCCCCGGCCGCTGCCGCCGAACGTCCAGCTCGGGGAGCGGACCTTCCTGCACTCGGCCCACGCCTTCGTCCACTGCGCGAGCCGCCGTCCGGTCGCGGTTGCCGTCGGCGACGACTCCGGCGTCTACCACGGCTGTCACTTCGACCTCGGCCCGGAGGGCGTCGTCCGCATCGGCCGCTTCTGCACCGTCGTCGGGGCGGTCTTCGCGACGAGCGGCACCGTCCGCGTCGGGGACCACACGTTCATCGCGCACGAGGTGCTCATCGCCGACGACGCCTGTGCCGTCCCGCCCGGCGGCCCCGGCGAGGGCGACCCCGACCACGCCCTGCCGGACATCGACGCCCCGGCCCGGGCACCGCGGCTGCGCGCCCGGATCGACATCGGCGCCGACGTGTGGATCGGCGCCCGCGCGACGATCCTCGGCCCCGCCCGCATCGGCGCCGGCGCGATCGTCGCGGCGGGCGCCGTCGTCACCGGCGACGTGCCCGCCGGGAGCACGGTGGCCGGCAACCCCGCCCGCGTCGTCCGCCGGGGCCCATGGCCCGCCTGATCGCCGTCGAGGACCTCGTCGGGCCCTCGGTCCTCGGCCGCGGCGGGCACGCGATGCACGTGCTGCAGATCCTCGAGGGCCTGCGCCGTCTCGGCCACGACGTCCTCTTCCTCGAGTACTTCGAGGAGCCGCCCACGCCGGAGGCGGTCGCGACGTTCCACACCCTCGTCGACGGCTGGTGGGACCCCGAGCGCGCCGCCCTCCTCGACGCCGCGACCGGCGAGAGCCATGTGGGCCTCTCGTCGAGCGCCGTCGCGGACTTCGCCGCCCGGGCGGACGGCCTCCTGTCGCTCGCCGCGCACTACCGCGCCGAACCGTGGCCGCTGCTGGAGGACGTCCGCCCGCGGCTGCTCATCGAGCAGGACCCGGGGTACACGCACCTGTGGGCCGAGGACGGCGAGCCCGTGACGATCTTCGGCGAGCACGACGTGTACTTCACGGTCGGGATGAACGTCGGCACCGAGCGCAGCGCCATCCCGACCTGCGGCATCGACTGGCATCCGCTCTGGCCGCCGGTCATCCCCGACTGGTGGCCGACCGGCGTCCCCGTCGTGACGGACGCCTTCACGACGATCGCCGCGTGGCGCGACTACGGCTACCTCGACTTCCGCGGCGAGACGCTGGGGCCGAAGGTCGACGAGTTCGAGCGCTTCCTCGACCTGCCGCAGCTCGCGAGCGAGACGATCGAGCTCGCGCTCGCGATCGAGGACGACGACCCCGACCGGCCGCGGCTGCTGGAGCGCGGCTGGCGCCTGACGGACCCGGCGATCGTCTCCACGCCCGAGCGCTACCGCGACTACGTCGCCGGCTCGCTCGGCGAGTTCTCCTGCGCGAAGGGCGGCTACGTCGGGACGCGGAGCGGCTGGTTCAGCGACCGCTCAGCCTGCTACCTCGCGGCCGGGCGCCCCGTCGTCCTGCAGTCGACCGGCGTCGAGGAGCTGCTCCCGACGGGCCTCGGCATCATCACCGTCACGACGCCGGAGGAGGCCGCGGCGGCGCTGCGCGCGGTCCGCGGCGACTACGCGCGGCACGCCACGGCCGCCCGCGAGCTCGCCCGGACGCACTTCGACGCCGAGCGCCTCCTCGCCGGGGCGCTCGAGCTCGCCGGCCTCCCGCGGCAGGGCAGCGGATGACGCGCGCCGCCATGATCGGTCGCCCATGAGCCGCACCGTCATCTTCAACGCCGACGACTTCGGCGCCGCCCCCGGCATCAACCGCGGCATCGTCCGCTGCCACTCGGAGGGGCTCCTGACGAGCACGAGCCTCATGGTCGACGCCCCCGCCGCCGAGGAGGCCGCCGCGCTCGCCGCGACGCAGCCCGCGCTCGCCGTCGGCCTGCACTGGGACCTTGACGGCGTCCGTGCCCCGGCCGTCGACCTCGGTGACCCGGTGGCGGTGCGGGCCGAGCTCGAGCGGCAGCTCGCCGCGTGCGAGCGTCTGCTCGGCCGTCCCCCGACCCACCTGGACTCCCACCACCACGTGCACCGGCAGCCCGAGGTCGAGCCGCTCGCACAGGAGCTCGCCGCGCGCCTCGGGCTGCCCCTGCGCGGGACCTCCCCCGTCGTCTACGTCGGCGGCTTCTACGCGCAGTGGGAGCCCGGCGTGGACGACCTCTCCCACGTGAGCGTCGACGCCCTGCGCTACGTCTTCGACCACGACGTGCACGAGGGCTGGACGGAGATCGGCTGCCATCCCGGGTACGTCGACGCGGATTTCCGCTCGGCCTACCGCGAGCCCCGCGAGACGGAGCTCGCGACGCTCACCGACCCGGCGGCGCGCGCCCTCGTCGACGCGTTCGGCCTGCACGTGGCGAGCTTCGCCGACGCCCCGCGCTGACCGGCGCCTGGCCGAAGCGCCGGTGTCCGGCCGGGCCGGGCCGTGTCATGATCGGCCAGTGATCGGGGACGCCGGTGATACGGCCTGACTCAGACGGCCCGGCGGCGTTGTCGGTGCATGGACGGTGTCCGTGACCCCCGCGTCGCTCACCTGGCGCCCGGGGCTGCGCTCGGCCCGGGTCCCCGTCCGGTCGGCGGAGGTGCGGGCCGACCGGCTGGCGTTCGACCGGGTCTACCGGGAGTGCCGGGCGGACCTCTCGCGCTACGTCCGGTCGATCGTCCGCAGCCGCGACCTGGCGGAGGACGTGCTGCAGTCGGTGATGGTGAAGGCGCTGGCCGCGCTCGCGACGGAGCAGCGGGACTTCGAGCTGCGCCCGTGGCTCTTCCGGATCGCGCACAACGAGGCGATCGACGCGGTCCGCCGGAGCCGGCCGACGGACGAGCTCGACGTGCGGGTGGCCGCCCCGGACCGGCCGCTGAGCGACCAGGTGGAGCAGCGCCGGCGGCTGGCGGAGCTGTGGGCGGACCTCGAGCTACTGCCGGAGCGCCAGCGCCAGGCCCTCGTCCTGCGCGAGCTCAACGGCCTCGGGCACGCCGAGATCGGCGCGGTCCTCGGGACCGACGCGCGCGCGGTCAAGCAGACGATCTTCGAGGCGCGGCAGGCGCTGCTCGAGTGCGCCAGGGGCCGCGACATGCTCTGCGCTGACGTCCAGCGGACGCTCTCGGACGGCGACGGCCGCGTCCGGCGCGGCCGCCGGATGCGCGCCCACATCCGGGCCTGCGCCGGCTGCCGCACCTTCGACCTCGCCCTCGGCTCACGGCCGGCGGACCTCGCCGCACTCGCCCCGCTGCTCCCCCTCGCGGGCGGCGGCGCCCTCGCGCACGGCGTCCTCGGGGGCGCGGCGGGCGGCACCACCGGGACCGGGGCGTCCGCGCTCGGCGCCGGTGCGGGAGGCGCGATGTCGACGGGGACGGTCACCTCGGTGCTGGCCGTCAAGGCCGCCGTCGTCCTGGTCGCCGGCGCGACCGCGGTCGCGGGCGGGGCCGAGGTCGCGCACGTCGCGACGAGCGGAGCGCAGCCGCGCGGCGCCGCGCCGGCCCTCCCCGCCGTCACCGGGCTCCCGTCCGCGCTCACGCCGGCCGCCCGGCCGGCGGTGCCCGGGCACCGCGGCGCCGCGGGCGCCGCCGCCCTCCTCGGGGCCGGCCGGGCGGCGATCCCCGGCCCCGCGGCCGCGTCCGGCGCCGGCGCCGCGACCGGCAGCCCCTCGCCGCCCCCCGCCCCCTCCGGCGGCGGCTCCCCGGTCGCGTCCCCCGCCCCCGCGCCGGGCCCCGCGAGCTCCCTCTCCCCGGCGGGCCCGGCGGGCCCGGCGGGCCCGCCTGCGACCTCCGCCGCGCCGGTGCGCACCCCCGCGCCGTCTCCGAGCGCGCCCGCCGCACCGGCCGCCCCGGCTGCGCCGGCCACCGCGCCCCCGACCACGCCGAGCGGCACGGCGAACGCGGACCGCCACGCGGGGCCGTCCGGAGCGCCGACGGCGCCCGGGGCCTCGGCCCCGAGCCCCGCGCAGACGCACCCGACGCCGGTCGGTGCCGGTGCGCCGGCCGTCCCCTCTTCCGCCTCCCAGGGCGCCTCGACGCGCCCCGAGGCGGCGTCAGGCACCCCGCCGCCCGCCCCGGCGGGTCCCGGCGCGGCCGCGACGCCCGCCGCGGCGCCCGCTGCGACCCCCGCCGCGGCGCCCGCTCCGGACCCCCCGGCCCCGGCCGGCGCCGCCGCCGCCCACGGCGGCGACAGGGGCCGGGGGACCGGCTAGGCGACCTCGGTCCGCGCGGTCGCCGTCTCGGCCGCGGACACGGGCCGGCGAGCGGTGTCGAGGCCACGCACGGTCGCCCCGCCGAACTCGGCGAGGAGCTCCTCGAACAGGCGGTCGGCGGCGACCGTCTCGTCGGTGGTGAGCTGCGGCATCAGCTTCTCGGTGGGCATGCCCCCGTGATCGGCACAAGTGGGGAGGCGTGCATCGGACGTTCGTCCACCGGCCTGAAGAAGCCCGGGCCGCGGCCGGGCCACCATCCCTGCCCGGGTCCGCACCCGCGCCCGCACGCCGCCGCGGGCCGTACCCTCCGGCCCGTGGAGCCGAGCGCGGACCGCATCATCCTCGGGGAGAACCTCACCGTCCTCCCCACGCTGCCCGACGCGAGCTTCCAGCTCGTCTACGTCGACCCGCCCTTCAACACCGGGGCGCGGCAGACACGGCGCACGCTCGCGACCGCCCCCGACCCGGAGGGCGACCGCACCGGCTTCGCGGGCCGGCGGTACGCGAGCCGGCTGCTCGCGCAGTCCTCCTACCGCGACGCCTTCGAGGACTACCTCGCCTTCCTCGCGCCGCGCCTGGCCGAGGCGCACCGCCTGCTCACCCCGAGCGGGACGCTGTACTTCCACATCGACTACCGCGAGGCGCACTACTGCAAGCTGCTCCTCGACGAGCTCTTCGGCCGCGAGAACTTCCTCAACGAGATCATCTGGGCCTACGACTACGGCGCGCGGACGAAGACCCGCTGGCCCGCGAAGCACGACACGATCCTCGTCTACGCCAAGGAGGCGGGCCGCCACCACTTCGACGCCGAGGAGGTCGACCGCGAGCCGTACATGGCCCCTGGCCTCGTCACCCCCGAGAAGGCGGCGCGCGGCAAGCTCCCGACCGACGTGTGGTGGCACACGATCGTCCCGACGAGCGGCCGCGAGAAGACCGGCTACCCGACGCAGAAGCCCGAGGGCATCGTCCGCCGCATGGTGCTCGCGTCGACCCGGCCGGGCGACCGCTGCCTCGACTTCTTCTGCGGGAGCGGGACGCTGGGCGCGGTCGCGGCGAAGCACGGCCGCGGGTACGTCCTCATCGACGAGAACCCCGAGGCGATCGACATCGCCACCCGCCGCCTGGCCGCCGTCGCGGCGGCCGCCGCGGCTACGTCGCCATGAAGAGGATCTGATCCCGGGTGTACTCGTGGCCGGGGTGCTCGGCCTTCAGGTGGGCGTTCACGACCTCGACGAGCGCGTTCTCGCTCTCCTCGTGGAACGTCTCCCCGCAGGGGCACGTCAGGCGGCGCTTGCCGTAGTCCTCGGTGGTCTCCTCGTCGGTCATGCGCAGACCGTAACGCGTCAGCGCACCGCGCGGACGGTCACCCGGCCGCCCTCGCGCGGGATCATCGTGACGTTGCGGTGCTGCTCGCGCTCGGGCCGCGGATCGGGCGCCGCGAGGTCCAGCCGCTCGGCGATGCGGCGCAGGACGATGCGCTGCTCGGCCATCGCGAGGGCGGCCCCGAGGCAGCGGCGCGTCCCCCCGCCGAAGGGCAGCCACGTGTACGTCCCGGGCTTCACGCCGAGGAAGCGCTCGGGGCGGAAGGCGAACGGCTGCGGGTAGAGGTCCTCGCGGTGGTGGATGAGAACCGCGCCGGCGACGACGACGGTGTTCGCCGGGACGACGAACTCGCCGAGCCGCCACGCCGACTGCACGCGGCGCCCGGTCCCCATGATGACCGGCCGCACGCGCATCGTCTCGTGGATCGTCGCGTCGACCCACCGCCGCGCCTCCTCGGGCGTGCCGCCGCGCACCGCGTCGCGCAGCGCGTCGTACGCGCGCGGGGTGCGGACGAGCCGCTCGAGCGCCCAGGCGAGCTGGTTCGCCGTCGTCTCGTGCCCGGCGAGCACGAGCGTCATGAGCTCGTCGCGGATCTCGCGGTCGGTCAGCGCCTGGCCGTCCTCGTCGGTGACCGACAGCAGGAGCGAGAGGACGTCGCCACCCCGCTCGGCCTCGGGGAGCGCACGCCGCTCGCGGATGACCCGCAGGTAGTGCGTGTCGACGCGGTCCATGACGAGCTTCAGGATCCCGCGGGGCTCGGGGCTGCCCGTGTTCATGATCTCGACGAGCTGCCACGCGGGCCGCTCGGTGTGGGCGAGGACGCTGCGCGTGGCGTCGCGCAGGGCACGTTCCGGCGTCCCCTCGGCGGGCTCGCCCTCGACGCCGAAGATGCCCGCCATGATCACGCCGAGCGTGACCGCCTGCATGCGGGCGGAGGACGCGAACGTGTCGCCGACGGCCCAGCGGTCGAGCTCCTCGTCGACGACGCGGGCGATCGCCGCCTCGTACGCGGCGATCGACTCGCCGTGGAAGGGCGGCAGCAGCAGGCGCCGCTGGCGCATGTGCCGCGGGCCGTTCGCGGTGAGGACCGAGCTGCCGCCGAGGATCGGGCGCAGCGGCGACTCGGCGGTGATCGACGGCACGAGCTCCGGCGGGGCGGTGAAGAGCGAGCGGGCGTGGTCGGGGTGGGTGACGAAGACGAGCGGGCTCCGCCCGAGGATCGGCATGGCGAACGTGTCGCCCGTCGTCCGCCAGGAGTGGAAGAGGTGCGGCAGCTGGCGGCGGAGGAAGCGCGCCGTCGAGACCGCGGCCGGCAGGTCGACCCGGGGCGGCGGGTTCAGGGGGACCTCCGGGCCGACCGGCCCGGCGGGTGACGGCGGGGCGATGCCGAGGAGCACCTCGGCGGCTGCGTCGTCGGAGGCGGGCCGGCTGAGGGTCGCGAGGCTCATGGCCGGTGATGGTACTGTTCAGTACCAGGATTGTCGAGGATGCCGTGCGCTCCGGTACCGTTGGGGCCGGATGCCCCGGCCGCGGACCGACGACGCCACTGCCCCGGCCGCCCCCGCGGGCGCGCCCGCCGCGCCCGAGGACCACCGCGCGCGCCTGCTCGAGGGCATGACCGCCGCGGTCCGCGCGAAGGGCTTCCAGCACACGACGCTCGCCGACGTCGTCCGCGAGGCGCGCGTCTCCCGCCGGACCTTCTACGAGCACTTCACCGACCCCGTCGACTGCTACCTCGCCGTCCTCGAGGAGGTCTCGCTGCGGATCGTCACCGGCATCGCGGCGGCGATCGAGGCCGGCGGCCCGGCGGAGGAGCGCCTGAACCGGGCGATCGGCGTCTACCTCGACCTCGTCGAGCGCGACCCGCTCATCATGCGCAGCTTCGTCCGCGAGCTGCACCTCACCGGCGAGCGCGGACTGCGGCTGCTGGCGAGCGTCAACGACCGCGCGGCCCAGACCATCAGCCACCTCGCCGACGAGGCCCACCGCCACGAGCCGGAGCTCGGCGTGCGCCCCATCCCGGTGCCGGTCGCGCGGCTCGTCGCATCGGGGATCATGCACCAGGCCCTCATGGCGGTCGACGAGGGCCGCCCGCTGGACGAGGTCCGCGCGTCGGCCGCCGAGCTGCTGCGGCGGGTCGCGGGCCCCGAGCGTCGCGCCTAGCGGGTCGGCGGGGTCGCCCGCACGGCCGGGACGACGACGCCGAGCAGGCCGCGGAGGCTCGCGGTGACGACGTTCGCCCAGTCGAAGGCGTCGCGCCAGAGCGTGATGCGCCCGTCGTGGACCTCGAAGCGCCCGCACACCCAGAACTGGGCGCGGAAGCGCCGGTAGGTCAGGGCGTCGGTGCGCTCGTTCAGGACGACGGCCCCGTCGGTCCCCGCGGCGTGGACGTAGACCTCGAAGCCCGCGGCGCGCCGGCCGAGCGTCGCCTTGGCGACCTTCCGGACGCGCTCGCGGCCGCGGATCGCCGGCAGCGAGACGTTGACGTACTCGACGTCGCCCGCCAGCAGGTCCGCCGCCGCGTCGAGCTCGCCCGCGGCCAGGTGGTCGAGGAAGCGGGTGACGACCGCGAGCGGCGCCGCCTCCCCGAGCGCCGGGACGACGTGGAGCGGGGCCGAGCGGGCGGGCGGCCGGCGAGCGGGCATGCGCCAAGGGTACCTCGCCGCACCGCGCGCGGGGCCGGGTGTTGACAGGCTGTCAGCGCGGTTGCCAGGATGACCGCGTCCCCCCGATCCCCGGAGTCCCATGTCCCTGTACGGCCGCCTGTTCACCGCCATCTACGACCCGTTCCTCGCCTGGGGCGAGCGCTCGGGCATGGCGAAGCTCCGCCGGTCGATCCTCGCCCAGGCCTCCGGCGACGTCCTCGAGGTCGGCGCCGGCACCGGGCTGAACCTCCGGGCCTACCCCGCCGCGGTGACGCGCCTGACGCTCGCCGACCCCGAGCCCTCGATGGCCGACCGCCTGCGGAGCGTCGCGGCGGGCGACCCGCGCCGGCCGACGGTCGTGCAGGCGGGCGCGGAGGCGCTGCCGTTCCCCGACGCGAGCTTCGACACGGTCGTCAGCACGCTCGTCCTCTGCACCGTCGACGACGTCGCGGGCTCGCTCGCCGAGATCCGGCGCGTCCTGCGGCCGGGCGGCCGGCTGCTGCTCATCGAGCACGTGCGGGCCGACGGGTCCGGGCTCTCGGGCTGGCAGGACCGCCTCGAGAAGCCGTGGAAGGCCTTCGGCTACGGCTGCCGCTGCAACCGGGACACGCGCGCGTCGCTCACGCGGGCCGGCTTCGAGACCGGCGCGTTGCAGGACGCCCGCTGGCCGCGGATGCCGCCGATCGTCGCCCCGCTGCTCGTGGGCCCGGTACACCCGGCCTGAGCGGTCCGCGGGCGCCCGGTCGGCGCCCCGGTGGCGTGATCGCCGCCCTCCACCGGTACCGTGGCAGGGGTGAGAGACGCCGATCCGCCCACCTGGCCCGTCGCCGCCGGCTCGCTGGCGCTCGGGTTCGCGGTCGCCCAGGCGACCGGCGTGCGCCCGCTCGGCGGGCTCGTCCTCATCGCCGGCGCGGGCTGGTGCGCGCGACGCTGGCGCGCCCGCGCGGGAAGCCGGCGCATGTGGATCCTGCTCGGGATCTACGTCGCGGTCTTCGTCCTGTCGCACCTCCTCGCGGATCCGCTCGGGGCGTGGCCCGCGGTCGCGCTCGTCTCGGCGATCGCCGGCGGCGCCGCCTGGGCGCTCGCCGACGCCTCGCAGAGCCGTCTCGCGGGCCCGGCCCGTACCCTCTAGGACAGGTATGAAGCGCTCCGCCGTCCCCTCCGTCGCCCTCGTCGTCGCCGCTGCCCTCGTCGCGCTGCTCGTCTACGGCGTCGCCGTGAAGGGGACCGACACGACCCTCGACGACGCGGTGGCGAAGGGCCGTCTGCCGCAGCTCCCGGGCGCGACCCTCGCGATGCCGAACATCGACGGGTCCGGCAAGACGTCCGTCGCGAGCTTCCGCGGCAAGATCGTCGTCGTGAACATCTGGGGCTCGTGGTGCGAGCCGTGCGCCGCCGAGGCGCCGCTGCTCGAGCGCGAGCAGGCCAAGCTCGCGGCCGACCACGCGGGCACGTTCCTCGGCGTCACGAAGAACGACATCCCGCACGAGTCGATGGCCTTCGCGAAGAAGTACGGCTACACGTTCCCGAGCGTCCGGGACCTCGACTCCAAGCTCTACCGCAAGCTCGGGTCGACCGGCGTCCCCGAGACGTTCGTGCTGGACGCCAAGGGCCGGGTCGTCGCCCTCCGCCGGGGCCAGATCGACGAGAAGTTCCTCCAGAACGCGATCGCGCAGGCCCGGGCGAGCAGCACATGAGCGCACGCCGCGCCCTCCGGGCCCTCGTCGCCCTCGTGCTCGCGGTCGCGGCGTTCGCGCCGGCGTCCGCGGCCACGCCCCGCGCGTCGTTCAACGACATCGAGGACGAGGTCATGTGCGTGACCTGCAACGTCCCGCTGAACATCGCGAACTCACCGCAGGCGGACGACGAGCGCAAGGAGATCCGGCGCCTCATCGCCCTCGGCCTGACGAAGCAGCAGGTGCTGGACCGGCTCAAGAGCGAGCTCGGCAACGAGGTCCTCGCCGACCCGCCGACGAGCGGCTTCAACATCACGACGTGGCTCGTGCCGATCGGCGCGGTCGGCGGCGTGGGCCTCCTGCTCGCGCTGACGCTGCCGCGCTGGCGGCGCCGCTCCGGCCTGCCGGACCAGGGGCCGGACGCGAAGGTGCCGGAGCTCGCGCCCGACGACCTGCGGCGCCTCGACGACGAGCTCGGCCGGGCGGGCATCTGATGGGGTCCTCGCTCGTGCTCGCCGCGTCCACCGGCGCCGGGGACACGACGATCCTCGCCGCGTTCGCCGTCGGCTTCATCTCCTTCATCTCGCCCTGCGTGCTGCCGCTCGTCCCGGGGTACCTCAGCGCCGTGTCCGGCGTCTCGCTCGTCGACATCAAGACGAAGGAGCGGGGCGTGAGCGCCGTGCTCGGCCCGGCGGTCATCTTCTGCCTCTCCTTCACGGTCATGTTCGTCGCGCTTGGCATGACGGCCACCGGCCTCGGCTCGACCCTCCGTGACCACGTCGACACGCTCGACAAGGTCGCCGGCGGCTTCATCATCGCGATGGGCGCCTTCTTCCTCCTCACCCCGTTCGTCGACCGGCTGAACCAGGAGTGGCGCCCCGAGGCCCTGATGGCCAAGGCAGGCAGCGGCGGCCCCGTCGTCGCCGGCCTCGCCTTCGCCGTCGCCTGGACCCCCTGCGTCGGGCCGACGCTCAGCTCGATCCTCGCCGCCGCCGCGACGAGCGACACGGTCGGCCACGGCGGCGTCCTGCTCGCCTTCTACTCGGCCGGGCTCGCCGTCCCCTTCCTCCTCACCGCCGTCGCGTTCGACCGCATGGCGACCGCGTTCAGCTGGATCCGCGAGCACTACGCGATCATCACCTTCGTCTCCGGCCTCATCCTCATCGGGATGGGCCTCCTCATGGTCACCGGCGAGCTCACCGTGCTCAACCGCCACGCCCAGGACGCGCTCAACAGCGTGGGCCTGGACGTGTTCAACCGGTAGGGGGTCGCCGTCGGGCCGGTCGGGCGTCCGCCTGCGCCTTGGAGGGCGCCGGCGCCCACGGCGTCTGAAGACGGCGGACGGGCGTTGCCGCCGACCCGGACCCGCACGAAGTCCACGACATACGCGCACTTCGTGCGGTTCGCCCGACAAACGGTCGGCTCAGCGACCCGTTCGTCGGGCGCATCCTCGCGGCAACTCCCGTCCGCCGTCTCTGCCGCCGTCTGCGCCCCGGATCGCCGTAGGACCACGCGGCAGACCCGAGACCCGCGGCAGACCCGAGACCCGCGGCAGACCCGAGACCGCGGCAGACCCCGAAGCGCCCCTACCTCGCCGCCGGCCCCGGCACCGCCGCGTCCTCGCGGTGCATCTCGACCGGCGCGCTGATGCCGAGCAGGTCCAGGCCCGTGGCGAGGACGTGCTGGGTCGCGCCGGCGAGGGCGGCGCGGAAGGCCTCGGCCTCGTCGCCGACGATCGGGCAGTCGCGGTAGAAGGCCGTGAAGGTCTGGGCGAGCTCGAGGACGTAGGTGACGAGCCGGTGCGGCGCGCGGCGGCCGGCGGCGTCGGCGACCGCCGGGCCGAACGCGAGCAGCGCCTGCACGAGCGCCCGCTCGCTCGCGTGGAGGGCGACGCCCTCGGGAATCACCGGGTCGGGCGTCACCTCGCTGCGGCGGAGGATCGACGCGATCCGGGCGTGCGCGTACTGGACGTAGTAGACGGGGTTCTCGGCCGACTCGGACCGCGCGAGGTCGAGGTCGAGGTCCATCGTCGTGTCGTGCGAGCGGGCGAGCAGGAACCAGCGCGCGGCGTCGACGCCGATCTCGCTCACGAGCTCGTCGAGCGTGACGAACTCGCCGGCGCGCTTGGACATCTTCACGCGCGTCGTCTCCTCCGCGCCGGTCTCCTCGTCGGCGGCGCGCTCGACGATGTGGACGAACTGCATGATGAGCAGCTCGAGGTCACCGGGCGCCCCGCCGAGCGCCTCGTACGCGGCGTGCATGCGCTGCATGTAGCCGTGGTGGTCGGCGCCCCACAGGTCGATGAGCCGCGTGTAGCCGCGCTCGCGCTTGTCCTGGTGGTAGGCGATGTCGCTCGCGAAGTACGTGTGCTCGCCGCTCGAGCGCTCGAGGACGCGGTCCTTCTCGTCGCCGAACTCCGTCGTGCGCAGCCACAGCGCGCCCTCGTGCCGGTAGGTGCGGCCCTGCTCGGCGAGAACGTCGAAGGCGTGCTGGACCCGGGACGGCGCGCCGTCCGGGCCGGGCTCGTGGAGGGACTTCTCGCTGAACCACGTGTCGAACTCGACGCCGAACGCGCTCAGCGACGCCTTCACCCGCTTGATCATGAGGGCGACGGCCTGCTGGGAGACCTCGGCGAGGTCGCCGTCGGCGGCCCCCGGCAGCTGGTCGGCGATCTCCTGCACGTATGCGCCCTGGTAGCCGTCCTCGGGGATGGCCTCCCCGCGCGCCCGCGCCTGCACCGACTCGCCGAGCTTCACGATCTGCGAGCCGAAGTCGTTGACGTAGTACTCGCGGTGCACGTCGTGGCCGACGAACGTGAGCATGCGGGCGAGCGCGTCGCCGTGGGCCGCGTTGCGGCTGCCGCCGACGTGGACGGGCCCGGTCGGGTTGGCGGAGACGAACTCGACGTTGATCCGCTCGCGGCCGGGGGCGTCCGGCGCGACGCGGCCGAAGTCGTCGCCCGCCGCGAGGACGTCGGTGAGCGCCCGCGCGTGCCACCCGTCGCCGAGGAAGAGGTTGAGGAAGCCGGGCCCCGCGATCTCGGCGCGGTCGAGGTCGTCCCCCAGCTCGACGGCGATCGCGTCCGCCAGGCGGGCGGCGACGTCGCGCGGCGGCGCCTTGAGCGCCCCGGCGAGCAGCATCGCGGCGTTCGTCGCGTAGTCACCGTGGGAGGCCTGCTTGGGCCGCTCGAGCGTCGGCGCGCTCTTCGGCGTCGCCCCGAGCGCCGCGGCGGCACGCAGCACGGCGGCCCGAAGGTCGTCGACCGGGGTGCTCGCGTGCGCGTCGTCCATGCCCCGGACGATAGTTGCCCGGGGCGCCGCGCCGTCGTCAGGCGAAGAGGTTCTCGAGGCGGTCCATCGTCTGCGGCGTCCCCATCGCCACGACGACGTCCCCCGGGCGCAGCACCGTGTCGCCGGGCGGCTGCGGCTGGAAGCGCCCGTCGCGCCGCAGCGCCGCGATGATCGAGCCGCCGCGGACGTCCGCGAGCGCCATCCCGACCCCTTCCGCGCCCTCGGCCACCTCGATCTCCTCGACGCGGTAGTCGTCCGAGATGTGGTCGACCGACCCGGAGACCTGCGGGTGCAGCGCCAAGCGGGCCATCTCGGTCCCGCTCGACTTGTAAGGCGAGATGACGCGGTCGGCCCCGGCCCGGCGGAGCTTCGCCTCCGACCCGTCGACCGACGCCCGCGCGACGATGACGATGTCGCTGCGCAGCTCCCGGGCGGTGAGCGTGATGAAGATGTTCTCCGCGTCCGAGTCGACGCAGGCGATGATCGCCTTCGCCCGCTCGATGCCGGCGTTGTGCAGGGAGACGTCGTCGGACGGCTCGCCGAGGATCGCGCGGACACCGACCTGGCCCTGGGCGGACTCGATGTTCACGGGATCCGGGTCGATGACGACGTACCGCGCCCCGGCCGCCCGCAGGTCGCGGGCGACCTGACGGCCGACGCGGCCGTATCCGCAGACGATGTGGTGGTCGGTCATCCCGGCGAGCATGCGCGCGTTGCGCCGGTCGGCGAGGAGCTCCCCCACGTGCCCGGCGACGAAGAACTCGGCGACGGTGACCAGTGCGTAGAAGAGCGTACCGACGCCCAGGAGGGTCAGCACGACCTTCACGATCTGGCCGCCGGTGTCGGTCGGGGCCGGGATCGAGCCCGTCGTGGCGATGACGTCGAGCGAGCGGTTGAACGCCGCCCAGACCGTCTCGTCCTCGGTGAGCACGAAGCCGAGCGTCCCGACCGCGACGAGGCCGAGGATGACGGCGCCGAGCAGGCTCATCCGCCGGGCGAAGACGCTCAGCTCGCCGTGCAGCGGACTCATCGGGGGGGCCGCTGCATCAGTGGTGGTAGGGCTCGCCGGCGAGGATCTTGTGCCCGCGGTAGAGCTGCTCGAGAAGGACGACCCGCGCGAGCTGGTGCGGCAGCGTCATCGGCCCGAGCGACAGGCGGTGGTCGGCGCCCTGCACGTCGTCCAGCCCGTACGCCCCGCCGATGACGAAGCACAGGTCGCGTCCCGACATCCGCCGCTCCTCGAGGAAGGCGGAGAACGCGACCGAGTCGTACGTGCGTCCCTCGCTGTGCAGCTGCGAGACGTACGCCCGCTCCGGGATGCGGCGCGCGACCTGCTCGTCCTCCCGCACCTCGACGAGCTCGAGCCGCGCGTAGCGGCCGAGGAGCTTCTCGTAGTGCTGGATGTCGTCGGCGTACGGGGGCCGCAGCCGGCCGACGGCGAGGACGGTGAGGCGCATGGCGCCCCAACCCTATGCGGACGGGGCCCCAGCGTGGTGCTCGGCCTTCACGCGGCGCAGCTCGTCCTCCAGGCGGCGCTGCCGGCGCCACAGGACCAGCAGGAGGAGCAGCAGCACCGCGGCGCCTACCCCGGCCCCGATCGCGCCCTCGTGGAGCCGCAGGAACCGGTGGACGCGGGCGGCGAGGGAGCGGTGCGGCGCGGCCGCGAAGTCGGTCGTCAGGATCTGCGCGGTGCCGGTCGCGTCCCGCCAGCGGGCCACGACGTGGTAGCTGCCCCGGGCCAGCGGGCCGGCCAGGCCCACGCCGACGCGGCTCGTCGTCCCGGGCCTCATGTCGCGGAGGCGCAGCCGCCGCGTGGCGACCGGCCGCGTCTCCGGCGTCCCGCGCGTCACGCGGAAGACCGACAGGCCCAGGTCGACGCCGGCCATGGCCGTGCCCGTGCTCCGGACCCGGGCGCTGACGCGGGCGGCCCCGCCGACCTCGCCGTGGGCGCCGAAGGCCGTGACGTCGACCGCCGGCGCGGCGAGCGTCCCCGGGGAGGCGAGGCGGAAGCGCACGGGCACCTTGCGGTCGTGCCCCGGCCCGAAGCGCATCGCGACCCGCGCGGTGTACTCGCCGGCCGGCAGCCGCCGGCGCAGCTCGATCGGGAACTCGCGCTCGGCGCCCGGGACGACGACGTCGCCGGTCCAGTGCCCGCCGGAGACCGCGCGGCCGCCGGCGTCGCGCACGACGAAGCGCCCGTGCTGCGGGACGCCGACGACGTCCCCGGTGTTCTTCACGCGGGCGATGAGCTGCAGCGCGCGGGGCCCCACCTGGACGACGTGCAGCGCCGTGAAGCGGCCGCTGCGGTGATGATGCCCCGGAAGCCGGAGCAGGTTGATGCTCAGCAGACGGCTGATGACCGGGACCGACGGGCCGCCCGGCAGGCGCGGCTGGCCCTGGAAGACGATGCCGACGTACGCCGCGTGCGCCTGCAGCGGGAGGAGGTTCCAGTCGACCTTGACGATCCGGGCCGTGCCGGGCGCGAGCCGGAACCGCGCCGGGCCCACCCCGAGGATCGTGCGGGCCGTGCGCAGCGCGTCCGCGGTCTCGTCGAACGCGAACGCCCCGCTGAGCTGCTGATGCAGCACGACCGGGAAGACCTTCACGTCGTAGGGCTGGCGCGTGGAGTTGCTCACGCGCGTCGGGACGAGCGCGACGGGCGGGCGGGCGACGACGTTCCGGCGCGAGGGGCCGATCGAGAACGTGCCGTGGTCCGAGCCGCCGGCGGCAGCCGCCGGCGCGGGCAGCCCGGACGGCCCGAGGAGACCGAGCGCCACGGCGGCGAAGGCGAGGGGGCGGCGGAGGCTCATTGGGCGGTGTAGGTCACGGTCTCGGAGTAGGCGCAGCCGGTGAGCAGGGTCTGGGCCGACGGGATGACGAGCGAGTAGGCGGTGGTCATGAGCAGGCCGGCGGTGAGGCCCCCGCTGGCGACCTGGACCGGGGTGGCCCCGATCGCCTTGGCGCCGGCGGAGGTGACGCCGAGGGCGGTGACCGCGACGGTCAGCTGGTTCGTCGTCTGGGCGGAGCTGCCGGTGCAGCCGGCAGCGCCCTTGACCATGTGGCCGGCGCCCGGACCGTCGTCCTCGGCGGTGAGCGTCCAGGCCCCGAGCGAGACGATCGTGAGCGACCCGCTGCCGGTGGCCGTCTGCCCCGGGCGGAACGGGCTCAGCGTGGCGCCCGTCCCGACGCCGAGCGAGAGCGCGGACGCCCGCGCGGCGCCGGCGAGGAGCACGGCGCCCGCGACGAGCACGACGGCGAGGCGGTGACGGCCCGGCATGCGCCGGCTACTGGAGCGTGTACGTCGCCGTCAGCGAGTAGACGCACCCGGTGAGCATCACCTGCGCGGACGGGAGGACCTGGCTGTAGGCCGTCGTGAGGACCGCCGCGCTGAAGGGCGCGGCCGCCGTCGCGACCGTGGCCGGGGAGGCCGCGTCGGGGATCGACTTCGCGCCCGCCGACGAGAACCCGGTCCCGGTGACGGCGACCGACAGGGCGTTCGTGAGCTGCGCGTCGCTGCCGGTGCAGCCGGTGCCGGCCTTGACCATGTGCCCGGCGCCCGTGCCGGCGTCGCCCACCGTCAGGGTGGAGCTCGCGGCGGTGTTGGTCGCCGTGAGCGCGCCGTTGGCGGTCGCGGTGCCGCCGGGCGAGAAGTTCGTGGTGAACGTGGCCGATGTGCCGACGAGGGACAGGGTCCCGAGGGTCGTGCCGGTGACGAGCTCACCGCTGGTGGCCGCTGGAGCCTGTGCCGCGCAGATCGCGAGCGCGACGAGCGCACCCATCGAGAGGCCGGCGACCGTGGTCCAGCGCGTGATGCGCGAGGGTTCCATGGTCCCGTGTTCGTCAGCACACTCCAGAACTTGAAGCGGGCTGGACGGTGGGACGAGGCCCGCCCCGGGTACCCTGAAGGGCTCGTGCTCGCCGCCGTCGTCTCGGACATCCACGCGAACGTGCAGGCGTTCTCCACCGTGCTCGCGGAAGCCGACGCCCTCGGCGTCGACGAGGTCTGGTGCCTGGGGGACGTCGTGGGCTACGGCGGGGACCCGGACGCCTGCGTCGCGCTCGCCGTCGAGCGCTGCGACCTGCTGCTCGGCGGCAACCACGACCTCGCCGCGGTGGGGCGGCTGTCGATCGAGGACTTCTCGCCGCGGGCCCGCGAGTCGACGGAGTGGACCGCCCGGACGCTGTCGGCGGCGTCGGTCCAGGCGCTCATGCCCCTGCAGTCGCTCGCTGAGCGCGACGCGGTCGGGCTGTACCACGGCAGCCCGCGACACCCCGTCTGGGAGTACGTCATCACCGCCGCCCTCGCGGACCTCTGCCTCAACAGCGCCGCCCAGCGCGTCTGCATCGTCGGCCACTCCCACGTCGCCGGGGCGTTCGGCCGGCGCGGCGGGCAACCGGCCACCGGCGCGATCCGTCACCACGGCACCGTCACCGACGTCTCGGGGGGCGAATGGCTCCTGAACCCCGGCAGCGTCGGCCAGCCCCGCGACGGCGACCCGCGCGCGGCGTGGCTCACGCTGGACACCTCGACGTGGGAGGCGACCTGGCGGCGCTCGGCCTACGACATCGCGGGCGCGCAGGCCGCGATCCGCGCCGCGGGCCTGCCCGACTCGCTCGCCGACCGCCTTCAGTACGGTCAGTGACGATGCGCCTTCTCCCCCACTTCTGCGCGCTCCTGCTCGGCGTCGGCGCCGCGCTTCTCGCCGGCTGCGGCGACCGCTCGAAGCTCATCCCGGCGAGCGACGCGGGCGCCATCAAGGCGTCGCTGGCGCAGATCAGCCAGGCGGTCGACTCCGGCGACTGCGGGGTCGCGAGGAAGTACGTCGCCCAGGCCCAGAGCGCCGTCCAGGACCTGCCGGCGAGCGTCGACGCGCGGCTGAAGAGCCGGCTGCTCAGCGGCATCTCCGAGCTGTCGTCGCGCGCGGACAGGGAGTGCGCCGCGCAGGGGACGACGACGCAGCAGACGATCGCCACGACGGCGGAGACCGTCCCGTCCCAGACGGCGACGACGGACACGACGACGACCGACACCACCGCGACGGACACGACAACCTCCGACACGACGACGACCGGCACGACGACGGATCCGGGCCAGGGCGGCGGCGCGAGCCCGACCGCCGGGACCACCGCCACGACGCCGGCCACCCCCGTGCCCGACCCCGGCGGGGTGACGCCGCCGACCGGGACCGACACGACACCGACGCCATGACGTGCCGTGACCGAACGGACGTTCCGGTGTATCACCTCTGATGGCCGGCTCCCTCATCGTCGACCGGTACGAGCTCGGCGAGCGCCTGGGCGTCGGTGGCATGTCCACCGTGCAGCTCGCGCTGGACCGCCGCCTGGAACGGTACGTCGCGGTCAAGCTCCTCGCCGAGCACCTCGCCGACGACCCCCAGTTCGTCTCCCGCTTCCGGCGCGAGGCGCTCGCCGCCGCGCGTCTCGTGCACCCGAACATCGTGCAGGTGTTCGATTTCGGACTGGACGAGGCCTCGGGTCGCCACTACATCGTCATGGAGGTCGTGCGCGGCCGCTCCGGCGCCGAGATCCTCCGCGAGGAGGGCCGCCTGTCGGTGCGCGAGGCCGTCGACCTCGTCCTGCAGGCCTGCTCCGGCCTCGCCTACGCGCACCGCCACGGCGTCGTGCACCGCGACGTCAAGCCCGGCAACCTCCTGCGCTCTGACGACGGCGTCGTGAAGCTCGCCGACTTCGGCATCGCGAAGGCGACCCACGCCGAGGAGTCGTCGATCACCCAGGTCGGGTCCGTCCTCGGGACCGCCTCCTACCTCGCGCCCGAGCAGGCCCGCGGCGAGGAGGCCGGCCCGCAGGCCGACCTGTACGCGCTCGGCGTCGTCACCTACCAGCTCCTGTCGGGCCGCCTGCCCTACGAGGCCGCGTCGCTCACCGAGCTCGCTCTCAAGCAGCAGCGCGAGGCGCCCGCGTACCTCCACGAGCTCGACCCGGAGATCCCGGAGGAGCTGTCGCTCGCCGTCGACCGGTCCCTCGCGCTCGACGCCGCCGATCGCTTCGGGAGCGCCGAGGCGATGGCCCGCGCGATCGCCGACGGAGCCCAGGGCGTCGCGGACCCGACCGCGAGCACGCGCGCCGTCATGCCCGGCACCGAGGCGACGCGTGTCGTCTCGGGCTCCGCCCTCGCGGGCGCGGCCGGCGCCGCGGCCCACACCGGCGAGCGCACCGCGGTCTCCGGCGCCCAGCGCCCGCCGCGCGCGCCGCGCCACCCGCGCACCGACGCCCACGTCCCGGCCGCGCCTCCGCCGTCCCCCGGCAAGCTCTCACGCCGGGAGCGCAAGGCCCAGGCCGCCGCCGAGGCCGCCGCGCTGCGTGCCGCCCGCCGGCGGCGCGGCCGCCTGCGCCGGACGCTCGGCACGCTGCTCGTGCTCGTCCTGCTCGCGGCCGGCGGCGCCGCCGCCGTCGTCGCGACCTCGAGCGACCAGGGCGCCGTGAGCCTCCGCCGGATCACCGGCGACCGCGTCACGAACATCGTCGACTCGATCGACCGGTTCGTGAGCGCGAACACGCGCTGAACGGTGTGGGCGCCGGCCTCGCCGGCCGCCCGTCACGCGTGCTCGGCGCGACCCCGCCCGAGGCGCTTGGCGTTGTACATGGCGCCGTCGGCGGCCCGCAGGAGCTCGCTGACCGTCGTGCGCTCCTCGGTGACCGAGGCGCTGCCGACGGACGCCGTCACGACGAGCTCACCTGCGGACGTGGCGAACGGACGCGCGGCGACCGCACGGACGATGTGCTGCGCGACGACGGCGGCCTGCTCGTGGCCCCCGAGGATGATGACGCAGAACTCCTCACCGCCCCAGCGGGCGACGAGGTCCTCGCTCCGCAGGCACTCCGTCAGCCGGCGCGAGAACAGCCGCAGGACCTCGTCGCCGACGAGGTGGCCGTGGGTGTCGTTGATCTGCTTGAAGCGGTCGAGATCGATGACGAGGGCCGAGCGCGCCCGGGTGGAGAACCACGTGCCCCCCTCCATCACGCGATCCAGGTGCGTGCGGTTGGGCAGCCCCGTGAGCGCGTCGGTGTGGGCGGTGCGCTCGGCGTCCAGCAACCGGCGGGCCGGGAGCGTGGCGTCCCGCTGGACCGCGACGTGGAACTCGGGATCGCCGTCCGGACCGAACAGCGTGGAGATGGACCACTCCATCGTGAACGGGGTCCCGTCCTTGCGGTAGTTCGTCGTCTGCCCGTTGAAGCTCCGTCCGGCGGCGAGGTCCTCGTGCAGCCGGCGCACGAGCTCCGTATCCGTCGCGGGGCCCTGCAGGAGCCCGGGGCTGCGCCCCAGGAGCTCCTCGCGGGCGTAGCCGGTGATCTCGCACGCGGCGTCGTTCGCGTAGACGATCAGCCGCTCGACGGCGTCCGTCGCGATGATGCCGTCGGCGAGGCAGTCGAGCACCGGACCGGCCGGGAAGGCCGTGGCGGGCGGCGGGACCTGGGTCGCCGACGTCATGCGAGCTCCCGGCGGCACTCGAGGACGGCGATGAGGGCGTCGGCCACGGAGGGATCGAACTGCCCGCCCGCATGCGTGCGCAGCTCGGCCTCCGCCGTGCGGGGGGTCCGGGAGGCCGCGTAGGGCCGCTCCGAGGTGATGGCGTCGTAGGCGTCGCAGGCGAGGATGATCCGCGAGCCCAGCGGGATCGCCGCGCCAGCCAGCCCGTCGGGATAGCCGGCTCCGTCCCAGCGCTCGTGGCTCGAGCGGACGAGCTTCGCCACCCGGCGCAGCGCGGGCGCGGCGCCGACGATCCGCTCGCCGAAGAGGGTGTGGCGGCGCATCATCGCCCACTCCTGCTCGTCGAGAGGGCCCGCCTTCTCGAGGATGCCGTCGGAGATGGCGAGCTTGCCGACGTCGTGCAGATTCGCGGCGAGCATGACGTCCTCGACGACGGACGCCTCCAGCCCGAGGTGCACCGCCACGTCCCGGGCGAGCACCGCCACCTCGCGCACGTGCCTGGCCAGGCACGGTTCCCGCTGGTCCAGCATGCCGAGCAACACGGCCTGCGCCGCCGTGGGCGAGCCGGTGAGCGTGGCGGCCAGCCGGGTCAGCCGGTCGAGCGCCGGCTCGAGCGCCTCGGCCGGGAGGCCGGCCGCCGCCAGGGCCCACAGGCGCGCCGGGTCGTCGATGTACGGGGTGCGCGCGTCCGTCAGAACGTTCGTCTTCATGCCTCGGCCATCGGCGGGGCGACGGCACGGCTTGAGGCGATGGCCGGTTCGGCCCGGCGGAGGACGCTTCGGCGGTGCGTATGGACACGCCGCCACCGGGGCGGAGCGCGCGCCTCAGGCCGTCGCGCGGGTTGCCGCCGGCAGCCCGAACGTCCCCGGCGCCGCTCCGGCCCGCAGCGCCGCCTGCACCTCGGGAAGCCGCCCGGCGTGGATCGCGCCGCGCAGGTCGGCCAGGAGGCGGGAGACGAACGCGAGGTTGTGGATCGTCAGCAGCCGCATGCCGGTGAGCTCGCGGGCGTGGACGAGGTAGCGGACGTAGCCACGCGTCAGCCCGACCGCGCACGCCGGGCACGGGCAGCCGTCCATGATCGGGCCGTCGTCGTCCTTGAAGCGGCCGGCGGTCAGGTCGACGCGCCAGCGCTTCTCCGGCGCCGCGATGAGGGCGACGCCGTGGCGGCCGAGGCGCGTCGGCATCGCGCAGTCGAAGGTGTCGATGCCGAGCCCGACGCCGGTGATGAGGTCGTCGACGTCCCCGATGCCGAGCAGGTGGCGCGGCTTGCCCGGCGCGACGCGGTCGAGCGCGGCCGTCGACCAGCCGACCACCTCGTACATCTGCGGCTTGTTCTCACCGAGCGAGCCGCCGATCGCGACCCCGGGCGCCCGCGACGCGGCGACGTGCTCCGTCGACTCGACCCGCAGCTCCTCGTGGACGCCGCCCTGGACGATTGCGTAGACGAGCTGGTCCTCCGGGCCGTGCGCGTCGTGCCAGGTCAGGCAGCGCTCGAGCCAGCGGTGCGTGCGCTCGGTCGAGCGGGCGGTGTACTCCCGGTCGACGTTGAACGGCGTGCACTCGTCGAAGACGAGCGCGAGGTCCGAGTGGAGGTTCGCCTGGATCTGCATCGACGTCTCGGGCCCCATGAACTTCCGCGAGCCGTCGAGGTAGGAGCGGAACGTGACGCCGTCCTCCTCGATCGAGAGGACCTTGCCGTTGCGGTCGGCGCCCTGGGGCGCGCGCCCCTTGATCTCGTCCGCCACCGTGCCGTGACCCATCGAGAAGACCTGGAAGCCGCCCGAGTCGGTGACGATCGGGCCGTCCCAGCCCATGAAGCGGTGCAGGCCGCCGAAGCCCGCGATCCGTTCGTCGCCGGGGTCGAGGAAGAGGTGGAAGGTGTTGCCCAGGACCATGTCGTACCCGAGGTCCTTCACCTCCTGCGGGAGCAGGCCCTTCACGGTCGCCTTCGTCGCCAGGGGGACGAACGCGGGGGTCCGGACCTCGCCGTGGGCGGTGCTCAGCACCCCCGCGCGGGCCTGGGAGGCGGGGTCGCGGGCGTCGATCCTCAGCGGCGTCATCCCGCGGCATGCTAGATACGTGGGGTGATCGGGTCCCTCGCCGCCATCGTCGACGTCGCCTCCAAGGTCGGCCTCCCGGTCCTCTTCCTGCTCATCGCGGTGGAGACGATGGGCATTCCGGTCCCCGGGGAGACGGCGCTCATCACCGCCGGGATCCTCGCGAGCAAGGGTAAGCTGCCGATCGAAGGCGTGATCGCGTGCGCGGCCGCCGCCGCCATCCTCGGCGACAACGTCGGCTTTCTCATCGGGCGTCACTACGGCCGCCGCCTGCTGACCGCGCCGGGCCCCTTCCCCCGCCACCGGCTGCGCGTCATCGAGATCGGGGAGCCGTTCTTCGACCGCCACGGGCCGAAGGCCGTCTTCCTCGGCCGGTTCGTCAGCGGGCTGCGGATCACCGCCGCCTGGATGGCCGGCATCAGCCGGATGAACTGGCCGATCTTCACGTTCTACAACGCGCTCGGCGGCATCCTCTGGGCGGCGTCGTTCGGGCTGCTCGCCTACTGGGGCGGGCACAAGGCGGAGTCGATCATCAAGACCGTCGGCTACGCCGGCGTCGGCGTGGTGGTCGTGTTCGGGCTCGTGCTCTACGTCGTGCTGCGCCGTCGCCGGGAGGCCGCGGAGGACCGCGTCGGCGACGCGGTGGCGCGGGCCGAGGCGCGCGAGAAGGCGCGGGCCGCGGCGGTCACCGAGCCCGACGGCGAGTAGCGCCGCTCAGCAGCCGGGCGGCGGGCCCGCGCACGCGCCGGGCGTGCAGGCCCCGGGCATCACGCGCTCCCACGCATCCCCGAGCAACTCCTGCTCGGCGGGCGTGAAGCGGGAGAGGAAGAGGCGGCGGACGCCGGCAAGATGGGTCGCGCGGGCGGCCTCGAGCGTCTTGGCGCCCTCCTCGGTGAGGACCGCGTAGGCGCCCCGCGCGTCGCTCGTGCACGACTGGCGGGCGACGAGCCCGTCGCGCTGCAGCCGGTCGATGAGCCGCGTCAGCCCCGAGCGGCTGAGGAGGATGCAGTCCGCGAGGTCGCACATCCGCATCTTGCGGTCCGGCGCGTCGTGCATGTACATCAGGACCTCGTACGTCGTGAGCGGCAGGCCGTGGACGGCCTCGAGCTCGGCGTCGAGGGCCTTGCACATCGACGCGTGCGCCCGGAGCAGGCCGCGCCAGGCGCGCAGCTCCCGCTCGTCGAGCGGGGCGGAGGACGGTGACGGGGGCGGTTCGACGGTCGACATGGCTTCTTCGGGTCCTTGCGTACGCAACGATCACGGTAGCAGCGGCAGGCGGCGAAGGAAACCACGTCTCCCCCGCCGATGGCCGGATGGTGTGCATCTTTGGTGAACGACCGGACGTGAAGAGGTCGTGAGTGCGGGTGGCCGCCGGGGGCGGGCCGGGTACGTTGATCCGATGGCCGCGACCCGATCGCTCGTGACGGACGCCGTCGTCCCGGTCGCCGGGCTGGGGACGCGCCTGGCCCCGCTCACCCGCGCGCTCCCGAAGGAGCTGCTGCCCGTCGGCCGCGCGCCGGTCGTCGGCCACGTGGTCGAGGAGCTCGCAGTCTGCGGCATCGCCCGCGTCTGCTTCATCACCCGCCGCGGGAAGGGCGCGATCCTCGATCACTTCGACGACCCCCACGCCGGGCACCCCGTGTCCTTCCTTGCCGTCCGCCAGCCGGTGCAGCGAGGGCTCGGGGACGCGGTGCTGTGCGCCGAGGGCGCCGTCGCCGGCCCGTTCGTCGTGGCCCTCGGGGACGCGGTCCTCAGCGCGGGCGGCGGCCACGGCGCGACGGTCGTCACCCGCCTGGCCGAGGCGTTCGCGGCCCACGGCGCCGTCGCCGCGATCGCCATCGAGCAGGTCGAGCCGGACGCCGTCTCGCGCTACGGGATCGTCGCGGTCGGGGACCCCGGCGACGACGGGGTGCTGCCCGTGCGCGGGCTCGTCGAGAAGCCCGGCGCGGCGACGGCCCCGAGCCGCTGGGCGGCCGCGGCGCGCTACGTCCTCTCCCCCGCGATCTTCGGCGCGCTGCGGGCGACCGCCCCGGGGGCCGGCGGCGAGGTCCAGCTCACCGACGCGATCGCCGCCCTCCTGCGGGACGGCGGCACCGTCGTCGCCGTCCCCCTCCTCCCCGGCGAGCGGCGCCACGACGTCGGCTCCCCGGCGAGCTACGCGCGTGCCTTCGTGGACCTTGCCCTCGACGACCCGGAGCTCGGGCCCGGCCTGCGCGCCCACCTCGCCGCGCGCCTGCGGGAGGGGCCGTGAGCGCGGTCGCCGGCGTCGCCACCGCTCGCGTCCCGGCGCGCGCCGCGCTCGCGGGCAACCCGTCCGACGGGTACGGCGGCGTCGTGCTGGCCGTCTGCGTCGGCGGGCTCGAGGCGTCGGTGCTCGTCGAGCCCGCGCCCGGAGCCGAGCGGGACGTCGTCTGCCCGCCCGCCTGCACGCCGCTCGTGGACGCGACGCTCGCGCGGTTCCGCGCCACCGCCGCGGGCGGCGCGGCGCTCGGCCCGGTCGCGGTGCGGGTCGGCTCGACGATCCCCCGCGAGGTCGGTCTGGCCGGATCGAGCGCGATCGTCATCGCGACGCTCCGCGCGCTCGGGCGCCTGACGGGCACGCCGCTGCCGTCCGCCGGGCTCCCGATGGTCGCGCTCGCCGTCGAGGCCGAGGACCTCGGTATCGCCGCCGGCC
The DNA here is from genome assembly GCF_024220175.1 of Paraconexibacter antarcticus. Classification (GTDB taxonomy): domain Bacteria; phylum Actinomycetota; class Thermoleophilia; order Solirubrobacterales; family Solirubrobacteraceae; genus Paraconexibacter; species Paraconexibacter antarcticus. The sequence continues at coordinate 2,141,257 of NZ_CP098502.1, read as the reverse complement.
CGCAGGACCGCGTCGTGCAGGCGGCCGGCGGCCTCGTCGCGATGGACTTCGCGCGCGGCGGCCTCGGGACCGCCCGCGCCGTCGACCCCGCGGGCCTGCCCCCGCTGCTGCTCGCCTGGCCGCCCGCGGCGGGGACGCCGTCCGGGGGCTACCACGCAGGCCTCCGGGCCCGGTTCGACGCCGGCGACCCGCCGGTGCGCGCGGGCATGGCCCGGCTGCGGGAGCACGGCCTCGCCGCGGTCACGGCCGCCGAGCGCGGCGATCACGCCGCGCTCGCCGGCGCGATCGACGGCTCCTTCGACGCCCGCGCCGCGCTCGGGCCGCTGGATCCGCGCCACACCGCCCTCGTCGGCGCGGCGCGGCTCGCCGGCTTCGCGGCGAACTACGCGGGCTCCGGCGGCGCGATCGTCGCCACCGGCGGCCCGCTGCCCGTCCTGCGGGCCGCGCTGGCCCCGCTGGGCGCCGAGGTCATGCCCCTGCGCCCGGCGTGACCCGGCCCCCTAGAGCTTGTGGCGCTCCAGGAGCTTCTTGCCGATGACCATGCGCTGGATCTCGCTCGTGCCCTCGCCGATGAGGAGCAGCGGCGCGTCGCGGTAGAGCCGCTCGATCTCGTACTCCTTCGAGTAGCCGTAGCCGCCGTGGATGCGGAAGGACTCCTCGACGCAGAAGCGCCCGGCCTCGGAGGCGAAGAGCTTCGCCATGCCGGCCTCGAGGTCCGAGCGGATGCCCTCGTCCTTCATGCGGGCGGCGCGGAGCGTCATGAGGCGCGCGGCGTCGACCTGGGTCGCCATGTCGGCGAGCTTGAACTGGATCGCCTGGTGCTCGCAGATCGGCTTGCCGAACGTCTTGCGCTCCTGCGAGTACTTCAGCGCGAGCTCGAGGGCGCGCTGCGCGATGCCGACGCCGCGGGCGGCGACGTTCACGCGGCCGACCTCGAGGGCGTCCATCATCTGCGCGAAGCCCTTGTTCAGGCCCGCGTCCTCGCCGCCGAGGATGTTCTCGACCGGGCACATGTACCCGTCGTAGACGAGCTCGGTGGACTCGACGCCCTTGTAGCCCATCTTCTTCAGCTGCGGCGGGACGATGAGGCCCTTCCAGTCGCCCTCGTTCTCGTGGACGCCGCCGGCCTTCTCCGTGATGAAGCACGTCATCGCGGCGTGGCGCTTCGGGTTGTCCGGATCGGTCTTCGCGAGGAGGAAGACGAGGTCGGACTGCAGGCCGTTCGTGACCCACATCTTCTGGCCGTTGATCTCGTAGTGCGTGTCCGAGACCTTCTTGCCGGCGGTCTTGATCGCCTGCACGTCGGAGCCGAGCTCCGGCTCGGAGAGGGAGAACGCGGCGCGGATCTCGCCGGTCGCCATGCGCGGCAGGAAGCGCTGCTTCTGCTCCTCGGTGCCGAACTTCAGCAGGAGGTAGATGCCGATGAAGTGCGTGTTGATGACGCCGGAGATCGAGATCCAGCCGCGGGCGAGCTCCTCGACGACCATCGTGTAGGTCGTGAGGTCCAGGCCGAGTCCGCCGTACTCCTCCGGGACCGTGATCCCGAAGAGCCCCAGCTCCTTCATCTGGTCGACGATCTCGCGCGGGTACTCGTCCGCGTGATCGAAGTGCTCGGCGTTCGGGATGATCTGCTCGTCCGTGAACTGCCGGACCATCTCGATGATCGCCTGCTGGTCTTCGGTGATGCCCGACGAGGGCGAGGGTGCCACGGCCATGTCTGTCTCCTGGCGTCGGTGGACCCGCAGCGCACCGGCGGTGCCGGCGCGCAGGCGGGGAAAAGAGGGTCTGGAACGATACCGGTGACCCGGCCCTGTTGTTACGCGCGGGTCCACCGGGCGCGATCACGCCCCTCGCGCCCGGTCTCCGGACCCGAGGTGCTGCGTGCGACACTCCCCGCGATGAACTTCGCCGTCGACGTCGTGGAGGCCGCCGCGCCGGACGCGCTCGCCCTCGTCGAGCTCAGCCGCGACGGCGCCCGGCGCGAGCACACCTTCGGCGCGATGGCCGCCGCCGCGGCCCGGATGGCCGCCCGTCTGCACGGGCACGGCGTCCGGCGCGGGGACGTCGTCATGACGCTCGTCGGCAACCAGCCGGACTGGGTCGCGGCGATGGTCGCGTGCTTCCGGCAGGGCTACGTCGTCCTCCCCTGCACCGAGCAGCTGCGCGCGAAGGACCTCGCGCTGCGGCTCGCGGCGACGGCCCCGGCCGCGGTGGTCGCCGACGGGCGCAACGAGGCGGTCCTGCGCGAGGCCGGCTGGGACGGGCCGACGGTCTGGGGGCCCGGGGTCATGGACTGGCCGGAGCCCGGGACGCCCGCGCCGGCGCCCGCGCCCGCGGAGCTCACCGCGGCCGATCCCTGCCTCATCACCTTCACGAGCGGGACCTCGGGGGCGCCGAAGGCCGTCCTGCACGCCCAGCGCTACCTCACCGGGCAGCACGTCCAGGCCGAGCACTGGCTCGACGCGCGGCCCGGCGACCTCGTCTGGTGCACGGCGGCGTCCGGCTGGTCCAAGAGCGCGCGCAACGTCTTCATCGCCCCCTGGATCCGCGGCGCCGCGGCGCTCCTGCACGATGCGCGCTTCGACCCCGCCGAGCGTCTGGACCTGCTCGAGCGCGAGCGCGTGAACGTCCTCTGCATGGCCCCGACCGAATACCGCGTCATCGCCAAGCGGGCGACGCTGCGCGCGTTCGAGGACCTGCGCGGCCTCGTGGCCGCCGGCGAGGCGCTGAACCCCGAGGTGCTCCACGCCTGGCACCGCGCGACCGGGCTGCACATCCGCGACGGGTACGGGCAGACCGAGACGGGCCAGCTGACCGGGGCGCCGCTCGGCGAGCCGGTGCGCCCCGGGTCGATGGGCCGCCCGCTGCCCGGCGTGCGGCTGTGGATCGACGACGGCGAGCTCGTCGCCGACCCCGCGACGGTGCCGACGTTCTTCGTCGGCTACCTCGGGGACGAGACGCCGCTGCCCGAGGTCTGGCGCACGGGCGACCGCGTGCACGCCGACGAGGACGGCTGGCTCTTCTTCGAGGGCCGCACCGACGACGTCATCATCAGCTCCGGCTACCGGATCGGGCCGTTCGAGGTCGAGAGCGCGCTCGTCTCCCACCCGGCCGTCGCCGAGGCCGCGGTCGTCGCGGCCCCCGACGACGAGCGCGGGTCCGTCGTCCGCGCCGTCGTCGTCCTGCGCGACGGCGTCGCCGCGACCGAGGCGCTCGCCGCCGAGCTGCAGGCCCACGTAAAGGACCAGACCGCGCCGTACAAGTACCCGCGCATCGTCGACTTCGCGGACGAGCTGCCGAAGACGACGAGCGGCAAGGTGCGCCGCGCGCTGCTGCGCGATGGCCGCGCCTGAGGTCCTCTCCCCCGCGGCGCTGAACCGGGCGACGCTCGCCCGGCAGCTCCTGCTCGAGCGCTCCTCGCTCGGCGTCGCCGACGCGGTCGCGAGGCTCGTGAGCCTGCAGGCCCAGTTCGCGCGGCCGGTGTCGGCGGGGCTGTGGTCGCGCGTGACCGGAGTCGAGGCGGGGACGGTCGCGGCGCTCGCCGCCGACGGCGTGCTCGTGCGGGCGACGCTCATGCGCCACACGCTCCACGTCGTCACCGCGGCGGACTACCTCGCCTTCCGCCGCGTCGTGCAGCCCGGCGTCGCGCGGGCGTTCGAGTCGATGGCGGGCGCGCGGGTGGCGGCCGTCGACCGCGAGGCCGTCCTCGCCGCGGTCCGCGCCCGGCTGTCCGCGGGCCCGGCGACCCAGAAGGAGCTGCGCGACGTCGCGGCCGGGCTCGTCCCCGGCGGCGACGAGTCGGCGCTCGGGTACCTCGCCCGGACGTACACCGAGCTCGTGCAGGTCCCGTCGGGCCGCGGCTGGGGCTGGCCGGCGCAGCCGCCCTACGCCCGGCCGGCGGATGCGCTGGGCCGCGAGCCCGCCGCCGATCCCGACCCGGCGCCGCTCGTCCGCCGCTACCTCGCCGCGTTCGGCCCGGCGTCGGTCCGCGACGTGCAGACGTGGTCGGGGCTCACGGGGCTCGGCGCCGTGCTCGACCGGCTGCGCGACGAGCTGATGACCTTCGCGGCCGAGGACGGGCGCGAGCTCTTCGACCTGCCGGACGCGCCGCGCCCGGATCCGGCCGAGGTGGCCGCGCCGCCCCGGCTGCTGCCCGAGTTCGACAACCTCGTCGTCGCCCACCACGACCGCAGCCGGCTCATGGACGAGGACGCGCGCCGCGCGGTCTCCCGCCCGGGCGCCCGGGTGCTGCCGTCCTTCCTCGTCGACGGGCGGGTCGCGGGGACCTGGCGCGTCGACGTCGCCGCGAAGGTCGCGACCGTGACGCTCACGCCCTTCGGGCGCCTGCGCGCGGCCGACCGGCGCGCGCTGCTGGCCGAGGCCGAGGGCATGGCCCGCCTCCTGGAGCCCGGCGCCCGCGACCACGCCGCCACGGTCCTCGCCACCCCCTGACCCCGCCGAAACCCGTTTTTCGTCCCCCAGTTGGGCTGCCATCGGGTCTCGGCGCGTCCCGGGGGGCGCGGTCAGCGCTCGGTGACGAGCGACGCGCCGAGCGCCTGCAGCGCCAGGCGGACGGGCGTGAAGCACATGAGGTCCTGCGGGCCGGCGATGAGCGTGACGATGCCGACGGCGCGCACGGCGCCGTCGCGGCCGGGCGCGGTGTAGACCGGGCCGCCACTGTCCCCGTGGCGCGCGCGGATCGTCGTGCACCGGACGAGCAGCCCCTGCAGCGCGAAGAGGCGCTCGATCGGCCGGGCGACCGAGCCGCGGATGCGCCCGCAGTTGTCGGGCCCGCTCGTGCGGCCGGTGAAGCAGACCCTCCGCCCGGACAGCGTGCGCGCGGTCCCCACGACCGGCAGCGGCGGCCGCCGGATGCCGCGGTCGACGACGCTGGCGGCGGTCCGGTGCGCCCCCGTCCGCACCGCGACGAGCAGCGCGTCGATCGGGTAGCGCCGCGACAGGATCTGGCGGACGCGGCCGAGGACGATCCCCGGCTGGGGCGGACGCCGGAGCGCGACGTTGCGGCGCTGCACCGTGCCGTCCGTGCGCAGGCCGCCGCAGTGCGCGGCGGTGAGCCCGCCGAGCCCGCCGTCCGCCCGGCGCACGAGGAACGCGGAGGTGCAGAAGGCGGCGTCCCGCGGGATCGGGCGCCCGCCGACGATCGTCGAGCGGGCGAGGACGAGCTCCCGGCCCGCCTGCCAGCCGTCGAGGCTCGGGGCGGGGCCGGCGCGGCGAACCCGGACGGCCGCGGCGCCGCGGACCGCGACGACGTCGTGGGCGCGGTCGCGGCGGGACGCGGGCGACGCCCGCAGCGGCGCCCAGCCCTGCGCGGCGATCGCCGCCGCCTCGCCGTCGCGCGGTGCGGCCGCGACGGCCGCGGCGAGCGCCGTCACGTCGGCACAGGGCACCCGCGCGACACCGACGAAGGTCGTCCCCGAGACGGCCGGGCAGCGCGTGTACTGCGTCGCGCCGGCGTGGGCGACGGACGGCGCCGCCGTCGCCACGGTCGCCGTCGCCGCCGCCGTAAGCAGCCCGACCGCGACGCCGGCGCGCCCGCGTGCCCCTCTCACGCCGGGCGCCCGCCGTGGCCGCCGCTCCCGCCCGCCGTCACGTACCCGGGGTCCGCCTGTCGCAGGTACCACCCGAACGAGCGGTCGATGAGCCACCGGCGGCCGAAGAGCGCGAGGAACGCCGTCAGCACCCGCGGCGGGACGCGCGGCAGCAGCCGCTGCAGGCCGAGCGCGAGGCGAAACGCGCCCGCGTGCCGGGCGCTGAAGTCGTGGTAGGCGGCGAGCGCGGCCTCGGGCGTCTGCCGGCCCTCGACGACCGCGCGCAGCTCGCGTCCGCAGGCCAGGCCGAAGTACAGCGCCGTGCGGATGCCCTCCCCGGAGAGCGGGAAGCAGTGCCCCGCACTGTCCCCGACGAAGAAGACGCCCGGCTCGGTCGCGGCGCGCAGGCGGTGCGGGAACCAGTTGCCCTGGTAGCGGACGGCGTCGACGTCGAGCCGCTGCGCCAGGGCCTTCGTCGGCTCCTTCACGTGGTCGTGCGGCGCGTAGCTGCCGACGCCGACGCGCTGCTCGCCGGCCGCCGGGACCCGCCAGCCGTACCCGGCGCGGATGACCGACCGCTCGATCCACACGTCGAGGGCGTCGTCGGGCGCCGGGTGGTGCGGGTGGACCTCCAGCCCGCGGCTCAGCGGCGCGTCGGGCGGCTGGTACCCCCCGTCGGCGCTGAGCACCCGCCGCCAGCCGAGTGCGTCGACGATGAGCGGTGCGGTGAGGTCGCCGCGGTCGGTGTGGACGACCGCGCCGGTGCGGCCGTCGACCTTCGCCGTCTCGAAGCGCGCGCCGGTCTGCGCGAACAGCAGCCGGCAGAGCTCGCGGTAGTCGAACGCGGTCCAGCTCCACGGCAGGCGGTAGCGCGCGCTGCCGGACGGCGTCGTGAACGTCATGTCCGGCAGCTCCTGGCGGCCGGCCGCCTCGAGCCCGAGGGCGCGCAGCCACGGCGTCGGGATCGCGCAGGCGGACGTCGCGCGCTCCCCGATCTCGTAGCGGTCGACGATGAGGACGTCCGCCCCGCTCCCGGCGAGCTCCCGCGCGACGGCGAGCCCGGCGAAGCTCGCCCCGCAGACGAGGACGTCGGCGTGCGTGCCGTCAAGGGAGGTGCGCTCCTCGCCCCGGGTGGTCGCGCGCGTCGGCATGCGCTCAGCCTACGACGCCGCGCGAGCGCCGCGGTGCCGTCAGGCCGTGAGCTCGACCGCGAGCTCCTCGAAGACCTCCACGTAGCGGTCGACGGCCTCGGTCGTGTGCGCCACCGAGAGCGTCCACTCCTCCTCGCGCCCGGGCGTCATGAAGATGCCCCGGTTCATGTTGAAGAGCCAGGCCAGGTCGGCCATCGCCGCGTCCTGGTTCGCCTTGAACGTCTCGTAGCCGATGACCTTCGTCGGGGAGAACGTCACGCAGCCCTTCGAGCCGACGCCGACCGCATAGCCCGGGAGGCCGTAGCGCTCGATGACGGCGGTGCAGCCGGCGAGGATCCGCTCGTTGAGCCTGTCGAGGTGCGCGTAGGCGTCCGGGGTCATGACCTCGAGCAGCGACGCGCGGGTCGCGGCCATGCCGAGCGGGTTCCCGTTGTACGTGCCCACCTGGTAGACCGAGCCGTCCTCGACCACGGACATGACCTCCTCGGTGCCCCCGATCGCGCCGACGGGCAGGCCGCCGCCGAGCGCCTTGGCGAGCGTCACGAGGTCGGGCTTGACGCCCCACTTCTCCGTCGCCCCGCCGGCGGCGATGCAGATGCCGGTCTTCACCTCGTCGAAGATGAGGACGATGCCGTGCCGCGTGCAGAGATCGCGCACGGCCTGCAGGTAGCCGTCCTCCGGGAGGACGACGCCGAGGTTCATCATCGCCGCCTCCATGATCACGCAGGCGGGCTTGCGGTCCTCGGCGATGAGCCGCTCGATCCGGCGCTCCATCGCCCCCGCGTCGTTGAACGGGACGGCGATCGTCATGTCGACCGTCGCCTGCGGGATGCCCGCGCCGTAGGAGAGCGAGGCGAGGTTCTCGTGGTCGCCGATCTGGTCGTACTCGATGCCGATCGAGACCATGACCGTGTCGTGGTGGCCGTGGTAGGAGCCGAAGATCTTCACGACGGTGTCGCGCCCGGTCAGGCCGCGCGCGATCCGGATCGCGTCCATCGTCGCCTCCGAGCCGGAGTTCACGTAGCGCCACTTCGGCAGGCCCCAGCGGCGCTGCAGCTCGGCTGCGACGGTGATCGCGTCCTCGGTCGGCGCCGCGAAGTGCGTCCCCGACGCGTAGCGCGCGTTGATCGCGGCGCCGATCGCCGGGTGCGCGTGGCCCTGGACCATCGAGCCGAAGCCGTTGTGGAAGTCCCACATCTCGTTGCCGTCGACGTCCCAGACCTTCGGGCCGGCGCCGCGCTCGAGGTAGATCGGCCACGGGTCGCGCGCCTGGTAGGACGAGGCGACGCCGCCGGCGAGGACCTGGTTCGCCCGCCGGTACGTCGCGAGCGAGCCCTGCGTCCGCGCGTCGAGCGCCTTCGCCTCCCGTGCCGTCAGCTCGGCGACGCGCGCGCGGTCGATCTGCAGGACACCGGGAGTCGACATCCGCCGATGCTCCCACCATCCGGGCCGTCTGTCAGGCGGAGGCTCGCTCGGGCGCCCCGCCGTTCCGGCGCACCGGGGCTGCGTCCGCCGCCGCCGGCCCGCGGCCACGAACGTCGATCTCCTTCCCCTACCGGGGCGGTGATCCGACGTTCGACGTTGTGCTTCGCGTCCGGCGCACCCGCGGCGGGGCGAGCGCGAGGTAGCGCTCGGGGTGGTCGTACACCTCGTCGCTCGAGATCCGCCGCACGGGGTGAGGCCGGCGCCCCGCCACGCCGCGGTCTTGCGGGCATCGTCGTCCTTCAGCCGGTGGAACCCCGGCCCGTCGATCTCGATGACGAGGCCGTGGTCCGGGAACCACTGGTCGGCCTCGGCCCCCGCCGGCGACTCGTTGACGAGCGGGATCGGCCGCCGCGCGGCGTCGAGGAGCTCGAGCGCGTACGCCTCGGCGTCGCTCTTGCAGCGCCCGATCGGCAGCCGGGCATAGCGCTCGGCCGGGGCGCGGACCCGGGCCACCCCGGCGCGTCCGGCGTAGCGCTCGAGCGCCGCGAGCGTCCGCGGCACGGTCGTACACCGCAGGCGGAGGGCCTCCCGGAACGCACGCCGCAGCTGCTTGGCATCGAGGTGGACCGCCAGGTCGACGAGCGTCCGCTCGACGGTGGTGCGCGGCGGGCCCGCGTCCCGGACGACGTCGTCCGCCTTGAGGGAGCGAGAGCGGAGGACGAGCAGCGACCCGATCCGCTCCGGGCCGCCCGTCCCCGGCCGCGTGATGATCGGGACGAGCGCGCTGTCCTGCCAGTAGCCCTCGTAGGCCGCCGCACTCGCGTGGCTGAGGACGCTGCCCGGCGTCGTCAGCGTGGCGGCCCGCCACCGCTGTGCACGGGTCAGCGGCGCCTGCCCGAGGCGGACGACACCGTGGTGCACGCGCTCGAGTCCGGCTGTCCGGTGCGCGACCTGCTTCTCGGTCCACCCGGTCAGCTGCCAGACCGCGAAGAGGTCGTCCTGGCGTCGTGCGAGTTCCTGCAAGCGAGCGTCGATCATCACCCCCAATAGGGGAGGGAGTTCGACGCTCGCCCCCCTCGAGACTCAAACTGGCGCCTCAGCGCTCTTCGCGCGCGGCGCGCTCTCCGCCGCCACCTGCTCCGCGCGGATCTCCCGCTCGGGCGCCGGCGGCACGAGCGAGATCGCCCGCTCGGCGAGCGCGGTGATCGTCAGCGACGGGTTGACGCCGACGTTCGCCGGGATGACCGAGCCGTCGCAGATCAGGAGGTTCTCGTAGCCGAAGAGGCGCTGGCGGCTGTCGACGACGCCCTCCTCGGGCGAGCCCGCGATGACCGCGCCGCCGAGGATGTGGGCGGTCGTGGGCATGTTGCCGACGGCCTCCATGAGCGACGACTGCGGGATCCCGCCGTACTCCTTCGCGATCCACTCGGCGGCCTGGTTGGCCACGGGGATGAAGGTCGGGTTCGGCTTCGTGGGGTCCTGCTCGGTCTGCAGGCGGATGCGGCCCGAGCGGGTCTTGACGGGACGCAGCGCGATCGCGTTGTCGAGCGTCTGCATGACGAGCAGGATGATCGTGTTGCGCGACCAGCCGCGGGGGTTGAGCGTGCGCAGCGTCTGCCCCGGGCGGCGCAGCATCGCGGCGACCCACTTCAGCGGCCGCGTGACGCTCGTCCCGTCGCCGACGAGCACGGTGTAGAGCATGCCCATCGCGTCGCCGTCCTCGCCGTAGTGGCACGTCTCGATGTGCGTGTGGGCGTCCGGGTAGATCGAGCTCGTGATCGCCACGCGCTTGGTCTGGTCGCCGATCGCGCCCTCGGGCAGGCGCACGGTGAGGACGGCCTCGCTGTTCGTCCGCACGAGCTCGCCGAGGCGCGGCGAGATCGCCGGGAGGCCGCCGACGAGGCGGCAGTTCTGCAGGAGCTTGTTCGTGCCGAGGGCGCCGGCGGCGACGACGACGCCGCGGGCCCGGAAGACCTTGCGCTGCTTGCGCAGCCAGGCGCCGGAGCGCTGCGTGACGATCTCGTAGCCCTCGCTGCCGTCGGCGGCGCCGAGCGGCCGGATGTCGACGACCTCGCGCTCGGCCATGACCTTCACGCCGAGCTTCTCGGCGAACCACAGGTAGTTCTTGCGCAGCGTGTTCTTCGCGCCGACGGGGCAGCCGACCATGCAGCGCGCGCAGCGGGTGCAGCCGGTGCGGGCCGGGCCCTCACCGCCGAAGTACGGGTCGGGGACCGTCCGGCCCGGCTCGCCGAGGAAGACGCCGACGCGCGTCTTGCCGTACGTGTCGCTCACGCCGAGGTGCGCGCCGAGCGCCTTGAGGACCTGGTCGGCCGGGTCGTCCTCGTCGTAGGTGACGACGCCGAGCATCCGCTCCGCCTCGGCGTAGTGCGCCGCGAGCTCCGCCTCCCACGAGTCGCTCAACCCGGCCCACTGCCCGTCCTCGAAGAAGGCCTTCGGCGGGACGTAGAGCGTGTTCGCGTAGCCGAGCGAGCCGCCGCCGACGCCCGACCCGGACACGATCGTCACGTGCTTGAAGATCGACAGGCGCAGGATGCCGCGCAGCCCGACCTTCGGGGCGAAGAAGTAGCGCTTCAGGTCCCACGTGTTCTTCGCGAACTCGTCGTCCTCGAACCGGCTGCCGGACTCCAGGACCCCGACGGAGTACCCCTTCTCGGCGAGGCGCAGCGCGCTGGTGGAGCCCCCGAAGCCGGATCCGATGACGATCCAGTCGAAGTCGTGAGCGGCGGACGGACCCGGAGCGGACACCGCGTCAAGTTATCGCAAACATGACGGAGGCGTCAACTTGAATGTACGCGGGCGGTGCGCAACCTTCCGCCGCCGCCCGGGGTTGGGGGTCCGATGCCCGCCCTCCGTCTGCCGCGCGCGCTCGCCGGCGCCGCCCTCGCCCTCGCCGTCACCGCCCCCGTCGCGGCCGCCGACTGCCCGGGCGCCCTCCCCGCGGGCACGTGCGCGTACACCGCGCAGACGCAGGTCGGCGAGCGGACGGGCGGCGTGCTGCGCTTCCCGCAGGCGGTCGCCGTCGGCCCCGACGGCGCCGTCTACGTCGCCGACCAGAAGACGCACGCGATCACGGTCTTCAACGCCGACGGGAGCTTCCGGCGCGACTACGGCTTCTCGGGCTCGAGGCCCGGCCAGCTCACCTCGGCCGGTGGCGTCGCCGTCGCACCCGACGGCTCCGTCCTCGTCACGACCGGTGCCAACCGCGTGGATCGCTTCGCCGCGGACGGCTCGCTCCTGAACTCCTTCGGGCACACCGGCTCCGGCCTCGGCGAGTTCGTCTTCGGCTCCGGCGCGGGCAACGACTCCCCCGCCGGCGGCGGCCTCGCCGTCAGCGGCTCGACGGTCTACGTCGCCGACTCGCGCAACGACCGCATCCAGCGCTTCAACCTCGACGGGACCGGCGCCACCGAGATCGTCGGCCCGGGCCAGCTGCAGACGCCGATGGGCATCGCCGTCCGCGGTGACCGCGTCGCCGTCGCCGACGACCAGAACCACCGCATTGCCGTCTACGACACCGGCGGCCACGCCCTCGGGGTCATCGGCTCGGGCGAGGGCTCACGCGGCGGCCAGCTCGAGAACCCGTACGACGTCGCCTTCGACGCCGCCGGCCGCGTGTTCGTCGCGGACGACCTGAACCACCGCATCGTCCGCTACGGCCCGAAGCCCGGCTACAAGTACAAGGCCCGGTGGGGCTACTACGGGACCGCCCCGGGCGCGATGGCCTACCCGCGCGGGATCGCGACCGACGCCGCCGGCCTCGTCTACCTCACGAACACCGGCAACGACCGCATCGACGTCTTCACGAACGGCGGGCAGCTCGTGCGGAGCATGGGGCGGTCGGGCCGCTCGAGCGGCCAGTTCGACACCCCGAGCGGCGTCGCCTCGGACGCGAGCGGCCTGCGCGCCGTCGCCGACAGCGTCAACGGCCGGGTGCAGTTCCTGAACCCCGACGGCAGCGTCGCCTCCATCATGGGCTCGCCGAACCCGGGTCCGACGATCCTGCCGGACCCCGTCGCGACGGCGTTCGACGGGGCGGGCAACATCTACGTCCTCGACCAGCGCCGCGCCGTCATCGTCGTCTTCTCGCGGGCGACCGGACAGCCGTTCCGCACGATCGGCGGCAAGGGCTCGGGCCCGGGCAAGCTCAACGCGCCGACCGGGCTGACGGTGTCCCCCGGCGGGACGATCTACGTCGCCGACACCGGCAACCAGCGGGTCGCGCGCTTCACGGCCGCGGGCGACCCGCTCGGCGACCTCGACATCTACGGCGGCTCCCCGCGCGGCGTCGCCGTGACCGCCGACGGCATGCGCGTCTACGTGTCGACCGCCTCGGACAACCGCATCCGCGCCTACGACCCGATCTCCGGCAACGAGCTCGTCGAGTTCGGCGGCCTCGGCACCAAGATCGGCAAGCTCGTCTCCCCCGCCGGGATCGCGCTCGACGCCGCGGGCAACGTCTGGGTGGCCGACCGCGGCAACAGCCGCGTGCAGGAGTTCGGGCCGGACGGCGAGCGCCTCGCGGCGTTCGGCGCCCGCGGCACCGGCCCCGGCCAGTTCCTGCGCCCCGACGGCGTCACCGTCGGCTGCCACGGCACCGTCACCGTCAGCGACACGGACAACAACCGGATCCAGTCCTTCGCGCTTGCCGCCCCGGCCTCCGCGACGTGCGCGACGCTGCCCCCGCTCGGCGTCCCGCCGACGCCGAAGTACCCCGTCCTCCCCGCCCCCGACGGGCCGGCGCTCAGCGTCCGCGTCCTGCGCAGGGCGAGCATCCTCGGGACGCGCACGCTCCCGGTCCGCGTCGGGTGCGACACCGCCTGCACCGTCACGGCGACGGCGACGATCACGCCCCGCAAGGCGCCGGTGCGGCCCCCGAAGCCGAGGAAGGGCAAGCGGCCGCCCACGCCGAAGCCGACGGTCGTGAAGCTCACCGCGGCGCCGCTCGACGTCCCCGCCGCGGGCAGCAGGATCGTCCGGCTGCAGTTCTCCCGGACCGGCGCGGCGCAGCTGCGCAAGGCGCTGGGCGGCCGTCGCGGCCTCGTGATCACCGTCGAGCTGACGGCGACCGGCCAGGCGGGCGACCCGACGTCGCAGTCCCTGACGGTGCCGGTGACGAGGTAGCGGCGTTACCGCGAGATCGCGGCGATGCGGTAGCCGTTCGAGGTCCGCACCATGAGGACCTTGCGCTGCACGGGGTGGCCGGCGGGATCGGTCATGTTCGACGCGTCGAGCAGCACCTGCCCCGGCAGGTCGGCCGGCAGGTGGAGCGTCACCGAGCCGAGGCCGGCGACGTCGAACCCGAACGACCGCGCGTAGGTCTCGCACGAGACGCCGGGGACCTCCGCGGTGACGATCTGGCGGCCCTGCGGCGTGAGGAGCTTGCACGCCGCGTCGCCGTCCCGGTCGCCGGCGGCGGTGACGAAGTCGGTGAGCGTGTTCCTCACCGACTCGTAGTCGCGCTCGGTCGGCTGGGAGGCGTAGGCGATCGCGCCGATGACGAGCGCGAGCGCGAGGCACCCGCCGGCGATGCGGACCCAGAGGCGGTCGACGGTGGCGAAGACGCGGTCGAGCATCGGTGCGGAGGGTACCCGAGGCCGTTCGCCGACCCGCCCGGCCCCGCGCCCGGCCGCGCGGACCCATAGCATCCGCAGTGGAGTGAACGAGGCCGCCGACCGCATCGAACGGGGACACCCCGACGGCTACTTCGTGCTCGGCGACGCGCTGCGCGGGATCGCCTGCATCGTCGTCGTCCTCTACCACGCGACCCTCGGCGCGGCCCTGCACCTCGGGGGCGCGTACGCGGGCGACCCGATCCACTCCTTCGGCGCGTGGTCGTTCGTCACGCTGCGGATCGGCTCGCCGACGGTGTACGTCTTCTTCGCGCTCTCCGGCTACCTCGTCGGCGGCCCGTGGGTGCGCTCGTGGCTCGGCGACCGGCCGCCGCCGCGGGTCCCCCGGTACCTCGCCCGCCGCGCCCGCCGCATCCTGCCCGCCTTCTGGCTCATCATCGCCTTCCGCCTGGTCGACAAGGGCGCGTACGGGCTGACGGGCGCGCAGGTCGTCGGGAGCTTCCTGTGCCTGCAGACGTTCTTCGGCGCCGACCACCAGGCGCTCATGTCCCAGGGCTGGACGGTGAACGTCGAGGCGTTCTTCTACGTCACCGTCCCGCTGCTCTTCCTGCTCGCCGCGCAGCTGCGGCCGGTCGCCTCGCTGCCGCGGGCGAGCCGCCGCCGCGCGCTCGTCGGCTTCCTCGGCGCCTGGTCGGTCGCCGGCATCGCGCTGCGGACGCAGACCGAGCCCGCCGGCCCGCTCGGTCACAGCGTCATCGCCCTCGGCTGGGCCTTCGCCCCCGGGATGGTCGCCGCGGCCTACGAGACCGAGCTGAAGGCGCTCCTCCCCGGCCGCCAGGCCTTCGGACGCGCCGTGGGGCTCGGGATGATCGGGGCCGCGATCGCCGCGGAGGCGCTCGTCGTCGGCTTCCAGATCGACGACGGCAAGCTCGCGTCCGAGGTGGCCCACTTCGCCTGCGGGGCGGGGTTCGTCGGCGGCGCGCTCGTCTACGAGTGGTCGGGCGTGCGGATTCCGCGGACGTTCGACAACCCCGTCGTCCACGCGCTCGGCCGCTGGTCGTACGGGATCTACCTCCTGCACCTCACCGTCGGGCAGCACATCCTCCAGGACGCCTCGCCGACCCTCGGGCCGCACAAGCTGCTCGCCGAGCTCACCTTCGGGATGGTCTTCGGGACGATGCTCATCGCCGCCGCGATGTGGCGTCTCTGGGAAGAGCCGTGGCTCGACGGGCGCCTGCCGTGGCGGCCGAAGCCCGCGGCCGCCGCAGCGTGAGCGGCAGGCGGTGAGCGTCCCCGACCCGCTCATCTCGGTCTGCGTCCCCTCGCACGAGCGCCCGCTGCGGCTGCGCTGGCTGCTCAACGCGCTCGCGGAGCAGACGCTCGACCGCGGCCAGTGGGAGGTCGTGGTCTGCGACGACTCCCGGAGCGCCGCCGTCGCCCGCCTGCTGGCGACCCACCCGCTGCGCGAGGCCGGCGTCCTGCGCCCGCTCCGCGCCGCGCCCGGGGCCCGGGACGGGTCGGCCGCCCGCCAGCGCAACGTCGCCTGGCGCGCCGCCCGGGCGCCGCTCGTGCTCTTCACCGACGACGACTGCCGCCCGCCGCGCGACTGGCTCGCCGCCGCCCTCGCGGCCGCCGGCCGCCACCCGGGCGCGATCGTCCAGGGCGCGACGCAGCCCGACCCCGACGAGGTCCACCTCATGGCCGCGCCGCACGCGCGGACCCAGGCGATCACGCCGCCGGTGCCGTGGGCGCAGACCTGCAACGTCCTGTACCCGCGCGCCGTCCTCGAGGCGGCCGGCGGGTTCGAGGAGCACATGGCCGCGGGCGAGGACACCGAGCTCGCCCTGCGCGCCCGCGCCGCCGGGGCCGCGTACGTCGGCGCCCCCGAGGTCCTCACCCACCACGCCGTCGAGGCGGGGTCCCTGCGGGGCAAGCTGCGGACCGTCCCCCGCTGGCGCGGCCTCGCACTCGTCGTCCGCCGCCACCCCGAGGTCCGCAAGCACCTCGTCGCCCGCGTCTTCTGGCGCCGCTCCCACGCGCTGCTCCCCGTCGCCGTGCTCGGCGCCGCGCTCGCGCCCCGCACCCGCGGCCGCTCGCTGCTCGCGGTCCTCCCCTACGTCCACAGCGCCCGCGGCTCGTACGGCCCGGGACTGCGCGGTCAGGCCCGGGCGCTCGCCGAGGTGCCCGGGCGCGCCGTCGTGGACGCGGCGGAGATCGCCGCGCTCGCCCGCGGCTCGGCCGAGCAGCGGACGCTCATCCTCTAGCCGGCGCGGGCTACGGCCACGACCCCGGGCGCCGGCCCGCCCGGCAGCACCCGCACGCCGAGATGCACCGCCGGCCCGACGAGCACCGCGAAGGCGACCGTCCCGAGGCCCGCGGTCCCGCCGAGCAGCGTCCCGGTGACGAGCGCGGTGAGCTCGATACCCGCGCGCAGGAGGGCGATCGGGCGGCCGGTGCGCGCGTGGAGCCCGAGCATGAGGCCGTCGCGCGGACCGGGCCCGAGGCGGCAGCCGAGGTAGAGCCCGGAGCCGACGCCGACGGTCGCGATCCCGGTGAGGACCGCGGCGACCCGGACGGGTGCGGCCGACGCCTCGCCCACCCAGCCGAGCGTCGTGTCGATCGCGATGCCGATGAGCAGCGCGTTGGCGACCGTGCCGAGCCCGGGCCGGACCTCCATCCGGGTCCAGAGGAGCAGGATGAGGGCGCTTGTGAGGATCGTCGCGCCGCCGATGCTCAGCGGGGTGTGGCGGGAGACGCCCTGCGCGAAGACCGACCACGGCGAGTTGCCGAGCCCGCCGCGGATGACAAGGGCCTCGCCGGTGCCGAAGAGCCACAGCCCGGCCACGAGCCGCACGAGCCGGCGGGGCGGCGCCGCCCACAGCGACAGCGTCCGCGGCGGCAGGCTGACGGTCGACTCCACCCCCCGAGGGTACGCGGCCCCCCGGCCCGCCGACAGGGCCAATCCCCGACCACCGGCCGCTTGCGCGCAAAGGTCCGCGGGCAATACCTTCGGGCGATGAACCTCGAGGAGCTGCAGGCCGCCGTCGCCGCCGGCACGGTCGACACGGTGCTGCTGGCGATGACCGACATGCAGGGGCGCCTCATGGGCAAGCGCCTGCACGCGCAGCACTTCCTCGACGAGGTCGTCGCCCACGGCGCCGAGGCGTGCTCGTACCTCCTCGCCGTCGACGTCGAGATGAACACCGTCGGCGGCTATCCGCTCGCGTCGTGGGAGAGCGGCTACGGCGACTTCGTCCTGACCCCGGACCTCGCGACGCTCGCGCCCGTGCCCTGGCAGGAGGGGACCGCGATGGTCCTCGCGGACGTCGCCTGGGGGGACGGCACGCCGGTCGGGCCGTCGCCGCGGCAGATCCTCAAGGCCCAGCTCGACCGGCTGGCCGAGCGCGGCTGGGGCGCGCTCGCCGCGACCGAGCTCGAGTTCCTGATCTACGAGGACTCCTACGAGTCGGCCTTCGACGGCGGATACCGCGGCCTGACGCCGGCCAACCGCTACAACGTCGACTACTCGCTCCTCGGGACCGCCCGGGTCGAGCCGCTCCTGCGCCGCATCCGCAACTGCATGCACGCGGCGGGCATCGCCGTCGAGGACTCCAAGGGCGAGTGCAACCTCGGCCAGCACGAGATCAACTTCCGGTACGCCGACGCGCTGACGACCGCGGACCGCCACGTCGTCTACAAGAACGGGGCGAAGGAGATCGCCGCCCAGGCCGGGCAGTCGATCACCTTCATGGCGAAGGTCGACGAGCGCGAGGGCAGCTCCTGCCACGTGCACCTGTCGCTCACCGCGGTCGACGGCGGCGCCCCCGTCTTCGCCGAGGAGCCGGGCGTCTTCGACGCGTTCGTCGCCGGCCTGCTCGCGCACGTCCGCGAGCTCACGCTGCTGCTCGCCCCGAACGTCAACTCCTACAAGCGGTACGCCGACGGCTCGTTCGCGCCGACGGCCGTCGCGTGGGGCGACGACAACCGCACGTGCGCGATGCGCGTCGTCGGCCACGGCCCGTCGCGGCGGGTCGAATGCCGCGCGCCCGGCGCCGACGTCAACCCGTACCTCGCGCTCGCCGCGCTCATCGCCGCCGGGCTCGACGGGGTCGACGCCGGCCTCGAGCTGCCGCCCCGCTGCGAGGGCAACGCGTACACCGCCGAGGGCACCGAACGGCTGCCCTCCACGCTGCGCGACGCGCGGGACCTCTTCGCGGCCTCCGCCTTCGCGCGCGCCGCCTTCGGCGACGAGGTCGTCGACCACTACGTCAACATGGCCGACGTCGAGCTCAGCGCGTTCGACGCCTTCGTGACCGACTGGGAGCGCGTGCGGGGCTTCGAGCGGTTGTGATCCGGATGACGTTCGAGGACGTTCGAGAGAGACGACGATGAGCCCGCAATCCGCTCCGCAAGCCCCGTTGTCCCTGGAGACGGTCTTCGCCCCCGTGCGGTCGCAGACCGCGTTCGAGGAGACCGTCGACCGGCTCGGGACCGCGATCAAGCTCGGGCTGCTTCCCGCCGGCGAGCGGCTCCCTGCCGAGCGCGAGCTCTGCCAGAAGCTCGGCATCGCGCGCTCGACGCTGCGGCAGGCGCTCACGGCGCTCGGGCAGTCGGGCTACCTCCACGCGGTCCGCGGTCGCGGCGGCGGGACGTTCGTCGTCGACGAGCCGCCGCGCGGGGCCGACCGGTCGGAGCTCTCGCCCACCGACTGGCGCGAGATCTGCGACGAGCGCCTCGCGGTCGAGGTCGGCGTGGCCGTGCTCGCCGTCAGCCGGGCCACCGAGGCGCAGCTGCGCGTCCTCGACGAGCTCGTCGTCGGCCTCGACGACTGCATCGAGGACTACCCCGCCTACCGCCAGGCCGACGTCCGCTTCCACGTCGGGCTCGCCGAGCTCACCGGAAGCTCGCGGCTCGTCGTCGCGATGACCCAGTGCCAGGGGCGGATGAGCGACCTCATCCACCACATCGCGCACCCGCCCGAGGTGCTCGCCCACTCCAACGCGCAGCACGCGCGGCTGCTCGCGGCCATCCGGGCGAACGACGTCGGGGCCGCGGTCTCGACGATGACCGAGCACCTCCAGGGCACCGAGCACATCCTCGCCGGCCTGCTGCCCGGTTGACGGCCGTCCGGTCCTCGGCGTACAGTCGCCCAGCCAGAGGACGGACGATCAGACCTTTATGGGTGCTGATCGGCACTTGGGACCCGGACACCGAGGAGCACGCATGGCCACGACGGAAGAACGGCGGGCGGCGGACGAGAAGCGCCTGTCGGAGCTGGGGTACAAGCAGGAGCTCGAACGCTCGTGGACGGGCTTCCAGAACTTCGCGATCTCCTTCACGATCATCTCGATCCTCGCGGGCTGCTTCACGACCTACTTCCAGGCTTGGAACAACGGCGGGCCGGTCGCGATCTCGATCGGCTGGCCGCTCATCTCGGTCCCGATCCTCATCATCGGGTTCTGCATGTCCGAGCTCGTCTCGGCGTACCCCACCGCCGGCGGCATCTACTGGTGGGCGTCGAAGCTCGGCGGGCCGGTCTGGGGCTGGTTCACCGGCTGGTTCAACCTCATCGGCCTCGTCGCGGTCACGGCGTCCGTCGACTACGGCGCGGCGACGTTCATGAACACGCTCTTCGGCCTCTTCAAGTTCGACCTCTTCAACGGCGAGCACGCGGGCAAGACGTTCCTCCACGGGACGTTCTTCCTGTTCCTCGTCATCCTCGCGCTGCACGCGACGATCAACATCCTCGGCAGCCACCTCGTCGCCCGTGTCAACTCGATCTCGGTGTGGTGGCACGTCGCGGGCGTCGCCGTGATCCTCGTCGTCCTCGTCGTCGTCCCGAGCCACCACGCGAGCGCGAACTTCGTCTTCACCGAGCGGATCAACAACTCGGGCTTCGGCGGCCACATGTACTGGTTCTACGTCCTGCCGCTCGGGTTCCTCCTGACGCAGTACACGATCACCGGGTACGACTCGTGTGCGCACGTGTCGGAGGAGACCCAGGGCGCGGCGGACGCGGCCGCCAAGGGCGTCTGGCGCTCGATCTTCTACTCCGCGGTCATCGGGTACATCCTGCTGCTCGCCCTGACCTTCGCCGTGAGCGACCCGAAGGCCGTCACGGCGGGCGGCGGCTCCTCGATCGCGGTCCTGGAGAGCGCGATGGGCACCTCGTGGGTGAAGCTCGTCCTCCTCATCTCCGTCGTCGGCCAGGTCTTCTGCGGGGCCGCCTGCCTCACGAGCGCCTCACGCATGTGCTACGCGTTCAGCCGGGACGGCGCGATCCCCGGATCGTCGCTCTGGAGCAAGGTCAACCACCGCCGCATCCCGGTCAACGCGGTCCTCTTCATGGCCGCGTGCGGCGCGGTGCTGACGATCCCGGCGTACTTCCCGAACAGCGCCGGGCTCACCGTCGCCTTCGGCGCCGTCGTCTCGATCGCCGTCATCGGCCTGTACATCGCGTACGTCATCCCGATCTACCTGCGCTGGCGCGAGGGCGACACGTGGGAGGCCGGCCCGTGGACGAACGGGGCGAAGTACCGGTGGATGAACCCCGTCGCCGTCGTCTGGGTCGCGATCGTCACGGTGATCTTCATCCTCCCGACGACGCCCGCGGGCACGCCGTTCCGGAGCGAGTTCAGCTGGTCGGCGGTGAACTACGCGCCGCTCGTGACCGGCGGCGTCATCCTCGCCGTCGGACTCTGGTGGGTGCTCGGGGCGAAGCACACGTTCACCGGGCCGAAGATGACGGTGAGGGAACTCGACGCCGAGATCGACGTCTAGGCCCGGCGCCATGACTGCGACGCTGACGGTCATCGAGCCGGCCACCGAGGCCGTGCTCGCCGAGATCCCGCGTGCCGGTGCGGCCGAGGCCGACGCCGCGGTCGCGCGCGCGAAGGCCGCGTTCCCGGCGTGGCGGGCGGTCGCGCCGGGCGATCGCGCGCGGCTGCTGCACGGCCTCGCGCACCTCATCGAGGATCACCTCGAGGAGCTCGCGACGCTCGAGGCGCGCAACGCCGGCAAGCCGATCGGCGACGCCCGCGGCGAGATCGGCATGGTCGTCGAGACCTTCGCCTACTACGCGGCCGCGCCCGAGCGCCTGCTCGGCGACACGATCCCGGTCGCCGGTGGCCTCGGCTTCACCGTGCGCGAGCCGCTCGGGGTCGTCGCGCTCATCACGCCCTGGAACTTCCCGCTGTGCATCGCGGCGTGGAAGCTCGCCCCCGCGCTGGCGGCGGGCAACACCGTCGTCCTCAAGCCCGCCGAGCTCACGCCGCTGACGGCGCTGCGCCTCGAGGAGCTCGTCGTCGAGGCCGGGATCCCCGAGGGCGTGGTGAACGTCGTCGCCGGCCCCGGGTCGACGGCCGGGGCACGGCTCGTCGAGCACCCCGATGTCGCGAAGGTCGCCTTCACGGGGTCGACCGCGGTCGGCCGCGCGATCGCGGCGACGGCCGCGCAGTCGATCAAGCGGGTGACGCTCGAGCTCGGCGGCAAGTCCGCCAACGTCGTCTTCGCGGACGCCGAGATCGAGCGGGCGGCCGCCGCGGCGCCCGGCGCCGTGTTCGGCAACGCGGGGCAGGACTGCTGCGCGCGCTCGCGGCTGCTCGTCCAGGCCTCGGTGCTCGACACGTTCATGGACGCGTTCCACGACGCGGTCGCGGAGATCGTCGTCGGCGACCCGCTCGACCCGGGCACGACGATGGGGCCGCTCATCTCGGCCGCCCACCGGGACACCGTGGCGTCGTTCGTCGACGCGGAGTCTCCGGTGTCGATGCACGGCGAGGTCCCCGACGGCCCGGGCTTCTGGTACCCGCCGACCGTGCTGTGCCCGGTCGACCCGGGCGCCCGCGCGGCGACCGAGGAGATCTTCGGGCCGGTCGTCTGCATCATCCCGTTCCGGGACGAGGAGGAGGCGATCCGCCTCGCGAACGACACGATCTACGGGCTGTCGGGGTCCATCTGGACGCGCGACGGCGGCAAGGCGCTGCGGGTGGCGCGGGCGATCGACACCGGGGTCCTGTCGATCAACTCGAACAGCTCGGTGCGGGTGAGCACGCCGTTCGGCGGCTTCAAGCAGTCGGGGATCGGGCGCGAGCTCGGCCCCCACGCCCTCGACGCCTACACCGAGACGAAGACCATCTACTACGACACGCAGGAGCACTGAGGGTCATGGCCGGACGTCTGGAAGGGAAGGTCGCCGTCATCACCGGCGCGGCCGGGGGAATCGGCGCCGCGACGGCCGAGCTGTTCGCCGCCGAGGGCGCGACCGTCGTCGGGGTCGACCTCCACGACGGCTCGCCCGGGGACCTCGCGCTCGCCGTCGACGTCACCGAGGAGCACGCGGTCACGACGATGTTCGCCCAGGTCCGCGAGGCCTACGGGCACATCGACGTCCTCTTCAACAACGCCGGCATCTCGCCCGACGACGACGTGTCGGTCCTCGACACCTCGCTCGAGGCGTGGCAGCGCGTGCAGGACGTGAACCTCCGCTCGGTCTTCCTCTGCTGCAAGCACGGCATCCCCCACCTGCTCGAGAACGACGGCGGCGGCTCGGTCGTCAACACCGCGTCGTTCGTCGCGGTCATGGGCGCCGCGACCTCCCAGATCTCCTACACCGCGTCGAAGGGCGGCGTCCTCGCCCTCTCCCGCGAGCTCGGCGTCGAGTTCGCCCGGCGCGGCGTCCGCGTCAACGCGCTGTGTCCGGGTCCCGTCGACACGCCGCTCCTCCAGGAGCTCTTCGCGAAGGACCCCGAGAAGGCGGCCCGCCGCCTCGTCCACCTCCCGATGGGCCGCTTCGCCCGGGCCGACGAGATCGCCAAGGGCGTCCTCTTCCTCGCCTCCGACGACTCGACCTACGTCACCGCCTCGACCTTCCTCATCGACGGCGGCCTCAGCGGCGCGTACACGACGCCGCAGTAGGGCGGGTCGGGCGCCTCGGGGTCGGGGGGCTCGGGGGGGGTTCGGGAGGCGCGGGCGTCTCGGGGGTTTCGGGCGGCGCAGGCGGCTCGGGGGGCGCGGGCGGCTCGGGGGTTTCGGGCGGCGCAGGCGGCGCGGGGGGGCGCGGGCGGCGCGGGCACCCGCCGCACCCGCCGACTGTCAGCTGACGCCGGAGGGGTCTGCCTGAGCTGACACTCGATGGCGTCAGCGACCGATGAGCCGGACCCCGCGTCACGCGACGCCGCCGTCACGGGCGGCCCCGACGGCAGCGCGCGCGTCGGGACCGACCCCGATGACTGCCCCGTAGCCGTGCGCGAGCAGGGCGAGGACCACGCCCTGCGCCTCGAGCGCGCCGCCCACCCGGCGCACGACGGCCGCCTCCGGGAGCGGCCCGGGCGGGGCGTCGGCCGAGACCACGACGGCGGTGTGGGTCGGGTCCGCAGGCGGCGTCGCTGGTGCGGGACCGTGCGCCGCCGCCACGGCGACGACCGCGGCGAAGGCGGCAAGGGTGCCGGCGGCGAGGCGCGGATGGTGAGGCTGGCCGAGGATCGTCATACGTGCCAATCATACGTATGACGTCAAATAGGCCCAGCGACCCCGCGACGCGGGCCATCCGCCGGGTCACGGGGACGCGCACAGGACCGCAGCCCGGCGGACGGCGGACGGCGGACGGCGAAGACGGCCGGCCGGCGACGTGACAGCACCAGGAGCCCGGTGAGGGCACGCGGCGCGATGCGCGCACGGAACGGGCGCGGACGCCGGCACCGGCGGGGGCTTCCCGCAGACGCGCGTCATCATGTCGTGCTTCCGCGGAAACGCCGCCCCTCCCGCTCCACGTCACCCGCCGACCCGAGCGTTCCCGCAGGAACGCGCGAGCCCCCCGCCCGCCCCTCCGCGCCGGGCCCCGCCGGGGGCCCCATCCACCCCCGTCCGCCGTGCGGCCGCCGGGCGTGGTGTGATTGCGCGATCTCGACCCAACGTGTCACCAGCATCGACGTCGCCCGCCGCGCGGGGGTGTCGCAGTCGACGGTCTCGCTCGTCCTGTCGGGCAAGGCGAGCGGCCGGGTCGCCGCGGCGACGGCGGACCTCGTGCGCGCGGCGGCGGACGAGCTCGGGTACCAGCCGAACGCGGCCGCCCGGACGCTGAAGTCCGGCGCCTCGCGGACGATCGGGCTCGTCGTCCCCGACATCACGAACCCCGTCTTCGGCCACGTGCTGCGCGGCGCCCAGAGCGCGGCGACGGCGGCCGGCTACACGGTCGTCCTCGTCGACGCCGACGGCGACGGCACGGGCGGGGAGGCCTCGGTCCGGGCTCTGCGCCAGACGTTCGTCGACGGGCTGCTCGTCTTCGCGATCGCGCCGCCGGAGGCCGCGCTCGCCCCCGGTGGCCCGCCCGTCGTCCTCATGGACATGCCCGACGGCGACCTGCCGACGGTCACGCTCGACCTCAAGGGCGGTGTGCACGCCGCGATGGAGCACCTGCTCGGACTCGGCCACGAGCGGATCGCGCACCTGCGAGCCGACATCGCCGAGCCGACCTTCGCGGCGCGCGCGGCGGCCTGGGCGCGTGCGCTCCACGGGGCCGGCCTCGACGCCGGCGAGGACCTCGTCGCCCGCTGCGCGTTCACCCACACCGCCGCCCGCGCCGCCGGGAACACGCTGCTCGCCCGCGACCCGCGCCCGACCGCGGTCCTCTGCGACGACGACCTGCTCGCCGCGGGGCTGCTGCTCGCGGCACGGGATCGCGGGCTCACGGTCCCGGGTGACCTCTCGGTCGTCGGCTTCGACGACATGCCGCTCGCCGAGCTCCTCACGCCGCCGCTCACGACGGTCCGCTTCGACGCGCAGGCGCTCGGCGGGCGTGCCGTCGACGTCGTGCTCGCCCACATCCGCGGTGACGAGGACGCCCCGCGCCGCGCGTGGATCGAGACCTCGCTCGTCGTCCGCGAATCGACGGGCCCCCTCCCGCGGCCCTGACGGCGGCGCCGCGGGCTACCGCACCGGCCCTGCCTGCCGGGTGGTCTGCGCCACCGCGCCGATGACCTCCCGCCACCAGGCGCCCTCGGCGTGGGTCGGCGCGTTCTGCAGCCGCCGCTGCGCCCCGGCCGCGATCGCCTGCGGCCGGCCGATCATGACGATCGGCCCGGTGACCGCGAAGCGTCCGTCCTCGAGCTCGACGAGCGCGCCGGGGATGCCGTCCCGCCGTGTGCGCAGCCGCGTGATGACGCCGAGGCCGTTCACCGCCTCGGGGTGCCCCGCGTCCCCGTCGTTCTCGTGCCAGGGCCGTGTCGAGGAGACCGAGGGCATCGACCGCCACGCCCGCGCCGGGCGCGGGGCCGGGCCGAGGGGACCGTTGCGCCACTTCTCCAGCAGCTCGGCGAACTCGATCGCGACCTCCTGCCGGACGAGCACGTGCAGCATGTCCCCCGCCGCGACCTCGGTCGACCCGCGCGGCGGGATCGCCTGCTCCCCCCGGACGATGACGTTCAGCAGCGCGTCGCGCGGGAGCTGGAGGTCCCGGACGCGGATGCCCGCGGCCGCATCATCCGGCTTGACCTCGAACTCGACGACCTCCGCCCCGAGCCGCCGGATCGCGCCGGCGTTCGTCAGCGGCGTCGGCACCGCCTTCTCGTTCGTCGTGACGCCGAGACGCCGCGCAAAGCTCTCGAACGTCATGCCCTGCAGCAGCGTCGACACGATGACGGCGAAGAAGACGATGTTGAAGAACCGCTCGCTGTCGGGAACGCCCGAGAGGACCGGGAACGTCGCGAGCACGACGGGGACCGCGCCACGCAGGCCCGCCCAGCCGAGGACGAGCTGCTCGCGCACCTCGAAGCCCGCCAGCAGCGTCGCCACGAACACCGACAACGGCCGGGCGACGACGACCGCGGCGACGGCGAGCGCCGTGCCCTCCAGCGCGGTGTCCCCGAACTGCGACGGGAAGACGAGCAGGCCGAGCGTGAAGAACATCGTGAGCTGCGCGACCCACGCGAGGCCCTCGTGGAAGGTGATGATGGTGCGCTTGGCGGGCAGCCGGCTCGACCCGATCGCGAGGCCGGCGAGGTAGACCGCAAGGAAGCCCGAGCCGTGGATGACGTCCGCCGCCCCGAACGCGAAGGTGCACACGGCGACGGAGGCCACCGGGTACAGACCGGCGGAGCTCAGCCGCACCTGGCCGATCGCCCAGACCGCGACCCGGCCGACGAGCAGGCCGACCGCGGCGCCGATCGCCATCTCCTCGGCCATCTTGCCGAGCATGTCGAACAGCCCGTAGCCGGGCTTCTGGATCCAGTCGACGAAGCCGACGACGAGGAGGACGGCGACCGGATCGTTGAACCCGGCCTCCCCCTCGAGGGTCCGCGCCAGCCGCCGCCGCAGCGTCGAGCCGCGGAGCAGCGAGAAGATCGCCGCGCCGTCCGTGCAGGAGACGATCGAGCCGAGCAGCATCCCCTCGAGCAGCGAGAGGTCGAAGAGCCAGGCCGCTATGAAGCCGCCGATGACGGCGGTCAGCGCCGTGCCGATCGTCGCCAGCGCGAGCGACGGGCGCAGGACCGGCATGATCTCGCCCCACCCCGCGGCGAGCCCGCCCTCGAAGAGGATGAGGACGAGCGCGATGATCCCGATGCGCTGGGTGAGCTCGTAATCGGTGAACGAGATCCAGCCGAGGCCGTCGGAGCCGACGGCCATCCCGAGGCCGAGGAAGAGCAGCAGGCCCGGCACCCGGATACGGGTCGCGACCACGGCCGCTGCGATGCCGGTGGCCATCAGGGCGCCGACGATGAGGAGCAGCTCGCCGTCGCTCACGTTTCGTGAGGGTACCGCATGAAGGGGTTTTCTAAGGGTGTCCTTATCGTCTGGGGCGGCGCGTCAGACGACGATCCGCGCGGCGTAGCCCGCGTCGGCGACGGCGGTGGTGACCGCCTGCGCGTGGTCGCGCCCGCGTGTCTGGAGCACGAGCTGGACGGCCGTCTCGCGGAAGTGGAGCCCCACCCCCTCGCGCAGGTGCTCGACGTCCACGAGGTTTGCCCCGCTGTTCGCGACGATCTCCAGGAGCTGCGCGAGTGAGCCCGGACGGTCCGGCACGCGGGTGAAGAGCACGAGGCGGCGGCCGGCCTCCGTCTCGTGGCGCCGCGCGACCTCGGCCAGGAGGCCCGGGTCGACGTTGCCGCCCGAGAGGACGATGCACGTGGTCCCGCCGCCGGGCGCCGCGGGCACCCGGCCGCCGAGCAGCGCGGCGGCGCCGACCGCTCCGGCGCCCTCGACGACGAGCTTCGCCTTCTCGGCGAGCAGGACGATCGCCTCGGCGACCTCGTCCTCCCCCACGACGACGATCTCGTCGACCCAGCGGGCGATGAGCGGCAGCGTGAGCTCCCCCGGGCGCTTGACCGCGATGCCGTCCGCGATCGTCAGCGCGGCGTCGACCGCGGTCGGGACCCCGGCTGCGAGCGAGCCGGGGAAGGCCGCGCAGCGCTCGGCCTGGACGCCGATCACGCGGATCCCCGGCCGCGCCGTCTTCAGGGCGATCGCGATGCCCGACGCGAGTCCGCCGCCACCGACCGGGACGACGACGGTCGCGAGGTCGGGCACGTCCTCGAGCAGCTCGAGGCCGAGCGTCCCCTGTCCGGCGACGACGGCGGGGTCGTCGAACGGATGGACGAAGACCATCCCGGCCTCGGCGGCGCGCTCCCGGGCGGCGGCGACGCACTCGTCGACCGACGCCCCCTCGAGCCGGACGGTGGCCCCGAGCTCGGCGGCGCCCTCCGCCTTCGCGATCGGCGCGAGCGCGGGCATGAAGACCTCGCACGGGACGCCGCGCTCCCGTGCCGCGAACGCGAGCGCCTGGGCGTGGTTGCCGGCGCTGCCGCAGACGACCCCGGCGGCGGCCGCATCACCCACCTGCGCGAGCTTGTTCAACGCACCGCGGACCTTGAACGAGCCGGTGCGCTGAAGGCTCTCCGCCTTGAGGACGACGGCGGCCCCCAGGCGGTCCGAGAGCGTCGTCGACGGCACGACCGGCGTCGGTCGCACGACGTCGCGAATCGCCTCGCGGGCCCGGAGGATGTCCTCGGCGGTGACGTCGGCGGGCGTCACCGGGGTCACCCGCTCAGCCCGCGGGGAGGGCGACCACGGCGTCGATCTCGACGTCCGTGCCGAGCGGCAGGGCGGCCACCCCGATCGCAACCCGGGCGGGCGGATCGTTCGGGAAGTACGCGCCGTAGGCCTCGTTGATCGCGGCGAACTGCCCCATGTCGGTCGTGTAGACCGTGAGCCGGACCGCGTCGGCGAGCTGCGCGCCGGCGGCGCCGCACACCGCGGCGAGGTTGTCGAGGCAGCGCCGGGTGCGGTCGCCGATGGTCCCGCCCACGAGCTCGCCGGTCTCGGGATCCAGCGGCACCTGGCCTGAGCAGAACAGCAGCCCGTCGCTGACGACGCCGTGGCTGTAGGGCCCGACGGCGCCGGGGGCGCCGAGCGCGGTGACGGTGTGACGGTGAGCTGACATGGTGCGCAGGCTATCGCCGCTGCGCCGTTCCCCGCCCGTGTGCGGGTACCGTCAGCGACATGCGCCTGCCCCACCGTCTCGCCGCCGTGCTCGCCGGCGCCACCCTCGCGCTCGCGGCAGCCGGGGCCGGCCCGGCCCGGGCCGCGCTGCCCTGGGTGCCCTGCAACCCGACCGGCCTGCAGTGCACGTCGCTCGCGGTGCCCCTCGACCGCGCCGGCACGACGCCCGGCACGATCATGCTCTCCGCCCGCCGCGCCCCCGCTCCGTCCGGGGCCGCCACGACCGCCGTCGTCGCCCTCGCCGGCGGCCCCGGCCAGGCCGCGCAGCCGATCGCGACCGGCTTCCGGAAGGTCCTCGCGCCGCTCCTCGGCTCGCGCGACCTGCTCGTCTTCGACCAGCGGGGCACCGGGCAGTCCAACCCGCTCACGTGTGCGGCCTTCCGCGTGAGCCAGCCCTCGCTCGTCACCGCCACCCGCCAGTGCTCGGCCCAGCTCGGCGCGGCGCGGGCGTTCTTCACGACGGCGCAGTCGGTCGAGGACATCGAGGCGCTCCGGATCGCGGGCGGCTACAGCAAGCTCATCATCTACGGCGTCTCCTACGGCACGAAGGTGGCGCTCGCGTACGCCGCGGCCCACCCGGCCGCGACCGAAGGGCTCATCCTCGACTCGGTCGTCACCCCGGGGGGTCCCGACGCCCTCCGCCGGTCGACGCTCGCCGCCGTCCCCCGCGTCCTCGGCCGGGACCTCTGCGGCGCCGGGGCGTGCACCGGCATCACCCGTGACGTCGTGGCCGACGTGAAGAAGGTCGCCGCGAGGATCGCCGTGCACCCGTACCGCGGGCCCGTCATCAGCGGCAGTGGCCGCCGGTACACCGCACGGCTCTCGGCGGAGGGACTGCTCGGCATCCTCATCGCCGGTGACCTCGACCCGACGCTCCGCGCGGAGCTCCCGGGCTCCCTCCGGGCCGCCCTCACGGGCGACACGCGGCCCCTCCTGCGCCTGAGCGCCCGGAGCGCCGGCCTCGAGAACGCCGCCCACTTCCAGCAGGCCGAGGCGGACAGCGAGGCCCTCTTCTTCGACACCGTCTGCGAGGAGAACACGACGCTGCCGTGGACCCGCGGCGCCTCGATCGACCAGCGCGCCCGCGAGGCCGAGGCGGCCGTCAAGGGGGCGCCGGCCGCGCTCTTCGGCGTCTTCCCGCGCAGCGTGGCCCTCGGCGGCATCCCGACCCTGTGCCTCGGCTGGTCGGTCGCGAGCCCGCCTCCCGCAGCGCCCGGCCCGCTGCCCGACGTCCCGACTCTGCTGCTCGACGGGCAGAGCGACCTGCGGACCCCGATCGAGGACGCCCAGGCGGTCGCGGCCCGCTTCCCGCGAGCTCAGCTCATCACCGTCCCGCACAGCGGCCACTCGGTCCTCGGCACCGAGCCCGCCGGCTGCGGCGCGGCCGCCGTCGCCGCATTCGCCGCCGGCATCCCGGCCGCCGCGTGCCCCGCCGTGCCGAACCCCTACGGCCCCACGCCACGGCCGCCCGCGTCGCTCGCCACCGTGAAGATCGCGCGCGGCTTCTCCCCGAAGATCGGCCGCACCCTCAACGCCGTCGTCGCGACCCTCACCGACGCCCGGCGCCAGGTCATCGGCGCCGCGCTCGGCAGCGGCCGCGTCCCGAGCGCCGTCGGCGGGCTGCGCAGCGGGTCGGTCCGCGTGAAGGGCAGCGTCCTCACCCTGCGCCGCTACGAATACGTCCCCGGCGTGAAGCTCAGCGGCACCTACCGGCTCGGCGGCACCGCCCGCGTCTCGGTCACGGGTTCCGCGGCGGCGCACGGGACGCTGACGCTGACGAAGGCCGGGCGCGCCACCGGTCGCCTCGGCGGCCGCCGCATCCTCGCCGGGGCCGCGCGCTCCCTCCGCCTCGTCCCGGCGCGTGACGCGAACGAGCCGACCCTCGCGCAGGCGGTCGCCCGCGGCCGCCTCGCCCGCGCCGGCGCGTGAGCGCGGACTAGGCTGGCCCCCATGGCCAACGCGCTCGCGCACGAGACCTCGCCGTACCTGCAACAGCACGCCGGGAACCCGGTGGACTGGCTCCCGTGGGGGCCCGAGGCCCTCGGCCGCGCCGCCGCCGAGGACAAGCCGCTGCTCGTCTCGATCGGCTACTCGGCCTGCCACTGGTGCCACGTCATGGAGCGCGAGTCCTTCGAGGACCCCGCGACCGCGGCGGTCATGAACGCGCACTTCGTCTGCGTGAAGGTCGACCGCGAGGAGCGCCCCGACGTCGACGCCATCGCGATGGAGTACGTCCAGGGCGCCACCGGACACGGCGGCTGGCCGCTGAACGTCTTCCTCACCCCGGGCCAGGTCCCGTTCCACGGCGGGACGTACTTCCCGCCCGAGGAGCGGCAGGGCATGCCGTCCTGGGTCCAGGTGCTGGAGGCGGTCGCCGAGGCCTGGTCGACGCAGGCCGACGAGATCCGGGCGGGCGGCGACCGCCTCGCCGAGCGCCTGTCCGGCGGGGCGCGACTCCGGTCCTCCGGCCACGCCTTCGACCCCGCGGCGCTCGACGATGCCACGGCCGCCCTGCGACCGCTCTACGACGCGGTGAACGGCGGCTGGGGCCCGGCGCCGAAGTTCCCCGCCGCGCCGACGATCGAGTACCTCCTGCGCCGCGGCGAGACCGGGCCCGCGGTGCACACGCTCAAGTGCATGGCCGGGGGCGGGATCAACGACCAG
The DNA here is from genome assembly GCF_024220175.1 of Paraconexibacter antarcticus. Classification (GTDB taxonomy): domain Bacteria; phylum Actinomycetota; class Thermoleophilia; order Solirubrobacterales; family Solirubrobacteraceae; genus Paraconexibacter; species Paraconexibacter antarcticus. The sequence goes on along the minus strand of NZ_CP098502.1, from coordinate 2,110,384 downwards.
GTCGGCGGCGGCTTCGCCCGCTACAGCGTCGACGCGACGTGGACGGTCCCGCACTTCGAGAAGATGCTCTACGACAACGCGCTCCTCGCCCGCGCCTACCTCCACGCCTGGCAGGCCACCGGCGACGCGGACCTGCGCCGCGTGTGCGAGGAGACGCTCGACTGGGCGCTGCGCGAGATGCGCGCGTCGGACGGCGGCTTCTTCAGCGCGCTCGACGCCGACAGCGAGGGCGTCGAGGGCCGGTTCTACGTGTGGACGGTCGCGGAGCTCCGCGAGGTCCTGGGCCCGGACGCCGACGAGGGCATCCGCTGGCTCGGCGCGACCGACGGGGGCAACTTCACCGACCCGCACCACCCACCGGCGCCGGGCGATCCCGGCCTCAACGTGCTCGAGGACCGTGGCCCGCGTCCCGACGACGAAACCCGCGCGCGCATTCGCGCCGCGCTCCACGAGCGCCGGGCGCAGCGCGTCCGGCCCGGCCTCGACGACAAGCGCCTCACCGCGTGGAACGCGCTGATGATCAGCGCGCTCGCCGACGCCGGCGCGGTCCTCGGCCGCCCCGACTACCGCGAGGCCGCCCGCGCCACCGCGATGTTCGTCCTCGACACCCTGCGGACCCCGGAGGGCCGTCTCCTGCGGACCTACAACCAGGGGACGGCGAAGCTCGCCGCGTACCTCGAGGACCACGCCTTCCTGCTCGAGGCCTTCATCACCCTCCACGAGGCGACCTTCGAGGCCCGCTGGCTCCACGAGGCGATCGCCCTCGGCGTGACACTCCTCGCCCGCTTCCAGGACGCCGAGCACGGGGGCTTCTTCTCCACCGCCGACGACCACGAGCAGCTCCTCGCCCGTCGCAAGGACCTCGAGGACCAGCCGATCCCAGCGGGTGGCTCGGCGGCCGCGTTCGGCCTCCTGCGCCTCGGCGCCCTCACCGGCGACCACCGCTTCGTCGCCGCCGCCGAGGGCCAGCTCGCGCTGCTCCAGGACATCGCGCCGCGCTACCCGGGCGCCTTCGGCCACCTGCTCCAGGCGCTGGAATTCCACTCCCGCCCCACTCTCGAGGTCGCGATCGTCGGCCCGGAGGCCGACCGCGCCCCGCTCGTCGCGGCGGTTCGCCACGGGCTGCGCGGCGACATCGTCCTCTCCGGGGGAGATGGCGTCGAGGACCACGGGGTGCCGCTGCTCGCAGGCCGCGGACTCGTCGGCGGCCGGGCGGCCGCATACGTCTGCCGCGGCTTCGCCTGCGAGCGACCGGTGACCGAGCCGGAGGAGCTCACGGCCCTCCTCGGCGCACCCCACGGCTCCGCCTGAGCGGACGGCGCCGATCACGCCGCCGCGGCGTCTGACGCCCCCGGACCCACGACCGGCGCCCCGGCCGGCGCGCCGTCCTCGTGCAGCCGCCGGACCGACACCCGGCAGGCCGGACAGCCCCGGAGATGGCGCCGGGCACCGGTGACGTCACGCGCGGACGCCGACCCCGCGAGCAGCGCCCCGAACAGCGGGCGCCAGCGCCCGCACTCCTCCCCCGCATCGATCGCCGCCAGCCGCGCCTGCAGCCGGCGCCGGCCCTCGGTGAGCGCTCGGTTGACCTTCGTGAACGTCCAGCCCGAGACCGCCGCGATCTCCGCGTAGCTGTGGCCGTCCGCGCGCAGCATGAGCGCGTGGAGCTCGTCGGCCTTCAGCGCGTGGAGCGCCTCCCCGGTGTGGGCGAGCGCCTCCCGCCGGAGCACCTGCTCCTCGGGGGACGGCAGGTGCCGAGCCTCCTCGTCGACCGGCCCCCCCGCGGGCGCCCCGACGAGCCGCAGGCGCTGCTTGCGCACCGCCGCCGCCTCGTTGACGACGACGCGGAAGAGCCAGCTGTGGGCACTCGACGCCTCCAGGCGCCGCGCATTGACGAGGAAGATCTCCACGCCGCGCTGGTAGGCGTCGGCGGCGTCGTCCTCGCAGAGCGACCCGCGCCGGGCGAGCCGCAGCAGCGTGTCGGCGTGGCGCTGCAGGACCGTCACGACGAGCACATCCGCCTCGGCCGCCGTCCGCCTGGCCGTGCCGTCCGTCGCACCCCGCTGCTCCATCCCGTTCCCCGCTTCCGCTGTCTCGACGTCCCTTGCTGGGCTCTACAGGGCGGGGGCCCGGAATGTGTCTCACCGGCTCAGTCGTCCACGTCTGCGGACCTGCCGTCGTCCGCCTCGGCCTCGGCTTCGGCCTCGTCCTCCTCCGCCACCCCGAGCACCCGCTCGACCCGTCCGCGCACGTCCGCGTCCTCCTCGGCGGCCGAGCCCGCGGTGATGCGCTCGCCCTCGGGCCGGCCCCAGTTCACGAGCGCGAGGTCGAGCGCCGCCGGCGCCACCTCGGCCGCGGTCACGAGCGCCCCGGCCCGCCGCTGGAGGTTGATCGCGTCGCCGATGCCGAAGATCCGCTTCGCCGCCAGCAACGCCGGGTCCATCGGCTCGGCCGCGGCGAGCAGGAGCGACGAGGGCTCGATGTCGAGGAGCCCGAGACCGCCGGCGAGAAGCAGGAACTCGTACCGTGCGACCCGCGGGAAGCGCGGCAGCGCGAGCTGCTCGAAGGCCCGGTCGAACCGCCGGGACGGCGTCGCCGCCTCCGCGGAGAGCATCGCCACCTGGCCGCCGGCGCGCTCGGCCCGTGCCCGGTAGGCCGCGAGCGTGTCACCGGCGCGGCGCGCGTCGTACGCGGTCCGCGGACCCGTCGGCACGCCGTCGAGGACCGGCAGCTCACCGCCCGCCCACGGCGTGCGGGCGCCCGCGATCGCCGCGAACGGGTCCCCGGGCTCCTCGACCGGCGACAGGTACGCGACGAGGAACAGCGTCCAGAGGGCCTCCTCGGCGTCTTGCATCGCGGCGACCTCGCCGAGCAGACCGGGCGGGTCCTCGCGCAGCTCGGCGAGCCGCGCCGTCGTGAACGCGAGCTCCGCCGCCAGCCGCCGGGCGTCGCCCGACGCCTTGATGCCGGGGACGAGCTCGTGCTCGTAGCCGTCCTCGACGGAGCGCTGCATCCGGCGGACCTTGAGGTCGCCGTGGCGCGGCGTGCGGCGCTTCGACGGACCCGAGCCCGGCGAGGACCCGGACGACGTCCTCTTCGGCGGTCCCGCCGCCCGGTTCTTCGCGAGCCGGGCCGCGGCCTGGCCCGTCACGGTGCCCGGCTTCACCCGCGGCTTGCGCGAGCAGATCGGGCAGTTCTCCTCGAGGCGGCCGTGGCGGCAGAACGTGGGCACGGCCCTGCAGTCTAGGCGGCGCGCCCCGGCGGCCCCCCGGCCGCCGGCGCACACCGCCGCCTAGTGTCCTGATTGATTAGTTCTGTTGCAGCGGGGGCATGGATACTTCATGCCTATCGCTGCCGCCCGTGAGATCGTGTTGACCGACCAGGAGCGCGCCGTTCTGGAGGGCTTCGCGCGGCGCCGCAAGAGCGCCCGGGGGTTGGCGCAGCGCTCACAGATCGTGTTGGAGGCGGCGGCCGGGCGGACGAACACGGAGATCGCGCAGCGGTTGCGTGTGAGCCGGCCGACGGTCACGCGGTGGCGCAACAGGTTTGTCGAGCGGCGCGTGGACGGGCTGCTGGATGAGCCGCGTCCGGGGCGCCCGCGGACGATCACCGATGAGGATGTGGAGGCGGTGGTGGTCAAGACTTTGGAGTCCACGCCCAAGGACGCCACGCACTGGTCGACGCGGTCGATGGCCAAGGAGGCCGGCCTGACGCAGAACGCGGTCCTGCGGATCTGGCACGCGTACGGGTTGCAGCCGCACCGCCAGGAGAAGTGGAAGCTGTCCAAGGATCCGTTGTTCGTCGACAAGGTCCACGACGTCGTCGGCCTCTACCTCAACCCGCCCGAAAGAGCTGTCGTGCTGTGCGTTGATGAGAAGTCCCAGATCCAGGCACTGGACCGCACCGCCCCGATCCTGCCGATGCGCCCCGGGACCCCTGAGCGCGTGACCCACGACTACAAGCGCTTCGGGACCTCAAGCCTCTACGCCGCGCTGGACGTGAGAAGCGGGCAGGTCATCAGCGCACTGCACCAGCGCCACCGCGCCGTCGAGTTCAAGAAGTTCCTTCAGCGCATCGACAAGGCCGTCCCGGCCGACCTGGACGTGCACCTGGTCCTCGACAACAGCAGCACGCACAAGACCCCGGCAATCCAGCGCTGGCTCAAAGCGCACCCCCGGTTCGTGCTGCACTTCACCCCGACCAGCAGCAGCTGGATCAACCTCGTCGAGCGCTGGTTTGCCGAGCTGACCCGCAAGCTGCTGCAGCGCTCAGCTCATCGCTCAGTTCGCAAGCTGAACATGGACATCACCAACTGGGTCGCGACCTGGAACGAGGACCCCAAACCGTTCACCTGGACCAAGAGCAGCGACGAGATCCTCGAATCCATCGCCATCCGCTGCAACGAAACTAACCGATCAGAACACTAGCTCACTTCTTGCACTTGATCGACTTGCGCGCCTTGACGATCGCGTAGCCCGGGCGCTCGGTGACGCCGTCGGCCGCGACGAGGCCGGAGTCGAAGTTCAGGCCCACGTTCTCGGGGGTCCCGTTGAACGAGTAGATGTACACGCGGGTGATCTGCTTGTACTCACGCGCGATGTAGAACATGCAGCCGAGAGCCTTCGCCGCGAGCGGCGCGCCGGCCGCGACGGTGCGCCCGCCGAGGGTCACCTGGCCGCCCGTCTCGGTGAGCCAGATCTGGCCCTTGCCGATGGTCTTGAGGAGCTTCTTCGTCCGCTGGACCTTGTCGCTGTAGCGGTTCGTGTCGGAGTAGTTGTGCAGGCCCCAGATGGCGCTCGACGACGGCTTGGCCGCCTTCTTGAAGCCCTTGACGTAGGCGATGGCGCTCGTCGGGCTCTTGCCGTCGAGGAAGTCGAGGACGACGATCTTCTTGTGGGTCCAGACCTTCTTGCCCGCCTTGTAGATCTGGGCGGCGACCTTCGGGTTCTTGCAGATCTTCGTCGGCTGGCCCTCGGTGCGGCCGTGCTTCTGGCAGACGTTGACCTCGTTCCACGGCGAGATGTCCGAGACGTACGAGTTGTAGGCGGCCTTCACGGCCTTCATCTGCTTCGTGTACTCCGAGATCGACGGCATCTTCGCCTCCTTGCCCGAGGTCCGCGAGTGCTCGAAGGAGAGGAGGATCTTCTGGTGGTCGGCCTTGGCCGCCTTGAGCCAGGCGTCCATGCGGCCGAGCTGATCGGCGTTCGTCATGACGTCGTACGGCGCGATGTAACGGGCGACCTTGAGGTGCAGGGCCTTGTACTTCGGGTTCGTGAAGGTCACGGCCTGCTGGTCGGAGATGCCGAAGGTCAGCTTGCCCTGGGCGGTGGCGGCGAACGCCAGACCGGAAACGACGACGAGGCACAACAAAGCGAGACGGCGCATGGAGGCGGGTTCCCCTGGGTAGACGAGTTTGGAGGTGGGGCGGCGGATTCGGGCGTCCGCGTTCGCGGGAACACCCTAGTGCGCACCGAGTCGCGGTGACGCGGCTTTCCTGCCTGTGTCGGCAGCTCAGCGCTGGCGCTCGATCCCGCCCAGGAAGAGATCTGACACGAACCGGACGGCGCCGTCGACGTCGACGGGGTCGCGCTCGAGCATGAGGATCGCGATCTCGAACCCGGCGCCGACCATCGAGCGGGACATGTACTCCACGTCGTGGTCGGGGACGACGCCCGCGGCGATGCCCGCCCGCAGGTCCTCCTCGAGGTCGACGGCGCCGGCCCCGACGGCCGGCTCCTCGTACAGCGCGCGGATCGTGCCCGCGTTGCGCCGGAGCAGCTCGAACATGAGCGGGTCCGCCTCGAGGAACTCGAAATAGGCCCTGAACCCGGATTCGATGAAGCTCTCGAGGTCCGTCGCCGCGCGGCGCGCCTCGCGCACGAGGGCCCGGACCTCGACCGCGACGTCCTCGACGAGGGCACGGAGGACCGACTCCTTGTCGGGGAAGTAGTTGTAGAAGGTGCCGCTCGCGAGGTCCGTCCGTCGTACGATGTCGCGGACGGTCGCCGCGCCGTAGCCGAGCTCGCCGAAGACGACGAGCGCCGCCTCGAGGATCGCCGCCCGGTTGGCCGCCTTCGTCAGCTCGCGCTTGCCGGAGGGGACGCCGTCGGGGGCGGGGTCACGGACCTCTGTGCTCACCCCGCGAGCCTACGAGAAAAATGACGCATGCGTCAAGTTCTTGCCAAGGCGACATCGGACAACGTCGCCCGCGAACCTGCGCCATCCGTGCTTCCGCGGAGCAGCGTACGGTCGGCGGATGTCCCCCCTGCGACTGGTCATCGCCACCCTGACCGCCACCTGCCTCTGCGCGGCCCCCGCGCTCGCCGCCGCGCCCGCGGACTACGCCGGCACCGCCCGCAACATCATCCCCTCCGGCCAGTACGGCACCTTCCCCGTGCCGGCGGGCGCCGACGAGCAGGCGAAGATGTACGACGCCCTCACCCCGCTCGGCGCGAACGTCACCGACGCCGCCCTGCAGACGGACTTCAAGTCCGCGCTGTTCGGCACCGACGGGCAGTGCCCGTGCACGACCGAGGCCGTTCCGCGGCGCGGCCTGACGATCGTCCGCGACCGCTTCGACGTCCCCCACATCACGGGCACGACGAAGGACGACGTGACGTGGGGCGCGGGCTGGGTCCTCGAGGAGGACCGCGGCCTGCTGCTCGCCCAGGGCCGGTACCCCGCCCGGTTCGCCGCGCTCGACGCGCCGGGGATCAACGCCTTCAAGCTCGTCACCGGCCTGAAGACCGTCACCGTGACGAAGCAGGCCGACGCGATCATCGACCGCGAGCAGACGGCCGCGCTCCGCGGCGCGGGCGCCGAGGGCCGCGCGCTCCTGCACGACATCGACGTCTACATCCAGGGCATCAACGCCCGCCTGAGGGCGGAGAAGTCGACGCAGAAGCCCTTCACGCGCGTGGACGTCTACGCGGTCAACGCGCTCGCGGGCCAGATCTTCGGCCAGGGCGGCGGCGACGAGGCGCGGCGCGCGATGCTGCTTTCGGGGCTGCAGAAGCGCCTCGGCGCGAGGAAGGGCAAGCAGGTCTTCGACGACCTCTCCGAGCGCGACGACCGGGACACCCCCGTCACGATCGCGCGGCGCTTCCCGTACGAGGCGGTGCCGACCCGCGCGGCGACCGGGAACGTCGCCCTCGACGACACCCGGATCAGCGCGGCGACGACCCGCGGCCTGCGCGTCGCCGCGGCGCGCAGCGAGCGCCACTCGTCGAACTTCCTGATGGTCTCCGCGAAGCGCTCGCTGACCGGGCATCCGCTCTTCGTGGCGGGCCCGCAGATCGGCTACTACTACCCGGGGCTGACGCTCGAGATGGACCTCCACGGCCCCGGCATCGACGCCCGCGGCGCGGCGATCCCCGGGGGCCCGGGCAACATCCTCATCGGGCGCGGCGCGGACTTCGCCTGGTCGCTCACCTCCGCCGGCTCCGACACGAACGACGTCTTCGCGGAGACCCTCTGCGGCGGATCCTCGACGCGCTACCGCTACCGGGGCCGCTGCCGGACGATGGGCCGGGTCGACGCCGGCACGATCGTCGGACAGGGCAAGGTCGCCTTCCGTACCACGGTGCACGGCCCGGTGCTCGGGTACGCCAAGAGCCACGGCCGCAAGGTCGCGCTGAGCTTCGACCGCGCGAGCCGCGGCCGCGACGTCCTCTGGGAGCTCATGTTCAGCCGGTTCTCCTCCGGCCGCGTCAAGGACCCGAAGAGCTTCTTCGCCGCCGCGGCGACCTCCCCGTTCACCTTCAACGTCGCCTACGCCGACGACCGCCACATCGCCACGTACTCCGCCGGCCGCCTGCCGATCCGCGACCCGCGCGTCGACCCGCGCCTGCCGACGAACGGCACCGGCCCGTACGACTGGAAGGGCTTCCTCCCCGCCGCGAAGCACGCCCAGGCCCTCGACCCCGCCGACGGCGCGCTCGTGAACTGGAACAACAAGCCGGCGCCGGGGTTCGGCCCGTCCGACAGCGAGTGGGGCTACGGCTCGGTCCATCGCGTCCAGCTCCTGAAGGCGGGCATCGCCCGGCGGGCGAAGCACGACCTCGCGTCGGTGACGGGGGCGATGAACGCCGCGGCGACCACCGACCTGCGGGCGGCCGGCACGACGCTCGACGCCATCGACCGGGTGCTCGCGTCCGGCCCGGCGCCGTCCCCGCGTGACCAGCAGGTCCTCGGGCTGCTCATGGCGTGGCGGGCGGCCGGGTCCTCCCGGCTGGACACCGACCTCGACGGGAAGATGGACGCCGGCGGCGCGCCCGCCGTGCTCGACGCGCTCTACCCGCGGGTCGCGGACGCCGTCCTCTCGCCCGTCCTCGGATCGCAGCTCGGCGCGCTGTCGGACATCGCGGGGCTCACGAACTCGACGAGGAGCGGCTTCACGGGCGGACGCCTGGCCTTCGTGGACAAGGATCTGCGACAGCTGCTCGGCGACCCGCTGCGCACGCGGTACCGGACCCGCTTCTGCGGCAAGGGCGTCCTCGCCGCCTGCCGCGCGGCGCTGTGGGCGGCGGTGCACGCCGCGGCCGACGAGGTCGCCACCGCCCAGGGCACCGGCGACCCCGCCGCGTGGACGTCGGATGCGACGGCCGAGCGCATCACGTTCGCGCCGGGGCTGCTCCCGACGACGATCCGCTACACGAACCGCCCCAGCGGCATCCAGCAGGTCATGACGTTCACCGGTCACCGCCCGCGCTGACGGGCTCGGGCTCGGGGACGGCGGCGCGCACGGGCGTGCCCGCCGTCCCCTCTCCATGCGCGTCGCCCGGCCCCGGCCCCGGCCCGTCACCCGGCGCCCGCAGCGACGCGAGGACGGACGCGGCGAGCGCCGTCACGATGACGAGGAGCGAGACCGCGACCGGGATGTGGACGAGGTCCTCGACGAGCATCTTGGCCCCGATGAACACGAGGATGAAGGCGAGGCCGGTCTTCAGGTGCTCGAAGCGGTCGGCCGCGCCCTCGAGCAGCGCGTAGAGCGCCCGCATGCCGAGGAGGGCGAAGGCGTTGGCGCTGAAGACGACGAACGTGTCGGTCGTCACGCCGAAGATCGCCGGGATCGAGTCGACGGCGAAGATGACGTCGGCGGCCGCGATCGCGACGATGACCGCCGTCGCCGCCGAGGCCCCCGGGGCCACGCGCCGGAGCAACCGCACCCCGGGGTTGCGATCGGGGTCGATCGCGTCCTCGTCGTGCCGGTGCAGCGCCATGCGCACGCCGGTGTAGAGGAGGATCGCGCCGAAGAGGTAGAGGACGACGTGGAGCGTCTCGACGAGCTCGGCGCCGACGACGATGAAGACGCCGCGCAGCACGAGCGCGATGACGATGCCGAGCGTCAGCAGGCGCTGACGGTCGGCGGGCGCGACGCCCATCCCGGCGAAGATGAGCGCGAAGACGAAGAGGTTGTCGAGGGAGAGCGAGCGCTCGAGGAGGTAGCCGGTGAGGAACTCGCCGCCGGGGCCGGAGCCGTGGTCGATCCACACGTAGGCGCCGAAGCCGAGGGCGAGCACGAGCCAGCCCGCGCTCCACCACACCGCCCGGCGCATCGAGGGGCGTTCGTGATCCCCCGGTTCGAAGAGCTTGAAGTCGACGACGAAGGCGACGGCGACGAGTGCGCCGAGCGCGAGCCAGAGGGTGAGCGTGGCGTCCATTTCCTAAGAGTGTTCTTACTCATGCTGAACGCCCGCTCAAACCGGGCCCCGGCGCCGCGCTCAGCCGAGGCCGGCGCGGGTCAGGACGTGGTCACGCGTGCTGATGACCTTGTCCGCCAGCCCGTAGCCCACCGCGTCCTCGGCGGTGAAGAAGCGGTCGCGCTCCATGTCGGCGTGGATCCGCGCCTGGGACTGCCCGGTGCTCTGCGCGTAGATCTCCTCGAGCCGCTCGCGGAGCGCGAGCGCCTCCTTCGCATGGATGCCGATGTCGGTCGACTGCCCCTGGAACCCGCCGCTCGGCTGGTGGATGAGGATCCGGCTGTTCGGCAGGACGAGCCGCTTGCCCGGCGTGCCGCCGGCGAGGATGAGCGACCCGCCGCTCATCGCGATCCCGCAGCAGATCGTCTTCACGTCGCAGCGGATGTAGTTCATCGCGTCGAGCATGGCGAGCGCCGCGTAGGCCCCGCCGCCGGGCGTGTTGATGTAGAGCGAGATCTCCTTGGCGGGGTCGTCGGCCTCCAGGTGCAGGAGCTGGGCGACGACGAGGTTCGCGACGTCGTCGTCGATCGGGCTGCCGAGGAAGACGACGCGGTCGTTCAGCAGGCGCGAGTAGATGTCGAACGAGCGCTCGCCGCGCGCGGACTGCTCGACGACCATGGGGATGAGGGGCATGGGATTCGACCTCCGGGCCGGTGACGTGAATACGGGCGCAAAACGCAACTATCGGGTTGCGCATCGGAGCACACGCTAGCATCCGCAACCATGGAGTTGCACGAAGAGATCGTCCGCCGTGACGTCCCCCTCGCCGTCGACCGCGAGACCGCGTGGCCCGCGCTCGCCGATCCCGCCCGGCTGGAGGAGTGGTTCGCCCGCGACGTCGACGTCGACATCGAGCCCGGCGCCGAGGGCACCGTCACCGATCACGACGGCGCCGTGCGCGACGTCGTCGTCGAGGAGGTCGTCCCCGAGCGCCGCGTCGCCCTGCGCTGGCGGACCGGCGACGAGCCGGAGACGATCGTCGAGCTCACCCTGGAGGACGACGGCGCCGGCGCCTGCCGCCTCGTCGTCGTCGAGGTCTCCGCTGCGCTCGTGCGCGCCGTCAGCACCCGGCTCGTCGCCGCGGGGGGCGCCCACGGCCCGGCGCTCGTGGCGGCCTGATGGACGACGCCCGCGCGGGCGCGGTCTTCCACGCGCTCAGCGACCCCACCCGCCGGCAGGTCGTCCAGGCCCTCGCGCAGCACGGCTCGCTGTCGGCCTCCGCGATCGCCGCCGACCTGCCGATCAGCCGCCAGGCCGTCGCGAAGCACCTCGCGATCCTCAGCGAGGCGGGCCTCGCGACATCCACCCCCGCGGGCCGCGAGCGCCGCTACGACCTCACGCCCGCGCCGATGACCGACGCGGTCGCCTGGATCACCCGCACCGGCGCCGCGTGGGACGACCGCCTCGCGCGGCTGCAGCAGTCCCTCAACCGCCCCTGAGCGCCGAAACCCGTTTTTCGCCCGACTGGGGGTCGAAAAACGGGTCTCGGCTCCGGGGGCGGCGGTTACAGGCCGGGGCTGGCGACCTGCGGCGGGCCCTCGGGGCCCTCGTCCGCGTCGCCGCCGCCCACGAGGACGGGCTCGGCCGGCGCGCCGCCCGGGAGCGTCGCGAGGTAGCGGTCGACCATGCGAGCCGCCTGACGGCCCTCGTTGATCGCCCACACGATGAGCGACTGGCCGCGGCGGCAGTCGCCGGCGGCGAAGACGCCCGGCTGGGTCGTCTCGTACGTGCCGGCCTTGATGTTGCCGCGGGGGTCCTTGCCGAGACCGAACTGGTCGATGAGCTGCGGCTCCGGGTGGAGGAAGCCCATCGCGAGCAGGACGAGGTCCGCCTTCAGCGTGCCCTCGGTGCCCTCGACCGGCCCGAAGGGCGGCGCCGGGGCGGCCTGCGCGTAGTGGAGCTCCTGGACCTGCCCGTCCGCACCGGTGAGGTGGGTCGTCACGACCGAGTAGTCCTGCTCGGCCTTGTGCGTGGCCAGGCCCTCCTCCATCGCGTAGGAGAGGCGGTACTTCTGCGGCCACAGCGGCCACGGCGTGCGGTCGTCCGGGCGGTGCTCCGGCGGGTGCGGGAGCAGCTCGAGCTGCGCGACGGAGAGCGCGCCCTCGCGGAGCGAGTTGCCGACGCAGTCCGCGCCGGTGTCGCCGCCGCCGATGACGACGACGTGCTTGCCCTTGGCGGTGATCTCGCCGGTGGCGGGCAGGCCCTCGCCGCCGTCGGCCTCGGCCGCCGCGACCGCGCGGTTGCGGACGTAGAGGTAGTCCATCGCCGGGTGGATGCCCGCGAGCTCACGCCCGGGGACCTCGAGCTCACGGGGGACCCGCGAGCCGGTCGTCAGGACGACCGCGTCGAACTCGGCCTGCAGCTCGTCGGCGGTGACGTCGACGCCGACGTCCACGCCCGTGCGGATCTCGATGCCCTCGGCGCGGAGCTGGTCCACGCGGCGCTCGATGACGTGCTTCTCGATCTTGAAGTCCGGGACGCCGAAGCGCATGAGGCCGCCGACCGCCTCGTCGCGCTCGAAGAGGACGACCTTGTGGCCGGCACGACGCAGCTGCTGCGCGGCGGCGAGGCCGGCGGGACCGCCGCCGACGATGGCGACCCGGCGGCCCGTCTCGACCTTGGGCGGCTGCGGGACGACCCAGCCGTTCTCCCACGCGGTGTTGATGATCGAGTTCTCGATCTGCTTGATCGTCACCGCGTCGCCCTCGCGGATCTCCAGCACGCACGAGGCCTCGCACGGGGCGGGGCACAGGCGGCCGGTGAACTCGGGGAAGTTGTTCGTCGCGTGCAGCTGCCGGATGGCGTCCTCCCAGCGGCCCCGGTAGACGAGGTCGTTCCAGTCCGGGATGAGGTTGCCGAGCGGGCAGCCGTTGTGGCAGAACGGGACGCCGCAGTCCATGCAGCGCGCCCCCTGGTCGCGCAGCGCGTCGACCGGCTTGGGGACGAGGAACTCCCGGTAGTCGGCGAGGCGCTCCGTCGCGTCCCGGTAGGACACGTTCGAGCGCTCGATCTTCAGGAACCCACCGAGCTCGCCCATCAGGCGGTCACCTCCTCTTCCGCCGCCAGTTCGGTCAGCACGCGCTTGTAGTCCGTCGGGAAGACCTTCACGAACTTCTCGCGCAGGTCGTCGAAGCCGGCGAGGACGCGCTCGGCGACCAGCGAGCCGGTCCGCTCGCCGTGCTCGGCGACGAGCGCGCGCACGAGCTCGGCGTCCTCGTCGGTGAGCTCCTCGAGCTGGTCGAGCATCGCCGGGTTGATCCGGGTACGGAACGTGTCGTCCTCGTCGAGGACGAAGGCCAGGCCGCCGCTCATGCCCGCCGCGAAGTTGCGGCCGGTCATGCCGAGCACGACGACGGTGCCGCCGGTCATGTACTCGCAGCCGTGGTCACCGACGCCCTCGACGACCGCGGAGGCCCCCGAGTTGCGCACGGCGAACCGCTCGCCCGCGAGGCCGCGGAAGAACGCCTTGCCCTTCGTCGCCCCGAACAGCACGGTGTTGCCGACGATGACGTTCTCCTCGGCCTTGTACGTGATCCCGTCGGGCGGGGTCACCGCGATCGTGCCGCCGGACAGGCCCTTGCCGGTGTAGTCGTTCGCGTCGCCGTGCAGCTCGAACACGACGCCCGGCGCGAGCCAGCCGCCGAAGGACTGGCCGGCCGAGCCCTTGAGCGTCACGGTGACGCTGCCCTCCGGCAGGCCCTCCGCGCCGCGGAGCTCCGCGATCTTCGACGAGAGCATGCCCCCGACGCAGCGGTTGACGTTGCGGACGGACGCCTCGATCCGGACGGGCTCGCCGCCCTCGATCGTGGGCATCGCCTGCGCGATGAGCTCGTGGTCGAGCGCGTCGGCGAGGACCGCCGGCGGCGGCCCGAGGCGGTGGCGGGCGACGCCGGGGTCGACGTCGGCCGGGAAGGCGAGCAGCCCGCTGAGGTCGATGCCCTTGGCCTTCCAATGGTCGATCGCCGGGTCCGCGTGGAGCAGCTCGGTGCGGCCGATGAGCTGGTCGAACGTCCGGACGCCGAGCGACGCCATGATCTGACGCACCTCTTCCGCGATGAAGAAGAAGTAGTTGACGACGTGCTCGGGCTTGCCCTGGAACCGCTTGCGCAGCACCGGGTCCTGCGTCGCGATGCCGACCGGGCAGGTGTTCAGGTGGCAGGCGCGCATCATGATGCAGCCCGTCGCGACGAGCGGGGCGGTGCTGAAGCCGAACTCGTCGGCCCCGAGCAGGGCGCCGATGACGACGTCGCGGCCGGTCTTCAGCTGCCCGTCGGTCTGCACGACGATCCGGTTGCGCAGGTTGTTCTTCAGCAGCGTCTGCTGGGTCTCGGCGAGGCCGATCTCCCACGGGACGCCCGCGTTGTAGATCGAGCTCACCGGCGAGGCACCGGTGCCGCCGTCGTGGCCGGCGATGACGACGTGGTCGGCGTTCGCCTTCGCGACGCCGGTCGCGACCGTGCCGACCCCGACCTCCGCGACGAGCTTCACCGAGACCTGCGCCTTCGGGTTCGCGCAGCGCAGGTCGTAGATGAGCTGCTTGAGGTCCTCGATCGAGTAGATGTCGTGGTGCGGCGGCGGCGAGATGAGGCCGACGCCGGGCGTCGTGTGCCGGACCGAGCCGATGTACTTGTCGACCTTGTGGCCGGGCAGCTGGCCGCCCTCGCCGGGCTTCGCGCCCTGCGCCATCTTGATCTGCAGCTGGTCGGCGTTGACGAGGTAGTGCGCCGTGACGCCGAAGCGGCCGGAGGCCACCTGCTTGATCGACGAGCGGCGGGAGTCACCGTTCGCGTCGGGCGTGAAGCGGCGCGGGTCCTCCCCGCCCTCGCCCGTGTTCGAGCGGCCGCCGAGGCGGTTCATGGCGATCGCGAGCGTCTCGTGCGCCTCGGTGGAGATCGAGCCGAGCGACATCGCACCGGTGGCGAACCGCTTGACGATGTCCGCGGCCGGCTCGACCTCGGAGATGTCGACCGGGATGACGCCCTCGGTCTTGAAGTCGAGCAGCCCGCGCAGCGTCGCGCGGCGCGCGGCGTCCTCGTTCACGAGACGGGCGAACTCGTCGTACTTCTCCTGCGCGTTGGGGCGGGTGGGGTCGGGTACCCGCACCGCGTGCTGGATGAGCGCGATGGTCTCGGGGTTCCACTGGTGGTGCTCGCCGTCGCGGCGCCAGGCGAAGACGCCGCCGACGGGCAGCAGGTCCGAAGGGCCCTGCTGCGGGTAGCCGGTGGCGTGACGCTGCAGCGTCTCCTCCGCGATGACGCGGATGTCGATGCCGCCGATGCGCGACGCCGTCCCCGTGAAGTGGCGGTCGATGACGGACTTGTCGAGGCCGACGGCCTCGAAGATCTGCGCGCCGCAGTAGGACTGCACCGTGGAGATCCCCATCTTGGAGATCGTCTTCAGCAGGCCCTTGCCGATGCCCTTGACGATGTTCTTCTCGGCCGTCGCGACGTCGTCGACGCCGCGGACGCGGCCCTCGGCGACGAGCTGCTCGACCGTCTCGAACATGAGGTACGGGTTGATCGCGCTCGCGCCGAAGCCGATGAGCGTCGCGAAGTGGTGCACCTCGCGCGGTTCCCCGGACTCGACCACGAGGCCGGTCTGCAGGCGGTTGCCCTCGCGGACGAGGTGGTTGTGGATCGCGGACGTCGCGAGCAGCGACGGGATCGCCGCCCGGTCGGGACCGAGGTTCCGGTCCGAGAGGATGACGATGTTGTAGCCCGCGCGGACGGCGTCGTACGCCTCGTCGCAGGCGTTCGCGAGCCGCGCCTGCATGCCCTCGGGGCCCTCGGCGACCGGCCAGGTGAGGTCGACCGTGTGGGCCTTGAAGCCCGGGTGGTCGACCTGGCGGAGCGTCTCGAGCTCGTGGTTGCGGAGGATCGGCTGGTCCATCGCGAGCTGGCGCGCGTGCTCGGGCGCCTCGTCGAGGAGGTTGCCCTCGGCGCCGACGCCGGTCGCGAGCGACATGACGACGGCCTCGCGGATCGGGTCGATCGGCGGGTTCGTCACCTGCGCGAAGAGCTGCTTGAAGTAGCCGAAGAGCGGCGGACGCTTGTCCGACAGCACGGCGAGCGCGTTGTCGTTGCCCATCGAGCCGAGCGGCTCCTCGCCGGCGGCGGCCATCGGCGCGAGCGTGACGCGGAGGTCCTCCTGCGAGTAGCCGAAGGCGAGCTGACGGGTCTCCAGCGGCTCGGTCCGGGGGACGAGCGGCTCCTTCACCGGCAGGTCGTCGAAGTGGACGACGTGGTCGGCGAACCACTTGCCGTACGGCTTGGCGGTCGAGACCTGCTCCTTGACCTCCTCGTCCTCGACGATGCGGCCCTGCTCGAGGTCGATGAGGAAGAGCTTGCCGGGCGCGAGGCGACCGAGGCGCTTGACCTGATCGGCCGGGATGCCGAGCATGCCGGCCTCGGAGCCGAGGATGACGTGGCCGTCATCGGTGAGCACCCAGCGGCCGGGTCGCAGCCCGTTGCGGTCGAGCGTCGCGCCGACGACGCGGCCGTCGGTGAAGCAGACGGCGGCGGGGCCGTCCCACGGCTCCATGAAGCAGGAGTGGAAGGCGTAGAAGCCCTTCAGGTGCTGCGGGAGGTCGTCGCGGCCTGCGTACGCCTCGGGGATCATCATCATCACCGCGTGCGGGAGCGACCGCCCGGCGAGCATGAGCAGCTCGAGGACGTTGTCGAACGAGGCGGTGTCCGACCCGCCGGGCCGGATGATCGGGATGACCTTCTGCAGGTCGCCCCCGAAGAGCTCGCTGGCGAGCTGGGACTCGCGGGCGCGCATCCAGTTGGAGTTGCCCATGAGCGTGTTGATCTCGCCGTTGTGGGCGATGACGCGGAACGGGTGCGCGAGGTCCCACGACGGGAACGTGTTCGTCGAGAAACGCGAGTGGACGAGGGCGACGGCGCTCTTGAAGCGCTCGTCGACGAGGTCCGGGAAGAAGCCGCGCATCTGCGTCGCGATGAGCATGCCCTTGTAGACGACGGTCCGCGAGGAGCACGAGGACGCGTAGAAGTCGGGGCCGGCCGCGAGCTCGACGATGCGGCGGATGACGTAGAGCTTGCGCTCGAAGGCGTCCTGGTCGTCGCGGTGGCCGGGGCCGGCCTCGATGAAGAGCTGCTTCACGTACGGGCGCGAGAGGTTCGCCGTGTCGCCGACCTCGGCCGGGTCGACGGGGACGTCACGCCAGCCGAGGACGCCCTGCCCCTCGACCCGCACGTTCAGCTCGATGAGCCGCTCGACCTGCAGGCGCAGGTCGTCGTCCATCGGCAGGAAGCACATGCAGACGCCGTAGCGGCCCGGCTCGGGCAGCTCGAAGTCGACGACCGAGCGGAAGAACTCGTGCGGGATCTGCGTGAGGATCCCGGCACCGTCACCGGTCCGGACGTCCGCCCCCTCGGCCCCGCGGTGCTCGAGGTTGTCCAGCGCCGTCAGCGCCTTTTCGACGACGTCGTGCGTCGGGACGTTGTCGAGCTTGGCGACCATGGCGACGCCGCAGGCGTCGTGCTCGTGGCGCGGGTCGTAGAGGCCATCGGCCCCGGGGCGGAGAAGTCGTTCAGTCATATAGGGCGTTCGGCGAGGGGGGAAAGCGCGCCGTGGCGCGGAAGGGCGAGCCCACGATGTTATCGCAGCTTTAGCCTTGCGCCGACGCCCGGAAGCCGGGCCCGCTTCTAGTCCTTCCTGGCGGGGGTCCTCTTCGCCTTCGCCGCGGCGGGCTTCCGCGAACCGCCGGGCGTCTTCTTCTCCGTGCTCGCCGTCGTGCGCCGTCGTGGCTTGGCGGCGGCCTTGGGCTTCGGGGCGGGCCCGTCGCCGGCGTCGCCGCCGCGGACCGCGTCGAGGGACGCCTTGAGCGCCGCCATGAGGTCGGGGGCCGGCGCCGCCTCGTCCGCCTCGGGCGTCTCGACCGTCACGACCTCGCCGTTCGCCTTGCGCTCGATGAGCTCGAGGATCTGGGCGCGGTACGTGTCGCGGTAGGCGTCGGGCTCGAACGGCTCGGAGAGGGACTCGACGAGCTGGCGCGCCATCGCGAGCTCGCGGTCGGTCGAGCTGACGTCCGACGCGTCGGGGATGTCGTCGAGCGTCGCCGGGTCAACGACCTCGTCGGGGAAGACCATCGTCGTCATCGCCATCACCGGGCCGATGGGGCGTAGCGCGACGAGCTGCTCCTTGGAGCGGATGACGACCGTGGCGACGGCGACCTTCCCGGTCTCGGCCATCGCGTCGACGAGCAGCCGGTAGGGCTTCGCGCCCCCGGGAGCGGGAGCGAGGTAGTACGCGTGGTCGAAGTGGATCGGGTCGATCTCGCCGAGGTCGACGAAGCGGTCGATGTCGATCGTCTTCGTCTTCTTCGGGTCGATCGCCTCGAGCTCGCCGGGCTCGATGACGACGTAGCGGTCGGTCGAGAGCTCGTAGCCCTTGACGACCCGCGCGAACGGCACCTCCTCGCCCGTCGCCGCGTTGACCCGCTTCATCTGGATCCGCTGGTGGTCGGCCCCGTCGAGCTGGTTGAACTTCACCGACTTGGACTGCACCGCCGCGTAGAGCTTCACGGGGATGCTGACAAGCCCGAAGGAGATGGCCCCGGTCCAGATCGCGCGTGCCATGGACGGTCGATTCTTCCCGATCGGCGGGCGAACGCAACCCCGTGGGCGGCGGATTTCAGTTCGTCCGGTCCGGCGCGTAGGGCGGCGCAAGCCGTGGTTATCGCGCGAACCGGTCGGGTACAGCCTGAGGGGCAGCACCTGAACTTGCACCCCCGACACGGAGGACGACACACATGGCCGCCACCCGCAGCGCCGCGCAGGGCATTCTCGCCGACGACCGGTCCGAGGCCCGCGAGCACATCCTGGAGCTCCTGAAGAAGGCGTACTGGATGGAGATCGAGACCGTGATGAGCTACATCGCGAACTCGATCAACCCGGACGGCGTCCGCGCCCAGGAGATCATCGAGTCGCTCAAGACCGACATCCAGGAGGAGCTCGGCCACGCGATGCAGTTCGCGAACCGCATCAAGGAGCTGTACGGCGTCGTGCCCGGCTCACAGGAGTTCACGGCGGAGCAGTCCTTCCTGCAGCCGCCCGCCGAGCAGACCGACATCGTGCACGTCATCAAGGGCGTCATCGAGGCCGAGACCGGCGCGATCGAGCACTACAACCGCATCATCGAGGAGACCGAGGGCGTGGACCCGGTCACGAACGACATGGTCATCGCGATCCTCCGCGACGAGGAGGGCCACCGCCGCCTCTTCGAGGGCTACCTCCGCGAGTACGAGGCCGAGGGCCTCGCCTAACCGGCCCCGCGGCCGGTTCGCCACCCGGGCATGGACACCGAAGCCCAGCCCCAGGACATCGTGCCGGGCCGGCCGTCACAGCCCCGCATCGCGTGGCTCGCGGTCAAGCGGTACCTCGACCACGGGATGACCGACAACGCGGCGTCGCTGACGTACTTCGCGATGCTGTCGCTCTTCCCGGCGCTCCTCATGACGGTGTCGCTGCTGTCCCTGCTCGGCAGCCCCCAGCTGCCGGGCCACGCGGCGAACTACCTCGCCGACCACGGCGCCGCGCCGAACACCGTCAACTCGGTCCGCGACGTCCTCGACAAGATGGTCAAGACGTCCTCCGGGCAGTCGCTCGTCACGTTCTTCGTGGCGATCGCGCTCGCGCTCAACGGCGCCTCGGGCGCGTACGCGGCGGCCGGCCGCGCGCTGAACAAGGTCAACGGCGTCGACGAGGACCGCTCGTTCCTGCGCCGCAAGGTGACCGACCTCGCCGCGACGCTCGTCGTGCTCGTCCTGCTCGTCCTCGTCCTCGTCGCGCTGTTCCTCGGCGGCGGCATCGCGGACGACCTCCTCGGGAAGATCGGCCTCGGGTCGACCGGCGCGTTCGTCTGGTCCGTCGCCCGCTGGCCGGCGGCGTTCCTGCTCGCGCTCCTCGCGTACGGCGTCGTGTACGCCTACGCGCCGGACGTCGAGCCGCGCCGGCTGCGCTGGATCAGCCCCGGGGCGGTCGTCGCCGTCGTCGTCTGGCTCCTCGGCTCCGCGGGCTTCGGCCTCTTCCTCAAGGCGTCGCCGGGCTACGGCGCCGCGTACGGCGCGTTCACGGCGGCGATCCTCCTGCTCCTCTGGCTGTACATCACGACGAACGCCTTCCTCTACGGCGCCGAGCTCAACGAGATGATCCGCCGGATCGACCTGACGGCGGACGGCGGCCCGCCGTTCGTCACCCCGCCGCCGGAGCCGGCCGCAGGGTCATCGCCTCCGGCCACGAGCACATCGCTCCGCGTCCCGGACAGCTGAGGCAGAGGTCGCGGTGCGGGTGCGCCGCGACCGGGAACCTCCCGGCCAGCAGCGGCGCCGCCTCGGCCAGAAGCTCGTCCGTGAGCACGACCGGGTCCGTGTACGTCGCGAGGACCGGCGCCTCGGGCTGCTCGAGGAAGACGTAGGCGACCTCCACGCGCGGCGCGCCGCCGCGGAAGGCGGCGAGCGCGTAGATCCGGCGCTGCGTCGCGTACGTGTGGGCGACGACGTGCTCGACGTCAGCCGCCGCGTAGCCGGTCTTGTAGTCGACGACGAGCCAGGTGCCGTCCTCGAGCACGGCCACGAGGTCGATGAAGCCACCCACGAGCGGGCTCGCCGGGTCGCGGTCGTCGAGCGCGAAGGCGAACGGCTCCTCGCGGCGGACGCGCACCGCCCCGGCGACGCGGGCCGCGGTGCCCGTCGCCCCGAAGGCGCGCACGAGGCGCAGCAGGTCCTCGACGTCCGCGCCCGAGACCTCCGCGCCGGCGTCGAGCGCGGCCTCGCGGACGTCGTCGGGGGTCACGGCGCCCGGGTCGTCGACCTCGAGCAGCGCGTGGGCGATCGTCCCGCGGACGAGCGGGTCCAGCGCGACCGGGGCCGTCGCGGCATCGGTCGCCTCGGCCGCGAGCTCGGCCGGCGGCTCCTGGTCGGGGAGACCGAGGACGCGGCGCAGGTAGTAGCGGTACCCGCAGTCGGCGTGGTCGCGCAGCGACGTGGCGCTGAGGGTCGCCGGGGGTGGCGCGGCGGCCGGGGCCCCGGCGACGGCGGCGAGCGGCGCCGCGGGCGCGGGGACGCCGGCGCGGGCCGTGCGGCGACGGCGCGGCGCCGGCGCGGTCGGAGCGGTCTCCCCCACCGCGAAGGTGAGCTGCTGCTCGTCGGCGGCGGGCGCGGGTGCGGGCGCAGCGGGGGACGCCGCCGGCGGGGTCGACGGAACGGGCGGTGCGGGAGGGACCGGCGGCGGCGCGGGCGCGGGCGCGGGCGCGGCCGGCGGCGACGGCGCGTCGCCCGCCGCGCCCCCCTCCGGCGCGACGAGGCGGGCGGTGACGGTCAGCCGGTCGGGGCCGGCGTGCCGGTCGACGACGAGCTCCGGAGCCTCCGGCGTGAGGCGGTACGGCAGCTGCTCGTCGACGCAGGCGCCGACCCAGCCGAGCGGAGGCCCGCCGGCGCGCTCCTTCGGCAGGTCCTTCCCGAGCGTCACCGCGCCGCTGATGATGAGGCGCTCCTCGGCCCGCGTGAAGGCGACGTGCATGATCCGCCGCTCCTCCTGGACCTGGGCCTCGAGGACCTCCGCCTTGAGCGCCGCGTAGTCGAGCGCGTCGGCGTTCGGGGCGTGCAGGCGGCGCAGGCGCAGCCCGACCCGGGGTCCGTCGACGAGGATGTCCGCCGCCCCCGCCTGGCCCGGCCGGCCGAGGCCCGCGACGACGACGACGCCGAACTCGAGTCCCTTCGCCGCGTGGATCGTCATGAGCTGGACGGCGTCGAGGTCGCCGAGCTCGACGGGCGCCTCCGGTTCGCGGGCCTGCGCGGCGACCTCGGCCGCGACGTGGTCGATGAAGGCACGCGCATCACGGCCCGCGCGCGCCTCGAAGTCGGCGGCGAGCCGCTCGAGCTTGTGGATGTTCGCGAGGCGCCGCCGCCCGCCGCTGAGGCGCAGGACGTGCAGGTCGTACCCGGTGCGGGCGACGACCCGGGTGATGAGGCGGTCGAGGGCGAGCAGCGGCGCCTGCGCCCGCTCGGCGGCGAACCACTCGAGGAAGGCGGTCGCCGCGGCGTGGTCGCGCGGGCCGAGCCCGGCCGTCGCGAGGCCGTGGGTGAGCGTCGCCCACAGGCCCCGGCCGTGCCCGCGCGAGGTCTGGGCCAGGGCGGCGAGCCCATCGCTGCTCAGCCCGACGAGCGGGGAGGCGAGGACGCCGAGGAGCGCCGGCTCGTCCAGCGGGTTCGCGAGCGCGGCGAGGTACGACGTGAGGTCCTGCACCTGCTGGCGCAGCCAGTAGCCGCGGCCGCCGCTGGCGAGCGTCGCGAGGCCCTCGAGCTCGAGCGCCCGCTCGTAGACGTGCAGGTCGCCGGCCGCGCGGACGAGCAGCGCGACGTCCCCCGCGCCGCACTCCCCCGCGGCGACGAGCGCGGCGACGCGCGCCGCGACCGCGCGCGCCTCGGCGAGCAGCGTGAGGTTCCGCGCCTGCGGCATGCCCGCCTGCAGCGCGGCCGCGGCCTCGGGCGCGAGGCGGGCCTCGTCGTCGTGCCCGTCGTCCACGAGCAGCAGCTCGACCCGCGACGGGCCGGCGCCGGCGTCCTCCTCCCCCGCGTCCGCCCGCCCGGGCACGAGCGGGACGTAGTCCTCATGCAGGGCGCCGAACGCGGCGTTGATCGTCTCCAGCAGCGGCGGCGCCGAGCGCCAGTTCGTCGCGAGCGTCGGGGCCGCGCCGATCTCCGCGTGCTCACGCCGCCGCCGCCGGAAGACGCCGACGTCGGCGTGGCGGAAGCCGTAGATCGACTGCAGCGCGTCGCCGACGAGGAAGACGTTGCCCGCGTCGAGCTGCTCGAGGAGCTCGAGCTGCAGCGGGTTCGTGTCCTGGAACTCGTCGACCATGATCCGCGCGAAGCGCTCGCGGTAGGCGGCGGCGACGGCCGGCGCACCGGTGAGCAGGTCCTTCGTGAGGAGCTCGAGGTCGTCGTAGTCGACGGCGGAGCGGGCACGCTTGGCCTTCGCGTACGCGCCGGCGTAGAGGCCGAGCAGCCGGTCCAGGTGGCCGAGCGCGGCGACGGCCTCGGCGTCGACCCGTGCCTGCAGGCAGGCGTCGATCGCCGCGGCCAGCGCGGCTGCGGCGTCGGTCTTCAGCTCGGCCGCCTGGCGCTTGAGCCTCACCCCGGCGAGGTGCGCGGCCAGCGGCCCGCCGGTGAGGGTCGCGAGCGCCTCGCCGAGCCCCTCGAGGACGAGGTGCGCCGCGTCGAGGGTCTTCAGCCCGGTGCGCCACGTCGCGCGCTCGGCGTTCAGCGCGGCGAGCGCGGCGCGGACGTCCGCCAGGAGCGCGGCCTCGTCGGGCACGGGCGGCGCGGGCGGCAGCGAGGGGACGGTGTGCCCGGTCGAGCGCAGCTCGTCGTGGACGGACGCGATCGCCTCGTGCAGGCGGTCGACGCCCCACGTCGCGACGAGGTCGAGCTCCGGCCCGGCGCCCCCGGCGGGGAGGAACGCGGCGAGCGCGGTCGTGAACGCCTCGCTGCGGGCCTGCCGCGCGACCGCCTCGTCGAGGACGACGAAGGCCGGGTCGAGCCCCGCGGTGACCGCGTGGGCGCGGAGGATCCGCGCGCAGAACCCGTGGATCGTCGAGATCCACGCGCCGTCCATGTCGCGCGCCCCGTCACGGGCGCCCAGCTCGAGGAAGCGCCGCCGGATGCGGGCGCGCAGCTCGCCGGCCGCCTTCTCGGTGAAGGTGATCGCGAGGAGCGTCGCGGGCGGGTGGCCGTCCTCCACGACGCTGCGGACGAAGCGCTCGGCGAGGACCGCGGTCTTGCCCGAGCCCGCGTTCGCCGCGAGGAGCATCGGGCCGTCGCGGCCGGTCACCGCGACGGCCTGCTCGGCGGTGAAGGCGAGCCCGCGGGCTCCGAGCGGGCGCCCGCCGGAGTCGTAGAGCGCCGGGGTGGTGGCGGACGTGGTGCTCATTCGCAACGGCAGATCGAGGGATAGGAGCAGCCGCCGTCGCGCCAGCCGCACGTCGCCGGGCGCGGCTGCAGGCGCCCGGCGCGCAGCTCGCCGATCGCGGCGACGGCGGTCCGCCGCGCGGTGTCGAGCGCCTGCGCGAACTCGGCGTCGTCGGCACGGTCGGCGGGGACGAGCGTGAGGCCCGGGTCGGCGTGCTCGCGGACGAGGCCGCGCGGCCGCGGATCCTCCCCCGCGAGCGGCTGGTAGAGCCCGCCGTCGACGTCGACCCCGAGCAGCTGCGGCAGCGCGAGGAGGTAGAGCGGCAGCTGGAGCTTGCCGTCCGCCTCCCAGCGCGCGCGGGCCGTCGCACTCGCGCCCTTGTAGTCGTAGACGAGCGCGCGGCCGGTCCCCGGCTCGACGTCGACGCGGTCGACCCGCCCCTGGAGCGAGAGCTCGTCGGTGAGCGGGACGGCGGGCAGCGCGTCGCCGGGCCCGCCGAACGTCAGCTCGAAGGCGCTCGGCGCGTAGGCGGAGCCCGCGTGGGCGGCGTACTCGAGGTAGCGCAGGATGTCGGCCTCGAGGCGGTGCAGCGCGGCGGCGAGCCGCTGCGGGTCGGGCGAGATGCGGTGGTCGCCCGCGTGCTCGCGCAGCGCGGCCATGGCGAGCTCACGGGCCCGCGGCAGGTGGGCGGGCGTCAGCGGCCCGGCGGCCGCGTCCCCCTCCCCCTCCCCCTCCTGCAGCGCCCGCAGCGCCTGCTCGAGGACCTTGTGCGCGAGCTCGCCGCGGACGAGCGGCTCGGGGTCCGGGACGAGCGCGTCGGGCCGGACGTAGCGCTCGACGAACCAGCGGACCGGGCAGGCGAGCCACGCCTCCAGGGCGCTCGCCGACCACGTGCGCCGCTCGGCCAGCGCCTGGAGGACCGCGGGCGCGGCGAGCGGGCCGAGCGGCTCGCCCGGGAGCGGCGCGCGGACACCGTCCGCCTCGGCCGCACCGAGCGCCTCGGCGTGCGCGGTCGGCGCCCGTCCCGTGAAGCCCGCCGCGCCGAGCGCCCGCCGCTGCACCCGCTCCCCGACGGCCGGGCCGAAGAGGTCGAGGACGTCGTCGACGAGCAGCGAGCGGACGGCCGGACGGCCGTCGTCGGTCCCGTCGTGCCAGCTCAGCGCGAGCAGGTCGGTCGGGCGGGAGACCGCCGCGTAGAAGAGGTAGCGCTCGGCGCCGAGCGTGTCCTCGCGGAGCGCGAGCCGGAGGCCCGCGGCCGCGTTGATCGCGCGCCGCTCGGCGTCCCCGAGGAACGCCTCCGGCCGGCCCGGCGCCGGGAAGACGCCCTCCTGCAGCCCGCAGACGAAGAGCGCGCGCACCCGCCGCGCGCGGACGGCGAGCGGGTCGGCGACGGTCACCGCGCCACCGGCCGCGGCCGCGCCGGAGTCCGCGTCGACGTCGACCTCGAGGCCGGCGAGGAGCGCCAGGAGCTCCGCGGTCGACGGCACGAGCTGCGGGTCGGCGTCGGCGAGCGCGCCGAGCTCCGCGAGCGCGCCGCGGAGCTGCTGGGCGACGCGCGCCTCGTGGCGCTGCGCATCGCCCAGGACGGCCGCCGTCGCCTGGTGCGGCCGGGTGAAGAGGCGCATCGCGTCGGCGGCGAGCCGCTCGCAGAGGGCGCGCGGGCCGCGGCGCTGGGCGTCGCGCAGCCGGTCGAGCTCGACGAGCTTCCACGGCCCCTCCTCCCAGCGGGCCCGCGCCTGGACCGCCGTGCTCATCCCGGCCCGCCGCACGTCCGCCTCGAGCCGGTCCACGCGGGCGGTGTCGCGGACGAAGCCCGGGGTGCGCAGCCAGGTGAGCAGGTCGTCCGCGCTCCCGTCCAGCAGCGCGCAGCGGGCCATCGCGAGCAGCCCGCGCCCGAGCGCCGTGTGGCCGAGCGGCAGCCGGCGCCGCAGCACGAACGGGATGTCGTAGCCCGCCAGGACGCGCTCGACGAGCGCCGCATGCGCGTCGGGCCGCCGCAGGACGATCGCGATCTCGGCGGCGGGCGTCCCCTCCGCGATGAGCCGGGCGACGTGGGCCGCCACGAGCTCGAGCTCGGCGCGCTCGCCCCCGCCCCGCAGCAGCAGCAGCGCGTCGCCCGCGTCCTCCAGGCGTGGCGCGTCCGTCTCGAGCACCGTGCGCTCGATGTGGTGCAGGACGGCGCGGGAGTCCTCGGCGTAGTGGGCGTCGCCGGCCGGGAGCACGTGCTCGACGGCCCCGAGCGCCATGAGGTCCTGGTACGTCGAGGCGCGCCCCGCGAACGCCGCGCGCCCGGCCTCGAAGGGCAGCGACACCATGACCTCGGCGCCGCAGTGGACGGCCAGCGTCTCGACGGCGTCGACCTGGAGGACGTCGAGGTCGTCGAAGCCGTAGAGGAACACCGGCCGCCCCGGCCAGCGGCCCGGCTCCTGGCGCAGGGCGTCGTGGACGGCGACCGTCTGCTGCGGCTCGTCCCGGCGCCCGACCGCCTCGAGCGTCCGGTGGTAGGACGCGTGGAGCGCCGCGAGGTCCTCCGCGTAGTCGGTCCGCGCCGGGTCGGCGGCCGCCCACGCCCGCATCGCCGCGTACCAGCGCGCCGCGCCGATCCGCCGCTCGCCGAGCTCGTCGAAGAGCCGCAGGAGCGTCGCGACGAAGCCGGGGGTCGCCGCGCTCGCGGCGAGGACGCGCAGCGTCGTGCGCTGGACCGCGAGGGCCGCGACGCGCTCGCGCGAGAGGCCGCGGACCGGCCGGCCCCGCACGCCGGCGACCTTCGCGAGCTCCCGCGAGAGCCCCGACCATGTGCGCACGTCGGCGCCGAAGACGAGGCCGCGGGCCGCGAGCTCGCGGCGGTACACGAGGACGTCCGCCCCGGTCGGGACGACGAGCAGCGGTTCACGCGGGGCGGCGGCCTGCAGGGCGTCGAGGACGACGCGGGCCTTCTCGGCGTTCGCAGGGCCGGTGACGAGGGTCAGCGACACGGCCGACCATCGTGACAAGCGCCCCGGTCGGTCCCGCGGGGCGCGGTCAGGACGCGGTCAGCGGTAGCGGTGCGTGTGCAGGAAGCTGAGCAGCGAGCGGCCGAACCCCGGCGCCACGAGCCGGCGGGCGCGAACCCGCGCGAGCTCCGCGCGGCCCACCCTCCCGCGGCCGAGCAGGTACTCGTCGGCGACGTAGGCGGCGATCGGGCCCTGGATCTCGTAGGTGCCGTCGGCGCTCGGCCGAGCCTCGCGGATCGCCTTCAGAAGCGCCTTCGCCTGCGTCCGGACCGGTGCGGGGTAGCTCCGGGTGACGTTCTTGACCGCCGGCAGCCCGTTCCTCCCGACGGCGTAGCGGACGATCTTCGGCGGGAAGACGGAGGCCGCGTAGGACGAGAACGCGTAGGCGAAGGCGTCGTCGCCGCCGACGAGCTCCTGGCGCCCGTCGTGCCCGAGGTCCTTCAGGACGTAGCCGGCGTTGCCCCACGGGACGCTGAGCGGCCTGCTGTAGCCGCCGTTCCCCAGGTACCGGTAGATGCGCGTGGTCTGGCAGCAGTGCGCGCCGCCGGAGAGCGTCTCGAAGAGGACCTCCGGCTCGTGGTCGGAGTCGAGGTCGGCGACGGTGAGCAGCGAGAAGGAGCCCCGGTCCTCCGCGCCGTCGGGGAAGAGCTCGCAGCCCCGGCAGACCGTGCCGAGGTCGAAGTTGTCCACGAGCGTCCCGCCGCGGGAGATCGCGAGCCGCGGACTCGTCCCGGCGAACTCGCCCGCCTGCCAGCTCAGCGTCGCGGTGACGGTGCCCGACGTGCGGGTGACCGACCCGGCGGGCACCTCCGCGCGGGCCGCCGGGGCGACGAGCCCGAGGGCGCCGGCCAGGGCGGCAGCGCCCAGGGCGACCTGCGTCACCGTCCGGCGCAGCCTGCCGCCGGGGGCGCTCACGCCGCCTCGGTGTCGCCGTCGGACTCCTTCGCCACCGCGGCGATCGCCTGCTTGGCGACGTCGGTGGCCGTGACGGCGCCGGCGGGCGGGGTCGTCTCGTCCTCGCCCTCCGGGGGCTTCGCGCCCTCCTTCGCCCAGGCCTCGTCGAACTCCACGCGCCAGCGTCCCTCCTCGTTCTGCATGAGCGCGAGCTTCGCGCGGAACGAGCGGCCGCTGCGGCCCTTGAAGCCGGTGACCTGCTTGGCCGTGACGCCGGTCTGGATGAGCTCGCGGGCGATCGCGGGCGGCAGCTGCTTGCCGGCCTTGCCCTTCCAGATGACGAAGCCGCAGCCCGGGTCCTCGCGCGACCAGCACGAGTAGCCCTTGCGGTTCTCGACGATGTCGTGCCCACAGACCGGGCACGGGCCGAGGTTCGCCCGCGGGATGCGGACGTCCTTGAGCGTCGTGTCGAGGACGCCGACGGTCTCCCCCGCGAACTTCGCGATGTCCTCCATGAACTTCTTGCGGGTCTCGGTGCCGCCCTCGATGGCGGCGAGCCGCTGCTCCCAGTCGCCGGTGAGCGACGGCGAGGTGAGCGGATGGTTGTCGAGCAGCCGGATGACGTTCAGGCCCTTCTCGGTGGCGACGAGCGCACGGCCGTCCCGCTCGACGTAGCCGACGTCGATGAGCCGCTCGATGATCGCCGCCCGGGTGGCAGGCGTGCCGATGCCGGTCTCGGTCATCGCGTCGCGGAGCGCCTCGTCGTCGACGAGCTTGCCCGCGCCCTCCATCGCGCCGAGCAGCGACGCGTCGGTGTAGCGCCGCGGCGGCTTCGTCTCCTTCTCGGCCGCCTCGACGTCCTTCGTGTCGACCTCCTCGCCCTGCTCGAGCTTCGGGAGCGACTGGTCGCGGCCCTCGTCCTCCTCCGCCGAGGTCTTGTCGGCCTCGGGGATCTCGCCGTAGACACCGCGCCAGCCCGGCACGATGAGGACCTTGCCGCTCGTGCGGAAGAGGTGGTCGGCGACGGTCGTCTCGACCTTCGTGTTCTCGAAGACGGCCTCGGGGTGGAAGATCGCGAGGAACCGGCGCGTGACCATGTCGTAGATGCGCCGGTCGTCCGAGCTCATCTTCTCGAGCTTGTGCTCGGAGTTCGTCGGGATGATCGCGTGGTGGTCGCCGACCTTCTCGTTGTTCACGACCCGCTCGAGCGGCAGGAGGTCGAGCGACGAGACGTACGCGGCGGCGGCGGCGTACTCGTCGTGGTGGCCGACGTGGCCGACGATGTCCTTCAGCTCGGGGACCATGTCGGTCGTCAGATACTTCGAGTTCGTCCTCGGGTACGTCAGCGCCTTGTGCTCCTCGTAGCAGCGCTGCGCCGCGGCGAGGGTCCGGCGGGCGGAGAAGCCGAAGCGGGTGTTCGCGTCCCGCTGCAGCGACGTGAGGTCGTAGAGCAGCGGCGGGATCGTCTTCTGCTCGGTCTTCGTGAGCTTCGTGATCGTCCCGCGGCCGCCCCGCACGGCGTCGACGACGGCCTGCGCGGCCTCCGCGCTCGCGATCCGCGGCTTGTCGCTCCGCTTCGCGAGGTCCTGGTAGCGGCCCTCGTAGCGGCGTCCGTCGTCGGTCGCGAACTGCGCGTCGACGAGCCAGTACTTCTCGGGGACGAACGCCTTGATCTCCTCGTCGCGGCGGGCGATGATCGCGAGCGTCGGGGTCTGCACCCGGCCGAGCGACACGGCGCCGTCGAACGAGGAGCGCAGGCGGATCGTCGCCGCGCGGGTCGCGTTCATGCCGACGATCCAGTCGGCCTCCGAGCGTGAGCGCGCGGCCTGCTCGAGCTGCGCGGTCTCCTCGCCGTCGCGGAGGTTCGCGAGCGCCTCGCGCATCGCGTCGTTCGTCATCGAGGAGAGCCACAGGCGCTTGACGGGCTTCTTCGCCTTCGCCTGCTCGAAGAGGTAGGCGAAGATGAGCTCGCCCTCGCGGCCGGCGTCGCAGGCGTTGACGACGAGGTCGACGTCGTCGTCGCGCAGGAGCTTCTTCACGACGGCCATCTGCTTCTGCGAGCGCTCGTCGCGGACCACGAGCTTGAAGGTCTTCGGCACGATCGGCAGGTCCGCCATGCGCCACTTCTTGTACTTCTCGTCGTACTCGTCCGGGTCGGCGAGCTGGACGAGGTGGCCGACCGCCCAGGTGATGATGTGCTCGGGCCCCTCGAGCCAGCGCTCGGTCTTGTCCTGCGTGCCCGTGTGCTTCTGGAAGGGGCCGGGAAGGACGCGGGACAGGTCCTTGCCGACGGAGGGCTTCTCCGCGATCACGAGGGTCTTGGGCATTCGGGGCGGAGCGTAGCGCCTCGGCGGCCACGCCCTCGCAGCCGCCTACGGCGCGCAGGGGCCGGTCGACACGCGGCCCCCCAGCCCGGAGAGGTGCTTCCGCACCACCGCGTTGGGGACCCCGTAGCCCGTGTGGCGCCTGCCCCGGTCGCTCGCGGTGGCGAAGACCGTGGCGATGACGCGGCTGCGCGTGTCGACCACCGGGCCGCCCGAGTTGCCCGGACGGACGAGGGCGCGGAAGACGACGATCGACCGGCGCACGCCCGGGTTCCCGTAGGCGTCGGAGCTGATGACCGACCGCGTCGGGCCGAGCCGCGCGTCCCGCACGTCGTAGGGCCCGTTGCGCGGGAAGCCGAGGACCGCGCCGATGCGCCCGACCGGCGGGTCGTGGGCGAGCGTGAGCGCGGGCGCGGTCAGCCCGCCCACGCGGAGGACGGCGATGTCGTTCTTCGGGTCGAAGGCGACGGCCTTCGCGGGCAGGCGCGTGCCGCTGCCCTCCACCTGGACGCCGGTGTCGTCCTCGCCGGCGACGACGTGGGCGTTCGTCACGACGAGGCCGGGGCCCGCGACCCAGCCCGAGCCCTCGATGCCGAGGCCGCAGGCGGTCCCCGTCACGCGGACGACCGACCCGGCCACGCGGCGGATGTGCGGGTCGCGGCCGACGCCCCTCGGGGGCGCGGCGACCTGGGCGCTCGGGCCGTTCAGCGTCGGGAAGGGGTCGAAGCGCGCGATCGCGTTCAGGAGGCCGCCCGACGGCGGGAGGATGTCGTTGAGCCGCTGGAGGACCTTCGAGCGCTGGATGTCGGCCCGGTACTGGCGGGCGCCGGGCGTCTGCAGCGCGACGGCGCCGATGACCCAGCAGATCGCGAGGCCGAGCGCGGTGCTGAGCGCCGCGCCGAGGATGCCGTCGAAGAATGTCAGCGACGGGACGGCGGAGAGCCGGCGCCGCAGCCCGATGCCGAGGACCTCGAGCCCCGCGCTCAGCAGCCCGCCGACGAAGAGGGCGCCGAGGAGGCCGAAGAGCGGTGCGTACGGTGACGAGGAGCCGCCGTGCACGATCGCGGCGGCGAGCCGCGTGCCGGCGTAGGCCCCGGCCGCGAACCCGACGAGCGAGAGCGCGCCGACGATGAGCCCCTGGCGCCAGCCGACCGCGGCCATGAACACGCAGAAGACGAGGATGCCGATGTCGATCGTGGTCATGGTCCGGATACGAGGCTGCGCCCACCGAGCAGCCGTGGCGACCGCGGGGCGGCATCCGCCTCGCGGCAACATATACGTCTGCGCGCGCGTCGATACGGGCGGGCCGGGTACGCTGCGCCGCGGATTGTCTGGTAAGCCGCAAGGAAGCACGCGTTCGCCCGGACCCACGGGGAGGCCTCCTGCGCGCAGGCCCGCCGCGCCGACCCACGACGACGTCGTCCGCCGGCGCCGGCTCCTCGGCGGGGGCCTCGCGGCGCTCGCGGTGGCCGGCGGCATCCTGCTCCTGAGCACCGGCGGGCGCCCCGGCGAGCTGCGGGTCGCCGACGCCTACGCGAAGGCCTTCGCCCGGGAGGACGCGGCCGCGCTCTACCCGATGCTGTCGGACGACGCGAAGGCCCGGATCCCGTTCGCGCGCTTCGCCGCGCTCCACCGTGCCGCGCTCGCCACGGCGACCGTGACCCGGATCCTCACCGGCTCCCCGCACAGGGTCGACGACCGGCACGTCGACGTGCCGGTCACCGTCCGGACGCGGGTCTTCGGGACGATCCGCGCGACGCTCGCGCTGGCCTTCACCGGGGACGGGGACACCCCCGGCGTCGACTGGCGGCGCAACCTCGTCTTCCCCGGCATCCCGGCGGGCGCGACCCTCTCCCGGAGCGTCGAGCTGCCGCCCCGCGGCACGCTGCTCACGCGCGACGGCCAGGTGCTCGCCAAGGGCGACGCCCGCACCCCCGACCCCGCGGTGGCGGACATCGCGGTCGAGACCGTCGGCCAGCTCGGCCCGATCCCCGCCGACCGGCTCGCGGAGCTCACGGCGCTCGGGGTCCCCGCGGACGCGAAGGTCGGCATGTCCGGGCTCGAGCGGGCACTGGACACGAAGCTCATCGGGCGCCCGGGGGGCCGCCTGACCGCGGGCGCGCACCTCCTCGCGTCACGGCCGCCCCGGCCCCCGAAGGCGGTGCGCACGACGATCGCGCCGTCGGTCGAGCGGGCCGCGGTCGCCGGGCTCGCCGGCCGCCTCGGCGGCGTCGTCGCCCTCGACCCGCGCAGCGGCGAGCTGCTCGCCTTCGCCGGCGTCGCGTTCAGCGGCCTGCAGCCCCCCGGCTCGACGTTCAAGATGGTCACGGTCACCGGGGCGCTCCAGGACGGCATCGTGAAGGAGTCCGACACCTTCCCCGTGGAGACCGCCGCGACGCTCGAGGGGGTCCAGCTGCAGAACGCGAACGGCGAGTCCTGCGGCGGGTCGCTCGCCAACAGCTTCGCCGAGTCGTGCAACTCCGTCTTCGCCCCGCTCGGCGCGAAGCTCGGCGCGGAGAAGCTCGTCGCCACGGCCGAGCGCTTCGGGTTCAACCACCCGCCGAACATCGCCGGTGCCGCCACCTCGACGCTGCCCGCCCCGGACGCGATCGGCGACGACCTCGCCGTCGGCTCGACGGCCATCGGCCAGGGCGAGGTGCTCGCCACCCCGCTGCAGATGGCGACGGTCGCCGCGACGATCGGCCTCGGCGGCCGCAAGCCGCACCTGACCGTGTCGATCGACGAGCGCACCGACAACACGAAGCTCAAGCCCGTGGTCGACCCGTCCGCCGCCCGCACCACGGGCCGCCTCATGCTCGACGTCGTCCGCTACGGGACGGGCGCGGCCGCGGCGATCCCCGGCGTCCAGGTCGCGGGTAAGACCGGCACCGCGGAGCTCCAGTCCACCCAGCGGTGCACACCGGACCCCGCGAACCCCGAGAGCTGCCCCGACACGTCGGACGCGACGGACACCGACGCCTGGTTCGCGGCGTTCGCGCCCGGCGGGACGACGAAGCGCGGGGTGCGGACGCCGCGCATCGCGGTCGGCGTCCTGCTCGTCCGGGCGGGCGCGGGCGGCGACGTCGCCGCCCCGCTGGCCCGCGGCGTCATCCTCGCC
Source organism: Paraconexibacter antarcticus (assembly GCF_024220175.1). Taxonomy (GTDB): domain Bacteria; phylum Actinomycetota; class Thermoleophilia; order Solirubrobacterales; family Solirubrobacteraceae; genus Paraconexibacter; species Paraconexibacter antarcticus. Next base: position 2,077,423 of record NZ_CP098502.1, on the reverse strand, counting down.
GGGCTGAAGAAGTAGCGCCCATCGCGATCACGTCGCCGCGGCCGCGATGCTGCCAGTCGCCGGTGAGGGTCTCCCCTAGACGTCGATGCGGATGGAGCCCTTGTCGCCGTCGGGCGACGTGATCTCCATCTCGAGCGGACGGTTGTCGAGCGTCGCGTTCGTCACCTTGAAGAGGACGAGCTTGCCCTGCGTCGGGCCGTACGCGGCGGTCTCGTTGCTGTGCGGGAAGACGTCGCCCGGGCCGAGCGTCGTCTGCGCGTAGCCGACGAGGCTCGTCGTCTTGACGGGGAAGTACTCGTCGCCGACCGTGTCGGTGAGGGTGAAGTCGCTCGACGTCGCGAGCGTCTTGTGGGACGGGTTCTTCACGCGGATGAACACGCCGAACCAGACCTCGTCGGGCTTCAGGCCGGTCTGGACCGGCGGGATGCCGACGAGGTAGTCCTTGTCCTCGACGTCGGTGGGGTTCAGCTGGCGGCTGATCTGCACCTGGTACTCGAGCTTGCCGATGGTCACGTACGTGCCCTCGGACTCGGCGGTCTTCTGCGGGCCGTCCTTGCCGCACGCGGACAGGCCGCCGGTGACGGCCAGGGAGGCGATGATGGGCAGGGCCAGGCGACGGAGCTTCATGACGGCGGGAACCTTATCTAGCGGAGCGGTGTGCCGGTCGCCGGCTTGCGGGCGCCGCCCGCGATGCTGGCGCGCGTGCCACGGTCGTGGTCGTCCTCGAGGATGCTCGAGACGCGGCGGAGGGCCTTGCCGAGCCGGCGCTTGTAGTAGCCGCGGCGATCGAAGAGCCGGTCGGACGGGTACTTGCCCTCGGTCTCGAACGTCACGGTGACGCGGCTGCCGTTCGAGCCCGACGGTTCGACCTCGTAGACGGTGAGCGTGCGGATCCGGTTGAACTTGCCACCGCGGCCGGCGAGCACGAGCCGGCGCGGCGCGTCGCACTCGATGACGGTCTGGTCGACCCACGGAAAGCGGTTGCCGCGCATCTTGATCGCGTACCGGACGCCGGCGCCGAGGCCGTACGTGTCCTCTCGCGTGAGGTGCCACTCCGAGGTGAAGTGATCGAGGAACTCCGGGTGGTTCGCGACGTCGGCGAGGTAGTCGAAGACCTCGGACGGGGTGCGCGACACGTGGGCGGACTGCGTGACGGGATCCATCGCGGCGGAAGTCTACCCGCGAGGGGCCGCCGCGGCGGTCGCGGGCGCGGCGCTCAGGCGACGACCGGGCGCGCCCGCACCCGGACGCTCTGACCGCGCTCGCTGTGGCGCACCAGATCGGTCGTGACCGGGTCCTCGGAGCGGCGCGGACGGCACAGCGCGCAGACGGTCTCACCGCGCGGGTAGCGGTGGACGCGCTCCCCGATGAGCGGGGTGCGGCCGCAGTCCGCGCACGCGTGCCGGCAGGCCGTGAGCTCCCCGACGCTCTGACGCAGGAGCTGGCGCTCGAGGTCGCGTTCGTCGAGGCTGCCGAAGAGCGGGCGGAGCATGTGCGGGGAGTTCGCCACGGTGCTCCGCCATCCTGCCTGTCGGGGTGGACGCAATGTCGTTTGCGCAAATCGGCGGTGGGGTAGATGATCGGCCGGGTCATCCCGACGACAACGGCCGCCGCCTTTTACCCGGCGCTTACGGCCGGGGGCGATCCTCACTGAACTGCGGTCGGCTGCACGGTCCCCCGGTCGTGCGAGAGGAGACGGTCAATGGATTCACTGACGTCGGGCACGATGGCGGGCACCGGCTCGTTCCGGTGCGAGAACTGCGGGTACGTGGTCACGCTGGCCGCCACCGAACAGCTCGGGGCCTGCCCCAGCTGCGGCGAGAACAACTACGCGAGGGCCTCGCTCTTCGCCGCCGGCCGCTTCCAGCGCCGTTCCGCGGCCGGGCTGTCCGAGCGCGACGACCTCATCGTCCGCGCGCGGCTGCTCCTCCACGCCGAGATCGACGCCCATGTCGCGTTCCTCGACGGTGAGGAGCTGCGGGTCGTCCCGCTCGCGGCCGAGACGACGCGCATCGGCCGGACCCTCTCGGCCGACATCCGCTTCGAGAACCCGACGGTCTCCCGCCGTCACGCGCTGCTCGTGAAGCGGGAGGACGGCCTGCACGTCCTCGACGACCAGTCGCTCAACGGCGTGTTCGTCGACGGCGAGCGCATCGCCGACCGGCTCATCGGCGACGGCGACGAGCTCGTCATCGGCCGCCACCGGCTCATCGTGCTCCTCCGCGAGGCCGCGGGCTCCGGCACCGCCGAGACCGGTCTCACGGGCAGCTCCGCCGCCTGATCGTCCCGGGAGCGGACGGGCACCGCGCCCGTCCGTCCCCCTCCCCCCGACCGGGTGCTCCCGCGGGCCCCGCGGCGAAATCCATCGGGCACTTCCGCGATACTGCCGCCCTGTGGCCGACAAGATCGCGATCCTCTCCCAGAAGGGCGGCACCGGGAAGACCACCACGGTCCGCACCCTGACGGACGTCCTGCGCCTCGCCGGGCTGAAGGTCCTGGCCATCGACCTGGACCCCCAGGGCAACCTGTCGGACTACTTCGACGTCGAGCCCGACGCCGACCCGACGATCGCCGACGTCCTCACCGGGCGCGCCAAGGCGATCGACGCGATCCACGGGGACGTCATCCCCGCGAACCTCACGCTCGCCGAGGCCGAGCTGCAGCTCGCCGGGAAGATGGGCCGCGAGCTGACGATGCGCAAGGCGCTGCGCGAGGTCGAGGAGCCGTACGACGTCATCCTCATCGACTGCCCGCCGGCACTCGGGCTGCTCACCGTCAACGCGCTCGTGGCGGCCGACTACGCGCTCGTCTCCTCCGAGGCGCAGTACTTCGCGCTGCAGGGCGTCGAGCAGGCGCTCGAGGTCATCGACCTCGCCCGCGACGGCCTCAACCCCGACCTCGTCTGGCTCGGCGTCTTCTTCAACATCGCGGACATGCGGACGGTCCACTCACGGGAGGCGTTCGCCTCGCTCCGCGAGCACGTCGGGGACAAGCTCTTCGACACGACGATCCGCTCCTCGATCGCGTACGCCGGCTCCGCCGAGCGGGCCGTCTCGATCCTCGAGTACCGCCCCGACCTCGCGTCCGACTACCTGGCGCTCGGGGACGAGGTGCTGCGCCGGCTCGGGCGCGAGGAGGCGCGCGGGCGCCTCGCCGAGCACCTGCCGGCGGCGTAAGAACGGCGTCTGAAGACGGCGGACGGGCGTCGCCCGTCGGGTACGCCGCCCCTACTCCACCGCGATGACGTGCGCGCCCATCGTCTCGAGGGGCGCGCGGTGGACCTGCGCCCAGCCGTCGGCCTCGCGGCGCAGCGACTCCATGAGCGACGGCGTCCCCTCGTAGGGCGCCCAGAAGAGGACGGTCGGGCCCGCGCCCGAGATCGTCGCGCCGATCGCGCCGAGCTCGCGCGCCCGGCGCACGAGGTCCATCGACCGCGGGAAGAGGTGCGCCCGCCGGTCCTGGTGCAGCCGATCGTGGAGGCCCCGGCCGATGAGGTCGTAGTCGCCGGTCGTCAGGCCGAGCACCAGCAGGGCGACGTGGGCGGCGTTGAAGACCGCCTCGCCCATCGGGACCTCCGGGGGCAGGGCCGCGCGGGCCTCCTTCGTGCGGACCGCCTCGTCGGGGACGACGATGACGGTCTCCAGGCCGGTCGGCGCGTCCAGGCGGGTGGCGGTCCCGTCGGCGCAGATCGCGATCCCCCCGTGCAGGGCAGCGGCGACGTTGTCCGGGTGGCCCTCGAGCTCGGTCGCGAGCGTCAGGAGATCGGCGTCGAGCTCGAAGAGGTGATCGGCGGCGACGAGGCCCGCGACGATGGCGGCGGCGCTCGTCCCCAGCCCGCCGCTCAGCGGGATGCCGGAGGTGATGCGGAACTCGAAGTCGTCGGCGGGATGCAGCCGCTCGAAGGCGCGGACGCAGAGGTTGCGCCGGTCGAGGGCGATCGGCAGGTCGGTGACGACGGCGAAGCGTCCCGTCTCGACCACCTCGAGCTCCATGTGGAGGCCGACGGCCGCGGCGAGGACGTCGAACCCCGGCCCGAGGTTGGCGGAGCTCGCGGGGACCTTGACCGTGCGCCGTCGCTGCATCCCGGCAACGTACCGGTGCCAGGACGCCCGGCGGCGGCCGCCGGGTTCCTAGGCTGGGGGGATGCGAGCGATCTGGAACGACACGGTTTTGGCGGAGTCCGACGACACCGTCGTGGTCGAGGGCAACCACTACTTCCCGCCGGAGGCGATCAGGGAGGAGCACTTCACCGGCTCCTCCCACACGTCCGTCTGCCCGTGGAAGGGGACCGCGAGCTACTACTCGGTCGTCGTCGACGGCGCGGGGAACACCAACGCGGCGTGGTACTACCCGGAGCCGAAGGACGCGGCCAAGGAGATCACCGGCCGCGTGGCGTTCTGGAAGGGCGTGCGGGTCGACGAGTAGGACTCGCCTGGCGGCTCGCCTCCTCGACGACCCGTTGCGAGTTCCTCGGCTGCGCCTCGGAACATCGCGGCCGCGGGCGGGCCGACCGGACGCCTACCCGAGCACGGCCTTCTCGACCGCGCCGAGGTTCGGCTCGCAGGGCAGCACCGACCCGGACTGCTCCAGGGCGGTCTGCGGGTCCTTGAGGCCGTGGCCGGTGAGGACGCAGGCGACGCGCTCGCAGCCGTCCGCGCCGTACTTCAGGAGGCCGGCGACGGACGCGGCGCTCGCGGGCTCGCAGAAGACGCCCTCCTTCGCGGCGAGCAGCCGGTAGGCGTCGAGGATCTCCTCGTCGGTGACCGCGCGGATGTCGCCGCGGGACTGCGTCATCGCGGTCATCGCCTCCTCCCAGCGGGCGGGGTTGCCGATGCGGATCGCGCTCGCGATCGTCTCCGGGTGCTCGACGCGGACGCCGGACACGAGCGGCGCGGCGCCGGCGGCCTGGAAGCCGAAGAGGCGCGGGCTGCTTCCGGCCTCCTGGAAGCCCTTCCAGTAGGCCGTGATGTTGCCCGCGTTGCCGACCGGGATGCAGAGGGCATCGAGCGTGCCGAGCTCCTCGACGAGCTCGAAGGCCGCGGTCTTCTGCCCTTCCAGGCGGTACGGGTTCACCGAGTTGACGAGCGCGATCGGGTGCTTGTCGGTGAGCTCGCGAACGAGCTCGAGCGCCTCGTCGAAGTTGCCGCGCAGCGCGATGACGCGCGCGCCGTGCATGAGCGCCTGGGCGAGCTTGCCCGTCGCGATCTTCCCGTCCGGGACTATGACCGCGCCGCGCAGCCCGGCACGGGCGGCGTAGGCGGCGGCGCTCGCGGCGGTGTTGCCGGTGGAGGCGCAGATGACGGCCTCCGAGCCCTCCTTCACCGCCTGCGTGACGGCGCAGCACATGCCGCGGTCCTTGAACGAGCCCGTCGGGTTCGCGCCCTCGATCTTCACGTAGACCTCGGCGCCGACGCGCTCGGAGATCCACTTCGCGTGGACGAGCGGCGTCGAGCCCTCCTGGAGCGTGACGATCGGGTCGTCCGCGTCGAACGGCAGCCGGTCGATGAAGCGGTGGATGAGCCCCGGGTGGCCGTGGCCGCCTCGCTGCGCGCAGGGCTCGCCGGAGGGGTAGTTGTCGCTGCTCATACGAACTGCTCCTCGATCACGCGGATGACCCGCGGGCGGCCGCGGACGAAGTCGAGGCCGGCGATGAGCTCCACGGCGGCGAGCATCTTCGACTCCAGCAGCGGGTGGACGACCATGACGAGGCGGGCGTTCTCCCCCAGCCCCTTCTGGACGACGGACTTCACCGACGCCCCCTGGAGCCCGAGCACCTGCGCGACCTGGGCCAGGACGCCCGGCCGGTCGGCGACCTCGAGGTGGACGTAGAAGGCGGACTCGACGTCCTTGACGACGGCGAGCGACTGCGTCGTCTCCGGCGTGGACGCCGGCGGGATCATCGCGCTGATGATGTCCCCCATGACGGCGCTCGCGGTCTGCGGGCCGCCGGCACCGGGACCGGACATCGTGATCTCGGTGATCGCCTCGGACTCGACGGTGACGGCGTTGTACGGCCCGTTGACCGACGCGAGCGGATGGCCGCGGTAGAGGAAGGCCGGATGGACGCGGACGGCGATGCCGCCCTCGACGCGCTCGGCCGTGCCGATGAGCTTCAGCCCGAGGTCGAGGTCCTTCGCGTAGGCCATGTCATCGCCGGTGAGGTGCTCGATGCCCTCGTACGCGACGTCGGTGATGTGGACCGGGGTGTCGAACGCGAGCCGGGCGAGGATCGCCATCTTCGCCGCCGCGTCCTTGCCGTTGACGTCGTCGGTCGGGTCGGCCTCGGCGTACCCGAGCTGCTGCGCCTCCTGCAGTGCGTCCGCGTACGTCGCGCCGGTCTCCGCCATGCGCGTGAGGATGAAGTTCGTCGTCCCGTTGACGATCCCGGTCACGCGGTCGATGTGGGCGCCGGAGAGCGACTCCTGCAGCACCCGGATGACCGGGACGACGCCCGCGACCGCGGCCTCGAAGCGCAGCTGGACACCGTGTTCGCGCGCGGCCGCCCACAGCTCCTCGCCGTGGTGGGCGAGCAGCTGCTTGTTCGCGGTGACGACGTGCTTGCCGGCGGCCATCGCCTCCAGGACGTAGGTGCGCGCGGGCTCGAGGCCGCCGATGAGCTCGGCGACGAGGTCGGCCCCGGCGATCACCTCGGCGGCCGTCGTCCCGTTCGAGCGGGTGTGCACGCCGGTGATCTCCGGGCGGATCCCGGTGATCGCGGCGATGTGGTCCGCCCGGGACGGGAGCAGCTCGGCGAGCGCGCCGCCGACGGTCCCGTGGCCGAGCAGGCCGATGCGAAAGGCTCGCCCGGAGGGCTCGCCTTCCGTCCGGAAGGGCTGGGCGGGGTCAGACGTCACGGGCGAAGAGGTCCTCTCGGGTTTCGCGGCGGACGACGACGCGGGCGTCGCCCCCGGACACGAAGATGACCGGCGGCCGGGGGCTGCCGTTGTAGGTGTTGGCCATCGCGTGACCGTAGGCGCCGGTCACGGGGGTCACGAGGACGTCGCCGACGCGCGGGGCGTTCAGGCGGGCGTCGCGGACGAGCAGGTCGCCGGACTCGCAGTGCTTGCCCGTGACGTGGGCGACGACGTCGTCCTCGGACGGCTGCGGGCCGGTCATCCGGTCGACGACGTCGATCTCGTAGCGGGCGTCGTAGAGCATGGGTCGCAGGTTGTCCGACATCCCGCCGTCCACGGCGACCCAGGTGACGACGTTCCGCTTGACCGACTGCACCGTATAGAGTGTGACGGTCGAGCGGGCGGTGAGCGCGCGGCCCGGTTCGTCGATGACCCGCTTCCCCGGGCCGAACACCTCCTCGACGAGCCGCACCTTCGCGGAGGCGTACTCCTCGATGGACGGCGGCTGCGGGCCGTCGACCGTGTACTGCACGCCGAGCCCGCCGCCGAGGTTGTACGTGCCGAAGTCGCCGAGCTCGGAGACGGCCCTGAGGGCGGCCCCGAAGGGCGCGAGCTCCATGATCTGCGAGCCGATGTGGAAGTGGATGCCCTCGAGGTCGATGCGCTCGGAGGCCCGCAGCCGCGCGATCGCGTCGCGGGCGGCCTCCGGGTTGAAGCCGAACTTCGTGTTCGGGCCGCCGGTGGAGATCGACGGGTGGGTGTCCGGGCTGACCCCCGGCGCCACGCGGATGAGGACCCGCTGGCGGGCGTCGCGCTCGGCGAGGATCCGCTCGAGGCGGTCGATCTCGTCGGCGTTGTCGACGACGATCTCGCGGACTCGGGCCTCGACGGCGTAGGCGAGCTCCTCCTCGGTCTTCGCGTTGCCATGCAGGTGGATGTCGCGCGGGGCGAAGCCGCCGCGGAGCGCGCTGGCGAGCTCCCCCGCGCTCGCGACGTCGCAGCCGATGCCCTCCTCGGCGAGGACGCGATAGACCGCGGTGCACGGGAAGGCCTTGGAGGCGAAGACGACCTCGGCGGTGGGGCTCGCCGCCCGGAAGGCCTCGACGAAGGCCTGGGCGCGGGTGCGCAGGTCGTCCTCGACGACGAAGTAGGCGGGCGTCCCGAACTCGCGGGCGAGCTCGAGCGCGTCGCAGCCGCCGATCCGCAGGCGCCCGCGCGCGTCCACCTCGGTGCCGAGCGGGTAGATCGTGGCGAGGCGGGGGTCGAGCTGGACGGCGGGCATGGCGGCCCGGGATCATGCCACGCCATGCGCGTCGTCCACGGCCAGCCACCCAGCGCGACCGGCACGCACCACGGTCTGGCGTGGGCGCGGTTCAACCCGCCCCGCCCTCCGGACGGCGCCGTCCTCGTCCTGCACGGCGCGGACTCGGTGAAGGAGAACCAGTTCGACTTCGCGCGGGCGGCGTCGTTCGCCGGTCTCGTGGCCGTGTGCTTCGACGCGCGCGGCCACGGCGACACGGGCGGCGTCCTGGGCGACGGGGTCTTCGACGACGTCGCCGCGATGGCCGACCTCGCCCGCGGCGCGCTCGGCCCGGACGGGGGCCCGCTCGCGCTGCGCGGGTCGAGCATGGGCGGCTACCTCGCGCTCGTCTGCGCCGGGCGGGCGGGGATCGATGCGGACGCGGTCGTCGCGATCTGCCCGCCGAGCGCCGAGGGGCTGCGCCGCGGGCTCGCCGACCCGGCCCGCTTCGCGTTCGCCGCGGACCGGACGGCGCTCGACGCGCTCGTCGCCCGCCACGAGGTGACCGACGCGGTGCGCGCCCTGCGCGTTCCGCTCATGCTCATGCACGCCGCGGGTGACCTCCAGGTCCCGGTCGAGCACTCGCGCGAGCTCGCGGCGCTCGCGCCCGACGCGAGCTACGTCGAGCTGCCCGGCGGGCACCACCAGTCCGTGCAGCACGACGGCGAGCTGCTCGGCGTGAGCGTCCGCTTCCTCGCCCGGGCGCTGCGGCGCGCCGGCGCGGCCTGACTCAGCCGCCGCCGAGCCGGCGGATGACGTTCGCGAGCGCGTCGGTCGTGGAGGCGATGAGGCTCGCCGCCCCCGCGCCGACCGCCTGCAGCACCGGGCTGAGGGACGGGAGGAGCGGCGCCGTCGCCTTGTCGAGACCGCCGGTGGTCTGCTGGACGGCCGTGCCGAGGCCGCTGCCGAGGGTGCTCGTCGTGTCCGAGAGCTTCGAGGTGACCTGGCGCGCCGGCTCGGTCACCGTGGCGTGCGCCGGAGCCGACCCGGTCGTGGCGGTGCTCGTGAAGGCCGGGACCTTGCGCCGGCGCGGCTTGACCGGGGGCGCGACCTTCGCCGCGGCGCGCGTGCCGCCGGCACCGGCGACGCCGCCGGCCGTCCGGGGCGCCGGCCGGGTCGCGGCGCGGGCCGGCGTGGCGGCGCTGCGGGGCACCACGAGCGGCCGCCGCCCGCCGTCCGTCACCGCGGCGAGCGCCCCGCCGGAGCCCGGCAGCGCCAGCGAGGGCTGGCCCGAGACGAGCGGGCCGCGCGGCGACGCGGTGTACGCGACGAGGCCGCCGACGACGAGGGACACGGCGACGACAGCCGCGACCAGGGCGGCGGTGGTGCCGACCCCGGCGACGGTGGCGCGGTTGAGGTGAAGGCGTTCCATGTGAGCACGCAGAAGCGCTGCCGGAGAGTCATCGGCGGCCCGTTCCGCGGCCTTTAGTGAGTTGGCGCGTAAACGCTCAAACGGGCGACGGCACCGGGCGCAGGCCGCCCGCCCGGCGGGCGAGCCACAGGAGCCAGGCGCCGCCGATGAGGGCGATCCCGACGCTCTCGAGCTGCGGCGTCGTCAGCCCGGCGATGCTCTCCTGGTTGCGCCGCAGGAACTCGACGAGGAACCGCTCGATCCCGGCCCCCACGAGGTAGAGCGCGAAGATGGCGCCCGGGCGCAGGCGGTCGCGGAGCGCCCACAGGCCGTAGGCGACGAGGCCCATCGCGAGCGTCTCGTAGATCGGGGTCGGGTGGACCTTCACCGTCGTCGGCACGGTGCCCTTCGGGTACGCCATCGCCCACGGCCCGTTCCACGGCTTGCCGTAGTCCCCGTCGCCGGAGATCTGGCAGCCGATGCGCCCGATCGCGTAGCCGAGCGCGAGCGGCGCCGCGCAGAGGTCGAGGAGCGAGATGTTCAGCATCCCGCGGCGGTGGGCCCAGAGCAGGACCGCGATCGCGCCCCCGATGGCGCCCCCGTACCAGACGAGCCCGGCCCCGCCGAAGATCCCGCCGACGAGGTCGTTCTTCACCTGGTCGTAGTTCTCGACGAGGTAGTAGAGGCGCGATCCGACGAGGCCGCCGATGAGGGCGGCGAAGACGATCTCGTACGCCCAGTCGACCGGCTTGCCCTGCTCCTTCAGGCGCCGCCCGATGAGGCTGCCCGACGCGAGGAAGCCGAGGGCGAAGAGGATCCCGAACGTCTTGAGGGAGATGCCGAGGAGGTTGATGTCGGGCTGCATCGGCCTCGCAGGCTACGCGGATCGACGGCCGTGGACGCTGCCCGCCCCGCCGGACCCGTCGCACCTAGAGGTAGTTCATCGGGTTGACGACCGACCCGTTGACGCGCACCTCGAAGTGGAGGTGGTCGCCGAAGCAGCGGCCGGTGCAGCCCGAGTAGCCGATGACCTGGCCTTGGGCCACGCTCGCCCCCATGGAGGTCGCGAAGCGCGACTGATGGGCGTAGCACGTGGCCAGCGTCCGCGTGTGCTGGATGCAGGTGAAGTTGCCGTAGCCGCCCGAGGCGCCGACGCCCTGCATGAGCGCGACGCGACCGGCGGCGGCCGCGCGGATCGGGGTCCCGGACGGCACGCCGATGTCGATGCCCGGGTGACAGGACTCCCACGCCCGGCTCTCGCAGAAGGGCGAGGTGATCGGCCCGTCGACCGGCCAGATCATCTGGCCCGACCCCCGCTTGATCGCCCCGGCCGGGAGCGTCCCGCCGGCGGACTGCAGAGCGGCGCGGATCTTCGCCTGCTGGGCCTTCAGGTGGCTGAGGGCGCCCTCGAGCTGGTGGCGCTCGCCGCGGACCGACATGAGCGTCGCCCGCTTCGCGCTCTTCGTCTCCGCGTAGCCGTCCTGCGTGACGACGAGCCCGCGCTTCAGCGCCGCGATCTCGTCGCGCCGGGCGGCGATCTGGGCGGTGATGCGCTGCTGGCCGGCCTCGAGCTTCGCGAGGCGGTCCGAGGTCGCCTTCGCGTCCGCCTTCGCGAGCTTGACGGTGCGGACGATCCGTTGGTCCTGCTCGCCGATGCGGTGGACGAAGTCCTCGCGCTCGAGCAGGTCCGCGAACCCGTGGGAGTTCAGGACGACGGTGACGAGGTCGGGCTTGTCGGCTTCGTAGAGCTCGCGCAGGCGGCGCGAGAGGACGGTGCGGGCGGTCTTCAGGCGGGTCCGCAGCCGCACGAGCCGCGCCCGCTCCTCGCGGAGCTGCGCCTGCGTCCGCGAGAGCTGCAGCTGCTTGACGTCGAGCTGCGCCTGGACGCGGTCCTGCCGGCTCTGGAGCGTCGAGAGCTTCGACTGCAGCCGATCGATCCTGCGCGTGTAGACGGTGATCGTGCTCGTCAGCACCCGCTCCTTCGTCTTGCGCGTGCTGATCTTGCCGCGCGTGACGTCGATCCGCTTCTGGAGGTTGGCGGCGCTCCGTGCCGTCGGCGCCCCGGCCGAGACGAGCGGCAGGGCGAGCCAGAGCAGCAGCGGGAGCACCAGGCCGGTGAGCAGCAGGCGCAGGCGCATACGAGGTCTGCGGACGGTAGCAATCGGCGGCCCGAACCCTCGTGTTCTGCTCGAGGGTTATGGAGCCTGCAGGATCCGTTGCGGGCCATGAGCATCCTCTTAGGAACCGTTGAGGCGGTGTTGTCATGCTCCTGCCATGGCTGCACCCTCCTCCTTCGGTCGTGACACCGGGCTCCAGGCCCGCATGCTCACGACCATGCTCCTGCTCGGCCTCGTCTACGCGGTGCTCGTCGGCGCCCTGTTCGCGTCCGGGGCCAGCGGCATCACCATCGCCATCATCGGCGGTGGCCTCTTCTTCTTCCAGGTCGTCGCCTCCGAGAAGCTCGCGCTGCGCGCCATGGGCGCCCGCGAGGTCTCCCCGCAGCAGGCCCCCGAGCTCCACGCGATGATCGAGCGCCTCTGCATCCAGGCCGATCTGCCCAAGCCGCGCGTGGCGATCGCCGAGAACCAGATGCCGAACGCCTTCGCCATGGGAATCTCGAAGAAGAACGCGGTCGTCTGCGCGACGACGGGCATCATGGACCTCCTCTCCCCCGCCGAGCTCGAGGGCGTCCTCGCGCACGAGCTCACCCACATCGCGAACCGCGACGTCGCGATCGTGACGTTCGCGAGCTTCTTCGCCTCGATCGCCTCGATGATCGTGCAGTGGGGCTTCTACTTCACCGGCGGCGGCGACGATGACGACGACAACCTCGGCGTCTTCGGCCTCATCGCGATCTCGGTCGTCGTGTGGGTCGTGAGCTTCATGCTCATGCGGGCCCTGAGCCGCTACCGCGAGTTCGCGGCCGACCGCGGTGCCGCCGTCATCACCGGCCGCCCCTCGGCGCTCTCCAGCGCGCTGCTGAAGATCAGCGGCCAGATGGAGCGCATCCCGGCGCAGGACCTCCGGACCGCCGAGATGGCGGCGTTCTTCATCTTCCCGCCGAAGGTGAAGGCCGGCCTCGGCAACCTCTTCGCGACGCACCCGCCGATGGACAAGCGGATCGCCGCGCTCGAGCGCCTCGAGGGCCAGCTCCAGGGGACGTCGGGCAAGACCGGCGCCTGGGCCTGATCGATGGGCTTCCTCGACGCGCTGCTCGGCAAGCGCAAGGTCTCGAAGGTCGCCCCGGACCGGCTGTTCGCGATCACGACGGCGACGATCACCCTCGAGACGGGGCTCGACATCAGGACGCGCGGCAAGGCCGCGGTCGTCTTCCAGCCCCTCGCGACCGGCGACTTCGAGCAGATCGCGAAGGACGTCGAGGAGCTCGTGCGCTCGACGGGCGAGGAGACGGGCACGACCGTGGCGTCGAGCGCGGACGAGTTCGGCTACCGCTGGTTCGCGCTCACCGACCCGGACGTCGAGGACCTCGCCGTCGCGATCAACGCCGTGACGGATGCGCTGAGCGTCGGCGGCTACGCCGACCGGCTGCTCTGCGCGGTCTTCGCCTACGAGGACGCCGCCGGCAAGCCGATCTACTTCATCTACAACTTCAAGCGCGGCGCCTGGTACCCGTTCGTGCCCGCGCCGGGTGCGCAGGCCCGGTCGAACGAGCGCGAGCTGCAGCTCAAGGCCCAGCTTGCGGGGGAATTGCCCTTCGAGGCCGAGCTCGAGCGCTGGTTCCCCCTGTGGGGCGCCCCCATCTAGTGTCCTGATTGATTAGTTCTGTTGCAGCGGGGGCATGGATACTTCATGCCTATCGCTGCCGCCCGTGAGATCGTGTTGACCGACCAGGAGCGCGCCGTTCTGGAGGGCTTCGCGCGGCGCCGCAAGAGCGCCCGGGGGTTGGCGCAGCGCTCACAGATCGTGTTGGAGGCGGCGGCCGGGCGGACGAACACGGAGATCGCGCAGCGGTTGCGTGTGAGCCGGCCGACGGTCACGCGGTGGCGCAACAGGTTTGTCGAGCGGCGCGTGGACGGGCTGCTGGATGAGCCGCGTCCGGGGCGCCCGCGGACGATCACCGATGAGGATGTGGAGGCGGTGGTGGTCAAGACTTTGGAGTCCACGCCCAAGGACGCCACGCACTGGTCGACGCGGTCGATGGCCAAGGAGGCCGGCCTGACGCAGAACGCGGTCCTGCGGATCTGGCACGCGTACGGGTTGCAGCCGCACCGCCAGGAGAAGTGGAAGCTGTCCAAGGATCCGTTGTTCGTCGACAAGGTCCACGACGTCGTCGGCCTCTACCTCAACCCGCCCGAAAGAGCTGTCGTGCTGTGCGTTGATGAGAAGTCCCAGATCCAGGCACTGGACCGCACCGCCCCGATCCTGCCGATGCGCCCCGGGACCCCTGAGCGCGTGACCCACGACTACAAGCGCTTCGGGACCTCAAGCCTCTACGCCGCGCTGGACGTGAGAAGCGGGCAGGTCATCAGCGCACTGCACCAGCGCCACCGCGCCGTCGAGTTCAAGAAGTTCCTTCAGCGCATCGACAAGGCCGTCCCGGCCGACCTGGACGTGCACCTGGTCCTCGACAACAGCAGCACGCACAAGACCCCGGCAATCCAGCGCTGGCTCAAAGCGCACCCCCGGTTCGTGCTGCACTTCACCCCGACCAGCAGCAGCTGGATCAACCTCGTCGAGCGCTGGTTTGCCGAGCTGACCCGCAAGCTGCTGCAGCGCTCAGCTCATCGCTCAGTTCGCAAGCTGAACATGGACATCACCAACTGGGTCGCGACCTGGAACGAGGACCCCAAACCGTTCACCTGGACCAAGAGCAGCGACGAGATCCTCGAATCCATCGCCATCCGCTGCAACGAAACTAACCGATCAGAACACTAGCACGTCCGGCGCCCCGGGCGGCGCGGCGCCCGTCGGCTGACCGGCAAGTTCGCACACGCCGTCCGACCTGCCAGACTGTCGTCGGGTCATGAGCGTTCAACCGCGTCAACCGACCGTGCGCGATGTCGTCACCGCGCCGTTCGACATCGCTGCCGGTCTCGTCACCGAGGTGGCGTCCACCACGGTGAACGTCGCGCTCGCCCCGGCCCGGCTCGTCGCCGCCGTGGGCTCCGCGATCACGCGGCTGCAGCGCACCCTCGACAAGCTCGACGACATGGCCGACGGCGTCACCGCCATGGAGCGGGAGATGCGCGGCATGCGCGCGGACCTCGCCGAGGTCATCGGCGAGCTCGAGGGCATCCGCGACCTGAACACCCGCCTGCACGTCATCGGCGACTCGGTCGTCGAGATGAACGACGGCGTCCACACCATGGGCACGAGCGTCGAGAAGCTCGGCCAGTCGATCGACAACATCGATCACATCGCCGCGCGGTTCGCCCGCCTCGGCGGCCGCCGCAAGGCGGTCTGAGCGACGTCGTCGCCCAGACCGCGTCGCCCGCTCAGGCCGTGGCGGCCGGCGGGTCGGGGATGAGCCCCTCGCCGGTGAACTCCTCGCGCGCCTCCTCCAGGGAGAGGTCGGCCGGAGGCATGATGAAGTCGGACGCCTCGAGCTCGTCGTCCCCGAGGACCGTCCCGTGCTTGCGGATGAAGTCCAGGAGGCTCTCGTAGGCCTCGTGGAAGCGGTCCTCGTCGTCGGCCTCGACCGCCGCGACGACCGCATCGTCGAGCGTGTTCAGCTCGTGGTGGTGGCTCTCGTCGAGGCGGTACTGGTCCTCCGAGAAGATCCGGACGATCATGCCGAGCCCTCCTGCGGCGCGGACGGCGACGTCGCGGCGTCGCCACCGCTCGGGAGCGCGCCCTGCGCCGGGGCGCTGCCGGTGCCGAGCTCGGCCTTCATCTTCGCGAGCTCGTCGTCGACCATCGAGCCGGACGAGAGCGCCGCGAGCTGCCGGTCGATGTCGTCCTGCCCACCGTCGCCGATCGCGGTGATGTCACCGAACGTACCGGCGGCCTCGAGCTCGGCGACCGCGTCGGCGCGGGCCTTCATGTCCTCGGTCTTGTCGACGGCACGCTGCATCGCCATGCCGACGTCGGCCATCTGCTCGCCGACCCCGGAGGCCGCCTCGCTGATGCGCACCTGGGCCTCCGCGGCGGAGTACTGCGCCTTGATGACCTCCTTCTTCGTGCGGAAGGCCTCGACCTTGGCGCGGAGCTTCTGCTCGGAGTCGATGAGCTTCTGCTGCTGCGCCTCGAGCTCCGCGACCTGCTGGTCGAGCGACTGCAGCTCGGTCTGGGCGACGTTCTTGCGCTCGAGCGCCATGCGCGCGAGGTCCTCGTTGCCGGCGGCGAGCGCCTGGCGGGCCTGCGTGTCGAGCTTCACGACCGACTGCTCGATCTTGCTCGCCTGCATCTGCAGCCGCTTCTTCGCGGTGACGACGTCGGCGATGCCCTTCTTGACGCCCTGCAGGGACTCGAGCTGCTTCTGGTAGCCGTAATCGAGCGTCTCGCCCGGATCCTCGGCCTTGTCGAGCATCCTGCTGATCTTCGCCTTGATGACGGTGGTGAAGCGTCCGGACTGACCGGCCATCGGGCCTCCTGGGTCGGCTTGAGGAACGTGTCCGGTGAGCCTAGCGTGGCGCGGGCGACCGCCGGGAGGGATCGCGTGACCGTCGCGGCCGCTCCGCGCTTGCCGTTAGGGTCAGCGCCGCCATGTCGTCCCGTACCTCCCGTTCCCCCTCCGCCCGCGCGGCCGCCGTCGCGCTCGCCGTCGCGCTCGCCGCCACCGCCGCCGGCTGCGGCCGCGCCGGCTCGTCCGACACCGCGACGCCCGACCGCCCGAAGATCGGCGTCAAGGGCGACACCGGCTCGGCCGCGGACCTCGGCTTCCCCGTGCTCGCGACGAAGAACACGACGCGGATCGCCGGCGCCGACCCGATCGCCGACGCGGCCGCGGCGACGCAGATCGTGTACCCGGGCGGCCCCGCCGGCGCGCGCCCCGGCGCGGTCACCCTCGTCGACTCGGCGAACTGGCAGGCGGCCGTCGCCGCGTCGGTCCTCGACGCCCCGCCGCTGCACGCGCCGACGCTCTTCGTCAACGGCCGGTCGATCCCGGCGGCGACGGGGAAGGCCCTCACGGCGCTGGCCCCGACCGGCGCGAAGGCCGCCGCCGGGGCGCAGGTCATCCGCGTGGGGACCGTCGCCCGCCCGGCGAAGCTCCGGCCGACCGACATCAAGGGCGGCTCGCCCGCCGCGATCGCGAAGGCGATCGACGCCTTCGCCACCGCCGCACGCGGCAAGGCCTCGCGGCGCGTGCTCGTCGTGACCTCGGAGGACCCGGCGTACGCCGCCCCGGCCGCGGCCTGGGCCGCGACGTCGGGCGACCCGATCCTCTTCACGGGCAAGAGCCACGTGCCGCCGGAGACGATCTCCGCGATCCGGGCCCACGACAAGCCGAAGATCTATGTCCTCGGCCCGAGCACCGTCGTGACGCCGGAGGTGACGAAGGAGCTCAAGGGGCTCGGCAAGATCATCCGCGTCGGCGGCCAGAACCCGATCACGAACGCCATCGGCTTCGCGACGTACTCCGACGGGGACTTCGGGTGGGGCGCGACGACCCCGGGCCACGGCCTCGTCATGGTGCCGCAGACCGCCGACCCGGCGACGGCGCCGGCGGTCGCGCCGCTGTCGGCGAGCGGGACGTACGGCCCGCTGCTGCTGCTCTCGGCCCCCGACACGCTCGACCGGGACGTCGGCGGCTACCTGAAGGACATCCAGCCCGGCTTCGACCAGAACGCCGCGCGCGGCTTCTTCAACCACGCGTGGCTCGTCGGCGACACGAAGGCGATCACCGCGGGGCTGCAGGCCGAGGTCGACGACAACCTCGAGACGCGGCCGATCGCGACGAAGAACGCCGGCTGAGCGGGACGCCACGCCGCGCCCCGACCGGGGCGCGACGCGATACCTTGTCGCCGTGAGCGAAGCCGAGAACCCCGTCCGCCGCGAGCCCGGGCACGTCGTCACCGTCGACGACGTCCGCACGCTGATGGGTGCCTCCACCCCGCACTTCGCGCTGCAGATCCGCGGCCGGATCGCGCGGCTCATCCGTGGCCTGCCCGACGGTCATCCGGCGCGCCTGCTCGGCGAGCAGGAGATCGCGCGGCTCACCGCCCTCGGCTTCTCGGGCGAGGTCCGCGGCACGGCCCACGAGCCGGCGATCCGCCCGCTCCCCTCCGTCGACGACGTGGCCGCCGCCGAGGCCGCCGCGCACGCCACCGGCGCGCACTGAACCACGCGGGCGCCGCGAGCCGGCGGACCGCGCGGCACCGGGACGCCGCGCCGCGCCGCCGGAGCCGTCGCGCCCGGCGGCTAGGCTCGCCGTCAGGTGTCCGACCCGTCCCCCCTCCCCGGCCTGCCTGTCCCCGCGCCCGCCGCGACGGCCGCGGCCCCCGCTCGCCCGGACGGGATCGCGGGCTCGACGCTCCCCGGGCCGTTCCCCGTCGGGGCCTACGCGCGCAAGCTCCAGGAGGAGCTGCGCAAGCGCGCCCGGCTGCAGCTCGTCGGCGAGGTCTTCAACCTGCGCCGGTCGAAGGCGAAGGTCTACTTCGAGCTCCGCGACGGCGAGGGCGCGCTGCCCTGCGCGATGTGGCTGAACGACTTCGAGAAGGCCGGCATCCCCGGGGGTGCCCTCGCGGACGGCGCGCAGGTCGTCGCCGCCGGCGGGCCCGACTACTACCCCGGCTCCCGCCAGTCCTCGCCCGCCTTCTCGTTCGCCGTGACCGCGCTGCGCGTCGCCGGTGAGGGCGACCTGCTCGCCCAGGTCGAGCGGCTACGGCGGCAGCTGGCGGCCGAGGGCCTCCTCGAGCCGCAGAAGCGGCTGACGCGGCCCGGCCTGCCGCGCACGATCGGCGTCGTCACCGGCGAGGGCGGGAAGGCACGCGACGACGTCCTCGCCGGCCTGGCCCGCCGCGGGTGGGAGGGCCGGCTCGTGTGGGCCTTCGCGCCCGTGCAGGACCGCCATGCCGCGCCCCGCATCGCCCAGGCGCTGCGCGACCTCGCCGCCACCGGCGCCGTCGACATCATCGTCGTCGCGCGCGGCGGCGGCTCGCTCGCCGACCTCATGGCCTTCTGCGACGAGACGCTCTGCCGGACGGTCGCCCTGCTGCCCGTCCCCGTCATCTCCTCGGTCGGCCACCACACCGACCACACGCTCATCGACGACGTCGCCGCCGTCGCGTGCTCGACGCCGACGCACGCCGCCGAGACCGCGGTGCCCGTCCACTGCGGCGAGGCACGGGTCGCGACGCTCAGCGCCGCCCGCCGCCTGTCGACGCACGGCCGGCGCGCGGTCGTCGAGCGCGCCCGCGTCCTCGAACGGCTCGCGCGGGCGCCCGCGGAGCACATCGCCCGCCACCGCCGCCGCCTGCACCAGCTGCTGCGCGAGGTCCGGGCGAGCGCCGTCCGCGGCGCCGCCGGCCGCCGCGAGCGGGTGGCCCGGACCGGCCTCGTCCTCTCCCGCAAGGCGGCCGCCGGCGCCGGCGCGGAGGCCGCCTCGCGCCGCGCGCACCTCGACGCGCTCGCCTCCGCGCTCGCCGCCCACGACCCCGACCGCGTCGTCGAGCGCGGCTACGCGGTCGTCGACGACGGGGACGGCGGCGTCATCACGACCGCCGCCGCCGCCCGCGCCGCCGGCCACGTCCGCCTCTTCTTCGCCGACGGCTACGCCGGCGCCACCGTCGACCCCGTCCCGGAGCCCTGAACCCGCCGATGACCGACGAGCCCGCCGCCCCGCCGACCGTCCCCGCCCCGCCGCCGGCCGCGGCCCCCGCCTCCTACGAGGCCGCGACCGCCCGCCTGGAGGAGATCATCCGCCGCCTGGATTCCGGTGACGCGGGCCTGCGCGAGACGCTCGACCTCTGCCGCGAGGGGCGCACGCTCGTCGAGTACTGCGCCACCGAGCTCGACGCGGTCGGGCAGGGTCTGCAGGAGCTGCGCCTCGACGAGCTCGTCGCCCGTCTGGAGGCCGGGTGAGCGAGGGGTAGGATCGTCCCGTGACCCCCTCCGGCTCCCTCTGGTCCCGTGTCGCGGGGCTGCCCCTGACGATCGAGGGCTACACGCTCGAGCGGCTCGAGCAGGACGTGTCGTCCGGGTTCACCCGGGTCTCGACGGTGATCCGCCTGCAGGGCGCCGGCACCGACGGCATCGGCGAGGAGGTCACGTACGACGCCGAGGACCAGGACGCGCTGCAGGCGGCCGGGCCGGCCCTGCCGCTCGCCGGCGAGTGGACGCTCGAGAGCTTCTGCGCGCACCTGCGCGGCCTCGAGTTGTGGCCGCAGCCCGCGCTGCGGCCCGCGTCGGTCCTCTACCGCGTCTGGGCCTACGAGTCCGCCGCCCTCGACCTCGCGCTGCGCCAGGCCGGGGTGCCGCTCCACGAGGTGCTCGGGCGCGCGCCGAGGCCGGTCCGCTTCGTCGTGTCGCTGCGCCTCGGCGAGCCGCCGAGCCTCGAACCGCTCACGGACCGCCTCGAGCGATACCCCGGCCTCCAGTTCAAGCTCGATCCGACGAACGACTGGACGCCGGAGCTCATCGACGCGATCGCCGCCACGGGGGCCGTCGAGTCCCTGGACCTCAAGGGCCGCTACGTCGGCTCGATCGTCGACGTCGCCGCGGACCCCCGGCAGTACCGGCTCCTGCTCGACGCCTTCCCGGACGCGTGGCTCGAGGATCCGCACGACGACCCGCGCGTCCAGGCCCTCATCGCCCCAGTCCAGGACCGCGTCACCTGGGACGCGATCATCCACGGACTCGACGATATCCTCGCGCTCGACCCGGCGCCGAAGATGGTGAACGTCAAGCCCTCGCGCGTCGGCGGCGTGAAGCCCCTGCTCGACGTGTACGACCACTGCGACGCCCACGGGATCGCCATGTACGGCGGCGGCCAGTTCGAGCTCGGGTGCGGCCGCGGGCAGATCCAGTACCTCGCCTCGCTCTTCCACCCCGACGGGCCGAACGACGTGGCGCCCGGCGGGTTCAACGACCCGCAGCCCCCGGCCGGCCTGCCGGAGAGCCCGCTGCCGGCGCTCGTGCAGCCGACCGGCTTCCGCTGGGGGGAGGACGCGTGAAGCAGCGCGGGAGCGTCGAGGGCTGGCCGTACTCGTTCGTCGACACCGTCCGCTACGGCGACCTCGACGCGAACCGGCACCTCAACAACGTCGTCTTCCTGCAGTTCTTCGAGAGCGCGCGGATCGCCTACGTGGAGTCGCTGCTGCCCGCCTACGGCTCGAGCGCGACGAACGACTTCGGGCTCATCTTCGCCGAGGCCCACATCAACTACCGGGCGCCCGCCTTCCACGACGAGGCCATCCGCACCTGGATCCGCCCGTTCGCCCTGCGGCGCTCCTCCTTCCGGATGGCGTTCCGGATGGTCGCCGAGCGGGACGGCCGGCTCCTCGCCGAGGGCTGGGGCGCCATGGTCGGGTACGACTACGAGACCGGGCAGGCGACCGGGCTGCGGTCCGAGCTCATCGAGGTGCTCCGCGAGGCGGGCGCGGCCGACGCGGAGGTCGAGGCCCTCACCGAGCTGCGCGAGCCGGTCCCGCCGTCCCCCCGGCCCGAGCCCGGGGCCCCACCCCCGCCGCCCCCCGACCTGGAGGCCTGACCCCATGCCCCCGACCGACCTGCCCGCCACCGTGCGGGAGCTTCTGCCCGGCCTGCGCGAGGACCTCGCGCGGCTCGTCGCCATCCCGTCGATCGCCTTCCCGGGCTTTCCCGAGGGGCCGGTCACCGACGCCGCGCAGGCGACGCTCGAGATCCTCCGCGACGCCGGCCTGAGCACCGCCGAGCTCATCGAGATCCCCGGGGCGCCGTCCGCCGTCTTCGGCGAGCTGCCGGGCCCCGCGGGCGCGCCGACCGTCCTGCTCTACGCCCACTACGACGTGCAGCCCGAGGGTGACCGGGCCGCCTGGACGAGCGACCCCTACGAGCTCACGGAGCGCGACGGACGCCTCTACGGCCGCGGCGCCGCCGACGACAAGTGCGGCGTCGTCCTCCACGCCGGGACGCTGCGCGCGCTCCTCGCCGGCGGTCAGGCGCCCCCGGTGACGATCAAGGTCATCGTCGAGGGCGAGGAGGAGACCGGGCGCGGCACCTTCGAGGCCGCCGTGCAGGCCGACCCCGGGCGCTTCGCCGCGGACGTCATCGTCGTCGCCGACAGCGGCAACTGGAAGGTCGGCGAGCCGACGCTGACGACGACCCTCCGCGGGCTCTGCGTCGTCGACGCCGAGGTCCGCACGCTCGCCGGCGGCCCGGTGCACAGCGGGCTCTTCGGCGGCCCGGTGCCCGACGCGCTCATCACGCTCTCGCGGCTGCTCGCGACGCTCCACGACGAGGCGGGCGACGTCGCCGTCGAGGGCCTCGTGCGCCAGGCGTGGGACGGCCGCCCCGTCGACCCCGCGGAGCTGCGCCGGTCCGCCGGCGTCGCCGGCGGCGTCGAGCTCGTCGGCACCCCCGCCCTCGCCGAGCAGCTCTACATGCGCCCGTCGATCACCGCGATCGGGCTCGACGTCCCCGCCATCGACGGCGCCGCGAACGCGCTCGTCCCCGTCGCGACGGCCCGTCTCAGCGCCCGCCTCGCCCCCGACCAGGACCCGGCGGCGGCCCAGGACGCGATCATCGCGCACCTCGAGGCCCACGTCCCCTGGGGCGCGCGGCTCACCTGCACCCGCCGGGAGGCGGCCGCCGGCGCGGTCCTCGCCGGCGGCGGGCCCGCGGCGGCCGTCGCCGCCCGGGCGATGGCGGAGGCCTACGGCAAGGATGCGGTCAAGGTCGGCTCCGGCGGCGCGATCCCGCTCTGCGTCACCCTCGCCCATGCCTTCCCGGACGCCGAGATCGTCCTCTGGGGCGCCTGCGACGACGGCGCCCGGATCCACTCCGCCGACGAGTCCGTCGACGTCGGCGACCTCGAGCGCGCTACCCTCGCCCAGGCGCTCTTCCTCCAGTCCCTGGGGTCGCGCGCCTGACCCGAGGACGGTGGCGGCGGGACCGCTCCTCGGACGCCACGACCGCACGTGACGTCCGGGAGCCGCACCGCAGTGAACGCCGCCGTTTGCTTGGATGCCGCCCATGCAGGAATCCATCGCCATCGCCGGAAGCGGCGCCATCGCCACCGGCTTCGCCGCCGCCGCCGCCGGGCACGGGGAGGTCGTCCTCTGGGCGCGCTCCGACGCCTCGGCCGCCCGCGCCCGCGCCGCCGTCGACAAGCTCACGAGCCGCATGGAGGGCGTCGACGGCGCCGCCGTGAGGATCGTGACCGACCTGGAGGAGCTCCAGGGAGCGACCGTGATCGTCGAGGCGATCAGCGAGGACCTCGAGGCCAAGGCGCCGCTCCTCAAGCAGCTCGCGGCCCTCGGCGGTCCGAACACGATGCTGTGCACGACGACCTCATCGCTGAGCGTCCACGTCCTCGCCTCGGCGGCGGGCGTCCCCGAGCGCTTCGTCGGCCTCCACGTCTTCAACCCCGTCACCCGTATGGAGCTCGTCGAGCTCGCGTACGCGGACGAGACGGTGGAGACGATCCGCGCCCGCGCCCGCGACCTCTGCGTCGTCCTCGGCAAGAAGGCCGTCGAGGTGCCGGACATCGCCGGCTTCGTCGTCAACCGCCTGCTCTTCCCGTACCTGTTCAGCGCCGTCGACCTCATGGAGACCTCCGGGCTCACCCCCGAGGCGATCGACACCTGCATGAAGCTCGGCGCCGGCCACCCGATGGGCCCGCTCGCCCTGCTCGACTACGTCGGCCTCGACGTGTCCTCGGCGATCGGCGAGGCCATCGGCGTCCACGTCCCGCACCGCATCCACGACCTCGTCGCGATCGGCTCGCTCGGGAAGAAGTCCGGAAAGGGCTTCTATACCTACGACTGAGCCCCCCGCTCCGTCGCCTCAGGCCCCGGGCCCCTCGGGCCCGGGGGCCCTCGCGGACGCCCTCGGCGGCGTCCGCGGGACCATCGAGTCCTCCGTCCCGCCCGTCGCGTTTGTCATCGCGTACACCGCGACGGGCCAGGACACGAAGGCCTCCTCGCTCGTCGCCGTCGCGGTCGCCGTCGTGCTCGGGCTTCTCCGGCTCGCCCAGCGGGAGACGCCGCAGTACGCGATCACCGGCGTCGTCGGCGTCGCGTTCGCGGCCTTCGTCGCGACCCGCACCGGCAAGGCCGAGAACTTCTTCCTGCCCGGTCTCCTGCTCAACGCGGCGTACGCGGCGGCCTACTTCGTCTCGATCCTCATCCGCCGCCCGCTCATCGGCGTGCTCGTCGCCGGCCTCTCCGGCGCAGGCAAGGGCTGGCGGGACGACCCGGGGCCCATGCGCGCCTACACCCGGGCGAGCTGGCTGTGGGTCGTGCTCTTCGGCGTCCGGCTGCTCGTGCAGCTCCCCCTGTACCTCGCGGGCTCGGTCACCGCGCTCGGAGTCGCGAAGACCGCGATGGGCCTGCCCCTCTTCGGCATCGGCATCTGGCTCACCTGGCTGCTCGTCCGCGAGCACGCAGACCTCGGCGAGGGCGCTCCGGGCGGGCCTCAGGCAACCGACGGCGACGGCGAGGGCGACGCCGACGGCCGGAGCGACGCCGACCCGGACTCCGGCGCCTCCCTCGTGCGGTAGCCGTGCCGCCCAAAGAGGCCGTGCCGCCGGTACGGCGGTTTTAGGGGCGGTTCAGGATCGCGGCGCATACTCCGCCTTGCGAACGTACCTCGCAAGTGCACCTCCTCCCAGCAGCACGACCGGCCCGCGGAAGCGGGCCGGTTGCCGTTCGGGGCCGCTTGCCCGCCGGTGGGGCTCGGCCCGGATCCCGGAAACGCGGAACGGCCGGGACGCTTGCGCGAGCCCGGCCGTTCGGCACGTTCGGCGGACCCACCCCGGTCCACCAATGCGCCTCCCCGGCGTCGTCCCACCGACGGTCGGGGAAGGGCGTGATCCGGATGCCGTCCCACGGGCATCCGAGTCACCACTATGCCCGGGGAACGGGTCGAAAACTTGTGTCGACATTAGACATGGCGCATAGGCGCTCAAGTTCGGGTCTGTGAACACACGGAACGGCGACCTGCGGCGCCGCGACGCGAATGCCTGCTCAGGTGGGGCTGTCGAAGCCGACCTGGGAGACCCGCGACTCGCGGATGCGCACGGCCTCGATGCGGTTCTCGCGCACGGACTCCACCCGGATCGTGTAGCCGTTGGCGTTCACCGTGTCTCCGCGGCGCGGGAGGCGGCCGAGCTCGGCGAAGACGAACCCGCCGACGGAGTTGTAGGCGTCGGTGTCCACCGGCAGCTCGAGCCCGTGGTCCTCCAGGTCGGTGATCGCGACGTGGCCGCGGACGAACCAGTCGCCGTTCGCGAGCCGCCGGATCTCGCCGCCGGCCGGGTCGGTCTCGTCGTCGATCTCGCCGACGACCTCCTCGATGATGTCCTCGACGCTCACGATGCCGGCGACGCGGCCGTACTCGTCGACGACGACCGCCATCGACGAGCGCGTGCGCTGCAGGTCGGCGAGCAGGTCGTCGAGCGGCTTCGTCTCGGGGACGATCGGCGCGTCGGTGACGAGCGACTCGATCGAGGCGTGGGGCCCCTCCGCCATGAGCGCCCGCGCGAGCGAGTTCGCGTGGACGAGGCCCTTCACCCGGTCCTGGTTCTCGTCCTCGGTGACGACGAGGCGCGTGTGCCCCGACGAGACGCAGCGGCGCAGCGCGGTCTCGACGTCCTCGCTCGTGTCGACGGTGACCACGGCCGGGATCGGCGTCATGACCTGCCGTGCCTCCTGCTCGTGCAGGTGGAAGACGCCGTGGAGCATCCCGGCCTCCCCCGCGTCGAGCTGACCGCCGGCGCGCGCCTGGCCGATCATGATGCGCAGCTCCTCGGGCGTCGCGCCCTCCTCCATCGCCGTGTCCGGGTCGATGCGCAGGGTCCGCAGCAGCGCGCTCGACGTCGCGTTGAGCGCGGTGATGAACGGGCTCATGGCCTTCGTGAAGGCGATGAGCGGCCGGGCGACGCGCATCGCCGTCTTCTCCGCCTTGACGATCGAGTAGATCTTCGGGACCTGCTCGCCGACGGTGATGTGCACCGACGTGACGATGAGGTAGGCGATGATGATCGAGATCGCGACCTTGACGCCGTGGGAGATGCTCCCGAAGAGCGGCTCGAGGAGCACGGCGATGGCCGGCTCGCCGAGGAAGCCGATGCCGAGCGAGGCGAGCGTGATGCCGAACTGGCAGGCCGAGAGGTACTGACTCAGGTCGTCGAGCAGCACGAGGACGCGCTTCGCGGCCGCGTTCCCGTCGTCGGCGAGATCCTCGATCCGCGACCGGCGGGCGCGCACGAGCGCGAACTCGGCGGCGACGAAGAACCCGTTCACGAAGACGAGCAGGACGACGGCGAGCAGCAGGAGCACGCTCATGGGGTGCCCCCGGTGGACCGGAGGTGTGGGGGTCCGGCCAGTGGGCTCGGACTTCGAGAGGGGTCGTCAGGCATCGGTCCGGCTGTTCCGAACGGTAGCAGCGCCCTCGGCGCTTGTCGCGGGGCTCAGCCGGGGAAGTCGTCGATGGCCGCGGCGAGCGCATGGTCCGCGTCGGTCACCGTGCCGCCCGCGTCGTGGGTCGCGAGCGTCAGCCGGACCTTGTTCCACCCGTGCAGGAGGATGTCCGGGTGATGGTTGCGGGCCTCGGCGAGCGCCCCCACGGCGTTGACGTACGCGAGCGCCGCGGCGAAGTCCGCGAACTCCCGCTCGGCGACGAGCGCGCCGCCCTGCTCCTGCCACTGCTGGCTCATTGCACTACCGTCCCTCTGGATGCGGATCGTCAGTCTCGTGCCTCACGCCACCGAGTTGCTCTACGCGCTCGGCCTCGGTGACGAGGTCGTCGCCGTGACGCACGAGTGCGACTATCCCACGGAGGCGCAGGCCAAACCACAGGTGACCCGGGATCGGCTGCCGCCCGGGCTCAGCGCCGCCGAGATCGACCGCGCCGTCCGGGAGCGGACGGAGGCCGGCGACGCGATCTACGAGCTCGACGAGGAGCTCCTCCGCGAGCTCGAGCCCGACCTCATCGTCACCCAGGCCCTCTGCCCGGTCTGCGCCGTGAGCTACGACGAGGTCGCGGAGGTCGCCCGGCGGATCGCGACGTGCCCGAAGGTCATCGCGCTGGACCCCAAGACGCTCGGGGAGACGATGGGCGACATCCGCACCCTCGCCCAGGCCACCGGGCGCCGCGACGCCGGCCTCGACCTCGTCGCCCGCCAGCGGAGCCGGATCGACCGCGTGAAGATCGCGGTCCGCGGGGCCGACCGCCCCCGGGTCGCCGCGATCGAGTGGTTCGACCCGGTCTTCATCGGCGGCCACTGGACCCCGCAGCTCATCGACCTCGCCGGCGGCATCGACGTCCTCGGCCTCCCCGGCGAGCATTCCGCGCAGGTCATGTGGGAGGACGTCATCGCCGCCCGGCCCGAGGTCGTCGTCTGCATGCCGTGCGGGTACGACGCGCCGCGCGCGCACCTGGAGTCCGAGCTGTACGCGCATGAGCTGCGGCGCCTCAGCGCCCGCGACGTCGTGGCGGTCGACGCGGCGGCGACGTTCTCCCGGCCGGGCCCGCGTCTCGTCGACGGGCTCGAGCTCCTCGCCCATGTCCTGCACCCGGACCTCGTCGGGCCGCCCGCGTACCCCCCGATCCCCGTCGCGCTGTAGTCCGCACCGTCCTCTACCTGCACTCGTCCGCCGGCCGCTACGGCGCGGACCGCCAGCTCCACGCGATCGCCACGGGCCTCGACCCCGACCGCTACCGGGCGCTCGTCGCGCTGCCCGAGGACGGCGAGCTCTCGGAGGACCTGCGCGCGGCCGGGATCGAGGTCCTCGTCCGCCCGCTCGCCGTGCTGCGCCGGTCGATCATGTCCCCCGCCGGCCTCTCACGGGTCGTGGCGGCGTGGGCGGCCGACGCCGGCGGCCTCGGTCGCCTCGCCCGCGCCCGGGGGGTCGCCCTCGTCCACACGAACACGTCGGTGACGCTCGGGGGGTCGGCGGCCGCCCGTGTCGCCAGCATCCCCCACGTCTGGCACGTGCGCGAGATCTACACCGGCTTCGACCGCTGGTGGCCGGCCTACCGGCGCCTGCTGACGACCGCGGACGCGCTGCCGTGCGTGTCGCGCGCGACGCGCGACCAGTTCGGCGGCCTCGGCCGGGCGACGGTCCTGCACGACGGGCTCGCGGTCGTCCCCCGGCGCGCCGACCGCGCCGCGTCGAGGGCCGCACTCGGCCTCCCGCCCGACGCGACCGTGCTCGCCGTGCTCGGCCGGGTGAGCGGCTGGAAGGGCCAGGACGTCGCGGTGCGGGCGCTCGGGGACGCCGCGCTGCGCGACCGCTCGGACGTCGTCCTCGCGATCGCGGGTGACCCCTGGCGCGGCGAGGAGCGGCACCTGCGCGAGGTCCACGAGCTCGCGGCCGGGCTCGGCCTGCGCGATCGCGTCCGGCACGTCGGCTTCCAGGACGACGTCGACGTCGTCTACGGGGCCGCGGACGTCGTCCTCGTGCCGTCCAAGCAGCCGGACCCCTTCCCGAACGCCGCGCTCGAGGCGGCCGGGGCCGGGTGCTGCGTCGTCGCGTCCGACCACGGCGGCCTGCCGGAGATGCTCGCCGACGGCCGCACCGCGGTGCTCGTCCCGCCCGACGACCCCGCCGCGCTCGCCGCGGCGGTCGCGGGGCTCGTGGACGACCCGGCCCGGCGGGAGCGCCTCGGCGCCGCGGCCGCGGCCGACATCGCCGAGCGCTTCTCCACGGCGCGGATGCTCGAGCGCATCCAGGCGCTCTACGACGTGCTGCTCAGCGCTTGATGAGCTGATCGAGGAACGCCGCGCGCTCCTTGCAGAACGAGCCCGCGCCGCAGTTGCTCTTCGCGACGGCGATGCCGCCCCCGGCCGCTGCGAGCGCCATGACGGCGAGCACCGCGTAGACGGCGAGCTCCTTCGTCCGGCGCTTGTCGAGCTCGTGGAGCACGAGCGTCGCGAGGCCGCCGCCGACGAGGCCGCCGATGTGGCCGCCGATCGAGATGCCGCTGAGCGTGAAGCTCAGGACGAGGTTCAGCAGGATCGTGGGGCCGATGCCGGACGCCATCGGGTCGATCCCCCGGGCCCGCATCTCCATGAAGGCGACGCCCATGAGGCCGAAGATCGCGCCGGACGCGCCGACGGTCGGGCTGTCCGGGGTGACGAGCAGCGCGCCGATCGACCCGGTGAGCATCGAGACGAAGTACAGCCCGACGAAGCGGCGCTTGCCGATCGCCGGCTCGAGGAGGTTCCCGAGCCACCACAGGATGTACATGTTGAAGCCGATGTGGAGCAGGCCCGCGTGGAGGAAGCCGCTCGTGACGAGGCGGTAGTACTGGTGACCCTCGGCGATGCTCGGCCCGTAGAGCTCGCCGCGGAGGGCGAGCGAGCCGGAGGTCCCGCCGCTGCCGATGTTGAACTGCCCGCTCGCGAGGAAGACGATGACGTTCAGCGCGATGATCGCCGTCGTCGCCTGGACCGCGCCGCTCCGCGAGATGTCGCTGATCGTCCTGACCTGCGTCTTCTGCTTGGAGCACTCCGGGCAGCGCATCCCGACCGGCGTCGGGGTCATGCAGTCCGGGCAGATGAAGCGGCCGCAGTTGGAGCACGCCACCCCGGTCTCGCGGGAAGGGTGGCGGTAGCAGGTCGTCGTCTGGGTCGACATCGGGTGAGAGCGACGCTAGCAGCCGTGCTCGCGCGGGCGGCCGCCGGCCGGCTCAGCTGAGCGAGGCGGAGATGAGCTGCGTGCCGGTCGGGCTCGAGCTGCCGCCGTCGGGCTCGTCGGTGACGAGGATCCGGTCGACGTTCTTCACGCTCTCCTCGATCGGGACGACCGCGCTGCCGTCGGTCCGCACGTTGAAGAGCGTGTGCGTCGGGACGGGGGTCGCGGAGCCCTTGCGGGTGATCCACACCTGGTAGACCTTGCCCGCCGGCGCGGCCGGGAGCCGCACGACGTGGAGCGCGGCCTGGCCGCCGCGGACCGAGACGGTCGCGGTGGCGCCGCTGGCGGCGACCTGCGCGGTGACGCTCCGCGTCGACGGGCTCGAGTCGCTGCTGAGGAGCACCCCGCCGGCCACGCCGACGGCGATGAGGACGCTGGCGAGCCCGCCGGCGGCCGCCGGGCGCAGCATGAGTCCGGAGCCCCACCAGCGGCGCCGCGGGGCCTTGTCGCGCGCGGGCGCGGGGACGCGGTCGGCCTCGGAGCCGGAGGCGCGCAGGAGCTCGGCCTCGGAGTCGACGATGCGCATGATGCGGTCGCGGAGCTCCGGCGGCGGCGCGAGCTGCGGCGCGGCGATCGGGAGGGTGTCGACGACGATCTGGAGCTCCTCGACCTCGTGACGGCACTCGCGGCACGTGCGCAGGTGCTGCGCGTAGTCGGCGTGCTCGTCGGCGGACAGCGCGCGCAGGAGGTAAGCCCCCGCGTCGACGGCGTGCTCGCACTCGGGCAGCGAGCAGTCGTGCAGGCTCACGACGGAAGCTCCTTCAGGCCGGCGAGCTGACCGCGCATCTTCTCCAGGCCGAGCCGCATCCGTCCCTTGACGGTGCCGATCGGGGTGTCGAGCATGCGGGCGATCTCGGAGTGGGTGAAGCCGCCGAAGTAGGCGAGCTCGATGACGCGGCACTGCTCGGCGGGGAGCGTCTCCAGGGCGGTGCGGACCTCGCGGGCCTCCTCGCGGCGACCCGCCTCGACGTCGGTGCGCTCGCGCGCCTCGAAGCGCTCCTCCAGGCCCTCGTCGCTCGCCCGGCGCTTGTCGTGGCCGATCGAGCGCCGGAGCGAGTCGATCGCGCGGTTGTGGACGATCCCCAGGACCCAGGTGCGGACGCTGCCGCGGGCGCGGTCGTACCGCGCGTTGGAGCGCCAGAGGCTCAGGAAGGCCTCCTGCACGACGTCCTCGGCGGCGTTTCGGTTCTGGGTCATCCGGTAGGCAAGGGAAAAGGCGGCGGTGGAGTGGCGCTCGTAGATGCAGGCGAACGCAGCGTTGTCGCCCTTGCGGACGAGCTGCATCAGGTCTTCGTCTGCCATGTCGACAAGCGCCATCGGCTCGTTCTTCGGCTGGGTCATGCGTTTCGGATCACCGTTCGGTGGGTGCGGCGTAAACGGGCACGTACACGCTCAGCGACCGACTCTACGCCGCTAGCGGTCGAGCAGGCGGCGGGTCTCGTCCGCCACCGCACGGACAGTGCGCTCGGCGTAGTCGAGCGGGTCGCTCGCCTTCTGGCGGCGGCGGCCCCGCGACTGGTGCACGCGCAGGGCGACGAGCGCCGCGCCGGCGCCGGCACCGACGGCGGCCGCGATCGCCGGCCGGGCGACGTTGTCGACCCAGCGGCGGGGATCGCCGATGGCGGCGAGCTCCCAGGCCTCGAGCTCCTCGGCCGCGAGGTCCGTGAGCGAGGTGAGCGTCTCGTCGAGGCGGACGGCGAGGTCCTCGGGCGGCTCGACCGGCGCGAGCGCGCGGCGGAGCATCCCCTCCAGGTCGATCGGGGACTCGGAGCCCTGGCCCTTGGCCGCCATCAGGCGGGCGCCCCCTGCGCCTGGACGATGCCCTCCAGCTGCTTGATGGCCCGGTGGATGAGGACCTTCGTCGCGCCGTCGGTCCGTCCCATCGCCCGGGCGATCTCGCGGTTGTCCATCCCGAGCGCGAAGCGCATGATGAGCGCCTCGCGGCGGTCGTCCGGCAACTGCTGGACGCCCTCGAGGATCCGTGCGAGCTCGTCCCGGCCCTCGACGAGGTCCTCCGTCGTATGCACGGTCCGCAGGTGCTGCGTGTCGTCGATCGGCGTCTGCGGCTTGCGCGAGCGGTCGCGGTAGAGGTTCGCCGCGAGGTTGTGCGCGATGCGGATGAGCCACGGGCGCAGCGGCCGGCCGTCCGACTCGGCGACGGCGCGCTCGAAGTGGCGGTAGGCCTGGAGGAACGTCTGCTCCGTGAGGTCCTCCGCGTCGTGGTGGTTCCCGACGCGGTAGTACGCGTAGGAGTACACGTCCTTCAGGTGCGCGCGGTAGAGCTCGGTGAACTCGCGGTCGAGGGTGGCCTTGTCCACCCGCCAAGCCTACGCGGTCAGCGTCGGCCCGCGCGCAGACGCGCCCGGGCCTGCAGCACGACGAGCGCCGCGCCGGCCACGCCGCCGATGGCGACGGCGGCCACCGGGCGCGTGACGCCCGGGATCCAGTTCTTCGGGTCGCGCATCGCCGAGAGCTCCCACGCGTCGAGCTCCTGCTCGGCGAGGTCGGCGATCGACAGCAGCGTCTGCTCCAGGCGCAGCGACAGGTTCTCCGGCGGGTCCACCGGGCGGAGGGCCCGCTGGAGCATCGCCTCGAGGTCCAGGTCGCCGAGGAGCAGCTCCGCCATCAGGCGGCCCTCCGGACCTTGCCGGCCTGCGCGGGTGCGGTGACGCCGGCGGCCCAGGTGGCGACGTCCTCGTCGCCCTCGAGGACCGCGGCGAGGCCGGCGAGGACCGGGGCGCGGACGCCCGCGTCCCGGAGGGCGGCGGCGACGAGCGGCACGGAGCGCAGCGCCTCGGCGGTCTGCCCGAGGGTCGGCTCGATGTCGGCGCGGGCGACGCCGCGGCCGAGGAGCTCGCCGGCGCGCCGGTTGCGCGAGCCGGCCTCGACGACGGTGGCGACGAGGTCGCCGGCGCCCGCCAGGCCGGTGAAGGACTCGGCCCGCCCACCGCGCCGGCGGGCGTACTCGCTGACCTCGCTGAAGACCTTGCCGGCGGCGGCGCCCGCGGCGTTCGGGCCGGCGGCGGCCGCCGCGGAGGCGGCGAGGACGGCGGCGTTCTTCGCGACGGAGGCGAGCTCGACGCCGACGACGTCGGCGGAGGTCTCGATCTGGAAGCCGGCGGCGCCGAAGACCTCGCCGAGCTGCTGGAGGAAGGCGGGGTCGTCACTGGCCGCGACGAGCGACGCGCCGTTGGCGACCGCGTCGGCGGCGTGGCCGGGGCCGGCGAGGCAGCCGACGGCGGCGGTGCCGACGCGGGCGGCGACGTGCTCGACCGGCGTGGAGCCGTCCGCGCCGACGAGGCCCTTGGCGAGGACGAGGACGCCGGCCCGGGAGCGGACGCGTGCGCCGTGCTCGGCGACGACGGCGGGCAGCGCGCCCGTCGGGACCGCGAGGACGACGAGATCGGCGGCCTCGAGGTCGAGCTCGGAGGCCTTCACGACGCTGAGATCGCCGGGGAGCGTGACCTCGGGGAGGTAGCGGGCGTTGACGCGGCCGGCCGCCTCGATGGCGTCGGCCTGGGCGGCCGTGCGACAGCCGAGCTGGACCTCGATGCCGGCGCGCTGGAGCGAGACGGCGATCGCGGTCCCCCACGCCCCGGCGCCGACGACGGCGGCGCGGCGGACGGGCGGCAGGCCGCCGAGCCACTCCCACTGGAGCATGACGTTCGGCCAGATGCGGTCGGTGACGGCGCCGGCGAGCTCCGCGCTCGGGTGCTCGACGCGCGGGAACTGCAGCGGGCGGCCGGCGCGGATGCGGACCTTGTGCGGGCGGATGCGCCAGCCGCGGCGGATCGCCTCGGTGCCGATGACGGCGAGCGGGACGACCGGGGCGCCGGTCTCCAGGGCAAGGCGGCCGACGCCGCGCTTCGGGCGGCCGAGGGCGCCGGGGCGCACGCGGGTGCCCTCGGGGAAGATGAGGACGCAGTCGCCGCGCTCGAGGATCTGCCGGGCGGTGCCCATGGCGTCCTCGTCGGCGTGGCCGCGATCGATCGGGAAGGCGCCGAGCGAGTTCAGGAACCAGCCCTGCAGCCGCTGCGAGAAGAGCTCCTTCTTCGCCACGTAGTACATCGGCCGGCGCGCCATCGTCGCGATGACGAACGGGTCCAGGAACGAGCGGTGGTTCGCCGCGAAGATGACCGGGCCGGTGACCGGGATGTGCTCGCGACCGACGCGGCTGAGGCGGAAGTACACGTGGAAGAACGGCTGGAACAGCCCGCGGACGATCCAGTACACGAGCGGGTTGACCCCGTTGGTGCGGGCTCGGTCCAGGTGGGCGTTCTGCGTCATCGTCTGGCATACCCGCGGCCTGCCTCCGTGGTTACAGTGGACCCCATGTCGATCGACCGTGCCAAGACCGCCCGTGGGGCCATCGCCGGAGCTGTGGCGGCGGTGGTGTGGGCCGTGCAGCAGCCCATCGACAAGCGCGTCTTCGACGTCGACTACGACGACTGCGAGCTCCTCGGGGCCGCGGTGACCGACGGGCCGGGCGTCGTCCCGGCCGGCTGGGCCCTCCACACGCTCAACGGGGCGCTCTTCGGGGCGGCGTACGCGAACCTCGCGCCGCGCCTGCCGCTGCCCTCGTGGGCGCGCGGGCCGGCGGTCGCCCTCGTCGAGTCGACGGCGGCGTGGCCGGGGACGGCGTTCATCCCCTCGCTGCACCCGCGCGGCGAGCGCTTCCCGAAGCTCTGGGGCTCCGCGCCGGCGTTCGCGCAGGCGACGTGGCGGCACCTGCTCTTCGGCGTCGTGATGGGCGAGCTCGAGCGGCGCTTCAACGCGCCCGAGGTCGAGGAGGTCCCCCCGTCCTACGAGCACGTCGTCTCGACGAACGGCCACGGCTCGCTCGAGAACGCGCTCGTGACGATCACCCCGGTCGCCGGCCCGGACGAGGGCGGCGACGACGCGGAGTAGCTCCCCTCCGGGCCCGCCTACAGGTCGAGGTGGAGCTGGGCCGTCGGCTTGAGCGGCTCGGGGCGTGGCGGGGCGTCGGGCTGCCCGGCGGGCTTGTAGACCTGCAGGACGTCGCGGAGCGCGAGCGGCCGGGCGGGACGGCCGTCGCACCGGACCACGGTGATGCGGCCGAGGCGCGAGCCCTGGACGACGGCGTGGAAGCGGCCCGCGGAGTCCTGGGCGAGGACGAGGTCCCCGGGGCTGATCGACACGCTCACGGTCTGCCAAGGGTACGCCGTCGGCGGACGTCCTCCTGCCTCGGGTCCGACCTGCCACTACCGCGTCAGCATGGTGTCCAGCAGCACGTCCGGGTTGCGCTCCTGGAAGAACTGCAGGACGAACGGGCTCTGGAAGACGGCGAGGCGCGTGCCGTCGGTGCGGACGAGGACCTCGGCCTGCGAGTGGTGCCTCAGCGCGGCCTCCCCGCCCTCGTCGGTGCGACGGGCGGTCGTGTAGGGCGTCGGCTCGAGGCGGATCGCCGCGCCGAACTCCGTCGCCATCCGCTCCTGGGCGACGTCGAACTGCAGCTGGCCGACCCCGCCGAGCACGGGCGTCGGGTCGCCGTTCACACGCGTGAGGAGGTGGACGACCCCCTCCTCGTCGAGCTGCTGCAGCCCCTTGCGGAACTGCTTCGTGCGGCCGGTGTCCGCGTTGCGGGCGAAGGCGAAGAGCTCCGGCGCGAGGCTCGGGATCGGCGGGTACACGACCGGCTCGGACGCGTAGAGCGTGTCGCCGATCGTGAGGTCGAGGGCGTTGACGACGCCGATGACGTCGCCCGGCCACGCCTCCTCGAGCGCCGCGCGCTCCTGCGCGAAGACCTCGTGCGCGTAGGACATCGTGAACGGCTTGCCGGTGCGCGCGTTCATGACCTTCATCCCGCGCTCGAAGTGGCCGGAGCAGATGCGGATGAAGGCGACGCGGTCGCGGTGGCGCGGGTCGGAGTTCGCCTGGATCTTGAAGACGAAGCCGGAGAACGGCGAGGTGAGCGGGCGGTGGCCGCCCTCGAGGTCGACGTGCGCGCTCGGCGGCGGCGCGAGCTCCATCAGCGCCTCGAGCAGCAGGCCGACGCCGAAGTTCGACACGGCCGAGCCGAAGAAGACCGGCGTCGTGCGCCCGGCGAGGAACGCCTCGTGGTCGTGCTCGGCGCCGATCGCCTGCAGGAGCTCGACCTCCTCCATCGCCGTCGTCCACGCGTCGCCCTCGGACTCCGCGGCCTCCTCCGGCGTGAGGATCGTCGTCGGGACGACCTTGCTGCCGCCGGCGACCCGCTCGAAGCGGTGGAACGCGCCGGTGCGCAGGTCGATGACCCCGCGGAAGTCGCCGGGGATGCCGACCGGCCACGTCACCGGCGTCGGCTTGAGGTCGAGCGTCTCCTCGATGTGGTCGAGGAGGTGCAGCGGATCCAGGCCGGGACGGTCGTACTTGTTGATGAGCGTCAGCAGCGGGATGTTGCGCGCCTTGGCGACCTCGAAGAGGCGGAGCGTCTGCGGCTCCACGCCCTTGGCGCCGTCGAGCAGCATGACCGCCGAGTCGGCCGCCGAGAGGACGCGCAGCGTGTCCTCGGAGAAGTCGCGGTGGCCCGGGGTGTCGAGGAGGTTGAACGTCACGTCCCCGACGGAGAAGTGCAGCGCGGTCGAGGTGACCGAGATGCCCCGTCGCCGCTCGAGCTCCATCCAGTCGGAGGTCACGTCGCGGCCGCGGCCCTTGGACCGGACGGCGCCCGCCTCCTGCACCGCGCCGCCGTACAGCAGCAGCTTCTCGGTGAGCGTCGTCTTGCCCGCGTCCGGGTGCGAGATGATCGCGAACGTCCGCCGCCGCCTCGCCGCGTCGAGCGTCGCCCGGTCGGTGTTGGACACGGGCTCGGACGCCGCGGCGGTGGGATCGTCTGGGGTCGTCGGGGTCGACATCTGCGGCCGACCACGGTAGAGGACCGGGGGCGCGAGAGCCGGAGACGGGACTCGAACCCGTGGCCTTTGCTTTACAAGAGCACTGCTCTACCAGCTGAGCTACTCCGGCGCGGGGGGTGAGTCTACGGCGTGGGCGACCGGCCTCGAGGCGTCCGCCACGAAGGCTGCGAGGTCGGACGCCGCGGGTGGAGCGGAATGCAGCCACTGTCGCCCAGCGACAGTGGCTGCATTGCGGTTGCGCGGCCGTGACCTCCGTCCGCCGTCTTCAGTCGCCTGCGCCCTTCGCGACGCCCCGCGGCAGCCCCTCAGATCCGCCCGCTCACCGTCTGCGCGATCGTGAGCGCGATGTCCGGCTTGATGTCCCCGAAGTCGAAGCGGCGCCCCGCGTGGTTCCGGACGCGGACGGAGGCGGTGCCCCGGCGGCGGGGCCAGTTGAGCTTGAAGTCGACCTCGGCGACGTCGCGGAAGCGGAGCGAGCGGATGCGGTGGGTCGGCTGGTCGTCGGCGAGCCACAGCAGGCGGCGATCGGTGAGCGCGAGCCGGGTCTCGGGGCTCGCCCAGGTCGCGGTCGGGACGACGAGGGTCACGCGCTCCTCCTGCTCGAGGGCCGCGAGGAGCTCGGCGCCGAGCGCGCGGCGGATCGCGTCCGGCAGCCAGCCGCCGCGCTCGCGGCGACCGCCGGCGGTGGCCGGGGCGGACGACGGCGCCGGCCCGGCCGCGGCCATGTCGTCGCTCAGCGTGCCCGCGGCGGCACGGGCGCGCAGCTCGTCGAACGCCGCGTTGATGCGCGCCATGACCTCGGCGGCGCGCGGGTCCTGCGTGACGTCGGGGTGATGCGACTTGGCGAGCGCGCGGTAGGCGACCGTCGCCTCCTCCAGCGAGGCGTCGTGCGGCAGGCCGAGCACGGCGTGAGGATCCATCGTCCCCGTGCTCCGCGTCAGGTCGGTCCGCCGACGGTCATCACGGCCACGGTACCGCCATGATGTGTCGTCATGGCGACGCCTTCCGCGCCCCTCCCCGTCCCGGTGAAGCCGCGGCTGCGCGGTGTCTCGCACGAGATCGCCTTCTTTGTCGCGGCCGCGCTCGGCGTCGCGCTCGTCGTGACGGCGCCCGGCGGCCGGGCGACGGCCACCGCGATCGTCTACGCCCTCGGGGTGTGCGGCCTCTTCGGCATCAGCGCGCTGTACCACCGCCGTACCTGGGCGACCGAGCGGGCGCGCATGTGGATGCGGCGCCTGGACCACTCGATGATCTTCGTCTTCATCGCGGCGACGTACACGCCGGTCGCCGTGCTCGCGCTGACCGGGACGCTCGCCACCGTCATCCTCGTCGTCGTGTGGAGCGGCGCGCTGCTCGGGACGGCCGTCTCGCTCTGCTGGCCCGGCGCCCCGAAGGCGCTGACCGCGACGGTGTACATCGCCCTCGGCTGGGTCGCGGTCGCCGCGATGCCGCAGCTCTGGGACCACCTCGGGGCGTGGAGCGTCATCGGGCTCGCGGTCGGTGGGGTCCTCTACACGCTCGGGGCCGTCGTGTACGCCCGCGGCCGCCCGGACCCACGTCCACTCGTCTTCGGCTACCACGAGATCTTCCATGCCTTCGTCATCGCCGCTGCCGCCGCGCACTACAGCGTGATCGCGTTCGCGGTCCTCCCGCGCGGCTGACCGGGTGTCGCCCGGCCGCGTGGTGGCGTAGCGTCATCGGGATGCGGACCGCCATCGCGACGTGTGCCCAGCTGCCGCACGGCCTGGCCGAGGAGGAGCTCGCCGCCGCGCTCGACGCGACCTGGGAGGTGTGGGACGACCCGGCCGCGGACTGGGACGCCTACGACGTCGTCCTCGTCCGCTCGGTCTGGGACGCCGACCAGCGCCGGGACGAGTTCGTCGCCTGGGCCCGTCAGGTCGCGGAGGGCAGGTGCCTGCTCAACCCCGCGCCGGTCCTCGAGTGGAACACCGACAAGGTCTACCTCGCCGAGCTGCCGGACGCGGGCATCCCGACGGTCCCCACGACGTTCCTCGCCCCCGGCG
Organism: Paraconexibacter antarcticus; assembly: GCF_024220175.1. Taxonomy (GTDB): domain Bacteria; phylum Actinomycetota; class Thermoleophilia; order Solirubrobacterales; family Solirubrobacteraceae; genus Paraconexibacter; species Paraconexibacter antarcticus. The sequence goes on along the minus strand of NZ_CP098502.1, from coordinate 2,039,298 downwards.
TCCCGCTGCTCGACGAGACGCTCGAGGGGCTCGGCGCGCCGGAGGAGTTCGTCATCAAGCCGACGCAGTCCGCGGGGGCCCGCGACACCGCGCGCCTCGTGACGGCGGGCGGCGTCGCCGCGGCCGCGGCGCTCACCGCCCGCATCCAGGCGTCCGGCAAGACCGTCATGGCCCAGCCCTACCTCGACGCCGTGGACGAGCGGGGCGAGACGGCGCTGCTGTACTTCGGCGGCGCGTTCTCCCACGCGATCCGCAAGGGCCCCATCCTCACGGTCGGCGCCGACCTCATCACCGGGATCGCCGCCGCCGACCCCGACATCGAGGCTCGTGATCCGTCCGCCGCCGAGCGCCGCCTCGCCGACCGGGTCATCGGCTGGCTCACGCAGCGCTTCGGCGGCCCGCTGGCCTACGCCCGGATCGACCTCGTGCCCGGCTTCGACGCCGCGCCCGTCGTCATCGAGCTCGAGCTCACCGAGCCGCAGCTCTACCTGCCGTACTGCGAGGGCTCCGCCGACCGTCTGGCGGGGACCGTGCGGGCGCTCGCGTCGTCCGCCCCGCGCTGACCGGGCCGGCGCTCAGCGCCGCAGGAACCGCGCGATCCCGTTCGCGATCGCGCGGGCCTCGCGCAGCCGGTAGTGCGCGTCCCCGAGGCGACGGGCATCGGTGGCGTTGCGCATGTTGCCGGTCTCGATGAAGACCGAGGGCACGTCGGACAGGCGCAGGCCGCCGAGATCGCTGCGCCGGTCGATCCCGTCGCGCCCGAGGTAGTTGGCGTACGGCTCCCCGGTCCCGGCGCGGAACGCGTCGCGCAGCGCCACGGCGAGCCGGTGCGACGCGCTGAAGATGTCGTCGGTGAGGCCGGGGATGCGCGCCGGCTCGATGACGTGGAACCCGCGGTCGGAGGCCCCGGCGCCGTCGGCGTGGATCGACACGGTCGCGTCGGCGTGAGCCCGGTTGGGGATGCGGGCGCGCTCGTCGATGCACGGCCCCACCCCGGTGTTGCTCGATCGCGTCATGACGACGCGGGCGCCGCGGTGGCGCAGCACGCGCCGGGTCCGCAGCGCGACGTCCCAGTTGTACGCCGCCTCGCTGTAGCCGGCGTCCGTCGCCGTGCCGGTCGTGTCGCACGCCTTCGTCTGGCCCTGACCGATGGGGACCGGCCGGTTGATCGCGCTCGGCGCGCCCGCGTTGCCCCCGTTGTGCCCGGGATTGATCGCGATGACGGTGCCGGTGAGCGGGCCCGCGGAGGCCGAGGCGGCGGCCGCGGGCACGGCGACGAGGGTGGCAGCGGTGAGCAGCAGGGCGGCGGTACGCACCGCCCGACCCTAGCGGGCGACCCAGCCGTCGCCCGAGCGGCCGAGGCGGATCTCGCGCACGTCACCGGCGAAGACCGCATGGAAGACGGCCTCGTCGGCGTCGATGCCGGGCTTGTCGATGACCTGGACGAGGTGGAGGGCGTCGGGTGTCTGCGGGCCGGCGGCCTCGCGCGCGGCGGCCTCCAGGATGTCGCGGGCCCACCCGTTGTCGTCGGCGTGGGCCTGGGCGAGCGCCTGGTTGGCGGCGGTCAGGCGCGCGAGGAGCTGGCCGTCACGCGCCTCGGTGCGACGCCGCGCGATCCGGGCGCCGACGACGACGACGAGGACGGCGGCGAGCGCGACGGCGAGCAGGACGATGTCGAGCGTGTTCACCGGGTCAGCTTAGATGAGCAAGCTCTCATCTTCAGTTGAGGACCGCGCGGCTCCCGAGGTGGACGCCGATCTTGCGCTTCACGCGCTGCAGGGCGTTGTCGACCGTCTTCGTGTCGCAGCCGATCCGCTCGCCGACCTGCTCGTAGGAGTAACCGTCGAGGTAGAGCGCCAGGACGCGGGACTCGAGCTCCGAGAGGGCCGAGGAGAGGCAGTCGACGAGCGAGCGCAGCTCCTCGGAGCTGATGACCTGGTTCACCGGGTCGTGGACCGTCGGACCGGGGAGGATCTCGTCGAGGGTCGGCTCACCCTCCATCGAGCTCGAGGGGCTCGACGAGAAGGACACGTACTGGTTCAGCGGCGTGTGCTTGTTCCGGGTCGCCGTCTTCACCGCGGTGATGATCTGCCGCGTGATGCAGAGCTCCGCGAAGTTGCGGAAGCTCGACTCGCGGTCGGTGCGGTAGTCGCGCACGGCCTTGTAGAGGCCGACGAGGCCCTCCTGGATGAGGTCGTCGCTGTCGCCGCCGGCCAGGAAGTACGAGCTGGCCTTGAGCCGGACGAAGCCGTAGTAGCGGCGCACGATCCGGTCGTACGCGGTGGGGTCCCCTTGCTTGGCAAGGGCGATCAGGTAGCCATCTTCAACCTGAAGTTGACCCTGAGATTGGGTGGAGATTCGTGCCACGAGTCGTTCCTTTCGCCCGCTTTCAGGCAGGGCAGTTGACTCAGTGGCGCACTCCTCCCCTGGCGCCAGCTGAACAAACCTGTCGGTTTCTCAACCTCAGGTTGACAGTTATTGCGGCGAACCTAACCGCGTTATGAGCCCCTGTCAAGGCGAATCGGACATCCTGCAACGCGCCTTGCGCGCGCGGGCAGGAAACCGCCCGCGCAGGTCGGGTCAGGCGTCGTCCGGCGCGCACCGGCGGCACGCCCGGAGGCCCAGCTCCCGGGCGGCGGCGGGCCCCGAGACGTACACGACGTTCTCCCGGTCCGGCCGGCCGGCGCACGACGGGCGGCAGTAGACGCCCGTCGTCCTCACCCCCACCGTGAACGTGCCGTCGGCGGTGCGGTCGCGCGCCTCGACCGCTGCCCAGCAGCAGTCGTCGTCGAGGCCGGGCGCCCCGCCGGCGACGCGGGCCTCGAGGACCAGCAGGCGGCGCTTGGCCTCCAGGCCCCCGGCGTAGCCGGTGAGCGCCCCGGACGCCCCGACGACGCGGTGGCAGGGGACGATGACCGAGATCGGGTTGCGGCCGTTGGCCGTGCCGACCGCGCGCGCGGCGCCCGGGCTCATCGCGAGCCCCGCGGCGAGCGCGCCGTAGGACGTCGTCGTGCCGTACGGGATCCGGACGAGCGCGTCCCACACGTCCTGCTGGAGCGGGCTGCCCGCCGCGGCCGTCGGCAGGTCGAACGCCCTGCGCTCGCCGGCGAAGTACTCGGCGAGCTGGTCGGCGGCGGCGGCGAGGACGCCGTCGGGCGTCCGCGTCATCGGGAGGGCACGGGCGCGAGCCGACGCCTCGGTGCGATGGCCCTCGGTGAAGACCCCGGTGAGGCGGTCCTCGCCGTCGGCGACGAGGAGGAGCGCGCCGATCGGGCTCTCGACGGTCGCGGCCCGGGTGGCGGTGGCGGCGGCGGTGACGGTGCGTTCGCGGAGGGCGGTCATACGGGCAGAACGCCCCGGGCCGCCGGAACGTGAGGTCACGTCAGCCGCGAGCCCGGACGGCCTCGTAGAGCAGCGCCGCGGCGGCGGCGCCGACGTTCAGCGATCCGATCGAGCCACGCAGCGGCAGGGCGACGAGCGCGTCGCAGCTATCGGCCACGCGCGGGCGCAGGCCCTTGCCCTCGGCGCCCATGACGAGGACGACCCCGCCGGTCCAGTCGATGTCCGTCCACGGGGTCGACCCGGCCTCCCCGGCGGCGCCGTAGACCCAGAGGCCGGCGGTCTTCGCCTCGGCGAGGAAGTCCGCGAGGTTCCGCACGCGGGCGATCGGGAGGTGCTCGATCGCGCCCGCGGAGGCCTTCCCGGCGGCGGCGGTGACCTCGGCGGACCGGCGCTCCGGGATGACGAGGCCCGTCGCGCCCGCGCATTCGGCGGTCCGGGTGATCGAGCCGAGGTTCTGGACGTCCTGCACCTCGTCGAGTGCGACGATGAGCGGCGCGTCGGCGCGCAGCAGGGCGGCACCCTCGGCGTACGGGAAGCGCCCGGCGATCGCACACACGCCCTGGTGCCCGTCCGAGCCGCAGCGGGAGGCGATCTCGTCGCTCGTGGAGATCCGCACGTCCACGCCGCGGAGCCACGGCTCGTGCGAGGCCTGCTCGGTCGCCCACAGCGAGCGCACGGGCCGGAGCTTCGCGCGGAGCGCCTCGTGGACGGCGTTGCGGCCGTAGATGACGTTCGGGTCCGACCCGCCCGCCGCCGGGGCCTGGCCCCGGGCGGGCTCGGGCCGCCGGCCCGTGCCCCCGGGCTTGTCGGGGCGGCCCGCCGGCTTGTCGGGGCGTCCGCCCGGCCGGTCCGGGCGTCCGGCGGGCCGGCCACCGCGCGATCCGCCGCCGCCCCCCGGGCGACCACCGCGCGGCCCGCCACCGCCGGCGCCTCCGCCACCGCCTCCGCCGCGCCCCCCGCCACCACCGCTGCCGCCCCGCCCGCTCATGCGCGCACCAGCTCGTAGCCGGCGGCGACGTCGCGGACGGTCCAGCCGGCCGCCGCGATCTCGTCGCGCAGCCGGTCGGACTCGGCGAAGTCCTTCGCCGCGCGGGCGGCGACCCGCGCCTCGGCGAGGGCGACGACCGCCGGCGGCGGCCCGTCACCCTCGGTGTCGAGCAGGTTGTCGAGCGCGAGGACCGCGAGCATCTCGCGCAGGTCCGCGCCGCCGACCTCCTCGCCCGGCGCGGCGGAGTTCGCCGTCCGCACCCAGTCGAACACCGCGGCGAGGGCCCGCGGCGTGTTGAAGTCCTCGGCCAGCGCGGCGAAGAACGTCTCCTTCAGCGGCGCCGACCAGTCCGGCGACGGCCCGGCCGTCAGCCGCCGGCCCGCCTCGCGCACCCGGCGCACGCGCGCGGCGGCGTCGGCGAGCGTCGAGTCGTCGAGCTGGAGCGGCCCGCGGTAGTGCCCGCCGCAGAAGAACATGACGACGGCGTCGCGGCCGTGCTCGGCGAGGACCTCGGGCAGCAGCGAGATGTTGCCGACGGACTTCGCCATCTTCTCGCCGCCGAGCTGGAGCATCCCGTTGTGCATCCAGATGCGGGCGAGATCGCCGCCGCGGCCGCAGCGGGTCTGCGCGGCCTCGTTCTCGTGGTGCGGGAAGGTCAGGTCGTTGCCGCCGCCGTGGATCTCGAAGCCGACGCCGAGGAGGTCCTCGGCCATCGCCGAGCACTCGATGTGCCAGCCGGGGCGCCCGCGGCCCCAGGGCGCGTCCCAGGCGGTATCCTCCCCCGGCTTCTGCGCCTTCCAGAGCGCGAAGTCGAGCGGGTCCTCCTTGCGGGTGAGCCCCTCGCCGCCCTCGCCCTGGTCCATGTCCTCGATGAGACGGTGCGACAGCGACCCGTAGGCGGCGTCGGCGCGCACCCGGAAGTACACGTCGCCGTCGGCGGCGTAGGCGGCGCCGCGCTCGATGAGCGCGGAGATGAGGTCGATCATGCCGCCGACGTACTCGGAGGCGAGCGGCTCGTGATCGGGACGGCCGAGCCCGAGGCCGTCCGTGTCGGCGCGGTAATGGGCGCTCATCTCGTCGGCGAGCTGCTGCGACGGGACGCCGAGCGGCCGGGCCGCGTCGTAGATCTTGTCGTTGACGTCGGTGATGTTCGCCACGAGCGTCACCGCGTAGCCCTCGTGCTCGAGGAAGCGCTTCAGGAGGCTGTAGACGACGAACGGGCGGGCGTTGCCGATGTGGATGCGGTTGTACACCGTCGGGCCGCACGCGTAGATGCCGACCCGCCCGGGGTCGCGCGGCTCGAGGGGCGCGAGCGCACCGGAGTGGGTGTCGTGCAGGCGGATCGGGCGCATTCGTCCGCGCAATCTACGCGCCGCGGGTGGCGCGCGCGGCCTACGTGATCTCCAGCCGGGCGTCCTCGAGGTCGAGGTCGCGCTCGATCCGGCGCATCTCCTCGTCGTTGATGAAGCCCTGGTTGCGCAGCCGGATGATCTCGCCACGCTCGGCGTTGAGGACCTCGCGGCGCAGCCGCTGGTAGGCGAGCGAGCCGACCTCCATGTCCCCGTCGTCCTTGTCGTCGAAGTGCGCGCTGAACCGGCGCACGCGGTACTCGTAGACCGCGCGCATCCTCCGGGCGGTGTCCTCGCGCACCCACTCCTCGTCGACGAGCTCCTCGATCCGGCGAATCGCCGCGTCCGCCGCCCGCAGCCGCGCCTTGCTCTCGCGCAGCCGGTGCGCCTCCGCGTCGTCCTCCGCGTTGAGCGCCCGGATGAGCGGCCCGAGGGTCAGGCCCTGCCCGACGACCGTCACGAGGATCGTGACGTAGACGAGGAAGATGATGAGGTCGCGGCCGGGGAACGACGCCCCCGAGTCGGTCGTGGCCGGGAGCGCCAGCGCGGCGGCGAGCGAGACGGCGCCGCGCATGCCCGTGAAGGCGACGAGCACCGTGTGGCCGACGTCGGGCGCCGGCGACGCCTCGCGCACGCGGGTGCTGAGGATGCGGGGCAGGTACGTCGTCGGGATGACCCACAGGAAGCGGACGAGGATGACCGTGGCCGCGATGAGCGTGCCGTAGGCGACGAGGCGGCCGTCGGAGGTCTGCTCGCGCGCGGCGTCGACGACGTGCGGCAGCTCGAGGCCGACGAGGACGAACAGCGCGGCGTTGAGGACGAAGACGAGGATCTCCCAGAACGCGAACGCCTGGATCCGCGTCGCCGGGGTGATGAGCTCCGGCGAGCGCCAGCCGAGCCAGATGCCCGCCACGACCGCGGAGAGGACGGCGCTGACGCCGAGCGCCTCGGCGGGGAGGTAGGCGAAGTACGGCGTCAGGAGCGAGATCGTGATCTCGGTCGGCGGGTCGTCGATCGCGCGCCGCAGCGGGACGATGAGCGCGCCGGCCGCGATGCCGATCGCCACGCCGGCGGCGGCGTTCACGGCGAACGACCCCACCGCGTCGAGCGCCGAGAAGCTCCCGGTGAGGACGGCGGCGATCCCGAAGCGGTAGGCGATGAGCGCGGACGCGTCGTTGACGAGGCTCTCGCCCTCGACGACCGTGATGAAGCGGCGGGGCGCCCCGAGGCGCCCGGCGATCGCGGTCGCCGCGACCGGGTCGGTCGGCGAGAGGATCGCGCCGAGGGTGAACGCCGCCGCCCAGGTGAGCCCGCCGATCGCCGCGTGCGCGACCACCCCGACGACGAACGTCGTCGTGATGACGAGCCCGACGGCGAGCATCGAGATCGGGCGCAGGTTGTCCTTCAGGTCCCGCAGCGAGCTGAAGAACGCCGCGGAGTACAGCAGCGGCGGCAGAAAGATGACGAGGACGAGGTTCGGGTCGAGGACCGTGTCCGGCGACCCGGGGAGGAAGCCGAGCAGCCCGCCCCCGACGACGAGGATGATCGGGTAGGGCAGGGTCGAGCGCTGGGCGAGGACGAGGAACGCCGCCACCGCGACGAGCACGCCGAGGAGCACGAGGTCGAGCGTGTGGGCCTCGGACGTGGCGAGCGTCAGCACGGACACGCCCACAGGCTATTGGCGGCGCGGCGTCAGGCGACGCGGACGACCGTCACCGTGGCCAGGGCGGCGACGCCCTCCTCGCGGCCGACGAAGCCGATGCCCTCGCCGGTCGAGGCCTTGATGTTGACCTCGTCCTCCGCGACGCCCAGGGCGGCCGCGAGCTTCCCGCGCATCTCGGCGCGGGCGCCGGCGAGCTTCGGGCGCTCCATGACGACGGTCGTGTCGGCGAAGACGGGCCGCCACCCGGCCTCCGTGACCCGCTCGACGCAGAGGCGCAGGAGCGCGAGCGAGTCGGCGCCCGCGTAGGCGCCGTCGCCGTCGGGGAAGTGCTGCCCGATGTCCCCGAGGCCGGCGGCGCCGAGCAGCGCGTCCATGACAGCGTGGGTGAGGACGTCGGCGTCCGAGTGCCCGTCGAGGCCGAGGCCGTCGGGGTGCGTGAAGGAGACCCCGGCGAGGATGAGGTCGCGGCCGGCCGTCAGCCGGTGCGAGTCCCAGCCGATGCCGGTGCGGGTGTCGGTGCTCATCGGGATGCTCCTAGCCCAGCGGTTCCATGATCCGCTGCCGCCGGTCGAAGGTCACGAGCTCGGTGACCCCGAGGTCCGCGAGGTAGAGCAGCGCGTCCTGGTAGCCGTAGCCGAGATGCTCGGGCGTGTGGGCGTCCGAACTCAGGGAGATCGACGCGCCCGCCTCGATGCACATCTCGAGGAACCCCGGCGCCGGGTAGATCTCCTCGACGGGCTTGCGCAGCCCGGCGGTCGAGACCTCGATGACGACCCCCGAGGCCGCGATGCCCTCCATCGCGAGCTCGTAGTAGTTGCGCAGGTCGTCCTCCGGGAACGGCCGCGTGCGCCCCCAGTGCTTCACGAGGTCCGGGTGGGCGAGAACGTCGAAGAGGCCGCTCATCGCCGCCTCGCCGAGCCACGTGAAGTACGTCGCCCACACCTGCTCGGGCGAGTGGCTCGTGTCCCAGATGTCGTAGCGCTCCATGTCCAGGGCGTAGTCGCCGAGGAAGTGGATCGAGCCGATGACGTAGTCCCAGTCGCGGGCGTCGAGGAGGTCGGCCATCCGGTCCTCGGTCCCGGGGATGAAGTCGGCCTCGATGCCGAGCCGCAGGTCGGTCTCCTCGCGGACGAACGCGCAGTAGGCGTCGATGTCGTCCTTGCCGCTGCCCCGCCAGAGGTCGTGCTGCCAGACGTCGAGGGCCTGGCTGAAGCGGTAGATGTGCTCGCTGACGCCGAGCTCGGTGATCCCGCGCTCCTCGGCGGCGGCGCGGTAGCGGGCGGCGTTCTCGGGCGTGAAGAAGTCGGCGGCGTCGCTCCCGGGCCCGTCCGGCCGCAGGTGCACGTGGTAGTCGGTCAGCATGCGCGCCGGATTATCCCGGTCCGGCCGCGCCGGCGGCGGGCCGGGCCCGATCGGCGAGCACGAGCTCGGCGAGCCGGAGGTCCTCCGGCGTCGTGACCTTGAAGTTGTCGCGCGGGCACGGGACGACGCGCACGCGGCCCCCGCCCGCCTCGATGAGCGACGCGTCGTCGGTCGCGGCGGCGAGGACGGCGTCGTCCTGGGCCATGACCCCGGCGAGGGCCGCGGTCCAGAAGACCTGGGGCGTCTGGACCGCCCACAGCCGTGAGCGGTCGAGCGTGCGGACGACGTCGTGGCCGTCGGCCTCCTTCAGCGTGTCGGTCACGGCGGCGGCCGCGATGACCGCGTCGACCTCCGCCGTCAGCGCCGCCAGGCAGTCCTCGACGATCTGCGCGGTGACGAGCGGGCGGGCCGCGTCGTGGACGAGGACGACCGCCGGGTCCCCCGCCGCGCCGAGCGCCGCGCGGACCGAGTGCGACCGCTCGGCGCCGCCGCTCACCCCGATGCAGCCGGCCGGCGCCTCGTACCCCGCGGGGAGCGCGACGACGATCCGCTCGACCCCCGCCGCCCGGAAGGCGTCGACCGACCACTCGAGCATCGGACGCCCCCCACAACGGACGAAAGCCTTGGGTCCGTCGGACCCAAGGCGCTCGCCTCGGCCGGCGGCGACGATCAGCGCAACCGGCCCCATCACATCTCCCTCAGCCGCGATGTCCGGAGCCGCCAGGCGAGGATCTCGCACACGGCATCCGAGGCGCAGCCGAGGATGCCGCTAGGCCTTGGCGGCCGTCGCGGCGACCTGCGCGCCCGCGGACTCCGCGAGGAGGTCGTCGAGGTACGCCTCCGCCTCGTCCTCGGACTTGTCGAGCGCGTACATCAGCTCGGACGCGAGGATCTTCTTCGCCCGGGTGTACATCTGCTTCTCACCCGTCGACAGGCCCTTGTCGTGCTCGCGGATCGCGAGGTTGCGGACGACCTCGGCGAGCTCGTGGATGACGCCCGTCTTGATCTTGTCGCGGTTGTGCTTGAAGCGACGGTTCCAGTTCTTCGGCATCTCCGAGAGCTCGTCCTGGAGGACCGCGAGGACCTCCTGGATCGTCTTCTCGTCGATGATGTGGCGGAGCCCGGCGATGCCCGCGTTCTCACACGGGACCATGACGGTCATGTCGTTGTGAAGGATCTTGATCGTGAGGTACTCGCGCTCCTCGCCGAACATCTTCTTGACTTCCTTCTTGAGCACCTTCCCTGCGCCGTGATGCGGATAGACGACGTGGTCGCCGATCTCGAAGTCGATGTTGACGATCGTCGGGAACTCGATGTCCTCTTCGGCGATCTGGTCTTCGGTCATCTCAGGAATGGTGTGCTCCTTGGTCAGCCGCCCGCGTCAATGCGGAGCGGTGGTGCGGTGGTGCATCGGCGGCGTCGGGGGCCGCTCGGGTACTACGTCTGCAGGTACCGGTCCACGAGGTTGATCTCCTGAAGCCGGCGAAGGCCCTCGCGGATGTCCTTCGCACGGATCTCCCCCACCCCTTCGACCGTCTCCAGCTCGGCGTCGGTGGCGGCGAGCATCTCGTCCAGCCCGCCGAACTCCTTGACGATCTGCTGGACGACGAGCTTGGGGAGGCGGGGGATGCGGCCCAGGATCCGGTACCCACGGGGGGACACCGGGTAGTCCAGGGTGTTGAGCTTGCGGTCGTACCCCATGAGCTCGGCCAGGCGGCCGAAGTCCAGGAGGTCCTGGTGTGGCAGGCGACCGAGCTGGTCGAGCGCGGAGGCGAACGCCTCGTCGCTGTCCTCGGCCAGGTAGTCGTGCACGAGCGCGGCCTTGTCGGCGGCGGTGCCGACCATCGTCTCCTCGAGCTGCATCTCGATGAGCCGGCCCTCGCGGCCGAGCTCGACGATGTAGCGCTCGATCTCGACGGCCATGCGCGTCACGAGCTCGGAGCGCTGGAGGACCGTCAGGACGTCGTGCAGAGTCGCCCCGCCCTCGAACTCCAGCGCCGTCAGACGGGTGGAGACCTGATCGAGGCGGGTGCGGTACTTGTCGAGGGTCGCGAGCGCCTGGTTGGCCTTCGCGAGCACGACGGGGATGTCCTCGAGGATGTACTTCCCGCCGTCGACGTAGAGGCTGACGACCTCCCGCCGCTGCGAGATCGCGATGACGAGCGCGTCGGTCTGCTTCGAGACGCGCTCGGCCGTGCGGTGGCGCGTGCCGGTCTCCAGCGTGAGGATCGTCGGGTCCGGCATGAGCTGGACGTTCGCGATGACGATCTTCGTCGCGTTGGCGTTCAGCGCGATCGCGCCGTCCATCTTCGCGACCTGGTAGAGCGTCGCCGGGGTGTAGTCGATGTCGAGCTTCATGCCGCCCGAGAAGAGGAAGCTGAGCTCCTCCGGGTCGCCGACCATGATGAGGCCGCCGGTGTGGGCGTGCAGGATGTCGTCGATCCCCTCACGCAGTGCCGTTCCGGGGGCCACCATCTCGAGCGCCTTCACGAGCCGGGGCTCCTGACGTGTCTCGAGCTCTGTGAGCTCATCCCCGGATCGCTGCGCCATCTGGCACCCATTCTACCAGGGTTTACCGGGATTCTTGATGTCGTCTTTAGCCGGGGGCGACCGTTCGCGAGGGCACGGATGGACCCTGATGTCAAATGTCGCTTACCAGCGCTGACGCCGTGTCACGCCCCGAACCGCCCGCGGCGGGCAGGACGCTCCGCAGGGCCGCGCGCAGCGTCGGGGTGTGCTCCGGCGACACGGGGGACCGCAGGCCGAACTTGCGCGCCTCGTCCAGGCGGCGGTCCGAGTGCGCGACCGTGCGCAGCTCGCCGGTGAGCCCGACCTCCCCGAAGCACGCCACCGGGAGCTTGCCCCCGGCGTCCCCGAGGGCGATGCCCCGCTGGGCGCTCGCGACGGCCAGCGCGATCGCGAGGTCGGCGCCGGGCTCGTCGACGCGGACGCCGCCGACGACGTTCACGAAGACGTCCGCGGTCCCCACCCCCACCCCGGCGTGTCGCCCGAGGACGGCGAGGACGAGGGCCAGCCGGTTGCGATCGATGCCGTTGACGACCCGCCGCGGCGGGACGAGCTCGCTCGGGGAGACGAGCGCCTGGACCTCGACGAGCAGCGGGCGGGAGCCCTCCATCGCGGCGAGGACGACGCTGCCGGGCTTGCGGGTCGCCTCGGAGACGAAGCGGGCGCTCGCGTCGAGGACCTCGACGAGCCCGCCCGAGCGCATCTCGAAGACGCCCGCCTCGTTCGTGGAGCCGAACCGGTTCTTCAGCGCGCGGAGGGTGCGGTACGTCCGCTCGCGCTCCCCCTCGAACTGCAGGACGCAGTCGACGAGGTGCTCGAGCACCCGCGGCCCGGCGAGGGAGCCCTCCTTCGTCACGTGGCCGACGAGGATGACGGCGGTCCCGCTCGGCTTCGCGACCTGCATGATCCGGCTCGCGACCTCACGGACCTGCCCGACCGACCCCGGCGCGCCGGTGAGTTCGGCGGCGTGCAGCGTCTGCACCGAGTCGATGACGACGACGTCGGGGCTCTCGGCCTCGATCGTCGCGAGGACGGTGCCGAGGTCGGTCTCGGCGAGCACCGGGACGTCGAGCGCGGCGCAGTGCGGCGTCAGCAGCCGCTCGTGACGCAGGCGGATCTGCTGGGCCGACTCCTCGCCGGAGACGTAGAGGACGCTGCGGCCCGCGGCCGCGAGGTTGCCGAGGGCCATACCCGTGAGCGTCGACTTGCCGATGCCCGGTGAGCCGCCCAGCAGGACGAGCGAGCCGGCGACGAGGCCGCCGCCGAGGACGCGGTCGACCTCCTGGATGCCGGTCCGCAGACGCGGGGCGCGGGCGGTGTCGACGTCCTTCAGCCGGGTCACGGTGGCGGCACGGGCGCCGCCGGAGCCGCGCAGGCGGGTCGCCGCGCCCGCCCGCCCGGCAGCGGGCGCCGCCGCCTCCTCCACCATCGTGTTCCACTCGCCGCAGCCGGGGCACTGACCCATCCAGCGGGGCTCGCTCTGGCCGCAGGTGGAGCACGTGTGGATCGTCGTCGGGCGCGCCATGGGCTCACTGACAGTAGGTCCCGGGGCGGACCGACTCGCCCCCCTCGCGGTCCTCGCAGCTACCATCGCCGCCATCTCCGAACCCGCTCCCACGATCCGCCTGGCCACCCGCGACGACCTCGAGGCGATCGTCGGCCTCTACAACGCGACGATCCCCGGCCGGACCGCGACCGCGCAGCTGGAGCCCGTGACGGTCGAGGAGCGCGAGCCGTGGTTCCACGCGAGCACCCCCGATCGCCGGCCGCTCTGGGTCGCCGAGAACGCCGCCGGGGAGATCGTCGCCTGGGTGGGCCTGAGCGACTTCCATCCCCGGGCGGCCTACCACGTGACCGCGCAGATCAGCATCTACCTGCGCGACGACGTGCGCGGGCAGGGGCTCGGCGGACGCCTGCTCGACCACGCGATCGCCGAGTCACCGGGCGTCGGCGTGAGCGCCCTCATCGGCCTCGTCTTCGCCCACAACGCCGCAAGCCTCGCGCTCTTCGCGAGCCGCGGCTTCGAGCGCTGGGGCCACATGCCGCGCGTCGCCGACATGGACGGGGTCCCGCGGGACCTCGTGTACGTCGGGCGTCACGTCTGATCGGCCCTGACGTGCGGCCACGCCGGGCAGGGCCGGCCGCGCCGCGACCCGCGAAGCCCGCCACGCCGGCGGCGCGGGGGTGGTTCAGAGGCCCGGGCTGACGACGGCCGCGAGCAGCCCCGCGAGCACGCAGAGAACCACGAGCCAGGCGATGGTGGTGCCGTTCTGAGCCTGCATCACTCCCCCTAACGTGAGGCGCGCGGACGAGTTGCGCGTTCGGGACGCTCTTCTGACATCGACCGTGCCCTCCTGCCCATGCGCGCCTACGCCCGCTCCCGGCTGACGAACCCGCCCTCGCGGTGGCTGCGGTCGCAGAACGGCTTCTCGCGGCTCAGGCCGCAGCGGCAGAGGACGAACGGGCCCTCGGGGAGGTCCCAGGCGTTCCCGTCCACGTCGACGACGCGGACGGGCCCGCTGACCTTGTACGGCCCGTCGTCGCGGACCTTGATGACCGCGACGCCGTCCGCGGACTCGCCCGTGGACACCCTCAGGCGTGCGCGCGGCGCTGCTCGATGAGCGCCTTGAGCTCGTCGACGACGCGCGGGGACTGCTTGGCCAGGCGCTTGACGTCCCAGCGGTCCATCGTCACGAGGACCATCGGCGAGGTCGCCGTCACGGTCGCGGTGCGCTGGGCCTTCTCGAGCACGCCCATCTCGCCGATGATGTCGCCCGCCTTGAGGTCGGCGAGGTGCTCGCCGCCGCGCTCGACCTTCGCCGTGCCCTCCTCGATCGCCAGGATGTCGTACGAGTAGTCGCCCTCGCGGACGAGCTCCTTGCCGGCCGGCACGGAGACCTCGGACGCGAGCGCAGCGATGAGGTTCAGGCCGTCCTCGCCGAGGTCGGCGAAGACGGAGATGTTCTTGAGGCGGTTTGCGTCCACAGGTTCTTCCTTCCAGGGTGTTGCGCGATCTTCCCCGAAATCGTGACCGGGAAGCAAGACATCCGGCGTGGGCTTGCTCACACTGCCCACGAACGACCGCGGGCGGCCCTGAGGCCGCCCGCTGACCGGACGTGCTGCGGACGCCCGCACGAGGCGGGCGCCGCGGTGCTACGCGGACTCCTCCGCCGCGGCGGGCGGGGTCTCGGGCGGCTCGATGGCCGGCGTCTCCGCCGCGGCCTCGGCTCCGGCACCGACGGCGGCGGGGACCTTCGGCTGGATCACGGACAGCGCCACCGGCGGGTCAGCGCCCTCCGGGGCCCGCTCGACGAGGACGGTGCCACCGGGCGTGAGCTCGGAGCGCAGGACGAAGTCCGCGAGCGGATCCTCGATGTAGCGCTGGATCGCGCGACGGAGGGGACGGGCGCCCATGGCGGGGTCCCAGCCCTTCTCTACGAGCAGGTCCTTGGCGTCCTCGGTCAGCTCGAGCTGCAGCTCGCGGTCCGCCAGCGACTGGCGGATGCGGGTGAGCAGGAGCTCGACGATCGTCTTGATCTCCTCCTTCTGCAGCTTGTGGAAGACCAGCACGTCGTCGATGCGGTTGAGGAACTCGGGCCGGAAGACCTTCTTGAGCTCGCCCATGACGCGGCCCTTCATGTCGTCGTACGTCATGCCCGCGTCCTCGTCGCCGACGGAGAAGCCGAGCGGGGTGTTCCGCGCGATCTCCGAGGCACCGATGTTCGAGGTCATGATCACGATGGCATGCCGGAAGTCCACCGTGCGGCCCTGGGAGTCGGTCAGGCGACCGTCCTCCAGGATCTGCAGGAGGATGTTGAAGACGTCCGGGTGGGCCTTCTCGATCTCGTCGAGGAGGAGCACGCAGTACGGCTTGCGGCGCACGGCCTCGGTGAGCTGACCGCCCTCGTCGTACCCGATGTAGCCGGGGGGCGAGCCGACGAGCCGGGACACGGCGTGCTTCTCCATGTACTCCGACATGTCGATGCGGATCATCGACTCCTCGTCGCCGAAGAGGAACTCGGCGAGCGTGCGGGCGAGCTCGGTCTTGCCGACGCCCGACGGCCCGAGGAAGACGAAGGAGCCGGTCGGCCGCTTCGGGTCCTTCAGGCCGGCGCGGGAGCGGCGGATCGCCTTCGAGATGACCTCGACGGCGGCGTGCTGCCCGATGACGCGCTTGTGGAGCTCGTCCTCCATGCGCATGAGCTTCGCCGTCTCCGCCTCGGTGAGCTTGAAGACCGGGATCCCCGTCCACATCGAGACGATGTCGGCGATCTCCTCCTCGCCGATCTTCGGGCGCTCCTGGCCCTCGGCCTCGCCGGCCTCCCAGGCCTCCTCGAGCTCGCGCTTCTTGTTCGTCAGGCGCCGCTCCGTGTCACGGAGGTTGGCGGCCTTCTCGAACTCCTGCGCCTCGATCGACGCCTCCTTCTCGCGGCGCGTCTTCTCGATGTCCTCCTCGAGCTCCCGGTAGACGGGCGGGGACGTCATGGACTTGATGCGCATGCGGGACGCGGCCTCGTCGATGAGGTCGATGGCCTTGTCCGGGAGCTGGCGGTCGGCGATGTAGCGGTCGGCGAGCTCCGACGCGGCCAGGAGGGCCTCGTCGGTGATCTCGACCTTGTGGTGCTGCTCGTACCGGTCGCGCAGGCCCTCCAGGATCTGGACGGTCTCCTCGACGGACGGCTGCTCCACGCGGATCTGCTGGAAGCGGCGCTCCAGCGCGCTGTCGCGCTCGAGGTACTTGCGGTACTCGTCGAGCGTCGTCGCGCCGATCGTCTGCAGCTCGCCGCGCGCGAGCGCGGGCTTCAGGATCGAGGCGGCGTCGATCGCGCCCTCGGCGGCGCCCGCGCCGACGAGGTTGTGGATCTCGTCGATGAACAGGATGATGTCGCCGCGCTGGGTGATCTCCTTCATCACCTTCTTCAGGCGCTCCTCGAACTCACCGCGGTACTTCGAGCCCGCGACGAGGGCCGCGAGGTCGAGCGTGTAGATCTGCTTGTTCTTCAGCAGCTCCGGCACGTCCGAGTTCGTGATGCGCTGGGCGAGGCCCTCGACGACGGCGGTCTTGCCGACGCCGGGCTCGCCGATGAGCACCGGGTTGTTCTTCGTGCGGCGCGAGAGGATCTGCATGATCCGCTCGATCTCGGTCTCCCGGCCGACGACGGGGTCGAGCTTGCCGTCGGAGGCGAGCTTCGTGAGGTTGCGGCCGAACTGGTCGAGCAGCTTGGAGGACTTCTTGCCCTCCCCCTGCGCGCCCGCGCCGGCACCGGCGCCCGCGGCGCCCGCGCCGGAACCCGAGCCGGAGCCCTGGCGGCGGCCGCCGGGGCCCGAGAGCATCCGGATGACCTCGTTGCGGATCTTCTCCGAGTCGGCGTCGAAGTCGAGCAGGATGCGGGCGGCGACGCCCTCGTTCTCCCGCACGAGCCCGAGCAGGATGTGCTCGGTGCCGATGTAGTTGTGGCCGAGGCTGAGCGCTTCGCGCAGGGCGAGCTCCAGGACCTTCTTCGCCCGCGGCGTGAAGGGAATCTGGCCGGAAGTGACCTCCTCGCCCGAGCCCACGATCCGCACCACCTGCGCGCGGACGCGCTCGACGGTGATGTCCAGGCTCTCGAGCACACGCGCGGCGAGACCCTCCTCCTCGCGCAACAGGCCGAGCAGGATGTGCTCGGTCCCGATGTAGTTGTGCTTGAGCGTCCGCGCCTCCTCCTGCGCGAGAACAACGACCTGACGGGCCCGTTCAGTGAATCGCTCGAACATGCTGCATGTCCTTCCTGCTGGTCCGCGGCGGCGTCCAGCGTGGGTAGTGCCTGTTCTCTATCTCCCAGGAAATCAGGGAACGGCGAGGTCCCCGGGCACCCATGTATTCGGCCACCGGGGCCGAAAAGATGAGAGACCGGGGGCGGTCGACGTCCATAGGTCACTCTACCAACGGGCGCTGTCGCCGCGGGCGTGCCCCCTGCACAAAACGCCCGAGTCTGCGGCCTCCATGCGGTCGAGCGGCTACGCGCCAGCGCCAACGTGCCAGAGACGCCGCGTCCGGGCCGGAGGGAGGAGCACCTCGCCGCCGCCTAGGATGGCGGCGATGGCCCCCTCGGAGCTGCCCGCGCTCGTGCGCCCGTCGTCGTGAAGGCCGCCGCGATCGTCCTCTGCCTCCTCGCGGTCCTGGCGATGAGCGTCGCGATCCGCGACATGGTGCTCGACCGCGACGACGCCCCGCGCGGCTGGGCGCTGCGCGCGTTCGCGGTGGCGGCGTTCCTGCTCGCGGTGATCCTCAACGCGGCGGCGCGCTGAGGCGCGCGGGTCAGTCCCGCATCGCGGGGAAGAGCACGACCTCGCGGATCGAGCGGGTGCCCGTCATGAGCATCACGAGGCGGTCGATGCCGAGGCCGAGGCCGCCCGTCGGGGGCATCCCCTGCTCCAGCGCCTGGACGAAGACCTCGTCGTAGGGCTGGGCCTCCTCGTCGCCCGCCTCGGAGAAGCGGACCTGGGCCTCGAAGCGCTCGCGCTGGACGTCCGGGTCGTTGAGCTCGGTGAAGGCGTTGGCGATCTCCATGCCCGCGGCGAAGGCCTCGAAGCGCTCGGTGAGGCCGGGCTTGGAGCGGTGCGCCTTCGCGAACGGCGAGATCGCGACCGGGTAGTCCATGACGATCGTCGGCTGCTCCAGGTTCGGCTCGACGAACTTCGAGAGCAGGTCGTCGACGAGCTGCGGCCAGGTGAGCTCGTCCATGCCCTTCAGCTCGTGGCCGGCGGCGCGCACCGCGACCGCGAGGTCGGCGCCCTCGGGGTGGGCCATGATGTCGACCCCGGTCGCCTCCTGGATCGCCTCGACGAACGAGACGCGGCGCCACGGCGGGCCGAAGTCCAGGTCGCCCTCGTAGCCGACGGCGACGCTCACGGCGTGGACGATCGACTCCAGGCGGCCGGCGGCGTCCTCGTAGTCGGCGTACGCCTCGTACCACTCGAGCATCGTGAACTCGGGGTTGTGCTTGAACGACACGCCCTCGTTGCGGAAGTCCTTGCCGAGCTCGTAGACGCGCTCGAGGCCGCCGACGACGAGCCGCTTGAGGTAGAGCTCGGTGGCGATCCGCAGGTAGAAGTCGCGGTCCAGCGCGTTGTGGTGCGTCGTGAACGGCCGGGCCATCGCACCGCCGTAGAGCGGCTGGAGGATCGGCGTCTCGACCTCGACGAAGCCGGCGTCGTCGAGCTGGCGGCGAACCGTCGAGATGACCTTCGCGCGCGTCATGAAGAGCGCGCGGGTGTCCGCGTTGCCGATGAGGTCGAGCTCGCGGCGGCGGAAGCGCTGCTCGACGTCCTGCAGGCCGTGGTGCTTGTCCGGTGGCGGGCGCAGCGACTTCGCGAGGACGGTGACGGCCTCGACGCGGAGCGACAGCTCGCCGCGGCGGGACATGAAGACGACGCCGTCGATCCCGACGAGGTCCCCGAGGTCGAGGTCGAGCAGGCGGTCCATGACCTCCTCCCCGAGGACGTCGCGACGGGCCTGCAGCTGCAGGCGCCCCGAGCGGTCGTCGAGGTCGAGGAAGGCCATCTTCCCCTGCCCGCGGCGCGCGTGCAGGCGCCCGGCGATGCGGTAGCGCGCCTCGGTCTCGGCGCCCGCCTCGAGGCCGGCGTGCGCGGCCCGCACCTCCCCGATCGGGGTCACGCCGGGGAAGGCGTGCGGGAAGGGGTCGATCCCGTCGGCCCGGAGCCGGTCGAGCTTCCCCCGGCGGACGGCGAGCAGCTCGTGCTCGGGGACGGCCTCGCCGGCCGTGCCGGTGTCGTCGCTCATGGCGACGGCGTCAGAGACCGAGGTCGATCTTGGTGATCTTCAGCGACCGCGTCTTGCCGGTCGGCAGCACGACGGTCACCTCGTCGCCCTTCTTCTTGCCCATGAGCGCCTTGCCGATCGGCGACTCGTTCGAGAGCTTCTCCGGCGGCTTGGACTCGGCCGAGCCGACGATGGTGAACTTCTGGGCCTTGCCGTCGTCGAACTTCACCGACACGGTGACGCCGACGCCGACGACGTCGGTGGACACGTCGTCCGCGGAGATGACGCGGGCCGAGCGGATCTGCTCCTCGATCTGGAGGATGCGCGTCTCGAGCATGGCCTGCTCGTTCTTCGCGTCGTCGTACTCGGAGTTCTCGGAGATGTCCCCGAACTCGCGTGCTTCCTTGATGCGCTCGGCGACCTCGCGGCGCTTGGCGGTCGACAGCTCCTCGAGCTCTGCTTTGAGGCCCTCGAGGCCCTCGAGGGTGAGGATGACGTCCTTCGGCATGATCTGATCCCAGTGTTGGGTTGCCCGGGTCACATGACGAAAAACCCGCCTCTGGCGGCGGGATCTCAGGCGACCGGGTGGTGAGCGACGGCGCAGTATAGCGCTGGCGCAGACCGCGTCCACCCGGTCCTCGGCGCCGCTCCTCAGGCGGCGGCGGGGATCGCGCGCAGCGGCGCGATCGCGGCGCGGGCGCCCGCGACGTCCGTCGTCTGCTGCAGCGCCGCCTGGAGCGCCTTCGCCTCCGCGGGCGGCAGCCCGAGGCGGTCGACGTACCACGGGTAGCACTTGCGCAGCCAGCGGCCCGCGCGCTCCTCGCCGAGGTGCTCGACGCAGCGGTCGATCGTCCACTCGAGCTCGTCGAGGATCTCGGTGGTCGACGGTCCCGCGTCGGCCGGGCGCAGGCCGAGGACCTGCTCGAAGAGCCACGGGTTGCCCATGCTGCCGCGGGCGAGCATGACCGCGGTCGCCCCGGTGTGCTCGTAGGCGCGCCGGACGTCCTCGGCGGTGTGCAGCCCCCCGGTGAGGATCACCGGGGCGCCGAGCGACTGCACGAGCCGCGCGGCGAGGTCGTAGTCGGGCGTCCCCTTGTGGTGGACGGCGGCGCTGCGCGGATGGAAGGTGATGGCGGCGACGCCGGCCTCGTCGACGAGCCGGTGCGCGAGCGCGTAGCCGTCGGTCTCCCCCGGCTTCGTCCCCGAGCGGAGCTTCACGGTCACCGGGAGGCCGCTGCCCTCGTGGGCGGCGCGCGCGACGGCGACCGCGGTGTCCGGGTCCTTCAGCATCGCGGCGCCCGCGCCCGTCTTGCAGACCTTCGGCACCGGGCAGCCCATGTTCAGGTCGATGACGTCAACGCCCTCGACGTGCGCGGCGACGAACGCGGCGGCGCTGCGCATGACGTCGGGGTCCTGCCCGAAGAGCTGCAGCGCGGTCGGGCCCCCGGGACCGGCCGTCGCCTCGTCCGGGTGGACGCGCAGGAGCTCCTGGTGGGTCTTCTCGTTGCCGTAGTGGACCGCGAAGCTCGAGACCATCTCGCTCACGGCCATGCCGGCGCCGTGGCGCTTGGCCTGCAGGCGCACGAACCACGTGCCGATGCCGGCCAGCGGCGCGAGCATCACCCGGTTGGGGACGTCGAGGCCGGCGAGCTTCCAGGGGTCGGTGAGGGACGGCATGCCCCCCAATGGTACGAGAGGCGGCTGGATCGACGCAGTCGGTCTAGCGGTTGCGCTCGTGGATGAGCTTCAGGCCCTTGAGGGTCAGGAGGTTGTCGAGGTGGTCGATCGTCTCCGAGTGCGGGACGATGAGCCGCGCGAGGCCGCCGGTGGCGATGACGTCGCACTCCTCCTCGAGCTCCTCCTGCAGGCGGCGCACGAGCCCGTCGGCCTGGGCGGCGTAGCCGTAGACGATGCCGGACCGGATCGCCTCGACCGTCGACTTGCCGATCGCGTGGCGCGGGGCGACGAGATCGATCTTCGGGAGCTTCGCGCCGCGCTCGGTGAGGGCGTCGAGCGAGACCTCCACCCCGGGCGTGATGACGCCGCCGAGGTACTCGCCCTTCGCGGACACGACGTCGTACGTGACGGCGGTCCCGAAGTCGACGGAGATGCACGGGCCGCCGAGCTGCTCGTAGGCGGCGACCGCGTTGACGAGGCGGTCGGCGCCGAGCTCACGCGGGTTGTCCATCCGGATCGGCATGCCGGTCTTCAGCGACGGGCCGACGGCGAGCATCTCGTGCATGAGGTAGCGGCGGCCCATCTCGACCCACTCGGGCTCGAGCGACGGCACCGTCGACGAGACGATCGAGCCGGTCAGGTCGGCGAGGCCGACGCCGCGCAGCTCGAGTAGGTTGCGCAGCGCCGCGCCGAGCTCGTCCGCCGTGGAGGTGCGGATCGAGGCGAAGCGCCAGTGCTCGACGAGCTCCTCTCCCTGGTAGGTGCCGAAGTGCGTCTGGGTGTTGCCGACGTCGACGACCAGGAGCATGGCCCGCCAGTCTACGTCGGGCAGGCCGTCCGCCCCGAGTTGTCCCCCTCGGCCACCTCGTCGACGGCCTGGCCCGCGTCGGCGGTGGCGACGACGTCGGAGCCGGGGACGCACCGCGGTGCGGTGAAGGTGAGGGTGCTCGAGCCCCCGGCGCCGAGGCCGGTGAGCGTCTGGGTCCCGGCGGTCGCCCCGCCGAGCGTGAGGCTCGTCGTGAACGGGGCGAGCACGGCGCTGCGGCCGGCGTTCGCGACGGTGACGGAGTAGACGGCGGTGCCGTCGGGGCGTCCCGGACCGACGAGCAGGCGGGTGACGCGCAGGTCGGGGCGCAGGTCGGGCTCGTGGCAGGACGCGCTCGTCCGGCGCGCGGTCTTCACGACCCTGCCGCGGGCGTCGAGCCAGCGGAAGCGCACCTCGACCCGGTAGGCGGACGGCGCGGTGAGCCGCTCGACCCGCTTGTCGTAGACGAAGCCCGCGACCCCGCGGTCGGACCGGTTCCACGTGCTGAAGCCGGGGACCTTCAGGCGCGTGTAGGGCCCGGTGTCCCCCGGGCGCTCGTAGAGCTCGAACCGCATCGCCATCGAGACGGCCTTCTCGACGACCGGCATCGAGCCCGTGAAGTCGACGCTGCGGTCGCCGGCGAGGACGCCCGTCGTGCACTGCGTCAGCGTCGCGGCGAGGGCGGGGCGGGCCGGTGGCGCGGACGCCTGGGCGTGGGCGGCGGCGGGCAGGGAGACGGCACCGGCGGCCAGCACGAGCGCCGCGGCACGGCCCACGCGCCGGGATGGGGGCGACGACGGCATACACCCCCATCAACCCTCCCGGCGGCCGAGGGTTGCGGGCTACATTGGGAGGCGATGGACGACGGGTCAGAGCAGACGCCGGCCGAGCGGTGGGTCGCCCGGTCCCTCATCGACGAGTCCGGGGTGGGCAAGCCCCTCCCGAGGCGCTCGATGCAGCGCGAGCGGAGCGTCGCCTCCTACCTCCGCGGCGAGTTCATGCCGCGCTACATGCAGCGCGCCGCGCAGATCGAGCGGCTGACGGAGGAGCACGCCCTGCGCCTGCGCCTCGCCTACGACGCCCTCTGCGAGACCTACCGCGAGGACGGCCCGGACCTCGACCTCGCCCGGTGGACGCTCGTCGCCGAGTGGGACTTCGACGAGGTCAACACGCTCATCCGCCAGCACAACGCCTGGTACCCGATCGAGCGCGACCTCCCGATGAACCCCCGCACCGGCGACTACGTCCTCGTGAACGGGCACGACTACCGCAAGGCCGAGCTCGACGCGGCGTGGGCGGCGCGGGTGGGGCGCGAGGAGGACGAGCGGGCCTAGGCCGCCGCGCGCGGCATGCGCGGGGCGTAGCGCGAGTGCAGCATGAGGACGTTGCCGTCGGGGTCCTTGAAGTTCGCCATGTGGCAGACGCCGGAGTCCATGGTGTCAGCGAAGAAGGTCACGCCGCGCTCCTCGAGCGCGGCACGGGCGGCGGCGACGTCCTCGACGTGGAGGGCGAGGGGGTTGCCGCTCGGCGCGAACGTCATGCCGATGCGCGCGGCGTCGACGAGGGCGAGCGTCAGGTTGCCCGTCTCGAACTCGGCGCCGACCGGGTCGGACTCGCGCCACAGCGCCGAGCACTCGAGACCCAGCACGTCGCCGTAGAAGGCGCGGGCGGCGTCGAGGTCCTCGGTCATGAGCGTGACGAAGTCGACGCCGGTGACGGTGAACGGGGCGGCGGCGGGCATGCGCCCGATCCTACGAGACGGGGCGCCCGTTCCCAGGCGCCCCGTCGGCGAAGGGCTCAGCTGTCGGCTACGTCAGCTGGTAGAGCGGTCCATCCCCACCCTCGGGGGTCGTCAGGCGACCGCCCTTGGCGGTGATGGCGCCGCACTGCACGCAGTTCGTGTAGTTGACGATCACGTCGACGGGCCCCGTCTCGGGCGCATCCTCCGGGATCTCGTACACGCCGGCGGGGCACATCCAGCGCCACGTCTCCGCGATCTCCCGCGGGACGCGCTTCTGCACGCGGATGTGGTTCGGCGCGTCGTCGCGCGTCGAGTTGCCGGTGATGAAGACGGACGACAGCTTGTCGAACGTGTACTTGTTGTCCGGCTTCGGGTACCGCTTGGACGTCTTGCCGATGAACATCGGCTTCTGGTCCTGCTTGTGCCAGGACCAGCGACCGCCGGGCAGCTTGCCCTTGGTGATGATGTTCAGGTTGACCATCGGGCCGCCGAGGAGGAAGCCCTTCTGGAACGGCTGACGGGTGTTGCGCTCCTGGTAGAGCTCCTTGCCGACGGTCGAGTCCTCGATCGCCTGCTCGTAGGACTCCAGGGACGACTCGCCGTTCTTCAGCGACGCGTAGATCGCCTCGGCCGCGAGGATGCCCGACTTGATGCAGTGGTGGACGCCCTTGAGCGCCACCGTGTCGACCATGCCGCCCGCGTCACCGACGATGAGCGCGCCCGGCATCGTGAGCTTCGGCATCGACCAGTAGCCGCCGCCCGGAAGGGCCTTGGCGCCCCAGCCGACGCGCTCGCCGCCGTCGAGGATCTCCCGGACGAGCGGGTGGAGCTTGAACGTCTGCAGGAGGTCGTGGACGCTCGTCGTGGCGTCCGCGTACTCGAGGTCGACGACGAAGCCGATCGACACCATGTCGTCGCCGGTCTTCTCGTCCTTCATCGGGTAGATCCACGAGCCGCCGATCTGGCCGTACTTCGCCGAGATCGAGACGGGCCACGGGCCGATCGTGTGGATGAGGCGGTCCAGCGGCTTCTTGACCTTCCAGACCTCCTTGACCCCGAGCTCCCAGGTCTGCGGCTCGCGCCCCTCGCCCAGGTCGAACTCGCGGATCGCGGCGCCGGTCAGGTGGCCCCAGCAGCCCTCGGCGAGGACGGTGACGGCGGCCTTGATGTCGGCGCCGGGCTCGAAGTTGCCGAGCTCCTGCCCCTCCTTGCCGCGGCCCTTGTCACCGGAGCGGACGCCGACGACGCTGCCGTCCTCGACGACGAGCTGCGTCGCCGAGGTCTCGGTGAGGATGTACGCCCCCGCCTCCTCGGCCACGCGCGCCTGGTAGCGCGCGAGCGCCGCGACGGACATGACCTCGTTGCCGTGGTTCTTGAACGGCGGCGGCGGCGGGATCCGGATCTTCATCTTGGACGTCGGCGTCAGGTAGACGGCCTCCTTCTTGACCTCGCCGAAGGCGAAGCCCTCCTTGCGCCAGTCCTCCCGGGTCATGTCCGGGAAGAGCTCGAGCAGCGGCTCGGGACGGACGACCGCGCCGGACAGGTTGTGCCCGCCACAGGTCTTCGCCTTCTCGATCACCGCGACGGGGACCTCCCCGAGACGCTCCATCGTCTCGGGGTCGTCCGCAAGGAGCTGCAGGAGCCGGTTCGCGCAGGCGAGACCGGCCGTGCCGCCACCGACGATGGCGACGCCGACCTCGATGATCTCGTCCTCCCCGTCGAGCCCGTGCTTGACGAACTCCTGCTGGGTCTCGACGGGGGGCGGGTACGCCGCCGGAGCCGTCGAGGCCTTGCCGTTGGTGGCGGCCATCGTGCTCAGCTGCCCTTCTTGGCCTTGATGGCCTCGGTGAGCTTGGGCAGGATCTTGTTCAGGTCCCCGACGATGCCGAGGTCCGAGAACTCGAAGATCGGAGCGTTCGCGTCCTTGTTGATCGCGACGATGTTCTCCGAGGACTGCATGCCGACCTTGTGCTGGATCGCGCCGGAGATGCCCGCGGCGAGGTACAGCTTCGGGGCGACGGTCTTGCCCGTCTGGCCGATCTGACCCGCGTACGGGTACCAGCCGGCGTCGACGACCGCGCGGGTCGCGGCGACGGCGGAGCTGCCACCGAACGCGGCGGCGAGGTCGGTGCAGAGCTCGAAGCCCTCCGCCTTGCCGAGACCACGGCCACCGGCGACGAGGATGTTCGCACCCTCGATGTCGACGTCCGCGCCGCGCTGCTCGCCACGGGTGACGATCGTCGCCTGGGCGGACTGCGGGCTCGCCTCGTAGGAGATGGCCTCGACCGGGGCCGCGCCGGCGCCGCCCTTGACGATCTCGAACGCGTTCAGGCGGCCGATGATGATGCCGACCTCGGAGCGGTACTTGATCTCCGAGATCGAGGAGTCGCCGAGGATCGGGCGCTCGGCGACGAGCTCGCCGCCCTCGGCCCGGACCGTGGTGATCTCCATCGCGACGCCGGCGCCGAGGCGCGCGGCGAGGCCGGCGCCGACCTCGAAGCCGAGGAGGCCGCCGCCGAAGAGGGCGTACTTGTAGCCGCCGCTGCCGATGGCCGCGGCCATCGCGTCGACGACCGGCTGACCGAGGCCGTCGGGGCCCTCGGCGGTGAGGACCTTGGCGGCCCCGTACTCGCCGAGCGACGCGGCGAGGTCCTGCGGGATGTTCTCGCCGACGAGGATCGCGTGCGCCTCGCCACCGAGCTCCTTGGCGAGCTTCGCACCCTCGGACACGGCGCCGAGGGAGTTCTTGTTGATCGCGCCGTCGTAGTGCAGCGCGTAGACCAGGATGTTCGACATGGTGTGAATGTCCCTTTCTAGAGGAGCTTGCGCTCGTCGAGCCAGGCCACGATCTTCTCGACGGTCTCGGCGGTGTCCTCGTCCTCGATGATGAGGCCGGCGGCCTTCTGCGGCGGAGCCTTGGCGGACGTCCACTGCGCGTTGGAGTTGTCGCCACCGACCTTGGAGGCGTCGATCTCCACGTCGCCGGTCCCGACGGTGTCGAGCGGCTTCTTCTTCGCGCCCATGATCGCCTTCAGCGACGGGTAGCGCGGCTCGTTGATCGCGTCGCCGACCGAGATGACGGCCGGAGTCTGGATCTTGACGGTGTCGTAGCCGTACTCGGCCTGACGCTCGCACGTCAGCTCGCTGCCGGCCAGGTCGAGCTTGATGACCTGGGTGAGCGACGGCATCGACAGGTGCTCGGCCACGACGGCACCGATCGTGTAGCACTCGCCGTCGTCGGACTGCTGGCCGAGGAGGACGAGGTCGGGGTTCTCGCGCTTGAGCGTCTGCGCGAGGGCGTAGCCGGTGGCGGCGACGTCGGAGCCCGCGAGGGCGTCGTCGCTCAGGTGCACCGAGCGGTCGGCCCCGAGGGACACGGCCTTGTGCAGCGCGCGGACCGCGGAGCTCGGACCCATCGTCACGGCGACGATCTCCTCGACCTCGACGGCTCCACCCTCCTTGATCTGCATGGCCGCCTCGATGGCGTGGGTGTCGTACGGGTTCAGATTCTTCTCCCCGCCGCGGTCCATACGACCGGTGGACGGGTCGATGCGCTTCTGCACCGCCGCGTCGGGGACCTCTTTAACGAGGACACAGATCTTCACTTCAGGCCTCCTGTATTGGTTTCCTGTGCCCGCCTTGCGACGGGCGGAGCGACCCAGTTCCCCGTGGGAACTTCAAGATGGGCCGCGGAGTGTACCGGCCTTGTTGACTGACGAGTCAATCGGGGCACGGTGACGTTGATGGAGCTGGTGGTTCCGATGCTGGGAGCTCGAGCGAAGGGCGCCTACTCGCGCTCCTTCACCGCTCCCTGGATGAAGTCGATGATCGCCTGCGTCGGCGCGCCCGGGGTGAACACCTCGGCGACCCCGAGCTTCTTCAGCTCCGGGATGTCATCCGCCGGAATCGTCCCCCCGACCGTCACCAGCACATCGGTCACCCCCTGCGCCGCCAGCAGGTCCACGACCTTCGGCACGAGCGTCATATGCGCCCCCGAGAGGATCGACAACCCCACCGCATCCGCATCCTCCTGGATGACCGTCTCCACGATCTGCTCCGGCGTCTGATGCAACCCCGTATAGATGACCTCCATCCCGGCATCACGGAGCGCACGGGCGATGATCTTCGCCCCACGATCATGCCCATCCAACCCGGGCTTGGCGACGACGACGCGGATCTTGCGATTGACGGCGGAGGCGGCTGACATAGCGCGCGGGATCATAGTTCGGGAGGGCCTGCGGAGGACTTGCGGTCGGACCCCGGGGCCGGCCGCCGCCGGTGACGCGCGCGCGAGGCCCCCGTGAGCAGCGCTCGGGCGGGTCCACGGCGTGTCAGCCCGGTGACGGTGGAACGGGTGCCCCGGTTCCGCGTTGACGCCAGGACCGCGGTCCGCAAACCTACTCCCGTCAGCGCGCCCGGCATGGGCCGTGCGCGGCCTCAAGGACGAGGAAGGGCGGAGCAGAACCGTGGGAGCATTCGCGTGCTCGCTCGTGTCCCTGATTCTCGCGGGGACCGGCGTCGGCACCAAATACATGGACACCGTCGTCCAGGACGACGCCCAGTTCCTCCACCGCCCGGCCGCCGCCGTCCAGGCGAACGCGCGCAGGCTCGCGGACCTCGGCGCGACGCGCGTCCGGCTCACCGCCGGGTGGTCGGCGCTCGCCCCGAACCCGTCGTCGCGGAAGGTCCCCCCCGCGCCGTTCGACGCGAGCGACTCGCGCACCTACCCCAAGGGCGCGTTCACCTCGCTCGACACCGCGGTGAAGGCGACGATCGGCGCGGGCATGAAGCCCATGATCGACCTCGCCTTCTGGGCCCCGCGGTGGGCCGTCGGCAAGCCCGCGCCCAACCCGAAGCGCCAGCGCTACTTCGTCGACGCGGCGGCGTTCGGCGACTTCGCCACGGCGGTCGCGCGCCGCTACTCGGGGGCGTATCCGGATCCGGCGAACCCGTCCAGGCCGCTGCCCGCCGTCCGCCTGTTCACGACCTGGAACGAGCCGAACCACCCCTCGTTCCTCATGCCCCAGTGGATCCGCACGGCCGCCGGCGGCTTCCGCCCCGAGTCGCCGCACGTCTACCGGGCGATGCACAACGCGGCGTACGACGCGATCAAGAAGGTGTCCGGCCTCGACATGGTCCTCATCGGCGGCACCGCGTCGACCGGGTCGGCGGTGCCCGGGCGCGGCGGCGTGCCGCCGCTGCAGTTCCTCCGGGCGCTCGCGTGCGTCGACGCCGACCTGAAGCCGCTGAACGTCCCCGAGTGCGCGAACTTCGCGCCGCTGAGGGCCGACGGCTACGCGCACCACCCGTACTCGCGCCTCGTCGCCCCCGACGTGTCGGACCCGTTCACCGACGACGCGCCGATCGCCGACTCGGGCCGGCTCGACGATCTGCTGCGCCGGCTCGAGCTCGCCGGGCGCATCCAGGGCCACCTGCCGGTCTACGACACCGAGTACGGCTACGAGTCGCGGCAGGACGACCCCTTCCAGCCCTTCGAGCGCGACCAGCAGGCGGCGTTCATCGGGTGGTCGACGTACCTCGCCTGGAAGGACCCGAACACGGTGATGATGGCCCAGTTCCTCCTGCGCGACATCGACCCGGCCGAGTCCGGCTACAAGCGCGGCACGCGGCGGTACTACCGCGACTGGCAGACCGGCCTCTACGCCGCCGACGGCGAGGCGAAGCCCGCGGCGCAGGCCTTCAAGCTGCCGTTCTGGGCCCAGACCGAGGAGGCCGGGCTCGGCGCGAAGTCCGTCCTCCTGTTCGGCCAGGTCCGTCCCGGCCGGGGCGCCCGGACCGCGTTCGTCGAGCGTCAGGATCCGGTGTCGGGCGCCTGGGTCCCGATCGTTACCTACGGCCCGAGCTGCGGCGACCCGTCCAAGCCCGAGTTCCTCACGAACCGGGCGGGCTTCTTCCTCCGCGGCGCGCCGGCGATCGGCGCATCGACGTACCGGTTCGCGTGGGAGCACGAGGACGGGACGCCCGAGTACAGCGTGCCGATCCCGGTCGCCGCCGAGCCGGGCGACCCGGTCCCGCTCGCCGTCCCGCGGCCGGGTCAGCGCAAGTAGCGCGGCGCGCCCGCGGGCGTCGGCTCCGTCGCCGGACGACGACACGGCGGGGCTAGGCTGACGCGCATGCCGAGCCCCACCGACATCCGCCCGCCGTTCACCGCCGAGACCGCCGCCGCGAAGGTGCAGGCGGCCGAGGACGCCTGGAACTCGCGGGACCCCGAGCGCGTGGCGCTCGCGTACACCGAGGACTCCGAGTGGCGCAACCGCGACGAGTTCCTGAACGGGCGCGACGAGATCCGGGAGTTCCTGCGGCGCAAGTGGGCCCGCGAGCAGGGCTACCGCCTGAAGAAGTCGATGTGGGCCTTCGGCGACAACCGCATCGCCGTCCGCTTCGAGTACGAGTCCCACGACGAGGACGGCCAGTGGTGGCGATCCTACGGGAACGAGAACTGGGAGTTCGACGAGACCGGCCTGATGGCGAAGCGGTACGCCTCGATCAACGACGTCCGCATCGACGCCGGCGACCGGCGCATCGCGGTGGACTGAGGTCACCTCCCGGTCGTCCGCTCCGCGCGAGCGGCGCGGACGAGGCGGACGACCTCATCCGGCCGATCGCGGACGGTGGCGGCGCTGACGCGGAGCGTCCGCCGACCGGCGCGGGCCAGGGCGGCGTCCCGCCCGACGTCTCGCGCGGCGTCGAGCGGGAGCGCGTGCTGGCCCCCGTCGAACTCGAGGACGAGGCGGTGGGCCGGGAAGCACAGGTCGACCTCGTAGGTCCTGACGTCCGTCGCGACCTCGTGGGCGATGACGGGCTCGGGCAGCCCGGCCTCGACGATCGCCGCGGCGGCGAGGGCCTCCTCGTCGCTGCGCCACAGGCGCGGGCCGATGCGCAGGATCCGGCGCAGCCGCGGCGCCCCGGCGCGGTGGTGGGCGCGGTGAGCGGTCCGCAACTGGGCGGGCCGCCGGCACCAGCCGTCGCGCTCGGCCTGGGCCGCGGCGGACTCGAGCGCGCGGTCGGTGATGGCCGGGTCGGCGGCGAGGTCGAGGATCGTCCGCGCGACGGTGGTGATGGGGATGCGGTCGCGGGTGGTGATGTCCTCCGGTGGCAGGTCCTTCGTCACGTGCAGGCGGATACCGGCGGGGCTGCGGCGTCCGGTCGACGGCGTGAGGACGTGGATCTGCTTCGGCTCGAAGCGCAGCAGGCCCCAGCGGACGGCGGCCGAGACGGAGCAGAGGACCGCCGCGTCGCCGCAGCCCCGGACCGCCGCGAGCTCGCGGCCCTGCGGGGCGAGGGCGCGGAGCGGCGCGAGGGGGTGGACACCGCGGTAGGGGCGGTGGAGGTGGCCGATCTCCGTCCACCTGCGGATACGGGAGTGCGTGAGACCGGCGGCGAGCAGCTGATCGGTCGTCACCACTGCCCACTGCCGAGCCGCCAGAGCGGCGATCCGGCGCGCGACCGGCCCCTCGTCGGAAACGGAATGCAGCCACTGTCGCTGGGTGACAGTGGCTGCATTGTCGTTGCTGCGTGCGCGGCCCATGCGCCCAACAGGGCGCAGGCGCGCGATGTGTCTCAGGCGCGGGACGCTAGAAGACCGGGGTCTCCCGGTAGTCGCCCCAGACCTCCTGCATCGCCTGGATGATCTCGCCCTCGGAGACGTGCGCGCGGGCGGCCTCGATGAGCGGGAACATGAGGTTCTCGCCGTCGGTGGCGGAGGCGCGCTTGAGCTCGGTCAGGCAGGCCTCGACGGCGGCCGAGTCGCGGTTCGCCTTCGCGGTCTGCAGGCGGTCGAGCTGCTTGCGCTCGAGGGCGGGGTCGACGCGGTGGATGACCATGTCGTCGTTCTCGTTGCCCTCGGTGTAGGCGTTGACGCCCACCACGATGCGGCGGCCGTTGTCGATCTCGCCCTGGAGCTCGTAGGAGGCGTCGGCGATCTCGCGCTGCGGGTAGTTCTGCTTCACGGCCTCGACCATGCCACCGAGCTCGTCGATCTTCGCGAAGTACTCGTAGGCCTGCGCCTCGATCTGGTCGGTGAGCTGCTCGACGAACCAGGAGCCGCCGAGCGGGTCGATCGTGTTCGTCACGCCCGTCTCGTGGGCGATGATCTGCTGCGTGCGCAGCGCGATGCGGACCGCGTCCTCGGTGGGCAGCGCGAGCGCCTCGTCGTGCGAGTTCGTGTGCAGCGACTGGGTGCCGCCGAGGACGCCGGCGAGCGCCTCGATCGCCGTGCGGGCGCAGTTGTTCAGCGGCTGCTGCGCCGTGAGGGAGACGCCCGCGGTCTGCGTGTGGAAGCGCATGAGCCACGACTTCGGGTTCTTCGCGCCGAAGGTCTCGCGCAGCTCGCGCGCCCAGATGCGGCGGGCGGCGCGGTACTTCGCGATCTCCTCGAAGAAGTCGATCTGGGCGTTGAAGAAGAACGACAGGCGCGGGGCGAACGTGTCGACGTCCAGGCCGCGCTCGACCGCCTGCTCGACGTACGTCAGGCCGTCCTTCAGCGTGAAGGCGAGCTCCTGGGCCGCGGTCGCCCCCGCCTCGCGGATGTGGTACCCGGACACCGACACCGAGTTCCACTTCGGCATCTTCAGCGTCGAGTACTCGATCATGTCCCCGAGCAGGCGCATCGCCGGGTCGATCGGGAAGCACCACTCCTTCTGGGCGATGTACTCCTTGAGGATGTCCGCCTGGATCGTGCCGTTGAGCGCCTCGGGCGGGACACCCTGGCGCTCGCCCGCGACGATGTAGTTCGCGAGCATGATCGCGGCCGGGGCGTTGATCGTCATCGAGACGGAGACCTTGCCGAGGTCGATGCCCTGGAAGAGCGTCTCCATGTCGTCGACGGTGTCGATGGCGACGCCCTCGCGGCCGACCTCGCCGAGCGAGAGCGCGTGGTCGGAGTCGTGGCCCATGAGCGACGGCATGTCGAACGCGGTCGAGAGGCCGGTCTGCCCGTGGTCGAGGAGGTAGCGGAAGCGCTCGTTCGTCTCCTCCGCCGTGCCGAAGCCGGCGAACTGGCGCATCGTCCACATGCGCCCGCGGTACATGTTCGGGTAGACGCCGCGGGTGAAGGGGTACTGCCCGGGGTAGCCGATCTCCGGCGGGACGGGCCCGTCCTTGGGGACGTAGAGCGGGTCGATCTCGACGTCCGAGAGCGTGACGTACCGCTCCTTGAGCTCCGGCGTCAGCCCGTAGGCCTTCTGCCACTGCTCGTGGGTGGTCGGGACGGAGGAGGTGTCTGCGATGGCCATGTGATTTCCGATTTAGGTGGAAGTCCGCGTATTTCTCGGTCAAAGTGTAGAGCACGGATGAGTGGACTTCCACCTTTCCTGCCCGGACGGCCCCGCGGGCAATCGCGGGACCCCCGCGCTCAGCCGAAGTCGCCTACGTCCGCGCGGAGCGTCGTGAGCACGTCGATGAGCCCCTCCTGCGCCGGCGCGTCGAGCGCCTGCAGCCCGAAGAGCTCGGCGTTCAGGACCGCCGTCGCGGCGGTCGCCGCCTCGCGGCCGGCGTCCGTGATCCGGACGAGCGTCGCGCGGCCGTCCGTCGGGTGCGGGACCCGCTCGGCGAGCCCACCGGCGACGAGCTTCTCGACGACGTTCGTCACCGAGCTGCGGTGGACCTGCAGCCGCTCCCCCATCTTCCCGATCGGCAGCTCGCCCTCGCGCGTGAACGAGAGCAGCATGAGCGCCTCGTAGCGGGGGAAGGTCAGCCGGAACGGCTTGAGGAGCTCGTCGAACCGCGCGAGCAACAGCTGCTGGCTGCGCATGATCGACGTGACGGCCGCCATCGCCCGCGACGGGTCTGCGGGCCAGCGCGCCTCCCAGTGGCGGCGCGCCTCGGCGATCGGGTCGAGCTTCAGCGTCACGTCGGAGCAGCATAGGCGCCGCGTCCGTCGCCACCGATCGTTCACCGCCGCCTCACCGGTCGTTCACGACCGGGCCCACACCGAGCGTGAGCATCCGCAGCTTCACCTCACCTTCAGGAGAACACATGCGGAGATTCGACAGGCGGTCGCTCGCCCTCACCGGACTGGGCGCCGTGGCCGTGCTGAGCATTGGCACCTCGCTCGCCATCGGCGGGACGACGAACAGGACGGACGACGTGCGGGCCGGCCTCACCGGCGTGAAGCCGAGGAACGTCATCTTCCTCCTCGGCGACGGCATGGGCACGCAGGAGATCACCGAGGCGCGCTATTACCTCGGCGTCAAGAACAAGCTCAACGTCGACCGGATGCCGTTCACCGGCTTCGACACGACGTACACCGTCAAGGGCGACGGCACGACCCCGGACTACGACCCCGACTCGGCCGGCACCGGCACGCAGTGGGCCACGGGCCGGAAGACGATCGACGAGCGTGACTCGCAGGGGCCGAGCGCCTCGCTCGCGACCCCGGGCGACAACACGGCGTACAAGACGGTCCTCGAGTACGCGCAGGCGGCCGGTAAGAAGGTCGGCGACGTCACGACGGCGGACCTCACGGACGCGACCCCCGCGGTCCTCGCGGCTCACATCTCCGATCGCAACTGCTCCGGCCCGGACAACATGACTCAGGCCGTCGTGGCCGCGACGCCGAAGTGCCTGAAGGAGAGCAAGGAGGCCGGCGGGCTCGGCTCGATCGCCGAGCAGGAGGTCGACCACAAGCTCGACGTCGCGATGGGCGGCGGCTACGCGCGCTTCGCCCAGACGATCACCGGCGGCCCCGACGCGGGCAGGACGGTCATCCAGTCCGCGCAGGCCAAGGGCATCGACGTCGTGACCGACGCGGCGGGCCTCGCGGCCGCCGACGCCTCCAAGCCGGTGTACGGCCTCTTCGGGCAGAACGGCACGAACAAGCCGAACATGTCCCTCGAGTGGAAGGGCGCGAAGGCGACGCTCGGCGACGGCTCCCCCGCGGAGACCTGCCAGGAGGACCAGCGCCCCGCCGACGAGCCGAGCCTCGCGGCGATGACCGCGAAGAGCATCAGCCTCCTCGACAACCCGAAGGGCTTCTTCCTCCAGGTCGAGGGCGCGTCGATCGACAAGCAGGACCACGCGGCCGACGCCTGCCAGCAGATCGGCGAGACCGTCGCCTTTGACAAGGCGATCGGCGTCGCGCTCGACTACCAGAGGACCCACCCGGACACGCTCGTCGTCGTCACCGCCGACCACGGCCACTCGAGCGAGATCGTCGGTGAGGACACGACCGGCACGGGCAACCCGACCGGCTACACGAACAACCTCATGACGAAGGACGGCCAGGTCCTCCGCGTGACCTACGGGACGGCGGGCTACCAGTCCGGCGCGGCTCCGGTGGCGTCGGCGCCGAGCCAGCAGCACACCGGCACGGTCGTCCCCGTCTGGGCGATCGGCCCGCAGGCGGCGAACGTCCTCGGGACGAACGACCACACCGACCTGTTCGACCTGCTGCGCGGCGAGAAGGAGAACCAGCCGACGCCGGCGGCGACGACGAACACGGTGACGAGCACGAACACCGTCACGACGACGGTCCCGGCGCCGTCCCCGGGCCCCGACCGCACCCCGCGCCTCGGCGTGGCGGCGGTCCGCGCGATCACCGCGGCGGCGCTGCGCACGACGGGCCTGCCGGTCGCGGTCACCGGGCTGAACGTCGCCCGGGTGACGGTCAGGCTCAGCCGGGCCGGGAGGACGCTGGTCAGGAAGACGGTCGCGGGCAACGCGACGAC
Organism: Paraconexibacter antarcticus; assembly: GCF_024220175.1. Lineage (GTDB taxonomy): Bacteria > Actinomycetota > Thermoleophilia > Solirubrobacterales > Solirubrobacteraceae > Paraconexibacter > Paraconexibacter antarcticus. Next base: position 2,004,396 of record NZ_CP098502.1, on the reverse strand, counting down.
GACGCTGAAGGTCAGGCGCGCGAGGAAGGGCGCCTACCGCCTCGTCGTCAGCGGCGGCGGGAAGACGAAGGCCTACGCGATCCGCGTGCGCTAGGCGCTGGGTGCGACGGGGCCGCGGCCCGGCTCAGGCCGGGTCGCGGGCCGCGTCCCCGAGGATCGCGCGGGCGATGACGAGGCGCTGGATCTCGCTCGTGCCTTCGTAGATCTCGGTGATCTTCGCGTCGCGGTAGTACCGCTCGGCGGGGAACTCCCGCGTGTACCCGTAGCCGCCGAGGACCTGGATCGCCTCGCCGGTCTGGCGGCGGGCGACCGCGGACGCGAAGAGCTTCGCCTGCGCCCCCTCGACGGTGTGCGGGCGGCCCGCGTCCTTCAGCCGGGCGGCGCGCCAGACGAGCGCGCGGGCGGCCTCGATCTCGGTCTGCATGTCGGCGAGCTTGTGCTGGATCGCCTGGAAGCCGCCGATCGCGCGGCCGAAGGCCCGGCGCTCCTGCGCGTACGCGCTCGCGCACTCGAAGGCGGCCTGGGCGATGCCGACCGCCTGCGCCGCAATCCCGATGCGGCCGCCGTCGAGCGTCGAGAGCGCGATCCGCATGCCGGCGCCCGGGGCGCCGAGCGGCTCGCCCGGGGTGTCCTCGAAGGCGAGGTCCGCCGTCGACGAGGAGTGCAGGCCCATCTTCTCCTCCTCGCGCGTGACCGCGAAGCCGGGCGCGCCACGGCGGACGACGAACGCGCTCGGGCGCCCGCCGGCGCGCGGGTCCTTGGCGAAGACGGTGAAGACGTGGGCGTAGGTGCCGTTCGTGATCCACTGCTTCGTGCCGGTGATGCGGTGCTCGTCGTCGGCGCGGGCGAGCATCGCGCCCGCGTCCGAGCCGGAGCCCGCCTCGGTGAGCGCGAAGGCCGCGAGCTCGAGCCCCTGCGCGAGCGGCGGCACGAGCCGCGCGACCTGCTCCTCGCTCCCGTTCGCCAGGATCGGCATCGTCCCCGCGCCGGTGTGGACGGCGATCGTCACCCCGACGCCCGCGTCGGCGCGCGAGAGCTCCTCCATGACGAGGCAGTAGCTCAGGTAGTCGGCGCCCGCCCCGCCGTGCTCGACGGGGACGCAGACGCCCATGAGGCCGAGCTCCCCGAGGTGCGCGAAGACCTCCTTCGGGAACGTGTGGTCGCGGTCCCACTGCCCGGCGTGCGGCGCGACCTCCTCGTCGGCGAAGCGCTTGGCGAGCGCGCGGATGTCGCGCTGCTCGTCGGTCAGCTCGTGGAGGCTCATCGGGGGCGCCTGCGGGTGCGGGTGCTCGACGCTAGACGGCCGAGCGTCGTCGGGGCCGGCGGTGGCGGCACGGCGCGGCGCACCCGCCCGCGGCGGACGCCCACCCCGCCGGCGCTGCCGACGAGCGCGGCGGCGCCGAACGCGGCGGCGGCCTTCAGGCGGCGGCCGAGCTGCTCGAAGCGCATGACCTCCCACCCCTCCTCGCGGGCGACGCGCGCGAGCTCCGGGTCGGGGTTGACGACGACCGGGTGGCCGACGGCGCGGAGCATCGGCAGGTCGCTCTCGCTGTCGGAGTACGCCCAACTCGACCCGAGGTCGATGCCCTCGGCCTCGGCGAGCTCGCGCATCGCGAGCGGCTTGCCGTCCCGGTAGGTGAAGATGCCGGCGTCCCGGCCCGTGTAGACGCCGTCGACGACCTCGTAGCGCGCGCCGAGCGCGCCGTCGAAGCCGACGATCCGGGCGATGATCGAGGCGAGGTCCTGCGAGGCGGCGGTGACGATGAAGACGCGGCGCCCCTCGTCCTGGTGGGCGTAGGCGACGTCGAGCATCTGCGGGTACAGCCGCGGGAGGACGCCGGCGAGGACCTTCGGCGCGAGGCGCTGCAGGTCCCGGACGCGGACGCCCTCGAGCATCCGCGCGACCTCGGCGCGGACGGCGTCCGTCTCCTCGTCCGTCGAGCCCCGCAGGCGGAACTTCACGTTCCGCCACGCGTAGTGGGCCATCTTGCGGCGCGAGACGAGCCCGCTGGACCGCGCCGCCCGCGCCCAGTGCAGGCCGGACGAGCCGGCCATGAGCGTGCGGTCGAGGTCGAAGAATGCGGCGGAACCTCGCGCTTCGCGCTCGGTTCCGCTTGGCGGTTCCTCGCCCAAGGGCTCGGAACGCGCCGGCTGCCTGTCGTCCGCGGTCGCTTCGGTCACACCTTCACGATAATCGCGTCGCCCTGGCCGCCACCCGAGCAGATCGCCGCGCAGCCGTAGCCGCCGCCGCGCCGCTTCAGCTCGTGGACCATCGAGGCGATGATGCGGGCGCCGGACGCGCCGATCGGGTGCCCGAGGGCGACGGCGCCGCCGTTGACGTTCACCTTCTCCTCGTCGATCCCGAGCATGCGGATCGAGTTGAGCGTCACCGACGCGAACGCCTCGTTGATCTCCCAGACGTCGATCTGGTCGGCGGTGAGGCCGGCCTTCTCGAGGGCCTTCTTCGCGGCCGAGCCGGGGGTCGTGTGGAGCGTCGCGAAGTCGTTCGCGGACTGGGCGTGCGCGACGATCTCGCCGAGCACCTCCTTGCCGTTCGCCGCCGCCCACTCGTCGGAGGCGAGGACGATCGCGCCGCCGCCGTCGTTGACGCCCGGCGAGTTGCCGGCGGTGTGGGAGCCGTCCTTGCCGACGAGGCCGGGGAGCTTCGCGAGCGCCTCGAGCGTGGAGCCGCGGCGCGGGCCCTCGTCGACCTCGACGGTCGTGTCGCCCTTGCGGCCCTTGACGGTCACGGGGACGATCTCCTCGGAGAGGCGGCCCTCGTCGATCGCGGCGAGCGCGAGCTCGTGCGAGCGCAGCGCCCAGCGGTCCAGGTCGGGGCGGGAGATCTCCAGGCGGTCGCCCGTCTCGGTCGCCTCGTCGAACATCTGGCGGCCGGAGAACGGGTTCGTGAGGCCGTCGTGGACCATCGCGTCGAGCGCCTTCGCGTCGCCCATGCGGTAGCCGAAGCGCGCCTGCGGGAGGACGTACGGCGCGTTGGACATCGACTCCATGCCGCCGCCGACGCCGACCTCGACGTCGCCCGCGCGGATCGCCTGGTCGAGGATGACCACGGCGCGCACGCCCGAGGCGCAGACCTTGTTGACCGTCTCGGAGGAGACCTCCTGCGGGATGCCGCCCGCGATCTGCGCCTGACGCGACGGGATCTGGCCCTGGCCGGCCTGGAGGACCGTGCCCATGACGACGTGGTCGACCTGCTCCGGCGCCACGCCTGAGCGCTCCAGGGCCGCCTTGATGGCGATGCCGCCGAGCTCGGTCGCCTTGAGGGAGGACAGGCCGCCGCCGAGCTTGCCGATCGGGGTGCGGGCGCTGCCGAGGATCACGGTCTTGGGCATGAGGGGGACGAGCTCCGGAAGTCGGGAAAGAGACGGGGTCCTGCGAGGCCGTGGATGGTAGTAGCTCGCTGCTACCGACCCGCATCCGCCCGCGCGGGGCGGGCGCGGCCCGTGCGGTCGATAGCCTGCAGCCCATGCTCGTACGCGCCACCGTGGAAGCCCCTGTCGACACGCGGGCGGACACCGTCGCGATCGGGATCTTCGACGGCAAGCGGGTCGCCCATGACGTCGACGGCGGGGTGCTCCAGGCGCTGCTCGACGCCGGCGAGGCGAAGAGCGCGTTCAAGCACCTCGCCCACACCCATGCGGCCGGCAAGCGCTGGATCCTCGTCGGGCTCGGCGACCGCGACACCTTCGACGCCGAGCGCGCCCGCGTCGCCGCGGCCACCGTCCTGGGGCGCTGCGGCGAGCTCGGCACGAAGGTCCTGTGCTGGGAGCTCCCCCACCGCCTCGACGACGACCAGGCCGGCGGGTTCGTCGAGGGGACGGTCCTCTCGAGCTACCGCTTCGACTGGTTCAAGAGCGCCGCGAAGGACGAGGAGGACGCGCCGGGCGTCACCGAGCTCATCGTCTCCGACCACGAGTCGCGCGTCGTCACCGTCGACCGGGCCGCGGTCGTCGCCCGCGCGCAGAACGCGACCCGCGAGCTGCAGGACCGGCCCGCGAACGACCTCACCCCCACCGCGCTCGGCGAGTTCGCGCTGACGCTCGCCGACGCGCACGCGCACATCACCGCGTCCGTCGAGGGCCGGGCCGAGATCACCGCCCGCGGCATGGGCGCCTTCGCGTCGGTCGCCCAGGGCACCGACGTCGAGCCCGCGCTCATCACCGTCCGCTACGACCCGCCGGAGGCGACCGGCCCCGTGCTCGGGTTCGTCGGCAAGGCGGTGACGCACGACACGGGCGGGCTCTCGATCAAGCCCGCCGGCGGCATGCACCGCATGAAGTACGACATGAGCGGCGGCGGCGCCGTCCTCGGGGCGATGCAGGCGATCGCGGCGCTCGCGCTGCCGATCCGGATCATCGCGGTCGTCGGCGCGACGGAGAACACCATCAACGGCTCGGCGACAAAGCCGGGCGACATCGTGAAGGCCATGACGGGCCTGACGATCGAGGTCGACAACACCGACGCCGAGGGCCGCCTCGTCCTCGCCGACTGCCTCGCCCACGCCGTCGCGCTCGGCGCCGAGCGGCTCGTCGACCTCGCGACGCTCACGGGGGGCGTCGTCACCGCCCTCGGCTCGACCTTCGCCGGCCTCTTCGCGAACGAGGAGGCGTGGTGCGCCGCGGTGACCGCGGCCGGCGCCCGCAGCGGCGAGCGGCTCTGGCAGCTCCCCCTGGACCCCGAGTACGCCGAGCGCGTGAAGGGCCGGTTCGCGGACCTGACGAACTCGCCCGAGGACCGGAAGGCGCACCCGATCTCCGGCGCGGAGTTCCTGCACCGCTTCGTCGGCGACGTGCCGTGGGCGCACCTGGACATCGCCGGGGTCGGCTGGGACCTCGGCAAGCCGTGGGCGGCCAAGGGCGGCAGCGGCTTCGGCGTCCGGCTGCTCGTCGCGCTCGCCCAGGCGCAGGCCGGCGGGGCCTGACCGGACCGTGGCCCCGCCGCCCGCCGCGGCGCCGCCGCGGACCCACCGGCAGGCGCCGCCGCCGGACGCGATCGAGGTCGGCGCGGTCTTCGCGGGCGGCGTCGCCGGCGCTCTCGCCCGCGCGGCGCTCGCGCACACCTGGACCCACGACACGGCGCAGTGGCCGTGGGCGACGCTGCTCGTGAACGTCGTGGGCGCCTTCCTCCTCGGCGCGGTCGCCGCGGCGTTCCGCCGCGGGCCCGGCCGGGCGGGCGTCCCGCGCGCCCTGCTCGGGACCGGCGTCTGCGGCGCGCTGACGACCTTCTCGACGCTCCAGGTCGAGCTCGTCCTCATGCTCCGGGACGGGCACGCGGGCCTCGCCGCCGGCTACGGCGGGGCGTCGCTCGTCCTCGGCCTCACCGCCGTGTGGGCGGGCGACCACGTCGTCCGGGCCCGCCTCGGGGAGCGCGCGGCGTGACGGCGGGGACCTGGGTCGCCGTCGGGGCGGTCGGCGGCGCCGGCTCGGTCGCCCGCATGCTCGGGACCCTGTGCCTCGGCCGGGGCGTCCCCTTCCGCGGGACGCTGCTCGTCAACCTCCTCGGCGCCTTCGCGCTGGGCGTGCTGAGCGGCGCGGACGTGAGCCCGGACGCGCTGCTCGTCGCCGGCACCGGCCTGCTCGGCGCCTTCACGACGTTCTCGACGTGGATGCACGAGTGCGTCGGGCTGTGGCAGGACGGGCGCCGGCGGACGGCGGCGGGCCTGCTCGGCGTCGCGCTCGCCGGCGGGCTCGCGGCGGCGGCGCTCGGGCGGGCCGCGGGCCTCGCCCTCTGACCGCCGGCGCACCCCGTCCATTTCCCCCCAGCAGAGTCGGGGGAAATGGACGGCCTCCGTCGCGCGCGGGGACCGCCGCGCGCACCCCGTCCATTCCCCCGAGCAGAGTCGGGGGAAACCGCAAGAGCACCGCGGCCCTGATGTCGGCCGCAGCCCTCGCCGCCGTCGCGGTGGCCGTCAACGGCTCGTTCCGCGTCGGCGACGCGGCGCGGGTGCTGCTCGCCCGCTAGCGCGGGGAGCGGACTGGCAGACTGGGCGCCGTGGGCCGTCCGCTGGCGCTCTTCCTGACGCTGCTCGCCGCCTACGCGGCGACGCTCGGCCTGCGCGCGGCGCCCGGCGAGCGCTACGCACCGGCCGAGGCGCACCGGCTGCTCACCGCCGCGTCGATCGCCCAGGACGGGGACATCGACCTGCGCAACCAGTACGCGGGCCGGGCCTGGCGGGCCTGGCACGGCGCGCCGCTGCGCCCGACCGCGCGCGTCACCGAGGGGCGGCTGGCCGAGCCGCAGGGCATCGGCTTCCCCCTGCTCGTCGCGCCCGCCTACGCGATCGGCGGGGCGACCGGCGTCGAGGCCGAGTGCGCGCTGCTCATGGCGCTCGCGTTCGTCCTCGCCGCGGCGCTGGCGCGGCGCGTCGTGCCCGAGCCGTGGGCGACCCGCAGCGCGCTCGCCGTCGGCCTCTCCCCACCCGTCCTCGCCGCGTCGACGACGGTCGCGCCGACCGCCGCGGGCGCGCTGCTCGTCGCCGGTGCCGTCCTGCAGGTGCTGCGCATCCGCGAGGAGCCGCGGACGGCGTGGGCCTTCGGCTGTGCCGCCCTCATCGCGCTCACCGCGTGGGTCGACGTGCACCTCGCGCTGCCGGGGGCCGTCGTCGCGCTCGCACTGTGGCGCTGGCTCCGGCGCCGTCAGCGGGCGCTCGCGGGCTTCGTCGCGCTCGAGGTCGTGCTCACGTCCGCGGTCCTCTTCGTGACGATCAACGACCGGCTCTTCGGCGGGCTGACGCCGGCCTCCGCACGCCTGGCGGGCGGCTCGGCGACCGGTGCGTCCGGGGTCGGCGGCCAGCTCGCGCGACTGCCCCGGGTCGCGGGCGCGCTCGTCGACCGGGACGCCGGCGCGCTGCGCTGGGCGCCGGTCCTCGCGCTGCCGCTCGCGGCGCTGTGGCTGCTGTGGCGCTCGTGGCGTGGTCGCCTGTCCGCCGTGATCCCGGGGCAGGTGGACGTCGAGGTCACCGGGCTGCTGCTCGCGCTCGTCGGGGCGGCGGGGCTGGCGGGCGCCGTCTTCGGGCGCCCGTCGCTCGTCGGGCCGTGGCTCGCGCCGCCCGACCTCGTCGTCGTGCTGCCGTGCGCGGCGGCGCTCGCCGCGCTCGCGCTGCGGCGCTGGCCGCGGGCGGGCGCGGCGCTCGTCGCGGTGACGCTGGCGGGCTCGGTCTGGTTCCTCGTCGCCGCGCGCGTCAGCGGCGACGCAGGGGTCGCCCCCGCGCACGGGCCGCTCCCGTGGGGCGGCGCCGAGCGCGTGCTGCCGCGGGCGGGCCGAGGCTGAGCCGGCCGCCCGCGGGGGGTGCCGTCACTGCACCGGCGCCGGCTCGCTCGGGGCATCGTCCGCCGCCCGCTCGTGGACGGCCGGCGGCATCATCGGGCCGTCGCCCGCCGGGTCCAGCACGTCATCGGTGAGCCAGTCGTAGCGCCCGTCGAGCAGCCGCTGCGCCGCCGCGTACGACGGCGCGTCGTCGTTGGAGAAGAGCTGCTTGAACAGGTGGTCGGCGCGGCGGCGGGCCTGCGAGCAGAAGAGGTCCGCGAGCTCGCGGGCCTGATCGGCGCGCGCGGGCTCCTCGCGGGCGATGGTCTCGGCGTACGTGCAGGCGGCGGCGATCGCGAACAGCTCGGCGCCGATGTCGACCACGCGCCCGAGGAGCGCGCCCTTCTGCTCGAGCGACGCCTGGTGGCGGCCCATGAGCCCGAAGGTCGAGCGCGCGAGCTTGCGCGAGTGGCGCTCGACGTAGCGCACGTGCTTCGCCAGCGGGCCGAACTCCTCGAAGGCGGTCGGCTTCTGCCCCTCGCCGGTGACGAGCGTCGGCAGCCAGCCCGCGTAGAACCTCCCGGCGGCCACGGCGGCCTTCGCCTTGTCCTTCAGCTCGGTCTTCGGGTCGAGGATGTCGCCGGCGACGGAGAGGTGCTGGTCGACCGCCTCGCGGGCGATGAGCAGGTGCATGATCTCCGAGGAGCCCTCGAAGATCCGGTTGATGCGCATGTCGCGCAGGAGCTGCTCGGCGGGCACGGCCTTCTCGCCGCGGGCCGCCAGCGAGTCCGCCGTCTCGTACGCCCGGCCACCGCGGATCTGGACCATCGTGTCGACGGCGGTCCAGCCGAGCTCGGAGGCGTAGAGCTTCGCGAGCGCCGCCTCGATGCGCACGTCGCTGGAGCCGTCGTCCGCGATGCGGCTCGAGACGTCGACGACCGCCTCGAGGCCGAACGTCGTCCCGGCGAGGAACGCGAGGTGCTGGGCGACCTCGTCGTGCTTGCCGACGGCCTGGCCCCACTGCTTGCGCTCGGCCGACCACTCGCGGGCGATCTTCAGCGCGTACTTCGTCGAGGCGGCGGCGATCGCGGGCAGCGAGAGCCGGCCGACGTTGAGCGTCGCGAGCGCGATCCGCAGGCCCTTGCCCTCGCCGGCGATGACCGCCTCGTTCGGGACGAAGACGTCCTTGAACTCCGTCAGCGAGTTCTCGATGCCGCGCAGGCCCATGAAGGCGTTGCGGTGCTTGATCGTGATGCCCTCCGCGTCGGTCGGGCAGATGAACGCGGTGATGCCGCCCTTGTGCCCGTCGGACTTCGGGACGACGGCCATGATCACGACGACGTCGGCGATCGTCCCGTTCGTCGCCCAGAGCTTCGTGCCGGTGATGCGGTAGCCGGTGCCATCGTCGGTGGGGACCGCCTCGCAGGCCATCCGCGCGGGGTCGGAGCCGACGTCGGGCTCGGTGAGGAGGAAGGCGGACACGTGGTCCTTGGCGACCTTGGGGAGCCACTCGCGCTTCTGCTCCTCGTTGCCGAACGACTTCAGCGGCTCGGGCAGGCCGATCGACTGGTGCGCGCTGAGGAGCGCGCCGATGGCCGCGCTCCACGTGCCGGCCAGCGCGAGCGCCTTGTTGTAGTAGACCTGCGAGAGGCCGAGCCCGCCGTACTCCTCGGGGATCTTCATGCCGAGCGCGCCGAGCTGCTTGAGCCCGTCGAGGACGTCGTCGGGGATCTTCGCGTCGCGCTCGATCTGCGCGGGGTCCACGCGCTCGGCCAGGAACGCGCGCAGGCGCTCGAGGAACCGCTCGCCCTTCTCGACCGACGCCGCCGGGAGGGCGGGCTGCGGGTGGATGAGGTCGAGACGGAGGTTCCCGAGGAACAGCTCGCGGCCGAAGCTCGGCGCGGTCCAGCCGGCCTCCCGGCTGTCCTCGGCGACCTGCTTGGACTGCTCGTACGACGGGCTTGAGCTCATGCCGGGCGTGGTACCCGGGAGACGCGCGCGGTATGCGCGCGCCGGTGCTCAGGCGACCGAGCCTGGCCCGCGGGCGGCGACGTCGGCGCCCTCGATCTCGGCGAGGATCGTCGTCGCGGCGCTCGCCGGGTCGAGCTCGCGCTTGACGACCCGCTCGAGGAGCGCCTGGTAGGACGCGTCCTCCTTCAAGCGCGCCTCGAGGTCGCGGCGCAGGCGCGCGGTGCAGATGGCGAGGACCTCGTTCTGGAGGTTGCGCTTGCGCCGCTCCGAGAGCGTCCCCTCCTCCTGGATGAACGCGCGGTGCTCGTCGAGCTTCTCGACGAGCTCCTCGATGCCCTTGCCGCGGACCGCCTCGGTCTTGACGATCGGCACCCGCCAGCCGCGCTGCGGGGCGAGGGAGAGGACGCCGCGGATCTCCCGGACCATCGTGTCGGTCAGCGGGTGGTCGGCCTTGTTGACCACGATGATGTCCGGGATCTCCATGATGCCGGCCTTCAGCGCCTGGATCGAGTCGCCGCTGCCGGGCATGAGCACGAGGACGACGGTGTCGGCGTGGTCGATGATGTCGATCTCGGCCTGGCCGACGCCGACGGTCTCGAGGAAGACGTCCTGCTTGCCGGCCGCGTCCATGAGCAGCGCGCCCTGGAGCGCCGCCTCGCTCAGGCCGCCGAGCGCGCCGCGGTTCGCCATCGAGCGGATGAACACGCCGGGGTCGAGGAAGTGCTCGGTGAGCCGGATGCGGTCGCCGAGGAGCGCGCCCTTGGTGAACGGCGAGGACGGGTCGATGGAGAGGACCGCGACCTCGCGGTCGAGCGCGCGCCGGTTCTTCACGAGCGCGCCGATGAGCGTCGACTTGCCCGCGCCGGGCGCGCCGGTGAAGCCGAGGATCGCGGCCTTGCCGGTGTGCGGGTAGACCTCGCGGACGAGATCCCAGCCGGCGGGGTCATCGGACTCCACGAGCGTGATCGCGCGGGCGAGCGCGCGCTTGTCCCCGGCGAGCAGGCGCTGCGCGAGGCTGTCTGAGGCGGCGGCGGTCATGCGGGGGCGGATGATGCCAGGACAGCCTCTGTGGCAGCATGTCGCGCCGTGGAGCCCGTCCTCTCCCCCCAGGCCGCAGGCGCCACCGAGGCGCCGCCCGTGGACGACGCCGGCAACGTCCGCCGCGGCCCCGCTCCGCTCGCCGGCGGCCCCCTCGCGTTCTGGCGGTTCGCCCGCGCGCACGGGATGGTCAACCGCTACTACGTCGTCCTCATCGCCCGCCTCTTCTGGCTGAAGCTGCGGTTCCGCGGCCGGCTGAAGACCGACGGCCTCGCGTTCATCTGCCCGGGCGTGCACTTCGAGATCGGGCCGGACGCGACCGTCCACCTCGGGCGCTGGTCGTGGCTCGGGCACGGGACGAAGGTCCGCTGCCACGAGGGCGAGGTCGCGATCGGCGCGAAGTCCGTGCTCGGACAGGAGTGCACGATCAGCTGCTACCAGCACGTGTCGATCGGGCGCGAGTGCATCATCGCCGACCGCGCGATGTTCATCGACTTCGACCACGGCGTCGTCGATGAGGAGCGGGCGATCCGCGAGCAGGGCATCTACATGCGCGACGTCCGTGTCGGGCACAACGTCTGGATCGGGTACGGCGCCTCATTCCTGCGCGGCGTGACCGTCGGGGACAACGCCGTCGTCGGGACGAACGCCGTCGTCACCCGCGACGTGCCGGCGAACGCGGTGAGCGCCGGCGCCCCCGCACGCGTCGTGCGCATGCGGGACGAGCCCGCGACGCTCCGCTGGGTGTAGCGGCCGGTGGCGACGGACGCGGACATCCGCGCGACGATCGACCGGCTGCTCGACGCGCGCGGCGAGGGGAAGACGATCTGCCCGTCCGACGCGGCGCGGGCGATCGCGCCGGACGACGAGGAGCGCTGGCGCGGCCTCATGGACGACGTGCGCCGGGTCGCCTTCGCGCTCGCGGATGACGGTGCGATCGAGGTGACCCAGCGCGGCGAGGTCGTCGACGGGCGCCGGGCCCGCGGGCCGATACGGCTCCGGCGCCCCGGCTGATCACCGGCAGCCGGCGCCGCTCCGGCCGTCGCCGACGATCCGCACCGGCCGCCGCACCGCCGCGCCGCCGCCGACGGACCCCCGCAGGACCGCGGCGCGGCTCCGCGGTGTCCGGCAGAGCGACGCGACCCCGCTCGGCAGGAGCTTCAGCCGCAGCGTGTGGCTCTCGGTGAGGATCGTCGCGCGCCGCTTGGCGATCGTCCGCGTCCCGATGCGCAGCGCGAGCGTCACCGTGCAGGGCGGCGTCCCCGGGCACCCGACGAGCGCGCGGATGCCGCTCCTCACCACCGTCGCGCGGAGCTGCCGGGCGCGGGTGTCGACGACGGGGACGAGCGCGACCTCGCGGCGGCCGCCCGGCCCGGTGATCTGCGGGGCGCGCGGCCCGGCTCCGGCGAGCAGCGCCTGCACCGCGGCGAGCGCGGGCTTCGCCGCGTAGTCCCGGTCGAGCAGCAGCGGCGCGGCAACGATCCCCCCCACGAGAGCGGGTCGGCGACCCCCCAGACCGTCAGGCCGGTGCACGCCGGGATCGCCGCGCAGTCCCCGGCGACCTCCTGGTAGACCGCCTGCTGGCGCTCGGCCGTCAGCGCGCCGAACGGCGGGACGAGGCCGACGTCCATCTCGGTCACCGCGACCCGCAGGCCGAGGTCCGCGTAGGAGCGCATCGTCCGGGCGATGTCCCCCGGCGCCGGCAGCGGCCGCGCCATCCCGAGGTGCATCTGCAGGCCGATGCCGTCGAGCGGGACGCCGCGCGCGACGAAGTCCTTCGCCATGCGCAGGATCGCGCTCGCCCGCGGGCCGGGCTGGTCGGCGTCGTAGTCGTTGTAGAAGAGCAGCGCGTCGGGGTCGGCCTCGTGGGCGAAGCGGAAGGCCTGCTCGACGTAGTCGGGGCCGATGACCCGGGAGAGGAGGTTGCCGTCGTAGCCCCCGTCGGAGTCGAACGCCTCGTTCACGACGTCCCACTCGCGGACGACGCCGGGATAGGCGCGGGCCGCGTGCTGCATGACGGTCTTGATGTGGTCCTTCAGGACGGCGAGCAGCGAGTCGCGCGTCCACTTCTCCTGGCGCAGCGGGCTCGTCATCCAGTCGGGCAGGCCCTTGCCGTAGACGAGGACGTGGCCGCGGACGCCGAAGCCGTGGTCGCGCGCGTAGGCGAGGATGCGGTCGACGACGGTGAAGTCGTAGTGCCCCTGGCTCGGCTGCGTCCAGGCCATCTTCAGCTCGTTCTCGGGGACGATGACGTCGAAGGGACGGTGCGCCGCGGCGAGCTGCTCGGGGTAGCGCGGGGTGTACGCCCGCGGGCAGCCGAGGCCGGCGGGGGTGGGTGGGGACTGGGTCCCGGCCTGCATGCAGGCCCACCAGACGGAGGTGCCGAGCGGGACCTCCGGCGGCGGCGAGGCGCCGGCGGGCGGCGCCCCGGCGGCGAGGACGACGGCGAGCGACAGGGACGCGAGCGTCGCGCGCAGCCGCGTCACCACCTCCGTGCGTGCCACACCTCCCCCAGCCATCGGAGCGCAGCCTGACAGGACCGCGCCGCCCGTGCGCCGTTTCCCGGTGCTTCAGGGTTCGAGGAGCGCGGCCGGGTGCGCCTGCGGCGCGAGCGAGCGGACCGCCGGATCGGTCGTCCCGGGGGCGGCGAGCGCCTCGCGCAGGGCGGCGTGATGGCCCGCGGCGCGCTCGACCGGGTACTCGCCGGCGAGGTCCCGCGTGACCATGAACGTCCAGTCGCTGCTCTGGAGCGCGAGCAGCTCGCGGACCGCGCGCGGGTCGGCGGCGGGGCCGGCGGCGACGACGTCGAGCTCGGCCGCGCGGGCCTGCCAGGCGAGGTCGGCCACCCGCGGCGCGTCCCAGGTCGAGAGGTCGCGCGGGGTCCCCCACGTCGTCGTCCCCGGGTCGATCGGCGCGGCCGGCGTCGCCGCGCGGACCGCCTCGTCGAGGTGGACGATGCGCAGCCCCTGGACCCGCGCCTCCTCGAGGACGGCGGCGAGCCAGTCGACGCCCTCGTACCACCAATGGCCGAGCAGCTCGGTGTCCAGCGCGCAGACCGAGAGGCCGCCGCCGGCGACGCGCGCCCGCACGTCGCGGACGAACGCGGCGGCGTGCTCGCGGGCGCGTCCCCGGGCCCGCTCGCGGTCGTACACCGAGCCGTCGACCGACCACGGGTGGTGGTCGTGGGTCGTGCGGTGGTGGTAGTCGCGGTAGGTGCCGTCGGCCGGGTACCCGCCGTCGGACCAGACGAGCTCCATGACCTGCCGGTCGATGGGCACGAGCAGCGGGCCCGCCTCGGTCCGGTACGGCGTGAGGTGCCCGGGCGCGCCGTGCCCGCCGAGGACGTCGGTGAGGTCGACGCAGACCGCGTGGACGCCGGCCTCCTCGAGCAGCGGGTCGAGCCACGGCGCGTGCGCGCACTCGGGCAGCCAGAAGCCGCCGCGCCAGGCGCGTGCGTCGTCGAAGCGGGCGCGGTGCCCGTCGATGCCGGTGCGCAGCTGCAGGCTGACGCCGGCCTCGGTGGCGACGAGCGGCAGCACCGCGTGCGTCGCGCTGCTCGTCCACGCCGCGTGCGGGGCGAACGCGTCGAGGAGCCCCTGCCGGCCACGGCCGGTGGTGCGGGCGGCGTAGCGCTCGAGCGCGTGCTCGTAGTCGCCGGCGGCGAGCTCGAGCGCGGCCGCGAGGTCGGCACGGCCGCTCGCGCGGCAGCCGTCGACGTCGAGCTCGTGCGAGGCCCGGCGCACGTCGGTGAGGAAGGCGACGAAGCGCTCCCCCACCCCGGGCGCGGCGAGCTGGTCGACGAGCACCGGCGTGAGGCTCAGCGTGACGGCGTCGCCGCCGGGGCCGTCGAGGACGTCGAGCAGCGGCAGGTAGGACGTCGCGAGCGCCTCGAAGAGCCACTCCTCGCCGAACGGCCAGGTCCCGAAGCCCTCGACGTAGGGCATGTGGGAGTGGAGGAGTATCGCCAGTGCGCCGTCCTCGGGCGCGTCACCGGCCATCAGGGCCGGCAGACCGCGAGGAAGTCGAGCGCGCCGTCGAGGTCGCACTCGGCCGCGGGCCTCAGCGCGAAGTCGCCCGTGGAGATCGCCGGGGTGAAGCGGTCGTAGAACGGCCCCGAGAAGCGCAGCGTCTTGTGGATGCGGTCCCAGCCGAGGCGCTCGATCGCGAACTGGTGCACGCCGAGCTTGCCCGCGTGGAAGAGGCCGTAGAGCTCGACGTCGGCGTAGTGCGCCTCGCAGAGCGCGCGGAACTCCTCGGCCCGGTACTCCTTGATGTGCCAGGGGTTCTCCGACTTCTCCGCGCCCTCGGGCGCCAGCGTCAGGAGGTTCGGCGTCGTGATGTAGGCGGCCGGCGCGCTGCTCCGCGCCGTCATCGCCTTGAAGTGCTCGAGGATCTCGTCCGGGTTGCGGACGTGCTCGATCGTCTGGAGGAAGACGACGACGTCGGCGGGCTCGGCGAACGTCTCGACGAGGTCGCGGGCGAAGCGGAGGTTCGGCGCGACGTAGCGCAGGCGGGCGTGCTCGTGGGCCTCGGGGTTCGCGTCCACCCCGACGACCGACCGCGCGGTGCGGGCGAGGACGTCGGAACCGTAGCCCTCGCCACAGGCCATGTCGACGACGTCCAGGCCGCCGACCCGCGCCCGGATCCACTCGTAGACGACGAGGTGGCGGCGGAACCAGTAGTTCTCCAACGGGACGTCCGGCAGCGTGCGCTCGCCCGTCAGGGCCAGCGGGGGCACGCCCTCGGGCTGGTCCTGCTGGAGGTGGAGCGTCTGCGTCTCGGGCACGGCGGGAAGGGTAGTGGCGCGCTGCCCCCGCCGCGGACCGGGCGGGGCCGTCGCTGAACGCGGGCGTTCCCCGCACGCTTTACCCTTCGCCGCCATGGCTGCGCCCGAGACCGCCGACGAGATCCGCGACGTCAACACCCGCTACCACGACGGGGCCGCGGCGGCCTACGACGCGAAGTGGGGCATCGATTTCGGCGAGATCGGCCGCCGGCAGGTCCTGCAGAAGGTCCGCAAGGCGCTGAAGGCCGACCTCGGCGTCTTCGACCGCTCGCTCGAGATCGGTGCCGGCACGGGCTACTTCACGCTGAACATGATGCAGGCGGGCGTCATCCGCTCGGCCGTGTGCACCGACATCTCCGCGGGGATGCTCGACACGCTCGCCGGCAACGCCGCGCGCCTGGAGCTCGACGTCGAGACGAAGGTCGCCGACGCCGAGGCGCTGCCCTTCCCGGACGCGTCCTTCGACCTCGTCATGGGCCACGCCGTCCTGCACCACCTGCCCGACCTGCACCAGGCCTTCCGCGAGTTCCACCGGGTCCTGCGCCCCGGCGGCAAGCTCATGTTCGCCGGCGAGCCGTCGCGCATCGGCGACCGCATCGCCGCCTACCCCAAGCGTGGCGCGACCCGCGTCGCGCCGCTGTGGCGGACGCTCCTGCGGGCCCGCCCGGCCGCCGAGGGCTGGTCGGACGGCGGTGCGGAGAACCACCAGCTCGAGGGCTCGGTCGACGTGCACGCCTTCGTCCCGAGCGACCTCTCCGCGTTCGCGCGCGGTGCCGGCTTCCGCGACGTCGACGTCATCGGCGAGGAGCTCCTCGCGAACTGGTTCGGCTGGACGAACCGGGCGCTGGAGGCCTCGGCCGATCAGGCGGACGTCCCGAACTGGTGGCGCCAGTACGCCTACCACGGCTACCTCGCGCTGCAGGCCGTCGATCGCCGCGTGCTCGAGTCGCGCCTGCCGCCGGCGATCTTCTACAACCTCATGATCGCGGCGACGAAGGCCTGAGCGACCGCGGCGCGCGCGCCGACTGACAGCTGACGCAGACCTGTCCTGCGCCGGCTGTCAGTCGGCGCCGACCCCGTCGAGGAACGCGAGCAGCTCCCGCGCCCCCGTCCGCGGGATCTCCGCCTGCCAGAAGTGGCCGGCATCCGGGAGCAGCACGGGCGCGCCCGCGGTGGGGAGCGTCGCCGCCAGCCGCGCGCCCCACCGCACCGGAAGGAAGCGATCGTCCGTCGCCCACAGCACCCGGGCGGGCTTCGACCACGCGGCGAGCGCGGGGACGGCCTCGATCGTCCAGCGCGGGTCCTGGGCGGTGACGTAGGCGCACCAGGCCTCCAGCCCGTCGCCCGTGTCGAGCGCATGGAACCAGTCGTCGACGAGCGCGCTCGCGATGCGCCCGCGGCGGACCGTCTGCGGCAGCGGCCACGCGAGCTGCATCGGGGCCTTCATGGCGCGGGCACGGCCGAGCGCCGCGGCGAGCCGCGGGCGCCGCGCGACCTGCATCATCAGCGCGACCGCGGGGACCGTCCAGTTGTCGAAGCAGACGACGTCGCAGAGCGCGACCCCCCGGATGCGCCCCGGGTGGCGGACCATGAACTGCTGGCCGTGGGCGCCGCCCTGGTCGTGGAGGACGAGCAGCACCTCGTCGAGCCCGAGGTGGTCCAGGAGCGCGGCGAACATGTCGGCCTGCCCCGGGCTCGAGAGGTCGGCGCCGGGCGCCGGGCGCGAGCGCCCCATGCCGTTCAGGTCGACGGCGATGCAGTCGTAGCGCTCGCCGAGGGCGCCGAGCAGCGGCTCCCACAGGCGGGCGCTCGTCGGGATCCCGTGGACGAGGAGGACCGGCGGCCCGGAGCCGTGCCGCAGGTAGGTGATGTCGCCCTGCGCGAGCGGAGCGGTCAGCCGCGGTAGCGTGCCGACCGCGAGGGTCGGAGGCTCGGCGGGCGGGGCGGGGACGCGGCGGGCCTCGAACATCCCGTCACGTTACCCGGCGCCCCGCGGCGGCTGCGGCACCTCGGCGCCGCCGTCGAGCTCGGCGCGCGCCCGGATCGCCCGCTCGCGCACGGCGTCGCGGGTCTCCTGGTCGAAGCGCCGCCACGTCGACACCGCCCGCGCCGTCCGGTTGTTCGCCGCCAGGCGCTCGGCGTGGGTGTCGACGAAGTCCCAGTAGAGCGCCGTCACCGGACACGCCCGCTCGCCGTGCTTCTCCGACGGCTTGTAGCGGCAGCCCTGGCAGTGCCCGGACATCTTCGAGAGGTAGTTGCCGCCGGCCGCGTACGGCTTCGTCACCATCTCGCCGCCGTCCGCGAAGAGCGCCATCCCCGCGGCGTTGGGCGCCATGACCCACTCGGCGCCGTCGACGAACGCGGTCTGGAACCAGCGCACGAGCGCCCACGGCTCGATGCCCGCCGTGAGGCCGATCGTCCCGAGGACCATGAGCCGCTCGATGTGGTGCGCGTACCCGTGGCGGGCGACGCCGCGCACGACGGTGTCCAGGCAATTCCAGCCCGTCGCGGCGCCGCGGTAGGCGGCCGGGAGCGGCAGGTGCGCGCCGAGGGCGTTCGCCTCCGGCCACTGCTCGGCCCGCAGCCAGTACATCCCCCACACGTACTCGCGCCACCCGAGCACCTGGCGGACGAAGCCCTCCACCGAGGCCAGCGGGGCGTCGCCCGCGTGGTGGGCCGCCTCGGCGGCGCGCACGCACGTCAGCGGGTCCAGGACGCCGAGGTTCAGCGGGACCGAGAGCAGCGAGTGGAAGAGGAACGGCTCGTCCTCCCCCGCCATCGCGTCCTGCCAGGGGCCGAACTGCGGCAGGCGGTGCGCGACGAAGTCCTCCAGGACGGCGGCGCCCTCCTCCGGGGTGACGGCGTAGCGGCGCGGCGCGTCGTCCCCGAAGAAGACGACCCCGCGCGCCGCGAGCGCGTCGAGGTCGGCGCGGACGCCGGCGTCGACGTCGTCCTCCTCCGGCGCCCAGGGCGCGGGCGCGTGCAGGCCCTCCCTGGGCGGGCGCTCGCGGTTCTCGGCGTCGAAGTTCCAGCGGCCGCCGAGCGGCTCGCCGCTGTCGTCGACGAGGACGCCGAAGGCGCGGCGCTGCTCGCGGTAGAAGTCCTCCATCCGCAGCCGCCGGCGGCCGTCCGCCCAGCGCGCGAACTCGTCCGGCGCGGTGAGGAACTGGCCCGAGTCGACGAGGCGGACGCCGAGCCGCTGGAGGGCCCGGCGCGCGCCGAGGTCGTTCGGGGCGGCCGCGACGAGCTCCTCCCCGTCGTGGCCGGCCAGCGCCGCGGCGAGCGACGACGTGCCCCGGTGCTCGACGACGTCCACGTCCCCCTGCGCACGGAGGGCGGCGGCGTGCCGGCGCATCCCGCTGAGGACGAGGTGCGCGCGCTGGCGGTGCAGCGGCCGGCGGCGGAGCATGGCCTCGGACTCGACGAGGACGACCCGCTCCGCCCCGTCGAGCGCCGGGTGGTCGGGCAGGAGCTGGTCGCCGAGGACGAGGACGGTGTGGGCCACGTGCGGAGTACGGGCCTAGCGGCCGCGGCGGGTCAGCGGGGCCGGCGAGTCGGGCGAGTTGGCGAGTCCGGCGAGCGCCGCTCTCCGCGTCCGCCACCGCCCCGCCCCGCCCCGCCCCGAGAGTGAATGAAGATTCACGGTGCTGTGGACCCCCGGAACCTTCGTTCACCCTCGCGCCGGGAAGTGAATGAAGATTCACGGTGCGGTGGACCCCCCGGAACCTTCGTTCAGCTTCGCGGGGCGCGAGGCGCGGGACCGGGGGGCACACGCTCGGGCCGCGAGGCCTGCCCGCGCCCGGGTGCTCGGGCGCCGGCGGGCGCCGCCGGGCGCCGCCGGGCCGCCGAGCGCCGCGCTACGCGTCCGCCACCGCCCGGTAGCGCTCCATCGCGTGCAGGCGCTCGGCCTTGTGGTCGACGATCGGCGCCGGGTAGTCCTCCCCGATCACGCAGCCGGCGGCGGCCTGCTCGTCGTCGGACATGCGCCACGGCTCGTGGATGCGGCGGTCGGACACGTTCGCGAGCTCGGGCACCCAGCGACGGATGTACGTGCCGTCCGGGTCGAACTTCTGCGCCTGGGTCGTCGGATTGAACATGCGGCGGAAGTACGGCGCCGGGTCCACCCCGGTGGAGGCGACCCACTGCCAGTTGCCGTTGTTCTGCAGCGGCTCGCCGTCGAGGAGCTTGTGGGCGAACCAGCGCTCGCCGTCGCGCCAGTCGAGGTGGAGGTCCTTCGTCAGGAACGAGCCGACGACCATCCGCGCCCGGTTGTGCATCCACCCGGTGCGGTCGAGCTGTCGCATCGCGGCGTCGACGAGCGGGAACCCGGTCCGGCCCGCCTTCCACGCCTCGAAGCCGTCGGCGTCGTCCGCCCAGCGGAGCTCGCGGTAGCGCGCCTGGAACGCCTGCTGCGTGTTGCCGGGATGCAGGAGCAGGACGTGGGCGTAGAAGTCGCGCCAGGCGAGCTGCCGGCAGTAGGCGTCCGCGCCGGCACCGCCCCGGGCGGCGGCGCGCTCCTCCATCTCACGGACGGACAGCGTCCCCCAGCGCACGTGCGGGGAGAGGACGGAGGTCCCGCCGGTGAGGTCGTCGTGGCGCTCGTCGTAGCGCTCGATGGGGCCCGCGAGCCACGCCGTCAGCGCCCTGCGGGCGGCGGCCTCCCCCGCCTCCGTCACGGGCTCGGGGACGTCGTCCTCGAGGCCGAGGTTCTCGAGCGACGGGATCGTGCCGGTCGCGAGCGACGACGGGAGCGCCGGCATCTTCCGCGGCGCGCCGTGCACCGCGCGCCGCTCGAGCCGCTGGTGCGCCTTCCAGAAGGGGGTGAAGACGACATAGGGCCTGCCCTGCCCGGTGCGGGGCTTGGAGACGTCCGCGCAGAAGTTGCCCGGCTGCGGGCGGGCGTCGACCCCGGCGTCGGCGAGTGCCTCGCGCACGCGCTGGTCACGCGCCATCGCGTACGGCCCGACGTCGCTCGCCCACAGGACGGCGGAGGCACCGGTCTCCTCCGCGAGCGCGACGAGCTCGTCCGCGGCGTCCCCCTCCCGCAGCACGAGGCCGCTGCCGCGCTCCTTCAGCGCACCGCGCAGCTCGCGCAGGCAGGCGAGCATGAACGCCGTCCGCGCGGGCGAGGCGTAGCGCCCGGCGACGAGCGCACGGTCGAGGACGAAGACGGGGACGACGCGCTCGTACTCCGCGAGCGCCGTGTGCAGCGCCGGATGGTCGTGGACGCGGAGGTCACGGCGGAACCAGACGAGGGCGGTGGCGGACGGCGAGGGCATCGGACGGATACGAGCGCCGGCGTGCCCGGGATCGCGAACCGCAACCGTACGGGCCCGGCCCGGGCTCGGTCGCGCGCCGTGCTTCGTACACTCGGCCCATGCCCGACCGCGTGGTGCAGGACTTCCCGATCTTCCCGCTCGGACTCGTCGCCCTCCCCCACGAGTTCGTGCCGCTCCACATCTTCGAGGAGCGCTACCGGACGATGATCGGCGAGTGCCTCGAGCGGGACTCGGAGTTCGGGATCGTCTGGGCCGGCGACGAGGACGACGAGCGCACCGGCTGCGCGATGGAGGTCGCCCGCGTGCTCGAGCGCATGGAGGACGGGCGCCTGAACATCCTCAGCCGGGGGACGCGCCCGTTCCGCATCGTCGAGCGCGTTGACCACCTGCCCTACCCCGCCGCGACCGTCGAGTTCCTGCAGGACGCCGACGAGCTGCCCGACACCGCCGCCGCCGAGACCGCGCACGCCGCCTACCGCGCGCTCGTCGAGCAGGCGACCGACGCCGAGCCCGACGACGAGGACGTCGAGGTCCTCGACGCCTACGGGATGGCGGCGACCGTCGAGTTCGGCCTCGAGGCGAAGCAGGGCCTGCTCGACCTGCGCTCGGAGAACGCCCGCCTGCGCCTCGTCACCCGCCTCTTCCGCGCGGCGACGAAGCGGCTCGAGTTCATCGAGAAGGCACAGGTTCGGGCGCGCTCGAACGGGAAGGTGCGGTTCGGCTGACGCGCCGCTGCCAGGGCGCGCGGCCCTCGGCGCCCATCCACGATCCGAGCAGGATGAGGACGAGCCCGCCGACCGTGCCGACCGTGATGTCCTCGCCGAGGAGCACGGCGCCGTAGACGACGGCGAAGCCCGGCGCGATGTAGGCGACGAGGGACGCCCGGGCCGGCCCGAGCTCCGCGATGAGCGTGTAGAAGAGGAGGAACGCGACGCCGGTGCCGAGCGCGCCGAGCGCGAGCATCGAGGCCGCGGCGTCGAGGCCGAGCGACGTCGGCGGGTGGATGAGCGCGAGCGGCAGGGTCACGAGCGCCGAGACCGTCATCGTCGAGGCGGCGACCCCGGCCGGCGGGACGCCCGCCATCCGGCGCTTGATGAGCATCCCGCCGGCCGCGTAGCCGAGCCCGGCGACGAGGATGCCGGCCCCCGCGAGCAGCGCGGTCGCATCGCCGCTGAGGTCGACGCCGAAGAGCAACGCGACGCCGAGGATGCCGACGAGCACGCCGACGGTCCCCCAGCCGTGCGAGCGCTCGGCGTCGTCGAAGCGCGTCGCGAGCAGCGCGGTCCAGATCGGGGCGCTCGCGACGAGGATGCCGGCGAGCGCCGTGTCGATGTGGCTCTCGCCGACGGAGATGAGGAGGAACGGCGCGATGACCTGCACCGCGGCGATGAGGACCACCGACCCCTTGCGCTCGCGGAGCGCCGGGAGGGCACCGCTGCGCAGGGCGACCGGCGCGAGGACGAGAGCGGCGAGCGCGGTCCGGACGCAGACGACCTGCGCCGCGTCGAGGTCCCGCAGGCCGACCTTGATGAACAGGTAGGACGCGCCCCACGTCGCCGCGAGCATCCCCATGAAGACCCACGCGCGGCGTTCCATACCGCACCCAGGATGGCACCGGGTGGAGGCAAGTGCCAATGACGGTTCGGCGCGGCGGCCATCAGCGCTGCTGATGGTGCGGGCGCGGGCGCCGCGGCGACACTTCTGGGCGCGTCGCTCGTTGTCACACCACCATGCGCTCGCTCGCCGTCGTCCCGGCCGTCCTCCTCGCCCTCGCGGCCCCCGCCGCCGCCGGGGCCGCCACCGGACCGTGGTCGGCCCCGCAGGACCTCTCGGGGCCGCACTCGTTCGTCGACGCCCCGCAGCTGCTCGCCGCCCCCGACGGCAGGACGCTCGCGACCTGGCGGCCAACCGACGGCGGCGGCGCGGCCGGGCTGACCGGCACGGCCGGCGCCTTCCGGCGCCCCACGGCGCCGGGCTTCGGTGTCGAGCGGATCATCTCGCGCCCCCGCGACCTCGCGGGGCGCCCGTCGACCCTCACCGCGCCCGTCGCCTACGCGCGGTCGCGGACCCTCGTCGCCGTGACCCGTCCGGAGACGGCGCGCGGCGACCGGCTGCGGCTGTCCGTCGCCGCCGGTGACACCGCCGGGCGGTTCGGCGCGACCCGGACGGTCGCCGTGCAGACGCACCTCCGCGGCCCCCAGCTCGCCGCCGGCGCCGCCGGTGACGCGGCGCTCGCCTGGTGGCAGGACGGCCTCGGCGCGACCGACCGGGTGTGGGTGTCGCTCCGGCGGCCGGGCGGGCGCTTCGGCGCGCCGCGGCTGCTCGAGACCGGCCGGGTGCGCTCGGTGTCGGTCGCCGTCTCGCCGCGCGGCGACGTCCTCGTCGCGTGGGACGCCCAGGGGTCGATCCGCACCCGGCTGCGTCCCGCCGGGGCGCGGACCCACTTCCACCGGACCGACACGCTCCGGTCACGGCCGCCGCTCGACGCGATCATCCGCACCGCGATGACGCCGCGCGGCCGTGCCTACGTCGCCTGGACGGCCCAGCTCGTCACCGAGGGCGGCGGGATCGGCGCGTTCACCGCGGAGGTCGCGGTACGGCCGGTGGGGGCCGCGCGCTTCCGCCCCGCGCAGCTGCTCGAGGAGGAGCACGCCGACGTGCTCCTCCGCGCGGCGCCCGACCTCGTCACCACCGGCGAGGGCGCGACGTTCGCCTGGTCCGGGCGGTACGCCGGGCACCAGCGGGTGCGCGTCGCGTCGACGGACGCCGCCGCCGTCTTCCGCGGGGTGACCGACGTCTCGCCGGCCGACGGGACCGACGCCGTCGACCCGACCCTCGCCGCCGGGGCGGACGGCCGCCGCGTCCTCGCCTGGACGCAGCAGAGCGGCGACAGCGGCGGCCTGAACCTCGCCGCCTACGCGCCGGGCCCGGGGGCGGCGTTCGGGCCCCCGGAGGTCGTGAGCGCCGGCCCGGAGTCGCGCGTGCCCGACGCGGCCGTCACCCGCGACGGCGTCCCGATCGTCGTGTGGTCCGCCCGCCCGGCCGGCAGCGCGGTGCCGTTCGCGCAGCTGCGGACCTTCGCGCAGGCCGCGTCGCGGATGCCGTAGGAGACGGCCCGCTCAGCGCGGCAGCCCGCAGACGCCCTTGGCGATCCCGCGGACGAGGACCGCGAGTTTGAAGAAGGCCGCCGGCTGCTTCGCCGAGTCGTCGCTGAAGGCAACGGTGCCCTCCTCGGCGCGGACGCGGTAGCGGAGGATGGAGCGCGGGCCGGGCGGGAGCGTCAGGTGGCGGTCGAGCGGCCCGCTGCTCGAGGTGACGTCGTTCTGCCGGTCGACGGCCCCGCCCTCGAGCTCGCGGAGGACCTCACGCGCGTCGATGAGCTGGTGGGACGGCATCATCTTCCCGCCCTTGCCGTTGCAGGTGACCTCGCCGCCGTCCTGCAGCCGCAGGGTGAGCTTCGCGCCGGGGATGGTCCCCGTCCGCTCGACGACCATGAGATCGGCCGACGGCGTGCCGCACGCGCTGAGCACGAGGGCGGCGGTGGCGACGGCGGTGCCGGCGAGGGCGGCGGCGGAGCGGACGGGCGGCACGCGGGCAGCGTGCCACACGCGGCGCCGCGACGGCCCCGCCACTCAGGCGCTCGCCCCGGCCCCGCCGCGTCGCGGGTCCCCGCCGACGCTGACGGCGTGGCCGGACCCGTCCGCGGTGCGCCGCCGGACGACCGCCTGCACGCCCCCGAAGAAGAGGTTGCGCTCGCGGAAGGGGACGACGCGGCGCCCCGCCTCGCGGAGGCCGTCGACGGGCGCGCCGGGCTCCGCGTA
This sequence comes from Paraconexibacter antarcticus, assembly GCF_024220175.1. Taxonomy (GTDB): domain Bacteria; phylum Actinomycetota; class Thermoleophilia; order Solirubrobacterales; family Solirubrobacteraceae; genus Paraconexibacter; species Paraconexibacter antarcticus. Next base: position 1,980,235 of record NZ_CP098502.1, on the reverse strand, counting down.
GACCAGGCCGTCCTCGAAGTGCAGGCGCGGCGCGTCGACCGCGGCCTGGGCGTCGTGGCCGTCGTCGAGGACCGACGCGACGACCTGCAGGAGCGCCGACCGGATGCGGCTCGACCCCGCCGAGCCCGCGACGAGCTCGACGCCGTCCGCCCCGAGGACGACGGTCGGCGCCATCATCGACGGCATCCGCCGGCCCGCCGGGAAGACGTGGAAGCCGAGGGGGTTGAGGTCCTCCTCCCCCATCATGTTGTTCGGGTGCATGCCCGTGCCGGGGACGACGACCCCCGAGCCCTCCCCGTTCGTCACCGTCACCGAGCACGCGCGGCCGTCGCCGTCGAGGACGGAGACGTGCGTCGTGGAGCCGATGCGGCCGGCGAGGAATCGCTCGGCGAAGCCCTCCTCGGCGAGGCCGGTGACGAAGGCGTCCGTGCGCGCCGCCTGGGCGCCCTCCATCGCGGCGACGAGGCGCGTCGGCGTGACGGGGCCGCGGCCGAGATCCGCGAGCGCCGCGGCGAGCAGCACGCCGCCCGCGTTCGGCGGCGGGTTCGTCAGGACGGTCCGGCCGCGGTAGCCGACGCGCGACGGGACGCGGTCCACCGCGAGGTACGTGCGCAGGTCGAGCGCGGTGAGCGCCCCGCCGCGCGTCGCGAGGAAGGCGACGACCGCGTCGGCGACGGCGCCGCGGTAGAACGGCGCGGCGCCCTCGGCGGCGAGCAGCTCCATGCCGTCGGCGAGGTCGGGCCAGGCGAACGACTCGCCCTCCCGCAGCGCGCGGCCCCCCGGGGCGAAGACCGCCGCGCCCTCGGGCGAGGAGAGCAGGATGCCCTCGAGGATCGCGAAGATGTAGGCCTGTGGGCCGTTGAGCGGGACGCCCGCGCGGGCGTGGGCCGCGGCGGGCGCGACGAGGTCGCGCAGCGGGACGCTCCCCCAGCGGGCGGCGGCCTCGGCGATCCCGGCGGGCATGCCCCAGGTGCCGACCGACCCGGCGCCGACGTGGAAGACCTGCGTCGCGTCGCCGAAGTCGACGGTGACCGGCAGGAGATCCGCCGCGGCCGCGGGCGACGGCGCGTCCGGGGTCCCCGGGACGACCTCGACCGCCCCGGGCGCGGCAACGAAGAAGTCGAGCAGCGCCGGCGCGGCGTCGAAGCCGGCGGTCAGCATGTAGCCGCCGGCGCCGAGCCCCGTCAGGAGCGGCTCGGCGACCATCGAGGTGAGCATCGCGGCGAGCGCGGCGTCCACCGCATTGCCGCCGTCCCGGAGGACGGCGACGCCCGCCTGCGCCGACAGCGGGTGTCCGGCGGCGACGACGCCGCCGGTCCCCTGCGGGCTCACGTCCTCACCCGCGCGGCATGAACTCCGGGACGTCGAGCTCGCTCACGCCGAGCCCGGTGCGGCGCGTGGCGGTGCCCCGCGGCTCCGAGCGGCGCTGGGCGGGCTCGGTGCGGCGCTGCACGCGGACCTCGCCCGCGGGCTCCTCGAGCGGGCGACGCTGGCTGCGCGCGGACGACGGGCCGTAGCCGGTCGCCACGACGGTGATCCAGACCTCGTCGTCGAGCTTCTCGTCGACCATCGCGCCGAAGATGATGTTCGCCTCCGGGTGGGCGGCCGCGGCGACGGTCTTCGCCGCCTCGTTGACCTCCCACAGCGACAGGTCCGTCCCCGAGGTGATCGAGAGCAGGATCTTGCGGGCGCCCTCCATCGAGGTCTCGAGCAGCGGAGAGGCGACGGCCGCCGCGGCGGCCTCGAGCGCGCGGTTCTCGCCGCGGCCCATGCCGATGCCGAGCAGCGCGTTGCCCGCCTCGGACATGATCGTCCGGACGTCCGCGAAGTCGAGGTTGATGAGGCCCGGGAGCGTGACGAGGTCGCTGATGCCCTGGACGCCCTGGCGGAGCACGTCGTCGGCGACGGTGAACGCCTCCACCATCGACGTGTGCTTGTCGAGCACGGAGAGCAGGCGGTTGTTCGGCACGACGATGAGCGTGTCGACCTCCTCGCTCAGCGACTGGATGCCGACCTCGGCCGCGCCGGCGCGGCGCGAGCCCTCGAAGCCGAACGGCTTCGTGACGATGCCGACGGTCAGCGCGCCGAGCTCCCGCGAGATGCGGGCGACGACGGGCGCGGCGCCCGTGCCGGTGCCGCCGCCGGCGCCGGCCGCGATGAAGATCATGTCGCTGCCCTTGAGCAGGGACTTGATGCGGTCGTACTCCTCCATCGCCGCGGCCCGCCCGAGATCCGGGTTGGAGCCCGCGCCGAGGCCGCGGGTGATCTGCGGCCCGATGTGGAGCGTGATGTCGGCGGTCGACTGCTGCAGCGACTGCACGTCGGTGTTCACCGCGATGAACTCGATGCCCTCGATGCCGGCCTCGACCATGCGGTTGACGGCGTTCACGCCGGCGCCGCCGACGCCCACGACGCGGATGACGGGCTTGCCGACCTCCATCGCCTGGCCCCAGGCGGGCGGCTGCGGCGAGGACGAGCGGGCGTACGGGTCCTCGTACGACGAGTAGTTCGGGCGCTGCGGGGCGGCCGGACGCGCGGGCGCGGGCGCCGGGGCGGCGGGCGGCAGGTACGGGTTGCGGGCCTCCGCCTCGGGCGCGGCGGCGGGCGCATCGGCGCGCGGGTCGGCCATCGCGGGGTGCGGGAAGCCGGGCGTCTCGCGGGAGTCGACGGGCAGCGGCGGGGCCGCCTGGCGCGCAGCGGCGGTGGACGGCGCGCTCGCGCCGCCCTGGGCCTCGCGGCGGGCCTGCTCCTCCTGGACCTCGTCCGTCTTGCGGAAGAGGGCGGCGAGCGGGCCTTCGCGCATCGATGCGCGCTTACCGGATTCCATGAGAGAGAACCTCCTTCGCGAGGTCACGGTAGGACCGGGCGGCCATGCCGTCCGGCTCGTACTTGAGGACGGACATGCCCTTCACCGGCGCCTCGGCGAAGCGGACGGTCTTCTTGATGCGGGACGCGAACACGCGGTCACCGAAGTTCTCCTCGAGGATCTCGATGGCCTCCTTCGCGTGAAGGGTCCGGGAGTCCATGAGCGTGGGCAGGATGCCCTCGATCTCGACGTCCGGGTTGAGGTTCTCGCGGATCATGTGGAGCGTGTTCTGGAGCTGGATGAGTCCCCGCATCGACAGATACTCGCACTGCACGGGGACGATCACCTTGGATGCGGCCGTCAGGGCGTTGATCGTGAGCAGCCCGAGGGACGGCGGCGTGTCGATGCAGATGAAGTCGTAGTCGTGGATGATCGGCCTGAAGGCCTTCTCCAGGGACCGCTCGCGGCCGATCTTCATCGACATCGCGATCTCGGCGCCCGCGAGGTCGATCGAGGCGCAGGCGATGTCGATCTCGCGCTTGCGGATGACGTTCACGATCGGCAGGTCGTGGACGAGGACGTCGAACATCGACTCGCTCAGACCGTCCGGGTCGATGCCCTGCGACATCGTCAGGTTCCCCTGCGGGTCCATGTCGACGCAGAGGACGCGGTAGCCCTTCTCCGCGAAGGCGACCGCGAGGTTCAGGGTTGTGGTGGTCTTCGCCACGCCGCCCTTCTGGTTGGCGAAGACGATGACCTTGGCTTTTGCGGTGTTCTGCACGCTGTCCACGTGAATGCTCGTTCGTCCGGGGATGGACCGATCCGCCGTGGTGTTCGCGCGGCCGGAGCGTTCTCCTGCAAGCAGGGCCTGCGTTCATAGACTCCGCGCATGACGGAGACGCACCCGAACCTCGTGCACCTGGACGACCTGGAGGAGCTGCGCCGCGAGGCCGGCGACATCGAGGTCGCCTACCGGCGTGTCGCGTCGGCCGCCGGCGCCCGCGGGATCGGGGCGACGTGGTACCGGATCCCGCCGTCCGCGCGGATGATGCCGGTGCACGTCCACAGCGACGAGGAGGAGATCTTCTACGTGCTGGAGGGGTCCGGGCTGTCCTGGCAGGACGGCCGCACGTACGCCGTCCGCGCCGGTGACTGCCTCGTGCACCGCATCCAGGGCGCCGCCCACACGATGATCGCCGGCCCGGAGGGGATGACGGTCATCGCCTTCGCGGAGGGGTCGACCTCGAACATCACCTACCTGCCGCGGACGAAGGCGTTCTGGCTCGGGACGCGCTGGCTGCCCGCCGACGGCCCGAACCCGTTCAAGCTCGAGGCGGCGCTCGGCCCGCTCGAGCTCCCGGGAGCACCGGAGGCCGAGCGCCTGCCGTCGATCCGCAACCTCGACGAGGTGGACGCCGAGACGGAGGTCCGTCCCGGCTACGACATCACCGAGCGCGACCTCGCCCGGGCGTGCGGGTCGGTGCGCAGCGGCCTGCGGCACGACCGCATCGCGCCGGGGACGCTGTCGTGCCCGCCGCACTGGCACTCGGCCGAGGAGGAGTGCTTCCTGGTGCTCGAGGGCGGCGGCGTCGCCTGGCTCGGGGACGACCGCCTGCCCGTCCGCCCCGGGAGCGTGCTCGTGCGGCCGCCGTGCACGCGCGTGGCCCACGCCTTCGAGGCGGGCCCCGACGGCCTGACCTACCTCGCCTACGGCACCCGGGTCCCGGCCGACACCTGCTTCTATCCGCGCTCGGGGAAGGCGAACATCGGCGGGGTGACCTTCCGCCTCGACGTCGTCGACTACTGGGAGGGCGAGGAGGGCCTGCGGGCGTGATCCCGGCGGAGGTCTTCTCCAAGCGCCTCGTCTTCGTCACCGGCAAGGGCGGCGTCGGGAAGACGACCGTCGCCGCCGCGCTCGCGACCGCCGCCGCGGGGCGGGGCCTGCGCACGATCGTCGCGGAGGTCGCCGCGCGGGAGGACGCGGCGCGTCGGCTGGCGGGCGATCACGGCGAGGGGCGCGTCGTCCGCGTCTTCGAGGAGCGCGAGGTCGCGCCCGGCCTGCACCACATCACGGTCGACCCCGAGCACGCGATGCAGGAGTATCTCATCGACCAGCTGCCGGTGAAGGCGCTCGCGGACGCGCTCGTCTCCTCCCGCGTGTTCAGCTACCTCGCGGCCGCGACGCCCGGCATGCGGGAGCTCCTCACCGTCGGCAAGCTCTGGGAGCTCGCGCAGGACGAGCGCCGGACGCCGGGCGCCCACCCCTACGACCTCGTCGTCGTCGATGCGCCCGCGACCGGGCACGGCTTGGCGCTGCTCGCGGCGCCGAGCACGTTCGCCGACGCGGCCCGCGTCGGTCCGATCGCCCGCCAGGGCCGTACGATCGACGAGATGCTGTCCGACCCCTCCCGCACGGGCGTGATCGCCGTGACCACCGCCGAGGAGACGCCCGTGAGCGAGACGCTCCTGCTCCGCGACGGCCTCCGTGCCCAGGCGGGCCTCGACCTCGACGCGATCCTCGTCAACCAGCTGCTCCCCGGTCCCCTGCGGACGGCCGACGCCGAGGCGCTGGCCGGCGCGCTCGCTGGGGACGGCCGGGACGCCGCGGGCGACGGGGCGGCGGTCGCCGTCGCCTCCCGCCGCCGCGCCGCCCTGCACGCGACCCGTGCCCAGCACGAGCGGGCCCGCCGCCAGCGCGCGCAGCTGCAGCGGCTGCGCCGCGGGATCGACGGCGAGCTCCCGGTCCTCACGCTGCCCGCGACCCCGGACGGGACCGTCGCCGCCCTCGCCGAGCGGCTGGCCGGGCGATGACCTCCCTCGCCGAGACCCTCGAGGGCCGTCGCGCCGTCATCGTCGCCGGGTCCGGCGGCGTCGGGAAGACGACGACCTCCGCCGCGATCGGCCTCGGGCTCGCCGCCGCGGGCAAGCGCGTCTGCGTCATCACGATCGACCCCGCGAAGCGCCTCGCCGACGCGCTCGGCCTCGAGGAGCTCGGCAACGAGCCGCGCCAGGTCGATCCGTCGCGCTTCCGGGAGCACGGCATCGAGGTGACCGGCGAGCTGTGGGCGATGATGCTCGACGCGAAGCGGACGTTCGACGACCTCATCGAGCGGCTCGCGCCGGACGAGAAGAGCCGCGACGAGATCCTCGAGAACCGGATCTACCAGGAGCTGTCGTCCGCGGTGGCGGGGTCGCAGGAGTTCACGGCGATCGCGAAGCTCTACGACCTCGACCGCGACGGCGGCTTCGACGTCCTCATCCTCGACACCCCGCCGTCCCGCAACGCGCTCGACTTCCTCGACGCGCCCGACCGGCTGACGAACTTCTTCGAGGGCCGCGCGCTGAAGGTCTTCCTCGCGCCGACGGGGATCGCCGCGAAGGTCGTCGGCCGCGGGACGAGCGTCGTCTTCGCCGTCCTGCGGAAGGTCACCGGCGTCGACCTCCTCGACGACGTCAGCGTCTTCTTCCGCGCCCTCAGCGGGATCATGGACGGCTTCCGCGAGCGCGCCGCCGGGGTGAAGAAGCTCCTCGCCGACCCGTCGACGACCTTCCTCATCGTGTCCTCGCCGCAGCCGGAGCCGATCGAGGAGGCGATCCACTTCGCCGGCAAGCTGCGGGAGGCCCGCCACCGCATCGGAGCCCTCATCGTCAACCGCGTGGACCCGGGCGTCGCCGACCCCGACCCGCCCGACGCGGCCGCGCTCGCGTCCCTCGAGGCCGAGCTCACCGAGGAGCTCGGCGCCCCGCTCGCCCGCAAGGTCGCCCGGACGATGGCCGACGCCCGCGTCCTCGCCGACCGCGACGCCGCCTCCATCGCGCACCTCATGGACGCCCTCGGCGAGTCCGGCGCCCTCCTCGTCCCCCAGCTCGACGACGACGTCCACGACCTCGAGGGCCTCGTCCACGTCGGCCGCCACCTCTTCGCGGACGACGCCGAGCGCCGGCGGCTCATGCTGGCGGCGGCGGGGCTGGCGGCGTAGCTGCGGCGCCCGGGGCGGGCCGGGCGGCGGGGCCCGCGCGGTCGCGGGGCGCGCGGGCGGGTCCGGGCGGCGGGACCCGCGCGGTCGCGGGGCGCGCGGGTCTTCGCGTTCCGCGGCGCTGACGGCGGCTGGGTTACGGCGGAGGGGAGTCGCTCGGAAGGTGAATGAAGATTCACGGTGTCGAGAGCACCCTGAATCTTCATTCACCGCGGCGCCGGCGGTCCTCCCCTCCGTAACCAGCCGCCGTAGACGCCCGCGCAACGAAAACGCCCCGCGCGCCGCCACCGCGACGGTCCCGAGGACCCGCCACGGCGCCGAGTCCGCCGCCGCGAGCCCACGCCCAGCCCTAAGCCTGCGTCGGCGCCTCCACCAGCTCCTCGGCGAGCAGCCGGTCGGCGAGCCCGCGCAGGTCCGGGTCCAGGTGGCCGCACAACACGTCGCGGAGGATCGCGCGCAGGTGGCTCGCGAGCTCGCGGGAGAGGGCGCCGACCGTCGCGTCCTCGGGGGCGCCCGCGCCGGTGATGAGGGAGCGCTCCATGCGGGCGACGTGGGCGACGCGGGCGGTGAAGGCGGCGCGCTGGTCCGGCTGGGCGCAGAGCGCGGCGAGGCGGCCGGGCAGGCGGCCGGACGCGGGGCCCTCGGGCTCGAGCAGCGCGCGCAGGGCCATGAGGTGGTCCGAGAGCGCGTCGTCGTCGCGCTCGCGGGTGCAGCCGAGCTCGAAGCGCCGCAGCGCCCAGGCGAGCTCGCCGCTGCGCGGCATGCGCCGGGACACGAGGTTGCAGAAGGCGCGCAGCTCGTCCTCCTGGGCGGCGGGGACGAACGCGCGGCCACGGACGAGGCCGCCGGCGGCGGGCCCGAGCGCGATGACCTGCCAGGGACCGCCTGCGGTCCGCAGCCAGCCGACCGGGGTCAGCGCGGCGCCGGCCTCGTCGAAGAGGCGCAGCGCGGCGACGAGCCGCGCGAGGCGGGCGCGGCCGGGGTCGTGCGGCAGGCCGTCGCCGCCGGACCCGAGGCTCGCGTCCCAGCGCAGGACGGCGAGGGTCCGGGCGCCGTCGCCGCGGACGGCGTCGGCCGGGCCGTCGTCCAGGACCTCCGCGCGCATGAGCGTCAGCCCGTCACCCATCGCGACCTCGCCGGACTCGAGCTCGATGCCGAGGACCGCGCACACGAGGACCGTCTCGGCGACGCCCTCGTGGACGATCGCCTCGAGCTCCTCGTACGCGCGCTCGAGCCGCTCGGCGTGGAGCACGAAGTCGCTCGAGTCCTCGAAGACCCGGCCGAGGAACGCGCGCAGCGCCAGTTCGGCGCGCTCGCGGCCGTCGCGCGGGATGCCCTGGGCGACCCGCGCCTGCAGGTAGCCGTCCAGGCCGCCGACCGCCTGCAGCGCGTGGACCGCCGGCAGGTAGGTCTCCAGGCGCGCGAGGATCGACCGCCGCTCGTCGATGAAGGCCGCGGTGAGGGGGCGGTAGCAGTAGAGCGTCGGCTGGCTGCGCCCGCTCGCGGACTCGGTGAGCTCGAAGGGCAGCTCGTGGCCGTCGGCCATGTCGGACGCGAGCTGCCAGGCGGCCTCCTCGGCGAAGGCGGAGAGCGTGGCGCGGAGCTGACGGTTGCGCATGCGGGCCGGATTCGCGGTCGCTGCGGGCGCTTCCTCGTCGGCGCAACGGACGTTGCAGTCCGTCCGAGCTGCAGCTTCCGGGCTCCAGGCTGCAGCTTCGGGGCCGCCAAAGGTGTGCACTCGTGTGGAGCTTCGGTGAGAGATGGGGAGGTTCGCCGAAATGCGGGCACATGACCCGTCTGCGTCGCTGCGCGATCCTCCTGATCTGCCTCTCCCTCGGAGCGGGCGCGTCGGTGGCGCCCGCGCAGGCGGCCTCGCGCCGGCTCGGGGACCGCGTCCTGCGCCTCGGCAGCCACGGCAGCGACGTCAAGCGCCTGCAGCGGCTCCTGACGAAGGCGGGCTTCGCCGCCGCCCCGGACGGCGACTTCGGCCGCGGCACCCGCACCGCGGTGCGCCGCTTCCAGAAGGTCGCGACCCTCCGCGTCACCGGGGTCGCGGACCGGCCGACGGTCGTGACCCTCAAGGCCTCGGTCGCCACGACCACGGCGGCGCCTGCCGCCGGCGCGGGCGGCCCGGACGGCGGCGCCGGCTTCGGCAGCGCGACGATGACGGGCGACACCGGGACCGCCGCCGCGGCGACACCGGCCACCACGCCGCCCGCGACGACGACCCCGCCCGCGTCCGGCCCGACCGGTCAGGCGACCCTCGCGGCCGACGGCGTGACCGCGGTCGCCCCCGCCGGCGCCCCGGCCGTCATCGTCTCGATGATCGCCGCCGCGAACCGGATCGCGACCACGCCCTACCGCTACGGCGGCGGCCACGCGTCCTTCGACGACACCGCCTACGACTGCTCGGGCTCAGTCTCCTACGCGCTGCACGGCGGCGGGCTGCTCGACACGACGATGGTCTCGGGCGACCTCGCGACGTGGGGCGACGCCGGCCTGGGCCGCTGGGTCACGATCTACGCGAACGACGAGCACGTCTACATGTACATCGCGGGTCTGCGCTTCGACACGAGCGGCCAGCGGACGACCGGTTCGCGCTGGCAGACGGCGCCGCGGTCGAACGCGGGCTTCGCCGTCCGCCACCCCACCGGCTGGTAGCTCAGCCCGCGACGGGCACCGCGCGGCTCGCAGCGCCGCGCCGCTCGAGCGCACCACACCGGCCGCGGCGTGCGCCATGCTGCTGCCATGTTCCTCGGACTGCGCACCGTCATCTACCCCGCCCCGGACCTCGAGCGGTCCAAGGCGTGGTACACCGCCCTCCTCGGCCACGGCCCGTACTTCGACGAGCCGTTCTACGTCGGCTTCGAGGCCGGCGGGTACGAGCTCGGCCTCAACCCGCGCGCCGATCCCGCGGACGGCGCCCGCACCTACTGGGGCGTGCCGGACGCCGCCGTCGCCCACGCCGCCCTCCTCGCCGCGGGCGCCGAGGCGGTGACCGACGTCACCGAGGTCGGCGAGGGGATCAAGGTCGGCGAGGTCCGCGAGCCCGGCGGCGCGATCCTCGGCGTCATCGAGAACCCGGTGTTCGCGGTCAGGCCGGTCGCCGAGCCCGGCCCGGGCCCGGGGCGCTGACCCGGAGGCTCGTCACCCTCGCCGCGCTCGCGGGCCTCACGGGCCTCGCGGGCCTCGCGGGCCTCGCGGGCCTCGCGGGCTGCGGGGACGGGTCGCCCGGGCGGCCGGCCGCCGCGACGCCCGCCGCGGGTGCGCTCGCGGACGGCACCGTGCCGGCCGTCCCCACCCCCGTCCCGATCGGCGCCGGGCCGCGCTTCCGGCCGTCGCCAGGCGCTCACCCGCAGCCGGGGCTTCCCTGCCGCCGGCCCGTCGTGCGGCCGGGGGCCGAGGCGCACCTCGAGCTCTTCGCGGCGGGCCGCGTCGTCATCGTCCCCGCCGGCATCGGCGTCCTCGGGGCCCGGCGGCGGGGCGGCGTCGACACCGGCGCCCGCTGCACGACGGACGTGCGGACGACCGAGCCGACGGGGGTCGTCGAACTGCGACCGGGCGCCCGCACCACGGTGGGCGACCTCTTCGCCGTCTGGGGACGTGCCCTCGGCCGCGACCGCCTGCTCGGCTTCCGGGGCCCGGTGCGCGCCTGGGTCGGCGGACGCCGGTGGCGGGGCGACCCGCGCGCGATCCCGCTGCGCGCCCGCAGCCAGGTCGTCGTCGTCACCGGCCCGGCCGTCCCCGTCCACGCGACGTACGCCTTCCCGCCTGGCGGCGTCACCCATCTGCGTCCGTGACTACGCTCCGGCGCGATGCGCGTCCGCCTTGCCGCCCTGCTGCTCTGTGCCGTGACCGCGCTGCCCGCGCTCGCGCCGCCGCTCGCCCGCGCCGACGGCGACCCGGCGAGCGACGTCCTCATCGGCGGCGACTCGTTCTACCCCTACCCGCCGAACGGCCCGGCGAAGGACCTGCGCACCGCCCTCGACGGGATGCTGAAGCAGGCCAAGGCGAAGGGGTTCCACCTGAAGGTCGCGATGATCGCGGCGACGACGGACATGGGCGCCGTCCCCCAGCTGTTCACCGATCCGCAGAAGTACGCCGATCTGCTGACGCAGGAGCTGAGCTTCAACACGAAGCCGCGCGTCCTCGTCGTCCTCCCCGCCGGCCTCGGGGGCAACAACCTCGGCGACCGGGCCGGCCCGGCGCTCAGCGGCATCACGCCGGAGGCCGGCGCCGGCGGGGACGGGCTCGCCCGCGCCGCGATGCTCGCCGTCGGGCGCCTGACCGCCGCGAACGGGACGCCCGTGCCCGTGCCCGCCGTCGCCCGCGGCACCGGCCGCGCCGGCGGCAAGCGCGACAGCTCGACCTCGCCGCTCATCATCTTCGGCGTCCCGGTCCTCCTCGTCGCGCTCGCCGCCGGTGTCGCCGCCGCCCGCGGCCGCGGAGCCGAGGACGGCGAGGACGCCGAGGACCGCGAGCACGGCGAGGACGGGGAGTAGCATCGAGGGCGATGCCCGACGAGCTCCAGCAGCTGGACTGGGCCGACCACGCGTCCGAGCGCCTGGCCGGCGCCGGGTACCGCCGCGGCGGCGCGCGGCAGGCCGTCATCGACCTGCTCGCGCAGCAGCCGTGCGCGCTCTCGGCCCTCGAGATCGAGGAGGCGCTGCGGGGCGCCGGGGGCCGCCCCGTCGCCCGCGCCTCGGTCTACCGCGTCATCGACGAGCTCGAGCAGCTGAAGCTCGTCTCGCGGATCGAGGTCGGGCACGGGATCTCGCGCTACGAGGCCGTGCACCCGGACGGGCACCACCACCATCACCACCTCGTCTGCGACGACTGTGAGAAGGTCATTCCCTTCGCCGACGACGAGCTCGAGCGGACGATCCACCGGGTCGCCGACCGCGTCGCGTTCGACGTCGCCGAGCACGACATCGTGCTCCACGGCTCCTGCGGCGACTGCGGCCGCCGCCGCACCGCCCGCCGCTAACGGCGCCCGAGCGACCAGCGCACCGCGAGCGGCGCGAGCAGGACCATGACGACGACGCGGAGCGACTGCACCGCGACGACGAACGTCGTGTCGGCCCCCGAGCCCGACGCGACGGCGAGCACCGCGTAGAGGCCCCCGGGGGTCGTCGCGAGGTACGCGTCGAGGAGCGAGGCCGAGGTCGTCGCCGCCAGCGCGAGCGCGAGCCCGAAGCAGGCGACGAGCAGCCCGAGGATGACGAGCGCGACGGGGAGCAGCAGCCGTCCGAGCAGCCGGATCGTGTCGACGGTGAAGCGCAGCCCGACCTGCAGGCCGATCGTCGCGAACGCCGTCTCCCGCAGGAGCGGCGGGACCGTGAACGCACCTCCGGGGACCGCGAGGACGACGACGCCGGTGACGAGCATCGGGCCGAGCAGGACGCCGGCCGTGAGCCGGGCCCGCGCGGCGAGGACCGCGCCGAGGAGCCCGAGCACGGCCGTCAGCACCCAGCCGCGCGCGTCGCCGAGGATCGGGCCCCCGTCCGCGCCGACCGCGCCTGATGCCGCATGCGCGCCCGGGAAGACGATCGCGATGAACAGCGGCGTGGACGCGACGACGACGAGCACGCGGAGGTACTGCATGAACGCGACGAGCCGGTCGTCGGCGCCGAGCTCGCCGGACATGCCCACGATGCCGGAGGCGCCGCCGGCGATGAGGCCGAGCGCCGCCGTCGGCTCGTCGAGGGTCGTCGTCCGCGCGAGCAGCGCCCCGGCGCCGAGGCTCAGCGCGAGCGTCGCGCCGCTCACGAGCGTCACCGGCAGCCAGTCGTGGCCGAGCTCCTTCAGCGCCGACGTCTGCAGGTAGGCGCCGAGCGTCACCCCCGCGACGGCCTGCGCGCGCCGGAACCACACGGGCTGCACGTCGAGCGTGCCCGGCCGCCGCAGCGCGAGCGCCAGCCCGAGCAGGAGCGCGGCGAACAGGTAGGACGACGGCAGGCCGGCCTGGCCGAGCAGCACCCCGCCCGCGACGATCGCCGCGGCCGTCGCGGGCCAGAGCGCGAGGCGCGGCACGTCAGGCCGGCGCGCCCGCGGGCTCGGGGGTCGGCCGCGTCCGCGCCCGCGTGAGCGCCGCGGCCGCCGCCGTCCCCGCCGCGAGGACGAGGTACGTCCCCACGAGCACCGCGGCGATCGAGGCGCCGGCGGCCGTCCCCGCGTAGTAGCTGAGGTACAGCCCCGCGACCGCGCCGACGACGGCGATCGCCGACGAGACGACGAGCATCGGCGCCATCCGCCGGGTGAGCAGCCGGGCGGCGGACGGCGGCGCGATGAGCACCGCGACGACGAGGAGGTTGCCGAGCCCCTGCACCGCCACGAGCAGCGTGACGGCGAGCAGGACGAGGACGGTGACGTCCATCGTGAGCGTCCGCACGCCGAGCGCGGGCGCGCTGAGCCGGTCCAGGCCGATGACGAGCAGCCGCGGGTGCAGGACCGTGAGCGCGCCGACGAGGACGACGACGAGGCCGCCGGCGAGCGCGAGGTCGGTGTCGCTGACCCCGAGCACGTCGCCGAAGAGCAGGCCCTGCAGGCCGGCGGGCGTGTCGGGTGAGAGCGCGAGCAGCGCGCCGAGACCGAAGAGCGCGGTGACGACGACGGCGACGGCCGTGTCGCGGTCGAGCCCCGGGATCCGGCCGGCGACGGCGACCGCGACGGCCGCGACGAGCAGCCCGGCCGCACCGCCGAGCAGCAGCGGCGCGCCGAGCAGCGACGCGCCGACGAGCCCGGGCAGCAGGGCGTGCGCGAGCGACTCCGCGCTGTAGCCGAGGTTGAACGAGACGACCCAGCCGCCGAGCGCCCCGCCCGCGATCCCGAGCAGCACGACCTCGAGCAGCGCGCGGCGCGTGAGCGCCTCCGTCCACGGGTCGGTGAGCCAGGTGAGCAGCGCGAGCGACGGGTGCATGGCCGGGCGCCTTCAGTGCTCGTGGTGGTGGGCGGGCAGCACGACGTCGTGATGCCCGTGGACGGCGCAGTCGATGTCGACGATCTCGCCGCCGTACGTCGCCTCCAGGACGCTGCGGGTGAGGACGTCCGCGTGCCCGTAGGCGATCTGGCGCTTGTTCAGGCAGAGGACCGTCCCCCACCGCCGCGCCTGCTCGACGTCGTGCGTCGCGATGAGCAGGCCGCGGCCTTCGTCGGCGAGCTGGAGCAGCAACTGCTCGAGGCGGTCCGCGCTGACGGCGTCCAGCCCCGTGAAGGGCTCGTCGAGGAGGACGATCGGCGCGTCCTGGACGAGCGCCCGCGCGACGAGCACGCGCTGGCGCTGGCCGCCGGAGAGGTCGCCGAAGGTGCGGTCCGCGTGCTCGGCGAGGCCGACCTGGCCGAGCGCGGCCCGGGCGAGCCGGCGGTCGGCCTTGCCCGGCCGTCGCCACCAGGGCAGCCGCGACACCGCGCCCATGAGCGCGACGTCGAGCGCGCTGACCGGGAAGTCCAGCCGCGAGCGCTCGGTCTGGGGGACGACGGCGCAGCGTGCCTGCCGCTCGAGCGTCCCGCTCACGGGCTCGAGCTCGCCGAGCAACGTGCGGAAGAGCGTCGTCTTGCCGCCGCCGTTCGGGCCGAGGACGGCGACGCGGTCCCCCGCACGGAGCGTCAGCTCGACCCCGGTGAGGACGGCGCCCGCCCCGTAGCCGCAGGCGAGGCCCGCCGCGCGCAGGAGCACGGGTGCGGCCGTCGCCGGCGGCGGCGTGGGTGTCGTCAGGTCAGCGGGATCGTGCACCGGTCGGCTCCTTGCGTGAACCCGCGCACCATGGCGTCGGCGTTCGCGCGTTCCATCCCAAGGTAGGTGCTCCCGGCCGAGTCCGCCGGGCCGAGCGTGTCCCCGTACAGCTCGTGGTCCGCGGTGGCGCCCGTCTGCCGGGCGATCGCGTGGGCGAGCTTCGCGTTCAGCGACGTCTCCGGGAAGACGGCGCGGACGTGCTCGCGCCGGATGACGCGGGCGAGGTCGCTGATCGCCTGCGCCGACGGTTGCGCCTGGGTCGTCTGCGACGGGATGACGGCGCCGACGACCCGGATCCCGTAGCGCGCGGCGAAGTAGCCGAAGGCGTCGTGGTCGGTGACGAGCCTCCGCTGCGCGGGCGGGACGGCGGCGAAGCAGCGCGCGATCCCGCGGTCCAGGTGCTCGACGCGGAGGCGGTAGGCGCCGGCGCGGCGCTCCAGGCGGGCGCGGGCCGCCGGGGCGACGCGGGCGAGCCGGGCGGTGATGACGCCGACGGCGGCCTCGACGTTGCGCGGGTCGTGCCACCAGTGCGGGTCGTGGCGTGAGGCCTCCGGCCCGCTCGTCTTTCCCGGCCGCTGAACCGGGAGCGTCGTGGACAGGTCGACGACCAGCGGGGACCCGCCGCTCTGGTGGACGACGTCCCCCATCCAGTGGTCGAGCCGGTCGCCGCTGACGAAGACGAGCTTCGCGCGGGCGGTCTCCCGCACGTCCTTCGGGCGGGGCTCGTAGTCGTGCGGGTCCGTGTTCGGGTGGAGGATCTGCGTCACGCGGACGTCGGGGCCGCCGACCTCGCGGACGATGTCGCCGAGCTGCGTCGTCGTGACGACGACGCGGACGCCGTGCCCGCTGCCGTCCTCGAGGGCCCCGCAGCCGGAGCCGCCGACCGCGAGCAGCACGAGCGCCGCCGCGGCCGTCAGGGGCCTGAGCCCGGCGGCGCGCCCGGCGGCCACGACCGCGAAGACCCCCCCGGAGAGCACGGCGATCGCCGGGCCGGGCGGCGCGTTCCACTCGACCGAGAGCCACAGCCCGGCGACCCCCTCTGCGGCGACGAGGGCGACCGTCGCGAGCTGCCACGGGCCGAGGCGCCGGCAGACCAGGCGCGTCGTCGCGGCGGGGACGACGAGGACCGCCGTCGCCAGCAGCGCGCCGAGCGTCGCGAGCGCCGCGACCGCGAGCAGCGCGACGAGCCCCAGGAGGATCGCGTCCGGGAGCGGCGAGCGCGCGCCGAGCGACGGCGCGGTCCGCGCGTCGAAGCCGACGACGAGCCAGCGCGTGTGGAGGAAGAACGCGCCGAGCAGCGACAGCGCGCTCGCGACCGCCGCGAACGCGAGGTCGTGCCCGTCGACGAGCAGCAGGCTGCCGAAGAGCAGCGTCTCGACGTTCGCCCCGGAGTGGAAGACGTCGCTCGCGAGGATGACGCCCGCCGCCAGGGCGCCGACGAGCACGAGCGCGGTCTGCGAGTCGTAGCGGTCGGCACCGCCCTCGCGCCGCGCGAGCGCGCCCACCCCGAGCGCGACGACGAGCCCCGTCCCCGCCGCCCCGAGCGTCGCCGGGAACGCGAGCCCGTCGGCGAGGACGAGCCCCGGGAAGGCCGCGGTCCCCACCGCGTGGGCGTAGAACGAGAGCCCCCGCAGGACGATCCACGTCCCGATGACCCCGGCGCCGACGGCGAGCAGCAGGACCTCGACGAGGCCGCGCTGGACGAAGGGCAGGGACAAGACGTCGAACACGCGGGCAGAAGCGTAGCAAGAATGAGATTCGTTCTCGTCTTTGGGGGTTGGTGGTGCGGCGGGTGGTGGGATCGGCGCTTGCGCCGGGACGCGGGGGTGGGTGCGATGCCGGCGCTTACGGCGGCGAAGACGGCGGACGGGCATCGCCGCGGGGATCGGCCCGACGAACGGGTCGCTCAGGCGACCGTTCGCCGGGCGAAGGCCGCGCCGCCTCTTCGCGGACGACGCCGAGCGCGGGGGCCTCATGCTGGCGGCGGCGGGGCTGGCGGCGTAGGGCTTCCGGCGCCTCCGCGGGCAGGGCCGGCGCCTGCGTGGGACGCGGGGGCTGTCGGCGGGTCGCGGCGCAACCGTGAACCCTCACTCAGCAGCTGAATGCAGGTTCAGGGTGCTGAGGGCCCCCTGAACCTTCGTTCACCCGCGGCGCCGGGGGCTCTCCCGACGGCATCGCCGCGGGGATCGGCCCGACGAACGGGTCGCTGAGGCGACCGTTCGTCGGGCGAGGGCCGCGGCGCGACCGTCGTGGCCTGGCTCGTCGCCGCACGGCCTCTTGCGCATCGGCGCGAGGAGCGAGGTGTGACCTCCCAGACCGGCAGTGCCGGGCTCAGCGGACACACCTCGCGCCACCGCCCACGCCCAGGCGGCGGCAGCTCCGGCTCCGCCGTCTCCGCCGCCGTAGACGCCCCGCACCACACCCGCCCCCGCGACCGGCCACCACGCCGAGCCCGCCGAGCCCGCCGAACGCATCCCTACCCCACCGAAGCCCCCGCCCCTCCCGCGCCCCCGCCCAGCGCCGTCGCCGACCGCACGGCGCGGACGAACACCGGCGCCACCGAGGCGTCGCCCGCCGTCACGGTCAGGCGGTAGAGCGCGGGCTTCACGAGCGGCACCACCGCGCTGTAGGCGGTCTTCGCCACGGTCGCGCGGACCGTCGTCACCGGTGTCCAGACGCCGCCCTTGCCCTGCCGTTCGACGAGGATCCGGACCGGCGCCGACGGGCCGATCGCGCCGCGCACGGTGACGGCGCTCCCGGCCAGCACCCGCGAGCGGATCGCCGGCGTGAGGAGCGTCAGGAGGGTGTCGAGCCGGACGGTGAGCAGCGGCGACCGGACCTTCGTGCCGTCCACCGTCGCGGCGGCGCGCAGCGGCCCCTCGCGCTTGTACACCACCGTCGCGGCGAACCGCCCGGCGTCGTCCGTCCGGGCCCGCGCGACGCGCACCCAGCCCCCGGTCGAGGTGCGCTTCTGGATGCTCACGACCACGCCCGCGGCCGCCGTCCCGCCACCGGCGAGCACCTGCCCGCTGAGGGCCGCGTCGTCCCCGTACCGCACGTGCGGTGCGGCGCTCGCCAGCCCGATCCGCGCGGCGACCGGGGCCCCGACGCCATAGGAGGCGACGCGGGCGCGGAGCGCGCCGAGCTCGCCGTAGAGGGTGTTGCCGGGGCAGTCGGTCGTGCAGCCGTCGCGGTGCCCGCTGATGCGCTGGAGGGTGACGCTCGTCCCGTACGGGTAGCGGTTCTCCTTGCCGCCGCCCGACACGAGCGTGACCGCGCCGGTCGGCGGGACCCCGTGCAGCGAGAGCTTCCAGGAGATGAGCTGTGCGAGGGCGCCGAACGTCGCGTCGGACACCGGCACGTCGGTGAACGTCCCGATCGTCGCGATGCCGGTCGACTGGCTGTTCCAGCCCCCGGCCTGGGCGCCGATGACGGCCTCGGTGATCCCGCCCGCCCGGCCCTCGAAGACCGTCCCGAAGCGGTCGACGAGGAAGTTGTAGCCGATGTCGTTCCAGCCGTTCGTGTCGCGGTGGTACTTCGCGATCGCCAGGACGATCCGCGGTGAGTCCTCCGGCGCGTAGTCGTTCGCGTTGACGGTGTGGTGGACGAAGGCGAGGTTCACGACGCCGTAGCTCGGGGCGGCGCGCGGCGGCACCGCGTCGGCGCCCCACGCGGCGCGCGGCACGATCGTCGGCGCGGCCGCCTGCCGCGGGGCGGCGCCGCCGTCGGACCCGGCCGCCGCGCGCAGGCCCGCGTGCGCGGCCGGAGCCGGGATCGCCCCCTCCCCCACCGTGACGAGCGCGAGACGCCCGCCGGTGAGCCGGCGGCGCGCGCGGAGCTGCAGCGCGTCCGCGCCGCCCGCCCACACGGGGTCCGAGGCCGGGACCGCGCGGGGCCGGTCCGGGGCGTGGCTCGTGCCGGCGCCGAGCGGGACCCAGGGGCTCCACCCGCCGCGCCGGCGGACGCGGAGCTCCGCATGGGCGCCGTCGAGGGCGACACCGCGCAGGCCCACGAGGTCGAAGGGGGCCGGCGTCACGACGACGGCGCCGGCCCGTCCGCCCCCGGGCACGGCGCCCGCGGGCAGCGCGAGGCCCCGTGAGCGCGTCGCCGCGGCGGCGGCCGGGGCCCCGAGCGCGTCCGGCCCCTCGGCTCCGAGGAGCAGCGCGCCCACGCCACCGGCGACGCCGAGCCTCAGCACGCGCCTACGGGTCATCCCTTCGCGGGCCGGTCCTGGTCCGAGCGCATCCATTCGTCTCTAGGACCCGTTTCGGCGCCCAGGGTTGCGGACCCTGCGTCCTGCAAGCCGGCTGTCAGGCCGCGGCCGGCGTCAGGCGACGGCGGGGACGGACACGTCCCCCAGCGCGACGGCGGCGGCGCCGGCGCATTCCAGCGCGAGCCAGCGCTCGCCGTACTCGCGCATGCTGTCGATGATCGGCAGCAGGGCGAGGCCCTTCGGGGTCAGCGCGTACTCGACGCGCGGCGGGACCTCGGCGTACGTCTGGCGCTCGACGATCCCCTCCTCCTCCAGCGCTCGCAGGCGCAGCGAGAGGGTGCGGGGGCTGATGCCGGAGAGCGAGCGCTCGAGCTCGCAAAAGCGCGTGTTGCCCGCAGCGAGGTCCCGGATGAGGAGCAGCGTCCACTTGCCGCAGACGATGTCTGCGGTGCGACAGACGGGACAGCTCTCATCAACGGCCATGCCTTCACTTTACCAAGTGAAGTGATGGCCGGGGGGGGTCCTCAGGGGCACCCGCCGGTGCAGCACGCCTCGCCGCGCCAGGCGCCGCGGGCCTCGTGCACGCAGGCCGCGGCGATGACGAGCGCACAGGCCGGGTCCGCCCACCACCAGCCGGCCGCCGCGTTCGCGACGAGTCCGACGAGCAGGGCCCCCGAGAGGTAGCCGCAGATCGTCGTCTGGCGCGCCTCCGACGCGGTCGCCGAGGAGTGCAGGCGGCGGGCGTTCGCGTGCTTCGCGCGGGCGAGCAGCGGCATCGTGACGACGGTGAAGGCCGACAGGACGATGCCGACGACGCTCACGTCCGGCCGGTGGCCGTCCACGAGGCCGTGCACCGCCTCGGCGCCGACGTAGGCGGCGATGACCAGGAACGACGCGGCGATGAGCTGCTGCGCGCGGCGCTCGGCCGCGGGGTGCGCCGTGCCGAACCGCCAGAGCAGCACGACCCCGGCGACGACCTCGACGAGCGAGTCGGCGCCGAAGCCGATGAGCGCGACCGACGAGGCCACGATGCCCGCGACGAGCGCGATCGCCGCCTCGGCCACGTGCCAGGCGAGCCCCACCCGGGCGAGCAGGACGGCGCGGGCCTGGAGCGCGCGGCGGTCCGGGCCCGAGGCCGGGTGGTGATGGTGGATCGGGAGTGGTGAGGTCGCCAAGGCCGTCGACGGTACCGGCCCGGCGGACGGACCCCGCCGAGCTGAGAACGGGTCTGATTCCCTCCGCGGGCGGCCTTCAGCGCAGTGCGGAGGCGGCGGCGCCCGTCGTCTCGGCGCGCTGCGTCTCGGCCTGCGCGAGGTCGTCCATCGTCGTGCCCCGGCGCCCGTCGGCCCCGACGAGGAGCTTGAAGTCGTGCGGGCTCGTCGCCGCGCCGAGCGCCTCCTCCATCGTGATCCGGCCCGCCTTCAGGTGGCTGAAGAGCGCCTGGTCGAAGGTCTGCATCCCGTAGTACTCGCCCTCGGCGATGACCTCGGTGATCTTCCCCGTCTGCTGCGGGTCCATGATCATGTCCCGCACCCGGCCGGTCATCCGCAGGACCTCGCAGACCGCGACGCGACCGTGGCCGGACGCGCTCTTCACGAGCCGCTGGGACACCGCGCCCTTGAGCGTGCCGGCGAGCATCGCGCGGACCTGCTGGTGCATGTGCGGCGGGAAGAAGTCGATGAGGCGGTTGATCGTCTCGGCCGCGTCGACGGTGTGGACCGTCGAGAAGACGAGGTGCCCGGTCTCGGCGGCGCTGAGGGCGGTGTGGACCGTCTCCTCGTCGCGCATCTCGCCGATGAGGATGACGTCCGGGTCCTGACGCAGGACGCGGCGCAGCGCCTGCTTGAACGACGCGGTGTCCTGCCCGATCTCGCGCTGGTTGATCGCCGAGCGCTTGTCGGTGTGGAGGAACTCGATCGGGTCCTCGATCGTGACGACGTGCTTGGACATCGTCGAGTTGATGTGGTCGATCATCGCGGCGAGCGTCGTCGACTTGCCCGAGCCGGTCGTGCCGGTGAGCAGGACGATGCCGCGCTCCTCCTCGGCGAGCGCCTGGATGACCGGCGGCAGCGCGAGCTCCTCGATCGTCCGGATCGAGACGGGGATGGCACGGGCGACGATCGAGGCCGCGCCGCGCTGGCGGAAGGCGTTGACGCGGAAGCGGGCGACGCCGGGGATCGCGTAGGAGAAGTCGATCTCGCCGTGCTCGTGCCACTCCTGCAGGCGGTTCGGGTCGCGGAGCAGGTGGGTCACGACGTCCTCGGTGTCCTGCGCCTCGAGGACGGGCAGGCCCTCGATGCGCCGCAGCCCGCCGTCGACGCGGATGAGCGGCGGCGACGGGATCTTCAGGTGCAGGTCCGAGCCGCCTTCGGCGACGAGGTGGCGGAGGGCGGCGTCGACGTCGAGCATGGTCCGGTCAGCATCGGCCGATGCGCTCAGGTTCTTGAGGACGCCGGAGCCGCCGTGGCCGCGCGCAGCGCCACGTCCGCCCCGTAGAGCGCGAGGTAGCCGGGCCGCAGCTCCGCGTAGCGCTCGGCTCCGGAGAAACCTTCCCCAGACCATTGGCCACTTTGTCCTGACTCCGCACGAACCTCGGACGACTTGTCCGAAATCCGACCGACTATGTGTCGCGTGGACGCTCGCCGGCGGGACACATCGTCCACGGAACGACGGAGGGCCCCTTTCGGGGCCCTCCGGGACAACCTCGTGCGCGGTCGCGCTAGGCGACGTCGCGAAGCTTCTGCGCCTCGGCCAGCGACTGGAGCTTCTTCAGCGACTGGTTCTCGATCTGGCGGATGCGCTCACGGGTGACGTTGAACGTCCGGCCGACCTCGTCGAGCGTGCGCGGGTGCTCGCCGCCGAGCCCGTAGCGGAGCTCGAGGACGCGGCGCTCGCGGTAGGAGAGGTTCTCCAGCGCCTCGCGCAGCGCCTCCTTCGTGAGGATCTCCGCCGCCCGCTCGTACGGGGACTCGGCGCGCTCGTCGGCGATGAACTGGCCGAACTCCGACTCCTCCTCGTCGCCGACCGGCTTCTCCAGCGAGACCGGGGCCTGCGCGGAGCGCTTGATCGAGTCGACCTCCTCAGGGTCGATGCCGGTGACCTCGGCGATCTCCTCGGCGGTGGGCTCGCGCCCGAGCTCCGTGACGAGCTTGCGCTCGGCGCGACCGATCTTGTTGAGCTTCTCGACCACGTGGACGGGGATGCGGATCGTCCGGGCCTTGTCGGCGAGGGCGCGCGCGATCGCCTGGCGGATCCACCAGGTCGCGTACGTGGAGAACTTGAAGCCCTTGCGGTAGTCGAACTTCTCCGCGGCGCGGACGAGGCCGAGCGTCCCCTCCTGGATGAGGTCGAGGAACGGCAGGCCCTGGTTGCGGTAGTTCTTCGCGATCGAGACGACGAGACGCAGGTTCGACTCGACCATCTTCTGCTTCGCGTCGAGGTCGCCGCGCTCGATGCGCTTGGCGAGGTCGACCTCCTCCTGGGCGGTGAGCAGCCGGACCTTGCCGATGTCCTTCAGGAAGAGCTGAAGCGAGTCGGTCGTCATGTCCGGCTTCAGGTCGAGCGTCGTCTTCGCCTTGCGGCGGCCGCGCTTGTCGGGGGCGCGCTCGACGGACTTCGTCACCTGGGTCGCCGGGTCGATCTCCTCGACGAGCTCGATCTCCGCCTTCTCGAGGAAGCCGTGCAGCTCCTCGACGTCGGACTCGTCGAGATCCAGCTCGGACACCGCCTTGGCGATCTCGGCGAACGTGAGCACGCCGACCTGGGTCCCCCGGTTGAGGAGACCCTTGATCTCTTCCAGTTCCTGCAGTTCCACTACTGACATTGGCGTCCGTTTCGTTTGCCGGGGCGAAGGCTCCCGGACCTACATGGTGCAATACGGCGAGGACGGTCGGGCGGTCTGGCGTACGGCGCCGGACCCGTCCCGAGCGGACCGTCCATGGTAGTCGCTCCGCTGCGGCAAGGCAAAGCGGGCGCGTCCCTCGGTACGGACCTCCTCTGGAGGTACTACGGGATTGTCTCCCGCGGGTTTCAGCCCCCGCGAGGTTTCTTCTCCTCAGACCATCGGTCCCGATCTCGCCTGCCTTGAGGGCTGGTGCGATGATTGACCCGTGAGCGAGACCGAGAAGCCTGGAAACAGCGGGCCGGACGTCATGTCCGGCCTGCCACGGACCCGGCCGCAGCGGCGCAGCACGCGCCGCGCCGGCGCGGCGACCGAGGCAGCCCCGAAGCCCGTCCCCGAGTCGGAGGCGGCGAAGGGCGGGCCCGTCGCCGCCGGGACGAAGCCGAAGCCGGCGGCGCCGGTGAAGGACGCCGCGGGCCCCACCCCCGCCGCGAAGCCCGCGCCGAAGGCCAGGTCGAAGCCCGCCGCGAAGGCGGCGCCGGCCGCCGCCAAGCCGAAGCCCGCCGCCGCCAAGGCGAAGCCGGCGGCCGAGGCGAAGCCCGCCGCCAAGCCGAAGGCCGCCGCCAAGCCCAAGCCCAAGCCGAAGGCCGCCGCCAGGCCGAAGGCACCGGCGAAGGCGAAGGTCGCCCCGATCCCGGCGCCGCCCGAGCGGCCGCTCGACCACCCGGAGCCCGCCACGATGCCGGGCGCGCCGTTCGCCCCGCCGCCGGCGGGCGCGCCGTCCCGCGAGCGGCCCGCGGCGAAGGACGAGGGCGTCGACGTCGTCGGCATGGCCCGCAAGGCGGCGGAGGACGTCGCGCAGGCCGGCGCGGGGGTCGCGAAGGCGATCCTGCGCCGCATCCCGAAGCCCTGAGCCGGGCGTCGCGGGCACCCGCGAGTGACATGACGCCGCTCGCGGGGTAAGCTGCCCCACAAGAAGTCGCCGAACCCCTGTTCGCCAAGCGGACAGGGGACGGGGGAACCACTGCGGTCAGACCCACTGGCCGCCGGGGCGAATCGGCTCATCCGAGCCGTAGCGCTGATCGTTCTGCGCGAGCCCGTCAGCTCACCTCGTAGGCATCCGAGCGAACGACCTGAAGGCCATTGTGATCCGTCCCACCCCTGCGCGACTGCGCGCGGCCTGCGCCGTGACGCTGACGTGCGTCGCCATCCCCACGACCACCGCGGTCGCCGCCGACGGCGGTGCCGGCTTCGGCACGCCGACCGGCGTCCAGCCCGCCCCCGCCACCCAGGCGACGCCGGCGACCGCCGACGGCGGCACGCTGCTCGTCCAGACCGCGTCGATCCTCGGCCGCAGCCTCCACGTCCAGGGGACCATGGCCCACGGGCAGTCCGGCCGCAGGGTCGCCGTGCAGACGCAGCGCAAGGACGGCCGCTGGGTGACCGCGGCCACCGCGACGACGACCTCCGGCGGCAGCTTCGACGCCGTCTGGCGCACCCGCCACATCGGCCGCTTCCCCGTCCGCGCGATCAGCGCGCCGAGCGGGGCCAGCGCCGCCTCGGCCACCGTCACGTCGACCGGCGTCACCGCGGTCACGGTCTACCGCCAGGCGAAGGCCTCCTTCTACGGCCCGGGGTTCTTCGGGAAGAAGACCGCCTGCGGCCAGGTCCTCCAGGAGGACACGCTCGGCGTCGCCAACCGCGGCCTGCCCTGCGGGACGCTCGTGTCCGTCTACTACAACGGGCGCAGCATCACCGTGCCCGTCATCGACCGCGGCCCGTTCGCGAACGGCGCGAGCTGGGACCTCACCTCCGCCACCGCGCAGGCGCTCGGCTTCGACGGCGTCGACACGATCGGGGCCGTGCGGCTGCCGAAGGCCGCCGCGACGAGCTAGGCGATCGGCACGCCGAGCGCCCGGGCGGTGAAGACGCCCTGGTCGGCGTGCTCCAGCAGCGCGTCGGCGTCGGCGCCGTCGTCCGGGAAGACGGCGACGCCGATCGACGCCGTCAGCGGGACGCCGTGCCGCACCGGCGCGTGCGCGCCGACGATCCCGCTCAGGCGCCCGGCGAGCACGCGGGCGGCGTCCGTCCCGGTCCGCGGGGCGATGAGCCACCAGCGGCCGGGCTGCTCGCGCACGAGCACGTCGTCGGGCTCACCGCCCGCGACGAGCGCGTCCTCGAGCGGTGCCAGGACCGGCAGCAGGTCGCCGCCGTCCTCCAGGGCCGCGAGCCGCTCGCGGTCATCGATCTCGATCGCCAGCGCCGTGACCGGGTGGTGGCCCGCCTCGGCGAGGGCCCGGTCGAGCGCCTCACGGTGGGGCGCGTCGGCGCGCAGGTCCTGGGCGACGACGACGCGGCCCGCCGGCTCGGGCGGCACGAGCCGCGGCGCGGTGTGCCGCGGCGGCGCGGGATCGGGAGCGCGCTCCGGCTCCGGCTCCGGCTCGGTCGCGGCGCTCGCCCCGGCGCCGAGCGCGAGGCCGGTCACGAGCGCGCAGACGTGGGCGAGGCGGTCCCCGGTGTCCGCGGCGAGCGCCGCGTCCTCCTCGGTCCGCAGCGCGCGATGGAGCACCGAGCGCAGCGCGTCGATCCCCGCGACGACGTCGGCCGAGGCGGTCGCCCCGGTCAGCGCGCCGGCCCGGGCGGCGAGCACGGCCCCGTCCCCCGTCGCGAGCCGCTCGAGCGCCGCGTCGGAGGCGACGGCCGCGGCCACTGCAACGCACAGGTCCGGAGCCTCGCGGGCGAGGAGCGCCGCGGGGATCCGGGCCACGGCGTGCAGCGGGGTGCGGGCGAGCAGCTCGAGGAGCCAGCCCTTGGCCACGGCGACGCCGTCGACCGCGGGCAGACCGGCGACCGGTCGCGGGCGGCGGCCGTGAGGGGTGGACCGGTCGGGCATCGAGGGATGGATACCAGCCGCCCCCGACGCCTTCCCGTCACAATGGCCCCATGACCGCGACAGCGCTCCTCGACGTCGAGACCGCCCGCGCCCGGGTGCTCGCCGCCGTGGCGCTGCTCCCGGCGCAGACGGTCCCCCTCTCGGCGGCGCTCGGCCGGGTCCTCGTCGCCGACGTGCGCGCGGGCGGCGACGTGCCCCCGTTCACGAACAGCGCGATGGACGGCTTCGCGATCCAGGCGGCTCCGGCCGGGCGGCGGCTGCGGGTCGCGGGCGAGTCGCGGGCGGGCACCCCCTCCCCCGTCGCCGTGACGGGCGACACGGCGGTGCGGATCTCGACCGGCGCGATGCTCCCCGAGGGCGCCGACGCGGTGATCATGGTCGAGCGCACCGACGAGCACGAGGACGGCACCGTCACGCTCGAGGCCGACGTCGCGCCCGGGCAGAACGTCCGCGGCGCCGGCGAGGACATGCGGGCCGGGACGGTCGTCCTGCGCGCCGGGACGACGATCGACGCCGCCGCCGTCGGGATCGCCGCCGGCGCCCACGCCGGCGCGCTCGCCTGCGCGCGGCGGCCCCGCGTCGCGGTGCTCTCGACGGGCGACGAGCTCGTGCCCCCGGGCTCCGCGCTCGGGCCGGGCCAGATCCACAACTCCAACGCGCTGACGCTCGTCGCGCTCGCGACCGAGGCGGGGGGCGAGGCCCTCCTCCCCGTCCACGTGCCGGACAGCGCCGCGGCGACGCGGGCCGCGATCGCGGCCGCGCTGGAGCACGCCGACGTCCTCGTCCTCTCCGGCGGCGTCTCCGTCGGCCCCCACGACCACGTCAAGGGCGCGCTCGAGGCGTGCGGCGTCGACGAGGACTTCTGGCGGGTCGCGCTGCGGCCGGGCAAGCCGACGTGGTTCGGCACCCGGGGTGAGCAGCTCGTCTTCGGCCTCCCCGGCAACCCGGTGAGCGCGATGGTGACCTTCCTCCTCTTCGTACGGCCGGCCCTGCGGGCGCTGCAGGGCGCGGACCCGGCCGCGCGGCGGGTCCAGGCCCCCCTGGCGGAGGCGGTGCCGCGGAACGAGGGCCGCGACGAGCTCGTGCGCATCCACTTCGACGACGCGGGACACGCCGCGCTCACGGGGCCGCAGGGCTCGCACGTCCTCACCTCGATGCGCGGGGCGGACGGCCTCGCGCGCATCCCGGCCGGCCCGGGCGAGCTCGCGGCCGGGACGCCCGTGGAGATCGAGCTGCTGCGCTGACGCCGGGCGGCGTCAGTCGGCCGCGTCGAGGTACGCGACCATCCGGTTCGTCAGCGCCGTGAGGCCGGGCGCGGGGGTGTCGAGCGCGAGCGGCCGGTCCTCGAGGGCGGCCTCGAGCTCGCGGCCGAGCTCCGGGCACGTCTTCGTCGCCAGCCGGGCGGCGGCGACCGCGGCCCGCCGGGTGGCGACCGGGTCGAGCGTCCAGATCGCCTCGAACCGCCGGCTGAGGTCGTCCGGGTCACCGGGCTCGGTGATCCCCGGCACCTCCCAGGCGAGCAGGCAGGCGCAGTACCCGGGCGCGTCGACGATGACCGCCCACTCGTTGCCGAGCTTGTCGTCGGGGCCGATCGGCAGCTCGGCCGGTGCCCCCTCCTCGCGGCGGACGTCGGCGAAGTCGGCGAAGACCGCGGCCGCGTCGGCGTAGCGCGCGATCGAGCGGTAGCGGGCCTCGACGGCCCGGTAGAACGGCTCGTGCTGGAAGGCGCCGAAGAGGACCGGGGTGGCCGCCTGGGCCAGCGCCTCGTGCTCGATGGCGCGGCTGATCGCGACGAGCGTGCCCTTCTTGAGGATCTGCGGGCGGGCGCCGTGCTCGCTCGAGGCGACCGCCGCGTAGATCGACGGCTGCTCGGGCTTGTCGCCGGACTCGGCCGCCCGCTCGATCGCCGCCGGGACCGACAGCCCGCGGTGGCGGTAGGCGACGACGCGGCGCAGCGCCTCGACGTCCCCCTCGCTGTAGACGCGGTAGCCGCCGGCGGTGCGACCGGGCTCGGGGAAGCCGTAGCGCTGCTCCCACATCCTGATCGTGCCGGCGGCGACGCCGGTCTGCGCGGCGACGTCCTTGATCGTGAGAGCGGCGGGTCGGGTCATGAGGGGTGTCCTTCAACAGCGCGTGGAACGATTCCTCGCAGCTTTGTCGGACGTTACGGCCCTGGGAGGTTCATGGCTCATCCTCGTCATCTCCGGGTACGTACCTCCGTCGTGCACCAGAATGCGGACGACCGTCGGACGATCCTGCTCACCGGCGGGACCGGCTACGTCGGGGGCATGCTCGCCCCCGTCCTGCTCGAGCGGGGCCACGCGGTCCGCGCGCTCGTCCGCGACCGCAGCCGCGCGCGTGGCAAGCTGCCCGACGGCGTCGAGCTCGTCGAGGGGGACGTCCTCAGCGGCGACGGCCTCGACGCGGCGCTCGCGGGCGCCGACGTCGCCTACTACCTCGTGCACTCCATGGGGCGCGGCGGGAAGGGCGACTTCGCCGAGAACGACCGCCGTGGGGCGCGGACGTTCGGGGACGCCGTCGCGCGCGCCGGCGTCCCCCGCACGATCTACCTCGGCGGCCTGGAGGGCGCGGGCGAGGGCGAGGAGGAGACCTCCGAGCACCTGCGCAGCCGGCACGAGGTCGCCGAGCTGCTCCGCGAACGCGTCCCGGAGCTCGTCTACGCGCGGGCCGCGATGGTCCTCGGCGCCGGCAGCGCCTCGTTCGAGATCGTCCGCCACCTCGTCACCCGCCTGCCGCTGATGCTCACCCCGAAGTGGGTCGACACCCGCTCGCAGCCGATCGCCATCGGCGACGTCGTCGCGGCCCTCGCCGCGCTGTCGGACCGGCCCTCCGCCCCGCCCGAGGTGCAGCTCGGCGGTGCCGACGTCCTGACCTACCGGGAGATGATGGGGCGCTTCGCCGCCGTCGCGGACCGCAGGCCGCCGCTCATCCTCAAGGTGCCCGTGCTGACCCCGCGGCTGTCGTCGCACTGGGTCGCGCTCTTCACCCCGATCGAGGTCGGGCTCGTCCGGCCCCTCGTCGACGGGCTGAGCGCCGAGACCGTCGTCCGGGAGCCCCCGCCGCCCGGCATCAACGACACCCCGCTCGGGTTCGAGGACGCCGTCCGGGCCGCCCTCGCGAAGGCATAGGCGTCATGATGGACGGGTCATGAAGCCCGCCGCCCTGTTCGCCGCGCTGGCCGCCGTCGTGGCCGGCGTGGTCGCCCTCGTCGTCCGCCTGAAGCCGCATACGGCGGTCATCAAGGGGGCTGTCGTCCACGATCCCACCGACGACACGGGGGTCGGCGCCGACGGTGCCGTCCACTCGATCCAGTCGGCCGACATCGACCTGCCGATCGACGCGTTCGGCGGCCTGTGGACCCCGTCGACGCTCGAGCGGCTCGCCCGGACGTACTGGTCGTTCCTCAGCCGCTGCACGCTCGGCCTCATCCGCGTGGAGTACCGCGACGACGGGCGCGACGTCGTCCTCCTCCGCAGCCCGCTCGTCCTGCTGAGCTTCGGCTGCCCCGAGTACGAGATGAACGCCGAGCGCGGGATCGTCCGCTGGCCGATCGAGAAGGGGCTGCTCGTCGCGCGCCCCGGCCGCGGAGCCGACGGGTACCTCGAGATCGACGTCCGCCGTCGCGGCGAGGTCGGTGACGGCATCGAGCGCGTGAACGTCGAGGTCGAGGTCGCGAACTTCTATCCCCAGATCGCCCACTGGCTCAGCCGGACGGTCTACACGAACACGCAGTCCCGCATCCACGTCCTCGTGACGTACGGCTTCCTCCGCCGGCTCGTCAGCCGCGAGCTCGAGGAGTCGATCACCGGCCGCTACGCCGCGCCGGACACGCTCGAGGAGACCCCGGAGCCCGAGAAGCAGCGGGACCGGGACGCGCGGGCGGCGTAGCCACCCGCGCCGCCCGAACCCGGCGAGGCCTGGAGGGTCCGAGCCCCTGGGCGAGGAACCTCCGACCGAACCTCGGCGCAGCCGAGCGTTCGGCGCTCAGCCGTAGCGCTCGCCGTTGTACTCGCGGAGCTTCTCGCGGTTGTGGGTCGCGACGATGCGGCGCGTCGTGCCCGAGCGCGAGCGCATGACGAGCGACTCCGTCGTCGCCGAGCGGCGGCCCTGGTAGCGGACGCCCTGCAGGACGTCGCCGTCGGTGACGCCGGTCGCGCTGAAGAAGCAGTCGTCGCCGGCGACGAGGTCGTCCTGGGTCATCTGACGGTCGAGGTCGTAGTCGGCGTGCGTCCGGCCGTACTCGACCGCCGCCTGGCGCTCGGCCTCGTCGCGGGGGTACAGGCGGGTGACGATGGCGCCGCCCATGCTCTTCAGCGCGGCCGCCGAGATGACGCCCTCCGGCGTGCCGCCGACGCCCCACAGCAGGTCGACCGGCGAGCGCGGGCTCGCGGCGAGCAGCGCGGCGGAGACGTCGCCGTCGGCGATGAGGCGGATGCGGGCGCCCGCCTCGCGGATCGCGGCGATGCCCTCGTCGTGGCGCGGGCGGTCGAGGACGACGACCGTGAGGTCGCGGATGTCGACGTCGCGGCGGTCGGCGACGAGTCCGAGCGTCTCGCCGATCGGGCGGTCGAGGTCGAGGAGGTCGGCGATGTCGCCGGCGCCCGCGAGCTTCGTCATGTAGACGCACGGGCCGGGGTCGAACATCGCCCCGCGGGGCGCGAGCGCGATGACCGAGAGCGCGGACGGCATGCCCTTCGCGGTGAGCGTCGTGCCCTCGAGCGGGTCGACGGCGATGTCGACGGCCAGGCCGGTGCCGTCGCCGATCTGCTCGCCGTTGTAGAGCATCGGCGCCTCGTCCTTCTCCCCCTCTCCGATGACGACGACGCCGTCCATCGCGACGGTGTCCAGGACGATGCGCATCGCGTCCACGGCGGCCTGGTCGGCGGCGATCTTGTCGCCCATGCCGATCAGTCGGGCGGCGGCCAGGGCGGCGGCCTCGGTCGTGCGGACGAGCTCGAGCGCGATGTTGCGGTCGGGCCGGCCGAGCGAGGGGTTCTCGGTCATCGGTATGGAGATCCTTCGTTGGGGACGGTCCGGGGATTGTCCCCGAACCGCCGCCTACATGACGCCCGGGGGCTTGCGGACGACTTCGCTCTCCTGCTGGCGCATGACGCTGCCGGTGAGCATCATCAAGGCCCCGAGGAAGGAGAGATACCAGCCGATGCGCAGGTTGATCTCGCCCGACGGGTCGCCCGGGCGGTCGATGATGCCGTTGTAGAAGACGAGGCCGATCGTGACGATCGCGATGACCGCCGTCATCTCGCCGCGCGGCCAGCTGAGCTGGTGGTCGCGGAGGATGATGTAGGCGAGGATCAGGGGCGCGATCGCCGCGAGCACGAGCAGGTAGCGGATCGTGTGATGGACCTGCCACCCGCTGTAGCTGCCGATGCCGTCGTGCCCCGCGATGGTCGCGTTGACGCTGACCGACGCGTACCACTTGAGGAAGATGCCGATGAGCAGGGCGAGGCCGCCCGCCACCGCGATGAGCTCCCCCCGGCTGAGCTTGCTGGTGTCCACGCTGGCGACCCTATCCGAACCGCTCAGGCCGGTGCGACCGTGGCGACCGCGCTCGTGAAGGTGGGCGCGGCGGAGGTGCCCGCACCGGGGTGGAGCAGGCCGGCGAGCCCGCCGGCCGGCGCCGCCCCGGCCTCCGGCGGGCTCCAGCGGAAGCGGTAGCGGCCCGGCTCCACGGGGCCCATCGTGGTCGTCACCGTCCCGTCGGCGGCCACGGGCACCGGCTCCCCCACGTCCGTGAACGCGTCGCTGCCGGCCGGCGCGTGCTCGAGCTGGACGGTCGCCCCGGCCCCCGTCGCGGTGGCCGCGCCGCCGGCGACGGGCCGGACGAGGCCCCACGCCCGCGTCCCCGTCAGGACGAACGGCAGCCGGTAGGCGTCGTAGCCCGGCTTGTGGGTGCGGTCGGCGAGCTCGAGGCCGCTCTGGTAGGTGCCCCAGCGCCGCTCGAGCGTCGCCCCGGGCTCGTCGCGCGGCAGGTCGTCGACGAGGAGGAACTGCCCGAGCGCGGCGGTCCGCGGGTCCGCCCGGGTCTGGGCCTCGGCCTCGGCGAGCCACTGCGCCTGCGCCGCCGGGTCCACGCCGCGGACGGGGTCGGGCGGGCGCGTCTGCCAGCCGTACTCCGTCCACCAGTAGGGCAGGCGCGGCGGCAGGAGACCCCGCGCGGCGCCGGCGTCGAGCAGGCGGCCGAGCCGCGCCTCGTCGGCGAGCGTGATGTCCCGGGCGTCCGGGTCGGGCGTCGCCGGCGAGGAGACGATCGAGTACGGATGGTGGCCGTAGCCGGTGACCGCGAGCCGCCGCGACGCGCTGCGCAGGTCGCACGCCTGGTCGCGGGCGGCCTGCCCGGTGAGCGGCGTCAGCGTCGCGGCGTCCAGGCACAGGAGCCCGGCGAGGAACGGGACCGGGCGCAGGCTGCCCGTCGTCGTGCGGCGGTCCACCCCGCGGGGCGCGGTCTCGCCGAGGAGGATCGTGTCGCCGCCGTGCCCGGTCGCCCGCAGCGCGCTGAGCATCGCCTGCGCGAGGCCGCGGTAGATCCGCGGCGCGACGGGGACGAGGCGGCCGTGGCGGTCGCGCTCCCACTGGGGCTGCAGCCCCGCGCCCTGGTTCGGCTCGTTCCAGATCGACCACGCCGACACCCGCGGGATCTCGGCGCCGCCCTGGTTCTCGTCGCGGTGGCGCCCGTCGTAGCGCGTGCCGAGCATCTGCACGAACTGGCGGAAGGCCCTCGCGTCCGGCTTGTACTGGAGGCTCACGAAGCGGCCGTCGCGGCGGCCGGTCGCCCAGGCGGGCGCGCCGCCGGTGACGTTGAAGAGGACCTTCATACCGAGCCGCGCCGCGACGCGGAGAAGGTGGTCGTGGAGGTCGAAGACGATCGGGTCGTACTGCGCCGGGTCCGTGGCGTCGGTGAAGGCGGCGGGCCGGGTGCGGGCGCGGTGGGCGGGGGCGAACGCGCGCCAGGGGACGGTGACGCGGACCATCGTCACCCCGAGCCCGCGGAGCTCGCGGAGCGTCGCGTCGGCCGTCGCGTCGCCGCGGTAGAGGAGGAGGTTGTCGTCCTGGAAGAGCGACTCCTGGGTCGTGGACGCGTCGGCGGCCGGCACGCCGGCGGCCCCGCCGACGGCGGAGAGGAGCCCGGCGAGGAGGGCGATGAGGACGGCGGCGACCGGCATCGGGCGGCCGAGGCTACGGCGTCAGCGGACCGAGCGCGCCACCCGCAGGAGCGCCGCGAGCTCCCACGGGCCCTGGCCGGTGAGCCGGAGATGCAGGCCCTCCGCGGCCCACGTCACCTGGACGACCGGGCGCAGCGACGGCTGCGCCTCGGCGAGCGGCGCGCGGGCGATCGTCCACCCCGCCTCCGTCGTCGTCCGCTCGGCCCCGGGCCCGAGCTGGTCCGGCGGCGGCAACGGCCCGGCGAAGAGCGCGAGCCGTCCCGGCGCCTGCGCCCGGCTGTCGTCGAGGTTCCATTCGACCTCGGCGCCGCCGTCGACCGCGCGGACCTCGACCCAGCGCGGGAGCGGCAGCGGCTCGGCGGGCAGCGGGAACGGCCGCCCGAGCAGGGCGTCGGCGGCGGCGATGCCCTCGAGCGGCTCCACGCGCGCACCGTACCGACCCGGGTAGGTTCGCCCCATGCCCGACCTGCGCTGGGGCCTGACCGTCCCGTTCACCGGCGTCCCGCTCGCCCACCACGCCGACCTCTACCGCACCGCGGAGGCGGCCGGCTTCGACGACCTCTGGACCGGCGAGACCGCCGGACCGGACGGCTTCACCCCGCTCGCGCTCGCGGCCGCGGTGACCGACCGCGTCCGCCTCGGCACCGGGATCGTCAACCCGTTCACGCGCGGGCCGGCCGTCCTCGCCCAGCACGCCGCGGCCCTCGCCGACGCCTCGGAGGGGCGCTTCGTCCTCGGCCTGGGCTCCTCGTCGAACGTCATCGTGGAGCGCTGGAACGGCGTCCCGTTCGTCAAGCCGCTGTCGAAGGTCCGCGAGGCCGTCGAGCAGCTGCGCCCGGTCCTCGCGGGCGAGCGGGGGCTCGGTGGCTTCAAGCTCGAGACCAGACCCGAGCACGAGATCCCGATCGTCCTCGCCGCACTGCGGGGCAAGATGCTCGGCCTCGCCGCCGAGGTCGCCGACGGCGCGTTCACGAACTGGCTGCCGGTGAGCGGGGCCCGCCAGGTCGCCGACGCGTTCGGCGCGCCGGACAAGGAGCTCGTCTGCCGCTTCTTCTGCATCCCGAAGCCCGCCGACGAGGCGATGGGCCTCGCGAAGTGGATGTTCTGCGCCTACGGGACGGTCCCCGTCTACACCGAGTTCTTCCGCTGGCTCGGGTTCGCCGAGCAGATCGACCCCGTCGCGGCGGCGTGGCACGGCGGCGACCGCGCGAAGGCCCTCGAGCTCGTCGACGAGGACCTCATGCACGAGATCTTCCTGTTCGGCGACGAGGCCGCGATGGGCGAGCGGCTCGCCGAGTTCCACGCGGGCGGCATCACGACGTTCGTCCTCACGGCGATCACCGAGCCCGCCGACCTGCCGCGGATGATCACGGCGCTGGCGGCAGCGCGGCCCTGAGGGCGGCCGCGGTCGCCGCGTCCGCCGGCAGGAACGTCTCCACCGCGAGCTCGGCGAGGGTCACGTCGGTCGCGGTGCCGAACGTCGTCACGGTCGAGAGGAACGTGAGCTCGCCGCCGTCCGCCCGCAGCCGCAGCGGGACGAAGAGGTCCGCGTGCTCCTCGTGCGCGCTCGCGTCCTCCCCGCCGGGCAGCGCGAGCAGCTCGGCGTGCAGCGCGGCGAGCGCCGGGTCGCCGGTCTGCTGCGCCTGGCGCCCGAGCCGGTGCAGGACGTGCCCGCGCCACTGCGCGAGGTTCACGATCCGCGGCGCGAGGCCGTCCGGGTGCAGGCTGAGCCGCAGGACGTTCACCGGCGGCGCGACGAGCTCCCCGGTCAGGCCGGCGAGCAGGAACCCCACCCCGCGGTTCGCCGCGACGAGGCCCCAGTGGCGGTCGACCGCGAGCGCCGGCGCCGGGTCGTGCGCCGCGAGCAGCCGGTCCAGGGCCGTGCGCACCGGGTTGCCCTCGCCGAGCTGCGCCTCGTCGAGGTCCGCCTGCCCGTAGACCGGCGCGAACCCGCCGGCCAGCAGCAGCCGGTTGCGCTCGCGCAGGGGGACGTCGAGCCGCTCGGCGAGCTGCAGGATCATCTCGGCGCTCGGCCGCGCCCGTCCCGTCTCCACGAACGACACGTGCCGCGCCGAGACCCCGGCCTCCAGCGCGAGCGCCATCTGGCTCAGCCGCCGCCGGACCCGCCAGTCCCTGAGCAGGTCCCCCACGCGCCGCCCCGTCACCGCGGTCTCGGTCATGGCCGGACCGTATCGCCGGCCCGGAGGCCCGGCGCTTACCTCGCAGGTCATCGACGCGACGGCCGCCGCGAGCGATCTTCCGGCCCATGACCGACATCACGACCCTCGTCGACACCTACCTGCAGACCTGGAACGAGACCGACGACGCCGCCCGGCGCGCCCTCGTCACCCGCGTCTTCGCCGCCGACGCCGACTACCTCGACCCCCAGATGGCGGGGACCGGCACGGACGGCATCGACGCGATGATCGCGGGCGTCCAGGCGCAGTTCCCGGGCCACCGCTTCACCCTCGCCTCGGGCCCCGACGCCCACCACGACCGCGTCCGCTTCAGCTGGCACCTCGGGCCGGAGGGCGGCGACCCGATCGCCCTCGGCATCGACTTCGCGACGCTCGACGCGGACGGCCGGATGCGCAGCGTCACGGGCTTCCTGGAGCCGGTGCGCGCCTGAAGCTCGCGGAATCCTCACGAGATCGGAGCCCGAGGTGTCTAGGATCGAAGTACGGGTATCCCATCTCACATCGGAGCATCGTTGGCGCAGCGCTGCATAGGAGTGGACATCGGCGGCACGAAGGTCGCCACCGCCGTCCTGGACGGCGCGGACCTGTCCACCCCGAACGAGGTGCGGACGGAGACCGGGAGCACCGACGCGCTGCTCGATCAGCTCACGCAGGCGATCACCGAGGCCGCCGACGGCGACCGCGACGCGCTGGTCGGCATCGGCGCGCCGTCGGTCATCGACTTCGCCACGGGGACGGCCCGGTCGTCCGTCAACGTCCCGCTGAAGGACGTCCCGCTGCGCAAGGTCCTCGGCGACCGCACCGGCCTGGAGGTCGTCGTCGACAACGACGCGACCGTCGCAGCGCTCGCGGAGGCGACGGACGACCGGACCGGCGAGGTCGTCGTCGACGTCCTCGCCATGCTCACCGTCGGCACCGGCGTCGGCGGCGGGGTCATCATCGGCGGTCGCATCTTCCGCGGCGCGACCGGCGCGGCCCCCGAGCTCGGCCACCTCATCGTCGCCGCCGACCTCACCGACGGCGCCCCCGCCGGGCAGCCGACCTTCCCCCAGCCCGCCTCGCTCGAGGCCCACGCGGCCGGCCGGGTCCTCGACGGGCTCGCGCACGCCCGGGGCTACGCGGACGGGCGCGCGGCCCTCGCCGCGGCGCAGGAGGGCCACGCCGACGCGATCGAGGCGTTCCGCATCCTCGGCAGCCGCCTCGGCGTCGGCATCGCGAACCTCATCAACGCCTTCGACCCGAACGAGGTCGTCGTCGGCGGCGGCGTCTCGGCGGCCGGCGATCTGCTGCTGCAGCCCGCCATCGCCGCCGCGTGGCCGCTCGTCCTCCCCGGCATCGGGACCGCGACGACGATCCGGATCGCCCGCCACCACGGCAGCGCCGGCGTGCGCGGGGCCGCGCTGCTCGCCCGCACCGAGCTCGGCGCGAGGTCCCGCGCATGAGGATCGCCGTCGCCTTCGACCACGCCGGCGTCCCGCTCCGCGACGCGATCCTCGCCGCCGTCACCGCCGCCGGCCACGAGGCCGACGAGCTCGGCACCTGGGACGACTACCCCGTCGCCGCGCTCGCCGCCGCCTCCGCGATCCTCGATCGCACGCACGAGCGCGCGATCGTCGTCTGCGGCAGCGGCGCCGGCATCGCGGTCGCCGCGACGAAGGTCCGCGGCATCCGTGCCGCCTGCTGCCACGACACCTACTCGGCGGCGCAGTGCGTTCAGCACGACGACGTGAACGTCCTCTGCCTCGGCGCGCGGGTCATCGGCCCCGCGCTCGCCGACGCGCTCGTCACCGCCTTCGCCGGCGCGACCTTCAGCGGGGAGGAGCGCCACGTCCGGCGCCTCGCCCAGGTCGCCGCGATCGAATCCTCCCCGCCGCCCGCCCCCACCACACCAGGAGCCCCCTCATGAGCCAGACCGACACCACCGTGAACGCCCACCTCGACGCCATCACGAAGGCCGGGACCTCGGTGTGGCTCGACCAGATCAGCCGTGGTCTCATCGAGACCGGAGAGCTCGAGTCGATGGCCCACGAGTACTCGCTCCGCGGCCTGACCTCGAACCCCGCGATCTTCGAGAAGGCGATCCTCGGCGTCGAGGAGTACGACGAGCAGCTCGCCGAGCTCGCCAAGGAGGGCAAGGACGCGCGGGAGATCTACCAGGGGCTCGCGATCAAGGACGTGCAGGACGCGGCCGACATCCTGCGCCCGGTCTTCGACGCGTCCGGCGGCACCGACGGGTTCGTCTCCTTCGAGGTCGACCCGGACCTCGCCGAGGACGCGGACAAGACGATCGCGCAGGCCCGGGAGTACTGGCAGCGGGTGGACCGCCCGAACCTCATGATCAAGATCCCGGGGACCCCGGCCGGCCTCGGCCCGATCGAGACGGCGATCTCGGAGGGCATCAACGTCAACGTCACGCTGCTGTTCTCGGTCGACGCGTACGCCGACGTGGCGGAGGCGTACATCAAGGGCCTCGAGAAGCGTCACGCCGCGGGCGAGTCGCTCGACGTGCAGTCGGTCGCCTCGTTCTTCGTCTCCCGCGTCGACAGCGAGGTCGACAAGCGCCTGGAGGCCCTCGGCCACGAGGCGCTCGCCGGGAAGGCCGGGCTCGCGAACGCCCGCGCGGCGTACCGCAGATACAAGGAGATCTTCCACGGTGAGCGGTTCGCCGAGCTGAAGGCGGCCGGCGCGCCGGTGCAGCGCCCGCTGTGGGCCTCGACGGGGACGAAGAACCCCGCCTACTCCGACGTCCTCTACGTCGACGGGCTCATCGGCCCGGAGACGGTGAACACGATGCCGATGGCGACGCTCAAGGCGGCCGCCGACCACGGGTCGGTCAGCCCCGACGGGCCGACGGTCGAGCTCGACCCGACGCACGACCTGAACGCGCTCGCCGGCGCCGGCATCGACATGGACGACGTCACCGCGAAGCTCCTCACCGACGGCATCGCCGCGTTCGTCACCCCGATGGAGTCGCTCCTCGAGGGCATCGAGAAGAAGCGCGGCGAGCTCGCATGACGGCGGTCCCCGAGACGCTCACGGCCCACCTCCCGGACGGCGTCGCCGAGGCGGTCGACGCGCGCCTGCTCGTCGCCGCCGAGGACGACATCGTCGCCCGCATCTGGCGACGCGACGACACGGTCTGGGGGCCGGCGGGGCAGCCCGAGGTCGCCGACCGGCTCGGCTGGCTCGACATCGCCGACCGGCTGCTGCCCGAGGCGGACGACCTGATCGCGTTCGCGGACGAGGTCCGCGACGCCGGCATCCTCGACGTCGTGCTCCTCGGCATGGGCGGCAGCTCGCTGGCCCCCGAGGTCCTGCGCCGGACGTTCGGCTTCCAGGCCGGGTACCCGCACCTGCACGTCCTCGACTCGACCGACGCCCAGGCCGTGCTCGACGTCGAGGCGGTCACCGACCCCGACACGACGCTCTACGTCGTCGCCACGAAGTCGGGCGGGACGATCGAGACGCTCAGCGCCTTCGCCCACTTCCACGCCCTGCAGCCGGACGGCACGCACTTCGTCGCCATCACCGACCCCGGGTCCAAGCTCGTCGACCTCGCGACGGAGCACGGCTTCCGGCGCACCTTCCTCAACGACCCCGACATCGGCGGGCGCTACAGCGCGCTGTCGTACTTCGGGCTCGTGCCCGGCGCGCTCATGGGCGCGAACATCCGGGGATTGCTCCAGGGCGCGGGCATCGCGGCCGCGGCGGCCCGCCCGATCGACACCCGGGTCGAGCACGCCGCCTTGTGGCTCGGCGCGGCCCTCGGTGAGCTCTCGGCCCGCGGGCGCGACAAGCTCACCTTCCTCATCGACGAGCCGCTGCAGTCCTTCGGCCTGTGGGTCGAGCAGCTCGTCGCCGAGTCGACCGGCAAGACGAACGAGCACCCCGAGCACGGGGAGAACGCCGTCGGGATCCTCCCGGTCGCCGACGAGCCGCTCGGCGCCGTCGCCGGCTACGGGCAGGACCGCGTGTTCGTCCACCTCGAGCGCAGCGACGGCGAGCCGTCCGAGGGCGACCTCGCCCGCGCCGCGCTCATGACCGAGCTCGCCGCGGCGGGCCACGCGACGATCACGACGAGGTTCTCGCCCGCGTCCCTCGCCGAGGACCTCGGCGGCCTCTTCTTCACCGCCGAGTTCGCGACGGCCGTCGCCGGGTGGGTCCTCGGGATCAACCCGTTCGACCAGCCGAACGTGCAGGAGGCGAAGGACAACACGGCCAAGGCGCTGGAGGCGCGCACGCCCGCGCAGCCGGACGCGCACGACCACGAGCTGCAGGAGCTGCTCGCGGCCGCCGGCCCGCCGTCGTACGTCGCGATCATGGCCTACGTCGCCCCGTCGGAGCAGTTCGACGCGGCGATCGCCGAGCTCCGCGCGGCGATCCGCGACGCGACGCAGGCGACGACGACGTTCGGCTACGGGCCGCGCTTCCTGCACTCGACCGGGCAGCTCCACAAGGGCGGGCCCAAGCACGGCCGCTTCCTCCAGCTCGTGCACGGCGCGGCGGCCGGCGTCGAGATCCCCGGGCAGGACTACGACTTCGAGACGCTCAAGGCCGCGCAGGCCATCGGCGACCTCGAGACCCTCCGCCATCACGGCCTCCCCGCCGAGCGCGTGACGCTCGGGGAGGACCCGGTGGCCGCCGTCAAGCACCTGACCACCCGCGTACAAGGACTCCTCTAAGACATGGCGCAGATCGGCTTCGTCGGCCTCGGCCGGATGGGCGGCAACATGGTCGCCCGCATCAAGCGCGACTCGGACCACGACGTCGTCGCCTTCGACCCGTCCAAGGAGGCGCGCGCGAAGGCGAAGGAGGCCGGCGCGCGGCCGGCGACGTCGCTCGCCGACCTCGTGAAGAAGCTCGACGCCCCCCGCACGGTGTGGCTCATGGTCCCGTCCGGGCAGATCACGCAGGACGCGGTCGACAAGCTCGCGAAGCTCCTCGAGAAGGGCGACACGATCATCGACGGCGGCAACTCGCGCTGGACCGACGACAAGGCGCGGGCGGCGGCGCTGAAGCCGCTCGGGATCGACTACATGGACGTCGGCACGAGCGGCGGCGTGTGGGGCCTCGAGGTCGGCTACTGCATGATGGTCGGCGGCCCCGCGGCCTCCGTGAAGCGCGTCGCGCCGATCCTCGATGTCCTCGCCCCGCCGAAGACCGAGCAGCACGGCCCGGGCTGGAACCACTTCGGCCCGGTCGGCGCCGGCCACTACGTGAAGATGGTCCACAACGGGATCGAGTACGGGATGATGCAGGCGTACGCGGAGGGGTTCTCGCTCTTCGACGCCTCCGAGTACGACATCGACAACGCGAAGGTCGCGCACCTGTGGATGCAGGGCTCGGTCGTCCGCTCCTGGCTCTGCGAGCTCGCGGCGAAGGCGTTCGA
Source organism: Paraconexibacter antarcticus (assembly GCF_024220175.1). Lineage (GTDB taxonomy): Bacteria > Actinomycetota > Thermoleophilia > Solirubrobacterales > Solirubrobacteraceae > Paraconexibacter > Paraconexibacter antarcticus. Next base: position 1,939,984 of record NZ_CP098502.1, on the reverse strand, counting down.
CGAGGAGGGCAACGCCCTCGACGAGATCGCACCGTTCGTCGAGGACTCCGGCGAGGGCCGCTGGACCGTCGAGGACGCGATCGACAAGCGCATCCCGATGCCGGTCATCACCGCCTCGCTGTACGAGCGCTTCTCCTCGCGCGGGCAGAACGCGTTCGCGGCCAAGGTCAACGCCGCGCTGCGCAACCAGTTCGGCGGGCACGCGATCACGAAGGCCGTCAAGAAGACGAAGCCCTCATGAGCGAGGCCCCGGAGAACCCCCTCGCCAAGGGGCTCGAGCGGCTGCCGGTCCACCCCACCGTCCTCGTCATCTTCGGCGCCACGGGCGACCTCGCGAAGCGCAAGCTCCTCCCCGCGCTCTACAACCTCGCGCACGAGGGCGCGCTTCCCGAGCGGTTCCACCTCATCGGCGTCTCGCGCCGGGAGAAGGCGCACGAGGACTTCGCGGCCGAGGCGGCGGAGGCGATCCGCTCGTTCTCGCGGCGCGAGCCGGACGAGAAGGTGCTCGAGGCGCTGCTCGCGGAGGCGAAGTACGTCCCGGGGACGTTCGACGACGAGTCGGTCTACCGCGGTCTGAAGGAGCAGCTCGACGCGTTCGACGAGGCCGCCGGCCAGCCGCTGAACCGGGCCTTCTACCTCTCGACGGCGCCGGAGTTCTTCCCCGTCATCGTCGAGGCCCTCGGGAACGAGGAGCTCACGAAGGCCGCGGGCGAGCGCGAGGTCCGCGTCATCATCGAGAAGCCGTTCGGCACGACGCTCGCCGAGGCGCAGGACCTCAACCAGCGCGTGCTGTCGGTCCTCGACGAGTCGCAGGTCTTCCGGATCGACCACTACCTCGGCAAGGAGACCGTCCAGAACATGCTGGCGTTCCGGTTCGCGAACTCGATGTTCGAGCCGCTGTTCAACCGGAACTTCATCGACAACGTCCAGATCACCGCGTCGGAGGACATCGGGATCGGGACGCGGGCGGGCTACTACGACCACGCGGGCGCGCTGCGCGACCTCGTCCAGAACCACATGCTCCAGCTGCTCACGCTGCTGTGCATGGAGCCGCCGGTCGACTTCTCGGCCGACGAGGTGCGCTCGGAGAAGGTGAAGGTCCTCCACTCGATCCGGCCGCCGCACCGCGACGCGACGTTCCGCGCGCGGTACGGCCCCGGCACGGCTGCGGGCGAGGACGTCCCCGGGTACCTGCAGGAGGACGGCGTCCCCGCGGACTCGCACACGGAGACGTACGCGGCGCTGCGCCTGCACGTCGAGAACTGGCGCTGGGCCGGGGTCCCGTTCTACCTGCGGACCGGCAAGCGCCTGGCGCGGAAGGTCACCGAGATCGCGGTGACGTTCAAACCCGTCCCCCACCTCGCGTTCGGCAGCGAGGGGTCGGTCGGCGTCAAGCCCAACCAGCTCATCTTCACGATGCAGCCGAACGAGGGCGTGTCCATGTCGCTCGGCGCGAAGATCCCCGGCACCCGCATGCGCATCCGGCCGGTGAACATGGAGTTCCTCTACGGGACGGCGTTCATGTCGCAGTCGCCCGAGGCGTACGAGCGGCTCATCATGGACGCGATGCGCGGGGACGCGACGCTCTTCACGCGCAACGACGAGGTCGAGGCGCAGTGGCGCATCATCGACCCGGTCGTCCGCCGCTGGGAGGACGAGGCCGAGACGCTCGTCGAGTACCCGTCCGGCTCGCAGGGGCCGCCGGAGGCGAACGAGCTGCTCCTCGGCGACGACGAGTGGCGGGCGATCTGAATGGCGGCCCCGCCCGCCGCGATGATGGACGGGGTCTGGCGCGAGCGCGACACGTCGCCGGCCGCGATCGAGGCGGCGATCCGGCGGCTGCTCGGCGAGGCGCACGCCGCGAACAGCGCGTACGTCCCCGCGCGCGTCATGAACCTCGTGTGCATCGTCGACAAGCAGTGGAGCGGCGAGATCGCGAACCGGCTGCGGCGTGTCGGGCGGCTGCATCCGTCGCGGACCGTCGTCGTCGAGGTCGAGCCCAGGCGCACGACGCTCGACGCGGTGGCGACCGTCGCGGGCCCGGCGGAGACGAAGCCCGGCGATTTCGCCGTCCTCCGCGAGACGGTCATCGTCACCTGCGGCCCCCAGCACCTCGCGCACGTCGACACGATCGTCGACCCGCTCGTCGTCACCGACCTGTCGACGATGGTGTGGGCGCCGCACGGCCACGACGAGGCCGTCGACGCCCTGCGTCACCTCAGCCAGATCGTCCTGCTCGACTCGGTCGCGGACCCGGACGTCGACGAGGCGCTCCAGCGGGCGAGCGACCTGTCGGACGAGCTCTACGTCGTCGACCTCGCGTGGCTGCGCTCGACGCCGTGGCGCGAGCGGATCGCGGCGACGTTCGACCCGGCGCCCGTGCGCGGCGACCTGAAGCTGCTGAGCGGACTCCAGATCCGCCACCACCCGGACTCCGCCGCAGCCGCGCTGCTGGTCGTCGGCTGGCTCGGCTCCCGGCTCGGCTGGGAGCTCTCCCCGCTCGTCACGCGGGCGGGCAACGGCGCCACCCGCAGCGGGACCGCCCACGGCAAGCGCCAGGACGTGAAGGTCAAGCTCGTCGCCGACCCGTCGATGTCGGTCCCGGGGCTCGCCGGCGTGACGCTCGAGTCCGCCTCGGGCCGCACGCTGCGCTTCGACCGCGGAGAGGGCGGCCTGCGCGCGCACTACCGGCGGACGGTCCGCGGCGGCGCAGACGTCGAGCGCGAGTGGACGGTCCTCGGCGCGTCCCGCGGTGAGTCGGGCATCCTCGGCGAGGGCATCCGGCAGGCGCTGCTGCGCGACCCGACGTACGGGCCGGCGCTCGAGGCGGCGCTCGTGCTGGCGGGTTAGCGGCCGCCCGGATCGGGCGGCCGCTCCGTCCAGGCCAGGAGGGCGTCGACCGCCAGGCCGAGGTCCCAGGGGGCGCCGGCGGACTTCGGGTAGAGCGCTTGCGGGTCGCCGGGCGGGAGCTTCCCCGTGGCCGTGGGGTCCGGGCACGGGGGCGACGGCACGGCGGGGACGTGGTGGCCGTCCGGCGCGAGCGCGTCGACGGAGCGCATGTCCGGGGTGACGATGAGCTGCCAGCCGCCCTCGTGGACGAGCTGATGGTGGTGCCGGCAGAGCAGGACGAGGTTCTTCAGCTCCGTGTGGCCGCCGTGGGCCCAGTGCTCGATGTGGTGGGCGTGCAGCCAGCGCCGGCGCACGCATCCCGGGAAGCGGCAGCCGTCGTCGCGCACGGCGAGCGCGCGGCGGATCGCCGGCGGGATCGACCGGGTCCGGCGCCCGACCGAGAGCACCTCCCCCTCCGCCCCGCGGACGACCGGCACGATGCCGGCGTCGCAGCACAGGCGACGCACCGTCTCGGCGGCGAGCGGCGGGCCCGCCTCGACCTCGCAGATGCGGTCGCGCGTTCCCGCGGGAACGTCCGCCGGGTGGGGGTCCGTCAGGGTCGCGGCGTCGACGTGGACGGTGACCTGCACGGCACCGGGCGCCAGGCGCGGCGCGGTCTCGCCGTCGGTGATCGTCGTGTGGCCGGTGGCGGCCTGCGCGAGCGCGACGAGGGCGTCGGCGCGCAGCGCGCCGGCCGGGACGGGCTCGGGCCGGGGGCTCGCGTCGGTGATGGCGTCGTTGCCGGCCGCGGCGACCGGCCAGCGCAGGAGCTCCTCGGCCGCGAGGACCGCCGCCATGACGGTCGCACCGAGCTCGGCCGGCAGGCGGCCGTTGATGTGGAGCGTGCCGTCGGAGTCGGTGAACAGCTCGAGGCAGCGGTCGGCGTAGGCGTCGGCCGCGTCCTCGCGGGTGACCGACCGGAAGGCCCGGACGATGCGCTCGAGCTGCGCCGCGTTGGCGTGCCGCGCGAGCTCGACGAGCTCGGCCTCGTCCTTGATCGCCTCGACCCGGGTCAGCGCGCGGGCCTTGGCGTACGAGAGCTCCCCCGCGGCGAAGGCCGCGCCGACGAGCGGCAGCTCCTGAAGGCGCCGGGCGACGCGGACGTGCTCCCGCGCCGTGCCCGGGGCGACGCCGCAGCGCCACGAGACCCACGCCGCGCAGGACGAGGCACCGGCCGCGGCCCAGCCGAGCCGCTCGTCGAACTCCGCGATCAGGCCGAGCCAGCGACAGGTCGCCGCGCTGATGTGGGCCGCGAGGGACGCGATCTCGTCTCCGAGCGCCTCGACGCTCGCTGCCTCGGCCTCTGCTTCCTTGCTCGTGCGCACGAACGCATGTTCGCATGACGGTAGGACGGATTTGTCGGACGGACCTGCCGCACGGATCGGTCAGGCGGATCGGGCCGGGGGGGTGTCCCTATGGGTTTGTCAACTTTGGGGTCAGGCAGAGACGGGGATGGGTGAGCCGGTCTTGCCGGCGGGGAGTTCGCCGTAGGTCAGGCCGGTGCGGAGCATCTTGTGGATGAGGTCGCAGCGGCGGCGGGCGAGGCAAAGAATGGCGGCGTTGTGCTGCTTGCCCTGGGAGCGTTTCATGGCGTAGTAGTCGCGTGATGGCGGGTGATGCAGGCTGCAGAACGCCGAGAGCCAGAGCGCGTTCTTCAGGCGGTGGTTGCCGCGGCGCGATCGGTGCTCGCCGCGAATCGAGGTGCCGGATTGTTTGGTCACCGGCGCCAGGCCGGCGTAGGCGGCGAGGTGGCCCGGGGTGGGGAATCGAGAGACGTCACCGATCTCGATGAGGATCCTGGCTCCGGTCCGTGCCCCGATTCCCGGGATGCTCAGCAGGACCGGTGCCTGAGGGTGGCAGGTGAACACCGCCTCGATGTCGCGGGCGAGCTGCTCGCGTGATGTCGCAAGGCGGGTGAGCTCGATCGCGAGGTCGCGGATGATGCGGCCGATCGTCGCTTCCGCGGGAACGCTCACGGTCTGAGACTCGAGCGCGGCGAGGAGGTCGTCGACGAGTCATGCGCCCATCCGCGGCGCCTTCGGTTGAACGATCCTGAGCAGCCGGCGCTTGCCCGCCGCGCGCATCGCCGTGGGCGTTGGGTAGCGCTCGAGCAGTGCGCGAACGGCGGCGTGGTCAAGTCGTGGTCCGAGGACGCGCTCGACCGCGGGGCTGGCCTGCAGCAGCAGGTCCCGCAGCCGATTCGCGGTCCTCGTTCGGTCGTGCGCGAGGTCGTCGTCGTAGCCGCCCAGGACGCTGAGCTCCTGCAGCAGCTCGTCGCTCGGGGTCAGCCAGTGCACCCGTGCCTGGTGGATGCGGGCGGTGTCGGCGATCACGAAGCTGTCCTTGCGATCGGTCTTTGCCTCGCCGGGATACAGCTGCGAGGCGCGGCGCATGACCAGCCCCGGGATGTACGCGACCGGGATCCCGCGCCGCCGGGCGAGCGCGACCGCGAGCGTGCCAATCGAGCCGGGCTGGTCGATCACCAGCGCCGCGTTCGGGCCCGCATCGTCGAGCAGCTTCTCGATCGCCTGCTCGTCGTTGCGGCACGGCCTGTCGAACAGCACCGTTCCGGTTGGATCGATGAGCGTCGCGTGATGGTCGCTCTTGCCGACATCAAGCCCGATCCATCTCAGGATCTCGTCCACCACCAGGTCCCTTTCGCTCGCCGAGCACTCCGGGCTCGAACGGCACCTCCGTCGCATCCACCTTACGAATGAGCCCTCTCGGGGCAGGTCCCTATAAGCGACTCGAGGTGCCCGGACGGGTCGGGTGGCAACACCCCCCAGATCACGAAGACAGGGGGCAGAAAGCCCTGCCCGACCCGCCGAGCCCTACAAGACGAAAATCGTAAGGTGTCGGCCCCGGGCCGGGCGGGCGGGTGGCCCGGGCGGCCCGGCGGGGCGGACCGGCCTGGCGCGCCGCCGCCGGCGGCGGCGGCCGACGTTCCCGCGGGAACGCCGCGCGCGGCGCCGGCTACCGCCCGAGCGTCCGCACGAACAGCCGCGCGCGGCCGGGAACCTCGTGCAGGATGCGGCGGACCTCCGCGAGGCCCGCGCGGAGCTCCCCGTCGCCGACGTCGACGAGCTTCATGGAGTCCTGGAGGGTCACGAGCGTCGCGTCGGCGCGGCCGCAGGCGGCGACCGCGCTGTCGACGAAGCCCTTGACGCCCTGCGACGGGTGGCCGGGCGTCGCGGCGGTGAACGTCCGGGTGGGCAGGTCGTGACGCTCCGCGAACCCGGAGTGGGCGCGCTTCGCCCGGCCGTAGGCGGTCTGCACCGGGCGGAAGAGCTCCCCCTCCAGGCGCTCGCCGGTCTGGTCGTCGACGTGCTCGTAGGCCTCGCCGAGGTCGGCGAGGGCGACGCCGATGTGGTCGGCCGCGTCCCCGATCGCGTCCAGCAGCTCGCGCCGGGCCTCGGCCGTGTCGTACGTCATCCGCGGAGCCTAGCCCCCGCTCACGTGACGGTCGCGGCCTCGTGCACGTCGTGCGTGAGAATCACCGCGTCGTCGGTCATGGCGATGCGGCCGTAGTACGTCGACATGACGACCTGGATGAGGCTCCCGTCGACCGGGAAGCCGCACTCGTCCGACAGCTCGGCGAAGTCGAGGCGCAGCCGCCCGCGGGCGCGGACCTCGCAGTAGGACGCGTTCTCGTAGACCTCGACGCCCTCGTGCTCGCAGAGGGCGTCGACGATCGCGTCCCCCTCCACGCTGCGGGCGATCGTGATCCCGACGTAGTCGAAGGTCTGGTCGCCGTCGGCCTGCGGCGCGGGGCCGTTCGTCACCGACATCAGGTGCTCACCGCCGTATCGAGCCCGGACTCCGCCAGCAGCGCCTCGTAGTCCGCTCGCACCCGCTCTTGCGCGGTCGCGAAGTCGACCCCGGGCGCCCCGGCGAAGACGCCCTCGAGCGCGTCGATCGCGGCGGCCGTCTCCGGCTCCCAGTCGGCGAGCCAGCGCGCCACGAGGGCCCGGTTCGCATCGCCGTGGGTGGGATCGGCGACCGCGAACCGGGTGAAGGCGGCCGCGAAGTCGCGCCACCAGTCCCCCTCGCGCTGTGCGACACGGATGACCGCCGGGGTGACCGGGTCCGCGGCACGGTGGGCACCGCGGAGCAACAGCTCGCGGCGGACGAGGTTGCCGAGCAGGGGCTCGACGACGAGGCCGCAGACGACGATGACCTCGCCCCAGTCGGTGATCGTGCCGAGCCGCTCGACGAGCCGGCGCGTGGGCTGCCACTCGGGCGCCTCCAGCCAGCGGGCCTTCGCGGCCTCGATCGGGAACCCGCCGAGGTCCTCGTCGAGGTCCATCCCCTCGATCACGAGGGCCTGCGCCTGCCGCTGCTTGACGGCCGCGTAGAGCACGATCCCGTGGGTGAGGGTGTCGGCCAGGGCCGCGCGCGAGCGCCGGGTGGCCAGCGACCAGACACCGTGCTCCACGAACGCCTGGACCTGGCCGTCGCGGCGCAGGAACTCGACCCAGGCGGGATCCATGTCGGCGTACAGGGCCTCGGAGCGCGCGCTGCGCACGGCCCCCTCGATCTCCCGCTCACCCTGCGCCCCCTGCTGGTAGTACGGGCGTTCCCACAGCTCGTTCGGATCCCGGAAGGCCGACCACGTCTCGACGTCCAGGGCGGTGGAGTCCTCCCACCACGTCCCGCGCCCGTCGGGGAACGAGCACGTGTAGCCGCTCGTCATGAAGCGGTGGACCGACGGCTGCGTGTCGACGGTCAGGTCCTCGTAGAGCGACGCCTTGCGGCCCTTCGGGACGATCCACTGGAAGGAGCGCTCGGGATCGTCGCCGCGCCGCTGCCGGCGCTCGCCGGCCCGCACCTCGCCGGCCATCAGAGCTTCACCCACGGCGTGTCGCCGACCGCGGCGCGGGCGAGGTCGTCGACGCGCACGCGGCCGTCACCGGCCTGGCCGACGCCTCCGCCGTAAAGCGTCACGGGCTGGAAGCCGTTGCCGTCGCCCTGCACCGCCCCGAACGGGTCGCCGTCATCGTGCCAGCTCCCGCTCGGCAGGCCCATCGCCTCCGCGGAGGTGATGTTCGGCGACAGGACGGTGAAGTCGCAGTCGCGGATGTGGTCGATCGTCCACATCTTGTCGGTGCGCAGGTGCGGCTGGCCGACGAGGGTCTTCCCGTCGGCGCGGAGCAGCCCGAGCTTCACGATGACCTCCGAGAGCGCCATCCCGTGGTACTTGTCGAAGTAGTTGCGGTCGCCGGTGTAGCGACCGGGGTTCGTCTCGTCGAGCCACCGGCACTCGGGCGAGCAGTAGAAGCGGGTGCGCTCGACGCCGTGGCGGTCGCAGCACGTGCGGTGGCACATGTCGTCGTCGATGACGCACGCGAGCATGCACGTCCAGCAGAAGGGCGGCGCGCCCTCCATGAAGCCCGAGAGCAGGATCGCGCCCTCGGCCGGGTCCGCGAGGGCTCCGTAGGCCTCCCACGTCGCGCCGTACTCGTCGTACCAGCCGGGGTACTTGTCCTCGAACCACTCGAAGTCGGTCTCCGTCAGCGGGTCGAACTTCCAGAAGTTCAGCGGCCACGTGGCGAAGGCGAGCGGCGCCGTCTTGTGGACCAGGCCGGCGACGAGGCGCTCGCGGGCGCGGTCGAACATGTCCGGCGGGATCGTCACGCCCATCTTCCCGAGCTGCTCGACGTAGGAGCGGTACCAGTCGTCGCGGATCCAGCGGTCCCACTTCGTGATGTAGTTCTCGTTGTCGGAGCGGTCGGTCGAGAAGTACTCCATCACCGAGCCCACGAACGGGTCGACCCACGCGTGGACGACCCACCACGCCTGCTGCAGGTCGTGCTGGATCAGCGGGATGTTCTCCTCCTTCTGGAGGACCGTGAGCATCGTCGCGTAGCCGTTGGAGATGTGACGGGCCTCGTCGGACTGGACGCTCGAGTACGTCGTCGCCTGGATGAAGTCGCCGTTGCGCGTCGCGACGTCGGGGAGGGCGACGAAGGCGACGTTCGTGAACGCCGTCTCGATGACGGTCATCATCGTGAAGCCAGCGGCGATCGGGTCCCCCACGAAGGAGTGGGAGAACATGTTGATCCCGGCGCGGGTGATGAGGTTGTCGGCCATGTACTCCTGGCCCTTGTGCCAGCCGGCCGGGTCGGGCGTGTGCTTCGTGTACCAGCGCGCGAGGTTCATCTGCATGCCGATGTGGCGGACCTCGTCGACGAACTGCACGTGGTAGCCGTTGAGCAGCTCGTCGTTCGGGACGACGTCCATGACGACCGACATGCAGCGGCCGGCCGCGCCCTCGGCGAACACGAGGATGAGGATGAGCGGCTTCATGACCTGCAGCCAGCGCTCGTCGGCCTTCGTCGGCATCCCCGCGCGGAGGGCCGCGTCGAACCCGCCGTAGACGCGCTCGTCCTTCTCGAGCTGCATCGGCAGGTACTCGCGCATGATCTGCTTCATCGGGTCCTTCGCCTTCTCGGGGAAGACGTAGCGCGTGTCGTAGATCGGGACGGGCTGGTGGTAGTCCCGATCCCAGCCGAGCTGCGCGATGCGCTCGTGGGTCTTCGTGACGCTGCGGCGACGGGTCTGCTGGGAGGCCATGGGTCCACTCTCGCCGCGGGCGCGGGCGCGGGCATCGGGCGAGCGGGTGATATCCCTCACCCGATCGGCGTCGCGGGCCCCCGCGGCGTCCCCGGCGGGGGTACGGTCGCGTCCGATGTCACCCAGGATCAGCTTCGAGCCCATCGGCGTCGAGATCGAGTGCGACGAGGACGAGACGATCCTCGACGCGGCCTTCCGCGAGGGCTGGAACCTCGTCCACGGCTGCCGTGAGGGGCAGTGCACCGCGTGCAAGAGCTTCCTCCTCGAGGGCGAGGTCTCGCACGACCGCTACTCGCCCGACGCGCTGTCCGAGAGCGAGGAGTCGCAGGGCTACACGCTGCTGTGCCGCGCGCTCCCGGACACGGACGAGGTCGTCGTCGAGCTGCTCCACGTGCTCGACCCCGATCACCTGCGCCTCGCCCACCCGATCGCCGACGGCCGGGCGACGGTCACCGCCGTCGAGCCGCTGACCGGCGACATGGTGCGGCTGCGCCTGAGCGTCGGTGAGCCCGCGGGCTTCGGCTTCACCCCCGGCCAGTACGTCGACCTGCACCTCCCCGGGACCGACGGCGAGGAGCGCCGCTCGTTCTCGATGGCGAACGTCCCTCCGGAAAGCGGCGACGACGACCCGGCCACGCTCGACCTCGTCATCCGCCGGTACCCCGGCGGGCGCTTCTCCGGCCTCCTCGAGCCCGGCGGCGCCGGCAGCCTCGCGCCCGGCGACGAGCTCGCCTTCACCGGGCCCTACGGCTCGATGGCGCTGCGGCCCGGCGACCGCCCCGTCCTGCTCGTCGCGGGCGGCTCGGGCATCGGGCCGATCCTCTCGCTCCTCGGTGAGCTCGCCGCCGCCGAGGCGACGCGCCCCGTGCGCTTCTTCTACGGCGCCCGCACCGAGGCCGACCTGCCGCTGCGCGAGGAGATCGCCGCGCTCGGCGCGCGCCTGACCGACTTCGCCTTCGTCCCCGTGCTGAGCGAGGAGGAGTGGGACGGGGCGACGGGCCTCGTCCACGACGCGGCGGCGGCCGCCGTCGGCGCGGGGGAACTGCCGGACCCGATCGTCTGCGCCTGCGGGCCGCCGCCGATGATCGAGGCGCTGGTCGCCGTCCTCACCGGCCGCCACGGCGTCCCCGAGAGCGACATCGCGTTCGACAAGTTCACGCCGAGCGCGGCGGGAATCGAGACCTGAGCGCCGCACCGCTGGTAGCGTCGTCGCATGGCCGTGGCCGACGAGACGCAGACGCTCGCGGGCGTGCAGCGCGCCCTGGCCGAGCTGCGCGAGTCGGCGACCGCGGGCACCGTCATGGACCGCGGGCTGCGCGGCCTGTGCACGCACTGCGGGTTCACGCGGGCGGTGCTCTTCCGCCTGCAGGACTCCGAGCTCATCGGGGAGGCGATCCACTTCTCCGAGCAGCCCGAGTGGGCCGCCGAGCTGCTCCTCGAGAGCCGCCGCACGCGGCTGCCGCTGACCCACATGGTCCTCGAGACCGAGATGCTCCGGCGGCGGACGGCGGGCCTCGTCGCGAACCCGCAGGACGACAGCCGTGCCTTCCTCCCCCTGACCCAGCCGTTCCGGACGCGGTCCTACGTCGCGGCGCCGCTCATCCCCGACGGGCACGTCGTCGGCTTCGTCCACGCCGACCGCTACTTCGAACCCGAGCGGGACGTCGACGAGCGCGACCGCCTCTGCCTCGCCGCGTTCGCCGAGGGGTTCGCGTTCGCCCTCCACCGGGCGGTGCTCCTCGACCGCCTCGCGCAGCAGCGGCTCGAGCTGCGCCGCCTGCTCGCGGAGGCCGGCGAGGTGACCGAGCACATCGGGGCGCTCGGCGCGCACCTCGGCCGCGCCGAGGAGGACCTCCACGCCTCCCTGCGCTCGGCGGGCGCGCACCAGGTCCCCGACGAGCGGCTGCAGTCGCTTCTCACGCCCCGCGAGGTCGAGGTCGTGGAGCTCATGGCGGAGGGCTCGACGAACGCGGCGATCGCCCGGCAGCTCGTCGTCTCCGAGCAGACCGCCAAGACGCACGTCTCGCACGTCCTGCGCAAGCTCCGCGCGACGAACCGGGCGGAGGCGGTGTCGCGCTACCACGCCCTCACCGCGCGACGCGACCGCTAAGTGAAACACGCTGTCCCGCGAAATCCCTGCTGCCACGCGGGTTTCTCCCGTTTGTAGATAGGGTGGGCGCGCGCCCGACCACCCGGGCCGCCCCTCGCACCTCATGGCCGCCGACCTCGAGATGACGCCCGATCCGGGCACGGACGACGCCCGCCCGATCCGGCTGCTCCTCGTCGAGGACGACGACGGCGATGCGTTCCTCGTCACCGAGCTGCTCGACGAGGCCGGCATCGCGACGGACGTGACGCGAGCCCGGACGGTCGCGGAGGCGCGCGCCCTCCTCACCGACGGCCCCGCCCCCGACTGCGTGCTGCTCGACCTCGGACTGCCGGACGCGTCCGGCCTCGACGCGCTGACGCAGGTCCGCGAGGTCGCGCAGACCTCCGCGCTCGTCGTCCTCACCGGCGACGTGGACCGCAGCCGCGGGCTCGCCGCCGTCGCCGCCGGCGCGCAGGACTACCTCGTGAAGTCCCAGGTCGACGAGGACCGTCTCGACCGCTCGATCCGCTACGCCGTCCAGCGCTCGCACGCGGAGCTCGCCGCGCGCAGCCTCCGCGACGCCGCGCGGGCCGCGGAGGAGAACCGCCGCCTCGAGCGCGGCCTGCTCCCCGTCCTGCTCGTCGACCACCCGCGCCTCGCGGTCGGTGCGCGCTACCTCCCCGGCCGCCGCCGCGCGCTCCTCGGCGGGGACTTCTACGACGCGGTGCAGTCCGCGGACGGCGTCGTCCACGCCCTGCTCGGGGACGTCTCCGGCCACGGCCCCGACGAGGCGGCGCTCGGCGTCTGCCTGCGCATCGCCTGGCGCACGCTGCAGCTCGCGGGCGCGGGCCCGGACGACACGCTCGCCGTGCTCGAGGAGGTCCTCATCCACGAGCGCCACGACGAGGACGCGTTCGCGACGCTCTGCATGATCGCCCTCGACGAGGCCCGCGGGAGCCTCGACGTGCGCCTCGCCGGCCACCCGGCGCCGATCATCGTCGACGGGACCGGCACCGCCCGCGTCGTCGGCGGCATGGAGCGGCGGCCGCCGCTCGGCGTCGCGTGGGGCGCGCGGGCCCCCGCGGTGGACGTCACGCTCGCCGCGGGCGACGCCGTCGTCCTGTACTCCGACGGCCTCACCGAGGGCCGCGCCGCCGGGGGCCGCGAGCGGCTCGGCGACGATGCCCTCTGCGCGGTCGCGAGCGAGCAGGCCCGGGCGCTCGACGGCTGGCGCGGCCACCCGACGCTGCTCATCGACGCGACGATCGCCGCGGTGCAGGAGGCGAACGGCGGCCCGCTCGCCGACGACGCCGCGATGCTCGTCCTCGCCCAGCGGTCCCCCGCCGGCGACGCTCCGGCCGCCGCGTCGCCGCCGCCGTCGCTCGCGGTCCCGCCCGCATGAGGCGAGCCGGGCGCCTGCGGGTCGGGCAGCGCTTCGCCGTCGTCGCCACCGTCCTCGGCCTCGTGCTCGCCGGGGGCGTCGTGGCGGGGACGCAGGCGTCCGTCGCGCTCTCCCGCGCGCGCGACCGGCTCGTCCTGCGCATCGACCCGGCGATGACGACCGCGCTGCGGCTGCAGAACGCGTACCTCGACCAGGAGACGGGCGTGCGCGGCTTCGTCCTCGCGGGCGACGACCGGTTCCTCGCGCCGTACCTCCGGGGGCGCGCGGACGAGCGCCGGGCCGTCGCCCAGCTCGACCGCCTCATCAGCGGCGACGGCGTCCTGCAGCGCGCGGCGGGCTCGCTCCGCACCGCGGTCGCGCTCGGGGCGACGTGGCGGACCGGCTTCGCCCGGCCGGCGATCCGGGCGCGGCGCACGAAGGTGCGGACCGACGACGTGAACGTCGGGGCCGGGCGCGTCCGCTTCGACCGCGTGCGGCGCGGCACCGCGGCCCTGCAGCGCGAGCTCAACCTCGCGCGCATGCACGCGACGTCGACGCTGAACCACAGCGCCCGGCGGCTGAACATCGTGCTCGGGATCGTGTCCGGTCTCCTCCTCCTGGGCGGGGTGCTCGCGGTCCTCGTCATCCGGCGGACGATCACCGTGCCGATCGACGCGCTCGCCGGGGAGGTCCGGCGCGTCGCGGACGGCGACTTCGGGCGCGCGCTCGAGGCGACCGGCCCGCTGGACATCGTCACGCTCGCGGGGGACGTCGACTCGATGCGCGCGCGCATCGTCCAGGAGCTCGAGGCGAGCCAGGCGGTGCGGCAGGACCTCGAGCGCTCGAACGCCGAGCTCGAGCAGTTCGCCTACGTCGCCTCGCACGACCTGCAGGAGCCGCTGCGGAAGGTCGCCTCGTTCACCCAGATGCTCCAGCGCAAGTACGAGGGGCAGCTCGACGAGAAGGCCGACCAGTACATCTTCTTCGCGGTCGACGGCGCGAAGCGGATGCAGGAGCTCATCAACGACCTGCTCGCCTTCTCGCGCGTCGGCCGGCTCACGCGGGAGCACCAGTCGGTGCCGCTGCGGTCGGTCATCGACCGCGCGCTCACCGACCTCACCGGCGCGATCGAGGAGAGCGGCGCGGAGGTGACCGTCGCCGGCGACCTGCCGACCGTGCGGGTGGACCCGGGGCTCCTCGCGCTCGTCTTCCAGAACCTCGTCGGCAACGCGATCAAGTTCCACGGCGAGGGCTCGCCGCACGTGCGGATCGACGTGGGCGAGGCGGAGGGCGAGCCCGGCGTCTGCGCCGTCGCGATCTCCGACGACGGCATCGGCATCGACACCGAGTACGCCGACCGGATCTTCGTCATCTTCCAGCGGCTGCACCCGAAGGAGCGGTACGGCGGGACCGGCATCGGGCTCGCGATGTGCCGGAAGATCGTCGAGTACCACGGCGGCCGCATCTGGCTCGACACCGACCACGCCGCGGATCCGGCGCGGCCGGGCACGACGTTCCGCCTTACGCTTCCCATCGACGTCCCCGACCCCACCGAGGCCTCATGACCGCTGCTGCCGCCCGTCCCATCACCGTGCTCCTCGTCGAGGACGACCCGGGTGACGTCCTGCTCATCCGCGAGGCCTTCGAGGACCACAAGCTCAACAACACCCTGCTCGTCGCCGGCGACGGCGTCGAGGCGCTCGAGCTGCTGCGCAACCCGGAGACCGAGCGGCCCGACCTCGTGCTGCTCGACCTCAACCTCCCGCGCAAGGACGGCCGCGAGGTCCTGCGCGAGATCAAGGCGGACGACGGCCTGCGCTCGATCCCCGTCGTCGTGCTGACGACGTCGGACGCCGAGGAGGACATCCTGAAGTCCTACGACCTGCACGCGAACGCGTACGTCACGAAGCCGGTGGACTTCGACCGTTTCATCGACGTCGTCCGCCAGATCGACGAGTTCTTCGTCAGCGTCGTGAAGCTTCCGGGCCGGGGGTACTGACCGATATCGTCAGGCGCCTGATGATCAGGCGCCGCCTCGCTTCGTCGTCGCCGGACGGGCTCGACCCGGAGATCTGGCGCATCAGCTTCGTCGTGGTCCTGGGGTCGATCATGTCGATCCTCGACACCACGATCGTCAACGTCGCCCTGCGGACGCTCAGCCGCGACCTCCACGCGAACGTCGCGAGCATCCAGTGGGTCGTGACGGGCTACATGCTCGCGCTCGCCGCGGTCATCCCGCTCACCGGCTGGACGGCGCGCCGCCTCGGCGCCAAGCAGGTCTACCTCGCGACGCTCGTCCTCTTCACGTCGAGCTCGGCGCTCTGCGGGCTCGCGTGGTCGACCGGCAGCCTCGTCGTCTTCCGGGTGCTGCAGGGCGCGGCCGGCGGCATGCTGCTGCCGATCGGCCAGCTCATGATGGCCCAGGCGGCCGGGCCCCAGCGGATGGGCCGCGTCATGAGCATCGTCGGCGTTCCGATGATGCTCGCGCCGATCTTCGGCCCGACGATCGGCGGCGCGATCGTGGACCACCTGAGCTGGCGCTGGATCTTCTTCGTCAACGTCCCCTTCGGGATCGTCGCGGTCGTCGCGGCGCTGCGCGTGCTGCCGCGGAGCGTGCGCGCCGCGGTCGACCCGCTCGACGTGCGCGGCCTCGTGCTGCTCTCGACCGGGGTCCCGCTCGTGACCTACGGCCTCGCCGAGGTCGGCGAGACCGGCGGCTTCACGGCGGCGAAGGTCATCGTGCCGGCGGTCGTCGGGGCCGTGCTCGTCGTCCTGTTCGTCCGGCACGCGCTCGCGACGCGCTTCCCGCTGCTCGACGTGCGGCTCTACCGGCGCCCGACGTTCGCGGCGGCGTCGTTCGCGATGTTCTCGCTCGGCGCCGCGCTCATGGGCGGCATGATCCTGCTGCCCCTGTACTGGCAGGGGGTGCGCGGCGAGAGCGCGATGCACACCGGCCTGCTCACGGCCCCCCAGGGCCTGGGGATGGCGCTGTTCATGCCGCTGTCCGGCCGGCTCACCGACCGCTACGGCGGCGGGCCGCTCGCGCTCTTCGGCGTGACGGTGACCGCGGTGGCGACGATCCCGTTCGGGCTCATCGGGCCGGACACGTCGATGCTCGGGCTCTCGGTGACGATGTTCCTGCGCGGCATCGGGATGGCGTTCGCCTTCATGCCCGCGATGGCCGCGGCGTTCGCCTCGCTCGACCACGCCGACCTCCCCCACGCCACGCCCCAGCTCAACGTCCTGCAGCGGATCGGCGGCTCGATCGGCACCGCCGTGCTCGCCGTCGTGCTGCAGCGCGCGCTCACCGGCGCGCGCACGCCGGCCGAGGCGGCGTCGGCCTACGGCACGGCCTTCTGGGTGTCCGCCGGCCTCGCCGCCGCCGCGATCCTCCCGTGCGTCGTGCTGCTCCGGGCCGAGCGCGCGGCCCGCCACGGCGGCCCCCTCCCGCCCGCGGTCGATCCGGCCGACGCCCCGCCGGTCGCGGAGGTCGTCGCCTGAGGCGCACGCCCCCGCCGGGCGGCGGCGCGGCCCCGGGGCTGCGACCATGGCGTCCGCATGGCGCCGCCTCCCCGCAACCTCGTCAACCTGAAGTCGGTCAGCAAGGGCTACGGCAGCCGGACGGTCCTCGACGAGATCACGCTCGGCGTCGCCGCCGGGGACCGCATCGGCATCGTCGGCCGCAACGGGGACGGGAAGTCGACGCTGCTGCGGCTCATCGCCGGCCTCGAGGACCCCGACCGCGGCCAGATCACCCGGGCGGGCGACGTCGGGCTGCGCCTCCTCGGGCAGACCGACACGCTCGACCCGGACAAGACCGTGCGGGCCGAGCTCGTCCACGGCCTCGCCGACCACGAGTGGGCGGCCGACCGGCGCTTCCGCGACGTCCTCGACGGCCTCCTCGGGGGCGTGGACGTCAGCCGCTTCCCCCAGGGGATGGACACGCCGATCGCCGGCCTCTCCGGCGGCGAGCGGCGGCGGATCGACCTCGCCCGGCTGCTGCTCGACGGCCCCGAGCTCCTGCTCCTCGACGAGCCGACGAACCACCTCGACGTCGAGGGCGTCGACTGGCTCGCCCGCCACCTCGCCGCGCGCCGCGGCGCGATGCTCGTCGTCACCCACGACCGGTGGTTCCTCGACGCCGTCTGCACGTTCACCTGGGAGGTGTCGGACGGGACGATCCACCAGTACGAGGGCGGCTACGCGGCCTACGTCCTCGCGCGGGCCGAGCGCGACCGGCAGGCCTCCGCCCGCGAGGACCGCCGTCAGCAGCTCGTCCGCAAGGAGCTCGCGTGGCTGCGGCGCGGGCCGCCGGCCCGGACGTCGAAGCCGAAGTTCCGCATCGAGGCGGCGAACGCGCTCATCGCCGACGAGCCCGAGGCCCGCGACCGCGCCGAGCTGCTGCGCTTCGCCGGCAGCCGGCTCGGCAACAAGGTCCTCGAGGCCGAGGGCGTCTCCGTGACCTTCGACGGCAAGCCCGTCCTGCGGTCGGTCACCTGGCGCCTGGGCCCCGGCGACCGCGTCGGGCTCGTCGGCGTGAACGGCGCCGGCAAGACCACGCTCGTCAAGGTCCTCGGCGGCGAGCTCGAGCCGACCGGCGGGCACGTCGAGCGCGGCGCGACCGTCCGCCTCGCGCACCTCTCGCAGAACACCGAGGAGATCCCCGGGCACCTGCGCGTGCTCGAGTCGCTCGAGGAGGTGCGCGGCGTCGCGACGACGAGCGACGGGCAGCAGCTCACCGCCGGGATGCTCTGCGACCGGTTCGGCTTCCGCGGCGAGCGCGCCCGCACGCTCGTGAAGGACCTCTCCGGCGGCGAGCGGCGACGCCTGCAGCTCATGCGGCTGCTCATGGACGGCCCGAACGTCCTCATCCTCGACGAGCCGACGAACGACCTGGACATCGACACGCTCACGGCGCTCGAGGACCTTCTCGACCAGTGGCCGGGCACGCTCGTCGTCGTGAGCCACGACCGGTACTTCGTCGAGCGGGTCTGCGACGACGTCCACGCGCTCATGGGCGACGGCGGGCTGCGCCACCTGCCCGGCGGCATCGAGCAGTACGTCGAGCTGCGGCGGGCGGCGGGCTCGCCGGCGCCGGCGGCGGCGGGCAAGGGGGCGGCGTCCGGCGGCGCGGCCGCGGCGCCGGACGCGTCGGGGCTGAGCGGCGGCGAGCAGCGCGCGGCCCGCAAGGAGCTCGCGAAGCTCGAACGCGCGCTCGGGAAGCTCGAGGCCCGCGAGGCCGCGCTCCACGAGGAGATGGCCGCCGCGGCGACCGACCACGGCGGGCTGCGCCGCCTGCAGGCCGAGCTCGCGGAGCTCGTCGACCGGCGCGCGCAGCTCGAGTCCGACTGGCTCGAGACCTCCGAGGCGCTGGAGGGGTGAGCCACTAGGCTCCTCCCCATGCGACACGTCGCCGGGGATCTCACGCAGGGTGGCAGTGCGTTCCCGCCGATCGCCGACTACGCGTTCCTGAGCGACGGGGAGGTCACGGCGCTCGTCGCCCCGAGCGGCAACATCGAGTGGATGTGCCTTCCGCGGATGGACGCGCCGTCGGTCTTCGGCTCGATCCTCGACCGCGACGCCGGCTCGTTCAAGGTCGCGCCGACGACCACGAGGGTGCCCGCCGGCCGCCGGTACCTCCCCGGCACGATGGTGCTGGAGACGACGTGGGGGACCCGCACCGGCTGGGTCATCGTCCGCGACGTCCTGCTCATCGGGCCGTGGCGCCACGACCGCGAGCGGTCGCACACCCACCGCCGTGCCCCGACCGACCACGACGCCGAGCACGTCCTGCTGCGCACGATCCGCTGCGTCAACGGCACCGTCGAGATGACGCTCGACTGCGAGCCGCGGCCCGCCTACGGCCACGATCGCGTGAGCTGGGAGTACACGACCGACGGCTACGGGCAGGCCGTCGCGTCCCCCGTGTCCGGCCGTGAGCTCCACCAGCCGCTGACGCTCACGACCGACCTGCGTCTGGGCCTGGAGGGCGGCCGGGCCCGCGCCCGCTCGACGATGCACGACGGCGAGACCGCGTTCGTCGCCCTCTCCTGGAACGAGCACGGGCCGCCGACGACGTACGAGGAGGCCTACGAGGGCCTCGTGCGCACCGCCGATTACTGGCACGAGTGGCTCTCCCGTGGCCAGTTCCCCGACCATCCGTGGCGGACGTACCTGCAGCGCAGCGCGCTGACGCTCAAGGGCCTGACGTACGTCCCGACCGGCGCGATGATCGCGGCGTCGACGACGTCGCTCCCCGAGACGCCGCGCGGCGAGCGCAACTGGGACTACCGCTACTCGTGGATCCGCGACTCGACGTTCATGCTCTGGGGGCTCTACACGCTCGGCTTCGACTGGGAGGCGGGCGACTTCTTCGCCTTCATCGCCGACGTCGCCTCCGGGGCCGACGAGCTGCAGGTCATGTACGGGATCGGCGGCGAGCGCTCGCTCGAGGAGTACGAGCTCGATCATCTCGGCGGCTACGACGGCGCGAGGCCCGTGCGCATCGGCAACGGCGCCTTCAACCAGAAGCAGCACGACGTCTGGGGCGCCTACCTGGACTCGGTCTACCTCCACACGAAGTCCCGCGACCAGCTGCCCGAGTCGATGTGGCCGATCCTCTCGCGGCAGGTCGAGTGCGCCGTCGAGCACTGGCGCGAGCCGGACCGCGGCATCTGGGAGGTCCGCGGGGAGCCGCAGCACTTCGTCTCCTCGAAGGTCATGTGCTGGGTCGCCTGCGACCGCGGCGCGCGCCTGGCGCGGCTGCGCGAGGACGAGGAGCAGGCCGAGAAGTGGCAGGCCGTCGCCGACGAGATCAGGGAGGACGTCCTCGAGCACGGCGTCGACGAGCGCGGCGTCTTCGTCCAGCACTACGGGACCACGGAGCTCGACGCCTCCGCGCTGCTCATCCCCCTCGTGCGGTTCCTCCCGGCCGACGACGAGCGCCTCGTCGCGACGGTCAACGCGATCGCCGAGGAGCTCACCGAGCACGGGATGGTCCTGCGCTACCGGACGGCGACGACCGACGACGGGCTCAGCGGCGAGGAGGGGACGTTCGCCATCTGCTCGTTCTGGCTCGTGTCGGCGCTCGCCGAGATCGGCGACACGACGGCCGCGCGGGAGCTGTGCGAGCGGATGCTCTCCTACGCGTCGCCGCTGCTCCTCTACGCGGAGGAGATCGACTCGCGCTCGGGGCGCCATCTCGGGAACTTCCCCCAGGCGTTCACCCACCTCGCGCTCATCAACGCCGTCATGCACGTCATCCGGGCGGACGAGGCGATCATGCTCGAGAACCAGCCGCTCGACGCGCGCCGGGAGGAGTCATGAGCGGGGCGGGTGACGAGGCCCTCGAGATCGTCCGGACCGCGGACGCGGACGCCTGCGCGCGTGCGGCCGCCGACCTCGTGGCGGACGCGGTCCGCGGCGGCGCGCGGCACCTCGTCCTCGCGGGCGGGACGACGCCGATCGCGGCGTACGCGCTGCTCGACGCGATGGACCTGCCCTGGGACGGCGTGCACCTCTGGTACGGCGACGAGCGCTGCGTCCCCTTCGACCACCCCGACTCGAACCACGGCGCGGTCTCGGGCGTCCTGCGGGCCGCGGCGGCGACGTGGCACCCGATGCCCGGGGCGCTCGGCCCGCTCGCCGGCGCCGATGCCTACGCGACCGAGCTCGAGCGCGACGGGCCGCCCGGGCTCGCCTTCGACCTCGTCCTGAACGGCATGGGCCCCGACGGGCACACGGCGTCGCTCTTCCCCCACCACCCGCTCCTGTACGTCGGCGGCCTGACCGCGGGCATCACCGACTCGCCGAAGCCGCCGCCCGAGCGCCTGACCCTCACGCTCGGTGCGCTGAACGCCGGCGCCCGCCTCGTCCTCCTCGTCACCGGGGCGGGCAAGGCACAGGCGCTGGCCCGCGTCCTCGCCGGCCCCGACGACGGCACGCCGTCCTCGCTCCTGGCGCGTGACCGCCTGACCGTCCTCGCCGACGCGGCGGCCCTCGGCGGCGAGGACGCGTGACCGACCCGCCCCGCGACCAACCGCTCCCCCGCGGCGAGGTCTGGCTCGTGCGCCACGCCGAGACCGCGTGGTCGAAGGTCGGCCGGCACACCGGGCGCACCGACATCCCGCTCACCGACGTCGGCCGCGCCGCCGCCCGCGCGCTGCGCCCGCGGCTGGCCGCCGAGCGGTTCGCCGCCGTCCGCTGCTCGCCGCTCGGCCGGGCCCAGGAGACCGCCGCCCTCGCCGGGATCGAGCTCCTCGGCCCCCACGCGACCCTCGACCCCGACCTCCTCGAGTGGGACTACGGGGACTACGAGGGCGTCACGACCCCCGGCATCCGCGAGACCCGCCCCGACTGGTTCCTCTGGCGCGACGGCTGCCCGGGGGGCGAGCAGGCGGTGGACGTCGGAGCCCGGGTGGACCGCGTCATCGCCGCCGCCTGCGCCGCCGACGGCGATGTCCTCGTCGTCGCCCACGGCCACCTGCTGCGGGTGCTCGGCGCCCGCTGGATGGGCCTCGCGCCGCAGCACGGGGCGAACCTCGTGCTCGACACGGGTGGGATCTGCGTGCTCGGGCAGGAGCGGGGCGTCCGCGCGATCCGCCGCTGGGGGGCCTGACGGCGCCTCGCGACGCTCGACGCGGACGACAACCTGCGCTCGACCGTCGACTTCCGCGCCGATCATCCCGGGCGCGGCGTCGTTCGCGCGCCCCACGCTCCTGAACTGACTGTTAGCCTCGCCCGCGGGATGAGCGGACGTGCGAGGCGGGCGGCGGCGGTGGCCGCGAGCGTGATGGCGGGCGGGACCGGCGTGGCGGTGGCCGCCACCGGCGACGCCCCTCAGACGGTGCGGGGCCGCGTCTTCGCGACGGTCGCCCCGGCGGGCTGGACGACGGCGGTCGTCGCCGGCCCGAAGTCGCTGAAGAGCTACCAGCAGGCGTCGCACGGCAAGGTCGACGCGCTCGGCGTCCCCGTCAAGGGCGCCATCGCGACGACGATCTACGAGGCGAGCATCCGGAAGTCCGGCTTCGCGCACCCCGGCCGGCAGACGGCGGACACGCTCGCGCCGAAGCTCATCGGCATCCCGCGCGGCGCGACGAGGATCACGCCGGTGGCGGGCGGGCACGGCATCCTCGACGGCGAGCGGACCGTCTACGGGACCTACACCTACACGTACGCCGGCCGCCGGATCCGCCAGCGCGACCTCGTCGCCCGCCACGGCGCGTACTCGGTCGTCGTCGAGACGATCGCCGACACCTCACGGCGGGCCGCGGCCGACCGCGCGCGGTCGACAGTGCAGGACGCCTGGCACTGGCGCTGACGGTCAGCGCACGGGCTGCGGCGGGCCGACCGGGCCCGGCGACGGCTGCGGCTGCGGCTGCGGCTGGGGCTGGGGCCGCGGGAAGGCGGCGAAGCCCGCGGGCGCGAGCGTGTCGAGCGCGCTGCGCCCGAGCCCCGCGTAGGAGAGCGTGTAGAGGTGGTCGCCCACGACGAGGGAGCGGTCGATCGGCGCCTGCCCCCCGTCCACCGGGTGCGTGACCTGCCCGGCGTCGGCGATGCCGGCCGCCGTGACGCGCAGCCCGACGGCCGCGCTCGTGCCCGACCCCTCCGCGCCGTCGTACGTCGTGAGCGGCAGCACCGCAAGGCGCGTCGCGGGCCAGTACAGGAAGGCGTGCGGGTCGGACTCGACCGCCGAGCTGCCCGGCCCGAAGCGCTTCTGCGCCACCCGCCTGGGGTGCTCGGGGTCGGAGACGTCGAAGAGCGACACCTGGGAGCCCGCGAGCCGGCCGGCCGCCGTCGCCTCCTGCCCGACGCCGAGCAGGAGCCCGTCGCCGATCGGGTGCAGGTAGGCGGAGTAGCCGGTGAGCTCGAGCTGCCCGCGCACGCGCGGCGCGGACGGCGTCGTGAGGTCGACGACGTAGAGCGGGTCGACCTGCTTGAACGTCACGACGTACGCCGCGTCGGGGGTGAAGCGGACGGCGTAGATCCGCTGGCCGTGCCCGAGGTCGCCGGCGTGGCCGAGGGGGACGAGCGCGCCGTCCCGCTCCGCCAGCACCGTCACCCGGCTCGAGCCGTCGGTCGCCGGCCCGGAGCCGTCGGGGAACCACAGCGGCTCCTCGGTGCTCGCCACCCGCAGGTAGCCGCCCTCCTCGGACATCGCGTACTGGTTCAGGAGGAACCCCGGCACCTCGCCGCTCGAGCGGTACGTCGTGACGCCCGGCCGTGAGGCGTCGAAGCGGGCGATCTGCGTCGCCGTCCCCTGCGGGACGTTCCGGCCGTCCTCCACCGCCGGGCTGTACCTCCGGCTCGCGACGTAGAGGCTCCCCTGCGAGCCGTAGACCGTCTGCGCGCCCGCCATCACGCCGTCGCGGTCGACGGAGTAGAGGCCGCGGTCGAGGTCGACGGTCATGATCGTCAGCAACCCGGTGCCGGAGAACGCGCGCGGGCGCCGCACCTCGTCGCATCTCGCGAGCGGCCGGCGGAAGGTCCGCCCGCTGATCGCGCTCCGCAGGACCGTCCGCGGGATGAAGCGCGAGGTCCCCGTCGCGGCGATCGCCTGGCGGAGGCTCCGGGTGGCCGTCGCGACGATCGGGTCCGGCGCGGAGCCGATGACAACGCGGGCGGTCGCGCCGGTGAGCCGCGCGTCGACGTAGTCGCCGTCGACCGTCATGGCCCGCGCGACCTTCGGGGCGGTGCGGTCGCTCACGTCGACCTCGGTGAGCAGCGCCCTACCGTAGCCGGGGTACGGGTAGGGCGCGATCGACGCGACCTGGCGCGGCGCGGCCCCCATGGCGGAGGCCGCGAGCGGGACGGGGCCGGGCCCCGGATATCCGAAGCCGCGCGCCGAGGCGAGCACGAGCAGCCGGTCCTTGCGCAGGAGGAGCTGCTGGCCGTAGCCGTCGAGCGCGAGCGTGCCGACGACCCGCGGGACGACCCCCTGCACGTCGATGATCCGCAGCGTCCGGTCGGTGACCGCGTAGACGTAGCGCCCGTCGGTCTTCACGAGATCGGGCTCGTCGACGCCGGCCTCCTGGTCGTTCGTCGTCGAGAAGGACGGGTCGGCGGTCGTCGTGTCGGCCTTCGCGTTGCCGCTCGCGGGGGCGGCGGCGACCGGCGCCACCGTCCCGGTCGTTCCGTTCGCCTGCGGCACCGCGACCGGCGGTGCGATCGCCGGCAGGTCCCCGCCCGCCCGCATGACGACCCCCGGCGTGCCGCCGGTCCGCAGGGCCCCGGCGTGCGCGTAGGCGAGGAGCTGGGTGCAGGAGGAGAAGGCGCGGAGGGACGCGCGCGGCCTCGCGGCGGCCGCCGATCCGGTCAGCGCGGGCACGAACGCCGGGGTGAGGAGGCCCAGGAGCGCGCACCGGCGGAGGGCGGGCGACCGCGACCAGATATCCATCTGCACGGTCTACCGCCTGGACCGCCGCGACGCAACGTCGCCCGCCACGCTTGCCCTTCCGGCCTCCGACCCCGATCCTGTGTGCAGATGACGGACCTCCATACCGACGCGCCGAACCCCGCACCCGACGATGAGTGGGGGACGCATCCGCCCCGGCGCGGCGCGATGGACCCGTACATGTCGGAGACCTTCACGGCGGACCCGACGCCGTTCGTCGAGCGCCTGCCGACGCAGTCCCCGTTCCCGCCGATCGCCGACTACGGCTTCCTGAGCGACTGCCACACCGCCGCGCTCGTCGCCCCGGACGGCACCGTCGAGTGGCTGTGCCCGCCGCGCTTCGACGCCCCGAGCGTCTTCGCGGCGATCCTCGACCGCAGCGCCGGCGGCTTCCGCCTCGGCCCCTCGTCGATGGGCGTCCCCGCCGGCCGCCGGTACGAGCCGGGCACGAACATCCTCGAGACGACGTGGATGACCCCGACGGGCTGGCTCGTCGTCCGCGACGCGCTCGTCATCGGCCGCTGGCGCGAGCGGACGACGAACACGCCCACCGCCCACACCCGGCCCCCGACGGACTACGAGTCCCACCACGTCCTCGTGCGGACGATCACGTGCGTCCACGGCCAGGCGCAGATCGAGCTCCTCTGCGAGCCGATGTTCGACTACGGCCGCCTCCCCGCGAGCTGGGAGCACGTCGAGGACGACCCGATGTCCGTCGACGCCGTAGGGGAGGACGGCGCCCGCCTGCGCCTCATCAGCGACCTGCGCGTCGGGATCGAGGGCTCGGTCGCCCGCGCGCGGCACCGCCTGAAGACCGGCGAGACGCGCTACTGCGCCCTGTCGTGGTCGCGCCTGCTCGACGGGCCGCGCAGCGCCGACGAGGCGCTCCGCGCCCTGCAGACGACGTCCGAGTACTGGCGTGGGTGGCTCGCCGACGGCAAGTTCCCCGACCACCGCTGGCGCGGGCACCTGCAGCGCAGCGCCCTCGTGCTGAAGGGCCTCACCTACGCGCCGACCGGCGCGATGGTGGCGGCGCCGACGACGTCCCTCCCCGAGACCCCGGGCGGCGAGCGCAACTGGGACTACCGCTTCACCTGGATGCGCGACGCGACGTTCACGCTCAGCGCGCTGAACTCGCTCGGGCTCAACTGGGAGGCCGACGACTTCATCCAGTTCGTCGCCGACGCCGACCGCAACGAGGACGGCTCGCTGCAGATCATGTACGGCATCGGCGGGGAGCGGGAGCTCGCCGAGCGCGAGCTGTCGCACCTCACCGGCTACGAGGGCGCGTCCCCCGTCCGGGTCGGCAACGGGGCGTACGACCAGCGCCAGAACGACGTCTACGGCGCCGTCCTCGACTCGCTCTACCTCCACACGAAGGAGTACGGGCACAACTCGCAGCGCCTGTGGCCGGTCATCGAGGACCAGGTCCGGCGCGCGGTCGAGATGTGGCACCTGCCCGACCAGGGCATCTGGGAGGCCCGCGGCGAGCCGAAGCACTACACGTCGAGCAAGCTCATGTGCTGGGTCGCGCTCGACCGCGGCGCCCGCCTCGCGGCCCGCCGCGGCAAGATGGCGCTCGCCGACGAGTGGCGCGAGATCGCGAACGAGATCCACAACGAGATCTGCGAGCGCGGCGTCGACGACCGCGGCGTCTTCGTCCAGCACTACGACACCGACGCGCTCGACGCCTCGAACCTCCTCATCCCGCTCGTCCGCTTCCTCCCCCACGACGACCCGCGCGTGCGCGCCACGGTCATCGCGATCGCCGACGAGCTCTCCGACAACGGCCTCGTCCTGCGCTACCGCGTGGACGAGACCGACGACGGCCTGAGCGGCGAGGAAGGCTCGTTCCTCATCTGCTCCTTCTGGCTCGTCAGCGCGCTGCTGGAGATCGGCGAGCGCAAGCGCGGGCGCCAGCTCTGCGAGCGCCTGCTGTCGCTCGGCTCGCCGCTGGAGCTCTACGCGGAGGAGCTCGACGCGGCCACCGGGCGCCACCTCGGGAACTTCCCGCAGGCGTTCACCCACCTCGCGCTCATCAACGCCGTCATGCACGTCATCCGGGACGAGCAGATGGCGCCGCTGGCCTGACCGAGGGCGCGTTTCGGAAACGGTCACACCGGCACCGGGCCGACGCGCGATGATTGACGCGCCGCGCCTCCGGGCAGGGCAACCCAAACGGTCCATGGCCATCTCCCCCCGCCCATCCGCCGCCGACGTGATGGCCACCGACCTGGAGGCCGTCCGCGCACGGACCCGCGGCCTCGTCGCCCACCTCTCGACCGCGGACCTCGAGCGCCAGATCGACCCGATCCTCAGCCCGCTCGTCTGGGACCTCGGCCACATCGCCGCCTACGAGGACCTCTGGCTCGTGCACCGGCACGGGGGCCACGACCTGCTCCACGGCGAACTCGCGGCGCTCTACGACGCGTTCGAGACGCCGCGCGCCGTCCGCGGTGACCTCGCGATCCTCGGCCACGCGGACGCGCTGCGGTACCTCGACGACGTCCGGGCCCGCACGCTCGCGGTCATGGACGCCCGCGGCGTCGACCCCGTCCTGCACGAGATGGTCCTCCGGCACGAGCTGCAGCACACCGAGACGATGCTGCAGGCCATGGAGGTCGCCGGGCTGCTGCCGCCGCACGTCGCCGGTCCCGCCGCCGGCCCCGGCGTGGCGGGGCCCGAGTGGCTCGAGATCCCGGCGGGCCCGCTGCCGATGGGCGCCGCCGCCGGCGTCTTCGCCTACGACAACGAGCGCCCGGTGCGCCACGTCGAGGTCCCCGCGTTCCGCATCGCACGCCGCCCGGTGACCAGCGCCTCCTGGCTGACCTTCACCGAGGGCGGCGGCTACGTGCGCCGCGAGTGGTGGTCGGACGAGGGCTGGGCGTGGAAGGAGGACCAGGACATCAACGGGGACCACGTGCGGGCAGACGGGCCCTCCGGCACGCCCGTCTGCCACGTCTCCTGGTTCGAGGCCGAGGCCTTCGCCCGCTCCGTGGGCGCCCGCCTCCCCACCGAAGCCGAGTGGGAGAAGGCCGCCTCCCTCGCCCGCCGGCCGGCTCCGTCCTCCCCCATCGACCCGCTCGAAGGCGTCGGTCAGGTGTGGGAGTGGACGAGCAGCGAGTTCTCCGCGTACCCCGGCTTCCGCGCCCACCCCTACCGCGAGTACTCCGAGGTCTTCTTCGATCGCGGCTACCGCGTCCTGCGCGGTGGCTCGTGGGCCGCCGACCCACGCGTCGCGACGACGACGTTCCGCAACTGGGACCTCCCCCAGCGCAGCCAGATCTTCTCCGGTGTCCGCCTCGCGGCCGACGCCGTCCCCACCCCGTCCCCGCCGCCGAGCAGGAGCTGAAGCGACCTCATGGAGCCCATCCTCACCCTCGACCGCGTGACCGTCCGGTCCTACCTGGAGGCGGAGGCGGCGAGCAGCCTCGCCGAGGACGTCCTCGACGGGCTCACGCGGCCCTTCAAGGAGCTGCCGCCGAAGCACTTCTACGACGCCGCCGGCGCGGACCTCTTCGACCGGATCTGCGACCAGCCCGAGTACTACCCCACGCGGGCCGAGCGGACGATCCTGCAGCTGCAGTCGGGCGAGATCGCCCGGCTCACCGGTGCGGCGGAGCTCGTCGAGCTCGGGTCGGGGACGGCGGCGAAGACCCGCGTCCTCCTCGACGCGCTGCGGGACGCCGGAACCCTGCGCCGCTACGTCCCCTTCGACGTCACCGAGAACATGGTGCGCGAGGTGGCGACATCGATCGCGTCCGAGTACGACGACGTCGAGGTCCACGGGATCGTCGGCGACTTCGAGCGCCACCTCGAGCACGTCCCGGACCCGGTCGACGGCGAGCCGCGGATCGTCGCCTTCCTCGGCGGGACGATCGGCAACTTCACGCCCGGGTCGCGGCGCGGCTTCCTGCGCGGGATGGGCTCGCTGCTCGGCGACGACGACCACCTGCTGCTCGGCACCGACCTCGTGAAGGACCCCGCCGTCCTCGAGGCGGCGTACGACGACGCGGCCGGCGTGACCGCGGCGTTCAACCGCAACGTCCTGCGGGTGGTCAACCGGGAGCTCGACGCCGACTTCGACCCCGAGGCGTTCGACCACGTCGCCTTCTTCGACCGCGAGCACGAGTGGATCGAGATGCGGCTGCGGGCGCAGCGGCGGATGCTCGTGCCGATCCGCGGCCTCGGGATGGAGGTCGCGTTCGAGGCGCGCGAGGAGGTCCGCACCGAGATCAGCGCGAAGTTCACGCCGGAGCGGCTCGCGGCCGACCTCGCCGCCGCCGGTCTCGACCTCGTCGCGGTGCTCACCGACCCGGAGGAGCGCTTCGCCCTCAGCCTGTCGCGGCCCGCGGGGCCGGAGCGTCCTCCCGGGCGATTCCACCGCTGACCGCCGAGCCGAGCGGCTCGGCGCCGGTTAGGGTGCCGGGGATGGCGACGGAACTCAGCGCGTCCGACCGCTCCTCCCTCAGCGCCGAGCAGGGCCCGATCACCATGGCGATCGGGGGCGTCATGGTCTTCGAGGGCGGCCGGGCGTTCCGGCACGAGGTGCTCCACGAGCGGATCTCCTCGCGGCTGCACCTCATCCCGAAGTACCGCCAGCGCCTGCAGGCGCCGGCCCCCGGGGTGCTGAACCCCGTGTGGGTCGACGATCAGGGCTTCGACCTTGGCTACCACGTGCGCCGCGTCGCGCTGCCGGGGCCGGCGAGCGAGACGAAGCCGTCCGAGCAGCTCGCCGCCGTCGTCGGCGCCGAGATGTCCCGCAGGCTCGACCGCTCCCGCCCGCTGTGGGAGCTCACCGTCGTCGAGGGTCTGCCGCGCGGACGCGTCGCGCTGCTCACGAAGATGCACCACGCGCTCGTCGACGGCATGGCCGCGGTCGACATCGGGACCGTGCTGCTGGACCCGTCGCCCGAGCCGCTCGACATCCCGCCGCCCGACGAGCCGTGGCAGCCGCGGGCGTACGACCGCCGCCGGCACCTGACGAAGCTCGGGTTCACCCCGGCGCTGCAGGCGCGCAAGCTCGTGTTCGACTCGCTGGACCGGGCGCGGAACCCGCGCGCGCCGCTGAAGATGGCCGGTGACCTCCTGAAGGCGACCGAGCTCGTGACCGAGCTCGCGCGCTCCCGCCCGGCGGCGCCGATGACCCCGTTGAACGAGCCGATCGGCCCGAACCGGCGCTACGCGCTGCACCGGGCGCAGCTCGCCGACGTGAAGGCGGCGGCGAAGGCGGCCGGCGGGACGGTGAACGACGCGATCCTCTGCGTCGTCGCCGGGATGCTGCGGCGCTACCTCGCGGACGCGGGCGTCACGGTGACCTCGTCCCCCGTCGCGCTCATCCCGGTGTCGGTGCGCAAGGCCGGCGAGGAGGGCGGGAACCGCATCTCGACGGTGCTCGTCGACCTCCCGATCCACGAGGCCGATCCCGCCGAGCGGATCCGGCTGCTGAACGCGGCGATGCAGGAGATCAAGGACTCGGCGGCCGTCCGGGCGGGCGCGCTGGCGGTCGCGGCGAGCGGCTGGGCGCCGCCGCTCGTGTCGTCCGGGCTCGCCCGCGCGATGGGCGGCGTGCGCGCGTTCAACCTCGTTGTGAGCAACGTGCCGGGGCCGCAGACGACGTTCTACATGAACGGCTCGCGGATGCTGGAGGCGTACCCGTGCGTGCCGTTGAACCCGGCGAACCAGGGCCTGAACGTCGGCGTCATCTCCTACGACGGCGGCGTCGGTTTCGGCCTCATGGCCGACCGTGACCTGACGCCCGGGCTGGCCGTCGCGGCGAAGCACCTGCGCACGGCGGTCGACGAGCTCGTGGCGACCATCGGCTGAGGCGAACGCCGGGCGCGCGTCGGCTTGGGGGATGGCCCCCTGGGCCATCCCCCGGCGGTACTCGCCCCCTGGGCGACTACCGCAGGCGCTCGATGATCATCGCCTCGCCCTGGCCCTGAGCGACGCACATCGTCTCGAGGCCGATGGTGCCGTCGAGGGTCTCGAGGTCGTTCAGGAGCGTCGTCATGATGCGGACGCCGGTCATGCCGAACGGGTGCCCGAGGGCGATCGCCCCGCCGTGCGGGTTGAGCTTCGCGTAGTCGAAGCCGATCTCGTCGGCGATCGGGATGACCTGCGCGGCGAACGCCTCGTTGAGCTCGTAGACGTCGACGTCCCCGATGCTCATGCCGGCGCGCTGCAGGGCCTTCTTGATCGCCCCGATGGGCGCGACGCCCATGTACTCGGGCTCGTTGCCCCAGGTGGCGGCGGTGATGATGCGGGCGCGCGGCTTCAGGCCGAGCTCCTTCGCCTTGTCCGCGCTCATGACGAGCGAGGCGGCGGCGCCGTCGTTCAGCGGGCAGGCGTTGCCGGCCGTGACCGTGCCGTCCTCCTTGAAGGCGGGCTTCAGCGTCGAGAGCTTCTCGAGCGTCGTGCCGGCGCGCGGCCCGTCGTCCTTGGAGACGACCGTGCCGTCGGCGAGCGTCACGGGGACGATCTCGCGGTCGAAGAACCCGGCCTCCTGGGCGGCGACGGCGCGCTGCTGGGAGCTGACGGCGAACTCGTCCTGCTGCTCGCGCGTGACGCCGTACTTCGCGGCGACGTTCTCGGCGGTCATCCCCATCGCGATGTACGCGTCGGGCTCGCCGGGGTTCTTGCCCTGAAGGTGCTCGTTCTGGTCCTCGGGGTGCGCGGCCTCGGCCTGCGCGTTGTAGCGCGAGACGAACTCGACGCCGCCCGCGAGGTAGACGTCGCCCTGACCGGCGACGACGTTGTTCGCGGCGATGCGGATCGCGTCCAGGCCGCTCGCGCAGTAGCGGGAGATGGTCGACCCGTTGGTGGTCTGCGTGAGCTTGTCGGACAGCAGCACGGCGATGCGCGCGATGTTGTTCGCCTGCAGGCCCTGCTGGGCGCCGCAGCCGGCGATGAGCTCCTCGACCGTCGTCGGATCGACGCCGGGGTTGCGCTCCAGGAGCTGGTCGACGACGAACGCGAGCGTCTCGTCGGGGCGCAGGCTCACCATGGAGCCCTTGAACGCGCGGCCGATCGGGGTACGGATCGCGTCGACGATCACGGCTTCAGGCATGTTGTTCCTCTCGGATGTGGTGGTGCCCGGCGGTCTCACTCCACGGGCGGGTTTCCGATCCACGTCCCTGCCGGGACGGTGTCTCGCAGCACCCCGGCGGTCTCACTCCACGGGGCCCACCTCCAGGGTAGCGGATCGCTACGGACCCCACCATCGCCCTGCCTCCCCCGCTGCCGCCCCAGCTCCCTCTCGGGGACGCCGTCCATTTCCCCCGAGTGGGGTCGGAGGAACTGGACGGCCTGCCTCGCCGAACAGTGAGGCCGTCCATTACTTCCCAGTGGGGTCGGGGGAACTGGACGGCCTGCCTCGACGAGCAGTGAGGCCGTCCATTACTCCCCATTGGGGTCGGGGGAACTGGACGGGCCCTGGGTGATCGGGGGGGCGAGGTGAATCCGCCAGGGCCTAGTAGAGATATGCAGAGCGCGATCAGGGAACTGGCGTCACGGCAGGACGGTCTCGTCGGGCGGTGGCAACTCGCCGCAGAGGAGGACGCGCTCAAGTGCGCCCGCGCCGACTGGGCGCTGCGGGATCTGCGCCGTGTGTTCCCCGGCGTCTGCATCACCGGCTGGGGACCCCTCACCCAACGTCAGATCTGGCGCGCCGCGACACTCACCGCGCCCGACACGGCGCTGCACGTGGCGAGCGCCGCGGGGCTCCTCGGCATGCGACCCGACCCGGGACGATTCGTCACCGTCGTCCGTCCCGGCAACCGGGGTGCCACCCGGAGCGGGCGCCTGCGCGTCGCCTACTCGACGACGCTCGGGCCTGACCTGACGGTCGCGGACGGCATCCCGACGACCACCGCGGAACGGACCCTCGTCGACCTCTGGCCCCACCTCCATGCGCACGATCGCTCGAAGATGCTCCGAGAGGCGCTCCGGCTCGGGCTCACGACAGCACCGGCGCTGCTGTCCGCCCTTCATCGACACCGCCGTCGCCTGGGTGCCACCGCCCTCCGCACGGAGGTGCTCGCGCGAATCGACCTTCCGTTCGACCGCTGCAAGTCGGACGGCGAGGCCTTCGGGCTCGTCGTCCTGCAGGACGCCGGCGTGCCGATCCCCGAGGTCAACGCCCGATTCGCCGGCGAGGAAGCCGACTTCTGCTGGCCCGACCTCCGTCACATCATCGAGATCGACGGGCCGCAATGGCACCGGTTCAAGGAGGAGGACGCGCGGAAGACCGCCACCTGGGTGGCGGCCGGCTTCCGGGTCGACCGCATCCCGAGCGACCTCGTCTTTGCCGAACCGCAGGAGCTGCTGCGCCTCGCTCCCCCACCCCGCGTCTGAGCCCGTCCACTTCCCCCGATCAGGGTCGGGAGAAATGGACGGGCTCGCGGTGTCCGCGGTCAGGCCGTCCGTTTCTCCCGAGTGGAGGCGGGGGAAATGGACGGCGTCGAATGGACGGGCTCGCGGTGTCCGCGGTCAGGCCGTCCGTTTCTCCCGAGTGGAGGCGGGGGAAATGGACGGCGTCGAATGGACGGGCTCGCGGTCTCCGCGGTCAGGCCGTCCGTTTCCCCCGAGTGGAGGCGGGGGAAATGGACGGCGTCGCGCGGGGGTGGGCGGGCGCGGGCGGGCGGGCGCGGGCGGGCACGGACGGACGGACACCGGCGGGCGGGCGGGCGCTACAGCCCCAGCCCCTCCACCCCGAGCTCGTCGAACCCGATGTGGTGGGCGAGCTCGTGGCGGACGGTCTGGGTGACCTGGGCGCGGAGGAGCTCCGGGTCGTGGCCGAAGTCGCGGCGGAGGGTGTCGCGGTAGATGACGATGCGGTCGGGGACCTCGTCGCGGGTGGCGCCGTCGCCGTGGTAGAGGCCGTAGGCCTTGCGGCGGCGGCCACCGTCGGAGATGACGACCGCGACGTTGTGGTTCTCGACGAGCGGGCGCAGGAGGTCCGGGAGCTCGTCGAGGGCGTCGCGGACGAGCTCCTCGAAGTCGTCGTCGTCGTACGGGTCGAGGTCCAGGAAGTCGGTCTCGTCCGGCTCGGCGTACGTCCCCTCGCGGGCGAGGTGCTCGGCGCGGCGGACGACCTGCTCGAACTCCTCCTCGCTCTCCGGCTCGGTCCAGCCGGCGAGGCGGAGCCCGACGGCGACCATGCCGCCACCGAGGGCGGCCGCCGCCACGACGACGAGCGCGATCGTCTCGAGCGCCTTGATCGCGCCGTTCGAGGACCACCCCTGCAGGACGACGATCGCGCTGAGCCCGAGGCTCAGCGCGACGACCGCGGCGACCGCGGTCCGCCGCACCTGTTGCTGCTCCGATCCGCGCACACGACCCAGCCTAGCCGCTGGGTCCGGGGCCGTCAGGCCGTCATCTGGCGGGCGATGACGACGCGCTGGATCTCGTTCGTGCCCTCGTAGATCTGGGTGATCTTCGCGTCACGCATCATGCGCTCGACGGGGTAGTCGTTGACGTAGCCGTAGCCGCCGAGGATCTGGATCGCCTCGAGCGTCACCTTCATCGCGTTGTCGGACGCGAACAGCTTCGCCATCGACGTGTACTTCGGCAGGTCGGCGGGGCGCTCGGGCCGGTCGCACATCGCGCAGGCCTTGTAGAGGAGCTCACGCGCGGCGGCGGTCCCCGTCTCCATGTCGGCGAGCTTGAACTGCAGACCCTGCAGCTGATTGATCGGCTTGCCGAACGCCAGGCGCTCCTTCGCGTACTGGTTGGCGTAGTCGGTCGCGCCCTGGGCGATGCCGACCGCCTGCGCGGCCGCCCCGAGGCGCGTGCGCTCGAGCGTCGAGAGCGCGACGGACAGGCCCTTGCCCTCCACGCCGATGATGTTCTCGTGGGGGACGCGGACGTCCTCGAGCACCGGGGACCCCGTCGGCGAGCCCTTGATGCCGAGCTTGTGCTCGTAGTTGCCGATCGAGAACCCGGGCCGGTCGGCCTCGACGAGGAACGCCGTGATGCGGTTCTTCTCGCGGTCGGTCTTCGCGAAGACGACGTAGTAGTCGGCGATCCCGGCGTTCGTGATCCAGTTCTTCGTCCCGTTGATGACCCACTCGTCGCCGTCGCGCACCGCCGTCGTGCGCATCGCCGCCGGGTCCGAGCCCGCCTCGGGCTCCGACAGCGCGAAGGCGGGCGAGCACTCGCCGGACGCGAGCTTCGGGAACCACTTGGCCTTCAGCTCGTCGCTGGCGTGCAGCGTCAGCGGGAGCGAGCCGAGCTCCTGGATCATGAGGATGAGCGCCGAGGACGCGCAGACCTTCGCGATCTCCTCGACGGCCATCTGCAGCATGAGGGTCCCGGTGCCGGTCCCCCCGTACTCCTCCGAGAAGGGCAGCCCGAGGATGTCCTGCTCGGCCAGGAGCTTGCGGATGTCGTGCGGGTACGCCGCCTCACGATCGATGTCCGCCGCGCGCGGCGCGATCTGCTCCTGCGCGATCTGGCGCACCAGATCCCGGAAATCGAGCATGTCCTGCGGGATCGAGTACAGATCGGGCGCGGTGGTCTCCATGGCGGTCATCGTATCCACGCACACACGCCCGCGGACAGGCGGCCCGCGCCAGGAACCGCGGCGAAAACTGTCCCGCGACGACAGGAGATCGCCAGATCCTCGGAGATCAGACGACCGCAGGGCCGATGTTGGAGCTTGACCACCTTCGGATCACCGCGTAAACCGACCCGCAGATTGGCGCGTAGGCGCTCCTCGCGCCGGTCGCCCTCAGGCGATCTGCGTCGCGGTCCCGGGCGTGCTCGGCACCGAGGGTGCCGGGGACGGGGACGGGGACGGGGACGTGCCCCCGCCGGCCGCCGTGTCGAGCCGGTACCACTCGGCGATGTGCCCGTCGGCGACGCGGATCGCGCTGCGGGCCCGGCCCCCGGCCCCGCCCATGCAGTTGCCCCCGACCCGCTCGGTGAGGACGAAGTCGACGATCGTGAACCCGTGGGCCGCGCGCCGCATCCGCGTCGCCTTCGCGCCGCAGGGGAACGCGTCGTTGAAGATGACGCGGTCGGCGGGCGACCGCAGCGTCAGCACCTGCGTCCCGTTCTGCACCTTCGACGGCATCGCGAAGAAGCGGGCCGCCCGCTGGATCTGCCCGTCGCTCAGCGCGCCGAGCCACTTCGTGATGACCCGGCGGCTCACCGCGTCCGCCGCCTGCCCGCCGGCCCGCGTCGGCACCGCGGGCGGCAGCCCGAAGGCCTTCGGGGACGGCGCCACCCCCGGCGTGGAGGACGACGCGCCGCCCGCCGTGCCGTCGATCGTCAGGGTCGTCGAGCCCCCGCCCCCGCACCCAGCCAGGCCGCCCAGCGCGAGCAGCGTCAGGGCCACGGGAAGACGACGGTGCATGCCTCCATCATCGCAGCCCCCTAGCCTGCGCCCATGACCTGGGAGCCGGAGCTGGAGGAGCTGGCGCGCCGCCGCGCGCTCGCCCACGAATTGGGCGGGGCCGAGCGCGTCGCCCGTCAGCACGCGAGCGGGCGCCTCACCGTCCGCGAGCGCCTCGACGTGCTCCTCGACGCCGGCTCGTGGCGGGAGACCGGCGAGCTCGCGGGGGTCGCCACCTACGCGGACGACGGCACCCTCGAGAGCCTCACGCCCGCGAACATGCTCGTCGGGCAGGGCACGGTCGACGGCCGCGGCGTCGTCGTCCAGGGCGACGACTTCACGGTTCGCGGCGGCGCCGCCGACGCGGCGATCTGGCAGAAGATGGTCTGGGCCGAGCGGGCCGCGCACGACCTGCGCAGACCCCTCGTCCGGCTCGTCGACGGGACCGGCGGCGGCGGCAGCGTGAAGACGCTCACGTCGATGGGCTTCAGCTACGTCCCGCCGCTGCCGAGCGTCGACCTCGCCGTCGACAACCTCTCGCGCGTCCCGGTGGCGACCGCCGCGCTCGGGCCCTGCGCCGGGCTCGGCGCCGCCCGCGTCGTCATGAGCCACTTCAGCGTCATCGTCGACGGCCTCGCCCAGCTCTTCGTCGCGGGCCCGCCCGTCGTCGCCTGGGCGATGCACGAGACGCCGGACAAGGAGGAGCTCGGCGGGGCGAAGGCCCAGACCCGGGCGGGCGCGGTCGACAACCTCGCGAAGACCGAGGAGGACGCGTTCGCGCAGATCCGCCGCTTCCTCTCCTACCTGCCGTCGTCGGTCTTCGCCGCGCCGCCGGTCACGGCGACGACGGACCGGCCCGACCGCCGCGAGGAGGAGCTGCTGTCGATCGTCCCCCGCGACGAGCGCAAGACCTACCGGATGCGCCGCGTCCTCGAGCTCGTCTTCGACACCGGCTCGGTCTTCGAGCTCGGCGCCCGCCATGGCCGCTCGACGATCACGGCGCTGGCCCGGCTCGACGGGCGCCCGGTCGGCGTCCTCGCCTCCGACCCGCTGCACTACGGCGGCGGCCTCACCGCCGGGGCCGCCGAGAAGCTCGAGCACTTCGTCGACCTCTGCGATCAGTTCCACCTCCCGGTCGTGAACCTCGTCGACCAGCCCGGCTTCGTCGTCGGGACCGCGAGCGAGCGCGCCGGGACGATGCGCCGCGGCGCCCGCGCGCTGTGCGCCGTCCGCCACGCGCAGGTCCCGTGGTGCTCGATCCTCGTCCGCAAGTGCTACGGCATCGCCGGGGCCGGGCACGGGGACGGCGCGCGCCTGAACCTCCGGTACGCCTGGCCGAGCGGCAACTGGGGCTCGCTGCCGATCAGCGGCGGCCTCGAGGCCGCGTTCAGGCGGGACCTCGAGGCCGCCGAGGACCCGGTCGCCCTGCGCGCGCAGATCGAGGCCGAGCTGCAGGCCGTCATGTCCCCGTTCCGCACCGCGGAGAAGTTCTCCGTCGAGCACATCATCGACCCGCGCGACACCCGGCGCCTGCTCTGCGAGTGGGCGGCGCAGGCCCACGACATCGTCGCGCAGGACCTCCTCGCGGGCCGGGCCGAACGCGCGCACGGCTACCGGCCGTGAGCACGCCGCGACCGCACCCCCACCCCCTACCATGGTCGCCATGACGCCCGCCTTTCCCCCGTCGGACGGCCTCGAGGTCACCCCCGAGCAGACCGCGCAGGCGCTGTCCGCCGGCGACGTGCTCGTCGTCGACGTCCGCGAGCCGGCCGAACGCGACGCGGGCCACCTGCCGGGCTCGGTCCACATCGGCCTGCAGGAGCTGTCCGCCCGGGCCGCCGAGCTGCCGAAGGACCGCACGATCGTCTTCCAGTGCCGCGTGGGCGGGCGCTCGTTCATGGCCGCCCAGGCGCTGCGCCAGGCCGGCTACGACGCGTGGTCGATGTCCGGCGGCCTGCTCCAGTGGCACGCCGAGGGCCGCCCGCTCGCCCCCGAGGGCGGCGTCGTAGCCGACCACTGAGGGGCACGGCTGCCGACGGCCCGGCGGGACTCCCCGCCGAGGCCGTGGTGCGGGACTTCTCCGGGTGACCCCGGGCGTCTAGAGCTTCGTGACGGCGACGGCCTTCGGGCCCTTGTCGCCCTGCTCCTCCTCGTACGACACGCGCGCGCCCTCGGCGAGCGAGCGGTAGCCATCGGCGATGATCCCTGAGTGGTGGACGAAGAGGTCGCGGGAGCCTTCGTCAGGCGTGATGAACCCGAACCCCTTGTCGTCGCTGAACCACTTCACGGTGCCTGTCGGCATGTCTGGCAATCCTCCGAGAATCAGTTGCGTCCGGAGAGGCAGCCAGCCAAGGCCCCTCGCCGGGCGATGTACAGCAGGAAACGCTACCAGCAGCCCCCCGGCGATTCCTAGGGTTTCGCCGCGTGGGTTAGCGTTGTGCTCATGAGCTCCCCCATCGTCGCCGTCGTCACCGGGGCCTCCAGCGGGCTGGGCGAGGCCACCGCGCGGCTCCTCGTCGCCCAGCACGGGGCGCGCGTCGTCCTCGTCGCCCGCCGCGAGGAGCGGCTGCAGGCCCTCGCCGCCGAACTGCCCGGCGCGACGTACGTCGCCGCCGACCTCACGGACCCGCGCGCCGCCGACGCCATCCGCTTCCACCTCATGGAGGAGCACGGCGGCCGCCTCGACCTGCTCGTGAACAACGCCGGGGCGGCGTGGCGCTCGACGTTCTTCGACGGCGGCTTCGACAACGTGCAGCGGACGATGGCGGTGAACTTCGACGCCGTGCTCCGGCTGACCGAGGCGCTGCTGCCGCTCCTGCGCGCGAGCGCCCCCAGCGCGATCGTGAACGTGTCCTCGACCGCCGCGCGGGTGAGCCGCGCCGGGTCGGCGGCGTACTCCGCGTCGAAGGCCGCCCTCGCCGCCTGGTCCGACGGCCTGCACCTCGAGGAGGCGCCGCACG
The DNA here is from genome assembly GCF_024220175.1 of Paraconexibacter antarcticus. Classification (GTDB taxonomy): domain Bacteria; phylum Actinomycetota; class Thermoleophilia; order Solirubrobacterales; family Solirubrobacteraceae; genus Paraconexibacter; species Paraconexibacter antarcticus. The sequence continues at coordinate 1,901,362 of NZ_CP098502.1, read as the reverse complement.
GCGTCCACGTCGGCGTCGTCCTGCCCGGCTTCATCTCGACCGAGGGCTTCCCCCAGGCCGAGCTCACCGCCAGCGCGGCGACCCGCTGGCTCGTCTCCACGCCGGAGAAGGGCGCGCAGGCGATCGTCGACGCCGGGCTGAAGCGCCGCGCGGAGCGCTACGTCCCGCGGCCCTACGCGCTCGCGGCGATCCTCCGCGTCGCGCTGCCGGCCGTCGCCCGCCTCATCCTCAGCGGCGGGCCGGCGAAGGCGATGACGACGCGCACCGGCGCCGACGCGGCCGACGCGCGCGCCGCCGAGGCGGGGGCCGCCTCGGACTGAGCCGGTCAGGCCTCGGGGGCCTGGATCTCGCGCTTGAGGATCTTCCCGGTCGGCCCCTTCGGCAGCTCGTCGACGAGCCACACGCGCCGCGGGTACTTGTAGGCGGCGACCTGGTCCTTCACGAAGGCCTGCAACTCCTCCGGCGTGACGTCCTCGCCGTCCTTCAGCGCGACGGCGGCGCCGACCTCCTCGCCGAGCTCGTCGTGCTTCATCGCGACGACCGCCGCCTCGCGCACCGCGGGGTGCTCGTAGAAGACCTCCTCGATCTCGCGCGGGTAGACGTTGTAGCCGCCGCGGATGATGAGGTCCTTCTTGCGGTCGACGACGAAGAAGTAGCCGTCCTCGTCGACCTTCGCCATGTCGCCGCTGAAGAACCAGCCGTCCTTGATCGCCTCGGCGGTGGCGTCGGGACGGTCCCAGTAGCCCTTCATGACGTTGTGACCCTTGATCGCGATCTCGCCGACCTCGCCGGCGGGCAGGTCGTTGCCCTCGTCGTCGACGACCTTCATCTCCACGCCGGCGATCGGGGTGCCGATCGACCCGGGCTTGCGCTCCCTGTCCGGGTGGTTGAAGGAGGCGACCGGCGAGGTCTCCGAGAGGCCGTAGCCCTCGAGGACCTTGCAGCCGAACTTCTCCTCGAACGCCTTCATCACCTCGACGGGCATCGCCGATCCGCCGGAGGCGCAGACCTTCAGCGTCGACGTGTCGAACGAGCCGGCGTCCGGGTGGTGGAGGATCGCGCCGAACATCGTCGGCACGCCCTCGAAGACGTTGACCTTGTCGCGCTGGATGATCTCGAGCGCCTTGCCGGGGTCGAAGCGCGGGATGAGCGTCAGGACGCCGCCGGCGCGCATCGTGGCGTTCAGGCCGCACGTCTGGCCGAAGGAGTGGAAGAGCGGCAGCGCCCCGAGGGCGACCGCGTCCTCGCCGAGCCCGAAGAGCTCGGTGGCGGCGATCGCGTTGCGGCGCATGTTGCCGTGGGTGAGCTCGGCGCCCTTCGGCGTGCCCGTCGTGCCCGAGGTGTAGAGGATGACGGCGGTGTCGTCGTCCGCGCGCTCCACCGGGGTCTCGCAGGCGACGGGCGCCGAGCCGATGAGCTCGATGAACCCGGTCGGGTCGACGACGATGCACTCCGCGCCGGCCTCGTCGGCACCGGTCTGCGCGGCCTCGGCGAAGTCCTTCCACGCGAAGACGGCCTTCGCGCCCGGGTCCTTGAGGTAGAACGCCGTCTCGCGGCCCTTGAGCAGGACGTTCATCGGGACGACGACGCCGCCCGCGCGGAGGATGCCGTAGTAGGCGATCGCGAAGTGCGGGACGTTCGGCAGCATGATGCCCACGCGGTCGCCCGGCTCGATGCCCTTCTCCTGCAGCATCCCGGCGACGTGCATCGTCGCGCCGTTGAGCTGCCCGTAGGTCAGGACGACGTCGTCGAGCCGGAGCGCGGGGTGGTCGGGGTTGCGCGCGGCGGACTCGGTGAGGAACCCGGCGAGGGAGGCGGTGGCGGTGGCGCTCATCGCCCCCGACCCTACCCCAGGGTCAGGGTTCTCGACACCGATCCGCGTGCGCCCGATCGCGCCACGTATGTCGCCCCCACGCGGTAGCGCCCGTGGGTGAGCCGACGGGTGAGCGTCACGGTGACCAGTCGCGAGCGGGCCGTCGTCAGCGCGCGTGCCGAGGCCGACCCGAGGCGCCGGCCGGCGGCGTCGTGGATCCGGACGGTCAGGGTGCGCAGTCCCTGACCGCTCACGCGCACCCGGACGCGCAGCCGGCGCGCGCCGCGCTTGGAGTCGCTCGGGCCCGGGAGGCCGAGCGTCACGCGCGCCTTCCGCACGCGCTTCACCGCGGCGGCCGCGGGCGTCGCCGGCGGCACGGTGACGGCCGGGAGCGTCACCTTCAGGGCGCTGACGTCGAGCGCGCCGGCGGCGGTCTGCGGCCGGTAGAGCGTCGTCGCCGGGATGAGCTGCAGCGTGTAGCGCGAGGACGGCGTGAGATGCAGCGCGACCGCCTCGAGGTCGCGGGAGATCGTGTGCGGCCTGCCGTCGAGGGTCACCGGGATCGGCGTCGCCTGGTTGCCCGCGACGAGGTTCGCCTGCGTGTCGACGAGCTGCGCGAAGACGTGGGTGGCGCCGCTGCCGGTGCCGGTGTAGGTGAGGTCCAGGTGCGGCGTGCCGACGACCTCGGTCGCCGCCGCCGGCGCGGGGATGGCCGTCGAGAGCGCGGCCGGCGACGGGCTCGCGTAGATCGTCCCACCGGTGCCCGGGCCGGGCGCGATGGCGAGCGTGCCGTGGCCCGTCGCGGTCGGCAGGACCTTCGCGGGCGGCAGCGGGTAGTCCGGGGCGGTGTGCCAGGTGCCGGTCTGGTCGACCCATTCGAAGCGCGGCCCCGTGCTCACCGTCGGGTCGGCCTTCAGGTAGCGGCCGAACCAGGCGAGGACGTCCTTCTCGATGCGGGTCTTCTCGGTGCCCGGGTTCGTGAGGCAGACGCCGTGGCCGCCGCAGTGCCAGAGCATCTTCACCTGGACGCCGTTCCGGCGGAGGATCCCGTAGTTCGTGATGGCCTCCTGGAGCGTGAAGAGCGTGTCCGGGGTGCCCTGGGTGAGAAACGTCGGGATCGAGATGCGGTCGACGAGATCCCCCGGGCCGCGCGCGGCGAAGTACGCGAGCGACGCGTCCGACAGCGTCCCCGTGGCCGTGCCCTCCAGGTACGCCTGGCTGATGCGGCTGTCGAGCGTCCCGGTCTGCGGAGAGGGCGCGACGAGGCCCTGGGCGAGCGAGGTCGGGACGCCGGCGCCGTAGAGGATGTCGCCCCACCCCGACTTGAAGGCGCCGTCCTTGTCGAGGCTCGTGAGGAGCGAGTGCCAGGAGATGTCGGGGACGATCGCGTCGAGGCGGTTGTCGATCCCGGCGCTGACGAGCTGGATGCCGCCGCCGTAGCTCGACCCGACCATGCCGACGCGCGGGTCGCCGGGCGCGTCGTTCAGCGACTCGGGCTGCTGGGCGACGTAGTCGATGAGCGCGCTGACGTCGCGGCCCTCGGCGTCCGGGCCGTCGACCTCGACGGTGCCGCCGGAGGCGCCGAACCCGCGCGCGTCCCAGACGAGGACGTTGTAGCCGGCGCGGCGCAGCGGGCCGTTGCCGATCGTGCCGGCCGCCGCGGAGCCGGAGTCGGGGTTCGTCGAGTGCGACCCGGCCCAGCCGTGGCCGGAGAGGACCGTCGGCGCGGTCTGCCCCGGCGCGAGGCCGGCGGCGGGGTAGAACGCCCCGACGATCGGGGGGCCGTCGAAGCTCTTGACGACGAAGTCGCGGGCGTGCGCGGCCGGGGCGGCGGCCGCCAGCGTCGCGAGGGCAAGGGACAGGACGGCCGGGACGCGCATGGACGCGGCATCGTACGGGCCCGGGCCGACGGGCGGCGTCGGTCAGCCTGCGGGCCCGGCGCTGCGGGCCTCGCGCTCGCGGCGCGCGCGGCGGGTGTCCGCCGACGCCTCGGCGTCCACGGCGAGGAGCATGAGGACCTTGCGCGCGAGGCCGAGCGGGCCGATGAAGTCGACGCGGCCGTCGGCGAGGCGGGCGAGCGCGGCCCGGCCGCGCGGGGAGAGCGGCTTCGGCAGCCCGCCCGCCAGCGGCGCCGCGATGAGCGAGTTCACGTCCCCGAGGCGGCCGACGATCTCGAGGTCGTGGGCGCGGTCCTCCTCCTCGCGCAGGTCCTCGACGTGGATCTCGTCGCCGCGGAAGTCGATGCGCACGGGCGAGTAGTCGTCGACGAACCGCAGCACGACGGTCCCGCGCAGCTCGCCGGCCAGCCCGGGCCGGAGGATGACGCCGTGCCGGACGAGGACGTAGACGCTCGCGGCGATCGACTCGTCGGTGAGGACGCCGAGCAGCACGGACGGGGCGGCGACGTCCGGCTCGTGCTCCTGCTCCGGGGCGGACATCCGGCGGAGCCTGAACGACGGTCGGCGCCGCGGGTGTGACACCAGTCACGCCCGTCCGGTGACGAGCATCTGCCCCGGCGCCCGCAGCAGCCGGCGCACGCGGACGTCCCGCAGCCCCGCCTCGGCGAGCATCCCGCGGACCTCGGCCGCGGTGCACGTCCGCGCGCCGCTCGAGACGTGGAAGAGGACGCCGGTGAGCGTGCCGATCTGCGTGCCCGTCGCCCCCGGCTCCGGCCGCTCCTGCTCGAAGACCGCGAGCCGGCCCCCCGGGCCGAGCGCGGCGCGCATCCGGCGCAGGAGCAGGACGGCGTCCGCGCGCGGCAGGTGGTGGACGATGTTCGCGGCGAGCGCGATGTCGTACCCGGCGGGCGGGCGGCGCAGGTCCGAGGTGAGGATGTCGCCGACGACGTGCTCCACGCGCCCGCTCATCCCGTGCTCGGCGACGATGCGGCGGCCGACCCGGGCGGCTCCCTCGAGCTCGACGACCGTCGCCCGCAGGCGCCGGTGGCGGCGGCAGAGCGCCATCGAGTACCCGCCGTGGCCGCCGGCGACGTCGAGCGCCGTCCGGGCCCGCCGCGGCGCCCTGATCGCCCGGGCGACGTCGGGAGCGCTGTAGCCCGAGAGCTGGAAGAGGCCGCGCAGGTACCGCTCCCAGTACGGGTCGTCGGGCCCGTAGGCGTGGATCCCCTGCGCCGGGCCGCCGCGCAGGACGTCCTCGAGCCCGTCGAACGCCTCCCACATGTCGTGGGTGAAGGTCATCCAGTCGGTGACCGAGGTCCGGCCGCCGGGCGTCATCGTCCGCCGGCCCTTCGCGGAGAGCCGGTGCACGCGGCCGGCGGCGTCGGCGTCGAGGTAGCCAAGGGCCCGCAGCGCGGGCAGGACGACGTCCAGGCCCGCCTCGGTGAGCCCCAGCCGGGCCGCGAGCGCGGGCGCGTCGGCCGGCGCCTCCGCGAGCGCCGCGAAGATCCCGACCCGGGCGGCGACCATGAGGGTCCGCGCCTGCATGAGGGCGACGTAGCTGTCGAAGATCGGCTCGGGCGCGAGGCCCGCCGCGAGGCCGACCGCCTCCGGGATCGTGTCGGGCCGGACCGAGAGGCGCATGCTGCAGGTCCTACCATGCCGGAGGCCATGGCGGACGTGCTGCCCATCACCGGATCCGTCGCGATCCCGCTCGCCGAGATCGAGCTGCGCACGACCCGCTCCTCCGGGCCCGGCGGCCAGCACGCGAACGTCACCGACTCCCGGGTCGAGGCGTCCTTCGACGTCGCCGCCTCCGCGACGCTCTCGGACGGCCAGAAGGCCCGGGTCATCGCGAAGGCCGGACCGACGATCCGCGCGGTCGCCCAGGACGCCCGCTCGCAGCTGCGCAACCGCGAGGTCGCCCTCGAGCGGCTCGCCGGCAAGCTCCGCGACGCGCTCCACGTCGACCGCCCGCGCCGGCCGACGAAGCCCTCCCGCCGGGCGAAGGCCAAGCGCGTGGACGCGAAGAAGCAGGTCGGCGAGCGCAAGCGAGGCCGGCAGCGCCCACGGCTCGACGACTGACCGCGCACCAGCCGGGCAACACGCGCGCCCCGTGCGCCTCGTTAGCGTGCACGGACCATGACGAGCCCGATCAAGGTCGCGACCCTCACGCAGGGTGGCCAGGACGCCGAGCAGACGGCGGCGATGCTCATCGGCTTCCTCGGCCTGGCCACCACGTCGCTCGACCTCGCGCTCTACGACGTCCGGCTCCCGGGGACGGTCGGCGACGGCGTCGCGGACGCGCTGCGGGCCGCCCGCGACCGCGGCGTCGCGGTCCGGATCGCCTACAACGGCGAGGACGAGCCGTCCGGCCGGCGCTTCCCGCCCCCGCCGCGCACCGTCCCCGAGATCCTCGCGGGGGTCGGCGTCCCGCTGCGGCCGATCCCGGGCGAGCCGGACCTCATGCACCACAAGTACGTCGTCCGCGACGGCGAGGCCGTGTGGACGGGATCGGCGAACTGGACGCTCGACTCGTGGACCCTGCAGGAGAACGCGATCGTCACGCTGCGCTCGCCGGCGATCGCCGCCGCGTACGCGCGGGACTTCGCCGCCCTGTGGGACGGCGGGCACGTGCAGGGCACCGGCGACTTCGACGTCCCGCCCGTCGAGGTCGGCAGCGCGACCGTGCGGGCGTGGTTCTGCCCCGGCCGCGGCGAGGCGCTGTCGCACCGGATCGCGAAGGCCATCGGCGCCGCCCGCACCCGCGTGCGCATCGCCTCCCCCGTCCTCACCGCCGGCCCGATCCTCGGGACGCTCGCGGAGGTCGTCGCCGAGCGGCGCGCCGACATCGCCGGGGTCTGCGACGCGACGCAGGTGCAGCACGTCTTCTCGCAGTGGCGGCAGAACCCGGCGTCCGCGTGGAAGGCGCCGCTGCTCGCGCGGGTCCTCGTCGGGGCCTCGTTCACCGGCAAGCGGTCGACGCCCTACGGGCCGGGCTCGGTCCACGACTTCATGCACGCGAAGGTCACCGTCGCGGACGACACGGCCTTCGTCGGCTCCTTCAACCTCAGCCGCTCCGGTGAGCTGAACGCCGAGAACGTCCTCGAGATCCGCGACCACGCGGTCGCCGACCGGCTCGCGGCCTACGTCGACGCGCTGCGCGCCGCCTACCCCGACCCGGTCGACGTGCCCGCGCCCGTCGCCCACTGACGGTCGGCCGCCGCCTGGCAGACCGCGACGATCTCGTCGATCGAGTCGGTGACGCGGAGCAGGTCGACGTCCCCGGGCGAGACGAGCCCGCGCGTCACCATCTGCGCCCGGATCCAGTCGAGGAGGCCGCCCCAGAAGTCGCTGCCGACGAGCAGCACGGGGAAGTCGGCGACCTTGCCCGTCTGGATGAGGCAGAGGGACTCGAAGAGCTCGTCGAGAGTGCCGAAGCCGCCCGGCATGACGACGAAGGCCCCGGCGTAGCGGACGAACATGATCTTCCGCGTGAAGAAGTAGTGGAACATGAGCTCCACGTCCTGGTACGCGTTCGGCGACTGCTCGAACGGCAGCTCGATGTTCAGGCCGATCGAGCGTGCCCCCGCCTCCTGCGCGCCGCGGTTGCCCGCCTCCATGAGGCCGGGACCGCCGCCCGTGATGACGTCGAAGCCCGCCTCCCCGAGCCGCCGGCCGACCTCGCGGGCGAGCGCGTACGTCGGGTCCCCCGCCGGGATGCGGGCGGACCCGAAGATCGAGACGGCCCGGTGCGTGCCCGTGAGCGCGGCGAAGCCCATCTCGAGCTCGGCCCGCATCCGCTCGACCCGCTGCGCGTCGGTGTACTGGCCCGTGACGGTCGGCAGCTCGGCCGCGAGCAGCTCCTCGTCAGGGGTCCGCGGGTCGTGGCGACGACGCGGGTCGGGCGGGGTCGGCTTCGAGGCGGCCATGGTGGCCTCACGCTAGCGGCCGGCTGCGTCAGGCGGTGGTGCCGGGCGCCGAGCGCCGGGCGAGCTCCGCGTCGGCGCGCCGCTTCGCCGCCGTCGGGACCGCCTTGCTCACGGTGACGCGGTTGCTCGCGATGACGCCGTAGCCGGAGCGGACGAGCCACGGGACGAGCCGCGCGACGAGCGTGACCGGGAGCCCGCCCCGGAGCAGGCGGCCGACGACGGCGACCGCGTCGCCCCCGGAGTGCACCACGCCGTCGGGGCCGACGACGTGGGCGGTCTTCAGGCGCAGCTCCGGCGCGACGCCGGCGAGGAGCTCCTGCCCGCGGGGCGACTGGATCGCGACGGGCGCGAGCGTGGCCCGGCCCTTCGCGTCCCAGGCCAGGAGCTGGACGACCGACCAGCGGCAGAAGCCGCAGTCGGCGTCGTACAGCAGGTGCGTCGGTCCGGAGGGCGTCAGGGTGCGCCCTCCGGCCGGGGGCCTAGAGGCCCGTGGGGTGCGAGACGCCGTAGCCCTTGGTGGGCCGGGTCGCGGACTGCCAGCGGCTGCCGGACGAGCTCGCGCCCGAGGTGTCGAAGCGCAGGCCGGCGACGTACATGAAGACGTGGCCGCTGTTGCCGTAGATCGTCACCCACTGGCCCGGACCGGGGGCGCCCCAGTTCGGGAAGTCACCGGAGACGAGCGGCTGGTCAAGGAGGTTCGCGCCGTGAAGCGCGTAGCTCACGCTGCCGGAGCAGTCGTAGCCCTTGTCCTCCCACTTACCGTGACCGCCGCCGTAGATGTACGGGGTCTTGGCGATCTTGTTGCCCGCGGCGATGATCTCCTTGACGGCGTCCGGCGCGTTCTCCGGAGCGATCGCCAGGCCGTCGGAGCCGACGGTCGCGCGGTCGCCGGGGGCGAGCTTCAGCGGCTGAGCCGCGGAGGCCGCGTCGGTGCCGGCCGAGGCCTGGCCGCGGAGGACGTCGATGTCCGACGCGTCGACGATGTCGTCGACGGGAAGCTTGTTGGCGGCCTCGAACTTCTCGAGCGCGGTGACGGTGCCCGAGCCGAACTCGCCGTCGATCCTCGTCTTGAAGCCGGCGCGGCCGAGGAAGTCCTGGAGGACCTTGATGTCGTGGCCGCTCATGCCGGGGCGGACCGGGATGCGGTCGCCGAGGCTCTGGGTGCCGCCCGTGTTCGTGCCGAAGCCGCCGCCCTCGTACTGGGCGGCGTCGCCGCCGGCCGCCGAGCGGCGCAGGGCGGTGATGGTCTTCGGGCCGACGGTGCCGCTCGCGTCGAGGCGGGCGACGCGCTGGAAGCGCTGCACGGCCTTCTTGAGGCCGGGGCCGAACTGGCCGTCCACCGAGACCTTGATGCCGATCTGCGTCAGGAGCTTCTGCAGCTCCTTCACGTCGCGGCCGGACATGCCGACGCGCAGCGAGCGGTCGCCGAGGTGGCGCGAGGCCGCCGCGGCGGGCGCCGCGGGCAGGATCGCGGGAACCGCGGCCGTGCCGAGCAGGACGGTGCAGGCGATGTGCGTGAGACGACGGCGGGCGGAGCCTGCACGCTGTCTATGGGTACCACGGATACGACTGGGCAGCACGGGGCTGAGACCTCGCTCTTTCGGGCGCCTACGGGGTTAGCTGACGGACTCGGGCTGAAAGAGCTGCCCTACGCCACCGAAGTGACGATTCGCCCCAGTGACCGCGCCTGCGAGAGCGCACGGTCAGTTGGTTCCCCCGATCTCACGCAGCGGGCTGCGCTCGATTCGGCATGTGCATTGACGACCTGCGGAAGGGTACAGAAACCGGGCGCAGAAGGCACGCCCATGTGCGTGCCAGCCCGGATATCCCGGTTTCAAGGGGTTTCCGTAACCATGCCTGGACGGACGTCCGAGGCCTGACAGGGTGTGGAGTCGATCAGGCGTCGACGGATGCGGCCGCGAGGATCGCCTCGAGGACGGCCAGCGCGACCTTCGCGCGGCGCTCGAGCGAGCCCTCCACGACGTACTCGCCGGGCGCGTGCGCGAGGCCGCCGAGCGGCCCCAGCCCGTCGACGCAGAACGGCACCACGTCCCCGAAGTGGCTCGCGTCGCTGGCCCCGCCCCGCTCCCCGGCGACGATCGGCGCACCCAGGCGCCGGGCGGCGTCCGCGAGCACCGGGGCCATCGACGCGCGGTGGTCCATCCCGGGCCAGGCGCGCTGGTTCTCCGCGACGAGCGTCGCGCCGCCGACCTCCGCGGGGATCGCGGCGAGGACGCGGTCGATGGCCCCCAGGCGATCGGCGCGCACGTCGCAGATGAGCTCTCCCGCCGCCGGGACGACGTTGAACGCCCCGCCGGCGCTCATGACGGTGGGGACCGCGGTCAGGTGGTCCGCCCCCTGCGGGTCGTGGCAGGCGGCCACGGCCTGCGCGGCGGCCGCGAGCGCGAGCAGGGCGTTCGCCCCGCCGTCCGGGTTCGCGCCCGAGTGGGCCGAACGACCGGTCGCAACGACCCGGACCGTCCCCGCCGCCTTGCGCTTGACGATGACCGCGTCGTGGCCCTCGGCGTCGAGCTCGCCCGCCTCGAAGCAGAGGCAGGCGTCGAAGCCGGCGAAGCGGGCGGTGTGCGCGAAGCCGCCCAGGCGCCACTCCTCGTCGGTGACGAGCAGCAGCGCCGCCTCCGCGAAGTCCTGCGGGCGGCCCGCGAGCGCGCGCAGCACGCCCAGCGCGAGGACGTCGCCGCCCTTCATGTCGATCGAGCCGGAGCCGACGACGCGCCCGGGGACGGCGGGATCGGCGATCAACGGGGCGTGGTGCTCGTGCGCGACCACGGTGTCGACGTGACCGACGAGGACGATCCGGGCCGCCCCCGTCCCGCGCACCCGCGCGATGAGGTCGTCCGCGTGACCGGCTGACGAGCAGGGCACCCGCTCGATGCTCGCGCCCGGCGGCAGCCGCTCGATCGCCAGCGCGATGACCGCCTCCGCGGCCGCGGCGTCCCCGGAGGGCGAGGAGACGTCCACGAGCGCGCGCAGATCGTCGGTCGCGGTGGCCGCGATCCGGGCGGCGGTCAGGGTGAGCCAGTCGGACATGTCGTGCGTAAGCTAGAAGCATGGCTTCCCTGAACGTCGGCGACCCGGCCCCGGACTTCGAGCTCAAGGGCACGAACGGCCCCTTCAAGCTCTCCGCGCACCGCGGTGAGCGCATCGTCCTCCTCTTCTACCCGGGGGACGACACGACCGTCTGCACGAAGCAGTTCTGCTCCTACCGCGACAACGAGGCCGACATGGCGTCGCTGAACGCGAAGGTCGTCGGCATCTCGACCGGCGACGTCGCCGCGAAGGAGGCGTTCGTCGCCAAGCACGGCCTCAAGACCGAGCTCCTCGCCGACGTGGACGGCGCGGTCGCGGAGCAGTACGGCATCTTCGCCAAGCGCCTGAAGATGGCCAAGCGCACCGTCTTCATCATCGACGAGCAGGGCCGCATCGCGCACAAGCACGGCAACCTCCTCTCGCTGACCTTCGACGACGTGGCCGACCTGAAGGCCGCGCTCGACAAGCTGCCGGCGGCGGCATAGGGGCCGACCGGCGGGCGGCCGAGGGACGCCCCTCCGCGGGGACGACGCCCTCCCCCGTGATCACGCCGCCCGCTCCTCCGCGGGCCGGTGCCACACCGTCTGCTGCGGGAACGGGATCTCGATGCCCGCCTCGTCGAAGGCGGCCTTGATGCGCTCGCGGAGCAGGCGGCTCACGCGCCACTGCTCGGCCGGGGTCGTCTTCACGACGAGGCGGATCGTGACGCCGTTGGCGCCGAGCGCCTCGACGCCCCACAGGTCGGGCTGCTCGAGGACGGAGTCGTGCTCCTTCCAGACGATGTCCGCCGTGTCCTGGATGACCTGCTTGGCGTGCTCGAGGTCGGTGTCGTAGGCCACCTCCACGTCGAGGAGCGAGCGCGACCACAGCTGGCTCTTGTTGCCGACCTTGTTGATCTGGCCGTTCGGGACGTGCCAGACGGTGCCGTCGACGGCGCGCAGGCGGGTCGTGCGGAGCGAGACGAGCTCGACGGTGCCGGACGCGTCGGCGTCGATCTGGACGATGTCGCCGACGCCGAACTGGTCCTCGACGAGGATGAAGACGCCGCTGAGGAAGTCCTTCACGAGGGACTGCGCGCCGAAGCCGACGGCGAGGCCGAGGATGCCGGCGCCGGCGAGCAGCGGGCGCAGGTCGATGCCGACGGCGCCGAGGATCATGAAGCCGGCGATGAGCCCGATGACGAAGGAGACGATCGAGCGCAGGACGCCGGAGAGCGCGTCCATCCGCTGCTCGCCGCGGAGGCTGTTCTCCCCGGTGGAGGCGAGGACGTTCGACATCGGACGGGCGCGGGCCGCGCCGTGCTCGTCCTGGCGGGCCCGCCGGCGGCGCCGGACCGTCTCGGGCAGCGCGAGCGCCCCGGGCTGCAGATGCGAGAGCAGCGTCCGCACCCCGCGGCGCGCGAGGCGGTTCGCGACGAAGGCGATGAGCAGGATGCCCGCGATGCGCAGCGGCACCCCGATGAACGTGTCCGAGAGCGTCGACAGCGTGCGGTTGTCGGTCGCGTTGAGGAGCGTCCGGCACCAGAAGTGCGGGCTGGAACCGCAGACCGACGTCATCCGGTGCGTGGAGACGTCGGCGAGCGCGGGCAGGGCGAGGAAGGACGACAGGGCCATGCTCCTGTGGTCTCCGCAGGCCCCGGATCGAAACCCGGGGTGGGTCGGGATCCGGCCGATCAGCCCTCGGGCTTCACCGGGAGTGACGCGAGCTGGTTGATGAAGAGCGCCTGCGCCATCCTCGGCTCGCCCGCGAGGGTCATCGCGGGAAAGCGCTTCAGTGTCTCCTCGAACATGACGCGGAGCTCGAGCCGGGCGAGGGCGGTCCCGAGGCAGAAGTGCCGGCCGCCGGCTCCGAAGGCCTGGTGGCCCGGCCGGCGGGTGACGTCGAAGCGGTCGGGGTCCTCGTAGACGGCCTCGTCGCGCCCGGTCGACGGGTACCACATGACGACCTTGTCGCCCTTGGCGATCGGGCAGCCGCCGAGCTCGGTGTCGGTCGTCGCCGTCCGGCGGAAGTGGGCGAAGGACGGAACATCCGCAGCATCTCCTCGACCGCGTCGGGGATGAGCGCCGGGTCGTCGAGCAGCATCCGGCGTTGGTCGGGGTGTTCGATGAGCGCGCGCATCCCGCTGCAGTACGTCGCCTTCGTCGAGTCGTTGCCCGCGACCATCAGGAGGATGAAGCCGGAGATGATCTCCCACTCCGTCAGCGTCTCGCCGTCGACCTCGGCGTGCACGAGGACGGACGTGAGGTCGTCGGTCGGGTCCGCGCGCCGGCGGGCGATGAGCTCCTGGCAGCGCCGGGCGACCTCGGGCATGTCGCGCTCCATGACCGACTCCGGGCCCTCCGGGTTGATGCCGGGGTCGTCCGCGCTGACGATCGCGTTCATGAGGTCGGCCCAGACCGCGTCGTCGGCGGGGTCGATGCCCATGAAGCGGCCGATGACCCGCGAGACGATCGACTGGGCGACGTCGGTCGTCAGCTCCACGGTGTCCCGGCCGCGCAGGCCGTCGAGGACCTCGCAGGTGATCGCCCGGATCTCGTCCTCGTGCTCGGCGATCCGCCGCGGGGTGAAGCCCCGCTGGAAGAGCGCCTTCAGCCGGTCGTGCTTCGGGGGGTCCATCCCGATGAACATGCCGTTCTGGATCTCGAGCGGGAAGAACCGCGCGGGCATGGCGAGCATCCCGCCGACCTCGGAGGAGAAGGTCTGCCAGTCGCGGCTGACCTGGTGCACGTGCTCCTGGGTCGTGACCGACCAGAAGCCGCCCTCCTCCGGCCACTCGCTCATGCCGGGGCTCCAGTGCACGGGACACTCCGCCCGCAGCCGGGCGAACTGCCGCAGCGGCGGGCCGTCGGACCAGTGCTCGCGGTCGGCGAGGCGCAGGTCCTCGAGCGGGACGTCGGGCGTCTGCGGGACCGGGTCGGTGAGCGGCGACATGAGGTCACCCAACCAGAGGCCTCGACACCCGGTCAAGCCGGTTGCGGCGCGGGTTCAGACCGGGGTGGCGAACTCGTTGCCGCGGGCCACGCGCCCGCCGCCCGCGCGCTTGGCGCGGTACATCGCCTGGTCGGCGCGCACCAGCGCGTCGAGCGTGTCGCCGGTCCCCGCCCCGAGCGCCGCGACACCGACGCTGATGGTCGTCCACGCGTCGCCGTCCGCGGTGTGGAGGCGCAGCGCCGCGACGGCGTCGCACAGGACCTGCGCCAGGACGCACGCGCCCGCCACGGTGGTCGCGGGCAGGAGGACGCCGAACTCGTCGCCCCCGATGCGGGCGGCCACGTCGGTCTCGCGCAGGCGGTCGGTGAGGACGCCGGCGACGTCCTGCAGCAGCCGGTCGCCCGCCGGGTGGCCGAGGGTGTCGTTCACGACCTTCAGCCGGTCGAGGTCGATGATGAGCAGGGAGCAGGCGACGCCCGCCCGGGCCGCGACGGCGGCCGCGTGCGCGAGCTCCTGGTCGAAGCGGTGGCGGTTGTAGAGCCCGGTGAGCGCGTCGTGGTTGGCGAGCGCGACGAGCTCCGCCTCGAGGACCCTTCCGCGCGCCGCGTACAGGCTGAGCTGCCCGGCGACCCGCGTGATCAGGACCGTGAGGACGACGGCGGTCGACGCCGCGAGCCACCATGTCCCGGCCCGCTGGCCGAAGATGCCGGCCTCGCCGAGCCGGAGCCGGATCCAGCCGAGGACGAGGGGCAGCGCGATCCCGAGGGGCAGCAGCCGTCGCAGCATCATGCCGCCGGGGTCGTCGGTCGTCGCGAGCGCGACGAGGCGCCCGTGCGGCCGCGCGAGGAGGACCCCGGTCGCGAGGCAGAGGACGCAGACCCCCGTGCCGAGCGCCATCTTCGCGGCCGACGCCGGCCCGTACAGGCCGGGGATCTCGTAGAGGTAGCCGATGAGCGTGAGCATGCCCACGACGGCCACCGGCAGGACGAGGAGCTCGGCCGGGCGCCAGCGACCGACCGGGCGGGCGTCGAGCAGCAGCAGGGCCGCGCCGACGAGGAGGAGGCAGAGCGCGGTCGTCGGGGCCAGGCGCCCCGGGTGCGCGGCCCCGACGCGGTGACCGGCGGTGTCGCGGAAGAGGAACTCGTCGAGCCCGGAACGCCAGCCGAGGAGGTACTCGGCGAGGACCGTCACACCGACGAGCAGCCCGATGAGCGCAGCGGCGTCCGCGAGCCGGCGACGCCGGGGCGACGGCGCGTCGATGAGCAGGAAGAGGCCGGCGGCAAGGGCGAGGAGCCCGACCGCGGTCTGCCACTTCATCCCGACGGTGCCGGGGACGATGCTCCGCAGGGCCGGGTCGCCGGCGACCCAGCCGCCGAGGAACACGACCAGCGCGACGACCGCCACGAGCGCGCACGCGGCCCGGCAGACGCGCCGGAGGCTGGGAGCGGGGACGCCGGACGTCACATCACCATAGTCGGCAGTCCGGCGCGTCACCTATAGACGCATGGCACGCGCCCGGGCGTCAGCCGAGGACGGCGGCGAGCCGGGCGTCGAGCGCCTCGGCGACCGCGTCGCGCACGATGCCCTCCTCGAAGCGCTCGACGAGCGCCTGGAGGAAGCCCTCGATGACGAGCCGCTGCGAGGTCCCCTCGGAGAGCCCGCGCGAGCGGAGGTAGAACAGCTGCTCGGCGTCGATCTTCGCGATCGCCGCCGCGTGGGTGCAGCGGACGTCGTCGGCGAGGATCTCGAGGCCCGGGATCGCGTCCGCGTGGGCCTTGCCGCCGAGGAGCAGGTTGCGCGACTCCTGGAAGGCGTCGGTCTGCTGCGCGTCCTTGTCGACCTGGATCATGCCGCGCCAGACGGTGCGCGAGCGGCCGTCGAGGATGCCGCGGAACGCGAGGTCGCTCGTCGTCGACTCCGCCGCGTGCTCCTGCAGGGTGTCGAAGTCGAGGTGCTGGCGGCCGTGCGTCGCGTACGCGCCGGTGACCGAGGCGTGGGCGCCGCGGCCGTCGAGCTTCGTCTCGAGGAAGACCTTGCCGAGCTTCGCGCCGAAGCCGAGCGTGATCCAGTCCAGGTGGCCGTCGCGCGCGACGATCGCGCGCTGGGTGCCGAGGATCGTCGACTGCTCGTTCAGGTTCTGGGCGCCGATGTAGCGCAGGCGCGCGTTCTGCCCGACCGACAGCTCGACGACGGTGTTGACGAGGCCCTCGGTCTCGTCGTCGGCGGAGAAGAGCTCGTCCCAGACCTCCGCCTGGGCGCCCTCCTCGAGCACGACGAGCGTGCGCGTGTTGAGCGACGTGCCGGCCTGCTCGTGGACGGCCGAGAGGTGGATCGGGGCCTCGACGTGCACGTTGCGCGGCACGTAGACGAAGGCGCCGTCGGTCCACTGGGCGGCGTTGCGCGCGACGAGCGGCGAGTCCTTCACGACCGAGCCGAGGTGCTTCTCGACGATGTCCGGGTGGCGCTCGCGCGCGACGGCGAGGCTGAGGACGACGGGGCCCTCGGACGTGGCCGTCGCCTCGGCGTCGGAGGCGGCGACCGTGACCGTGCCCTCGACGTCGTGGAACAGCGCGCGGCCCGCGTGGGCCGCCGCGTCCCCGCCGGGGGCGGGCGCGAAGCTGTCGGGGTCGACCTTGTCGAGCGGCGTGAACTCCCACCCCGGCGTGCCCTTGAACGAGGGCAGCGGCGGGAACGCCGTGGTGGTGTCGACGGCGGCCATCAGCCGATCGACCCTTCCATCTGCAGCTCGATGAGCCGGTTCATCTCGACGGCGTACTCCATCGGGAGCTCCTTGACGATCGGCTCGATGAAGCCGTTGACGATGAGCTTGCCCGCGTCCTCCTCGGAGATCCCGTGGGACATGAGGTAGAAGAGCTGCTCGTCGCCGACCTTGGAGACGGTCGCCTCGTGTCCGACGTCGACGTCGTCCTCGCCGATGCGGATCGTCGGGTACGTGTCCGAGCGGCTGTCCTCGTCGAGGAGCAGCGCGTCGCAGACGACCTTCGACTTCGAGCCGTGGGCGCCCTTGGCGACCTCGAGCAGCCCGCGGTAGGAGCTGCGGCCGCCGTCCTTGGAGATCGACTTGGCGAAGATGTTCGACGTCGTGTTCGGCGCGGCGTGGACGATCTTCGCGCCGGCGTCCTGGTGCTGGCCGGCGCCGGCGAAGGCGATCGACAGGACCTCGCCGTGGGCGCGCTCGCCCGTGAGGTAGACGGCCGGGTACTTCATCGTGAGCTTCGACCCGAGGTTGCAGTCGACCCACTCGACCGTCGCGTCGCGCTCGGCGACGGCACGCTTCGTCACGAGGTTGTAGACGTTCTGCGACCAGTTCTGGACGGTCGTGTAGCGGATGCGGGCGCCGGGCTTCGCGATGAGCTCGACGACGGCGGAGTGCAGGGAGTCGCCGCTGTAGGTCGGGGCGGTGCAGCCCTCGACGTAGTGCACGTAGGAGCCCTCGTCGGCGATGATGATCGTCCGCTCGAACTGGCCCATGTTCTCCGTGTTGATGCGGAAGTAGGCCTGCAGCGGCATCTCGACGTGGACGCCCGGCGGGACGTAGACGAACGAGCCGCCCGACCACACGGCGCTGTTGAGCGCGGCGAGCTTGTTGTCGTTCGGCGGGATGATCGTCGCGAAGTACTCCTTCACGAGGTCCTCGTGCTCACGGAGCGCCGTGTCCATGTCGGTGAAGATCACGCCCTGCTTCTCGAGGGCCTCGTTCACCTGGTGGTAGACGACCTCGGACTCGTACTGGGCGCCGACGCCGGAGAGGAACTTGCGCTCCGCCTCCGGGATGCCGAGGCGGTCGAACGTCTTCTTGACGTCCTCGGGCACGTCGTCCCAGGAGCGCTCGGCCTTCTCGGACGCGCGGACGAAGTAGTGGATGTCGTCGTAGTCGACGTCGGCGAGCATGGGGCTGCCCCACGTCGGCTGCGGACGGTCGAGGAAGTACTGCAGCGCCTTCAGGCGGAAGTCGCGCATCCACTGCGGCTCGTTCTTCATCTCGGAGATCGTCGCCACGACCTCCTTGTTGATGCCCTTCGGCGCCTTGTAGAGGTAGCCGTCCTCGCCGTCGTGGAACCCGTAGCGCTCGGTGTAGTCGCTACCCAGTCCCTTGAGGGCGGCTTCGTCGGCCGTGAGAGCCTTGGCGGAGGTGGGCTTGATCTTCTCGGGCGTGGCCATCAGATGGTCTCCAGCGTGGTTTTCCGGCGGTGGGATCGTAAATCCGATTCCCTCGGTAGGACATAGTACCGACCCGCCTGGCCGCCGCCCCTTCCGGGCGCCCCGGAGCGTCAGTCCACGTCGATGCGCACGATGCCGCCGGAGACGGTCACCGGGAAGGTCTCGACCGGCTGGTAGGCCGGGAGCGTCTTCGGCACGCCGGTCCGCAGGTCGAAGAGCGATCCGTGGCGGGGGCATTCGATCGTGCAGGCGGCGGCATCGATCGGCCCGTCGCCGAGCGGGCCGTCGTCGTGGGAGCAGCGGTCCTCGATGGCGTAGAGCGTGCCGCCGACGTTGACGACGGTGATGTCCAGGTCGTCGTGCTCGATCGTCCGGCGGGCGCCGGGCGGCAGCTCGTCGAGGGGGCAGATGTCGATCAGCGGGCTCATCGTGGGCCGCCATGGTGACACGCCAAAGCCGTACCTGATGCAATAGGTCGCGACATGGCTGACGACGAGACGACCACGCCCCCCGCCGAGACGACCCAGGCGCCCGACCCGGCGCCCGCGGCCGAGGCGGCCCCGGCCCCGGTCGACCCGGCGCCGGCCGCCGAGCCCGCGCCTGCGGATTCGGTGCCCGCGGCCGAGGCGCCGGCGGCCCCGGCGGAGGCAGCGGCGGCGCCCGCCGCCGAGGGTGACGCCCCCGCGGCGCCCGCCACCGAGGGTGGCGCGCCCGCCGCGCCCGCCGCCGAGGGTGACGCCCCCGCCCCGGGCGACAAGCCGAAGCGCCGCCGCTCGCGCGGTGGCGGCAGCAAGGTCGCCAAGGCCTGGGGCGTGAAGGCCGCGAACGTCGACGGCGTCCCGACGACCGACCTCACCCCGACCGGCGAGGGCGTCCCCGTCGGGGGCCAGCCGCGCCGGCAGGGCGGCGGCGGCAAGGGCAAGGGCGGCGGCAAGCGCCCCGACCGCGGCCCGCGCCCGCCGCGCGAGAAGGGCCCCCTCCCCTTCGACGAGCTCCGCGAGGCCGCGCGCACGATCGTCGAGATCCACGGCAAGCGCACCGCGCTGAAGGACGCCTTCGGCGAGCTCGCGCAGAAGGAGCGCGACCAGCTCTCCGAGATCGTCGCGTCCGACGGGGACTTCCGCGTCCGCGCCCGCGCCATCTCCGCCGGCTCGCTGAGCGCCGGCAAGATCGGCAAGGCGCTCGCCGCCCAGCAGATCGCCATCGCCGACGTCCAGGACCTCTGGGCGCTGACCCTCTCCAAGGAGGACGCGGCCGAGCGCCAGTCCTGGATCCGGAACGCCAAGCGGCGGGACGAGGAGCGGGCGAAGAAGCAGGCCGAGCGCCGCAACAGCGCCGACCGCATCTCCAAGGAGGACATGGCGAAGGCCCGCGACGGCCACGTCGGCGCGAAGGTCCGCATGGACCCGGCGATCCTCGCCGCGTTCGGCGGCGGCGACGCCACCCCCGCCGCGGAGACGGACGCCGAGCGCGAGGAGCGCAAGGCGAAGAAGGCCAAGAAGCAGCAGCAGTCGAGCGTGCTCGACCGCCTCGGCTACTAGCCGGGCTCGCCGTCCGGCCTACGTCGCCCGCGCCACCACGGTCGTGCGGTCGACCTCGTCGACGATCCGCCACCCGGGGAGCGCGTCCGGCCCACGGAAGAGGGCGTCGACGACGGCCGTCGGCCCCTCGAGGCCGCGCCCGCGGGGCTGCCCGAGGCGCGAGTCGTGGACGAGGACGACGCCGTCGGCGGCGACGTGGCCGTGGAAGCCGTCCCAGTCGCGGCGGCAGCCCTCCTCGGAGTGGTCGCCGTCGATGAAGAGCAGGTCGATCGGATCGGTCCAGCGGGGCGCGAGATCCTGGCTCAGCGCGACGTGCCAGTGCACCGACGGCGCGTCCGGGCCGCGGCGGGCGGCGGCACGGGCGACGACCTTGCGGGTCGCGGGCTCGAGCGCTCCCCAGCCGGCCGGCAGCGCGTCGGGATGCTCGCCGAACGGGTCGACGAGGTGCAGCTCGCTGCCCGGGTCCATCCAGCCGGCGAGCAGTGCGGCGGAGCCGCCCTCGTAGACGCCGAGCTCGACGACGCGGCGGCGGCCGCGGCACAGCCGCTGCAGGAGCGCGGCCTCCTCCCCGGAGTGCATCGCCCGCGGCGGGATGAGCCCGCTGCCGACGGCGAGCGCCCGCAGGCGGACGTCGTGCTTGAGCGCGGCGGGGGTGGCGCGGCGGAGGGCGGACGGCAGCTGCACCGCCCCGAGGCTACCGGCGCGCCGCGGGGCGGGTGGCGCGGCGGCGTGGCGCGGGGTGGCTGCAACGGGACTGCCGGATTCGGCACCCCCGCGTTGTTACCGTGCCCTTCCGGTCTGCGGGGACCGGCCCCTGCTCACATGCTCCGTCCCTCCTCCCCATCGTCCTTCCGCCGCCCCCGGACGGTCGCCGTCGTCGCGGTCTCCGCCGGCGTCGCGCTCGCGGGAGCGCTCGGGACGTCCGCCTCCGCCGACCTGCAGAGCCGCCTCGGCGCCTCGCAGGCGAAGGACCGGCAGCTGCAGCAGGGCATCGCGGCCGACGCGTCCCACATCCAGGGCTTCCAGGGCCGGATCGACGACCTGCGACAGCGGCTCGACGTCCTCCAGGGGACGCTCACCGGCGAGGAGGAGCAGCTCACGAGCCTGCAGACGAGCCTCCGCCACGCCCGCGCCCACCTGACGATCCTGCGCCTCCGCTACGTGCAGGACCGCAGGACGCTCGCCCGGCAGCTCGTCGGTCAGTACGAGGCGCCGAAGCCGTCGCTCGTCGACGTCGTGCTGCACGCGCACGGCTTCGCCGACCTCCTCGAGCTCGCCGACCAGTTCCGCGAGCTCTCCCAGCACAACGCGACGGTCGCCGGGGACGTCAGGGCGGCCCGCACCCGCGTCGGGCTCCAGACCGACCGCCTCACCGAGCTCGAGGCCCGCCAGGAGCGCGTCACCCAGGCGCTGCAGGCCCAGCGTGACGAGATCGCCCAGCTGAAGCTCGCCGTCGTCGACCGGCAGCTCGTCTACGTCCGCGCGCGCTCGGCCAAGAGCGCCGAGCTGACGAGCCTGCGGGCGAACCGCGGACGCCTCGAGAAGCAGCTCGCCGCGATCCAGGCGAAGAACGCGCGGATCTTCGCCTCGGCCGCGAGCGGCTCGGGTCCGGGTCTGCCCTCCGGCGGCGCCCCCGCCTTCTCCGCCCACGCCGGCACGTACGGCTTCTTCCAGGCGCCGGGGACGAACTACAGCGTCGGGGACACGCCCCGCATCGCCGCGCGCCTGGACGTCATGGGCAAGGCGCTACACCTGCACCTCATCGGCATCTCCGGCTACCGCACGCCGCAGCACTCCGTCGAGGTCGGCGGCTTCGCGAACGACCCGCACACGCGCGGCCAGGCGTCCGACACGCCCGGGCTGGAGGGCGTCCCCGAGGCGACGCTCAACAAGTACGGCCTCACGCGCCCGTTCGGCGGCGCGGCCGAGCTGGACCACGTGCAGCTCCTCGGCTCGATCTGAGCCGGCGGCGCGCTGCGCGCTGCGCGCTGCGCCTCAGCGGTGCGAGCGGCGCCGCTCGACCGTCAGGCGCCGGGGCCGCGCGGCGGCCGGGCGCGGCGACGCCTCGGCGTCCGGGTCGATCGCGGCCGACTCGGCGAGCGCCGCCTCCGCGGCCGCGGCGTCCCGCGCGCGCCGCCACGCGGGCGACCCGCGCAGGCAGCGGTCGAGCACGGCGAGCAGCGCCAGCACCCACGCGACCTGCAGGACGACGAGCAGCGCCGTCGCGCCCCGCTCGGACAGCCGTCCGAGCAGCCAGACCTCGAGGATCGGCAGCGCGTAGGCCACCGCGCCGAACCAGCCGAGGCGGGTCGTGAGCACGGCGCCGGACCCGATCCGCCGGTCCTAGAGCGCGTCGGCTCCGCCGGCGGGGCGCACGCCCTCGGGGACGTCCACCTCCCAGGCCGCCGTCGCGCCGCCGAGCCCGGCGGACTTCAGGACCTTGAGGGAGAGCAGCGCGCACTTCATGCGCGTCGCCGAGATCTCGATCCCGAGGAGGTCGAGGACGAAGGACTTGTCGAGCTGCAGGAGGTCGTCGACCTTCATCCCGATGACCTCGTCGGAGGCCATCGACGCCGACGCCTGCGAGATCGCGCAGCCGTGCCCGTCGAAGCGGATGTCCTCCACGGTGCCGTCGTCGGAGACCTTGAGCATGACCTTCAGCTCGTCGCCGCAGAGCGGGTTGTTGTCCTCGGCCTCGAGGTCGGGATCCTCCATGGGGCCCCAGTGGTGCGGGCGCTTGTAGTGCTGGAGGATCTCCTCGCGGTACATGTCGTCCATGGTCAGTCTCCGAAGAGCTCGTGCACCCGGCCGAGCCCGGCGATGAGGGCGTCGACGTCGGCGTGCGTGTTGTGCACCCCGAAGGACGCGCGCGTGCTCGCGCCGATCCCGAGGAGCTTCATGAGGGGCTTCGCGCAGTGGTGGCCGGCGCGGACGCAGACCCCCTGACGGCCGAGGATGTCCGCGACGTCGTGCGGGTGCGCGTGGTCGAGGTGGAAGGACACGAGGCCGCCGCGCTCGGCCGCCGAGGCGGGGCCGTGGATGTGCAGCCCGGGCTGGCCCGCGAGCTGCTCGAGCGCGTAGGCGGTGAGGTGCTGCTCGTGCGCGCGGATCACCTCGAGGCCGCCGAGCGACGCGATGAACCGCAGCGCCGCGCCGAGCCCGATGGCCTCCGCGATCGGGCCGGTGCCGGCCTCGAACTTCGCGGGCAGCTCGGCCCAGGTCGACCGCTCGATCGTGACGTTCGCGATCATGTGGCCGCCGCCGAGGAACGGCGGCATCGCCTCGAGGAGCGCGCGCCGGCCGTGGAGCAGGCCGAGGCCCGTCGGCCCGTAGGCCTTGTGGGCGGTCCAGACGTAGAAGTCGGCGCCGAGGGCGGCCGCGTCGACGGGGATCTGCGGGACCGCCTGCGAGCCGTCGACGAGGACGATCGCGCCCGCGGCGTGGGCCCGCTCGATGATGTCGGCGACCGGGTTGATCGTCCCCAGGACGTTCGAGATGTGCGCGACGGCGACGAGCTTCACATCGCCCTTGGCGAGCTCCTCGTCGAGGACGTCGAGGCGCAGATGGCCGTCGTCGGTGACGGGGACCGCGGCGAGCGTCGCACCGGTCATCTCGCAGGCGAGCTGCCACGGGACGATGTTCGAGTGGTGCTCCATCGTCGTCGTGAGGATGCGGTCACCGGGCCCGAGGTTCGTGCGGGCCCAGGTGTAGGCGACGAGGTTCACGGCCTCCGACGCGTTGCGCGTGAAGATCGTCTCCTCGACGCCCCAATTCACGATCCGCGCGGCCTCGGCGCGCGCGGCCTCGTAGAGGTCGGTCGCCTCCTCGGCGAGGGGGTAGACCCCACGGTGCACCGACGCGCGGTGCGACCCGTAGTAGTCCGCCATCGCCTCCAGGACGGGCAGCGGCGTCTGGGACGTCGCCGCGCTGTCGAGGTAGACGAGGCCCTCGCGCTCCAGCGTCGGGAACGTCCCGGGCGGGACGAGACCCTGCTGCGAGGCGACCGACGCGGTCATGACGCGGTCGCGGCCGCGACCTGCTGCTCGATCCAGCCGTAGCCCTCGGCCTCGAGGCGCTCGACGAGCTCGGGGCCGCCCTCGTGGACGATCCGGCCCTGGAACATGATCGAGACGCGCTCGGGCTTCACGAGATGCAGGATGCGCTGGTAGTGGGTGATGATGAGGACGCCGGTGCCGTTGGCCCGCGCGACCTCGTTGACGCCCTCCGCGATCGTGTTGAGCGCGTCGATGTCGAGGCCGGAGTCGGTCTCGTCGAGGATCGCCGTGACCGGCTTCTGCAGCGCGAGCTGGAGGGTCTCCAGGCGCTTCTTCTCGCCGCCGGAGAAGCCGTCGTTCAGGTAGCGCGAGGACCAGTTCTTCGGGACCTTGCAGAGCTGCATGGCCGTCTCGACGGTCTGGCGGAACTCCTTCAGCGAGACCTCCGCCTCGCCCTTGGCGACGCGGTGCGCGTTCATGACGGTGCGCAGGTACTTCGCGATCGTCACGCCGGGGATGGCGACCGGGTACTGGAAGGCCATGAAGAGGCCGAGCTGCGCGCGCTCGTCGGGGGACGCCTCGGTGATGTCCTCGCCGCCGAAGAGGATCTGCCCCTCGGTGACCTCGAGCGACGGGTGGCCCATGATCGCGTTCGCGAGCGTCGACTTGCCCGACCCGTTCGGGCCCATGAGGGCGTGGATCTCGCCCGGCTTGACCGTGAGGTCGAGCCCGCGCAGGATCTGCTTGTCGCCGGCCTGGACGTGGAGGTTGCGGATCTCGAGCTGACTCATCGGTGTCGGGTGTCGCTTTCGGGGTCGGGAGGGTCGGTACGGCGGAAGGTGTCGGGGTGGGACGGGTGGTTCAGCCGGCGGTGACCGCGGCAGGGACCGCGGCGATGGGCCGGGGCGCGGCGGGCGTCGTGTCGCGGACGGCGAAGGCGACGAGCTCGGCGAGCGTCGTCTGCTGGAGCTTCTCCATGACGCCGCCCTGCACGCGCATCCACAGGAGCTTCGTCGCGCACCCGTGCCCGCTGTCGGACTCGTGGGAGCACAGCACACGCGGGCTGTCGGTGTCGTCCACGAAGCACGTCATCGGCGCGACGGCGCCCTCGAGGGCGACGATGACCTCGTCCATCGAGACGGTCGCGGGGTCGCGCGTGAGGCGGTAGCCCCCGTGCGCGCCGCG
The DNA here is from genome assembly GCF_024220175.1 of Paraconexibacter antarcticus. GTDB lineage: Bacteria > Actinomycetota > Thermoleophilia > Solirubrobacterales > Solirubrobacteraceae > Paraconexibacter > Paraconexibacter antarcticus. Next base: position 1,876,837 of record NZ_CP098502.1, on the reverse strand, counting down.
CGTCGACTCGACGAGCCCGGCCTTCTTCAGGAGGGCGACGATCCGCTCGAGGTACGCGAGCGGCAGACCTTCGGCCTCGGCGATCGCCTTGAGCGACACCGGATGGTCCGCGCCGTGGCGCCCGAGCTCGACGAGGAGCCGCACGCCGTACTCCGCCTTCGTCGTGAAGATCATGAACGTCAATCCTACCAACGCGGTCGGAGATAAGGTCGCCGCCGCCGGAGAGCCGGCTCCTCGACGAGCCACCACAGGATCGCGGCCGCGACGACGCTCCCGGCGACCATCCCCGCGACGTTGATCCACAGCTGCGTGGAGACGCCGAGGCCGGACGGCAGGTGGCGGCGCAGCTCGCGCCCCGCGGCGATGTGCACGAGGTAGATCCCGTAGGACCAGCGCCCGAGGGCGTGCGCGGCGCGGGACTCGACGACGCCCGGCACCGAGCCCGCCGCCCACTGCCACAGCAGCGCGCCGGCGAGCAGGCCGCCGCCCATCGTGGCGTGGAGGTACTCCACGCGCAGCGGCGGCACGCGGGGGCTGCTGAGCGCGAGCCCGGCGAGGACGGCCGCGGCACCGGCGAGCAGCAGCAGCGCGAGCGCGCGCCCGGCCGTGCGGTGGGCCGCGAGCCACGGGCGCAGCCGTCCCTCGCAGGCCGCGAGCAGCAACCCCGGCGTGAACGCCCAGGCCGTCGCGAGGATCGTCAGCGACCAGTCCCCCGCCGGATCGTGGCCGTTGAAGGCGAGGCTCGCGACGGTGACGAGCGCGACCCCGCCGCCGACGACGGCGGCGCGCCGGCGCGGGCCCGGGGCGCCGCGGAGGACCGTCGCCGCGAGCACCGCGGCGAGCACGGGCAGCGCGAGGTAGAACGCGAGCTCGCAGCCGAGCGTCCACCCCTGCGGCAGGACGCCGTCGAGCTGCGCGGTGCCCGTGTTCTGCGCGAAGGCGAAGAGCCGCAGGACCTGCAGGCCGTCGTGGTCGTACGTGCCGAAGCGGACGAGGACGAGCGCGAGCACGACCCAGAAGGCGGGGACGATCCGGCGCAGCCGCCGCGAGAGGTAGCCGGCGGTCTGCGGCCGCGGCGTCCCGTCGAGCAGCGCCCGCACCCACGGGCCGCCGACGAGGTAGCCGGAGAGGGCGAAGAAGACCCACACGCCGGCGCTGCCCTGGGCGAGCAGCGGGCCGAGCGGCGAGACCGCGCCGGGGTCGCCGCGGTACGGATCGCCGAGGCCGTAGGCGACACCCTGCTCGGCGTGGAAGAGGACGACGGCGAGCGCGGCGAGCGCCCGCAGCGCGTCGCCCGCGGCGACGTACCCCGGGCGGTCGGTGGCGCTCGGCGTCACGCGGCGACAGTCTGCCAGCCGCGCCGCTGCGGGCGGGCCCGCCACCGGCCGGGGTGGGGACAGCCCCCCAATCCGTCGACTTCGGGGCGCCCAGGCCCCACGATGGGGGAGTGTCGACCATCGCCCCGCCCGCGCGCCCGCTGCGCGACGACGTCCAGCCCACCTCGAACGAGACGCTCGACCGCGTCCTCACCGGGACGATCACCGCGCTGCCGGTCATCGCGATCGGCCTCGCCGCCTGGCAGGCCTGGGGCGGCGCGCTCGGCTACAGCGACCTCGTCGTCTTCGCCGTCTTCTACCTCTGCACGTCGCTCGGCATCACCGTCGGCTTCCACCGGATGCTCACCCACCGCGCCTTCGAGGCGAAGCCGTGGGTCCGCGGGATGTTCGCGATCTTCGGCTCGGTCGCCGTCGAGGGCCCCGTCGTCGCCTGGGTCGCCGATCACCGCAAGCACCACGCGTTCTCCGACCAGGAGGGCGACCCGCACTCCCCGCACGTCGACCACGGCCACGGCCTCAAGGGCGCGCTGCGCGGCCTGCTGCACGCCCACGTCGGCTGGATCTTCAAGCACGACCAGCGCGCGCTGAAGACCCGCTACGCGCCGGACCTCCTGGCCGACCCGGTCATCGCGTGGGTCAACCGGACCTTCCTGCTGTGGGTCGCCGCGGGCCTCGTCCTCCCCTTCGGCCTCGGCTGGCTCCTCGGCGGCTCGCTCCACACGGCGCTCACCGGCCTGCTGTGGGGCGGCTTCGTGCGGATGTTCCTCCTGCACCACGTCACCTACGCCATCAACTCGCTCTGCCACTTCTTCGGCAGCCGCCCGTACGACTCGGGCGACCACTCGCGCAACCTCGCCTGGCTCGCGCCCTTCTCGATGGGCGAGTCGTGGCACAACAACCACCACGCCTTCCCGACCTCCGCGGCCCACGGCCTGCGCTGGTGGCAGGTCGACGTCAGCGCGCTCGTTATCCGCGGGATGGAGCGCCTCGGGCTCGTCTGGAACGTCGTCCGCGTGCCGCCGGAGCGGCAGGCCGCGAAGGCGCGGTAGGCGGGCCGCGAGGGGCTCGCGGGCCTCCAGCCCGTACCCTGGACCGTCGCATGCCGACGACCATCAGCCGAGACGACCTGCGCAATGTCGCGATCGTCGCCCACGTCGACCACGGGAAGACGACCCTCGTCGACGCCATGCTCTGGCAGTCCGGGGCCTTCCGCGAGGGCTCCGACGTCAACGAGCGCGTCATGGACTCGATGGACCTCGAGCGCGAGAAGGGCATCACGATCCTCGCGAAGAACACCGCCGTCCGCTACACGCCGGACGACGGCAGCTCCGAGGTGAAGTTCAACATCGTCGACACCCCCGGCCACGCGGACTTCGGCGGCGAGGTCGAGCGCGCCCTGACGATGGTCGACGGCGTCGTCCTGCTCGTCGACGCCTCCGAGGGCCCGCTCCCCCAGACGCGCTTCGTGCTGCGCAAGGCGCTCTCGCTCCACCTGCCGGTGATCCTCGTCGTGAACAAGGTCGACCGCCCGGACGCGCGCGTCGAGGAGGTCGTCGACGAGACCCTCGACCTCTTCCTCGACCTCGACGCGACCGAGGACCAGCTCGACTTCCCGACCGTCTACACGAACGCGAAGGCCGGCACCGCGTCGCTCGACGCGTCGAAGATGGACGAGGCGAAGGACCTGCGGCCGCTCATGGAGCTGCTGCGCTCCTACATCCCCGCGCCGCAGTACGAGGAGGGCCACCCGCTGCAGGCCCACGTCACGAACCTCGACGCCTCGCCGTACGTCGGCCGCCTCGCCGTCTGCCGCGTCCGCAACGGCACGATCCGCAAGGGCCAGGAGATCGCCTGGTGCCGCGCCGACGGCGAGACGATCACGAAGGGCAAGGTCACCGAGCTGTACGTCACCGAGGCGCTCGACCGCGTCGACGCCGCCGAGGCGGGCCCGGGCGAGATCATCGCCGTCGCCGGCCTCGCGGACGTCACGATCGGCGAGACGCTCGCGGACCTGAACGAGCCCGTCGCGCTCCCCGTCATCTCCGTCGACGAGCCGTCGCTGTCGGTCACGATCGGCATCAACACCTCGCCGCTCGCCGGCCAGGACGGCAAGAAGCTCACCGCCCGCCTCGTGAAGGACCGCCTCGAGCGCGAGCTCGTCGGCAACGTCTCCCTGCGCGTGAACCCGACCGAGCGCCCCGACACCTGGGAGGTCCAGGGCCGTGGCGAGCTGCAGCTCGCGATCCTCGTCGAGCTCATGCGGCGCGAGGGCTTCGAGCTCACCGTCGGCAAGCCGCAGGTCGTCACGCGCGAGGTCGACGGCAAGGTCCACGAGCCGGTCGAGCGCATGACGATCGACGTCCCCGAGGACTACGTCGGCGTCGTCACCCAGCTGCTCGCGCTCCGCAAGGGCCGCCTCGAGCAGATGATCAACCACGGCACCGGCTGGGTCCGGATGGACTACCTCGTCCCCGCCCGCGGCCTCATCGGGTTCCGCACCGAGTTCCTCACCGAGACGCGCGGCACCGGCCTCATGCACCACGTCTTCGACCGCTACGAGCCGTGGGCCGGGGAGCTGCGCACGCGGCCGTCGGGCGCGCTCGTCGCCGACCGCCAGGGCACGGTCACGCCGTTCGCCTGCTTCGGCCTGCAGGAGCGCGGCTCGCTCTTCGTCTCCCCCGGCGACGCGACGTACTGCGGGATGATCATCGGCGAGAACTCCCGCTCGGAGGACCTCGACGTCAACGCGGTCCGCGAGAAGCAGCTGAACAACATCCGCTCGTCCACGGCCGAGGAGCTCGTCCGCCTCACCCCGGCGAAGCTCCTCTCGCTCGACGGCGCCATGGAGTTCCTCCGCGAGGACGAGTGCGTCGAGGTCACGCCGCACCACGTCCGCATGCGCAAGGTCGAGCTCGACCCGAACCAGCGGGCGAAGGCGGCGAAGCGAGCCAAGCTCGCGGCGCAGGGCTGAGAGCCACCGCGCTCGCTGGCCGAGCGGCGAAGCGAGCCAAGCTCGCGGCGCAGTAGCGCGGCCGGCGGCCCCGCGGGCCCGCCCGCCCGCTCAGCGCAGGCGCAGACGGAGGTCGGTCCGTCCGCGCGCCTTGCGCTCGACGTTGCCCGCGGCGTCGACGCCGCGGACATAGACGCGGTAGCGCCCGGCCGGCAGGCGCACCCGCCGCGTGAACGTCCAGCGCGCGGTCCCGGTCGCCGGCAGGTACGAGGTCCGCGCGCACGACCGGACCGGCGACAGACGCCCGTCCGGCCGCAGGAAGCGGCAGGCGGCGGCCCTTCCCGGCACGAGGCGCGCGACGGAGATCGAGACGCCGGTCGTCGCCCCGGCGCGGCCGTCGCAGCCGGCGTCCGTGCTCGTGCCCGCGAGCCGCAGGCCGCGGCGCGTGAGCCGCGCGCGCGACCGGGTGAGGCGCGAGACGGGCGCCGTCGTGTCGCGGCAGGCGCGGAGGGCCTGCGGGCCCGTCGCCCCGGGCGGCGTCCCGGCCGCCCCCGCCGGCGCCTGCGTCGAGGGGCCGGTCAGCGCCGCCGGGGTGCCCGGGCCGGGCGCGGCGTCGGGCGTGTTCGCGGCGGCGAGGAACGAGTAGGGCACCGGGCCGCCGTCGGGCCGGAGGGCCGGGCAGGCCGCGCGCGCGTCCTCGCAGACGACGTGCATCCCGGCGGCGGTGTGCACGTCGAGCGGCGAGCTCGAGTAGCGCGAGTAGAGGTTGCCGTCGTGGTCGGGGTCGATCGCGCCCTCGGCGGCGTCCGCCCGCCAGCGGTCGGTCAGCAGCCGCGCGTCGGCCGTCGGGTCCGAGCCCTTGAGGTACTTGTCGAGCCACGCGGTCGTGTACCAGCTCACGAGGTCCTCGCCGCGGAGGCTCGCGCCGAACGCCGGGTTCGGGATGAAGGAGAACTCGTAGTGGGTGCCACCGCGGATGACGAACTCGGCGCTGTCGACGCCGGCGGCCGCCAGCGCCCGCGAGCCCGCCGACTTCGCCCCGCGCACCGGCTCGCTGAGGTTCGGCTGCGGCGTGAGGCCGTAGTCGGCGCTGAGGCCGAGGGCCGGCTTCGTGAGGGCCGGCACCGGCCGCGGCGACGAGCCGCTCCGGCAGCCGAACGGGGCGGCCTTCGGCGCGCTGAGGTTGTCGTAGGCGACGATCGTCCTCACGCGGGGGTCGAGCTGCCCGATGTACGAGACGGCCCCGGCGCCGAGCGAGTGCCCGACGAGCCCGACCCGCGAGAAGTCGACGAGGTCGTGCATCGGGTTGTAGGCCGAGTCGAGCCCGGCGGTGACCCGGGCGCGCTGCTTCGCGGCGTGGTCGGTCCCGGTCGAGCACGAGCGGCGCGGGACGTACGGCGCGCCCGGCCCGGAGAAGAAGAAGTCGAGCGCGTCCTCGGTCCCGTCGTAGAAGGGCTGCCCGTTCTGCGACGGGACGCCGTCGAGCGCGTCCGGGCCCTCCCCCACGGTGTCCGAGTAGCCCTGGCCCTGGGGGTCCCACGTCATGACGACGTAACCCGCCTTGGCGAGCGTCTCGGCGGCGAACCAGTAGAGCTCCTCGGGGGCCTGCACCGAGCCGTTCGTGATGACGACCCCGGGGCGGCGGGCCGGGCCCGCGACCGTCGCCCACACGTGGCCGGAGAGCGTCGCGCCGTTGCGGGCCGTGAAGAGGACCGGCGTGACGTGGCCGTAGCGCGCCGCCCAGTCGTAGAGGCGCGTGTCGCCGGCGCAGCCGTCCATGTGCTGCCAGCAGAGCTGGCCGAGGAACGTGCGACCGGTGGGCGGCCCGTCGGTGGCGAGGATCTGTGCCGCCTGCAGCTCGTTCGCCGTGCCGACCGTGCGCAGCTGCTGCTGGTAGTCGGGGAGGAGCGTCAGGTGCGTCGCGCGCTCGGTCGTCTTCGAGAAGTTCCGCGCCTCGTACCCCGGGTCGAACGCGGCCCGGGCGGGCGCACTCCCGAGGAGCAACGCCGCCGCCAGGGCGAGCAGCCCGCCAGTCCGCCTCCGTGCCTGACCCATGGGGCGACGCTACCAGCGGGCCGCGAGCGTGCGGGCGTCCGGCTCGTGGCGCCACCGACGGGGTGCTGTGCGGTACCGTTCCGGCCGTCATGTCTCTCGCCTCCCTCGTCCTGGCCCTGACCGCCACGAAGGCCACGATCGGCCTCGTCGTCGTGTTCTTCGTCGTGTTCCCGGCCCTCGCCCACGCGCTCATCGGCATGGCCGTCGCGCAGGTCCTGGGCGAGAAGGAAGCGAACGACAACTACCGCCAGGGCCTCACCGAGGACTGAGCGGCGGTCCGGCGGCCGCGCCCCCCGGGGACGCGGCACCCGCCGGCGGGCCGGCGTCAGCCGACCGGCTCGCCCGACGCCATCCGCTCGCGGGCCGCGTCCAGGCCGGGCGCCCCGCCGATGGACAGGCAGGCGACGACGCGCTTCTCCCCGTCGAGGTAGGTGACCGAGAAGGCGCCGTCCTCGACGGAGCCCTCGACGACCTCCTCGGCCCAGTCGGCCGCGGGACCGACGTACTCCAGCGAGAGCCAGTCGGCGAGGTCCGAGAAGAAGTACGGCACCTCGGTGTGCGCGTCCTCGGAGCCGAGGATCTGCCGCGCCACGGTCGCGCCCTGCGCCGCGGCGTGCTCCTCGTGCTCGACGCGGAGCGTGCGGCCGTGGACGACCGACTCGTACTCGCACATGTCGCCGGCGGCGTAGAGGCCGGGGAAGCCCTCCACGCGCAGGCGGCTGTCGCAGCGCACGCCGCCGAGGTCGCCGATCGGCAGGCCGCTCTTCTTCGCGAGCATGACGTCCGGCTGGGCGCCCACGCCCAGGACGACGAGGTCGGCGGGCACGGTCTCGCCGCCGGCGAGGTTCACGCCGCTGACCGCCTCACCCTCCCCGGCGAAGGACTCGACGTCGACGCCGCCGCGGACGGTGACGCCGTGACCCTCGAGCACCGAGCGGATGTGCTTGGCCGCCGTCAGGCCGAAGTGGCGGTCGAAGGGCTCCGCCTCCTGCATGAGGATCGTGCACGACCGACCGAGCTTCGTCAGCGTCGCGGCCGTCTCGCAGCCGATGTAGGAGCCGCCGACCATCACGACGTTCGTGGCGCTCTCGGCCTCCTTGCGCAGCGCGTCGGCGTTGCCGGTCGCGCGGAGGTAGTGGATGCCGTCGAGGTTCGCGCCGTCGAGCGAAAGACGGCGGACCATCGCCCCGGTCGCGACGAGCGCGTGCGTGAAGGCGACCTCCTCCTTCGTCGAGAGCTTCGCCGTCTTCGCCGCCGGGTCGAGGGAGAGGACCGACGTGCGGGTGAGGACCTCGACGTCGTCCGGGATGTCGATGAGCGTGTCCTCCTTGGACTCCTCGCCCGCGAGGTAGCCCTTCGTCACCGGGGGGCGGTGGTAGGGCGGGTCGAGCTCGCGGCCGACGAGCAGCACCGAGCCGGTGAAGCCCCCCTCGCGCAGGGTCTGGGCGGCGGTCGCCGAAGCGATCCCTCCACCGATGAGCAGGACGTCCACGGTGCGATCGGCCATGCTCGACATGCTGTCACGATCACGCGACCGTGAGCGCCTTCCCCCTCGCCGGCGAAGCCCGGTCCCTGCTCGAGCGCAACTGGCGCGAAGGCGACTACCGCGGGCGGCACTACGCCTTCGGCGTGCCCTCCCCGCGGAGCTATCCGTGGCAGTGGTACTGGGACTCGTGCTTCCACGCGATCGTGCGCTCGCGCTACGAGCCCGGCCGGGCGCGGCAGGAGCTCATGACGCTCCTCGGCGCGATGCGCGAGGACGGCTTCATCGGGCACACGGTGCTGTGGGGGACGCCGCTCGACCTCGGCCGGGCGGTCCGCTACAACATCGCCTCGCGCGCGGACCTCATGACGTCGACGATCCAGCCGCCGCTCATCGCCTGGGCGTGGGCGCGGGCACTCGGCGACCCGGCCGCCGACCCCGAGGCCGCCGCCGCGCTCGACCGTCACCACCACTGGCTGCGCGCCCACCGCGACCTCGACGGCGACGGGCTGCTGTGGCTCCTGCAGCCGGACGAGTCGGGCATGGACGCCTCGCCGAAGTTCGACCACGTGTGGGGACGCCGCGCGCAGGGGCGGCCGCTCTTCCCCGCGCTCATCCACGCGAACCGGCGCCTCGGCTTCGACGCCCGCCGCGTACAGGCGGCCGGCCGGCCCGTCGTCTGCGAGGTGCTGACGAACGTCGCGTGGTCGCTGAGCGAGCAGGCGCTCGGGCGCCCCTCGCACACCCCCGCGCTCGTCGACCGGTTGTGGGACGAGCGCGCGGGGCGCTTCTTCGACGACGTGCGCGGCGCCGTCTCCCCCACCCCCGGCCCGCGCCGGCCGGTGACGTGGGACACGCTCGCCCCGCTCGCGCTCCCCGACCTCCCGGACGCGATCGCCGACCGCCTGATCGAGGAGGTCCTGCTCGCGCCGCGCTTCGCCGCCGGGGTGCCGCTGCCCGCGGTCGCCCTCGACGACCCGCAGCACTCGAGCCGCGAGACGTGGTGGGGCCGCCACCGGCACTGGCGCGGGCCGAGCTGGGTGAACTCCGCCTGGCTCGTCTCGCTCGGGCTGCGCCGGCGTGGCCGCGACGACCTCGCCGACGCGATGGCCGCCCGCCTCACCGGGGTCGTCGCGCGCGCGGGCTTCCGCGAGTACTACGAGGCGCGCCAGGGGTACGGGATGGGCGCGCACGACTTCGGCTGGTCGACGCTGCTGTGGGAGCTCGCCGACCCGCGCCCGCCGGCCCACGGGCGGTGACGTGACACCGCCATTCGCACCGGAATGAGACCGATTCGCGACGGAACGCGACCGTTCACGGCGTAGGCTCGATCGGGTCGGGCAGTCAGGGACCCCGGACCGGGAGCGGTGGAGGATGGCCGTACGGCAGAGCGCCACGCAGCGAACGCGGGAGGCGGTCGCCCTCAACCGCCTCGGCGCGGAGATGCGCCGGCTGTGGGCGGAGGGGCTCGCCGGCAGCGCGACGATCGAGGCCGTGCGCGACACCGGCGAGCGCCTCGCCGGCAACGCCGTCGTCGACGTCGACCTCGTCGTCCTCGTCGACGGCCGCGCCCCCTACGCGACGACGCTGCGCACCCCGATCGGCGGCACCGACGTCACCCCCTACCGTCCCGGCGCGCGGTACAACGTCAAGGTCGACCCGCAGGACCCGGCGAACCTCACCTTCGCGGGCTGAGGACGGCGGGACGCGGCAGCCGGCCACCCTCGGCCGTTCCCGGCCCGGCGGCGGGTACCCTGGGCGGTCGTGGAAGCCGTCCCTCCCGTCGACAACGTCGTCCTGCGCGACGGGCCGGACGGACTCGTCGTCGTCCTCTCCTTCCCCTACGACGCGAACATCGTCGCCGCCGCGCGCCGCATCCCCGGGCGCCGCTTCGACTGGGATGCCAAGGAGTGGTGGGCGCCGGTCGACGACTGGGTCGCCGCCCAGGTCGCGGAGATCGTCGAGCGCTTCCCGGAGCTGCGCTGCTCGGAGGAGGCGGCGGCCTGGCTCGGCTCGCTCGAGCGCCGCTGGGTCGGGCGGGTCGGCGCGGCCCCCGCCGGCGACGGGGGCGGCGCCTACGCGCTGACCGTCCGCGCCGGCAAGCTCCCCGAGGAGATCGAGGCGCTCGCGACGCCGCACCCCGACGGGCGCCCGCGGCTCCCGATGACGGTGGAGATCACCGAGGTCCTGCAGGCCATGCACGGGGCGCGCTTCGAGGCCCCGGCGGTCCGCTGCGCCCAGCGCGTCCTCACCGGGCTCGACGTCCCCGCCGGCGCGCTGAAGATGACCGGGGGCGTGGACGCGCCCGCGCTGAAGCTCGACGTCCTGTGGGACACCGACGCGGGCGCCGCGTTCGAGCGCCTGCCCGGCGTCGGCGAGGCGACCCGCACGATGCCGCTGGACCCGTGGGTCCTCGAGGGCCTCGAGCCCTTCGTCGCCCTGCACCGCATCGAGGTCGACGGGATGGCCGCCGACGCGCTGCGCGCGCTCCGCCGAGAGCGCGACGAGGCGCAGGAGTCGATCCGCCGCTCGAAGGCCCGCGAGGCCGAGCCGCTGCCGGAGGTCGAGGCGGTCCTCGGCGGTGAGCTGCGGCCGTTCCAGTGGGCGGGCGTCCGCTACCTCCTCGACGCGCGGCGCGCCTTCCTCGCCGACGAGCAGGGCCTCGGCAAGACCGTGCAGGCGCTCGTGACGCTCGAGGCCGACGCGGCCTACCCCGCGCTCGTCGTCTGCCCGGCGTCGCTGAAGCTCGTGTGGGCGCGCGAGGCGGCGCGCTGGCTCCCCCACCGCACGGTCGCGATCGTCTCCGGGCGCTCCGCCGTCCCGCCCGAGGCGGACATCGTCATCCTCAACTACGAGATCGTCGCCGCCCACCGCGACGCGCTCGGACGGCGGCGACCGCGGGCGCTCGTCGTCGACGAGTCCCACCACTGCAAGAACCCGCGCGCGAAGCGGACGCAGGCGGTGCGGCGGCTCGCCGAGACCGTCCCCCGCGACGGGCTGCGCCTCGCGCTGACGGGCACGCCGGTCCTCAACCACGCCGAGGAGCTCGTCTCCCAGCTGCGGGTCATCGGGCGCCTGGAGGACTTCGGGTCGGCCGCCGGGTTCAGCCGCCAGTTCGAGGGGAACCTCAGCGAGGAGCGGCTGCACTGGCACCTGCGGCGGCGCTGCTTCGTCCGGCGGCGCAAGGACGAGGTCCTCCCCCAGCTGCCGGCCAAGCGCCGCGTCGTCGTCCCCGTCGCGCTCGCGAACACCCGCGAGTACCGCCTCGCCGAGGAGTCGGTCGTCGAGTGGCTGCGCACCCAGCCGCTGGAGCTCAGCGAGCTCAACGCGAAGATCGCCACGACGCTCCGGGCCGAGCGCCTCGCGCAGATCGGGACGCTCAAGCGCCTCGCGGCGCGCGGCAAGCTCCCGGCGGCGCTCGTGTGGATCGAGGACTTCCTCGAGCACGGCGAGCCGCTCGTCGTCTTCGCCCGGCACGTCGAGGTGCTCGACGCGGTCCGCCGGCGGTTCCCGGACGCGCTGCACCTCGTCGGCCGCGACAGCGCGAAGGCGCGTGACGAGGCGGTGCAGGCGTTCCAGGGCGGTGAGGGGCCCCAGCTGCTCATCTGCTCCACGCCCGTCGCCGGGCAGGGCCTGACCCTCACCCGCGCGTCGAACGTCTGCTTCCTCGAGCTCGAGTGGACGCCGGCGATGCACGACCAGGCCGAGGACCGCTGCCACCGCATCGGCCAGCACGACGCGGTGACCGCCTGGTACCTCCTCGCCGCGGAGTCGATCGACGAGACGATCGCGGAGCTGCTCGAGTCCAAGCGGTCGCTCGTGGGCGCGGTGACGGACGGGCGCCGCGAGCTGTCGGGCGGCCTGCTCGACGACCTCGTCGCCGACCTGCGCGCGCGACCGCTCCGGCACCTGCGCGCGGCGGGATGACCGCGGACGCCGTCCCGGATCCGGCGCGCGACGCGGGCGCGGGCGCGGGCGCGCAGCGCGAGCGCTCCTGGCGGGCCGGGCTCGCCGCCGGGGTGCCGTACGGGATCGCGACCGGCGTCGTGGCCGTCTCCTTCGGCGTGCTCGCGCGGGAGGCGGGCTTCTCCGCCGTCGCCGCGATCGTCATGTCGGCCGTCGTCTTCGCCGGGTCGGCCCAGTTCACGGCGGTGTCGATCATCGCCTCGGGCGGCAGCGGGGTCGCCGCGGTCGCCGCCGCGGCGCTGATGAACTCCCGCTTCCTGCCGATGGGCGTCGCGCTCGCGCCGTCGCTGCCCGGCGGCCGCTGGCGCCGGGCCGCCCAGGGCCAGGGCGTCGTGGACTCCTCGTGGGCGATGGCCGGGCGCGGCGACGGGACCTTCGACCGCTGGTTCCTCTTCGGGTCGACGGCCCCGCAGTACGCCGGCTGGCTCGGCGGGACGATCCTCGGCGCGCTGGCCGGCCCGGTGCTCGGGAACCCGAAGGACATCGGCCTGGACGCGGTCTACCCCGCCTTCTTCGTCGCGCTCCTCATCGCCGAGCTGCGCCGGCCCGGCGCGCCGCCGGTCGCGCTGGTCGGCGCCCTCATCGCCCTCGCGCTCATCCCGTTCACCCCCGCCGGCGTCCCCGTGCTCGCCGCGAGCGTCGCCGCGCTCGCCGGCATCCGGCGCCCCGTGGCCGTCGCGGCGACGACGACCCAGGAGGACCTCGCGTGACCTGGGGCGTCATCGCCGGCTGCGCGATCGTCACCGCGCTCATCAAGGGCTCGGGGCCGTTCGCCCTCGGCGGGCGCCCGCTGCCGGCGCGCATCACCGGGATCGTGCTGCTGCTCGCGCCCGCGCTGCTCGCCGCGCTCGTCGTCACCCAGACCCTCGCGCACGGCCGCCACCTCGAGGTCGGTGCGAACACGGCCGGGGTGGCGGTCGCGGCGATCGCGGCCTGGCGGCGCGCCTCGATCCTCGTCGTCGTCGGGCTCGCCGCCGTCGTCACCGCGGGGCTGCGCGCGCTGTAGCGCCGTCAAGCCGGGCCGGCGTGCGGCCTCGTCGGGGATATCCCCCCACGAGGCCGCACGCCGCCGGGGTGGGCGGGCGCGCGCCCAGACCTGTTCAAGCACGTACAAGGAGGGCATGATCGAGCCATGAGCACCGTCGCCGCCGGACCGACCCTCGACGCCGTCGCGCTGCGGCGCTGGCTCGACGGCGAGCACCGCGAGATCCGCGAGCAGGTCCGTGAGCGGCTCGTCGGGCTGGACCTCGCGCAGGCGGACGGGATCTCGCGCGCCGAGTACCGCGAGCTCGTCCTCGGGTGGGCGACCGAGCTCGGCCGCTCGGGCGAGACGGCGCTCGGCTTCCCGCGCCGGTACGGCGGGGAGGCGAACATCGCCGGGTCGATCGCGTCGTTCGAGACGATGGCCCACGGCGACCTGTCGCTGCTCGTCAAGTGCGGCGTGCAGTTCGGCCTCTTTGGCGGGGCGATCCTCCAGCTCGGCACCGAGCGCCACCACGACGAGTACCTGCGCGGCGTCATCGACGTCACGATCCCCGGCTGCTTCGCGATGTCCGAGAGCGCCCACGGATCGGACGTGCAGAACGTCCACACGACCGCGACGTACGACCCGGCGACGCACGAGTTCGTCGTCCACACCCCGCACGACGGGGCGCACAAGGAGTGGATCGGCAACGCGGCGACCCACGGCCGCGTCGCGGTCGTCTTCGCGCAGCTCATCACCGGCGAGGCGCAGGAGTCCTACGGCGTGCACGCGGTCGTCGTCCCGATCCGCGACGCGGACGGCAACCCGACACCCGGCGTCCGGATCGACGACTGCGGCGACAAGATGGGCCTGCAGGGCGTCGACAACGGGCGGCTGTGGTTCGACCAGGTGCGCGTCCCCCGCGAGGCCCTGCTCGACCGCTTCGCGTCGGTCGCGGGGGACGGCACGTACACGAGCGCGATCGAGAACCCCGACCGCCGCTTCTTCACGATGCTCGGGACGCTCGTGCAGGGGCGCGTGAGCGTCGGCGGCGCCGCGATCTCCGTCGCCAAGAACGCGCTGACGATCGCGATCCGGCACGCCCTGCGGCGCCGGCAGTTCACCGCGCCGGACGGCGAGGAGATCCTGCTCCTCGACTACCGCACCCACCAGCGCCGGCTGCTGCCGCTGCTCGCGCGGACGTACGCGCTGCACGCCGCGCAGGAGCAGCTCGTCGCGAAGCTCGACGCGGCGTTCTCGGGCGACGTCGGCGAGCGGGCCCGGCGCGAGCTCGAGGCGCACGCCGCGGGCATCAAGGCGCTGTCGACGTGGCACGGCAGCGCGACGGTCCAGGCCTGCCGCGAGGCGTGCGGCGGCCTCGGCTACCTCAGCGAGAACCGCTTCGCCTCGCTGAAGGGCGACAGCGAGATCTTCACGACGTTCGAGGGCGACAACACCGTCCTGCTCCAGCTCGTCGGCAAGTCGCTGCTCACGGGCTACAAGGACCAGTTCGGCGACCTGGACCCGCTCGGCATGGTCGGCTTCGTCGCGGGCCAGGCGCTGAAGGACGTCGTCGAGAAGACCGCCGTGCGCCAGGTCGCGCAGACGCTCGTCGACGTCGTCGTCCCCGCCCGCGACGACGACTCCGAGATGCTCGATCGCGGCGAGCAGCTCCTGCTCCTCCGCTACCGCTCCGAGCGCGTGCTCGCCTCGGTCGCCCGCCGCCTGGAACGCGGCATCGACGAGGGCCACCCGGCCTTCGAGGTCTTCCGTGCCTGCCAGGACCACGTCCTCGCCGCCGCCCGCGCCGAGATCGAGTGCGTCATCGGCGAGGCGTTCGCCGCCCGCGTCGCCGCCTGCGAGGACCCGGTCCTCAAGCTCCACATGGAGCGCCTCTGCGACCTGCACCTGCTGTCGACCATCGAGGCCGACCGCGCGTGGTACCTCGAGCACGGGCGCCTCTCGCCCTCGCGCGCGAAGACGCTGACGCGGACGGTCAACCGCATCCTGAACGAGGTCCGGGCGGACGCGTGGGCCCTCGTCGACGCCTTCGGCATCCCGGACGCGGTGCTCCGCGCGCCCATCGGGCTGCTGGACCAGGCCGACCGCACGCCCGGCCTGTGAGCACGCCCGGGCGCGACGCCACGCCGTCGGACCCCCGCAAGGAGGGCGCGCTCCTCGTCCTCGCGATGGTCGCGGTCATGTGGGTCGTCGAGATCATCGACAGCCTCGACTCGCAGCGGCTCGACCGGTACGGGATCGAGCCCCGGCACCTGGACGGGCTGCGGGGGATCGTCACCGCGCCGTTCCTGCACGCGAGCTTCTCGCACCTCTTCGGCAACACGATCCCGTTCCTCGTCCTCGGGATCGGCATCGCCCTGAGCGGCGCCGCGCGCGTGGCGGCCGTGACGGCGATCGTCGCCGTCGTCGGTGGCGTGGGCACGTGGTTCACGGGCGCGTCGAACTCGGTCCACATCGGGGCGAGCGGCCTCGTCTTCGGCTTCGCCGCCTACCTCATCTCACGGGCGCTCTTCAGCCGCAGCTGGCTGCATCTCGGCGCTGCCCTGCTCGTCGGTTTCCTCTACGGATCGACGCTCGGGAGCGGCCTCATCCCCCAGGACGGCATCTCCTGGCAGGGCCACCTGTTCGGCGGTGTGGGGGGCGTCCTGGCGGCCAAGCTGCTCGACTCGCGCGGGCCGCGAGCGGCCCCGCGACGGGCCGACCCGCTCGCCGGCCTCTGATTGCGGGCCTTTCGCCCGTTTGTGTCTTTCCTGTCGATCTCTCCCCCACTACGCGGCTCGCTGCTACGCTTGCCCTTCGGGCTGGGTCATAGGACCCGGCAACAAGCAGTGTCAGCGCACGCAGTCGTCGCCTCAAAGCACCTCCGCGAACGCAGCACGAACACAAGCGGAGGATCGATTTATATGGCTACTGGAACTGTGAAGTGGTTCAGCGACGACAAGGGGTTCGGTTTCATCACCCCCGATGAGGCCGGCAAGGACCTCTTCGTCCACCACTCGGCGATCATCGCTGACGGCTACCGCTCCCTCGCGGAGGGCGCCCGCGTCTCGTACGACGCGGAGCCCGGCGAGAAGGGCCCCAAGGCCGTCAACGTCCAGAACGTCTAAAGCGCCGGCGGGCACTGCTCGCCAAGCTTCGTAGGACCGACCGCCTCCGGCACCTCGTGTGCCGGGGGCGGTTTTTTTGTGGGTGACCGCACCCTCAACCCCCGCCCGCGCCTGCCGACCACCGGAGCGTGGCCCCGCTCATCCCCGTCGAGCCGTACCTCGCCGACGTCGAGCGCCGCGCACCGCACCCGCGGGGCCGGCGCCTGGAGGACGCACGCGTCAACACCCGGATCGGGAAGACCGGCTGCCGGGTCATCGACCTGCCGCGGGTGGCCGACCCGCGCGGCAACCTCACGTTCGTGGAGGGCGACAACCACGTCCCGTTCGACATCGCGCGGGTGTACTACCTCTACGACGTGCCGGGCGGGACCTCGCGCGGCGGGCACGCGCACCGCGACCTGCAGGCGCTCATCATCGCCGCCTCCGGCTCCTTCGACGTGAGCGTCGACGACGGCGAGCATCAGGAGCGCTTCTTCCTCAACCGCTCCTACCACGGGCTGCTCGTGCCGAACATGGTCTGGCGGGAGCTCGACAACTTCTCCTCCGGCGGCGTCTGCCTCGTGCTCGCGTCGGCGGTCTACGAGGAGGACGACTACATCCGCGACCACGCCGAGTTCCGGGAGGTCGCGCGCGCGCGCCGCGCCGCGGAGCCCGCGCCCCCGTCGGCCGCCGACGCCGCGTAGCCGTCCAGGACCCGTCGCACCCGTGCTGAGCGCGCCGCCCACCATCCCCTTCCTCGATCTGCAGGCGATCACCGCCGAGGTCGCAGGCGAGCTCCACGCCGCCACCCGCCGCGTCATCGACGGCGGCTGGTTCGTCCTCGGGCCCGAGCTCGAGGCGTTCGAGGCGGCCTGGGCCGCGCACTGCGGCGCGCGCCACTGCGTCGGGGTCGGCTCGGGCCTGGACGCGCTCGTGCTCGCGCTGTGGGCCGCCGGGATCGGCAGCGGCGACGAGGTCATCGTCCCGGCGCACACCTTCGTCGCGACGTGGCTCGCGGTGACGCGGGCGGGCGGGACGCCGGTCGGCGCGGACGTCGACCCGGCGACCGGGCTGCTCGACCCCGCGGCCGTCGCCGCCGCCGTCACCCCGCGCACCCGCGCGATCCTCCCCGTCCACCTGTACGGCCAGGCCGCCGACGTCGACGCGCTGCGGAGCATCGCCGACCGGCACGCCCTCGTCCTCGTCGACGACGCCGCCCAGGCGCACGGCGCGACGTACCGCGGCCGCCCGGTCGG
Organism: Paraconexibacter antarcticus; assembly: GCF_024220175.1. Taxonomy (GTDB): domain Bacteria; phylum Actinomycetota; class Thermoleophilia; order Solirubrobacterales; family Solirubrobacteraceae; genus Paraconexibacter; species Paraconexibacter antarcticus. Next base: position 1,859,719 of record NZ_CP098502.1, on the reverse strand, counting down.
TGCCCTCGCGGACGCGACCGCCTGGTCGTTCTACCCGGGCAAGAACCTCGGCGCTCTCGGCGACGGCGGCGCGGTGACGACCGACGACCCCGCGCTCGCCGAGCGCCTGCGGATGCTCCGCAACTACGGCTCGCGCGAGAAGTACGTCCACGAGCTCGCCGGGACCAACTCGCGCCTGGACGAGCTGCAGGCCGCGGTCCTCTCCGTGAAGCTCGCCCACCTCGCCGAGCACAACCTCCGCCGCCGCGCACTCGCCGAGCGCTACCGCGAGCGGCTCGCCCCGCTGGGACTCCCGCTCGCCGACGCCGGCCGCGGCACGCACGCCTGGCACCTGTTCGTCGTCCGGCACCCGGAGCGCGACGCGCTGCAGGCCCACCTCGCGGCGCGGGGCATCCAGACGCTCGTCCACTACCCGATCCCGCCGCACCGCCAGGCCGCCTTCGACGAGCCGGCCGGGCGCTTCCCGCACGCCGAGGCGCTCGCCGCGGAGGTCCTCTCGCTCCCGATCGGCCCGCACCTCACCCCGGCCGACGCGGACGTCGTCTGCGACGCGATCGAGGCCTTCTCGTGACCGCCGCGGCCACGTCCGAGGCCGTCGCCGCCGAGCCGTGGGTGACGCTCTTCAACCGCCCCGCCTTCCACGCCCTGAACCTCACCGGCAGCGCGCGGCGGCTCGACGCGCGCGTGCACGCCGCGGACGGGCGCCTCGTCGGCGCCCTCACCGGGGTCGTGAGCGACGGCGTCTTCGTCTCCGGCCACTCCGCCCCCTACGGCGGGGTCGACCTCGCCCGCGACCGCGAGACCCCCGCCCACGTCGCCGCGCTCGTCGACGGCGCGCTCGCCCGGCTCCGGGACGAGGGCGTCCGCACCGCCCGCGTCCGCCTGCCGCCCGCCTGCCTCGGCGCGAGCGACGGGCTCGTCGAGTTCACGCTGCTGAACCGCGGCTTCCGGGTCGAGCGCTGCGAGCTGAACCAGCACATCGACCTCACCGGCCTCGTGGACGCCGGCGCCTACCGTGCCGCGCTGCGCTCCCCCGCCCGCCGCGCGCTCAGGCCGCTCCTCGCCGACCCGGCCTTCCGGTTCGAGGAGGCGACGACCCCCGCCGCGTGGGACCGCGCGTACGCGACCCTCGCCGCCAACCGCGCCGCGCGCGGCCGCCGGCTGTCCCTCTCCCGGGACTACGTCGAGCGCGCCCGCCGCGCGCTCGGCGGCGCGGTGACGGTGCACGAGCTGCTGCGCGACGAGGACGCCGTCGCCGCCGCGCTGGTCTACCGCGTGCGCCCCGGCTGCGCGCTCGTCGTCGCCTGGGGGGACGCCGGCCACGGCCTCGAGGGCTCCCCGATGAACCTCCTCGCCCACCGCGTCGTCGAGCAGGCGCTCGCCGAGGGCGTGCGGATCCTCGACCTCGGCGTGTCCAACGAGCCCGAGCCCGGGCCGTCCGGCGGCCTGGAGGCGAACGGCGGCCTCGTGCAGTTCAAGCAGAGCGTCCTCGCGCGGACGCATCCCCGCCTCACCCTCGTGAAGGAGCTCGCATGACCCTGACGCCCGCCGCCCTCGACGCCTACGCGGACTCGTACTACCTCAACGCCGCGGTCGCGGACGTGCCGATCGAGGAGCTCGGGCAGCGCCGCTCGATCGACCGCACCGTCGCGGCCCTGCGCGGGGCCGGGCGTGTCCTGGAGATGGGCTACGGGACCGGCCTCGTCACCGGCGAGCTCGTCGCGCGCGACGTCCCCTTCGAGGTCCTCGAGGGCTCCCCGAAGCTCTGCGCCGTCGCCCGCGCCGCGCACCCCGGCCTCGTCGTCCACGAGGAGCTCTTCGAGGCGTTCGCCCCCGCCGCCGGCTACGACGCCGTCCTCGCCCTCCACATCGCCGAGCACGTCGACGACCCCGTCGCCCTCTTCCGGCTCGTGCACGGGTGGCTCGTCCCGGGCGGCGCGGTCGTCGTCATGGTCCCGAACGCCCGCTCGCTGCACCGCCGTCTCGCGGTCCGGATGGGGCTCCAGCCCCGCCTCGACACGCTCGGCGCCCGCGACCACCTCGTCGGCCACCAGCGCGTGTACGACCTCGGGACGCTGCGCACCGACCTGGAGGCCGCGGGCTTCACGGTCGAGGACGAGTTCGGCTACCAGCTGAAGACGGTCCCGAACGGCATGATGGGCGACTGGCCGATGGACCTGCACGAGGCGCTGAACGACATCAGCGACGAGCTCGCCCCGGACCTGCTCGCGAACATCGGCGTCCGCGCCGTGCGGGCCTAGCCCGTGCCGCTCGTCTCGATCCTCGTCCCGGTCTACAACGGCGAGCGCTGGCTCGGCCGCGCCCTCGACAGCGCCCTCGCCCAGACCCACGCGGACGTCGAGGTGCTCGTCGGCGACGACTGCTCGACCGACGGCTCGCGCGCCCTCGCGGCCGCCTACGCCGCCGTCGACCCGCGCGTCCGGCTGCTCGACGACGCCGGTCGCAACCTCGGCGCGCCCGCCAACCAGGTCCGCCTGCACCGCGCGGCCCGCGGGGCGTTCGTCAAGCCGCTCCTGCAGGACGACCTCCTGGCCCCCGACTGCGTCGCGACGCTCCTGGCGCCGCTGCTCGCCGACGAGCAGATCGTCCTCGCGACCTCCAAGCGCGGCCTCATCGACGCGGCGGGCGCCCGGCTCCCGGACCAGCCCTGGACCATGGCGCTGACGACGGGCGACGCCGTGATGGACGGCACGAGCTACGGCGACGCGATGCTCGTGCGCACCGCGAACCTCGTCGGCGAGGTGACGACCGCGCTCTACCGCGCCGGGGTCGTCGCGCCCGAGAACCTGTGGCACCTCGGCGGCCGCGAGTACCGGGCCAACGGCGACATCGTCCTCTGGCTGAAGCTCCTCGCCGGCCGCCGCGCCTTCTACACCCCGCGCGAGCTGAGCTCGTTCCGCCAGCACGGCGCGCAGTCCTCGCAGAGCCCCGCGGTCATCCTCGGCGGACGCCTGGAGTGGGCGCGCCTCGGGCTCGCGGCCCGGGAGCACGGTTACCTCGCCGACCCCGCCCAGGAGCACGCCGCGCTCGTCCGCGCCGCGCAGCTCGCCGGCGGCGCGCTCGGGACCGCGGCGGCCCACCCGGGGCTCCTCGCCGAGCTCACGGCGGCGCTGACGCCGCTGCTCGCCCGCCTGGACGCGCTCGGCGGTCAGGCCGCCGCGGCGGCCTGACGGTCGGCACCGCCGGCCGGCAGCCCTCGGGCTGGGGCCGCTGGGGGTGGCGCCGGGGTGACGCTCGCCGGGGCTACGCGGCGAGCTGTGCCGGGCCCGCGAGCGACAGCGGTCCGGCGGCCGCCGCCCCCGCCTGCAGGCCCTGCATGATCTGCTCGTTCAGCGAGTCGGCGCCGAACGCCTCCACGCCGCCGATGCAGCGCGCGGCCAGGCCGAGCTCGCCGAGCGCCGCGCGGGCCGCGGTGAACGCGTCACGGTTCGCGAACGTCGGCGCGGTGAAGGTCGGCCCCGAGAAGGTCGCGATCTCCCGGATGCCGGCGTCCTCCCGCACGAGCCCGAGGCGGACGAGCGCCCGCTCGGTGACCGACACGGCCGCGTCCTTCGCGACGTCGTGCGCGAGCTCGGCGCAGACGGTGACGCGACCGTCGCGCACCTCGCCCCGCGAGAGGCGGTGCACGCGCACCGCGAGGTCCGCGACGTGGACGAACGCCGGCATGAGCTCGACGTCCTCCACGGCGACGTCGACCCACGCGAGGACGGACGTCACGCGGTCGGCCGCGTAGGGGATCTGCGCGGCGGCGAAGAGCTCACCGGGCGCGAGCGCGAGGATCGGATCCTCCGCGACGACCGGCGCCTCGCCCCGCGGGGTGATGCTGACGCTTCCGGGCCGCGGGCCCGCCTCGATCCGCTCGACGCCGTCGATGCGCCGGACCGTCGCCGTCGGCGCCGCCTCGATCCGGGCGAGCAGGCGGGTGACGAGCTCGCCCGTCCCGCCCGGCTCGATGCCGCAGAGCGGCCGCTCGGGCCGGAAGGTCATCGGGCCGCCGGCGGCGGCCTCGCGCAGCGAGCGCGGGTGGAAGATCGGGAGCCAGAGCTTGCGCCGCAGCGTCGCCGGGACGTCCCGCGCGCCGTCCGGGCGCAGCTTCACCGCGAGCGGCGCGATGAGCGCGTTGTGCAGCGTGCTGCCGTGCTGGAGCCGGGAGGCGACGGCGAAGGGCATGTCGGCGAGGCCCTCGGCCCGGCCGGGGGCGAAGAGGCCGGAGGGGTTCGCGAGCGGCTCCCGCATGACGGCGTCGATCTCGGCCGCCGTGAGGTAGGCGCGCAGGCCGCGCAGGTCGCAGGTCGTGAGCAGCTCCGGCCCGAGCTGACCGCGCCAGTACAGCGCCGGCTCGCCGAGGTCGACGAGGTCGGCGCCCGCCAGACCGCGGACGTACGCGTCGACGAGCCGGACGAACGGGCGGTGCCCGGTGCCCGCGGGGTCGTAGAGGGCGAGCGGCGGCGGGTCGCCGGTGCCCTCGTAGTGGAGCTCGAGGGCGCGCAGGCCCCGGTCCAGGCGGTGGCCGTCGACCTCGAGCGGGGCGAACCCGCCGCCGACGTTCCTCCGCGGGAGCAGGAGCCGGACGTCGAGGCCGGCCGCGGCCGCGGTGTCCGCCGCGACGAGGGCGGCGACGGTGCCGCCCACGATGGTCAGGGTCATGCGACAGCCTCCTCGGCGGTGACGAAGATGAGGTAGTTGAGGGCGCCGTGGCCCGGAAGCGTGTTCGTGAGGGCGTCGAGGCCGTCGACGACCGCGTCCGGCAGCCCGGCGAGCTGGGCGTTCGTGAGGGGCTTGACGACGATCCCGGAGCGGTGGACGCAGACGAGGCCGGCCGCGCGGGCGAGGGCCTCGATCGTCTCGGCGTCCAGGAGTGGCGCCGACGGGTAACGGGCGCCGCGCTCGGAGACCGCGTGCAGGTCCTCGAGCAGGCCCATCTCGCGCGCGACGAGGCGGTGCAGCGAGTGCGGGTTGTTCGCGGTGACGTGCAGCAGCCCCGCCTCGTTCAGGTGGGCGGCGCAGTGCGCGAGGAACGCGCCCGGGTCGGGCAGCTCGTTCAGGAGGTTCGTCGCGACGACGTGGTCGTAGCGGAGGGCCGGCGTCGCGGCGACGACATCCCCGTGGTGGATCGTCGTGTCCGGCAGCGCGCGCGCACGCGCGGCGGCCACGTAGCGCCCGGAGCGCTCGACGGCGTCGATGCGCACGCCGCGCCCCGCGAGCAGCGCCGTCATCGCGCCGGTCGCGCAGCCGAGCTCGAGCACGGCGTCCCCCGGCCGCACCCAGCGGCGGATGCGCCGCCCGGTCGCCCGCGTGTAGTGCCGGTCGACGTCCGTGTCCGGGTCGTAGTGGGCGGAGTAGTCCGCCGGCGGCGAGGACGTGGTCATGCTGACCACCGTCATCGGCCGTACCGCGTCGCGAGTTGAGCGCGGTGGTCAGATCGGGCCGGCGGGAACCTCGCCCCCCGATGCACGCCATGGGTGCATCAGGGGGCAGGTTCCGGACGGGCCGCGCCGGCTACGGCGTGACGAGCACCTTGATCGACTCGCGGTCCTCCATGGCCTTGTAGCCGCCCGGGACGCCCTCGAGGCCGACCGTCGTGTCGAAGACCCGGCCCGGCTCCAGGCGGCCCTCGAGGATGTCGGGGAGCAGCTCCTCGACGTACGCGCGGGCGGGCGCGATGCCGCCGCTGATCGTGATGTTCCCGAGGAAGGCCTGCCGGTTGCCGGGGATGCCCGGCGTCTGCGGGACGCCGACGCGGCCGACCGCGCCGCCGGGCCGGGCGATGCCGAGCGCGGTGAGGAAGCTGTCCTCCATCCCGACGCACTCCAGGACGCTCTCGGCGCCGAGGCCGCCGGTGAGCTCGCGGACCTTCTCGACCGCCTCCTTGCCCCGCTCGGGCACGACGTCGGTCGCGCCGAACTCGCGCGCGAGGTCCGTCCGGTCGGTGTGGCGGCCGAGGATGATGATCTGGTCGGCGCCGAGGCGCTTGGCCGCCATGACGCCGCAGAGGCCGACCGCCCCGTCCCCGACGACGGCGACGGTCCCGCCCTGGACGACCTGGGCGCCGAGGGCCGCGTGATGGCCGGTCGCGTAGACGTCCGAGAGCGTGAGCAGCGAGGGCATGAGCGCGTCGTCCTCGGCGACCGGCAGCACGAAGAGCGTGCCGTCGGCCTGCGGGATGCGCACGGCCTCGCCCTGGCCGCCGTCGACGTCCGGCGTCCCCCAGAAGCCGCCGTTGAGGCACGACGTCTGCAGGCCCTCGCGGCAGAACTCGCAGCTGCCGTCCGACCAGACGAACGGGGCGACGACGACGTCGCCGCGCTTCAGCGTCCCGACGGCGGCGCCGACGTCCTCGACGACGCCGATGAACTCGTGGCCCATGCGGTTGCCCTGCTCGCTCGCGGGCATCGACTTGTAGGGCCACAGGTCGCTGCCGCAGATGCAGGAGCGGGTGACGCGGACGATCGCGTCGGTGGGCTGGAGGATCCGGGGGTCCGGGACGTCCTCGACGCGGACATCGCCGGCGCCGTACATGAGGGTGGCTCGCATGGGCGCCACGCTAGCGCCCGCGCCGGGTCACCCCGCCCGGATGGCCCGGCGCGCCACACTGTCGGCATGAAAAAGCTCGCCTACATCACGATCGACGACTCCGACTACGCCGATCGCTTCTGGGAGATCCTCACGGGAACCGGCCTGGACCCCGAGGAGTTCGAGGCCCTCGAGTACTTCTCGTACCTCCCGTTCTTCGTGCTGGCGGGCGCCTCCGTCGAGACGCACCTGCACATCCACGGGGACCACTTCCACTTCCAGGGCGTGACCCTGAGCGTCCCGGACGAGCTCGAGGAGGCGTTCTACGACGTCCTCCCCCAGATCCTGCAGCAGCTCATCGACGGCGAGGCCCCGGACGACGGCGAGGAGTAGCCCGCCCGCCGCGCTCCGAGCGGCCGGCGTGAGACGCAGAACGTCCTGGGGACGGATCGCGTCGCACGCCGGCCGCCGCGGGCTCAGCCGGCCGGCGCCGCCGCCCGCTCCCGCACGAGGCGCCCGACGGCGGCGCGCGCGTCGGGGGCCGACGGCGCCGCGAGCGCGACGGCGGCGAGCTCCCGGCACTGCGCGAGCGTGTGGGCGGCAAGTGTGCCGCGCACGTCCGCGAGCGACGCGGGCGCCATCGAGAGGCTCGTGATGCCGAGGCCGGCGAGGACGAGCCCGAGGAGCGGGTCGCTCGCCGCCTCGCCGCAGACGCCGACGGGCTTGCCGGCCGCGACACCCGCCGCCGCGGAGGCGGCGATGAGCTGCAGGACGGCCGGCTGCCACGGGTCGAGCAGGTCGGCGAGCTCCCCGGCGAGCCGGTCGGTCGCCATCGTGTACTGGGCGAGGTCGTTCGTCCCCAGCGACGCGAAGTCGACGTGGGTGAGGATCTGCGCGGCGCAGAGCGCGGCCGCGGGCACCTCGATCATGACGCCGACCCGGGCGATGCCGTGCTCGCGCGCGGTCCGGGCGAAGGACTCGGCCTCGTAGGCGGTCGCGACCATCGGGGCCATGACCCCGACCTCCGCGCCGCTCGCGGCGGCCGCCTCGGCGATCGCGGCGAGCTGCTCGGTCAGGAAGGCCGGGTCGCGGCGGGCGAGGCGCAGGCCGCGGACGCCGAGGGCCGGGTTCTCCTCGTCGCCCATGTCGAGGTAGGCCAGGGGCTTGTCGGCGCCGACGTCGAGGGTCCGGACGATGACGGTCCGGCCGGCGTAGGGCGCGAACGCCTCCGCGTAGGCCGCGACGTGCTCGGCGTGCGTCGGGGCGGTCTGGCGCCCCTGGAAGAGGAACTCGGTGCGCAGCAGGCCGACGCCCTGCGCGCCCGCCGCGGTGCCCGCGGCCGCATCCCCGGCCCCGCCGATGTTCACGTACAGGCGCACCGGGTGGCCGTCGGCGGTGCGGCCGGGACCGTGGCTCGACGCGCGCCGGGCGGCGAGCGCCGCCTGCGCCGCACGGGCCTCGTCGATGAGCTCCTGGCCCGGCTCGCGGACGACGCTGCCGGTCGAGCCGTCGACGAGGAGGATCGTCCCGTCGGCGAGCGCCTCGACGTCGGGGCAGGCGGTGACCGCCGGGATCCCGAGCTGCTTGGCGAGGATCGCCGTGTGGCCGGTCGGCCCGCCGCGGCGGGTGACGATCGCGAGGACCTTCGCCGGGTCGAGCGTCGCGGTGTCGGCGGGCGCGAGGTCGTCGGCGACGAGGACGAACGGATGCCCGGGGTCCGGGATGCCGGGCATCGGCAGCCCGAGGAGGTGGGCGACGGCGCGGGTCCGGAGGTCGTCGAGGTCGCTCACGCGCTCGGCGAGGTAGCCGCCGATCTGCAGGAACATCGCGCGGTGCTCGGCGAACGCCGCGTCGACCGCGTGGGGCGCGTCGCGTCCGCTGCGGATCACGGCCGCCGTGCTGTCGGCGAGCGCGGGGTCGCGGGCCATGAGGGCCTGCGCGGTGAGGACGTCGGCCGCAACCCCCGCGGCGCCGGCGGCCCGGGCGTCGAGGGCGTCGGCGACGGCGCCGAGCGCCTCGCGGGCCGCGGCGACCTCCGCCTCGACGTCCGCGACCGGCGCGTCGGCGGCGGGCAGCGCGGGGGCCGCCGCCAGCCGGGCGACGGGGCCGTGGACGACGCCGGGGCTCACCCCGATGCCGTGGAGCTCGGCGGCCGGCATCGTCCTACGCCTCCGCGTCGAGATCGCGGGCGAGGAGCGCGACGAGCTCCTCGAGGGCGGCGTCCGCCCCGTCCCCCTCCGCGCTGAGGACGACCTCCTCGCCGCCCTTCACGCCGAGGCCGAGGACCCCGAGGATCGAGCGGGCGTCGATCGGGTCCGCGTCCGGCCGGCCGATCTTCACGGGGACCTGCTGCTTGCTCGCGGCCTGCACGAAGAGGCTGGCGGGGCGGGCGTGGAGGCCGACGGACGAGCCGACGGTGACGGTGCGCTGGGACATGGGTGAGGCTCCTGGCTCGAGGGGGGTTCGGGGGTGGGGCGGGTCAGGCGGCGACGACGCCGCGCGAGGATGGGGCGGCCGCGGCGACGGCGTCGCCGGAGGGCACGAGGATCCGGCGGGACTTCAGCGCGACGACCGAGGCCGCGCTGACGCCGATGCCGGCGAGGATCGCCACGAGGTAGAGCAGCGGGTGGCCGATGAGGCCGACGACCCAGATGCCGCCGTGCGGCGCGCGGCTCGTCGCGTCGAAGGCCATCGACAGGGCGCCGGTGACGGCGCTGCCGGCCATCATCGACGGGATGACCCGGACCGGGTCGGCCGCGGCGAACGGGATCGCGCCCTCGGTGATGAAGGAGGCGCCGAGCAGCCACGCCGCCTCGCCCGCCTTCCGCTCCGCGTCGTTGAAGAGCTTCGGGCGGACGACCGTGGCGAGCGCCAGGGCGATCGGCGGCGTCATCCCGGCGGCCATGACCGCGGCCATGATGTTGAGGTTGCCCGCCGACAGCGACGCGAGGCCGAAGGTGTACGCGACCTTGTTCACGGGGCCGCCGAGGTCAAACGCCATCATCGCGCCGACGATGAGGCCGAGGAGGATCTTGTTGCTGTCGCCGAGGCCGTTGAGCCAGCCGGTCATCCCGTTCGTCGCGGAGGCGATCGGCTTGCCGACGACGACGAGCATGACGAAGCCGACGACGAGCGTCGAGACGAGCGGGATGATGACGACGGGCATGACGCCGGCGATCGCGCGCGGCACGTCGAGGCGGACGAGCTGCAGGACGATCGCGCCGGCGAGCAGGCCGCCGATGAGACCGCCGAGGAAGCCCGCGCCGACGGCGGACGCGAGGAGGCCCGCGACGACGCCGGGGACGAGGCCGGGGCGGTCCGCCATCGCGTAGGCGATGAAGCCGGCGAGGATCGGGACGAGCATCGAGAACGACGTGGCGCCGATCTTGAACATGACGCCGGCGACGCCGAACTGGTTGAGGATGAGCGTCAGGTCGCTCACGCCCTTGTAGGTGTGGCCGTCGAACGTCCCGCCGTTGACCTTCGAGGCGATCTCCGGTCCGCCGATGAGGAACGCCAGGGCGATGAGGATGCCGCCGGCGGCGACGAACGGGATCATGTAGCTCACGCCGGTCATGAGCCAGCCGCGGAGCCGGCCGGCCCACGAGGCGCCCTCCTCGGCCTTCGTGGCCGGGGAGACGCCCGCCGCGGGGACCGCGGCGGCCGGCGTCGACGCGGCCGGGGCCTCGGCCGCCGCGGCGACCGCGCGCTCGATGAGCTCGGCCGGGCGGTTGATGCCGTCCTTGACCTTGGCGACGACGGTCGGCTTGCCGTCGAAGCGGTCGCGCTCGCGGACCTCGACGTCGGCGGCGAAGATCACCGCGTCGGCGGCGGCGATCGTGGCGGGGTCGAGCCGGTCGAGGCCGGCGGAGCCCTGCGTCTCGACCTCGAGCTCGTGCCCGGCGGCCTTCGCGGCCTCCGACAGCGCCTCGGCGGCCATGTACGTGTGCGCGATGCCCGTGGGGCACGACGTGACGGCGACGAGCTTCATGCCGCGATCTCCTGGGTGATGAAGGTGGCGGCCGCGGCGGGATCCGCGGCCTGGTTGAGGCCGTCCTTGAAGGACGCGTGGATGAGCCGGCGGGCGAGGGAGGCGAGGATCTTCATGTGCTCCGCGCCCTCCCCGTCCGGGGCGGCGATGAGGAAGACGAGGTGGGCCGGGCCGTCCTCGGCCCCGAAGTCGACGCCGGCGGCGCAGCGGCCGAAGGCGAGCGAGGGCTCGGAGACGTGGGCGGAGCGGGCGTGCGGGATGCCGATGCCGCCCTCCAGGCCGGTCGGCATCTGCGCCTCGCGGGCGGCGACATCGGCGAGGAAGCCGTCGAGGTCGGTGACGCGCCCGGCGGCGACCAGGCGCTCGGCGAGCGCGCGGGTCGCGGCGACCCGGTCGGTGCCCGGGAGGTCGAGGTCGACGAGGTCGGGGGTGATGATCTGGCTCATGGACGGCTCTCCTGGGTGACGGGGACGGCGGCGGGGGACGGGCGGGACGGGTCGGGCAGCGGGGCGACGGTGACGTCGGTGCGGCGGAGGTCGGACGGGCCGGGCATCCGCGAGCCGGGCAAGCCGACGGCGGCGGCGCCCCAGGTGACGGCCTCGGCGAGGGCGGCGGGGCCGGTGGCGCCCGCGGCGAGGAAGCCGGCGAGCGACGCGTCCCCCGCGCCGACGGTGGAGCGCGGCGCGGCGACGGCCGAGGACGCGTGGTGGACCGGGCCGCTCGCGTCCTCGACGAGGATCGCGCCGCGGGAGCCGAGGCTCGCGAGGACCGCGCCGGCGCCGTCGGCCATGAGGACGCGCGCCGCGAGGACCGCGTCCGCGGGCGACTCGATGCCGACGCCGGTCGCCTCCGCCAGCTCGCGGCGGTTCGGCTTGACGAGGTCGGGCCCGGCGGCGAGCGTCGCCAGCAGGAGCGGGCCGTCGCAGTCGACCGCGACGCGGACGCCGCGCTCGTGCAGGTCGCGGACGAGCGTCGCGTAGAAGTCGAGCGGGACGCCGGGCGGCAGGCTCCCGGCGAGGACGGCCCAGGTGCAGCGGCGTTTCCGCGCGGTGTCGATGACCTTCGCGGCGAGCCGGTCAATCTCGGCGAGCGTCAGGACCGGGCCCGGCTCGTTGAGCTTCGTCGTCGTGCCGTCGGGCTCGGCGATCGTGACGTTCGCGCGGACCGCGCCGGCGATCGGCACCGTGCGGACCCGCAGCTCCTGCTCCTGCAGCAGGCCGAGGAGCTGGTTGCCCTCGTGCCCGCCCACCGGGAGGATCGCGATCGAGGCGACGCCGTTGGCGTGCAGGGCGCGGGTGACGTTCACGCCCTTGCCGCCGGCGTCGACGCGGACCGCGACCGTGCGCATGACGGTGCCGGGGACGAGGGCCGCGACCTCCGCGGTGCGGTCGACGGACGGGTTCGCGGTGAACGTGAGGATCATCGCCACGCCTCCGGGGTCTGATTACACCGAACCGTGCAGGTGAGGATCATGCGAGCACCACGCGCGGCCCTGCGGCCTCGAGGGCGGACGCGTCGTCGGGATGGAGGCCGCGGTCGGTGATGAGGACGTCGACGTCGGCGAGGTCGCCGAAGCGGGCGAAGTGGTCGGCGCCCGCCTTCGTGTGGTCGGCGAGGACGACGACGCGGCGGGCGGCGTGGATCATCGCGCGCTTCGCGGCCGCCTCGGCCGTGTCGGGGGTGGTGAGGCCGCGCTCGGCGCTGATGCCGTTCGCGCCCATGAAGGCGACGTCGACGACCATCTCCTCGAGCGTCCGCACGGCCCACGCGTCGACCATCGCGCCGGTGCGGCCGCGGACCCGCCCGCCGACCGACATGACGGTGAGGTTGGGGCGCGACGCGAGCGTCATCGCGATCGGCAGGGCGTTCGTGACGACGGTGAGGGTCGCGGAGGCCGGGAGGATCTCGGCGAGGCGGGCGGTCGTCGTGCCGGCGTCCAGCAGGATGACCCCCTCCCCCTCGGGCAGCTCGGCGAGCGCGGCGGCCGCGATGCGCTCCTTCTCGTCGTTCATCGCAGCGTCGCGGTCGGCGAGGCCGGGCTCGAAGCCGAGGCGCTCCACCGGGATCGCCCCGCCGTGCACGCGGCGCAGGACGCCGTGGCGCACGAGCGAGGTGAGGTCGCGGCGGACGGTCTCCTGCGTGACGTTGAACGTCTCGGCGAGGGTGGCGACGTCGACCCGGCCTTTGGCGCGGGCCTCTTCGACGATGTGGGTTTGGCGCTCTTCGGCGTACATGTTGTTTCCTGCCCGACTTGATGTTGTTTTGTGTTTGTACTCCTGTGGTTGTTTGCGTGTCAAGGGTCGTGTGTGACGCATAACACACACAAGCGGGCCATGAACGACGTTGCGCCCGCCGTCCCCAACCCCGAGGACGACGGGCGCGCGCCCATCCGGGTACGGCAGGGAAGGTCAGCGGCGCGGCGCGGTCCCCTTCACGATCACCGGGGCGCCGGCCCCGGCCGTGGCGGAGGTCCCGGTCCCCGCGGCGGCGACGGGCGCCGTCGGCGCGGACTGCGCGTAGGCGAAGCCCGCGCCGTTGGCCGCGCGGACGACGACCACGAAGCGCGTCCCCGGCGGCGCGCTCTGCGGCGTGTACGTCGTGCCGGTCTGCGGCGTGTAGTAGCAGACGTTCGAACCAGGGGCGCAGGAGGCCCAGGAGATCGTCGTGCCGATCGTCGGCGCGCCGTACCACGTGCCCGCGGATGCCGTGAGCGTGAGGCCCGCGCCGGGCGTCCCGCTGATGACGGGCGGTGCCGTCGGGACCGGCGGGCCGGTCACCGGCGCCGTCACGATGGCCGTCGGGGCCGAGGTCGCGACCGCGCTGCCCCGGCTGTTCGCCGCGGTGATGCGGCTGCGCAGCATGAGCCCGATGTCCGCCGTGCCGACGGGGTAGGTCCCGCCGCGGGCGCCGCTGATCTCCGTGCAGCCCGTCAGGACGGTGCTCGCGCAGCGCAGCCACTGGACGGTGACCGTGATCGGGCCGCTGCCGCTCCAGGTGCCGGCGCTCGTCGCCATGACGCCGCCCACTCGCAGCGTGCCCGTGAGCGCGGGCGCCGTCACGCTCGCCGGCGCGGCGAGCGGCGCGGGCACGAGGGCGGTCGTGACGGATGCCGCGCTCGTCGTGCCCTTCGCGTTCGTCGCGGTGACGAGGGCGCGCAGCGCCTTGCCGGCGTCGGCCGCCTGCGGCGCGTACGTCGCCGCGGTCGCGCCGGTGATCGCCGTGCACGAGGTGGCGGCGGTGCTCGTGCAGCGCTGCCACTGGGTCGCGGTCGCGATCGGGGCGCTGCCGGTCCACGTGCCGGTCGTCGCCGGGAGCGTGCCGCCCACGGTGCCGCTGCCGCTCAGCGCCGGCCTGACCGTGTTCGCCGGGGCCACGAGCGGGGCCGGGGCCGGCGCCGGCGCCGGCGCCGGCGCTGGCGCCGGCGCCGGCGTCGTCCCGCCGGCCGGGAAGGTCGCCCAGGCGAGCGGGCCGTAGTAGCGCGTGCCGCTCGGCCGGGCCGGGTCGCCCGCGAAGCCGCTCGACGGGGCGGCCGCCAGGTGGTCGGCGGCCGCCTGCCGGAGGATCTGGATGACCTGCGCCGGCGTCCTCCCGGCGCACGGACCCGGCGTCGTCCCCTGCCCCTCGCAGAGCGCGACGAGGCCGGCGACGTGCGGCGAGGCCATGCTCGTGCCGGACATCGTCGCGTAGCCGCCGGGGTAGGTCGAGCGGATGCACGAGCCCGGCGCCGCGATCGTGTGGGCGGTGTCGGCGGCGCGCGTCGCGTAGTTCGAGTAGCTCGCGGCGGTGTCGTCGCCGTTCGCGATGCAGCTCAGCGACCCGCCGAGCCCGCCGGGGAGCCCGTCGCTGTCGGAGACCGCGGTGACGGTGAGGACCTCCGGGTAGGCCGCCGGGGTGAAGTTCTGCTCGTCGGCGCCCGAGTTGCCGGCGGCGACGACGAAGGTGACGCCCGCGGCGGTCGCGTTGCAGATCGCGATGTGCAGCGCGTCGCCGGTCGTCCGGCCGCAGTTGTCGGTCGAGACGCCGTAGCCGCCGAGGGACATGTTCGCGACGGTGATGTCGTTGCTCGGGTCGGCGTCGGTCCGCGTCGACGTGACCCAGTCGATGCCGCAGATGACGCCGGAGGTGAGGCCCGAGCCGCTCGCGTCCAGCACCCGGACGGACCACAGCTTCGTGCCCGGGGCGACGCCGACCGCGCCGGTGCCGTTGTTCTTCGCGGCGATCGTGCCCGCGACGTGGGTGCCGTGGCCGTTCTGGTCGTTCGTGTCCCCCGCGACGCAGCTCTTGCCCGCGACGGCGTTGAGGTCCGGGTGGGTGAGGTTGATGCCGGTGTCGATGACCGCGACGTTCACCGGGCTCGCCTGCGACACCGTCTGGTCGACGGCGGCGCCGGTGCGGCGCACACCGGTCGGGATGTTGTCCCCCGTGAGGATCGGGACGAGGCCGGTCGCCTTCACCGGCTTGTCCGGGGTGACGAAGGCGACCCGCGGGTCGTCGCGCAGGTCGGCGACGTCGTGGGCGTCGAGCTTCGCCGAGAAGCCCTGCACGACCCCCGTGAACGTGTGCGTGGCGGTGACGTCCTCCTCGCGCTGCAGGCGCGCGTTCGTCGCGTTCGTCGCGGCCTTCGTGGACCGGTCGAGCACGACGATGTAGGGCCGCGGGGCGGCGGCCGCGGTGGCGGCCGGCGCCGCGGCGGCGGCGCCAAGCGTGGTGGCGATGAGCAGCGGCAGCGCGAAAGCGGCCCGCAGCGCCCTCCATGGGCGGGGGAGTGTCGTCCGTGACATGCCGGGAGCATCGGTGGCGGGCGCCCCTCAGCCGACCCGCTCAAGCCCCCGTGGACGCGTGGCCGCGGGCCGCTCCCCAGATTTCGGGCCATCGGGTGGCCGCGTGATCGGCGGCGCGCGCTCAGGTGCGGCTGAAGGGGAGCTGCCCCGTGAGCCAGGTGACGAGCTCGTGCGGGTTGCGGCTCTGGACGATGACCTCGCCGGGGCCCATGACGTCGTAGACGATGCCCTCGCCCGACTTCGCCGACTGCATGAGCCCGCCGGCGGACGCGCGGCGCGCCTGCATCTGGACGGTGTCCGAGTAGGACACGAGGTGGCCGGAGTCGACGGTGATGCCCTCGCCCGCGGCGAGCGTGAGCCGGTCCAGCGCGCCGTAGCAGGAGCCGACGAGCGTGCCGGTCCCGGTGACGTGGACGAGGAACCCGCCCTCGCCGCCCGCGAGGTTCCCGAAGCCGCCCCACTTCGTGTCGAGCTCGAGCCCGTCCGAGGAGGCGAGGAACGACCCGCGCGTGAGGATGTAGGCGCCGTCGACCTCGACGGTGAAGGCGTCACCCGGCAGGCGCGGCGCGACGTCGACCCAGCCGCCGCCGTCGGGCGCGGTGTAGGTCGAGACGAACAGCGACTCGCCACCGAGCACGCTGCGCTTGAGCGACTTCATCAGCCCGCCCTGCAGCTTCGCCTCCAGGCTCATGCCCGCCGAGTGGGCGGCCATCGCCCCGGCCTCGACCCGGGCCCTCTCACCCCCGGACAGCTCGAGACGCGCGACGGCGAAGGACGGGTCGTGACGGATGGCGACGTTCATGAGAGGAAGCTTATCCGCGCCTCCGGGCGCCGGCGCGGACGGATGGATGACGTTTGAGTGCCAAGTCTGCGGGCATCCATCACACCTGAACGGAGTCGTACGCCCCCCACGGAGAGAAGGTCGCACATGGTCGCTGTCATCATCGTCGTCGCCGTCGTACTCGTCGTCGCGCTGGGGGTGATGGTCCTCCTCCCCCGCCTGCGGGCCCAGCAGGAGGCCCGCCGCCACGAGGCGGAGCTGAAGCACCAGCGTGAGGAGCTCGCCCGTGGTCACCGCATGGCCGCCGACGAGGACCGCGCGCAGGCCGCCGCCGCCCTGACCCAGGCCGAGCAGCAGCGCGCCCGCGCCGAGCACCGTGCCGCCGAGGCCGAGCGGGAGGCCGCGCAGGCGAACCTCGCCGAGAAGGAGGCCCGCGTCGCCGAGGCCCGCGCCCGCGCTCACACCGACGTCGCCGACCGCCACGAGCACGGCCTCGCCGACGAGGAGCTGCCGGAGGCGAGCCCGCGCTTCACCCGCGGCGGCGAGCGCACCGACGCCCCCGAGACCGGCCCCGCCCACCGCAGCTGAGCGGGCCCGGCCCCGCCCGCCACGGCCGAGCGAGGTCAGTGGCGGGCGAGGTCGCGGCGCAGGCGGGAGCGCAGCTCCGAGAAGCGCACGGCCTCGTAGACGATCAGCCCGATGAGGACGGCGGCCACGAAGCCGACGGTCGCCGCCGCCGGGATCCGGTGGCCCGCCGGGACGAACGCGACGAGCACCGCCGCCGCGACCACCCGGTGGGAGCTGAAGCGCCCGACGTTCCGCAGGCGGAACGCGACGTGGGCGAGGAGGTAGACCGCACCGCCACCGAGCAGCGCGGTGACCGGCACGAGCCCGAGGTCGTCGCCGACGTGGCTGAGCGTCTTCTTCAGCCCGAGCGCGATGAGGACGATGCCCGCGATCATCGGGAAGTGCAGGTAGGAGAACGAGTCGCGGGCGATCGCGTTGCGCTCGCGGCCGGGCGCCGCGTGGTGGAGCCGGCGCTCGGCGACGAGCGCGACGATGTCGAAGTACAGCCACCACAGCGAGGCGACGACCGCCATCCCGAGGACGGAGGCGAGGACCACGCCGGCGTCGATCTCGAGGCCGTCCGCCCCGACCCCGATCGCGACGATCGACTCGCCGAGGGCGATGATGATCATGCCCGAGTGGCGCTCGGCGAAGTGCCCGGGGACGAGCTGCCAGCCCTCCGTCCCGAAGAAGAACGGGCCGCCGGCGTCGAGCACGAGCGCCGCCGCCCACAGCGCGTCCTGCAGCGTGCCGTCGGTCGCGGAGGCCGCGAAGATGAGCCCGACGCCGATCGCCGTGCTGACCGCCAGGCCGGTGACCGACCGGCGCAGCGCCGGGTCCTCCCGGCTCGCGAGGACGAAGAGGACGATGTGCATCCCGCGGACGAACGCGTAGCCGACGGCGAAGAGCAGGCCGTCCTCGTCGAACGCGCGCGGGATGCAGAGCGCGACGAGCAGCAGCGCCGCCATCGCGGTGAACATCGCGATCCGGACGAGGCCCTCCTCCGGGTCGATGACGCTCGTGAGCCAGGCGTACCCGACCCAAGCCCACCAGACGACCCCGAGGATGAGCAGCCCCTTCGCCAGGCCCTGCCACGTCGGCTCCTTCGCCATGAGCGCCGTGCACTGCGTCAGCGCGAGGACGACGACGAGATCGAAGAAGAGCTCGAGCGACTTGACGCTCGCGTCCTCCGAGCGGAACGTCGTCGTGACCTGCGCGGCGCGGTGGCCGGGCGTGCTCACCGCCGGACGGCGACCGAGACGACCCGGCTGCGCACCGTCTTCCTCGTGCGTGGGTCCTTCCACGTGAGTCGCACGAAGCCGCTGTGGGCGAGCGTGATGCGGGTCTGCACGACCCCGCGGCCGTAGAGCGTCCGGACCCGCTTCACGGTGCGGAACCCGCCGCCCCGTCGCTTGAACTGGATCTGCGCGAGCTGCGGGCGCCCGATGAGCGACGCGGGCCGCACGAGGCCCCAGACGAGCACGCGGCGGCCGCGCGCGACCGTCCGCACCGGGAGGTTCAGCGCCAGCTCGTAGGCGGCGAAGGACGGCTTCCGGCGGCCGCTGAGGTACTGCAGCCCGGTCTGGAACGTCGCGCCGTAGCCGGCGGTCACGCCGTTGCGCCCGGGGCGCGGGGCGTCGTCGATGAGCAGGAACTGCGTGAGCGTTCGGACGCTCGGGTTCGTCGACGCGATGTACTGCGCCTGGTTGAGGTACGACGCCTGCCGGCCCGGGGACACGCCGAGCGGGTTCGGCGGGTCCGTGTTGTAGCCGAACTCCGTGAGGTACAGGGGGAGCCCGTTCGCGCGGCCGTAGATCGTGAAGATGTCCCGCAGGGCGAGGGTCAGCCGCGGGAGGTTCGCGATCGTCACGTAGTCCGGGTCGGTCGGGCGCCTGGTCGGCGGCGCGGTGAGCTCGTACGGGTGGTGCGCGTACCCGGTCGCGGCGAAGAGGCCGGGGTGTGCGTCCGCGAAGGCGGCGGTGCCGGCGTCGTCGGTGGGGCAGTCGCGCATCGCGGCCTCGGCCCCCCGCAGCGGGTGCATCTGGTCGTCGAGGCAGTAGAGCTGCCGGATGAAGCGCATCGGCTTGATCGCCCGCGTCGTGTCCTGGAGGTTCAGGCCCTTCGGCGCGGTCTCGCCGATGAGGAAGGTGTCGGAGCCGTGGTTCGTCGCCTGCAGGCCGCGCCAGGCGGCGTCGACGAGGCCGCGGTACAGGTGCGGTGCCGCCTCGATGTAGCCGGGCGCGCCGTCGGGGCGGACGATCCACTGCGGGGTGAGCCAGCCGGGCTGGTTCGGCTCGTTCCAGATCGAGAAGTAGCTCACGCGCGGCACCGGGCCGTCGGCGAGGACCGGCGGCTGGGGCTCCTTCGGCGGGCAGGTGCTCGACAGCTCGCAGAGCGCCGGGCGGGGCGGCTGCGGGTAGCTGCCACCGGGCGCCCCGAACGTGCCGCTGTAGCGGTTGCCGACGGCCCGGACGAACTGCTCGAACTCGGCCGGGTCGGGCTGGAAGGTGTTCGCGATGTCCGCGCGGGGCGAGTCGCCGGTCGCCCACAGCGGCGCGGGCGAGGTGATGTCGAAGTTCACCGCGATGCCGCGCGCGGTCGCGAGGCGGACGAGCTGGTCGTAGCGGTCCCACGCGTGCGCGGGGTACGCGGATGGGTTCGCGGCGTCGAACACCGGGCGCGTCTGCGAGTCGGACTTCGGCGCCACCGTCGCCCAGAAGACGGAGACCCGCACGCGGTCGACCCCGAGGGTGACGAGCCGGTCGAGCGCCTTCGCCGTGCCCTGCGGCGTGTTGAAGATCAGCGTGTTGTCGTCCTGGAGCATCGACTCCTGGTTCACGGCCGCGGGCGCGGCCGCGGGGACCGCGGTCGCGGCGGCGGCCGTGAGGAGCGCGGCGGACAGGAACGTGCGCAGCGCCCGGGGGCGCCGGAGGGGACGGCTCGGGGTCATCGACGGGGCGCTCAGTACCCGGGCGTGCAGGCCTGCTGCGCGGCGGGCTTGTCCGTCGCGAGCCTGTCCTCGGCCTTCGCGAGCTTCGCGTTCGCCGCCTTGAGCGACCGGCGGGCCGCGGTGAGCCTCCGGTTCGCCGCGGTGAGCCTGCGCTTGTGCGCGGCCGTCGGCGAGCGCTTCGCGGTGGCCTTCGCCTTCCTGACGGCGGTCTTCGCCCGTTTGACGGCGGTGGTCGCGTGCTTCACCGCGGTCCTGTCCGCCTTGATCGCGGCCTGGTCCTTCGTGACCTGCTTCGTCGCGGCGGTGCAGACGGCAGGGTCGACGGCCTGCGCGGCGGCCTCTGCGGTGATGGTGGCGCCGGTGCCGGCGATGGCGGCGATCGCCAGGCCCGTGCGGATGAACGTCCTCATGCTGCCTCCCGTGGCATCGATGTAGCGACCGATCCTAACCGGCGGTCGTCCTCCCGGCCGCACACCCCGTTCCGGCCCGCCGCGACCTGAACAGACGTTCGCCTCGGTGACCCCTGTCACACACGTACGTGCGTTCGTGCCGCACCATGGATGTCGAGCGAGAGGCTCCGTCCTTCCGAGAAAGGCACACCATGGACACCATCACCGCCAGCCCCACCCTGAGCATCACCCGCGACCGCGGGATCTACACGATCCACGCGCTCGACCTCGATGGCCTCAAGCCGGTCGGCACGTACAAGAGCGCGTCCGCCGCGTGGGCCGCGATCGACCAGCTCGACATGCCGTCGTACGGCGAGGTCGAGACGGCGCTCGCCGCCTGAGCACCCCGGCCGCGCCCCGCGCGCGGCCGCCCAGCTTCCACCGCCGGCGCCCGGGTCCTCCCGAGGCGCCGGTCGCGTCCGAGGGACCGTCGGCGCGCCCCGGCCGCCGCGTCAGGCGGCGGCCCGCTCACGGGGCGCCGTGGCGCGCCCGGAGGGCCCGAACTCGAGCGTCCCGTCCTCGAGCTCGCCGCGGCGCAGCACGCGCAGGTCCCGCAGGTAGTTCTGGTAGAGCTTCCACGGCGCGACCTCGCCCTGCTTCGGGAAGCGGTCGAGCGCACGCTGCACGTAGCCCGAGGCGAAGTTCAGGAACGGCTCGGTCGCCGGCGCCGCCTCGCGATAGCGCGGGACGCAGACCGCGTGGCCCCCCGCGGCCATGTGGTTCAGCAGGCGGCAGACGAACGCCGAGGCGAGGTCGGCCTTGAGCGTCCACGACGCGTTGGTGTACCCGAGCACGAACGCGAAGTTCGGCACGTCGGAGAGCATGAGCCCGCGATAGGTCACCGTGTCGGGAAGCGACACCTCCTCCCCGTCGACGACGAGCTCCGCGCCGCCGAACGCGACGAGGTCGAGGCCCGTGGCGGTGACGATGACGTCGGCCTCGAGCTCCCGCCCGGAGACGAGCCGGATGCCCGTCGGCGTGAAGGTCTCGATGCGGTCGGTGACGACCTCGGCGCGGCCGGAGCGGAGCGCGCGGAAGAGGTCACCGTCGGGGACGAGGCACAGGCGCTGGTCCCACGGGTCGTACGAGGGCCGGAAGTGGGTGTCGACGTCGTAGCCCTCGGGCAGCTGCCGGGTGACCATCCGTCGGATCGCGGCCTTCACGATCGCCGGCCGGCGCTGGCTCAGCTGGTACTGACCCATCGTGAGCAGGACGTTCTTCCAGCGGGTGACCGCGTAGGCGGCCTTCTCGGGCAGGACCCTGCGGAGCCCCATCGCGATCGGATCGACGGCCGGCAGCGTCACGACGTAGCTCGGGGACCGCTGGAGCATCGTGACGTGGGCGGCGTCCGGGGCCATCGCCGGGACGAGCGTCACGGCGGTGGCGCCGCTGCCGATGACGACGACGCGCTTGCCGGTGTGGTCGAAGCCCTCGGGCCAGTGCTGCGGGTGGATGAGCGTCCCGCCGAAGTCGGCCGCCCCGGGGAACTCCGGGGTGTAGCCCTCGTCGTAGCGGTAGTAGCCGCTGCAGGAGAAGAGGAAGCTGCTCGTCAGCTCGACGCGCTCGCCCGTGTCCGTGCGCTCGGCCTCGACCGTCCAGCGGGCGTCGGCGGTCGACCAGGAGGCGCGCACGACGCGATGGCCGAAGCGGATGTGACGGTCGACGCCCGTCTCCTCGGCGGCCTCGCGGACGTAGGCGAGGATCGAGGGCCCGTCCGCGATCGCCTTCGCCGCCTTCCACGGCTTGAAGCGATAGCCCAGCGTGTACATGTCCGAGTCCGAGCGGATGCCGGGGTAGCGGAAGAGGTCCCACGTGCCGCCGATGGCGTCGCGCGCCTCGAGGATCGCGAAGCTCCGCCCGGGCGACTCGGCCTGCAGGTGCCGGGCCGCACCGATACCGGAGAGGCCGGCCCCGACGATGAGGACGTCGACGTGGGCAGGGGCGGCGGACTGCGTCATCCGCCCATTGTGCGCCATCGGCGCGCGGGACGTGGCGGGCCGGCGCCGCTAGAAGAGCCAGCCGGTCCAGTCGCACGGGCGGCGGGGGACCGGCGGTGAGGGGGTGCCGAGCGTCCCGCGGCCGGGCGACGCCGCCGCCCGGTGGCGGCGTCCCCCGTGCCGAACCCGGCGGCGGCGGCGGCGCGCGCCGCCGCGCGAGGCGGGCGGAGAGCACGAGGGGCGATCACGATGGCGCTGGGACATCCCGTCCCAGTATGGACGCGCGCCCCCATTGGTCAATGTTCGACGTACTCGTGCTGACTGAAAGGCCGATTATCGGCGCATAAGCACCCAAGGGCGAGTCCGACGAGAACTTGAGCCCTCGCGTTCGCCGGGCGACACCCTGACCGGGGCGATCCACGAACGCCGACGTTCGTGATGTGAGAGGCTGGCGCGCATGCACTCGCGCACGGGCCGGGTCCTTCTCGCGGTGACCGCCGCCGTCACGCTGGCCCTCACCGGGGCGCCGCCCGCGCCGGCCGCGACGACGACCGCCCTGCGCTTCACCGCGTCGGACGGCGTGACGCTGCAGACGACGCTCACCGGGGACCGCCCCCGGCCGACGATCGTCGAGTTCAGCCCCTACGGGCGCGGCAGCGGGACGCTCGAACCGGGGCCGGGCTTCAACACGCTGCTCGTGCAGATCCGCGGCACGGGCGACAGCGACGGGCGCTTCGACGCGCTCGGGCCGCGGACGCAGGCGGACGTCGCCGAGGTCCTGCGCTGGGCGTGCGATCAGCCGTGGAGCACCGGCGTGCTCGGCCTCAACGGCTTCTCGGCCAGTGCGATCACGATCTACAACTCGCTGCACCTGCCGCTGCCCTGCGTGAAGGCGGCGGTGCTGAAGTCCGGGACGTACGAGCTCTACCGCGACCTCCTCTCCCCCGGCGGCGTGAGCAACATCGTGCCCGGCGCCGGGGTGCTCGGCCTCATCGGCGCCCCCGCGCTGACCCAGGGCCTCGACCGTCTCGGACGCAACCCCGCGTCGGTCCCGGACACGGCGGGCGGCCTGCTGACGGCGGGCCTCAGCGTCCTCGCCCACCCGCAGCTGGACGGGTGGTGGCGCGAGCGGGGCTTCCGCGGCGACGCGAACCACCTGTCGATCCTCATGATCGACGGGTTCTACGACGTCGAGTCCCGCGGCGCGTTCCAGGCCTACCAGGCGCTGCGCGGCGACGGCGCGCACCTCGTCGTGGTCGGCGCCCACGACGGCGCGCCGACCGGGACCGACGGCGCGGTGGGCGAGAGCCGCGCCTGGCTGCAGCACTACCTCTCGGGCGTCGAGAACGGCGTGGAGTCGCATCCGCGCGTGCAGCTGTGGCTCTCCGAGGGCGACCGCGAGAGCCTGCTCAAGGGGCGCTTCGCGCGCTACGACGCGACGGACTGGCCCGTGCCCGGGACGCGCTGGACCACGCTCCGGCTCGGCCCGGCGCGGAGCGGGACCGCGCACTCGCTGAACGACGGCACGCTGGGCCTCGGCGTCCCCGCCCGCGCGCGGCAGTCCTACCCGGCCCTCCCGTCCTCGCCGCTCGCGAGCGACCCGCCGAACGCGGCGATCGTCGGGGCCGCGGGCCTCAACGCGCTCACCGGCGCCCTGCCGGTGCTGAGCAGCATGACCCTCGCCGAGCCGCTCGGGCTCTCGTACACGACGCGGCCGCTGCGCTCGGACGTCGTGGCGGCCGGGCCCGCGACCCTCGACGTGCGGCTCGCGACCACCGCGCCGCAGACGACGATCTGGGCCGTCGTCTCGGACGTCGGCCCCGACGGCGTCCCGCACGCGGTCGCGAGCGGGCGCCTGAGCAGCGACTACCCGCGGATCGACCGCGCCGCCTCGCTCGTCACGGGTGGCCACGTGGTGCAGCCCTACGGCGTGTACGGGGCCCGGACCCCGGCGCCGATCGGCCACGGCCGGCTCTACCACGTGGAGCTGTGGCCGATCGGCAACCGCTTCGCCGCCGGCCACCGCATCCGCCTGCACCTCCTCGGCGCATCGGCGGCGTCCTTGCCCGGGCTGCCCGCGGTCGACACCGTGACGGTCGGCGGCCGTGACGGCGCCCGGCTGCTGCTGCCCGCGCTGCCCGGCAGTGACCTACGCGCCGCCCTCGGGGGCGGCCGGAGGACGGACGTCCGAAGGTAGGGTGCCGGACGATGAGCGAGCCCGAGCAGCTGACCATCGACGCCAACGGCCTGAGCTTCGGGGCTCTGGCCTGGGGCGACCCCGACGCGCCCCTCGCGCTCCTGGTCCACGGCTACCCCGACACGGCCTGGACCTGGCGCCACCTCGGGCCCCACCTCGCCGAGCGCGGCTGGCGCGCCGTCGCCCCGTTCACCCGCGGCTACGGCCCGACCGACCTCGCCCCGGACGACCGCTACTTCATCGCGGACCTCGCGGAGGACCTGCTCGCCCTCCACACCGCGCTCGGGGGCGACGGGCGCTCGGTACTCGTCGGCCACGACTGGGGTGCCGTCGCGACGTACGGCGTCACCGCCCGGGAGCCGCGGCGCTTCGCGAAGTACGTCGCGCTCTCCATCCCGCCGACGCCGGCGATGCTCAAGCCGTGGACCCGCCGCGCGACGCTCGGCATCGGGGCCCGTCAGCTGCGGCTCAGCTGGTACTTCGTCTACAACCAGCTGCCCGGCTCGGTCGGTGGGCTGGACCGCGTCATCCCGAAGCTCTGGCGCGACTGGTCACCGGGCTTCGACGGCCGTGAGGACGTCGACCGCGCCTTCGCGGCCCTCGACTCCCCCGCCCGCCGCCGCGCCGCCCTGCGCTACTACCGCAACAACCTGCAGCGCGGGCTCAAGGCGACGTTCACGCTGCCCGTCGGCGCGCCCGTCCTCTACCTCCACGGCGCCGACGACGGCTGCATGCAGGCGGAGATCATCGAGCACTTCCCGGACTCGCTCCCGGCGGGCAGCCGCCACGAGGTCGTCCCCGGCCTCGGGCACTTCATGCAGCTCGAGGCCCCGGAGCGCATCAACCCGCTCATCGCCGAGTACCTCGGCACCCCGGCCTGACGCCGGCCTAACGCACGGCGTACGTCTGGCCGGCCGCCTGCAGCCGGTCGACGAGCACGTGGCCCATCGCGGTCGACGGCGTGAGGACGCCGGCGGCGGGCGGCAGCCGGTCCTCGTCGAGCGCGAGGGCGAGCGCGGCCTCCCCGAGCATGACGGCGGTCGCCTTGTAGCCCGGGTCGCCCTTCGCCTCGGCGTCGCAGACGAGGCGGGTGCCGCCCGTCGTCTGCGCGTGGACCTCGATCGCGAAGAAGCCGCGCTCGCGGTCACGCTCGGACGGGCCCTCGCCGGGGTCGGGGAGCACGTGGTCGATGACCTTGCGGGTCGGGCCGAAGGACAGGCCGGCCATCAGCGCGCCGACACCGGCCGCGATGCCGCCCGCGATGACCGGGCCGAGCGGCAGGCCGCCGGTCGCCATGAACTCGCGGTAGCGCAGTCCCCGGCCGTAGGCGTGACCCTGCAGCGCGTTGCTCCGGCGGACGACGCGCGTGTTGATCGTGCCCATGACGAACGGGGCGAGGAAGCCGCCGAGCGCCGGGTCGTGCTCGACGCCCATCGGGTCGCGCTGCGGGCCGAGATCCGGCTCGGCCTCGCGGTCCGGGCTGAGCGCGTACGGATCGAGGAGGATCGCGCGGCTCGTGCGGTCGCGGCGCGCCTCGTCGAGCTGGCCGCGGAGCGAGTCGACGGTGCCGCCGCTCACGCCGCCGCGCACCTTCTTCACGACGTACGTCGTGTCGGTGAGCGTGCCGAGCCCGCGCTCGCGGGCGGCCTCGGCCAGGAGGAAGACGCCGAGGTCGGACGGGATCGAGTCGAAGCCGCAGGTGTGGACGATGCGGGCGCCGGTCGCCTGCGCGCGCTCGTCGTGGTCGTCGATCGCGCGGCGCATGAAGAGAACCTCGCCGGTGAGGTCGGCGTAGTGGGTCCCCGCCTCCGCGCAGGCGGCGACGAGCGGCAGCCCGTAGCGGAGGTACGGCCCGACGGTCGTCGCGACGGCGCGGGTGCTCTGCGCGAGCGCGAGCAGCGCGGCCGGGTCGGCGCTGTCGGCCACGACGATCGGCCAGTCGGCCGCCCGCGGGCCGAGGCCCGACCGCACCGCCTCGAGCTTCGCCCGCGAGCGGCCGCCGAGCGCGATCCGCGCGCCCTCGGGGGCGTGGGCGGCGAGATACTCGGCGGTGAGGCGGCCGACGAAGCCGCTGGCGCCGAAGACGACGACGTCGTGGTCACGACCGGTGCGGGAGACGCTCATGGACGCGACCGTACCGGGTCGATCCGGCCAACCTGCGCCCGCTCGCGGCGTTGACGGGGTATGCGCCACCCCTCCCGTCTGCTGCCCGCGGCCGTCGCCGTCGCCGCGATCGCCGCCTCCGCCCTCCCGGCCTCCGCCTCCGCCTCCGCCGACATGATGGGCGCGGACGACTCGATCGCGACGGCCTTCGGGCCGCTCGTCCCCGGCACCCTCTACAGCGGCGCCTTCCGCAGCGACGCGGACACCGACTACCTCGCCTTCGACGTCGCGAAGGCCGGCGACCCCGTCCACTTCGACGTCGCGAACCTCACGCCGTCGTGCCCGTCGCCCGACGCGAACGGGTGCCCCGTGTACGCGACGCTCATCGATGCCGGCGGTCAGCAGGTCGGCGGCGAGGGCAGCGGCGCGGGCACGGGCGCCGTCACCGTCGACGCGCACACCGACGTCATCGACTGGACCTTCGGCGGCCCCGGCCGCTTCTACGTCGCGATGGACTCCGGCGTCGCCGGGACGAGCTACTCGATCCGCCTGAAGCCGCCCGCCGCCGTCGCGCCCGTCGTCAAGCTCCTCCGGACGACCCTCCTCGCGCACGGCCGCGGGGTGAAGGCGCGCCTCGGCCTCGGCACCCCCCTGCGGTCGGCGAAGCTCACGCTCAAGACCAGGACCGGGGCGATCCTCGGCGTCACGCGGCTCGCCGCCACGCCGGCCGGGACGCGCACCGTCACCGTGCGGCTCAGCGCCACCGGGCTGCGGCGGCTGGCGAAGAAGCGGTCGCTCGCCGTGACCCTCCGCGTCGCGGCGACGCCCGTCAGCGGGACGCCGCTGACGGTGACGAAGGCGCTGCGGCTGCGGCGCTGAGGTTCATCGGGTGGTGGCACGCCGCAAGGTGGCCGCCCCCGAAGTCACGCAGCGGGGGCGCCGTCGTCGCGCACTCGTCGGTCGCCAGCGGGCAGCGGGTGTGGAAGCGGCAGCCCTTCGGCGGATCGATCGGGTTCGGCGGCTCGCCGGTCGCCACCGTCCGTGTCCGAGCCCGGTTACGCCGCGGATCCGGGATCGGGATCGCCGACAGCAGCGCGTCGGTGTACGGGTGGATCGGCCGCGAGTACAGCTCGCTCGCAGGCGAGACCTCCATGAGCTTGCCGAGGTACATCACCGCGATGCGGTCGGAGACGTGGCGGACGACCGAGAGGTCGTGCGCGACGAAGACGTAAGCGAGCCCGAACTCCTGCTGCAGGTCGTCGAGGAGGTTGATGACCTGCGCCTGGATCGAGACGTCGAGCGCCGAGACCGGCTCGTCGAGCATGAGGACCTGCGGCTGGAGCGCAAGCGCACGGGCGATGCCGATCCGCTGCCGCTGGCCGCCCGAGAACTCGTGCGGGAAGCGGTTGACGTGCTCGGGGTTCATCCCGACGCGGGCGAGCAGCTCTCGGGTCTCCCCCGCCACCGCGTCCCGCCCGACGCCCCGCAGGCGCAGCGGCGTGGCGAGGATCTGGCCGACGCGCTTTCGCGGGTTCAGTGAGGCCTGCGGGTCCTGGAAGACCATCTGCAGCTCGCGGCGGACCGGGCCGAGTCGGCGGCGGCCGGCGTGGGTGATGTCCTCGCCGCGGAAGCGGATCTCGCCGCCGGTCGCGTCGGTCAGGCGCGCGAGCGTGCGGATGAGCGTGCTCTTGCCGCAACCCGACTCCCCCACGATGCCGAGCGTCTCGCGGTCGGCGAGCGTGAACGAGACGCCGTCGACGGCGTGCACGACGCCGCGGCTGCGGCCGAAGAGCGCCCCGGAGCGGAGCGGGAAGTGGACCTCGAGGTCGCGGACCTCGAGCACGGGCTCGCCGGCGGCCGGCGCGGTCGCGGGGTGGTCCGGGACCGGAGCGCCCTGGGCGGCGCCGTCCGTTGTCATGCGATCACCGTCCCCTCGGTCCGCAGGCCGATGCGGCCGTCGGTCTCGCGCTGCGCCCGCTTGGTCGCGGGCTCGAGCCAGCAGCGATCGCAGTGCCCGGGCGACCCGGGGCTCCGCGCGACGAGCGGTGGCATCTCGCCGCACCGGTCGAACGCCTCCGGGCAGCGCGGGCGGAAGTGGCAGCCCGCCGGCGTGTTCAGAAGCGACGGCGGGGTCCCGGGGATCGCGGGCAGCCGGACGCCGAGCGGCCCGTCGAGCCGGGGGATCGACCCGAGCAGGCCCCACGTGTACGGGTGCTGCGGGTCGTAGAAGAGCTCGTCGAGCGTGCCCTGCTCGACGATGCGCCCGCCGTACATGACGAGGATGCGGTCGGCGATGTCGGCGACGACGCCGAGGTCGTGCGTGACGAGGATGACGCCGGCGCCGGTCTCGTCGCGGAGGGTGCGCAGCTGCTCGAGGATCTGGGCCTGGACGGTGACGTCGAGCGCCGTCGTGGGCTCGTCGGCGATGAGGAGCTGGGGCGAACAGCTGAGCGCCATCGCGATCATCACCCGCTGGCGCATGCCGCCCGAGAACTCGTGCGGGTAGGAACGCAGCCGCTCTCGCGCGTGCGGGATCCCGACGCGCTCCATGAGCGCGACGGCGCGGTCGAGCGCCGCGGCCTTCGGGATCTTCTCGTGGGCGAGGATCTGCTCCACGATCTGGTCGCCGATCCGGTAGACGGGGTCGAGGGACGTCATCGGGTCCTGGAAGACCATCGCGATCTCGGCGCCGCGGACCCGCCGCAGCTCGTCCGCCGACGCGCCGACGAGCTCGTGGCCCCCGAGCTGGGCGGTCCCGCCGAAGCGCGCGTTCGGGGACCGCGTGAGGCCCATGAGCGTCATCGCGGTCACCGACTTGCCCGAGCCGGACTCGCCGACGATCGCGACGATCTCGCCGCGGCCCACGGTGAACGAGACGTCGCCGACGGCCTGGACGATGCCCTCCTCGGTCGCGAAGGAGACCGACAGGCCGTCGACGACGAGCAGCGGGTCGGTCGCGTCCGCCGCGGCCGGAGCGGCGGCGGGTGCGGGATCGGGCGTCACAGGCGGATCCTCGGGTCGAGCAGGGCGTACACGACGTCGACGACCGCGCTGAGGATGACGACGGCGAAGGCCCCGAGCATCGTGATGACGAGGATCGGCGGGACGTCGAGGCGGGAGATCGACTCGGCCGCGTACTGGCCGATGCCGTGGAGGTTGAAGACGGACTCGGTGAGGATCGCGCCGCCGCCGATCGCGGCGGCGAAGTCGAGCCCGAAGAGCGAGATGATCGGGATCATCGAGTTGCGCAGGACGTGCTTGACGAGCACGCGCCGCTCGGTGAGGCCCTTCGCTCGCGCGGCGCGCACGTAGTCCTCCCCGAGGGTGTCGAGCACGGTCGAGCGGAGCACGCGCGAGTAGACCCCGATGAAGAGGACCGACAGCGCGGTCCAGGGCATGATCAGGTGGGTGAACCACCCCCACGGGTCGTCGGTCAGCTTCACGTACCCACCGAGCGGGAAGAGGTGCCACTTGTAGCCGAGGTAGTAGAGCATCACCGCCCCGAGCAGGAAGACGGGGGTGGAGACGCCGACGAGCGCGAGCACGGTGAGGAAGCGATCGAGCCACCGCCCCGCCGAGATCGCCGACAGCAGCCCGAAGACGATGCCGAAGCCGAGCCAGATGACGGCGGCCCCGGTGACGAGTGAGATCGTCGCGGGCGCGTCCGCCCTCACCTCGTCGAGGACGTTCAGCTGCTGCGTGTACGACGTCACCTTGCCGGTGAGGATGAGCTTCATCGTCTTGCCGTACTGCTCGTAGATCGGCTTGTCGAAGCCCCACTGCTCGCGCACGTCCTGCACCTGCTGCGGGGTGGCAAGGCGGCCGGCGAGCCGCAGCGCCGGATCCCCGTTCGGGATCGCCTGGAAGATGAGGAAGGTCAGGACCGAGATCGCGAAGAGGACAGCGACCACGGACGCGAGGCGGTTGACGACGAAGCGTCCCATCTCAGTGCTCCAGGTGGACGGTGGCCCGCGGGTCGAGCGCGTCGCGCACACCGTCACCGAAGACGTTGATGCCGAGGATCGTCAGGACGAGCATCCCGCCGGGCACGAACGTCAGGTGGATCGCGCTCGGGATGAGGCGGATGCCGTCGCTGATCATCGTTCCCCACGACGGGTTCGGGTCCTGGACGCCGGCGCCGAGGTAGGAGAGCGCGGCCTCCAGGAGGATCGCGTTCGCGACGATGAGCGGGACGAAGACGATGATCGTCGAGAGGAGGTTCGGCAGGACCTCCGAGACGAGGATGCGCGCGTGCGAGAGGCCCTGCGCGCGGGCGGCGTCGATGAACTCCTTCTCGCGCAGGCTCAGCGTCTGCCCGCGCAGCGGCTTGGCGACGTACGGGACGTAGACCACCCCGATGATGACCGCGGGGACCATCAGTGAGTTGCCGTGCAGCTGGAAGAGCCCGAGATTGAGCCCGCCGACCGCGATCGTCACCCCCAGCGCGACGCCGAGCAGGACGGCCGGATAGGCCCAGATGAGGTCGAGGACCCGGGCGAGGACGGCGTCGGTGAAGCCGCGGAAGTAGCCGGCGGCGGCGCCCATGAGCGTCGCGAGGATCATCGTGATGAGCGTCGCCACGCCCGCGACCTCGAGCGAGTTGCGCCCGCCGTAGAGCAGCCGCACCGCGACGTCGCGGCCGTTCGCGTCCGCCCCGAGGAAGAAGCGGCCGTGCCACGTCGGGCCGATCGGGATGCCGTCGGTCGAGACGACGTCGGTGAGCTTCCCGCCGACCTTCACCTGGTCGGTGATGTGGTTCTCGGTCGGGCCGGTGTGCGCGATGTGGTGCGCGTACACCGGCGCGAGCAGGCAGAGCACGACCATGAGCACGAAGATCGCGCCGAAGACGAGCGCGACGCGGTTGCGCTTCAGCCGCAGCCACGCGAGCCGGTAGGGCCCGATGCCCGCGGTCCCGGCATCCGCGTCCGCCTGGAGGGCGGACGGGATGCCGGCCGTGAACTCGGTGCCGGCGGCGCCTCGGGCCGCGGGGTTCGCCGACACGGTCCTGCTACCCCCCGACCGACCAGCTGGTCCAGTCGTTGCCGTACACGGGGCTGACGATCGCCGACTTGTAGTCGATCTTCGTGGACATGAACTTCGGGATGACGAGGTAGCCGTAGTTCGCGAAGTACGCCTTCTGCTCGACGTACTTGTCGAGGGCGGCCCAGCGCGGGGCGGCCTTGGCGAGATCCGCGGCCGGCACCTTGTTCAGGTAGGCGAGCTCGCTCTGGATGTGCGGGTCCTTCACCTGACTGAAGTTCTGGTTGTTCGTCTGCTGGATCGAGTTCTTGTCGAGCAGCAGGTAGAAGTCGGACGGGTTCGGGAAGTCCTGGTTCCAGTCGGCGAAGCCGGTCTGGGGGTCGGACTTCAGGTTGCCGATCGTCGGGAAGTACGCGGCGTCGGCGATGAGCTTCGTCGTCGCCTTGAAGCCGAGCTGGTTCAGGACGCTCGTGTAGTAGTCGATGTACTCCTTGCGCGGGGAGCGGTTCTGCCCCCACACCGTGACCTTCGCGCCGAACTCGCCGGACTTCTTCAGGAGCGCGCGGGCCTTCGCGAGGTCGGGCTTGGCGTTCGGGTCGCCGGCCGACGGGCAGGGGCCGTCCGGGTGGCCCTGCATGCCCGGCGGAAGGAAGAAGCAGCCGGGCTGCAGCGTGCCCGAGGAGAGCCGCGAGATCGCGCGCCGGTCGATCGCCATGTCAACGGCCTGCCGCGCCATCTGGTTGTTGAACGGCTTGGTCTGCGTGTTCATGAAGAAGTAGTACGTCGAGACCGCGGGCACCTGGCTGAAGCGGTCGGACGCCTGGTTCTTCGCCTGGGCGAGGAGGGACGGGGGCAGCGTGTCGAAGTTGTCGAACACGTCCGCGGAGTTGTTGAGCACCTGCTCGGCCTCGAGCTGCGTGTTGGAGACGATCTTGACGTTGACCGTGACCTTCGCCGCCGGGATGCCCGGGATGTTCATCTTCGCCCACTGCGGATTCGGGACCGCGGTGAACGACCGGTTCGGGACGACGTCCTTGATCATGTATGGCCCGACGCCGGGCGGCGGGTCGTTCGAGAGGTTCTTCACGGCGGTACCGCTCGGGACGAGTCCGGCGGCGGGAAAGGCGAGGACGTTGAGGAACGCTCCGTACGGCTGCTTGAGCGTGATCGTGATCCTGCCGGTGGCGTCGTCCGCCTTGATGCCGGAGATCGTCTTGCTCTGCTTCTTGTCGAAGGCGTCGGCGCCCTTGATGTTGCCGGTGAAGAACGACTTGCCGCCCCAGTTCAGGCGGATGCTCCGCTCGATCGTCGACGTGAAGTCCTTCGCCTTGACCGGCGTGCCGTCGGAGAACACGAGCCCCTTGCGGAGGGTCATCGTGTACGTCTTGCCGTCGCTCGAGATCTTCGGCAGCGCGTCGGCGAGGCCGGGGATGACCTGCGTGCCGGCGGTGCCGTCGGCGTGCGCATAGGTGTAGAGGCCCGTGTACGTGATCCAGTGCGGCTCGGCGCCCTGGGTCGTATAGGCCTCGCCCGGATCGAGGTAGTCGGGGGCGGTGCCGAACAGGGCGGTGACGCTGCCACCGGGCTTGCCGGTCGCGGCGGGGGTTCCGGAGGACGTGGTGCCGGCGGTGGTGCCCGCGGCGGTCGAGGTCGAGGACGACGAACCGGACCCGCAGGCGGTGAGCCCCAGGGTCAGGCCGGCCGCTGCGACGGCAGCGGCGGTGAGGACGTGCGGACGTGCGGACAAGTCGAGAGGCTCCTTCGGAGGTCGGCGATCGGGGTGCGGAGCTGGCCGGACGGCGGCGGAGTGTCGTTGGTCCGGTGACCAGACCTTCCAATCCTTATCCGGAGATAAACGCGCCGACAAGGCCTACGCGCACGGCACCGACTGAACAAATCGAGGGGCGGTGCCGCTTTTCGGCGATTCTCCCGAGACACAACCGTTCGTATGAGAACGTGCTCGGCGGCCGGCGGTGCGCAGGGTGAGCGGCGACTCATCGCGCGATCGATGAGGATCTCCTTCGTTTCGGGAACATCGGTCGAGCCGCCGTGATCTTCGCGCGCCCATGGTGTCTCCTGGCTGAAGCGGCGTCCCACCTGCCGCCCGAACCGACCGGAAAGCCCCATGCGCAAAACCCTCATCACCGCCGCGACCGCCCTCGTCGCGACCTCCGCCCTCGCCGGCACCGCGTCCGCGGCGACCGTCAAGGGCATCGTCGTCCACACGAGCCGGCACGCCCACTCGTTCGTCGTCGCCGGCCCGGCCGGCCGGCTCACTGCCGTCCACACCACCCGCCACCTGAAGGCCGGCCGCGGGGTTACCGTCCACGGGCGCACGCTCGCCAACGGGACGTTCGGCGCGAGCAGCGTGCGCCTCGGCTCCCGGCTCACCCGCGCCCGCGTCCATGGCGTGGTGACCTTCGCCGACCGGGCCCACCGGCAGTTCGTCGTCTCCGCCCGCGGCGTGTCGCTCGTCGTCACCGCGGCCCGCCACCGCGCGTCGGCTGCGTCGGACCCGGTGCCGCCGGTCGGCACGACCGTCACCGCGACGACGACGATCGACGACCAGGGTGACCTCCAGGCGCAGAAGGTCCAGGAGGACGGGCAGGACACCGGCACGACGGATCTCGAGGGTCAGGTCCTCGCGGTCGACCCGGTGGCGCGCACGCTGAGCCTCAGCGCCGACGACGACGGCGAGATCACCGGGGCGGCGATCACCGTCGACCTCCCGGCGACGTTCGACATCACGCAGTACCACGTGGGTGACGAGCTCGAGCTCGTCGTCACCCCGAACGGGGACGGCACCTACACGGCGGTCGGCGACTCGCAGGACGGGAACGCGCAGCAGGCCGACGACCAGGGCGACGACCAGGGCGACAACGGCGACAACGGCGAGGACGGCTCGGGGTCCCGGACCGGGGCCGCGCCCGGCGTCGCCCGTCCGTCCGGCGACGCCTCCCAGGGCTCCGGCTCGGACGGGGGCGGCGACGACTGACGCACCGCGACCGGCGGCGGCACTACCCTGGCCCGCGTGTCAGGTGCCGCCGCCCGTCGCCCGGCCGGCCTCGTCGCCGGCCTCCTCGCGCTCGCGGGCGCGGCGCTCGTCGCCGCGTCCGGGACCCCCGCCCCCGCCGCGGCGGCCGCGGGGTGCACCGTGCCCGCCGCCGGCACGCCGAGGCTCCGCGTGGACCCCGCGTGGCCCCCGGTGGACCTCCACGTCCCGAAGGGCCTGCCGCCCGGGGTGCGTCCAGCGGTCGTCGTCGTCCTCGGGGGCGTGAACCAGCCGGGCCGGGCGATCGCGCGGCTCACCGGCTACTCGGCGCTCGCCAACCGGCGCCACTTCCTCGTCGCGTACCCGACGGCCCGCGGCGCGCGGCCGGCGTGGGACTTCGCGTCCACGCCCGACGACCCCGACGTCGATTACCTGCGCAAGGTCATCGGGGTGCTGGCCGGCCCCGGCGTCTGCGCCGACCCGACGCGCGTGGTCATCACCGGGATGTCGAACGGCGGCGGCATGACGGCGCGGATGGCCTGCTCGGCGGCCGACCTGCTCGCCGCCGCGGCGCCGGTGTCGGGCGGCTACTCGACGCTTCCGGACTGCACGCCTGCCCGCCCGCTCTCGATCCTCGAGATCCACGGGGCCTCGGACCCGATCGTCCCGTACAACGGCAAGGGCCCGGCCCACGCCGGCGCCGTGCAGACGTATGTCGACGGGTGGCGCGCACGCGACGGCTGCGGCGGCACCCCCGTGACGAAGGCCCTGACGCCGGCCGTCACCCAGGCGCGCTGGGCCTGCAGCACGGGCACGATCGTCGAGAACGACCGCGTCGCGCACCTCGGGCACGACTGGGCCGGCGAGGACTCGCAGCGGCCGTTCAGCGCGACGGTCGCGACCTGGCAGTTCCTCTCCGCGTTCCGGAACGCGGGCGCCGGCCGCTGAGGGCGGGTCGGCCCTCCTCGCCGGCCCCGGTAGCGTCCCGCGGCGATGCCCGCCGCCGTGCCGTTCACCCACCCGCTCCGCGTCCGCTACAACGAGTGCGACCCGCAGGGCGTCGTCTTCAACGCGAACTACGTCGTGTACGTCGACGTCACGATCACCGAGCTGTGGCGGGCGCTGTTCGGCTCCTACCAGCGGTTCGTCGAGGCGACGGGCGTCGACGTCGTCGTCGCCGACCTGCAGCTGCGGTTCCGTGCTTCCGCGCGCTTCGACGACGAGCTCGAGGTGACGCTGACCCCGGCGCTCACGTCGGCGTCGTCGGTCACCTCGCAGATCGCGATCGACCGGTCGGGCACGCGGATCCTCGAGGGGACGATCCGCCACGTGTGCGTCGACGCGCGGGCGCTCACGAAGGTCCCGGCGCCGGCGCTCATGCGCGACGCCCTCGGCGCGGCGGCCGCCGCCTGATCACGGCCGGCCCTCAGGAACCTCTCAGGAAACACGCAGGCTCGGGCCAGCCGCGGGCCGCAGACTGCCCGTCATGAGCAGCCTCTCCCCGCACCTTTTCTGGATCACGAGCCGCGCGGCCGGCATCTCGGCGATGGTCTTCGCGAGCATCTCCGTGGGGCTCGGCCTCTCGATGGCGGCGAAGCTCGGCAAGGGCCGCCTCTCCGACCGCCGCACCCTCCACGAGGCGCTCTCGATCGGCGTGATGATCTCGATCGTCGTCCACGCCGTGTCGCTCCTCTTCGACGCGTACCTGCACCCGAGCGTCGCCGACATCACGATCCCGCTCGTCTCCTCCTACCACACGATCTGGATGACGATCGGCATCGTCAGCGGCTGGGGCATGATCGCGTTCGGGCTGGCCTACTACGCCCGCCGGCGTATCGGCCCGAAGCGCTGGAAGGTCGTGCACCGCTTCACGCTGCTGACGTGGCTCGGTGGCCTCATCCACACCCTCGGCATGGGGACGGACGCCGGGGCGCCGTGGTTCCTCGCGCTCGTCGCCCTGTCCGTCGCCCCGAGCCTCGTGCTGCTCGGACTCCGCGTCGCCCCCGCGCTCCAGGATCGCACCGTGCCGCGCCCCGCCGCTCCCCGAGCCCGCCCCCGCCCCCGCCCGACCACCGTCCCCTGAGCACGGAGTCGGTCCTCACGCTCACAGGAACCTCCCAGCCGGCTCTCAGCCCCCTCCCTCCGACCACCGTCAGATTGACCGTAATGACCTCCACCCCCGCCCCCACCCCCCGGCCCGCACCGCGCCCGCCGAAGCCCGCCGCCCTCGTCCGGAAGGCCCGCATCCGGCGGATGCGGACCCGCGTCGCCGTCGGCGTCACCGCCGCGTTCGTCGGCACCTGGGGCGTCGTCGCGACGGAGGTCGCCGCGTCGCGCACGACGACCGGCACCGCCGTCGCCTCCGCTTCGACGGGCAGCGCGCACGCGGCGTCCACCGGGACGGCGGGCACCGCGCCGGACCCGACGAGCGGCACCACGGCCGGCACGAGCGCGACGAGGAGCGCCTCCCCGAGCCCGGCGGCGGTCACGACGAGCCAGTCCTGACGGCCGGCGCCGCGACCGGTCCCCGCGGCCGGCGGGGATGGATTACGTTTGCGCGATGAACGCCCGGAGCCTCAACGTCTGTGCCGCGGCCGGGGTCATCTCCCTCGTCCTCATCCTCGTCGGCTTCGTCTGCGCCGACTTCATCCCGCCGCCGAAGGCGAGCTGGTCGGCGGACCACCTCGCCGCGTTCTACGGCCACCACACCGACCTCAAGCGCTTCGGCATCCTCGTCCTCGTCGTCGGCACGATGGGCTTCGCGGGACTCGTCGCCGGGATGTCGTCGGTGCTCGACCGCATCCCGGGCGGCGCGACGCTCAGCCGGCTGCAGATGGTCACCGGTGCCGTCGGCACGCTGTGCCTGCTGCTCTTCGCGATGCTCCTCGGCGTCGCGGCCTTCCGCACCGACCGCTCCGCCGAGATCACGCAGGCGTTCCACGACGCCGGCTGGTTCATGGCCTTCCTGTCCGCCCCGCCGTTCGCGATGCAGGCGCTGACGATCGCCGGCGGCGTCATCGGCGATCCGAGCCCGGCGCCGGTCCTCCCGCGGTGGTTCGCCTACGCGAACGCCGCCTTCGGGTCGCTGCTGCTCCCGGGTGCGCTGCTGCTGTTCTTCAAGACGGGCCCGTTCGCGTACCACGGGCTCATCAGCTTCTGGCTGCCGCTCGTCGACTTCGGCGCCTGGATGCTGCTCATGGCGTGGGGCATCCGGCAGCTCGCGCGGGCGGACGCCGCCGTGGCGCCCGCCGTCGCGTAGGCCGTCGCTCAGGCCTTCGCGCCGGCGTGCGCCCCCGCGGGGGCTCTCGCCAAGGGCTGTCGAGCGCTGTCAGGTCCGT
Source organism: Paraconexibacter antarcticus (assembly GCF_024220175.1). Taxonomy (GTDB): domain Bacteria; phylum Actinomycetota; class Thermoleophilia; order Solirubrobacterales; family Solirubrobacteraceae; genus Paraconexibacter; species Paraconexibacter antarcticus. The sequence continues at coordinate 1,822,119 of NZ_CP098502.1, read as the reverse complement.
GTGTCGGCCCGGACCCACCGGGTAGCCGAACCCTATGAGCCAACGTACGAACCGAGGCCCGATCGGTGCGCTGGTCGGGGCCGTCAAGGAGAAGGCCGGCGAGATCCTCGACCGGGGCGACCTGGCCCGGGAGGGCCGCCTCCAGCAGGAGCAGGGCGCCGCCGACGCGCGTGCGCGGGAGGCCGAGACGCGGGCCCAGGCCGCCCAGGAGCGCGCCGACATCGCCGAGGAGCGGGCCGCCGTGCACGCCGAGGCCGGCAAGCTGCGCGCCGGCGCCCACGAGGATCGCGCCGACGCCGCCGCCGAGGCCGACCGGCGCGAGCAGCACGCCGGCGCGGCAGCCGACCAGGCGCGCGCGGAGCGCGCGGCGACCGCCGAGCGGCGCGCCGCGGAGACCCGCGAGGCCGCCGCCGACCGCCTCGACCCCGATCAGGAGGAGACCGCATGAGCCCCGTCACCACCGTCCCCCGTCACGCCGTGCGCCTCGGGCTCGCGGTCGCCGGCATCCCCGCGCGCCTGGCCGGATCCCCGCCGGCCTACGACCGGGCCGACGCCGCGATCCGCGACACCGCCGGCCGCTGGCTCGGCGACGAGGGCCTGCGCCTGGACGCCCGGCGCAAGCGCGCCGCCGCGGCCGCGCGCAAGGACGCCCGGCGCCTGGACACCGACGCCGACCGTCGCGAGGCCGCCGCGGAGGAGCGCCGTGAGGAGCGCGACGCCCGCGCCGAGGACCTCGCCGCGCGGCGACGCCGGAACGCGGCGGCCGCCGCCGAGGCCGAGCGGGCCGCCGGCGACAGGCGGGCTCGCAGCGAGCGGGCGACCGCCCTGCGCGAGCGGGAGGCCGCGCTCGATGCGCGCGCCGAGGCGCAGCGCCAGGCGGACGAGGCCGACCGCCTCGCCGCCGCCGCCGACACCGCGAAGACCGCCCGCAGGTCGCGCTGAGGGCGCGCGCCGGGCGGCGGTGACCGGCGTCAGGCCACGCCCGCCCGAGCCGCCCGCCCCCCGGCGGCGTGCGGCCAAGTGGGGGGATATGACCCACGAGACCGCACGCCGGGCTTGGGGGGCGGCGGCCGCTCAGGCCTCGCCGAGCGGGTCGACGGCCGGGCCCTCGAGCACCGTGCCGTCGCAGCCGAACCGCGACCCGTGGCACGGGCAGTCCCAGCTCTGCTCGTCCCCGTTCCAACGGACCTCGCAGCCCAGGTGCGTGCACGTCGCCGAACGACGGTGGACGACCCCGTCGCGATCGCGGGCCACCGCCACCGCGCGGCCCCGGACGCGCTCGACGCGACCCTCGCCCGGCGCGAGCGGCGTGTCCGGCGTCCCCCCGCGCAGCAGCGTGGCGAGGCGGTCGCCGACGAGGTGGCGCTGGACCGCGAGGTTGTTCGTCACGAGCGACGCGGCGCCGGCCCGCACCGCGGGCCGCCACGGGCGCAGCACGGACGTCGCCTCGGGCTGCTCCCCGGCGATCGCCTCGTCGAGCGCGGCGGCGGCGCCGGTCCCGGCGGCGAGGCCCCACTTCGCGAAGCCGGTCGCGGTCCAGAGGTGGCTCGCGCCCGGGACGTACGGCCCGACGAGCGGCAGCCCGTCGACCGGCACGAGATCCTGCGCGGACCAGCGGTAGGGCGCGGGGCCGCGCGCGCCGAGGCGCGCCACGGCCCAGTCGGTGAGGCGGCCGTAGCGCCCGTCGTCGGAGGACCGCCCCGCCGGATGGCCCTCCCCGCCGACGACGGCGTAGGTCGTGCCGCCCTCGGTGTGGCCCATCACCGACCGTGACGGCTCGTCGGCGCAGTAGGTCATGGCGGCGGGCTCGTCCGGCACGGGGACGGCGATGGCGTAGGAGCGGATGGCCTCCTGCAGCGCGAAGTGGGCGCCGCGGTCGAAGATCGGCGCGTGCGTCGCGACGACGACGTGCTCGGCCTCGATCTCCGTCCCGTCCTCGAGGACGACGCGGTACGCGCCGCCGCTCCCGCGGAGGGCCGTGACCGGCGCGCCGGTGACGAGCGAGGCGCCGGCGGCGCGCGCGGCCTCGGCGAGCCCTCCGAGGTAGCGGACGGCGTGCAGGCGACCCTGGCCGGGCAGCACGAGGCCGGCGGCGAGCTCGTCGAAGGCGACGTCCGCCGGGCCGGCCGGGCGCACGTCGATGCCGAGCCCCGCGAGCGCCTCGCCCTCCTCCTCGATCGTGTGCGCCTCCGCCGCGCTGCGCACGTAGGTCACCGCGTCGCGGGTCGCCCACGCGCCGTCGATGCGGGCCGACCAGTCGCGCACGAGGTCAAGGCCGCGGCGCTGCAGCGCGACATAGGCATCCATCCGCCCGCGGTCGTGCCTGCGGACGAGCGAGGCGTACCGCGGGGAGTGGAGCAGGCTGACCTTCCCGGTCGTGCAGCCGGTGACGCCGCCGCCGATGCGCCCGCGCTCGAGGAGCAGGACGTCCTGTCCCCGGCGCGCCTGCAGGAGCGCGAGGGTGACGCCGACGATCCCGCCGCCGACGACGCACGTCTGCACGCGGCGCCCGGCGGCCGGCCGCGGGTCCGACGGCGAGACGGGCCCGGTCTCGAGCCAGAGCGAGGTGGTGGCCGTTGGGGCGGCGACGGTCGAGGGGTGGGCGGCGGTCTCCTGGGCGGGCATCGGGACGTCGGATGCCCGTTCCGGCAAAGGTCAACCGCGCCGAACGCGCCCGGTCAGCGCGGGACGGCGGCGACGAGCGTCGCGAGCGCGGCGGTGATGCCCGCCCGGGCGGCCGCGTCGGCCACGAGGCCGTCCGGGCCGATGTCGGCCCGCGTCAGCGGGATCCGCGCGCACGCGGCATCGACCGTCATGGCGCCGGCGTAGCGCAGGACCTTCGCGAGCGAGTCGTGCGCGTCGGCGCCACCGGTCGGCGCCGCCGGGCCCGAGCAGTTGATCCAGGCCACCGGCTTCTCGTAGAGGCCGCCGTCCCCGATCGTCCACTCGAGGACGTTCTTCAGGACGGCGGGCAGCGCGCCGGCGTACTCGGGGGTGCAGACGAGCACCGCGTCGGCGGCGCCGACCGCGCGGCGGAGCGCCGCGACCGGTGCGGGCACCGCCGCGCCGGCGACGTCCGCGTCCGGGCTGAAGTGCGGCAGCGCGTCGATCGCGGCGGCGAGGCTCGCCTCGACGCCGGGCCCCGCGTCGGCCTGCGCCGTGCGGAGGACCGCGGTGTTCGTGGAGCCGTCACGGAGGCTGCCGGAGATGAGGAGCACGTGGATCGGGGGCATGGCCGGCCCCCATCCTGCCGCAGCGGGCGGGCGGGCGGTCGCCGGCGGGGACGGGGCACCGGCCCCGCCGGCTCACACCGGGACGGCGCCGGGCCCCGGCGCGGGGACCGCCCCCGGCACCGGCCCGCCCACGTGCTCGAGCGAGGCCGGCGAACCGCCGCCCTCGTGCGTGAGCCAGCGCGCGAGGCGCCACGCGCAGACGATGCTCGGCGGCATCCACAGCGGCTGCTCGGACGCCTGGCCGGCGTGGCTGTCGTTCAGGACCCGCCGGAGGTAGAGCTCCTCGCCGCCCGCGGCGAGCTTGCCGCGCAGCACCGGGCCCGTCGCCGCGCGGGGGGCGGGGCCTCCGGCCGAGCGGACGATCGCGGCCGCCGCGACGTCGGCCTGCTGCGCCGCGATCCCGCCCTGCTTGACGGTGCCCGCGACCGCGTCACCGGCGGCCCACACGTCGTCGGCGCCGGGGACGGCCATGTCGGACCCGGCCTGGACAAACCCGCGGGGGTCCGTGGCCACGCCGTGCAGCCCGGGACCCTGGACGAGCGGAAGGGCGACGACCGTGTCGGCCAGATCGGACGGGTCGGTCCCGAGGCCGACCGGGCGCCCGCAGTCGGCGGTGACGCCGTGGCGGGCGAGGAACGCGCGGATCTCCGCCTCGGCCCCGGGGCCGAACGCGTCCAGCGGCGTCCGCTCGTCCGTGACGACGCGCACGCTGCGGCCCGGGTGCTCGCCGGCGGTGAGCAGCGCGAGCTCGTAGGCGGGCAGCGTCCAGCTCGTCCGCGGGGGGACGACGATCTCGACGCTCCCGGTCTCGGCCTGCGCGAGCGTGCGCGGGAGGCTCCCGAAGCCGAGCACGCGCGTGAGCGGATAGGGCAGCGTCAGCCGTCCGCCGGGGGCGAGCAGCAGCCGGTCGTAGGGGATCTCCGCGCCGGCGGTCGTCCACAGGCGACGCGCCGCGGTGTCGACCCGGCCGATGCGTGCCGGGGTGAAGCGGGCGCCGAAGCTCGTGCAGAGCTCCACCAGGCCGAGACGCAGCGGCGGGCGGCCCCAGGGCTCACCGAGCAGCTGCGGGCGGAGGCTGAACGACGGGTGCGCGGCGACGACGTGGACGCGCAGGCGTTCCTCACCGAGGTCGCGGAGCGCGAGCACGGCCTCGATGCCCGCGATGCCGCCGCCCGCGACGACGACGTCGACCGGGCGGATCGCGGAGGCACGGCGGAAGCGCTGCGGGGTCATCGGTCCACTCCTGGCTCGGATTCGGCTCGTTCCAGCGTCCCAGCCACGACCGGGCCGGGCGTCCGTACCCCGGTGCCGACCGCGTGCGGGGAACTACCGAGCGCGCGTGCGCGCGCGCCGCACGGACGCGCGGGTTCACGCCGATGGCGCGGCCGCCGCGCGGCTTCAGGGTGTGAGCATGAGCCTCGGACCCGACCCCGAACCCCCCGGAACCCGCATGTGGCACCGTCAGGACGGAGGCCTCGGCGACCTCACCGGGCACCCGGAGCTGCTGCCGCCGGCCATGGCCCTCCATCCGCTCATGCCGTCCGCTGCCGGCCCCGCGGCCGCCACCGACCCCTCCGGCGACCCGGCGGCCCCGGCGGCCCCGGCCCACAGGGCGACCCGCTTCGTCCGCGGCGCGCGCCGCCCCGCGGCGACGACCCCGGACGTGCCGGTCAGCCTGCCCCGCTCCTGAGCGCGACGACACGCCCGCGCCCGCGCCCGCACCGGCCGCGGCGCCCGCCGCAGCGTCCGTCCCCGCCGTCACCGGCCGCGGGACGACGACGAGCGGGCACGGTGCCGAGTGCGCGAGCCGGTCGGCGGTGCTGCCGAGGACGACCCGGCGGACCGCGCCCCAGCCCCGCGAGCCGACGACGAGGAGGTCGAGCGTCCCGGCGGCCTCGGCGAGCACCGCGGCCGGGGCGCCGTGCAGGAGCCGGCCCTCGGTGCCGGCGGGCAGATCCGCGAGGACCGCGTCGAGCCGCGCCTGGGCGGCCTCGCGCACCGCCGCGGTCACGGCCACCAGGTCCACCGTCGTGGCGACGCCGCCGGTGTGGTCGGCCGGCTGCACCGGCGTCTCCCAGGCGGTCAGGACGATGAGCCTCGCGTCGTGGTCGCCGGCGATCCGGGCGGCGAGCTCGAGCGCGGCCGCCGCCTCCGGCGTGCCGTCGTAGCCGGCCCCGACGGTCGTGAGCGGGACGCAGCGCAGGCGCTCGGGCGCGATCGCCACCGGGCACGGCGCGTGGTTGAGCACGCCGCGCCCGACGTCGCCGAGCAGCAGCCGGCCGAACGCGCCGTGGTGGGCGGAGCCGACGACGATGAGGTCGGCTCCGGCCTCCTCGGCGACCTCCTGCAGCGCCCGGGCCGGGGAGCTGTCGGGGACGACGCGGAGCGTCGCGTCGGCCCCCGTGACGAACCGGCAGCCCTCGAGGGCCCGCTGGGTGTCCCGCCGCTGGAGCTCCTCGAAGCCGGCGACCGACCCGCGGGTACGGGCCGGGTCGTGCGGGTAGGCGCCGACGAGCGTGAGGCGGCCTGAGCCGAGCGCGCGCCCGAGGGCGACCGCGGCGCGGCTGCCCTCGCGGCCGTCGACGCCGACGATGACGTGGCCGAACACCGCTACCGGCGTCCCTCGAGGAAGGCGGCGAGGTGCCGGGAGGCGATCTTCGTCTCCTGCGCCCAGGCCTCCGGACCCTCGGCGGACGACGCGAAGCCCTGCTCGCGGCCGACGCGGCCGCCCACGAGGACCGGCGTGCGGCCGGTGAGCAGGAGGCCGCGGAGCTCCGCGCGCACAGGGCGAGGGGTGACGTCGGCACCGGCGGCGCGGGCGATGACCGTCGCGACCACGTCGGCCTGCTGCGCGGCGATGCCGCCGTGCTTGACCGCGAAGTCGGTCGCGTCGCCGGCCGCGTGGACGTGCTCGGTGCCGCGCACGGCGCCGAGCGGATCGACCGGGAGGAACCCGTGGGTCGTCAGCGGCAGGCCGCGGATCCCCGGCCCGACGAGCACGGGCAGGGTGACGACGCGGTCGACGTCGAACGCCTCGTGCCGCTCGGCGACGAGCACGCGCTGTCCCGAGGGGACCTGGGCGACGGCGCCCGTGCGGACGGCGATGCCGGCCTCCTGGAGGCGGGCCGCGACGGCGGCGGAGGCCTCGGGCCCGAAGACGGCGAGCGGCGCGCGCTCGGGCGTGATGAAGGTGATCCTGACGTCGGTGCAGCTGTCGTAGGCGCGCTCGGCGGTCTGCAGCGCGAGCTCGTAGAGCGGCAGCGGCCAGCTCGCGCCGTCCGGCACGACGAAGGCGATGCGGCGCACGTGGCCGGTCTCGACGTCCTGCACGAGACCGCCGAGGACGGTCCCCAGGCTGCGGTCGTCGAGCGTCGTGGCGGCGGGGTAGCTCGGGTGCATCCGGGCGCCGACGGCGATGACGAGCTCGTCGTACGGGAGCGCGGCGCCTCCGGTGGTGTGCGCGACGCGCTCGCCGGTGTCGACCCAGGCCAGGCTGTCGGTCACGTGCGTGGCGCCGGCGTCGCGCAGCAGGCCGCCGAGGTCGTGGCGGGCCGCGGGGGCGCCGGCGAACGGCTCGCGGACGGTCGACGGGCGGTCGACGTAGTCGCCGGCGGGCGCGAGGACCGTCGTCGTGACGCGGTCGCCGGCGAGCGCGCGCAGCGCGAGCGCGGCTTCCAGGGCGGCGGTGCCGCCGCCGGCGACGAGGACCCGGAGGGGCGCGGACGGGGCGGGCGATGGGGCGGCGACGTCGGCGCGGGGCGCGGTGTGGTCGGTCATGGAAGGGACGCTACGCCGCCCCGCCGGGCGCGCCATCCGGAAAGACGCCTCGGCGGATTGCGGGCTTCTACGGTCCCGGCTCAGGTGGCCGGGAGCGTGAGGACGAGCGTCGTCCCGCCGTGCTCCCCGGGCCCGATGGCGAGGTCCCCGCCGCGCAGCTCGGCCCGCTCGCGCATCCCGACGAGCCCGTACCCGGAGGTGCCGCGCACGCGCTCGGGGTCCAGGCCGTGCCCGTCGTCGGTGATGGTGAGCTCGACGGCGCCGCCGGTCACCCGCAGGCCGACGTCGACGCGGGTCGCGCCTGCGTGCTTGGCGACGTTCGTCAGCCCCTCCTGCGCCACGCGGTAGGCGGGCGTCTCGAGCTCGGGGTCCAGGCGGCGCCCGCCGAGCTCGAGGCAGACGTGGACCTCGAGGCCGTGCACGGTGGCCTGCCGCTCGACGAGCGACCGCAACGCCGGCTCTAGGCCGAGCTCGTCGAGGGCGGGGGGACGCAGATCGGCGATGATGCCGCGCAGCGCGGCGATCTGCCGCTCGACCTCGCCGATCGCGAAGGTGATCCGCTCCGGCGCGTCGGCCGGGTCGGCGCGCAGGGCCGCCGAGAGCGCGAGCTTCAGCCCGCCGAGGCCCTGCAGCGTCTCGTCGTGCAGGTCGCGGGCCCAGCGCTTGCGCTCGGCCTCGGCCGCGGCGATCGAGTCCCGCAGCCGCTGCGCCTCGACGCTGCGGGCGGTGGCGACGGCGGTGGCCGCGCTCGCCGCGAAGGACTCGAGCGCGCGTTCCTCGTCCGGGGAGAACGCCACCCCGGACGTGCCGATGTGGTCGAAGGCGGCGAGGACCCCGAGCCCGCGGCCGCGGAAGACGAGCGGGACGATGAGCGCGCTGCGCACCCCGCCGAGGCCGAAGCGGTCGGGGGCGATCGCGAGCACCGAGACGTCGTCGATGCGCAGGGATCGCCCGGTGCGCAGCGTCTCCCCGGAGGTCGACCCCTCGAGCGGGACGGCGGCGTCGGGCGGCGGGGTGGGGTTGCCGGCGTGCGCGGCGATCCGCAGCACGTCCCCGTCCACGAGCCAGATGAGCAGCGCGTCGGCCTCGACGAGGGCGCGGGCGCGCTTGACGATGAGCTCGAGGATACGGCCGAGGTCGGTCTCCCCGCCGAGCGCCAGCGCGATGTCCCGCGCGGCCTCCATCCCCCGCACGGCCCGCTCGAGGCCGACGCGCCGTTCCTCGGTGCTCTTGAAGAGGCGCGCGTTGTCGATCGCGATCGCCGCCCACTGCGCGAGGACGACGATCGCGTCGAGGTCGTCGTCGTCGAAGTCGTCGGCGTCGCGCTTCTCGGTGAGGTAGAGGTTGCCCCACGCCTCGCCGCGGATGACGATCGGCGCGCCGAGGAACCCGCGCATCGGCGGGTGGCCCGGCGGGAAGCCGTAGGAGCGCGGGTGCTGGGAGACGTCCTGCAGCCGGATGGGGACGGGCTGGTCGATGAGGAGGCCGAGGATGCCGCGCCCGCGCGGGAGGTGGCCGATGGCGTCGTGGACCGCACGGTCCTCCCCGATCGTGTGGAACTGGGCGAGGCCGGTGCGCTCGGTGTCGAGGACGCCGAGCGCGGCGTAGCGGGCGCCGCAGATGTCGCGCGCGGTCTCCAGCACCCGGGCGAGCAGGACGTCGAGATCGAGCTCGGCTGTCAGCGACCGACCGATCTCGAGCAGCTGGCGCAGCTTGTCGGGGTGGCTCGGTTCGGGTCCGCCGGACGACGTGGGTGTCGGCATCGTGTGTGAGCGGTGACACTACCGCCGCGGCCCCGTGCCAACCACCCACCCGGTTAGGGTCTGGACCCATGACGCCGATCCGCATCGTGCTCGCCGACGACCACGGTGTCGTCCGCGCCGGCCTGCGCCTCCTGCTCGACACCGACGACGAGTTCGAGGTCGTCGCCGAGGCGGCCGACGTCGACGGCGCCCTGCGCGCCGTCCTCGGCTACAAGCCCGACGTCCTGGTCCTCGACCTCAACATGCCCGGCACCCCGACGTCCCTCGAGGCGATCCCGCGCGTCGCCGAGCGCTCGCCCGGGACGCGCACCGTCATCCTCACGATGCAGGAGGACCCCGAGTACGCGCGCCACGCCCTGCGGGCCGGCGCCGTCGGGTACGTCCTCAAGGAGGCCGCGGACGCCGAGCTCGTCGAGGCGGTCCGCCGGGCCGCGGCGGGCCAGACGTACCTCAACCCGGCGCTGGGCGCGCGTCTGGCGACGACGCCCGAGCAGGCCCCCGGCCCCCCCGGCGACCTCTCCGAGCGCGAGGCGGAGGTCCTGCGGCTCATCGCCCTCGGCCACACGAACGCCGAGATCGGCGAGCAGCTCTTCCTCTCCGTCCGGACGGTGGAGACGCACCGCGCCCACATCCAGCAGAAGCTCGGCCGCTCGAGCCGCGCCGAGCTCGTCCGCTACGCCCTCGACCACGGGCTGCTCGGCGGGTCGTGACGCCCGATGGCCGCGCCCCCGATCCGGTGCGCCGGCCTCACGAAGCGCTGGGGCGCGGCGGTCGGCGTCGAGGCCCTCGACCTCGACGTGGAGCCGGGGTCGGTGACCGGCTTCCTCGGCGCGAACGGCGCCGGCAAGAGCACGACGATCGAGCTCCTCGTCGGGCTGCTGCGGCCGACCGCCGGGCAGGCGCTGCTCTGGGACGTCCCCGCCTCCGAGCCCGCGGCTCGCGCCCGCGTCGGCTACATGCCCGCGGACCCGGCCTTCTACCGGACGCTGAGCGGGCGCCGCAACCTCGACCTGCTCGCCGCGCTCCACCGTCGCGGTGCGCCGGACCGCGACATGGCCGCCGACCTGCTCGGGCTCTCCGGCCGCGACCTCGCGCGCCCGGTCGGCGAGTACTCCGGCGGCATGGTCCAGAAGCTCGCGCTCGTGCAGGCCGTCCAGCACCGGCCCGACCTCGTCATCCTCGACGAGCCCGCCAACCGCCTGGACCCGCTCGCGCACCGCCGCTTCGAGGAGCTCATCCGCCGGATCGCCGCGCGCGGCGGGACCGTCTTCCTCTCCTCCCACACGCTCTCGGAGGTCGAGGACGTCTGCGACACGGTCGCGATGGTGCGCGCGGGGCGGCTGCTCGCGCACCGGCCGGTCGCGGCGCTCGCCGACCTCGCGGCCCGCCGGGTGCGCGCGCTCTTCGACACGACGCCGCCGGCCGCCGTGCCCGGCCTCGCCGACCCCCACGTCGACGGGCACGTCCTCACCGGCCGGGTGGCCCGCGCCGACCTCGAGCCGCTCCGGGCGCTGCTCGCCACCCCCGGGCTCACCGACCTCACCGTCGAGCCCGCGTCGCTCGAGGACACGTTCATCGAGCTCTACGGGGACGGGCGATGAGGCCGTTCGTCGAGGCCGAGCTGCGGGCGCGGGCGCGGATGATCGCGGGCCTCGCGACGGGAGCGTTCACGTACCTCCTCGTGCTCGCCCTCACGTACCACTCGATCGGCGTCGTGGCGCTCGGCAACGCGTTCGGCAAGGACACGCCGCGCATCTTCACCGCGTTCAGCGGGTCGCGCTCGACGGACGTCCTCTCGCCGCACGGGTGGATGGGGCTCGGCTTCAACCACCCGATGCTCATGATCACGTCGCTCACCGCGGCGCTGGCGATCGGGACGGGGTCCGTCGCCGGCGAGGTCGACAGCGGCCGCGCGCAGCTGCTCTTCACCGCCCCGATCGCGCGCGCCCGTTTCCTCGGCGCGGCGCTCGTCGTGTGGGCGGTGGCCGAGGTCGTCATCCTGCTCGCCGCGCTCGGCGGGGCGGTGTTCGGCGGGGTCCTCTCCCCCGACCTGCGGCACGCCGGGCTGGCGAGCCTCGCCTGGGCGCCGCTCCAGCTCCTGCCGCTGACGGCGTTCGTCGCCGCGGTCGGCGTCGTCGCCTCGGCGTACGCGGACACCCGTGGCCGCGCCCTCGGGCTGGCGGTGACGCTCGTCGTCGCGGCCTACCTCGTCTCGGTCGTCGCCGGGCTCTCCTCGGCCCTCGACCCGCTCCGCTGGGCGACGCCGTTCGGCTACTACGACCCCGGGGCGGCGATCACCCGCGGCCTGCGGCCCTGGCCGTTCCTCGCGCTGACGGGCGCGGCGGTCGTCCTGCTGCTCGTCGCCCGACGCCGGCTCGCGCGGCGCGACCTCGCCTGACGCCCGCGTCGGTCGCGCGAGGCGGCGGAACGGGCCGCACCGCGCCACGACGCCGAGCGCCCGCCCACCGGATCGGGGAGGATGGGCCGCATGGGCCTCCTGTCGCTCGCGCTCCTCCCGGCCCGCACCGCGGTCGCCACCGCCGAGCTCGTGCTCTCCGGGCGCGACCTGCTCGCCGCCGACGGCCCGGTGCGCCGCCGCGACGGGCTCATCGACCGCCTCGGGGTGCTGCTCACCGAGGGCGGCGCGCTCGACTCGCTGTCGCGGCTCGGGGACCCGGCCGGGCCGCTCGCCCGCATCGAGCAGCTCGCCCGCCTGACCTCGGACGACCAGCCGCTCGGGCGCGCCCTCGCGCCCGGCGGCCCGCTCGACCGGCTGCTCGCCGACGGCGGTGCGGTGGAGCGCCTGCTCGGGGACGACGGCGCCGTCGACCGGCTGCTGCTCGACGGCGGCCCCGTCGACCGGCTCCTCGCGCCGGGCGGGCCGCTCGACCGCCTGCTCGCCGAGGACGGCGCGCTCGACCGGCTCACGATGCCCGGCGGGACGCTCGACCGTGTCCTCGAGGAGGACGGCGTGCTCGAGCGGCTCTTCGCGGTGGACGGGCTCATCGACCGGCTCCTCGATCCCGAGGGCGCCATCGCGGTCCTGCTCGAGCCCGAGTCGAGCGTCAGCCGCCTCATCGAGCACGACGGCGCGCTCGACCGCCTGCTCGCGAAGGACGGCCCGATCGAGCAGCTCGTCGCCGAGGACGGGCCGCTGAGCGCACTCGCCGGCCTCTCGGTCGAGCTCGGCAACCTCCGCGAGCTCGAGGTCGTGCTCTCGGCCCTCGCCGACCGGCTGCAGACCCTGCCCGAGCTCCCCGCCGACATCCGGGCGGTCGAGCGACGCGTCGCGGCGATCGGCGACCAGCTCGAGCGGGTCGAGCCGTCGCTCGTCACGCTCGGCGCCGTCGTCGAGCGGCTGCCCGGCGGCAAGCGCCGCGCGGCCCGGCTCGGCAGCGGCGGCAGCGGTGGGGACGACGGCGCGCCGGGGCGGCCGCGATGACGCCCGGCCCCCTCGACGGGCTCGGGACCGTCGCCCGGATCCCCGGGCACCTCGCGAGCCTCGCCCGCTTCGTCGCCGAGCGGCAGGACCGCCGGCGGGCGGACGCCGACGCGTTCGCCGAGCTCGCCCGGCGCCCGCTCCACCTCCCCGCCGGCGTCGAGCTCGAGTGGCTCGGCACCGCCGGCTACCGCCTCACCGCCGAGGGACAGACGCTCTACATCGACCCGTACGTCTCCCGTGTCCCGCCGCGCGCGCTGCTCGGCCGCCGCCCCGCCCTCGCCGACCCGCTCCTGCACGCGCGCTTCCTCACGCCGCCCGGCCCGGTCGCCGGCGTGCTCGTCGGCCACACCCACTTCGACCACGCGATCGACGTGCCGGAGCTCTGCCGGCGCACCGGCGCGACGGCGTACGGGTCGGCCTCGCTTGGCCGCCTCATGCACGCCTTCGGCGTCGGCGACCGTGCGGTGCAGGTCGTCCCGCGGCAGGCCTACGAGCTCGGGCCGTTCGTCGTCCGCTTCCACCGCAGCGCCCACTCGAAGCTCCTCCTCGGCCTCAAGGTGCCGTCCGACGGTGAGCTCACCTGCGACCACATCGACGGCTTCAACACCGGCGCGTACCGCTGCGGGCAGGTCTTCGGGATCGAGATCGAGGTCGCCGGCCTGCGCCTGTACCACCAGGGGAGCGCGAACCTCCTCGACGACGAGGTGCCGACCGGCGGCGTCGACGTCTTCCTCGCGGGCATCGCCGGGCGCCGCTTCACCCCCGGCTACTGGCCGCGCATCCTCGGCCGCCTGCAGCCGGACGTCGTCGTGGCGAGCCACTTCGACGACTTCCTGCGGCCGGTCGACGCCCCGACCGGGTTCTCGCTGAACGTCAACCTCGCGGTCTGGCCCGAGGAGATCGCGGCGGTCGGCCGCGACATCGGGGTCGCGGCCCTGCCGGCGCCGGTCAGTGGTGGTCCACGAGCTCCCGCATCCGGCGGTACTCGTCCGACGTGATCTCACGGCCGCCGAGGGTCGAGAGCGCCGGGTCCCCCGCGAGGTAGTCGGGCTCGCCCCGCCGCCAGACCGCGATGTAGCGGTAGAAGGGGACGACCGGGTGCAGGTGATGGACGAGGTGGTAGTTCTGGTAGAGCAGCAGCAGGGACGCCCAGCGCTCGCCGCCGATGCGGTTGCGCGTCGTCTTCAGGCGGTCCTCGCTCGGCTTGTGGTGCAGCCCGTGGTGCGGGAGGTAGTCGAAGGCGTAGGCGAGCCACAGGATCGCCAGCCGCGAGGGGACGAAGAGCACGACGAGCCAGGTGACGACGTTGCCCGTGGCGATGAGCGCGACCGGGACGAGGATGCCGACGAGGAGGAACGCGACGGCCTCGACCTGCTCCTTGCGCTTGCGGGTGCGCAGCCGCGGCAGGTAGAAGGTGACGTAGTGGTAGTCGATCGTGAGCCAGCGCAGCGGCTTCTGCCAGGCCGGCCCGCGCATCGTGTAGTGGTCGGGGTCATCGCCGTCGTCGTGGTTCGTGAAGCGGTGGTGCTGCATGTGGATGAAGCGCCAGACCGGGAAGGCGGCGTGCAGCGCGAAGACCGGCGTGGCCAGGCGCCCCATGAGGTCGTTGAGCCACTTGACGTTCGACGCCGAGTGGTGGCCCGCGTCGTGCGCGACGGTGAAGAGCAGGTAGCCCGCGACGGCGAGGACCGGGATCGTGATCCACGCCGACAGATCGCCGGAGACGTAGAGCACGGTCGTTGCGATCCACGTCGCCAGGCCCGCGACGAGCAGCAGCAGCGTCGGGACCGCGACGGCCGGGACGGGCTCGGCGGGGTTCGGGATCCGGCGGACGGTCACCGGGGGCTCGGCGGTCGACATCAGGGCGTGCTCCTCAGGGGACGGCGGGACAGTACGCACACCGTACGCGCCGGTGGGTCCCGGCGGTAAGGGTGAGTGCGCCCACCGCTATGTGCACATCGCACACCGCCGCGGCGGTGGACGCGCCAGGGCGCGATCAGTCGGCGAGGACGGCGGGCCCGAGGACGTCCGCGAGCAGCAGCGCGGCGTGCAGCTCGGCGGGGCGCTCGGTCGCCGGGCGGCCGCGGAGCTCCTCGGCGCGGCGGACCCGCTGGAGCACCGTGTTGCGGTGCAGCCCGAGCGCGCGGGCGGCGGCCGCGAGGCCGCCCTGCGGGGCGACGACCTCCCGCAGCGCGGCCCGCGCGCGGGCCGCCGCGGGGTCGCCGGCGGCGAGGCCGCCGAGCTCGGCGGCGACGAACGCGCGCGCCGCCTCGACGTCACGCGCGAGCAGGTCGGCGAGCGCGACGTCCGCGTAGCGGGTGACCGACGGCGCCCGGCGTTCGGCGAGCACCGCGATCCGGCGCGCGCGCTCGGCCTGGCGGCGGCTCGAGCGGAAGCCCGCGAGCCCGGCGGCGACCTCGCCGAGCGCGACGTGTGCCTCGGGCGCGGCGTCGCGGGCGGCCGCGAGCAGGAGGTCCGGCGGCGGGACGGCACGCGCGGCGGCCGGCGCCACCCAGCCGCCGAGGGCGTTCGGGCCGTCGGGCAGGAGCAGCGGGCGCGCGGTCCCGACCGCGTGGGCGACGGCGAGCGCCGCGCGCTCGAGCGGCGCCGGGTCGCCCGTCGTCCAGCAGAGGAAGGCGAGCTGCGGGCCGGCGAGCGGGCGACCGAGCGCGCGCTCGGCGGCCGCGACGTCGACGTCCTCCCCCGCGAGCACGGCGCGCACGACGTCCGCCCGGACGATCGCCGCGCGCCGCTGGCGCCGCTCGCGCTCGGCGATGTGCTCGGCCCCGACCCGCGCCGAGATCGAGTCGATGTAGTCGAAGACGAAGGCGGCGGTCTCGCGCAGGGCGGTGACGAGCCGGTCGCGGTCCTCGACGGCGTCGACGAGCGCGGCGCTCCAGCGCTCCCAGAAGAACGCGTGCCCGAGCCGGTAGAAGCGGAGCGTCGCGTCGATCCCGCCGCTGCGGCCCGCCATCTTCCGCGCGTGCTCGAGCGCGGCGACGGGCGCCTCGGTCGCCGACGCCGGGATGCCGTGCCGGATCATCGACAGCACCGCCTCGGTGTTCGACGCGCACGAGGCGAGCGTCAGCCCGGCGATCTCCGGGTCGGCGGACGCCTCCGGGATCCGCGCGGTGAGGTACTCGAACATCTCGCGCGCGATGACGTCGAGGTCGCGCGCCCACGCGCCCGCGAGCTCGCGCGCCTCGCTGATCGTGACCTCGCTCGGGGGTGAGGGGACCGGGCCCACGCGCGGAGCGTCGCACGTCGGGCCGCCGGACGGAGCCGGCGGGGCGCGGCGTCAGCCCGTGGGCGCGAGGACGATGCGGTCGCGACCGCCGCGCTTGGCCTCGTACAGCGCGGCGTCGGCTCGGGCGACG
This sequence comes from Paraconexibacter antarcticus, assembly GCF_024220175.1. GTDB lineage: Bacteria > Actinomycetota > Thermoleophilia > Solirubrobacterales > Solirubrobacteraceae > Paraconexibacter > Paraconexibacter antarcticus. The sequence continues at coordinate 1,806,527 of NZ_CP098502.1, read as the reverse complement.
AGCGCGCCCGCGTCCTCACCGCCCTCCCAGCAGGCCAGGCCCACCGAGCACGTGCTGCCCGGGGGGACCGCGACGCGCAGCCGCTCGGCGACCGCGGTTGCCGCGGTCGGGGCGCAGTCGGCGAGCAGGACGCAGAACTCCTCGCCGCCCCAGCGGCCGAGCAGGTCCCCGCCGCGCAGCTCGGCCCGCCAGGCGACCGCGGTGCGCTGCAGCAGCACGTCGCCCGCGGGGTGGCCGTGGGTGTCGTTGTAGGTCTTGAAGCGGTCCATGTCGAGCTGGAGCAGCGCGACCGGGGCAGCCGACCGCTCGGCCCGGCAGTCCATCGCCCGGCGTTCGCCGCCCCGGTGAGCGCGTCGGTCCGGGCGAGCGCGCGTGGCGGCGGAGCCCGAGCTGGGCCTGGGCCGCGCTCGCGAGGATCGACAGCGAATCGAGCTGCTCGGGGTCGAGGGCGCGCGGCGCGGGGTCGTGGACGCACATCGTCCCGATCGCGTGGCCCTCGGAGACGAGCGGGAAGCCGGCGTACGAGCCGATCGTCCCGTCGGTCACGAACGGGTTGGCGGCGAAGCGCTCGTCGGTGCGGGCGTCGGCGACGAGCAGCGGCCGGTCGGGGTCGAGGATCGTCCACGTGCAGAAGGTCAGTCCGCGCTCGACCGCGTCGGCGGGCGTCCCGAGGCCGCGGGCGGCGCAGAACCACAGCTGGTCGGCCCCGACGAGGTTGATCTCGGCCGACGCGCTCGCGCAGATCCGGGGACGTCCGACGAGCGCGACCCCGCCGTCACGGAATACCTCCGCCGGCTCGTCACGGAGCCCGCGCGCTCGGCCTGCAGACGTCATCTGCGGCAGGCGCCGTCGGTCCGCCCGGAGTACGCCGACCTCCTCGTCCGCGCCGGGATCGACGCGATCTCGGCCCACATCGACGCGGTCGAGCGGCGCGCGGCGCCTCGTAGCCGCCGCCGAGCAGCGGTTCGTCCTCGACGCGGCGCGGGCCGGCGGCTAACGCTCGGGCCCGGCGAGCCCGAGGCCCTCGGGAGCGTGCAGCGCGAGCATGTGTCCCCGGGTGCCCGCGGGCGGCTCGCCCCGGAGGGAGACGAGCACCATCGTCGCGAAGGCGATCGGCACGGTGAGGGCCGCGGGCTGGGTCAACAGCGGCCCGGCGCCCCCGGTCGGCTCGCCGAGCGCGAGGCCGGCGAAGATCGCGGCGGTGGCGGACACGGCACCCGCGATCATCCCGCTCGCCGCGCCGCGCGCCGTGAGGCCGGTCCACCAGATGCCGAGCAGGAAGAGCGGGCAGAACGTGCTCGCCGCCAGCGCGAAGGCCCAGCCGACGAGCAGCGAGATGTCGACGTCGCGGGCGAGCACGGCCATGAGCCCAGGGACGACCATCCCGCCGGCCGCGGCGAGGCGGAATCGGCGGAAGCGCTCTCGCGGCCCGGCCCTCCCGCCGCGTGGCGCGAGGTCGTGGCTCAGCGTCCCGGCGATCGAGATGAGCAGCCCGGATGCGGTCGACGTGAACGCCGCGAACGCGCCCGCTGCCGTCAGCCCGGCGAGCAGGTCGCCGGGCAGCCCGGGCCACGCCGCCTGCGGGAGCTTCAGGACGACGAGGTCGGTCGCTCCCGTGACGTACAGCTGCGGGACGAGCGCCCGGCCGAGCAGCGAGTAGACGAACGGGAAGAGGTAGAAGAGCCCGAGCAGCCCGAGGACGCGCACCGTCGTCCGGCGCGCGGCCGCCCCGTCCGGCGAGGTGTAGAAGCGGACGAGGATGTGCGGCAGGCCCATCGTCCCGAGGAACGTCGCCAGCAGGAGCGAGTAGACGAGCAGCGGCGACGACGCGCCCTCAGCCCCGCCGACCGGCCGGGACCACGCGCGCCCCGTGCGCGCCGTCGTCCCCGCCGGAGCCGGGATGGCGGAGCCCGCGGGCAGGACGAGCTCGCCCGGGCCCAGGCGGCGGCGCGCGCCGGCCGCGACCGCGAAGGCGCGCCCGTCGAGCTGCCCCGTCGTCGCCGCCGGGAAGGTCAGCGTCCGCGACTCGCCGAGCTTTACGACGAGGCCGCCCGGCGGCGCCTGGGGGTAGGCCTGGCCGAAGAGCGCCGCCCGCCCCGGCAGGCCGCCGAGATGGATGACGAGCAGGCAGGCGGGCAGCGCGATCGCGAACGTCTTCACCCAGAACTGGTAGGCCTGCACGTAGGTCACCGACCGCATACCGCCGGCGCCGACGTTGACCGCGACGAGCAGCGCGACGACCGCGATCCCCGCCCAGTAGGGCGACCCGGTGATGACTCGCAACGCGAGGCCCGCGCCCTTGAGCTGCGGCACGAGATAGAAGTCGGCGATGAGGAGGACGACGAGCGCGGCGAGCAGGCGCATGCGCGGCGCGTCGAGCCGGGCCTCGGCGAAGTCGGGGATCGTGTACGAGCCGAAGCGCCGCAGCGGCGCGGCGACGAAGAGCAGCAGCGCGAGGTACCCGGCGGTGAAGCCGACCGGCTGCCACAGGGCCGCGGCGCCGCTCTTCATCCCGAGGCCGGCGACGCCGAGGAAGGAGGCGGCCGACAGGTACTCGCCGCTGATCGCGGCGGCGTTCCACCACGGCGTGATCGCCCGCGAGGCGACAAAGAGGTCCGACGTCGTCCGCGCGAGGCGCACGCCGTAGACGCCGACGCCGGCAGCCCCGGAGGTCGCGACCACCACCATCGCCAGCGGGATGCCGATCACGGCGGGGAGACCAGGTCGCGGAATGCCTCGTCGAGCGTCCGCGCGCGCCGCTCGTGGAGCCAGCCGAGCACGAGGAAGAGCGGGAACGGCGGTACCGCCACGAGCAGGACGGCAAGCGGGACCCCGAGCAGCTGCGTGTCCCGCAGCCAGTCCACGCGGAGCACGACGAGCGGCAGCGACCCGACGAGGCCGCCGAACGCGGCGAGCGTCAGCAGGGCAAGCTGCAGCTGGGCGCGGCGCAAGCGCCGGAGGTAGACGTCGCCGTGGGCGGTCGCGTCCGCGAGCTCGTCCCGCGGCGCGCGGCTCTGCGGCATCAGGCGCCGAGCCTCCGCCGCAGCTCCCCGACCTGCCGCCGCGAGATCGGGACCTCGCTGCCGTCGGCGAGCACGATCGCCGCCGTGCCGTTCAGCCGCGAGCGGACCTCCACCGCGCGCCGCAGGTTGACGACGTAGCCGCGGTGCACGCGGACGAACCCGAAGGGCTCCCAGCGCCGCTCGATGTCGGCCATCCGGGCGCGCAGGAGAAAGCGCCCGTCGTCGGCGTGGATGCGGACGTAGTCGCCGTTCGCCTGCAGGTAGAGGATCGACTGGCGCGGCACGAGCCGGGTGCCGCCGCCGCGGACGTTGTCGACCGGGACGACGTCCGCGTCCGCCACGGAGCCGACGCTCCCGGCGCCGCCGGGAGGCCGGGTGCCGGGGATGACCGCGTCGTCCGCGCCGCCGGCCTCCGCGGCGATGCGCTCGAGGGCGGCGTGCAGCCGCGCGCGGGCGACGGGCTTGACGAGGTAGTCGACGGCCCGCAGCTCGAACGCCTCGACCGCCGCCGACTCGTACGCGGTGACGAAGACGACCGCCGGCGGCTGCGCGAAGCGCTGCAGGACCCGCGCCACGTCGACGCCGTCGAGCCCCGGCATCCGCACGTCGAGGAAGAGCGCGTCGTACCGGCCGGCCGCGAGCATGACGAGCGCCTGGTCCCCGTCGCTCGCCGTCTCCACCCGGTCGACGAGCGGCGAGGCACGCAGGACCCGCGCGAGGTCCTCCAGCGCGGGGCGCTCGTCGTCGACGGCGAGCACTGTGAGCCCGGCGCTCAAGTCGCCCGCACCCCGGCACGGAACTTCGGCACCGTCATGACGATCGTCGTGCCGCCGCCGGCCGCGCTGCGGACCTCGAGGCCGTAGCCCTCACCGAACGTCTGCTGCATCCGCCGGTGGACGTTCGAGAGGCCGATGCCGCCGCCCGCCCCCGCGCCCGCCAGGGCGGCGCCGGCGCGCACGTCGGTCATGCCCGGGCCGTCGTCGCGGACCTCGACGACGACGTCGGCGCCGTGGTCCTCCGCCCGGATCTCGACGGTGCCGGTGCCCGGCCGGGACTCGATCCCGTGGCGGACGGCGTTCTCGACGAGCGGCTGCACCGAGAGCACGGGCACGACGGCCTGCAGGGCCTCGGGGGCGATGACGAGCCGGACGACGAGCCGGTCCCCGAAGCGGGCCTGCTCGAGCCGCAGGTAGGACTCGACGTAGCGCAGCTCGTCGGCGAGCGTCACGTACGGCCGCTCGCCGCGGAACGCGTAGCGCGTGAACTCGGCGAAGTCGGTGAGCAGCTCGCGTGCCTCGTCCGGCGCGTCATGGATGTGGGAGGCGACGGCCGCGAGGGCGTTGTAGATGAAGTGCGGCGAGATCTGCGCGCGGAGGGCACGGAGCTCGGCCTCGGCGAGGCGCTCCCCCTGCGAGGCGACGACCGCGAGCTCGACCTGGGCGGCGACGAGGCTCGCCGCCTCCCCCGCCGCGCGCGTGTCCTCGGGCGTGAGCCGGCGACTCGTCGCGGTGAACGTCACGAAACTCCCGACCCGCTCGCCTTGGACGACGAGGGGCGCGACGACCGCGGTCTGCAGGGGGCACGAGGGGTCCGGCCACACCAGGCCGTCAACGACGTGAATGCGGTCGTCCCCGCCGCCGTGCAGCGCGTCGAGGGGCGCGCCGGGCCGCAGGTGTGAGGCGCCGACGCCGGCGGCGGCGAGGATCGAGTCGGTGTCGGTGAGCGCGACGGCGTCCGCGGCGGTGAGGGCCCGCAGGTGCTCGACGGCCTTCTCGGCGCTGCGCCGGTCCAGGCCCCGGCGCAGGTGCGGGAGGGTCGCGGTGGCCGCGTGCAGCGCCGTCTCGCGCATGCCCGCGGCGGGCGACAGGACGCCGCGCGGACGGGCCACCAGGCGCCAGGCGGCGACGGCGGAGAGCGCGACGAGGGCGCCGATGAAGGCGCCGAGCAGGACGTCCATGGGCCAGGTCTCCTCGCCGCCGAGCTTACCCCGCGGTCGAGCGGCGACCGCCCAACGTCCGTTGACCACCGTTCGTCGCGCCGGGCGGTCCGCTCGTCGCGTGGACGGTCGACCGCGAGGGCGGCGCGGGAGGAGCGTACGTGGAGTCCCGCTGCCCGCAGCGTTCCGCACCCAAGGAGAGAGATCGTGCCCCCCACCCCCACCGTCACCGCCGACCAGCTCAACGTCCGGGAGCGCAGCGACCCGCACAGCGGCGCCGCCGCCGTTCCAGCGCCGGCCCCCGCCGCGATCGATCCGGTGAGGATCGCCGACCCGGGCGCCCTCGGCCTCGCCGGCTTCGCCCTCACGACGTTCATGCTCTCGATGGTCAACGCGAACTGGATCAACGCGGGCGTCGAGCCGGCTGTCTTCGGCATGGCCTTGATGATGGGCGGCCTCGCGCAGCTCCTCGCCGGCATGTGGGAGTTCCGCTCCGGCAACGCCTTCGGCGCGACGGCCTTCACCTCGTACGGGGCGTTCTGGCTCTCGTTCTGGGCGCTCGTCCAGTTCTACCTGAAGGACATCCCCGCCGCCCAGGCCGGTCATGCCGTCGGCCTCTACCTCCTGACCTGGGGCGGCTTCACCGCGTACATGACGATCGCCTCGTTCGGCACGACCCGCGCGGTGAACGTCGTTTTCCTGCTGCTCCTGCCGACGTTCCTGCTGCTCGGGTTCGGCAAGTACGGCGCCCACGAGAACATCGTCCACCTCGGCGGCTACCTCGGGGTCCTCACGGCGATCGCCGCGGCCTACGCCTCCTGCGCCTCCGTGACGAACGCGACCTTCGGGCGCACCGTCCTCCCGACAAAGCCGCTCCGCTAGAGGAGACCCCGGTCATGGAGCCCACCACCCTGCCAGCCCGTGAGCTTGAGCAGCGCCTGGAGGCGCTGCTCGACGTGCACGAGGTCCCCGTCCCGTCCGCCTTCGCCGCCGAGGCGCAGGTCACCGACCGCGGCCCGCTCGACGCCGCGGCCACCGCCGACCCCGCCGCGTGGTGGGCCGAGCAGGCCCGCGCGCTCCTCGACTGGCAGGTGCCGTTCACGCAGTCGCTCGACGACTCGCGCCCGCCGTTTTACACGTGGTTCGCCGATGGCAGGCTCAACGCGTCGGCCAACTGCCTGGACCGCCACGTCGACGCCGGCCTCGGCGGCCGCGTCGCCTTCCACTGGCACGGCGAGGAGGGCGAGACGCGCGACGTGACCTACGCAGACCTGCTCGCCGACACCCAGCGCCTCGCGAACGTGCTGCTCGACCGCGGCATCCGCGCCGGGGACGTCGTCGGCATCTTCCTGCCGATGATCCCCGAGGTCGTCGTCGCGATGCTCGCCTGTGCCCGCATCGGCGCGATCCACAACGTCGTCTTCGGCGGCTTCTCCGCCGAGGCCGTCGCGGAGCGGATGGACGTCTCCGGCGCGAAGGCGCTGATCACCGTCGACGGTGCCCGCCGCAAGGGCAAGGTCGCGGCGGTAAAGGCCCAGGTCGACGCCGCGATGGGCGACCTCGCGACGCTCGAGACGGTGCTCGTCGTCCGTCACACCGGCGTGGACTGTCCCATGACGGCCGGCCGCGACCTCGACTACGCCGAGACGACCGCCGCCGCCGAGCCGGTCTGCCCGCCCGCCGAACTCGGCGCCGAGCACCCCCTGTTCATCCTCTACTCCTCCGGCTCGACCGCGAAGCCCAAGGGCATCCTCCACACGACCGGCGGCTACCTCACCGGCGTCGCGTGGACGCACCGGAACGTCTTCGACCTGCGGCCCGACGAGGACGTCTGGTTCTGCAGCGCCGACGTCGGCTGGATCACCGGCCACAGCTACATGGTCTACGGCCCGCTCTGCAACGCGGCGACGAGCGTCATGTACGAGGGCGCGCCCGACTACCCGCACCAGGGCATCTGGTGGGAGCTCGTCGAGCGCTACAAGGCGACGATCTTCTACACCGCGCCGACGGCGATCCGCGCGTGCATGAAGTGGGGCGCCCACATCCCCGACGGCTACGACCTCTCGTCGCTGCGCCTCCTCGGCACGGTCGGCGAGCCGATCAATCCGAAGGCGTGGCACTGGTACCGCGAGGTCATCGGCGGCGGCACGGCCCCGGTCGTCGACACGTGGTGGCAGACCGAGACCGGCGCGATCATGATCACGACGCTCCCGGGCGCCCAGGCGATGAAGCCCGGCAGCGCGGGCACCCCGCTGCCCGGCGTCAAGGCCGGCCTGCGGTCGCTCACCAGCGAGGAGAGGGCCGGCGGCAACGGCATCCTCGTGCTCGAGCAGCCGTGGCCGTCGATGCTCCGCACCCTCTACGGCGACGACGACCGCTACGTCGAGACGTACTGGTCGCGCTACGGCGAGCGGACCTACCTCGTCGGCGACGCCGCGTCGATCGACTCAGGCGGGTACGTCTCGATCGTCGGCCGCATCGACGACGTCATCAACGTCTCCGGTCACCGGTTGTCGACCGCCGAGGTCGAGAGCGCGATCGTCGCCCACCCGAAGGTCGCGGAGGCCGCCGTCGTCGCGCAGACCGACGAGGACACCGGCCAGGCGATCGCCGCGTTCGTCACCCTCGAGGGCGACTACCACGGGGACGACGCGCTCGTCGAGGAGCTCCGCGCCCACGTGGCCGAGCGTATCGGCAAGCTCGCCCGCCCGCGGCGCATCCTGTGGGCCGACGATCTGCCGAAGACCCGCAGCGGCAAGATCATGCGCCGGCTCCTGCGCGACATCGCCGACGGCCGCGCTCTCGGCGACGTGACGACGCTCCGCGACCCGACGGTGATGGCCGCCCTGCAGGCGCAGATCGCCACGGCGCAGGACGACGAGTCCTAGCCCGGACCGGCGGGCCCTCCGTCCCCGGAGCTCAGACCGCCGCGCCCTCGACGGCGACGGCGGTCGCGGGCCGGGCCGCCGCCGCGGTCTGCAGCGCGTCGCGGGTGAGGACGACGAGCGCCGTCCACACGAGCGCGAAGCCGACCCAGCGGCTCGTCGGCATCGCCTCGCCCTGGACGAGCCAGCCGATGAGGAACTGCAGCACCGGCGTGAGGTACTGCAGGAGGCCGACGGTCGACAGCGGCACCCGCGTCACGCACGCCGCGAAGAGCACGAGCGGGACCGCCGTCACCGGGCCGGCCGCGACGAGCAGCAGGAGGTGGCCGGCCCCGTGGCTCGTGAACGTGCCACTCCCGGAGGCGCCGAGGGCGAGCAGGTAGCCCGCCGCCGGGACGACGAGCACGAGCGTCTCGAAGCCGAGTCCCTCGCTCGCGCCGACGTCCGCGAGCTTCTTCATGAGCCCGTACGTCCCGAACGACACGGCGAGGACGAGCGAGATCCACGGGAAGCCACCCGAGTACGCGGTGAGGACGACGACCGCGACGGCGCCGAAGCCGAGCGCGACGACCTGCGCCGGGCGCAGCCGCTCGTGGAAGACGACGACGCCGAACCCGACGCTCACGAGCGGGTTGACGAAGTAGCCGAGCGCCGCCTCGATGACGTGCCCGGTGTGGACGGCGTAGATGTAGACGCCCCAGTTCACCGCGATGAGCAGCGACGCGGCGCCGAGGAGGCGCGCCGTGCGCCGGTCCGCGGCGATCGCCCGGATGCCCCGCAGCCGCCCGGCCGCGGCGAGGCCGCCGACGACGACGACGAGCGACCAGACGACGCGGTGCGCGAGGACCTCGACCGGGCTCGCCGGGTCCAGGAGCGGGAAGTACAGCGGGAAGACGCCCCAGAGGCTGTAGGCGCCGAGGCCGAAGAGGACGCCGGAGCGCATGGGTCCAGCGTACGCGGCGCGCGCCGGCGAGCCTCGTCAGCGGCTGCGCTCGGCGCCGCCCGCGCCCGCCGTCCCCGCGCCGGGGACCGTCCCGTCGGCGCCAGCGCCCGGTCCGTCGGAGCCGGTGGCCGCCTCGTCGGCGGGGTCGGGATCGGGGTCGCGGCCGGACCGCGGCGGCTCCTCGTCGTGCTCGTCGGGGTCGGGCTCCGGGGACGGGCGCATGGCGGCTCTCCTTCGTCGATCGGCAGGTCGTCTCCCCCGTACCCGGGCGCACGCCGCCTCACGCGCGCGCGTGCGTCGCGTGGGACCCGTTCCGGGCCCCCCTTCGGCACCGCCCCAACGTTTCGCGCGCGCCCGTACCGGGCAGCAGCGATCCGTGTCGACGGTCCTTCCCGATCCTGCCGCCGCGCCCACCCCCGAGGCGTGGCGCATGCGCGCCCTCTGCGCCGGTCTGCTGCTCACCGCCGCGGTCCTCATCGGCGCGATCGCCTCCTCGTTCGCCGGCGCGGCCGGGTCCTCCGGCGGCCGGGCGCCGATGGCCGGCGTGCTCATGCCGGACGACGCCGCGTTCCGGCAGATCGCCGCCCGGCTCGTGCAGGACCACCCGGGCGTCCGCCTCGCCTCCGTCCGCATCGAGGGCGACGCCGGCCATGTCACCGTCGTCCGCGCCCGCCGCGGGCAGCCCGGGGTCCGCGCCGCCTACCTGAACCCCGGTGTGGTCCCCGTCCTCGCCCGGGCGACCGGCGCGTCGAGCGACGCGCCGACCACCGTCCGTGAGCTCCGGCTCGCCCTCGACCCGTCGACCGGCCGGCAGCGGTGGTCGCTGACGGGCACGCGCGGCGGGCAGCCGTGGCAGGCGACGGTCAACCCGAACGGGACCGACCTGCGGCACACCGCACCGGCCGCGGCCTCCTGAGTCCCGGATCGACTGCATGCGCTTCTCCGGCCTCGCCCTCGCCGTCCTCCTCTTCGCCGGCGCGCTCGCCGAGGCCCTCACCGGCGGCGGCGCCGGGTGGGACGTCCTCGCCGTCGTGACCGGCGCGCTCGTCGCCGTCGGGGTGTACGACCTCGGGCAGCGCCGCCACTCGATCCTCCGCAACTACCCGCTCCTCGGCCACGCGCGCTTCGCGATGGAGGCGATCCGGCCGGAGCTGCAGCAGTACTTCATCGAGCGCAACTACGACGGCCGCCCGTACGACCGCGACACCCGCACGGCGATCTACGAGCGCGCGAAGGGCCTCAAGGACGAGCAGGCCTTCGGCACCGAGCGCGACGTGTCCGCTCCCGGGTACGAGTGGCTGCTGCACTCGACGCATCCGCTCGACCCGCCCGACGAGCCGCCGCGCGTCCGCGTCGGCGGCCCGGACTGCACGCAGCCGTACGACATGGCGCTGCTGAACGTCTCGGCGATGAGCTTCGGCGCGCTCTCCGGCGCGGCGCTGACCGCGCTCAACCGCGGCGCGGCGGCCGGCGGCTTCGCCCACGACACGGGCGAGGGCGGCCTGACCGACCACCACCTGCAGGGCGGCGACCTCATCTGGGAGCTCGGGAGCGGCTACTTCGGGGCGCGCACCGACGACGGCCGGTTCGACGAGGCCCAGTTCCGCGAGAAGGCCGCGCACGACGCGGTGAAGTGCGTGTCGCTGAAGCTCAGCCAGGGCGCCAAGCCCGGCATCGGCGGCGTGCTGCCGGGCGCGAAGGTCACCGCGGAGATCGCGGAGGCCCGCTCGGTCCCGCAGGGCCAGACGTGCGTGAGCCCGCCCGCCCACACGGCGTTCTCGACCCCGCGCGAGCTCATCCGCTTCGTCGCCCACATGCGCGAGCTCGCCGGCGGCAAGCCGGCCGGCTTCAAGCTCTGCGTCGGCTCGCGCCACGAGCTGCTCGCCCTCGCCAAGGCGATGCTCGAGGAGGGGACCGCGCCGGACTTCATCGTCGTCGACGGCTCCGAGGGCGGGACGGGAGCGGCGCCGGCGGAGTACGAGGACCACATGGGGACCCCGCTGACGGACGGGCTGATGATGGTCCACAACGTCCTCGTCGGCACGGGCCTGCGCGACCGCATCCGGATCGGCGCGAGCGGGAAGGTCGCCACGGGCAGCGACATCGTCAAGCGCCTCGCCCAGGGCGCCGACTACACGAACGCCGCCCGCGCGATGATGATGGCCGTCGGCTGCATCCAGTCCCAGCGCTGCCACACGAACCAGTGCCCGGTCGGGGTCGCGACGCAGGACCCGAAGCGCTCGCGCGCCCTCGACGTCCCCGACAAGACGCAGCGGGTCACCCGCTACCAGCACGCGACGGTCGCCGAGGCGCAGCGCCTCATCGCGTCGATGGGGCTCGAGGACCACCGCGACGCCGGCCCGCACCACCTCATGCGGCGCGTCGACCACGTCACCTCGCGCAGCTACGCCGAGCTCTACGAGTGGCTCGCGCCCGGCCAGCTGCTCGACGAGGTCCCCGAGAGCTGGCTCGTCGACTGGGGCCGCGCCGACCCCGACCGCTTCACGCCCCTGCCCGTCCGACCCTGAGGACCCCTTGCCCACCGTCGCCGAAACGATCGTCACCGCCATCGCCGACCTCGGCGTCACCCATGTCTGGGGTGTCGTCGGGGACGCGCTGAACCCCGTCACCGACGCCATCCGCCGCGAGGACCGCGTGGAGTGGGTCGGCGTCCGGCACGAGGAGGCCGGCGCGTTCGCGGCCGGCGCGCAGGCCCAGCTCAGCGGGACGCTCGGCGTGTGCATGGGGACGGTGGGCCCCGGCTCGATCCACCTGCTCAACGGGCTCTACGACGCGAAGAAGTCCCGCACGCCGGTGCTCGCGATCTGCGGTCAGGTCCCGCTCGCGGAGCTCGGCAGCGAGTTCTTCCAGGAGGTCGACAACGACGCGCTGTTCGCCGACGTCGCCGCCTTCCACGCGACCGTCACGAGCCCCGAGCAGCTCCCGCGCCTGCTCGAGCAGGCGGTGCAGACCGCGCTCGACGGTCCCGGCGTCGCGGTCCTCACGCTGCCCGGCGACGTCGGCGGCCTCGACGCCCCCGGGCCGCCGCCGCGCTTCGCCGCGCCGCCCGCCCCCGCCCCGCCGGACCCGGCGCTCGTCCGCGCGGCCGCCGACCTCGTCGACGCCGCCTCCACGGTCACGCTCCTCGTCGGCATGGGCGCGCGCGAGGCCCGGACCGAGGTGCTCGCCCTCGCGGACCGGCTCGCCGCGCCGATGGTCCTCACGCTGAAGGCGAAGGAGGGCCTCGAGGCCGAGAACCCGTTCGCGGTCGGGCAGTCCGGCCTCATCGGCAACCCGGCCGCCCAGCACGCGCTCGACCACGGCGACGTCCTGCTCATGGTCGGGACCGACTTCCCCTACCCCGACTGGTACCCGACCGGCAAGACCGTCGTGCAGATCGACTCGCGCAGCGCGCACATCGGCCGCCGCACGCCCGTCGATCTCGGGATCGCCGCGGACGCCCGGCTGACGCTCACCGCGCTCCTCGACGCCGTCGCGGCGAAGGAGGACCGCGCGCACCTCGACGCGAGCACGGAGCGCTACGCCGAGTGGCGCACCCGCCAGGAGGCGCTCGCCGACCCGGGCCACGACGAGGACGGCGGCATCATCGCGCGCGTCCGGTCGACGTTCGACAACCCCGACGACCGCATCCGGCCCGAGGCCGTCGCGCGGCTCGTCGACCGCCACGCGTCCGACGACGCGATCTTCACGACGGACACCGGCATGTCGACGGTGTGGCTCTCGCGCTTCGTCACGCTCCGCGGCACCCGGCGCCTGCTCGGCTCCTACAACCTCGGGTCGATGGCGAACGCGATGCCCCAGGCGCTCGGGGCGCAGGCCCTGGACCGCCACCGCCAGGTCGTCGCCTTCTGCGGGGACGGCGGGCTGACGATGCTCCTCGGCGACCTGCTCACCGCCGTCGCCTACGAGCTGCCGCTACGGGTCATCGTCTTCGACAACGGCCGCCTCGGCATGGTGAAGCTCGAGCAGGAGCAGGGCGGCCTGCCGGAGTTCGGCACCCAGCTCGCGAACCCCGACCTCGCGGCGGTCGCCCGTGCCCTCGGGCTGCACGGGGTGCGCGTCGAGGATCCCGCGGGGCTCGACGACGCCCTGCGCGAGGTCTTCGCCCATCCGGGGCCGGTGCTGCTCGACGCGGTCACGAACCCGAACGAGATCGCGCTGCCCCCGAAGCTCCACGCCTCCGACGCCTGGGGCTTCGCGATCGCGAAGCTCACCGAGACGCTCGAGAGTCGTCGCTGATCGCACCGTCGTGCGATCCGGCGGTGGGAAGCCGGCGCGCCGGGTATCCGCTCGGCATGGCCGGCGATCCGTTCGACATGGAGGTCACCGCCCGCCCCGAGTCGGCGGGCACGGTGCGCCGCGCGCTGCTGCGCTGGGCGGGCCACCTCCCCGAGAAGGTCCGGACCGACCTCGTGCTCGTCGTCAACGAGCTCGTCATCAACGCGATCCGCCACGGCCCGGACTTCGGCCGGGTCCGCATCTCGCTGCGGGAGCACGACGACGAGCTCGAGGTCGGCGTGCGCGACGACAGCCTCCCGCAGGTGATCGCGCCCCGCGAGCCGGACGAGACCGGCGGCCGGGGCCTGCGCATCGTCGACACGCTGACGCAGGCGTGGGGCGTCCGCCACAACCCGACCCTGGTCTGGTGCCTGCTCCGCGCGACCGAGCCCGGCACCGGCACCGCGCCCGCCGACGCCGGCACGTCGCCCGGCCGGGAGCCGGGCGACGGCGCGGACGTCAGCTGATCGTGACGGCGGTCCCGACCGGCATGAGCTGGTCGAGGCGCAGGATGTCGGCGTTGCGCATGCGCACGCAGCCGTGGGAGACGCGGCCGGGGATGAGCTGCGGCTCATCGGTGCCGTGGATCCCGATGTAGCCGCCGCCCGGCCAGTCGGTCAGGACGTCGGAGTGGGCGCTCGTCCCGAAGGCGACGGGGCCGTACAGCCCGCTCGGGTCGCGGGGCACGAGGCGGTCACGGACGTAGAAGGTGCCGGACGGCGTCGGACGGCCCGGCGCGCCGATGCCGATCGGCGCCGTGAACACGATGCGGCCGTTGCGGACGAGCGTCGCGCGCAGCCGCCGCCGGCTGATGCGCAGCCACGTCGGCACGGAGCGCAGCTCGCCGACGGCCGAGCGCAAGATCCACCCCGTCGCCCCCGTCGGCCGGATGGGCAGCTGCACCCGCAGCCACGCCTGGCCCGCCACCCGGCGCTGGGCCAGCACGCCGACGAGCTCGTCGGTCCCGTCGCCCGTGCGCAGCGTGAGCCGGCCGACGACGCGGCCGCCACGCCCCGGCCGTGACCGCGCCACCGTGGCGCGGTCGACGAACGCGAACGTCGCGCGGTAGCCGGGGACGGACAGGCGCGGGGCCGGCGTGGCGGCCGTGGCGGCACCCACCGCCGGCAGGGCGGCGGCGGCGAGCACCGCCGCCACCGCCGCGGCGAGAGCAGCGCGGGCGCGCATCCTCACCCGGTGAACGCCGGCGAGACGCCGGAGCGGCTCGAGACCCGTGCCGCCTTCACACGGATCGTCCGGACACCGAAGCACGCGTCGGCCTGGACCGTCAGATGGCCGGCGCGGGACGGACGGATGCGGAACAGCGCGACGCCGTGCCGGTCGCTGTGCTTCGTGACCGTGCCGTCCGGGGTCGTGACGCGCACCGCGGCGCCGCGGATGAGGACGCCGTTCGCGCGGACGATGACGCGGAACGTCACGTGCTCACCGGCGACCGCCCGCACGACCCGCGGCGGCGCGACGCAGCGCGCCGGGCCGGAGCCGGCCGAGGAGCCGACGACCGGGAACGTGTTCGCGGTCGGCGCGGTCAGCGACACAGGCGCGACGGCGGGCGCGGGGGCCGGGGCCGGGGCCGGGGCCGGCGGCGTCGTGCCGGGTGCCGGCGGCGTCGTGCCGGGTGCCGGCGGCGTCGTGCCGGGTGCCGGCGGCGTCGTGCCGGGTGCGGGCGGCGTCGTGCCGGGTGCGGAGGCGGAGGCCGGGGCCGGGGCCGGGCACCTCGCCGGTGCCGGGGCGGGGCTGCCGTTGCCATTCCCGTTGCCGGCCGGGGTCCCGTTGCCGTTCCCGTTGCCGGCCGGGGTGCCGTTCCCGTTGCCGGCCGGGGTGCCGGCCCCGTTGCCGGCCGGGGTGCCGTTCCCGTTGCCGTTCGGCACGACCGGGTCGTCCTTCTTCGCCTGGCCCGGAGGGGTCGCCGGGGCGGCGCGCGTCGCGGCCGGCGGGCAGGTCGCCTGGACCGGAGCCGGGGTGGGCGCAACGACGCAGGCGAAGATCACCATGATGCCGGGGCCTTCGCCAAGGCCGGAGCCGTTGGCCCCGTGGAGCTTTATGCGCAGTCGGGCGCCGGCGGCGGACGCGGCGGTCGGCGTGATCGTGATGTGCGTCGACTGCGTCCCCGACGTGAACGTCACGCGCGCGGGGTCGAACGAGAGGTCGGCGGCACCGTCCTTGAGCACCTTCCAGTCGGCGGCGGGCGCGCCCTTGACCGGGCCCCGCGAGCTCACGTCGAGCGGCAGCACCGTGGGCACGCCCGCGGTCGCGCAGCGGTTGTACGTGACCTTGACGATGCCGTTGCCGTGGCCTTCGGCCACGACCGTGTAGCTGCCGTCCCCCGACGGCGGGACGACGTAGTCGATACGGCCCGCGAACGCCGCCGGCGCGTACGCCAGACCGGCGACCACGGCAGCGCCGAGCGCCGCCGCGGAGCGCATGTTCCGTGACATGGTGAAACCCCCTGTAGAGATGAAGCCCCGCCACCCGATGACCCTGCACCGACGGGGCGGAATGCGTTGTAACCGGATCCCGTCCCGTCGAAACCGCCGTGGTCATGGCACGTTCGCAACGGAACACGGGCCCCCGCCCGCCCCGCCCGCTCCCGCCTCTACGCGCGCCCCGGCCGCATCACGGGTTCAACTTCTCCGCGAGCCCGTCCTTCGCCTTCGCACCGAGCCGCCCGAGCGCGATCCCCATGAGCGGGTCGGCCAGCTTCCGCGCGCCCTTCAGCTCGATCTCCGCGTCGTAGGTCACCTCGCACCCGGTGCCGGACGGCGCGATCGTGATCGTGTCGGTCGAGATCGCGGAGCTGTTCTCGCCCCGGAGGACGATGCGCCCGGGGCGCTCGAGCTCGACGGTCTCGTAGTCCATCGGCGTCTCGTTGCCGAGCATCGACGTCACGACGTGGAACTGCGCGCCGACCTGGATCGGCTCGCCGTCGCTCGTGTGCGTCGCCTCGGTGATCGACGGGTCCCACTCGGCGACCGAGCGGAAGTCCGCGAGGTACGAGAACACCTCGTCGGGCGAGCGGGTCGAGGTGACGGTTGCGTTGTAGTTGGCCATGGGGCCCGGCTACCCGGCCGCCCGGCGCGCACGCGCCGCGAGGGGCCACGAGCGTGCCAGGTTGATTGGGTGCGGCGGTCCCGGGTACCGGTCAGGCATGGCCCTGACGCGCTCCTCCGGCCCGGTCCGCTGATGCTGCGATGTCCCGCGTGCGAGCGTCTGTACGGCGGCGCGACGATGGAGGTCTTCGGCCATTGCCCGCTGTGCCTCGCCGACCACGAGCGCTTCGAGCGGCTCGTGTTCGTCGACGTGACCGACCGGCCGGCCCGCCGCCCCGAGGCCCCGCGGCCCGTCGAGCCGGCGACGCGCGTGGCGATGCCCGGCCCGGCGCCGCTCGCGCCCGTCAGGCGTCGCGGCGCCTGAGCTGCACCGCCGCCGCGAGCACGAGCACCGCGGCGTAGGCGCAGAACATGCCGAAGCCGCCCCACGGCGAGAGGTGGTGCGGGTTCTCGAACGTGCTCGTCGTGACGGGGAAGCCGGCGTTGAGCGGCAGGTACGGGGAGATCGCGTCGGCGGTGGCGGACGGCAGCAGCGCGGTGATGCCGGGCAGGACGAAGAGGAGCCCGACGAGCGTCGCGATCCCGCCCGCCGTGTTGCGGGTCAGCGCGCCGAGCCCGAGGGCCATCGCGCCGAGGACGGTGAGGAACAGCGCGGTACCGACCACCGCGCGCAGCGCGCGCGGGTCGCCGATCGCCCGCTGCACGTGATGGCCGCGGACGATCGCCTCGACCGCGAAGAACGAGATGACCGTCGCGACGAGCATGAGCACGAAGCTCACGACGGCGTAGACGGCGAGCTTCGCGCCGAGCACCGGCAGCCGCCGGGGGACGGCCATCATGCTCGAGCGGATCATGCCGGTCGAGTACTCGGCGCTGATGACGAGCACGCCGAGGACCCCGATCGCGAGCTGCGCGAGGTGGTACCCGCCGACGCCGTTGTCGATCGCGTCGTACGCGATGCGGTCACGGACGCTCAGGTGCGACCAGCGGCTCATGCGGACCGCGGCGATCGCCGGCCCGAGCGCGACCATCGCGACGAACGCCGCGAGCAGCGACCAGCGCGTGGACCGCAGCGACCAGAGCTTCGTCCACTCCGACCGCAGGACCCGCGGGAACGTCACGCGGCCGCGCGGGGTGGCCGGGGCAGGGGCGGCCGGGACCGCGTTCGCGGGGACGGTGCTCATGCTGCGAGCCCCAGGTCGCCAGCGTGCTCGACCTCGATCACCGTCCTCACCTTGGCCCTCGGACCATGATGGCTTCCTGACCGCCGCTCCGGTCAGGTCGTTGTCAGGTGGGGTGGCTAGCGTCGGGGGATATGCGTCCGGCTCTCCTTCCCCTCCGGCGCGCCGGCGCGTCCGCGGCCGTCGCCGTCGCCACCGCCGCGCTGGCCGTGCTCGCTCCGGTGCTGCTCGCGGGCTGCGGCTCGTCGGGGACGCCCAGGCAGGCGTCGGCGCCGGGGCAGGCCGCAGCGGCGAAGACGCGTGCGTCCGCGCCGTCGAGGACCACCCGCGCCGGCGCCGCGGCTGCCTCCGCCGTCCCGCAGCCCGGCCGTGTCCCGCCGCCCCTGAGCCGCCACGACGTGTACGCGGCCGACCATCACGGGCACCTGAGCCCGGTCGTCGCCGGCGACCCCGCGCGCGTCTACGTTCCGAACACGAGGAGCGACACGGTCGACGTCATCGACCAGCGCACGTTCAAGATCATCCGGACGATCCCCGTCGGCCACCTGCCGCAGCACGTGACCCCTTCGTGGGACCTGAAGACGCTGTGGGTCTCCAACGACGAGGGCAACTCGCTCACGGCGATCGACCCGCGCACGTCGCGCCCGCTGCGCACCATCCCCGTGCGGGACCCCTACAACCTCTACTTCACGCCGGACGGGCGCCGCGCGATCGTCGTCGCCGAGGCGCTGCACCGGCTCGACTTCCGCGACCCGCACACGATGGCGCTGCGCAAGTCGGTGCCGGTCGCGTGCCAGGGCGCGGACCACATGGACTACACCGCGGACGGGCGCCGCGCGCTCGTCTCGTGCGAGTTCAGCGGGCAGATGATCCTCGTCGACCTGCGCGCCGAGAAGGTGCTGCGGTACCTGTCGCTCAGCCCGACCGCGATGCCGCAGGACGTGAAGCTCTCCCCGGACGGCCGGCGCTTCTTCGTCGCCGACATGGCCACCGGCGGGGTCTGGATCATCGGTGCCCGGTCCCTCCACAAGCGCTTCGAGGCGACCGGCAGCGGCGCGCACGGCATCTACGTCAGCCGCGACTCCCGCGAGCTGTACGTGAGCAACCGCGGCGAGGGCAGCATCTCGGTCCTCAACGCCGACAGCGGCCGGCGCCTGCACAAGTGGCGGCTGCCCGGCGGCGGGAGCCCGGACATGGGTGGCGTGTCGGCGAGCGGCCACGTCCTCTGGCTCTCGGGGCGCTACGACGCCGTCGTCTACGCGATCAGCACCCACGACGGACGGCTCCTGCACCGCATCCCCGTCGGGCAGGGCCCGCACGGCATGGCCGTCTGGCCGCAGCCCGGGCGCTACTCGATCGGCCACACGGGGATCATGCGATGAGGGCCCGGAACTGGACGGCCGCCGCCGTCGCCGTCACCGTCGCCGCCGCGGCCGGGTGCGGAGGGAGCAGCTCGGCGGACGCCCCAAAGGGCGCCGCCACGAGCGCCCGCCGCGGCGGTGCCGCAACCGCTGCCGCCTCGGCCACGCGCGCCGCCTCCGCGACTCCGCGCCCTGGCCCGCCGCTGGCCGGGATCCCGATCAACCGCTGGCAGGCCCTTCCCCACGCCCTGCTCTCGCGGAGCGAGGTGTCGGCGGCGCGCGTCGGGGACACGGCGTACGTCGTCGGCGGCTTCCGCAGCAACCTGCGCTCGACCGCCGCCGTCGAGGCGCTCGATCTGCGCACCTCGCGCTGGCGGCAGGCCGTCCCCCTCCCCCAGCCCCTGAACCACATGAACGCGGTCGGGTACCGCGGTGCGCTGTACGTCCTCGGGGGTTACACGCAGACCGGTGACACGAGCGCCGGCGCGACCGCCCGCTTCTGGCGCCTGGACCCCACCACGCACCGCTGGCAGCGCCTCCCTGACGCCCCCGTCGCCCGGGCGGCCGCCGGGGCCGCGGTCCTCGGCGACCGCCTCTACGTCGCCGGCGGGCGCAACGACCAGAGCACGACCCTCACGAGCCTCGCGATCTACGACTTCCGCACGCGCCGCTGGAAGGTCGGCCCGCCGCTGCACCGCGGCCGCGAGCACGTCGCCGCGGTCGCCGCCGCCGGGGCGGTCTGGGTCCTCGGCGGTCGCGCGCTCGGCCAGGGGAACTTCACCGACGTCGAGCGTTACGTCCCCGGCGCCCGCGCGTGGGAGCAGCGCGCGCCGATGCCGCTCGCCCGCAGCAGCTTCCAGGCGGTCGTCGCGAAGGGCCGGATCGTCGCCGTCGGCGGCGAGGACGCCGGCAGCACCTTCAGCGAGGTCGACGGGCTGAGCCTGAGGACCGGCCGCTGGCACCGCCTCCCCGACCTGCCCTCGGCGCGGCACGGCCTCGGCCTCGTCGCGGCCGGGCCGCTCGTCTGGGCCATCGAGGGCGGGCCGGCCGCGGGCCTGACGACGTCCGACACCGTGCAGCGCCTGCGCCTCGGGCGCTGAGGCCCGCCCCCGTCCCGCCGAGGCCCCGCCAGTCCCGCCGAGGCCCCGCCCGCCCCGCTCAGCGCAGCCGGGCCAGGAGCGCTCGGGCCTCGCTCGCCGCCTGGGCGCGAGCCGTCGCGTCCGGGCCTGCAGACCGGGTGGCGGTCGGCGCTTCGTGGTCGTCGTCGGACTCGCCGCCGTGGCTGATGAGCCAGCGCAGCGGGCTACGCCCCGCGGCGACCTCGCGGAGCGCGCCCAGCGCGCGGGCGTGCTCCTCGGGCGAGGCGTGTGGCCCGGGGCTCGGCGGTGTCGACGCCGTGCCGCGGACGGCCGCCCAGAGAATCTGGTCCATGACCGCCTGCGGCACGAGGTCGAGGTGGTCGAACGGCATCGCGTCCGACAGCGCGCGCAGCGGGGCGGCGGCGCCGTTGACCTCGTCCAGCGGCTGCGTCGGGCGGACCGCGGTGTAGCGCGTCCCCTCCACGTCGGGCTGCTCGCCGCCGGAGACGAACGCGTCGTACATCGGGACCGCGAGCGCGTCATT
Source organism: Paraconexibacter antarcticus (assembly GCF_024220175.1). Lineage (GTDB taxonomy): Bacteria > Actinomycetota > Thermoleophilia > Solirubrobacterales > Solirubrobacteraceae > Paraconexibacter > Paraconexibacter antarcticus. The sequence continues at coordinate 1,786,211 of NZ_CP098502.1, read as the reverse complement.
CGTCGACAGCGGCGCGAGGCCGGCCATGAGCTCGGCCGTGCGCAGCACCGAGTACTGGTCGTACCGGGTGTGGACGACCGCGCCCCGCCGCGTCCACGGCGAGATGACGAGCGCCGGCGCGCGGTGTGCGTCGACGTGGTCGGCGCCGTCCTGCGAGTCGTCCTCGATGACGAAGATCGCCGAGCTGCCCCAGATCGGGCTGTGGCTGATCGTGTCGACGATCTGGCCGAGGCCGAGGTCGTTGTCGGCGACGAACGCCTGCGGCGTGTAGGCGTTCTTCGTCGTGCCGTTCGAGTGGTCGTTCGGGAGGATGAGGTAGTTGAACGCCGGCACCGTGCCGGTCGCCGCCTGCGCGAGGAAGCTCGCCCGGAAGATGTCGGTCCGGCTCAGGACCCCGGTCGCGGTCCCGAGGGCGTCGGTGCGCCCGGAGTCCTGGAAGCACGAGGCGAGGTTCGCGCCCGGGCCGGCCGCCGCCAGGCAGCCGATCTGCGCCGGCCCCGGGTAGGCGTTGTCGCTGCCCGCGAGGACCTGCGGGTACGTCGGACGGCCGTCGGCGCCGAACGGGAGGATGCCCGCCGCCTGCTCGCCGTAGTTGCGGAACGTGACCTTCTGGCGGACCGCTTGGTCGAAGAGGAAGTCGTTCGGGCCGAAGGAGATCGGCGCGATCCCGAAGTCGTAGGACTTCCCCGGACGGGAGTAGTTCTGCGCGGTGCCCTTCTGGACGTAGTCGTTGGCGATCGTGCCCGCGGTGATGAGGTGGCCGTCGACGGAGACCTCGCTGTCCTCGTAGAAGTTGTCGAGCAGCGGGAAGGTCCGGGTGAGCTTGTGCGCGTTCGGCGTCATCCCGCCGGTGGGGCCCGCGACGCCGTTGTCGTCGAAGACCTCGAGGTTCGGGTCGCCGTTGCCGCGCGGGTCCGAGCCGAAGATCTGGTCGTAGGTGCGGTTCTCGCGGACGATGAGGAAGACGTGCTTGATCGGCCCGCCGCTGCGCACCGGGGTACCCGCCGGCGCGGGGCGGCTGTCGGCCGGGACGGCCTGGGCCTCAGCGGCCTTCGTCATCGCGACGACCTGCCGGTCGGTGGGCAGGGCGAGCCGCCCGAGCCGGCCGGAGAGCGCGTCCAGGACGTACTGCCCGTACACGTCGGTCGTCACCTTCCCGAATGCGCGCTTGTCCCCGGCGTAGGCGTACTGCGGGTTGGGGCCGGCGCCGAACCCCTTCCCGGCGAGCCACAGCAGGCGCGCACCGTCGGGCGTCACCGCCGCCGCCGTCGGGTAGGCGGCCGTCGGCAGCCGGCCGACGAGCGTGAGGGCCTTGAGGTTCGGGACGTACCCCGGGGCCGCCGGGCACGCCCGCACGCGGCGCAGCGCGCCGAGCAGGTGCCGGGCGACGTCGGCGCGGCGATGACGCAGCGCCGCGAGCGCCTGGCGGCGGTAGCGGACGACCTGCGCGCGCGTCGGTCCCTGGCAGGCCCGCAGCGTGCGGCCGCGGTTGGCGCGCGCGGCGCGGCGACGCGCGGCGGCGGAGGCCCGGCGGTCCGCGGCGACCCGGACGTAGCGCTGCAGCGTCGCGACGCTCGGCGGACGCACGACGGTCCGTGCCCGCGTCGCCGCCCCGGGGCCGGGTCGGTCGCGCAGCGCGACGACCGCGAGCGTGTCCTCGTTCGCGTCGGTGACGTACAGGCTCGCGCCGGCGGGATCCACGCCGAGCGCGACGGGCTCGACCCCGAGCGGCTGGCCGCTGCGCGCGACCGAGACGGTGTGCGTCACCTTCAGGGTCGAGAGGTCGACGACGGCCACGAGGTCACGCTGGCTGACCGCGACGTAGAGGCGGTCGGCGACCGGGTCGAGCACCATGCCCTCCGGTTGGCTGTTGCGGTCCCCGCGGGTGCCGCCGAGCCCGTGGACCGTGCCGACGACCTTCGCCGACGCGGGCGAGATGACCGAGACGGTGCCGTCGTAGGCGTTCGTCACGAGCAGCCGCCCGGTGCGGTCGAAGAGGGCGCCCGTGGGGTAGCGACCGACGGCGACGGCCTTCGTCGCGCCGGTCCGCGCGTCGACGAGGACCGCCTGGTCGGCCTGCTGCTCGGCGACACCGACCCAGTGACCGTCCGGCGAGACGGCGACGCCGGCGGGGTAGGCCTTCCGGACGGGCGGCAGCGACTGCACCTGGCCGGTGCCCGTCCCGCTCCCGGCCGGGAGGGTCACCGGATCCTTCTCGGTCGCGTGCCCGCTCGCGGGGTCCACGTCGAAGACGTGGAGGACGTCGCCGGCGCCACCCTTGACGGTGCCGTTGTCGCTCTTCGCGCCGGCGCTCGGCGTGCCGGACACCCAGGCGCGGTGCCCGTCCGGCGCGAACGCGACGCCGCCGAAGGCTCCCGGGAGTGGGAGCACCTGCACGACCTTGCCGGACGCGACGGAGACGATCTGGACGTCATCGCGGCCATGGCCCGAGTCGACGACCCACGCGAAGCGGCCGTCCGGCGAGAGTGCCAGCCCGGTGGGGAAGTCGCCGACCGTCGTGAGGGTCCCGATCGGGTGCAGGACGCGGCCGTTGCCGGTGGTCCGTTCCGCCGGGCCGACGCTCAGCGGCGCGGCGTGGACGGCGGCGCTGCGCCCGAGGAGGAGCGCGAGCACGACGAGGGCGGGAACGACCGGGAGGCGACGCATGTCACTCCATCCATACGTCGACCGCCCGGGCTGGTTCCTTGCCGTCACGAGATCATCACAACGCGCGGCGCCCGGGCGCTCTCATGACCGCGTCAGCGCGGCAAGGACCGCGTCGACCAGCGCCTCGGCGTCCGCCGCGGTCCTGCGCCGGCCGAGTCCGACGGCGTCGAGCACGAGCGGGCCGGCGATGAGGTCCAGGCCCAGCTCGACGTCCGCTGCCGGCGGCAGCTCGCCACGGTCGACCGCCCGTTGCAGCACCGAGCGCAGGGCACGGCGCCGGGGATCGCGAAAGCGGCGGCGGATGGCCTCCGCCAGCTCCGGCGAGCGGCGCGTGTGGGCGAGGACCTCGGAGACGATGGCGGCGACCGTCGGATCGGCGAGGGCGGCGCGCACGGCCCTCACGTAGGCGACGAGGTCGTTCCGCAGCCGCCCGGTGTCGGGCGCCGGGACCCGTTCGGCCCCGGCCTGCGCGATGAGGTCGAGCAGCATCGCGTCCTTCGAGGGCCAGCGCCGGTAGAGCGCGGCCTTGCCGACCCCGGCCCGTGCCGCGACCCGGTCCATGTTGAGGCCGGCCCAGCCGGCCGCGGCCAGCTCGGCGAAGGCGGCGTCGGCGATGGCCTCGGTCTTGTCCGGTCGCAGCACCGCGGCGCCGGCAGGTCGACGTGGTGGCATGCGCGCAGGCTATCAGCGTCGGAACTTGCAAGTTCCGACGCAGGCGCTACGCTGGGACGATGGAACTCACCAGTCTCGACGGTCCGCCCAGTCCCTGGACGGCGCAACAGCGCAGGACCCTGACGCTGACCTCCGTCGCCGCCGTCCTGCTGCTGAGCAACGTCACGAACGTGCTCGTCGCGCTGCCCGCCCTCTCCGGTGATCTCGGGCTGACGCCGGCGGACCAGCAGTGGGCCGTCAGCGCCTACGCCCTGGTGCTCGCCGCGCTGCTGCTCGCCGCCGGCGCCCTGGCCGACGACCACGGCCGCCGGCGGATGCTGCTCGGTGGCTTCGCGCTCTTCGCGGTCACGTCCCTGGCGTCCGGGCTCGCCCCGTCGGCGCTCGTCTTCATCCTCGTCCGCGGGGTGCAGGGCGCCGCGGGGGCGGCGCTGCTGTCCACGGCGATGGCGCTCATCGCCCACGAGTTCCAGGGAGCGGCGCGCCGGACGGCGCTCGGGGTCTTCGGCGCGATGCTCGGGCTCGGGCTCGCCCTCGGGCCGCTGCTGGGCGGCGCCCTGACGCAGTGGCTGAGCTGGCGCTGGGTCTTCCTCGTCAACGTCCCCTTCGCGACTGCCGCCGTCGCGTCGGGTCTCCGGACGCTGCCGGAGTCGCGTCCTGCGCTGCGCGAATGGCCGGACTGGGCCGGCGTCGCCACGCTCCTGCCGGCGCTCTTCCTGCTGATGCTCGCGCTGATCGAGGGCAACGACCAGGGATGGGCGTCACCCGCCACGGCCGCCGAGTTCGGCGCGGCAGCCGTCGCCCTCACGCTCTTCGTGCTCGTCGAGCGGCGCGGCGCGCGGCCGATGGTCGACCTCGGCCTCTTCCGGCTGCGCACGTTCACCGCCGCCGCCGTCGCGGTCTTCGCCTTCTCCGCCGCGGTGCCGGCGCTGCTCGTCTATCTCGTCCTGTACCTCGAGGGCGTCCTGCACCAGGGGCCGCTCGCCGTCGGCGCCGAGCTGCTGCCCTTCGCGGCCGTGTCGTTCGTCGCCGCCCCAGTTTCCGGCGCCCTCATCGCCCGCCTCGGCGACCGGACGCTCATCACCTCCGGCCTGCTCGTCGCGGCAGCAGGGACCTACGCCCTGCGGCGCTCGGGCGCCGACGGCTCGTGGACCGCACTGCTCCCGGGCCTCGTGCTCTGCGGCGCCGCCCAGGGCATGCTCAACCCGCCGATCACGAACGCGGCCGTCGGCGCCGTGCCCCCTGAGCGCAGCGGGATGGCCTCCGGCGTCAACAACACCGCCAGGCAGCTCGGCGTGGCGACCGGCATCGCCGCTCTCGGCGCGATCTTCCACGCGAAGCTCGGTCACCCGGCGCCCGGCCCTGGCGCGGCCGCGGCCAGCGTCGCGGCCCTGCACCTCGTCCTCCTCGTCGCCTCCGCGGTCGCCGCCGCCGGTGCGCTGGCGGCCTTCGTGCTCCTCCGCAACCTGGACGACCGACCGCCGGTCCTCGTCACCCCCTCCGTCAAAGGATCCCCCGCATGACCCCCTCACAGACCGTCCTCATCGCCTTCGACGGCTCGGCCGACGCCGCACGCGCCATCCACGTCGCCGGTGACCTCCTGCCCGGCCGCCCGGCCGTCGTGCTCACCGTCTGGGAGCCGCTGCTCGTCGCCCTGGCGCACCACCCGCTCACGGCACTGGCGCCCGTGCCCTTCTCCGCGGAAGAGGAAGACGAGCGCAGCGCCGACTCCGCGCGGCTCGTCGCCGCCCGCGGCGCCGACCTGGCGCGGTCGGCCGGCTTCGACGCCCAGGCCCTCTCCCGCGCCGACAGCCACGAGATCGCCGAGACGATCCGCGAGACCGCCGACAGCCTCGACGCTGCGCTCATCGTGACCGGCTCACGAGGACTGCGGGGGCGGAGCGCCCGTCACGGCAGCGTCTCCGAGCACGTCTTGGAGCACGCAGGACGCCCGGTGCTCATCGTTCCGTCGAGCGCCACCTGAGGCGGCCGGGCGTCGACGCCGGCACCGTCGACGCGGCCACCGGGCGGTGCGTGGCGTGGGACACCGACAGCGCCTCGGAGCGACGACCGCGAGGCTCGCATCGACGACCAGCTTCACCAGCCGCGACGTCCGGGTGCGGCCGCGGCGACCCCTTTGTGCACCGGCCGACCGTCCTCGAACCGCTGCCACCCCTCGGGCATCAAGTGGCTCCTGCCGCTGCACGCCTTCTGCTGCAACTTCGGCGGAACGCACGCCATCCACCACTTCCTCGTGCTCGACCCCTTCTACCTCCGCGAAGCCATCGCCAAGGACTGCCAGCAGGTCCTCCGGGAAGGCGGCGTCCGGTTCGACGACTACCAGACCTTCCGCCGCGCCAACCGCTTCGGCATCGGCGAAGTCGCCCTCGGCGGCGGCCACGCCGACCACTGATCGCCGGCCGTTGGCGCAAAGGCCTCGTGGCACGCGTTCAAGGCCGCCGCTCGATCGAGCGGCGGCCCGGTCCTCGCCGAAGCGCTGCTTCCGTGTGGATCCACGCGCGCCGGGCGTGCCTGCGGGAACGCCGCCCGCACTTCTCCCTCCGCGAAAAGTCGTGCTCCTCGTGGCGTCCGGGGGCAGCTCGGCGCCGGCGTTACCTCAAGGTTCCTATCGCCTGATGATGTTGTGCACCTCGAGCACCTCCGGCTCGCCGGGGTTGATGCCCACCTCAGCCAGAATCGGACGCAGGCGCTCTCCGAACGCCTCGAGCTGCTCGTGCGAATCCCAGACCTGGCTGACCTTGAGGTTGCCTTCCGAGCCAAAGCAAAGCTCGTAGTCGAGCCCGTCTGCTGGAAACACCCCCGCCTCCGTGAGCCGACGGACAACCTCGTCGTACTGCTCTGCGGTCAAAGACGCGGGCGAGAACCGAATTACCAAGCTCACGATGGGCCTCCTTTTGTGGGGTCACGCTTAGCGTAACCAGGTTCGGCGGCCGATAGCTGTTTTTTCTGTAGGCGCAGCTGGTCATACGGGCGAACGTTGGTGATCACCGGCCAGGCGGGATGGTCGACGTTCGAGGGCTGGACGCCCCGGCTTCGCGTGAACCCGAGCGTCGCGTCACTACCGCCATCTGAGCACGGCGTCGGCGGAGGGCCCCAGCTCAGGATCGTGCCGACGCTCGTGCCGGGCGAACCCGGAGTCCGCGGCCGCGCCACGCGGCGAGCAACGGGGGCGAGTACCACGCGGGCTCGTCGCCCGAGACGAACTCCTCGAGCTGTGGCGTCTGCGGTCGTGCGCCCCCCAGGAGGTAGATCCCGAGCGGTAGGAGCGTGCCGGCGATCGCGAATCCGAGTCCCACCCAGAGGGCGATGCGCGTGCCCGTGACCGGGTCTCCCCCGACGGTGAGCGCGAAGTGCGCGAAGACGGGCGCGATCATGAAGGCGGCGACCGCCCGCAGGAGCTCGACGATCGCGAACACGCGCTGAAGGGTGGCGGACGGGAGCGAGAGGCCGGCGTTGAACAGTGCGGGCGCGACGGTCGCGCCGAGGCCGACGCCGGTCAAGGCTGAGCCGATCAACGTGGTGCCCTGCGTCGCCGGGACCCGGATGAGGAACACCCCGATGCCGGCGGCAAGGAAGCCCATGCCGACCAGCGGCATGTACTGGACGGTCCGCCTGCCGATCAGGTGACCGAGGAGGTAGGCGGTGATGAGGGCGCCCGCGAGCTCGGGCAGGTAGAGCAGCCCGATGTGCAGCGGCCCGAAGCGGTTCACGAGCAGCGCGGCCGTGAGCGCGGTCGCCGAGACCGACGCCGCGGCGGCGAACAGGGCGAGGACGATGCCGGCCACCGGGATCGTGCTCGTCAGCATCGTCCGGATGGTCAGCAGCGGCCGGGAGGAGCGGTACTGGCTCACGATGAGAACGACGATGACCGCGAGGCCGCCGACCAGCATCCCCGCCGTACGCAGCTCGAGGAACCGGTGGGAGGTGAGCTCGGACGCCCCGAAAAACGCTGCGGCGGAACCGACGGCCGCCAGCAGCACCGGCAGCGGGCTGCGCGGTGCCGTCGGGTCGGCGGGCGGGACGTCCTCGAACGTGAGGACCGCGAGAACGAGCGCAGCGGCCGAGACGGCAGCGACGCCCCAGAACAACGGGCGCCAGCCGTGTGACTCCGCCTGGAGCCCGCCGATCGCCGGCCCGAGCGTGACGGCGCCGAAGATGCACATGCTCATGATCATCGCCGTCTCGCGGAAGCGCGAGGCACCGAAACCGAGGGCGAGAGGTGGAACCGCCGCGATGAGCAGGAGGCTCGTGCAGAGGCCCTGAAGCACGTGTCCTGCGATGAACATGGCCGGGTTCTGAGCAGCCGCCGCGAGGACGGAACCGACGACCAACACCGCGACGTAGACGATCATCATCCTGCGCTGGTGCAGCAGCTGGGCGAACTGCACCGCCAGCACGGTGCCGACCGCGTAGGCGGCGTTGGCCATCCCCGACGCGAGGCTCATGCCCTGGTTGCTGATCCCCAGGTCGCGCCCGATGATCGGGGTCACCGGTCCGATCGCCGCCGAGAGCGCAAGGTACGGGATCAAGGCGAACATCACCATCGCTGCCGCGGCGGGATAACGGCCCGCCCACGGACCGCGTCTTGTCAGATCTTCGCTCATGCTCCCGAGCCGTACCCATGAATCGGGTCGCTCAAGCCGTCCCCGCCACTCCGACCGTCCCCGCCGCGGACAAGGGTCGTGGCCGAAGGCCTCGCGCGCTGAGGCGATGACATCGTGCCCCTACCCAGATGACGCGCTGGTCCGCGTGCAGGCAGTCGCCGGGCCGGATGATGCGGGGGCCGGCTGGGTAAGTTCGGGGCGTGCATCTGCCGCCGAGCGTCCTGGGGCCCGGGGTCGTGGAAGGGGTCAGCCGCTCCCCGGAGCATGCGTTCAGCAAGACGAACGTGGCGTGCATCCGTCTGCTGGCCGGACTCGGGGTGGATGGTGACGCCCACTCGGGGCGCACGGTCCGACACCGGTCCCGCGTGGCCCGCGACCCAGGCCAGCCGAACCTCCGACAGGTCCACCTCATCCATGCCGAACTCCACGCCGAGCTGCGCGCGCGGCTTCGAGGTCGGTGCGGGCGCCATGGGTGAGAACGTCACGACGCGTGGGATCGACCTGCTGGACCTGCCGACCGGCAGCCGTCTCAGGATCGGAGACCAAGCGGTCGTGGAGGTCACCGGGCTACGCAACCCGTGCGCCCAGCTGGACCACCTGCAGCGCGGACTCATGGCTGCGGTGCTGGACCGTGACGAAGCAGGCAACCTGGTTCGCAAGGCCGGCGTCATGGCGATCGTCGTCGCCAGCGGCGAGGTGCGACCCCGAGACCCTGTCGTCGTGGAGCTGCCGGCGCCGCCCTACTCGCCGCTGGAACGGGTGTGACGCCGGCCAGAGGGAGTTCGCGTTGTACCCGCGACCGCACCGAGCGTACGACGTCAGAGACCGCGGCCCGTGCCGCGTCCCCTCGCTGTCGAGTGGACCTGCCCCGGCGCGCCAGACGCACGAAAGGCCCCCTGGCGAGACGGGGCGTGACATGTCCGCATCGAGGTCTCAGGCGATCACCGAAGCGACCCTTTGGCGCCACCTCCACCCTGCAGGACTACGAGATCATGCTGCGCCGCCACTTGGTCCCGTTCTTCGGCGCCCGGGCCCTTGAGCGGATCGACGCCCACCTGGTCTCCGAGTACCTGCTGGTCAAGCAGCGCGACGGCCTGGCCTCGAAGACCGTCGGAAACCAGCTGCCGTTCCTGCACGGCCTCTTCCGTCACGCGATGAAAAAGGGATGGGTCTACGCAAACCCCGTCGCCGCCGTGGACCGGCCCCGCGACCCGGAGACCGACGCCGACATCCGCTTCCTCACCCACGAGGAAGTCGAAGCGCTGCTGCGCGCGGTGCCGGCCGACAGCGAGTTCGCCTGGGTCGACCGGCCGCTGTACCTCACCGCGATCACCACCGGCCTGCGACAAGGCGAACTCGTCGCCCTCAGATGGCGTGACGTTGACTGGTCAGCGGGCGTGATCCGCGTGCGGGTGAGCTACTCCCGCGGCGAATGGGGCACCCCGAAATCCCGGCGCTCAAGCCGAGCGGTGCCGATCATCGACCGCACCGCCGCCGAGCTCGAGCGCCTCTATCAGCGCTCCAGCTACCGCGGCGATGACGCCCTCGTGTTCGGACACCCGGTCCTCGGGTCGGTGCTGGACACCTCGAAGCTGCGAAAGCGCTTCAAGGACGCCCTCACGACCGCCGGCGTTAGGCAGGTCCGCTTCCACGACCTGCGCCACACGTTCGGCACCCAGGCCGCCGCCGCGGGTGTCCCGCTCAGGACACTGCAGGAGTGGATGGGGCACCGCGACTACAAGACGACGCTCATCTACGCCGACTACGCCCCCCGCACGCACGAGAAGTCGCTCATGGAACGGGCCTTCGCCCCCACCCCGCGACTCCCGTTCCAGCCGCGGCCCGACCCCAGCCCTCAGCACGATGATGACGCCGACGGGCTGTGATGCTGAGTGCATGCAATACCTGTTCCATGTTCCGGAACATGGAACAAGTAAGGTGGTGGCCGTGCTCAAAGGCCAGGACATCGTCGTGCTCGTGCAGTTGCTCAGCGCACCGCTGGGGTGGACGATGCGCGAGCTCGGCGAAGGCCTCGGCCTCGCGCCCGGACCCGTACACCGTTCACTTGCGCGGCTCGCCGACTCCGGCCTCTACGACGCCGGGCGCCGGCGCGTGATCGCGGGCGCCGCCGAGGAGTTCCTCATCCACGGGCTGCGCTACGTCTTCCCCGCCCGCCCCCAGGGCGAGGTCCGCGGCGTCCCCACCGCCTGGGCCGCCGCCCCGTTGCGCGAGCTGCTCGCATCCTCGGACCCGCTGCCCCCGGTGTGGCCCGCTCCAGACGGCACCGTCAGGGGCCTTGCCCTTGAGCCGCTTCACCCGGCCGCACTGCTCGCCGCCCGCGCCGACCCACTCACCGGCGAGCGGCTCGCGCTGCTCGACGCCCTCCGCGCCGGCGACCCCCGCACCCGCGGCGTCGCCGCCGACCAGCTCCGTAAGCGCCTCGACCCCACCCCCGTGAGTCCAGCATGAGCATCGAGCTGCTCGAACGCGCCGCCTCCGCGCTCGCAGACCTGCGCGACGAGGTCGTGTTCGTCGGCGGCGCCACCATCGTGCTGTGGATCACCGACCCCGCCGCCCCGACACCACGCCCCACCATCGACGTAGACGTCATCGTCGAAGTCACCACCCGCCCCCAGCTCATCCGCTTTGACCAAGCCCTCCGCGACCGCGGTTTCCGCGAAGACCGCGACAGCGGCATCATCGGCCGCTGGAACCACGGCACCGACCTCATCCTCGACGCCATCCCCGCCGACGCATCACTCCTCGGCTTCGAGAACCACTGGCAACGACAGGCCCTCCCCCACGCCCAGACCAGGAAGCTGCCGAGCGGCACCACCATCCGCGCCGTCTCCCCGCCCTACCTCCTCGCCACCAAGCTCGAGGCCTACACCGGCCGAGGCCAAGGAGACCCCTTCGGCAGCCGCGACCTCACCGACGTCCTCGCCCTCTTCGACGGCCGCCACGAACTCACCGCCGAGATCGCCGCCGCCCCCACCGACATACGCACGTACATCGCCGACCAACTCAACACCTTCACCGCGATGCCCCGGTTCCTCGACGCCGTCCACGGCTCACTGGCACCCGACCCCGCCAGCCAGGCACGCGCAGACACCGTAATCCGCCCGCGGATCGACGCTGCACGCCACAAACCGACCTGATCGGCAGGGCGCGGCGCCACCCTCGCCCCGCGGCGAGCCCTGGCCTCGCAGCAGTGCGATCGACGGCGGCTGAGCTACGTGAGACGGGAAGCTGGAACGGCGCGCGGTGACGCAAGCTGAAGTGCTCTATGCACCTGACTCAGCACGGCGAAAACGGCTCGATTTCTGCGGTGAGCGGAGCATCCTGAAGCCACGGTGACTTCGACTTGAGGAGTCGGCATGTCGGCTTCGGTAGGTGTGGATCTCGTTGGTGCTCCGCGGCGTTCGCCCGCAACCGCGCCGGGCTTTCTCATCGGCCTCTACCGGGCCTTCGTGGCCGGCGGCGCCGCCTGCAGCCGCGGGAAGTACGCGCTGACGCCGTTGAACGTCCAGGGGCCTTGCGTCTTGCAGGCCGGGGCGGCACCGAAGGCCGGGACCAGGAGCGGGTTTGCGGTGTTGCGGCAGTCGTAGGACTCCAGGCCGCCGTGCTCGTAGGCGCGCGGAGGGTCCGCGCGGTGCGGGTGGTGGCGTCGGGGAGGGCGATCTTCTGGGTCCAGCGCAGCAGGTTGTGCGCGATCGCGGCGATGACGGTCCAGGCGGCGTTGGCGTTGTACTTGCCCGAAGGGAAGTGCGCGAGCGCTTGGTCTTTGAGGTCGCGGATCGCGAGCTCAACGACGGCGTGCTGGCGATGCTCGGCCTCGACAATCTGGAGGTCGTCGGTGCGGTTGGTGGCGAACGGGTAGTGCTCCCAACTCGGGAGCAACTCGCCCTGCTGGGAGAGCGTGCGAACCCGCCTGACGATCATCCGAAAGTCGCCGATCGTCGTCTCGGCGATCTGCGCGATCGACGTCTTGGGGTAGTCCTCCAACGTGGCCCAGGCGTCCTCGGGAATCGCTTCTACGAGCGCGCGAACATGGGGCTGCATGCGGATCCCGATCGAGAACTGCCAGCCGGCCCGGTCAAGCCGCACGAACGTCTTCTTCGCCCAGAACCCCGAGTCGGTGCGCATGAGCTTCTGGCCGGTGGCGCCGGCGCGGTCAACGCGGGCGATGAGCTCCTCGCAGAAGCGGAGCATGCCGCGGGAGGTGTTCGCCGAGCCCTTTCGCAGCCGGATGTGGAGGACCTCACCGGTGTCCGCGCGGGTCGCCAGGAGTGGGTGGTAGCCGAGCTGGCGGGTGTAGCCGTAGCCCGCGCCCTGCTTCTTGTAGCCGTGGACCTCACCGACGAACGAATCAACGTCGATCACCAGCCGCTGATCGCCCGGGCCGGCGCCCGCCGCCCACGCGCGTTCAAGCGCGAGGCCGAGCACCCGGTCCAGCTGCCTGACGTGCCCGAACGTGAACGCCCGCAGGAACGTCCCCAAGGTCGAGGGCGCCGCAACACGATGCCCGAGCACCGCCGCGGTCTGCCCCGACCGAAGCAGGTCGCAGTCATCGATGCAGTCCGCGCCGAGAACCATCGCCGAGCACATCGTCATGACCTTCCGGCCCGGGTTCGCCGCGCCCGGACGGTCGCCGAGATCAACACAATCGTCGACCAGCGCCTCCAGGCCGAGGCGGCCGGCGAGCAGTGCCGGGAGCATCACGCCCGCGTTCGCCACCGCCCGCGCATCATCGAACACCACGACCGCCGACTCGTTCACCATGAGGGTGACCTCCTGAGCAGAGCCGCGACAGGCGCAATCTGTCGCTTTCAAGCCCTGCTTGGGAGGTCACTTAAGCGAACCGTCCGGCGGAACGGTGGATCAAGGCTCAGCCCTCGAGCCGACCCGCCGCCGTCAGGCCATAGCCGCCGGTGCGGGTCGTCGCGCCCACCCCGGAGACTGACACGCGCGGGTCGGAGAACAGCGTCAGGCCGGCGAGGCTGCCGACGAGCGGCAGGTTCGGCTGGGCGACGAGCGCGCCGTCGACCGCCGCCACGACGGCGTCCACGCCGAGGCCGAAGGCCGTCGCGCGCAGGACCAGCTGCCCGCCGCCGCTGGCGACCGGGCTGACCGCGAACCCGGGTGGCAGGGCGCGCTGCAGGTCGGTCGCCGCGAGATAGGCGGACGCGCGCAGCGCGCCGTGGTCCTCGTGCAGCCGGAGCGCGCGCAGGCGCAGCACACCGTCCTGGAACCGGTCGATCGTGACGTCCGCCGTCCGGGCGTCCTTCGCCTGGGCGAGCAGCGCGCCGACCCGCGCCTGGGAGACGCGCAGGCTCGTCAGGTGGACGTCCACGCGGTCCGCCTGCCCCCACAGGAGCTTCACGGCGGGGAACGCGGAGACGTGGACGCGCGCGACGACGGCCTCCCCCGCGAGGCGGCCCCGGAGCAGGTGCGCGGCGACCTTCGGCAGCACGAGCTGCGCGGCGACGAGCAGAACGAGGAGCGTGCCCGCCACCGCGAGCACGCCCAAGCGCCAACGGTCCACTCAGCCGCCCGTGACGTCGCGGCGCATGAACGAGCTGAACGCGACCGCGAGCGCCGGCACCGCGTACAGCGCGCAGACCCAGGCGGCGCGGACGACCGGCGCGTAGTCCACCGGGGTGCGCAGGAAGCCCTGCCACGCGTTGAACTGCGTCGTCAGCAGGTACGGCTGCAGCGAGCCGAGCCCCGGGAGGATCGTCACGAGCTGCAGGATGAGGGAGATCATCAGCGCCCCGACGACCGCGGCAGCCGAGTTGTGGGTGAGGACGCTGAGTAGCAACGCGATCGCGACGATCCCGAGCAGCGGCATCATGTAGACGAGGAGGCTCGCCGCGATGAGCTCGATGCCCTTCGCGGAGGAGACGGTCGTCCCCGAGAGGGTGACGAGCGGGTGCAGGCCCGAGACGGCGATGCCGGCGAGGAGCGCGACGACCCCCATCGCGGTCAGGGCGACGAACGCATAAGTTGCCGCCGCGAGCACCTTGGCGACGAAGATCCGCGAGCGGTCGGTCGAGCGCGTGAGGATCGTCTTGAGCGTGCCGTTGTGGTCCTCGGCGGCGACGATGTCCCCCGCGACGAGCGACGCGATGAGCGGGAACAGCCAGATCGAGCCGAAGATGAGCAGGACCGGCGGGATCGCGAGGCCGCTCTGGCGGACGTAGCGCCCGAAGGCGACGTCGTTCGGCTGCCCGTTCTGGACGAGCAGCGCGCCGGCGAAGACGAGCGGGACGAGGACGGCGGCGCCGAGCCCGAGGTACGTGCGCTTCTGGGCGAGCAGCTTGCGCAGCTCCCAGGCGTAGACGATGCGCAGCGCCGGCATCAGGCGGCCACCGCATCGGAGTCCGCGGGGGACGATGGCGGGACGGCCGCGCCGTCCTCGGTGAGCGTGAAGAACACGTCCTCGAGCGTCGCGCGGACCGGGGTCAGCTCGAGCAGGCCGAGGCCCGCCTCGACGAGGGCGATCGAGAGCTCGCCGACGGCGGCCTCCTCCCCTTCGAAGCGCAGCGCCCCGGGCGCCGACGGCGTGTCCGGGTCGTGGGCCACGGCGGTGATGCCGCGCTGGGCCTCGACGACGCGGCGCGCCCGCTCGTCCTCCGTCGTGCGCAGCCGCCAGTGGCTGCCGGCCCGCGCCCGCAGCGAGGTGATGTCGCCCTCGTAGACGATCCGGCCGGTGCGGACGATGGCCACGCGGTTGCAGAGCTCCTCGACCTCGGGCATGAGATGGCTCGACAGCAGAACAGTCGTCCCTTCCGACGAGAGGCGCGCGACGAGCGCGCGCATGTCGCGCATGCCGGCCGGGTCGAGGCCGGTCGCGGGCTCGTCGAGCAGCAGCAGCTTCGGGTCGCGCAGCAGCGCGGCGGCGACGCCGAGCCGCTGGCGCATGCCGTGCGAGTAGCCGCCCACGCGGTGCTTCTGGCGGTCGGCCATCTCGACGATGTCGAGCGCCGCGTCGATGCGCCCGGCCGCCCCGTGCCCGTCGAGCGCCGCGAGCATCTCGAGGTTCTTGCGACCGCTGAGGTACGGGTAGAAGCGCGGCGCCTCCACGAAGCCGGCGACGCCGTCCAGCGCCCGCGCGCCCTCCACGAGCGGGTCGCGGCCGAAGAGGCGCGCCTCACCCGACGTCGGGCGGATGAGCCCGAGCAGCATGCGCAGCACCGTCGTCTTGCCGGCGCCGTTCGGACCGAGGTAGCCGTAGACGTCGCCGCGCTCGACGGTGAGGTCGACGCCCGCGACGGCAGTGACGTCGTCGTACTGCTTCACGAGCCCCCGGGCCTGGACCGGAGGCGCGCCCGCGTCGGACATGCTCACAGGCCCCGGGCCGCGGCCTCGGCGGCGGCGGGAGGCACGGACCCGGCGACGACGTACTGCACGCCGCCGCGCTCGAAGCGCAGGACGGTGCCGAGGGCGGTCGCGAGCTCGTCCGCGCTCGTGCCGTTGACGGAGACCTGCGGCAGGCCGCTGCCGCCCTCGCCGTGGTGACGGCGCGCGAGCAGCGGCAGCGTCACGTGCCCGCCGCCCGCGGTCTGGAGGATCGCGATCCCGCCAAGGCCCTTGCCGTACGTGACGAGGGCGCCGCTCTTCCCGTCGCCGAGGTGGACGAGCCGGACCGCCTGGCGGGGCAGGCCGACGAGGGTCGCCGGGGCGCTGAGGGTGAACGGGACGGCGGCCGCGACCGCTTTGGCGCCCGTCGGGTCGGCACTCTTCGACTTGCCGGTTTCGCCGCCGCTGTCGTGGCCACCGAGCTTGGAGGCGAGGTCGATACTCGTGATCTTCGCGCCGGCCGGCGGTGCCACGGCGAGGTCACGCTCGGCGACGGTGCCGTAGCTCAGGTCGGTGATCGCGAGCTCGAGCACCGGGCTCGAGGAGCCCTGCTGGTACACCGCGGCGCGCAGCGGCACGCCGGTGGCAGCGTCCCAGGCGACCTCGGCGGCGCCGACGAGGCCGCCGTCGTGGGCGGGCGCGATCCGGAGCGTGTAGGCGGAGATCCCGTGGACGTTGGACGGCATCGCGCCCGACAGGTCGAGCTTGCCCGCCGCCTCGGTGAGCTTGCGCTCGACGTCCGCGATCGTCGGGACGCCGTGCGCGTCCGCCTTCGCGCCGGAGGGGTGGGCGGCGCCCGCGTCGGCGGGGAGCTTCGCCTCGTACACGGAGTTCGACTGCTGGTCGTAGAGCGTCACCTTGTCGCGACCGACGACGAGCTGCGTGTCGCCGTTGTCGGACTGCAGCTCCAGGCGTACGCGGCCGTCACCGGACGCCCACAGCCGGCCGTTGGCGCCCTTCAGCAGCGGGCTGCCCGTCGGCAGGCTCGAGGAGTCGACGAGCTTGTCGGTGAAGGTGACCCGCGCGCTCAGCCCGGGGACCTTCGGCGCGGTCAGCGCGGCATGGAGGGCGGCCGCCAGCGGCTTCGCCGGTGGCTTGGCGCCGCCGCTCGACAGCGCGCTCGAGGCCAGGACGGCCGCCGCGATGACGAGGACGACGAGGCCGCCCGAGACGGCCAGCAGGCGCTCGGTCGACATGCGGCGCAGTGAGCTCATGTCCTCAACCTAGCCCTCGATCGTGAGGGCTCTCTGACGATTTCGGCGCCGGTGCGCCAGGAAGCCGGATCGTGAACGTGGCCCCGTCGACGGTGACCTCGCCGCCGTGGGCGCGCGCGGCAGCCCGGACGATCGCGAGGCCCAGGCCGGACCCCGGGCGGCCCGCCGCGATCGCGTCCTCGCCCCGCCAGAAGCGATCGAACGCGTCCTCCGCTGCGGCGGACGGCAGCCCGCCGCCCTCGTCGCAAACCGTCGCCGTCACCCCGGCTCCATCGCGCCCGACGGTGACGCGGACCGTGCCGCCGGCCGGGCCGTGCACGAGCGCGTTCCCCACGAGGTTGCCGAGCGCCCGCCGCAGCGCGCCCGCGTCGCCCCGGACCCACGCGGGCGCCGGCGCGTCGATGGTGACGCGCTCGTGGCCCGGCTCCTGCCCGAGGCCCCGGGCGAGCGCGGCGACGTCGACCGCCGCCTCGGCGGCGGGTCCCGGGCCGCCCGCACGGCCGCGTTCGATCGCGAGCAGATCGTCGACCAGGCGCGCCATCCGCCGCGCGTCGGCCTGCAGGTCGGCCACGACCGCCGGGTCCGCGCCGTGCCGCGCGAGGTACTCGGCGTTCCCGGCGAGCGCCGTGATCGGCGTGCGCAGCTCGTGCGACGCGTCGGCCAGGAAGCGCCGCTCGGTCGCCTGCGCCCGGTCGAGCGCCGCGAGCATCGCGTTCAGCGAGTCCGTCAGCGCCCCGACCTCCCCTGGCCCGCCGGCCGGGAGCCTAGCCTCGGCGTCCCCGCGCGCCGCGATCCGCGACGCCTCCGCCGCGAGCCGCCGCAGCGGCGCGAGGCCGCGCCGCGTCAGCAGCGCCGCGGCCGCCGCGCCGGCCGCGCCGGCGAGCAGTGCGAAGACGAGGATGAGGTGGCGCAGCCGCTCGTTGGTCGCGTCGATCCCGCGGGTCGACGCCCCGACGATGACCGCACCCCCCGCCGCCGGGCCGCCGCCGAGGTCGGCGAGGGGCGCGACGAACAGCCGCACGGACTCGCCCGAGAGCCGGCCGGTCAGCGACCCGGTGCGCCCGCGCTCGATCGCTGCGCGGACGAGCGACCCCGTCGGGAGCAGCCGTCCACCGAGCGCCGACGAGCGCGCCACGATCCGCTGCCGCCGGTCGAGCACCTCGACGGTGAGGTCCCGGCCGCCGAACGGCGCGTCGAGTGTTCCCGGCGTCGTCAGCAGCGCCGGCGCCGATGCGCTCAGCCGGGCGACGTCCGTTGCCCGCGCGCGCAGCGTTCCGTCGAGCGTCCGGCGCAGCTCGTGAGAGACGATCGTGCGCGACGCGACGCCCAGTCCCGCGACGGCGACGAAGACCGCAACCGCCGCGGCGAGCGTCACCCGCAGGCGCAGCGAGAGGCCACCGGTCATCCGGCGTCCAGGACGAACCCCACCCCGCGGACGGTCCGGATCACCGCCGGGTCGGCGAGCTTGCGGCGCAGCTGCGCGACATAGCGGTCGACGACGTTCTCTACCGCCGCCCCCCAGATCCGCTCCAGGGCGACCTCCCGCGTGACGACCTGACCGGCGTTGCGCAGCAGCAGCTCGAGCAGGTCGCACTCACGCTCGGTCAGAGCGACCGGCCGGCCGGCGAAGACCACCTGCCGCGCCGCGACATCGAGCACGAGGCGCCCGACCGTCAAGACCGTCGCGGCGTCGGCGGGCCGCGGCCGCCCGCGCCGACCGATCGCCCGCAGCCGCGCGCGCAGCTCGTCGACCGCAAACGGCTTGACGAGGTAGTCGTCCGCCCCCGCGTCCAGGCCGGCCACGCGATCGGCAATCTCGTCCCGCGCCGTGAGCAGGAGGATCGGCGCGACGACGCCGCGCGCCCGCAGTCGGCGGCAGACCGCAAGGCCATCGAGCCCCGGCATCGCGACGTCGAGCACCACCGCTTCGGGTGCGCACCGCTCGACCGCCGCCAGGGCCTGGCCGCCGTCGGCGACGGCCTCGACCTCGTGCCCGTCCGCCGCCAGCGTCCGCGCGAGCATCCGCCGGACCGACGGGTCGTCGTCGACGACGAGGATGCGCGAGCCCACCACCCCAGCGTAGTCCGGGCCGCCGGTGGCTCGCCGGCGCACGCCTCTGCCTCCGCCCGCTCAGGAACTGATCAGGTCGTGGCTGGGAGCCTGCCGCACATGAGCACTGATTCGCGCGAGGTGCCGATTGCGGGGCACCGGCTGTTCGGAAAGAACCTGCTGAACAAGGTTCCCGAGGTGACGATCTACTTCTGGATCATCAAGATCCTCTGCACGACGGTCGGCGAGACGGGGGCGGACAACCTCTCGAGCAGGTACAACCTCAGCGACGCGACGCTTGCGTATTACACGGGCGCGATCCTCGTCGCCGTCCTCGTCTTCGTTTTCGCCTTCAAGAAGTACATCCCGCTCTTCTACTGGGCCGGGATCGTCCTCATCAGCGTCGTCGGCACGCTCATCACCGACAACCTCGTCGACAACCACGGGGTCGCGCTGCACACGACGACGATCATCTTCTCGATCGCCACGCTCGCGAGCTTCGCGATCTGGTACGGCGTGGAGCGGACGCTGTCGATCCACTCGATCGTCACCCTCCGCCGCGAGGTCTTCTACTGGGTGACCGTCCTGTTCACCTTCGCGCTGGGCACCGCCGCCGGCGACTACATCGCCGAGACGAGCGGCCTGGGGTACTGGAAGTCGATCATCCTCTTCGGCGGCTCGATCGCGGTCATCACCGTCGCGCACCTGAAGTTCGGCCTCAACGCGATCTTCGCCTTCTGGGCCGCGTACGTCCTGACCCGGCCGCTCGGCGCGTCGATCGGCGACTACATGTCCCAGGCCAAGGCCGACGGCGGCCTCGCGCCGGGCACGAACACGACGAGCTACATCTTCCTCGGGACGATCCTCGCGCTCGTCGTCTACCTCAGCATCACGCGCGTCGACCAGACGCCGCCCGAAGCCGAGGCCCCCGCCGTCTGAGCTCCGCCCCGGTAGGTGGTACCGCTGCCGGCCCGTCTCGCCCCTCTGTCCGCGCCCTGAGCCCGGTCACCCGCCAAGAAGGAGTCCCGCCGTGAGCACCACCGAGAAACCCGCGCGTATCCTCGTCCTCGCCGACCGCACCGCGACCGACCCGGCCCTGCTGGAAGCGATGCGCGAGCGTGCCGCGCGCGGCCCGGCGCAGTTCCGCTTCGTCGTCCCCAACCCGGCCCCGGCCGAGTGGCACCCGATGCACCCCGAGCGGCGCGACAAGGCCGCCGAAGCCGAGCGAGCGCTGACCGAGGCGCTGCCCGCCATCGAGGAGGCCGCCGGTGGCCCGGTGATCGCTTCGGTGTCGATCCGCCACGACCCGATGGACGTCGTGGACGGCGTGATGTTCCACGAGCCGATCGACGAGATCATCCTCTCGCAGGCGTCGCACCCGATCGAGCGATGGTTCCACGTCGATCTCCCGCACCGCCTGGCCCACCTGAAGGTCCCCCTGACGGTGGTCGACAGCGCGGGCTGATCGGCCGCCGGGACGAGGCCGGCCCGCGCCCCAGCAGCCAACGCTCACGCCGGACCGCGGCGGTGCCCTACGCGACGACCGGCCCCGACGGTTGCGCTCGAGCCTACGCGGCAGCGCCGGCCGCCCACGGGGGCATGGACGCTCGCTCTACAGGTCGCGGAGTTCCTCGACGGCGGGACGCCGCAAGGCACGTAGGGTCACGATCCCGGCGGCGGCGGCTGCGGCGACGGTGAGGCCGAGCACGGTGCTGAGGTAGCCCCAGGGGATCGAGAGGTAGTCCGGTGGCGGATCGAAGACGCCGGTCAGGACCTTGATGAGCATGTCCGTGATGCCGACGGCTATCGCGGCTCCGAGGGCGAGGCCGCCGATCGTCACGAAGGCCGATTCGCCCCAGACGAACGCGCCGAGCTGGCGGCTCTTGGCGCCGAGGGCGCTGGCGATGGCGAAGGACCGTCGGCGCTCGTGGAAGCCGAGGCCGAGGGCGAGGCCGGAGGCGGCGATCGCGAGGATCAGCGCGAAGCCGAGCTCGACCGTGGTCAGGCCGCCGAGCTCGACGGCGGTGAGGTTCGAGCCCACCACTTTGCGCTGGGTGACGATGTCGGTCACCGCTGCGCTGGTGCCGACCTGCTTGCGGATCCGGGCGGCGACGGTCGCGGGGCTGGTGCCGTCGGTCTGCACCAGGAGGGTGCCGACGGCAGCAGAGCCGGTGGTCTTGGCGATGTAGCTCTGGTTGGCGATCAGGAAGGAGTCCTTGGGTGCGGTGGGGAACTCCTTGGCCACGCCGACGTAGTGGAAGGGGATCGTCTTGAGCTGCTTCGTGACGCCGTCCTGCAGGCGCAGGCGGATCGTGTCGCCGGGGCGTAGCTGGAAGTCCTTGACGGTTTCCTGGGAGACGAGCAGGTTGTCGGGGCGGGCCTGCAGCGTACGCATCAGTTGTCTTGCGCTGCCTCCGACGAACCAGCCGTTTTGGAGCTTGCCCGCGGAGAGGATCGACCGGGGCCGTACGCCATAGAGGTCCTGCAGGTCGGCGCCGACGTAGACGTAGCGATGTTGGAGCGGTTCGACGCTCCGCACGCCCGGGACCTTGGCCAGGGCGCTCGCACCGTCGGGGCCGACGAGGGTTCCCGGGGACTCGGTGACGCTGACGTCGGCGCCGTTGGTCAGGCGCGCGTCGGCTTCGGCTTGCTGCTGGTAGGTGGCGTTGAAGACCGAGGTGGAGCCGGCGAAGGCCGCGGTGAGCGCGAGCAGCGTGACGGCCCCGGCCAGCAGCCGTCGCTGGCGGCCCATCGTCGCGGCGACCGTCGGTGCCAGTTGGCCGCCGAGCGGTTTCAGCAGCCGCGCCAGAGGAGTGCGGCCGCGGACGAGGACCAGGTCGGCCATGCGGTAGGTCAGCAGGCCGGCACCGATCCAGCCGAGCACGGGTGCGGCGAGTGCGTACCAGTTGACGGAGATCTGCGGGACGCCTTCGGGGGCGAGGACGAGGTTGTAGCCGTTCTTTGACGCCTGCCAGAACACCAGGCCGGACGCGGCCAGCGCGATGAAGTCCATGCCGTAGCGGGCCCACGAGGGGCTGCGGGCGCGGCGCCCGACGGTGGCGCGCTGCCCGGCCACTGTCAGTGAGCGGGCATCACGCCAGGCGGGCACGGCGATGGCGGCGGAGGCGATCGATAGGCCACCGAGGGCAGCGCCGCCGCCCCACAGCAGCGCGGCGAGCGTTGAGGCGCCGAAGCGCGTTGTTCCGAACGTCGTCGATCCGATGATCAGCGCGGCTGCGAGTCCCGCGGCGACGCCCAGCCCGCCGGCGAGTGCAGTCTCGCCGAGCGCGACGCTGATCAGACGACGGGTGCTGGCGCCGCGGGTGCGTAGCAGCGCGGCGTCACGGCGGCGGCGGTCTGCGCCGGCGGAGGCGATGGAGGCGGTGAGCAGGGCGGCGAGGATCGCGCCGGGGACGCCGAGGAACAGGAACAGCAGCTGGGCGTAGAGGGCGTCCTTGCGTGCCTGGTCCAGGGCGGTGCCGAGGTTGTCGCCGACCAGTCCGGTGCCGGCGAGCTTGGTCTCGAGGTTGCGCGCGTGGCCGGAGACCTGGGTGTATGCCGCGCTGGGCGAGCCTGGGAGCGCCCGCGAGAGCGACGCGTGGATCTGCGTCACCACCAGGTCGGGGCGCAGCCGCGCGACGGGGGCCTCGAGCTGGGCGAAGGTGCGCTGGGGGAGCAGGATGACGTTGTCCGGCGGCGCCTGGGGCTGCGCGCCGACGGGTGCGCCGACCTGCTGGAAGAACGAGTCGGCCTGCGGTAGATCGACGACGCCGTCGACGCGGACGCTCGCCGCCGGGAGGCCGGCGCGTCCGATGCGCACCGTGTCGCCGGGCTTGGCGTGGAGGTTGGCGGCGGTCTGCTGGGCCAGCAGCACGCCGCTGCCGGTGCCCGCGAGCCCGCGTAGCGCGCCCGGGAACGTCTTCGCGTACCCGGCGGGCAGGCCGATGACCTTGCCGGGGCCGGTCTGCTGCGTACTCCGCCGGTGGTGGTGGTGGTGGCGGTCAGGCCGGTCGTGTCGGCGATGGAGACGGGCTTGGCGGCGGTGACGCCGCTGAACTGCTCGACCTGGGTCAGCAGACGCGCGGGGTCGGCGCCCTTGGCGGCCTGGACCTGCCAGTCGACGCTCACTGCGGCGCTGGCGCGGCTGGTCATCTTCGAGGTCGTCGCGGAGAGGAAGGTGCCGATCGATGCGATCAGTGCGACTCCGACGGCGACGCCGAGCGCAGTGGACAGAATGCGGCCCCGGCGGTGCAACAGCAGGCCGCGTAGCCAGGTCAGCGTGACCATGAGGACTCCTCGATCGATGCAGCGGCGGGATCCGAAAGGTCGGCGGTCGTGCGGGTGAGCTGCCCGGAGTGCAGCTGCCAGCAGACGGCGAACCGCTGTGCGATCGACATGTCGTGGGTGCTGATGACCAGTGCTGCTCCAGCGTGGTCGGCGGCCTGCAGCAGCACGTCGGTGACGACTTGGCCGCTCGCGCGGTCGAGCTGGCCGGTCGGCTCGTCGGCGAGGATCAGTGCCGGTCGCCCGGCGAGTGCGCGGGCTACGGCGACGCGCTGGGCCTGGCCGCCGGAGATCTCCTCGGGCAGCTTGTCGGCCAACCCGGCGAGCCCCAGGAGCCCTAATGCCTCACGCGCTGTGGCACGTGCGCGGGCATCGGTGTCGCCATCGAGGATGAGGGGCAGCGCGACGTTCTCGATGACCGTGAGCGGTGCCAGCAACGTCGGGCCCTGGAAGACCACGGCCACGTGCCCGGGCCGCAGGTCGTCTCGGCTGCCGATGGCCGGCCAGGTCACCTCGCCGCGGGTGGGGTCGTCCAGGCCCGCCATGAGGTGCAGCAGGGTGGACTTGCCCGAGCCCGAGGGGCCGACGAGCGCGATGCGATCGCCGGGAAGGACGACGCAGTCGGTCGGCGACAGCGCGACGGTCGCCGTTCGGCCCTGCCCGAACGTGCGGGCGGCCTGGGTACAGCGGACGAGCGGCTCTGCGGGGCTCATGCGGTGACCTCGGGTCGGGGCTCGATCCGCCCGTCGCGCAGGCGGATCTCGCGGTCGGCGGTGGAGGCGACGTCGGGGTTGTGGGTCACGAGCAGGATCGCTTGTCCGGTGTCGGCGCGTTCGCGCAGCAGCGCCAGGATGCGTGCCGCGGTGCTGTCGTCGAGCTCGCCGGTCGGTTCGTCGGCCAACAGCACCAGCGGGTCGTTCGCCAGCGCGACCGCCAGGCCCGCGCGCGCAAGCTCACCTCCCGACAGCTGCGACGGCCGCGCCCCGGCGCGGGCGGCGATCCCGCAGCGTCCGAGCAGCTCATGTCGCCAGGCCGCATTCGTCCGGCGCTGCCCGATCTGCTGCGCCAGCACGACGTTCGCGTCGACCGACAGATGCCCGACGAGGTTGGTGTGCTGATAGAGCATCCCGAGCTTGCGCGAGCGGATGTCCGCGCGGTCGGCTTCGGGACGGCGTGAGAGCCGTTCGCCGTTGAGCGTGACGGTGCCTCCATCTGGCTCGTCCAGCCCCGCCAGGCAGGCAAGCAAGGTCGACTTGCCCGAGCCAGAGGGCCCGGTGACCGCCACGAGGTCGCCGGGCTGCAAGGTCAGTGAGACGCCGCGGAGCGCCAGCGTCTCGTCATCGCCGGCGTGGTAGAAGCGGTAGAGGTTCTCGGCCTCGATCAGCGCGCTCATCGCGTGTACCGCAGTGAGTCGGTGACGATCTTCCACGGGTCGACGTTGTCGGCGCCCTTGGGGCCCGACAGCGTCAGCACCACCCGGCGGCCATGATGGAAGAACACGTAGCGCTCGACCGAGTCGGTGTGCGAGCGGCCGGTGACCGGATCCACGGGAGAAGCCGCCTGGTAGGTGATCCGGATCGCGCTGCCCGCACCCCGCGAGACCGTCGAGACAGTGCCGACCTTGAAACCCGGGACGCTCCTCGCGAGCGCGGGGATCACCGAATGCCGTGCGCCGGCGAGCGTCAACGCCGAGGTCGCGCTCCGTTGCTCCATCCGCACCCGGTTGAGCTTGTCCGTGAACGACGTCACGCCCTTGGCCGGCGTGGTCCGCGCCCACCCTTCGGGCACCTTCACCGAGAACCCCGACCCCGGGGGGCTGTAGGCGACGTACGCCTGGTTGTCGGGGATGTCGCCGGCCGGACTGACCTCAGGTCCGTTGGGGTTGACCGTCTTCGCCTGGCCAGCCCCCGAACTGCTCGATCCCGATGACGAGCCGCAGGCGCTTACCCCCGAGGCGACCATGACGACGGCGGCGAGAGCGAGAAGCGGGGAGCGCATGGGGCCTCCGGGGCCTTGAAGGTGGGACATCACGCCGGAACGGTACGAGCGGCAGGTCACCGCCCGGTCCCGGGAAGGTCAACGCCAGGTCAAACCTCGCGGGCTTCCCGCGAACCGGCGCGGATGGCCCGATACGGTCAGCTGGTGACCGCCGCCGGCATCCTCGTCGTCGAGGACGATGACGCCATCGCCCAGGGCCTGGTTCGCGTGCTCGACGCCCAGGGCTACCGCGTCACCCGTGTCGCTGCGGGCCGGCCCGCCCTCAGCGCCGCCTCGGATGGGACGGGCCTGGTGCTGCTGGACCTCGGCCTCCCGGACATCGACGGGGTCGACGTCTGCCGCCGCCTGCGCGCCGCGCGCCCGGACCTGGCGATCCTCATCCTCACCGCGCGCGACCAGGAACTCGACGTGGTCGCGGGCCTGGACGCCGGCGCCGACGACTACCTCGTCAAGCCGTTCAAGCTCTCCGAGCTGCTCGCACGAGTCCGCGCGCACCTGCGACGCGTCGCGACGGCTCCGGAGGAGAGCGACCGGCCGCCGCTGCTGCACGCCGCCGGAGTGCAGATCGACCGCGACGCCCGCCGCGTGCGCGACGGCGGCCACGACCTGGCGCTGCGCCCCAAGGAGTTCGACCTGCTGCTGCTGCTCGCCGACCACGCCGGACGGGTGGTCACCCGCGAGACGATCATGCGCGAGGTCTGGGACACCGAGTGGATGGGCTCGACCAAAACGCTCGACAACCACATCCTCACCCTGCGCGGCAAACTCACGAACGCCACCGTCACCACCCTGCGCGGCATCGGCTACCGCCTGGAGGCCTGACCGCGTTGCGCCGCAGGCTGACCCTCGCGATCGTCCTGGTAGCCGGCGCGGCGGTCACGCTGTTCGCGCTACCGCTCGGCATCGTCCTGCGCGACAGCTACCGCGACCAGGAACTCCTACGCCTGCAGCGCGACACCGTCGCCGCCGCCCGCCTGATCGACCTGAGCACCACCGCGGGCGACCCGGTCGAGCTCCCGCACGCCAGCGACCGCCTCGCCGTCTACGACGCCGCCGGCCGCCGCGTCGCCTCGGCGCCGGCGGCAGGCGGGCCGCCTCACGCCGACGCCGTGGTGCTCGACGCCGTCTCTCGCCGCCGCCCTACGAGCCGCACCGGCGGCGGTCAACTCATCGTGGCCGTCCCGCTCCTGACCGGCGAGCGCGTCACCGGTGCGATCCGGGCACAGCGAGCTGATCACGCCGTGGCAAGCCGGGCACATCGCGCGTGGCTGACACTCGCGGCCGCCGCCGGGGTCGTGCTCCTCGCCCTGCTCGCGGCGCTGCTCCTCGGACGCCGGCTGGCTCAGCCCCTGGAACGCGTCGCCATGGCGGCGCGACGCCTCGGCGACGGGGACTTCTCCGTCAGGGCCCCCGCGGCGGCATCGCCGAGGTCGACGCCGTCGCCGATGCGCTGGACCTCAGCGCCGCACGCCTCGACGAGCTCATCAGCCGCGAACGCGCGTTCAGCGCCGACGCCTCCCACCAGCTACGCACCCCGCTGGCCGCCCTGCGCCTGGAGCTCGAAGCGCTGCAGCTCACCACCGACGCCACGAGCGAGCTCGACCGGGCCGTCGTCCAGGTCGACCGGCTCGAGCAGACGATCGAGACGCTTCTGACCGTGGCACGCGACGTTCCCCGCACGAAGGTCACCAGCGACATCACGAGCGTCCTGGCGGTCACGGAGGCCCGGTGGCACGGCCCGCTCGCCGCCGAAGGACGACGGCTCACCGTCGACCGGCCGCCCAGGCCCCCGTCCGTCCACGCCGCCCCCGCGGTGATCCAGGAGATCCTCGACGTGCTGCTGGCCAACGCGCTCACCCACGGGTCCGGACCGGTGTCGCTCACGCTCCGCGACATCAACGACGAGTGGATCGCCATCGACGTCGGTGACCACGGCCCTGGATTCCCCGAGCCCGCCGACGCCGCGTTCGAGCGGCGGAGCGGCCGCAGCGACGGCCACGGCATCGGGCTGGCGCTCGCCCGCTCACTCGCGCACGCCGAGGGCGGGCGGCTGGCGATCACCCACACCGGACATCCGACGCTCCTGACGCTGACGCTGCGACGCCGTGGGGCGGCGACGCAGGCCAGCTCCGCCCCGGCGGGCCACCTCACGACGACGGCCGACGACGACCGCCCCCACCACTGACATCAGGCGGCCCAGCGGCGCCTTGCGTACGACCTTCGAGGGATGCCGCCTGCGACCTTGTCGCTAGCGCGCGGCGGCAGGTCCATCCCTGCGGCGCATAGCCAGACGGGGCTTGCGTCTCCATCATCGGTGGCATGATCACCGTGGACCATGTGACCAAGCGCTACGGGGAGCAGCTCGCCGTGGACGACCTGACGTTCACGGTGCAGCCGGGGATCGTCACCGGCTTCCTCGGACCCAACGGGGCTGGGAAATCGACGACGATGCGGATGATCCTCGGGCTTGACCGCCCGACGAGCGGGACGGTTCAGGTCAATGGGCGCTGTTACCGCGACTTCGATGCGCCGCTGCACGAGATCGGGGCGATGCTCGAGGCGCGGGCGGTGCACACCGGCCGCTCGGCGTACCATCACCTGCTGGCGATGGCCCAGACACACGGGATCGGCGCACCTCGGGTGAATGAGGTCATCGACATGGTCGGGCTGCAGAAGGTCGCCCGCAAGCGCGCGGGCGGCTTCTCGCTCGGCATGGGACAGCGTCTGGGGATCGCGTCCGCGCTGCTCGGCGATCCCCAGACGGTGATCCTCGACGAGCCGGCCAACGGCCTGGACCCCGAGGGGATCAAGTGGATCCGCGAGCTCCTGCGGCGTCTGGCGGATGAGGGCAAGACCGTCTTCCTCTCCTCCCACCTCATGAGCGAGATGGCGCTCACCGCCGAGCATCTGGTCATCGTCGGGCGTGGCCGGCTGATCGCCGACACGACCGTCGACGAGGTCGTCTCCCAGGCATCGGCGGACTCGGCCGTCCTTGTGCGCTCGCCGCAGGCCGCCGCGCTGCGCGCCGCGCTCGCGGGACCCGGGGTCAGCGTCCGCAGCGAAGAGGCCGAGGTGCTCGAGGTCCGCGGGCTGGCCGCCGAGCGCATCGGGGAGCTCGCGGCCGCGGCGCACATCGTCCTGCACGAGCTCACGCCGCAGCGCGCCTCACTCGAGGAGGCATACATGCGACTGACCGGCGACGCGGTCGAGTACCGCACGGCGTCCGCACCCGCGGCGGCGGCCGACCTGGAGCTGGTCGCATGAGCACCGTGACCGCCCCGCCCGCCCCTACCACGACGGCCTTCCGCGGCCGTGTCACGCAGGCCCGCGTCGCCCGCGCCGAGTGGACCAAGCTGTGGTCCCTGCGCTCGACGCGCTGGTCGTTGCTGTTCGCCGTCGTGGCGATGGTCGCGCTCGGCATCGGGATCTCTGCCGTGCAGATGAGCCGCTGGGGCAGCATGTCCGCCCACGACCGCGCCGTCTACGACTCGATCGACACCGGCGTGGGCGGCTACCACCTCGCGCAGCTTGCGATCGGCGTCCTCGGGGTGCTCGTCATCAGCGGCGAGTACTCGACCGGCATGATCCGCTCGAGCCTCATGGCGGTGCCCAAGCGCCTGCCGGTCCTGTGGGCGAAGCTCGGCGTGTTCACCGCGGTGACGTTCGTCCTGATGCTCGTCTCCACGTTCATCTCGTTCTTCGCGGTCCAGGCGATCGTCACCCAGCACCACCAGCAGCACGCGATCGGGGACCCGCACGCGCTGCGCGCCGTCGTCGGCACCGCGTTGTTCCTCACCGTCCTTGGCGCGCTCGGCGTCGGGCTCGGTGCGCTCGTGCGCAACACGGCCGGCGGGATCGCGTCGTTCGTCGGGCTGCTCTTCGTCCTCCCGGGCGTGACCGCACTGTTGCCGCACAGCCTCGCCGACACGATCAACCCGTACCTGCCGCTGAACGCCGGCTTCACGGTGACGACGAGCACGTTCGAGAACTCCCACCACCTCTCGACGTGGGGCGGGTTCGCCGTCTTCTGCGTCTACACGGCCGTGGTCATCGCGGCGGCCGCGGTCCAGATGGTCCGGCGCGACGCCTGACGCTACGGTGGACCGGGTGTCGCGCGCGATCAGCCAGGCGCTCCAGCGGGCGGTCGCGTTGCAGCGGCGCCGCCCGATGCTCGGCGACGCTGCGCTCGTCCTGCTCCTCCTGCTGCCGCTCGTCCCGCCGCACGTCGGGGACATGGCGACGACCTCGCACGCGCGCCTCTTCAGCATCGCGCTGACGCTGCCGCTGCTCGTGCGCCGCCGGTGGCCGCTGGGCGTGCTCGTCCTGATCGCGGCGGTGGCCGGCGTGCAGTGGGCGCTCGGCGTTCGCGCCTTCGGGGACGCGGCGCTGCTCGTCGCGCTCTACGGCGTGGCGGTCACCCAGCGGGCCCTCGTGGCGGCGACGGCCACCGTCGTCCTCGAGGTCGGCATCTTCGCGGCGGTGCTGCGCTGGGCCGGATCCGGCGGCGACGGCATGCGCGCCTTCATCGGGCTCTCCGGCCTGGCGGTCGCCGCTGCGGTCATGGGGTCGAGCACGCAGAGCCGTCGCGCCCTCGTGGAGTCCCTGCGCGAACGCGCGCAACGCCTGGAGACCGAGCGCGATCAGCAGGGCCGCCTGTCGGCCGCCGCCGAACGCGCCCGGATCGCCCGCGAGATGCACGACATCGTCGCCCACAACGTGTCCGTCATGATCGCGCTCGCCGACGGCGCCGGGTACGCGGTCTGCGAGGACCCCGAGCGGGCTCGGATCGCCATGGACGCGACCGCCCAGACCGGCCGCCAGGCACTCACCGAGATGCGCCGGCTCCTCGGGGTCCTCCGCGAGGACGAGGGCAGCCGTGACCTCGCGCCGCAGCCCGGGCTCGCACAGCTCGACGCCCTGGTAGAGCAGGTGCGCGCCGCGGGGCTGCCCGTCAGCTTCGAGGTCACCGGGGCCCCGGAGACGCTCCCGGCGGGCCTGCAGCTCGCGATCTACCGGATCGCGCAGGAAGCCCTGACCAACGCGCTGAAGCACGCGGGCGCCGACGCGTCCGCGACCGTCTCCGTGCGGCATCGCGGTGACCGGCTCGAACTCACGGTGACCGACTCCGGCGGCCGATCGCGGCCTGACAGTGGCACCTCGCAGGCGCAGGGAGCCGGATTACGGGGCATCGCCGAGCGCGCCGCGGTCTACGACGGCATGGTTCAGGCCGGACCGCGGCCCTCCGGTGGGTGGCAGGTCGCCGTCACCATTCCGATCGCCTCGGTACCCGACCCGGTGGCCGTATGACCGCGACCTCCAACACGCGCATCCTCCTCGTCGACGACCAGGAGCTGCTCCGCATGGGCTTCCGGATGGTGCTCGAGGCCCAGCCCGACCTCGACGTCGTCGGTGAGGCGCGCGACGGCGCCGAGGCGATCGACCTCGCCCAGCGCCTGCGGCCAGACGTGATCCTGATGGACGTCCGCATGCCGGTGCTGGACGGCGTAAAGGCGACCGGCGCGCTCATCGGCGCCGGCAGCCGCGCCCGCATCATCATCCTCACCACCTTCGACCTGGACGAATACGCCCACGCCGCACTACGCGCCGGAGCGAGCGGCTTCCTCCTCAAGGACGCCCCGCCCGCCGATCTGCTGTCAGCGATCCGCGCGGTCGCCAGCGGCGACGCCGTCGTCGCCCCGAGCACGACCCGACGGCTGCTAGCGACCATCGCCCACCAACTACCCGCACCGGTCGGAGCGCCACGCGGCGATGACGGCCTCGGCGCCCTGACCCCGCGCGAGCAGGAGGTCCTCGCCGCGGTCGCGCGAGGACTCTCGAACGCGGAGATCGCCGCCGAGCTCGTGCTCTCCGAGGCGACGGTCAAGACCCACGTCGGGCGCATCCTCGCAAAGCTCGAACTCCGCGACCGCGTGCAGATCGTCATCTACGCCTACGACCACGGCCTCGTCACTCCGGCATGACCGAATCCCGTCATTTCCCCCTCGGCCGCCCGCCGAGATCGCGGCAGGTTGCCCGACACCGCCCGCAACTCACTTGCCTTGAGCTCTTGCCTCGTCGGCCCCGACAGTCCCGGCCCGGAGCGCGAGAGCGGTGCGGTTCCGACAGTGCTCCCTTGCGCGCGACGAACGGCACGGCGCTGCATCCGCTGTAGGTCGACGCTCGGATCCACGCGTAGCAGCACTTCTCGAAGCAAAGACACCGGAAGGCGGGCGGGCGCTGCGGGCCGGCCGAGCGGAGAGGATCGATGCATCAATTCAGGATGCCCTCGGGGCGGCGACCCAACCCCTGAGCTGGCACATCAGGACGGCCTTTCCGCCGCCATCAGCATCAGGCGCATCGTCCCGGTCCGCAGCGCGAGGGGGATCCGGGCCAGCGAGAACGCGAAGGTGCGGTCCGGATTCGCGGAGCCCAGGAGGTAGCGCCGGGCCTCGCCGTCCGTCGCCAGGCGGCGGCCGAGGCGGCGAGCCACGATGCCCCAGGTCCGCTGCGGCGAAAACGGTGCGAGATCCTCGCTGTGCAGCAGCCGCAGGCCCGCCCCCCGGATGTACCCCTCGTACTCGCTTGCGGTGCAGAGCGTCGGCAGCCGGCCCTCCCGCGCGATCGGCCCGAGCAATCCCCGCCGCTGAAGCACTGACGGCCGCTCGCAGCCCAGCCAGTCCACGAGCACCAGCCGGCCACCCGGCGCCAGCACCCGCGCGGCCTCGCCGAACGCCCGGGGCTTGTCGACCATGTGCGACAGCGACTCGATCGCGATGACCGCGTCTGTCCCGCCGGCCTCCCGGCCGTTCTTGAGCCACGAGCGCACCTCGTACTCCGGGCCACCGCCCCGCTCCCGCGCCCACGCGGCCTGCGCCGCCGAGAGCGTGTACCCCGTCACCGAGCACCCGTGCTCCGTCGCGAGCACGCGTGAGGTCCCGCCGTACCCGCACCCCGCATCAGCCACCGTCGCGCCGGGCTCCAGAGCCGCCCAGCCCGTCACGCGGTCGATCAGCGCGCGCGTCGCCTGAGCCACGCTTTCGTTCCCGCCCGACCACAACCCGTGATGGACGTGCTCCCCCCAGATCTCGCGATAGAACCGGTCCAGCGCGTCGTAATGCCCCGCGACCGAGACCTCATCCGAACCAGCCGTGCCAGAAACGGGCATCCCCCCAGAATAGGACGATGACCACACACCGCCCCAACGGTGGTCTCGCACGTTCGCGGCGGTCGGCGTGAAGCTGTCCGTTTTTCTGTGTAGGCGGGTTGGGTAGTTAGACCATATGGATCGGGCCGTCGCTGGCGGCGGTGGTTCTGAGTCGTCTGTCTGAGGCGGGCGGTAGAAGTGGCCGGTCCCTCGCGAAGGGTCGTGGGGTGACGTTTGAGCTGTGCGGTTGCAGCCGCGCAGCGGCCCACAACCACAGAGGAGGAGACCGGCCATGACGAAGGCTAGAAGCCTCGTTGGTCTGGACGTACACGCCGCGAAGATCGTGGCGGCGGTGCTCGATGCTGAGAGCGGCGAGCTTCAGTGGTTCGCGTTGCGCGGTGACGTGCGTGAGGCGGCCAGGTTGTGCGCCGCACTGCCCAGGCCGGTGCGGGCGGCGTATGAGGCCGGGCCGACCGGGTACGGGTTGGCGCGGGAGCTCGCGGCGCGGCAGGTGTCGTGCGTGGTCGCGGCGCCGAGCAAGATCCCGCGGGCGTCGGGTGACCGGGTGAAGACTGATCGTCGTGACGCCGAACTGCTCGTGCGTTTGCTCTGGGCGGGGAAGCTGCATCCGGTGCGGGTGCCGGGCCACGAGGAGGAGGCGCTGCGCGATCTGATCCGGGCGCGCGAGGCCGTGCGGGTGGACCTGATGCGTGCCCGCCACCGGTTGTCGAAGCTGCTGCTGCGTCACGACCATCGCTTCGATGACGGCAAGGCATGGACGCAGCGCCACCGTGACTGGCTGGATCAGGTCGACCTCGTGTGGCCCGCGGCGCAGGCGACGCTGCTGGACCTGCGCGGCGCGGCCGACGTGCTCGTGCATCGCCGCGATCAGCTCGAGGCGCAGATCACGAGGATGCTTCCGAGCTCACCGTGGGGCGTGCAGGTCGCCCGGCTGCGGTGCCTTCGCGGGATCGACACGCTCACCGCCGCCGGGCTGTGCTCGGAGGTCGGCGACTTCGCCCGGTTCGCCCGGGCCGAGCAGCTCATGAGCTACATCGGCCTGGTCCCTTCGGAGCACACCACCGGCTCAAGTCGCCGCCTCGGCTCGATCACGAAGACCGGTTCCGGGCACGCGCGCCGGCTGCTCGTCGAGGCTGCCTGGCACTACCGCAAGGCGCCGCGGGTCACCAAGGCGCTGAGCGATCGCCACGACGGGCAGCCCGCCGAAGCGGTCGCGATCGCCTGGACCGCGCAGCGGCGTCTGTATCGCACATGGAACCGCCTTGAGCAGCGCGGCAAACGCCGCACGATCATCGCCGTCGCCGCAGCGCGCGAGCTCGCCGGATTCACGTGGGCGATCGGCCAGATCGAGTGACCTGAACCCGGCGACATCCCGTCGGCTGGGTCGGTGGCGGCCCGGCACCGCGCGGGGAACCCGCGGCTGAACTATGAGCAACCCGCCCTCGTCAGGGGGCCGGCCACGCCCGATGTTAGACAGCGGCTCCCCACGACGAACCCCTGGTCCTGCGGTACCCAACCCGCGCATATCAGTCTGACCGCGCGTCGCGCACAGCCTGCCGGACCGCCACCAACCCAGCCGACAGCACAGACACGAACGAGCGCTAATGCGCCACTTCGCCGACCCTACTAGGTTGACGAACGGCCGTCCATATCAGTTCGGGATCCTGTCGCCGGAATGGATCTTGAACGCGAGCAACGCCGCGGGCGCGGTGAGGAGCGGTGGCCGCTGCACGCCACGTCGTCGGGGTGGCGCGTGTCTGGTGACCGGTGAGGGATGCTTCGCCCGTGCGCCCACCAGACCCGCCCAAGGCAGATCACCGTGCCGGCCGAGGGCTCGGGTCGACGGCTCGCGTGAAGATGCTCGTGGGTGCGGGGGCCGGGACGGCCGTCGGTGCGGGTGCGGCCGCGCTCGGGGCCAGTCGAGCCTTTGCGCTGATGGGGTGGGACGCCGCCGCGCTGGTGTTCTGCGTGTGGACGTGGTGGGTCGTGTGGCCGATGGGCCCGGCGGCCACGGCAAACCATTCGCAGCGCGAGAACCCCGGCCGGCCGACGGCCGACCTGGTGTTGCTCGGAGCGGCCGTCGCCAGCCTGATCGCGGTCGGGGAAGTGCTCTTCGGGGCGTCACACGCGCCGGGAAGTCAGCGCTTTCTGCAAGCGGCGCTGGCGGTCGGTTCCATCTTCGTCTCGTGGACGCTCGTGCACACGGTGTTCACGCTGAAGTACGCGCGGGCGTATTACGCCGCTCCTGAGGGCGGCATCGATTTCAACGAGTCAGGCTCGCCGCAGTACAGCGACTTCGCCTACCTGTCCTTCACCATCGGGATGACCTTTCAGGTCTCGGACACGGACTTGGGCGACAAAGAGATTCGCCGGATCGCGCTACGCCAAGCGTGGGTGTCCTACCCGCTCGGTGCGGTCATCATCGCCGCGTCGATCAACCTGATCTCCAATCTGGCCAAGTAGGTACCCCTCTCCGGCACCCCCCACCGACGCTGGCTATTGGCATCAGGACTAGATGGAGAAGCTCATCGCCGACGGCACCCAGTCCTCACCCCGCCGGACTCAAGCCGGCGAAAGTCGCCGCGGCCGGGATGGGACGGCGGCCTCGACACGTTCACGCGACGCGTCCGCGGCACCGAGCTCTCCCAGAAGCGACGACAGCTCATCGAGCCCGTGTTCGCCAACACGAGGTTCAACCGGCGGATGGACCGCTTCTACCGACGAGGACGCTCAGCGGTGCAGACCGAATGGCGCCTCATCGCCACCACCCACAACCCTCCCAAGCCCCACCGGGCCAGCCGTCCGCAGCGCCCCGGATCCTACCCGCCTGACCATCACCGAAGTCAGCTCTACGCGTGGATCATTGGAGTCCTGGGATCACTGGCGCCGTTGCGGGCGTCGGGGACGGGACTCGACGCGACCTATCGGCGGCCGCACGTGGGCGAGGAGGGGACCAAGGTTGCCGTCCGCTGCAGTAGCTTGCTGAAGACACTCATACATCCCGGGGGGTCCCTGTCCAGGGGCTGAGAGGGCGCTTGCAAGCGCCGACCCGACGAACCTGATCTGGCTCATACCAGCGAAGGGAGGACCCATGTCACAGCGCACCACCTTCCCGTCCGACGTCGACTGCCGGACGCAGATGCGGCTGGCCCGCGACGGCGTCGTCTCGCCCGAGATGCGGCGCGTCGCCGAGCGCGAGGAGCTCCCGGCCGAGACGATCCGCGCCGAGGTCGCCCGCGGCCGGATGATCATCCCGGCGAACGTCCACCACACCGCCCTGGACCCGATGGCCATCGGCCTGAAGGCACGGGTGAAGATCAACGCGAACATCGGCAGCTCCCCGACGACCTCGTCCCTGGACGAGGAGGTCGAGAAGCTCGCGCTGTCGGAGCGCTGGGGCGCCGACACGGTCATGGACCTCTCGACCGGCAAGCGCATCGACGAAACCCGCAAGGCCATCCTCGCCGTCGCGACCGTCCCGATCGGCACCGTCCCGATCTACCAGGCGATCGAGCAGGTGAAGGCGGCGGAGGACCTCACCGGCGACGTGCTGCTGCAGGTCATCGAGCACCAGGCGCGACAGGGCGTGGACTACATGACGATCCACGCCGGCGTGCGCCTGGAGCACCTGCCGCTCTGCCGCCACCGCGTCACCGGGATCGTCTCCCGCGGCGGCGGACTGCTCGCGCGCTGGATGGTCCACCACCGCCAGGAGAACCCGCTCTACACGCGCTTCGACGAGATCCTCGAGATCTGCCGCGCGCACGACGTCACGATCTCGCTCGGCGACGGGCTGCGGCCGGGCTCGATCGCGGACGCGTCGGACGCCGCGCAGTTCGCCGAGCTCGAGACCCTCGGCGAGCTCACCGAGCGGGCCTGGGCCCGCGACGTGCAGGTCATGGTCGAGGGCCCGGGACACGTCCCCCTCGACCAGCTCGAGGCGAACGTCCGCCTGCAGCAGGACGTCTGCCACCAGGCGCCGTTCTACACGCTCGGCCCGCTCGTCACCGACATCGCGCCGGGGTACGACCACATCACGAGCGCGATCGGCGCGGCGATCGTCGGCTGGCACGGCGTGTCGATGCTCTGCTACGTCACCCCGAAGGAACACCTCGGCCTGCCCGACGCCGAGGACGTCAAGCAGGGCATGATCGCCTACCGGATCGCCGCCCACGCGGCCGACCTCGCGCGCGGCTCGGCGCGCGCCCACGCCCACGACCGAGCGCTCTCCGAGGCGCGCTTCGCGTTCGACTGGAACCGCCAGTTCGACCTCGCGGTCGACCCCGACACCGCCCGCGCGATGCACGACGAGACCCTCCCCCAGGACCACTTCAAGACCGCCGAGTTCTGCTCGATGTGCGGGCCGAAGTTCTGCCCCATGCACAACTTCCGCGACGTCGACTGGGACGCCGTCGGTCAGGCGATCACCGAGCGCAAGGCAGCACGCGCCCAGACAGGGTGACCGCAACCAAGCGACCAGCGGTGCCACCGGCACACCGGAGCGGTGATCAACGACGGTCCGCCCGTTGAAAACGTCGTCGGGTGTACACGTCAGCGGGATGGTGTGGGGCCGCCCGTGATGATGCCGGTGCGGATGATTGACATAGACCACGACGGCGGCGGCGCGCACGCGGCGCCTGTCGCTGAGCGCAGCGAGCGGCGTAAGCCAGGTGGCGTACCAGGGCAGCACCCACGTGGAAGCGCAAAGCAGCGCCAGGGTCGTCCAGCCCGCGCCGGCAATCCAGTCCGATCCGCGGCGCGTACGGATCAGGCAGACCGCGAGGCAGACCAAGACACCGGCGAGCAGGATGAGACGGACCACGCCGCTGACGGCCGGCTGATGGAGGACTCCGGCGCTGACCTCCGGGACGCTCACGGTGAGTGGCATCCACGTGACGGCCTCGACGATGAGTAGTGCTGTCGAGCTGGAGGTACGACGTTCCCCTCGAGTGCCCAGGGCGCGGCTGTGACCCAGGCCGGGCCGCACGCGCCTGTAGAGCCCGTGGAGGTAGGTGCCCTTGCCGCGGGTTGCGACGAGCGCGGCTTCGTGCAGCGCGATGCCGAGCCACTTCGGACCTTTGCGGGTGCGGCCGGAGCGTCGTCTGGAGGTCTAAGGCAGCCAGAACGCCTCATGGCTGAGGGTGTCGGCTTGCGGCGCGGGACTCGGTTTCGGGTCGATCTCCGTTGGGCCGCGAGCGCTGAGACGCGGCCCGGGAGACGAGGGCGCGGTCGTTGGACTTGCACAGCTAAGTCCCTCGAAAATCCATATCCGGCGCAGCTCCGCAGTCGGTTCGAGCAGTCACGCCGAGAAGGGAGGCATGTTTCGTCGAACCGCCGGCATCGCCGCCCTCTCCATCCTGCTACTCACCGCGGCTTCACCCGCGTCGGCTCTTCGGAGGGCGAGTCACAAGGGTTGGCCGAACATCTCCGGCATGCTGCTGATGAACAAGCACGACCAGACACGACCGCTGGACGCAAGGCCGGGCCAGGACCCGTTCGACGGCACCGACCCAAGCTATCGGTGCGACGGGGAGCATCAGTTCCAGGGGTGCTTTATCCAGGCTGGAGCCTGCCTCGCTCATCTAGTGCATGCTGACCTCTGCCTGCTCGCGCCGGTCGTGGGCTCTGCGCCTGTGCACAATGAACTGCTTGGCGGCGACGAGGACGACACGATCCACGCGGGGCCATGGGGTGACGTGATCTGGGGTGACTTCAAGCCGAGCGGCCAGCCGTCCTCGCAAACGGACGCGCTGTACGGCGGGCCCGGGCCGGACTTCATCTACACGAGCCACGGGACGAACGTGGTCCACACCGGCGGCGGGAGCGACGTGGTGCATGCGCACTTCGGCCAGGGGGAGATCTTCTGCGAATCGCCGACGACGATCGTCTACCTGAGCCATCGGTCGAGCAGGCTCTACGCGCTGCACGGCTGCCGCCGCACGAGCTTCCGTCCGGCCGGCACCGAGCTGGTCCCAGGCACGCGATGACCGGTCGACGGTGTGGCGGACTTCGGGATTTCGGTCGTTCAGATCCAGACGCCCGCCCCTCCGGGGGGCGGATTTCACGCGAAACATGAACAAAAAAGCTGCACAGAACGGAGTTGACTCGGAAAGGAAGAAACTCGAAATGCAAGTCATATCCGTTGGATTCGCTAGGAGAACTTTCGTGCAAGGCTCGATGCTGCTGTTGGCTCAGGGTGAGGGAAAAGCCATCACTTATTGGTGCACGTGCCGCACGCGGCACGCAGCGGGCGCGCGATCGGGCCGACATCTGCGGCGGACGAGGCGTTCGCAGGCCGGGGGCATGCGGCCATGACGAAGACTCAGGCACCGAACGGCCTCGCGACGATCGATTGCGTCGTCGCGGACGATCACGAGATGCTGCAGCGCGGACTGGTGCAGCTGCTCGAAGCCGAGGACGACATCCGGGTCACCGGTCGCGCGTCCACTCTTGCCCAGGCACGGCGTCTGACGGAGTCCCGCAAGCCGCAGGTGCTCGTCGTCGACATGCAGATGCCCGACGGGTCGGGGATCGACCTCTGCGAGACGCTGCGCGGTTCCGCGACGAAGGTCCTGCTCTACTCGGCCCATGACAAGGCAGACCTCGTCGAGGCCGCGCTCGAGGCGGGGGCCCTCGGATACGTGCTCAAATCGGGCCCTCCGCAGGTGATCGTGCAGGCGGTTCGCCTCGTGAACGACGGGGGCCACTACATCGACGCGGTCCTCGCTCCGAAGCTGCTCCGCCGCAGCCAGGAGCGCCGAGCGGTGCTGTCGTTCCGCGAGCGCGAGGTGCTGCAGCTCCTGAGTCAGGGCAGCACGACCGGCGAGGCCGCGCTGCACCTGCACCTGAGCCCGGCGACGATCCGGTCCTACGCCGAGAACGCGATGTCGAAGCTCGGGGTGGGCAACCGCACCCATGCGGTCGCCCAAGCGCTGCGGCGAGACCTCATCAGCTGATGTGGCTGACCACGCCCGTGGAACTTGACGCGTCGGGGATCTTCCGGCGCCTGTTCGACGCGCATCCGCATCCGGCGTGGGTGATCGCCGACCGCGAACGCCGCGTGGTCGCCGTGAACCCGTCGGCGCTGGAGGTCTACGGGGTCGTCCCGACGCCGGCGGTGCCGTTGTTCCTCGGCAGCGAGGGCCCGACGCGCTCGTCGTCGGTGGGGCCCGGGTCCCCGGACGCCGGCGGGGCGATCCGGCGGTATCGGGATCGTCACGGCGCACGGACGTGGGTCGAGGTGGCGGAGATCCCGCTGGGCGAGCTCAGCGGCGAGCGCATCACGCTCGTCTGGGCGCGCGACGTGACCGAGCGGCACCTTGGTGATGATCGGCGGCGCCTGCTGGAGGCGGCCGTCGAAGCGGCGGGCGAGATCATCCTGGTGACGTCCTCGTGGGGCGGCGGCGGCGAGCGTGCGCCCGTCGTCGTCTACGCCAACGGCGCCCTCGAGCGCGTGACGGGATGGTCGGCCCAGTCGCTCCTGGGCCGAAGCATCCTGCGCCTGGTGCATGCGGACACCGACCGCCGCGCGCTGGACGCGATCGGACAGGCGCTGGAGCGCGAGGCCTCGGTCGCCCTCGACGTCCACGTCCGTCACCAGAGCGGCGCGGGATTGTGGATGGAGGTGACCTTGTCGCCCCATCGGGACCTAAACGGCGAGGCCGGGTACTTCGTCTGGACGCTACGCGACGTGACCCGTCGCCGCCTGCTTCAGGAGCAGCTCGTCCACGCCAGCGGGATGGATGCCGTGGGGCGCGTGGCGGGAAGCCTCACCCACGACTTCAACAACCTCCTGACGATCATCGCCGGCTCCACGAGCCTGGCCCAGCAGGCCGCCGCGGGCGACGATGCGCGGCGCGGGTACCTCCACGAGATCGAAATGGCGACCACCCGTGCCCGCGCGCTGACCGGGCAGCTGCTGGCCGTCAGCCGGAGCGGCGGCCGCAACCTCGAGACGCTCGATGCGTCGCTCGTCCTGCGGGACCTCGTACCCCTCATGCAGCGGCTGGCGGGGCCGGAGGTGCTCATCGAGGTCCAGCTCCCGGCGCAGCACCGGGTCATCTGCGTCGACCGCGCGCACCTCGAGCAGCTCATCCTCAACCTCGTCGCGAACGCCCGCGACGCGCTGCCGCAGGGGGGCACCATCAGCGTCCGGCTCGACGTCGAGGGCACGAACGTGCGTATCAGCGTCTGCGACGACGGGTGCGGGATGGACCCGCTGACGCTCGAGCGTGCGCGTGAGCCCTTCTTCACGACGAAGCCGCGCGGAAAGGGCACCGGGCTGGGGCTGTCGACCGCGCATCTGCTGACCGAGCAGTACGGGGGACGGCTGGAGCTCGAGAGCGTGGTCGGTGAGGGGACGGCGGTTGCCGTGATCCTGCCCGCCGAGGCGCCGGCGCCGCCGACCGCGCCGGAGGTTGCCGGCGCGATGGGCCCGAAGGCCGATGCGACGCCGTCGGTCCTGCTCGTCGAGGATGACCCGTCGATCCGGCTGCTGCTCGGGCTGTCGCTCCGCGAATCGGGCTGTCGCGTGCGCGAGGGGGACGGCACCGAGCCGCCGGCGACCCTCGTGGCCGATGGCCCGTACGCCCTCGTGATCAGCGATCTGAACCTCGGGACGGGGACCGCACGCGGCCTGCTGGACCTCGTCCGCGAGACGCAGCCACAGGTCCCGATCCTCTGCATCTCCGGCTACAACGCGGCCGGAGGGCTCGCCGGCGTCGAACCGCGTCCGACGCTGCTTCCCAAGCCGTTCAACCTCACGGAGTTCTCCGGCGCCGTCCAGCAGCTGCTCGTCTCGCGGCACGGGGCCGACTGCGCGCCGCGGGATGCCGGCGTGCCTTCGTGAGCCGCCGGCCACGACCGGCGGGGGCCGGGCGACGACGGTTCCCAAGACGCCGGCCACGCGGTCCCCGGAGCGAGGTGTGAGCCCGGGCAGCGGAGGACATCATGAGGTGATGTTCTCTCGATTCGTGGCTCGTTCGCCGGTGGGCGTCCTGGTCTTCGGGACGGCTGCCGCGGAGCACTGGATGGCGATGTCGGGAGCCTCGTCGCAGACGATCGTCGTGAGCGACCGTCCCGAGGCGCTGCGCGGGTGCGCGGTGCTCGTGGTGGACCTGACGACCCAGGCGGACCCGCTGGCCGCGCTCGCCGCAGTGGCGAAGGCGCCGTCGGCGTCCGTCGTCGCGGTGGTCGACGCCGGATCGCCCGAGCTAGACGCAGAGCTGCGGGAGGCGGGCGCGGACGCCGTGGTCGGCAGCGCCGAGGGAGCGCTGCTGTACGCGATGGCCTGCGGTCTGGCCGTCCGCCTGCACGACGGGCTCGTGCAGTCGCTGACGAGCGCGCGCCTGCAGCTGTCGATGGTCGCCCCCGGCTCCGCGGCCGACACGTCGGCGCTGCAGGCGGTGAGCGAGGCGCTTGACGTCGCCAGCGACCAGCTGTCGGCGGTGGTGCGCGCCCTCCACGCGGTCTTGCAGGCGGCCTGAGGCGCACCCGCGCGCCTGGTCATCGGCGGTGGCGGCGCCGCGTGCGGTCCGCTCGCGCGGACGCCCGGCCGTGCTTGCGACGTGTGGTCGCGGGCCGGCGACCGCGACCCGGGGTCCGATGCGGTCGCGCGGCCGGGATCGACGCCGCCGGGCACGGCTGCACCGGGACGTCGGGCCCGTCGACATCGACGCCGGCGGGCGTGTGCCAGACGACGCGGGTCGCGGCGGGGGTGCCGGGCAACCAGCGCAGCAGCGCGTCGTCGTCGCCGATGGGGACGGGCCCGGTCGCGCTCGGTGGCATCGCCATGGTGGCCGCGCTCGGGACGGTGGCCCAGCCCGCCCCGGACTGCACCTGCACCGTGGCCGTAGTCCCCGCCTGCGCGCCCCGCAGCCGCGCCCACACCCGCGTGAACGGGGTCTTCCCGCGCCTCGCGCACTGGGCGAACGTCGGTGTCCGGAACGCGGTCGCGGCGGGCTTCGGGGTGCCGTCGGCGAACCAGAGGCCCGTCTGCCAGTCACCGAAGGCGCGCATCCTCGGGCCGGCCGGGCCGGCGGGCCGATCCTCGAGCAGGAACTGGGGCCACATCTTCACGCCGGGGGTCGACGTCCCGAGGAACTCCGCCCAGGCGAGCAGGCGCGCCTGGTCGGCCAGCGATGCGAAGCCTTCCGGGTCGGGGGTCTTCGTCTCGTACCCGTACTCGGTGAGGTAGAGGTCGGACGCGTGGCTGCCGACGAGGCGCCCACGCTGCACGAGCGCGACGAGGGTGTCGTGCAGGGCGGCGGTGCGCGCGACCGGGAGCAGGTCGGGGTCGCGGGGAGCGCGGTCGGGGTCGGTGTGGAGCGAGTAGGGGTGGTGGGCCCACCCGTCGCTCGGGACGGGTTTGAAGTCGGCGCAGGCCCCGGTGGTGATGGGCTGCAGCTGCGCGTCCACGCAGGCGAGCTCGCGGAGGAAGCGCAGCGGCGGCACGCCGGATCGGCCCGGCACGGAGGAGCCCATGGACGACGTGCCGCCGATGAGCACGGTCGTGCCCGGGGAGACCGCCTTCACGGCCGGGTAGGCGGCGGCGACCATCGCCCGGTAACGGATCGGCGAATCCGGCTGCAGGGTTCCGTCGCGCTCCCGCCACTGCGGCAGGACGAAGCCGGGGTGGTTGGGCTCATTCCAGAGGGTGTACAGGTCGACGCGCGGCAGCGGGTCGGCAGCGGGCGGCGCCGCGGCGGGCGCGCTCACACGCCGATGGCCCAGGAGGGCGCCGAGCAGGTCGGGAGCGGCGGCGCCGGCCGGCGGGGGGACGACCTGGTCGGCACGCGGCACGTAGTCGCCGCGGTACCGGCGGGCGACGGCGGCGGCGAAG
Organism: Paraconexibacter antarcticus; assembly: GCF_024220175.1. Taxonomy (GTDB): domain Bacteria; phylum Actinomycetota; class Thermoleophilia; order Solirubrobacterales; family Solirubrobacteraceae; genus Paraconexibacter; species Paraconexibacter antarcticus. The sequence continues at coordinate 1,743,338 of NZ_CP098502.1, read as the reverse complement.
GCGGCGAACTGGCCCGGATCGATGTCCGTGCGGAAGCGCGCGAGCGGATCGTCCTGCGACGCGGTGGCCCAGCGGGGCGCCCAGAAGCCGATGTCGATCATCGGCTTCAGCCCGGCGGCGGCCACGAGCGTCACCGCGCGGTCGAGGTTGTCCCAGGCGTGAGCGGGATAGGCGTCGGGGTCGCTGCCGTCGAAACCCGCAGGGGGCTGCTGATCGAGGGCGTCGGGCGCGATGACCGACCAGCCGGCGGTGAGCCGGATCCGGTCGATCCCGATCGACGCGGCGCGGCGCAGTGCGTCCTGGATCGCCGCGGGGTCGCGGTGGAGGAAGATCGCGTCGTCCTGGAGCACGGTCGACGGGGGCGCGGCACGCCCGGAGTCGGGGATCGCGGCGAGGAGCACCCCGATCACGAACATGGCAGAGACGAGGAGCAGTTTGCGCATGACGGGTGTTCCTGGCAGACGGAGGTGGATGGGCGCGCGAGCGATGCGGGCGGCCCGACGACGTCGTCGGGCCGCCCGCGCGGGGGGCAGTCGTCAGTGGCTCCGCGTGCGGGAGCGGAGGTGGGCCGCGGTCGCTGCGCTGCCGCCGAGGTGGGCGTCGAGGCCGGCGACGATGCCGGCCACCACGTCGGCGGAGGCGCCCACGTCCACGGTGCCGTGCGCCGACACGGACGCGGTCGGCACCGCGTCGAGGGTCTGCGAGATCGACGCGCTGCCTCGCGACATGGTGTCGAGGGTGCTCTGGAGCCCGGCGTCGGCGGTGGCCGTGGCCGCGCCGAACACGGTCCGGACGTGCGCGATGATCGCGGCGCGGACCGCGAGCCCGACGCTCATCGCCTGCACGACCGCCGCGTGGGCACGCCCCGTGAGCTGGTCCAGCGACGCCGAGACGCGATCCATGAGGTCGACGCTGTTCTGGTCGGCTTCGGCCACCGACGCCGCGAGTGACGCGTCCGTGCCGAGATCCGCGCGGGCGGCGAGGCTGGCGTTGACCGATGCGGCGAGGGCGACGTCCTGGCGGACCCCGTTCGCGGCGGCGACGGCGAGGCGACCGTTGGCGCCCTCGGCGACGTCGGCGAGCACGTGCACGTCGTTGTCGACGGTCGCCGAGAAGTGGCTGGCGGTCTGCGCCGCGAGGTCGGCTTGCGCGTGCGCGGCGACACCGGCGGCCAGGGTGGCGGCCTGGCGGAGCTGCGTCTGCGACTCGCGCAGTGCACTGCGCGCCTTACCAGCCGCGGACGCGGCGAGCTGGTCGGCCTTGGCGGTGGACAGCTGTGCGTGCGCCTGCAGCGCCACGGACGCGGAGGCCTGTGAGGCGACGCTGGTACTCGCCGAGGACGCCTGAGCGGTCGCGGTCACGGGCAGCGTGGTCGCGGCGAGCGCGGTGATGAGGCCGGCACGTCGCAGGACGGAGGTGGTGATCAGCATGGAGGAGCTCCTGTTCGTGGCTGGCGGTTACGGTGCGCCAGCCGGGTCACGGTCCTCATCGGTCCTGCGTCCGTCGTCCGGCCACCGCAGCCCTCGCCGAACTTGGCCCCGATCGCCGGGCGGTTCGGCACCGAGGTCGGAGGTGGCCCCACCCGCGGGTGGGGGGAGCGCGCCGACGGGTGCCGGGTGCGCCTACCGCCGTTCTGCGGGAGCCGGGTCCGTCGCGGGTGGCGGCAGCACCGCCGCATGCGGACCGCAACACACCGACGCAGGGGAGCCGAGCAGCGGTCGGTGGAGGTGCTCACCGGGTCGCGATGCGGCCGAAGCTGAGCACGGCGAGAAACCGGATGGTGCGGCGCAGGGCCGCACGACGGTCGCCCGAGGAAACGAGAAGCCGTGTCCATCATGACCCCGCCCCGCACGCCGGCGCCGACCGAGTCCCGTGGCGGTCAGGCGATCGACGTCGCCTACCAGCCGTTCATCGAGTTCCGCACCGGAGCCATGGTCGGGGCCGAGGCGCTCGCGCGCTTCCCGGGCCGGTCGACCGCCCACGTGCTCCGCCGCGCTGAACTCACAGGGCGCAGCGAGGCGATCGACCTCGCGGTCCTCCGGCGGGTCATCGACGAGTTGCAGGGCGACCCCGGGCAGACCCTGCCCGTCTACGTCAACGTCTCGTCGGCGTCGATCCCGCTTCCCGGGTACCTGTCGACGGTGCGTCGCTGGCTGCGGGCCGCGCCCGGCGTCGGGCCGCGCCTGGTCTTCGACGTCACCGAGACCGCTCCGCTCCCGGGCGCCACCGCGGTCCGGCGGTTCGTCGGGGCGATCCGTGAGCTCGGCGCCCGGATCGCCGTGGACGACGTGCCCGCGGGCTACGACCGGGTGTACGCCATCAGCCTGCTGCAGCCGGATGTCGTGAAGCTCGACGGCGACACCCTCCGCCGCTCGCTCGAGGATGCGTCCGAGCGCGTGCGCATCGAGGCGATGACGATCATGGCCCACGACCACGGGGCGACCCTGATCGCCGAGGGCATCGAGGCGCCGGTGCACGTGGAGGCGGCCCTGCGGTTCGGCGCCGCGATCGGCCAGGGCTACCACCTCGGACGGCCGCGATGCTGCCCGCTCGCCGACGTCCACCCGTTCCAGCTGTGATGAGGCGTCGTGCCGCGGGGCGGGGCGTGGCTGCGACCGGCGCACTGCTCACCGCGCTGGTCGCCGCCACGCCCGCTGTCGCGCGCAGGACCGACGATCCACTGCGGGCGACGCAGTGGTATCTCGACGCAACGGGAGCTGATCTCGCGCAGCGTGCCGGTACCGGCACCGGGGTCACCGTCGCCGTGCTCGACACCGGGGTCGATGCGGCCCATCCCGACCTCGCCGGGGCGGTTGTCAAGGGCCCGGACCTCATCGGCGGCGACGACGACCCGTCCGACGCGACCGGTCATGGCACGGCCGTCGCCGGCATCATCGCGGCCCGCGCGCACAACGGCATCGGCATCCAGGGAGCGGCTCCCGGCGCGCGCGTCCTGGCGATCCGGGTGATCGACGCCAAAGGCGGGGGCACGACGGACACGGTCGCGCGCGGGATCGATGCTGCCGTCGCCGGCGGCGCCCAGGTCATCAACCTGTCGCTCGGCGTGGCCCCGGACGCCGTGGCGGCGCTCCTCCCCGACAGCACGATCGTCGAGGCGATGGACCGAGCGGCGAACGCGGGCGTCGTGATCGTCGCCGCAGCGGGTAACAACGCCCAGCCCCTGTGCGCGCAGCCGCTCGTGCAGGTGCGGATCCTCTGCGTCGGCGCCGTCGATCGCCGGCGACGGCTTGCGAGCTACTCGAACTTCGGGCTGCGCGTGGATCTCGTGGCGCCGGGCGGCGAGATCGGCGGGCCGGACGAGGCTATCGTCTCGACGCGGATGGGCGGCGGGTACGCCGCGGTGGCCGGCACGTCCGACGCGGCACCGCAGGTCTCGGCGACCGCGGCGATCCTGATGGGCCTGGGGTTCACCTCCGCCCAGGCCATCGATCGCATCGAGGCGACCGCCCGGGATCTCGGGACCCCGGGCGTCGACTTCACCTACGGGCACGGCATGCTCGACATGGCGGCAGCGGTGCGGGATCTGGGTTTTCCTCCGGCAATGCAGCACCGTCAGCTGCACGTTCCGGCTGACGGAGGCTCCTGTCGGGCTTCGCGGTCGGTCGCCGAGGCGTCGTTGGTCGCGCGGGGCATCAGGATCCGCTGCCGACTTGCATCGACAGCCCGTCGGCGGGTGCGGATCTTCACGAGCCGCGGCCTGACCCTCGGCAGCATCAGCAGTGTGGTGCGCCGAGGGGTTCGGACGACGCTCCTGGTGCACGTGACCGCTCGTCGGCTGTGCACAACGCGATGGCGCAGGACGCGGATACTGCTGTGGCGCGTGTCGGGGTCGCACGAGAAGAGCGTGAACGGGCGCATCAAAGTCCGAGCCGGGGCACATAGATGCAATGCGGAGCCCACCAGGAGCGGGAGCGCCTCAGGGTCGTCGGACGACTCGAGGCGCTCCTCGAGCACTCTGGGTGCATCTCGGAGCAGGTGACGGGATGCCGGGCGGGCCAACAGCATCGCGCGTCGCCGGCCCGCGTTCCATCCCCGGCCCTGAGTCACGTCGCGTGACGAGGCTGTTGCTTAACTCGTCCGGTCTGCGTCGGAGAATTCGGTCATGGCGCAACGGTTTGTGTCGGCCGATCGCGATCAGGAGTGGCTGCTGCCACCGTCGATGCGCGACTGGCTGCCGGAGGGGCATCTGGCGTGGTTCGTGATCGAGCTCGTCGACGAGCTGGACCTGTGCGAGTTCGCTGCGGTGTATCGCCAGGACGGTCAGGGCCGGCCGCCGTTTGATCCGGCGGTGATGGTCGCGCTGCTGGTCCACAGCTACTGCGTCGGGGTTCGGTCCTCGCGGCAGATCGAGCGTCGCTGTATGGAGGACGTCGCCAGCCGGGTCGTCGCCGGTGGCCTGCAGCCGGATCACGTCACGATCGCGCGGTTCCGCTCACGGCATCAGGACGCGTTGGCCGGCCTGTTCTCGCAGGTCCTCGGCGTCTGCGCCAAGGCCGGCCTGGTGCAGGCGGGGACGGTCGCCATCGATGGCACGAAGGTGTTGGCCAACGCGTCGCTGTCGCGGTCGATGACCGTCGAAGGGCTGCGAGCGGAGGCGGAGCGGATCCTCGGTGAGGCCGAGCGGGTCGATGCGGCGGAGGACGCCGCGCTCGGCGAGCATCGCGGCGATGAGCTTCCCGACGAGCTTGCAAATCCACGGACTCGTGCGGGCCGGATCCGCAAGCTGCTGGACGAGGTCGAGGCGGAGCAGCAGGCCGTCAAGGACTCCCGTGCTGAGCGGATCGCTCGTTATGACGAAGCGGTCGCGCGAGGGCGCCGTCCTGAGGGCCGGGTTGTGAGCCGCAACCATGACGAGCGCGAGCTTCGTGTCCTGCGCAAGAAGGTCAACGTGACCGACCCCGACAGCCGGATCGTGCGCAGCCCCCGCGGCCTGATCCAGGGCTACAACGCGCAGGCGACCGTCGGCGAAGGGCAGATCGTGATCGCAGCGAGGATCGCGCCGGGCGCCGCGGACCAGACCCAGCTTGGGCCGATGATCCAGGCCGCCCGCGAGGAGCTCGCCGCGGCCGGGATTCAGCAGACCGTGCAGCGGGTGCTGGCCGACAGCGGCTACTGGAACACGCCCCAGATGACCGCAGCTCAGCAAGCGGGGATCGAGACGATCGTGCCGCCCACCAGCCAGCGCGGTGAGAAGCCCGCCCGAAAGCGCAAGCCGCCACGGGGCGAGCACGCCGACCGGATCAACGGGTTGCTAGCCACGCCGGAGGGCCAACGGATCTACAAGGCCAGGCAGTACACGGTGGAGCCGGTGTTCGCCTACGTCAAGCACCTACGCCGCATCGACCGATTCTCAAGACGCGGCAGGGCTGCCGTGGAAGCCGAGTGGCAGTTGATCACCGCCACGCACAACGTCCTGAAGCTGCACAGGGCGGCGACCGTCGCAACGTGAGACCACGGCACTGGGGCTCGCGAGCGCCAGCGACCGCCACGGTCATGGCCGCGACCGACGGTGCTCCCACATCGACCAAAGGTTGAGCAACAGGCTCCTCACACGACTTGACTGGGGCTGGCTCGGCTACCGGCGTATGGTGGGTGCTGGCTAGGCCGGGTGGGGAGCCGGTCTGGGCGTACGGGGGATGTCTCGTCAACGCATCTGCGGCGATACATCGTGCATGACCTCGTCAGCCGCCCGGAACGCCGCGTACCTCCGCCCGCCTCTTAAGCACGGGAGCGGCCAGCGGCTGTCTCCCCGAGCCAATGCAGGGGATGAGGAGGCGGTCGGCCTTCCGACGATGGGATGTCAGCCGGAGCCGCGGGCGACCGCACCTGAAGATCGTCGCATGCACGTGCGGACCGAGATCGCGCGATCTCCCAGCGGTCTCACGTTGAACGAACTTCGGTTGCGCATCCCGGGTCCTGCAGGACTCGTCAGCGTGGCCCTCATCGAATTGGAGAACGATGGGATGGTGTGGTTGAACGGCACGCGGTGGTCGTTGGTCGCCACTAGATGGTTCGTTCCACGGCGGGGGCGGAGGAGTCGGGTAGGCAGGTGACATAAGCAGGCAGGTCGAAGTCGGCGGTGCTATCTCGCCAACGCCGACCCTGGGGGCCTCGATGGACGCCGACCTCGACCTGCTGCTGATCGCTGTTTACTGCACCTGCGACGATCTCCTGCCTGCGAAGGGCAAGAACGCCAAACGGATCTTGACCGACGCGGAGGTCGTCACGTTGAGCGTGGCTCAGCAGGTACTGCGGATCAGCTCTGACGAGCAGTTCTGGGCGATGGCACCGCATCGCTTGGGGCACCTGTTCCCGCGACTGCCCAAGCGCCCGGGTTTCGTCAAACGCCGCCAGCGCCTGTCGGACAAAATCGAAGCGCTGATCCTCGAGTTCGCCCGCCACACCAACGGCTTTGACGACGACCTGCTCGTGGTCGACAGCACACCGGTCGAATGCGGTCGCTCGGTCGAAACGACGCGCCGCAGCGCCCTGGGCAACGCCGCGGAGTACGGCTACTGCGCCAGCCATTCCCGCTTCTTCTGGGGCTTCCGCCTGCACGGCCTGTTCGCGACCGACGGCACTCCACGCGCCCTTGCCCTGACCTCCCCGAAAACGGGCGAACGAGACGTCGCGCTGGACATGCTCGCCCGCTGCCACCGCAACGGCCCGGTCACCGTCATCGGCGACAAGGGCTACTCCGGCCGCGACTTCCACGCCCAAGCCTCCGCGCTCGGCGCCACGATCGTCCGCCCCCGACGCAAGGACGAGGCCGGCAAAGAGCCGCACCTGGCCCCGATCCGGCAATGCGTGGAATCGATCTTCTGGACATGCAAAGACATGCTCAACCTCGAGGACCACCGCGCCCGCGAGCTCCACACGCTCCGCACCCGCCTGGCCGCCAAGTTCCTCGCTCTCACCGCCGCGATCGCTCTCAACGAACGCCTCGGCCGCCCACCACGCAACCTCACTGCCTACTACGCCTGACCGATCCGTGGAACGAACCATCTAGTCGCAGAGTGGAGTTCCCCCGGTTTCGTGGACATCTGATGGCTGAGGTTGCTCAGCCCGAGAGGATGTCTGCATATGCCCAAGGTCCCGCCGTACTCGTTGGAATTCCGCCTGGAGGCCGTTCGGCTCCTGCGGTCCAGCGGCCGCACCGTCCCGCAGCTGGCGAAGGAGCTCGGAGTCTCGGAAGGGTCGCTGCGCAGCTGGCGCGAGCAGCTTGACGCTGACGAAGGTCGCTCGGAGGGCCTGAGCACCAGCGAGCGCGAGGAGCTGCGGCGCCTGCGCAAGGAGAACCGGATCCTCGCGGAGGAGCGTGAGATCCTAAAAAAAGCAGCGGCCTTCTTCGTGGCAGAGAACAAGAACCGGTGATCGCCTTCCGGTTCGTTCTGGCGAACAAGGCCTGCCACTCGATCAGCCTGATGTGCCGTGTGCTCGCGGTCTCGCGCTCGGGCTATCACGCCTGGATCGTTCGGCCGCCGTCGGCCCGGGCCGTCGCTGACGCGGCGCTCACCGACCAGATCTCGGTCATCCACACGGACGCGCTGAAGACCTATGGCTCCCCGCGGATCCATGCCGAGCTGCGGCTGCAGCACGACGTTCTGGTCGGCCGCAAACGCGTGGAGCGGCTGATGCGCAACGCCGGCCTCTCGGGCCTGCACAAACGACGGCGCGGACGCACCACGATCCGCGTGCAGGGCGTGCGGACCGCACCCGATCTGGTGGAGCGCGACTTCAACCCGACCCGGATCAACCAGCTGTGGGTCGCCGACATCACCTACATCCGCACGTGGGAAGGGTGGCTCTACCTGGCGTCGGTGATGGACTGCTACAGCCGCCGGATCGTCGGCTGGGCGATGGCCGATCACATGCGCGCCGAGCTCGTCATCGACGCGCTGGAGATGGCCGTCGCCAGGCGCCGGCCCGACGGGCGGCCGATACATCACAGCGACCAGGGCGGGCAATACACGTCTCTGATCTTCACCCAGCGCTGCCGCAGCGTGGACATCGACATCTCGATGGGATCCAAGGGCGACTGCTACGACAACGCCGCGATGGAGAGCTTCCACGCGAGCCTGAAGAAGGACCTCATCCACCGCCGCTCGTGGCCGACCAAGACCGAGGCGCGAACAGCGGTGTTCGGCTACATCGAGACGTTCTACAACCGCCGCCGACGCCACTCCCGCCTCGGGATGCTCAGCCCCGTGGACTACGAGAACACCCCTCTACGCGATACGGGAACGGCTTTCTCCCCCTCCCCCGACCAGACCCTGTTGACTACAACAACGGCCGCTCACGCGGCCTAACCCCGACCTGTCCACCAGACCGGGGGACTTCCAGTTCGTGGTGGGTTTGAGGTGAGTCTCGCCACTGCAGTGGCCCCACCGCGGAACGGAGGGATCGGTGGCCACTTTGGCCACGGGGATCACCACCTGCCCGAACCGGGGCGCGGCGCTGCACCCCACCGTCCGCCTGTCCGAAACGATCAAGTAGTCGTCCGCTCGGACCATTCACGAAACGGCTTGGTGCTGGCACGGTGGCCGCATGAAGAACTTCGACGGCAGGGTCTGTGTCATCACCGGCGCCGGGTCAGGGACCGGGCGGGCGCTCGCACTGGAGTTGGCGGGGCGTGGCGCGCGACTGGCGGTCTGGGATATCGACGCCGCCGACGCTGAGGCGACCGCGGCTGCGTGCGCGAAGCTCGGCGCGGACGCGAGGGGCTACGCGCGGGATGTCGCCCAGCGCGACGAGGTCCAGGCCCACGCCGACGAGGTGATGTCCGATTTCGGGCTCGTCAACCTCGTCGTCAACAACGCCGGCGTCGGCGTTACCGCCGAGTTCCTGGATCGCAAGAAGGCCGCGGCATGAGCACCAACGGCACACCACGAACGCCACAGATCGCGATCATCGGCGCCGGAATGTCGGGGCTGTGCATGGCCGCCAAGCTCAAGCTCGCCGGCATCGAGTCCTTCACGATCTACGAGAAGGCCGACAGCCTCGGCGGCACCTGGCGCGACAACAACTACCCAGGCCTGACGTGCGACGTCCCTTCGCGCTTCTACCAGTTCCGCTTCGCCCCGAACCCGGACTGGTCGCAGTGGTTCTCGGCCGGCGATGAGATCTGGCGCTACTTTGACAAGGTTGCCGATGACCTCGACATCCGTAGGCACGTCGAACTCGGCCGCGAGGTCACGGCAGCGCATTTCCAGAACGGCCGCTGGGAGCTTGACTTCGCCGACGGCCGCTCCGCGAGCGCCGACTTCCTCGTCTCCGCCTGCGGGATCCTGCGAATCCCGCGCTACCCCGAGATCGACGGCCTGGACTCGTTCACCGGCGCGGTCTTCCACTCGGCACGGTGGGACCACGACGTCCCCCTCGACGGCAAGCGCATAGCCGTCGTCGGCACCGGGTCGACCGGTGCGCAGATCGTCTCGGGGCTGGCCGGTGTGGCCGGTGAGGTCAAGCTGTTCCAGCGCTCGGCACAGTGGATCTTGCCGATGTTCAACCCGCGCGTCAGCAGCCTGACGCGCTGGCTGCATCGGCGGTTCCCGGCACTGGACAGGGTCGCCTACGACAGCTTGCGGGCAGGTGCTCACCGGGTGGCCCCAGCGCTGACCGCTCCCGGCCCCAAGCGCTCGGCCATCCAGGCGATCTGCCGTCTGCATCTGCGCACGGTCCGCGACCCGGCGCTGCGCGCCGCGCTGACCCCCGACTATCAGCCGATGTGCAAGCGGCTGGTCGCGTCGTCGGCGTTCTACAAGGCAATCCAGCGCGACGACGTCGCGCTGGTGACCGATGGGATCGAGCGCATCGAGCCGGCGGGCATCGTCACGACTGACGGCACGCTGCACGAGGTCGACGTGATCGCCCTGGCGACCGGCTTTGACGCGCACGCGTTCATGCGCCCGATGCAGCTCACCGGCAACGACGGGCTGACGCTCACCGAGGCGTGGAAGGACGGGCCGCGCGCGTATCTGACCGTCGCGCTGCCGGGGTTCCCGAACTTCTTCACGCTGATGGGGCCGCACAGCCCGGTCGGCAACTACAGCCTCACCGAGATCGCCGAGACCCAGGCCGACCACGTCCTGGCCTGGATCGAGCGCTGGCGCGCCGGGCAGCTCGACACGGTCGCGCCGACCGAAGACGCGACCACCCGCTTCAACGCCGACATGCGCGCGGCGATGCCCGGCACCGTCTGGAGCACCGGTTGCAGCAGCTGGTATCTCGGCGCCGACGGTGTCCCCGAGCTGTGGCCATGGACGCCGGACCGCCACCGCGCGATGCTCTCCCAGCCGCGCTTGGAGGACTATGAGATCCATTCCACTGAGCGGGTCGCAACGCCCGCTGCATGATGGCGCTCTGGCACGCGTTCCAGGCGCTCGTGTCGTCCTCGGTCCCGCGGAATGCCGCGGCCGCGCCCTGGGGTGAGCACCCCGGAGCCGAGTTGATAGTTTCGGACAATGCCGAGCGACGGGCAGCCTTCGTGGGATTTCCGGCGCGCCCCGGCCGCGGCACGCATGATCGTCGAGACCGGCGTGGCGCACGACGTATCAGCGCAACGCCTGCTGCGCGGCACCGGCCTTTCGTTGGATGATCTGCACGACGGCGAATCGCTGCTCGAGGCCGGCCAGGAGCTCGCGATTGCGCGTAACCTGATCGGCTGCGCCGGCGACCGCCCCGGCCTGGGCGTCGACGCCGGCCTGCGCTACACCGTTGCGAGCGCCGGCATCCTCGGCTTCGCGCTGCTCGCCAGCCCGACGGTCCGAGCCGCCATCACCGTCGCCCTGCGCTACGTCGCGCTCAGCTCGGCGTTCGTGCGGCTGTCACTGGAAGAGAACGACACCGAGGGACGCATCGTTTTCGCCGACGACGAGATCCCGGCAGACGTCCGCGCCTTCCTCTTCGACCGGGACCTCGCCGCGACCATGCAGATCGCGCCGCTGCTGGTGGGCGACCTCAACCAGGCCTCCGTCCGTGCTGAGTTGCGTGTTGATCGCGCCCGCGGCCAGCCACTCGGCGGTGCGCTGGCCGGCGTCTCGGTCAAGTTCGGAATGCCCGAGAACGCGATCGTGTTCGCGCGCCGGGTGCTCGACCAGTCACTGGCGTCGGCAGACGCCCACACCGCCGACATGTGCGAACGCCAGTGCCGCGAGATGCTCCAGCGCCGCCAGCGGCGACACGGCATGGCCGCGACGGTGCGATCGCGCCTGCTACGCGACCCCGCCGACCAACCCTCGATGCAGGCCGTCGCCCAACAGCTCCACGTCGACCCCAGGACGCTGCGCCGCCACCTCGAACGCGAAGGCACATCGTTCCGCGCGCTCGTCACCGAGGTCCGCGAGACGCTCGCCATCGAGCTGCTGTCCAACACCGGCCTCACCGTCGACGAAGTCGCGACCCGCCTGGGCTACTCCGAGACCGCCAGCTTCACACACGCCTTCAAACGCTGGCGCGGCGCACCACCCAGCCACTTCCGCCGCCGAGCATGACCCGATCGCTGTTGCCACCCGTGTTGCCACCCACGGGGTTCGATCAGCACCGAAAATGCCCTCCAGCACGGGGGGTCTCGGAGCGCGCCGGAGAGCGCACCCAAGAGGATTCGAACCTCTGCTTCCACGGTCAGGCGATCGTCGACTCGACCACGCAGGTGATCGTCGCCGCCCGACGCGTTCGCGATGGCTGCTGACTGCCCGCTGCTTGACCCGATGCTCGAGCAGCTCACCGAGAACCTCGCCGCAGTAGACGCCGAACTGCCCGCCGACGTCGCGTTGACCGCCGATGCGGGCTACTTCTCCGAAGCCAACGTCGACAGCGACGCGGAGCACGACCTGGACGCCTACATCGCGACCGGCCGCCTCAAGCACGACGAGCCACCAGACCCCGAACAGCCGCTCCCGGATCACGCCACAGTCCGTCTCCGTCCGACCGGACGTCTACTGTGAAACGGCGCCCGTCGCGCGTCACCTTCAAGGTGGTTCCCTGAGTTCGTTCTTCGTCCTTCAGCAAGCTGAAGAATCCCTGCTCAGGCGGACAGTTCCGCGGCCCCGATCATCGGGGCCGCACCTGTCTCATGCCCAATCCGGGCTAGACACCACCCAGGACGCCCGTCGCATGCTGACCTGCGGCACTTCGGCCGCCCGCAGCCAGTGGCAGTTCGGATGCGCGATCCACAAACCTCCTCAAACTGCACCGCAACGGCGGCTTGGCGCTCATCCCGACCGGGTAGCGGCCTCCGGACGGGACCCACAGGCCCGCTCACGCCCGACACGGCCGCGCAGCACTCGCGGTGCAGCACCGGACCAGCGCCGCACAGACCACGACATGCTCGCCAGCCTGATCCTACGCTCCGGGCCGGGCGCGACCGCACGCCCACACCCACACGCACCACGAAAGCGCGTAACAACCCACGCACCTAGACTTTCGCTCGATGCCCGCCCGATCGAGACTTCCACTGCTCGCCGTGCTCGCCATGTTGCTCCCAGCCGCTCCGGCGATCGCTGACGGCGACCCCGCGAGCGACACGCTGCCGAGCGCAGCGGTCTTCCTGCCCTATGCGCCCCCCGTGCAGTCGCAGACCGCGACACGGCTTGGGGCACTGTTGCGCGAGGCGACGCGCGAGCGCCTCGCGATCAAAGTCGCCGTCATCGGCTCGCCCGCCGATCTCGGCGCGGTCACGTCGCTGTTCGGGCATCCGCAGGCCTACGCGACGTTCCTGGGCCGCGAGATCCAACCCTACCTCCGAGAGCAGCACTCCAGCCTGCTGATCGCCATGCCGGCAGGCTTCGGGCTCATCGGCCCTGCCGCAACGACGGCGGCTCAACGAGCGCTCGCGGCGTCGAGGCGTCCGATCTCGGCCGACTCAACCACGCTGACCGCCGCCGCGACCGCCGCCGTCGAACGCGTAGCGGTCGCCGACGGTCTCCGCCTCGTCCACCCCGCCCTGACCGGCGCCAGACATGGCGACCACGCGACGCGCACCGCTTACCTGCTGTCGCTGGCGGCCGTCGTCGCCGCGGCAGTTCTCCTCGCCGCGCGCGTTCGCCGCCCGGCGCCCGGCGCGCTTGCCCGATGAGACGCTCCGCGCTCCTCGCGACAGCGATTGCGGTGGCCGTGGGCACCTGGCCGGCCGCGGCCGGCGCGCACGGCCTGTCAAGCCCACCGGGAGTGCCGGTGCCCGGCTACCTGTTCGCGTGGGCCGCGTCGATCGTGCTCGTCGCATCGTTCTGGGGGCTTGCGCGGCTGTGGAACGAACCCCGGCTGGAGGGTGCTCCGTCGCGCTGGGTCGCCAGCCTTCCTGCTGCGCTGGAACCGTGCTGCGGCGCCCTCGGCGTCGCGATGTTCGCGGGCCTGATGTACTGCGGCCTGGCCGGGTCGGCCGACCCGGACGGCAACCTGCTTCCCGCATTTGTCTACGTCGTCTTCTGGATCGCGCTCGTGCCGCTGAGCCTGCTCTTGGGCGACGTGTTTGCGCTGTTCAACCCGTGGCGAGCGATCGCGCGCGGCACGGGATGGCTGACCCAGCGCGCCGGCCCCGGGCGGATCGGCGCCCCGCTGCCCTACCCTGACCGCCTCGGCCGCTGGCCCGCAACCGCGGCGATCTTCGCCTTCGCCTGGCTCGAACTGGCCTACACCCACCGCGGGGACCCTTCGACCCTGGCACAACTCGCACTGACCTACGCCGGCGTGCAACTTGTCGGCATCGCGTTCTTCGGAGTCGACGCCTGGACCTCGCGCGCCGACGGCTTCGCCGTCTACTTCAACCTCTTCGCACGCCTCTCTGCGCTGCGCCGCCTCCCGCGCGAACTGCGCCGCCAGCCGCTGCTCAGCGGGACGACGACGCTCACCGCGGTCCCCGGCACCGTTGCGCTGCTGTGCGTCATGCTCGGATCGACCGGCTTCGACGGGCTCTCGGGAACGCTGCCGTGGCGCGATCTCGCGCCGCACCTGCAACACACCTTCACCCGCCTGGGCCTGAGCCTCCCGACGGCTTCCGAAGCGGCGGCGTCGCTTGGGCTCATCGTCATGATCGCCGTCATCGCCGGCGTCTTCGCACTCGGCGTGCGGGGCATGCGCGCCGAACTCGGCACGCGTCGATCCGTCGCGCTGACGCGCGCGTTCGCGCACTCCCTGATCCCGATCGCATGCGCCTACGCACTCGCGCACTACCTCACGTTCCTGCTCGTCCAAGGCCAGGCGATCGCCGCGCTCGTCTCCGACCCGCTCGGCCACGGCGCGGACCTCCTGGGCACAGCCCACTGGACGATCGACCCGCGCCCGCTTCCGCGCGGCATCATCTGGGGCCTACAGGTCACAGCGCTCGTCTCTGGCCACATCGCCGGGCTCATCCTGGCTCACGACCGCGCCCTCGTGCTGTTCCCCGACCACCGCCGCGCCGCGCGGTCCCAACGCTGGATGCTGGCCGTGATGGTCGGCTACACCAGCTTCGGCCTGTTTCTGCTCGCCTCCGCCGCGAAGTGACCGCGCTGCCGGGACTGCTCTGCGATTGAGTGCGCCGCCTGAGCCCCAACCCCAAGCGGGCGGCGTTCCATGCCCGCAAGCCCACGCCGACGGGCAGCATCCCGATGTCGTCCAACTATGCCGACGTCGGCATAGTTGGACCTATGCCGAGGACTCGGTCCGGGGCAGGCGTGGTGGGGCTCTGCCGGTCGATCGCGTCGGCATGGTCACAGGGCTTCGAGGAAGGCGAGCAGCGTGTCGGGCGGCTGCTAGCGGCCGGGGGCGATGTCGGTCGGGGTGACTCTGGCGAGGGCGCGTTCTTTGATGGTCAGGTCGGCGTGGAGGTAGGTCTGGGTGGAGCGAACGTCGGCGTGTCCGAGCCAGAGCGCGATGACCGTGGTGTCGGCTCCGGCCTGAAGCGACGTCATCGCGCAGGTGTGCCGCAGTACGTGCGGATAAATGTCCTTGCCGGAGCGATGGGCAGCTTTTCGTCGCGGTGGCGGTGTGCAGGGTGATGCTGGGTGTGGACATCCGAAGTGGCGACCTGCCGCGGCTTGAAGAACCGCTCAAGGCTGCGGGTCTCCGCGCACGCTCCTGCTCGACCGACTGAGCCCCCACCAGCGTCAACTGACCTGCGGCGTGCGACCTTGCGAGTCCATGGCGTCGCGGGCGTTGGTCCTCACCCGGGAGCTCGAGCCGCCGCCCACGGTCGGGATCGTCCCCGGCGCGCACACATCTACCTGCGGACCCGGCAGCGAGCGCCGCGCCAGTTCCCGGTCACGGTGTCCAGCACCGCAACCGCCGCCCTGGACACATGCTAATCCAGCCCACCCAGCGACATGGCCGGCGCCCTCCATCGACGTGGTCATCCACCACGCGGTCCACGCCGTCGTGGTGGTCAGTCAAGCCCACGACCTCGCCGGAGGCTCGCCGGCCCTCTACCTTTCCGGGACCCGACACCCACTGGAGTCTGGGCCGCCGGGCGCCGCCGCCGGAGGGTCCGGCGGCGGCTGGCCCGTCGCCCGTCATATCAGACCCGCTGGATGATCGTGCCGGTCCCGAACCCGCCGCCGCAGCACATCGTGATCAGACCGAGTTCGTGGTCGGCCCGCTCGAGTCGTTCAGCAGCGTGGCGGTCAGCCGGGTCCCCGTCGAGCCGACAGGGTGCCCGAGCGCCATCGCGCCGCCGTTGACGTTTGTCTTCTCGAGATCGGCCCCGAGCTCGCGCTGCCATGCCAGGACCACCGAGGCGAACGCCTCGTTGACCTCCATCAGGTCGAGGTCGTCGATGGTCAGGCCGGTGCGCCTGAGGAGCTTCCGCGTGGCAGGGATCGGACCGGTGAGCATGATGATCGGATCGACGCCGACGGTCACCTGATCGACGATGCGCGCGCGCGGGACGAGGCCGAGCCGATCGACGGCGTCGCGCCCCGCGAACAGCACCGCCGAAGCGCCGTCGGAGAGCTGCGAAGACGTGCCGGCCGTGATCCGTCCGTCCTCCTTGAACACCGTGCGCAGAGCGCCGAGGCTCTCCATCGAGGTCGTCGGGCGCAGCCCTTGGTCCAGGGCGACCGTGCCGTGTGGGGTCTCGACCGGAACGAGCTCACGGGCGAAGCGGCCCTCTTCGGCAGCCTGCACTGCCCGTGCATGGGAACCGACGGCAAGCTCGTCCATCGCTTCGCGTGAGATGTCCCACCGATCGGCGATGAGCTCCGCGCTCAGGCCCTGTGGGATGAAGTCGTAGCGCTCCAGCAGGTCCGGAGGCCATGGCGAGCCGTAGAGGTCGGAGACCTTGACGTGGGCGTCGATCGGGATGTGCTGCATGTGCTCCACACCCGCCGCGACGACCACGTCCAGGGTCCCGGACGCGATCATCGCGGCGGCGAACGCCATCGCCGACTGCGCGGAGCCGCACCGCCGGTCGACCGTAGTCGCCGGGACCTCGTAGGGGTAGCCGGCCGCCAGCCAGGCGCTCCGCGCGATATTGCGCGACTGCTCGCCGAACTGGTTCACGCAGCCCGTCATCACGTCGTCGACCTCCGCGGGCTCGATGCCGGACCGGTCCATGAGCGCGGTGAGGCACTCCCGCAGAAGCGTGACCGCGTGCGTGTCGCGGAAGGCGCCCTTTTCGGGATGGGCGCGGCCGATCGGCGTGCGAACCGCATCGACGACGAAGACCTCGCGGCCGTGTTGCAGGAAGGGCGACGTCACGTTGCTCATGGCACTCCACCGTCACTTTCTCGTTGGGTTCCGCGCTTGACGCGGCCTTGGCGCACACCTACCGCCCGACCACGTCCGGCGTGCACTATTCGGTAACGGCCGTTATCGTTGGGACGCGAGCGGAGCGCGAGCCTATCCCGCGTCGGCTGTTACGACCAGGACGCTCCACACATCGAGCGAAGGAGAACGTATGTTCACCAACCCGACCACTGTGACGAACGTCAAGAGGGCATGAGCAACCGCACTTTCGTGGTCGGCGTCGGCATGACGAAGTTCGACAAGCCCGACACCAAGGAGGGCGACTACCCGGACTGGGCCAACGAGGCCGGCGAGATGGCGCCCGCCGACGCCGGCCTTCCCTATGAGAAGGTCGAGCAGGCGTTTGCCGGCTACTGCTACGGCGATTCGACCGACGGTCAACGGGCGATCTATCAACTCGGTCTGACCGGCATTCCGGTGGTCAACGTGAACAACAACTGCTCCACCGGTTCAAGCGCGCTCTACATAGCGCGCCAGGTCATCAATGGTGGGCTGGCCGACTGTGCGTTGGCGATCGGATTCGAGAAGACGGAGCGCGGCTCCCCCGGCATGAGATACACCGACCGCACGCAGGCGATGGACAAGCACATGGAACGCATGTCCGAGATTCGTGCGCCTGAGGAGGTGCCGTTCGCCCCGCAGATGTTCGGGAGCGCGGGCCGCGACCACATGCAGAAGTACGGCTCGACGGCGGACCAGTTCGCGTGGATCGGGTGGACGGACCACAAGCACTCCGTCGACAACCGATACGCTCAGTTTCAGGACGAGCACAGCCTTCAGGACATCAAGGAGGCGCGGATGATCCACGCCCCGCTCACGAAGCTGCAGTGCTCGCCGACGGGCGACGGCAGCGCGGCGACGATCGTCGTCTCCGAGCGCTTCGTCGATGAGCACGACCTATGGGACCGCGCGATCGAGATCGCCGGCCAGGCGATGGTGACCGACCTCTCGTCGACGTTCGACGAGACAGCCGACTGCATCACGATCTGCGGGTCGGACATGAGCGCCGAGGCCGCCCGCAAGGCGCACGCGGAGGCAGAGGTCGATGCTGTCCAGGTCGATGTGTGCGAGCTCCACGACTGCTTCTCGGCCAACGAGTTGATCACGTACGAGGCACTCGGCTTCGCCGCCGAACGCGAGGGACACCTACTCGTCGACCGTGAGGCGACGACGTATGGCGGAGATGGCCCGGTCGTCAATCCGTCGGGGGGCCTGATCTCCAAGGGGCATCCCCTCGGAGCCACCGGGCTCGCTCAGTGCGCGAGCCACCGGCCTCGCTCAGTGCGCCGAGCTCACCTGGCAGCTGCGCGGCACAGCCGACAAGCACCAGGTGCAGGGCGCGAAGATCGCGCTGCAGCACAACATCGGGCTCGGCGGTGCTGCGGTCGTAACGGTCTACAGGCCGGTCTCGTGACCCCCTCGCACGTCGGCCTCTCATGAGCACGCTTCGCGGCAAGACCGCCATCATCGGCTGTGGGCTCTCCCCCGTCGGCCGCGTTCCCGGGCGCAGCCCGCTGTGGCTCGCCGCCGACGCCGCGAACACAGCGCTGGAAGATGCAGGGTTGACGAAGTCCGATCTGGACGGCGTGCTGTCTGCGGGAGCGTTCGCCTCACCGTTTCACCGCTTCAGCGTCGCGCTGAGCGAGTACCTCGGTATCCAGCCGACGTTCTCGAACACGCTTCAGGTCTCGGGCGCGACGGCAGCGACGGCATTCGGTATCGGCGCCGCCGCGATCGCCGGCGGCCTGGCGCGCTACGTCCTCGTCGCTGCCGGGGACAGCCTGCTCACGGGCCTGACGCCGGATCTCGCGCTGCGGTCGATGAGCGAAAGCCGTGACCAGCAATACGAGATGCCGTTCGGGATCCCGGTCGCGAACACGTTCGCGATGACGGCGCATCGCCACATGAGGGATTACGGCACCACGCCCGAGCAGCTCGCGCAGGTCGCGGTCGTCCACCGAGAGCACGCCGCCCGCACGCCGGGCGCTCAGATGACCGCGCCGATCACCATCGATGACGTGCTCTCGTCGAAGATGGTGACGACGCCCTACCACAAGCTCGACTGCTCGCTGATCTCCGACGGCGGTGCAGCGTTCATCCTCGCCTCGGCCGAGGACGCCGCCTCGCTCGGGATCGAGAACGCCGTCTACCTCCTTGGTGCCGGCGAGGCGTACACGCACGAGCACATCTTCCTGATGCCGTCGATCACGTCGACCGGCGCTGCGCTGTCGAGTGCCAAGGCGTACGCGATGGCGGGCTGCACCGCGTCAGACATCGACGTCGCCGGCGTCTACGACTGCTTTACCGGGACGGTCATCATGGCGCTCGAGGATCTCGGCTTCTGCGCCAAGGGTGACGGCGGCCCGTTCGTCGCCGATGGCCACATCACGTACGGAGGCACCGTGCCGGTCAACACCCATGGCGGACTGCTCTCGTTCGCGCACGCCGGCCTCCCCGGGTCGCTGTTTCACTTCCACGAGGTCATCGCTCAGCTCCGTGGCGCCTGCGGTGACCGCCAGGTCCCCGACGCGGAGCTCGGCCTCGTGCACTGCCTCGGCGCCGGCTGGGCGGCGAACGCCACCGTCATCCTCGGCACCGAGGCCACGCGATGATCACGCCCGAGCAGGCCGCCGCGAAACCGCTGCCGATGCCGGACGCCGACACCGCCGAGTTCTGGGCCGGGCTGGCCCGCGGCGAACTGCTGCTGCAGCACTGCCTGTCGTGCTCTGCGATCCATTACTACCAGCAGGGCATGTGCCGGATCTGCGGCTCCAGCCACCTCGAGCACCGCGCAGCGAGCGGCCGCGGAACCGTGCACTCTTTCAGCGTCGTGCACCGGGCGCCGGGACCGGCCTTCAAAGACGAGACCCCCTACGCCGTCCTGCTGGTCGAGCTCGAGGAGGGCCCCCGGATGATCAGCCGGTTGGTCGCGGGGGCAGACCCGAGCGTCGTGGACTTCGACATGACGGTCCAGCTCGTGTGCGTACCGGTGGATGAGGGCGTGACGCTGCCCTGCTTCCGTCCGGCCTGACGGCGGGCGCACCACGCTCCCACGCACGCCAGGGAGGCGCCTTCCGGCGGCCCCCTCCTGTGCTCCCGAGACGGCTGCTGCGTGTTACCTCAGGTGCACCATCGCGTCCCGCCGGATCGGAGCACAGATCAGCGCGTCGTCGGTGGTCACCATAAGGCCCCGTCATGGGTGACATCTCGTGCTGGATCGTGTATCCGTCGACGTCGAAGCCGACCTCTTCGCTGACCTCTCGGAGCCGATCTCGAGCTTGACGGTCGGCTCGCAGCACAGGTTGGTGGCGACGATGGCCTCGCCCCGATCCGTGATGGAGTGCAACCGCTCGACGGAGCTCCGCGTCGGCTGCCGCGCGGGATGCTCGAGCCAGCGCTCTTCCACTGACGCCGTCGGGAACTCGTCGAAGTGCGGCTGGAGGTCCATCGCGGAGAGCACGCAGGACTGCGCCGCGATTCTCAAGCTGAGCACTGCGACCGTCGTGACGTGGGACGTCGGCCGCGTCGGCGTCGACACGTCGGCCGGTCTCGCGGCGAAGACCCTGATGCTCGCCGGCGGCGAAGATCTGCGGCTCGACCTGGACATTGATCTGGACGACGACGAACTGGACGACGGGTCGTCCGTCGCAGCGGTCTCGATCCGCGTCACGACCGCGGCCGAGTGGCGCTCCACCAGCGCCGTGCCGCGGTCCCGATCGACCTGATCGTCACATGACCGCTACGCGGCCGACTCGGCCTCGGCGGGGTCGATCACCGCGAGAATCATCCCCGCCTCGACCTGCTGCCCGGCCTCGACCGGAATCTCCGTGACGGTGCCCGCGACCGGCGCGACGATCTCATGCTCCATCTTCATCGCCTCGATGACCAGCAGCGGGGTCCCGCGCTCGACCGCGTCCCCGGCCTCGACCGTCACCCGCAGGACGGTGCCCGGCATCGGCGAGGAGAGTGACCCGGCGGCCGCCTCGTCCTCGACGTCCGGGAACCGCGGCAGCTCGACGAAGTGGCACTGACCAAAGCCGGTGTTGACCCACCAGTGCTCGCCGACGTGATGGACGCGATAGCGGCGGACGACCCCGTCGACTGCGAGTTCCACGGCGTCCGGCCGGCAGCCATGGACCTCCAGCCCCTCCGGCTCCTCCCCGTCGATCCGGATCCGCCAGCCGGCCCGCTCGAGGCGGTGCTCGACGAGCACCGGCCCCGCAGGGCCCTCCAGAGTGGTCGGCTGCAGCTGCGAAGGGTTGTTGCGAAAGCCACTGGGAACGCGCCGAAGCACCCCCGCCGTGGCGCGCCGTTCGGCCTGTCCCGCCAGCGCGACGGCCACGGCGCACAGTTGTGCCTGCAGACCCGCGAGCAGCGGGGCCCCGAGCACGGATGCTGGGTGGCGCTGCAGGAAGTGGGTGTCGATGTCGCCCGCCAGGAACTCCGGATGCTCGAGCAGCCGCACCAAGAAGTCCCGGTTGGTCACCAGGCCGTGCAGCTCGCTGTCCCGCAGCGCGCGAGAGAGTCGCCGTGCAGCGTCCTCCCGCGTCGTTCCGCGGGCGACCACCTTCGCGATCATCGGGTCGTAGTAGACGCCGATCTCGGAGCCGGAGGCCACGCCGGCGTCGACGCGGATCCCCGGTGCAGCTGGGATCTCGAACCGGTCAAGCCGGCCGGTCTGCGGCAGGAAGTCGCGCTCGGCGTCCTCGGCGTATAGCCGCACCTCGATTGCGTGCCCGGTCAGCTTCGGCTCGAGGGCCGACGGCGGCAACGGGGCACCCTCGGCGACCTGAATCTGCAGCTGGACGAGGTCCAGGCCGGTCACGAGCTCGGTGACCGCGTGCTCGACCTGAAGCCGTGTGTTGACCTCCAGGAAGAAGAACTGACCTCCGGGGGACAGCAGGAACTCGACGGTCCCGGCTCCGACATAGCCGAGCGCCTTGCCAGCCGCCGTCGCGGCGTCGCACATCCGCCGGCGGAGCGCCTGGTCCAGTGCGGGCGAAGGGCTCTCCTCCAGGATCTTCTGGTGGCGCCGCTGGATCGAGCACTCACGTTCGAACAGGGCCACGACGTGGCCGTGATGGTCGCCGAAGATCTGGATCTCCACATGACGGGAGTTCTCGACGTAACGCTCGAGGAACAGCGTGTCGTCCCCGAAGGCGGAGAGCGCCTCTCGCCGGGCCGCGGCGACCGCCGAGATCAGGCCAGCCGGATCACCGACCACCCGCATGCCCTTGCCGCCTCCGCCGGAGGAGGCCTTCGCCAGGAGCGGCCAACCCAGGGCGTCGGCCTCGGCGGTCAGCACTTCAGCGGAGATCCCCTCGGTTACGGTGAAGCCGCCCAGGACCGGGACCCCGGCCGCGGCCATGAGCTTCTTGGCTTCGATCTTCGAGCCCATGGCATCAATCACCTCGGGCGACGGCCCGACGAACGCGATCCCTGCCGTCGCGCAGCGTCGAGCCAACTCGGCGTTCTCGGCGAGGAAGCCGTATCCGGGGTGGATCGCGTCGGCGCCGGTCCGCTCCGCCGCGGCGATGATCGCGTCGATGCGCAGGTACGACTCGGCGGGTGTCGATCCGCCGAGCACAACGATCTCGGTGGCCTCGGCGGCGAACGGCGCATGGCGATCGGGGTCGGAGACCACGGCGACCGTGGCGATGCCGAGCTCGCGACAGGACCGCATGATGCGCCGGGCGATCTCACCGCGATTGGCCACGAGCAGCTTGTCGATGCGGCGAGTGGTGACGGCGGCCACGGGCGGCTGGGTGCGGGGGGTGCGGGGGGTGTCCTCTATGGTCATCTCATCGCTCACATCCGGTAGGCGCCGTAGGTCTCGGCACCTTCGATCGCGTTGTTGTGACACGCCGAGAGGGCCATCCCGAGGATCGCCCGGGTGTCGCGAGGATCGATGATCCCGTCGTCGTAGATCCGGCCGCTGTTCTGCAGAGCGGTGGACTCGACGTCGATCTGCTGCTCGACGCGGTCCCGCATGGCCCGGTCGGCGTCCTCGTCGAAGGCCGTGCCTCTTCCCTTCGCCGCAGCCTGCGCCACGATCGACAGCACACCGGCGAGCTGCTGCGGGCCCATGACCGACGAGCGGTAGTTGGGCCAGCCGAACAGGAAACGCGGACGGTACGCGCGCCCCGACATCCCGTAGTTCCCGGCGCCGTAGGAGGAGGCGGTGTTGAGCGTGATGTGCGGAACCGTGCTGTTGGAGACCGCGTTGATCAGCATCGCTCCGTGCTTGATGATGCCGCCCTGCTCGTATTCCTTGCCGACCATGAAGCCGGTCGTGTTCTGCATGAAGATGAGGCTGGTCTTCTTCTTGTTGGCGAGGAGGATGAACTGTGTGGCCTTCTGCGCCTCCTCCGAGAAGAGGATCCCGCGCTGGTTCGCGAGGACGCCGACGGGATAGCCGTGGATCGAGGCCCAGCCGGTGAGCAGCGAAGTTCCGTAGAGCGGCTTGAACTCGTCGAAGCGCGACCCATCGACCACGCGGGCGATTACCTCACGCATGTCGAACGGGACCCTGACGTCTGCCGACGCGAGACCGAGGAGCTCCTCGGCCTCGTAGATGGGCTCATCGTCCGGCTCCGAAGGTGCCGGTCCGAGCTTGCGATGATTCAGCCGGCGCACGATGTCGCGGGCGATCCGCAAGCAGTCGTACTCGTCGACGGCCATGAAGTCCGCCAGCCCGGACACGCGCGCGTGCATCTCGGCTCCCCCGAGCTCCTCGTCGGTGGACTCCTCGCCGGTCGCCATCTTCACCAGCGGGGGACCGCCGAGAAACACCTTGGCGCGCTTCTCGACGAACACCGTGTACTCGCACATGCCAGGCACGTAGGCGCCGCCGGCGGTCGAGTTCCCGAAAACGAGTGCGAGCGTCGGGATGCCGGCCGCTGACAGCCGCGTGAGGCTGCGGAACATCTCCCCGCCCGGGACGAACATGTCCACCTGCGTCGGCAGATCCGCGCCGCCGGACTCGACGATGTTGATGAATGGAAGACGGTTTTCGCGCGCGATGTCCAGGGCCCGGAACAGCTTGCGAAAGGACCACGGGTTGGACGCCCCGCCGCGGATCGTCGGATCGTGGGCGACGATCATGCACTCGACGCCTTCGACGACGCCGATACCGGTGACCACCGACGCGCCGACCTCAAAGTCGCTGTGGGTCGCGGCAAACGGCATCAGCTCGAGAAACGGCGCATCGCGGTCCAGCAGGAGCTCGATGCGCTCGCGCGCAAGGAGTTTCCCACGCTCACGGTGCCGCGCTACGTACTTCTCGCCGCCCCCGGCCCGCGTGCGCTGGAGTCGCTGCTCGAGTTGCTCGATCATGGCGAGCAGCGCCGCTCGGTTGCTACGGAACTGCTCGTTCTCCACGAGCCGTGATTTGAGCGTGATCACCGTGGCCCCACTTCCCGAGCGTCGACGTGAACCATCGTTATGCGTCTCACGCCGCGGACGATATAGGCTCGTCGGCAGAGCGTCTGAAATCGCGCGCAGAGCGACAGGCGATCGATGACCCGCCAGGTCACCACGTCGCTCAGATGCGTTAACCATCATTGGACCACAGGGGGTTGGAATGGACGGGAATCTGAGTTGGGTGCTGGATCGGGCGACACGGATCGCGGGCGCGAACATCGCCGTCATCGACGGCGACAGGCGCTTCACCTACCGCGAACTGGACCGTCGCGTGGCCGGCCTCGACGCGGGACTGGCGGCCTTGGGCATCCAAGGTGGCGACGTCGTCGGCGTCCTGGCGCTGAACTCACATCGCCATTTCGAACTCTGGCACGCGGTCCCCCGGGGCGGTGCGGTCCTCAACGACCTGAACATCCGCCTCGCCGCGGCCGAGTTACGGTACATCCTCGAGGATGCCGACACCGCGGCGCTGTTCGTCGACGATGCGTTCCTGCAGGTCGGCTCCGAGCTCGCGGCGGAGATCGCGAGCATTCGGCATCTCATCTACGCCGGGGATGGCGTCGCGCCGGCCGGCACACTCAGCTACGAGGAACTCGCCGCGACCGCGCCACGGCCTGCGCCCACCCTCCCGCCCGACGCGCTGGCCGGGATCTTCTACACGGGTGGCACGACCGGCCGACCCAAGGGGGCGATGCTCAGCCACGCGAACCTGCTGGCCAACGCCAAGCACGTGTTGACCGGCTTCGGCTACGAGAGCGACGACCGCTACCTGCACGGCGCGCCGATGTTCCACCTTGCCGACGGCGCCACCACCTACGCGCTGACCTGGGTCGGTGGGACGCATGTGATGGTGCCGACCTTCGACGCCGCGCTCGTCGCGCACACTATCCAGCAGGAGCGGGTGACGATATCCACGCTCGTCCCCACGATGATCAACATGCTGATCAACCTCCCGGACCTGGACACGTACGACCTCTCCTCCGTCAGGCGCCTGAATTACGGTGCGTCGCCAATGCCCGCTCGGGTCCTGACCGACGCAATGGGCAAGCTCGACTGCGAGTGGGCGCAGGCCTACGGCATGACCGAGGCCTCCCCCCTCGTCACGATCTGCTCCACGGAAGACCACCGCCGCGGAGCTGCCGGCGAGGAGCCCTATGCCACGCGGATGCGGTCAGCGGGCCAGCCCGTCGTCGGCGTCCAGGCCGAGGTCCGCCGGCTCGACGGCAGCGCCGCCGAGGTCGGCGAGCCTGGCGAGATCTGGGTGCGCGGACCCAACGTCATGCAGGGCTACTGGCGCCGCGAGGAGGAGACCACCGCCGCGCTCGACGCCGAGGGCTGGTACCACTCCGGCGACGCCGCGTATCTGGACGCGGACGGGTACATCTTCATCGTCGATCGCGTCAAGGACATGATCATCTCCGGCGGCGAGAACGTGTACTCGACCGAGGTCGAGAACGCCATCCACATGCACCCCGACGTACTCGAGGCGGCGGTCTTCGGCATCCCCGACGAACGCTGGGGCGAGCGGGTCCACGCGGTCGTCGTACGCAAGCCCGGCGGGACCGTCGACGAGGCCGGCATTGTCGAGGCCTGCCGCGCGCAGATCGCCGGATTCAAGCTCCCACGATCGGTCGAGTTCTCAGCCAACCCACTCCCCAAGTCCGGTGCGGGCAAGGTGCTCAAACGTGACCTCCGCGAGCCGCACTGGAAGGGCATGGACCGCCGCGTCTCCTGAGCGGGCGTGCGGGCACCGGCGCGGCCGGTGCCCGCACGCGGTCCTATGGCGCGGTGATGACGTCAGACGCCGCGATCAGCGAGGAGGTGTTCTCCTCCACGCGCTCCGGGCTCGACGCGATCGATGGCGTGTACATCATGGCGTGGTCGATGACGCCTTCGTACCGCTTCAGGCCATCCCGGATCTCCTCGGGCGTGGACCCGGTCACGGACATCGCGTCGATCATGTCGTCGCTGACGGCTGCCACCATCGCCGCCATGTCGCGCCGCCCGAATGCCTCGCGGATCTTCTCGCCTTCCGCCGTGAAACCACAGACGTCGAGGATCACGTCGTATGTCTTGACGGACGAGTAGAAGGCGATCTGCGCCGCCGCCTCACGACGTGCCTGCCCGACGTCCGGGTGCAGAGCGGTGATGACCATGCTCGCGACCTCGAAGTTCGCGAGGTCGCGCCCCGCACGCATCGCACCCTCTTCGAGCGCTGGGCGCACCACTTCCTGGGCATACTTGACCGTCATCAACGGGTGTCCGGCGAGGCCGTCGGCGACCTCGCCCGCCGCGCGGACCATCCGCGGCCTCACGCCGGCGATGACGATCGGGATGCTCTCGCGCTGCGGCGGCGCCACCGGACCGACCGGTTTGATGTTGACGTGGTAGAAGCGCCCATCGTGAGACACCGGCCCCTCGTGCAGGCGCCAGATGCGCCGCACGAGCGGCACGAGCTCCTCCATGCGTACGGCCGGCGCGTCGGGATCCTGACCGTGCCAGTCCCGGATCATCGTCCGCGTGCCGTTCCCCAGCCCGAGCACCATGCGCCCGCCCGACAGCTCGTCCAGGTCGCGTGCATCGGTCGCCAGGACCAGCGGCGAGCGGCCGATGCCGTACATGATCGACGATCCCAGCCGGCAGCGTTCGGTCGCGGTGGCCATCGCTGCCAGCGAGATCCCGCCGGAGCGCGTGTAGAACTCACTCGTCCACACGGCATCCAGGCCTGCCGCATCCGCTGCGGCGGCGAGCCGCATCGTTGCGGCCAGCGTCTCGCCGAACACGGAAACCCCGAAGGTCAACCGCCCGCCGCTGTCCGCCCCATTCTCCGTCGTACTCATTCCGTTCCTTTCGTGCACCACGTAAGCGTGCGTTCGCGCGAGAATACGCTGCCGATTATGCAGCGTGAAAGCCTGAAAATACCGTATTTCGCTCGTATCTCGACGTGTTTGCTAACGACTGTTACCATCCCACGATCCAGTCCTTGACCATAGGAGATCCGACGTGAACCCCGCTACGATGACCGACCACGGCCTGCCCTACCTGCCCCTCGTCCCCACGCAGGAAGAGCAGATGCTGCGAGAGTCCGTGTACGCGATCGCGTCGAAGTACGGCCCCGAGTACTACATCAAGCAGACTGCGGCCGACGAGCCGCCGACTGCGTTGTGGAATGAGCTCGGTGAGAAGGGCTTCCTGGGCGTCAATGTGCCCGAGGAGTACGACGGCGGCGGGCTCGGCATGTACGAATTGGCTGCGGTCGGGGAGGAGACCGCATACGCCGGATGCCCGCTGCTGCTCATGGTCGTCTCCCCCGCCATCGTCGGCTCGATCCTCGCGCGCCACGGCACGCACGAGCAGAAGGACCGCTGGCTGCGCGGCATCGGCACCGCTGCGATGAAGATCGCCTTCGCGATCACGGAGCCCGACGCCGGGTCGAACTCGCACAAGATCTCGACCGCGGCGACCAAGACGGACAGCGGCTACGTCCTGAACGGCCAGAAGTACTACATCTCCGGCATGGAGGACGCGGACGCGGTCTTGGTCGTCGCCCGCACCAGCGTCGATGAGGGCACCGGCCGGGGTCGCCTGTCGCTGTTCATCGTCGACGTCGATGCACCCGGTCTGACCCGCCAGCACATCCCGACCGCCATCGAGGCCCCCGAAAAGCAGTGGACACTCTATTTCGACAACGTCGAGATAGGTGACGACCGCCTGATCGGCGCTGCGGACCAGGGCCTGAAGGTCGTCTTCGACGGCCTGAACCCCGAGCGCATCCAGGCAGCGGTCATGTGCACCGGCATCGCCCGCTACGCCCTCGACAAGGCCTGCTCCTACGCCAACGAGCGGGTTGTCTGGGGCGGCAAGAAGATCGGGTCCCACCAGGGCGTATCACACCCCCTGGCCGAGGCGAAGATCGCCCTGGAGCAGGCCCGCGTCATGACGCAGAAGGCGGCCGTCCTTTACGACGTCGGCGCCCCCGGCGCAGGCGAGGCGGCGAACATCGCCAAGTACGCCTCGGCGGAGGCCGGCATCAAATGCCTGGACCAGGCGATGCAGACGCACGGCGGCAACGGCGTGGCGCTCGAGTACAAGCTCTCGAACTACTGGTTCATGGTACGGCTGCTCAGGACGGCGCCGGTCTCGCGCGAGATGATCCTCAACTTCGTCGCCGAGCACTCCCTCGGGTTGCCGCGCTCCTACTGAACGGGTGACCTTTCAGGCGGCGGACCCGCCCGCGGATGTCGTCCGCATCGCGATGCCGACTCCGTGGGCCGTCGGCGTCGTCAACGCATATCTGCTGCTGGGGGAGCCGCTGACGCTGGTCGATGCGGGGCCCAGGACCCCAGCCGCGCTTGCTGCATTGCAGGCCGGGGCGGCATCGGTCGGGATCCGGCTCGAGGACATCGAATTGCTCGTCCTCACCCACCAGCATCAGGACCACATCGGTGCCGCCGCCGAACTGGTCCGGCGTTCTGGTGCGCGCGTCGCCGCCTTCGCGCCGCTCGCCGAGGAACTCCACGACCTCCCCGCCGCGCTCTCGCGTCAGCACGACTACATGTCGCGCGTCATCGTCCGGCACGGCATGCCGTCGGCGGAGATCACGGCCCGACGCCGGCGCCAGGACAGTGATCGTCAGTACGCCGAATCGGTCGCCATCGACGTCCGGCTGCGTGACGGCGACGTGCTACAAGCCGGCGGGCGCCGGCTCACCGTCTATCACCGTCCAGGCCACAGCCCGAGCGACATCATCCTCCACGACCCCGGTGACGGCGTGCTCGTCGTCGGTGATCACCTGCTGCCGAAGGTCTCGTCCAACCCGATCGCGCATCTGCCGCTCGGTGCCCGTGACGTGGAATCGGCGGCGGACGAGCGGACGCGGCCGCGGCCGCTGCTCGACTACCTGGCGTCGCTGGCCGGCACGCGCGAGCTCACCGTCAGCGTCGCCCTCCCGGGACACGGACCGGTGTTCTCCGACCTGCCCACGCTGATCGACGCACGCGTGGCGATGCACCACCAACGGGCGGCTGAGATCCTGGCGGCGCTGCAGATCGAACCCCGTGCCGCTCGCGACCTGGTGGACGTACTCTGGACAGACCTGCCGCCGGACCTGACGTACTTGGCGATGACCGAGGTCATCGCCCACCTGGATCTTCTCGGTCACCAGGGGGCGATCGTCGCCGACGCCGAGGCCGGCGTGATCCGAAGCCGAGCGGCCTGCCCGCGGCACGCCCACCCGTGTAAGTAAGCAGCGGGGCTACCCGCGGATGACTGCGTTGTGGCGCGGTACCGTCTCGCGCTTCTTGTTGGCGTAGTGCCGCATGCGCAGGATCAGCTCGCGTCGCAGCTCGTCGCCGGGAATCACGCTGTCGACGTAGAACTCGGACGCGGCTCGGAAGATGTCGAGGTTGACCAGGTACTCCTCACGGCGTGCGTTGACGAACGCCTCACGCTCCTCCGGGTCCTCAATCGCCTCGATACGGTTTGACCAGATGGCGTTCACCGCGGCTTCCGGGCCCATGATCGCCATCTTCGTCGAGGGCAGCGCGATCATGGCGTCAGGGTCGAACGTGGCCCCGGACATCGCCATGTACGCCGCACCATAGCTCTTGCGCAGCATCACGGAGATTCGCGGGACCGTGCAATTGGCGATCGCACTGAGGTACTTGGCACCGTGCCGGATGATCCCGCCGCGCTCGACCACCGAGCCCACCATGAAGCCCGGGGTATCGGACAGGAAGATGAGCGGGATGCCGTAGGCGTTGCACATCTGCACGAACTGCGCGCCCTTGTCCGAGGTATCCGCGGTGAGGATGCCCCCCTTGAAGTTCGGCTGGCTCGCGACGATCCCGACCGGCCGGCCGTCGAGGCGTGCGAAGGCGGTGATGAGTTCTTTGGCGAAGCGCGGCTTGTGCTGGAAGATCGAGCCCTCGTCGAACAGCTGCGTCAGCACCTCGCGCATGTCGAACGGCTTGACCTGGTTCTCCGGGATGATCTCGTTGAGGCGCGGCCCCTCGGGCGGCTCGACCGGATCCGTAAGCGGCACGGGGTGTTCCCACGACTGCGGCAGGTAGCTGAGGTACGTGCGCGCGAGCTCCAGCGCGTGAGCGTCGTCCTTTGCGAGCTGATCGCCGAGCCCCGAGACGTCGCAGTGCATGCGCGCACCACCCATCTCCTCGGCGGTGACCTCCTCCTTGATGGCCATCTTGACCATGCGCGGGGAGCCGAGGAAAGCCGCGGCGTTGCCGTCGACCATGATCACCGCATCACAGAACGCGGGGACGTACGCCGCGCCCGCCGGCGACGGGCCGAACAGGATGCAGATCTGTGGCGTGACTCCGGACATCCGGCACTGGTTCCAGAAGATGCGGCCCGCGTGCCCGCGGTCGATGAACAGGTCGAACTGCTCGTCTAGTCGCGCGCCCGCGGAGTCGACGAGGTAGACCAGGGGACACCGGCTGCGGGCAGCCTCTTCCTGCATGCGAACGTACTTGCGGATCGTCTGCCGCCCCCACGCACCCGCCTTCACGGTCGGGTCGTTGGCGATCACGCAGACGGGACGCCCGTCGACGGTGCCGAGGCCCGTCACGATGGCGTCCGCCGCAAGCCCCTCGTCCATCGTGCGTGCCAGCAGCCCGTCCTCGACGAACGAGCCCTCGTCGAGCAGCGCCTCCACGCGATCGCGGACGAACATCTTGTTCTGGCGGGCGATCGCCTCGTGGTACTTGGCGGCACCACCGGCCTTCGCCGCCTCCACGCGCGAGAGCAACTCACGCTCGAGAGGGATGTCGAGGGTCTCGGGTTCGGTCGCCATCGGTGTGCTCCTTCGGGCTGAGGTGGCGGACAGGCTCCACCGGTTCGGACGATCGAGTATAAACGCTCGTTAGCACCGATATGAGACAGTCTGGGGAGCAGAACGTGTTCGAGGAACCGGGTCCAGAAGCCGTCGAGATCGCCAGCGGCCTGCGCGTCCGAGGCCTGGTCGTGATCAGCGACGCAGAGGTGACGACGCTGCACCGCGCCGTCGGCGAGGAGTTGCTCGTGTCGCCCGCGCAACGCCGGTGGTTCGCGGGCGAGGACCTCACGCCGCCCTCGGTCGGCGTGGTGCCGGAGGCGCAACTGCGCATGCTCTTCGACGAGCCCCCAGATGCCTGCGAGCTCCTCGAGACGGTGATCGATCGCATGGCCGAGGCGTTCCCTGCCGACATCCAGCCGCTGGACACCACGTGAGTACGGCCGCGGTCGTGTCCGCGCTGCCGCTGGAAGGTCTGCGCGTCCTGGACGCCAGCACGTTCCTCGCCGGCCCGATCTGCTGCTCGCTGCTCGCGGACTGGGGCGCCGATGTCGTCAAAGTCGAACCGCCCGGCGGTGATCCGGCACGCACGCTCGGCGGTCCGGTGGTCGGCCCGGGCATGACGCCGACGTTCGTCAGCGGCAACCGTGGGAAACGCGCGATCGCCGTCGACTACGGTCGTCCGGAGGGCCGCGACGTGGTGGCGCGGCTGGCCGCCTGCAGCGACGTCGTAGTCCACAACCAGCGTGACGACGTCGCCGCGCGGTTGGGCCTTGAGCCAACCGCGCTGAGCGCGCGTGGGTCGACCGCCGTCGTCTGCTCGATCTCCGCCTTCGGGCCAGTCGGCGCCTACGCGGGTCGTCCCGCGCTGGATTCGATGATCCAAGCGATGACCGGCATGGCGACACTCACCGGAGAGACCGCTGGGATCCCGATGCGCGCCGGCCCCCAGGTGATCGACGTCGGGACCGGGATGACGGCGGCCGGCGCGGTGGCGGCGGCGCTGCTCGGACGCGAGCGGACCGGCGTCCCGAGACACGTCTCGGTCTCGCTCTATGACGTGGGATTGCTGTTCAACGCCGGGTTCGTGGTGATGCGCTCCGCTGACGGCCGTACGCCCCCCCGCTTGGCGAACCGCAGTCACCCGCTGCTCGCCGACCAGTTCGCGACCGCGGACGGCTTCGTCGTCGTGGCGGTGTGGGATACGCGGCGCTGGAGCGCCCTCTGCGAGGCGCTCGGCGTGGCTGACATGCTTGATGACCCGGACCTCGCGGACAACGACGGACGGCTGCGCCACTACGACCGTGTGGGCCCGCGGCTCGAGCGGGCAATCCGCGGCTGGACATCCGCCGCGCTCCGCGACGTCCTGGACGACCTCGGTGTCCTGTGCTGCATCACGGCCGACCTGGACGCCGTGGTGGCCGACGCGCACACGCGCACGAGCGGCGCGATCTACGACGAGGCGCGGGTCGGGCCTGAGACGATCCAGATGGCCGCCGGACCCGTGCGGATCGACGGTGCGCGGGCCGTCGCCGGGCGACCATGTCCGCGGCTGGGCGAGCACTCTGTCGAGATCCTTGGGGAATGGCTGCTCGCTGACGACGCCGAGTCGAACGTGCTGCTGGATGATGGCGTCGTCATCCCCGATTCGGCGGACGACAGGATCAGCTGAGCGTCGGGTACCAGAACGTGCAGGAACCGCCCATCGGCGGTGGTGGACCGCCGGGCCTCGCCCCGCAGGCGCAGATGCCGGAGGTAGCAGGCGACTCAGCGCCCTCGTCGTGACGACATGGCAGCGGGGTTCGCCCGGACGTCGGCGACATGCGCATTGTGGCGATGACGCCGGACCTCGGCTCCGCTGCGGTCCACGACCGCCGCGCCCTGCCCGAGGGGAGCGGAGCGCGTATGGCCAAAGACCGGGGCCTGAGCTCTCGAGCTGCGGCCCGTTGAGGATCGACCGCCCAACCCCAGGGAACGGGCCCTGGCACCGGGCTACCCGGCCGCCCGGGAGCGCGACAGGGTGACGCTCACCAAGACGTCCCGCCCTGGAGGAAGCCGACGGACAGGCCGCCGTCGACGGTGAGCGTGGTGCCGGTGACGAACCTCGCGTCCGCCGACGCGAGGAACGCGACCGCCCCGGCGATCTCGTCGAGCCTGGCGACACGCTGGGCCGCGCTGCGCTCCCCGATGTCCTGGAGGAACCCCTCGAACCGCTCGTCGCCCGAGTAGATGACGTTGCGGTCGGACGCGAAGGCGCCGGCTCCGATCGCGTTCACGGTGATCCGTGGACCGAGGTCGAAGGCCAGCGACCGCACGAGCGCCTCCATCGCGGCCTTCGCCGCGCCGAGCAGCCCGTGGCGCGGCATATGGCGGGCGGCATCGATTCCGGAGATGCCGATGATCGAGCCGTCGCCGTTCATCAGCGTCGCGGCGCGCTGAGCACCGAACAGGAAGGCGCCGACCGAGAGGTCGAAGGTGCGTTGGTAGTGGTGGCGGCCGATCTCGGTCAGGGGCGCGAACTTCGTCGCCGCGGCGTTGGCGACGAAGACATCGAGCCGGCCGTGTCGGGCAGCGACGACGTCGAACAGCGCGTCGAGCCCGGCCTCAGTGGAGATATCCCCGCCGCAGAGGCTGACCTGCCCGCCGAGCGCTTCGAGTTCAAGTTGGGCGCTGGCGGCGGTGTCCGCGTCGCGGTGATACCCCAGGACGAGGTCATAGCCGTCTCGTGCGAACCGCCGGGCCGTTGCTAGGCCGAGGTTCCGCGTCCCACCCGTGATGACAGCGACGCGGCGCGGGGCTCCAGAAGTCACGGCGCTCACCGTGGTCGTCCGAAGTCCGGGCGGCGCTTCTCGAGGAAAGCCGTCAGGCCCTCGCGTGCGTCGGCGCCGTCGAAGAGGGCGAGGATCTCCCTGCCTTCGACCTCCAGGCCCTGCTCCAGCGGCAGGTCGCTCGCGGCGTCGACGCAGCGGACGATCGCGGTCACCGCCGATGTCGGCATCTGCAGGAGCCTCTCCGCCAGCGCGCGTGCCCCGGCCTCGCCGCTGACGGGGTCGAGCCGGTCGATCAGGCCCACGCGGAGAGCCTCCTCGGCCCCCGCCGAGCGCCCCGTCAGAAGGAGGTCCAGCGCGGTGCCCCGGCTGGTCATCCGGGGTAGCCGCTGCGTGCCACCGGCCCCGGGCAGAAGCCCGAGCTTGATCTCGGGCACGCCGAGCTTCGCGTCCGGGCCGCCCACGCGGAAGGTGCAGGCGGCGGCCAGCTCCAGCCCGCCGCCGAGCGTGTGTCCGTCGAGCGCGGCAATGGTGACCGCCTGCATCAGCGGGATCCGCTCGATCGTGCCGCGCAGGCGCACCATGTAGTCACCGAAGACGGCACCGTCGGCGTACCCGAGCAACTTCAGGTCGGCTCCTGCGACGAAGAACCCGGGCACCGCCGAGCGGAAGATAGCCACCGGGACTCCGGACTCCTCGATGGTGTCGAGGGCCGCGGCGAGTGCGTCGGTCATCCCCAGCGACAGCGCGTTCGCGGGCGGGTCATCGAGCGTGACGATGGCGATCCGGCCGTCGACCACGACGCTGAGATGGTCGGATGTGAACATGCGTCAGCGTCCCTTCCAGTTCGGCTTGCGCTTCTCCTTGAAGGCGAGCGGCCCTTCTTGGGCGTCCTCGCTGAGATAGACGGCCTCATAGATCCGGTCGCCCTCCTCCAGCGCGTCGCTCCAACCGCGCTCCGCGGCCGCGTAGACGAGTGCCTTGCCCGCGCGGACCGATAGCGGCGCCATATCGGCGATGCGCTCGGCCATGGTCGTCGCCGCCGCGTGAAGCTCCGCGCCGGGAACGACCCGGTTGACGAGGCCGAGCTCGTAGCCGCGCTGTGCGCTGATCGGCTCGGCGGTGACGAGGATCTCCATCGCCACCCGCGGCGGGATCAGCCACGGCAGCGGTGCCGCCCACGGAGCTCCTCGCCCCCACTTCGGCTCTGTGATGGCGAACTTCGCATGGTCCGCCGCGATGCAGAGATCGCACATCTGCGAGAGCAGGAACCCGCCCCCGTAGGCGATGCCGTTGACCGCAGCGATGACCGGCTTGTCGACGGTGACGTTGCGCCCGAGGTACGGGATGAAGTCCTTCGGCGGGATCTTCAGCTGAGTGTCGGCCATCTCCTTCAGGTCGCCCCCGGCCGAGAACGCCTCGTCCCCGGCGGCCGTCAGGACGAGAACGGCGGCGTCGGGGTCGGCAGCGAAGCGCTCGAACCCCTCGCGTACCCCGTCACGCACGGCCTTGTTCAGGGCATTGCGTGCCTCAGGCCGGTCGATCGTCAGCCACGCGACCTTGCCGCGTAGCTCGTAGGACACCTCGCTCATGCTCTGACCCTCCCCTTTGTGACGTCCCATGATAGCGGTCGTTCACCGTGCACCGATCACGTTGAAGGGTAAGGTGAAGCGTGTCGAGCGCAGACGTAGAACGTACGTTAGCATCGCGACATGCACTTCGGATTCAGTGATGAACAGGATGACTTCCGCGCAAGCGTCGCGGCGTTCGCGCAGGCGAAGCTCACGCCGCACTATGCGTCGGACGACCGCAATGCGGCGTTCCGGCAGGAGCTCCTGACTGACCTGACGAGCCAAGGCATCGTCGGACTCCGCATTCCGGAGCAATACGGGGGCCAGGGTGCTGACGCGGTGACCACCGGCATCGCAAGTGAGGAGGTTTCGCGCGCCGACATCAACGCCGCCTACGTGCTGCTGATCGCCTCGCTCGTCGGCGAGATCATCCACACCGCCGGCAACGAGCAGCAGCGCCGTGAGTGGCTGCCGGCCATCGCAGACGGAAACTCGCTCCCGTGTTTCTGCCTCACCGAACCCGACCACGGATCCGACGCGGCCAACCTGTCGGTTCGTGCCGTACCGGATGGCAGCGGCTGGCGCATCACCGGCGAGAAGACGTCGATCTCCCTCGGCATGGACGCGACGACCGCGCTGGTCATGGCCCGCACCGGCGATACCGGCGCGCGTGGCGTAAGCGCGTTCTACTTCCGGCTCGACGAGACGCACCTGCACCGCAGCGCGTTCTCCGACCTCGGCGGCCGCTCGATCGGCCGCGCGTCGCTTGCGTTCGACAACCACCCCGTTCCTGCCGAGGCGCTCGTCGGCAACACCGGCGAGGGCTTCATCCGGACCATGCAGGGCTTCGACTACTCACGTGCGCTCATCGGCCTGATGGTCCTCGGCACCGCCCAGGCGGCCATCGACGACGCGATCGCCTACGCGAAGGAGCGCGTAGCGTTCGGGCAGCCGATCTCGCGCCAGCAGGGCGTGGCGTTCCCACTCGTCGAGGCGGCGACGCAGGTCCACGGGGCCCGGCTGCTCTGCTATGAGGCGCTGTGGCGCAAGGACATGGGGCTCCCCCACGGCCTGCAGGGCAACATGGCCAAGTGGTGGGCGCCGAAGCTCGCGGTCGAGGCATGTCACCAGGCGCTCTTGACCTTCGGGCACGCCGGGTACAGCGACGAGGTGCCCCAGGGTCAGCGGATGCGCGACGCCATCGGCCTTGAGATCGGCGACGGCACGGCCCAGATCGCCAAGCTCGTCACGGCCCGCCACCTTTTCGGCCGTGAGTTCGCTCCGTAGGCCGGGGCAACCGGTGGGCACCGGCCTCGCGCCCTTGCCGCCAACAGCCCGATGACGTCCGACCGCAACTGGGCGACCCAGGCCACAGGATCCCGGGCGGTCAAAATGAGCACGAACTTGGGAGCGTCCTACGCGCCTCGCCCCCCGCGGCGCAAGCGCCGTGATCGGTGCGCGCGAGGCGGAGGCGCCGCTCGACGAGCGACATCGATGCGGTCCTCGTTCGCGTCGGCGTAGCGGCAGAGCTCACCGTCGCAAACGGCCGGCTCAGGGCTGGTGGAAGCCCGAGCCCGACGCGGGCACTCAGCAGCGGATGGGCAGACCCGGCTTCACGGCACACCGTCGTACGCTACGCCGCCGGGTCGCGCCCGCGCCCGCCCTCACGAATGGCCTCGGCGGTCGCCAGCAGCGCACGGGCCTCGCGGATCGCGGGCTCGTCGACCATCCGGCCCTCGAACAACAGTGCGCCGTGGCCGTCCTGCGTCCTGCTCTGCCACGTCGCGAGCATCCGCACGCTACGGCTCAGCTCCTCCTCACTCGGGGAGAAGACGCGGTTGGCCAGCGGCACCTGGCCAGGGTGGATGCACGTCTTTCCACGGTACCCGAGGTCGCGCCCACGCTCGGCGTCGGCCAGGAAGCGCTCGTCGTCGCCGATCGCGACGACCACCTGGTCGAGCGCGAGGACGCTGTGCACGGCGGAGGCGAGCGCTACACGAGAACGGGCGTAGAGCACCTCGTCTCCGGCGACGGTGCGCCGTGCACCGATGTCGGCGGCGTAGTCCTCGGCACCGAAGTAGCAGGCCTCCACCACGGGACCTTCGGCGGCCCCCGCAAGCACCGGTTCGACCTCGAGGACGCCGCGGCCCGACTCGAAGCCGGCGATGATGCTCAGCGGTGGCCCGCCCCGGGCCAGCAGCGCGTCGCGGACCGTCTGAAGGCCGGCCACCGATTCGACCTTCGGTACGACGATGCCGGCGACCCCCGGTGCGAGGGCAGTGGCCACGTCCTCGGCGAACCACGGGGTGTCGACGGCGTTGACACGGACGTAGACCCGCGGGCCGTTCGGGAGACCAACGAGCGCGGCCGCACCGGCGACAGCCTCGACGCGAGCGGCCACCTTGTGTGCGGCCGGGACCGCGTCCTCCAGGTCGATGATCACCGCGTCCGGGCGGCTGCGAGGGAGCTTTGCGACGAGGTCGGGGCGCGTCGCGGGCGCGAACAGCAGGCTGCGCAGCATCAGTTCGGGCGGCAGTGCATCAGGGCGGTGCGCTCGCAGCGTGCCACGAGGTCGCCGGTCTGCTTGAAGCCGCGGTGCTCGAACGTGACGACACCCTGCCCCGGGCGCGAGCTCGAGCGTCTGGCCCTGAGGATCGCGGTCTCGGCGTCCAAGGTGTCCCCGTGGAACACCGGCGCTGGGAACGTCACCGCGCCGAAACCGAGGTTGGCGACCGTCGTACCCATCGTCAGCTCATGCACGCTGATGCCGATGAGGAGCGCGAGCGTGAACATGCTGTTGACGATGACCTGTCCGAACTCGCTCGACGCCGCGTAGTCGGCGTCGAGGTGCAGTGGCGCCGGGTTCATCGTCATGCACGTGAACATGACGTTGTCGGCCTCGGTGATCGTCCGGGTGATCGCGTGGCGGACCACGAGCCCCTCAGTCAGGTCCTCGAACCACATCCCGCTCACGGGACGGTCGCATCTGCGCGGCTCGCTCATACCGGGAAGGCCCCGTGGTGGCGGCCGGCCGGCGGCCGCGTCCACCCGTGGCAGGCGGCGAGCCGGAGACTCAGCTGCAGCCGCAGGTCCTCCGGCTCGACGACGGCCTCGATCAGCAACTCCGATGCGACTCGCAGCACATCCAGCTCCTCGTCCAGGCGCGCGCTCTCCTCACGGATGAACGCCTCGCGCTCCTCGTGATCCTCGATCGCCTCGATCTTGTTGGCCCACACGGCGTGGACCGCCGCGCTGCCCGCCATCGCGCCGATCTGGGCGCCGGGGAGGGCGAGCGTCGCCGTCGGCTCGAAGCCCGGCGAGGACATCGCGTAGTACCCCGCGGCGAACGACTTGCGGATGACGACGCAGAACCGCGGGACCGCGCAGCTGGACATCGCCGCGATCATCTTGGCACCATGGCGGATGATCCCCTGCCGCTCGACGGCCGAGCCGACCATGAAGCCGGGAAGATCGGCCAGGAACAGCAGCGGGACGTTGAACGCGTCGCACAGCGAGATGAAGCGGGTGGCCTTGTCGGCGGAGTCGACGCCGATCGTGCCGGCCCGGACCTTGGGCTGGTTGGCGACGATGCCGACGGAGCGTCCGTCCAGGCGCGCAAAGCCGACGATGATCTCCTCCGCGAAGCGGGCCTTGATCTCCAAGAAGCTGTCGCCGTCGACGATTCGCTCGATGACGGAGCGCATGTCGTAGCTCGCGCGCAGGCTCGCCGGGAGCACGCCCTCCCAGTCGGTGGCCGCCGGAGCCACCGCCGGCTGCGCCTCGGGCCGCCGGTCGTACGACGCGGGCAGGTAGCCCAGAAGCTCGCGACACGCCGCGATGGCGGTGGCGTCGTCGGGGAAGAGCTGGTCGCCCATCCCGGATGTGGTGCAGTGCATGCGGGCACCGCCCATCTCCTCGTGGGTCACCTTCTCGCCGATCGCCTGCTCGGCGACCCGCGGCGAGGCGAGGTACATCGACGCGTTGCCGTCGACCATGCCCACCCAGTCACAGAAGGCCGGCATGTACGCGCCCCCCGCGGCGGACGGCCCCATGAGGCAGCACAGCTGGGGCACCCGCCCGGAGAGGCGCACCTGCAGGTGAAAGATCCGCGCGCCGCCGCGATGCCCAGGATGGAAACCCAGGGCATCCGTGAGCCGCCCGCCCGCCGAGTCGACGAGGTAGAAGACCGGCAGCAGGTACCGGTCGGCGTGCTCGAGTATACGGATCTGTTTCTCGACGGTCCGCGCGCCCCACGAGCCGGCCTTCACAGTCGGGTCATGCGCGATGACGACGACCTGCCGGCCGCCGACCGTCCCGGTACCCGTGAGGACCCCCTCGGCGGGCAGGTGCGCGGGGTCGCGTGCGGACGCGAGCAGTCCATCCTCGACGAACGACCCGGCGTCGAGGAGGACGGCCACGCGCCCACGCACCGGCAGTTTGGTCCCCAGGCGGCCGCGCGCGCCCCCCGCCAGAGATCGGGCGGATACGGCCCGGTGATCGTCGGCCGGGTTCACAGGCCAAGCCGCTTGGCCAGGATCTCCATCTGGACCTCATCGCTGCCGCCACCGATGCGCAGGATGCGGGCGTCGCGATAGTGCATCGCCACCGGAGTCTCCTCGATGTACCCGGCGCCGCCGAAGACCTGTACCGCGTCGTCGACCACCTCGTTGGCCACACGCGCGGCCAGCAGCTTCGCCATCGCAGCGGTCGCCGTCGCCGTCGGATGCTCCTGGTCGAATCGCCCGGCCGAGTGGTAGCTCAGCAGACGTGCGGCCGCGATGTCGGTGGCCATCGCGGATAGGCGGTGGCGAATCGACTGGTAGCTGCCGATCGGCGCGCCGAAGGCCTCCCGCTCGCGCGCGTAGGCGAGTGCCCCGTCGAACGCCGCCTGAGCCAGACCGACCCCCATCGCCGCGAGTAACAGCCGCTCGCGGTCGAACGCGTGCATGATCTGATGGAAGCCACGCCCCTCGGCTCCGAGCAGGCGCTCCTCCGGGACGAAGCAGTCGTCGAAAACGATCTCGCGCGTGTCGGAGGAGTGCCATCCCATCTTGACCAGCGGCTCACCGAGCGTCATGCCGTCAGCGCCGCCGCGGACGATGAACGTGCTGATGCCGTGATGCCTGCTGTCGCGGTCGGTCTTCGCCGCGACGATCAGCGTGTCCGCGAAGCCGGCGTTGGTGATGAACATCTTGGAGCCATTGAGCACCCAGCCTCCGTCGACGCGTTTAGCCTCGATCCACCGATCCATCCGGGGTCTGAAGTGGAGTGACCTCCCAAGCAGGGCTTGAAAGCGGTCGTTCGCGGCGACCGCGGCTCTGCTCAGGAGGTCACCCTCATGGTGAACGAGTCGGCGGTCGTGGTGTTCGATGATGAGCGGGCGGTCGCGAACGCTGGGGTGATGCTCCCCGCGCTCCTCGCGCAGCGCCTCGGGCTTGAGCAACTCATCGAAGAGTGCGTGGATCTCGGCGACCGTCCTGGCGCGGCGAATCCGGGCCGCAAGGTCATGACGATGTGCTCGGCGATGGTCCTCGGTGCGGACTGCATCGACGACTGCGACCCGCTTCGGTCGGGGCAGACCGCGGCGGTGCTCGGGCATCGTGTTGCGGCGCCGTCAACGCTCGGCACGTTCCTGCGGGCGTTCACGTTCGGGCACGTCAGGCAGCTAGACCGCGTGCTTGGCCTCGCGCTTGAACGCGCGTGGGCCGCGGGCGCCGGCCCGGGCGACGAGCGGCTGGTGATCGACGTTGATTCGTTTGTCGGCGAGGTCCACGGCTACAAGAAGCAGGGCGCGGGCTACGGCTACACCCGCCAGCTCGGCTACCACCCACTGCTCGCGACCCGCGCGGACACCGGTGAGGTCCTCCACATCCGGCTGCGAAAGGGCTCGGCGAACACCTCCCGCGGCATGCTCCGCTTCTGCGAGGAGCTCATCGCCCGCGTTGACCGCGCCGGCGCCACCGGCCAGAAGCTCATGCGCACCGACTCGGGGTTCTGGGCGAAGAAGACGTTCGTGCGGCTTGACCGGGCCGGCTGGCAGTTCTCGATCGGGATCCGCATGCAGCCCCATGTTCGCGCGCTCGTCGACGCGATCGACGAGGACGCCTGGGTGACCTTGGAGGACTACCCCAAGACCTCTGTCGCGCAGATCGCCGAGACCACGATCGGCGACTTCCGCATGATCATCCGCCGAGTCAGGACGCTCTCCCAGCAAGGCGAGCTGCTCCCGAGTTGGGAGCACTACCCGTTCGCGACCAACCGCACCGACGACCTCCAGATTGTCGAGGCTGAGCATCGCCAGCACGCCGTCGTTGAGCTCGCGATCCGCGACCTCAAAGATCAGGCGCTGGCGCACTTCCCCTCGGGCAAGTACCACGCCAACGCCGCCTGGACCGTGATCGCCGCGCTCGCGCACAACCTGCTGCGCTGGACCCAGAAGATCGCCCTCCCGGACGCCACCACCCGCACCGCGCGGACCCTCCGCCGGCGGCTGCTTCAGGTCCCCGGACGACTCGCCCGCAGCGGCCGCCGCACGCTGCTGCGGATGCCCGCCCGCTGGCCCTGGCGACAGGACTTCCTCACCGCCCTAGACCTGATCCGGGCGCTGCCGCCACCCGCCTGACACCAGGGGCTCCCGACGTTCAGCCGCAGGACCGCTGGCCTCGGCCTGCCCGCGACCACCAAACTCACGCCACCGCGACGGCCTCAACTGGCCCCACCCGCACTGCGAATCCCTCAGCGCGCTCGATCACCCGCGCCGCCACCCCGAGCTGACCCACTCGGCCGCTGACGCGGCCCACATCAAGGCGAACGGTGGATCGAGGTTTAGCGGTCGTGCGGATGCCCGCCACGTCGGACCCGGCGCCCGGTTCGGTCACCGCGATCGCCAGCACCTCCTCGCCACGGATCATCGGCCCCAGGTACTCCTCCTGCTGGGTCTCGGTGCCAAAGTGCGAGAGGTGCGGGCCCGCCATGTACGCGTCGACCATCACGGTGGCGGTGATGCCGCCGCAGGCCTTTGCCATCTCCTCAGCAAGAAGCGTGCGTGCGAGCATGCCGCCACCGCTGCCGCCGTGCTCCGCCGGGTGTCCGAGTCCGAGTAGCCCGGCCTTGGCCAGGGGCTGGAGCAGCCCCATCGGGAACGTGCCCGAGCGCTCGGCGTCGACGACGAGCGGCATGATCTCGCGTGCGACGAACGAGCGGCAGACCGCCTGGAAGTCGGCATGCTCGTCGTCGAGCTCGAAGCCCAGCGTCGACGACGCCTTCAGGTCCGACCCGGCGATGGCCCTCGTTGTCTCCGTCATCTCACGCAACTCCTCATTCGTCATGGAACCGACCGCTCGGGCGCCCGAGCACTGCGTGGGCCGTCAGCCCTTCTTGGCCTTGATGGCCTCGGTGAGCTTGGGCAGGATCTTGTTCAGGTCCCCGACGATGCCGAGGTCGGAGAACTCGAAGATCGGAGCGTTCGCGTCCTTGTTGATCGCGACGATGTTCTCCGAGGACTGCATGCCGACCTTGTGCTGGATCGCGCCGGAGATGCCCGCGGCGAGGTACAGCTTCGGGGCGACGGTCTTGCCCGTCTGGCCGATCTGACCCGCGTACGGGTACCAGCCGGCGTCGACGACCGCGCGGGTCGCGGCGACGGCGGAGCTGCCACCGAACGCGGCGGCGAGGTCGGTGCAGAGCTCGAAGCCCTCCGCCTTGCCGAGACCACGGCCACCGGCGACGAGGATGTTCGCACCCTCGATGTCGACGTCCGCGCCGCGCTGCTCGCCACGGGTGACGATCGTCGCCTGGGCGGACTGCGGGCTCGCCTCGTAGGAGATGGCCTCGACCGGGGCCGCGCCGGCGCCGCCCTTGACGATCTCGAACGCGTTCAGGCGGCCGATGATGATGCCGACCTCGGAGCGGTACTTGATCTCCGAGATCGAGGAGTCGCCGAGGATCGGGCGCTCGGCGACGAGCTCGCCGCCCTCGGCCCGGACCGTGGTGATCTCCATCGCGACGCCGGCGCCGAGGCGCGCGGCGAGGCCGGCGCCGACCTCGAAGCCGAGGAGGCCGCCGCCGAAGAGGGCGTACTTGTAGCCGCCGCTGCCGATGGCCGCGGCCATCGCGTCGACGACCGGCTGACCGAGGCCGTCGGGGCCCTCGGCGGTGAGGACCTTGGCGGCCCCGTACTCGCCGAGCGACGCGGCGAGGTCCTGCGGGATGTTCTCGCCGACGAGGATCGCGTGCGCCTCGCCACCGAGCTCCTTGGCGAGCTTCGCACCCTCGGACACGGCGCCGAGGGAGTTCTTGTTGATCGCGCCGTCGTAGTGCAGCGCGTAGACCAGGATGTTCGACATGGTGTGAATGTCCCTTTCTAGAGGAGCTTGCGCTCGTCGAGCCAGGCCACGATCTTCTCGACGGTCTCGGCGGTGTCCTCGTCCTCGATGATGAGGCCGGCGGCCTTCTGCGGCGGAGCCTTGGCGGACGTCCACTGCGCGTTGGAGTTGTCGCCACCGACCTTGGAGGCGTCGATCTCCACGTCGCCGGTCCCGACGGTGTCGAGCGGCTTCTTCTTCGCGCCCATGATCGCCTTCAGCGACGGGTAGCGCGGCTCGTTGATCGCGTCGCCGACCGAGATGACGGCCGGAGTCTGGATCTTGACGGTGTCGTAGCCGTACTCGGCCTGACGCTCGCACGTCAGCTCGCTGCCGGCCAGGTCGAGCTTGATGACCTGGGTGAGCGACGGCATCGACAGGTGCTCGGCCACGACGGCACCGATCGTGTAGCACTCTCCGTCGTCGGACTGCTGGCCGAGGAGGACGAGGTCGGGGTTCTCGCGCTTGAGCGTCTGCGCGAGGGCGTAGCCGGTGGCGGCGACGTCGGAGCCCGCGAGGGCGTCGTCGCTCAGGTGCACCGAGCGGTCGGCCCCGAGGGACACGGCCTTGTGCAGCGCGCGGACCGCGGAGCTCGGACCCATCGTCACGGCGACGATCTCCTCGACCTCGACGGCTCCACCCTCCTTGATCTGCATGGCCGCCTCGATGGCGTGGGTGTCGTACGGGTTCAGATTCTTCTCCCCGCCGCGGTCCATACGACCGGTGGACGGGTCGATGCGCTTCTGCACCGCCGCGTCGGGGACCTCTTTAACGAGGACACAGATCTTCACTTCAGGCCTCCTGCTCTCTTCATGGTTGCGTCTCTCCGCACGACATCGCGGGCGCTTCGAGGAACCGCGACTCGCCTGAGTCGCGTCCGACGTCTGCTGGCCCTGCCATGTCGACCTCCCTCGCACGATTGCCGTTAACGAGCGCTTACGTTATCGAATAGACGCCGCAAGCTCGACGTAGGCATCGAGGACCTCGGGGTTCGCGAGCGCGCCCTTCGACGCAGCCTCGTCGGCGGGGGTGCCGGTCAGGATCCGCTTCACCGGGACCTC
This sequence comes from Paraconexibacter antarcticus, assembly GCF_024220175.1. GTDB lineage: Bacteria > Actinomycetota > Thermoleophilia > Solirubrobacterales > Solirubrobacteraceae > Paraconexibacter > Paraconexibacter antarcticus. The sequence continues at coordinate 1,698,623 of NZ_CP098502.1, read as the reverse complement.
GAGCTTCTTGCCCGAGAGCGTACGCGGGACGCCCGGCACCAGGTAGAGCTCATCCGGCACGTGGCGGGGCGAGAGCCGCGAGCGCAGTTCCCGCGCGACCAGCCCGCGGAGGGCGTCCTCATCGATGTCGACGGCCGCGACGACGAAGAGCAGCAGCCGGCCGGGGCCGCCCTCGCCGTCCTCGAGGTGGACGACCAGGCTGTCGGCGACCTCGGGCATGTCATCGACGACCGCGTAGAACTCGGCAGTCCCCAGACGGACCCCGCCGCGGTTCAGGGTGGCGTCTGACCGGCCGGAGATCACGCACGCCCCGTCCGCGAAGAAGGTGATCCAGTCGCCGTGGCGCCAGACCCCCGGGTACACGTCGAAGTACGCTGCCCGATAGCGTGACCCGTCGGCGTCCCCGAGGAACCCGACCGGCATCGACGGCATCGGCGTCGTGATGACGAGCTCGCCCTTCTCGCCGATCACCACTTGGCCCTGCTCGTCGAACGCGTCCACGCGCACCCCGAGCACACGGCCCGACAGCTCGCCCGCGCGGACGGGTTGCATCGGCGAGCACCCGACGAACGCCGAGCACACGTCGGTGCCGCCGGAGATGGAGTTCAGCACGAGGTCGCTGCCGACGGCGTCGTAGACCCAGCGGTAGCCGTCGGCCGAGAGCGGCGACCCGCTCGACAGGAGCGTGCGGATGCGCGAGAGGTCGTGCCCGTCCTTCGGGACCAGCCGGGCCTTGCGGCAGCCGATGAGGAACGGGGCGCTCGCCCCGAAGATCGTCGCCCCGGTGGCCTCCGCGACCCGCCACAGCTCGCTCATGTCCGGGAAGGAGAGATCGCCGTCGAAGCAGACCACCGCCGCCCCCCGCAGGAGCGCGGAGACCTGGAGGTTCCACACCATCCAGCCAGTGGTGGAGAACCAGAAGTAGACGTCGTCCTCGTCGAGGTCCAAGGCCAGCGCGATGACCTTCAGATGCTCGAGCGTGATGCCGCCGTGGCCGTGGACGATCGGCTTGGGCAGACCGGTGGTCCCGGAGGAGAACAGTACGTAGAGCGGGTGCGCGAACGGCACCGCCTCCACCTGCAGGGGCTGGCGCTCGGCCAGCAGGGTCGCCCACGGCAGGGCGTCAGGGATACGTGCCGCCGCCCTGTCCGGGTCCAGGTACGGCAGCAGGACGGTGTGCCGCAGGTCGGGAAGGGCCGCGCGGATCGCCCGCACCTCCTCGCTGCGGTCGACCTGCTTCCGCCCGTAGCGGTAGCCGTCGATGACGATCAACACGTCGGGGGCGAGTTGCGTGAGACGGTCGATCACCGAGCGCGCGCCGAACTCCGGGGCGCACGACGCCCATGTGGCACCGAGCGCCGCGGTCGCGAGGAACGCGACGATCGCCTCCGCGATGTTCGGCACGTATCCGGCGACCGTGCTCCCCTTCCCCACCCCCAGCGCCCGTAGGCCTGTCGCGCAGCGCTCGACCTCCTCGAGCAGTTCGTCCCGGGTCAACGAGATGTCCTCACGCGACTGCGACAGCGACACGATGGCGGTGCGGTCACCGGTGTGCTGCAGGCAGTGCTCGGCGTAGTTCAGGGTGCCGCCTGGGCACCACTCGGTGCCGGGCATCTGCGCGGACTCCAGGTAGGCGCGCGGCTGGTCGTGCCACCGCACGCCGAGCTGCTCGCAGACCAGTCGCCAGAAGGCGTCGAGGTCTTCGACCGACCACTTCCAGAGCGCCTGGTAGTCGGGCAGGGGCCGACCCGCCACCCGTTCGGCTGCGTCGGCGAACGCGCCGATCAGCGACGTCGTCCGCACGTCCGCCGCAACTTCGCGAAGGACCTCACCGCGGCTGACGTCGTCGTGGGTCGAACTGGACGCTGAGTTGGCCGAGGACACGGAAGTGTCCTACCAGACTTGCTAACGCGCGTTCAACCCCGGCAAGCGGCGCGCGCGGTCGATCGCGCCGTCCGCACAGCGATCAGGACACGCGCTTCCTCGCTGCCGGAGCACGCTTCTTCGCCACCGCAGCCGGCGCCTTCGGCGCCGACTGCGGAGCGACGCTGCCGGGCTCGGTGACCGCGTTCTCGACGAGATCGACGAGCAGATCAATCGCTCCGTCAGCCGTGATCAGACCGCGCGGCCAGTGCGAAGCGCCGAGGAGCATGCCGATGAGCGCGTACGCCGCCGCCTCGACCTGGGCCTCTGAGCGGGTCGGCATACAGGCCGCGAGCGACTCGGTCCACCGAGCCACGTACGATCGCTGCCTCCGCACGAGCCGACGGCGATGGTCCTTGGTGAGCGCCCGTTCCTCACGCGCATAGATCGACAGAAGCTCCCGATCGGTCAGTGCGAACTCGGCGTGGCCGCGCGCGAGGTTCCGCAGATCCTCCATCGGATCGTGCAGGCGCGTGCCGGTCAGGGTCAGCAGGCGGTCCATCGCTTCGTCGAACAGGGTGGCCAGGATCTCGTCCTTGCCCCGAAAGTGGCGGTAGATGGCCGGGCCGGTCATGCCGGCACCGGCGCCTATCTGATCCACGCCGACGGCCTCAAAACCCTGCTCGGCGAAGAGGGCCTTTGCAGCATCGAGGATGACGCGGTCTCTCACACAGAAAACCCTACCGGGTCCTTGACGTGTACCGGGTCCCTGTAAGAGCGGTGCCCACCCCTGCGAGGCACACAATACGTCAGGACACGATGTCCGGCAACACCGTCACCGCCTCGCTCTCGAAGCTCGCACCGTGACGAGTCGCAGTCCCCCATTCGCCTGATCGCGGGTAGATCTCAGCCCAGGCGGCGACGATACGATCCACCGGTACGTCGACAAACGAACCGTGGTCGCGCAGATACTCCATGTGCCTCCTCCCCGACAGGTCGAGCGGGTGGAACAGCGAGTCCTCGCGCCCGTCGAACTCCAGGGGCTGAACGCCGACCTTCTGGCAGAGCGACAGATTGAACGCCGGAGTGGCCTTCACCCAGCGTCCGTCGATCCAGAGCTCCGCGTAGCCGTGATAGGCGAAGACGTCGGTCCCCATCAGCTCCATCAGCCGGGGACTGGTCATGTGATTGCGGACATCGGCGAAGCCGATCCGCGCTGGGATGCCGGCAGCACGGCCCACCGCCGCGAGCAGCGTCGCCTTCGGGACGCAGAACCCGCCGCCCCGCTCGATGACCGTGCTGGCGCGGAAGCCCGTGGCCGTGAGTTCCAGGCCGTACGGGTCGTACAGAAACCCGTCGCGGACCGCGTAGTACAGCGCGACCGCACGTTCACGAACGTCATCGATACCGGCGCCATGCTCCTGAGCGAGAGCGACGACGGCCGGATGGGTGGAGTCGATCGAGGTGCCGGGCTCCAGGTACGGGCGCAGTTCGTCACTCACCGCAGGCACTCCGGCAGGGTTGCCAGCGGAAAGCCGTCGAAGGCGATCGAGCGATCTGTCGGAACGTTCGTCCACGTGTGGCGGTGGTTGGGAACCGCCCCGTCCACGCGGATGCACGAGCCGGAGATGAACGCAGCCCCCGGCGTCAACAGGAATGTCACCGCGGCCGATACCTCGGATTCGTTGCCGTAGCGCCCGAGCGGGATCTCGTCTCGCAGGCGTCGTAGCTCGGCCTTCATCGCATCATCGTAGGTGTCGAACCCGCTGGAGGCGACCCACCCAGGGGCGACGGCGTTGACGCGAACCCCCGACCGTGCCCACTCGCAGGCCGTCGTCTCGGTCAGGTTGAGCATTCCGGCCCGGGCGGCACCGGAGTGCGCCATCGTCGGCATGCCCCCCCATATGTCGGCGATGATGTTCACGATACTGCCTCCGTGCTCGGCCATCGACTGCTTGTAGGCCTCGCGCGAGACGATGAAGCCGCCGGTGAGGTTGTTGCGGATGACCGCGTCCCACCCCTTGACCGAGAGCTCCTCCGCCGGCGACGGGTATTGGCCGCCCGCGTTGTTGACCAGGCCGAAGATCGGGCCGTGCGCCGCGATGATCTCCGCGATCGCCGCCACCACCGCAGCCTCGTCCCGGATGTCGAACGCGTGGCAGGATACGGCGCCGCCCACGTCCTCGATCTCGGTCCGCACGGTCTCCAGCCGCTCGATCCGGCGTCCGGTGATCGCGACGTGCGCGCCGAGGCTCGCGAGCTCGTGGGCGATGCAGCGGCCGATACCGCTGCCACCCCCCGTGACGATCATCAAGCGTCCGTCGAACAACCCTGGGGCGAACACCGAGCGATAGCCGTCGGCCATCGTCAGCTGCCCTTCGTCGACGGGAACACCGGGGCGCGCTTCTCCTTGATCGCCGCAACGCCCTCGACGACGTCCTCGTCGAAGAACGAGAGCATCTCCATCGCCAGCGAGGCATCAAAGATCGGGCTGGCCTGACGAAGCCAGTTGTTCATCGAGCGCTTGGTCCAGCGCAGCGCCGCCTGCGACCCTTGGCCGAGCCGGTCGGCGACCTCCAGAGCGGTATCGAGCACCTCGGCCGTCGGGACGCAGCGGCTCACGAGTCCGATGCGCTCGGCCTCCTTGCCATCGACGAACTCCGCGGTCATGAGGTAGTACTTGGCCTTGGCCATCCCGCAGAGCAGCGGCCAGATGATCGCCGCGTGGTCGCCGGCACCGACGCCGATCCGCAGGTGGCCGTCGGTGAGCCGCGCATCCTCCGCGATGATGCTGATGTCGGCCATCAGCGCGACGGCCAGGCCTGCCCCGACGGCGACTCCGTTGATCGCCGAGACGACCGGCTTCTTGCAATCGATGATGTTGTAGACCAGATCGGCGGCCTCGTTGGAGATCGCGTGGATCTCCTTGAAGTTGCCGAGCTGACCCTCGAGCATCGAGAGGTCGCCGCCGGCGGAGAAGGCCTTGCCGGCACCGGTGATCACGGCGACGCGCGTCTCGTCGTCGTCGCTGATGTCGAGCCAGACACGGGAGAGCTCCCAGTGCAGCCGGGCGTTGGTGGCGTTGAAGACCTCGGGGCGGTTGATCGTGATCAGCAGGACGCCGTTCTCACGGCGTTCGAAGAGCAGGTGCTCGTACTCGGAGTAGTCCATGTGGTTCCTGGCTTCTGGTTGTTTGATGTGTGGTCAGCGCTGGCTGAAGCGGCGCCCGATGACCTCACCGGCCAGCACGTTGCGCATGATCTCGGTGGTCCCGCCGCCGAGCCCCATGCCGCGGACGTCGCGGTAATAGCGCTCGACCGGCAACTCACGGCAGTATCCCGCGTGCCCATGCAGCTGGACGGCCTCGTCGCAGATGAACTTGCCCGCCTCGTTGGCGTAGATCTTCGCCATCGCGGTGTAGCGGGTGATCGGGAAGCCGCCCTCGTCGGACGCGGCGGCGCGGTGGTTCAGTGCCCGGGCGGCGTCGAGCGCGATCGACATGTCCGCGACCTTCCACTGCAGGCCCTGGAACTCGGCGAGCTCCTTGCCGAACTGCTGGCGCGTGCGGAGGTGCAGCAGCGAATCCGCCAACGCGGCCCTGGCGACGCCGACGCACATCGCGGCGTTACCGCAGCGCTCGGGGTTGAACTGCCGCAGCATGATCGCGGCGCCTTTGCTGGACGTCGGGTCCGCCGGGACGATCACCGCGCCGGGCTCGATGCGAATGCCGTCGAACCCCAGCACCGCCTCGCCGACTCCACGGCCGCCCATCTTCGGCTGGGTCTGTGGCTCGGCGAAGCCGTCCTGGCCACGCTCCACGATGACCGCTCCGATGCCTTTGGCGCCGGTCGTCCCCGCCAGTCGGCAGAACACGAGGTAGGTGTCCGCGCGCATCCCGCCGGTGATGTAGCACTTGCCTCCGTGGAGGCGGTAGCCCTCACCGTCGGGCTCAAGGCGCGTCTGAAGCTCCGTGGCGGACGAGCCTGCCTGCGGCTCGGAGATGGCAATCGACCAGTACCGCTCGCCCGTCGGCGTGCCAGGCAGATACTGCCGACGTTGTGCCTCCGTGCCAAGCGCGAGGACGGCCCGCGGCGGCCCGTTGAGGTACATCTGGGCGACCATCGCGGAGGACATGCAGGTGACCGACAGCTCCTCGAGCACGATGCAGGCCTCGAGGACGCCGAGGCCCTCTCCGCCGTAGGCCTTGGGGACCGTGAGGCCGAGAAGGCCGGCGTCGCGCATCCGGATCCATGAGCTCTCCGGGAAGATCTCCTCGTCGTCCCAGCGCTGCGCGTCAGCGAGGTTCGCTGCCGCGACGTCGGCCGCGCGGACGCGGATGACCTCGAGTTCCGGGCTCAGTTCCGGCACGAGCGAGGGGATCTCTGGCGTGCTCGCGGATGCCGCCGGGCCGGAGCCGTTGGTGCCCGGCCGGGACGGGCGCTGGTCGAAGCGGCGACCGAGGACCTCGGCGGCGAGGACGTTGCGGTTGGTCTCCAGCGTGCCGCCGCCGATGGCTAGGCCGCGCGCGTCGCGGTAGTGACGCTCCACCGGGAGATCTCGGCAGTACCCCCAGTGGCCGTGGATCTGCATCGCCTCTCGGCAGATGAACTCGGCCGCCTCGTTGGCGGCGATCTTCGCCTGCATGACGAGCCGCGTGACCGGAAAGCCGCCTTCCTCGGATGCGGAGGCGCGCGCGAGCAGCAGTCGCGCCGCGTCGAAGCGGGTGGCCATGTCCGCGAGCTTCCACTGGATGCCCTGGAACTCGCAGATCTCCCGGTGGAACTGCTGCCGCTCGCGCGAGTAGCCGATCGCGCGCTCGAGCGCGGCGCGGGCGATCCCGAGTGCCATCGCGGCGTTGCCGCAGCGCTCGGGGTTGAACTGGCGCAGCATCTTCATCGCCGCGGCGGAGGACGTCGGGTCCGGCGTCAGGACGACCGCCTCGGGGTCGATACGAACGCCGTCGAAGGTCAGGACGGACTCGGGGATCGCGTTGCCGCCCATCTTGGCCGGCATGATGTCGGTCGTGAAGCCCTCCTGGCCGCGCTCGATGACGACGGCACCCAGGCCCTTGGAGCCCGTTGTGCCCTGAGCCCGGCAGAAGACGAGGAATGCGTCAGCCCGCATCCCGCCGGTGATGTAGCACTTGCTTCCGTGCAGGCGGTAGCCGTCACCGTCCGGCTCCAAGTACGAGGTCAGCTCGGTGACGGCCGAGCCGGCGTGCGGCTCGGACATCGCGATCGAGAAGTAGCGGCTGCCGTCGGCGACGCCGGGTAGGTAGCGCTGGCGGATCGCCTCGTCGCCCAGGCGATAGATGGCCCTCGGCGGCCCGTTGACGAACATCTGGCAGATCGCGGCACCCACGCCACACCGGTAGGCCAGCTCCTCCAGGACCACGCAGGCCTCGCGGACCCCCTGCCCCTCACCGCCGTATTCCACCGGCACCGTCAGCCCGAGAAGGCCGGAATCACGAAGGCGGTCGTACAGCTCTTCGGGGAAGACCCGCTCCTCTTCCCAGCCCGCGACCTCGTCGTCGGTGAACACCGATACCGCGGCAGCGACGCGCGCGCGTAGGTCGTCCAGGTGGGGTTCCTCGGGCTCGATGAGCGCGGGGATCTCGTGCGGCGGCGGTGCGGTGGTGCTCATACGTAGCTCCTCTGCTTGGTGCGCTAGCGGGGTAGGCCGAGGACGCGCTCAGCCACGATGTTCTTCTGGATCTGCGTCGTGCCGCCGGCAATCGCCATGCCGCGCGCCATGTAGGACATGCGCTGCCAGCGGCCGTCACCCTGCATCTCGGCGCCCGGCGCCACGCGCGCATCCAGGCCCCCGAGCTCGAGCGCGAAGTCGGCGATGTCCGACGCGAGGGGGGTCATGAACAGCTTGCCCACCGACGACTCTGGCCCTGGCGCGCCGGTGCCGAGTTGGGTCAGCGCACGGGCGCCGTTCAGGCGGTGCACGAGGGCCCGGCCCCAGAGGTCGGCGACGCGAGCGCGAACCGCGGGGTCCTCACCCTGCCCGGACTCGCGCACGAGCTCCATGAGCTCGCCCAGCCACTTCTGGATGTTCATCCGGCCGGTCGCGATGACCACGCGCTCGTAGCCGAGGGTCGCCTTCGCCAGGCGCCAGCCGTCACCGACGCGCCCGAGGATGCACTCGTCGGGCACGAACGCGTTCTCGAGGAAGACCTCGTTGAACTCGGCGTCCCCGGTGATCTGGGTCAGGGGCCGGATCGTGACCCCCTCCTGCTTCATCGGGAAAAGGAAGTAGGTGATGCCGTCGTGGCGCTTGCCGCTCGTGCGCGCCAGGAGGATCGCCCAGTCGGCGATCTGCCCGCGACTGGTCCACACCTTCTGGCCCGTGATGCGGTAGCCGTCGCCGTCGCGCTCGGCGCGACATTGCAGCCCGGCGAGGTCGGACCCGGCCCCGGGCTCGGAGAACAGCTGGCACCAGATCTCCTCGCCGCGCAGGATCGGCGCAAGGAAGCGTGACTTGTGCGCGTCGGTGCCGTGCTCGATGATCGTCATGCCGGCGAAGCCCTCGCCGATGCCGTTGACGCGGTCCGGAGCTCCGGCGCGATCGAGCTCCTCGGCGAAGACCGCCTGCAGCCCGAGGCTCGCCCCACGGCCGCCGTACTCGGCCGGCCACGACAGCCCGGCGTAACCGGCCTCGTGCACGAGGCTCTGCCACTGGCGGAAGAACACGAGCCGATCCTCGAGGCCGGCGGGCTCGGGCCAGGGCAGTGTGGGAAGCGTCGCTTCCAGCCACGTGCGGACCTCGGCCCGGAACTGCGCCTCTTCCTCGGTGTCTCCGAAGAACATCAGAATTCCTTTGCCGTCATGGGTCTGCAGAGCGTACCCGATTCGGTGAACGTCCGTTCTCACACAGCGGACTCCGTGCACGGCGGCCGCCAGCGTGATGCTCACGCGTCGGATGCTCGCTCGTGCCGGCGCCGCAGCGACCACATCTGCGAGCCTCGCTCGGCGTCCAGCGCCACGTCCCACGGCACTGCCGGAGGGCCGAGCTCCTGCCGCGCGGAGCGGATCGTCCGGCGCGCGAGCTCCGGGTCAGCGCCGGCCCGCGCCGCGACCTCCTGGGCGCGGGCCAGGACCTGCTCCGAGGGCAGGGCCTCCCAGGCGATGCCCAGCTCCACCGCTCTCAGTCCGCTGATCGGCTCTCCGAACACGCTCGCCGCCATCGTGGCCTCACGCCCCGCCAAGCGACCCGACAACGCGAAATGCCCTCCGCCGGGGTGCAGCCCGATGCGAAGGAATCCCGCCAGGAGCTTGGCGTCGTCGGCGACGATCCGCAGATCGGTCGCATAGGCGAGGTTGACGCCCGCCCCGACCGCGCCACCGACGATCGCCGCGATCGTCGGTGGCGCGAGCCGGCCCACCCGCGCGAAGCTCTCGTAGATCGCACCCATCTGGCTGAACGCCGCGGGGGAAGCCGGCTCCACGCCGGCGCCCGCGAGCGCGTCGCGGTGGGCCCCGGCGCAGAAGTACCCGCCCGAGCCGTGGACGACGACCGCGCCGACGGCCACGTCACCGTCGATCTGCTCGCACGCGTCGATCAGGTCCTGCGCCATCGCGACGGTGAGTGAGTTGCGCCGGTCGGCCGCGGTGAGGGTGAGCGTCGCGACGCCGTCGAGGATCCGTAGGTCGACGTCGCTCACGTCGTGGCACCCGACGCGACCGGTGCCGCGGAGCGGCTCGTGTCGGTGATCATGGTCCACGTCGCGTTCCCCCCGGCAGTAAGCGCTCGTTCACCAAGTCGGCGCGCCCAAATGGCCTCGCTGCCGTACTCGTCCCGCCAGGCCCATAGGCGGCGTGTCAGGTGGTGGAGCCGATGCTCCCGCGTGAACCCGATCGCGCCATGCACCTGGTGAGCGATCTCGGCGGCAGATCCTGCGGCCTCTCCCGCCCGGACCTTGGCCGCCGCAATCTCGTCGACGCCGTCGCGGCCGGCGTCAAGCGCGGCCAGGGCCAGTTCGACCGCCGCGTTCGCCGCAGCCTCCTCGGCGGCGAGCAGCGCGAGCTGTTGACCGACCGCCTGGAACTTCGCGATCGGCCGGCCGAACTGCTGACGCTCGCCTGCGTAGATCACCGTGAGCCGGGTCGCCGCGGTGATCGCACCGGCGATCTGCGCCGCGCGCAGCAGCGCGCCGCGACCGTCGAGTGCCGCGCGAGTGACCTCGGCGGCGGCCCGGGCATGGTCGCCAGCCGCGATCTCCACGCCATGGAACACGACCGAGTCGCGCGGCTCGCCGGCGACGTTGCTGCCGACCTCGACGGTCCCGGCCGATGGCTCGACCGAGCAGACGTGGAGCCCGTCCGCCCCTTCCGCGAGCACGGCGATCCTCGACGCCACCCGGCCCCAAGGCAGCCGGTCGGCGCGTCCGGACAGGACGCAGCGCCCACCGTCAAGACGAACCTCGACGCCGGTCCAGGCTGCCGCCAGTGGACCGGACGGGACCGCGAGGCCAGCGGTCGTGAGCAGATGCCCGGCGAGCAGTCCCGTCTCGCCGAGTGGGAGCGGCGCCGCGTATGACGCGGCCAGACGCGCGACCGTGAGCGCGTCAGCGACCGTCGCGCCGCCACCGCCCGCGGCTTCGTCGACCGCAGCCAGCGGCAGGCCTGCCGCCTCCACCACGCGCCACAGGTCCGCGGGCCAGGAGCCCTCGGCCGCGCCGACAACGTCGGGACCGCAGCACTCGGACAACATCCGCCCGACGGTGTCGAGCAGGAGATGACGGTGGTCGCTCATGGCGTGGCCTTTCGGGTGGTGGGCAGCGTGCCTCGCGCGTAGGGTCTTTGCGTCCATCGCGCCGGGATCATGCGGTCTCCAGCGAGCGCGCCACGATCGTGCGCAGGATCTCGTTTGTCCCGCCGCGGAGCGTCCCCGCCGGCGCGCTGAGGACGGAGTCGGCCAAGCGCATCGCCAACACGTCGTCGCTGCCGAGGTCCGGCTCGCAGGGGAGGAGACGGCGGGCAGTCGCCGTGACGGTACGCTCGAACCGCGTGCCGAGGTCCTTCACCAGCGCGGCGTCGACGGCCGGATCATCACCCGCCGCGATCGCCGCGGCGACAGACATCGAAAGCCGCCGCAGGGTCATCAGGCCGGCGACAAGCTCGCCGATAGCGGTCGCCTCGTGCGGGCCCGCGGTCTTTGCGAGCCGGTCGATGAGGACCGTGAGCAGCGGCAGCGTCGACAGGAAGCGCTCGGGTCCGCTGCGCTCCAACGCGAGCTCCGACGTCACCTGGCGCCAGCCGTCGCCGACCCGCCCGACCACCATCGCGTCGGGCACGAACGCGCCGTCGAGGATCACCTCGTTGAAGTGGTGCTCACCGGTCATCGAGATGATCGGGCGGATCTCCACGCCCCTGGTGTGGCCGAGGTCCAGCAGCATCTGCGACATCCCCGCGTGCCGGTCCTCCCCGCGTGGGGAGGTGCGGCAGAGCACGATGGCCCACTGGCAACGATGGGCACCGCTCGTCCAGACTTTGGCCCCGTGGAGGGTCCAACCGCCGTCGACGCGCTCGCCGCGCGTCCGCACCGCTGCCAGATCCGACCCGGCGTCGGGCTCGCTCATGCCGATCGCGAAGTAGAGCTCGCCGCGGATCATCGGCGGCAGCAGCTCCACGCGCTGCGCCTCGCTTCCGAAGCGCAGCAGCAGTTGGCCGGTCTGCCGATCGGATACCCAGTGCGCGCCGACCGGCGCACCGGCCGCCAGCAACTCCTCGGTGACGACGTAGCGCTCGAGCGGCGAGCGGCCGCCGCCGCCGTATCTCGTCGGCCAGGTCATGCCGAGCCACCCCCGAGCACCGAGCCGGCGGCTGAAGTCCGGATCGAATCCCGAGAGCCATGAGTCCACGCGCGGCTCCCACCGGCGCTCGCGGAGCTCGTCGGCGAGGAACTCTCGGACCTCGCTGCGCAGGGCGTCGGCATCGGGCGGCAGTTGCAGGTCGGGCAGGCGCATCAGCGGCTCCTTGGTTTCACGCGGCGACGTGGGCTGTGTGGTCGGCCGACATCACCGCGATCTCAAAAACGGTAGTCAGTGAGCGGGAAGTTGGTACTCGCCCTGCGCGCGGCAGTCGACGAGCAGGGGCGGATGGACGGTGTGACCCCGGTCAGGGAGGTCGGTCCTTGCCGTCGCCGCCATGTGCAGCTCGGGTCAGGCCCAGGCGTCAGGCCGCTCATGTGATGGCAATAAACTAACGTTAACCGACGTCATTCCACAAGCGTCAAACCAGAGAACTCGATACTGCCCTGCATCTTCTGGCCGGCACACGACCCCGATGACGATCACCGGACGCGCGCCCGTCTTCGATGGAAGCGCCCGCCTCTTCCATGCCCTCGAGTACCGGTGCCCGACCCCGAACCGGGCGCTGCGGTGGCGCGCCTGGAGTACACGAGCGCCGCAGCTCGGGCGCGCACCACCGGCGCGGCGAGGATCCTGTGGTCGAGGGACCCGCCCAGACGGCCGGGGTGCTCCTCGGCCATGAGACCGTCGGGCGCATTCACGCGCTCGGCGCCGGGTTGACCCACGATTCCCTGGGAACACCGCTGGCGCTCGGAGGCGCCGAACCGACCTGCCGATGCTCGCGCTGCTCACGCGCAACATCTCGGTCATCGGGGTCGCGCTCTACGACCCGCGCATCCTTCAGGAGATCGGGCCATGTGGGGCGACCTGCGCGGGGACCCGACGCTCGCCGCGTCGACTCGCGGGCGATCCCACCCACCGGGGCGCCTCGACGACGGCTTCACCGACCTGGCCGCGAGCGATGACGCGGTCCGAACGGTCATCCAGATGTTCGCCTCTGCCCGGTGACAGACGCCGACCTGAAGACGGTCGCGGAGACCGCCTTCTCCCGGGATCTCCTTCAACCAGGGCGAGATGTGCACCGCCGCTCACGACTGCTCGTCAAGCGGTCCGCCCACGCCGGCCTCGTGGAGGCGATCATTCAGCGGTCACGGAACTTCGGCGTGCGCTTCTCGGCGAACGCCAGGGTTCCCTCGCGGTGGTCTTCGGTCGCCGTGGCCAGGAACTGTCCCTGCATCTCGGTGCGCAGCGTGGTCGCCAGGTCGGCGCTCCCGGCCCGGCGCAACGCCGCCTTCGCGAGCCGGACGCCGAACGGTGCCCGCTCGGCGATCTCGGCCGCGAGGGCGAGCGCGCCGGGCAGCAACTGCTCCGGGGCATGGACGGAGTCGACGAGCCCAAGGCGCAACGCCTCATCCGCCTCGACGTACGCCCCCGAATAGAGCAGACGCGCGGCGTGCCCGGGTCCGACGGTCCGGGGCAGCGTGTACGAGACACCGTAGTCCGGACCGAGCCCGACACGGACGAACGCAAAGCCGAGCCGCGCCTCTGCCGAGGCGAGACGCATGTCACAAAGCAGCGCCATGCCGACCCCCGCGCCGGCGGCCACGCCGTTGACTGCGGCGATCAGCGGCTTCGGGAAGTCCCACACCGCCTGGATGGACGCGATCATCGGCGCTGCCCGACGCAGGCGCTCGACGGTGCCCCACTCCCGCCGCGAGGCCTGATCCTTCACGTCGCCCCCGGCCGAGAACGCGACGCCCTCGCCGGTGAGGACAACCACGCGCACGCTGTCGTCGGCGGCCGCGCGCTCGAGCACGGTCGCGATCTGCGCGATCTGCCCCCACGCCACCGCGTTGCGGCGCTCGGGGCGGTTCAGCGTGAGGATCAGCGTGCCGCGGTGCTGCTCGAGGCGCAGCCATGGGTCGATGCCTTCAGCCAGTCCGCCGGTCGGCGCCGCGCTGGCGCCTTCGGTCACGGTCATCTCGTCTCCAGTATTCGTGAACCGTCGTTACTGTACAGCGGTGCGCAACGACCGATCGCCCCGCTCCGCAGAACCCGCTGCTGGCCCACCCCTGCCCACGCTCGCAGGCCGCACGATCCTGGTGACCGGGGCCACGCGCGGGCTCGGCCACGGGTACGTGCTCGACCTGAGCGCGCGTGGCGCCGCGGTGGCCATCAACGGCCGAGACGGCGACCGCGCACACCATGTCGCCGAGCAGGTCATCGCGCAGGGCGGGCGGGCCGTGGCCGTGCCCGGCGATGTCGGCCACGCCGACGAGGCGGCCGCGATCGTCCGTCGCGCCTGGGACGAGCTCGGACCGCTCGACGCCGTCGTGAACAACGCCGGCCTGACCCAGGACCGCACCGTCGTCCACATGGACGATGAGCAGTGGCGGCGGGTCATCTCCGCCTCCCTTGACGGCACCTTCTTCGTCTGCCGCGAGGCGGTGCGCGCGTGGCGTGAGGCCAGCCGTCCTGGCCGGATCGTGAACACGAGCTCGGTCGCCGGCCTGCACGGCAACGTCGGGCAGGCCAACTACGCCGCGGCGAAGGCCGGGGTCATCGGGTTCTCCCTGAGCCTCGCGAAGGAGGTCGGCCACCATGGGATCACGGTCAACGTCGTCAGCCCCCGAGCGGTGACGGACATGACCGAGAGCATCCCGAAGGCACGCCGTGAGGCGTTCTACGCGCTCCAGTCCCGCATCAACACCCTCGGTCGCCCGGGAACCCCGCAGGACGTGGCACCGCTGATCGCGTTTCTCTGCTCCGCCGAAAGCGGCTACATCACGGGCCAGACGATCGTCGCGACAGGCACGACTGGCGCCGGTGTCGGCTGACAGGCTAGGATCTCGTAAACCGTTGTTCACCATCGAGCCGAGGACGATGACGATGCCCGAGACCGAGACCGAGACGACGTACACCGACATCCAGTTCGATGTGTCGGACGGGGTGGCCACTGTGACGATCGACCGGCAGAACCGGCTGAACGCCTTCACCCCGCACACCCTCCGCGAGATGATCGACGCCTTTAACCGCGTCCGCGACGACGGGCAGGTCGGAGTCGCGGTCCTGACGGGCGCCGGAGGCCGCGCCTTCTGCGCCGGCGGCGACATGGAGTGGGAGAAGGATGGCGGACTCGAGGAGCTCAAGGTCGACAACGTCATGGTCGGCCTCTACGACGCCATGCGCGATTGCCTGAAACCGGTCATCGCGCGCGTCGACGGGTACGCCATCGGCGGCGGCAACCACCTCGCCTATCACTGCGATATCACGATCGCTTCGGACCGCTCGACGTTCGGGCAGAACGGCGCCCGTGTCGGCAGCCCGGCGTCGGGCTCGATCGTGTCCTACCTCGCCCGCAACCTCGGTGAGAAGCGCGCCCGCGAGATGTGGCTGATGTGTCGCAAGTACACGCCCGCGCAGATGCTGGACTGGGGTCTCGTCAATGCCGTCGTCCCAGCCGACGCGCTCGACGTCGAGGTCCGCAAGTGGGCCGACGAGATGCTGGCGCTGAGCCCGACGGTGCTGAAGGTGCTCAAGAAGTCGTTCGACGATGAATGGGCGCCGCTCCGCGCCCGGCAGGACGATGCGGACTTCCTCGGCGAGATCAACCCCGGCTTCTTCGAGTCCGGCGAGCAGCAGGAGGGCGCCACCGCCTTCCTGGAGAAGCGCGTCCCCGACTTCTCCGCGTGGCGCTGAGGTAGCGCGATGATCTTCGCACTGACCGACGAGCAGGAGATGCTGCGCGCAGCCGTTCGCGGCGCGCTCGAGCGCTCAGCGCCGGCCACGACCGTCCGCGAGTGGCTCGAGGCCGGTGACGGACGCCCCGCCACCACCGTCGCCGTCCAGCAGGGCTGGACCGGCATCGGCGTGCCGGACACGGTGGACGGCGGGCAGGGCGGCGGCCTCGTCGAGCTCGTCCTCGCGGTTGAAGAGCACGCGCGCGCGTCAGTGCCTGGGGCGCTCCTCGCCCACACGGGCCTGGCCGTTGCCGCGGTGCTTGCCGCAGGCGGGGTCGCCGACCCGCTGCTCCAGGAGTTGGCGGCCGGGGAGCGTCTGGCCGCGCTCGCCGTCGATGCCGGCAGCCCGCTGGCGGCGGCGGTCATCGACGTCGCGCCGTTCGGCGACGAATGGACGGCAAGCGGCACCGTCGCGCACGTGCTCGGGGCGCAAGCCGCCGACGTGATCCTCGTGCCCGTCGACGTCGACGGCGATGTGCGCCTCTTCTGCTGCGACTGCTCGCAGGCGACCGTCACCCCGACGCCATCCGCGGACCCTGGCCGGGACCTCTCGACCGTCACGCTCGCGGACGCCCGTGTCGTCCGCGTCGGGGCGTCCCCCGTCGACTTGGCCGTGCTGGGACCCCGCGCGGCGATCCTCGTCGCGGCCGACTCGCTCGGTGCCGCCCAGAAGATGCTCGACATGACCGTCCAGTACATCGGGGAGCGAGAGCAGTTCGGCGTCCCCATCGGCAAGTTCCAGTCGCTCAAGCACACGTCGGCAGAGATGCTCGTGGACGTCGAGGTCTCCCGATCAGCGACATATTTCGCCGCCTGGTCCGTCGACAACGGCGAGCCGGACCTCGCGCTGCACGCCTCGGTGGCGAAGTTCGTCAGCGGCGATGCCGCCTCCCGCGTGGCCGACAACGCGATGTCGTTGCACGGCGCGGTGGGATTCACCTGGGAGCACGACCTGCACTTCCTCTACAAGCGCGCGAAGGTCAACCTCTCCTTGTTCGGGTCGCCGTCCAAGCACCGTCAGCTGATCGGAGACTCCCTGCCGCTCCGTGTCAGCGCCGGCGTACCGGCGTAGCAGCCGCCGCACCTACCCGTCGAGGAGCGTGGCCAGCTCGCGGCGCGTGGCACGCCACTGCTTCTGCACGCCGTCCGGTGGATGCCCGAGCAGCGTCAGGACCGCCATGCCTCGGGTGGCGCTCAGCGCGAGCGCCCAGCGGCGGCCCATCGTCGGGAACGCGGTGATCGCGTCGCCGAACACCGCCTTCGACGTAGCGTAGATCGCACGGTTGATCGCCGCTTCCTGCTCGGTCACCACAGCGTGCACCTCGGGGTCGGCGCGCGCGGCCAACGCCAGCTCGAGGATCAGTCCGAACAGCGGGCCGCCGTACTGTTGAAACAGCACGTCCAAGATGCGCTCGGTGCGCTTCGGCCCGCGGGCCACCGCTGATACACGCGCCTCGAGCTCGGCCATCTGACGGTCTGCGAGCTCGCGGACCGCCGCCGCGAGAAGCTCGGCGCGGTCACTGAAGTGATGCTGCTGCGCACCACGCGAGACACCGGCCCGCTGCGCGACCGCCGCCGTGGTCAGGCGCGCGTAACCCTGTTCCAGTAGGACGTCGACGGCGGCATCCAGCAGCCGCCGACGTGTCGCATGGCTGCGCTCCTGCTTCGGCTCGAGGCTCAGGACTGCATCCCCAGGCCGATACCTCCGCTGATGTTGATGACCTGGCCGGTGACGTAGTTACTCCACGGCGAGCAGAGGAAGGCGATGCCGCCGGCCGCTTCGGCGGGCGTCCCGCCGCGACCCATCGGGATCATCGCGCTCATCATCGCCTTTGCCTGCTCGGGTATGCCGATCTGTACCTGGCGGCCGTCGATCTCGGCGACGGAGTCGCTGGTCTTGGCCTGCGTGAGACGGGTCTCGATCACGCCGTACGCCACGGCGTTGACGTTGATGTTGAACGACCCCCACTCGCGGGCGACGGTCTTGGCCAGCGCAATCGACCCGGCCTTCGCCGACGAGTAGTTCGCCTGCCCGGCGTTACCGTAAGCCGCCATCGAGGAGACGTTCACGATCTTGCGGAAGGTGACGATGCCCTCGGCCCGCTCCCGCTTGGCGGCTTCGCGCATATGCGGCGCCGCGGCGCGAATCAGGCGGAACGGCACGAGCGTGTGGATGTCGAGCATCGACTGGAAGTCGGCGTCGTTCATCTTGTGGACCGGCGCGTCCAGGGTGTAGCCCGCGTTGTTGACGAGGATGTCAAGCTTGCCGAAGCTGTCGATGGCGGTGGCGATCAACCGCTCCGCCGCTCCGCCGCCGGCGAGGTTGCCGGCCCAGACGGCCGCGTTGCCGGCCCCGAGCTGCGCCGCGGCATGCTCGGCCGCATCCTTGTCGAGATCGGCGATGACGACCCTGGCACCGCCCGCCACCAGAATCTCCGCCGCAGCGTATCCGATGCCGCGGGCCGAGCCGGTGATGACTGCCACTTTGTCCTGAAACATAGACGTCCTTCCGAGGGTGAACGGAGCCTCACAAAAAAGAGTCGGCGCCGACGGTTTTGGTAGCTTACCCTCATGATCGAAGACACCATCGTGGGGCGCGACCTGGGGACGATCACGTTCCCGATCGACCGCTCCAAGCTCATGGAGCTCAGCCGCAGCTTCTTCGACACGGACCCGACATGGCACGACCCAGAGGCCGCGGCAGCGCAGGGCTTCGCTGAGGTGCCCACCCCTCCGACCGTCACGACGCTCGTCGATCACTGGCGTGCCGGCGGAGCGCTGGAGACAGCAGCCTCGATCGGCGCGGACCTGAACCGCCTGCTCCACGGTGAGGCGTCCTGGGAGCTGCTGGTCCCCGTGCACCTGGGCGATGTCCTGACGACGCGCGGGTCCATCACCGACGTCACCCGCCGCGAGGGGAAACGCGGTGGCACGATGACGATGGTCACGATCCAGACCGAGTTCGTCAACCAACGTGGGGAGCTCGCGGCGCGCCGCACCGACGTCCTCATCGAGACGGGAGCCTGACAGTGAGAACCGCTGCGTCCACCCTCCCCGTCGCTCCCGTCGCGCTGATCGCGGGCGGCGCGATGCAGTCCGACACGATCGGCCCGCTCTCGCGCACCGACTTCGTGCGCTACGCCGGTGCTGGCGGCGACTTCAACCCGATCCATCACGACGAACTGATGGCGGCCGGCGCGGGACTGCCATCCGTCTTCGGCATGGGCATGCTCCACGCCGGGGTCCTCGGCAGCCGCCTCGCCCGCTGGGTGGGCCCGGACAACGTCCGCGCCTTCAGCGTCCGCTTCACCGGTCAGGTCTGGCCTGGGGACGAGCTCACGCTCACGGGCGTCGTCGACGCCGTCAGCGACGGTGTGGCACAGATCAGCATGAAGGTCACCCGGCAGACCGGCGATGTGGTGTTGACCGCGAAGGCAACCGCGGTCGTGATGGCGTAACGCCCGCTTCCCGGCCGGGGCGGTCCGCAGTGCGGTCGCCCCGTGTCGTGGCGCGGGCTATGCCACCGCCCGCTCCGCCTGGGCCGCCCACGAACGTGTGAGCCCATCGACGGTCTCCATCCGAATACGCCCTTCGTCGAGCAGCAGATCGAGGTGCGCGATCACCTCGGCCACCCCGAGCCACAGCACCTCGTCGCTGAGCCCGTCCCAGAGAACCTCGACCAATTGCCGCGCAGTGCGCGGACCGGCCGCGAGAGCCTGGCGGATCTCGTCGGCGCGCGTGCGGTGAAGCCGGATGCGATTCTCGATCAACGCCCCGGGTTCACCGAACACGGGGCCATGTCCCGGGAGAACGAGTTGTGCACCGAGACGCCGGGTGCTCGTCAGCGAGGAGATGTAGTCGAGCAATGGCCGCGCCCGCCGGTCTTCCGCGCTGGCTGCCACGGAATCCCGTGCGCCGAGCGCCGGGTGCGAGAGCGGGTTGGACGAGATCTTGGCGAGGAGGTGGTCCCCGGCGACGAGCAGGCCGTCCAACTCGTCCAGCAGCACGATGTCGCTCGGGCTGTGGCCCGGTCGGTGATGAACCGTCAACCGGCGGCCACCGGCAACGAGCACCTGACCATCGGCCAGCCCCAGGTCGATCCGAAACGAACCGCCGCCATAGCGCTGGTCGCGAAGGTTGTTCGCCTCGAGTTGTGCGCACTCGTGAACGGGCATGCCGTGCCGGGTCATCAGCGCGGCGGTGAACTCCCCGATGCGCGCCCACATCGCAGGCACGTCGGCGAGTTCCCCCGCAAGCCCGTGGTACGCGGCCACAGTCGCGCCCGACTGCTCCACCAGCCACGCCGCCTGGCCGATGTGATCCGGATGCTGGTGGGTCAGGACCAGCAGCTCGATGTCGGAAGGCTTCAGGCCCTGGGCCGCGAGACCGTTCACCAGCGCCGCTCGTGCCTCGGGCATCGCCGGCCCGGTGTCGACCAGTGTCAGCGGGTCGCCGTGAAGGATGTAGGCGTTGACTGGTCCCACGAGCCACGGCGTGGGTAGGACGAGCTGCGTAACGCCAGCCGGCAGTTCGATGCGCATGCGATGATGATAACAATCGTTTACTTGCGGCGAACGCGAGCAGGTCGACCGTAGGAATGTCGAACGCACCCGGTGCGCGGCGCCGGGTTCGTCCGCACGAGCGGCGACTGACCGCCCGATCCGTCGGCTGCGCCACCCAGCGCGCGGGACGTCCGCGGCGAGGTTCAGCCCAAGTGTCACGCCGGCTCCCTGGGGCGGTGGAGCGGCGGCGGCGCGTGCAACTACTCGAGGGCGACGATCGGGTCACCCTCGTTGATCGACTGCCCTTCCTCGCATAGCAGCTTGGTCACCGTGCCGCCCTGCTCGGCTTCTACCGGCATCTCCATCTTCATCGACTCGAGGATCGCGACCGTGTCGCCTTCAGCGATCGTGTCTCCGACCTTGCACTCGATCTTCCAGACGGTACCCGTGATGTGGGCGTCGACGGTCGGCATGCGAACTCCTTGTGGGGTGGCGGGGATTTGGCGAGCGGCACAAAGGTGCTGAGACGGGCTCGAGGACTCGCAACTCAGGGATGCATGTAAAGGCCGCCGGAGATCGTGTGGACCTCGCCGGTGATGTACGACGAGTCGTCGCTGGCGAGGAACAGCGCGAGCTTCGCGATGTCCTCCGGCTTTCCGAGGCGCTTCAGGGCTGAATCGTCGGCCATCGCCTCCAGCGAGCCGGCCGGGTAGATCCGGCTGAGGAACGGGTTCATGATCACGCCGGGCGCGATGGCGTTCACCCGAACTCCCTTGGGTCCACACTCAGCGGCGGAGGCACGCGTCAGACCCATCACGCCGGCCTTCGCGGCGCAGTACGCCGCCTCGCCCATATTGGACGCGATGTACCCGGCGACAGATGCGACGTTGACGATCGATCCTGATCCGCGCTCGAGCATGCCGGGAAGCACGGCCCGCATGCAGCGGAACGGTCCGTCGAGGCAGATGCCCATCACCTTCTCCCAGGTGGCGTCGTCGATCTCCCAAACCGGCTTGAGCTCGTTGATGCCCGCGTTGTTGAACAGGACGTCGATCTGGCCGAACCGCTCGAGCGTCGTGGCGACAGCGGCGTCGATGTGCTCCTGGTTACGGACATCGAGTTCCAGCCCGAGCACCTCGCGGCCGACGACCTCGCCGATCTCGGTGCCGGCTGTAGCCGCTCGTCCGCCGTGCGCGTCGGTTACGACGACCTCCGCGCCCTCGCGCGCGAACTGCTCGGCGACGGCGCGGCCGATCCCAGCGCCAGCGCCCGCCGTGACGAGTGCGACCTTCCCGTGCAGTTTGCCGCCGGCGGTCGGGGTCTCGCGGGCTTCCTCTTGTGCGGTCATGCTCATCCATCCTTCGGTCGGCACATGAAAAGACCTAGGGCATCGATCCAGCCTGGCCTCGTGTGAACGGTTGTTACCGTACCCGATCGCATCCGCCCCTATCAACTGCCGCTGGTCGCCCGCGTCTGGGTGCGGCGCGTAGGGGCCGAACGCGAACGGTCGCCGCGGATCCGACTCAGATCACGGTTCCGCCATCGACGCAGATGGTCTGGCCCGTGATGTAGGACGCATCATCCGATGCCAGGAAGGCGAAGGTCCCGACGACCTCCTCCGGCTCTGCGAATCGACCCATGGGGATGCGGGCACGCATCAACTTGGCCAACTTCTCGTCCGTCCGGATCTTCTCGGTCATCGCGGTCACCGCGAGCGGTGCCACGGCGTTGACGGTGATCTGACGCTTGGCGAGCTCCTTGGCCCCGGACTTCGTCATACCCAGAATCGCCGCCTTCGCGGCGCTGTAGTTGATCTGCCCGATGGTGCCGACGAGCCCGGCCGCCGACGTGGAGTTGATGATCCTCCCCGTCCCGTCCTCCGGCAGGTGCGGCAGAGCCGCCTGCATCGTGTGGAACGTGCCTTTGACGTGGATCTCGAGGACGGCGGAGAAGTCGTCGGCGTCCATCTTGGCGAGCATCGCCGGCCGGATGATCCCGGCGTTACTGACGACGATATGCAAGGCGCCGAAGGCATCGACGGTCGCTGCGATGGCCGCTCTGATCGCGGTCGCGTCTGCCACATCGGCCTCGAGACCGATGGCACCCTCCAGGCCACGGGCGACGGCAAGGGCAGCACTCTGGTCGCGGTCGACCACGGCAACGCGGACGCCTTCATCGACAAACCGCGCCGCGAGCGCGGCGCCGATCCCCGCACCGCCGCCCGTCACGAACGCGACCCGGCCGCTCAGCCCGCGCACCGCCGGACCCCTCCCACAGCGCCCCTGGGAAGCCACCCTGCCTGCCGCGCTCGATATTCGCTCATCACATGGTCCCATCTGCTCGTCGACGCAAAGGCTTCGCGGGTACGGTACCTGCATGACCGTCGGCCGGAGCCAGGTCGACGCTAGCAGAATATGTGAACGAGCGTTATGCACCGCGGCGTGGCTGTTGGCTCAGCAGCACAAAGCGCGAGACCGCGTCCGCGCGGTTCTTCGGCGGAGCCGCGCAGGATGTGGGCGACGTGCGACTTGACCGTCCCTTCGAGCGCACGAGCGTCCGCGCGATCGTCTCACCCGCGGCCATCAGTGCGGTGACGCCCATTTGACCGGCCGTGAGGACCTCGTCCAGCCGGGCGTCACCGACCACGAGCACCCGTGCGGCCGAGCTTGCGGCCGCCAGACCGTCGTGGTCTCGGCTTCCCAACTCCAGCGGGCCGGGCACTGACCTCGTCCATCACGGCCAAGACCAGCGCTCCTCCAGGCGGCGGTGGACGCTCATGGTCCCGGACACGAGGCGCGAGGCGCCGGCCCCGGCGCCGTAGCGCAGCGCGGTCTCCGCGGCGGGCTCGCGCACCCGCTGGTGCTCGGCGAGCCCGAGGTATCTGTCGGAGCAGAGCAGCAGGACGGGCCTGCCGTCCGGCACGACCCGGGAGCCCTGCGGCCCGGAGACCAGCCGCATGCGGCGGCGCAGGCCCTGCTCGTCGAGCTCTCCGCCAGGCGCTGCTCCAGGTCGCTCACGGCCCCCGGCCCCGCCTACAGGCGGTGCGGCAGGCCGCTGGTGGTGAGCGCGTCGTCGGTGCGGTCGTCCGGCCCGCCCGGCCAGCGGTTCTGGGCGCCGTCGGGGCGTGGGGGGATGAGCTTCTCGCGCTTGGCGAAGCGCAGCTGCGAGGCGGGGTCCCAGAGCTTGATCTCGATCCCGGCGGCCTCGGCGTCCGCGCGCGTGTCCACGTAGGACTCGATGACGTCCGGGGTCTCACCCGCGAGCCAGCCGGAGCGGTTGTCCGGCCGCGGGCTTGAGCCGTTGTCCGGCTGGCGGGCGATGTTCAGTCCCAGGTCGGTGAACATCTTGCGGTCCTGCTCCGGGGTGTTCCCCAGGGTGGTGAGGAAGTTGCCCATCATCACCCCGTTCAGGCCGGCCTTCACCGCCAGCGGCTGCAGGTCGCCGATGTTCTCCACCCGGCCACCGCACAACCGGAAGAGCGCCTCGGGGAGGATCAGCCGGAAGATCGCGATCCACTTCACCGCCTCCCACGGATCCAGATACTCACGGTCACCGAACTTCGTGCCCGGCCGCGGATTCAACAGGTTGATCGGCACCGACGTCGGGTTGATCGACGCGAGCTCGAACGCCATCTCCACGCGCTGCTCGTCGGACTCGCCGAGGTTCAGGATGCCGCCGACGCAGGTCTCGAGACCCGCCTCGCGGACCGCGTCGATCGTGCGCAGCCGCCCCTCGTAGCGGACGGTCGTGGAGACCTCGGGGTAGTAGGACTCCGCCGTCTCCACGTTGTGGTGGACACGCTGGATCCCGGCGTCCTTCAGCTGAATGGCGCGGTCGACGGACATGTGCCCGACCGACGCGCAGCGCTTGAGGTTCGTGTGCTCAGCCACGAGGCGGGCGCCGTCCAGGATCTTCTGAAAATCACGCTTCGTCAGCCCCTGACCCTGCGTGACCATGCAGAAGCGGTGCGCGCCCGCCGCCTCCGCCGCCCTGGCATGCTCGAGGATCTGCTCGGGCTCCATCATCGCGTGCATCGGCGTCTCGGACTCCGCGAACCGCGACTGCGCGCAGAAGCCGCAGTCCTGCGCGCACCCGCCCGACTTCGCGTTCACGAGCGAGCACAGGTCGGTGCTGTCGCCGAACGTCGCCACCCGCGCATCCCACGCCCGCTCCACCAACCGCCCGATCGCACCACGATCAGTCAGGGCGCCCAACACAAGGGCCTCATCACGAGAAATCAACGACGGCATGCCACGACCGTAGGCGATGACGTCGGGCAGTGCCAGCGCCCTGGGAACAACTGAAGCCGCCGGGCGAACGTTCAGATAGTGAAAAATCCCCCGACCCAGATGAGATTGTGGTACGAATATCGTCTCACTGTTGATCGTTCGGCGGTCCTCGAAGGGAGAGGTCATCAGAGTCAGTACACCGGCGGCCGCACGGGCCTCGCCGACGAAGCGGCTCGCGCCACACGACGACGGAACAGCGGGTCATCGACGCGGGAGGGTGGGCGCGGCGATCCTCGCACTCGTGGCCGCGGCCGTCGCGCTGACCATCGTCCTCGCGAGCGGGGGGTCGTACGAGCTGCACCTGCGCACGATCAACGCCAGCCAACTCGTGAAGGGCAACCTCGTGCAGGTGGGCGGGGTGAAGGTCGGCATCGTCCGCGGGCTCGCGTTGGCCGCCGACGGCACCGCCGACATCCGCATCCAGATCACCGATGCGCACCTTGTCCCGCTGCACGCCGGGACGACGGCGACGATCCGCGCAAGCTCGCTGTCCGGCGTGGCGAGCCACTACGTCGCGTTGAGCCCCGGGCGGAACGACGGGCCCGAGATCGCCGACGGCGCGGTCCTCCCCGCCGAGAACACGAGCGCGGCGGTCGAGCTGGATTCGATCATCAACACGTTCGACGCCGAGACCCGCGCCGCCCTCCAGCAGCTGGTCGCGGGTGGTGCGCAGGTCTTCGACGGACGCACACGTGCAGCCAACCGGGCGCTCGAGCGCCTCGACCCGGCCCTGGCCGAGAGCGAGCAGACGCTCGGCGAACTGACTCACGACCAGACCGCGCTGCGCGAGTTCGTCACCCGGTCGGCGACCACGATGCGCGCCCTCGCCGCACACGAGCCAGCACTCCGTCATGGATTGCGCAGCGCAGCGACGGCCGCGTCCGCCGTGGCCGCGGAGCGCCGGGCGCTGAGCTCGTCCCTCCGACGAGCGCCGGCCACGCTCCGCCGGGCGGGGGCCACCGCACGGGAAGTACGCGCCGCAGCAGCAGATCTCGTCCCCGCGCTGCTCGAGGCCCAGCCCGTCGCCCGCAGGCTACCGCCGGTGGTCAACAGGCTGCGGTGGACGCTGACCGCCGCCGCACCCGCCCTCACGGCGCTGACCCGCCTCACCCCGGACGTCGGCGCGCTTCTGCGCGACCTCCCGCAGGTCACGCGCCAGGCTCTGCCTGCCTTCGCCGACACGGCGCAGGCCGTGAACAAGCTCCTCCCGATGGCCGCCGGGCTGCGTGAGTACGGACTCGACGCGATCCTCGGGGCGACCAACGGGTTCGGCGGCACGCAGGCCGGCTACTACGACGCCAACGGCGGATATGTCCGCATCAACCTCGTTGCCAACCAGGCGTCCCTGGCCAACACGGCGAGCCTCCTGCCCGTGCCCGACAACATCCCCGGCCTGACGATCTCCAGGCGGAACACCGCGCGCTGCGCAGGCGGAGCGCGACGGGCACCCGACGGCAGCCTCCCCGTCCCGTCCACGTCGATACCCTGCACCCTCTCGCAGACCCTGCCGTGAGATCGCGACGCATTCTCACGGCGGCAGTGTCGGTGCTACTGGCATCGATCGCGGGCGTGGCGCTCGCTGCTTGCGGCCAGACGGCCGACGGGCGGGTACGGCTCGACGCCGTCTTCGACACGGCGGATGGCCTGACGGCCGGCCAGGACGTTCGCATCGCCGGTGCCACCGTCGGCTCGGTCCGCGACATCCGGCTGACAGCGCGCCGCAAGGCCCTTGTGTCGATGGACGTGGACCGCGCGTTCGCACCCTTCCGAGCCGACGCCGACTGCACCATCCAGCCGCAATCCCTCATCGGCGAGAAGTTCATCCAGTGCACCCCGGGCACGCCCCGGGCCGCGCCGTTGCGCAACGGCCCCGGGGGCACGCCGACCGTGCCCCTGGCACGCACCCACGCCCCGGTCGACCTGGACCAGGTGCTCGCCGCCCTTGGCCAGCCCGTGTCCACACGGGTGGCGTTGCTGGTCAGCGCCCTCGGCGGCGGGCTCGCCGGCCGCTCGGACGACCTCAGCGCGTCGATCCGACGTGCCAACCCCGCGCTCGGTGCCCTCAACCGCGTGCTCGGCGATCTGCAGGCCGACCGCGCCCGCCTGCACCCCCTACTGACGCAGTCCGACCGCATCGTCGCCGCCCTCGCGCGGCGGCGGTCAGACGTCGTCGCCTTCGTAGCGCGCTCTGCGAACGTCACCAGCACCACCGCCGCCCGGGCCGGCCGGCTACGCGCGGCCGTACGCGGGCTGCCGGGGCTCCTTGCCCAAGCCGAGCCCGCCCTCGACGACCTCGGCCGGCTGGCCGAGGCCGGCTCGCCCGCCGCGGCCGCGCTGCGGCGCGCTGCTCCCGGAGCCGAGCGGCTCACCCGTGCGCTGGCGCCGTTCGCCCGGGACAGCCGCGGCACGGTGCTCGCGCTCGGCGCGCTCTCCAGCCCCGGACGTCGCGCGATCCGCGCCACTCGCCGTGTGCTGCCGCGGCTGGACCGCCTCACCGCACGGTCGGGCCCGGTGGTGGACCTCCTGCAGCCGCTCACCGAGAACCTGCGCGAGCGCGGCGCCATGGAGGGTCTCATGCGCTTCTTCCTGTACCCCACGCGAGCACTGGCGCGCTACGACCGCAACGGCCATTACACCGGCGCCTACCTCCTGCCCGCGCCCACGTGCGAGCTTTCGATCGAGGATCCGGCCAACTGCTCGGCCCACTTCGACGACCGCCCGGCGATGTCCCCGACCCGCCGGGCAGCTCCGCAACCGCGAGCGTCGCGCCCGGCGGGGACAGGACACCAGGCGCCTCCCGGCACGGCGCCGATGTTGACGTCGACGGGGTCGCAGCCCGTGACCCCGTCTCCCGCGATCCCACCGGGCTCGCCGCCGGCTGCCACCGGCGACGTCAATCCGGTCACCTCCCTGCTCGACTTCCTGCTCGGCTCATGAGGCGAACACGACACGCGCTCTCCGGCAACCCGGTGCTCGTCGGCGCGACGACCGTGCTCGTCGTCGTCGTCGCGGTGTTCCTCGCCTACAACGCGAACTCGGGCCTGCCGTTCGTCCCCGTATACCACTTCACGGTCCAGCTGCCGGATGCGGCCGAGCTCGGGGCGGGCAACGACGTCCGCGTCGCCGGCGCCCTCGTCGGGCGGGTCAACTCGATCCGCGCGACGGTCGTCGGCGGACGGCCGATCGCCCGCGTCGCCGTCCAGGTCGAACGGTCGCTCCAGCCGCTGCCCCAGGACACGACGGTGCGCGTCCGCCAGCGCTCGAACCTCGGATTGAAGTACCTGGAGCTGACGCCCGGGCACTCGCCCGCGAGCATCCCCCCGGAAGGCACCCTCGATCGCTCCCACGACACCCCCGCGGTCGACCTCGACGACGCTTTCGCGGTCCTCGACCCGCCGACCCGGGAGGCGGTCGGGGTGATCGCCGGCAACGTGGGCGGCGGCCTGGCCGGACGCGGGGCCGACATCAATCGCACCCTCGCCACCCTTCCGAGCACCCTCGCAGGGCTGGGACACGTCGCAGGCGCGCTCAGCGGTACGGCGAACCTCGGTCGGTTCGTCCGACGTGCGGCCGCGGCCGCCGACCGGCTCGCCCCCGTGGCCCCCGCCCTCGGCCACCTGCTGGCCGCAGGCGCCCGTACCGCGGCGTCTCTGGACCGCGTGCGCCACGAACTCGCCGGCACCATCGACGAGGCACCGTCCACCGAGCGGGTGGGGCAGCGCGCGCTCGCGGCGCTGCGTCCCGTGCTAGGGCAGACCACGGATCTGCTGCGCACCGCCCAGCCAGGCCTCGACCGGATCGGGGAGGCGAGCAGCGCGCTCGGAGGCGCCCTCGCCGACGCGCGACGCCCGTTGCGCCGCGCCGCGTCCATCCCCCGCCGCCTCCAGCCCGTGGCGGTCGCGCTCGGCCGGCTGTCAGCCGAGCCGGCCACCGCCGGCGCCCTCCGTCGCCTCACCGATGTCGTGGCTCCCCTCAAGCCCGTTCTCGAATCGGTGAACCCGATGCAGATCCGGTGCAACTACCTCGCCCTGTGGTTGCGCAACGTGCCCGACATCCTCAGCCAGGGTGATGCCTTCGGGACGTGGTTCCGGTTCACCGTCGTCGCTCGCCTGGACGAGATGGTCGGCCAGCGCGCCAAGCCGTCTCCCGATCTGCACGTCGACCCTCAGCCGGACGTCGGCATCAACGGCGAGTGCGAGATGGGCAACGAGCGGTACGAGCCGGGACGGCAGGTCATCGGGCCCGTCCCTGGGCGCCAGCCGGGGACGACGGAGCTGACCTCGCAGCCGCCGAGCGTGGTGCAGCCGTGACGCGCCGGGCCGCCCATGATCCCGCGGCGTTCCGGTACGGCGTGATCACGCTCATCATGCTGGTGGTCGGCATCGGCGCGGCGCTGATCGGGCACGTGCCCTTCCGCCACGGCTACGAGATCCGCGCCACCTTCGGTACCGCCGCCGGCGGACTGCGAAGCGGCTCGCCCGTGCGTATCGCGGGCGTGAACGTCGGAAAGGTCACGCACGTCGGCCGTGGGCCGGGCGGCACCGCGTTGGCCACCTTGCGGATCACCGACGCGGGCCGTCCGATCCACCGCGACGCGACGATGAGGCTGCGTCCCCGGCTGTTCCTGGGCGGGAACTACTTCGTCGACGTGCACCCCGGGACACCGTCGAGCCCGGAGCTCGAGGCCGGCGGCACGGTTCCGATCGCCCAGACCGCGGTGGCCGTCGAGCCCGACGAGGTGTATTCGCCGCTAGACGCCGACGGACGGCGCGGGCTGCAGTCGATCGTGCGGACCACGGGCGGGGCCCTGAGCGATGGCGGCGCGCGCGCGGTCAACCGCAGCCTCCGATCCTGGCCGGGGGCGCTCGACGGCATCGCCGTGAGCATGCGCGCCGCCCGCGGCCGCCGACCGGGAGACCTCAGCGGCTTCGTGGCGTCGCAGGCGCGCATCTCCCGCGCGTTCGCGATCCGTGATCGCCGTCTGGCGGGGCTCGTCGAGGGCTTCGCCGGCACCGCAGGGGCGCTCGCGGATCGCCGCGAGGCGCTGCAGTCGACCCTGCGACGTCTGGACCGCCTCCTGCGGACCTCGCCCCCGGCCCTGCGCGAGATCCGCGCCGCGCTGGCTCCGGTGCGAAAGCTGGCCGGCGCGCTCCGCCCCGCGCTGCGCGCGGCGCCGTCCACCATGGATCTCGCGGTCCCCTTCCTGGATCGTGCCCGCCCCCTCGTGGCACCGGACGCGCTGGCGGCGCTAGCGGCCGACGCCCGCCCCGTCGTTCGTGACCTCGACAGGCTCGTGCCGCGCGCCGCAACGCTCTTGGGGCTCGCGGCGCCGATTGCGCGGTGCGTGCGCGACAACATCGTCCCGACACTGGACTCCGTGGTGCCCGACGGGCCGATGACGGTCGATCAGCCAGCGTGGCAGGAGCTGCTGCACGCCTTCGTGGGGATCAACGCCTCCACAGGGAGCTTCGACGGTAACGGACCAGGGATCCGCTTCCTCCTCGGCGTCGGCGACAACGCGATCCGCACGAACACCGACGTCGCCGGCCCGGTGACCCAGATGCTCACCAAGGACCGCCTGCTCGGGACGAGCCCGTACTACCCCGCGGACAAGGCGCCGCCCTACCGCCCCGACGTGCCCTGCGAGTCACAGCAGCTCCCGGTCCTCGCCTCCCGCCCCGCGCCGCCGCTGCCCGTCCAGCGGCGGCTGCGGCCCGGTCGTGGGGCGGTGCCGTCCCTGGCCGACGCCCTCGCGACGGTCCGGAAGATGCGGACCCTGCTGTCCCAGGCCCCGCCCGCGAAGCGTGGACGATGACGGTGCCGACGCGTCTGCGCCCACACCTGGTGACCATCGCGGCGATCACCGCCCTCGGACTGATCGCGCTGACGGTGGCCACCTACATCCTGATCCATCAGCGCGTGCACCTGCCGTGGGAGGACCGCTACCGGATCTCGGCCGACTTCGGGAACGCACAGGCCGTCATCCCGGGCCAGGGTCAGGAGGTGACCGTCTCGGGCGTCAAGGTCGGCGAGATCTCGTCCGTCCGTCTGGTCGACGGCCGCGCACGCGTCGAGATGACCATCCAGCGCGACGATCTCGCCGCAGTCCATGCCGACGCCCGCCTGCTGCTGCGCCCGAAGACCCCCCTGCAGGACATGTCCGTCGATCTCGATCCGGGCGGACCTCCGGCCCGCGTGCTCGGTGAGGGTGACGTGCTCGGCGTCGCCCGCACCCGGCCGAGCGTCAACCTCGACGAGGTGCTCGCGTCCCTCGACGTGGACGTGCGCGACTACCTCAAGATCCTGCTCGGCGGCGGCGGCCGGGCGCTGGAGGGACGCGCCGCCCAGTTGCGGCGCGTCTTCCGGGCGTCGGAGGCCACCGCCGCCCGCACTCGGGCGGTGACGCTGGTCATCGCCGACCGCCGCCGCGAGCTCAGGCGGACCGTGGCGAACCTGCGCAGCCTGACCGAGGTCCTCGGGCCGCGCGACGCCGACCTCTCGCGCCTCGTCGAGGGCGGCGACACCACCCTCGCCGCAGTCGCGGCCGAGGACGCGGCACTGCGCAAGGGGCTCGCTCGGCTCCCGGCCGTGCTCGACTCCGCCGACAGCGCGCTGCGGCGCTCGCGGCCGTTCGCCCGGAACCTCCGAGCGGCGGCCACCACCCTGCTCCCGACAGCCGAGCGCCTCCCCGCCGCAGTCACCGGGGTCCGGCCGCTGCTGCGCAGCGGCGCCCCGGCCCTGGCCAGGCTCACGACGCTCGTCCGCGCAGCGCGGCCCCTCGTCCGCGAGCTCCGCACACCGGTGCGGCGCCTGCTGGCCCAGACGCCACCGCTGACGAAGGTGCTGCACGACGCGCGGTACGTCACCAACGAGCTCGCGTTCAATCCGCCGGGCCCCGAGGACGAGGGCTACCTCTTCTTCGCGGCCTGGTTCGCGCACAACTTCAACAACTTCCTGTCCAATCAGGACGCGAACGGGCCCTACTGGCGCGGTGCGCTCACGCTCAGCTGCACGACGACGGAGCTCCTGTCGCCCACGCTGCCCCTGCTCGAGGCGCTCTACGCCACGCCGCTGAAGCAGCTGTGCCCCAAGACGAACCCCGAGGCCCCGTGATGGAAGGTCCCACATGAACAAGCGTGCCCTCACCCCGGCGCGGCTGGGGACGATGGTCATCTTCGCCCTCAGCTGCTTCGGGCTGCTGCTCTTCTTGTGGATCTCGTTCGGGGGGACAACCCCGCTGCAGCCGAAGGGGTTTCGCTTCACCGTCCCGTTCAGGGACGTCGGCCTGCTCTCGACGCAGGCCGACGTGCGGATCTCCGGGATCTCCGTCGGCAAGGTCATCAGGATCGATCGAGTCGGCCGCGAGGCGCACGCCGAGATCGGGCTCGACGCACCGTTCGCCCCACCCCCGGACGATATCCGCGCGATCCTGCGCAAGAAGACACTGCTCGGCGAGACCTACCTCGAGCTGACGCCGGGCACCCCCGGGGCACCACGCCTGGCCGAGGGGGGGATGCTGCCACGGGCACGCGTGGAATCGACCGTCGAGATCGACCGCCTGCTCTCGGCGCTGGACCGGCCGACGCGCGCGCACCTCGGTGCGTGGCTGCGGTCGTGGTCGCGCGCGGTCCGCGGGCGGGGGCCCGACATCTCGGCCGCGACGGCGACGCTGCCGCCAACGGTCGAGGCGGCCGATGACCTGCTCACCGTCCTCGACGGGCAGCGACGTTCGATGCGAGGCCTCGTGCGCGACTCCGGGACGGTGTTCGCGGCCGTCGGGGACCGCAACTCCCGGGTCGGGGAGCTCGTGACGGCGGCCGACCGGGTGCTCACGACGACCGCAGCCCGGCCGCGCGACCTCGAGGCGACGGTGCGGGTCCTCCCGGGCTTCCTGCGGGACCTGCGCGGTGGGCTCGCCTCGGCCGAGCGCGTCGGGAACGCGCTGGGGCCGGTGGTGCGTGACGCACGGCCCGCCGCGCCTGCACTTGCCCCGACCCTCGCCGCCGCGACCGCCGTCGCCCCCGAGTTGCGATCGGCGAGCCGCGCCTTGGGGGGCCTCGTAGCCCCGGCCGATCACGCCCTGCCGCAGCTGGTCCCGGTCCTCGCCGCGGCCCGCCCGCTCGTCCGCGAGCTCCATCCGCTCGCCCGCGAGCTCGCGCCGCTGGCCGGCATCCTGCCGGCCTACCGCCGCGAGCTCGTGTCCTCCTGGCCGAAGATGGTCGCCGCCACCCAGGCACGTCAGCGTGACGCGGGCACGGGACGCCCCGTCCACTACCTGAGGATCGTCCTGCCGCTCTGGAATGAGGCGCTCGCCGGCTTCCGGCAACGCCCGCCGAGCGCACGCACGGCGCCGTATCTCCGCCCCGGCGGCCTGGGCGACCTGGCGCAGGGACTGAAGGCCTACAGCTGCTCGAACGTCCACAACCCGACCACGGTTCCACTGATCGGCACGGCCCCGCCGTGCGTCGAGCAGGGGCCGGTCGAGCTCCAAGGCCGCCCGGAGTACTTCCCTCAGCTGCGCCGCGCGCCGCCGTGAGGTGGACAACCCCGCCGGAAGGAGTACGATCCACGCATGGCCGTTACAAAGCTTGATCCAGCGTCTCATCGTTTCATCGCTGATGACGAGCCGCCGCCGTCCCGAGACCACGTCCGCGTCGCGATCATCGGGGCCGGCTTCGGCGGCCTCGGCGCGGCGATCCGACTCCGCGAGAGCGGGATCGACGACGTCGTCGTGCTCGAACGGGCCGAACAGGTCGGCGGCACCTGGCACCAGAACACGTATCCCGGGTGTGCCTGTGATGTCCCGTCGCACCTGTACTCATTCTCGTTCGCGCTGAACCCGGACTGGAGCCGGATGTTCGCGCCGCAGGCGGAGATCCTCGACTACCTTCGCCGGTGCACCGACGAGCACGGCCTCAGGGAGATCATCCGCTTCGGCACCGACGTGCGCTCCGCGCACTGGGACCCGGAGCACGGCCACTGGCGGCTCGAGACCTCCAAGGGGCCGCTCACCGCCCAGTGCATCATCTCGGCGTCCGGTCCCCTGAGCCAGCCGGCCCGACCCGATATCCCCGGGCTCGACTCCTTCGCGGGGGCGGTGTTCCACTCCGCGCAGTGGCGTCACGACCATTCCCTGCGCTCGGGGCGGGTCGCGGTCATCGGCACCGGGGCCTCGGCCGCGCAGTTCGTCCCTGCGGTGCAGCAGGAGGCGGCGCAGCTCGACGTCTACCAGCGGACCCCGGGCTGGGTGATGCCCCGCCCGGACCGCGCGCACAGCAAGGCGGAGCGGCGCCTGTTCCGGCGCCTGCCCTTCGTGCAACGGGCGCTGCGCTCGTCGATCTACTACACGGCGGAGACGCTGCTCCTTGGCCTGATACACGACCAGCGCCTCCTCGCCCTCCCGGAGGCCCTGGGACGCTGGCACCTGCGCCGGCAGGTCCGGGATCCGGTTCTGCGCGCGAAGCTCCAGCCGAAGTACCGCATCGGCTGCAAGCGCATCATCCTCTCCAACGACTACCTGCGTGCGCTCGACCAGCCGAACGTCGAGCTCGTCACCGCGCCGATCCGTGAGGTGGTGGTAGACGGGATCGTGACCGCCGACGGCGTCCATCGCCGCTGCGACACGATCATCCTGGGCACCGGCTTCCGCATCTTCTCGGTCCCGGTGATGGAGCGCGTGGTCGGCACGGACGGGCGATCCATCGCCGATGTCTGGGCCGGCAGCCCTCAAGCGTACGTGGGCACCGTGATCGCGGGGTTCCCCAACCACTTCCTGATCATCGGGCCGAACACCGGGCTCGGCAACAACTCGATGATCAACATCATCGAGGCGCAGCTCGTCTACGTCATCGACGCGCTCCAGGCGATGGATCGCGAGCGCCTCCAGAGCCTCGACGTGCGGCCCGACGTCCAGCATCGTTACAACGCCGACATCCAGGCACGCCTGAGCGGCACGGTCTGGGTCGACGGCGGCTGCAAGAGCTGGTACCTCGACGCCCAAGGCGTCAACCGCACGCTGTGGCCCACCTTCTCGAACGCGTTCAAACGGCGCCTTCGCGAATTCGACCTCGCCGACTTCAAGACCGCACCGGCCGCACCGGCCGCGCCGGTGCCCGACACCGACGGCGCGCCGCGCACCCACCACGACAAGGAGTACGTATGAGCACCACCATCACCCCCGACGCCCTCACCCCGCCGCGTCTCGTCGTCACGACCGGCGGCCGTCCCGTTCCCGGTTCGCGTGCGCCCGGCTGGCTGCAGACCGCGGACTTCCTGCGAAGCCCCACAAGCTTCCTCGAGCGCAACCGGCGCCGCTACGGCGACATCTTCTCGGCGAAGCTGCACGGGTTGGCCACTGGCCGGATGGTCATGGTCGCCGACCCGAAGCTCATCGAGGAGGTGTTCAAGGCCGACCCCTACATGCTCAAGGCCGGCGAGGCCGCGTACACCACGATCGCCCCGATCGGCGGTCCAAACTCGCTGCTCGTCCTCGATGCCCCAGAGCACCTGGAGGACCGGCGCCTCCTGCTGCCGCCGTTGCACGGCGAGCGCCTACGCGCGTACGCCGACGTCATCGCGGAGGAAACCGACCGCTCCGTGGCCACGTGGCCGATCGGGAAGCCCTTCCCCATGCGTCGCCCGATGGCGGACATCACCCTCGACGTGATCATGCGCGCGGTCTTCGGGCTGGAACGCGGCGGGCGCTACGACGCACTGCGCCAGGCCCTGGTCGACTCGACCTCGGGTGAGACGGCCATCAGCCTCGGACTCATGGTGCCCGCGTTCCGCCGCGACCTGGGACCGTTCCGCGCGTGGTCGGAGTTCGAGGCGGCCGTCGCCCGGACCGACGCGCTCCTCTACGCCGAGATCGCCGACCGGCGCAAGGCGGACGACCTCGAGCAGCGCCCAGACATCCTGTCGATGCTCATCCTCGCTCGGCGCAAGAACGGCACGCCGATGACGGACCACGAGCTCCGCGACGAGCTGGTGACCCTGCTTCTGGCCGGGCACGAGACCACGGCCACCGGCCTGTCCTGGACCATGGAGCTCCTCTACCGTCATCCCGCCGTGCTCGCGAAGCTGCGGGCCTCGGTGGCGGCCGGGGATGAGGAGTACCTCGACGCCGTCATCCACGAGGCGCTGCGCGTGCGACCGGTGATCCCGTTCGTCTTCCGGGTGCTCACCCGGCCGATCCAGCTCGGCGGCTACGCGCTCGACGCCGGGGTGACCGTCGTCCCCGCCGTTCACCTCGTACACCGGCGCGAGGAGCTCTACCCCCAGTCCGCCGAATTCCGCCCGGAGCGCTTCCTCGGGCGCAGCCCGGGGACGTACGAGTGGCTGCCCTTCGGCGGCGGCACGCGACGGTGCATCGGGGCGAGCTTCGCCCTCATGGAGATGCGGGTGGTGCTGCAACGCGTGCTGGCCCAGACCATGCTCGAGCCCGCCGGCAAGCGGCCCGAGAAGACCCGTCGTAGGGCCTTCACGCTCGTGCCGGCTCGGGGAGCCATGACGATACGGCGACGCTGAGCCTGCCCGCCAGGCGAAAGCACGGGCTGGGGCGGTACGCGTCGACCACCAACCCCGCGACGACGATGGTGCTCTCACCGATGCGGCATGCCGGCGGCCACCGCCGTGAACGGCCGCTCATCAACGCCTGACCCCTGCGCGCGGGACGCAACGTCTTTTTACCGAGCAGCTATTAGCAGCGGCATAGCGACCTCAGGGACTCTCGTTTGCTGGCCGTTCGCCCCGGCCAGCTTCTGCCCACCGATGGTTCGTCTTTGCTTTCTGGGTGAGTGATCGTTTAGGTTCGTTCCGGGATGGCGCCGCACACTCGATCACCGGCCGCGGCGTGCGCGGCAGCTGCGCTGGCTTGCGCAGCGGTCGCCGCCGTGGCTCTTCTTGGCGGGTCCAACGCACAGCACTTCGACTTGCGGGTGGCCAACGCCGGGCAACTCGTGAAGGGCAACCTCGTGAAGGTCGGCGGCTTCAAGGCCGGCCTTGTGGAATCAATCGATCTGGCCTCCGACAACCAGGCCATCATCCGGATCAAGGTCGATGACACCGACGTGCTCCCCCTGCACGAGGGGACGCGTGCGGAGATCCGCCTCAGCTCCCTGTCGAGCGTCGCCGGTCGGTACGTGTCGCTCCTGCCCGGCCCGAACAACAAACCGAAACTCGACGACGGGGCCACCCTCGCGGCGACGGACGTAAGCGCGCCGGTCGAGCTGGACCAGCTGTTCTCCGTGCTCAACGCCGAGACCCGCCGGGCGTTCCGCTCAGCGCTCAGCGGATCGGCGACCATCTACCGCGGCCGGGCCGCCGACGCCAACCGGGCCCTGCGCGCTCTGAATCCCGCGCTCACCGAACTCGCGACCACCGCGCATGAGGTCGGCCGTGACGACGCCAACCTCGAGCGTTTCCTCGTGCAGTCCGCCAGCGTCATGACCGTCGTGGCCCAGCACAACCCGGAGGTGGACTCCGCGCTCCGGGATGCCTCCACCACGGCCACGACGCTAGCTGCGAAGCGACGCGATCTACAAACCGCGCTCCGGCGGGCCCCCGGAGCGTTCGGCCAGACCACCGCCACGCTCGAACGTCTCGACGCCACGGGCCGGGAGCTACAGCCCACGCTCCGCCTCGCGCGCCCGGTGGCACCCCGTCTCGCCACACTCATCCGGAACCTGCACACCCTCCTTCCTCCGGCTCGGACGGCCCTTGCCTCCGCGGAGCGGCTCGTCCCGCTGACCATGACGACGTTGCGCACCCTACCCCGGCTCAGCCGCACCGGGGCGCCCGCCCTCCGTGAGGCCGCGCGCGCGCTCACCGACGTCGCGCCGATCGTCGCCGGCACGCGGCCGTACGTCCCGGATCTCATCAACGCCTTCACCGGCACGTTCGGCGGCCGGAGCTTCGGGTACTACGACGCCAACGGTCATTACGGACGGGTCCGGCCGATGATCTACGCGGGCTCTACCCAGACACCGGGCATCCTGTCGTCGCTGCTGGGTGTGTCCGTGGCCGGGAAGTCCGAACGGCGCAACCAGTTGGCGCGCTGCCCGGGCGCCGCTACGGGCCCGGCCGCGGACGGCTCGAACGCCTCATTCGCGAGCCCGGGGGTCCCTTGCGACGCGGGGTTGTTCCCGTGAGGAGCCGGGCGATCCCCGTCATCGCCATCGCCGCGACGGTCGCCGCCGCGGCCTGGCTGCTGGCGACGGGCTCCTCC
This sequence comes from Paraconexibacter antarcticus, assembly GCF_024220175.1. Classification (GTDB taxonomy): domain Bacteria; phylum Actinomycetota; class Thermoleophilia; order Solirubrobacterales; family Solirubrobacteraceae; genus Paraconexibacter; species Paraconexibacter antarcticus. Next base: position 1,661,187 of record NZ_CP098502.1, on the reverse strand, counting down.
CACGAGGCCTCGCGGGCCGGAGAGGTCGCGGCGACCTTCGACAACGCGCAGTTCGTCGTGCCCGGCGAGGACGTCAAGCTCGGAGGGGTCGCGATCGGCCAGATCGCCTCGGTGACGCTCGACCCGTCGATGCGCGCCAGGGTGGTCCTGAAGCTGGACCCGCGCTTCACCCCGTTCCGCGCTGACGCCACCTGCAGCATCGAACCGCAGTCCCTGATCGGAGAGCGCTTCATCCAGTGCACCCCGGGCACGCCCACCGCGCCGCAGTTGCCCGTGATCGACGGGCTCCCGACGGTCCCGGTGCAGCGAACGAGCGCTCCGATCGACATCGATCTCGTCCTGGCCACGTTCAAGGCATCGCGGGCGGAGCGACTTCGCCTCGTGCTCAACGAGCTCGGAGCTGGGTTGGCCGGCCGAGCCGACGACGTGAACGCCGTGGTCCGCCGCGCCAACCCTGCCCTGCAGCAAACGCGCCAGATGCTCAAGGTGATCCAGGGACAGCGAGCGCGGATCGCCCCGCTCATCCAGGACGCGAATGACACCCTCACGGCGCTGGACCGCGGGCGCGACCACGTCGCCGCCTTCGTCTCCTCCGCCCGGCGGACAACGGAGATCACCGCCCGGCGTCAGCGTGATCTGCGGTCCGGGTTGCACGGGCTACCGGCGCTGCTGCGCACCTGGCGGCCCGCCCTGAGCCGATTCGGCGACACCGCCCGCGCCGTGCGCCCGATCGTCGCGGACCTGAGCGCCGCCGCCCCCCAGCTGAACCGTCTGGCCATCAGCCTGCCCGCCTTTGCGCGTGACGGGCGCCCGGCGCTGGACCGTCTGGCCTCCGCATCGGCTGCCGGACGCCGGGCGATCGCCCCGTCGCGGCCGATCGTACGCCGCCTGCGGACCTTCGCCCGCACCGCGCGCCCGGTCGCGGAATCGCTGCGTGTGCTGGGCGAGAACCTTCGCACCCGCGGGGTTCTGGAGGGCGCGACGGAGTTCCTCTTCAACGCCACCGGGATCCTCGCCCGCTTTGACAAGGTCAGCCACATCGCCGTGGCCGAGGCCATCCTCAACCCGTGTGCGGTCTACGTCGCCTACCCGACCCCCGGGTGCGACGGGCACTTCGGCGGCGACGTCCGTGGCCAGCCACGACGCACGCGAGAGCGGCCCTCTCGGGTGCCCCCGGCAACCGTTCCCGCACGCCCGCTGGCCACCGTCAAGCAGTCGGCCGCTTCCCCGCCGTCGGCGCAACAGCCGCCGCCCTCGCAGCTCAGGATTCCGGGGCTGCCCGACATCCCGCTGCCACCGCGGATCAGTGACCCTGCCAATGCGGTCGGCGACCTCCTCGACTACCTCCTTTCGCCATGAGACGTCGCCCGGGGTCCTTGTCCATCACCGCGAATCCGGTCCTGGTGGGTGCCGTCACCGTGCTCGTCGTCGTCGTCGCGGTCTTCCTCGCCTACAACGCGAACAACGGCCTGCCGTTCGTCCCCTCCCGGCAGCTCACGGTCAGCCTGCCGGATGCCGACCGGCTCCTAGTGGGCAACGAGGTCCGCATGGGGGGGCAGCGGGTGGGGATCATCAAATCGCTGAGCCCGCAGGTCGACTCCCGCGGCCGGGTGTCGGCGAAGGCCGTTCTCAGCCTCGAGACCGGAGCCGCACCCTTCGCCCGCGACATGGGCGTCCGCGTACGGCTGAAGTCACCGCTCGGGCTGAAATACCTGGAGCTCACCCCCGGCACCGCACCCGGTGACGTCAAGCGCCTGGACCGTCGCCACCAGGCGCGCCCCGTCGAGCTGGACCAGGTGCTGAACACGTTCGACGCCAGGACCCGCCGCGCCACACAGGGTCTCCTCCACGAGCTCGGAGGCGGCCTGGCCGGACGCGGCCCCGACCTCAACCTCGCGCTCTCCGCCTTGCCGCGCGCCGCGCGCGGCCTCGCGCGCGTCACCCGGGGGCTGGCGCGTCCGTCCACCGACCTGGGCGGCTTCGTGGTGGGCCTGGCCGACATCACCCGGACGTTGGCGCCCGTCGCCCCGAACCTGGCTCGGACCTTCGCCCACCTCAACCGGACGCTCGAGGCGGTCGCCACCGAGCACGGGTCGCTGGACGCGACCCTGCGGGAGTTGCCGCCGACGGAGGTCGTCGGAACCCGCGCGTTCGCGGTCGCCGCTCCGGTCCTCTCCCGGACCGCACGCCTGGCGAGAGCCCTCCGCGGGGCGACGCCATTGCTGCGGCCCGCGGCCGGCCGGCTCGCGGACGTGACCACCTCTGCTCCCGCGCGCCTGCGCGCGTCGCTCCCCCTCTCCGCCGAGCTGTCCCATACGTTCACCAGCCTTGACGAGCTGGCCAGACGACCGGCCACGCTCGGTGCCGCGCGCCGCCTTCAGCCGGTCGTGCGGGAGCTGCGCGGGCTGCTCCCGGACATCCTGCCGTTCCAGATCGACTGCAACTACCTGGGCCTGTGGATGCGCAACGTCGACTCCGGCACCACGGAGGGCGATCGCAACGGCAAGTGGTTCCGCTTTGCACCGGTCGCCCCGGTCGACGAGATGCTCCAGCAACCACGTCCGGTCGCCAACCTGCACGTCAACCCGTATCCGACGATGCGCACGGACGACTGCGAAGCCGGCAACGAGCCCTACCTGCCGGGCCGCCGGATCGGCACGCTCCCCGGAAACCAGGGGCCGACGGAGCTCACCTCACGACCGGCCTCGGTGCGCGGCCGATGAGACGCCACGGACAGGGCGCGAGCCCGTTCCGCGTCGGTCTGCTCGTGATCGTGATCGTGATGGCGGGCTCCTACCTCGCCTACACCAAACGCTTGCCGTGGGCGCACGATTGGCAGGTCTCTGCCGTCGTCAGCGACGCTCAGGAGCTCACCAAGGGTGCACCGGTCCGCATCGCCGGCGTCAACGTGGGCAAGGTCGCCTCCGTACGCCGCGGCCCGGCCGGAACCGCGCTGGTGACCATGAACGTCCAGGCCAGCGGGCGACCGCTGCACCGTGACGCGACCCTGACGATCAGGCCGCGGCTCTTCCTCGAGGGCAACTTCTTCGTGGATCTGCGTCCCGGCAGTCCAAGCGCCCCGCAGCTCAACGAGGGCGACACGATCCCCCTGGCCCAGACCGCCACCGCAGTGCGGATCGACAGCGTCCTGCGAATTCTGGGCACCGACGTCCGCAGCCAGCTGCAGGACGGCGTCCGGGAGTACGCGGCCGGCCTCAGCCATGGCGGAGCCGCCGGGCTGAATCGGGCCTTCCCCGTCGCCGAGCCGGCGCTTCTGGGCCTTGCCCGAACCGCGTCGGCGCTTCGCGGCGAGCGACGGGACGACCTTCCGACCTTCCTGCGCGAGTCGGGCCGACTGGCGTCAGGCCTGGCGCGCAACGAGGCCGCCCTTGGCGCCCTCATCTCCGGGTTTGCGCGCACCGTGAGGACCACGGCCGTGCACCAGCAGGCCCTCGGAGAATCGATAAGCGAGTTCAACCTCCTGGCTTCGCAGGCACCGCCCGCGCTGGTGGCGCTCACTCGGGCGCTGCCCACGGTCCGGCGCCTGGCCATCGACCTGCGCCCGCCCCTGCGCGCCGCCCCAGGTGCACTCGACGCCTCACGGCCGTTCCTGCGGCAGGTGTCCGGGCTCGTCCAGCCCTCCGAACTCGCCGGGCTCGAGCGTGACCTCAGCCCTGCGCTGCGCCAGCTGCAGGCGATCGCGCCGCCGCTCACCGGCCTGCTGGGGAAGGTCGGCCGCGTGAGCTCGTGCGTCAGCGACCACGTCGTCCCGGTCCTGCGATCCAAGATCGACGACGGTGACCTCAGCAGCGGCGTCCCGGTCTGGCAGGACCTCGTCCGCGGCGCGGTCGGGATCAACAGCGCGGGGCAGAACTTCGACGGCGACGGTCCGGATGTGCGCTTCAGCCTGTCGGAGGGCGACCAGACCTTGTCGCTCGGCCGCGGTCCGTCGACCGGGGATCTCTTCGCCCGGGGCCCGCGTCCGCTGATCGGCTCGCGCCCACAGATGCCACCGGCGCTGCCGCCCCAACGACCCGACGTCCCCTGCCGCGGCCAGGACGTTCCCAACCTCGCCACCAGTGTGCTGCCCACTCCTACCGCGCCCCCGACGGCCGCACCGGCGCTATCGGGTAGGCAGATCCGGTCGCTGCGCGCGCTGTTCGCCGGGAAACAGCGATGAAGGTCATCCGCGACAACAAGCTCATGGTCTCCGCGATCGTCGGCCTGGTCGCGGCCGCCGCGGTCGTCGGCGGGTACATCCTCGTCCATCAGCGCCTCCCCCTCCCCTGGAAGGACACCTACAAGCTCAACGCACGGTTCATCTCCGCGCAGGCGGTCACACCAGGCCAAGGACAGCAGGTCGCCGTCTCAGGCGTGCCGGTCGGTGAGATCAGCCGGGTCAGTCTCGACAACGGTGTCGCCGTCGTGCAGATGACCATCGAGCGCAGCAAACTGAAAGCCGTCCACGCCGACGCCACCGCGCTCCTGCGCCCCAAGACACCACTGCAGGACATGCAGGTCCAGCTCGACCCCGGCAGCCGCCGAGCCCCGACGCTCCCCGACGGCGGCACCCTGCCCGAGCGTGCCACCACCCCCCAGGTGCAGCTCGACGAGGTCCTGGCCAAGCTCGACGACGACACCCGCGCCTACGTGACCGTGACCGTCGACGCCATCGGCCGCGGACTGCATCACCGGGGCGAGAGCCTGCGGCGCCTGCTGCAGACCGTCGGCCCCACCCTGCAGGCCACCAAGGACGTCACCACCGCCGTCAACGCCCGCCGCACCGACCTGCGCCACCTTGTCGGGGCGCTGCGCCGCGTCACCGAGCGGCTCGGTCCCAAGGACGGCGAGGTCGCCCGGCTCGTGACCGCGGCCAACAAGACGTTCGGGGCGATCGGCACCGAAGACGCTGCGCTCGGCAGCTCGATCGACCAGCTCCCGGCCACGCTCCGGGAGACGCGGCGAGCCCTGGCCCAGGCCCGGCCGCTGGCCCTCGAACTGCCCACCGCGGTGCGTCGCCTGCTCCCGGTCACCCGGGCGTTCACGCCTGCGCTACGCCAGGTCCAGCCGCTGCTGCGCGACGGTGCGCCCGACCTGGCCAAGCTGCGCGGCTTCGTGCGCGATGCGCGTCCGCTGGGTCGCGAGGCGACCCCCGCGCTCACCGATCTCACGGCCCAGACCCCGGACCTGACCCGCACGTTCGGCGTCGTCGAGGAGCTCGCCAATGAACTCGCCTACAACCCGGCAGGCAAGGAAGAGGGGTACCTGTTCTGGCTGGCCTGGTTCGCGCACAACGCGTCGTCGTTCGTCTCCACCGGTGACGCCAACGGCGCCGTCTGGCGCGGCATGATCGCCGTTTCGTGCAGCAGCGCGGACGTGTTCCCGAAAAATCTGCCCACGGTCGTCGGGGCGTTGCTCGACGCGGTCCGCGTCTGCCCGGACGCGGCGAATCGCTGATGCAGAAGACACCGTTCAGCACCGCCCGGATTCTCACGATCGTGGTGTTCTCGCTGAGCTGCTTCGGGCTCCTGCTGTTCCTCTGGATCAGCTTTGGCGGCTCGACTCCACTCCAGGCCCGCGGGTACCGGGTCACCGTCGACATCCCCGAGGCTGCGACGCTGGCCAGCCAGGCCGATGTGCGCATCTCGGGTGTCAGCGTCGGCGAGGTGGTGAAGCTCGAGCGGTCCCGTGACGCCACCCGGGCGACCCTTCAGATCCTGCCCCGCTACGCCCCCCTGCATCAGGACGTACGCGCGACGCTGCGCTTCAAGACGCTGCTCGGCGAGACCTTCGTCGAGCTCACGCCCGGCTCCCGGTCAGCGCCGCCGATCGCCGAGGGCGGGCGCATCCCGAGGTCGGCGGTCCTGCCCACCACCGAGGTCGACGAGGTCCTGAGCACCTTCGATCTCCCCACGCGCCGGAATCTGCGCGCCTGGCTGACGGGCTGGTCGACGGCGGTCCGCGGGCGCGCCGGCGACATCCAGGGCTCGGTGGCCGGCCTGGCGCCGCTCGCGCAGGACGGCGGGGACGTCCTGGCCCGCCTGGACGCCCAGGGCCGTGCCCTGGACTCCCTGGTCCGAAATGCGGGGGCGGTGTTTCGCACCGTCGGCGCCCGCGAGCAGGAGACCCGCCGGCTGGTGCTCGCCTCTGAGCAGCTGTTCGCCGCGACCGCCACCCGGGGCCCCGACCTGCGGGCCACCCTCCGGGCCGTGCCGCCGCTGCTGCGCGCCGCGCGCCCGGGGCTTGCCGCCCTGGAGGGGATCTCACGAGAGGCCGACCCCGTCGTCCGGGCCTTGGAGCCGGTGGCGCCGCTCGTGCGCCCGGTGCTCGCCGGGACGATCCGGACCGCCCCGCAGGTCCAACGGGTCATCGGCGACATCGGGCAACTCTCCCGCACCGGGCCGAGGGACCTGCGAAGCCTGCGTCCGGTCCTGCGAGCGGCCGGACCGCTCACCGGCGCGCTCTACCCGTTCGCCCGCGATCTGATCCCTGTTGCGCAGTACGCATCGCTCTATCGGCAGGAGCTCATCTCAAGCTGGCCGGCGATCGCCGCATCGTCCCAATTCGTCACCCAGCGACCGGGCCAGAAGCCGCTGCACTACTTCCGCGCCGTGCTGCCGATCACTGACGAGAACTTCGTCGTCGCCGCTCAGCGCTCAGGAACGACCCGCCCCAACGCCTACGCCCCGCCCCGCTGGCTCGATGGGCTCAGCACCGGGCTGACGTCGTTCGACTGCCGGCACGCATCCAACCCACGAGGGTTCGTCGGCACCGGGAGCCCGCCCCCCTGCGTGACCGCGCCGCCGACCCGGTTCCAGGGGCAGCTGAAGTCGTTCCCGCAGCTGCAACGTGCCGCGCCGTGAACGCGACCTGCAGGGTTCCGGACCGCCGACGCGCCCGCGGGCGCGGGTCGACGCCTTCCCGGTCAGCCTCAGCGCGGCGGCGCACCGGAGCCGGGCGCCGGCGTCCACGGCTCCGCCGCCCCGGTGCGCCAGCTCAGCGGTCGCCCGCCCGGCCAATAGCCCATCGACAGGAGCGCGACGCTGGCCAGCCAGCCGATGTAGAGCGCATCGCCGACCGCCAAGAACGTCCCGGTGACCGCGGCCAGCAGACCCCACGTACCCAGGAACGGCGTGATCAGCCCGGCACGGTTCGCACGCAGCGACGTCATCGCAAGCCACGAAGCGAAGAGCAGCCGCGACCCGATATCCAACCAGCGCGAGACGGTCAGCACCGAGCTCGCGTCGAGCGCCGCCTTCTCCGTGCGGCCACGGTAGCCGCCCTCGACGTACGAGACGGCGGCGTGGTGCAGTCCGACCCACCCGATGATCGTCGAGGCCGCGATCACTGCCGAGGCGAGCAGGCCGACGGTGAGCAGGCCCCGGGGGACCCCAGGATCCCGGGCGCGGAGCACGGAGTGGAAGAAGGAGATGATCGGGATCGTGGCGAGCACCGAGACGCTGCGAAGGAACGCGGCGACGAGCTGGCGCGTGGCGTGAGCGTCGAAGACCTTCAACGTGCCGCTCCCCGACGGGTCGCGCGCTGCCGCGGCAGACGCGAGCACCGAGACCAGCGTGAGCACGATGGCGACGAACGCGAGCGCCCCGACGATCCGCCCGACGCGGCGCTCGCGCATCAGCCGGCGATTCACGCATTGCGACGACGTTCCGGGGATCGACGTGCTCATCTAGCGGTTGTCCGTGCGATGCGAGGCCGGTCGGGTGGCGTCACACGTTTCGGAGCTGACGCAAGCGCCGCGGCGAACGCTGGGACCAGTGCCAGCGCGAGGGCGGCGGCCGACACGACCTCGACCGCGGCCAGCCCGCCGAACTGGCGCAGCACCGGCACCGGGCTGATCAGCAGCACGCCGAAGCCGAGCCCGACGGTGCTCGCGGAGACGAGAACCGGCGCACCGACCCACCGAACGGCGGTGCGACCTGCCTCTTGAGGATCGGCTCCGAGTCGGCGTTCAACCTCCATTCGCCCCTCGACGAGGATCGCGAACTCGATCGTGATGGCGACCAGCAGCGGCTCGAGACTCGCTGAGAGCGGCGACAATGAGACGCTGGCCGCGGCCATAATTGGTGATGAGGCCCCCGCAGCGGTCGCGGCGGGGAGCACGACGACGAGCGCGCGTCTCACGCCGTATCCGAGAAGGAGCAACACGACTGCGATCATCGCGATGGCGGCGAGCAGAAGCCAGGGCCGCCCGCCTTCGATGCCGCGTACACCGGCCACGACCGTCGGCGCCAGCCCTCCGGCTGTCGCCTTCACGCCGGCGGGGGCCGACGCCAGCACCCGATCCACCCGGGTTTGCAGCCGGTCCAGCCCAGCGGCGTCGGTGACCGGTGCGCCGAAGCTGAACTCGGTCAGGCGATGATCGCGTCGCAGGATCGCGCCGACCAGATCGGGCGGCGCGACGCGCAGCAGCTGCGCGGTCCGTGTCCCGTCCGGAAGGCGACCCCCGGCGGTGGCCAGGTCCGAAAGGCTGGGGCCCGCGCGGAGCCGTGGGTCGATGCGCTCCACGCGCTGCGCCGCCCCGCTCATCCAGCGCACCACCGCCGGGCTGGTCACGTCATTGGCGCGGACCGCAACGCGAATCTGGCCGCTGGAGCCGAAGACGCGACCGGCGCTTTGGGCGCGCTCGAGCTCCGGCAGCCCACGACTGGCGAGCTGATTCGGATCACCGGAGATCCGGACCGACGACGCCGACGCCATACCCGCCACCGACACCACCGCGGCGATGCCCACGGCCAGGATGCTCCCCCGCCTGGGCCACCGCAGCACCGAGGGCATGGTCAGCGTGGCGGACCCCAGCCCCGGACGGTCGAGCACCAGCAGCAGCGGGGGGGCGAGCGTGAGGGTGGCGATCAGGGCGCAGATCGCACCGATCGCGAGCACGGCACCGAGCCGCTGCACCAGCGGCACGGGACTGAGCAGCAGGACGCCGAAGCCCGCGGACATCGCGATTGCCGCTCGCGCGAGCGTAGAACCGAGTCGTGTCACTGCCCCGCGGATCGCTTCCGGCGGTGCTGCGTTACGTCGCTCGATGCGGTAGCGCGCCTCCAACTGGACGACGAAGTCCACGCCGAGTCCCAGGATCACGGGAAGCGCGGCGAGGGTCGCCGGCGTGAGCTCCAGGCCCAGTGGCCAGCCCGCGGCCGCTGCGCCCGCGGCGGCCGCCAGGCCCGGGAAGAGCAGCAGCGCGCGGCGCTTTCCGGCCCGCTGCACGAGCACGAGCACGAGCATCATCACCAGGGCGACGACCGGCAGCAGAACGAGCAGTTGTCGGCGGAGCTGATGGGCCACCGCAGCGGCGACCAGCGGCGCGCCGGCGACCTGCACCGACAGCCCCGAGCGGTGCGCCGCCGCGGCAGCGGACTCCAGGCTGCCGGCCACGCGGCGCACCTGAGTCTCGGAGAGCCCACGCTTCAGGCGGACGACGACGACGGCGTGGCCGCGGTCCGGGAGGAGCCACCGCAGCCGGCTCTTCGGGGCGCCGCCCGGTCCGAGGGTGAGCGCCTGAACGAACACGCTGTTGGTCAAGGACGGCAGGCCGAGGAACCCGAACTGCGCGAAGAGCTTCTCGTATTGCCGGCGCATCGGCCCGAGGGTGGCCAAGCGGACCTCACGGTCGGCGGCGTCGGCGGTCGCCGCGTTCGCGTGCAGACGCTTGGCCAGCGCGCGGGCTCGGTTGGCGGCGCGATCGGCCCTTGCGGCCACCGGGCCCAGTTCGACCCGGACGATCCGTGCGATCTGCTCGATCGTCGCGGTGACCAGCGTCGCGGGCCCGAAGACGCTCGAAACCCCGCTGAGCCTCCGGACGCGGCGTTCGAGGACGTCGAGCGCGGCCATGCCCTTGGCCGCGAGCGTCTGCTGCAGATCACCGGTGACGACGAGCGCCACGGGCTCGCTACCGAACGCACCTTCCAGCTCGGAGGTGGCCCGCCCGGTCGGACTGCCGGACTGGGTGAAAAGCGCCGGCGAGGCGTTGGAGTGCAGCTGGCTGGCCGCGAGCGCGCACAGCACCACGACGATGACGCCCACCCCGAGCGTTCGCCGTGGGCTCGCGCTCGCCAGCCGCGCACATGCCACCCGCACCACGAGGCGTCGAGGTTTCAGGGCAATGCCTGCACGCGCGTGTACTTACCGTCCGAGCGGGGCGGCGCGTCCGCGCTCCCGGGCGGCGGGTAATAGTTGGTCCGCAGCCCGCCGATCTCCTTCAGCACGCCGGTCTGCAGGAGTGCGTCCTCGAGCTTGACCAGCTCCGGTGGGGTGGCGGCCAGCGACGCAGGGCTCACGAGCAGCTGGACGCGCCCGGAGTTGATTTCGTGATGAGGTCCCTGGACGTTCGGTGGCTCCAGGCCACCATAGAACTGGAAGAGTGAGCCCATGTTGGCGGCGAGCGCGGAGAGATCCCGCCTGTACGGCTCGAGGTAGTTGAGCATCGGCACGACCTGCCGGAGCACGGGTCCGAGCGCGTCGGTGACCGGGGTGGCCGCGCTCGTGAACGAGCGTAGCTGCCTAAGGAGGGGGTCGGTGGCGTCGAGAGCTGCCGGCAACCTGGCGGCCAGGCGGCGGGCGTCGGCCGCGGTTGGGCCGAGGTCTCGGATCACCGGCTGTAGTGCGACTGCCGCGGTCAGGAGGTTGTCGGAGACCGGGGTGGCGGTCTTGGAGAGGTACTGGACCGCTGTGACGGTCTTGCTCACCTGTGGGAGGGTGGGCCTCAGTTGGGTGATGGAGGCGCGGAGCGCGGCGTCGCGGGCTGAGACGGCGCTGGCGGTGCGGTGCATGGAGGTGACGAGCGACCGCAGTTGGTCCTGGCGCCGGCCGAGGGCGTCGAGCACTTGGGCGCCCTGGTCGATGACCGCGACCAGGTCGCGGCGTTGCGCGCGCAGGTCGGAGACCACGGGCACACCCAGGTCGACGGCGTCGCCGAGGTCGGCGAAGGTGCGGTTGATGTCATCCCCGCGCCCGTCGAGTCCGCGGCCCATGCCGCGGATGGTGCCCTGAACGGCCTTGCGGGTGGTCGGATCGAGCGTGTTGAGGATCTTGTCCAGTGGCACGGTCTCACGGCTGGCTTCGGCGCTCAGCATGCCGTTGGCTGGGACGCGTCCCGCGGCCGGTGTGCCCGGGTCGACGTCGAGGTAGCTCTCTCCGAGGAGTGTGCGCAAGCGCGTCTGCACGCGGGCGTCGCGGTAGATGTGGTCGTGTTCGCGTTTCAAGGCGATCGTGATCAGGGACCGCTGGCCGCGCGGCTGGATGTCGTCGATCGTGCCGACCTTGACGCCTGATGTCCGCACGTCTGATCCGGCGATCAGCTGCAGCGGCTCGTCGACGAGCACCGATACCTTGTAGGGCTGCGCGGAGATGCCGGCGATGCGGCCGCCGGCCAGCAGCGTGTACATCCCGGTGAAGATGACGATCACCACGACGAAGAACGTGCCGAGTGCGACGATCTTCGGGATCCGCTGACGGGGGCTCATTTCGTGCCTCCGGCGGCGACCTTGCCGTAGCACGGGCCGAGTTTCTTCCAGCCTGGCTCGTTGACGGACGTGCCGATCGCGAACAGGCCTTCGCCCGCGGTGGCGCGTGCGACGACGCGATAGCCGTCGTAGAACTTGGCGAGCGACATGCTGTTGGCGAAGAAGTTCTCGATCGGGACAAAGCACGGAGGGAGCTTGGCGGTGCTGTGGTCCAGCGACGGGGTCTCCCTGCGGAGGACCTTGACCGCACCGGTGACATCGCGGGCGGTGGCCGGCAGGATCTTCGCCACGGCGCTCAGGCGACGGACTGGGTTGGCCAGGGCGTGAAGGGCCGGCGTGCCGCTGTCGCTGAGCTTGATGAGCGCGTCGAGCGCGGGCTTGAGGTCGTCGGCCGGCGGGACGAGCGCGCGCAGCGCAGGGTCCAGGTGGTTGCGGGCCTGCTCGAGCGAGCCCGTGGCGCGCTGCAGCGCGTTGATCGTGCTGGGGAGGGCGCGGATCGTCTGGTCCAGGGGCCTGTCACGGTGGGCGAGCTCGGTGAGGACCGCGTTGCCGTGGCTGATCACGCCGGAGACCTGCTCGTCGCGGCGGGCGAGCTCGCGGCCGAGGATCCCGGTGTTGTGCACGAGCCGTTTGAGCTGGACGTGACGGTCGGCGGTGATCTCGGTCAGGCGCTGCAGCGCCCCGAAGAACGGGGTGAACTCGGCGAGCGCGGCGCGCAACTGATGCCCGTTGTCCGGAAGCCCGCGGCCGAGCTCGTCGATCAGTTGCGCCATGCTTTGGCGGGTCGGCACGTTGAAGACCTCCAGCACCCGGGAGATGTCGACCGGCGAGGCCGTGCTCGAGGCCGGCAGCACGGTCTCACCGGTCAGCCGTCCGCTCGCCGGGGTGCCGCGGTTCTCGACCTCGACGTACTTGTCGTCGAGGGGCGATACGGGGCGCAGGCGGAGTTTGGCGTTGCGGTAGAGCGGCCCGTGCTTCTTGTCGATGCTGAGGGTCAGGACCGCTTGGTCCCCGCGCAGCACGGCCTTAGTGACGACGCCGATCTTGATGCCGGCCAGGCGGACCTGGTTCTTGCCCGGGGACACGCCCTTGGCGTCGGTAAACGCGGCCCGGACGGTGTAGGTCTGCTCCCAGGGCTTCTGGAAGGTCAGGTTGCGGAAGAGTCCGACGGCGGCGACCGCGGTCAGGACGAAGGCGATCGCGAGGAGCAGCAGCGGCGTTCGAGCGCGCTTGAGCTCCAGGCGGATGCGGTCACGGTTGAACGGCATCTGCTCAGCCTCCTGTCGTGACGGCCGGATCGTTCTGGGGATCGCGGACGAGCTGGTGACCGGGCTGGGTGAAAAGCGTCGCCAGGTAGTCCTTGAGATCCTGACACACGACGAGCTGCTTGGCGGTGGGATCGGTGAACATGGTCTTGCACGGCAGGGCGGGTGCCGCCGCTTCGCCCGCCCCGGCTTCGAACTGGACGAAGGCGCCTTGGGCGTCGGTGGTCGCCAGGAACGCGGATCCGGCGGAGAGCGTCGGGCCCAGCAGCTCATAGACCTTCATCTTCAATGCCTTGTTGTCGCGCTCCAGGAACGGCAGGACCTGGTCGTGGACCCGGGCGATCGTGGGCTTCAGCCCGGTGAAGGTCGCGCTCGCCTCGGGTGCGAAGCGGCCACCGACCTCGGTCAGGGCCGGGTTCAGGCGTCGCAGGAGCGTCTGCGCGTTGCGCAGGACCGGGGTTGCGGTGTCGAACAGCTGCCGCGTGGTGGTCGCTGCCTCGTCCAGGCGGCGGGCGCCGGGTCGCAGGCGCGCCGTGACGTCGTCGAGCGTGGGCAGTGTCGTGCGCAGGTTGATCATGGTGCGCCGGGTGCTGTCCAGGGCCGCGGGGGCGGTGTCCAGGATCGTGCCGATGTCCGCGGCTCGGGCGGCGGTGACGGCGAGCGTGGTGCGGCCTGAGTCGATGAGCCCAGCGAGGTCCGCGCCGCGCCGGTCGATGGCGTGCATCCACTTCGAGGTCTGGGCCACGAGCACCGGGAGGTCCCCGGGGTCCTGTCCGCGGATCGGGGGCAGCCCGTTCGCGATCGGCGGCGAAGCCTTCGCCAGGGCGTCGAGAGCGTTCGTGGCGTCGTCGCCGGCGAAGCCGCCGTCGGTGGCGCCGATGATGCGCTTCAGCCCGGTGCGACCGGTGGCGTCCAGTGGGCTCAGCGCCTGGTCGAGCTCGACCTGGTTGCTGGTGTGCGCCCGGGGTATCGGGCCGTTGAGTGTCGGTGCGCTCGGCGAGCCCGGATCCAGGTCGACGTAGAGGTTTCGGCCGAGCAGCGTTCGCCACCAGATCGCCGCGCGAGCGTCGTCGTGGAGGCTGACCTTGCCGTCCTGCAGACGCAGCTGGACCATCCCGCCGCGTCCGGAAGACGGCTGCTGGATCTTCGAGACTTTGCCCACCGGGATGCCGGCGACGCGAACCGGGTTGCCGACGCGCAGGGAGGAGACGTTGTCGAACTGAGCCCAGACCGTCGTGCCGCTCTTCGGCCAGAACGGCAGACCGCGGTTGACGGCGGCGACGATCAGCAGGATCAGCGTGAAGAGGGCGATCGTGCCTTTGAGGATCTCCCGCGGACGGTGCTGACCGGGTCGGTGGACGAAGCGACGGGGGCGGGGGCGTGTGCCGGCGGTCATTTGTTCTTCAGGAACTCGTAGCCGGCTTCGCATGGCGCCGGGTAGGGGTTTGAGTGCGTGAGCGGCTGCTTGTCCTTGTAGGTGCCGAGGGCCTCGTCGTTGCCGATGGTCACGGTGGCGCGGAGGTAGTTGAGTCCTTCGTCTCCGAGGGCATCCATGCCGGCCCAGTGGCCGAGGAAGTTGCGGAAGTCGCAGGTTCGCGGCCCGAGTGTCGTGACGATCGGCAGTGCCGGTTTGAGGGTGGCCGACACCAGTGGCAGCTGGGCGTTCAGGTGTGCGGCGAGCGTGACCGTCGGGTCGGTCGCTGCGCGGGCGAGCTTCAAGGTCGGCGGGACGCGTCGCAGTGCGGGGCGTGCGGTCCGCATGAACGCGCCGGTGTCGCGGAAGGCGGCCGGTGCGGGCTTCAGCGTGGCAGTCAACTGATGCGTCAGTCGGCTGATGCTGACCAGCAGCGGGTCGGTGGCGCGCAGCCCGTTGCGGACGGTGCTCAACGTCACCGGCGCCGCCTGCAGGGACGCGCGCCAGTCGTCGGCGCGATCGGCGAACGGGGCGAAGGACCGGGCTGAAGGGTCCAGTGACGCGGCGAGGTCGGGGGCGACGGGTGCGAGGCCGTCGAAGGCGCGGGCCGCTCCGTGGACGAACCGGGCCGGTGAGCCTGGTCGCGCGTTGACGGCGGCGGCGGTGACGGCGATGTCGTCGACGTATCCCGGGGCTTGGGCGAGGAGCTTGTTGACGTCCTCGCCGCGTCCGGCGACGCCCTTACCGAGTTCGTCGAGGAGGGTCTGGGCGCGGGTGCGGGTGCGGCGGTCGAAGGTCGAGAGCACGTCGTCCAGCTGCACGGTGCTGCTGCTGCTGTTGCCGACGCCGCTACCGATCCGTGCCCCGTCGGCCAGCAGCGCGCCGTGCTGGCCCGGGACGATCTCGACGTAGACGACGCCGAGCAGGCCACGTGGACGCACACGCAGGATCGAGTCCGTGCGCAGCGGCCGGATGCTGGTGTCGAGTTGGAGTTCGGCGACGGCACGGCCGTTCTGAATGCGCGCGTGAAGCACCTGGCCCACGCGCTTGCCGTCGAGCTTGACGTCCGTGTGGCTGACCAGGCCGTCGGCTCGGGCGAACTGACCCTGGAGGGTGTAGTAGCTGTGCAGCGGCAGGCCGTTCGGCGCGAAGTAGCCGATCAGGGCGAGCGCGAGGAGCACGACGACGCCCGCTGCCCCGGCCGCGAGGACCACCCACCGCGGCGTGGTCTTGCTGACTTCCCGCCGGCGTGGGGAGTGGCGTGCGAGCCTGGCGATCATGAGCCGAAGAGGTAGTCGAGAAGCGCGGGGATGTCGGAGCCGGATGTGGCGCCGTCCGGTGCCTTCGGGTCCGGCGCTGCACCGTGCTTTGCTCCGCTGAGCAGTCCGCTGACGGCGTCGCCGAGAGCCTTCTTGGGCGTGGGCTTCGGCGCTGGCGGCTGCCCGTTACACGCGCCACCGCCGGGCAAGGCGGCGGGCGGCCGCTTGCCGCCGGTGAGCTGACCGAGGACGCCGTTCACGCCCTTGGTGACATCGCCGAGGGCCTTGCACACCAGCGGCTTGACCGCGGGCAGCTTGGGCTTCGGGATCAACGATTGGGGCGTGGAGGTTGGGGATGACGCGGGAGCCTGCGGGCGCCCGTTCTTGCGTTGCTGCGGCGGGTCGTTGGCGTTGCTGCCGGAGAGGACGCGGTCGGTGATCATCCGCACGGTGTCTTCGGTGATCGTGATCTGGGCGCCGAAGAGATGGCTGAGGCCGTCGGATCGGGCGGTGACGCGCGCCCAGGTCTGCAGGAAGTACAGCGCGTCGTCGGCCAGGCCCTTGTCGAGCCCTTGCACGAGCGGGTCGGCCTGCGCAAGCGTGGCATGCAGCTTCTTGGCGACCGGTTGGAGCTTCCGGAGGGTCGGCTGCACGCCACGGGCGAGCTTGGCCAGGTCGGGCGCGGCCGCTCGGGCCTTGTCCAGTGTCGGGGTGGCGTCGCGGCTGAACTGCGGCAGGGCCTTCAGGGTGCTGCCGATGGGTGCCGCGGAGCGCCGCAGTTGGTCGGCTGCGGGCTGCAGGTTGGTCGACGCCTGCTCCAGGAGGCCGAGAGATCGACGCAACTGAGCGAGGGCGGAAGGTGCCTGTCCGACCGCTGCGCCGAGCGCAGCACGACGATCGGCGGTCGCCTGCAGGGCCCCGTCGGCCTCCTGAACGAGCTGGCCGAGCTCGTGCCGGCGTGGGGTGAGGGTCGAGATGACGCGGTCGCCGGCGTTCACGACGCGCTTGAGGCCGGCGGTGTCGGCGGTGGCCTGATCGAGGACCTGCCCGAGCTGGTTCATGCCGTTCGGGAGTGAGATCAGCAGACGCCGAACGGCGTCGCCGCGGCCGGTGAGGGCGGTGCCGCCCTCAGCGAGGATGATGCGCAGCCGTGCCCGGGTGCCTGAGTCAAGGGTGTTGAGCACGTCGTCGAGGTCGACCGGGGCGGCCGCGTCGGCTTTGACCCACGTTCCCGACGGCGCGGGCCGGTCGGTGTGGCCGGGCTGCATCTCGATGTACTTCTCGCCGAGGACGCTGACGCTGCGAATGCGGGTCCGGGCATCGAGCCCGACCGGGGCGGCGGACGGGTCCATCTGCATCGTGATCTCGGCCGTGTCGTCACGCGCGAGTTTGACGGCGGTCACCTTCCCGGCGCGCACGCCGTCGATCTTCACGTCTTGGTCGGCGACGAGGCCGTCGGCGGTCGCCACGCGCATCTTCAGCGTGTACGCCGACTTACCGGAGCCGGCGAGGACGATGATCGCGGCGAGCACGGCGAGCGCGAGCAGGAGCGGTGCGAGGAGCCGGCTCATCTGGTGTGCTCCGGATCCTTTGTGGGATCGAGGCCCGCTTCGGTCACGCCGCACTGCGGCAGGAACCACGGCTTTCCAACGCCCAGTCCCGGCGGTCGGGGCATGGCGTACTTCTTGCCGAGCGCCTCCTGGATCTGGCTGGAGGTGCCCTTCGGATACGCGTGGAAGCTGGTCGGGCTACCCTCGACGAGCACGCGGGCATAGTGGTCCTGCGCCTCGTGGAAGCGTCCACCGGCGAGCTTGGGGTTGTAGTTCTTGGTCCAGCTCCCCCACAGGACCGCGACCCCGGCGGCCTCTGGGGTGTAAGGCCGCAGGCACTCGAGCATCGGCTCCGCCCGGGTGAGGATCGAACGCGTGTTGGCCATCAGCGGCTGCCCGGCCGCGAGGGCGCGGGTGAGCTGCGGGGCGTCGGTCCGCAGCTGGTCGGTGACCTTCATGCCGAGCCGCGCGGTCGGGCGCAGCGCGGCGAGCGTCGGGCCGGCGGAGCGCGCGAAGTCCGCGAGGGTCCTGGCTCCCGGTCGAAGATCGGTCACCAGGTCGCTGACCTTCGCCACGCTCGAGTCCAGCCGGGCGAGGGTCGTGCGCGACTCCTGCAGCGTGCCCGGGAACTTCGTGATGGAGGCCTGCAGCCGACTGGAGTGGTCGGCGAACGTCGCGAGTGTGCGGTTCGCGACGGTGACCAGGTCACTGATCGCCCGCTCGTGCGGGGCCAGACGCCGCATCACCCCGGCGGTCGAGCCCACCAGGGTGCGCAGCGTGGCACGATCCGCGGCCAGGTCGCCGGAGACATCGCGGTAGGCGCCGACCGCTTCGTCGAAGCTCCCGAGAGCCTTGCGGACCGTGGCGCTGTTCTCGCCGAAGGTCTTCGCGGTGTGCTGCAGTCCCCTGCGCAGATGCGTCCGCGTCGGCATGTCGAAGGTGTTGAACACCTGATCGATCTCGACGGGGGTCGCGGCGTCACGGCCGGCGATGATGCCGCCCTCAGGAAGCGGTGGTGCCGGGCTTGCCGCCGGGCTCAGGTCGACCTTGCGCGTGCCGCTGCCGGCCGGGGTCGGCCAGCGCAGCGTGGCGGTGGTGCCGCGTCGCAGCGGCCAGAAGCGTCCGTCCTTGATCCCGAGAGTGACTTCGGCTCGCTCTCCGACGAGCTTGACCGAGGAGATCTTGCCGACGTCGAAGCCGTCGATCTGCACGTCCAGGCCGGGGACGACGTTGACGGCGGCCGCGAAGGAGACGCGCACGTGGTGCGGCTCGCTGCGGGTGCCGATCGCCCAGATCGTGAACGGGATCGCGGCGGCGACGACGATGAACAGCCAGGGTCGACCGGCGAGCTCCCAGCGGAGCGCACTGAGCTTGCGAGACACGGTCAGCCTCCGATCGGGATCCGGGGGTCAAAGCCCCACGCGAGCATGGTCAGCAGCGCGTTGACGGCCATCACCTGGATCAGGTTCAGGCTCATCGAGCGGGCGGTGGCCGTCCCCACGCCGACGGGTCCGCCGCTGGCGTAGTACCCGTAGTACATGCCGATCAGGACGACGAACGTCCCCATCGTAAAGAACTTGAACAGGCTGACGAACATGTCGTAGGGCGTGATGAACGCCCAATGCACCTGGGCCCAGCCGCCGAGCGAGACCTCGCCGATCTGGATGATGATGACGAAGTACTCGCCGAGGAAGTTCAGGGCCATCCCGACGAAGAACCAGAACGGGATCACGAGCCACGCCGCCAGCAACCTGGTGCTGACGATGTAGCGGATCGAGCTGATGCCCTGCGCCTCCATCGCGTCGATCTCCTCGTTGATCCGCATCGTGCCGATCTCCGCGGCGAGCCCGGCGCCGATCTTGGCCGAGGCGATGAAGCCGAACATGAACGGCCCCGCCTCGCGCAGGCCGCAGAGGGCCGAGAACGCACCGGTGTACACCGACGCACCGAACCCGCGCAGGACGTAGTTGCCTTCGGTACCGCATTCCAGTCCGATGACGAACTGCAGCGCGAGGAGCACCACCGAGGATCCGACGAGCAGGACTCCGGCCTGCTTGAGGATCTCGGCGCCGTAACGCCAGGCGAGCGGGATCTCCGCGAACGCCCGGAACATGAAGTTGGCCATCCGGCCGGTCTCCTGCAGGAGACCGCGAACGGGGTCGGCGAGACTGCGCCCGACACGACGGGACACGCCGCCGCTCGTGTTGAGCAGGAGCTTGCCGTCCGGCCCGGTCGGGGTGCTCGTCTGTGCGGTCGAGGCTTCCATGGTTCAGCGCAGCGACAGGGTCTGGGGAAAGGCGGCCAGGAGCGTCGCGGTGAACATGTAGTTGAAGACCCAGATCGCGACGAACGCGATCACGACGGCCTGGTTGACCGCGCGGCCGACGCCGACCGACCCGCCCTTGACGTTCAGGCCCTTGTAACAGCAGACGACGGCGACCATGAAGCCGAACGACGAGGTCTTCAGGACGCTGCCGAGCAGATCCGGGAGCGTGAAGTTCAGCGTCATCGTCGAGACGTAGCCGCTCGTCGTCTCCCCGAACAGGAGCACGGCCGCCCCCCATCCCCCGATGAGCGAGACCGCGATCGCCAGCAGGTTCATCGTCGCAGTGAGCACGCCGATCGCCAGGAACCGCGGCACGACGAGGGTCTTGATCGGATCGAGGCCGAGCACCGCGAGCGCGTCGAGCTCCTCCCGGACCTTGCGCGCCCCCAGGTCGGCGCACACGGCGGTCCCGGCGACTCCGGCGACGATCATCCCGGTCGCCCACGGCCCGGCCTCCCGCGTAGCGAGGGTGGCGAAGAACGCACCCAGGCGATCCACCGAGCCGAAGATGTTCAGCAGGTTGCCGCCCTGGATGCCACCGGCGCCGAAGGTCAGCGCGATCACGCCGAAGAACGTGGGGATCATCGTGCGCCGCATGAAGATGACGCTCTCGATCAGGAACTCGTCGACCCAAGGGAACGGCGGCGTGAACATCGCCCGGAGCGTGGCGCCGGTGAGCAGCAGCATCCCGCCGAGCTCCTCGAGCAGCGCGGCAGCCATGCTGGCGCCCTTGCCTGCAACACCGCCGGCCTGCGGCGAGCGGAACTTCCCGCCGCGCGCACGCGGGATCGCGGGTGCGCCTGATGCGCTGTCGACGGCCATGCTCTCTCTCCCTTGCCCGGCCGCGGTGCTGAACCGTCAGCCGATCGTCCTCCCCCGGTGGCCCCATCGGAGCCACGGTCACCGTCCCACACGGTGTTCCACCAGGGCTACTCGGATTTAGGGGGATACACCCCCCCCTAAGGAGGTCATTCCATGCCGAGGGGTCCCCGGCCCTGCCGGTTGAGGAATTGGCGCACGAACGGGTTCGGCGAGTCGAACATGTGATCGCGGTCGCCGCTCTGCACAATGCGCCCCCGCCAGAGCACACCGATGTACTGGCCGATCTGTCGGGCGGTGGCGATGTCGTGGGTGATCAGGATGTACGTCCCGCCGTACAGGTCGTGCATCTGCTGGATCAGCTCGCAAAGCAGCGTGGTGCGGACCGGGTCAAGCCCCGAGTCCGGCTCGTCGAACATGACGATCTGAGGTTCCATGACGAGCGCGCGGGCAAACCCCGCGCGTTTGCGCATGCCTCCTGAGAGCTCGTTGGGCATGCGGCCACCGGCGTCGGCCAGACCCACGTCGTCCAGGCGCGCCATCACGGTCGCGTGGATCTGTGCCTCGGACTTGTCGGTGTGCTGGCGCAGCGGGAAGGCGACGTTGTCGAACACGTTCATCGACCCGAACAGCGCACCGTCCTGGAAGAGGATTCCGAAGCGCCGGCGCATCTCCAACAGCTCGGGCTGGGTCATGTGCGGCACCGACTGGCCGTGGACCAGGATGTCGCCCTTGTCGGGGAACATCAGGCCGATCAGGTGCTTGAGCAGGACGCTCTTGCCGGTGCCGGATGGACCGAGCACGACCGTGATCGTTCCCTCGGGGATGCAGAAGTTCAGACCCTGGAGGACGGCGAAGCGCCCGAACTTCTTGTGGACGTTCACGCATTCGATCGACCACAGCTCGCCGGGTGTGCGCTCCTCATACTCCATCGCGCCCTCGTGGTACTGAAACTCCGCGGCCGCATCCAGCAACTGCCGCTGCTCGTCCGGGACGGTCGGTGAACTCGACGCGGTCATGATGACTCTCCTTCGATGCCTTCGAACTCGCATCGGGGGCTGGCCAGAGCGATCAGGATGGGCAAGACCCGCAGGAACTCGCGCACCGGACCGGTGAAGCTCGCGCGTCCGTCGATCAGCGCCACCGCGAGCCGCGCGGTGCGGTCCAGCACCTGTGTCAGCAGCGCCTCCGGGAGCACGATCTCGGCGGCAACCGGATCGTCGGCATCGTGATCGAGGGCGATCGGGGTGGCGCGGTCGAACAACAGGACCGCGCCCTCGTCGGGCGCATCGCTCACCATGATCCTGACGGTCATGCCGGTGGCCGCAAGCCTCGCTGCGCTCTCGGGCACGGCGGCCGCCTCGCTCACGGCGGCACGCAGGCGCGCCCCGGGGCCGGTTTGTGCCCGGATGGCTTCGGGGGACGTCGGCATCGGACTCCTCATTCGAGCGGTGCTCCTACGGGTGCGGACAGAGCGGACAGGTCTTCATCGGGGTCGAAGAGGCGGCGGGCCTTCGACGACAGGTCCCACAGGCTTCGAACGGCGTCGGCGAGCCACTGAAGCTCCTCGGCCTCGCAGGGGACACCGTCCAGTGTCCTGAGGGCGAGCGTGCCGGCGTCCGTCTGCAGGGCGGCGACCCTCGTCCGACTGTCGGCCACCGCCTCGTCCCGCGGCACTTCCTCGAGCAGCAACTCGATCGCGGTCGGCAGCCCGAGGGCCGCGAGTCGTGTGCGGCGCGCCCCGAGATCTCCTGCCACACGCAGAATGAGCTCGTCGGCCTCGAGCAGCGGGATGCGTCCGGCGAGTACCGCCGAAAGCGCCTCGGCCGGAGGCATGCTCGAATGCCAGTCCGCGGCGTTCGGCGTCGTCAGGGCGATCGCGTCCGCGAACCGCCCGCGGGCGACCTCGTCGGCCGAGCCGGCGCCGATCCGGATGCGACGCGCCGCGGCGACGCCGATCTCGGGCAGTGTCGGGTCCCCGACCGCCACGCGATGGGCGCGGATCGCGGTGTTGGTCACCAGCACCGCCGCCGTTACGAGTTCCTCCTGCAAGTCCCGATCGCCGCGGACGGTGTCGAGCGCGGCACGGGCGCTGCGCTGATCCCGGCGCACGTGGTCTCCACGGAGGTAGGTGATGCGTGTGAGCCATACGGGGTCCGCTGCGTCGTCGCCGCGTACCGGTCGGGCACGACGACGCAGCGGCAGCCGCCGCTCGGGCAACAGCGGCGCCCCGACCTGGGAGATCACCAGCACGTCTGCGCCGCGGTCAGCCACCGCCCCGGCCGTGAGTGCGGTCGAAGGACGAGCGCTGTCGGGTCGTGCCACCACGTAACGCCCGGGGACCGGGCCGAGTTCGCGTGTGAAGTCAAGGCCTACGCCGACGAATCGCTCCTCGCCCGTCAAGCCGTCGGCAGACGGTTCGCTCATCCTGGAGGCCTCGTGCCCATGCAAACGATCGTACACCGAGGGGTCGGCAGCGGCGCGGGTACCAGGATCGACCGTCGTCGGTGCGTCGACGACCACGACTGCGTCACGTTGCCGCGGCCGGACGGGATGCGGTCAGACGCTCGTAGATCGGGATCAGCGGCTTGGTCGCCGGGACCAGCTTCAGGACGGCATCGATCGGACCGCTTGCGCGGACCTGCCGCTTCACCATCGCCATCGGGATGTTCAGGGTTCCGCGAAGAAAGCGATCAGCGTCGTCCGCCTTCAGGTATAGGTGGATCTCCGCGCTTTCGCCGTCGTCGCCGGTGATGACCTCCACCGGGTCGGCCAGCCGGATTGTGATGGCCGCGTCGGGGTCGGTGCAGTGCATGCAGAGAGTCGAGCCGACGGCGGCGAACTGCGCGGCGATCTCCGGTTGTGCGGCTGCTTCGCGGAATGCTCCTCCGACGTAAGTGTAGACCTCGTCGGCGCTCCCATAGACCGGCATGTGTCTCTCCTGGTTCTGCTCCACCATCGCGGCACGGGATCCGTGCCCTTCTGTCACAATGGCCTGAGCGATCGTTCACGACGTTAGACCGAGCCAGGGAGCACGCGCTATGAGTCATCAGGGTCAGATTGCTCTCCCGGAAGGGGTGGCCGCCGGGATCGCGCCCGTCGAGCGCGGCGATGAGGCGGCGCCGGGCCCGTCGTGGCTCATGGGCGTTCGGCGAGCGCTCGCCGAACTCGAGCCGGTGGACGACCGCGCGCGTCTCCTGGACCGCGCGCCGCGGGCCCTCTGCGAGAACACGCTGTTCGAGCGGGCGATCGTCACCCTCGTGGAGGACTCGTCGCTGGTCTTCGTCACCATGCACATGGACGACGAGGTGCAGGGCAAGCTGATCCGCGACCTGTGGCGTGCTGAGCCTCCCGCCCTCGGCCATCTGCTGATCGAGTCCGAGGTCGTCCGGCGTCGTCGGGCGATCCTCGTCCAGGACGCGCTGGCCCACGAACGGACCCATCGTCCTTTGGGCCGGGTGACGAGGACCACCTCGTATGTCGCGGCGCCCCTCACGTTCAACGGCGAGGTCGCCGGCATGATCCACGCCGATCGGCCCGTCACCGGCGCCGCTGTCGGTGCGCTTGAACGCGAAGCCCTCTGGGTCTTCTGTCAGGGCCTCTCGCTGGCCTGCGAGCGGACCGACCTCCTGCGGCAACTGAACGACCAGCGCGAGGAGGTCCGTCGTCATCTGCTGGCCCTCGGCGCGGTGCTCAGCAACCACGAGCTGCCGCAGCGACTGGGACACCGACTCGCGGACGCATCGGACATGGAGCTCGCGGCCGCCGGCGTCGTGCTCGCGCCCGAATCGCGGATCGCCGCACTGCTGACCAATCGCGAGTTGGAGGTCCTGCAACTGATGGCGGAGGGCGCCACCAATGCCGAGATCGCCCGGCAGCTGGTGATCACCGAGGGGACGGTCAAATCTCACGTCAAACACGTGCTGCGCAAGCTTCGGGCCGGCAACCGCGTGGCCGCGGTGTCGCGGTACCTGAAGATCATCGGCACCGAACAGCGGGCCAACTGACCCGCAGCCCCGCTGCTGACCTGCCAGGGAGCCGCCTGGCGTGGAGCCCTGAATCGAACGAAGGACCGCCGCGCGATCACGTGGCGCGCCCGAGCGCCGCGGCCCAGAGCAGCTCGAGCGTCTGCATCAATGCGTCCTCCTCGACCTGGGGGGCGAAGAGGTGCTCGGTGAAGCAGCGCTCGGTAGCCCAGACGAGGGCGAAAGCCCGTGCGGCCGCCAGGTCGTCGGGAAGGTCCGGCAACCCGCGTCGCAGCCGCCCGCGAGCCGCCTCGGCGAAGCGCTCGTGGAGAGCTCGCCAGTACGCCGCGACCTCTTGATCGTAGGTCGCTGCCTCCACGAGGGCCCCGAGCGTGGACCGGTGGGCGGCAAAGACGCCGAGCGTCGCCTCCAGCGTTGGGCGCAGCTCACCGTTGCCGTCGGCGAGCCACTCGGCCACGGCCTCGCCGATGGCCTCCTCGAGGATCTCTCCCAGCCGCAGGGCGAGGGCACGCTTGTCCTCGAAATAGGCGTAGAAGGTCGGACGCGAAACCCCGGCCTGACGGGCCAGGGCCTCCACGCTCAGATCCGCGTAGGGCGTCCCGGCCGCCAACAGCTGCCGCGTGGCCTCCAGCAGCGCTGTCTCGGTGCGCCGCCGCGAGCGGGCGTTGGCCGCCGTTCGGCGCGCTAGCGGCGTCATCGGAGCACCGGTCCTTGGGGACCCTGCCGGGCGCCGTCGCCGACGCAGCTCGAGCCGGCGGCGGGCCCGACCCCGACGGCCATCCGTGCCCGATGACGGTCTGCGCCGTGCCGCGGCCTGCACCCGCAGGTCGCGGCACGGCTGCCGGTCATCCCTGGAGCTTGACGGGGAGGGTCTTGAGCTGGCTTGAGAACTGGGACAGGATATAGGTCGGCTCGCTCGCGATGGTCATGTCCGGGAAGCGCCTGACGGTTTCCTCCACCAAGATCTTCAGCTCCAACCGCGCCAGCGCCGTGCCGAGGCAGAAGTGCCGGCCGCCGGCCCCGAACGCCTGGTGCTCGGGGTTCCGGAGCACATCGAACGTGTGCGGGTTTTCGTACCGCTCCTCGTCGCGGTTGGATGACGGGTACCACAGCGCGACCTTGTCGCCCTTCTTGATCGGGCAACCGCCCAGCTCGGCGTCCTTCGTGGCCGTGCGGCGGAAGTGCGCGAAGGCCGGGAACATGCGCAGCGCCTCCTCTACTGCACCCGGCACGAGCGACAGGTCGTCGACCAGCAGGCGTCGCTGATCCGGGTTCTCCATCAGCGCCCGCATGGTGCTCGTGTACGTCGCCTTCGTCGAGTCGTTGCCCGCGGCCATCATCAGGACGAAGCCGGCGAAAATCTCATCGTCGGTGAGCGTGTCGCCGTCGATCTCGGCGAACACCAGCACGCTGAGCATGTCCTCGGTCGGGTTGGCACGCCGCGCCTCGACCAGGGCCATGCACCGCTCGTACATCAGCGGGACGTCCTCCATGATCAACGCCTCCAGGCCCTTGGGGTTGAGCCCCGGGTCCCCGAATCCGAGCAGGGTGTTGATCGCCGTCGCCCACGGCTCGTCGTCCGCCTCATCAAGCCCCATGAAGCTCCCGATGACCCGTGAGACGACCGGCTGCGCGACCTCGGTCACCAGGTCACATGTCTCGCGACCCGCGAGGCCATCCATGACGCCCCCGGTGATCTCCCTGATCGCGGTCTCGTGCGCGGCGATGGCCTTGGGCGTGAACGCGCGCTGGAACAGCGACTTGATGCGATCGTGCTTCGGCGGGTCCATCCCGATGAACATCCCCTGCACCAGATCCACCGGGATCGCGTGGTCGTTGATGATGATGTTCTGCGCCGACGAGTAGGTCTGCCAATCGCGGCTCACCGCCAGGATGTCGTCCGCCTTCGTCACCGACCAGAACCCCGCGTCCTCGGGGGACTGCGAGATCCCGGAGCTCCAGTGCACCGGGCATTCGGCCCGCAGCCGAGAGAACGTCTCGTGCGGCGGGCCCTCCGCCCACAGCTCGTCGTCGCCGACGCGTAGATCTTCGATAGCTACAGGATGACTTGACATACCGTAAAGACTACCCGATCCGTCCCGCGTTCGTCAACGCACGTTTACGGCAGAAAGGACCAGCTGATCGCAGCATCCGGTGGCCCGGCCGCCGCCCCGGACGCGAGCAGCGCATCGATCTCCTCGGACGCGAGACCTGCCTGCTCGAGCACCGCGACGGTGTGCTCCCCCAGCGACGGGGCCGGGAGCCGGCCGGGGTCGCCGGGCGTGTGCGACATGCGGACCGGGACACCGAGCATCCTCACCGGCACCTCGGCTCCGGGCTGGTCGATCTCCACCACCATGCCGCGCGCCAGCACTTGCTCGGAACCCAGTGCCTCGTCGAGTTCGAGGACGGGCTCGACGCAGCAGTCGTGCTCGACGGCGAACGCGGTCCACTCGGCCCGGGTCCGGGCGGCGAAGATCGCGCAGATTTCGGCGTGCGCGGCGCTGCCGGGTTCCTCGAACTGGGAGTCGACGAGTTCCTCGCGTCCGACGCCGTGACACCAGGCGGCGAAGAACTTGGGTTCGACCGCCCCCATGGTGACCCACCCATCACGGCAGCGGTATGGCCGGTAGCACACCGCATTACCGCCGAGCGTGAGGCGGCCGCGCCGGGGCGGCTCGCCCATCAGAGCAGCGGCGGCGTCCATCCCGAGCCACGACAGCGCCCCGTCGGCCATCGCGATGTCGACGAACTGCCCCTCCCCGGTCCGGTCACGGTGGCGCAGCGCGGCCAGGATGCCCACGACGCCCATGAGCGCGCCTCCTCCGATGTCGGCAACCGGCGCCCCGGGTGGCACCATGTCGCTGTCGACATCGCCGGTGAGGGCCAGCAGACCGACCCGGCCGAGGTAGTTCATGTCGTGGCCGGCCCGCTGCGCCATGGGACCGTCGGCCCCGTAGCCGGAGATCGCGCAGACCACGAGCCCGGGGTTCTGGGCGCGAAGGACCTCGTGGCCCAGACCGAGGCGTTCCAACACACCGGGGCGAAACGACTCGAGGACGACGTCCGCCTGCCCGACGAGCGTCAGGAACGCCGACTTGCCCCCCTCGGACTTCAGGTCCAGCCGCACGGAACGCTTGTTGCGGTTGAGCGCCAGGAACCGCGCGGACCGAGCGCTCCTCTCCACCCCTGGCACTGCAGGACCCGACCAGCGCACGTAGTCCCCCATGCCGGTGTCTTCGACCTTGATCACGTCGGCGCCGAAGTCGGCGAGCATGAGGGAGCAGAACGGTCCAGGCAACAGACGGCTGAGGTCCAGCACCGTGATTCCGGCAAGCGGCAGCACGCTCATCTGCTCCTTCAGCGCCCGAGGAGTTGGCGCGCAACGATGATCTTCCGGACCTCGTTCGTTCCGGCGCCGATCTCCAGCACCTTGCCGGCGCGGTAGAGCCGGTTGACCTCGGTCTCCCACATGAAGCCGCTGCCACCGTGTATTTGTACGGCCATATCGGCCACCTGCATGAACGTCCGCCCCGCGAGGAGAGCGAGCGAGCCGGCTCGCAGCGAGAGCTCCGCGGGGGCCGCGCCATGCTCCAAGCCGTTCGCCTCGTGCGCCACGTCCATCGCGAAGCTCCGCAGCGCCTCGACCATCGTGTACATGTCGGCGATCATGCCCTGAACAAGCTGGAAGCTGCCGATCGGCTGGCTGAACTGCTCACGCGACCGCGCGTAGTCGATGGCGATCTCGAGGGCACGCTCGGCCATCCCCAGGACCATGAAGGCGATGCCGATCCGCTCCAGGTCCAGTCCGTTCATCACGACCGCGACGCCGTGGTTCTCTCGTCCGAGCATGTTGTCGGCCGGGACGCGGCAGTCGTCGAACACGAGCTCACCGGTAGGGCTCCCGCGAAGGCCCATCTTCACCAGCTTTTGCGCGACATTGAACCCGGGCCGGTCGCGCTCGACGACGAACGCCGTGATGCCCTTGGCACCGAGTTCGGGAGCGGTCTTGGCGTACACCAGCACCACGTTGGCGATCGGACCGTTCGTGATGTACAGCTTGGTTCCGTTCAGGACGTACTCGTCGCCGTCGCGGCGTGCGGTGGTGCGCATGCCCCCAAGGGCGTCCGAACCCGCTCCGGGCTCGGTCAGCGCGAGCGCGCCGACCAGCGTCCCATCGCACAGGCCCGGAAGGAAACGCTGCTGCAGCGGGGCCGCGGCGTTGGCGACGATGTTGTTGACGCAGAGGTTCTCGTGAGCCAGGTAGCTCAACGCCGCGGCCGGGTTCCAGCGGGCCATGGCCTGCCCGATGAGCAGCGCCGTCATCGCGTCCAGGCCGGCACCGCCGAGCTCGGTCGGCGCGGTGACGCCGAGGTAGCCGTTGCGACCGAACTCGGCGAACAGGTGCTCGGGCCACCACTCCTCGTTGTCCATGCGCTCCTGCAGCCCGTGGAGCTCGCGGCGCGAGTAGCGGTCGACCTGGTCGAAGATTTCACGCTGCTCGACCGTGAGGTCGCGCGTTGCGCCATTGGACAGCCTGGTGGTGGTCGCGGTCTCGCTCATGTCGCTGATGCTATAGCGAACGACCGTTTACGCACGCTGCGCGATACGTATGACCTTGGTAGCACCCGCTGAGACGGCATGTTCAACCCCGCCGTCGTCAGGCCGCGGCGGCCTCGGACCAGCGATGATCGTCTCCGCGCTGCGCCTTGGCATCCAGCCGGAGGTGGTCGAGATGGGCGAGCGTCTCCATATCGGCGAGCATGTCGTCGACCGGTCCCTCGCGGACGGGGAAGATCACGCGCGAGAGCTCGCCCACGGTCCGCGGCTCCCGCCGTAGCTCGGCGACGATGCGCTCCAGTCGTCGTTGGTGGAATGCCCGCAGCGCTGCGGCTCGCCCGACGTGGTCGACGTAGGGCTCGCCATGGGAGGGAAGCACGAGCGTCACCGGCAGGTCTGAGAGGCGGTCCAGCGACGCAAAGAAGTCGCCGAGTGCGTCGGGGCGCCCGGCTGCCGGTTGGATGTTCGGCGTGTTGTCCGGCAACAGGGCGTCGCCGCACAAGAGCACGCCGTCGGCTTCGCGAAAGAGGCAGATGTGTCCGGGATCGTGCCCGGGAGTCCAGACGACCTTCCAGTCGCCGATCGTGTCGCCATCGTCGATCGCACGGACTCGAGGCGGCTCGCCCACGCTCAGGGTACGGAAGGCCGCAAACGCCGCCGCCACGGTCTTGGGTTCGACGACCCCTTCGTCGTGCTCACCGAACACGTTGTCCCTCTGGTAGGTGAAGTCCAAGGAACTGGCCGTGGTCGGGTGCGCGAGCACTTCGTGCGTCAGGGTGCTCGCAAGGCCCCAGTGATCGATATGCCCGTGCGTGACCAGCACGCGGTCCGGCGGCGAGCCGGCCGCCTCGAGGCCGGCGCCCAGCGCCGCCTCGGATCCGCGCATGCCGGTGTCCACCAACAGCGAGGTCCCGCCCGGCATGTCGAGCAGGAAGCAGTGGATGTGATCCGGCGCCGAGAGGCTCAGGGGAAGGGTCATCCGACGTACCCCGGGGGCGATGTCGCGGAGCACGCCACCGTCCTTCCCGCTGACCGCCCGGGGGTTGGGATGGAGGTCCATGATCAGTAGGACCGGGGGAGCCCGAGCGAGTGCTCGGCAACGAAGTTGAGGATCATCTCGCGGGAGACGGGGGCGGTGCGAAGCAGACGCATCACGAACCACAGGTCGGCAAGCCCGTACTCCCGAGCGAAGCCGTTGCCGCCGTGTGTCTGCATCGCTTGGTCCAGGACGCGGATGCCCGCTTCGGCGGCGGCGTACTTGGCCATGTTGCTGGCCTCCCCGGCGGACACCCCGGCGTCGTACTCCGCGCACGCGCGCCGCGTCATCAAGCGTGCGAGCTCGAGCTCCACCTTCACCTGGGCGAGCGGATGCGAGACGCCCTGGTGCGCGCCGATCGGAACGCCCCACACCTTTCGCTCACACGCGTACTTGGTGGCCTTGGCCATCGCGTAGTCGGCGATGCCGATGCACATCGCGGCACCCATGATGCGTTCGGGGTTGAGCCCCTCGAAGACGATACGCAGGCCGTTGCCCTCCTCCCCGATCCGGCGGTCCTCGCTGACCTCGACGTTGTCGAAGAAGAGCATCCACTGGCTCTCGGGCGCTTCGAGAGCGGTTTCGATGTACTGGCGCTCCAACCCAGGGTCATCGGCGTCGACCATGAACAGTGAGAGCCGGCCCTTTCCGGTGCTGTCTTTGTCGGTCCGAGTGACGACGAGGATCGCCTCGGCGTCCTCGACACCGGAGATGTATGTCTTGGTGCCGTTGAGCCGGTACCCGGACGCGTCGCGGGTGGCCACGGTGGAGATGTTGTGCGAGTTGGATCCTGCGTCCGGCTCGGTGATCGCGAAGGCGCACTTGGTCTCGCCGCTGGCGATGCCGCGCAGCCAGCGGTCCTTCTGGTCGGTCGTCCCGAACTTCGCGAGGACGTTGCCGACGATCGCCGGCGAGACCACGAGCAGCATCAGGGGGCATCCGGCTGCGGCAAGCTCCTCCGCCACGGCGGCGAGCGCCCACAGCCCCAGGCCGCCGCCGCCGTACTCCTCCGGAAGGTTCACCCCGAGGTATCCGGCCTCGGCCATCGCCTGCCAGAGATCCTGCGTCGGCTTGCCCTCCTGGACGCACTTGGTGAAGTAGCTGTGCCCGAAGCCCGACGCGATGCCGGCCACCGCTTCGCGGATCATGGTCTCCTCGTCGGATCGCTTGAGCGGGAGCGAGAGGATCGCGTCGGTGCTGGAGTCCTGAACGGCCATCGGATCGTGTCCTTTGTCTGGGGTGTGAGGTGTCGGCTAGACGCCGAGCAGGGTGATCGAGGCCGCCGCCGGGCCGCCGCCGATCCAGCCGCCGGCGTTTTCGGCGAGGGCGACCCTCGGCGTGCCGGACTGGCGTTCGCCGGCCGCCCCGCGTAGCTGCTCGGTCAGCTCGACCAGTTGCGCCGCACCGGTCGCGCCTACCGGGTGCCCCTTGGAGAGCAGACCGCCGCTGGGATTGACGCAACACCGTCCGCCGATGGCCGTGTGGCCACTGGCCAGCAGCTCGCGGGCCTGTCCGGGCTCGCAGAGCCCGAGCTCCTCGAAGGCCATGAGCTCCGCGGGCGCTGCGGCGTCGTGCAGCTCCACGACATCCACCTCGGACGGACCGATTCCGGCCTGCTCGTAGGCCCGGCGCGAGGCGAGAGTGACCGGGCTGATCTGATCAGGGGCCCCCGTGCCGGAGAGGACGACGCTCGCGAGGACGCGAACGCCCGGCGTCGCGCCGAGCCTGACCATCCCGGCATCCGACGCGACCACGAGCGCGGCCGCGCCGTCGCCGATCGGCGAGCACATCAACAGACGCAGGGGGTCGCTGACCAGGCGACTGTCCAGGACCTCGTCGAGGGTGACAGGCCGGCGGAACTGCGCCTTGGGGTTGAGGGCCGCGTTGTCGTGGCTCTTGACGGCCACCCGAGCGAAGTCCTCCACGGTCGCGCCTGACGCCTTCATGTAGTCCCGCGTCATCTGCGCGTAGATGTCCATGAACATCGACTTCTCGCCCGTGTTGGCGAAGGGCGGGTGCTCGACGTCGACACCCGCCTCGAACGCGGCGAACGAGCGGGCGCGATCGTGGTGGCTCAGCTTCTCGGCCCCGATGGCCAACACCACGTCAGCTGAGCCGGCGTTGATCGCCATGCACGCGAGGTTGAAGGCGGTGGAGCCAGATGCGCACGCGTTCTCCACGTTGACGATGGGCTTACCAAGCAACTCGGGAAGGTCGCGCAGCGCCGTCTGCCCGCGGATCATCTCTTGGCCGGTCAGCAGGCCGGCCGCAGCGTTCGCGAAGAAGATGGCGTCCACCGCGTCGGCCGTCGCGCCGCAGTCGGCCATCGCGGCGCTGACCGCCTCTTCGGTCAGCGACGCCAGCGGACGGTCGACGAACTTGCCGAAGCTCGTCATCGCCGCGCCCGCGACATACACGTCGCGCTGCATCGGGCGACCTGGTCCGGTGGGGACGTTCATGAACGCCAGTGTCGATCTCGCGGCCCTCAAGCACCACTTCTCATTGGAGGTGGTTATTCACTCCGATCGAGAGTCGCGCCGACCGGCGATACGTTGACAAGGTGGCGTTCCGACGATGAGGAATCGATGACGAACGCCCCCACCGATACCACCGAACGCGACCGCGAGGACACGGACACGAAAGCCGTCCGCGTCGAGCAGCGGGGACCGGTCATATGGATCCACCTCGCGCGTCCCGCCGCGATGAACGCACTCAACGACGCGGTCCTCGACGGCATCGAAGCCGCCCTGCATCGTTCTCTGGAGATCGGCGCCAAGAGTGTGGTCATCACCGGCGAGGGGCGGGCGTTCTGCGCGGGCGCCGACCTGAAGTTCGTCCAAGGCGCCCTCGCTGATCCGACGTCGCTCACCAGCTTCCTGGAACGGGCCGGATCGGTGTTCCGAGCGGTCGAGACGCACCGCCTGCCGGTGATCGCGGCCGTCAATGGCCTGGCGATCGCCGGCGGCCTGGAGCTCGCCCTCGCGTGCGACTTCGTCGTGGCCAGCGCCAGCGCCAAGCTCGCGGACGGACACGCCACGTTCGGGCTGTTCCCGGGAGCCGGCGGAGCCGTTCGCCTACCGCGGCGCATCGGCTCGGCGCGTGCCAAGCTGCTGCTCTTCAGCGGCCAGAGCCGCACTGCAGCCGAGCTCGAGGCGTGGGGCCTGGTCGACGTTGTTGCCCCCGACGATGCCCTCGAGCAGACCGCGCAGGCCCTGGCCGAGGAGATCGCCTCGCGCAGCCCGGTCGGTGTCGCGCGGATGAAGCAGGTCGTCAACGAGCAGGACACACTCCCGATCGATCGTGCACTGCGGCTCGAGCTCGACGCCTGCCAGCTGCATCTCGGCTCCGAGGACGTGGCCGAAGGGCTGGCCGCGTTCGCCGAGCATCGTACGCCGCAGTTCCCCGGACGCTGAACAACCCACAAGAGAGACTCGCATGCCTCCCGCCACCGCCTCCACACCGTCCGACGTGACGGCCTACCCGCTCCTTGCCACCGACGAGCACGAGCTGTTCCGCGAGAGCGTCCGCGGTTTCGCCCGTTCGCGGCTGGCCAACGGGTACCTGGAACGCGCCGAGTCGGACGAGTTCCAGCTCGAGGTCTCGAAGATGCTCGGCGCCCAGGGCCTGCTCGGGCTCCTGGTCTCCCCGGAGCACGGCGGCCAAGGCGCTGACGAGATCGCCGTCGGCATCGCCTGCGAGGAGCTCGGGTGGGCGGACTTCAACGCCTGCTACCTGGCGTTCTCGGCGGCGGTCTGCGGGCGGCTGCTGGACGAGCACTGCGCGGTTGGCGCCGAATGGCTCCCCCGGGTCATGGACGGCACGGAGTTCGTGGCCCTTGGTCTCACCGAGCCCGGGACCGGTTCCGACGCGGCGGCCCTGACCACCCGGGCCGAGCGGGTCGAGGGGGGCTGGCGCCTGTACGGCGAGAAGAGCTCGATCACCGGCGCCGCCCACGCGACTGGTGCGATCACCTTCGCCCGCACCGGGGGGCCGGGCGCCCGCGGCGTGACGGCCTTCCTCGTGCCACTGGACGAAAGTGTAGTTCGCCAGACCTTCCGTGACCCGGGCTTCCGCCCGCTCGGACGCGGCGCCCTGAGCTTCGACGGGACCTTCGTGCCCGACGATCACATCGTCGGGGAAGAGAACCGCGGATTCCACCTGGTGATGCAGGAGTTCGACTTCACCCGCGCCCTCATCGGCCTGATGGCGATCGGCGCCGCGCAACGAGCCTTGGACATGACGATCGCGTACACCACCGAGCGGCACGCCTTCGGCAATCCGATCGCCCACTACCAGGGCGTCTCGTTCAAGGTCGCCGAGCACGACACGATGCTCGAGGCTGCCCGCGCACTCAGCTACCGGGCGCTCGCCCTCCGCAGCGCCGGCCGCCCCCACACGAAGGAGGCGGCGATGGTGAAGTGGTGGGTGCCCCGGCTCGCGTTCGACGCGATCCAGGACTGCATCGTCCTCCACGGTCACGTGGCTTGGTCGGACGAGCTGCCCCTGCAGCAGCTGCTCCGCGACGTCAGCGGTATGCAGATCGGTGACGGCACGCCGCAGATTC
Source organism: Paraconexibacter antarcticus (assembly GCF_024220175.1). Lineage (GTDB taxonomy): Bacteria > Actinomycetota > Thermoleophilia > Solirubrobacterales > Solirubrobacteraceae > Paraconexibacter > Paraconexibacter antarcticus. The sequence goes on along the minus strand of NZ_CP098502.1, from coordinate 1,626,922 downwards.
AGAAGCTCGTCATCGCCCGCCACCTGTTCGGGCGCGAGATCCTCGACGGATCATCGTCGTGAGCACCAATCAGTTCGAAGCCCTGCTGGACCTGACAGGCCGCACCGCACTGATCACCGGAGCCGGCCAGGGCGTCGGGCTCGCGACCGCCCGCATGCTGGCAGGACAGGGCGCACGCGTCGCGATCAACGACTTCCACGGCGACCGTGCCGAAGCGGCCGCGACGGCACTCCGCGAAGACGGCGCGGACGCATTCGCCTGGCCGGCTGACGTCACCAATGCGGAGGCTGTGGTGGAGATGGTCGACGCCGTCGAGTCCGGCCTCGGTCCGATCGACATCCTGGTCAACAACGCCGGGAACGCCGGCCCGAATGAGTCCCCGCTCACGCCCACCCCGCCGTTCTGGGATGTGCCCGTCGCCGACTGGGGCAAATGGCTCGGCGTGAACCTGTTCGGCGTCATGCACTGCACACACGCCGTGACGCCACGGATGATCGAGCGCGGCGGTGGCCGCGTCGTCACCATCATCTCGGACGCCGGGAGGGTCGGCGAGCCGCACCTGGTCGTCTACTCCGGCGCGAAGGCCGGCGCCGCCGGCTTCATGCGCGGCTACGCCAAGGCCGTCGCCCGCCACAAGATCACCGCGAACTGCGTTGCGCTCGGCGCGATCATGACCCCGCCTGTTGCCGAAGCGCTAGCGGACGACGCCACCCGCGCGAAGGTCGAGCGATCCTACCCGCTCCGTCGCCTGGGGCAGCCAGAAGATCCGGCTGCGCTGATCACCTTCCTGGCCTCCGACGGCGCATCGTGGATGACAGGGCAGACCATCCCGGTCAACGGCGGCTACTCCATGGCGGTCTGACCGGTGCGGCCGGCGCCCCCGGGCCTGAGGCAGGACGACTTCGGCCTCACCGTCCAACACGTGCTGCACCGAGCGGAGACCGTCAACGGGTCCGCGAGCGTCGGGAGCACTTCCGACCCGCGCAGAGTCCTCTACTCACCCCCGCGCGATCGCGCTACGCACGATGGGCCTGTGCGCCGCCGATTCCGTCGGCCCGGGCTTTCGCGCCCGGATCATGCCCGTCGTGCCGATGTTCCACGTCAACGCCCGGGGCGTGCCCTACGGATGCGCGATGCCCGGAGCCGCCCTCATACTCCCGGGCCGACACATCCAGTCCGAACGGCTCGCGCACACGGTCGAGACCGAGCAGGCGGCGCTCACCGGTGGCGTGCCCACGATCTGGATGAACGTCCCGCGGTGGGCTGACGAGCACCGCCCCGACCTCAGCAGCCTGCGAATGGTCATATGTGGTGGCTCCGTCGTACCCCAGGACGGTTGCCCACCCGCCCATCAGGCCTGGGCGCCGAGACCCACGCCCGGCACCAAGTCAGCCAAGGACGGCTGGTGCCCTGGGTCGAGGCGCGCTCGACCGACGATGAGGACCAGGCGATCGCGTGCGACGGCACGTCGACCGGAGAGCTCGAGGTCCGCGCCCCGTGGGTCGCCTCGGCGAACTACGACGACGCGGACGGCGACTCACGCTTTCACGACGGGGGGTTGCGCACCGGCAACATCGCCGCGATCGCACCCGACGGATACCTCTTCCTCCACGACCGGGCCAAGGACGTCATCAAGTCCGGCGGCGAATGGATCTCCTCCGTCGAGTTGGAGAGCCACCTCATGGCTCACCCCGACATGGACGAGTGCGCCGTCATCGCCACGGCCGGATGAGCGCTGGAGTGAGCGTCCGCTTGCGTGCCTCGCCGCCCGCGCGGGCATCGACCCAAACGCCAACATCACCTTCCTGAAGGCGCGCGTCGCCCGCTGGTGGCTACCGGACGCCGTCGCAATCGTCACCGAGCTTCCGAGGACCGGAAGAGGAAAGTTCGACAAGAAGGCTCTGCGCAAGCTTCTCGGCTATCGGAGGCTGACCGGGACGCTGGCCGGACGATTGACGAACAGCGATGGGACACGGACAGGGTCGGTGATGAGCCGCATCCGCGGGAAGCGTCGCAGGGTCTCCTCCACAAGGGTGTTGAGTTCCAGGCGAGCGAGCCACGCTCCGACGCAGGTCTGCGGCCCGCCGACGCCGAACGCCAAGTGGTGGTCGAGTTCTTTGCGGGTCATGTCGAACTCGTCCGGCGATCGGAAGACCGTGTCGTCTCGATTTCCCGACAGGTACCACAGCAGCAGCCTGTCACCCTGCGCGATCTGCCGCCCTCGAAGCTCGACGTCGAGCGTGGCGGTACGCGCCGAGCATGAGACCACTGGGTTCATCCGAAGCGCCTCCTCGACAGCGCGCGGAACCAGCCGCATGTCATCGAGCACCAGATCACGCTGACCCGGGTTACGCAGGAGACTGATCTGCGTATTCGCGTAGCTCGCGCCGATGCTGAGGTTCCCGGCCGACAACAGCAACACGAAAAGCTTGACGAACTCGGCTTCGGTCAGCCTGTCTCCACCGACGCCAGCGTGCACCAGGGTGGTGAGCAGGTCATCCGCAGGCTCCACGATACGCCCGGTCCTGATCGCCGATGCGTATTTCTCGCAGGCCACAGAACTCGGCGGCCACCTCACCCTCGGCCGGGCATTCACCGTGTCCGAAGAGCTGGCACGGCTCGAACTCCGTCAGCATGGTGGTCCAGCGGACGAGTTTCTGGTCGTCCGCCGGCGGCATCCCGAGCAGTGATCCCAGAACCCGGGCGGGAACCGTCTGGGCAACGTGTCCGACGAGGTCCGCCACGTCCCGGACGGCCAGTTCCTCAAGACAGGTGACCACGATCCCGCGAATGCGCTCGGCCTGATGCATGAGACGGCGCGCGGAGAACACGTTGCCGACCACCGCCCCCAAGAGGTCGTGCCGTACCGGATCCGTTGCGATTGTGCGCTCCTGGCGTCCGCGCGGCGACACATCGGCGGCCATCTCGAACCCAGTGTGCGTGCGCTGAGGCGAGAACGTCACAACGTCGGAGCCAACGCACGCGATGTCGGCGTGCCGGGTGAGCGACCAGACGCCCCGCACCTCAGGCCCATGCCCCGGTGGGCTCCAGTGCACCGGAGCCTCGTACCGGCAGTGAGCGAACAGGTCCCACGGGACATCATCGACCCATAACCGGATGTCCGTGAGGTCGATGTCGGTAATGGCCATGGTGACGGAGCGTGGCCGCGTGTGGAGGAGTCAGGACGAAGGTCGAGCGTCGTCGGAGAACGCCCCGACGACGGCCCGTACGGCGTCCATGCCGCCGAACGCGGGGGGCCACAGCAAGGTGTGCTCATACACTCCCGCCCACCGTTCGGCGTACCGTTCGCGGACCTCCTCGGCGGTGCCAGCGAGGGCGATCGCGTCCAGCATCTCATCCGGAACGGCCCGCACGGCAGCGGCGAAGTCGCCGCCGACCCACCGCTCGCGGATTCGCTCAGCGTGGTCCTCCCAGCCGTGATGACGGTGGATGACGCGGTAGGTCTTGACGGTCGAGTTGAACGCGACCACGACACGGGCCGCTTCACGCGCCGCGTCGCGATCCTCGTTGACGCTGCACGTCAAGTACCCGGCGATCGGGACGGCATGCTCGCGACCGCGACGCTCGGCTCCGATCCGCAGGGCCGGACGCGCGACGTCGCGGACATATTCGGGCGTGAACAGCGGATGGCCGACGAGACCGTCGCCGACGGTCCCAGCGGCCTGGATCATCCGCGGATTCACGCCCGCCAGGTAGATCGGCAGGTCCGTTCGCGGCGGGGGCCCGACGGGAACCGTGGGCGACACGTGCAGGCGGTAGAAGCGACCGTCATGCGCGATCGGGCCCTCGTGGAGACGCAGCAGTCGCCTCAGCAGCGGTACGAGTTCCTCCATTCGCGGCGCCGGATGTTCGCCGTCCAACCCGTGCCAGTCCTGCTGCATGCGGCGGGTGCCGGTACCCAGACCCAGGATCAGGCGCTTGCCAGTCAGTTCGTCCAGATCGCGTGCCTCGGCGGCCCAGACCAACGGCGTCCGACCGAAGGCGTACGCGATCGCTGTGCCCAGCGTGATCTTCGTGGTGGCAGCCGCCATGGCCGCCAGGGAGATGGTCGCCGACCGGTCGTAGAACTCGGTGGTCCAAGCGGACGCGAAGCCGGCCTCCTCAGCCAACCGAGCGGATTCGGCGATGTCCGCGAGGCCCCCTCCCCCGTTGATGAGCAGCGACGGAGCATCGACGCGCCGCTCACTCATCGTGACTTGTCCCCCAATGTCTTCCACCCGTCGGGCAACGGCTCACCGGACGACTCCCAGTGCGAGAGGTCAATGTGGATGAACAGCGCTCGGGCCTCCGCAACAAGCGAATCACCCTGTCGTGCCTCGCCGTGGAAGTGCAGTTTGCGACCGTCGATTCGCTCGCACCACGCCGTGAAATCAAGCTCCCGCCCGAGGAAGGCCGGCGCGCGGTAGTCGACGTTCAGGTTGGCATTCGCCGGCCCGCATCCCATACACATCGGGTCATGGCCTCGCATCGCGACCGGCGCCGGGAACCCCGCGCTGTGCAGTTCGGAGAGGGCGCCCGCGGTAGTCGGGTTGGACATCCCAGAAGCGTACCGGATTAGCCACCATTCGGAGAGGAAAACCCCTTCGGTCGGTGCGATACTGTTCCCGAAACGATCTGGAGAAACCCGTGAAGCGAAAGACCCTCGAAGAGCGATACGACGCCACCATCGCGCACCACATGCTCACGTTCGGCAACGACATGCCCGGCCTCCCGCAGTACGTCGGCGTTCGATTGGTGCGCTTCGAGGCCGGGCAACTGTGGTGCGAGGCGGACCTCAGGGAAGAGCTCGTGACGCCTTCGGGGAACGTGCACGGTGGCGCGGTTGCCGCGATCATGGACCACATCACCGGGGCGGTCATCTACCCGCTCATCCCGCAGGGATACTGGGGCGCGACGACCGAGCTCAAGCTGAACTACATCGCTCCGGTTCCGGCGGGCAAGCTCGAAGCCACAGCAACCGTGCTCGCGATGACCAACCGCAGCGCAGTAGTCCGCGGCGAGGCGCACGCCGGTGGGCGCCTGGTCTGCGCAGTCCAGGGCACGATCTCGATCGTCGCCCCGCGCCAGGGCCCGCCGCCGGCCGCATGACGGACGCGAAAGCGCTCACCAGCAAGGGAAAGCGAAGCGCCGGGCGGGTCCTGCAAGCGGCCACAACGGTCCTCGCCCGCGACGGCTTCGGCGGGGCGACCCTGAGCCGCATCGCGGACGAAGCAGGGTTGGACAAACGCACCATCCTGTACTACTACGGCTCGCGGGAGGCATTGCTCGTCCGCGTCGTGCAGACCGTCGGCGAGCGGATCGTGGCACATACCGAGGCTGCCATCGCCGACGACGCGGACCCGGCACAGATGGCGGAGACCGCTGTCGAGACGCTCTGGGCCGGAGTCACGTCAGCGCCCGAACTCGCTCGGGCGTACTTCGCGCTCATCGGCGGTGGTGCGGGCGCGCCCGTGGTCGAGGACGCACTGCGAACCCTCAAGCAGGCGTACCTCGACCTCATCCTCCGGCAGCTTCACAACATCGAAGCGGCACACGGACGCCGCCTCGGGGACAGCGACGCCGTGGCGACGTTTGCGCTGGCCCTTCTTCGCGGCCTGCTTCTCGAGTGGACCGAAGCCGGCGACAGCGAGGAGGTCCAAGCGGGGCTCAGGCGTTTCAAGCGCCTCGTAGCGCGCGAACTGGCCCTGGCCCCGGGGTGAACGCGGCGGCATCGCGCTTGCGCCCAACGGGCGCGGCGGTCCTGCCTCATCGCCGCGTGTAGCACCCGAACGCTTGACGACATCACACCCATATGGGCCAACCCGCCAAGAGCAAGAACCCCGAACTGGCGCTGCGGTCCGCGCCCGGCTACATGACGCACAGCTGACGGCGTCCGCCGCCCTGGCGACGAAGGACCTCCAGCACGCGCTTCCTCCGCAGCTGACGATGAACGCCCGTCGGGGCTCGGCCGGCCACCTCGTCGTCCGCACCACTGCTGACATCCTCGGCGCCCAGGTCGGCATCGACGCCGTCGTGTCCGCCCAGGACGGCGCGCTCGTGGCCAGCCCCACCCTCCCGCTCCTCGGGAACCTCCTCACCTTCACGCTGTTCTCCGATCCACGGATCGCGATCGAGTCGATCCGCACCACCCCACGCTCTGACGGCTACCACGTCACCCTCGCCGCCCGCGTACCCCGCGGATAAGCCCATCGCGGTGAGAAGCGTTCGCGCCACGCTCAACCGGACCGGATCACCTGAACCCCACCGTTCAGTACATTCCCACCGGACGGCCGACCGCCGCAACAAGGACCACGCGCTTCCCGCCATCGCTCCGAGATTCGTCGGAGCCGCGCCGTGTCCCGTCAACCGCGATGAACACGGCCCCGGACAGCGCACCAGCACGGCATCGCGCGACCTCGGGCGCCCGGTCACGACCGGCGTTGTCGTCAGCCGTGAGCCGCGACGTTCACTGCGGAGTCCGACGGACGCGCGACCCGCGAGCGTCGACTGCAAGGAGCTGTGATGGCTGATCTCACCTATGCCTCCGCCGCCGGCCCACGACCGGCTCACCTCGCAGTCCCTCCCGGCGACGGACCGTGGCCCGGCGTCGTCGTCGTGCACGACGCCCTCGGCCTCAGTGATCCGTTTGGCGTTCTTGCCCTTCGCAGGCAGGAGATCGTCGCAGGTGCAGTAAACAGCGATCAGCAGCAGGTCGAGGTCGGCGTCCATCGAGGCCCCCAGGGTCGGCGTTGGCGAGATAGCACCGCCGACTTCGACCTGCCTGCTTATGTCACCTGCCTACCCGACTCCTCCGCCCCCGCCGTGGAACGAACCATCTAGGATCGAACGAGCCAACCCGCAGCACTTCTGCGGAGCGGTGCACCGAGACGTAGGTTGCAGAGTCGCCGGGCAGCGTGAGGAAGGCCGACGAGTGGGTTGCGACTAGCAGCGGGGCGTGGCGCCGAGCTGCCAGTTCGCCGAGCCACTTGGCCGCCTCACGCTGCAGCCGGGGCTGAAGGTGGCGCTCTGGCTCGTCGACAACGAGCAACCTCCGATCTCGGCTGCCGCGTCGCGTCCAATCGTCGCCCGGCACGTCTTGGAGCGCGTGCTCGAGATCACCGCTAACCCAGCCGTCCCCGGTGCTGGCCTCGAGGGCTTTGAGCTCGTTCACCACGGCGTCAAATCTGCGCTCCGAATCCCGTGCCGCCTCGTTGGCGGCGTCGCCGTCCTCGCCGCGGCCCTCCTGATACGCATGTGACGCCTCGATGTGCTGGTCGTAGACGTCCCCAGCAACCTCTCCGAGCAAGCGGGTTACCCGGCTGGCGTCCTCCAGAGCATTGAGAAGAGCCAGCTGCACCCAAACGCGGTAGCCGTCGGCTACATCCTCGATCGGGAAGTCTTCGATCAAGCCCACAGGGGACGGGGGTCGCATCATCACCCGGAGCGGGTCAGCGGCGAACCATTCGTCGACGTCAGCGATCACCACTTCGATGCGATAGCGGTCAGCCAGGAAGGACGGCAGGAGTCGCGTCGCCGCCCTGGAGACGAAGTCGGCCGCGGCTATGGCTTCGTCCGAGAGGCCAACCCAGCCATCGCGCTCGTTGAGCCACGCACGCGGTGCGGCACGTCCGGCCTCCTCCTGAGCGTCGAACTCGTCGTCCCTCGACGCATCGTCGATGCCGCGGACCATCATGTTGATCATCGCGGTGGAGCTGGTGCTGACGGCGTCACGAAGCTCGGCGAAGTCGGCGGGGGCTACGAGGCCACTAGGCATTCCGACGCTCGACAGGGCGCCAAGCGAAGCGATCGCAACCGGGGCCCCAGGGACGTAAAGGTGCGACGGGGTCCCGTGAAAAACGCGGTAGGTCCCCACTCCGATGGCGCTGAGACCACCGGCTTCCTTCTCGCGACGCCGTTTGTAGGGCTGGACGTCCGACGCATTGACGGCGGCGGAATCGTCGTGGTCGAGCTCGTCCAGGTTCGGCAGGCACCAATAGGCGTTCCAGACGCGCAGGCCGCCGTCGTTCCGCCCAGCGCACTCGATTGCGAGGATCCGCGAAGTGCTTAGCCGCGCGACGATGCGATCTCGGACCGCTGTGTCATTCGTCGCACGTTGCCCGAGCAGGTCCAGCAATCTCTCGCGGGTCAGGTCGTCCTCGTCCTTGACCGACCACAGTCCACTCTCCCAGGGCGGGCGCTGCGCGCTTCGGACCTCGCCATGCCCTCCACGCCGGCGCCACTGGCTTCCTTCGCGGATGACGGCGTTCAGATCTTCGTCGGAGACCTCGACGTAGAAGACCCCTCCGATGAGCGTATTTCGCTCGGCGTCCGCGCCGAAATGACCGCCGGCCAGGTCGCGCACGATTGCGCGCAAGATTGTGCTTTTGCCGGAGTCGTTGGGACCGAGCAGTACGGTCAACTCGCCCAGCGGGATGAACGCCTCGCGGACAGGCGGCTCCGGGTGACGACACGCATAACCCATCAACCTCATTGCTGGCCCGCTGCCGCTCGGACCGCACCAATGACTCTCACAATATGACCGTAACGGAGCCGCCCAACCGTGGGTCGCCGGCTGCGCTAGACGTGGCATGGACCCCGTCGGTGTTGTCGCTCGGGCCGCAGGCAAAGTGCTGCTCCCGCGTGATCTCAGCGTTTTGGGCGCGGCGCACCCGCCGCCTCGAGCTGGACCATGGTCGGTAGGCGCGAACCGCTGATTACGAGTGCCCGTCCGGCTTCCGCCTGCTGAAGGGCAGCCGACGTCACGCGGTGTCTCCCCCGTGAGTTGTCCGTGTTGGTCTCCTCCCCGAGGTGAGCCGTCCCGGTTTCACGGAGACTTGTTGTTTGGGTTTCCTCTCTCGTCAGTGGGAGAGGGGTGAGCCGGACCGTATCGCGTAGAGGGTCTCGAATTCGACGGGCGGGATGTGACCGATCGCGGAGTGCAGGCGGTCGTGGTTGTACCAGCCGACCCACTCCACAACGGCGAGCTCCAGTTGGGTGCGGGTTTGCCAGACGCGGTCGCGGATCAGCTCGGTCTTGAAGCTGTCCACGAAGCTCTCGGCCATCGCGTTGTCGTACGCGTCACCGGTCGAGCCGAGCGAGCCGAGCACGTCGTTGTCCAGGAGCGCTTGGGTGAAGTCGAAGCTCGTGTATTGCGATCCCCTGTCCGAATGATGGATAAGTTGTAGATCGGCGCCGTGTCGGCGGGTGCCCAAGGCCATCTTCAGCGCGTCGAGCACGAGGTCGGTGCGCATGTGGCCGGCGAGCTGCCAGCCGACGACCCGGCGGGAGTAGACGTCAAGGACGAAGCTGAAGAACCCCACGCCCTCCCACGACTTTAGATACGTGAAGTCGGCGATCCACAGCGCGTCCGGCCGGGTCGCGGTGAACTGGCGGTTGACCAGGTCCGGTCGCCCTGAGCCGGCCGGGTCAGCGACCGTGGTCTTCCACGCTCGGCCGCGGCGCTTGGCCCCGATCAGACCGTCCGCTGCCATGAGCCGCTCAACGCGGCCGCGGCCGACCTGCACGCCCTGACGGCGCAGCGCCTTCCACACGCGCAGCGATCCGTACGCCTCGTAGTTGGCGCGGTACACCGCCCGGATTTGCTCGAGCAACACGGCGTCTTCCTGCGCGCGGGTCGACAACACCCCGGTCGCGCGCTGGTAGAACGCCGAGGGCGAGGTCCCGAGGGTGCGGCAGGTGAGCTCGACAGCGAAGCCGGCCGCCCGCTGCTTTTCGATGAAGGCGCTCACCTCCGCGGGGTCCCGTCGAGCTCCTTGGCGAAAAACACCGAAGCGGCCTTGAGGATCTCGTTCTGCCGCCGCAGTTCCTTGACCTCACGTTCGAGCAGACGCATCCGGTCGCGCTCGACCGTGTTCAGCACGTCGCTGCGCGTTCCGGCGTCGGCCTCGGCGAGCCGCACCCAGTTCCGAAGCGACTCCTTGTGCACGTCCAGGTCGCGGGCGACCTGCGCGATCGGACGCCCGGACTCCAGCACCGTCTTGACGGCCCGCTCACGCAACTCCGGCGGGTACTTCCTTCCACGAGCCATATGACCACGTACTTCCTCTCAACAGACCGAATGCCTGTTTCAGAAGTCCCCGTCGATCCCGGGACGGCTCAAGGAGGTCGGTGATGTACGCGCGTGTCGGGGCGTCCGTGATCGATCCCATGAAGAGCTTGGCGGAGGAGTTGGCGAGGATGGTCTCGGCGCCGTGGCCGTGGCGCTCGCGCATTTGAGCTAGCGATTGCCAGATGGTGGCGATGCGGACGCCGTGTCCGGCGGCTTGCGAGAGCATGCGCGGGAGGTCGTGCAGTGGGGCGATGTTGGCGGCCTCGTCGAGCAGGATCCGCAGACGCCGATCGGCGTTGCGGAACTCGCCGGACTCGATGGCTGTGTGGATGAGCGACGAGATGAGGGAGACGATCACGGGCGCGAGCAGTGCTTGGTGGCGCTCCGCTGCGATCAGGAACAACGTGTCGTCGCGGGAGCCGAGAAAGGCGTCTACGTTGAAGTCGTGGCCGAGGTGGCGGGCGACTTCGGGGTAGCGGTAGGCGGCGAGGACGGACCCGGCCGACATGTAGGTGGTGCCGCGGTTGCGGGGGTCGAGGTCGGCGACGGCGCGGAGCTGTCGGGCGGCGGGCATCGCTCGGGCTCCGGCGAGCAGCACCATCGGTGCCTGGGTGTCCTGTGTGTCGACCCATTCGAGGACGCGGTCGAGGTCGGCGTGCTCAAGCGCCGCGGCGTGGAGCAATGGCGCAAGGAGCTTTGCCGCTTCGCCTTGCCAGTACCGAGCGACTGAGGAGTCGCCGTCGGTCGTCGCATCGGCGAGCCACTGTCCTTGACGAAGGGCGTGGGACCACTCTTCGCAGCCGGCGATCGGTGTCCATGACGTTGAGTCGTCGGAGAACGGGTCAAAGACCCAGACCTTCCGCTCCTCGTGGGCGCGACCGGCGGCGAGTTCGAGCACGTCGCGTTTGGTGCTGGTGACGACTGTCGGGCCGTCGTGTTCGAGTAGCCATGGCACGACGCATCGTGTGGTCTTTCCCGCGCGGGTCGGGGCGATCACGGTGACGTGGGCTTCCTCGTCGGTGAAGAGCGGGCGGCCGTCGATGCGGCCGACGGCGAAGCCGCGACGAGCCCCGCCGTGCGCGCCGGCACGGTGGTCGCGGGGGCGCGCCCACGCGCGCGGGCGTGACCCGCGCCAGTCGTAGGGGCGTCGTCCGAGTCGATCGCGCGCCATCGCGGGTTCGACCTTCGTCACGAGCGCTGTGACGACGCAGCCGCATACGACGACGAAGGCCCCGGCGGCCGCCCACCAGGCGGCGGCGGTCGGCATGCGGGTCTGGGTGAGAGCTGGGTACGCCGATGCCGGGTCGGCGAGGTGTCCGCCCGCGAGCAGACGCAGGCCAGCGCCCCCGGCTTGGAAGACGCTGAGGTGTGGCCCCTTCCCGACGTACGCGAGGGTGACGGCCGCCGGGATGAGCCAGGCGACGATGAGCGCCCCAACGACGACGGCGGCGATAGTTCCGAGGCCTTCGATCGGTTCGGGGTCGTTCTTCGTGGTCATCGCTGGTGGCCTGCTCGTGGTGGTGGTGGTGGTGGGCTGTGGGGCGCCGCGTCGATGCGGAGGCCGAGGGATGCACCGATCAGAAGGACGACGCAGACGGCGATCGCGACCTCAAGGCGAGCGACGAGGGCCAGTGCGGTGCAGAGCACGACCGCGCAGATCGCCGCCCGGGGATGGAGCGCCGCGAGCGGAGCAGTGAGCAGAAGGCACCCGAGCGCCGCGCGTCTCATCGTGCGCCTGCCAGGGTTTGGACCCAGGTGACTGGGCGTGCGCCGGGTGGGGCGGGTGCGTGTCGCCAGGAGAGGTGCAGGTGGTTGCCGCGCCCGTGTCCGGGGTCACCGTCGTAGCCGACCCAGCGGAACGGTGGGCGCGGTCGGTTCTGGATCGGTTCGGCCCAGTGCGCGAGTGCGTCGATGTCATCCCAGCTTCCGCCAGGGCCGGGGACGAGGTCGACGGCGAGCCCGAGCGGGTGCTCGCCGTCTGCGGCGTGCCCGGTCGGGGCGTACCCGGCGGTGACTTTGAAGCGGTAGCGGGCTTGGAGCGCGAGGAGGTCCGGGAGGATGCGCTCGTCGACGGTGATACCCGCCGCGCCCGGGATCGGCACGAGTCGCCCGCCGCCGAAAACGCGATGCACCGGCCCGCCGATTGCCACCGGAGCCGTCCCGCACGTCTCCGCGATCACGGGGCTCGCGGACGGGCCCTGGGCGGTGAGCTGCCTGGCGGTGTTGAGGACCTTGGTGACGTACCAGTCGGCGTGGTTGTAGCCGAAGAGCGCACGGTGCCAGTCACCGGGGGCGCCGAGGTGGCGGAGGTAGTTCGCGGTACTGTAGATCGCGTCGGCGGCGTCCTGCGGGTCGCGTCGCCCGTCGCCGTCGGCATCCACGCCGTAGGTGCGCCAGGTGTCGGGGAGGAACTGCGTCCAACCCACGGCGCCGGCGCTCGATGTCGACCGGTTGCGCCCGAAGTCAGATTCGACCTTGGTGAGCCCGGCGAGGATCGCCGCCCCGTCCGGGCCGAAGCCGTACTGCGCGGCGGCGCCAGCGAAGATCGGCGCGAGCTCGGCCGGGATCTCGTCGCTCTTGAGGGACGCGGTCTCCGCGCACCCCGCGTTGCCGGTGGCGCCTGCGGCGAGGAGAAACCAGCCGCCAAGCATCACCGCGGACAGCCCGAACCCGGCGACGACAACCACCGGGACGATGAGGGAGGCGCGTCTCATCGTGGGCGGTACACCCCCTCCCCCGCGCGGCGCCGGCGGCGCTCGTCGCGGATACGTGCGCGGTGCTCGGCGGTGCGCCGGCGGAGCTCGTCCGGATCGACCCACGGCATCCCGCCACCACAGTTATGCGGCTCGCCGCCGGCGGCGGCGTGCTGCGCGCGCTCGCGCTCAAGGTGCCGGGTGACCTGCTCGGTGAGCTCGGTGCGAACCTCCGGCGCGGCCGCCGCGAAGTCCGCTGAGTCGATCCCTGCGGCGGCGACGTGACGGGGGTCTGTCGGATCGGCCGCAGCGTCGAGCTCGCGCCCACGTCGCGCACGGTAGACCTCGAGGTCGCGCTGCGAGACGGGCTCGCCGGTGAGCGTTTCGGTCCGCCGCCGGTGCCGCACCAGCTGCGCGGCCTGCTCGACCTCTGGAGCCGCGAGCAGGTCACGAAGTTCGGTCCGCCGCGCCAGCAGCGCGCGCTGCTCGGCGGTCGGCGTTGGAGCGCTGGCCTTCGTCGCCCGTGCTGCCGCCAGGCCTTCATCGAAGCCGCGGAGCCGGCGGTCGGTGGCGGCGAGCTCATGCTGGAGCGCGCCGCGCCGCTCGGTGATCTGCTCGGCCTCCGCGTGCTCCGCACCGAGGGCACGTCGCCCCTGGGCATCGAGGTGCTCGCTGGCGATGTCAGCGCGCGCCGCCGCGGTCGCTGCCCGGTCATCTCGCCGGCTGGCGACTGCGGCTCGCGCGGCGCCGCGCGCCGGGCTCAGGGCCATGCCGGCTCCGTGGCGCAGGTTGCGGCCGAGCATCCAGGCGTAGTAGCCCTGCGAGAGGGTGTGACCGGTGCCTTCGCCCCGCACGGAGGGTGCGCCGGCTGTCACGAACCCGGTGAGGTCGTGGCGTTTGAGGAAGACGCCCCACCAGAACGCGCCGAGCATGAGCCAGGTGCCAAACCAGCCGAGGTCAAGGCCGGTGAAGACCTCGCTGGCCGCGAGCACGACGGTGAGCAGGACGGCGTAGACGAGCTTGGCGATGATCGCGCCGATGAGCCGCTGGCCCCAGGCGATGAACGTCTTGCGTCCGCTCTGGCCGAGCGCCGGGGCGATGAGCATCGCCGGGGCGATCAGGAGCAACAGCAGCGTCATCGCAGCGGCGAGCAGCAGCTTCAGCCCGATGTAGGCAAAGAGGGCGACCGCGCCGAGCAGCCCGACGGTCACGGTCCCGAGGAGCGCGATCCGCGGGAACGTGCCGCCGGCCTCCTGCATCTTCGCCGCCTCCGGGTCGCGCCGGACGAGCTTGGTGACACTGTCTGGGAGCTTGCGGTTGTCGGTCATGCCGAGCACGCTCTTCGCCGCCCCGATCGGGTCAAAGCCGCCGCCCTTCTTTGGCGGCTTCATCGCGCCGTGGAGGCGGTCGCGCTGCCAGGACTGCGCGGGGTAGGCGAGCCACAGCTCGGCGGTGGTCGGTCGCGCGGGATCGTCGAGGCGTGTGTCGCAGTAGTTCACGGAGCCGAACTCGAGCGCGCACCACGGGTTCCGCACCGTGTTCTGAAAGACCCCGCGCAACGCGCCTGCGAGCGCACGGCGCGGCTGGTCGACGGTGCCGGTCGTCCCCGCCGCAAGGACGCTGAGCCCGGCGTCGTTTGACCACGCGGCGGCGCGGCCGACCGTCTCGGCGGGCCGGCTGATGACCACGAGGCCGAGGACGAGCAGCGCCACGGTCGCGGCGACGCCTCCGAGCGTCTCGACCGCTCGACGCTGCACGAGGCCGTGCCACATACCCCAGAGGCCGGTGAGGGTGATGGCGAGCATGAGCCACGGATCGCCGAACACCTGTCCCTGCAGCCGGGCGAGCGTCCGTCGCGCGGAGGGCATGGCCTGCCGTGTGAGGTCGAGGGAGAAGGCCCACTCCAGCAGTAGCAGGACCGCCTTCATCAGATACAGCAGACCCATCCACAGTCCGGCACCGAGGCTTTGCAGCGCGCCCATGAACGTCTTTCCGGGGTCGGTGACGGAGAAGCCGATCCGCACGTCGAGCCCGTAGGCGCTGAGTGGGTGGGGCTGGGCCGGGGACCCGCTCGCTCGGCAGGCCCGGCGGCTCTCGGCGTCTAGCGCGTAGGCGCACGTCGGTGACTGCGCGCCGAGCGCCCGCGATGGGTCTCCGTAGGCGGCGTCGGCGGTGCTGTCCTCCCCACCCCCGACCGACACCGTCGGCGCGACGGCTGGAGTCGCTGGTGTCGAATGCGCATGTGGTGCCTTTGAGGGGTCTGCAGGCACGGTCCGCAGCTGTGCGGCGCCGGCGATCGCGATCGGCGAGCTCAGCAGGACCAGGGCCGTCACAAGTGCGGTGCGTCTCATCGGGCCGCGCGCCGGGGGGTGGTGTCGAGCGCGTCGAGGAGGTGGGGATCGGCGAGGTCGACCTGGATCGGTGAGACGCGCCCTTCGTAGTCGCGCATGAGGCAGCGGCCGCGACGGAAGGACCGCAGCTGGCCGCGGAGCCCCGGGTCCTCCGGGTCCAGGCCCAGGAGCGTGAGGACGCGTCGCGCTTCTGTGTCGGTCTCGACCCCGAACGCGAAGAAGCAGCCGACCATGTCGGCGACGGCCGCGACGTCGTCGACGACTTGGGTGACGAGGATCGGTGTGGCGTTCTGGCTGCGGCACATCCGCACGATGCGCTGGATGAGCGCGAGCCCGATCGCGTCGCCGACGAGCTGCGAGAGCTCTTCGACGATCACGACCTTGTGCCGCGACCAGTCGCTGCCGGCAAGATGCAGCGCTTGGACCGCGAGGAGCCGCAGCAACGCGCGACCGGTGCGCTCCTCCTGGGTCAGGTCGATCTTCGGGGTACCGGGACTTGGGAGCGTGAGGTTGGCGATCCGCAGGCTCACCACCGGACGCGTGCCGAGCGCGGCGGCCTCGGTTTCTCGGGCCGCGAAGCCGAGCTGAAGGAGGCCTGAGGCGGCATGAACCTCGATGGCGTGCGCGGCGGCCCGGGCGTCCTCGCCGCCGCGGTCAAGCGCGTCGAGGACCAGGCCGCAGCTCTGGCCGCCGTCGCCGGCGACCTGGGCGACGGCCGCGCGGATCTCGGTCTGCCACTGCGGCGGGACCGGCGCCGGGAGCAGCTCGGTCAGGAACGAGTAGGCGAGCTCGACGCGCAGGTCTTCCGGTGCGATCCGCAGCGGGTCGAGCATCCCGCGGAACTCACCGGACGCGGAGAGCTCGACCTCCTCGACGTGCTCGGCGCCGACGAGGCTCGCCAGGTGATGGTCGCCCTTCGGATCGAGGTCCACGACCTGGGAGCCGCACGTGAACGCTTGGTAGGCGAGCAGCTGCGCAGTCACCGTCTTGCCCGACCCAGGAGTGCCGGTGCACAGCACCGCCGGCGGTCGTGAGGTCCGCGAACCCTCGGTGACATCGAACAGGACAGGCTGCCGTGACCCCGAGAGCGTGTGCCCAACGAGCAGACCAGCGCGGGCACCGACCGCGTGGGTCGCGGTCGGGACCATCGCCCCGAACTGCTCGGGCAGCAGCACGTCGTCGTACCGGCGAACCGACGGGCGCTGGGCCGGCAGGTGACCCTGCCAGAGCCGTAGCTGCACGTCCTTTGGTCGGTGCAGCGCGATCGGCGCGAACTCGCGGCGCAGGAGCCGGACGCGGTCATCGAGCTCGTCGATGCTCGGCGCGCTGACCGCGAGGCTGAGCTGCGCGCGCAGCAAGGGCGGGCGCGCGGTGCTGCTGAGCTGCTCCTCGAGCTCACGCGCGAGGTCCGGGCGCTCTGCCGTCCGGGCGGTCGGCCCGTGGTCGCCATGGCTCTCGTCGCGGAACGCGTGGTCGGCGTCGACGATGCGCTTACGCACGAGTGCCAGAGCCCGTTCGTTGCTTAGGACCCTGGCGCTGAAGCTCGCGTCGACCGGGAAGCCCACACCCTCAAGCGGGCTGAACAGCAGCTCGGCCTGACGACCCGGAAAGACCGTGATCTCGGGGAGTGCACCCGCGATCAGGACGGTCTGGACCGCCTCCCCGATCTCCAGGTGGTCGCGCCGTTCGGTCATCGGGACGTCGAGCAGCGACACGAGGTCTGCGTGGGTCGGCTCAAAGCGCAGCCCGCCGTCCTCGTCATCTCGGTCGAGGATGAGCGCCTGCGGGCGCCAGAAGCGGTCAAGCCACGGCTCACCCAGACCACGCAGCGCGGTACGCCGGAGGAGCCACTGAAGCTCGTGGGTCGAGGCGCGCTCGACGTCCAGGTAGTCCGCCGCGCGTCCGAAGGCGTGGCGCTCGCGATCCAGACAGTCGGTCAGCTGCGCCGCCGAGATGCCGCGCGCGTCGGCAAGCCCGACGGCGCCGGCGAGCCGCTGGGCGATCCCGCGCAGGCTCGCCGACTGGACTTCCGCTGCAAGGCTCACGACGAGGAAGACCTCGGGCCGTGCGGCCGCGTCGTGGGCCACCGTGCGGGCGTGGCCGTCGATGAGGTCCTCGAGCTTCGCCGGGAAGCCGTGGAGCTCGTCGAGCGTCGCGCGTGCGGCCTCGGCGTAGTCGGCGCCTGACCATGTCCGCGTAACTCGGAGGATCTGGAAGTCCGACTCCACCGCCGACGCGAACGCGGCGAGCCGCCCGAGCTGCTCGATCTTCGCCGCCGTAGACAAGCCTGCGTAGGTGCTCGTGTGGACGCGAAAGAGCGCCCAGGCATCGCGCGCATCGCGACCGAAGAGGACGTTGCGGTACGCGAAGGTCAGCGGCTGGCTCACACGACCACCAACCGCTGGCCTTCGCGTAGCCGCAGCTCCTGCGGTACTGGGAGTGGCTGATCGCCGAGTGGCGCGAGTCGTGCCGCGGTGTGGCCGAGCTCGACGCGCGCCGGCTGACGCAGCGCGACGGCGGCGGGCCCGCGCACCACCCCCGCGCGATACACATCCGTGCGCTCGTCCGGCACGCACGGAACCGCTACCGCCGGGGGTGCGGCTCGGCACAGTGCCCGCAGGCCGACCCGGTGGTGCCGGCGTGCGAGGAAGGCCACCCGTGCCAGCAGGCACTCGTGGATCGGCCGACCGTCTGAGCCTTCACGACAGAGCAGGTGCGCCGCCAGCCCGGGGACGAAGATAAGGCGCAGCGGCCAGGGCAGCCCTGCCAGCACCGCGCCCACCCCCGGTAGTCCGGAGGCGAGCACCATGAGCACAAGGACGCCTGTCCCCCACCCGAGGGCGGTCAGCGGCAAGCCGTAGGGCAGCGGGATCTGGAAGGTGTCGATCCGATGGATGCGACGCTCAAGCTCGAACGCGAGCCGGTAGGACCTGAGGCGAAGGCGATCGTCTTCCATGGCGGCCTGTCAGACGACCATCGAGCGCCACAGGGACACGATCACCTGCTGCACGCTCCCCTGGGCGAACACGAACCCACCGAGCACGATGACCAGGAGAGCGAGGACGACGCCGCCATTGACGTCGCGGCGGCCGAGCACCGGCAACGCGACGAGGCCCGCGACCGCGAGGAACAACGCGACCGCGAGGCCCTTCGCCTGTTCGCCGAGGTTGTGTCCGAAGTTCGTGGTCGAGGCCGCCGCGAGGACGGAGGCGAGCTGGCTGGTCATCTGGTCTGCTCCTTGGGATTGGGGGTGGTGAACACGGCGGAGACGAGCCACCGCCCGCCGCGGCGGACGACGGCAAGCTCGTAGCGAAAGGTCAGCCGCAGGCCAGCCGGGCCCGTGGTCTCGACGACCGCGGCGACTCGACGCGAAGGCACGACCCAGGTGACCGCGTCGACCGTCGCCAGACGCCAGCCCGCGGCGGGCAGCGCCGGCGACGCGCCAGCGACGAGGTCGGCTTCGAGATCGCTGCGATCCCCGGCCAGGTAGTGGCCGACGACGCGAGTCGCGACCTGCTTCAGGCCCGAGTCCTGGACCTCGTCCTCGCTCGGGGCGAGCGGGTCGGACTCGACCGGAGGGGGCCCCACGACCGCCGGGCTCGTCGGGACCGAGAGCCGGCCCGACGCGCTGCGGACCGGCACCGCGAGATATGTCCAGTCCTGCCCGTCGTCGATACCGACGGTGACGCGTACGACGCCGCCGCCTTCCGGGACCGCAGCCAACACGACGGTCGAGACCACACGCCGGATGACGCGTCCCGCCCGGTCTTCAGCCACCTGCGGATCGGCGAATCCGAGTGCCGCAAGCCGACGGTTCCGGACGTCTTCGCGCCCCGGCTGGAGCGTCAGGTACGCCATCGCAAATCGCTGAGCGAGACCTTCTTGCGCGACGTAGCCGCGGGGCCCGACGGCGACCGTGCGGATCGTCCGGGCAGCAGGCGGCGACACGAGGCGCAGCGCGCCGCCGACGGTAAGCACCGCGCAGGCTGCGAGCAGGGCGACACGGGGGGCCCGGCCACTCGCACGGACGACGCGAAGCGGGATCTGCGGAAGCGCGTCCATCTCAGAAGAACTCCCGATCGATCACGCCACCGCGTACCCGGGGCGCGGCGGAAGGCGGCGGCGCCGGCGAGCGCGGGGCCTGCGGCGGAGCGATAGGCGGCGCGGGTGGTGCGACCGGCAAGATCGGGCGCGCCCGTCGGACCTTGTCCGGCTCGGGCGTGGCTCGCTGGCGTCGTGGCCTCCGGGGCGCGTGACGTCGCGGGCGCCGCCCGCCCCGGCGACGGCGGTTCGGCACGACCCGCGGGTCGTGCACCACCGCGCCGGTGATGACCGGCGCCGCCGGGGACGTCCGCGAGTCCGCCACCCGAGCGGTCGTCCCGGGCCCATGCCGGAGGACGACGCTCCCGAGCGCGACAGTGCCCGCCACAAACCCGACGCACAGCACCCCGGCCGCGATGCTCGACAGGTCGGGACGCCTGCCGGGGAGCGTGAGCGGCTCAAGCGCGGCGGGCTGACCGCAGATCTCGACAGTGCGGAGGTAGCGAGGACCGAGGTGAAGCATCGGAGGTCTAGGCGTGCGAGCGACCAAACACCCCAGGGTGACTTTGCGACCCCTGTCGGCTATCTGACAACGGCGGGCCCCGGGCCGCGCCTACCGGGGGCTCAGCGGGGCCAGCGCGTCGACTGCTGTGCCCGAACGTCGGAACGCGGCTCGCGGCGATCTGGCCTCGTCGCGGCACCGGTGCTCGCGCCCCCCTGGTCCCGCGCCGTCTGGGTATCTCGTGCACCGACGTGCCCCACAGCCGGCGCACCAGAGCGCCGCTCCAGCTCGCGCGGTTACCGCGCGATCGGTCTGGGCTCCCCCATCGGTTCGCGTATCGGGCCGGCAGCGAGCCGCGCGGGTTCTCGCCGTTGAGGATGTCGTTGTGGACGACGTGGGCCGGGAAGGCCGGCGGCGCCGCGGGACGGCACCTCCGGCCTAAGCGTCGTCGCGCGGCTCAGCAGGCGACGATGAGATTGAAGGGAAGGTCGGCCGGCGCGCCGGCCGCGTCGTAGGTCTGGACGCCGATCATGCCGCCCTGCACGCTCGTGGTGACGCGTCCCGCTGGGACCACGGTCGCGTCCGTGGACCCGAGGGAGGCGGTCACCGCACACGCGGTCGTCGGCGCGGCGAAGGCGACGGTGTAGGTCCCCGGCGACCCAGCCCGGCCGCCGCTCACGGCCGTCCCCCGTATGAGGGCTCCCGCCCCACTGACGACCTCGAAGTCGCGCGCCGCCGGCGGTCCCGTAGGGCCGGCGGGGCCGGCGGGCCCTATCGCGCCGCGGAGTGCGCGCTGCGCGCCGCTGCTCATGTCGCGGAGCGCGACGGAGTGGTTGCGGATCTCGCTCGAGCCGACCGCTCCGGTTCGGATCTGATTGGTCCCAACGCTGTTGCGCGGCAGCGAGAGTGCGGCGTACGAGCTTCCACCGAGCGCGACGAACAGCGCGATGCTCGCAGTCACGTTGGCGTAGGTCAGTCGGGACTTCAGGCGCGTCATGAACGTCTCCTCATCGTCAGACACCGCGGACCCGGACGCGGACGATCCGCGATCCACCTGCGGCAAAGGGATACCCCGCCTCACGCGGGAGAGCGGCGCGGAACCGATACTGCTGCAGACCACGCGTCCCGTCGAAGCGATAGTCGTACCGCCAGCGGCCACGCCGCGACGCGTGAGTCGTTGCAAACGTCCGCCACCGGCCGCGGACCAGCACCTCGAGCGCCACGAGCTTGCCCTTCTCCGGGATCCGTCCCGTGCGCACGCGCCCGGTGAAGCGCACCGTCTCGCCGTTGACGAACGAGTGACGGTCCGGCCGGATCGACGTGGCGGCCCGGACGTTCAGAATGACCTGCTGCGTCGCGCTGCGGATCTGCGCGGCGCCGGCATACCTGATCTGGATCGAGCGGCTCGGACCGCGACGGACGAGGAACGAGAAGCGCCCGGTCTTCGACGTCGTGACTGTCGCGATGAGCCTTGGCGGCGACGTGGCGTCGCGGACCCGGCTGTATGCCTGGACCGGCACACCCTGCATCGGGTTCCCCTCCGGCGTCGTCAGACGTCCTCGTACTCGGACGAGCCGTCCGTAGCCTGCGTACGCCGCGCGCACCAGACGGACGTGATGCCCCGACCGCTGCACGACGCCCGCGCGCAGCCGCGTCTTCAGCCGCAGCGGCAGCGTGATCTGCGCTGGTTGGCCGCCGGTGAACGTCGTGGCCGCTCGCTGGTTACCGGCCGCGTCCTGAGCCACCGCCTGCAGTTCGTAGGTCCCGTCAGCGAGGTGCTCGTCGTCGAGGCGCGCGGCGAGCGCGCCGCCATCGACGGTCGTGGGAAGTGCGGTCCAGGTGGTGGAGCCCATCCGCCGGATCGAGATCGTGCCGCCGGCGATGCCCGACCCGGAGTCGGTGGCCGGGGCTGTGATGAGCGTCGGGTCATCGGCACTCAACGGCTCCAGCGCGACGACCGGGCTCGTATCGTCAAATCGCAGCGTGACCGGCGGAGCCGCCAACCGCTGATCCTGGTTCCCGGCAGCATCGACGAGCCAGACACTCAGCGTCCAAGCTCCCGGCGCGGGGACCCGGAGGCCGGTCAGCGATGTGATGTCGGCGCCCGCCTGGGTGCCCTTCACGCAGCCCGTCGTCGCTCCCGTAGGACACAGCTGCCAGGAGGCTGCGGCGATCGGCGCCGCCGCCTGCGGTGCCGGCGCCGTCCAGTGAACGTCGAACGAGTTCGTCTGGCGCCAACCGTCACCACCATCGACCGTGAGGGCGGACGGCGCGTCCGGAGGAGTGTTGTCGATATGCACCGTGCGGCTCACCGTCGCAGCGTTGCCCGCAGCATCGGTCGCGCGCAGAACTACGACGTGGTCACCGTCCGCCCCAAGTCCCGCGGTCGGGAACGTTTCATTCACCGTCGCCTGCGGGCAGGGCGAGCGCTGGGTGAAGTCGCACCTCGCGCTGTGCTGGGCGACGGTCTTGCCGTCGAGGAGCACGGTTGCCTCCTGGACCCCGGACCCGTCGTTCGCGTCGAAGCCGACGCTCTGCGTTCCCGAGAGCCAGCCGTCGGAGGTCATGAGCGCACCGCGCCCGTTCGCGAACGAGGGCGCGGCACCGTCGGTCATGTGCACGACGACGTTGCGCAAACGAACCGCCGCGACGCCGCTGCGGGAACACGACGCCGCCCCACAACGGACTTCCATCCGCAGCCGGCTGGCCCCACGCTCGCGGACCATCGGTTCGGGAAGAAGTTCCCCTCGCCCGGTGTCTCGAAGCTGTCGCATCCTTGGCCGGGACCCGTACCCCAGACGTCGTGCCCTCCCAAGTCCGGCCCGCTGGCGACGAGCGCGACGTTGTACGAGCAATCGTGACGCTGATAGCCAGCGTCGAAGTCGATCGACCCGATGCTGGTCCCGGTGGGGGCGTCGAGGATGAGATACGCACCCTGGAACGCGCTGGTCGTGCCGCCGTCGTAGACGTTCCGAACGACCATGCCCTTCCCGGCCGGGCATTCGCTGTACGCGGTCATCCCAGGATCGGCGACCGCGGCAAACGCGTTATTGGCCGGTGAGCTCCAAGTGGCGTCGCAGGCGTGGAGGTCGTAGCCGTTGGCAGAAGCCGGAGGCGCGGCGACCGCTACGGGCAGAAACAGCGCGATGAGGAACAGCAGGACGGTGATGGTGCGACGAAGCATGTGGGCCTCCGAGTCGATCAACACCTGTCTAGTAGTGCTCCGTTAGGTTGTTGCAGGAGGTTATGGAGTCTTGGCGAACTTCTTGTGCATGAGTTCGTCGGCGGGGCAGGTCAAGATCGGGTCGGTGGCCGGTCTCTCGGACAAGCAGCTGGCGCGGGTGCGGCCGCGGCTTGAGGCGTTCGCGGAGGACATGTTCGAGCCAATGGTGCGTCGCGATCAGCGGCGGTGGGGCGGCGTGTATCTGCGGGGGTTGATGCTCGATGGCAAGCGCAAGAGCATCGAGCCGATGGCTGCCCGCCTGGAAGATGGCGATGAGCAGTGCTTGCAGCAGTTCGTCAACCAGTCGCCGTGGCGGTGGGAACCGGTGCGTAAGCGCTTGGCGGTCCGGCTCAGCGAGGCGATCGTGCCGGCGGCTTGGGTGATTGACGACACCGGCTTTCCGAAGTTCGGCGACAAGTCAGTCGGCGTGGCGCGCCAGTACTCCGGCGCTTTGGGGAAGGTCGGCAACTGCCAGATCGGGGTCTCGATCACCGCCGCCACCGTGCACGCGTCGTGCCCGATCGACTGGCGTCTGTTCCTGCCCGAGTCGTGGAACGAGGACCCGCGCCGCGCCGGCTGCAAAGTCCCCGACGACGTCGTGCATCGGCCGAAGTGGCAGCTCGCGTTGGACATGATCGACGAGCTTCAGGCGTGGGGGCTGCAGGCTCCGCCGGTGCTCGGCGACGCCGCCTACGGTGACGTGACGGAGCTGCGCATCGGCCTGGAAGAGCGCGACATCCGCTACGTGCTGGACGTCAAGGGCACCACGTCGGCGCTCCCGGCCAGCACCGAGCCGCAGACGCCGACCTACGCCGGCAAAGGACGGCCGCCCGCGCCGCGCTACCGCCGACCGTTCAGCAGCGTCGCGGCTTTGGCGGCCGAGGTCGGCGAGGACGCCTATCTGCGGATCTGCTGGCGCCAGGGCACCAAGGGCGAGCTGGCCTCGCGCTTCACCGCGATCCGCGTGAAGCTCTGCAACATCAAGCTGCGCAGCGCCCACGCAGACGGCAATCTGCCGGTCCGGTGGCTGCTGGCGGAGTGGCCCGAAGGCAAGAGCGCCCCGACCGACTTCTGGATCAGCGACCTCCCCGACGACACGCCGATCGCGGACCTCGTCGCGCTGGCGAAGCTGCGCTGGCGGATCGAGCAGGACTACCGCGAGCTCAAAGACGCCCTCGGCCTAGACCACTTCGAAGGCCGCTCCTGGCCCGGCTGGCACCACCACACAACCCTCGTCTCCGTCGCGCACGGCTTCCTGACCCTGGAACGACTGCGGCGACCTCAACGCCGGGCGGCCGCCTGACCTCACTGTTCGAGGTCGTTCGGGAGCTGCAAACGCTCTTGGCCTGCTGGCACGGGACATGCCCGACCTGCCGCAGACGGCTGCCGCCCGACACCCCCTACCTCAACGACACCTAACGGAGCACTACTACGCTGTCACGGAGCAAACTCCCCACCCCCATTTGCTGGTGCGGCGGCCGGAATCGGCGTATTTGGTGCGCTCCCTGACGTTCCGGGACCGAATTCGGTCGTCCCCGCCGGCACGGGCGACGGCGCCGCCGTCGCCGCCGGCGAACTCACCGGCGTCTCCTTATGCCGTACCGCGGCCCGCGCCATCACCTGCGCATGCGTCGGCCTCACCTGCGAACCGGTGACGGGCTGCGAAGTCGTCGACGCGACGACAGGCATCACGCGGGGTCGAGCCACATGGTGAGGAGGCACCGAACGGTCCGGCTTCCCCACGTCCGTCGGAAGCACTTCGTGGATGCACACGGCGGCCGTGCCACCGAGCGCGATGCACGCCGCAACCACCTTCGCCGCACCACCGAGTCCCAGCGCGCCCGCCAGACCTCCGCTCGCCTGCTCCACAAGAGGACCGGCCGACGGGCGCGCCGGTCCACCCCCGGGGAAGACATCACGCGCCGCGGCGACCGCGCGATCAGCCCAGTCAGCGATAAAGCCGAACGGCCGCCGCTTGTGCTCGACCTCCTCGACACCCGGCGGCAACGGCAGCGCCGCAGCGACATCGCGCAGCGCCGCGCGCATCGACCGCAACATCGCCCGGCAGCGCGGATCGCGCTGGACCATGAGCCGCGCCTGCTCGATCTGCGCCGAGGAGGCGATGCCCATCTCGCACACGAGCAGCAGGCTCCGCTGTCGTCGCTGCCACGGGGTCTCGCCACTTGCGTCGGGAAGGACCTGCTCGCGCACGGCCTTGTAGGCACGGGTGACGAGTTGCTCGTAGACATACGAGCTGACGCCAAGCCGCTTCTGGATCTCGGGACCGGTGAGCTGCAGTTCGAAGCGCATCTTCAGCACTGCGGCTTCGCGCGGCTCGAGCGAATCGATGACCGAACGTAGGGCGTCCGCGTCGAGGTGTGTTTGAGCCTGATGCGCCACCGACGAGGCGTCGTCCTCGGCAGACGTGAACACGGCATCCGCCGGATCGACCGGCTCCGGCGGCGGACGGCGTCGCGCATCGTAGGCGCGGGACACCGCGATCTCCCGCAGGAGCGCCCGCGTGTTCTCGATCTTCTCCCCACGCGCCCGCCGCTGCAGCAGCTCCAACCACGCCTGGTGCAGGATGTCCTCGCGATCCAGGCTCGGCGGGAACCCCAGCCGCAACGTCGTCAACACGGCGTCGCGGTGCCCCCGATACTCCGCGTCCGCGGCGGCCTCACGCAGCGGCGAGGGCGAACGGTCCGGGTTCAGCACCCCGACCGCCTACTCGCCTATCGCGTTGTCATGGAGCACTGGCGCCACCCCTGCCGATTTGCAGGGGCGAGTATCGCCACGGTGCACGCGACCGAATCCCATGGCTGATCGCATACCGACAGTCGGGTATCAGGCGTGTCGCAAAAGCCACGCGGCGGCCTCCACCGCAGGATGCGCATCACCGCGGGCGACGCGCGACGCTCTGAATAGCTCCACCCCACGCCGACCAACGCTGGCGCCGCGCGCCGGAGCAGCGGGACCTCCACGGGCGTCTGGCCCACCCGCCATGCCCGCGACTCGGGCTCCACGGATAGATCTACAACGTCGTCAGCCGCGGACAAACGGTACATCAACAGTACACGGCGCCCGGCCATCTTCACCGCCACAGAACGACGAAAGCCCCGCATTTGCAGGGCTTTCGTGTGATCGGGGAGACAGGATTTGAACCTGCGACCGCCCGGCCCCCAGCCGGGTGCGCTACCAGACTGCGCCACTCCCCGTGACGAGCGGGAGTGTACCGACGGGGTTCGCGGGCGGTCGTGAGGGTCAGGTCCCCGGCGTCTGGTGGGAGAGGTCGAGGCGGCCGAAACCGTAGTCCGGGTCGCGGCCCGGGGCCCCGGCGTCGGCGGTCGCGTGGTCCAGGCGGGTGCGGATCGTGGAGGCGGACGCGCTCGGGTCGGCCGACCAGATGAGGGCCGCGGCGCCGGCGACGTGCGGGGTCGCCATCGAGGTCCCGGACTCGCGGACGTAGCCGCCGCCGATCCGCGCCGAGAGGACGTCGACGCCGGGGGCGGCGAGCTCAACGTCGGCGTTGCTGTTGGAGAACGGGGCGTGGGCGCCGGCGTCGTCGACCGCCGCGACCGAGACGACCTGCGGGAGGCCCGCCGGATACTCGACGCTCGTGTTCCCGTCGTTGCCGGCGGCGGCGACGATGAGCGAGCCGCCGCGCCCGCCCCGCGCGTACGCCTGCGTGACGGCGGCGGCGAGCGTCTTCGACGCGGGGCCGCCGAGGCTCATCGAGATGACCTTCGCGCCCTGGTCGTGGAGCCAGGCGACACACGCCGCGACGTCGGCGGTCGTCCCGCCCCCGTCCGCCGTCAGCGCCCGGCAGACCATGAGCGGAGAGTCGGACGCGACGCCCGCGATCCCGGCGCCGTTGCCGGTGCGGGCGCCGATCGTGCCCGCGACGTGGGTGCCGTGCCCCTCGTCGTCGGCGCAGCTCCCGGCGGCGACCTTGCCGTCCTGCGCCGTGCCACAGGCGGCGATGCGGCCGGCGAGGTCCTCGTGCCCCGCGTCGATCCCGGTGTCGACGATCCCGACCGGGACGCCGCCGCGGTCGGGGAAGCCGCCGAGGTTCAGCGCCGTCCACGCGTAGGGCGCATGGATCGCGGCGAGGTCGGGCTGCTGACGGAGGAGCGGGTCGTTCGGCGTCACCTCGGGCTCGGGCGCGGGCGCGGGCGCCGCGGCCGCGCGCGGTCCGGCGGCGGCGCTCGCCCGCAGCAGGACGTTCGGCTCCGCCCAGCTGATGCCGCGGCGGCGCTTGAGCCGAGCGGCGACCACGCGCGGGTCGCCGTCGACGCGGACGAGGCGCGCGCCGCCCGGGAGCTGCGCGACGGTCCCCGCGACGTCGGGGCTCGTGGCGAGGGCGTGGGCCCCGCGCGCGCCGCTCGGGTGGACGAGGACGGTGTCGGGTGCGATCGCGCCGGCGGCGGCCGCCGGGGTCGTCGGCGGGGCCGCGAGCGCGAAGCCGAGGCCGAGGGTGGAGAGGACGGCCGCGCGAACGGCGATGCGGGCAGAGACGACGGGCATGAAGGGCGCTCCGGGTCGGGGTGGAAAGGTGATGCGGCGGATCCTGCGGCCGGCGGGGGACCGGTCGGCCGCGTCGCGCGTCTTCCGTCACGCCGGCGGCGCAGGGCTGTCGCAGACCACGCGTGTTGCGTCGCACGCTCCGTTCGGCCTCGACCGCGATCGCGCCGAACCGCACGTCGGCGCGAGGCCGATGTGGGAAGGTCGGGCGATGGTCGTCCGCCCCCGCGCCGCCCGTCCCGGCCCGATCCTGAACGCGGTACTCGCCGCCCTCGCCGTCGCCGCCGCCGTCGCGCTCACGCCCGCGACCGCCGCGGCGCAGACGACGACCGCGCCGGCCCCGGCCTCCCCGACCGCCGCGTGCACGCCGCTGAGCCCGATCGCGGCGCCCTGCACCCTGCTCGGGAAGTTCGCCGACGCGGCCGCCGCCGAGTGCCGCGCCGCCGGGGTCCCCGACACCGACTGCACCCTGCCGCTCGCCCACGTCGTCACGCAGCACGCGCGCGACGCGTACCTGCAGTCGGCCGTCCACCGTGCCGCCGTCCTGCAGTACCGGCTCGGTGACGCCCTGCCGCTCGGCCAGGCCCCGTGGGTCGGCACGCACAACTCGTTCAACGCGATCGCGAACGGCCCGACCCTCTCGCGGTCGGACTCGAACCAGCAGCTGACGCTCACGCAGCAGCTCGACGTCGACGTTCGCTCGATCGAGCTCGACCTGCACTACCTCCCCCGCGCCGGCGGCCGGCAGGTCATCGTCTGCCACGGCCAGGGGCCGGACAGCCTCGACGCCGGCTGCACGACCGAGCCGCCGTTCACCCAGATCCTGCCGGAGGTCGTCACGTGGCTGAACGCGCCGGGCCACGAGAACGAGGTGCTCCTCCTCTACCTCGAGGACGAGATGAAGAGCGCCGCGGCGTACGCGTCGGCGATCTCGACCCTCGACACGCAGCTGCGCGGCACCGACGGGCGCTCGCTCATCTACCGGCCGGACGCCGCGGCGCGGGCGGCCAACGGCTGCACGCCGCTCCCGCTCGACGTCACCCGGGCCCAGGTCCGCGCGTCGGGCGCCCGCGTCATCCTCGTCGGCTCGTGCGCGAAGGGCTGGGCCGGCGACGTCTTCGACTGGAACGCCGATCACGTCGAGAGCGGCAGCGTCGCCCGCTACCGCCCGTACCCGGCGTGCGACGCGAGCTACGCCCGTGCGACGTACCACGCGAAGCTCGTCCGTTACTACGAGGACTCGACGCTCGTTGCCACGGTCGTGGACCCGACCCGCGCCCCCGTCGACCCCGAGGCCCTGACCCCCGCGAAGGTCGCCGCCATGACGGCGTGCGGCGTGAACCTCTTCGGCTTCGACCAGCTGCTGCCCGACGACGGGCGGCTCGCGGCGACGATCTGGAGCTGGGCCGACGGGCAGCCCGCGGCCCCCGGGTGCGCGCGGCAGCGCGGCGACGGGCGCTGGGCCACGGGGTCGTGCGCGGTCCGCCGCCGCGCCGCGTGCGTGACGCCGGCACCGTCGGGCGTCCCCCGCTGGCGCCTCACGCGCCGGACGGTCACCTTCGCGCAGGCGCGAAAGGCGTGCTGGGCCCGCGGCGCGCGCTTCGCCGTCCCCCGCTCCGGGCTGCAGAACGCGCAGCTGCGCGACGTCGCGCGGCCGGGCGAGGGCGTGTGGGTCGCCTACCGCGTGCGGCGGGCGCGCTGAGGCCGCCGGGTGCCGCTCCGCCGCCGCGCGCTCGGCCTCCTCGTCGCCGTCCTGCTCGCCGGCACGGGCGTGGCGCTCGCGACGCGCCACGGCCACGGCGACGGCGACCGCGGGGCCGGCACGACGGCGGCGCCCGCGCGCGTGGCGACCACGGGCACGCCGCCGCCACCGGGCAGCACCGCGCGCGTCCTCCTCACCCTCGGCGCGGGGCCGGCCGGGAGCGCACCGGTCACGCTCGGCGCGTGGCACTACCGCGGCGACCCCGGCGACCGCGGTGCTGCCCGCCACTGGGCCGACGGCCACTTCGGCGGGCGCGTCGTGACCGTGCCCTACTCACCGAATGCGCGCCACGTCACGGGGCCGGGGGCCGAGCGTGCCTACGCGGGCTCGGTGGGCTGGTACGCGCGGACGATCGACGTGCCGGTCACCGCCCGCTACTCGCTGGGCTTCGCGTCCGCGCACTTCGCGGCGACCGTCTACGTCGACGGGCTTCGCGTCCGCCGCCACGTCGGCGCGTACGAGCCGTTCACGGCGGGGGCGTCGCTCACGGCCGGCGTCCACACCGTCGCCGTCCGCGTGGACTGGCGCGATCCGCTGGCCCAGGTCGCAGCGGGGTACGCGCGCGGCTGGTTCAACTACGGCGGGCTGAACGGGCCGGTGACGCTCACGCGCCTGGGCGAGAGCGAGCTCGGCGCGCTCCGCGTACTCACGCGGCTGCGCGGACGTGACGCCGTCGTCCGCGTGAGCGCCCGGGTCCGCAACCGCCTGGCGGGGCCGCGTCGGCTCGCCGTCACCGGGGTCCTCACGCGGGACGGCGTCCGCCTCCCCGTCCGCTTCCGTGCGGTCCGGGTGCCGCCGGACGACTCGCGTCCCGTGCACGCGACGGTCATCGTGCGCGGCGCGGCGCTGTGGTCGGCCGCCCACCCGCGGCGCTACGCGCTCACGCTCGGCGTCCGGCGCCAGGCGACGCTGCGGACGTACGTCGGCCTCCGCGAGCTGCGCTGGTGGGGCGCGAAGCTCCGGCTCAACGGCCGGACGCTGCGCCTGCAGGGCGTCGGCCTCCCCGCCGACATCGAGGGCCACGGTGACGCGATGACCGCCGCCGACGAGGCACGGACCGTCCGCGAGCTCGTCGCCACCGGCGCGAACGCGACCCGCTCGCAGCTGCCGCTCAGCGCCTCGATGCTCGACCGGCTCGACGCCGCCGGCATCCTCGTCTGGCAGGAGCTCGGGCCGTGGGAGACGCCGTCGGGCTTCCACGCGCGGAGCGTCGGCGCGGCGACCGATCGCGCCCTGCGGACCGCCGAGCTCGAGCAGGCACACCCGAGCGTCGTCGCCTGGACCCTGACGAACGAGGTGGCCGGGAACGGGCGCCCGCGGCAGGTCGGCTACGTCGTGCGGACCGCCCGCACGCTCCACGCCCGCGACCCGGGCCGGCCGGTCGCGATCGACCTCTGGGGCCGGCACCTCACGCGGACCGGCGGGCCGATGTTCGACGCCGTCGACGCGCTCGGGGTGACCGACTACACCGGCTGGTACGAGGGGACCGACCTCGGGCGGCGCGCGCAGGCGCACGAGGTCCGGGCGAGGCTCGCCGGGCTGCGCGCGCTCTTCCCCGGCAAGCCGATCGTCGTCACCGAGCTCGGCGCCGCCGGGACGCGGCGGGTGCCCGCGCAGCAGTTCGGCGGCGTCGGCTTCCAGGCGGACCTGCTCGCGCGTCGCGTCGCCATGCTGCGCGGGCTGCCCGGCATCAGCGGCGAGCTGCTCTGGCTCCTCCGCGACCACGCCCTGCGGCCCGACTTCCGCGGCGGCTCGGTGCTCGACGCCCACCCGGGCCTCGTCCTCACCCCCGGCCTGAACGAGAAGGGTCTCTACGACTACGCCGGCCGGCCGAAGCCCGCGCTCGCCGCGGTGCGGGCGGCGTTCCGCGGCGCCCGCCCCTGACCGGCGCCGCGCCTGCGCGCCCCGCCCCCGCACCGTCTACCATCCCCTCCAGCGCGCGGGTGTAGCTCAGTTGGTAGAGCGTCAGCCTTCCAAGCTGAATGTCGCCGGTTCGAACCCGGTCGCCCGCTTGTACGAAAGCCCCGCTGCTGGCGGGGTTTTCCTTGTTCGGAGGACTGCCGGGACGCCGAGCTTCACCGCGTGCGCCAAGGCGCTACGCGCCCGTGATGCCCGACGCGGTTTGCGCGGGTCGCGCGTGGGCCGACCGCCGCGCGGCAGGCGTACGGCGATCGAGGGTCACGATCGCGTTCTCCTTGGGGATCAGGATGATGTTCGCCCGCCCGATCGATTCGGGCGGCGTGTCGACCGCGCGGAAGCGCGCCTGGCGCACGATGGTCGCGAGGATCACCCGCATCTCCGCGATCGAGAACGCCCCGCCCATGCAGCGCCGCGAGCCGCCGCCGAAGGGGGTCCAGGTGTACGTCCCCGGCCGCTCGTCGACGAAGCGCTCGGGCCGGAACTCCTCGGGCGCGTCGTACACGTCGGGGTCGCGCATCATCGGGCCGAGCATCGGTGCGAGCACCGAGCCGGGCTGCAACGTCAGGCCGTCGTCGAACGTGAACGGCGCGACCACCCCGCGGAACGTGAACACGCCCGGAGGCCGCAGCCGCAGCGTCTCCGTCACGACCGCCTCGGCGTAGGAGTCGTCGCCGCTGTCGACGGTGTCCTCGAGGCGCTGAAGGACTCGTGGCTCGCGGGTGATGAGGTTCGCGGTCCAGCCCAGCGTCGTCGCCGTGGTCTCGAAGCCGGCGATCAGAAGCCCGGCCATCGTGTTGTGCAGGAACACGTCCGAGAACGCCTCGCCGTCCTCGGTCCGGGTATCGAGGAGCAGTTGCAGGACGTCGGGCTGGTCCGGGAGGTTGCCGTTGCGGCGATCACGGATCTCCGCGGCGACGACGGCGTCGAGCGCCGCCCGGGCCGCCACGATGTCGGAGTAGTTCCCGTCCCATACGCCCCCGCGGGTCGTCGCCCACACCGTCTGCAGGGCGAACTTCGTCGTCGAGATCGCCTTGAGGAGGTCCTGGGCGCGCTCGCGCAGGACGGAGAGGCGCGCCGGGTCCGTGACGCCGACGATCGTGGTCAGGATGATCTCGAGCGCGATCGGGGCGACCATCGTGCGGAACGGCACGGCCGTGCCGTAGGGCCAGCGTGCGAGCGCCTCCTCGGTGCGCAGGCGAAACGCCTCCTCGTAACTGGCCAGCGCCTTGCCGTGCATCGACGGGGCGGCGAGCCGCTTCATCGAGTAGTGCTGCGCGCCCTCATATCCGATGATCGAGTCCTCGCCGAAGATCTCCGCGTGCGGGAAGAACTTGCGGCTCACCGAGGTCATCGTGAGCGTCGATGCACCCGTCGTGAAGACCTGCTTGATGTCGTGGGGGTCACGCAGGCCGATCATCGTGCCGGCCCCGGGGAGGTCGAGCGTGAAGCGCTTGGGCGCATCGATGCAGCGGCGGATGAACCGGTCCGGACGGGCCCAGTACTCGGCGGCGTGAACCACGCCCATCCCTCGTCGAAGCGTGCCCGGCAGCAGGCCGGGAACCAGCGGCGAGTGTTCGAGCGCGCCGGCGAGATCGCCGACCGCGCCCGGACCCTGGAGGCGCGGAGGGAGCGGCGTGTCGAGCGTGGCGGTCATGTGTGTCTCCAGTGATCGTGACTGTGTTGATCAGGCATCGAGCGGCGTGGGTCGTGCCCGCGACCGGGGCGCGGTGCGTCAGGTCGCGACTGCCGCCTCGGCTGCCGGACTCGACGCCCCGTCTGTCGGGGCCCCGTACTCGTAGTGATCGAGGTCGAACGTGCGGCTTCGCCACCACATCTCCGCCCCGCTCGCCGGGCGCAGAATCGGCGCGTCGCCGTGACGATCGAAGTAGTAGCTCATGGCCGAGCCGCAGTTGTTGTTGAGGAAGACGGTGCCTTCCTGGCGCTCGAGGATGTCCGCGAAGTACGCGTCGTGGGCCTCGGGGCGGACCTCGACGGTCGCCGCGTTCCGGCGGCCCGCCTCGGTGATGCAGCGCAGCGCGTGGCGCACATGCGTCTCGATCATGAAGATGTACGACGGCCCGCCGAGCGCGTAGGGCCCGCTCATGAGGAAGAGGTTCGGGAAGCCATGGACGCTGACCCCCTCATAGGATTGGTAGCGCTGCTCGTCCCAGAACGGGCCGAGGTCGACACCGTCACGCCCGACCACCGGCATCGGCGGCGCGCCGCCCAGCTCGAAGACCTTGAACCCCGTCGCGAGCACCAGGGTGTCGCAGCGATGCAGGCGCGCGTCGACGGTCACGACCCCGTCCGCGGTGACCCGCTCGATGCCCTCGGTCACCAGTTCGACGTTGTCGCGCCCGAACGCCGGCAGGTACGCGTTGGACATCGTCGGCCGCTTGCAGCCGAAGCCGTAGGTCGGCGTCAGCTTCTCGCGCAGCACGGGATCAGCGACCTGCTGCCGGATCCACCACCGCCCGAGACCCTCGATCGCGCGGACGACCTGCGCCATCGTGCGGTAATGCGTCGCCGCCCGGGCGAAGATCACTTCGCTCGCAGCGCCGGCCCCCATCCGTAGGAGCCACTGCGTCACCGGCAGCGTCCGGAAGAGGAACCTGGCTGCCGCGGGGACCGGGAGGTCAAGGCGCGGAAGCACCCAGACGGGCGTGCGCTGGAAGACGCTCAGATGGGACACCCGAGGAGCGATCGAAGGCACGAGTTGCACCGACGTGGCGCCCGTCCCGATCACCGCGACGCGGCGGCCGTCGACGTCGGTCTCATCCGTCCAGGCCGAGGTGTGCAGCATCTCGCCGGCGAACTCGTCGAGCCCGGGGATGTCCGGAAGCTTTGGCTGCACGAGCCCGCCCCAGGCACCGATCACGAACCGCGCCGTCACGGTCTCGCCGCCGGCCAGCGTGAGTGCCCACCGCTCCGCCGTCTCGTCGAAGGTGGCGGCGAGGACCTCGGTGCCCAACCGCAGATGCGGGCGCAGGGCGTACTTGTCGGCACAGTGGTCGACGTAGGCCTTCAGCTCGGCGCCCGGGGCGTACACCCGCGTCCACTGCGGGTTCGGCTCGAAGGAGTAGGAGTAGCTCACGGACGGGATGTCGACCGCCACGCCGGGATACCGATTGGCCTGCCACGTGCCGCCGATGTCGTCAGCGGCATCGAAGATCACGAATCGCTGCCCGGCCTCGCGGAGCTTGATCCCCGCGCAGATCCCGGCGAGTCCGGCGCCGATGACGGCGACGTCAAGCTCGTCGGCGGAACCCATGCGGTGCATGAGAAACAAACTAACAGTTTCGTCTCTCTATCGCTACGTATTACGACAGAGGCCCCGGACCGCGGCTTTCGAGCCGGCGGTGGTCGGTCAGGCCGGACGGTTGATGATCAGCGGCACGATGAACTCGCGCGCGAAGGCGCGGGACTCGTCCTCGGTCTTGCCGGGGAGCTCACCGAACGGCATGAGGATCGTGGTGTAGAGCAGGCGCAGGATGAACTCCGCGATTCGCGACGCCTCTCCGGGACGGATGTCGCCCGCCTCGATCAGGGTCGTGATCCGCGTCGCGAGGATGTGCTTGATGAGCTCGAACTCGGGCTGCCCCTCGACCGTGAGCGCGGTGAGCAGCGTCTCGGGGTCAGATCGCAGCACGGTGGTCAGCAGCGGGTGCCGGCGGAGTTCCATGACCGACAGGGCGGTCGCGTCGGCGAACCGCTCGGCGGCCGGGCCATCGCCGAACAGGACTCGGTCGAACCGCTCGACGAAGTCCAGGACGTCCGCCATCACGACCGCGCGCACCAGCGTCGTCTTGCTGTCGAACCGGCGGTAGACGGTGACCCGTGCGACGCCGGCACGCCGCGCGATCTCTTCCATGTTGGCCCGGCGGATGCCGTAGCGCACGAACTCCTCACGCGCGGCGGCGACGACATCGCGGCCGATCTCGTCGATCGCCCCCTGGTCGACGGGGGCCTGTTCGTTGCCCGCGCTCATGCCTGCAAGTCTAGGACCGCTCGCGGGCGGTCCTTGCTTCGACGTCGTCGGTTCGGCCGCGGACGTCCGGCTCCCACACCCGACGCAGGGCCATGGCGACGACGGGCGGCCAGGTCATGAAAGCGCAGGGGCCGCCGGCCGACGGCGTCACGCGCGCTCGGACTCGTCGCCGCTGAGCAGGCGCACCTTGACCCGTAGCGCAAGCCGACCCACGCGGGCGCGCAGACAAAGAGGTCAGGCCCGCCGAGCCCGCGTCCGAGCCCGCATCCGCGTTCGGACTCACCTGATCAAGGTTCGGTCGTGTTCCTGCCGATGTGTCCTCGGTTCAGGCTTTCCGCGCCCCAACCGTGACTCTTCTCACCGGTTGGCTGTCTGCGCAGCGACCCGGAACCCAACGCCGAAAGACGTAGCTCATGTCTCGACTCTCCGCTTGCTCTCGTAAGCGCCTGCTTCCAGCAGCCGGCCTCGGTGCCGCCCTTTCGGCGTTGGCGATCGGGGTGCCCTCAGCGGCAGCCTCGACCACCTACGGCTGTACCGGAGCTGCCCAGAACGTGACCGTGCCCAACGGCGCGGTCGCAGCGACCATCACCCTGCGAGGTGCCGCCGGACAGGGGAACGAATTCGGCGTCACCGGCGGCCACGGCGACAGCGTCAACATCAACATGCCGGTCACCTCCGGGCAGCAGCTGCAACTGCAGGTCGGCTGTGCCGGCGGTTACGGCGGCGGCGGCGCTCCGTCCAACAGCTACGCCGGCGGTGCGGGCGGCGGCGCGAGCGCCATCTCGGAGAACGGGAGCTCACAGCTGTACGCCGTCGCAGGCGGCGGGGGCGGCGCCGGTGGCCAGCTCGGCACCGCCGCGCAAGGCGATTACTACGGCGCGGCAGGCGCCGGCGGCGACGCGGACATGACCGGCGGTGACGGCACCGCCATGCGCAGCGACCCCGCGGCGTACGCCGGCAACGGCGGCGTACGCGGCTCCGCCGGCGGTCAGGGCGGCCAGGGCGGCGTGAACCCGCAAAGCGGCAACGGTATCGACGGCGGCACCGGCAGCTTCCTGCAGGGCGGCGGCGGCGGCGCGGCCGGGCCCGGCGCCAGCACCCTCGGGGGCGGTGGTGGCGGCGGCGGATTCAACGGCGGCGGTGGCGGCGGCGGCGGCAGCATGTGGAGCGCCTATGACGGCGGCGGCGGCGGTGGCGGCGGCTCCAGCTACGTCAACGACGCCGCCGGCGTGACCATGTCCAGCGCGTCAGCGACCGTCACCGGCGATGGTTCGGTGACGGTGACCTACAGCTATTCCGGTGCGGTGATCGTCAGTCCCAGCCCGGTGCAGTTCGGCAAGGTCCTGTCGGTTTCCGGTAGCAGCAGCACGCAGACCGTCACGCTCACCGACGTCGGCTCCGGAAGCGACGGGCCCGTCACGCTCCGGACCGTGCACATCGGCAATCCCGGCACGTTCGACATCGTCGGCGACGCCTGCAGCGGCCAGAGCCTGAACAGTGGTCAGAGCTGCGCGGTACAGGTCAGGTACACCCCCGTGCTCGGCAGCGACGGAGACGAAGCGAACACG
The DNA here is from genome assembly GCF_024220175.1 of Paraconexibacter antarcticus. Classification (GTDB taxonomy): domain Bacteria; phylum Actinomycetota; class Thermoleophilia; order Solirubrobacterales; family Solirubrobacteraceae; genus Paraconexibacter; species Paraconexibacter antarcticus. The sequence goes on along the minus strand of NZ_CP098502.1, from coordinate 1,590,284 downwards.
CTCGTGTTCCCGTCCAACTCCATCAGCGGCGACATCGTCACGGGCCTTGACGCGACGGCCATATTGCCCGCCGACCTCGCGGTACTGCCCGGCTCGGTGGCCTTCGGCTCGATGAGCACCACGAGCACCGCAACGCAGACCGTCGCGGTGTTCAACACCGGAGACCAGCGGCTGAACGTCTCAGCGCCGAGCCTCGGCGGCCCGGACGCTGACCAGTTCACGATCGTCGCGCAGCAGAACCTCTGTCCCGCGCGGCTGCCCGCCGGCGGCTCCTGCACCCTGCAGGTGCGGTTCTCCCCGACGCGTCCGGGCGACGCCGAGGCGACCCTGCTGGTGAGCTCCGACAATGCCTACTTCCATCCGACGGTCGCCGTGCCCCTCACCGGCACCGGAACCGCGCCGGCACCCGGGCCCACCAACGGTGTCGATGGGACGAACGGGATCAATGGCACGAATGGTGTCGCCGGGACCAACGGCACCAACGGCACCAACGGCGTCGACGGCGCCAAGGGGACCAACGGCACCAACGGGACCAACGGCATCGACGGCGCCAAGGGGACCAACGGCATCGACGGGACGAATGGCGTCGACGGCGGCACCGGACCTCGCGGTCCGGCCGGCCCGGCCCGGCCAACGGAAGAGCTCAGCGCCGTGACGTTGCGCTCCCGCTCGCTCACAGCCTGCATGGACTGCCGCTCGACCGGCCTGGTGCTCACCTACCGGCTGGCCCGCGCCGGCGGTCTGCACCTGACGATGCAGCGCAAGACCGCACGGGGATGGCGCCCGGTGGGCAGCGAAACGGTGGCAGCATCCGGCGGCCGTCACAAGCTGGCGCTCGGCGCCACGTTCGACGGCCACAAGCTGCGCGGCGGAAGCTATCGCCTCGTCGTCCAGGCGCAGAACAGCACGACCAGCTCCAAGGCCGTGACCCTGAATTTCCGGGTCGCGACCTCACGCGCGGGCACGCTCACCCTCCGCTAGGCCCGCGGGCGACGTGACCGAAAGGCGCCGGGGTTCCATCGCGGAACACCGGCGCCCGTCGTCGTTCACACCTAGAACGCACGCCGCGCGCTCGCGCCTGACCGCCGCGCAAACCGCGCCGGGCCCGGCGGATCGCGCACGTCGTCTCCGGCAGAAGACAGGCCGCATGGCGCCCCCGCGGTGGGTCCGGCGGAGGCCGAGGGCCGGCCGGCCGGTCAGCCGGTCGCCGGGCCGAGCGTCATCTGGTCGGGCGTGATCCCCGGCGCGCCCGCGCAGGCGTAGCTGCCCGGATGTGCCGCGTACAGGAGGCCGAGGCAGTCGCCGAGCGCCTGCTGGCCGAACGCGTCGGGATGGAAGACCTCCTGGGTCTCGCCCTGGGTGATCGTGCTCGCGCTGAGCGCCCGGCCCCACTCGGAGGTGCTCGCCGACGGCGGGGCGAGCGGGCTCACGGCGGCGTCGTGGACGCTGCAGAACTCGTGCCCCTGGAAGGCGCTGCGCAGGTCGAGGGTGGCGACCCCGCGCGACGCGGCGGCCGCCTTCACCATCGACCCGATCGCGGGCGCCGCGACGTCGTGGCCCCACGTCATGTCGACGTCGTAGAACGGGCAGCCGTAGACGGTCCGCTCGGGATCGGCCTCCAGGTACCGGGCGTCGCTCGCGCGCGGGATGACGGACGGGTAGGTCTGCAGCACGAGCCGGTAGTCCCCGTCCGCGTAACCGGCCTGGCGCATGACAGCCCGGATCTCGTCGATCGCCTTGGCGACCTTCGCCTGCGCGACGGCGAGGGCGTCCGGGGTCAGCCGGTATGCCTCCGTCTGCGAGCACGGCGCCGTGTGCTCCTCGTACGCGGTGAAGCACGCCTGCACGATCGACGCGAACCCGAGGTCGTTGCCGCCGACCGCGACGATGATCATGCGCACGCGGTTCTGCTGGGCGATCGGCAGCAGCTGATCGGCCTGCGGCGGCTCGCCGTGCGCCGACGTCCCGCCGTTCGTGGAGCGGTAGAGGTCGCTGCTGACGCCGCCCGAGCAGGCGATGTTGATGCGCCGGTCCACCGCGAGCCGGGCGGAGCGGACCTCCGCGACGTCGGAGCGATGGCAGCCGTCGGCGGCGGTCCCGTCGAGGTAGACCATGCTCTCGTCGTAGCTGCTGCACACGCCGAGGGTGAAGACGCAGGCGCGGTCGGTCCCGTCCCGGCTGCCGGCGTTGTCCGGGCTGTTGCCGAGCCACCGCCCGCCCTCGCCGGAGATGTACGAGTCCCCCATCGACACGACCGCGGTCGGCGGCGGCGCGGCGGCGGCGCGGCCGGGCAGCGCCAGCGGCATGAGCACGGCGAGGATGGACAGGACGCGGCGCCTCCACAGCATCTCGCGACCATAACCGAACTTTCGCGTTCGCGTTCGCGATGCACCGCGTCCGCGATGGCCGATCACCGCGACCGCGACGCTCGACGCCCGATGCCACCCCGGGCGGCCGGCGATCACGACCCCAACGCAGCGCTAACACGAGCCCCACCGAAGCCAAGGCGACGTCGGCGACCATGGAGCCCATGCCCTTCCCGGTGAGGCCCGCGTGACCGGCACGACCGCCGCACGGCCTCGTCCGGTCGCGTCGCCGGTCAGCCGGTCCCGTGGCGCAGTGCCGCCCGCGGGCAGCGGTGGTCGTCCGTGGGCGGCACCGGTGCTCGTCGCGCTGCTCGGCGCGGCGCTGCGCCTGTGGGACTTCGGCCGGGTCGGGGCGAATCCCTACTACGACGCGGCGGTCCGCAGCATGGGCCGCTCGTGGCACGCGTTCTTCTACGGCGCCTACGACCCCACGGGGCAGGTCTCGATCGACAAGACGCCCGTGGACCTGTGGCTTCAGGTGGCGAGCACGAAGCTCCTCGGCTTCACGCCCGTCGCCCTGCGCCTGCCGGAGGTGACCGCGGGCATCCTGGCCATCCCGCTCCTGTACGACCTCGTCCGCCGGCTCTTCGGGCGGCGTGCCGGCCTCGTGTCCGCGTCGGTGCTCGCGGTGCTGCCCGTGTCGGTGATGACGGCGCGCAGCGACACGATGGACTCGGTGATGACGCTGCTGATCCTCGCCGCGGCCTGGCTCGTCGTCCGGGCCGGACCGCGCGGGCGGCTGCTGCCGCTCGCCGGAGCCGGCGCGGCGATGGGCCTGGCGTTCGAGGTGAAGCTCTTCGAGTCGCTCGTCGCGCTGCCGGGGCTCGCCGTCCTCGCGCTGCTGCTCTCCGAGGCGCCGTGGCGCCGCCGCCTCCTCCACCTGCTCGCCGCGGGCGGCGCGATGGTCGCGGTGGGCCTGTCGTGGCTCACGGCGGTCAGCGTCATGCCGGGGCCGCGCCCGTTCCCGATCGGCTCGACGAACGGCAGCGTCTGGGACGTCACGTTCGGCTACAACGGGCTCGCTCGGCTGCGTGTGGGGCCGACGCCGGCGCTCCGCCGGCTGGACCCGGCCGGGCCCGCCCGTCTGTTCGCGCCGGGGGGAGCGCTCGAGGGCCGCCTCGTCGGCTCGGTGCTCCTGGCCGCGCTCCTGCTCGGGGCGGCGGCGGCGACCGCCGGCGTCGTGCAGCGGCGGCGGACCGGGGCCGGGCGTCCGGAGCGCGACGCGGCCCGGTATGGCGCCGGCGTGTGCTTCCTGGCCGTCTGGCTGCTCACCGGCTTCGTCCTCTTCAGCCACGTCGGCCGGCTGCATCCGCGGTACCTCGAGGCCTTCACCCCGGCGATCGCGGGGACGATCGGCGTGGCCGTCGCGGCCCTCACCTCCGCCCGGCGGGCCGGAGGAGCGGCGCGCGCCTCGCTGATCGCGGCGCTCGCGGTCACCGCGGGGCTCGGACCGTTCGTCGCCGGTGCGGGCGCCGGCGTGGCCGCCGGCGCCGTCCTCCTCGTCCTCGTGACCGCCGGGCTGCCCCTCGCCTTCGCGGCCCGCGGCGGGCGCACGCGCGGGCCGGTCCCGGGCGCCGCCGTCGCCGCCTTCGCGACGGCCGCCGTCCTGCTCGTCCCGCTCGCCGGCAGCATGCAGCTGGTCCGCACCGGCGCGGCCGACTCGGGTCGTCCGGGGTACATCGCGCCCGCCCGCGTCGCCGCGCTGAGCCGTTTCCTCCTCGCCCGCCAGCACGGCGCCCGCTACGAGACGGCGAGCACCGCGCCGGCCGAGGCCGGCCCGCTGATCGTGCACGACGGCCGCCCGGTCCTCATGCTCACGAGCCTCTACGACCGCCCGCTCCTGACGCCCGCCGCCCTCGCCGCGCAGGTCATGTCGGGCCACGTGCGGTACGTCCTCATCGACCCGAGCGCGTGCGCGGCGACGTCGACCCGCTGCGCACCGGTGATCCGCTGGGAACGGCGCCACGCGGTCGACGTCAGCGGCGCCGCCGGCCAGCCTCCGGGGACCCTGTACCGGCTGAGCGCCCGCGCGAGCTCCTAACACGATCCCCACACCGGCCCCGCCCGGCCCAATGCGCGGTGCGGCAGCCTCCGGAGCATGGCCACCCGAGTCTCCGCCGTCGCACCCCCGGCCCGGGCACGGCCGCTGCGCCTCGAGCGCCACGCGCTCGGCCCGCGGCTGCACGTGCTCGGCCGCCGCATCCACGAGTGGCACGCGGGCCTGGTGGTCGCGGTGAGCGCCCTCGTCGCGTGGTCCGTCGGCGTCTGCGGCACGACCCTGGCCCTCGTCGCCGGTGCGGCCGGCGCGTACCTCGTCGCCAAGGACTGGCGCGACCTTTTCCCGGGCACGCGCGACAGCGGCGCCTGGTCGGTCGGGCTCCACCGCCCGCCGCGGCCGCTGCGGCCCGCGCACCGCGCGGCGTGGCTCCCGCCCCTCTCGGCCTGGCTCGTCGGCGGGGTCGGCGCCGTGAACATCGTCTCCGCAGTCACGCCGGAGCTCCCCGGCCGCCTGCACGTGATGGCCGCCGCCCTGCCGGCGGAGCTCATCGTGAGCGCCCACGCGCTGACGCTCTCGGCCGGGCTCGGCCTCGTGGCCGCCGCCGCCTTCCTCCGGCGGCGCCGGCGACGCGCCGCCACGCTCGCGATCGTGCTGCTCGTCACCGTCGGCGCGCTCGACGTCGTCCGGGGCCTCGACGTCGAGGAGGCGCTGCTGAGCTGGGCGCTCGCCGGACTGCTCGTGTGGGGTCGCAGCGCGTTCGCGGTCGCCCAGGACCGGGTGCCGCTGACCGTCGCCCGCGAGGCCGTCCTCACCGCCGCCGGCGCGGTGGCCACGGGGGCGGCCGTCGTCACCGGCGCGCTGTGGACGGCGCCGGGCCGCTCCGCCGCGAACGTGTGGCACGAGACCGTCGCGCTGCTCACCCTGAGCCACGGCCCGTTCTCGTTCAGCGGTCCCTTCGCGTCGATCCCCGCGATCGTCGGTGCCGTCGCGATCATGGCCGCGGCGCGCATCGCCCACCTGCTCCTGCGAGCGCCGCGGGCCGCCGCCCTCCCGTGTGCCGAGTCGCGGCAGGCCCACGAAGTCGTCCTGGCCCACGGGCGGGACAGCCTGAGCTTCTTCAAGCTCCGGGAGGACCTCCCGCGCCTGTTCAGCGCCGACCGCCGCGCCTTCGCGGCCTACCGCATCGAGGGCGGCGTCATGCTCCTCGCCGGCGACCCCGTCGGCCCGGCGGACGCGCTTCCGGGGCTCCTGCGGGAGGTCTGCGCGCACGCGGAGCGCCACGGGCTGCGGCTCGGCGCCGTCGGGGCGAGCGAGACGTTCTCCGAGCTCGCCCGTGACGCCGGTCTGCAGCGCTTCTACGTCGGCGACGAGGCGCTCGTCGACACCGCGGCGTTCACGCTCACCGGCAAGCCGATCAAGAAGGTCCGGCAGGCCGTCTCCCGCGTCACCGCGGCCGGCTACACCGCGGAGGCGACGACGGTCGGGGCCGCCGACGCCGCGACGCTCGCCACCCTCGAGGGCATCTCGGCGCGCTGGCGCGACGGCGCGGCCGAGCGCGGCTTCTCGATGGCCATGGACACGCTCGCGAACCCGGTTCTCGCCGACACGCTGCTCGTGCTCGCCCGCGACGAGGCGGGAGCGGTCCGGGCCTTCCTGCACTTCGTCCCGTCGGCCGACGGCCACACGCTGTCGCTCAGCGCGATGCGCCGCGACCGCGACACGCCGAACGGCCTCACCGACTTCCTCGTCGTCCGCTCGATCGAACTCGCCCGCGAGCGCGGCATCGCCGAGGTGTCGCTGAACTTCGCCGCGTTCGCGCGCGTCATGCAGGCCCCCGCGGGCGCCCTCGACCGCGCGCTCGGGCGCGTCATGCGGTGGGCCAACCCGTACTTCCAGATCGAGAGCCTGTACCGCTACAACGCGAAGTTCTTCCCCCGCTGGCAGCCGCGGTACCTGCTGTTCGAGGGCGTGGCCGCCCTCCCGCGCACCGCCCTCGCCGCGATGTGGGCGGAGGGTCAGCTCCCGAAGCCGGCGCTGCGCCTCCCCCGCGCCGTCCCCGCCGCCGCATGAGGCCGTCCGGGGGCGCCGGGCCGGCGGCCGGCGCCGTGCCGGCGGCGGTGACGGAGCGGAGCCGGTGTACGGTCTGCGCCGATGGTCGACTCCACGATGCGCATCCTCATCTGCGACGACGAGTCGGCGCTCCGCGAAGCCCTGCGTGAGTCCTTCGAGCGGGAGGGACACCAGGTCGTCGCGGTCGCCGACGGCCGGGCGGCGCTGGACCAGGCGACGACCGGCGCGTTCGACGTCCTGCTGCTCGACATCTCGCTCGGACCGGGAAGCCCGGACGGCTACGAGGTCTGCCGCGAGCTGCGACGCCGGCGGAACGTCCTGGCGATCATCATGCTGACCGCCCGTGACGGCGAGGTCGACGCCGTGCTCGGCCTCGAGGCCGGCGCCGACGACTACGTCGTCAAGCCGTTCCGCCCCGCCGAGCTGCGCAGCCGCATGCGGGCGGTGCTCCGCCGCGGCGGGTCCCAGGCCCTCGGCGGCGAAGTCCTGCAGGCCGGGGACATCGTCCTCGACATCCGCCGCCGTGAGGTGCGACGGGCCGGCCAGGAGGTCGCCCTCACCTTCTCCGAGTTCGAGGTCCTGCGCGCGATGATGCTCTCGCCGGGCACCCTGTTCAACCGCCAGGAGCTGCTGCGCGCGATCTGGGGCGACAGTGCGTACCGCGATCCGCGCGGGATCGACGTCCACATCCGCCACCTGCGCGAGAAGCTCGAGGACGCCCCCGAGGACCCGCAGCTCATCCTCACCGTGCGCGGGGCCGGCTACCGGATCCGCGAGCGGTAGCCCGGTGCTGCGCGGCCTCCGCGGCCGGCTCGTCGGCGCGCTCGTCCTGGGGAGCGCCGTCACCCTCGCCGTCGCCGCGGTGCTCCTCCTCTCGCCGCTCGAGTCGCGCCTGCTCCAGGACGGCACCGACACCCTCGTGGCCGCGGTCGGAGCCCAGCGCGCGACGCTCGAGCAGCTCCCGCTCTCCGACGTGCGTGGCGGCGGCGCGGCGCTGCTCCCCGCCGCCCGCGAGCTGCGCCGGCAGACGGGCGCGGAGATCACGATCCTCACCCTCCGCGGGAAGGTCGTGGCCGCGACGGACCCGGACGACAGCGCCGAGCGACGCGTCCCGCCGGCCGCGCTGCGGACGAGGAGCACGACAGGCACCGTCGTGGGGTCGGGCCCGACCGTCATGGCCCGGGTGCTGCTCCCCGTGCACATCGGCGGCATGCGCCTCGTCGTCGTCGCGGAGCGCCGGCTCAACGACGTCCGTGACGCCGCCTCGGTGGTCAAGCGGGCCTTCCTGAAGGCGGCGGTCATCAGCCTCGCCATCGCGCTCCTGCTCGGCCTCCTGCTCGCGGGACGCCTCGTCCGGCGCCTCCGCGCCCTGCGTGACACCGCCCTGCGCGTCGCCGAGCTCGGCCCCGTCGTGGAGATGCGCGCCGACACGACGCGGGACGAGGTCGGCGACCTCACGCGCGCGCTCGCGACGATGCAGGACCATCTCCGGGAGGAGGAGCAGGCCCGGCGCTCGTTCGTCGCCACCGCTTCCCACGAGCTGCGCACGCCGCTCTCGTCGCTGCGCCTCATGCTCGACCTCCTGCGCGACGACCTCCACAGCGACGCGCCCGACCTCGCCGACGCGCGGCGCCAGGCCTGCGGGGCCGAGGCCCAGGCCGAGCGGCTCGGCCGGCTCGCGAGCGACCTGCTCGACCTCAGCCGGGTGGACGCCGGCATCCCCGTCCGCCGCGAGCCGGTGAACGTCGGCGAGGTGGCGCGCTCGGTCGTCGCCGAGTTCGCGCTGCGCGCGGGCGAGGCGGACAGGGCACTCGCGCTCGACGCCCCCGACCAGGTGTGGGCGTCCGGAGACCCGGGGGCGGTCGCACAGGTCATCCGGATCCTCGTCGACAACGCCTTCTCACACGGTCCCGAGCGCGGCGGCGAGATCGCGGTCGCCGTCGCGTCGCGCGGCGACGGCGCGGTCGAGGTGACCGTCGCCGACGACGGTCCCGGCATCGCCCCGGAGGACCGCGAGCGCGTCTTCCTCCGCTTCGAGCGGGCGTCGCACGCGACGCCCGGGTTCGGGCTCGGCCTCGCCATCGGCCGGGAGCTCGCACACCGCATGGACGGGGACCTCACGCTCGCGCCCGCCGACGGGCGGACCGTCTTCCGCCTGACCGTCCCGGCCGCCCCGACGCCCTGATCGATCAGGCCGCACACGGGATCGTTACGTGGCGCTCACGTTCGACGACGAGCCTGGATCCGGTGACCGGTGAGCAGGAGCGTGACCCCCGTGCCGCGACACCGCCCGGCCACGACGCCGCGTGCGAGCAGTGCGGAGGCCGCGATCATGCCGCCTCCCGCCCGCCGCGTGTCCGTGCCCGTCCGACCCTTGCGGGCGCCTGGCTGTGCGACGCGTGCTACGCCGCCGAGGGCCCTCGGCTCGCCGACGCCGCGGACCACCCCGGAGCCGGCGCCTAGCGCCGACCGGACGGACGGCGGCGCCGTCCTCCTCGTCGACGGCCGCCGGCGCGGACGTCGGCGAGCGGCGCGGTGACATGTCCGCCCGGCGCGGTCGACGCCGCGGTCGGCCGCCCGCGTTAGGACGACGTTGGGATCGTGCTGGCATCCGCCTAGGATGCCGCCCCGAGCGTCGAACGAGCCCCGCGGGCGGGCATGCTGCACGGATGTCCGTCTCGCCGATGGCCACGGGGAGCGTCGCCGCGCTGCTCGCGTGCGGCGTGGCCGGCTGCGGCTCCGGCGGCGCCGCCCACGCCCCCGTCGGCCCGCTCGCGACCGTCCCGGCCCCGCACGTCGCCGCGGCTGCAGCCCGCGGGTGCGGCGGGGCCGTCGTCCGCGAGGAGGCCGACGTCGCGCGGCGCGTGTACCGCCAGGCGGTCCGCGGGGCCGGCGTCGTCGACGCCGTCCGCCGGCTGCAGCACTCGACGGCGCTCGCCGGCGCGGTGGCGTCGGGCGGCCGTGCGGCGATCGCCGCGGCCTTCCTCCCGATCCGCCACCAGATCGTCCGGATCCAGATCTACCGCGGCGGGCGCAAGATCTACGCCTACGGCACGCCGCCGACCTTCGCCCCCGTCGGCGGCCGGCTCCTCGGGCCCGGCGGCGCGGAGGTCGGCCGGTTCGTCCTCGCGGCCACCGACCAGCGCGCCTACGCGGGCTTCGTCCGGCGGCTCACCGGCGCGACGGTGCGCTTCCGCCCGGCGGCCGCCGGCACCCGGACCGACGCCGCCCCCTTCTCGGCGACGCTCGCCACGAGCACCTACCCGGCCGCGCGCCCGCTCGTCATCGACCTGCGCTTCGCGAGGCCCCCGGCCGCGCTCTGCGCGCCGACCGCCGCCGCCACGCGCATGCGCACCGTGACCGCCGTGGCCGCGCGCATCCTGCGGGCGGAGGGGAGCAGCCGTGCCGTGGCCCAGACCCTCCACCACATCGCCCGCGACCCGGCCTTCCGCCGGGCGACCGCCGCGGACGACGTCGCCGCGATCCGCGCGGCGATCATCGACGACTTCTTCCGCGACCACAGCCTCCACGTCGTCCGCGTGCGCGTGCTCCGCGGCCCCCGGCTCATCTACGACCTGGGCGGCGACTTCGTCCTGCAGCCGGTCCACGGCACCGTCCGCAGCCCCGACGGCCGCAGCCGCGCGACGTTCCTCGTCGCGGTCCAGGACGACACCGGCTACATCAAGCTCGTCCACCGCTTCACGGGCGCGGACGTCCAGCTGCGGTCCCCGCTCGGCCGGGTGCCGGGCAGCAACCTCCCGCCGGGGCTCGTCCACGTCCCGCCGTCCGGCGTCGTCCACCGACACGGCAGCACCTACCTCACGGCGAGGCTCACGGGGACGGCCTTCCCGTCCGGCGCCCTGCACGTCCTGCTGCTCCTGCGGCAACCGAGGACGGCCCGGCGGTGACGGGTCGGCTCGCGGCCGCGCGTCGGCCGGCCCCCACCCTCGCGATGGCCGGCCGCGGGGTGGCGTACGCCTACGTCCCGGCCCTCGCCGTCGTGGCCGCGGTCCGCGGCTTCACGGGCCTCGACCTCGCCCACCGGTGGGCGAGCAGCCCACGGCTCGTCGCCGAGGGACGGGTGTGGACCCTGCTGAGCAGCGCGCTCGTCCTCGACCGCGTGCAGGCGCTCCAGCTCGTGGCCGTGGCCATCCTCACCGCGATCCTCATCCACCGGCACGGACCGGGGGCGTGGTGGACGGCGCTGCTGCTCGGCCACGTCGGCTCGACGCTCGTGGCGTACGCCGGCACCGGCGTCCTGTGGGAGGTCGGCGGCGCCTTCCGTCACGCGGAGGTCAACGCCGACTTCGGCATCTCCTGCGTGTGGATGACCATCGTCGGGCTGCTCGTGTGCGACGGCGCGCTCACGCTGTCGCGATCGCGGCGCAGCTGGACGGTCGCCTTCGCCGCGACCGTCCTCGCGCTCGCGGTCACGGTCGACGCGGCCTCGACGATCTCCGAGGTCGAGCACGCCCTGGCCGCGATCGCCGGCTTCGGGACGGTCGTCTGGAAGCGGCGCCCGGTCACTCGCATGAGGCTCGCTCCGGCGGCGGGTCCCGCCGCGCAGCCGGCGACCGCCTGACGGCCCCCGGGGCGGGCCGGGCCGCGGCGCCCCGGGGGCGACCCCGGCCTCACCCCCGCCGGCGCGGGCCCCGGACGAGCTCGGCGGCGATCCCGTCCAGCGACAGGCGACGGGTCTTCTTCTCGGCGCCGGCGGGCTGCGCCTCGCCGATCGGGACGCGGTGGGCGGCGGGGCGCGCGAGGCGCGGGACGATGAGGGAGAGCACCCCCTTGTCGAGCGCCGCGGTGATCGCGTCGACGTCGGCGTCGGCCGGGAGGCGCAGCGTCCGCTCGAACGTGCCCGCCGGCCGCTCGCGGTGGGCACGACCGGACCCCTCGCCGGGCCAGGCGGGCCGGCGGCTGCCGCGGACGGTCAGGAAGCCCTCGTGGACCTCGACCGCCAGGTCGCCGGGGTCGACGCCGGGCACGTCGAACGCGGCGACGATGTCCCGCTCGCCGATCGCGACGTCCGCGGCCGGCACGTACCGCCCGCCCGCTGCCCCGCGCCCGCCGGCCGGGGTGTCCCAAGATGTCAACGCCATGTCGAAACCTCCTCGAAGACTGATGGACAACTCGTGGCGGCAGTGTGCGAAACGCGTCAGCGGTTGTCAAGATCTTCCATGCCGCGACTGAGATTTCCTCTTGTGTCCTGGCGCGCGGGACCTCCCGCGTGTGGCGCCATCTCGCCCGGGGTACATCCTGGCCCGTGCCGTCAGCGAACCCGCCCCAGGCGCCGGACGCCGCCGCCGTCCAGCACGCGTTCGCGAGTTTCCTGAGGCGGACCCACCTCAGCTCCCCCTCGGCGATCGCCCGGATCGTCGCCGAGGAGTCCGCCACCCTCGGGGGCGAGCACGTGCAGGTCTGCCTCGTCGACCACGAGCAGGAGATGCTCATCACGGTGCCCGAGCACGAGGGTGCCGAGTCCGTCGAGCACTCGATCGACGGCACGCTCGCAGGCCGGTGCTTCGCCGCCACGACGATCGTGCACGGGCAGCCGGACGCAGATGGTTGCGTGCGCCTGTGGGTCCCGCTGCTCGACGGCACCGAGCGCCTCGGCGTCCTCGGCATGACCGTGCGCGCCGCCTGGCTCGACGACGAGCTCATCACCTCGTGGGAGCGCTTCGCGCACCTCGTGGCGGTGACCATCGTCGCCAAGCGCGCCTACGGCGACGTCTTCGCCCGGGTCCGGCGCCGCGCGCCGATGACGATCGCCTCGGAGCTGCTCTGGAGCCTCGCGCCGCCGCTCGTGTTCGCGACGGACGACCTCGCCCTCGCAGGTCTGCTCGAGCCCGCCTACGACAACGGCGGGGACGCGCTCGACTACGCGGTGAACGGCCGTACGCTCCACGCCGGCGTGTTCGACGCGATGGGCCACGGTCTCCCCGCCGCGGGCGTCGCCGCGTTCGCCGTCTCGGCCTACCGGCACAGCCGCCGCGCCGGCCTGGACCTCGAGGCCACGTACGAGGCGATGGACGCCGCCGTCGGCGAGCAGTACCCGGACCGGCGCTTCGTCACGGCCGTCATCACCGAGCTCGACCTCGACGCGGGGCACCTGCGGTGGATCTGCGCCGGGCATCCGCCGCCGGTCATCATCCGCGACCGCCATCCCGTGCTCCCGGCGACCACCCCCGTACCGCCGCTCGGCACCCGCCTGCAGCACCGGCCGCCGGCGGTCGCCACCGCGGCCCTCGAGCCGGGCGACCTCGTCCTGCTCCACACCGACGGCCTCACCGAGGCCCAGAACCCGGCGGGCGAGCGCTTCAGCCCGGAGCGGGTCGTCCGCTTCATCATCCGCGAGGCCGCCGCGGGACGGACCGCGCCCGAGACGCTGCGGCGCATGCGGCACGCGCTCCTGCACCGCGAGCAGGCCGAGCTGCGCGACGACGCCACGGCGCTGCTGCTCGAGTGGCGCAGCGGCGGCGAGCTGCGGATCCTCCCGCCGACGGTCGCCGGCTGAGCGAGGCGCCCGGGGGGCGGCGGCGCGGCGTCAGTGCGCGACGGGCGCGAACGGCAGCGTATCGCGCAGGCCGGTGACCGCGAAGACCCGCTCGACGGCCGGGCTCCCGGGGACGATCGTGAGCTGTCTGCCGGCCGCGCCGGCGAGCTCGTGCAGCTCGAGGACGACCCCGAGCCCGGTCGAGTCGATGAACGTGCACCCGGAGAGGTCGAGGACGATCCGCGGGCACCCGGCGTCGACGGCGTCCTGCACGGCCGCCGAGAACACCGGCTCGTGGCTGAGGTCGAGCTGGCCCTCGACGATCACCCGGGCCTCGCCCGGGGACTCGTCGCAGCGCACGACGGGCGGCTCGGGGCGCGGCGTGACGGGCTCGGCGGGCACACGACGGTACATACCGTCAGACGCGCTTCCCAAACCACGGGCGGTCGCCACCACGACACGGCGCCCGTGGCCCGCCGCCTCACGCAGGCGGGTCGTACGTCACCCACACGCGGGTGATCCCGTCGTGGTCGACCCCCCAGTCCGTGCTGAGGGCCGCGACGATCTTCAGTCCCCGCCCGCCCTGCCGGCGAGCAGCGGCGGCGGACTTCAGCCGGAACCGGCCCCCGTCGTCGCAGACCACGATCCGGCAGCCGCCGCGTGCGGCGCGTCCGACCTCCACGACGATCCTCGCGTCGTCCACCAGACCGGCGTGGAGGACGCTGTTCGTCACGAGCTCGGAGACGAGGATCCCGACGTCCTCGGCGGCCCGGCCGTCGAGCCCGAGCGTCGCGACGGCCCAGCGGCGGGCGACGCCGACGGAGTCGGCCACCGGCGGGAACTCCTCGCGCGCCATCGGCTTCGCCATACCGGACGGTTGCCCGGCGGCAGCCCGCTCGATCAGGGCCGGTGTCCATACCCACCATGGAGAGGCCGGCGCCGCCGCCGGTCCGGTCCCCGGTCGCGCGGCCGGCCGGAGGCTCAGGGCCGGCACGGGCGCTACCTCCCGGCCTCGCCCGTGACCCCGCCCTCCGCCCGCGCGTAGGCGAGCTGCAGGACGTCGGCCGCGAACACCGCGCACAGGACCGAGCACACGAGCCGGGTCAGCCGCGGGGCGACGAGCAGCGCCGCCGTGAGCGCGGAGGCGATCCACGGCCCCAGGCAGTACGGGCAGACGAGCAGCTCGCCGATGGCCCGCGGGACGCCGCGGCGCCGCGCGGCCTCCTCGACCTCCCCGGGCCCCGCGTCGTGCTGGACGCGCGTGAACGGCGCCCGGACCGCGGAGGTCACGCGGTCCTTCGCGATGATCCGCGCCGCCTTGTGGGTCGCGACGGCCACGAGCGCCAGATCCCGCCCGGCGACGGTGTCCGGGAGCCGGCGCCCGGACCGCCGGTACCAGAGCGCGAAGGCCGTGTTGGCCGCCGAGAACACCGCCGTGAGCACGAGGTACCCACCGAGAGCACGCTCCTGGCCCGGCGAGTGACCGCGGTATCCGGGCCGGTCCTGGAGCGGGACGACATCGCGGGGGGTCAGGAGATGGAGGGGCATCCCCGGAGTTCTTCCCGGCGCACCGCCGCGCAACCGTCGCGGCCGGCGACCCGGTGCCGCTCCGGCCCGGGGTTCGTGGTTGGCGACGTCGGTCCCGGGCACCCCTCCGCCCATGGCCTCGCTCTACGACCACGGCTACGCGCGGCTGGCCGCGGCCGTGCCGGAGGTCCGCCCCGCGGACCCGGCGTTCAACGCCGAGCGGACGCTCGCCCTCGCGCGGCGGGCGTCGGACGACGGCGCCGCGGTCGTCGTCTTCCCCGAGCTCGGCATCAGCGGCTACGCGATCGACGATCTCCTGCACCAGCGCGCACTGCAGGAGGCCGTGCTGCTCGCGCTCGCCGACATCGTCCAGGCGAGCGCCGAGCTCGTCCCCCTGCTGCTCGTCGGCGCGCCGCTGCGCACCGAGCAGGGCCTCTTCAACGCCGCCGTCGCCGTCCACCGAGGGCACGTGCTCGGCGTCGTGCCCAAGAGCTTCCTGCCCGAGTACCGGGAGTACTACGAGAAGCGCCAGTTCCGGGCCGCGCGCGACCGGGTCCGCGACGAGCTGACGCTCCTGGGCTCGCGCGTGCCGTTCGGGCCCGACCTCCTCTTCACCGCCGACGGGCTGCCGGAGCTCATCGTCCACGCCGAGATCTGCGAGGACCTCTGGTCGCCCGTGCCGCCGAGCTCCCTCGCCGCCCTCGCCGGCGCCACGGTGCTCGCGAACCTCTCGGCGAGCAACATCACGATCGGCAAGGCCGACCACCGCCGCCTGCTGTGCCGGTCGCAGTCCTCGCGGGCCGTGGCCGCGCACGTCTTCGCCGCGGCCGGGGACGGCGAGTCGACGACCGACCTCGCGTGGGACGGGCAGGCCCTCGTCTGCGAGCACGGCGCCGTCCTCGCCGAGGGCGAGCGCTTCGCGACCGAGGAGCAGCTCGTCGTCGCCGACGTCGACCTCGAGGCGCTCGTCGCCGAGCGGGCCCGGATCAGCAGCATCGGCGACGCGATCCACGACCACCGCGCGCAGCTCGCCACGATGCGCCGGGTCCCGTTCGCGTTCGCCCCGCCCGCCGGCGGGCCGGTCCTCCGGCGCACGGTCGAGCGCTTCCCCTACGTCCCGGCGGACGCACGCCGGCGGGCCGAGCGCTGCGAGGAGGTCTACAACATCCAGGTCCGCGGCCTCCAGACGCGGCTGCGCGCGACGAGCCTCGACAAGCTCGTGATCGGCGTCTCCGGCGGCCTGGACTCGACGCACGCGCTCATCGTCGCCGCCCGCGCGATGGACCGGCTCGGGCTGCCCCGCGCGAACGTCCTCGCCTACACGATGCCGGGCTTCGCGACGAGCGGCCACACGCTGCACAGCGCCCACCGCCTCATGGAGGCCCTCGGCGTGAGCGCGACCGAGATCGACATCCGCCCGTCCGCGGAGCAGATGCTCCGCGACATCGGCCACCCCGCCGCGGACGGCGAGCCGGCCTACGACGTCACCTACGAGAACGTCCAGGCGGGCGAGCGGACGTCGCACCTCTTCCGCCTCGCGAACCTCCACGGCGGGCTCGTCGTCGGCACGGGCGACCTCTCCGAGCTCGCCCTCGGCTGGGCGACGTACGGCGTCGGCGACCACATGTCCCACTACGCCGTGAACGCCTCCGTCCCCAAGACGCTCATCCAGTTCCTCCTGCGCTGGGCGATCGACTCCGGCCAGTTCGGCGAGGACGCCGGCGCCGTCCTGCAGACGGTCCTCGACACCGAGATCTCCCCCGAGCTCGTCCCGACCCAGGACGACAAGCCCGTGGCGGCGAGCGAGAGCGTCGTCGGGCCGTACGAGCTCGCGGACTTCTTCCTCTTCCACACCCTCCGTCACGGGATGGCGCCGAGCCGCGTGCTGTACCTCGCCGAGCACGCGTGGCGGGACCGCGACGCCGGCGTGTGGCCCGACCTCATCCCGGACGAGCGCCGGACCGCCTACACGCGGGAGGAGCTCGAGCGCTGGCTCGGCGTGTTCCTCGACCGCTTCTTCCGCACGAGCCAGTTCAAGCGGTCGGCGATCCCGAACGCGCCGAAGGTCGGGTCGGGCGGCTCGCTCTCCCCGCGCGGGGACTGGCGCGCGCCGAGCGACGGCACGGCGCGGGCGTGGCTCGACGAGCTGCGGAGCACCGCCCCGTGAGCACTGCCCTGATCGTCATCGACATGCTCAACCGCTACGAGCACGAGGACGCGGAGCCGCTCATGCGCTCCGCCCGCGCGGTCGTGCCGAACATCCGCGAGCTGCTGCGCGCCGCGCACGCGGCCGAGGTCCCCGTCGTGTACGTCAACGACAACCACGGCGACTGGGCGGCCGGCCGCGCCGAGCTGACGGCGTGGGCGCGCGAGGGTTCCGGCCCGGAGCTCGTCGACCCGATCGCGCCGGGGGAGGAGACGCCGCTGCTCGTCAAGGCGCGGCACTCCGCGTTCTACGAGACGCAGCTCGAGTACCTCATGCACGAGCGGAAGGCCCGGCGCCTGATCCTCACCGGCCAGGTCACCGAGCAGTGCGTGCTCTACACGGCCCTCGACGCGTACGTCCGCCACTTCGACGTCGTCGTGCCGCGCGACGCCGTCGCCCACATCCACGAGGACCTCGCCGACGCCGCCCTGCGGATGATGGAGCGCAACATGCGGGCCACCGTCACGACGACGGCCGGCCTGTGTGACGAGCTCGGCTGACCGCCGGCGTCGACGAGGGACGGCGCCTCGCCCACACCGCCTGACGTTTGGCGCGTTCCCCGGTGCGCGCCGGATATGGTCGCTCGGACGCGTCCCACCGCACCCCGGAGAGCCGACGAATGAGCGACACGCTCGACACCCCCCGCGACCCCCTCCACCTCGACCTTCAGCTGGAGCCGGGAGCCGACGGACGTGAGGCCCCGACGATCGTCGTGCGCGGCGAGCTCGACCTCGGCGGGGCCGAGCGGATGCGCGCCGCGGCGGACGCCGCTCTCGCCGCGACCGCCGCCGGCCCGATCGGGCTCGACCTGGCCGACCTCACCTTCATCGACTCGGTCGGCCTCTGGGAGCTGCTGCGGCTGCACCGGCGCGCCGGCGAGCAGGGGCGCGAGGTGCACGTCGTCGCGTGCTCCACCCTCGTCCGCCGCATGATCATCCTCGCCGGCCTGGAGACCGTCCTGCGCCTCCCCTGCGAGCCGACCGCCGGCTAGCGGCTAGCGGCTAGCGGCTAGCCGATCGCCGCCTCCGGCGCGGAGGCGGTGCCCATCGGGGCAGGCGCCGGGCCCGACCCCGCCCGGACCCGCGTGACGGTGACCGCTCCGGCCTTGAACAGCGGCTGCTTGGACACCGCGTCCCAGTCGGTCCGGACGAGCTCGTTCGCCGCCCGCTCATGGCCGCGGCCCGGCGCGTCCCAGTAGCCGTAGTGGAACGGGACGAAGACGGCCCCCTCCCGCACACCGCTGATGCGGGCCGGCGCCTCGACGGTGCCGCGGCGGCTCGTCACGCGGACGACGTCCCCCTCGGCGATCCCGCGCGCCGCGGCGTCCGCGGGCGAGAGCTCGACCCAGACGTCGGGGGCCGCGGCCTGCAGCTCGGGGACGCGCCCGGTCTTCGTGCGGGTGTGGAAGTGGTAGACCGTCCGGCCGGTGATGAGCAGGAGCGGATGGTCCGGGGTGGCCGGCTCGCGCGGGGGGACGTGCGTGGCGGCGCGGAGCATCGCGCGTCCCTCGGGGTTGCGGGCCCGGTAGCCCTCGGCGCCGACGGGCTCGCCGGTGACGAGGTCCTTCGTGTAGGTCTCGCAGGCGTCGGGGTGCGCCCACGGGAACCGCCCGTCCGCGTAGAGCCGGTCGCCGCCCCACTGCACGCCGCTCGCGCCGCGCAGGTCCTCGTAGGAGATCGCCGTATAGTCGCACGGCCGGCCCGCCGAGCACCGCTGCCAGGCGCGGTAGGCCTCCTCGGGCTCCCGCCACGTGACGAGCGGCCGGCCGTCGCGGTCCTTGAGGCCCATCCGGCCCGCGAAGTCGACGAAGATCTCGAGGTCGCTGCGCGCCTCGCCCGGCGGGTCGACCGCCTGCTCGGAGAGGTGGGCCGTGCGGTCGGCGTTCGTGAAGATTCCGGTCTTCTCCCCCCACGTCGCCGCGGGCAGCACGACGTCCGCGAGCGCGGTCGTCTCGGTCGGGAAGATGTCCTGCGCCACGACGAAGAGCCGTTCCTGGCCGAGGATCGCGCGGATGCGCGCGAGCTCGGGGAGGGAGACCGCGGGGTTCGTCGCCGAGATCCACAGGAAGCGGATCGACCCCTCCTCGCAGCGGCGGAAGATCTCCATCGCGTCGGTCGGCGGGCCGTCGTGCGGGATGACGGACGGGTCGACGTTCCAGACCTCCGCGAGCTC
This sequence comes from Paraconexibacter antarcticus, assembly GCF_024220175.1. Taxonomy (GTDB): domain Bacteria; phylum Actinomycetota; class Thermoleophilia; order Solirubrobacterales; family Solirubrobacteraceae; genus Paraconexibacter; species Paraconexibacter antarcticus. Next base: position 1,571,448 of record NZ_CP098502.1, on the reverse strand, counting down.
CTGCACGTGGTCGAGGTTCGCCCAGTTGCGGAAGCCGGGCAGGTCACCGTTGGCCCCCGTCTCGCGCGTGTTCTGCGCGCTCGGCTGCCCGTTCATCTGCAGCAGTCCCGCCCCCGGCCGGCCGAGCATCCCGCGCAGCAGGTGCACGTTGTTGATCTGGCACGCGGTCGCGGTGGCCTGGGGCGCCTGGTAGACGCCCTGCAGGACGGTCGACATGAGCGCCTCGCAGGTGCCGAGGAGCTCGGCCGCCGCCTCGACCTCCGCGACGGTGAGCCCGCAGGCGGACGCCGTCCGCTCCGGCGTCCACGGCGCGACCGCCGCCTCGAGGTCGGCCCCGCCGACGGTGTGCGCGTCGACGTAGGCCCGGTCGACCCAGCCACGGGCGATGAGGAGGTGCTGCAGGCCGAGCAGCAGCGGGAGGTTCGTCCCCGGGCGCAGGGCGAGGTGGACGTCCGCCACCCGCGCGGGCACGGTGCGGCGCGGGTCGACGACGAGCAGGCGCGGGCGGTCCGGCCCGAGCAGCCGGTCCCGCATCCGCATCCAGAGCACGGGCTGCGTCTCGGCGACGTTGTGCCCCCACAGCGCCAGCGCGTCGCAGTGGTGGACGTCCTCGTAGCTGCCGGGTTGCCCGTCAGAGCCGAAGGACTCCTTCAGCGCCTCGCCCGCGGTCGCCGTGCACAGGCGCGTGTTGCCGTCCAGGTGGGGCGTGCCGATGCCGGCCCGCGCGATCGTGGCGAGCGTCCAGTACTCCTCGGCGAAAAGCTGCCCCGACGTGTAGAAGCCGATCGACGTCGGCCCGTACTCGGCCAGGAGCGTGCGGCAGCGGTCGGCGACGGCGCCCATCGCCTCCTGCCACGAGGCCGGCCGCCCGGCCACCGTCGGGGTCAGCAGGCGATCGGGCGAGGCGTTCGCCTGCCAGCCGAACAGGTCCTTCGGGCCCAGGCGGCCCCGGTTGACGCGGTCCTCCGTGCGGCCGCGGACGCCCACGATCCGGCCGTCGATCGTCGCGATGTCCATCGCGTCCCCGTCGGAGTGCAGCAGCGACGCCGTCTGCGTCCAGGCCTGCACGTCCTCCTCCCCGACCCCGTCGGCGAGCTGGACGTCCCGGCGCGGCGGCCACGGGGCGCCGCGCGGGGTCGGTGAGGCGGTGCCCCAAGGGTCGTCGATCCGGCCAGGGGCGGTCATATCGTGATGCGATACCCACCAGGGCCGCCCGTGACGCACGCCGCGCCGGATCCGGCGCGGATGCGCGCGGCCGTCGCCGGGTATGCGCCCCGGCCATGCTCCTCCGACCCACCCCCGCCGCCACATGACGCCGGCCGTCCGCGCGGCGGTCGCCGCCGTCGTCCTCGCCCTGCTCGGCGCCGCCTACGTGGGCTCGTACCTCGCCGCACAGGCCGACCCGGCACCGCACCACGTCGCGGTCCGGGTGAGCGGCTCGCCCGCCCGGACCCGGGCGGCGCTGCTCGCGCTGCGTCGCACGACACCTGGCGCGTTCGACGCGGTCGCCGCCCCGAGCGGGGCGGCCGCCCGGGCGGCGGTGCTCGGCGGGGAGGCGTCCGGCGCACTCCTCCTGCGGACCCCGCCCGTGCTCCTCGTCGCGCCGGCCCGCGGCGCGAGCACGGCCCGGGCGCTCGGGCGCCGGCTGCCGAAGGCCGCCGGCGTCAAGGGGGTCGTCCGCGTCGCGGTGCTGCGGCCCCTCCCCCGCCGCGACCCGCAGGGCTCGGCCCTCGGGCTGACGCTGCTGCCGCTCGCCGTCATCGGGGTGCTCATCACGCTCGTCCTCGCCGCCCTGGCCCCGGACCTCACCGTGCGGGCGCGCGTCGTGGTCGTCGGCGGCTTCGCGCTGCTGAGCGGGACGGCGGCGGGCCTCGTCGCGACGGTCGGCCTCGACGTCCTCCCCACCCCGCCCGTCACGACGTGCCTCGTCCTCGCCGCGCTCGTCGCCGCGATCGCGCTGCCCACCCTCACGGTCATCGCCGCCATCGGCCCGATCGGCGTGCTGGCGGGCTTCGTCACCTTCCTCGTCGTCGGGAACGTCGCCGCCGGCGCCACCGTCGACACCGCGCTCATGCCCCAGCCGTGGCGTGCCGTCGGCCCGCTCTTGCCCCCGGGCGCGGCGACCGACCTGCTGCGCGGGCTGGCGCCGCACGACCCGACCGGTACCGGGCGCCCGCTGCTCGTGCTCGGCGCCTTCGTCGCCGCGGGCCTCGCCGGGACGCTGGCGCTCGGCGACCGGCGACCGGCGCCGCAGGGCGACCCGGAGGGGCCGACGAGCGACATGGGGCCGAGCGGCGAGCTCACCTGAGCAGGCGGCCGGGCGCGGGCAGCAGGTGCGCTTGCGCACCCCGGCGCGGATGAGGTCCATGACGCCGTCGCCGACGAGCTCGCTGTGGATGCCGAGGTCGCGGTGTCCGGCGAGCGCGGCGCAGACCGCGTCCGGGACGCTGCCCACGCCGAGCTGGATCGTCGCGCCGTCGGGGATGCGCTCGACGACGGCGGCCGCGATCGCGTGGTCGCGGGCGTCGGACGCGCGGTGCTCCGGTTCCGCGAGCGGGCGGTCGACCGCGTACCAGCCCACGCAGTCCGCCAGGCGGATGCGGTGCGCGCCGGCCGTCCGCGGCATCTGCGCGTTCACCTCGACGAAGAACGGCACCCGCCCGATGAGCGCGGCGCTGTAGTCGGCCTGGGTGCCGAGCGTGCACCACCCGGCGGCGTCGGGCGGGCTCGCGGCGACCAGCGCGAGGGACGGTGCGACGTGCTCGAGCAGGAGCCGCGGCAGCGCCGAGAAGTCGGTCGGGACGAACGCGCACTCACCCGCGTGGTACGCGTCGCGCGTGGCGGCGGTGAGGAAGTAGGTGACGTGCCGCAGGTGGTCACCGCAGCGGCCGTCGATGTGCGACCGCGGGCGCAGGGCGTGCATCTGGTGCAGGCGGACGCCGTCGAGGAGGAGGTGCTCACGCTCGAGGGCGTCGACCGCGGCCGACGCCTCCCCGTTGGCCATGCCGAGCACGAGGTCCGCACCGGGCCCGACGAGGTCGAGGACGTCGTCGGGACTCCCGCCGCCGCGTCCGTTGGGCCGAACCGAGAGCACGCCCTGAGCCTCGCGTCCCGCGGCGAGGCCGTCACGCGGCCCGCCGGTGTACCGCGGCGCCCGATCGGGCACAACCGCGGGGTGCCCCCCACCGCCGAGACCCCGCCCGCGCCCGCCGCACGCCACCGCGTGGTGATCATCGGCTGCGGCTTCGCCGGCCTGTTCGCGACCCGCCGCCTGCGCCGCGCCGACGTCGACGTGACGATCATCGACCGCACGACCCATCACCTCTTCCAGCCGCTGCTCTACCAGGTGGCGACGGGCATCCTCTCGGAGGGCGAGATCGCGCCCGCGACCCGGGAGGTCCTCCGGCGCCAGCGCAACGCGCGTGTCGTCCTCGGCGACGTCACCGACATCGACCTCGCCGCCCGCACCGTCACCTCGGCCGGCGGCGGCCGCCGCCGGGTCACCCCGTACGACAGCCTCATCCTCGCCGCCGGCGCGGTGACGAGCTACTTCGGCAACGACCGCTTCGCCGAGCACGCCCCCGGCCTGAAGAGCATCGACGACGCGCTGCACGTCCGCAGCCGCATCTTCACCGCCTTCGAGATGGCCGAGCTCGAGGAGGACGAGGCCGCCCGGCGCGAGTGGCTCACCTTCGTCGTCGTCGGCGGTGGCCCGACCGGCGTGGAGATGGCGGGCCAGATCGCCGAGCTCAGCCACCGCGCGCTGCGCGAGAACTTCCGCCGCATCGACCCGTCGAGCGCGCGCGTGCTGCTCGTCGACGCCGCCCCCCGCATCCTGAACGGCTTCCACGAGCGCCTTGCGGCGAAGGCGGCCGCGCAGCTGGAGCGCCTCGGCGTGCAGCTGCGCCTCGGCCCGCTCGTGAAGGCCGTCGACGCGCACGGCCTCGACGTGGAGACCGACGGCGCGCGCGAGCGGATCGACGCCCGGACCGTCGTGTGGGCGGCCGGGGTCAGCGGGTCGCCGCTCGGCGCGCAGGTCGCGGCGCAGGTGCCGGGCCTCGAGCTCGCCCGCGGCGGCCGCGTGCCGGTCCAGCCCGACTGCACGCTCCCCGGCCATCCGGAGGTCTTCGTCGTCGGCGACCTCATGGCCCTCGACGGCCTCCCGGGCGTCGCCGAGGTCGGGATGCAGTCCGGCATCCACGCCGCGCGCCAGATCCGGCGCGCCGTCGACGGGGAGGCGGAGGTCAGCCGCCCGTTCCGCTACCACGACCTCGGCACGATGGCGTCGATCTCGCGCCACTTCGCGATCGTGGAGCTCGGCCCGATCCGGATCGCGGGCCGCCTCGGCTGGCTCATGTGGCTCGTCGTCCACCTCACGTTCCTCACCGGCTTCAAGAACCGCGTCAGCGCGCTCTTCCACTGGATCGTGAGCTTCCTCGGCCGCGCGCGGGCCGAGCGGACGTTCACCGTCGCGGACGCAGAGCCCGCGGCCGGTGACGAGGAGGATGTCGCGCGCGACCGGGAGTGGGCGGCATGACCCGCGCCGCCGCCGCTGCCGCCGTCGCGAGCGAGTCCGACACGGCGACCGCCGCGACCGCCGACGTCCTGGTCATCTTCGGCCTCACCGGCGACCTCGCGCGGAAGATGACGTTCCGCGCGCTCTACCGCCTCGAGCGCCGCGGCCTGCTCGACTGCCCGATCATCGGCGTCGCCGCCGAGGACTGGAACATCGAGCACCTGCGCGAGCACGCGCGCGCCTGCATCACCGCCGCGGGCGAGCAGCTCGAGCCGCGGTCTTCGACCGGCTCGCCGGCCGGCTGCAGTACGTCGCGGGCGACTTCGCCGACGCCGCCACCTTCGCCCGGGTGAAGGACGCGGTCGGGGACGCCGCGGCGCCGGTCTTCTACCTCGAGATCCCGCCGGGGCTCTTCGCGCCGGTCGTCGCCGGCCTCGCCGCCGCCGACCTGCTCCCGCCCGCCGCGCGGGTCCTCGTCGAGAAGCCCTTCGGGCACGACCTCGCCTCCGCCCGCCGGCTCGCGTCGAGCCTGCACGAGCACCTCGACGAGGCGCAGCTCTACCGGATCGACCACTTCCTCGGGAAGATGGGCCTTGACGAGATCCTGTACCTGCGCTTCGCGAACGAGCTCTTCGAGCCGCTGTGGAACCGGCGGCACATCGACCACGTCCAGCTCACGCTCGCCGAGAGCTTCGGCGTCCAGGACCGCGGCCACTTCTACGACCCCGTCGGCGCGCTGCGCGACGTCGTCGTCAACCACCTGCTCCAGATCCTGGCGATCGCCACGATGGAGGCGCCCGCCGCCCGCGACCCGGCCACGATCAAGGACGCCAAGCGCGCGGTCCTGCGGGCGATCCCCGCCGTCGATCCGGCGGCCTGCGTTCGCGGGCAGTACGAGGGCTACCGCGACATCGACGGGGTCCGGTCGCGGTCCACGACCGAGACGTACGTCGCCCTGCGCCTGGCCATCGAGAACGGCCGCTGGGCGGGGGTCCCCGTGTTCATCCGGGCCGGCAAGCGCCTGCACGCCACGCAGACCGAGCTGCGCATCGTGTTCCGTGCGGTCCCGCCGCCGACCTTCCTGCCCGCCGGGAACCGGCCGCCGCAACCGAACCACCTCGTCGTCCGGATCGACCCGGACACCGGCATCCGCCTCACCGTCGACGCCCGCCGCGCCGACGCCCGCGCGCCGGAGCCCATCGACCTCGGCATGGCCTTCGCCGACGCCGGCGGCGAGGGCCCGACCGCGTACGAGACGCTCTTCCACGACGCGCTGCGGGGCGACAGCTCGCACTTCACCCGTCAGGACATCGTCGAGGAGACGTGGCGGATCGTCGCCCCGCTCCTCGACCGGCCGCCGCGCGCGGAGCCCTACGCCCCCGGGTCATGGGGGCCCGCCGCGGCGGACGCGTTGACGGCCGCGCACGGCGGCTGGGACGCGCCGGGCAGCTGACGCGCGCGCCGCGGGCGTCAGTCCGTCTCGACGACGAAGTCCCAGGTCGCGACCGCGGCGCCGCCCCGCGGGGCGAGGCGGACCTGCCCGTCCCCCGTGGGAAGACGCGCGCGCAGGACGAGGCGGACGGGGCGCACGAGCGACAGGCGCGCCGGCACCGGCCGCCCGTCGCGCATCGTCAGCGACGCGCGCTGCCGCCGGCCGTGCTCGTCGACGATCGTCACGTCGCGGGCCGCGAGGCGGACCGGGCCGCGGCCGGCGGCGACGGTGAGGTCGAAGCGAGCGGGGGCGACGGCGGCGCCCTGGGCGGCCGCCGGGACGGCCGGCCCGACGAGCGTCACGCGGGCCCGGACGTCCGGGGTGTCGACGGCCACCGTGTCCCCCTCGACGACGAGCACCGGATGCGCCGCGGTCGCGGTGAGGACGCGGTGCACCGGGAGGCGCGCCTTCGGCAGGTACGCGGGCGGCGTGCCGTAGGCGGCGCGGCTCGCCCGCGTGCGGCGAAGGGCGGTGGTGACCTGCCGGTGGACGGCCTCCTGCTCGGCGCGGACCGCCGGATCCAGCGGCGCCGCCGGCGCCGCCGCCATCGTCGGCGGCGCGGCGCCCACCCCGGCCGCGGGCGCGCCGTCGTCCTGCCCGCACGCGGACAGGACGACGGTGGCGCCGAGCGCGACGACGCCGGCGAGGAGGGCCGGCGCCCGCGTCAACGCCGGCGCTCCGGCCTGTCCGGGCCCCGGTTGCCCCCGGGCGCGTTGAACACGTCGCGACCGAACGGCGCGAGGCCGGGCTGCGCGGCGAACCCGAGGTGGCCGCGGCCGTCGACGCCGGGCGCGGTGGCCCCGACGCCGTAGAGGTCCTCGACGGTGCGCAGCCAGCTGTAGTGGTTGTAGGCCACGTCGCTCGTCGTGCCCGGGCGGATGTACGGGCTGATGAGGACGGCGCCGACGTCACCGCCGCCGGGCGTCGCGCCGGTCGCGGTGTACAGCGGGTCGGTCTGCGGCGTCTCGCCGCCGAGCGTCACCCCGCTCACGGGGCCCGTCGTCACGAGCGGCTGCCCGTCCGCGTCGACGAGCCCGAACGCTCCGGTCACCACGATGCCGCCGCTCTGCGCGGGTGCGGTCGCGGTGACGCCGGTGTTCGTCACCGGCCCGACGAACGCTCCGGCGGGGATGCCGGTGCCGGTCACGGTCCGCCCGCGGTCGGTGATGACCGCGCTGTTGTCGCTGACGGACGACGCGCCGGCCGGGGCCGTCGCGCCGCTGTCGAGCCGCGGCCCGGGCGGGTGGCCCGCACCGCCCTGCAGGCAGGTGCCGGCCGGCTGCAGCGGGACGGTCTGCGCGACGCACGAGACCGGGCGGTCGATGAACGCGTTGTAGCCCGGCCCGGGGTACAGCTGGTTGCCCGAGGCGTCCTGCGCGAGCGGCGTGTTCGGGCCGGTCGGCTCGGTGTCCGCCCGCTCGCCGAAGAGCGTCTCGCCCGCCGCGTCCGACTCCAGCGCGGTGAGGAAGTTCGCCGGCTTGCTCGTCGAGTTCGCGAAGCTGTTCCCGGTGTAGGTGAAGGGCGGGTTCGCCTCGTCGAAGGTGACGTCGATGAGGCCGCCGTCCTTGAACGCCGGCGACGCCTCGATCTCGGGGATGACGTGCTCGAGGAAGAGGTCGGAGGCGTAGAGGCCGCCGGTGTAGTTCACCGGGGGCTTCGGCGTGTCGGGATCGGAGAACCCGCCGGACAGGTTGTTGCCGCGACAGACGGCGTCGTGCGCGTCGCTGCAGTTGTTCGGCGTGATGTAGCTCACGGCCGGTGTCGTCGACGCGTGCTGGAGGTCGTGGTAGAGCCCGTTGCTCGCGTCGAAGACGTCGGCGATGTGCTGCGCGTCGCAGTCACCGGCGTCGCGGATCGACTGGAACCACGGGAACGGGAAGTGCTTCGGCACGTACTGGTCGGTCGCGTTCGCCGCGCCGGGGTTCGGCTGCGCGGTGCTGCCGGTCGCGCCGGGCGTCTTGTACGGGGCGCCGCAGTATTCGGCGCCCTGCGAGTGCGTGGGGCCGCTCGCGTCCGGGTTGTCCAGGTCCTGCGCGTAGCCCTTCCAGCTCACGCCGGCGCTGTCGAGCTGGTTGAACAGCGTCGGCACCGTGCTCGGGTAGACGCAGCCGTTCTGCCCGGGGGCGGCGTTCGGCCCGGCGGCGTTCCTGATCTGGCCGTAGTCCGGGTTCGTCGCCGGCGTCCCGGAGGTGTCGATCGTGCCGGAGATCGCGTCGTAGTTCGGGCAGTCGGAGTTGAGGTCGAAGTTCGTCCCCTGGCCGCTGACCATCGAGGTGTAGTTGCCCTGGCTGAAGTGGCTCGTCCCGTAGTACTGCTTGAGCAGCACGCCCTGCGACGGGAGGGTCTGCCACAGGTACGTGTTGTCGTTCAGCCCGGTGAACGTCGCGTCGTAGGACTTGTTCTCGAGCATGATCACCCAGAGGTGCTTCACCTTGCCGGGGGTGATCCCGAGCCCGTCGAAGCGGTGCGCGGCCGCCGGGTCCTTGCCGGACGGCGGGGTCGCCGTCGCCGTTCCCGTCGCGCCGAGCGCGAGGATCGCGAGGCCCGCCGCGCCCGTCCCGAGCAGCCGGCGTCCGCGCCTGCGCGCAACGGTCAGGTCGCGTCGTCCCCCGGGGCGTCGGGGGTGTGGGGTCGGGTCGGGCATGGCGATCCTCTCGGGCAGGGGCGGTGGGCAGGAGCCCGCAGCCTGCTTCCGTACGCGCGACGAGTTGTCGTCGATCCGTGAAGCGGCGCCGTACCTGGGTGTCTTCTCATCTTCGGCGCCGGACGGTGTGTTCGCGAACGGCTACTGACCGCCGCCCTGCGCGCTGCCGGCCGCGTCCGGCTTCGTCGTCGTCCCGTCGGGCTGGGCGCCCGCGCCGGTCGGGGTCGTCGACGGGACGCCCGACCCGCTCGGCACCGTCGTCGGCGTCGTGCCGCTCGGCACGACCCCGCCGCTGTGCCCGCCGGTGGACCCGTCACCCCGGCCGCAGCCCGCAGACGCTGCGGCGAGGAGGAGGGCGGCCGCACCGGCCGCGAGGACACGCTGGAGTCTCATCCCCCTCACCTACCCGGCGCGGCGATCCCTACCGCCGACATGAGCGAACGCTCACGACCGGCGGGTCGGCCGCCTCGCGTGATCCACCCGGCGCGCCGTGGCGTAAGCTCGATCGGTGCGCCTGAAGGGAACCCACCCAACCGGGACCGCGTCCCGCGCACGCGCATGAGGACCGGCGTTGCCGCACACCACTGCGGGTACTTCCACGAGGCCGCGTTCTACGACTCCGACGACGGGCTCGCGGACATCGTCGTCCCGTTCCTCGTCGACGGCCAGGCGGCCGGCGAGCCGACCCTCGTCACGCTCGACGCGCGCAACACCGCGGTCGTCCGCGCCGCGCTGCCGTCGCTCGCCGGCATCGAGTTCGTCCCGAGCCCGGAGCAGTACCGCAACCCCGCGCAGACGATCGCGGACTACCGCCGCCGGTTCACGCGGCTCGTCGACGAGGGCGCCGAGCAGATCCGGGTCGTCGGCGACGTGCCCCATCCGGGCACGGGTGGCTCGTGGGACGCGTGGTCACGCTACGAGGCCGCGGTCAACCACGCATACGCCGAGTTCCCCCTCTGGGGCATGTGCCCCTACGACGTCCGGGTGACGCCCGAGCACGTGCTCGCCGACGTCCGCCGCACCCATCCGCACGAGGCGCTGCCGGCGGGCGCGCACCGGGCGAACCCCGCGTACGAGGACCCGGCCGCCTACCTCGCGACGCGCCCGCCGCCGCCGCTGCTCCCCGAGCAGCGCACGCCGCCGGTGCTCGGCCTGATCGACCCGAGCCCGGGCCACGCGCGCCGTGCCGTCGGGGGGGCGGTCGGCGCGCACCTCGCGCCCGCCGTGCGCGACGACGCCGTGCTCGCCACCTCCGAGCTCGTGACGAACGCCTGGCGCCACGGCCGTCCGCCGATCACGCTCACCGCCTGGGTCGGCCCCGGCCGGCTCGTCCTCACCGTCGAGGACCACGGCGACGGGCCGCCGGACCCGCTCGTCGGCCTCCTCCCCCAGTCCGGCCGCGCCCAGGGTGACGGCGGCCTCGGACTGTGGATGGCCCACCAAGTCTGCGCCGACGTGCGCCACCTGAGCGCCGGCACGCACACGGTGCGGATCGTCATCGAGGACCCGTCCGCGCACTGAGCGCCGGCCGGAGGGACGCGGGCGCCCGCCCGCGAGGTTTCGCCGCGCGACGGGCCGGGCAGCCGCGCCCGGCACGTCTCACCCGTCCTCACCCGCCACCACGGAGCCTCGATGCCCCTCACCCGCCTGACCGCCGCCTGCCTGGCGACGGCCGCCGCCCTCGCCCTGCCGGCCGCCGCCGACGCGGCCACCTCCACGTCCACCCCGTCCAAGCCGCAGCACCTGACCACGCGGGTCCTCGTGAAGAAGTTCGTCGTCCGCAAGACGGGCCTCACCGCCCTCGGCACCGCGGCGACGACCGTCGGCGGCAACTCCACGCGGCAGGTCGTCGCGCTCCAGGCCCGGACCGGCGCCACCTGCGAGGTCCTCACGCTCCGGCTCGACCGCCTGAACCTCGCGCTGCTCGGACTGCGCCTCGACGTGAGCGCCGTCAACCTGCGGATCACCGGCAACCGGGCGCGGACGCTCGGCGCCCTCTTCTGCAAGCTCGCCACCTCCACGCGGCTCGGCAACCTCGCGTCCACGCGCGCGGCCGCCGCGAGCCTCAACCGCCGCCTGCGCGCCCGGCCGCTGCAGATGATCGGGTTCAACGCCGCGCTCTACCCGAAGACCGCCGCCGCCCCCGCGGCGCCCGCCGGTGCCACCACGCGGCAGACCTCGACCTCGACGACCCCGCCCGCGTCCGCGCCGACCGGACCGACGTGCCCCGTGCTCGACCTCACGCTCGGGCCGCTCAGCCTCGACCTGCTCGGCCTCGTCGTCGACCTCTACGGGCAGACGAACCGGGACCCCGTCCGCGTCACCGCGGTCGCCGACCCGGCCGCCGGGATCCTCGGCAAGGCCCTCTGCCAGATCAGCACGCAGGCGCCCGCGGCGTAGCCGCACCCCGACCGCCCGCCGCAGCTCACTCCAGCGCGAGCCGGAGCTGCGGCGAGGCGTCGTCCCCGGACGCGTCGCCCGCGGCGCGCTCGTGACGCTCGACGTGCTCGAACGCGCCGAGCCGCACGCCGAGCAGCCGGACCGGCTCGGGCGGCCGGTGCTGCTCCCAGAGCCGCACGGCCTCCGCGGTGATGAGCGCCGCGTCGTCGGTGTAGTCGGGGAGCGTCGTCGCGCGGGTGTACGTCCGCCAGTCGCCCGTGCGGATCTTCACGGCGACGTTGCGCCCGCGGAACGAGCGGCGGCGGGCCGCCTCGGCGACCTCGGCGGCCATCTTCTCGATCTGCTCGCGCAGCGGCGCGGGCGCTCCGGTGCCGGTCGCGGGGTCCGGCCCCACGTCCTCCTCGAAGGTGTGCTCGCTCGAGATGCTCTTGCGGCGGCGCACCGGCTGCAGCGGCACGTCGACGCTGAGGTCGGCGACCTGGGCGAGCCAGCTGCCGCGGCTCTCCCCGAAGGTCTGCAGCAGCATCGCCGGGTCCGCGCGGGTGAGGTCCGCGAGCGTGCGGAAGCCGAGCTGCGCGAGGGTCTCGGCCGCCTTGGGGCCGATCCCCGGGACGATCGACAGCGGCCGCCCGGCGAGACGCTCGAGCGCCTGCTCGCGCGAGAGGACGACGAACGCCGCGGGCTTCTCGAGGTCGGAGCTGATCTTCGAGATGAGGCGCGACGGCGAGATCCCGGCCGAGAGCTGGATCCCCGTCTGCTCGCGCACGTCCGCGATGAGGCCGCGGAGGAACGCGAGCGGCTTCTCGATCTGCACGAGCTCGGCGTACGCCTCGTCGATGCCGGCCTGCTCGAGGTGGGCGATCGGCCCGTCCTCGCCCTCGTACACCGCGCCCGCGTCGAGCAGCGCCGCGCCGACGAGCTCCCAGACGCGGCGCGACGTCGTCGTGTAGAGCTCGCGGTCGGGCGGGATGACGACGGCGCCGGGACACAGGCGCAGCGCCCGGCTCATCGGCATCGCCGACCCGACGCCGAACCGCCGCGCGGGGTACGACGCCGTCGTCACGATCGACCGCGGGCCCGACCCGCCGACGATGACGGGGCGGCCGCGGAGCGACGGGTCGAGCAGCTCGTGGCAGGTCGCGTAGAACGCGTCGGCGTCGAGGTGCGCGATGACGCGGCGGACGGCCATCGTCCCGAATGTACCGGCGGCGCCCGACGCGCCCGACGCGCCCGACGCGCCCGATGCGGTCGCGGCGGCGCCCTGCCGCGCCCGGAAGGCGCCCGGCCGCCGCGACGCCCGGCCACGCCGGCGTCACGCCGGGACGAGCAGGCCCGGGTCGGCGGCGACGACCTCGAGGGCGAGGGTGCGGTAGCCGACGGTGTCGAAGGCGACGGTGACGGTCGCCCCGTCGAGCCGGCCGACCGTCCCCTCGCCCCACGCCTGGTGGCGGACACGGTCACCGGTGGCGAACGGCGTGTCGGCGGCGGGCCCGTCCGCGGCGGACGCCGGCCGCTCGGCGCAGTTGTCGCACGCGCCGCACGGCGGTTCGAAGGGCTCGCCGAAGTAGCCGAGGACGAACGCGCGCCGGCAGCCGCTCGTCTCGGCGTACGCGCGCATCATGTCCACGCGCGTGCGGTCCATGGCCTTGCGCTGCGCCTCGCCGCTGCGGCCTGCCGCCACCGCCTCCTCCAGCGGCGGGCCGTCCGGTGCCGGCCGCACGCGCCCGTCGTCGAGGACGTCCGCGAAGCCGATGCGGTCGAAGCGCCGCAGGCTCGTGCCGAGCTTCGTGTCCGAGAGGTCGAGCTCCTCGGCAAGCGCCCGCGGCCCCGTCGGCCCCCGGCCCGCAGGAGGGCCCGGGCGACGCGCTCGAGCTCGGCCCCGCGCACGCGCCCGGGGAGAAGAACTGCCGCAGCCCGAGGTCCTGTGCCCGGAAGAAGAGGACGACCCGCGCGGGCTCGCCGGCCCGTCCCGCGCGGCCGATCTCCTGGTAGTACGAGTCCACCGACGCGGAGACGTCGTGGTGCGCGACCCAGCGCACGTCGGGCTTGTCGACGCCCATCCCGAAGGCGATCGTCGCGACCATCACGCGGACCTCGCCGTCCGGCGCCATGAAGGCCGCCTGCCGGCGGTCGCGCGTCCGGGCGCTCAGCCCGCCGTGGTAGGCCGCGGCCGCCACGCCGCGCCGCGCCGGCGGAGCGCCCGGGCCACCTCGCCCGTCGCCCTCTTCGTCGCGCAGTAGACGACGCCCGGCCCGTCGGCCGCGGCGGCGTAGTCGACGACCGCGCGCCGCTTGTGCGCGGCGTCGTGGAAGGCGCGGACCTCGAGGTGCAGGTTCGGCCGGTCGAAGCCCTTGACGACGATCGCCGGGTCCTCCGTGCCGACGAGCTCGACGATCTCCTCCCGCACCTGCGGTGTCGCGGTGGCCGTCAGGGCGAGGACCGGCGGCCGGCCGATCGCGCGGGCCGCGCGCCCGAGGTGGAGGTAGTCGGGACGGAACTCGTGCCCCACTGCGTCGCGCAGTGCGCCTCGTCGACGACGAAGAGCCGGACGTCGGCGCCGGCGAGCACCTCGATCACCTCCTCGTCGGCGAGCTGCTCGGGGGCGAGCAGGAGCATCCCGATCTCGCCGGCGGCCGCCGACTCGAGGAGCTCGGCCCGGCCGGCCGCGCCGAGCGTCGAGTTGAGCATCGCGGCCGCCGGCACCGCTCCTTCGAGCTGGTCGCGCTGCAGGGCGATGAGGGGTGACACGACGATCGTCATGCCGCCCCGCGCGAGGCCGGCGAGCTGGTACACCGCCGACTTCCCCGCGCCCGTCGACATGACGCAGAGCGTGTCGCGACCACCGGCCGCGGCCCGCGCCGCCTCGAGCTGCCCCGGGCGCAGCGCCTCGAGCCCGAGGCGCTCACGGGCGAGCTCCTCCAGGCGGACCGTGATCGACATGGCCGGCTCGTGCCCGTCGCCGGGGCGGCCGGACGGCCCCGCCCGAACCGGGCACGGCGGGTCGCCCGGGGCGGCCGGCCGGGCCGGATCCGGCGCCACCGGCCAACCTCGGAGGACCCGGCGCGTCCTACGAGGCATGCATACCCGCACCGCACTCGCCGGCCTCGCCGGCCTCGCCCTCATCCCGTCTGCCGCCCTCGCCGCCAAGCCGGTGAAGCCGAAGCCGACGGGCGGTGCACTCTCGCTCACGATCTCCGGCACGCCGATCACGGTGCCCCACGCGGTGACGATCTCCGGCGCGCTCACGGGCGTGGCCCCGGTCGCCGGGGTGACCGTGACGCTCGAGCAGGACGACACGCGTCCGTACGGCGACAGCTACAAGCCCACCGGCGTGAAGGCCGTGACGACGGCGGCCGGGGCCTACACGTTCACGCAGCACCCGGCGAAGAACACGCAGTACCGCGCCGTCGCGAAGGCGTCGCCGACGGTCACGAGCGGTCCGCGCCTCGTCAACGTCCGGCCCTTCGTCGGCATCAAGGCGTCGACCCGCACGCCGCGCGCCGGCCGGACCGTCCGCTTCTCCGGCCTCGTCAAGCCCGCCCGCAACGGCGCGAAGGTCCTCCTCCAGCGCCGGACGGCCACGGGCCGCTTCGCCACCGTGAAGACCGGCGTCCTGCGCGCGTCGACGACGAACTCCGTCTACACGATCCGCGTCCGCGTCACGCGATCCGGTGCCTACCGCGTGAAGCTCCCGGGTACGACGGAGCTCGTGAACGGCTTCAGCCGCACGCTGTCGCTCAGGACCCGCTGACCGGCCGCCCGTCCGTCCCGCGTCGCCGGCCTCCGCCGGCGACGCACGCCCATTCCCTCTGACCCACCCGGAGCGCCCATGAGCACCCAGCCGCCCCATCCCGACGAGCAGCCGACGACCCGCATCCCCACGGCCCCGCCGCCCGTGCGCGCCCGCGTGCCCGCGGGGCCGCCGGTCGCTGAGACCGCGGTCGTCGACGCGCTGGCGGTCGACCGGCTCGCCGCCGCGATCAGCTCGCTGCGCACGATGCTCGCGATCGTCGGCCTCGTCAGCCTCGTCGCGCTGGCGCTCGGCGCCTACGCGCTGCACAAGGCCGGCCAGGACCACGGCAAGGGCGCGAGCCGTGCCCGCGTCGCCCGGCTCGACGACCGCGTCACCCGCCTGAGCCGCCAGGTGCAGAGCACCCGCGCGAGCTCCGGCACGAGCGCGAGTGCGTCCGAGGTCTCGGCCCTCCAGAAGCAGGTCAGCGGCGCCGCGAAGGCGTCCGACCTGCAGAAGGTCAGCGACGCCGTGGCGAAGCTCTCCGCCGCGTCCTCGAGCGGCGGCTCCGGCACCGACCAGAGCACGGCGATCACGACGCTGAGCCAGCGGGTCGACAAGCTCTCGCAGCAGGTCCAGGCCCTCCAGCAGAGCTCGGGATCGCAGTCGCCGACGCAGACGACGCCGTAGCGCGGCGCCACCCTGCGCCGGATGCCCGACGTCTCGATCATCACCGCGGTCGCGCCGCGGCCCGCGAACCGGCTCGACCTCATCCACCGCGCGCTCGACGCGGCCGAGGCGAGCTGGGAGTGGCTCCTGCAGATCGACGGCGACGAGGACGGCGGCGCCCTGCCGCCGGACGTGCGGGCCGACCCGCGCGTCCGGGTCCAGGCGAACGGGCGCCGGGAGGGCATCGCCCTCACCCGCAACCGGGCGCTCGCCCGCGCCCGGTCCCCCCTGTTGCTGAACGCCGACAGCGACGACGTCCCGGTCGCCGGGGCGCTCGATCGGCTCGCGGCTGCGTTCGCCGACCCGGCGGTCGGCCTCGCGTTCGGCGACTGGGTCGAGCAGTGGCCCGGCGGCGACGAGTGGCGGCCTCAGGCGCGCTTCGCGCCCGGTCTCCAGGCGCCGGGCACGATCGGGCGCATCTGGGCCGCCGAGCGCTGGGTGCCGCTGCACCTCGCCGGCGCGATGTGGCGGACGACCGCGGTCCTCGCGGCCGGGGGCTGGACCGCGCTCGCGGGCGGCTCGGACATCGGGCTCATGCTCGGCGTCGACGCCGCGTGGGCGAGCTGGTACGTCCCCGGCGAGACGTTCGTCTACCACCACCACGAGCACCAGGTCACCGCGGGCGACCGCTGGCGCGGCCTGTTCGAGCAGGACACCGAACTGCTCGCCGCCCGGGCCCACGCGCTCGGGTTCACCGTCGCGCGGTAGGCGCGCCGACGAGCCGGGGGGATCGTCCGCGCGGCGACGGATCCTGCGCAGCCCGAGCCGCGACGTTCTAGGGTTTGCGGCATGCGCCGAAGCCTGCTCACCCTCGCCCTGTCCCTCGTCGCGCTCGCCGCCGCCGAGCAGGCGACGCACGCGACCGCCTGCGGCACCACGCAGAAATGCGCCGGACACGAGTTCTGGCCGACGATCGCGAAGCAGAACATCCAGATCGCGCACGGCGGCGGCGTGACCTTCCACGGCGCGAGCAACGCGAGCAACGAGCTGCTCGGCTACCACGGCTCCGACACGCTCTACGGCGGCAACAAGAGCGACGTGCTCTGGAGCGACTACATCGGCACCGGGCAGCCCGCCACGCAGGTCGACAAGCTCTACGGCGGCCGCGGCAACGACTTCCTCTACTCCTCGCACGGCGTGAACACGATCGACGGCGGCCCCGGCAACGACGCGATCAAGGCCCGCTACGGCCGCGGCACCGTCAACTGCGGGGCCGGGCGGGACATCGTCTACATCCCGAGGTCACGCAAGTCGCGCTGGAAGTTCAAGAGCTGCGAGAAGTTCGAGTACCGCAGCGAGTCCGCCCTCGGGCACGGGCTCAAGCCGCTGCCCTGACGACGCGGCGCGCCGCGTCGTCAGGACGCCCGCGCCTTCTCCAGGCTCGCCTTCAGGGACTTCATGATGTCCGGCGAGGCGGTGCTCTTCGGCGCCCTGCCCCCGCCGTCCGCCGCGTCCTCGTCGTCCACCTGCTCGACGCGGTCGCTGCCCTCGACGGCGGCCTGCAGCCGCACCCGGTGGCGATCCTCGTAGTCGCCCGGGTCCCAGTCGGCGGCCATGGCCTCGATCGCCTGCACGGCGGCCTTGAGCTTCGCGGCGCTCGGCCTGCGGGCCCCGCCCGTGTCGACGTCCGCAGCCGGCCGCAGCTCGTCGTGGAAGCGCATCGTCGTCAGCGCGAGCAGGCCGTCGCGGGCACCGACGGTCACGAGCTGCTCCTTCGCGCGCAGGACGATCCGGCCGAGGGCCACGCGACCCGACGCCTCGATGACCTCCGCGAGCAGGCGGTAGGCGCGGCGCACGCCGTCGGTCTCCCCCGCCGGCAGCAGGATGTACGGGTGGTCGAGGAGCAGCGGGTCGATCTCGCCGGCGTCGACGAAGGCGTCGATGTCGATCGTGCGCGACCGGCGCGGCGCGGCCGCCTCGAGCTCCTCGTCGGTGAGGACGATCATCGTCCCGTCGTCGGTCTCGTAGCCGTGGGCGATCTCGTCGTAGCCGACCTCCCTGTCCTCCTCCGCGCAGAAGCGGCGCGTCTCGATCGGCGCCCCGTCCTTCTCGTGCAGCTGGCGGAAGTGGACGTCGAGGTCGCGGACGGCGCCGACGAGCTGGACGGGGACGTTGATGAGCCCGAACGAGACGGACCCGCTCCACAGCGGGCGCGCCACCGGTCAGCCCTGCTTCTTCTTCGTCTTCGTCTTCGCCGGTGTCTTCCGCTTCGCGCGGGCCGGGCTGCGGCGGCCGGAGCCGCTCGGCTTGGCGGCGGCCTTCGGGGCGGCCCGGCGGCGGCGCCCCCCGTGCCCGCGGTCGGCGAGGCTCGCCTCGAGCGCCGCGGCGAGGTCGTCCGGGGTCTCCACGTCCTCGGCCTCCGGCACCTCGATCTCCTCGCCGGCGGCCTTCGCCTCGATGAGCTTCATGACGAGCGCGCGGTGCTCGTCCTCGTGGTCCTCGGGACGGAAGGGCTCGTGGAGGGCGTCGATGAGCTGACCCGCCATCTTCCGCTCCTTCGCCGTGGGGGCCCGCGGCGCGTCCTTGCCCTCGTCGGGCCGCAGCTCGTCGAGGTCGACGACGGTGTCGGCGGGGCGGAGCGTCTGCAGCACGAGGACGCCGTCATGCGGGAGGACGGCGGCGAGCCGCTCGCGGTCGTGGAAGACGAAGAAGGCGATCCCGGCGCGGCCGGTCTTCACGAGCGCGTCGTGCAGCAGCCGGTAGGCCGCGCCTGCGTCGTCGCCCGCGCCGAGGTGGTAGGCCTTGTCGCGAAGGATCGGGTCGATGTCGGCGGCGGGGACGAACGCCTCGATGCGGATCGTCCGGTCGCCGTCCGGCGTGGCGGCGGCGAGCTGCTCCGGCGTGAGGACCGCGTACTCGCCGTCGCGGATCTCGTGCCCCCTGACGACCTCCTCGTAGGGGACCTCCTTGTCCTCCTCGGTGCAGAAGCGCCGGTGCTCGATGCGGGCGCCGTCCTTCGCGTGCACCTCGTGGAAGTGGACGCGCTCGGAGGTCGTGGCGGTGTGGAGCTTCACGGCGACGGCGACGTCGCCGAATACGACGGCGGCGTTCATGAGCGAGCGGGGCATGGTGCTCGTTGTGCCCGGGCGGCCGCGCTTCACACCGCCCGGACGAGGTGACGATTCCGGCCGGTCGTTCAGGCCGCGGCCTTCGCGCGGCGGCGCGCCGGCGTGGAGGTGCTGCGTCCGGACGTCGTGCTCTTCTTCGTCGCGGACGAGGTGCGGCTCGTCGTCGTCCGGCGGCGGGCCGGCGTGGCACGCTCCTCCTTCGGGACCTCGTCCTTCATGACGTCCTTGACGATCTTCGGGATCTCGCGGGCGAGGAAGTTCTGCATCTTCTCCTCCTCGCGCCGGTGGCGGCGGGCGAGCTGCGCGGTCTCCTTGTCGCCGAGCGCCTCGGCGGCCGCCTCGATGACGTTGTAGTGCGCGATCTCCTCGGCCTCGTTCCAGAAGCAGTCGCGGACGTTCCGAAGCTGGTTGTCACCGGGGCTCGTGCCGCGCAGGGCCTGCAGCGGGCCCTTGGCGGTGGCGATCGCCTTGTTCGCGACGGCGGCCGCCGTCGTCGCGACGTCGGAGACGGCGTCGGGCCCGGGAAGGTCGGGACCGCTGACGGCGGTGCCGCCGAGCGCCTTGATCCGGGCCTTGAGCGCCCGGCTCTGCGCCTTCGTCACCTTCAGGTGGTCGGTGAGCGCGCGCTTGAGCGTCGGCCGCTGCGCGAGCGCGATCTGCGCCTTGAGGGCCGTCTGGAGCTGCTCCTCCTTGCCGTACGCCTCGTTGAGGTACTTGACGAGGACCGCGTCACGGATGGGGGTGGTGCTCTTGGCCATGCGGTTTCGTGCTCCTTCGGACGGGGACGGTCCCGGTACCGCCTGCCCGGAAGCCGGGACGGCAAACGGGACCCTGCCGTCCGCGGGTCACGTCGCGCGCGCGTCGGCCCCGATGCGCCTGCGCCCCGCCTCCAGGTCCTCGTCGCGCTCGTGGGTCAGGATGCCGACGAGCCGCCCTTCCCGGGTGTAGCGCGCGACGAACGCGCCGCCGGGGTGCGCCTCGAGCTCGCAGGCGTCGTGCCCGTCGCCCCACGCGGCGTGCTTCAGCGTCCGGTTGCCGATCGTCGACCAGAAGCCGGGGACGGTGTCCCAGCGCGCCTCGTCGTCCTCGGCGGCCACGCGCCCCGCGATCTCCCCCTGGGCGAGCGCGTCGCCCCAGTGCTCGACGGGGAGGACGCGGCCCGCCACGGCGTGCCGGGCCGCGGCCACGTCACCCGCCACGAGCAGCCCGGGCATCGCGGTGCGCATCCGCGCGTCCGCCGGGACGCGGCCGCCGTCCAGGCCGAGGGCCGCGTCGCGCGCGAGCTCGGCACGCGGGGTCGCCCCCGCGGCCACGACGACGAGGTCGCCCCGGGCGCTCGCGTCGCCCGCCCGCACGACGAGCGCCGGCCCGTCCCGGCGGATCGCGTCGACGGCCGTCCCGAGGACGAGGCGCACCCCCTCCTCGCCGAGCCAGGCCGCCAGCCGGCGGCCGACCTCGGGGCCGAGACGCGCGCCCTGCGGCAGCGTCTCGTCGGAGACGAGTGTCACCGCCTGCCCGCGCCGGGCCAGCGACGCGGCCAGCTCGCAGCCGACGAAGCCCGAGCCGACGACGACGACGGGGCCGCCCGGCCGCAGACGGGCCAGCAGCTCGCGGGCGTCGTCGAGCGTGCGCAGGGAGAGGACGCCGGGGTCGTGGGCGCCCGGGACCGGGAGGCGGACCGGCCGCGCGCCGGTCGCGAGCAGGCAGCAGCGGTAGCCGACCTCGCGCCCGTCGTCGAGGACGATCGTGCGATGGACCGCGCGCAGGTGGCGCGCCCTCCCGGTGACGAGCGCCACGTCGTGCTCGGCCCACCAAGCCGGCGGCTCGAGCGGGAGCTCGCCGGCGTCGACGTCCCCCCGCAGCAGCTCCTTCGACAGCGGCGGGCGGCGGTAGGGCGCGCGACCCTCCGCGCTGATGAGCATCACGGGCCCCTCGCCGCCGGCGGCCCGGTAGGCGCGGGCGCAGGCCATCCCGGCGGGTCCGCCGCCGATGATCGCCAGCTCGGTCTCGATCGCGTCCATGGGGGCCGGGTGCCCGGCGCCCCGCCGCGGTACTACCCGTCGTGCGGCCCCTGCTCGTGGCCGGGACGGCCGTGGGTGCGGCGGTCCTCCTTCATGCGGGCCTCGTGCTCGTGGCGGCGCCCGTCGGTGAGCGCGTCCCGCACGCGCCGCTCGTGGTCGCGGAACGTCGCGTAGTAGCCGTCGTCGAACTCCTCCACGAGCTGGAAGGTCCAGCGGCCCTCGATGACGTTGCGGCCGACGAGGTCGGTCTGCACGGCGTCGGCGAGGTCGTCGCGGCCCGCCGTGCGCAGGGCCTCGATCACGTCGTC
This sequence comes from Paraconexibacter antarcticus, assembly GCF_024220175.1. Classification (GTDB taxonomy): domain Bacteria; phylum Actinomycetota; class Thermoleophilia; order Solirubrobacterales; family Solirubrobacteraceae; genus Paraconexibacter; species Paraconexibacter antarcticus. The sequence goes on along the minus strand of NZ_CP098502.1, from coordinate 1,550,540 downwards.
GAGGCCGAGGTCCGCGGAGCCCACGAGCTGATGGAAGTCGTAGAGGTGCCCGCGGGCCCGTTCGAGGGTCTCCAATGCCTCGGTCATCCGCCCTGCCGCCTCGATCGCCGCGTCGTCCATGGCGTCCGTCATTGCCGGGTGGGCGCGGCCGGAAACGTTCCGGGCGCGTCCGCCACATGGCCGTCCCCGCCCGCCCCTCGCGCGTTTGTGGGTGACGCCGCCGGGTAGCCCGGGCCTGCCATGCACGAAGCCCTCCGGACCCCTTCCCGCCCGCGCCGCACCGTCTCCGTCTGCCTGCCTGCGCGGGACGAAGCGCCGACGATCACGGCGATGGTCCGGATGTGCGTGGACCTGCGGGACGCCGGCGTCGTCGACGAGGTCGTCGTCGTCGACGAGTCGAGCGACGGCACCGCGTCGCTCGCCGCCCGGGCGGGCGCCCGGGTCCACCGCCAGTCCGAGCTCATGCCCGAGTACGGCCCCGTGGCGGGCAAGGGCGACGCCATGTGGCGCGCGCTCTCGGTGCTGGCCGGGGACATCGTCGTCTTCGTCGACGCGGACACCACCGATCCGGCGCCGCGGCTCGTGACCGGGCTGCTCGCGCCGATGCAGCATGATGCTCGCGTCCGCTTCGTCAAGGGCCGCTACCGGCGCCCGTTCACCGGCGCCGGCGGCCACGTCACGCCGCACGGCGGGGGCCGCGTGACCGAGCTCACCGCGCGCCCGCTCCTGCGGCGCTGCTTCCCGGAGCTCGCGGCCATCCGCCAGCCGCTCGCCGGGGAGATCGCCGTCGACCGCGACCTGCTGTGCGCGCTGCCCTTCCACCTCGACTACGCCGTCGACGTCGGGCTGCTCATCGACGCCTGGCGGACGTGCGGCGCCGACGCCCTCGCCCAGGGGGACCTCGGCGTCCGCCGCAACCGCCACCAGCCGCTCGACGCGCTGCACGTCATGGCCTGCGCCGTGACGGACGCGATCCTCGACCGCGCCGCCGGCGAGGGCGCGGCGGCCGCGCCGATGCGACCGCCGATGGCCGCGCTCGCGACCGCCGAGGTGGCCGCATGACCCCCGCCGTCACGCTGACCTTCGACGACGGGCCCGACCCGGTCTGGACGCCGGCGGTCCTCGACGCCCTCGACGCGGCCGGGGCCCGGGCCACGTTCTTCGTCATCGCGCCGCGCGCCGCCGCGCACCCGGCGCTGCTCGAGCGCATGCACCGCGCCGGGCACACGGTCGAGCTGCACTGCGACCGCCACGTGCGGCACACCGAGCTGCGTGAGGACCAGCTCGCGGCCGACACCGTGACGGCCCTGGCGCGGCTCGACGAGCTCGGCGTGCGGCCGCGGCTGTGGCGGGCGCCGTGGGGCATCACCACCCCCGCCTCGGAGGCCGTCGCCCGCGCGCACGGCCTGCGGCTCGTCCACTGGACCGCCGACACCGAGGACTGGGCCGGCCACGCTCCCGACACGATGCTCCGGCGCGTGGAGGACGCGATCTGCGACGGCGCGGTCGTCCTCGCCCACGACGGGCTCGGCCCGGGCGCGACCCGCACGGGCTGCGCGAACACCGTCGCGGTGATCGGGCCGCTCGCCGCGCTCGCCGCGGACCGCGGGCTGCGCTGTGAGCCCTTGACCTCCGGCGCGGTCGCGACACCATGAGCCTCACCGACATGCCGCCGCCCCTCGCCGGACCCGGATCCGACCCCGACCCCGCCCTCGTCGAGGCGCTCGCCCTCGCGATGGACGCCCACGACGCCGCGCGGGACGGCGCGTTCCCCGAGGCGGCGTGGGCCCTGCTGGACGCCGCCGGCCTCGCGGGCTTCAGCACCGACGGCGTCCCGGTCGCCGACGAGCTCGCGGCCGTCCGCGCCGCGGGCCGGGCCGACGTGAGCCTCGGGCGCCTGCTCGACGGCCACCTCAACGGCGTGCAGCGCCTGCTCGTCCAGGTCGACCCCGCCGTCGCGGGCCCCGAGCTCGCCGCCGTCCGCGACGGGCGCGTGCGGGTCGGGGTGTGGGGCGCGGACCCCGGCCCGGGTGAGGGCGAGCCCGCGCGGCTGCGCGCCGGTGCCCCCGTCCTCGACGGCGTAAAGACGTTCTGCTCCGGCGCGGGCGGCCTGCAGCGCGCCTTCGTCCTCGCGCGCGGCCCCGGGGACGAGCGGCCCGTGCGCCTCGCCTACGTCGACCTCACGGCGGGCACGACCGTCGACCGGGCGTGGTACGGCGGCGAGGGGATGCGGGGCAGCGCCTCGCACCGCGTCTGCTTCGACGGCGCTCCCGTCCTGTGGACGGCGGACGCGCCCGCCGCCCTGATGGCCCAGCCTTGGTTCGCCCAGGACGGCCTGCGGACCGCCGCGGGCTGGGCCGGCGGCGCCGACGCCGTCGTCGACGGGACACTCGCCGTGCTCCGCGCCAAGGGCGGCGCCGGCCCGGTCGAGGAGCTCGCGGTCGCGCGGCTGCTCGCCGCCCGGCGCGCCACCGACCTGTGGCTCGCCGCCGCGGCCGAGGCCGTCGAGACCCGCGCGACCGACCTCGCGGACACGACCCTCCTGGCCCGCAGCGAGATCGCCGCCGCCGTGCGGGCGATCCTCGACGAGTCCTCCCGCGTCCTCGGCGCGCGCCCGTTCGCGACCGGCGGCCGCATCGAGCGCGCCCGCCGCGACCTGCTCACCTACCTCCTCCAGCACCGCCTCGAGCCGCCCCTGACGGCGCTCGGCCGGCGCACGCTGGACGCGGACCCTCCCGCGTGAGCGTCCCGGCCGCGCACTTCGAGGCGCTGTACCGCGCCGACCCCGACCCGTGGGGCTTCACCGACGACCCGTACGAGCGGGCGAAGTACGCGCGCACGGTCGCGGCGCTCGGCGGGGCGCGCGCCCGGCGGGCGCTCGAGCTCGGTTGCTCGATCGGGGTCCTCACCGCCGCGCTCGCCCCGCACTGCGACGCGCTCGTCGCCTGCGACGCGGCGCCCACTGCCGTCGCCGCCGCGCGGGCGCGGCTCGCCGGCACGCCCGGCGTCGAGGTCCGCCGGGCCGTCCTGCCCGACGAGCTGCCCGCCGGACCGTTCGACCTCGTCGTCGCCTCCGAGGTCCTCTACTACCTCGACGGTCCTGCGCTCGCGCGGACGCTCGACGGACTCGAGGCGGCGCTCGCGCCCGGCGGCGTCCTGCTCGCCGTCCACTGGACCGGGCACGCGCCGTCGCATCCGCTGCACGCCGACGAGGTCCACGACCGGCTGCGCTCGCGTGCCGCGCTGCGGCTCGACCACGAGGAGCGCCACGACGGCTACCGCCTCGACCGGCTGGTGCGCGCGTGAGGGCCTGCGTCGTCGTCCCGGCCCGCGACGAGGAGGCCCGCATTGGCGCCTGCCTCGCCGCGCTCGCCGCCCAGCCCGAGGCGCGGACGGACGGCCTGGACGTCGTCGTCGTGCTCGACGCGTGCCGCGACCGGACCGCGGACGTCGTCGCGCGGGCGCCCGCCGCCCTGCGCGTCCACGCCCTCACGGGGCCGGGCGCGGGGCCCGGGCCGGCCCGGCGGCGCGGGCTGGCGCTCGCGCGCGAGCTCGTCGGCCCGGGCGGCGTCCTGCTCTCGACGGACGCGGACACCCGCGTCGCGCCCGACTGGCTCGCGGCGCACCGCTCCGCGTTCGCGACGGGCGCGCAGGCCGTCGGCGGGCGTATCCTCCTCGACGACGCGGAGGCCGCCGGGCTCGCCCCGGGCGTCGTCGCGGCCCGTCGCGCCGCCGCCGTCGGCCGCCTCGCAACCGTGCGGCGGTTCGCTCCCGACGCCGAGCACCACCACTTCAGCGGCGCGTCGCTCGCGCTCACCGCGACCGCGTACGACCGCGTCGGCGGCCTCCCGGACGTGGAGACCCTGGAGGACGAGGCCCTCGAGCGCGCGCTCCGCGCCGCGGGCATCCCGATCCGCTACCTCGAGGCCGTCCGCGTGAGCACCTCCGCCCGGGTCGACGGCCGCGCCCGCCGCGGGCTCGCGGACGCGCTCGCCGCCTGGGAGGCCGCCGCCCGCGGCGACGCCCTCCCGCTCCCCGCCCCCGACGCCCCCGACCCCGGAGCCGCCCGTGCCGCGTGACCCGAAGCCCCCGCCCGCCGCGATCCTCGACATCGACGGCACGCTCATCGACACGAACTACCAGCACGCGCTCGCCTGGTACGAGGCCTTCCGCCAGCACGGTGTGCACCTCCCCGTGTGGCGGGTGCACCGGCACATCGGGATGGGTGGCGACCAGCTCGTGGCCGCCCTCACCGACGCCGCGTTCGACGCGGCCCACGGGGACGCGGTCCGTGCGGCGGAGGCGGCGCTGTACCTCGCCGCGATGCCGACCGTGGCGCCGCTCGAGGGCGCGAGCGACCTCATCGACGTGCTCCGCCGTCGCGGCCACGCGATCGTCCTCGCGAGCTCGGCGAAGGCCCCGGAGGTCGACCACTACCTCGACCTCCTCGACGCCCGCCCGCGGATCGACGGCTGGACGACGTCCGCCGACGTCGAGCGGACCAAGCCCCACCCCGACCTCGTCGCCGCCGCGCTGGAGCAGGTCGACGGCGATGCCGCGGTGATGGTGGGCGACACCCCGTGGGACGTCGAGGCCGCGGCGCGGGCCGGCGTGCCGGCGATCGCGGTCCGCACCGGCGGCTTCGCCCGGGACGAACTCACCGAGGCCGGCGCGGTGTGCGTCTTCGACTCGATCCCGGAGCTCGCGGCGGCGCTCGACGACACACCGCTCGGCGCCGGCCGCTGAGGCGGGGCCCCTCCGGCCGCGGCCGCCGCCCCGCGGCTCAGCTGTCCCGGCCGCGCGTGAACTCGCTGAGCCGCTTCTGCCAGAGGGCGCGCCGGGCGCTGTCGACCTCCGGGCCGGGGTCCCGCTCGACCGCGGCGGCCGGGGTGCGCACCTTCCCGCCGCTCTCCGTGCGCGCGCCGTCACGGCCCCGGTCGGCGAGCAGGAGGCGGACGGCGTGAAGGGCGGGACGAGGCAGCGGCTGGTGGTACATGGCGGGGCTCCGGGCTGGGTGATGACGACGCCGCAGCGGATACCCGGCGTCCCGCGCGGCGAACGCGAGCGGCTGTCGCGGTTCGCACTCACCGGACCGGGCACACGGTCACCATGTCGCGCAACGAGATCCACATCGACGCCACCCCCGAACGCGTCTTCGCCGTCCTCGCCGACGGCCGCAGCTACGGCCACTGGGTCGTCGGGTCCAGTGAGATCCGCGAGATCGAGCCGGGGTTCCCGGCGGTCGGGACGCGATTCCACCACAAGGTCGGCTTCGGCCCGTTCAAGGTCGCCGACCACACCCGCGTCGAGGTGTCCGACCCGCCGCGCCGCCTGGAGCTGCGGGCGAAGGCCCGACCGCTCGGGACCGCGAAGGTCGTCATCGAGCTTCGCCCCGACGACGGGGGGACGCGGGTGATCATGGTCGAGGACGCAGCCGACCGCCTCACCGCGCTCGTCTTCAACCCGCTGACCCACCTGCTCGTCCGCGGGCGCAACGCCGAGTCGCTGCGCCGCCTGCGCGAGCTCGCCGAGGGCCGCGGTCCGAGCATGGAAGACGCCGCGGCGGCCTGATCGCCCGGCCCCGCGCGACACATGCCCGACGCAGTCGTCATCGGCAGCGGGCCGAACGGCCTCGCCGCCGCGATCCGCCTCGCCGAGGCGGGGCGCGACGTCGTCGTGCTCGAGGCGTCGGATCGCCCCGGCGGCGCGGTCCGCACGGAGGAGCTGACCCTTCCCGGCTTCCACCACGACACGTTCTCGTCGGTGTACCCGGCGGCGGTCGCCTCGCCGGTCATCCGCCGGCTGCCGCTCGACCGGTACGGCCTGGAGTGGGTCCACCCCGAGGCGTGCATGGCCCATCCGTTCCCCGACGGCAGCGCCGCCCTCCTGTACCGCGACCTGCACCGCACCGCCTCCGGCCTCGACGCGCTGCACGCCGGCGACGGCGAGCGCTGGGCCGGCTTCGCCGCGCCGTACCTGGAGGCCTCCGACGCCGTCCGCCACACGATGCTCGCCGGCTTCCCCCCGGTGCGCGGCCCCCTCGAGCTGCTCCGTGACGCCGGCCCCCTCCGGACGCTCGCCTTCGCGGCCGGCCTGCCCGCCCCCGCGACGCGCCTCGCCCGCCGGCTCTTCCACGACGAGCGCACGCGGGCGTGGTTCTACGGCCCGGCGATGCACGGCGACACCCCGCCCCACTCCCCCGGCAGCGCGATCGCCGCGTTCTACCTCACGCTCCTCGGTCACGCCGTCGGCTGGCCGAGCCCCCGCGGCGGGGCCGGCGCCATCGCGGCCGCGCTCGTCGCCCACCTCGAGGCGCTCGGCGGCGAGGTCCGCTGCGACGCCCGCGCGACGGCCGTCACGTCCGCCCACGGTCACGTCACCGGGGTCCGGGTGGCCGGCGGCGAGCACGTCGCGGCGCGGACCGTCGTCGCCACCGTCCTGCCCGGGGCGCTCCTCGACCTCGCGGGCGACGCACTCGGCGGCTGGTACGCCGCGGGCCTGCGCCACTTCCGCATCGGCCAGGGCACGATCAAGGTCGACTGGGCGCTCGACGGCCCGATCCCCTGGACGAACGCCGACGTCCGGCAGGCCGGGACGGTCCACGTCGTCGGCGGCGAGACGGCGTTCCTCGACGCGGTGAAGACGAGCGAGGAGCACCTCCCCGATCGCCCGTTCGTGCTCCTCGGGCAGCAGAGCCTCGCCGACCCCTCGCGCGCACCGGCGGGATGCCACACGGCCTGGGCGTACACCCACGCGCCCGCCGATCTCCTGGACCCCGCCGGCCCGCGGGCCGCCCACGTCGACCGCGTCGAGGCCCAGGTCGAGCGCTTCGCGCCCGGCTTCCGCGAGCGGATCCTCGCCCGGCACGTCATGGGCCCCGCGGACCTCGAGGCCCGCGACGCGAACCTCGTCAGGGGCGACATCGGCGGCGGCAGCTACCGCCTGCGCCAGCTCGTCTTCCGCCCGCTCCCGAAGCTCGACCCGTACCGCACGCCGCTCGACGGCCTGTACCTCGGCAGCGCCGCGACCTTCCCCGGCGGCGCCGTGCACGGCGTGCCCGGCGACGCCGCGGCGCGTTCGGCGCTGCGGCACGACAGGCGCTGACCCTTGCCGGCGAGGGGTCACGCCCGCGCCGCGCCGGCCGGCGGCCGCCGCCTAGGATCCGGCGGTGCCGATCGACGTCCTCGCGCGCGCCTCGCCGGCCGCCAACCTCGCGCTCGTCGGGACGGTCCTCGTCGACACGGGCGGCGGCGTGAGCGACAACGCCGACCGCGTCGAGCGCTTCCTCGCCGGGCGCCCGGTGGAGCTCATCGCGCTGACCCACGGGCACCTCGACCACGCGGGCGGGGCCGCGGAGCTGCGCGACCGGCTCGGCGCGCCGATCGCGCTCCACCGCGCCGACCTCGCGACGCTCGCGCGGGACGCCGCCCGCCTGCACCAGCCGCTGACGCCGTTCACCGTCGACCGCGTCCTGGAGGACGGCGACACGCTCCCGGGCGGGATCGAGGTCGTCGGCGTCCCGAGCCAGACGCCCGGCCACGTCGCCTACTGGGTCCCCGCCGAGCGGACCGTCCTGACCGGTGATCTGCTGCAGCGCGACGATGTCGCCTGGCTGCCGCCGGACGACGGCGTCATCGACGCCGCGATCGCGGCGATCGGGCGGCTCGCCGCCCTGCGCCCGGTCCGCGGGATCCCCGGGCACGGCCCGGACGTGACAGACGTCCCCCGGGCGGTGGCGGCGACGATCGCGCGGTACGAGCAGTGGCGCGAGCACCCCGACCGCCAGGCGTGGCACGCGGCGCGCCGGATCGCCGCCGGGCGCCTCTCGCTCGAGGACCCGCGCCCGGACCTCGCGGGGGCGACGGAGCTGCTCGCCGCCGTCCCGATGCTCGCGGACTTCGGCGCGGTCCTCGGCCTCGGCGCCGGGGCGCTCGCCGCGGAGGTCCTGCGGCAGCTCGTCGGCTCCGGCGCGCTCGGCGACGACGGCGGCCCGCTCGTCACCCGCTTCCCGCACGAGCCCGCCGCCTGAGCCCTGCCCCGAGCTCGCCGCCCGAGCCCCTGCCCCGAAAACGTCGCCGACTGACAGCTGACGCAGCGGGGTCCTGCGTCAGCTGTCAGTCGGCGCGGACGCCGGCCGTGGCGGCCTCGCGCGCGGCCTTCCGCGCGCGCTGCGGCTCGACGGTGTAGCGGGGGTCCTCGGCCGAGGTCATCCCGGCGGCGAAGATCCCGAAGCGCGTGAGCGCCGACCCCGCGACGAGGGCCGCGCCGCCGACGACGGCCGCCGTGCGGCTGCGCCCGCCGAGCGTCCCGGCGACGATCGCGCCGCCCGCCGCCAGCGCCTTGGCGGCCTTCAGGCGACGACCGGCCTTCCCGGTGTGGAGCGTCTCGGCGACCATGCCGAGCCGCCGCTCCATGAGGCGCTCGGAGGCGAGCTCCGCGACCGCGCCCGCGACCGCGAGCCGCCGCGCCGGACCGGTCTGCGCCAGCGGCGCGGTCATAAGGGCGAAGCCGCCCGCCGCACTCGCCGCCGACCCCGCGAAGAGGAACGGCAGCTCCCGGTGCCCGTCGTGCCAGGCGGGGACGGCGGTGTTCGCGATGAGTGCCGCGGTGTAGGTGCACACGCCCGCGCCGAGCCCGGCGGCCCCGAGGCCGCTCGCCCGCCCGAGCGGTCGCGCGACGCCGGTCACGTCACTCGCCGTGGCCGCGATCGCGAGCGGCGCGTACGCCGACAGCAGCCAGACGCCGACGCTCATCGGCGAGCTGGGCTTCGCGACCCGCAGCATGTGGAGGAAGCGCTTGGGCCGGCCGAGGTCGTGGACGAGCGCGACGAGCGACAGCGTGATCGCCGTCGTCGCGCAGGCGCCCGAGCGCCGCTCGACCGCCGGGCGGCCGGTGACGCTCGCGCCCGCGGCGAGGATCGACGACGCGCCCGCAAGGCCGCCGAGGAAGAGGTACCCCGCGACGTCGAGCTCCTTCCACGTCGGGGCGTTGATGATCGGCCGCCCGTAGTACGAGCTCGGATACTCCTGCGGGCGCTTCACGACCGGTCCCCCCCGCCGAAGCAGAGCGCCGCGCCGACGAGCAGCGCGCCCGCCGCCACGGCGACGCGGTTCCACATCGCGGGCAGGTCGCGCGTCGTGACGACCGGGTCCGGCGGCATGCCGTAGACCTCGGGCTCGTCGAGGAGGAGGAAGAACGCGCCGTCCCCGCCGACGCCGTCCGCCGGATCCTCGCCGTACAGCCGCGCCTCGGTGACGCCGGCCTCGTGGAGCAGCTCGACGCGGCCGGCCGCGCGCTCGCGCAGCTCCTCGAGCGGGCCGAACTGGATCGACTCGGTCGGGCAGGCCTTCGCGCACGCCGGCTCCTGCCCGGCGCCGAGGCGGTCGTAGCAGAGGGTGCACTTGTGGATGCCGCCGTCGGACTCGCGCTTGTCGAGCACGCCGTAGGGGCACGCCGGGACGCAGTAGCCACAGCCGTTGCAGATGTCGTCCTGGACGACGACGGTCCCGAACTCCGTGCGGAAGATCGCGCCCGTCGGGCAGACGTCGAGGCACGCCGCGTGCGTGCAGTGCTTGCACACGTCGGAGGCCATGAGCCAGCGGAAGCCCTCGTCCGCCCCGCGGCCGATCTGCTCGTCCTCGCGCGGCGCGGCGACGCGCTGCTCGACGAACGCGACGTGGCGCCAGGTGTCCGCGCCGAGATGGCGGGTGTTGTCGTGCGAGGAGCCGAGCCAGTCGAGCCCGTCCTCGGGCACCTCGTTCCACTCCTTGCAGGCGACCTCGCAGGCCTTGCACCCGATGCAGATCGACGTGTCGGTGAAGAAGCCCATCCGCGGCGGGGCGTCCTCCCACCCGGCCTCCGTCGCCGGGTCGCCGCCGCGCATCATGACGTTGAGGATCCCCTCGCCGGAGGCGCTCATCCGTCCGTCCCCGAGCGCGCGGTGACGCCGGCGGCGTCACGGTGGTCGCGGACGTGCTGCGTTCGGGCGGCGCCGCGCGGGCGGCGCCCCGGCCGGATGTCGACGGTCAACGCCTTCACCTCCTGGATGTGGGAGCTCGGGTCGAGCGCGATGGCCGACAGCTCGTTCATCGCGTCCCCCCGCGCGTAGCCGTTCGGGCCCCAGTGGTAGGGCATGCCGATCTGGTGGACGATGCGCCCGTCGACGCGCAGCGGCGTCATCCGGTCGGTGACCATGACGCGCGCCTCGATGACGCCGCGGGCGGTCGTGAGCGTCGCCCAGCCCGCGTGCTCCAGCGCCCGCTCGGCGGCGAGCTCCGGCGACACCTCGCAGAAGAGCTCGGGCTGCAGCTCGGCGAGGTACGGCGTCCAGCGCGACATGCCGCCGGCGGTGAAGTGCTCGGTGAGCCGGTAGGTCGTGAGGACGAACGGGTAGGCGTCCGCGCCGGGCTCGTCGGGCGCCGGGTGGTAGCGGTTGTCCTCGTGTTCGTAGAGCTGCCGCGCCGGGTTGCGCTGGTGGCGGTGCAGCCGGTTGCGGACCGGAGAGTCCTGCGCCTCGTAGTGGGTCGGCAGCGGCCCGTCCCCCACGCCGGCCGGCGCGAAGAGCCAGCCGCGCCCGTCGGCCTGCATGATGAACGGGTCGTCGCCCGCGATCGCGTCCGGGCCGGTGGCGCCCTCCGGCGGCCGGTAGGACGGCGGCTTGTCGGCCTGGAAGTCGGGCACGTCGTAGCCGGTCCACTTCCCGGCCTCCGCGTCCCACCAGACGAGCTTCTTGCGCTCGCTCCACGGGCGCCCCTCGGGGTCGGCGGAGGCGCGGTTGTAGAGGATGCGCCGGTTCGCGGGCCACGCCCACGCCCAGTCCTCGCCGAGCCAGCTCTGCTCACCGCGAGGCCGGCGGCGCGCCGTCTGGTTCACGCCGTCCGCGTACGCGCCGCAGTAGATCCAGCAGCCGCTCGCCGTCGTGCCGTCGTCCTTCAGCTCCGTGTACGACGAGAGCTGCGTGCCGTCCGCGCCGCGGCCGCTGATCTCGGCGAGGACCGCTTCGGCGCTCGGCTCGTCGAACGGGCCCTCGGTCGGGTACTCCCAGGTGAGCTCGAGCAGCGGCCGGTCGCGCGCCTGCCCGGAGTCCGCGAGCCGCTCGCGCAGCCGGCGGCCGAGGTGGTACATGAACCACAGCTCGCTGCGCTGGTCGGCCTTCGGCTCCTGCGCCTGGTGGTGCCACTGCACCATCCGCTGCGTGTTCGTGAAGGTGCCGTTCTTCTCGATGTGGGCGGCGGCGGGGAAGAAGAAGACCTCGGTCGCGACATCCTCCGTGCGCAGCTCGCCCGACTCGATCTCGGGGCCGTCCTTCCACCACGTCGCGCTCTCGATGAGCGAGAAGTCCCGGACGACGAGCCAGTCGAGCTTCGACATCCCGAGCCGCTGCATCCGCGCGTTCGCCGACCCGACCGCCGGGTTCTGCCCGAGGAGGAAGTAGCCCTTCACCTCGCCGCGGACCTGCGCCATGACCGTGTCGTACGTGCTCTCGTTGCCGGTGAGCCGCGGGAGGTAGTCGAAGCGGTAGTCGTTCTCCGCGTTCGCCGAGTCGCCCCACCACGCCTTCAGCAGGCTGACGGTGTAGGCGCGCATGTTGCCCCAGAAGCCCTTGTCGGGCGCGTCGGCGGCGATGAACCGGTCGAGCGTCTCGTGCCCGTGCGCGTGGGGCATCGGGATGTAGCCCGGGAGCGTGTCGAAGAGCGTCGGGATGTCGCTCGAGCCCTGGATCGACGCGTGCCCGCGCATCGCCATGACGCCGCCGCCCGGGCGCCCCATGTTGCCGAGCAGCAGCTGCAGGATCGACGCCGCGCGGATGTACTGCGAGCCCGTCGTGTGCTGCGTCCAGCCGACGCCGTGCACGAACGCCGCCGTCCGCTCGCGCCCGGAGTTCTCCACGAACAGCTCGCAGACCCGGGCGAAGACCTCGGGCGGGACGCCGCAGACCCGCTCGACCATCTCGGGCGTGTAGGAGGCGTAGTGGCGCTTGAGGATCTGCCAGACGCAGCGCGGGTGCTGCAGGGTCTCGTCGAGCGTCGGCTCGCCGCGGGCGCCTTCGGTCTCCTGCCCGGCGCCCTCGTGCCCGACGCCCTCCAGTTCGGTGAGCTGGTCGCGCTGGCCGGAGGCGGCGGCGACGAACGCCCCCTCGTACTGCCAGCTCGCCGGGTCGTACTTCATCTTCTCCGGGTCGTAGCCGGAGAAGAGGCCGTCGGCGCCGGCCTCGTCGAAGTCCTCGCCGATGATCGTCGGCGCGTTCGTGTAGGCGAGGACGTACTCGCGGAAGTCCGACTCGGTCTGCAGGACGTGGTTGATGATGCCGCCGAGGAAGGCGATGTCGGTGCCCGCGCGGAGCGGGACGAAGAGGTCGGCGAGGGCGCTCGTGCGGCTGTAGTGCGGGTCGATGTGGACGATGGTCGCGCCGCGCGCCTTCGCCTCCATGACCCACTGGAAGGCAACCGGATGCGCCTCCGCCATGTTCGAGCCCTCGAGCACGATGAGGTCGGAGTGCTGCAGGTCACCCGGGAGCGTGCTCGACGCGCCGCGCCCGAACGACGTGCCGAGGCCGACGACGGTCGAGCTGTGGCAGACCCGCGCCTGGTTCTCGATCTGCGTGATCCCCAGCCCCGTGAAGAGCTTCTTGATGAGGTAGTTCTCCTCGTTGTCGAGCGTCGCCCCGCCGAGCGCGGCGATGTTCGTGCAGCGGCGGGTCTTCTTGCCCTCGTGCTCGTCCTCCCAGCCGGCCTCGCGGGTCGCGATGATCCGCTCGGTCACCATCTCCATCGCGGTCTCGAGGTCGAGGCGCTCCCAGTCGGCGGCGTACGGCGCGCGATAGAGGACGTGCTGCTCGCGCGCGTCGCCCGTCGTGAGCTGCAGCGTCGCCGAGCCCTTGGGACACAGCCGGCCGCGGCTGTGCGGCGCGTCGGGATCCCCCTCGATCTGCACGACCTGCTCGTCCTTCACGTAGACGTTCTGCGCGCAGCCGACCGCGCAGTACGGGCAGACGGACTTCACGATCCGGTCGGCGGTGACGGTCCGCGGCTGCAGCTCCTTGCTCACGCGGGACTTCACGGCGGCCCCGCGGCCGAGGTGGTCCTTGCCCCGGAGCTGCCGCAGCAGCGGCCAGTCCGTGACCTGCGCGCGTTTCGCCATGGGCGACTCCTGCCCGGCACGGTTCCCGGCCAATCCTGCGGGTCGCGCGCCTAAGGTGTTTCTCACGGGACGTGCGCCCACCCGCGCGGGTCGCGTGTGCCCGCGGCGGCGTCCGGGCAGACCCCCGCCCCATGACCAGGATCGGCTACACGATGATGTGCGAGCAGGCGCCGCCCGACGCGCTCGTCCGGGACCTCGTCCGTGCGGAGGCGGCCGGCTTCGACTTCTCCGTCATCAGCGATCACTACCAGCCGTGGCTCGAGGAGCAGGGCCACTCCCCCTACGCGTGGGCGGTGCTCGGCGCGGCGGCGTGGGCGACGGAGCGCATCCCGCTCATGACGTACGTCACCTGCCCGACCCTGCGCTACCACCCGGCGGTCATCGCGCAGAAGGCCGCGACGGTGTCACTGCTCTCCGGCGGCCGCTTCCGCCTCGGGCTCGGCGCGGGCGAGAACCTCAACGAGCACGTCGTCGGGCAGCGCTGGCCGATGGCGGGCGAGCGCCACGAGCTGCTCGCCGAGGCGGTGCAGATCATCCGGCCGCTGCTCGCGGGCGAGACGGTGAACCACCGCGGCAAGCACTTCGACGTCGAGACGGCGAAGCTCTGGGACCCGCCGAAGGCACCGGTCGACGTCGGGATCGCCGTGTCCGGGCCCGACTCCTGCCGCCTGGCCGGCGAGCACGCGGACCTCATGGTCGCGGTCGAGCCGAAGGCCGAGCTCGGTGAGGCGTTCGACGCCGCGGGCGGCGCGGGGAAGCCGCGCGTCGGACAGGTCGCGATCAGCTACGACCCGGACCGCGAGGAGGCGGTCCGCCGCGCCCACGAGCAGTTCCGATGGTTCGGCCTCGGCTGGAAGGTGAACGCCGACCTGCCCGGGCCGAGCGGATTCGCCGCCGCCACGCAGTTCGTCACGCCGGAGGACGTCGCGGACGGCATCTCCTGCGGTCCCGACGTCGAGGCGCACGTCGAGGCGGTCCGCCCCTTCGTCGAGGCGGGCTTCGACGAGATCGCGCTCGTGCAGATCGGCGGCGAGCACCAGGAGGCGTTCACCGACTGGGCGCAGGCGGAGCTGCTGCCGGCGCTGCGCTCGCTGTGACGGTGGCGGCGGCTGCGGCCGCCGCCGGTCAGCCCTGGTAGCGCAGGCCGTCGAGCGCGACGCCGAGGAGGCGGTCGACCTGCTCGGGGGCGGTCGCGATCTTCACGATCCCGACGACGAGCTGGATGAGCTCGCCGATGGTGATGTCGCGGCGGACGACGCCCGCCTCCTGGGCCCGCACGAGCAGCGGCTCGCCGGCGCTCCACAGGCACTCGCGGCTCGTCGCGAAGAGCGCGGCGTCGGTGTCGAGGTAGTTCATGAGCTCGGCGGCGAGCGCACGCTTGGTCCCGATGTAGGCGACGAGGCGGCCGATCCAGCCGGTGAGCGCCTCCCACGGCTCGGCCCCGGCGAACTCCTCCGTCGAGCGGCACAGCTGCTCGACCTCCCCGAGGTAGAGCGCCTCGAGGAGCGCCTGCCGGTTCGGGAAGTTGCGGTACAGCGTGCCGATGCCGACCCCGGCGCGGCGGGCGATCTCCTCGAGCGCCGTCGCCTCGCCACCCTCGGCGAAGGCCTCGCGCGCGGCCGCGAGGACCTTCTCGTAGTTGCGCAGCGCGTCGGCGCGCTTCGGGCGCTTCAGGAGGTCGGTGGGGATCGCGTCGGCCGTGCTCATGGGACAGGTGTTGACAAACCGGAGGGCGCCTCCGTATAGTTCCGGAAGGAAGCGGAGGCAGCCTCCATATGTATTGGAGGCGTCCTCCAGTTTAGCTCCTCCCGTATCAATCTCAAGTCGTCTGGAATTCCCGTGACCAGTTCCACCTCACCCACACCGAGCCGTCCGTGGGCGATGCTGTTCGTCGTCTGCCTCGCGCAGCTCATGATCGTGCTCGACGCCACCATCGTGAACGTCGCGCTCCCCACCATCCAGGACGACCTCGGGTTCTCCGACTCGGGTCTCACCTGGGTCGTCAACGCCTTCCTCGTCAGCTTCGGCAGCCTCCTGCTCCTCGCGGGCCGGCTCGGAGACCTCGCCGGGCGCCGGGCGATCTTCCTCGGCGGCGTCACGGTCTTCACCGTCGCGTCCGTGCTCTGCGGGCTGGCGCCGTCCGGCGGCGTCCTCGTCGCCGCCCGCTTCCTGCAGGGCATCGGCGCCGCCGCCCAGGCGTCGGTCATCCTCGCGATCATCGTGACGAACTTCTCCGCGGGCGCCGAGCAGGCCCGCGCGATGAGCGCGTACGTGTTCGTCTCCGTCGCCGGCGGCTCGCTCGGCCTGCTCGCCGGCGGCCTCCTCACCGAGGCGCTCAGCTGGCACTGGGTGTTCTTCATCAACGTGCCGATCGGCATCGCGACCGTGCTGCTCGGCCGCCGCTTCGTCCCCGCCGACCACGGGCTCGGCTTCGGCCACCACGTCGACTGGACCGGCGCGGCCCTCGTCACGAGCTCGCTCATGGTCGGCATCTACGCGATCGTCCAGGTCAGCACCCACGGCTGGCTGTCCGAGCCGGTGCTCGTCCTCGGGGCCGTCTCCGTCGCGCTCATGACCGCGTTCGTGTCCGTCGAGCGGCGCGTCGCGGCGCCGATCATGCCCTTGCGCATCCTGTCCGTTCCCGGCCTCGTCCGGGCCAACACGGTGCGGGCGCTGCTCGTCACCGGCATGTACAGCACCTTCTTCCTCGGGACGCTGTACCTCGAGCGGGTGCGCGGCCTGAGCGCGATCGAGACCGGGGCGGCGTTCCTGCCCTGGACCCTGACCGTCGCCGTGCTCTCGCGCGGCGTCACGACGCGGACGGTCGCCCGCTTCGGGCCGCAGCGCGTCCTCGTCGCCGGCATGGCCAGCGCGAGCGCCGGCCTGCTGCTGTTCAGCACCGCCGGTGAGCAGACGGCGTTCTTCCCGACGATCTTCTTCGCCTGCTTCGCCATCGGGCTCGGCATCGGCAGCGCCTTCCAGCCGCTGCTGTCGCTCGCGATGGCCGAGGTGCCGAGGGAGGACGCCGGGCTCGGCTCCGGCCTGGCGAACGTGAGCCAGCAGCTCGCCGGCGCCTTCGGCGTGGCGGTGCTGAGCACGCTCGCCGACAACCACACGAAGGGCCTCGTCGAGACCGGTCACGCCACGGCGCCCGCGCTCGTCTCGGGCTACCACCTGGCCTTCCTCGTCGCCGCGGCCATCACCGCCGGCGGTGCCGTCCTCGCCACCGCCCTGCTCCGCCCCCGGCCCGTCGTCCGCAACGACATCGCCCGATCCCTGGGGACCGCATGACCCCCGTCACCCGCAGCACCCCATCCACCACGGCCCGCCGCCGGGCCGCCTCCGCCGCCCACCGGGCGGCGGAGGGCACGGTCACCGCCTACCTCCGCGACATCTCCGCCGCCCGGCGCCGGGCGCCCGCTCCGGTCCTCGCGCCGTCGACGCCTCAGTCGTGCCGGGCCACGAGGGCCGGCGTCCCGAGCAGCCGCTCGACCGTGACCTCGAGGACGACCCGCGCCGGGTTCTCGCGCGGCGCCTGGTAGCGCTCCGCGTAGCGCGCGACGGCGTCCGCCACCCGTCCCGGGTCCTGGCTCACCCGCACCGCCCCTTCGAGCGTGAGCCAGCGCCGCCCGTCGACCTGGCACAGCGCGGCGCGGCCACGGCCCGCGGCGTTGCGCGCCTTCTGGCTCGTCCCGCTGCAGATGACGCGGGCGAGGCCCGCCTCGGCGTCCCACGTGAAGCCGACCGGCGTCACGTGCGGCGTGCCGTCGGCGCGCAGCGTCGTGAGCGTCGCGAGGTGCCGGTCGGAGAGGAACGCGAGCCCCTCGGGGGTGAGGTCGGCGGGGGCGCGGCGGCTCGTCACCCGCTGCACTCTCGCACGTGCCAGGTCCGTAGTCTCCCGCCGCCGCCACCGTCGCGGCGGCTGGCCCGTGGCGTGCCCGTGGATCTCGATCCAGTCACCCGGGTGCGCGATGCCGTTGTGCTTGTCCATGTCTCCTCCGTCGGTCGAGGTCGGCGGGCGAGCTCGCCCGCAGGTCAAGCTTCCGGCGCGCGCAGCGGCCCGGCATCCGCAGAAGCCCGGGCTTCGGGTCCGGGATAACCCGCGGGCCGGCGGACGCGCGATCGCCCGGGGGCGGGCCGCACGGGGCGGCCGGCCTCCCGCCGGGCTCGGCTCAGGCGAGCTCGAAGCGGTCGAGCTCCATGACCTTCGCCCACGCGGCGACGAACGCGTGCACGAACCGCTCGCGGGCGTCGTCGCTCGCGTAGACCTCGGCGAGGGCGCGCAGCTCGGAGTTCGAGCCGAACACGAGGTCCACGCGGCTGCCCGTCCACTTCACCGCGCCGGAGGCGTCGCGGGCCTCGAACGAGCCCGCGTCGTCCGCCGTCGCCGACCACGTCGTCCCGAGGTCGAGGAGGTTGACGAAGAAGTCGTTCGTCAGCGCCTGAGGCCGCTCGGTGAGCACGCCCTGCGTGGAGCCACCGGCGTTCGCGCCGAGGACCCGCAGGCCGCCGACGAGGACCGTCATCTCCGGCGCGCTGAGCGTCAGGAGGTTCGCCCGGTCGATGAGCAGGTACTCCGCGGTGAGGTGGTGACGGCCCGACAGGTAGTTGCGGAACCCGTCGGCGACCGGCTCGAGCGGCGCGAACGAGTCCGCGTCGGTCTGCTCCTCCGTGGCGTCCGTCCGGCCCGGCGTGAAGGACACCTCGACGTCGACGCCGCCGGCCTTCGCCGCCTGCTCGACCGCGGCACCGCCGGCGAGCACGATGAGGTCGGCGAGCGACACCTGCGCGCCGCCCTTCGCGTTGAACGCCTGCTGGATGCCCTCGAGCGCGCTCAGCACCGTCGCGAGCTGCTCGGGGTCGTTGACCTCCCAGCTGCGCTGCGGCTCCAGGCGGATGCGCGCGCCGTTGGCGCCACCGCGCTTGTCGCTGCCGCGGAACGTCGAGGCCGAGGCCCAGGCGACCGACACGAGCTGCGCGACCGACAGGCCGGAGGCGAGCACGTCCGCCTTCAGCGCCGCGATGTCCGCGGCGCCGATCGGGTCGCCGGACGGCGCCGGCACCGGGTCCTGCCAGACGAGGTCCTCGGCCGGGACCTCGGGGCCGAGGTAGCGGGACTTCGGGCCCATGTCGCGGTGGGTGAGCTTGAACCAGGCCAGGGCGAAGGCGTCCGCGAGCAGGTCGGGGTTCTCGTGGAAGCGGCGCGAGACCTTCTCGTACTCCGGGTCGACCCGGAGCGCGATGTCCGTCGTCAGCATCGTCGGCACGCGGGGCGGCGAGTCCGGCGCCGGGCCGGGGATCGTGCCCGCGCCGGCGCCGTCCTTCGCGACCCACTGGTTCGCGCCGGCCGGGCTCTTGGAGAGCTCCCACTCGTAGCCGAAGAGGTTGTCGAAGTAGCCGCTGGACCACTTCGTCGGGGTCGACGTCCACGTCACCTCGAGGCCCGAGGTGATCGTGTCGGCGCCCTTGCCGGTGCCGTACGAGTTGCGCCAGCCGAGACCCTGCTCCTCGAGCGGGGCGCCCTCGGGCTCGGGGCCGACGTACTCGTCGGGGTCGGCCGCGCCGTGCGTCTTGCCGAACGTGTGACCGCCGGCGATGAGCGCGACGGTCTCCTCGTCGTTCATCGCCATGCGGGCGAACGTCTCGCGGATGTCGCGCGCGGAGGCGAGCGGGTCCGGGTGCCCGTTCGGGCCCTCCGGGTTGACGTAGATGAGCCCCATCTGCACGGCGCCGAACGGCTTCTCGAGCTCACGGTCGCCCGTGTAGCGCTCGTCGCCGAGCCACTCGGTCTCCGGGCCCCAGTAGACGTCCTCGTCCGGCTCCCACACGTCGGCGCGGCCGCCGGCGAAGCCGAACGTCTCGAAGCCCATCGACTCCAGGGCCACGTTGCCGGCCAGGACGATGAGGTCGGCCCAGGAGAGGTTCTGGCCGTACTTCTGCTTCACGGGCCACAGGAGGCGACGGGCCTTGTCGAGGTTGCCGTTGTCCGGCCAGCTGTTCAGCGGGGCGAAGCGCTGCTGCCCGGCCCCGGCGCCGCCACGACCGTCGCTGATGCGGTAGGTGCCGGCGCTGTGCCAGGCCATCCGGACCATGAACGGGCCGTAGTGGCCGAAGTCCGCGGGCCACCACTCCTGGGAGGTCGTGATGACCTGCTCGATGTCCTGCTTGACCGCCGCGAGGTCGAGGGCCTTGAACGCCTCGGCGTAGTCGAAGTCCGGGCCGAGCGGGTCGGCGACCGCCGGGTTCTTCGCGAGGATCTTGAGGTTCAGGCGGTCGGGCCACCAGCCGCGGTTGCCGCCGCCCTGGGTCGGGTGGGGCGCCCGCTCGTGGCCCACGGGACAACCGGACGCGGTGGGCGTCGCCACCCTCGCGTCATCGTTCATCTCTCCAACTTCGGCGTCAGGCTTCTCGGACAAGGGGACCCTTTCGGGGTTCAGGGGTGTGGTCAGGTGCTGCGGGTGGTGGTGCTGCAGGCGGGGCACAGGCCCCAGAACACGACCTCGGCCTCGTCGACCGTATAGCCGTGGTGGTCGTCCGCGGCGAGGCACGGGGCGGAGCCGACGGCGCAGTCGACGTCGGCGATCGCGCCGCACGACCGGCAGACGAGGTGATGGTGGTTGTCGCCGACCCGGGCCTCGTAGCGTGCCACGGAGCCCGGCGGGTAGATGCGGCGGACGAGGCCCGCGGCCGTCAGCGCGCCGAGCACGTCGTAGACGGCCTGCTGGGAGACCTCGCCGAGGCCGGCTCGCACGCTCGCGGTGATCGCGTTCGTGTCCGCGTGCGGGTGGTCGTGGACGGCGGACAGGACGGCGACCCGGGGGCGGGTGACGCGCAGGGAGGCCCCGCGCAGCATGCGCTCGAGTTCCGCGGTCGCCGGCACTGGGGGCAGTATGCCACGCGTTCTGGAACGGGTCCAGAAAAGCCGCCCACCTTGTGACGGAGCGGGTGCGGTATCTCCACAGAGCGCGCAGTCGCGCCGGGATCCTGAGCGACGGGGCTAGGGTCCCGCGCCATGCCCGTCCGGCCGGATCTGCAGCTCCGACATCGCCGGCGCCAGGATGCGACACGCGCACGCATCCTCGGCGCCGCCCGCGAACTCGTGGAGGAGTACCCCTGGCGCGCGGTCTCGATCGACGTCGTCGCCCGGCGGGCGGGCCTAACCCGCAGCGCCTTCACCGAGCACTTCGCCGACCGCCGGGAGCTGCTGCTCGCGCTCCTCGAGGAGGTCGGCGCCCACCTGCAGCTGCTCGCGCTGCCGTGGATGACGAGCAGCGCCGCGGACGGGCCGGCGGCCCTGCGCCGCGTCCTCGCGGACCTGGCCGACGCGTACGTCGCCGACGGCCGCCTGATGCGCGCGCTCGCCGACGAGGCGACGCAGGACGCCGACCTCGGCCGGCTCTACGCGTCGCTCGGGGCGCAGATCGCGGATGACGTCGCGGTCCGGATCCGCCGCGACATCACCGCGGGGCGCAGCGCCGTCGCCGACCCGGCGGCCGTCGCGACCGCCCTCGTCTGGCTCAACGAGCGGTTCCTCATCAGGCGCTTCGGCCACCGTCCGCTCGGCGACCCCGCCGAGGCCGCCGCCGCGCTCGCGGAGATCTGGCTCGGCGCGCTCTACGGGACCACGCGGGGGTCCGGTAGCGTCGGGCCATGACCGCCCCCGCCCTCTCCTACGCCCATGGCGCGTCCCCGACCCCCCTGCTCGGCGAGACGATCGGCACCTGCCTGGAGCGCATCGCCGCCGCCCACCCGGATCGCGAGGCGGTCGTCTCCTGCGAGCAGGGCGTCCGCCTGACGTACGCCGAGCTCGACGCCGCCGTCGACCGGCTCGCGTGCGGGCTGCTGACCCACGGGATCGGCGCCGGCGACCGCGTCGGGATCTGGGCGCCCAACTGCGTGGAGTGGATGCTCGTGCAGTACGCGACGGCAAAGGTCGGCGCGATCCTCGTGAACGTCAACCCGGCCTACCGCACCCACGAGCTCGCCTACGCGCTGCGCCAGTCCGGGGTCCAGCTGCTGTTCAGCGCCTCCGCGTTCAAGACGAGCGACTACCGCGCGATGGTCGCCGAGGTCACGGGCGAGCTCTCGGGACTGCAGGACGTCGTCTTCCTCGACGACGTCGCGTGGGGCGCGCTCGCCGCGACGCCGGTCGACCCGGACGCGCTCGCCGGGCGGATGGCGTCGCTCGCCTTCGACGACGCCATCAACATCCAGTACACGAGCGGCACGACGGGCTTCCCGAAGGGCGCGACGCTCACCCACCACAACATCCTCAACAACGGGTTCTTCGTCGGCGAGCTGTGCTCGTACACCGAGGCCGACCGCATCTGCGTCCCCGTCCCGTTCTACCACTGCTTCGGCATGGTCATGGGCAACCTCGCGGCGCTGAGCCACGGCGCGTGCGTCGTCATCCCCGCCGCGGGCTTCGACCCGGCGGCGACGCTCACGGCGGTCGCGGCCGAGCGCTGCACGTCGCTCTACGGCGTCCCGACGATGTTCATCGCGATGCTCGCCGACCCGGGCTTCGACGGGCACGACCTCTCGTCGCTGCGGACGGGGATCATGGCCGGCTCGCCGTGCCCCGCCGAGGTCATGAAGCGCGTCGTGCGGGACATGCACATGAGCGAGGTGTCCATCTGCTACGGGATGACGGAGACCTCCCCCGTCTCCACCCAGACGCGCAAGGACGATCCGCTCGAGCGGCGCGTCGGCTCGATCGGCCGCGTGGGGCCGCACGTCGAGGTGAAGATCATCGACCCGGTCACGGGCCGCACCGTCCCGCGCGGGGAGACGGGCGAGTTCTGCACCCGCGGCTACTCCGTCATGCGGGGCTACTGGGAGGACCCGGAGAAGACGGCCGAGGCGAAGGACCCGGCGGGCTGGATGCACACCGGCGACCTCGCCACGATGGACGCCGAGGGCTACCTGAACATCGTCGGCCGCTCGAAGGACATGGTCATCCGCGGCGGCGAGAACGTCTACCCGCGCGAGGTCGAGGAGTTCCTCTACACCCATCCGGACATCGCGGACGCGCAGGTCATCGGCGTGCCGGACGAGAAGTACGGTGAGGAGCTCTGCGTGTGGGTGCAGCTGCGCCCCGGCGCGGCGGAGCTCGACGCGGCGGCGCTGCGCGAGTTCTGCACCGGGAAGCTCGCGCACTACAAGATCCCGCGGTACGTGCGGTGCGTCGACGCCTTCCCGATGACCGTCACCGGCAAGGTCCGCAAGAACGTCATGCGCGAGGAGTCCGTCGACCTGCTCGGGCTGCACGACGCGGCCGGCGTGCGGACCGCGTGACGGGGACGCGGAGGCGGAGCCGGCTCAGCCGAGGCGGCGGCCCGGGCCCTGGTCGACGCTGCAGCGCGACGGCTGGACCGGGTCGCTGCAGGCCGGGTACGGCGGCTTCTCGCCGGCGTACGTCTGCTCCCGGCCGTGCGAGTCGTAGAGCCAGTAGCGCTGCCGGCCGCCGAAGAGGTCACGCCCGAGGACGACGAGCTTCGCCCCGATCGACGTGGACTTCGCGACGAGCGTGAGCTTGCTGCGCGAGCGCCGGCCGTCGGGCGGGACGAGCAGGTAGACGAGGTCGTCGTAGGCGGGCCGCAGGGCGACGGCCCGCAGGCTCGTGACGAGCCGCAGGCGGAGGACCGCCTCGCCCGGCACGCGGCCGTCGGCGGTGGGCCCCCACGCCCGCAGGTCGTTCCTGTGCGAGACGAACCAGGTCAGCGCGGAGGTGAGCGCGGCCTCGTCGGCGGCGAGCGCCTGGCGGTTGCGGTCCAGCGAGTCGAGGCTCCGGCGGTAGAGGGCCTTGCGGGTCTCCGGGTCGAAGCCGACGACGACGTCGTCGAGGACGTAGCCGAGCGGCTCGGAGACGACCGCGCGGCAGCCGTTCGCGCCGGCCGCGACGAGGCCGGCGGCCCCCGGCGCGGGCACGTGGACCGTCTCGGTCGCCGGGTCCGGCGAGACGACCTCGTCGTACTGCCGCGGGTCGCCGGCCGCGAGGCCGCCGAGGTCGAGGTCGACGATGTCGCCGCTGCAGGCGATCGTCACGCGCACGGCGCCGGGCAGCCGCAGCCGCCAGCCGAGCGCGCCGGTGGCACCGCTCGCGTCGAGGGCGATGTCGTCCCCGCGGATCGTGACGCGGACGTGCGAGCCGCGGTAGGTGCGGTCGACCGCCTGGGCGGCGACCGGGGCGGGCGGCGGGGGCGGCGCCGGAGCGGGTGCGGGGGGCGGCGGGGCCGGGTCATGGGCGCGGGCCGGAGCCGTCACGAGCGCCCCGGCGGGCACGGCGAGGAGGACGGTCGCCAGCAGCGACACGCCGGCACCGCGAGCCCCCTGTCGCCGCCGCATACCGCCGAGCCTACACCCCGCGGAATCCCGGCCACGGGCGGGCCACGGGACGCGCCGGAGCCGGCACGCGGACAACCTTTGCCTCCCCTTGACCGACCTCTCATGGTTCTCCCAGACAGCCGGTCTACGGTCGGTCGTCGAGGCTCGAGGACCCGAACGCCACGGCCGGCCCGGTCGCCCTCGCGCCTCCGCGCGCCTCGGCCGCCCGGCGAGCGCCGTCCGCGCCGCCGACGACCGGCGTGCGCAGCCCCGTCGCGTGGCTCGTCGCCGCGGTCCTCCTCGCGAACCTCGCGGTCGTCGTCGACCTCTGGCTGCACGGCGGCGGCCTGACGAAGGCGCACACGACCGCCGACCGGCTGACGAGCGCCGGGCGCATCACCGGCCTGCTCGCGGCGTACAGCGCGCTCGTGCAGGTCGTCCTCCTCGCGCGCATCCCGTGGTTCGAGCGCCTCACCGGGTTCGACCGCCTGACCGTGTGGCACGGGCGCAACGGCAAGGCGTGCATCCTGCTCCTGCTCGCCCACGTCGGGCTCATCACCGCCGGCTACCAGCAGACCGACCAGATCCGCCTCGGCGCCGAGATCTCCTCGCTGCTGAAGGACTACCCGCACATCCTCGCGGCGACGATCGGCACGGGCCTCATGGTGCTCGTCGTCGTCACGTCGCTCGTCATCGTCCGGCGGCGGGTCCGGCACGAGGCGTGGTACGCGGTCCACCTGTCGGTCTACGCGGGCATCGTCCTCGGCTACCTCCACGAGGTGCCGACGGGCAACGACCTCACGCTCCCCGGTGCCGCGCAGACGTACTGGTACGTCCTGAACGCCGCGACGCTCGCGCTGCTCCTCGCCTTCCGGGTCGTCCGCCCGCTCCTGCGCGGTGCCGTGCACGGCCTGCGCGTGACGCGTGTCGTCGAGGAGGCGCCGGGCGTCGTCTCGATCCACCTGACCGGACGCCGCCTGCACCGCCTCGGGGCCCACCCCGGCCAGTTCTTCCTGTGGCGCTTCCTCGACGTGCGCCGCGTCTGGCAGGCCCACCCGTACTCCCTGTCGGCCGCCCCCGACGGCCGGTCGCTGCGGATCACGGTCAAGGGCACCGGGACGTTCTCGCGGCGCCTGGCCGACCTGCGGCCCGGGACGCGGGTCCTCGCCGAGGGGCCGCTCGGGAGCTTCACCGCCGCCCGCCGCCGGGCCGCGTCGGGCAAGGTCCTGCTCGTCGCCGGCGGCATCGGCATCACGCCGCTGCGGGCGCTGCTGGAGACGCTCGACGGCGACGTCGTCCTCGTGCACCGCGTCGTCGAGGCCGGCGACACCGGCCTGGAGGACGAGCTCGCCGCGCTCGTCGCCGCCCGCGGCGCGACGCTCCACGTCCTGGCCGGCGACCACCGCGACCCGGACGCCGCCCACCTTCTCTCCCCCGCCCACCTGCGCGAGCTCGTCCCCGACGTCACCGACCGCGACGTCTACGTCTGCGGCCCGCCCGCGATGGCCGACGCCGTCACGCGCAACCTCCGGACCCTCGGCGTCCGCCGGCGTCACCTCCACACCGAGCGCTTCGCGCTCTGACCCCCACCACCCAGGAGCACCATCCCATGCAGACCCGCCGCATCCACGCCGCCCTCAGCGCCGGCGCCCTCGTCGTCATGCCCCTCAGCGCCGTCGCGAACGTCGCCCCCGCGTTCGCCGCCACGTCGAAGAAGGTCTCGGGCCCGACCGTGAACATGCGGTGGGGCGCGGTGAAGGTGAACATCTTCGTCCGCGGACGGAAGATCATCGGCGTGTCGGCCACCGCGCCGACCGAGCGCCCGCGGTCCGCGCGCATCAACGCGAACGCGCTGCCGATCCTCCGCCAGGAGGTCCTCAAGGCCCAGAGCGCGCGCATCCACGGCGTGTCCGGCGCCTCGGACACGAGCCGCGCGTACGACACGTCGCTCGCGTCCGCGATCCGCAAGGCCGGGCTCTGAGCCGGGCCGCGTCACCCGCTCCGGGCGCCGCCGAGGCGGCGCCCGCCTGCGTGCTGCGGCACGTCATGGGCATGCCCGTGGCGATCGACGTCCGGGACGCGGTCGTCCCGCGCGCCGCGGTGGCCGAGGCGTTCGCCTGGCTCGAGTGGGTCGACGCGACGTTCTCGACCTACCGCGCCGACAGCGAGATCGCCCGGCTGAACCGCGGCGAGCTCACGCTCGGGGGCTGCGACCCGCGGGTGGCCGAGGTCCTCGCCGCGTGCGACGCGCTGCGCGAGCGGACCGGGGGCGCCTTCGACGCGGCGGCGGCCGCGGCGATGCCCGGCGCGCGCGAGCGGCCCGGCTGCGGCGGGCACCCGGGCGCCGTCGAGCCCGCGGGCTACGTGAAGGGCTGGGCCGCGGCCCGCGCGTGGGACATCCTCGCGGCGGCGGGCGTCCGCAACGCGCTCGTCGACGCGGCGGGCGACATGGTCGTCCGCGGCCGGCCCGCTCCGGGTGAGCGCTGGCGCATCGGCATCGAGCACCCCCTCGAGCGCGACGCCGTCGCCGCCGTCCTCGAGCTCACCGACCTCTGCGTCGCGACCTCCGGCACCGCCCGCCGCGGGGAGCACATCGTCGTGCCGGCGACCGGTGCGCCGCCCGCGGGCGTCCTCGCCGTCACCTGCGTCGGCCGCGACCTCGCGGTCACCGACGCGCTCGCCACGGCCGCGTTCGCGATGGGGCCGGCGAGCGCGGAGTGGCTCGCCGTGCAGCCGGACGTCGAGGCGATGGTCGTCCTGGCCGACGGGACCGTCCGGCTCACCCCGGGCTTCGACGCGCTGCGCGTGAGCTGAGCGGCGGCGTGCGGTCTGGTGGGGGTATATCTCCCAGTTGGCCGCACGGCGACCCGTGCCCGCCCCGGCCGCCGAGCGGCGTGCGGTCTCGTGGGGGCATATCCCCCGGTTGACCGCACGCCGCCGGGGCTCGCTCCGCGCTACAACCCGACCGGGTGCCGCGCGTGGAAGCCGGCGCGGCGGCCGATGACCGGGCGCCAGC
This sequence comes from Paraconexibacter antarcticus, assembly GCF_024220175.1. GTDB lineage: Bacteria > Actinomycetota > Thermoleophilia > Solirubrobacterales > Solirubrobacteraceae > Paraconexibacter > Paraconexibacter antarcticus. Next base: position 1,524,058 of record NZ_CP098502.1, on the reverse strand, counting down.
GGACGCCGTCCCGGCCGCCCGGGTCGCCGACCGGGCTCGTGTCGAAGCGCAGCCCGGCGACCTCCATGTAGACGTGGCCCGCGTTCGCGTAGACCGAGACGTGGCGGCCCGCGCCGGCGGCGAAGGTCTTCGCGAGGTCACCGCTGACCATCGCCGTGCCGAGCTGGCCGGCCTCGATGAGCGCGTAGCTCACCGCGCCCGAGCAGTCGTAGCCCGTGTCGCGCAGGCGCGCGTGCCCGCCGCCCCACTTGTACGGCTTGCCGACGATCGTGTTCGCCGCGCGGATGATCGCGCGCACCGCCGCCGGGGCGTCGTGGGGGACGGCGGCGAGGCCGTCCGTCCGGAGCTTCGCGACCCTGCCCTTGACGATCGTCAGCGTCGTCGTCGTGACGGCGACGGGCGGGAGGAACCCGGGGTCCGGCAGGAGCGGGTCGGCGGTGCCCGGGTTCTCGCCGGTCTGCGTCGTCGTCTGGCCGGCGGGGTCCGCCCCCTGGGAGACGGGGAGCACGGGGCCGGCGACCTCGCTCGGGCCGCCGGCGCCTTCACCAGACGAGTGGTGGCGGTGGTGGGCGCTCGCGGGGGCCGCCGGCGCGAGCAGCAGTGCGGCGGCGAGGAGCGGGGCGGCGAGGCGCTTCATCCCACCCGGGATCGACCCGGCCCGTGCGCCGCTTGAGACGCGGGGTCCGCCCCCGGACGGGGGTTCGGATCGGCGCCGGACGGATGTCCGACGCCGGGTGCCCCCGCTCAGCCCTCGGCGGGCTGGGCGCGCAGGCCCGCGCCGTGCGGCAGATGCGGGTGCGGCAGGTGCCAGTGCTCGCCCGGCTCCTGGATGTCGTTCTTGCGCGCGGTGACCCAGGCGACGAGCGCGAAGAAGACGATGAGCATGAGGCCGCTGGCGACACCGTCGCCGAGCCCGAGGCCGGTGGCGTCGTGCGGCTTGCCGAACCAGTCGGCGAACGAGGCGCCGAGCGGGCGGGTGACGATGTACGCCGCCCAGAACGCCGCGATCGGGTTGAGCTTCCCGCGCCACCAGAGCAGGCCCGGGATGATGATGATGCCGCCGAACAGCAGCGCCGACGGGAAGAAGCCGAGCTTCAGCTGGATCGCGGTCCAGTCGCCCGACGCCGTGCCGAGCGCGAAGGTCGCCAGCACCGCCGACCAGTAGAAGACCTCGCGGCGGCGGGTGACGATCGAGTGGATCGAGAGCGTCTTCTCGCTGCGGTACCAGCGGACGAAGACGGCGGCGGTGACGATCGAGAAGATGACCGTCGCGACGCTGTAGGACATGCCGGCGCCGTCTCGCAGGCCGTCGGAGACCATCGTGCCGAAGATCGCGACCATCCAGACGCAGAACCAGTAGACCGGCGCGCGGTACTCGGTCGCGCGGAACTGCAGCCGCAGCCCGAACCAGATGCCGAAGATGCCGATCGCGCCTGCCGCCGGGACGCTCTGCTGGCCGAGGAAGTCGGACATCGCCTCCCCCATGCCCGTCGTGATGATCTTGATGAGCCAGAACATCGCGGTGATCTCGGGCACCTTCGGGGCCAGCGGCTCGGGACCGCTGAAGAGGCGGGGGCGTGTCATACGGATCCTTTCTCCCGGCGGCATCGGGCGGGCGAGGGCGGAGGGGCGGAAGCATGCAGGGAACCGCACCGCACCTGAATCGCACCTGAACGGGCCCGCCGGTACCGTGCGGGGCATGACCGATCCGCTCGCCGGCGAACGCCACCTCGGGCACCGCACCGGCTGGCTGCGGGCCGCCGTCCTCGGAGCGAACGACGGCATCGTCTCCACCGCGAGCCTCGTCCTCGGCGTCGCCGCCTCCGGCGCTTCCGGCAGCGCGATCATCACCGCGGGCATCGCGGGGCTCGTGGCGGGCGCGCTCTCGATGGCGGCGGGCGAGTTCGTCTCGGTGAGCTCGCAGCGGGACGCCGAGCACGCCGACCTCGCGCTCGAGCGACGTGAGCTGCGCGAGGACCCGGCCGGCGAGCTCGACGAGCTCACCGCGATCTACGCGGGGCGCGGGGTGCCGGCCGCCCTCGCGCGCGAGGTCGCCGTCGCGCTCACCGAACGGGACGCGCTGGGCGCCCACGCGCGCGACGAGCTCGGCCTCGAGACGGACGGGGGCGCCCAGCCGCTGCAGGCGGCGTGGACCTCGGCCCTCTCGTTCTCGATCGGCGCCGCGGTGCCGGTCGTCGCGGTGGCCGCGGTCCCGAGCGGCGTCCGCGTCGCCCTCTGCGTGGCGGTGACCGTCCTGGCGCTCGCCGCCCTCGGCGCGGTGGGCGCGCGCCTCGGTGGCGCCGACCAGCGTCGCGGCACCGTCCGCGTCGTCGTCTGGGGTGTCATCGCGATGGCCGTCACGTCCGCCATCGGCGCCGTCGTCGGCAGCGCCGTCTGACCCGGGCCGGCCGAGCGCCGCGGGCCCGGCCGGCGCCGATCGCGCGTCCGGACGAGGCCGCGAGGAGGACGTCGCCGCTCACGCGACCTCGAGCGGGCGGCCGAGCCGCCCCCACGCCGGGACGCCGCCGCCGACGACGTGGAGGACCTCGCGGGCGCCCGCCCGCCGCAGGAGGCTCGCGGCGGTCGCCGCCCGCTGGCCCGAGCCGCAGAGGACGGCGATCGGCCGGGCGGGGTCGAGCCCGCCGGGGAGCGCGTCGATGTCGTGCCACGGCCGGAACGCGGCCCCGGGGATGTGCCCGGCGTCCCACTCGGCCTGCTCCCGGACGTCGAGCAGCTGGAGACCGGGGTCGGCGTCGACCCGGGCGGCGAGGTCCTCGAGCTCGACCCGCGCGGTGGTGTCGGTCGGGTTGCCCTCCTGCCGCCAGCTCGTCATCCCGCCGGCGAGGAAGCCCGTCAGCCGGCGCAGCCCGATGGCCACCGCGAGCGTCGCGGCGTGCCGCCCGTCCTCGTCGTCGCGCCCGACGAAGACGATGTCCTGGTCGTGGTCGGCGACCCACGCGAGCTTCGAGCCGAACCCGGCCCGCAGCATCGGGATGCAGACCGCCCCGGGGATGTGCGCCTCGTCGAACTGCAGGTCGGTGCGGACGTCGACGACGAGCGCGCCCGCCGCGCGCTGCTGCCCGACCTGGCGCGGCGCGAGCGGGAGGACCTCGACGCCCGCCGTCAGCAGCGGACCGCGGTTCAGCGCGACGATGTTCCGGAAGTTCGGCGGCTGCGGGCCGAGCTTCGCGAGCGACTGCGCGACGAACTCGTCCTCGTCGGTGATCCGCAGCACCGGGTTGTGCGCGCGCTCGTAGCCGATCGTCGAGGAGATCTTCATGTCCATCCCCGGCCCGCCGCACATCGAGCCGCCGAGGTGGCCGGGCCAGACCTCGCACGTGTCGGGGAGCGTGAGCAGCTTCTCGGTGAGCGAGCGGTGGATGCCGCGAGCGCCCTCGGACTTCTCGATCGCGAGGTCCGGGCGGGCGACGTCCCCGACGAAGAGCGTGTCGCCGCTGAGGACCGCCCACGGCTCCGGGCCGCGGGCGGTGTCGACGAGCGCGAACGCCGTGTGCTCCGGACGGTGCCCCGGTGTGTGGAGGGCGCGCACGGTCAGCGTGCCGAGCTGCAGCTCCCAGCCGTCGTCGAAGGGCTCGTGCTCGTAGTCCGGCGCCGCCTGGCGGTGGACGTGGATCGTCGCGCCGGTCGCGGCGGCGAGGCGCCCGTGGCCCGACACGTGGTCGGCGTGGTCGTGCGTCTCGAGGACGTGCTCGATGTGCACCCCCATGTAGCGCGCGAGCTCGAGGTAGACGTCGATCTCGAACCGTGGGTCGACGACGGCGGCGGCGCCGGCGTGCTCGTCCCCGATGAGGTAGGACGCGCAGCCGAGGTCGTCGTGGGTGATCTGGCGGAAGATCATCGGGCGGGCTCCAGCGGTCGGTGGCGGGCGGGCACGGCGACGAGGGTGGCGAGCTCCTCGGGCAGCGGACGGGGGACGTCCATGACCTGCATGCAACTACGCGGCCATCCGGTTGTCACGCCGTCGCATCGCCGCTTGTCCCCTGAGAGCCTTCTCATTGACCCTCCGTGCCCGGATGGCGCCGCCGTGCATACCCGCTCGCCCCCCGGGTAGCTTCGCCCGCATGCCCACACTCAAGTCGCTCACCGAGCCGAGCCACCCCCCGCCCGTCGCCCTCGCCCTCCTCGCCGCCGCGGCCGTCGCCGTCGCCGTCGGAGGCCTCGAGCACGCCCGCCTCTTCCACCGCGGCTACGCCGAGGTCGAGATCGTCGGGCCGCTCTTCCTCCTCAACGCGATCGGGTCCGCCGTGACGATCCTGCTGCTCATCGCCCGCCGGACGGCGCTGTTCGTGGCGGGCTCGCTGGCGATCAACGTGGGCGCCCTCGTCTCGATCCTCTTCTCCCACAACTCGAGCTTCTTCGGGTTCTCCGAGGGCGGATACGACGCCACGGCCACCATCATCGTCGTCGCCGAGGCCGCCGCGGTCCTCCTCACCGGGCTGGCCCTGGTGGCGGGCGGCGCGGGCGCCGGCGCCGGCGTCCGCGGCCGGACCGAGGTGACGGCATGACCCCCGTGCGGACGGCGCTCGCCGCGCTCGTCGTCGTCGCCTTCGGGCTCGCGATCGCGGGCGCCGGCATGGGCGGCCCGCCGGCCGGTGACCCCGCGCCGAAGACGGCGGCCGTCACGGTCGCCAAGCAGGCGATCGCCCGCAACGCCACCGCGGCGGAGGGCGCGAAGGAGTTCGAGTCCGAGGGCTGCGACGCCTGCCACGCGATCGCGGCCACGGGCGCAAAGGGCAAGCTCGGACCGCGCCTGGACACCGACTCGGACCCCGTCCGCGAGACGGCCGGCAACGTCACCGACCCGCGTACCGATATCGCCGAGGGCTACGAGGCGAAGCTCATGCCGACCGACTACGCCTCCCGGATGAGCGCGGAGGAGATCAGGGCGGTCGCGACGTTCATCCACACCGTGTCGGCGGCGGGCGGCGGGAGCGGCGGCAAGAAGGACGGCGACGGCGGGTGAGCGGCCCCACCCCGGAGCCGCTGCGCCGCCGCCCTCAGCTGCCCCGGATCTCGCGCCAGGTGTTCTGGATGATGCCCGCCGAGCCGTAGCTCTTGACCGCGCGGAAGGCGGACTGCGAGAGCTGGATGTTGACCTTCGAGGAGCCGGCGATCGTCTGGCCGTCACCGTCGACGAGGACGCCGCCGATGACGTTCGTGTTGCCCTGCAGCTGCAGGACAGGCCCGGTGTCGTTCGCGAGGTTCGCGTGGTAGAGGACGCCGTTGAAGACGGTCGTGCCGCCGAGGTAGAGCGTGCCGGTCGCCATCAGGACCATGCCCGGGTCGGTCGCGGAGTTGAAGACACTGTTGCCCGTGTAGGAGCAGTTGCCCGCCTCGATGTAGACGACGTGGCCGGTGAGGGTCGGCGGGCAGCCGGTGAAGTAGGTGCCGTCGGCGATCGCCGTCGCCTTCAGCCGGGCCCGTGCCTCCGGCGTCATCGCCGGGCCACCGGCGTAGCCGGTCGTCGTGACGTTCGGCGTCAGCTGCTTGCCGAGATAGCTCGCGAGATCCGCCACGGTGTTGCCGATCGGCGGCTGCCCGACCGGGTGCCCGAGGCATGCGGTCGTCTCGTTCGGCGCGGGGACGCAGCGCACGGTCGCGGTCGCGACGCCGGCGCCCGCACTCGCGTCGATGATCGTCTTGTTCCCCATGTTCGAGATGCTGAGACGGCCCGTGATGAGCGCGGCGTGCGGGATGTCCTCGTCCTGCTGGTCGGCACGGACGAGCGCGACGACCGTCCGGCTCTTCCCCTGCGCCGTCGCGGTGGCGCGGACCCACAGCTGCCCGTCCTTGTTCGCGTCGTAGGCCGGCTGGGCGAGTACGAGCGCGTCGGAGTAGAAGCTCGCCGTGCCGGGCGTCCCGTTGTCGCGGACGACCGTCTGCCACGTCGCCCCGGTCGCGTCCGCGGAGGGGATCAGGCTCGTGATCTGGCTCGTCGTCGGGCAGCGGGACGAGGAGACGGAGCCACTGCAGACCGGGTAGGGATTCGCCGCCGCCCCCGCCCCGGGCCAGTCCCGTGCGAGCGAGAAGATCTGCCCGTTCAGGCCGGCCTCCGCGAGGTTGAACGCCGTCTCCCGGACCCGCTGGACGCGCGCCTGTCCCATCTGCACGTTCGTGATGCTCAGGACGCTCGCCGAGATGACGAGCATCATCGCGAGCATCATGATGCTCGTCACGAGCACCCAGCCCCCGTCGTCACCGGAGCGGGGACGGCGCCGCGGGCTCATCCGACCACCGCCTGGACCGCGGAGGTCGCCGTGAGCCCGGCCGGGTCGGACACGCGGACGCTGAGGTTGTGCGTCGTCCCCGTGGTCACCTTGTACGTCAGCGTCACCCCGGTGCCGACCGCCGTCCCGTCGTCGAGCCACGTATACGTCAGGGACTGGCTCTCCGGGTCGACCGACGCGCTCGCGTTGAGCACGATGCCCTGCGGGGTGGCCGCGGCCGTGAACGCCGCGGAGGGCCGGCGGTTCTGGTTGCGGAGGAACGCACCGCTTGAGACGGGGCTCTCGAGCGCGTCGACGCGCCCGTTCGCCCGCACGAAGAGGTCGACGTGCACCTGGGCGATGTCGGTCAGGACGGTCGAGTCGTAGGTGAAGAGGGGCCGTGAGGCGCCGTTCGTCAGGCGCTCTGCGACGACCCGGGTCGAGCCCCAGCCCGTCCCGGGGCAGGCGGCGACGGACGGCATCGCCGGCACGGCCGCCGTGGTCCACGTCTGGCGCTGCCCGTACAGCGTCGTGCCGCTGAGGCACCAGCGCTCGCGTCGCACGTTGGCGGTGTTCGCGCCGCTGTTGGGCCCGAGCGGGTCGACGTCCTGGAAGACGAGGTCGAACGGGGTGGCGCGGTCGATGGCCTGCGGCTGATCAGGCGTCGGGCTCGCGAGATTGCGCAGGGCGGCGGTGATCTCGTCACCCGCCGCGCGTGCTGAGTCCTGGCTGTCGTTGCGGGCCGTCGTCGCGAGGGCATTGGCCTCGGCACGGTCGAACGTGTCGAGCACCGACACGAGGATGCCAAGCGACAGGACCGTGGCGATGAGGAGCCCGAGCAGCGAGATCTCGCCGCGGTCGCCGCGCGGATGCCGGGCGGACGTCATACGGTCACCGGACCCAGGGCGACCGACTCGGCGAGGTGGGTGTCCACGGCCGTGACGTAGTACGTGTGGGTGGCGCCGTCCACGTGGGTGTCGGTCCAGGTCGTCGCCGAGGCGTCGGCCGTGCGGTCGTACCGATAGGCGTAGGTCGTGCCGTCGCGGTAGATGACGTAGTGGTCCACCGTGTCGCCGGGATCGGGGTCGGCGGCGCCTGCCGTCCACGTCAGGACGGTCGTCCCGGACGACGAGGTCGCGACGAGGTTCGTCGGCGGGGGCGGCGCCGTGTTCGACGCCGGGACCGCGACCGGGGGCGCCTGCGCGCCCTCGCGCGCGTCGCCCGCCGGGTTCTTGTCCACCGCGACGACCGTGTACGACGGCGTGCCGGTCGCGGGCGGCGAGGGGTCCTCGCAGGCCACGCCGGTGACCTCGCAGACGAGGGTCCACCCCGTGCCGGTGCTCCGGTACGCGCGGTAGGAGATGAGGTCGCGCTCGGGGCTCGGCTGCCACTCGAGATCCACCGCGGTCCCGTTGCGGCCGGCGAGCAGCCCCTGGGGGGCGTACGGGGCGCGGCGGTTGAGGATGACCGTCAGCGACCGGGTCTGACCGAACTGCCCGTGGCTGTCGGCGGCGCGCATGCCGAGGAGGTAGCTCCCGTCGACGACCTCGCCGGCCCCGGGCTGGTCGCCCGTCGAGACCGTCCCGAGCGGCCAGATGAAGCTCCAGTTCGCGCCCGACGGCGTCGCGCTGCCGATCTGGGTCCCGTCGAGATAGGTGGACACGACCGCCGCGGGGGCCGAGACCGTCCCCGTGAGCGGGAGCGAGGTGACGTCGGTGCTGATGACCGGGAGGGTCGCCGAGGTCGTGACGCTCGTCACCGCGGGGGCCGCGGAGAGCCCCGGGTTCGCGATCGTGGTGCCCTCCAGGACGTAGCGTGATCCCATCCCGCGGTCCCAGCGCACGAGGACGACGACACGCTTGACGTCGGCCGGGCTCGTGTCGCAGTTGCTGCTGCAGCTCGTCGCCGAGGTGCTCACGAGGCCGTCGGTCTGCCCGTCGCCGTCGACGTCGAGCCCGCAGTCTCCGAGGCCGGCGTTCGCGGAGGCCGAGACGCCGGCCCCGGGCAGCCCGACGAGCCCCGAGGATTGGAGGAGCGCGCTGCACTGGGCGGCGCTCGTGCCCGTCGCCCCGGTGGCGCAGAACTGCCCCGCGTCGTGGCTCCCGAGGCCGTCGCGGGAGTCGTCGACCGCGCACACGCCGACCGACACCGTGAACATCGCGTTGCCGCTCCGGATCTGCCAGCCGGGGGTTGCGGCCTGATCGTCCGCGAGCGCGGCCCGCGCCTGGACGGCGGGCACGAGGTTCGCGGTCACGAGCTGGTCGTAGGGGACCGAGCGAGCGACCTCGGTGACCTCGCGGGCGATCGCGAGCCCGGTCGTGCGGGACTGCGTCGAGAACGTCGCCGACTGCGCCTGCGTGATGCACGTGAGCACGGCGAGCATGCCGGTCACGAGCACGAGGGACGCCACCATGACCTCGATCAGGGTGAAGCCCTGCTCGTCCTTAAGCACTTGGCGATCCATTCCCTTCTCTCCATCGGTCGCCGGGTCCCGCCGCCCCTGCTGTCGGGCCCCGCGTCACCGAACGGACGATGGTGCTCCCCCGCTTCTCGGTAGGTCCGCCTGGACGGTCGGTCGATGCCGCTCGAAGGCCGCCTGGCCGTGTGATGGTTCGTGCAGCAACCGAGCGCCGCCACCGGCCAACCTCGGTGGCGGACATGCGTTCTAGCTGTCGTGCAGGCCTGCGGTGCGAACAACGGCAGTTTCCCGGCTCCCGGCCCATGCCCGCCCCCGGGCGCGCAATACTCGGTGGGTGGAGCCGATGACGCTCACCGCGCCGGAGCGCGCCGCCCCCGGGCGGCGACTGCGGGCTGCGAGCGATGAGCGCCTCGTCTTGGGGCTGCGCCGCGGCGACGCCCGGTGCTTCGACGTCATCTACGACCGCTACCACCGGCAGCTGCTCTCCTTCTGCCGCCACATGCTCGGCGGCCGCGAGGAGGCAGAGGACGCCCTGCAGCACGTCTTCGTCGCGGCGCACGGTCAGCTCGTGGCCGACGGCCGGTCCGTCGAGCTGCGCCCCTGGCTGTACGCCATCGCCCGCAACCGCTGCCTCTCGATGCTCCGGGCCCGGCGCCAGACCGTCGCCCTCGAGGATGTGCCCGAGGCGTCCGGTGACGGGCTCGCCCTCGCGGCCGAGGTCGAGCAGCGCCAGGACCTCCGCGACATGCTCGGCGACCTCGCGCGCCTGCCCGAGGACCAGCGCGCCGCGCTCGTCCTCGCCGAGCTCGGCGACCTCTCGCACGACGAGATCGGCGTGGCCCTCGACGTCCGCTCCGGCAAGGTGAAGGCGCTCGTGTTCCAGGCCCGCGAACAGCTCGTCGGGTACCGCCAGGCGCGGCAGGCCGACTGCACGGAGATCCGCGAGCAGCTCTCGACGCTGCGCGGCAGCGCGCTGCGCAAGGCGCCGCTGCAGCGCCATCTCGCCGTCTGCCCGGCCTGCTCCGAGTTCAAGGCCGAGGTCACGCGTCAGCGCGCGGCCCTCGGCGCCGTCCTTCCGGTCATCCCGGCGATCGGCCTCCGCGACCAGATCCTCGGTGCGGTCCACGCGTCGCACTCCGCCGCCATGGCGGGCGCCGGCGCGGTCGCGACCGGTGGCGTCGTCGCGAGCACCGGCGGTGCGGGTGCGGGTGCTGCCGCCGGCTCGGCCGGCGTCGGCGGCGCGCTCTCCGGCGGGTCGGGCCTCGCCGCGGCGGTCGGCTCCGCCGGCGTCGTCGCGAAGTCGATCGCCGTCATGGCGGTCGTCGCGGCGGCGGGCAGCGGCGCCGTCGCGGTGTCCGGGCACCACGGTTCCCCGGGCTCGGCCTCGCCGGCCCGGACGATCCCCGCCTCCGCGCCGAAGGGCGCCGTGTCGGTGTCCCCCGTCCCCGGTGCCGCCGGACCCACGCGCACGAAGATCCTCGGCCACCGCGCCGCGGCGACGCCGGGCGCGCTGAGCGGCCGCACGAGCGCCGCCTCGGCCAAGGCCGCCGGGCAGGCGGCCGCCGCCAAGGCCGCGCGGGGCACCGCCGGCGCCCACGGGGCCGCCACCTCCGCCGCCCATCGGTCGGCGCAGGGCGCCCGGAACAGCGCCGCCGCGGGCCAGAAGAGCCCGAGCGGGACGGCGAAGAGCACGCCCTCCGCCTCGGCCACCGGCCAGGCGCATCGCGCGACGAAGCCGGCGACCACGCCGACGCCGAAGCGGGCCGTCCGGATCCCCTCGAAGTCCGTCTCCCGCGTCCCCGCCGCGACGAAGACCACGAAGACGGCGCCCGTCGTCCCGCCGCACCGCGGCAACACCGGTTCGACGACCGACACCAGCGTGACGACACCCGCGGCGGGCGCCGCGGACGGCACCCCGACGCCGTAGCGCGCGCCGAGTGACAGCTGACGCAGGACTGTCCTGCGTGAGCTGTCACTCGGCGCGCGGGTCCCACCTTCCTGCCTCGTACATCCGCCGATCCGGGCTTAGAAGCAGGGCATACCGGGCACAACACAGGGACAAGCCGCGCCCTACCGGTCGGCACGTCAACCCCCGAAGCGAGGTTTCCATGCAGCTCGGTACGTCCATCTTCCTCATCGCCGTCGGCGCCATCCTGCGGTACGCCGTCACCACCACCGCCACCGGCTTCTCGATCCACACCGCGGGCATGATCCTCATGGTCGTCGGCGTCATCGGCCTCGTCCTGTCGCTCCTGCTCACGAGCATCTGGGCCGGCCGCCGCGACGACGTCGTCGCCCGCCGCACGGTCGTCCGCGACCGCGAGGTCCTCTAGCCCGTCATTCCAGCAGGTCGGCCGCGGGGCCGTGCCGCGTGACGACGAGCCCCAGCGGGCCGTCGGCCGCTGCGGCCCCCGCGGTCAGCCCCTCGAGCCGGCGGTGGAACGCGGCCGCCACGCGGAGCGCGTGGGCCTTCGCCTCCTCCGCCGTCGGCCCCGCGAAGAGTTCGTCCACCGTGGTGCGCCACAGGACGAGCCAGCGCTCGAAGTGCCCCTTCTGCAGCCGCACCCGGGCATTGAGCTCGGCGTGCGGCCGGAAGGCGCCCCCGCCGTACGAGCGGGCGCCGAGCAGCACGGTCTCCCAGAACGACGCGATGACCGGCACGTGCGCCTCGAGGTCGAGGTGCGCGACGTCGGTGAAGATGAACCCGATGATCGGGTCCGTCAGCGCGCGGCCGTAGAACGCGCGGACGAGGCGCTCGCAGTCCGCGCGCGTCTCGATGTCCGGGAGGGGAGCGGTGGCGCCCATGGCCTCCACTATGGCAACCGCCTCCCCCGGAGCGGTCGCCCGCCCTCCGAGCGGCGGCTCCCCCGGAGCGGTCGCCCGTCCTAGAGGCCGGCGCGCTCGGCCGCCGTCGCGAAGCGCCGCATCTGCTCGAGACGATCGTCGATCCCGTCCGCGAGGATCGACACGAGCAGCTCGTCCACCCCCGCCGCCTTGAACGCCGCGAGCCGGTCCGCGACGGCGTCGACGGGGCCGCAGAGCCCGACGCGGTCCAGGAGGTCGACCGGCAGGGCGGCGGCCGCCTCGTCCTTGCGCCCGTCGAGGTAGAGGTCCTGGACCTCGCGCGCGGCATCGCCGTAGCCGTACCGCACCATCTGCGCGTTGTAGAAGTTCTTCTCGCGCGAGCCCATGCCGCCGACGTACAGCGCGGTGACCTCACGGGTCGCGTCACGCGCGGCGTCCGCGTCCTCCTCGATCCGCCCGTAGACCGTCGGCGCGACCTTCACGTCCCTGGCCTCCCGCCCGGCGTTCGCGAGCCCCTCGTCGACGGTCGCCCGGATCTCGCCGACGTGCTCGGGCGAGAAGAAGATCGGCAGCCAGCCGTCGGCGATCTCGCCGACCATGCGCGTCGCGTTCGGCCCGATCGACGGGAGGTAGATCGGGACGCGGTCCTGCTGCGGGGCGATCATGAGCTTGATCGCGCGCTGCCCGCCGCCAGGCAGCCTGATCGTCTCGCCGTGGTAGCTCAGCGGCTCGCGCCGGAGGGCGGCGCGCACGACGTCGACGTACTCGCGCGTGCGCTTGAGCTGCGGGTTGAACGTCTGCCCGTGGAACCCCTCGGCGACCTGCGGGCCGGACGGCCCGAGGCCGAGCGCGAGCCGGCCACCGGAGAGCGTGTCGAGCGTCGCCGCCATCATCGCGGTGCCCGCGGCCGTCCGGCCGGGGATCTGCGCGATCGCCGTGCCCAGTCCGATCGTCGTCGTGTGCGCGGCGATCCAGCCGAGCGTCACCGCGACGTCCGAGCCGTACGCCTCGCCCACCCAGAGCCGCCGGTAGCCGAGCCGCTCGGCCGCCTCGGCGAGCGGCACGAGCTCCGTCGGTCCGGGGCCGACGCCCCAATAGGCCAGGTGCAGGCTGACGCGCATGGCGGCGACCCTAGCGAGCGCCGGCCGGGGGACGCCGACAACCTCGTCAGGAGAGGCGGCGCGTGGCGGTCGCGTGCGCCGCGGGCTCCTGCGCGGAGGTCCACCGGAGGCGGATCTGCGGGCGCCGGGCGCGCTGCGCGGCGGTGAGCCGCAGGCGCGTGGTGACGGTCCGCCGCGAGCGCGTCGTGACCGTCCGGGCGGCGAGCGTCCGGCCCCCCGCGACGGCCGTCACGCGGAGGGCGCCGCGGCCGGGGACGCGCGCCCGCGCGGTAGCGCCCCGGCCGGTCGCGGCGACGCGCACGGCGGTGAGCCGCGGGGTGTCGGCGTCGACGACGGTGACGGTCACCGTGGCGGCGGCGAGGCGCAGGGTCCCGGACGCGGTGAGCCGGACGGTGAGCCTGCGCGGCGCGCGCCAGCCGGCCGTGTGCGGGACGCGCAGGCGGAGCACGCCCGCACCCGGGATCGTGGCCCTCTTGGTGGCCACGCCGGGCGCCTTCGCGGTCACGGTGCCGCTCCCGCCCGCGGAGGCCAGCGTGAGCTTCAGCACCCGGCCCTCGGTGACCCGCGACGGGCCGGTGACGGTCACCGCCGGGTCGAGCGGGCTGACCGTCGCCCGCGCGGTCGCGTCGTCGCCCGCCCCCGCGCTGGCCGCGAGGACCGACACCGTCCGCGCCGCGGTGACCGCGCTGCGGACGACCGGGCCGGCGGCGTCGCCGTACGTGCCGTTGCCGTCGAGGTCCCACGCGTACGTCGCGTCCGGCCAGGGGCTCGAGGCGGTCAGGGTCACCGTGGCGCCCTTCGCCGGCGTGGCGGGGCTGACCGCGATCTGCGGGCGGGCGAGGACCGTGCGCAGCCACGCGGCGGTCGCGCCCTCGGTGACGCGCTGGTACACGGCGGGGGTGCCGTCGCCGCAGTTGTCCGAGCCGAAGTCGACGGTCCCGAGGAGCAGCGCGGCCGGGCCCTCGGCGCCGAGGGCGAGCGGGCCGCCGGAGTCGCCGTTGCACGAGTCCTGCCCCTTCACCGCCCCGGCGCAGATCATGCTGTCGGCCACGAAGTCGCGCCCGTAGCCCGCGCAGGCGGACGGGTCGAGGATCGGCTGGTCGACCCGCTGGAGGGACGTGCTCGTCGTGCCGGACGCGGTGACGCCCCAGCCGAGGACGGCCGGGACGGCACCGGTGACGGCCGCGCCCGCGTCCCCGAGCGCGACGGGGGTGATCGGCGGCGCGGCGGCGAGGTGCAGGAGCGCGACGTCGCCGTACGTCACCCCGGAGCGGAAGGCGGGGTCGATGCGCACCCCGTCGACGGGGGTTCCCGGATCGGCGCTCGTCGGTGGCGCGAGGCCGGGCGTCCCGATCCGGACGCGGAAGGCGGAGCTCCCGAGCGGCAGCCCCGCGACGTCGCTCACCGCGCAGTGGGCGGCGGTGAGCACCCACCGGCCGGCGACGAGCTCGCCGCCGCAGAGGCCCGTGCCGGTGAGGTCCTGCACCCAGACCTGCGACATCCACCGGGGCGTCGAGGCGCCGGTCCCTCCGACGACGCGGACGCTCGCCCGGGAGGCGGCCGCCGCGGCGCGCGCCGGCACGGCGCTGCTGAGGCCGCCGAGCGCGAGCGCGAGCGCGCAGAAGGCGGAGACGACGACGGAGACCCGGTTCACACGACCCACGACACATGAGGATGCCGGAAGTCGGCGGACCGTGGGCCGGCACGCGAAGCCGCTGCGATCGGACGGCCCGCCCGCACCCCGGGGCTACGCCACGGCCTCGTCGCCGAGCTCCTCGTCGACGGTGCGCGCCCACAGCACCGCGGCCACGACGCGACGGTTCGTCGCGTCGTCGTCGGCGAGTCCGAACTTCATGAAGATCGAGGCGATGTGGCTCTCGACCGTGCGGACGCTGAGGTACAGCTGCAGGGCGATCGCCTGGTTCGACTGGCCTCGGGCGATGAGGCGCATGACCTCGCGTTCGCGTCGTGTGAGCTCGTCCATGGCGAGGACTGTCGGGGACGGCACGGAGGCGATCTGTGACGGGGCGCACCGGAACGGCGCCCCTGCGTCAGACGACGCTCAGGGGGGAACAGCCGGGCGGGGCCGGCGGTCGGGGGTACACCAACTTTCGGTGGAGTCTCCGCATCCGCAGAAGAGGGGAAAACGGCGGCACGTCCAGCGGGGCCCGGACGGTCCGGCGTAAGTTCGCGAGCCATGGGAGGGGGACCGAACGTGCTCGAGGTCGACGGCCTCGTGGTGACCTATGGGCGCTCGGTCCTCGCGCTCTCCGGCGTGAGCCTGAACGTCCCGCGCGGGGGCGCCGTCGCGCTCCTCGGCGCCAACGGCGCGGGCAAGACGACGCTGCTCCGGGCCGTCACCGGGCTGCTCCCCCTCTACGACGCCGAGGTCCGCGGCGGGACGATCCGCTTCGACGACCGGCCCGTCATCGGCCGCGACGCCTCGGCGCTCGTCCGGGCCGGGATCGCCCAGTCGCTGGAGGGGCGCCGGATCTTCCCGGAGCTCACGGTCGAGGAGAACCTGCGCGTCGGTGCATTCGCCGTCCGCGACCGGGCGGCGATCCCGGCCCGGCAGGCCGAGCTGCTCGAGCTCTTCCCCCGGCTCGGCGAGCGCCTGCGCCAGCCGGGGGGCCTGCTCAGCGGCGGCGAGCAGCAGATGCTCGCGATCGCCCGGGCGCTCATGGCCGGCCCCGAGCTGCTCGTCCTCGACGAGCCGTCGCTCGGCCTCGCGCCGCTCGTCGTCGCCGAGATCGGGGCCGCGCTGCGGACGGTGACCGACCGCGGGACGGCGGTCCTGCTCGTCGACCAGGGCACGGCGCTCGCGCTCGGCGTGACGCACGACGCGCACCTGCTCGAGCACGGGCGCATCGTCGCGAGTGGCCCGACGACGACGCTCCTCGCCGACGACCGCGTGCGCGAGGCGTATCTCGGGACGCGCGCGGGCGCCGACGTCGTCGCCGCCGAGGCGGGCGCCTGATGGCGCGGCCCCGCCCCACGGGCCCGATCCTCGAGGCGCGCGACCTCACGCTGCGCTTCGGCGAGGTGACCGCGTTCCAGGACGTCGCCTTCGCCGTCATGCCCGGCGAGCTCTTCGCGGTCATCGGCCCGAACGGCGCGGGCAAGACCTCGCTCTTCAACGTCCTGTCGCGTGTCTACACCCCGACCTCAGGCCAGATCGCGCTCGACGGCCGCGACCTCACGGCGCTGCGCCCGCGGGACCTCGCGGGGGCCGGCGTCGCGCGGACCTTCCAGAACCTCGGCCTCTTCGGCCCGCTCAGCGTCCTCGACAACGTCCTCGTCGGCCGCCACCACCTCATGCGCGCCGGGGCGCTGCGCGCGGGCTTCGGGCTCCGCTCCGCCCGCGCCGAGGAGCGCGAGCACACGGCCGCGGCGATGGCCGCCCTCGAGCGGACCGGGATGGCGGACGTCGCCGGGGTCGCCGTGGAGAACCTCGCCTACGGCGACCGCAAGCGCGTGGAGATCGCCCGCGCCCTCGCGATGCATCCGCGGCTGCTGCTCCTCGACGAGCCGGTCGCCGGGATGAGCGCCGACGAACGCGTCGAGATCACCGAACTCGTCCGGGCGCTGCACGCCGACGGCGACCTCACGATCCTCCTCGTCGAGCACGACATGGGGATGGTCATGCGCGTCGCCCAGCGCATCCTCGTCCTCGACTTCGGGCGGCCGATCGCCGTCGGCTCCCCCGCCGAGATCCAGGCCGACGAGGCCGTCATCCGCGCCTACCTCGGCGCCGCCCCGGAGGCCGCCACGGCATGACCGAGTTCTTCCAGCTCCTGTTCAGCGGCGTGGCCCTCGGCGCGGTCTACTCGCTCATCGCGCTCGGCTTCACGGTCATCTACCGGGCGAGCCGCGTCATCAACTTCTCGCAGGGCGCGTTCATCCTCGTCTCGGCGTACGTCATCTCGTGGCTCGCGACGGACAAGGGCGTCCCCTTCTTCCTCGCCGTCGCGCTGTCGATCGTTTTCGCCGTCGCGGTCGGGGTCGCCTTCCAGCTGCTCGTGCTCCGCCACCTCGTCGGACGCTCGGCCTTCGTCGCGGTGATGGTCACGATCGGCGCCTCGATCGCGATGACGGCCGCCGTCTCCGCGATCTTCGGGCCCGACCAGAAGCTCCTCGGCGACCCGTGGGGCTCCTCGGCCGTCCACGCCGCCGGGATCACGTTCACGTGGGTGAAGCTCTGGTCGATCATCGTCGTCGCGGCGGTCCTCTACGCCCTCTACCTCTTCGACCGCCACTCCCGGTACGGCCTCGCGATGCGGGCGACGGCCTCCGACCACATCGCGGCGCTCGCGGCCGGCGTGCCCGTCGGCCGGGTCCACGCGATCGCCTGGGGCATGGCGGCGACCCTCGGCACGATCGCGGGCATGTTCCTGGCGGGGTTCCCGAACTCGCCGAACCTCGGCCTCGGGGATGCGTCCTTCCGCGCGTTCCCGGCGATCATCCTCGGCGGTCTGGAGTCCCCGAAGGGCGCGGTCGTCGGCGGCGTGAGCATCGGCGTCGTCGAGATCCTCACCTCGGGCTACAGCCCCGGCTGGGCCGGGACGAACTTCTCGGCCGTCGCGCCGTACATCGTCATGATCGCCGTCCTGCTCGCGAAGCCCTACGGGCTCTTCGGCAGCGTCCCGGCCGAGCGCATCTGATGGCCGCGCTCGCCCGCCTCCCGGTGCGCCCCGGCGTCCTGGCCGCCATCGTCGTGGCCCTCGTCCTCCCGTTCGGGGCCGACAGCGCGCAGCTCAGCACGTGCGTCTTCATCGTCATCGCGGCGATCGGCGCGGTCGGCCTCAACGTCCTGACCGGCTACACGGGTCAGATCTCCCTCGGCCATGCCTTCTTCCTCGCGATCGGCGCGTACACGGCGGCGGTGCTCGGCGGCGATCACGGCATCAGCGCGCTCATCTGGATCCCGGCGTCCGGCCTGACCGCGGCGGCCTGCGGGCTGCTCGTCGGACCGACGGCGCTGCGCCTGCGCGGCCTCTACCTCGCGATCGTGACGCTCGGGCTGCTCTTCATCGGCCAGCACCTGTTCTTCAACCTCGACGGCATCACCGGCGGCCCGCAGGGACGCGCCTTCCCCGCCGTCCAGCTCGGCTCCTTCGACTTCTCACCCGGCCAGCAGCTGACGATCGGCGGCGCCGTCATCGACCACGACGGCCTCTACTACTACCTCGCGCTCATCATCCTGCTCGCGTCGCTGCTCTTCGTGCGCAACCTCGTCGCCTCGCGGCCGGGCCGCGCGATGCAGGCGGTCCGCGAGCGCGAGCTCGCCGGCGCGGTCCTCGGCGTCGACGTCGCGCGGACGAAGCTCATGGCCTTCGGGGTCTCGTCGTTCTTCGCCGGCGTCAGCGGGGCGCTCTTCGTGTCCTACCTCTCGTTCGCGCAGCCCTCGCAGTGGGACCTGCTGCTCTCGATCCAGTACCTCGCCGCGATCACCGTCGGCGGCATCGGCACCCTCTACGGGCCGGTGCTCGGCTCGATCGTCGTGTTCGCGATCCCCGACCTCGCGAAGTCGCTGCCGTTCATCTCCGACGACGGCACGGGCCTCTCCCCCGGCAACTTCAGCTCGATCCTCTACGGGGTCCTCATCATCATCTTCTTCGTCGTCGAGCCGCGCGGGGTCGCGGGGCTCGGGCCGCGCCTGTCGGCGTGGCTCAGGCGACCAGGGGCAGCGACCACCCCCATGGGTCGGGTCGCGGTGCAGTCCATCGATCAGGAGGAGGCAGGATCGCGATGAACAGTCGCCACATGACGGTGGCCGCGCTCGCGGCCGCCGGCGCGCTCACGCTGAGCGCGTGCGGTACCGGCAGCAGCAGCAACAACTCCGGCTCGTCCGGCTCGTCGAGCGGCTCGGGGTCGGCTTCCGGTCAGGTGACCGGCGGCCCCGGCATCGACACCGCGGGCAAGACGATCCACATCACGTCGATCACCGCGCTCTCGGGCCCCGCCTCGGCGCTCGGGATCCCGGCGCTCGCCGGCGCGAGGACCGCCCTGAAGGCGATCAACGCGGCGGGAGGCGTCGACGGCTACAAGATCAAGATGTCGGTCAAGGACTCGGGCTACGTCCCGCAGAACCACGTCCAGGCCTACAAGGCGACGGTCGGCGACAGCGCCATGATCCAGTCGTTCGGCAGCCCGACGACGAAGGCCATCCAGCCGCTCTTCGACCGCGAGGGCATCGTCGTGCAGCCGCTCTCGTGGGACTCGGTGTGGTCCAAGGACCCGAACCTCGCCCCCGTCGGCGTCCCCTACGCGACCGACGTGAAGAACGGCCTCGAGTACCTCTCGAAGCAGAAGAAGCTCGGCACGAAGGTCGGCATCGTCTACCAGGACGACGAGTACGGCGCGGACGCCCTCCGCGGGTACAAGGAGGCCGTCAAGGCGGGCGGGCTGGACGACGTCGCCCAGGCGCCGTTCAAGGTCGGTGACACCGACTTCACCGCCCAGGTACAGAAGCTGAAGTCCAAGGGCGCGCAGATCGTCCTCGTCACCGCGCTCCCCAGCGCCTCGGCGCCGATCGTCGGCACCGCCGCGTCCCTCGGCTACAACCCGACGTACCTGTTCCAGGGCCCGGCCTGGCTCGAGCAGATCTTCACGAAGGACGGGACGAAGAGCGGCAAGCCCACCCCCGTCGCCGGCGCCCTCGCGAAGCAGACGTACGTGCTCGCGTTCGCGGCCCCGTGGGGCAGCGACGTCCCGGGCATGGCGCAGATGCTCGCCGACCAGAAGCAGTACGCGCCGAAGCAGATCCCGAGCGAGTACTTCACGTTCGGGTACGCCCAGGGGAAGATCATCGGCGCGATCCTGAAGAAGGCGGTCCAGAACGGTGACCTCTCGCGGGCCGGCATCCTGAAGGCGAAGGAGAGCCTCGGGTCGGTCGACCTCGGCGGGCTCGCGCCGAGCCCCGACTACACGAGCGGCGGCTCTCCGGTGTCGACGAAGTCGATCATCGCCCGGGTCGACAAGAACACGACCGGCTTCCTCAAGCCCGTCGCCTCCGGGGTCACCGGGCAGTAGCGGACGGGCGGCATCGCCTGCGTGGCCCGCGGGCCGCGCAGGCGACCGCCCGGATCCCCATGCGCGTCGCGGTGGTCTGCGACCACGTCTTCGCCGCCCGCGGGATCGCGGGCGTGGTCCGCGACGCGCTCGCCCCCGTGACCGTCGAGCCGCTCGACGACCCCGCGGACGCCGTCCACCGGCTCGCGCGGCAGGCGACCGACCTCGTCCTGCTCCACGTCGAGCGCACGTCGCACCACTCGCCTGCGGCGCTCACGGCCGCGATCCTCCGCCATGCGCCCGCGACGCCGGTCGTCGTCGTCATGCCGCTCGCGCGGATGCCGGAGATCGAGCACTGCCTCTCGGTCGGCGCGCGCGGGTGCCTGCTCACCGACCCGCCCGCCGGGGACCTCGCCGCACGCCTGCGCGCCGCGCTCGCGGGCGGTCCGGCAGACGCGCGGCTCGCGGCCGTCCTCGCCCGCGACTTCCAAGCGGTGCTGCAGGGTCGCCGCCTCGTCGTGAGCCTCACGCGACGCGAGCACGAGACGCTCGCGCTCCTGGCCGAGGGCTGCTCGAACCGGGCGATCGCCGCGCAGCTCGACGTGGGCGAGGCGACCGTGAAGAGCCACGTCAGCCGGGTCATGCGCAAGCTCGGCGCGCGCTCCCGGACGCAGGCGGTCGCCCGTGCCCGCGAGGCCGGGATCCTCTAGAGGAGCCCTTCCTCGCTCGCGCGCACGACCGCGTGCAGGCGCGAGGTCGCGTCGAGCTTCGCCATCACCGCGCCGACGTGGTCCTTCACCGTCGCCTCCGCGATCGACAGCCGTTCCGCGATGACGTGGTTCGAGCAGCCCTCGGCGAGCAGGCCGAGGACCTGGCGCTGGCGCTTGGAGAGGCGGACGACCGGCGCGTCGCCGCGCAGCACCCCGATCGCGTCGCTCGCGATCCGCTGGGCGATCCGCGGGTCGATGATCGTCTCCCCCGCAACGATCGCCCGCAGGGAGCCGGAGAGATCGACGTTCGACGTGTCCTTCAGGAGGCAGCCGTGCGCGCCGGCGACGAGGCACTGGCGGATGTCCGGCGTGCGGGCGAACGCCGTGACGATGACGATCCGGGCGCGTGGCGCGACGGCGCGGAGCTGGCCGCAGAGCGTCGGGCCGTGCGGATGCTGCGGGAGGTCGAGGTCCATGAGGACGAGGTCGGGGTCGAGCGCCTTCGCCGCGCCGATCGCCTTCGCGCCGCCGTCGACCTCGACGATCCGCTCGACCTCGAACGTCGCCGTGACGACCGCGCGCAGCCCGTAGCGGGCGATCGGGTGGTCGTCGACGATGATCGCCCTCACGGGAGCTCCAGGCGCAGCACCGCGGCGCCCTGCTCGCCCACCGAGAGCGAGAGGCCGCCGCCGAGCTGCTCGGCGCGACGCACGAGGATGTCCAGGCCGCTGCCCGCCGCGAACCCGCTCTGCGGCCGCGTGAACCCGCTGACCGCGCGCAGGCCCTCCGCCTGCACGGTGAGCGTCACGCCGTCGGCCTCGTAGCCGACGTGGACGACGGCGATGCGCGCGTCCCCGTGCTTGCACGCGTTGCGCAGCCCCTCGCGGGCGACGTCCACCATCAGGGCCTGCGCGAGGTCGGTGAGCACCCGCGGCTCGCCGTCCCCGGTGACGACGACGTGGCACCCGCTCTGCTGGCGGAACAGGCGTGCCTCCGCCTCGAGGACCGCGTCGAGCGCGAGGCCCGGCAGCGGCTCGCTGAGGCGGGCGAAGACGTCCCGCAGCTCGGCGCGCGCGCCGGCGGCGGTCGCCTCGATCTCGCTCAGGGCCCGGGCGAGGACGTCGGGGTCGCGCTCGCGCTGGGACTGCTGCGCGCTGACCCCGATGGCGAAGAGCATCTGGGCGACCGAGTCGTGCAGCGCGAAGGCGATCCGCTGGCGCTCGCGGAGCACCTCGAGGTCGATGCTCCGTCGCCGCTCGGCGAGCCGATGGAGGCTGAGGGCGGCGACCTCGGCGACCCGCTCGAGCGTCTCGGTCGCGCGGTCGCCGGGGGCGGCCGCGTCGTTCATCGCGCCGTAGAGCAGGACGCCGGGGCCGCCCACGACCCCGGCCGCGACGCAGGCGATGCCGTGGAGCCCGGCCTCTCGGACGAGCTGCTTGTAGTGCCCGCTGATCGTCGTCTCGGTCGTGTAGTCGTCGACGCCCACGGGCCGGCGCTCGCCGAGGACGCGGCCGCCGAGCCCGATCCCGCCGGAGATCGTGATCCCGAGGAGCCCGTCCCCGACGACGTTCTCGGCCGCCCGCATCGTGTAGCTGCCCCCGTCGTTCGTGACGGCGCCGAGCATCGCGTCGACGCCCGTCAGGTGACGGCCGACCTGCAGGGCGGTCGCGAGCGCCTCTTCAGGGGTCTCGCAGACGCCGATGTTGACGAGGTCCTGCATCGGTCACCTCCCCGTGCCCGCGTACCGGCCGACTCTCCTGCGTCGGCCGGGCGCTGTCAACCCGGTCACGAGGTGTGCTTGACCGCCTTCTTCTTCTTGGGGCCGGGCATGCGCGCCTCGCCCTGCTTGATCGCCTCGCGGATCCGCGGGTAGGTGCCGCAGCGGCAGACGTTGCGGATCTTGTCGAGGTCGGCGTCGTTGACCTTGCGGCCCTTGGCGTGGACCTCCTCGACGAGCGCGACGGCCGCCATGATCTGGCCGGGCTGGCAGTAGCCGCACTGGGCGACGTCGACGTCGAGCCACGCCTCCTGCATCGGGTGCAGGTCCTTGCCGACGCGCTCGGGCAGGCCCTCGATCGTCGTGATCCTGTCGCTCGAGCGCAGCGACGAGACGGGCGTGCGGCAGGGGTTGAACGCCTTGCCGTTGATGTGGCTCGTGCAGGCCTGGCAGACGCCGAGGCCGCAGCCGTACTTGGGGCCCCGGACGCCGAGGACGTCGCGCAGGACCCAGAGCAGCCGGACGTCGTCCTCGACGTCGACGGTGACGCGCTTGCCGTTGAGGATGAAGGTGTGGTTGGGCATGGGGTGTCTCCTCAGCCGGCCTTGTGGGTCGTCTTCTTCTTGGTGGTCTTCTTGCGCGGCCGCTTGATGCCCGCGCGACCGAGGCCGTCGACCGGCGAGGCCGGGATCGGCGGGACGGTCGGGAACGGCTCGAAGGTCAGCGGCTCGTGCTGGTTGATCGGGAACTCGGTGGGGAACTTCCCGGTCGCCCGGTAGTACGCGCAGGCGACGGCGGCCATCGTCGTGCCGACGCCGAACTCGCCGGCGCCGCCCGGCTCCCCGGTCGTCGGGGGCATGACGATGACGTTCACCTCCGGCGGGGTGTTCCACTGCCGCGTGTAATGGGCGTCGTCCCAGCTGCCCTCGAGGAAGCTGCCCTTCTCCAGGTGCAGCCCGTAGGTCAGCGCCTGGGCGATGCCGTCCATCGCGCCGCCCATGATCTGCGCCTTCAGCCCGAGGATGTTGATCGGGAGCCCGACGTCGACGGCGTAGGTCACCTTCGTGACGCGCGGGCCGGTGTATGCCTCGCGGATCTTCCGGTTGACCGTCTGCGGCCGGCAGTCGATCTCGACGAGGCAGGCCGAGCGGCCCTTGTACTCGCTGTGGATCGCGATGCCCTGCGCGGTGCCGGCCTCCATCGTCCGGCCCCAGTTCCCCGCCTGGGCGACCGTCCGCATGACCGCCTTCATGCGGTCGTCCTTCGCGTTGTCGAGACGGAACTGGAGCGCGTCCTTGCCGATGTCCTTCGCGACGCGGTCGACCATGAGCTCGGTCGACGTCGCGACGTCGGGGCTGTAGACGTTGCGGACGCTCGAGGTGTTGAACGTGTTGAACGTGTAGATCTCGTTCAGCAGCTGCGAGACGGCGCCGAACTGGTAGGGCACGTTCGCGGTGAACGTGAACACCGTCTCGGAGAACTGCAGGAAGTTCTGCCCGGGCTGGCTCGTGTCGAGCGACGTGAAGATGTCGCCGAGGCCCTGGGTGAAGTCGCAGGCGACGCCGGTGTGGCGCTGGTCCACGGCGATGACGTTGCTGCCCTGGCGGGTCATCCGGACGCGCGAGATCGCCATCGGATGGCTGCGGCCCTGGCGGAAGTTGTCCGTCCGGTGCCACATGAGCCGCACGGGCTTGCCCATCTTCTGCGAGATCGAGGCCGCCTCGAACGCGGCGTCGCAGAAGAGGTGGCGCCCGAACGAGCCGCCGCCCTCGACGACGTGCACGGCGACCTTCTCGGGGGCGAGCCCGAGCGCGAGGGCGATCTGCTGCTTGGCCCAGATCGGCGACTTCAGGCTCGACCAGATCTCCGCCCGGTCCTTGCGCACGTCGGCGACCGCGCAGTTGGGCTCGAGCGCGTCGCCCGGCCGGAAGTTGAAGATGAACGTCTCGTCGATCGTCGTGCCCGGCAGCGCCGGCGTCAGCGGGATCTCGGACTTCTTCAGGTCGGCGAGGACCGACGCGGAGGACTTGTCGTCGACGGTCCCGCCGCCCCACTTCACGTTCAGCGCGCGGACGGCGTCGAAGCACTGCCCGAACGTCTTGGCGCGGACGGCGACGCCGCCGGGCGTGAACTGGTTGTGGGGGACGATGACGACGTCGGTGACGCCCGGCATCGCCTTGACGTCGGGCGCGTTGAGGATCGCGAGCGCCTTGCCGTTGATCTTGGGCGGACGGCAGACCATCGTCGGGAGCGCGTTCGGGACGTCGAGGTCCATCGCGAACTCTTTGGTGCCCGTGACAGACGCACGGGCGTCGATCCGCTTCTGCTCGGTCCCGACGTACCGCAGGCTCGCCGCGGACTTCAGCTGCGTCTTGACGGTGCGGGTCGAGCGCACCGCGGCCTTCTCGGCCAGGGACCCGTATGTCGCGGTGCGGCCGTCGGGCGTCGTGAAGACGCCGTCCGCGGCCCGCAGCAGCGCTGCCGGAACGCTGAGCTCGTCCGCCGCGGTGGCCCGCAGCTGCCCGCGGGCCGTCGCCGCCGCCGTGCGGATTGGCGTGTAGAGGGCGTGCATCGTGTTCGAGCCGCCGGTCAGCTGGTTGAACTGCAGCTCCGGCGTGGCGTCGGCGAGCGTCACCTTCACCTTGTCGATCGGCAGGTCCATCTCGTCCGCGATGACCATCGTCACCGCGGTCGTGATGCCCTGCCCGACCTCGGCCCGGGGGAGCGCGAAGTGCGCCACGCCCGCGCTGTCCACCGTGATCTTCAGCAGGCCGAAGGTCGGCGCCGCCGCCGCCGTGAGGATGTCGCTGAGGTCCGCGAGGTCCGTCGGGCCCAGCGAGGGCACCGCCGCCTCGGCGGGGTCGGCGCCGAAGCGCGCCGCCGCCACGAGGGTCGGAGCCGCCAGGAGGTAGCCGATCATCCGCCGGCGTGAGATGCCCCCGGGCGCTTCTTCGGACGGGACGAGGCCATCAGCCTCGCCGGCCGCGCCAGGGCGGCGGTTCCCGAGATCAGTCATACCTGCTCCTCCATCGTCGACCGTTGACCCTGCGTCGAGGCCCCCTGCGCGGAACCCGATCCGCCGACCCTCACCTAGGTATGACACCGCGTCAAGGGTTGCGGCGCGCCATCACACCGTGGCTCCGACTTTGGTGGGAGTCCGCCGTCCTTCCTTCGGCGCGATCGAGCCCGGCGACGCCGTTGCCCGTGACGCGCCTAGGTGTCGGCGCCCGGCGCGGCCCCGCCGACGACGCCGGCCGCGCGGGCCTCCTCCTCGCGCTGCCGGGCGGCGGCCTTCGCGGTGAGCCGCACCTTGCGCTCGTCCGCCTCGTTGCGCGCCGCGATCTCCGCGCGGCGCCGCGGGTCGGCCGAGACCCAGAACCCGTGGATCGCGGACATCAGCGGGATGAGGAGGATGCCGACGAAGAACGCCCCCAGGGGGACCACGGCGAAGCCGGCGGCGTTGAACGTGTTCGTCCCGAGGTTCGAGAAGAACCGCGTGCCGAAGTAGAAGAGCACGCAGAAGACGCCGCCGAGCACGATCGAGAACGCGCGGCGCGCGTAATCACTCGGAAGCGTCCTGCCGACGTCCTTCTCCATGCGGCCGAGTGTAATCCAGGCCCGGCCGCGTACCCCCCGATCGACCGGGGAAGACCAGCCGCCGGTGGTTGTCAGCCCGGTGACCCCGCTCCCGGGACGCGGCGCCTGCGCTCCGTTAGCGTCGCGCAGCGCGTGATGAGCACCGACGACCCCGCCACCCTGACCGCCGTCGACCCCACCGTCTACGTCGTGGTCCAGGACGAGCGCCGCGGAGCGTGCCTGCCCGTCGGGGTCTACTCGACCGAGGCGAAGGCGCGCGCCGCCGCCAGCACGGTCGACCGCTTCTACGGCGAGCCGCGGATCCACGCCGCCCGCCTCGACGCCGCCCCCGCCCCACGGGGCGGCGCCATGTGACCCGCGCGACGCCGAGGGCGCCACGTCGTTGCCGCGTCACCGGCGCGCCGCGATAATCCGGCGTGATGGCGACGGACACGGCCGACGACGTTCCTGCGACGCGGTTCGAGCGGCGCGCCCCCGCCGTGCCCATGCAGGTCACGCGTCTGCGTGCCGAGCTCGACGCCTGGACGGGCGAGCTCGGGCTCGATCGCAACCACCGCGACGCCGTGCGCCTCGCGGTGAGCGAGGCGCTGACGAACGCCGTGATGCACGCGTTCACGGGCCGTGAGCCGGGCACCCTGCACCTCGTCGCCGAGCAGGGCGAGGGCGTCCTCGTCGTCCGGGTCGGCGACGACGGCATCGGCATGGGGCCCCGGCACGACTCGCCGGGCATGGGCATGGGCGTCCCGATCATCGGCAAGCTCTGCCAGACGGTCGACCTCACGCCGGGTCCGGGCGGGCAGGGCACCGTCGTCCGGATGGTCTTCGCCGTCCCCGGGCTGCACGCGGCGTCCCCTCCGGCCGGTCATGCCGCGGCCGACATCCTCGCGACGCTCACGCGGATGGGCAGCGGCGACGCGTTCGAGCCCGGCGACATCGTCGCGCTCGCCGACCTGCTCGTGCCCGGGCTCGCCGACCTCTGCAGCGTCTCCCTGGCCGACGGGTCGGGCACCGGGCGGCGGGTCGGGGCCCGCGTCGCCCGCCCGGACGGGACGCTCGACGAGGCCGCGAGCGCATGGGTCATGAGCTTCCCGCTCACCGAGCCGGACTCGCCGTCGCTGACGGCGGCGCAGACCGGCCGCACGTCCGTCGCCGTCGTCGACGAGGCGTTCGCGCACGCGGTCTCCCCGGACGCGCTCCGGGCCCAGGAGCTGCTCGACCTCGGCCTCGCCTGGTGGGCGGCGGTGCCGCTCGTCTCCGGCGGGCGGACCGTCGGCGCGATCTCGGTGGCCGGCCGCGCCGGCACCCCGGACGCAGCCGTCGCGACCGTCGAGCAGGTGACCGCGCACGCGGGCGGGCTCGTCGCGACCGCCAGCCTGCTCGAGAGCCTCCGGCGCACGCAGGGCCGGCTCGAGCGCATCCTCGCGGCGCTCGCCGAGGCGGTCACGGTGTCCGACGACGACGGGCGCATCATCTTCGCGAACCCGGCTGCGGTCGGGCTGCTCGAGGCACGCGACGCGGAGGAGCTCATCCGTGCCGCCCCCGGCGAGATCAGCGCCCATTTCACCATCACCGACGAGCACGGCGAGCCGGTCGACGTCACGGCCCTGCCCCCGCGCCGGGTCGTCGCCGGCCAGGACGCCCCGCCGCTGCTCACGCGGTCGGTGAGCCGGGCCAGCGGGCTCACGCGCTGGCTGCGGACGACGTCCACGCGCCTGGAGGACGGGCCGCTCGTCGTGAACGTCATGCAGGACGTCACCGCCGTCAAGGCCGCCGAGATCCGCCAGACGCTCCTCGCCCGCGCGAGCGAGATCGTCGCCGGCGGCAGCTCGGCGCCGGACGCCACGGCGCGGATCGCGGCGCTGACCGTCCCCGCGATCGCCGACGGCTGCCTCCTCGACCTCGCGGGGGACGACGGGACGCTCGTGCCCGCGGCGGTGAGCCACATCGACCCCGAGCGGCTCCGGCTGCTCGAGCGCCTGCGTCGCGCCCCCGGCCCGGAGACCGAGGCCGGCGACGACGACGGCAGCCTTCTCCCCCACCTCGCCGCGCCCGTCGTCAACGACCTCACCGACGAGCTCCTGCGGCTCGGCGCCCGCGACGAAGCCCAGCTCGCCGCGCTCCGCGAGCTGGGCGTGCGGGCGGTGGCGACCGTGCCGCTGACCGCCGACGGGCGCGCGATCGGCCGCCTGACCCTCGTGGACGACGTGAGCCGGCGGGTGTTCTCGCCCGACGACCTGGCCGCCGCGCACGAGATCGCGCAGCGCGTCGCCGCCGCGGTCGAGAACGCCCGCTTGCAGGCCGAGGCGGCGCGCTCGCAGCAGGAGCTGCGCGACTCGCTCGCCCGGATGCGGCTGCTCGCGGACGCCGGCTTCGGCGGCCTCATCAGCGGGGTCGGGAACCGGATCGTGGAGGCGAACTCCACGTTTTTGGCGATGCTCGGCTACGAGCGGGTCGAGGACCTGCCGCCGTGGCCGCAGATGACGCCGCCGGAGTGGGCCACGGTCGACGCCGCCGCCGTCCGGCAGATGCGGGACGCCGGCACCTCGCCGATCTTCGAGAAGGAGTACCTGCGGCGCGACGGGACCCGGGCGCGGGTCATCCTCGGCTTCGCCGTGACCGACCCCGAGCGGTTCGAGTGGATCGGGCTCGTCGTCGACATGTCGGGCCGCCGCTCGCCGGACGTGCGGGCGGCGGCGGGGATCGACCGGCTGACCCTCGAGACCGGCGCGCCGTCCGGCACCGAGGTCGCCGACGTCGTCAGCGGGCTGGAGGCGGCGATCCTCATCCAGCGCCCGGGCAAGGGCATCGTCTACGCGAACCAGGCGGCCGCGGAGGCGATGGGCATGGCCGCCCCGCAGGACGTCGTCGCCGCGACGCCCGAGGAGATCGCCCGGGGCTGGGACACCTTCGACGAGCACGGGGTCCCGCTCGTCGCCGCCCGCTATCCGTCACGCCGCATCCTGCTCGGCGAGCGCGACGTGGAGCCTCTCGTCGTCCGGACGATCAACCGCGAGACGGGGCGCGAATACTGGCGCCAGATCCGCGCGCGGCCGGTCCTCGACAAGGCCGGTGAGCTGACGATGATCGTCTCGATGACCGAGGACATCACGGCGATGCGCCGGGCGATGCTCACGCAGCACCTGCTCGCCGAGGCGGGCCGGGTGCTGTCCTCCTCGCTCGACTACGTCGGCACGCTGCAGGCCCTCGCCGACCTCATGGTCCCCGACTTCGCCGACTGGTGCTCGGTCTCGCTCCCCGACGAGCACGGCGGCATCGGCGCGGTGGCCATCGCGCACACCGACCCCGCGAAGGTCCGCTTCGCGTGGGACTACGACCGCCGCTACCCGAGCACCGTCCACGACGAGGACGGCGGCGCCGCGATCCTCCGCGGCGGGCCCGCCGTGCTCATCCCCGACATCCCCGACGAGCTGCTGGAGGAGCGCGTCGCCGACCCGGAGCAGCGCGAGCTGCTGCGCGGCATCGGGATGCGGTCGGTCCTCCAGGTGCCGATCGCCCCGCCCCACGGCTCCCCGATCGGCGTGCTGACCCTCGTCAACGCCGAGTCCGGGCGCGTCTTCCGGGACAGCGATCTCGTCCTCGCCGAGGAGCTCGGCCGCCGGGCCGGCACCGCGGTGCAGAACGCCCGCCTCCACGCCGAGCGCGCGCGGATCGCCGCGACGCTCCAGGCGAGCCTCCTGCCGGCCGAGCTCCCCGAGGTCGACGGCTGGGAGCTCGCGTCGAGCTACCGCGCGGCGGGCGCCGAGAACTGGGTGGGCGGCGACTTCCTCGACGTGTTCGCCTGCCCGGGCGGGTGGATGCTGCTCGTCGGGGACGTCGCGGGCCACGGTGCGTCCGCCGCCGCGCTGACCGCCCAGGCGCGCCACACGCTGCGCGCGATCGGCGAGGCGACCGGCGACCCGGTCGCCGCGCTCGGGCACCTGAACCGCCAGCTGCTGCCGCGCGTCGAGCCGGCCCTCGTGACCGCGTGCCTCGCCGCGATCCGGGAGGCGCCCGACGGCCGGGTCACGGCGGTCGTCGCCTGCGCGGGGCACCCCCCGCCCTACCGCGTGCGCGACGGCGTCCCGGAGAGCATCGGCCGCCCCGGGCCGCTGCTCGGCGCCTGGGAGGAGGCGGTCTTCACGGCCACGGACGTCGAGGTGCGCCCGGGCGACCTGCTCGTCATCTACACCGACGGCGTCCTCGACGCCCGCCGGGACGACGAGCGCTTCGGCGAGCGGCGGCTCGTCGAGACGCTCGCCGGCCCGCCCGGCGCGGCCGAGGCCGTGCGGGCGGTCCAGCACCGCCTCGACGCCTTCCAGACCGGTCGGCAGGCCGACGACACCGCGATCCTCGCGGCGCGCCGCCGCCCGGCCGGCTGAGCCGGGTCAGCCCGCGCGCCCGAGCGCGGTCGTCGTGCCCCCGCTGAGCAGCGCGCCCGGGAGCGGCCCCTTGAACGGCTCGGTGCCGTGCTCGAGGGCGACCGCGCCGAACGGCCCGTGGGCGCTCGCGTAGGCGAGCTCGCGGGGGAGGTCGCCGACGCCGTTCTCGCCCGGAAGCGGCAGGAGGCCGAGGGTGGAGAGGACGCCGAGGGCGTGGCCGCTCGCATCGAGGAACGCGCTGCCGGAGTCGCCGGGGATGCCGGGCGTGATCGTGAAGACCTCGTGGCTCCAGCCGCCGCCGGCGTTCTGGAGGAGGAGACCCTGCTTCGGGCTGAGGGCCGTGATCCCGGCGCGCAGCTCGGAGTTGCCGTAGCTGAGCACGGTGCTGCCCGTGGCCGGGGCCGTCGTCGCCAGGCCGGCCGGGCCGCCCCAGAAGGGGACGGTCGGGTTGACCTTGCCGACGTCCGCGGCCGCGACCTTCACGAGCGCGAGGTCGTTGTAGGCGCAGGTGTCGGGGTCCTTCTCGCCGCGGGCCTGCATCGTGAGCCAGGACGAGTAGACGAGCGTGCCCGGCTCGGAGCCGCCGATGTCGACGGGCGTCCCGAGCGGGAGCGACGGCGACGTGCAGCCGTCGGTCTGCGTGGACGAGCCGGTGCCGGCGCAGTGCGCGGCCTGGCCGAGGAAGACGTCGCCGGCGGCGTCGGAGTACACGAAGTTCGCCGTGCACTGGGCGCCGGCGGTGAACGTCTGCACGCCGGGGTGGATCGTCGCGGTCGAGGCGGGAGCGAAGCTCGGCGACGCGGACGCCGCGGTCGGGCCCGCCAGCCCGACCGTGCACGCGCAGGCGAGCACGACAGTGCGTAGGGACATGCGCGCACGTTACCCGACCGTCGCGCTGATGAACCCCGGCGTTCAGATCAGAGGCCCGGCGGGTGCCGGACGACGAAGCCGGCGAGCGAGCGCGGGGCGGTGTTCCAGCGGGTGCCGAGCGGGCCGCCACGACCGCTCGTGTCGTAGCGCAGGCCGTCGACGTACATGAACGTGTGCCCCTCGTTCGCGTAGATCGTGATCCACCGGCCGGGGCCCTTCGCGCCGGTGCGGGCGAGCTCGCCGGACGTTTTCGGCGCCGTGAGCAGGCCACCGGCGGCAAGGGCGTAGCTCACCGAGCCGGAGCAGTCGTAGGCGGTGTCGACGAACGACGCGTGGCCGCCGCCGTAGACGTACGGGTACTTCGCGATCGCGTTCGCCCCCGCGACGACCCGCGCGATGACCTCCGGGACGCCGGGCGCGACCTTCGCGGTGCCGTCCGGCTCGAGCGAGATCCCGTGCCCGTTGCCGCCGGCCTTCGCCTGCCGGCGCTGCACCGCCTCCATCTGCTTCAGCTCGCGGGCGATCTCCTCGTCCGACGGCGCGCCGGGCGAGATGAAGTT
This sequence comes from Paraconexibacter antarcticus, assembly GCF_024220175.1. Classification (GTDB taxonomy): domain Bacteria; phylum Actinomycetota; class Thermoleophilia; order Solirubrobacterales; family Solirubrobacteraceae; genus Paraconexibacter; species Paraconexibacter antarcticus. The sequence goes on along the minus strand of NZ_CP098502.1, from coordinate 1,492,642 downwards.
GTCCTTCGTCGCGCCGCCGGTCGCGCTGTCGGTTCTCGCGCGGCTCGACGACGCCTTCGCCTCACCAGGGGCCGGCGGCTTCTTCGTGAGCTTCACGCCCGCCGGGGTCGCGAACGCCTGGTCGGCCTCGACGTCGTCGGAGACCGGGCGGACGGACGGCTTCGCGACCACCGCCCTTGCGACCGGGGACTTCACGGCCACCGCCTTGACCTGCGCCCGGTCCTGGGGGCGCTCCTGCGCGGACGACCCGCACCCCGCGAGCCCCGCGCCGCCGAGGACGAGCGCGGCCGTGGCGGCCGCAAGGGCTGCGTGGCGCTCGCGCATTGGCGCAGGGTACCGGGCGCCCGGCGCCGGTGCGGCGGCACGGTCGGCGCGCCGACGCCGGGCCGCCGGCGACGCGGCGGAGCGGTCCGCGCACCCCGTTCACCGCGCGCGGAGCGGGAGTCCGTAGGGTGGCCGCGTGGCTCGGCAGACCGCAGGCGACACCGCACCGGACGCGAGCCCGCCGGACCTGACGACGGTCCTCCGCGAATGGGGTCGCATCGGCTGCCTCGGGTTCGGTGGGCCGCCCGCCCACATCGTCCTGTTCCGAGCGCTGTGCGTCGACCGCCGCCGCTGGCTCACCGCCGAGGACTTCGAGGACGCGATCGCGACGACGAACCTCCTCCCCGGTCCGGGCTCGACGCAGATGGCGATCTTCTGCGGGTGGCGGACGGCCGGCGTGCCGGGCGCCATCGTGGGCGGGCTCGCCTTCATCGTCCCCGGGCTCGTCCTCATCATCGCGCTCGCCGCGCTCTTCCTCTCCGCCGCACCGCCCGCGTGGGTGCGCGGCGCGGGGGCCGGCGCGGGCGCGGCCGTCGCGGCCGTCGCGGTGCAGGCCGGCGGCACGCTGCTCACGCCGGGCTGGGCGCGGGTGCGGGACGCCGGGGCGGCCCGGGCGCGCTGGGTGCTCTACCTCCTCGCCGGCGGGGCGGCGGCGGCCCTCGCCGGGCCGTGGACCGTCGTCGTGCTGCTCGGGTGCGGCGCCGCGGAGCTCGCGCTCGCCGGCGCGCCGGGGGTCCGGCCCGGGGGCGGCTCCGCCGGCCCGCGCCTGCACGCGTGGCCCGTCCTGCCCGCCGTGTTCGCGGCCGCGACCGCGGGCGGCGGCCTCGCCGCTCTCGCCTGGGTTGCGTTCAAGGTCGGCGCCCTCTCCTACGGCGGAGGCTTCGTCATCATCCCGCTCATGCAGGCCGACGCCGTCGGCCACCACCACTGGCTCACCGGCGCCCAGTTCACGAGCGGCGTCGCGCTCGGCCAGGTCACGCCGGGGCCCGTCGTCCACACGGTCGCGGTCGTCGGGTACGCGGCCCGCGGGGTCGCAGGCGCGCTGCTGGCCGCGGCCGTCGCGTTCGCGCCGTCGTTCGCGTTCATCCTCATCGGCGGCGCCCGCTTCGACCGCCTCCGGGCCGACCCGCGCGTGCGCCGCTTCCTCGCGGGGGCGGGGCCGGCGGCGATCGGGGCCATCCTCGGCTCGGCGGTCCCGCTCGCGCTCGCCCTCGCCGAGTGGTGGCAGGCCGCCGTCCTCGCCGCGGCGGCCGTGGCGCTCTTCGCGCTGCGCCGCGGGGTCGTGTCGACGCTCGTCCTCGCGGGCGTGACGGGCGCCGCCGTCGGGCTCGCCGGCGGCCCGCTCCCCGTCTGATCGCGCGCCCCGCCGCCTCCCGGCCTGCCCGGTTCCTGGCGCGCAGGCGCTCGCAGACCCGGGTCTTCCGCATTTCTCCGACGGTCCGTCTACCGTTGATGGCGATGAACGCTTTGCTTGACGGGGCCGATCGCGTCTACTGGTGGCTACGCCAGAGGCCGCCGGTGGCCGCCGCGATCGCGGTGGCGATCGCCGCGCTGATCGTCGTCCTCGCCGTCACCGGCGGCGACAGCAGCACGAAGAAGGGGATTCCGGCCTCGGCCGTGGCGACGGTCGGCGGCGCGCCGATCCAGAAGACCGACCTCGCGCACTGGCAGGCGGTGTACGTCAAGAGCTCGACCGGCGCGACGACGAAGCCGACGACCGCCCAGGCCAGGCAGGCGGCCTTCGAGCTGCTCGCCGGGTCCGAGTGGATCACGAAGGAGGCCGAGCGCCAGGGCGTGAAGGTCACCGACGCCGAGGCGAAGAAGGCGGCCGACACCTACCTCAAGTCCGCGGCGACGCAGGCCAAGGTCAGCCAGGCGCAGGTGCTGCAGCAGCTCGGGACCGGCTACGCCGACGTGCAGTTCCAGCAGCGCGTCGCGCTGCTCGCCCAGCGCCTGCAGCAGAAGGTCGTCAAGGCGCTCCCCGCCCCGACCGCCGCCGCGATCCAGCGGGCGTACACGACCGAGCCCGGACGCTGGGCCACGCCGTCCACCCGCGACGTCGAGGCGATCATCGCGAGCTCGAAGGCGAACGCGGCCGCCGCGCTCGCCGCGGTCCAGGGCGGCACGGCCTTCGCGACCGTGAGCCAGAAGTACGAGACGAGCCAGGCGCTCGCGCAGACCGGCGGCAAGATCACCGGGCTGAAGCCGGGCACGACCGACGCGGCCGTCGAGCGACCCGTGTTCTCGGCCCCGGTCGGCTCCTGGCAGGGCCCGGTCCCCGTCGGCGGCGGGGGCTACCTGGTCTTCAAGGTCGACAAGTCCGTCCCCGCGCCGAAGCAGACGCTCCAGCAGGCGACCCCGGCGATCAAGGCGAACCTCAGCGCCGTCGCCGCGTCGACCGCCACGACGAACTTCCTCGCCGGCCTCAGCAAGCGCTGGAAGCCGCAGACGCACTGCGCGACGGGCATCGTCAGCCCGCAGTACTGCGGGCCGAAGGCCTGAGCGGGCCGGCGCAGACCGTCCGCCGGGCCGCGCCGCGGGCGGCGGCCGACCTCCCCCGCAGCCGGACCGATATCCTCGCTCGCTCGCCCCCGGGGGAATGAGTTAATGGCTATGCGCGCGGTCTCCAAAACCGTGAATCCGGGTTCGAATCCCGGTTCCCCCGCCTCCTGAGAGCGCCCACCGCCCGGCGGCGGGCCGCTGCGCCCCGCGGGACCCCTGGCCAGCCCGGGCGGGCACATCCGGCGTGCGGGACACCAAGCTGGTTCCCGTCCCCCGAGGACCGCACCTCTCACGGGACGGGCGTATGCAGCCAGGCCGCGAAGTCGGTCGAGCCCCCGATTGTCAGAATTCGTGCGGCATATGACACACAAATCGGCTGTGTCGCGGTTCATAGAGACTTATTTGCGACTTGAACAGACCGCGTTCGGGTAGCATTCCGTGCTATACGCGCCGGGCTGGCGCACCAGAGGATCGAGCCACAGGGGGCGGCTCGGACTCTGCAAGGAAAGGCTCACCATGTCTCATCCGGGAATGCCAGGGCACGGCTGGGGATCGCGGCGCTGCCGCCTCATCACCATCGCGGCGACCACGCTGGCCTGTATCGCGACCGGGGCATCCGTCGCAGAAGCGATCGCGCTGCCGACACCGGACCCGAATCAGGTGCAGTTCACCCTCGAGGGATGCCGTCTGCCCGCGGGCGAGACGCTGCCGAACACCACGACGCCGGCCTACGCGGGGCAGTACATCTGCGACGACGCCGACTACACCACCGGGAACCTCGGCAAGCGCTGGAACGAACTCGACCTCGTCCCCCATCGCCTGACGGCGAGCGCCGGCACCGCCCAGACGTATGCCGTCACGATCGCGGCGGACAATTTCACGTCGGGGCACCTCGGCTACGACGTCATCTCGGTGCCGACGGTCAACGCCGCGCTCTCCTCTCCCGGCTGCGCCGTGACGGCCGGACCCCAGAGCATCGAGATGCCCGGACAGGGCGGGGCCGACAAGTCGATCTACAGGGTGCTGACGATCACGCAGCCCGCAGGGTCGACGTGCGTCTTCGACTACTACCAGCGACTCGCGCTGGGCTCTCATGAGTACCCGGGGTCGTCGTTGCACTCAAACCTGCTGAACCAGAACCTCACCACCTCGGGCATCGGGTCCAAAGAGGTCTCGATCCCGGTGAAGGAGATCCTTCCGCAGGGCCTCTCGAAGACCATGACGGCCACGACGGGCAGCACCGCCTCATGGAACGTCACCAAGGACTCGGCTCCCGCCCACCTGCAGTTCGACACGTGCGCCACGAATCCCGCGTCGCACGCTCAGGGCGTCACGATCACCGTCAACTGGACGAAGACCACGGTCGACGGGGCCCAGGTGACGACGGTGTCGAACATCACGCTCGACAACCCGGCGAGTCGTGAGATCACGGCGACCGTCCAGGACAAGATCTACGAGGGCACGAGCCAGGTGACGCCGGTCGGAGTCACCTACGACTCAGGGGCCGTCGTCGTCGGGCCGAACTCGACCCGAACGGTCACCGACACGCAGACGTTCCCGGCGACCCCCGGGGTGACGCACTACAACGACGTGGCCACCGCGACGTACACCGACCCGGTGGTCGGCCCCGGCGTGCCGATCCTCGGCACCACAACGGCCTCGGCCGGCGCGGACGTCGTCGCAGCGGGCGGCAACGCGAACGACCCGGTGACGATCAGCGACACGGAGCAGATGACGGGCGCCAGCCTGACCTTCGCCATCGACTCCGTGAGCCTCGCCGGCGGCACGTTCGCGCCCGCTTACACGCCGGGAGCAACGGGCAAGGTCACCGGGCCGATCACCTGGACGCTGCCGGGCGTGACCGCTGGTGGCTCGGTGGTGTTTCAGAAGACGGTCTCGGTGGCGCCCGGCCAGGTCGCCACGACCGGGACGCTGGCGGACGTCGCCAAGGTCGTCGATGCCGGCGGCGCCGCGCTGGCGACCGCGAACGCGGCGACATCGATCACCGCGCTGGCGTGCCCCGTCGTCGGCGGCGGTTCCGGCGGCGGTGGTACCCCGCCGCCCCCGCCGACCGCTCCGGCCCCGGCCCCGGCCCCGGCCCCGGCCACGGCCACGACGACCATCACCGGCCAGAAGTTCAACGACCTCAACGGCAACGGTGTGCGTGACGCGAACGAGCCAGGACTGGCTGGGGTCACGATCTACCTCGACGTCGACGGCGATGGGACGTTCGGCGCCGGCGAGCCCTCGGCGGTGACCGGACCCGACGGGAGCTACACCATCTCGGTGAGTTCCTCGACCACGCGGCCCGGATCGTACCTGCTGCGTGAGGTGCTGCCGGCGGGGCAGGTGTGCACGGCGCCCGCGGGGCTGTGCGCGCACACCATCGTGGTCGGCACCTCCGACGCAACGATCACCGGGCAGGACTTCGGCAACACCACCCCCGTCGCCGGCCCGGTCACGGCGACGAGCACCCCGCCGGTGACGCCCCCGGCCGTCGCGGTCAAGGACACGAAGGTCTCACAGGTGCTCTCCGGCCGAGCCGCCCTGTACGGCGGCCCGAAGCGCTGCGTGAGGAACAACTTCGTCGCCGCGGTGACCGGCCGGCAGATCGCCAAGGTCCAGTTCTACGTGGACAACCGCCCGGTGGCGACGAGGACGAAGCGCGTCCGGGGCCGGTACTCCTACACGATCAAGGCGTCGTCGCTGAGCTTCGCGGTGCACAAGCTCACGGCGAAGGTCACCTACGTGGCGGCGGCCAGGACGAAGGCGAAGACGATGAGCTTCACCTTCAGCCGCTGCGCGAAGGCGGCGGTGAGCAAGTTCACCGGCTGACCCGCAGGGGGCAGCGGGCTTGACCCGGGGCCGGCGGCGCCACTCGCGCCGCCGGCCCCGTCCGGTCGCTAGAGGATCTCGACCGGGGTCCCCAGCGGCATGATCCTCGCCAGCTGGGAGATGTTCACGTTGCGCATGCGGATGCACCCGTGTGAGGGCCGTCCCGGGATGAGCTGCGGTTCGTTCGTCCCGTGGATGCCGATGACCCCGCCGCCCGGCCAGTCGCTGAGGACGGAGTAGTCGGCCGTCCCGAAGGCCCACGGGCCGTAGAGGCCGCCACCGCCCAGGTTGCGCAGCCGCTCACGCACCCAGAAGAGCCCGGGCGGCGTCGGCGTGCTCGCCTTGCCGACGCCGATGTCGGCCTGCCAGACGAGGTTTCCGTCCTTGAAGAGCGTCGCCTTGAGCGTGCGCCGGTTGATCCTGAGCTTCGTGCGGACGAGGTGCAGCTCGCTCAGCGACTGCGCCAGGACCCAGCCGGTGCGGCCGTTCGGCCGCCCCGGGACGCGGAGGTGGATCCAGGCCCGGTTGCGGCCGTCGACGTGGCTCTCGAGCGCGAGGTAGATCTCGGGCCGCCCGTCCTCGGTGAGGAGATGCAGGTGGGCGAACGCGGGCGCGTGGGTGAACGGGGCCACGCGGATCCGCGCGCGGGAGACCGGGTTGACCCAGCGGGTGACGGTCTTCTCGTTCGAGAGCAGCTCGTCGCCGCGGAGCGGGCTCGTGTCCCCCGGCGCGCGAAGCGCGGCCCCGGGTGCGCGCAGCGTCGCCGCCGGCGCCGGCGCCGCGGCGACCGCGAGCACGCTCGACGCTGCGGCGAGGGCGAGGAGGCCAACCCGGGGCACCCCCGGATCATCGCATCATCGTGTCGGAGATCACGCCGGTCCCCGGGGTGTTCCGTCGTCCTCCGTCCACATCCACTCAACTCCATGCGGGCGGAGGGACTCGAACCCCCACGGCTTGCACCACGAGGACCTAAACCTCGCGCGTCTACCAATTTCGCCACGCCCGCTCGGGCCGCCGCGCACGAAACTGCTGCACGACGCCTGCGCTGAATGTATCGTCGCTCTGCCATGGCTGCGGACAGAGACGTCATCATCGAGCACCCGAATCGCGAGAAGGCGAGCAGCAAGTCCACGAAGGCCGTGGTCATTCTGCTTCTCATCGCGTCCTCGGCGCTCGTCCTCATCGTGACCGTCGGCGGGTGGGACGCGACGGCGGGCGCCCAGCCCGTCTCGCTCTTCTTCGTCGCGATCTACCTCGTGATGGCGTTCTACGTCGCCCAGTGGAACCGCGGCGTCCTGCCGGTCTCCGCCGCCCTCGCGATGATCCTCGCGATCTTCGCCGCCGTGTCGGTCTCCGGCTGGTACGACCGCAACGCCCCGGGCTACACCGACCCCGCGCTCGGCGCCGGCCTCCTCGGCACGCTGACGCTCATCATCGTGCCGGTCCAGATCGCCCTCATCGCCTTCGCGATGCGCGGCTTCCAGCAGGCGTGGAACATCGAGGTCGAGCGGCTGTCCGACGGTTCCACGCGGGCCATGCCAACCTGAAGACGCAGCACACCGCCCCGCGCGGCACGCCCGGATGGTGGAACGGTAGACACGGCGGCCTCAAAAGCCGCTGCCCTTACGGGTGTGTGGGTTCGAATCCCACTCCGGGTACTGCAGGTCAGCCGGCGGGCTCCACGCGCGCGAGCAGGTCGGCCCCGATCTGCGGCGCCGCGGCGAGGACGCCGGACGGGAGCGCGCCGCCGCCGGCGAGGGCGTGGAGCTCCCGCCCGCTCGCCGCGCAGAGCAGGACGCCCGCGGCGATGTCCCACGGCTTGACGCCGAACTCGTAGTAGCCGTCGAGCCGGCCGGCGGCGACCCAGGCGAGGTCGAGCGCGGCGCTGCCGGCGCGGCGCACGTCACGGACCTCGGGGAGCAGCGCGGCGACGATCGGCGCCTGGGCGGCCCGGATCTCTCGCGCGTAGCCGAAGCCCGTCCCGACGAGCGACTCGGCGAGTGTGGCGGGCGCGCTCGGGACGAGCGGCACGCCGTTGCACGTCGGGGGCGCCCCGGGGGCCGCCGGGCTCGCGAAGAGCTCGCCCGACAGCGGTGCGAACACGACCCCGGCGAGGCCCTCGCAGGCGACGCTCACGCACCAGGCGTCGAGCCCGTAGAGGTAGTTGATCGTCCCGTCGAGCGGGTCGACGATCCAGCGGCGGCCGGACGTGCCGGGGGTGTCGTCGCCCTCCTCCCCCATGACGGCATCCGCGGAACGCTCCTCGGCGAGGACCGCGCGGATCGCCGCCTCGGCGGCGAGGTCGGCCTCGGAGACGAGGTCGGTGGAGGTCGACTTCGACGAGACCGTGCCGATCGCCTCCGCACCGGCGGTGAAGCGCTCGAGCAGCAGGGCTCCCGCGGCGCGGGCGGCGCGCTCGGCGGTCGCGAGCAGCGCGGCCGCGTCCTCCGGAGGCCCGCTCACGGTCAGCGGCGCGCTCATCGCCCGTACTCCGGCCGGCGCGCGGCCCACGGGCGGGCGGCCTCGACCTGGGCGCCGAGGCCGAGCAGCGTGGCCTCCCCGTGAGGCCGCCCGACGAGCTGCACCGAGAGCGGCAGGCCGTCGCCGTCGAGCCCCCAGGGGACGACCGCCGCCGGCTGCCCGGTCGCGTTCCAGATCGGCTGGAACGGGACCCGGCCCGCGATGCGGTTGAACGTGCCGACGGCCCCGCGGCGCTGGTAGGCGCCGACCCGCGGCGGTCCGGTCGCGGCGCCCGGCGTGAGCAGCACGTCGACGTCGTCGAAGATCGAGGTCACGCGCGCGGTGAAGGCGGCCTCGGCGGCGCGGACGGCGCCGATGCGACGGTCGCTGACGAGCCCCCCGAGCCTCGCCATCGCGCGCGTCCGCGCTTCGAGGAGCTCGGGGTGGGGCATCGTCGCGACGTCGTCGCGGATGCCGCGCAGGTACCGCGGCATGAACTGCGCGGCGGCCCCGTCGAGCGGGTAGTCGGGATCGCGCTGGACGACGTCGTGCCCGAGCTCGCGCAGCAGCGCCGCCGCCTCGCCGAAGGCGGCGCGCTGCGCGCGGCCCACGCGGCCGAGGACGCCGGGCGGGAGCTTCGCGCTCATCGCGATGCGCAGGCGGCCGGGCGCCTGGCGGACCGCCGCGGCGAAGCCGCCCTCCGGGAGGTCGTCCGCCGTCGCGTCGAGGAACAGCGCCGCGTCCTCGACCGTCCGGGCGAGCGGGCCGTTGACGCTCAGGCCCTGCCAGGCGCCGTCGTGCGGGGCGAGCGGGACGCGGTCGCGCTGCGGCTTCAGGCCGAAGAGCCCGCACCACGTCGCCGGGATGCGGATCGACCCGCCGCCGTCGGACCCGAGGCCGAGCGGGACGAGGCCGGCGGCGACGGCCGCCGCGGTCCCGCCGCTGCTGCCGCCGGGGGTGCGCGAGAGGTCCCAGGGGTTGCGCGTGGCGCCGAAGGTCAGGCTCTCGGTGAACGGCCAGATCGTCATCTCCGGCACGTTCGTCTTGCCAACGACGACGGCACCGGCGGCGCGCAGGCGGCGGACGACCTCGGCGTCCGCGGTCTTCGCGGGGCCGTGCGCGCTCGTGCCCCAGGCCGTCGTCTGGCCGGCGACGTCGGCGTCGTCCTTGATCGCGACCGGCACGCCGAGCAGCGGCGCCCGCTCGCCGGCGTCGAGGCGGGCCTGGGCGGCGGCGGCCTCGGCCCGGGCCTCGCCGTCCAAGACGACGCGGAAGGCGCCGAGCTGGTGGTCCAGGCGCGCGATGCGCTCCAGGTGGAGGTCGAGGAGCTGCGGCGCGGTGATCGCACCCGCCGCGAGCATCCGGCCCTGCTCTGCGGCGCCCGCGAAGGCGATCTCGGTCGGGTCCATGCCGCGCACCCTAGCGGCGGGCGCGCGGCGGGCCGCGCCCCCGTCGCGCCGGGCTCGCCGGGGCGCTGCCGCACGGCGTCGCGCCCGCCGGGTACCGTGCCGTGGCCTTGGCCGCGACCCCGGACCCCCAAGCGATCCTCGAGCGCCTGGCCGCGATCCCCGACCGCGGCTCGTGCTCGGACGGCGAGCGGCTCGCCGCCCGGCAGGCCGCCCGCGAGCTGCGCGCCTTCGGGCGGACCGGCGTCCGCACGCAGACGTTCTGGGTGCGCCCGTCCGGCGAGCTCGTCGCCATCGCCCTCGCGCTCGCGGGCGTCGCCGCCACCGTGGTCTCCGTCGACCACCCCGCGACCGGCCTGGGCCTCGCGGCCGCCGCCGTCCTCCTGCTCGCGGGTGACCTCTCCGGCCGGCTGCCGCTGCTGCGGTGGCTGACCGTCGCGCACGCGACCCAGAACGTCGTCGCGACCGGCGGCCGGCCCGAGGCGGCGGTCCGCCTCGTCGTCACCGCGGCGCTCGACACGCCGCGCGGCGGCCTGCTCGACGGCGACGGCCTCGTCTCCCGGGCGGTCGGGCGCCTGCGCCGGCGGCTCGGCGGCCGCCTCCCCGGGCGCTACGGGCTGCTCCTCCTCGCGCTCGTGGCGACCGCGGCGGGCGCCGGGGCCCGCCTGGCCGGCGGCGACAGCACCGTGCTCGGCGTCGCGCAGCTCGCCGCCTGCGTCCCGCTGCTCGTCCTCATCGCGCTGCTCGCCGACGCGGCGACGGTGCGCGCGGGCCGCCCCGGGGCCGGCGCCAACGCGTCCGCCGCGGCCGTCGCGCTGGCCCTCGTCGCCGAGCTCGACCGCCGGCCGCCGCGCGCGCTCGCCGTCGACCTCGTCCTCGCCGGCGCCGGGGAGTGCGGCGCCCTCGGCATGCGGCGCTGGGTCGCCGACGCCCGCCGGGCCGGCACGAAGGCCGAGGACGTCGCGGTGCTCCACGTCGCCGCGTGCGGCCGCGGCACGCCGGTGTGGTGGACCCGCGAGGGCCGGGTCCTCGCGCTGCGCTACCACCCGCAGCTCGTCGCCGCGGCCGCCCGCGCGGCGGCGGACGAGGCGCACCTGCGCGCCCGGCCGCACGCCTCGCGACGGGCGACCGGCGGCCGCGCGGCCCGCGCGGCCGGCTGGCCCGCGATCGCGGTCGGTTGCGTCGGCCCCGCCGGGATCGCGCCCGGCGGCGGCCGCGACGTCGACACGGCGGACACGATCGACCCGGACGCGCTCGACGGCACCCTCGAGCTGTGTCTCGGCCTCGTCCGCGTTCTCGACGCGGAGCTGTCGGCGCGCGGCCTGGACGACTGACCCACGCCGGGAGGGGCCGGCTGCGCCCTGGGTCCGCCCCCGGGCGGGCGGGGCTCAGCCCGGGCAGCTACCGCTTCTCCGGCAGCCTCACCGCTCCCGTCGTGCACGAGGCGGCGGGCATGCGGGCCACCCTCACCGTCACGGGCTGACCACCGCCGGGCGGTTGTGCCCGTCCGCGCCCTGCTCTACAACTGGCTGGCCCCCGTCCTCCCGAGAGGCCCCATCGTGCCAAGCAGCATCGTCTACGACGCCAGTCCCGCCGTGGAGCGCAGCCGGCTCACCGTGTTCTTCCGGGTGTTCCTGGCCATCCCGCTGTACATCGTCCTGTGCGTCTACGCCATCGGGCTCGTCGTCACGGTCGTCATCGCGTGGTTCGCGCTGCTCATCACCGGGCGCTACCCCACGGCCCTCTACGGCTTCGCCTGCGGCGCGATGCGCTACACGGCCCGGGTGAACGCATACCTCTACCTCCTCGTCGACGCGTATCCGCCGTTCGACCTCGGCGAGCACCCGGAGTACCCGGTGCGCCTCGTCATCGCCCCGCCGCCGGCGGCGTTCAGCCGGCTGAAGGTGCTGTTCCGGGCCATTCTCTTCATCCCGGTCTACATCGTCATGTACGTGCTGGGGCTCGTGCAGTACCTCCTCGCGTTCCTCATCTGGGTCATCGCCGTGATCCTCGGCCGCACGCCCGAAGGACTCCTCGACGTGCAGCGCTTCTGCCTCTCCTACACCGCGCGGGCGAGTGCGTACGGGTGCCTCGTCACCGAGGAGTGGCCACCGCTGACGCAGGACGCGAGCCCGCCGCCGCCGACGTTCAGCTCGCCGGGCTTCTCGCCCCCGGGCGATCTCGGCAGGCATCAGGCCGGGTCCGTGCCCCCGCCTCCGCCGCCTCCGGGCGGGTTCACGGCGCCGAGCCCGCCGCCGCCGCCACCCCCGCCGCCGCCCGGCCCGAACCCCTTCGGCGGCTGACGGCGCCCATGGATCTCCCGCGCGGCGGTTGGTGGGCCCGGGCCGGTGCCTCGATCATCGACGCGCTGATCCTCGTCGCGGTCGGGATCGCCGTCGGCATCGTCGCCGCGCTCGCCGGGGCGAGCGGGGACGGCTCGACCATCGCGATCTACGGCTTCGTCTTCGTCGCCACGATCTTGTACTCGCCGTGGCTCATGGCGCGGGAGGGCGACGCGAACGGCCAGACCGTCGGCAAGCGCGCGATGGGCATCCGCGTCGTCCACGCCGAGGGCGGCCCGATGACGTTCTCCCGCGGGATGATGCGCGACGGCGTCGGCAAGCTCGTCCTCGGGATCATCCCCTTCTACACCTTCGTGGACGTGCTCGTCCCGCTGAGCGACGCGCGCAAGCAGGCGATCCACGACAAGGTCGGCAAGACGTTCGTCGTCCTCGCCGACGCGCAGCCCGCCCGGAGCGGCCCGGGCCTCGGCGCGTTCACGCCCCCGCCCCCGCCCCCACCGGCACCGGCACCGGCGGGTGAGCCGCCGGACCTCGGGGCGTTCATGCCGCCGTCGGCGCCGACGCCCTCGCCGCCGTCACCACCGTCCGCACCGGACGACGACGGGGAGCCCCCGCGCGGGCCGTTCGGTCCGCGTCACGACTAGACGGAGCGCCCCCCGCGCCCCACGGCACGGCCGACGTGCGAAAGTCACGGCCGATGACCGAGACCGCCGCCCCGCCCGTCCTCTGGAAGCCCTCCGCCGAGCGCATCGCCGGCGCGAACCTCACGGCCTACGCGGCCTGGCTCGCCCACGAGAAGGGCGTCGTCACCGAGGGCTACGACGCGTTATGGCGCTGGTCGATCGACGAGCTCGAGGCCTTCTGGGCGTCGATCTGGGAGTACTTCGACGTCATCGGCCACACGCCGTACGAGCAGGTCCTCGGCGGCCGCTCGATGCCCGGGGCGCAGTGGTTCACCGGCTCGACGCTGAACTACGCCGAGCACGTCTTCCGCGGCCGCGACGAGGACGCCCTCGCGCTGCAGCACGCCTCCGAGCTGCGCGAGCTCGCTCCCTGGACGTGGGGCGAGCTGCGCGCGCAGACCGCCGCGATCGCCGCGGGCCTGCGCGCGGCCGGGATCGGTGAGGGCGACCGCGTCGTCGCCTACCTCCCGAACATCCCGGAGGCGATCGCGGCGTTCCTCGCCTGCGCGTCGCTCGGCGCCACGTGGTCCTCGTGCTCCCCGGACTTCGGGGCGCGGACGGTCGTCGACCGCTTCGCCCAGATCGAGCCGACGGTCCTGCTCGCCGTCGACGGCTACCGGTACGGGGGCAAGGACTTCGACCGCACTGGCGTCCTCGCCGGCCTGCAGGAGGCGCTGCCGACGGTCCGCACGACCGTCGTCCTCCCCTACCTCGCCGCGGCGCCCGACCTGTCCGGGCTGCGCGACGCGCTGCTGTGGGACGACTTCGTCCGCGCCGGTGAGCCGCTGAGCTTCACGCCCGTCCCCTTCGACCACCCGCTGTGGGTCCTCTACAGCTCCGGCACGACGGGCCTCCCGAAGCCGATCGTCCAGTCGCAGGGCGGCATCCTCCTCGAGCAGCTGAAGAAGCTCCACCTCCACCTCGACGCCCACGAGGGCGACCGCGTCCTGTGGTTCACGACGACGGGCTGGATGATGTGGAACTTCCTCGTCGGCGTCCTCCTCACGCCGGCGTCGGTCGTCCTCTACGACGGCAACCCCGGGACGCCGAGCCTCGACCGGCTGTGGGACCTCGCCGCCGAGGCCGGCGTCACGACGTTCGGCACCGGCGCCGCCTTCATCGCCTCGTGCCTGAAGGCCGGCGTCGAGCCCGGGGAGGGGCGCGACCTCTCGCGGCTCACCGCGGTCGGCGCGACCGGCTCGCCGCTCTCGCCGGAGGGCTTCCGCTGGGTGTACGAGCACGTCGGGGCGGACACGTGGCTCTTCTCGACCTCCGGCGGGACGGACGTCTGCACGGCGTTCGTCGGCGGCGTCCCCACCGAGCCGGTGTACCTCGGGGAGCTGCAGGCCCGCTCGCTCGGCTGCGACGTGCAGGCCTGGGACGAGGAGGGCCGCGAGGTCGGCCCCGGCGTCGTCGGCGAGCTCGTCATCACCCAGCCGATGCCCTCGATGCCGGTCTTCTTCTGGGGCGACGCGGACGGCAGCCGCTACCACGACAGCTACTTCGCGATGTACCCCGGCGTGTGGCGCCACGGCGACTGGATCGAGTTCTCCGAGCGCGGCACGGCGGTCATCCACGGCCGCAGCGACTCGACGATCAACCGCGGCGGCATCCGCATGGGCACCGCGGAGATCTACGCCGCCGTGCTCGGGATCGACGAGATCCTCGACGCGCTCATCGTCGACGTGCCGAAGGAGGGCACGGAGGGCTTCATGCCGCTGTTCGTCGTCCTCCGCGAGGGCGCCGAGCTCGACGAGGACCTCGTGCGGCGGATCGCCCGGCGCGTGCGCGAGGACTGCTCGCCGCGCCACGTGCCGGACGTCGTCGAGGTGGTCGCGCAGATCCCGCGGACGCTCAGCGGCAAGGTCCTCGAGGTCCCGGTCAAGCGGATCCTCATGGGGCAGCCGGCGGACCAGGCGGCCTCACGCGACTCGCTCGCGGACCCGGCGTCGCTCGACTGGGTCGTCGACTACGCGCAGCGCCTGCGCGCCTGACTCAGTCGACCGGGCGCACCGGCGGCAGCGGTGCCGGGCCGCCGCCCGGCGGCCGTCCCGCCCCCGGCGGCGGCTCGTCGGGCACCGGGGTGCTCGGCCGCAGCCCGACGGTGAGCAGCGCGGCCGTCGCGCCGGCGAGCAGGAGCGGCCACCAGCGCAGGTCCCCGCGGCTCGCCAGCAGCACGAACGCGAGCAGCAGCGCGCTGCCGACGACGACGTTCCCGCGCTCGTCGTCCGCGGCGCCGGCCGAGAGGATGCCGATGCCGCCCGCGAGGACGACGAGCGTCCAGCCCGTCGCGGGGTGGAAGGTCCCGCCCCCCTCGCCGCCCAGCAGCCGCGAGGTGAAGAGCCCGAAGACGAGGTCGACGGCGAACGTCGCCGCGATCGCGAGGAGCACGAGCCCCGCCGCGTTGAGCAGCTGCACGCCGTGCGCCGGGCCGCGGATGCGCTGCCAGAGGGCCATGAGCCCGAGCGCGACCGCGTCGGCGAGCAGGAGGTAGCGGAACGGCGTCACGCCGTCCGGCGAGAAGACGAACCGCAGCAGGGCGAGCGAGGTGACGACCCCGGCGATCGCGCCGAGCAGCGTCCCGCTCGCCGAGTCGCGGTCGCGGGACATCCACGCGCCGAGCGCGGTCAGCGCGGCCCCGACCCACACGACGGTGCCCGCGCCGCCGTGGCTGCCGAGCACCTGCGCGAGGTTCACGAGCGCCGCCCCGGCGAGCAGGAAGCCCGTCACGTAGAGCGTCGAGTGCCACGCGGGCGGCCCGCCCTCCTCCGCCGGCGCGGCCGCGGCCATGCCGAGCACGAGCGCCGCGGCGGCGGCCGCGTACAGGAGGTGGACGCCGTCGCCCCAGTCCCCGCGGAAGCGCAGCTCGAGCAGCAGCACGAGCACGGTCAGCACGACGGTCCCGGCCGCGACCTGGTCCCCGCGGAACGGCTTCGGCCTCAGGAGCTCCAGCATCCTGCGCGACGCTACCGGCCGCCGCGGCGCCCGCGCACGTCCCGGCCGGGAACTACCGCCACTCGACCGGTCCGGCGACGAGCGTGTGCGAGCCGAGCGGGCGGCCGAGCACCTCGGCGACGGCACGGGCGGCGGCGAGGACCGATGGCAGGTCGACGCCGGTCTGCACCCCCATCTCGTGGAGCATGCTCACGAGGTCCTCGGTGGCGATGTTCCCGGTCGCCCCGGCGGGGACGGGGCAGCCGCCGAGCTCACCGAAGCTCGACTCGAACGACGTGCAGCCGGCCTGGAGCGCCGCGACGGCGTTCGCGAGCCCCTGGCCGCGGGTGTTGTGGAAGTGCGCGGTGAGCAGGACCTCGCCCGAGAAGCGGGCGATCGCGTCGGTGAAGAAGCGCCCGACCTGGACGGGGTTCGCCATGCCGGTCGTGTCGCCGAAGCCGATCTCGGTCGCGCCCGCGTCGATGAGCCGGCGGACGATGCCGAAGACCTTCTCGGGGTCGACGTGGCCCTCGTACGGGCAGCCGAACGAGGTCGCGATGACCGCCTCGACCTTGATGCCCTCGGCGAGCGCGCGCGGGACGAGGGCGTCGATCCCGGCCAGCGACTCCTCGATGCTGCGGTTGACGTTCTTGCGGTTGTGCGTCTCGGACGCGCTGCAGAAGACGCCGATCTCGTCGAACCGGTCGCGGTGCGGGAGCGCGTTGTCGAGACCGCGCTCGTTCGGGACGAGCACGCTGATGCTCACGTCGTCGGGGACGTCGATGCCGTGCAGGACCTCGACGGCGTCGGACAGCTGCGGGATGACGTCGGCGCGCACGAACGACGTCGCCTCCAGGCGCTTGACGCCGGTCCGCATGAGCTGGTCGATGAGCTCGATCTTCTTCGCCGTCGGGATCGTCTCCGGCTCGTTCTGGAAGCCGTCCCGCGGGCCGACCTCGCGGATCTGGACGGTGGCGGGCAGACCGGAAGGGAGCTCAGGCGACATGGGCCCCGAACTATAGGATCGCCCGCGTGTCCCACGAAGTCATCTCGATCATCGGCGGCTCCGGCGCTCTGGGCTTCGGCCTCGCCGTCCGCCTCGGCCAGGCCGGCGTCCCGGTCGTCATCGGCTCGCGCGACGCGGGCCGCGCGCAGGAGGCGGCCGCGCAGGCCGCCGAGCTCGTGCCCTCCGGCAGCTTCAGCGGCCAGGACAACGCCGGCGCCGCGGCGGCGAGCGAGATCGTCCTGCTGAGCGTCCCGTTCCGCTCCCAGTCCGAGACCCTGACGAACCTCAAGACGACGCTCCGCGAGGGGCAGCTCGTCGTCGACGCCACCGTCCCGCTGGCCGCCGCCGTCAGCGGCAAGGCGACCCGGACGCTCGGCGTGTGGCAGGGCTCCGCCGCCCAGCAGGCCGAGGAGATGGTCCCGGCCGGCGTGCGCGTCATCAGCGCGCTGCACACGATCTCCGCCTCGAAGCTCAAGGACCTCACCCACGAGCTCGACGAGGACGTCCTCGTCTGCGGCGACCTCAAGGCCGACAAGGAGCGCTTCGGCGAGCTCATCGAGCTCATCCCCGGCCTGCGCACCGTCGACTGCGGCAAGCTCGAGATGGCCCGCCTCACCGAGCAGCTCACGCCGCTGCTCATCGGGATCAACATCCGCTACAAGACCCACGCGGGCATCAGGATCTCGGGCCTTCCCGAGGCGTAGATGGCCGTCGTCGTCCTCGCCGGGGGCACCGGCGGCGCGAAGCTCGCCCGCGGGATGGCCGACGTCGTCGGTCCCGCGGAGCTCATCGTCGTCGCGAACACGGGGGACGACGTCGAGGTCTACGGCGGGCACGTCTCGCCGGACCCGGACCTCTGCACGTTCTGGCTCGCGGACACGATCAACGACCGCGGCTGGGGCATCGACGGCGACACGTTCGCGGTGATGGACGGGCTCCGCGCGCTCGGCGTCGACGTCTGGTTCAACCTCGGTGACCGTGACCTCGCCCTCTGCCTCGAGCGCCGCCGGCGCCTCGACGCGGGCGAGCGCCTCACCGACGCCCACCGGGCGCTCACCGCGGCGCTCGGCGTCGAGGCGACGGTCCTGCCCATGTGCGACGAGCCCGTCCGCACGGTCGTCAAGGCGGCGGGCGAATGGTGGCCCTTCCAGGACTTCATGATCCGCCGCCGCGGCGAGGGCCCGGTGGAGGACGTCCGCTTCGAGGGCGTGCAGGCGGCGAGCGCGTCCCCCGAAGTCCTCGACGCGATCGCGCACGCCGACGCGGTCATCGTCGGCCCGTCGAACCCCGTCATCTCGATCGGGCCGATCCTGGCCGTGCCGGGCATCGCCGACGCGCTGCGGCGGACGGCGGCGCCGGTCGTCGCCGTCTCCCCGATCGTCGGCGGCCAGGTCGTGAAGGGGCCGACCGCGAGCTTCATGGCCGGCCAGGGCCTGACCGTCGACGCGGAGGGCATCGCGGAGGCGTACTCCGGGCTGCTCGACGGGCTCGTCGCCGACGAGGAGGCCCCCGGCGCCGGGCTGCCTGTCATCGTGACCGACACGATGATGGGCGATGCCGCCGCACGGGCCCGGGTGGCCCGCACGACCCTCGACTTCGCCCGCGGACTGGCGGCGGCCTGATGACGACGTTCGCCGTCCTCCCCGTGAAGCACTTCGTCGCGGGCAAGACGAGGCTCGCCGACGACCTCGGCAAGGGCACGCGCAAGGCGCTCGTCGAGGCGATGGTCACCGACGTGCTCATCGCCCTGCGCCGCTCCGAGCGGATCGACCACACGCTCGTCGTCACCGGGGAGGCGGCGATGGAGGCGATCGCGCACGGCTACGACGCGCAGACCGTCCTGGACCCCGACGACGCCGGCCACAGCCAGGCGGCGATCATCGGCATCGAGGAGGCGATCACGCGCGGCGCGCGGCGCGTCATGCTCGTCCCCGGCGACTGCCCGGCCCTGCACCCGAAGGAGCTCGACACGTTGCTCACCCGGGCGCCGGCGCCGACCCCCGAGGTCGTCATCATCCCCGACCGACACGGCACCGGGACGAACGGCCTGGTCCTCACCCCGCCGGACATCATCGCCCCGTCCTTCGGCCCCGGCTCCTGCGAGCGGCACGTCGAGGCCGCGAAGGCGGCCGGTGCCCGCGTCCGGATCGAGGAGCTCCCGTCGCTCGTCCTCGACGTCGACACGATCGAGGACCTCGCCGCGCTCCGCGAGGCGCTCGGCGGCGGCCACGGCAACGCGGCCCACACCCGCGGCATGCTGAACCGGCTCGCCCGCCGCTAGCCGCGCGATGGCGCTCACCGTCACGGCCGTCCCCGGGCTCGGCGAGATCGCCGAGGGGGACGACCTCGCCGCGCTCATCGCCGCCCGCGTGGAGACCGCCGCCGGCGACGTCCTCGTCGTCGCGCACAAGGTCGTGAGCAAGGCGGAGGGCGCGGTCGTCCGGCTCGGGGACGTCGTGGTGACGCCGCGGGCCGAGCGGATCGCCGCCCGCCAGGGCCGCGACCCGCGGCACGTGCAGGTCATCCTCGACCAGTCCGCCGCGCTCGTCCGCGAGACCGACCGGGTGCTCATCTGCCGCACGCACCACGGCTTCGTCTGCGCGAACGCCGGCGTCGACGCGTCCAACGCCGCGCGGCCCGACGACCTCATCGTCCTCCCGGCCGACCCCGACGCCTCGGCGCGCCGGCTCCGCGCCGCGCTGCCCGGCCGTCCGGCCGTCCTCGTCACCGACTCGTTCGGCCGGGCGTGGCGGCAGGGCCAGGTCGACGTCGCGATCGGCTGCGCCGGCCTCGCGCCGACCGACGACTGGCGCGGACGGCGGGACGCGATGGGCCGCGAGCTGCAGGCGACGTGGATCGGCGTCGCCGACCAGGTCGCCGCCGCCGCCGACCTCGTGCGCGGCAAGGACTCGCGCGAGCCCGCCGTGCTCGTGCGCGGCCTCGAGCGGTACGTCACGGCGGACGACGGGCCGGGCGCGCAGGCCCTCCTGCGCCCGCCCGGCGAGGACCTCTTCCTCTAGGAGGCTGTCTCGCCGCCGATCCGGTCGACGGTCATCTCGCGCGTGCCCCGGGGCGTGTCCACCGAGATCGTCTGCCCCACCTTCGCCCCGATGAGCGCGACCGCCACGGGCGACTCGGCGGAGAGCTTCCCGGTCTTCGCGTCCGCCTCGGTCGGCCCGACGATCGTCCACGTGTTCGTCCGGCCGGACTGCACGTCGGTGACGGTGACGGTGGCGCCGAAGCCGACCGTGTCGCTCGCCTCGTCGACCTCGACGATGACCGCGGCCCGCAAGCGGGCCTGCAGGCGGAGGATCTTCGTCTCCAGGTGCCCCTGGTCCTCCTTGGCGATGTGGTACTCAGCGTTCTCCTTCAGGTCGCCCATCTCGCGGGCGACGGAGATCCGCGCGGCGATCGCCTGGCGGGCGGGACCCTCCAGCTCCGCGAGCTCGGCCTTCAGCGCCACGAGGCCGGCGGCGGTGATCGCCTCGCCCTGCTCCTGATTGCTCATCCGCTCACCCTACGCGGTCGCCCCTCAGACGCGGCTGGAGAGCGGGTGCTGCTCGCGGACGCCGTAGAGCGTGCTGCGCTCGGCGGCGGGGCGGCCGGCGGCGTGCGCGGCGGCGATGAGCTGCGGGGGGTCCAGGCGCACGCCGTGGTGCGACCCGGCCATGCGGCTGATCGACTCCTCCATGAGCGTGCCGCCGAGGTCGTTGACGCCCCAGCGCAGCGCTTCGGTGGCGCCGTCCAGGCCCATCTTCACCCACGACGCCTGGAGGTTCGTGATCGACCGGCCGAGGGCGAGGCGGAAGACGGCGGTGTGCTTGAGGTTCTCCTCGATGGAGATCTCCTCGACCCCGTGGGTGCGGCCGAGCAGCGTGTGGAACGGGATGAACGAGAGCGGGACGAACTCGGTGATGCCGCCGGTGCGCTCCTGGAGCTCGCGGATGACGCGCATGTGCTCGGCGAGCTCCCACGGCTCCTCGATGTGCCCGAACATCACCGTCGACGTCGACCGCAGCCCCGCGCGATGGGAGGCCTCGATGATCTGCACCCACCGCGCGGCGGGCAGCTTGTTCGGCGAGATCCGCGCGCGCACGCCGTCGTGGAGCACCTCCGCCGCGGTCCCGGGCGTGGAGTCCAGGCCGGCCTCCCGCAGCGCCGCGAACAGCTCCGGCAGCGGCAGGCCGGAGATGTCCTGCATGTGCGCGATCTCCATCGGCGAGTACGCGTGCACGTGCAGCTCCGCGCCCGCGCCGGCCGCGGTCTGCTTGATGACCCGCAGCCAGTGCAGGTAGTCCTCGAGCTGCCAGTCGGGATGGATCCCGGACTGCATGCAGATCTCGCTCGCGCCGAAGTCGATCGCGTCGATGACCCGCGCCTCGAAGTCCTCGCGCGAGTGCTCGTACGCGTCGGGGGAGCGCTTGCCCTGCCCGAACCCGCAGAACGCGCACCCGACGATGCAGACGTTCGACACGTTGATGTTGCGGTTGACGACGAACGTCACCGTCTCCCCGGTCAGCTCGGCCCGCAGCTCGTCCGCCGCCTGCCGCAGGTCCTCGATGACCTCCGGCCGCGTCTCCGCGAAGAGCGCGGTCAGCTCGTCCGGCGACAGCCACGCGCCCTCGCGCCCCTTCTCGATCGCCCCGGCCGCGAGGTCCGGGCGCAGCGGCCTGGGCGGCTCGGTCCGGCCCGAGCCCGAGCGCGGGATGAACGACCAGAACTTCGCCGTCAGCGTGTTCAGCACGCCCTGCGCCATCCACTCGGGGTCGATGTACTGCGGGTAGACGCACAGGCGCTCGGTCAGCGCGTAGCCCTCCGGGGCAAGCGTCTTGCGGACCTGGTGCGGTGAGGGGAACGGATGCTCCGGCGAGATGTGGTCGCCGTTCGCCGACAGGCCGCCGAGGTCGGTCGCGCCCGCGGCGACGAGCTGCGGCCACCAGTCCGCGAGGTTCGGGGGCACCTGGATCCCGACGCCGGGCATGAGCTCCTGCGTGTGCGCGATGAGCTCCTCCATCTCGCGGATCGACACCGGTGTCGCCCACGCCGGCAGCTCGAGATGCGGCTGGTCCCCGATCCCCGTCGCCCAGTAGCGCCGCGCGGCCTCGTCGGCGATCTGTGCCGGCTCCTGCCCGTAGTAGGAGTCGTGCGGGACGAAGTTCTGCAGGATGACTTCCTGCAGGTGGCCGTACTCCG
Organism: Paraconexibacter antarcticus; assembly: GCF_024220175.1. GTDB lineage: Bacteria > Actinomycetota > Thermoleophilia > Solirubrobacterales > Solirubrobacteraceae > Paraconexibacter > Paraconexibacter antarcticus. The sequence goes on along the minus strand of NZ_CP098502.1, from coordinate 1,470,996 downwards.
CGTGGACCTCCGCCAGCGCCTGCAGCGCGGCGACGCGGTCCTCCGGCGTCTCGCCGATCCCGACGAGGATCCCGCTCGTGAACGGGATCCTGAGCTCGCCCGCCCAGCGGATCGTCTCCAGCCGCCGCTCGGGCGACTTCGTCGGCGAGCCCTGGTGCGCGACGAGGTCGTCGCGGACCGACTCGAGCATCAGCCCCTGCGACGCGGTCACCTCGCGCAGCCGGCCGAGGTCCTCCTTGGACAGGACCCCGAGGTTCGTATGCGGCAGCAGCCCCCGCTCCAGTGCGCGCTCGCACGCCCACACGACGTACGCCGTGAAGTCCCGGTGCCCGTACTCCGCGAGCTTCGCCCGCACCCCCGCGTTGACCTCCGGCCGCTCGCCGGTCAGGACGAGCAGCTCCTTCACGCCGCGGCGCGCCGCCGAGTCGATGAGCTTCAGGACCTCCTCGGGCGTGTGCAGGTGCGCCTGGTGCGTCTTGAACGCGCAGTACTTGCAGTAGCACTGGCACGTCCGCGACAGGGAGAGCGTGACGTTGCGCGAGAAGGTGACGCGGCGACGCATCGCGCCAGTGTATGAGGCCCGCCCGCCCGTAGGATTCGGCGCCGTGTCACGCCTGCGCCCGTTCACCGCCGTCGCGCTCGCCGCCGCGGGCCTCCTCCTCGCGGGCTGCGGGACGGGCTCCCCGGACTCGGGACGGCCGAACGAGTCGGCGGCGCTGCTGCTCGACGCCCACCCGAACGGCCTGCACGCCGGCATCTACCTCGCGCTCGCCCGCGACTTCACGGGGGCGGAGGGCGTCACGCTCCAGGTCCAGATCCCGGGCGCCGGGACGAGGCCGATCACGAACCTCACGAGCCGGCGCGCGCAGTTCGCGATCGTCGACATCCACGCGTTCGCGGCGGCGCAGGAGGCCGGTGCGGACGTCGTCGCGGTCCTCGCCATCGCCGACGAGCCGCTCGCGGCGATCGTCCCCCGCACGACGCGGCTCACGCCCGATCCGGGCGCGCGCCGCGTCCCCGGCACCGACCTCGTCGCCGGCGCCGACGCCTACTTCCGCGCCGCCGGGCTCGACGCCCGCCCGAAGCTCGCGGGGTCCCGGGTCCTTCGCGCCGGCGACCGCGGGACCCCCGTCTACCCCGAGCTCGTCCTCGTGACGACGCACGCGACCGTCGACGACGACCCGGCGCTCGTCCGCGCGACCGTCACGGCCCTGCAGCGCGGCTACCACGCCGCGGTGAACGACCCCGAGTCGGCCATCGGGGCGCTCACGAGCGCGGTGCCCGGCCTCGACCCCACCCGCGCCGCGGCGCAGCTCGACGCCGTCTCCCCCGCGTTCCAGGCGCCGAGCGGGCTCGTGGGCACGCTCGACCTCGACGCGCTGCGCACCTGGGCGCGCTGGGAGCGGCACATCGGCGCGGTCCCGCGGGTCCCCGACGTCGCGAGCATGTTCCTCCCCCGCTTCGCCGCCGCGGGGGCGCGCAAGGCGCTCGAGGACGACGGCTGAGCGACGGGGAGGGCGGCGGCGGGACCGCGACCGCCTACTGCGCGTGGAGGCGGCGCTGCTCCTGCCGGACGGACTCGGGGCGGCCCCACATCTGGGTCACCTCGACCCGGCCGGAGCGCACCTCGCGCACCGCGAGCTCGCCGGTGATGCCGGCGTCGTCCAGCAGCGTCAGCGACGTGCTGATGGCGCTCGGCGCCGCGGCGTGGCCGAAGCGGTGCGCGCAGAGCAGGCGCCAGTGCCAGTCGTGCTTGGAGTACGGCTGGGCGTTGCAGATGACGAGGTAGACCGCGGCGTCGATGTAGCGCTCCTCGTCGAAGATGCGCAGGTCGAGCTCCAAGTCGGTCCAGTCGTCCGGCAGGGAGTCGACGACGGCCCGGAACGTGTCTGCAAGCGCCATGGCCCGCAGTCTACGAGAAGCGCGGGCGGCCAGACCTCCCGCGCGCCCGCGTCAGCTGAAGAACGTCTGGTAGAGCAGGAAGGCGTTCAGGAGCGAGATGACGCCGGCCACGATGGACGCGGCGACGGTCGTCACCCGGCGGTTCACGAGGGGCCCCATGATCGCCGGGCTCTTCGTGATGAGCACGACCGGGACGAGCGCGAACGGGATGCCGAAGCTCAGGACGACCTGGCTGATGACGAGCGACCGGGACGGGTCCAGCCCGACGGCGAGGACGACGAGCGCCGGCGCCATCGTGATGCCGCGCCGCAGCACGACCGGGATCGTGCGGCGGATGAACCCCTGCATGACCACCTGGCCCGCCTGGGTGCCGACGCTGGAGGACGCCAGCCCCGACGCGAGCAGGGCGGCCGCGAAGGCGAAGGCGGCGCCGGGTCCCACGAGGTCCCGGAAGCCCTGGTGCGCGCTCTCGATCGAGCTGACGTCGAGGCCCGTGCCGTGGAAGAGCGAGGCGGCGATGAGCAGCATCGAGAGGTTGACGAGGCCGGCGAGCGTCATCGCGATCGTCACGTCGATGCGGTTGAAGCGCAACATCCGCCGGCGGTCGGCGTCGTCGCGGAGCGGAATCCGGCCCTGGGTCAGCGACGAGTGCAGGTAGATGACGTGCGGCATGACCGTCGCCCCGAGGATGCCGGTGGCGAGCAGGACGCTGTCGGTGCCCTGGAAGCCGGGAATGAAGCCCCTCGCCGCCGCGCCGCCGTCGAACCCGATGTGCAGCGTGTCGTAGAGGAAGCCGAGGAGGATGACCCCGAGGAAGCCGATGATCACCTGCTCGAAGCGCCGGTAGCCGCGGGTCTGCAGCGCGAGGATGCCGAAGGCGACGGCGGCGGTGATGAGGCCCGAGACGAAGAGCGGGACCCCGAAGAGGAGGTTGAGGGCGATCGCCGCGCCGATGAACTCCGCGAGGTCGGTCGCCATGGCGATGAGCTCGGCCTGGATCCACAACCCGACGGACACGCGGCGCGGGAAGTGCTCGCGGCACAGCTCGGCGAGGTTCTGGCCGGTCGCGATGCCGATCTTCGCCGTGAGGTTCTGGATGAGCATCGCCATGAGGTTCGCGGCGACGATGACCCAGACGAGGAGGTAGCCGTAGTCCGCGCCGCCCGCGATGTTCGTCGCGAAGTTGCCGGGGTCGACGTAGGCGATGCAGGCGACGAACGCCGGGCCGAGCATCGGGAGCAGGCCGCGGATGCGGCCGCGCGCCCGGAGCTGCTGCAGCTCGCTCGGGCCGGTGGCCGGCGGGCCGACGGGCTCCGCGCGGAGGGCCACCAAGCCCGGGGTCATCGCTGGCATGACGGGAAGTGTGGCATGTCTAAATCGATTTCGCATCCCCCGCACGAATCGGATCACCGAGCAGCGCGATCCCGCCGCGCTACCGTGGCCGTATGGGCACTCCGGCGAACCTCACCGACCCCGGCTACGACGCCCTCGTCAGCGGCTGCGGCCTGCTCGACCGCTCGGAGCTCGGCAAGCTCGCGCTCACCGGCGGCCAGGCCGGCGCGTTCCTCGGCGGCCAGGTCTCCAACGACACGGAGGGCCTCGAGCCCGCGACCGGCTGCTACGCCGCGCTGCTCGACAACAAGGGCAAGATGCTCGGCGACCTGCGGGTGCTACGCACCCCCGACGGCACCGAGCTGCTGCTCGTCTGCGAGCGCGCTTCGCTGCAGGCCCTCTTCGACGTCCTGCGGCGCGCGATCATCGGCTGGGACGCCGAGCTCCACAAGCGGACGGTCCAGCAGGGCCTCGTGAGCCTCATGGGGCCCGCTGCCCGTGAGCTCGCCGGCGCCGCGGACGCGGGCCTCGGCGCCTCCGAGCACGACAGCGCCGTCGCGAGCATCGGCGGCGCCCGCGTCCTGCTCGTCGCGACCGACACCGGCGTCGACGTCGTCTGCGAGGCGGCGGACACCGGCTCGGTCGTCGCGGCGCTCACCGAGGCGGGCGCCGTCACCGTCGGCGAGACGGCCGCGGAGATCCGCCGCGTCGAGCTCGGGCGCCCGCGCTTCGCCGCCGACCTCGCCGGGGGCGTCATCCCCCAGGAGGCGGGCCTGAACGAGCGCGCCGTGAGCTTCACGAAGGGGTGCTACGTCGGGCAGGAGACCGTCGCCCGCCTCTTCTACCGCGGCAAGCCGAACCGGCACCTGCGCGGCCTGCGCCTAGCCGAGCCGGTCGCCCCGGGGGCGGAGCTGCACGCTGCGCCCGCAGAGGACGGCGCGGAGCCGGGCCGCCTGCTCGGCCACGTGACGAGCGCCGTCGTCTCCCCCGCCCACGGGCCGATCGCGCTCGCGCTCGTCCGGCGGGAGGCCGCGCCCGGGGACACCGTCACGGTCGGGGACACGACCGGCGTCGTCGCCGACCTGCCCTTCTGACGGCGGCTACCGGGCGAGGGCGGCGGGGTCCGTCATCGCCGCGGCGACCGGGGGTCATGGCTGATCTCGAAGAGCTCGAACTGGACGGGATCGGCCCCCGCCCGGGCCATGCCCCCATCGTGCTCCCCGCTGACCGGCTTCACGCTGCCGGACCGCCGGGCGCGTGGCCCGGCGGCGGGCGGGAGCGCCGCGCTCGGGGTCGGGGTCGGGGCCGGCGCCGGCGCCGCGTCCGCCGGCGTCTCGGCGGGGAGCCCGGCGGCGGCGGCCGCGCGGCGCACGGCGGCCGCCGAGGGCGGCGGATCGAGCGGCAGGCACGGCGGCTCCTGCGCGGCGCGCCACGTCGCCACGATACGCGCCTGCGTCACGTCGTCCTCCGTGAGGTGGCAGGGCCCGCCCGGCCGCAGGCCGCCCGCGCCGAGCACCGCCGTCGTGTGCGCGTGGAGCTCGGCCGCCGAGCGGACGACGGCATGCCGCGCGATGCGGCCGGCCACGAGCCACACCGCGTCGGCCTCCCCCACGGGGAGGCTCGGGCCGAGGACGAGCTCCGGGCGCGCGTGCGCGGCGGCGACCGCCGAGCCGAGCCGGTCCAGGAGCACGGCGAGGCGGTCGCGGCGACGGCGCAGCCACGCGGCCCGCTCGAAGGCCTGCTCCGCCGCCGCCGCGCGGACGAGCGCGTCGACGTGGTCGAGCACCCCCGCGCCGCCACCGGGGCCCGCGAAGAGCGCGAGCGCCTGGTCGAGCCGGCCCCGGTACGCGTTCGGATCCAGGTCGCCGAGGCACGGGGAGAGGCAGCGGCCCATCTGCCCGTACGCCGACGGCCACGGCCGGCGCCGCAGCGTGCGCCCGCAGTGGCGCAGCCCGAAGAGCGAGTTCAGCTGCTCCATGAGCTCGACCGCGGCGTGCTGCCCGCGCAGCGGGCCGATGTTCACCGCGAGCCCGTCCGCCGGCTCGGCGGCGACCTCGAGCACCGGGAAGGCGATGTCCAGGCGGCAGCGGAGGAAGACGTACTGGTCGCGCTCGTGCTTGCCCCGCGCGTTGCCGGGCGGGCGCAGCCGGCGGATGAGCCGGTGCTCCTCGAGGAGGGCGCCGAGCTCCGACGGGGTCTGGACGTGGTCGGCGACCTCGACCTGCGTCACCCACCCCGTGTCGGGGGAGGACGGCGCGAAGTGCGACCGCGCGCGGGCTCGCAGCCGCACCGACTTGCCGACGTAGAGGGGCTGCCCCGCGTCGTTGCGGAAGATGTAGACCCCGGGCGCGTCGGGCAGCCCGCGCAGGTCGGGCGCGCGGCGGCGCAGCCCGGTCATCGGGACGCCGCCGTCGGTGCGGCCGCGATCCGGCACCCGCCCGCGTGACCCGCGGCCCGCCCGTGGGCGCGCGGGCCCGAGGAGGGCGACGGCCTCGTCGACGGTCGTCGCGCTCGCGCACAGGCGGGGCAGCAGCGCGCAGAGGATCCGGGCGCAGGTCTCGGCGTCGGCGAGCGCGCGGTGCGTCACCTCGACCGGGACGCCGAGGGCGTCGGCGAGGAGCGCGAGCTTGCGCTGGCGGACGAGCGGCGCGAGGCGCCGGGCGAGCGCGACGGTGCAGAGGACCGGTGGGCACGGCCACGCGAGCCCGGCGCGGGCGAAGGCCTGCTCGAGGACGCGCCGGTCGAAGGATGCGTTGTGCGCGACGAGGACCCGGCCCTCGAGCAGCTCGGCGAGCTCCGCGAGCGTGAGCTCGGCCGCGGGTGCCTCGTCCACCATCTCCTGGGTGATCCCGGTGAAGCGCTGGATCGACCGGCTCAGCGGTGCGCGGACCGGGACGAGCGCCTCCCAGCGGTCGTGCAGCTCGCCCCCGCCGACGAGCACGGCACCGACCTCGGTGAGCTCGCAGCGCTCGCCGCCGAGGCCGTTCGTCTCCGTGTCGACGACGAGGAACTCGGCGGTGCGGAGCGGCACCGCGCCCAGAGGCGGGCGCGCGGCGGCGGGGACGGACGACGGCGAGACGGCGGGCATCGCCTGGTTCTACGCCTCGGGCAGGACGGCCTGCAGCGGCGGTTGCACCCGGACGGTCACCGGTGCCGACCGGCGGCCGATCTACGCTTGTTCCTACGCACGACGACGCCTGGAGGCAGCCCCGTGAGCACCTTTGCCGCTGACGAGCACGTGAGCCACGTCCGAGACGAGCGCGAGCTCGCCGCGTGGGCGCTCTACGCCGACACGCTGCGGGACCTCGGCCCTACGGCCTACGCGGTCGCCGAGCCGCCGGCGTGGGAGCACCTGCAGGAGGTCCTCGCCGAGGTCGGCCCGGCACCGGGCGCGTCCACCGGCGAGGCCGCCGCCGCGTGAGGGTCCGTCCGCGACGATTGACGAAAGGACCCTCCCGTCGGTTAGGGTTCGGCCGGGCCCTCATTCGGGGTCCGGGTCGAGAGATGGAGCACGCACTGCACACCAGGATGCGACGGACCGCGACGGTCGGGCTCGGCCTGCTCACGCTCGCGATCGCGGGCTGCGGCGACAACAGCACGTACAAGAACCAGAACCGGCCGCCGGCGCCGATCACGGTGACCGCGTCGATCTCGGACAAGAACGTGTCCGTCTCGCCGTCGAAGTTCGGGGCGGGCCCGGTGAACCTCGTCATCGCGAACGAGTCCACCGCCGCCCAGCGCGTGACCTTCGAGTCCGAGGGCAGCGCCGCCGGCTTCCGCCACCAGACCGGCCCGATCAACCCCGGTGCGCCGACGACGCTCGTCGTGGACGTCCCCACCGGCGGAGCCGTCCTCCGCGTCGGCGACAGCTCGATCGAGCCGGCGCACGTGACGGTCGGCGCCGAGCGCCCGACCGCCCAGAACCAGCTGCTCCTGCCCTAGCCGCCGTCACGCCGCGGACGCCAGTGCCCTTGCAGCGCTGGCGCCGGCGGGGGCGGGCGGGCCATACTCGCGCGATGCGGGTCCTGCCCACGTGCCTCGCGCTGTCCGCGGCCGCCGCCGCGACGCTCGCCCTCGCGACCGGGAGCGGGGGCGCCGCCGCCGCGACGACGACCACGACGGCCGGCACCGTCTCCACCCCCGCCGGCAGCGCGAACCCCGGGCAGGCGTTCTTCCACGACGCGCTCATCGCCGACGCGAAGACGCTCGCGGCGGTCCGGCGCGGACTGCGGTCGGGCGCGGTCATCGTCGACCCGGCGACCCAGTACGACGACCTCACCGGCGACGGCAAGCAGGACGCCGTCGTCCGCGTCCACAGCACCGGCGCCGCGGGTGTCACCGCGGTCTACGTCTTCTCGACCGACGGCTCGACGTCGAAGAAGCTCCGGGTCGTGTTCCGGTCGCAGATGCTCTACCGGACCCTCACGATGATCGCCGACGGCCACCGGCTCCAGATCGACCAGCCGCTCTACCAGGCGGGCGACGACGTGTGCTGCCCCGCCAAGCTCACGCGGCGCCGCTACCGGTGGAGCGCCAGGAGTCACGCGTTCACCCGTACGTCGCTCGAGACGATCGCGCTCTGAGCGGCGGCGGGCGGTGCGCCGGCCCCCGTCGGGCGGCTGCCGCAGATCCCGCACGACGAGTAGTCTTACCCGCCCCCGGCGCCGTTCGCGGCTGCGCGGGTTCTGTCCTTCGTCATCGACTTAGAAGAGAGCGCGAAACCGCACATGGCAGTGGATGTCAGCCAGATCTCGCAGGTGTCGACCGAGCCCGGAGAACTCCCGGCCACGATGGCCGCATGGGTCATCCGGGAGGAGACCCAGGGCGAGCCCCGAGATGCCTTCAAGCTCGAGGAGATCGAGGTCCCCGAGCCCGCCGCGTTCGAGGTCATCGTCCGCGTCATGGCCGCCGGCGTGAACTTCAACAACGTCTGGGCGGCGCTCGGCATCCCGATCGGCGTGTGGCGCTCCGGCGACCACCCCGAGTACGGCCACCACATCGGTGGCTCGGACGCGTCCGGCGTCGTGTGGAAGGTCGGCCCCGGTGTCACGCGCTGGAAGGAGGGCGACGAGGTCGTCATCCACTGCAACCAGGCCTCCTACGAGGATCCCGAGGTCCACGGCCTCGACCCGCTCGCCGCGCCGTCGCAGCGGATCTGGGGCTACGAGACGACGTGGGGCTCGTTCGCGCAGTTCACGAAGGTCCAGGCGCAGCAGCTGCTGCCCAAGCCGAAGGCGCTGACCTGGGAGGAGGCCGCGTCCTACGGCCTCACGTACTTCACCGCCTGGCGCATGCTCATGACGCGCTGCAACCTCCAGGCGGGCCAGAAGGTCCTCATCTGGGGCGCCGCGGGCGGCCTCGGCGTGTTCGCCACGCAGATCTGCAAGGCCGCGGGCGCGGAGTGCGTCGGCGTGGTCAACTCCGACGAGAAGGGCGAGCTCGTCAAGTCGCTCGGCTGCGTGGACTACATCAACCGGAACGAGTTCGCCGGGATGATGCGCAAGGGCGGTGAGACCGAGGAGGAGGAGAAGGTCCGCTTCGCCGAGATGCGCAAGTTCGACAAGCGCGTCAAGGAGCTCTTCGGCGGCGACAAGCCCGACATCGTCTTCGAGCACGTCGGCGCCGCGACCTTCCCCACGTCCGTCTTCACCGTGAAGCCGTTCGGCAAGGTCGTCATCTGCGCCGGCACCACGGGGTACAACCTCGACTTCGACGTCCGCTACCTGTGGATGAAGCAGAAGGAGATCATCGGCTCGCACTTCGCCAACGCGTACGAGTGCATGAAGGCCAACGAGCTCATCGAGTCCGGTCAGATCCGCCCGGTGCTGTGGAAGACCTATGGCTTCGACGGTGTCCCGCACGCGCACCAGCAGATGCGCGACAACGAGCACCTCGGCAAGATCTCGATCCTCGTCGGTGCCGAATCCGAGGGTCTCGGCAAGACCGCCGACGGACCCGGCGCGATCTACGCTGAGGTAGGCTGACCCCATGGCCGGAGCTGTTCACATTCCCTGGTACGCCACGGGCTTCCGCGGCGACAAGCTCGAGGCGGCGGTGACGGAGTTCGCGGCCGTGTCGCTGCGCTACGGCGCCACCGCGTACTCGGTGTACCGCGGCCGCGACGACCGCTACAAGATCCTCCAGGTCGTCGAGTTCGAGAACAAGGCCGACTGGGAGGCCTACTGGAACGGTCCCGAGGCCATCCGCTTCCGGACCACCTCGTCGAGCTGGTACCAGGTGCCGGTCGTCTACGCCTGGCAGGACGTCGTCTCGAAGGGCGCGATGACGCCCCTCGCCGAGGACGACGCCGCCTGAGCGACGTTCCCCTCACCGCTTCGTCGTTCGCTCTCGCGCCCGGCCTCTGGTCGGGCGCGGTGCGTTGTGGGGCGGTTTGTCCGGCGGCGGCGCACGCGCTCGCCCGTGACGCCCCTCCGACCACGGCGTCCGACGGTGGGTCAGCCCTTCTCGAGGGGGGCCATCGTGAGGCCCGCGTCCTGCAGCTGACCCCAGTAGTGCTCGGCGAGCTCCTGGTGGCCGGACCAGACGATGGCGAGGCCGGTCTGGTGGATGCGGTCGGCGATCTGGTAGCCGCGGGAGGTGTCGATGCCAGGGATGAGACGGGCGAGCGTCAGCGCGACATGGTCGAACGTGTTGTGGTCGTCGTTGCGGACGATGACACGCCATGCGCCGCCGAGCGCTCCGTCCGGACCTGACGTCCGGGGAAGCTCGATGGTCTGGGACATACGGCACGGACCTTACCCGGCGGGAGGCCCCGGCGGAAGGGGCGCGGACGCACTTCGCGCGCATTCCGGCGCTAGGTTGGGCCGGCGATGGAGGAGCTCACCGCCGACGAGGCCCGCCGCCTGTCCCTGCGCGCCCAGGGGATGATCGGCGCGCCGGACCGCCGCGGCGGGGTGCCGGCGCTGCTGCAGCGGCTCGCGGCCGTCCAGCTCGACACGATCAGCGTCCTCGCGCGCTCGCACGAGCTCGTCGCGTACGCCCGGCTCGGAGCGGTCGGGCGGGCCGCGGTCGACGCCGCGTACTGGTCCGGCGACGCCTTCGAGTACTGGGCGCACGCGGCCTGCGTCCTCCCCGCCGAGCAGTGGCCGCTGTTCGCGTTCCGCCGCCGCCACTACGGGGAGCGCGGCTGGCGCTGGCACGCCGTCGAGCCGTCCGTCTGCGACACCGTCCTGGCCCGGCTGCGCGACGAGGGCCCGATGACCTCGACGGACCTCGGCGGCGCGAAGCGGGGCGGCGTCTGGTGGGACTGGTCGGACGTGAAGATCGCCGTCGAGTACCTCCTCGACACCGGCGCGGTCGTCTGCTCGGAGCGGCGCGCGTGGAAGCGCGTGTACGACCTGCCCGAGCGCGTCCTCCCGGCCGAGGCGCTCGCGGTCGGCGACACCCTCGACGACGCGGAGTGCCGCCGGCGCCTCGTCGCGATCGCCGGCCGGGCGCTCGGGGTCGCGACGCTCGCCGACCTCACCGACTTCCACCGCCTCAGGCAGGCCGACGTCGCGGCCGTCGTCGGCGGCAGCGGTCTCGTCCCCGTGACCGTCCGGGGCTGGGGCAAGGCCGCGTGGGCGGACCCGGACCTGCTCGCCGCGGGCCTCCCGAAGGGTCGCCACCGCACGACGCTCCTCTCCCCCTTCGACACGCTCGCCTGGGACCGCGCGCGCACCGAGCGCATCTTCGGCTTCGTCCACCGCCTCGAGGCCTACACGCCCGCGCCCAAGCGCGTCCACGGCTACTTCGCGATGCCGCTGCTCGCGGGCGGCCGGCTCGTCGGCCGCGTCGACCCCGGGCGCGACGGCCGCACGCTCGTCGCCAAGACCCTCACCGTCGAGCCGCGGGCGATCGACGCGATGGCGACGGCGCTGCGCGAGGCCGCCACGTGGGTCGGCTGCGACGCCGTCGCCCTCGGCGAGGTCCGCCCGGCGTCCGCGGCCCCGGCGCTGCGCGCGGCGCTCGCATGACGGCGCCGGGCGCCGCCCCGGACGGACGGCCCGAGTCGCCGCCGCTCCCACCCGGCCTCGCCCTGCGCGGCGGCCCGACGGCGTCTGGCGCGACGCGCTGCTCATGGACCTGCCGGCCCGCGAGCTGGCCTGGGTCCTACGCGCCCGCCGCCGCCTCGCGCTCGGCCTTCTTCGTCCAGTAGCGGTTCATGCCCGCGAAGAGCGTCGACGGCGGATTGGCCTGCTCGTAGCCCCGGCGCGCGACGGGGTCCGTGACCTCGCCCTCGATGTAGCTGCGGACCGCGTCGGCGTACGCGGACTCGTCGGACGTCCGCGCGACCTCACCCCAGTGGGTGATCTGGCGGCGCATGGCGTCGAGGTGCGCGTCGACGTCGGTGTAGCGCCCGAAGTGCGTCAGCGCGAGCGCGGCGGGAGCCCACGACTGCACGAGGTCGATCGACTCCCGCCAGAGGTCGAGGTCGATGTCCGGCGGCGGCGTGGGCGGGAACGCCGGGCCGTCGAGGATGCGCACGCCCGCGACGTCCCCGGTGAACGCCGTGCCGGTGCCGTCGTGGAGGTAGCTCACGTGGTGGGACGCGTGGCCCGGCGTGTACTGCACCTGCCAGCCGGGGAGCGACTCGGTGCCGGTGAGGATGCGGACGTTCTCCTGCGGGAGCGGCAGGACCTTGCCCCAGAGGCGGTCGAAGTCGTCGCCGTAGATGCGGGTCGCGGAGGCGACGAGCTTCGTCGGGTCGATGAGGTGGCCGGCGCCGCGCTCGTGGACCCAGACCTCGGCGTTCGGCCAGCGCTCGAGCAGGCGGCCGGTCGCGCCCGCGTGGTCGAAGTGGATGTGCGTGAGGAGGATCGTCGTCGCGGCGAAGTCCTCGGGGAGGGCGGCGAGCAGCGTCTCGTGCGAGACCTCGGGGCCGGGGTCCACGATCCACCCCTCCTCGACGTCCGCGTAGGCGCAGATGGCGTGCTCCACGCCGCAGTGGTGCAGATCGATCTCCTGGATGCTCACGCCCGGCAGCCTAGTGGGGTCGCTCCGCGCAGAGGATGTCCTGGTAGCTCGTGAACGCGGCGCGGCCGCACCACGAGCCCGGGTGGCGCCCGGCCTCCCGCAGGCCGTGGCGGGCGAGCGCCGCCCCGACCCACGCCGTGGCGAAGGCGACCGCCTCCTCGGGGATCTCCGGGTCGACGACCGCGTGGTTTTCGTCCCCCGGCGGCAGGCCGTCGCTCCGCGCGTCGAGGCGGAAGGCGAGCGACGAGCGGCCGGCGGCGACGAGCGCGCGCGCCTCGTCGTCGAGGAGGAAGAACGTCGCGAAGAGGCGGCCGCCGGGCGCGAGGACGCGCGCGATCTCCGCGAGGTAGTGGTCCACGTCCCCGGGCAGCAGGTGGGTGAACACGCTCGTGAGCAGGACGAAGTCGAAGGCGCCGTCCTCGTAGGGGAAGCGGAAGGCGTGCGCGGCCAGCGCGCCGCCCGGGTTGTAGCGCGGGTTCGCGACGTCGACGGCCTGGAAGCGGAAGCGCGGGAAGGCGGCGTAGTGCTCGCGGCACCAGTCCACGCCGGAGGGGTCGATGTCGAAGCCGTCGTAGCTGCCGTCCGGGCCGAGCAGCGCGGTGAGCGGCCGCGCCATGCGCCCGATGCCGCAGCCGACGTCGAGGACGCGGTCGGACGGCCGCAGGCCCCCGAGCGCGACGAAGTGGCGGGCGAACTCGTCCCCCGTGGCGACGAAGTCGCTGTGGCCGATGTGCTCGAGGCGCCGCGGCGGCACGAGGGCGTCCGCCCGGCCGGTGACCCGGTCGCGGAGGTCGGCCGTACGCAGACGGAGGCTGAGAGCGGCACGGGCGAGCATCGGACCGCGGACCGTACCGCCCCTCCCACCGCCGAGACCCGATCGCTGTCCCCCAGTTGGGCTCTTATCGGGCCTCGGCGCGGAAGTTGCGCTTGCAATGATCACCAGAAATGCAATACTTGCTTTCATGCAAGCAACCGATGCGCGTGCGGAAGCGACCGGTGCCGCCCTCGCCGAGGATCTCGTGTGGCTCTTCCACGAGCTCATGCGCGGGACCGGCGGTCGCGTCGTCGAGGCGCTCAACGCCCACGACCTGTCGCTCACCGAGATGAAGACGCTGCACACCCTCAACGACGCCAACGGCGGCGAGCACTCCGTGAAGGACCTCGGCGCGTGCCTCGCCATGTCGCTCCCCGCGGCGAGCCGGACCGCGGAGGGCCTCCTCCAGCGCGGCCTCGTCGCCCGCCGCGAGGACCCCTCCGACCGCCGCATCAAGCGCCTCACGATCACCGCCGAGGGCAGCCGCGTCCTGCGCGAGCTCGAGGCCGTCCGCCTGGCCGGCGTCGAGACGTGGGTCGGTGGGCTCACCGACGCCCAGCGCGACGCGCTCCACGCCGCCCTCCTGACCCTCCGCGCCGACGCCGGCGCGACCACCCCGGAAGGACCCGCACATGCCTGACCGCCTCCGCCTCACCGACGACAACCGCCGGTGGTGGACCCTCGGCGCGATGTGCTTCGCGCTCTTCATGATCATGCTCGACAACACGGTCGTGAACGTCGCGCTGCCGACGATCCAGCACGACCTGCACTCGTCCGTCTCGGGCCTGGAGTGGACGGTCAACGCCTACACCCTGTCCTTCGCCGTCCTGCTCGTCACCGGCGGGCGGCTCGGCGACATCTTCGGCCGCCGCCGGATGTTCCTCTCCGGCGTCGTCGTCTTCGCGGGCTCGAGCGCGATGATCGCCTTCGCGCAGTCGACCGGCTGGCTCGTCGGCTGGCGCGCGGTCCAGGGCCTCGGCGCGTCGTTCATGATGCCCGCAACGCTCTCGATCATCTCGAACGCGTTCCCGCCCCACGAGCGCGGCAAGGCGATCGGGACGTGGGCCGGCGTCAGCGCGATGGCGCTCGCCATCGGCCCGGTCCTCGGCGGCTTCCTCGTCGAGCACGTCTCCTGGCAGTCGATCTTCCTGCTCAACCTCCCGGTCGCCGCCGCGGCGGTGGTCGTCACCCTCTTCGCCGCGCACGAGTCGCGCGACGAGAGCGCCCCGCGGACGATCGACTACGCCGGCCTCCTCGCGCTCTCGACCGGGCTCACGGCGCTCATCCTCGCCCTCATCGAGGGCAACTCGTGGGGCTGGGGCTCGGGCCGGACCGTCGGGCTGCTCGCCGCCTCCGTCGTCCTGCTGACGGTCTTCACGCGGGTCGAGGCCCGCGTCGCCGCCCCGATGGTCGACTTCTCCTTCTTCCGCTCGCGGGGCTTCCTCGGCGCGAACATCGTCGCGTTCCTCGTGAGCTTCTCGATGCTGGCGACGTTCTTCTTCCTCGCGCTGTACCTGCAGAACGTCCGCGGCTACTCACCGCTCCAGGCGGGCGTCCGCTTCCTCCCGATGACGGTGATCATCATCTTCGCCGGGCCGATCGCCGGGCGCCTGGCGGACAAGGTCGGTCCGCGGCCGCTCATCTCGGCCGGCCTCTTCCTCACGGGCGTCTCCCTCTTCTGGCAGGGCCACCTCGCCGTCGACACCGCCTACGGGCAGCTCCTCGGCGCCTTCATGGTCATGGGCGCCGGGATCGGCCTCGTCATGTCGCCGATGAGCACCGCGGCCATGAACGCCGTCGACCCGACGAAGGCCGGCGTCGCCTCGGGCACGCTCTCGATGAGCCGCATGGTCGGCGGGACGTTCGGCGTCGCGGCGATGGGCGCGCTCATCAGCGCCCTCGGCCGCAGCCGTCTGGACCACCTCCTGCCCCAGCTCCCCCAGAGCGCCCGCAGCCGCATCGTCGACGGGCTCGGCGCCGGCGGCTCCACGTCGGTCCCCGGCGCCGTCGGCGACGCCGCCCGCGACGCCTTCCTCTACGCGCTGAACGACGGCCTGCGGATCTCCGGCGCGGTCGCCGTCCTCGGGTCGGGCCTCGCCTGGCTGCTCATCGACAAGCGCGTCCCGGCGCACGCCCACGCCGCCTCACTGGCCGCCGAGGAGAGCGCCGCCGCCGCGGGCACCCCGCTCGCCGACGTGCCGGTCGCCGTCGAGGCCTGAGGCCGCCGCGACTGACAGCTCACGCAGGAGGGGTCTGCGCGAGCTGTCGGTCGGGACGCCCGACGGCGGGAAGGTTGCGTCCCGCTACGGACGGGCCGGAGGCGCGGGCGCTCACGTAGAATCCGCGCCATGTCCGACACCGAGCACCGCCTGCCCGAGCGCGACCGTCCGTGGATGATGCGGACGTACGCGGGGCACTCGACCGCGAAGAAGTCCAACGAGCTCTACCGGTCGAACCTGAGCAAGGGCCAGACCGGGCTGTCGATCGCCTTCGACCTGCCGACGCAGACGGGCTACGACGCCGACCACGAGCTCGCGCGCGGCGAGGTCGGCAAGGTCGGGGTGCCGGTCGCCCACAAGGGCGACATGAAGCAGCTGCTCGACGGCATCCCGCTCGACAAGATGAACACGTCGATGACGATCAACGCGACGGCGGCCTGGCTGCTCGCGCTGTACATCGTCACCGCGGAGGACACCGGCGTCGACCAGCAGCTCCTCCAGGGCACGACGCAGAACGACATCATCAAGGAGTTCCTCGCCCGCGGGACCTACGCGTTCCCGCCCGGCCCGTCGATGCGGCTCATCGCGGACATGGTCGCCTACACGGTGACCGAGGTCCCGAAGTGGAACCCGATCAACATCTGCAGCTACCACCTGCAGGAGGCGGGCGCGACGCCGGTCCAGGAGATCGCCTACGCGATGTCCAACGCGATCGCGGTCCTCGACGCCGTCCGCGAGCGCGTCGAGGAGGACCAGATGGGCAGGGTCTTCAGCCGCATCAGCTTCTTCGTGAACGCCGGCGTCCGCTTCGTCGAGGAGCACGCGAAGCTCCGCGCGATGGGCATCCTCTGGGAGGAGCTCGGCCGCGAGCGGTACGGCGTCACGGACGAGAAGCAGCTGCGCTTCCGCTACGGCGTGCAGGTCAACTCGCTCGGCCTCACCGAGTCCCAGCCGGAGAACAACGTCCAGCGCATCGTGCTCGAGGCGCTCGCGGTGACGATGGGCCGCAACGCCCGTGCCCGTGCCGTCCAGCTCCCGGCCTGGAACGAGGCGCTCGGCCTCCCCCGCCCGTGGGACCAGCAGTGGGCGCTGCGGATGCAGCAGGTGCTCGCCTACGAGACCGACCTGCTCGAGTACCCCGACATCTTCGAGGGGTCCGTGGTCATGGACGGCCTCGTGAGCGAGCTGCTCGAGGGCGCCCGCGCCGAGATGGCCGTCGTCGCCGAGCACGGCGGCGCCGTCGCCGGCGTCGACTACATGAAGGCCGCGCTCGTCGACTCCCACCGCGAGCGCATCCACCGCATCGAGGCGGGCGAGCAGATCGTCGTCGGCCTGAACAAGTACACGGAGACCGAGCCGTCGCCGCTGATGGACGAGGAGGGCGGCATCATGACCGTCGACCTCGGCGTCCAGCAGGAGGCGATCGAGGCGCTCGCCGCGTGGCGCGAGAGCCGCGACCAGGCCGCCGTCGACGCCGCCCTCGCCGAGGTGCGGCGCGTCGCCCTCACCGACGAGAACATCATGCAGGCGACGATCGCCGCCGCCCGCGCCGGCGTCACGACCGGCGAATGGTCGCAGGCGCTGCGCGACGCCTTCGGCGAGTACCGCGGCCCGACCGGCGTCGGCGAGGCCGCGGCCGGCGCCGACGACCAGGACATCGAGGCGCTCCGCGAGGAGGTCGACCGCGTGAGCGACGCGCTCGGCCGCCGGCTGAAGATCCTCGTCGGCAAGCCCGGTCTCGACGGCCACTCGAACGGCTCCGAGCAGATCGCCGTGCGCGCCCGCGACGCGGGCATGGACGTCGTCTACGAGGGCATCCGCCTCACGCCCGCGCAGATCACGCAGAGCGCGCTGCAGGAGGGCGTCCACGTCGTCGGCCTCTCGATCCTCAGCGGCTCCCACCGCGAGCTCATCCCGGACATCGTCACGTCGCTGCGCGAGGCGGGCGTCGACGCCCCGGTCGTCGTCGGCGGCATCATCCCCGAGGCCGACGAGCAGCCGCTGAAGGACGCCGGCGTCGCGGCGGTCTACACGCCGAAGGACTTCGACATGCGCCGCATCATGCGGGACATCGTCGCCCTCGTCGCCGAGCACAACGGCATCGCGGACCCCGCGGCGGCCGGCGCGGCCTAGGAGCGTCGGGCACCGATGGCCGCGGCGGGCCCGCCGGACGGCGCCGCGCTCGCGGCGCGCCTGCGCGACGGCGACCTCGCCGCCGCGCCGGCCGTCCTGAACCTCGTCGAGAACCGGGGCGCGGCGGCCCGGCCCCAGATCGCGGCGCTCCTCGGCGGCGTCTCCCCCACCGCGCTCGGCGCGGAGGCGGCCGGGCACGTCATCGGCGTCACGGGCCCGCCCGGCGCGGGCAAGTCGACGCTCCTCAGCACGCTCGTCCGCGAGTGGCGTGGCCAGGACCGCAGCGTCGCGGTCCTCGCCGTCGACCCGTCGTCGCGGCGCAGCGGCGGCTCGCTGCTCGGCGACCGCGCGCGCATCACGTTCGACCCGCACGACGCCGCGACGTTCATCCGCTCGACGGCGGCGGGCACCCGGCTCGGCGGCCTCGCGCCGGCGACCCGGGCCGCCGCCCACGCGCTCGCGATCGCCTTCGACGTCGTCGTCATCGAGACCGTCGGCGTCGGCCAGTCCGAGACCGAGATCAGCGAGGTCGCCGACACCGTCGCGGTCATCGTCCAGCCGGGGTCGGGCGACTCGCTGCAGTTCCTGAAGTCGGGGATCATGGAGATCCCGGACGTCCTCGTCGTCACGAAGGCGGACCTCGGGCAGATCGCGCTGCGGGCGCGGCGCGACCTCGCCGCCGCGCTGCGGTCGGCGGGATCCCGCGACACCGCCGTCGTGGCCGTCAGCGCCGTCGCGTCGCCGCCCGTCGGCATGGCGGAGCTGACGCAGGCACTCGACGCGCATCGCGCGACGCTCGACCTGCCGGCCCGTCGCCTCGCCTCGCGGCGGGCGAGCGCCCTGGCGGACTTCGTCGTCGAGCACGGCGAGCGCGGCCTGCGCGCCGTCGGCGGCCGCCGCGACGCCGGGCGCCTGCTCGCCGCGCAGGACCCCGGCGACGACATCCCGACGCTCGTGGCGGCGCTCGAGGCCGCCGCACCCGGCATCATGGGGACCGCATGAACGCCCACCGCCGCACCGACCTGCTCATCGTGCTCGGCGCCTTCGCCGGGGCGACGCTCGTCGCGCTCGCGGTCGGCGCGACGAACCTCGGCACGGCGATGACCTTCGGCCAGCTCGGCTTCGCCGCGGCGCTCGTCCTCGTGCTCGTCCGGCGCTAGCCCGCCCGGCGCGGGCCGCCGGGCCACCCGGCGCCCGGCCTCGCCTAGAAGAAGCGGAAGCGCGACGCCTTCGCGGCCGCCCGTCGCGAACCGGCCGGATCGTCGAGCGACGCGATGCGCCACTGGCCCGCGATGCGCTCGAGCTTCATCGTGTCGTCCGACGGGGCCTGGCCGACGGCGGTCGTGTGGACCTTCGCGTACGCCACGTTCCCCCGGACGGTCACGCCGTCGATCCGCAGGTCGGCGCCCTTCACGGCGCCGAGGCCCTTCTTGAACGCGAGCTCGCACGGGAGTCCGAGCTCCTCGACATGGTCCGAGAGGGACCGGGCGACGAGGCGCGTGCAGATCAGGCCGTAGTCCTTGTTCGCTGTCGCCCGGCCGAAGCTCTCGACGATCACGCGGACCTGCGCCTCGGGGGTGAGCGCCTTCACCTCGGGCTTGTCGCTCGTGCGCCCGCCGCACCCGGCCAGCAGGATCGCGAGGCAGCCGGCGACGGGGACGGCCCGGCGGGCGCGCGGACGGGCGGGACGGCGAACGACGGTCATCGCGTGCCAGCGTACGTCATCGCAGTAGGCTTGACGCCGTGACCACTTTGCCGCGCACACCCCTGGTCGACGGCCACGGGCGCCTCATCCAGGACGTGCGCGTGTCGGTCACCGACCGCTGCAACTTCCGCTGTCAGTACTGCATGCCCGCCGAGGGCCTGCCGTGGCTCGAGCGCTCGTCGGTCCTGACGTTCGAGGAGATCGAGCGCCTCGTGACGCTGCTCGTCGCGATGGGCGTCCACGACGTGCGCCTCACCGGCGGCGAGCCGCTCGTCCGCCGCGACTTCCCGGCGCTCGCCGCCCGCCTCGCGCGCATCCCCGGGCTCCAGGACCTCAGCGTCACGACGAACGGCTACCTCCTCGCCCGCGACGCGGACGCCCTCGTCGCCGCCGGGGTGCACCGCTTCAACGTCTCGATCGACTCGCTGCAGCGCGACCGCTTCTTCGCGCTCACGCGCCGCGACGCCCTTCCCCAGGTCCTCGAGGGCATCGAGAAGCTCGCCGCCCACCCGCAGGCGCACCCGATCAAGATCAACGCGGTCGCGATGCGCGGGTTCACGGAGGAGGAGGCCCTGCCCTTCGCCCGGTTCGCCCGCGAGTACCCCTACGAGGTGCGGTTCATCGAGTTCATGCCGCTCGACGCCGACCGCAACTGGACCCCGGACAGCGTCCTGTCCGGCGCCGAGATCCGGGCCGCGGTCCACGCCGTCTACCCGCTCGAGGAGGTGCCGCGCGAGCCGTCCGCCACCGCACGCGTGTACCGCTTCGCCGACGGCCAGGGCCAGCTCGGCTTCATCGACCCGGTGAGCGACCCGTTCTGCGGGGACTGCAACCGCATCCGCCTCACCGCCGACGGCAAGCTCCGCACCTGTCTCTTCTCGCACAACGAGACCGACCTGCGCACGCCGCTGCGCGACGGCTCGAGCGACGCCGAGGTCGAGGCGATCATCCGCGCCGCGGTGTGGAAGAAGGAGCTGAAGCACCGGGTGAACGAGCCCGGGTTCGTGCAGCCGCTGCGCTCGATGAGCGCCATCGGCGGCTGACCCGCTTCCGGGTCCGCCCGGACCTGGCGCGCAGCAGTTCATCCAAACGCAAGCCCGCTGCGAAAGCATGCGAGAAGTGCTCGTCCTCGCCTTCTTCGCCCTCATCGCCGGCGCGGGTACGGCCGTCAGCCCGTGCGTGCTGCCGGTCCTCCCCGCGCTGCTCTCCGCCGCGGGCTCCGGCGGCCGCCGCCGGCCGCTCGGGGTCGTCACCGGCCTGACGGTGACCTTCACGGTGACGATCGTCGGGCTGTCGAGCGTCGTCGACGGCGTCGGCCTCGGCGACTCGTTCACCCGTGACATCGCGATCGTCGCGCTGCTCGGGTTCGGCGCCGTCGTGCTCGTGCCGAAGCTCGCCGACCGGGTCGAGGCCCCCCTGTCCCGCCTGGCGCGCTTCGGCCCGCAGCAGACCGGCGACGGCTTCGTCAGCGGGCTCGGCGTCGGCGCGGCGCTCGGCTTCGTCTACGCGCCGTGCGCGGGCCCGATCCTGGCGGCGGTCATCGCGGTCAGCGCCGCCACCGGCAAGACCGTCGTCGTCGGGTTCGCCTACGCGGTCGGCTCCGCGGCGGTGCTCTTCGCCCTCGCGCTCGGCGGCCGCGGGCTCCTGGACCGCGTCCGCCGCGGCGGCCGCGGGGCGCAGGTGCAGCAGGCGCTCGGCGCGGTCATGGTCCTCACGGCGGTCGCGATGGTCTTCTCGCTCGACACGCGCTTCCAGACCGCGATCGCCAACCACCTGCCGAACGCCGTCGTCAACCCGACGGAGGGCCTCGAGAAGTCCTCCGCGGTGAAGAAGCGCCTGGCCGACCTCCGCGGGAAGTCGCGCTTCGAGGTGGCCCAGGAGCGGGCCGACAAGACCGCCTCCGCGACCCCCGTCGCTCTTGCCGCCACCGACGGCGCGGTCACCGGCTCGTCCGACGCGACGCCGACGCCGAGCCAGGCCGGAGCGGGCGGCGGCCCCGGCCTGCCGGGCGTCACGACGCCGAAGCTCGCGAAGCTCGGCGACGCCCCCGACTTCGCCGGTGACGGGCACTGGTTCAACACCGCGGACGGCCGGCCGCTGACGATGGCGTCGCTGCGGGGCAAGGTCGTCCTCATCGACTTCTGGACGTACACCTGCATCAACTGCATCCGCACGCTGCCCTACCTCAAGGCCTGGGACGCGAAGTACCGCAGCAAGGGCCTCGTCATCGTCGGCGTCCACTCCCCCGAGTTCGACTTCGAGAAGAAGACGTCGAACGTCGCCGCGGCGATCAGGCAGAACAAGCTCCGCTACCCCGTCGTGCAGGACAACGACCTGAAGACCTGGAACGCCTGGGGCAACCAGTACTGGCCGGCCGAGTACCTCGTCGACGCCAAGGGCCAGGTGCGCCGCGCGCACTTCGGCGAGGGTGAGTACAAGCAGTCGGAGGCGGCGATCCGCGCCCTCCTCGCCGAACGCGGCGACAAGGACCTCGGCGCCGGCGCGACGGCGACCGGGACGATCTCGGTGTCCAAGGGCCAGATCACCCCCGAGACGTACCTCGGCACCGCGCGGGCCCAGGGCTGGGTCCCCTCCGGGCCGCTCGACGGCCCCCACGACTACCGCGCGGCGACGGGCGCCGACCTGCCGCTCAACAGCTTCTCCTACGGCGGCCAGTGGGCGATCGACAAGGAGTCGGCGACCGCCCGCAGGGCGGCGACGATCGACGTCCACTTCCTCGCGCAGCACGTGTACCTCGTGCTCTCGTCGCGGGGCGGCACCGCCCGGACGGTCGGCGTGACGCTGGACGGCGCGCCGCGCAGCGGCGTCACCGTCACGGGCCAGCGCCTGTACACGATGGTCGACCTCCCCGCCCCCGGGGAGCACGAGCTGCACCTGAAGCTCCCGCCGGGCGTCACCGGCTACGCCTTCACCTTCGGGTAGCCGACGGGCCCGCTCAGCGCTCGCGGGCCGCGAGCAGGGCCTCGGCGCGGCCGACGTCCTCCGGGGTGTTGACGTTGAAGAACGGCGTGGCGTCCTCGAACGGGACGACGGCGGCGCCGAGCCCCATGACGACGTCCTGCGCGCGGGCGTCCTCGCCGCGGGCGCGCAGGCCGGGCAGGGCCGCCGGCCGGTAGAGCGCGCAGAGCACCTGCAGCTGTCTGCCGGTGCGGGGGACGACGGCCGGCGCGCCGGGGGCGAGCGCGGCGGCGACGAGGATCACCCGCAGGGTCGCCGGGTCCAGCAGCGCCAGGTCGGCGGCGCAGACGAGCACCGGGCCCCCGGCCCGCTCGAGGGCGTGGACGACGCCCGCCAGCGGATGGCGGACGCCGTCGGGCTCGTCCACCCGCGTCACGCCCTCCGGCAGCGGCGGCAGCGCCGAGTCCGTGCGGGCGACGACGGCGACCGGTCGCGCGACCCGCGTGACGGCGGCGAGCGCGTGCAGCAGGAGCGGGCGCCCGGCGACCGGGACCGTCGCCTTGTCGCCGCCGATGCGGCGCCCGGCGCCCCCGGCGAGCACGGCGCCGGCGCACGGCAGCGGTGCGGGGTGACGGGGGGCGGCCATCGCCGGCACTCTACGGCCGCGGGCGGGGACGCAGGCACGACTCTATGATCGACAGGGCATGAGCAACGACGAACCCCGTCCCTGGCTGCGCTGTTACCGCTGCTGGTCCCAAGAGCTCGAGGTGCAGGTGCACTACGAGGGGATCCATCGCATCGATCCCGAGACCGGTGAGCGCGCCGAGGTCGTCGACGAGCTCCAGGAGGCGGTCGTCCAGTGCCTGGACTGCATGCACGACCAGCCACACCTCGCGTTCGTCGGCGGCCGCGTCGACCGCATCGAGGACCGCTGGGAGCGGATGGTCGCCGGCACGCCGTGGGTCGCCTCCTGCACCGTGTCCGTCGACGCGGAGGACGTCGAGACGTGCTCCGGTCCGGAGGCGGGCGACGCGCTGAGCTACGCCGCGTTCGGCGAGCACGGCACCCGCGAGTTCTTCACCCATGTCCGCTTCCACAAGCACGAGGAGGACACGATCGTCGTCCACCTCCTCGTCGAGCTCTACGCCCGTTCCGCCGAGGAGGCCGGCGAGGTCCTCATGGAGGCGGCGCGCGGCGCGCTCGCGATCACGTCCCTCGCCGAGGAGTCCCGCCCGCCGGCGGCCACCGGCGGCGGCGGCGGGCACTGAGCTCCGCCCCGTGCCGAGCGGCCACGACCTGACGCCGGCACCGGCCGACCCCGGCGCGCCGCCGCCCCCGCCCGCGCCGTCCCCCGCCGAGGAGGCCCGGACGCTCGTCGCGGGCGCGGCGGTCGGGACGCTCGCGACGCTGTCCGACGACGGCGGGCCGTGGGCGTCGACGGTGACGTACGGGCTCACGCCGCAGGGCTTCCCGGTGCTGCTCGTCTCGACGATGGCCGAGCACGGGCGCAACCTCGCCCGCGACCCGCGTGCCTCGCTGGCGGTCACGGTCGCGACGGGCGCCACCGGCGCCGAGGAGGCGCTCGACGCCGCCCGCGTCACGCTCGCGGGCCGGGTCGTCCGGCCCGAGGGCGCCGCCGCCGACGCCGCGCGGGCCGCGCACGTGGCGGCCGTCCCGAGCGCGGCGGGATACGCCGGCTGGGACGACTTCAGCCTCTGGGTGCTCGAGGTCGAGCGCGTGCGGTGGGTCGGCGGCTTCGCCCGTATGGCCTCGGTCGACGGCGCGGCCTACGCCGCCGCCGAGCCCGACCCGACGGCGCCCGCCGCCGCCGGCGCGATCGTCCACCTGAACGCCGATCACGCCGACGCACTGCTCGACATGGCGCACGGCCTCGCGGGCCGGCCGGACGCGACGGCTGCCCCGTGCGTGCTCATCGACCGCTACGGCCTCGTCCTGCGGGTCGAGGGACCCGCCGGGTCGCGGCCCACCGACGTCCGTCTCGCCTTCGCCGAGGTCGCGACCGCCCCCGGCGACCTGCGCGCCGCGACGGTCGAGCTCACGCACCGCGCCCGCGCTCAGGGGTAGATGCCGCGTCGCGCGCCCGCGTCGGCGACGCGGCGCACCGCGACGGTCAGAGCGGCGGTCCGCAGGTCGACGCCGTGCTCCTCCGAGCCCTCCCAGACCTTGATCGCCGCGGCGCGCATCATGCGGCGCAGGCGCTCCTGGAGCTCGAGGCCGTCCCACGAGTAACGCTGGTGGTCCTGGACCCACTCGAAGTAGCTGACGGTGACGCCGCCGGCGTTCGCCAGCACGTCGGGGACGACGCGGATGCCGCGGCGCGCGAGGATCGCCTCGGCCTCCGGGGTCGTCGGGCCGTTCGCCGCCTCGACGACGAGCCGGCACCGCAGGGCGTCGGCGTTCTTGGAGGTGACCTGGCGCTCGAGGGCGGCGGGGACGAGGACGTCGCACTCGGTCTCGAGGATCTCGGCACGACCGACGGCAGGGGCTCGCGGGTAGCCGGCGAGCGATCCGTGCTCGTCCGACCAGGCGGCGAGGTCTTCGACGTCGAGCCCGTCGGGGTCCACGACGCCCCCCGAGACGTCCCCCACGCCGACGACGGTCGCGCCGATGGCGTGGAGCTCGCGGGCGGCCACGCGGCCGACGTTGCCGAAGCCCTGCACGACGAAGCGCTGGTCACGCAGGACCCAGCCGAGCCGCTCGAGGATCGCCTCGATGACGTAGACGCAGCCGAGGCCCGTGGCGGGCTGCCGGGCCTCGAGGCCGCCGAGGACGACCGGCTTGCCGGTGACGACGGCCGGCACCGCGTAGCCCATCGCCTGCGAGTACGTGTCGTAGAGCCACGCCATCTCGCGCTCGCCGGTGCCCATGTCCGGCGCCGGGATGTCGCGGTCGGGACCGATGACGGGGATGAGCTCGGCCGTGTAGCGGCGCGTGATGCGCTCGAGCTCGCCGGCGCTGAGGGTCGTCGGGTCGCAGCGCACGCCGCCCTTGGCGCCGCCGAACGGCAGCCCGAGCAGCGCGCACTTCCACGTCATCCACATCGCGAGCGCGGCGCACTCGCCGAGCGACACGACCGGGGCGTAGCGGAAGCCGCCCTTCGTCGGACCCATCGTCAGCGTGTGCTGCACGCGGTAGCCGGTGAACTCGCGGACCGACCCGTCGTCCATCCGGATCGGGAAGTTGACGGTCAGCGCGCGGCGCGGCTCGAGGAGGCGCGTGCGGTGCTCGGGGTCGAGATCGAGGACGTCCGCCGTGGCGGCGAACTGGGTGGCGGCGATCCGGTAGAGCTCGCTGACCCACTCGGAGCCTTCGTGGACGCCGGCGACCGCATGCATGTCCAGGGCCATGAGCCGACCCTACCCGCGAGCGTGGGCGCCGGCGTGGCGTCCATGCGTCCAGCCGACCGGCCCCGGCGAGGCCTGAGCGGCCGCGCCGGTCCCTGCCGGTCGCTCGGGCGGCGCCGTGCCGCCCGGGCGATCCGTCGCTAGCCCAGCGCCGCCTTCAGCGCGTCGAGCTGCTTCGTCATCTCGGCGGGAAGGTGGTCGCCGAACTTCGCGAGGAACTCCTCGACCTGCGGGAGCTCGGCCTTGACGGCCTCGGTGTCGACGGCGAGCAGCGCGGCGACCTCCTCGTCGGAGATGTCCAGGCCCTCGGTGTTGAGGGTGCCCGGGGCGGGGACGTTGCCGATCGGGGTCCCGACGGCCTCGACCTCACCGTCGACGCGACGGAAGATCCACTCCAGGACGCGCGAGTTCTCGCCGAACCCGGGCCACAGGAACTTGCCGTTCTCGTCCTTGCGGAACCAGTTGACGTAGAAGATCTTCGGGAGCTTGTCCACGTCGGTCCGCTCGGCCATCGAGAGCCAGTGGCCGATGTAGTCGCCCATGTTGTAGCCGGCGAACGGGAGCTGCGCGAAGGGGTCGAAGCGGAGCTGGCCGACGGTGCCGAAGGCGGCCGCGGTCATCTCCGAGGACATCGTGGCGCCGAGGAACGTCCCGTGCTCCCAGCTTGTGGCCTCGCGGACCAGCGGCACGACGGAGGCGCGGCGGCCGCCGAAGAGGAAGGCGTCGATCGGCACGCCGGTCGGGTCCTCCCACTCGGGGGCGATCGACGGGCACTGGCCGGCGCTCACCGCGAAGCGGGAGTTCGGGTGCGCGGCCGGCACGTCGGACTCGGGGGTCCAGTCGTTGCCGTGCCAGTCGACGAGGTGGGCGGGCTTCTCCTTCGTCATGCCCTCCCACCAGATGTCGCCGTCGTCGGTCAGGGCCGTGTTCGTGAAGACCGTGTTCTCCGTGATGGAGGCCATGGCGTTCGGGTTCGTGTCGTACCCGGTCCCCGGGGCGACGCCGAAGAAGCCGGCCTCCGGGTTGATGGCGTAGAGGCGACCGTCCTCGCCGATCTTCATCCAGGCGATGTCGTCGCCGACGGTCTCGACGGTCCAGCCCTCGAGGGTCGGGACGAGCATGGCGAGGTTCGTCTTGCCGCAGGCGCTCGGGAAGGCGCCGGTCACGAACTTGACCTTGCCCTCGGGCGAGGTGAGCTTGAGGATGAGCATGTGCTCGGCCATCCAGCCCTCGTCGCGGGCGATGACCGACGCGATGCGCAGGGCGAGGCACTTCTTGCCGAGCAGGGCGTTGCCACCGTAGCCCGAGCCGTAGGACCAGATCTCGCGCGTCTCGGGGTAGTGGACGATGTACTTCGTCTCGGCGTTCGTCGGCCAGGCGGTGTCCGCCTCGCCCTCGGCGAGCGGGGCGCCGATCGAGTGCACGCAGGGGACGAACTCGCCGTCCTCGCCGAGGACGTCGAGCGCCTTCTGGCCCATGCGGGTCATGACGCGCATCGAGACGGCGACGTACGGCGAATCCGTGACCTCGACGCCGATGTACGACTTGTCGGAGCCGAGCGGGCCCATCGAGAAGGGCAGGACGTACATCGTGCGGCCGACCATGGCGCCGTCGAACAGGCCGTTCATGACCTCGCGCATCTCGGCGGGCTCGCGCCAGTTGTTCGTCGGGCCGGCCTCCTCGGCGGTAGCGGCGCAGATGAACGTGCGGTCCTCGACGCGGGCGACGTCGGACGGGTCCGACCAGGCGAGGTACGAGTTCGGGCGCTTCGCGTCCGAGAGCCGCTTGAACGTGCCGGCGTCGACGAGGCCCTGACAGAGGGACTCGTACTCCTCGGCGGACCCGTCACACCAGTGGATGGCCTCGGGGCGGGTGAGAGCGGCGATCTCCTCTACCCAGGCCAGCAGCTTGGCGTTCTTCGTGGGGGCGGCGGCGGTCTCGCTCACGTGCATGAACTCCTGTGTGACAGGTCGGTTGATACGGCCATGGGAAAAACGAAGTCCCCGGCGCGTCAGGCGGCCGGGGCGATCGGTGAAGACTATCGGGGCATTGTGCCGGAAGCGTCCCGGCGACTCGAGGCAGCAGACACCTGCCCGGCTCCAGGAGGTTCAACACCAGACGGGCCGTCAGGTGACGCCCGGATGTCCGTCGAAGAGCCTGCACACCGCGGCCCCGGAAGGGCGTGGCGCTGTGGCAGGGTCCTGCCGCACATCGGGGTCGGGGACCCGGGTGGCAGCGAACCCCACCCATCTCGTGGGGGTTCGCTGCCGGTCGGCGGCCGCTCAGGCGCCCGGGTTCTTCTTCGGGACGAGGACGAGGCGCTTGAACTCGGCGACGAGGACGCCGTCCTGGTTGAGGACCTTCGTGTGGACCTTCACGACGCCGCGGTCGGGCTTGGACGCGGAGGCCTTCTTCGAGAGGACCTCCGTCTCGACGAACAGCGTGTCGCCGTGGAAGACCGGGTTCGGGTGCGAGAGCTCCTCGGTCGCGAGGTTCGCGATGGCCTTGCCGGAGATGTCCGACACGCTCATGCCGAGCGCGAGGGAGTAGACGAGCGGCCCGACGACGACGTTGCGCTTCTGCTGGGACTGCGCCGCGTACACGTCGTTGAGGTGCAGCGGGTGGTGGTTCATCGTGATGAGGCAGAAGAGGTGGTCATCGGACTCGGTGACCGTCTTGGCGGGCCAGTGCTTGTAGACCGCGCCCTCCTCGAACTCCTCGAAGTACCGGCCGTAGGCGTGGCCGCCGCTGGCCTCGCGCTCGCGCTGGTCGGTGGTGAAATCGTCGGACATGTGGGTCTCCTGCGTCTCAGGGGGTCAGCTTCGGAAAACGGCGGCGGATTCTAGGTGGAAGCCCGCCTGAGTCGCGGCGTGGCACGGCGACGGGGTGTCAGGCCCAGCGGCGGCGGAGCCGCAGGAACGGCTGCTCGATCCCGAAGTAGCTCACCGCGGTGACGGGGGCGACGATGAGGACGGCGAGCAGGAGCGTGAGCTTGAAGGACATCCCGTCGCCGATCGTGACGAGCGCCCCGCCGACGACCTTCACGTGCGTCCCGGTGAGCGCCTGGATGATCGGCACGTGGACGAGGTAGAGGCTGTAGGAGGCGACGCCGACGACCGCCAGCGGCCGCCACTCGAGCGCCTTCACCGCCGGCCCGGGGCGCAGCGGCAGCACCGCCGCGCCGACGACGAGGAAGCCGGCGAACGGCAGCAGCCGCGCCTGGAAGAGCTGGTCGTGCCTCGCCATCACCGCGTACAGCAGGACGCCCGCGGCGAACCACGCCGTCGACCAGCCGAGGACCGGGAGCCGCAGCCACGAGGGCACCCCGTCCCGTTCGATCCACACCCGCGCGACGGCCATGAGCATGCCGCTCGCGAAGAGGTACATGAGACCCGGCAGCGAGTAGAGGCCGTAGAGGACGCCGAGCGAGTCGCGGGTCTCCACGCCGTGGGCCCGGAGCCGGTAGCTCACCGCCGCGCCCGCGAGCAGCAGGACCGCCGTGAGCCCGAGCGAGCGCCGCGCGACGAACGCGAGCGCGAGGGCCACGAGCGGCAGCACGAGGTAGAAGTGCATCTCGACCTGAAGCGACCAGACCGGCGAGTCGGGCAGCGTGATCGACTGGCCCGAGTAGTTCTGCACGAAGAGCATGAACCGCCACCAGTCGGAGATCTGGCCGCCGAAGGGGCGCACGACGCTGAGCGCGGTGACGACCACGACGTACAGCGGCAGGATCCGCAGCACCCGGTTGCGGGCGTAGTCGGCGAGCTTCACGCGGTCCCGCGTCCCGAGCTGCGCGCGCAGGAACGGCAGGAAGAGCAGGTAGCCCGAGAGCGTGAAGAAGAGGAAGACGCCGAGACCGCCCCCGACGAGGAGCTGGTTCTTCGTCCCCTCGAAGACACCGGGCCGGCTGCCGAACGAGAGCGCGAACGCGTGCCCGACGAAGACGGCGAGGGCCGCGAGCGCACGCAGGGACTCGATGCGGGCGCTCCGCCGCTCCCCTGCCTGCTCGATCCGGTCAGCTGACTCGATCTCCGCCAAGACCGGCAGCCTAACCGCGGGCGCCCCGCGGTAAGTTCCCCCGTCTATGCGCAGCCCCAAGGACTTCTTCAAGCCGCTCTGCGTGGGCGCTCCGGATCCCGTTCGCGAGATCCCGTTCCCGCCCTCGCGGATGATCCACTTCTTCGACGCGTCGAACGAGAAGATGGTCGCCAAGCTCCCCGACACGGCGGCCCAGGCCGACATCGTGCTCGGCAACCTCGAGGACGCCGTCCCGGTAGACCGCAAGGTCCCGGCGCGCGAGGGCCTCGTGAAGGTCGGCAAGGAGCTCGACCTCGGCTCCACGCAGCTGTGGACGCGCGTCAACGCGCTCGACAGCCCGTGGGTCCTCGACGACCTGACGACGCTCGTCACCGAGATCGGCGACAAGCTCGACGTCATCATGGTTCCGAAGGTCGAGGGCCCGTGGGACATCCACTACGTCGACCGCCTGCTCGCCCAGCTCGAGGCGAAGGCCGGCGTGAAGAAGCCGATCCTCGTCCACGCGCTGCTCGAGACCGCTCAGGGCGTCGCGAACGTCGAGGAGATCGCCGCGGCCTCCCCGCGCATGCAGGGCATGTCCTTCGGCCCGGCCGACCTCGCCGCCTCGCGCCGCATGAAGACCACCCGCGTCGGCGGCGGCCACCCGGGCTACGTCTCGATGTCCGACCCGGAGATCGCGGACGGCCAGATCGTCGAGGGCCAGACCCGCATCACCGCCCAGCAGGACCCGTGGCACTACTCGATCGCCCGCATGGTCGACGCCTGCACGATGAACGGCCTGCTCCCGTTCTACGGCCCGTTCGGCGACATCAAGGACGTCGTCGCCTGCGAGGCGCAGTTCCGCGCCGCCTTCCTCCTCGGCTGCGTCGGCGCCTGGTCGCTGCACCCGGTCCAGATCGGCATCGCGAAGAAGGTCTTCTCGCCGCCGGTCGACGAGGTCCTCTTCGCCAAGAAGGTCATCGAGGCGATCCCGGACGGCGCGGGCGTCCACATGATCGACGGCAAGATGCAGGACGACGCGACCTGGAAGCAGTGCCAGGTCATGGTCACCCTCGCCGAGATGCTCGCCGAGAAGGACCCGGAGCTGAAGGAGGCGTACGGCTTCTAGCCGTATCCGCGGGGCGGCCGCCCCGTCGCGGCGCCGGGGGCCGGGGCGATGAGCTTCGGATCCCTGGCGCTCGTCATGGCGGGTGGCCTCCTCGGACCGGTCCTCGCGGGGTTCCCCCGCCTGACCGTCCCGCTGGTCGTCGGCGAGCTCCTCGCCGGCATCCTCATTGGCCGCACGGGCTTCGGCTGGGTCGACCCGTCGCGGCCGGAGCTCGCCTTCCTCGGCGAGATCGGCTTCGCCGTCCTCATGCTCATCGCGGGCACCCATCTGCCGCTCCGCACGCCGGGGCTGCGGGGGGCGCTGCGGTCCGGGGCGGTGGGGACCGTGCTCGCCGCCGTGCTCGCGATCCCGGTCGCGATCCTGCTGCACCGCGTCACGCCGCTGCACGACACGGGCATCCTCGTCCTCCTGCTGGCGACCTCGTCGGCCGCGATCGTCATGCCGGTGCTCGCCGACGGTCCCGAGGGGCCGGCGGGCATGGCGCTCGTCGCGGTCGCGTGGGTCGCGTTGGCCGACGTCGCGACGGTCATCGCGATCCCCGTCGTCCTCGCGAACGGACACGTCGGCCGGGTCGTCCTCGGCAGCGTCCTCGTGCTCGTGGGCGCGACGGCGGTGTACGTCGTCGTCCGGATCACGGACGCCCGCAACTGGCTCGAGCGGGCGGAGCGCCGGTCGCTCGAGCGCGGCTGGGCGCTGCGCCTGCGGCTCTCGCTCGTCGCGCTCTTCGCCCTCGCCTGGCTCGCGACCGAGTACGGGACGAGCATCCTCATCGCAGGCTTCGGGATCGGCGCGGTCATCGCGCTGCTCGGCGAGCCGCGGTCGATCGCCCAGGAGCTCATCGGCGTCGGCGAGGGCTTCCTCGTGCCGGTGTTCTTCGTCCTGCTCGGCGCCCGCCTCGACGTCCGCGCCCTCTTCAACGACCCGGCGAACCTCGGGCTGCTCGCCGCCCTGCTCGCATCGATCGTCGCGGTCCACGTCGCCGTCGCGCTCGTCACGCGGGCGGGCCTCGCCACCGGCCTGCTGACGAGCGCGCAGCTCGGGGTCCCTGCGGCGATCACGTCGCTCGGGCTGTCGAACGGGTCCGTCCAGCCCGGTCAGGGCGCGGCGATCGTCACCGCCGCGATCGGGAGCGTCGGCGTCGCCGCGATCGGGGCGCAGCGGCTGCGGGCGGGTGCCGCCACCGATGCGGTCGGGGCCCTCGTGCCCGCGGAGGTCGCCGGGGCCGGTGGCGGCGACCCCGGTGAACGTCCGTGAACGCCCGCGGACGGACGAGCGGACGCCCGCGCGGAGCACTCAATAGGGTTCTCCCTCGCCATGAGATTCTTCGAATACGAGGCGCGCGAGATCGTCAAGCGCGCCGGCATCCCCGTCACCGACTACGGCTTCACGACCGACGCGGCGGAGGCGAAGACGATCGCCGCGCGCATCGGCGGCCCGACGGTCATCAAGTCCCAGGTCCTCACGGGCGGGCGGATGAAGGCCGGCGGCGTGAAGTTCGCCGACACGCCCGAGGAGGCCGAGGCGCACGCCGCCGACATCCTCGAGCTCGAGATCAACGGGCACGAGCCGCGCGGCGTCCTCGTCGACCCGAAGGCCGACGTCAAGCAGGAGTACTACATGGGCGTCGTCTGGGACGGCGCGGCGAAGAGGCCCCTCATGCTCTTCAGCGACATGGGCGGCATCGACATCGAGCAGGTCGCCGAGGAGCACCCCGACCACGTCGGGCGCGGCCACTTCTCGACGCTCGACCCGTTCAGCGACTTCATGGCCAAGCAGGTCATCGCGGACGCCGGCGTCACCGGCAAGGCGCTGCAGCGCTGCACGCCGATCCTCGCCCGCCTCGCGCAGCTGTTCCTCGACAACGACATGCTGCTCGCGGAGATCAACCCGATCGCCGAACTGCACGACGGCACCTTCGTCGCGCTCGACGCGCACATGGAGATGGAGAACGAGGGCATGGGCCGCCAGAAGGCGCTCATCAAGGCCCTCGGCATCGGCGCCGAGGAGGGCACCCGCGAGACGTACGTCCCCTCCGCCTTCGAGGAGGCCGTCAGCGCGGTCGACGCCGCCGACCACCGCGGGGTCATCCAGGGCAAGGACAACGGCTTCGACGGCACGATCGGCCTCATCATCGGCGCCGGCGGCGGCTCGCTGACGCTGACGGACGCGGTCCGCCAGCAGGGTGGCAAGCCCGCGAACTACTCGGAGATCGGCGGCAACCCGTCGGTCGCCAAGGCCTGCGGGCTCGCCAAGGCCGTCCTCGCGAAGGACGGCGTCGAGAAGATCGCCGTGATGATGTCGATCGTCTCGAACACCCGCGTCGACATCGTCGCCCGCGGCGTCATCAAGGCCTGCCTCGAGCTCGGCAAGGACCCGGCCGAGACGATCGCCATCTTCCGCATCCCCGGTGCGTGGGAGGAGGAGGGCTTCAAGATCCTCGACAAGTACGGCATCGAGTACTGCGACCGCTCCGTCTCTCTCTGGGAGGCCGCCGGCCGCGCCGTCGCCAAGATCCAAGGGGAGGCTGCCTGATGTCCATCCTGATCGACAAGGACACGACGTTCATCATCCAGGGCATCACCGGGCGCGAGGCCGTGAACCTCACCCGTGAGTGCCTGGACTACGGCTCGAAGATCGTCGGCGGCGTCACCCCCGGCCGCAAGGGCCGCGAGGTCCACGGCGTTCCCGTCTTCGACACCATCGCCCAGCTCGTGGAGCACAACGGCGGCGTCGTCCCGGACGGGTCGGTCGTCACCGTCCCGCCGGCCGGCACGAAGGACGCCGTCTTCGAGGCGCTCTACGCCGGCATCAAGACGATCGTCATCGTCACCGAGCGCATCCCCCGCCGCGACGTCGCGGCGATGGTCGAGCTCGCCGATCGGAGCGGCGCGCGCATCATCGGCCCGAACTGCCTGGGGCTCATCGTCCCCGGCGTCGCGAAGATGGGCGGCATCGGCGGCCCCGCGAAGAACGCGGCCGTCGCCTACCAGCCCGGCTCGGTCGGCGTCATGTCCCGCTCCGGCGGCATGACGACCGAGATCTCCTCGACGCTGACGGCCGCCGGCCTCGGCGTGTCGACCGCCGTCTCGATCGGCGGCGACGCGATCATCGGCTCGACGTACGCCGAGCTCATGCCGTACTTCGAGGCGGACGAGCAGACGCAGGCGATCGTCATCTACACCGAGCCCGGTGGCCGTATGGAGGCCCAGCTCTCCGCGTGGGTGAAGGAGAACAACTCGCGCCTGCCGATCATCGCCTTCATGGCCGGCAAGTTCATGGACGACGACGAGATGCAGGGCATGTCCTTCGGGCACGCCGGCACGATCGTCGAGGGCAAGGAGGACTCCGCCACGGAGAAGATCGCCCGCCTCGAGGAGGCCGGCATCCCCGTCGTGCAGCGGATCGACGAGATCCCCGACCTGGTCAAGGCGAAGATCGCCGAAAGGAGCGCAGCCTGATGCGGAAGGACGCGATCTTCATCGGCGTCGAGGTCAAGGACGAGTACACGTCCGACCCGGCGCTCGGTGCGAAGCTCAACGAGGTGTGCCCGGTGAACATCTACCGCGGCACGGAGACCGGCGTCGACATCGACGAGGCCGCGATCGACGAGTGCGTGCTGTGCGGCCTCTGCTACGACGCGGCGCCCGAGGGTGCCGTCGCCGTGCTGAAGCTCTACGAGGACGGCGCCGCCCTCCGCTAGGAGGCCGGCCGCTCGGCCGCTCGGCCCGCCCGACATGCCCGAGCTGCCTGAGGTCGAGACGGCGCGCGCCCTCATCGAGGCGTGCGCCCTCGGCCGCACCATCGCCGCCGTCGACGACGGCGACACCTACGTCTGCCGCCCCCACGTCCCGGGCGACATCGCGAGCGCGCTCGTCGGCCACGAGCTCACGAGGGCCGGCCGCATCGGCAAGTCGATGTGGCTCGAGACCGACGGCGGGGACGGCCCGTCGCTCGGCCTGCACCTCGGCATGGCCGGGCGGATCGTCGTCGTCGGCGCCGAGGGCGCCGCCGAGAGCACGGCCTACGGCGGGGATCCGATGTCCCCCGCCGAGGCGAAGGCCGCCGCCGCGACGGGCGCGGGCGCGGGCGGCCACCCCGATCCCCGCCTGTCGGGCAACCCGGTGTGGACGCGCTTCGCCCTCGACTTCGAGGACGGCGGGGCGCTGCTGCTGTTCGACAAGCGGCGGCTCGGCCGCGCCGTCCTGAACCCCGACCTCACCCACCTCGGCCCCGACGCGCTGCTCGTGTCCAAGGCCGAGTTCCGCGCGCGCGTCGGGGTCGGCGAGGCGCCGCTGAAGGCGCGGATCATGGACCAGTCGGTCATCGCCGGGGTCGGCAACCTGCTCGCCGACGAGGCGCTGTGGCAGGCGCGCCAGCCGCCGCTGCGCCCGGCCGGCGACCTCTCAGGCGACGAGCTCGGCGCGCTCTGGACGGCGCTGCGCAAGGCGACGAAGGCCGCCATGAAGCGTGGCGGCGTCCACACGGGCGACGTCATCGACTTCCGCCGCCGGGACGCCGCCTGCCCGCGCTGCGGCGCGCCGATGGTCAAGGCCGCCGTCGGCGGGCGCACCACGTGGTGGTGCTCGGCCGAGCAGGCTTGGCCGCACTGAGCGCCCCGCGCGACCCAGGCCGCGGCGGGCGGCGTGCGGCCTCGTGGGACATATGACCCCACTTGACCGCAAGCCGGCCCACGGGTCTACGGCACCGGCCCCGCGGGGGTGCGCCCCGGGTCCGCGAGCGACGCGTACGCGTCCGGGCGCCGCGTCGTGAGGAACGGGAAGAGCGTCAGCCAGTCCTCGCGCTGGTCGAGGTCGAGGTCGGCGACGAGGACGGCGGGTGCGTCGCGCGGCGCCTGCACGAGGATGCGGCCGTAGGGGTCGGAGATGAACGAGGAGCCGTAGAACGTGATCGCGTCGCCACCGTCGACCGCCTCGGTCCCGATCCGGTTCACCGCGACCATGAAGGTCCCGCTCGTGATGCCGTTGCCGACGATGACGTGCTGCCACAGCGGCCGGGTGTCGAATCCGGGATGGTCGGGCTCGGAGCCGATGGCCGTCGGGTAGACCAGGACCTCCGCGCCGGCGAGCGAGTAGGCGCGGGCGAGCTCCGGGAACCACTGGTCCCAGCAGGTCGGGAAGCCGAGCCGCGCGCCGGCGAGCGGCACGACCGGGAAGGCCTCGTCCCCCGCGGGCCCCGGGCGGAAGTACTTGTCCTCGAAGTACCCCTCGGTCACCGGGATGTGGAGCTTGCGCGTGCGGGCCACGAGCGACCCGTCGGGCGCGACGACGATCGCCGTGTTGAAGCCGAGGCCGTCGGGCCCGTCGGCGCGCTCGTAGAGGGACGCGTGCACGTGGACGCCGTGCTCCGCGGCCAGCCGTGCCGCGAGCGCCGACGTCGGGCCGCCCGGCAGCTCCTCGGGCGCAGCGCCGGCCGCCGACGGCCCGTCCGGCGTGATGGCGAAGTACGGCGAGAGCGTCAGCTCCTGCAGACAGACGAGCTGCGCCCCCTGTGCGGCGGCGAGCGCGACCCCCTCCGAGAGGGACGCCGCGTGCTCGGCCGGGTCGGCATACCACTGCTGCTGCACGGCGCCGACGCGCAGCGGGGGCCGGCGGGGACCGCCACCCTCGACCCGGGCGAAGGAGACGGGGAGGTCGCCGACGGCGGTGACGAGGACGAAGTCGGAGCCCACCGGCGCAGTCTAGGGCCACCCCACCGCGATGTTCCGAGCCGCCCGGCGAGGAACTCGCCGTTCGCTACCGAGGCGCAGCCGAGGCAGCGGACGGGACCTGCTGCGTGATGCAGTGCGGCCCGCCCCCGCCCCAGGCGATCACCTCGGCGCGGACCCCGACGACCTCGTGGCGCGGGTAGGCCGCAGCGATCCGCGCGAGCGCCTCGTCGTCGGCCTCGACGCCGCTCGTCGGCACCACGACCGCCCCGTTGACGATCGTGAAGTTCAGGTAGGACGCGCCGATCTCCTCACCCGCCACGGTCGGCCGGGCGAGCAGCGGGAAGTCGACGACCTGCAGGCCCGCGGCACGCGCCCGCTCGCCGTTCTCGGCGGTGGACTCGTGGTTCGGGTCGCCCGGCGGGCAGGCCTGGAGGAGGACGATGCCCGGCGCCGTGAACGCGGCGATGAGATCGACGTGGCCGTCCGTGTCCCGGTCCTCGACGAGGCCCCGGCCGAGCCAGATCACCTCGGTGACCCCAAGGTGGTCCTCCAGGAGGACGGTGATCTCGTCGCGCGTGAGCAGCGGGTTGCGCGACGGTTGCAGCAGGCACTGCTCGGTCGTGAGCAGGCGGCCTGCGCCATCGACCGTGAGCGAACCACCCTCGAGGATGAACGGAGCACGGAAGAGCGGGTCGCCGAGGTCCTCGACGAGCAGCGCGCCGACGGCGGCGTCACGGTCCCACGGGTGGAACTTCTCGCCCCAGGCGTTGAAGCCGAAGTGGACCCCGGCGCGGCGCCCCGCGGCGTCGCGGACGAAGATCGGGCCGCTGTCCCGCAGCCAGGAGTCGTCGATCGGGTGTTCGACGATCGTGACCTCGGCGCTCAGCGCCGCCTGTGCGTCGGCGGCGTCGCCCCCGTCCGCGCAGACCATCGTCACCGGCTCGAAGGCGGCGATCGTGTTCGCCACGTCCGCGTACTGCGCCTTCGCCGCCGCCAGCTGCGCGCCCCACATGTCGCGCCGGCACGGCCACGCCATGAGCGTCCGTTCGTGGGGCTCCCACTCGGCCGGCATGCGGAAGCCGGCAGCGGCGGGGGGCCCGGCGAGCGTCGTCATCGCGGGCGCACGGTCAGTGCGGCCGCGGGTGCTTCGGGCGGCGCAGGCGGTCGCGCTCCTCCTGCTTCTCCACGACCGTGAGGATGAGCTTGAGGTACTGCTCGACGCCGCTGGCCTTCGCCTTGCCGTCGTAGAACGCCTCGCGCCAGTCGGCGACCTTCGCCCCGTGCTCGACCATGAGGTTGAAGAACTCGCGCCGCATCTCGACGCGGATCCGCGCGTCGGTCGCCATGTCCTTCGTGACCTCAACCTCGGGGAGCTGGAGGCGGAACTGCTGAAGATCCGAGCGGCCGCCGACGAGGTCGAAACCGACGACGAGCTTCATCGGCTTGAGCGCCGGGACCTCCTCGAGGAAGGACCGCACCGCGGTCTCGATGAGCTGCTTCGCGTCGCCTGACATTGGGTCTCAGCCTACTGGGTGGGACGAGCGGCGAGCGGTCGCCCGGAACCCCTTGCGCCGGAGCCCCGATTGGCATATAGTTGCACATGCAATCAGTTTCCCACCGCGAAGAAGGCACGCCATGACCGACACCACCCTGCGCCTGGAGGGGCTTCACCACATCACCGCGATCACGGCCGACGCGCCCGCGAACGTCGACTTCTACGCCCGGCTCTTCGGGCTGCGGCTCGTGAAGAAGACGGTGAACTTCGACGCGCCCGACGTCTACCACCTCTACTACGGCGACGAGCAGGGCACGCCCGGGTCGATCCTCACCTTCTTCGAGTTCCCGGGCGCCGCCGTGGGCCGCGCCGGCGACGGCATGGTCCACACGATCCTCTGGCGCGTCCCCTCCCCCGCCTCGCTCGAGTTCTGGGACGCCCGCCTCGACGCCGAGGGCGTCGCGCACGCCTTCACCGCCGACGGCGCGCTGCGCTTCACCGATCCCGAGGGCCTCGCGCACGAGCTCGTCGTCACCGATGTCCCCGACCGCCCGCTCGTCGCGGACGCGTCCGACATCCCCGCCGAGCACGCGCTGCAGGGCTTCGCCGGCGTGCGCGCCTACGCGTCCGCCCCGGAGCGCAGCGCCCCGTTGCTCCAGGCCCTCGGCCTCACGCTCGAGGACGCCTCGGACGCCGCGACGTGGACGGCCGCCGGCGTCGCCCGCCGCGCGACGATCACCTACGAGCCACCGCTCGCCGGCCGCGGCCGCCCGGGCGCCGGGACGATCCACCACATCGCCTGGAGCGTCGCCGACGACGGCGAGCTCGAGGCCTACCGCGGCAACGCCCGCGCGGGCGGCGCGCAGCCGACGCCCATCATCGACCGGCAGTACTTCCACTCGGTCTACTTCCGCGAGCCGAGCGGCGTCCTCTTCGAGCTCGCCTCGCGCGACATCGGCTTCGACGTCGACGAGCCCGCCGAGACGCTCGGCAGCGAGCTGAAGCTCCCGCCCCAGTACGAGGCGCGCCGCGCGGAGCTCGTCGTCCGGCTCACCCCGATCGTCAACCCGCGTCAGGCCGAGGTGACCGCATGAGCCTCGTCCGCGTCGTCCGCGAGCCGGCGGCGGGAGCCCCGCCGGCCGGCAACCTCGTCCTGCTCCACGGCCGCGGCGCCGACGAGCACGACCTCTACGGGCTGTTCGACGTCCTCGACCCCGAGGGGCGCCTGCGCAGCATCACCGTCGGCGGGCCGCTGACCGACATCGCCCCGGGCGGCCGCCACTGGTACGTCGTCCCGCGCGTCGGCGTCCCGGAGCCCGAGACGTTCGGCGCGTCCTACCGCGCGCTCGGCAGCCTGCTCGACGACGAGCTCGGCCTCGACTGGTCGCGGACCGTCGTCGGCGGCTTCTCGCAGGGGACGGTCATGTCGTACGCGCTCGGGCTCGGCGAGGGCCGCCCCGCCCCCGCGGGCATCCTCGCGTTCAGCGGCTTCGTCCCGATCGTCGACGGCTGGACGCCGGACCTCGCCTCGCGCGCCGACACGAAGGTCTTCGTCGCGCACGGCCTGCAGGACCCCATCATCGGCATCGGCTTCGCCCGCGACGCACGGGCGCTGCTGACCGAGGGCGGCCTCACCGTCGAGTACCACGAGACGCCCGCCGCCCACCACATCGACCCCCGCGTCGTCCCCGCCGCGCAACGCTGGCTGAAGGCGACCACCACGACAGGAGCCCCGATCGCATGAACCCCATCCCCACCCGTGTCCTCGGTCCCGAGCGCGTGCCCGTCGGGGCGATCGGGCTCGGCTGCATGGGAATGAGCTGGGCCTACGGCGAGGCGGAGCGCGACGACGAGCGCTCGGCCCGCGTCATCCACCGCGCGCTCGACCTGGGCGTCACGCTCCTCGACACGAGCGACATGTACGGCCCGTTCACGAACGAGGAGCTCGTCGGGCGCGCCATCGCCGGCCGCCGCGACGAGGTCGTCCTCGCGACGAAGGGCGGCCTCGTCGTCGGCGGCGCCCCGGACGCGCGCACCGGCGACGCCCACGCCGCCTACGGCATCAACCGCGTCGGGCGCCCCGACCACCTGCGCGGCGCGATCGACGCGTCGCTCGGGCGGCTCGGCGTCGACCACGTCGACCTCTACCAGCTGCACCGCGTCGACCCGGACGTCCCCCTCGAGGAGTCGTGGGGCGCGATGGCCGAGTTCGTCGCCGCGGGCAAGACCCGCGCGATCGGGCTCTCGGAGGTCTCCGTCGAGGAGCTCGAGCGCGCGCACGCGATCCACCCGGTCGCCTCGGTCCAGAGCGAGCTGTCGCTGTGGACGCGCGACGCGATCGACGGCGGTGTCCTGGCCTGGTGCGCGGAGCACGACGCGACGTTCATCCCCTTCAGCCCGCTCGGCCGTGGCTTCCTCACCGGTTCGATCACCGCCGCGACGTTCGAGGCCGGCGACTTCCGCGCGCGGAACCCGCGCTTCCGCGACGAGGCCCTCGCCGCGAACCTCGCGCTCGTCGACGCCGTGAAGGAGGTCGCCGCCGGACTCGACGCGACGCCCGCGCAGGTCGCCCTCGCCTGGGTCCTCGCCCAGGGCGAGCACGTCGTCCCGATCCCGGGCACCCGCCGCGTGGAGCGGCTCGAGGAGAACGCGGGCGCGGCGCTCGTGGACCTCGACGCCGCGGCGCTGGCCGCGCTCGACGCCCTGCCCGCGCCGACGGGCGCGCGCTACTAGCGCCCGATGAAGACGACCACGCGCCTGCCGGCGCGCACGGTCGTCCCTGCCGGCGGGGAGATTCGGACGACGCGGCCGGCCCTGGCCGCCCTCACGCGGCGGAGGCTCACGCGGGGGCACCTGGCCTTCGCGAGCCTGGCCCGGGCGGTCGTGAGCGTACTGCCCCTTGCGATCGCCGGCACCCGGCACGTGGCGCGGGCCACCTTGATCGTGACGAGCGTGCCCGTCTTCACCGTCGTCCCGGGTCCGGGAACGGTGGTCAGGACGCGTCCAGGTCTCACGACGGTGGTCGTCACCCGCCGGACCTTCGTTCGGACGCAGCCGGCGTTCGCCAGGCGCCTGCCCGCCTGGGACAGGGTGAGCGCCTTGGTCGCCGGGACACGGCAGCCGCGCGGGGTCCCGGGCGCGAGCGTCGGCGTGAGCGGCTGCGGCGGCGGCAAGGTCGCCGCGCGCGGCGTGACCTGGAGGGCCACGCTCGTGGTGGGCGAGGTCGCGATCCCGTCGGTCGCCGTGTAGCTGAAGCCGTCGGACCCGCTGAATCCGGCATCGGGGACGTAGCGATATGTCCCATCCGGGGCAAGCGTCAGGGTCCCGTGCACGGGGCTGCTCGCGCGCGTGGCGGTCAGGGGGTCGCCGTCCGGATCTGTGTCGTTCGCCAGGACCGACGGTCCGTTCAGGGGGGTGTCCTGTGGGGTCTGGGCGCTGTCGGCCGACGTCGTCGGCGGCCGGTTCGAGGAGACGGTCGCCGACTGCCCGTCCGGATTCGTCACCCGGAACGTGCACGGCCCGGGCGACGATGCGACGACATCGGCGACAACCCGCGTGGGCGTGACATCGGTGACGGTCGCGCCCCCGGGGACACAGTCACCCGTGAGCGTCAGGCGCGCCGGGAATCCGGCGCCGGGATCGAAGAAGCCCGAGCCGCTGACGACGACCCTCGTCACCGCTCCGCCGCCAGTCAGCGTCCGAGGTGAGGCGGCCGTCGCGACGGGTGACGGGGCGAGGAGACGCGTGATCCGCGTGCCGTAGAGGTCGGGTGCGGCGGTGTACTCCTGCACCGACCACATGGTCTGGTCGTCGACGGGGTCGACGGAGACGAGGGAGTAGTCGCCCCAGCGCCGGCCTCCGCTCCCCCCGGGGTCCCCCGGCGGGTTGTAGGGCGCGCTGGCAGCGGTGGCGAGCGTCGGCGGGTCCATGGCGCCGACGGCGTCCGTGGCACGCCGACTGGTGAAGAACGCGTTGATGTAGGCCGACGCTCCGGCCACCGTTCCGCCCATGGCGACCGTCCCCTGGCCGTTGACGTTCACGGTCGGGAGCGTGTAGCTCAGCGGCGCGGAGGAGACGGAGGTGTCGGCGACGGTGCCCGAGTCGGCGAGGACCGGAGATCCGGACGACACGTCGAAGTCGTACCAGCGCGCGCCATCCCGGTCAGGCGCCGAGGAAGCCGCTCCGGTGCGATCGATGCCGATGCTCTGCGCCGTCCAGAGGTGTCCGCCTCGCAGCGTCGCGCTGTAGAGACGGTCGTCGATCGCATCGATGTAGCCCGCGGGGCCGGCGGTGTTTCCGAGATGGGGGACCGGCGCGGGGAATGCCGTGCCGGGCACGCTGAC
Organism: Paraconexibacter antarcticus; assembly: GCF_024220175.1. Lineage (GTDB taxonomy): Bacteria > Actinomycetota > Thermoleophilia > Solirubrobacterales > Solirubrobacteraceae > Paraconexibacter > Paraconexibacter antarcticus. The sequence continues at coordinate 1,428,979 of NZ_CP098502.1, read as the reverse complement.
GGTCGCCGACAGCAGCGACGGGCTGCCCCCGGGGTCGACGACCTTCCGGAAGTCGATCGTGCCGAACGTCGTCTGGTCGACGCCGGCGAACCATCCGCTCGCGCTCGAACCGGTCCGGTCGTCCGCGCCCTGCGGTGTGAAGAGCCCGCTCGTCGCGTCGCCGGTCGCGAACTTCGTGACCACCACCGGGCCCGCGCCGAGGACCGAGCTCTTACGGACGACATAGGCACGGCTGCCGGCGTAGGCGCCGTTACCAGCGCCCACCGAGGTGCCCGCGACGAAGAGGTTGACTCCGATGTACAGGGCGTTCGCATCGACGGCGAGGGTCGGGTAGTCGGCGAACCGGGAGTCGCTGCCGCCGCCGAGGTCCTCGGACCATTGGAAGAACGTCCAGCCGGTCGCGGTGACGTTCGGGCCGTCGGACACCGCGAGCATCAGGCGATTCGGAGTGTTGCCCTGCCTCCCCGGCACGTCGATCATCACGATGAACCAGCGCTGGCTGAGACGGTCGTAGCGGATGTGCGGGTCGGTCGTGAAGTTGTCGGATGTGGGCGGCGTCATCACGGTCGCAAAGAACGCGCTCGAGTCGGCGTCGAGCGCTCCGTCCGGCTGCCCCGTGGTCTTGTCGTACGAGCGGAAGCGGCCGTTCATCGTCACGACGTACTGCCGCGGGCCGACATCGCCCTGCGTGTCCGGCGGGAACGCGTGCGTATCGGCGTAGGTCGGGCCGGGGAACCCGAAGGAACCGGTGACGGCGCTGCGCGCAGACCGCAGCAGCGTGCGCCGCGGTCGCGGGGTCGCGGGCGAGGCCGGGTTCGGTCGGGGCTCTGTCAGCCGACCGCCCTCGCGGTTCTGCGCACCGGCGACGTCATCCCTCCGGCCCGCCTCCTGCCGGCCGGCGGCACCCTCGATGGCGCTCTCACGGTCGAGCGGTGCCGGCGGAAGCGCACCGAGCGATGTCGCCGCGTACGGCATGCCCGCGCTGCCGGAGGTCCCGGCCACCGGGGTGCCGTCGGGCACGTCCGCAGCCCGCGCGGGGTCGCCTCCCCCGCCGGCCAGCAGGAGCAGCGCGCTCATCGCAGCGAGCAACGGTGCCCGACGCAGGCGGGACGTCGGGGGCGGGCAGGCAGCGTCCATCACCTGTCTTATCGGCAGCTCCCGCGCGGACACGAGTGGCGAGGTCGGCAGCAGACGGTCTTCGGTGGGCGTCCCCGCTCAGCCGAGCAGCGACGTCCCGGTCATCTCCGCGGGCTGCGGGATGCCGAGGAGCTCGAGGACCGTCGGCGCGACGTCGGCGAGGACGCCGCCGCTGCGCAGCGGTCCTACGTCCTCGTCGGTGACGATGAGCGGGACGGGGTTGAGCGAGTGGGCGGTGTTCGGCGAGCCGTCCGGCTCGAGCATGTGGTCGGCGTTGCCGTGGTCGGCGGTGATGACGAGCGCGCCGCCGGAGCGCTGCACGGCGAGGACGATGTCCCCGAGGCAGCGGTCGACGGTCTCGATCGCCTCGACCGCGGCGGGGATGACGCCGGTGTGGCCGACCATGTCCGCGTTGGCGAAGTTGATGACGCCGAGCTGCGGGGCGTCCTGCCCCCAGGCCGCGAGGAACGCGTCGGCCGCCGCGCGCGCGCTCATCTCGGGCTTCAGGTCGTAGGTCGCGACGTCCCGCGGGGAGGCGACGACCTCGCGCCGCTCACCCTCGTAGGGCACCTCCTCACCGCCGTTGAAGAAGTACGTCACGTGCGGGTACTTCTCCGTCTCGGCGGCGTGCACCTGGCGGCCGCCGCCGTCGGCGATGACCTGCGCGAGCGTGATCGCCGGCCGGTCGGGGCCGAAGGCGACGGGCCACTCCCACGTCTCGTCGTACTCGGTCAGGCACGTGTAGCGCGCGACCTTCGGGGCGAGCGCGGCGGTGATCTGCCGCATCCGGTCGGGCCGGAAGTTGAAGGCGAGGACCGAGTCCTCCGGGCGGATCCGCGAGTCGCCGCCGACGGTGGTCGCGGTGACGAACTCGTCGGTCTCGCCACGCTCGTAGGCGGCGGCGACCGCGGCCTCGCCGGTGTCCGCGTGGTGCTCGGCGGTCCCGTCGGCCATGAGATCGAGCGCGGCGCCGGTCCGCTCCTCGCGCTTGTCGCGGTCCATGCCGAAGTAGCGGCCGATGACGGTCCCCACGCGGGCGGCGGTGCCCTTCGCGGTCGCGTCCGCGCACCAGCCGTCGACGGTGGCGAGGAACCCCGCCCCCGCCTTCGGCAGCGTGTCGCGGCCGTCGGTGAAGGCGTGGACGACGAGCTCCTTCACCCCGAGCGAGGTGCCGAGCTCGATGAGCGCGCCGAGGTGCTCGAGCGAGGAGTGCACGCCCCCGTCCGACACGAGTCCGACGAGGTGCACGCGCTCGAAGCCCTCGAAGGCGGCGCGGAGCACGTCGTTCGCCGCGAGCGAGCCGTCCGCGACGGCGTCGTCGATCCGCGTGAGGTCCTGGCGGACGATCATGCCCGCCCCGAGGTTCAGGTGGCCGACCTCCGAGTTGCCCATCTGCCCCTCGGGGAGGCCGACGGCCCGCCCGCAGGCGGTGAGCTGCGTGTGCGGGTAGCGGTCCCACAGCTCGTCGAACACGGGCGTGTGCGCGAGCGAGACCGCGTTGCCGGGACCCTCCGGCGCCAGCCCCCAGCCGTCGAGGATGACGAGGCAGACGCTCGGATGGCTCATGTCAGATGCTCCGGTTGGTGGTGGTGAAGACGCGACGTTCCGAGGCGCAGCCGAGGAACTCGCAGTGGATGCGGGCGACCGGTCGACGCAGTCGACTCAGGCGGCCGCATCCACGATGTCGCCGAGCGAGTCCGGGTCGAGCGAGGCGCCGCCGACGAGCGCGCCGTCGACGTCCGCGAGGGCGAGGAGCTCCTTGGCGTTGTCGGGCTTGACCGACCCGCCGTAGAGCACGCGCACCTTCTCGGCGGCGTCCTTGGAGAAGTGGGCGACGAGCGCGCGGCAGAACGCGCAGGCGTCCTGCGCCTGCTGCGGGGTCGCGGTGAGGCCGGTGCCGATCGCCCAGATCGGCTCGTAGGCGATGACGACCTCGCCGAGGCGGTCGAGCGGGACCTTCTCGAGGCCCTCGAGGATCTGGTGGCGGAGCTTGCGCTCGGTGTCGCCGCGCTCGCGCTCGTCCTCGGTCTCGCCGACGCAGAGGATCGTCGTGAGGCCGGCCGCGAGGGCGACGGGGACCTTCTTCTGCAGCGCCTCGTCGGTCTCGCCGAAGTACTGGCGGCGCTCGGAGTGGCCGAGGACGACGCCCGTCACCTCGAGCTCGGTGAGCATCGGGGCGCTCACCTCGCCGGTGTACGCGCCCTGGTCGGCCCAGTGCATGTTCTGGGCGTAGACGCCGACGCGCGAGCCGCGGGTCGAGTCGACCATCGGCGTCAGCGCCGTGTACGGGACGCAGATCCCGACGTCCACGGCGTCCGCCGCGTAGACGCGGGGAAGCAGGCCCTGGATGAACTCCTCGGCCTCCTCGACCGTCTTGTGCATCTTCCAGTTGCCCGCGATGAAGGGGGTGCGACTCATGACGAAAGAACCTCGACTCCGGGAAGGCGCTTGCCCTCGATGAGCTCCAGGGAGGCGCCGCCTCCGGTGGAGAGATGGGTGACCTGATCATCCAGGCCGAACTGCTTCAGGGCCGCTGCGCTGTCGCCGCCGCCGACCACCGTGGTGGCCGACGTCCTCGCCATCGCCTCGGCGACGGCCCGGGTGCCCGGCTCGAACGGCTCGAGCTCGAAGGCGCCCATCGGGCCGTTCCAGAACACGGAGCCGGCGGCCTCGATGATCGCCGCGTACTCCGCGGCGGTCCTCGGGCCGACGTCGAGTCCCATCCAGCCGTCCGGCGTCTCGGTGCCGTCGACGTGCTGCGTCTCGGTGTCGGCCGCGAACGACCGGCCGAGCGTCAGATCGACGGGGAGCCTGAGCTGCCCCTCCCGGGCCTTCACCAGCACCTGCCGCGCCGGTTCGATGCCCTCCTCCTCGCAGAGCGAGGACCCGACGCCGATGCCCTGGGCGGCGAAGAACGGGAAGCACATGGCGCCGCCGACGAGGACGGTGTCCGCGCGGTCGAGGAAGGCCTCCAGGACGCCGATCTTGTCCGTCACCTTCGACCCGCCGACGATCGCCACGAGCGGGCGGCCGGGGTTCGCCAGGATGCCGGTGAGCGTCTCCACCTCGCGCTGCAGCAGGAGGCCGGCGGCCGAGGGGAGGAGCTTCGCGACGCCGTGGTTCGACGCGTGCGCGCGGTGTGCGGCCCCGAAGGCGTCGTCGACGTAGACGTCGCCGAGCGCCGCGTAGCGGGCGGCGAGGTCCGCGTCGTCCTTCGTCTCCCCCGGGAAGTAGCGGACGTTCTCGACCATGACGACGGGGCCGTCGCCGAGCTCGTCGCGCTCCGGCTCGGAGGCGAGCGGCACGTCGAGGCCGAGCAGCTCCCCGAGGCGGGCGGCGACGGGGGCGAGCGAGAACTCCGGCTCGCGCGCCTTCGGGCGCCCGAGGTGGGCGAGCAGCACGATCTGCGCGGCGCCGCGCTCGCGCAGCGCGGCGATCGTCGGCAGCGCCGCGCGGATGCGGGTGTCGTCGGTGATCCGGAGGCCGTCGAGCGGGACGTTGAAGTCCACGCGGACGACGACGCGCGCGCCGTCGAGCTCCAGGTCGTCGAGGGTCCGCATCCGCGGAGCTTCCGTGCCGTCGCCCACTGCGTCCTAGAGGATCTGCTGGACGAGATCGACGACGCGGTTCGAGTAGCCCCACTCGTTGTCGTACCAGGACACGACCTTCACGAGGCGGCCGTCGATCTGCGCGGTGAGCAGCGAGTCGAAGATCGAGCTGTGCGGGTCGGTGACGATGTCGCTCGAGACGATCGGGTCCTCGGTGTAGGCGAGGATGCCCTTCATCGGGCCGTCCGCCGCCGCCTTGACCGCGGCGTTGATCTCCTCGACCGTCGTCTCGCGCGCGGTGCGGATCGTCAGGTCGACGACCGAGCCCGTCGGGACGGGGGCGCGGACCGCGAAGCCGGACAGCTTGCCCTTGAGCTCCGGAAGGACGAGGCCGACGGCCTTCGCGGCGCCGGTCGACGCGGGGACGAGGTTCGTCGCGGCCGAGCGCGCGCGGCGCAGGTCGGCGTGCGGCGCGTCGAGCAGGCGCTGGTCACCCGTGTACGCGTGGATCGTCGTCATGAGGCCGTGCTCGATGCCGACCGCGTCGTTGACCGCCTTGGCGAACGGCGCGAGGCAGTTCGTCGTGCACGACGCGTTGGAGATGATGTGGTGCTGCTCCTTGTCGTACTGGTCGAAGTTCACGCCCAGGACGACCGTGATGTCCTCGCCGCTCGCGGGCGCGGAGATGACGACCTTCTTGACCGAGCCGCCCATGTGGGCGCTCGCGGCCTCGGCCTTCGTGAAGAAGCCGGTCGACTCGATGACGATGTCGGCGCCGACCGAGTTCCAGTCGATCTTCGCCGGGTCCTTCTCCTCGAAGACGCGGATCTCCGTGCCGTCGATCACGATGCCGGCGTCCGACGCCTCGACGGTCCCCGGGAACGGCCCGAGGATCGAGTCGTACTTCACGAGGTGCGCCAGCGTGGCGTTGTCGGTGAGGTCGTTGAACGCAACGAACTCGATGTCGGCGCCTGCCGCCTTGGCAGCGCGGAAAACGTTGCGGCCGATGCGGCCGAAGCCGTTGATGCCGACGCGTACGGACATGTGATCGGACCTTCCTGGAGGGTGGTGAATCGTGAGCTGGGGACCCGCTCAGCTGGCGACCCGGGCGCTCGACAGTGCGCCGGACCTTACTCAATGCGCCCCGGCGACGACCTCCACGCGGACCCCGTCGGGGTCGCACAGGTAAGCGGCGTAGTAGCGGGAGCCGTACTGCGGCCGCGGGCCGGGCGGGCCGTCGTCGGTGCCCCCCGCGGCGATCCCCGCCTCGTACGCCGCGTCGACCGCGGCCTTGCCGACGGCGGTGAGCGCGACGTGCCCCCACGACGCGGCGCCCGCCTGCGGGACGGCGCCGCCGCGCTCGACGATCCACAGCGACGCGCGGGTGCGCCCGTAGGCGATCGCGCGCGGCGACTCGTGCATGCGGCGGCCGCCGAGGCGGTGCATGATCGCGTCGTAGAACGCGGCGGAGCGGGCGAGGTCGGAGACCTCCAGGCCGATGTGGTCGAACATCAGCCCGGAATCGTCGCCGGTGCGGCGGACGGTCAGGGCTGGGCCCTAGGGCTTCGCCCGGTCGGCGTCCCGGTGGGCCACCTCGACGAAGAGGTCCTCGCGATCGCGGTAGCGCGCGGCGAGGTGCTCGGCGATCGCGACCGACCGGTGGCGGCCGCCGGTGCAGCCGACCGCGACCATGAGGTGCGACTTGCCCTCGGCCTGGTACTGCGGCAGGAGGAAGTCGAGCAGCGGGATGAGCCGCTCGTAGAAGTCGGCGAGGTGCCCCTCGCGGGCGACGTAGTCGACGACGCGCTGGTCGCGCCCCGTGAGCATCCGCAGGTCCGGGACGTAGTGCGGGTTCGGGAGGAAGCGGACGTCGAAGGAGAGGTCGGCGTCGCGCGGCGGGCCGTGCTTGAACCCGAAGGACTGGAAGGTGACGGCGAGGCGGCCGGCGCTCTGGCGCGGCAGGTACTCGGCGGCGATGCGGCGCCGCAGCTCGGCGGCGCTGAGGCCCGTCGTGTCGACGACGAAATCGGCCCGCTGCTTGAGCGGCTCGAGGACCGAGCGCTCGGCCGCGATCCCGGTCGCGATCGACGAGTGCGGCGCGAGCGGGTGCCGGCGGCGCGTCTCCTTGTAGCGGTTCATGAGCGTCTGCTCGTCGGCGTCGAGGAAGAGCAGGCGGTGGGCGACCTCGAGCGTCGCCATCCCGTCGACGACGGCGCTCAGCGTCTCGAAGAACTCACCGCCGCGGACATCGGAGACGACGGCGGCGTGCTCGACCTTCGACCCCTCGTGCATGAAGAGGTCGACGAGGCTGCGGATCATCTCCGGCGGCAGGTTGTCGACGCAGAAGTAGCCGGCGTCCTCGAACACGTTCATCGCCGTCGACTTGCCGGCGCCACTGAAGCCGGTGATGACGACGAGGTCCTGGAGCCGCGAGGGCGTGGCGTCCGGCGCGGGGGTCGCCGTGGCCGGCGGGCCGGGCGCATCCTCGGGGGTGGGGACCATGCCCTGCATGATGACCGGCCGGGCCGGGCGCCGTGGCGGGGCCGTTCGCGCACCACTACGCTCGACGCGTGCCGTCGCCCGCCCAGCCGCGCCCGCTCCCGGGGGTCCGTCACGAGCGGCCGGCGCGGTTCGTCCCGCGCTTTCACTGGGAGCTGCTCGTATGCGGGACGAGCGGCCACCTGCTCGTCGGCCTCGACGCGCGGCGCCTGCGCCCGGAGGACGCCGTCCTCGCCGAGGACCGCGACGGCGTCCGCTGGCACCGCTGCCTGCGCTGCGACTCGTGGCTGCCGGTCGCCGAGCACGGCGTGGGCGGGGTGGGCGGTGTTCCACGGACCCGCGAGTTCCCGCCCGACCGGGACGACATCGAGCTGCCGCTCCGCGGGCGCCCGCTGCGCGACCGCATCATCCTGCGGCTCATCGCGGTCGACCGCGCGCTCCACTTCCTCGTCCTCGCGGCCATCTCCGGCGCGATCCTCCTCTTCAGCGCGAACCGCGCCGACCTGAAGCACACCGTCTACCGGGTCGTCACCGACCTGCAGGGCGGCGTCGCGAGCGACGCGCACGCGAAGAGCGGGCTGTTCCACGACGTCGACCGGCTCTTCTCGCTGCAGTCCTCGCGCCTGCATCTGTTCGCCGTCGTCGCCCTCGTCTACGCGCTCGTCGAGGGCGTCGAGGCGGTCGGCCTCTGGTACGCGAGACGCTGGGCCGAGTACCTGACGCTCATCGTCACCGCGTCGCTCCTGCCCGTCGAGGTCTACGAGCTCGCCCACCACCTCACGGTCTTCAAGGCGGGCGCGTTCGTCCTCAACGTCGCGGTCGTCGTCTACCTCCTGCTCGCCAAGCGCCTCTTCGGGCTGCGCGGCGGGGTCGCCGCCGAGCACGCGCTGCGCGAGGCGGACGTCGGGTGGGCGGCCCTGGAGGCCAGCGCGCCGAAGCGGTCCTAGGGGCCGTCCGGGTCGGGCAAGGCGCCCGGAGGCGGTCCCCCGCCCCCGGCCTCAGCCCGAGGTCCGGTGCAGGAAGGTGAAGACCTCGCGGGCGGTCTTCCCCGGCAGGCCGGGCACCGCCTCGAGGTCCTCGCGGGAGGCGCTGAGCACCGCCTCCGGGGAGCCGAAGTGCTTCAGCAGGACCCGCTTGCGCGCCGGGCCGACGCCGGGCAGCGAGTCGAGCGCGCTCGTGAGCATCGCACCGTCGCGGCGGATGCGGTGGTGGCTGATCGCGAACCGGTGCGCCTCGTCGCGGACCCGCTGCAGCAGCTGCAGCTCGGGCGTGTCGTGCGCGAGGCGGATCGGCTCGCGGACGCCGGGCGTGAAGACCTCCTCGATGCGCTTGGCGAGCGAGACGATCGCGACGCCGCGCTCCCGCCAGCCGTCGAGCGCGCGGAGCCCGGCCGCGAGCTGCCCCGGCCCGCCGTCGATGACGACGACGTTCGGGAGCGTCGCGAAGGACTCGTTGCGGTTCGGGTCGTGCGGGCTGAGGTCCTGCTGGGCCTCCCACTGCTTCAGCCGCCGCGAGAGCACCTCCTCCATCGCCGCGAAGTCGTCCGGCACGCCCTCGGTGTTCCCGCGGATCGTGAAGCGCCGGTAGTCGGACTTCTTCGGCGCGCCCCCCTCGAAGACGACCATCGAGGCGACGGTGTGCGTCCCCATGAGCGTCGAGATGTCGAAGCACTCGATCCGCAGCGGCAGGACGTCGAGGCCGAGCGCGTCCTGCAGGCCGTCGAGCGCCTCGACGCGCTGCTGGCGCTTGCGCTCGGACTTCAGCTTCTCCTGGTCGAGCGCGAGCTGCGCGTTGCGCTCCGCGAGGTCGAGCAGCCGCCGCTTGTCGCCGCGCTCGGCGAGCCGCACCTCGACCTTGGACCCGCGCCGCTCGCTCAGCGCGCCGGCCGTCGCCTCGGCGTCCTCGAAGCCGCCCTGGACGACGATCTGCGGCGGGATCGCGATCGCCCCCGCGTAGTACTGCAGGACGAACTCGCGCGCGACCTCGCCGATCGGCGACTCGGTGAGGTTCTCGAGGTAGAAGGACTGGCGGTCGGAGAGGACGCCGTCGCGGATCTGGAAGACCTGCGCGTTCGCGTCCGTCCCCTCGACGGCGATCGCGACGCAGTCGAGCGTGCCGACCGACTCCTTGGAGACCCGCTGGCGCTCGAGCAGCGACCGCACCGCGCGCAGCCGGTTGTGCTCGACCGCGGCCTGCTCGTACTCCTGCACCGCGGCGGCGTCCTTCATCCGCTGCTCGAGCTCGAGCTCGATGTCGCGGTAGCGGCCGGAGAGGAAGCGGACGACCCCGTCGATCCCCTCCCGGTACTCCTCCTTCGTGACGTAGCCGACACACGGCGCCCCGCACCGCTTGATGTGGAAGTCCAGGCACGGCGACCCGCTGCGCCGGCCGGGCTCGGGCCCGGTGCACGAGCGGATCATGAAGACCTTCCCGAGCGTGTCGAGCGTCGACCGCACGCGCTTCGCGTTCGAGTACGGGCCGAAGTACAGCCGGCTGCGCCGGTGCCGCTCCCGCGTGAAGTACACCCGCGGGTAGTCCTCGTCCATCGAGATCGCGATGTACGGGTAGCTCTTGTCATCCCGCAGCCGGATGTTGAACCGGGGCCGGTACTGCTTGATGAAGCCCTGCTCCGCGAGCAGCGCCTCGGTCTCGGAGGAGACGAGGACGAACTCGACGCTGTCGATGACGTCCGTCATCTCGACGGCGCCACGCGTCACCGGGTTCGAGAAGTGCGACGACACCCGCTTGCGGATGGAGATGGCCTTCCCGACGTAGATGACCTTCCCCTTCTCGTCCCGGAACAGGTAGACGCCGGGACCATCGGGGAGCTTCTTGCGCTGTGCGGCCAGGCGGGCCCTGCGACCCTCTGATTGCCCGTTGGAACTCACCGTGACCGAGGATAGGGTCAGAGGCATGGGCGAGACCGTGAGCGTGCAGACCTGTCCCCTGTGCGAGGCGACCTGCGGACTGCAGGTGACCGCCGTCGACGGGCGGGTGACGAAGATCCGCGGCGACGAGGACGACGTCTTCTCCAAGGGCTTCATCTGCCCGAAGGGCGGCTCGCTCGCGGCGCTCCACGAGGACCCTGACCGCCTGCGGGTCCCGCTCGTCAAGCAGCCCGACGGGAGCTTCGGCGAGGCGACGTGGGACGAGGCCTTCGCGGAGATCGACCGCCGCCTCTCCCCCATCCTCGCCGAGCACGGCCGGGACGCGGTCGCCGCGTACCTCGGCAATCCCGGCGCGCACAACCTCTCGCTGCTGCTCTACACCCGCGTGCTGCTCAAGGCGCTCGGGACGAAGAACATCACCTCCGCCTCGACCGTCGACCAGTACCCGAAGCAGCTCGCCTCGGGGCTCATGTTCGGCACCGCGCTGAGCGTCCCGATCCCCGACCTCGACCGCACCGACCACCTCCTCATCCTCGGCGCGAACCCGCTCGCGTCGAACGGCTCGCTCATGACCGCGCCCGACGTGCGCGGCCGGCTGCGCGCGATCCAGGAGCGCGGCGGCAAGGTCGTCGTCGTCGACCCGCGGCGCACCCGTACCGCGCAGGTCGCCGACGAGCACGTCTTCGTCCGTCCCGGCACCGACGCCCTCCTGCTGTTCGCGATGGTCAACGTCCTCGTCACCGAGGGTCTCGTCGCGCCGGGCGAGCACCTCGACGGCCTCGTCGACGGCGTCGATCGCGTCGTCGAGCTCGCGGAGGGATTCCCGCCCGAGGAGGTCGCCGCCGCCTGCGGGATCGACGCCGGCACGATCCGGCGCCTCGCGCGTGAACTCGCCGCCGCGCCGTCCGCCGCCGTCTACGGGCGCATCGGCACCACGACGACCGCTTTCGGGACGACGGCCTCGTGGCTCGTCGACGTCCTGAACGTCCTCACCGGCAACCTCGACCGGCCCGGCGGGGCGATGTTCTCGACCCCCGCCGTGGGCTCGCCCAACACGAGCGGCGCACCCGGTCGCGGACGCGGGGTCCGTACCGGTCGCTTCAGCTCGCGCGTCCGCGGGCTCGGTGAGGTCTTCGGTGAGCTGCCCGCGTCGGTCCTCGCCGAGGAGATCCAGACGCCCGGTGCCGGCCAGATCCGCGCGCTCATCACCGTCGCCGGCAACCCGGCCGTCTCGACGCCGAACAGCGACCGGCTCGCGAGCGCCCTCGGCGAGCTCGACTTCATGGTGGCGATCGACATCTACCTCAACGAGACGACCCGCCACGCCGACGTCATCCTGCCCGGCCTGTCCCCCCTCGAGCGCTCCCACTACGACGTCGCGCTCTACGCGTTCGGGGTGCGCGACGTCGCGAACTACTCGCCGCCGCTCTTCGACCCGCCGGAGGGCACGCCCACCGAGTGGCGCACCCTCCTGCGCCTCGTCGGCGTCGTCACCGGCCAGGGGCCGGACGCGGACGTCGGCGCGATCGACGCCTTCGTCGCGGGCGAGGCGGTGCGCCGCGAGGCCGGGACGACCGGTTCCCCCATCGCCGGCCGCGAGGTCGACGAGATCCTGGCGGCGCTCGCCCCGCGCGTCGGCCCCGAGCGGCTCCTCGACCTGCTGCTCCGCGTGGGCCCGTACGGCGACGGCTTCGGTGCCGGCGACGGGACCCTGTCGCTCGCGGCGCTCGAGGCGGCACCGCACGGCATCGACCTCGGGGCCCTCAAGCCGCGCCTTCCCGACGTGCTGCGGACGCCGTCGGGAAAGATCGAGCTCGCCCCCGAGGCCCTCGTCGCCGACGTCGACCGCCTCCACGAGCGGCTCGTCGCCTGGGCCGCCGAAGCGGACTCCGACGCGCCCGACCGCCCGCTCCGCCTCGTCGGGCGGCGTGACCTGCGGTCGAACAACTCGTGGATGCACAACCTCGAGCCGCTCGTGAAGGGCAAGGACCGCTGCACCGTCTGGGTCCACCCCGACGACGCCGCCCGCCTCGGTCTCACCGACGGCGAGCCGACGATCGTGAGCGCCCGGACCGGCACGATCGAGGTCCCCGTCCAGGTCACCGACGACGTCATGCCGGGCGTCGTGTCGATCCCCCACGGCTGGGGTCACGACCAGCCCGGCACCGCGATGGCGGTCGCCACCGCACACGCCGGCGTGAACTCGAACGTCCTCGCCGACGACCAGGACCTCGAGCCGCTGAGCGGGACCGCGATCCTGAACGGGATCGCGGTGACCCTGGCGCCGGTGGCGGTCGCGGTCGGCGCCTGACCCGATGCGTGACGCCGGATGCACCGATGAGGTGCATCCGGCGTCGAGCATCGTCGCTCGCGCGTCATCTGCCGCAACCTTCCGGAATTCTGCTTGTCGGGCCTTGGTCGCCGGGCGTATCGTCGGCGCGTAGGCGCTCTTCAGCCACGTCCGACAGAAAGGCCTCCCGTCATGCTCGCTCGAGTCACCGCCTGGGAGGGCGGCAGTGCCGATGCCCTCCGCGCCGCCGCCGCCGAGATGCAGCAGCGTGCCCCCTCCGGGCCGCCGGAAGGGGTCGTCAGCACCGGGTTCACGATGCTCGTCGAGCCGGACGCCGGCCGAGCGCTCATGATCGGGCTCTTCGCCAGCGAGGCCGACCTGGACGCGAGCGAGCCCGTGCTGCAGTCGATGTCCCCGCCCGACGGCGTCGGCTCGATGGTGAGCAAGCACGTCTACGACGTCGGCATCGACGTCCGGATGTAGGCGCCCCGCCCTCCCGCGCATCCCTGGCCGGCCGCCGGGCGCCGGCGGCCTCATCGCACGAGCCTCACCGCAAGCGTCGCCGCGCCGGCGCCGGACGGGTCGCCCGCGCCGTGGAGCAGCCCGAGGATCGCGGCGACGTACGCCTGGGTCTCGGGGATCGGCGGGATGCACCCGCACGCCTGCACGCGCTTCGGTCCCGCGTTGTACGCCGCCAGCGCGAGCGGCACCGAGCCGAACTGCCGCAGGAGGTCCCGCATGAGGTGGGCCTGCGCCTCGATGGCCGCCGGCGCGTCGAACGGGTCGATCAGGCCGTACTGCGCCGCGGTTCCCGGCATGAACTGCGCGATCCCCTGCGCACCCGCCCCCGACCGGGCGAACGGGTTGAACCCGGACTCCTGGTACAGCTGCGCCGCGAGCAGCGCCGCGGAGACGTTCCACCGCTGCGCCGCCCGTGCGAGGAGCGGGGCGTACCGCGCCGGGACGAAGCTCGGCAGCGAGGTCCGGCGGTCCGCGACCCCCACGCTCGTCGCCCCGCGCGCGCTCGACGAGGCGTTCAGCGTGTACCCGAAATGCCACGGCTCCCACGGGTACCGGCGCACGAAATGGTAGTCGCCGGCGTGCGCGTCGAGCCAGCCGTAGGCGGTCGCCGGGCCGAGGTCGAGCTCGGTGCCGAGGCGGTGCAGCGACGTGCCCGGCGGCGCGACCCACTTCGGGTCCGGATGGGCGGCGAAGAGGACGGCCTGCTCGGCGTTGCTGCGGTAGCCGCTGACGACGTAGAGCGTGATGCCGGCCCTCGCCGCCCCGGCCGCGAGCCGGTCGAACGCGACGGCCACGTCGGGGCGCATGGGCTTGCCCGAGCGGTAGGCGTACGGCCCCGGGTACTCCCCCTGCGCCGCGTCGCCCGACGCGTAGCCGAGCGTGCCCGCCGGCACGAGCTCGGCGTCCGCGCGAACGCCGCCGGCCGGGCCGGGGTCGACGTCGGTGGGTTCACCGGACACCGTGAGGTCGTCGAGCACCCGCACGCGGACCCGCACCGGGGCGGGCGAGCGGTCCCCGTCCGGGTAGGTCACCGCGACCTGCTGCACCCCGTTGCGCCGAGCGGTCCGCTCGGCGGCGCGGCGGCCGAGCGCGAGGTACTGCTCCCGCTCGAGGTGGTTGCGGTTCGGCAGGCCGTCGACCTCCGTGGGCTCGAAGACCGTGCGGGTAGGCCTCCTGGAGCGCCCGCGCGGCCGCCAGGGCCGCGAGGTCGGCGGCCTGCTGCTGGTCGCCGCGTCCGCCGAGCCCGGTCGCGACCCCGCCGAGCACGAGCGCCCCGACGAGGATCGCGGCGAGCAGCCCCACGAGGAGGACGGAGGCCTGGCCGCGGTCCTCACGCATCGGGGCCGTCCAGGGCGTCGACGATCCGGCGGACGAGCGGCCGGTGGCGCAGCGGACGGGGGAGCGCCGTCCCCGGGACGGCGACCGTCACGACCGCGGCGCCGGGCGCGAGGGCACCGAGCGCCTCGACCGCGAGAGCCTCCAGGCCCGCGACGGCGTCGGCCGGGAGGACGAGCGCGATGACGTCCTGATCGGCGAGGACCCGGTCGAGGGCCGCCGGCCGTGGCGCGCCGACCACGAGGACCAGCGAGGCATCGCCGCCCGCGGCCGCGCGGACGTCGCCGAGCGCCGCCACCGCGGACGACGGGTCGGCGGGCAGCACGACGACGATCCCCGTGCCTCCGGCGGTGACGGCGCCGGCCGACAGCACCGGCAGCGCGGCGAGCTCCACGGCCAGCCGCTCCGCGCGGGCGATCGCCGGGCCCCGTGGCGCGGCGGGGGCGGGACCGCCCCAGACGGCGGTCACGGCGACGCGCCGGCGCTCACGGGTGGCCACCGCCCGCGCGACGTCGACGGCGAGCGGACCGGCGGCGCCACCGCCGCCGAGCAGCGTGATCTGCGCCGACGGCGGGGTCGAGGCTGCTCGCCCCGCGGCCCGCGCTTGCGCGTCCCGGTCGCCCGCGATGGGCGGCAGGGCGGCAGCGAGGTCACGACCGTCGTGATCGTCGCGGTCGCCTGCCGCCTCGCCGGCCGCCGGGAAGGCCGGAGCGACGAGGAACGCGGCGACGCGTGCGGCGAGCGCGCTCACGGCGCCTCGCCGTCGACGCGTGAGGATGAACCGGCGCGTGCCGCCGCGGCAGCCGCGTCGCCGTGGTCGGCGGCGGGCGCCGCGCCGGGGTCGTCGCGTGTCGGCGCCGACACGGCGCCGAGCGCCGTCGGCGCAGGGCCGCGCGCCCCGCCCGGACCCGCGCCGGCCGCGGGCCCCGCGTCGGCCCGTGCCTCCGACGCCAGCGCGCGTCCCGCCCCTGGGAAGACGGTGACCGGCGTGAGCCGCACCCGGACCTCGCGGCCGCGGACGACGACGCGGACGGCACCGCGCGCCCACCCCGGCAGGGCGGTCCGCACGGCGTCGCCCGCGTCCTCACCGTCGGCGAGCGCGATGGCGCCGTTCTCCGCCGCATGGGCGGCGAGCTCACGCGCGACTCCCGCGGCGAGGAGCTGCGCGGCAGCAAGTGCGACGACGACGACGAGCGGCAGGAGCGCGACGAGCTCCACGGTCCCCTGCCCGGCCTCCCGGCCGTGCGAAGCCCGCACCTCACCCCTCCTGCGGGCGGAAGCGTGCCCGCGCGGTGACCGACACCAGCCGGTGGTCGCCCACGACGGTCGGGACGCGCAGCCGCAGGCGCACCCCCCCGTCCGGCTCGGGCTCGGCACGCAGGCCGCGTCTCAGCGCGGGCGGGAGCGTGGCGCGGGCCGCGGCCGCGGGGTCGCCCCCGACGGCCTCGGCCCGGGCGGCGGCACGGGCAGCCGTCCCGGCGAGCCACACCGCCTGTCCCGCGACCACCGCCTGCCACAGCAGCACCACGAGGGCCGCGATGAGCGGGAGCAGGCCCGCGAGCTCGACGCTCGCCTGCCCCCTGTCGTCCCCGTGTCGTGCCATGGGACGACGATGCCGCGGGGGCCTGTTACAGCGCTACCCCGTTCCTGTGCGGGCTCTGCGCGGGGAATGCGACGGAAGTGCGCGGGCCGGCGGAGCCACCACGCTGGTCGAAGGATCGGGGGTGCCGGTCGACCGCGGATTCCCATCCACCGCGCCGGTGCACCGGAACGAGCACCAGCCGCGCGCCCCGAGGCGCCGCCTCAGATGTTGTAGGCCTTGAAGTTCCGGTAGACCGTGACGAACGCGAAGATCGCGCCGCCGACGAGGGCGAGCCAGAGGATCACGCCGGGGCCCGAGCCGCGAAGCAGCTTGCTCGCCCCGGCCGCCGCGAGGACGACGCCCGCGACGCCGCCGTAGAGCAGGGCGCGGTCCTGGTCCCCGAGGGCGTAGAGCGCGACGCGGTTCTCGCGATACATCCGCCAGGCGGCGAAGACGAGCGACGCGAGGATGAGCGTCGAGAACAGGCCACCGATGAGCGCCGCGGTGTTGCCGCCGCCCGGCAGGGCGACGATCGCCAGGGCCAGGACGGCGATGATCCCGAAGTTCCGCAGACCGTTGTTCACACCGTCAGTCTACGGCGCGGCGAGGTGCGTCAGACCGGCGAGGCCTGGCGCGCCGGGGCAGGCGCCGCAGCGGGCTCGGCGGCGACGATCGCCCCGGCCTCCGCGTCCCCCGGGAGCGTGTCGTCCGCAAGCTCCGGCGAGAACCGGTAGCCGACGCCGAAGTGCGTGTGGATGTAGCGCCAGCCGGGCGAGGCCTTCTCGAGCTTCTGCCGCAGCTTGCGGACGAAGACGTCGACCGAGCGGTCGCCGCGGGCCATCGCGTAGCCCCAGACGCGCTGGTAGATCTCCTCGCGCTCGAGGACGCGGCCCTCGGCGGACGCGAGCAGCTCGATGAGCTCGAACTCGCGGCGGGTGAGGTCGATGGAGAGGCCGTCCACGAAGGCCTGGAAGCGGTCGGCGCGGATCTCGATCTCGCCGGCGGCGATCGGCCCGGCCTCGACGCGTGCCTCGGAGCGGCGGCGACGACGCACGACGGCCTCCACGCGGGCGATGAGCTCCTCGGGGTGGCACGGCTTCTGCAGCCAGTCGTCGGCCCCGAGCCGCAGGCCCCGCACGCGCTGGGCGACGGTGGACTGCCCCGTGCAGACGACGACCGCGAGGCCGGGCATCTCGGTGGCGACCTTCTCGAGGTACTCCCAGGCCTGGGGCCCGAGCACGCTCAGATCGATGACCACGGCGCCGAGGCGCATCGCGACCATCGTGTCGGTGGGGACGCCGCTCGCGAGGACGCGGTACTCCCAGCCGAGACGATCCAGACGCTTGGACAGCACCTGCAGGAATCCCGAATCCGTGTCGATCACGGCGATCCGCAGCGGCGCAGCGCCCGGGTTGGTGGCCGGACGCTCGGCGTCGGCACCGGTGAAGACCCGTTCCGTCATGTCGAACGAGTGTACGCCAGCCCCGGACGATGGATACCTCAGCGCGAGCTTAAGTCACAGGAAAATCACACCCACGGGTCCCCTTACGGCGGTCCGCACAAGCCAGCATCGACGGTCAGACCGGAAACAGGATATCCGTCACGACCGGCAATTTCCCGTCCGCGGCGCCGGCATCGGCTGCTCGGTGCGGTCCGCGCGGCCACACGGGCAACTGACGACGCGACCGGACGCCACGTTCGCGGAAGGCCCATTCCGCGCCGTCTAGACTGCGGCGGATGGACCTGCTGGACCGCCCGGCCGAGGCGGCCGCCACACCGCCGAGCGCCGTCGCTGGATCGCCCTCGGCGTCGTCTGCCTCGGGCAGCTCATGATGGTGCTCGACGCGACGATCGTGAACGTCGCCCTGCCCGCGATCCAGTCCGACCTGCGCTTCAGCAACTCCTCGCTGACGTGGATCCCGAACGCCTACCTCATCGCCTATGGCAGCTTCCTGCTGCTCGGCGGCCGGGTCGGCGACCTCATCGGCCGCACGAAGATGTTCCTCGCCGGCCTCGTCGTGTTCACGCTCGGCTCGGTCGCCTGCGGCCTGGCGGGGAGCGCCGCGGTCCTCATCGTGGCGCGCTTCGGCCAGGGCGTCGGGAGCGCGATCGCCGCCTCCGCGATCCTCGCCCTGATCGTCATCGAGTTCCCCGACCCGCGGGAGCGCGCGCGGGCGATGGGCGTCTACACGTTCGTCAGCGTCGCCGGGGGCTCGACGGGGCTCCTGCTCGGCGGCCTGCTCACGCAGTCGTTCAGCTGGCACTGGATCTTCTTCATCAACGTCCCCATCGGGATCGCCGGCCTCATCCTCGGCTGGCGGGTCCTCGAGCGCGACCGCGGGCTCGGGATGGGCGAGGGCGTCGACGTCCTCGGCTCGGTCCTCATCACCGTCGCCTCGATGTCGGGCATCTTCGCGATCGTCAACTCCGAGGCCCACGGCGCGGGATCGCCCGGGACGCTCGCGACGGCGGGCGTCGCGCTCGTCCTGCTCGTCGCCTTCTCCCGCCTGGAGAGCCGCCTCGACAACCCGATCCTCCCGCCGCGGATCATGCGGCAGCGGACGCTCGTCGTCTCCTGCCTCGTGCGGTCGATGCTCGTCGTCGGTATGTACTCCTCCTTCTTCCTCGGGTCGCTCTACTTCGAGCGCGTCCGTGGCTACGGCCCGGTCGCCACCGGCGCGGCCTTCCTTCCCCAGACGCTCGTCGTCGCCGCGCTCTCGCTCGGCCTGACGAACCGGCTGGTACGGCGGATCGGCGTCCTCCCGGTCCTCGTCGGCGGGATGGCGACGCTCACCGTCAGCCTCGCGGTGCTCGGCCTGACGACCGGGGCGCAGACCCCCTACGCGCCCGCGATGCTCCTCGCCTACATGGCGCTCGGCGTCGGGGCGGGCACCTCGTTCCTCACGCTCATCACGGTGGCCCTCGCCGACGTCGCGCCCGAGGACGCGGGCATCGCGTCCGGCATGGTCAACGTCTCGGTGCAGATCGGCGGCGCGATCGGGCTCGCGCTGCTCGGGACGATCGCGGCCGCGCGGACGAAGGCGCTCTCCCACCACGGCGTCGCCGAGCACATCGCGCTCGCCCACGGCTACCGGCTCGCGTTCCTCCTCGGCGCGGGCGCCGTCGCGATCGGCCTGGGGCTCGCCCTGCGGTTCCTCTGGAGCCCGGCGCGGCGCGCCGCCGCCGCTGCTGCCGCCACTGCTTGACGGGCCGTTCGCCCGGGTACACCGCAGGTGTGCCAGGTCCCACCGGCCTCTCGTCCGCCGACGCCGGCGACGACTTCCTCCGCGCCCGCCGGAAGCAGGCCTTCGCGCGGCTTACCCGGCGCCTGCAGGGTGGGCCCGACGTCGGCGCGATCCTCCCCTTCGACGAGGTCGTCGCGGCGCTCGGCCGCACCGGCGAGCGGGACGCCGGGCTGCAGACGATCGACCTCGACACGATCGCCGGCACCGTCGGCCGCACGCAGGCCGGCTTCGACCGCGCCTTCCGCCCGACGACGCCCGCCGTCCGCGTCCGCTGGGAGCGGATCGCGAAGATCATGCGCGAGGGCGGGTCGCTGCCGCCGATCTCCGTCTACCAGGTCGGCGACGTGTACTTCGTCCGCGACGGCCACCACCGCGTGTCGGTCGCCCGGGCGCTCGGCCGCGACGCCATCGACGCGTCGGTCGTCGAGGTCGTCACCCGCGTCGGGGCGGACCACCGCCTGACGCTCGCCGACCTGCCCCGCAAGTCCCACGAGCGGCTCTTCCGCGAGCGCGTGCCGCTCGCGCCGGAGCGGGCGGCCCGGGTCGTGCTGAGCGACGCGCTGCGCTACGGTGCGCTCGCCGAGGGCGTCGAGGCGTGGGCCTTCCGCGCGCAGCAGACCCGCCCGGACGTACTCGACCGCGAGGACGCCGCGGCGCTGTGGTTCGCGACCGAGTTCGAGCCGGTCGTCGCGATGATCGTCGAGGCCGGGCTGCGCGGCGGCGGCACCGAGGCCGACGCCTACCTCGAGGTCGGGTGCGAGCGCTACCGGCTCGCGCTGACGCACGAGTGGAGCCCGGAGCTCCTCGAGCGCGTGCGTCGCGAGCGCTGAGACCTGGCCTCCTCCCACATCGGCGCGGTGAGTGACAGCTCACCCGCGCCCACCGCAGGTCAGCTGTCACTAACGGCCGATCGCCGCGCCGTCCTGCGGGTTGAAGAGGTGCAGGCGCGCGGTGTTCATCCACAGCTTCGCCTTCGTCCCCGAGCGGATGTCGGACTCCGCGCTCAGGCGGGCCGTGACCCGCGCGTCCCGCCCGCCGCCGAGGTCCGCGACGCCGGTCTCGGCCGCGAGCTCGGCGAGCTCGTCGGCCTGGGCCGCGGCGCCCTCGAGCTTGAAGTACGCGTAGCTCTCCGAGCCCATCGCCTCGACGAGCTCGATGTCCGCCTCGAAGACGTGGCCTTCGTCGCGGTGGCGCTCGTCGACGATCGCCGCGTCCTCCATGTCGCCGGGGCGCAGGCCGGCGATGAGCTCGCCCGCCGCACCGGAGGACTCGAGGCCCTTGCGCAGCCCGTCGGGGAGCGGCACCTCCCCCATCGGGAGCTTCAGCGTCTCGCCGTCGACGTGGGCGGGGAAGAAGTTCATCGCCGGCGAGCCGATGAAGCCGGCGACGAAGAGGTTCACCGGGTGCTCGTAGAGCTCGCGGGGCGTGTCGACCTGCTGCAGGACGCCGGCGCGCATGACGGCGACGCGGTCACCGAGCGTCATCGCCTCGGTCTGGTCGTGCGTGACGTAGATCGTCGTGACGCCGAGGCTCTGCTGGATCCGCGAGACCTCCGTGCGCATCTGGACGCGGAGCTTCGCGTCGAGGTTCGACAGCGGCTCGTCCATGAGGAACGCGGCCGGCTCGCGGACGATCGCCCGGCCCATCGCGACGCGCTGGCGCTGGCCACCGGAGAGGTTCGCCGGCTTGCGCTCGAGATGCTCGGTGAGGTCGAGCGTCTTGGCGGCCTCGTCGACCTTGCGCTTGATCTCGGCCTCGTCGACCTTCGCGAGCTTCAGCGCGAAGCCCATGTTCTCCCGCACGGTCATGTGCGGGTAGAGCGCGTAGTTCTGGAAGACCATCGCGATGTCGCGGTCCTTCGGCGCCTTGTCGTTGACGCGCCGGCCCCCGATCTCGAGGTCCCCCTCGGAGATGTCCTCGAGCCCCGCGACCATCCGCAGCGCCGTCGACTTCCCGCAGCCGGACGGCCCGACGAGGATCATGAACTCGCCGTCCTCGATGTCGAGGTCGAGGTGCTTGACGGCCTCGTAGCCGTCCCCGTAGCGCTTCGTGACGTCCTTCAGCTTGATGCTGCTCATGGTTCCCTCGGTTAGCCCTTGACGGCGCCGGCGGTGAGACCCGCCACGATCCGGCGCTGGAAGAAGAGGACGACGATGATGATCGGGATCGTGACGACCACCGCGGCCGCCGCGATCGAGCCGATCGGCGCGGTGAACTGCGACGCGCCGGTGAACTGCGAGATCGCCGCGGGGACGGTCTGCGCGTTGCCGGTGGACGTCAGCGAGATCGCGAAGACGAAGTCGTTCCACGCGAAGATGAAGACGAGGATCGCCGTCGTGAAGATGCCGGGCGCGGCGAGCGGGAGGATGACCTTCCGGAACGCCTGGCCCGGGGTCGCGCCGTCCATCTGCGCCGCGTGCTCGAGCTCCCAGGGGATGTCGCGGAAGAACGCGCTCAGCGTGTAGATCGCCAGCGGGAGCGTGAACGTCATGTACGGGATGACGAGGCCGGCCTTCGTGTCGAAGAGGCCGAGGTCGCGCCAGAGGTTGAAGAGCGGGCCGACGATCGAGATCGGCGGGAACATCGCGATGGCGAGCGCGCTCGTGAGGATGAGGCGCTTGCCGGGGAACTCCAGGCGCGCGATCGCGTAGGCGGCCATCGACGCGAGGACAACCGAGATGACGGTCGCGATAGACGCGATGACGACCGAGTTGACGAGCGCGTCGGTGAAGATCGACTGCTTGAAGATGCCCGTCTTGCCGAAGTAGTTGTCGAACGAGAACGACTTCGGGATGAGGCGCCCGTCGGCGACGTCGCCGCTCGTCTTGAGCGAGAGCGAGAGGATCCACAGGACCGGGAAGAGCGCCGACGTCAGGACGATGAGGTGGACGACGGTCCAGCCGGCGTAGCGCGTGCGCATGGTCATTTCGAGGCCCCCGTCTGCTCGTCGAGCGACGTGCCGAGGCCCTTGACGAAGGCCGCCGCGATGAGGATGACGCAGAGGAAGATCAGCACCGAGACCGCCGACCCGAGACCGAGGTTCAGCCGGTTCAGCAGCGTGTTGTAGCCGAGCACCGAGACGCTCTCCAGCGGCCGGTTCACGCCGTTGTTGGAGATGACGTAGACCGAGTCGAAGATGCGGAAGGCGTCGAGCGTCCGGAACAGCAGCGCGACGAGGATCGCGGGCTTCATGAGCGGGACGGTGATCCGCCAGAAGCGCTGCCAGGCGCTCGCGCCGTCGACCTTCGCCGCCTCGTGCAGCTCGTCGGGGACGAGCGCGAGGCCGGCGAGGAGCAGCAGCGCCATGAACGGCGTCGTCTTCCAGACCTCGGCCATGATCGCGACGAGATACGTCGTGCTCGTCTGGGTCAGCGGGTCGGTGGAGAGGTGCAGGAGCTTCGGCACGAAGCCGCCCTCCGAGCCCGACCACGCGAGGCGCCAGGCGAACGCCGCGACGACGGTGACGATGCCGTACGGGACGAGCGCGGCGGTGCGGAGCAGGCCGCGGGCGAAGAGCGCCCGGTGCATGACGAGCGCGAGCAGCATGCCGAGGACGAGCTCGAGGCTCACGGACGCCACGGTGAGCACGACGGTGTGGAAGACGTCCTTCCACCACAGGCTCGAGGAGAGGACCGTGACGTAGTTGTCGAGCCCGATGAACGCCTTCTTGTCCGGGAAGCGCAGGTCCGACCGCAGCAGCGAGAGGTAGATCGCGTCGAGGATCGGATACGCGGTGACGGCGAGCATGACGATGCCCGCCGGGGCGCAGAGGAGGAGCCCGAGCTTGCGCTCGGCGCGGGCGCGGTCGGTCAGCGGCTTCTTCGCGGCGCGGGCCATGGCTTACAGCAACCCCTTGCTCTTGAGCGCGTCGCCGATCCGCTTCTGCAGCGTCTTCACGACGCTCTTCAGGTCGATGTTCCCGGGCGGCGAGACGGTGGTGTAGACGGCGAGCGACACGTCGGCGTAGAGCGGTGTGACCGGGCGGACGCCCGCGTGGTCGAGCTGCCTGCGCACGAGCGCGGCGAACGGGTAGTCCTTCTTGAACTTCGGGTCGGCGTACAGGGACGAGAGCGTCGGCGGCAGGCCGCCCTTGATCGCGAACTCGCGCTGGTTCTGCGCGCTGCGCAGGCAGGTCGCCGCCTCGAACGCCTGCTGCGGGTGCTTCGTGTAGGAGCTCACGCCCCAGTTGAAGCCGCCGATCGGGGCCTTCGCCGGGACGCCGTCCTTGACCCCCGGGTACGGCGCCCACCCGATCTCCTTGAAGAGCTTCGGGTTGTTCGCCTTCGCCGACGGATAGATGAACGGGTAGTTGACCTGGAAGGCGGCCTTGCCCTGCTCGAAGGCGAGCCGGTTCTGGTCCTCCTTCTGGTTCTTCAGCGACGGGTCGGCGGCCTTGGAGGTCGCGAGCCGGTGCATGATCCGCGCGGCGGTCGCGAGCGCGGCCCGGTCGGACCCGACGGTCGTCGGCGAGTCGAGGATCTTCCCGCCGGCCGACTCGACGAGTGCGTTGAACCAGACCATCGTCCCCTCGTAGGCGGCGCCCTGGATCTCGATGCGCCCGGCCTTGGGCAGCTTCACGGCCGCGTCGATCATGGCGTCCCAGGTCTTGGGCGGGGACTTCACGAGGTCCTTGCGGTACCAGAGCAGCTGCGTGTTCGAGTTCGCCGGGGCGGCGTAGAGCCTGCCCTGGTACATCGCGGTGGCGAGCGGGCCCGCGAGGGTCCCCTTCTTCACCTTCGCGGCGAAGGACGCGGGCCACGGGCGGATCCAGCCGGCCTGGGCGAACTCGCCGGTCCAGACGACGTCCATGCTCATGAGGTCGATCGAGGAGTCCTTCGCGGCGAGCCGGCGGACGAGCGACTGTCGCTGCGTGTCCGCATCGTTGCCGAGGGCGTTGAAGGCGATCCGGTAGGCCCCGTGCGACTGCTTCGTGCAGCGGTCGGCGGCGTCCCGGAAGGAGCCCGACGGCTCGTTGTACGCCCACCAGTTCAGCGTGACCGTCCCGCCCTTCGACGACGACGAGCCACCGCAGGACGCGAGCACGAGGCAGGCGACCGCGAGGGCGAGGAGCAGGGTGGGCGTCCGGACCACGGACCCATTAGTGCCCAACGGCACGAACGCCAAACCATTTCCCTCCGAGGTCGGTCGGGCGGGGCGCCGGGCGCTATGCGGCGAGAACCGCGGCGGCTCGTGCGGGGAGCGTGCGACCGTCGCCGCCGCTGACGAGCACAGCCTCGCCGGTGAGCGCCAGCGGCCGGGCCGAGGCGTTGACGACGAGCGCGTGGGCGCCGCGCCGGACGCGCAGGACGCCGTCCTCGGCGGTGAGCGCGTCGACCGGCCCGGCGAGCTCCCGCCGCAGGGCGATCGCGTCGCGGTGCAGGCGCAGCGCCGAGCCGGCCCGCTCGCGCTGGACGTCGGCGGGCCCCTCGGGCGGCGCGACGACGGGGAGCCACGGCGTCCCGGTCGTGAAGCCGTGCGCGGCGTCCTCCGCCGTCCACGGGAGCGGGTGCCGGAACGGGTCGCGGCCGTTGCGGTCGTAGGGCGGGTCCGTGCTCACGGGGTGGCCGGGGCCGTCCGGGAGCCCGAGCTCGTCGCCCTGGTAGACGCAGGCGACGCCGGGCAGGAAGAGGAGCAGCAGCGCGAGGGCGCGGGCGGCGTCGGGCCCGAGCCGCGTCGCCGGACGCGAGAAGTCGTGGTTGCCGCCGGTCCACGCCATCGTCCCGGCGTCCAGGCCGCCCCGGATCGCCCGCGCGAGCGCATCCGCCTCCAGCGGCGCGAAGAGGAGGTCGAACGAGAACGCGGCGTCGAGCTGCCGCAGGTAACGGGGCAGCCGGGCCGCGGGGAGGTAGACCTCGCCGACGAGGACCGCGTCCGCCCCCGCCCCCTCGCGCAGCGCCTCGAGCGCCGCCTCGGTGACCCCGGGCGCGTCGCCGGAGTGGACGAGGTCGAGCGCGGCGACGGCGGGCGGGACGGGGAGCGGCGGCGGCGCGGAGGCCGGCGGGTCGTCGCGCAGGGCCGCGTCCTTGCCCAGGCGCTGCAGCGCGTCGAGGCGGAACCCGTCCACCCCGCGGGTCCGCCAGCCGCCGAGGATCTGCGCGAACGCCGCGCGCACGTCCTCGCGATGCCAGTCGAGGTCCGGCTGCTCGGGGTAGAACGAGTGCAGGTACACGCCACGGCCGGCCGGGTCCCGCGACCACGCGGGACCGCCGAAGGCCGCCGCCCAGTTGTTCGGCGGGCCGGTGGCCGCCGCGCCGCCCGGCGCCCACACGTAGCGCTCGGGATGGTCGCGGAACCACGCGTGCGCGATCGACGTGTGGCAGGGGACGACGTCGAGGAGGACCTTCAGCCCGAGGGCATGGGCGCGGGCGATGAGCGCGTCGGCGTCCGCATCGGTCCCGAAGGCGGGGTCGACGGTCGTGTAGTCCGCGACGTCGTAGCCGCCGTCGGCCATCGGCGAGGGGTGGATCGGCGAGAGCCAGAGGGCGTCGACGCCGAGCCACGCGAGGTGCTCCAGGCGCTGCGTGACGCCGCGCAGGTCGCCGACCCCGTCCCCGCTCGAGTCCTGGAAGGAGCGCGGGTAGATCTGGTAGACGACCACGCCGCCATCATGCCCGGCCGGGGTCGCCGCGCACCATGTCGACGAGCAGCGCCGACCAGCCGAAGTCGCGAGCCGCCATCCCGGCGCCGTCCCGCGGGTCGTAGTACTCGCGCAGGCCGTCCCGCAGCGCCGCCGTGACGTGGCCGCGGACGATCGCGTCGGCCGCCTCGACGAAGCCGAGCTCGCGCAGCGCCGGGACGAGCAGCCACGCGGTGTTCACCCACGACGGGCCGCGCCAGCAGCGCCAGCGGTCGAAGCGCGGGTTGAAGGACGGCTCCTCCATCGCGACCGACGGGATGCCCACCGCCGCCCCGTAGCGCCGCGGGTGCAGGACGTGCTCCTCGACGAGGCGGTGCTTGACGTCGTCGGGGATCCCGGGCAGCGCGAGCGGCGCGAGCGCCGTCCACGTCGACACGCGGACGGCCTTCTCCTGGCGGCCGGCGAGGTCGAGGAAGAGGCCGGTCCCCGGGTCCAGGCACTTGTCGAGCAGCGCCTGCTCGGCGCGGGCGGCCCGGCGGGCGTAGTGCTCGTCCCCCGTCATCCGTGCCATCGCGTGCAGCGACAGCGCGTAGGCGACGGTGACGAGGACGTCCTCGACGTGGAGGTCGGTCGACGCGATGACGCGGCGGCTGTCCCACCCGAAGCGGCGTGCGTTCTCGATGAGGAGGAAGGAGCCCATGCGGTGGTGGGCGTAGCGGCCGTAGACGGGGTCGTACTTCGGGGAGTCGTCGACGCCGGACTCGTCGGGCAGGAGGATCGTGAGCAGGCCGTCGCCGTCCGGGTCGCGATGGTGCTCGAGCCAGTCGAGGTGCCGGGCGAGGAGCGGCAGTGCCTCGGTCGCGAAGCCGGGGTCGTCGGTCGCGCTGACCGCGGCGACGCGCTCCCAGGCGACGGCGAGCAGGGGTGGGTCGATCGTCTCGGTCCGCGTGCTCCCGAGCACGTGGCGGGTCGCGTAGAACGGGGCGCGCCGCCAGCCCACGGGGTGGTTCCAGAAGACCGTGTGCGGGAGGAAGCCGTCCGGGTCGGCCGTCCGCAGGACGGTGCGCAGCTCGGCGCGGGCGCGGACGGGGTCGAGGCCCGCGCGGGCGATCGCGTGGAAGCACGAGTCCCAGTGCCACATGTGGCGGTAGCGCGGCGTCGACGGGCACGTGTAGGCGAAGGGCACGCCGTCGCGGCGGCGCACGCCCTCGCGCCAGTTGCCGTCCAGGACGCGCTGGGCCTCGGCGCGCAGGGCGGCGGCGTCGGCGGGCGCGATGGCGGTCGTGGTGGTGGTCGTGGAGGTGGTGGTCACGCGCCGCGCTCCGGCGGCGGCAGGGCTCACGCGGGGACGGCCGCCAGCTCGTCGTACGTCACCGCGGTGCGGCGGCCGGCGCGGCGGAGGACGGCCTCGGCGGCGGCGATCCGGCCCGGCTCGTCGAGGTCGGCGGGATGGAGGTCCAGGCGCAGCAGCGGGCCGGCGAGCAGCGCGCTCGCCCGGACGCCCCAGGGCGTCGTCAGCCGTCCGCCGATCATCCGCGTCCCGCCCGCGCCGACCGTCATCGACGGGAGGTAGCTCGAGCAGCGCCCGTGGTCGGTGAAGAGCCGGTGCAGCGACGCCCACCAGTCGAAGGACGGGGCGAGCGCGCGCTCGAGCCCGGCGGTGTAGGCGTAGGCCGGGGCGACGAAGCCGCGCGGCGTGATGCCGGCGAGCTTCAGGACGCGGCGGCCTGCGTGGACCGCGCGGCGCGTCTCGGCGTCGTCGAGGCCGACGAACTCCGGGCAGCCGGGGCCGCGGGCGTGACCGCGGGTGATCGTCCGGCGCAGCCCCGTCGGAGGGTGGGCCTGGCGCAGCTGGAAGCCGTTCTGCGCGACCGCGTCGCCGCCGCCGGAGCGCTCTGCGAGCCACTCGGCGAGCTCGGGGCGCCGGTCGTGGAACGGGTGCAGGTCACTCGCCGGGACGACGAGCAGCGTCACGCGGTCGACGTCGTGGTCGTCGAGCCAGTCGCGGATGAGGGCGCAGCGCTCGAACGTCGCCGGCTCGATGCCGTGGAGGGCGACCGCGATCCGGCGCGGGGCCCGGAGCGCGCTCACCGCACGAGCTCCCGCATGGACTCGAGCTCCTGGGCGAAGCGGCGCGGCCAGGCGTAGCGGCGCGAGAGGGCGATCGCCTCGCCGTGCTTCACGGGGGCGGCGCGCGCGTAGGCGATCGCCTTCGCGAGGCCCTCGACGTCCCCGGGCGCATACACGTGCGCGAGCTCCCCGATCGCCGCGCCGCTGGGGGCGGTGTGGCAGCAGACGACGCGTGCCCCGCTCGCGGCGGCCTCGAGGCCGACGAGGCCGAACGTCTCGTGGGCCCCGGGCATGACGACGCAGCGGGCGGCGGCGTACGTCCGCGCCAGCGCCGCGCGGTCCGCGACGAACTCGTCGAAGGCGACCCGGTGCGCGATGCCGAGGCGCTCCGCCCGCGCCTGCAGCGGCTCACGCGCGGGGCCACTGCCGACGAAGCGCAGCGGCCACGGCGCGTCAGCCGCCGCGGCGGCGTCGAGCAGCGTGAAGACACCCTTCTGCCTCGCCAGGCGCCCGACGTAGAGCGTCTCGTCGCCCCGTGCGACGCCGGGCTGCGGGCGGAAGGCCTCGTGGACGCCGAGCCGCAGCGGGATCGTCGCGGGGCGGCCGCAGTCGGGCTCCGGGTCGGCGACGGACATGAGGGCGTCGACCCCGGCGTAGGCGCGCCGCAGCCAGGCGCGGAGCACCGGCGCGTACACGGCGTGCGGGCCGGGGATGCCGCGCGCGTCGAGCTCGCTCGAGCCGTGGCAGACCGCGACGACGCGGGCGCCCACCGCGCGCGCGGTGCTCGTTACGCCCAGCGGGCCCCAGAACGGGTCGTGGAGGAGGACGACGTCCGGCCGCAGGTCGGTGAGCGTCCGGTGCAGGCGGCGGACGCCGAGCGGCAGGCGATAGCCGTTGGCGGGGCCGACGCGCAGGCCGGGCAGCTCGTGCCGCCCGCCCTCGTGCCGCTCGACCGGTCCGGGCGTGATGACGTGGTGCTCGTAGGCCCGTGTCCGCGCGTGGTCGGCGATCTTCGCGTCGAGGTATGTGCGGATGCCGCCGCTGCGCTCGCCGTAGAACATCGTCACGTCGACGATCCGCAGCGGGCGGTCGGGGACGGCGCGCAGGCGCCGGGTGACCGCGCGCTGGGCCTCGGCCGCGGTCGCCGCCCGGGCGCCCGCGGTCGCCGCCCGGGCGCCCGCGGTCGGCGGGCGGCGGTCGAGCAGGGCCTCAGGCGACACGACGGCCCGCCGTGTGCGCGGCGGGGCCGAGCGTCCGGTGGTACCCGTCGGCGAGCCGGCCGAGCGCGCGCTCCCACGTCCGCTCGCGGACCGCGGCGAGGCCGGCCCGGGTGAGACGCTCGCGGAGCAGCGGCGAGCTCGCCACGTCGATGAGCGCGTCGGCCAGCGCGTGCCGGTCGGCGTCCGCGAGCAGGCCGGTGACGCCGTGCTCGATGATCGAGCACGGCCCGCCCTCGTTCACGGCGATGACCGGGAGCCCGGAGGCCTGCGCCTCCAGGAGGACCTGGCCGAAGGTGTCCGTCCGGCTCGCGAAGAGGAAGGCGTCGGCGCTCGCGAACGTCACCGCCAGCTCCTCGCCCTCCTGCCAGCCGAGGAATGTCGCGTGCTCGCCGAGGCGGGCGCGCAGCTGCTGCTCCTCCGGGCCGCCGCCGGCGAGGACGAGGTGCAGGCGCTCGTCACGGGTGCGGGCCGTGAGGAAGGCGTCGGCGAGGAGGTCGGCGCCCTTCTCCTTCGTCTGCCGCCCGACGTAGAGGACGTTCACGCGGTCCGCCGGGGCGTCGAGGGCGGCGAACACCTCGGGGTCCCGCTTGGCCGGGTCGAAGCGCGCGATGTCGACGCCGCGGTCCCAGCGGCCGATGCGCTCCTCCGGGATGCCCATCTGACGCAGGACCTCATCGCTCTGCGGGCTCGGGGTGAGGACCTGGCGGCACTGCCCGTAGAACGCGGCGACCGCCATCCGCGCCATGACCTCGAGCTGCGGGTCGGCGCTGCGCAGGCCCGCGTAGGCGGCGAGCTCGGTGTGGTAGCTGCCGAGGATCGGCAGGTCCATGATGCGCGCGATGATCGCCGCCGCCGCGCCGGCCGGGCCGGGCGAGCAGAGGTGGACGACGTCGTAGCGGCCCTCGGCGAGCGTCTCGACCACCTGCGGCAGCGACGGCACGCCGACCTTCAGCCCCGCGTAGTAGGGGATGTCGATCTCGGCGACGGCGCTGAGGCGGCGGTCGACGTTCGCGTCCGTGCCGACGACCTCGACCTCGAAGCCGGGGACGCCGCGCTCGCGGATCTCGTCGAGCGTGTGGGTGACCCCGTGCATGCCGCCGACGCCGTCGGCGACGAGCGCGACGCGGAGGGGCTCGCCGTCGCGGCTCACGAGCTTCCCCTTCTCCTTGCCGAGGAACGCGGCCGCCGGCGCGTACGGGATGGCGGCGATGCAGGCGTCGAAGAGCTTGCCCGCGGCGCCGAGGTAGTCGGCTCCGGCGATCGGCTGCTCCGCCAGCGCGGCGATCTCGTGGACCGTGGCCGCGAACTTGCGCTCGTGCTTGCGGCGCGCGCGGCGGAAGAGGCCGGAGTGCTGGAAGTCCTCCGCCTGCAGGTAGGCGAGGAGCTCGGGCTCGGTGAGGTCGAGGTCGATCGAGTCGAGCCAGGCGCGGAGGATCGCGCGGGCGTCCTCCGGTCCGAGGTCGGCGCCGATCGCGCCGCCGCGGACGTCGCCCTCGCGCATGACCCGCTCGACCATCGTGAGCACGGCGGCGGGGTTCGGCTTCGGCGTGAGGCCGGCGGGCGGCGTCCCGAGCGCGCGGGTCGCGAGGCCCATCGCGGCGTGCGCCCACTTCTCGGCGCTGCCCTGCTCGCCGCGGGCGGAGGCGCGGCCGGCGCGGATGTTCGCGAGGAACTCCTGCCACGTGGCGGCGCGCGGCGTCTCGGTGAAGGTGCGGCCGATGTCGACGCCCGCGTGGTCGTCGCTGCCGCCGATCCCGATGCCGCCGTGCGTCTCGATGTAGACCGCCGAGGGCTGGTTCAGCTCGCGGGCCCGGGAGCCGTTGCGCGTCTCCCACACCGGGAAGAGCTGCGCGAGGCGGCGGCGGTGGCGCGGGGTCAGCGGCGCCTCGACCGCGTAGAAGGGGTGCGCGAGCGCCGAGGTGATCTCGTGCTCGCGGAGGTATTCGGCGCAGGCCTCGACGTCCCGGTTGTGCGCCTGCAGCCAGTCGTGGTCGTCGGGGGTGATGCCGTAGCAGAGGACGTGCACCGCCTGGGGCTCGCCCTTGAACCAGGCGGTGAGCTCCTCGCTGAGGAACACGCGCGGGTCGTCCTCGATCTGCTGGGCACCGACGATCGTGTCGTGGTCGGTGATCGTCACGAAGTCCATGCCGCGGCGGGTCGCCAGCTCGAGGACGTCCTCGGGCGGCGTCGCGCACTCCGGGAGGCCGAGGGAGCGCTGAACCCCGAGCTTGGAGAGCACGCTGGCGGTGGAGTGGCAGTGCAGGTCGGCCCGGCTGGTCTTGCGCTGCGGGAGGGTCATCGGTGCGCCTCGCTGATCGTCGTCGATGGGATTCACGCGATGGAGATTCGCCTGCGTAGCCGGGCCTTCTGTGACGATCGCGCCAACATGCTGTGACCGGGTGGTGAAGGCCCGGTCAGGTCGGTCGGAAGGCGGCCAAGATGGGTCGCAGATGCCCGCCACCGTCGTCGCCGCGCGTGAGCGCGTCGTGCTCTCGCGCGGCCCGCTGGAGCTCGAGGTCAAGCTCCACCCGCTCCGGATCCACCTGCGTCGCGACGGGCGGCGCCTGCTCCGCGGCCTGCACGTGTGGGCCTGCGAGGGGACGGTCGAGGACCGCTTCCTCCAGCTCACCGAGGGTGTCATCCCGAAGGAGACGCGCGGCTTCCCGGAGCGGGCGGTGACCGCGTCGGTGGCCGAGTCCCTCGCCGACGGGGTCGTCCTCGCGCTCACCCTGCAGGGCGGCCGGCACGCGGAGCTGCGGCTCACGTTCCCGGCGCCGCACGAGCTCGCGCTGGAGCTCACCGCGGACGACGACGGGTCGCTGCTGCGCCTCGCCGCCGAGTGGGACCTGCGCTCGGAGGAGCGCTTCGGCGGGCTCGGCGCGCACCACGCGCACACCGTCGACCACCGTGACCGCGAGGTCCAGCTCGGCGCGGACCGCCGCTACACGGGCCCGGACTGCCCGCCGGACATGCTCGAGCTCGGCGGCATCCCGCAGGGCGACTACGCGCCGGCGCCGTGGCTTCAGTCCTCCCGCGGGTACGGCGTGTGGTGCGACACCTACGGCAACGGGACGCGCTTCGACATCGGCGGTGTGCGGGCCCGGACCGCGGTGAGCGTCCGCGCCTCGAGCGGGCCGCTGCGCCTGCACGTCTTCACCGACCGCACGCCCGCCGCGCGGCTGCGGCGCTACCTGCGACGCACCGGCGTCCCGCCCGTCCTCGCCGAGTGGGGCTACGGCTTCTGGAAGTCGCGCGATGTCTACGAGCACCAGGACGACGTGCTCGAGGACGTCGACGGCTGTCGCTGGCACGGCATCCCGCTCGACGCCGTCGTCCTCGATTCCCCGTGGGAGACGCAGTACAACACCTGGATCCCGAACCCCCACCAGTTCCCCGACTTCTCCGGGATGGTGGCGCGGATGCGGGCCGGCGGGGTGCGGACGGTCGTGTGGGTCGTGCCGTGGACGAACCTCGACTCGCTCGACGGGCAGATCCCGCCGGACCCGGGGTCGCGCCGGCTGCACCGCGCGCCCGCGTCGAACTACGCGGACGGGGTGCGCGCCGGTGCGTTCGTCCGGGCGGCCGAGGTGGATGAGCCGTACGTCGCGCGCTGGTGGATGGGCACGGGGTCGCCGGTCGACTTCACGTCGCCGGCCGCCGAGTCGTGGTGGCGCGAGCAGGCGAAGAGCGCGCTGCGGCTCGGCGTCGAGGGCATCAAGGCGGACGACGGCGAGGGCTACTACTTCCCGGACGACGTGCGGCTCGCCGACGGCACGACGGGCGCGCAGTCCGCGTGGCGGCTCGGCGACGGCTACCGGCGCTCGATGCAGGCGGCGCTCGACGACGTGCACGGGCCGGGCAACGGCGTGCTCTTCGGGCGGTCGGGGTGGTCGGGTCAGCAGGCCACCGGGATGCTCTGGGCGGGCGACCAGGCGTCGGACTTCTGGTCGCTGCGGGCGCTCGTCGCCTGCACGATCTCGGCCGCGGCGTCCGGCTTCTCGAACCTCTCGCACGACGTCGGCGGCTACCTCGGCGAGGGCGGCATCCGCCGCTGCCCGAAGGAGCTGCTGCTGCGCTGGGTCCAGCTCGGCTGCTTCACGCCGCTCATGCAGGCCCACGGGCGGCTGCAGCAGGAGCCGTGGACGTACGACCCGCAGACGCTCGCCATCTACCGCGCGTACGTGCTGCTCCACGAGCGCCTCGTCCCCTACGTGCGGGCCGCCGCGGCGACCTGCGCCCGCACCGGCGTGCCGATCGTCCGCCCGCTCTCGCTCCTCGCGCCGGGCGACGACGGGGCGTGGGCGGTCGCCGACGCCTTCGGGTACGGGCCGTCGCTGTGGGTCGCCCCCGTCGTCGAGGAGGGCGCCCGCGAGCGCGAGGTCGTCCTCCCGCCCGGCCGGTGGATCCAGGCGTGGGACGGCGAACGCGTGCGCGGAGGCCGCGAGGTCGTCGCCCCCGCTCCCCTGGAGACGATCCCGGTGTGGGTCCGCGAGGGCGCGATCGTCGTCACGCTGCCGGCCGGCCACGTCGCCCGCGGCCTCGGCGACGTCCCCGAGGCCGAGCGGCCGCTGGAGGCGACGCTGTGGGGCCGCCCGCGCTGCGGCCGGGCCTCCGCGCTCCTCGCGGACGGGACGCGCGTGACGTGGTCGGCGTCCCGCGGCTGGTCGGTCTCCGCCAAC
The DNA here is from genome assembly GCF_024220175.1 of Paraconexibacter antarcticus. GTDB lineage: Bacteria > Actinomycetota > Thermoleophilia > Solirubrobacterales > Solirubrobacteraceae > Paraconexibacter > Paraconexibacter antarcticus. The sequence goes on along the minus strand of NZ_CP098502.1, from coordinate 1,395,387 downwards.
CGCACGGTGACCTTCACGGAGCGCTGAGGGGGGGCGAATCCGACGGCGTGCGGCCTAGTAGGGGATATGCCCCCACCACGCCGCACGCACAGTGACCGCGACCTGTTCAAGCTCGCCAACCGCCAGTACGGCCTGCTCACCCACGCCCAGCTCATCGCCCATGGGCTCGAGCAGCATCACATCCAGGACCGCCTGGCCACGCACCGGCTGACGCGCGTCGGGGCCGAGGTGTACGCCTTGGGGCACACCGTCCTTCGCGACGAGGGTCACTGGCTCGCAGCGCAGTGGTCGTGCGGTCACGCCGATGTCCTCTCGCACCACACGGCGGGCGCGTTCCACGGATGGCGTGTCCCGGCCGCGGACCGTCGGATCCACCTCAGCACGACCGACGAGACGACGACCCGTGGCGCGCTCGTCGTCCACCGCGTGAAGAGCCTGCCGCGCGCCGACACGTTCCGCCGGGGCCCGTTCCGGGTGACGACCATCCCGCGGACGCTCGTGGATCTCGCCGACGTACTCGACTGGAGCGCGTTCCGGCAACTTGCCGACGACCTTCCGACCCTGGACCTCGTACGGATTCGCGACGCCCAGGATCGGGCGCCCGGCCGGCGCGGACGCGGCCGCGTCCGCCGCCTCATCGAGGCCGACGACGCCCACACGAAGTCGGAGTTGGAGCGGCGATTCCAGCGCTTCCTCGTCGCGCGGGGGCTTCCGCGACCGACGGAGCTGAACCAGGTCGTGGCCGGCCACCGAGCGGACTGCATCTACCGGCCCGAGCGGCTCGTGATCGAACTCGACGGCCGCGCGTACCACGAGCGCCGTGCTCAGATGCGCGCCGACCGCCACCGTGACGGGGACTACCAGCTCGCGGGGTACCGGATCTTCCGGCTCGTCTGGGACGACCTCCACGCCGACGAGGCCGGCCACACCGCCCAGCGCATCCGCCGGCTCCTGGCGGGGACCACCCGCTGACCACGCACGCCCCACATCGGCGCGGCCGGCGTGCGGCCTGGTGGGGACTATTCCCCCACGGGACCGCACGCCCCAGATGGGCGCGGTCGGTGTGCGGCCTGGTGGGGACTATTCCCCCACGGGACCGCACGGCGCCGTCGGGGGCGCGGGCGGGAGGCGGGAGGCGGCGGGGTCAGGCCCCGGTGCGCTCCATGTGGGCCTCGAGGGCCTCGTACGCCTGCTCGACCGCGCGCTTGGCGGCGGTGTGGCGGGCGGTCGACTTCTGGGTCTCGTAGGGGGTCGCCCAGGCCTCGGGCCCCGCGAGCTCCTCCTCCAGCACGACGAGCGCCGCCTCGGCGTCCTCGACCGCCTTCTCGAGCTTCGCGAGCTCGCGCAGCGCGTTCTTGGACGGCGCAGCGGCCTTCACCGCAGCGCCCGCGCCGGCGCCGCCGTCAGCGACGGAGCTCCCGTTGCGCCCCGCGGAAGCCGCCCCGGCGCCGGCACCCCCACCCCCGTCTTTGCCGCCGTTCAACCCGCCGCTGGACCCCGCCCCGGAAACCGCACCACCGGCTCCCGAAGCCGAAGCCACCGCAGCCGCCCCGTCCGACCGCTGGATCGCGCGGCCGTCGGCGTCCCGCTCCTCACGCCCGGCGCCGAGCGGGTTCAGGCGCGGCGTGGGCATCGGCGGGGACGGCAGGCCCAGGGCCCGCCGCTCGTCCCGGATGCGCAGGTACTCGGGCCAGCCGCCGACGTAGGAGTGCAGGCCGTAGTCCTGCACCGCGATCGTCCGGGTGCCGACGGCCTCGAGCAGCGCCCGGTCGTGCGAGACGAGCAGGATCGCGCCCTCGTAGCCCTTCAGCGCGTCCTCGAGCGCCTCGCGGGACTCGATGTCGAGGTGGTTCGTCGGCTCGTCGAGGATGAGGACGTTCGCGCCCGCGGACACGAGGATCGCCAGCGAGAGCCGCTGGCGCTCGCCGCCGGAGAGCCCGTCGAGCGGCTTCTCGGCCTCCTCGCCGCTGAAGAGGAACCGTCCGAGGAGCGCCCGCGCCTGGTTCGGCGGCAGGCCCGTCCGCTTGACGCACGCCTCGACGACCGTCCGCGCACCGCCCCAGCCGAGCTCGTCGCCGTGCTGCGACAGGTAAGCGAGCTCGACGTTGTGCCCGAGCGAGAGCTTGCCCTCGTCGAACGGCCGCCGCCCCGCCAGTGCCTCGATGAGCGTCGTCTTGCCCGCGCCGTTCGGCCCGACGAGCGTCACATGCTCCCCGCGCTCAAGCCACATCTCGGCGTTGTCGACGAGCGTCTTCGGCGGATCGGCGGGTACCGCGAGGTGCGCGCCGGTCAGCTCGAAGATGACGCGGCCGGACCGCGCGACCTTCTTGAACTCGAACTCGAGCGCCGCGCCCGCCTTCGGATCGCGCTCGATCTTGTCGATCTTCTCGAGCTTCTTCACCCGCGACTGCGCCTGCTTGGCCTTCGTCGCCTTCGCGCGGAACCGCTCGACGAAGCCCTCCAGACGCGCGATCTCGGCCTTCTGCTTCTCGATCGCCTTGCCGAGGGCCATCTCGCGCATGGCCTGCTCGCGCCGCCACTGGTGCCAGGTGCCCTTGAAGTACTTCGCGCGGCCGGCCTCGAGGTCGAGGACGTGGGTGCCGACCGCCTCGAGGAACCAGCGGTCGTGGGCGACCATGATGATCGCGGTGTCGAGCGTCGTCAGCGTCTGCTCGAGCCACTCGAGCGACTCGAGGTCCAGGTGGTTCGTCGGCTCGTCGAGGAGCAGCAGGTCGGGCTCGGCGGCGAGCGCGCGCGCCAGCGAGGCCCGCGTCAGCTGCCCGCCGGAGAACGTCTCCAGCGACCGCTCGAGGTCGGCGTCGACGAACCCGAGGCCGTGGATCATCACGCCGGCGCGGTCGCGCCACCCGTACCCGCCGACGGTCTCGAACTGCGCCTGGACCTTCGCGTAGCGGTCGAAGACCTTCTCGTCGCCCTCGCCCATCTTCTGCTCGAGCCGCGCGAGCTCCGCCTCGAGCTCCAGCGGCTCCTTGCACGCGGACAGGACGTACTCGCGCAGCGACATGCCCTGCTCGCGCGGCGGGCGCTGGTCGTGGAGGGCCATCCGGGTGCCCTTCGCGAGGATGAGCTCGCCGACGTCGATCCCGGTCTCCCCCGAGAGCATCCGCAGCAGCGTCGTCTTGCCCGCGCCGTTGCGGCCGGCGATCGTCAGCCGCTCACGCCGCTCGACCTTGAACGAGACCCCGCGGAGCAGGGGCTCGCCGGCCATGTCCTTCCCGAGATCCGATGCGATGACGACCGCCATGCCCACAGGGTAGGTCGTCCCGCCCCCGGGGCACCGCGCGGCTGCCAGGCCCCCCTCCTACTCGGCCAGGGCCGCGTACCCCTTCTTCGCCTTGGCGATCTCCCCGGTCTTCACCATCGTCGCGAGCTTCGCGGCGATCGTCGTGCGGTCGGCGTTCAGGCCCTTGGCGACCGCGCCCGCGGTCGACTCCGGGTGCGCCTGCAGGAACGTGATGATCTCCGAGGCGACGTCGGGCTTCAGGTCCCGCGCCGCGTGGCGGCGGTTGGACGCGCGCGCGGCCGTCCCCCGGCGCACCGCGCGCTTCGGCGCCGGCACGGGCCCGGGAGCCGCCGACGGCGGGCGACCGGCCTGCTCCTCCTGCTCGGCCCGGAACTCCTCGATCTTCTTCTCGATCCACACGACCCGCTCGAGCAGCTCGGCACGCTCGGCCTCGAGGGTCTCGATGATCTGCTGCATCCGTGGCATCGCGTGGCGTCCTTCGGTCGGTACGGCGGAAAATGGGACTGACGGCGACCGACCCTACGCCACCCGGGCCCCCGCACGGAAGGCCTGGGCGGTCACTCCCGCCCGGCGCCCTGCGGCAGCCCACCGCCGTCCCGCTGGAAGGCGACGAGCGCGGCGTTCTCGTCCGCGACGTGCGCCGCGATGGACGCGTACGCGTGGAACTTCCGCTTCAGCCCGCGGATCCCCGGGCCGTTGTTCGCCGCGACCGCCCGGGCGAGGTCGACCGCCGCCGCCTCCGCCTCGTCCGCGGCGACGACCCGCGACGCGAGGTGCAGCGCCGCCGCCTCGTCCGCCCCCACGACCCGACCGGTGAAGACGAGCTCCTTCGCGATCGCCAGGCCGACGAGCGGCGCCAGCCGGGCGGGGCCGACCGGCACCCCGAGCCGCGCGCCCGCCCACGCGAGCTTCAGGTTGTCGCCCGCGACGCGCAGGTCGCAGCCGGCGACGAGCTCCGCCCCCGCGCCGACGCAGTTGCCCACGGCGACGGCGACCGTCACCGCCGGGAAGGCCTCGATCGCGCTGTAGAAGCGGGCGAACGCCTCCATCCGCTCGACCCCCTCGGCCGCCGTGAGCGTCTCCCCCACGTCCGCGCCCGCGCACAGCGCCCGGACGTTCGTCGTCGAGACGACGAGTACGCGCAGCTCCTCGTCCGCCGCCAGGGCCGCGAGCGCCGTCTCGAGCTCCGCGAGCAGCGCGCGATCCATCGCGTTGCGCACCTCGGGGCGGTTGAGACGCAGGACCGCGATCCCGGCGTCCGGACGCTCGTGCTCGAGGAGGCTCATAGGCCCGTCGTTCTATACGATTGCCGGGATGCGCCGACTCCTCCTGACCTGCACCTCCCTCATCGTCTTCTGCGCGCTGACGGCGCCGATGGCGATCGCCCAGAACTCCGGTCAGGGCGCGATCGGCGAGGCGGACGACAAGAAGGTCACGAACGCGGGCTTCATCCTCATCGCGTTCTTCCCGATCTTCATCTTCTGCATGTCGATGCTCCAGGGCCACCTGGAGAAGCGCAAGGACGCCCGCAAGGCCGCCACGAAGGCCCGCGGCTCCAGCACCGTCTGGAAGGGCGGCTGGTAGCCAGACCCCTCCGCCGGCCGGGCCCCGCCTGGCTCGTCGTCCTCGGCGGCTGCCTCCTTGCGCTCGCGGGCTGCGGCGCCTCGACGAGCGAGCACGACCGCTTCGCCGCCGCCGCGGGCCGCATCTGCGCTCGGGCCGACCGGGCCGCGACCGTCCTCGAGGCGAAGATCGCGACCGCCCAGCGCGCGAGCGACCCGGCCGTCGTCTATCGCGACGTCGCCGTCCTCACGCGTGCCCGCGCCGCGACCGCCCGGCGGTACCTCACGAGCCTCGATGCGCTGACCCCGCCCGAAGGCGATCATGACCGCGTGAAGGAGTGGATCGCTGCGCAACGGCGTGGTGAGGAGCTCGTCGTCGCCCTCGCGTCAGCGTTCGCGCGCCGGGATGACGCCGGGATCGCCGCGCTGGCACAGCGGATAGACCGGCTCGCCGAGGTCAACGCACGCTTCGCCCGACGCTACGGCATCGAGGGGTGCGTGCGCGCGACGGGCTGATGTCGCGCGCGTGCACCGGGCCGTCGCCCTAACGCCGAGCGGCCTTCCTCGCCTGCTTGCCCTTCTTCGCCTGCTTGACCGGCGCTTTCGAGGACACCGTCCGCGAGGCGAACTTCCCTCCGGGAAGGACCGCGACCACCGTGAACCTCGTTCGCTTGTTCTTGAGCAGGCGCCGCCCGGTGCTGTCGAGCTTCACGTTCTTGGTGAGCGTGCCGCGCGCAGGAACGACGAGCAGCGCGGACGAGCCGCGGACGGCGGTGCCCTTGTACGCGATGAGGATCGTCTTGCAGGTGTGCGCCGACGAGCAGGCCAGGACGACTCGGATGCGGCCGTGGGCGCGATCGACCTTGAGGCTCGACAGCCGCGCCGCGCCGACCGCCGCCGATGGCGCACCGGCGCCCCCGCCGATGGTCGTCGTCGTCGCCACCGGCTTCTTCGGGGAGGGGGGCGTGGCCGCGGTGGTCGCCGGCTTCGGCGCCAGCTGGGTCGACAGCTTCGCGCTCTGGTCGGCGACCGGCTTGGGAACCCCGGGCGTGGCGGCGATCGACCCGAGCGTCGACGACAGCACGGTGAGGAGATCGTTGGTCACGCCGTTGTCGCCGAGGGCGTCCACCTGGTCGGCGAGCGTGTTGAGCGCATCGGCGAGCGGGGTCCCCGCCAGGGCGGTGGCGACCTGACGCAGGAGGGCGGTTACCGGCGCGAGCGCGTTCCCGGTCGGTACCGTACCCGCCGGCAGCCCGTCGACCGGCAGCCCGTCGGACAAGCCGGTGAGATCGGGGAGCGCAGACGTGAGAGCGGACAGCGAATCGCTGCCTCCGATCGGCAGAGCCGGGAGCGTGCCCGAGAGCAGCGTCGGGTCGCTGCCGCCGACCACCGGCACCGTGCTGAGAACGCTCGTCAGAGCGTCCAGCCCGGGGAGCGTCGGCAGCGTCGTCGCGACTGTCGAATCCCCGACGATCGGCACGGTCGAGAGCAGGCTGTCGACGACAGGCAGCGTCGACGTCGGCAGACCGAGGAGATCCCGCTGGCGTTCGGCAGCGGAGGCCCCGGTCGGCAGCGCCGCCAAGGCGAAGATGGTGGCTGTTGTGGCGCTTGCGACGAGCGCGTGACGGTGGGACGACATTCCTGCCTCCTAGGGCGGTGTTCTTCCGGACGATCGGGCCGCAAGCCGGCCTCCCTCTCCGACGCAACGGTGCCCCTTCCTTCGGCATCCCGCTCCCGGGCGCGGACCCCGCACCGTCAGCACGGACGGATGTCGTACCCACTCGTCCGGTTCAGCCGGTCGTCGTCTCGGCCGCGCGGGCCGTGTGGCCGACCATCATCTCGCGGTGCACCGAGCGCGGCTCGGGCCGGCCGGGATCGGCGCTGATGCGCGTCCAGCCGCCGTGGGGCCCGAGCGTCCACGCGTTCGTGTCGTCGGCGAGGCAGCGCTCCACCGCGTCCATGACGTCCGCCCGGAGGTTCGGGTCCTCGATCGGCGTGAGCAGCTCCACGCGGGTGTCGAGGTTGCGCGGCATGAGGTCGGCCGAGCCGATGTAGACCGTCGTCTCGTCCCCGCGCTCGAAGGCGAAGACGCGCGAGTGCTCGAGGAAGCGCCCGACGACGGACGTCACGCGGATCGTCTCGCTGACCCCGGGAACGCCGGGCACGAGGCAGCAGACGCCGCGGATGTTGAGGTCGACCGGGACCCCGGCCCGCGACGCCTCGTACAGCCCGCGGATGCACCGCTTGTCGACGAGCGCGTTCATCTTCATGACGATGCGGGCGTGCTCGCCGCGCTCGTGGGCGGCGATCGTGCGGTCGATCTCGCGGAGGATCCCGTCGCGCAGGTGCGCCGGGGCGACGAGCACCTTCCGGTAGCGCCGCGGCCGCGCGAAGCCGGTGAGGAAGTTGAACATGTCGGCGACGTCCGCGGCGATCTGCGGGTCGCACGTGAAGAGCCCGAAGTCCGTGTAGAGGCGCGCGGTCTTCGCGTGGTAGTTGCCGGTGCCGACGTGGACGTAGTGTCGGACGCCGTCACCCTCGCGCCGGACGACGAGGACGCACTTCGCGTGGGTCTTCAGCGCGGGGTGGCCGTAGACGACGTGGACCCCCGCCTCCTCCAGCTTGCGCGCCCAGGTGATGTTCGCGCGCTCGTCGAAGCGGGCCTTCAGCTCGACGAGGGCGACCGCCTGCTTGCCGCGCTCGGTCGCCTTCACGAGCGCGGGCACGAGCGGCGAGTCGTCGCTCGTCCGGTACACGGTCTGCTTGATCGCGAGGACGTCCGGGTCGGCGACCGCCTGCTCGACGAACCGCTCCACGGAGGTCGCGAACGAGTCGTACGGGTGGTGGACGAGGACGTCGCCGTGGCGCATCGCGCCGAAGATGTCCCCGCGGGCGCCGTCCTCCCCCTGCAGCCGCGGCTGGGTGACGGGGGCGAACGGCGGGTCGCGGAGCTCCGGGTAGCCCGGCACCTTCACGACCTGCCACAGGTCGTTGAGGTCGAGGAGCTTGTCGACGACGTAGATCTGACGTTCCTCGACGTCGAGGGCGCCCGTGAGCTCCTCGCGCAGGTGCTGCGGCATGCGGGCGTCGACCTCGACGCGGACGACCTCGCCGAAGCGGCGGCGGCGCAGCTCGGCCTCGATCGCCTGCAGGAGGTCGTCCGCCTCGTCGCTCACCTCGAAGTCGGCGTCGCGGGTCACGCGGAAGTAGCCGTGGTCGAGGATCTCCATCCCCGGGAAGAGCGCGTCGAGGTTCGCCGCGATGACCTCCTCGAGCGGGACGAACGTCGCCTCGTCCCCGCGGGCGTCGCCGACGGTGACGAAGCGCGGCAGCATCTCCTTCGGCACCTTCACGCGCGCGAAGAGCACCGTCTGCGTGACCGGGTCGCGGACGAGGACCGCGAGGCTCAGCGAGAGGTTCGAGATGTACGGGAACGGCCGTCCGAGCCCGACGGCGAGCGGCGTGAGGACCGGGAAGATCTGGCGGCGGAAGCGGGCCTGCACGTCGGCGCGCTGGGCCTGGTCGAGGTCGTCGACCGAGAGGATGCGGATGCCGTGCCCGTCGAGCGTCGGCCGCAGCTCCGCGAGGCAGCGGTCCTGGCGCTCGCTGAGCTGGACGACGTGCGCGCGGATCGCGTCGATCGTCTCGGTCGGGCGGCGGCCGTCCGAGCCGCGGTCGTTGAGGCCGGCGTCGACCTGGTCGTGCAGGCCGGCGACGCGGATCATGAAGTACTCGTCGAGGTTCGACGTGAAGATGGCCAAAAACTTCACCCGCTCGAGCAGCGGGACGCCGGGGTCCTCGGCGAGCTGGAGGACGCGATCGTTGAAGTCGAGCCAGCTGAGCTCGCGGTTGAAGTAGAGCGCCGGGGCGTCGAGATCGACGTCCGCCTCGCCGGCGGCCACCGCGGGATCGAGCTGATCGGTCATCGTCTGAACGAGACTAGAGCGCGGCGCAAACCGGCTCCGTTATCGCGGTGTGAAGGGGGACGCGAGCAGCAGGCCCTCGCGCAGCCCACCGCCGGCGACCCGCAGCGGCGCCCCCAGCGCGGTGACCGCGGCCTCCAGCAGCACGAGGCCCGCGGGCAGCAGCGCGACGCGCCGCTCGTCGAGCAGGTGGATCGACGCGACGTCCGCCGCGGGGGCGCTCTGCAGGACCGTGAGGGCGACCCGGAGGCTGTGCGCGGAGAGCTCGCTGCCGACGAGCCGGGTGACCGACGTCGCGCTGCCGCCGACCGCGAGCGCGAGCGCCGGGCGCACCGGGGGCGCGACCGGCGCGAACGCCGCGGCGACCTCCGCGCGCAGCGCCGAGAGATCGTCCGGGCAGGGCGGGTCCAGGCACGGCGGCAGGCGCGCCGAGCCGATCGGGAGCGAGACCGACCACGTCGGCCCGCCGGCGAGCGTCCCGAGCACGAGCTCCGTCGACCCGCCGCCGACGTCGACGACCGCCAGCACGGTGTCGGGGGCGGCGTCCGCCGGGTCGAGGCCGAGCGTCGCACCCGCGAACGCGTACGCCGCCTCCTCGGCACCGAGCAGCACCCGGACCTCCACCCCGTGGACCCGCCGCACCGCCTCCGCGAGGTCGGCGCCGTTCGGCGCACCGCGCACGGCCGCGGTCGCGACGACGTCGACCGCCGTCGCGCCCAGCTCGCGCGCGAGGGCGAGCTGCTCCCCCACCGCGAGGACGACCGCCGCGATCCGCTCGGCGGGCAGCGGGTCGCCCGCGGCCCGCCCCGTCCCGAGCGCGGTGAACGCCCGCACCGCGGCCACCTCGGTCAGCCCGGCTCCCTCGCGGTCGGCCACCAGCAGCCGCGTCGTGTTCGAGCCGATGTCGATGCAGCCGATACGCGGGGGCGTCATCCGCCCCAAGACTGCCATGATTGAGGGCAGTGAGCACGGCCGCGCCCGCCATCGAGGTCTCGGACCTGCGCAAGTCCTACGGCACCCACGAGGCGGTCCGGGGGATCGACTTCGCGGTCGAGCGCGGCGAGGTCTTCGGCCTCCTCGGGCCCAACGGCGCGGGCAAGACGACGACCGTCGAGATCCTCGAGGGGTACCGCGAGCGCACCGGCGGCGACGTCAGCGTCCTCGGCCTGGACCCCGGGCAGCGCTCCCGCGAGCTGCGCGAGCGGGTCGGCATCGTCCTGCAGTCGAGCGGCATGTACCGCTTCGTCACCTGCCGCGAGGCGGTCGCCCACTGGGCCTCGATGTATCCGTCCCCGCGCGACGTCGACGAGGTCATCGCGCTCGCCGGCCTGCAGGAGAAGCAGGACAGCTACGTGCGGGCGCTCTCGGGCGGGCAGGCGCGCCGCCTCGACTTCGCCCTCGCGCTCATCGGCGACCCGGAGCTCATCTTCCTCGACGAGCCGACCACCGGGTTCGACCCGGCCGCCCGCCGCCAGGCGTGGGACACGATCCGCTCGCTGCGCGACCTCGGGAAGACCGTCCTGCTCACGACGCACTACCTCGACGAGGCGCAGGCGCTCGCCGACCGCGTCGCGATCATCAAGGACGGCCGCATCCTCGCGATCGGGTCGCCCGGCGAGCTCGGCGTCGGCTCGGCCACGCGCGTGCGCGTGAGCTGGCGCGACGAGCACGGGGCCGTCCAGGAGCGCGAGTGCACCGACCCCACGCAGCTCGTCCACGACCTCACCGGCGACGCGCTCGCCCGCGGCGAGAGCGTCACCGACCTCACGATCACCCGCCCGTCGCTCGAGGACGTCTACCTCGAGCTCACCGCCGCCGACGAGCCGGAGGTGGCCGGTGTCTGACGCGCTCGGCCTCGCCTGGCGCCAGTACCGCCTGGAGCGCCGCATGTTCTGGCGCAACCCGACGGCGGCGTTCTTCAACTTCTTCCTGCCGCTGCTGTTCCTCGCGCTCTTCGGCGCGATCCTCAGCGGCAACCAGAAGGACCTGAACGTCATCGTGCCCGGCATCGCCGGCATGAGCGTTATGTCGACGACGTTCAGCGCCCTCGCGATGAACCTCACCTTCCTGCGCGAGCAGGGCGTGCTCAAGCGCATGCGCGGGACGCCGCTGCCGTCGGGCAGCTACCTCGCCGCGATCGCCGCGCACGCGGTGACGAACGCGGCGGTGCAGGTCTTCATCGTCGTCTGCGCCGGGAAGCTCTTCTTCGGCGTCGACTGGCCGAAGGACTACGCGGAGCTCGTGCTCTACGTCGCGGCCGGGGTCGCCTGCCTCGCCGCGCTCGGCGTCGCCTACTCGCACATCATCCCGAACTTCGACGCCGCGCCCGCCTTCGTGAACTTCGTCTTCCTCCCGACGATCTTCATCTCCGGCGTCTTCTACGACGCGTCGAACGCACCGGCCTTCCTGCGGGACATCGCGCGGGCGCTCCCGCTCGTCCACATCATCGACGGGCTCTCCGGCGCGATGGTGACCGGGCGCTCGATAGCCGACAACGCGGGCGGTCTCGCCGTCATCGCGATCTGGGGCGTCGCCGGCGTCGTCTTCGCCGTGCGCGGCTTCAGCTGGGACCAGAAGAGCGCGTAGCACGGCGGTCCGGGCGGCGCCCGGGCCCGTACCGTGGGCAGGATGAACGTCACCTCGACCCCCGGAATGAGCTTCACCGAGCACGCGCGCGCCGTCGCGGCCGGCGATGCCGACGCCTGCGTGCGCATCGAGGCGCTCCTCGCCGGGCGGATGCGCAGCCACGCCGGGGCGACGCTCGACCGCGCGGTGTACCACGCCTGCCGCGGGGCCCGGCTGCTGCGCCTGGAGGGGGACCGCGACGCCGCCCGCGAGGAGCTCGGCCGCTCCCGCGAGTGCTACGTCGCCCTCGCCCGCGACCAGCGGACACCGGTCGACGACGACCTCGACGAGCTCTGGCTCGAGCTGCTCACCGGCGACGAGGACTGGACGGCGATCCAGCCGATCGCCGAGGCGCAGCTCACCCGCGCGCAGACCGGCCGCGAATGGGGCGTGTCCCGCTGGCAGGCGCAGCTGCTCGTCGCCCGCTGCGCGCACGCGGGCGGCGACGACGCGCTCGCGACGACGTACGCGGTCGCCGCCGCGCAGGGGCTCAGCACGCACTGCCGCGGCGAGCTCGGTCTCGTGGACGCGGCGCTCGCGTTCGTCGAGGAGCTCCACGAGGCCGCGGGCCGGACCGAGGAGGCCGCTCAGGTCGCCGAGCAGCGCGGGCAGCGCGCGGCCGAGATCGCCGCCCACGTCGCGGCCACCCGCAACGACGAGCTCGTCGGGGTGCTGATGGAGCTCGACGCGCTCGTCGGCCTCGACGACCTGAAGGCGTCCGTCCGCACGCTCGCGAACTTCCTGCGCGTCCAGGTCCTGCGGGAGCAGGGCGGCCGGCCGCGCGCGCAGCTCGTGCAGCACCTCGTCTTCTCGGGCCCGCCCGGCACCGGCAAGACGACGGTCGCGCGGCTCATGGGCCGCATCTACAAGGCGGTCGGCCTCCTGGAGAAGGGGCACGTCGTCGAGGTCGGGCGTGGTGACCTCGTCGCCGGCTTCGCCGGGCAGACGGCGATCAAGACCGGGCAGGTGGTCCAGTCGGCGCTCGACGGGATCCTCTTCGTCGACGAGGCCTACTCGCTCTTCGAGGGCTCGAACGGCTCCTCCTACGGCCCCGAGGCCGTCGCGACGCTCATCCGCGCGATGGAGGACCAGCGCGACCGCCTCGTCGTCATCATCGCCGGCTACCCCGAGCCGCTCGCCGAGCTCCTGCGCTCGAACCCGGGGCTGTCGTCGCGCTTCACGACGTCGATGACGTTCGCGACCTACTCGGCCCCGGAGCTCGCGGAGATCTTCTGCCGCCTCGCGGCCGCGGACCAGTACGACGTGACCGACGAGGCACGCGTCGAGCTCGTCCGGCTCTGCGAGGTCATGCTCGCGACCGCCGACGAGCACTTCGGCAACGCCCGCGCCGTGCGCAACGTCTACAAGGACACCCTCACCCAGCACGCCGACCGCGTCATCGCGCAGGACGTGCTGAGCGAGCCGGCCCTCTCGACCATCACGGTGGAGGACCTGCTCTGGGAGGACCGGCCGGACGGCGCCCTCCCCGGCGAGTTCACCCGCCGCCGGCGGTTCGCGGCGGGCTGACCGCCGCTCACCCGGCGCCCTTCGCCGCCCCGGGCGGCGGGGTCGCGACGTCCTGATCGGCCTGCGGCGGGTCCTTCAGCAGCAGCTCGGGGACGGAGACGAGGCCGTAGCCCTTCCTCCGTAGCCGTTTGATGATCCTCGGCAGCGCCTGGACGGTCTCGCTGCGGTCGCCGCCGCCGTCGTGCATGAGGACGATCGAGCCGGGCGTGACCGCCGACATGACGTTCTGCACGATCCGGTCGACGCCGGGCCGCGCGTAGTCCTGGCTGTCGACCGACCACAGGATCATCGCCATCCCGCGCCGTGCCATGAGCTTCTCGGTGTCCTGGTTGAAGGCGCCGTAGGGCGGGCGGAAGAGCCGCGGCACCGGCTCGCCCTGCGCCTCCATCGTCGCTGCGGAGGAGATGAGCTCGTCCTCCTGCTGGCGGTAGGTCATCGTGAGCAGCGAGTGGTGCGTGTAGGTGTGATCGCCGATCTCGACGCGGCTCAGGAGCGTCGTCGCCTTCGCCGGACCCGGGTTCTCGTCGAGGTTCCGGCCGACCTGGAAGAACGTCGCGGGCGTCTTCGTCCGGCGGAGGATCGCGAGGATCTTGCCGGTGAACGGGCCGGGGCCGTCGTCGAAGGTCAGGGCGACCATCCGCCGGGTCGCGGCGCCGTGCCGGATCGGGCCGATCCGCCCGCCCACCGCGAGCACCGCGCGCGTCTCGACGTCCGCCGCGTTCGGCTTCGGCAGCTGCTTCGGCCCGACGAGGCGGTCCTTCGGGATGGACTTGGCGACGCGGTGCGCCGGGGCGCCCTTCGAGTCCTTCGGCGCGTGGCCGAAGGGCATGAGCGACGACAGCACGAGGGCGAGCAGCACCCCGGCCAGCGACGCGATCTGGACGGGGCGCCGCTCCCAGTGGCGCAGGAGCGCGCTGAGATGACGGTGGGCGGCGGGCACGGAGAGGCGAGGGTAGTCCCCGGGCCTTAAGCGGGCTGCAGGAGCCGCTGCGGACGGCGCCGCAGGGCCCCCTCGGACCGCGGCCGCCCGAACTCCGGGGTCACAAACCCTACAAGCTTTATGCGGTATGCCATCCGGGCGCCCGGTGTGAATAAACCCTATACCCACCCTGTATTCTGGAGATTGTTCCCCGCGGCTCCGTGGGCAACGCCTCCGTCCGACCCGGGAGATCGTCGTGTCCGAGCTGTTCCGCTTCCCCAACCCCGTCAACGAGAAGGCCGCCCGCACCGTCGCGGGGGTCGTCGCGCTGACCTCGCTGCTCGCGCTCGTGACCGGCTGGCTCTGGCTCCTCGTCCCGCTCGCGTACGGCTTCGTCGCCCGCGCGCTCACCGGCCCGACGCTGAGCCCCCTCGGACGGCTGGCGATGAACCACGTCGCCCCCCGCCTCGGCGAGCCGAACTACACCGCCGGCCCGCCCAAGCGCTTCGCCCAGGTCATCGGCGCCGTCTGCACGACGCTCGGCGCGATCTTCGTCGTCGGGTTCGGCTGGGACACCGGCGCCGAGGTCATCCTCGGCATGATGGTCGTCTTCGCGACGCTTGAGTCGGCCTTCGCCCTCTGCGTCGGCTGCAAGCTCTTCGCCCTCGGCATGAGGCTCGGCGTCGTCCCCGCCGAGGTCTGCGAGGAGTGCAACAACATCTGGGCGCGGATCCCGCGCCCCGAGTCGGCCTGACCCGCCGCCCGCCCCGCCCCGCCTGCCCGCCCAACCGGCGGCGTGTGGTCAAGTGGTGCGATATGTCCCACCGGGCCGCACGCCGGACTCAGGTGCTCGCGAGGAAGGCCCGGAGCCGCGCCACCGTGCGAGCCGTCTCGTCCGCGTGCAGGTCGTCCCACACGAGACGGAGGACGCGGAAGCCGGCGAGCTGGTAGTCGGTGTCGCGATGCCGGTCCGCCCGCATCTGGCTGCGACGCTCGTGGAACGCCCGGCCGTCCAGCTCGACGACGAGGCGCGGTCCCAGATAGACGCAGTCCGCGCTGTGCCCGGCGATCCGGTGGTTCAGCTCGTCGGGGTGCGGGAGGCCCTGACGACGGCAGAAGCGCACGAAACGCCGCTCGAACTCGGACTTCGTGTGGGCGTCGTCGGCCTCGATGAGTCGCCGGACCCGCCCGCGCCCGGCCCGGCCCGGCGCCCGGTCCTGGGCCGCTCGGATCCGAGCGATGTCGAGGGACGGCAGGTCGTCGGCGAGCCGCCGGAACGCCTGCCAGTCCATGACGTCGGCGAGGTCGACGAGCGTCCGCGGGATGGTCGTCACGACGAAGGGCGCCTTGCGGAAGACGTCGACCACCGGGATCGACTTCACCCGGTGGACCGCGAGATCGCCGCGGCTGGTCGTCTCGTCCGTCGTGCTGAGGTGGATCCGTCCGTCGCCGGCCGGGATGCGCCAGCCGTGGAACGCGCCCGCGGTGAAGTGGGAGAGGACGTCGCTCGCACCGCAGGCCCACAGCGCCGCGAGCCAGGTGCCCTCGTCCCGCAGCACCGTGTGCCCAAGCGCGTAGACGTCGGCCTCGACACGCGTCAGACGGTGGTTCCGCAGGTACGCCTGCACCTGGTGCTGCGCGACCCCGAGGGCGATGAGCTGGTCGTGGCGGATGAGGCCGTATTGCCGGTTTGCCAGCTCGAACAGGCGCCGGTCCCGGTGCGTGCGGCGAAGTGGGGTCATATATCCCACTAGGCCGCACGCCGCCCGAACTCGCCCCCCGCCGCGCCGGGAGATGGCGCCGCGCCGCTCAGCCCACGACGAACGCGTCCGGCACGCTGCCGACGATCCGCACCGGCACCTCGTGCTCGCGCGAGCGCAGCCAGTCCTCCCGCAGGAGGCCGTGGACGTTCACGTCCTTCTGGACGTCGCCGTGGCGGTGCCAGCCGCGGAGGATGCCCTCGTGTACGAGCCCGACATTCGACAGCGCCGTCCGCGAGCGGGCGTTGGCGACGTCCGAGTACGCGCCGACCCGCAGGAGCCCGCAGCGCCCGAACGCGAGATGGAAGACGAGGGCCTTGGCCTCCGCGTTGACCCCGGTGCCCCACCAGTCCCGCCCGAGCCAGGTGCCGACCATCGCGCGGCGGTCACGGACGCTGAGCTCGCTGAGGCCGATGACCCCGACGGGCCCGGCCTCGCGGTGCTCGACGACGAGGTCGAGCTGGACGCCGGCCTGGCGGCGGCGGGCCTGGCGCGCGAGGTACGCCCGGGGCTCCTCGATGGTCGTGTACGGCCCCCACGAGAACCAGCGGGTGACCTCGGGGTCGCTCGCGAGGCGCAGGAGCGCCGGCGCGTCGCGCGCCGTGGGGAGCCGGAGGACGAGGCCCGGGCCGTGGACCTCGAGCTGTGGTGCGCGCGCCATCTCCGGTATCCCTACACCATGCTCGCCGTCCTCTACGACCTGCACGGGAACCTCCCGGCCCTCGACGCCGTCATCGACGACGCCGCGGCCGCCGGCGTGGAGGGCTACGTCCTCGGCGGTGACTACGCCGGCTTCGGGGCCTGGCCGCGCCAGACCGTGGCCCGCCTGGAGCGGCTGCCGAACGCGACGTGGATCGCCGGCAACCACGAGCGCTGGCTCTCCGGCGACGAGCACGACGTCCCCCCGAACCCGGTCGCGCGGCCTGCGGTGCGCGCCATGCGGCGGGACCTCGACGCGGAGACGACGGCCCGCCTGACCGCGCTCCCGTCCACTGCCCGCATCGGCGACACGCTCTTCTGCCACGCCTCGCCGCACTCGGACATGCGCTCCTTCGGCCCGGGCGTCGAGCCGGAGGACCGCGAGCGCCTCGGCGACGTCGGCGGCGCCACGCGCGTGGTCTTCGGCCACACCCACGTCCAGTTCCGCCGCACGGGCCCCGCAGGCGTCGAGCTCGTCAACCCCGGCAGCGTCGGGCTCCCCTTCGACGGGGACGACCGCGCCGCCTACGCGCGGATCGCCGGCGACGGGACGCTCACGCTCCACCGCGTCGCCTACGACACGCAGCTGACGATCGCCGCCCTCGAGGACCACGGCGAGCCGTGGGCGGCCATCGTCGCCGGCTGGGTCCGCGCGGCCCGCCCGGTCTGATCGGGCCCGCGACCGCCGCCCGTACCCTCGGGTGATGCCCGAGCGCTCCGATGCCTTCGAAGTCGTCGACGCCGAGGGACGGGTCCGCGCCCGCCTCGGCGTGGGCCCCGACGGCGCCCTCGCCCTCGACCTCGCCGACGCCGCCGGCCTGATCCGCGCGACGCTGAGCGTCGAGCCCGCCGGGTCCGCCTCGCTGCGCCTCGCCGACGAGCGCGGGACCTACCGCGTCGCGCTCGGCGCCTGGCTCGACGGCAGCTCCTCGGTGGACCTCTACGACGCCGGCCGCAACCACCGCGTGAGCCTCGGCGAGAGCCCGCGCGGGCCGGCCGGGCTCAACGTCTGGGACGCCGCCGGCCACCTGCGCGCCGCCCTCGCCCAGGGGCCGGAGGCCGACCGCGAGAGCTCCGTCGAGTTCTGGGACCGCGACGGGACCTACCGGGCCGGCTTCGGCACCTGGCCGGACGGCGGCACCGGTGCCGAGCTCCTCGACGCCGGCGGCACGCTGCGCACGCGCGTCGGCCAGCGCCCCGCCGCCGACGGCGCGCCCGCCGTCGTCGAGCTCTACGGGGCGGACGGCCGCTTCAAGGCCGCGATGGGCGAGTACCCGGACGGCGCCGGGCGGCTGAGCCTGTGGGACGCGGACGGCACGCCGATCGCCGGGCGCATCGATCAGAGCCCGTAGCCGAGCTCGCCGGGCGGCTTCGGGCGGGCGTAGTGGTAGCCCTGCCCGACGTCGCAGCCGAGCCCGCGGAGGCGCTCGACCTGCTCGACGAGCTCGACGCCCTCGGCGACCGTCCGCTTGCCGAGCGCGTGCGAGAGCGAGATGACCGCGGCGACGATCGCGGACTCCTGCTCGGAGCGGTGCATCCCCGCCACGAAAGAGCGGTCGATCTTCACGATGTCGAAGGGCAGCCGCTGCAGCGCGCGCAGCGACGAGTAGCCGGTCCCGAAGTCGTCGACGGCGAGCGTGATCCCTAGCTCCTTCAGGCCGTCGAGGACCTTGCCCATCGCGCCGAGGTCCTCCATGACCGTCGTCTCCGTGACCTCGAGGCAGAGCAGCCCCGGGTCGGCGCGGGTGCGCTCGAGGACGTCGGCCACGGTCGCGACGAGCTCGGGGTGCTGGAGCTGGCGGGCGGAGAGGTTCACCGACATGCGGACGGGGACCTCGGGGCGCCGGGCCTGCCACGTCGCCGACTGCGCGCACGCGACCTCGAGGACCTGGAGGCCGAGCTGGTGGATGATCCCCGTCTCCTCCGCGGTGGCGATGAACTCCGCCGGCCCGAGCAGGCCGCGCTCGGGGTGGCGCCAGCGGACGAGCGCCTCGACTCCGTAGAGGGCGCCGGTCGCCATCCGCACCTGCGGCTGGTAATGGACCTCGAGCTCGTGGCGGTCGATCGCGCGGTGGAGGGCGTGCTCGACGTGCTGGCGCTCGACGGCGCGCTCGCGCATCGCGTCGTCGAAGACCTCGTAGACCCCGCCGCCACGCTCCTTGGCCCGGTACATCGCGGCGTCGGCGTCGCGGATGAGGGCGTCGGCGTGCGCGTTCTGGTCGAGGGCGAGCGCGATGCCGACCGAGGTGCGGACGTACACCTCCTCGCCGTCGAGGAGGAACGGGGCGCTCAGCGCCGCCGAGAGCCGCTCGGCGATCCGGATCGCCTGCTGCTCGCCGTCGATCTCCTCGCAGAGCACGACGAACTCGTCCCCGCCGAACCGGGCGGCGGAGTCACCGGTGCGCAGGACGCCGAACAGGCGCGTGGCGACGTCGACGAGCAGGCGGTCACCCGCCGCGTGCCCGAGCGAGTCGTTGATGACCTTGAAGCGGTCCAGGTCGCAGAAGAGGACCGCGACCGACGTGTCGCGGCGGCCGAGGCGGGCGAGCGCCTGGCCGAGGCGGTCGAGGAAGAGCGCTCGGTTCGGGAGCCCGGTGAGCTGGTCGTGGAGCGCCTGGTGGGCGAGCTGCGCCTCCGCGCGCTTGCGCTCGATCGCGTAGCTCACCGAGCGCACGAGCAGGCGGCCGTCGACCTGCCCCTTGACGAGGTAGTCCTGCGCGCCGTCCTGCACCGCGCGGCGCGCAAGCTCCTCGTCGGCGCGCCCGGAGAGGACGATCACGGGGACGTCGACCGCCGCGGTGCGGATCTGGTCGAGGGCGTCCAGGCCGGTCGCGTCGGGCAGCGACAGGTCGAGCAGGACGCAGTCGTAGCGGGCGTCGAGGAGGCGGCTGATCCCCGTGGCCAGGCGGTTGACGTGCTCGACGAGCACCGGCCCCTCGGCCGCCTCGTCGAACATCTTCCGCACGAGCAGCGCGTCGCCGGGGTTGTCCTCCACCGCGAGGACGTGCAGCACGCCCTCGCCGAGGTCGGTGCGGGCCTCGGACCGCACCGGGTCAGGCCGGGCCGGGCGCGGCCGGGTCGGGTGCCGTCTCGTCCTTGAGCGACACGTGGAACACGCTGCCGCCGCCGGGGTTCGGCGTCACCCAGATGCGCCCGCCGTGACGCTCGGCGATGCGGCGGCAGATCGCCAGGCCGATGCCGTTGCCGTCGAACTCCTCGCGCGCGTGGAGGCGCTGGAACGCGCGCCAGATGCGGTCGGTGCGGTCGGTCTGCACGCCGATGCCGTCGTCGGTGACCGTGAGCTCCCAGCCGTCACCGCCGGGGACCGGGTCGACGGCGACCACGACGGTGTTGCCGCGCTCGGAGCGGCGGAACTTCACGGCGTTGGAGATGAGGTTCTGCAGCAGCTGGCCGAGCTGCGGGCGGTCGGCCACGATGACCGGGAGCGGGCCGCGGATCTGCACGTCGGCGCCGGCCTCGGCGATCGCGGGGCCGAGGTCGCGCTGCACCTCGACGAGCAACTGGTCGAGGTCGACGGGCGCGGCGCTGACCGCCGCGCTGCCCACGCGGGCGTACCGCAGCAGGTCGTCGATGAGCGCCTTCATGCGGTCGGCGCCGTCGACGGCGTAGAACATGAACTCCTTGGAGCGCGCGTCGAGGACCGGCCCCGCGCGGCGATCCAGCAGCTGCAGGTAGCTCGTCACCATGCGCAGCGGCTCGGTGAGGTCGTGGGAGGCGACGTAGACGAGCTCCTGGAGCTCCTCCTCGGTGCGGCGGTTGCCCGCGCGCACGGCGGCCAGGGCGCCGGCCGCCTCGGCCCGGCGCTCCGGCGGCAGCTCACCGATCAGCTCCTGGAGCCGGGTGAACGCGTCGCGCTCGGTCGCGTTGTCGATCGCCAACTGATCCACCGTCTGACTGCTATCGGCATCCCTCGCCGCGTCCTCAAGCCCCGCTGGCGCATCGGCATCCATGGTGGGGTTCACGCTACCGTGCGGGCATGCCGCCTGTGCACGATCCGGACCCGGACGACCCCCTCGGACTGGGCCTCTCCGGCGCTCCCGCCCCCGCCGAGGACGAGCCCGCCGACGCCGTCGAGGTCATCGACGTCGTGGCCTCTGTGGGCCCGCTCGACACCGTCGTCGTCACCCTCCGCGAGTTCCTCCACCGCTCAGGGGCGGTCCGCGCGATCGCGCTCATGCCGTCGGCGCGCGAGGAGGACCCCCCGACGCTCGTCGACTGCGCGCGCCTGCAGCCGATCGAGGTCGTCGCGGACGGGCGCACCGTCCACCTCCCCCACGCGATCCCGCTCGAGGCCGAGCCGCTGGCGCTGTACGACGTGCGCCAGCTGCCGCCCTTCGAGGTCCACCCCGGCGACGGGCGGATCGCCGCGCCCCTCGGCGGCGTGGAGCACTACGGGTACGCGGTCCGCTCGCTCGCCGCCGCCCTCGGCGACGGCGCGGTCGCGCTCATCACCTTCACGACGACCGACCTCGAGGCGCCGCTGTCGCTCACCGCGCGGCTCGGCGACCCGATCGTCATCAGCCTCGGCGACGAGGAGTACGAGATGGAGCCGGGCTGGCCGGAGCAGCTCCCGAGCGAGTAGCCGGACGCGCCGGCCGGTGGGCGCGGCGAGGCGTCCGTCAGGCCCGGTCCGCGACCCGCATGGCGAGCGCGAGCCCGCCGCCGATCGTGTGGGTGCTCTCGCCGATCGCGACGGTCGCGGGACCCCCGAAGGGCTGGCGCGCCTTGACCTCGACGTGGTCCCCGAGGCTGATGCCCTGGGCGTCGAGGTAGCGGAGCATCTCCGGGTCCCCGCCGGCGATG
Source organism: Paraconexibacter antarcticus (assembly GCF_024220175.1). Taxonomy (GTDB): domain Bacteria; phylum Actinomycetota; class Thermoleophilia; order Solirubrobacterales; family Solirubrobacteraceae; genus Paraconexibacter; species Paraconexibacter antarcticus. Next base: position 1,374,283 of record NZ_CP098502.1, on the reverse strand, counting down.
CGCGAGAACGTCCCGCCGTCGCCGGGCTGCAGGTCGGCGAGCGAGCGGGTGCGATCCTCCCCGACGAGCAGCTCGGCCGACGGGATCGGCGCCCCGTGCGGGTCGTGCGTCGGGTCGCCGAGCTTCGCGGCGATGCGCGCCTCGAGGTCCGCCGAGATGACGTGCTCGAGCGCGTCCGCCTCCTCGTGCACCCGGTCCCACGGGACCCCGAGGTGCTCGGCGAGGTAGAGCTCGAGCAGCCGGTGGTGGCGCAGGACCTCGAGCGCGAGGCGCTCACCCTCCGCGGTCAGCCGCACGCCCTTGTACGGCATGTGGTCGGCGAGCCCGAGCTCCGTGAGCTTGCGGAACATCGCCGACACCGACGCGGGCGTCACGCCGATGCGCTCGGCCATGTCGTTCGTCCCGACCGGCGCTCCCTCGCTCGCGATCGCGATCGAGTAGATCGCCTTCACGTAGTCCTCGACCGCCTCCGAGGAACCGGTGTGCGAGACGCGGTGGGGCCCGACGGACATGGCCCTGAACGATACCTCGGGGGCGGGGATGACCCACCGCCCGAGAGACGGAGCCCCTGGGCGGGTTCTCCCGACCTGATCCGCGGCGCAGCCGAGGATCAGGCGAACTCGATGACGGAGCGGATGCCGTCCGCCGCGTGCATGAGGTCGAAGCCCTTGTTCACCTCGTCGAGGGTGATCCGGTGGGAGATGAACGCATCGACGTCGATGTCGCCCGCCATGTAGCGGTCGACGAGCTGCGGGACCTGGTCGCGGCCCTTGACCCCGCCGAAGCTCGACCCGGCGACCCGGCGCCCGGTGATGAGGTAGCGGGGGATGACGTCGAGCGTCTCGCCCTTGCCGGCGACGCCCGTCACCGTGCACAGGCCCCAGCCCATGCGGGCGGCCTCGACGGCCTGCTGCATGACCTTCACGTTGCCGGTCGCCTCGAAGGTGTAGTCGGCGCCGAAGCCCCCGGTCATCTCGAGGATCTCATCGACCGCGTCCGGCCCGCCGACCATGACGTCCGTCGCGCCCTGGCCCTTGGCGAGCTCGAGGCGGTCCGCCGAGAGGTCGACGCACACGATGCGCTCGGCGCCCTGCAGGCGGGCGCCCGCGACCGCGCCGAGGCCGACCATCCCCGCCCCGAAGACCACGACGAACGAGCCGGCCTCGACCTTCGCCGTGTTCATCGCGGCGCCCAGGCCGGTGGACAGGCCGCAGGCGAAGAGGCACGCGCGGTCGAGCGGCGCCTCGGGGTCGACCTTCGCGAGCGCGATCTCCGGCATGACCGTCGCCTCCGCGAACGTGCTCGTCCCCATGAAGTGGCGGATCGGCTCGCCGCCGTCGCCGATGCGCGAGAGCCGCGTCGTGCCGTCGGGCAGGTGGCCCTTGCCCTGCTCCTCGCGGATGGCGAGGCAGATGTTCGTCTTGTCGGACACGCAGTGCACGCACTCGCGGCACTGCGGCGAGAAGAGCGTGACGACGTGGTCGCCGACCGCGAGCGAGGTGACGCCCTCGCCGACCGCCTCGACGACCCCGGCGCCCTCGTGACCGAGGACGGTCGGCGCGTACCCCGAGGGATCCACGCCCGAGGCGGTGTACATGTCGGTGTGGCAGACGCCGCAGGCGACGAGCCGGACGAGCACCTCGCCCCGCTGCGGGCCCTGCAGCTCGACGTCCTGGACGACGAGCGGCTTGGCGAATTCCTCGAGGACGGCGGCGCGGATCTTCATATGCGAAGACCCTAACCCCCCGCCGGAGCGGCGGCGCGCCGTGCGGGAGGGCCGGGGGTGCGGCCTCCCGTGGGGTGGCGGCGGGGTTCAGGCGACGCGCAGCGCCGGGCGCGCGGCAGGCCGCTCGTCCGTGTCGGTGAGCTGCGTGCGGAGCTCGTCGAGCGAGCGGCGCAGGAGGCGGGACACGTGCATCTGGGAGATCCCGACGCGGTCGGCGATCTCACGCTGGGTGAGTCCCTCGAAGAAGCGCAGCCGGACGATCTCGCGCTCGCGACCGGCGAGGGCACGCATGCCGTCGTCGAGCAGCACGCGGCGCTCGGCGGTCATGAAGCCGTCGTCCTCCTCGCCGAGGAGGTCCAGCGCGGTGCGGTTGTCGCCCACCGGTTCCTCGAAGGAGACCGTCGAGTAGTTCTGTGCGCCCTGCATCGCCTCGAGCACCTGCTCCTCGGTGGAGTCGGTGGCGACGGCGAGCTCGGCGATCGTCGGGGCGCGGCCCTCGGTCACGGTGAGCCGGTCGACCGCGCGCGTGAGCTTCGCGTTGAGCTCCTGGATGTCGCGCGGGACGCGGATGGACCAGCCGCGGTCGCGGAAGTGGCGCTTGATCTCGCCCGCGATGTTCGGCGCGGCGAAGGTGGAGAGCTTGAAGCCACGCTCGACGTCAAAGCGGTCGACCGCCTTGAGCAGGCCGACGGCGCCGACCTGCACGAGGTCGTCGAGCGGCTCGCCGCGGCCTGCGTAGCGCCGGGCCATGTGCCGCACGAGGGGCATCATCCGCTCGATGAGGATGGCGCGCGCCGCGCGGTCGCCTTCCAGGTGGTAGCGGCGCAGCAGCTCTGCTTCGTCGTCGAGTGCTGCGGTGGGGGTGACCGTCTCGGTGTTGCTCATGGGCCTGGGGTGCCTTCCCGTTGCCGTGTGCGGTGGATGACGTTGATACTCACGACCGAAAGCACGCGAACAAGCCGGTCAAACCCGGTCACATCGCCGGTTCCGCGAACATTTTCCCGGTCTGAGGGTGGTCACGTCCGGTCATATGCCCGGTGAGCAGGCCCGCGGCGGTTGCACCTCACGCCGGGATGTGACAGACAGGTTTCTGCGCACACGTTCTCGGGCAGTGCAGCATGGCCGTTCGTGCGCCCTCCGCGATGACAGACCTTCCCGACCTCGAACTCACCCTTCCCGCCCGTGCGGAGAACGTCGGCGTCGTCCGGCACCTCCTCGGCGGGGTGGCGGAGGCGCTCGACATCGACCGCGAGCAGCTCGACGACATGCGCCTCGCGGTGAGCGAGGCCTGTGCGAACGCGGTCGTCCACGCGTACGGCGACGGCAGCGGCCTGATGGACGTCGACATCGCCGCCCGCGGCGCCGAGCTCCTCATCAACGTCCGCGACCACGGGGGCGGCATGGCCCCGCGCACCGACTCCCCCGGGCTCGGCGTCGGGCTCCCGCTGATGGCGAGCCTCGCCGAGTCGATGGAGCTCCTCACCCCGCCCGGCGGCGGCACCGAGGTCCGGATGCGCTTCCGGCTGCCACCCCCTCCCGTGCAGGAGCTCCGCGCGTGACGAGCGACGAGGCGCCGGTGCCCGCCGGGGACCGCACGCCCCCCAACGGCGCGGACGGCCGGGTCGACCGCACCCGCGTGAGCCTTGCGTCCGGGCCGATGATGGGGCCGGTGCTGTCCCGGCTCGTCGGCATCTACGCCGCCCGCGCCGACCTGCCCGTCGATCGCCTCGGGGACGCGCTGCTCGTCGCGGATACGCTCGCCGACCGCGCGCCCGCGGTCTCGGACCGCGGCCGCGTCCAGCTCAGCCTCCAGTCCGAGGCCGGCCGGCTCGAGCTCCGCATCGGGCCGCTGCGCCCCGGCGGCGGGCAGCGGCTGCTCGACGGGGCACGGCTGCCCGAGACCGGCGCCGTCGTAGAGCAGCTCGCCGACGAGGTCCGCGTCCGCTCCGGCGCCGCCGGCGGCGAGGTCCTCATCGTCAGGTTCGGCGCGTGAGCGGGCCCCGTCGAGCAGACCGGTGTTACAAGCCGGCCGGCACGGGTAGCATGGGCGCGCATGTCTGATTCCGCGAGCGACCCGATCACCTTCGACTTCGCCCTCTCCGAGGAACGCCTCGCGAGCGGTGCGCACGTCGTCGCGGTCTCCGGCGAGGTCGACATCTTCACCGCCCCCGACCTGAAGCGGACGATCGCCGCCGCGATCGAGGACGGCGCGCATCTGCTCGTCGTGGACCTCACCCACACGCGGTTCCTCGACTCGACCGCCCTCGGCGTCCTCATCGGCGCGGTAAAGCGCCTGCGGCCGCTGAACGGCCGCCTCGCGATCGTCAACACCGAGCCGTCCACGGCGAAGACCTTCCAGATCACCGGCCTCGACCGGATCTTCACCATCGTCGCCACGCGCGACGAGGCGCTGGACGTCGTCACCGCCGCCTGACGCATACGCCGCGCGCACCGGTCGCGCTGACGCGTCCAGTTCCGCCGCGCGCCGTCCAGCAACGTTCTAGTCTGATCCGGTGACGTTCTCCTGGCCGCCGCCTGCCGGCCGTTCCCGGGTCCTGGGCGCGGCGATCGCCGCCGGGCTCGTCATCCTCGTGCTCTTCACCGTCTTCGTGCTGCGGCTCACGGAGAACGCCGTCCGCCGCGAGGCGACCGGGCGCGTCGGGACCACCGCCGAGCTCAGCGCCCGGCTCGTCCGCGAGCAGGCCCTTCGCATCGGCGAGGTCGTCGGGTCCTACGGGACGCGGCTCGAGACGCTGCCGCCGCTGCGGAACGCGCGCCTGCCCGCGGCCGACGCGCAGCGGCTCCACATGACGCTCCGGGCGCTGCGGACCGAGGTCGACGGCATCGCCTCGGCGGCGTTCACCGATCCGCAGGGCCGGCTCGTCGCCTCGTCCCCCGCTTCGCCGCTCCCGATCGGGACCGACCTCTCCGGGCGTGACTGGTACCAGGGCGTCAAGCGCCGGTCGCCGTACCTCTCACGCGCCTTCATCTCGGCCGGGCCGGCCCACCGCAAGGTCACGGTCACGGCCGTCCGGGTCTACGGCGCGCGCCACCGGCTGCTCGGCATCCTCCTGGCCTCCGAGACCGACCGCACGCAGCGGTTCACCGACGCCTTCGGCCGTGAGTTCCACGCGAACGTGACCGTGACCGACCAGGACGGGGTCATCGTCGGGACGACGGGCGGGGCCGCCAACCGGCTCGTCTCCCTGGCGCAGGACCCGCTCGTCGCCAAGGCGCTCCGCGGGAGGAAGGGCACCTCGGTCGGGGACGTCGGCGGCGACCGCACCGTCACCGGCTTCGCGCCCGTCGCCGGGACGGGCTGGACGGTCACCGCGGCCGTCCCGGCCTCCGAGGCCTACTCCGACGTCCCGCGCCTGCGCCTCGCGCTGCTGATCGCCGCGGGCGTCATCGCCTTCCTGCTGCTCTTCCTCGTGCCGACGGTCGCCGGGCGCCTGTCGCGCGCCCGCGACGCCCTCGGGGTCCAGGAGGCCTTCCAGCGCGACCTGCTGCCGTCGCAGCTGCCCCGCGGCGTGCAGTCCGTCTACCTCGCGAGCGAGCGCCGGATGCTGCTCGGCGGCGACTTCATCGACGCCGTCGCCACGCCGGAGGGCGGCGTCGCGCTCCTCGTCGGCGACGTCTGCGGCCACGGCCCCCGTGCTGCCGCCCTCGGCGCGGGCCTGCGGGCCGGCTGGCGGACGCTCGCGACCGCCGGCGTCGGCACGACGCGCCTGGACCTGCTCGACCTCCTCGTGGAGGGCGAGCGTCGCGACGAGGACCTCTTCGTCACCGTCGCCTGTGCCGAGATCAGCCCGGACGGCCGCCACCTGACCTACGCGATTGCGGGGCACCCGCCGCCGCTGCTCCTCACGCCCGACGGGATCACCCTGCTCGAGGGCCCGCGCGGTGCGGCCCTCGGCCTCGGCGCCTCCGTGCCGTGGCCGACCGGCGAGTGCGCGCTGCCGGACGGCTGGGCGCTGGCGCTGTACACCGATGGCCTCATCGAGGCGCGGCCTGCCCCCGACGGCCCGCGTCTCGGGGTCCCGGGACTCGTCGAGTGGGCGACCGACCCGGCGGGCCGTCCGAGCGCCGAGCGGCTGCTCCGGGCGGCCCGCAACCTCGCCGACCGCGAGGCCCATGTGCTCGAGGACGACCTCGCCCTCGTGCTCGTCGACGCCTCCGTCGTGCAAGTTGATGTGCGGACCTCCGCCGCTCCGCGTAGCATTGAGCACGCATGACGTTCGGCCAACTCAAGATCGACCGCGACACCACCCCGGAATCGACCACCCTCCGCGTCAGCGGCGAGGTCGATCTGGCGACTGTCGACACCCTCGTCGAAGCCGTGGAAGGGGCTGTGCCGACCGGTGGCACCCTTGTCCTCGACCTCACCGGCGTCGAGTTCATGGACTCCGCCGGCGTCGCCGCCGTCAACCGCTGCCGCCGGATGATCACCGCCGCCGAGGCGAAGATGGTCGTCCGCTGTCGCGCCGGCGGCCCCGTCGCGCAGCTCGTCTCGTGGACGGGGCTCGACACGATCATCGACGTCGAGATCGTCGACGGTCCCGCCACCGTCTGACGTGCCCGGCGCCCGGCGGCGCCGCTGCAACACGACCCGCAGGCACCGCCGGCCGCCCCGCGATCTGCGAGGCTCGCAGGGTGGACAACCCCGGTCAGACCGTGAGCGCGACGGAGTTCGCCGCGCTCACCGGCGTCTCGCGCGAGCGCCTGCGCACGTGGGAGCGCCGCCACGGCTACCCGGTCCCCGTGCGGGTCGAGGGCGGCGCGCGCCGCTACGCGGTCGCCGAGATCGCTCGGGTCGTGGGCATCCGCCGCGCGGTCGAGACGGGCGTGCCGGTCGGGGTGGCGATCGCCGCCGAGCCCGGCGACGCCGCCGAGCCGATCGGCGACCGCGCCGCGGCCGCGCTCGCCGAGCACGCACCGCTCGCCGTCGTCGCCCTCTCCGGGCCGGAGCCGCTCATCGTGCGCTCGGTGAACGCCGTCGTCGCCGCCCGCCCGGACGCACCGCGTCCCGGCGACGACCTCCTCGCGCTCGCGCCGTGGTACGCCGAGGACCCGGGCTTCGCGACGCTCAAGCGGCTCTTCACGGACGACCTCATGGCCGCCCCGTGCACCCACCCCGACTGGACGGGCGGCCTGCGGCCGGGAGCGCAGTCGCTCGCCTATCGCCTTCCTCACGAGCTCGGCCGTCCGCCGCTCGTGGCGCTCATCGGCATCGACACCGCGCGCGAGCGCCGCACCCGGCAGCTGCTGCAGGATGCGGAGGCGGAGCTCGCCCGGGTCCGCGACGAGCTCGAGACGGACCGCGCCTTCGCTGCGGCGGCCGGCGCCGTCGCCGACCTCTTCCGGACCCAGCGCGGCGCCTCGACGCTCGCGGACGCGGCGACGATCCTCGTCCGGCGGCTCGGCGCCGTCGACGCGGGCCTCGCCCCCTCGATGGGCGGCGCGCTCGTCCTCGGCCGCTCCGCCCGCGGGCTTCTCGGCCCGGACCTCGTGACCGCCGCGCGCTTCGACGACCTCGCCGACGCCCTGCGGGAGGGGGCGCCGGCCTGGATGCCGGCACCGGTCGCCGCGGCGTTCGGCGCGCCCACCGGCCTGGAGCTGCTGCTCGTCCCGCTGCAGGCCGCCGGCGACGGCCTCGGGGCCCTGCTGCTCCTCTTCGACGAGCGCTCGGTCCTCACCGAGGCCGGCGAGCGGCTGCTGCGCGTCACCGCCGGCACGATCGCCCTCGCGCTGGTCCGCGAACGGGTCGCCGGCGAACTCCGGGACCCCGGCGCGGACTGACGCGCGGGGCGTTGCGTGACACCCGGCGGACGCCGCGCGCCGCGATGCGGAAAACTTCCACGGCATGAGCGTCATCGATGAACTGGAAGAGCACAACCGCCGGTACGCCGCGAGCTTCGCGGAGCAGCACCTGCCGACCGAGCCTGCGCTGCAGCTGGCCGTCGTCGCGTGCATGGACTCCCGCATCGACGTCTTCGCGTGCCTCGGGCTCGAGCAGGGCCAGGCCCACGTCATCCGCAACGCCGGCGGCGTCGTGACCGACGACGTCATCCGCTCGCTCTCGATCTCGCAGCGCAAGCTCAAGACGCGCGAGATCGTCCTCATCCACCACACGCAGTGCGGCATGCAGACGATCACCGACGACGGCTTCCGCCAGGAGCTGCAGGAGACGACCGGTCAGGCGCCGTCCTTCGCGATCGAGTCGTTCACCGATGCCGACGCGGACGTCCGCCAGTCGATCGCGCGCCTGCGGTCCTCACCGTTCCTCCCGCACACGGACTCGATCCGCGGCTACGTCTACGACGTCGAGACGGGCGTCCTGCATCAGGTGCAGGAGACCGCTCCCGCCGCCTGATCACCCCGCTCGGCCGGCGCCGCGCGCCGGCGCCGGCGCCGAGAAGCGCAGGAAGGCCGTCAGCAGCTGCCGCAGCGATCGGTCGAACCGCTCGGCCGGGAAATGCTCGGGGTCGGTGAGGGCGAGCACCGCCGCGTTCTCGCCGAGCCCGACGATGCTCAGCGCGAGCAGCTCGGCGTCGACCTGGCTCGTGCCGTCGGGACCGGCGGTCAGGCCCTCGACGATCTGCTGCACCCGCGCGACGATCGTCGCGCGGCCCGCGTCGATCCGCTCCCGGACGAGGGCCGGTGTCCCCTCGACCTGCAGGAGGATCAGCTCGTAGCTCCGCGGCCGCTCGGTGATCGCGCGCAGGACGCGGCCGATCGCCTCAACGACGAAGGCGGCCAGGTCCTCCGGCCCCCCTCCGGCCGGGGTCGCGATCGCGCCGATCGCGGTGAGGATCTCGGCGACCGCCCGCTGCTCCTCGGCCGACAGCAGCGTCGTCATCACGTCGTCGCGGTTGTTGAAGGCGTCGTAGACGACCGGCTTCGTCACCCCGGCCCGGCGGGCGATCGCCTCCATCGTCAGCCCCGCGTACCCGTGCTCGCGCACGACGTCGAGCGCCGCCTCGAGCAGCTGCTCGCGGCGCTCGGGCGCCGACAGGCGGGGCGCGTAGCGGCGTGCCGGACGGGCGGCGGCCTTGCGCGGGGTCGGTGGGCGACGGCTACGGGCCACGGCGACCTCTAGGGTGCCGCCGCCGTCACGTTCGGGTAGTACGACGTCTTGCCGTTGAACGTGATCCCGGGCGCGGTGTAGCACGGCGGCGCGCCACCCAGCTGGATCGGCGTGGGGTTGCCCACGTTGCGGCAGTCCGAGGACGGGAGGCCCTTGCCCTTCGCGAGCTCGGCGATCGCCCCCGGGGCCAGGTACGGGTTATGACGGTTCGTGCCGATGCGCTGCGAGCCGCCGGCGACGGCCTCGTTGAGGATCGGGACGATGACCCGCAGGTAGTGCTGGCCGCTTGCGTCCTTCGCCTGGGTCGCGGCGCCGAGGTTCGCGATCGCGGTCACCGCGTCCTGGCGGTAGAGGTTCGCGTACTGGACGACCGGGACGAGCTGGCGGCCGGCGGCCTCAAGCTGGACGAGGAGCGGCCGCGCCGCCTTCAGCGTCCGCGTGAGCGCCGGGAGGGCCGGGCCTGCGGCGTCGAGCACCGGGCCGAGCTCGCGGAAGGCGCCCTTCAGCTGCGGCGCGAGCTTCGACGCCTCGATGAGCGCGGGCCGGACGAGCGGGGCGACCGGGCGAAGCGTGGCGAGCGTCGGGGCGGCGTCACGGGCGACCCCCTCGAGCTCGTTCGCCGTCACGCGCGCCTCGCGGAGGAACGGCGGCAGCACGCGGATCGTTGCGGTGAGCTCCTTGTTGCGCGCGGCCGTCGCGCTGAGCAGGCTGTTGCCGGAGCGGACGAGGCTCTGGACGTCGGTGCCGCGCTCGCCGACGGCGGTCAGCGCGTCCCCGGTGTCCCGGATGAGCGCCTTGAAGGCGGGCTTCTGCGCGTCGAGCGTCGTGACGAGACGGGCGAGCGCGTCGGTCGCGGGGCCGGCGTTTCCGAGCAGCGCGTTGAGGTCGTTCCCGCGGCCGTCGAGCCCGATCGACAGGTCGGAGAGGAAGTTCTTGAACTCCTCGCGCGTCGTCTTGTCGAACGCGCCGAGCACCTGGTCGACGGCCTGCGGCTGGCCGATGTTGGAGAGCTTGAGGCTGCCGCCCTCCCTGAGCTTCGGGGCGTTCGGGGAGCCGGGCGTCAGCTCGATGAACGTCTCACCGAGCAGCGTCTTGATGCGGGTCGTCGCCTTCGCGTCGACCGGGATCGGCGCGTAGCGGCGCTTCAGCTCGATCGTCGCGTCGAAGCGGCCGTTCTGCGGCTCGACTTTCACGACCTTGCCGACCGGGACGCCGGCGATGCGGACCGAGGAGCCGCTCGCGAGGTTCGTCGCGTCGGACCCGAAGGAGGCGTGGAAGCGGTAGCCCTGCGCCTGGAACGGCGTCGTCCCGCCGAACGCCTTCCACACGAACAGCGTCGCGCAGAAGCACGAGAGCGCGAAGATCATGGCGGTGGCGATGGCGGCGAGTGACGGAGGCTTGGATCCCATGGTGCTGGCGGTCTACTTGCACGTCGGCGCAGGGCCGATGATCGTCTTCAGGAGCGGCGCGATGCTGCCGGTCGCGTTGATGAGGCTGTTGCAGGAGACGAGGGCGACGCCGCGCCAGCCCGCGCCGTGCGGGTCCTGCACGGACGTGAACGAGTTCGCGTTGTGGGCGAACCAGGCGAGCCAGAAGAGGTAGCCCTCGTCGTCGCCGGAGGGGTTGTAGGCGAGCTCGTTGACCGTGTAGTTCAGGATCTTGAACGCGCTGGTCAGCGACGGGGTGACCGAGCTGAGGTCGCGCGTGGTCGGCGACAGGTCCACCGCCAGCGGCTGGAGCTGACGGACGAGCGGGCGGAGCTTCGTGCGCAGCACCGGCTCGCCCTGGACGGCGACGTCGTCGACGGCCTTGAGGATCGGCTTGAGCTTGCGGAGCGTCGGGTCGAGCCCGTCGAGGGTCGGCGTGAGCTCGCCGGAGAAGCCGCGGAGGTTCGCGAGCGTGCTCGAGGTGGCCGACAGCGTGGCGGGGAGCTTCGCGACCGAGGCGCGCAGGGCGGCCTCCTGGCGCGCGAGCGCCTGCAGCGTGGCGTTGCCGCCCGTCACGACGTCGGCGAGCTGCTGGTCCTTCGACGCCGTCGCGGTCGTCAGCACGGCGAGGCTGTGGACGAGGCGACGGAGCTCCGTGCGTCGCCCGGCCATCGCCTGCGTCACCTCGTGGAGCTGCTGGGCGGTGGGCTTGAGCGTCTTCAGGAGCGCCTGCAGGTCCGGCCCGCGCCCGTCGAGGCCCTTGTCGACACCGGCGACGAGCACCTGGAAGAAGCGGCGGGTGTCCGTGTCCAGCGCGGCGGTGAGCTCGTCGCTGTCGACCGGCGGCGACGTGCGCGCCACCGGGATCGTCGTGGACCTCGGCGCCACCCCGGCGGTCCGGTGGCCGGGGAACAGCTCGACGATCATGTCCTTCAGCGGCGTGTTCGGCACGAGCACGGCGTGCGCGTCGTTGAAGACGTGCGGGAGCTTGCCGGGGTCGACCTGCATCTTCACGACGGCGAGGCCGTCCTTGTACTCGGAGCTCGTGATCGTGCCGACGCGCACGCCGGCGACGTTCACCGCCTGGCCGAGGCCCGGGTTCAGGCCGGCCGTCGTGTCGAACTCGGCCTTCAGCGTGTACCGCGAGGCGAACGGGTTCGGGAGCCGCTGCTTGACGAGGATGTAGCCGCCCGCGAGCGTCGCGGTGACCATGAGGAAGGCGATGACTCCGAGCCACTTGCCGTAGTCGTCGATCGCGCGTCTCATCGCTTCGCCCCCTTGACGGTCGCGGCCTTCGCGGCCTGGCGGGCGACGTCGCGCAGGGCGTCACGCAGCGCCGAGGACGGCGCCGACGCGGTCGGGGCCTGCTCGCCGACGGTGCGCGTGATCGTCGGCACTGTCGCGGCGGCCGGCGTACCGCCGCCGGAGGAGGACGACCGCTTCGTCGCCGTGATCGTCCCCGCGGCGGGGAACGGCGTGCGGGCCTGCAGGTTCGGCGCCGCCTGGTCGGTGCAGGTCGCCTCGGGGTGGTAGGGCGGCAGGTTCCCGTTGCCGAGCCAGTGCGGCGAGGTCCCCTCGATCTTCGGGCCCTGGCCGACGAGCTGCGGGAGGCCGGGCAGTGATCCGGTCGCGATGCTCTCCGCCCCCGCCGCCGCGATGTAGCGGACGGCCGGGCCGTTCGCGTCGAAGTCCTGCGACGAGCTCGCGAGGCCGGTCGTCGCGTGCAGGAGGTCCTGCCACACGGGGCGGCCGGTCGAGTTGGCGCCGTCGTTCAGGCTCGCGTTGAGCACCGGCAGGACCCGGTTCTGCAGGCAGTTGCTCACCGGCGTCACGAGCGGGAAGAGCGTCGTGAGGCGACGGCTGAGCGTCGGCAGGCGGTCGATCGTCGGGGTGAGCTTCGTGAGCAGCGCCGGCAGCTCGGCGGGCTTCGCGAGCGCCCCCGCCTGGCGCAGGAGCGCCGCGGTGTGGCGCAGGGTGGCCGGGGTCTGCGGGAGGTTCGGGCGCAGCGCGTCGGCGAAGCGCTTGACCGACGGCAGCGCGGCGTCGATCGCGGTGAGCGACGGCGGCGCCGTGCGGACGAGGTCGTCGATGCCGCGGACCGTCGCGCCGAGGTTCGCCGACTGCGAGGCCAGCGCGCCGCTCGTCGTGTCCAGGGCGCCGACCATCCCGCCGAGCGCCCGGTCGTTCGCGGCGAGCGTCCCGGTGATCATCGAGAGGGAGGAGATGAGGTTCGACAGGTCATGGCGCTCGATGCCGCGGGCCGCCTGGGCAACGATCGCGGTGTCTCGGAGGGCCGGGGTGAAGGGCTTGGCGGCGTTGCCGAAGGCGTGGGCGGCGCCGTTGTCGAGGCCCTCGCTGAGGTTCGTGATCGTCCGCTTGATCGAGTCGCGCGTCGAGTGGTTCAGCGACGTGAGGATCTGGTCGAACTGAACGGGCACCTGGGTCTGCGGCAGCGGGATCGTCCCGCCGTCGGGCAGGTCGGGGGCGCTCGGGCTGCCGGGCCGGAGCTCGATGTAGAAGCCGCCCTCGAGAAAGAGCCGCGGCCGCACGCGGATCGTCGCGTCCTGATGGATCGGGAGCGCGTTGTCCTTGAACTCCATCTTCACGAGCGCGGTCGTGCCCGGGCCCTTGGCGAGGCCGACGACCTTGCCGACGTCGACGCCGGCCACGCGGATCGGGGAGCCCTTGCGCAGCTGGCTCGTGTTCGAGAGGACCGCGTCGGCCCGGTAGCCGTGGACGAACGGCACGCGCTTGGCGAACGAGAAGTAGACGACGAGCGCGATCGCGACGATGCCGACGAGGCCCAGGGTCCCGACGCTCAGGCGCTTCCTCGGGGTGCGGCGCTTCGCGGCCATCTACTTGGTGCTCCCGATGAAGCCGGCACCCGCGCCGAGGTCGCGCACACCGGGCGGTGGGCTGGTCTCGACGGTGCTGTTCCGCTGATTCCCGGTCGGGTTTCCGATGCGCACGCCCTTGACGTACGGCTCGTTGCCGGCCTCGCACTCGTCGGCGTTCTCGTGCGGGGTCGGCGTGTTGTGCAGGTTCGGCGCCACCGTGCCGGCCGAGGTGTCCTGACCGGAGAGCAGCAGCGTCGTGACGTTGAACCACGAGGCGGTCTGGTCGCCGATGCCGACCGTCGAGAACGCGTTCCGGAAGGCGACCGGCAGCAGGTTGCACTGCAGCTGCGACGGCAGGATGGTGTCGAGCGTCGTCTTCAGCGTCTTCACGGTCGTCGTGAGGAGCTTCACCGAGTTCGGCGCGCTCGGATCACGCGAGAGCGTGCCGAGGGCCGCGAGCGCCGTGCGCAGGTTGTCGGCGAGCGCGGGCGTGCGCTTCAGTACCGGGGTCCCGGCCTTGATCGCGTCGCGCAGCCGCACGGTCGCCGTCGGGAGCAGGGCGGTGCCGGGCCGGATGGCGCGCGTGATCGAGGAGAGGTCGGCGAGCGTCGAGCGGATGACGGGCAGCGTGCGGATCCCGGCGTCCTCCGCCTTGGGCAGCTCGTCGATCGTGTCGCCCAGCGCGGGCGAGGAGGCGTCGAGCGCCTGGAGCGTCGTCGCGCCGTTGTCGAGGAGCGACACGAGGTCCGGGCTGACGGGCGCGATCGCCCGGGCCGCGAGCGCGCCGCCGGTGATGAACCGGCGCAGCTGGGTGTGCGGCTCGACGGCGACCTTGATGACGCGCTCGAGCGCGGGCAGGAGCTTGCCGGAGGCGGCGATCGTCATGTTGATCGACTCGCCACGGCCCGCGAGCGCGTCGCCGAGCGAGGTGATCGTCCCCTGCAGGCCCTTCGTCGTCTGGTCGTCGAAGACGTTGAACGCCTCGTCGAGCTCGACGATCGGCTCGGCGTGGCTCAGCGGGATCGTGCCGCCGGCCGGGACGCCCGTGGCGGACCTGCCCGGGATGAGGTCGAGGTACTTCGCCCCGAGGATCGACCGCGGGCGGACCTTCACGCGGGTGTCGACGGAGACGGGCTCCTGGCTCTTCTCGAGCGCGAGGGTGAGCAGCGCGTAGGCGGGCTTGCCGTTCACGCCGGGCTCGGCCTTGATCTTCGTGACGAGGCCGACGCGCGCGCCGCCGACGCGGACCTCGCTGCCGCCCTCGATGAGCTCCGCCGCGTCCGGGACCTGGACCCGGATCTCATAGGCGGGCACGAACGGCAGGCCGCGGTTCGCGCGGTAGGAGAGCACGATGCCGATGAGGCCGATCGCGAGGATCATCGACCCGACGAGGATCGGGTTCGAGAAGAGCTCCGAGGAGGAGGCGCCGCGCCGCTTCATGAGCCGAGGAGGTACTGGAGGAGGTCGCGGGCGGTACCTGAGCCCTTGGACTGGTCCGACCCGCCGAGGGCCCCGGGGACGCCCGGGATCGGCGGCAGCTTGATCGGCGGCAGGCCGGGCAGCTGGATCGTCGCGCCGTCGGTCGTGCCCGCCGGGGCGGGCGTCGCCGGCGCGGCCTGCGTGGAGGTCGCCGCCGGGGCCGCGGGCGCCGCCGTGCCGGGCGTCGTCTTCACCTTGCGCGCGGCGGGTGCCTTGCGGGTCGCCGTGGTGTCCCCGTAGTGCGCGGAGCAGCCCGGGGTCGGGGTCTCGGAGTACTGCGAGCAGCTGCTGAGCAGGATGTGCGCGGGCAGGAGGTGGGAGACCGAGTCGAAGCGCGAGGACGCCGAGGCCGCGCCGTAGATGAAGCTCAGGAGGTTCTCGAGCCCGCCGCGGGCCTGGAGGTTCACGAGCAGCTGGTTCAGCGAGCGGCCGGTCGGCCCGGCGGCGGCGGTGAACGTCTTCAGGAGCTTCACGACGGGCTTCGCCGCCGTGACGGTCCTGGACCCGGTCGTCGCGGCCGTCGACAGGTGGCTCAGCGCCGGCTTCGCGGCGGCCGTGAAGGCCGGGATCTGGTTCACGAGCGAGACGATCCCGGGGGTGGCCGTGCGGATGTCGCGGAGTACCGGGGTCCCGGCCGCGGCGACCTCGTTCAGGCGCGCGAACGTCGGCTGGGCCTGGTCGAGGAGCGCGGGCAGCTTCTTCACGCCCTGCTCGAGCGGGTCGCTGTGGTCGGCGGTCGTGCGCGTGACCTTCGCGGCCTCGTCGAGGAACGACGTGACCGACTGCGGGCGGTCGGCGAGCGTCGTCGAGATCCGGTCGACGTCGACGATCGACTGCGCGATCTCGCGCTTCTGCTCGCCGAGGATCGTCAGCGCCTTGCGCGTGAGCGCCAGGGCGGGGTTGGCCCGCCGGAGCACCGCGTTGAGGTCGTCCCCGCGGCCGGCGAGCCCGAGCCCGAGCGACGCGATGACGACCGAGAACCGCTGACGGACCGGGACGCGGAAGATGTTGAAGAGGTCGGTGATCGCGACCGGGACCGAGGTGTGCGTCACGGGCACCGTGGCGGCCTGGTCCCCCACCGGCTCCAGGGCGCCCGCCGCCGGGGTCCCCGGCTCGCACTGGACGAACCGCTCGGAGATAAGGCCCTCCGGCTGGATGTTGCAGGAGGCGTCCTTGCGGAACGGCGCGAAGCGGCGGTCGACCTGCATCTGGATCCGCGCCTTGAAGTCAGGCGTGAGGACGACGTCCTTGATCGTGCCCACCCGGGCGCCGGCGATCTTCACGAGCTGGCCCGGGATGATGCCCTTCGCCGTGTCGAAGATCGCGTCGACGCGGTACGTCGAGTCGGCGGTCGCCGAGCCGTGGTGGCTCGACGTCACCGGGCCGAGCAGCAGCCCGACGAGGACCGCGCAGGCAACGCCGACGGCGGCGGCCCAGCGCATGAGGCGGCCGGGCAGGGCGATGGGGAGGCGCACGCGGGACATCACTTCTGGTCGTGCGCCGGGTTGCAGAGGGACGGGTCCGGGATGTACGGGTTGGACTTGTCGCCGGCGGGCTCGACGGCGCCGCCCGGGCAGCGGGCGGTGTTCCCGGTGCTGAGCTGGGTCTTCGCGACGGAGCCGAGGCCGCCGGACAGCGCGCCCGGGCCGGTGATGAGCGGGACGCGGGCGTAGTGCCCGTTGGCGTCGTAGTAGCCCGCCGTCGTCCCCGTGAAGCCGTTGAACAGGCCGGCGATGGCGTCCGGCGAGTACGGACGCAGGCCGGTCGCGATCGGGAGGGCGGTCTTCAGGGCGGTCGACGTCGCGGACAGCGCGGGCCGTGCCGCCTTGTCGAGCGCCGGGACGCCCTTCAGCGCCTTCGTCAGCGCCGGGATAAGGTCGCGGAGCTGCCCGATCGCGGGGCGCAGGTCGCGGCCGGTCGTCGGCAGCAGACGCAGCACCTCGGCGAGCGGCTTGGCCGTCGGCTGCAGCTCGCGGAGGACGGGCCGGACGGACGTGAGGGTCGAGCGCGTGAGCTGCAGCGTGTGCATCGCCTGGCGGAGCGTCGACGGCGCGCGGACGAGCGAGTCCTGCAGCGCCGAGCGCTCGGCGGCGAGCGCGGCGAGCGTGCGGGCCGTGTTCGTGATCGAGCCCTGCAGCGCGCCCCGGCGCTGCGCGAGCGTCGTGGAGACGGTGGCGGCGGTCGACACCAGGCGCCCGACGGCCGCCTCGTCGCGGTCGGCCTCGCTGAGCAGCGCGCTGCCCTGGGCGATCGCCGGGTTCGCGTAGACGATCGCGTCGTTCGCGTCCTGCGCGTTCCCGTGGAAGACGTCGGCGCCCTCGTGGATGAGCCGCTTGAGCTTCGCGCGGGTCGGCGCGTCCAGCGCGGTCAGGACCTCGTCGAGGTCGACGATCGTGCGGGTGTCGGTCGGCCGGATCGTCCCGCCGTCCGGGATGTCCGCGCCCGTCGCCGACGGCGTGATCTCGACGTAGCGGTTCGCCACGCCCGAGAGGCCGACCGCGCGGACGCCGGCGACCGTGCCCTCCTTGAAGGGCCAGAAGTCGTCGTTCTTGGTCTTGACCTTGACGTTCGCCTGGTTGTCGTTCGTCAGGGTGATGTCGGAGACCGACCCGATCGCGCGGCCCGACACCTCGACGAGGTCGCCACGCACGAGCTGGCCCGCGTCGAGGAAGCGGATGTTCATCGTGTGCGAGCTCTTGCCCAACAGCACGACGGCGAGGATCGCGATGGCGACCAACCCGACGGCGGCCAGCGCCGCGCCTCTCACCTTGCCCTCACCCATGACCTAGCCGCCGATCGGGGCCCTGGCGTTGCCGCCCCAGAAGAGCTGGGTGCCGACCATGCCGATCGCATGGATGCCGAAGATGTTCACGACCATCGACTTCGCGGTCGCGGTGCCGACGCCGACCGGGCCGCCGGAGACGTTGTAGCCGTAGTAGCACCCGACGAGCACGACCATCGTGGCCATGCACATGCCCTTGATCGCGGAGTACGCGAGGTCGACGGGATTCTGGAACTGCCAGAAGATCTGGAAGTACCCGCCGGCGCTCACCTCGCCGATCTGCTGGACGACGGCGATGTAGGAGCCGACGAACCCGAAGGCGATCGCCGAGATGTAGACGAACGGGAGCACGAGCCACATCCCGAGCAGGCGGGTGGCGCAGAGGTAGAGCATCGAGTCGAAGCCCATGACCTCCAGGGCGTCGATCTCGTCGGAAATCCGCATCGAGCCGAGCTCGGCGACGATGCCGGTGCCGACCTTCGCGGCCATCATGTAGCCGAAGGCGTAGGGCGTGATCTCGCGCAGGTCGCACAGGGCGGTGAAGGCGCCGGACACCGACGGCGCGCCGATCTGGCGCGAGGCGTAGGCGCCCTCGATGCCGCACTCGAGGCCGAGGATGAACACGAGGCCGAGGACGATGAGCACGCTGCCGGTGACGAGGATCCCCGCCTGGCGCAGCGTCTCGCCGAAGAACTTCATGACGCGCAGGCGGTACACGTCGCCCATGACGCGCATCGCGAAGCGCAGGAACGTCCCGAACGGCGCCGTGGTGCGGTCCCCGATGGCCTTGAAGGTCGACATTCAGCGCACCAGGGTCAGCTCGGGGTGGGTGGCCAGCAGCGTCTGCGTGAAGACGTAGTTGAAGGCGCCGATGCCGAGGAAGCTGATGACGACGGCCTGGTTGACCGCGCGGCCCACGCCCTCGGCGCCGCCCTTGGCGGTCAGGCCCTTGTAGCAGCAGACGATCGCGATGATCGCGCCGAAGAGGATCGTCTTCAGCAGCGAGCCCCACAGCTCGGTCGAGGTCGCGTTCGTGAAGTACGTCGCGAAGAACGGGCCGAGCGGCGCCCCGTTCGTGAGCGTGACGAGCACCCCGCCGAACGTCCCGAAGATCACCGCGTAGACGTTGAACATGCCCGTCACGAGCATGAGCGCGAGGAAGCGCGGGACGACGAGGTTCTTGATCGGATCGACGCCGAGCACCTGCAGCGCGTCGAGCTCCTCGCGGATCTTGCGGGCGCCGAGGTCCGCCGTGATCGCCGTCCCCGCCACGCCGGCCATGACGATCGCGCACACAAGCGGCGCGAACTCGCGGACGACCGCGACGATGAACAGGCCGCCGAGACGGTCCAGGGCGCCGAAAAGGTTGAGGAAGTTCGCGGCCTGGATGCCGGCGGGCCCGTAGGTGAAGGCGAACGACGCGACGATCATCGGGAACCAGCACAGCCGCACCGCGAAGAGGAACTGCGTCACGAACTCCTTGCCGTACGGGAAGGGCGGCCGCACGGCGGAGATGAGCGTCTTGCCCGTCAGGACACCCATCGAGCCGATCGTCTCGATGAACTCCTTCAACGGCAGAAAAGTGCGATCGCCTACGGCGCGCAGCATGCGTCTTCGTACCCCATCCCGTGGCCCTCTCGGCGGTCTCCTGAGCCGCCCCCTCCTCTGAGGCGACTCCGCGAGGCTACGCTAACGTAGGTTCGGGAAGGAGTGCAAATGGGTACGGCGCGATCGGGCGCACCTGCCCAACTTCGGCGCCGCGAATTGGACGGTCCGCCCGGGAGCCCTGGGGCCGGACCCCGCCGCCGCGAGCCCCGCCGGTACCCTCCGGCGTCCGTGCTGCTCGCGTCCCGCCTCCGCCTGCCCGACGACACCGGCGCCCTGCTGTGGGACCTGGACGGCGTCGTGCTCGACACGCTGAGCCTCGAGGTCGGGATCGTCCAGGATCTCCTCGCCGAGCACGTCCCCGCGGTCGCGCCCGTCGACCGCGAGGCCGTGCGGCGCGCCTTCCCGCACACGATCCCCGTCTTCTGGCGGCTCCTGCTGGAGGGCGCGGGCGCCGAGCCGGACGACGCGCTCGTCCGGACGCTCACCGACGCGCTGGAGGACGCCCGCACGACCGGGGCGCCCGCCGTCCTCCCGGGGGTGCGCGAGCTGCTCGACGCCGCGGCGGCCGCCGGCCTCGCCGTCGCCGTCGTCTCGAACAACCCCGTCGCGCACATCGAGGAGCTGCTCGACCACGCGGGCCTGCGGAGCGCCTTCGCCCACGTCGTCGGCAACGACCAGGGCCTGCCGGGCAAGCCCGCCCCGGACATGTACCTCGCGGGCGCGGAGGCCGTGGGGCTGGCGCCCGCCCGCTGCGTCGCGCTGGAGGACTCGCTGCTCGGCGCGGCCGCCGCACGGGCCGCGGGCTGCCACGTCGTCGGCGTCGCCACCGGGGCGGCGACGTTCGGCGAGCTCGAGGCGTCCGCGGACGTCGACCGCGCGTTCCTCGCCTTCACGCCGTCGACCGCCGTGCTCGCCCCGGGCGACGTGACGGCAAAGTCGCTGCGCAGCCCGAACGAGTTCGTGAGCCACATGCTCGAGCACATCGCGTGGCGGACCGGCTGCTCGTTCACACTCGCCTGGGCGTGCAACGACTGGGGCTGGCTCGGCGAGGCGGTCGGCGCGCAGCTGGGGCCGCTCCTCGACGGGCCGCAGGCGACGAGCCGGGCGCTCGGGCTCATCGACGACGGCAGCTGCGAGGTGACGCTCACCCGCGGCGGGGACTGGACGACGCTGAACGGCGTCGGGCCGGTCGACGCCGAGCGGTTCGTCGGGCTGCGGGTCGAGCAGCTCGCCGCGGGCGGCGCGCTCGTCGAGATCCTGCGGGGCCTCGGCGCGGCCTGCGGCCTCGGCATCACCATCGACGTCGCGAGCGTCGAGGACCCCCACCACACGTGGGAGGCGATCTTCCGCGCCGTCGGCGTCGCCCTCCGCGGGCTGTCCGACACGCTGCGCGCGCACGCGGACGGCACCGGGAGCACGGTCGTCCCGAACGACGGGCGGCGCGCGCAGGCGGGCTACGGGCTCCGCGTCGAGGCCGCGTCGCCCGAGGCGGTCCGGGTCGTCCGCACGACCGCCGAGAGCGTCTGCACCGCCGACGTCGCGCTCGCCGGCGGGCCGCTGACCCTGACGCTCGCCACGTCCCCCTCGGTCTCGTGCGACGGGCTCATCGACCTCGTCGGGCGCCTCGGCATGGCGGCGGGCCTCGGCGGCACGATCGACTTCTCCGCCCTGGAGCTCAGCTCGAGCCACGTCGTCGCCGAGGACGTCGGGATGACGCTCGGCGCCGCGGTGAAGGAGCTCGCGACCGCCCGGATGGACGCCTTCGGGATCGAGGGCGCGGGCTCGTCGCTCGGCGCCGCGCCCGGTGAGCCCATCCGCGTCGGCATCTCCTGGGAGGGACGCAAGTTCCTGCAGCTCGTCCCGCTCGGGTGGACGCGCGAGGCGCTGCGCGATCAGCTCATCGGCGGGACGCTCGCCAGCGGCCTGTTCAGCGAGGACCTCGACGACTTCCTCGACGGGTTCGTCGGCGGCATGGGCGTGAGCGTCGTCGTCCACTGGGAGCCCGTCACCGACCTCGACGCAGCGTGGGTGCTCGTCTTCACCGGCCTCGGGGCCGCGCTCGCCGAGCTGCTCGCCCCGAACCACGCCAAGCGCGCCCTCATCGCGGGCGTCAAGGCCACGCTCGCATGAGCCCCGTATTTGTTCTTCAGACCCTCCCCCACAGGAGCCGCACGACGTGAACATCTCCAGGCACGACCTCGCCGGGCTCGACGCGGCCGGCCGGGCCGCGCTCCTCGCCCGCGTCCAGCAGGCCGACACGAGCGACATCGGCGAGACCGTCGAAACCGTCGTCGCGGCCGTCCGGGCCGAGGGCGACGCGGCGCTCGTCCGCTTCACCGCCGAGTTCGACGGCGTGCAGCTCGATCCGGCGAAGCTCGCGGTCACCGAGGCCGAGTTCGACGCCGCCGAGGCGCAGGTCCCCGCGGACGTGAAGGCCGCGATCGAGCTCGCGGTGAAGAACATCCGCCACCACCACGCGGCGCAGGTCCCGAGCGCCGACTGGATGCAGGAGACCTCGCCCGGGGTCATCTCCGGCGAGCGCTACACGCCGATCGCCTCGACGGGGCTGTACGTCCCGCGCGGCAAGGGCTCGTTCCCGTCCGTCATGACCATGCTGTCGGTGCCCGCGGTCCTCGCGAAGGTCCCCGTCATCGCGGTCTGCACCCCGCCCGGCCCCGGCGGCGAGGTCGACGCGGCGTCGCTCTACGCGGCGCGGCTGAGCGGGATCGACACGATCTACCGCGTCGGAGGCGCGCAGGCGATCGCCGCGCTCGCCTACGGGACGGAGTCGCTGCCGAAGGTCGAGAAGATCGTCGGCCCCGGCAACCGCTACGTCACGCACGCCAAGCGGCTCGTCTACGGGCAGGTCAACCCCGGCCCGCCCGCCGGCCCGAGCGAGTCGATCGTCCTCGCCGACGACAGCGCCGACCCGTCCGTCGTCGCGCACGAGCTGCTCGTCGAGGCCGAGCACGGCCCCGACAGCGCCGCGGTCCTCGTCACGACCTCGCACGCGCTGGCGGACGCGGTGAGCGCGCTGTTGCCCGCGCTGACGGCCGCCCTGCCGGAGCCGCGCAAGACGTTCGTGGAGACGGTCCTCAGCGGCTTCGGCGGGATCGTCGTCGCCCCGACGCTCGACGACGCGATCGCCTTCTGCAACGAGTGGGCGCCCGAGCACCTGCACGCGATCGTCGAGGACAGCCTCGGCGTCCTGCACCGCCTCGAGCACGCCGGCGAGATCCTCCTCGGCGAGCACGCGTCGATCGCCTTCGGCAACTACGTCATCGGCCTCAACGCGATCCTGCCGACCGGCGGCTTCGCCCGCGGCTACTCGTGCGTCGGCGTGGACGACTTCATCAAGCGGTCCTCGTTCGCGTACGTCACCGCCGCGGGGGCGCGGGCGCTCGGGCCGTCGGCTGCGACGCTCGCCGACTACGAGGGCTTCCCCGCCCACGCGGCGGCCGCGCGCCACGCCCTGGCCCGCGCGGCGGAGGGGACGGCGTGAGGCTCTACGTCTGCTGGGGCACCTTCGACGTCCCGGTAAAAGGCCACGTCTGCCACGACGCCCACCGCGCGCTGACGGCCGCCGGCCACGACCCCGAGGTCGTCCACGCGCACTCCTTCGGGGGCCTGCCGGGCCTCGTCCAGACCCCGACGCGCAAGAAGGTCCGGGCGGCGACCGGTCGCTACTGGGTGCCCGCGCTCGAGCTCGACGACGGCACCTGGGTCGGCGGGACGAAGAAGATCGTCGCGTGGGCGGCGGCGCATCCGGCGGCCTGAGGGTCCTGGAGACCGGCCGGGGCTGACGCACGGCCGGATGTCGGCCTTGCGCTGAGCGCGCCCGCGGTGGGACGATCGTGGCAGACGTCACCAACTCGCCCAAAGGAGTTCCACCCATGGAGTCCTCCCCCGCCCGTGTCCTCATCGTCGCGAGCCAGACGGCCGCGACCGACGGCCTGCTCGACGCCGTGCGTGAGCGCGCCGCCCGCGGACCGTGCCGGTTCACGCTGCTCGTCCCGACGCCGGTCACGGCGGTCCAGCGCCTGCTGAACCCTGACGATGCCGACCGCGCGCAGGCGACCGCCGTGCTCGAGCAGGCCCTGCCGGCGCTCAGTGAGGCCGCGGGCTCACCGGTCGCCGGCCGCGTCGGCGTGCCCGAGCCGCTCGCCGCGATCCAGGACGCGGTGAACCTGCTCGGCTTCGACGAGATCATCATCTCCACGCTGCCGCACCGCGTCTCGCGCTGGCTGCACCTCGACCTGCCCCACAAGGCGGCCGGGCTCGGGCTGCCGGTGACGACCGTCACCGCGAGCTCGCGCGACCGGGAGCCGGCGGCGGTCTGACATCGCCGGGGTGACGTCCGTGTCCCGCGGGGTGCCGCGGGACACGCCCGCGGATAGGGTCGGGCCGTGCGCGCGCGTCTGTACGGCATCCCGATGTCCCACCCGGTCATCACGGCCCGCCTCGCGCTGGCCCGGAAGGGCGTGGAGGTGCAGGAGCGGACGCTGCTCGCGGGGGCGCATCCGCTGCTGCTCCTCGCGCTTGGCTTCCGCGGGGGCACCGTGCCCGCGCTCCGGCTCGACGGCGCCCGCGTCCAGGGCTCCACGGCGATCACCCGCGCCCTCGAGGCGGCCGTCCCGGACCCGCCGCTGTACCCGGGCGGGCCGGCCGAGCGCGCCGCGGTGGCCGAGGCCGAGGCCTGGGGCGAGCGCGTCCTGCAGCCGATTCCCCGCCGCCTCATCCGTCGCACGCTCGTCCTCTCCGGCACCCAGCGCCGCTGGTTCGCCGCGACGACGATGCCGCTCCCCTTCCCGGGCCTCGTCGCGCTCGCGCTGCGGCCGATCGCCGGGGTGTTCGCGGGCATGGTCGGATCGAGTGCCGAGAGCACCGCCGCCGACCTCGCCTCCCTCGACGAGATCCTCGGCCACGTCGACGCGCTCATCGCCGACGGCGTCATCGGCGGGCCGGACCTGAACGCGGCCGACTGCCAGATCGCCCCGGCCGTCCGGATGCTCCTCGCCTTCGCCGACCTGCACGACCGGGTGGCGGCGCACGGGCCGGCAGCGGCGCTGGCGTTGCGCCTGGTGCCGGACTACCCGGGGATTCCGGGGGTGCTCGGGGTTTGAGGGTGGGTAGGCGCGGCCGGAGCAGGCCCGTCTGGCCCCCGACGCGCCACAAGCGCAATCTTAGGACGAGTTTAGACCTTTTGGTCGAATGCGCACACTAGGGTTGGCGCTCATACCGCCCCGGCCTAGGATGCGCAGATGTTCCGGGGAACGGGGTGCTCGCGGGCTGCGCGAACGGTCGCGAGCACGGTGCTCGCGGGGGTCGTCGTGGGCGTCGGCGCCGGTGCGCCCGCCGCGGCGGCCGCGACGCTCCGCGCCCCGGCGGCGCAGACCCCGGCCCCCGACGCTCAGGTGCAGACCCCGCCGGTCTTCAGCTGGGGCGCCGTCCCGCGTGCTGCCCAGTACGAGTTCCAGCTCGCCGCCGACGACCAGTTCAGCTCGATCGTGCTCGGCAGCGGGTTCGGGAAGGGCGACTTCCGTACGCACTCGACCGCCGCGACGCTCGACACGGCGATCCCGGACGGCACGTACTACTGGCGGGTGCGTGCCATCTCCGCGAGCGACAAGGTGGGGCGATGGTCATCTACACGGACGCTCGTGAAGGCGTGGAGCACCGCGCCGGTCCTCGGGCTCAGTGACGGCATCGGGGTGGCGTGGCCGTCGACCCCTCTGCTCCTCAAGTGGTCGGCGGTGCCCTACGCCGCGAAGTACTCGGTGACGATCACCACGGACCCCGCGCTCTCGAGCGGAGCGATCGGCTCCTCGCCCAAGGTCACGGACACCCAGGCCACCGTGTTCGCATTGCCGGGGACCTTGGCTCCAGGCACCTACTACTGGGCCATCACCCCGCTCGACGCCCGCGGGCATCCTGGGACGCGCTCCCACATCGGGACGTTCGCCTGGTCGTGGCCGACGACGAGCCCGACGCGCGTGACCGACCTGGACCCCGACCCGACGGTCTTCGACCCCCAGTTCTCCTGGGACCCGATCCCGGGGGCGGCGAAGTACGAGGTGGAGGTCAACTCGGCGTCGAACTTCCCGGCGGGCTCGAAGTGGTGCTGTACCGACCCAACGATCGGCACCTCGTTGTCACCGACCAAGCCCCTGGCCAACAACCGTTATTACTGGCGGGTGCGGGCGGTGGACAGCAGCGGCAACGCTGGCCAGTGGAACAACGGGCCGGACTTCAACAAGGACTACGACAGCGGCGAACCGACGATCCCGAACCTCGCGGTGCGGAGCACAACCGGCGCCGCGGTCCCGGGGAGCGGCGGCCCTCCGGCGACCGACACCCCGATCGTCTCGTGGGATCCGGTCCCCGGGGCGGCGAGCTACGAGGTCCAGATCACGCCGTACCAGAGCGGCTTCGGATGTGACTGGGCACTGGTAGGCCACGACAGCAGGACACGGGATACGCAGACCGCGGCCCCGGCCTGGACGCCCCTGGGGCCTGGTGGCCACTTCGGTCCGACCTCGTACCCCAGCCCACAAGCCGAATCAGCACTCCCCGCCGGCGGCGCGAAGTACTGCCTCCGCGTCCTCGCGCGGACCGATGACGACGCCAAGGGCGGGGCCGTCATCAGCCAGTGGACCCAGCTCGGGGGCACGAACCAGCCGGCCTTCCAATACAACGACCCGCCGGCCTACGTGCCGCTGCCTTCGGGCCAGGTGCTCCAGGCGACCGACGGGGACTACATCGCGCCCGGGGCGGGGGCGGCCGTCACGCGGACGCCGCTGTTCACCTGGAAGCCGATCCCCAGCGCGCGCGGCTACTACGTGATCGTCGCGCGCGACGATCACTTCACGAAGATCGCGGACGTCGGCTTCACCAACGTCCCCGCCTACGCGCCCCGCAAGACCTCCGCCGGGGGGATCCCGCTCTCCGACGAGACGACGAGCTACTACTGGTCGGTGATCCCCACCACGGGCGCGTCCGGCACCGGGTCGAACGCCCCCGGGCCAACCCCGAACCACCCGTTCAACAAGAACTCGGCGCCGCCGGGCCCGGCCGGGCCCGCCGCCGGGGCCGACATCCTGACCCAGCCGACCTTCGCGTGGACCCGTGCGGAGGGCGCGCTCCACTACCAGCTCCAAGTCGCCCAGGACCCGACGTTCGCCAACCCGATCAACGACGTGCAAACCGATTCGACTGCGTACACCAGCTCGTCGACCTACCCGGCCGACACCGTGCTGTACTGGCGAGTCCGCGCGAACGACGTCACCAGCCAGGGGCTCAACTGGTCGCCGGTGCAGACCTTCCGTCGCCGCCTGCCCACCCCCGTCCCGTCTCCACTGACGGCCACGACCGGTGAGGACATCCGCGCGCTCTCATGGTCGGCGGTCGAGGCCGCCGTCTCGTACTCCGTCCACGTGGATCAGGTCGACGGCTCGTCGAAGGACTTCACCCTCAACTCGACGTCGTTCACCCCGATCGACTGGTACGGGCAGGGGATCTGGCACTGGAAGGTCCGCGCGAACTTCGCCGCCCTTGGGACGACGGTGCCGGGCCCCTACTCGGCGACCCAGAACATCATCCACACGCTCGGCCCGCCGTCCGGCGCCTCCGGCCGGCGGACGCCGGGGCGCATCCTGCTCAGCTGGAGCCCTGACCCGTCGGCCAAGCAGTACCAGGCGCAGCTGTCCACCACCGACGGCTTCGGATCGGCGTTCGCCTCGGTCACGACCGACAACACGGCATGGGCGCCGGATCTCACCAGCGACGCCCTGAAGAAGGGCGGGACGATCTACTGGCAGGTGCTGGCGATCGACTCCGGCGGTAACAAGGGCAAAGGGGCGAAGGGCAGCTTCCGGCTTCCGGTGGCGCTGACCGTGGTTCCGACCGGCATCCTTCAGCGCGGGCGGACCAGCACCCTCACCCTGCGCGTCACGTCGCCGTCGGGATCACCGATCCGACTCGCCCGGGTGGCCGTGAGCGGGCTCGGGGTCCGCGCGGCGCATCGGGTCACGAACCGGGCCGGGAAGGCGACGTTCCGGGTTCATCCCCGCCGTCGTGGCAATCTCATCGTGGTGGTCACGCGCGCCGGCCATCAGACGACACGCGTCAAGGTGCCGGTCGCGTAGACGCCAGGCGGGTCAGCGCTGAGGTCCCAATGACACGATGACGCCGTCGCCCCGGTAGATGACCCGCTGACCCGGTTCGCGAAGACGGAACCGCACCACGTTCGCGTCGGCCGGATCCATCACGAACAGCCCGAATCCGTCGAGGATCCGGTCCGACGGGGCATCCGGCACCGCGGAGTGGCGGGCGATGGCTCGTAGTTGCGCCGCGCTCAGGAGTTCGAGCCGGGTGTCGTACGACACCCGGCCGGCGAGGGCCGGCTCGTGCCAGAGCAGCCAGTCGGTGAAGCGGTCTCCGGCGTGGACCCGCAGCCCGGGGTCGCGCCGCATCGCCGTCGCGACGAGCGTGAGCGCGCGCTGATCGTAGTTGCGCTCCGGCCAGTTAGGTGGGCGCGTCGCCACGAAGACCAGTGCCGCGACCAGCGCGACGACACCCATCCCGGCAAGCGCGAGATTCAGCCGGACCCGGCGCGCCCCCGGCGGCGGCGCACCCCACGCGGACGTGAGCAGGCCGGGCATCAGGATGGTCGCGGTCAGCGCGAACCACGTGACGTTGCGAAGCGCTGAGACCCCGGCCGCCGCCGTGACTCCTAGTGCGACGTGCTCGAACAGGGGATGCCGATCCCCGGACCGCCCGAGCAGGAAGACGGCCGCGGTGGCGAGCGCGAAGAACGGAACCGCGAGAAGGGTGAGCGAGGTCACCGGTTGCCACTCCGAGATGAGCCCGCGGAACGTCGGGTTGGCGAGCGTGTGGTGGTAGTACCCGATCATGGCCGGCCCGTAGGGGGTCACGAGGACGCTCGCCGGGCCGCCGATGACGAAGACGGCCGCCCGGCGCCAACCGCGGCCCGTTCCCTCCGGCCGTCCCACGAGCTGGGTCAATCCGTGGCACGCGACCAAGACGGCGGCGAGGGTGACCGACCCGTGCAGGTTGCCCCAGAGGACGAGAACCGGGAACACGAGATAGGTCCGCCGAGCCGGACGCCGGGCGTCGGCGGCCAGCAACCAGAGCACCGCGGCGAAGAGCGGGTAGGCGAAGCCCTGCGTGCGCACCTGGATGGACGTGAAGGCGTAGAGGCACGTGCTGACGATGAGCACCTCCACCACGTGCAGATCGGCGCCGCCGAGACGGCGGGCGGCGCCGATCGCGATGACGAGGGCCGACAGGAAGAGCGCGACGTAGACGATCGCGTAGAGCAGGAGACCGCCGACCCGATCGATCTCGTACAACACGAGTTGCCCGAGCCATTGCTGGTCGACCCACTTCACGCCGCGCGTGAGGATCGCCATCTGATCGTGATGGGGGATCCCCTGATGCGCAACGACGCGGCCGTCGACCAGCGCGAGGAAACCGTCCTGGTTCAGGTGGGTGGGCAGGGTCAAGAACAGACCGACCCCGGTCAGCGAGAGGAACAGCACGAACAGCGCGTTACGCTCTACGGCGGCGACGGCGCGGGCGCCCCCGGCCGACTGCGTCACGTCGCTCGTCCCCGGCCCGCCATACGGCGGCCAACTATACGACCGTTCACCGAGCGTCCGCCGCCGACGTGTGCGACCGGGGAGGAGCACCCAGCACGATCACGACGATACGGCCACGAACGAATGCGGCTCGGGAGCCGTTTTCCTGCAAGAGCACCGCGGCAGCCGAAGGGAGATGACCCAACGGTCGTTCCGACCGATCCAGGACGATCAGCCGAGCCCCGCCGAGGGCCGAGCGCCATCCGTCCCCGACCTGACCGCGGACCCGGCGGAAACGCCTGAGCTCCGCTTCGCTCAGGAGCTCGTAGCGGATGTCGAATGGGATGTGACCCGTCAGCGACGGGGCGGCGACGAGCAGCCAGTCGGCGTAGCGCGGGTGGACGAAGATGGGAGCCGTCGGGTCGGCGGCAACCGCACGCGAGATCACTGCTGCCGCGGCCGGCGGAAAGCGTCGATCGACCTGGCGCGGCGCGTCGCCCAAGCCATGCACTGCGGCTACGACCACCGCTCCTACAGCCGATATGAGGGTCGCCGCGCCGCCGGCCACCGACGCCGCGCTCCGGGGCGAGCGTCTCGCCGGGAGACAGGCCGGGAGCATCAGAGCCCCGGCGAGCCCGAACCAGCCGAGGTTACGGCGCGCCGACAACGCCGCGACGAGGAGCAGGCCGAGCGCCACCCGCTCGAAGAGGCTGAGTGTGCTCCCGCTCGAGACGATCGCGAGCACGGCTCCGGCCGCCAGGACCAAAGCCGGCACCTGGATCGGCTCGAGCGTCACTGGCATCCAGTCGGAGGCCACGTTGCGAACCTCACCGTTCCCTGCGAGGTCGCCGACATAGGCAAAGATCTCAAGTCCGTACGGGGTCGCGACGAGCGTCGCCCCGGCAAGGAGGACGAGGAGGACCGTGGCGGCGCGCTCACCGGGAGGCGCGGCGTCGCGCAGGCGACAGGCGGCAGCGACACCGACGAGAGCGACGCCCAAGAACACCGAGCCGTGCACGTTCGCCCAGAGCACGAGCAACGGGATGACCCAGAACACCCTGCGCGACGGGGTCCGGCTGTCCGAGCAGAGCAAGGCGAGAACAGCGGCAAACAACGGGAGCGCGAGGCTCTGGGTGCGGATGTTGCCGGCAACGAGCATGAGGGGGACCGCCGCGACGAGACCCACGAGCACGACCTGCCGCGGCGCACCTCCGCGACGCCGCGCACCGACGAGGACAACTGTAAGGCTGCCGACGACCGCGAGGGCGTTGACGGCGCCGAGCAGGCGGACTCCCCCGGCGCGCCACAGGTCGTAGAGCACGAGCTGCCCCAGCCATTGCTGATCGATCCACCGATGCCCCACGGTCCAGGCCGTGAGCGTGTCGTGGTGCGGGATGCCGCCCGCAACCACCCGGCCGGCGGCGATGGCAAGCCAGGTATCGGGAGTGACGAACGCGCCGACTCCGAGAAATAGAAGTGCCCCCGTGAGGAGGACCAGCAAAGCCGGGAATGCCTCAGCCGCGACGACCCGACCGACGCTGTCCGGCGGACGACCCGCGCTCGGCGACCGCGGTGACACGAGCGACCGCTCGGGCGGACCCGAACTCAGACCAGCCCGAAGCGGACGGCGTCCGCCGCCGCCTGGGCACGATTCGACGCGCCGAGCTTGTCGAGGATGGCCCCGACGTGGTGCTTTGCCGTGCTCGAGCTGATGCAGAGTGCCTGCCCGATAGCGGCGTTGTCGCGGCCCTGCGCGACAAGCGAGAGCACCTGTCGCTCACGGCTCGTGAGCTCGTCGGCGCAGCGTGCGGCGCTCGCGTGGCTGCGCTCGAGCTGCCTCAGTCGCTCGACGAGCGCGCCCGCGACACGTGGCGCCAGCGCGCATTCGCCCACCGCAGCGTTCCGGATCCCGCTCACGAGGTCGGTGATGTCGGCGTCCTTGAGCAGGAACCCGGTGGCTCCCGCGAGCAACGCATCGAGCACCGCCGTCGAGTGCTCATCCGCGAGGATGAGGATCGCCGGCGGGTGGGTCATCGCCGTGATCTGCCGGGTGGCGCCGATCCCGTCGAGAATCGGAAGATCGGGGTCCATCACGACGACGTCAGGCCGGAGCTCGGCGGCCAAACGGACCGCCTCCGTCCCGTCGGTCGCTTCGCCGACGACTGCCACGCCCATCGCGGTCAACGCTCGGGCCAGCCCCATCCGGAAAAAGGAGTAACAGTCGGCCAGGACCGCCGTGACCGGTACGATCACGTCGCGGGTGTGCTGCTCGGCGTGCACACGACGATCCATCGGCATTCCAGACTCGTTTCTTGACAACCCCTGCTCCCTCCCGCCTCAGAGTCCCTCGCATCGTCGTCGCCGACGAGTCGGCGATCATCCGCTCTGCGCTGCGTGTGGCCTTGGAAGAGGGAGGGATGTTAGTCGAGGCGGAGGCGCGTGACCGGAAAGAAGCAAATGACGCAGTTCTGCGGTTTGCGGCCGACATCATCGTCCTGTCTGCCGCCTTGCCAGGCGGCGCGGTCGGCGCGACCGAGGACATCGCCCGAAGCCACCCGGCCACCGAGATCGTCCTGTATGCACCTTCGGCCACCGACGAGTTCATGCTGCGCGTCGTCGCTGCCGGCGCGCACGGGTTCCTGCTCGGCTCGACGGACCCTCGGCGCCTCCCTCACACCGTGGCGGGTGTCCTGCAAGGCGAGGCGGCGTTCCCGCGCCGGTTCGTGCGGGTGATGGCCGACGAGCTCGCTCGACGGCACCGCCCGCTACGTCGGGTCCCGCCCGGCGCGGGCCTCACCGCGCGCGAGGAAGAGGTGCACGGACTACTCGAAGCCGGCCTCTCGAGGGAGGCCATCTCGGTCCGGCTCGGCATCTCGGCCGCCACCGTGAGGAGCCACGCGACGCGTGCCGAGCGCAAACTGCACGCGCCGCCGCGGATTCCGGCGTCCGGAGCGGGCACGTGACCCCTCCCAAGGGCGGCCCTCCGGCGTGGCGGGCGAGGCTCGGCGGGCTTCCGCACGTCGCGCTGATCGGCGACCTTGTGGTCTTCGAGGCACGGACCTGGAACGCGCGACGGCGCGGCCTGGCCGGCCTTCCCGAGCTGCCTGCGTCAGTCGGCCTGCTGATAGCGCCGTGCCGTTCGATTCACACGTTCGGGATGGCCTTTCCCCTGGATCTCATCTGGCTCGATCGCGCCGGCGATGTCAGAGGCGTCACCGAGGCCGTACCGCCGCGGCGGCTGAGATCCGACCTTCGGGGGCACTCGGTCATCGAGGTGGCAGCGGGGCGCGGTCACACGTTTGCACAGGGCTGGGCCAGTCGCTGAACCCGCAAACGACGGGGCCGCCCGCGACCCTGACGGGTACCCCGGCGGGCCGAGCAACAGCGTGGAGATCTCCACGCATGTTCGGCCTGACAAGGGTATTGCGCAAAACACGACATGGTCTATCTTCGACGTTGAGCATCGGGTGTCTCACTCGGCTCGTCGGCTCATCACACCAACCTCTGGAGGCATCTCAATGCTCGAGTACCTGCTGGCAATGTTCGGCGCCGTTCGTGCGGACGACGAGGGTCAGACCGCGGTGGAGTACGCGCTCGTTCTGCTCCTGATCGCCCTCGTCCTCGTCGTCGCGCTCGCGACCGGGCTGGGCAGCGTCCTCTCGACGACCATCAGCAAGATCACGGCATCGCTGGGGGCCTAGGAACTGCGGCCTACCCCGTCCCGGCTCGTCGCCGGGACGGGCCACCGCCGGCGGCAAGAATGCCCGCACAGCGCACGGCCGATCAAACTCATCCGGTCGGTGACGACCTGGGTCAGTCGACCGTCGAGTACGCGTCGGTGCTCCTCACGATCGTGATCGTCGTGGTCCTGTTCCTCGCCGCTGGCATGGACGGCGCGCTCGATCCGGTGATCGCGCACATCAAGAGCGCCGTGCCCTGAGCTACCCGCCAGTCGTTTCGACGCCTCCGCCCTGTGTCCCACCCGAGGTTCCCGTGAACCGATCACACCCCACTCCCGAGCAGTCCCGCCGCCGCCGGCATCGAGACGACTCGGGCGTCGTCGCGGTCGAGTTCGCGCTGGTGCTGCCGTTCCTGCTTGCCTTCGTCTTTCTCCTCACGGACCTCGCCCGCCTGTTCAACTACACGAACGACGTGAACCAGCTCGCCGCCAACGGCGCGCGGATGGCCGCCGTGAACAACTACCCGGGCAGCGCGGGCTTACGGGCTACCGCCGACACGAGCGAGATGAAATCGGCCTCGGGCGGCGACCACCTCGACGGCGGCCTGTCGATCTGCTTGTCCTATCCCTCGGGTTCGACGCAGACCGGGAACCCGGTGAAGGTCACGATCACCGGCCGGTACAAGATGCCGACGCTCGCCAAGCTCGTCCCTGGTGTTCCGGACCACATCGACTTCAGCGGAAGTTCGACGATGCGGCTCGAGCGCGCCTCGACGGCGACGGCCGGGTGCTGACCGTGCCCCGCCGCCTCCGGCTGCGCGGCGACCACGGCGTCGCCACGGTTCTCATGGCCGCACTGCTGGTCGTCGTCGGCGTTCCCTTCATGATCTTCGCCGTCGACGTCTCGTACTGGTGGGTCCACAAGCGGCACCTCCAGAATCAGGCCGACGCCGCGGCGCTGGCCGCCGCCGGGTCCTTCCGGTTCCCCGCATGCGTCAACGCGACGATCACGAACACCGCGCTCGAGTACTCGGGCCTGGGCGACGGATCGCCCGTGAAATACAACGATACGAACCCAACCGTCCCGGCCAGCCGGCTGCACGTCGTCATCAACCAGCCGCACTACTACAACCAGAACACCAAGCCCGACAATCCGGCCGACGACCCGGCCGACTACCAGGGCCCCGACACGTCGCCGTGCGCGAAGAAGTTCGTCGACGTGAAGATGACCGAGACCGACCTGCCGCACCTTTTCAAGTTCAGCCTCTTCGGCAGCGACCCCTTCGGCAGCGTCGTACCCAACATCAACGCGCAGGCCCGGGTGAAGCTGTTCAACTCGGACGTGGGGCAGGATCTCTCGCCCTTGGCCGTCCAGGATCCGACGCCCAAGAAGGTCCGCGTCTACCTCGTCGACGAGGCCACGGGGAACACGCTGAAGGATGCGTCGAACAACGACGTCAGCGTGCTCCTGAGCCAGCACGGCAGCGGTAACGGCTATCTGCACTACGACAACGAGACCGCGCCACTGTCGTTCACGCCGCCCACCCCGGCGGCGCCCGCGACGTCGATGAACCTCGGCGTCCGCGTCGCGCTCACCGGAAGCAACTCCACAGCGTGCCCTCCGGTCGACGCGCTGACGCAGTGCTACGACAACGTTGCGACCGCGCAGGGGCTCTCGTACATCCGCGACTGGGTCGACAACGGCAGCGCCCTCACGGCGACCCAGAAGCCGCAGTCGCGGAGCATCACCACGCAGCCCGGCACCTGCGGCAACGGCTCGTTCACCACGCGCACTGCCACCTGCACCATGGGTCTGACCGCCTCGATCAAGTGGAACCCGGACATCACGGCCGCGACCGCGGCGAGCAAGACCATCGTCACTGTTGTCTTCAACGGCCAGTCGTACCCGATGACCTATGTCGCCGGCAGCTGGACCACGGGCAACAACGCCGGCACCTGGTCGGTCGCCAACGTCTCCGTCCCCGCCGGGACGATCGGCCCCCGGACGCTGACGCTGAACTGGGAGCAGCAGACCGGCAAGGTCGTCGTCGGCACCCAGACGCAGACGTGCACCTCAAGCGGGAACAACAAGTGCACCGGCACGTTCGCCGGGTTCCAGCGCTCGTTCTGGAACGACCCGACCGACCAGACCTCGCGGGGAGGCCCGATCGGGACCTTCGACGTGCTGAACCCCAGCATCCAGCAGGTGTCCGACCTCCGCGCCTGCACCCCGAACTTCTCGACCTGCGCGACGAAGCTCACCTTCGCGGTCGACATCAAGGGCTCGCTCACGCTCGCAGCCGCGACCGACCCCGCGATCTCGCTGCGCGTGCAGAACAGCGGTGGCGGTCAGACCCAGGCGGTCGACTGCGACCCCAACCGCGACCTCGTCGACTCGATCATCCTCGGCTGCCAGCCGAAGTACCAGGTCAACGACGGCAGTCCCTGTAGCACGGTCACCACGCCGTATCCGAGCTGCGTCGGCACCGAGCAGGGCAACTTCTCGAACAAGCCAGCCAAGGCATTCAACGAGCGTTTCCTGTGCAATCCCCCCGGGAACCCGGGGAACTGCAAAGCTGGCAACCTGGCCGGCGGGTTCGACGGCAAGCCCACGACGTGTCCGCCGGCTGGGTCCTTCGGGCACAACAACTGGCCGAACTACCCGACAAACGACCCGCGGCTGATCGGGGTGTACGTGACACCGTTCGGCACCTTCCAAGGCAACGGTCAGGATCTCTTCCCGATCGTGAAGTTCGCGCAGTTCTACGTGACCGGCTACGCGTCGAACGGCTCCGGCTTCGACAACCCGTGCATCGGCCAGGGCGACGAGTTCGCCCCCGGGACCGAGTCGGACATCGGCGTGGTCTCGGGACACTTCGTCAAGCCCCTTGCCGGCGGTGGCGAAGGCGCCACCAACACCGACTGTGACACCAACGACGTCGGCGGCTGCGTCGCCGTGCTCGTCAAGTAACAACCCCCTGAAGGAGCAAACCGATGGAAGCAGCAACGACGAAGCAGACCCCCCTGGACGGCTTGCGACGCTTCCTCGGTACCCGACGTGGCTCATTCGTGGCCGCCGCCATCGCCGCGGCACTCGCGGCCGGCGCGCTCGCCGTCTACCTGAACCACTACAAGAAGGATGTCCGCGACGGCGTCCTCCCCACGCAGGTCCTCATCGCCGACCGGCTGATCCCCAAGGGCACGTCCGGCGACGCGATCGCGTCCAATCGCTTTTTCCGCCCTGCGACGCTCGCCGAGGACGCCGTCAAGAGCGCCGCGCTGACGGACGCGGCCGCGCTCACCGGCAAGACCGCGACCCGCGACATCTACCCCGGCCAGCAGCTCACCTCCGCCGACTTCCAGTCCGGCGCCGACCCGCTTCGCGGCCGCCTGACCGGCGACGAGCGCGCCCTCGCCGTCCCCGTCGATCAGGCACACGGACTGATCGGAAGCGTACGCCGCGGCGACTTCGTGGACGTCTACGGCTCGTTCAGCGGCGGCAACGCGGGCCGCGGGGTGCTGCGGACGATCGCCCAGAACGTACTCGTGCTCAAGGCACCGAGCGGAAACGGCAACAACAACACGAACAACACGCAGTCGGTGATCCTGCGGCTGACGGACAACCAGTCGACCCGGCTCGCATACGCGGCCGACAACGGCAAGATCTGGTTCGCCCTCCGGCCACCGGTCGGAAGTGAGAGCAGTGACCTGCCCGCGATCACCGACCAGTCGGTGGCGGGCCCGCAGGCCTCCGGCCCGATCGGCACCCCGTGAGCGGCCAGACGGTAAAGGCGCTCGTCGCGGTCGACGGCCACGTCAACGGCGAACTCGTCGAGCGCGTCATCGGTGACCCCCGTGTGGCGGTCTCCGCGGTCGGCGACCCCTCCATGGGATGGCCCAGCCGTGAGGACGCGGAGGCCTTGCTCGTGGTCTGCCGTGACGAGTCCGAGGAGGGTCTCGAGCTCGTCCGACGGGCGCACGCCGACTATCCGGGCCGGCCGGTGGTCGTCGCCTGTGAAGGCTCGCCGAACGGCTTCCTGCGGAAGGCGTTCCGTGCCGGGGCCGAGGACGTCGTGTCGATCACGACGCCCGACCAGACCGCCATCGACACCTACCTCGCGCTCGCAAAGGCGGTCGCCCGGCGCGACTCGGACAAGCTCACCGCCACCGAGGGACGCGTCATCACCGTGCTGGGCCCCAAGGGCGGGACCGGCAAGACGCTCGTGTCCACGAACCTCGCAGCAGCGCTGTCGTCCGAGCACCAGCGGGCCGTGGTTATCGATCTCGATCTGCAGTTCGGTGACGTCGGACTCGCGATGGGCCTGCGTCCGGAACGGACGCTGTACGACCTTGCGATGTCCGGCGGGAGCCCGGACGCGACGAAGCTCGAAGGCTACATCGTCGATCATGTCTCCGGCGCAGGTGCACTCCTGGCCCCCACGCGACCGGACCAGGCCGCCTCCGTGACGCCGGACAGCGTCCGGGAGCTGATCCGGGTGCTGCGCGCGAGCACGCCGTTCGTCGTCATCGACACCCCGCCGGCGTTCTCGCCGGAAGTCATCGCCGCGCTCGACGAGTCCACGGACATCTGCATGGTGACCATGCTGGACGCGCCGTCCCTCAAGAACACGAAGATCGCACTCGAGACCCTCCAGCTGCTCGGAGTGCAGGTGCCCGTTCGACTGGTGCTCAACCGCAGCGACTCGAACGTCGGCATCAGTCACGCCGACGTCGTGGCGATTCTCGGCCGCGCCCCCGACGTGCTCGTCCCGAGCAGCCGTGAGGTCGTGCGTTCCGTGAACGCCGGCGAGCCCATCGTGACGGCGTCGGGCAAGCGGAACGAGCCCGCCAAGGCTCTTCGCGCACTCGCCGGCCTCTACCTCCGTGAAGGGTCTTGAGACATGGATCTGCGTGACCGCCTGGCCCAGAACCGCTCCGGAGCCGCGGAGACCGGCCCCGATCCGATGGCGGAACTCCGCGCCCGGGTTCATACCGCCCTGATCGAGGAGCTCGGCCCCCAGCTGCTCGACAGCTCTGCTGAAGCCCCAGAGGAACTCCGGATCCGGGTGCGAGCAGACATTCGCGGCCGCCTCGCGGCCGAGCGCGGACTTTCGGTCGCCGAGCGCGACACCCTGCTCGAGGACCTCACCGACGACGTGCTCGGAAACGGACCGATCGAGCGCCTGCTGGCGGACGACACCATCACCGAGGTGATGATCAACGGTCCGCACGACGTCTGGATCGAGCGCGCCGGCCGCATCTCCCGCAGCAGCGTGCGCTTCGCGGACGACGATCACCTGCGGAGAATCATCAACAAGATCGTCAACCAGATCGGCCGTCGGGTCGATGAGTCCTCGCCGATGGTCGACGCGCGCCTGCCGGACGGCAGCCGCGTCAACGCCGTGCTTCCGCCGGTGTCCCTCAGCGGGCCGCTCATGACGATCCGCAAGTTCGGGCGCGACCGGCTGACAATGTCCGACATGGTGCGCCTCGGCACGCTCACCGACGAGGCCGTCGAGTTCCTCGACGCCTGCCTGCACGCGAAGCTCAACGTGCTCATCTCGGGCGGCACCGGGTCGGGCAAGACCACGATGCTCAACGCGCTGTCTGCATCGATCCCGGACAGCGAGCGCATCGTCACGATCGAGGATGCAGCCGAGCTGAAGCTCGATCAGGCCCACGTCCTGCGACTCGAGGCCAGGCCGCCCAACATCGAAGGCGAGGGCGAGATCCGCATCCGTGACCTCGTGCGCAACTCCCTGCGGATGAGGCCCGACCGGATCATCGTCGGCGAGGTTCGCGGGGCCGAGGCCCTCGACATGCTCCAGGCGATGAACACCGGCCACGACGGCTCACTCTGCACTGTTCACGCGAACTCGACCCGGGACGCACTGGCGCGCATCGAGACGATGGTGCTCATGGCGGGCTTCGACCTCCCCGTGAAGGCCATCCGTCAGCAGGTCGCTTCGGCGCTCGATCTCATCGTGCACCTGGATCGCCTGCCCGATGGCGCACGTCGCGTGATGGCGGTGACCGAGGTGCTCCGGATGGAAGGAGACATCGTGACGCTCCAGGATCTCTTCACGTACGACGTCCACGCCGGCGGCGCGACCATCGCCAGCAAGGGCGGGCTGCGACCGACGGGGCTGCGGCCGGCCTTCCTTCACAAGTTCGAGCTGCGGGACGTCACGCCGCCGGTGTCGGTCGCTGGGCCGGCCGCGTTCGGCGCGCCTATGCCACGGAGCCTCCGGGGATGATGGGCCGGTCGCGTCGTCGCCTTCTTGCCGGGGCGTTCATCGCGGTCGGCATGGTCCCGTCCGTCGCGTCCGCGGCGCCCGGCTCAGAGACGGACACCCGTCTGAACGAGACGTCCGCGTGGCCCGCACGCGAGGTCGTGCTCTCGCTTCCGGCGAAGCGCATCCTCAAGGACTCCGACGTGGCGGTCGTCGAGAACGGCCTGCGCGTGGACGGCGCGACCGTGACTTCGGCGGCGAGCGACC
This sequence comes from Paraconexibacter antarcticus, assembly GCF_024220175.1. Taxonomy (GTDB): domain Bacteria; phylum Actinomycetota; class Thermoleophilia; order Solirubrobacterales; family Solirubrobacteraceae; genus Paraconexibacter; species Paraconexibacter antarcticus. Next base: position 1,335,559 of record NZ_CP098502.1, on the reverse strand, counting down.
CACACCGCGGTGTGGTGCTCGTCATCGACACGAGCCTCACCATGCGAGGCGAACCGATCCGCCAGGCCATGATCGCCGCGCAGGCGTTCGCGAGCCATCGCTCGAGGTCGACGCCCCTAGGGGTGATCTTCTTCTCGGGCGAGCCGCGTGTGGCGCTCCGCCCGACGACCAATCCGGTCGCGATCCGCACCACCTTGGGGGTCGGTCCTGCCCTCACGCGCGGCACCCGTATCTTCGACGCGGCCGCGGCGGGCATCAACGCGCTCCATAAGGCGTCGCTCACCTCCGGGTCGGTCGTGGTGCTCAGCGATGGCGCCGAGGCTCAGCGCGGCAGCTCGATCGCGCCGGAGGGGCTCGCCGCCCTGGCGAAGCGCTCCGGCGTCCGGATCTTCTCGGTCGGTCTCGACTCGCGGAGCTTCAGCCCCAGGTCGCTCGAGATCATGAGCGCGCTCACCGGCGGGCGGTACGGCCAGGCCGCGCGTCCGAAGGATCTCCCGCCGATCTTCAACGCTCTCGGCGAGCGGCTGTCATCGGAGTATCTGGTGCGGTATCGCTCGACCGTCCCCGCCGGCACGCCGGTCCTCGTCCACGTCGGCGTCTCCGGGAATCCCGAGAACGCCGCGCTCCGGTACACGGCGCCGAACTTCGATGTGCCCAATGTCGGGCTGAGGCGCCCCCACGAGTCGAGCGGACTGAGCCCGTCTCGAGTGCTCGTCGTCTCGACGATCCTGTTCGTCGTCCTCATGCTGGCCTTCTACCTGATCTTCCGGCCCGAGCGGCGCTCGGTGATCTCGCGAGTCGGCGACTTTTCGGGGGGATCAGCGGTACATGCCCCCACCCTAGGGGACGTCCGCGAGGTCAAGCGCAAGAAGGAGCGCAAGCCGTCGGCGCGCTGGGAGCGCTATCGCGACACTGTCGAGCTCGCCGGCCTGTCGGTCGACGCGGCCAACCTCGCGCTGGCGACGGTGGGCGTCGCGACGGCGATCGCGGCTTATGCTGTGTTCGCCGCGAAGAACGCCGCCTTGCTGCTGCTCGTGCCGGCCGTGCCCGTCGGCGTGCGGATGCTGGTCTCGTCTCGTCTCACGGCGCGCCGGCGCGCGTTCGAAGATCAGCTCCCCGACAACCTCCAGGTGCTAGCGTCCGGGCTCCGAGCGGGGTATTCCTTCTCGGCCGCCATGGCAGCGATGGCAGACGACGCGGACGAGCCGTCACGGACGGAGTTTCTCCGAGCCTCCACTGACGAGCAGCTCGGCGTCGACGTCGCCGCTGCGCTCCACGCCGTGGGCGAGCGCATGGACAGCCCGGAGACCGAGTACGTCGGCATCGTGGCCCGGATGCAGCGCGAGAGCGGAGGTAACACCGCAGACGTCCTCGAACAGGTGATCGAGACGGTACGAGAGCGTCAGAAGCTCAAGCGGATGGTGTCCGGTCTGACTGCTCAGGGCCGTTTCGGGGGCGCGATCGTCTCGGCGATGCCCGTCGTCGTCGGGGTGGGCATGGCGATCCTCAACCCCGGTTACTTCGACCCGATGTTCCACTCCGTCGCCGGGATTCTGTTGCTCGCGATGGGCGTGATCATGCTCATCGCCGGCTGGCTGGTCATTCGCAAAGTCGTCAACGTGGAGCCCTGAGCCTTGCTTCTCCTCGCCCTCCTCCTGATCGGGGTAGCCGTGGCGTACCTCGCATCCGCCTTCTCGATGCAGCGCACCCACGCCGATATGCGCGTGCGTGAGATCGAGCTCTACGGTTACACGGCCCCAGCGGTCGCCCCGAGCGCGGCCAAGCCGATGACTGCGCGCGCGCTGGCCCAGGCCATCGGCGACTTGGTCGGCCGGCGTTTCGGGACGGAGGGTGACTCGCGCGTCCGTCGCGAGATCCTCGCTGCGGGGCTCTATAAGCTCACTCCCCGGGCACTGGTCGGCTATCAGGTGCTGGCGGCGTCATTGGGCCTCGTGTACGGGATTTTCTTCGACGTCATCCCGAACCTGAGTGGGCCGTTTTTCGATTCGCTCATCCTCGCGGTGGTCGGCTGGCTGATCCCGATCACGTATGTCAGGCGGACCGGTCGCCTTCGTCTGGACCGGATAGAGCGGGCGCTCCCGGACGTGATCGACCTCGTGGTTGTGTCGGTCGAGTCGGGTCAGGGCTTCGCTCAGGCGATGTCGACAGCCGCGGACCGCACGCCCGGCCCTCTCGGTGAGGAGCTCCGCCTGACGTTGCAGGAACAGCGCTTCGGACTTCCGATGGACAAGGCGCTGGAGAACCTCAACGCCCGCGCAGACACGCCGAACATGCGGTCGTTTGTCCGCGGCGTCGTTCAGGGCGAACGACTGGGTGTCTCCATCGGCCAGATCATGCGCAACATCGCGCGGGAGATGCGGCTCCGCCGGCGCGCCGCCGCCGAGGAACGCGCCCAGAAGACGTCGGTGAAGATCCTGTTCCCGCTCGTCTTCCTGATCCTCCCGTCCTTGTTCATCGTCCTCTTGGTACCCGCCCTCCTCGGACTCGGCGACTCTGTCGGCTGACGGCGGTTAGCGTCCGCGCCGACAGCGTGCGTAAGCTGACGACGCGATCCGCCACCTGCGTTGCGCAAGCGCGGCGACCACGGTTTGCTTGTTATCGTTTGTATTTTTTCTAGATAGTTGAGCCAAGGGCCAGGGGTGGCACATGTCAATCGAACCGCGTAACTCACCGGTGAGGCGCCGCAAGATGGCCGACGGTCGCGTGCGTCTGACCGTGCTCGCCGCCGGCGCCGCCGTGGCCGGCACCGCCGTCGGCGTCGGCGTGCCCGCCATCGCGCAGGACAGTGCGCCCACGCCCGAGCAGATCGCCTGCAAGGACCCGGGCCGCACGACGAACATCATCACCTTTAACAGCGCACCGCTCGACTGCTCGACCGTCCCGTTGCCCGCGGACGAGCCGGCCCCGACGACCCAGGCCGCGGCCCCCGCCGCGGCGACCCCTGCCTCCCCCGCAACCCCGGCCACCCCCGCGGCCCCGGTCACCCCCGCGACCCCGGCGGCGAAGGCGCCGGCGGCAAAGCCGGCGACGCCGGCCGCTCCCGCGACGCCTGCGACGCCCGCCCCGGCCTCCGCTTCGGCCACGAAGCCGGGCATCACGCTCGCCGCGCCGAAGGACGCCATCGACCCGGTGCTCAAGGCCCGTGTGAAGGCGAAGATGCAGGCCCGCGCGAAGGCGAAGGCCCGCGCCGAGCGCAGCATGAAGCTCCGCGTGAAGACGAAGGCGAAGCTGCGCGCCCGCCAGAAGGCCAAGGTCCGCGCCAAGATCCGCGCCCAGCACAAGATCCGGGCCGCCCACAAGCTCGCGACGACGGAGGCGACCTCGTACGCGTCGCTCCCCGCGTCCTGGACGAGCCTCGCGCCGCTCACGATCCCGGCCTTCACGGTCGACGGCTTCCCGATCCCGCCGTTCCTGCTGCCGATCTACCAGGCCGCCGCCGCCCAGTACGGCGTGCCGTGGGAGATCCTCGCGTCGATCAACGAGATCGAGACGAACTTCGGGCGCAACCTCTCGGTGTCGTCCGCCGGCGCCCTCGGGTGGATGCAGTTCATCCGCAGCTCCTGGGAGCGGTGGGGCCTCGACGGCGACGGCGACGGCCGCCGCGATCCGCGCAACCCCGTCGACGCGATCTTCGCCGCCGCCCGGTACCTCAAGGACGCCGGCGCCGACCAGGACCTCCCGAAGGCGATCTACGCGTACAACCACGCCGACTGGTACGTCAACCGCGTCGTGAAGCGCGCCCGCGAGTTCGCCGGGCTCGACCCGCTGCTCGTCTCGGCCCTGAGCGAGCGTGCGCTGCGCGAGGACACGCACCTGTACCGCGCGGCGGGCAACCCGTTCGCCGGTGACGGCGCGATCGCCCCGTCCCCCGGCCAGGCGCTGCTCCTCAGCAAGCGTCAGCTCACGCGCCTCGTCCTGCACAGCAAGGACATCGAGATCTACGAGGGCGGCCGCCAGGACATCGCCGCGGGCCACATCAACCGCCGCGTCCTCGCGACGCTCCTGTTCCTCGCCCGCTCGGGCCTGAAGCCGACCGTCAGCTGCCTGATGAGCGGCCACTCGCTGCTCACGACGTCGGGGAACATCTCCGAGCACTCGTTCGGCCACGCCGTCGACATCTCGGCGATCAACGGCATCCCGATCGTCGGCCACCAGGGCCCGGACTCGATCACCGCCAAGACGCTGAACAAGCTCGTCGAGCTCCAGGGCTACCTCGAGCCGCACCAGATCATCAGCCTCATGACGGTCGACGGGCACGACAACACGCTGTCGATGACCGACCACTACAACCACATCCACGTCGGCTTCGCGCGGGTCCCGCGCGTGCCGTCGAACGAGCGCCCCGCGGACATCGTGAAGCTCGTGCGGACGTTCCGGGTGACCGAGAAGGCGCGCCTGCGCGCCGCGAAGGTGGCGGCGCACACGACGAAGCAGCGCACGGTGGCGGTGCGGCCCGTCGCACGCAGCCTGCCGCGGTAACGCCCGTCAGGCCGGCGCCCGCGCCCCCGCCAGCCCCTCCACCGCGTCGGCCGCGGCCACCGGCCCGCCCGTCGCCGCGAAGCCGTCGGCCACCCGTCTCGCACCGTCGGTCTTCGTCATCGCCTCGAGGACCGCGGCGCGGAGCCGGGCGGGCGACAGGCGCGGTGCGGGCAGCCGGGTCCCGGCGCCTGCGACCTCGACGCGCCGGGCGACCTCGAACTGGTCGCGGCCGAAGGGGACCACGCACACCGGGACGCCGGCCGCGAGCGCCTTCTGCGTCGCGCCCGCGCCGCCGTGGGTCACGACGCAGGCGGCCTTGGCGAGCAGCGGTGTGTGGGGCAGGAACTCGGCGACCCGCGCGTTGGCGGGGACGGTCAGGCCGGCGAGCCCCGCAGCCGGCACGGTGGCGACGAGGTGGACGTCCTCGCCGGCCAGCGCCTCGAGCGTCGTGGCGACGAGACGCCCGTCGTCCTGGAACTCCGACGAGGTCGACACGAGCACCAGCGGGCGGTCGACGGCCTCGAGCCACGGCGGCGGGTCGGCCGGCGGCTCCCACGCGCACGGCCCGACCATGCGCACCCCCGCGGGCCACTCCGGACGCGGGTACTCGAGCGGCTCCGCGGTCATGTAGAGCAGCAGCGGGGCACTCGTGTAGATGTCGGCGACGCGCGCGTACGGCGGGACCCCGGCGCGCCCCCGGACGGCGTTCGCGAGGGGCAGCGCGGCGCGCCCGGCGACGCGCTCGAGGAGCGGGCCGAGGGCGCGGTCGCGCAGGCGCCCGAGCGGGCCGTGGGCAGGCGTCAGACCGGGTCCGAAGGGCGGCACCCCGCCGTCCGGCGACGGGACCGGGAGCGGATACGGCAGCCATTGGGCCCACGGCAGCCCCGACCGCTCGGCGACGGCCGACGCGCCCCAGGACATGACGTCGACGAGCACGGCGTCGGGCCGCTCGGCGGTGATGGCGGCCTCCAGGTCGGCCGCGTCGTGCTCGGCGCGGGCGCCGAAGGTGGCCATGGCCCGCCCGACCTTGGCCGGCGGCGTGCGGGCCCTGAAGTCGTCGTGCTCGATCGCCTCGATCGCGGGGGCGATGGCCTGCGCCGAGAAGCCGCAGGCCTCCAGCGCGGCGGTCTGGCTCGCGAGCGTCCGCACCGCGACGTCGTGCCCGCGCCGGCCGAGCTCGTCGAGCACCGGGACGAGCGGGAAGAGGTGCCCGCGCGCGGGCGAGGTGTAGGCCAGGATCTTCATGTCGTCTCCTCGAGCAGCCGCTCGATCGCGTCGGTGAGGGTGGCCTGCGTCTCGGGCCGGGACTGGCCGAGGTCGTGCGACAGGATCCACCACGCCTGCACGTCGCACAGCGCGATGAGGGCGGCGCGCCGGCGGACGCGGACCGGGTCCGGGAGCGCGCCGAGCCTCCCGCCGAAGGCGTGGTCGACCCACTCGTGGTGCATCGCCTGCGAGGCCGTGAGGGTCGTCGCGTCCTCGCCCGTGGGCTCGCCGCCGCCGAGGCGCCCGATCATGAGCGCCCGCTCCCCGACCGCCTCGTAGTGGTCGAGGAGGTTCGCCACCGCGCCGGCCACGTCGTCAGTCGGGGCGGCCCAGCGCTGGTCGCGGACCCGCGCCATGGCGCGCTCCATCGCTACCTGCCGCAGCCCGGCCTTCGAGCCGAAGTGCCGCAGGAGCGTCTGCTTCGTCACCCCGGCGAGCGCCGCGAGCCCGGTGAGCGACGCCGCGTCCCACCCGCCCGCGAAGAACGTCGTCTCGGCCGCGTCGAGCAGCGCCTCGCGGGTGCGCTCGTGCCCCTCGGCCCGGCTCACCTGGCGGTACGGGCGCGTCGCCGCCTCGGATTTCATGTTACCGACGGTAACTCTGAAATCGGAGGGCGTCAAGCGTGGTCGTTACCGCCGCACCCCCGTCACGAGCAGGTACCCCGCCGGGAGCGCGGCCTTGTCCTTCCCGCCCTCGTTCCAGCGGCGCGCGAGCTCGCGGTAGGCCTCCAGGAACTCGTCCCACCGACCCTGCGGCTCGAGCGCCCGACGCGCCATGACCATCGGCCCGAAGCGCTCCATGAAGTGGTCGGTCATCTCGTCGATCGGCGCGTCGAAGCGCTGGACGAGGAGCTGCGGCTCGCACGTGATGTCGAACGCCGCGTCGAGCAGCTCGTGCGCGCCCTCCTCGGTCCCCCAGCGCACGGGCGGCGCCTCGACCGGCGGCGGCGGGTTCAGGAAGCCCGCCACCGTGCGGAACATCTCGCCCACGAACCCCCTCGGCTCCCACGCGCACAGCGCGATCCGGCCGCCCGGCCGGACGACGCGGGCGAGCTCGGCCGCGGCGACCGACTGGCGCGGCGCGAACATGATCCCGAACGTCGACATCGCGGCGTCGAAGCTCGCGTCCTGGAACGGCAGAGCCTCCGCGTCCGCCTCGACCCACTCGAGCTCGACGCCCGCGGCCTCCGCGCGCCGCCGCCCGGCGACGAACAGCTCCGGCGTCAGATCCGACGCCACGACGTCCGCGCCCCGCTGCGCCGCCTGCACGGCCGCGTTGCCGGTCCCCGCCGCGATGTCGAGGACCCGGTCACCCGGCCCGCACCCCGCGGCGGCGGCGGCCACGCCCCCGGCCTCCCAGATGAGCTCCGCGACGGCGTCGAAGTCCCCCGCCGCCCACGTCGCCCTCGCCTGCTCCTTCATCGCCGTGATGTCGCTCATGCTGCGGAGTCTCCCCCGTCGGCGCCGCCGTCACAACGGTTTCCCGATGACGGGCGCGGCGCCGGCGGCGACCGGCTCAGTCCGGGATGCCGGGAGGCCCGATGATCTCGAGGCCGTGCGCCTCGGCCACCGCCGCGAGCGCGCCCATGTCCGGCGGCGCCGTCGGGGCCGGCGGGATCTCCGCCACGGGCGCGGGCTCGCCGAGCGCGCGGATGACGCCCTCGAAGCCGGCGGCCTGGGTGACGAGCAGGAAGCGCGCCTCGTCGGAGCTGACGACGAAGGTGTGCGGCACGTCGCGCGGGCCGAAGACGAAGGCGCCGGCGGGCGCGACGATCGTCTCGCCGGCGACCCAGATCGTGAGCTCGCCCTCGAGGACATAGAACCACTCGTCCTCGTTGTGGTGGATGTGGAGCGGCGAGCCGCCGCCGCGCGGCGCTCGCTGCTCGGTGAGCATCATGCGGCCGCCGGTGGCGGCGCCGTCGGCCTTGATGGTCGTCAGCCCGCCGAAGAACCAGCGGTGCTCGCCCTCACCGGGGCCGAGCGCGAGGGGTGCGAGGGAGCCGTCGGATGCGGTCGCCGGGGTGGATGGTGCGGTGGTCGATGTCATGGAGGGAGCCTCCTCGCCGCGCCGCCCCGCCACCACCCCCCGCGCCCGGGGATCTTTCTTGCACCGGGTGGGAGACTTCGTCGCATGGGGGCGGTCACGCGGCTGATCGACGACATCGACGTGCTCGGGTCCAAGGGCCTGCCGCGCGAGGACTTCTTCGCCGAGGTGTCCGCCCGCGTCCGCACGGTGATCGACAACGACGCCGGGTGCTGGCACACCCTCGACCCGAGCACGCGCCTGCTGACAAGCGACGCGCCGCGGGAGCTCGTGGAGCGCGGTGTGCTGACCGCGGAGGCCGCGCCCGCGGCGGGCGAGCTCATCGTCCGCAGCGAGTACATGGTCGAGGACGTCAACACGTTCGCCGGCCTCGCCACGCGGCGTGTCCCCGTCGGGATCCTCGACCACGCCACCCGCGGCAACCCGGAGAGCAGCGCGCGGTACCGGGACGTCCTGCTCCCGGCGGACATCCCCCACGAGCTGCGCGGCGCCTTCGTCATCCGCGGGCGTGTCTGGGGTGCCGTCCACCTCGCCCGGCGCGCGGCCGGCGGGCCGTTCCAGCCACGGGACGCCGAGATCCTCGCCGCGCTGACCGGCTCGATCGCCCGCGGGATCCGCGCGTCGCTGCGCTTCGACGCCGCCCGGCGCATCACCGGCGCGGACGCCCCCGGCATGGTCGTGCTCGGCCCCCGCGACGAGGTCGAGCTCATCACCCCGCCCGCCCGCGAGATGCTCGCCGCGCTGCGCCCCGCCGGTGGCCGCTACACCGACGAGACGGTCGCCACGCCGGTGCTCGCCCTCGCCGCGTTCGTGCGGTCCGCGCCGGACGGCGGCAAGAGCGGTGGCAACGTCGTCACCGTCCCCGCCCGCGACGGCTGGCTGACGCTGCACGCCTCGCTCCCCGGGTCACCGGAGGACGGTCGCGTCGCGGTCGTCCTCGAGCGCGCCGGCGGCGCGCGCTCGGCGACGGTTCGCCTCGAGGCCTTTGGCGCCACGGCGCGCGAGCGCGAGGTCGCGACCCTCCTCGCCCGCGGCCTCTCGCGGGCGGAGATCGCCGAGGCGCTCGTCGTCTCCCCCCACACGGTCGAGGACCACGTGCGCAACCTCTACGAGAAGGTCGGCGTCACTTCACGGCAGGAGCTCGTGGCCCGCGTCTTCCTCGACGAGTACCTCCCCGAGGTCGTGCGCCAGACCCCGCTGACCTCACGCGGGCGATTCGACCTGGCGTAGGCGGTCGCGAGGGCATCATCCGCGCCGATCCCAGGGGACGACCGTGCGCCCCGGCGGGTCTGTCGATCGCCGTCGGCGTCTTGGGGCTATCCGCGACCGCGCAGGACGACACGCGCCCCGTCCGACGGTACGAGCATCGGGTGCGTCTGGCGCGGCGGCTTCGGCCGACCCGGCAGCGGCTCGATCGTCCGCTGCGTGAGCAACTCGCGCAGGACGATCCGCGCCTCGAAGAGCGCGAGTGACGCCCCGATGCAGCGATGCGGGCCGCCGCCGAAGGCGAGCCAGGTGTACGTGCCTGGTCGCTCACCGAGGAAGCGCTCGGGCCGGAACGCGCGCGGCTCGGGGTAGACGTCCTCGCGTTCCTGCAGGGCCATCACCGAGATGATCAGCATCGTCCCGCGCTTGACGCTCAACCCCGCGAGCTCGGGGTCCCGGGTTGCGCGGCGGCCGGTGAACGGGAACGACGGGCGCAGCCGCATCGTCTCGTGGACGACGGCGTCCGAGTACGCATGCCCGCCCGCATCGACCTCGTCGTGGAGGCGCGCCAGCACGTCCGGGTGATGCGCCAACTGCTCGACCACGGACGCGAGCGTCACCGCTGTCGTCTCGTAGCCCGCCAGCAGCAGTCCGCGCAGGTCGCGGGCGAGCGTCGCGTCGTCGCTGGTGTCGACGAGCATCGCGAGGAAGTCGCCCGCCGCGCCGGTGGCCCGCCGCTCGGCGATCTCCTCCAGGACGATCGTGTCGACCGCCGCGGCCGCCCGGTCGACCGGTCCGTAGCTCGGCCAGCGCCCGCGCAGCGCGACGCCCATGACGCCGTAGCCGAGGAACGCGTTGCTCTCCACCGCGGCGCAGTAGTCGAGCATCGCCGCGTCGAGGCGCCGCATCCTCCCCGGGTCCGAGACGCCGAAGATGATCGTTCGCGCATCACGTCGAGGACGAACGTCTTGGCCAGGGCGAGGAACTCGACGCGCTCCCCCGACGGCCACTCCTGGACGCGCTCGCGCGCAAGGCCGGCGATCGCCGCCTCGTAGTCGGTCATCATCCGGCCGTGGAACGGTGGCGCGAGCCGGCGCCGCTCGCGGACGTGCTCCTCGCCCTCGAGGAAGATCAGCGAGTCGCCACCGAACAGCACGGGGTGCGGCGTCCACCGGTGCAGCATCTGCCCGAACGACAGCGCGCCCTCACGGTCGGCCAGGATCGCCTTTGCGTCGTCGGGCGCCCACGTCATGACAACCGGCGGAAGCCCCGGAAGGTCCACCACGAAGCGATCGCCCAACCGCGCCAGACGCGACCTCGCGGCGCCGGGGCGGAAGAACCCGCGCGCGCCGAGCGCGACATCCTGCAGGCTCGCTCTCGGGAGGGAATCGATCGTGATCGGCCCCTCGGCGGTCGCGGTCATGGGCGGAGTGTCCCATGGCCGACACGAGATGTCGTCGGCAGGCGGTCGGAGCGGCTCTCCTGCGCGTACCCCGTAACGCACGAGAGCCGCCCTGGGGGCGGCTCTCGCAACAGGTGGACCTGGGGGGAAGAAGGTCGAACCGGGCCGGTGAGGGCCCCGGCCTTGACCGGGTCCCCAAGGGACGAATCCCAGGCCTTCATGGCCTCGTAAACCGGAGCCAGTTTGAGGTCGACGATCTCCCCATCGGGACCGATCTCGATCCGCTCGAACAGCATCGCGTTCAGCATCCGTCGCTGTAGCGGTGTGGCTCGTAGGTATGCGCCCTGCGGGTTGGCAGCGAGCGCCAGTGCCTCGCCCAGCGGCTCCATCACCTTTGCCGCAGCGACCTGTGAGCCGACGAGCAGTCTGACGTCATCGGTGGCGGTCGAACGGACTGATGACGAGCCGATGATCTTCGAGCCAAAGAAGATCGTGCCGGGCAGCCGTTACGTCATCGACTGGAGCGACACCGCGAGCTAAGGGCCCTTGTTCGGACAGCATCGCCTAACCAGTCTGGGGCAAGCCCCAGCGAATCTCGTCGCGGCTCCCCCCTCTCTGCCAAGGTGACGTGAGACAGGTTCTACCGTTGTATTTACTGAGCCTGAGGGCGAGAACGGACGTGCGTTGTGTCGCAGTTCCCTGCAGGGATGAAGGACGAGCTGGAGGGTTCCGCCGGCGGTGTGCCGGAGGGAGCCGAAGGCGAGCGTAGGCACATCGCCGGCGGCGCGTCGTCGCTGGTGGGGGTCCCGGATCCCGAGCTCGTGCCGCGGGCGACGCGCCGCAGGTTCACCGCGGCGTACAAGCTGAAGATCGTGCTCGCCGCCGAGGCGTGCACCAAGCCCGGCGAGATCGGCGAGGTGCTGCGCCGCGAGGGCTTGTACTCCTCGCTGCTGACGGAGTGGCGGCGGGCCCGCGACAGCGGCGCGCTCGGGGCGCTGGAGCCTCGCCAGCGTGGCCCCAAGCCGCCGAGCGCCGAGCGGATGGAGAACGCGGCGCTGCGTCGCCAGCTGGAGCGCTCGCAGGCCGATCTGGTGACGGCGCGTCGGGTGATCGAGGTGCAGGGAAACGTCTCCGCGCTCTTGGAAGAACTGCTGGCCAAGAGCGCGCCGGAGACCGACGAGCAGCCGCCGCGATCATGATCGATCAGGCCGTCATTGAGATCGAGCCGCTGGTCGGCATCCTGCCCGCGTGCCGCGCCCTCGGCGCGTCCAGGGCGTCGTTGTATCGCCGACGCAGCCCGCCGCCCGCGCGCGCGTCAGTGCCGCGCAGGCGGCCCGGCCGGGCGCTGTCGGATGAGGAGCGTGCCGCGGTGCTCGAGCAGTTGCACAGCCCGCGCTTTCAGGACGCCTCCCCTGCCGAGGTCTGGGCGACGCTGCTGGATGAGGGGATCTACCTTGCGTCGCAGCGCACGATGTACCGGATCCTCGCCGCCGAGTACGGCGGCGTCACCGAGCGCCGCGCGCAGCTGACCCATCCGCCCTACGCCGCACCGGAACTGCTCGCCGAGCGGCCGAACGAGATTTGGTCCTGGGACATCTCGAAGTTGAAGGGTCCGGCGAAGTGGACCTACTACTACCTCTACGTCATTCTCGACGTCTACAGCCGCTACGCCGTCGGCTGGACGGTGCAGCACCGCGAGAACGCGCACCTGGCCAAGGCGCTGATCGGCCAGGCGTGCGAGCAACAGAACATCGTCCGTGGCCAGTTGACGGTGCACGCCGACCGCGGCCCGGCGATGACGTCCAAGCCCGTCGCGTTCCTCCTCGCCGACCTCGGCGTCCTGCGCTCGCATAACCGGCCGTACACGTCGACGGACAACCCGTACTCCGAGTCACAGTTCAAGACGATGAAGTACCGGCCCGGGTTCCCCGCACGGTTCGACCACATCGACCACGCCCGCGCCTTCTGCCGCGACTTCTTCGGCTGGTACCACCACGCTCACCGCCACGCCGGCATCGGCCTGATGACCCCACACGACGTCCACCACGGCCACGCTCCGGCCGTCCACGCCGCCCGCACCACCGTCCTCGACGCGGCCTACGCCGCCACGCCCGAACGCTTCGTCCGGCACCCGCCCCGACCGCCCGCGCTGCCGACCGCCGCCTACATCAACAAGCCCAAGCCCGAGGAGCCCGCCGCTCACTAAATTCGCCCCGACACTGTCTCATCCGGCTTGACAGGTTCCGCCCGAGCCCGACGAGAAATGGCGGCTTGTCGCTCGTGTCAGCGAATGACTGTGTCGTCACTCAAGGACGCACGTCGCTGAGGCGCGCCACTACCCCCAGTCGGAGCGGCGTGCCCGAGCCTCAACGGCCGGCGAGATCTCCTCGGGCTCGGGTTCTTCGACCGTGACGGCCTGGTTGCAGGTGATGTGCTCGAACCCGTCCTTGCCCGCCCTGTGCGGCTGGGTGATCAGGACGGGCTCGCTGCACTCAGCGCAGGCTCCGATCTCCGAGGACAGCCACCTGACAACCGCCTCGCGACGATGTTCAGGTAGCGCCGCGAGCACGGTGGAGGAGTCAGTCATGGGCATGACGGTACCTCGGCGGCCCGACAGGACTCAACGTGCTCGTGAAGGGACTACGGGCATCACAAGATGCTCAAGCCCGGCCCGGCCGCACCTCATCTAGCTCCGGCTTTGCCGCTTGTAGATGTCGTTCAGAGCGAGATCGACTCCAGGTGAGAGGTCGATCGCGCGCTGGATCGCCTTGACCAGGAGGTCCGCCGGGAGCTTGCCGTCGCGCTCCGTCTGAAGTTCCTCGCGCTGGAGGAAGTCGTCGAAAAACCAGTCCAGACGATCCGCGAGCAGAGCGATCGCCTCGACGTTCGGAGATGGATCCTGGAGCTCCTCCAGCGGTATCCCTGTGATGTCAGCCAATCGGACCAACTCATCGGCGTCATAGAACTCAGACGGTGGCCGGTCCCGCTTGGCGCTGTTGTGAGTGGCGCAGAGACACGTGGCTGTCTCGTCGAGCGGCCAGAGCAGAGCGAGCGGCCGCGTGTGGTCGAGATGCATCGCCTTCTGATCAGCCAATTGAGTGCCGCACTTGAAGCACCGGCCACCGAACCGCTTCCAGACACTTTCGGTCAGCTCCCGCCCAGCAAAGCGCTTGCGGTGCAGCAAGCTCGGACTACCCTCGTAAAGCGCGGTTAGCAGCACCTCGATGGCTCGGCGTCGCGTGCCGTCTTCCTTCATCTGCGACGCCGTGCGTTGTGGATTGTGGGCCGCGTTGACGGCGAACTTCTTGCAAAATCGGCATTCCAGTTGGTAGCCATACTCCAGCTGCAGGACCTCATTGCTCGCGACGTTCCGTAGCCGCCCGAACGTGGCATGACGGCACGGCCGACGAGCGACGCAGTGGTTCGAGAAGCTCAGTTGTTCCCGCTCGTTGTGCACGTTGATCGGCAAGAACCGTGCGCAGCGGTTGCACGACTTGAGCACTACCTCGCCGAGATCGTCGACCGTGCGGTAGTCGCCTTCGACGATCGGCTCGGAAACAGCGACGTGAAGGGCCGGGGTGACGAAGTTGGCCTCGGGTGCAAAGGCCCACATGTTCGACATCAGGCGTGCTGCACGTTTGGTGTCGGGATCGGCGGCGACGCCGTCGAAGAAGTCGTGCGCGATCGCTCCGGCGTTGACGTCGTATACCGCAACTTCCCAAGGCTCATCATCTACCCCCTGGAACACGACGCTGAACTCGAGCTGATCGCCGTCGGAACGCCAGATGCTGCCGACCTTCCCCCAGTTGGGCGCGACGAACGCATCGAGGGTTGTCTTGTAGTCGAACCCGTCGACGCGCACGTCGACGTTTGGCGAGATGCAAAACCAAAGCCCCCAGCCAAGCAGGGTGTCTGGCTCAGTCGCCGGCACGTCGAAGCTGATCTGAATCGATCCCGGACCGCTGAATCGCCAACCCGCGACGCCGGCGCGTTCCATCTCGCCGCCGGTCGTGTCCGGGTGAACGGTAAAGCCCGCCCGCCTCGTGGAAGGACGACGTCGGTCTGCCCACTCAGTCTTTCCCGCGCGCTTGCTGCCGCCGCTCCGATCGGACACGACTACCAACGCCCACGCGCTCGACACATGCCGCGACTATATGAGGCCGCGACGAGCGCGGGGCCCTAGGCCCGCGCGCTGCCTCCTTCAAGCGGTCAAACGCGACGGCAGAAAAGGAAGTGGTGGCGCACGGTCGAGCCCTTGTCGGACAAGCCATGCGACTCCGGACCATCGAGGTGCTCGGCGCCGTCGTAGATGAGACGAAACTCCGGGGCGAGGAGTGGGAGCAGGTGCTCGGCCATGTCGAACTTGTGCGTCGCGCCGACGTGCATCACGAGCAGCCCGTCCTCTCGGAGTGTCTCGTGCATCGCTCGAAAGAACCGGCGATACGCATCATCGAAGCCGTGCTTCTGCTCCGACTCCAGGTACCCGGCCGGCCGATCGCGGAAGTCCTCGGGGCTCCAACCGCAGAACCAGAGCCGCATCCAGTTGCTGGAGAAGAACCGCAAGGACTGGGCGAACGGTGGCGATGTGATCACCGCGTCGACCGACCCGGGCGTGAGTGGCAATGCCCCGAAATCGGCCTTCAGCGACCGCCCTTCCCCGGGGAGCTCACTCAGTTCGGGCAACGTCTGGGAAAGCCGCTTCTCTACGTGCGCGATCAACGGCCGATAGCTGAACTCCCCGGTCGGCTTGAGCGGGGTGATGGGATGGCTCCGACGTGAGAGCGCATACGGCCGGTTGCCATGGAGCACGTGCAGGATCGCGGTGAGGACACTCGCTGACCCGGGATTGTCGACTCCGGTCGCCGCAAAAAACCTACGCGCCACCAGCAGCTCGCGGAGCGTGTCCTGATGGAAGTAGTCGGTGATAACGCCGTTGAGTCCAAAGTCGGCGTGTTCCTCTTGAATCAGATCCTCGAGCGACAGTTCGTTAGCCGAGATCGCGGTGGCGAGCTCGTTGACCACGCGCATTGAGGACGCCTCGTCGGCAGATTCGAGCTTCGCCCGAGAGACAGCGACGGCCAGGTCGCTCAAATCGCTCGCAATTGCAGTTCGGCCCTGGATGCGGGCTTCGAGCGGAATCGTCCCGACGCCGCTCATCGGATCCAGCACGACCGCATCCGGTTCGGTGAACCACTTGATCAAGAAGTGCGCAATCGACGGCTTGAGCTTGCCCTGGTAGGAGCAGAGCGAATGAAGCCGCCCGCCCCAGTTCCGCTTTGAGTACGGGGCTAGGGCATACGGCCGGTCGTCGCAAAATCGCTGCGCCCACGTAGCCACGTAGTCGTCAGATGCTGGGTCAGGCGTGGGCTCGAAAGCCAGCTCCCCGGGGTCTACCGGGAACAGAGACGGAGCAGCTTCTGGCACAGAGGATTCCCATCCTTGGAGACGCGGTTGCGAATCACCTCGACGTCCTCGATTTCCCAGCCGCCGTCTTCGGCGATGCGGCTAAGAAGCGTCGGTACATCGATATGAACACCAGCAAATCGGCTATCGCCGATGTCGAGCACCATACGTCCGCCGGGCTTCATCGCGGATCGAGTCGTCCCCATGACGATCTGCATGTCAGAGAAGTACGCACGCACCATTTTCGGAATCCGCACGTCGTAGGCGCACTCGTCGAGCTTGAGGGCCACTTCCTCGACGGCGGGGATCAGCGTTGGCTCTCGGATGCGCTTCGAGACGTTGTTGATCCCGGCGGTGACCGAGCGGGACCGGATGTCCATGAGCCCATCCTCGTTCTGGATGAGACTCAGCAGCAGCAGCTCAAGCTTGGTATTGCGGCAGTAGTTGGTGCCGTTCAGATACGGCGGCGAGGTCACGACTAGCTCGATAGGGCCGAAGTCTTCGGGCAGAGTTCTGGCATCAGTACTCACGTTGGTGGCGGAACCTTCGGCCACGGGCGTGCTGTTCAGGTCGCTGATCATCAGCGAGACTCGCTCTTGGACCGCCTCCGAGACAGCCGGCCGAGACTGCAGCATCTCCTTCTCGGTTCTCCGCCGGAGATCGACCGCCCGTTTCATGTTGGAGGCGTGGATCGCGCTGGTCGCGACGCTCAGTAGTCCAACTCTCCGAGCAAGTCCGGTCGCTGTATCGAAACGGCGCAACCAACCGAGCAGCTCGGCTAGCGCTTCGTCCGAGAAGAAGTCGCGCGCTTCGTTCGCGATTGCGAGTGGATGCTGACCGTCTGCATCCTGGTCGACTATGGGTCCGAGCTGCAACAGACGGCGCAGAGTCGCGACGATTTCCTGACGCTGCTCTGGGTCCGCACAAGCTGCCTCGACCTTGATCGTTGCCGCTTCACGAAGGTACGGATTGACCTCAGCCCAGGTGCCGTGGCGGCCCATCTCGGCCGCAACCAAGGGGGTCGTGCCCGTCCCACCGAACGGGTCGTACACCAGGCGAGCATCGGGATCGTTCGCGAGCTCGGCCGCGACCAGTCGCGCACTAAAGCCCTCGGTTAGGTGGACCCAGCGATGGAACGGAGCCTCACGGTTGGGCTTGAAGACTCCGAGCGCCTCAACATCGGCGGACAAGTCGAAAAGGGCTGTTCGGGGCTGGGACAAGGCATAGGCCATCGGACCCGAGACCGTACGAGGTTGTTCGGACGCTCGCCAAGGTGTGGCCTCGGGAGCTGCTCAGCTGTCCATCGTCGGGGCGCACCCCGACGCCGTGGAGCTGATTCCGCTTGTGCTTGCGTGTCCGCCGCTCGACGGAGCACACTGGCCATATAGACAAGGAGACAACGTGATGCCGGAGGACCAAGCTGCCGCGCTCGAAGAAATGAGCCGACGACGTAGCGAGGCGTCGGCCGCCATCGTGAGCTCGGCGGCCCAGAAGCGACTAATCGTGGCTGGTCCCGGGACGGGGAAGAGCTTCACGTTCCAGCAGGCGCTGAAAGCTGTGGGCGGCGACGGGCTGGCGCTGACGTTCATCCGCAACCTGGTTCGCGACCTCGCCACGGACCTCGACGGTCTTGCAGAGGTGTTCACGTTCCACGGCTACTGCAAGTACTTGATGCATCGCCACGACGTCGCTGGGCTCCAGGCCGGGGACTACTACCCACCGCTGCCCGAAGTCATCGTGGAGGACATCCTCATCCGCACTGGTCGCGTGGTCAAGACGCAGACCATCGAGGCGCGGCTCCAAAACCTCGATACGTCGGATGGCCTCATCGATGAGGTCCTCGCGCAGGCGGATTACTACAACGCCGTATCCCACACCGACCTGGTGTACCGCGTGCTCGGTTTCTTCGAGGCGGTCCCGGATTCGATCCCGACGTACCCGCTGATCGTCGTCGACGAGTTTCAGGACTTCTCTCTTCTGGAGACCACATTCATCGCCCTGCTCGGTGACAAGAGCCGAGTCCTGATCGCGGGCGACGACGACCAGGCGCTGTACAAGCAACTCAGGCACGCTTCCCCGGACTTCATCCGAGCGCTTGCGGCCGACGACGACTACGCGGTCTTCGAGCTTCCGTACTGCTCCCGCTGTACCAGCGTGATCGTCGCGGCGGTCCGCGACCTGCTGGATGTCGCGATCAAAGCCGGGAATCTGCAGGGCCGGATCCCGAAGAACTTCGATTGCTACCTGCCCGACAAAGGGGCGGAGAGTGCCGCCCATCCCAAGATCATCCACGCCAAGATCTCAAGCGCCAACACGCCCTACATCGGCGGCTACATCTCCCAGCAGATCGCACGCATTCCGCCGGAGGACATCGCGCGCTCACGCGAGAAGGGCTATCCGACCGCGCTCGTCATTGGGCCAAGACCGTTCCTGAACAAGGCGTTCGACGTCGTCGTCCAGAACTTCCCATCTGCACGCATGAAGACCAGCGACAAGATCGAGATCGACGTCCTGGCCGGCTACAAGCGCATCGCGGGGGACGACCAGTCGCGCCTCGGCTGGCGGATCGTCGTGTCGGCGCGGCCGTTTGACGGCGACCAGGCAACGCTGAGAGCGGTCTTTGACGAGGCCGCCGAACTCGCACCGGCCTTGCCCGAGGAGTATCGGGACGAGCACCTCGAACTCGCCCGCCTGGTGGGCGTGCTTATCGAGGGCGGTGCGCTGTCGGAAGACGAGGAACAGCGGCTCACCACTGCGGTCGAGCGATCGATGGAAGCGATCAGCGCGTTCCTCGGCACTGACGAAGACCCCGAAAGCACACCGAGCGATGACGACGTCGACCTATCGGAGCCGGACATTCTGTTCACCAGTCTGGTCGGCGCGAAGGGGCTGTCGGCAGAGCATGTCTTCATCGTGGGGATGAACAACGGACACTTCCCCCGCGACCGAGACAACGTCAGCGACGAGGACGTTTGCAAGATGCTCGTTGCGCTCAGCCGGACACGGAAGCAGTGTCATGTCGTTTCGGCCGGCTTCTTCGGGAGTGGTCAGCTCGAGCAGAGCGTCTTCTTGAACGTCCTGAAGCCCCACCTGCGGACGGTGACGGTCAAGAAGGGTGGAGTTCCCCCGGTTTCGTGGATATCTGATGGCTGAGGTTGCTCAGCCCGAGAGGATGTCTGCATATGCCCAAGGTCCCGCCGTACTCGTTGGAATTCCGCCT
This sequence comes from Paraconexibacter antarcticus, assembly GCF_024220175.1. GTDB lineage: Bacteria > Actinomycetota > Thermoleophilia > Solirubrobacterales > Solirubrobacteraceae > Paraconexibacter > Paraconexibacter antarcticus. Next base: position 1,316,519 of record NZ_CP098502.1, on the reverse strand, counting down.
GGAGGCCGTTCGGCTCCTGCGGTCCAGCGGCCGCACCGTCCCGCAGCTGGCGAAGGAGCTCGGAGTCTCGGAAGGGTCGCTGCGCAGCTGGCGCGAGCAGCTTGACGCTGACGAAGGTCGCTCGGAGGGCCTGAGCACCAGCGAGCGCGAGGAGCTGCGGCGCCTGCGCAAGGAGAACCGGATCCTCGCGGAGGAGCGTGAGATCCTAAAAAAAGCAGCGGCCTTCTTCGTGGCAGAGAACAAGAACCGGTGATCGCCTTCCGGTTCGTTCTGGCGAACAAGGCCTGCCACTCGATCAGCCTGATGTGCCGTGTGCTCGCGGTCTCGCGCTCGGGCTATCACGCCTGGATCGTTCGGCCGCCGTCGGCCCGGGCCGTCGCTGACGCGGCGCTCACCGACCAGATCTCGGTCATCCACACGGACGCGCTGAAGACCTATGGCTCCCCGCGGATCCATGCCGAGCTGCGGCTGCAGCACGACGTTCTGGTCGGCCGCAAACGCGTGGAGCGGCTGATGCGCAACGCCGGCCTCTCGGGCCTGCACAAACGACGGCGCGGACGCACCACGATCCGCGTGCAGGGCGTGCGGACCGCACCCGATCTGGTGGAGCGCGACTTCAACCCGACCCGGATCAACCAGCTGTGGGTCGCCGACATCACCTACATCCGCACGTGGGAAGGGTGGCTCTACCTGGCGTCGGTGATGGACTGCTACAGCCGCCGGATCGTCGGCTGGGCGATGGCCGATCACATGCGCGCCGAGCTCGTCATCGACGCGCTGGAGATGGCCGTCGCCAGGCGCCGGCCCGACGGGCGGCCGATACATCACAGCGACCAGGGCGGGCAATACACGTCTCTGATCTTCACCCAGCGCTGCCGCAGCGTGGACATCGACATCTCGATGGGATCCAAGGGCGACTGCTACGACAACGCCGCGATGGAGAGCTTCCACGCGAGCCTGAAGAAGGACCTCATCCACCGCCGCTCGTGGCCGACCAAGACCGAGGCGCGAACAGCGGTGTTCGGCTACATCGAGACGTTCTACAACCGCCGCCGACGCCACTCCCGCCTCGGGATGCTCAGCCCCGTGGACTACGAGAACACCCCTCTACGCGATACGGGAACGGCTTTCTCCCCCTCCCCCGACCAGACCCTGTTGACTACAACAACGGCCGCTCACGCGGCCTAACCCCGACCTGTCCACCAGACCGGGGGACTTCCAGGGCTACGACTTCAGCGCCTAGACGAGCCCTCCATTCCTATTGACTTTTCGGTCATTTAGGCGCATAAAAGCCATACGTCACGCGCTCCTCTGAGACGTGCTTCCGACACCCGGTCGGTGGCAAGTACACGAGGAGTCCGCGTTGACCGCTTATCTCATTGCCGTGCTCGCTGGTATCGCGTTGCCGGTCTGCAGGATCACCGATGTTCGGCTGACGGCCCAGAAGATCAATCCGGACTGCCCTGCCATGGAGCCCGGCCAATGGTTGGCAAGGCGATACATCGAATGCTTGTTGCTGGGGTCGTTCTGCGTCCTCGGTGCTGGCGTCTACTTCTTCGTCAAACCGTCGGCTGCCTTTTTCATGACTCCCATCGTGGCGCTCCCGGCTTACGTTGCCGTGAAGGCAGCGGACACGGCAATCATGGCGAGGTTCCAGCCGGTACGGCGCGTGCGATGACCACCGACGATGTCGTTCAGGCGTGCAGCGGCTGCCTCGTCCAGGAAGACCTCGAGCAGATGGTCTCCCTGGATCTCGAGGAGGCCCTCGGCTACGCGTTCACGGCTCTCATGGAGGCCGGCATCGAGGACCCCGAAGCGTTTCTGCGAGAGAAGGGCATTCTCGAATAGGTAGCCCCCGTCCAGTCCGGACGGGGGCACCACAACTCCCCCAGCACGTGCTCCCGACATCCGGTCGGAGGCAAGTACACGAGGAGTCCAAAATGGATGATTCTGATTTGGGCGGAAGCGGAAACCCCGAGCAAACGAACCGCATACATGTTGAGGGCTGCCCTGCCCCCGTGACACGCGAGAATTGCATCTGCCCGCCACGGGACGACTACAGAGCCCAGGAGGTCCAGAAGGTCCGCGCCAGTGTGAAGCAGGAGGACGCCTCCGAGGGTCGTTGCCAGAACACCGACGTGTGCGTACTTCCCAGATGGCATACGGGGACATGCGCCGTGCCCCTCGCTGGGACGGTGTTGATGTTCAAGCAGCAGCGTGACGAAGCGGTGGCCGAGAACAAGCGGCTGCGCAAGGCACTGAGTAGGTACGGACGACACGATCGTGAGTGCAATCGGATCAAGTGGTGGACCCGCAGATGCACATGCGGCCTTGACCCGATCCTCAACCCCGAGAGGAAGCCATGACTGTTCCGAGCTTGGGCAGCTTGGCCGTATTCGTCCCTGTCCTCGGGCTGGTGTTTGCGTTCGTGTGGTGCGTGCTACCCGAGTGGTTCGCGCGCCCGTCCCACCCGACACCCGCCGATCACGACTACCACGAAGGGGTCGACTATGGCCGATAGGGCACTCCCCGGTTCGGGCAACAGGACCAACGACAGAAGGTCGGCCCTCGCGGGGTGGGTCGCGGGCGTGACGCTCGGCATCGGCGTGTCTGGTGGCATGTGGATGAACCCGTACATCGCACTCACGTTGATTTTTTGCGGGATCGTTTCCTGCGCCACCGTCCCCTCTCTGCCAAGGTGACGTGAGACAGGTTCTACCGTTGTATTTACTGAGCCTGAGGGCGAGAACGGACGTGCGTTGTGTCGCAGTTCCCTGCAGGGATGAAGGACGAGCTGGAGGGTTCCGCCGGCGGTGTGCCGGAGGGAGCCGAAGGCGAGCGTAGGCACATCGCCGGCGGCGCGTCGTCGCTGGTGGGGGTCCCGGATCCCGAGCTCGTGCCGCGGGCGACGCGCCGCAGGTTCACCGCGGCGTACAAGCTGAAGATCGTGCTCGCCGCCGAGGCGTGCACCAAGCCCGGCGAGATCGGCGAGGTGCTGCGCCGCGAGGGCTTGTACTCCTCGCTGCTGACGGAGTGGCGGCGGGCCCGCGACAGCGGCGCGCTCGGGGCGCTGGAGCCTCGCCAGCGTGGCCCCAAGCCGCCGAGCGCCGAGCGGATGGAGAACGCGGCGCTGCGTCGCCAGCTGGAGCGCTCGCAGGCCGATCTGGTGACGGCGCGTCGGGTGATCGAGGTGCAGGGAAACGTCTCCGCGCTCTTGGAAGAACTGCTGGCCAAGAGCGCGCCGGAGACCGACGAGCAGCCGCCGCGATCATGATCGATCAGGCCGTCATTGAGATCGAGCCGCTGGTCGGCATCCTGCCCGCGTGCCGCGCCCTCGGCGCGTCCAGGGCGTCGTTGTATCGCCGACGCAGCCCGCCGCCCGCGCGCGCGTCAGTGCCGCGCAGGCGGCCCGGCCGGGCGCTGTCGGATGAGGAGCGTGCCGCGGTGCTCGAGCAGTTGCACAGCCCGCGCTTTCAGGACGCCTCCCCTGCCGAGGTCTGGGCGACGCTGCTGGATGAGGGGATCTACCTTGCGTCGCAGCGCACGATGTACCGGATCCTCGCCGCCGAGTACGGCGGCGTCACCGAGCGCCGCGCGCAGCTGACCCATCCGCCCTACGCCGCACCGGAACTGCTCGCCGAGCGGCCGAACGAGATTTGGTCCTGGGACATCTCGAAGTTGAAGGGTCCGGCGAAGTGGACCTACTACTACCTCTACGTCATTCTCGACGTCTACAGCCGCTACGCCGTCGGCTGGACGGTGCAGCACCGCGAGAACGCGCACCTGGCCAAGGCGCTGATCGGCCAGGCGTGCGAGCAACAGAACATCGTCCGTGGCCAGTTGACGGTGCACGCCGACCGCGGCCCGGCGATGACGTCCAAGCCCGTCGCGTTCCTCCTCGCCGACCTCGGCGTCCTGCGCTCGCATAACCGGCCGTACACGTCGACGGACAACCCGTACTCCGAGTCACAGTTCAAGACGATGAAGTACCGGCCCGGGTTCCCCGCACGGTTCGACCACATCGACCACGCCCGCGCCTTCTGCCGCGACTTCTTCGGCTGGTACCACCACGCTCACCGCCACGCCGGCATCGGCCTGATGACCCCACACGACGTCCACCACGGCCACGCTCCGGCCGTCCACGCCGCCCGCACCACCGTCCTCGACGCGGCCTACGCCGCCACGCCCGAACGCTTCGTCCGGCACCCGCCCCGACCGCCCGCGCTGCCGACCGCCGCCTACATCAACAAGCCCAAGCCCGAGGAGCCCGCCGCTCACTAAATTCGCCCCGACACTGTCTCATCCGGCTTGACAGGTTCCGGTCTACGAGGCAACGCGACCATGAACCGGCTTCGAGTTGGGGCAAGAGCACCACTGTGAACACCGCTCATCCGTGGGCCCCACCAGAAGACCCCTGTCCAGTTCGGACGGGGGTCTTTCCCTTTTCGAGCGTCAGTCGGCCGGCAGGAAGCCAGCGTCCTGCATGCGGGCCCTCGCCGTGGCGATGGTCTTCTCCGTGAAGAACCGGTGGTATGGCTTGGTGGTGTCGAGGACCAGCGTCTCGAGCATCAGGTCCGGCCGGTTGGCGTTCTCCAGGTGTCCGAAGCCCAGGGTCGGCTTGCGGATGATCCTGGCGATGGTGGGCACCAGGACGCCGTCGGCCTGGCCCTTCTCGATCTGCTGCTTGTAGCGGACTGCGGCGTACTTCTGCGTGCGCCCGTCGCTGCGCTCGATGGTGACCTCCTTGCGCGCCCGCTCGTAGATCTCCATCGCGTCCGCGTAGAGCATCTCCAGGGCCGCCTGACCCTCGGTGGTGCCGATCGTTGCCGTCTTCATCTTGATCTCGTTCTCTTCGGGGTCGTAGAACTGGAACGCCAGCCCCTCGCCGTTGTCGTCGCTGACCTTCTTGGTGCGGACCTTGATCGCCAGCGCGTCGGCCTTCATGTGGAGGTTGACGCGCATGTTCTCGGTCGCGGCGTCGTAGTCCTCGCCGCGCCGGATCTCCCATGCGCCTCCGTCGGTCCACTCATCCCAGGGATACCGCCGCTGGGACTTCGTGCCGTCGTCGGAGGGGAACTCGCTGATTCGTCGTGCCATACAGAGCACTATGGCACATAGGTGTTCTAAGGTACCACCTATGCATCTGATGTTGGCGCGTTGCAACTCCCCGCGCTGGCCGGCGACCCAGTGACGTGCTCGATCCGACGTCGGGCCCGCTCGATGACCCCTCCGGACGTGGCCGGTCCGAGCGCATAGCAGCCGGTCGAGATGCGAATGACCAGCTCGCCTCGCCGCGTCGCGTGCTCGTAGAGCCACCCTTTCGTCGAAGATCGCGGGACGTCGCGCCCGAGGAGCGCATTGACCCGCGCGTGGACGTCGCGCGCCTCAAGAGGCACGCCTGCGTCCGCCAAGACCACGAGTGCGGCGTCGCGAACCAGGCCAGGAGCGAGTTTCACGCCGGGCTCTGCGGCGCCTCTCGGCGTATATGCCCGCGACATGACGGCCTTGAGGTCCAGCCTGGAACGCTCGCAGTCCAGGAGCGCCATTGTGAGCGCGCCGGTCCTGTCGCCGGACACAAAGGAACCCCGGCCCTCTCGAGAGTGGACCGGGGTTCGACCTTCGTGAAATTGGTGGAGACGGTGGGAATTGAACCCACGTCCGCAGCCGCGTACTGGGAGCTTCTACGAGCGTAGCCCGCACTCTGATCTCGCCGATCGCTCGCCTTGCGGGCGGGGTTGCGTCCGGCCAGCCCGTCTGATGATTTCCCCGGTTCGGCGAAGGCGTTCCTCCCCAGGTGGAGCCGGCATCTGAACCCAGGTCCCTCACGGCCGGCAGGCGAGGGCTGAGTCCTCACTCACCTAGATTGGATCTAGGCAGCGAGGGCGTACTCGTGAGAGTCCGCATGTGTGTTTTTCCCGGGGTTTTACGAGGCCACCCGGAACCTCGGCTCGCTACCACCAATACGGAACCGACCACGTCGAAGCCTGTCGTCCCCGTGTTGATGCCCTACGCCACCGAGTGTAGCGGGCGCGGGAGGCGTTGCTCGCCGGCGCGTCGCGCAGACAAGGCGACGCGGGCTCGAGCCGCTCGACGGAACCGTCCTCCCGGTCGCGACCCCGTGAAGGGTGCGCCCGAAGCTCTGGTGGCGCGACCTCACACCGTCTCACCGCCCGTACCCGAGGGCACGGCGCCCCGAGGGGCTTGCGGTGGTCCCCCCGGAGGAGGACCTGGTCTCGCTCTTCGCGGCTCGTTCCCGCGTCTGGTCCAACCGTCCCACCGCGGCCGCGGCAGTGCAAGGGGACTCAACGGATGATGCCGCATCCTCGGCGGAAATCCGTCGCGAACCGACCCTCGGGGCCTGCGTCTCGCGCGGGCCCGCGCGACGCCGCACTACGCTGTCGCCCCATGAGCACCACCGAGGTCGGAGACGTCGCCTGGAACCTGGAGCCGTTGGTCGACGGTGAGGGGCCGGCTGGCGTCGACCGCCAGCTCGACGAGGCCGCCGAGCGCGCGACCGCGTTCGCCGCCGCCCACGCCGGCAAGGTCGCCGCGTTCGACGGCCCGACGCTCGCCGCCGCGATGGAGGAGCTCGCCGGGATCTCCGAGCTCATCGGCCTCGCGTACTCCTACGCGTCCCTGCAGTTCTCCGTCGACACCGCGGACCCGAAGATCGGCGCGCTCATGCAGAAGGTGCAGGAGAAGGCGACGGCGATCGAGACGACGCTCCAGTTCTTCGAGCTCGAGTGGGCGGCGCTCGACGATGCGCTCGCCGACCAGCTGCTCACGGCCGACGGCCTCGACACGAGCCGCCACCACCTCCGCAACGCGCGCCGCTACCGGCCGCACCTGCTCTCCGAGCCCGAGGAGCGCATCCTCACCGAGAAGTCGGTCACGGGCCGCAGCGCGTGGTCGCGCCTCTTCAGCGAGCTGACGAGCGCCATCGAGGTGACCCTCCCGGGCGAGGAGGAGAAGGTCGCGCTCGACGTCGCGCTCTCGAAGCTCTATGACCCGGACCGCGCGGTGCGGGCCGCCACCCAGCAGGCCGTCACGGATGCCCTCGCGCCCGGGCTCCGGACGCGCGCCTTCATCTTCAACACACTGCTGGCGGACAAGGCGACGGACGACCGGCTGCGCAACTTCGACAGCTGGCTGTCGAGCCGCAACCTCTCCAACGAGGCGAGCGACGAGTCCGTCCAGGCGCTCATCGACGCGGTGAAGGGCGCGTACGAGCTCCCGCGCCGCTGGTACCGCCTGAAGGCCCGCCTGCTCGGCGTCGACCGGCTCGCCGACTACGACCGGATGGCCGCCGTCGCGACGGCCGACGAGGAGTTCGGGTGGGACGACGCCCGCGAGCTCGTCGTCTCCTCCTTCCGCGACTTTTCCCCGATCCTCGGCGACACGGCGCAGGGCTTCTTCGACGGCGATTACATCGACGCCCCGGTCCGCCCGGGCAAGCGCGGCGGCGCCTTCTGCGCCTACGTGACCCCGAGCGCGCACCCGTACGTCCTGCTGAACTGGACCCACCGCCGCCGCGACGTCCTGACGCTGGCCCACGAGCTCGGGCACGGCCTCCACGCCGCCCTCGCCCGCCCGCGCGGCGTCTTCGAGCAGCACACGCCGCTGACGCTCGCGGAGACCGCCAGCGTCTTCGGCGAGACCCTCGTCTTCGGCCGCCTGCTCGAGGAGACGACGGACCCCGCGAGCCGCCTCGCGCTCCTCGCCGAGAACATCGAGGGGTCGATCGCGACGGTCTTCCGCCAGGTCGCGATGAACCAGTTCGAGCACGCGGTCCACACCGCCCGCCGCACCGAGGGCGAGCTGTCGGTCGACCGCATCGGCGAGCTCTGGGCCGTGAGCCAGGAGGAGCTCCTCGGCGACGCGGTCGAGGTGACGGACAACTACAAGTCGTGGTGGTCCTACGTCCCCCACTTCGTCGGGACGCCCGGCTACGTCTACGCGTACGCCTACGGGCAGCTTCTGGCGCTCTCGGTCTACGGGCGGTACCTCGAGGTCGGCCCGGCCTTCGTCGACGACTACGTCGCGCTGCTCAGCGCGGGTGGCTCGAAGTCGCCGGAGGAGCTCGCGGCCATCGCGGGCCTCGACCTCACCGACCCCGGCTTCTGGCAGAGCGGCATCGCCCTCGTCGAACGGCAGCTCACGGCCGCCGAGGAGGCGGCCGAGGCGGTCCTGACCGAGCAGCGCTGACCGGGCGCACCGGCCTCAGCGAGCCGTTATCTGCGGCTGCCACACTGAAGGTCCATGGACCCCTCGTCCTCCACCCCGCCCCCCGGCTGGCTCCCGCCGGCCGCACCGGCGCAGGCCCCGGTGCCGGCCCACGCCCCCGCGGCCGCGACCGCGACCGCCCCAGACCCGTTCGGCAGCGCGCCCGTCCCGTGGTGGCGTCGCCTGCGCAGCGCGATCGTCGCCGCGGGCCTGCTCATCCTGAAGTTCGGGAAGATCGCGCTGCTCGCGATCCCGAAGCTCAAGATCCTCACGACGTCGGGCTCGATGCTCGTGAGCATCGCCGCGTACTCGCTCATCTGGGGGTGGCAGTTCGCGATCGGCTTCGTGATCCTGCTCTTCGTCCACGAGATGGGGCACGTCATCCAGCTGCGCCGCGAGGGCATCGAGGCCAGCGCGCCGGTGTTCATCCCCTTCATGGGCGCGCTCGTGTGGGCGAAGTCCCTCGGCGACAACGCCCTCGCGGAGGCGCGCGTCGGCCTGGCCGGCCCCGTCCTCGGCTCGATCGGCGCCGCGGCGTGCATCCCGCTCGCCGACGCGACCGGGAACGACATGTTCCGGGCGCTCGCCTTCACCGGGTTCTTCCTGAACCTCTTCAACCTGCTGCCGGTCGTCCCGCTCGACGGTGGCCGCGCGATGGCCGCCATGTCCCCGTGGATGTGGTACCTCGGCTTCTTCGGGATCGTGCTCGCCGTCTTCCTGGCGCCGAACCCGATCATCATCCTCATCGCGGTCTTCGGCGGCCTGGAGACCTACCGGCGCCACAAGGCCCTGAAGGAGGGCGGCTCCGAGGTCCGGGCGTACTACAAGGTCCGTCCGCGCGACCGGCTCATCGTGGCCGTGGTCTACCTCGGGCTCATCGCGCTGCTCGTGTGGGGCATGGACGCGACGCACGTCGCCCGCACCTTCAGCGACGTCTAGCCGCGGCGGGTTCCGCGCTCAGCGCTCGGCGTCACGCAGCTGGCGCTGGACGTCGCGCTGCATGTCCTTCTTCTTGATCGACTCGCGTTTGTCGAAGCGGTCCTTGCCCTTGCCCAGCGCGATCTCGACCTTCGCCCGCGGCCCCTTGAAGTACACGCGGAGCGGGACGAGCGTGTAGCCCTTCTCCTTCGTCTCCGCGACGAGCTTGTCGATCTCCTTGCGGTTGGCGAGGAGCTTGCGGACCCGCTCGGGGTCGTGGTTCTCGCGTGACGCCGGCCCGTACGGCGGGATGTGGACGTTGTGGAGGAAGAGCTCGCCGTCGCGGATGAGCGCGTAGCCGTCCTTCAGCTGGACGGTGCCGGTGCGGATCGACTTGACCTCGGTGCCCGTGAGCACGATGCCGCACTCGAGGCGGTCCATGAACTCGAACCGGAAGGCGGCCTGCCGGTTGCTGGCCACGTCCCCCTCGTTGATCTTGCGCTTGCCACCCTTGGCCATGCTCTGAGCCTAGACCGTCGCCGCAAAGCCGGGCGCTGACCCTTTAGGAGAGGTCGAGGTCGACGCGACCGCGAGGCGCATCCACCCGGTGAACGCTGACGGTGACCGCGTCGCCGAGCCGGATCGATTCCTTGCTGCTCGTCCCGGTGAGCACCGTCCCCGCCTCGTTGAGCGTCCACCAGTCGCCGTGCATCCGGCGGACGGGGAGCATGCCCTCGTAGCCGCCGGGCGCGCGGGAGTCCGGTCCCCCGAACGCGACGAACGCGCCGGCCTCGATGATGCCGACGACCTCCCCCGGGAACGGGCGCCCCGTACCCCCGGTGCCCTCGAAGAGCTCGCGCTCGAGCAGGAAGCACCGCGCGACGTCGTCGGCCGCGCGCTCGATCTTCATCGCCTCGCGCTCGCGGGCCGAGGTCGTGACCCCCGCCTCCTCCATCGCGCCGCCGCGCGGCGCGTCCTCCCCCGCTCCGATGGCGCTGAGGAGCGCCCGGTGCGCGACGAGGTCGGGATAGCGCCGGATCGGTGAGGTGAAGTGGCAGTAGTGGCTGAGCCCGAGCCCGGCGTGACCGAGGTTCTTCGCCCCGTAGCGGGCCTGCTTCAGCGACCGCAGCAGCAACGAGGTGAGCGCGCGGCGGCCGTGCCCGGTCCGTGTCGCATGCTCGTCGATGAGGCGGGAGGCCTCGACGATCGCCTGGGCCGCGACGTCCGGCGTGAGCCGCTCCGGCACGGCGGGCGTCGCCACGTCCAGCGAGGCGAGCTGCTCGACGAGCCGCTCGACGGCGCTCCCGTCCGGCTTCTCGTGCACCCGGTAGAGGGTGGGGATCTTCCGCTCGTCGAGCAGGCCGGCGACGGCCTCGTTCGTCGCGACCATGAGGTGCTCGATGAGCGTGTGCGACTCGGTCTGGATGCCGACCTTGGCGCCGTCGACGTGGCCACGACCGTCGAAGGAGAAGGTCGGCTCGGCGGACTCGATCGAGAGTGCGCCGGCGGCGCGGCGGGAGCCGAGGGCGGCGGCGGCGGCGCGAGCGGCGGCGAGCGGGCCGGCCCACGGGTCCTCGGCGCGCTCCTCCCCCGCGAAGATGCGGTCGACGCGGTCGTAGTCCAGGCGCTCGTCGGAGCGGATCGTGGAGCGGCAGAAGCGGGCGCTGACGACTCGGTCGCCGCGGACCTCGAGCTCGGCGGTGACGGCGAGGCGGTCGACCCCCGGCCGCAGCGAGCAGGCGTCGTTGCTCAGCGCGACCGGCAGCATGGGCTCGACCTTGCCCGGGACGTAGACGCTCGTCGCGCGCCGGTAGGCCTCGCGATCGATCGCGGAGCCCGGCCGGACGAAGGCGCTGACGTCCGCGATGTGGACCCATACGCGCCAGTGGCCGTCTCCGAGGGCCTCGGCGCTGATCGCGTCGTCGAAGTCCTTCGCGGTCGCCGGGTCGATCGTGAACGTCGTCAGTGCCCGCAGGTCCTCCCGGGCCGCCCCGCCGATGTGGTCGAGCTGCCCGGCGCGGCCGGCGTCGCGCGCCTCCTCGGCCGCCTTCTCGACGCCGGGCGGGAAGCGCCGCGCCAGCCCCCGGTCGAGCATGAGCGCCTCGAGGACGGCCGCGGCGTTGTCGGGGCGGCCGAGGACCCGGAGGACCTTCGGGGCGCCGCGCTCGGAGCGGGCGGTCTGGAGCAGGACGAGGTCGCCGTCGCCCCCGTCCCGGACGCGGTCCACCGGGATGCGCGGTCCACGGTTGAAGAACGGGACGGCGCTGAGCTGGCGGCCGCGGTGCTCGAGCCGGCAGACGAGGAGGTCCCCGGCGGCGGCGGGCTCGGCCTCGCGGCTGCGCGCCGCGGTGCGCGGCGCCGCCTTGCGGCCGGGGCGGCCGGGCTCGGCGGCGCCGCGCTTGGGTGCCCCGGGGCCGGCGGGCTTGCGCTTCGCCTTCGCCGCCTTGACCTTCGACTTGCGCTTGCCGGGCTTGGACCCGCCGGGCGGCCCCTTGCCCTTCCCCTTGCCGTTCCCGCTCACTTGGCGGCCACGACCGCAAGTGCCTTCTCGAGGCCCTCGTCGCGGGTGCGGGTCTCGGGGTCGTCCTTCGCCGGGACGTCGGGGGCGATGCCCGCGCCGGTGTTCACCGTCCTGCCGTTCGTGACGCCCTTGCCGCCGAGGTTGCGGCCCTTCGGCGTGAAGTACTGGCCCGCGGTGATGTCGAGCGCCCCGCCGTCCGACAGCTCGAGGACCTGCTGGAAGACGCCCTTGCCGAACGTCCGGGTCCCGACGACGGTCGCCCGCTTCGTGTCCTGGAGGGCGCCGGTGACGATCTCCGAGGCGCTGGCCGTCCCCTTGTCGACGAGCACGACGAGCGGATCGGTCGGGACGACCGGCTCACCGGTGGCGTCGAGCGTTTGGGCCGGGACGTTGCGGCCCTTCGTCGTGACGATCGGCCCGGACCTGATGAACGCGCTCGCGATGAGCTGCGCCTCGGTGACGAGGCCGCCCCCGTTGCCGCGCAGGTCGAAGACGAAGCGGTCGGCGCCGCGCTTGAGCAGCTTGCGCAGCGCGGCGTAGACCTCGGCGTGGGCGCCGGAGCCGAACTGGCTGAGCGCGACGACGCCGATCTTCTTCCCGCGGACGGTCTTCAGCGTCGACGCGACCATCGGGACGCTGATCTCCGCGCGGGTCGCCGTGACCGTGTGCGGCTTGCCCTTGTGGAGGTAGGTGATGCGGACCGACGTCCCCGCCGGTCCCTTGATGAGCGCCGTCGACTGCCGCGAGGTGACGCCCTTCAGCGAGCGGCCCTTGGCCCGGACGATGACGTCCCCTGCGCGGATGCCCGCCTGGCTCGCCGGCGAGGACGGATAGACCTTCGTCACCAGGAGCCCCTTGGGGTCCTGCGCGACGAGCATGCCGATGCCGGAGAAGCTGCTGTTCTGGTCCTGCTGGAAGGACGCGTACTCCTTCGGCGTGAAGTAGTTCGAGAAGCGGTCGTCCAGGCCGGCGATCATGCCCTTGATCGCGGAGTCGGTGAGCTGCCGATCACCGATCGGCCGGTAGTAGACGTCCTGGATCTTCTGAATCGCCTCGGTGACGTCGTCGGCCTTCTTGTCGACGAAGGCGTGCCGGACCGGGTCCGGCAGCCACTGCGGATGGCCGCCGAGCCACACGCCGACCGCGAGGACGGCGAGGACGATCGTGACGGTGGGGATGAGGCGGCGGACGGTGCTCACGAGGGAAGACGGCACCAGGCCGTAATCCCCAGGCTAGCGGTCAGACCCGCAGGAAGCGGCGCAGGGAGAGCCCCGCACCGAGACCGGACACGCCGACGCTCGCCGCAAAGAGCAGCGACACGAGGAGCGTGAACGAGATCGTCTCCGGCGCGGCGATGAGCGCGAAGTCGCTCGCGAGCGGGTCGATGAGGGCGATCTTGCCCACGAGCAGCAGGAGGATCGCCACCACCCCGCCGAGCGCGCCGAGGACGACGCCCTCGATGACGAACGGCCAGCGGATGAACCAGTCGGTCGCGCCGACGAGCTTCATGACCTCGACCTCGCGGCGGCGCGAGAAGAGCGACAGGCGGATCGTGTTCGAGATGAGCAGGATCGACGCGATGACGAGCAGGCTCGCCAGGAGGAACATCGCGAGCTTCACGACGCGCGTGGCCGTGAGGATCTTGCCCGTCTGGTCCTTGCGGTTCTCGACCTTCTCGATCGCCGGATCGATGTTGCTGCGCGACCCCGAGGCGGAGACGGGCGCGAGCTCGTCGCGGAGCTTCAGCGCGTTGTCCGCCTTGTCCGGCGTGACGCGGAAGGTGTCCGGCAGCGGGTTGGACCCGAGCAGCTGGTAGGCCTCCGGGTTGCGCTTCTTCTCCTGCTGGTAGGCCTGCTCCTTGGAGACGAAGACGACCTTCCCGACGTGGCCGGTCTTGTCGGTCAGCAGGGTCTTCACGCGGGCGACGTCGCTCTTCGTCGCGTCGGTCTTCAGGAAGACGTCGACGAGGACGCGGCCGCGGACCTCGTTCGCGGCACCGGTCGTCGCCTGCACGACGGGGATGAACACCCCGAGGACGAGCACGGTCACGACGACCGAGGCGACGGCGGCGAAGCTCGGGATGGCGTTGCGGTTCACGGACCGCATCGCCTCTTTGAGGAAGAAGGAAAAGCGCATGACGGGTGGGGCTCCGGCCTAGAAGGCGTCGTCGAAGAGGTCGCCCGGGTCGGGCAGGCGGCGGGGGGCGGGCGCCGGCTCGCCGCGCATGAGCGCGCCGAACTCGCCGGTCGAGACCTCGCCCTCGCGGTAGGCGCCGGTGAGCTCGTCGCGGATGACCTTGCCGCCGGACAGCTCGATAACGCGGCGGCGCATCCGGTCGACCATCGCGTGGTCGTGCGTCGCGACGAGCACGGTCGTGCCGGTGCGGTTGATGCGGTAGAGCAGCTGCATGATCCCGATGGACGTCTCGGGGTCGAGGTTGCCGGTCGGCTCGTCGGCGATGAGCAGCGGCGGGTGGTTCACGAACGCGCGCGCCACGGCGACGCGCTGCTGCTCGCCGCCCGACAGCTGGTCGGGGAAGTTGTGGAGCTTCGTCGACAGGCCCGTGAGGCGGAGGATGTCCGGCACCTTCGCGCGGATGTCCTTGCGGGTGCCGCCCGTCACCTGCAGCGCGTACGCGACGTTGTCGTGCACCGTGCGGTTCGGCAGGAGCTTGAAGTCCTGGAAGACGATCCCGAGGTTGCGGCGGTAGTACGGGACCTTCTTGCGGTCGAGCGCGGAGAGGTCGTGGCCGGCGACGCGGATCGTCCCGCTCGTCGGCTCGTGCTCCTTGATGAGCAGCCGCATGATCGTCGACTTGCCCGAGCCGGTGTGGCCGACGAGGAAGACGAACTCGCCCCGCTGGATCGAGAACGTCGCGTTCTCGAGCCCGGTGTCCCCCGAGTCGAAGCGCTTGGTGACGTCCCGGAACTCGATGACGTTCGGGACCTGCTGATCTGGCCGCGCCCGGGTGCGATCCAGGTTGCGGGCATGCCTCTCGGAGATGGCCATCGTCACCCGAGGTTAGCCACCGCATGGCGTTTTCCCTGCACGTCCGCGCCCGTGCAACGGCCCTTGCAGCGGGGTTCGTAGACTGCCCGGATGCCCTCCATCCGGACCGAGATCCTGGCCAACGGCCTGCCGCTGCATCGCATGGCCCTGGAGGGCACACGCGCCACGACGATCCTCGTCGCGTTCGACGCCGGCGCCCGGACCGAACGTCCCGAGGAGAACGGGATGGCGCACTTCCTCGAGCACCTCGTCTTCAAGGGCGGCGAGAAGTACGACGACTACCGCAAGGTCAACGAGACGGCCGAGCGGATGGGCGGCTCGCTCAACGCGTACACGTCCCACGACCTCGTCGCGTTCCACATCACGGTCCGCGCCGAGGCGACGATGGAGGCGCTCGACCTGCTCACGGACTTCGTCGGCCGGCCGCTGCTCGACCAGGAGGAGCTCGACAAGGAGCGCGGCGTCGTCATCCAGGAGATCGCCCGCTACGCCGACCAGCCGTCGGCCGTCGCCGAGGAGCTCATCGACAAGGCCGCCTTCGGCGACCACCCGCTCGGGCGGACCGTCCTCGGGCCCGAGGAGCACCTGAAGACCTTCAGCCGCGACGGGATCATCGCCTTCCGGGAGCGTCAGTGGGCGGGCAGCCGCGGCGGCGCGTTCATCGTGGGCAACGTCTCCCACCTCGAGGACGGCGCGGCGACGAACGAGCTGCTCGAGCGCTTCCCGACCCTCGACGCGCCCGGCCCGTTCGAGCCCGCGCCCGCCTTCACCCCGCAGGTCCTCGTCACCGAGCGCGACTCGAACCAGTCGCACCTGCGGATGATCTACCGCCCCGACGTCGACGTGACGGACGTCAAGCAGCGGGCGGCGCTCACGATCTACTCGACGCTCCTCGGCGGCTCGATGGGCTCGCGCCTCTTCGACGAGATCCGCGAGCAGCGCGGCCTCTGCTACTCCGTCTACTCGGTCGACCACGCGTTCGCCGACGTCCCGATCCTGCAGCTCGGCGCAGGCCTGGAGTCCGGCAAGTGCGCCGAGGCCTTCACGCGGATGAAGGAGATCGTCGCCGAGCTCCACGCCGACGGGCCGCGGGAGGAGGAGGTCGAGCGCGCGCGGGCGTACGCCGCGGGCCGCCGCGTCCTCGCCTTCGAGAACACGAACGCCGTCGCCCGGACGGCCGCGAACCAGGCGATCGTCTTCGGCGAGGACATCGACCCCGACCAGATCGTCGAGCGCTTCGACGCCGTCACCTTCGACGCGGTCGCCGACATCGCGCGCCGTGTGGACCCGACGACGCTCGCGATCGCCTGCGTCGGCCCGCACTCGGCCGACGAGTTCGCGGCCTAGCCTCCGCGCCGGTCGTCGATGGTGGTGGACGGCGCCGGGCCGCCGTGCCACCATCGTCCGGTGGTCGGCGTCGCGCCCACCCAGCCGGACCTCCGCGAGCTCGCGCGGTACGCGCGCCGCGTCCAGGACCGCTGGCCGCTGGAGTGCGCGGTCCTCGGCGGCACCCGCGTCGGCGGCACCCTGCCGGGGCCGGACGCGCCGGCCTACCTGCTCGTCCTCGTAAGCCCGCTCTTCGACGGCGTGCCCTGGCTCGAGCGTGTCCACCAGGCCACGGCGCTGTGGGACGCGACGGCGATGGGCGGCGCGGCCGAGGTGCACTGCTACACGCCGGTCGAGCTCGAGCGACGCCGCACGACGCTGCGCAGCATCCAGCAGGTGCTCGCGGGCGGCGTGGACCTCCTCGCCCTGCGGCGCTGAGCGGCGGGCTCGGCGCCCGCCGGATCGCTACTTCCCGGTGGCGCGGTGCGCGGCGCCGCGGCTGTGGCCGGCGGACCGGCCGCCGCCCGGCCCCGAGTCGCTGCCCGTCCGGCGCCCGGACGGCACCGGGGTGCGGCGGATGAGCCGGTCGAGGGCCGCGTCGTCGGGGCCGGCCTCCGCGCGCTCGGTGAGCACCCGCGGGTGCACGGTGCGGAAGCCCGGCCCGCGGGCGGGGTCGACGAGCGCGACGACGACCTTCTCCCGGCTGGGGACGTCGAAGACGATGCCGTCGAGCTCGGGGCCGCCGCCGGCGACCGTCACGAGATCGCCCACGGAGGAAGCGCTCATGCGACGAGCGTACTCCTAGGCCCGGTGGACCGCCGTCGAGCCCGCCTCCACCGTGAAGGCCGCGCTCGTGCTCACGGGGCTCTCCGGGACGAGGATCGACGCGGGCGACCGGAAGCGGACCGACAGCTGCGCCTTCGTCGCCTCGACGACCATGTAGCCGCGGCGCCGGGTGTCGAGGTAGCTGATGTGCGGGTTCGTCGCGAGCAGCGCCTGGCTGAACGGCGTCAGCGGCGCGGCGGCGGTCGACTCGAGGCCGAGCGACGTCACCGATCCGCCGACGAACTCGGTCGCGACCGGCGTGCCGCCGACGCGGCCCGTCGTCGTGAGGGTGCCGGCGACGTAGGTGTGGATGTCGCCGGTGAGGACCGCGAGGTTCCGGATGCCCCTGTCCCTGACGTGCGTGAGGATCTCCTCGCGCTCGGCGCCGTAGCCGTCCCACCCGTCCTGGTTCAGCGGGACCCCGGGGGCGGAGTCCCAGCCCATGAGCATCACCTCGCTCGCCCACAGCTTCCAGGTGGCGGTGTCGCGCGCGAGCGCGTCCTTGAACCACGCCTTCTGCGTCGCACCGAGCATCGTGGCGCCCGGTGCGTGGTCGTCGGCACAGGGCTGGACGATCGCGTCGTGGCAGGGCTGCGGCGTGCGGTACTGGCGCTGGTCGGTGAGGAAGACGGTCGCGCCCGCGCCGAGCGGCACCGTCCCGTAGATCCTCGTGTCGCCGGCCGGGCGGACGCGCGGCTGGTACTCGAAGTACGACAGGTAGCCCGCCCGGCGCCGCTCGGCGAAGGAGACGCGGCGCGGGTAGGCGTTGTCGTTCTCCGTCTTGGCCGGGCTGCGGCTGATCGAGTCGGGCCCCGTCCCCGCGTAGTTGTCCTCGACCTCGTGGTCGTCCCAGATCGGGACGAACGGGTGGGCGGCGTGCATCGCCTGGAGGTTCGGGTCGCGCTTGTAGAGGCGGTACTTCGCGCGGAACTCGTCGAGCGTCTGGACGTCCCCGTCGCGGCCCGGGCCGGTCGTGTCCCTCCGGGCGGCCGGGCCGTCGTAGTAGTGGTGCTCGTAGATGTAGTCGCCGAGGTGCAGGACGAGGTCGAGGTCCGGCTCGGCTGCGAGGCCGGCGATCGCCGTGTAGTACCCCGCCTCGTAGGACTGGCAGGAGAGGACGCCGATGCGGACCGGCTCGGCCGAGTCGGCGGGCCGCAGCGTGCGCAGGCGCCCGACCGGCGAGTCCGTCGTCCTCGTGTGGAAGCGGTAGAAGTACTCCTCTCCCGGCCTCAGGCCCGTCACCTGGCTGCGCGCGGTGTAGTCCCGGACGGCGGACGCCCGGACGCGCCGGCGCTGCACGACCCTGCGGAAGCCCCTGTCGGTCGCGACCTCGAGGGTGATCGTCGACGTGCGCGGCAGGTCGTCGACCCGCGTCCACAGGACCGCGCCGGTCGTCGACGGGAACCCGCTCATCACGCCGAGCGAGAAGCCGCCCGCGCGCGCGGCGGGCACCGCGGGGCGCGCGGCGCGAAAGCCACGGGCGAGGGCCTCCGGCCCGCCGAGGAGGACGCCGCCGGCGGCGGCGACGCTGCCGGCGAGGAACGCGCGGCGGGACTGGTCACTCATGCGCGCGAGTCTGGCACGCCCGTGCCGGTTCGGGCGTGGCTCGCGTGTGAACACCCCTCTCCGCCTCCAGATTAAACCCGGCAGGGGGGCTTGTTTCAAGCCCCGGGCGTGCCTCATGATCGTCCGCTCGATCGCCGGGAACGAGGAAACGGAGCAGCGAGATGGGTGCAGCGACAACGCCGGGACACACCGTGGTCATCGCCGGGGGCGGGCCGACCGGTCTGATGCTCGCGGCCGAGCTCGCGCTGGCGGGGACGGACGTCGCCGTCGTCGAGCGGCGCCCGGACCCGGAGCTCGCCGGGTCACGGGCGGGCGGCCTCCACGCGCGGACGATCGAGGTGCTCGACCAGCGGGGCGTCGCCGACCGCTTCCTCGACGAGGGGCAGGTCGCGCAGGTGACGCAGTTCGGCCCGACGCCGATCGACATCAGCGACTTCCCCACGCGGCACGGCTACGGCCTCGGGCTGTGGCAGAACCACATCGAGCGGATCCTCGCCGGCTGGGTCGCCGAGCTCGGGGTGCCGATCGACCGGGGCCGCGAGGTCATCGGTCTCGCGCAGGACGCCGGCGGGGTCGACGTCGAGCTCGTGGGCGGCGACGTCCTCCGCACGGGCTGGCTCGTCGGCTGCGACGGCGGGCGCAGCGTCGTGCGCAAGGCCGCGGGCATCGGCTTCCCCGGCTGGGACGCGGCGATGAGCGCGCTCATCGCCGAGGTCGAGCTGACCGGCGACCCGGAGCTCGGCATCCGCCGCGACGCGGCGGGGGTCCACAGCATCGGCCGCGTGGAGTACGAGATCCGCGACGGCGAGATCGTCTGGGCGGACGCGGGCCCGTTCCGCGTCATGGTGACCGACGCACAGCCCCGCCCCGCGGGCGAGCCCGGGCTCGACGAGCTGCGTGCGGCGCTCGTCCGCGTGTACGGCACCGACCACGGCGCGCACAGCCCGACGTGGATCTCGCGGTTCTCCGACGCCACGCGCCAGGCGGACGCCTACCGGAGCGGCCGGGTCCTCCTCGCCGGGGACGCCGCGCACATCCACTCCCCGGCCGGCGGGCAGGGGCTGAACACCGGCGTGCAGGACGCGGTGAACCTCGGCTGGAAGCTCGCCGCCGTGGCGCGCGGCGACGCCCCGGACGCGCTGCTGGACACCTACCACGCCGAACGCCACCCGGTCGGCGCACGCGTGCTGCGGCTGACGATGGCCCAGGCCGCGCTGCAGCGGCCGGACGACCGGATCGCGGCCCTGCGTGAGACCCTGGGCGACGTCGTCGGCCTCGACGGACCGCGCCGCGCGCTCGGCGGGATGTTCTCCGGCCTGGACATCCACTACGACCTCGGGGACGGCCATCCCGTCCTCGGGCGCCGCATGCCGGACCGCGACCTCGACCTGGGCCGTGACCTCGACCTCGACCTCGGAGGGACGCGCGACCGCGGACCGGTCCGCGTCTACGAGCTGCTGCGCGACGCCCGGCCCCTCGTGCTCGATCTCGGGACCCCGGGCGGGGTCGACGCCGCGGGCTTCAGCGGCCGCGTCCGCGTCCTCACCGCGGCCTCCCACGGCCTGTGGGAGCTACCCGTCCTCGGCGCCGTCGCGCCGCCCACCGCCGTCCTCGTCCGCCCCGACGGCCACGTCGGCTGGGTCGGGGAGGACGGCAGCACCTCCGGCCTGACGGCGGCCCTGGAGACGTGGTGCGGGCCGCCGGCGGGGTGACGCCGCTCAGGCGTTGATCGAGACCATCCGCTCGATCGGGATGCGGGCCTTCTCGGCGATGGTGGGCTCGACCTTCACCTCGCCGCTGAGGTCCCGCAGGCAGTCGCGGAGCTTCGGCAGCGTGATCATCTTCATGTAGCGGCAGCTCGCCTTCTCGTTCGCCGCGATGAAGTTCAGGTCGGGGGCGGCGACCTGGAGCGGGTACATCATCCCGACCTCGGTCGCCATGATCACCGTGCCGCCGTCGCCCTTGTGGTCCTCGGCGTACTTGAGCATCCCGCCGGTCGAGAGCATGTGGACGCCCTCGACGTCGACGTCGCCCGCCGCGACGTACTCCATGACGCTCGTCGAGCAGCCGCACTCCGGGTGGATGAGGAAGTCGGCGCCGGGGTTCGCCGCGCGCACCTCCTCGATGTCCGACGGGCGGATCCCGGCGTGGACGTGGCACTCGCCGTCCCAGACGTGCATCTTGCGGCCGGTCGTCTTCTCGACGTACGCGCCGAGGAACATGTCCGGCCCGAAGAGGATCTCCGTGTCCGGCCCGTGCTCGCGGTAGATGTGCTCGACGACCGCGACGGCGTTCGACGAGGTGACGCAGTAGTCGGTGAGCGCCTTGATCTCCGCCGTCGTGTTGACGTACATCACCGTCTTGACCCGATCCCGCCCACCGAACTTGGCCTGCCAGTCGCGCAGCTCGCCCGGGGTGATCGAGTCGGCGAGCGAGCAGCCCGCGTCGACGTCCGGGATGAGGACCTGCTTGTCGGGACAGAGGACCGAGGCGGTCTCGGCCATGAAGTGCACGCCGCAGAACGCGATGACGGCCGCGTCGGACTTCGCCGCCTGCTGGCTGAGGCCGAGGGAGTCACCGACGTAGTCGGCGACGTCCTGCACCTCGGGCAGCTGGTAGTTGTGCGCGAGGATGACGGCGTTGCGTTCCTTGGCCAGCGCGCGGACCTCGGCCTGCAGCGCGGGAATGCTCTCGAGGGTCAGCAGCTCGGTCATCACAGGGCGTCCTTCTCTGGGGTGAGGATCAGGGACAGATCGAGCGTCGGAGCCGAATGCGTGAGGGCGCCGACGGAGATGAATTGTACTCCCGTCTCGGCGATCCCCCGGACCGTGTCGAGGTTCACGTTGCCGCTCGCCTCGGTCTCGGCGCGGCCGGCGATGTGCGCGACGGCCGCCCGCAGCGCGTCCACGCTCATGTTGTCGAGCAGCAGGCGCGGGGCGCCGGCCGCGAGGGCCTCGTCGATCTCGGTCAGGTCGCGAACCTCGACCTCCACGAGCAGGTCGCGCCCGGCGGCCGCGGCGTACGCCTTGGCGGCGGTGACGGCAGCCCCGACCCCGCCGGCCATCGCGGCGTGGTTCTCCTTGATGAGCACCGCGTCGAAGAGCCCGATGCGGTGGTTGGCGGCGCCGCCCGCGGCGACGGCCGCCTTCTCGAGCAGCCGCAGCCCCGGCGTCGTCTTGCGCGTGTCGATGATCGTCGCGCCGGTGCCGGCGACGGCGCGGGCGTAGCGGGCGCTCATCGTCGCGACCCCGCTCAGGCGACCCAGGAAGTTCAGCGCGGTGCGCTCGGCGGTGAGCAGCGCCGCCGCGTCGCCGGCGACCTCGAAGACGGGCCCGTCCTCGCGCCAGGCGCACTCCTCGGTCAGCGCGGTGAAGACCGCGTCCGGGTCGCACTGGCGGAACGCCTCGGCGGCCGCGGTGAGGCCGTAGACCACGCCCGGCGCCTTCTGGCGGACGCGGGCGGTGGCGCGGGTCCCCGGCGGGACGGTCGCGGCGTTCGTCACGTCCCCGGTCCCGACGTCCTCGGCGAGGGCCCGGGCGACGAGGTCGGCGATCAGGGCGGGGTCGACGGCGGGGACGGTCATGGGACGGTGAAGGATAGGACGGCCGACCGCGGCTAGGGTCCCTCCCATGCGCGCCCTCATGCTCCGCGAGACCACCGGCCCGTCGGGTCTGCACCTGGAGGACGTGCCGGTCCCCGAGGGCGGTGACGGCCTCGTGCTCGTCGACGTGAACACCGCCGGCGTCGGCTTCGTCGACATGCTCGTGACGAAGGGCGAGTACCAGATCAAGCCGCCGCTGCCGTTCATCCCGGGCTTCGAGGTCGCCGGGACGGTGCGCAGCGTCCCGGCCGGGAGCGCGCTGAAGCCGGGCCAGCGCGTGGCCGCGATGACGTTCTCCGGCGGCTACGCCGAGGTCGTCGCCGTGCCCGAGTTCCTCGCCTTCCCGCTCCCCGACGCGGTCGACGACGTCACCGCCGCGGGGGCGGTCATCAACGCCGGGACGGCGTACCTCGGCCTCGTGCGGCGCGGGCGCCTCGCGCCCGGCGAGACCGTCCTCGTGCACGGCGCCGCGGGCGGCACCGGCCTCGCGGCGATCGGGGTCGCGAAGGCGGTCGGGGCGGGCCGGATCATCGCGGCGGCGTCCTCGGAGGACAAGCGCGCCGCCGCCCTTGCGGCCGGCGCGGACGAGGCCGTCGACAGCGGCGGCGACTGGGTCACCGCCGTCAAGGAGCTGACCGGCGGCCGCGGCGCGGACGTCGTCTGGGACCCGGTCGGCGGCGACGTCTTCGCCGGGTCGCTGCGCTGCATGGCGCCCGAGGGCCGACTGCTCGTCGTCGGGTTCGCCGGGGGCACGATCCCCGAGGTGAAGGTCAACCGCCTGCTCCTGCGCAGCCACGACGTCGTCGGCGTGAACTACGGCGGGTTCGCGGCGGTGGACCCGGCGTTCCCGCGCCGGACCGCCGACGAGACGTTCGGCTGGATGGCCGAGGGGAAGCTCCGCTTCGAGGCCGGGCCGGCCGTCCCCCTCGAGCAGGGCCCGGCGGTGCTGCAGGCGTTCGCCGACCGGACGGTCGTCGGCAAGCCGGTGCTGCAGGTCAGGTAGGCGGCCCGCGGGCGGGGCGGGCGCCGGGGCGGGCGGCGAGCCGCCGGCTCCGGGCTCAGGTGTCGCGGAGGACGTGGAGCGTCGCGAACGTCGCGTCGCTCGCGCCGTGCAGGCGCGCCCCGCCGTCGAGGATCGCCTGCAGGTACGCGATGACCTCTTCCGTGACGCGCTCACCGGGCAGGAGCGCCGGGATCCCGGGCGGATAGCCGGCGATCGACTCGCAGGAGACGCGGCCGACGGCTTCGTGCACGGGGACGCGCTCGGCGTCGCCGAGGAAGGCGTAGCGCGGGGCGACGACGGTCTCGGTGGGCGGCGCCGACGGCGGGCGCACGACGGGGCCGAGGGTGCCTGAGTCCACCGCGATCCGCTTAACCGTCTCGTCGAGGTCGCCTGCGACGCGCTCGAGCGCGACCGCGGACTCGGCGACGCCGACGACGAGCACGACGGTCGCCGCGGTGGCGAGCTCGACCCCGGCGTCGTAGGCGCCGCGCAGCGCCTCGGCGACCTCGTAGCCGCTGCGCCCCGTCGCGCGGACGTCGAGGACGATCCGCAGCGGGTCCCAGTCCGCGACGCCCGGCCGGCCGACGAGCTCCGGCCCGAGGACGGCGATGCCCGGCGTCGTGCCGAGCTTCGCGCGCGTGCGGTGGACGGCGGCGAGTGTCTCGTGCAGGAGCGCCTCGCCGTGGACGGCGAGCTGGCGGCGCGCCGCGTCGAGCGAGGCCATGAGCAGCGACGACGGCGAGGTCGAGCGGACGAGGCGGATCGCGCGGGCCACCTGCTCCGCGTCGACTCGGCCGCTGCCGGAGATGTGGAGCATCGCCGACTGCGTCAGCGAGCCCGCGAGCTTGTGCGTGCTCGTCAGGACGGCGTCGGCGCCGAGCGCGAGCGCGCTCTGCGGCAGGTCGGGGTGGAAGCCGAAGTGCGGGCCCCACGACTGGTCGACGGCGAGCGGGACACCCGCCGCGTGGGCGACGTCGGCGAGCGCCGCGACGTCCGCGCACATGCCGTAGTACGTCGGGGACACGACGAACGCCGCGCGCGCGTCCGGCGCCCGGGCCAGCGCGGCGCGCAGCCCGTCGGGCGTCACGCCATGGGCCATGCCGAGCGCGTCGTCGATCTCGGGCGGGACGAACGTCGGCACGCCTCCGCTGAGGACGAGGCCGTCGACGATCGACGCATGCGAGTTGCGCTGGCAGACGACGCGCGCCCCGAGCGGCGCGAGCGCGAGCGTCAGCGCGTGGTTGCCCTGCGTCGCCCCGTTCGTGAGGAAGAACGTCCGCGCGGCGCCGTGCGCCTCCGCGGCGAGCGCCTCCGCCTGCGCGTACGGGGTCGGGCCGGGACCCAGGTCGATCCCGTGGATGTCCTGCGGGACGTCGAGCGCGAGGGCCCGCTCCCCGAGGGCGTGGCGCAGCGCCGGGTCCGCACCGGGCCCGCCCTTGTGGCCCGGGACGTGGAAGCGGCCCGAGCCGCGCAGCCCGTACGCGACGACGGCGTCGAAGTACGGCGCGACCGGCTGGCCGGCGCCGCCGTGCGGCCCGTGGACCGGAGGCCGGTCGCCGGGCCCGGACACGCTCAGGCCTCGCCGTCGTCCGTGCCGCCCGCGGCCGCGTCACCGCGCCCGGCCCGGCGCAGCAGCTCGGCGCGGATGAACTTGTCGAGGTCGCCGTCGAGGACCTTCGTCGGGTCGCCCACCTCGACGTTCGTGCGGTGGTCCTTGACCATCGTGTACGGCGCGAGGACGTACGAGCGGATCTGCGAGCCCCAGCCGACGTCCTGCGCCTCGCCCTTCTCGCGCGCGAGCTCCTCCATCCGCTCGCGCTCGCGCAGCTCGACGAGCTTGCCGCGGAGCATCTTCAGCGCCGTCTCCTTGTTCGCCGTCTGCGAGCGCTCGTTCTGGCACTGGACGACGATGCCGCTCGGGCGGTGCGTGAGCCGCACGGCCGAATCGGTCTTGTTGACGTGCTGCCCGCCGGCGCCCGAAGCGCGGTACGTGTCGACGTTCACGTCGTCCATGTCGATGACGATCTCGCCGACGTCGTCGATGACCGGCGCGACCTCGAGGCCGGCGAACGCCGTCTGGCGCCGCGCCTGCGAGTCGAACGGGCTGATGCGCACGAGGCGGTGCACGCCCTTCTCGGCGCCGAACAGGCCGTAGGCGTTCTCGCCCTCGGCGCGGAAGGCGGCGGACTTGATGCCGGCCTCCTCCCCCGCGCTCGCCTCGAGCAGCTCGACCTTGAAGCCCCGCTGCTGCGCCCAGCGCATCTCCATCCGCAGGAGCATCTCGGCCCAGTCCTGGGCGTCGGTCCCGCCCGCCCCCGCGTTGATCGTGACGATCGCGTCGCCCGAGTCGTACTTGCCGCTGAACAGGCGCTCCTCCTCGAGGGCGGCGATGCGCTCCTCGACCGAGGCGATCTGCTCTTCGAGCTCGCCACCGAGCGAGCTGTCCTCGAGCGCCATCTCGGCGAGGTCCGCGAGGTCGCCGGCGTCGGCCTCGAGCTGGCCGAACGCCTCGGCCTTGCGCGAGGCACGGGCGTGCTCGGCGCTGACCTTCGCAGCGGCGTCGGCGTCGTCCCAGAAGCCGGGCTCCCCCATGCGCGCCTCGAGCTCCGCCGAGCGGGCGAGGAGGGCGTCGGGATCGATGCCGTCGCGCAGGATCGCCATCGCCGAGTCGATCTGGGCGAGGCGCTGGGAGACGGTGAGATCGCTGGAGGACGGCGTGGCCATGGGCGTCCGAGGGTATCGTCGCTCGGGTGAACTCGCTCGTCGCCCTCGTCGTGCTGCCGCCCCGGCTCGCGCTGCGCACGCTCGACGACCTCCACTCGCTCGCCGGCAGCGCGGAACGGGCCCTCGACCTGCTCGAGCGCCTCGACACCCGGGCGACGCGCATCGAGGGCGAGATCGACAAGCTGCTCGTCCTCGGGGAGACGCTCGAGGGCCGGGCGGCGCAGATCACCGCGATGGGTGACCGGCTGGCCGGGCTCGGCGATCAGCTCGTCGCCGAGGCGAAGGGCGCGCAGGCCGTCGGCGAGGAGGTCGCCCGGCGCGGCGCGGAGATCGCCGCCGCGCTCCCGCTGCTCCAGCGCGCGCTCGACCTCGGCGAGCCGCTCGAGGGCGCGATCGAGCGCGCCGGCCGGATCGTCGACCGCCTGCCGGGCGGGCGGCGGATCACGAGCGCGACGCGGACGCCGGGGGGCGTCGGCGGCACCGGCAGCGGGACGACCGCGCGGCCCGGGTCGCGTCCCGGCCCCTGAGCGTCCCGGCACGGCGGCGCGCCCCGGACCGGGCATCCTGACGGCGTGCGCGTCTGGTCCCACGCCGACCACCCCTTCCCGCTTCCCGCCGGGCACCGCTACCCGCTGGCGAAGTACCGCCTGCTGCGCGACACGCTCGTGAACGACGGGACACTCCGCGCGGCGGACGTCCTGACCCCCGAGCCGATCTCCTGGGACGCGCTCGCCCACGTGCACGAGGACGCCTTCCTCGCCCGGATGCGCACCGGTGCCCTGGACCGGCGCGAGGGCCGCGTGCTCGGCCTGCCGTGGTCACCCGAGCTCGTCGAACGTGCGCGCCGCGGCACCCAGGGGACGCTCCACGCCGCGCGGGACGCCCTCGACGGGCAGCGCATCGGCGTCATGCTCGGCGGCGGCACCCACCACGCCGGGCACGCGAGCGCCCGCGGCTACTGCCTCTTCAACGACCTCGCCGTCGTCACCGCGATCCTCCGGGCCGAGGGCCGCGCCCAGCGGATCCTCGTCGTCGACTGCGACGTGCACCAGGGCGACGGCACCGCCGAGCTGCTCGGGCCCGACCCGGACGCGTACACCCTGAGCGTCCAGTGCGAGCGCAACTACCCGTTCACCAGGATCCCCTCGGACCTCGACGTCGAGCTGCCGGCGGGGACCGGGGACGACGGCTACCTCGCCGCGCTGCAGGACGCACTCCACGTCGCGGCCCGGAGCTTCGGCGCCCCCGACCTCGTGCTCTACCTCGCCGGGGCCGACCCGTGGGAGGGCGACGGGCTCGGGCGCCTGCAGCTCACCTTCGACGGCCTGCGCGCCCGCGACGAGCTCGTCCTCGGCCACGCCGCCGCCGCGGGGCTGCCGCTCGTCGTGACGCTCGCGGGCGGGTACCCGCCGGACGTGTGGGACGGCGTGCGCATCAACCACGCGACCGTCCTCGCGGCGCGCGCCCACGCCGTCGCCGGCGCAGCGCTCCCGCCGCCGCGTCCCACCTCCTGACGTGCTTCAGGAGGCCGAGCGGATCGACGCCGGGTCGGCGGCGTCCGCGGCCGGGTCGCGCACGTCGACGCTCGACGCCTCGCTGCGGGCGAGGTCGCCGGGCCGGATCGCGCCGTGGCGCCCGTGGGCGACCGACTGCAGCTGGTCGGTGATGAGCCGCCGCGCGCGGTCGAGCGTCTCGTCGAGCGCGCGGATCGACTCGGCGGGGTTGCCCCGCTGCGCGAAGTACTTCGCGACGACGAGTCCCTGCACGATGTTGTCGTTGATCTCGAGGGCCTGACGCTCGCGGTCCTGCGACGCGCGCTGGGCCCGGTCGAGCGCGAGGCTCGCCTCGGCCGCGAAGAGCATCGCGGCGCTCCGCAGGCGCTCGGGCAGGTTGCGGCGCGGGCTCGTCCACGCGACGGCGAGGACGGCGACCGTCACGCCCTCGAGGAGCACGGGCTGGGCGAGTCCGAGGACCTGCCCGCCGAACGGTCCGCGACCGCCCGCGCCGGCGTCGGCGAGCAGCTCGACCGCGTCGCCGCCCCGGAACGCCAGCTCGAGCCCGCGGCGCGCGGCGTCCCCGCTGAAGGCGAGCCCGGCCTCCGACGCGCCGGCCATCGCCGTGACCTGCAGCCCGGTCGCCCCGTCGAGCGGCTCGAGGAAGATGACGACGTCGGCCGACGCGGACGCGCGCAGCGACTCGCACGTCACCTGCGCGAAGTCCTCGACGTCGGAGAGGCCCCCGGCCATCCGCGAGACGCTGGCCAGGTCCGCGGACTGCGCGCGGATCGCCGCCATGAGCCGCCCGATGAGGACGCCGCCGACGAGGATCGACCCGGTCGCCATGAGCCAGTGGACGCCCGGCACCGGCGTGTCCTCCTCGAAGGCGCACGCGAGGCCGTACTGCAGGATCGCCAGCCCGACGAGCACGGCGGCCGCCCGCGTCGTGAAGAAGTAGAAGGCGTACAGCGAGACCCACAGGTAGAGGAACGGGTATGCGGTGGCGCTCGAGCCGCCGGCGAGGACCGTGACCGTGACGAGCGTCGTCCCCAGCACGAGCAGCAGTTGCAGCAGCCGGACACCCGCGTGCGTGGCGAAGCGGTAGAGGACGGCCCCGACGACCATCGCGAGGGCGCCCGGCCCGAGGACACCGAGCGACCGGGTCGTGCCGTCGTGCGGGAGGACGAGGGTGGCGACGACGAGGGCCCCGCCCGCGGCGAAGAGGCCCGCGAGGGCCCGGGCCATCGTCGCGCGCTCGGACGGCGTCGTGCCGAAGGGCACGGTGCGAGCACCCGGGGCCATGGAGCCTGCATCGGCCCCGGCGGCACGGCGCTTTAGCGCGGCCGTGCGCCGGGCACGGGCGTCAGGCCCCGTGGCACTTCTTGAACTTGCGGCCCGAGCCGCACCAGCACGCGTCGTTGCGCCCGATCGTGTCGTGGTCGCCGAGGACGCGCTGCTGCACGGGCGCGGGCAGCGGCTCCTCGTCGGCCTGCGCGTACTGCTCGCCGCCCTCGGCCGCCGCCATCAGCGCGCTCGGCTGCGTCGTGCCGACGCCGCCGGTGTAGGAGACGTTCTGCCCGGCGCCGCCGCCGAACGAGGGCGCCGGGATCTGCGGGGCCTCCTCGCCCTCGATCTCGACCTCCACGTGGAAGATCATCCGGGCGAAGTCCGCCCAGATCGTGTTCATGAGATCGGTGAAGAGGTCGAAGGCCTCGTTCTTGTACGCGACGAGCGGGTCGATCTGGGCGAACCCGCGGAGGTGGATGCCCTCGCGCAGGTAGTCCATGTCGTACAGGTGCTCGCGCCAGCGCTGGTCGATGATCTGCAGGAGCAGGTAGCGCTCGAGCACGCGCATGAGCTCGGCGCCGAGCTCCTCCTCGCGCTTGTCGTACAGCGAGATCGCGTCGTCGGCGAGCGTCTGCGTGAGCGTCTCGCGGTCGACGCCGTCGAGGTCGAGCTCCTCCGGCACGAAGCTCACGGGCCAGATGTCGCTGATCGCGATCCACAGGCCGTCGAGGTCCCAGTCCTCGATGTAGTCCCCGAGCGTGTACTCGGAGATGACGCGGCCGATCGCCTCGGAGACCTGCATGCGCGCCTGCTCGCCCATGTCCTCGCCCTCGAGGACGCCGTCGCGGTACTCGTAGACGACGCGGCGCTGCTCGTTCATGACGTCGTCGTACTCGAGGACGCGCTTGCGGATGAGGAAGTTCTGCTCCTCGACCTTCCGCTGGGCCTTCTCGATCTGCTTCGAGAGCATGCCCGCCTCGATCGGCTCCTCGTTGCCCTCCTCGTCGGTCGTGCCGAGTCGGTCAAGGATCTTGTAGATGCGGTCGCCCGCGAAGAGGCGGACGAGGTCGTCCTCGGCGGAGAGGAAGAAGCGCGACTCGCCGGGGTCGCCCTGGCGCCCGGCGCGGCCGCGGAGCTGGTTGTCGATCCGCCGCGACTCGTGGCGCTCGGTGCCGACGATGAAGAGGCCGCCGGCCGCCATGACCTCCTGGCGCTGGGACTCGATCTGCTCCTCGAGCGACGGCAGGACCCTCGCGACGTGCTCGGCGAAGTCGGGATCGGTCGGCTCCAGGCCGAGCTTGCTCTTGACCTCGAGCTCGGCGAGGTGCTCCGCGTTGCCGCCGAGCTTGATGTCGACGCCGCGGCCGGCCATGTTCGTCGCGATCGTCACGGCGCCGGGCTGCCCCGCCTCGGCGACGACGTGCGCCTCCATCTCGGCGTACTCGGGCTTCGCGTTGAGGACCGCGTGCTTGATGCCCTTCGCGGCCAGGCGGTCGCCGAGCATCTCGGAGACCTCGACGGAGATGGTGCCGACGAGGACAGGCTGCCCGACCGCGTGGCGCGCCTCGATCTCCCGGACGACGGCGGACCACTTGCCCTCCTTCGTCTTGTAGACCTGATCGTTCTTGTCCATGCGAACCATCTCGCGGTTCGTCGGGACCTGGACGACGCCGAGCTTGTAGATCTTCATGAACTCGGTCGCCTCGGTGAGGGCGGTGCCGGTCATGCCCGCGAGCTTGT
Organism: Paraconexibacter antarcticus; assembly: GCF_024220175.1. Lineage (GTDB taxonomy): Bacteria > Actinomycetota > Thermoleophilia > Solirubrobacterales > Solirubrobacteraceae > Paraconexibacter > Paraconexibacter antarcticus. The sequence goes on along the minus strand of NZ_CP098502.1, from coordinate 1,286,280 downwards.
CGTACATGCGGAAGTAGTTCTGCAGCGTGACGGTCGCGAGGGTCTGGTTCTCCTCCTGGACGCGGACGCCCTCCTTCGCCTCGACGGCCTGGTGCAGGCCCTCCGACCAGCGGCGCCCGTCGAGGATGCGGCCGGTGAACTCGTCGATGATCTTCACCTCGCCGTCGACGACGGCGTACTCGACGTCGCGCTTGTAGAGCGCCTCGGCCTTGAGCGACTGGATGAGGTGGTTTACGAGCGGCCCGTTCTCCGCGCGGTACAGGTGGTCGATGCCGAGGAACTTCTCGGTCTTCGCGACGCCGCGCTCGGTGACGGCGACGGTCTTGTGCTTCTCGTCGAACTCGAAGTCGAAGTCGGCGACGAACTCCTTCTTCGTCCGCGGGTCCATCCCCTCCGGGGCCTTGCCCGGCTCCATGATCTTCGCGAGCTTCGCGAACTGGACGTAGTAGTCGGCGGCGGCCTCGGGGGCACCGGAGATGATGAGCGGGGTGCGCGCCTCGTCGATGAGGATGTTGTCGACCTCGTCGACGATCGCGAAGTTGTGCGTCGCGAGCGGACGCCCGTCCTCGGTGTAGCGGCCGCCGTGCTGGACCTTCTCCTCGAGCGACGTCGCCATGTTGTCGCGCAGGTAGTCGAAGCCGAACTCGGAGTTCGTCCCGTAGGTGATGTCCGAGGCGTAGCAGACCTGCTTGTCCTCGTAGGCCTGCATGTTCTGCAGGACGCCGACGGTGAGCCCGAGGAACGAGTAGAGCGGGGTCATCCACTCGGCGTCGCGCTTGGCGAGGTAGTCGTTGACCGTCACGACGTGGACGCCCTTGCCCGCGAGCGCGTTGAGCGCGACGGCGAGCGTGCCGGTGAGCGTCTTGCCCTCGCCGGTCTTCATCTCGGCGATGTTGCCCCCGTGGAGCACCATCGCGCCGATGAGCTGCACGTCGAAGTGGCGCATGCCCATCGAGCGGCGGCTCGCCTCGCGGGTGATCGCGAAGCTCTCCGGCAGCACGTCGTCGAGCGACTCGCCGCCCTCCTGGACGCGGACCTTCAGCGCCTGGAAGCGGTCGCGAAGCTCCTCGTCGGATTCGAGCTCGAGCTCAGGTTCGAAGGCGCCGATCGCGGCGACGCGCTTCTCGTACTGACGGAACTGCTTGCCCTCGCCCATGTTGAGCGCGCGGTCGAGAATGCCCATGGGCTGAGTGTAGACGGAGATATCGGGACGCCGGGGCACGCCGGTGCGGCGGGGCGAACGGGTCCGAGTGGGCCGGTCCGCCGCGCGACCTGGTCGCGCGGCGGTGGCCTGCGGGGACGTGAATCCCCGGCCGGCCGGGCAGGCCGGCTTGGGTCTGGTGCCGCCTGGCGGCGGGTGCGCGGGCGCCTAGAGCGCCGGGCGCACGCGGCCTGCAGCCGCGGAGATCCTCGCCTCGCGCCGATGGCGGCGCTTCTCGCGGTACTGCTTCACCTGGCGGCAGAGCTCTTCTTCGCAGAGGTTGATGGCGTGATGCAGATCACGAGCGTGGTCGTGGGCCCGGAGGGTCTTGCCCTTGAGATAGAGGGTGACCTCCGCGCACTCGCGCTCGGCAATCGAAGGGTTGTTCTCGTGCGCGAACTCCACCTCCATGCGCACGACTTCGGGGACCTGGTTCGAGATTTTTCGGAATCTCTTCTCGACGTGCTCGCGCAAGTCGTCGGTGACCGGAACGTTGCGACCCTTGAGCTCGATCTGCATAAGGTCCTTCCTGTTCGGGGATCCGATGTCCTCAACGACCGTAGAGCTCGTCACACCCCCGTGTCAACATCACGTCAACTTTTGTGCTAACTCCCGCGCGACGCGCCGAGAAGTGGCGAGGAACGCCCGTTCGCGGCCGGTGAGGTCTCCCCGCTCGCCGGCGTTCACAGCGTCCGCGCCCAGGTGACGGCGACGACCTCGGCGGCCCCGCCGCGACGCAGTGCGGCCGCCGCGGCGCGGAGCGTCGCCCCCGTCGTGTGGACGTCGTCGACGAGGACGACGCGCGACGGCGGCGCGCGACGGCAGCGCAGGTGCAGCCGCCCGTCCTGCAGCCGCTCGGCGCGGCCCGCGCCGAGCTGCCGCGACCGCGGACCCGCCCGGGTGAGGCACGCCTCGACCGCGAGGCCGCTGCGCCGCGCGAGCGCGCAGGCGAGGACGTCCGCCTGGTCGTAGCCGCGACGGCGGGCACGGGCCGGATGGGTCGGCACCGGGGCGAGCACCCCGCCGGCGAGGAGCCCCGGCGGTGCGAGCGCGGCGACCTGGGCGGCCATGAGGCTCGCGCAGGGCAGCGCCCCGCGGAACTTCAGCGCCGCCACGAGCGCGGTCGCCGGCCCCGTGTAGGCCACCGGCGCCCACGCGCGGGCCCACGGCGCGTCCGCCGCCGGGCAGCCGCGCCCCCGTCCGCCGCCCCCGCCGTCGCACGGCCGGGGCAGCCCGCAGCGGGGACAGACGGCCTCCGGCCGCAGGACGCGCAGCGCCCGCCGGCAGGCGGCGCACAGCGGCGTCGTCCCCGGCGCGCGGCACGCGAGGCACGCGGGCGGGGCGAGGAGGCCGGTGAGCGCGCGGAGCACCCCGCCATCGTGCGCCCGCCGCCTGCGACGGCACAACCCCGTTCCTCTGACGGAAGTGCGTCGGGACTGCGCCGTCTTCGCACCCGCGCAAACCGAGCCGTGTCCTCGGAAGCGCCGAACGTCGATCCTCACCCCCTCCAGCGGGGGATGATCGACGTTCGCGCTCCGGATGCCCGCGGTCCCGGCCGGCCCGGCCCAGCGCCGCCGCCCAGGCAACGGTGCGATGATCGCCCGATGGCGGCCGTCGATGCCTCGTGGACGTTCGAGCCCGGTGCGGCCGCGCTGCTCGCGACGATGTCCGTCGCCTACGGCACGCGCTGGCGGGCGGTTCGCGCGTCCCCGGCCGGCGCGCGCGGCGCCCCCGCCGGCCGCGCGTGCGCCTTCGCGGGCGCGATGCTCGTCGCCGTCGCCGCGCTCTTCTCCCCCGTGGACCGGCTCGCCGACCAGGTCTTCGCCATGCACATGCTGCAGCACGTCCTACTGCTCGACGTCTTCCCGATCCTCCTGATGGTGTCGCTGACGAAGGTCCTTTTGCGTCCGGTGACCCGGCGGATGCAGCGCCTGGAGGAGGCGGCCGGCCCGCTCGCCCACCCGGCGCTCGCCGTCGTCCTCTACGTCGCCGTCATGTGGGTCTGGCACATCCCGGCCCTGTACGACGCGGCGCTCGAGCACTCGGGCATCCACGTGTTCGAGCACGTCTGCATGATCAGCGTCGGGACGCTGTACTGGTGGCACCTGCTCTCCCCCATCCGCGGGCGCATCTCGATCGGCCCCTTCGGCCCGGTCGTGTACATGCTTGTGACGAAGCTCCTCGTCGGCATGCTCGGGATCGCCATCACCTTCGCGCCCGACCCGCTGTACGCGTTCTACGAGCACGCCCCGCGCGTGTGGGGCCTGTCGGCGTCCGACGATCAGGCGACCGCCGGCGCCGTCATGGCGATCGAGCAGTCGATCGTCATGGGCATCGCGCTCGCCTACCTGTTCGTCAAGGCCCTCGCCGAGTCCGACCGCGAGGACGAGCGCGAGGAGCGCTACGGGACGGGCGCGGCGTAGCGCCCCGAGCCGAGCACCTCGCCGTCCGCGACCGTCCGCGGGCCGTGGAGCTCGACCTCGCCGCGGATGACGACGCCGGCGCCGAAGCGGACGTCGCCCTCGACGGTGAGCCGGGTGCAGTCGACGAGGGACGGGGCCCCCGCGGGGAAGCGCTCGTCGAGCGCCCCGACGAGCTTGTAGCAGGCGCTGTCGAGCGTGATCTGCGGCGGGACGCCGGCGCGGCTCGGGGCGAGCGCGAGGCGCGCGTCGTCGCGGAGCACGTACGCGTCGGAGCGCACGGTCAGCAGGTCGCTCGTGGTCTTCACGGGGCCGAAGCGGCTGCGCGGCACGCGGATCGCGACCGCACCGGGGAGGGCGTCGATCGCCGCGCCCATGGCGGTCTCGAGCTGGAGGACCGGGGTCGAGGACGCGTCCTTGGGGTCGACGGTCTTCGCGTTGACGATGAGCGGGAGCTCGAGCACGCCGCCCGACGCGGTGAGCGTCGCCTGCAGCGCGCGGAGGTCGACCCAGAGGTTGTTCGTGTTGAAGTAGCGGTGGCGCGTGATGTCCTGGAACGAATCCAGGTCCTCCTCCGGTGTCTGCGCGAGCTCGCGCAGGACGAGGCCGCCGGTGCCGCGCCGGCGGGCGAGGTGCCCGCCCTTGCGGTCGGCCGCGGTCCGGTCGGCGACCTCCATCGCGAACGGCGCGCCCGAGCCGGCGAACCACGCCAGCAGCCGCGGCGAGAGCGTCGCCCCGAGGTTGTCGGCGTTGGAGACGAAGGCGTACCGGTACCCGGCCGCGAGGAGCGTGTCGAGCATCCCCGACCCGACGAGCGCCGGGTAGAGGTCGCCGTGGCCGGGAGGCGCCCACTCCAGGCCGGGGTCCGCGGGCCACTCGACGGGCGTCAGGTCGTCGGCGCGGAGCTTCGGCACCTTGTTCTGGAGGAAGTCGGCGGGCACGTCCTGGTCGAGCCCGGTGTGCGTGGCGAGCCGGGCGAGCGACGGCTCACGCGTCGCGAAGGAGTTCATGAGGACGAGCGGGAGCCGCGCGCCGGTCTCCTCGCGGAGGTGGACGATCTGCCGGGCGATGACGTCGAGGAAGGTCAGCTCCCCCTTCACCGGGAGCAGCGACTTCGGCCCGTCGAGGCCCATGCTCGTGCCCAGGCCGCCGTTGAGCTTGATGACGACCGCCTCGCCGAGCAGCGCCTCGGTGGCGTCGTCCCCGGCCGCGGGCAGCGCCTCGGCGTCGTCCAGGCTCGTGACGGGGTCGAGCTCCGCCTCGGCGAGCGCGCCCCGCTCGCCGCGGAGCACGCGGCCCAGCTGGCGCAGGAAGGTGTCCACGGCGGCGTCCGCGGCTCCGGAGCCGCGGAGCTTCGCCTCGGCGGCGGTGAGCGCGTCGGGGGTCGGCACGTCCGCATCGTAGTAAGCCGGTGTCGCGGGATGTCCGCGGACTGAGCGGGCCCCGGGGTTGGTCAGGTCCAGTGGTGCAGGTACTGCTGCTGCGCGGGGCTCAGCGTGTCGATCCGGACGCCGAGCGAGGCGAGCTTCAGCGTCGCGACCTCGCGGTCGATCGCCTCGGGCACCGGCTGGACCCCCGGCCGCAGCGGGGCGTCGCGGGCGCTGAGGACGAGGTGCTCGGTCGCGAGCGCCTGGGTCGCGAACGACATGTCCATGACGGCGGCCGGGTGCCCCTGGCCGGCGGCGAGGTTCACGACCCGGCCCTCGGCGAGGAGGTTCAGCCGCCGCGGCGGGGCGTCGCCGTCCGGTGCGAGCTCGTACTGGGTGACGAGCGGCAGCACCTCGCGGATGCCGCCGACGGCGACGGCGTCGAGCGCCGGCAGGTCGATCTCGACGTCGAAGTGCCCGGCGTTCGCGAGCACCGCGCCGTCGTTCATCGCGAGGAAGTGCTCGGTCCCGAGGACGCCCGGAGCGCCCGTGACGGTGATGAAGATCTCGCCGCGCGAGGCCGCCTCGAGCGCCGGCATGACCTGGAAGCCCTCCATGCGCGCCTCGAGCGCGCGCATCGGGTCGACCTCGCAGACGATGACCTGGGCGCCCGCGCCGCGCGCGCGGAGGGCGACGCCCTTGCCGGTGAAGCCGTAGCCGAGGATGACGACCGTCCGCCCGGCGAGCAGGAGGTTCGTCGCGCGCAGGATCCCGTCGAGCGTCGACTGGCCGGTGCCGTAGTGGTCGTTGAAGAGCCGCTCGGTGCGCGCCTCGTTGACGGCGAGGACCGGTGTGCGCAGCGCGCCGGAGGTCTCGAGGGTGCGCAGCCGCACGAGGCCGGTCGTCGTCTCCTCGGTGCCGCCGAGGAAGCCGTCGGGCAGGCCGGCGGGCCGGGCGTGGAGGACGCTCAGCAGGTCCGCGCCGTCGTCCAGCGTCACGTGCGGCTCGGCCTGCACGAGCGTGCGGACGTGGCCGACGTAGGCGTCCATGTCCTCGCCGCGGCGGGCGTGGACGGACGCGCCCTCCTCGGCTGCGAGGGCCGCGGCGACCTCGTCCTGCGTCGAGAGCGGGTTCGCCGCGCACAGGCCGACGCGCGCGCCGCCCGCGAGCAGCGTGCGCACGAGGTTCGCCGTCTCGGCGGTGACGTGCAGGCACGCGGCCACCGCGACCCCCTCGAGGGGGCGGGTGGCCGCGAACCGCTCGCGGATCTGGCGCAGGACCGGCATCTGGGCGTCCGCCCAGTCGATGCGGTCCCGGCCCGCGTCCGCGAGCGACGCGTCGGCGACGGACGAGGTCATCGGACCTGCCTGGTCGCCGAGCGCGTCACGGTCTACCGGCGGCTAGTAGCGGTAGTGGTCCGGCTTGTACGGGCCCTCGACCGGGACGCCGATGTAGGCGGCCTGGTCCGGACGCAGCTCGGTGAGCTGCGCGTCGAGCGCGGCGAGGTGCAGGCGGGCGACCTTCTCGTCGAGGTGCTTCGGCAGGACGTAGACCTGGTTCTCGTACTCGTCGTTCTTCGTCCACAGCTCGATCTGGGCGATCGTCTGGTTGGCGAACGAGTTCGACATGACGAACGACGGGTGGCCGGTCGCGTTGCCGAGGTTCAGCAGGCGGCCCTCGGAGAGCAGGATGATCGAGTGACCGTCCTCGAACTTCCACTCGTCGACCTGCGGCTTGATGTTGATCTTCGTGGCCTTCGCCTCGAGGCCGGCGACGTCGATCTCGTTGTCGAAGTGGCCGATGTTGCCGACGATCGCGTTGTGCTTCATCCGCGCCATGTCGTCCGCGCTGATGATGTCCTTGTTGCCGGTCGTCGTGATGAACACGTCGCCGGACTCGAGGACGGAGTCGAGCGTCGAGACGCTGTAGCCCTCCATGCAGGCCTGCAGCGCGCAGATCGGGTCGATCTCGGTGACCGTGACGCGGGCGCCCTGGGCGCGCAGCGAGGCGGCCGAGCCCTTGCCGACGTCGCCGTAGCCGCAGACGACGGCGTGCTTGCCGGCGAGCATGACGTCGGTCGCGCGGAAGATGCCGTCGACGAGCGAGTGGCGGCAGCCGTAGAGGTTGTCGAACTTCGACTTCGTGACCGAGTCGTTGACGTTGATCGCCGGGAAGAGCAGCTCGCCGCTCTTGGCGAGCTCGTACAGGCGGTGCACGCCCGTCGTGGTCTCCTCGGTGACGCCCTTGATCGCCTGGCCGACCTTCGTGTAGCGCTGCGGGTCCTCGGCGAGCGACTTGTTCAGGAGCGTCAGGAAGACCTGGAACTCCTCGGACTCACCGGTCGACGGGTCCGGCACGGCGCCGGCCTTCTCGAACTCGGTGCCCTTGTGGATGAGCATCGTGGCGTCGCCGCCGTCGTCGAGGATCATGTTGGCGGGCTCGCCGGGCCAGTTCACGACCTGCTCCGTGCACCACCAGTACTCCTCCAGCGTCTCGCCCTTCCAGGCGAAGACCGGGACACCCTGCGGGTTCTCGGGCGTGCCTTCGGGGCCGACCGCGATCGCCGCGGCGGCGTGGTCCTGCGTCGAGAAGATGTTGCACGAGCACCAGCGGACCTCGGCGCCGAGCGCGGTGAGCGTCTCGATGAGGACGGCCGTCTGGATCGTCATGTGCAGCGAGCCGATGATGCGGGCGCCGGCGAGCGGCTGCGCCTCGGCGAACTCGCGCCGGATCGACATGAGGCCGGGCATCTCGTGCTCGGCGATCTCGATCTCCTTGCGGCCGAACGGCGCGAGGGAGAGGTCGGCGACCTTGAAGTCCTGCTGGGTGCTGATGGCGGTGTCGGTCATGTGCGGCGAGATCCTTTGGATCGTTTACGTGAGTGCTGGAACGACTAGGTGCGGGAAAACGGATGCCACCGCTAGTCGACCAGTGCGGCGAGGAGACGCTGGTGCTTCTCCTGCTCCCAGCGCAGCCAGGCGCTGTCGGGAATGTCCGCGGGGCGGGTGACCTCTGCCTCGAACCACGCCTCCACCGCGTCACGGAGTTCCGTGTCGCGGCGCAGGCGTAGCGCGAAGCCGACGTCGCCGAGGCCGATCCCGTGGTCCTCCAGCAGCAGGCGCAGGGTGCGCAGGCGCTGGAGCTCCTCAGGGCCGTACAGGCGATATCCGGCGGGGGAACGCGGCGGCTCGATGAGCCCGGCGCTCTCCACGTATCGCAGCATGCGCGGGGACCAGCCCGTGGTCTCCGCTGCCTCGTTGATGGTCAACCCGGCCATTGGACAGGGCAAACCTTACCACGTCTATGTCAAGGTTGCGGACGGCGTCCGCGTCCAGGCACATCCGCCTCGGCGTGCGGTCTCGTGGGGGCATATCCCCGACGAGACCGCACGCTGCGCGGAAAGCTCAGCTGATGAGGTCCGCCTTCAGCATCTCGACCGGCGTCTCGGCCCCGGGGTCGACCCCGGAGAGCACGGCCCAGTAGTGGGCGACGAGGTCCCCGAAGAGGACGAGCGACAGGACGCGCTCGACCGCCGTCTGGCCGCGGGTGGCGACGAGGTGCGTGCCGACGACGTGCGGCGCGATGAGTTCCTTGCTCAGCGCGAGCCGGGCCTGCGCCCGGGGGTGCGTGTCGCAGTCGTCGAGGAAGACGGCGCTGAAGCGGCCGAGGGTGTCGGCCCCCGCCCAGCCGGCGAGCTCCGCGTGGTCGGCGTCCGGCAGCTCCGCGGCGAAGGCCGGAGTCTGCGCGATGTGGTTCAGCTGCTGCTTGAAGCGGACGGCGAGCGGCACCGTCAACCCGGCGCCGGAGATGACCGGGACCGAGCCGTGGAGCGCGCGGGCGAGCGACTTCGCGGCCGAGTCCTCCGGCGAGTCCGGGCCCCACGCGACGACGAGGTCCTCGAGGTGCTCGGCGGCGACGTCGATCTCGCTCGTCATCCGCGGCCCGGCGCCGCACTGCGCGGCGACCTCGAGGGCGGCGACCAGCATGTACGCCACGGCGTTCGGGGCGGCGAGGCCGCCCGCGACCGGGATGACGGGGACGCCGTCGGCGCGGGCCTGGGCGGCGAGCTGGCCGCCGGTGGTCACGACGACGCGCGGCGCGCCGAGCGCCCCGGCCGCCTCGTAGCACGCGAGCGTCTCCTCGGTGTCACCCGAGTAGGACGCGCAGAGCACGGTCGTCTGCGGCGTCGTCCACACCGGCAGGCCGTACGCCCGCGCCGGCAGGATCGGCAGCGACGCGTGGTCGGCGAGCGCCGCCCGCGCGAGCAGGCCGGCGGTCGCGGTCGCGCCCATGCCGGCGAAGACCATCCCGCCGGGTGAGTCGATCTCCTTCAGGCCGGCCGACTCGACCTTCCACAGCGCGTCGCGCAGGAGCTCCGGGAGCGCCAGGACGTCCGTGATCTGGTCCGTCGGGTCGTTCGCGGAGACGGTCTCCCGACCGAGGTCCGCCGTCGTGTCCGTGCTGCTCATCGCGCTCTCGCTCTTCCTCTCGCTGCCGGCTTTGCCGGCCTCAGACCTTGATCGCCCCGTCACCGAGCGTGGTGCCGGGGAACAGCTTGACCGCCGCGCCGAGGAGGTTGTCCGCCCCGACGCTCACGCCTTCGCCGAGCACGGCCAGCTCGCTGACCGTCGTGCGCTCGCCGATGCTGACGTTGGGAGACAGGATGGCATCCCGCACGATCGCGTCCGCCGCCACCCGGCCGCCGGCGAGGATGACCGCGCGCTCGACGGTCGCGCCGGCGGCGACCGTCGTCCCCGCGCCGATGACCGCCGGGCCCGTGACCGTCGCGCCGGCGGCGATCCGCGCGCCCGCCTCGACGATGACCGCGCCGGTGATCGTGGCGCCGTCCTCGACGTCGCCCTCGAGCGCCTGGCGGTCGCCGTTCAGCCGGTCGGAGACGGCGGTGTGCACGCGGCCCTCGAGGATGTCGGCCGTCCCCTGCAGGTAGCGTTCGGGCGTGCCGATGTCCATCCAGTAGGCGCCGTCGTGGCCGTAGCCGTAGAGGCCGTCACCGACGAGCGCGGGCCAGATCTCGGTCTCGATCGAGACGTTCTCGTGCGGCGGGATCATGTCGAGCACCTGGCGCTCGAGGACGTAGATGCCGCCGGAGACGTAGAAGCGGTCGATGCCCTCGAGCTGGTCGGGACCGGGCTTCTCGAGGAAGCCGGAGACGCTCGCATCCTCGTTGCGCATGACGAGGCCGTAGGCGGACGGGTCGTCGACGGGGACGAGGCCGAGCGTGCCGGTCGCACCCGTCGCCTCGTGCTGCGCGATCTGCGCGGTGATGTCCGCGTCGGTCAGCGTGTCGCCGTTGAGCATGAGGAAGCGGTCCTGCAGGAGCTGCTCGGCGAACTTCAGCGCGCCGGCGGTGCCGCGGGGTTCGGGCTCCTCCACGAACTGGAGCCGCACGCCGAACTCGGAGCCGTCCCCGAGGATGTCCTTGACCTTCGTCGCGAGGAAGCCGCAGCACATGACGACGTCCTCGACGCCGTGGCGCGCGAGCCACTGCAGCATGAAGCCCATGAACGGCCGGTCGACGAACGTCACGATCGGCTTCGGGGTCCCGCTGGTCAGCGGCCGCAGCCGCGTGCCTTCGCCTCCGACCAAGATCACTGCCTGCACATCGTCTCCCTCTCCGTTGACCGGACGCCGGAACCCCCGCCGCAGTCGCCGCGGAGGATGTCAGATCGCGCTAAGCGGTTCCGCGCCCGATGCCCTCGTACGTCAGCCCGGCGTCACGCACCAGGCCGGGGTCGAGCGCGTTGCGACCGTCGACGAGCGTCGTGCCCGCCATCGCCTCGGCGACCTGCGCCCAGTCGAGGTCACGGAACTCCTGCCACTCGGTCACGAGCACGACCGCGTCCGCGCCGGTCACCGCATCGAGGGCGGAGTCGGCGAAGCGCACGCCCTGGATGAGCTTGCGCGCCTCCTCCTCGGCGATCGGGTCGTACACGCTGATGTGCGCGCCCGCGGCCTGCAGGCGGGCGGAGAGGACGAGCGACGTCGCCTCGCGCATGTCGTCGGTGTTCGGCTTGAAGGCGAGGCCGAGGAGCGCGATGCGCTTGCCGATGAGCGAGCCGAGGTGCTTCTCGAGCTTGCCCATGACGCGCCGCTTCTGCAGCTCGTTCACCTCGATGACGGCGTTGAGGAGCTGGAAGTGGTACCCGGAGTTGCCCGCGAGCTGCTTGAGCGCGTTGACGTCCTTCGGGAAGCACGACCCGCCGAAGCCGACGCCGGCCTGCAGGAACTTCGGGCCGATGCGGTCGTCGAGACCCATGCCCTTGGCGACCTCGATGACGTCGGCGCCGGTCTCCTCGCAGACGTTGGCGATCTCGTTGATGAACGAGATCTTCGTCGCGAGGAAGGCGTTCGACGCGAGCTTCACCATCTCGGCGCTCGCGATGTCGGTGCGGACGAGCTCGCCCGCCTCCTCGCCGCCGTGCTCGGCGCTCAGCAGCGGCCGGTAGAGGTCGACCACGGCGTCGCCCGCCCAGTCCCCATCGTCGCCGACGACGACGCGGTCCGGGTGCAGGAAGTCGCCTACCGCGGTGCCCTCCTTGAGGAACTCCGGGCAGGAGACGTAGCGGAAGCCGTCCTTGCCCTGCTCGACGAAGACGCGCTTGATGTTGCGGCCGGTGCCGACCGGAACGGTCGACTTCATGACGAGCGCGTGGCGGTCGGAGGCGGGCATCGCCGCGACGACCGCGTTGACGGCCGAGAGGTCGGCGTCGCCGGAGTAGGTCGGGGGCGTGCCGACGGCGACGAAGAGCAGACGGGCCTTGTCGAGGGCGGTCCCGATGTCGGTCGAGAAGTGCAGCCGCTCGCGGTTGCGGGAGACCATCTCCTCGAGCCCGGGCTCGTAGATCGGGATCTCGCCGCGCTCGAGACGCGCGATCTTGTCCGCGTCGATGTCGATGCAGTAGACGTCGCTGCCCAGCTCGGCGAACCCGGCCGCCGTGACCAGGCCCACGTACCCCGTTCCGATGACGCCGATCGGCTCTCGCTGCATGCTCATAAGCTGCGGAAGGGTAGTCGCTGGCGCGCCCGCGCGCCCGCTCGCGTCAGCTCCCGGGACGGGTCAGCGAGTCGGCGATGGCGATCATCTGCCCGTTCGTCAGGGACTGCAGGAGCGTGTTGGAGACCCAGTACACGGCGCGCGGCGTCGACCACGCGACGAGCCGCAGCCGGCCCCCGTCGCCGTAGAGCTTCAGCGTGCGCCCGTTGACCTTCTTCGTGCTCGTCGGGCTACCGAGGATCGGCGCGTCCTTCCACGTCGTCCCCTCCACGCCGTAGTACTGACCGATGCCCGGAGCGGACGCGACGATCCGGTACGCCTCGTGGCCCTTCTTCTTCGGGTCGCGGTCGAGGATGCGGTAGGCGCGGTTGTCGCTGGTGACGTACGTCGACCCGAGGACGGCGAGCTTCGGGTAGTAGACGGGGAACGACAGCGGGTGCTTCGGGTCGGTCGCGAGGCGCACGGCCTGGTCCTCCCCCCCCTGCTGGGCGAGGAAGAGCCCGGCCGGCACGGACGAGTTCGAGCGGCGCTTCTGCTTCTTCTGGCGCTTCTCGCGGGCCTTGTCGCTCGCGGTCTTCTTCACCTTCGCGCGGGTGGACTTCGTGCTCTTCGCGTCCATGAACTGCCGCGCCAGGCGCTGCAGCGTCGCCGGGGCGATCGCGAGGTCCGAGCTGCCGGGGATGTCGCTCACCGGCTCGAACTGGATCTGCTGGACCGGGTTGCTCGCCGACTGCACCGCGAGCTTCAGCAGGCGCAGGATCGCCGCCTCGGTGCCGATGTCCGTCTGCGTGTAGCGGCCGAAGATCTTCAGCAGCGTCTTGCGGTCGGAGAAGATCTTGTTCACGCCGATCTGGTCCTTCGCCTCGCGGAGGAAGTCCTGCTGGCGGGCGGCGCGGACGAGGTCGGAGTCGGCGTGGCGGAAGCGGACGAAGGCGAGCGCGTTCTCCCCGCACAGCCGCTGGTAGCCGGCCTTCACGTTGATCTCGGAGTACTGGGCGCTCGGCGGCAGCCCGGCGTTCGAGTGGTAGTACGTCCGGTCCACGTCCATGTAGACGCAGCCGAGCCGGTCGACGGCGCGCTGGAAGCCGCCGAAGTTCACGTTGACGACGTGGCTGATCGGGATGTGCAGGAGGTTGCGGACGGTCTTCACCGCGAGCACCGGGCCGCCCTGCTCGTACGCCTGGTTGATCTTGCCCATCCCGTGGCCCGGGATCTGCACCCGCAGGTCGCGCGGCACCGACATGACGGTGGTCGCCGCCTTCGACGGGTCCAGGCGGATGAGCAGCATCGTGTCCGACCGCGCGGGGGCGCCGGTCTTCTTGTCGATGAAGCGCCGGTCGGAGCCGAGCACGAGGATCGTCTGCGGGCCGCCGGCGCTGACGTTGTCGAGCGCGCCCTCGACGTTCTTGATGCGGTTGTGGACGCCGCCCGCGCGGATGAAGATCGTGACGTCGTCCTTGATCTCGAGCAGCGCGGCGGTCGCGACGGCCGCCGCCGTGGAGAGCATGATGATGAGCGCGGCGAGCGCCATCCGCTTCACGACGGAGAGCCCCGGCCGGGGCGGCTTCTCGGAGTCGACGGCGACGCTCACCGGGAACCGACCCGGGTGAGCGAGCGCGCGATACCGCGCATCTGCTTGTTGGACAGCGAGAGGGACAAGGTGTTCGAGACCCAGTAGACCGCCTCGGGGGTACGCCAGGCGACGGTCCGAAGACGGGTCCCATCGTAGTGCAGCTCGTACGTCCGCCCCCGCATGCGGACCTTGTCGCTGTCCCCGTCGAGGATCGGCGGGGTCTTCCAGGTCGTCCCCTCGATGCCGTAGTACTGGCCCTCGGGCTCGTTCTGGATGACGACGATGCGGTAGGCCTGGTGCCGCCTGCCGGCGCGGTCGCGGAGGATGTAGCCGCGCGGCTCGGGAGCGTCGGGGGTGTTCGCCGGGTACCGGCCGGTCGTCGTGATGGCCTTCGCGAAGTACAGCGGGAACCGCACCGTGCCCTTGGCGGCGAGCGGCGCGACGAGGTCCTCGCTCGGGCGGCGGTCGAGGACGAGGCCGGCGGCCGCGTAGTCGAACGGCGCCGGTGCCGCGCGCTTGCCGTGCTTCCCGGTCCTCGGCGCCCGCAGCCCCGCGGGCGCCGTCGCCTTCGGCGCCTTCTTCAGCGCCTTCGCGTGGAGGAAGGAGTCGACCGCCTTGGCGATGTCCACCGGGTTCGCGGTCACGTACGACTCGGTCGGTGTGTTGACGAACTGGTGCGGGAACTCGATCTCGCGGACCGGGTGCCCGACGGACTTGATCGCGAGCTCGAGGATGCGCAGGATCGCGGGCACCGAGGCGAGGTTCGCGTCCGCCTCCGTCGACTTGCCGATCGCCGCGGCGAGCGGGTCGATGTTCGAGAGCAGGTGGCTCGTGCCGATCTGGTCCTTCGCGTTGCGCAGGAAGCCCTGCTGGCGCGCGGCCCGCACGACGTCCGAGTCGGCGTGGCGGAAGCGCACGTAGTCGAGCGCCCGCTGCCCGCAGAGCTTCTGGTAGCCGGGCTGGATGTCGATCTCGGCGTACTGCGCGGCCGGCGGCAGCCCGAGGTTCGAGTGGTAGTAGCGGCGGTCGACGTCGGTGTAGACGCAGCCGACGAAGTCGACGACGCGGCGGAAGCCGCGGAAGTTCACCCCGACGACGTGGTTGATCTTGAACTCGTGACCGGGCGCGGCGTACGGCCCGCCGCTGAGCACCTGACGGACGGTCTCCAGGACGAGGTTCAGCCCGCCGTAGGAGTAGGCGGCGTTGATCTTCTGCGTCCCGTAGCCCGGGATGTCCGTCACGAGGTCGCGCGGGATCGACATGACCGCGGTCGCCTGCTGCTTCGGGTCCAGGCGGACGAGCATCATCGTGTCCGAGCGCGCGTCGCCCTTGCCCGCGCCGAAGCGCTTGTCGGAGCCGACGAGCAGGATCGTCTGCGGCTTGCCGGCCTTCGTCGGCTCGATAATCTTCGGGTCGATGTGGACCCGGTGCGACGGCGGGATGACCTTCTGGACGATCTCGTCGACCTTCAGCAGCGTCGCGGCGGCGACCGCGCCGGACGTCAGGAAGGTGATGAGGACCCCGGCGATCGCGATGCGCTTGAAGAGCGGGACCCCGGCGTGCGGCAACCGGAGCCCGTCCTCCCCCTTCACCCCGACGACCTCAAGCCAGGCCGCCCTCGACGGAGCGCAGGTCCGGGCCGGCGGCCGGGTCGAGCTTCTCGAGCCAGCTCGGCAGCGCGTGGACGAAGTCCCCGAGCGCCTGCCGGTAGCGCGCGAGGCTCGTGAGCGACACCCACTCCTCCGGGCCGTGGTGACCGGCGCCGACCGGGCCGAACTCGACGGCGGGGATGCCTGCCTCCAGGAAGGAGATCGCGTCGGACGCGCCGTCGCGGCCGACGCTCAGCGCGTCCCCCTCGATCGAGCGGGAGATGCCGTCGCGGAGCGCGAGCACGTACGGGTTCGTCCGGCTCACGATCGCCGGGGCGCGCGTGAAGCACTTCAGGATCGCGGTGTCGGCGATCGAGCGGATCTGGGCGAGGATCTCGCCGGTGTCCTGCCCCGGGAGGAAGCGGATGTCGACATCCATCCAGCAGCGGTCGGGGACCTTGTTGAACGCGTCGCCGCCCTCGATGCGGGCGAGGTTGATCGACGGGCGGTCGAAGAGGTCCGAGGACATGCGGCTGAAGGGCAGCGTCTCGATGCGGCGGAAGACGTCGTGCGCCTTGAGGATCGCGTTGTCCCCCTGCCAGGGCGTCGAGCCGTGGCACGCGGTGCCGCTCACCTCGACGCGGATCGCCAGGACGCCCTTCGCCTGGACCCCGATGTGCAGATCGGTCGGCTCGCCCGTGATCGCGAAGTCGGCCGGGATGCCCTCGGCGACGAGGGCATCGGTCGAGCGGTCCTCGACGTCCTCGGACTCCTCGTCGGGGACGCAGTAGAAGAGGATCCGGACCCGGTCCTGGGCGCTGACGTCCTCGAGCGTGCACATCATCGCCGCGAGCGCGCCCTTCATGTCGTAGGCGCCGCGCCCGATGAGGCGGTCCCCCTCGACCTTGGGCGTGAACTGGTGCGCGAAGGCGGGGACGACGTCGAGGTGCCCGTGGAGGACGACCGTCGGAATGCCCGGGCCGGCGGCCGCGCCCGCCGATGCGACGATGACCGGCAGGCCGTTGTGCGAGCGCTCCTCGAAGGCGAGGTTGCGTGACTCGAGCCACCCCTTGAGGAAGGCCGCCGCCGCCTGCAACTGGTCGGGCTTCGACGTGTCGTACGTCATCAGCCGCTGAGCGAGAAGCCCTTCGTCCACAGGTGGAGGGTAGAGGACGGGGCAGGCGGGACCACCGCATGGGCGGCCGTGACCGCCGGATGCGGCCGCCGCGGGTTCGCCCGGGACGGCGTTTCGTGCCGGCGGAGCGCCGATTTCGTGCCGGAAGTGTGCGGTCGGGTGGACCGGCGGTCCGGCGGTCGTACGGTCCGGCCATGACCACGCCCCTCCTGCTCGCCGCCGTGCTGCCGTTCCCGCCGTTCTGGTGGGTCCTCGCCATCCCGGCCACCGTCTTCGCCACCTGGATCGCCGTCCTGGTCCTCGTCGTCCGGCTCGCGCGGCTCGCGGGCAGCCGCGACCCGCGACCCGGCGCTCCGCCCCGATGGCGTCCTGACGGTGCCCACCGCTGGGGCTCGGACGCCGGGACCGGGTGGCCCGCCGACAGCGGCTGGGGCACGGACTGCGGTGCAGGCTTCGACAGCAGTTCGAGCACCGGCGCCGACAGCGGCTCCTCGTGCTGAAAGAGCGACGGCCCGCCGCTCCGCGAGGGGGCGACGGGCCGTCGGTCAGGCGTGGTGCGGCGGGGCTAGGACGCGGTGGGCGCCGGGCCCTCGGCCACGGCGATGAACGTCTCCCAGCGGCGCTTGTCGCGCCTGGCCTTGGCCTGGGCCTCGGAGCCCTCCTCGGCCTCGGCGATCTCCGACTCCGCGCGGGACACCTTGTCGCGCAGGTCCGCGACGTCGAGGTCGCCGGACGGGATCGCGTCCTCCACGAGCACGAGCACGTGGTTGTCGGCGACCTGCACGTACCCCTCGCCCTGGGCGAAGGTCACGATGTCGGTCTCGGACTGGTAGAGCCGCAGCGCGGTGGGCGCGAGCATGCCGAGCAGCGGCTGGTGGTTGCCCAGGATGCCGAGCGACCCGACCTCGGTGCGGGTCGAGACCATCTCGACCTCGCCGTTGAAGACCTCACCCTCGGGGGTGAGGACTTCCGCCGTGAACGTGGAGCGGGCCATGCTCAGATCAGCCCTTCGCGGCCGCGGCGGCGACGTCCTCGATCGAGCCCTTCAGGAAGAAGGCGGACTCGGGGAGGTCGTCGTGCTCGCCGTCGATGAGCTCGCGGAACGAGCGCACCGTGTCGGCGATCGGCACGTACGCACCCGGGGTGCCCGTGAAGATCTCCGCCACGTGGAACGGCTGGGACAGGAAGCGCTCGACCTTGCGCGCGCGCTGGACGGTGATCTTGTCCTCGTCCGAGAGCTCGTCGATGCCGAGGATGGCGATGATGTCCTGGAGCTCCTTGTAGCGCTGCAGGATCTCCTTGACGCGATTGGCGACGTCGAAGTGCTCCTGGCCCAGGATGTCGGGCTTGAGGATCGTCGAGGTCGAGTCGAGCGGGTCGACCGCCGGGTAGATGCCCTTCTCGGAGATCGCCCGCGAGAGGACCGTCGTCGCGTTGAGGTGGGCGAACACCGAGGCCGGGGCCGGGTCGGTGAGGTCGTCCGCCGGGACGTAGATGGCCTGCACCGAGGTGACCGAGCCGTTGCGCGTCGAGGTGATGCGCTCCTGCAGCTGGCCCATCTCCGTCTCGAGGGTCGGCTGGTAGCCGACCTGCGAGGGCATGCGGCCGAGGAGCGCCGAGACCTCGGAGCCCGCCTGGACGAAGCGGAAGATGTTGTCGACGAAGAGCAGCACGTCCTGACCCATCTGGTCACGGAAGTACTCGGCCATCGTGAGGCCGGACAGGGCGACGCGCATGCGGGCCCCGGGCGGCTCGTTCATCTGGCCGAAGACGAGCATCGTCTTCGGGAGGACGCCCGACTCCTTCATCTCGACCCAGAGGTCGTTGCCCTCGCGGGAGCGCTCGCCGACGCCGCAGAACGCGGACAGGCCGCCGTGCTCCTTGGCGAGGTTGTGGATGAGCTCCTGGATGAGGACGGTCTTGCCGACGCCGGCGCCGCCGAACAGGCCGACCTTGCCGCCCTTGGCGTACGGGGCGAGGAGGTCGATGACCTTGATGCCGGTCTCGAACATCTCGGTCGTCGGCATGAGGTCCTCGACGTCCGGGGCCGAGCGGTGGATGGGCCACCGCTCCTTGACCTCGATCGCGGGGCCGTTGTCGATCGGCTCGCCGAGCAGGTTGAAGATGCGGCCGAGCGTCTCCTCGCCGACGGGGACCGTGATCGGTCCGCCGGTGTCGATGACCTCGACGCCGCGGGCCAGGCCGTCGGTGGTGTCCATGGCGACGCAGCGCACGCGGTTGTCGCCGAGGTGCTGCTGCACCTCGAGGACGAGCGTGCCCTGGTCCCCGTCGCGCGCGATGGTCAGCGCGTTGTTGATCTCAGGCAGCTTGCCGGGGAACGTGACCTCGATCACGACGCCCTGGACGGCGTCGACGCGGCCGGTGTTGGTGGCGGTGGTGGCTTCCATAAAATTCTCCGGTTACACCAGCGCCTCGGCGCCGGCGACGACTTCCATGATCTCCTGCGTGATCTCGGCCTGACGCACGCGGTTCATCTCCAGCGTGAGGTCGGTGATGACCTCGCCGGCGTTCTCCGACGCGTTGCGCATGGCCGTCATGCGCGCACCGTGCTCCGATGCGGTGGACTCCAGCAGCGCACGGAAGACCGAGATCTCCACGTAGTCCGGCACGAGGCGCTTGAGGATGTCCGCGGGGTCCGGCTCGTACTCGACGAGCGCGTGGTGCCCGGTGGGCTCGTCCGCGCCGTCGTTCTCCTCGTCGTTGCCCTCGAGGATCGTCGCCTGCTGCAGCGGGAGGAGCGTCTCGCGACGGACCTCCTGCACGAGCGGCGACACGTAGCCGTTGTAGAAGATCTCCACGCGGTCGACCTTCTCGTCGACGTACGCGGCCACGAGGGCCTCGGCGATCTCCCGGGCGTTCGCGTAGGCGGGACGGTCGGTGAACCCGGTGTAGGCCCCGGCCGTCTCCTTGCCGCGGAAGGCGAGCGAGGAGACGCCGCGGCGCCCGGTCGCGTAGTACACGACCTTCTTCCCGTTCTCCTCGTACTCCGTCCCGGCCCTGATGCCCGCCCGCAGGATCTGCGAGTTGAAGGCACCCGCGAGGCCGCGGTCGGCGGTGACGAGGAGGATCGCGACGGTCCCCTCGTTCTCGTGCTCCTTGAGGATCGGGAGCGCGCCGAGCTCCCCGCCGGCCGCCTCGGCGGCCTGGCGGGTCATGCGGCGGATGGCGCCCGCGTACGGACGGAGCGACGAGATCCGCTGCTCGGCCCGCCGCAGGCGCGCCGCCGCGACCATCTCCATGGCGCGGGTGATCTTCTGGATGTTCTTGACCGACGCGATGCGGACTTTGACGTCGCTCTGGCTCATCAGGCTGCTGCGCCCTCCAGCGGCTGGCCGTCCTCGTCGAGGTCGTAGCCGAAGTCGTCCGCGAACCCGCCGACGGCCGTCTTCAGCGCCTCCTGCGTGTCGTCCTTCCAGTTGCCGCCCTTGATCGTGTCGAGCAGGGCCGCGTCGGAGGAGCGCAGGCGGAGGATGAGGTCCTCGAGGAACTGGGGCACGCGCTCGGTGTCGATCCGGTCGAGGAAGCCGTTCGTGGCCGCGTACACGGCGACGACCTGGTCCTCGACGGGCAGCGGCGCCCGCTCGTTCTGGTTGAGCATCTTCACGAGGCGCTCACCGCGGGCCAGCGTCTTCTGGGTGTCCGCGTCGAGGTCGGAACCGAACTGCGCGAAGGCCTCGAGGTCACGGAACTGCGAGAGCTCGAGCTTCAGGCGGCCGGCGACCTTCTTCATCGGGCCGATCTGCGCGGAGCCGCCGACGCGGGACACCGAGATGCCCACGTTGATGGCCGGGCGCACACCCGAGTTGAAGAGCTTCGGCTCGAGGAAGATCTGCCCGTCGGTGATCGAGATGACGTTCGTCGGGATGTAGGCCGACACGTCGCCCGCCTGCGTCTCGATGATCGGCAGCGCCGTCATCGACCCGCCGCCGAGGTCGTCGCTCAGCTTCACCGCACGCTCGAGCAGGCGGCTGTGCAGGTAGAAGACGTCACCCGGGTACGCCTCGCGTCCGGGCGGACGGCGGAGCAGCAGCGACATCTGGCGGTACGCGTAGGCGTGCTTCGTGAGGTCGTCGTACACGGCCAGCGTGTGGCCGCCCTTGTAGAGGAAGTACTCGGCCATCGCGGCACCGGCGTACGGCGCCATGAACTTGATCGGCGCGGCCTCGTCGGCCGGGGCGGCGACGATGATCGTGTTGTCGAGCGCGCCGGCCTCCGCGAGCGTCTTCGCCAGGCCGACGACGGTCGCCATGCGCTGGCCGATCGCGACGTAGACCGAGATGACCCCGGAGTCCTTGTTGTTGATGATCGTGTCGACCGCGATCGTCGTCTTGCCGGTCTGGCGGTCGCCGATGATGAGCTCACGCTGGCCACGGCCGATCGGGATCATCGAGTCGACGGCCTTCAGGCCGGTCTGCAGCGGCTCGAAGACCGACTTGCGCTCGACGACGCCGGGGGCCTTGAACTCGGCCGGGCGGGTCTCGGTCGTGGCGATCTCGCCCTTGCCGTCCAGCGGGACGCCGAGCGGGGAGACGATGCGACCGAGGAGCGCCTCGCCGACCGGGATCTCGAGGAGGCGGCCGGTCCGCTTGACCGTGTCGCCCTCGACGCACTTGTCCCAGTCGCCGAACAGCACGGCGCCGACGTTGTCGGACTCGAGGTTCAGCGCGAGGCCGGTGACGCCGTGCGGCAGGTCGAGCATCTCGAACGACATGCAGTTCTCGAGGCCGTGGATGCGCGCGATGCCGTCGGAGACGGACAGGATGGTGCCGACCTCGGTCAGCTCCGCGGAGCCGGCGTCCAGGCCCTCGATACGGCTCTTCAGGATGGAGGTGATCTCGTCGGGCTTGATCTGCATGAAGGTGGTTCTCCTGGTCAGGCCTTCGCCACGGAACGGCGAAGCTGATCGAGTCGGTTTCGGATGGAGGCGTCGAGGATCTGGTTGCCGACGCGGAGGATGATCCCGCCGAGCACGTCGGGATCGACATGAGCGTTGAGCTGGACCTTGCGGCCCGTCTGCTCGCCGATCTGGTCGCCGAGGCGCCGGACGACGTCCTCGTCCAGGGCGACGGCGCTCGTGATGTCCACGGGAAGGAGCTTGTTCTCCTGGTCCCACAGACGGTCGTACTCGCGACGCAGCCGGTGGATCGCCGGCATGCGGTGGTTCTCGAGCAGGAGCTCGAGGATGTTCAGGACGGTCGGGTCGGCGCCGGAGACCGCCTTCTCCAAGCCCTCCTTCTTCTCCGTCGTGGAGAAGTAGGGGGAGAAGAAGAACGTGGACAGCTCCGGGTTGCCCGAGAGCGCCTCGGAGAACTGCCCGAGCTGCTCACGGACGACGTCGAGGGAGCCCTTCTCCTTGGCGACCTCGAACAGCGACTTCGCGTAGACGCGGGCGATCTCTTCCATGGCTAGTTGCTGCGCTCCCCGAGGGAGGAGAAGTCCAGCTCGCCGAGCGCGTCCTCGACGAGGCGCTTCTGGTCCTCGGCGGTGAGCGTCTTGCGGGTGACCTTCTCGGTCGCGGCCACGGTCAGGCTCGCCACCTCGTTGCGGATCTCGCCGATCGCGCGACGGGTCTCGCCCTCGATGTCCTTCTTCGCCTGCTCGATGAGCTCGTCGCGGCGGGCCTGGCCGACCTCGGCCGCGTGACGCTCGACCTCGTCGCCGGACTTGCGGGCCTTCGAGACGATCTCGTCGGCCTGGGCGCGGGCCTCCTTCAGGCGCTCGCGGTACTCGGCGAGCAGCGCCTCGGACTCGGCCTTCGAGCGATCGGCGGACGCGATGGCGTCGTCGATGGCCTTCTGGCGCTTGTCGAGGGCCTCGGCGATGGCCGGGAACGCGAGCTTGTAGAGGACCGCCATGGACGTCCCGAAGATGAGCAGCGTCCAGACCATCAGCCCGATGCCGGGCTTGACGAGGAAGCTGCCCCCCGCCTCCGTCTTGGTGGCTGTCTCGCCGGCGGCGAGTGTGATCAATGCGAGCATCGCGGCCTACAGGAAGAAGGCGATGAGGCCCGCGACGAGCCCGTAGAAGAAGCACGCCTCGCAGAGGGCGAAGCCGAGCCACTGGATCGACGTGATCTCGTCGCGCATCTCCGGCTGACGGGTGACCGACTCGATGACCTTGCCGAAGATCGTGCCGATGCCGATGCCGGCGCCGACGGCACCGAGGCCGCCACCCACGCCCAGGGCGATGGCACGACCGGCGCCCTGGCCGTACTTGACCGGATCGACGGTCTGAGCGAGCAGGGTGA
Source organism: Paraconexibacter antarcticus (assembly GCF_024220175.1). Lineage (GTDB taxonomy): Bacteria > Actinomycetota > Thermoleophilia > Solirubrobacterales > Solirubrobacteraceae > Paraconexibacter > Paraconexibacter antarcticus. The sequence continues at coordinate 1,263,712 of NZ_CP098502.1, read as the reverse complement.
TGGTGCTGAGGTCCATGGGGTATCTCCTTGGTTCTTTGCGACTTGCTTAGTGGTGGTCGGCGGTGGCGCCGCCCAGGTAGATCGCCGTGAGCGTGGCGAAGATGAAGGCCTGCAGAGTGGCGACAAGCGCCACCTCGAACATGAAGAGCGCGACGGCAAGGGGGAACGTCACGATGCCGAGCGCTTCCACGCCGAGGAGGACGACGAGCGCCCCGCCCATGAACAGGATGATGAGGTGGCCCGCGAGGATGTTCGCGAAGAGCCTGACCGACAGCGAGATGAGCCGCATGAAGTTCGACATGAGCTCGAGGCCGAGGATGAAGGGGGTGAGGAAGCCGGGGACGCCCGCGGGGATGAAGCTCAGGATGTAGCCCTTCGGCCCCTTCCTCTTGATGCCGACCGCGTTGTAGATGATCCACACGAGCAGCGAGAGCGACAGCGGGATCGAGAGGTTCGCGGTCGCCGCGTAGAGCGCGAACGACGGGATGTGCGCGCCGAAGACGTTGATCTTCTCCTCGGAGTTCGTCGGCAGCGGGATGTACCCGAGCATGTTCGAGAACCAGATGAAGAGGAACAGCGCGCCGACGAAGGGGAACCACTTCGCCGCCTCGGTCGAGCTCATGTTCGCCTTGGTGATGTTGTCGCGCATGAGCGAGAAGGCGACCTCGACGAGCGTCTGGACCCGGTTCGGGCGCTGCTGCATCCGGCGGGCGACGTAGACCATCGTCACGCACATGAGGATCGCGGCGATGAGGACGTACATCGTCGCCTTGGTGAAGTCGAACGGGCCGATCGAGAACCAGGCGTCGAGCTTGAACTCGTTCTGCGGCTTGTAGACGTCGTTCTTCTGCCCGGAGCCGAAGATGGCGAGGAAGATCGCGATGACCCCGACGTAGATGCCGAGGCCGAGGCCGACTTTGCGTTTGGTCGTCATGACGGGGTGACGTTCCTCTCGAACGAACGCGCAAGGAGCGCAGTGGCGAAGTAGGCGGTGAAAGCGCAGAACACGAGGACGGCGGCCGCGAGGCCGTCCTTCCGCGCGCCGGCGGTGCCGACGAGCAGGATCGTGAGCCCGACGAGCCAGGCCCGCCCGACCATGGCCCCGAGGTTGTAACCGATCGCGGCCTTGACGTTCGTCTTGCCGTTCGCGACCCGGGCGACGCCGAGCTCGATCAGGCGCTGGACGATCCAGATCCCGGCCCCCGCGAGGACGCCGAGGACGGGCGCGCCGAGCAGCAGCGCGACGGGGACCGCCATCACCACGAGGACGATGTCCAGGAGGGCGACGAACGCGAACTCGCTCGGGGCCGGCGCGGGCCGCGGCGCGGGATCGGCCGCGTGGCCGGAGCCGGAGGGAACTGGGCTGGGACGGGTGTTCATGACTCGCGGCGGCAGGACCCTACCTACCGGTCCCCCAGGGGGCGGGGCAGGGTGCGGGCGCAGCTGCGGACCCGCCCGCGCGGGGCCGGCGGCCGACGACGGGTCGCCCGGTGGCGACGGCCCTCGGGCCGACCGCCCACGGCCGTGAGGCAGCAGCGGACCGCCCGCGGGCACCCGGGCACGCGGCGGCCGGACGACGCGTCGCCCGCACCGGGTGCGGGGACGGCGCCGCGGTCGTCGGCGTCAGGCTCGGGGAGGTCGTGGTCAGGCATGGCGGGGGCGTCACCCTACAGGCGTTGGGTCCTGCGACGGGCGCAGGCCGAGGACAGTGAGAGGCAAGATCCCGGCCGCCAGGGGCGGTCGGGGCGACGGCCCGGTGACCCTATCAGGAACCGGTCACTTTGTGACGACTTTGTGACACTTCGTGGCAGACGTTGCGAGGAATGGTGTTTCCCCACCACCATTGGCCCGCCGGTGTGTTTCTGAGGACGGGCTTAGCCGTGTGCGACGCGGTGTCGCGCCGCCGTGGCGGCCCGGCGCCGCTCGATCGTGCGCAGGCGGTCGCGCAGGACGCGGTAACCGGTGCGCGCGGCGCCGTCGAGACCGACGAGGCCGGAGTCCCACGAGTCCCGCGGCCCGCCCGGGTTCCAGTGGTAGATGTAGACCCGCTTGATGCGCGGCGACAGCTCGACGAGCTTGTCGAAGATCCACCGCATCGCGACGGCCGCGTGGGCCACCGTCTCGGGGAACCCGCCCTGCTTGTGGGCCGACCGGCGCTTGACGATGCCCCCGGTCTCGGTGAACCAGATCTGCCCGGTGACGAGCCGGAGCAGGCGCCGGGTTCCGCTCGTACGCAGGCGATTCGCGTCGAGGTAGTTGTGCAGCCCCCAGACGGTGGGCTTGTGCTTCACGCGCGCCAGGAACGCCTTGACCCACGGGGTCATCGTCGGGTTGTCGAGGACCTCGGAGGCGAGGATCGTGCACGACCGGCACGCGGCGCGGAGCGCGTCGTAATACCGCGCGGCGAGCGCGGGCTTGTGGCAGAGGGGCTCCCCGCAGAGGTTCGGCTCGTTCCAGACGGCGAACTCGGTGACCCACGGGTACGCCTTGTGGAGCTTGCGGAAGGAGGCGACGAACTGGGCCGGCGTCGGGGCGGTGTGCGCCCGGCTCGGCACGCGCGAGTGGCCGAAGGACAGCAGCGGGCGGGTGCTCGCGGCGCGCGCGGCCGTGAGCCACTGGTCGAGCTCGGCGCGCTCGTAGCCGATGTTCATCGCGTCCCAGGGGACGACGCGGCGCACCTTCGAGATGTGGAGGTCCTGGAAGAGCGGTGCGGTGAAGAACGTCGTCTTCTGGTCCGCGATGCCGACCGACAGCTCGCCCGACTCCTTCGCGGCCGCCGGGGACGGGGCGGCCGCGGCGAGCACGGCGGCGAGCAGCCCGAGGAGGGCGAGGAGCCGCGGGGCGCAGCGGACGACGGGGCGGCGGGACGGCATGTCCCGGGAAGGACCCCGGCCGCGCCCGGGGGTTTCGGTCATGACGCTGTCCCGCCGCCGGCGGGGACGTCCTCGGTCAGCACGGTGTCTTCGTGGCGGTACGCAGGCGCACAGCAGCAGAGGAGCTTGAGGTCGCCGGCACCGGTGTTCGTGAGCTTGTGCTCGACCCCGGGCGGGATGACGATGCAGTCGCCGGGCCGCACGTCGCGGGTCTCGTCGGCGAGGCGCAGGGAGCCCTCCCCCGCGGTGATGAAGTAGAGCTCCTCGGCGACCGGGTGGTAGTGGGCGGTCGTGGCGCCGCCGGCGGGGACCGTCGCCTCGGCGAGGCTCTGGTTGACCGACGGCAGCGCGACCCGCCCGGCGAGCTCGCGGATCGTGGAGCCGTCGGCCGTGACGAAGGGCTCCGCCGCCTCGAGGTTGCGGACGTGCATGGCCCGTCACGGTAGTCCATCGCCGGGCGGCCGCACGCCGGGCCGGACGGTGGGGGTTCGGCAACCCGTCCGGCCGTGGCCGGTCGCTAGCCTGAACGCCGACATGCCGCCTGTCCCCCGTCCTGTGGTCCCGCACCACGACCACTGCCTCGGCTGCGGGCCCGAGAACCCCGGGACGCTCGGACTGAGCTTCTCGGTGCTCGGCGAGCGCGTGCTGACCGACCTGCGTTTCACCCGTGTGCACGAGGGCGCGCCGGGCTTCACCCACGGCGGAGCGGTCGCGACCGCGCTCGACGACACGATCGGGACGCTGCTCATGGTGCTCCGGCGCCCGGCCGTCACCGCGCGCCTGGAGGTCGACTACCGCCGGCCCACGCTCATCGACGTCCCTTACACCGTCGAGGCCTGGATCGAGCGGATCGACGGGCGCAAGCTCCACCTCGCGGGGATCATCCGCGACGAGGACGGCGAGACGATCGCCGAGGCGACCGCCCTCTTCCTCGAGGTCGACATGGCGCACTTCCGCCAGAGCGGCCAGGAGCCGCCCCTGCACTGGTCCTGGTCGCCGGGCGAACTGCCCCGCTGACCCCCCGGAGCCGGTCCGGGAGCCGTATAGGGTTGGCAGCGTGTCGGACACCGGACAGCAGCCCGCCGCGACGACTCCCAAGCGCGAGGCGGTCCAGGCGGCCGTCCTCGCGGCGACCGAGGAGCTCCTCTCCGAGGGCGCGTCGTTCGCGGACCTCAACATCGAGAAGATCGCGACGCGGGCGGGCATCTCCCGGACCGCGTTCTACTTCTACTTCAAGGACAAGCGGGAGCTGCTCGTCCGGCTCACCGAGGACGTCACCGTCCAGCTCTACCAGCAGGCGGACGTCTGGTTCTCCGGCGCGGGCGACCCCCGCGAGGAGGTCCGCGCCGCCCTGCAGAGCATCGCCGACCTCTACAGCACCCACGCGCCGCTCATGCGCGTCATCGTCGAGGTGTCGACGTACGAGGAGGAGGTCGCGGTCTTCTGGCGTCGTCTGCTCGAGCGCTTCATCGTCGCGACCGCCGACCGACTGCGGGCCGAGCAGGCGGCGGGCAACGCCCCGGAGGCCGACCCGGACTCGACGGCGTTCGCCCTCGTGTGGATGTGCGAGCGCGCGCTGTACCAGCAGCTCGTCCAGGGCGGCCGCTTCGACACCACCCTGCTCGCCCGGTCGCTCGAGGCGATCTGGATGCGGGCGATCTACGCCCGCGACTGACGCGGCTCGGCGCCGGCCCCCTCTGCGCGCCGACTGTCAGCTGACGCAGACCTGTCCGGCGTGAGCTGTCAGTCGGTGCGCCCGGCCGCCTCGGCGCGGGCGTAGGCGGGGCGCGCGACGACGCGGTCGGCGTACGCGCGCAATGGGCCGTCCTCGGTGAGGAGCTTCCGCTTGAAGGCGTTGGCGAGCATCGTCCCGCAGAAGATGTCCGCGACGGTGAACGTGTCTCCGGCCACCCATTCGTGCACCGAGACCGCACGTCGCACCGCGGCCGCCCGCGGCTCGAGCTCGGCGGCGTGCTCGCTCTCGTCCTCCCCGCGGCGCCGGGCGAAGAGGAACGCGAAGACCTTCGCCTCGAGCTCGGTCATCGCGAAGAGCGTCCACTGGTAGGCGAGCGCCCGCGCGCTGGTGCCGACGGGCGGGAGGAGGCCCGACTCCGGGTGCAGGTCGGCGAGGTGCAGGCAGATGGCGGCGGACTCGAACATGAGCTGCCCGTCGTCGAGCTCCATCACCGGGACCCGGCCGAGCGGGTGGCGCGCGAGGTGCTCCTCGGACTGCTTCTGCGTGCGGTCGAGGACCGTGAGGTCGTACGGCGCGCCGATCTCCTCGAGCGCCCAGACGACGCGGGTGGAACGGCTGCCGGGGATGTGGAAGAGGTGCATGGCGCTTTCGGGTGTCGTGGCGGGGTGGGTCAGTCCAGGCGGACGGCGGGGAACTCGCCGGTGGCGAGCGCCTGCTCGACCTCGGCGTCGACGGCCGCCTCGTCGTGCCCCGAAGCGTGGCGCATCCAGACCAGGCGCTTGACCTTGAGGATCTCGAGGACGACGACGAGGTAGACGCTCGCGGCGAGCACGACGAGGCCGAGCGCGGCCATGACGAGCGACCACCCGGTGTTGAAGTGCCCGTGGTTGTCGGAGTAGGGCACGAAGCGCAGGGCGACGGCGAACGCGCCGAGCGTCATCGTCCACGCGTAGAGGTAGAGGACCGAGCGCCGCTGGCTGAAGCCGATGCGGTTGAAGCGGTGGTGCAGGTGGTTCGCGTCGGCCTGCCAGACCGGGCGGCCGTACTTCATCCGCTTGAGGACGACGAACGTCGTGTCGAGGAACGGGACCGCGAGGACGAGCAGCGGGAAGACGAGCGCGAGGACCGCCTGCGTCTTCACCGCGCCCTCCACGGCGATGCAGCCGAGCATGAGGCCGAGGAGGTTCGACCCGCAGTCGCCCATGAAGACGCTCGCGGGGTGGAAGTTGTGGACGAGGAACCCGAGCGCCGCGCCGGCCGTGAGCGCCGCGAGCACGCCCGCGTGCCGGCGCTCGAGGTCGAACGCGATGATCGCGAAGACCGTCGCGGCGATCGCGCACACCCCGGCGGCGAGCCCGTCGATGCCGTCGGAGAGGTTCACGACGTTCATGACCGCGACGAGGCCGACGACGGTGAGGACCGAGCCGAGGGAGTGGAACTGCAGCGCCCCGACGAACGGGAGGGTGATGTTCACGACCTCGACGCCGGCGTGGACGGGGATGACCGCGGCGACGATCTGCCCGGCGAGCTTCGCCGCGGGGTGCAGCTCGAAGCGGTCGTCGAGGGCGCCGACGACGGCGATGACGACCGCGCCCCAGAGGATCCCGTGGACGCGATCCTCGGTACGGGGCGTCGAGTGCAGGTAGAACGCGGCACTGACGAGGATCCCGGCGAGCATCGCCAGGCCGCCGAGCAGCGGCGTCCCGCCGGCGGCGAGGCCGCGGTCCTTCGGCCGGTCGATCGCGCCGACGACCCGGGCGACGCGGGCGGTCACCGGGGTCATCACGACCGCCACCAGGAAGGCGACGGCGAAGCCGAGAATGGCGTCCTTCGGGGTCATCGCGCGGGCATGAGCCTAGACCCCCACCCGGCGACGCCCCCGCCGGGTCAGACCGCCGCGGCCGCGGAGAGGTGCTCGTAGAGCGGGTAGCGGTCGGCGATCGCCGTCACGCGCTCGGTGAGCTCGGCCTTCGCACCGTCGAACGCCGGCGTCAGCGCCGTCGCGATGATGCGGCCGACCTCGGTGAAGTCCTCGGCCTGGAGTCCGCGGGTCGCGAGGGCGGGCGTGCCGACGCGCAGGCCGCTCGTGACCATCGGCGGGCGCGGGTCGAACGGGACCGCGTTGCGGTTGACGGTGATGCCGATCTCGTGCAGACGGTCCTCGGCCTGCTGGCCGTCGAGCTCCGAGTCGCGCAGGTCGACGAGCGCGAGGTGCACGTCGGTGCCGCCGGTGAGGACCGAGATGCCCTCCGGCGCGTTCATGAGCTCGGCCGCGACGGCCTGGGCGCCCGCGATCGTCCGCTCCTGGCGCTCCTTGAAGAGCGGGCTGGCCGCGATCTTCAGCGCGACGGCCTTCGCGGCGATGACGTGCTCGAGCGGGCCGCCCTGCTGGCCCGGGAAGACCGCGGAGTTGATCTTCTTCGCGTGCTCCTCGCGGCAGAGGATGATGCCCGAGCGCGGACCGCCGAGCGTCTTGTGGACGGTCGTCGTCACGACGTCGGCGTGCGGCACCGGCGAGGGGTGCAGGCCGGCGGCGACGAGCCCGGCGAAGTGCGCCATGTCGACCATCAGCAGCGCGCCGACCTCGTCGGCGATCGCGCGGAAGGCGGCGAAGTCGAGCTGCCGGGGGTAGGCCGACCAGCCCGCGATGATCATCTTCGGGCGGCGCTCGCGGGCGATCTGGGCGACCTTCTCCATGTCGATGCGAGAGGTCTCGCGCTCGACCTCGTACGGCGCGATGTCGTACAGACGGCCCGAGACGTTGATCTTCATGCCGTGCGTCAGGTGGCCGCCGTGGGCGAGCGAGAGGCCCATGATCGTGTCGCCGGGCGTGAGCAGCGCGTGGAAGACGGCGGTGTTCGCCTGCGCGCCGGAGTGCGGCTGGACGTTCGCGTGGTCGGCGCCGAAGATGGCCTTCGCGCGGTCGATCGCGAGCTGCTCGGCGACGTCGACGTGCTCGCAGCCACCGTAGTAGCGCTTGCCGGGGTAGCCCTCGGCGTACTTGTTCGTGAGCACGCTGCCCTGGGCGTCCAGGACGGCCTGCGGGACGAAGTTCTCGCTCGCGATCATCTCGAGCGTCCGCTGCTGGCGGTCGAGCTCGAGGCGGAGGACCTCGGCGATCTCGGGATCGACCTCGGAGATCGGGCGGTTGAAGTAGTCGGGACTCAGATCGGACACGTGCGCTCCTTCGGCGGCTTGCAGGAGAGGGTCAAGGTGCCCAGGCGCGCGGCGGACCTGCGTGTCGCTCCCCGGTGGTCTGTTCCACCCTCGGCGCCAGTCGCGACACCGAGGACGGTATCAAGCCGGGGTGTCGATCTGGCCGACGCGGCGGGCGTGGCGTCCACCCTCGAAGTCGGTGGCGAGGAAGGTCGCGACGATCGCGTCCGCCTGCTCGGGCTTCAGCCGGGCGCCGGAGAGCGTCACGACGTTCGCGTCGTTGTGCCGGCGGGACATCTCGGCCTCGGCCGGGTCGTGGGCGTTGACCGCCCGCACACCGCCGACCTTGTTCGCGACGATCGAGACGCCGACGCCCGAGCCGCAGGCGATGACGCCGACCTCGGCGCCGCCGGACGCGACGAGCTCGGCCGCCTCGCGGGCGTACGACGGGTAGTCGACGGAGTCGGCGGTGGCGGTGCCGACGTCGAGGACCTCGTGACCGGCCTCGACGAGGGTCGCCTTCACGTGCTCCTTGAGGTGGAACCCGGCGTGGTCGGAGCCGACGGCGATGCGCATGCGCGGATCGTACGCATCCGGACCGCGGCGTTGGGCCGCGACCGCGTGCCCCGGGCGGCGCTACGCCGCAAGCTGCGAGGAGATCCAGTGCTCGGGCGCCGCACCGTGCCGGACGATCGTCCACGTCCCCGTCTCCTCGTAGCCGCGGAGGTCGACGACGGTGGATGGCGTGCCCGGGAGCGGGCCGCCGTCCAGGACGAGGTCGGCCTCGCGGCGGATCGCCGCGGGGACGGCGTCGACGGTGCGCGCGTCCGGGCCGCCGGCGAGGTTCGCCGAGGACTGCAGGACCGGCCACGCGACCGCCTTGAGCGCCTGCAGGGCGGGCGGGAAGGCCGGGACACGGAGGCCCAGGGTCCCCGGGTCGGGACCGCAGGCGAGCGGAAAGCGATGCGCGGGGTTCGGGAGCAGGAGCGTGACGGCGGCCGGCAGCAGCGCGAGCACCGCCTCGCGGGTCCGCCCGCCGAGCTCGGGCAGCGCGGCGAGCGCGAGGTCGGGCTGGAAGAACATCACCGCCGCAGGCTTGTCCGGGACGCGGCCCTTGAGCGCGTAGAGCCGGCGGACGGCCTCCTTGTCGGACGGCTCGCAGGCGAGGCCGTAGACCGTGTCGGCCGGGAAGACGGCCACGCCCCCCACGCGGATGCAGCGGGCGAAGGTCTCGGCGTCGGTGGGGGTGAGCGGTGGCATCGGTGTGGCGTTCAGAGCTCCCGGAGCGTGACGATCCGCTCCACGCCGGCGAGGTCGGGGACGGTGCCGGTGACCCAGCCGCCCGGCGCGAGGGCGCAGACCGCGGCGGCCTGGCCCTGCCCGATCTCGAGCGCGATCCAGCGGGCGCCGGCGGCGGCCGCGGCGGGGATCAGGCGCCGCACCACGTCGAGGCCGTCCATCCCGGCGAACAGCGCGCCGGGTGGCTCGTGGCGGGCGATCTCGGGCTCGAGGCGCGCGCCGTCCTCGACGTACGGCGGGTTGCTCACGACGGCGTCCACCTCCGGGGTACGGGCGAGGAGGTCGGAAAGGTGGAACGTGACGTCGAGGCCGAGCCGCTGCGCGTTCGCGTAGGCGACGTGGAGGGCGTCCTCGCTGACGTCGCTCGCGTGGACGTCGAGGTCCGGGCGCTCGTCCTTCAGCGCGAGCGCGACGGCGCCGCTGCCGGTCCCGACGTCGAGGACGCGGGCGCCGCGGGGCAGCTGCTCGATCGCCGCCTCGACGAGGTGCTCGGTCTCCGGGCGCGGGATGAGGACGCGGCCGTCGACGTGGAGATCGAGGCGGCGGAAGCCCTTCGTCCCGGTGATGTACGCCACCGGCTCCCGGAGCACGCTGCGCCGCCGGACGGCCTCGCGGAAGGTGTGGACGGCAGCGCCGGTGACGGGCGCGTCGGGCTCGAGGAAGAGCTGCGTGCGGTCGACGCCGAGCGCGTGGGCGAGCAGGACCTCGGCGTCCAGGCGCGGCGTGCCGACCTTGGCGGCCCGCAGCGCGACGAGGGCGCTGTCGAGCGCGTCGCGGACGGGGACGCCGGTCGGCGCCATCAGGCGGTCCCGGCGGCCGCCTGCGTCTCCAGCGCGCGACGGCGCTCGTCGGCGGTGAGCGCGGCGGTGAACTCCTCGAGGTCGCCCTCGAGCACCTGGTCGAGGTTGTGGGTCGTGAGGTTCACGCGGTGGTCGGTGACGCGGCTCTGGCCGTAGTTGTACGTGCGGATCTTCTCGGCGCGGTCCCCGGTGCCGACCTGCGCCTTGCGGTCGGCGGAGATCGCCGCGTTCTGCTCGGCGAGCGCCGCCTCGTAGATCCGGGCGCGCAGCACGCGCATCGCCTTCTCGCGGTTCTGCAACTGGCTCTTCTCGTCCTGCATCGCGACGACGATGCCGGTCGGCCGGTGCGTGATGCGGACCGCGGAGTCGGTCGTGTTGACCGACTGGCCGCCCGGGCCACCGGAGCGGTAGACGTCGATCTGCAGGTCGTTGTTGTCGATGTGGACCTCGACGTCCTCCACCTCGGGCAGGACCGCGACGGTCGCCGTGGACGTGTGCGTACGTCCCTGGGACTCGGTCGCCGGCACGCGCTGCACGCGATGGGTCCCGGCCTCGAACTTGAAGACCGAGTAGGCGCCGTCGCCCTTGACCGCGAAGGTGTACTTGCCGTCGGACGCGTCCATCGCCTCGGTCGAGAACTTCAGCTTCTCGCCGTACTTCGTGAGCATCCGGAAGAGGTCACCGGCCCAGAGCGCCGCCTCGTCCCCGCCGGCGCCGCCCTGGATCTCGACGATGACGTTCTTGTCGTCGTTCGGGTCGCGCTCGACCATCGCGAGGCGGATGGCCTCCTCGAGCTCGGTGATGCGCGCGCGGGCGGTCGTGAGCATCTCGCGGACCTCGGGGTCCTCGCCCTCGGCGAGCAGCTCCTCGGCCCCGGCGACGTCGTCGACCGCGCGGCGCCACTCGTCGGCGAGCGCGGCGGCCGGCTCCAGGCGGCGGTACTCGCGCCCGACGTCGGCGTTGCGGACGCGATCCGACACCACCGCCGGGTCCACGATGAGGTGCTGCAGCTCGTTGAAACGGGCTTCGATCTGTTCGACGAGTCGCTCGATCATGCGGCAGCTGAGTCTAGGGGTGCGCGGCGGTCAGCCCTTGACAGGTGAAACTACTGTTCGTAGTTTAACAACTACGCACGGTTGTGCATTCACCTTCGACCGGAGACCGCCATGCCCGTCATCCCCGTCACCCGCCTGCACCTCGTCAACGCCTACCTCGTGCAGGAGGACGACGGGCTGACGCTCGTCGACACCGCCGTGAAGGGCAGCGAGAAGGGGATTCTCGCGGCCGCCGAGGCGGCCGGCGGGACGATCACCCGGATCGTGCTGACCCACGGGCACGGCGACCACGTCGGGAGCGTCGACGCGCTGCGGGCCGCCCTGCCGGACGCCGAGCTGCTCGTCGGCGCCCGCGACGCGAAGCTCCTGCGCAAGGACAGGAGCGCGGACCCCGGCGAGCCGGCCGACGCGAAGGTCCGCGGCGGCCTCCCAGGCACGAGGGCCCAGCCGACCGGGCTCCTCCGTGACGGCGACCGCGTCGGCTCGCTGCGGGTCGTCGACTCGCCCGGCCACACCCCCGGGCACATCGCGCTCCTCGACGAACGCGACGGCACGCTCTACTGCGGGGACGCCTTCCACACGATCGGCGGCGTCCACACGACGGCGAAGCCCGGGTGGCGCTTCCCGCTGCCCGGCTTCGCGACGTGGCACAAGGCGACCGCGCTGGAGAGCGCGAAGACCCTGCGGGCGCTCGATCCCCGGCGGCTCGCGGCCGGCCACGGAAGGGTCCTCGAGGCGCCGGGCGCGGCGATGGACGCGGCGATCGCGCGCGGCGCCTGACCGGTGGCACGCCAGGGCCTGGACCCGGACGCCGTCGTCGCGGCCGCCGCGCGGATCGCCGACCGCGACGGGCTCGGCGCCGTGACGATCGCCGCTGTCGCGGCCGACCTCGGCGTGCGCCCACCGTCCCTGTACAACCACGTCGAGAGCCGCCAGGCGCTGCTTGTCGCGATCGGCCTGCGCGGGACCGCCGCGCTGACCGCGGCGCTGTCGCGGGCGGCCGCCGGGCTCGCGGGGGACGACGCGCTGCTCGCGGTCGCCCACGCCCAGCGCGCCTTCGCGCGCGAGCACCCCGGGGAGTACGACGCGATGCACCGCGCGCTCGGCGCTCGGGACGAGCGGGTCCTCGCCGCGGGCGAGGCCGCCGTCGACGTCATCCGCGCCGTCCTGCGCGGCTACGGCCTCGAGGGCGAGGAGGCGATCCACGCCGCGCGCGCCGCCCGCTCGACCGTCCACGGCTTCGTGGCCCTCGAGCTCGCCTCCGGCTACGCGATCGGTACCGACCTCGAGGCGTCCTTCGAGTGGACGATCCGGACGCTCGGGGCGGGGCTGCGGGTGCGGGGTGGGGTCGGGGCCTGACCTTGCCGCGGCGGCCGTTCTGCCGCGACGCGTCGTGACGGGCTGCAGCGTCTACGGCATCTGAGACGGCGAACGGAGCCGGCGGTGGACGAGGCGCACCGCTTGACCCGACGAACAGGTCGCTGAGGCGACACTTCGTCGGGCGGAGGCGCACGAACGCCCCGTCATACCCGCACTTCGTGCGGCTCCCAGGGAGGTGTGTCCGCTGAGACGTGCATGACCCGCCTCAGCGGACACACCTCGCGCCGCGGACCGCAGCAACTCCCGTCCGCCGTCTCTGCCGCCGTAGACCTCCCGACCCGCCGCCACGCGGCGCGGACGACCAAACACCGTACCGCCAGACGTGGCCTACGCCACGACCTCCACGCCCACGAGCTCACCCGCGTCCGCGTCCGTCTCCTGCGTCTCGAGCACGGCGTCGAGGGCCGCGATCGCGACGGCGAGCTGGTCGAGGTCGGGCTCGCGGGTCGTCAGCTTCTGGAGCTGCATGCCCGGCCACATGACCGCGCGGGCCCAGGCGGCGCGGCGGTGGCGGCCGACGGACTTGATGATCTCGAAGCTCAGCCCCGCGATGACGGGCACGCCGAGGATGCGCGTCGCGACGAGCAGGTACCAGGCCGGGAGGCCGACCGGGGCGAAGGCGAAGATCGCCACGATCATCACGATGAGGAGGAAGCTCGTCCCGCAGCGGGGGTGCAGGCGGCTGAAGCGCTGCGCGTTCTCGGGCGTGAGCTCGAGGCCGTCCTCGAGGCAGGAGATCGTCTTGTGCTCGGCGCCGTGGTACTCGAAGAGGCGCCGCAGGTCGGGCATGCGCGAGACGAGGACGAGGTACCCGAGGAAGATGCCCGTGCGCAGGACCCCCTCGACGAGCCAGAAGAGCAGCGGGGAGCCGAGCTGGTCCTTCACGAGCGACGTCAGCCCGACCGGGATGACGAAGAAGAGCCCGACGGACATGAGGAGCGCGAGGGCGACCGTGAGGATCCACATGGGACCCGAGATCTCCTCCTCCTTCTCGCCGAGCTGCGCGTTGACGCTCGTCGACAGTGCGCGGAAGCCGATCCCGAGCGACTCGCCGAGCGCGACGACGCCCCGGACGACCGGCAGGCGCAGGACGCGGTGGCGGGTGAGGACCGACGTGAGCGGGTGCAGGTGCACCTCGATGTCGCCGTCCGCGGCCTGGGAGCGATCCGGCTTCTCGCCGCGCCTGACCGCCGCGAGCTGCTCGTCCGACGGGAGGCGCAGCGCGACGGCCCAGGCCGACACGCCGCGCATCATGACGCCCTCGAGGACGGCTTGGCCGCCGACGGGGGCGTCCCGCACGGCCACGAGCTGCCCGTCGGAGCCGGTGCCGACCGCGGGGCCGGCATCCGGGTGCTCGACGGACATCCGTGCCCGTGTCCTGCCTAGGCCGACTGGCCGGCCGCCCGCTTGGCGGCGCGGCGGCGGAAGCGGTCGACGCGACCGCCGGTGTCGACGAGCTTCTGCTTGCCGGTGTAGAACGGGTGGCAGTTCGAGCAGATCTCGACGCTGATCTCGGACGTGGTTGAACGGGTCTCGAACTCGTTCCCGCAGGTGCAGCGCACGTGAGCGGACTTGTAGTTCGGGTGGATCTCGGTCTTCATGATTGTCTTCAGGATAGCGAGGGGCCCGTCCTGCGGCCGGTAGGGTAGCCGCATGGCCGCCAAGCTCTTCGTCGTCAACGGGTCGCACCCGTGCAACACCGTCATCCGCGCGCTCCAGATCAAGGGGATCCCGTTCACGACGATCGAGATCCCCCCGCCGGCCCACCTCGCCGTCACGCGGGCGATGTTCCCGGGGCGCACGGTGCCGGCGATCCGCTTCGACGACGGCCTGAAGCTCCAGGGCTCGCGGGCGATCGTCGCCGAGATCGAGCGACGGGTGCCCGAACCCGCGCTGCTCCCCGCCGACCCCGCCGCGGCGGCGAAGGTGCTCGAGGCCGAGCGCTGGGGCGACGAGACGCTCCAGCCCCTCGGCCGCCGGCTCCTGTGGCCGACGCTGAAGGAGAACCCGTCCGCTGCGCCCTCCTACGGCGAGGGCGGCAAGGTCCCCCTCCCCGGCTTCATGCTCCGTGCCTTCATGCCCGCGATCTCACGCGCGGAGATCGCGATCAACAAGGCGACGCCGGAGGCGGTCGCGGCCGACTACGCCGCGTTGCCGGGCTACCTCGACAAGATCGACGCGTGGATCGCGGACGGGACGCTCGGCGGCGCGCAGCCGAACCGCGCGGACCTGCAGATCGCCCCGACGCTCGCGCTGCTCATGACGATGCAGGACCTCCGGGCCCGCATCCAGGACCGCCCGTGCGGGCAGCTCGCCGACCGCCTCTTCCGCGTCGGCGGCCACATCCCGTCGGGCGCGATCGCGCCGGCGCTGCTGCCCGCCTGAGAGATCCTTCGCGACCCTGGCGCACCCAAGAGGTGCACCAGGGGGCGAGGATCCCCGCCGCGCTGCCCTACGCCGGGACGGTGAGGGGCGGCCCGGCCGCGCGGACGCCCTCGTCGGGCGGGAGCGCCGCGAGCACGTCACGCAGCCGCGTGCCGTCCGGCGTCGTCAGCTCGAGGTCGAGCTCGACGAGCGGCACGAGGACGAAGCGCCGCGAGGTCGCCTGCTCGTGCGGCAGGGTCAGCCGCTCGGAGTGGTACTCGAGGTCGCCGAGCAGCAGGACGTCGACGTCGATCGGGCGCGGGCCGTGGCGCACGCCGCCCTGCACGCGGCCGAGCTCCCCCTCGACGGCCTTACACGCCGCGAGCAGCTCGGGCGGCTCGAGCGCCGTCTCGATCCGCACGCACGCGTTGAGGAAGTCGTCCTGGTCGAGGACCTCGCCCACCGGGTCGGTGTCGTAGGTCGAGGACGAGGCGAGGACGGTGACGCCGTGGGCGCCGAGCGCGTCGACGGCCGCTTGGAGGTGCCCGCGGCGGTCGCCGATGTTCGACCCGAGGCCGAGGTAGCCGATGCGCCGCGCGCCGCTCACGCCGGGCCCCCGCCCATCTCGATGGCGCGCAGGAGGTGCAGCTGCCGGCTCTGCGCGAGCAGGGTGCCGTCGGGGGCCCAGATCCACCCGTCCTCCTCGGCGTAGCCGTCGGCCGCCGTCCGCGACGTGAAGCGCGCGAGCAGCTGGGTGTCGGGCGCGAGCGCCGCCGCGGCCACCGGTGCCCGGAAGTGGATCGTCAGCTCGATCGTCGGGGCGAGCGCCGGATACGTGAGGTACGCGAACACCGCGGGCAGCCACGCGTCGACCATGAGCGCGAGGAGCGGCGCGTCGAACGGCGCGGGCTCGCGGAGCCGCACGTAGCCGCCGCTGTCGGCCTCGGGCGCGCCGCCGAAGACGCGGCCACCGATCGCCCGGCGGACCTCGAGCCGCCGCGAGATCGGCGGGAAGCGCGGGTCGTCACGGGCGGGCTTGATCGTCTCCCAGCCCTCGACCCGGGGCGGCGCCGCGGCGTACGCGGCGGCGGCCTCGAAGGGCGCGCCGAACGCCCCGATCGCCAGCACGCACGGCTTGCCGCCCTGCTCCAGCCGGGCGGTCGCCGTCGACATCGTGCGGCCCGTCCGCTCGACGGTCACGAGGACCTCGACGGGGCCGGGCGCCGGTGAGCGCAGGTAGTGGAGGGTGAGCGACCGCGCCTCGCGGGCGGGGTCGGCGACCTCCGCGAGCATCGCGCGCAGCACGATCGCGGCGAGGTAGCCGCCGTTCGGCCCGGTCGGCGCCGACCACTCACCCGAGCAGACGGCGTCGTACCGGCCGTCGCCCACCGGCGTGACGCCGGTGTCGCGGACGAACTGGCTCGTGGACGCGGTGCCGTGCATCGCCCCGCTCAGCTGCGCAGCTGGCGCCAGACCTCGACCGAGACCTCGGCGACGGGCAGCGCGATGGGCGGCTCGGGCTTGGAGGCCTTGACCCAGACCTCGTCGGCGGCGAAGTCGTCGAGGAGGCGGTCGGCGATCGCCGAGCAGAGCCGCTCGAGCGTCTTGTAGGACCGCTGCTGCGCGACGAGCGCGACGACGTTGCAGACCTCGCCGTAGTCGACGGTGTCCTGCACCATGTCGGTGACGGTCGCGTCGCACTCGCCGACCTCCAGGCGCAGGTCGAGGACGAGGCGCTGGCCGATCTCGCGCTCCGCGGCGGTGACGCCGTGGTGCGTGTAGAGGGACAGCCCGGTGACCTCGATGGTCACCTCGGTCTGCGGACCCTCATCCTCGTCGAAGGAGTCGTCGTCGAGATCCAGATCGTCCTCGTCGTCGAGGTCGTCGTAGGGTTCGTGGTCAGCCATGGGGGCGCAACGTAGCAGCCGCGACGAGCAGGGCATCCCGTGCCGGGGCGACGTCGTGGACGCGGAAGACGCGCGCACCGCGCGTGTACGCCAGGACGTTCGCGGCGATCGTCGCGGGGACGCGCGCCGCCGGGTCCTCGCGCCCGGTGATCGCGCCGAGGAACGACTTGCGCGACGTCCCGACGACGACCGGGAAGCCGAGCGCGACGAGCGCGTCCAGGCGGGCGAGCAGCTCGAGGTTGTGGGCGAGCGTCTTCCCGAACCCGATGCCCGGGTCGACGCTGATGCGCGCCTCCGCGATCCCCTCCCCCACGGCGAACGCGACGCGGGCCTCGAGGAACGCCCGCACGTCGTCGACAACATCGTCGTACCGCGGCTCGCGCTGCATCGTCCGCGGCTCGCCCTGCATGTGCATGAGGCAGCAGTCGGCGCCGCGGTCCGCGACGAGCCCCGCGAGCGCCGGGTCGCCCCGCAGCGCGGTGACGTCGTTGACGTACGTCGCGCCGGCGTCGAGGGCCGCGGCGGCCACGGTCGCCTTCGTCGTGTCGACCGAGAGCTGCGCGTGCGTGCCCGCCGCGACGAGGCCCGCGATGACCGGCACGACGCGCCGGGCCTCCTCATCCGCCGCGACCGGCGCCGCGCCCGGACGGGTCGACTCGCCGCCGACGTCGAGGATCCCGGCGCCCTCGGCGACGAGCTCGAGCCCGTGCGCGATCGCCGCTTCGGGATCGAGCCACCGCCCCCCGTCCGAGAACGAGTCGGGGGTGACGTTCACGATGCCCATGAGGACGACGTCGCTCATCGGGCCGGACCCTACGCGCTCGATGGCGGATCGGTGATGCTCGGCGACACCGAATCGCCACCCACCAGGCGGGAGAACGAGCCCCTGGGCGAGTTCTCCCGACCTGATCGCGACGCAGTCGCGTATCAGGCGAGTTCCGGCTTCTCGGGCAGCTCGAGCGAGCGCGATTCCGCGCCGGCGAGGCCCGGGCGCGGCAGGGTGCGCGGGGCGTCCGAGCGGGTGCGGTCGGCGGCCGACGGCGGCGCGGGGAGGTCGCGCTTGGCGTTCTCCGCGTCGATCTCCGCGAAGACCTCCTTCTCGGGCTTGCCGGCGAGCAGCGCCTCGAACTCGGTGGCCTCGATCGTCTCGCGACGCAGGAGGATCTCCGAGATCGAGTTCAGGTGCTCGCGGTGCTCGTTGAGGATGTCCTTGGCGCGCTGGTGCGCGGACTCGACGATGCGGCGGATCTCGCCGTCGATGTCGCGGGCGATCTCGTCCGAGTAGTCGGGCTCGGTCTGGAACTCGCGGCCGAGGAACGGCTGGCCGTGGTCGTGGCCGAAGACGCGCAGGCCCATCTTGTCGCTCATGCCGAAGCGCATGACCATCTGCTTCGCGGTCGAGGTGACCTTCTCGAGGTCGTTCGACGCGCCCGTCGTGATCTCGCCGAAGACGATCTCCTCGGCGGCACGGCCGCCGAGCGTCATCGCGATCGAGTCGACGAGCTCGCCGCGGGTCGTGAGGAACTTGTCCTCCTGCGGCATGGAAATCGTGTAGCCGAGGGCCTGGCCACGGGAGATGACGGAGATCTTGTGGACCGGGTCGGCGTGCTCGAGGTAGTGGCCGACGATCGCGTGGCCCATCTCGTGGTACGCCGTGATGAGGCGCTCCTTCTCCCCCATCACGCGGGTCTTCTTCTCGGGGCCGGCGATCACGCGCATGATCCCCTCCTCGAGCTCCGTCTGCGTGATCTCGCGCTTGCCGATACGGGCCGCGAGCAGCGCCGCCTCGTTGACGAGGTTCGACAGGTCGGCGCCGGTGAAGCCCGGGGTCTGCCCCGCGAGCGTGTCGGTGTCGATGTCCTTGGCGAGCGGCTTGCCGCGCGTGTGGACGTCGAGGATGCGCTGGCGGCCCTTGCGGTCCGGGCGGTCGACGGCGATCTGACGGTCGAAGCGGCCGGGACGCAGGAGGGCGGGGTCCAGGATGTCGGGCCGGTTCGTGGCCGCGATCATGATGATGTTGTCCTTGGACTCGAAGCCGTCCATCTCGACGAGGAGCTGGTTCAGCGTCTGCTCGCGCTCGTCGTGACCGCCGCCCATGCCGGCCCCGCGGTGGCGGCCGACGGCGTCGATCTCGTCCATGAAGATGATGCAGGGCGAGTTCTGCTTGGCCTGCTCGAAGAGGTCACGCACGCGCGAGGCGCCGACACCGACGAACATCTCGACGAAGTCCGAGCCCGCGATCGAGAAGAACGGCACGCCGGCCTCGCCCGCGACGGCGCGCGCCAGGAGCGTCTTGCCGGTGCCGGGCGGACCGTAGAGGAGGACGCCCTTCGGGATCCGGGCGCCGAGCGCCTGGAACTTCTTCGGGTTCTCCAGGAACTCCTTGATCTCGTGGAGCTCCTCGACCGCCTCGTCCACCCCGGCGACGTCGCGGAAGGTGATCTTCGGCGAGTCGACCGAGAGCCGCTTGGCCCGGGACTTGCCGAAGGACATGACCTTCGAGCCGCCGCCCTGGACCTGGTTCATCAGGAAGATCCAGAACCCGAAGAAGATGAGGAACGGCAGGACGTACGTGAGCAGGGAGAGCCAGCCGTTGGACTTCTTCCCCTCCACGTCGTAGTCGACGAGCTTCCCGTCGGCCTTCGCCGCCTGGAGCTTCGCCTCGAGCGGCGCGGCGCCCTGGTCGGTGAACCCGACCTCGTACGACGAGCCCTGCTTCGGCTTGACCGAGACCGTGTTGTTCTTGGTCTTCAGCGTGACCGTCTTGATGGACCCGTCGGAGAGCTGGGCGATGAAGTCGCCGTAGGTCTGCTTGGGGGACCCCGTGCTGGGGCTGATCAACTTCTGGGCGAAGAAAGCGAGCACGACCACGATGAGAATCGGGAAGGCGGCGCTCTTGAAGAAGCGGCTCATGAGTAGACGACCAAGCGTAGCAGGGGGTTCGTGCCGGAAGGACCGGTTGCCGGGGCGTCAGGTACTACGGATCGGCGGGCGATCCGGAGCATTCCGGACCCCTCCGGGTCAGGTCGCGAGGGCCGCCACGTAGGGCAGGTTGCGGTACCGCTCGGCGTGGTCCAGGCCGTAGCCGATGGCGAAGCGGTCGGGGATCTCGAAGCCGACGTACTTCGGCTCGAGCTGCACCTTGCGGCGCTCCGGCTTCGTCAGGAGGGCGACGACCTCGAGCGACCGCGGGTTGCGCGCGCCGAGGTTCCGCATGAGGTACTGGAGCGTCAGCCCCGAGTCCACGATGTCCTCGACGATGAGGACGTCGAGGTCCTCGATCGAGCGGTCGAGGTCCTTGAGGATCCGGACGACGCCGCTGGAGTCGGTCGCCGAGCCGTAGGAGGAGACCGCCATGAAGTCGACCTCGCACGGCGAGGAGATCTGGCGCATGAGGTCCGCGAGGAAGAAGACGGCGCCCTTGAGCACGCAGACGAGCAGCAGCTCGCGGCCCTCGTAGTCCTGGGAGATCTCCTCGCCGAGCTCCCGCACCCGGCGCTTGAGGTCGTCGGCCTGGACCATGATCTCTTCGATGACGGGCTCGCGCATGAGGGCGGAACGGTAGCGGCGGCTCAGCCTTCGCGCTTGTACGGGACGCCGTCGGCCTTCGGCGGGATCGACCGGCCGATGACCCCGGCGACCGCGACGAGCGTCAGCACGTACGGCAGCGCCTGGAGGAGCGTCGCGACGTTCTCCGCCCCCGGCGTCAGCTGCGGGAGCCGCTGGGCGAGCGCGCTCGAGAAGCCGAAGAGGAGCGTCGCCGCGAGCAGCCCGAACGGCCGCCAGCGACCGAAGATGAGCGCGGCCAGTGCGATGAAGCCCTTGCCCGCGGTCATGTTCTGGGTGAAGGAGTGCACCGACCCGATCGAGAGGAACGCCCCGCCGAGCGCGGCGAGGGCGCCGGAGGCGATGACCGCGAGGTAGCGCGTGCGCTGGACGCTGATGCCGACCGTCTCGGCCGCGCGCGGGTTCTCCCCCACCGACCGCATCCGCAGCCCGGCCCGCGTGCGGAAGACGAAGACCCAGACCGCGACGACCATCACGAGGCTCACCCACACGAGGAGGTTCTGGTCGTCGATCGAGTTCCCCGCGAAGCCGAGGCTGCTCGTCGGGAGGTGGACCTCGGGGACCTGCGGCAGGTCGTTCGGCGTGCCGTCCGCCCCGTAGACGTCGACGTACATGTAGCCCGTGAGCCCGAGCGCGACGAAGTTCAGGGCCGTGCCGGAGACGATCTGGTCGGAGCGCACCGAGATCGCGAAGACGGCGTGGACGGCCGCGAGCGCCGCGCCGGCGAGCATGCCGATGAGGATGCCGAGGACCCAGGAGCCGGTCTTGTCCGCCCCGTAGGCGGCGAAGAACGCGCCCATGAGCATCATGCCCTCCAGGGCGATGTTCACGACACCGGAGCGCTCGGAGACGAGGCCGCCGAGCGCGGCGAAGATGAGCGGGCAGGCGAAGCGCAGCGTCGCGCCGCCGAGCGCGCCCCAGGAGACGGCCGCCTCCAGGCCCCCGGTCGCGGTGTGCGCCGCGCCGTACCCGAGGCCGGCGCCGAGCAGCCCGGCGAGGATCGCGGCGCCGCCGAGCTTGCGCTCGCCGCCGCGCAGGGCGGCCGCCCCGGCGGCGAGCGCCAGCGCACCGAGGACGACCACGAGCGCGTCCGACCGCACCGTCAGCGGCGGCAGCGCGACGAAGAGCGCGAGGACGCCGGCGAGGATCCCGGCCCAGCCGGCCGTCGCCGCCGGGGCCGCGCAGGCGGCGGAGGCCGCTCGCGCGCTCACGGGCTCACCGAGCCGAGGGTGGTCGGGGTCGGCGGGGCGGCCGCCGCACCGCCGCCACCGGCGCGCGCCCGGCGCCGGCGCCACACCGACGCGAGCAGCACGTCCGCGCTGACGAGCAGGACGACGAGGCCCTGGATGACGGTCGTGAGGTTCTGCGCGAGCTCCGGCTGGAAGACGGCCGGATCGAGGTTGCGGACGCTCGTCCCCTGCGAGAGCGCGCCGAAGAGCAGCGCCGCGAAGCACGTCCCGATCGCAGTGTTGCGGCCGAGGAGCGCGACGGCGATGCCGAGGAAGCCGACCTGCGAGGCGGAGATGTCGTTCGTCGCGAGGTGGAACTGCCAGCCGAGGATGTCGAGCGACCCGGCGAGGCCGGCGAAGAGCCCGCAGATCGCCATCGTCACGACGTACGTGCGCCCGACGCCGATCCCGGCCGAGCGGGCGGCGGGCGGGCTGAAGCCGACGGCGCGCGCCTCGTAGCCGAGCCGCGACCGGTTCAGGACGACCCAGAAGATCCCGGCGGCGAGCACCGCGACGAAGATCCCGACGTGCAGGCCCTGCAGATCCTTGTCCCCCCAGAAGACCGGGAGTTTCGCCCCGCCGACGATGTCGTTCGAGACCGGGACGTCGGGCTGGTCGTTCGCCTGCAGCGGGCCGCCGAGCCCGAACAGGTAGACGCCGATCCACAGCGCCGTGTAGTTGAGCATGATCGTCGTGATCACCTCGTTCGCCCCGGTCGAGGCGCGCAGCGCGCCCGCGATCCCGGCCCAGGCCGCCCCGGCGAGCGCGGCCACCGCCATCGCGAGGACGACGTGCAGCCAGCCGGGCAGCCCCGCCCAGGAGGAGCCGGCGTAGACCGCCGCGATCGTCCCCATCGTGTACTGGCCCTGGGCGCCGATGTTGAAGAGCCCGGCCCGGAACGCGTAGGCGACGGCGAGCCCGCAGAGGATGAGCGGCCCGGTGTTGATGAGCGTCTGCTGCAGGTTCGTCGCGGCGAGCGCACGGTCCCCGGACCACGGCAGCAGCCAGTTCAGGCCGGTGCCGTCGAAGATCGCCTTGTACGTCGTCAGCGGGTCCTTGCCCGTCGCGAGCACGACGAGCCCGCCGACGAAGAACGCCACGATCGTCGTGATGAGCGGGGCGACGGCGCCGCCGACGGACAGGTGGCGCAGCAGGCGGGTGGCCGCGGGGCCGCGGTGGTCGGAGGGTGTCGGGGCGGTCATGGCGTCAGGCGGCGGAGGCCCGGGCGGACGTCGCGCCGCCGCCGCCGAGCATGAGCAGCCCGAGCTGCTCCTCGGTCGCGGTGGGCGGCAGCTCGCCGACGATGCGGCCCTCGAAGATGACGAGGATCCGGTCGGCGAGGTTGCGCACCTCGTCGAGCTCGAGGGACAGCAGGAGGATGGCGCGGCCGGCGTCGCGCTCGGCGACCAGGCGGCGGTGGACGAACTCGATGGCGCCGACGTCGAGGCCGCGGGTCGGCTGGGCGGCGACGAGGACCCGGGGGCCCGCCGCGATCTCGCGGGCGATGACGACCTTCTGCTGGTTGCCGCCCGAGAGCGAGCGCGCCGCAGCCTGCGGGCCGCCGCCGCGGACGTCGAACTCGGCGAGCAGGTCGGTGGCGCGGGCGAGCATCCGCCGCGGGCTGAGGAGGCCGAAGCGCGTGCGCCGGTCGACGTCACGCAGCGCGAGGTTCTCGCTGAGCGTGAAGTCGAGGACGAGCCCCGAGCGCTGGCGGTCCTCCGCGATGTGGCCGAGGCCGCAGTCCCTGGCGTGGCGGGCGCCACGGCCGGTGACGTCCTTCCCGCCGACCGTCACCTTGCCGGCGACGGGCGCCCGCAGGTCGCAGACCGCCTCGACGAGCTCGCGCTGGCCGTTGCCGTCGACGCCGGCGATGGCGACGATCTCGCCGCCGCGGACGTCGAAGGAGACGCCGTCGACGGCACGCAGGCCGCGGTCGTCGTCGGCCTCGAGGTCGCGGACATCGAGCAGCGGCGCCGCCGGCCGGCACGCCGCCTTCTCGACGCGCAGGAGGACGTCGCGGCCGACCATGAGGCGCGCGAGCTCGGCCTCGTCCGGCGGGTTCGGCCCCGCGACCTCGACGGTGCCGACGGTCCTGCCGCGGCGCAGGACGGTGACGCGGTCGGCGATCGCGCGGACCTCGGAGAGCTTGTGGGAGATGAAGACGATCGACGTCCCCTTGTCGCGCAGGCCGCGCAGGACCGTCATGAGCTCCGCCGTCTCCTGGGCGGTGAGGACGGCGGTCGGCTCGTCGAGGACGAGGATGTCGGCACCGCGGTCGAGGGCGCGGAGGATCTCGACGCGCTGCTGCTGGCCGACGGTGATGTCCTCGACGACGGCGTCGGGGTCGACCGACAGGCCGTGGCGGCCGGCGAGCTCCCGCACGCGGGCGACCGCGGCGCGGGAGTCGAGCAGCGCGCCCTTCGTCGGCTCCGCGCCGAGGACGACGTTCTCGGCGACGGTCATGACGTCGACGAGCATGAAGTGCTGGAAGACCATCCCGATGCCGAGCTTCATCGCCTGGCGCGGGGAGCCGATCGTCACGGGCTCGCCCCCGACGCGGATCTCTCCGGCGTCGGGGGTGAGCATCCCGTAGACGATGTTCATCAGGGTCGACTTGCCCGCCCCGTTCTCGCCCAGCAGCGCGTGGATCTCGCCGCGGCGCAGCTCGAAGTCCACGCCGTCGTTGGCGGCCACGGCGCCGAAGCGCTTGGTGATCGCCGACAGCTGGAGGGCGGGAGGGGTCATGGGACGGGCGGCTCGGCCGGTCGCTACTTGACGGTGTCGGGCACCGTGATGGTCCCGGCGACGATGTCCTTCGCGACCTTGTCGATCTGGGCCTGGTACTTCGTGCCCGCGGCGGAGACCTTGCCGATGCCGACGCCGTTCGTCTTCAGGTCGAACGTCGTGTTCGTGCCGGCCTTGAAGCCGCCCGCCTGGACCTCCTTGATCGTGTCGAAGACGGCCACGTCGACCTTCTTCGTCGCGGACGTGAGGATGTGGCTGCCGAGGTAGGCCTGGTCGGCGTCGACGCCGATGCCGAGCTTGCCCTTGGACTTCGCCGCGTCGAGCGCGCCGAGGCCGCACTGGCCGGCCACCTGGAACACGATCCCCGAGCCCTGGCCGATCTGGCCGAGCGCGAGCTCCTTGCACTTCGACTGGTCGACGAAGTCCTGCGAGTACCCGTTCAGCGTCTTGATGCCCGGGTCGGCCGCCTTGGCGCCGGCCTGATAGCCCGCGATGTAGTGGTCGACCGGCGGGATCTTCTGGCCGCCGACCGAGGAGATCGTCGTCATCTTGTGGTCCTTCGCGTAGAGCGCGGCGAGGTAGCCGGCGAGGTAGCCGCCCTCCTCCTCCTTGAACAGCAGACCCTCGACGTTCGCGGGCTTGCCCTTCAGCGAGGTCTGGTCGACGTCGATGATCGCGAACTTCGTGCCGGGGTACTTCTTCGCGACCTTCCCCATCGCATCGGCCATGAGGAAGCCGACGCCGATGACGAGGTCGTACTTCTGCTGGGCCAGGGTGCTGAGGTTCGGCACGTAGTCGGCGTTCGACTTCGACGTCAGGACGCGGCCGTCGATCCCGAGCTGGGACTCCGCGTCACCGAGGCCCTTGTTCGCGAGGGCGTTGAACGAGCGGTCGTTGAGGCCGCCGATGTCGGTCACGAGGCCGACCTTGATCTTCTTCCCCGTGGGGGCGGCCGCCGCGGTGGAGGTGCTCCCGGCGGCTGCGGGGGTGGACGTCGAGCTGCTGTTGCCGCTCGAGCCGCAACCCGCGGCGACAAGGCTCATCCCGGCTAGTCCTACCGCGGCCAGCGACCGCATGCGCATACGTTGCAACGTGCTCCTCTTTCGTCAGCTGTGAATGGGGACAGCGGACGGTGAGTGACCCTTCTCGCCGCCCGGCGGATCCTATAGCCGGTTCGGTCTGCCGTGCAGACCATTTACGAGGGCGTCGCGTGCCGGTGTGTCGAGGAAGGCGGCGTCGAGCGCCGTCCGCGTGATGCCCGCGAGCGCCGCGTCGTCGAGCCCGAAATGCGCCTGCGCGAGCCCGTATTCCTCGCCGATCGTCGCTCCGAAGTACGGTGGATCGTCGGACGCGAGGGTGACCGGGACGCCGGCCGCCATGAGCGCCGGCAGCGGGTGGTCGGCGTACGACGGGTAGACCCCCAGGGCGACGTTCGACGTCGGACAGACCTCGAGGACGATCTTGCGCTCGGCGAGCTCGGCGACGAGCGCCGGGTCCTCGATCGCGCGCACGCCGTGGCTCAGGCGGACGACCCCGGGCAGCGCGAGCGCGGCACGCACGGACTCCGGCCCGGCGTGCTCGCCCGCGTGGCAGGTGCAGCCGAGGCCGGCGTCGTGGGCGATCGCGAACGCACGCGTGAAGTCGCCGGCCGGGTAGCCGGCCTCGTCGCCGGCCATGTTGAAGCCGACGACGTACTCGTGGGGCATCGCGGCGGCCTCGGCGGCGACCCGCTCCGCCGCCTCCACGCCGAAGTTCCGCACGATCGAGACGAGGATCCGGCCCTCGATCCCCGTCGCGGCGCGCGCCTCGTCGATCCCCTGGAAGAGACCGGCCCGGTGCTCGGCCTCGGTGAGCCCGACCGCCCGCGCGTGGTCGGGGCTCGCGATGAGCTCAACGTAGCGGACGTCGTCGGCGGCGCACGCGACGAGGTACTCGTAGACGACGTCGCGGTAGTCCTCGGCCGTCCGGATGACGCTCGCCGCGAGGTCGTACGTCCGCAGGAAGTCGAGGAAGTCGGTCCAGCGGAACGTGTCCTCGCCGGCGAGGAGGCCGTCGGGGATCGCCACGCCGTTCCGCCGGGCGAGGCGGCGGATGAGCTCGGGCCGGGCGGTGCCCTCGAGGTGGACGTGGAGCTCGGCCTTCGGGACGGCGGGTACCGGCACGGCGGGGTGCTGCTCAGGCATCGGGGGCGCGGACCTCCTCGGTGACGACGGGGGCGTAGGCGCTCCAGCCGGCCTCGTTGCCGACCTCGATCGCCGCGCGGACGGCAGCCGCCGCGGCCTCGGCCTCATCCTCGGTGCGGGCGTGGACGACGGCGAGCGGCCGGTCGTCCGGGCCGGGGCCGACGGCGTCGGCGGGGCCGGCGACGTGGCTGAGCCCGACCCGGTGGTCGATCGTGTCCTTGTCCGTGCGGCGGCCGCCGCCGAGCGCGATGACGGCGAGGCCGAGGGCCCGTGTCGCGTGCCGCAGCACGACGCCGCCGCGCTCGGGGTGGACGGGCCGGACGACCGGAGCGGCGGGCAGGTGCGCGTCCGGGCGCTCGAGCAGGTCGGCGGGGCCGCCGAGGGCGACGACCATGCGGGCGAAGCGGTCGGCGGCGGCGCCCGACTCGAGGGCGGCACGCGGGTCGCCGTCGACGCCGGCGAGGCGCAGCACGGTCGTGGCGAGGGCGAGCGTCACCTCGACGAGCCGCGGGTCGGCGGCGGCCGGGTCCGTCAGCGCCGCGACCGACTCGGCGACCTCCAGGCCGTTGCCGGCGGTCGTGCCGAGGACGCGGTCCATGTCGGTGAGCAGCGCGACCGCCGGCAGCCCCGCGCCGGTCGCGACGGCGACGAGCGTGCGGGCGAGCTCGCGGGCGTCGTCGACGTCCTCCATGAAGGCGCCCGAGCCGTGCTTGACGTCGAGGACGAGCGCCCCGAGCCCGGCGGCGAGCTTCTTCGAGAGGATCGACGGGACGATGAGGTCGCGGGTCTCGACCGAGCCGGAGGCGTCGCGGATGGCGTAGAGGCGTCGATCGGCCGGGGCGAGGTCGTCCGTCTGGCCGACGACGGCGCAGCCCGCCGCCTCGATCGCGGCCCGCAGGCGACCCAGGCCGGGGGTGCTGACGTAGCCGGGGATCGCGTCGAGCTTGTCGAGCGTCCCGCCGGTGTGGCCGAGGCCGCGCCCGGAGATCATCGGGACCGCCGTCCCGCAGGCGGCGAGGATCGGCGCGAGCAGCAGGCTCACCTTGTCCCCCACCCCGCCCGTCGAGTGCTTGTCGACAACCGGGACGTCGAGGTGGTCCCAGCGCAGGACCGTGCCGCTGTCGCGCAGGCCCTCGGTGAAGGCGACACGCTCGGGGTCGGTGAACCCGCGGAGGAAGACGGCCATCGCGAAGGCGCCGACCTGGGCGTCGGAGAAGCCGCCGTCCGCGATCGCCGACGCGATCGCGTGGAGCTCGTCGCGGGTGAGGGCGCCGCCGTCGCGCTTGCGCCGGATGAGCTCCGCGGGGAGGAGCGCGGGCCCGTCGCTCATCCGCCGGCGGCCGGCGCGCGGGTCGCCAGGAGGTCGTCGAGGAGCGTGCTCGCGCCGAAGCGGAAGGTGAACGGCGAGGCCCAGGCGATGCCCATGACCTCCTCGGCGAGGGCGAGGTAGGCCTCCGCGTCCGCGCGGGTGCGCACGCCGCCGGAGATCTTCACGCCCGCCGGGCGGTCGTGGGCGGCGACGGCCTCGAGCAGGATGCGCGCGCTCGCGAGGTCCGTGCCGGGGCCGACCTTGCCCGTCGACGTCTTGAGGAAGGCGGCGCCGCCGCGGAGGGCGGCGTCGGCCATCGCGCGGGTGGCCGCCGCGTCGCCGTGGGATCCGGTCTCCAGGATCACCTTCAGGTGGCCCGGGCACTCCGCGGCGCAGGCGGCGACGAGCCGCTCGACCGCCTCGTGGTCGCCGGCGAGGTGCGCGCGCCACGGCGCGACGACGTCGACCTCG
The DNA here is from genome assembly GCF_024220175.1 of Paraconexibacter antarcticus. Lineage (GTDB taxonomy): Bacteria > Actinomycetota > Thermoleophilia > Solirubrobacterales > Solirubrobacteraceae > Paraconexibacter > Paraconexibacter antarcticus. The sequence goes on along the minus strand of NZ_CP098502.1, from coordinate 1,235,678 downwards.
TCCGCGCCCTCGTCGACGAGCGAGGCGGTGTCGCGCGCGGCGCCGTCGGCGTCGTCCTCCCCGGCGGGGAAGTTCGCGACGGTGGCGACGCGCACGCCGGTCCCGTCGAGGGCCTCCGCGGCGACCGACACGAACCGCGGCATGACGCACACCGCGGCGACGGGTCCGGCCGGGGTGATGGCCTTCACGCAGAGCGCGTCGACGACCGCGGCGGTGTCGTCGTCGTTCAGGCTCGTGAGGTCGAGCAGGCTGATGGGGTCGGGCATCGACTCAGAGCTCCGGGAGGACGGTGGTGAGCAGGGTCTGCAGGTGGCGGGCGCCGTCGGCGGCGCTCGCGAGCGTCTGCTCGTGGGAGAGCGGCTCGCCGCCCATCCCCTCCGCGAGGTTCGTGATCGCGGAGATCGCCGCGACGCGGAGCCCCGCGTGGCGGGCGACGATCACCTCGGGGACGGTCGACATGCCGACGGCGTCGGCGCCGAGGGTGCGGAAGGCGCGGATCTCGGCCGGTGTCTCGAAGGAGGGCCCGCTGACGGCGAGGTAGACGCCCTCGGCGAGCGGGACGCCGGCGCGCTGCGCGGCGGCGAGGAGCTGCGCGCGCAGGCCCGCGTCGTAGGCGTCGCCGAGCCCGACGAACCGCGGCCCGAGCGCGTCGTCGTTCGGGCCGACGAGCGGGTTGACGCCCATGAGGTTGATGTGGTCGCTCAGGACCATGAGGTGCCCGGGCGGGACCTCGGGCCGCAGCGAGCCCGCGGCGTTCGTCGCGACGAGGGTCGTGGCGCCGAGCGCCGCGACGGTGCGGACGCCGACGGTCAGGGCGGGGCCGGCGTGGGCGGGCGGGAGCTCGTAGACGTGCGCGCGCCCCTGGAGGACGGCGACGCGGCGGCCCGCGAGCGTCCCGACGACGAGCCGCCCGGCGTGGCCGCTCACCGTCGAGGCGGCGAAGCCCGGCAGGTCCGCGTACCGGATCGCGACCGCGTCCTGCACGGCGTCGGCGAGCCCTCCGAGGCCGGACCCGAGGATGAGCGCGATGTCGGCGCGGACCGCGTCGCCGTGGCGGTCGAGCAGGTGGCGGGCGGCGTCGGTCATGCGAGCGCCTGCTCGTCGAAGGCCAGCGGGAGGAGGCTGCCGAGGGTGACGGTGCGGCGGGCGCCCTCGGGGCCGCAGAGGTGCACCGGCGTGTCCGGGCCGGCGAGCTCGGAGAGGCGCTGGCGGCAGCCGCCGCACGGCGTGACGAGCGGCGTGTCGGCCATGACGGCGACCTCCACGATGCGCGTGTGGCCGGCGGCGACGAGGGCGCCGATCGCGCTCGCCTCCGCGCACTGGGACTGCGGGTAGGCGGCGTTCTCGACGTTCGCGCCGAGGTGGACGCCGGCGGCGTCGCCCCCGGCGCGCAGGGCGGCGCCGACGCGGAAGTGCGAGTAGGGCGCGTGCGCGCGTCCCATCGCGACGCGGGCGCCTTCGACGAGGTCGGCGGGGGCGTCGGCGCGCGTGAGGAGCTGGGCGTACCCCTCGGCGACGACCCGCTCGTCGGTGATGCCGAGGGCGGTGCGGAGCGCGGCGACGCGGCCGTGATCGGCGGCCAGGTCCTCGGCGTCGCGGTCGGCGACGGCCTCGAGCTCGAGCCAGTGGCCGAGCCGCTCCACGTCGTCGAGGTGGATGCGGACGTTCTCCCACTGCAGGAGGCGACGAGTCTTCGCGACGACGGGACCGCGGCCGTGGACGTCCTCGAGGGCGGCGATGAGCGCGGCGGCGTCGGGCACGTCGACGCGGCGGTAGGCGCTCGTGCGGGCGGTCGCGGCGTCCTCGCGCTGGTAGGCGATCAGCTGCGCGCCGGCGCCGTCCTCCTCGCGGAGCTTCAGCCGCCCGGACGGCACGGGGAAGTACGTGTCGCGCTGCCGCAGCGTCCCCACCTCGCGGGCCCCGAAGGCGAGCGCGGTGGCGAGGGTGGCGGCCGGGTCCGGGTCGCGGGCCTTCAGCTCGACGTTGCGGTCCGGCTGCATCGGTCGCACCGTAGCGCGTGGCCTCCGCGCCGTTTGTCACCCTGATGGTCTTGCGTCCGCTCCATGTCGTCGACCACCCCCTGCTCGCGCGGCAGATCGCGGTGCTGCGCTCCGTCGCCACCGGCCGTGAGCAGTTCCGCGCCGCCCTGGCCGAGGCCGCGGGCGCGCTGGCGTACGAGGCGCTGCGCGACGTGCCGGTCGCCGAGGTCACCGTGCGCACCCCGCTCGAGGAGACGACCGGCGCCGCGCTCGCCCACCCCGTCATGGTCGTCGCCGTGCTGCGGGCCGGCCTCGGCATGGTCGACGGCTTCCTCCGCCTCGTGCCCGACGCCGCCGTCGGCCATCTCGGGATGCGCCGCAACGAGGAGACGCTCCAGCCGGAGGACTACTACGAGTCGCTCCCGGCCGGGGTCGAGGCGTCGACGGTCTTCGTCGTCGACCCGATGCTCGCGACCGGCGGCAGCGCCGTCGCCGCCCTGACCCGGATGCGCCGCGCCGGTGCCCGGGACCTGCGCCTCGTCTGCCTCGTCGCCGCCCCGGAGGGCGTCGCGGCGGTTCACGCGGCGTTCCCGGACGTCCCGATCACCGCCGGGGCGCTCGACCGCGGCCTCGACGCCCGCGGCTTCATCCGCCCGGGCCTCGGCGACGCGGGCGACCGCATCTTCGGCACCGAATGACACCGGATACGCCCGCCCCCGCCGTCCTCCTCGACCTCGACGGGACGCTCGCCGACTCCCCGGCCGGGATCGCCGCCGCGATGAACGCGACGCTCGTCGCCAACGGGGAGCGCGAGCGGACGGCCGCCGAGCTGCGGCCGTTCATCGGGCCGCCGCTGCACCACACCTTCGGCACGCTGCTCGACCGGCCGGCCGACGACCCCGGGCTCGACGAGGTCATCGCCGGCTACCGCGCGCGGTACGCCGAGCTCATGTTCGGTCTCACGCCGGTGTACGCCGGCATCCCGGAGGCCCTCGACGTGCTCGTGGCCGCGGGCTGCACCCTCGCGGTCGCGACGTCGAAGGCGCAGCACCTCGCGGTCGCGCTCGTCGAGGGGCTCGGGCTCGCGGGACGCCTGAGCGCGGTGTGCGGCCCCGTCCCGCCGGCCCGCGACGACAAGGCGACGACGGTCGGCCACGCCCTCGCGGCCCTCGGCGGCCCGTCCCGCGCCGTCATGGTCGGCGACCGCTCGCACGACGTCGAGGGCGCCCGGGCCCACGGGCTGCCGTGCGTCGGCGTCCTGTGGGGCGCGGGCGACGAGGCCGAGCTCGTCGCGGCGGGCGCCGTCTCGCTGTGCCGCGCGCCGGCGGACCTGCCGTCTGCCGTCCTCGCCCTCCTCTGAGCCGGCGGACCCGCCGTCCGCCGTCCGCCGTCCGCCGTCCTCGCCGCGGCCGCGGGCGGTCAGGCGGGGCCGGCGTCCACCACCAGCACCTCGATGCCCCACGTCCGGAGCGCCTCGGCGAGCCAGCTGCCGCCGGTGACCGACGCGGCGGCGGCCTCGTCCGCGAAGGCGATGACGAGACGCGGCGGCGCGGGGTGGGCGTAGGCGCGCGCGAGCGTCGTGAGCTTCAGCGCGTCGCGGGCGACCTTGTCGAGCTGCGGCCCCTTCAGGCGCCCGCGGCGGGCGAAGAGCTCGGCGAAGACGGTCTGGGCGGCGTCGACGCCGTCGACGTCCGCGGTGGCGCCGCCGGGGAGCGCCATCGTGCGGGGCTCGAGCGGGACGCCGAGGGCCGTCGCGGCCGCGCTGCGGATGGCGGCCTCGGCGCGGCGCTGGGCCTCGGCGGGGTCGATGTCGTCGGCGGCGGTCATGCGGCGTCCACCGTATCCCCGCGCGCGGGCCGGGGCGGTGTCCGCCCGAAGCGCAGCACCCCGCCGGCGACGAGCGCGCGCGCCCCGTCCCCCACGTCGAGCGCCCCGTCGCCGAGCTCGAGCAGCTCCGGCAGCCGGGCCGCCGCCCGCGGGCACGGTCGCCCGCCGATCGCCCGCTCGGCGAGCTCCCGGACGACGAGCCGGGCGAGCGCGACCGGCAGCCGCGCGAGCTGGTCGACCGCGATGTGGTCCCGCCCGGCCAGCGCGGTCTCCACGACGGTGCCGAGCACCTCGGCCTCGTCGCGGAGCAGCGCGGCGGTGTTCAGGACGTTCGCGGCCGCCCGCCCGTCCACCGCCTCCAGCGCGGGGACGAGGCCGTGCCGGATGCGTCCCCGCGCGTAGCGGTCGGTCTCGTTCGTGGCGTCCGTCCGCCAGCCGAGACCGCGGGCCGCGCAGTACGCCGCGGTCTCCTCGCGCGTCACCCCGAGCAGCGGCCGCACGAGCCGTCCGGACCGCACCGGCATCCCGAGCAGCGCCCGCCGGCCCGGCGAGGTCGCCAGGCGGTAGAGGATCGTCTCGACCTGGTCGGTCGCGGTGTGGCCGGCCGCCAGCCGGGCGCCCGATGCCGCGGCGGCGAGCGCCCCGGCCGCGTAGCGCGCGTCCCGGGCCCAGGCCTGGAGGTTGCCGCTCTCCGGCGGCCGGCGCGCGTGCTCGACGTCGAGCGGCACCTCGAGGCGGCGGCAGAGCGCCGCGCAGTGGTCGGCGTCGCCGGCCGCCTCGTCGCGCAGCCCGTACTCGACGTGCAGCGCGCGCACCGCGTCGCGCCCGGCGAGCGCCACCGCGACGTCGAGCAGGCAGACGGAGTCCTGGCCCCCGCTGAGCAGGACGATGACCGCGCCGCCGTCCGGGAGCAGGCCGGTGGCGCGCACCCGCGCGAGCACCGCGTCGGTGACGGCCGCCGTCATCGGCCCGAGTGTAGGCGGCCCCGGCGGCCGCTACTCGTCGATGAGCGACGCGAGGAAGAGCTCGGTCGGGTCGGTGAAGCCCTTCAGGCGCACCTCGCCGATCCGCTCGAACTCGAGGTGCGGGCCGGCGGCGTCGACGAGCGGCCGCGTGACGATGACCTCGCCGCCGGCCGAGCGGGCGGCGACGCGGGCGGCGAGGTTCACCTCGCGCCCGTAGTAGTCACCGTCGCGGTAGAGCGTCTCGCCGTAGTGGACGCCGATGCGCGGCAGCGGCCGCTCGGTCATGAGCGACTGGAAGCCGACTGCCCAGTCGACGAGCGCCGCGGGGTCCGAGCCGACGACCATGACCTCGTCGCCGATCGTCTTGATGACGCGCGCGTCCTCGGGCAGCGTGTGCTCGACCGCCTCGACGAACCGCTCGACGGCGCCGACCGCCTCCTCCTCACCCTGCTCCTCGGTGAGGCGCGTGTAGCCCGCGAGGTCGGCGAAGGCGATCGCGACGCGCAGGCGCCCGAGGTCGAGCTGCGTCTCGGAGAGGTCGGACTCCATGTGCCCGATGACGTCCTGCTCGACGAAGTGGTGCAGGAAGCGCTGGTGCAGGTGGTCCATCAGCGGGCTGGCGAGCGGCAGCAGCTGGCGCGTCAGCCCCTCCATCTCCTCGGCCATCTGCAGGCCGGGTATGCCCTCGCGCATGAGCGGCTCGTGGACGTACAGGTGGAAGAGGCGGACCTCCGCGTCGGCGACCTGGGCGAGCGCCTGCCCGTAGACGCGGCACATCTGCAGGAACGCGACGAGCGGCAGGCCGGCGGCGAGCGCGGCGGCGCTGTAGCGCAGCATCTGCACGTCGTCCTCGGTGATCTGCGCGGTCCAGCTCACGCTGAAGCCGAGCGACGACCCGATCCGCTCGATGAGCGCGGGCTCGAGCCCCGTCTCCTTCGCCGCCTCCGCGAGCGTGTAGTCGGGCTCGTCGACGCGCAGGAGGTCCTCGGCGTACCCGAAGGCGAGGCGGCCGTCGTCGGTCGCCTGCCTGATCTCGGCGAGCGGGTGGCCGCGCTCGCGCAGGCGCGCCACGATCCGGGCGTGGGCGATCATGCCCTGCGTCCAGCCCGCGTCGCCGAGGGGGACCACGCCGCCGCTGACCCAGCGCTTCAGGGTCGCGGGCGTGACCCCGACGCGCCGGGCGACATCGGCGGTGCTGGGTGTCGTCCCCGTCACACGCGCAGGTGCGGGTACTCGGCGTCCACGACCTCCGTGAACGCCGAGTAGACCGGCTTGGTGATCGGGATGAGCGACAGCGCGGCGCGCAGGTCACCCGTCGTCTTGATCCGTCGGCGTGCGACCGCGAGCGCGATCGACTCCTTGCCCTGGAAGTAGCGGTTGGCGGTCTCCGACGACATCTCCATGCGGACGGCGGGCTCCCAGTCGATGTCGTCCGACCAGACCCAGACGAGGTTCCCGTCCTCGCCCTCGCGCGTGGCGCGGACGTTCACGACGAGGCCGACGTCGGAGAAGGCGAAGCGCTGCGGGACGTCGGCCGCGCGCAGGCGGGGACCCATGGCCGGGTGCTCGCTGAGCATCGTGAAGATGCGGTCCATGACCGCGCGGAACTCGTCGGAGGAGTGGAAGGCGGGCGCGGCCACGGCGTTACGGCTCCTCGCGGGACGGGCAGTGCGCCCGCCGGCTAGGACGGGCGCTTGGAGGCCGCAGAGCGACGGGCGGCGGCACGGGCGGCCGGGACCTTGCTCGCGGCGGTGCCACGGGCGGCGGCCGGCTTGCGCGCGGCCGGCTTCGCGGCGGCGGGCTTGGCGGCGGCGGGCTTCGCCGGCGTCGCCGCGGGCCTGGCGACGGCGGCGGCGGGCTTCGCGGCGGCCGCGGGCCGGGGCGCAGCGGCGGGGGCGGGCTTGCGCGCGGCGGGCTTGCGGGCCGCCGGGGCCCGGCGGGCCGGCGCGGCGGGCTTGGACTCGAGGGCCGAGACGCGCGCGGTCAGCGCGGCGAGGTCGGCGCGCAGGGCGTCGATGTCCGTCGCCTGCGCCGGGCGGGCGCCCTCGAGGGTGTCGCGCAGCCGGCCGGCGACCGAGGACAGCTCGTCGGCCAGCTCCTGGACGCGCTTCTGCGTGCCCTCGGCCTGGTCGGCAGTCGCCTGGAACGCCTGATCGACCGCCGCACGGACGGCCTCGGCGCGCGACTGCTTCGCGCTCTTCTTCTTGTCATCTCGCTTGGCCACGGCGCGACTCTATCCTTAGTCGCCGGTGTCGGCACAAGTGCATCACCTCAGGCCGACGACGGGCCTCGCCCCGCGGGGCATCCTCTGCGGCGATCCGGCGCGGTGCCTGGTCCTGGCCACGGCGCTCACCGAGCGCCCGATCATGTTCAACCACGCCCGCGGGCTGTGGGGCTACACGGGCACCGCCGCGGACGGCGAGCCGCTGACGATCCAGGCCACCGGCCTCGGCGCGGCGAGCGCCGCGATCATCACCGGCGAGCTCGCCCGGCTCGGCCTCGAGACCTTCGTCCGGGTGGGGACCGCCCGTGCGCTGCCCGGCGCCGACGGGACGACCGCGCCCGCGGGCACCGCCATCGCCGTCACCGGCGCGCTCGCCGCCGACGGCCCCTCCCGCACGCTCGGCGCCGGCCCGGCGGTCCTCCCCGACCCCACCCTCCTCGCGCGCCTGCGCGCGAATACGGGCGGGGTCCCGGTCACCGCCGGCCTCGTCGCGAGTGCCGACCTCCCCCACCCGCCGGCCGCCGACATCGCGGCCTGGGTCGCCGCCGGCGCGGTCGCGACCGACCTGCAGAGCGCCGCCGTCCTCCAGGTCGCGGCGAACCACGGGCTGCCCGCCGCCGCGATCCTCGTCGTCACGGGTCCCGTCGGCGACGAGGTGCCCGCCGTCGACGACGACGCCCACCTCGAGGCGGTGACCGCGGCCGCCCACGCCGCGGCGCACGCGCTCGGCCTCCCCGCCCCCGGCGCGACGCCGTCCCCGGGTGCGGCCGTCGGCGCCGGCGGGCAGGCCTGACCCGTGCCGCTCTCGGTCCAGCTCGGGCTCCTGCTCGCCCTCGCGACGGCGTTCGTGTCGATCCTCGGGTTCCTCTTCAAGCACCGCGGCGCCGCCGAGGCCCCGCCCGTCGAGTGGCGCCACCCCGTCCGCTCGACCGTGGCGCTCTTCTCGAACCGCTGGTGGACGATCGGGATCATCGTCGCGACGAGCTCGTGGTTCCTCCACGTCGGCGCGCTCGCGCTCGCCCCGATCTCGCTCGTGCAGTCGATCATCGCCGGCGGGCTCGTCCTGCTCACCGTCGTCGCCGACCGGCTCTTCGGGCTCTCGGTCTCCCGCCGCGAGTGGTTCGGCGTGGCGCTCACCGCGGCCGGCCTCGCGATCCTCGCCGCCACGCTCGGCGACACCGGCGACTCCAAGCACAGCGACTACACGGCGCTGACGCTCGTCCTCTACGTCGGCGGGCTGACGCTCACGACGGTGCCGCTCATGGTCCTCGCGGGCCGGACGGGCCCGTCCCTCGCCGGTCCGCTGCTCGCGGCGGCGGCCGGGCTGCAGTGGGGCGCAAGCGACATCACGATCAAGGCGGCGACCGGGGATCTCGGCGCGGGCGCGCTCGTCGTCGCGCCGCTCGTGATCGTCATCACCGTGCTCTCGCTCGTCGGGCTCGTGACGAGCGCGCGCTCGCTCCAGGTCGGCGACGCGGTGCCCGTCATCGCGGTCACGAGCGCGGCGGCGAACCTCTGCACGATCGCGTCGGGGCTCGTCGTCTTCGGCGAGCCGCTGCCGTCTGGGGCGGGCGGCGTGACGCTGCGCCTCGCGGCGTTCACGCTCGTCGTCGTCGCCGCGACGCTGACGCCCGGGCCGGTCGGCGCGGCGGGGGCGGTCGGGCGTCCCGACCCCGCCTGACCGGCGCGGGGCCGCGACGTCGCCTGCAGGGCGCGCGATCGCGCCCGGTCCGGCGTCCTACTCCGCGGAGACGGAGAGGCGCTCCTGGCTCGTCGGGACCGGCTCCTGGCCCTCGGGCAGGGCGGAGCGGATCGCGGCGACGTCGGACACGAGCCGGTTCAGCTGCTGCTCGATGCGCCCGAGGCGCTGCTCGACGTCCCCGGAGCTGCGCGTGTCGCCGAAGCGCTCGTCGAGGCGGTCGACGCCGTCCTCGATGCCCTCCAGGCGCTGGGAGACGGAGCGCACCCGGCGCGTCAGGCGCTCGATGTCGGCCGCGGACGGGATGTTCAGCGCGCCCATCGCGACCTCCTGCGCCTGCACGGCCTTCTCGCGGGCCTCGAAGGCGCGCGAGACCGCGCCGGTGACGAGCGGGTTCTCGAGGATGTCCTGCGCGAGCTTGCCGATCGCGTCCTCGCCGGCGCGCGTGATCCGCTCGCGCGGGCCCTTCTCGTCACTGCTCATGTCCGTCTCCTGGGTGGGGTGCATCGTGCAGGGTGCTCGGGCCAATGTACCCACGCGATCTTCCTTGGTCACACGAGACGGTCGACCAGGCGCCTGGTCACACGCCCGCAACTCCCGAACGCCGTGTTCGATATCGGTGCACGGACAGGCTGTTTCGACACCCCGTCAAAATTCGTCCTGGTCCAAGCGCTTCAGCGTTGCAATCCCGTCGACGAGCCGGGTAGGCTGCCCGTCCAGGTCAGACACCCGTGGTAGGGTGACGGCCGTCTGGGAACGATCGTTCTCGGGTCGGCGGAGTCGGTGGGAGGAATTTTCCAAGCATGAACAAGCGCAAGCTGCTGTCCGGAATGGCTGCGGCGGGGGTTTTCTCCGCCGGATTCGGGGCGGCTGTCTATCCCGCTTCCGCGGAGCTGCAGACGGTCACCGTCACGCTGCTCGGGGGCACCCAGGTGCAGGTCCAGGTGGACGTGCCCCCGGGCACCCCGCTGAACCAGATCAAGCTGCCCGGCATCTCGCTGCCGGTCATCGCGATCACGTCGAGCGGCCCGGTCGCCGCGACCCCGCCCGCGGCCCCGCCGGCCACGCCTCCGGCTGCCCCGTCGTCGACGCCCGCTGCGCCGTCGAGCACGCCGCAGGTCGCCTCGCCTACCCCGCAGGCGCAGGCCACGACGGGCAAGAAGACGCGCAAGGCGCCCGCGAAGGCGCTGTCCGGCGCGATCGCCGCCCCCACCGCGGCCCCCGTGGACTCGAAGACGGGCCAGCCCGTCCCGGCCGGCGCCGGCCGGGACTCCGCCGGCGTCCCGACCGCGGAGAACCCGACGTTCTCGTTCGCGCTCCCGGGGCCCGCGCCGATCGGCGTGCCGAACTTCTTCATCGACAAGTTCCGCATCCCGCCGTTCCTCCTCTCGATCTACCAGGCCGCCGGCACCCAGTACGGGATCCGCTGGGAGGTTCTGGCCGCGATCAACGAGATCGAGACCGACTACGGCCGCAACCTCTCGACCTCGTCCGCCGGCGCCGTCGGCTGGATGCAGTTCCTCCCCGCGACGTTCAAGCAGTACGGCGTGGACGCGAACGACGACGGCAGCAAGGACCCGTACAACCCGGTCGACGCCATCTTCTCCGCCGCGCGCTACCTCAAGGCCGCCGGCGGCGACAAGGACATCCGCAAGGCGATCTTCGCCTACAACCACGCCGACTGGTACGTGGACTCGGTCCTCATGCGCGCCCGGCTCATCGGCGGGCTGCCGTCGGATCTGGTCGGTTCGCTGACCGGGCTGACGCAGGGCCACTTCCCGGTGCACGCGACGGCGTCCTACGCGGACGACATCAACGAGCGCGACGCGACCCGCCGGGTCGCGAAGGGCAAGAACGCGGCCATGCCCGTGGGCTCGTCCTCGACGCGCCGCTCCGTGGACATCTTCGCGAAGGCCGGCGCGCCGGTCATCGCGGTGCAGGACGGCCGCATCCTCAAGCTCGGCCACAGCAAGCGCCTCGGCCGCTTCATCCAGCTGCAGGACGTGTACGGCAACACGTACACCTACGGCGGCCTGAAGAAGCTCGCCCCGTCCTACCCGGTGCCGAAGTCCGAGTCGCGGCCCGCGGACCCGACCCGCGACATCTCGATCGACAGCCTCACGCCGAAGGACCCGGCGCCGACCGCCCCCGCCTCCGCGGGCGCCCAGGTGGCCAAGGTCGCGAAGACGATCGGCGCCACGAAGGTCGCCGCGGCGGACGCCGTCGACACGATCGCCAAGGCGACCGCGTCGGTGTCCAAGCAGCGCCTCTTCGCCAACCCGTCACGCCCCCGCGCGCTGAAGGAGGGCGGCGAGGAGCAGCTGCTGAACACGACCGAGGCCGGCACCTCGTTCAAGAGCTACTTCACGCAGGTCTTCGGCCTCAAGCGCTCGGACGTGACGATCAAGCCGCTGAAGGCCGGCTCGAAGGTCATCGCCGGCACGATCCTCGGCCGCATCGGGACGACGTCCTCGACGATGGCCCCGCACGTGCGGTTCGAGATCCGCCCGGCCGGCCGCGGCGCGCCGCGCATCGACCCGAAGCCGATCCTCGACGGCTGGAAGCTCCTCGAGTCCACCGCGATCTACCGCGCGGCGGGCAAGAACCCGTTCTTCGGGACCGACGGCAAGAACCCGTCGATCGGCCAGATCCTCCTGCTCTCCAAGGAGCAGCTGCAGCGCCGTGTCCTCGAGGACCCGAGCATCGACATCTACTCCGGTGGCGAGAACGACATCAAGGCCGGGGCGATCGACCGCCGCGTGCTCGCGACGCTCGAGTTCCTCACCGCGTCCGGGCTGAAGCCGACGATCTCCTCGCTGCGCGGCAACCACTCGCTGCTGACGTCGTCGGGCAACATCTCCGAGCACTCCTCCGGCAACGCCGTGGACATCTCGAAGATCAACGGCATCCCGATCCTCGGCCACCAGGGCCCGGGGTCGATCACCGACATCACGATCCGCCGGCTCCTCACGCTCCAGGGCACGATGAAGCCGCACCAGATCATCTCGCTGATGACGTTCGCCGGGACCGACAACACCCTGTCCCTCCCGGACCACAACGACCACATCCACGTCGGCTTCGCCCCGCTGTACAACAGCAACAGCAAGGCCGCCCGTCAGCTCGACGCCGTCCTCAAGCCCGAGCAGTGGATCAAGCTCATCTCGCGCATCGGGACGATCGAGAACCCGACGGTTGCCGTGAGGCCCTCCAAGGACGCGATCAAGGTCGCCAAGGGCACGAAGAAGGGCGACTAGCGCCTCCGGCCCGCGGGGCCGGCACCACGTCGTCCCGCGCGCCCCGTCAAGGGGCGCGCGGTCGTCCGGGGCGGCCTCACGCCCGTCCGACCGCCCCGCCCGTCGTGCCCGCACCGTAGCCTCCCCCCTCGCATGCCCCTCTTCGCCTTCGTCCAGCTCGAGTTCCCGTGGCAGATCGGTCCGCCCGAGGGGCGCTACGTCCTGCGCGGGCACGCGGGGCAGCCGTCGCACGTCCTCGTCGTGACCGTCCTCGGCGCGAGCGAACGGCGCGGGATGCTCGGCCGCAAGCCGAAGGCGAAGGTCGCCGAGCCCGGGCCCGAGCCGACGCCCGTCCCCACGACGCGGGCGACGCTCGTGCGGGCCGACCCGCTCGCCGACGACGCGGCCGCGCAGGCGTGGATGAAGACGACCGACCTCGCCGCCGAGGCCGATGAGGCGGTGGACATCCTCAACGGCGTCCTGCACGCCTACCGCACGGCCGCGATGGACGCCTTCGTCCGGGACGTCTCACGTGGCCAGGCCCTCGTCGTGCGCGCCGGCGTCGGCGAGGGCGAGGCGGTGGCCCACGGCCGCTGGACGACCGCGGTGGAGCTGCCGCCGCCCGGCAAGAACACGATCCGGGGCAAGCGCGAGGCGATCCTGCGCCCGCAGGAGCGGCTCGCCGCGATCCTCAGCGGACGCGACGTGGCGCTCGCCGCCGAGGAGCTGACGCTGCGCGCACGCCTCGACCTCGACGCGGGCCGGACCCGCGAGGCGGCCCTGCAGCTGCGCGTCGCGCTCGAGGCGGCGATCGCGGAGCTCGAGCCGTGGGCGGAGGGCGCCGACCTCGGCGCGCGCCTGGAGGCGCTGCGCGAGCTGCGGCAGAGCGTCGCGAGCGCCGCGAACGCCGCGCTGCAGGGCGGCCTGGACGACGCGAGCGCGGCCGACGTCGATTTCGCCGTGGGCCGCCTCGAGGCGGCGCTGCGCGTGCGCACGACCCTCGGCCTGACCTAGCCGGTCGCGGCGCCCCGCGGCCCGTCAGAGCGCCGCGAGGACCGCCCGGAGCTCGTCGACGATGTCCCCGCCGAGCCGCACGGCGGCGCGGCCGTCGAGGTGCGTCCTTCCGGCCGTGACGACCGCGACGTCGCCCCCGCCCGCGAGGACGATGTCCGGCAGCCCGGCGACGGGGTGGACCTCGAGCGACGAGCCGACGCAGAGCAGGAGGTCGGCCTCCTCCATGAGCGCGATCGCGCGCTCCATCGCGTCGGCGGGCAGGTGCTCGCCGAAGAGGACGACGTCGGGCTTCAGCGGCCGCCCGCAGTCGCACGGCGGGACCCCGTCGTCCGCCGCCGCGAGCCGCTCCTGCACCTCGGGCAGCGCGTACTGCGCACCGCACGTCAGGCACGAGGAGTGCTCGATCGTCCCGTGCATCTCGACGAGCTCGGTCGTCCCCGCCCGGCGATGGAGCATGTCGATGTTCTGGGTCACGACCGCCCGGAGCAGGCCGCGGCGCTCGAGCTCGACGAGGACGGCGTGCGCCCCGTTCGGCTGCTTGTCGCCCAGCGTCTGGAAGCGGTGCCCGTAGAAGTGCCAGAAGCGGGCCGGGTCGGCCCGCCACGCGTCGATGTGGGCGACCTGCATCGGGTCGACGTTCTCCCACAGGCCGGTGCCGGGGGTGCGGAAGTCCGGGATGCCGGAGGGGACCGAGATCCCGGCGCCGGTGAGCGCCACCGGGAAGCGCGCGGCGCCGAGCAGGGCCGCGAGCCGCGCGGGGTCGGTGGAGGCGGTCACCGCTCAGCGGCCCTGCCAGACGGGCGCGCGCTTGGCGAGGAAGGCGGCGATCCCCTCCTGCGCGTCGGCGGACGGGAAGACCTGCCGGATGGCGGCCTTCTCGGCGGCGATGCCGGCGTCGAGGTCGGGATTGCCGCTGACGGCCTTGATCTGCGCGACCGCGAGCGGCGCCTGCGCGGCGACGCGCTGCGCCCAGGCGAGGGCGGCGTCGAAGAGCTCGTGGTCGGGCACGAGGCGGTTGACGAGGCCGAACTCGAAGGCCTCGGTGGCGGAGATCGGGTCGCCGAGGAGGTTCATCTCCAGCGCCTTGTTCTCCCCCACGAGCCGCGGGAGGCGCTGGGTGCCGCCGAAGCCGGGCACGATGCCGAGCTTGATCTCCGGCTGGCCGAAGCTCGCCGAGCGGGCGGCGAGCCGGACGTCGCAGGCCATGACGATCTCGCAGCCGCCGCCGAACGCGAGGCCGTTGATCGCGGCGAGCGTCACGATCGGGTCGGTCTCGAAGGACCGCAGGAGCGCGTGGGCGTCGTCGAAGAAGCGCGGGCCGGTCGTCTCGTCCAGCTCGCCGAAGGCCTTGATGTCGGCCCCGGCGCAGAACACGAGCGGGTTCGAGGAGGCGAGCAGGAAGGCGCGCGCGCCGCCCGCCTTCGCGGCCTCGTAGACCTGCGTGAGGTGCGCGATCGCCGTCGGGCTCAGCGCGTTCATCGGCCCGTTCGCGAGCCAGGCGATGGCGACGTCCCCCCGGGTCTCGAGGAGGACGACGGCGCCGTCCCCCGCGGGCTGCTCGGCGTCGGGCTGCGGGTAGGCGTAGAAGCCCTGCCCGCTCTTCTGGCCGAGGCGGCCCTGCGCGACGAGGCGGCGGAGGATGCGCGGCGGCGCGAACGCCGGGCCGTACTCGGCGGCGGCCGCCTCGAGCTCCTCGAGGAGGACGTCCAGGCCGGTCATGTCCGCCTGCATGAACGGCGGGAAGAGGCCGCGGCGTGGGTCCAGGCCGGCGCCGGCCATCATGCCGACGTCGATGTCGCGGTGGGTCGCGACGTCCTCCTGCAGGACGAGCGCGGCCTCGGTGAACGTCTTCAGGCGCAGCAGCCGCGCGATCTCGTCGTCCTGCGGCACGCCCTTCCCGCCGACGACCGGCTCACCCCGGAGGTAGAAGCCCTCCCCGCCGGTCTTCGCACCGAGCTTGCCGGCGGCGACCTGCGTCGCCATCCCCTCGTGGACGTAGAAGCGCTCCTCGCCGTACGCCTCGAGCATGTGGTGGGCGACGTGGAAGGTCGTGTCGAGGCCGAGGAGGTCGACGAGGAAGTAGGGCCCCATCGGTGAGACCTTCGCCGCGGTGATGAGCTCGTCGACCGCCTTGATCGAGAGGTCCTGCTCCTCGGTGAGCCGCCAGACCTCGCTGAGGCCGGACATGAGGATGCGGTTGACGACGAAGCCCGGCACCTCGGCGCAGGTGATCGGCGTCTTGCGGATCGCCTGGGCGAAGATCGTCGCGGCCTGGACGGTCTCGGGCGCGGTCTCCTCCCCCTCGATGATCTCGATGAGCGGCATGACCGCCGCCGGGTAGAAGTAGTGGAAGCCGACGATCCGCTCGGGCCGCAGCGTCGCCTCACCGATCTCGGTGATCGAGAGGCCGGAGGTGTTGGAGGCGAGGATCGCGTGGCCGGGCGTGACGGCGTCGAGCTCCCCGAAGACGGCCTGCTTGATCTCGATCCGCTCCGGGACCGCCTCGATGACGAAGTCGACGTCGCCGAAGCCGTCGTAGGTCGTCGTGCCGTGGATGCGGCCCATGACCTCGTCGACCTTCGCGGTCGCCTCGGCGTCGGTCAGGCGGCCCTTGTCGACCTGCTTCGCGAAGGTCCCGGCCGTGACCGTGCGCGCCTCCTGCAGGCCGCGGTCGACGAGCTCCTGGCGGACGTCCTTGAGGAGGACGTCGACGCCGGCGGCCGCGATGGTCTGGGCGATCTGGCCGCCCATGACGCCGGCGCCGACGACGGCGGCTTTCTTGACGAGCATGGGGCGGATCGTCCCAGGTTCGGCGCGGCCGCGGCCCGCGCGTCGGTCCGTCCGCTCAGGCCGGCGGGTCGTGGTCCGAGCGCAGCTCGAGCGAGTAGCGGTAGAGCGTGCGCTGCAGCGACTGCGTCTGCGCGCGCCGGATGAACAGCAGGTCGACGATCGGGCTGAAGGCGTTCTTCTGCTTGAGGTCGTACTTCAGCTCGAGGGTGACGACGGTCCCCTGCTCGCGCGGGGCGAAGCTGATCGTCTGGGTGCCGAGGAGCGTCTCGTCCTCCACGCGGCTGACGCAGCTCACGCGCGCCTCGTAGCGCTCGACGGTCTCGAGGACGCGCCCGCGGCCGCCGGGGCGCGTGTCCCACGTCAGCTCGCCACCGGTGCGTGGCCACGTGTCGTCGCGCCTGACGACGTGGTCGAAGCCGTCGACGAAGTTCGGCCAGCGGCTCGTGTCGTACCAGAGGTCCTCCGCGACGCTCGTCGGGAAGGGGACGCTGACGGTGCTGGAGACGCGGGCCACGCGGCGATGCTAGAGGCCCGGCGGGTGGCGCGCGACGAAGCCGACGTTGTCGCGGAGCTGGCGGCTCCAGCGCGTGCCGCCGCTGCTGAGCGCCGAGGTGTCGAAGCGCCACCCGGCGACGACCATGTAGGCGTGGCCGGCGTTCGCGTAGACGGTGATCCACCGGCCGGGCCCGGGCTGGCCCCAGCTCTCGAACGACGTGGAGTCGAGCGGGCTGGAGACGAGGCCGGCGGCGGCGAGGGCGTAGCTCACCGAGCCCGAGCAGTCGTAGGCGCTCGCCTGGAAGGAGCCGTGGCCCCCGCCGTAGACGTAGGGCAGGCCGGCGATCGCGTTGCCGGCGGCCATGACCTTCGCGACCGCGGCCGGGGCGCCGGCCGGCGGCTGGGCGAGGCCACCGGTGTTCACGCCGATGCCGCTGACGACGGCGGACCGCCGGATGCGGGCGGCGCGGGCGGCCTCCTTGCGCTGCTGGGCCTGGAGGCCGGCGATCTGGGCGCGGACGCTCGCGAGCTGCGCGGCGGTGCCGTCGCGGCGGGCGAGCTGGCGGGCGCGCACGTTGAGGATCGCCTGGCGGGCGACCTCGGCCTCGTCCTGCCGCTGCTGGACGGCGTCGGCGAGCCTCTTCGCCTTCGCCTGGAGGGTGACGAGGCGCCCGGCCTCGGCGTCCACCTGGATGCGGGTCGTCCGCGTCGCGTCGAGGATGCGCGAGTTGTTCGCCTGGATGCGCTTGAGGAAGTCCCGCGACTCGAGGAGGTCACCGAAGCTGCGGGCGCGGAGGAGGAAGCTCACGAGGTCCGGCTCCGGGTGCTCGTAGGCGCTGACGAGGTTGTCGCGCAGCGCGACGGACGCGCGGTGCATGCGGTTCTCGAGCGTCTGCAGCTCCTCGCGGGTCCGGGCGATCTGGGCGCCGACGGCGCGGACACGGGCCTGCTTGGCGTTCGCGTCGGCGACGATGGCGTCGAGGCGCTGCTGGGCCTGCGCGAGGCTCGCCTCGGTCCGGCCGAGGCGCGCGGTCTCCGCGTCCACCGCGGCGCGCAGGGCGGCCGCGCGGCTCTGCTTCGTGCTCAGGCTGGCCTGCGTCCCCTGGCCGGCGGCCGGCAGGACGACGGCGCAGAGGGCGACGAGCGTCGCCAGCACGGCAGCGGCGAGCAGGCGGATGGAGAGCGGGGCGGGCGGCATGCAGGGGGTTCGGAGCCGCCGTCCGAGCACCGCAGAGCGGCGCCGTACCCGCGGCCGAGCGCCGAACGTAGCACCCGCACCCTGCATTTCCTGCTCCTGCAACGGGTCCTGCAAAACCCGCGCTACGCAGGAAGATCAGTGTGACAGCTCGGCGCGGATGAGCTCCACGCCCCGGGCGACGGCGTCGAGCCGCGGGCCGAGCTCGGCCAGCAGCGCGTCACGGGCGGCGGCGCCGTCGTCCGTCAGCCGGTAGTAGCGCCGCGAGCGCCGCTCGGGGTGCTCCCACTCCCCCACGATGCACCCGTCGGACTCGAGCTTGCGCAGCAGCGGGTACATCGTGTTCGGGTTGACCTTCAGCAGCCCGCCGGTCGTGGCCGTGACCCGCTCCATGAGCTCGTTGCCGTACGACGCCCCCTCCCCGAGGAAGTGGAGCACCAGCAGGGGCAGCAGGCCGGCCCGCCGCAGCTCCCCGACGAGGGGGCCGGTCGTGCCGCTGCCGGCCGCGGCCGCCGCGCCCGCCGCGCCGCCCTCCGTCGCCGCCCGCGCACCCGAGGCACCCGCGGCCGCCCGTGCCGCCTCCACCGAGACGGCCTCGGCCACGGCGTCGCGGGTGGCGCGGTCAGGCATGGGTCCATCATGGCAACCGGGCCCGACGCCGCGCGGCCCCCACCCACGCCCACGCCCACGCCCACGCCCACGCCCGGTGAATGTGGATTCACGGTTGCTACGCAACCGCGATCTACCACCCAGCGGCTCGGGCGTCAGGGAGATGACGCCGAAGCTGCGCGATGACCCGCGCGCGTTCGCGCTTGACCTGCCAGTAGGTGAAGCGCTCGGTCGCGTGCCCGTTCGCCGCGTAGAGCGCGTCACGCTCGTCGTCGGAGAGCAGGAACTCGACGTCCTCGTGGCCGTCGCGACCGTCGGACTCGACGACGAGCCGGAGCTCGGGGATCCGGAAGTCCGGCTTGAGGACGAGGCCGGGTGCGACCTCCCACGCGGTGTTGCACAGCGGTTCGGGGAGCCCGGCCTCCCGGATGATCCCGAGCGTGAGGACCTCGAAGCGGTTGCGAAGCTCGCCCGCGAGCGTGCGCCGTCGTTCGTAGAGGGCACGCAGCGCCGGTGTCCCCGGGCGCCCGTGGTGCGCGCGGAGGGTCCGTGAGATCTCCCGGAGATCGAGCTGCTTCGTGTAGATGGCCTGACGCCACGCCCACTCGAGTATCTCGTCGTCGTCTCGGCGTGCCAGGTCGAGAAGGAGGCGGGCGATGCTGTGGCTCGGGATGCCGTCGACGAGCACGACCTCACCGGGCAACGGATCGCATCGCACGACGCTGAGGCCGGGCAGGTGGGTGTGCCGCCTCGCCGGCACGGCGAGGTCGACGTTGCGCCCGGCCTCAGGCAGCACCCCGCAGTGCGTCATCCCCGACCAGCCCGCGAGGCGCGCGCCGTCGCCGGCGGCAAGGACTGCGGCCATCCGGCGTCCCGGCGGTGTCAGTCCCGACCGGACGGCGGCATAGACCCCCGGGCGATCCGGAACGCGGTGGAGGCGGCGCGACAGGAGGCGCGAGCGGATCGGCTGCTCACCAACGCCCACGTGGAGAAGCTGCGCCCGGAGCACGAGATCGTGCTGGAGCGGGAAGAGCACGGCGAGCAGTTGATCGAGGTGGGTGGAGGATCGCGGTTGCTGGGCAACCGCGATCCTCCACCCATCGACGTCGAAGCCCGGCGGGAACCAGGGGCGCTTCGGGGACATGGGCACAGCGTCCGGGGAGCGCCTGCGACAGCGCTACCCCACACCTGCACCCCATCTGCACCGAAACGACGAAGGGCGCCCCGCAAAGGGCGCCCTCCGGCACGACGGACCTGCGGAGCGGGCCGGCGAGCGCCGGGCCACGCAGCCGGCGCTAGACCGACGCGGGCTCCTCGACGCGGCGCGGGAGCAGCGTCTCGCGGGCGATGACGAGGCGCTGGATCTGCGCGGTGCCCTCGTAGAGCTGCATGATCTTCGCGTCGCGCATGAGCTTCTCGACGGGGTACTCCTTGATGAAGCCGTAGCCGCCGTAGACCTGGACGGCGTCGGTGGTGACCTTCATCGCGGTGTCGGCCGCGAAGCGCTTGGCGTGCGAGGACTGGAGCGTGTTGCGCTTGCCCTGGTCCAGGAGGACGGCGGACTGCCAGGTGAGCAGGCGCGAGGCCTCGATCTCGGTCGCCATGTCGGCGATCATGAACTGGATCGCCTGGTGCATCGCGATCGGCACGCCGAACTGGACGCGCTCCTTGGAGTAGTCGATCGCGAACTCCATGGCGGCACGCGCGATGCCGGTGGCCATCGCGGCCACACCCGGGCGGGTGCGGTCGAGGGTCATCATGGCGAGCTTGAAGCCCTTGTTCTCCTCGCCGATGAGGTACTTCGCGTCGACTTCGGTGTCGTTGAACGTGATGGTCGCGGTGTTGGACGCCCGCTGGCCCATCTTGTCCTCCTTCTTGTCCACGATCACCGTGTCGTCCTTGCGGACGAGGAACGCGGAGATGCCGCGGTGGCCGGCGTCGAGGTCGGTCTTCGCGTAGACCGTGAACCAGTCCGCGTGCGAGCCGTTGGTGATGAAGCACTTGGAGCCGTTGAGGACGTACTTGTCGCCCTTCTTCACGGCCTTCGTGCGCATGCCCGACACGTCGGAGCCGGCGCCCGGCTCGGTGAGGCAGAAGGACGCGAGGGTGCCGTCCTGCGTCAGCGACTGGCCGAACTCCTTCTTGACCTCCTCGGAGCCGCCGAGGAAGACCGGGGCGGACGCGAGGCCGTTGCAGCCGAGCGACGTCTGGACGCCGGAGCAGCCCCACGAGAGCTCCTCCTCGATGATGCAGCCGTCGAGGTAGGAGAGGCCGGGACCGCCGTACTGCTCCTCGACGTGGGTGTTCATGAGGCCGACCTCGAACGCCTTGTCGATGATCGCCCGCGGGAAGGTGGACTCCTTGTCCAGCTCCCAGGCGACGGGACGGATCTCCTTCTCGGCGAAGTCGTGCGCGAGCTCGCGGAGGTTCTTCTGCTCGTCGGTCAGCGTGAAATCGACCACTGAATGCTCCTTGAAGAGTGAGGGTCCGGCGCGCCCGGGACGGCGGTCGGACGGCGATAGATTGACTGGTCAGTCAACAACTACCCGACAAGGTAGCGCACGTCACACCGGATGTCTCGCCCACGCCGCGAACTGGACGCAGATCCGATATCGGGGCGCGCTCAGGCGCTGATGAGGAGGTACGCGACGAGCACGCAGCCGGCGATCACGGCGCCGACGCTCACGAGCACGAGCCCGTACTGCTCGGGAAAGACGGCCGGGCGGCTCGGGGCCATGCTGCGTCGGCGCCAGCGCTTCCACATGGGGTCAAGGGTACTCCCGCCCCCTGCGATAGTGGAGGGCGTGCAGGACGTCTTCGGAACCGTGCTGTTCGTCGTCGTCGCCCTCGGCGTCGTCATCGCCGGCATCACGATGGCCACGTCGAGCGGCGCCTACAAGCAGATCGGCAAGGGCGGCCTGTTCGGGGACGACGACGGCCCGCGGCGCCGCGAGGGCGGGGGCTCGGCCGCCGTCCGCGACGAAGAGATCCGCCAGATGCTCCAGGCGCGCAGCGACCGTCGCGTCCGCAAGGGGGGCGAGCCGCTCGACATCGAGGCGGAGCTCACCGCCCTCACCCGGACCCAGGTGGACCCCCAGCTGCTCGCGGAGATCCGCGAGCTCGTCGCCTCCCGCAACCGTCGCCGCATCCGCCAGGGCAAGGAGCCGCTGGACGTCGAGGCCGAGGTCGCCCGGCAGCTCGGCGACCTCTCCTGACCGTCGCGGCGCGGGCGCCACGGACCCCGGCTTGCACGGGATCCGCGAAAGTCGATAGAACGGTGGTCATGCCTGCTCCTCGCCGCTTCGAGCTCGACGAAGCCGTCAACCGCCCCGGGACGTACTACAACCCCCAGACCGAGATGCTGCTCGTCGTCGACGACGGCACCGCCCTGGACGCCGAGCTCTTCGAGGAAACCGGCGACGCGGACGACGAGGCGACCTGGGTCCTCATCGGCGACGGGGCGCCGGTGGACGAGACGGCCCGCGACGAGATCATCGAGCGGTTCGACGCCTCCCATCACCCCGGCGCGTCGGGCGCCGTGGCGGCGGCGGACGACGACGAGGAGGACGACATCGACGAGCTCGAGCCCGACGAGGAGGAGTACTGAGGCCCGGGCGCGCGTCAGCGCTTCGGGCGGGCGGTCGACGCCGCGCCGGCGCCGATCGTGCCGCCGTCGAACGTCGGGGCGGTGGTCGTGGTCCCCGTGCTCGGGGTCGCCGTCTTCGTGCTCGGGGTCGTGGTCCCCGTGCTCGGCGTCGCGGTCTTCGTGCCGGTGGTCGCCGTCTTGGTGCTCGGCGATGTCCCCCCGGTGCTCGGCGTCGCCCCCGCGGGGGTCGTCGTCGTGCCGGGCTTCGCGGTCGTCCCGGCCGTGGCCGCCGCCGCCTTCGGGAAGGCGATGATCGTGCGGTCCGCCCCCGTCCCGTAGACGTTCCAGCGACGCCCGTCGTGGTACTCGATCGAGAAGTGCTCGCCGGCCCGGGCGTTGTGGGTCGTGTTGACGTACATGCCCTTGTCCGGCCCGCTGACGATCTTCGAGTAGGCGTGCCCCTTCACCGGGCTGAGCTTGTCGCTCGCCGACGCGAGCGCGTCGTGGAAGGCCGACGCGGCCTTCCCGGCCGGGAGGTGGGCGGTCGTCGCGGCCTTCGTCGCCGCGGTCGCCGCCGCGGCCGGCGCGGAGAGGCCGCCGGCTGAGGTCACAGGGTCCACACCCG
Organism: Paraconexibacter antarcticus; assembly: GCF_024220175.1. Taxonomy (GTDB): domain Bacteria; phylum Actinomycetota; class Thermoleophilia; order Solirubrobacterales; family Solirubrobacteraceae; genus Paraconexibacter; species Paraconexibacter antarcticus. The sequence continues at coordinate 1,213,437 of NZ_CP098502.1, read as the reverse complement.
GGTCATCGGCCGGCGCCGGCCGATCTTCAGGCGGACCCGGCGACCGGCGCGGCCGGCGCGGCCGCAGCGACTCTCCGTCAGGTCGGCATCGTCCGGCAGGTGCCACAGCGCATGCCGGACGACCTGGGTGAGACTCACGGCGGCAGCTTTCAGAAGCCCCGCGATGCCGGTGTGTCAGGTCCCGACGCCCGCGTAGTAGAACGAGACGCCGAGCACGACGTACACCGCGAGGAGCTGGACCCCCTCGAACCACGTCGACTCGCCCTCGTTCGTCACGTGGTTGGCGATGACGACGGCGAGGATGAGCCCGCCGAGCTCGAACCCGTTGAACACGAGCGCGAGCGGGTGCGGGCCGAGCACGAGCGAGGCGAGGACGAGTACCGGCGCGACGAACAGCGCGATCTGGGCGCTCGAGCCGATGGCGATGTTCACCGCGAGGTCCATCTGGTCCTTGCGGGCGACGAGGACGGCGACCCAGTGCTCCGCCGCGTTGCCGACGATCGCGACGACGATCGCGCCGACGAAGAACTCGCTGAGGCCGATCGAGTGCGCCGCCTCGGAGATCGAGCCGACGAGGATCTCGGACATGACGCCGACGGCCACGCCGGCGAGGGCGAGGGCGCCGACGGCCTTGCGCACCGACCACGGCTCGCCCTCGTCGAAGGGGTCCACCGTCGTCGCCGGATCCGGGTGCGTGTCGAGCGGGAGCCCGGCCGCCACGCCCGGCTTGCTCGGATCGGGCCCGTGGTCGGGGTTGAAGAGGTCGCGGTGCGTCTTGAGCGAGAAGACGAGGCCACCGATGTAGGAGAGGATGAGGATCACCGCGACCGCGTACGAGAGGTGCTCGACCGTCGTGTCGTAGTTGATCAGCTCGCTCGACGGCGACGGCAGCCCGCGGCCCTCGACGAGCTCGAAGATCGCCGGCATCACCATCGCGGTGATCGCGAGGAGCAGCATCGAGGACTGGGCGGTCGCCGCCGTGCGGTCGAAGAGCTGCCGGTCGCGGCCCCACCCGCCGAAGAACATGGCGGCGCCGAGGACGAGCAGGATGTTGCCGAGGATCGAGCCGACGAGCGACGCCTTGACGACCTCGTGCAGCCCCTTGTTCAGGGCGAACAGCGCGATGATGAGCTCCGGCGCGTTGCCGAAGGTGACGTTCAGCAGGCCGCCGATGCCCGGTCCGCTGCGGGCCGCGAGCTCCTCCGTCGCGCGCCCCATGAGCGCCGCGGTCGGGATGACGCCGAGCGCCGAGGTGACGAAGATCGCAACCGATCCGGCCCCCGCGATGTCGAGGACGACCGCGATCGGGATGAACGGCACGAGCAGGTACGGCCAGCCGTCGGCCGACGAGAGGAAGCGCCGCATCTGACCGTCAGGCTACTGCGGCGTCGCGGCCAGGTCGCGCTCGGCGTCGATGCCCCAGCGCGCTCCCGCGGCCACGAGGTCGGTCTCCAGCGGCCAGCGGTCCGGCATGATCTCGCCGTCGTGGTCGGGGGTCGCGCCCTTGAGGACCATGGAACCGGCGTTGTCGCCGATGGCGCGGATCTCCTCGACCTCCTCGGGGCTGAGAAGCACCTGCGACGGGGTCGCGGCGAGCTCGGCGCGCTTCTCCTCGATCGGCCGTCCCCCGGGCTCCTGGATGAGCGTCGGGACGACGCAGGCCACCGGCGTGTGCGCAAGGTCCCACTGCGCGGCGAGCTGCATCGGGGTGAGGCCGTGACGCGCGGCGATGGGACGGATGCGCTCGAGCTTGTCGACGCCCGCCTCGATCCAGCCGCCCGGGCGGAAGAGCCGGTGGTCGCGCTCCGCGAAGGTGTGCCCGGGGCGCACGTCGTCCCAGAAGAGGCCGCCGTAGTCGGCGACGCGGGCGATGACGGCGACCTCCTGCGCGGCGGCGGTCCGCAGCGCGAGCTCGCCGGGCCAGGGCTCGAACGGGTTGAGGATGAGCATCGCCCAGTCCATCAGCTCGCCGAAGCGCTCGAGGCAGGCGATGACGTCGAGGGTGAAGCCGTTCGCCGGCCCGGGCGCGACCCCGATCGCCGCCGTCAGGCCGTCGTCGCGGAGGGACGCGAGCGCCTCCCACACGACCGGGCTCGTGTATCCGGTGCGGTCGGGGTTGTGGAGCAGGAGGACGTCGAGCTGATCGACCCCGAGCCGCTCGAGGTGGCGCTCGGTCGCCATGCGCAGGTAGTCCGCGTAGGCGTCGGCGCCCCGCAGGCGCCTGTCGGTGAACCGCGGGAAGCCCTTGGCCCCCTCGCGCTCGCCCTCGTAGAAGTCGTGGCCGACGGCGCCGATGAGCGAGACGCCCTCGCGGGGCACGCCGGCGATCGCGCGGGCGACGACCCGGTCGGCCTCGCCGGCGCCGTAGGCGTCGGCGGTGAGCAGGGTGTGGATGCCCTCGTCCGGGGTCAGCAGCCGGACGAGGCGCTCCTCGTCGAGCGGCTCGCCGAAGTGGAGGTAGCGGCCGCCGCTCCACGCCCCGAGCGCGACGTGGCCGACGGCGCGGCTGACCTGATGCGGCGTGGCCGGGATCGCGGGATCGCTCACTTGCTCAGCAGCTTCGCACAGGCGTTGACCTTGGCGATGTCGGTGCCCGCCGACTGCAGGCACTGCGCGTACTTCGACGCCGCGCTCGGCGCGATCGAGCCGGTCGCGCCGGAGCCGGTGGACCCGGAGCCGCCCGCACCCGAGCCGCCCGAGGAGCTCCCGGAGCCCGAGGACGAGTTCGGTGACCCGAGCGCCGACCCGAGGCCGAGGCCGCCGAGGAGGCCGGAGATCTGCGACGTCAGCTGGCTGAGCGGCTTCGTCGTCGCCGGCGCGCTCACCTTCTGGTCCTTGTTGAGGTCCGCGATCGTGAGCGTCAGGCGGACGGTGCCCTTCTTCAGCCCGCCGACCCGCGCCTGGGCCGACGCGGGGACGTCGAACGAGACGCTCACGTCGAGCTTGCGCAGGATCCCGTCGTCCTTCCCGGCCCACACGTCGAAGCTCGCCGCCGTGATCGCCTGCTCGATCTGCGTCTTCTGCGCGGGGGTGAGGCCCGTGGGGACCCCGGCCGCGGCGCCGGCGACGCCGCTCAGCGAGCCGGCCTTCTTCAGGAGCGTGTCGACGTCGCCGAGGAGGCTCGGCACGTCCACGGTCGCGCTGACGTGGTTGGACGCGGCGCCCTCGACGTCCTCGACCCCGACCTTCTTCGGGTTCTTCAGCCAGCGCAGCGGGTCGATCCCGAGCGACGAGAGCGACGGGCCCGAGGACTTCTTGCCGCCGGACGAGGCCGCCGACTTCGCGTAGCCCTGCTTGAACTGCTGGAAGACGGTGTCCGGCAGCGCGTAGGAGGTCCCCTGGAACTTCAGGTAGCCCGCCTTGCCCGTCGACGTCACCCCGGCGCTGAGGTTCATGCTCCCCGCGGCGAGCGCGAGGTCGAAGTCGAACTCCGGGACGGTCTTGCCGCCGGTGGACTGGAACGGACCCGCGAGCGTAAGCTTCAGAGGCCCGCCGACGCCGGACAGGCCGGTCGCGTCGACGGCCACGGCGAGGTCGATCTTGCCGCTCTTCACGGGCTTGTCCGGCCCGAAGGTGTCCTTGAGGATGCCAGCGGCGTCCGACGGCGGCTTGCTCCCGCCCGAGGAGGAGCCACCACCGCACGCCACGAGCAGCGTGGCGGACAGGACGGCGAGCAGGAGCGCGGCGAGGCGGCGGGCGGGGATCACGAGATCGGTGTTCCTCGGGTCGGGGGGGACTGCTGCAAGCGAGGCTGCGGAAGCGGCCTCAGGATGACGGTACCATCGCTCGATCCGCCGGCCTCTGTCCCCCCGCGCGGCCGCGGCGCTCCTCGCAGCGCTCTGCCTGGCCCTCCTCGCCTCCGCCCCGGCCCTCGCTGCCGGGGCCGGCCGCACGCCCATGGGCGAGGTCGACCGCGCCGCCGCGGCGGGCGCCATCACCCCCGGCGCCGCCGCGTCCTACCACCGGGTCTACGCGGACGCCCGCGCCACCCTGAGGAAGCTCAGCGGCGCGCGCCGCCGCGAGCTCGGCGCCGTTCTCAGGACGACGGACCACCTCGCCGCGGGCGGCAACCTCACGAGCAGCCGCATGCCGCTCGTCTTCCTCACCGTCCAGCGCAACCGCGAGTGGTGGACGACCGGCTCCCTCCTCGGGTACGGGCAGCGCGTGAGCTTCCGGGGCAGCTCGCTCGTGTGGCAGTCCTACCCCGGCCAGGGCCTGCAGGTGCAGTGGCTCGCGACGTTCGGGAAGGCCAACGGCCTGATGTCCGGCGGCCGCCGCACGTACGACGACCACCTGCGCCGGCTCCTCGCCCAGACGACGGCGCTCGCCTCGCGGCGCGCCGGCGGCCTGGCCTGGGAGTCGCTCTTCGCGTTCGACGGCGGCCACCCCCCGTGGGTCAGCGCGCTCGGCCAGGGGACGGCGCTGCAGGCCTACAGCCGGGCGGCGGTCCACCTCTCCGACCCGAAGCTGTTCGACGTCGCGCGGCGCGGCCTCGGCATCTTCCGCGCGCCACCGCCGACCGGCGTCGCCGTCCCCACGAAGGCCGGCACCCGGCTGCTCATCTACTCCTTCGCGCCGAAGCTTCTCGTCCTCAACGCGTTCACGCAGGCGGTCATCGGCCTGCACGACTACGCGCTGCTCGCCGGCGACGACGACGCCCAGCGGCTCTACCGCGACGCCGAGGCGGAGCTCCGCGTCTCGGTCCCCGCCTACGACACGGGCGCCTGGTCGCTCTACTCGCTCGCGCCGCGGGAGTCGGACCTCGGGTACCACACGCTCCTGCGCGACTTCCTGCGCGGGCTGTGCGACCGGGCGACCGACGACCGCGTCCGCGCCGCCAAGCGGCAGGCGACGGGCGCCGACCCGGGGTCGCCGCTGCTCGGCGACCCGTCGAGCGGCGGCGTCGCCCCCGCCCCGGCCCAGCCCGGCGCCGCGGGCGTGGATCCCGCCTCGCTTCCCGACCCCGCGGTCTACTGCCACGCCGCGGACGACTTCACGAAGGACCTCCGCACCCCGCCGGCGCTCGCGCTGTCGGCGCGCACGTCGCCGCGCGCGCCGCGGGCGAAGCACCGCCTGCGGCTGACCTACACGCTCTCGAAGGTCTCGACCGTCACGACGACGGTGACGTTCCGCGGCCGCCGCGTCGCCGGCCGCACCGCCCGCCTCGGCCGGGGCGAGGAGCCGCTCCGCTTCACCCCGAGACACGCCGGCCGGTACGCCATCACGATCGTCGCCGTCGACCTCGCGGGCAACCGCGGGCAGACCTCCGGCCGCGTGACGGTGGCAGCCGCCAGGCCCGCGCCGAAGTCCTGACGCGACGCCGCTCGCGTAACCTGCCGCGCAGGCCATGGTCCCGCGCACGATCCTCTACACCGGCAAGGGCGGTGTCGGCAAGACCTCGGTGGCGGCGGCGACGGCGCGGCGCTGCGCGGCCGACGGCCTGCGCACGATCGTCCTCTCGACCGACCCGGCGCACTCCCTGGCCGACGCGCTGCGGACACCGATCGGGAGCGCGCCGACGGAGATCGGCCCGAACCTCGTCGCCCAGCAGGTCTCGGCGCAGGACGAGCTCGAGCGCGGCTGGTCCTCCGTCCGCGCGTGGGCGAGCGACCTGCTCACCGAGCGCGGCGTGGACCGCATCAGCGCCGAGGAGCTCACCGTGCCGCCCGGGATGGACGAGCTCTTCAGCCTCCTGCAGCTCAAACGCCACCACGAGTCGGGCGACTTCGACGTCGTCATCGTCGACTGCGCGCCGACCGGTGAGACGCTTCGGCTGCTGAGCTTCCCCGACGTCGCCCGCTGGTGGCTGACGAAGGTCTTCCCGCAGCAGTCGCGGATCATGGAGGCGGCGCGGCCGTTCGCCCGCGCGGTCCTCGACGTCTCGCTCCCGGGCGAGGCGGTCCTCGACGAGATCCAGGGCCTGACGCGGAACCTCATCGCGATGAACGAGATCCTCCGCGACACCGACCACGTGTCACTGCGGCTCGTCATGACGCCCGACCGCATGGTCATCGACGAGGCCCGGCGGACGTTCACCTACCTCAACCTCTACGGCTTCCTCACCGACGCGGTCATCGTCAACCGCGTCTTCCCCGAGGAGGTCGGCGAGTACTTCGGGCCGTGGCGGGCCCTCCAGCAGGAGCAGCTCACGGCGGTCCGCGAGGCGTTCGCGCCCGTCCCGGTGCTCCACGCGCCCTACTTCCCGCGCGAGGTCGTCGGCGACGACGCGCTCGACGTCCTCGCCGACGAGGTCTTCGCCGCGCACGACCCGGCCGCGGTCCTGCACCAGACCGTGACCCAGGAGCTCATCCTCGACGAGGACGGCGCGCGGCTGCGGCTCGAGCTGCCGTTCGCGCAGAAGGGGGACGTCGGGCTCAAGCAGGTCGGCCGCGAGCTCATCGTCCGCGTCGACGGCCACAAGCGGACGCTGATGCTGCCGCCCGCCGTGGCGGACTATCGTCCCTCGGGCGCGACGCTGTCCGACGGCTCGCTGCACATCACGTTCGACCCGCCCGCCCATGACCCCGCCTGAGCACGACGACGAGGACCCGCTCGCGAACCTGCGCGCCCGGATCGAGGAGACGCGCGAGGCCGCCGAGCAGCTCGCCGGCGAGGCCGCGTCCGCCCGCGCGCAGGAGGAGCCGCCCCCCGGCTGGGCGACGACGGACGACGGCGAGGCCCGCACGTCCGAGGTCCACGCGCTCGTCGCGCTGCTCGAGTCCCTGAAGGACCTGCTCCCCGACGAGCTGCGCGAGCAGTTCCGTGAGCTCCTGCGCCAGGTGCTGCTGCTCGTCCGGGCGCTCATCGACTGGTGGGTGGACCGCATCGAGACGCACCCCGCCGCCGGCCCGGCCGCGGCGGCCGACCGCGTGCACGACATCCCGATCGCCTGATGGCCGGGACGATCGCCAACTACATCGCCGTCGCCTGCGGCCTCGTCGCGCTCGGCTACCTCGTGTGGCTCGCCGCGCATCCGGACGAGGAGCGCCACCAGGAGACGGACGACCGCGCCTTCTTCGACGCGCACGGGCGCTGGCCGGACGAGCCCGAGGAGGCCGCCATCCCCCGGGCCTCGGGCCGCTCGTACGCCGACGTCGACGTGCTGCCGAAGCGGCGCGAGGACTGACGCACGCGGGCCGCGCCCGGCCCGGTCCGGCGGCAGGCGGGCGTAGACTGCAGGGCATGGCCGACGCGCCCGCTGCCGCCGACCGCGTCCGGAACCTGCTGCTGCGGGCGGACAACGTCCTGAAGAACACCGTCCCCGACGGGGACGAGCAGGACCGTGCCCGCCGCGCCCGCGCCGCCCTCGAGGAGGCCCTGCAGGTGGCCGCGGACCCGTCGGTCGATCCGCGCGTCCGCGAGCTCGTGCAGCGCCGTCTCGACGGCCTCGACGCGCTGGAGGCCGGCGCCTGATGGCCGGCGGGCCCTCCGGGGGTGCCGGTCGCGCGGCGGCGGCGGCGGGGTTCGCGCGCCGGGTCGTCCGCGCGTTCGGGGCGCTGGAGCGGGAGCAGCGGACGGTCGTGATCGGGGCGCTCGCGCTCTTCGTGACGATGTTCCTCCCGTGGTACTCGCAGACGGTCTTCGGCCAGGCCAAGCCCGGTGAGACGCCGCCGTCCAAGGACGTGACGCTCACCGCGTTCGGCGCGTTCTCGTTCGTCGAGGCGGCGGTGCTCCTCGTCGCCCTCGGGCTGATCTGGCTCTTCTTCGCCCGGGCGGAGGGCAAGGCCTTCCACCTGCCGTTCGGCGACGGGAACGTCGTCTTCGCGGCCGGCGTGTGGGTCTGCCTGCTCGTCTTCTGGCGCTTCTTCGACAAGCCCGCCGCCGCCCACGGGGCGACCGCGACGGCGGTCGGCATCACCTGGGGCATCTTCGTGACGGCCGCGGTCGGCGTGTTCATCGCGCTCTCCGGCCAGCGCCTGCGCGCCGCCCACCTCGTCGAGCCTCCGCTCCCGGGGGACGTCGCGCCGTCCGACGACCCGCTGCCCCCGGGCCGCCGGCGGCCGTCCGCCGCCCGCGAGCGCGCCTGGGAGGCCGCGGGCCTCGACGTCCCCGGCGCGGACGCCCCGACGCGGGTCGACGGCGCGGGCCGCACGCGTCCCCGCCCGGAGCCCGACGCGCGCCCGACGGTCGTCGACCGCCGCGGGCCCTCGACCGACGAGACGCTCCTCGACGTCCCCGAGTTCGGGACCCGCCGCACCGAGCGCACGCCCGAGCCGCCGGCCGACCCCGACGGCCAGCTCCGCCTCGACGGCGGCTGAGCCCGCTCCCCCGGGCCGGCGTGCGGCCTGGTAGGGGATATTCCCCGACGAGACCACACGCTGCGGGGGGAGGCGTCAGCAGGCGGCCGGGATGCCGCAGGGCCGCGGGTCGCGGCCGTCCCCCGAATACGACGCGTAGGCGCCGATGATCATCGCCGCGGTCGCGAGGAAGAGGATCGCCAGCCCGATGCCGACGACCTTGTAGTTCTTGTTGATGTGCCCGGCCAGCGTGATGACGAGGCCGAACGTCATGACGGCGAGGACGGGGGCCGCCGGGATGTCGGCGAGCACGAGCAGGGCGGCGGGCAGGACGGTCACGCCGGGCGAGCATGCCACAGGAGCGCACCAGGGTCCCCCACCGGGGCACGGCGCCGACGGGACGGCGGTTTCAGATCAGTACTGTCCAGTCCTCCATGAGCGTCATGCCTGCCTCCGTCGAAGAGATCGCCCAGGGCCTCCGGGACACCGGTTACCTGCCCGGCGAGTCCACGTCCCTCGTGAGCTACCTCGCCGCGCAGCTCGGCAAGCCCGTCCTCGTCGAGGGGCCGGCGGGCGTCGGCAAGACCGAGCTCGCGAAGGCGCTGGCCAAGACGCTCGACCGCCGCCTCGTGCGCCTGCAGTGCTACGAGGGGCTCGACGAGGCCAAGGCCCTGTACGAGTGGAACTACCGCAAGCAGCTGCTGCGCATCCAGGCCGAGGCGGACGGCGCCGGCTGGTCCGAGGTCCAGGACGACATCTTCGGCGAGGAGTTCCTCCTCACCCGCCCGCTCATGGACGCGATCTCCTCCGAGGAGCCGGTCGTCCTGCTCATCGACGAGATCGACAAGACCGACCAGGAGTTCGAGGCGATGCTCCTCGAGCTGCTGAGCGACTTCCAGATCTCCATCCCGGAGCTCGGGACGGTCACGAGCACGACCCACCCGGTCGTCCTGCTGACGTCGAACAACTCGCGCGAGCTCACCGAGGCGCTGAAGCGCCGCTGCCTCTACCTGTGGCTCGACTACCCGTCGCTCGAGCACGAGCTCGAGATCGTGAAGCTCCACACGCCCGACCTCCCGGACACCGTCGCGCGCAAGCTCGTCGAGCTCGTCGCGACGATCCGCGACCTCGACCTGAAGAAGCCGCCGTCGATCGCCGAGTCGATCGACTGGGCCCGCGCCCTGCTCCTGCTCGGCGCCTCCGACATCGACGCGGACGTCTTCAGGTCGACGATGTCGGTCATCGTCAAGCACCGCACCGACCTGGACATCGTCGCCGACCGCGTCGGCGTGAAGCTCCAGCTCGCGGGCGGCGGCTCCAACGGCGCCGGGGCCTGAGGACCGGGCCGCCGCCGTGCCCGCGCCCCGCAAGCCCGACGCCCGCGCCGCGGCGCTGTACGGGTCCGCGGGCGCGGACGACGTCGGCATGGCCGCGCGCCTCGTCGAGTTCGCCGAGGAGCTGCGCGGCGAGGGGCTGAAGGTCGGCACGAGCGAGCTCCTCGACGGCTTCTCCGCGCTGGCGCTCGTCCCGTGGCAGGAGCGCGAGCAGTTCCGCGTCGCCCTCAGCGCGACGCTCGCGAAGTCGCCCGAGGACCGCAAGATCTTCGACCTCGTCTTCGACCGCTTCTTCTTCCGCGCCGCCGAGATGGCCGCCGTCCGCGAGGGCGTGAAGGAGGAGGGCGGCATCGACCCGGACGACGCCGCGCACCTCGACATGGACGCGCTGCGCGAGCTCATCGCGCAGGCGATGCAGGACGGGGACGAGGGCGCGATGCGCGACCTCGCCCGCCTGGCGATCGCCGCCTTCGGCCGCCAGGGCCAGGGGTCCGGGGTCATCGGCGTCGACGTCCAGCGCATCCGCCGCGCGCTCGGGCTGAAGTCCGAGCCCCAGCCGGAGCTCCCGCCGGAGGACCCCCGGCACGACGGCGTCCCCCGCGACCAGCTGCGCGCCTTCGAGGCGATGCTCCGCCGCGAGCTCGAGCGCGGCCAGATCGAGCGCCAGGAGCAGTTGCCCCCGGCCCGCCCGCTCAACGAGATCGACCGCGCGCTGCCGAGCGGCCCGCTGCAGGACCTCGCCGCCGTCCACCGCGTCGTCGCGCAGCTCAAGCGGCGCCTGAAGACGCAGGGTCAGGAGCAGCGCGGCTCCAAGCGCCACGCCGTCGTCGACGTCCGTTCGACGATGCGCGCCTCGCTGCAGACCGGCGGCGTCCCCGTCGAGCTGAAGTTCAGGCCGAAGCGCCCGCGCCGCCCGGAGATCTACGTCCTCTGCGACGTCTCGACGAGCGTCACGAGCGCCTCGGTCTTCTTCCTCAGCGTCCTGCACGCGCTGCACGACTCGTTCCGCAAGATGCGCTCGTTCGTCTTCATCGAGCGCATCAGCGAGGTGACGGACATCTTCCACAAGGAACGCGACTTCAAGAAGGTCTCCGAGGCGATCGCGAAGGACTCGGGCGTCGCCGACATCTCCGGCTACACCGACTACGGCCGCGTGTGGAACGAGTTCCGGACGCTCGTCGAGGACGACCTGCACCCGCGCGCGACGGTCATCGTGCTCGGCGACGCGCGGACGAACGGGCGCGACCCGAAGGCCGAGGTCTTCGCCCAGATCGCCGAGAAGGCCGGTCGCACGTTCTGGCTCAACCCCGAGCCGCAGCTCTACTGGAACTACGGCGACTCGGTCATCAGCGCGTACGCCGCGCACTGCCAGGCGTACGAGTGCTGGACGACGCAGCACCTCGAGGACTTCGTGAAGGCGCTCACGAAGCCCACGACGTAGCGGCGGCGTCCGCGGTCAGGCGGCCGCCGGCGCCGCGGCCGGGACGAGCGGCCGCATGCCCGAGCACACGACGTGCATCCAGGTGATCTCGCCGGTGTCCTCGTCGGCGTCGTAGTAGGCCTGCTGCTCGAAGACGAGCGTCCCCTCCTCCGGGTCCTCGACGCGGACGCGGTAGCGGATCGAGCGGCGGTCGAGCACCGTCCCGTCCTCGATCGCCTCGAACCCGGCGAAGTGCTCGAACCAGTTCCCCATGATCTGCAGGACGCCGTCGCGGTCGTCGGCGGACGGGGTCTTGCGGGGCGTGAGCCCGCGGAAGTGCACGTCGGCGGCGAGCGCCGCGGCCGCGGTCTCGCGGTCTCCGTCGGCGGCGGCGCGCAGCAGGCGCTCGGCGATGGTCTGGCTCATGTGGTCCCCCGGGTGGTCGTGATGGTCGGCCCGCGACCGCGAACGGTACGCCTGTCGCGGCCTGCTGTCATGCTCTGGGGCAAGAGCACACAGGGGAGCCGGAGGTCCGTTCGGCTGAGAGTGCGCAGCGTCCTGCGCAGACCCTTCGAACCTGTGGGGTCATGCCCGCGAAGGGAGTCATGCCGTCACCGACCCGGACGCCCGGTGCGTCCGTCGCCACCGAGGAGCACCACGCCGTCGTCCTGGACGGTGTCCGGCGCGTGTTCGCGGTCGCGGGCGGGCGGCGGCTCGGGCGGGCGACGGGGACGGCGCCCGAGCCCGTCGTCGCGCTCGACGGCGTGAGCCTCTCGATCGCGCGTGGGTCCGTCGTCGCGATCGTCGGCCCGTCCGGGTGCGGCAAGTCGACCCTCCTGGACCTCGTCTGCGGCCTGCAGCGCGCCGACGCCGGCCACGTCGGGGCCGTCGGCCAGGCGGTCCTCATGCCCCAGGGCGACACGCTCCTGCCCTGGGCGACCGCGCTCGACAACGCCGCCCTCGCGCTCCGCGTCGCCGGGACCCCGAAGGCGCAGGCGCGCGAGCGGGCGCGCACCGAGCTCGAGGCGCTCGGCCTCGGCCGGTTCACCGACTCGCGGCCGGACGCGCTCAGCGGCGGGATGCGCCAGCGCATCGCCGTCGCCCGCACGCTCCTGTCCGGGGCGCCCACGATCTGCCTCGACGAGCCGTTCGGCGCGCTCGACGCGATCACCCGCGCCGAGGCGCAGGCCTGGCTCACCGGGACGCTCGCCCGCGAGCCGCGGACGGTCCTCCTCGTCACCCACGACACGGAGGAGGCGGCGCTGCTCGCCGACCGGATCGTCGTCCTCTCCCCGCGGCCCGGCCGCGTCGTCGCGGACCTCCCGGTCGGCCTCCCCCACCCGCGGCGCGCGACCGATCCGGGCGTCGTCGCCGTCCGCGCCCGGGCCCTCGACGCGCTCGGCGCAGCGGGGCGAGGCTAGATGCTCGCCGCGCTCATCCTCCTCGCGGTCCTCGGCGGCTGGCAGGCCTACGCCGGCCTCTCCGGCATCGACGAGTTCCTCCTGCCCTCCCCCACGGACGTCCTGAACGCCGCGTGGGACGACCGCGGCCTGCTGTGGGACAACTTCCGCGTCACCGCCGAGGAGATGGGCGTCGGGCTCGTCGTCTCGCTCGTCCTCGGCGTCGGGCTCGCGCTGCTCCTCCACCGCTCGGGCGCGCTGCGCCGCGGCCTCTACCCGCTGCTCATCGCCTCGCAGACGGTCCCGATCGTCCTCGTCGCCCCGCTCCTCGCCGCGTGGCTCGGCTACGACCTCGGGCCGAAGCTCGTCATCGTCGCCCTCGTCTGCTTCTTCCCCATCGTCGTCCCGACGCTCGACGCGCTCTCCTCGACGGATCCCGGTCAGCGCAAGCTCATGGCGGGCCTCGGGGCCTCCCGCTGGCAGCTGCTGCGCTTCGTCGAGGCCCCGGCCGCGCTCCCCGCGCTGTTCACCGGGCTGCGCCTCGCCGTCGCCGTCGCCGCGATCGCCGCCGTCCTCGCCGAGACCGCCGGCTCGGAGTCCGGCCTCGGCCACCTCATGACGCAGTCGATCCCGCAGCTCGAGACGGCCCGCGCGTTCGCGGCCGTCGTCGTGCTCTCCCTCTTCTCCGTGTCGCTCTACGCGGCCCTGACGCTCGCCGAGCGCCGGGTGGCCCCGTGGGCCCATCCCCCGAAAGGACCCGTCCTGTGATCCGCCGTCCCCTGCTCGCCGTGATGGCGTGCGCCGTCCTCCCCCTCGGGCTCGCCGCCTGCGGGAAGAAGCAGGACAACCTCTCCGCGACGCCGCCGATGCAGAAGCTCACGCTCATGCTCGACTACTTCCCGAACGCCGACCACGCGCCGATCTACGCGGCCCTCGCCCGCGGGGACTTCCGCCGGGCCGGCCTCGACGTCACGATCCGCACGCCGTCGGACCCGGCGCTGCCGCTGAAGCTCGTCGCCGCCGGCAAGGCCGACCTCGCGATCTCCTACGAGCCCGAGCTGTTCCTCGCCCGCGACAAGAACCTCCCGGTCATGGGGGTCGGCGCGCTCGTCGACAAGCCGCTCACGTCGATCATCTCACTGCCGTCCGCGAAGATCGCCGGCCCGGCCGACCTGAAGGGCAAGAAGGTCGGCACCGCGGGCATCCCGTACCAGTCGGCCTACCTGCAGACGATCCTCGACCGCGCGGCGATCCCGCCGGCGGACGTCAAGGAGGTCGGCGTCGGCTTCAACCTCGTGCCGAGCCTGCTCTCGAAGAAGGTCGACGCCGTGCTCGGCGGCTTCTGGAACTACGAGGGCATCCAGCTGGCCCGCGCGAAGAAGCACCCGCGGATCATCCGGATGGAGAACGCGGGCGTGCCGACGTACGACGAGCTCGTGTTCGTCGCGACCGAGCAGACCGTCCGCAAGCGCGGTGAGCTCATCCGGCGCTTCATGCAGGCGCTGCAGGCCGGCGCGCGCGCCGTCCGGGCCGACCCGGCGGCCGGCGTCGACCCGCTCGTCGCCGCGTCGAAGGACCTCGACCGCGGCCTGCAGCTCGCCGCGGTGAAGGCGACGCTCCCCGTGTTCTTCCCCGCGAAGCCGAGCCAGCCCTACGGGTACATGGACCCGGAGGAGTGGAAGGCGTACGGCACGTGGATGCAGCAGAACAAGCTGCTGAAGCACCCGCCGCTCTCCTCCACGCTGACGAACGAGTTCCTCCCCGGCGAGGGCGGCCAGCCGTCCGAGGACAGCACGCCGGGCGCGTCGAGCACGCCGTAGGACGGGCGCGCCCGGGTCGCCGCGGTCAGCCGGCCGCGGCGACGGCGGCGCGCAGGATCGGCGCCGCGGCCGGGCCGCCCGCGCGCAGGGCGTGGACGCCGGCGAGGCCCGCCCACTCCTCGTAGGGGGCGAAGAACGCGCGGACCTCCTCCTCGGTCGCGCGCCCGTACGGCGTGCCGCTCTGCGCCCGCCCGACGAACTTCACGAACGCGAGGTCGCCGGCGGGCAGGCGGTCGAGGCGGCCCTGACCGAGCAGCGCCAGGATGTCGAGCGTCCAGCTGCCGATGCCCGGGATGGCCCGCAGCCGCCGCCAGCCGTGCTCGTAATCGGGGTGACGGAGGTCCACCCGCCCGCTCGCGACCTCCCGCGCGGCCTTCACGAGGGTCGCGGCGCGCCCCGCGGAGAGGTCGCACGACTGCAGCCAGGCCGGCGCGAGCCCCGCGACGGCCGCGGGTGACGGCACGTCGACGAGAACGCCCGTCCCGTCCCACGACGGCACCCGGCGGCCGTGCGCCCGGAGGATCCGGCGCTGGATCTGCACGGCCCGCTCGTACTCGATGAGCTGCTCGGTGACGGCCCAGGCGAGCGCCTCGAACGGCTCGGGGCGCCCGCCCGGCCGCAGGTGCGGGCTCCGGCGCACCGACGCGCCGATGAGCGGGTCGGCCCGGAAGCGCGCGTAGAAGGGCGCGAGGTCGTGGTCGACGCCGAGGGCCGCGCGCATGCGGGCGATCGCCTCGAGCGCCGCCTCGCGGTCGTCGGACCGGGCGCCGATGACGACGCGGTCCGGCGCGGGCTGGGCGACGCGGAGCACGACCGGGACGTCGGCGACGTGGAGCGCGCGCTCGAGGACGCCTCCGCGCCGGCGCGCGACGCCGTCCATCCCGGGCCCCGGGAGGCGCAGCGGCGAGCGCGGGCGCAGCTCGGCGCGCTCCTCGACGGCCCAGCGGCGAGGCCGTGCGGCGGGCGCGACGGCACGGGTCACGGCGCGGCCACGACGTCAGTCGCGCGGGGCGAGGATGTGCACGTCGACGATGAACGACCGGGTCGCGACGACGTGGGGGCCGAGGGCGGCCGCGCGGCGCCGGGCCTTCACCGGCCGGTGGGCGCGGGCGGCGCGGACGACGGCGGCGGCGACGGCCCCGGCCGCGAACCCCGTGGCGGCGACGGCGGCGGCCTGGGCGATGACGGGCAGGGCGGGCCGGGCGGAGGTCACCTCGCGCGCGACGGGCTCGGCGACGACCGGCGCGAGGTCACCGTCCTCGACCACACCGTCGACCTCGAGCACCTCGTCGTCGCTCACGTGCACCCGGCCGATTCTACCCCTGTCCGGCGGCGGACCCGAATGGGAAGGGGACCGTGGGGAAACGGCCTCGGCGTTTACTAGGATCGGTGGGCTATGAACGACGGAGACGGGTCCACGTACGCATCGCGCACCGAGGAGCTGCGGGCCTCCCCGCCGATCTTCGCGTCCCCGTGGATGGACCGCTTCACCCGGGTGCCGCCGATGGTCGTCCCGGCCCTGTTCGTCCCGATCATCATCGGGTTCGCCGTCCTCGCCCTGAACGACGGCATGTCGACGGCGCACCTCGCGGGCTGGGTCCTCGTCGGCTACCTCGTGTGGACCCTCGCCGAGTACTGGCTGCACCGGATCGTGTTCCACTTCGAGCCCGACAACAGGCTCGGCGCGCGGCTGCACTGGATGATCCACGGGGTCCACCACGACCACCCGAACGACCCGCTGCGCCTCGTCATGCCGCCGAGCGCGTCGATCCCGCTCGGCTCGGTCTTCGTGCTGGCGTTCAACCTCGTCCTGCCGTTCGCCTCCGCGTGCGCGCTGTCGGCGGGCTTCTTCGCGGGCTACCTCGCCTACGACATGATCCACTACGCCGTCCACCACCGGGCCCCGAAGGGCCCGGTCGGCCGCAAGCTCCGCGAGCTGCACATGCGCCACCACTTCCAGGACGAGACGACGGCCTTCGGCATCAGCGCCCCGTGGTGGGACGTCGTGTTCCGCACCTCGGCGCGCTCGCGGCGCGGCTGACGCTTGCCCGGCCCCGGCCCCGGCCCCGGCCCCGGCCTCGTCGAGGAGGCGGTCGACCTCGGCGACGGCCGCCCACCGCTGCGCATCACGCGACCCGCGTCGAGCGAGGCGCTCATCGACGAGGACGCGTTCGGCGAGGACGAGTACCTGCCGTACTGGGCGGAGCTGTGGCCGAGCGCGATCGTCCTCGCCCGCGCCGTCGCCCGGGAGGACCTGCGCGGCCGACGAGTGCTCGAGGTCGGCTGCGGCCTGGCGCTGCCCGCACTCGCCGCCGCCCGGGCGGGGGCCGCGCCCGTCGTCGCGACCGACTGGGCCCCGGACGCCGTCGCGGCCGCCGCGGCGAACGCCGCTGCGGCGGGCCTCGACGTCCGGACGGCGGTCGCCGACTGGCGCGACCCTGCCCCGCTGCTGGAGGCCCGGCCCTTCGACCTCGTGCTGGCCGCCGACGTGCTCTACGAGGCGCGCGCGGTCGCCCCGCTGCTGGCCCTGCTCGACGCGCTGGCCACCCCGCGCGTCCTGCTCGCCGATCCGTCGCGGGCGACGGCCGAGCCCTTCCTCGAGGCGGTGGCGGCCGGCGGCCGGTGGGCGGTCACGACGACGGCCGATCCCGCCCGCCCCATGGTCCGCCTCCACGAGCTGCGCGCGGCGGGTCCGCGCGACTAGAAGACCCGCTCGTACATCCGGTACTTCTTGACGATCCGGCCGCCCATGGCCTCCATGCCGCGGTTCATCGGCTTGTTCGTCTCGAGGATCCAGCCCATCTCGCCGCCCTTGAACGCCGTGGCGGCCGCCATGTCGAAGTGCTCGACGTAGAGCTTGGCGGCGACGCCGGTGTGCTGGTACTCGGGCTTGACGCCGAGCCAGCCGACGCGGACGCGGTTCATGTACTTCTTGCGGCGCAGGAAGTAGAGCCAGCCGAACGGCAGCAGGCGCCCGTTCATCTTCTCGAGGACCTGGTTGACGTCCGGGAACGTCATCGCGCTCGCGACGGCCTCGCCGGTGTCGATCCGCTCGGCGACCATCATCCAGTCGCGGTCGAAGACGAGCTGCGTCTCCTGGGCGAGGGCGTCGAGGTCCTCCTTGGAGTACGGGACGAAGTCCCAGTTGCGCTTCCAGGCCTCGTTGTAGATGTCGCCGAAGACGTCGAGGTCCTTGCGCAGGCTGCGGCGGGTCATCTTCCGCAGGCGGATGCCGTGCTTCGGCTCGACCTGGTCGGCGAGCTCGAAGAGGACCGGCAGCATCCGGTCGCGGTCGGCGACCTCGAGGTTCCACATGAAGAGGTCCATCGCCTTCTCGAGGCCGACCTCCTCCATGACCCGCTGGTAGTACGGCGGGTGCCACGGCTGCCGGATCATCGGGCGCAGGTCGAAGCCCTCGATGAGGACACCGCACTCGTCGTTCATCGCGAAGTCCATCGGGCCGATCATGCGCGTCATGCCGCGGGCCTGGAGCCAGGCGTGGGCGGCGCCGAGCAGCGCGGTGAGCACCTCCGGGTCCTCCTCGAACTCGAGGAAGCCGAAGTTGCCGTACTGCCGGCCGTGGTACTCGTTGTAGGAGTGGTTGATCTGGGCGGTGATCCGCCCGACGACCCGGCCCTCGCGCCGCGCGAGGAAGTACTCGGCGTCCGCGTGCTTGAAGTACGCGTTGAGCTTCCGGTTGAGGAAGATCCGCCGCTCGACCTTCAGCGGGGGGATCCACAGCGGGTGGTTAGCATGCAGCCGGAACGGAAGATCGATGAACGCCTTCAGGTCCCGACCGCCGGTGACCGGGCGGACGTCGACACTCACAGCCGGGGAGACTCCCACATGACGACTTCGCCCGCCTCCACCTCGCCCGCCGCGCCCGATGTGTTCGCGAAGGTCCGCGGCCACGAGCGCGCCGCGATCCTCGCCGCCGCGCGGGAGGCCGACGTCCTGCCGTACTTCCGCACCCTCACCTCGCCGGCGCTGCCGGTCGTCCGGATGGAGGGCGCCGAGCGCATCATGCTCGGCTCGAACAACTACCTCGGCCTCACCGGCGACGAGCGGGTCATGCAGGGCGCCAGGGACGCGCTGGAGACCTACGGGACCGGGCTGACCGGCTCACGGCTGCTCAACGGGACGATTCCGCTGCACCTCGAGCTCGAGGAGGAGATCGCCGCCTGGATGGGGACCGAGGACGCGATCGTCTTCACGACCGGCCACCAGGCGAACGTCGGGACGCTCGGGACGATCCTCACCGTCGGGGACACCGTCATCGCCGACTCGGGCGACCACGCCTCGATCCTCGACGGCTGCCTGCTCTCGCGGGCGAAGCTGCGCCCGTTCCGCCACAACCGCCTCGACAAGCTCGAGAAGGCGCTGCAGCGGTCCGCGACCGACGGCGGCGGCGTCCTCGTCGTCGTCGACGGCGTCTTCTCGATGGAGGGCGACATCGCGCCCCTCCCCCGGATCGTCGAGCTCTGCCGCCACTACGGCGCCCGCCTGATGGTCGACGAGGCCCACGGCGCCGGCGTCCTCGGGGCCCGCGGCGCCGGCGCGAGCGAGCTCTACGGGGTCGAGGAGCACGTCGACCTCCGGATGGGGACGTTCTCGAAGTCGCTGGCGTCCTGCGGCGGGTTCGTCGTCGGCAGCCGCGACGTCATCGAGTACCTGCGGATCTCCTCGCGGGCCTTCCTCTTCACCGCGAGCGCCGTCCCCGCCGCGGTCGGGGCCGCCCTGGCCGCCCTGCGGGTCCTGCGGTCCGCTGACGGCCCTGCGCTGCTCCAGGCGGTGCTCGACAACGCCAGGCACCTTCGGGACGGCCTGGAGGCCCTCGGCTACGCGGTCGTCGCCCCGCAGACGGTCGGCGGTGACATCGCCGCGCCCGGCGTCGTCGACGGGACGATCGTCACGCCGATCGTCCCGGTGCTCGTCGGCGACGACTGGAAGGCCGCCCTGCTGTGGAAGGCGCTCTACGACGGCGGCGTCTTCGTCAACACCGCGCTGCACCCGGCCGTGCCGCCCGGCGGCGCCCTCCTGCGCACGAGCGTCATGGCGACGCACGACACCGCCGTGCTCGACCGCGCGCTCGACGTCTTCGCCGCGGTCAAGCGGGATTTCGAGGCCGAGCACGGCCCGCTGCCGGGCCCCGGCGCGCACGGTGCGGCCGCCGGATAGGGCCGTCACGCCAGAACACTGCCTTTCGGGCTTCGGGGGTTAGGAGCCGCTGAGCCCGGACAGATGTCCGACCGGATGAAATTCCCGCTCTGAGCGCGTGTTGCCCAAGTTCACACGTTGACCTCGCGGCGATGGCTCATCTACGGTCACCGAAGCGTTTCGTCGGACGCTGGACGGGGGTGGAGAGCCATGTGGGCCTGGCTGCGGAGCGGCCTCGCCCGGTTCTGGCGCCTGGACTTGGGCCGTTCCGGTCGTTCCGACGCAGCATCGCAGCACCGCCGTACCGATCACCATCATTCGGGGCCACGTTCGCGTGGCCACAGAAAGGACGCATGAACGCAGACGCGACGATCAGCCGTGCGCCGCAGCACCTGCGCGCACTGGCACGTGCCAACGAGGTGCGGCTCGCCCGGGCCGCGCTCAAGAAGCGCGTGTCGGAGGGTGAGATCAGCGTGGCGGAGGTCGTGCTCCAGACGCCGTGGGAGGCCGAGACGATGCCCGTCCTCGACCTCCTGATGAGCCAGCGTCGCTGGGGCCTGACCCGCTGCCGCCGGTTTCTGCAGTGCATCCCGATGTCGGAGAGCAAGACGGTCGGCTCGATGACCGAGCGCCAGCGCAACGCGATGGCGCGCATGCTTGCCGCGCTGCCGGCCGCGGCCGGCAGCCGGCCCGCCGCGACGCGGCAGCTGGAGCCCGCGCTCTAGCGGGAGGGACCGCACTGCGGCGGTCTCGGGCCGGGTCCGCGAGGGCCCGGCCCGGGACCTTCGCACCACGCCTACGGGCGCGTCGTGATCTCGAGGATGTGCCCGTCGGGATCGCGGAAGTAGATCGACCGCAGCCCCCCGCGGTCCATGACGTCGGTGCAGTCGACGCCGCGGGAGCGCAGCCAGTCGCGCCACGCGACCTGCTCCTCCCCCGAGGTGACCCCGAAGGCGAGATGGTGGGTGCTGCCCCGGCCGACCTGTCCTGTGGGCATCTGCGGGTACTCCAGGAAGGTCACGAGCGTGCCGGGAGTCCCCTCCCCGTCACCGAACCACACGTGGCGCGCGCCCGGATCGTCGGGGTTGCGCTCGTCCCGCTCGACCGCGAGGCCCAGCGTCCCGCCGTAGAAGGCGCTCGTCGCCTCGAGGTCGGAGCTGATCAGCGTCACATGGTGCAGCCCGGTGAGGCGCATGCGCCGCGGGGCGTCGGGGGTGCTGGTCTGGTCGGTCACGGGTTCACTCACGGGTACCGGGCACGATACCGGCGCCCGCCGCGGCCGCCCTCAGGCGCGGAAGCCGAACCCCCCGGCCCGCCGCGCGAAGACGGACCGCAGGACGATGAACATGATCCCGAAGAGCACCGCGCCGGCGACGAGCATCGGGACCCGCGGGATGCTGAAGACGACGGTCAGCGGGACGAGCGGGAAGATGACCGTCGCGGCCGCGAGCAGCGTCGTGTGGGAGCGGAAGCCGGCGAAGTGCTCTCGGATCGAGAGCTCGATCGCGGAGATCGCGACGAGCGCGAGCCCGACGACGAGCAGCGTGAGGCGCCCGTCGCCGGTGGAGAAGAAGCCCACGCCGAGGAGGATGAGACCCGCGAGGATGCACAGCTCGACGAGCGGGAAGGGGGACCAAGGCGCCGGTGGCGCCTCGGCCATCCGGGCCTTGCGCGACGTCGGAGCGGCCGGCGCGGCCGCCGGTGCCCCCCGGCCCGCGGACGCGGTCGTCGGACGCGCGCGCGGCTGTCCGGTCGGCTCCCTCTTGCGGCTGCGTTTGCCCATCGCGGTGATCCTAGTTCCGGGCGGGGCGGGCTGACGCGGACGTCAGCCCCCGGGTAACGGGCAACCGCTGGAGAGCTTGACGTGCCACCAGCCGGCGAGCATGCCGATGAGGCCCACGCGCGGGCGCACCTGGTAGACGCCGCAGCCGCTCTCACCGAGGTCCTGCAGCGAGAGGCGCACGTACTTGTGCCGCTCGGGCTCGCGGAGCATCCGCTCGAGCAGGGCGCGGGCGTCGGCGTACTCGGCGCCGCGCTCGGCCACCTCGACGCGGGCCTCGCGGAGCTTCTCGGCGAGGTCGTCGCGGAGCAGCTCGAGGTCGCCCAGGCTCAGCAGCCGGGGGCCGCGGCCGCGCGCAGCCACGCGGTGCGGGACGCGGTCGCGCCCGAAGGCCTCGATGACGGTGTCGGCGAGGTCGCGCTCGAGGCGGGCGATCTGGGCGCGCAGGGCACGGCGGGCGGCGTGCTCCTCGGCGGGCGCCGGCGGCGCGACGGGCCGTGGGGCGACGGGGCCACCGGGACGGGCGGCCTGCGGGCGCTGCGTTGTCACGTCGAGCTGGTACACGGGCACTCCCTCTCCTCGTGGCAGCCTAGCGCCGGGGTCAGCGGGCGTCCAACGCCTCGGCGCACTGCCACAAGGCCTCCTCGACGTGGACCTCGGGGACACCCGCGACCTGGACGGTGAAGAGCCGGAGCGTGCGGGTCGCCGCGCCGGGCTCGGCGCGCGGCGCCAGGTCTCCGAAGAGGACGCCGAGCGCCGGGCCCGCGTCGGCGACGACCAGCCGGCCGGGCTCGAGGTCGTGCGCGTACTCACCCTCCCCCAGCCGCTCGCCGGTCCGGGCCAGGCGGATGCCGAGCGGCCCGTCGAGCGCCGCGGCGTCGATCGCCCAGACCGGTACCGACGTCTCCACGAGTGCGATCCGCTGCGCGTCGCGCAGGTGGCCCTGGGGCTTGAAGCCGCCGTCCATGAGCCGCTCGACGACGACGGCCTCGATCGGCGTGCGGGTCGTGTCCGGATCCAGGCCGATGTGCCGGAAGAAGACGCGGTAGGCGTGCGGGATCGGCTCGCGCCGGATGGCCACCGCCTGGGGCCCTGCGAACCGCCCGGAGAGGACGCGCAGCCGCTGCTCGAGGCCCGGCGGGGTCCGGCGTGACGGCGGCGACGGGACGTCCGCCCAGCGCAGGCGCAGCTCGGGGAACTCGGCGGCCACCGCGTGATCGATCCAGCCCTCGTGCAGGTCGAGCTCGAGCTCGGGCCGCGGCGGCTCCCCGTCCTCCTCGTCACGGCGCCGGCGGCCCACCACGGCTGGCTACACGTCCTTCGCCGGGATCGGGCGGCCGGCGACGAGCGCGTCGATCCGGGCCTTGAGGCGGCCCGGCGGCTGCTCGCCGAAGCTCGTCCCGGCGACGACACCGCCGCGCCGGATGTACGTCAGCTGCGGACAGATCGCGACGCTGTAGAGGTTCGCGAGCACACCGTCGTGGTCGTACCCGACGGGGAACGTCCAGCCGCGGCGGGCGATCTCCTTGCGCACGTCCCCGCGCGACCCGCGGATGGCGATTGCGGCGACCGCGAAGTCGTCGCGGCCGCGGTGGAGGCGCTCGAGCGTGTCGAGCTCGCGCCCGCAGGAGCTCCCGCGCGTGGCGAAGAACGCGAGCACGACGGGTCGGTCCCGGTACAGGTCGCAGATCGTCAGGACGTCCGGGCGGTGGATCGAGCAGGCGCGCACGTGCCCGGCGCGGCCCTGGTTCGTCCTGCGGGCGACGTTGACGTCGCCGGCGAGGTCGCTGGTCGCGAGCGGCGCCGCGAACGGCGGCGTGACCGTGCCGACCGCGACCCCCCGCGAGCCGGGCCCCTTGCTCGTGATCGTGTTCACCGACACGTAGGCGATGAGGAGGATCGCGACGACGCCGACGAACCACGTGTACTTCGTCGTCCCGACCGGTGGGCGCGGCGGGGGCGGCTTGCGCGTCAGGTCCGGCGGGGTGTCCGTGGAGATCCCGTAGGCCTCGAGGTCCGGGTCCCGCCGGTGGGCGTAGCGATCGGGATCGGCTGCGAGCGGTCCGGACGTGTCGCGCGCGGCGCCGGGCCGCCCGGGGTCGGGCCCGAACCCGAGCGGGCCGTCGTCGCGGGGCTTCTCGGGGTCGCTCATGGGACCGGGACCTCGGGGCGGCTCCCCACCGGCGCGGCGGGCCGGCGCTCACGCCCGCCGCGCCCGCGGCTCGGCGCGAGCGCGGCCGCGGCCCGGCGCTCGGCGAGCACGAGGACCGCCGGCAGGACGACGAGCACGCCGAGGAGCGACACGGCGAGGTCGATGACGGTCACCGCGCCGAAGTCGCGCAGCATGCGGATGTCCGACAGGACGAGGACGGCGAAGCCGGCGATCGCGGTGATGCCGGACGCGAGGACCGCCGAGCCGGTCGACGCGTACGCCCGCCGGAGCGCGCCCTCGACCGACAGGCCGCTGATCCGCTCGGTCCGGTAGCGCTCGGCGAGCAGGACGCTGAACTCCGTCGAGATCGCGATGACGAGCGCCCCGAGCGTCACCGACATCGGGTTGAGGGGCACCCCGGTGAGCGCGAGCACGAGCGCCGACCACCCGGTCGCGAAGGCGATCGGGACGAGCGGGAGGAGCGCGCGGCGGCTGCTGCGCAGCGCGACGAGCAGGACGAGCGCCACCGCGAGCAGGCCGGCGAGGAGCCCGAGCATCCGCCGCGGCGCGGAGGACACGTCGGCGTTCGCCTGGGCGGCGAGCACCGGCAGGCCGGCGAGGCGGACATGCACCCCGGCGGGCGGCTTCAGCTCACGGCGCATCTGCTCGATGACCTGCTGCTGACGGTGCAGCGGCATGAGCTTGATGCCGAACGCGAGTGTCGCCGTCCGCCGGTCCGGGGTCAGCACGCCCTGGCTGAAGTACGGCGGCACGGCGTCGAGCAGCGCCTTGACCGTCGCGGTCGTCTGCCCCTTGAGCCCCTGGCGGAAGAGGTCGGGGAGCGAGAAGGCCGGGCACAGCTGGACCGTCCCGCAGCCGCGGTCGGAGGTGTACCCGAACTGCTTCACGAGCCGCTGCTGGTAGTCGCTCATCCACTGCAGGACCTTGGGGTCGGTGAGCCGGTCGCTCGTGACGACGACGTCGATCTCGCCGCCGACCCCGGTCGAGGTCTCGAGCGCCCGCAGGTCCCGCAGCGCGGGCAGGTTCTGCGGCACGAGCTTCTGGACGTCGGACTCGACCGAGGCGCCGGTGTCGACGACCCACCCGACGACGGCGAGCGCCGCGGCGATCGCGATGACCCGCTGCGGCCGGCCGACGGCGAGCGCGACGGCCCGCTCGCCACCGGCGCGGATCCGGCGCCCGGTCCACGTCGTCGTGCCCGCGGCGAGACGCCCGGCCGGCCCGGCGGCGACGCGCCCCCGGAACCAGCGCCCGGCCCCCGCGAGCGCCGCGGCCGGGCTGCCCTGGGGCGCGCCCGCCGGGAGGTCGCCGGGCCGCAGGGCCTGGAGTGCCGTCCCGAGCGTCAGCGCGCAGAGCAGCGCGATGCCGATCCCGACGACGAGCAGCGCGCCGAACCCGCGCACCATCGGGACCGGGCTCAGGAGCAGGACGAGGAAGCCCGCGGCGGTCGCGGCCGCGGCGGTCGTGACGGTGGGCGCCCCCGCGCGCACGACCCGGCCGACCGCGGCGCGCAGGTCGCCCCGCCCGGCGCCGAGCTCCTCCAGCAGCCGCGACTGCAGCTGGATCGCGTAGTCGACCGCGAGGCCGATGAGCACCGGGAGGACGGCGATCGACGCCATCGTCAGGCGGGCGCCGCTGAGCCGCAGCAGGCCGAAGGTGATGCCCGTCGCGGCGAGGGCGACCACGAGCGGCGCGAGCCGCCGGCGGACGCGGAAGACGGCCGCGAGCGTGAGCGCCATGACGAGGAGCGCCGCGACGAGCAGCACGCTGATCGAGTGGGTGATCGACGTCGTGAGGTCGCTGACGATGACCGGCGCGCCGGTGACGACGTAGCGGCCCCCGCCGTTCGGGAGGCGCCACTCCTTCATCCGCGACGCCGCCCGGATGTTCGCGATCGCCGCCTTGCGCGCCATCTCGGAGAGGCCCGGCTTCATCCGCACCTGGATGAGCGCCGAGCCGGCCGTCGGGAAGATGTAGGCGAAGCGCGCCTTCGGGGTGCCCGCGGCCTTCGTGTCGTCGAAGACGAGCTTGGAGACGAAGCCCGGGTCGCTGATCGACGGGAGCTTCAGCCCGAGGCCGTACTGCGTGGCGAGCGTGTAGAGCTGCCTGATGAACTCGTTCTGCACGAGGTCGGACGCCTGACCCGCGAGCTGCTCCTGGCGCTTCTTCGAGTACCCGCGCGCCGCCGCGATCTTCCGCGCGGCCTCCGCCGCCGCCTCGGCCTGCTGCGTCGCGGCCTGCTGCTGGGCGTTGAACTGGTCCTGCAGCTGCGTCACCGACGTGTTGATGAACGTGCCCGGGCCGAAGACGACCTTCGCGGGCTTCGTCCGCGCCAGGCGGGCGCACGGTCCGTTCTTCGGCCCGTACGCCTGCTTGCCCGCCGGGACGTTGCCGGCGAGGCACCCCTCGAGGCCGATGAGCCGCTGCAGGTCGCTCGTCAGGACGAGGTCGGTCAGGCGCTCCTTGACGAGCACGTAGACCGCGTCGTCGCCGAACTTGCGATGGAAGTCGGCGGACGCCTGGTAGGTCGGCGAGGACCGCGAGATGAACGTGTCGTCGGCCGACGTCGGCCGGAGCCCGAGCGCGGCGATCCCGCCGCCGAGCCCGAGGGCGAGGACGACCCCTCCGACGAGCAGCGGCCGGCGGGCGGCCAGGGCCATGACGGCGCCGAGAACGCGGGTCAGCACGGATGGGACTCTAGACCGGACACCGTGTCCGCCGCGTCAGCACCCGCGGGTGCGGGTCACCGCTTGGCGGTGTGCGCGCCGCGGGCGACCGCGCCGCCGGAGGCGGTCACCTGCGGGAACGTGGAGGTGTGCCCGTTGACCGTGAAGGGTGCCTGCTTGATGCACGGCGGGGCCGGCGTCCCGGCACCGGACCCGGCGCCCACCGACGACAGGACCGACTTCAGCTGCGTGGCGAGCGCGCTGCCCCCGAGGAGCTGCGCGATCCCGGTGAGCGGCGCGAGGACCGGCAGCGGCCCGTTCTTGCACTGGCGGTCCTCGTAGACCTCCAGGCCGGTGGCGAGCTTGTCGAACATGCCGGGCTGCGCGTACGGGTTCGGCCGGTTCGTCGAGAGCCGCTTGGAGTAGAGCGCGAGGTTCTCGAGGTTGATCGGGTTCGTCGTCCGCAGGTAGTGGACGGGGTTCGGGTCCCCGGCCGCCTGGTTCACCGACTGCGTCGACGCCACCGTGTTCGCGAAGAACGACGTGATCTCGCGCTTGTAGAGCCCGAGGAACGAGAGGATCGGGTTGAGCTGGCGCAGCACCGGGTCGATCTCGCCGAGCACCGGGTGCAGCTCGTCGAGGAACTTCTGCGTCGCCGGCAGACCGGTCTTCGACACCTTGATGAGCGGGTCGAGGTCGCGGAAGAGCGCCTTGAGGTCCGGCGCGAGCGCCGAGAGGTCGACGAGCGTCGGGGAGATCTGGCGGGCCGCGGGGCGCAGCTGGGTGATGAGCGGGTTCGTCGCCCGTGCGAACGTCGTCAGGCGGTTGAGCGTCGCCGTCGACTCCTTCTCGAACGTCGGCAGCGCCCGGAACGTGTCCTGGAGCTCGCGGTCGCGGCGGGCGGTCGTCGCGAAGACCGTGTTGCCGTTCTGGATGAGCGACGCCAGCTGGCCGCGGCGCTCGGAGAGCGCATCGAAGACGACGCCCGTGTTGCGGACGAGACGCCGCACCGCGGCGGACTGCGTGTTGAGGATCTCGAGGAGGTTGTTCGTGTCCTCGGCGAAGGGCGCGAGGTTGCCGAGCGCGTCGTTGATGTCGCGGCCGCGGGCGGTCGTGCCGATCGCGAGCTGCTGCATCCAGTTCTGGAAGGCGGCGCGCGTGCGCGGGTCGAAGGCGCGGAAGATCTCGTCGAGCTCGACGGTGGCGGCCACCTGGCCGTCGGGGAGCGTGCCGCCGTCGGCGACCCACCCCGCCCGTTTGCCGTTGCCGGGCGTGAGCTCGACGTACGTCTCGCCGAGGAGCGTCTTCTGCCGCAGGATCGCGCGGGTGTCCTTCGCGATCGGCGCGTACTTCGGGTCGATCTGGATGACCGTCCGGGCGCGACCGGTCTTCTTGTCGGGGTCGATCGCCTTGACCTTGCCGACGGAGACGCCGGAGATGCGCACGTCCGCCTCCTTCGCGAGCTGCGTCGCCTCGGCGAACGAGGTCGTGAAGCGGTAGCCCTTGGCCTGGAGGGGCACGGGGCCGCCGAACGCGAGCCAGAGGAAGAGCAGCAGGCCGAAGCACGACAGCGCGAAGCCGACCATCGTGAGGATCCGGCCGAGGGTGGGCGCCTGCTTCGGCATTACTTCGTCGCTCCGGTCGGCTGGCTCGTCGTCGGGCAGACGGAGGACTGCTCGACCGGGTTCAGGAGCCCGACGAGGAGGCCGAGCTGCGGGTTGACCTTCTTCAGCTGGTCGAGCGTGGCGAGCCCCGTGCAGCTCACGACGAGCAGGCCGCGGCGGGTGACGCCGTTGGCGTCGCCGTTGCCGAAGATCGTGTCGCCGAGGTGGTTCGCCCAGCCGATCCACCAGAGGTAGCTGTTGTTGCCGTCCCCGGGCTTGTCGTACGCGAGCTCGTTGAGCAGGTAGTTCACGACCGAGAACGTCGTGGTGAGGTTCGGGGTCACCGCGGCGAGGTCGCGGGCGGCCGGGCGCAGGGCGCGGACCGTCGGCCGGGCGTCGCGGGCGAACGGGCGCAGCTGCGTGCGGATGACCGGCTCGGTCTTCGCGAGGAACGGGCGTGTCGCCTTCAGCGCCGGGCCGAGGGCCCGGGCGCCCGGGCGCAGGTCGCCGAGCGTCGGCCCGAGGACCTTCGCGAGCTTGTCCGCCTTCTGCAGGCCGGTGTTCGTCGCCTGAAGCGTCGGCGGGAGCTGGCGCAGCGCGTCGCGCAGGTGCGCGTCCTGATCGGCAAAGGCCTTGAAGACGACGTTCGACGCGCTGACGAGGCTCGTGAGCTGCTGGTCCTTCCCGGCGAGGGCCTCGGAGAGCAGCCGGAAGTTGTGCACGGTCCGCGCGATGTTGCGGCGACGCTCGGCGAGCTTCTTCGTGATCTTCAGGATGTCGCGGCTCGTCGGGTCGAAGCGCTTGACCGAGGCGGCGAGCTGGCGGCCCTGGCCGCGGAGGCCCTGCCCGGCGCCGCCGATGAGCAGCTGGAGGTACTGCCGCGTGTCACCGTCGAGCGACGCGAGCACCTCGTCGAGGTTGACGTTCGCGAGCGTCTGGGAGACCGGGATCCAGCTCTTGCCGTTCGTCGGGAGCTCACCCGTGCGACGCGATCCGGGCGTGAGCTGGAGCACCATGTCGTTCAGGCCGGTCTTCGGCCGCACGAGGATGGTGGCGTCGCGGTAGATCGGCGTGAACTTCTTGCGGATCTTCATCGTCACGACCGCACGACCGTCGACGAGGTCGACCTTCGCGATCTCGCCGACCGGGATGCCGGCGACGTCGACGGTCTGTCCCTGCCCCGGGGTGATCGACTGCGCCGTCGGGAGCTCCGCCTTGTAGTCGACGAAGTCCGAGCCGGCGAGCGGGACCCAGTGCGGCAGGTGGAAGCGCTGCTGGGAGAGGATGTAGCCGCCGACCACGGCCGCGATGACGGCGAGGCCGATGATCGCGCCGAAGAACGGTGCGTACTCCTTGATCGCGCGCTTCACTTGCCGGCCCTCGCGGTGCGGAAGGGGTTCAGGCGCGAGGCGATCTCGTCGGTGAGCGACGTCTTGCCGCTGCTCGTCGCGGGGCTCGCCGGGGCCCCGGCGGACCGGACCTGGGCGACGGCCTCACGGGCGACCGCGGAGGTCGCGGGCGCGCTGCGCGTCGCGGTGCTGCCGTCGGCGGGCCCGACGGTCGCGGTGTTGAAGTCCGGCACTCGCTGGTCCTTGCACGGCACGTCGGGGTTGTACGGCGGGCGGTGGCCCGGGTAGGCCGGCCGCGTCCCCATGGCCTTCGAGTTCGACTTGCCGAAGAACGTGTCGCCGAGCGCCCCGCCGATCTTGCCGGTCGAGATCGTCTGGTCGCCGCCGCCGACGGCGAAGCGGACGTAGCCCCCGTTGCCGTCGAAGTTCATGCCCTCGCCGGCGAGACCGACCATGGCGTACCAGAACTCCTTGTAGTTCTCGGCGCCGGTGGAGAGCGCGCCGTCGTCGATCTTCTCGTCGCCGGCGGGGAGCACGACCTTCGTCGCGCACTGGGCGACGAGATCGATCTGCGGGAGGAGCTTCAGCGAGGTGTCGACGACCTTCGAGAGGTTCGCGGTCGTCGGGCGCAGGTCCTGGGTCAGGCCGCGCAGCTCGCTCTGCTGCAGGAGGCCTCGGGTCTGCCGGATCCACGGGAAGGCGGCCTTGATCGTCGCCGGGGTCTCGCGGACGCCCGGCAGGATGTCGCGGGCGAAGGCGCGGGTGTTCGGGAAGGCCGCGTCGAGGCTCGTGAGCGCGCCCTTCGCCGTGCTGAGCGTCGGGCCGAGGAGACGCACGGTCGACTTCAGCGAGCCCGACTCCGACGCGAGCGACGCCATCGTCGTGTTGAAGTTCGTGACGAAGCCCTGCAGGTCGCTCTCGTTGCGGTCCAGCGCCTTCGTCACGGTGCCGAGCCCGTGGATGAGGCGCCCGAGATCGTGCTGCTGCGTGCCGAGCGTCGCCTCGTTGACGATCGAGAGGTTCTTCAGGGCGTCGCCGCCGGTGCGCAGCGAGGAGTTCAGCGCCTGGGCGCCGGTCTTGCCGCGGACGTCCGGGTCCTGCTGGGCGTCCTCGGCGGCCGACGGCTTGACGGTGAGCCCGTCGCCGAAGCCCTTCAGCGCCGCCTGCAGGTCGTCGCGCGAGCTCGCCTGCAGCGCCGTGAGGACCTGGTCGAGCTGCACCGGTGTCGCGGTCTGCGTCACCGGGATCGTGTCGCCGTCGCCGATCGTCGGCGTCTGGGGCGTACCGGGCTTCAGGTCGACGAAGAAGTTGCCCTCGAGGAAGATGCGCGGCCGGATCTTCAGCGTCGCGTCCTTGTGGATCGGCAGCGCCTTGTCCTGGAGCTCCATCGTCACGACCGCGGCGGTCGTGCCGGGCTCGCGCTGGACGTCCTTGACCTTGCCGACGTTCACGCCGGCGATGCGGACCGGCGAGTTCTTGCGGATCGAGTTGGCCTCGGTGAAGACGGCCTTCACGCGGAAGCCGTGCGTGAAGGGCACGTGCTTCGTGAACCCGAGGTACGTCAGGACGACGATGACGCCGAGGACGAGGGCCCCGACGGTGACGGGGTTCGCGCCTCCGTGGCGACGACGCATGCGGGCGGTTGCCTTGCGGTCGGTCATCGGCTGCGGTCGATCTTCGTGGTCTCGGTCGTGAGACCCTGGTTGCCGGGGACGTTCCCGATGACCTTCTGGCCCGCGATGTACGTCTCGTTGCCGGCCTCGCACTCCTGCGTCTCGCCGGGCGCCGCGGTGTTCGGGTACGGGTTCGTGTGCAGGAAGTTGTCCTTCAGCGGCCCGTTCGCCGGCTGCGAGGACGTGCCGCCCTCGGAGTTCGGGCCCTGCGGCGTCGCGACGATGATGAAGCGCTGGCCGGTGCCGTTCGTGTCACCGACGGAGAGCAGGCTCGACACGTTGCGGAACCAGAGCGTCGCGTAGTTGCAGACGGTCTGGGTCGGCTTCAGGAAGGCGATCGGCGGGCCGAGGATCTTCGCCGTGTTCGAGAGGTCGTTGACGCCGAGCGAGACCATCGGGTCGGTCGCGAAGCGGCGGAGGGCTTCGAACGTCGGCTTCAGGCGCCGGTTCAGCGCGACCGAGCGGCGCAGGGTCCCGGTGCCGACGACGAGCGCGCTCGACAGGATCGGCGCCGCCGTGCGCAGCGAGCGGACGCCCGGGCGCAGGTCGGCGAAGAACCGCTGGGTGTTCAGGAGGAACGGGCGCTGGACCGGGAGGGCGCGGATCGCCGCGTCCTGCGCCGGGACGCCACCGGTGATCGAGTCCTGGATGTACGGCCGCGCGACCTGCGCGAGGGCGCGGAAGGTCGTGTCGAGGTTGACGAAGAGCGAGGCCTGCGTCGCGGCGACCGGCGCCGTCTCGCTCGCGGTCCGCTCGAGCGCGGGGAACAGCCGGGCGAGCTTCGACGCGGGGCTCGCGAGGTTGCGCATGACCGGGACGAGGTTGCGCAGCGCCGGGTTGAGGCTCTGGATCGCCTGGTTCAGGTCCGTGCCGCGGCCGGCGAGCGCGGTGCCGAACTCCTTGAGGTTCGTGCGTGAGGCGGCGCGGGTCCTGGCGTCGAAGGTGCTCAGGACCTCGTCGAACTCGACGGGCTTCGGGGTCGCCTGCCCGAGCGGGACCGTCGCGCCGTCGGCGAAGCCCTGCTTGCTCGTGCCCTTCGTGATCTCGACGTACTTCAGCCCGAGCGCGGACTTCGAGCGGACGAGGACCGTCGAGTCCTTCGGGAGCGGCTTGATCGTCGTCTCGAGCTTGAGGCTGAGCCGCGCCGTCACCGAGCCGTCCGGGTGGTTGACCGGGTCGATCGAGTCGACGAGGCCGACGCGGGCGCCGCCGACGCGCACCTCGTTGCCTTTCACGAGGTTCGCGGCGTTCGGGAGGTTGACCTTCAGCGAGTACGTCGGCACGAACGGCAGGCCGCTGTTGGCGTTGTAGGCGAGGAAGACCGCCACGACGATGACGAGGATCGTCGCCGCGCCGATGAGCACGGGGTTCGCCGCGATGGAGGCAGAGCCGCGGCGCCTCACGGGCCACCCCCCAGGAGGTAGTCGAGGAGCGAGGAGGTGCCGGCCTGCGCGCCGCCGGACGGCGGGGCCGCCGCGGTCGTCCCGGTGCTCGCCGGGGCCGGGCTCGGCGACGGTGACGCCGTCGGGGCGGGCGCGCCGCCGGGCAGCACCTGAGCCGGCAGCTGCAGCGCGGGCGCGGCCGCGGACCGGCGGCGGCTGCTCGCCGTCCGCTTCGTGCCGGACGTCGTCGTCGTCTTCCCGAGGGCCTCGGCCGGCGTCATGCCGCGCAGGACGGCCGCCTCACGGGCGAGCGCCGGGGTCCGGCCACCGCCGGCGGCGGACGCGAGCGCCGCGCGGGCGGACGTGCCCCGCACGGCGGCGGCGCTGTTGAACTTCGAGAGGCAGGACGGATCGGGCTCGGTCGCGTAGATCGAGCACGTGTTCACGAGCAGCTGGGCGCGCAGGTAATGGCCTGCGGCGTCGAACCCGTTGATCGCGGCCACCTGGTAGAAGATGTAGTCCATCGCGCGCTCGATGCCGCCCGTGTCGCGGAGGCTCGTCGTGATGTCCTTGAGGTCCTGCGCGAGCGGCTTGCTCTTCGCCGCGAACGTCTTCAGGTCGCCGACGATGCCGCGGCTCTTCAGCAGCGCGGTGCGGCCGGGGACCGACGCCTGGCCGAGCGAGACGAGCGACGGCGTGGCCGAGCGGGAGAACGGCCCGAGCTGGCTGATGAGCCGGTTGATGCTCGGCGCCTGGCTGCCGAGGTCCTGGAGGACCGGGGTGGCCTGGTCGGAGAGGCCGCCAAGGCGCTGCATCGTCGGGCGCAGCTGCGTGAGCAGCGTCGGCAGGCGCTGGATGTTCTTCTCGAGGTCGGTCTTGCGCTCCGCCGTCGCCGAGGCGACCTTGTCGGCCTGGGCGACGAAGTCGGCGACCTTCGTACGCTCACGAGCGAGCGGCGCGAGGTTCGTGTCCGAGTCGCGGGCGAGGTCCGCGAGGACCTTGTCCTGGGAGCCGAGGATCTTCAGGACGCGGTCGGTCTCGCGCAGGCCGGGGTCGGCGTTGCGGATGACCTGGCGCAGGTCGGCGCCGCGACCGGCGAGGCCGGTGCCGAACTCGTTGAGGAGGATCGAGAGCCGCTGGCGGTACGGGAGCCGCATGATGTTCCCGATGAGGTCGATGTCGACCGCGCGGCCGTTGTTCGCGGCGGGCAGGAGGTACTCCCCCTTGCCGGGGCCGGACTTGATCTTCTCGAGCGGCGCCGCCGGCTGGGCACCGGTGACGCGCGGCTGCGTCGGCGTGCACTCGACGTACTTCTCGCCGATGAGCGACTGCGGGCGGATGAGGCAGCTCGCGTCCTTGCGGAAGTCCTGGAAGCCGGCGCGCGTGATGTCGATCGTGACGGCCGCCTTCTGGTCGGCGGTGACGTCGAGGCCCGAGATCTTGCCGACCTTGACGCCGGCGATCTTCACGTCCTCGCCGGTGATGACCGAGAACGCGTTGTCGAAGATCACCCGGACCTTGTAGTGCGAGGACGAGTCGCCCGCACCCGTGCCGAGGCTCGCGAGGGCGACGAGGACCGACCCGAGGGCGGCGATGGCGAGGATCCGCTTCATGGCCCGGGGAGCACCTGGGTCGGATCGCAGTCGAGCTTGCCGTCGCTGTCGCGGAAGACCGTCGTCTGGTCGGCGGGCGTCTGGCTCGCGGCCTCGGGGCAGCGGCGGTACTGCCCGGAGACGAGGCCGATGGCGCGGGCGTTGGTCCCGGCCGGCACGAGCGTCTGGTTGTTGAGGTTGAAGGCGTTGAAGATCGGCTGGATGCGCGCGTAGTGGCCGTTGGCGTCGTAGGCCGACGAGTTCTGGCCGAAGTCGCGGATCCAGCCGACGAGGTCCGGTGCGTAGGGCCGGATGAAGCTCAGGACCGGCGTGCTCTTGCGGAACGCGGCGACGCTGTCGGCGAACGCGGGCTTCGCGGTGCGCTCGAGGCGCGGCGCCTTCTGCAGCAGCTCGATGAGGTCGTTGCTCGCCCCGGGCCGGCGGATGAGGTTGCGCAGGTCCTTGATCGTCGGCCGGGCGTCGGCGACGAGCGGGCGCAGGCGGGCGAAGAACGGGGCGAGGTCCTTCGTGGCCGGCTTGGACGCGGAGACGAGCGTGTCGAGGTCGTCGAGCGTCGAGCGGAGGTTCACGAAGGTCGTGTTGGCCTGGCGGAGCGTCCCGGGCAGCAGGCCGAGGGCCTGCTCGAGGCCGGTGTTCTCCGAGGCGACGGCGCTGCTGACGGTGTTCGAGTTCGAGACGAGGCCGGCGAGCTGGTCGCGGCGGGCGGCGAGCGCCGTCACGACGCGGGAGGAGCTCACGACGAAGTCGGTGAAGACCTTCTGGTCGCCGACGAGCTCGTTCACGAGCCGCGAGGACGTCGAGAGCGCGGGGCTGAAGTACTTCGCGCCCTTGTTCGCGTCCTTGCCCGCGTTGTCGTACCACGTCGACGACCCCTGGATGACGTCGTCGAGCGCCTTGCGCGTCGGCTTGTCGAAGGTGTTGAAGAGCTGGTCGAGGTCGACCGGCGCGGTGCCCGCGGTCGCCGCCAGCGCGGCGCCGTCCTCGAGCTTCGGCCCGTTGTCGGGGCCGGGCGTCAGCGCGATGTAGCGGTTCGCGATCCCGGACAGCGACGTGGCGCGGATGATCGCCTTCGTGCCCTTGTGCAGCGGCGCGAAGCCGTTGTCGAGCTCGATCGTGATCTTCGCCCGGTTGTCGTTCGTCAGCTCGATCTTCTTGACGTTGCCGACGCGGCGACCGCCGATCTGCACGTCGTCGCCCTTCACGAGCTGCCCCGCGTTCTCGAACGTCAGCGTGTACTTCGTCACCGAGCCGCTGCCGAGCAGCACGACCGCCACGACGACGACCGCGAGCACGAGCGCGCCCGCGCCGAAGAGCCGGGCAGGGGTCATGCCGGGATCCTGCTCGGCGCGCCGCAGCGCGCTCGGTATGGAGAAAGGTGGGTCACGTGACGGTTGGGGTCCGCAGCCTTGCGGAGTCTGCCTCGAAGATGTTGAACACGGGTTAAGGCGGGCTTTAGGTGCGCCGTCCGGGCGCGAGCCTACGTCATGTGACGGTCGGCGTGCGCCAGAACCGGTACGAGCGTGCCACTGCGCGCGGACGGGACGGTTCGGGGCCTGACGTGATGCCGCCAGGTCGCCTGCGCGGCGCCCGGCGGCCCGGCCCTGTGGCGCCGCGTGCTACTCCATGCCGAGGGGGCCCTGGGACTCGCCGGAGAGGAACTGCCGCACGAACGCGTTGTCGCTGTTGAACAGCTCCTCCGCCGGCCCCGACTCCACGATCCGGCCCTTCCACAGCACGCTGATGTGCTCCGCGACCCGGCGCGCGGTCATGATGTCGTGCGTGATCAGGGTGAACGCCGGCAGCGGCCCGCCGCTCTCCTGACGCTGCTGCATCACCTCTTCGTGGATCTCCTGGATCAGCTCGCCCAGGAGCGCGGTGCGGACCGGGTCAAGCCCCGAGTCGGGCTCGTCGAACAGGACGATGTCCGGATCCAGCACCAGGGCGCGGGCGAACCCCGCGCGCTTGCGCATCCCGCCGGACAGCTCGTTGGGGAACTTGTCCCCCGCGAACCCGAGCCCGACCTCGTCGAGCCGCGAGGAGACCGTCGCGACGATCTCCTCCTCCGCCTTGTCGGTGTGCTGGCGCAGCGGGAACGCGACGTTGTCGAACACGTTCATCGACCCGAAGAGCGCCCCGTCCTGGAACAGGACCCCGAACTTCTTGCGCATCTCGAAGAGGTCGTCGTCGGGCATGTTCGGCACCGACTCACCGTGCACGAGCACATCACCCTGATCGGGATACAGCAGCCCGACCATGTGCTTGATGCACACGCTCTTCCCGGTACCGGACGGCCCCAGGATCATCGAGATCTTCCCCTCCGGAAGACCCATGTTCAGGCCCCGCAGGATCTTGTTGCGGCCAAAGGCCTTGTGGACGTCGATGAACTCCACCGCATCCGGCATCCCGTGCGGACGCACCAGACCCGTATGCCACGCATACTCATCCGTCGGGTCCACGGGCGGCTCGTTGACGACCGACACGCGCTTGGGCGCGTCCGCCTCCTTGCCCGCGCCCATGACGGCGAAGCCGGGGGCGACGATCGGCTCGCGCTTCGGCGCCTCGGCCTGCGCGGGCTCGGGCGCGGCGGTGGCCGGCTCCTCCCACCCGAGATCGTCCTCGGGCTCGGCGGGCGCCGACGCGGCGGGATGCACGACCGTCGGCTCGGCGGAGGCCGGCTCGTCGTGGAAGATCGAGGGCGGCGACGCCTGGGCGGCGTCGCGCACGTCGCGGTCCTCCGGGCGTTCCGGCTGCCCCTCGTCGTCGTTCCTGTCCCGGCCGATACGCGGAATACGCGGCATGTCTCTCATCCTCCGATCGGGGCGCGTGGGTTCGCGCCCCAGAAAAGCTGGGTCCCGAGCATCCCGATGAGATGCACGAAGACGATGTTCAAGACCATGGACTTGGCCGTGGCCGTCCCCACCCCTACCGGGCCGCCACTGGCGTTGTAGCCGTAGTAGCACCCGACCAACACGATGCCCGTGGCCATGACCATGGCCTTGAGCAGACTGAACAGCAGGTCCGGCGGATTCTGGAACATCCAGAAGATGAGGAAGAAGCCGCCGGAGGAAACCTCTCCGATCTGCTGCACGACCGCAAGGTAGGAGGCGAAGAAGCCCGCGCCGATCGCGGCGATGTACATGAACGGGAGCACGAGCCAGGCCGCGAGCAGCCGGGTCGCGCAGAGGAAGGTGACGGAGTTGAAGCCCATGACCTCCAGGGCGTCGATCTCGTCGGAGATCCGCATCGAGCCGAGCTCGGCGACGATGCCGGTGCCGACCTTCGCGGCCATCATGTAGCCGAAGGCGTAGGGCACGAGCTCGCGCAGGTCGCACCACGCGGCGAACACGCCCGCGTACGCCGGGGCGCCGACGGAGCGGTCGAAGTACGCACCCTCGATCCCGCACTGCAGGCCGATGATGAACACCAGGCCCCAGATGACGAGGGTCGAGGAGAGGATGAGGATGCCGCACTGGCGGAGCGCCTCACCGAAGAAGCGGAAGACGCGCAGGCCGTAGACCTGGCCCACGATCTTGCCGCAGAACTTGGACATCTCGCCGAAGGTGGCGATCCAGTCCTTGGGTACCGCGAGCCAGCCCATCAGGCACCCGCCTCCGTCGTGTCGTTCGTGCGCGTCACTTGATCACCGTGATCTCGGGATGCGTGGCGAGCAGCGTCTGCGTGAAGACGTAGTTGAAGGCGAAGACGCCGAGGAAGGCGATGACGACGGCCTGGTTGACCGCGCGGCCCACGCCGGCGGCGCCGCCGGACGCGGTCATCCCCTTGTAGCAGCAGACGATCGCGATGATCGCCCCGAAGAGCGTGCACTTCACGAGCGAGCCCCACAGGTCCGTCACCGACGCGTTCGTGAAGAACGTCGCCCAGAACGGGCCGAGCGGCGCGCCGTTGACGAGCGTCGCGAGGATCCCGCCGAAGATGCCGAACAGCAGCGCGTAGACGTCGAAGAGACCGGTGACGACCATGAGCGCGAGGAAGCGCGGGACGACGAGGTTCTTCACCGGGTCGACGCCGAGCACCTGCAGCGCGTCGAGCTCCTCGCGGATCTTGCGGGCGCCGAGGTCGGCGGTGATCGCCGTCCCCGCCACGCCGGCGAGCACGATCGCGACGACGAACGGCGCGAACTCGCGGATCGACGCGAGGACGAAGAAGCCGCCGAGGCGGTCGAGCGCCCCGAACAGCACGAGGAAGTTCGCCGCCTGCAGGCCGGGCGCGCCGTAGCCGAACGCGACCGTCGACACGAGCAGCGGGAACCAGCACAGCCGCAGCGCGAAGAGGAACTGCGACACGAATTCACCCCCGTACGGATACGGAGGGCGGAGTGCCGACACGATGGTCTTGCCAGTCAGGATCATCATGTCCCCGACTTCTTCCAGCACGCTCTTCGTCGGAAGAAACGCTCGATCGGCGACCGTCCTGACCACTGCTTCGACCCTCCTCAGGGACCTTCGTCCGCCCCGCCTCTCTGCGGGAGCAGCGTCACCATATGCGACGCGCCGGATCCGTGCCAACGTGCAACCGTCCACTCCCGTACGTTCGCCGTGGTAGGTTCGCGCCGGGATGAGAGCAAAGAGAGGGATCGCCATCGTCGGCCTCGTGCCGCTGGCCGCGCTGGCCGCGGGGTGCGGAGGCGGCGAGCGCCAGGACAAGCACGAGCCGAGCGGCAACTTCGCCGTCGAGGTGACCCGCGCGTCGTTCCCGGCGAAGCAGACGCTCGCGGAGCCGACGAAGCTCTCCATCCAGGTCAAGAACACCGATTCGAAGCCGCTTCCGAACGTCGCGGTCACGGTCGACTCCTTCTCCAAGGCGACGAACGAACCCGGGCTCGCCGACCCGAACCGCCCCGTCTGGATCGTCGACCAGGGCCCGGTCGGCGGCGACACGGCGTACGTGAACACCTGGGCGCTCGGCACGCTCGCTCCCGGGGCGACGCGGACGTTCACCTGGAAGGTCACCGCGATCCAACCGGGCACGCAGACGGTGCGCTACCGGATCTCCCCCGGCCTGACCGGCAAGGCGAAGGTCGCCGACGCGAACAAGACGAGCGGCTCCTTCACCGTCGCGATCTCCAGGCGTCCCGCGCAGGCGCGCGTGAACCCGGACACCGGCGCGGTCATCCGCAGCAGCGGGCAGTAGCGGCCGGGACCTGTTCGCGGCGGCGGGACGTTCGCCCCCTGGCGAGCTCCCGGCCGAGATGGGCGCGGTCAAGCCCCCCGGGGGCGGACCGCGATCATTTCGGCAGTCGCGGCGCGATGATGCGGTAGGCCTTGAGGCCGAGCCCGAGGCGCTCGCGGTCCTCGCTGAGCATCGGGTCGAGCTGCGTGAGCTCCTTCACGCGCTCCAGCCGGTAGGCGACCGTGTGCCGGTGGGCGTAGATCGCCGCCGCCGTCGCGTTCATGTTGCAGTTCTGCTCGAGGTAGGACTCGAGCGTCCCGACGAGGTCGGTGCGGTACTGGTCGTCGTAGCGGACGATCGGCGCCACGGTGTCCTCGTAGAACGACCGCACCTCCTCGGGGTGCGAGGCGAGGACGCGGAAGAGCAGCCGGTAGGTGCCGGTCCCGATGTCCTGGGCGATCGGGGCGTCGCTCTGGCGCAGGACCTCGAGGACGAGCTCGGCCTCCTGCACGGCGCGGGAGAACTCCCCCGGGTCGGCGTAGAAGCTCGAGAGGCCGACGGTGCCGTGCCGGCGCAGCCGCTCGGCGAGGCGGCGGCCGCGCTCGAGCGTCGCCTCGGGGGCGTCGTCGCCGCCGGTCGCCGGGAGGACCGCGTAGACGCGGTCGTCCATGTGCTGGGCGAGCGCGCCGGGGTACTCGCCGCCGATGAGGGCGACGACGTGCCGCGGGCGGTCCGTCGTCAGCTCGGCGCAGAGCACCACGGCGCCGCGCGAGAGGTCGCAGCCGAGGCGCCCGGCCCGGCGGACGATCTCGCGCGGCTCGAGGTCCGGCCGCGAGCGGAGGTCCTCGAGGAAGGAGCCGCGCAGGTTCTGCTCGACCTCCTCCTTCGCCTCCTCGATCGCGACCTCGGTGAGCGAGGCGACGGCGGCGAGGTGGAGGTACTCCGCCGCGTCGGCGGTCGGCGTGCCGCCGGCGAGCAGGATGACGGCGCCGACGACGTCGTCGCCCGAGGCGATCGGCACCTCGGTCACGATGCTCGGCGGCACGGGACCCGGCCGGTCCTTCGCGCGGTCGGCGACGTAGCGGCGCAGGGCGGCCTGCTCGTCGTCGGAGGGCGCGGGCTGCGAGGTGGCGGAGACCCCGACGGCGATGGCGCCAAGGCGCGGGATGACGATCGCGACCGGGGCGCCCGCGGCGTCCGCGGCGAGGCGGGCGACGCGATCGAGGCCGTCGCCGCCGAGCACCGCCTCGACCATCTGCAGGTGGATCTCGCGAAGACGCTGGACGAGGCCGTCGGGCGGCGGGGTCGACGTGCCGTGGCTGGGGGCGGCGGACAAGGGGAGGATGTGGTGGTGGTTCCTGGCGAGGGGGACGGGCGGGGTGACGCGGGTACGGCGGCGGTGCGGCGGACGGGTTCCGCGGGACAGGGGCTCGGCCTCGGCCTGGCTCCCGCCCGCGGACACGTCGTGCGTCCGGAGCTAGGCGGTGGCCGCCGCGTCCGGATGGGCCTGGAGGATGTCCTCACCGGACTCGCCGGTGCGGACCCGGTAGGCCTCTTCCACCGGGCAGACGAACACCTTGCCGTCGCCCACCGCGCCTGTGCGGCCGTGCTTGAGGATCGTGTCGACGATCGTCTGCACGTCGCCCTCGGCGACCACGCACTCCAGCTTCACCTTCGGCCGGAGGTAGTTGGTCAGCTCCGCGCCGCGGTAGCGCTCCGTGATGCCCTTCTGCCGGCCGGACCCCTTGACCTCGCTGATGGTCAGCGAGGGGAAGCCCAGCCCGAGGAGCTCGAGCCGGATCGGCTCGAACGCCTCGTGGCGGATGTACGCCTCGATCTTCTTCATGCGGGCACCTCCTGCGTGCTCGTGGTGGACGAGGCTGAGTACACAGCCTTCGGCATGGCACCGTAGCCCACGAGCTCAGGGGCGGGGATGAACTGCTCCGGGTACCCGTACATGCCGTGCTCGGAGATGTCGAGGCCGGCGTCCTCCTCGTCCTCCGACACCCGCATGCCGTAGGTCGCCTTGATGATCG
This sequence comes from Paraconexibacter antarcticus, assembly GCF_024220175.1. Lineage (GTDB taxonomy): Bacteria > Actinomycetota > Thermoleophilia > Solirubrobacterales > Solirubrobacteraceae > Paraconexibacter > Paraconexibacter antarcticus. The sequence continues at coordinate 1,172,663 of NZ_CP098502.1, read as the reverse complement.
CGAAGATCAGATAGGAGGCCACGAACACCACGCCGAACACGACCGCCACGCAGATGGCCTGACGGCCGAGCTGGGTGAAGTTGCCCGTGTACACGAGCCCGCCGTCACCGACGGTGTTGAAGGCGGCCAGGGACGGCACCGTGAAGATGCCGCAGGCCAGGGTGCCCCAGATACCGCAGAGGCCGTGGGCGGTGAGCGCGCCGACCGGGTCGTCGATCTTCTTGTCGATCGCGTAGACGCCGAGCGGGACGATGACGCCCGCGATGAAGCCGATCACGACGCCGCCCCACGAGGAGACGTAGCCGGAGCCGGCGGTGATCGCGACGAGGGCGCCGATCGCGCCGTTGCCGGCCATGCCGATGTCGATCGTCTTCGTGACCTTGTACGCGGTGAGGATGGCGCCGATGACGCCGGCGGCCGCCGCGAGGTTCGTCACGACGACGACCTGCGTGAAGCGACCGTCGAGCGCGTTGAGGGTCGAGCCCGGGTTGAACCCGAACCAGCCGAACCACAGCACGAGGCAGGCGAGGCCGAACAGCGGCATGTTGTGGCCGGGGATCGCCCGCGGCTTGCCATCGGGGCCGAACTTGCCCTTGCGCGGCCCGAGGTGGAGGACCGCCGCCAGGGCGCCGGTCGCGCCGATCAGGTGGACCGCCGAGGAGCCGGCGAAGTCCTGCGCGTGGACCTTCGTCTGCAGCCAGCCGCCGCCGAAGACCCAGCCCGAGACGATCGGGTAGATGACGGCCGCGAAGATCGTGCCGTAGATGACGTAGACGCCGAACTTGATGCGCTCCAGGGTCGTGCCCCAGACGATCGCGAGCGACACGGCGCAGAAGACGAACTGGAAGAAGAACTTCGCCTGTATCGTGGCGTCCGAGAAGCCCATGATCGGGAAGGTCTTCAGCGGATCGCTGAAGCCCTGGAGGAAGAACCCGTGGGTCCCGATGACGTGGTTGGCGGGACCACCGAACGCGAACGCGAAGCCCACGGCCCAGTAGGCGAGAGCAGCGATCGAGAAGTTGGTGAGGATCTTCGCGACGACGGTGCCGGCGTTCTTCCCGCGGGAGAAGCCGATCTCGAGGAACATGAAGCCGACCTGCATGAACATGACGAGCAGTCCGGCGACGATCACCCACGTCGAGTTGATGCCGACGGAGTCCGGGAACCCCTTGTCCGGCGGGAGCGCCTGGAAGTAGTTCTGGGCCGACGCCACGGTCGGGGTGATCAGCATGGCCAACAGGCCGAAGGTGAGCCCGCGGGCCACCGTTGTACGTCGCATACGTCCTCCTGGGTCGAGTAGCGGACCGCATACTCCGCCTCGGGCCCTGCGACCTCTTTAGCCCCGTGTCGAAAGATCGGCAGGGGGGTTTCGCCAGCCGGTCGATCGCCGTTCTCCGGCCTGTCCTACGCGGGGGCGAACCCGCTTCGCGACCTTTTGGCCACCGGGATAAGGTGCCGATGGCGAGAGCGATCTACTGTGCCGTGCTCGTCACGCGCGCGGTGTGGCCCGTCTGTGACCCGCGACGCCTGGATCCGAACCCTTCAGGAGGACTGAAGCCCCCAATGAACAAGACCCGTCAGCACAACGTCTACGCCGCCCAGTGGAGCGCCAACGGCGGCGCACTGGGGTCGACGGACCTCACCCTCCCCGGCGCGTCGGTCTTCGGCGAGAACGTCTTCTCCACCGCCGTCCAGCGCGAGCGTCTGCCCAAGGGTGCGTTCAAGGCCCTCCAGGCCGCCCTCGCCGAGGGGACCGGGCTCGACGCCGGCCTCGCCGACACCGTCGCGCAGGCGATGCGCGAGTGGGCGATGGAGAAGGGCGCGACGCACTACACGCACTGGTTCCAGCCGCTGACGAACCTCACCGCCGAGAAGCACGACGGCTTCTTCGAGCCGGTCGGCGACGGCACGGCCATGGCGGAGTTCTCGGGCAAGGAGCTCATCCAGGGCGAGCCGGACGCGTCCTCCTTCCCCACGGGCGGCCTGCGCGTGACCTTCGAGGCCCGCGGCTACACCGCGTGGGACCCGACGTCCCCGGCGTTCGTCATGCCGAACCCGAACGGCGCCCTGCTCTGCATCCCCACGGCGTTCGTGTCGTGGACCGGTGAGGCGCTCGACCACAAGATCCCGCTGCTGCGCTCGATGGACGCGCTGTCGAACGCCGGCATCAAGGCGCTCCAGCTCCTCGGCGAGACCGACGCCTCGCGGATCTACACGACGGTCGGCCCGGAGCAGGAGTACTTCCTCATCGACGAGCAGTACTACTTCGAGCGCCCCGACCTCTACACGACGGGCCGCACGCTCTTCGGCGCCCAGCCGCCCAAGGGCCAGGAGCTCGACGAGCACTACTTCGGCTCGATCCCCGAGCGCGTCCTCGCGTACATGATGGAGGTCGAGGAGGAGCTGTCGAAGCTCGGCATCCCGATCAAGACCCGTCACAACGAGGTCGCCCCGGCCCAGTACGAGCTCGCGCCGATCTTCGAGAACTCGAACATCTCGTCCGATCACCAGCAGCTCACGATGCAGGTCCTGCAGAACGTCGCGCGCAAGTACGGCCTCATCTGCCTCCTGCACGAGAAGCCGTTCGCCGGCGTCAACGGCTCGGGCAAGCACAACAACTGGGCGATGGGGACCGACACCGGTCACAACCTCCTCGCTCCCGGCGACACCCCGGAGACGAACGCGCAGTTCCTGTTCTTCTGCGCCGCCGTCATCAAGGCGGTCAAGAAGCACCAGGCGCTCCTGCGCGCGTCGGTCGCGAACGTCGGCCAGGACCACCGCCTCGGCGCGAACGAGGCGCCGCCGGCGATCATCTCGATCTTCCTCGGCAAGGAGCTCGAGAACGCCTTCGAGATGATCGCGACGGGCAAGGGCACCGGCGTCAAGAAGGGCCTCATGGGGCTCGGCACCGACGTCCTCCCGCAGCTGCCGAAGGACGGCGGCGACCGCAACCGCACCTCGCCGTTCGCGTTCACCGGCAACCGCTTCGAGTTCCGCGCGGTCGGGTCGAGCATGTCGCTCGGCTTCGTGAACACGGTCCTCAACACGATCACCGCCGAGTCGCTCGATGAGCTCACCGGGCAGCTCTCCAAGGAGCTCAAGACCGCCAAGGGCGACATCTTCAAGGCGGTCTCGGCCGTCGTGAAGGAGGTCTGGGCGGCCGACAAGGAGATCTGCTTCGACGGCAACGGCTACTCGGAGGCGTGGCACAAGGAGGCCGAGAAGCGCGGCCTCTACAACCTGCCGACGACCCCCGACGCGCTTCCGTGGATCATCAACAAGCAGACCGTCGACACGTTCAAGAAGTACAAGGTCCTCTCCAAGCGCGAGCTCGAGTCCCGGTACGAGGTCTTCGTCGAGCAGTACTCGTCGAAGCTCAACATCGAGGCCGAGACGACCGCGACGATGGCCCGCACGATGATCCTCCCGGCGGCCCTCCGCCAGGCGGAGCTCCTGCGCCACGCCGGCTCCGGCCCGGGCCTCACCCGCCTGAGCGAGGAGCTCGCCGCGCTCACCGAGGAGCTCATCGACGGGATCTTCGTCCTCGAGAAGGCCAACGACCACGACGGCCCCGACGGCGGCGTGAAGCACGCGACCTACATGCGTGACACCGTGATCCCCGCGATGACGACCGTCCGCAGCGCGGCGGACAGGCTCGAGCGGATCGTCGCCGACGACTTCTGGCCGATCCCGAAGTACTCGGAGATGCTGTTCATCAAGTAGCGCCTCCGCAGCACCCGGTCGCGCGCGAGACCCCTGCTCCGGCGGGGGTCTCGTGCGTTCGGGGATGAGCACGGACCGCGCCGCGGCTGGACAGCGGTGGTTTCATCGGGGGATGTCCTTCGCCGCGCCGGCCGAGCACTACGACCGCTTCATGGGTCGCTACAGCGGGCCGCTCGGCGTGGCCCTCGCCGACGCGGCCGGGGTGGGGCCCGGGATGCGCGTGCTCGACGTCGGCTGCGGCCCCGGCGCGCTGACGGGCGAGCTCGTGCGGCGGGTCGGCGCCGAGCGCGTCGCCGCGATCGACCCCGCCGCCCAGTTCGCCGCGGTGTGCGGCGAGCGCCACCCGGGGGCCGACGTGCGCGTCGGCGGGGCCGAGGCCCTGCCGTGGGAGGACGGGTCCTTCGACGTCGTCCTCGCCTGCCTCGTCCTGCTCTTCATGGACGACCCGGAGCAGGGCGTGCGCGAGATGGTGCGCGTCGCCCGGCCCGGTGGCACGGTCGCCGCCTGCGTCTGGGACACCGCGACCGGCGGGATGGCGATGTTCCGCACCTTCTGGGACGCGGCCCGGGCCCTCGACCCCGCCGTGGAGGGCGAGCGCGCGATGCCGGGGACGGCCGACGGCGACATCGCCGCCCGGCTGCAGGCGGCGGGGCTGGAGGACGTCGGCGGGGACCCGCTCGTCGTGCGCGTCGAGTACCCGGGCTTCGACGACTTCTGGGAGCCGTTCACCTACGGCATCGGGCCGGCGGGCGCTTACCTCCTCGGACTCCCCGCCGCGCGGCAGGCCGAGCTGCGCGCCACCTGCCGCGCCTCCCTGCCCGACGGCCCGTTCGGGCTCGACGCGCGGGCGTGGTTCGCGCGCGGGACGGTCCCCGGCGCCGGCTGACCCGGGGCGCGCCGGAGCGCGGAGGCGAACGACCACGTTCGCGTCTCCCCCGTGCGGGAGATCGTGACGGTCCGAGAGGGTCACGTCCGCGCGCCAGACCCGGCGACCCGACCACCCGTCCGGATAGCGTGTCCACATGAGCATGGTCGAGGGACGGCCGAAGCGCCAGGAGGTGCGCGAGCGTGTCGTCGTGCGCTTCGCGGGCGACTCGGGAGACGGGATGCAGCTGGCCGGGGACCGCTTCACCGCGGCGACCGCCGCCTTCGGGAACGACCTCGCGACGCTGCCCGACTTCCCGGCCGAGATCCGCGCGCCGGCCGGCACGATCGGCGGCGTCAGCGCCTTCCAGATCCACTTCGCCTCGCGCGACATCCTCACGCCCGGCGACCGGCCGAACGTCCTCGTCGCGATGAACCCGGCGGCGCTGCGCGCGAATCTCGGCCTGCTCGACCGCGGCGCGACGATCATCCTGAACGAGGACGCCTTCACGGTCCGGGCGATCCAGAAGGCGGGCTACACGAGCAACCCGCTCGAGGACGACTCGCTCGACGCCTTCGCGGTGAAGCGCGTGCCGATGACGTCGCTGACGCAGGCGGCCGTCGAGGCCCTCGAGGACGTCACGACGCGCGACGCGCAGAAGTCCCGCAACGTCTTCGCCCTCGGCCTCATCTCCTGGCTCTACGACCGGCCGCTCGACCACACCGAGGCGTGGATCGAGGAGAAGTTCGCGAAGAAGCCGCACGTCGCCGCCGCGAACGTCGCCGCCCTCCGGGCGGGCTGGAGCTTCGGTGAGACGAGTGAGCTCATCGACGTGCAGGTGAGCGTCCCCGCCGCCACCGACGTCCCGCCCGGCACGTACCGCAACGTCAACGGCACGCAGACGACGGCGCTCGGGCTCATCGCCGCGAGCACGGCGAGCGGCCTGCCGCTCGTCCTCGGCGCGTACCCCATCACGCCGGCCTCCGAGCTCCTCCACGAGCTCTCGCGCCACGCGAAGCTCGGGGTCCGGACCGTGCAGGCGGAGGACGAGATCGCCGCGGCGTCGATCGCGCTCGGCGCCGCGTTCGGCGGCAGCCTCGGGGTGACCTCGACGAGCGGCCCCGGCATGGACCTGAAGACCGAGACGATCGGCCTCGCCGTCATGCTCGAGCTGCCGATGATCATCATCGACGTCCAGCGGGCCGGGCCCTCGACGGGCCTGCCGACGAAGACCGAGCAGTCCGACCTGCTCCAGGCGCTGCACGGCCGGCACGGCGAGTCGCCCATCCCGGTCGTCGCCGCGTCGACGCCGGGCCAGTGCTTCGACGCCGCGCTGGAGGCCGCCCGCATCGCGATCCGCTACCGCACGCCGGTCATCCTCCTCACCGACCTCTTCCTCGCGAACTCCTCCGAGCCGTGGAAGATCCCCGACGTCGGCGAGCTCCCCGGAATCGATCCGCACCTGCGGACGAAGCCGTCCGGGCCGGACGAGCCCTTCCTCCCCTACTCGCGCGACGACGACCTCGCACGCGCGTGGGCGATCCCGGGCACCCCCGGCCTCCAGCACCGCATCGGCGGCCTCGAGAAGGCCGACCTCACCGGCGCGATCTCCTACGAGGGCCCGAACCACCAGCGGATGACCGACCTCCGCGCGGCGAAGGTCGCGGGCATCGAGGTACCGGACGTCGAGGTCCACGGCGACGAGGACGCGACGCTGCTCGTCCTCGGCTGGGGCTCGAGCCGCGGGGCGATCCGGGCCGGCGCCCGCCGCGCCCGCGAGTCCGGGGCGAAGGTCGCGACCGCGCATCTGCACAACCTCAACCCGCTGCCGGAGAACCTCGGCGACGTGCTCCGGTCCTACGACCGCGTGCTGCTGCCGGAGATGAACTGCGGGCAGCTCGCGATGGTGCTGCGGGCGAAGTACCTCGTCGACATCGAGTCCTACAGCAGGGTCGAGGGCCGGCCGCTCTTCGCCCCCGAGATCGAGCAGGCCATCCTGGAGCGCACCTCATGAGCACCGTCGAGACGACGTACACGAAGGCCGACTTCCAGTCCGACGCGGAGACCCGCTGGTGCCCGGGCTGCGGCGACTACGCGATCCTCGCGGCCGTGCAGGGCTTCATGCCCGAGCTCGGCATCCCGCCCGAGCAGATCGTCTTCGTCAGCGGCATCGGCTGCGCGGGGCGCTTCTCGTACTACATGGACACGTACGGGATGCACGGCATCCACGGCCGCGGGCCGGCGCTCGCCACCGGCCTCGCGACCGCGCGTGAGGACCTCTCGATCTGGGTCGTCACCGGCGACGGCGACGCCCTCTCGATCGGCGGCAACCACCTCATCCACGCGCTGCGCCGCAACGTGCCGGTGAACATCCTCCTCTTCAACAACCAGATCTACGGGCTGACGAAGGGTCAGGCCTCCCCGACGTCTGAGCGCGGCAAGGTGACGAAGTCGACGCCGTTCGGCTCGAGCGACGCGCCGTTCAACCCGGTGTCGCTCGCGCTCGGGGCCGACGCGAGCTTCGTCGCCCGGACGCTCGACAAGGACAAGAAGCACCTCGCCGCCACGCTGCGCGCGGCCGCCGCGCACCCGGGCGCCTCGCTCGTCGAGATCTACCAGAACTGCCCGGTGTTCAACGACGGCGCGTTCGCCGAGCTCACCGACAAGGACCACGCCGCGCTGAACCAGATCCGCCTCGTCGCGGGCGAGCCCGTCGTCTTCGGCCCCGAGGACCGGCGCCGCGCGGTCGTCCACGGCGCCGACGGTGACCTCGCGATCGTCGACCTCGCCGCGGCAGACGAGGCGAGCATCGTCGTCCACGACCCGACCCGTGAGAACCCGGCGCTCGCCTTCGCGCTCTCGCGCCTCGCGTCCCACCCGGACGGCCCGACGCCGATCGGCGTGTTCCGCGACGTCGAGCGCCACGTCTACGCCAGCGACACGCCCCCACCCGCGGTCCCGTCGGCGGAGCAGCTCGACGGGCTGCTCCACGCGGGCGACACCTGGACGGTGGCGTAGCGCCGGCCGCGGCGTCCCGCCGTCCCTAGAAGCTCGAGCGCAGCGCCAGCGGGTACACCGCGGGCGCCCCGCGCCGCCGCAGCTGGCCGCCCACCATCGCGAGCGTCCAGCCCGACTGCCGCAGGTCATCGACGAGCAGGCAGCCGCCCGCCGGCACGTCCCCGCCCACGGCGAAGGCGCCGCGGACGTTCTCGGCCTGCTGCGCCGCGTTTCGCATCCGCGACTGGGGCGGCCGCGCCGGATCGGCCCGCGACACCACCGGCGCGAACGGCAGCCCGAGCGCGGCCGCGACCCGTGCGGCGACGTCGCTCACCGGGTCGCCCTCGCGCCGCGACGGGACCGCCGCGACCCAGCCGACGTCCGGCCGCCAGTCGCGCACGAGGTCGGCGAGCGCCTGCACGAGCTCGTCGCTCACGCGCCCGCCGTCGAGCCCGGCCCGGATGAGCGGGTCCCAGCCGTCGTCGCCGGCCCGCGCGAGCGCCCGGCCCTCCTCGACGAGCACGTCGACCGGCAGCTTCTTCATCGCCCCGGTCTCCCGGTCGGGGGCCATCTTCTTGGGGTCGAGCGTCAGCGGCCGCGAGCGCAGCGTCCGCGTCGCGGCGGCGACGAGCGCCGGGTCGGGCTCGACGTCGTAGCGCGGCGCCGTGCACACCGAGCAGCGCCCGCAGTCGGCCGGGTCCGGATCGTCGAGCTCCTCCTGCAGCGCGCGCATGAGGCAGCGCCCGTCGGCGCCGAGCGCGGCCATCGCGGCCTGCTCGGCCCGGCGCAGCGCCGTGATCTGGGCGTACCGCTCGGCGTCGTAGACCCAGTCCGCGCCGGTCGTCCGCCAGCGCGTGCCGTCCTTTGCGACGGCGCCCTCGACCTCGAGGATCTTCAGCATCGCCTCCAGGCGTCCGCGCCCGAGGTTCACGAGCGACTGCAGCTGCGGGACCGTCGCGCCGTCGCCGGAGGAGAGCGCCTCGAGCACCCGGTCGACGTGCTCGCGCCGCGGGAAGGCCTGCTCGATGAAGAAGTCCTGGATGCGCCGGTCCTCGCGGCCGCGGAGCAGGACGACGTCGGCGTGCTCGACGCCGCGCCCCGCGCGGCCGACCTGCTGGTAGTAGGCGATGACCGAGCCGGGCGCCTGGAAGTGGACGACGAAGCGCAGGTCCGCCTTGTCGTAGCCCATCCCCAGCGCGCTGGTGGCGACGACGGCCTTCAGGTCGTCCCGCAGAAGCCGGTCCTCGATGACGATCCGCTCGTCCGACGGCTGGTCCCCCGAGTACGCCGCGGCCGGCACGCCGTGCTCGGAGAGGAACGCGGCGACCTGGTCGGCGTCCCGCTTGGTGAGCGTGTAGACGATGCCCGAGCCCTCGAGCGTCGGCAGCACCTGCACGAGCCACGCGAGGCGCGCCGCCTGCGACGGCAGCTCGCAGACCTCGAGGCGCAGCGACGACCGTCCGAGCGGCCCGCGGTAGACCCGCAGCGCGCGCTCGTCGCCGGCCGCGAGCTGCTCGGTCACGTCGGCGACGACGCGGTCGTTCGCGGTCGCCGTCGTGCCGAGCACCGCGACGCCGGCGGGCAGCCGCCCGATCATGTCGCGGATGCGCCGGTAGTCGGGCCGGAAGTCGTGCCCCCAGTCGCTGACGCAGTGCGCCTCGTCGACGACGAGCAGGCCGATCGCCTGCGCGAAGAGCGGCAGCATCTCGTCCCGGAAGCGCGGGTGGTTGAGCCGCTCGGGCGAGATGAGCAGGAGGTCGACCTCGTCGCGGGCGAGCGCCTCCTGCACGTCGCGCCACTCCCCCACGTTCGTCGAGTTGATCGTCCGCGCGCGGATGCCCAGCCGCTCCGCCGCGGCGATCTGGTTGCGCATGAGCGCGAGCAGCGGCGAGACGATGAGGGTCGGGCCGCTGGGATGGGTGGGATCGGATCGCAGCAGGGCGGTGGCGACGAAGTAGACGGCGCTCTTGCCCCAGCCGGTGCGCTGGACGCACAGCACGCGCGCGCGGTCCGCCACGAGGTCACGGATCGCCTCGAGCTGGCCCTCGCGGAAGACCGCGTCCGGGCCGGCGAGGGCGTGGAGGTGCGCGGCGGCGGCCGCGTCGATGTCGAGGATGTCGGGGGAGGCGGGCATCGAGGTCATGACCACACTAGGCACCGGGCCCGCCGGATTCGCCCCCCGCGCACCGCCGACTGTCAGCTCACGCAGACCTGTCCTGCGGCAGCTGTCAGTCGGCGCTGACGGTGGGATGATCGCCCCCTGGGCCGATCTCCCGACCGGATCGAGCCCTCCGGGCGCAGATCCGGCAACCTTGCCACAACCGTGTCAAGGTTGCGATAGAGTTCCCGGGTGATGCGTGACTATCTGAAGGCCACCCGCGAGCAGGTCATCGTCTTCGACGGCGGCATGGGCGCGACCCTCGAGATGTGGGACCTGTCGCTCGAGGACGACTACAAGCTCCCCGGCCGCGCGCACGAGGCGCTCGTCCTCAACCGCCCGGACATCATCGAGAAGCTCCACCGCACGATGGTGGAGGCCGGCGCCGACGTCGTCGAGACCGACACCTTCCAGGCCAGCCGCCTGAAGCTCGAGGAGTGGGGTCTGGCCGACCACACGATGGAGATCAACATCAAGGCCGCCGAGATCGCGCGCAAGGCGGTCGGCGAGGACCGCTACGTCGCGGGGTCGATCGGGCCCACGGGCTTCCTCCCCGCCTCGGACGACCCGACGCTCGGCATGATCCGCTTCCGCGAGCTCGTGGCGGTCTTCGCCGAGCAGGCCGAGGGCCTCATCAAGGGCGGCGTCGACCTCATCATCATCGAGACCGCGCAGGACATCCTCGAGGTCAAGGCCGCGATCTTCGGCGCCCGCGAGGCGATGAAGACCGTCGGCCGCAAGGTCCCGCTGCAGATCTCCGTCTCCCTGCTGCCCAACGGCGGCAAGATGCTGCTCGGCACCGACATCGCGTCGGTCCTCACGACCCTCACGGCCCTGAAGGTCGACGTCATCGGCCTGAACTGCTCGACGGGCCCCGAGGACATGCGCGACGCGATCCGCTACCTCGGCGAGAACTCGCCGGTGCCGGTCCACTGCATCCCGAACGCCGGCATCCCCCAGCAGGGCCCCGACGGCGAGACGATCTTCCCCGAGAAGCCCGAGCCGCTCGCCGCCTCGCTGAAGGACTTCGTCGAGCGCTACGGCGTCTCGATCGTCGGCGGCTGCTGCGGTACGACGCCGGAGCACATCAAGGCGATCGCGGAGGCCTGCCGCCCCGCGCGCACCGACTTCACGCGGCCGAAGGCCGGCCCGCCGATGGTCTCCTCGATGATCACGGCGACGCCGCTCGTCCAGGAGCCCGCCCCGACGATCGTCGGCGAGCGCGTCAACTCCCAGGGTTCGCGCAAGGCGAAGGAGATGCTCCTCGCCGACGACTACGACGGCATTCAGCAGATCGCCGAGGACCAGGTGGAGGGCGGCGCCCACATCCTGGACCTCTGCGTCGCGCTGACCGAGCGCACCGACGAGGACGAGCAGATGCGCGAGGTCGCCAAGCGCGTCAGCCTCACGCAGCCCTCCCCCATCCAGATCGACTCGACCGAGCCCGACGTCATCTCGATGGCCCTCGACCAGATCCCGGGCCGCGCGATCGTCAACTCGATCAACCTCGAGGCCGGCCGCGACAAGCTCGACAAGGTCGTCCCGATGGCGATCGAGCACGGTGCGGCACTGATCGCGCTCACGATCGACGAGGTCGGCATGGCGAAGACGGCCGACCGCAAGGTCGAGATCGCCAAGCGGCTGAAGGAGCTGTGCTGCGACGAGCACGGCCTCGACCCCGAGCTGCTCATCTTCGACGTCCTGACCTTCACGCTGACGACCGGCGACGACGAGTGGAAGCCGTCCGCGGTCGAGACGATCGAGGGCATCCGCCGCGTCAAGGCGGAGATCCCGGGCGTGAAGACGTCGCTCGGCGTCTCCAACGTCTCCTTCGGCGTCGGGCTGCCCGCGCGCTCGGTCCTGAACTCCGTCTTCCTCTACCACTGCGTGGAGGCGGGGCTCGACCTCGCGATGGTCAACCCGAACCACATCACGCCCTACTCGGAGATCGACGAGGAGGAGCGGCAGCTCGCCGACGACCTCGTCTACAACCGGCGCGAGGATGCGCTCGAGCGCTTCATCCAGCACTTCGAGTCCAAGGGCGCGACCGCGGAGGCCGAGGGCCCCGCGAACCCGACCGAGGGCATGGAGCCCGAGGAGGCACTGCACTTCCACATCCTGCGCCGCAAGAAGGACGGCGTGGAGGCCCAGATCGACCGCTCGGTCGAGAAGATCGGAGCCGTCCCGACGCTCAACGACGTGCTGCTGCCCGCGATGAAGGAGGTCGGCGACAAGTTCGGCGCCGGCGAGCTCATCCTGCCCTTCGTGCTGCAGTCCGCGGAGGTCATGAAGAAGGCCGTCGCGCAGCTCGAGCACTACCTCGAGCGGACCGCCGACTACACGAAGGGGACCGTCGTCCTCGCGACCGTCTTCGGCGACGTGCACGACATCGGCAAGTCGCTCGTCAACACGATCCTCACGAACAACGGCTACACGGTCGTCGACCTCGGCAAGCAGGTCCCGGTCCAGACGATCGTCGACGCCGCGCGCGAGCACAAGGCCGACGCCATCGGGCTGTCCGCGCTGCTCGTGTCGACCTCCAAGCAGATGCCGCTGGCCCTGCAGGAGCTCCACCGCCAGGGCGACGAGATCCCCGTGCTGCTCGGCGGCGCGGCGATCAACCGCGCCTTCACGCACCGCGCGCTGTACGTCAACGGCAAGGAGGACGACACGGTCTACGCCCCGGGCGCCTTCTACTGCAAGGACGCCTTCGAGGGCCTGGCCGTGATGGACCAGCTCGTCGAGCCCGACAAGCGCGAGGCGCTCGTCGCCGAGGTCATCGCCGCGGCCGACGCCACCCGCCACCGGGTCGAGGTCGTCGAGGACCTCCCGCCGACGACGGACGCCTCCGTCCGCTCCGCGGTGCGCACCGACGTCCCGATCCCGGAGCCGCCCTTCTGGGGCGTCCGCGAGATCCCCGTGGACATGGACGAGCTCTACCGGCACCTCGACACGCACGTGCTCTTCAAGCTCCACTGGGGCGGGCGCGGCGTGAAGGGCGACGCCTGGCGCGCCCTCATCGAGGGCGACGGCGAGGAGGAGGGCTTCCTCCCCCGCCTGGAGCGCATGTGGGCCGAGCAGACCTACCTGCATCCCCGCGCCCTGATCGGCTTCTTCCCCTGCTACGCGGACGGCAACGACGTCGTCGTCCTCGACTCCGAGGACCGCAGGACCGAGCTCACGCGCTTCGTCACGCCGCGCCAGCAGAAGGGCGACCGCATGGCGACCGCCGACTTCTTCCGACCCGCGGTCGACGGCGAGCCGCCCGAGGACCTCGACGTCGTCGCCGTGCAGGCGCTGACGGTCGGGTCCGAGGTCACCGAGGTGATGGCGAAGCTCGAGCAGGACGGCGAGTTCGCCGAGCAGCTCTTCGTCCACGGCCTCGGCGTGCAGACCGCCGAAGGGCTGTCGGAGTGGTTGCACTGGAAGGTGCGCGGCTGGTTCGGCATCCCGGAGACGCAGGGCCGCCGCCTCTCCTGGGGCTACCCGGCCGTGCCGGAGCAGTCCGAGCACGAGAAGGTCGCGAAGCTCCTCGACATCGGCCAGATCGGCATGAACATCAGCCACGGGTACGCCCCCGAGCCCGAGCAGTCGACGCTGGCGATGGTCGTCCACCATCCGCAGTCGATCTACTACGGGATGCGCAACGGGCGCCTGCTGCCGGACGGCTCGCCCGACGAGATCATCCGCGGCACCCGCCGCGACGCCACGCTCGTGCAGGCGGACCTCCTGGACTCCGACCCCGTCGAGGGCCCGATCGAGGACGAGGCGCTCGCGCGCCCCGAGGCACAGCCGGCCCCGTAGGACGGCGCGGGCGCGGCGCGCTCCGCGTCGTCTGACACGCCCCACCCCACGAGGCGGCGCGGATCGGCGAACATGGCGACATGGCCGCCGATCCGCTCCCGCCCGGTCCACGCCTGCCCGCCGCGTTCCAGACGCTCGGCTGGATGAAGCGGCCGACCGGCTACCTCGGTCGGCTGCGCGCGAGGTACGGCTCGCGCTTCACGATGAAGCTCCTCGGGCAGCCGCCGTTCGTCGTCCTCACCGACCCGGACGAGATCCGCCAGCTCGTCACGGCCCCGGCCGACGTCCTGCATCCCGGCGAGGGTGCGCGGCTCCTCGAGCCGCTCCTCGGGCCGAACTCGGTGATCCTCCTGGACGGCGACGTCCACCTCGAGCAGCGCAAGCTCATGCTCCCGGCCTTCCACGGGGACCGGATGCAGCAGCTCACCGGCCTGATGGAGGAGCTCACCGAGCGCGAGCTCGACTCCTGGCCGGCCGAGGAGCCGATCGTCCTCCACGACCGCCTGCAGCAGCTCACCCTCGAGATCATCCTGCGCGCGGTCTTCGGCCTCGACGAGGGACCGCGGCTGGACCGGCTGCGCGAGCGCCTCAGCGCGATCCTCGTGTTCATGGACAACCCGATCGCGATGCTGCCACCCGTGCAGAAGCGCCTGTCCGGACACGGGTCCGTGGGCCGGTTCGAGCGGGACCGCGCCGCCGTCGACGAGGACGTCTACGCGCTCATGGCCGAGCGGCGCGCCGAGGGCGACACCGGGCGCGGGGACATCCTCGCGACGCTCCTCGCCGCCCGTCACGACGACGGCTCGCCGATGTCCGACACGGAGATCCGCGACGAGCTGATGACCGCGCTCGTCGCCGGGCACGAGACGACGGCGTCCTCCCTCGCCTTCGCCTTCGAACAGCTCGCCCGCGCCCCGCACGTGCAGACCCGCCTCGCCGAGGGCGACGAGCGGTACCTGAACGCGACGATCAACGAGGTCCTCCGGCGCCGGACGACGCTCCCGAACCCGGAGCCGCGGCTCGTGAAGCAGGAGATCACGATCGGCGGCCACACCTACCCGCCCGGGGTCGTCCTCATCGGCAGCGCGTACCTCATGCACCACGACCCGGCGGTGTACCCGCAGCCGTTCGCCTTCCGGCCCGAGCGCTTCCTCGACGAGAAGCCGGGGACGTACACGTGGCTGCCGTTCGGCGGCGGCCGCCGGCGGTGCCTCGGGGCGGCGTTCGCGCTGCTCGAGATGCGGGTCGTCCTGCGCGAGTCGGCCCGCCGCTTCACGGTCAGCCCGGCCGGGCCCGCGATGCCGGCCCGCCGCCGGATGATCACGCTGACCCCGGGCGACGGCGGGCGGGTCATCCTCCACGCGGTCACCCCGGCCGCGGCGCCCACGAGCGCGCCCGACGCGGCACTGTCCGCCGCGTAGCCGTAAGGCGACAGCGAACCCCACCGGATGGGTGGCATTCGCTGCCGGACCGCCGGTTCGGCCCGCTCGTCGTTGCGCGACGCCGCCGTCCTCGCGAAGCTGCGGGCCATGCGCATCGGCATCCTCACCGGCGGCGGCGACTGCCCGGGCCTGAACGCCGTCATCCGCGCGGTCGTGCGCAGCGCGCACCTGCACGGCGACGAGATCGTCGGCTTCCGGGACGGGTGGGGCGGCGTCCTCGACGGGGCGACGGTCGAGCTGCCGATCGAGAGGGTCGCCGGCATCCTCCCCCGCGGCGGCACGATCCTCGGGACCTCCCGCCGCAGCGCGCTCGAGCACCGTGACGTCGTGCGCCGCCGGTTCGAGGAGCAGCGCCTCGACGGCTTCATCGCCGTCGGCGGCAACGGGACGCTCTTCGCGGCGAACGAGCTCGCGGGCGAGTTCCCGATCGTCGGCGTCCCGAAGACGATCGACAACGACATCTCGGGGACGGACCGCACGTTCGGCTTCGACACCGCCGTCCACATCGCGGCGGCGGCGATCGACCGCCTGCACACGACCGCCGAGAGCCACTACCGCAACCTCATCGTCGAGGTGATGGGGCGCAACGCCGGCTGGATCGCGCTGCACGCCGGGCTCGCCGGCGGCGCCGACGTCATCCTCGTCCCCGAGCGGCCCTTCGACGTCGCGGACGTCGCCGCGCGGGTCCTCGCACGGCGCGGGCGCGGGCGCGGCTTCTCGATCATCGTCGTCGCCGAGGGCGCCACGGCCAAGGACGGCGAGCTCGTGACGAAGGGCCGCACCGACCCGCTCGGGCGCCCGCTGCTCGGCGGGATCGGCCACTGGCTCGAGGGGGAGCTCGAGGCGCGCACCCGCGCCGAGACGCGGGTCGTCGTCCTCGGGCACGTGCAGCGCGGCGGCACGGCGACCGCCTACGACCGCGTGCTCGCGAGCCGCATGGGCCAGCGCGCGCACCTCGCCGTCCACGAGCGGCGCTTCGGGACGATGGCGGCGCTCCGCGGCCCCCGCATCGAGCTCGTGCCGCTCGCCGAGGCGACGGTCCCGAACCTCGTCCCCGACGAGGAGCTCGACCTGGCGGAGGCCTTCCTCGGGTAGGCCACGCTGCGCGCCCACATGTCCCGTCAGGCCTCGGAACGCCGGCGCGTCTCGGGGTAGGCTCGGCGCGTGAGGGTGCTGAGCATCGACGGCGGCGGGATCCGCGGGATCATCCCGGCGATGGTCCTCGCGGAGGTCGAGGCGCGGACGGGCCGGCGGATCGCGGACCTGTTCGACCTCGTGGCCGGGACCTCGACGGGAGGCATCCTCGCCTGCGCCCTCACCGCGCCGTCCCCGCGGACGGCGGCGGCGCTCGTCGACCTGTACCGCGCCGAGGGCCCGCGCATCTTCCACCGCTCGCTGTGGCAGCGGGTCGTGAGCGCCGACGGGCTGGCCCACGCCCGCCACGACCCGCAGCCCCTGAAGGACGTCCTCCACGACTACCTCGGCGAGGCACGGCTCGGCGATGCGACGACGAGGCTCCTGGCGACCTCCTACGACCTCCAGGGCCGCGCGCCGTACTTCTTCAAGAGCTGGCGCACCGCGGGTGAGCCCGAGCGCGACCTCGAGCTGAAGACCGTCGCGCTCGCGACCGCCGCGGCCCCGACGTACTTCCCGCCCGTGCTCGTCCACCCGCCCGGCGGCGGCGCCCCGCTGACGCTCGCCGACGGCGGCGTCTTCGCGAACAACCCGGCGATGTGCGCGTACGCCGAGGCCGTGCGGCTCGCGCCCGGCACGCCGATCACGGTCCTCTCGCTCGGGACCGGCACCCAGACCCACGAGATGCCGTACGCGCAGGCGGTCCACTGGGGGCTCGTCGAGTGGGCGCGGCCGATCCTCGACGTCGTCTTCGACGGGGTCGCCGACACCGTCGACTACCAGCTTCAGCACGTCCTCGGCGAGGGCTACACGCGGCTGCAGTGCCGCCTGGACACCGCGTCCGACGCCCTGGACGACGCCGACCCCGCCAACATCGAGGCGCTCGCCGACTGCGCGCAGCGCCTCATCACGGCGAAGTCGGCGACGCTCGACGCCGTCTGCGCCGCCCTCGCGACCTGACCCCTGGGCGGGCCCGGGCTAGACGTCGAGCTCGTAGGCCTCGCCGCTGCGCGGGGCCGGGAGCGGCGGGAGCTCGACCGGCGAGACGTGCATCGCGCGGAGGCGGACGTCCTTCCACGTCAGGCCTTCGCGGAGCAGGGCGGGCGTGCCCATGACGACGGCGGTCGCGATCTCGACCGCCTGCAGGATGATCCCGTAGCCGAGCGCGTCCGCGTACCCGACGCCGTAGGCGTGGGTGAGGACGGCGACGCACGCCGCCTGGAAGACGCCGACGTTCGACGGGGTCGCGGGCAGCACGGCGGTGACGTTCACCGCGAAGAGGACGGCGGCGGCGGCCCCGATGCCGGCGTTGTGATCGAGCCCGAAGGCGACGAGCAGCACGTAGCACGACATCCACTGGATGCCCCACGCGCCGAGCTGCGCGACGGTCGCGATCGTGCCGAGGCGCGGGCTGCGGAAGACGGCGAGGCCGTCGCGGACCTGAGCCGACGCGGCACGGGCCTGCTTCACGACGCGGGCGACGCGCTCGGAGCGGCTCGGCAGGCCTGAGCGCAGCAGCGCCGGGGCGACGAGGACCGCGAGCAGCATCGCGACGGGCGCCACCGCGAACGCGATGAGGGCGGCGTGCCGGCCGTCGAAGTAGTGGACCGTCGAGAACATCGTCACGCCGAGGACGAGCAGGGCGACGATGTTCAGCAGCGTCTGCGCGACGAGTGAGCCGGCGACGACCGGGAGTGTCTCCTTCGGGCGGCCGATGCGGCGCGCGACGATCATCGCGCGGGCCGGCTCGCCGAGGCGAGCCGGGAGCGTCGCGGACATGAGGACGCCGATGAACGTCCCCTGGAGCGCGTCGGAGCGTTTGATGTGTGCCGACGGCAGCGCCGCCTGGAGGATCGCGTGCCAGGCGACGGCGCGGATGACCATCGACAGGCACATGAGCCCGAGCGCGGCGAGCACCCACGGTGGGCTGGACGCGAGGAGCGAGTCGCCGATGCGCGAGATGCCGATGCGCTGCAGCGCGAAGAAGGAGGCGGCGATGCCGGCGAGCAGCGCGAGGGCCATCGCGGCGCGGCGCAGGGCGGCACGACCGGCCCGGGAGCGGTTGGCGACGTCGGTCTCGAGCGACGCCAGGTGCGTGGCCGGGATGCGCGGGAGGCCGTCGGCGACGCGGAGGCCGCTGCGGACGGCGAGGCGGGCGCGGAACGTCTCGGGATCCTTGACGGCGATCGCCTCGCGGTAGGTCTCGAGGACCTCGTCCGCGACGCGGGGCCAGGCGTAGCGGTCGGCGTGCTCGACGGCGGCGACCGCCATCGCGCGGCGGCGCTCGGGGTCGAGCCCGAGGTCGCGGAGCGCCTCGGCGAGCGCCGTCGCGTCGCCGCGCGGGACGAGGACGCCGTCGACGCCCTCGCGGACGACGTCGCGGTAGCCGGGGATGTCGGAGGCGACGACCGGGGTCCCGTGGGCGAACGCCTCGGTGAGGACCATGCCGAAGCTCTCGCCGCCGAGCGACGGCGCGGCGAGGACGTCGGCGTCGCGCAGGACGGACTCCTTCGTCGCGTCGTCGACCTTGCCGAGGGCGGTGACGCCGCGGAGGTCCTCGAGGATCGGGCGCACGTCCTCGTCGGTCACGCCGACGAGGGTGAGCTCGGCCGGGACGTGGTCGCGTAGGGCCTCGAAGGCCCGCAGGAGGATGGGGAGCCCCTTGCGCTCGACGGCCTGGCCGACGAAGGCGATGCGCAGCGGCGCGGCGTCGCTCAGCGGTCGTGCCGCGGGCGGCTCGGGCCGGACGGCCGGGAGGTCGACGCCGTTCGGGACGACGCGGTAGCGCCCGCCGTAGAAGCGGACGCCGGTCCAGGCGGCGGCCTCGGAGACCGCGATGCGCGCCTTCAGCTGGTTCAGGCGGCGGCGCGCGCCGATGAGCGACGCGATGCCGTTGGAGACGGCGTTGTCGGAGTAGCAGTGGAACGTGCCGACGAGCGGGACGTCGCTCGAGCACAGCGTGTCCCAGCCGACGAGGGGCGCGACCGGCTCGTGGATGTGCACGACGTCGTAGCCGCCGGTCTCGAGCTCGCGGCGCGCGCGGGCGATCGCCGACGGCGACGCAGCGAGGTTCGACACCGCGCCGTTCGCCGGGAAGCCGACGGTGCGGCCGAGCGGGACGAGGAAGTCCGGCATCGGGCGGTCCTCAGGCCAGTGCCCGCGGTGCAGCCGCGCCGAGATCCGGTCGCACGGGTCGTACGGGGCGAGCACGCGGACGTCGTGTCCCCGCTCGAGCAGTTCGCGGGCGAGGGACTCGATGTGGCGCGTGACCCCTCCCGGGTACGTCCACGAATAGGGGGAAACGAGCGCAATGCGCATCCTCGACATCTTACCCTGCATCCCTGGTCGGAACGTGAATGTCTTGTCCGGTCCCGACGGCCCGGTCGTCGAGGCCCGGCTCACCGCGCACGTAGGCGGACACGACGGCGAGCACGAACGTCGAGAAGAGCAGCAGCAACGGGCCGGAATCGTTGAAGAGCGTCCCCGCGACGCCGGCGGCCAGCGACCCGTACATCGCGGCCTGCCACGCCGCGTCGTCGCCGATCGAGGCGTAGATCCGGCGGCGGTAGCGCACGCCGTACACGCACGCCAGCAGGGCGATGCCGGTCGCGAACGGCATGAGCCCGCGCTTGAGGACGTTGAAGGCCAGCTCGTACCGGCGCTTGAAGACGTCCCACAGCGCCTGCGAGCCGTCCGCCTGCAGGATCGTGCGCGTGAAGTGGCTGTCGCCGCCGGTCACCACGTCGAGGACGGCGAGGGCGACGAGCGCCGCCGCGGGCGCCGCCACGGCGAGCGCAAGACGCCGCTTCGTCAGGGCCCCGGGGATCATGCAGAGCACGGCGACCGCCGTCCCCGCGCCGACCGTGAGGACGCCGCCGACGTCGGCGCCGAGTCGGCCCGACCCGACGATCCCGCCGAAGACGAGCCCGGTGACGCCGAAGGTGATGGCGCCCTGGCGGCTGCGCCCGCGCCCCTGGAGCAGGACGGCGAGCGCGACGAAGAGGAGGACCGGCAGGCTCGCCTCGAGCTCGTTGCCGAGGCCGTAAAAGCGGGAGCCGAAGCGCGGGTTCGGGCCCAGCAGCGAGCGGACGATGAGGTCCGAGCCGCGGGCGAGGTCGAGCGAGTACGCGACGACCGTCGCGGCGCAGGGCACGAAGATCGCCCGCGGCCACCTCACGAGCGCGTCGGTCGCGATGCCGAGCCCGAAGCTCAGCAGCGAGATGAGCGCGAGCTCGGAGGTCTTGGACGGCGCGAGCGCCCCCGTGATGAGCAGCACGGTGAGGACCCAGCACCACGCGAGGCCGCCGACGCGCATGGCCCAGCGGACGCCGCGCCGGTCGGCGAGGACCCCGGCGACGAGCAGGACGGCGAACCAGATCGCGAGCATCGTCTCGAGGGCCGGGAAGCGCCGCGAGCCGATGACCCGCAGGCGCTGGGAGAAGTCCGAAAGGTTCTTCGCGTTCCGCGGCCCCTTGGCCTCGATCGGCTGGCCCTTGACGTCCTTGGGGACCTTCAGGTGCAGGTGCCGGAAGATCGTCGGCAGCAGGTCGATCCCCGCGATGAGGCCGTTCTGGTGGGTCGTCTGCGAGGTGAGCCCGCTCGTGGCGCCGAGGCCGGCGATGCCGGTCCGGAGCAGCTGCGGCGCGGTGGTCGGGGGCGGCGCCTGCTGGACGATGAGCAGCTCGTCCTTCGGGCGGGCCGCGATGAGGGCGTCCATGGCCTTCACGCCCTTGTCGCCCTCGGGGAGCCCGGCGACGACGACGCGGTGGTCCTGCAGCAGCGCGGCGATCCGGGCCGGGAGGTCGGCGGCGAGGCCGATCGACACGGCCGCGACGTGGCCGGCCCGGTCGGCGGCCGCGATCGCCTCGACCTGCTCCTTGCCGTCGACGCCGGCGTACCCGACCCCGCCGGGGACGAGCGACGCGAGCGTGCCGGGGTGGATCTCGGCCGGGGCGCTGGCCGCACGGCGCAGGATCTCCGGCCACGCGAGCATCGTCGCCCCGCCCTCGCCGTCGGTGAAGAACGTGAGCGTCTCCGGGATCCGCGGCTTGTAGGCGGCGGACGAGGTGCGGGTGCCCTGCGTGATGTCGAGCAGGGCCTGCTCGCGGTTGTAGCTGCCCTGGACCGAGCTCGAGAGGCCGATCGCCAGCTGCTTGCGGGCCCCGAGGATGTCGAGGATCGTCTGCGGCGGGCCCGTCGTCCCGGGCTGCGTGCCGGCCGCGGGCAGGAACGCGAGGACGACGCGGGGCGCCGCCGAGGCGGACGCGGGGAGGCCGAGCGCGCCGATCGCCCCCAGGAGGGCGACCAGAAGCGCCGCCAGACGGGGACGGGACATCACTGGACCTATACTTTTCCGGGTGTCCTCGGTTACTCCTCCAACGGGTCGTGCCGCAGGTCCGCGGCACTTCGTCAAGTACTCCTTCTTCAAGGTGGACGCGGCCTGGCGCCGGCTGCCGGCCGAGCAGCGCGCCCAGGACAAGGCGGAGTTCATCGCCGCCTGCGAGGACTTCGCGACCGACCACCTCCTGCAGGGCTTCTCGCTCGTCGGGACGCGCGGCGACGCCGACCTCATGCTCGTCGCGGAGACCGAGAACCTCGACCGCATCCACGAGTTCCACGTCGTCCTCGCCCAGAGCGGTCTCGCGAAGTGGTGCACGCAGCCGTACTCGTTCCTCGGGATGCGCAAGTCGAGCGAGTACTCCGACGACGAGCGGTTCGTCGCGCGCCCGTTCAACGGGAAGTACCTCTTCGTCTACCCGTTCGTGAAGACCCGCGCCTGGTACGCGCTGCCGGCCCCGCAGCGCTGGGAGATCATGCAGGGCCACATCAAGATGGGCCGGGAGTACCCGAACGTCGACAACCACACGACGTACTCGTTCGGCCTCGACGACCAGGAGTTCGTCGTCGCGTTCGACACGGACGACATCGGGGACTTCCTCGACCTCGTCCAGGGGCTGCGAACGACCGAGGCGTCGGCCTACACCGCCCGGGACACGCCGTCCTTCACCTGCATCCGCACCGGGATCCGCCGCGGCGTCGATGCGCTGGACGGCGAGGCGCTCCGGGCGACGATCTGACCCTCCACCTGAGCGTGAGGGTTCGCGCGTGCACCATGCGCTGATCCAGCTCTCGGAGGCCGATCCCGTGCTCGCGCGGCTCATCGCGGGCATGGACGACGCGGCGCTCGCCGTCGTCACCGACCCGGCGCGCGGCGGGCGCTATCCGCCGGTGCCACCGTACGCCGCGCTCGTGCGGATCATCCTCGGCCAGCAGGTCTCGGTCGGGGCCGCGTGGGCGATGGTCACCCGTCTGAGCGACCGCTTCGGCGGCACCCTCCCCACCCCGGAGCAGGTGCTCGCCGACGACCCCGAGGAGCTGCGGACCGCCGGCGGGCTCTCCCGCGGCAAGCTGCGCTTCGTGCGCGGGCTCGCGAGCGACGTCGTGGAGGGCCGGATCGACCTCGATGCGCTCGAGGCGCTCGACGACGCCGGGGTCGAGGCGGCCCTGTGCTCCGTGACCGGCATCGGACCGTGGACCGCCCACGTCTACCTCATGGGTCAGTTGCGCCGGCCGGACGTCCTCGCCCCTGGGGACCTCGGGATCCGCCGCGCCGCCGGCCTGGCCTACGGGCTGCCGGCGCCACCGACGCCCCCCGAGCTCGCCGCGATGGCCGAGGCATGGCGGCCCCACCGCTCCACCGCCTCGCGGCTGCTGTGGAAGAGCCTCGACGCGACGCCCGTCGGCGGCGCCTGACCGCCGCGGGGCGCGGCGTGCGGCCCCGAGGCACGGGAGAGCTCCACGGGGCCGCACGCCGACGGTTTGTGGCGGCGGCGCTTCGCGCTCGTTGATGCATTGTGGAACAATCCCACGATCATGTCGCCGCGCGCCTGTGTGCTCATCGCCGCGGTCTGCTTCGGCACGACCGGTACCGCCCGTGCCCTCGGGCCCGAGGACGCGCGCGCAGTCGCGGTCGGCTCGGGGCGGATCGTCCTCGGCGGCGCGCTGCTCGTCGCGTTCTCCGTGCTCGCCGGGCGACAGGCGCGGCGCGAGCGGGCTTCCGACGCGTCCGGCAGGGCGAACGCGGTGGCCGGCGGCGCCGGCCCCGCGCGCATCCCGGCGCGTGCCGCGCTCCCCGCGGGCGCCTGCGTGGCGATCTACCAGCTGTGCTTCTTCGCGGCGGTCCAGCGCACCGGCGTCGCCGTCGGCACCGTCGTGGCGATCGGCTCCGGGCCGGCCTTCGCCGGGGCCCTCGGGTGGCTTGCCTTCCGCGAGGCTCCCGGGCGCCGCTGGGCGGCCGCCACCGGGCTTGCCTGCGCCGGGGTCGCGCTGCTCGTCCTCGGAGGCTCCTCGGCCTCCGTCTCGGCCGACGGCGTGCTGCTGGCCCTCGGCGCCGGGGCGGGGTACGCGACCTACACCGTCATCGCCAAGGGTCTGCTGCGCTCCGGACACGAGCCCGAGCGCGTCATGGCCGCCGCGTTCGGCACCGGCGGCGTGCTGCTGCTCCCGGTCCTGGCCGCCACCGCGGGCCACTGGCTCCTCACCCCGGGAGGGCTCGCCCTCATCGCGTTCCTCGGGGTCGTCCCCACCGCCCTGGCGTACGTCCTCTTCGCGCGTGGCCTGCGCGAGCTCAGCGCCGGCGAAACCGCGACGCTGACGCTCGCCGAGCCCCTCACCGCGGCGACGCTCGGGGCGCTCGTCCTCGGCGAGCGGCCCGGGGCGGTGGCGATCGCGGGCGCCGGCCTCGTCCTGGCCGGACTGCTCGCGCTCGCCGGCGGCCGGGCGGATGCAGCGATCGTCGCACCGGAAGGGCTGACACCCGTCCCGCCGAACGCGCGCGTGATCCCGTACGCGCCGGCGCGGGAGGTCGCGCCGTGAGCACGCCCACCCCCACGCACGCGCTGGAGCGCGTCACGACGGTCGGGGCGCTCGCCGCGGCCCTCAGGACCCGGATCCTCGACGGCGAGCTGCCCGGCGGCACCCGGCTGCGCGAGCAGGAGCTCACCGACGGGTACGGGGTCGCGCGTCACACCGCCCGCGCGGCCCTGAGAGAGCTCGCCGCGGGCGGCCTCGTGCGGATCGAGCCGCACCGCGGGGCCAGCGTGACGCTGCTCGAGCCCGCCGACGTCGAGGGGCTCTACGTCCTGCGCGGCATCCTCGAGGTCGGCGCCGCGCGCATCGTCCTCGAGCGCGGGGGCGGGCGCCTCCCCCGGCCGGTCCACGAGGCGGCGCAGGCGTTCGCGACGCTCTGCTGCGGGCGCGAGGAGCCCGCCTGGTCGGAGGTCGTCGTCGCCCACAACGCCCTCCACCAGGCGATCGTCGCCGCCGCCGGGGTCCCACGGCTCGTCGACGCGCACGCGGCGCTCTCGGCCGAGCTGCAGCTCTTCCTCGTGCAAGGCCGCCCGCACTACACCCTCCGGCGACTCGCGGCGGACCACGTCGGGCTCGTCGTCGCGCTCGAACGCGAGGGGCCCGAGGCGCTCGAGGAGCACATCCGGCTGTCCACCGAGGCCCTGCTGGGGGCGCGGGAGCACGCGGACGCCGAGGCGACAGAATCCGGCGCCGGCTAGACCCTCGACTGCTGGTCGAGGGTTCGGCACGACCATGGGATTTCCGGCCGGGTCGAGGATCTCGCGGTGACCCGGAGCTCGGACACCCACCCTCGACTGCGGGTCGAGCGTTCCCATAACCCGTCCCGCGACACGCCATAACCGCGCGTCGGGAGCGCGGGGCCTGGGCGCGCGGGCCTGCGGGCGACCGGGCGACGGGCCGGTGCGGGCGGGTGGCCGTCAGCCGGAGCAGCCCGCCGGCCGCGCGGGCGGCCCCGGGTCGGTCGGCCGGGCGGCGCCCCAGGCCTTCCACAGGTCGTAGACCGGGTAGGCGCGGGTGAGGCGGGGGTCGAACAGGCCGACCGGATAGGCGGTGTCCTCCCGGACCGAGAACTGGAAGACGGCCTGGACGCGCGGATCGGCGTCGAAGTGCTCGAGCAGCGCCGCCTGGGCGGCGCACTGGGCCTCCTGGGCGGCCGGGTCGGCCGGCCGGGCCGAGCCCGCCCGGGTCCGCCCCACCCCGGTCTCGGTGACCCAGATCGGCTTCCCGCGGGTGCAGGGCCGGGCGTCGAGGGCCCGCTCGAGCTCGCCGACGGCGTCGGGCTGGCGGCGATCGGGCTGGGTGTACTCGTGCTGGGCCCAGACGGTGGCGGCGCACGCGACGTCGTCGGGGAGGGCGTCGACGAACTCGGCGACGCGGGTCCCGCGGCGCGTCGGGTTGCCGTAGCCGGCGAGCTCGCCGAGGACGAGGTCGTGCGGGGCCGGGTCGGCGGCGAGGACGGCCTGTGCCGCGCGCACGAGGCGCGTGTACACCGCGGGGGACCGCGAGCGGGACCTCACCGAGCAGCGCAGACGCTGCGGGCTGATGAAGCCCGGGTGGTTGGGCTCGTTGAACGGGCTCCACCAGCGCAGCGCGACGCCCTCCTGGCGCCCGAGGGCGAGGAGGCCGCGGATGAGCGCCTGGTAGCCCGCGAGCCCGGCTTCGGTGATCGGGCGCGCCCGGTAGTCGGTGCCGCCGCGCTCGCACCCGCCGGCCGGCGCGGCGGCCCAGGCCGGGACGCCCTGGAGCACGATGACGACCTCCCAGCCCCCGCCGTCCGCCCGCTGCCGCGCCGCGACCGCGCGCAGCCGGTCGCGGACGCCCGCGAACGCCCCGCACGGCGGCAGCCCGCGCAGGCAGCCGTCGTTCGGCTGGG
Source organism: Paraconexibacter antarcticus (assembly GCF_024220175.1). Taxonomy (GTDB): domain Bacteria; phylum Actinomycetota; class Thermoleophilia; order Solirubrobacterales; family Solirubrobacteraceae; genus Paraconexibacter; species Paraconexibacter antarcticus. Next base: position 1,146,798 of record NZ_CP098502.1, on the reverse strand, counting down.
CGAGGTCGACCGGCACCTTCGGGTCCGGCTGGAGCGTCGACCAGTCGACGAACAGGCGGTAGCGCGCCGGGTGAAGCGCCGCGACACGGTCGCGCCACGGCCCGAAGCCGTCCGGGACGGGTCCTGGGTCGATGAGCCACGGGTTGTTCTCGCTGATCCCGATCGGCAGCCGCTGGGGCGGCGGCGGGACGGGGCCGGGCGGGGCCTGCGCGGCCGCCGGCGCCGGAACGGGGGCTGCGGCCGCCACCGCCGGACGCGTCGCGGCGCGGTACTCCTGCTCGCCGCCGCCGCACCCGGGCAGCGCCAGGGTACCCGTTGCGACGAGCGCCCCGGCGAGCCCAGAACGGCCACCCGGAGGGTGGCCGTCGGCCGGGCGCGCCGGGTGCGGCGGATCAGACCGCGGAGACCTCGGCCTCGTCGGCGACCTTGAAGGACGAGCCGCAGCCGCACGCGGCGACGACGTTCGGGTTGTTCACCTGGAAGCCCGCACCCTGCAGCGACTCGACGTAGTCGATGGCCGAGCCGTCGACGTACGGGAGGCTCTGGGCGTCGACGAGGATCTTCAGGCCCTCGTGCTCGAAGATGACGTCGCCGTCGCGCTGGGTGTCGAACGCGAGCTGGTACTGGAAGCCCGAACAGCCACCGCCGCGGACGCCGACGCGCAGTCCGGCGGTCGCCACGGCCTCGGCGCTCTGCGCGGCGAGGAACTCGTTGACCTTCTCGGCGCCCTTCTCGGTGAAGGCGATGCCCTTGGCGTTGTACGTGACCTCGGTGGTACCCATAGCTTCATTTAGTGTAGCGCCTCGCACGGGCACCGATGGAAGCATCGCCGAGGGTCGTATCCTGTCACGTGCATGCCCTCCACCGACGAGATCAGACACCGCATCGAGGCCGCCCTCCCGGGGTCCACGGCCGAGGTCGAGGACTGGGGCGGCGGGGACCACCTGCGCGCCACCGTCGTCGCTCCGCAGTTCGAGGGGCTCAGCCGGATCGCCCAGCACCGTCTCGTGTACGACATCTTCGGGGACGAGATCGGCGGCCCGATCCACGCCCTCAGCCTCAAGACCTCCACGCCTTCCTAACCATCGAAACGGAGTTCCCGTGTCCGAGCAGACCGACAACCCGATCCGCGACGCCATCGCCGGCGCCATCACCGAGCACCCGGTGATCCTCTTCATGAAGGGGACGCCCGAGGCGCCCGCGTGCGGCTTCAGCGCCCGGACCGTCGGCGCCCTGCAGGCGCTCGACGCTCCGTTCGCCGCGGTCGACATCCTCCCCGACCCGCGCATCCGCCAGGAGCTCAGCGCGATCTCGCAGTGGCCGACGATCCCGCAGCTCTTCGTCGGGGGTGAGCTCATCGGCGGCGCCGACATCGTCGCCGAGATGTTCGAGTCCGGCGAGCTCGCCGAGGTCCTCGGCGTCGAGCAGCCGGTCGCGGCCGACGAGGCGCCCGACGCCGTCCCGACGAACCCGCCGAACATGCAGATCGAGAACCGCCTGGCCTGAGGCCTCCGGCGTCGCGCCGCGAGGCCGGCCGGCCCCGCCCGCCTCCTCGTCGTACGCGTCCACTCCGTCCTACGGCGTGACGGTGATCCGCGCGCTCGCGGTCCCGCTGAGCCGCAGCGCCGGGTCTCGGTACACGTCCCGCGCGCGCTGGGCGATGCCCTCCGGGCCGCCCGGCAGGCCCCCGCCGCCGCCGCCGCCGCCGAGCGGCAGGATCGACGCGGTGACGCCGTCGTAGCGGTGCACTCCGGCGATGCTCGCCGCCAGCGCCTTCACCGTGCGCGGGCCGGCCGCGTCGTCGGTGCTCGTGTCGGTCGTCTGGAGCGATCCGAGGTCGATGACGCCGGAGAGCGCGTCGGTGAGCGACCCGCCGCCGTCCCCCGGCGCGCCGTCGAGGCGGATGCGGCGCTGGCCGATCGGCGTCTGCCTCGGGATCCTCACGCTGATCGTCCGGCGCAGCTTCGGCCCGTTGACGCGCTGGGCGAGGACCCGGACGCGGACCGTCGTCCCCCGGCGGGCGCGCTGCGGCGCGGTCGCCTCGAGCAGGTAGGCCTGCCGCAGCGAGCGGCGGAACCTCAGGTCGACCTGCGCGCCGAGGATGTGGAGCGGACCGAAGTTGAACGCGTCGAGCGCGCCCGCGGCCGACCCGAAGTCCGCCACCTGCGCGGCCCCGGGCCCGTTGCCCTGTGAGCCGCCCGCGTACGTGTTGCAGAAGCCGAGGGGCCGCCGGCGCTCGAGGACGCGGATGTGGACGCACATCGAGCCGCTCTGGCGCAGCGGGATGCCGCGGAGCAGGTCGTACGTCACCTCGGCCACCGCGACCGCCCCGACCTGGCTGAGGGCCGAGACGCCGGTCGGCAGCCCGAGCGCCGTCTCGTCGGCGATACGCATGTTCGACGTGTCCGTCGCGCCGGTGTCGAGGTCGCGCCCGACGACCTGGAGCGGGAAGCTCCGCGGCAGCGCGCCGAGCCGCCCGACGACGGCGGACACGGCGTCGTTCGTCAGCGTGCCGACGTCGTGGCCGGGCGCGGCGTACTTGTACGTCGAGAGGTCCTCAGAGCCGATCGGGTTCCCGATGACGCCGTAGACGTAGGCGTCCTGGAGGAAGAGCGAGCGACGGCCCGCGCTGTCGAGCGGGTGACCGAAGGCCCAGACGGTCGAGCCGTCGACGTAGGCGACCGTGCCGATCGCGCCGGCGGTGACGTCGCCGCTGGAGAGGCCGACGGCCATCGCCGAGCCGCCCTGCAGCGGGAGCAGCGGGAACTCGGGGCCGGACGGCGCCTCGGGGGCCGCGTAGACGACGGCGCCCTTCCGCCTCGCCGCGGCCTGCAGCGCGGTGGCGACCGGGACCGAGAGCCCGCCGAAGCTCAGCGGCGTCGCGAGTGGGCGCGCGGACCGGATGAGCGCCGGCGCGGACCGCGTCTCGGCGGGCGGGTCGACCGTCTCGCCGAGGATCGACTCGATCGGGGTCGCGAGCGCGGTCAGCCCGCCGTAGGCCCCGATGCCCTCGGAGATCGCGCCGACGACCCGCGACACACCCGCCGCGTCCGGGCAGGAGATCGGGGAGCCCGAGAAGCCCGGCCCGATCCCGGTGGCGTCGACCGCCGGGCCGGAGGCGCGGAAGAGGATGTACGGCTGGCGGGCCGCGGCGTCCCCGGCGACGACGCCGAGGATGTCGACGTCGAAGGTCGCGATGTCGACGCCGCTGACGACGCTGCGCCCCGTGCAGTGCATGCCCTTCTGCACCTGGCCGAGCGGCATGATCGGCTCGGCCGCCCCCGCCGGCCCCGCCGCGGCCGCGAGCCCCGCGAGCCCGAGGGCGGCGGACACGGCGAAGGTCCGGTGGAGCGTGCGCATGAGCGCGCCAGGCTAGTCCATCCGCGAGGGTCCGGTGACCGCCTGTGCCCGCCGGGACAGGTGCTGCCGGATGCGGCGCGAGTCGCAGATGGCGTCGCCGTCGATGACGGCGACCGGCACGACCGTCTGGCCGGTGAGCGCGCGGACGTCGCGGCGATCCCCCTTGGCCCACGGCACGCGGACCTCCCGCACGTCCTCGCCAGCCCGGACGAGCTCGCGCTTCACCCGGCCGCACGGGCAGAGCCAGTCCGTCGGGGTGTGGCAGCGGTACAGGACGACGGTCATGCCGCACCGATCATCCCGCGAACATCGAGACGAAGCGCTCGACCTGCTGCAGCGTGAAGCCCGAGGTGCGCAGCGGCAGCGGCTGGCGGGCCCCGGGACTACGCAGGCGCAGCGGCTCGCGCTCGCGGTACCACGCGATCGTCCGCTCGAGCGAGTCCTCGTGGTGGCCGGGCTTGAAGCCGAGGTCGCGCCGGGCCTTGTTCGAGCGGAAGGTCCACCAGAGGGCCGACGCCTGGAGCTCGGCCGGGGTGATCGCCGGCCGCCCCGGCAGGGCACCGAGGCCGCGGACGAGCGCCATCGCGGCGGGCAGGGGGAGCTTCACGGCGGGCGGCTCGATGCCGCTGATCCGACCGAGCTCGGCGAAGAGGCGGTCGAGCGTGTAGTTGCGGTTGCCGAGGATGTAGCGCTCGCCGACGTTGCCCTTCTCCTCGGCGAGGAGGATGCCGGCGGCGACGTCCTCGACGTCCACGAGGCAGATCGCGCCGTCGACGTAGGCGGGGATCTCGCAGCGGAGGAAGCGCCGCACGATCTCGGTCGACGAGCGGTACAGGTCGCCACGGCCCATGACGTGCGCGGGGTTCACGATGACGACCGGCAGCCCGGCCGCGGCGAGCTGGAGGACGATCATCTCCGCCTCGTGCTTCGCGTTGACGTAGGCGAGGCCGAAGCGGCCCGCCCGGAACATCTGGTCCTCGTCGGCGGTCGAGCCGCGCTCGGCCGGCCCGATCGCCGCGAACGACGAGGTGTGGACGACCCGCTCGGCGCCCGCCTTCAGCGCCTCCTCCATGACGATGCGGGTGCCGTGGACGTTGACCTGGAACTGCAGGTCGGCGCTCGCCCGCAGCGACGTCAGACCGGCACAGTGGAAGACCCGGTCGACCCCCCGCATCGCGCGGCGGACCTGCCGGCGGTCGAGGATGTCGCACTCGACCTGCTGCGCGTCGACCCCGATGAGGTTGTCGGTCCGCGACCGGCCGCGGACCGTCGTGCGGACCGTGTCACCGCGCGCGACGAGCGCCCGCACGACGTGGGAGCCGATCATGCCTGTGCCCCCGGTGACCAGCGTGACGCTCACGCGGCGATGATCGCACGCGCCCCGCGCCGGCGTGCCCGCACCGCGGGCGGGTCCGGGTGCACGAATAGGCTGGCGCGCATGTCCCCGGTCACGATCGTCTCCGACTCCACCCACTCGATGCCGCCCGAGCTGCTCGCGACGCTCGGCATCCCCCAGGTGTCGCTCTACGTCAACCACGGCACCGACACCCACCGCGAGTCGGAGATGGACCTGCAGGCCTTCTACGACCGGCTCCGGGCCGACTCGAAGCTCCCCACGACCTCGCAGCCGTCGATCGGCGACTTCCTCGCCGTCTACTGCCCGCTGCTCGAGGCCGGCCAGGACATCGTCTCGATCCACATCAGCGGCGCGATCTCGGGGACGGTGGAGACGGCGCGGCAGGCGGCGGCGGACGCCCTCGGCCGGTTCCCCGACCGCACGATCGAGGTCGTCGACTCACGCAACGTCGCCGGCGGCCTGGCGATGATCATGCTCGCCGCGGTCGCCGCGCGCGACGCGGGCGGGACGCCGGCGGAGATCGCGGCCCGGACGGTCGAGGCGAGCGGGCAGACCCGCATCTGGTTCGCGGTCGACACGCTCGAGTACCTCCGCAAGGGCGGGCGCATCGGGACGGCCGCGGCGTGGGTCGGGGGCGCGCTGAAGATCAAGCCGATCCTCACGGTCAACGGCGAGGTCGAGCCGATCGAGCGGGTGCGGACGTCGAGCCGCGCCTTCCAGCGGCTCGTCGCCGCGATGGACGAGCTCACGGAGGCCGGGCAGACCGCGTGGGTCATCCAGCACATCCAGGCCCACGCGGACGCGGAGCGCCTCGCCGAGGAGGGCCGGCGGCACTTCGGCACCGAGCCGATGCTGGTCTCGGAGATCGGCGCCGTCGTCGGGACGTACGCCGGCCCGGGTCTGCTCGGGGTGGGCGGGCTCCCGCCCGCCCTCGTCGGCCGCTAGTCGCGGAGGGACGACGACGTCGTCCCTCCGGCTGCAACGGGACCGAGTCCGCCCGCGGCTAGTAGCCGCGGGCGGCGCGGTGACGCTTGCGGCGCGTGAAGAGGCTGCCGAACGCGGCGACGCCACCGGCGGCGACGAAGCCGACGACCGCGGCGCCGATGACGACGGCCTGCTGGTTGGCCTTCAGCTGCTTGCGCCAGTCGGTGACCTCGGCCACCTCGTTGCGGAGCTTCTGGACGGAGACGGCGAGCTCGTTCCGGTTCGCCTCGATCGAGGCGCGGATCTCCTCCGGGGTACGCGATGCCATCTAGTGCTTCTCCGCCCTGGTCGTCGTCACGGTCTCCTTGATGAGCTGCGCCTCGCGGATCGCCATCGTCGGCGCGGGCGACTTCCCGGCCTTGAAGAGCTTGGCCGCGAAGAAGCCGGCGAGGCCGCCCATGACGAAGAGCACGCCGGCAACGAGGAAGAACCCCCAGAAGAACGTCTCCTTGGGGAAGAGCTCGTACCAGGCGAGCCAGGCGAGGCCGTGCAGGGCGAAGTAGAGCCCGACGATGAAGAAGACGCCGCCGGCGATGCCGACGACCGCCCCCTTCAAGAGCGACTTCGCCTTGACCTCGACCTCGGCCTTCGCGAGCTCGATCTCCTCGCGGATGAGCAGCGTCATCTTCTCGCTGATCTCGCTGATCGCCTGGGCGATCGCGGCGGGCGGCTGCTGGTCGGAGCCGTTGCTGGGGCTGTACGGGTTATTTGCCAAGGCGCTTGAGGATCAGGGCGGCAAGGATGCCGCCGGCGAACGCGGCTCCGACGAGGACTTCGGGACGGTCCTCGTAGGCCTGCGCGGACAGGGGGCTCGGCGGGGGCGGCGGCGCGGCGCTCCCGGCGGGCCGGGAGAAGGACGCGTCGGCCGCGGACACGGTCGGCGTCGGCTCGGGGGCGGCGACGGGCCCCGACGGGACGACCGGCTCCGGTACGGACTCCGGCTCCGGGGCGGCCTCGGCGGCGGGCGCCACGACCTCGGTCCCCGGATCGGCGGCGTCGGTCGCGGGCTCGGGGGCGACGGGCGCCTCCGGCGGGGCGAAGGGGGCCGGCTCCTCCGCCGGTGCGGCACCGGACTCGGACTGGGGCTGATCACTCACTCCGGCGGCTCCTCGTCGAAGACGCGCCGCCAGATAAAGGCGGCGGACTTGGTGGTCGCGACGCTGGCGAGCGCCCCGAGACCGGCCAGCAGGGCCGAGTACATGAGGCGCTTGACGAGTTCGTTTTCCATGCGTGGCGGATCCTAGTGTCTTGTTCGGCAGACGGCGGGACGTGTGCCCGCACGGCCTGCTCTGCCCGGGCGGGCGGCGCTCAAACCCCGGCGGGCGGATCCGGGGCGGGCCGCGCGTCGAGCCCGCCGCAGATCGTGTCCACCACGAAGCCCTTGATCTGCTCGAAGGACTCGTCGCCGGTCGGGAGCATGTCGAAGATCCAGCCCGTGAGCGCCTGCTCGATCGCGCCGTAGAACGTCATCGCCGCGAACTGCGGCGTGATCGTGTCCCGCAGCTCGCCGCTGGCCATGCCCTTCTCGATGATCTTCGCGATCGAGCCGTAGGCGCGGTTGATCGCGTCGAGGTGGGTCCTGCCGAACGTGTTCGCCGCCCGGGTCACCTCGACGATGACGACCTTCATGAGGTCGGGGTCGTGGCGGTAGGAGTCGATGATGAACGAGGTGATCGCGGCGAGCTTCTCGCGCGCCGTGAGCTCGGTGCGCGCGTCGACCTGCTCGATGAGCTCGACCATGACGTCCCAGCGCTCGAGGAAGAGGGTGTCGAGCACCTCGTCCTTCGAGCGGAAGTAGTGGTACAGCAGGCCGTAGGCGACGCCGGCCTCGTCGGCGATGTCGCTCACGCGGCAGGTGTGGAAGCCCTGCCGTGCGAAGACTCGCACGGCGGCGTCGAGGATCTGGCGGCGCCGCTCGGCCGCGGTCGTCCGCGCGGTCGCCATCAGCGGACCACGACCTCGCCCGCGTAGACCCCCGGCCGCCCGTGCGCGAGCGCCGGCAGCGTGCGGCGGACCTCGTCCTGGCGGCCGAGGTCGAGGTCGGCGAGGCAGACACCCTCACCGTCGGGAACCTGCGCGAGGACGAGGCCCCACGGGTCGACGATCATCGACCGGCCCCCCGAGCGGGCGCCGCCCGGGTGCTCGCCGACCTGGTTCGCGGCGACGACGAACGCCTGGTTCTCGACCGCGCGGGCGCGGAGCAGCAGCTCCCAGTGGTCGCGCGTCGTCGCGAGCGTGAAGGCGGCGGGGACGGCGAGCACGCGCGCGCCCGCCCCCGTGAGCCGGCGGTAGAGCTCGGCGAAGCGCAGGTCGTAGCAGATGCTCAGGCCCACGCCGACGCCGTCGGCGGTGTGGGTGAGGACGAGCTCGTCGCCCGCGTCCTCCGCGTCGGACTCGCGATAGCGATGCCCGTCGACGTCGACGTCGAAGAGATGGACCTTGCGGTACGTCGCGCGGGCGGCGCCGTCGGGGCCGTAGTGGACGCTCGTGTTGCTCAGGCGGCCGGTGCCCGGCCGGGCCTCGGAGACCGACCCGGCGACGAGGTCGATGCCGAGCTCCTGCGCGAGGGCGGCGGCCCAGCGGCCCCGGGGGCCGTCGAGCGGCTCCGCGGCGGCCCGGAGGATCGCGGTGGTCCCGAGCGCGGGCCACTTCTCGGGCAGGACGACGAGCGTCGCCCCGCGGGCGGCCGCCTCGCGCACGAGGCGCTCGGCCGTCGCCTGGGCGCGGTCCGGATCATCGGTGGCGTTGAGCTGTACTGCCGCGGCGCGCAAGGGGACCTGGTCTCTCCGACGTGATTGACTGACGAGTCAATCGCTGGCCTGGAAGCATAGCTGCGATGCCGATCAAGGCCCCCGCCGTCCGCGCCGACGGCACCTTCCCCGCGGCCGGGCGCCCGTTCCCGCCGGACAGGATGCCGCTCCTCCGCGCCGGCCGCCCGCGCAAGCGCTGGCGCTACGTGGGCCTGTACTCCGAGGACGTGATGCTCTGCGTCGGGCGCGTGGACGTCGGCGGCGTCCCGCAGGCGTTCTGGGCCGTGTGGGATCGCGGGGCCGGCGTCCTCCACGAGCGCACCGCGTTCGGGACGCGAGGTGTCCTCGTCGGGGGGCCGGGCGACCGCCTGGGCCGCGTCCGCGTGCGGGCCCGCGGCGTGGAGATCGACCTGCGCCTCGAGCCGGGCGGCGACGCCGTCGACGTCTGCTCCCCCCACGGGCGCGCGTGGATCTGGACGCGCAAGACGCCAATGCGCGCGAGCGGGACCGTCCGGGCCGGCGGCCGCGCCCGGCACGTCCGCGGCCTCGCCCTCGTGGACGACTCGGCCGGCCACCACGCGCGGCGCACGGACTGGGAGTGGTCCGCCGGGACGGGAACGCTCGCCGACGGCCGCACCGCGCTGTGGAACGTCGTCACCGGCATCCACGACGGCCCGACCGTGAGCGAGCGGACCGTGTGGATCGGCGGGCGCGCCCACGCCCTCGGGCCGGTCGGCTTCGCCCTCGCGCTCGACGGCGTCGCGTTCGCCGAGGGCGGGGCGCTCGCCTTCACCGCCGAGGGCGTGCGGGCCCGCAGGGACGGCCTCGGCCCGGTGCGCAGCGACTACGTCCAGCCGTTCGGGACGTTCACCGGGAGCGTGCCCGGCCCCACCGGCCCGCTGGAGCTCACGTCCGGCTTCGGCGTGATGGAGCGTCACCACGCCCGCTGGTGACGCGCGCGTCGTGTTCGAACTGGCCCCCGGCCGGAAGGCTGCGCTACCGTCCAACCCATGCGATTGGGAGACCGCAGCCGCCGTGTGGCACTCACGCTGACCGCCATGACCCTCGTGGCGGGCCCGGCCGCCGGCGCGCTGGCCGACGGGACGAGCGACCCGGCGCAGACGCCGTCGCAGCCGTTCACGGTGATGATCGCCAAGACGAAGAAGTCGCGACAGTCGGTCCAGGCGAAGCAGGGGTCCTACTGCCTGCCGAACGCGAACTTCACCGGCGGCATCTGCCACACGGCCACGTTCCCGCTTCCCGACGTCCCGGTCGTGAGGGTCTCGGCCGGCGAGCAGATCACGCTGCTCTTCAAGGTCCCCGTCGGCTACGTGACGTGGCGCACCGCGCGCCTGGACGGCCCGCACAAGCGCGAGGTCATCACCGCCAACGGCGAGGGCGACCAGGTCACGAAGACGAAGAAGCGCTGGCGCATCACCCTGCCGAAGAAGCTCCGCAAGTCGTCGACGGTCGTCGGCGTCTCGGTGACGTACGCGAACGCCTACAACTCGTTCGAGTTCGGCATCCGCGTCCGCTGAACGCGCGCCGGTGGGCGCGGACGTGCGTCGGACGCCGCACTTCGGGGTATCGTCGGCTGGCATCTCCGCCGCATCGCCCGGGTGGGACCCGGGTTGTGGCCGAGTAACCACCCACAACACCCACTGGCAGGGGAATCCATGCGTATCTCACGACCCAGCCCCGCGCTGCTCGTCTCCATCATCGCGCTCGTCGTCGCGTGTGCCGGGACGGCGACCGCCGCGAGCGTCGTCCTCATCAAGAACAGCTCGCAGGTCAAGGCCGGCGCCCTCTCGGGCTCGGACCTCGCCCGGCACTCGTTGAAGAACGACCAGATCGCGAACAGCGCGGTCGACGGCCGCGCCATCAAGCACGGCTCCATCCAGTCGAGCGACCTGAGCAGCGGCGTGCGCTCGGCGCTGAACTCGGCGGGCACGTCCGCCGCCTTCGTCGCGACCGAGGCGGTCCGCAAGGACGGCCCGTCCTCCCCCGCGGGGCAGCAGAACGTCGCGTCGATCAAGGCGCTCGCGGCGGGCACCTACCTGATCATCGCGAACACGACGATGGCGCCGACCGCGGCGAACGCCGGGCTCCTCCCGGAGCTCCTGAAGGAGCCGAAGAACGGCGAGGGGCACTGCCGCCTCGACGCGGCGGGCGACCTCCACGACGCCTACGCGCCGATCGCCTCGCCCTACGCGCTGTACGCGAACACGATGAGCCTGCAGATCACCCGCACGCTCGCGCAGCCGTCCGACATCACGCTCATCTGCGAGTCGGGCATCGGCTGGAAGACGGCGAACACGTCGATCGTCGCCCTGAAGCTCGCGGGCTCGACCCGCCAGGACACGACCGGCTGACCCGACGCGCGTCCGGCGGCCCCAGGCGGGGTCGCCGGACCGCCGTTCAGCCCGCCGCCGCCCGCGCGCGGCGCAGCTCGGCGAGCAGCAGCTTGGAGTGCATCGCGCCGATGAGCTCGCGCAGCGGGGCCGCGCCGGCCTCGACGATCTCGGCCGCGCGGTCGGGGTCGACCTCCCCCGCGAGCCGGCCGAGCAGGGCGCGCACCTCCTCGCGCACGAGCGGCTCGAGCGCCTCCTTGTAGCGGAGCGTCTCGTAGACCGTGAAGCCGAGGCGCTCGTCGTAGCCCCCCGCGCGGAAGCGCTCCATCGCCTCGATGATCGCGACATCGTCCGCGTCGTAGCCGCGCGCGTCCGGCGTGAGCACCCCGAGCTCGGCGAGCCGCTCGAGCATGCGCTCGGGCAGCGCGTGGCGGGCCCGGACCTCGTCGACGCCGACGCGGACACGCCGGTCCCCGGCCGCGGCGGCCCGCTCGAGGATGCGGTCCTCGAGCTCGACGAGCGCCTGGGCCCGGGCCGGGTCGTCGTCGAGCACGTCCTTGATGACCCGCAGCGGCATGTACCGGTCCTCCTGCAGCCGCTTGATGAGCCGGACGCGCTCGACGTAGCCGACCGGGTAGTAGGCCATGTTCCGCGAGGTGCGCACGACGTCCTCGCCGGCGCCGAGCAGCCCCTCGCGCAGGTAGTGCTTGATCGTGCCGGCGGAGACCCCGGAGGCCTCCGCCAGCTCGCTCATCTTGAGGAGGCCGTCCGCGTTCACCGGGCCGCCGCGCTCGCGAGCGGGACCTCCGGGAGGTGGAGCGCCGCGCGGGCCTCCTGCACGGTCGCGGGACGGCGACCCGCGTCGATGACCATCTGATGCGCCTTCTCGATGAGGTCGCCGTTCGAGCGGGCCACGGTGCCGTCGGGGAGGTAGAAGTTGTCCTCCAGGCCGACGCGGATCGAGCCGCCGAGGCTCAGCGCGGCGGCGACCATCGTCCACTGGATGCGGCTGATCCCGATGACGCCCCAGTGATGGTCGCCCTCCGGCAGGTTGTCCGCCATCGCCGCGAGGTTGCGCGCGGTCGGCGGGATGCCGCCGGTGACGCCCATGACGAAGTCGACGTGGAGCGGCGTCTTCAGGACCCCCATGTCGATGAGCGGCGCGAGCGAGCCGACGTGGCCGACGTCGAAGCACTCGTGCTCGGGCTTGATGCCGAGCTCGTTCATGACGTCGAGGAACCCGATGATCTCGTCGAACGGGTTGGCGAAGACGGCGCTGAAGACGAACTGCTTGCGGCGCGCCGAGTACTTCGCGTAGTTCATCGAGCCCATGTTCAGCGCGGCGACCTCGGGGCGGACCGCGCGGAGGTACTCGACCCGCTTCTCGAAGCTCACGCCCATCGCGCCGGTCGAGAAGTTCATGATCGCCGCGTCGCCGACCTCGGCCCGGATCGCGTCGCTGATCGCCTGGAAGTCCTCGACCTCGTAGGACGGCGTGCCGTCAGGCTTGCGTGCGTGGATGTGGATGTGGACGCCGCCGGCGTCGACGATCCGCCGGGCCTCGGCCGCGTACTCGGCCGGGGTGTAGGGGATCGCCGGGCACTGGTTGCGGTCGGCGAGAGAGCCGGAGATCGAGCAGGTGATGACGACGGGGTCGTCGAGGCGCATTGAGGGCACCCTTTCGTGGCAAGTGGGAAGTCCTACTCCCCACTCTGCCACGGGCACCGGCGACGGCGCAACCCTAGGGGAGGCGGACCGGCAGCTCGAGCGACCAGACGCCCCCGCCGGAGCCGCCTTGGCGCTGACGCGCGCCCTGGCCCTGGAAGAAGCGCAGCGCCCGGTGGTTGTCGCCCTGCACCTCGGCGACGAGCGCGCCGACGCCTTCGCAGTCGACCCGCCGGCGCAGCGCGTCGACGAGGACCGCGCCGAGACCGTGCATCTGGAGGTCGTCGCGGACGACGATCGCGATCTCCGCCTCGCGCGAGCCCGCGCCGCTCCGGACCGCGCGGACGACGCCGAGCAGCTCGCCCGGCCGCGCCGGGTCCTCGGCCACGAGCGCGACGTGGTCGTGCCCGTCGATCTCGGTCAGGTACTTCAGGTCGCCCCGGGTCAGCTCGGTCTTGGCCGAGTGGAACCGCCGGTAGCGCGACTCGTCGGACAGCCGCGCGTGCAGGCGCCGGAGGGCGGCCTTGTCGGCGGGGGTGATGTCACGGATGCGGGGCTGGGCGGCAGACACAGTTGTACCTGCAACCATTCTGCCCGACGCAGGCCCTCCTGAATGTGCGCGGGGTCACATGACACGGTGTCGGGGCGCCGGGAGCCCCCCGCCGGTCACAACAGCGGGCCGAGGACGCCGGCCAGGACCTCGGCGTGGTCCGGATGGGCCCCGGTGATCTCGGCGCCGATGACGTCGGCCGCGCCCGCCACGAGGTCCAGGAGGCGGCGCAGCTGCTCGAAGTCGAGCCCGCCGTCGGCGGGGAAGCCGGACGGGAGCACCTCGGGATCGAGGATGTCGAGGTCGAGGTGGATGAAGACCTTGCGCGCGTCGAGCAGGTCCGCGAGCGCGCCGGGACGGTCGACGGTGCCGACCCCCTGCCGCTCGAGGAGGACCCGCTCGCCGCCCTCGACGTCGCGGACGCCGAACATGACGACGCGCGCCGGGTCGAGGCCCGCGCCGAAGCCCGTGTCCCACAGTCCGCACGCGCCGGCGAGGCCCATCCCGCCGAGGAACTTCGACTGCGAGGTGTCCGGGGTGTTGAAGTCCGCGTGCGCGTCGAGCCAGAGGACCAGCGCGTCGGGATGGTGGCGGGCGACGACGGGCAGCGTGCTCACGCAGATCGAGCAGGTGCCCGCGAGCAGCACGGGGACCTTGCCGGCCTCGAACGCGTCGTCGAGCTGGCCGCCCGCCTCGAGCAGGCAGCCGCGGGCCTCCTCGAGGTCCTCGGCGTACGACGTCCGGCGCGGCGTCCCGGGCGAGCCGATGGCCCGCGCGCCGAGCGCCTCGCCGAGGGCGGCGGCCCCGAGCATCCCGTCGGCGTCGCGGTCGGAGGTCCGGCAGAGGAGCGCGACGAGATGCCGCGTGTCGTCGACCCCGCTCACCGACCCTTCCACTCGGGGTCGCGCTTCTCGAAGAATGCCGCCGGCATTCTCATCGCCCCTTCCACTCGGGGTCGCGCTTCTCGAAGAATGCCGCGACCCCCTCCTTGATGTCCTCGGTCGAGAAGGCGATCGTGAGCTGCGAGCGCAGGAAGTCCCACGCGTCCTCGAGCGGCATGTCCTTCTGGCGCCAGAGGGCGTCCTTGCCGAGCTTCATCAGCACCGGGGACTTCTTCGCGAGACGGCCGGCCCAGTCGGCGACGGCGGCGTCGAACTCGTCCGCGGGGACGACCTTGTTGACGATCCCGAGCCGCTCGGCCTCCTCGGGCGTGATGCGGTCGCCGAGGAGCATGAGCTCGGTCGCCTTCTTGCGCGGGACGTTGCGGAAGATGAGCGCGGCGATCATGAATGGGAAGACGCCGACGTTGATCTCCGGCGTGCCGAACGTCGCCTTGTCCGACGCGATGATGAGGTCGCAGCCGAGCGCGAGGCCGAAGGCGCCCGCGAGGCAGTGGCCGTTCGCGGCGCAGATCACCGGCTTGCCGAGCTCGCCGATGAGCGTGAAGAGCCGCGGGAACGCCTCCGTCCCCGCGTGCTTGTGGACGAGGGGGACGTCGGCCGCGAAGCCGCCGAGATTGCCCCCGGCACTGAACGTGGTCGGATGGGTGGACGCGAGCACGACGCAGCCGACCGCCGCGTCGTCCCGAGCCTGCTCGAAGGCCGTGATGAGGTCTCCGAGGAGCTCGTCGGACAGCGCGTTGCGCGAGTCCGGCTGGTCCATGGCGATCGTCGCAACACCCGCGGCGACGTCGTAGCGAACGGCGGTGAGGCTCATGGTCGGCAGGACGCTACATGGAACCGCGTTTCCGGCGCGGGCTCGCGCGACCGTCCGACGCGGTTCGTGGAAAGTGGGAAGTGCCACTGTTTACTTTGGCCTCCGACGCCGGTACCGTCGGCGCATGACCACCGCCGCGTCCGTCCTGAAGCCCGACCACGCCTCGCAGCGCAAGCACTTCATCTTCACCGACGAGCACGAACAGCTCCGGGAGTCGATCCGCGCCTTCGCGAAGAAGGAGCTCGCGCCCCACGCCGACGAGTGGGAGGAGACGACCTTCCCCGACTCGGTCTTCCGCCGCATGGGCGAGCTCGGCTTCCTCGGCCTCGACAAGCCCGTCGAGTACGGCGGCCAGGGCGGCGACTACTACAGCGCCCTCGTGCTGGCGGAGGAGATCGTCCACGCCCGCTCGGGCGGCCTGGCGATGGGCCTCGCGGTGCAGACCGACATGGCGATGCCGCCGATCCTCGCCTTCGGCACCGAGGAGCAGAAGCAGGCGTGGGCGGCTCCGGCCATCGCGGGCACCAAGATCCTCTGCCTCGGCATCACCGAGCCGGACGCGGGCTCGGACGTCGCCGGCATCAAGACGCGCGCGGTGTACGACGAGGCCACCGACGAGTACGTCATCAACGGCTCGAAGACGTACATCACGAACGGCCACCGGGCCGACGTCATCGTCCTCGTCACGAAGACCGACCCCGACGCGGGCTACGACGGCTTCACGCTCTTCCTCGTCCCGATGGACGCGCCCGGCGTCATCCGGGAGAAGCGCCTGCAGAAGCTCGGCATGCACGCGTCCGACACGGCGCTGCTCGCCTTCCAGGACGTCCGCGTCAGCGCGAGCGCGGTCCTCGGCCAGGTCGGCAAGGGCTTCTACCACATCATGTGGGAGCTCCAGGGCGAGCGGCTCATCGGGGCCGCCGGCTGCGTCGCGGGCGCCCAGCACTGCTTCGACCAGACGATGAAGTACGCGATGGAGCGCAAGGCGTTCGGCCGCGAGATCGGGAAGTTCCAGGTCACGCGCCACAAGTTCGCGGAGATGGCGACGAAGATCGAGACGGCGCGCCAGATGGTCTACATGACGGCCTGGCGCTTCCAGAACGGGGAGTACCCCGTGCGCGAGATCTCGATGGCGAAGCTCTACGCCTCGCGGATCGCGGTCGAGGTGGCGGACGAGTGCATCCAGATCCACGGCGGCGCCGGCTACATGAAGGAGTACGGCGTCGAGCGGGTGTGGCGCGACATGCGCCTGAACCGCATCGGCGCGGGCACCGACGAGGTCATGCTCGACGTCATCGGGAAGTCCTACGGCTTGTGAGCTGACCCGCCCCACCAGCCGGTTCCCAGGGCCCGTCCCACCCACCCCGGTCGGACAGCGTCCGCCGCATGAGCGACTTCTCGACCGCGATCGCCCAGGCCTACACCGTCACCGGCGACGGGGTCGACCTCGGGCGCGGGGTCCACGAGGGCGCCGTGCACCAGGACGCGCCGGTCCGCGTGCCGCTCGCGATGATGAACCGCCACGGGCTCATCGCGGGCGCGACCGGCACCGGCAAGACGAAGACGCTGCAGGGCCTCGCCGAGCAGCTCTCGGCCTTCGGCGTCCCGGTCTTCGTCGCCGACATGAAGGGCGACCTCTCCGGCCTGAGCGCCCCCGGCGACCCGGCCGGGGCCGCCGGCCGGCGGGCGACCGACCTCGGCCTCACGTTCTCCCCCACCGGCTTCCCGAGCCAGTACCTCGCGCTCGGCGGCATCGGGGCGGGCGTCCCCGTCCGCGCGACCGTCAGCGACTTCGGCCCGCAGCTGCTCGCGAAGATCCTCGGCGCGAACGAGACGCAGGAGCAGTCGCTCGGCCTCGTCTTCCACTACGCCGACGAGAAGGGCCTCGCGCTCCTGGACCTCGGCGACCTGCGCGCGCTCCTGACGTTCCTCGACTCGGACGAGGGCAAGGACGAGCTGAAGGGCATCGGCGGCCTCTCCCCCGCGACCGTCGGCGTCCTGCTGCGCGCGCTCGTCGGCCTCGAGGACGGCGGCGGCACCGAGTTCTTCGGCGAGCCCGCCTTCGACGTCATGGACCTGCTGCAGCTCGCGCCGGACGGGCGCGGGGTCATCTCGTGCCTCGAGCTGCCCGGGGTCGTCGACCGGCCGGCGCTCTTCTCGACGGCGATCATGGGGATCCTCGCCGAGCTCTTCGAGACGCTCCCCGAGGCCGGCGACCTCCCCAAGCCGAAGCTCGTCTTCTTCTTCGACGAGGCGCACCTACTGTTCGACGGGGCGACGAAGGCCTTCACCGACGCGATCGAGACCGTCCGGCTCATCCGCTCCAAGGGCGTCGGCGTCTTCTTCGTCACCCAGACGCCGAAGGACGTGCCCGGCGACGTCCTCGGCCAGCTCGGCAACCGCATCCAGCACGCGCTGCGCGCCTTCACCCCCGACGACGCGAAGGCGCTGAGGGCGACCGTGCCGACGTTCCCGAAGTCGGACTTCTACGACCTCGAGGAGCTGCTGCCCGCGCTCGGCATCGGCGAGGCGGTCGTGACGGTCCTCTCGGAGAACGGCGTCCCGACCCCGGTCGTCCACAGCCGCATGTGCCCGCCGCGCTCGCGCATGGGCCCGGCCGACGACGTCGCCGGCGCCGCGCAGGCCTCGCCGCTGTGGGCGAAGTACGGCACGCGGGTGGACGGGCCATCGGCGCGCGAGGCGCTCGAGGCGCGCGTCACCGCGGCGCGCGACGCGGCCGCGGCGGCCGCCGCCCAGGCCCAGGCCCAGGCCGAGAAGGACGCCGCGGCCGCCGCCGAGGAGGCCGAGAAGCGCGCGGCCGCCGAGGCCAAGGCGCAGGCCGCGGCCGACCGCGCCGCGGCGGCGGAGGCCCGCCGGCATCCGGCGCCCGCGGGCGGCGGCGGCTTCGCGGGGGCCGCCGGCGGCTCGATCGGCGACTTCCTGCAGTCGCGCCAGGGCAAGCAGCTCCAGAAGGACGTCGTGCGCGGCGTCTTCGGGATGCTGAAGAAGCGCTTCTAGGGGACCGAGCCGCGTGACCGCCGACCTGCCACCCCCCGCCCGCGTCAGCGCGTTCGACCTGCTGAAGGTCAACCAGACGGTGCTGCGCGTCGGGCGCGGCGGGCATGGCCCGCTCTGCCAGGCGATCCCCGTGACGGCGGTCCGCGTGCGGCTGCGCTGGGCCGGCCTGCGGCCGGGGCGCGTCGTCCGGCTCACCGTCGTCCCGCCGGGGCACGCCGCCCGCACACGCGCCGTCCGCGTCCGCGCGCGGGACGCCGGCCGCCGCACCGTCGAGCTGACGGCGAGCGCCCTCGGGCTGCGCGACGCGGCGTTCGCCGAGGGCCGCTACGCGTTCACGCTGCGCACGGGCGGGCGGCGGGTCGACCGCACGACGCTGACGCTCACGCCGCCCACGACGCGCAGCTGCTGAGCGGCCGGATCACCGGCGCCGGCGCGCCACGGTGAAGTCGGTGACCGCGTCCTTGCTCTGGTTGTTGGCCGCGTCCGCGGCACGGAAGTACGCGCGGTAGCGCCCGGCCGTGAGCGTGCGGTCGAGCGTCGCGGTGTTGTAGCCGACGTGGCCCGCGAAGTGCCGGGTGAGGACGAGCACCTCCCGCCGCCCGACGCGCTTGACGACGTCGACCGTCACCGTCGCGCGGTCGTCGAGCGTGTAGCGCAGCCGGCGCCCGCGGACGCTCACGCCGTCGACGACCGGCGGCGTGAGGTCGCCGAGGATCGGCGGGTCGGGGTCGGGCGACGGCTGCCCGTCCCCGGGCACCGGGTCGACCGTCACCGTCCCGCGCACGATGCCGTGCAGGACGCAGTGGAAGTCGAAGGTGCCGGGCTGGGTGAAGCGGATCTGGAAGCGGTCGCCGGGCGCGTGGTTCGGCGTGCGGCCCGGGTCCGAGTCGTACTGCACGGCGTTCGCCGACAGGCCGGTGATCGAGTGCTGCGTGTCCGGGCCGGTCCAGATCCAGGTGACGGTGTCGCCGAGGTCCACCGTCACGGACGGCGTCGACCAGCGGAAGTCCCCGATGGCGACCTTCCGTGAGGTCGCGGACGCGCCGCCGGGGAGGGCGAGCACCGCAACGAGCGCGGCGACCGCCGGCCCGCCCGCCGCCCGGCTACGGGTCGACGACATACCAGCCGTTCATCCCCTCGTGCAGGTGCGAGAAGACGTGGCAGTGGTAGAACCAGCGGCCCGGGTTGTCCTCCGTGAAGGTCAGCGTGTAGCTGTCCGCCGGCCCGACGGTGACGTTGTCGACGACCCGCCCGTCCGGCCCCGTCCAGCGGTGCCCGTGCAGGTGGTAGGTGTGGAAGTCGTTCGACATCCCGATGACGTGCTGGGCGACCTTCTGCCCGACCTTCGCCCGGAGCTCCGGCGTGTTGCCCGCGTACGAGCGGCCGTTGATGCACATGAACGGCTTCGCGAGCCCGGTCGCCCCGGGCAGCAGCGAGTGGAAGAAGACGTAGTGGTCGACGTCCGGCCGCGCGACGCCCTTCGGCCGGACGTTGATCGCCCCGAAGAGGCCCTTGTACAGCGGCGCCGGATCCAGCGGGCCGTGGTCGTGGTACGGCCACACGCCCTCGGTCCCCGCGCGGCAGTCCCACGAGTACTGGAAGGTCGCGCCCGGCTTCACGAAGCCGCTCGGGTCCGTGTACGTCCCCTTGTAGGCGCCGTCCATCTCCGGCGAGTAGAGGACCCCGTGCGGATGCATCGTGGCCGGGACCGGCAGCTTGTTGCGGAAGTTGACGACGAGCGTGTCCCCCGTCTCCGCCTCGAGGGTCGGGCCGGGCATCGTCGCCGGGCCCATCGGCGCGCCGAACCCCGCGGTGTACTGGCGGTAGCACCACGCGGTGAACTTCGCCCTGTCCTTCACCGGGCGGTCCATCATCTCGTCGCGCCGCGTCGGGACGATGTTCCAGTGGACCTTCTCCGCGGCGATCCAGTACTCGCGCCGCACGCCGCCGGGCGCGGGCGCCGGCGCCGGCGGGAGGCCGGGGAGCTGACGCAGCTCCGCCGCCCGCACCTTCGGCGGCGTCCTGATCTGGTCCGCGAGCTTCGTCCACTCCGGCTCCGGCCCGTCGGCCTTGATCCGCTCCCCCGCGATCGTGAAGAGCAGCAGGCCGGCGCCGCCGGAGAGGAAGTTGCGCCGGTCGACCGGGCCCGGGAACGTCATGGCTACTTCTTGACCGTGATGTCCATCTGCATCTCCGTCTCGTGGAACGTGCAGATGAGGTGGTACCGGCCGGGCTTGTTGAACCCCGTCACGACGAACTTCGCGGGGCCGGAGGCGAACGGCGGCGACTGGAACGTCCCCTTCGTGACCTTCTTCCCGGTGTCCGGGGACTTGAAGGTGAACTTCGCGCCCGACGGCTTCTTCGTGAGCTTCACGTCGTGGCTGTCGCCGACGTCGGCCGGCCACTTC
Organism: Paraconexibacter antarcticus; assembly: GCF_024220175.1. GTDB lineage: Bacteria > Actinomycetota > Thermoleophilia > Solirubrobacterales > Solirubrobacteraceae > Paraconexibacter > Paraconexibacter antarcticus. The sequence goes on along the minus strand of NZ_CP098502.1, from coordinate 1,126,639 downwards.
CACGTGACGGTCGAGCCCTTCGTGATCGTGAGCTTCGCCGGGCCGTAGAAGTTGTCGTTGACGCTCACGCTCTTCTTCTGCGGCCTGGCGGTCGTCGTGGCGCCGGCGACGGCGGCGACCGCGCCGGCGGCCGCGCCGGCGGCCGCGAGGGACGCCAGCGCGACGGTGAGCGGCGTGCGGATCACGCGCCTCACCCGCCGAGCCCGTCGATGGGCTTGCGGTCCGGCCGCGGCGGGTGCGGGTGCTTGACCCACGAGTCCTCCTGGCCGCTGCTCTGCGTCAGGTAGCCCGCGATCTCCCCGAGCTGCGCCGGGTCGGTCACGTTCTGCGGCGAGCCCGTGCACTTCGGGTAGAGGACGAGGTCGGGCTCGGCACCGGGGTCGAACGTCGTCCCCGCGGAGTTGTTCTCCCAGCAGTTGCCGGAGCCGCTGCCCTCGGTCCAGATGTCGGCGCCGTTCGCGTCGTCGAACGCGGCGCCCATCGTGTTGTAGCGGACCTGGTTGCCGTGGTTCGTGGCCGGCGCGTACGTCGGGTCGGAGACGCTCATGATCCCGTACTTGAAGTTGCCGAAGACGAGGTTGTTCTTCACCGTCCAGTCGGTCGTCCCGAAGAGGACGACGCCGACGCCGGTCGGGTAGTTGAAGCCGCCGGTCGCGGCGGGCAGCGCCTTCACCGGCGAGCCGGCCTTGAAGTAGTTGAAGTTGTTCCAGTAGATGAGGTTCTCCTGGACCGTCCCGGACATCGCCGGGGCGTACTTCTCGGAGCCGAGCGTGTTCGGGGCCACACCGGCACCGTTGTTGTAGAACTCGCTGTTGCGCAGGTCGATGTACTTCGAGTTCGTGCCCGAGTAGCCGAGGACGTTCTCGTAGCCCTCGAGGTGGTCGAGGATCGTCTTCTCCGGGTTCGCCTGCACCGGGGTCTGCCCGACGTAGAACGCGCTGTCGCCGTGGCCGTAGCCGACGGAGTACGTCATGCGGCCGCCGATGCAGTTGAAGGCGTAGAGCCCGTACGCGCGGTTGAAGCCGGCGACGAGGTGGCTCATGAGGTAACCGCGGCAGTTGCGCACGAAGAACCCGTTCGCCGGGAAGTCCTGCGCCGTCATGTTCGCCATCGTCACGTTGTCGGCGCCGTCGACGAAGATGCCGTTCTGGGCCGGGTTGCCGTCCGGGGTCTTCGCGCCCTTGCCCTCGAGGACGACCTCCTGGGGCTTCGTGCCGAGCCCGACGATCTTCAGGTTGTCCTTCGTGGCCTTGACGATCGCGCCCTCGACGTACGTGCCGGGCTTGATGCGCACGGTGGCGCCCGCCGGGGCCGCGTCGACCGCCTTCTGGATCGACGAGTAGGGGCAGCCGCGGCGGCAGACGAGCAGCGGCTTCTTCTTCTTGACGACCTTCTTCTTCACGGCGCTCGAATGAGCGGCCGGAGCGGACGCGAGTGAGGCCACGGGAGCGGCGAGCCCGAGGGCCAGGGCGGTGGCCACGGCCAGGGGCAGCGAACGATTCACAGGGACTCCTCCGAGAGTGGGGGCACGATCGACGGTCTTCCGGACCGGGGGCACGGGTGGCGTGCGAGGCGCTATCCAATCGTCTACCTTCGTCCTCTGTCAACCTCGCCCGCACGTGCACGTTCACTTGTCGTCGCGCTGGCCGCAGCGGCGGCCCTCGGCGCCGCCGGGTGCGGGTCCTCCGGTGACGGGGGCGGCGCGGCCGCGGCCGGCCGGGCGCCGGTGACCGCGACCTTCACGTTCCGCGACGGCGCCCTCGGGCCCGCGCGGCTCGTCGTGCGGCCGCGCGGGTCGGCGCTGCGGCTCGTCCTCGTGGCCGCCGACGGGCACCCGCACGGCGTCGTCACCGACGTGGGCGGGCGCCGCGTGCGGCTCGTCGTGGCGCCGGGCGCGACGCGCCAGGCGACGGTGGCGGCGCCGCGCCCCGGGCGCTACCGGGTCGTCCCGGACGGCGCCGCGCCGCCGGTGCTGCTCGTCGTCCGCTGAGCGGCTACTTCACGACGAGCTCGCCGTACATGCCCGACATGTAGTGCGTGGGGATGTTGCAGACGTAGATGTACTTGCCGGGCTTGAGATCGAGGGTCGCGGTGCGGGTCTTGCCCGGGTCGGTCTCGGAGACCTCGCCGACGGACGTCTTCTCGCTGACGCGGCCGTTGGCGGCGGGCTTCAGCGAGCCGGGCGCAGCACTGTCCTTGAGGACGACGAACTCGTGGACGACGCCGCCCTTGTTGTCGAGGGTCACCTTGAGCTTGCCGGCCTTCGCGTGGATCTCGGGCGCGGAGAACTTGTACTCCGTCGTCGTGATCGTGACCTTGCCGGACGAGGCATCGACGGGCGCGGCGGCGGGGTTGGTGGAGACGGCCTTCGTGCCGGCCTCGGCGGCGGGCTTCTTGGCGGGGGTGTCGTCCTTCTTCGACGAGCTGCCGCAGCCGGCGACGAGCAGGCCGGTGGCGGCGACGGGGAGCAGCAGGGACAGCGGGCGGTTCATTACGGAGCAGGACCTCATGTGGTGGTTCGGGATCGGAGGGGAAGCTGGCGAAGGTACGGGCCCGCGGGTAAAGGCGGCGCAAAGTTCCGCGCGAGAATCCGCTTAGGTCCTCGCGGCAGATGACACGAGCATCGCCCCGATGCCCCGCGGCCTGCGAGCATCCGCGCATGAACCTCTCCGGGCTGGTCCGCGGGCGCCTCGACGGCGTCAGCGACGTGTGGAAGGCGGACCACCCGTGGGCGACTCTGTACGACTTCGTGGTCGAGCACGAGCGAGTCGGCCGGCTGCTGTGGGCAGGCGGGATCCGGTCGGACATCCGCCTCCTCTACGGGGCCGCCGACGAGATCGGCCGGTTGCCGCCCGGGAGCGCCGTGCTCGACGTGCCGTGCGGCGGCGGCGTCGCCCTGCGCGGCCTCGGCCCCGGGCAGGACGTCCGCTACGTGGCGGCCGACATCGCGCCGGCGATGATCGAGCGGACGATGTCGAACGCCGCCCGCCGTGGGCTGGATCAGGTCGAACCGGCGCAGGCCGACGTCGAGCACCTGCCGTTCGCGGACGCGACCTTCGACCTCGTCGTCTCCTTCACCGGGCTGCACTGCTTCCCGCGGCCGGCGGCGGCGATCGCCGAGATCGCCCGCGTGCTGAAGCCGGGCGGCATCCTCACCGGCAGCGCCCTGCTGAACGACACCGGCGTCCTCTACGAGCCGATGCGGGTCGTCGGCCGCGCGGGGGGGCTGCTCGGGCCGAGCGGCACCCGGGTCGAGCTCGCGCACTGGCTCGCGCAGGCGGGGTTCCCCGAGCCGGAGATCCGGACGTCCGGCGCGATGGTCTACTTCCGCGCCGCGCGCCGCCGGGCTTGAACGTACACGGCTGAACATGAATAGACTTCAGCTTCCATGAAAGGCCTCCCCACCGCCCCGGCGAGCCGCGCGCTCCTGCCGCCGTTCACCGCCGAGCACGAGGAGCTCCGCGACTCGATCCGGCGCTTCGTCGTCAACGAGCTGCGGCCCCACGCCGACCAGTGGGAGGAGGACCGCTGGTTCCCCGACGAGGTCTTCACCCAGATGGCCGCCGTCGGCTACCTCGGGCTGAAGTACCCCGTCGAGTACGGCGGGCAGGGCGGCGACATGCTGCACGACGCCGTGCTCATCGAGGAGCTCTCGCACGCCGGCAGTGGCGGCCTGGCGGCCGGCATCGGCGCCCACATCGGCATCGCCACGCCGCCGATCTCCAAGTTCGGCACCGAGGATCAGAAGCAGCGCTACCTCGTCCCCGCCATCGCCGGGGAGAAGATCGCCGCCCTCGCGATCACCGAGCCGGACGCCGGGTCCGACGTCGCCGCGATCCGCACGAGCGCGACGAAGGTCGACGGCGGCTGGCTCGTCAACGGCGCGAAGATGTTCATCACCAACGGGGTGCGGGCGCACTACTTCGTCACCGCCGTGAAGACGAGCGCCGACGGCGGCCACGGCGGTCTGAGCTTCCTCATCGTCGAGAACGGCGAGGGCGTGACGACGAGCAAGATCGAGAAGATGGGCTGGCACGCGTCCGACACCGCGCTCATCGCGTTCGACGACGTCTTCGTCCCCGACGAGAACCTGCTCGGGGAGGAGAACAAGGGCTTCTACCTCATCATGGCCAACTTCCAGTGGGAGCGGCTGGTGATGGCGCTCGGCGCGGTGGCCGCGATGCAGCGCCTCTTCGACCAGACGCTGCAGTACGCGAAGGACCGCAGCGCGTTCGGCCGCCCGATCGCGAACTTCCAGGTCACCCGGCACAAGTTCGCCGAGATGGCGACGACGATCGAGACCGGCCGCGCGCTGACCTACCACGCGCTGCGCCTGCACCACCTCGGGATGGACTGCGTGCAGGAGGTGACGATGGCGAAGCTCGCCACCCAGCGGGCCGCGTTCGACCTCGCCGACCAGTGCCTGCAGATCCACGGCGGCGCGGGCTACATGGTCGAGTACGGCATCGAGCGCGCGGCGCGCGACCTGCGCCTCGGCCCGATCGGCGGCGGCACCGACGAGATCATGAAGGAGATCCTCGGCAAGACGATGGGGCTGTAGCGGGGCTCACGGCCGCGTCAGCTGGAACGTCTCGAGGCCGGTCGTCTCGCCCGTCTCCTTCCCGATGCCCTGCCCGCGGGCGTCACGATAACGGCCGGTCCCACCGACGATGGCGTCGTGCACGACGCGCCGGCCGTTGAAGTTGTCCCCGTAGGCGGCGATCGTGGTGATCTGGCCGCCGGCGAGTGCCCACGTGAACGTGCACTCGCTGTCGGAGACCGGCTGCATCGTCGTGCAGGTCCCGTGGTAATGCCCGATGACCTGACCGGGGGCGGGCGTACGCAGCGTCCCGCTGAGCACGGCGACGTCACCGGGCGAGTTCCCGTGCGGCGCGGCGTCGACGAGCTTGGCCGCGTCGATCTTGAACGCCACGCGCAGCGTGGTCACGCGGCTTGGGGCGCTGTCGGCCCCGACGGCCAGCACGGCGGGAACGCCGGCGCCGGCGACGGCGACGAGGACAGCGGTGGGCAGACGACGGTTCATGGCGACCCCTTCGGTTGGGAACACCACGAACGTACGCACGACGCCGGTGCGTGTCGGCGGCCGTCCGAGCGAATCCGCTCGTCCTCGAGGATGAATCGCAAGCGGCCGCGCGGCCGATGCGCGACGAGCCGCTTCGACGTACCTTCCGCATATGGCGCGAACCCTCCGCCCGAGCCGCGTGATCGCGTCGGACCTCGTGCCGGCCGCGGTGGTCGCCGCGATCTGGGAGTGGAACGTCTTCGGGACCGGGGGGCACCTGGGGACGCACGTCGCCGGCCCGCGGGCGCTCGCGGCGGCATCGGGGGTGCTGGTCGCGGTGCCGCTGGCGTTCCGTCGTCGGCAGCCTCTGCTCGCGTGCGCCCTGGTGATGGCCGGGATCGTGGCCCAGGCGGCCGCGAGCGGTCGTTCGCCCGAAGGCCTGCAGATCATCGCGCTGTGGGTCCTCGCCCCGTACAGCGTCGCCGCGTACGGCCGGCGTCGTGAAGCGCTCGTCGGGCTCGGCTTGACGCTCGCCGCGTTCGCCGTCTACAGCGTGCAGAACGACGACATCACCAGCGGCCGTCAGTCGGACCGGTGGGCCGGCGCGTTCTTCCTGATCCTGGCGGTCGGGGCCTGGCTGGCGGGCATGGCGGTGCGCGGCCGGCGCGAGGCCGTCGCGCTCAGCGCACACGCGACGGCGCTCGCCGCGGAAGCACGACTCGCGAGCACGGAGGAACGCTCACGGATCGCGCGGGAGCTCCACGACATCGTCGCGCACAACCTCAGCGTGGTCGTCGTCCAGGCCGCCGGGGCGCGCGCCCAAGGGGAAGCGCGCCCGGCGGACCCCACGACCCTGGAGAAGATCGAACGCAGCGGCCGCGAGGCGCTCGTCGAGATGCGCCGGCTCGTCGGTGTCCTGCGCGAGGACGACGGTGGCGGCGGCGAGCTCTCACCGCATCCAGGGCTGGCGCAGCTCCCCGCCCTCGTCGAGCGCATCCGCGCGGCGGGGCTCACCGTCGACGTGATGCTCGAGGGCGACTGCTCCACGCTCCCCCCGGCGGTCGACCTGTCGGCCTACCGCATCGTTCAGGAGGCCCTCACGAACACCGTCAGGCACGCCGGCCCCGAGGCGCTGGTGCGCGTGGCACTCGACCGCACGCGGGACGCGCTGACCATCGCCGTCGTCGACGACGGTGGGCGAAGGCCCCGGACCACGCCGGCCGACGTCGGCGGCCATGGGCTCATCGGCATGCGCGAGCGCGTCGCCGTCTTCGGCGGCGAGCTCGACGCGAGCCCGACCGCGGACGGAGGCTTCGCGGTCCGCGCTCGGCTGCCTGTCCCGAACCTGGCGGGCTCATGATCCGCGTCGTTCTCGCCGACGACCAGGACCTCGTCCGCGAGGGGCTGCGCATGATGCTCGAAGCCGAACACGACATCGAGGTCGTCGCCGAAGCCGCCAACGGGCTCGAGGCGCTCGACGCCGCACGCACCCACGATCCGGACCTCGTGCTGATGGACGTCCGGATGCCGGAGCTCGACGGCCTCGAGGCGACAGAGCGGCTTGTCGGCTCGCACGCCAGAGCACGCGTCCTCGTCCTCACGACCTTCGATCTCGACGAGTACGTCTACCGCGCGCTGAAGGCCGGGGCCTCCGGGTATCTGCTCAAGGACGCCAGCCGCGAGCAGCTCGCCGCTGCGGTGCGGACCGTCGCCGCGGGCGACGCACTGCTGGCGCCCTCGATCACCCGACGCCTCGTCGAAGACTTCTGCCGCCGGCCACCGCACATCGCGGCCTTGCCTCCCGGCGCCGCGGCGCTCAGCAACCGCGAGCTCGACGTGCTCCGGCTGCTCGCGCGTGGACGCTCGAACGCCGAGATCGCCGGTGACCTCTTCCTCAGCCACGCCACCGTCAAGAGCCACGTGGCCAGGATCCTCGGCAAGCTGGGGCTCCGCGACCGCGTCCAGGCGGTCGTCCTGGCCTACGAGACAGGGATCGTCCGGCCCGGAGATCCTGGGTGACCCGCGCGCGGCCGCCGGCGGACGCACCGCGGACGCGCGTCGGCTACGCGACGGTCAGCGGCGGCGCCGCACCTCCCTGCGGTTCGCCCGCCGGCGGTCCGAGCATCCCCGCCGGCACGCGGTCGGGCAGGTCCTCGCCGTCGGCGGGTGTGTGCTGCCACGGGAAGGCGCCCCGGCGGTGATCGAGCGCGTAGCGGGCGCGCCCCGAGGCGTTCGTCGCGTACCAGACGGCGTGCACCGTCCACGGCAGCACGGGCATCCAGAAGCGCGGCGGCACCGGGTTGACCGGCCGCGCCTCGCCCCACTCGACGTCCGCGCAGACGTACCCCTCGCCGTCCTCGTAGCTCAGGTGGGCGAGCGACGTGCCGGCGGCGTCGACGATCTGCGTCTCGCCGAGGAGGATCGTCGGCCACGGGACCCCGGGCGCGAACGGCGTGGCCATCGTGATGTCGCCGACGTGCGACGGGTGCACGCACGGCACGCCGACGACCCGCGCCATGCGGCCCGGCGTCTCGCGCGCGAGCTCGACCATCGTCGCGTGCTCGCGCTTCCAGAACCACGGCCGCGTGAGCGCCCACGACGGGAACGACGGGAAGCACATGCCGCCCGCGACGAGCCGCACCCGGCCACGGAGGCGCTCCGCCGTCCGCGAGCGCAGCCACTCGAAGCCGTTCGCGACGCCGATCGGCCCCGCGGCGGTGTCGGCGATGCCCGGGTCCTGACCGGGCGTGTAGTTGTTGTTCTCCCACATCGACGGCTGGTCCTTGTCGTGGAAGGAGACCGCGCCGTCGGGCTCGCAGACGGCGTACGTCCCGCGGGCGTGATGGCCGCGGACCGCGAGGTAGCCGCCGCCGACGACGCAGCCGTGCTCGCGCGCGAGCCCGCGGAGGGTCGCGAGCGTCGGACCGTCGACCGGCTCGGTCACCCGCCGCATCACGGACCCGTGGACGTTCGGGTGGTTCGCGCTCTCGGGCAGGAAGACCATGTCGGGCGCGTGCTCGCGCACCGCCTGCCCGACGATGTCCTCGATGTGGCGCAGGTTGCGGCCGGTGTCCTCGCCGACGGCGACGGCGAGCTGGACCGCGACGACGCGCCGGGTGCCGGGGACGCTCATGTGAGAGCGGCCGGCTCGGGCGCCGCCGCCGCGTCCGCCGCCCCGCCGGCCGTCGGGTCCGCCGCGATGCCGGCCGCGCGGTCGGCGGGCGGCTCGGGCGTCGTCGTGCCGGGCGTCCGCGGCGGCCAGACGTAGTCCCCGCGCTCGGACGCCGTCAGGCGCGTGTTGCGGAAGCGCGGGCGCAGCTCCTCCCGCCAGGCGCCGACGTCGATGCGCGCCTCCTCGACGACCTCCCGCAGGATCGCCGGGCGGTCGGCGCCGCGCCGCATGAGCGCCCGGGCGGCGTACTTCGCGCCCCGGAGCGGGTTCAGGACGTGGTGGGGCTTCTGCACGCGGTCGAACATGTGGAGGAGGAGCGGCGGGTCCTGCCCGTCGAGGTCGCGCAGGGCCTCCTGGACGATCGGGCTGACGCCGAAGACGCGCGACTCGCGGTTGCCCCAGTGGTAGGTCGCGTTGCACTCGCGGTCGCGGCGCGCCTCGACCGCCCGCGTCGCCGCGTCGAGCGCCTTCGGGTCGCCGAGGGCCGGTGCGCACGTCTCCCCGAGGATGCGCCCGAAGCGGACGGCGTCGCGGATCCCCTGCCCGATGATCGGGTCCTTGAAGTGCCCGGCGTCGCCCGCGAGCGCCCACCCGGGGCCGCTCGAGCGGCGGTGGAAGGCGACGTTGTCGCCGGTCGACCGGAGCTTCGAGAAGTTCGTCGCCCCGCCGAGGCGGACGCGGACGGCGGGGTTCGCGTCGAGCATCGCCTCCCACATCGCCTCCGGGTCCTTGCGGTACCGCGGGATGTCCTCGGCGGGCCCCATGAACAGGCACATGACGCGGCCCTCGGGGCACGGGAAGATGAGCGCGTGCGTCGTGCCGGAGCGCAGCTGGATGAGCCGCTCGCGCCACTCGGTGCCGACGAGCGGGTCGTCCATGTACCAGAAGGCGCAGCCGCGCTCGTTGCGCGACCCGCGGTACGGGCGCTCGGCGCCGACGAGCCGCGCGACGGTCGAGCGGCGCCCGTCGGCCCCGACGAGGAGCTTGCAGTCGATCTGCACGAGCGCGCCGTCGCGCTCGCGGACGACCGCGCCGGAGACCCGCTTGCCGGTCCACAGGATCTCCTGCAGCGCCGTCCGCTCGCGGACCTCGGCGCCGGCCTCGCGCGCGGTCTCCACGAGGGCGTGGTCGAGCTCGGGGCGCGGCAGGCAGATCCCGTAGTCGATGCCGTCGACGGTCGCGAAGCGCTGCAGGCAGCGGACGCCGTCCGCCTCGACCATCCCGTGGGTGCACTTCGGCGGGTCGTGGGCGAGGATCCGCCCGAGCGCGCCGACCGCCTGCAGCTCGGCGACCGCGGACGGGAAGTTCACGTGCGTCGAGAGCGTGTCGGACGGGAACTTCGCGCGGTCGATCGCGACGACCGAGCGCCCGGCGCGGGCGAAGCCGATCGCGGCCGCGCTGCCGGCGCAGCGGCTGCCGATGATGAGGACGTCGGTGCTCTCGTGGCGGTCGATCTCGGTCATGGGCCAACCGTAGGCCCGTCCGGCGGGGGCGGCATCGCCAATCGGGGTACACCCGGTCACCCCTCGGAGTGAACCTCCCTTCCCACCGCCGCGCGGGGCCGCTTGGATGGCGCCATGACCCCCGTCGCCGCTCCCCCGCCGCCCACCGCGTCCAACCGCGCGACCGGCAACACACCCCCGCGCCTGGAGGGCTTCGACGTCGTCGGGAGCGACGCGGCGCTCGTCGATGCGCTGCAGGCGTTCGGCGCGGGCGACCGGCTCGCGGAGTGCTCCGCGCTCGGCCGCGAGCTCGGGTCGCGCGAGGGGCTCGAGGCCGGCTTCCTCGCGAACGAGCAGCCGCCCGTCCACCGGCCCTACGACCGCGGCGGAGCCCGCACCGACGAGGTGACGTTCACGCCCGCGTGGGACCACGTCATGCGGCTCGCGGTCGAGCACGGCGTCGCCGGCGCCGTCTGGGCGGACGAGCACCCGGCGGCCCAGGTCGCCCGCGCCGCGAAGTTCATCGCCGTCGCCCAGGTCGAGGCCGGGTCGACCTGCCCGCTCGCGATGACCTACGCGTGCGTGCCCGCGCTGCGGCTCACCGACGCGGTCGCCGCCCGCTGGGAGCGCCCCGTCACGAGCGGCGTCTACGACACGCGCGCGCTCCCCGCGGGCGAGAAGGCGGGCGCGCTCATCGGCATGGCGCTGACCGAGAAGCAGGGCGGGTCCGACGTGCGGACGAACACGACGGTCGCCGAGCCCGAGCCGGACGCCGGCGACGGGTGGTACCGCGTGACCGGCGAGAAGTGGTTCGTCTCCGCCGTCCACTCCGACGCGATGTTCGTCCTCGCCCAGACCGCCGAGGGCGTGAGCTGCCTGCTCGTGCCCCGCCGGCTCGACGACGGCGGGCCGAACGGCTGGACGATCGACCGCCTGAAGGACAAGCTCGGCAACCGCTCGAACCCGACGGCCGAGGTGCGCTTCGACGGGTCCCTCGCGCAGCTCGTCGGCGAGCCCGGGCGCGGTGTGCGGGCGATCATGGCGATGATCGGCGGGACCCGGCAGGACTGCGTCCTCGGGTCGACCGCGGTCATGCGCACCGGCACCGTCGAGGCGATCCACTGGGCCCGCCACCGGACCGCGTTCGGGCGTCCGCTCGCCGACCAGCCCGCGATGACCGCGGTGCTCGCCGACCTCGCGGTCGAGAGCGAGGCGGCGACGTGGTCGGCGCTCCGCCTCGCCCGGGCCACGCAGGACGCCGCCGCCGGGGACGCGCAGGCGATCGCCTTCCGCCGCCTCGCCGGCCCCGTCCTGAAGTTCTGGGTCTGCAAGCGCGCGCCGATGCACGCCGCCGAGGCGCTCGAGTGCCAGGGCGGGTACGGGTACGTCGAGGAGTCGCGCCTGCCGCGCAGCTATCGCGAGGCGCCGCTCATGTCCGTGTGGGAGGGCTCGGGCAACGTCCAGGCGCTCGACGTCCTGCGCGCGATGCAGCGCGAGCCGGAGTCGGTGCAGGCGTTCCGCGACGAGGTCGCCGCGGGGGCCGGCGCCGACCGCCGCCTGGACGCGGCGATCGCCGGCCTGGAGGACCGCATCCGCGACGTCCCCGGCGAGGCGGGCGCCCGCGCGCTGACGGGGTGGCTCGCCCGCTGCCTCCAGGCGTCCCTGCTCGTCCGCCACGCCCCGCCCGCCGTCGCCGACGCCTACTGCGCGACGCGGCTGACGGGTGACGGCGACGGGACGTTCGGCTGCCTGCCGCGAGGGGCCGACGCGACCGGCCTCGTCGCGCGCGGCGGGGTGCGGTCATGAGCGCGGCGAGCACGAACGGGGCCGGCGACGACCGCTCGGTGCGCGTCGTCGCGATCCAGCCGGCGCTCCGGATCGGCGAGGTCGAGGCGAACCTCCGGCGCGTCTCGGACCTCGTCGGCCAGGCCGCCCGCGAGCACGCCCCCGACGCGATCTTCCTGCCCGAGGCGATCACCTCCCCGAACGCGTACGACAAGCGCATGCGCTCGGTCGCCCGGCCGCTGCTCGGCGCGCCGCTGCAGACGCTGCGCGCGCTCGCCCGCGAACACGGCTGCCTCGTCGGCGGCGGCTTCATCGCCGTGCGCGGCACCGACACCCGCGGTACCTACGCGCTCTGCGCACCGGACGGCGCGATCCACCTGCACGACAAGGACCAGCCGTCCTTCTGGGAGAACAACTACTACTCGGGCGGCACCGACGACGGCCTCATGGAGACGTCGCTCGGGCCGATCGGCTGCGCGAACGGCTTCGAGTGGGGCCGGGTGCGCACGGCGAAGCGGCTCGTCGGCCGCGCGCGCCTGCTCGCCGGCGGCATGCACTTCCCGTCGTTCCCGACCTGGGCCCTGACGAAGCCGTGGTTCATCACCCGCGACGAGGGCTTCCTCGAGCAGTACTGCCGCGAGACCCCGCCGCGGATGGCGCGGATGCTCGGGGTGCCGGCCGTCCATCCGTCGCACGTCGGGCCGTTCACGATGCAGACGCCGCTCGTGCCGGGGCTGTCGTGGCCCTCGCGGATGCTCGGCGAGACGTGCATCTGCGACGCGGACGGCGTCGTCCTGCAGCGCCTCGGCTACGACGACGGCGAGGGCTACGTCGCCGCGGACGTCGTCATGGCCGCGCCCCGCCCCCGCGACCCGATCCCCGACCTCTTCTGGAACGCCCCGTTCCCCGTGTCGGTGCACCTCGTCTGGTACGCGGGCAACGCCCACGGGGTCGTGAAGTACCGCGCGATGAAGGCGCTCGGCCGCCACTCGTGGTCCCCGTCGACCGACCTTCCGGCCTACACGCCGGCGGCGCGCGCCCCGGCCGTCGAGGCCCCGCCGTGGCTCGTCCCCGCGCGCGGCGCCGCGCCGGTCGGCGCCGCCCGCTGACGGCTGCCGCGGGCGCTGCGGTCCGGTAGCGTCGGCGCATGGACGCCGCCCGCGGGGACACGACGTCCCCGCACCCGCTCGCCGACGACCTGCCGCCGTGGCCGCAGGACCCGCCGGCCGCGGCCGCGACCGCCGAACGGGCCGCGCTCGAGGACGAGGCGGCCGCGCTCGAGGAGCAGCTCGCGACGCTGGCGGCCGACGCGTCGCCGGCGCTGCGGGCGGCCGTCGACGCGCTGCTCGACCTACAGGAGCGTCGCGAGCGCGCCGCCGACCGGCAGGTGCGCGACCGGCTGGAGACGCTCGCGCGGGTGAACGCCGAGCTCGCGACGCTGCGGCGGCTGCCCAGTGCCGAGGCGATGATCGCCGCCGCGCCGCGGACGGCGTGCGCCGCCTGCGGCTTCGACCGCGCGGTCCTCTACCGGGTCCGCGGGCAGGAGCTGTACGCCGAGGCCTTCCACGTCGAGGGCGACCCCGAGGCCGCTGCCCGCCTGCTGCGCTACAGCCGCGAGCACCCCGCCGTCCTCGCGACCCAGGCGCTCGAGACCGAGATGGTCCGCCGCCGGCGCCCGATGGCCGTCGAGCAGGCCGTGGGCAACCCGCGCGTGTTCGCCGACCTCGCCGCCGCCTACGACACGCACTCCTACGTCGCCGCGCCGATCATGCCCGAGGGCCGCGTGATCGGCTTCCTCCACGCCGACCACCGGTTGAAGCCGCGCAAGGTCGACGAGTTCGACCGCGACGCGCTGTGGGCGTTCGCCGAGGGGTTCGGCTACGCGGTCGAGCGCGCGCGGCTCGCCGACCGGCTGCGAGACCAGGGCCGCGAGCTGCGCCACCTGCTGCGCCGCACGGAGGCGGTCGTCGCCGAGTACCTCGACGCCGAGGTCGAGCTCGGCTCCGAGGACGCCGCCGGGACCGGCGCCACCCGCGTGACCGCCGCCCTCCTCCCGGCCGCGGACGAGTCCGGCCTCCCCGAGTCGCTGTCCAAGCGCGAGCGCGAGGTGCTCGCGCTCCTCGGCGGCGGCGCCTCCAACGCCCAGATCGCCGCGCGGCTCTTCATCTCCGAGGAGACGGCGAAGTCGCACGTCAAGCGGATCCTCCGCAAGCTCGGGGCGGCGAACCGGGTCGAGGCCGCGACGATCTGGCTCAAGGCGCAGCCGGGGCGCTGACGCCGTGACCCGATCGGGCCGTGCGGCGGACCGCCCCACCCCTGGCGCCTGAATAGGATTCACCCGTCGCGGTCCGCCGCCCCAGCCGGGCGGACCCGCCCCCTACCAAGGTTCACGAGACAGGAGACGCGCATGGGAGTCCTCGACGGCAAGGTGGCCATCGTCACCGGCAGCGCCCGCGGCATCGGCCGCGCCACCGCAGAACTGCTCAGCGAGCAGGGCGCCAAGGTCGTCATCAACGACCTCGACGCCGACGTCGCGCAGCAGACCGCCTCGGAGATCGCGGGCGAGACCGCGGTCTACGCCGGCGACCTCACGAAGGGCGACGCGCCCGATCAGCTCATCAAGACCGCGATCGACGCGTGGGGCCAGATCGACATCATCGTCAACAACGCCGGCTACACCCTCGACGCGCCCATCCACAAGATGAGCGACGACTGGTGGGACCGCATGATCGCGATCCACACGACCGTCCCGTTCAAGGTCCTCCGCGCCGCCGCGCCGCACCTGCGCGAGCCGGCCAAGAAGGAGAAGGAGGAGGGCGTCGAGAACTTCCGCAAGATCGTCAACGTCGCGTCGATCTCGGGCACGATGGGCAACGCCGGCCAGGCCAACTACTCCGCCGCGAAAAACGGCGTCGTCGGCCTGACGAAGACGATCGCCAAGGAGTGGGGCCAGTTCAAGATCAACTGCAACGCGGTCGCGTTCGGCTTCGTCGACACGCGCCTGACGCAGTCGAAGGTCGATGACAACGTCATGGAGATCGACGGCGAGAAGGTCCAGCTCGGCATCCCGGACCAGATGCGCGCGATGGCGTCGATGATGATCCCGCTCGGTCGCCCCGCGACCCCGGAGGAGGCCGCCGGCGGCGTCTTCTTCCTCTGCTCGCCGTGGTCGAACTACGTCCACGGTCAGGTGCTGAACGTCAGCGGCGGGGTCTTCTCGGGAATGATGTCCTGAGCGGCTAACGCCACCCGTGCGATGGTGAGCTCATGGAGTTCACCATCGCGCGCGTCACCCAGGGGGACCTGCCCGAGCTCGTCGCGCTGATGCGCGGGTACTGCGCGTTCTACGAGGAGACGGCCGGGGTCGTGCAGGCGTCCGACGCCGACCTCGCCGCCTTCGGCCGCGCGCTGCTGGCCGACCCGGAGCGGGAGGGCGTGCAGCTCATGGCGTGGTCGGTCGAGGACGGGACCCCGCTCGGCTTCGCGACGGTCTTCTGGACGTGGTCGACGCTCGGCGCCGCCCGCCTCGCCGTCATGAACGACCTCTACGTCGACCCCGCCGCGCGCGGCACCGGCCTGGCGGACGCGCTCATCGCCGCCTGCCGGGACGAGGCCCGCGAGCACGGCGCCACGCGCCTGGCCTGGCAGACCGCGCCCGACAACCACCGTGCCCAGGCCGTGTACGACCGCGTCGGCGGCAGGCGCTCGGAGTGGCTGGACTACGATCTGCCCGTCTGACCACCCGCCGCCTGAGGAGGCCGCCATGAAGGTCATCAAGCCCGCGCCCGACCACGAGATGCCCCGCGGGGTCGTGGGCGGCGCCGAGATCTCCGAGGCGACGGCCGGCGCCCGCGACATCTACCTCGGGCGTTTCCGCGTCGAGCCGTCCGCCCGCTCGCGCCCGCACTACCACGCGTCCTGCGAGTCGGCCGTCTACATGCTCAGCGGCGCCCTCGAGGTGCAGTGGGGCGACGAGCTCGAGCACACGACGTCGCTCGTCGCCGGGGACATGGTCTACGTCCCCCCGCAGGAGACGCACGTCCTCCACAACCGCTCGGCGGACGAGCCCGCGGAGTACGTCGTCGCGCGCAACGCGGCGACGGAGGACTCCGTCGAGGTGCCCTGGGCCGGCTGACCGACGGCTCAGACGTGGGCGGCGCCGCGGACGCGGCGGCGGGCGCGGCGCTCCTCGCGGACGGTCCGCGCGACGGCGCCGGCGCCCTCGACGTCCAGGCGCCCGTACAGCTCCTTGATCGCCGTGAAGATCTCGTCGGCGACGGCCTGCTGCTGCGGGCGCGTGGTCTCGCCGGCGACCTGCTCGTAGCGGAACGGCTCGCCGTACTGCACGGTGATCTTCGGGAACTGCAGCCGCTTCCAGTTGCGGACCTTCGCGGAGCCGTGGATCGCGACCGGCACGATCGTCGCACCGGACTCGAGCGCGAGCCGCCCGATGCCCGGCTTCGCGGTGTCCGCGAGCTGGCCGGTGCGCGAGCGGCCGCCCTCGCAGTACATGCAGACCGCGCCACCGTCGGCGAGGATCTTCTTCGCGGTGATGAACGCGTCCTCGTCGCGGACGCCGCGGCGCACCGGGAAGACGCCGCCGGGCGAGTAGATCCACACCATCGGCGGGGCGAAGAGCTGCGACTTCGCCATGAACCGGAGCTTGCGCCGCGTGAACGCCCCGCAGAGGAAGTGGTCCATGAACGAGAAGTGGTTCGGCGCGATGATGATCGGGCCGGACTGCGGGATGTTGTGCGTGCCGATCGAGCGGGCGCGCAGCAGCGTGTACGAGTACAGCGAGGTCGCGATGCGGACCAGCTCGTAGACCCAGTTCGGCTTCTCGTTCCGGGCCCGCGCGTGGTAGCGGTCGAAGAACTCCTGGGGCCGGGTGTCCTTGTAGACCTGGTCCTTCATCTTCACGAGCTTCTCGTCCGGCGCCATCCGCGGATCCTACGCCGGTGGACGCGACGCCGCCCGCTGCCCGCACACCCTGTCAGGCCGCGTGTCTACGCCTGCACCCAGCCGCGGGAGCGGGCGACCGCGCGCTGCCAGTCGGCGAGCAGCGTCTCACGCTCGTCCTCGCCCATCCGCGGCTCATAGCGGGAGCGCTCCTGCCAGTGGTCCACGACGTGCTGCTGGGAGAAGACGCCCGCCCCGACGCCGGCCAGCAGCGCCGCACCGAGCGCCGTCGTCTCCGGCACCTCGGGCACGACGACGGGCACGCCGAGGACGTCGGCCTGGAACTGCATGAGCCACCCGTTCGCGGTCGCGCCGCCGTCCGCCTTCAGCGTCACCAGCGGCGTCCCCGAGACCGCCTCCATCGCGCGGACGGCGTCGACCGTTTGGTAGGCGATCGCCTCGAGCGTCGCGCGGGCGAGGTGCGCCCGGCCGCTGCCACGGGTCAGGCCGACGATCGTGCCGCGGGCGTACGGGTCCCAGTGCGGGGACCCGAGGCCGGTGAGCGCGGGGACGAGGTAGACGCCGTCGTTCGAGTCGAGCGACCGCGCCATCGCCTCGGTGTCGGACGCGCGCTCGATGATCTGCAGCCCGTCGCGCAGCCACTGGACCGCGGCGCCGGTCGCGAAGATCGCCGCCTCCAGCGCGTAGACCGTCCGCTGCCCGATCCCCCACGCGACCGTCGCGAGCAGGCCGGGCGGCGCCGGCGGCGGCGCGCTCCCGGCGTTCATCAGGACGAACGAGCCGGTGCCGTACGTGTTCTTCCCCATGCCCGGATCCAGGCACGCCTGACCGTAGAGCGCCGCCTGCTGGTCCCCCGCGATCCCGGCGACCGGGACCTCGTGCCCGTGCAGCGCGTCCGCGCGGGTCGTGCCGAACGTCCCGATCGACGGACGCACCTCCGGCAGCGACGCCTTCGGGACGCCGAGCAGCGCGCAGAGGTCGTCGTCCCACTGCCCGCGGTCGATGTCGTACAGCAGCGTGCGCGACGCGTTCGACGGGTCCGTCACGTGCTCGCCGGTGAGCTTGAAGACGAGCCAGCTGTCGATCGTCCCGAAGACCGCGCGCCCCTCGGCCGCGCGCTGCGCGAGGCCGTCGACGTGCTGCAGCAGCCACTCGATCTTCGTCCCCGAGAAGTACGGGTCCAGGACGAGGCCGGTGCGGGTGCGGACCATCGCCTCGTGACCCTGGCGCCGCAGCTCGTCGCAGCGGCCGGCCGTGCGACGGTCCTGCCAGACGAGCGCGCGGTGCAGCGGCTCACCGGTCGACGGGTCCCACACGCAGACCGTCTCGCGCTGGTTCGTGATGCCGACCGCCGCGAGCTCGCCCGCCGCGACGCCGGCGTCGTCGAGCGCCTCCCCCGCGACCGCCTGCGTCACCTCCCAGATCTCCGCGGCGTCGTGCTCGACCCAGCCCGGCTTCGGGAAGTGCTGGGTGAACTCGCGGTACGCGCGCCCCTGGAGGGTGCCGTCGTGGTCGAAGACCAGGCACGTCGAGCCGGTGGTCCCCTGATCGATGGCGAGGATCATCGGCGCGAGCCTACCGATGCCCTTCCCCGCGGCCGCGCCGCCGGGGTATGGTCGGCGGACCGCCACACGTAAGAGGAGCCATTCGATGCCCACAGCTGCGGACAGACTCCGCAACGTCGCCCTCGTCGGTCACCGTGGCAGCGGCAAGACGTCGCTGCACGAGGCCCTGCTCTTCCAGTCCGGCGCGGTGAGCCGGCTGGGCCGGGTGACGCAGGGGACGACGGCCTCCGACAGCGACCCGTACGAGCAGGCGCACCAGATGTCGATCAGCGCGTCGCTCACCTCGACGACGTGGAAGGGCCGCAAGCTCAACCTCGTCGACACGCCCGGGGACCCGAGCTTCGTCGCGGACGCCCTCGGCTCGCTGCGCGTGTGCGACGCGGCCGTCTTCGTCGTCGATGCCGTCGCCGGCGTGCAGGCCGGGACCGCGCGCCTCTGGGACCGCGCCGCCGAGCTCGACGTCGCGCGGATGGTCTGCGTCAACATGCTCGACCGCGAGCGGGCCGACTTCTACCGGTCGCTCGCCTCGCTGAAGGAGGCGTTCGGCCCGCACGTCGTCGCCGTCGAGATCCCGATCGGCAGCGAGCGCGACGTCCGCGGCGTCGTCGACCTCGTCGACATGAAGGCCTACGAGACGACCGGGGAGGGCCGCGAGGACACGCGCGAGATCCCGATCCCCGACGACATGGCCGACATCGCGCAGGAGTACCGCGAGCGGCTCATGGACGAGGTGAGCGAGGTGTCCGAGGCGCTCATGGAGCGCTACCTCGAGGGCGACGAGATCGCCCACGACGAGATCGTCGCCGCGCTGAAGGAGGGGACGAACCACGGCGGGCTGTTCCCCGTCGCCTGCACCGTCGCGACGCGCAACCTCGGCACCGTCCGGCTGCTCGACGCGATCGTCGAGGACCTCCCCTCCCCGGCGAAGCACGGCGCGCTCGTCCTCCCCGGCATCACGCTCGACCCCGACCCGGACAAGCCGCTCTTCGCCTACGTCTTCAAGACGACGGCCGACCGCTTCGCCGGCCGCATCAACGTCTTCCGCGTCTACCAGGGCACGATGACGCCCGACACGCAGGTGATGAACACCCGCACCCACGACCGGGAGCGGATCGGGCAGCTCCCGGAGGGGCCGCTCGGCCCCGGGGACATCGGGTCGATCGGCAAGCTCAAGGACACGCACGCCGGCGACTGGCTCGCCGCCCGCGACGAGCCGATCGCGATGCCGCCGCTCGACCTCCCGGCGCCGGTCATGGCCTTCGCGGTCACGCCGCACAACGCGGGCGACGAGGACAAGCTCTTCACGGCCCTGCGGCGCGTGCAGGAGGAGGACCCGACGATCGAGCTGCGGCGCGACCCGCAGACCGGCGAGGAGATCGTCGCCGGGCTCTCGCAGCTCCACGTCGAGCAGATCGTCGACCGGCTGAAGACGCGCTTCGCCGTCGAGGTCGACCTCAAGCCGCCGCGCGTCCCCTACCAGGAGACGATCCGGCGCCCCGCCGAGGGCCACGGCCGCCACAAGAAGCAGTCCGGCGGACGCGGGCAGTTCGGTGACTGCCAGATCACGGTCGAGCCGTGCGCGGACGCCCCGTTCGCGTTCGTCGACGCCATCCGCGGCGGCGCGATCCCCGGCAGCTTCATCCCCGCGGTCGAGAAGGGCTGCCTGGAGGCGCTCGAGCACGGGACGGTCGCGGGCTTCCCGGTCGTCGGGGTGAAGGTGACGCTGCACGACGGCGGCTACCACCGCGTCGACTCCTCCGAGCTCGCCTTCAAGGCCGCCGCCCACCTCGCGATGCGCGAGGCGCTCGCCGCCGCGGACCCCGTGCTGCTCGAGCCCGTGATGCTCCTGACGCTCACCGTGCCCGACGACGCGGTCGGTGACGTCATGGGCGACCTCGCGTCGCGTCGCGGACGCCCGCTCGGCGTCGCCCCGGCCGGCGGCAGCACCGTCGTCAAGGCCGAGGCGCCGATGGCCGAGCTGCTCACCTACGCCCCCGACCTGCGCGCGATGACCGCCGGCGAGGGCGACTTCTCGATGGAGTTCGTCCGCTACGAGGAGGTCCCCCCGAACCTCACGGCCGGCGTCGTGACGGCGGAGGCGGCGGGCGTCGCCTGAGCGTCGAAGGAGCGTCGGACGACCGAAGGCCCTGGGGTCAGCGGGGCCTTCGGCAGATGGTGGGGTCAGCCGGAGCCGGTCTGCCGACGGGGCTGTCCCGTCCCCGCCGGCAGATCCCCTCGGCTCCGGCCGACCTCACCGCATGGCGGTGTCACACGCGGGAGAAACACGCCCGGCCGGAGGCCGGACCGCCATGTCACCGGGGCACTGGGTCAGGGCACCCAGGTGACGGATCCGCACGAACCGAGGAGCCGCGGTGTCGCAGGAGGAGACGGTGCGAGCCCCTCGTCTTGCTGTCGTGCCGGACATGGCCCCAAGGTACGGTCGCGACGCCTGCGGCCCCATCGACACCCGGTCGGAAGTCGGGCCACGGTTTTCGCCCCGCGGTCGAGCCGCAGGTCGGAGGTCCGTCGTTCAGCGCCGGCTGAGCTCGACGAGCACGAAGTCCTTCAGCTGGCGGCCGCGGTGGAGGAACCCCCGCACCGTGCGGCCGGTCGCGCGATGCGTGAGGTCGAGCGCGACCTCACCGACGGTGAAGCCCGCCCGGGCGGCGTCGACGGTCATCCCGATCTCCATCCCGAAGCGGGGCGCGAACGGCACGACGACGGGCAGCACGGCGCCGCGCATCGCCCGCTGACCGCTGATCGGCGCCTGCAGCTCCAGGCCGCAGAGGCGCTTGATGGCGCCGTGCGCGTACCCGACGGCGAGCCCGAAGCCGCCCCCGACCTTGCGCGCGAACGAGGCGACGGCGAGGTCGCAGTCGCCGCGGCGCACCGCCTCGACGAGCGCCGGCAGCTGGTGCGCGGTCGCGGCGAGATCGCCGTCGCAGAGGACGACGACCGGCGGGTCGTCGACGAGCACCGCGGGCAGGACCTGCCGGGCGGCGAGGGTCGCGACGCCACCCTTACCGATGTTCTTCGGCGCCCGGACGAGCTCGACGCCGGCCGCGGCGGCCACGCGCGGCGTGTCGTCCGTCGAGTGGTCGTCGGCGACGAGGATGCGGGCCCCTGCGAACGCGTCGCGGAGGGCGGCGACCGTCGCGGTCAGCCGGTCGCCCTCGTTGTAGGCGGTGACGATGATGATGACGTCGGGGCTCGCGTCCATGAGGGCGGATATGGTCGCAGCCGCGAGCCCCCGGGGTCCGCGTCATGTCAGCCCGAGAAGGAGAACGCGCAGATGTCCGACGTCGAGGCCCACATCACCGGGACCGTCTGGAAGGTCGAGGTGAAGGTCGGCGACACCGTCAGCGAGGGCGACACCGTCGTCATCCTCGAGTCGATGAAGATGGAGATGCCGGTCGAGGCCGAGGAGCCCGGCACGGTGAAGGAGATCCTCTGCGCCGAGGGTCAGGCCGTGAACGAGGGCGACGCCCTCGTCATCCTCGAATAGCGCCTCAGCGGCCCTGCCACCGTGGGGTGCGCTTCTCGGCGAAGGCGGCGACGCCCTCGCGGAAGTCGTCGCTCACGAAGCACGCCTTGCGCAGCGCGATGAGCTCGGCGGCGACGTCCGGAGCGACGTCGCCCTCCGCGGCGAGGAGCGCGCGGATCACCTGCTTGTTGCCGCGCAGGCTGAGCGGGGCGGCCGCGGCGAGCTGGCCCGCCCAGTCGAGTCCGGCGGCTTCGAGGTCGCCCGCGGGGACGACGCGGTTCACGAGCCCCCACGCCTCGGCCTGCGCCGTGTCGATGTAGCGACCGAGGAGGAAGAGCTCACGCGTGTGGGGGACGCCGATCGCGTCGATGAAGCGCCGCAGGCCGGTGTGCGAGTACACGAGGCCGAGCTTCGCCGGCGGCATGCCGAGCTTGATCGTGTCGGCCGCGATCCGCAGGTCGCAGCTCAGCGCGAGCTCGAGCCCGCCGCCGATCGTGTGACCAGGCAGAACCGCGAGCACCGGGATGTCGCAGGCGTCGAGGGCGTCGAGGGCGCTCGTGAACGGGTGCGCGACGAGCTTCTCGGCCTCCTGGGGGAAGACGTCCGCCGGGATGTCCCCGATGTCGTAGCCCGAGGAGAACATGCCGTCCTCGCCGGTGAGGACGAGTGCGCGGACCCCGTCCCCGGGCGCCGCGTTCACCGCGGCGGCGATCGCGTCGAGGATGGGGTGGTCGAGCGCGTTGCGCTTGGACGGGTTCGAGATGGTGAGGCGGCGGACCCCGTCCGCCGGCTCGTCGACCTTCAGCTCGCCGGGCATCGCCCGGGACGGTAGTGATCCGAGACCGACCGGCGACGTGCGGTGCCGCGCCCGTCACCCGAGCGCGTCGACGGCCTCGGCGAGCCGGCGGACGCCCTCGCGGATGGCGGGCGGCGCAAGCGCGCCGTAGCCCATGACCACGGCCGAGGCCTGCGGCGGCGGGTCGGCGCGCCAGCCGGACAGCGGATAGACGCGGACGTCCCGGGCGAGCGCCTCGCGGTCGAGCGCCGCGGCCTCGACCGGCGCGGGCAGCCGCACGACGACGTGCAGCCCGGCGGCGATGCCCTCCGCGCGAGCCCCGGGGAGGAACTCGGCGAGGGCGTCGATGAGCGCCCCGCGGCGGCCGTGCTGGCGGCGGCGGGCGGCGCGGACGTGCCGGTCGTACCCGCCGGAGGCCATGAAGCGGGCGAGCGCGGCCTGCTCGAGCACCGGGGAGCCGCCGTCGAGCAGGCGCCGCGCGTGCACGGCCACCGCGAGGCGGTCCTCGGGGACGACGATCCACGCGAGCCGCAGCGCCGGCGCGAGCGTCTTGCTCACCGACCCGAGATACGCGACGTGGCCGGGCGCGAGCGCCTGCATCGCCCCCACCGGCGCCCGGTCGTAGCGGTACTCGGCGTCGTAGTCGTCCTCGATGAGCAGCCGGCCGTGCTCCTGCGCCCAGCGCGTGAGCGCGGTGCGGCGGCCGGCGGCGAGCGTCACGCCGGTGGGGCTCTGGTGCGCCGGTGTCAGCAGGGCGGCCGCGACGTCGGCATGGGCGACCGCCTCGTCGCGGACGCCGAGCGCGTCGACCGGCACCGGGACGAGCTCGGCCCCCGCCGCGTCGAGGACGAGACGGTGCTCCGGGAGGTACGGGTCCTCGACCGCGACGCGCACGGGCCCGCCCCCCGCCTCGGCGCGCAGGGCGGCGACGAGGACGTGGAGCGCCTGCATGACGCCCTGGCAGACGACGAGCTGCCCGGGGCGGCAGACGACGCCGCGCGTGCGGGGGAGCAGCTCGGCGAGGACGCTGCGCAGCTCCGGCAGACCGCGGGGGTCGGTGTACCCGAAGGCTGCGTCCGGCAGCTCGCGGAGTGCCTCGCGCGTGGCCCGGCCCCACGCCGCGCGCGGGAAGGCCGAGAGATCCGGATGGCCCGGGAAGAAGTCGTAGCGGACGACGGCGCGCGCGGGCGGGCCGGAGCCCCGCACGCCGGGTCGCCCGCCCGCCGGCGGGCGGAGGCGGGTCCGGCGCGCCGGCGCGGCCGGGGGCTCCGGCAGGGCCCGGCGGACCGTCGTCCCCACGCCGACGTGCGCCTGGAGCCAGCCCTCCGCGACGAGCTGCTCGTAGGCGCCGACGACGAGGCGCCGGGAGACCCCGAGGTCCCGCGCGAGCGTGCGCGTGGGCGGGACACGGGCCCCCGGCGCGAGGCGTCCCGTCCGGATCGCGTCGCGCAGCGCCCCCTCGACCTGCGGGCCGAGCGGCCCGCGCCCGCGCTGGGGTGGCCGCAGCAGGAGCTCGGGCCCGGCGTCGGGATTGGCACCCTGAAACTCCATCGGATTGGATCTTCCCAGGGTGCCACTCGGAGGTCTACGGTACGCCGATGAAGGACATGCGCCTCGTCCCGGCCGGCCTGTACGCCTACGGCTCCGAGCAGCTCGCGCAGGGGTTGTGGATGCTCGTCTCCCCCGGCACGTTCTTCACGGCGCTCGGCCCGTTCGGGGCCCGCAACGACCACTACACGCGTGACGTCGCCACCTGGTCGCTCGCGCTCGGCGTCGTCTGCCTGCTCGTCGCCCGCCGCCCCTCGCCCGCGCGCGCCGCGGTCCTGCTGCTCGCCGGGCTGCAGGCGGCGCTCCACACCGTCAACCACGTCGCCGACGCGGATCTCGCGCACCCGGGGTGGGTCGGGGTCTTCGACGCGGTCGCGCTCGGCCTGCTTGCCGCGTCGCTGCTCAGGCTCTGGCGGGTCTCGGCCACGCCCCCTGCGGAGGTGACCTCATGAAGGTGCTCGTCGCCGGTGCCACCGGCGCCATCGGCCGCCCGCTCGTGCCGCTGCTCCAGGACGCGGGCCACGACGTCGCCGCGCTCGTCCGGTCGGCCGCGCGCGCCGACGAGGTCCGCGGCCGGGGTGTCGAGCCGCACGTGTGCGACGTCTTCGACGCCGCGTCGGTGCGGGACGCGGTCGCCGTGGCCGCGCCCGACGTCCTCGTCCACCAGCTCACCGCCCTGCCGGCGCTCCTCGACGTGCGCCGCTACGAGGAGCAGCTGCGCCCGACGAATCGCCTGCGCGCCGAGGCGACGCCGCACCTCATGGCGGCCGCGCAGGCGGCGGGGGTGCGCCGCGTCGTCTGCCAGTCGATCTCGTTCCTCACCGCCCCCGAGGGGCCACCGGTGCAGGACGAGGACGCCCGCGTCTACCTCGACGCGCCGAAGGCGTTCGCGGCCGCCGTCGCCGCGACGCACGCGATGGAGCAGTGCGTCCTGCACACCGACGGCGTCGAGGGCGTCGTCCTCCGCTACGGCTTCTTCTACGGCCCGGGGACGGCGTACGCGACCGACGGAGGCACCGCCGGGGAGATCCGCGCGCGGCGTTTCCCGATCGTCGGCGCCGGCGGCGGGATCTCCTCGTTCGTCCACATCGACGACGCCGCGGCGGCGACGGTCCTCGCCCTCGACGGCGGGGCGCCCGGCGTCTACAACGTCTGCGACGACGAGCCCGCGCCGATGCGCGAGTGGCTGCCGGCGATGGCGGCGGCGCTCGGGGCCAGGAAGCCGCTGCGCGTGCCCGCGATCATCCCGCGCCTGCTCGTGGGTCCGCACGTCGTCCACTTCGCGACGACGCTCCGCGGCAACAGCAACGCCCGCTTCAAGCGGACGTTCGGGTGGACGCCGGCGCATCCGACGTGGCGCACGGCGTTCCCGGAGGTGCTCACAGGCTGAACGGACATCGGTCCGGTCACGGACCGGGTGGAGGTCCGCTCAGCGGCCGTAGCGCGCCCAGGCGGCGCGCTCCTCGGCGACGTCGAGCAGCGCACGGACGGTGTCCGTGGCCCGGCCGCCCCGGGCGGCCGACCCGACGCCGAGCCGCGCGAGCAGCGGCTTGCGCGCGTCGACGGTCGTGATCTCCGCGTCCGGCCAGCGCTCGGCGACGACGCTGCGCAGCGTGCCGAGCCGGTCGGCGAGCCCGAGCTCGACGGCGCGGGCGCCGGTCCACACCTCGCCCTCGAAGAGGTTCGTGTCGCCGGCGGTGAGCCGGTCGCCGCGGCGCTCCTTCACCCACCCGATGAAGAGCTCGTGCAGCTCGCCGTGGAGCCCGCGCAGCCACGCGACGTCGTCGGCCTTCTCGGGGAGGAACGGGTCGAGGCGGGCCTTGCTCTCACCGGCCGTGTAGAGGCGGCGCTCGACCCCGAGCCGCTCGATGAGGCCGTCGAGGCCGAAGCCCTGCGTGACGACGCCGATCGATCCGACGATCGACGTCGCGTGGACGACGATCTCGTCGGCGGCGCAGGCGAGCCAGTAGCCGCCCGAGGCGGCGAGGTCCTCGCAGCAGGCGATGACGGGGACGTCGTGCTCGGCGGCGAGCCCGCGGATGCGGTCGGCGACGAGAGCGGACTGCGTCGGCGAACCGCCGGGGGAGTTGACGAGCAGCACGACCGCCTGCAGCCGTGCCGCGTCGATCGCGAAGGCGCGCTTGAGGGCGTCCTCGGTCGTCGCGAGGCTGACGCCGCCCCGCAGCGGGGGCGGCGTGGCGGTGATGATGCCCTGGAGCTTCACCACCGCGACGACCGGCTTCGCCGCCGGGAGGCGCTCCTTCAGCGCGGGCGGCAGGGGCAGGGACGCGACGACGTCGGCGGCACGGGTCATGGCGCCGAGCGTAGCCATCGATGCGATAGGACTGCGGGCGTGCGCCTCGTCACCTGGAACGTCAACTCCCTGAAGGCCCGTCTGCCGCGCGTCCTCGAGTTCCTCGCGCAGCACGAGCCGGACGTCCTCTGCCTGCAGGAGACGAAGTGCGCGCCGGAGGCGTTCCCGGTCGACGAGCTCCGCGCCGCCGGCTACGAGGCGGCCCATCACTCCGGCGGTCGCTGGGCCGGCGTGGCGGTCCTCGCGCGGGCGGAGCTCGGAGTCGCCGACGCGCGCGCGGGGCTCGACGGCGAGGTGCAGGCCGACCAGGCCCGCTGGATCGAGGCGACGGTCGCCGGCGTCCGGGTCGCGAGCGTCTACGTCGTCAACGGCCAGGAGGTCGGCTCGCCGGTGTTCGACGAGAAGCTGCGCTTCCTCGAGGCGATGGCGGCACGGGCGGCCGCGCTGCGGGACACGGGTGCCGAGGTCGTCATCGCCGGCGACATGAACGTCTGCCCGACCGACGCCGACGTGTACGACCCGGCGGCGTTCGCGGGGGCGACGCACGTGACGGAGGCCGAGCGCCGTGCGCTGGCCGAGGTCGCCCGCGCCGGGGGCCTGAGCGACGCCTACCGCGCCGTCCACCCCGAGCCCGAGCAGCAGTTCACCTGGTGGGACTACCGCGCCGGCCACTTCCACAAGGGGCTCGGGCTGCGGATCGACCTCATCCTCGCGAGCGCGGGGATCGCGGGCGCGCTGACGTCCGTCCACATCGAGCGCGACTACCGCAAGGGCACGAAGCCCTCCGACCACGTGCCGCTCGTCGCGGACTGGTGAGGAGGGGCGTCAGGCGGCGAGCTCGCCGCCCGCCCGAGCGGCGGCCTCGACGACCGTCGAGACGATGATCTCGAGGTCGACGCCCTTCTCGAGGTAGGCGACGGCCCCGGCCTCGAGCAGCTGCTGGGCGACCTCGTCGCGGGCGAAGCCGGAGAGGCCGACGACGCGCGTGCCCGGCGAGGCGTCGAGGATGAGCGGCGTCGCCTGCAGTCCGTCCACGTGGGGCATCGCGAGGTCGAGCAGGACGACGTCGGGCCGGAGGCGCTCCACGACGGCGACGACCTCGCCGCCGTCGCCGGCCTCGCCGACGACCTCGATCCCGGGCTGCTCCTCGAGCACGGCACGCAGCAGCCCCCGCAGCGCGGGTACGTCATCGCAGAGCACGACGGTGATCCGTCGCGGGTTGTCGGTCGGCTGCAGCACGGCTCGGGGAGCGGACTCTAGATCCCTGTCCGACGACCCACCATCCCCACTTCCGGTGATCCACGACAACCTGTCGCGTCCACGATGGCCGTGCCGGGCACCCCCCGAGCGGGCGGTCGCACGACGCGTCATCCGCGTTCACGCCTAATCTGAACGCCATGCCGCCGTTGATCTCCCGTGATGAGGCCCTAGCGCTGGGCGCCCTGACCGACCACGCCGACATCGAGAAGCTCGTGGAGCGGGCGTGGGACGCCCGGGTGGCGACGTTCGGGGACTCGACGGATCTGTGCTCGCTCGTGAACGCGAAGTCCGGCGGGTGCGCCCAGGACTGCGGGTTCTGCGCGCAGTCGCGCTTTGCGGAGTCCGAGACGCCGATGCACGCGATGATGGAGCCCGAGCAGATCCTCGAGCACGCCAAGGCGGCCGAGGCGGCGGGCGCGCACCGCTTCTGCATGGTCACCCAGGGCCAGGGGCTGACCAAGCGCGACTTCCAGAAGATCCTCGACGGCGCCAAGCTCGTGGCCGAGCACACGAACCTCAAGCGCTGCGCGTCGGTCGGGCACATGTCCGTCGACCGCGCCAAGCAGCTGAAGGAGGCCGGGATCCAGCGGGTCCACCACAACGTGGAGACGGCGGAGTCCTACTACCCCGAGGTCTCCACCACCGTCCGCTACGAGGGCCGGCTGCGCACGATCGACGCGGTCCGCGAGGCGGGCCTCGAGACGTGCGTCGGCGGGATCCTGAACCTCGGCGAGTCCGACGAGCAGCGCGTGGAGATGGCCTTCGAGCTCGCGTCGATCAACCCCACGTCGGTGCCGATCAACCTCCTGAACCCGCGGCCGGGCACGAAGTTCGGCGACCGCGACTACCTCGACCCGTGGGAGGCGGTCAAGTGGATCGCGATCTTCCGCCTCATCCTTCCCGAGGCGCTCTTCCGCCTCTGCGGCGGCCGCGTGGAGAACATCGGTGACCTGCAGCCGCTCGCGGTCAAGGCCGGCCTGAACGGCGTGATGATGGGCAACTTCCTCACCACCCTGGGGAACACCCCGGAGCAGGACCGCAAGATGTTCACCGACCTGGGCCTGAACATCGCCCGCCACGAGGACAACGGCGCCTCGCCGCGCCCGGACAACCGCTCGGGCTGGCTCGAGGGCGAGACCCCCGACGTCGTGGAGTCCTACCTGGACACGCGCGACGAGGCCGAGGCCGCCGGCCTGGAGATCAAGCTCTGGGACCCCGCCTCGCAGCTGCGCTTCGCCAAGCGCGAGAAGGTCATCCCGCCGCGCCCGGACGGCGCCGAGAACCGCTGGCCGGGTGGGCGGGACGATCTCATCGATGACGAGCTCGTCACCAGCGGCCTCCCGCACGGCCTGTAAGCCGGGACGCGCGGTGAGCGACCTCGAGCAGCGGCTGGCGGACCTCGAGGACCAGGGGCTGCGCCGGCGCATGCGCCTGGTCTCCGGCCCGCAGGGCTCGCGGGTCGTGCTCGACGGCAGGCCCGTGCTGCTGCTCTGCTCGAACAACTACCTCGGGCTCGCCGAGCACCAGCGGGTCCGCGAGGCCGCCGCCGACGCGGCGATGCGCTACGGCGCCGGGGCCGGCGCGTCCCGCCTCGTGTCGGGCACGATGAGCATCCACCGCCGGCTCGAGCAGCGCCTGGCCTCCTTCAAGGGGACCGAGGCCGCCGTGCTCTTCGGGTCGGGCTACCTCGCCAACACCGGCGTCGTGAGCGCGCTCGCCACGGCCTCGGGGCCGGACACCGTCGTCTACTCCGACGCGCTGAACCACGCGTCGATCGTCGACGGCTGCCGCCTGGCCCGCGCGCAGACCGTCGTCTACGACCACTGCGACACCGACCACCTGCGCTGGTGCCTCGAGCAGCACACCGGGCGCCCGGGCATCATCGTCACCGACTCGGTCTTCTCGATGGACGGCGACGTCGCCCCGCTCGCGGACATCGTCGCGCTCGCGCGCGAGTTCGGCGTCCGGCTCGTCGTCGACGAGGCCCACGGCACCGGCTGCTGCGGCCCCGAGGGCCGCGGCGCGATCGCCGACGCCGGCGTGGACCCCGCCGCGGTCGACGTCATCGTCGGCACGCTCGGCAAGGCGCTCGGGTCCTACGGCGCGTTCGCCGCCTGCAGCGCGACGATGGCCGACTACCTCACGAACACCGCACGCCAGCTCATCTTCTCCACCGCCCCGCCCCCGCCGTCGGTCGCCGCCGCCCTCGCCGCCCTCGACCTCGTCATCGAGGACCCGTCCTACGCCACCCGGCTGCAGGCCAACGCGAACACCCTCCGCGACGCCCTCGCGCGCGAGGGGTTCGAGGTCGCGGGCGCGAGCACCCAGATCATCCCGCTCATCGTCGGCGACGCCGCCCTCGCGATGCGCATCTGCGAGCTCGCGATCGAGGGCGGCGTCTTCGCCCAGGCCATCCGCCCGCCGACCGTCCCCGAGGGCACGAGCCGCCTCCGCCTCGCCGTCATGGCCTCCCACACGAAGGCGGAGCTCCGCGAGGCGGCCGCCGTCCTCGCCCGCGCCGCCATGCAGGCCGGCTTCCGGCCCGCCTCAGGACTCCCCGTCGCCGCCACGCAGGGGCCCGCGTCGCCCCGGCACGCCGCCGCGTAGGACCGCCGTGCCCGGCTGCTTCGTCACCGCCACCGACACCGGCGTCGGGAAGACCGTCGTCGCCGCGACGATCGCCGCCGGCCTGCGCGTGCAGGGGGTGAGGGTCGCCGCGAGCAAGCCGGTCGTCACCGGGATCGACGAGCCCGACCCCGGGGGCATGCCCGCCGACCACGTCCTCCTCGCCGCCTGCACCGGACAGGCCCCGGAGGACGTGACGCCGGTGACCTTCCGGCCCGCCGTGTCCCCCCACCTCGCCGCCGACCAGGCCGGGACCGCACTCGACCCGGAGGCGCTGCTCGCCCACGCGCGGGCGGTCGGCGCCGCGGCCGAGGTCATCGTCGTCGAAGGGGTCGGCGGCCTCCTCGTCCCGCTCACGCGGACGTGGTCGATCCGCGATCACGCCGTCGCGCTCGGCCTGCCGCTCGTCGTCGTCGCGCGGCCGGCCCTCGGGACGCTGAACCACACGCTGCTGACGCTCGAGGCGGCGCGGGGCGCCGGGCTCGAGGTGCGGGCGGTGGTGCTGACGCCGTGGCCGGCGGAGCCGAGCGCGCTCGAGGCCGACAACCTCGCGACGCTGCGCGAGCTCGGCGGCACCCCGGTGTGGACGCTGCCGCGGCTGCCGGTCCTCACGCCGGCGGCGCTGGCGGAGGCGTCGGAGGGCTGGCCGCTGCGGGACTGGACGGCGTAGGCGTAGGCGCCGGTGCGGGGGCGGGGGGCGCCGCGGCCGGGAGGCGCAGGCGCCAGCGCAGGCGGCCGCCGTCGTCGCTGCCGGAGAGGCTCCCGCCGAGCTGCTTCGCCGCCTCGGCGGTGACGAAGAGGTCGACGCCCGTGCCCTGGTTCTCGAGCGTGCCGAGGACGCCGGCCGGAGCGGCGAGCAGGGCCGCGAACCCCTCCTCGGTCTCCGGGGCCGGGCCGGGCTCCCAGACGTCGAAGACGACGCCCTCGTCGTCCGTTCCGAGCGCGACACGGACCGCCGCGGCGTCGCCGTCGGCCGCGGTGACGCCGCGGGCGACGAGCGCGGTGATCAGCTGGTGCACGCGGACGCCGTCGGCGTGGGCGACGGCCGGGCCGGGCGGCGTCGCGGGCGCCGGGACGCGGAGGCGGCCCGTGACCTCCTCCACGACCGGCACAAGGTCGACGTCCCCGAGCCGCAGCGCGAGCGGCTCGCCGTCGACGAGGCGCACGTAGTCGAGCGCCTGCCGGACGACCTGGCGCAGCGCCACCGCGTCCCCCTCCAGCCGCGCCGCCGACTGCTGCACCATCTCGCCGGGCATCGACGCGCCCCGCCGGGCGAGGACGCCGGAGATCGCGACGACCCCCGCGACCGGCGTCTGCAGGCCGTGGGAGACGGCGCCGAGGATCTCCACCCGCGTGCGCGCGGCGGCGAGCTCGGCCTCGAGGACGCGGGCGCGCGACTCGCTGAGGGCGAGGGCGTTGTCGAAGCGCTTGGTTCGTTCCCCGGACAGGACGCCGAGCGCGACGAACAGCGGCGCCGCGAGCAGGAACGCGTAGGGCTCCCGGGCCGTTGCCAGCGCGGCCATCAGACCCACTGGGGCGAGCAGCCCATCGAGCGCGTAGATCTGGACGAAGAGCCGGAGTTGCAGGTCCGGGCGTACGTCCTGGGCGAGCCACTCCCGGGTGACGCCCGACGCCGCGTCGCACAGCATGAACGCCGCGAACGCGAGCAGATACCAACCCGCGTCCGCGAACCGGGGCTGTCCGGGGTCGACCGCGACGGCGAGCACGAAGGCCGGCCCGACAGCATGCCATCCGTTGCCGAGCGCCGCGAGGGCCCCCTCCGGATGGGCGCGGCCGGTGGCGTAGTCAGGCACCCGGGCGAGCACCGCGCTCAGCGCGACGAGGATGGGGACGACTGCGGGAGGCTCGATGAAGAGCGCCGGAACGGTGACGAGCACCGTCGGGGCGGTCCACCCCCGACCGATCTCGAACCGGATGCGCCACGCACCGACGAGTGCGACGAGCAGAACGGCTGCGGCCACGGGATCGAAGTCCTCGCTCCCTCCGACGGCGAGGGTTCCGAGCGTCGCCGCGATGAAGGCCGCGCCGACGATCGCCTGGGCCCGGAACTCGCGGGCGGACATCCGCTCGGAGAGCACCGCGCGCTGCGCCTGCAGAAGGCTCGCGACCTCCGCATTCGTCTCTGGCTCCACACTGGCCGGGGGTGTAGCCACGAAGGTCATTCTCGGGCCTGTGCAAAACCCGTGCAAGCACGCACGTCGTCGTGCGGCTCCGCCTCCCCTCCTGGGTCCCGAATGCGGTTAGTCGCTTTTGGACACATGTCCGATGTCCCGCGCGCTGGACTGAGCCGATGGTCAGGTACGGCAAAAGGCCGACGTTCCACCGCGAAAGGCAGTTCGCACCATGCTCAACTCCCGCCGTCCGCTCCGCCTCCTCCTCGGGGTCATCGCCGGTCTCGCCGTCGTCCCGTCCGCAGCGCACGCCAGCCTGCTCGCGGCCGACGCGACCTCCTGCGACTCCCAGTCCCTGAGCCAGGTCTTCCTGCCGTTCGCGGACGTGGCGAACTACACGCTCGCGCCCGGCGGCAACGCCGAGTCGGCCGACGGCCTCTCGCTCTCGGGCGGCGCATCGATCGTCGCCGGCAACGAGCCCTTCTACGTCGGCAGCGCGAGCGACTCGAGCTCGCTGCGCCTGCCGTCCGGCTCGAGCGCGACGACGGGCACGATGTGCGTCGGCATCGACCACCCGGACATGCGCTTCTTCGCGAAGTCCTCGGGCACGAACCTCTTCTCCGGCCTGCGCGTCGACGTCAACTTCCAGGGTGCCCTTGGACTTCAGCAGCTCACCATCGGTACGGTGCTCCCGAGTGGGTCCTGGACGCTCTCACCCGTCTACCTCGTCGTCGCGAACCTCCTTCCGCTGCTGCCGAACAACATGACGCCGGCCAGCTTCACCTTCACGCCGCAGGGCGCGGGGACCTGGTCCGTCGACGACATCTACGTCGACCCCTATAGCAACCGCTGATGGCCGGCCGCATCCTCGTCGTCGACGACGAGCCCTCGGTCCGGTTCTTCGAGCGCCTCGCGCTGGAGGACCGGGGCCATGAGGTGGAGGAGGCGGCCTCGGGTGCTGAAGCGCTCACGCTCGCGCAGGCGCCGGGGTCGGACTACGCGGCGATCGTGCTCGACTTCCGCATGCCCGGGATGACCGGCCTGGAGGTCGCACGCGCGCTGCGGGACGGCGCGGTCCCGACCCCGATCGTCCTCTACACCGCCTACGCCGATCCGGCGGTCGCGGCGCAGGCCGCGGAGCTCGGCCTCGAGCTCATCGACAAGGCGGACGTCGAGCGGATGGTCGTGCACGTCGACCAGCTCGTCGCCGCCTGAGCGGCTCGACCCCCTCCCCTGCTACGCGCCCGGGGCCTCGCGGCCGTGTGGTGCGTGAAGGTCCTGCAGGGGCCCGAGCGGGACGATCTGCGTGGGGTTGATCGACGTGTGCGTCACGTAGTAGTGACGCTTGATGTGGTCCATGTCGACCGTCTGCGCGACGCCAGGGGTCTGGTAGAGGTCACGGAGGTAGCCCGACAGCGCCGGGTACTCGCTGATCTTCCGCAGGTTGCACTTGAAGTGGCCGTGGTAGACGGCGTCGAAGCGGACGAGCGTCGTGAAGAGCCGCCAGTCGGCGAGCGTCTGCCGGTCGCCGAAGAGGAACCGCGACCGGGTGAGGCGCACGTCGAGCTCGTCGAGCGTCGCGAAGAGCGGCATGACCGCGTCCTCGTACGCCTCCTGGCTCGGCGCGAACCCGGCCCGGTACACGCCGTTGTTCACCGTCTCGTAGACCCGGGCGTTCAGCGCGTCGATGTCGTCGCGGAGCGCCGCCGGGTAGAGGTCGAGGTCCGGGTCACCGGCGACCTCGTCGAACTCCGTGGCGAGCATCTCGATGACGTCCGCCGACTCGTTGTTGACGATGCGCCCGGTCACGGTGTCCCACAGCACGGGGACGCTGACGCGACCGTCGAAGCCGGGGTCGGTCGCCTCGTACGCCTCCTTCAGGAAGGTCCAGCCGTTGAGCGGATCGGGCCGCTCCTCGGCGAAGCGCCACCCCGTCTCGTCGTCACGGATCGGGTCGACGACCGTCAGGCCGATCGCGTCCTCGAGGCCTTTCAGGCGCCGCACGATGACGGCGCGGTGGGCCCATGGGCAGGCGAGGGAGACGTAGAGGTGGTACCGGCCGGCGACGGCGGGCAGGCCCGACGAGCCGTCGGCCGTGACGCGGTCGCGGAAGGTGCTGTCCTGACGGACGAAGGCGCCCGTGTCGTCGGACTCCTTGGGGAAGGCTGCGGTGCGCGGGGTCATCTGTGGGATACGTACCCCGGGCCCCCGGCGGCCATGCGCGGGCGGTGCGTGTGGGCGCAGCGGCCCCCGCGGCGTTCACGACGCCACGGCCACGCCCGGGCGCCGCTCAGCGGCGCGCGAGGAGCCCGGCGGCGCGGCGGCGGCGCACGGTGACGACGGCGCCGATCAGCATCGTGAGCGCGGAGGCCCCGGTCGAGACCGCGCGGGCCGTCGTCACGGGGTCGGGGATCGCCTCGAAGCGGACGCCGGCGGGCGCGATGTCGAGGAAGCCGGCGGGCGTCGCCTCGACGGCCCCGCCGCCGCCTCCACCGTCACCCGTGTCCCCGCCGTCCGGGGCGGTGCCGCGGCCGAAGCCGTAGCCGCCCATCCCGCGCACGCGAGCGATCGGGACGACGATGCGGTCACCCGCCTGGATCGGTTCGCCGAAGCACAGCGAAGCGCCCCCGAGGGCGCTCGCCGCCCGGCTGAGCCCGAAGCGCAGCCGACCGGCATGGACCGGCGGCTGCGGCTGCGTCATCGCGCGGGGCTCAACCCTCGTACGGGACGAAGTCCTTCTTGCGGGCGCCGCAGACCGGGCAGAACCAGCTGTCCGGGATGTCGGCGAACGGCGTTCCGGGCGGGATGCCGCCGTCGGGGTCGCCCTCTTCCTGCTCGTAGATGAAGCCGCAGGACTCGCAGATCCAGCGCTCGGACTCGGTGGTGCTCATACGCCGCGAACCCTACCCGGTGACTGCCCGTCGCGACCGCCCGGAGGGGCGCGTCTCCCCCGGTCGAGGCCCCCGACCTTCCCGCCGGTTAGGGTGGGGCCGATGCAGGAGATCGATCGTCCCGCCCCCGGCGAAGAGCTCAACACCAGCGGCGGGGTGAGCACCCCGCGCCAAGCGGCGTCGGTGATCCTCCTGCGCGGTGGCGGTGAGACCCTCGAGCTGCTGCTCGTCAAGCGGACGGAGAAGGCCCGCTTCATGGGTGGCGTGTGGGTCTTCCCCGGCGGCGGCGTCGATGCGCACGAGGGCGAGGGCGACGCCGCGCACCGGCGCGCAGCCGTGCGCGAACTCGTCGAGGAGGCCGGCGTCACCCTTCCCGACCCGACCGGCGCGGACCTCGTGAAGTTCTCCCAGTGGATCACCCCGGCCGAGGTGAAGATCCGCTTCGACACGCACTTCTTCCTCGCACGCTGTCCCGACGGCGCCGAGGTCGTCATCGACGGCGAGGAGTGCGTCGACAGCGGCTGGTTCACGCCGCGCGGCGCGCTCGACGCGCACGTCGCGGGCGACATCCTCCTCGTCTTCCCGACGATCAAGCATCTCGAGCAGTTCGAGCAGTTCGCGACCGCCGAGGAGCTCATCGCCCACTCGGCCGGGCGCGCCGTCCAGCCGGTCGAGCCCCGCGTCGTCATGAGCGGCGAGACCGCCCGCGTCCTGCTTCCCGGCGAGCCAGGCTACGACGACCCGCCGGCGCTGGCCGGCGCGTAGGGTCGCCGAGGTCCGCCGCCCCACCGGGGTCCCGCCGGGCCACCGGGCTGCGCCCCGGGCGCGGGGTACGATCGCCGCATGCCCGACCGCCTGTACTTCACCGAGTCCGACGAGGCCAACGCGCTCAACGCCGCGGATCCGATGGCGCTCCTCGTCGGCTTCGTCCTCGATCAGCAGGTGACGGTGCAGAAGGCGTTCGCGGGGCCGCTCGCGCTGCGCGAGCGCCTCGGGTCGCTCGACGCCACCGCGATCGCCGGCGCCGACCTCGAGCCCCTCTTCCGGGAGAAGCCGGCCATCCACCGCTTCCCCGGGTCGATGGCCCAGCGCGTCCACGATCTCGCGGTCCACATCCGCGACGAGTACGACGGCGACGCCGCGCGCGTGTGGACGGACGCCACCGACGCCGCGGGGCTCCGTGCGAACCTGTCTGCCCTCGCCGGTGTCGGCGAGATCAAGATCAAGGCCATCGCCGCGGTCCTCGCGAAGCGCTACGACGTCGCCGTCGCCGAGCCCCTCGTCCCGGCCCACCCGACCCTCGGGGACGTCGACACCGCCGAGGCCCTCACCGAGTACCAGGCCCTCAAGAAGGTCCACAAGAAGGAGTGGAGCAGCGTGCCACTCCCCTCCGTCTGACCCTCGGTGGTGAATCGCGGTTGCTCAGCAACCGCGATCTTCCACCCACCGGCACTTCAGGCGCCGGCGGGCGCCTCGTCCTCGGGGGCCGGGTCGACCGCGGGGGCCTCCTCGGCCGCAGGCGCCGCAGGCTCCCCGGCGGGCGCAGGCTCCTCGGCGGGCGCCGGGGCCTCCTCGGCAGCCGCAGGCTCCTCGGCGGGCGCCGGGGCCTCCTCGGCAGCCGCAGGCTCCTCGGTGGGTGCCGGGGCCTCCTCGGCAGCCGCAGGCTCCTCGGCCGGCGCCGAGGCCTCCTCGGCAGGCGCAGGCTCCTCGCTCGCCGTCTCCGCCGCCGGAGACTCCTCGGCCGCAGCAGGCGCCTCGGCCTCAGCCGCGGGCTCGGGGTCCGGCGCGGGCTCCTCAGCCGCCGGAGCCGCCTCCTCAGCCGGAGCGGCCTCCTCGACCGCCGAGTCCCCCTCCTCTGACTCCGCCGCCGGAGACTCCTCGGCCGCAGCCGGCGCCTCGGCGTCAGCCGCCGGCGCCTCCGCCGCGCCCTCCGCCGGAGCGTCGCCCTCGGCCGCAACCGGCGCCTCGCCCTCTGCGGGCGCCTCGGCAGCCGCAGGCTCCGCCTTCGGCTCCGGCGGCTCCGGCGGTGCCAGCGGCGGCGGCAGCTCGCCGTCGTGCGCCTCGATGATCGCCTTGTACGTCGGGACGAGGACCTTCGCCCACGCGAGCACCGAGAGGATCTGGCCGGAGGGGCCGCGACCCTTGATGCGGTTGTCGCCGAACGCGACGGTCGGGTTGATCTCGCCGAGGAACCAGCCATGGGCGGTCTCGGCGTCCATCTGGAGGAAGACCTCCGGACGGCGGGTCGTCTGCCCGAAGTAGATGAGCGGCTCCTGGCCCTGGCGCACCGCGACGGTCACGGTGGACCGGGGCTCGCGCAGCTGGAGCTGGAGGATCGTGTTCGTCCGGACGAGCACGCCGACGGACTTCTCGTCCGCGATGACGTCCGAGAACAGCTTGCCGAAGGCGCCGTAGACGGCGCGCTCGTCGGTGAAGAGGGCCATTGGTCTAGTTCTCCCGTCCGAGCAGCAGGGCGATGCCCTGGCCGCCGCCGATGCACAACGTCACGAGACCGAGCTCGTGGTCGCCGCGCTCCATCTCGTCGAGCGCCTTCGCGGTGATGATCGCGCCGGAAGCGCCGATCGGGTGCCCGAGGGCGATCGCGCCGCCGTTCGGGTTCACGCGCGGATCGTCGTCCTCGAGGCCCAGCTCCTGGAGGACCGCGAGCGCCTGCGCCGCGAACGCCTCGTTGAGCTCGATGACGCCGACCTCGTCGAGCGTCCGGCCCGCGCGGTCGAGCGCCTTCTTGATCGCCGGGACCGGCCCGATGCCCATGATGAGCGGGTCGACGCCGACCGAGGCGTAGCTCAGGATCCGGGCGCGGACCGGAGCGCCGAGCTCCTTCGCGCGGTCGGCGTCCATGAGGACGACCGCGGCGCCGGCGTCGTTCATGCCGGAGGCGTTGCCCGCGGTGACGGTGCCGCCGTCCTTCTTGAACGCGGGGCGGAGCTTCGCCATCGAGGCGAGGTCCGCGCCGGGGCGGATGTGCTCGTCGCGGAGGAAGTCGACAGTGTCGCGCTTGACCTTCACGGGCACGCCGACGATCTGGTCGTCGAAGCGGCCGTCGGCCTGCGCGGCGGCGGCGCGGCGGTGGGACTCGACCGCGTACGCGTCCTGGCGCTCGCGCGAGATGCCGTACTTGTCGACGAGGTTCTCGGCGGTGACGCCCATGAGGATCGTGTTGAACGGGTCGGTGAGGCCGCCCATGACCGGGTCGACCATCTTCGTCTCGCCCATGCGCGCGCCCCAGCGGGCGTCCGGCAGCCAGTACGGGCCGCGGCTCATCGACTCGGCCCCGCCGGCGAGCGCGACCTTCGCGTCCTCCGACTGGATCGCCTGCGTCGCGGAGACGATGGCCTGCACGCCGGTGCCGCAGAGGCGGTTGACGGTGAAGGCCGGGACCTCCTGCGGGATGCCGGACTGGATCCCCACCACGCGCGCCATGTACATGTCGCGCGCCTCGGTGTGGATGACGTTGCCGAAGACGACGTGCTCGACCTGACCGCCCTCGACGCCGGAGCGCGAGAGCGCCTCGGTCGCGGCGATCGTGCCGAGCTCGGTCGGGGGCACGTCCTTGAGCGACTTCCCGTAGGACCCGATGGCCGTGCGGGCCGCGGAGGTGATGACGACGTTGGTCATGGTGCGGGAGGGTATCGGCGGGCCTCGCCTGCCGCCGCGCGCCCTCGGCGAGGGCGGTGGGCCGATGGGCCGGTGGACGATCCCGCGCGCTCCGGCGGGCCCTTTGTGCCCGATCGGCGCGGGGT
The DNA here is from genome assembly GCF_024220175.1 of Paraconexibacter antarcticus. Lineage (GTDB taxonomy): Bacteria > Actinomycetota > Thermoleophilia > Solirubrobacterales > Solirubrobacteraceae > Paraconexibacter > Paraconexibacter antarcticus. The sequence goes on along the minus strand of NZ_CP098502.1, from coordinate 1,087,918 downwards.
CCGCTGGTAGCGTCGGGCCATGCTCCAGAACTTCATCGGCGGCAGGCACTCGGCGCCCGGGGGCGACGGTTCCCACGAGGTCTGCAACGCGGCCACGGGTGAGGTCATCGACACGATGGCGGTGTCGAGCGCGGACGACGTCGACGGCGCCGTCGAGGCGGCGCGCGCCGGGTTCGCCGAGTGGGGCCAGGCGACCCCGTCCGAGCGGTCGCTCGCGCTCCTGAGGATCGCGGACGCGATCGAGGCGCGCGCCGACGAGCTCGCCCGCCTGGAGACCGACAACACCGGCAAGCCGCTCGCGCTCGTGCTCAGCGAGGAGGTCCCGCCGGCGGTCGACCAGATCCGCTTCTTCGCCGGCGCCGCACGCCACCTCCAAGGGCTCGCCTCGGGCGAGTACATGGCGGGCCACACCTCGCAGATCCGCCGCGAGCCGATCGGCGTCACCGCGGGCATCACGCCGTGGAACTACCCCTTCATGATGGCCGTGTGGAAGTTCGGGCCGGCGCTCGCCGCGGGCAACTCGATCATCCTCAAGCCGTCGGAGAACACCCCCGCCTCGACGTTGTGGATGGCGGAGCTCATGCAGGAGCACCTGCCCGCCGGCGTCTTCAACGTCCTCCTCGGGAAGGGCGAGACGGGCGAGGCGCTCGTCCGCCACGAGGGCGTCGACATGGTCTCCATCACCGGCAGCGTCCGGGCCGGCAGGGCGGTCGCCGCCGCGGCGTCCGCGTCGCTCAAGCGCGTCCACCTCGAGCTCGGCGGCAAGGCGCCGGTCATCGTCTTCGACGACGCCGACGTCGAGGCGGCCGCCGAGATGATCGCCGGGACCGGCTACTTCAACGCCGGTCAGGACTGCACGGCCGCCACCCGCGTCATCGCCGGGCCCGGGATCCACGACGCGTTCGTCGAGGCGCTCACGGCGCAGGCGAAGGGGACGGTGTACGGCGACCCGCTCGACGAGGACACGTACATGGGGCCGGTCATCACCCAGACCCAGCGCGAGCGCGTCGCCGGGTTCATCGAGCGCGCGCCGTCACACGCGACCGTCACGACCGGCGGCAACGCGGCCGGCGACCGCGGGTACTTCTTCGAGCCGACGGTCGTGGCCGGGCTCCGGCAGGACGACGAGATGGTCCAGGACGAGATCTTCGGGCCGGTCATCACCGTCCAGCAGTTCGCCGACGAGGCACAGGCGCTCGCCTGGGCCAACGGCGTGCGGTACGGCCTCGCCTCGAGCGTGTGGACGAAGGACCACGGGCGCGCGATGCGCATGGCGAAGCACCTGGACTTCGGGTGCGTGTGGATCAACACCCACATCCCGCTCGTCGCCGAGATGCCGCACGGTGGCTTCAAGCAGTCCGGCTACGGCAAGGACCTCTCGATGTACGGCTTCGAGGACTACACGCGCGTGAAGCACGTCATGTCGAACATCGAGGGCTGAACGCGCGGTCGCGGGCCGACGCCGGCGTCAGCGGCAGACGAGCCCCGCCACCGCGACCGCCGGGGCGAGCGCGAGCCGGCTCGTGCGCGTGCGGAAGAAGCCGACACCGGTGACGTCGGCGATGCCCCGCCGGGTGACCGTCCCGCTGCGGCCGCTCAGCCGGCAGGCGCGGACGAGCCCGCGCCGGGCGGCCGCGGCCTCGGTGCGGACGGCGGCGGGCGTCGCGGCGAGGCACGCGGACGGGGGGAACGCCGCCGTGATCGTCGCGCTCGAGCGCGGGTCGGCGACCGTGAGGGTCCAGGTCCCGCCCGCGAGCCGCACCGACCGGATCCGGCCGAGGACGCGGTAGCGGCGGCGCTCGGCGCCCACCCGGGGCGCTCCGAGCGACGCGGGCGCGCGGACGCCGTGGAGGTGTGCGATCGACGTCGCGGTCGCCGTCGCGGCGACCCGGGCGGCCCCCGGGTCCGACAGGGTGGCGACCGCCGCGCGCGGTCCGCCGCAGCCCGCCCCTCCTGAGCCCGAACCCGACGTCCCCGCCGACGGCGTGGCCGGCGTCGTCTGCGCGGGCGTCGTGCCCGTCGTCGTCCCCGGGGGCGTCATGCCCTGGTCGACGACCGTGTGGCAGTAGTAGTGGACCCCGCCCTCGTCGACAGGGGCCTGGTCCTCCGGCAGGCGCTGAGCCGGGTCGGAGGTGCACGACATGCCCTGCCACACGTAGGAGTGGTCGTCGGACGGGCACGAGTGGTCGGTGTGGCAGGGGTCGCTGTGCCCCCCGGCGGAGCCGGCCCCACAGGCCGCGATCACCACCGCGGCGAGCACCACGATCCGTCCTCTGCGCACCATCGTCACCTCTTTTCGCGGGACGCCACGACGGCTCCGACCTTACGCCCGCCCACGGCGCCCGGCAACGCCCGATCCGTCACATTTCCCTCCGGCGGGCAACTCCGAAGAATTTCGTGATTCATGCACGTGAACGACTTGTCGATTTGTCACATTTTGGTTGACAACGCACCGCGTGGAGGTGGAGGCTGCGACGAGGCTGACCACTGGCACCGGATGCCCGGCCGGCCGCGCGTTCCACGGACCCGACGACCGTCGCGGTGTGCTGGTCGACGTCCTCGGACGGCCCGTGTTCACCTGAAGTCCGACACATTCTTGGGGGGATGGTCACATGAGGTTCTGGAAGCTGCTCACCGGTCTCGGCGTGCTCGCCGTGCTGGCCTTCGGCACCGCCGCGCTCGTCCACGGCGGCGCCGGCCACGAGGGGACGCGCCCGCTCAGCGAGCAGGAGCGCGAGGCCAAGGGCGGCGAGCCCAAGGCCGAGGAACACGAGAAGCAGGACCAGCGCGAGATCGCGAAGAAGCTCCACGCCGACAAGAGCGGCAAGCTCCGAGCCGACCTCTACCTCAAGGCGAGCAAGCAGTGGGCCACGCAGAAGGTCGACGCGAGCGTGACGATCCCCAAGGGCTCGACGTCGACGGCCCCCGGCGTCTCCCCCAGCATCGCGTCGGGCGGCGGCGTCGTCGGCGTCCAGTGGACGCAGATCGGCCCGGCGCCGCTCGTCGTCGACAAGGAGCAGAACTACCAGGGCGCCGGCCCGGACGCCGGGCAGGCGGTCTCGATCGCGATCGACCCGCGCAACGCGACGGACAAGACGGTCTACGCCGGGTTCAACGACGGCGGCGTCTGGAAGACGACCGACGGCGGCGACAACTGGGCGCCGCTCACCGACCAGATGCCGAGCCTCTCGACCGGCGCGGTCGCACTCGACCCGGCCGACCCGTCGACCGTCTACGTCGGCACGGGCAACATCTACAACAACGGCTTCTTCAAGGGCGTCGGCGTGTACCGCTCGAGCGACGGCGGCGCCACGTGGGCCCTCACCGGCGACAGCGCGAAGCTCAACGGCATCGGCATCAACCAGATCGTCATGCCCGCGGCCAACACGCTGCTCGTCGCGACGAACCAGGGCCTCTGGCGCTCGTCCAACCAGGGCGACACGTTCACCCAGGTCTCCGTCGGCGGCACGACCGGCCAGTTCATCACCGACATCGACCTCGACACCCAGAACCCGAGCACCGTGTACGCCTCGGTCTCCGGCAAGGGCATCTTCGCCTCGACGGACGGCGGCGCGACGTTCCCGGCGTCCGGCAACCTGTGGTCGAACCCCGGCGCGCCCGCCACGGGCACCTACCGCTTCGTCTCGTTCGCCCAGAGCACGACCGACAGCGGCAACACGATGTACGCCGACGCGCAGTCGACCGGCGGCACCTCGCGGTTCGGCGGCATGTGGAAGTCGACCGACGGCGGGGCCAACTGGTCGAGCATCACGAGCCAGGCCGACGCCGGCGGGCAGCTCGACAAGTGCCAGTGCGGCTACGACCAGACGATCGGCGTCGACCCCGTCGACGAGAACAAGGTCTACATCGGCTTCCAGGAACTCTGGTACTCGAGCGACGGTGGCGCGAGCAACTTCACGAACATCAGCGACTCGAAGGCCCACTGGGACCACCACGCGCTCGTCTTCAGCCCGCCGTCGCACCGCACGAGCGGCGACACGACGACCCGCGTGTGGCTCGGGACCGACGGCGGCGTGCACTACACCGACGACGCCGGCGGCTCCTACACGCAGCGCAACGGCAAGATCGCCACGAACCTCTTCCGCGCGATGGACATCGGCCGCGGCTCGGCGGCGAACAACGGCTACAGCTATGGCGGCGCTCAGGACACCGGCACGATGGCGCGCCGGCCGGGGGACACCGACACGCAGTGGCACGAGGCCGTCGACGCCGACGGTGGACCCGTCGCGGTCGACTGGCAGCAGCCGAAGAACGCCTTCGGCATCTCCAACAGCCAGTTCATCCGGACGAGTGACGGCGGCGACAACTGGACTCGCCCGGGCTCGTCCGACCTGAGCTGCACCCCGACGACGGGCGCGGCCGCGGTCGATCCGAACGACGGCCAGAAGGTCTTCGTCCCCGTGAACAACGGCACGCTGAAGACCGATGCCTCCGGCAACCCGGTGCCCTGCCCGGAGACCCAGGGCAACGGCATCTTCCGCAGCACCGACGGCGGCGCGAACTTCCCGGCGAGCGGCTTCGTCGGCACGTCCGGCACGCCGACGTTCCTCGCCACGACCCCGACGGACTCGAACGTCATGTATGTGGCGCTGTCCAGCGGCAAGGTCGCGGTGAGCACGAACATCGAGTCGGCGTCGCCGACGTTCACCGACCACACCGTCCCGGGGGCGCCCGGCGCACCGATCCAGATCGCGATCGACCCCTCGAACACGAACACCGCGGTCGTCGTCTTCGCCGGCTACTCGAGCACCGCGGCCGGCGCGCTCTCCAGGCACGTCTTCCGCACGACCGACGGCGGCAGCAGCTGGACGGACATCGGCGGGACCGCCGGCGTGGCGAACCAGATGGTGCCCGACACCCCGCTGTACTCCGTCGTCATCGACCCGCAGGTCTCCCCGCACGCGGTCATCGTCTCGACCGACTTCGGGATCCTGCGCACGAGCGACGGCGGCGGGACGTGGCAGATCCTCGGTGTCGGCATGCCGAACGTGAACGTCACGTCGCTGCAGCTCGACTCGTCGGTCACGCCGTCGCTGCTGCGTGCCGGGACCTACGGCCGCAGCGCGTTCGAGCTCACGACGGCGTCCGGGCCGCAGCTGCAGGTCAACTGCGACCTCGGGTTCGGCTTCACCGACGTCGGCTCGACGGCAACGAAGCAGTGCACGCTGTTCAACGTCGGCTCGGCCGACCTGCACGTGAACTCGTTCACCCGGTCGGCGGGCAGCGCCGAGTTCTCGATCCTCTCCGGGCCGTCGACGCCCGTGACGATCGCGCCCGGCTCGCACATCGACTACACGATCCAGTTCGCCCCGAGCTCCGCCGGTGACAAGTCGGCGACGTTCTCGGTCAACAGCGACGACCCGTCCAACCCGGTGCTCCAGCTGCCGGCGAGCGGCACCGGCGTCGTCGGGCAGATCGCGCTCAGCGGCTCGCTGAACTTCGGCGTGGTCGCCCGCGGCCAGACGAAGGACAAGGACGTCATCGTCCAGAACGTCGGCAAGGGGACGCTGAAGCTCTCGAGCGTCACGATCACCGGCGACCCGATGTTCAGCATCGTCACCGGGCCGACGCCGCCGGTGTCGGTCGCCCCCGGGTCGCAGGTGACCTACACGGTGCGGTTCGCCCCGCCCGCGGACGCCGGGCCGGGGACGCACACGGCGACGTTCTCCATCGCGAGCAACGACCCGTCGTCCCCGACGACGCTCGGGGCGACCGGTGACGTGGGCGTGCCGACGTTCTCGCTCAGCACGACGCATCTCGCCTTCGGCGGGGTGCCGGTGGACAACCGCACGACGCCGTCCTCGAAGACGCTGACGACGACGATCTCCAACCAGTCCTCGTGCCCGGGCTGCGACCTGACGGTCACGGGCCTGGCGATCAGCGGGCCGGACGCGGGCGACTTCGCGCTCGTCTCGCCGCCGTCGACGCCGTACACCGTCAGCGCGGGCAACTCGCTGGACCTCCAGGTCCGGTTCAACCCGCCGATCGCCGGCGGGCGGACGGCGACGCTGACGATCACGACGGACGACCCGAGCCACCCGTCGTTCGACGTCGCCCTCGACGGCACCGGCCTCATCCCGGCGATCGACGCGGCCACGGCCCCGCTGATCTTCGGGCCGACGGTGTTCACGCCCGCGTGCGGGACGCTGTGCGGCAGCACGCTGACGGAGAAGCTGACGAACAGCGGAGCGGCCGAGCTCATCGTCGACCAGGTGACGTTCCCGAGCTCGCCGGAGTTCAGCGGGCCCGGGGCGACGACGCCGCCGACGCGCGTGCAGGTCGGCTCCTCGTTCGACGAGCCGGTGACGTTCACGCCGACGGCGGCCGGCAAGCGGACCGGCACGCTGCACGTCGAGGACAGCTTCCTCGACCCGGGTGACACCCAGCCCGCGGTGACAAAGGACGTCGCGCTCTGCGGCGAGGCGGTGGGCCGCGGCATCCGGGTGCTCGTCGTGAACAAGGCCGGCACGCCGGTCCCCAAGGTGGACATGCTGAAGCTGCAGGCGAACGGCGTCTCCTCGCCGCCGAACGTCAACCTCAAGAACCTGCCGCTGAAGGCCGTGACCACCAGCTGCAACCCGAGCCAGGAGCACTACGAGAACCAGAACCTCTCGTCGACCGACCAGACGGCGCCGAAGTCCTCGTACTACACGCTCAACGTGGCGGTCGGGAACAAGAAGACGACGGTGACCTTCGGCCTGAAGGTCAACGAGTTCAAGCTCATCGTCCTGACGGTGGGCTGAGCCCGGTCGGCGGTGGCGGGCGCCCGGCGAGGCGCCCGCCGCCGGCCGGACCGGCCGTGCTGCCGGAACTTCCGCCCTCGGTCCCCGTTACTGTTGGCGAACGGGAATGGAAGCCTCGGCCCTCAGAGCTCCCGCAGCACTCGCGCCCCGGCGCCCCGCCGGTGTGCTGCTGCGGCTGAGGAGCGACGAGCAGCTCGTCGCCCTCTTCCGCCAGGGCAACGAGGACGCCTTCCGCCTCATCCACGACCGCTACCGCCAGCGGCTCAGCGCCTACGCCCGCCAGATGCTCGGCGGCTCCGCGACCGACGCGGACGACGCGATGCAGGACGTCTTCCTCCGTGCGTACGCCGCGCTCCGGGCCGACGACCGGCCGGTGACGCTTCGCGCCTGGCTCTACCGCGTCGCGCACAACCGGTGCATCGACCACCTCCGGCGCCCGGCCTCGCAGCCGACGGTCGAGCTCTCGGAGTCGGCGCGGCCGCTCCCGGCGACGACGGGCGACCCGATCCTCGCCGCCGAGCGCCGCGAGGACCTCCGCCGCCTCGTGCTCGACGTCCGCGCCCTCCCCGAGCAGCAGCGTTCCGCGCTGCTCATGCGCGAGATGGAGGGCCTGAGCTACCAGGAGCTCGCCGCTGCGCTCGACGTCACGATCCCCGCCGTCAAGTCGCTGCTCGTCCGCGCGCGGATGGGCCTCGTCGAGTCCCAGCAGGCCCGCGACACGCCGTGCCAGTCGATCCGCGAGGACATCGTGTCCGCGCACGACCGCGGCGTCCGCGCGAGCGGCCGTGCGCGCCGCCACGTCCGCGAGTGCCCGGGCTGCGCCGGCTACCGGGCGACGCTCCGCGGCATCAGCGGCGGCCTGAGCGCGCTGAACCCCTCGCCCGGCCCGTGGGCCGCGATCGCGAAGCTCGTCGGCATCGGGGCCGGCGGCTCCGGCGCCGCCGGGGGCGCCGCGGCCGCGGGCGTCGGCGGCGCCGCCGCCGGGGTGACCGCCGGCAGCACCGGGGGCGCCGTCGTCGCGGGTGCCGCGGCGACGAAGCTCGCGGCCGTCGTCGCCGCCGCCGCGCTCGTCGGCGGTTCCGTCGAGGTCGCCCGCGAGCAGGCCGCGCCGCATCCGCGCGAGGCACCCGCAGCCGCCGCGCACGCCGCCGGCCCGCGGGCCGCGGCGGGCCTGCCCGCGCACACCGCGGCGGCCGCCGCCGCCGCATCGGCCCTCGTCCGCCCGGGCGATCGGCTGCGCCCGCCGGCGGGCCCCGCCGTGAGGCACCGGCGCCACGTCGCCCGCACGGCGACCGCACCGGGGCCCGCCCTGCCGGCCGCCCCCGACGCCGTCCCGGCGGTGAGGCCCGCGCACGACGGCGGCGCCGAGGCGCCCGCCGAGGACCCGGCCGGCGCCGGGACCGACGCGGGCACCGGGCTCGGCGGGCTGCTCGGCGCGCTCGGCGGCAGCGACCCGGCGTCCGCGTCAGGGCCGGGCTCGGCCTCCGCCTCGGGCGGAACGACGGGCAGCGGCGAGACCCCGTCGACGAGCGGGACCGGGCCCGCCTCGGGCAGCGGGTCCTCGTCCGGACCGGGGTCGGGAAGCGGCAGCGGCTCGGGCTCCAGCACCGGCTCCGGGAGCACCACCGGGACCTCGAGCGGCGGGACAACCGCGTCGGGAGCCCAGGTCACTGCGCCGGCGACGGGCAGCGGCGGCAGCGGCGGCGGGGCGGGCGCCCCGTCCGGCGCGACGCCGTCCGGGTCCTGAGCCGCCGCCGTCGGACACCCGCCGACCCCGTCGCATCGGCGCACTAGGGTCAGCACATGGATCCGTACGCCGCCCCCCTCGAGCACGAGCAGGTCCTCGTCCGGCGCGGTGAGCGGTCCGGGCTCTTCACGATCGTCGCCGTCCACTCCACGGTGCGCGGGCCGTCGCTCGGCGGCTGCCGCATGTGGCGCTACGACGACGCCCGCGCCGCCCTCCGCGACGCCCTCCGCCTCTCCCGCGCGATGACGTACAAGTCGGCGGTCGCCGGCCTCCCGCTCGGCGGTGGCAAGGGCGTCATCATGCTGCGCCCCGAGACCGTCCTGGGGCCGAAGCTCCGCCGGGCCGCGCTCGAGGACTTCGGCGACACGGTCGACGCGCTCGGCGGGGCGTACGTCACCGCCGAGGACGTCGGGACGTCCGCCACGGCCATGGACGTCATCGCCACCCGTACCCGCCACGTGACCGGCCGCGCCCCGAAGCACGGCGGTTCCGGCGACCCGAGCCCGTTCACGGCGCTCGGGGTCGAGGCGGCGATCCTCGCGAGCGTCGAGCGCTCCTTCGGCGGCACCTCGCTCAAGGGTCGCTCGGTCGCCGTCGTCGGGCTTGGCCACGTCGGACTGCGCGTCGCCCGGCTGCTCGCCAGGCGCGGCGCGAAGCTCGTCGTCAACGACATCGACCCCGCGCGCAAGGCGGACGCGGCGAAGCTCGGCGCGCGCTGGGTCAGCGCCGCGAAGGCGCTCTCCGCGCCGGTCGACGTCTACTGTCCGTGCGCGCTCGGCGGCGTCCTCGACCACGAGACGGTCGGCCTCGTCCAGGCGCCGATCGTCGCCGGCGCCGCGAACAACCAGCTCGCCTCCGATGACGTCGCCGAGCTCCTGCGCCGGCGCGGCGTCCTCTGGGCGCCCGACTTCGTCGCGAACGCCGGCGGCATCATCAACATCGCGCAGGAGCTCGCACCCGGCGGCTACGACAAGCGCGCGGCGACGGTGCAGGTCCGCGCGATCGCCGACACGCTCGCCACGATCTACGCCGGCGCGCAGGACGCCCGCATCACGCCGCTGGAGGCCGCGCTGGCGCTCGCGGAGGAGCGGCTCGCGGAGGGGCGCGGGTAGCGCCCCTCAGACCTGGGAGGACATCCCCGGGATCGGCCACTGCGGGCGCTCGACCCCGGCCGGGAGCTGGCCCTCGTCCTCGAGCTTGTCGAGGTGGGAGGCGAGCGTCACCGCCGCCGCGGGCCGCAGCTGGTCGGGCACGTCCGCCCAGGCGGCGTCGAGCAACTCGTCGATCGACCGGCGGCCGGCCTCGAGGCCGGCGAGCAGCCGGCGCTCGCGCTCCAGGCGGTGGGCGATGTACTCGTCGATCTTCGCGACCGGATCGTCGACGACCGGGCCGTGGCCGGGCCAGATGCGGCGGGGGCGCAGGGCCTTGAGGAGCTCGAGCCCCGCGAGGTAGCCCCGCAGCGCCCCGGGGTCCGGCGCGACGAAGACGCTCCCCTCGCCGAGGACCGCGTCGCCCGAGAAGACCGTATCGTAGATGACGAAGGCGACGTGGTCGGGCGCGTGGCCGGGGGTCGCAGCGACGGAGACCGAGCCGAACATGTCCCCGTTGGCGATCCGGTGGTCCGCCCGCCGATACCGGGACGCGTAGACCGGGACGTCGCCGCCGAGCATCTTCAGGAGCGTCGGGACCCCGTCGACGTGATCGTGGTGGTCGTGGGTGAGGAGGATGCCCTTGGCGCCCCCGCGCGCCTCGATGCCCGCGACGAGCGCGTCGAGGTGGTCGTCGAGGTCGGGGCCGGGATCGATGACCCAGCATCCGCCGCGTCCGACGAGGTAGCTGTTGGTCCCGGTGAGCGTGAAGGGACCGGGGTTGTTGGCGCGGATACGGGTGACATCGACGGCCGGCGACATGTCAGCGGGACGATAGAACCTCCCGGGCGTCGTCCGGATGCGCCAGAATGGGTGACCTTGCCGCCCGCGCCCTCGCCCGATCGCCTCAGCGCGCTCGATTACGGATTCATCGCCCTCGACTCCGCCGAGGCCCCGCTCCACGTCGGCTGGACGATGCGCTTCGACGGTGACGCGCCCTCGCTGGCGGGGCTCCGGCGCCACCTCGAGGCGCGGCTCGGCTTCGTCCCGCGCTTCCGCCGCTGCGTGAGCATCCCGGCCCTCGGCCTCGGGGACCCGCGCTGGGTCGACGACCCCGGGTTCGACATCGCGCACCACGTGCACGACGTGACGCTCGCGGCCCCCGGCGGCCCCGCCGAGCTGCGGACGCTCGCCGGGACGCTCCTCTCCCGGCCGCTCGACCCCGGCCGCCCGCTGTGGCAGCTGTACCTCGTCCGGGGCGTCGGAAGCGGCTTCGCGCTCGTCGGCCAGGCGCACCACGCGCTCGTGGACGGCATCGCCGCGATCGAGGTCGCGATGCTCCTCTTCACCCCCGAGCCGCCCCAGCGCGACGGCGCGGACACCGGCGACTGGCGGCCCGCGCGCCGCCCCGCGCCCGCCCGGGCCGCCGCGGCCGCGGTCGGCGCCCGCGCGAAGACCGCCGTCCGCCTCGCGAAGCAGACCACGCCGGCCCCGTCGGTCCGCGGCGCCGCCCGCCGCGCCGCCGGCCTGCCCGGCGACCTGAAGGGCGCCGCCGGCGGCCTGGAGCGCCTCACCTCGCCCGTCCCCTCGACCGCGCTCGACCGCGCCGTCGGCGGGCGCCGTGCCGTCGCCTACGCCCAGGCGCCGCTCGACGGCCTCAAGGCCGCCGGCCGCCGCCACTCGGCGACGCTGAACGACGTCCTGCTCACGGCGTGCGCGCTCGCGTTCGGCCGGGCGCTCGCGCTGCACGGGCAGCAGGCCGAGGAGCTCCGCGTCCTCGTCCCGGTGAACACCCGCGCGGACGATCCGGCGGGCCTCGGCAACCAGATCTCGTTCATGGCCGTCGAGCTGCCAGCCGCCAACCCGAACCCGGTCACCGTCCTGCGCACCGTCCGCGACCGCACCCGCGCCGCGAAGGCCGCGGCCGCCGCGGGCAGCGACGGCCTCGGGATGGCCCAGCTCCTGAAGGCGGCCGACCTGCTCCCGGCGCAGGCCGCCGGGGCCGTGGCCCGGCTCGCGTACCGCGCGGCCGCGTTCAACGCGATCGTCTCGAACGTCCCTGGCCCCGAGGTCGAGCTCTCGCTCCTCGGGCGGCCGCTCCGCAGCGTCTACCCGGCGGTGCCGGTCGCGCCGGGCCACGCGCTGTCGATCGGCGCGCTCTCCTACATGGGGCGGCTGCACGTCGGCCTCTACGCGGACGCCGACGCGCTGCCCGACCTCCCGTCGATCGCGCACGACCTCGAGCGTGCCCTCGACACCCTCCGCGTCGACGCGCCGGTCGCCCCCACCCCGTGGCGCGCTCGTGCGCGTGCCCGTCGCGGCACGCGCACGAGCGGCTGACCGGCCCCGCGGCTAGCGCGCGACGAGCCGGTAGACCGCCCCGCTGAGCGACACGACGTAGATCCGCCCGCGGTTGTCCTGCCCGAACGAGGAGAGGCTCTGGACGGTCTTCAGCGGGAGCCCGCGGTCGCCGCTCGCCCCGGACGGGCTGACCTTCGCCGCCCGGATGTCGCCCTTGCAGAAGTCGCTGTAGAGGTACCGGCCACGCAGCGACGCGGGCAGCGACGGGTCGCGGACGACGTAGCCGCCGGTGATCGAGCAGTACCCGTCGGAGTGCCTGAGCTGGATGACCGGCGCAATCGCTCCCGGAGCCGCCTCGCCGGGGCTGTGAACGTCCGTCCCCTCGAACGGGCGCCAGCCGAAGTTCGCGCCGCGGCCCTTGCCCTTCGCGACGACGTCGACCTCCTCGATCGTGTTCTGGCCGACGTCGCCGATGACGAGCTCGCCCGTCGCGCGGTCGAAGGCGTAGCGCCACGGGTTGCGCAGGCCGTAGCTGTAGATCTCGCCGCGCACCCCGCCGCCCCGGCCGGCGAACGGGTTCGACGCGGGGATCGAGTACGGGCGGCCGCCGGCGGCCCGCGGGTCGATCCGCAGGAGCTTGCCGAGCGGCGAGGTGAGGTCCTGCGCGTTGCCGCGCGAGCCGTGCTGGTCGTCGGCGCCGCCGCCGTCCCCCGTGCCGATGTACAGGAGCCCGTCCGGCCCGAAGGTCAGCAGCCCGCCGTTGTGGTTGGACTCGCGGTCGGCCATCTTCAGCACCAGTCGCGCGCTGCCGGCGGCCGCGCGGTCCGCGGTGGCGCGGCGGTACTCGACGACGCGCTGCTGCTGCTCCTTGTCGGTGTAGTAGACGTAGAAGCGGCCGCTGCGGGCGTAGTCGGGCGCGAAGGCGACGGAGAGCAGCCCCTGCTCCCCACCGCTCGTCACGCGCCTCGTGATGTCGAGGAAGGGGCGCGCGAGCGTGCGGCCACCGCGGATGATCCGGATGCGGCCGGGCTGCTCGACGACGAAGAGGCGCCGGTCGTCGCCCGGCCCCGCCGTGACGTAGAGCGGGCTGTCGAAGGTGCCGATGCCGAGCAGGGCGAGGTGCTTCGCGCCCGTCGCACCCCCCGCGGCCGGGTAGCCGTCCGCCGGGACGCCCGACCCGCAGGCGAGGATGCCGATCGCCACGACGGCGGCGCCGAGCGCCGCGACCGACCGTCCCGCACGGCCCCGCATCAGGCGACCGGCTCCATGAGCCGCAGCTCCATGTGCTCGATGTACTCGGCCGGGCTCGTCGGCAGGGCCGCCCGCTCCGGGCTGTCGTAGTAGCGCTTGTCCGCCTCCTCGAACGTCCCCGGGCCCTCGTGGCGGACGACCCAGGCGAACTCCGCGCCGCCGGCCGTCACCCACGCGTTGACGACGCTGAAGCCGTAGGCCTCGCGGGCGGCGAGCAGGTGGTCCCGCCAGAGCGCCAGGTAGGCGTCCATCGTGCCGGGCTTGATGCGGTAGATGCGCAGCTGATCGGTCATGGGCCGATCGTAGTGGCGCACCTCACCGCATCGGCGTGAACGGCGCCGGCGTGATGACCGGCAGCACCGGCGCGGCCTCGTCGCCGGCCGCGAGGCGGGTCTGCAGCCGGGCGACGGCATCGCGCCAGCGGACGACCGAGGCGAGCTTGATGTCCTCGTAGCCGCGGACGAGGTCGGGGGAGTCGCACAGCTCGGCCATGACGTCGCGCGTCTCGGGGGTGAGGAGCGGCAGCGCCGTGCGCACGGCGGTCTCGTACTCCCCGACGAGGGCGCGCTCGACCTTCCGCACCTCCGCGTGGCCGAACGGGTCGGCCGCGGTCCCCCGCAGGTGCTTCATCGCCCGCAGCGTCCTGAACCCGCCGTCGAACCAGCGGCCGAGGCGGAGCTTGCGGTCCATCCCCATCGCCCGCAGCATCGGCGGGTGCAGGTGGTACTCGACCTTCGCGCCCGGCCCGAACTCGGCGGTGATCTTCGCCCGCTCGACCGGGTCGAGGTGCAGACGCGCGACCTCGTACTCGTCCTTGTAGGCCATGAGCTTGTGCAGGCCGCGCGCGGCGGCCTCGCTCACCGGCCCGGCGTCACCGCAGGCGGCCCGCTCGGCTCCGGCGACCTCGGCGACGAACCGTGCGTAGCGGCGCGCGTAGGCGGCCGACTGGTAGGCGATGAGCTCGTCGGCCCGGCGCACGAGGAGGCGCTCGAGCTCGCTGCCGGGCTCGGCGCCGACGGTCGCGGCGATCGCGCGGGCGGCGGCGCCCAGGGCGGGCGCGGGCGGCCCGGCGACGGCGGCCTGCGCGTCGAGCGCCGCCACGGCGTCGGGCGCGGCGACGCAGGCGCGCCCCCAGGCGAGCGCGGCGAGGTTCTTCTCGACGCCGGCGCGGTTCAGGCGGATCGCGGCCTCGAGCGCCTCGGGCGAGACCGGGAGCAGCCCGCGCTGGAGCGCCGCGCCGACGACGATGAGGTTTGCCGGCAGGTGGTCCCCGAAGAGCCGCTGCGAGAGGGCCTGCGCGTCGAGGAAGATCGCCTCGCGCATCTGCCCGCCGATCGCGCCGAGCGGCTGCTCGAGGTCCGGGAACTCGACCTCCGGGTCGACGACCATGCGCCCGGTCGCGACCTCGCTCGTCGAGACGACCGCGACCGTCCGGCGGGGGTCGGCGGTCTGGAGGTTCTTGGGGTTCGCGGCGCCGAGGAGGTCGAAGCCGAGGTAGACGTCGACGCGGCCGGCGGAGGCCTTGTTCGAGCCGGTGACCGGCGTGCGCGAGAGCCGGACGTCGCTGATGACCGGGCCGCCCTTCTGCGACAGCCCGGTCTGGTCGAGCGCCCACGAGTACCCGTCCTCGAGGTGCATCGCCATCGCGAGGATCTGGCTCACGGTGACGACGCCGGTCCCGCCGATGCCGATCATGCGGACGGTCGTGTCCGCTGCCGTCGCGGCAGCCCCCTCGGGCGGCGCCGGGAGCGGGGGCGGCGGCGGGAACGCGGCGCGCGCCGGGGCGGTCCCGTCCGGCCCGGTGGCCCGGACGACCGTGAGGAACGACGGGCAGTCGCCCTCCAGGCAGGAATAGTCCGCGTTGCACGAGGCCTGGTGGATCCGTGTCTTGCGCCCGAACTCGGTGTCGACCGGCTGCACGCTGAGGCAGGAGGACTTCTTCCCGCAGTCGCCGCAGCCCTCGCACACCCGCTCGTTGATGACGACCTTCTCGGCCGCCTCGGGCAGCTTGCCCCGCTTGCGCAGGCGGCGCCGCTCGGCCGCGCACATCTGGTCGTGGATGAGGACGGTGACGCCCTTCACGTGGGAGAGCTCCTCCTGGACCGCGAGCATGTCCTCGCGGGGCCGCACGCGGGCGATCGGGTCGAGCGTCACGCCGTCGTAGCGCGAGGTGTCCTCGGCGGTGACGACGACCTGCTTCACGCCCTCGAGCGCGAGCCAGCGCGTGAGCTCCGGCACCGTCATGCCGCCGACGATCGCCTGGCTGCCGGTCATCGCGACCGAGCCGTTCGCGAAGAGCTTGTACGTCACGTTCACGCCCGCCGCGCAGGCGGCGCGGACGGCGAGCGAGCCCGAGTGGTGGAAGGTGCCGTCGCCGAGGTTCTGGACGAAGTGCTCGCCCTCCACGAACGGCGACATGCCGATCCACTGCGCGCCCTCGCCGCCCATCTGGGTGATGCCCGTGATGTGCCCGCGCCCCTCGCGGTTGAGCAGGATCATCGTGTGGCAGCCGATCCCCGCGCCGACGAGCGCGTCGTCCGCCGCCGGGGTCGACGAGTTGTGCGGGCAGCCGGAGCAGAAGAACGGCGTGCGGACGACCGGGAGCGGCACGAGCTTCGCGCGCTGGACCTCCTCGAGCTCGCGGATCCGCGCGGTCACCGACTCGATGGCGATGTCCGCCGCGCGCAGGCGGCGGGCGACGGCGCGGGCGACGAGGTCGGCGTCGAGCTCGCCCTCGGCGGGCAGGAGCTGGCGGCCGGACTCGTCGCGCTTGCCGAGGATTCGCGGCGCGTCCGTCACCCCGTAGAGGAGGTCGCGGAACTGCGACTCGAGGAAGGGCAGCTTGTCCTCGATGACGAGGATCTCCTCGAGGCCCTCGGCGAAGTCGCGCACGTCGTCGCGATCCAGGGGCCACGGCATCTGGATCTGCATGACGCGCACGCCCGCGGCGCGCAGCCGGCCGAGGTCGAGGCCGAGGTCCTGGAGGGCCTGCACGAGGTCGCGGTACGTCTTGCCCGCCGCGACGAGCCCGATGCGCGCGGCACCGCCGCCGTCGACGGTCACGCGGTTGAGGCGGTTCTCGCGGGCGTACATCCGCGCCAGCGGCAGGCGGACGTCGAAGAGCCCGCGCTCGGAGATGAGCGAGTCGGGCGCGAGCATCGTCGGGTTCGGCCGGTGCACGTACGGCTTGCCGGCGACGAGGAGCTCCGGCATCACCGGGACGACGCGGCCCGGGGCGACCTCGGCGGTCCCCGCCGCGTCGGCGACGTTCGTGACGATCTTCAGCGCCGACCACAGGCCGCTCGCCCGCGAGAGCGCGATCGCATGACGACCGAGGTCGAGGACCTCCTGGACGGTGCCCGGCCACAGGACGGGGACGTGGAGCGCCGCGAGCATCGGCTCGGCCGCGCTCGGGAGCGTCGAGGACTTGCACGACGGGTCGTCGCCGACGATCGCGACCGCGCCGCCGTGGCGAGGGACCCCGCAGAAGTTCGCGTGGCGGATCGCGTCCGCCGCCCGGTCCAGGCCGGGGTTCTTGCCGTACCAGAGCCCGACCACGCCGTCGCGCGCGGCGCCCGGCAGGTCGGGCGCGAGCTGGCTCCCCCACACCGCCGTGGCCCCGAGCTCCTCGTTGACGCCGGGCTGCAGGTGGATGTCGTGCTCGGCGCAGAGCTTCGGGTTGCGCAGGAGCTCCTGGTCGAAGACGCCGAGCGGCGACCCCTGGTAGCCGGAGATGAACGTGCCGGTCCTCAGGCCCGCCCGCACGTCGGCGCGGTGCTGGTCGACCGGCACGCGCACGAGCGCCTGGATCCCGGAGAGGAAGATCCGTCCCTCCTCCAGCAGGTACTTGTCGTCCAGCGAGACGGACAGCGGGGGACGCAGCATGGTAAAATGAACATACCAAGGCGCCGGGGTGCCGCAACGGCGCCTCGGCAGAGGTCCGACCGCGGGCCCGTCAGGGGGCGCCGGCGGCGGGGCGCAGCGCGTGCGGCAGATCCCGGATGCCGGGGCGCATGGGGTCGAGGTCCCGCTCCCACGCCCGCTCGAGCTCGGCGAGGTGCTCGTCCATGACGACCTCGATCCGGGCCATGTCGCCGCTGCGGATCGCGTCGACCGTCTGGCGGTGGATGTCGAGCGACCACTCGACGGTCGGCGGCTCGTGCATCGCCATGTCGCGGGCGATGTCGAGCCGGCGCAGCAGCGTGCGCATGAGGCCGACGATCGTCGAGTTGCCCGTCGCGCGGGCGATCGCAAGGTGGAAGCGCTGGTCGAGCCCGAGGAAGCGGTCCTCGTGCGCGATGAGCTCCGAGCCCGCGCTCTCGGCGAGCTTCACCTGCAGGGCGATCGTCCGCTCCATCGCCTCGAAGTCGGGCTCGGTGCCGTGGACCGCCGCGAGCTGCGCGACCCGCGGCTCGAGCAGGCGGCGGGCCTCGAGGACGCCGCCGACCTCGTGCAGGCGCAGGTCGCTGCGGCGCTGGATGACCTCGCGCGGGACGAACTCGGACCGCACGAAGGCGCCGCCGGTCGGGCCGGGCCGGACCTCGATGACGCCCGAGTCGGCGAGGATCTTCAGCGCCTCGCGGACCGTCGGGCGGCTGATCTGCATCTGGGCGGCCAGCGCGCGCTCCGGAGGCAGCTGATCCCCCACCCGCAGCTCACCGAGCTGGATGCGCTCCGCGATCTGCTCGACCGCCTCCTCGAAGGTGCGGCGCGTCTGCACGGGGGAGAAGATCAGCGCGGACACGGGGCGGCGAGTATAGGCCGGGAAGCTGGGATCTCGGTATCGCCGAAGCGGTCAGCCGGTGCGGCCGAGAACCGCCATCGCGGCGTTGTGCCCGGGGATCCCGCTCACGCCGCCGCCGCGCCGGGCGCCCGCCCCGCAGAGGAGGATCCGCGGGTCGTCCGTCTCCACACCCCAGGTGCCGACCTCCGCCTCCGTCTCCGCGAAGGGCCACTGCAGGTCGCGGTGGAAGATGTGCCCGCCGGGCAGCCCCAGATCCCGCTCGAGGTCGACCGGGCTGCGCGCCTCGACGCACGGCGCGCCGTCGGGCCCGCGCAACACGCAGTCCGTGATCGGCTCGGCGAGGACCGAGTCCAGGGAGGCGAGGGTCGCGGCGAGCGTCGCCTCCCGCGCGCCCTCCGGGTCGGCCGTGAACAGCCGCGCGGGCAGGTGCAGCGCGAAGCACGTGAGGGTGTGGGCGCCGGCGGCACGCAGATCGGGCCCGAGGATCGTGGGGTCGCTCAGCGAGTGGCAGTAGATCTCGCAGGGGACGACGTCGGGGATCCGCCCGGCCGCGGCCTGCGCGTAGGCCGCGTCGAGCTGCGACGCGGACTCGTTGACGTGGAAGGTGCCCGCGAAGGCGTCGGCGGGGTCGACCGCCGGATCGCGCAGCCGCGGCAGGCGCGCGAGCAGCAGGTTGACCTTCAGCTGGGCGCCCTCCGGGGCGGGCGCCGCCGCCGGCCGGCCCCGGAGCCGGTCGAGCACGTGCGGCGCGAGGTTCGCGAGCAACCGGTCTGCCGCGACGCTGCGCGCCGCCCCGGTCGCCGGGTCGGTCACCGTCACCGCCACCCCGTCCGCGTCGCTCGCCACCGCGGTGACGCGGGCGCCGGTCACAAGCCGCGCCCCCGCCGCGCGCGCGGCCCCCGCGAGCGCGCCCGTCACGGCGCCCATGCCGCCGACGGGGACGTCCCAGTCGCCGGTCCCGCCGCCGATGACGTGGTAAAGGAAGCACCGGTTCGCGAGGCGCGCGGGGTCGTCGATCGACGTGAAGGTCCCGATGAGCGCGTCGGTCGCGACGATGCCGAGCCCGACGTCGTCCCCCGCGTGCGCGGCCCGCAGCGTCGCGCCCAGCGGGCGGCGCACGAGCGCGTCCCACGTGGCGTCGTCCCCCGCGAGCGCGCGCAGGTCCGCCTCACTGCGCAGCGGCTCGGTGAGCGACGCGAACACCGCAGGGGCGAGCCGCGCGACGGCGTCCGCGAACGGCGAGCCGGGGACGCCGAAGACGCCGCCGTCCCCCACGGGCGTGTAGGCCGGGACGCGGCGGCGGACGAGCTCGAGCTCGACGCCGAGGTCGGCCGCGATCCACCGCGGGAAGAGGCTGACGAGATAGCTGTAGCGGCTCAGGCGCACGTCCACGCCCGGCCACGGCGACGACGAGACCGCCGCCCCGCCGAGGGCGCCGGACGCCTCGAGCAGGAGGACGTCGCGGCCTGCCCGGGCGAGGTACGCCGCCGCCACGAGGCCGTTGTGGCCGCCGCCGGCGATGACGATCCCGGCGCGGTCGGGGAGGGGCGCGGCCGCCTCGGTGGACACGGGCAGACCGTAACCCACCGCGGAATTCCCACAGGCCGGCGGCGGGTGGTGATGATCTGCACATGACCTCCACGCTCCTGCCCCAGGTCCCGCCGACGCTCATCACGACGCGGGAATCGCTCCACCTGCTCGCCGAGCAGGTCATCGCCCCCGTCCGCACCCAGGCCACCGGCAACGAGATCGCGCTGGAGGCCGCCCACGGCGGGTTCGGCACGCCGCCGCTCCCGGACGGGGCCCGCGTCTCGGTCGACGGCGACCTGCTCTGCCGGACCGAGGCGGACGGCACGGTCCACGAGCACCGCCTCTCGACGCTCCACGCGGCCGGCGAGCACGCCGGGCTCACGACCCCGCTCCCCGACGCGACGCTCCACGTCGACCCGGCGGCCGCCGAGCTCATCGGGACGCTGTACGCCTTCGGGCAGGAGGCGCTGAGCACGCTGCGCGCCGAGGCGGCGGACGGGAGCGAGCCGTCGCCGATCCGCCTGTGGCCCGAGCACTTCGACATCGCCTATGAGGAGGGCGACGAGGCCGCCGGCACCCGCGCGGGCTTCGGCGTCTCCCCCGGCGACGAGGAGCACCCCGAGCCGTACGCCTACGTCACCCCGTGGGCGAAGCAGCCCGGCGGGCCGCTGTGGAACGCGACCGCGTTCGCCGGGGCCGAGCTCGGCTACGAGGCCCTGCGCACCGCCGAGGACCCGCAGGCCGCCGTCCTGTCCTTCTTCCGCGAGCGGCGCGACGCGCTGCAGCGCGCCGGCCGCTGACCCGCGAATGATCGGCGCCGTCGCTTCGCTCGCCGGTGGTCGTGTTTCACACTAGGATTGCGGCCCGGCCGGCGGGGGTCCCCGTTCGGCGGGCCTGAGCAGTGGGGACACGCACCTGTGGAGAAGTTCCAGTTCATCATCATCCCGCTCTTCACCGGTGCGATCGGCTACGTGACGAACCTCACCGGTGTCTGGATGCTGTTCAACCCGATCCAGTTCGTCGGGTTCCGCGTCCCCGGGCTGCGGACGGTCGCCGACCTGCTGCCGCGCCGCTTCCAGGAGATCCCGGGCCTCATCCGCGGCAGGTTCGGCTGGCAGGGGATCGTCCCGTCGCGCGCCGCGAAGATGGGCTCGATCGCCGTCGACAAGGGCATCTCGAAGCTCGGCAGCCCCGGCGAGTTCTACCACCGGCTCGAGCCCGAGAAGATCGCCGAGCACATCCTCCAGACCTCCGAGCGCGACATCCACGAGCTCGTCGAGCAGATCATGCTGCGCGAGCACCCGCAGCTGTGGCAGGACGTGCCGCCGCGGGTGAAGGACGCCGTCCACGCCCGCGTGCGCGCGCAGCTCCCGCAGATCGTCCACGCCGTCACCGACCAGATCGGCGAGAACATCGACCAGCTCCTCGACGTGAAGCTCATGGTCATCAAGCACCTCGAGGCGCACCCCGAGCTCGCGAACCGGATCTTCCTCGACATCGGCGACCGCGAGCTGAAGCTCATGGTGAACTTCGGCTTCTACTTCGGGTTCCTGCTCGGCATCCCGGTCTTCCTCATCACGCACAACTTCGCGTACTGGTGGCTGCTGCCGATCCTCGGCACGTTCGTGGGGTACCTCACGAACCTCCTCGCGATGTCGCTCATCTTCGTCCCGGTCGAGCCGAAGTACATCCTCGGCGTCAAGTTCCACGGGCTCTTCCTGCGCCGGCAGCCCGAGGTGGCGGGCATCTACGCGAAGCTCATCGCGGACGAGATCGTCACGCTGAACAACATCGGCAACGAGCTGCTCACCGGCGTCCGCGCCGACCGCACGCGCGCGATGATCGAGACGGCGATGCGCCCCGCGGTCGACCGCGCGACCGGCCCGGCGCGCGCCGCCGTCCGCGTCGCGATGGGCGGCAAGGAGTACGACGCGATCCGCGACTCGGTCGCGACGGACGCCGTCGACTACACGATGACCCCGCTCGGCGACCCGGAGTTCAACGCCCGCCAGAGCGCCCTCATCCGCGACCTCATCACGACGCGCATGCAGGAGATGCCGTCGGTCGACTTCCAGGAGATGCTCCGGTCGGCGATCAAGGAGGACGAGTGGATGCTGTACGTCCACGGCGCCGTCCTCGGGTTCGCGGGCGGCCTCATCCACCTGGGCATCTTCGGGGTATAGGCATGAGCGATCGTGACGTGAACGGCGGCGAGCCCGCCTACTCGCCGGT
The DNA here is from genome assembly GCF_024220175.1 of Paraconexibacter antarcticus. Lineage (GTDB taxonomy): Bacteria > Actinomycetota > Thermoleophilia > Solirubrobacterales > Solirubrobacteraceae > Paraconexibacter > Paraconexibacter antarcticus. Next base: position 1,066,261 of record NZ_CP098502.1, on the reverse strand, counting down.
GCCGACCGTCGGCTCGGTGTCCAAGGCGCTGCCCGGCCTCGTGCGCATCGGCTTCGGCGCCGGGGTCCGCACCGCCGGCTGGACGGCGAACGCCTACGTGCGGGCCGGCAACCGTGTCGTGCGGGCGGCGGTGAGCGGCGAGTCCGCGGCCGAGCTGCTCCGCGACGTCGAGCACTCGGTGAAGGGCTACGCCCGCGAGGTCCTCGGCATCACGGCGCTCGACGAGCGACTCCCCGAGGCGCTCCGCGAGCGCCGCGCGGCCGCCGCCTCCTCGTCCGCTCCGCAGGACCCGGCCGCCACCGCCCGGGCGAGCGCCGCGCGGGACCTCCGCTCGCTGCAGGACAAGGGCGCCGACCTCCTGCAGAAGTCCAACGACGTGAGCTACGAGGAGGCCGCGCACCCCGCCTACGAGCGCATCATCGGGGACATCGCGCCGGACGAGGCGCGCATCCTGCGCTACCTCGCGATCGAGGGCCCGCAGCCGTCGGTCGACGTGCGCACCGGCAAGACGCCGCTCATCAACTCGCCGCTCATCGGCACGTCGATGGTGGCGCCGGGCCTCTCGATGATCGGGCAGAACGCGGGCTGTCGCTACCTCGAGCGCGTGCCCGCCTACCTGAACAACCTCTTCCGCCTCGGGCTCATCTGGTTCTCCCGCGAGCCGCTCGCAGACCCGCTGCGCTACCAGGTCCTGGAGGCCCAGCCCGACGTCCTCGCCGCCCTGCACTCAGGGGGGCGCGGCAGCAAGGCGAAGACCGTCCGTCGCCAGATCCTCCTCACGCCGTTCGGCGAGGACTTCTGCCGCATCGCGCTCCCCGGGGTTGCCGCTCGTGCGAACCCGGCCGCGACCGAGCCTGGCTGAGGGCGGTGGAGCGCGCGCCCGAACCCAGCGCGAAGGTCGTCAGCCGGCTCATCGCCTCGGCGCCGCGCGAGCTGCTCGAGGCGCTGCTCGACACGGTCGCCGACGCGATCTACCTCGTCGACCCGGACGGGCGCGTCGAGTTCCTCAACCCGGCGGCGCTGCGCGTCCTCGGCTACGACCACCCGTCGGAGCTGCTCGGGAGGATCACCCACCCGACGATCCACTACAAGCACCCGGACGGCTCGCCGTTCCCGGCCGAGGACTGCCCGATGCTGCGCCCGCGGGGCACCGGCGAGACCGTGCGCGTCGACGAGGACTGGTTCGTCCGCCGCGACGGGTCGATGGTCCCCGTCGCCTACTCGAGCGCGCCGCTGCCGATGCGCGGGGCGCGCGGCGCCGTCGTCGCCTTCCGCGACATCTCCGACCAGCTCGAGGCCGAGGCGCACCGGCGGCGCGAGGCGATCGACCGCACGCGCCTGCAGTCCCTGCAGGCGTCGCGCGCCCGCATCGTGGCGGCGGCGGATGCCGAGCGCCACCGCATCGGGCGCGACCTCCACGACGGCGCGCAGCAGCGGCTCGTCCACCTGCTCATGACGCTCCAGCGGGCGGGAGCCCAACTCGGCACCGACCGCGAGGCGGCGGCCGCGACGCTCGAGGAGGCGGCCCGGGACGCCCGCGCGGCGATCGGCGAGCTGCGCGACCTCGTCGCCGGCATCCACCCCGAGATCCTCACGAACCGCGGCCTGGCGGCGGCCGTCGCCGCCCTCACGGTCCGGGCGCCGCTCCCGGTCGAGATCGACGTGCCGCCGACCCGCTGGCCGGCGTCGCTCGAGGCGACCGCCTATTTTCGTCGTCGCCGAGGCGCTGACGAACGTCGCGAAGCACGCGCCGACCGCCGCCCGCATCACCGTCTGCGCGGGCGAGCACGACGGCGACCTCGTCGTCCAGGTCGTCGACGACGGGCCCGGCGGCGCGGACGTCGAGGCGGGCTCCGGCCTCCGGGGCCTCGAGGACCGCGTCGCCGCGGCGGACGGCCACCTCGTCCTCGTCAGCCCGGCCGGGGGCGGGACGACGGTGCGGGCGCGGCTGCCCCTCGCGCCGGCGGCCTGACCGGGCCGCGGCTCAGCGCGTCGCGAGCGCCGCCGCGATGCGGTCGCGCGCGGCGTCCCGCAGCGCCTCGACGGACGGGTAGTCGGCGGGGTCCATCGGCTCGAGGATCTCGACCCACGCATCGACGTGCTCCTGCAGGACCACGCCGTGCTTCGGCAGCGCCGCCCCGGTCCCGTGGACGGCGATCGGGACGAGCGGCACGTCGTGCCGGCGCGCGAGCTGGAAGGCGCCGTCCTTGAACGGGCGCAGCGTCCCGTCCCGCGACCGTGTCCCCTCCGGGAAGAAGAGCACCGGGCTCCCCTGCTTCAGGAGCTTCGAGCAGCGCTCGAGCATCTCCATGACCGAGGTGCGGTCCCCTCGGAGCAGCGGCACGTAGCCGTTCAGGCGCATGTTCCAGCCGATGAACGGGAGCTTGAAGTTCTCGATCTTCGACACCCATTTGAACGGGCGGAAGAGCTGGAACAGGACGAGGATGTCGATGAGCGACGCGTGGTTCGCCGCGAGCACCGCCGGCCCCCGCCAGTGCAGGTGCTCCCGGCCCGTCACCCGCACCTTCCACAGCGGGTTGATGACGATGAAGAACACCGCCCACGCACACGAGTACTGGTGCAGGATGACCTTGCGCCGGTCGAACGGGAGCGTCACGAGCCAGATGAGCACCGCGCCCGCGAAGAAGAACGGGCAGGTGATCACGATGAGCGCCCAGTAGGCGTAGGAGAGGACCCGCAGCATCCGGCCACCCTAGTGCGGGTCTAGCCGGCGCGCAGTCGCGCCAGCACCGCCATGACCCGGCGGTGCTCGGACTGCTCGTAGCCGAGGCCGAGCTTCTGGAAGATGCCGGTGACGTGCTTCTCGACCGCGGCGGGGTGACGCCGAGCGCGGCGCCGATGCCGGGGTTGGACTTCCCCTCCGCCATGAGCGCCAGCACCTCCCGCTCGCGGGTCGTGAGCGCGTCGAGCTGGCTGTCGCGGCGCTTGCGGGAGACCATGCGCCCGACGACCTCCGGGTCGAGCGCCGAGCCGCCCGCGGCGACCCGGCGGATCGCGTCCGCCAGCGCCTCCGCGTCCGCCACCCGGTCCTTCAGCAGGTAGCCGACTCCGCTCGCGTCCTCCCCGATGAGGTCGAGGGCGTAGTGCTCCTCGAGGAACTGCGAGAGGACGAGGATCCCGGTCCCGGGCAGCTCGCGCCGGATGCGCAGCGCCGCCCGGATGCCGTCGTCGGTGAGGTCCGGCGGCATCTGGACGTCGACGACGACGACGTCGGGCGTGTGCTCGTGGACGGCGACGAGCAGCTCGTCCGCGTCCGCGACCTCCGCGACGACGACGAAGCCGAGGTCCCCGAGCAGCCGTACGAGCCCCTGGCGCAGGAGCGCCTGGTCCTCGGCCACGAGCACGCGGAGCGGAGCGGAGCGTCGTCGGTCACCCCGCCGAGCGTATCCGCGCGCCCGGGCGCCGTGTCGCCCCGCCGGCCCGGACGCTCAGGACTGGCGGGTCGTGACCCCGCCGCCGCCACCCTGCTGCACGGCGCCGCCGCCGTCGTCGTAGCCGGGGCCGCCCCCGTACTGGTCGTTCGGCGCCACGTAGCCACCGCCGGGGTCGACGTAGCCCTCGCCCGGGTCCACGTAGGCGGGCGCGCCGGCGGGGGCGCTCGTCGTCGCGGCGGCGTTCGTGACGCCGGTCCCGAGGGCCGGGTCCTTCCCGTCGCGCATCTGGACGTAGATGACACCCCACACCGCGGCGAACGCGACGACGGTCCACGTCACGGCGAGCCGGCGGATGCGCCGGGTGCGCTCGCGACGCGAGGGCCTGGGCGGGGTGGGGCCTGCGGGGGTCGTCATGGCCCCCACAGGATGGCGCCGGTTCCTGAGCGGACCCTGAGCGTTCCTCCCGCTCAGCGTGGCTCGAGGACGACGACGGGGATCTCGCGGTCGGTCTTCGCCCGGTAGTCCTCGTAGGCGGGCCAGGCCTCGACCATCGCGTCCCACAGACGCGCCCGCTCGGTCCCCTCGGCCACGGTCATCCGCAAGGGGATCTTCTCGCCGAGCACCTGGACCTCGGCCTCCGGCGTCTGCTGCATGTTCGTGAACCACGCGGGATGCTCGGGCGCGCCGCCCTGGGAGGCGACGACGACGTAGCGGTCGCCGTCGGTCCGGTGGATGAGCGGCGTCGTGCGCGGCTCGCCGCTCTTGGCGCCGGTCGTCGTCAGCAGCAGGATCGTCGTGCCTCGCCAGTGGTAGCCGCGGGCACCGTCCGTCTCCTGGTAGGCGCGGACGTGCTCGTCCCCGAAGAGGTCGTCGTCCTTGATGGTGGTCGTCATGGTCGCGTTCTACCCAGCCCGGGCGCCCGCGAAGCCGCTAGGGCGCGGCCGCTCAGCGCCCCGCGCCGAGCTCCTCGGCCGGGAACGGCCGGCCGATGTGGAAGCCCTGCGCGAAGTCGACGCCCCATTCCCGCAGCGCGCGCACGGTCTCCTCGTCCCCGACGTACTCGGCGACGGTCTGCTTGCCGAGCTCGCGGGCGATCCGCACGATCGACTGGATGACGAGCTCGTCGACGTGGCTGCGCGGCCCGGCGATGAAGTCCCCGTCGATCTTCAGGAGGTCGGCCGGGACGTGCTTGAGGTAGTAGAACGAGCCGAAGCCCGCCCCGAAGTCGTCGAGCGCGAAGCTGCACCCGAGGGCGCTGAGCGCGTCCGCGAAGCGCCGCGCGTCGTCCATGTTCGCGATCGCGGCCGTCTCGGTGATCTCGAGGATGAGGCGCGCGGGGTCGACGTCGCGCGCCCGGACCTCCTGCTCGATGAAGCGGGGGATCGCGAGATCGCCGACCGAGCGGCCGGAGACGTTGACCTCCAGGACGAGGTCCGGGTGCTCGGCGAGCAGCTCGACGGAGCGGCGCAGGACCCACTCGTCGATCGCCCCGATGAGCCCGAGTCGCTCGGCCACCCCGATGAACGCGTCCGGCGGGACGAGCCCGCCGTCGTCGTCGACCATGCGGACGAGCGCCTCGTGCCGCGCGATCCGGCCCGTCGCGAGCTCGAGGATCGGCTGCAGGTGGAGGCAGAAGCGACCATGTTCGATCGCCTCGCGGATCTGGAACCCCCGCCCGCGCAGCACGGCGCCGCCCTGCGCCGGGTCGGCGACGACGACGCAGTTGCGGCCGGCGTCCTTCGCCGTGTGCATCGTCTGGTCGGCCACCGCCAGGACGTCCTCCGCGCTCGTCGCCGCCGCGTCGAACGTGGCCACGCCGATGCTCGCGGTGAGGCGGATGACGCGCCCGCCGACGACGATGCTCAGCGACCGCACCGCCTCGAGCAGCTCCCCCGCGACGCGGCGTGCCTCGTCGGCGGCGGAGTGGGCGAGGATGACCGCGAACTCGTCGCCGCCGAGGCGCGCGAGGTCGTCGCTGTCGCGCAGTCGCTCGCGGAGCGCATGGCTGACGGACCGCAGGACCGAGTCCCCGGCCGCGTGGCCGTGGCTGTCGTTTAGCAGCTATCGGTTAGGACAGAGGACGGATAATGGAGCAGATGACGCTTGCGGACTCGGGCCAGGATCTGTCCGCTGCCACCATGCCGCACCCGTCCGGTGTGTGCAGCCGCTGCACACGGACCAAGGCGCAGATGACCTCGATGATGGTCGACCTCGAGAACGTCGAGGTCGCGCTCCGCGTCGAGCGCCGCAAGGTGAAGGCGCTGCAGAAGGAGCTCGAGCAGCGCCAGCTCCAGCACGTCAAGGCCGCCGACATCGAGGAGGTCTTCCTCTACTGGCGCCAGGTGCTGCGCGGTGACAGCGGCCGGGTGAAGCTCGGCACCAAGCGCCGCAAGGTCATCTCGGCCCGCCTGGACGACGGCCACACCGTGCAGGACATCAAGGACGCCATCGACGGCGCGACCATCGACGCCTTCGTCGGCGCCAACGGCGTGCGCCACGACGACATCGAGCTGATCTGCCGTGACGAGGTGAAGCTCGAGGGCTTCATCGCCCGGGGCAAGGCAGCACGCGAGCGCAAGGCGCAGGAGAGCCTGCCCTCCCGCGTTGCCACCCTCCGCGTCGCCCTCGAGGTGCTCTCGGGCGGCGCCCGCATCGACGACCACGGCAACGCGCGCTTCAAGTGCCCGTGCTGCCGCGCGTACTGGGACGACCCCATGTACCGCCCCCTCTTGTTCACCGACGACGACGTGTCCTGCAAGGAGTGCGGCGCGGAGGTTGAGCAGATCTACACCACCACCAAGGAGTTGGCATGACTACCCCGTTCGCCAAGATCTACTACGACCACGACCCGCGCTTCGTCATCGGCCCCATGGGCTACTGGGCGGTGGGCGACGAGGTGGTGCTGCACGGCGGTGACTGCGTCATCGTCACCAGCCTCGACCTCGACGGCTGCGCGGTGGCTCACCGCCGCGAGCACCTGGACCAGGTCGCCTTCGAGAAGGACTGCTCCTTCGACGAGGTGATGCAGTCGGTCTCTCACGTCCGCACCGGCTGGCACCCGGACAACCTGAACGAGCGCCAGCAGCAGCAGTGCCGCGACATCGCGGCGGCCGGCGCGCGCCAGCGCATCGAGGACGAGAAGCGGGCCGCCGCATGAAGGGCGCGATCTTCCTGGCGGTCGGCCTGATCGTCGGGATCACGATCTCCCTCTACGACGTGAGGGAGATCCGCCGCGCGCGCGCCGAGGGCATCGACGTATGACCACCCCGTCCAGTGACGTATCTGGGGATGCCCTCTGGGTCGTGAGTCGCGGCACGGACGGGCACTCGGCCATCGAACTGAACGCCGGGACGTTCGTGCCGTCGCCTGTCGTGTCGCCCCTCGGCGGCACGCTCGGGAGCAAGCCATGACCGGACCGACGCCTTCGGGCAGCACTCCGCCGCCGCTGGGCAACGAGTACCTGGACGCCGACCGCACGTGCATGCGGCTCATGGGCGTGTTCGAGGGCCGCGAGAGCCTGTGCGGCAAGCCTGCCGTCAAGCACGTCGACTGGGGTACCGCGTGCGGGTTCGTGTGCGCGGATCACGTCGCCGACCTCGACCGCTGGACATACAAGGCCGTCCATGATCTCGGGTCCGCGTGCGGCATGCCCGGCGCGCTGTGGTGGGACGGCGAGTGGGACGGTGTGCCGTTCTCCTGGTGCGCCTACGACGGCGAAGGGCTGCCCACCGCCGAGCCCGTCCGCGCCATTGCGAAGGAGATCCCAGCATGACCGGCCTACCGCCAGTTTCGGGCAGCATCGCCGTCGTGATTCCCGGCAAGCCGGTGGGCAAGGGCAGGCCGAAGTTCGGCAACGGCCGCACGTACACGCCGGCCGACACCGTGAAGGCCGAGCGCGAGGTCCGCGCCGCATGGCAGGCCGCCGGCGCCGGACGGCTGCCGCTCGGGCCGGTGCGGCTCTACCTCGAAGCTGTCGTCGAGCGGCCGGCGAGTCACTGGAAGCGCGACGGCACGCTCAGCGCCGCCGGCGAGCGCCTGCCGTACCCGCTGACGCGCCCAGACCTGGACAACGTCGTCAAGCTCGTCAGCGACGCCCTCAACGACTGCGCGTTCAAGGACGACGCGCACATCGTCGACTCACGCCAGGTCAGGCGCTGGGCAAACCCCGGTGAGGAGGCGCACGTCCGCGTCGAGCTGTGGGACGTGTTGGCGCAGAATGGGAAGTCGGGTGCGCAAGCCGCCTGACTGCCCAGCCTGCGGCAAGGAGTCCTTCCGCAAGCGTCAGCACGCCGAGAGCCAGGCGTCGCTGCGCATGAAGTCGCTCAGGGATGGCACGGTGCTGCGCGTGTACCGCTGCACGCTCTGCGGCGCGTGGCACCTCACGCACCAGGGGCGGATCCGCCGCGAGCCTGCCTAGTCTGCGCTCATGCCCAAGTCCGCCGCCCAGACCGTGACCGACGTGGGGTCGCTGCCCACCCAGACGAGCACGGGTCCCCTCAACATCCACATCGTGCTGATGTTCGACCAGGGGAAGCCGTTCGTCCCCTCGACGCTGTTGTCCGCGCTCACCACCGCCTACGGCGCCGGCAAGGTCTACAGCGACAAGGACACGACGAACCAGAACAACTTCGTCTTCCGCATCACCCCCTAGAGATCACCGCGCGGACGGTGGAGATCGACCACGCGCCGCCCCTGGGCGGCCGGTAGCCCTCGATCTCCAGCGCCCGCGCGATCTTCACGTAGCTCATCCCGCGCCCGCGCATCCGCAGGATCTCGCGTGCCACGCCCTCGTCGACCCGGCGCCGCTCGCTGCCGTTGGAGTAGATGCCCTTCGCCTTGCGGATGGCGGCGCTATCGCGCTGGCGCTGGGAGATGAGCTCGCGCTCGAGCTGCGCGAAGACGGCGGCCATGCCGGCCATGGCCCGCCCGAACGGCGAGGACATGTCGACGGCCGGCTCGAGGCAGACGAGCGACCAGCCCTCCTTGGCGGCGCGGTCCATCAGCATGTAGAAGTCCGCCGTCGACCGCGAGAGGCGGTCCAGGCGCGACACGATGAGCGCGCCGGCGGCGCCCGAGGACAGATCCTCGAGCGCCGAGGCGAGCACGGGCCGGTGCGCGGTGCTCTTGCCGGACGCGCGCTCGCGCAGCGTGCGGCGCACATCCCAGCCGCGGCCATGTGCAGCGGCTGCACATACGTCGGCCTGGTGCTCGAGCGAGAAGCCGGACATGCCCTGCTCCTCGGTCGACACGCGGCAGTAGATCAGCGCGCTGATCGTCATGCCCGATCGTGGGGCTCCGGAGGAGGTCATTTCCACCAGCTTTCGAGTCGAGGGCTGAGGCCGAGCACACGCTCCGCTCCGCACTGCGGGCAGGAGTCGACGTGGACACGCGACTCCGGAGTCGACGGCGCGGGCGCAGGACGGAACCATCCGCGCCGGTACCCGACCCACCCGCAGTCCGCGCAGCGGCACCGGTAGACGCACGGCTTCACGCTCGACGTGCCCGGGAGCGGGGTCATGCCGTCGCCCCATCACGCCCGTAGTGCAGGTCCATGAGCGTCGGCCTCGCAAGGATTGCGGTCGCGTCGCTGGCGGCGACGTGGAACGTCCACGCGCCGGGGTAGTAGACGCCCGGCTCGGACCCGCGCCGCCGAGCGAACACGGGCTTCTTGCCCTCCTCGCCGAGTCCGATCTGCACAGAGTTCAGGCCGGTGATCCAGCCGACGTACTCCGCGAACGCGACGCGCCCGTAGGTCGTGCGGTCGCCCACGCGCAGCTTGTCCGCAGGCACCCGGACCGTAGCCACCCTCTCGTCACTGCGTGGGTTGTCGATGTTGCTCATCCGTCCACTCCCTCCAAGTCGTGTTGAGATCCTGCCATTAGCCACGGAGCGTAGCCCCGTGTGGTCATCCTGCCCATAGAGACAACAGACAGAAGGCCGTCCACCAGAAGGCGACCATGCCGGCCGCCGTCAGCGCGACGATCAGCGCCAGGACGGCGACGAACTCGAGCTCGTCACGCATGACGCGCCTCGTCCCACGCCTTGACCTCATCGAGCAGCCACAGCTTGTCGGCCTCGCCGTTCAGCTCGAGGCCCTGCGGGAAGTCCTCACGGCCAGCGAGCTGGGACATGCGCTGGCGCGACAGCCCGAGCTCGCCGGCCAGGCCGGTCAGGTTGTAGAGCCCACCGGCCGCCTCAATGGCGGACACGGCTCGCGTTGCGTTGCGCTGCACGGGGGTCATGCCTGCTCCAGTCGTCGCGTTGATTTGCGCAGCTGCTCGAGGGTCTCGGATGGTGAGGCGGGCATAGCGTGGCTCCAATCGGGTGGTGACTTGGCTCATCAGCGGGCGGGTAGTCATCCCGTCCCGGACCCTGCTGGGCAGGGTTTCGCCAGTAGCAGCGGACAGAACTAGTGCAGCGGGTAGACGACGAGCGGGACATCCGGCGACCAGCATGCGCGGCAGTCGCCGCACTCGCCATCCTGGGTGTATGCCGGGCACTGCCACGCGCCGGCGGGCAGCTCACCGCCCGTCGACACCGCGGAGAACGTGCGCCCGTTACCGGCGCGGTCGGGGTTCGGGTAGTGGTCGACGAGCGCGGCCGACTGGCGCACGTTCAGGTTCGCGGGCAGTGGCCCGTTGGCACGGATCCACGATGCGAGCACGCCAGCCTCGCGGGAGGGCATCCAGAACCGAACCCATGGCAGCGCGTCGGCAACGTCCACGATCAACGCGAGATGCTCGAGCGACTGCAGGTCCCCTGAGTCGTGCCAGCGGAAGACGCCGGACTCCCGGCACTGCCATCCGATGAGCGTGACCATCGCCCGGATCCACTCGGCGCGCGGCGCCGGACCGGACAGCGCCAGGCGCACGGATGCCAGTCGCCGGTACTGCGCCGGGATGACCTCCGGGTACATCCGATAGGACCCCTTCAGCGCGTAACAGTCGCCGCACACCGTCGGGCGGGCATCGGTCGACGCTGCCCGCAGGCGGGATCCGACGTTGCACTCAGCAGCGGGCAGGCCGTAGGACGGGCACGGCATCTTCCCCGGTGAGGACAGCCCGGCGACGACACGGGAATGCGGCGGCCTGGGTGATACCCATCGTCCGTCCCCACTCCCGCACATCGGTCGGGGCGGACAGCGTCGCGAGAGGCGAGAGAGCATCGATACGGAGCATCGGACTAGCCCTCCAGCGCGCGACGCATAGCGGCGGACAGCAGGACGTACGCGTCGACCGCGTCGCCATCGACCATGGCGTCGGAGAGCTGCAGCACGACGTACAGCGCGGCATCGCGGGCGGTGAGAGCCGATGCGTGCGTCGTCCAGTCGCACCCGCTCATCAGCTCTTCGTCGGGTGTCGCGACCACGTAGCGGATGAATGAGTCGTCGTCGTCGTAGTAGTCCGACGCGGTCTCGTCGTCCTGCAGGTAGAGGACCCGCTCGTCGTCGATGGCGACGGACAGCGCGTTGAAGCCTCCACCAAGGTCTTCCATTCCGAAGGCCACGTCGTGCGACTGCAGCTCTGCAGCGAGCGGGCGGAGCGCACGGGGGAAGAAGTCAAAGTCAGACATTGGGATCTCCAGTGAAGAGAGGGGGCTGAGGTTGTCGGGGTCAACCGACGACCAGAACCCTCGCACACCCCCTAGCGTGCTGTCAAGGCCGGAGAGGAAAAGATTGTGCGGACAGAGGATGCGGCCCGGGAACTAGGGACGGATGAGGGTTGATAGGAGCTGCGACGGATGCCCCTTCAGCTCTGGGGGATGGGGTGCCCGTCAATGCTGCGCGCGCTGCTCGTCGTCGCCCGCCCGTGACTATGTGTACTCGTGGGGTACAGCAGCCATGCGCCGTCGGATCCGCCATCGGATGCAGGCCTGCGTGCGCTCATACACCTAGTCCGTTGTCCACCCCTCCCCCTCTGCGCACGCACACTGGCGCTGGCGCTGACGCGCGGGCAGGGATCGAATCGGATGTGACCTGATCCCGGGCAGCGGCCGGCAACCCTGCAATCGCCCGCACTCGCACGACGTGGGCGGGCATGCCCCCGGGGGGGGAGGGCGCGAGCTCGCGAGCGTGCAATGCAGTCACTGGCCCCTCCTGCACTAGCCCCCCACCTTCAGCCTGTACCGCAACGTACCGCTCTGTCCCGCACTAGCACTACGGTCTGGCCCATGCTCGCCTCGACCTCGTTCCGCCTGCCTGAAGACCTGCTGGAGCGGATGCATGCCGCCCGTGGCGACGTGCCGCTCACGCGCTGGATGATCAGGGCCTGCGAGGAGCGCCTGGAGCGCGAGACCGCCCCCTTGCCGGTGGAGGCGGTGCGCGAAGCCAGGCAGCGGGTCGCGCCGTCCAGGCCGGCGCATGCCCCGACGTGCCGCTGCGGGGTGTGTCAGGCCTAGCGGCCGACGGTCATCCAGATGCTGAAGGCGATGCCGGCCAGGAGGAAGAGGCCCCAGCCGTTGTCTTCGAGCCACATAACCAGGCGTTCGATGGGTCCCATGGGGCAAGTGTGTCACCGGGGGTCTGTTTGCACAAGGACGCCCACCCGTGGTCTGTCCGCTGGACGTGCGAGGGTTCTGTCCCCTCAACGACTGGAGAGAGATGCCCCGCATCCACGTCATGCTCTCGGAGGAGCACCTGGAGAAGCTCGAGCGACTGGCGGATGGCCGGCCGCGCTCGCTCGTGCTGCAGCGCCTGATCGACGAAGCGACCGACCACCGTCGCGCCGCCGAGGATCCGCCCACCGAGCCGGTGGCGCAGTGAGCTCGCTGCCTACCGACGCGGCGGACGAGGAGATCGCAAGGCTCCGCGCGGCCCTCCACGACATCGCCACGCGCCCGAAGGTCGAGCTGAACCCGGACGGCGTGGATCAGGCGGCGTGGACGATGGCGCTCATCGCGGAGGTTGCGCTGGCAGAGCCGGGGCGAGTGCAGCCGCTGCACATGTCCCAGGTGCTCTCGTGGGCTCGGGACCCCGACTGGACCCACCGCCCGTCCGATCCTCCGGGGTGCGTGGAGTGAGCTGCTTCCTCGCGCCGTTCGTCGACACGCCCTGTGATGGCCCCATGGATAAAGCCCACTTGATCCCTAAGCAGCGGATCAAGCGGCAGTTCACCGGCGAGCGCAAGGACCTGCTCGACGAGGTGATCTGGCACCCGTCCTGCTGGGTGCCGGCGTGCCGCAAGCACCACGGCGACTTCGACAACCACGTCTTCCGCATCCCGCGCTCGGCCCTGCCGCAGGGCGTGGAGATCTTCGCGGAGGCGTTGGGGATGGCGTGGTCGCTCGAGGCCGACTTCGGGGTGCGGGCATGAAGCCACCCTGGGTCCCGCCGCTCGGCTCGCTGGTGCAGGTCCACAACCCGCAGCCGTTGTCGAAGGGCACGGTGATCGGCGCACCCTTCCTGAAGAACGGCACCTGGCGCGTGTCGGTGCAGTACCACCCCTACGGCTACCTGCCGCTCGTCGGCGGCGAGCGCCCGCGCGGCGAAGTGGTGGCCTCGTCCATGCTCGACCTGCTGAGGCCCTCATGACCGTAATCGACCTATTTGCGGGCCCCGGCGGCTGGGATCTGTCCGCAGAAGCCATGGGCATCAGCCCCATCGGCCTGGAGTTCGACGACAACGCCTGCGCGACGCGGCGCGCGGCGGGCCTGCGCACGATGCAGTGCGACGTGGCCGCCGTCGATCTCACCGACCCCGTCGTGGGGTGGCCGGGGACGCGGGTCCACGGCCTGATCGCCTCCCCGCCGTGCCAGGCCTTCAGCACGGCCGGGAAGGGCGCGGGTCGCGGCGCCCTTGGCGTGTACGTGGAGGCGCTGCAGCGGATGGCCGACGGCGACCCGATGCCCATCGAGGAGCTCGACGCCGCGTGCGGCGACCCGCGCGGGCATCTGGTCCTCGAGCCGATGCGCTGGGCGCTGGCACTGAACCCGGAGTGGATCGCGCTCGAGCAGGTCCCCCCGGTGCTGCCGCTCTGGGAGATCATGGCCGTCAGCCTCCGCAAGCTGGGCTACTCGGTCTGGACGGGGATTCTGTCCGCCGAGCAGTACGGGGTGCCGCAGACCCGCAAACGGGCGATTCTCATCGCCTCCCGGACCCGCACGGTGTCTCAGCCGCCGCCGACGCATCAGCGATACCTGCCGACGCGGAAGAACGACGCCGAGGGCCTGTTCGACATGGAGCCGCAGCGGCGGGTGCATCCCGACGACCATGGGCTGCTGCCGTGGGTGTCGATGGCCGATGCGCTCGGGTGGGGCATGACCGAGCGGCCATACCCGGTGATCGCGTGTTCGAGCGGCACGGGCGGCCCTGACAAGGAGAAGGTCGGCGGCTCGGCGGCCCGCGCTGTGATCTACGACGAGCAGGCGGCGGGTCGGTGGTGTTTCAGGGCGACGAACGAACGCCCGCGCGCCGCCGAGCGCGAGCTGGACGAGCCCGCGCCCTCGCTGGCCTTCGGGCACAACCCACCTCGGTGGGTCCTGCGGGCCGGTACGAACGCGAACGACGCCTCGCGGCACCTCGACGAGCCGGCGCCCACGATGCGGTTCGGCGCCCGCCTGAATAACGTGTCGTGGGTGGAGGAGCGCCCGGCGACGACCGTCGCGTGCGACCCGCGGATTCACCCGCCGGGCCACAAGGTCAGCCAGGCCGATCTCGACGCGGGCCGCAACGACTACGAGGGTCGCGCCGGGACGAACGCCGTGCGCGTGACCATTGAGGAGGCCGGGGTGCTGCAGTCCTTCCCCGCCGACTACCCGTGGCAGGGCACGAAGACCAAGCGGTTCCAGCAGGTCGGCAACGCAATTCCGGTCCTTTTGGCCGGTGCCATCCTGAAGGCGCTGGTCGACTAATGCCGCGCTACAAGAAGCTCAAGATCGCCGGGAAGACCCTCTCGGCGCATCGGGTGATCTACGAGCAGCACCACGGGCCGATCCCGACCGGCTGGCACGTTCACCACATCGACGGGGATCCGCTCAACAACGATCCTGCGAACCTCCAGGCGCTCTCGCCGCGCGAGCACTCGCGGTTGCATAACGACCGCCATCCGCGGGTCAAGGCGTGCGAGGTGTGCGGGCGGGACTTCGAGCCCCCGCCAACGAAGCGCAAGCGCGCGAAGTCGTGCTCGCCCGAGTGTGCTCGCGCCCTGATGTCGGCCGCCGCGGTCAAGAGAGAGGCTGCGCGCCGCGCCCTCGTCGGCTGACGCCTCTGTCCGCAGTAACTTCCGGTGCGTGCCCGCTGCACCCTTCGAGGTCGACTACGACGCGCTGCTGGCCCTCCCGGAGGCCGAGCAGCGCGAGTGGTATGCCAAGATCGCGCGGCTCAAGCGGGACCTCGAGTCCAACCCGCTCTGGGGCTACGTGCCGCACGACGGCCGCGGGACCGGCGGGCAGATCGCCTACCACGAGTGCTCGACCGACGGGCTCTTCATCGCGGCCGCCATCGCCGGCAACCGCTGGGGCAAGACGCACGGCGGCCTCATGGACGACGCGATCCAGACGCTCCCGCCCGAGTTCGTCCCGCCGTGGCTTGAGGGCTACCGGCGCAAGCCCTACAACGGCGACTACCGCTGCCGCGTCGTCGTCGTCGACCTGCCGAACGCGCTCACGAAGGTGTGGCTGCCGAAGATGCGCCGCGTCATCCCCGCCGGCGCGCTCTGGAAGGGCGACTTCCAGAAGGCCTGGAACGAGCGCACCCGCATGCTGCAGTTCGCCGACGGCTCGTGGTGGGACTTCCTGACCCACGACATGGACGTGGACGCCTACGCCGGCGCGGACGTTGACCGGATCCACTTCGACGAGGAGCCGCCCGGCGCCAAGGGCCGCGCGCAGTTCGACGAGTCCCTGGTCCGCCTCATCGACCGCGACGGCGACGTGCGCTTCACGCTCACCCCGCTGCTCGGTCTGAACTGGGTCTACTACGAGATCACCGACGGCGGCGTGCCGCGCAACGACGAGGACTGCCGCGTCATCACCGGGTCGATGGACGACAACCCGCATACCGCCAAGGCGATGAAGGAGCGGCTGAAGAAGAAGTGGGCCAAGGACCCGCTGCTGCTCGAGGCGCGCATGAACGGCTCCTTCGTCCACTTCGCCGGCTCGATCTACCCCGAGTTCAGCGAGGCCGAGCACGTCGTCCCCGCGCGCCCGGTCCCGCGCCGGGGCGAGAAGGCCAAGCCCTCGGTGCCGGTCTATGCCTCCATCGACCCGGGTCTGGACCACCCTTCGGGCGTCGTCTTCGCCTGGGTGGACGAGCTCGACGTGATGGAGGTCTTCCACGCCTTCAAGATCCGGGGCACCGTCAGCGACGTGGCCAAGCACTTCCACGCCGCCTGCGAGCGGTTCGAGGTCAAGCCGCGGTGGGTGGTCATCGACCCCAGCGCCCGGAACAAGAGCCACATCACGGGCCGCTCGATGCAGCTCGAGTACGCCGAGCACGGCATTCACACCCTGCCGGGCCAGAACAGCCGCCTGGCGGGCTTTTCGCGCGTTAAGGAGCGGCTGTCGACCGGGAGGCTGCTGGTCCACGCCGGGAACGAGGAGTTGGTCGAGGAGTTCCGCGACTACCGCTGGAAGGCGCGGCGCAACCAGTCCGAGGATGCGAGCCCGGAGGAGCCGATCAAGGTCAAGGACGACATGCTCGACGCGCTGCGCTACCTCGTGATGTCGCTGCCGGTGAAGGGCCGGGCCGAGGCCGACGAGAAGCTGCTCACCGGCCCCGAGCAGATGCTTCAGGACGACCTGGCCTCCAAGTGGCGCAAGCGCCGCAAGCGCCAGAGGATCGGGTCCAAGTGAGCCAGGAGCAGGCGGGCTTCCTCCGCGACACGGCGCCAGCTGGCGCCTCCCTCGGCGCGCTCCTGGTGGCGGGCACCGAAGATCTGCGCTTTGCCGGCGGCAAGTCCTCCTTCGCTGCCGTGCTGTCGACGGCCGGCGACAACGCCGTCATCGCGCCGGCGGCCGGCAAGCGGATCCGCGTCTACTGGGTCGCCTTCATCCCCAGCAGCGACAACGCCTCGGCGAACCTCGTCACCGTTGGCTGGCCGTCGACCGCGGTGAACATGTACATCGGCTACGCGCTCGCGCACTGGGAGGTCTTCACCGGCGCGATCAACGAGCCCGTGAACGTCAACCTCGCCAACGCCCAGCCGGTCGCGGTGACCATCCACTACCAGGAGATCGCATGATCCCTCGCCTCGGCCAGGAGGTGCGCCTGCATGGCGCGTCGGCCTGCCACATGCGGGTCGTGCGCGCCGACGGGCGCGTGGAGCACTACTCCCACTTCAGCCGGCCGCGGCCGGTCTACAACCTGCGCGCCTGGCTGTGGCTGGTCGCGCGCTTCCTCGAGTACAAGCAGATGGAGAAGAACGATGCCCGCTGAGCGCACCGTCCGTGTATCGCGGACCTGGGACCTGAAGGTCACCGCCGAGTACGGCGACACCGACGAGACCCTCGTCGAGAAGGCCGTCGTCACCGACGCCGACGAGCCGTCCGAGACCCGCAACCTGCTCCCGGAGGACTGACCCATGGCCCTGACCACCGTTGGCCGAGGCTGGATCATCGACCGCCTCCAGAACGTCGAGCTCCCCGCCGGTGCGCTCATGCAGTTCATCGGCTGGGGCACCGGCTCCGTGGCCGAGAACGTCGCCGACACGGACCTCGGCACCGCGAGCTCGGAGGCGCGCACGACGGGCACGCTCTCGCAGCCCACGGCGACCACGGACCGCTGTGTCGGGACGATCACCTCGACGCAGACGCAGACGATCACCGAGGCCGGCCGCTTCAACACGCTCACGAAGGGTGCCGCGAACCAGCAGATGCAGCAGCGTCATGTCTTCACCGGCATCCCGCTGCTCTCGGGGGACGCCATCGTCTTCACGCTCGACCTGACGGACTGACATGGCGGTCGCCTTCCGCAACGCCAGCTCGGCGGCGGCACAGGCGGCCAGTGTCACGGTCAACAAGCCGACGGGTGTCGTCACCGACGACATCATGGTGCTGTTCACCGCCACGACGGCGAACGCCGCCTTCACCACGCCCACCGGCTGGACGGTCCTGACCTCGTCGGTGATCGTCCAGGACGGGGCGGCGACGCTGATGACGGTCGCCGCCTACTACCGCTTCGCGGGGGCGTCGGAGCCCACGACGTTCACGGTCACAAACGCATCCTCGGGCGGCATCTCGGCCGCGATCTCCGCGTGGTCGGGGGTCTCCAAGACGAACCCCATCGACGCTTCCGCCCGCGCGGCGACGGCGAACAACACCACGTCCATCGCCACCCCAACGGTCACGACGACGAAGGCCGGCTCGGGGGTCGTCATCGCGGCCGTGACGGCCGTCAACCTTGCCTCGGCGCCGGCGGTCACCTATCCCACGGGCACCACGAAGGACTCCGAGGCACTCGGGACCACGGCCCTGGCGAACAACTCTGGGTCCGGCGTCGGCCAGGAGAACGCCCTCATCGCCACGGCCGGCACGACGACGACCTCGAGGACGCTGACCACGGCGTCCAACGCGGGGTGGTCGGCGTGGACGGTCGCGCTCCAGCAGGCCAACGCCACCTACAACCAGGCGGGGGCTGCGGCTGCGACGTTCACCGCCGCCCGGGGCTCGCAGCAGATCTCGAAGCTTCGCGCTGCCGCCGTCACGTTCGCCGTCGTCCTGGCGCGATCCCTGCTGGCCAACCGGTCGCTGGCGGCGCCGGTCACCTTCGCCACCACGGCGACGCGCGCCGGCACACTGCGCCGCAGCCTCACGACGGCCGTCACGCCCACGGCCGTCGTGTCGCGCAGTGTCAGCGCCGCTCGAGCCTTCACCGCGTCCATGACCACTGGGGTTGCCCGGAGCGTGACCGTGTCCGCGATGCGCACCGCGGCGATGACGCCCGCGACCGCCTTCACCCGGAGCATCTCAGCCGCGCGTTCGTTCGCCGCCCCGGCGACCCTCTCAACGGTCTTCAACCGCGGCACCCAGGTGCCGCGCGCCTACGTCGCCTCGGTCGCGTTCACGGTGAAGGGCCGCGTCGACATCGCGATGAGCGTCCTGAACCGGATGACAGGTGGCGGCGGGACGACGATCATCAAGAAGATCACGACCTACGTCTTCGATGACTGACCCTCAACGTAAGGTTTAGGCATGAGCGTTCGCGGCGACCTGCAGGCAGCGATCAAGGCCTACACGGCTGCCTCGCAGCACATCTCCTCCGCGCAGGGGCTCGTCGAGCGCCTGCAGGCGTGCAGCCAGGACGTGGCCAGGCTCCCAGACCCTGAACCCCAGGGTGAGGGCATGGTGCCGCCGCAGCACGAGGTCGACGCCAGGACGCCGACCCCTGGGCAGCAGGCGGCAAACCAGGCCGGCGGCGTGCAGGTTCACGTCCATGTCGGGGGCTCGCAGCCGCCGTCGTTCCCCGACAAGAAGCAGGTCATGGCCCGGCTGCGCCGGAACGGGTGAGAACCTCTCAGCATGACTGACTTGTCCGCAGCCTCCAAGATTCGGCTGTCCGCACCCCCGACCGCGTGCGCTTCGTGCTTCGGCCAGTACCCCGAGCGCCGCCATGTCGACTTCGGCGCCGCCTACGACGGGCCGACGGTGGAGGGTGACTCGCCCCTCGCTGGCGTCACGACCGTCGCCATCGACGACCTCATCATCTGCGAGGAGTGCCTGTGTGCAGCCGCTGCACTTCTGGGCCTCCGCGACGACGGGGAGACCGCTACCGAGGTCGAGCGCCTGACCGCCCAGGTCGACGACCTCCGCGCACGCAACCTCGGAGCCTTGGACTACATCCGCCGGGTCGACGAGGAGATCGCCGAGCGCGCGAAGCTCGAGGAGCTCTTCCGGCCCAAGGAGGAGCCGGTCGAGGAGGAGAAGCCGCAGCGGCGCCCGACCAAGCGGACGGCCGCGTGAGCAGCCTGCCCAAGAAGGCCGACGGCTCGGTCGACGGCGACGGCACGAACGCCGCCACCTCCGCGCTCCACGGCTACGGCTTCACATCCGCCGGCAAGCTCGCCGTCGCGTCGGGAGGCACCGTGGCCTACATCCACAACGGCCTGCCGTTCACTGCTGCGGGCCAGGTCGCCGTCGCCGTCGACACCGCCATCACGGTCACCCACAACGGCTTCGGCTATGACGCCGCCGGCCGCTTGGTGACGACGCAGGCTGGCCCGTTCACGGTCACCCACAACGGCTTCAACTTCAACGCGGCCGGCGCGCTGCAGATGGCCATCGCATGACGGTCATCGCCTGCATCGAAGCGGTCGCTCTGGTGGTCGTCGTCATCGCCTTCCTGCGATACGCCCAGTGGGCTGCGGCGGCCGCGCAGCGTGAGCGCGCCGCCCTCCTGGACCTGCGCCTCTCCAACCCGCAGACGCAGTTTGTTGCCCCGCAGGGGCCGCGGCCTGTCCCTGACCCGCCGAAGGATCTGGCCAACCTGAACCGCATCGGCACCATCACTCGAGGAGTCCCGGATGCCGCAGATTGACTCGACCGTCGCCGACCTGGACGCGTTGCTCCTTGCCGCCGAGTCCGCGCGCCGGCCGTTCGAGCCGCAGGTCTTCCTGAACCTCGCGTTCTACACGGGCGACCAGTGGGTGGCCTGGGATGGCACACAGGTCTTCGAGCCCGAGCTCGAGGACTGGCGCGCGAAGGTCGTCGACAACCGCATCCAGCCCGCGGTCCTCACCGAGGTCGCGAAGATGACCAAGGAGCGGCCCAACTGGGAGGTGCTCCTCAACAGCCAGGCCGACGAGGACATCAGCGGCGCGCGCTTCGCCGAGATGGCGATGAAGGACGCCTGGCGCACCTTCGACATGGCCCGCAAGCTGCGCGGTAGCGTCCTCGCCTCACGAGTCATGACGGCCTCCTACTGGAAGATCTGGTGGGACTCTTCGGCCGGCAAGAGCACGAAGGCGCTCGTCTACGCCGACGATCACCCGCAGGCCGGCAAGGTCGCCCGGGCCAAGTCCTCCGGCGCCCCGTTGCGTCCGGACGCGCTCGGCTCGATGCCGCCCGAGATGGCGGCCATGCTCACGCCGAAGACCATCGCCATGGGCGAGATCCGCGTGGACCCGAAGAACTTCTTCGAGATTGCGGTGGACCCGATGGCCACCGATGAGGGGATCGCCTCGGCGGGCTACATCGTCGAGAAGGCGGTGTTCTCGCAGGACTACTGCCGCGAGCACTTCAGCGACTTCTACGACCAGCTGAACTTCGACCAGTCGCCCACCGCCGGCATCGGCAAGGGCCGCATGGCCTTCAGCCGCTTCATGGGCTCGGGGATGGCCACGCAGCACCAGGCCCAGGGCGCCGAGATCCGCGAGTACTGGTCCAAGGACAAGCACACGATCTGGACCAAGGACGGCCTGCTGCTGCTCGAGGAGGCCAATCCCTACCCGCGGCTGCCCTACTTCATGTTCCGCGGCCGCCCGGTCCCTGGTCAGTTCGTCCCGGACTGCACGGTCACGCAGCTCATCCCCCGGCAGATCAGCCTGAACCGCATCGAGTCCCAGCTCGAGGAGAACGCCGAGCGCATCGGCAACCCGCCGCTGCTCTCGCCCTCGTCCATCGACGACGAGGACTTCCCGTGGATGGGCCTGCCGGGCGAGAAGGTCATCTACAACGACACGGGCTCGCCGGGCGCGGTGCCGCAGTTCATGCGCGTGCCGGAGATGCCGGGCTACATCCAGAACCTCGTGCCGAGCATCGAGAAGTCGATGATGGAGATCTCCGGCCAGCACGAGGTGTCCGGCGCCAACGTCCCCCAGGGCGTCACGGCCGCCTCGGCCATCCAGCTACTGCAGGAGGCCGACGACACGCGGCTGGGGCCGGACATCTCCGAGATGGACAACACCCTCTCTGAGGCCGGCTCGATGATGCTCTGGCTGATGGACCGCTTCTACAACGACGAGCGGTTCCTGCGCGTCGCCGGCGACGAGGGCATGTGGGACGTGCAGTCGTTCAAGGGCAAGATGCTCAACGGCCACACGCAGATCCAGGCGCAGACCGGTTCGGGCCTGCCGCAGAGCACGGCCGCCAAGCAGGCGGCCCTCTCGCAGTTGGCGATGATGTTCACCCAGAACGGTCAGGCGATCCCCGACCGCGCCTGGCGCAAGATCCTCGCCGAGTACCAGATCGGTGGCCTGGACCAGTTCTTCGCCAACAGCACCCGGGACTCCCGTCAGGTGCTCGAGGAGAACCGGAAGATGGCCCAGCCGGACGCCGAGGACCTGCCGATCAACAACTACGACAACGACGACGCGCACATCGAAGAGCATGAGGACTTCCAGAAGACCGCCCAGTACAGCCAGCTGCCGCTGCTGAACCGGGAGATCATCGAGACCCATGTGCAGGCCCACCGCGACCGTCGCGGCCAGCTCCAGGCCGCCCAGCAGCAGGCCGGCATCCCGCCGGCCGCTGGCCCTCCGGGCGCCCCTGCTGGCTCCCCACCTCCCCCCGGACCGATGCCGCCGAGCTAGGTCTTACCTTTCAACCATCAGCCTCAACCTGAGAGTGAGCGTTATGAGCACCCCAGACAGCACCGACCGCGATCCCGTCGAGTACGGCGACCCGGCCAGCACGCCCGAGTCCCCGAACCCGGCCGCCATCGACCAGCCGACCACGGCCGAGCCGACGCAGGAGAGCACCGACGGTCCCGGCCTCCAGGACGACCAGGACGTGAACGCCGAGAGCGTCGCGCCCGGCGTCGACGCCCCGGAGCTCGTCGCCAAGCACGACGCGAAGTTCCCCCAGCCCACCCAGACGTTCGTGGACGGCGCCCCCATCGAGGGCCACTTCGTGACCATCGACTCTTCCTACGACGGCGTCAGCGACGCCTACGCCAACGTCAAGGGCCTCGAGGACCACAAGGGCTTCTACGGCGTGTGGTACTCGACGACCCGCGAGGGCCAGGCCGTCGTGCGCCTGCGCGACGACACCGCCGCGTACGTCACGGTGCCCATCGAGGCGCTCTCCCGCGCGGTGGCCGGCGGGCGCTGATCCCGATGTTCCCGCCCCCGAAGAAGAGGCCCGCTCCCGGCGCCGACGCCATGCCCCCGGAGGGCTCGCCGGCCGAGGAGCGCAACGAGTCTCCCGCCGAGGAGCACTCTGAGCAGGAGGCGGGCATGAAGGCGGTCGACGTGCTCGCCGGCCTCGTGTCCTCCCCGAAGGCTCAGCTCGCGCTGAAGATCGTCGAGCAGGACATCATGGGCGGCGGCGACGCCGGCCCCACCCACTCTTCCCCGCCCGGCTTCGCCGGCGCGAAGGAACAGGCCCTCGCCGCAATGAAGGCGCAGGGCTAACCAACCGACACGCGCCAAGGGCACGCCACAGCTTTCGGGCCAAGGGCGAGCTACAGCGCCAAGGAGCAGCATGGACAATCTGTCCGCATCAGATGGCGTCGTACAGCCCCACGAAGACATCGAGCCTTTCGACATCTTCCGCGCGGCCCGCTTTGGCTATCCGCTCCCCCGCCTTGCCGGCGGGTCTGGAGAGGGTGGAGAAGGCGGGGAAGGCGGGGAGGGTGGCGAGGACTCAGGTGTCGTCGACGCGGGCCAAGGCAACGGCCTCTACGACCTCAGCAGCGCGCCGGAAGAGCTTCGGCCGTACCTCGAGGAGCAGCTTCGTCAGGTGCAGAAGAACGTCGGGTCCAAGTTCGAGGAGAACGCCCAGTACCGCAAGCAGTGGGCGCCCTTCGAGGATCTTGGGATCCAGGATGTGCCCACGGAGGACCTGCAGGAACTGCTGGCCTTCCGTGACCTGTTGCAGGACCAGGACGGCTTCAAGTCCTGGCTGACCGCGGCGGCCGAGCAGGTTGGCCTCGACCTCGGTCAGGGCCAGATGGACGAGAACTCCTGGCTGGAGTACGGCCAGGCCAACGGCTTCCTTGCCGGTGGCGAGGACGACCCGATGGGCGAAGAGCCCGCCGGCGTCGACCAGCAGGGCCTCATCGACCAGATGATGGCCCAGATGGAGCAGCGGTTCTCGGGCTTTGAGCAGTTCATGGCCGAGCAGCAGCAGGAGAAGGCCGTCGGGTCCGCCGAGCAGGAGCTGCAGCAGTCGCTGCAGGCCCTCGAGGCAGAGCACGGGGAGTTCGACCAGGCCGCAGTGATCAGTCTGGCGCACGCCTTCATCGACCAGCCCGACCCGGTCGCGGCCGCCTTCGCTGAGTACCAGCGGATCGCGGGCACGAGCCAGGCGGACCTGCTCGACGAGAAGGCCACGGGGCAGCCCGCCCCGGCTCTGGCCCCCGGCACCACCGACACATCCCCCCCGAAGTTCAACGGCATCAACGATCCCGCCCTCAAGGACGCGGCCCGCGCCCGGTTCGCAGCCTCATCCTGAACGAACTAGGAGCCATCCATGGCCACGCAGACCCTCGCCACTGCGGACGCGATCCTCAAGGATCTCTACCGCGGCCCCATCATCGAGCAGCTCAACTACAAGACGTACATGCTCGACATGATCGAGCGCGACTCGGAGTCCGTCGACTTCACCGGTCGCCGCGCGATCTTCCCCGTCCACTCGGCGCCGAACTTCTCGCCCACGTCCTTCGGTGACGGCGGCGGCCTGGCCACCCCGGGCACCCAGGGGTACCAGGACGGCATCGTCGGCATCAAGTACCACAACGCCGGCATCGAGCTGACGGACCAGTCGATCCGTCAGGCGAACGGGGACAATGCTGGCGCGTTCGTCAACCTGCTCGACAACGACACCAAGCTGCTCGCGCAGGACATGAAGAAGAACCTCAACCGCCAGATCTTCGGTGACGGCACGGGGCTCATCACCGCGGTCACCGCGGGCGGCGCCGGCACGAACAACGTGACGGTCTCGTCCACCCAGTACCTGCGTCCGGGCGCCGTCGTGGACGTGCTCGTGCGCGCCTCGGGCGCGTCGGTCACGGCGTCCACCTCGGTGGTCATCCAGTCGATCAACCGTGCTACGAAGGTCGTCACCTTCACGACGACCATCACCGGCACCACGGACAACACGTTCGGGCTCTACCTGCCTGGCGCGCGTACGCTGGAGCTGGAGGCGGGCCTGCGCAACGTGGCCGCCACGAACCGCACGCTGCACGGCATCAACTCGGCGACGGCCGGCAACGAGTTCTGGAACTCGAGCCAGCGCGACGCGGCCTCGGCCGTGGCGGGCGAGTCGATCTTCGAGCAGCTCGCCGACGACATCGGCGGCGTGGGTCAGGGCGAGGTCGAGGTCTTCCTCACCACGCGCGGCATCCGGCGCCGGCTCGCGGACACCTACCAGTCCCAGAAGCGGTTCGTGGACGCCAAGGCCGTGGAGATCCACGGCGGCTACCAGTCGATCTTCGTCAACGAGATCCCCGTGATCGCCGACGACGACTGCCCGAAGGGCTACGCCTTCGCGCTCCGCAAGCCGAGCTGGAAGTGGTTCGAGCTCGCGGCGCCGGACTGGCTGAAGTCCAAGGACGGCTCGGTGTGGCAGCTGGCCAACTCGGCGGCCCCCGCCCAGGGCTCGCTGATCGGCCGGCGCGCCGCCTGGCAGGCGTGGTTCATCTGGTACGCCTCGCTCGCGTGCATGGCGCCCAACCAGACGGGCGCGATCATCAACGCCGCGGACGACGCTGCGGTGAACTACTAGGCCCTCTGTCCCTAGCAGTCGCCGGGGGGTGGCCCATACTTGGGCCACCCCCCGTCTTCTTGGAGAGCCCCGTGGACTACGTCGAGATCAGCCCCGCCACCATCACCCAGGTCCACCAGGCGATGGGCCGCACGAAGTCGCTCGTCCTCGTGGACGACGACGTGCAGGGCATCGCGACGAGCCTGCAGGAGATCGACGACTCGCTGCATCTGCACTACGACCCCCAGCAGGACATCTGGGTGGTCACGCAGGAGGTCCATCAGCCCGACGGCACGGTCGAGGACAAGCTCGTCACCACGCACTCGGGTGACCTGGACCACCGGCTCCTGAACCGTGTGCGTCAGGTCACCGGCCGCGGCTACGACATGCACGCCGACATCGAGGCATCCGAACGCGCTGCCGAGCGTGTCCGTGACCGCGAGCGCCTTGAGCAGGTCGGCCCGACGGCCGAGCGCCTGTTGCACGCCCTGCGTCGGGACCTCGGCTACGACCAGGACCGCATCTTCGTCCCGGGGGGGCGCGATGGCACGGACGTACGCTGACCTCGTTTCGGAGGCCATGGGGGCCACCCTCCCGGACTTCGACACCAACTCCTACCTGCCGCGCGCCCAGGCGTGGGTGAACGACGGCCTGCGCGAGATCGCGCGCCGCACGAACATCCCGGCGCTGGACATGATCGCCACGGTGGCGCTCGTCCCCGGCACGAACGCCTACAACCTGCCGACCGACTCGATCCGCGTGCGGTCGCTCGTGGATCCGCTCTACATCCGCGAGCTCGATCAGATCGACATCGGCGACATCGACTCGCTGGTCCCACTCGGGAGCGAGCCGATCTACTACGCGCTGTTCGACAACCAGCTCGTGCTCTACCCCACGCCGTCGTCGGCGCGGAACTTGACGCTCCGCTACCAGGCTCTCCCGGGGTTGCTTGCCGGCACGGATCTGCAGGCCACCATCCCGGACGATTACAGCCACCTGATCGTGTGCTTCGTCCGGGCACGCCTCTTCCGGGCCGAGGACGATTACGAGGCGGCCGGCGTGTGGCTCGCTGAGTTCGAGCGGCTGCTGGGCCACCTCCGCGCCGACCTGCAGCGCCAGGCCCCGTTCAAGGTCCGGCAGATCCGCGGGCGCACTGGCATGGACGTCAAGCGTCGGAGGATCTGATGGCGCTCCTTCCCCTCCGCGCGCGGGACGGCACGGTGCGGGCGTATGCCCGGTTCGATGTGGACGACCTGCGTCTTGTGCGAGGGCGGCCGTGGCATCTGGCCGCGGTCGGCTACCCGCGCAGCAGCCAGGACTATCTGCATCGCGTCGTCATGGGCCTGGAAGCCGGTGACCGGCGTAGCGTCGACCACATCAATGGCGACAAGCTCGACAACCGGCGCTGCAACCTCCGCGTGGTCACTCACGCTGAGAATCAGCAGAACCGCCGGGAGGGATACGGGATCTCGTCGCACCGCGGCGTGTCGTGGGACGCCACGAGAGGCAAGTGGACTGCCAGGGTCAAGCTCGCTGGGAAGGTGCATTACCTCGGGCGCTTTGAGGATGAGCAGAAGGCTGCCGATGCTGCGGCCCGCTTTCGCGCCGAGCACATGCCGTTTTCGGCCGATGCGATGGCAGAGAAGGTATGAGAGGCAATCCATTTTACTTCGGCGGGTTCACGGGCGGGCTGAACACCCGCGACTCCGCGTACGACGTCGAGCAGAACCAGGCCCGGGACCTGAGCAACATGCTCGGCACCAACACGGGCGCGATGCGCAAGCGCGAGGGCAACGTCACCTTCGCCACGCCGGCCTCGCCGCTGCAGTCGATCTTCCCCTTCGAGAACGGCGCCACCCCGTACCTCGTCGCCCAGGGCTACAGCGCCGGCGCGGGCAGCGCGTGGTACCGCATCGCCGCTGACGGCAGCGTGACGACGATCACCGGCACGAGCACGCCGACCGCCAACCTGCCGTGGTCGGCGGTGCAGGCCCCGTCGACCCTCGCCGGTCAGGGTCCGCTCTACCTCGCCAACGGCGTGGACCCACCCCAGACCTGGACGGGCTCGGGCAACCTCGCCGCCTGGACGGCGAACGCCACAAGCAACCTGCCAAACGGCAAGTACATGGTCTACACCAATGACCGCGTCTGGGTCGCCGGCATGTCCTCGTACACGCCGTTCGGCGCCAGCGCCGTCGCCGACCCCGGCTCGACGCTCGCGTTCTCCGGGATCGCCAACCCGCGCGACTTCCCGGCGATCAACGTCGCCACCTTCGACGCCAACGACGGCGACCAGATCACCGGCCTTGGCACCTACGGCCCGTACCTGCTCGTCTTCAAGCGCCGCAAGGTCTTCCTCGTCTTCGACCTGGACACCGGGGCTCACCGCCGGATCTCGGACGGCACCGGCTGCATCGCGCCGCGCTCGATCGTTGAAACACCGCAGGGCACGATGTTCCTCGCGCTGGACCGTGGCGTCTACCGCACCAAGGGCGACGGGGTGGAGCTGATGTCGGACATCATCCGCCCGTCCCTGGACGCGATCCCCTCGGCGCTGCGCGCCAATGCCTGCGCCGCCTTCCACAACAACCACTACTACCTCTCCACCTCCGAGACCTCCACATCGGTCTCGGACGTCACCTACGACTTCGACCTGAACCTGCAGTCGTGGTGGAAGCACAGCTTCGCCGCCACCCAGTTCGCGGTGTGGCGCGCGTCCACGAGCCAGGACCTATACTCGGCGCCGCTCGCCTCGCGCGTGGACAAGCTGATGGTCCCCGGCGTCTTCACCGACAACGGCAGCAACTACACCGCGTACTGGACCGGCGCCTGGCAGTCCCCGGCCTACTTCCGGCGGCGCATCATCCAGACCCCGGACTACAAGAAGCGCATCCGCGAGGTGCGCCTGCAGGGCAAGGGCAAGTTCAGCCTGTCGGTCGCCCGCGACTTCGCCGGCTCGCCGACGCTCGCCAAAACCTTCGACTTCACCGGCACCCCGACCACGTTCGGCGGCAGCGGTCTCTACGGCGGGGACTACCTCTACGGCGACACCCCGACGATCACCCAGGGCCGCGCCCCGACGCTCGGGGTCGCCAACAGCTTCTCCCTGCAGTGGGCGTCGGACGCCTCTAACTCTGGCTCGTGGGAGCTCGAGAACTACATCCTGCTCCTTCAGGAGCGGAAGGACTAAACCATGACGCTCTCCACTCAGCCCCTGCCCACGCTCGGCGCCTCCAACAGCACCGAGGACCCCAAGGTCCGCTCACTGCTCTCCGAGCTGCAGAACATCCTCAATGGCGGCCTGGACGGCACGAACCTGACCGGCGGCAACCTGAACGTGTCCTCCGGGCTCGGCGTCACCTCCGCCGGCCAGCTGACGCTCGCCTCGGGCGCGTCCAACGACACGATGTTGTTTCTCGGCTCCGGGGCCGTCGAGCGCGCGCGGTTCTCCTCCGCTGGCCTCGCCATCGCCAACGGCTTCCAGATGGGATGGGCGGACGCCTACTTCACGCGCCCGTCCACCGGGGTCATCAGCACCTCCCAGATCCTGCAGGCCCCCACCGCCACCGTAGGCACCAACACCACACAGGTGGCCACCACGGCGTTCGTGCTCGCCAATAGCGGGGCGGCCACGTTCCCGCAGGCGACGCTGACCAACCGCACCGCCGTCAACACCGAGACCGTCATGGCTCAGTTCTCGCTCGCGGCCAACAATCTGACCGTGGGCAAGGCGTACGAGATCCGCTTCGTGTACTTCGTGTCGACGGCGACCACCAACGCCGAGCGTCAGTTCTTGCGAATCGGAACCGCAGGCACGACGGCCGATGCCGTCGTCGCCCAACTGCCCGCCACGATGGACAACATCTCCACGTCCAACGCCATCGTCTTCACGGTCACGTTCACTTGCCTTTCGACCGGGACGACGGGAACGGTCACCGCGGGCGGTCACACGATCCACGCCACAGGGACCGGTTCACCGACAACGCCCGGCGTGTACGTCACGCAGTCCTCCCCGACCACCGCGACCGTCAACACGACCGCGACGCTGTTCGTGTCCGTGACCGCCTCAAACACAGCCAGTTCCGGGGCCACCGCGCGGCAGGCAACGATGCACCAGGTGGCCTGATGAAGCTGCCGTTCACCACCGTGCAGGACCCGGGCGCCACCCTGAACTTCGAGGCGATCTCCAAGCTGCTGCTCACCGGGCGCGGCAGCCCCGCGGGCGTCGTGTCCGCCTCGCCGCCGCAGCTCTACCTGAACCTCAGCGGCGGCGCGTCCACCACCCTGTACGTCAAGGAGACCGGCGTGAACACCACCTCTGGCTGGAGGGCTGTCTGATGACGCAGTGGGGAAGCCTCTCGTACGGCAAGCCGAAGCCGGTGAAGATCCCGGGGTTCTCGACGACGGGCTCCGTCGGGATCGGCTCCAGCCTGCTCCCGGCCGTGCAGGCGGCCCCTGCCGCCCCTGCCGCGTCCCCGCAGCAGCTGGCCCAGTCCTACGCCCAGGCCAACGACCAGCTCGTGGCCGCGTCCGCACCGCCGCCGGATCCCGCGCCCCAGGCCCCGGCGCCGCTGCCCCCTGACGCGAGCGGCGGCACGGCAGCCACCCAGGTGGCCTACCAGCAGCAGGCACAGGCGCCCAGCATCGACTCCAACACGGCCGCCCAGCAGGCGCAGGCGGCGTTCAACGCCAACCAGACCCGCGAGCGGCTGGCGCGCGACTCGGGCCAGGACAAGCTGAACTACGAGGAGGCGCTGCGCCGGCTGACCGACAACCAGACGATCTCCTCCCGCAACCAGGAGAACGCCGCCCACAAGGCAGGCCTCTTCTTCACGGGGACGGGCGCGGCAGATGCCGACCAGATCCGCACGAACTACACCCGCCAGCGCGCCGACGCCCTGCAGGGCTACGAGAACCGCGAGTTTTCCCGCCAGCAGGAGCTGAACGCCGCAAACCAGCAGCTCGTCGGCTCCCAGGCTGCCGCTGGCATCGCGGGCGCTGGTGGCGGCAGCAGCAGCACGAAGATGTCGGCCGACGGCTCGATGAGCCCCGGCTACCTGGACAACCCGGTGACGGCCGCCGCCCAGGCCGCAGCCGACAAGTACAACGCCGACGACCGCGCCGGCCTTCACGCTGTCACGCAGGCCGACATCGACCGTGATCTCGCCTTCCGTCAGGCCCTCATTGCTAAGTCACAGCAGCTGGCCGGCGGCTGACCCCCCACTAGGAGCACCTGATGAACCGTCCCCGCATGACCCCCACCCAGATGGCCGCCAACAAGGCCACCGCCACCAAGCGCGCGAAGCTCGGCATGTCCAAGGCGGTCGTCGACGCCAAGGAGGCCCAGGAGTCGGCCGCGTCCAAGGCGCAGCTCACCCAGTTCCAGCGGGAGGCCCAGGCCGAGGCCGGGACGGCGCCCACGCCCGCCCAGGTCAACCGCTCGGGCAACGCCAACAGCGGCAAGGAGTTCCAGGCGGTCCGCGCGGCCAACGGTCACGAGGAGCACGTCTACGGGGACGGCCACATCGTGGACATGGGGCCGGGCACCGCTCAGACCCGCCGCGCCGGCGCCGGGATCGCCAAGTCCGGCGGCAAGCTCGGGCTCGGCGCCGGCCGCCCCGCCCCGGATTCCGCCCAGCCGGATGTCCAGCGTGCGCTGAAGTCCCTGGCGTTCAACATGAAGCGCGCCGGGAAGGGCTGAGTCATGGCGTCGGCCAAGGCGAAGAGCAGCGCCATGAAAGCCCTGGCCGTCAAGCGCGCCCGGGCCAAGGGCAAGGTGAGCCCCGCCAGCAAGCCCGTGGTGACGAAGATCACGAGCCAGTCCATCAAGAAGCCCGTGGTGACGAAGATCACCAAGCAGCCGACGACGGGCAAGACGGTCCTCCCGCCGACGCCGGGACCGGCGGCGGCCGCTACCCCTGCCACACCCGTGGCAGCGGCTCCGGCCGCCGCGCCCGTGCAGGCGGCGCCGGACTACGCGGCGCAGGCCGCCGCGCTGACCGCCGGCCAGTTCGACCCGCAGGAGCGGCAGGCGAAGCAGTCCATCTCGGATGTGACGGCGCAGTACAACCTGCTGGCCGCCCGGCAGGCCGCCTACCAGAAGCAGATCTCTGACAGCGACGCCGCCGCTCGAGCGCGTTCCGCTGACCTGTCGAAGGCCCTCACCGGCGCCCAGCAGGGGATCACGAACAACACGAACGCCACGCTGGCCGCGAACGCCGCCACGGACCAGTCCGCCCGCGGCGAGGACTTCAACGTGCGCGGCATTGGCGTGGCGAACGGCGGGGCAGAGGATCACGCGCTGCAGGACCGTGGCGCGAACGACGCCGCCATCCAGTCCACGTACGGCACCGGCCAGTCCAACAACTACGAGCAGCTGCTCAACGCGATGGGCCAGTCCCGGGTGCTGGCCGGCGGCGAGGCGCAGTCCCAGCTGGATCTGGCTCGCTCGCAGGACATCGCCAAGGGTCAGGGCACCCTGCAGGATCTCGCGGCCAAGCGCGCCGCCTTCCAGACGGCGACCCTCCAGGACCTGCAGGACAAGGCCGCCGCCCAGGAGTCCGCGGATGCAAAGCAGGCCGCGGCGGACGCCAAGGACCAGCGCGACTTCAACTACAAGGCGTCCCAGGACTCAATCACCAACCAGCTCGCCGAGGCGGCGCTGAACATCAAGGACGACTCGATCTCGGCGGCGCTGCAGCAGAACGCGGCGAACAACAAGACCGCGCTGACGACGACGAAGATCAAGACGACGGCGGCCGAGCGGAAGGCCGCCGCGGATCGGCACGCCCGCTACGTGCTGCAGCAGAAGAGCCTCGCCGCCGGCAGCAAGACGACGGCGGCGAACAACGCGACGAAGCTGCAGACGGCGAAGATCGCGGCCCAGGCGAAGGCGGACGCTGCGCGCGTTGCGAGGGAGGCGGCCGCGAACCGCGCGAACGTGGCGAGCAACAACGCCTTCTTCCAGAAGTACGGCAAGACCAAGGCGCAGTACCTGGCGATGACCCCGGCGCAGCAGGCCGCCGTCATCCACCCGGCGAAGGCCGGCGCCGGCGCCGACAAGCCTCCCCTGACCCCGAACCAGGCGCTCAAGGCCGTCAGCCGGATCCACACCGCCGCCAGCACCGTGAGCGAGGTTCTGGCGAGCCACCCGGGGCAGTCGGAGGCGAAGATCATCGGGTTCCTGACCTCGTCCGCCGGGGGACGCTTCTCTGCCGACGAGGCCCAGTACGGCTTCTGGCTGGCCACGCACGGAGGCCTGAACCCGGGCCAGCTGAACACGCTCAAGGCCCAGGGCATCGACATCAGCAAGCTGCCGAGGGCGAAGAAGGCGTCCCCGGCGTCGGCGAAGAAGACCCTGAAGACGGTGCTGGGCGGCTAGCCGATGCCGGTCCAGAACACCAACAAGGGCGGCACGGTCCGCGCCACGCATGAGGGCAACCGCCAGCGGGCGCAGCGTGTGCGCGTGGACCGCGCGAAGCTCGTCAAGGTGCTCACGACCCCGGCGCCGAAGAAGGCCGAGGGCTGGGGCGGGTTCATCCCCGGCATGCCCAAGCCGAAGCCCGCTCCGGCGCCGCCGAAGCGCCCGCTCGCACTGCTGGACAAGCTCGACACGAAGACCGGCAAGGCCCACCCGGTCTCCGACCAGGGCCAGGTCAAGAAGACCGCCCAGCGCGCCGCCGTGACGCTGCTGAAGACCGGCGGCGGCCCGCACTCCCTCAAGGACAAGGAGAACGCGGCCGAGACCCTCAAGAACGTCGGCCTCATCCCCGGCGCGACCGTCCTGAAGGACCACCAGCGCCGCGCAGCACAGCGCGAGCAGGCCGACCAGGACATGCAGGCGGCGGCCGCCGAGCGCAAGAGCGCACGCAAGGGGTCGCTGCTCGGCGTCATCGACGCGATCCCGGTCGTCGGCGGCACGATCAACGCCGCGGCCGGGCTCGGCGGCAAGGGGCTCCATCTCACCACGGGCGAGCTCGGCAACATCCTCGCCGAGACCGGGTCCGGCTACGGCCTCATCCCCGGCGCCGGGAAGGTGATCAAGAACGCGATCACCGACGCCGGCGACATCCCCACCCAGCTGCTGCCCAGCCTCTACGAGACCGGCAAGGCCGGCGTCAAGGCGCTCGAGGGCGACTCCTCGGACCTGAAGGCCCAGGGCCGCGCGCTGCGCGACCAGACGTTCCTCGGCAAGCTCCTCGCCCACGGCGACGTGAAGGGCGCGCTCAAGCAGGCCGAGAACCACCCGCTCAACTCCGCGCTCGAGCTCTCTGGCGCCCGCGCCATCACCGGCCGCGGCGCCCTGACCGCCGCGCGCCTGGCCACGAAGGTCGGGCCGCTCGCCGAGGGCAAGATCGCCGACTTCGCCAACGCCGAGCGCGTGCCGCTGAAGCTGAGCGGCGACCGCGTCGTCCACCGCGACATCCCCGGCCGGCCCGGCGCCTACTCCGAGTCGGCCGACGTACGCGCGGGCCAGATGGCCTACGACCGCCACCGGTCCAAGAAGAGCGCGAAGCACGCGGCCAACGCCGAGCGGCTCACAGCCGAAGCCGAGGCCGCCACGGGCGCGCGGCACATCGAGCTGCGCGCGCAGGCCCAGGAGGAGGCCCACCTCGCCGCACGCCACGACCCCAACCAGGCGTCCCCCTCCCGCGTCAAGCGCGAGCTGAAGCGCCGCGCCGGCATCGAGTCCTCCATGCACCAGGCGGCACAGCGCACCGAGCGCAGCGCCGACATGCACTTCATCGAGCAGACCAAGCCCGACCGCCGGCCGGTTGCCGACCGCGTCGGAGAGGCCTCGCAGCCGAAGTACCCCCACGTCTTCATCGACATCGGCCAGGAGGGCGGCTCCCCACAGTCCCTCGTCGCCGACCTCACCCGGATTCGCGACCGGCTCATCGCCGAGCGCGAGGCGCACGGGCACACCTACACCCAGACCCAGGCCGAGAACGTCGCCGAGCACATCGACGAGCTGGACCGCGCGCTCGCCGACAAGAACTTCATCCACGAGCAGTCGCAGCCGAACTCCTCCTACTACCGGGCCATCCAGGCGTACGCCGAGCGCCAGGGGGAGAAGGAGCCGCGCCTCGTCGAGAACGCCAACCTCACCGAGCACCAGATCGCCGCCAAGTACATCCCGGCGATGGTCGGCCACGACCTCGGAGACCACGTCCCGCGCGGCGCAAGGCTGCCCACCGAGAAGAAGAAGGCCTACGAGGTCGCGAGGCTCACCGCGCGCGCCGACGCGAAGGCCCGCAAGACCACGAGCAACGTCCTGCTGTCCGAGCTTGGCAAGCGCAAGGACGCAGCAGTCGTCCACGCGCGCGCCGAGGGCGCAGCCGCCGTCCGGGCGCAGCGCACGGAGTCCGATGCCGCCCGCGCGGCCGCCGCGGAGGCAGATCGACACGCAGCGCGCGTGGAAAAGCTTCAGAAGGGCTTCGGCAGCCTCTCCCAGCGCCTCGGAGACCGCAAGGACCGCGTCGCTTCGCTCGAGCAGGAGCTGAAGGCCGCGCAGAACGGGACATCGGGGCCGCTGCTGGACCGTATCGCCGGCGCGAAAGCGTCGGTCGCAAAGACCGAGGCAACACTCGAGCGGACCGGCCAGAAGATCGACGAGCTACAGGCCACCGGCCCCCGTATCCCCATGCAGTCCGCCGTTGAGTCCGCGCGCTCCAAGGCCCTGCTGCGCGCCGACATCTCGCGCGGCATCAAGCGCAACGTCGTCCAACTCTCGGACACCGTCAAGCGTCTGGCCAGCGAGGACCGCGACGCAACGCGCGGAGAGGCGCGAGCAGTGCGCGACCTGAAGCCGCGCAAGGGCGAGGCCTACAACACCTTCCGCTTCATGGCCAAGCAGCCCGACGGCACGCTCTCGCGGACCGAGCCGGTGACCATCGCCGACATGGAGGACTTCTTCGCCTCCAGGCCCTCCCGCCTGGACGAGAACCTCCCCGGCCCGCTGAAGCCGATCTTCATCTCCCACCGCACCTCCAAGGGCGGCACGTTCTCCTCGTCCGGCTTCCCGCAGCCGCCGCGCTCGCGCACCAAGCGCACCGGCCAGGCCGCCAAGCAGGGCACCGCCGAGGGCGCATGGCGCAACGTGCAGGCCTCCCTCGTGTCGCAGGGCGTCCGGGCCAACGCGGCAGAGGCCTTTCAGCGGGTTCTCGGGCGCTACAAGATCGACCGGCTTCTCGACGACGCCGGCGATGCGGAGCGCGCGCGCGAGCACGCCGAGCGCACCCTCGGCGTGCCGATGAAGGTGCTCAACCTCAAGCCGCTGCTCGAGATCTCCAAGATCACCGACAAGATCGCCGAGCGCATCGGCGACCACGAGGTCAAGGCAGCCCTCGGCGAGGACGGCGGCAACTTCCTCGAGGGGCTCGTCCGCACCGCCGTCGCCTCAGCGCACAACCTCGAGGGACCGGGTCAGTACGCGGTCATGCCGGCCGACCTCGTCGACCACTTCGCCGAGCTCGCGTCGTCCATGTCCGCGCTGAAGATCAACGGCGCCACCATCCCCGCCGTGCAGTTCATGCAGAAGTTCACCCAGAACTTCCGCATGACCGTCCTGCCGTTCTCGACCCGCTGGTTCTTCGGCAACCACGCCGAGCCGCTCCTCTTCAGGATGCCCCTCCACGGCATCGGCCCGAGCGACATGCGCCTCGGCGCCGCCATCGCCCGCGCCGAAGAGCACGCCGGCCACACCGACCTCGTCAACGCCCTCGGCGGGATGCACTTCGGGTCCGCCGCGCTGCAGCAGATCCACGACCTCAACCCCGGCGCCATCTCCAAGACGCTACGGCTGAGGGGCATGCGCCACGTCCGCGCCGGCTTCCTGCGCTCGCGGGCCAAGATCCTCGAGGCCAACTCCGCAGGCGAGCACCGCTACCAGCAGGCCGTGCTCGGCGCCTACACGAAGAAGTGGGCCAAGACCGCCGAGGGCAAGGCGGCGCTGAAGGCCGTGCGCGAGGCCCGGCCCGAGCTGCGCAAGACCTTCGCGCTCCTGGCCAAGTCCCAGCAGCACAACGCCGACCTCGTCGAGGCCTTCATCGAGAAGGGCATCGCCGACCCCGACCGCGTCGCGCACATGCTCGGCTACCAGTGGCAGGTCCTCGGCCGCTACACCGGCCACACCGCCAACGAGCGGTGGGTCATCAACAACTTCGCCCCCTTTCTCGACTGGTACCGCAACTCGCTCTTCATGCTCGGCTGGACCCTTCCGGTCCGGCACCCCGTGAAGATGGGGATGTTCGCCGCCATGGAGGAGGCGCTGCAGGACAAGATCCGCGCCGAGGGCCAGTACCACGGCAGCCCGCTCTCCACGCCCAACCGCGGCTACCTGCTCGGCGGCATCCCCGAGAAGAACGGGTCGATCCTGCCGCTGCAGAAGTACCTGCCCGTCGGCGCGTTCTCAGACCCGCTGCAGTCGGCGTCCTCGCTCATCACGCCGCAGTTCAAGGCCGTCGAGGACACCTTCGCCGGCAAGGCCTTCACCGGCAACGACCTGAAGCTCTCCGGCGGCAACACCCCCACACAGCTGGACCAGATCCTCATCGCGCTCTACAACCTGGGCAAGTCGCAGGTTCCGCTCGCCGCGCAGCTGCAGACGATCAGGGAGGGCGGCGGCTCGGGCTTCGACGACTCCACGCTCTTCGCCCCGAAGACCCGGCCCGGCACCAGCGGCGGCGTGGTGAAGGGCCTGAACAAGACCTTCAACCCGCTGAAGCCCTACACCCCCGGCAACCGTTCCGGGACTGGCGGCGGCTCCGGCGACGCCTTCGACAAGTACCTCACGAAGACCAGCGGCGCGGCCGACGCCTACGGCAAGTACGTCAAGAACGGCGGCGGCAGCGGGGCAGCAGACGCCTTCGACAAGTACCTCAAGAAGCAGGGAGGCTGAGATGACCGACTACCGCGCGCTCACACGGCAGATCGCCCAGCAGCACAACCTGGACCCGCACGTCTTCGAGCGGCAGATCGAGGCCGAGTCGAACTTCAACCCGAACGCCGGCTCCGGCGCGGGCGCTGTGGGCATCGCCCAGTTCCTGCCGGCCACGGCGGCCAGCCTCGGCGTCAACCCGCACGACCCGGTCTCGAGCCTGCGCGGCGCGGCGAAGCTGATGCGCCACTACGTCAAGAAGTACGGCAGCTACGACAAGGCGCTGCGCGCGTACAACGCCGGCGAGGGGGCCATCGACCGCTCCCACAGCTTCGCCGAGACCAACAACTACGTGGCGAAGATCCTGCCGCACGGCGAGCCACGGCCGGGTGCAGCCGCTGCACATGGGACATCATCTGGGACGACAGCCAGGACATCTCGGACGCGCACGACCTCGCTGCCCGGCACGCCCGACCAGGTGGTCCCGGGTGCGGTCACCACGGACACCACCCTGGACGCGGACGCGCTGCGCCGCGCGCAGGGCGCCTCCATCGTCGCCGGGATGCTGCAGCGCCAGGGCCGCGGAGGGCCGCTCATCGCCGCGCTCGGCGGCACCGCGGCGCCGGACCCGATGAGCTTCTTGAAGACGACGATGCAGCAGGCGGCGCCCACGGTCGTCAAGGGGATCCCCGCCCTGAGGTCTACCGTCAAGCAGACGACGGGCGCGCAACAAGCGGGACATGCCCCGCTGCTGCCCTCTAGGGGTCGCGGTCAGGTGCAGGTCGCCGCGGGTGCCAACCGTGCCGGCACGCATCTGCAGCGGCCGATCCTGGACTTCTTGTCCCAGGTGTCCGCCGCGTCGGGCCGGCCGATCAAGGTCACCACCGGCACCAACCACAACCAGTACGTGGCCGGCGAGCCCGGCGTGCAGTCCGATCACTGGACCGGCAACGCCACCGACATCGGGCTGGGCGGCGACGCACGCCAGTCCCGGGAGGTGGCCAAGCAGGGCGACCTCATCGCCGCGCACGCCATCCAGGTGGCGGCCGGGATCCCCTTCCAGCAGGCCTACAAGATCGCCTCGGCGGGCGGCGTCCACAACTTCGAGACCAAGCACGGCCGCGTCCAGGTGCTGTGGAAGACCATGGTCGGCGGCAACCACTTCAACCACGTCCACATCGGCCTGAACCCCGGGCGCTAGCCCTCTGTCCGCCGCACCTACCGGGAGACTGTCTGGGTGCCCTTTTCCCCAGCACAACAGCGGGAAGCTGTCAACGCCCTGGCGATCAGCGGCGGGAAGCCCGGCGCTGCCCAGGCACTGCTGGACTTCGACATCTCGACGGACACGCTGCGCCGGCTGCGCGACGACTCGCACGCCCAGCAGTACGCCGACGCGCTCATCCGCGTGCAGCGCGAGATCGAGGCAGACACCGTCGTCAACCTCCGCTCGCTCGCCAAGCGCGCCACCGAGATCGAGGCCGAGCTCCTCGAGAAGGCGGCCAGAGCTCAGCCGCGCGACATCCCCCAAGCCCTGCGCGCCGTCGCCGACGTGAAGAGCAAGAGCGTCGACAAGCTCCTTGCGCTCACGGGCCGCTCGCCCGAGGCGGCTGCCGGCGACGGGGACCTGCGCTCCCTCCTGGAGGGCATGGCCGCCAAGGGCCTCGTCCGCCTCTCCGTGAACCTCGACATCGACCAGACGAAGGAGATCGCTCCATGAGCCTCGTATCCCGCTGGGCCGCTCGCAAGAAGGTCCGCCAGGGCCTGCTCAGCAAGGCTCGCGCCCGCTTCGCCGCACGCAAAACCAAGCCAAACCTGAGGACGGTGAAGGTCCGCAGGGCGCAGGTCGCCTACGCCCAGCGCGTCATCGACCGCCACACCCATCAGCCGGCGCTGCAGGAGCGCGCCCTGGACTTCGCGCGCCACACGCTCGCCCAGCACGTCTTCGAGACCGGCGGTAACAACCGCGGCCCGATGGTCGAGAGGATCATCCGCTACGCCGGCGGCGATGTCGGCGAGCCGTGGTGCGTGGACTTCGTCATCTGGTGCTACGGCAACGCCGGCTCAAGGGTTGTCCATCCGGGCTTCCCCCGCGCGGTGTCGATGATGAAGACGGCCAAGACCCGCGAGACCTCGACGCCGCAGCCCGGCGACATCGTCCGCTACACGTTCGACCACACGGGCATCTTCGTGCGCGACAACGGCAACGGCACGATCACCACCATCGAGGGCAACACGGGCTCGAGCGGCGCCGTGTCCGACGGCAACGGCAGCGACGGCGTCTACGAGAAGGTCCGCGCCAAGTCCCTCGTCGCCGACTACCTCCGGGTCTCCGAGTAGACCCACCCCCGAAAGGAACCCGATGTCCCTCACCACCCTGCTCATCATCATCCTCGTCATCTTCCTGCTCACCGGCGGCTACGCCGGCAGGGGGCGGTGGTAATGATGACCCCGGTCAAGGTCCGCACCGTCGGCCTCAGCAACAAGCTCTACGGGGCCATCGTGGCCCTTATCGCAGGTTTTGTGCTCCTGCTTGCAGGGGAGCGCAGCACCGGCCTGACGGTGATCGTGGGGGCGCTCGGCACCCTCGGCATCGGCGTCGGCATGCCGGCCGACAGGCAGACGCGCGCCTAAAGGGCTGCGCCTGGTATCGCATGGCACCTCTCGACATCGAGGAACGGGTCCGCGTCGTCGAGCAAAAGCAGGAGCGGCTGATGGCGCAGATGGACGAGGTCCGCCACCAGATCACCGTCCTCGGCACTCTGCCCGTCCAGTTCGCCGAGCTCGCCAACAGCGTCCTGAACCTCAAGGACGACATCAGCAGCATCGGCAAGCAGCTCCAGGAGCGGGCCGAGGCCGAGCAGGCTCGGGTGAGGGACGACAAGCAGGACCGCGTACGGCTGCGCATCGCCCTCTACAGCCTGACCGGCGTCATCCTCGCCGCGCTCATCGCTGCCGCCGCCACGGTCCTTGTCGCGAAGATGGGGGCAGGCGGATGATGGGCCAGCGCGACCCGGACAGCCCACGGATCTCCACCCCGGCGCTTGGCATCCTCGTCGCGGTCCTCCTCACGGTGCTCGCCCTCGTCGGCGTCGTGGGCGTGTTCGTCAACGGCCAGGCGAACACCAGGCACCTCAGGGAATCGCAGGCCGCCAACACCCGGCGTCTTGACCTTGCCCAGGCACAGAGCGCGCACAGGATCGTCGAGACCGCCTACGTCCTCAGTATCAAGCGGTGGCATGAGGTCATCGCAGCGTGCGAGGGCTCGGTCGGGATTCGCCGACTGCTGCTCCGTGCGGCGAAGGCGTCGGTGAAGGCAACGCTCATCGTGGCGCACGCCCCCCGTCAGCCACGCCGCACGCGGGTCGCTCGGCTATACGAGGCGCAGGCGCTCAAGCGGGAGATCCACGGGCTCAGGCTTCGGGTGCCGCCGCAGTACTCGTGCGCCCGCGCTAACCCGAAGCCGCGCG
Organism: Paraconexibacter antarcticus; assembly: GCF_024220175.1. Taxonomy (GTDB): domain Bacteria; phylum Actinomycetota; class Thermoleophilia; order Solirubrobacterales; family Solirubrobacteraceae; genus Paraconexibacter; species Paraconexibacter antarcticus. The sequence continues at coordinate 1,025,945 of NZ_CP098502.1, read as the reverse complement.
TCCCGGTGGGCGTGCGGCCCCTGACCTGAGCGCCGCGCCCCCGGGCTGGGAGGCTGGGGGCGCGGCGCCTCAACTGCCCGATCCTGGGGTAGCGCTGCTCATCGCAGAGCCTCGAAGCCCGCTGCGGTAACGGTGATGTCGTAGCCCCACTCTTCGTCGTGCCAGTCGCCCCGGATGACCAGGCCCTTGCGTTCCAGCGCGGGCGTGACGCGCCACGGGATGTGGCACCAGCCGAGGTCGTCACCGATCCACCCGTCAGACGGCGTGTCGCCGCGCTGTTGGATGCGCGCCGCCGCTTCAAGCACTCGACGCTGCGGCTTCGTGAGGGTGCTGCCCGATCTGGGGACAGCGGTCATGAGTTCACCTGGGAGTCGAGGGTGGTCCGCTTGTCCTTGCCGATGATCTTCTGCACGGCGGCAGCGGTGAGCCCGCACGCCTCCGCGATCTCGCGGCGCGACAGGCCCGCGTCGGCTGCGGCGCGGAAGATGCGCTCGCGCTGCGCGTAGGCGTCAGCGATCCGCGCGTGGGAGTCAGCCAGCGCGGCGCGCCACGTCGGGAACACGTAGTCCGCCTCGCGGTGCGCGATGAGCGGCGGGGCGCACGGCACCATCCGCTCGTCCGAGCTGCCCGAACGTGGGGTCATGCCGCCATCTCCCAGAGGGTGCGTGCGATGCCGTCCACGCCGTTGTCCTTGCGGGGCCGCGACGGGACCGACCAGCCGACACGCGGGGGGCGGGCGGCAAGCACTTTCCAGCCAGCGCCGCGAAGGCTCGCGCCCGACTCACCGGCCTGCGTGTACGTGATGAGCCGCCGATAACCAAGGTTGCTCGCGGCCTTCCAGGCAGCTGCGTACAGCATCGAGTTCGCGTTGCGCGTCCCGTCCGTGGCGGTCCGGTTGACCTCAAGGGTGCGTCCGTCGTCGTAGTGGCGGGCGACGGGCCGACCAACCATCGCCACGCCTACGAGCTTCTCGCCGTCCGCCACGCCGATGCTGAACTTGTGGCCGATGGGCGGGGTGTGGTGGCGGTGCCACATCGCCACGAACCCGCAGGCGTCCGCGAAGGACACAGGCACCAGTTGCAGAGCCGGGACCGCAGCCCCACTTCCGTCAGATTTCATGGTGTCCATCGTCGCTCTCCAGTCGGTCGTGCTGTGGGTAGGGGAGGCCCATCCCCCTCAGAAGGCCATGGGTCTTGCGATGGCACCCATCGCAAAGCGTTGTCAGGTCGGCGAGGTGCTCTGCGCCCACCCGCTCGTAGGTCAGGTGGTGAACCTGCAGCTTGCGCTTGGAGCCGCAACTCGTGCAGGCATGGTCGTCGCGCTCGAGCACGCAGCCTCGGATCTTCTTCCAGGCAGGCGACCGCAGGTAGGCGGCATAGGCCCCCTTCGACTTCGGCCGGCGCTTGCGCTTCGCCAGTTCACCTGGCCGCACGACCTCGTGCGTGCCGTCGCGGAACACACGCAGCACCGGGGAGGCCTTGCCCTGTGTCGGGATTTCCCTGCGTGCGCGCCCTTTTCTGCCCTTCTTCGATCTGGCCATAGGCCCCTCCCCTTGGGTGCCCTACACGGGTTCCCTGGTTGTGCTGCGGTCCTATGTGTCGATGGGGTGGCTGTACTCCCGAACTCCCCCGTGGTCTGCGACCTCGCGCCTTCGCCCTCTGGGCCGGCTCTGCCGATTCGCTTCCCCACCTTGGAACGCCCTGTCCGATTCGGCACTTGTGATCCAACACCGCCGAGCCGAGAGCGCCTCCTGCCATCGAGTTGTCTTCCGTTGGGCAGCCGTCTAGGCTTGGCCTTCGTTCGTGTTCACAACTAGAACGATACGCCCGGCCTCTGTCCGGTGCAAGCGTGGCCGGCTGGACCGCAACTTCGAGACAGGTTGCGACGCCAGCCGGCCATCGCTGCGTGTGCAGCCGCTGCACTCGCCGGTAACCTTGATGGCGTCAGCGCCTAGCGTTGATCTCCAGTCAGCCGATTAGTCACCGGCACCGCGAACGGCCCCCTCTGCGCGTCCCTGTCCCGCGCACCAGGGGGCCGTTCGTCTTCTTACACGGTGGAGATATCGTGCAGGTTTCTGTCCGGCGGCTGTGGAAGTGTTCTGTCCCGTAGTCGAGACCGGCTACGAGAACCACCGACTGGAGTTGCGACATGGCCTACCTGATCCTGTTCATCGCTGCCGCCTTCCTGGCTTGGGACGTGCGGCGTGTGTGGAAGCGGACGCGATGAAGCTGCGCCCCGCTGACCTGCAGAACCTCATCAACGAGGAGCCGGCTCGGCCGCACCTCTCGTACTCGTCGCTGTCGACGTTCATCAACTGCGGCCGCCGCTACGAGTTCGAGCGCGTCAAGCGCCTCGAGCCGATGTCGAAGTCCGACGGGCTGTCGATGGGCACCGCGTTCACGAAGGGCCTGGAGGCCGGCAGCGCGGACGCCGGCGCCGAAGTTCTGTCCGCTGCCCCCATCTTCAGCAGGGCCGACGAGGAGAAGCTGCAGACCGACCAGGCCATCGTCCGCGCGGCAATCACGGCCTACCTGCTGCGCTACGGCTCAGACCATCAGGGCCAGCGCGAGTACGGCTACCGCATCCGCCTGCGCTCGCCGTACACGGGCGCCTACTCGCGGACCTTCGACCTGCTCGGCTACGCCGACGGCGTCATCGACCACGGCGACCACCTCGAGCTGATCGAGGACAAGTTCGTCGGAAAGCTCGACGCCGCCACCGTGCGCCGGGTCAAGCTCGACCGGCAGGTCGGCCTCGAGGCCTACGCCCTGTGGCGCGTGACGGGCAAGCCGGTCACGCAGATCCGATACCGGTTCACGAAGAAGCCGTCGATCAAGCAGCGCCAGAACGAGTCGGTCGCCCAGTTCTGCGAGCGGGTCACGCAGGACTACGTCGAGCGGCCGGACTTCTATCTCGTCGAGGAGTCCACCACGCGCTCGCCCGACGACCTGCTGCGGCTCGAGGCCGAGCTGTGGGACTGGGCCGAGCAGCTTCGCAGCGCCGGCCACCGCGGCTTCTACGCGCGCAACACGACGAGCTGCACCGCGTACGGCGGCTGCCCGTTCATGGACCTGTGCTCGGAGGGCGCCTCGGCTCTCCCGCTCTACCGCGTCCGGCCCGAGCGCAAGGCGGTGGCCGCATGAACAGCGACACGACGGTGACGATCAGCTTCGGTGGCCTGCCGATGCCGAACGGCGAGCCCACCGAGGCCGAGGTCCGGCTGACCTGGGACCCCGAGGCGCACCAGGGCGCGATGGTGATGACCGCCGGCGACTTCACCCAGGTCACCGAGCTGGGGATCAACTGCGAGTGCCGGCACGACTCGGCAGAGGACATCCTCAAGATCCTCTCGCGATTCGCGAGCGCCTACCTGACCGACGTCGCGGCCGACGCCGGCTCAAGCCCGGTCGTTCACGAGCGTGACCGCCCGCGGGCCATGCCGCGCAGCCGTCGGAGGCGCAACCGATGAAGACCTGCCTGCTCTGCGACCGGCCGCTGCCGCCGCCGAAGAAGCCGGGCCTGCGCGGGCCCGCGAAGTACTGCTCGACCGACTGCCGCGAGGAGGACCGGCGCAAGAAGCCCCAGCCGGTCTGCCTCTCCTGCGGCAGGTCCATCGCCTACGTGGGCCGTGGGCGGCCCCGGAAGTACTGCAACAACGCGTGCTTTGTCGCGCATCGGGCGACCGGATGAAGCTCACTGAGTCCGACATGGAGCGATACGTCAGCAAGGTCCGCGAGCAGGACGGATGCTGGCAGTGGCTGGGGAGCTTCTTCAACACCGGCTACCCGGCTTTCTGGCTCGGGCAGAGCAACGTCGGCGGCCACAGGGTTGCTTGCACGCTGGCGCACGGCCCCTCAGGGGGGCGGATGGCGCTGCACACCTGCGACAACCCGGGCTGTGTCAATCCCGCCCATCTCCGTTGGGGGACGGCCGCCGACAACATGCACGACCGCTCGCGACGTGGCCGTGCGCCCGTTGGCGAGCAGCACGGATGCGCCGTCCTGACGGAGGGCCTTGTCCGCGATATCCGTGCTCGCGCTGCCCGCGGAGAGACCTACACCAGCATCGCCAAGGACGTGGGCGTGTCTCGCGTCACCTGCTCACACATCACGAACCGAAAGACCTGGAGACACATATGAGTCTGCTGCCCACTGAAAAGACAAAGCCTGTGCCGGGACTGGGTGCGAGGAATCTGCTGATTTTTGGCAACCCGAAGTCCGGCAAGTCCACGCTCGCCGCCAGCCTGCGCCCGGACACCACGCTCTTCCTTGCCTGCGAGGACGGCCTCTCGGCCATCGAGGCCTTCCAGGTCCCGATCCGTTCGTGGCAGGACTTCCTCGACGTGGCAAACGAGCTGCGCACCGCCGAGCACGGCTACGACACCGTCGTCATCGACACGGTCGACGAGCTCGCCCGCATGTGCGCCGACTTCGCGACCCGCGGCCTCGCCGAGAAGGAGGGAATCCCGGCGACGACGTTCGTCCACGCCTCCGACTTCGAGTACGGCAAGGGCTGGGACGCTGTCGCGTCGCTCTTCCGCCTGAAGGTGTCCGGGTTCTGCAACCTCGGGTTCGCTGTGATCTTCGTGTCGCACGCGAAGGAGGAGAAGGTCAAGAACCGCGTCGGCGTGGAGGTGACGAAGCTGTCGCCGGACGTGGGCCAGAAGGGCATGCGCAAGTGGCTGCTCGGCTTCGTCGACCTCATCGCGTTTTCGTACGTGGAGGAGGCGCAGGGCGGGGTTCAGCACGTTCTTCGCTTCCGCGGGGACGCTGACGTTGCTTCGGGCGGCCGCGTCGCCCAGGAGGACTGGGCGAAGCTGCCCGACACCGTCCCGATGGATCCGGCCGCCGTCAACGCCGTCTTCGAAGCGGTGTGGGGATGACCTCACCCGCGGACGAATCTGGGGATGCGATGTCGGCCCTTGCCGAGGCTCTTGCCGACGCCCTGGCTCCATTCCTAGAGGGACGTTGTTCGTCCTGCGCCGGGACCGGGACGCGGATCGTCAGCAACCTCGATTGCACGCACTGCGACAACGGCTATACGAAGGCCTACGGGCGCACCGCCCGGGACATGGCCGTCGAGAACATCGCGGGCGCGCTGAAGGACCAGGCGGTCGCGGATGCGCTGTACGACCTGCGCGAGGCCGGACGGTGAGGCCCGTTCGGGTTCACCTCCGCACGGGCGGCGATCCTGCCGCCGAGCACACGACGTACGCGATCAGCGTCCCGCGTCCGATCGGGCGACGCGCCGTGGACGCCGACACGTACTACCGCTGTGAGGAACTGCCCGGCGGGACGCTCGTCTTCCGGCCACTCGTCCCGATCCGCGAGGAGGTGACGGCATCGTGACCCCACTTCCCGAGAAGCCGTCCGAAGCCCCAGGATCGGGCAGCAGTGGCAGTCGCCGCGTCCCCGCCGACGAGATCGTCTACGTCGCCGTCGGCGTCCCGAGCGGCGTCGTCCGCGCCGGCTTCACCAGGAAGGCGCTCGCCGTGCTGAACAAGGCCGGCTTCGCCGTGAAGGAGCTGGCGCCCGAGGACATCGTCGCCAGCGCAGCACACATCGTCCGCATCCAGACCATGGCCGAGCAGGCCGCATCCACCGACACCATCGATCCCCAGGAGAACTGATCCACATGCCCATCGACAACCTCGAGCAGCGCCTTGCCAACCTCAACGAGCACTTCCAGAAGGCCGACGCCTCCGCTGACCCCTTCGCCCTCCCGGAGCCCGGCTCCTACAACGCCCGCCTGCGGATCGTCGACTTCTTCGAGGCCAAGGCCTCGGGCGCCGCGTTCCTGAAGCTCTCCTTCGAGATCTTCGGCTCGCCCGACTACGAGGGCAAGACCGTGGACATCGTCCACTGCCTGGAGCCGCAGCGGATCGGCGCCGCCACCCCTGACCAGATCGAGATGAAGTTCGGCTTCCTCAAGCGCGACCTCGAGCTCCTCGGGGTCGACACGACCGAGGACGGCTTCCACCTCGGCCTCGTCTACCCCGGCAGCGCGATCTGGGACTCGGCGCTCGACAGGGCCGTCGCGCTCACGATCTACGACGCCAAGAAGATCAACGAGTCCACGGGCAAGCCGTACCGCAACGCGAAGATCGAGCCGTACATCGGCTCCGACATGCCGGTCGTCGGCACGCCCATCGAGACCGGCGTGCCCTCGGGGGGTGGGATGGTGCCGTCCCAGGACATCCCCTTCGGCCCCTGCATCTTCTGATGGGTCGTCCCGCCTCCTGCTCGTGCGATGAGTGTCCGAGGTGCAAGAAGCGCATCTATATGCGCGGCTGGTACGCGGGCAAGTCGCAGGCAGAGCGGCGGGAGATGCTGCAGAACCGTGACCCCGAGCGCGTGCGTGCCTACGATCGCGCTCGGGGTGGGATGCGGGGCCGGAAGCCGTCGGAAAAGCAGAACCGGGCCCGGCGCAAAGTGCATCTGGCCCGGAAGGTAGGCGATCTCGTCCCTGAGCCCTGCTTGTTCTGTGATGACCTCCAGGTGGTCGCGCATCATCACGACTACGACCTCCCGCTGGAGGTGACCTGGCTTTGCCGGCACCACCATGGGCGGGTTCATGCCGACGAGGCTCGCGCCGCTGCGGCTGGGATCGTCCACGCATGAAGCCAGGACGCAAGCCCGATCCCAGCCGCCCCGCGTCAGCGGCGGAACACGCCGCCTCGGAAAAGGCCCGGTATTCCGATCTCCCGCGCGCCAAGAAACGTGCGATTGTGAATAATCGAGACCGGGATGCTCAGCAGGCGGCAGATCGCCGACGGCACGAGCGGGACAACGGTAAGCGCAACGCCAAGCAGCGTGACTACCAGGCAAAGACATGGGAGTCCGGGGCGGCGAAGCGGAAGGCGCGGGCAACAGCCCGAATGATGGATCCTCAGCCGTGCGCGTCCTGCGGGGCGAGCAAGGTCGAGGCGCACCACACCGACTACAGCAAGCCCAAGGAGATCACATGGCTCTGCCCGACGTGTCACGGCCAGCAGCATCAGAAGTCCCCGCAGGAGTAGACCACGCCTACGAGGTAGAGCAGCGCATCGTTGCCACGGTGGGCACTGTCCGTCGCGCCTGGGCTGACCTTGCCCGCGACCTCTACGAGTTCAGCGACCAGGCGATGTGGAAGACCCTGGGCTACGACACTTTCGAGGAGTGGCTCGAGGGGCCGGACGTGTCGCTGGACCGGCGCTGGGTCTACCAGCTCATCGCCCAGTGGCGCGAGCTCGTCGTCAACCTCGGCGCCGAGCCGTCCCGGCTGACCGCCGTGGAGCCGTCGAAGGTGCAGGAGATCCTGCCGGCCGTGCGCCGCGGCCAGGTGTCGCTCGAGCAGGCGCTGTCGGACTGCGAGATTCTCTCGCGCGCAGATCTGCGTCAGCGGTACGGCGCAGGCGCGCAGAATGGGACATCGGGTGAGATCCACGGCACCGCGTACGACCCGGCCGCCGAGCGCCAGTTCGCCAAGTGTCACGCCTGCGGCTCGACCTACGAGGTCAGGACGTGAAGCTCACCGCTGAGTCCGAGCTCCGCTTCCGCGCCACCATGGCCCAGATCCTGCAGGACCGTCACCCCGGCCGCGCGTTCTCAGTGGCGCCGGCCGGCGTACCGCTCCCAGTCAAGGGGGCGGATCTCGGTGGCCTTCCGCTTGCGGGTGGGGCCGCCGTCGGGCTTCTCCCCGTGCATGAAGAAGAGCAGCCGGTCCTCAATCGGATCCTGTCGGCCTGAGCGGATGAAGATCGCATCCCACACGCTGCCGAGCAGCTCCTTCTGCTCCTCGACCTCGAGCGTCGGCCACATCCGGCGCAGCTCGGTCGGGGGCATGAGGAGCTGCGAGTCCTGCGACCGCGCCTCGATGAGCGCGCGGTTCGCGGAGTCAACGCGCTCGGCCCGCGTGCGCAGGCCGGCGACGAACTCATCCGGTCCGAGCACGCTGATGATGCGCGGGTCGTCGCGGAAGATCGTCATCTCTCGTTCGGCCTCTTCCGCCTCGCGGATCAGGTCGGTCAGGTCGTCGTCCTGATGGTGCTCGCTCACCCACCGCTTGCCCATCAGCTCGAGAAACCTGCGGATGACCTCGGTCTCGACGATGTTGCCCAGCACGGCGGCGCGGTCCATGCACTTGCCGCTGGCGTGATCACCGCGGCAGCGGTAGGTGCGCACGCGCTCCCCGGTGCCCTTGTTGAGCATCGTGTCGGGCTTCATCGCGTACTGGCAGCCAGCGCAGCGGAGCAGGCCGGCGAGCAGCGACGGGCCGAGGGTGGTGGCGGGGCGGGAGTACTCGGCGCGGCGCCCGTTCGCCAGGTTGAAGGTCTCCTCGTCGATGAGCGGCTCGTGCGCGCCCTCCTGGCTGAACGATCCGCTCGTCGCCCGGCCGAGGTAGGCGGGGTTGGCGATGATGTGCCGAATGGTCGGCGAGGACCAGTGCGAGGACCCGGTCGTGACGATGGCGCCGGCGCCCATGAGCATCTCTGCGATGGCCGAGTAGGGCTTGCCGGCGGCGCGCATCTTGAACGCCTCGGTGATGTACGGCGCGGTGGCGTTCGGGATGAGCCGGCCGTCAGGTCCCTTGTCGTAGCCGCTCGGCGGGTGCCGGGAGATGTGGACGCCGCGGCCCACGGCGTGCTCGCGGGCGGTGCTCCACTGCTCGCGGATCCGGTCGAGCTCGAACTCTGCGAGGACGAGCAGGAGGTTCGTCTGCATCTTGCCCATGGGCGTCGTCGGGTCAACGCCCAGGTCGACGCAGACGAAGTCGCCGCCGGCGTCGTGGATCCGCTTGATGGTCTCGAGCGCACCCTGGAGGGAGCGCGCGAAGCGGTCGAGCTTGGCGACGACGATGCCGCTGCTCTCCTTCGCCTCGACGCGCTCGATGGCGCGCTGCAGCCCGGGACGGTCAAAGCCGCCGCCGGACTGGTCGAGGTCTTCGTGGATCTCGAGGATCTCCGCGTTGCGCAGCTTCGCCCAGTGCGCGATCTGCTCGCGCTGAACGGTCGGGGAGATGAAAGATTCACCGGAACGTCCGGACACTCGCGATACTCGCACGTATCCGTCGAGCTTCAGGGTCGACACGGCATGGCCTCCAGTCAGAGTTCAAGAGGCTGGTCAGGCCCCCCGGTGCCAGTCGAACGTCGCTGTTCGATTAGCCACGCCCTGAGTGTATACACCTATTGATCTCCTTGAAGCCGTCGATGTCGACGACGAGCACGGCCCCGCCGAGGCGATAGCCGACCGCGTCCGCCACGCGCTCGGCGAGCTTCTCGTCGAACCGCCGCCCGTTCATCAGACCCGTGAGCGCGTCGTGGTCGGCGAGATGGCGGACCTGCTCCTCGAGCCGCCGGCGCTCGCTGATGTCGCGGGCGATGATCGACGCGCCGGCGATCATCGCGTCCGCGCCGACGATCGGCGAGATCGTCAGCGCGACCTCGACGTGGCTCCCGTCGCGGTGGCGGCGCTCGGTCTCGAAGCGCTGGATGGCGTCGCCGGCGAGGACCCGCTCGACCGCCGCGCGATCGTGCTCGGCGAGGTTCTCGGGCATGAGCAGCCTCGTCGTGCGGCCGAGGACGTCGGCCTCCGGATAGCCGAACAGCGCCTCGGCGGCGGGGTTCCAGCTCACGAGCAGGCCGTGGTGGTCGACCGCGTAGATCGCGTCGCCCGAGGACTGCACGATCGACGCGAGGGTCGAGAGCGTCCGCGCCGCGCTCTCCTGCGCGGTGACGTCCTCGCACACGCCGATCATCCGGATCGGGGCGCCGCCCGCGTCGCAGACGACCTCGCCCTGCGTCCGCATGAGGATCTCCCGCCCGTCCTCGCGGATGACCCGCTTGACGTCCTCGAAGGGCTCATGGTCGGCGAACGCCTTGTGGTTGCGGGCGTCGACGTCCGCGCGGTCGTCGGGGTGCACGTACGCGAGGAACTTGTCGTACGAGGGCGTGATCGACTGCGGCTCGAGCCCGTAGATGCGGAAGAGCTGGTCGGACCACTCGACCGCGTTCGCCGGGATGTCCCACTCCCAGCTGCCCACGCGGGCGAGCTGCTCGGCCTCGGCGAGGCGGCGGCGGCTCGCGCGCAGCTCGGCCTCCACCCGCCGGCGCTCGGTCGTGTCGTGCAGGATGCAGACCGTCAGCTCGCCGTCGTCGGTCGGGAGCGGGGTGCGGCTCAGCTCGACCGGGACCTGCGTCCCGTCGGCCCGCACCGCGCACCACTCCGCCGGGTCCCCGTCCGCGCCGGGCACGAGGTCGGCGAGCGCCATCGTGAGCAGCGCGGCGCGGTCGTACCCGAAGAGCGCCTCGGCGGCGGCGTTGGCGAGCCGCACCTGACCGGCCGCGTCGAGCCCGACGATGGCGTCGGGCGCGTGCTCGAGGAGCCCGAGCGAGATGCCGGCCGGCGCCCGCGTCGTCCCCGGCGCGTCCCCCGTCCCCTTCGGGAGGCTGCGGAAGGACGTTCGACCCTGACCCATGATTGGAGTATCGGCAGCCGGTGGCGCATCTGCAGTCGAACATCCGCGGACGGGCCCTGAAGACACCGAAAAGCAGAGAAGCCCCGCGTGGCGGGGCTTCTCGTGGTCCTGCTCGCGGGCGGGTCGAAGACCGCGATCCTGTTCCTGCTCCAGTCGGGGCGCCCGGATTCGAACCGGGGACCTCGCCGACCCGAACGGCGCGCGCTACCAGGCTGCGCCACGCCCCGATGAGGCCGGGAAAGTATCCCAGGTTCGCCTGCCGGACGTCCGCCCGGCGGGCCGCGGGGGTCAGCCGCCGCCGGCGACGGCCTTGAAATAGCGGACGGCGAGCCCGGTGATGAGCGTCTGGAAGGCGGCGTCGACGCCGATCTCCTCCCGCTGGGCCCAGCGCGAGAGGCCGAGCCGCTCGATCGCGTCGGCCTGGGCGATGACGTCGTCCATGAGGTCGGGGTGCCGGTCGCAGAAATAGGCCCCGATCGAGTAGAGGCTCGTCTCGGTGAGCGACTCGAGGAAGCCGTCGGCGGAGAGGTCGGGGGGTTCGGACGGGCTCAAGCTCGCGCGACGATACCGTCCCACCGGACCCATGACCTCCATCGACACGATCCTCGCCGAGCTCGACGGTCTCCTCCGGCCCGCCGACTTCCGCGACTACTGCCCGAACGGCCTGCAGGTCCCCGGGGCCGAGGAGGTCGCGACCGTCGTCACCGGCGTCTCCGCCCACCTCGAGCTCTTCGAGCGCGCGGCCGAGCTCGGCGCCGACCTCGTGCTCGTCCACCACGGCCTCTTCTGGAACAACGCGCCGCGCGCGCTCGACCGGGTCGCCGTCAGGCGCCTGCGGGTCCTGCTCGAGCACGACATCGCCCTCGTCGCCTACCACCTGCCGCTCGACGGGCACCAGGAGCACGGCAACAACGCGCTGCTCGCCGCCGCGCTCGGCGCCGAGTCGTGGGTGCCGTTCGCCGGGGACCCCCGCGCGCCGATCGGGGTCGCCGCGACGTTCCCGGGCGACGGAATCGCGCGCGAGGAGCTCGTCGCCCGGGTGCAGGAGGCGACCGAGGGCCGCGCGCCGCTCGCGTTCCTCGACGGCCCGGCGACCGTCCGGCGGGTCGGGATCGTCTCCGGGGCCGCGAGCGATCACGTCCACGACGCGCTCGCCGAGGGCCTCGACGCCTTCATCACCGGCGAGCCCGCCGAGCGCGCGATGGCGATCGCGCGGGATTACGGCATCACGTTCCTCGCCGCCGGGCACCACGCGACCGAGCGCTTCGGCGTCCGGCGCCTCGGCGAGCTGCTCGCGGAGCGCTTCGGGGTCGCGCACACGTTCATCGACGTGCCGAACCCCATCTGACCCCTAACCTGGACCGGGTGCGCACCGACCCGACCGACAACGGCGGTCTCTTCATCGGTCGCCGTCCCGGGACGGCGCCGCTGAAGTACCGCGAGCTGCCGGACACCGGGACCGCCGGCCGCCGCCGGACCGATGCGGTCCTCGCCGCCGGCCTCCTCGCCGTCCAGGTGCTGCTGAACCTCCTCTTCTGGGGGCCGATCCCGGCGGGGTCGCTGTGGATCGCCTCGCAGGTCCAGTACCGCACCGGCAGCGTCTCCCTCGGCATCCTGCTCGGGTTCGTCGCGCTCCTCGCCGCGCTCTTCGGCGGCCTCTCGATCCTCAAGCGCCTCGATCACGCCTGGGTCCTCGTCCGCCGCGCCTCGGGCGTCGACCAGCGCGAGGGCGTCCTCGGCACGGTCTTCGGCGTCTGTGCCGTCGTCGGCGGCAGCGCGTTCGTCCTCTGGCTCCTGCTCATCGGCGGCCTCGGTTCGATGGCCGTGTCCGGCCAGGCCTGATCCGCCTCAGCCCGTGGGCCTCCTCGACCGCTACCGGCAGTTCGAGGCGCTGACCGAGGAGGAGGTCAACGCCGGCAAGCGCGCGGAGGCCGCCGCCCGGCGTGCCCGCGAGCTCGAGCAGGTCCCGCCGCTGGACCTCTCGCGGACCACGTGGCCCGGGGTCCCGCCGCCCGACGTCGTCGGCGCGATCACCTTCGCCGCCCGCCGCGGGCTGCACCGCTACGCCGACCGCGATGCGGGCGCCCTCCGCGGGGAGCTCGCCGCCCGGCACGGCCTCGATGCCGCGCGGATCGTCGTCGGCGACGGCGCGGCGGCGCTGCTCGAGTCCGCCACCCGCGCCCTCGTCGAGGAGGCGGGCGACGAGCTCATCACCCCGTGGCCGTCGTACACGCTCTACCCCCTGATGGCCCGCCGCGCCCACGCCTGCCCCGTGCCGGTCGCCGGCTTCGGGGTCGACGCGATCCTCGCCGCCGTGAACCCCCGCACCCGGCTCGTCGCGCTCTGCAACCCGAACGACCCCACCGGCGAGCTCGTCCCGCTCGCGGAGCTCCGCCGCCTGCTCGTCGCCCTGCCCGAGCGCGCCGTCGTCCTGCTCGACGAGGCGCTCCGCGACTACGCGGTCTCCGAAGCCGTCGACGACACCCTCACGCTCCTCGAGGACCACCCGCGCCTCATCGTCTTCCGGAGCTTCTCGAAAGCCTGGGGGCTCGCCGGCCTCCGGGTCGGCTACGCGATCGGCGGCCCGGGGTCCGAGCCGCTGCTCGAGGCGCTCGCGCCGTCGCTCGGCGTCGGCGACCTCGGCCAGGCGGGGGCCCTCGAGGCCGTCCGCGGCCACGGCACCCTCGCGCGCTCGCGCGGCGCCCGCGTCGCCGCCCTCCGCACCGAGCTCCGCGACAGCCTGCGCGAGCTCGGCTACGACGTCGCGCCGAGCGAGGCGAACGTCCTGTGGGTCGCGGGCCCGGGCGGCGGCGCCCTCGCCGCGAAGCTCCAGCGCCTCGGCGTCCTCGTGGCGCCCGGCGCCGCCCTCGGCGACGACACGCGCGTGCGCGTCACGGTCCCGCACACCCCCGAGCTCGCCGGCCGCGTCCTGCGCGCCGCCGAGCTCGCCCGCGACCTCTAGTCCGTCGAGGAGGACTGGCGCAGCAGCGCGCCGGTCGTCTGCTCGAGGATCTTCCGCCACGCGCCGGTACGCTCCGGCTCGGACCCGAAGTGCTGCACGACCTTGCGCACCCGCGTCGGCGAGATCTCGATCCCGTGCTTGTCGCACACCGCCTGGAAGCGGTCGTAGTCCTCGGTGAGCTTCAGCGTCACCGACTGGAAGCCGTGCCGCGCGATGTCCGTCCGCGCGCTCGTGCTCATCATCGACGTCTGGAACATGAGCTCGTCGTCGGGGGCGGGCTCGATGAGGACGATGTCGACGCCGGGGTAGCGCTCCTGCCACTGCTTCGCCATCTCGTGCAGCCGCTGGTAGGCGACGAGCTTGTAGGCCTGGAAGCCGATCTGCGGGAAGCCCGTGTCGCTCACGTGCCGCGGCCGCGCGCCGAGCAGCGTCGGCACCGTCCTCGTGAAGTCGTTGATGTACGGCACGAGCGGATTGATGACGACGATGAACTTCGCGCCCGCCTCCACCGCGATGTCGAGGTTCGTCGTGGAGACCACGCCGCCGTCGACGAGCTCGCGCTCCCGGACCTTCGCCGGCCGGTAGAGCATCGGCATCGCCGTCGACGCGCGCACGGCGGTCGAGATCGGGACGTCGTCCCAGCCCTCGCTGCCGAAGACGATCCGCTCGCACGTGTCGAGGTCCGTCGCCGTGATGTAGAGCTCGCCCTCGAGGGCGCGGAAGTCGTCGCTGCGGTCCGGGTCGCTCAGGACCGTGCGGACGTACTGCTCGACGCCGGACCCGGAGTACAGGCCGCTCGGGAGCGCCTCCGCGAGCCCGAGCACGATGTCGACGGCGTTGACCGACCCGAGCCGCGGGGCGAACTCGCGGGCGAGGCCCAGGAGCTTCCACGGCAGGAGGAGGCCGGTCTTCGCGAACTCGCGGACGTTCGGCCGCAGGAGCTGCCCGAGGTCGATGTCCCGGAACGGCGTCGGCACCTGACGGTTGACGACCCGCATCATCTCCTCCGGCGTCACCCCGTTGGCGACCATCGCCGCGAGGAACGCGCCGGACGACGTGCCGACGTAGACGTCGAACTGGTTGACCGTCCGCTTCACCGAGAGCAGGTCGAGCGCCCGCAGCGCGCCGATCTCGTAGACGCCGCCGGTGAACCCGCCGCCACCGAGGACGAGCGCCGTCTTGGACCGGCGCTTGCGCCGCACGCGGGTGCGTGCGGCGTCCGGTCCGCGCCCCTCCCCGGGGTCGAGCTTCACGACCTTGCCCATTGGGGCTGAGTCTACGCCGAGTGGCGGCGTGCCCGGCGCACCGCTACCCGCAGGCGTCACCGGTGTTGCCTACCCTGCATGCCGATGCTCCCGCCTTCCCGCCGGACGCCGCGCCGCGTCGCCGGAGTCCTCGCCGTCGCGTTCGCCGTCCTCGGGCCCGCCGGTGGCCTTCCCGGCCTCGGCGCCGGCCCGGCCGACGCCCGCAGCCGCACCGAGCTGCGCGCGAAGCTCACGAAGGAGAGCCGCAAGCTCGCGCCTCACTCGGGCTCCTACGTCGTCGACCTCACGAGCGGCCGGGAGCTCTTCGCGCGCCGGGCCGACCGCAGGCTCTCCCCCGCGTCGAACGAGAAGCTCTTCACGACGTCGACCGCCCTGCTGCGCTTCGGGGCGGACGGGACGTTCTCGACGGGCGCGCGGATCGGCTCGGGCGTGGCCGTCGACGACAAGGGCGTCCTGCGCGGGGACCTCTACCTCGTCGGCGGCGGCGACCCGAGCCTGAACGACGTGGCGCTGAAGGCCCTCGCGCAGCAGATCGTCGACCGGACCGGCCTGAGGAGGATCACCGGCGGGATCGTCGGCGACGAGTCGATCTTCGACGCCCGGCGCGGCAGCTTCGACTCCGGCTTCGGCCCGGACGACGACCTCGGCGGCCAGCTCGGCGGCCTGACCTGGGGGCACGGACGGGCGACGCCGGGCGGCCCCGCCACGGTCGCCGCGGCCCGCCTGCAGTTCTTCCTCGCCCAGCTCAAGGTCAACGTCACCAAGGCCGCGCGCACCGGGCTGCTGACCTCCGCCCCCGGCGGTCCGGGCGCCACGCTCGGCACGGCCGTCTCCCCGCCCATGGCGACGCTCGCGGCGATCACGAACCAGCCGTCGGACAACTTCTACGCCGAGACGCTGCTGAAGGACCTCGGCGCCCGCGAGGGCACGGCCGGCACGACCGCCGCGGGCACGGCCGTCGTCCGCAGCACCCTCGCGGACGAGGGCGTCGCGCCGGCGCCGACGATCGTCGACGGCAGCGGCCTGTCCCGGACGGACCGCACCACCCCGCGGCAGATCGTGACGCTCCTGCGCGCGATGCAGCGCTCGCCCGTGGCCAAGGTCTTCGGCGCCTCGCTCGCGGTCCCCGGCCGGGTCGGCACGCTCGCGGGCCGGATGCGCGGCACGGCCGCCGACGGTCGCTGTCAGGCGAAGACGGGCACCCTCCACCGGGTGAGCGCGCTCTCGGGCTACTGCCGGACGGTCACGAACCACCTCGTCGCCTTCTCGTTCCTGGAGAACGACATGGACGCACGTTCCGCCAAGGCCGTCGAGGACCGCATGGTCCCCGCGATCGTGAGCTACCGGCCATGAGGCGCCCTCGCGGTGACGAGCCCGTCCGTCCGCGTGACCGTCGTCCCGCGCGTGACCGCCCGCGCGAGCCGCCGCGCCCGCAGCCGGGTGCGCTTCTCCGCGCCGCTCCCCCGCCGTTACCCCGCCGCGGGCGGCCCCTCCTCGACGAGCCGGAGGAGGGCCGCCTCGTCGATGACGGGGACGCCGAGCCGCTCGGCCTTGTCGAGCTTGCTCTGCCCCGCGGCCTCGCCGGCCGCGAGGTAGCTCGTCCGGCCGGAGACCGACGAGGTGACCTTGGCGCCGGCGGCGACGAGCCGCTCGGTCGCCTCTTCACGCGTGAGGGTCGGGAGCGTGCCGGTGAGGACGAAGGTGAGCCCGGCGAGCCGGCCCTCACCGGGCGGCGGCCCGGCCTCCTCCAGGCGTAGCCCGAGCCCGCGCAGGTCCTCGATGAGCGCTCGCATCGCCGGATCCTGGAGCTGCTCGTGGATGCGCGCGGCCATGATCGGCCCGACGCCCGGCACCGCCGCGATCTCCTCCGGCGTCGCGGCGAGCAGCGCGTCGACGGTCCGCAGGTGCGTCGCCAGCGAGCGCCCGGTGACGAACCCGACCTCCTCGAGGCCGATCGCGAACAGCACGCGCGCGAACAGCCGCGCCTTCGACGCCTCGATCGCCTCCACGAGCCGCCGCGCGCTCACCTCCCCGTAGCCGTCGAGCGCGGTGAGCCGCTCGACCGTCAGCCGGTAGAAGTCCCCGGCCGTCTCGACGAGCCCCTCGCGCATCAGCCGCCCGACCTGCGTCTCGCCGAGCCCGTCGACGTCCATCGCGCCCCGGCTGACGAAGTGCTTCAGGAGCTGCCACTGGCGGGCCGGGCACGAGCGGTTCGGGCAGCGCGTGAAGACGCTGCCCTCGGGCTTCACCGTCGGCGTGTCGCAGCTCGGGCAGCGCGACGGCGGGACCGGCGGCTCGGCGCGGTCCGGCCGCTCGACGGCGTGCGGCGCGGGCGAGAGCACCTGCGGGATGACGTCCCCCGCCCGCAGGACGAGCACCTCGTCGCCGATGCGGATGTCCTTGCGCGCGAGGTCCTCCTCGTTGTGCAGGGTCGCGAGCTTCACGACGACCCCGCCGACGCCGACGGGCTCGAGCGCCGCGAACGGGTGCAGGTCGCCGAACTTCCCGACGTTCCACATGATGTCGCGGAGCGTCGTCACCTTGATCGTCGGCGGGAACTTCCACGCGACGGCCCAGCGCGGGTCACGACCGACGGTCCCGAGCCGGCGCTGCAGCTCGAGGTCGTCGACCTTCACGACGACGCCGTCGATCTCGAAGTCGAGGCCGGCCCGGCGCTCCTGCCACGCCTGGCACTGGGCGACGACGGCATCCTCGTCATCGAGGACCACGATGTCGTCGTTCACCGGGAAGCCGTGCGCACGCAGCCAGTCGAGCGCCTCGTGGTGGGCGGTGAAGGCGAGGCCGTCGCTCTCGCCGACGCCGTAGGCCCAGAAGGAGAGCGGCCGCTCGGCGGCGAGCCTCGGGTCGAGCTGGCGGATCGTCCCGGCCGCGCTGTTGCGCGGGTTCATGAACGTCGACTGCCCGCGCTCGGCCCGGCGCTCGTTCAGCGCGGCGAAGTCCGGGAGCGACATGAAGATCTCCCCGCGGACCTCGACGAGCGCGGGCGGCGCCGAGCCGTCCGCCGCGTCGGGGAGCCGCGCCGGGATCGCGGCGATCGTCCGCAGGTTGTGGGTCACGTCCTCGCCCACCTCGCCGTCGCCGCGCGTGGCGCCGCGTTCGAGCACCCCGTCGACGTAGACGAGGGACATCGCGAGGCCGTCGACCTTCGGCTCACAGACGTATCGGAAGGCGGGGTCCTCGATCCCCTCGCGCGCGAGGTGGCTCCGCATCCGCGTCACCCAGGCCCGCAGCTCGTCCGCGCTCCGCGCGTTCGCGAGCGACAGCATCGGCCGCAGGTGCGTGACCTTCACGAGGCTCGAGACCGGAGCGCCGCCCACCCGCTGCGTCGGCGAGTCGGGCGTCACGAGCGTCGGATCCGCGGCCTCGAGCGCCCGCAGCTCGTCGAGCAGCGCGTCGTACGCCTCGTCGTCGATCTCGGGATCGTCCTCGACGTAGTAGCGCCGCCCGTGATGGGCGAGCTGCTCCCGCAGCTCTGCGGCGCGTACCTGCGCCCCGCCCGCCATCAGGCGCCGGGGGCCACCGGGGCGAGCAGCCGCTCCAGGCGCGCCTCCCCGAGCGCCCCGAGCCCCTCGTGGTGGGTGAGGTCGAGGTGGACCGGCGTGACCGCGATCCGGCCCGCGTGGACCGCGTTGAGGTCGGTGCCGGCCTCGTCCTCGAAGTCCGGCTCGGCTCCGTAGATGAAGAAGCTGCGGCGCCCCGGGTCCGCGCCGTCGTCCTGCGGGTCGAGCCGGTCGCGGTAGATGCGCCGCCCGAGCCGGGCGACCTCGACGCCGGTCGGCGTCCCCGCCGGCACGTTGACGTTGAGCAGCGTCGACGGCGGCAACGGGACGTCCTCCAGCTCGGCGACGAGCCGCGCCGTGAATCGCGCGGCGACGTCGAAGCGGAAGTCCACCCCCTGCCGGAAGTCCATCTCGCGCGCCTCGGACTGCTGCGACACCGCGATCGCGGGCAGGCCGAGCATCAGGCCCTCCATCGCGGCGGCGACCGTCCCCGAGTACGTCACGTCATCCCCGAGGTTCGACCCGTGGTTGATGCCGGCGACGACCATCTCGGGCGCTCAGCCGTCGACGAGCCCGAGCGACGCAAGCCGCACGCAGTCCACCGGGGTGCCGTCCGTCGCGAACCCCTCGCCCCCGTCCTCGAAGGTCACCCGCTGGACCATCAGCGCCCGCCGGGTCGTGATGCCCCGCCCGATCGCCGACCGGTTCCCGTCCGGGGCCACGACCTGCAGGTCGATCCCGGGGACCGTGAGCAGCGCTCGCCGGAGCGTCTGCAGCCCCTCGGCGTCGACGCCGTCGTCGTTGGTGAGCAGCACCCGAAGGGACACGGCCTCAGGATAGTCCCGAGGGTCCGTCCATCACGCCCCGGGGAGGATCGCCGCCGACGGGGCGGGTGAGTGGAATCCTGGCGCTGCCTGCGAGCACCGCGATTCCACCCAGCCCTCCGAAGACGACGAAGGCCGCCCCCACCGACCACCGCCACCGACCCCGCTAGTACCGCACCCCGACCAGCGTGAGCCCGTGCGGCGGCGCCGTCGTCCCCGCCTCGCGCCGGTGCGCGCCGTCGAGCAGCGCGACGAACGAGCCGATGTCGCGGCGGCCGAGGGCGACGTCGAGCATCGTGCCGACGAGCGCCCGGACCATGTTGCGCATGAAGGCGTTGCCCTCGATGGCGAACGTCAGGTGATCGCCGTCCCGGCTCCAGCCGGCGCGGTGGACGTGCCGGCGGAAGCTCTTGTGGTCGGTCTCGGTAGGCGTGAAGGCCCGGAAGTCGTGGGAGCCCGGGAGTGCGGCCGCGCAGGCGTGCAGCGCGGGCTCGTGGAGCGGCCGCGAGAAGTGCAGCTCGTGCCGGTGGTGCAGGGCGCTCGCGGTGCGACGCGTCAGCAACCGGTACTCGTAGGCGCGCGCGACCGCGTCGTGGCGGGCGTCGAACCCCTCGGGGGCCGGAGCGCTGGCGACGATCCGCACGTCCCGCGGAAGGATGGCGTTGAGCTGATGCGCCCGCACCGGCACGCCGTCGTGCGACGCGACCTGCCCGGTCGCGTGGACGCCGCGGTCCGTCCGCCCTGCCACCGTGAGACGCAACGGGCGCCGCGCGATGATCGCGAGCGCCCGTTCGACTTCACCCTGCACGGTCCGGACCTCCGGCTGGACGGCCCAGCCGAAGAAGTCCGTCCCGTCGTATTCGATGTCCAGGCGGGCGGTCAACGCTCGCGCCGGGACGTCAGACGAGTTCGATGAACACCATCTCCGTCGAGTCGCTGCGACGCGGCCCGAGCTTCAGGATGCGGGTGTAGCCGCCCGGACGCTCGGTGTAGCGCGGCGCGACCTCCTCGAACAGCTTGTGGACCGTGAACTTGTCCTGGCCCAGCGCGCTGAGGGCCTGACGACGAGCGTGCAGGTCACCCTTCTTCGCGAGGGTGATGAGCTTCTCGACCTCGGGCTTGACGGCCTTGGCCTTCGCCTCGCTGGTCTTGATCCGCTCGTGCTGGATGATCTCCTTGCAGAGGTTGGCCAGGAGGGCCTTCCGGTGCGCGGAGTCGCGGCTGAGCTTGTGACGGGTCTTCTGGTGGCGCATTGCTCGTGGTCCTAGTCGTCGCGCAGGTTCAGGCCGCGCGCGTGGAGAGTCTCGATGACCTCATCGATCGACTTCTTGCCGAAGTTCGGGATGGCGTTGAGCTCACCCTCGGACTTGGAGATCAGGTCGCCGACCGTCTGGATGCCGGCACGCTTCAGGCAGTTGTACGAGCGGACGCCGAGCTCGAGCTCCTCGATGAGGATGTCGTGCATCGGGCCGCCGGCCCCGCCGCCGCCGTTGACCGCGGCGACGCCGCCGCCGTTGTCGAGCGCACCCGCACCGGGGACGCCGGCGCGGAGCTCCTCGACCCGCTCGGGGTCGGTGAAGATCGCGAGCTGCTTGATGAGGATCTCGGACGCCTCGCGGAGCGCGGCGGTCGGATCGATCGAGCCGTCGGTCTCGATGTCGAGCGTCAGCTTGTCGAAGTCCGTCTTCTGGCCGACACGGGCCTGCTCGACGGCGTACGCGACACGCTTGACGGGCGAGAAGATCGAGTCGATCGGGATGACGCCGATCGGCTGGTCGGGGGACTTGTTCTCCTCGGCCGGACGGTAGCCGCGGCCACGGCCGATCGTGAGGTACAGCTCGAGCTTCGTCTTCTTCTCGAGCGTCGCGATGTGCACGTCCGGGTTGAGGATCTCGACGCCCGCGGGGAGGTCGATGTCCTTCGCCGTGATGTCACCGGGGCCGGTGACGACGAGCGGCGCCTCGATCTCGGTCGCGTCCGAGTGCATCTTCGCGACGACGTCCTTGAGGTTCAGGACGATGTCCGTGACGTCCTCCTTGACGCCCTTGATCGTCGAGAACTCGTGCGCGACGCCCTCGATCCGGACGGAGGTGACGGCGGCGCCCGCGAGCGAGCTGAGCAGCACGCGGCGCAGGGAGTTGCCGAAGGTGTAGCCGAAGCCACGGTCGAGCGGCTCGATCGTGAACTGGCCGCGGTTCTCCTCGACGGATTCGCTGGTGATCCGGGGATCCTGGAAGTCGAGCATCAGAAGGGGTCCTGTCTGTCGTGTCAAAGGCGGAGGAGGGAGGCCGCCGGGTCCTGGCCGCCGCGCGCGCCGCGGATGGGCGTCGCGCGCAGCGGGTGAAGCAGTCCTACTTGGAGTAGAGCTCGACGATGAGCTGCTCCTGCACCGGCGCGGTGATCTCACGGCGCTCGGGCTGGCGCAGCACCTTCGCCGTCAGCGCGTCGTGGTCGGCCTGCAGCCACGCGGGGACCTGGGCGGTGAGCTCGGTCGCGTCGCGGATGAGCGCCTCGGCCGGCGTGCTCGCCTTCACCGAGATGACGTCGCCCTCCTTCAGCTGGTAGCTGGGGATGTCGACGCGGCGGCCGTTGATGTTCCAGTGGCCGTGACGGATGAGCTGCCGGGCCTGGCGGCGCGAGGCGGCGAAGCCGAGGCGCACGAGGACGTTGTCGAAGCGGCGCTCGAGGAGCGTCAGCAGGTTCTCGCCGGTGATGCCGTCCTGACGGGACGCCTTCTCGTAGTAGTGGCGGAACTGCTTTTCGAGGACGCCGTAGTAGCGGCGGGCCTTCTGCTTCTCGCGGAGCTGGACGCGGTACTCGGACTGCTTCTGACGGCCGCGGCCGTGGTCGCCCGGCGGGTACGCGCGACGCTCGACGCCGCACTTGTCGGTCAGGCAGCGCTCACCCTTGAGGAAGAGCTTCTGGCCTTCGCGGCGGCACTGCTTGCACTGGGGAGAGGTATCTCGAGCCATGGTGAGGTGTTCCCTTCGCCCTTAGACCCGGCGCCGCTTGCGGGGGCGGCAGCCGTTGTGGGCCTGCGGGGTGACGTCCTTGACGCCGGTGACCTCCAGGCCGGCGGCCTGGAGCGAGCGGATGGCGGTCTCACGACCGGAGCCGGGGCCCTTGACGAAGACCTCGACCTTCTGGAGGCCCTGCTCGATGCCCTTGCGCGCGGCGGCATCGGCGGTGACCTGCGCCGCGAACGGCGTCGACTTGCGCGAGCCCTTGAAGCCGGCGCCGCCGGCGGACTCCCACGCGATGACGTTGCCCTCGCGATCGGTCAGCGACACGATCGTGTTGTTGAAGGACGTCTTGATGTGCGCCTGGCCGATGGGGATGTTCTTCTTCGGCTTGCGGCGGCCGCGGGAGGGGCGCTTGGGAGCGGGCATTACTTCTTACCGGCCTTCTTCTTGCCTGCGATGGACATGCGCTTGGGACCCTTGCGCGTACGCGCGTTCGTCTTGGTCTTCTGCCCGCGCACGGGGAGTCCGCGGCGGTGACGCAGACCGCGGTAGCAGCCGATCTCCATCAGGCGCTTGATGTTCTGGCTGCGCTCGCGCCGCAGATCGCCCTCGACCGTGAGGTCGCCGTCGATCAGGTCGCGGAGCTTGGTGACCTCGGCCTCGGTGAGGTCGCGGACGTAGGTGTCGGGCGAGATCCCGGCCTTCGCGAGCAGCTCGTTGGAGGTCGAGCGTCCGATGCCGTAGATGTAGGTCAGACCGACCTCGACGCGCTTGTTGAGGGGGATGTTGATCCCTGAGATACGTGCCATGCGTTGATTACCCCTGGCGCTGCTTGTGACGCGGGTTCTGGCAGATCACGAGCACCGCACCGTGGCGGCGGATGATCTTGCACTTCTCACACATCGGCTTGACCGACGGTCGTACTTTCATGATCCCTTTCGGCTGTTATTCCGGCGATCGTGGCTCTGGCTGCCGCTGCAGGCTGCCGCTACCAGTCGCGGAGGCGCGCACGCAAGGAACTCCCCAAGCGCGCACGGGTTCGTCAAGATAGCAAAGCCCCGGTGCCCGGCGCGGTCCGCCCAAGGCGTCCGACCGGCCTGCTACGCCGGAGTCGGGTCGGCGGCGAGCTCCTCGTGCCACGGCGTGAGGATCCGCGGACCCTCCTCCGTGACCGCGATGGTGAACTCGAAGTGCGCCGCGAGCGACCCGTCCTGGGAGTAGATCGACCAGCCGTCGTCGCCCATCCGCACCATGTGGCGACCGGCGTTGACCATCGGCTCGACCGCGAAGACCATGCCGGCCTCGAGCAGCGGGCCGCGGCCCGGCTCGCCGTAGTTCGGGATCTGCGGGTCCTCGTGCATCGCCCGGCCGACGCCGTGGCCGACGAGCGAGCGGACGACGCTCAGCCCCTCCCCCTCCACGAGGGTCTGCACCGCGTGGGAGACGTCCCCCAGCCGGTTGCCGACGCGGCACTGCTCGACCGCGGCGAAGAGCGAGGCCTCGGTGACCTCGAGGAGCTTCTGCGCGACCGGGGTGATCGGGCCGACCGGGAAGGTCACGGCGCCGTCGGCGACCCAGCCGTCGTAGGTGACGCCGATGTCGACCGAGATGATGTCCCCGCGCTTGAGGCGGTACGGCCCGGGGATCCCGTGGACGACCATCGAGTTCGGCGACGCGCAGATCGAGCCGGTGAACCCGCGGTAGCCCTTGAAGGACGGCTCGGCGCCCTGCGAGCGGATGTACTTCTCCGCCGCGGCGTCGAGCTCGGCGGTCGAGACGCCCTCGCGGATCTTGCCCGCGACGAGCTTCATCGTGCGGGCGTGGATGGCCCCCGCAGCGGCCATCTTCTCGATCTCCTCGGGGGACTTGCGAATGATCACTGCGGCCTCCGGCCTTGCCTGACGCTCAGAGCGCGTCCTCGAGGCGGAGCGTCGCGACGGTCGCCCGGATGTGGTCATGCACCTCGGTCGGGGACCGGGTGCCGTCGAAGCGCCGCAGCAGGCCGCGGTCCTCGTAGTAGTCGATGAGCGGCGTCGTGAGCGCGTGGTACTGGTCCAGGCGCGCCTGCACGACCTCCGGCTTGTCGTCGTCGCGCTGGAGGAGCGCGGAGCCGTCGATGTCGCAGCGGCCCTCGTGCTTGGGCGGGTCGAACTCGACGTGGTAGATGCGGCCGGACTGCGACGTGCGGCGCCCGGAGATGCGGCGGACGATGTCCTCGTCCGGCACCTCGATGAGCAGGACCGCGGTCATCTTGCGCCCGAGCTGCTCCATCTCGCCCTCGAGGGCGTCGGCCTGCGCGACGGTCCGCGGGAAGCCGTCGAGGAGGAACCCGTCGCGCGCGTCGTCGGACTCCACGCGCTCGAGGGCCATCCCGATCATGACGTCGTCGGGGACGAGCCCGCCCGCGTCCATGAAGGTCTTCGCCTTCAGGCCGAGCTCGGTGCCGGCCGCGACGGCGGCACGGAGCATGTCGCCGGTCGCGATGTAGGCGAGCGGGAAGTCCTGGGTCAGGCGCTCGGCCTGGGTCCCCTTCCCGGCCCCCGGAGGACCGAGAAGGATGAGATTCAGCTCAGACACGGTCGCAGGACCCTACAACGAACGGCTATTTGAGGAAGCCTTCGTAGTTGCGCATCATCAGCTGCGCCTCGAGCTGCTTCATCGTGTCGAGGGCGACGCCGATGACGATGAGCAGGGACGTGCCGCCGAAGAAGAAGTTCGCGGACGTCGAGTTGATGAGGATCGTCGGGAACGCGGCGACCGCGGCGAGGTACAGCGCGCCGGGGAACGTCAGGCGGGCGAGGACGCGGTCGAGGAACTCGGCGGTCGGCCGTCCCGGCCTCACCCCGGGGATGAAGCCGCCGTACTTCTTCAGGTTCTCCGCCTGGTCCACGGGGTTGAACGTCACCGCCGTGTAAAAGTAGGTGAAGACGATGATCATGATCGACTCGCCGACGATGTAGGGCGCCTTGCTCGGGCTGAAGAAGTTCGCGACCGAGTGGGCCCACGGCTGGTTGATGAGCTGCCCGACGGTGGGCGGGAAGGCCATGATCGACGCCGCGAAGATGACCGGGATGACGCCGGCCATGTTGACCCGCAGCGGCAGGTAGGTCTGCCCGCCGCCGCTCATCCGGCGGCCGATGACGCGCTTGGCGTACTGCACCGGGATGCGGCGCTGGCCCTCCTGGATGAAGACGATCGCGGCGATGACGCCGAGGGCGATGAAAGGCATCATCACCCGGAAGACCTGGTCGGGGCTCGTCCACCAGGCCTGGATGCCGTGCGGGAGCCGGGCGACGATCGACGCGAAGATCATGAGCGAGATGCCGTTGCCGATGCCGCGCTGCGTGATGAGCTCGCCCATCCACATGAGGAGGATCGTGCCCGCCGTCAGCGACATGACGATGAGGAAGACGTGCGGGACGTCGAAGCTCGGGATGATCGGCGTGCCCGCGTTCGGCGAGAAGCTCTTGAAGAGGAAGACGTAGCCGATCGACTGGGCGAACGCGAGGCCGACGGTGAGGTAGCGCGTGTACTGCGTGATGCGCGCGGTCCCGACCTCGCCCTCCTTCTGCAGCTTCTCGAGCGACGGCACGACGACGGTCAGGAGCTGCAGGATGATCGACGCCGTGATGTAGGGCATGATCCCGAGCGCGAAGACCGCGATGCGGCTCAGGCCGCCGCCGCTGAACGTGTTCAGGAGGTTCAGCACCCCGCCGGAGCCGAACTGCTTCTGCACCTGCTCGACCGCCTTGATGTCGACGCCGGGCACGGGGATGTGCGACCCGAGGCGGTAGAGCGCGAGGAGCAGGGCCGTGAAGGCGAGCTTCTTGCGGATCTCCGCGACGGTGAAGGCACTGAGGATCGTCGAGAGCATGAACCCGAGAGAGTAGCGTCGGGCGGCCCCGCGGCGCGCTGCCGCCCCGGAACGACGAACGGCCGCCCCCGGAGGAACGGCCGCGCGTGCGATGCGTCGTGGCGCCGGCGTCTACTCGACGACGGTGCAGGTACCGCCGGCGGCCTCGATGGCCTCCTTGGCGGCGGCGCTGAACTTGTGCGCCGAGACGTTGAGCGGCTTGGTGATGGAGCCCTTGGCCAGGATCTTGACCGGGACGTCCTTCGCCTTCGCGAGACCGGCGGCGGCGAGCGCCTCCAGCGTCACGTCCGCACCGGACTCGAAGCGGCGGTCGAGCATCTGGATGTTCACGCCCTGCGTGTGCGTGCGGAACATCTCGAACGGCATCGACTTCTTCATGTGCGGGCCGCGCAGCTTGCGCATCCGCATGTGCAGCGGCATCTGGCCACCCTCGAACCGCTGGCGGTCCTTGGCGCCCGAACGCGAGCCGTAGCCGTCCTGGCCACGCCCGGCGGTCTTGCCCATGCCGGAGCCGTGGCCACGGCCGACGCGCTTGCGCGGCTTGCGGGAGCCGGGGGCGGGCTGCAGGTTGTGCAGGCCGACCTCGGCGGGGTCGTACTTGGGATCAGCCATTGTCTTCCACCTTCACGAGATGCCGGACGCGGTGCAGCATGCCCCGCGCCTGGGGGGTGTCCTTGACCTGGACCGTGTGCCCGATCCGCCGCAGCCCGAGGGAGCGGAGGGTGTCGAGCTGCTTCTGGTCCGAGCCGTTCTTGGACTTCGTCTGGGTCACGGTGAAGTCGCTCATGATGCGGGCGTCTCCTCGGTGGTTGCGGGCGTCTCCTCGGCCACAGCGGGCTCGGCCTCGGCGGCGGGCGCCTCCTCGGCGGCGGGCTCCTCGGCGGGCGCCTCCTCGACCGGCGGGTGCACGTCGGCCTCGGCCGCGGCGGAGCCCGGCTCGGCGATCGTCGCGTGGGCCTCGGCCTCCGCGGCGGTGTCGCTCGGGGCGGCGTCCACGTGCGGCAGGCCGTCGTCCGCGGCGAGCGAGCCGTCGATGACCTCGTTCGGGGTCTCCTCCTTCGGCGCGAGGCCGAGGACGGCGTTGATCGACAGGCCGCGGAGCGCCGCGACCTCCTCCGGCTTGCGCAGCTGCGCCAGCGCGGTGATCGTCGCCTTCACGAGGTTGATCGGGTTCTGCGAGCCGAGCGACTTGCTCAGGATGTCGTGGATGCCCGCGAGCTCGAGGACGGCGCGCACGCCGCCGCCGGCGATGACCCCGGTACCGGGCGAGGCCGGCTTCAGGAACACGCGGCCGGCGCCGAACACGCCGAGCGACTCGTGGGTGATCGTCGAGTTGTGCTTCGGGACGCGGAAGAGGTTCTTCTTCGCCTGCTCGACGCCCTTCTGGATCGCGAGCGGGACCTCGTTGGCCTTGCCGTAGCCGACGCCGACGACGTCGCGCTCATCGCCGACGACGACGAGCGCCGTGAACGAGAAACGACGGCCGCCCTTGACGACCTTCGCGACGCGGTTGATCTCGACGACGCGCTCCTGCAGGTCGAGCCCCTGGGGGCTGACACTGCGATCGATGGCGGTCCTCATACCGTCAGTCCTCCTTCGCGAACGCCTTCGGCGAACGCCTTGACACGGCCGTGGTACTGGTACCCGCCACGGTCGAAGACCGCGACCTCGATGCCCTTCTGCTTGGCGCGGTCCGCGAGGACCTTGCCGGCCTCCGTCGCCTGCTCCATCTTGGAGAGCGTGCGGAGGTTGTCCTCGGTCCACTGCACCGAGGCGAGCGTCGCACCGGCGACGTCGTCGATGAGCTGGGCGTTGATGCCGCGGTTGGAGCGGAACACGGAGATCCGGGGCCGCTCGGCGGTCCCGGTGATCTTCGCGCGGACGCGACGGCGCCGCTTGAGGCGCTTCGCGGGCTTGGTGATCGTGCTCATGCGCGCTTTCCGACCTTCCGGGCGACGTACTCGCCCTCGTACCGCACGCCCTTGCCCTTGTAGGGCTCCGGCGGGCGCTGCTTGCGAATGTAGGCGGCCGTCTCGCCGACGACCTGCTTCGAGGCACCCCTGACGATGATGCGCGTCGGGACCGGGACCTCGAACTCGATGCCGGCGGGGGCCTTGACGTGGACAGGGTGCGAGTACCCGAGCGCGAGCTCGAGGTCGGTCCCCTTGAGGACCGCGCGGTAACCGACGCCCTGGATCTCGAGGGTCTTCTGGAAGCCCGCGGTGACGCCCTCGACCATGTTCGCGACGAGCGAACGGGTCAGGCCGTGCAGGGCACGGTGCTCGCCGCGGTCGGTCGGACGGGTGACGAGGATCTCCTCGCCCTCCTGCGCGACGGTGATGTCGCGGTGGATGCGCTCGCGGAGCTCGCCCTTGGGTCCGTTGACCGTCACGAGCTCAGGCTCGATGGCGATCGTCACGGACGACGGGACGGGGATGGGTTTACGGCCGATTCGGGACATGGGTGCCTACCAGACGTGGGCCACGACCTCGCCACCGACGCCCGCTTTACGCGCGTCGTGACCGGTCATGACGCCCTTGGACGTCGAGATGATCGCCGTGCCCATGCCGCCCTGGACCCGCGGGATCTTCGCGCTGGGCGCGTAGTACCGCTGGCCGGGACGAGAGACACGCTTCAGGCCGGAGATGGCCGAGCGACGATCGTCGGTGTACTTGAGCTGGATGTGGATGAGCTCCGCCGGACGCTCGGGCGTCGGCGCGATGGTCTCCCAGGAGAGGATGTACCCCTGCTCCTTGAGGATCTTCGCGAGCTCCTTCTTGAACGTGGACGCCGGGATGTCGACCGTCTCGTGCGACGCGCGGATGGCGTTGCGGATACGGGTGAGGAAGTCGGCGATGGGATCGGTCATCGACATGTGATCACCAACTGCTCTTCGTCATGCCGGGGATGTAGCCGTTGTGGGCCATCTCGCGCAGGCAGATGCGGCACAGGCCGAACTTGCGGTACACGGAGCGGGCGCGGCCACAGCGGCGGCACCGGGTGTACTCCCGGGTGGAGAACTTGGAACCGCGCGCCTGCTTCACGCGCTGGGACGTCTTGGCCATCTGCGTCAGGCCTCCGTGGTTTCGGCGGTGATGTAGGGGTTCCCGTCCTTGGAGAACGGGAAGCCGAAGGCCTCGAGCAGCGCGTACGCCTCGGCATCGGTCTTGGCGGTCGTCGTGAACGTGATGTCCAGGCCGCGGGTCTGATCGATGGCGTCGTAGTCGATCTCCGGGAAGATCGTCTGCTCCTTGATGCCCATCGAGTAGTTGCCGCGCCCGTCGAAGGACGTCGGCTTCAGGCCGCGGAAGTCACGCACACGCGGGAGCGCGACGGACGTCAGCCGGTCGATGAACTCGTAGGCGCGCTCGCGACGCAGCGTCACCGACGCGCCGACGGGCATGCCCTCACGGACCTTGAACTGCGCGATCGACTTGCGCGCGAGGCGCGTGTTCGGCTTCTGGCCGGCGATCGTCGCGAGCTGCTCGACGGCGTTCGCGAACTGCTTGTTGTCCTGCTTGGCTTCGCCGAGACCCATGTTCAGGGTGACCTTGACGAGCTTCGGCGCCATCATCGGCGTGGAGTAGCCGAAGCGCTCGACGAGAGCCGGGAGGATCTCGTCGTTGTAGCGCTGCTTCAGGCGGGCGTTGGTAACGGTGGCAGACATGGTGATCGACCTCAGTCCAGCTTCTCGCCCGAACGCTTGGCCACGCGGTTGCGCGTGCCACCCTCGCGGGTGACACCGACGCGCGTCGGCTTCTTCGTCTTGGGATCGATGAGCTGGACGTTGGAGATGTGGATCGGTGCTTCCTTCTCGACGACGCCACCGGCGGCCTTCGCCGGGTCCGTCGACTGCATGGGGCGCTGGTGGCGCTTGATGATGTTCAGGCCCTCGACGTAGACCCGCGACTTCTTCGGGTCGACGCGCAAGACCTTGCCGGTCTTGCCACGGTCCTTGCCGCTGATCACGATGACGTCGTCACCGGAGCGGATCTTCAGGGCGGCCATGTTAGAGCACCTCCGGCGCGAGGGAGACGATCTTCATGAAGTTCCGGTCGCGCAGCTCGCGCGCCACCGGGCCGAAGATGCGGGTCCCGCGCGGGTTGTTCGCGGCGTCGATGATGACGGCGGCGTTCTCGTCGAACGCGATGTAGGTGCCGTCGTCACGGCCGAAGGACTTCTTGGTCCGGACGACGACCGCCTTGACGACGTCGCCCTTCTTGACGGAGCCCTGCGGCGCGGCCTGCTTGACCGTCGCGGTGATGATGTCCCCCACGCCGGCGTAGCGACGGCGCGAGCCGCCGTTGACGCGGATGCAGAGGATCTCCTTGGCGCCGGTGTTGTCGGCGACGCGGAGTCGGGTCTCGTTCTGGATCACTTGGCACGCTCCAGCACTTCGTCAAGCCGCCAGCGCTTCGTCGCGCTCATGGGGCGGCACTCGATCACGCGGACGAGATCGCCGGCGCCGGCGTCGTTCTTCTCGTCGTGCACGTGGAGCTTCTGCGTGCTGCGGACGATCTTCTGGTACTTGCGGTGACGGCGGGCGTCGTCGATGCGCACGGTGATCGTCTTGTCGCCCTTGTCGGACGTGACGATGCCCTGGCGCACCTTCGGACGGCCGGTGCCCTTGGGCTCCGCGTGGGCCTGCTCGACGGGCGGCGCGGCGGCGCGGGCGGCCTTGGCCTTCTCGCGCTCCTGCTCCCGGCGGCGCCGGCGCGCCACGGCCTTCTTCTTGCGCTCCTCGGCGCGCTCCTCGGGCGTGGCGCCACGGCGCTTGCCACGGCGGGCGCGGGCGGCGACCTTCCGCTCCTTGGGGCTCAGCTGCGCGACCGGCTCGGCCTTGGGGGCCTCCGGGGCAGCGGTCTCCTCGGCGGCCACGTCGGGCGCCTCGGTCTCAGGGGTATCGGGGGTTTCGTCAGCCATGCTTAAGCCTTCGTGTTCTCGTCGATGCCGCGCTGGCGCGCGACGGTGAGCACGCGGGCCAGATCGCGCTTGGCGTTGCGCAGACCCGCGGTGTTCTCCAGCTCGCCGGTGGCGTGCTGGAAGCGCAGGCCGAAGACTTCACGGCGTGCGGTCTTGACCTGCTCGCGGACCTCGGTGTCGCTGAGGTCGCGCAGTTCCTTGGCGTTCATCACTGACCGTCCTCTCGCATGACGAACTTCGTGCGGACCGGGAGCTTCCGGCCGGCGAGGCGCATGGCCTCACGGGCGAGGGGCTCCGGCACGCCGGCGAGCTCGAACACGACGCGGCCCGGCTTGACGACCGCGACCCAGCCCTCGGGCGAGCCCTTACCGGAACCCATGCGGGTCTCGGCCGGCTTCTTCGTCACGGACTTGTCCGGGAAGGCGTTGATCCACACCTTGCCGCCACGCTTGATCTTGCGGGTCATCGCGATACGGGCCGCCTCGATCTGGCGGTTCGTGAGCCAGCCGGCGTCCAGGACCTTGAGGCCGTAGTCACCGAACTGCACGGTCGTCTGGGCGCGGCTCATGCCGGCCTTGCGACCGCGGTGCACCTTGCGGTGCTTCACGCGCTTGGGGGAAAGCATCAGTTATCGACCTCCGCCGTATCCGCCCGGACGTCCGCCGCCGCCACCCTGGCCGCCGCGTCCACCGGGTCCGCCACCACGACCGCCCGGGCCGCCACGGCCGGGACCGCCCGGTCCGCCGCCACGACCGGACCCGCCGGGACCGCCGCCCTGGCCACCGCGGCCACGACCGCCGCCGCCGCCGCGACCGTCACCGCGACCGCCGCCACCGCCGCCGCGACCGTCACGGTCGTCGGCGCGCTGCGGCGCATCGATCTCGGTCAGGTCGACGCCGCTGAAGCCCTCGGGCATGATCTCGCCCTTGTTGATCCAGCACTTCACGCCGATGCGGCCGAAGGTCGTCACGGCCTCGTAGAAGCCGTAGTCGATGTCCGCGCGCATCGTGTGCAGCGGGACGCGACCGTCGGAGTAGGACTCGGTCCGCGCCATCTCGGCACCGCCGAGGCGGCCGGAGACCTGGACCTTGCAGCCCTTGGCGCCGGAGCGCATCGCGCTGGTCAGCGCGCGCTTCATCGCGCGGCGGAAGGCGACGCGGTTGCGCAGCTGCTCCGCGATCGACTGGGCGACGAGGTTCGCATCGAGCTCGGGACGCTTGATCTCGAGGATGTTCACCTTGACGGACTTGCTGGTGATCTTGTGCAGGTCGCGGCGCAGGGCATCGACCTCGGAGCCGGACTTGCCGATCACGATGCCCGGACGCGCGGTGTGGATGTTGATCTCCACGTCGTTCGTGTCCTTGCGGATCGTGATCTGCGAGAGACCCGCGTGACTGAGCTTGCCGACGATGTGCCGCCGGATGGCGACGTCCTCGGCGAGGTAGTCAGCGAAGTGCTTCTCGTTGAACCAGTTCGACTTCCAGTCGTGGATGTACCCCACGCGCATGGACTCGGGATGGACTTTCTGTCCCATGGTCAGTCCTTCGGGGTGAGCTGGATGGTCAGGTGCGAGGTCCGCTTGCGGATCGGCGTCGCGCGGCCCATGGCCCGCGGGCGGAAACGCTTCAGCGTCGGTCCCTCGTCGGCGAACACGGCGACGATCTTCAGGTCGTCGCCGATCAGCTCGTGGTTGTTCTCCGCGTTGGCGACGGCGGACTTCAGGAGCTTCTCCCAGTCCTCCGCCACGGCACGCGGGGTGTGGGCGAGGATGGCGTATGCCTCGTCGACGCCCTTGCCGCGGATCTGGTCGCAGACCAGGCGCGCCTTGCGGGCGGACGTCCTCACGTACTTCGCCTGGGCGCGCACGATGGTGGGCGCAGCCGCGGGCTCACCCTTGGCCTGGCGAGCGCCCTTCGCCTTGGCGGCGGGCTCCTTCGCGGGCTTCGGGGTGGTGGGTGCGGGCTGCGGCGCTTCGGCGACCGGTTCCTCGACCACGGCGGGCTCCTCGGCAGGAGCCTCCGTCTCGGTCGGTGACTCCGCTGCCGGCGTCTCCTCGACCGGGGTCTCGACGACCTCGGGCTCGGTGTCCTTGGGTTCTTCGGTCATCGGCGCTTCCCCGTGTCGGCGTGGCCGCGGTAGGTGCGGGTCGGCGCGAACTCGCCGAGCTTGTGGCCGACCATCGACTCGCTCACGAACACGGGCACGTGCTTGCGACCGTCGTGGACGGCGATGGTGTGGCCGACCATCTCCGGGAAGATGGTGGAGGCGCGGGACCAGGTCTTGACCATGGTCTTCGTGTTGGCCTTGTTCTGGGCTTCGATGCGCGTCATCAGACGCTCCTCGACCCAGGGGCCCTTCTTACTCGAGCGGGACATGATTCCTAACGCTTGCCCTTGCCACGGCGACGGCCGCGGACGATGTGCTTGTCGGACGCCTTGTTCTTCTTGCGGGTGCGGTACCCGAGCGTCGGGACACCCCAGGGGGTGACCGGGTGACGACCCGGGGTCGTCGAGCCCTCGCCGCCGCCGTGCGGGTGGTCCACCGGGTTCATGGCGGTGCCACGCGTCTGCGGGCGGACGCCCATGTGGCGCTTGCGACCGGCGGTGCCGATCGTCACGTTCTGGTGATCGGCGTTGCCGATCGCGCCGACGGTCCCGCGGCACTCCGCACGGACCAGGCGCATCTCGCCGGACGGCAGGCGGAGGGTCGCCATGTCGCCGTCCTTCGCCATGAGCTGGATCGACGTGCCGGCGGACCGGCCCATCTGACCGCCACGGCCCGGCTGCAGCTCCACGTTGTGGATGACCGTACCGATGGGGAGGTTGGCCAGCGGGAGGCAGTTGCCCACGCTGATCTCCGCCGTCGGGCCGGACATGAC
The DNA here is from genome assembly GCF_024220175.1 of Paraconexibacter antarcticus. Taxonomy (GTDB): domain Bacteria; phylum Actinomycetota; class Thermoleophilia; order Solirubrobacterales; family Solirubrobacteraceae; genus Paraconexibacter; species Paraconexibacter antarcticus. The sequence continues at coordinate 992,280 of NZ_CP098502.1, read as the reverse complement.
CGTCATGCCGACGGTCAGGCGCGCCGGAGCGAGGATGTAGGACTTCACGCCGTCCGCGTAGTGCAGCAGCGCGATGTACGCGGTCCGGTTGGGGTCGTACTCGATCGCGGCGACCTTCGCGGGGATCGCGTCGCGCGTCCGCTTGAAGTCGACCTTGCGGTACAGGCGCTTGGCGCCGCCGCCGCGGTGACGCGCGGTCTTGCGACCGTTCGAGTTACGACCACCGGACTTCTTCAGGCCCTCGACGAGCGTGCGCTCGGGGGTCGTCTTGGTGATCTCGGCGAAGTCGGGGTACGTCGCGAAGCGGCGTCCCGGGCTCGTCGGCTTGGGCTTACGGATGGCCATCGAAAATCAACTACCCCTCGAGGCCCTGCAGGCCCTGGAAGATCGGGATGGACTCGCCCGGCTTGACCTGGACGATCGCCTTCTTCCAGGCCCGGGTGCGGCCGCGCGTGATGCCGCGGCGCTTGGGCTTGGACTTGACGGACGAGGTGCGGACCGAGACCACGTGGACCTCGAAGAGCTCCTCGATCGCCTGGCGGATCTCGGTCTTGTGGGCGTCCGGGTGCACGCGGAACGTGTACTTGTCGGCAGCGGCGAGCACGTAGCTCTTCTCGCTGACGACCGGACGGATGATGACTTGGGTCGCGTCCATGGGACTAGCCCTCCACCGTTGCGGTCTTGTCGCCGTTCGCGCGGGCGGCCAGCGAATCGAGCGCCTCCTGCGAGACGAGCACGTTCGCCGCACCCACGAGATCCACGACGCCGACGCCCTCGACGGGCAGCACGGCGCGGACCTGCGCGAGGTTGCGGAAGGAGAGCGCGGCCTGCGCCTGGTCCTCCGTGAGGACGACGAGGAGCGAGCCGGTCGCGCCCCAGTCGGCGATGAGCTTCGTCGCGGCCTTCGTCGACGGCGTGTCGAACGCCTTCGGGTCGAAGACGGCCAGCGTCTCGCGCTCCGCGTGGACGGAGAGGATCGAGCGCAGCGCGGCGCGCTTCTCCTTGCGGTTCACCTTGAAGGTGTAGCTGCGCGGCTGCGGGCCGAAGACGGTGCCGCCGCCGGTCCAGATCGGGGAGCGGCTCGAGCCGGCACGGGCGCGGCCGGTGCCCTTCTGGCGCCACGGCTTCGCGCCACCGCCGCGGACGTTGCCGCGGGTCTTGGTGGCGTGCGTGCCGGCGCGACGGGCGTTGAGCTCCGCGCGGACCGACTCGTGGACGAGCGGGCCGTTGAAGGAGGCGCCGAACGCCTTCTCGTCGAGCGAGACCGCGGAGCCGCCGCTCAGGTTCTTGGCGCTAGGCATCGGTACGGACCTCCACGACGCCGTTGCGGGACCCCGGGACGGAGCCACGCACCAGCAGCAGGTTCTGCGACGGATCGACCTGCACGATGGTCAGGCCCTTCTGGGTGACGCGCTTGTTGCCCATCTGGCCGGGACCGCGGATGCCCTTCATCACGCGGGCCGGCCAGGCGGACGCGCCGATGGAGCCGGGGGCGCGCACGTTGTGCGAGCCGTGCGACTTCGGGCCGCTGGCGAAGTTGTGGCGCTTGATCGTGCCCTGGAAGCCCTTGCCCTTGGAGGTGCCGGCGACCTTGACCTTCTGGCCGACCTCGAACGCCTCGACGGTGACCGTCTCGCCGACCATGAGCTCGTCCGCGTGGTCGCGGAACTCGACGACATGCCGCATGGGCGGCGCGTCGGCCTTCTTCAGGTGGCCGAGCTCGGCCTTGCTGAGGTGCTTCTCCTTGGTGGCGCCGAAGGCGAGCTGGACGGCGTTGTAGCCGTCCTTCTCCTCCGAGCGGATCGCGGTGACCGGACACGGGCCGGCCTCCAGGACGGTGACCCGCTCGATGCGGCCGTCCTCCATGAAGAGCTGGGTCATGCCCAGTTTCTTGGCGAGAATCGCGGGCATGGCTCAGCCGACCAACTTGATCTCGATGTCGACGCCGGCCGGGAGGTGATCCAGGCGCTGGAGCGAGTCCACGGTCTTCGGCGTCGGCTGATGGATGTCGATGAGCCGCTTGTGGGTGCGGATCTCGAAGTGCTCGCGCGAGTCCTTGTCCTTGAACGGCGAGCGGATCACGCAGTAGATGTTCTTCTCCGTCGGGAGCGGCACGGGACCGGAGACGGTCGCGCCGGTGCGCGTCGCCGTCTCGACGATCTCCTTGGCCGCGGACTCGATGGCCGACGTGTCGTAGGCCTTGAGCCGGATGCGGATCTTGTTCTGGGTGGCGGTTGCCATGTCTTCAGGTTCTTTCCGTCTGCCGTCTGGTGTTGGCTGTGCGCTGGACTTCTGCGCGGCTCCTGCGGTGCTGCGGCCCTGCCGGTGCTCCTTTTACGCGCCGAAGGCGGGCCCTTTCAGAACTTCAGGGCCCGCCCCTGGCTGCGTGGTGCTGCTCGCTACTTGATGACTTCGGTCACGACTCCAGAGCCGACCGTGCGGCCACCCTCGCGGATGGCGAAGCGGAGACCCGGATCCATGGCGATCGGCTGGATGAGCTCGATCTCCATCTGGACGTTGTCGCCGGGCATGACCATCTCGGTGCCCTCGGGGAGGTTGGCGACGCCCGTCACGTCCGTCGTGCGGAAGTAGAACTGCGGGCGGTAGCCGGTGAAGAACGGCGTGTGACGGCCACCCTCCTCCTTCTTGAGGACGTAGACCTCGGCCTTGTACTTCGTGTGCGGCGTGATCGAGCCGGGCTTGCACAGCACCTGGCCGCGCTCGATGTCCTCGCGCTTCGTGCCACGGAGGAGGCAACCGACGTTGTCGCCGGCCTCACCGCGGTCGAGGATCTTGCGGAACATCTCGACGCCGGTGACGACCGTGGTGGTCGTGTCGCGGATGCCGACGATCTCGACGTTGTCACCGGTGTTGATGACGCCGGTCTCGATGCGGCCGGTCGCGACGGTGCCGCGGCCGGTGATCGAGAAGACGTCCTCGACCGGCATCAGGAACGGCTTGTCGAGGTCGCGCTCGGGCTCCGGGATGTAGGAGTCGAGGGCGTCCGCGAGGTCGTAGATCGCCTGCTTGTACTTCTCATCGCCGTTCAGGGCGCCGGTCGCCGAGCCCGTGATGAACGGGATGTCGTCGCCGGGGAAGTCGTACGTGGAGAGGAGCTCGCGCACCTCGACCTCGACGAGCTCGAGGAGCTCCTCGTCGTCGACCATGTCCGCCTTGTTGAGGAAGACCACGATGTAGGGGACGCCGACCTGGCGGGCGAGCAGGATGTGCTCACGCGTCTGGGGCATCGGGCCGTCGGCGGCGGACACGACCAGGATCGCGCCGTCCATCTGGGCCGCGCCGGTGATCATGTTCTTGACGTAGTCGGCGTGCCCGGGGCAGTCGACGTGCGCGTAGTGCCGCGACTCGGTCTGGTACTCGACGTGGGAGGTCGCGATCGTGATGCCGCGCTCCTTCTCCTCCGGCGCGTTGTCGATCTCGGCGAAGGACTTCGCCGTGCCACCCATCTTCTCCGCGAGCACCGTGGTGATGGCCGCGGTGAGCGTGGTCTTGCCGTGGTCGATATGACCGATGGTGCCGACGTTCACGTGCGGCTTGTCGCGCTCGAACTTCTCCTTGGCCACTTCAGTTGCTCCTCTGGGATTCGACGTCTCGGTCCGCGGTGGGCGAACCAGTGAAGGCTATCTCTAAACGGGGTTTTGCTGCGGTCCGGCTAGGGTCTCGCCATGTCCTCAGGCAGAAAAAACGGGCCCGAGGGGCCCGCGCGCACATCAGGAACCGATCCTGTGCGCCGCGCTATGTGCCCTTGGTCTGCATGGGTGCGAGAGCCGCTACCGGCGTGTGGGCGTGGATGACCACGCCTGCCCCGGAAGCGACCGGCAACGATAGCAGAGGGCGCCGCGCGGCCCCGGGCCCGGCCCAGCTCGTCCGTTTGACCCTGCTCCTGCGGGGTTTTCTGACGTTCTCCGGGCTGGCCGGGGTGCTGCTGCTGGTCCTCGCGACGAGCGCGACCGTCATCCGGATCTCGATCGAGGGGACATCGGGCCGAGCCGCCGGCATCGACACGTCGGTCAGCGGGTCGGACCGCCACGGTCCGTTGCTGGTCATGTTCGCCCTGCTCGGGCTCCTCCTGCTCGCGGGCGGGCTGCGCGGCGTGCGCCCGGCGATGGCCGGGCTCGCCGCGACGGGCCTCGTCGTCCTCGCGCTCGCCGTTCTCGGCGACGGCCCCCACCTTCACGACACCGGCATCGTCTCGCAGCTCTACGACGAGGCCCGCTCGAACGCCGGCGCGGGGTTCTACCTCGAGAGCCTCGGGGGCGCGCTGCTGCTCATCGCCGGCGGCGGCCTGCTCCTCCTCGACGTCCCCTGAACGACGAACGCCGCCCCGGAGGGCGGCGTTCGGCCGAAGCGGTGATGGCGGGTGGCGCTACCAGCGGTAGTGCGCGAAGGCCTTGTTGGCCTGCGCCATGCGGAAGATGTCGTCCTTGCGCTTGAAGGCGCCGCCCTGGCTGTTGATGGCATCCATGAGCTCATTGGCGAGGCGCTGGGCCATCGTCTTCTCACGGCGCTGACGGGCGAACTCGACGAGCCAGCGGACGGCGAGCGTCTTCGCGCGGCGCGCGGGGACCTCGACCGGGACCTGGTAGGTGGCGCCACCGACACGACGGGACCGGACCTCGAGCTGCGGCGTGAGGACCTTGAGCGCGGCTTCGAGCTGCTCGATCGGATCCTTGCCGGTCTTCTCACCGATGATCGCGAGGGCGTCGTAGACGATCCGCTCGGCGGTGGACTTCTTGCCGTCCAGCATCACCTTGTTGATGACCTGCTGGACGAGACGAGAGCGGTGGACGGCGTCCGGCTCGATCGTCCGGATATGGGCGGCTGCGCGACGGGGCATGTCTGAGGGTCTCTTTCCGAACTACTTCTTCTTGACGCCGTACTGCGAGCGCGCCTTCTTACGGTCGTTGACGCCGGAGGCGTCGAGCGTGCCACGGACGACCTTGTAGCGCACACCCGGGAGATCCTTGACGCGGCCGCCACGCACGAGCACGACGGAGTGCTCCTGGAGGTTGTGACCCTCGCCGGGGATGTAGGCCGTGACCTCGATGCCGCCCGAGATCCGGACACGCGCGACCTTGCGCAGCGCGGAGTTCGGCTTCTTCGGCGTCGTGGTGTACACGCGGGTGCACACGCCACGGCGCTGGGGCGCGGCAACCTTGGTCTTGCGGCCCTTGCCGGACTTCAGACCGGGGGTCGCGAGCTTCTTGGCCTTGGGCTTACGGCCCTTGCGGATCAACTGGGAGGTCGTGGGCATGCGACGGTGGACTGTAGCAACGGAGGGCTCTGGGAGGCGGTGCGGTGGACGGGCCGGCCCGCGCCGGTCATGCGGCGCGCCGCCCGCGACGGCGTGACGACCGTGCGCGCACCGGCGCCTCGCTCTCGTGGACGCTGCCGGGGAGCAGCCGCCCGCAGCGCTCGCACTCCGGGCCGGGCGGACCCGTCGGCGGGACCCGCGCGGCGAGCGTGAGCAGTTCCGGGACCGCGAACAGCGGGACGAAGAGCGCCACCCGCCGCTCCGGGATGACGACGAGCGCCTCCTCGTCCACGGGCGGATCCGCGGTCCCCGCGAGGTCCTCCAGGTGGACGAACGCCAGCACCGCCCGGCGCGGCGCCGCCGGGCCGCGGTCCATCGCGTCGGCGAGCGCGGCGATCGCCTCGTGCTCCTCGCGGGGGCCACCGGGATCGCCCGGCCTCCCCGCGTACGTCGGAACGGCCCCGTCGGCGCGGAGCGCGTCGGCGTCGGGGACGAGACACGGCTCGCGGCACGCGAAGCACCGGGGCGGGAGCCCGGCCGCGGCCTCCTGATGGGAGCGCCGGAGCGTCCGCAGGCCACCGTGGACCGCGAACGCCGGCCCGTCGATGCGGGCGCGCTCGCGCGGCGTCCAGCAGAACACCGTCGCGTCGTCGACGGTCGGGACGGGGCGCGACGGATGGGCGCCGGGGGTGAGGATGCCGAACCACATGGATCCAGCACACCACCCGCCGGCCGCGTCTCGACGTCGTGCGGGCGAATCCACACACCGCCGTCGCAGATTCGTCGCAGACCTGCCCTACGCCGCCGCCGGCACCTCAGCGAGCGCGGCCTCCGGCGGGGTGTGGTCGAGGCCCTGGTCGCGCGCGACCGGCTCGTAGGTCAGGCGGCCGGCGGCGACGTTGAGGCCGGCCATGAAGCCCGGGTCGGCGCCGAGGGCGGCGTGGACGCCCTGGTTCGCGAGACGCACCACATACGGCATCGTCGCGTTCGTCAGCGCGTAGGTCGAGGTGATCGGGACGGCGCCGGGCATGTTCGCGACGCAGTAGTGCGTGACGCCCTCGACCTCGTAGGTCGGGTCGCTGTGCGTCGTCGGACGCGAGGTCTCGAAGCAGCCGCCCTGGTCGATCGAGACGTCGACGAGCACCGCGCCCGGCTTCATGAGCTTCAGCTGCTCCCGCGTGACGACGTGCGGCGCCTTGGCCCCGTGGACGAGGACGGCCCCGATGACGAGGTCGGCCTCGGGCAGGCGCTGCTCGATGTCGAGCGTCGAGGCGAAGCACGTCGAGCAGCGGCCGCCGAAGGCGATGTCGAGCTCGCGCAGGCGGTCGATCGAGCGGTCATAGACGTACACGTCCGCCTCCATGCCGATCGCGATGAACGCGGCGTTCATGCCGACGACCCCGCCGCCGATGACGAGGACCTTCCCGGCCGCGACGCCGGGGACGCCGCCGAGCAGCAGCCCGCGGCCGCCGAGCGGCTTCTCGAGCATGAAGGCGCCCGCCTGGGTGGCGATCTTCCCCGCCACCTCGCTCATCGGCGCCAGGAGCGGTAGGCGCCCGCGGGCGTCCTCCACCGTCTCGTAGGCGATGCAGGTCGCACCGGAGGCGACGAGGCTCGCGGTGAGCTCCGGGTCCGGCGCGAGGTGGAGGTAGGTGAAGAGCGTCTGGCCGGGCCGCAGGCGCGCGACCTCGACCGGCTGGGGCTCCTTGACCTTCACGATCATCTCGCTCGCGCCGAAGACGGCCTCGGCGTCCGGCAGGATCTCGGCGCCCTGGGCGACGTAGTCCGAGTCGGCGATCGCCGACCCCTCCCCCGCCCCCGTCTGCACGTAGACCGTGTGCCCGGCGTCCTTCAGCTCCCGCACCCCGGAGGGCGTGAGCGCGACGCGGTACTCGTCCGTCTTGATCTCGGTGGGGACGCCGACCTTCATGGTGTGGAGACCTCGTCGTGGGAGTCGATGTGCAGGGTGAACACGGTGCCGCGGGCCTCGAGCTCGGGGAGGAGCAGCTCCGGGGTGAGGACCTGCTCGACCGGCAGCACGCCAGCGAGAGCACCGACGGCGCCGCGGGCGAGCAGCCGGGCGGTCGCCGCGGCGACCGATCCGGTGGAGACGATGCCGCCGCCGAGCCCCCATGCCTCGTGCGGCGGGGTGAGCGCGGTGGCGACGACGGTCTGCGGCGTGGCGCCGTCGAGGCCGAGGCCGCGCAGCGCGACGTGCTGGGCCGACCACGTCCGCGGCGAGGACGGGACGGTCTCGATGTCGGCCGCGCGCACGCCCGACGCGACGACCGCGCGGAGCGCCGCCTCGACGTGCGGGGCGAGCGCGAGGCGGAAGTCGGCCGCCGGCGCGCCGAGCGACGCCGGGAGCGTCGCGACCTCGGAGTGCAGCGTCAGCAGCGTCGGCCGCAGGCCGATCGGGTCGGGGAACCGGACGAGGCCGCCGGCGCTCATCGGCGCGACGGGCCCGGCGACGCCGTCCCGGACGACCATCGGCGGCTCCGTGAGCTCGTCGAGCAGCGTCTGCAGCGCGTAGGGGACGGCGAGCCCCGTCGCCGGCGGCGTCTCGTCGTGGCCGGCCGAGGCGCAGCGCACCTCGTCGACGCGCGAGAGGAGCCGGGCGGCCTGGACCGCGAGCACGTTCGTCTTCCCGGGCCCCGCCCCGCAGCCGAGGACGGCGAGCAGCCCGGCCGCCGCGAACGCCGGCCCGAGCGTCAGCTGGTGGCGGGTGACGTGATAGAGGCCCCCGAGGTCGAGGTAGTTCACGCCGGCGACGAGCGCGGCGTCCATCGCGGCGAGGTTCGTCCGGTAGCTCGCCGCGTTGACGAGCAGGCCGTGGCCCTCGATCGCGAGCATCAGCGCCTGCCGGTCGGTGCCGTCGACCGCGGCGCCCGTGGCGTTGTCGCCCCCGTGCTCGGTCGCGACGCGGCGGGCCGCGTCGCCGTCGAGGTCGAGCAGCGTCAGGCCGTCGACCTCGGGCGTGCCGGCGAGGTCCCGGACGATCGCCGGGGCGATGATGCCGCCCGCCCCGAGGACGGCGATCCTCACGCCCGGCGCCCCCCGGCGGCCGCCGCGTCCTCGAACGGGGCGACCGCGGCGAGGGCGGGCGCGGCCGGGTCGGCGCGCGTCGGGCGGCGGACCGCGATCTCCCGCCCGCGCAGCGCCAGCCAGAACTCGATCCGGTCCCGGGCCGACCCGAGGTCCCGGCCGGTGAGCTCCTCGATCTTCCGGATGCGGTAGCGGAGCGTGTGCCGGTGGCAGTACAGGCGGCGCGCCGCCGCCTCCCACTGGCCGTTGCACTCGATGAACGCCTCGAGCGAGCGCATGAGCTCGCCGCCGTAGTGGCCCTCCCCCTGCTCGATCGGGGAGAGCAGCGAGTCGCAGTACAGGCGCAGGGCGTCGGAGTCCTGCAGCGAGAGGAGGAGCTGGAAGGAGCCGAGGTCGCGGTAGGTGGCGACCGCCGGAGCGGACGCGGGGAGCTCGCCGCCGAGCAACCGGGCCTCCATCGCGCAGCGCGCCTCGTGGTAGGCCTCGCGGGCGAGACCGGCGGCCACGGCGCGGCCGACGCCCGCGTTCGGCGGGCTGGCGGACTGCGCGGTGACGCGGGCGACGATCCGCTGCGCGAGGTCGAAGAGCTCCTCGTCCTCGGCGCCCGGCATGAGCGCGACGACGAGCCGGTCGGCCCGGGCGACGAGTCCGCTGACCGCCTCGTCGCGGAGCGCGGCGCTCACGGCGGCCTCGCAGGCGGCGACGCTCGTCCCGCCCGGCGCGGTGGTCTGCACGACGAGCGCGGTGACCTCGCCGCCGAGCCCGAACGGCTGCAGCCGGCGGGTGAGCTCCGCGCCGTCGGTCTCCCCCGCCACGAGCGCCTTCAGGACGTCGCCGGCGAGGCGGCGCTCGGTCGTGTCGGCGACCCGGTGGCGCAGCAGCTCGAGCGCGACCACCGTCACCGCCTGGTGCAGGACGAGGCGGTCGAGCTCCGAGAGCCCGCCGGTGTCCTTCACCGCGACGAGCCAGGCCTGGGGCACGCCGCCGCGCTCGGAGGTGTCGGCGGCGAGGATCGGCAGCGCGAGGGCGCGCGGGCCGAGGTCCGGGTCGCTCGGGACGAAGACGCGCCGCTCGCCGCGGCGGGCGCGGTCGGCGAGCTCCTGCCCGATCTGCCGGCGGACGGGCTCCTCGATCGCGCGGCGGAAGGTGTGGGACGACTGCAGCTCGCCGCGGCCGTCGAAGACGAACGTCGTCCCCCCGACGAGCGCGGCGATGGCGGCGACGATCGCATCCAGGCCGCGCTCGGAGAGGACGATCCGCTGCAGGCGCTCCTGCGCGGCGATCGAGCGCTGCAGGACGGCGTACTGCTCGTTGACCAGGCGCGTGAAGGCCTTCTCGGTCACCGCGATGAACGGCAGCTCGTACGGGATCTCGAGGATCGGGAAGCCGCGCTCACGGGCCGCCTCGAGCATCGCGTCCGGGACCCGCTCGTGGGCGAAGCCGACGCCGAAGCCGAGCCCGGCGAGGCCGTGGTCGGCGACCGCCTCGACGAAGGCGCGCTGGCCCTCGTCGGTCGACAGGCCGAGTCCGGTCGTCAGGAGCAGCTCGCCGCCGGAGAGCCAGGGGGTCGGGTCCTCGAGCTCGGAGATGTGGACCCAGCGGACGGGGACGTCGAGTTGCTCCTCCCCGCTGCGGACGGGGACGTCGAGCTCGCGGGCGAGATCGCGGAGGGTCAGCATGCTACTTGCATCCGCCGGGATGCCTCCTCGAGCACCGGCCGGAGCACGGATTCGATCTCGGCGAACTCCTCCGGGCCGGCGATGAGCGGCGGGGAGAGCTGGATGACCGGGTCGCCGCGGTCGTCGGCGCGGCAGATGAGGCCGCGGCGGTAGAGCTCGCCGGAGAGGAAGCCGCGCAGCAGCGACTCCGACTCGGCCTTCGAGAAGTGCTCCTTCGTCTCGCGGTCCTTCACGAGCTCGATCGCCTGGAAGTAGCCCGCGCCGCGGACGTCGCCGACGATCGGGATGTCGCGGAGGGACTCGAGCATCGAGCGGAAGTCGTGCTCGTGCGTGCGGACGTTCTCGAGGATGTGCTCCTCCTCCATGACGTCGAGGTTCGCCATCGCGACGGCGGCGCACATCGGGTGCCCGCCCCACGTGAAGCCGTGGGCGAAGGAGTTCGTCCCCTCCAGGAACGGCTCCATGAGCCGGTCCGACGCGATGACCGCGCCCATCGGGGCGTACGAGGAGGTCAGGCCCTTCGCCGTCGTGATGATGTCCGGCTGGTAATCGTAGCGCTGGGCCCCGAAGTACTCGCCGAGGCGCCCCCACGAGCAGATGACCTCGTCGGAGATGAGCAGGACGTCGTGCTCGTCGCAGATCTCGCGCACGCGCTGGAAGTACCCGTGCGGCGGCGTGAAGCACCCGCCGGCGTTCTGGACCGGCTCGAGGATGACGGCGGCGACGGTGTCGGGGCCCTCGAACTCGATGCGCTCGCGGATCGACTCGGCGAGCGTCTCGACGCCCTGCCCCGCGGGCAGGCGGTAGAGGTTCGTGTTCGGGACGTGGCAGCCGCCGGGCATGAACGGCTCGAACGGCTGGCGGAGGTTCGTGATGCCGGTCGCGGCGAGCGCCCCGAGGGTCGTGCCGTGGTAGGCCGTCTGCCGGGCGATGAGCTTCGTCTTGTTCGGCTTGCCGGTGAGCTTGTGGAACTGCCGGACGAGCTTGATCGCGCTCTCGACGGACTCGCCGCCGCCGCTCGTGAAGAAGACGCGGTTCAGGTCGCCCGGCGCGAGGTGGGCGATCCGGGCGGCGAGCTCGATCGCCCGGGGATGCGCGTAGCTCCAGGTCGTGAAGAAGCCGAGCTCCTTCGCCTGGTCGGCGCCGGCCTGGGCGACGTCGTGGCGGCCGTGTCCGATGTTCACGCAGAAGAGGGCGCTGAGGCCGTCGAAGTACTTGTTCCCGTGCTCGTCCCAGACGTGGCAGCCCTGGCCCTTGACGATGATCGGGATCTCCGCGCCGTCGGCGTAGGCCCCCATCCGGCTGAAGTGCATCCACAGATGCCGCTTCGCCAGGGTCTGCAGCTCGCTGCTCGTGCGCGGCTCGGTCGTCGCCATCGGGCGGTCCTCTCGAGGTCTTTGTCCGTTCTGTCGGCGCCTTCAGCCATCTTGGACAACGGAGCCGACCAGCCGAGGCTACCCCCGTGGCCCCGCAGGGGCATTGGCACTTGTGGACAACGCCCGGCCGCCCGGGTGTCCAGGTCGGACCGCAGCGGTCGGGGCGGGGCGTGGTTTAGGCTCGGCCGCGTGTCCCTGAACCATGTCCGCCGCGGCGCCGGTGAGCCCCTCGTCCTCGTCCACGGCATCGGCAGCCAGTGGCGGATCTTCGAGCCCGTCCTCGACCGCCTCGCCGAGGACTTCGACGTCATCGCGATCGACCTGCCGGGCTTCGGCCACTCGCCGCACGACGGCACCGGGCCGAGCGTCAAGGCGCAGGCCATTCGCGTCGCCGAGTTCTTCGAGGAGGCCCGGGTCGAGGTGCCGCACGTCGCAGGCAACTCGATGGGCGGCGCGATCGCGCTCGAGCTCGCGCGCATGGGCGCCGTCCGGAGCGCCACCGCCATCTCCCCGGCCGGCTTCTGGACGGGCCGCGAGCGGGTCTTCTGCCAGCAGTCGCTGCAGAACGCGCGCCGCCTGCTGGGGGTACTCGCCCCGGTCGTGCCGACGCTCCTGCGCAGCCCGGTCGGCCGCGTCGCCCTCATGAAGCAGCTCGTCGCACGGCCGCAGCTCATGGACGCGGAGGCCGCGATCGACCACCTCGACCTGCTGACGAAGGCCCCGGCGTTCGACGCCTGCTGCGACGCCTTCGCGGGCTACACCTTCCACGACGCCGACGAGCTGCGGGGCGTCCCCGTCACGATCGCCTGGGGCGACCACGACTACCTGCTGCTCACCCGTCAGCGCGACCGGGCGCGGCACGTGCTGCCCTGGGCGCGCCACATCGCGCTGCCCGGCTGCGGCCACGCGCCCTTCTCGGACGACCCCGCGCTGCTCGCCGACGTGATGCGGGCGGGCGCGCGGGCGGAGCCGGCGACGGCGGCTTAGGCGGCCGCGCCGCCGAGGGCGACGCCGGCCTTGGCCGCCGCGGTGGAGCGGATCGGCGCGGGGGTCAGCGCGCTGGCGACGACGACCATGATGAAGGCGAGGGCGGTGCCGGCGATGCCGAGCAGGTCCTGGGGCATCGGGTCACCGAAGACGATGATGCCGCCGGCGATGCAGGCGATGTTCGCCGTCGTGCCGGTGACGGCGATGACGGAGACCGCGTCGCCGTCCTGCAGCGACATCGCCGAGGCGTAGAAGGCGGTGGCGGACGCGAGGACCGCGACGACGACCCAGGGGCTGAGGATGCCGACGATGCCGTGCATGCCGATGACCTCGGTGAGGGCCTTCACGGCGACGTTGCAGACCCCGAAGAGGATGCCGGTCGCGGCGGCGAGCATGATGCCGTGGTGCTCGGCCGGGGCGCCGGTGCGCGGCCCGAGGAGCAGGAGGCCGCCGAGGCCGAGGAGGACGCCCTCGAACGCGACCATCGCCTCGAGCGAGTAGCCGCCGGGACCGTGGCCGCCGGGCATCGTGAAGGCGAGGAGGGCGAGCCCGCACGCCATGAGGCCGAGGCCCCACCACTGACGGCGGTCGACCGAGAACCCGAAGAGCTTGTCCGCCATGACGGCGATGAGCACGACCCCACCGGAGAGCACGACCTGGACCGTCGACAGCGGCGCCATCGCGATCGCGCCGACGTGCAGGGCCCAGCCGACGAAGCCGAGGCCCATGCCGGCGGCGAACCACTTGCTGCCCCAGAGGGCCTTGGCCGACGCGAGGGGATGCTTCACGTCGATCGTCGGGACCTCGTTGCAGCCGCGGTGCTTGTAGAAGAAGCCGAGGTTCGCGGCGATGGCGCAGAGGAAGGCGAGGGCGATTCCGATTTGAGTGCTCATAAAGGGGGGTGAGGGGGTCGCAACCGCGTGGCCGAAGCCAGAACTCACGGCGGAGGGGTACCCCTGTTATCGGAGATACCCGCCGTGGGCTTGAAGGTCACGTCCCGTTTTCACGGTAGCGAGGATCCGGCCGGACCGCGCCGATCGGGCTCGATTGTCAGTGTTCTCTCAGGAATGCGCAGCAAACCGGCCCTTCTCGTCGACGTCGATGGCGTCATAAGCCTGTTCGGATTCGCACCGGACGAACGTCCAGATGGCGTCTGGGCGCAGGTCGACGGCTCGCCCCATCTGCTTTCGCCGACCGCCGCCACGCACCTGCTCGACCTGATGGCCGACTTCGAGCCGGTCTGGTGCACCGGCTGGGAGGAGCGGGCGAACGAGCACCTGCCCGGGCTGCTCGGGCTCGGGCCCTGGCCGGTGCTGCACTTCGACAAGGGGGACGCCCGCGCCGGGACGAGCCTCGCGGGCCACTGGAAGCTCGCCGCGATCGACGCCCACCTCGGTCCGGACCGCCCCGCGGCGTGGATCGACGACGTCCTCGACGAGCCGTGCGCGCGGTGGGCCGCGGCCCGCCCCGGGCCGACGCTGCTCGTGCCCACGCAGCCCGCGGCGGGCTTCACGGCGGTCGAGGCGGCGCGCCTGCGCGCCTGGGCGGCCGCACTCTGAGCCCGGACCGCTCCGGGTCAGGCGGGGACGACGGCGCCGTGCAGCACGACGGTCGTGTCGGTGTGCGACGGGACGAGCCGCAGGACGTCGCCCGGGCGCAGGTCGCCGACGTCCCCGGGGACGCGCCCGTGCTCGTCGCCCGCGCTGACCCAGGTCGCGTCGCGGCCGGCGACGAGCGGCGCGCCGAGGTCGGTCGACACGGCGCGGGTGCCCGCGTCGACGATGACCTCGCCGGGCGCGATGAGCGCCGTGACGGACGTGAGCACGAAGGCGGCCTGCGTGAAGGCGACACCGTCGATCGCGGCGTATCGGTGGTCCATGAGCGCGTACGACCCGGGCTGGATCTCGGTGACCGACGGGTGGGCGGCCGCGAGCGCGGCCGTCGCGGTGCCGGCGGTGGTCACGAGCGGCGCGGCGAGTCCCGCGCCGGAGAGCGCCACGACCACCGCGTCGAGCCGCGCCATCGCCTCTGCGTGCCCCGCGGCGCGCGCGGCCGCGCCCGGAATCCCCTGCAGGTGGCCGTCGTAGCCCTGGACACCGCGAAGCTCGAGGGTCGGCGCGGCGGCCACCGCGGCGGCGGTCGCGAGCGCGGCCTCCGGGGTCGGGGCGCCGCCACGGCGCTGCCCGACGTCGACGTCGACGAGCACGCGCAGCGTGCGTCCGGCGTCCGCCGCGGCCGCCGCGAGGACGGCGACGAGCGCCGGGGTGTGGGCGACGAGCGTCAGCGCGCCGGGCGGGCCGAGCGCCGCGAGCTCCGCCGCGCGTCCCGGCGCCGGGATCGTCGTCAGCAGCACGTCCCCCACGCCGGCCTCGAGGAGGATCCGGGCCTCGGCCGCGGTCGCGACCGCGACGCCGGTCGCCCCCGCCGCGAGCTGGCGTGCCGCCACCCACGGGGCGCGATGGCCCTTGGCGTGCGGGCGCAGCGACACGCCGTGGGCGTCCGCGAGGGCCTGCATGGCCGCGACGTTCGCGTCGAGGGCCGCCGCGTCGGCGACGAGGACGGGCGTCGGTGGCGGCATCGACGGGAGCCTACGCGCAGGCACCGGGGTGCGGCCGAACCACGCCATGGGCGCGGGCGCCGGCACCGAGCCGGCGCCGCGCCACCCACCGCGCCCTCTCGCGGCGGGGCCGGAACGACGGAGGGCCCGCCGTGGCGGGCCCTCCGGTACGACGACTGCGGTCGATCAGCGAGCGGCTACGAGTCGCTCGGGATGTCGAGGTCCGCGAGCTCCTCCGCGAAGCCCGGGTCGGTGCCCCCGGCGCCGATCTCCTCGAGGGACGCGATGTCCTCCGAGAAGGCCGTGCCGAAGCCGCCGAGGTCATCGGTGCCCGAGAGGCCGAGGATCTCGTCGCTGTCGAGCAGGCCGAGGTCGTCGACCGCGCGGGGCAGCGGCTCCGCCGGCTCGATCTCGATGCGGCGGTAGCGACGGAGGCCGGTGGCCGCCGGGATGAGCTTGCCGATGATCACGTTCTCCTTGAGCCCGTTGAGGGTGTCCTTCTTGCCCTCGAGCGCGGCGTCGGTGAGGACCTTCGTCGTCTCCTGGAAGGAGGCGGCCGACAGGAACGAGTCCGTGTTCAGCGAGGCCTTCGTGATGCCGAGGATGATCTCCTCGTACTGGGCCTGCTCGCCCTTCTTCTTCTTGATCTCCTCGTTCGCCTTGTAGAACTCGTAGCGGTCGACGAACTGGCCGGGCAGGTAGTCCGTGTCGCCCTTCTGGTCCACGCGGACCTTCTTGAGCATCTGGCGGACGATGAGCTCGACGTGCTTGTCGTTGATGTCCACGCCCTGGGACTTGTAGACGACCTGCACCTCCTTCACGAGGTACCGCTCGGTCTCCGTGCGGCCGCGGAGGGCCAGGAGCTCGTGCGGGTAGATCGAGCCCTCGTTGAGCTGGACGCCGGCCTCGACCGTCTGGCCGGACTCGACGAACACGCGGGTGCGGCGGGGGAACGGGTAGCGGAACTCCTCGCCGGTGTCGTCGGTGATGACGACGGTGAGGGCCTTGTCCGTCTCCTCGATCGTGACCGTGCCGCTCTGCTCCGCGATCCGCGCGAGGCCCTTCGGCTTGCGGGCCTCGAAGAGCTCGACGATGCGCGGCAGGCCGTGCGTGATGTCCGCGCCGGCGACGCCGCCGGTGTGGAACGTGCGCATGGTCAGCTGCGTGCCGGGCTCGCCGATCGACTGCGCCGCGATGATGCCGACGGCGTCACCGATCTGCGCGGTCTTGCCGGACGCCATCGAGCGGCCGTAGCACGCCTGGCACACGCCGGTGATGGCGACGCACTTCAGCGTCGACCGCAGCGGCACGCGCGGGTTGGCCCCCGCGTCGAGCTCGTCGCGGTAGGCCTCGCCGATCGCCGCCGCCTCGGGCCGGTCGATCTCGCCGCCGGCGGCGACGATGACCTGCTTGCCCGACTTGTCGGTGATGTCGAGGGCCGCGATACGCCCGATGAGGTTGTCGTTGACGTCCCCGGTGGCCGTGTAGACCTCGACGCCGATGTACTCGGTCGTGCCGCAGTCCGGCTCGCGGATGATGACGTCCTGGGCGACGTCGACGAGACGGCGCGTCAGGTAGCCGGAGTCCGCGGTGCGGAGGGCGGTGTCCGCGAGGCCCTTACGGGCGCCGTGGGTCGAGATGAAGTACTCGAGGACGTCGAGGCCTTCCATGAAGTTGGCCTTGATGGGCCGCTCGATGATCTCGCCCTTCGGGTTGGCCATGAGGCCACGCATGCCCGCCAGCTGGCGGATCTGCTTGAAGGAGCCACGCGCACCCGAGTTGGCCATCATGAAGATGGGGTTCAGCTCGTCGAAGTGCTGCTCCATCTTGGAGGCCACCTCGTCGGTGCAGGCGTTCCACTGGTCGACGACCATCTCGTGGCGCTCTTCCTGCGTGATGAGGCCCATGTCGTACTGCTCGCGGATCTCGGCCACGAGGTCCTCGTACTTCTTGAGCACCTCGCCCTTCTCCGGCGGGATCACGACGTCGTTCTTCGAGACCGTGATGCCGGCCTGGGTCGCGAACTTGAAGCCGACCTCCTTGAAGGCGTCGAGGACGAGGGCGATCGTCGACGGCCCGTGACGCTGCACGAGGTCGTCGATGAGCTGGGTCGTGTCCTTCTTGCGCATCGACTTGTTGACGAAGATCCGGTCCTCGTCGGTGAACTTGCCGCGGAGGGCCTCCTCCAGCGAACGCTCGATCTTGTCGTTGTAGATGATGCGGCCGATCGTCGTGAGGACGTGACCGCCCTCCGCGCCGGGACGGCGGTACTCGGCGAGCCCGTGGAGCTCGACGATCTTGTGCTCGTAGGCCGTCTCGGCCTCCTGCGCGGTGCGGAACGAGTGCGGGCGCGCGAGGTCCGCGGGCCACTGGTCCGAGTCACGGAGCTCCTCGAGCTTCGCGAACGTGAGCTTGTCCGGGTCCGCCGGGTCCTCGTCGTACTTCGAGTACGTGAGGTAGTACGCGCCGAGCACCATGTCCTGCGACGGCGTGGCCAGCGGGGCACCGTGCGCCGGGGACAGGATGTTGTTCGCCGACAGCATGAGCAGCCGGGCCTCCGCCTGCGCCTCGGCGCTCAGCGGGAGGTGGACGGCCATCTGGTCGCCGTCGAAGTCGGCGTTGAACGCCGCGCAGACGAGCGGGTGGACCTGGATGGCCTTGCCCTCGACGAGCACCGGCTCGAACGCCTGGATGCCCAGGCGGTGGAGCGTCGGCGCGCGGTTGAGGAGCACCGGGTGCTCGTGGATGACCTGCTCGAGAACGTCCCAGACCTGCGGGATCATCGAGTCGACCATCTTCTTGGCGGCCTTGATGTTCTGCGCGTCCTTGCGCTCGACGAGCTGGGCCATGATGAACGGCTTGAACAGCTCGAGCGCCATGAGCTTCGGCAGGCCGCACTGGTGGAGCTTCAGCGACGGGCCGGCGACGATCACCGAACGGCCGGAGTAGTCCACGCGCTTGCCGAGCAGGTTCTGGCGGAACCGGCCCTGCTTGCCCTTGAGCATGTCGGACAGCGACTTCAGCGGCCGGTTGCCCGGGCCGGTGACGGGACGGCCACGGCGGCCGTTGTCGAACAGCGCGTCGACGGCCTCCTGCAGCATCCGCTTCTCGTTGTTGACGATGATCTCCGGCGCGCCGAGGTCGAGCAGCCGCTTGAGGCGGTTGTTGCGGTTGATGACGCGGCGGTACAGGTCGTTCAGGTCGGAGGTCGCGAAGCGGCCACCGTCGAGCTGGACCATCGGGCGCAGCTCCGGCGGGATGACCGGGACGGCGTCGAGGATCATCATCTCCGGCTTGTTGCCGGAGTTCAGGAACGCGGAGAGCACCTTCAGGCGCTTCACCGAGCGGGCCTGCTTCTGCCCCTTGCCGTTCTTGACGATGTCCTCGAGGTCGACGCGCTCGTGCTCCGGGCACAGGCCGGGCATGTCCTGCGGGCGCAGGTCGTCGCCGGGCAGGCGGTCGGGGTCGACCTTGCGCGGCGGCGCGTCGCGGTCGTAGTCGGGCTTCTCGCGCAGGAGCTCGCGGATGTACTCCGCGCCCATGCCGCCGACGAAGTATTCGCCGAAGCCGAACGGGGACCCGAAGCGGTGCTTCAGCTCACGGAAGAACGTCTCGTCCTGGATGATGAGCTTCGGCTGGAACTGGTCCTTGTCGACGGGCTTCTCGACGTAGGAGTCCAGCGGCCAGTCCTCGCCCTCGGCGGGCGGCTCGTCGGCCGGCTCGTCACGGTTGGAGAAGAGCTTCCAGACGTCCTTGAGGCGCATGATCGCGTCCTCGTAGTAGGCCTGGGTGTCGTCGATGTCGGTCGCGAAGGTCTTCTTGACCTCGTTCGTGAGCTTCTTGCGCTCGTCGTCCGAGAGCTTCTTCACGGTGATGTCGAGCGACTCGGCCCACAGGTGGTCCTCGTCGGAGAAGTCGCCCTGGCTGCCGTCGGCGAGGTACGCGAGGCGCGCCTCGCGCGAGGTGCGCAGCTCGCCGGTCCGCTCCTGCTCCTCCGAACGCAGGCGCGTGAGCTCGGCCTGCATCTCCTCCTGGAGCTTCGGGATGTCGCGCCAGCGCGCCTCCTGGTCCACGGACGTCACGATCGACGCCGCGAAGTACAGGATCTTCTCGAGCTCCTTGGGAGCCATGTCGAGGAGGTAGCCGATGCGGCTCGGGACGCCCTTGAAGAACCAGATGTGGCTCACCGGGGCGGCGAGGTCGATGTGGCCCATGCGCTCGCGGCGCACCTTGGAGCGCGTGACCTCCACGCCGCACCGCTCGCAGACGATGCCCTTGTAGCGGACGCGCTTGTACTTGCCGCAGTAGCACTCCCAGTCCTTCGTGGGACCGAAGATGCGCTCGCAGAAGAGGCCGTCCTTCTCCGGCTTCAGCGTGCGGTAGTTGATCGTCTCCGGCTTGGTGACCTCGCCGGAGGACCAGGAACGGATCTGCTTGGAGGAGGCGAGACCGATTTCGATCGCGTCGAAGTTGTTGATGTCAATCATGCTGTGTTACGCCTCGTCTCCGTCGTCAGTGGCCAGCTCGAGGTCCGGCACGTCGCCGGCGGCCTCGGGTCCTGCGTCGTCGTCCGACTCCTCGTCGGCCGACTCCTCCGTCTGCTCGTCCGCCGCGTCGTCGGTGACCGCGGCGCGCACGCCGGAGAGGTCGATGCCGAGCTCCTCGGCGGCCCGGAGCAGGTCGTCGTCCTCGTCCTGCATCTCCGCGCGGGTGCCCTCCTCGGACACGACGTTCACGTCGAGGCCGAGCGACTGCATCTCCTTCAGGAGGACCTTGAAGGACTCGGGGATCGACGGCTCGGCGATGTTCTCGCCCTTGACGATCGCCTCGTACGCCTTCACGCGGCCGACGGTGTCGTCGGACTTGATCGTGAGCATCTCCTGCAGCGTGTAGGCGGCGCCGTACGCCTCCAGGGCCCACACCTCCATCTCGCCGAAGCGCTGGCCGCCGAACTGCGCCTTGCCGCCCAGCGGCTGCTGGGTGACGAGCGAGTACGGGCCGGTCGAGCGCGCGTGGATCTTGTCGTCCACGAGGTGGAGGAGCTTCAGGATGTACATGTAGCCGACCGTGACCATCTGGTCGAACGGCTCACCGGTGCGGCCGTTGTACAGCCGGAACTTGCCGGCCGCCTTCGTGCCGTCGCGGCGGGACTCGTCGACGTCCATGCGGATCGGGCCGCCGGCCTTGATGTGGTCGCGCTGCCAGTTGACGAGCGCGTTGTCCACGTCGGTCACCGAGGCGCCGTCGAACACGGGGGTCGCGGTGTAGACCTTGCCCTTGCCGTGCTCGAAGCCCTTCTCGGGGTCGTCGTACCAGCCCTCGGCGGCGGCCCACCCGAGGTGGACCTCCAGGAGCTGGCCGACGTTCATGCGGGACGGGACGCCGAGCGGGTTGAGGATGACGTCGACCGGGGTGCCGTCCTCCATGAACGGCATGTCGTGGTCGTCGACGATCTTCGAGATGACGCCCTTGTTGCCGTGGCGGCCGGCGAGCTTGTCGCCCTCGGAGATCTTGCGCTTCTTCGCGACGAACACGCGGACGAGGTCGTTGACGCCCGGCGGCAGGTCGTCGCCGTTCTCGCGGCTGAAGGTCATGACGTCGATGACGACGCCGCCCTCGCCGTGGGGCACCTTCAGGGAGGTGTCGCGGACCTCGCGGGCCTTCTCCTTGAAGATCGCCCGGATGAGCTTCTCCTCGGCGGTGAGCTCGGTCTCGCCCTTCGGCGTGACCTTGCCGACGAGCAGGTCGCCCGAGGTGACCTCGGCGCCGATGCGGACGATGCCGCGGTCGTCGAGGTTGCGGAGCGACTCCTCCGAGCGGTTCGGGATGTCGCGGGTGATCTCCTCGTCGCCGAGCTTCGTCGTGCGGGCGTCGATCTCGTACTCCTCGATGTGGATCGAGGTGAGCTCGTCGTCCTTCACGAGCCGCTTCGAGAGGATGATCGCGTCCTCGAAGTTGTAGCCCTCCCAGGACATGAAGGCGACGCGCAGGTTCTTGCCGAGCGCCATCTCGCCGTGGTCGGAGGCCGAGCCGTCCGCCAGCAGGTCGCCCTTGGCCACCTTGTCGCCCGTGTTCACGCGCGGCTTCTGGTGGATGAGGGTGCCCTGGTTGGAGCGCATGAACTTCTGGAGCTCGTACTCCTTGCGCTCGTCGCCGGCCGGGTTCTCGAGGATGATCGAGGTGGCGTCGACGTGCGTGATCTCGCCGTCGAACGCGGCGAGGAGGATGTCGCCGGTGTCGTGCGCGGCGCGCTTCTCCATGCCGGTGCCGACGACCGGGGCGTCCGGCACGAGCAGCGGGACGGCCTGGCGCTGCATGTTCGAGCCCATGAGGGCGCGGTTGGCGTCGTCGTGCTCGAGGAACGGGATCATCGCCGTGGCGACGGACCAGATCTGCTCGGGCGAGACGTCCATCAGCTCGACGGCGCCCGGCTCGACCATGACGTACTGGCCGGCCTGCGTCCGGCAGATGATGTCCGTGCCGATGAGCTTGCCGTCCTTGTCGACGGGCGTGTCCGCCTGCGCGATGAGGCGGATCTCCTCCTGCGTGGCGTCGAGGCGGACGATCTCGTCCGTCATCTTCCCGTCCTTGACGACCCGGTAGGGCGTCGTGACGAAGCCGTGCTCGGAGACCTGCGCGTAGCTCGACAGCGAACCGATGAGGCCGATGTTCGGACCCTCCGGCGTCTCGATCGGGCACATGCGGCCGTAGTGGGTCGGGTGGACGTCGCGGACCTCGATGGGCGCGCGCTCGCGGGTCAGGCCGCCGGCCCCGAGGGCGCTGAGGCGGCGGCGGTGCGTGAGGCCCGCCAGCGAGTTCGTCTGGTCCATGAACTGCGAGAGCTGCGAGGAGCCGAAGAACTCCTTCTGCGCGGCGACGACCGGGCGGATGTTCACGATCGTCTGCGGCGTGATCGTGTCCTCGTCCTCCGTCGTGAGGCGCTCGCGGACGACGCGCTCCATGCGGTAGAGGCCGATGCGGAAGGCCTCCTGGATGAGCTCGCCGACGGTGCGCAGGCGGCGGTTGCCGAAGTGCTCGTACTCGTCGAGGTGCTCGTCGACGGGCTCGCGGGGCATGGACGCGGCCTCGGCGGCGTAGTCCTTGATCTCGACCTCGCCGTCCTCCGGGATACCGAGGATGCGCGGCAGGGCGACGAGCTCACGCACGAGGGCGTGGATGTCGCCGTGCGTGAGCTGGCGGGTGTCGAGGTCGATGTCGAGGCCCAGGCGCGCGTTGAGCTTGTAGCGACCCACGCGGGTGAGGTCGTAGCGCTTGGGGTCGAAGAAGAGCTGCTGGAGCAGGGCGTACGCGGCGTCGACGGACGGCGGCTCGCCGGGGCGCTGCTTCTTGAAGAGCTCGATGAGCGCGCCCTTCTTCGTCTTCGTCGTCTCCGGGTCGCCCTCGATGGTGTTCCGGATGTAGAGCGAGTTCTCGAACAGCTCGAGGATCTCGGCGTCGAGCTTCGCGATGTCCTCCTCGGACTCCTCGCGCGTGCCGTCGACCTCGGGGTCGTACGTCATCGCGCGCAGCAGCACGGTGACCGGCAGCTTGCGCTTGCGGTCGATGCGGACGAAGACCTTGCCCTTTTTGTCGATCTCGAGCTCGAGCCACGAGCCGCGGGCCGGCATGAGGTTCGCGATGAAGACCTGCTTCTCGCGGTCCTTCGGCTCCATGAGGTAGGCGCCGGGGGAGCGGACGAGCTGCGTGACGACGACGCGCTCGGTGCCGTTGATGATGAACGTGCCGCGCTCGGTCATCCAGGCGAAGTCGCCCATGAAGACCGACTGCTCGCGGATCTCGCCCGTCTCGTGGTTGATGAACGCGACGGTGACCGTCAGGGGACGGGAGTACGTCAGGTCCTTCTCGCGGCACTCCTCGATCGTGGCGGCCGGCTCGTCGAAGTGGAAGTCGCCGAAGTTGACGGCGAGGTGGCCGGTGTAGTCCTCGATCGGGGAGATGTCGTCGATCGTCTCCCGCAAGCCTCCCTTCTCGGTGTCGACCAACCACTCGAACGACTTGCGCTGGATGTCGATGAGGTTGGGGACTTCGACGGACTTGTCCAAGCGCGCGAAGGTACGGCGCTTGCGGGGGGCGTCAACACGAGGCACGACGGGCGACTCCTCAAGGGGTCGGGAAGGACGAGACGAGGGCGGGCTCACCGGCGAGGGCGAGCGCGACTGTCCAAGATAGCACAGCAAGCTGCTGCCCCCAGGGAGGGCGGATCGACGCTCACGGACCCCGCTTCGTGTGCTCCCCGTATGTGGCGGGGACACGTCCTTCGGGCGGCTACGGCTATCGGTCGATCACGTCCGAGTGTAGCTGTCCGGGTCCGGGGTCGCCACCCCTCGCTCCACGAGCCGCGGCCGCCCGGTGTGGAAGCCCTGGGCGTAGTCCACCCCGTAGCCGCGCAGCAGCCCGGCGTCCTCGACGCACTCGGCGACGGTCTGCAGCCCGAGCCCGTGCGCGACCGACACCATGCCCTGCACGAGCACCTGGTCGGTGCGGCTCGCCCGGAGGTCGCGGATGAACTGGCCGTCGATCTTCAGGAAGTCGAGCGGGAGGTGGCGGAGGTAGGCGAAGGACGCGAAGCCCGCCCCGAAGTCGTCGAGCGCGACCCGGCACCCGGAGCCGCGCAGCCGCTCGGCCAGGGCGGCGGCCCGGGCGACGTTCGCGATCGCGGTCGTCTCCGTGATCCCGAAGACGAGGATCGACGGGTCCACGCCGTGCCTGGCGAGCGCGGCGTCGAGGAATCCCGCGAGGCCGGGGTCGTTCAACGAGTGACCGGAGAGGTTGATGCCGACGCACCCCGTCTCCCCCAGCGCGCCCTCCGCGACGAGGGCGCGCGCCTCGTCGATGACCCAGCGGTCCACGCCGACCATGAGGCCGCGGCGGTCGGCGACGTCGAGGAACTCGGCCGGCAGCAGGAGGCGGCCGGCGTCGCGCATGCGGAGCAGCAGCTCGCCCTTGAGCGGCAGCCCGCCGTGGAGCGGGACGATCGGCTGCAGCGCGAGCCGGAAGCCGCCCTCCTGCAGCGCGGCGCGGATGCGCGCCTCCGTCGACACGAGTGCGGTCAGGCGCGTCTGCTCCGCGGTGGACGCCCGGCGCACGGTGTTGCGGCCCTCGGCCTTCGCCGTGTACATCGCGAGGTCCGCGCGGACCAGGAGGTCGTCGACGCTCGCGCCGTGCTCGTGGACGGCGACCCCGACGCTCGCCGTCGTGGTGAGCGAGCGGCCCGTCGCGTCGGCGATCGCGGCCCGGAACCGCTCGGCCGCGAGCTCCGCGGTCTCCGCATCCGCCCGCGGGAGGACGATCGCGAACTCGTCGCCGCCGAGCCGCGCGACGACGTCGGCGGCGCGGGCGCTGCGCTCGAGGCGGTCGGCGACGTCGCAGATGAGGGCGTCCCCGCGCTGTGGCCGAGCGTGTCGTTCGTGTCCTTGAAGTTGTCGAGGTCGAGGATGACGAGGGCGACGGGCTCCGCGTAGCGGTCGGCGCGGGCGAGGGCGCCGCCGAGCTCGTCCTCGAGCCCGCGCCGGTTCAGCAGGCCGGTGAGGGCGTCGTGCGAGGCGAGGTGCTCGAGCTGGGCGAGCAGGCGCCGGCGCTCCGCGATGTCGCGCTCGACGAGCGAGACGGCGACGACCTCCCCCGCCGCGTCCCGGATCGGGGTGAGGGCGAGCGCGACCTCGACGGGGCGGCCGTCGCGCGTGCGCCGCGAGGTCTCGACCTCGGCGGTGCGGGCCCCGGCGAGCGCGGCGCCGAGGAGCGCGTCGAGCTCCTCGCGGGCCTCCGGGGTGAGTACCGAGCCGATGTCGCGGCCGAGCATCTCCTCCGCCGGCCACCCGTACATCCGCTCGGCCCCCGGGTTCCAGCAGGTCAGGCGGCGCTGGCGGTCGACGGCCATGATCGCGTCGAAGGAGGACTCGACGATCGCGGCGAGGTGCGCGGCCTTGGCGTCCGCCTCGCGGCGGCGGGCGTTCGCCGCCGCCTCCTCGAGCTCGCGGTCCAGCGCGGGCGCGAGGCGCGAGAGGCTGCCCTTCATGACGTAGTCGCTCGCCCCCGCGGCCATCGCGTCGACGGCGGACTCCTCGCCGATCGTGCCGGAGACGATGATGAACGGGATGTCGGGGTCGTGCTCGCGGACGATCCGCAGGGCCGAGCGGGAGTCGAAGCCCGGCAGGCCGTGGTCGGAGATGATCGCGTCGTAGCGGTCGGCCAGCGCGGCGCGGAGCGCGGGCTCGTCGACGACGCGGGCGCTCTCCACGTCCCAGCCGGCACGGCGCAGCGCCCGGAGGATGAGCTGCTCGTCGTCCTCGTCGTCCTCGACGAGCAGGACACGGAGCGGGCGGCCGGGGGCGGTCACGACGGTGGCGGCTCGTTGATGACCAGCCAGTAGAGGCCGAGCTGCCGGATGGCCTCGGCGAACTGCGAGAAGTCGACGGGCTTGCGGATGTAGCTGTTGACCCGTAGGCGGTAGCCGTCGAGGCGGTCGCGGTCCTCGTGGGAGGTCGTGAGGATGACGATCGGCATGAGCGTCGTGCGCTCGTGCTCGCGCAGGCGGCGGAGGACCTCGAGGCCGTCGATGCGCGGGAGCTTCAGGTCGAGCAGGACGAGGGCCGGGAGCCGGCGCTCCTCGCAGCCCTCGCCGATGAGGTAGTCGAGCGCCTCGGCGCCGTCCCGGACGACCTCGACGTCGCTCGCGACGCCGCTGCGCGAGAGGGCGCGAAGGGTCAGCGCCTCGTCGTCGGCGCTGTCCTCGACGAGGAGGATGAGCGGGGTGTCGCGGTCGCGGCTCACGGGGCGAACCGGAAGGTGAAGCGGGCGCCCTGCCCGACGTGGCCCTCGGCCTCGATGCGGCCGCCGTGGCGCGTGATGATGCGCTGGACCGTGGCGAGCCCGAGGCCGCTGCCCGGGAACTCGCGCTCGGCGTGGAGACGCTGGAAGGCGCCGAAGAGCTTGTCGGCGTAGGCCATGTCGAATCTGTCCGTTGTCGCGGACGACGACCGCCGGCTCACCGGCGAGGGTCCCCGGCTCGACGACGATGCGGGCGTCCTCGGTGGTCGCCGTGAACTTGAAGGCGTTGCCGAGGAGGTTCTCCATCGCGACACCGACCTGGCGGGGGGACGGCGTCGACGACGATCCCGGGCGTGATGTCGACGGTGACGGCCCGCTCGGCCGGGTCGGGGGCCAGCTCGTCCGCGATCTCCCGGGCGACCGCCGAGAGGTCGACCGGCTCGCGCCTGAGGTCGGTGCGGGTCAGGCGCGAGAGCGACAGCAGGCCGTCGAGCAGGGTCGCCATCCGCTGGCTCGCCCGTCTGATCCGGTGCAGGTGGTCGAGGCCGACCTCGTCGAGCTGCCCGGCATGGTCCTCGATGAGCGCCTGGCCGAAGCCGTCGATGCTCCGCAGCGGCGCGCGCAGGTCGTGGGAGACGGTGTAGGAGAACGCCTCGAGCTCCCGGTTCGTCGCGGCGAGCGCGTTCGTCCGCTCGCTCACGAGCTCCTCGAGCCGCTCGCGGTGGTCGCGGAGCTCCGCCTCGACGGCGCGCCGGTCGGTGACGTCGCGGATCGCCGCACAGGACATCGGCTGCTCGGTCCCGGTCAGCGGGCTGAGGGAGATCTCGACCGGGAACTCGCTGCCGTCGGCGCGGCGCGCCCACAGCTCGAGGCCCGCCCCCATCGGGCGCGGGCGCGGGCTCGCGGCGAACGCCTCGCGGTGACGCGGATGACGGGCGCGCAGGCGCTCGGGGACGAGCATCTCCACCGGGCGGCCGACGAGCTCGTGCCGGGGGTAGCCGAAGAGCTTCTCGGTCTGCCGGTTGATGAGCTGGATGACGCCCTCGGCGTCGACGATGACCATGGCGTCCGGCGCGGACTCGAGCACGCCGCGGAAGAGGCCGTGAAGGCGGCGTCGCTCGGTCACGTCGCGGATGGCGGCGGAGACGAGCGGCAGCCCATCGTGGCGGAGCGGGCTGAGCGAGATCTCGACGGGGACCTCGACGCCGTCGCTACGCAGCGCCGAGAGCTCCAGCTGCCCGCCCATGGCCCGCGGGCGGGCGTCCGCCGCGAAGACCGCGCGATGGCCGCCGTGGCGGTCGGCCAGGCGCGCCGGCACGAGCGTCTCGACCGGACGGCCGATGAGCTCGTCGCGCGAGTAGCCCAGCAGCCGCTCGGTCTGGGCGTTCACGAGCACGATCAGGCCCTCGGGGTCGACGATGACCATCGCGTCGGGTGCGTTCTCGAGGAGTGCCTGATGCTCGGCGAGGCCCAGCTGCAGACCGGTCTTCACCCTCGCATCGTAGTTCCGATCCACCAGATTGTGGCTGGGACCCGGCGGCTCGACGAATGTTGCGCTCGCGGGGGTCGCGGCGGGAACGCGCCGGAACGACCGAGGGCGCCCGGTGGGCGCCCTCGGATACGACGTGGAGCGGGGCTCCGAGCTACTTGAGCTCGACGGAGCCGCCGGCCTCCTCGAGCTCGGCCTTGAGCTTCTCGGCCTCGTCCTTCTCCAGGCCCTCCTTGATGGGCTTGGGGGCCTCGTCGACGAGCGCCTTGGCCTCCTTCAGGCCCAGGCCGGTCGCCGCGCGGACGACCTTGATGACCTGGATCTTCTTGTCGCCGGCCGCGGTGAGGATGACGTCCCTCGTGGTGGACTCCTCCTCGGCCGCGCCGCCGGCGTCGCCGCCGCCGCCCGCGGGCGCCGCAGCGGCGACGGCCGTCGCGGACACGCCGAACTCCTCCTCGAGCGCCTTGATGCGCTCAGACAGCTCCAGCACGGAGATGCTCTTCAGCTCTTCGATCCATTCAGCGGTGGTGCTCATGTGTGTCAGTCCTCCTGGGGGGTCTGGTCAGTGGTGTCGGCAGGCGCGGCGGGCGGGGCCGCTTCGTCCTCCGTTGCTACAGCGTCGGTCGTGTCGGCCTCGGCGGCCGGGGCCTCCTCGGCGGGCGCCTCCTCGGCGGGAGCGGCGGCAGCTGCCGGCGCGTCGCCCGAGGGGATCTCGCCCGACTCCTTCTTCTCGCGCACGCCGTCGAGGGCGATCGCGAGGCCTCCGATGAGCCCGTTGAGGCTCCGGGCCAGGCCGGTGAGCGGCGAGGCCACGAGGCCGACGAGCTGCTGGTACAGCACGTCGCGGCTCGGGAGCTTCGACAGCGCGGTGATCTGGGCGGCGTCGAGCGCCTCCCCGTTCAGCACGCCGCCCTTGAAGGCGAGGAACGTCGTCGACCTCTGGGCGTCCGCGAGGGCCTTGGCGGCCCCCGCGACGTCGCCGCGCACGAACGCCAGCGCGGTCGGGCCGGACAGCAGCGCCTTCAGCGCCTCGGTCTCGGTCTGATCGGCCGCACGCTCGGTCAGCGTGTTCTTGACGACACGCAGCGAGGCGTCCGACTCGGCAAGCTTCGTCCGCAGGTCGGCGACCTGGGCGACGGTGATCCCGCGGTAGTCCACGGCGAAGATCGCCTCGGACTCCTGGATCTGGCCGGCGATCTCTGCGATCGCCGTGGCTTTCTGCTCTCTGTTCATGAGCCTCCTATCGCGGGCTTAGCAGCCGGAGCACGGGTGTGCGCCGGCCTGCCGCGGGTCTGTGGTGGCCTCGAGGGTGGTGACTACGCCGCGGTGGGCGTGGCCTCCTCGAGGATGTCCTTGATGCGGGTGGGGTCGACCTTGACGCCGGGGCCCATGGTCGAGGCCATGGTGATCGACTTGATGTACTTGCCCTTGGCCGCGGACGGCTTGGCACGCATCAGCTCGTCGATGACGGCGGCGTAGTTCTCGAGCAGCTGGGAGTCGGGGAAATCGACCTTGCCGATCGTCAGGTGGACGATCGCGGTGCGGTCGGTGCGGTACTCGACCTTGCCGGCCTTCGCCTCCGTGACGGCCTTCGCGACGTCCATCGTCACGGTGCCGACCTTCGGGTTGGGCATCTTGCCCGACGGGCCGAGGACGCGGCCGAGGCGGCCGACGACGGGCATCATGTCGGGGGTCGCGATCGCCACGTCGAAGTCGGTGAAGCCCTCCTCGACGCGCTTGGCCAGATCCTCGTCACCGACGACGTCGGCGCCGGCGGCGGTCGCCTCGGCGGCCTTGTCGCCACGGGCGAAGACCGCGATCTTGACCTCCTTACCGAGGCCGTGGGGCAGCGCGATCGTGCCGCGCAGCTGCTCGTCCGCGTGGCGGACGTTCAGGCCCGTGCGGACGTGGATCTCGATCGACTCGGTGAACTTCGCGCGCTTGAGCTCCTTGACGAGCTTCACCGCGGCGGCCGGGGAGACCTCGACCGTGCGGTCGACCTTGGCCTTGACCTCGTTGTAGGACTTGCCGTGCTTGGGCATCAGGCCTCCACCTCCACGCCCATCGAGCGGGCGGTGCCGGCGATGATCTTCACCGCGGCGTCGATGTCGTTCGCGTTGAGGTCCGGCAGCTTCTTCTCCGCGATGCCCACGATCTGGGCCTGGGAGAGCTTGCCGACCTTCGTCTTCTGCGGCTCGGCCGAGCCCTTGTCGATCGACAGCGCCTGGCGGATGAGCACGGCGGCCGGGGGCGTCTTGGTGACGAACGTGAACGAGCGGTCCTCGTACACGGTGATGACGACGGGGATCGTCGTGCCCTGGTCACCCTGGGTCTGCGCGTTGAACGCCTTGCAGAACTCCATGATGTTGATGCCGTGCTGACCCAGCGCGGGGCCGACCGGCGGCGCCGGGCTGGCCTGGCCGCCTGCGGCCTGCAGCTTGATGGTGGTGAGGACCTTCTTAGCCATTGCTATCTCCTGCCACGGCCCCGGCCTGTCCGGGGGAAGTGGTCGTCGCGGATGTTCGTCGTGCTGCGGTGCTGCGGAACGTCAGTGTCCGCGATTCGTTGCGGACTGTGAAACTAGATCTTCTTGACCTGGTCGAAGCCGACTTCGACCGGGGTCTCACGCCCGAAGATTGACACAAGCACCTTCAGCTTGGCCTGCTCCTGATTGACCTCCGAGATCTCTCCCGAGAAGTCCGACAGGGGGCCATGGACGACCTTGACCGACTCGCCGATGGTGAACTGCGCCTTCGTGGCGACCTTCTGCGCGACCTCGCGGTGCAGCAGGCGGTCGACCTCGGGCTGGGTCAGCGGGACCGGCTCGTTGGCGGAGCCGACGAACCCGGTGACGCCGGGGGTGCCCTTCACGAGCTGCCAGGAGTTCTCGTTGAGATCGAGGTTGATGAGCACGTAGCCGGGCATCGTGCGCTTCTCCTTCGTCTCCTTCACCCCCTCCTTCATCTCCGAGACGGTCTCGGTGGGGATGACGACCTGGCG
This sequence comes from Paraconexibacter antarcticus, assembly GCF_024220175.1. GTDB lineage: Bacteria > Actinomycetota > Thermoleophilia > Solirubrobacterales > Solirubrobacteraceae > Paraconexibacter > Paraconexibacter antarcticus. The sequence continues at coordinate 962,084 of NZ_CP098502.1, read as the reverse complement.
CAGGAACCGCTTCTGCCCGAGCGTCTCCGCCCGGTGCTCGATGTTCTGCTTGACCTTCTTCTCGTGGCCGGAGTAGGTGTTGACGACGTACCAGCGGAACATGTTGTGAAGTCTCGTTCTCTTCTCGGGTCGGCCTAGAGGATGTAGTCGACGATCTTCTTCGCGAGCGCGTCGGCGAGGCCGAGGTAGGCCCCCGCGACGATCACGAAGCCGATGACGACGGCGGTGGCCTGTCCGACCTGGCTGCGGTCCGGCCACTGCACCCGCTGCAGCTCGGCCCACGAGGCACGGAGGAACGCGGTGAAGCGACCGATGCCCCGGGTGGTCGGCGCGCCCGGGACGGCGGCGGCGCCACGGGCAGGGGCGCCCGCGAGCGCAGCGCGCTCGAGCTCGGCGTCGCCGGGGGCGGCCGCCAGGTCCTGCTCGTCTTCGGGTGCTTCGGCCACGTCAGAGCACACCCGGGATTAGCGGGTCTCCTTGTGGCTGGTGTGCGAGCGGCACCACTTGCAGTACTTGCTCATGGAGATGCGGTCCGGATTGTTCCGCTTGCTCTTGTTCGTCTGGTAGTTGCGACGCTTGCAGTCCTCGCAGGCGAGGGTCACAGCGATACGCACGTCTCCGCGGGCCATTACGGGCTCCCGATGCTTAAGGTGGTGGACGGCGACTGGCAGCAGCCGGGGCAAAGAAAAGACCCGCCCCGGAGCGAGTCACCGGATGAGGATAGCGCAGGGCGGGGTTTGGCGACCGGCGGGGGTGGTAAGCCGCTCCGTACGGCCACCCTACGGCCGGCGGATGACAGCTGAGCGCCCCACCGCGCGGGTGAGCCGTCACTCGCCGGATCTCGGACCCGGGGCGCCGCGACGAGCGCCGACGCGCCAGGGAGCCGGCCGGCGGGGGCGGACCCGGGGCGCCCGCGACCTATTGGGGGTATGGACGCCGACGCCGTCATCCACCGCATCCGCCGTACCGCGGAGCGCCAGCACGGGCGCATCACCTGGGAGCAGCTCGTGGTCGCCGGCGCCGACGAGCATCGCGTCCGGCGGTGGACGCAGAAGGGCTGGCTCGTCCGCGAGCACCATCGGGTCTACGTCGTCGGGGCCAGACCGTCGAGCCGCATGGGCACGTTCGCCTCGGCGCTCTTGACGATGGGCGATGACGCGGCTCTCAGCTTCCGCGCGGCCGGCGCGCACTGGGAGCTCCTGCGCGGTGCCGTCCCGACCGAGGTGACCGTCCCGCGCCGCTCCGGTCGCGGTCACCGCCGGAGGATCATCGTCCATCGGGCCGACCTGCCCGCCGAGCACGTGACGGTGCGTGACGGTCTGCGCGTGACGACGCTCGTGCGGACCCACCTCGACCTCGCCGGGGTCCTGCGCCCACCCGCGCTGGCCCGCATGTTCGAGCAGGCTCAGGTGCGCCATCACCTGGATCCCGCCGACCTCGCCGCCGAGGTCGTCTGCCGCCGCGGCTGCCGCGGCGCCCCGGCGCTGCGTGCGATCCTGGAGGACGCCGTCGACCCCGCTGCCGTCGCGAGCATCCTCGAGCTGCGGTTCCTGAAGCTCTGCGCCGCGCACGGGATCGCACGTCCCGTCGTCAACCAGAGCCTGGGACCGTGGGTGCCCGACTTCCTCTGGCCGGACGCCTGGGTCATCGTGGAGACCGACGGCTGGAGGTATCACCGCACCGCGGAGCGCCGCCGGCGTGACGCGGACAAGGACGCGTGGCTCCGGGCCCGCGGCTACGTCGTCCTGCGGCTCACGTGGCAGGACGTGACCTCCCGCCCCGAGGCCGCAGCGGCACGCGTCGCCTCCGCCTTGGCCGCGCAGGCCGATGGGTGACAGCTGACCCGCGCCATACGGCGGTGAGCTGTCACTCACCGCTGGGACGGCGCCCTACGCCCGGGCGGACGCCGCCGGGTCCAGGCGCGTCATCTGCACCGCCGCCGACAGCTCGGTGCGGGCGGAGCCGCGGTAGACGCCCTTGATCGGCGGGACGTCGGCGTAGCGGCGGCCGTGGCCGACCTTCACGTGGGTCTCCCCCGCGAGGCGCCGGTTCGTCGGGTCCGCGCCGACCCAGACGGGCTCGCCGCGGCCGCCGGTGCCGGGCAGGAGGGCCTCGAGCCACGCGTGGGTGTGGACCTCCATCGAGTCGCTGCCGCCGTCCTCCGGGGCCGCCCAGAGGTAGCCGGAGACGTAGCGGGCGGCGATCCCCTGGTTGCGCAGGAGGACGAGCCCGAGGTGGACGAAGTCCTGGCAGACGCCGCCGCCCCCGACGAGCAGGTCCTCGACGGTCGAGCCGACGTACGTCGCCTCCGGGTCGTAGCGGAAGCGGTCGGGGATGATCTCGCAGAGCAGGCGCAGCGTCCCGAGCGGCGAGGAGGCGCGTACGACGTCGGTGAGCTCGGTGAGCATCGCGGCGGGCGGCTCGTCCCCGGTCGGCAGGAGGAACTCGCCCCCGGCCTCGTCGTAGGCGGGGGAACCGATCGCGTTCCACGACGCCTCGGGCGGCTCCGGCGGCGGCGAGGTGACGACGCGCGCGCGGACGTCGATCGTCAGGTGGTCGTGCGGCTTGGGGATGCCGAACTCGATGACCTCGGTGCCGAAGTAGTCCGAGTGGCGGCTGATGCGCGCCTCCGGGTCGGTCCGGATGTGGAAGTCGTCGGTGCGCTGCGTCGACGTCGTCGCCGGCCGCACGCGGAGCGCGTTGAGGTTGTCGGTGACCGGTGAGTCGTACCGGTACTCGGTGAGGTAGCGGATTGAGAAGTGCATGTGATCGGGGCCCTAGGAGCTCGAGGTGACGACGCCGGGGCTGGCCGCGCCGGCGAAGTAGCGGTCGGCGATGTCCTGGTCCACGCGGGCGAGCTCCTGCTGGACGGCCTCGCAGGTGGCGGCGAGGTCGCGGCTGCCGCCCTCGGCCCGGGCCTGGAACTCGAGGTCGGCCCCCAGGCGGCTGAGGCGGAGGATCGGCTCGGACGCCCGCGGCGAGGAGTCGGCGCGCTGCAGGACGTTCAGCGTCGACTCGACCGACGCGGCGACCGAGTCGGGGTAGGCGCGCTCGTAGAGGAGGAAGTTCGCCACCGGGAGGGCGTTCGGCTGCCCGGGGACGGCGCGGCGGAAGGCCTGCACGCCGCCGACGGCCGCGAGCAGCGCGATCGCCTGTCCGTCGCGGACCGCACCGACGTCCTCGACGTCGGCCTGGATCGGCAGGGCGACCCGCAGCATCCGGAGGACCATGTCCGCGGACTCGATCCGGCCGCCGGCGGCGAGGAACGCGGACGCCTCGTCGCGCAGCATCGTGCGGGACGTCGTCCCCCAGATGAGGGCCGAGCGCTCCTTCACGTACTGGTAGACCGAGTAGGGTCCGGTCCGCAGCCGCGCGGAGAGGTCGCCCTCGAGCAGGGTGAGGTTCGTCGTGTTGATCGCCTCCCACATCTCGGTGGAGATGACGTCGCGGACCGTGCGGGCGCCCTCGCGGGCCCGGCCGATGCAGGAGACGACGGAGGTCGGGTTGTCCGGGTCGAGCGTCAGCGAGGAGAGGACGTCGTCGCGGCGCACACGGGCGACGTCGTCGACCTCGCCGCCCATGATCGCGAGGATCGAGCCCCAGCCGAGCGTGACGCGGTTGGGGTCGTCGGGGCGCCCCTGGAGGTCGGCCGAGAACACGCCGTCGAGCATGCGCGCGGTGTGCTCGGCGCGGACGAGGTTGCGCCCGAGCCAGAAGAGCTCGTGGGCGATGCGGGCGAGCATGGCTAAACCTCGCCCAGGGGGCTCGGTTTAGCTGAGCGAGTTCTCGCGCAGGGCGCTCGAACATCGCGGCCGATGTCGGGATCCTCGGCGCTCTGCTGCTGCTGTTGCTGCTGGCCGCTCCACTCGCTGCCGTACTGCAGGTCCGGCAGCGCCGGCGGCAGCGTGGCGGCCATTGTCGGCTCGGCGCGGTCGTTGTCCATGCCGTCCTCGAGCACCCACGTGTCCTTGGAGCCCCCGCCGCGGGAGGAGTTGACGATCATCGAGCCCGGGACCATCGCCACCCGGGTCAGGCCACCCGGGACGATCTTGATCGTCTCCCCGAAGACCGCGAACGGACGCAGGTCGACGTGCCGCGCGGAGAGGCCGCCGTCGACACCCGCGGTCGGGACGGTCGAGAGCTTCACGACCTCCTGGGCGATCCACTTCTCCGGCTGGGCGCGGAGGACGTCCGCGAGCGCCTCGAGCTCCTCGGCCGGCGTCGCCGGGCCGATGAAGACCCCCTTGCCGCCCGACTCGCTCGTCGGCTTGACGACGAGCTGGTCCAGGCGCGGGAGGACGGCCGCCAGCTGCTCGGGGTCGCTGAGCAGGTACGTCTTGACGTTGTCGAGGATCGGCTTCTCCCCGAGGTAGTACTCGATCATCTCGGGGACGTAGTGGTAGATCGCCTTGTCGTCGGCGACGCCGGTCCCGAAGGCGTTCGCGATCGCGACGGTGCCGGCGCGGTAGGCGCGCACGAGGCCGGGGACGCCCAGCAGCGAGTCGGGACGGAACTCCAGCGGGTCGACGAAGTCGTCGTCGAGGCGGCGGTAGACCGAGTGCACGCGCTCGAGCCCGCTCGTCGTGCGCATGTACAGGACGTCGTCGCGGACGACGAGGTCGGAGGCCTCGACGAGCTCGACGCCCATCTGGCGGGCGAGGAAGGCGTGCTCGAAGTAGGCGGAGTTCAGCGAGCCCGGCGTCCAGACGACGACGGTCGCCTCCTCGTCCGTCGACGGGGCGACGGCGCGCAGCGCGGCGAGCAGGAGCTGCGGGTAGTGGTCGACGGGCCGCACGCGGTAGTGCTGGAAGAGCTGCGGCACGAGGCGCGTCATGGCGACCCGGTTCTCGAGCACGTAGGAGATGCCCGAGGGCGTGCGGACGTTGTCCTCGAGGACCTTCCACGAGCCGTCCGCGTCGCGGACGAGGTCGCAGCCGGCGACGTGGCAGTAGACGCCGCCGGGCGGGCGGATGCCGTGGACCGCGCGGGCGAAGTGGCTGCGGGAGACGATGAGCTTCCACGGGACGATGCCCGCGCGGACGATCTCCCGCGCGTGGTAGACGTCGTCGACGAAGTGGTTCAGGGCCCGGATGCGCTGGGCGAGGCCGCGCTTGATGTGGGTCCACTCCTCGGCCGGGAGGATGCGCGGCACGAGGTCGAGGGGGAACGGGCGGTCCTTCACCGGGCCGTCCTCCCCGGTCGCGTCGAAGGTGATGCCCTGCTGCATGAAGATCGCGTCGCGGCGGCGGCCGGCGGACGCGAGCTGCTCGGGCCCGAGGCGGTGCAGCTCGGCGACGAGCGGCGAGGCGTAGTCGCGCGGCATGCCCCCGTGCGCGAAGACCTCGTCGAAGAACTCCGGCGAGGGCCGGTACACGGTCGGCTCGCGGATGATGATGGGTTCGGGCATGCGCCTGTCGATCTTCCCACGCCCGTGGGCTGTCAACCCCCTGACCACGGGAGGAAGTTTGCGCGCGGCCGTTGTCCACCGGGTCGAGCGCCCGTCGGCCGGGCTACTTCACGGTGACGGACGCGCGGGCGACCGACCGGCCCGCCGCGTCGATCGCGAGGACCGTCACGCGGCCGCGGCGCCGGGTGATCCAGGCGCCGCGGGCGGCGGCGCCGGAGCGCCTGGCGACCGTGTGGCCGGCCCGGCGCAGCCGGAACCCGGCCACGCGCGACGCGTCGCCGGTCACGGTCCAGGTGACGAGGACGCGGGCGCGGGCGCGGGCGGCGCTCGCACCCGACCGCCGCTTCACACGAGCCCGGAGCACCGGCGCCGCCGCGACGGCCGCCGACGGCCACTGCGCGGCGGAGACGACCTGGTGCAGCGCGGCGGCGACGTCGAGCGAGCCGGCCGCGACGCGTCCGAGGAGGCCGGCCGGGCGGCGCGCGGTCGCGAGCAGCGCGGCGCGCAGGTCGCTGTCCGCCATGTCGGGCCGGGCGCTGTGCAGGAGGGCGAGCGCGGCGGCGACCTCGGGCGCGGCCATCGACGTGCCGGAGCGCAGCTCGTAGCCGCCGGTGCTCGAGGTCGAGAGGATCCCCACGCCGTCGGCGGCGATCTGGACGCCGCGGCCGAAGTTCGAGAAGTCCGCGAGCAGGCTGTCGCCGTCGGTCGCCGCGACGGCGAGCATCGCGGGGTCCGGGTACGAGGCCGGGTAGGACGGCGTGAGGCCGAGGTCGGCGCCGTCGTTGCCCGCCGAGGCGACGATGGAGACGCCCGCGGCGCCCGCCGCCTGGACCGCGGAGCGCAGGACGTCGGACTCGCCGGAGCCGTTGACCGACACGTTGATGACGTCGGCGCCGTGCGCGAGGGCGTACCGGATGCCGGCGGCCACGGTGTCCGCGGACCCGGCGCGGTTGGCGTCCAGCACCTTCACGGCCATGAGCTGCGCCTTCGGGGCGAGCCCGACCGAGCCCTCGCCGTTCGCCCGCGCCCCGATGATCCCGGCGACGTGGGTGCCGTGCCCGTTGTCGTCGGCGGGGTCGCCGTCGTGGTTCACGAGGTCGACGCCGTGGACGTCGTCGACGTAGCCGTCGTGGTCGTCGTCGATGCCGTTGCCGGGGATCTCCCCCGGGTTCGTCCACAGCGCGCCCCGAAGATCGGGATGGCTCTCGTCGACGCCGGTGTCGAGGACGGCGACGACGACGCCGGCCCCCTGCGTCACCTCCCAGGCCTCGGGAGCGCCGATCGACGCGCCGTCCTGGAGCTGGGCCTGGTCGGCGTAGAGCGGGTCGGAGGGGATCACCGGGCGGCCGGTCGCGGCGCCGGCGGCGGCGGGTAGCGCCGCGGCGCCGAGCAGCGTGGACGCGACCGCGAGGCGCACGAGGCGGCGGCGCAGCGCGATCGGCGAGGGTCCCATGCCCTTCCCAACGACGCGTCGCGTCCGATCTTGAAGGGGGGTTCCCCGCAATGTGGCCGTTCGTATGACCACGTCTGGCCGGTCGGAGGAGGGTAGGTTCGGCCCTTCCGTCCCCTTCCCGTCCAGGAGCCCCGTGTCCGACCTGCCCCGCCTGTGGTCCTTCGCCGCCTCGCCGTTCGCCGGGAAGGCGCGCGTCGCCTTCGCCGAGAAGGGCATCGAGTACGAGCTGCTGGAGGTGCACCCGGCCAAGCGCCCGCCGCGCCTGAAGGAGCTCAACCCGCTCGGGCGCGTCCCGGTGCTGGAGGTCGAGGGCGCGCTCCCGATGCGCGAGTCCTCCGTGATCTGCGACTACCTCGAGGAGACCTGCCCCGAGCCGGCCCTGTGGCCTGCCGACCCGGCGGCGCGCGCGTGGGCCCGCGCCTGGGCGAAGTACGTGGACGACGGCATCGCCGTGAACTTCTTCCTCGGGATGCGCAAGCTCGCCTTCGGCCGGGACGCGGACGACCCCGAGGACATCACCGAGCGCCTCCACGTGATCGTGCCGCGCCAGTATCCGCGGCTCGAGGACGCCCTCGGCGTCCACGACGGGCCGTGGCTCTGCGGTGAGCAGTTCACCTACGCGGACGTCGCCGGCATGGCCGCCGCGGTCCGCATCCCGCAGTGGGCGCCACAGCTCGCACCCGACCCGGCGGAGCGGCCGCGCGTGGCGGCGTGGATGGACGCGCTCCGCGCCCGGCCGAGTGCCGCGGCCATCGAGGCGAAGGGGACGCCCGTCGAGGCGTGAGCCGGAGGCGTGAGCGGCGCCGCGGACGTCCGGTAGCCTCGGCCCCGATGAGCGTCCGCGCCGCCTCCCTCGCCGTGCTCGCCTGCGGCGGCGCCGTCGGGCTCGGCGGCTGCGCGACGACGATCGACGCCGGGAAGGCCGAGAAGCGCGTGAAGGAGCTCACCGAGGAGAAGTTCCGGATCGACGTGCGCAGCGTCGACTGCCCCGGAGGCCACAAGGCCCGCAAGGGGGACGTGCTCACCTGCCGGATCGTCGCGACCGACGGGTCCACCGCGACCGCGACGCTCACCGAGAAGGACGACAAGGGGGACGTGGACATCACCGTCGTCCCGCAGGCCGCGCGCATCGACGCCACCCGCGCGGCCGCGCTCATCCGCAGCGCGGTCGTCCAGCAGGTCGGCGCGCGCGTGAAGCGGGTCAGCTGCCCGCCCGGCCGGGTCGCCAAGGCCGGCGACAGCTTCACCTGCCGCGTCACGGGGGCCGACGGGACCGCCGGCGACGCGATCGTCAACGAGACCGACGAGAGCGGGCAGATCACCGTGAGCGCGCCCTTCCTCCACATTGGCGACATCGAGCGGCGCCTCGCGCGGCAGTTCGCGGCGGAGCTCGGGGGGAAGGCGACCGTCTCGTGCCCGGAGATCGTGCCGCCGCAGGCCGGCGGCCGGTTCCGCTGCCAGGCCACCGGCGCCCGCTCCGGGGCCCGGACGGTCGAAGTCCGTCAGCTCGACGGCCAGGGCCACGTTCGCGGCACCCTGCGGCCGGGCACCGGCGGCTGACATGGCCCCGCTCCCGCCGCTGCCGCGACTGCCGCTCGTCAGCGACCCGCTGCGTCGCATCCGCGTCCCTCGCGACCTCGACAGCATCACCGCCTTCGGGCCCGAGGCCGACCCGCGCGACGCGGGGATGACCCGGGACCAGGTCGAGGCGATGTGGCGCTCGGCCCGGCGCCTGTACCGCTCGGGCGTCCACCCCGCCCTGCAGCTCTGCGTCCGCCGCGACGGGCACGTCGTGCTCGACCGGGCGATCGGCCACGCGAGCGGCAACGGCCCGCACGACGACGCGGACGTCCCGCGGGTGCCGGTGACGACGGACACGCCGTTCGTCATCTTCTCGGCCTCGAAGGCGATCACCGCGATGGTCGTCCACCTCCTCGACCAGCGCGGCGTCCTCCACGTCGGCGACCGCGTCGCGGACTACGTCCCGGAGTACGCGCGGCACGGCAAGGAGGCGATCACGATCGCCCACGTCCTGAGCCACCGCGCGGGCGTGCCGAACCTCCCCGGCCACGTCATGGACGTCGACAACCTCGCCGACCGCGACCTGCTCGTGGAGGTGCTCTGCGACGCCAGGCCCGCCTCCCGGGCGGGCAAGACGCTTGCCTACCACGCGATCTCCGGCGGCTTCATCCTCGGTGAGGTCGTCCGCCGCGCGACCGGGGACGACATCCGGACCGTGCTCGACCGCGAGATCCTCGCACCGCTCGACTTCCGCTTCATGAACTACGGCGTCGCGGCGGAGGACCTCGAACTCGTCGGCCGCTGCTACGCGACCGGCGCACCGGTGCTCCCGCCGATCTCGAACGTCCTCGAGCGCGCGCTCGGCAAGAAGCCCGACGACGTGGTGGAGGCGTCGAACGACCCGCGGTTCCTCACGGGCGTCATCCCGGCGGGCAACGCCGTGGCAAGCGCGACCGAGCTGTCGCGGTTCTTCGAGCTGCTCCGCGCGGGCGGCGAGCTCGACGGGGTCCGGATCTTCGAGCCGCGCACGATCACCCGCGCGCGCTCGGAGCAGTCCTACCGCGAGATCGACTTCACCCTCGGGTTCCCGACGCGGTACGGCCTCGGCTTCATGCTCGGCGCCGAGCTGCTCAGCCTCTTCGGGCCGAACACCGAGCAGGCCTTCGGGCACCTCGGCTACACGAACACGATCGGGTGGGCGGACCCGCAGCGGGCGCTGGCGGCGGCCCTCGTCACGAGCGGCAAGCCGATCGTCTACCCGGAGCTGCCGGACCTGCTCGCGCTCATGCGGCGCATCGGGCGCTGCGTCCCGTTCGCCTGAGGCGCCGGCGTCTCAGCGGCGCGCGTCGCCGTCGAACGCCATCTCGGCGCTGACGACCTTGACCATGCGACCGGCGTCGCCGCGCTCGCGGTAGGTCGCGATGAGCCCGTCCTCGATGGCGAAGAGCTGCGCGTACTCGAGCTCGTGGCGCTTCCCGTTGAGCGTCACGACCGTCACGGTCCCGATGGCCATGACCGACGCCCCCGCCACGTGGAGCTCGGGCGCCCCGAGGTCGACGTCGTCGAAGAAGACCCAGAGGTCGGTGAGGTAGCCGCGGACCGCGTCCACGCCGGTGTGGTGGCCGCCGAACGGGAATCCGCTCGGGACGTGCCAGTCGACGTCCGGCGCGAGGAGCGCGGCGCAGGCGTCGAGGTCGCGGGCGCGGGAGGCGGTAAGGAAGCCGCGGACGATCCCCTCGTGCTCCCCCTCGATCACCGGGCGGACGATAGACCTTTTCTGCGCATCTGTCGCAGTTCTCGTCGCCCGTTTGGGGGCGCGGCCGGCCCGCCGCCCCGCGGATCCGGTCAGCCGGCTGACGGTGATCGGTTTCAGGGTTTGGGACGTATCACGAGCGGGAACGCCCCAATCGCTGAGCCGCCCCATACCGGTCTCGTGTTCCCCCCCGATCCGCGAGACCACGCGGCCAGCATCCCCAAGAAGCCATGGACGGCACCAGTGCCGGGTCGGGCCACCGCAGAACCCCCAAGCTGCGGTGGCCCACCGGCGCGCCCCCCGCGGCGTCGCTCAGGCGCCTGCGTCGTCGCCCTTCTCCGGCTTGTCGGCACCCGCCGGAGCGGTCTCGCCGGACTGGTCGGAGACGGTCTGATCCTGGTCGCGCTCGAGGGACTCGGCGTCCTGGTGGTCCCGGTTGGGCGTGCCTTCTTCGTCTTCCATGCCATGAGTTCTACCCGGGCTCGGAGAAGAGCATCCGCGTGTCGGGGCCCTGGTGCTCGACCGCGAGGGCCGTGATGGCGTCGACCGTGCGGCGCAGCTCGTCGACCGCGGGCTGCGCGTGCTCGCCCATCCGGCCGCGCTCGCGCTCGAACGCGGCGGCCAGCTCGCGGTAGTAGATCCGGGTCGCGAGGCCCTGGCCCTGCTTGAAGCGCGCCCACACCGCGTCGCCGTGCGTGCGGTAGTCGATGAGGATCGAGCGGGCGTTGTGGAGCTTGTCGGCGAGGGACACGCGCAGCGCCGCCGGGGTCTTGTGCGGGAAGGCGTCGACGTAGGCGCGCTTGCGCTCGAACCAGGCGTGGCGGCGCTCCCCGCGGGCCGCGCCGTGTGGCCGGTCCCCGTCGTCGACGACGTCGCTGTTGGCGAGGACGATCGCGGCGACCTCCGCGCCGAACTCGCGCTCGATGTGAGCGAGCGCGGCGGCGCCCCCGCCGTCCTCGACGACGTCGTGGAGCAGCGCGCCGATCGCCTCGTCCTCGTCCCCGTGCATCTCGAGGACGAGCGAGGCGACGGCGAGCAGGTGGGCGGCGTACGGCACCGGCGTCCCCTTGCGGAGCTGCCTACGGTGGTGGTCGAGGCCGTAGTGGAGCGCCGCGTCGAAGCGCGCGGTGAGCAGCGGGGTGTCGGTGAACGACTCGGCCATGCGCTGACCGAGCGTAGTGCGACCCCGCAGCGGACAGGCAGATCGCGCCCCGCGGAAGGTGAATGCAGGTTCCGGGTGCTGTGGGCACCGTGAACCTTCATTCAGCTTCACGGGAGGGGTTACCGGCGTACAAATTTATATGTGAGTAATATGAACGGTCGTGGCCGCTCGAGACACCTCCCCCCGCCGCCTGCCGCGCGCCGAGCGCGAGCAGCAGACGCTCGACGTCGCCCAGGCGCTCTTCGCGCAGCACGGGTACGCCGCGGTGACGATGGACGAGGTCGCCGCGGCCGTCGGCGTCACGAAGCCGCTGCTCTACAACTACTTCGGCAACAAGGAGCGGCTCTACCTCGCGTGCCTCGGCCGTACCGCCGACGCGCTCATCGCCCGCCTGACGACCGCGTTCGCCGAGGCGTCCGACCCCGGCGAGGGCCTGCGCGAGGCGCTGCGCGCCTTCTTCGCCTTCGTCGACTCCGACCGCGCCTCGTGGCAGGTCCTCTACGACGAGACCCTGCCGACCGGCGGCGAGATCGCCGACCACATCGACGCCTACCGCGGGCAGGCGACCGACCTCGTCGGCAGCGCCCTGCGCCACCTCGATCCCGCGCCCGGCCCGGCCCTCCTGCCCGGCATGGCGCACGCGCTGCTCGGCGCCGTCGAGGCCCTCTGCCGCTGGTGGATCCGCGACGGCGCCGGCGACCTGAGCGCCGCGGCCACCGCCGACGCCTTCATCGCCCTCGTCCGCCCGGGCCTCGCCCGTGGCGTGCGCGAGGGCGCTCCGACCTTCTCCCCGTCCCCGAACCCAGGACCTGCCCGAACATGATCACGAACCTGCGCAAGGTCGCCGTCGTCGGCGGCAACCGCATCCCCTTCGCGCGCTCCAACAGCGCCTACGCCTCCGCGTCCAACCAGGACATGCTCACCGCCGCGCTCGACGGCCTCGTCGCCCGTCACGGCCTCGAGGGCGAGCGCCTCGGCGAGGTCGTCGCCGGCGCCGTGCTGAAGCACAGCCGCGACTTCAACCTCACGCGCGAGTCCGTCATGGGCACGCGCCTGTCGGCCGACACCCCCGCCTACGACGTCCAGCAGGCGTGCGGCACCGGCCTGCAGGCCGCGATCCTCGTCGCGAACAAGATCGCGCTCGGGCAGATCGACGCCGGGATCGCCGGCGGCGTGGACACGACGAGCGACGCCCCGCTGGCCGTCGGCGACGACCTGCGCCACCTGCTCATCAAGCTCAACAACGCGCGCTCGAACACCGACCGCCTGAAGGTCCTCGCCGGCGTGCGGCCCGGGATGATCGTCCCGGCGATCCCGCGCAACGAGGAGCCGCGCACCGGCCTCTCGATGGGCGAGCACCAGGCCCGCACCGGCGCGCGCTGGGGCGTCACCCGCGAGGAGCAGGACGAGCTGACCGCCCGCTCCCACGCGAACCTCGCCGCCGCCTACGACCGCGGCTTCCAGGACGACCTCGTCACGCCGTACCTCGGCCTCGAGCGCGACCAGAACCTCCGCCCCAACTCGTCGGTGGAGAAGCTCGCAAAGCTGAAGCCCGTCTTCGGCGGGCCGGACGGCACGATGACCGCGGGCAACTCGACGCCGCTAAGCGACGGCGCCGCGGCGGTGCTGCTCGCGAGCGACGAGTGGGCGCAGGAGCGCGGGCTGCCCGTGCTCGCCCACCTCGTCACGGGCGAGACGGCCGCGGTCGACTACGTCGGCGGCGACGAGGGCCTGCTCATGGCGCCGGCCTACGCCGTCCCGCGGATGCTCGACCGCGTCGGCCTGACGCTGCAGGACTTCGACATCTACGAGATCCACGAGGCGTTCGCCTCGCAGGTCCTCTCGACGCTCAAGGCGTGGGAGGACGCGGTCTTCTGCTCCGAGCGCCTCGGCCGCTCCGAACCGCTCGGCGCCATCGATCGCTCGAAGCTCAACGTCAACGGCTCGTCGCTCGCGGCCGGCCACCCCTTCGCCGCGACCGGCGGGCGCATCGTCGCCGCCGCCGCGAAGGAGCTGCACGAGCGCGGCGGCGGCCGCGCCCTCATCTCCATCTGCGCCGCCGGCGGCCAAGGCGTCGTCGCGATCCTCGAGAAGTAGCCCGGAAAGGACCTCTTCATGACCGACACCTACACGAAGCTCGCCAACTCCCCGATCGGCAAGCTCATCACGAACCAGGTCGGCCTCCCCCGGCCGACGATCCTCGAGCGCTGGTCGCCTGGGGACGCGACGATCGGCGGCCGCGTGCTGCTCGGCGCCGCGCCCGGCGGGCGCCTCGCCGGCGACGTCGCGACCGTCATCGCGTCCTTCGGGGCGACGGCGTCCACCGAGCTGCGCGACGACCTGCGGACCGCCGCGGCCGCCGCGGGCCTCGACGCCGCCGTCTGGAACGCCGAGGTCCCCGGCGACGCGCGCTTCAAGGCGCTCGTCTTCGACGCCACCGGCATCACCGACTCCACGCAGCTGCGCGAGCTGCACGCCTTCTTTCACCCGGTCGTGCGGCGCACGCAGCCCTGCTCGCGCGTCGTCGTCCTCGGCACGGCGCCGGAGGACACGGGCTCCCCGCGCGAGGCGACGGCGCAGCGCGCGCTCGAGGGCTTCACGCGGTCGCTCGGCAAGGAGATCGGCGGCGGTTCGACGGTGCAGCTCGTCTACGTCGCCCCCGGCGCGGAGGCGAACCTCGCCTCGACGCTCCGCTTCCTCCTGTCGGCCCGCAGCGCCTACGTGTCCGGCCAGGTCGTCCGCGTCGGGAAGGCCGCGGGCAAGGTCCCGGCCGTCGACCTGCACCGCCCGCTCGACGGGAAGGTCGCGCTCGTCACCGGCGCCTCGCGCGGCATCGGCGCGGCGATCGCGTCGGTCCTCGCCCGCGACGGCGCGCACATCGTCGGCCTCGACATCCCGCCGCTCGCCGACGACCTCGCCGCGGTCACCGGCGCCCTCGGCGGCTCGTCGCTCACCTGCGACATCACCGCCGCGGACGCGCCGCAGACGATCGCCGCGTTCCTGAAGGAGGCCCACGGGACGGTCGACATCGTCGTCCACAACGCGGGCATCACCCAGGACCGGACGCTCGCGCGGATGAAGCCCGAGCGCTGGGACCGGGTGCTCGACATCAACCTCTCGGCCGAGGAGCGGATCGACGACGTGCTGCTCGAGGAGGGCGTCCTCGCCGCCGGCTCGCGCATCGTGTGCGTCTCCTCGATCGCCGGCATCGCCGGCAACAACGGGCAGACGAACTACGGCACCTCGAAGGCCGGCGTCGCCGGGATGGTCCAGGCGCTCGCGCCGGTCCTCGCGAAGCAGCGGATCACGATCAACGCCGTCGCCCCCGGGTTCATCGAGACCCAGATGACCGCCGCGGTCCCGATCGCGATCCGCGAGGCCGGGCGCCGCATGAACTCGATGTCGCAGGGCGGCCTGCCCGTCGACGTCGCCGAGGCGATCGCGTGGCTCGCCGCGCCCGACTCCGGCGGCCTGAACGGCAACGTCGTCCGCGTCTGCGGCCAGTCGCTGCTGGGGGCGTGAGCGCATGACGACGATCAAGGAGCTCAGCGGCGAGCCGTCCATCCTCGCCGGCTACGGGAAGGCGTTCGCGTCGGCCCTGCCGGTGGTCGGGTCCCTCCCCCTGCCGATCGGGCTGCCCGGCGGCGGCGGGGACCTCCCCGACCTCGAGCTGCGCGCCCCGCTGACCACCGACCTGAACCACCTCGCGGCCTACGCGAAGGTCTGCGGCTTCACGCTGCGCGACACGCTGCCGGCGACGTACCTCAACGTCCGGGCCTTCCCGGTCCACATCGCGCTGATGACCGACGGTTCCTTCCCGTTCGGCCCCGTCGGCCTCGTGCACCTGACGAACACGATCGAGCACCGCCGCCCGGTCGGCGTGCGCGAGGAGCTCGCGCTCCGCGTCTGGGCGACCGGCCTGGACCTGCACCCGAAGGGCCGGACGGTCACGCTCCACACCGAGGTGTCGGACGCGGCCGGCGAGGTCGTGTGGACCGCGGCGTCGACGATGCTGCGGACCGGCGCGCCGAGCGGGCCCCGGGCCGAGCGCGGCCCCGACCCCGAGGTCCCCGCGTCGGTGACGTGGAGGGTCCCGGGCGACCAGGGTCGCCGCTACGCCGCCGTCTCCGGCGACCGCAACCCGATCCACCTGTACGGCCTCACGGCGAAGGCCTTCGGCTTCCCGCGGGCGATCGCCCACGGGCTGTGGACGAAGGCCCGCGCCGTCGCCGCGCTCGAGGCCCAGCTGCCCGACGCGTTCACGGTGGACGTGGAGTTCCGCAAGCCCGTCCTGCTGCCGACGACCGTGACGTTCGGGTCGGTCACGGACGCGAAGACCGGCGTGACGTCGTTCGCCGTCAAGGACCGCAGGAAGGGCTCGGCGCACCTCGTCGGGTCCGTCACGCCCCTCAAGCCCGTCAAGAAGCCGCGCGCCACCGCGCGCCGGGCGCCCAAGACCACCAAGAAGTCAGGAGCAACGTCATGACCACCGTCGCCGAACGCAGCATGGGCATCGGGCTGAAGGCCCTCCGCCAGATCGCCGCCCTCGAGGTCATCGACCGCGTCGGCCTCCGCGGTCCCGCCGAGCGCGCCCTCTACTCCGTCACGAAGAACGGCATGGGCGCCGCGGCGTCCGCCGGCCGCACGTTCACGATCGTCCGCGGCAGCGGCAAGCCCGAGCGCGCGCGCCCGGCCTCGCCGAAGGGGGTCTTCGACCTCACGCCCGACGAGGACCAGCAGATGATCGTCGAGGCGATGAAGGAGTTCGCCGCCGCCGAGCTGCGCCCCGTCGCGCTCGCGGCCGACACCGCCTGCGCCGCCCCGGCGGAGCTGCTCGCCTCCGCGAGCGAGCTCGGCCTCGCGACGCTCGGCGTCCCCGAGGAGCTCGGCGGCTCGGCCGCGGAGCGCTCGGCCGTCACCGGCGTCCTCGTCGCCGAGGCGCTCGCGCACGGCGACCTCGGCCTCGCCGTCGCGACGCTCGCGACGAGCGCCGTCCCGACCGCCCTCGGGCTGTGGGGCGACGCCGACCAGCAGGCGACGTACCTCCCGGCCTTCACGGGTGACGAGGTCGCGGTGAGCGCGCTGGCGATCCTCGAGCCGCGGCCGCTCTTCGACCCCTTCGTCCTGGAGACGAAGGCGCGCCCGGCCGACGGCGGCGGGTACGTCCTCGACGGCGTCAAGTCGCTCGTGGCCCGCGCGGCCGACGCCGAGCTCTTCCTCGTCGCCGCCGAGCTGCAGGACCGCGGCCCGGCGCTGTTCCTCGTCCCGACGAGCGGCGGCGGGGTGAGCGTCACGGCCGAGCCCGCGATGGGCGTCCGTGCCGCGGCGACCGCGACGGTCGCGTTCGACGGTGTCGTCCTCCCGGAGGCCGCGCTGCTCGGCGGCGCTGACCAGGACGTCTACGCGGAGTGCATCCACCGCGCGCGCCTCGCCTGGTGCGCGGTGGCCGTCGGCGCCTCGCAGGCCGCCCTCGACTACCTCGTCCCGTACGTCAACGAGCGGGTCGCCTTCGGCGAGCCGATCGCCAACCGGCAGGCCGTCGCCTTCACGGTGTCCGACATCGCGATCGAGACCGCCGGCATGCGCCTGGCGACGTGGCGCGCCGCGTCGCGGGCCGACGCGGGCAAGGACTTCTTCCGCGAGGCGGCCGTCGCCCGCCAGCTGTGCGTGAAGCACGGCGCGGAGATCGGGTCCTCCGCCGTCCAGCTCCTGGGCGGGCACGGCTACACGAAGGAGTACCCGGTCGAGCGCTGGTACCGGGACCTCCGCACCGCCGGCGTCTACGAGGGCGCCCTGCTCGTCTAGGGCCGCCGCTCCCATCGACTTCGAAAGCTGAGAGACACATGATCAATCTCGAGACCCCCAAGAAGTTCCAGCCCCTCATCGGGCAGGCCCACACAGTCGCGCAGGAGGTCCTGCGCCCGATCGCCCGCAAGTACGACGTCGCCGAGCACGAGCGCCCCAAGGAGCTCGACTTCCTCGCGGCGATCCTCAACGGCATGAGCGACTCCGGCGCCACGAGCGGCGCGGGCGCCGCGGGTGCCGGCAAGGGCGAGGACAAGCCCGCGAGCGGCAACGGCAACGGACACGCCGAGGGGACCCGCAACGGGTCGAACCTCTCGACCGCCCTGTCGATCATGGAGATGTGCTGGGGCGACGTCGGCCTCCTGCTGTCCATCCCCGGCCAGGGGCTCGGCAACTCGGCGATCGCCGCCGTCGCCACGCCCGAGCAGCTGAAGGAGTTCGGCGGGCGCTGGGCCGCGATGGCGATCACCGAGCCCGAGGCCGGCTCGGACTCCGCCTCGATCCGCACGACCGCCGAGTACGACGAGGCGACCGACGAGTACGTCCTCAACGGCGAGAAGATCTACGTCACCGCCGGTGAGCGGGCCGAGCTCGTCGTCGTGTGGGCATCGCTCGACCGCTCCGTCGGCCGCGCCGCGATCAAGTCGTTCATCGTCGAGCGCTCGAACCCGGGCATGAAGCTCGACCGCCTCGAGCACAAGCTCGGGATCCGGGCGAGCGACACCGCCGCGTTCATCCTCCAGGACTGCCGCGTCCCCGCGAGCGCGCTCCTCGGCTCCCCCGAGGTCGACGTGAAGAAGGGCTTCGGCGGCGTCATGCAGACGTTCGACAACACCCGCCCGCTCGTCGCCGCGATGGCCGTCGGCTGCGCGAAGGCGTGCCTGGACTTCACCCGTGAGGCGCTCGAGGAGGCCGGCGTCGCCGTCGACTACGACAAGCCGCTGCTGTCGCAGTCGGCCGCCGCGGCGAAGTTCCTCGCCATGGAGGCCGAGTACGACGCTGCGCGCCTGTTGACGATGCAGGCGGCGTGGATGGCCGACAACAAGAAGCCGAACTCCGTCCAGGCGTCGATCGCCAAGGCGAAGGCCGGCCGCACCGGCACGGACATCGCGTTCGGGTGCATCGAGCTCTGCGGCGCCCTCGGCGTCACCGAGACCGAGCTGCTCGAGAAGTGGGCCCGCGATGTGAAGATCCTCGACATCTTCGAGGGCACCCAGCAGATCCAGCTGCTCATCATCGCCCGGCAGCTGCTCGGGCGGACGAGCGCGCAGCTGAAGTAGGGGTTGGGCGCGAGCGGCGGGTCGGCGGGGCGTCCGGCGCCGCGTCCGCGTCCGCGTCCGCGCGGGGGACACACCCCCTCCGCTCCGCACGGCTCGTCCCTCGCCTTGTGCGGGAGCCGCTGCGGGGGTGTGTCCCCCGGCGCTCCCGCTGCCGCTCCCGGCTACCTGTCCCCGCCGCGCGGTGGGGTGGGGGAGCGGGGTGGCGGGGTGTCGGGTGGCGGGGTGGTTCGCTCCATCACGACGTGCGGCCCCATGGGCGGCAGGTCGAAGACGCCGGAGGTCGCGGTGAATCCGGCGCGCTCGTAGAGGCTCAGCGCCGGGGTGCGGGCGTTGCACCAGACGCGCACGGCGCCGTGGGCGGCCGCGTGGTCGAGGAGGACCGCGAGCACCGCGCTGCCCGCCCCGCGGCCGCGGGCCTCCGGGGCCGTCGCCATCCCCCGCACCCGCCACGCGGCGTCGCCGGGCGCCGCGTCGGGGTCGGGGTGGACGAAGCCGACGGCGACGAGCGCGCCGTCGTCGCCGCGGACCCCGGCGGCGAGGGCCAGCGGGTCGTCCGGCTCCGCGGCCGCGAGCTCGGCCGGCGACTGGTGCGGGCGGAGGATCGCGCGGCGCAGGTCACGCGTGTCCGCGAACGGGACGGGCCCGGCGGGGTGCCTCACTTGTCCCGCGTGGCCCGGAGGATCGCGCCGAGGAGCGTCGCCGCGACGAGCGCGAGCATGAGCGCGGGCTGCAGGCCCCGCACGCCGCCGTGGGCGACGAGCGCCGCGGGGAGGCCGGCGGTGAGCGCGCCGACGAGCGGCCACAGCAGCAGGTACCCGATGACCATGAACCCGCTCGCTCCGGTGGGGTCCGCGGTCGCCATCGAGAGGACGCTCATCGGCAGGCGGCCACCGCGGCGGGCGCTCAGCGCGGCGGCGAGCGTCGCCGGGACGGCGCCCGCCAGCGCGGCGACGACGAGGGCCCCGCCCGGGTGCAGGATGCCCCCGGCGGCCGCACAGCCGCCGGCCCCCACCGCGACGCTCAGGACGACGAGGACGAGCGGGAGCGTCACGTGCGCGAGCAGGATGTGGCCCCACGAGGCGCGCAGGAGGATGCGGGCGCGGCCGGGCTTGTCGATCTCCTCGCGCAGCGGCTCCAGGACGCGGGTGGCCGCGATGAACAGGAGCAGGCCGCCGACGAGGGCGGCGGTCACGCGGTCGGGCGTGACGAGCAGGAGGGTCGTCGCCCCCGCGCCGAGGACGAGCGCCTCGGCGACGCGCGCCGGCGTCCTGCGCAGCGCGCTCGCGCTGCGCCAGGCGAGCTGCCCGGGCAGCGAACGGCGGCGGACCCAGCGGAGGTTCGCCGTGCCGCGCGCCTGCTTGCCGTTCGAGGCGGTCTGCAGCGCCTGGCGCATCGAGCGGGTGTCGAAGGCGACGAGCGACGCGGCCGCCCCCGCGCGGGCCTCGGCGCGGCGCAGGTGGCGCTCGACCGGGCAGGTGCCGCACGCGCGCAGCGCGACGGTCGCGGCGGCGGCCGCGGTGAGGACGAGCAGGCCGAGCGCGAGCGGCCACCCGCCGCCGCGGACCGGCGCCACCGCCCAGCCCCAGGGCCCCGACCAGCGTGCGACCCGGACGACGGCGTCGTCGTGGCGGCCCGCGAGCCCGAGCGCGATCGCCGCCGCGAGCGCGAGCCACGTCAGCGGACCAAGCGTGCGCTCGAGGCGGGCGGAGGCCTGGACGCCCCAGGCCGCCGCGACGCCGATGACGCCGACGGCGGCGATCGCGGCGACGAGCCCGGCCCCGCGCGCGGCGGAGAACCCGTGGCTGTGGCCGGCGAGGCCGACGACGGCGACGCCCCCGATGAGCGCGCCCGCCAGCGCACCTTCCGCCATCGACACCGCAAGGCGGCGGGCGGCGAGCCCGCGCCGGCTGAGCGGGGCCGCGAGGAGGTGCGCGACGTCGGCGACCGCGAAGACGACCGGCCCCTGGTAGGCGCCCCAGCGGGCGGTGATGACGACGCCGAGCAGGACGATCCCCGTTCCCCACGTCGCGGTCCCGTCCGCCGACATGACCTGCGCGAGCGCGGTGTGGACCGCGTCGAAGAGGCCCGACCCGAAGATCGCGCAGACGAGGACGAAGGTGTAGACCTTCTCGGCGCGCTGGCCGAGCGAGGGGCCGGCGACCGTCGCGTCGATCCAGGCGCGGACGTCCTTCAGCCGCTGCTCGCGGGTCGTCACTGCCATCCGCGCTCCCGCGCCCGCTGGCGGACCTTCGCCCACGCACCGGTGTCGAGGACGACGCCCTCCTGGAGGACGACGGCGCGATCGGCGAGGCCGTCGGCGAACGCGAGCTGATGGGTCGTGAAGAGGACGGCGACGCCGGCCTCCTTCGCCTCCTGCAGCAGCTCGACGAGCAGCTGTTGGGACGGCGGGTCCAGGCCGACGACCGGTTCGTCGAGGACGAGCAGCTTCGCGGGGCGCACGAGGGCGCAGGCGAGGGCGGTCTTCTGGCGCATGCCGCGGGAGAGCTCGCGCGGGAGGAAGTCGCGGCGCGGCTCGAGGCCGAGGCGGTCGAGCAGCTCCGGGATGCGGACGACGAGCTCGTCGTCCGGGACGCCGTGCGCGAGGCCGACGAGCTCGAGGTGCTCGGCGATCGTCAGGTCGTCGTAGAGGAGCGGGTTGTCGGGGACGAGCGCGAGCGCGGCGCGGGCCTGCTCGCCGTCCGGCTCGACGTGCGGGTCGGCGCCGGCGATCTCGACCGTGCCGCTCGTCGGCGCGAGCATGCCGGCGATGATGCGCACCGCCGTCGACTTGCCCGAGCCGTTCGCGCCGATGAGCGCGACGCACTCGCCCGGGCGCACGTCGAGGGTCAGGCCGGCGAGCGCCTCCAGGCGGCCGTAGCTGTGGGCGATGCCGCGTGCGCGCAGCACCGTCTCTGCCGTCGTCGTCGCGCTCATCGGCGCTCGACCCTAGCGCTCAGGCCTGCAGGTCGTAGCGCCAGTCGTGGCACCGCAGCGTGAGGTCCGTCGCGGTCAGGGGGAGGTCGACCGCGCCGCGCAGCTCGAAGCCGAGGCTCCGGCACACGCCGTTGGAGCCGGCGTTGTCCACGCCGGGGTAGGCGTGGACCCAGCGCAGGCGCCGCTCGGCCCGCGCGAGGTCGAGCACCTGCGCGGTCGCCGCGCGCGCCACGCCGCGGCCCCAATGCGCGGGCAGCACCGACCACCCCGTCTCGAACACGTGGGCGCCCTGCCACTCGCGCTCCCAGTAGCCGACCCAGCCGATACCCGCACCGGAGGCGACGTCGACGACGCGCATGACCGGGTCGCCCGACGCGAGGTAGCGGGCGTGGCGGGCCTCGATCTGCTCGACGGTGTCGGGGCCGCCGAGGTGCTCCATCATCGCCGGGTCGCCCATCAGGCCGTGGAGCAGCGGGAGGTCGCCCTCGCCCCAGGGCTCGATGCGGACGTCGGCGCGCGCAGACGGGGCCATGGTGCCGAGGGTAGCCGCGGATAGGCTCGTGCCCATGTCCCGCCGCGCCGCCGCCGTCCTGCTCACCGCCGCCGCCTTCCTCGTGGCGTGCGTCCTCACCGCCGCCCCGGCGTCGGCCGTCACCTACGCGCCGGTGAGCCGGCCGGGCCCGGCGCTGAGGGTCCCGAAGGCGCTGCTCGCCGCGTCGCTCACGTGCGGCGGAGCGGTCGACCACGCGACGCGCGAGCCGGTGCTCCTCCTCCCCGGGACGGCGACGACGCCGCGCACCGACTTCGGCTGGAACTACGAGCCGGCGCTCACCGCGGCGGGGATCCCGTGGTGCGCGGTGACGCTGCCGCACAGCTCGCTCGGCGACATCCAGGTCGCGGGCGAGTACGTCGTGAACGGCATCCGCCGGCTGCACGCGCGCAGCGGCCGCCGCATCGGGATCATCGGGCACAGCCAGGGCGGCATGATCGGCCGCTGGGCGCTGCGCTGGTGGCCCGACACCCGGCCGATGGTCGCCGACCTCATCGGCAACGCCCCGTCGAACCACGGCACGATCGACGCGCAGGCCTTCGGGGTGGAGTGCGCGACGGTCGGCTGCTCAGCGGCGATCCTGCAGCAGCGCGACACCGCGGCCTTCATCAAGGCGCTGAACTCGCGCCAGGAGACGTTCGCGGGGATCGACTACACCGTGAACTACTCCGCGTACGACGAGATCGTCGTCCCGAACACCGGCGCGCGGCTCACCGGGCCCGGCCGGATCGCGAACACGCGGATCCAGGACGTCTGCCCGGGCGACCTCGCGGAGCACCTCGCCATCGGCACCTACGACAACACGGCGTGGGCGCTCGCGCTCGACGCGCTGACCCACGACGGGCCGGCCGACCCGGCCCGCCTGAACCGGACGGCGGTCTGCGCGGATCCGCTCATGCCCGGCGTCGACCGCGCGTCCTTCCTCGCGGACTACGGCTCGGCGGCCGCCGCGCTCGGGGCGGCGATCGCGGGTGAGCACGGCGTCCGCGCCGAGCCCGCGCTCGCCTGTTACGTCACCGCGTCGTGCCCGCGCCGGGCGCGCCCGCGTCCCGCGCGTCGTCCCCACCGCGGCGGCTGACCCGTGAGATGCGGTGGACGACGACCGCCGCGATGAGGACGGGGACGACCGCGAGCCACACGACGGGGTCGCTCAGCGAGAACGAGCGTAGGCGCGTGCCGACGGCGATCACGACGAGCGAGATCGGGATGTTGCCGACGAGCGACGTCCACGCGAATGTGAGGAACGGGACCCGCGCCGCACCGGCGACGTAGCCGACGAGGCTGTAGGGGACGACCGGGATGAGGCGGGCGGCGAGGAGGGCACCGGCCCCGCCCCGCGCGACGGCGGCCTCGGCGCGCTCGAGCCGGTGACCCCCCGCAAGGCTGCGCAGTAGCGGGCGGCCGGCGTGCTGCCCGATCCAGTAGCTCGCGACGCCGGACAGCAGCCAGCCGCCGAGGACGATCGGGATCGCGGGCAGGAAGCCGTAGACGTAGCCGGCGGTCCCGCTGACGAGCTCGGCCGGGAAGAAGACGACGGCGTGGACGAGCATGACGGCGACGAGCACGAGGACGCCGACGGCGCCGAGGTCGCGGAGCTGGCGCCGCAGCAGCTCGCCGTCGCCGTGCAGGGCGTGGCTCGCCGCCTCGCGCAGGGCCGGGATCGCGAGGATGACGAGCGCCGCGAGCACGAGGGCGGCGACGGTCAGGCCGAGGCCGAGCCAGCCGGCGTCGCCCGAGCGGCCGGGGACGACCGCGGGCGCGGGCGCGGCGCCGCCGGGTGCGGCCGCGGGCTCGGGACGCGGATCGGCGACGGGGTCGGGCACCGCCTGCGAGCGTAGCGACGGGCCCGAGCCGTCTGCCGCAGCTCGTGTGAACGACCGCGGGGACCGACCGCGCAGCCGGGCCGCCGGCCCGGGTTATGGGAAGATCCGCGGGCCATGAGCACCCCGAGCACCAGCCCCCGCGTCGCCTTCATCCGTGCCCGCTGGCACGCCGACATCGTCGACCGCGCCGAGGAGTCCTTCCGCGCCGAGATCGGCCGGCTCACCGACGGCGGGGCGACCGTCGACGTCTTCGACGTGCCGGGCGCGCTCGAGATCCCGCTCCACGCGAAGGCGCTCGCGCGGAGCGGCCGCTACGACGCGCTCGTCGGCTGCGCGCTCGTCGTCGACGGCGGCATCTACCGGCACGAGTTCGTGGCCGGCGCGGTTCTCGACGGCCTCATGGCGGTCCAGCTCGAGACCGAGGTCCCGTTCTTCTCGCTCGTCCTCACCCCGCACCACTTCCACGAGGCCGAGGAGCACCGCAGCTTCTTCTCGGACCACTTCATCGTGAAGGGGCGCGAGGCGGCGAGCGCCTGCGTGCAGACGCTCGCGGCGCGCGCGGCGCTGCCGGCGGCCGCGACGGCCTAACCCGCCGCGCGGACCGCGGCGGCGGTCACCCGCCGCGGCAGCAGCACCGTCAGCGCGAGGAGCGACCCGAGCGCGGCCGTCGCGATGACGACCGCCATCGGAACGCCGTGCCGCAACCCGGCGACGCCGACGAGCGGCGCCGCGAGCGCGCCGAACGAGTACTGGCTGAGGCCCAGGAGCGCCGACGCGCTGCCCGCGGTCCGGGGGTGCCCGGCCATCCCGACGGCGGCGGCGTTGGGGAGGATGAGCCCGATCGAGGCGACGACGAGGAAGAGGCAGACGAGCACGGCGGCGAGGCCGGCGTGGGCGATGCTCACGACGAGCAGCCCGACGGCGCCGGCGGCCGCCGCCCGCACCCCGACGGTCAGCAGCCGGGCGGGCGCGACCCGGCCGACGAGCCGCCCGCTCGTCTGGCTGCCGAGCAGGATGCCGAAGGCGTTGAGGGCGAACAGCGCGCTGAAGGTCTGCGGGGAGACGCCGTACACCTCCTGCAGCACGAACGGCGACCCCGCGATGTAGGCGAACATCGCCGCGAACGACAGGCCGCAGGCGAGCGTGCAGGCGAGGAACGTCCGCTCGTGCAGCAGGTCGGCGAAGACCGCGGTCGTCTCGCGCACGCCGCCCGTCCGGCGCCGCTCGGGGGCGTGGGTCTCGGGGAGGGCGCGGGCCGTCGCCGCGGCGAGGGCGAGGCCGATCACGGCGAGGACGCCGAAGACGCCGCGCCAGTCGGTGAGGCGCAGGACCTGCCCGCCGAGGACGGGCGCGAGGATCGGGGCGAGGCCGCTGACGAGCATGAGGCGGGCGAAGGCGCGCGCGGCCGCGTCCCCCTCCGCGACGTCGCGGACGACCGCCCGCGCGATGACGATCCCCGCGGCGCCCGCGACGCCCTGCACGTAGCGCAGGAGCGTGAGGGCGAGGACCGACGGCGCGAGCGCGCAGAGCGCCGACGCCGCCGCGTAGGCGAGCAGGCCGAGGAGGAGGGGACGGCGGCGGCCGTGGGTGTCGCTCAGCGGCCCGACGAGCAGCTGGCCCGTCGCGAGGCCGGCGAGGCATGCGGTGAGCGTCAGCTGCGCGGCCGACGTCGACGCCCCGAGGTCGTCCGCCATCGCGGGCAGGCCGGGGAGGTACATGTCCATCGAGAGCGGCCCGAACGTCGACAGGCACCCGAGGAGCAGCAGGAGGTGGCGGGGGTGGCCGTCGCTCACCGGGCCCAACCTAGCGGCGGGGCGCGCCCGGGCCATCGCGGGGCGCGGCCGGGGCGCGCCCGGGCCGTCGCGGTGGACCGGCGGTCAGTCGTCGCCGCGGGCCGCGCGGGAGTCGCGCGAGGAGGCGAAGCCGCGGTGGCGCAGCCAGTCGGTGACGCCCGGCGCGAAGACGTCCGCGACGTTCATCGCCTGGCCGACCGGCGGCGTGAGGCGGCGCGGGCGCTCGACGATCGCGCGGGTGAGGTAGCCGGCGGCCTCGTCGGCGCTGATGGCGGGCACGCCGCGGTAGGCGCCGGTCGGGGCGATCATCGGGGTCCGGACGAGCGGCATGTGGATCGTCGTCACGCGGATGTCCTCGCCGAGGACCTCGGCCTGGAGGCTGTCGCCGAACGCGTCGAGCGCCGCCTTGGAGGCGACGTAGGCGCTGAACCGCGGGACGCGCGTCAGGACGCCGAGGGTCGAGACGTTGATGATGTGCCCGTGGCGGCGCTCCTGCATCGCCGGGAGCAGCCCGAGGGTCAGGCGGACGGCGGCGAAGTAGTTCAGCTGCATCGTCCGCTCGTAGTCGTGGAAGCGGGTCGTCGAGTTCGCGACGGACCGGCGGATCGACCGGCCCGCGTTGTTGACGAGGATGTCGATGTGGCCGTGGCGGGCGAGCGCGTCTGAGGCGAGCGCGTCGATCGCCTCGAGGTCCGCGAGGTCGACCGGGTGCACGCTCGCGTGGCCGCCGGCGGCCTCGACCGCGGCGGCGACGTCCTCGAGCTTGGACTGCGTGCGGGCGGCGAGGGCGACGGTCCCCCCGGCGGCGCCGATGGCGCGGGCGGTCGCCTCGCCGATGCCGGACGAGGCGCCGGTGACGAGCGTCACGCGGCCGGTGATCGCCCTGTCGAGCGGCCAGCTCCCGAGGGTGCGGCCGCCGGTGCCGACGGGGCGCATGACGAGGCGGTTGGCGAGCCCGGCGGAGTCGGCCGCAAGGCGCTGCAGGGCACGGGACGAGGAGGCCATGCGCCAGATGTTACGCCTCCGTAGCTCACCCGTGTTTCGACCGTCCGCCGTCAGGGGAACAGTGGTTCTCATGCCGTGGTTCGAGGTCATCCCCCTCGTCGTCGCCGTCATCTGCCTCATCGACGCCGTGCTCGTCACCGGGCTCTACGTCACCGTCCGCCGCAACGAGCGGCGGTCGCGGGCGCGCGGCAGGGTCGTGCAGCTGTGGCCGGCCCCGGGCCGCGACGCGCTCGGGCGCGCGCGCCGCGTGCCCCAGCCGTAGCCGGTCGCTGGTCGCGGCCGGGCCGGGCCGAGGGGCGCCGCGGCGAGGTGTGTCCGCGCAGCGCGCCTCCGGCGACGTGGGCGGTCACACCCGCCGGGCGAGCAGCACGCGGAGGTCGCGCAGCACCCGCTGCGGGTGGTGCATCACGTCCTGCCACGTGAACCGCGGCGTCGCGAAGCCGAGCTTCTGCAGTTCGCGGTCACGCTCGCGGTCGGTCGCGAACCGGAGCGAGCGGTCGTGGCTGTCGCGGCCGTCGAGCTCCATCGCGACGCGAGGCCCACGGAACACGACGTCCACGCGGATCATGCGGCCGCTACCGAGGGTGACGGGGCCGTTGACCTCGTGTGGCGGGAGGTCCGCCTGCCCGCCGAGCAGCGCGCTGAAGCGCTCGAGCAGGCTGAGGTACTCCGCCTCCGGGATCGTGTCGTAGGGGACGAGCGCGCGGCGGAGCTTCGCGATGCCGTCGCGGCCGCGGGCCGCGCGCAGCGCCGCGTCGAGCCGCGGGAGGTCGAGGAGGCCGCGGCGCTCGAGCCCGTCGAGGACGGACTGCAGCTCGGCGACCGACGCTCGCGCGGCGAGGTCCGTGAGCGTCCGCGGCCACCAGGCGAAGCGCAGGCCGGCGGCGTCGGTGTAGATGTCCGCCGGGTCGAGCGCTCGGGTGCGGAGGACGTCGACGCCGTCGAGGGTGAGCGGACCACCGCGGACGAGCACCTGCGGGCGCGCCGGCCACGCGGCGGCTCCGACGACCGCGGCGGCGGACCAGCCGCCGAGGCCGCCACGGTCCCCCACCGCGAGGGCGGCAAGCCAGGACTCGCCGTACGGCGCGAGCCGGCGGTGCGGGCCGAGGGCGTAGACGGCGCGGTGGCGGCGATGGAGGTCGCCGCGGGCCACGCGGGTCTCGACCATGGACGGTGTCAGCCCGGCGCAGCGCAGCTGCGAGACGCCGATGGCCCCACCCTGACGCCCGGCCGTCGCGGCGGCCTTCGTGCAAGCCGTGACCGCCCGCCGGCGAGGTGTGTCCGCTGAGCCCGGCTGAGTCGACCTGGGAGGACACACCCCGCCAGGGTGCCGCACCCCGCTGCGACGGATCTACCCGCGAGGTGTGCCGATTCTGCGCGGCGGGCCGGCGGCCGCGCGGGCCGGCGGCCGCGCAGGCGCCTCAGCTGCGCTTCCGCGGCTGCGGGAGGTCCGTGATCGTCCCCTCGATGAGGTCGGCGGCGAGGCCCATCGTCTCCGAGAGGGTCGGGTGCGGGTGGACGGTGAGGGCGAGATCGCCGGCGACGGCGCCCATCTCGAGCGCGAGGACGGCCTCGGCGATGAGGTCGCCCGCGTGCACGCCGACGGCGCCCGCGCCGAGGATGCGGTGGGTCTCCGGCTCGACGAGGAGCTTCGTCGTCCCCTCGCTGCGCCCGAGCGACAGCGCACGCCCGGACGCGGCCCACGGGAACGACGCCACCTCGTAGGCGATGCCCTGGGCCTTCGCCTCGGTCTCGGTGAGGCCGGTCCAGGCGACCTCGGGGTCCGTGTACGCGACGGACGGGATCGTCCTCGCGTCGAAGACGACGTCCTCCCCCGCGATGACCTCGGCCGCGACCTTGCCCTCGTGGATCGCCTTGTGGGCGAGCATCGGGCCGGGCACGAGGTCGCCGATCGCGGAGATGTGGGGGACGTTCGTCCGCAGTCGCGCGTCGACCGGGATGAAGCCGCGGGCGTCCACCTCGATGCCGGCGGCGTCGGCGTTCAGCCGCCCGCCGTTGGGGCGCCGGCCGACCGCGACGATGACGCGGTCGAAGGTCGTCGTGTCCGGGGTCTCCTGGCCGGCGAAGCGGACGTGCAGGCCGTCCTCCTCGGCCGCGATCGCCTCGACGCGGGTGCCGAGGTGGATGCCCGCGTAGCGCTCCTTGACCCGCTTCTGCAGCGGGCGGACGAGGTCGGGGTCGGCGCCGGGGAGGAGCGCGTCGGCGAGCTCCACGACGGTGACGGACGAGCCGAGCGCGTCGTAGACGCAGGCCATCTCCAGGCCGATGATGCCACCGCCGACGATGAGCAGCCTCGCCGGGATGTCGCGGAGCTCGAGCGCCCCGGTCGAGTCCATGATGCGCTCGTCGTCCGGGAGGTCGGGGAGCGCGACGGCCTCGGACCCCGCCGCGACGATGCACTGCTGGAAGGCGACGGTCTGCACGCCGTCGTCGGTGACGACCTCGAGCTGGTGCGGCCCGGCGAACGTCGCGCGGCCCTGGAGCGTGCGGACCTTGCGCTGCTTCGCCATGCCGGACAGGCCGCCGACGAGCTTGCCGACGACACCGTCCTTGAACTCGCGCAGCGCGTCGAGGTCGATCTCGGGCGCCGCGAAGGCGACGCCGTGGGCGCCGGAGTCCTCGGCGTCGGTGATGAGCTTCGCCACGTGCAGGAGCGCCTTGGACGGGATGCACCCGACGTTCAGGCAGACGCCGCCGAGCTTCTCGTAGCGCTCGATCATCAGCACGTCGAGCCCGAGATCCGCCGCGCGGAACGCCGCCGTGTAGCCGCCGGGCCCCGAGCCCAGCACCACGAGCTGCGCCGTGTGGTCGGAGTCGGGGAGGTCGGCGGGGGCCGGGGACGGAGCGGGAGCGTTCGGCACCCCCTCCGGAGCGGCTCCCGTGACCGGAACCCGCCCGCCCGAGCGAGTCGGAGCGGAGGAGGACGTCACCGGCGCGGACGCGGAGCCGGCGGCGTCGGAGTCTTCGCCGTCCCCCGCCTCGACCTCCAGCGTCAGCAGCGCCACCCCCTCCTTCACGCCGTCCCCCACCTTCACGAGGATCTCGACGACCTTGCCCGCCGCGGGCGACGGGACCTCCATCGTCGCCTTCTCGGACTCGAGGACGACGAGCGAGTCCTCCGGGGCGACGACGTCGCCGGGCGCGACGAGGATCTCGACGATCGGGACGTCGTCGAAGTCCCCGATGTCGGGGACGGGGACCGTGATCGTGGTCGTGGCCATCTAGAGGAGCACCCGCCGCAGGTCGGTGAGGGTCTGGCAGAGGTGGACGACGAACCGCGCGGCGAGGGCGCCGTCGATGACGCGGTGGTCGTACGAGAGCGACAGCGGGACCATGAGCCGCGGCTGGAAGGCGCTGCCGTCCCAGACCGGTTTCATGGCGCTGCGGGTGACGCCGAGGATCGCGACCTCGGGGGCGTTGACGATCGGCGAGAACGACGTGCCGCCGATGCCGCCGAGCGACGAGATCGTAAAGGTCGAGCCCGTCATCTCCTTCGGGCCGAGCTTGCCCGCCCGGGCCTTGCCCGAGAGCTCGGTGAGCTCCCGCGCGACGTTGAGGATCCCCTTCTGGTCGACGTCGCGGATGACCGGGACGACGAGCCCGTTCGGCGTGTCCGCCGCGAACCCGAGGTGGTAGTAGCGCTTGAGGATCAGCCCGTCGCCGTCGAGCGACGAGTTCAGCCGCGGGTAGGCCTTCAGCGAGGCGACGCAGGCCTTCAGCAGCAGGGCGACCATCGTCACCTTCGCGCCCGCCTCCCCCTGCTTCGCCTGCTCGGCGTTGATCTCCTTGCGGAACGCCTCGAGGTCGGTGATGTCCGCCTCGTCGTTGTGCGTGACGTGCGGGATCGCGACCCAGTTGCGGTGCAGGTTGGCCGCCGACAGCTTCTGGATCCGCGTCAGCTCGACCCGCTCGACCGGCCCCTGCTTGGCGAAGTCCGGCGTCGGCCACGGCGCGAGCGGGAAGCCGAGGATCGAGGTGGCGTCGCCGGCCGGCACGCCCCCGGGCACGATCGGCTTCGCGGTGTCGGCGGCGGCCCGCAGGTCGCTCGCCTGGATGCGCCCGCCGCGGCCCGTGCCGGTGACGGACGTGAGGTCGATGCCGAGCTCGCGGGCGCGGCGGCGCACCATCGGCGAGGCGTAGACCGGCGCGCCGGGAGGGGCGGCGGGGGCGGCGGGCGCGGGTGACGCGGCCGGAGGCGCGGGCGCCCCGCCGAGGTCCGCGGGCGGCGCGTCCGGCACCTCGACGTGGTCGGGCAGCTCCTGCGCCGGGGCGACACCGAGGTCGTCCTCCGTGTTCGACGGCGCGGCCTCCCCCTCCTCGACGGTGAGGATGAGCGACCCCTCCTTCACCGTGTCGCCGATCTTCACGTCGATGGACGCGACCCGGCCCGCGACCGGCGAGGGCACGTCCATCGTCGCCTTGTCGGACTCGAGCGTCACGAGCGGGTCCTCGATCGAGACGGTGTCGCCGATCTCGACGAGGATCTCGATGACGGGGATGTCGTCGAAGTCGCCGATGTCCGGCACCTCGACCTTCGTCACCTGCGCCACGGTGCCACCGCCTCGGGATCGATGTCGTATGCGGAGATCGCCTGGGCGGCGTCCTCGCGGCGGCCGAGCGCGTGGAGCGCCGCGACCACCACGTGGCGCCGGTCGACCTCGAAGAAGGAGCGCAGGGCCCTGCGGTAGTCGCTGCGACCGAAGCCGTCCGTGCCGAGCACGGTGTAGGGCGCGTCGACGTACGGCCGGATCTGATCGGCGAACGCCCGCATGTAGTCGCTCGCGGCGACGACGGGGGCGTCCCCGGGCAGCGTCGTCCCGACGTGCGAGACGCGCGGCGGCTCGGTCGGGTGCAGCCGGTTCCAGCGCTCGGTCGCCATCCCGTCGCGGCGCAGCTCGTTGAAGGACGTGGCGCTGAAGACGTCCGCGTCGATGCCGTGGTCCTCCTTCAGCACGGCGGCGGCCGCCTCGACCTCGCGGAGGATCGTGCCCGAGCCGAGCAGCCGGATCGCCCCGTTCCCGT
This sequence comes from Paraconexibacter antarcticus, assembly GCF_024220175.1. Classification (GTDB taxonomy): domain Bacteria; phylum Actinomycetota; class Thermoleophilia; order Solirubrobacterales; family Solirubrobacteraceae; genus Paraconexibacter; species Paraconexibacter antarcticus. The sequence continues at coordinate 930,555 of NZ_CP098502.1, read as the reverse complement.
CCCCGGCGATCCGGTGCAGGCCCTTGAGGATGTCCGCCTCCGCGCCCTCGGGCATCGGGGGCTGGACGTAGTTCTCGTTCATGACCGTGAGGTAGAAGAAGACGTCCTCGTGCTCGGCGACCATCCGCCGCAGCCCGTCCTGGACGATGACGGCGACCTCGTAGCCGTAGGTCGGGTCGTACGCCACGCAGTTGGGGATCGTCGAGGCGAGCAGGTGCGAGTGGCCGTCCTCGTGCTGCAGGCCCTCGCCGTTTAGCGTCGTGCGTCCCGCCGTCCCGCCGATGAGGAAGCCGCGGGCCCGCGAGTCGCCCGCCGCGTAGGCGAGGTCCCCGACCCGCTGGAACCCGAACATCGAGTAGTAGATGTAGAAGGGGATCATCGCGACGCCGTGGTTCGCGTACGAGGTCGCGGCGGCGATCCACGAGGACATCGCGCCGGGCTCGTTGATGCCCTCCTGGAGGATCTGGCCGTGCTTGTCCTCCCGGTAGAACATGAGCTGCTCGGAGTCCTCCGGCGAGTAGAGCTGACCCACCTGGCTGAAGATCCCGAGCTGGCGGAACATGCCCTCCATGCCGAACGTCCGTGACTCGTCCGGCACGATCGGGACGACGCGGCGGCCGAGCTGCTTGTCGCGCACGAGCGTCGCGAGCACGCGGACGAAGGCCATCGTCGTGGAGATCTCCCGCTCGCCAGAGCCCTCGAGCTGCCCGTGGAAGGCCGACAGCTCAGGGACGGGCAGCACCTCGGTGGTCGGCCGGCGCTGGGGCAGGTAGCCGCCGAGTGCCTTGCGGTGCTCCTGCAGGTAGACCATCGCCGGGTCGTCGTCGGACGGCTTGACGAACGCGGTGTCGTCGATCCGCTCGTCGGTGATCGGCAGGTCGAACCGCGTGCGGAACGCGCGGATCGAGTCGCGCGTCATCTTCTTCTGCTGGTGGGTGATGTTCTGGCCCTCGCCGGAGGTCCCCATCCCGTAGCCCTTGATCGTCTTCGCGAGGATGACCGTCGGCTGGCCGGAGTGCTTGGAGGCGGCGGCGTAGGCGGCGTACACCTTCTGCGGGTCGTGGCCGCCGCGGTTGAGCGCCCACACCTCCTCGTCGCTCATGTGCTCGACCATCTTCAACAGCTGCGGGTCCTTCCCGAAGAAGTGCTCGCGGACGTAGGCGCCGTTGCGGGACTTGTACGTCTGGTAGTCGCCGTCGACGGCCTCCTCCATGCGGCGGACAAGGCGCCCGTCGGTGTCGGCGGCCAGCAGCGGGTCCCACTTGGAGCCCCAGATGACCTTGATGACGTTCCACCCCGCGCCGCGGAAGTTCGTCTCGAGCTCCTGGATGATCTTGCCGTTGCCGCGCACCGGGCCGTCGAGCCGCTGCAGGTTGCAGTTGATGACGAAGATGAGGTTGTCGAGCTTCTCGCGCCCGGCGAGGGAGATCGCGCCCATCGACTCGGGCTCGTCCATCTCGCCGTCGCCCATGAAGGCCCAGACCTTGCGGCCCGACGGCCTGCCGAGGTCGCGGCCCTTGAGGTACTTCATGAACCGCGCCTGGTAGATCGCCATGAGCGGGCCGAGGCCCATCGAGACGGTCGGGAACTGCCAGAAGCCCGGCATGAGCCACGGGTGCGGATAGCTGCTCAGCCCGGGCTTGCCCGCGTCGGTCTCCCGGCGGAAGCGGCGCAGCTGCTCCTCGTCGAAGCGGCCCTCGAGGAAGGCGCGGGCGTAGATGCCGGGCGAGGAGTGGCCCTGGATGTAGACGAGGTCGCCGCCGCCGTTCTCGTCGGTCGGGGCACGCCAGAAGTGGTTGAAGCCGGTCTCGTAGAGGACCGCCGCGGACTGGAAGGAGGCGATGTGGCCGCCGAGCTCGGAGGACTCCTTGTTCGCCTGCAGCACGAGCTCCATCGCGTTCCAGCGGACGAGGGAGCGCAGCGCCCGCTCGACGGCCGGGTCGCCCGGGAGCTGCTCCTCCTGGTCGACGGCGATCGTGTTGACGTAGGGCGTGGGCCCCTCCGTGTGGGGGTGGGCGCCGAGGCGGGAGGAGAGCGCGAGCAGGTGGTCGAGGATCTCGCGGGCCCGGTCGGGGCCGCTCTCGCGGGCGACCGCGTCGAGCGCCTCGAGCCATTCGCGGGTCTCTTGCGGGTCTACGTCACTGGGGGTCATGCAGGCTCCGGCGGCCGGGGAGGGGTGATCGGCGTCGCCTCCGTCCTACCAGCTTGCCCCGGCCCCTGCCACCCGTGCCACCCGGAAACCACCCGGGACGGGGGACACCGGGGTCTTCCGGGATTTCGGCGTTTCTTCGTTCTTCCTTCACTCGGTCTGGGGTCGTGCTGGTTCCGTGGAGGACGTCCGCACAGGCCGCGGCCTGAGTCCCTTCACCTTCCGGAGCCCGTTCTTGCCCGATCTCGCCCGCCTCCACCCCCGCCCGGCACCACGCGAACGGACCGCGCGTGTCCGGCGCGGGCTGCTCGCCGCGTCGGGCGCCGTCGTCCTCGCCGCGGGGCTCGGGGCCTGCGGGTCGTCCGCGGCAACATCGACGGGCGGTGCGGCGGGCACCTCGGCGGCGGGCGCGCCGGACGCCGGGCAGGCCGGTGGCCCCGGGCGGATCTTCGGCGCGGCGCGGGACCCGAAGGTCGCCGCGTGCCTGAGGAAGCAGGGCGTGAGGCTGCCGACCGGGCGGCGGCGGCCGCCGCGCGGCAGTGCTGGTCCGTACGGCGGCCCGGGCGCCGGGCCGGGCGCCGGGCCTCCGCCGGCGGGGGCGGGCGTGCCGCCGGCGGGAGCCGGGACGCCGCCGGCCGGCGCGCGTCGCTTCCGGCGCGGCGGGACGGCGCAGTTCCAGCAGCTTCGCAAGGCGCTCGCGGCGTGCGGCGTGAGCGTGCCGCAGGCGCCGGGCGGGGTGCCGGGCGCAGCGGCGCCCGCGACCCCGGCCACGACGACGGGGGCGCCGACCTCCTGATGGCACGCCGTCCCTCCCTCGTCGAGCTCGCCGTCGGCGCGGTCGCCACCGCGGGCGTGATCGTCGCTGCGACCTCGGTCGGGTCCTCGACCGCGAGGACGAGCCCCCGCGAGCAGCTCGTCGCGGTCAAGCGCGGTGTCGTCGAGAGCACGGTCTCCGGCACCGGCAACCTCTCGCCGTCCTCGGAGCGGGAGCTGAACTTCGGCGCGAGCGGCACCGTCACGAAGGTGTACGTCAGGGCCGGGCAGCACGTCGGCACCGGCCAGCTGCTCGCCCGGATCGACGACGCATCCGCCCGCGTGGACCTCGCGGCGGCCGAGGCGACGCTCGCGAGCGCGCAGGACACGCTCACCGCCGCGACGGCGGCGGCCTCGACGACCACCGCGTCGCTCCCGGTCGCGGCGAGCGTCCACACTGAGTTCGCCTCGGCGACGCTCCCGGCCGGGACGACCACGACCCCGGCGGCCACCACCGCACCCGCGGCCACCACGCCCACGACGCCGTCGCCGGCCCCGGCCGCCACGACGACGGCACCCCGGACCACGACGCCGGCGCGGACGACCACCACCCCCGCCGCGACCACGACCGTCCCGCGGGCGACGACCTCCGGCGGCTCGGGCTCACGGAACGCGCCGGGTGCGGGCGGTGCCTCCGGCGCCGGGTCAGGCGGCACGTCGAGCAGCGGCTCCGGCAGCGGCTCGGCGACCCCTGCGACGTCGAAGGCGGCCGCGGAGGCCGCCGTCGCCTCGGCGCAGCTCAGCGTGACGAAGGCCGAGGCGGCGCTCCAGGAGACCGTCCTGCGGGCGCCCTACGCCGGCACCGTCGCCGCGGTCGGCGGCCGGGTCGGCGACAGCGTTACCGCCGGGTCGGGCTCGTCCTCCTCGTCGGGCGGCTCAGGGTCGTCCGCGTCCTCCGGCGCCGGCGGCGGGGCCGCCACCGGCGGGAGCGGGTCCCCCGGCGGCTCGGGCGCGTCCGCCGCGGCCGGGTTCATCACGCTCGCGCAGCTCAGCCGCTACACGATGCAGGTGTCCCTCAGCGAGTCGGACATCGGCAAGGTGAAGGTCGGCCAGCGCGCGACGGTCACCGTCAACGCCGCGTCGGGCGCCGAGTTCGCCGCTCGGGTGAGCGACGTCTCGGTCCTCGCGTCGTCCTCCTCGGGCTCCTCGGCCGTGAGCTACCCGGTGACCCTGCGGCTCACCCAGTCGGGCTCGAAGCTCAAGGCGGGCATGAGCGCGTCCGCCGACATCGTCGTCGGCCAGGCGAGCGGGCTGATCGTCCCCACGGCCGCGATCACCGGCGGCTCGGTCACCGTCGAGCGCAGCGGGGTCCGCAGCACGCAGCCGGTGCAGACCGGGGTCGCGGGCGACACGAGCACGCAGGTCGTCGCCGGGCTGCGGACCGGCGACCAGGTCGTCGTGCGGCCGCTTGCCGCCGGGAGCGGGACCGGCTCCGCGGCCGGCGGCTTCGGCGGCGGCCGCGGGCTCGCGGGCGGCGGCATCGGCACGGCCCTCGGTGGCGGGGCGTCGGCGGTCGGTGGCGGCTTCGGCGGCGGGTTCGGCCGCGGCGCGCGCTTCCGCGGGGCGCCATGAGCACCGCCCGGGCCCCCCTGGCGCCCCGCCGCCCGCCGGTCATCGACGTCCGCGGCGTCGAGCGGGTCTACCACGTCACGAACGAGGTCGAGGTCCGCGCGCTCGCCGGCGTGAGCCTCCGGATCGGGCGCGGCGAGTCGGTCGCGATCATGGGTAGCTCGGGCAGCGGGAAGTCGACGCTCATGCACATCCTCGGGTGCCTCGACACGCCGACGGCCGGGCGCTACCTCCTCGACGGCGTCGACGTGCGCGACATCGCGGAGGACGACCTCGCCGACCTGCGCGGCCGGAAGATCGGCTTCGTCTTCCAGGCCTTCAACCTCGTGCCGCGGACATCCGCGCTGCTGAACGTCGAGCTGCCCCTGGCCTACGCGGGCCTCGGTCGCGCCGAGCGCCGCCGCCGGGCGACCGACGCGCTGCGCGCCGTCGGTATGGGCCGCCGCCTGGACCACCCGCCCTCCGAGCTGTCGGGCGGCCAGCAGCAGCGCGTCGCCGTCGCCCGGGCGATCGTGACGAACCCGTCGCTCGTCCTCGCCGACGAGCCGACCGGCAACCTCGACTCGCAGTCGACTGCCGCCGTGCTGGCGATCTTCGAGGAGCTCAACGCCGAGGGCCGGACCGTCGTCCTCATCACCCACGAGGACCACGTCGCCGCCCGCGCGCGGCGGATCGTGCGGCTCGGCGACGGCCTCGTCGTCGAGGACACCGGCCCCGTGGCGGCGCCCGCGTGAGGGGCCTGGAGACGCTCCGCGTCGCCCTCGCGGGCATCGGCGCGAACAAGCTGCGCTCGGGCCTGACGATCCTCGGCCTGACGATCGGCGTCGCCTCGGTGATCGTCCTCGTCGCGGTCGGCAACGGCTCCAGGCGGCAGGTGCAGGCCGGGATCGACGCGCTCGGCTCGAACGTCCTCATCGTCTCCGCCCAGAGCGGGCCCGGCGGCCCCGGCGGGCTGTTCTTCCGCCGGGGCGGCGGGGGCGCGGACGTCACGCTCACGACGAAGGACGCGGCGGCGCTCGTCGATCCCTTCAACGCGCCGGCGGTGAAGAGCGCCGCGCCGGTCATCACCGCGACCGGGACGACGCTCGTCGCCGGCTCGACGAGCTACGCACCGGCGTCGTTCGTCGGGACGACGCCACCGTACGCGGCGACCCGCGACTACCGGGTCGCGACCGGCGCGATGTTCACCGCCGCGGACGTGAAGAAGCACGCCCACGTCGTCGTCGTCGGGCCGACCGTCGTCACGAACCTCTTCGGCGGCGCCGACCCGGTCGGCCAGACGCTTCGCGTCAACGGGTCGAGCTTCACCGTCGTCGGGGAGACGAAGGCGAAGGGCTCCAACGGCATCGCCGACCAGGACGACGTCGTCATCGCGCCGCTTACCGCCGTGCAGGACACGATCAGCGGCTACACGACGATCGACAACCTCACTGTGCAGGCGACGTCGGCGGGCGCCCTCGACGACGCGCAGGCGCAGGTCACCGCGATCCTGAACGAGCGCCACCGCGTCACCGACACGACGAACCCCGGCTACCAGGTGACGAACCAGGGCTCGGTCCGTGCCGCGTCCGACGCGTCGACGCACGTGTTCACGACCCTGCTCGGCGCGGTGGCGGCGATCTCGCTGCTCGTCGGCGGGATCGGCGTCATGAACATCATGCTCGTGTCCGTCACCGAGCGGACGCGCGAGATCGGCATCCGCAAGGCGATCGGCGCGCGGCGCTCGGACATCCTCGCCCAGTTCCTCACCGAGGCCGTCCTCGTCTCGATGTTCGGCGGCGTCGTCGGCGTCGCGGCGGGCATCGCCGGCAGCCAGTTCACGATCGCGGGCGTGACGCCGGCCATCGCGGCGCCGTCCGTCCTCCTCGCCTTCGGCGCCGCCCTCACGAGCGGCCTCGTCTTCGGCACCTACCCAGCCGCCCGTGCGGCGCGCCTCTCACCGATCCAGGCGCTGCGCTTCGAATGACCACCCCAGACGACACCCCGGAGCACCCGATGTCCGAGACCCAGACCGACCCGCCGGCCACACTCGACGACCGCTACGCCTGGGAGGACGACGAGCACGACGAACTGCCGGCCCGCCCGCGCCGCCGCGGCCTGACGCCGGCGACGGGCATCCTCGCACTGGTGGCGGTGGGCGCCGGCGGCTTCATCGGCGGCGTGCAGGTGCAGAAGCACCACGACCCGAGCGGGGGCGGCGAGACGGTCGGTGCGGGCGCCGCGCGGGCCGGACTGCCGCCGGGTGGGTTCGGCGCGCGGACGGGGCGGCCGGGCGCCGGGGCCGGCGCGGGTGCGGGTGCGGGCGGTGGCGCGGCCGCCACCGCCTCCGGCTTCACCGCCGGCACCGTCTCGAGCAAGGACGGCGACGTCCTCTACGTGAAGTCCGCCGACGGCACGACCGTGAAGGTCCGCACGACGTCGTCCTCCAAGCTCACGCGCAACGCCGCCGCGTCGGTCAAGGGCATCTACCCGGGCGACACCGTCCTCGTCACCGGCACGACGGCCGCCAACGGGACGATCAAGGCGACCCGCGTGACCGCGACGGCCGCGAGCGCCGCGTCCGCCGGCGGAGGCTTCGGCGGCTTCGGGCGGTTCGGCGGCGGCGCGGGCGCCGGCGGCGGCGCGGCGGCCGGCGGCGGCGCGACAGCCGGCGGCGGCGCGACCGCGGCGGGAGGTGGCCCGCCCGGCGGCGGCGCGGGCGCCGTGGGAGGCCCGCCCGTGGGCGGCCCGCCGGCAGGCTTCGTGCCGCCGGGCGGCTGAGCCCCACCGCCGCCGCCACCGGGACGCCGTCCATTTCCCCCGATCAGGGTCGGTAGAAATGGACGCGCCCCCACGGCTGCGTCGGACGCCGTCCATTTCCCCCCATCAGGGTCGGGAGAAATGGACGTGCCTCCACGGCTGCGTCGGACGCCGTCCGTTTCCCCCATCAGGGTCGGGGGAAATGGACGGCCTGGCGTTGTGCGGTCAGGTTGGTGATCGGACGGCGGCGTCAGGCCCGCAGCAGGTCGGCCGCCGGACCCGGCGCGGCCTCGGGCTCCCGCGCCGCCGCGACCCGCGCCGCCGCGACCCCCGCCGCCGCCAGCTCGAAGCGGACGACGGCACCGCCGTCCGGGGCGTTCGCGACGGTCACGGCGCCGCCGTGGGCCGTGACCGCCTGCCTGGCGATCGCCAGGCCGAGGCCCGAGCCCGCCCGGTCGCGCGCGCCCGCCCCACGGAAGAAGCGGTCGAGGACCTGGCCGACCTCGCCGGCCGCGAAACCCGGCCCGTGGTCGCGGACGACGAGCGTCCCGCCCGCGAGCGTCACCGCGATCGGCGCGCCGGGTGCATTCCACGCGACGGCGTTGTCGAGGACGTTGTTCACCGCACGGGCGAGGCGGTCGTGGGAGCCGACGACGAGCGTCGGCTCGAGCTCGACGACGAAGGCCTGGCCGGGAGCGTGGCGGCGCGCACGGGCGACCGCGCCTGCGACGAGCTCGTCGAGCGACAGCGTCGACGGCGCGCCCTCCGGCCCCTCGCCACGCGCGAGGTCGATGAGGCCGTTCATGAGGAGGGTCAGCTCCTCCGCCTGATGCGTCGCGCGCTCGACGAGCGTCGCCCGCAGCTCCGGCGAGAGGTCGGGGTTCGCGCCGAGCACCTCGATGTTCGTCCGCAGGCTCGTCACCGGCGTGCGCAGCTCGTGCGAGGCGTCGGCGATGAGCTGGCGCTGCGCGTGCACCGACGCGTCGAGCGCGCGCATCGACACCTGCAGCGTGTCGAGCATCTCGTTGAAGCTCGTCGCGAGGCGGCCGATCTCGTCGCCACCCGGCGCCTCGATGCGCCGCCCGAGGTCCTGCGTCGCGGCGACGTGCTCGGCCGTCTCGGTCAGGCGCGCGAGCGGGCGCATCGCCCGCGCCGCGACGATCCGCCCGAGGACGACGGCAAGCGCGATCCCGCCGAGCGCGACGATGAGCAGCAGCCAGCGGATGTGGGCCAGCGTCGTGTCGACCTCCTTGAGCGGACGGCCGAGCTGGACGGCGCCGCCGCCGGGCAGGCCGGTCGTGAGCAACCGCACCCGCGTCCCGCCGACGCGAGCGACGCGGAGCTCGGCGCCCGCGCCCCGCCGCGCGATGGCGCGGGCCGTGCCGTCGACCGGCAGCCGGTCCGACCCGCGGCCGGGCGGGCCCGTCGCCCGCGTCCCCGCCGCGGTGAGGAACTGGTCGTAGAAGTCGATGTCGCCGCGGCGCTGGGGCGGGCGGACGAAGAGGCGGCTACGGGCGACGCCGAACCCGGGCGAGCCGCCGCCGGCCCGCAGCGACGGCGTCGCCGTGCCGCCCGTGACGCCGACCGCGGCGGCGGGCGGCGGCAGCAGGGGCCGGCGGACGAAGGAGACGAACTGGCTCGCGCGGCCGCGCAGCGACGAGTCGACCTGGCCGAGCAGCTGCCCCCGGACCGTGACGTACGCGAGCGTCGAGGCGAGAAGGATCGAGACGGCGACCGCGGCCCCGGTGAGCAGCGCGATGCGACGCCTGAAGCTCACGGCTCCCGCCGGAGGACGTAGCCGATCGCGCGCACCGTGTGGATGACCCGCGGCTCGCCGCCGTCCTCGAGCTTCCGCCGCAGGTACCCGACGTACACGCCGAGCGAGTTGGAGGCGACGCCGAAGTCGTGGCCCCACACGCGCATGAGGATCTGCTCGCGGGAGAGGACCTGCTCGGGGTGCTCGAGGAAGCACTCGAGCAGCAGCCACTCGGTGCGTGTGAGCTCGAGGAGCCGGTCACCCCGGTAGGCGCGGTGCGCGCGCCGGTCGAGGCGGACGTCGGAGAACGTCGCCTCGTCCGCCCCGGCCGCCGGGCCCGTGAGGTTGCGGCGCATGATCGCCCGCACGCGCGCGGTCAGCTCGCGGAGGGCGAACGGCTTGGCGAGGTAGTCGTCCGCCCCCGCCTCCAGGCCGGCCACCCGGTCGTCGAGCTCGTCGCGCGCGGTGAGCATGAGGATCGGGACCTCGTTGCCCGACGCACGCACCCGGCGGCAGACCTCGAGCCCGTCGACGTACGGCATCGACAGATCGAGGATCACCGCGTCGAACGAGCGGCTGCTCAGCGCCATGATCGCCTGCAGCCCGTCGTCGACCGCGAGGACGTCGAGCTGCTCGAGCTCGAGGGCGATCGTCAGCGCCTCCCGGACACCCGGCTCGTCGTCGACGACCATCACGGTGGGGTGCGGGACGGCGCTCAAGCCCCCGAGGATGCCGGACGGCGATGAAGCGTTCCGTAAATCCGGCTGGGAATCCCCTGAGAACCCGCCCCTACACGTGCGCGTGCTCGTCCGCCTCGAGCGCCTGGCTGCGCGCGCTGAGCGAGCGGCCGAGCGCCGCGACCTCGGCGTCCATCTGCGGGAGGAGCTCCGGCACGGCCCTGCGCACGTCACGCTCGCCGACCGGCGTGGAGACGAGCGGGCGGATCCAGCGGAAGAGGCCGACCCAGCCGGGGACGTTCACGCGGCTCCGGCGGGCCTCGATGCCGGCGACGAAGCGCTTGCCGCAGGCCTCGACCGAGGTCGTGTTCTTCAGCGGGCCGGGGAGCGTCTTCAGCATCTTCGTGAAGGACGGCAGGTCGGCCTTCGCGTCCTGCACGAGCGGCGTGTCGATCCACGCCATGTGCGCCGAGCCGACGTCGACGCCGAGGTGGGCCACTTCGAGCCGCAGCGAGTTCGCGAAGTACTCGGCCCCGGCCTTGGAGGCGTGGTAGGCGGCGAGGCCCGGCGACGCCGAGTAGGCCGCGAGCGAGGAGACGACGAGGACGTAGCCCTTGCGCTCGATGATCGACGGGAGCGCCGCGCGGACGGTGTGGAAGACGCCGAGGAGGTTCACGTCGAGCACGCGCTTGAACGTCGCCGGGTCGACCTGGAGGACCGAGCCGTAGCTCGCGATGCCGGCGTTCGCGACGACGACGTCGATGCCGCCGAAGCGCTCGACCGCGGCCGCCGCGGCGGCCTCCATCGAGGCGAGGTCGCAGACGTCCGCGACGACCGGGAGGACGTGGTCGGACCCGAGGCGGGCGGCCAGCGCGTGGAGCGGGGCCTCGTCGAGATCGGTGAGGACGAGCTTCGCCCCCTGCGCCCGCAGGCGCGTCGCGACCTCCGCGCCGATGCCGCGCGCGCCGCCGGTGATGAGGACGACCTTGCCGTTCAGGGAGCTCATAGTACGGGAGCGTACCTTCATTTCCGGCCGCGGGCCACTCGCCGCACTCAGGAAGTTCCCAGGAGCCCTTCAGCGTTCACGAAGGTCACGGGAGCAGCATGCTCGTCATGCCCCCGACCGTCGATGCGCCGCCCGCCCCGACCGAGGTCCTCCCCCTGACCGAGGTCACCGTGACGTTCCCCTGCTTCGGCACGAAGGTCACGGTCATCGCGTCCGCCCCTGCCGAGGACGCCGCGCGGGCGGCCATCGACGCTGCCCGCCGCATCGCCCTCGACGTCGACGCGCAGCTCTCCCGCTTCCGGCCCGACAGCGAGCTGTGCCGCCTGAACGAGGACCCGCGGCGCGCCGTCCCGGCCGGCTACCTCCTGCGCCGCCTCGCCGCGGCCGCCCGCTGGGCCGGCGAGGCGACCGACGGCCTCGTCGACGCCACGTGCCTGCCGGCCCTCGAGGACGCCGGCTACCGCGGCCACTTCCCCGACACCCACCCCCACGCCGCCTTCGGCCCGGCCTGGGCGCGCGCCGCCCGCAACCCCGCCCCGCTCGCCGGCGGCTGGCGGCTGCTCCGCGTCAACGAGACGGAGGTCATCCGCCCCGCGGGCGTCCGCCTCGACAGCGGTGGCCTCGCGAAGGGCATCGCCGCGGACCTGATGGCCCACGCGCTGCGTGACTGCGACGCCTGGGTCGTCGACTGCGCCGGCGACCTGCGCCTCGGCGGCACCGCCGACCTCGAGCGCCGCGTCGACGTCGCGGACCCCGCGGGCGGCGAGCCGATCCACGCCTTCTCCCTGCGCGCCGCCGCCGTAGCGACGAGCGGCACGACGCGCCGCGCGTGGGCGGGCGACGGCCGCACCGACGCCGCCGGCCCGGCCGACAGCCACCACCTCATCGACCCCCGCACGGGCGCCCCGGCCGACACGGGCCTCATCCAGGTGACGGCGCTCGCGCCGACGGGGCTGCTCGCCGAGACCCGCGCGAAGGCCGCGCTCCTCTCCGGCGTCGAGGGCGCCGCCGCCTTCCTCCCCGACGGCGGTGTCCTCGTGCCGGCCCGCGGCGAGCCGATCGTCCTGCCGCACGGCGTGCGAGGAGCCGGCCGATGACGGCGGCGGCCGCCGCCGTCGCGACGTCGCCGCACCTCTTCTGGATCACGAGCCGCGCCGCCGGCACGGTCGCGCTCGTCCTCGCGAGCGTCTCGGTCGGCGCCGGTATCCTCATGGGCACGCGCCTCGTCCGCGGCACCCGCGCGGGCGACCTGCGCGCGCTGCACGAGGTCCTCTCGCTCGCGACCCTCGTCGCCCTCGCCGTCCACGGCCTCTCGCTCCTGGGCGACTCCTTCCTCCACCCCGCGCCCGCGGACGTGCTCATCCCGTTCGTCTCCCCCTACCACCGCTGGTGGAGCGCCCTCGGCCTCTGGGCGAGCTGGGCGCTCGTCGCGCTTGGCCTCGGCTACTACGCCCGCGGCCTCATCGGCCACGCGCGCTGGCGGACGGCGCACCGCTTCACCGCGCTCGCCTGGGCGATGGGCGTCGCGCACTCGCTCGGCATGGGCACCGACGCGGGGACGACGTGGTTCCTCGCGCTGACGGCGCTCGCGGTCGTCCCGCCCGCGCTGCTCCTCCTGCTGCGCCTCGGCGGCCTGCAGCGGGCGACGGCGCCGGCGGGCCCGTCGGCCCGGGGCGGCGCCGGCCCCGCCGCCGTCGACCCGCAGCCCCAGCCGCCCGCCCCGGCGGCGGCGCGTGCGCCCGCACGCCTCTTCTGACGGTTCGCGAACCGACAACGGCGGGTAGGGACGCCTCATGTCCACCGCCGCCCCCGACCGCGCCGAGATCGCCACCGCGCTCCACGCCGCCACCAAGCGCCTCCTCGACGAGGAGCTCCTGCCGAACGTCGCCGCGTGGGACCGCGACGACGAGCTGCCGGACGCGACGCTCGCGCAGGTCGTCGGCCTCGGCATCACCGGCGCGCTCGTCCCCACCGAGTTCGGCGGGCCCGGCCTCGGCGTCAAGGACCTCGTCCACGTCTGGCGCACGCTGAGCCAGGGGTGGATCTCGATCACCGGCGCGGTGAACCCGACCGGCCTCGCCATCACGCTGCTGACCCGCCACGGCACCCCGGAGCAGCGGGCCCGCTGGCTGCCGGGGATGGCGAGCGGCGAGGTCCTCGCGTCGTTCTCGATCACCGAGCCGCAGGCGGGCAGCGACCTGCACCGGCTCGAGACGACCGCGCGACCGCACCCGGACGGCGGCCTCGTGCTCGATGGCGCCAAGCGCTGGGTCGCGGGCGGCCGGTCGAGCCAGGTCATCTTCCTGCTCGCCGGCGTCGAGGGCTCCGAGAAGCCCTCGTGCGTCGTCCTCCCCACCGAGGGCCGCGGGACCGCGTCCTGGCGGGTCGAGGACCTCGACAAGATGGGCTATCGCGGCGTCGAGTCCGCCGCCTACGTCTTCGACGGCCACCACGAGGCCGGCGCGGAGATCCTCGGCGGGGACGCTGATGGCCTCGGCCGCGGCGCGCGCCAGATGCTCGACGCGCTCGACGTCGGCCGCGTGAACGTCGCCTGCCGCGCCCTCGGGATCATCGACCGCTGCCTCGTCTGCGCCGTCGGCGAGTCGACCGGGCGCGCGATCGGGGACGGCGTCCTCGGCGACCACACCCACGCGCAGCTGCGCGTCGGCGAGATCGTCTCGCAGCTCATGGCGGCCGAGGCGCTCATCCTCCGCGCCGCCGAGGCGGTCGACCAGCAGCGCGAGGACGCCGGGCGGCTGGCCACCGCCGCGAAGATCGTCGCGTCGGACGCCGCGGTCTGGGCGGTCGACCATGCGGCGCGCCTGGCGGCGAGCCGCTCCTACGGAGCCGACGACGAGCTCGCGCGCCTGCGCCGGGACGCTCCGCAGACGCAGATCGGCGAGGGCGCGAACGACGCGCTGCTCATGGCCCTCGCCAAGCCGCTGCTCGCCGAGGGCTGAGCGGGCCGGGGGTCAGATCTGCGGGCCGTCCGGCGACGGGTCCGGCGCGGGGGTCGGCGGCACGGGATCGGGCGACGACGGGGGCAGCGGCCCGGGCTCCGGGGTGGGCGTCGGCGGCACCGGGTCGGACGGGCCCGGCGCGATGTCCGGTCCGCCGGGATGCGGCGGCATCGTCCCCGGGACCTCGAGCTTCGGCGGGTCGAGCGTGATGGTCATGTTCTGAGGGCTACCCAACGCGCCGGTGCGTCACTCCACGCGTTTGCCGGGGGGCCCCACGGGGCAGCCTCACACCATGAAGCTGCTCATCATCGCCGGTGAGGTGCCCGACGCCGCCACCGTCCGCGACGCCGCGGAGCGCGACGCGGAGGTCTACGTCGTCGCGCCCGCCCTGGAGGACTCCCCCGTCCGCTTCTGGGTGAGCGACGTCGACGACGCGATCGCCCGCGCCCGCGAAATCGAGCAGGCCTCGGTCGCGAAGCTCCGCGGCGCGAACGTCGAGGTCGGCGGCGAGGTCGGCGAGGCCGAGCCGCTGCAGGCCGCCCGCGACGCGCTCGCGGTCTTCCCGGCCGATCGCGTCCTCATCCTGACCCACGAGGACGACGAGCGCGCGTACCGCGAGGACGAGCTCGACGCCGCGCGCGCCGAGCTCGGCGTGCCCGTCACCGTCCGCCGCGTCGCCCGGACCACGTCCTGACCCCGATGCCCGAGGACCCCGACATGGAACTGAACGACCTCCCGACCGTCGACGTCGACCGCCTGGCCGAGCGCCGCCGCGAGGAGCGGCGTGCCGTCGAGGAGGCCGGCGGCGGCGAGTCCGAAGGCTTCGAGCAGGCCGAGGCCGAGCTCATCGAACACGCCTCGCACGGCGACGACCACGGCACCGCCGCGATCACGCACGACGCCCGCGACGAGACCGAGGACGCGGGCGAGGAGCACGGCGAGGCCGACGGGGAGCGCCCGGCCGACCGGTAGGCCTCAGGCCGCGCGCCGCTGCCCGGCCTGCACGGCGGCCGCGGTGACCGCGGCCCCGCCGGCGGCCACCCCCAGCGCGCCGGCGTCCCCCGTGAGGTGGCTCAGCGCCGCCAGCAGGTACGGCACCGCGAACCCGATGTACGTCAGCGCGTAGTACACCGCGAGCGTCGCGCCGCGTTCCTCCGGGGCGGTGAGGCGCTCGCTCTCGCGCAGTCCCGACACGAGACACAGCCCGTAACCCGCCCCCAGCGGGAACGCCGCCAGGACGACGAGGGCAAGGTGCTGCCCGTCGACCGCCGCCGCGCCGATGAGCGCCCCCGCGACGGCGGCGACGAGCCCGTAGCGCCCGGCCCGCAGCGGGTACCGGTCCTCGAGCCGGCGGGCGTACGGCTGCACCGCCACCCCGGTCCCGAGCGTCAGCCCGCAGATGACGCCGGTGAGCCCGACCGACACGTGCCCGACCCGGCCGGGCAGCACCGCGATGGCGATCGCGGCGCAGCCGAAGACCCACGGCGCGGTCGGGGCGACCACGCGGCCGAAGCGCGCCGTCCGCACCGCGCGGGAGAGGCGCAGCTGCACGCGCCCGTGGCCGCCCGTCGTCGTCTCCGGCGCGGCCGGGAGCAGGACGAGCGCCGCGAGGCCGAGGACGATGTGGGGGACGTAGGGCACGACGAGCGGATGGCCGATCCACTGGGCCATGAGCCCGGAGACGACCGGGCCGGTGCCGAAGCCCGCGGTGAGGGCGATCGCCGCGCGCCGCGCGCCGGTCCCCTCCGGTGTGCCCGCCGACAGCTCCTGGACCCAGGCGCTGCCCGCCGCGAAGACGACGCCCGAGCAGGCGCCCGCGAGCAGCCGCGCGAGCGCGAGGCCCTCGGCGCCGTGACGGCCGAGGACGAGACCGAAGGTCGCCAGCGGCGAGAGGGCGACGAAAGCGACCGTCAGCGGGCGGCGGCCGTAGCGGTCGGAGGCCGGGCCGCCGAGCAGCAGCCCGGGGACGAGGCCGAGCGCGTAGATGCCGAAGAGGGCGGCGAGCGTCCCCGCCCCGAAGTGGAGCTCGTGCTTGTAGGCGACGAGCATCGAGGAGAACTGGTTCGCGCCCCAGCCGACGGCGAACATGCCGAAGGCGACGCGCCGCCAGGCGTGCGGCCCCGGCCCCGGCGTGGCTTCCCGCCCCGTCACGACCGGGGTACCGCGATCGGGGTGGGCTCGTCGCGGCCGCGCAGCGTCACCGCGTCGCCGACGGCCCAGCGCGCGGCCTCCTCGGCACTCGCCCGCTCGACGGCGGCGCCCGAGGCGCACACCCGCCCCGGGCGGTCCTTCGCCTGCTCGGTGAGTCGCGCCGCCTCGTTCACCGGGTCGCCGATGACCGTGTACTCGAAGCGGTCCGCAGCCCCGACGTTGCCGGCGACGACCGTGCCGGCGGACACGCCGATCCCGGCCGGGACGTCGGGCAGCTCCGCGGTCAGGCGAGCCTGCAGCGTGCGGGCGGCGGCGAGCGCGGCGGACGCCGGGTCCGCGTGCTCGAGCGGCGCGCCGAAGACGCAGAGCGCGCCGTCCCCCTCGAACTTGTTCACGAGCCCGTCGTGCTCGAGGACGACCTCCACGACGATCGCGAAGAACGCGTTGAGGGCGCCGACGACCTCGGTCGGGCCGCGGCGGACGGCGAGGGTCGTGGAGCCGATGATGTCGACGAAGAGCATCCCCGCCTCGCGCTCCTCCCCGCCGAGCTGCGCCCCCTCGTCGAGCGCACGTCGGGCGACGTCCCGCCCGACGTGCCGGCCGAAGAGGTCGCGCAGGCGCTCGCGCTCGCGCAGGCCCGCAGCCGTCCGGTTGAAGCCCGCCTGCGCGTAGCCGATCTCCGACACGTCCTTCACGGTGAGCGCGACGTCGAAGTCCCCGGCGTCGAGACGGTCGAGCGCGTCGCGGAGCTCGCGGAGCGGCTGCGAGATCGAGCGCGCGAAGAGGGCGATCGCGCCGAAGCCGACGACGACCGCGACGGTGCAGAGGACGATGACCGACCGCGCGAGGTCGTGGGCGGTCATGTCGACCATGAGCGCGCTGACGCCGAGCGCGAGCGCGCCGACGACCGGGACGATCGTCCCGATGAACCACGACGTCAGCGCCTGCAGCGCGACGCCGGAGCTGTCGCCGTGGCGGGGCGGCGCGGCCTCGAGGAGGCGCGCGCGGATCGGGCGGAGCAGGCGCTGGGTCAGGAGGAAGGCGATCGCGACGGTCGAGACGCCCCCGAGGCTCACCGTGATCCCGATCTCGACGGCGAACTTCGTCGACGTCGTGAGGTTGCCCGTGACGGCGATGACCGCCGCGACCGCCCAGAGCGCGCCCTGCTGGGCCTGCAGGCGGATCGGCAGCTGCAGGGTGCGGCGGCGCTCGCGCGCGGTCGGCGCGCGGTCCTCGATGAGCCAGTCGTCGATCGCCCCCGCCGCGCGCAGGCCGGCCCACAGGCCGAGCGGGAAGACGACGGTGACGTAGGCGCCGCCGATGGCGACGTTGCGCCACGCGGCGTGGGAGGTGACCTCGGGCGGCACGGGGAAGGCGAGGCCGAGGAGCCCGAGGACGATGAGCGCCCCGATGAGATGCGAGAGCAGGACCGCCGCGGCGATGACCGTCCGGGTGGCCCGGATGAGCACCGGGCCCGGGAGGTCGCCCGCCTCGCCGGCCAGGACCTGGCGCAGCGCGGGGATGCCGGCGTCGTTCACCCGGCGAGCGTACCCGCGGCGCTAGCGTCCCCGTTCGATGACCGGCCGCGGCGCAGACATCGCCCTCGACACGCTCGACACGCAGCGGCCCGCGGAGGTCGTCGTGCTCGACGACGCGCGCGTCGGCGACGACCCGGTCCGCGAGCCGCACCGGCACGACTACCACGAGCTCATCTGGCTGCGGGAGGGCTGCGGCGAGCACCTCGTCGACGGCGACCGCCACGCGGTCGTCCCCGGGGCGATCACCGTCGTCGGCCGCGGGCAGGTGCACCAGTTCCTCGGCGCGAGCGGCATGCACGGCGCGATCCTCCGCTTCCGCGACGAGCTCGTCAGCGGCGGCGCGCAGCGGGTCGCCGCGGGCTGGCTGCTCACCGGCGCGCCCGGCCGGACGATCGCCGTGCCGCCCGGCGAGCAGGACCGCCTCGAGTCGCTCCTGCTGACGCTCGGCGCCGAGCTGCGCCGCCCGGCCGACGTCTACAGCGCCGACCTGCAGGGCAACCTCATCGCCACCGTCCTGTTGTGGCTCGAGCGCTGGTACGACGGGGCGCGCAGCGAGCGCGGCGACGCCGATGACGCGGGCGTCGGGCTGCAGCGCCGCTTCGCCGCCCTGCTCGAGGACGACTTCCGCCGCCACCACGACGCGACGCACTACGCCGACGCGCTCGGCGTCCCCCGCGCCGCCCTGTCCCGCACGCTCGTCCAGCTCACCGGGCGCACGACGAAGGACCTCGTCCTCGACCGCGTCATGCTCGAGGCCGCGCGGCTGCTGCGCTTCACCGACCGGACGATCGGCGAGGTCTCCTACGCCGTCGGCTTCACCGACCAGCTCTACTTCTCGCGGGCGTTCAAGCGCCACTTCGGGGTCGCGCCGATGGGCTACCGCGAGGCCGCGCGCGGGCGCTGAGCGCCGTCCTCCCGAAAGTCCATGCATCGGCGCGGGGTGGCCATTCCGGGCGGGGCCCCGCGGCCCGACACTGGGAGTACGCCGCATCCCATCCCTCCGAAGAACGAAGAGCCGACGCCCGCCATGACCCAGCCCACGAGCACCCCCTCCCCCGTCGCCACCGCCGCGCCGGTCCTCCCCGCCACCCTCCGGCTCGGTGCCGTCCACCTCGTCGTCACGCAGCTCGACCGCTCGGTCGCCTGGTACCAGACCGCCCTCGGCCTGCGCGTGCACCGCCACGACTCAGACGTCGCCGAGCTCGGCGACGGCACCGTCACGACGCTCGTCCTCCACGAGGATCCCGTCGCCCATGCGCCCGGCCACCACGCCGGCCTCTACCACGTCGCCCTGCTCCACCCCGAGCGCGAGGAGCTCGCCCGCGCGGCACTGCGCCTCGCCGCCGGGCGGGTGCACATCCAGGGCGCGTCGGACCACGGCACGCACGAGGCGATCTACCTCGCCGACCCGGACGGCAACGGCCTCGAGCTCGCCGCCGACCGGCCGCGCGAGCAGTGGCCGACGCCGGAGCAGGAGTTCTCGGAGTTCCAGCGCGGCGGCCCGCTGCCGCTCGACTTCGACGCGCTGCTCGCGACCGTCGCGGGTGAGGCGCCGAGCGCCCAGGTCCGTCCCGGTCTGCGGACCGGCCACCTGCATCTCCACGTCGGCTCGGTCGAGCGCGGCCTCGGGTTCTACCGCGACCTGCTCGGCTTCGAGGTCTGGGGCAGCCTGCCGTCGGCCGCCTTCGTCTCCGCCGGCGGGTACCACCACCACCTCGCCTTCAACGTCTGGCGCGGGCCGGACGTCCCCGCCCTCCCGCCGCACGTCGTCGGGCTGCGCGAGTGGACGATCGAGCTCGCCGAGGCCGGCGAGATCGCCGAGGTCCGCGGGCGCCTGGAGGCCGCCGGGGTCCCCCTCGCGGACCGCCCGGGCGGGTTCGCCGTCCGCGACCCGTGGGACATGACCGTCGTGGTCACCCTCGCCGGAGCGGACGCCTGATGCGCCTCGAGGACCGCCCCGACGCCCAGGGCCCCGTCGTCCCCGCCGCGACGGCGGAGCGCCGGATCGACCCGCGTGTCCACATCGGCCACGTCCACCTGCGGACCGCCGACATCGACCGCGTGCGCGCGTTCTACGTCGGCGTCCTCGGCTTCGACGTCATCTTCGAGGCGCGCAACGTGCCCGGCTGGGGGACGACGGGCGACATCCTCTTCCTGTCCGCCGGCGGCTACCACCACCACCTCGGCTTCAACACGTGGAAGTCGGCCGGCGGCGGCCCGACGCCCGACGGTGTCGCGGGCCTGCACCACGTCGCGCTCAACTACCCGACGCGGGCCGCGCTCGGCGACGCCGTCCGGCGGCTGCGCGCCGCCGACTGGCCGCTGCGCCAGGTGAGCGACCACGGCACCCACCTCGCGATCTACGTCTCGGACCCGGACGGCAACGACCTCGAGCTCGTCTACGACCGCCCGATGGACGAGTGGCCGCGGCAGGACGACGGCACCATCGCCTTCGTCATGGACGGCGACATCGACCTCGACGGGCTGGTGGCGGAGGCGGAGGCGGTGGGCTGATCTCCGCCTGCGTGGGCGGCGGGCCGGGCGTCTGCCGGCGTTCGGCCCCCGCCGTCTCCGCCGCCATCAGCGCTGCGCACCCTCGCGCGGCGCTGACGGCAGACCAGGACCGACAGCCGGTCCTACTGCGTGACCTTCGCCTCCGCCGGGTTCGCCTGGACGTCCTCGGCCTTCGAGTCGGCCGCGCGCGGCGCCTTGCGGACAACCTTCTCGCAGGAGCCGTTCGGGTTGGCCGCCGTCGCGTCGGTGATGACGTCGACCTGGTCGAGGAGCGCGGTGTCCTTGCCGTCGCCGCAGGTGATGCGGTCGACCTCGCCGTCGCGGGTGCGGAACGTGTCGTTGCCGTTGCCGCCGTTCAGCGTGTCGCCGACCTGGTCGACCGCGCCGTTCGGGCCGGGGTGCACGTCGCCGCGGGCCTGCGCCCAGAGGACGTCGTTGCCGTCGCCGCCGTTGGAGGTGTCCTGCCCGAGGTTCGCGAAGATGACGTCGTTGCCCGCGCCGCCGTCCTGGACGTCGTCGCCGGAGCCGCCGGCCATCCGGTCGTTGCCGTTCTCGCCGAACAGCGTGTCGTTGCCGGTGCCACCGCCGATGCGGTCGGCCGAGTCGCCGCCGTGGATCGTGTCGTTGCCCGGGCCGCCGTAGAGGCGGTCGAAGGACGTCAGGTCGCCGGTGCCGTTCGCGTCGCCCGAGATGGTGTCGTCGCCGGCGCCGCCGTTGATGAGGTCGTTGCCCTGGACGCCGGCGATCGTGTCGTTGCCCGCGCCGCCGAACAGCCGGTCGTTCCCGGCGCCGCCGTTGATGCGGTCGTCGCCGCCGAAGCCGAAGATGCGGTCGTTGCCGGCGTTGCCGTTGATCGTGTCGGCGACGTTCGTGCCGCGCAGTCGCTCGTTGCCCGGACCACCGTTGATGGTCGCGGCGAGCGCGCTGGCCGGAATGAGGGCGAGCGTCGCCGCGGCGGTGACGGCGGCCTTGCGGTAGGTGAACAGGTTCATGATGGGTTCCTCCTGGGTGGGATGCGGGGTGCGGAGCGCGGGGTGCCGCTCGCCGCTGGGGACAGTTATCCCGGCTGGCGGGCCTCGGATGTACGCACTCTCACCGCGTCCTCACGGTTCGTGAGATGTTTGTGAGAACACCACCGTCCCTGGCGCCTTGCGCGCCGACGCAGTCCATCGTGTACTCCATGCCGCGACGTGTCCTCTCCCTCCTCACCGCCCTGACGCTCATCGCCGTCCCCGTGACCGTCGCGACCGCGGCGAACCGGACCGGTGGACCGCGCGCGGACACCCTCGTCGGGACGAACCGGGCCGACGTCCTCAACGGCCGTGGCGGCAACGACACGCTGCGCGGCCTCGGCGGCAACGACCGGCTGAACGGCGGCGGCGGGGCCGACCTCCTCAGCGGCGACGCCGGGGCCGACCGCCTGAACGGCGGCGCGGGCAACGACCAGCTCCTCGGCGGCGCCGGCAACGACATCATCGTCGGCGGCCCGGGCGCGGACATCGTCGTCGGCGGCTCCGGCAACGACACGATCAACACCGCCGGCGACGGCGCGGTCGACACGATCAACTGCGGCGCCGGGCGGGACACGGTCGTCGCCGACGCCGGCGACATCGTCCAGAGCGGCTGCGAGCGGGTCAAGCGGCGATAGATGCCGGCCGACGAGACCCGCCCCGTCGTCCTGCTCGTCGACGACGACCCCGCCATCCGCCGCACCCTCGCGATCGGCCTCGAGCTCGAGGGCTTCGCCGTCGTCGCCGCCTCCGGGGGGCGCGCCGCGCTGGAGGCCGCCGCGCAGGTCCGCCCGGCGGCGATGCTCCTCGACATGACGATGCCGGACCTCGACGGCCTCGAGGTGCTCGCGCGGCTGCGCGCCGGCGGCGACGACGTCCCCGTCTGCGTCCTCTCCGCGCGTGACGAGGTGGACGACCGCGTCCTCGGCCTCCAGGCCGGCGCCGACGACTACGTCGTGAAGCCGTTCGTGCTCGAGGAGATCGTCGCACGCCTGCACGCCCTTCTCCGCCGTCGCCCCGCGGGCACCCAGCAGGTTCTCGTCGTCGGGGACATCACGCTCGATCCCACCACGTTCGTGGCGACGCGCGCCAGCCGCCCGCTCGAGCTCACCCAGCGCGAGTTCGCGCTGCTGCACCTCTTCCTCCGCCACCCCGGCGAGGTCATCGACCGCGCGAGGATGCACGAGGAGGTCTGGGGCTACACCTTCGACCCCGGCACGAACATCGCGGACGTCTTCGTCGGGTACCTGCGCCGCAAGCTCGAGGCGGACGGCGGCTCCCGCGTCCTGCACACCGTGCGCGGCGTCGGGTTCATCCTCCGCGGGTAGGACCCTCCGACCGTGCGCAACCTCCGCGGACGCCTGACACTCCTCGTGCTCGCCGTCCTGACGGGGATCCTCGCCGTCGCCGGCGTCCTCGTCACCCGCGACGTCGGCCGCTCCGAGCGACGGGTCATCGACGACCGCCTGCGCCGCACCGCCGACCTGTCGCTCGCCAGCGCCCAGTCCGCGCTCCAAGAGGGTCTACCGGGGGTCGACAAGCGCCTCGACGCCGTGCTCCGCGCGACCGGGAGCTCCCTGCGGCTGTCCCTCGCCGGGAAGCCCCTCGTGCAGTCGGGTGCGTCCCTCCCCAAGGACCTGCAGGTGCCGCTCGGATTCTCGACGCGGCACATCGACGGCCGCGACGTGCGCCTCTACGCGACGTCGCTGCGCAGCGCCGACCTCGGCGGCCTCGCGCGGCTCGTCGTCGGGTCGAGCCTCCGCCAGGTCGAGCACCGGCAGACCGCCCTGCGCCGGAAGATGCTCGGCCTCGGCGCGCTCATGCTGCTCGTGTCCGGCCTCGGCGTCTTCTTCGCCGCCGACGCGATCCTCCGCCCGCTGAAGCGCCTGCGCGGCGCGACCGCCCGCATCGGCGGCGACGGCGACCTGCACGAGCGGGTCCCGGTCGACGGGCCGCTCGAGCTCCGCGGCCTCGCGGGCGACTTCAACGACATGCTCGTCCGCCTCGAGCGGTCGGCCGACGAGCGCGCCGCCGCCCTCGCCGCGACACGGCGCTTCGCCGCGGACGCCGGTCACGAGCTGCGCACGCCGCTGACGAGCGTTCAGGCGTCACTCTCGATCATCGCCCGGCATCCGGGCATGGACCCGGCGCAGCGCACCCAGCTCGCCGAGGACGCCCTGGCCGACCAGCGCCGCCTCGTCCACCTCCTCGACGGCCTGCAGGCCCTCGCCCGCGGCGACGCGAACCCCGTCGAGCACGCGTCCGTCGACCTCGGCGAGGTCGTCGACGCGGCGCTGCAGGCCGCCCGAACCCGCCACCCCGACGTCACCTGGGAGGCCGACGTCGCCGGCGCCGAGCCGGGCGGCGCGCTCGTCGTCCGCGGGTGGGACCCGGGGCTCCGCCTGCTCGCCGACAACCTCATCGGCAACGCGGCCCGCCACGGACGGCCGGGCGGCACCGTCCGCGTGACGCTCGGCCCGGACGGCCCGGGCGGGGCGCCCGTGCTCACCGTCGAGGACGACGGCGACGGCGTCGCCCCGGAGGACCGCGAGCGGATCTTCGAACCCTTCGCGCGCGCGGCCGCGACCGACGGGCCGGGGTCGGGCCTCGGGCTCGCGCTCGTCGCCCAGCAGGTCGGGCACCACGGGGCGGCGATCACGGTCGACACCTCGCCCGCGCTCGGCGGGGCGCGGTTCACCGTCCGGTGGGCGCCTCAGCGCACGGCGCCGAGCAACGTCACCGCGAAGGCCGCGAAGCCCTCCGGCGTGTAGGCGTCCGGCTCGGTGAGGACGAGGCGCATCGCCTCCTCGCCGGCGGCCATGAGCATGCGCGCGGCGAGGTCGGGGTCGGCGTCCTCGAGCCCCGGCTGCTGCGCGAGGAACCAGCGGATGAGCTCGGTGATCTGCCGCCGGACGAGCGCCCGGCCCGCGTCGACCTGCTCGCGGACCTCGCGCGGCGTCTCGCCGGCTGGGAGGAGGATGAGGCGCCACGCCTCCGGCCGGCTCTGGACCGCCGAGAGGATCCCGCGGGCCGCCTCGCCGAGCAGCTCGTCGGGCTTCGCCGAGGCGAGGTCGGCGGGCATCGCGGTCTCGAGCGTCGCGAAGGCGCGCTCCCGCTCGCGCTCGAGGAGCGCGGTGAGGAGCGCCTCGCGGCTCGTGAAGGTGCGGTAGACGACCGGCTTGGCGACGACGGCGTGACGGGCGATCGCCTCCATCGTCGCGCCGCGGTAGCCGTGCTCGCCGATGAGCGCCAGCGCGGCGTCGAGCAGCTGCTCGCGCCGCTCGGGAAGCGGCACGCGGGGCGCGTACGGGCGGCGTCTGGGGGCGGTCGACATCGTCTTCAGCTTGACAGGAGGGGCCGACAGGCAACAAGATACGGTACCGTAACTTGAACCAGCCGCCGCCACCGGAGACCATCCGATGCAGACCGAAGCCGTCACCATGCCTCCCACCGACCACCCCTCGAGCCAGCCGCGTGCCGTCGCCCTCGTCGCCGCGATGGCGATCGGCTCGATCCTCATGTGGATCGTCATCCCCGGGGCCTGGATCCTCGTCGCCGCCCACTTCTCCCACACGGGCCGCCCGACGCTCGCCCCGCTCGTCATGTTCTTCGTCGGGGCGCCGCTGACGATGATCCCCACCGCGAAGCTCCTCGGCCACCTCGACCTCCGCCACCAGGAGCTCATGGGCCAGCTCGACGAGCGTCGCAAGCCGGCGCCGTGGCAGCGCTCGATGCGGGACGCGGACGACCAGGGCCCGAAGTCGGTCCTCGCCGTCGTCATGGTCACGAGCGTCGCGATCGCCTTCGTCGCCCTCGGCGTCTGGTTCTTCTTCTTCGCCGGCTCGAGCCTCCCGTCATGACGCTCACGAGCCGCCCGGGCTCCCTCGCGGAGCTCGCGGCCGCCGCGGCCGCCGACCCGGCCTCGGTCACCCCGGCCGAGCTCGCCGCAGTCGTCGCGGTCACGCCGCCGCACGAGCTGCGGGCCGCCGCCTCCGGGGAGCTGCGCGACCTGACGATCGACATCGTCCTCGGCCGCCTGCCCGAGTTCGTCACCCCGGAGCGCTGGCAGGGCGACCCGCTGCGCCTCGCCCTACGCCTCACCGGGCGCCGCGGCGGCGGGAGCGACACGGTCGTCCTCACCCTCGACGGCGCGACGGCCGCCGCCGTGCGCGGCGACGCGGGCACCCACGCCCCCGCCGACGTGAGCATCGAGGCGGACGCGGTCGACCTGCTGCTGCTCGTCACCGGGCAGGAGCACGCGGCGCTGCTCTTCCTCCGCGGCGGGCTGCGGCTCGACGGGGACGTGCGGCTCGCGATCGCCGCGGCCGCCTGCTTCTCGGTCCCCGGCGTCGCCGACGGAGCCGAGGCGGGCCCCGGCGGGGACCTCGACCCGCTCGCGATCGACGCGAACGCCGTCTCCCGCGTCGTGAAGGACCTCTCCGACAAGGACCTCCGCGCGCGGATGGCCGGCGGCGTGCGCGACATCGTGCTCGGCGAGATCTTCGCCCGCTTCGCCGACCACCTGCGCCGCGAGCGGACCGCCGAGGTCGAGGCCGCCGTCGCCTGGCGGATCAGCGGCCGCGAGGACGGCGGGGTCGACGAGTTCACGACGCTCATCGACCGCGGGTCCGTCCGGCTCGTCGAAGCGCACGAGCACAGGCCGCGCGTCTCGATCCAGGTCGAGGCGGCGGACTTCCTCAAGCTCGTCACCGGCAACGCGAACCCGGCGATGATGTTCATGCGCCGGAAGATCAGCGTCCGCGGCGACCTCGGCTTCGCCGCGCAGCTCACCGGCATGTTCCGCATCCCCGGGTAGCCCGGCCCGCGGCGCCGTCCGCTCCTATGCTCCGCGGACATGACGCTCCAGCGGATGGACAACGTGCTCATCGTCGTCGAGGACCTCGAGGCGGCGATGGCGTTCTTCGTCGAGCTCGGGATGGAGCTCGAGGGCCGGACGGTCGTCGAGGGCC
This sequence comes from Paraconexibacter antarcticus, assembly GCF_024220175.1. Classification (GTDB taxonomy): domain Bacteria; phylum Actinomycetota; class Thermoleophilia; order Solirubrobacterales; family Solirubrobacteraceae; genus Paraconexibacter; species Paraconexibacter antarcticus. Next base: position 904,703 of record NZ_CP098502.1, on the reverse strand, counting down.
CGTGGGCGGACCGGGTCGTGGGGCTCGACGGCGTCCGGGCCGACATCGCGATGCTGCGGACGCCGGACGGCCACAGCCGGGTCGAGCTGTCGCGGTTCCACAGCCCGCCGGCGGTCCGGGCCGAGCCGCAGGACGCGCCGTCGAACGCGCTCGGCATCCGCCGCATCATGTTCGCCGTCGAGGACATCGACGACGTCGTCGCGCGCCTCCGGGCCCACGGCGCCGAGCTCATCGACGAGATCGCGCAGTACGAGGACGCCTACCGGCTCTGCTTCGTGCGGGGCCCGGAGGGCATCCTCATCGGGCTCGCCGAGCAGCTCGGCTGACCGGCGGCCGGCTCAGGCGCGCGCGAGCGCGAACGGCGTCCCCTCGGAGTCCCGGCAGATCGACCACCGCTCCCCCGGGTGCACGTGGGTGCCGCCGAGCTCCAGCACCTGCGCGAGCGCCGCGTCCATGTCGTCCACCGTGAGGTAGGGCAGCGAGCCGGTGTCACCGGGCCCGCGGCCGCGCTCGTGGACGCCGAGCACGGCACCCTCGGAGCCCGTCTGCCAGCCGCTGCCCTGCTCGGGCGTGCGTGGCGCGAGCGTCAGCCCCGTGAGCCCCTCCCAGAAGCGCCGGGCGCGCTCGGAGTCGTCGGCCGGGAACTCGATGAGGGAGAGGCGCGCCGTGGACATGCGGTCAACCTAGCGGCCGCCGCCCGGCGGGTGCGGCACGGACCGGCGGTGGCGGGCTACCGTGGGGGCCGTGCCCCGCCGCCGCACCCCCACCGCCGCGCTGCTGGTCGCGGCGCTCGCCGCCGGGGCCGTCACGGCCGGTGGCTGCGGCGGCGCGTCCGGCCCACCGAAGGACCTGACGAAGGCGTCCGCCGCGCAGATCCTACAGGCGTCCGCGGACGCGGTCGGGAAGGTGCACAGCTTCCACATCGCCGGGACGATCCACGACGCGGACGGGACGACGACGATCGCCGCGGACGTCACCGACGCCGGCGGGATCTCCGCGACCTACGCCGACCGCGACGGCTCGCACGCCGTCATCGTCGCCCGCGGCCGCGCCTACGTGAAGGCCGACCGGCGCTTCTGGCTCAGCGGGCGGGCGCCGACCGCCTCGGCCCGCAAGCTCGCCGCGCTGCTCGGCGGCCGCTGGGTGAAGCTACCCGCGGCCCGGTCGGCGTCGATCGCGAAGGATCTCGAGCACCTCCTCCCCCGTGAGCTCGCGCACTGCCTGCCGCACGGCGTGGGGACCCTGACGAAGGTCGGCGTGCGGACCGAGGGCGGCCGGCCGGTCATGGTCATCCGCGACGCGGGCGACGTCCCCGGCGGCGCGCCGGGGCTGCTGTCGGTCCCCCTGCACGGGCGCATCCTGCCGCTGCGCGAGCAGCAGACCGGGCCCGCCCGGGCGGGCGGCTCGTTCGATCCGCGGTGCGACGACAGGACGGACACGAGCACGAGCTCCGACGCGACGCTGAGCGCGTACGACGCCGTCCCGCCGGTGACGCCACCCGCGGACGCGCTCGACCTCGAGCACCTGCCGCAGCAGCCGCCCGGGGGCGGCATCGGGCTCGGCGGCGGCCTCTCGGCCTGAGGCCCGCCCGCCGGCGGCCCCGAATCCCGCCGGCGTGCGGTCAGGACACGCTCATGGGCGTGTCCTGACCGCACGCCGCCCGGGCGGCGGGCTAGGGCAGCGGCACCGTCGTGGTCGGTGTCGTCGTCGCCGTCGTCCCGGTCGTCGCCGGGGTCGTCGGCGTCGCGGGCGCGGTCGTCTGCGTGGTGGCCGGCGGCGCCTGGGTGGTGGGCGCGGTGGACTGCGTCGTGGCAGGCGTCGCCTGCGTCGTGGCAGGGGTCGTCACGGTCGTCGTCGGCGTCGTCTGGGTGACGGTCTTCCCCGGGACGACGACGGTGTTCGTCTTCACGGTCGTCGTGTGCTGGACGGTGTGGGTGCCGCCACCGAAGAGCGTCGTCTTGCCGCCGCCGGACGCCGCGCTGCCGGCGATGAGCTCGGGCAGCGTGTAGAACGCGGCGCAGATCGCGAAGCCGAGCAGGCCGGTGAGGACCGCGATCCGCCAGTGGATCTGGCGGCCGCGCGTGCGGGTCGTCGTGACCGGCTGCGGCTCGACCGCGACGATCGCGGGCGGCGGGATGTCGCTCCCGGGCGTGGGCGCGGCGTCGGCGGGGACGCTGCCCATGACGGCCGTCGGCGCGTCGGGGGCCGCGAGGCGCCGGCGGCGGCGCGCCGTGACGGCCGGGACGGGGACGACCGTCGTCACGACCTCGGTCGGGCGGCGGAGCGCCTCCTTCACGAGCGCGACGAGCACGGGCGTGAAGGCCGCCGACGCGAGCGTGCCGGGCTTCCACACCTTCGAGCAGACGTAGGCGGCCACCGCCGACGCCAGCGCGGTGATGATGAGCGTGGGCAGGTCGACAGCGCCCTGGCTGCGCGCAGGGGTGCCATGGGCTGGGGCCGCGGGCGGGACGGGCTGCGGCTGCGTCGGTGGGACCTCGGTCATGCAGAAGAAGGCGAACGTGCCTACCCATCAGTTGTAGCGCACACCGCCTGAACGGCACGTGAGCGATCCCACAGACGTCGTTCAGCGGACGACGCGCAGGGTGACGCGGGCGGCGCGGCAGCCGGTCCTCGCCGCGCCGACCGTGCGCGTGCCAATGGTGCCGAAGCGCACCCGCAGCCGCGCCCGGCCGGCCGCGTCGGTGACGGCGACCCGGCGACCGACGCGGACACGGACGCCGCGGCGGCACGCGGTCGCCGCCGAGCGCACGGTGACGTGCAGCGTGACGGCGCGCCCGCGGTGGACCCGGCCCGGCGTGACCGACACGCGCATCGCCGGCCGCGCCGCCGGAGGGGCCGACGTCCCGGGGGCGGCCGGCAGGCCGGAGAGGCGGACGTGGCGGATGCGGCCGTCCTCGGAGGTGAGGAAGGCGTCCCGGGCGCCGTCGTAGGGCGGGAACCCGGACGCGAAGCGGACGCTGTCGACCGGCCCGCCGGTGTGGGCGACGACGCACGACGCGCCGGTGGTGCGGTCGATCCGGACGAGCGCGCCCGTGTTCACCGCGACGTAGAGCGCCCCGTCCGGACCGATGGCGGCGTCGTCGGGGAGCTGCGGGATGGCGGGCGGCGGGCTGAGCTGCGTGAGCGTCGTGTGGACCGCGGGATCGTCGAGCGGAACCCTCGCGATCCCGGAGGCCGGGTCGCTGAACTGCGTGACGTAGAGCTCGCCGTCCGCGTAGGCGATGCCGTCCGCCCCGGCGATCTGCGTCGCGGCGGTGAAGGCCTCCTCGCGTGTCCCGTCCGGGCGCAGCTTCACGAGCCCGGGGTGGATCGTGTCGGCGACGTAGAGGTTGCCCGCGGGGTCGAAGGCCGCCCCGTTGACCATGTCCAGGCCCGCGGCGAACGGCGTGAGCGCCGGGCTCTGCGACGCCGGGTCGAAGCGGAGGACCGCGCCGCCGCCCCCGCCGGGGACGACGTTCGCGGGGCTGTCGCCGGAGAGAACGTACATGAGGCCACCCGGCCCGAGGAGCGAGGCGCCGGGGCTCGCGACCGGGATGCCCGGCCCCTGGCGCCGGCGCGAGTCGAACCGCACGAGCCGGTTCTGCGTCAGCTCGGACACCCACATGCCGCCGCGCCCGTCGAAGCCGATGTTCTCGAGCCAGAAGGCCCCCGGCGGCCCGACGACCGTCCAGACGTCGACGGACCCCGAGATCCCGAGCGCCGAGCAGTCGGCGGCGGGCGCGGCCGCTCGTGACGGGGCGGGCGCGAGGAGCGCGGCGGCGCACGCGAGCCCGGCCGTCGCGACGACGGTCCCGCGGCGGGTGATCGTGGCGATGCGGGCGCGGGCGGCGGCGGGCATCGCGCGACCGTATCCGACGACGGCCCGTCCGCCGCAGGCGGCCCGCGAACCCCCCTGCACGCGGGAGTGCCGGGTCGGCGCCGTCCGTGCGATAGAACCCGGGGGTGCTCCGTCGCGGCCCGCGCTCCTCCGTCCCTCCGGCGCGGACCTCCCTCCTGCCCGGCGGCGGCGCGCGGCACCGCCGGCCCGGCCGCGGCACCTCCTTCCGGCCCCCGCGCGAGCGGCGGCTGCCGGGCGGTCCGCTGCTCCTCGTCCTCCTGCTCCTCGCGGGCGCCGGGGCCGGCGCCTACGTCCTCCTGCGGGCCCACACGGCCGACACGTCGCGCCGCGACGCCGCGACCCGCTTCGTGCGCGCCTGGGACCGGGAGGACTACGCGGCGATGTGGCGGGCGACGAGCACCTCCTCGCGGACGGCCCACCACCTGCGCGGCTTCGAGGAGGCCTACCGGGCGGCGGCGAAGGCCGCGGGCGTCACCCGCGTGCGCACCGGCGCCCTCGGCAGGACGAAGGACGGCGCCGCGCCCGTCCCCGTCGTCGTGACGACGAAGCGCTTCGGGACGCTGCGGGGCGTCGTCCGCCTGCCGCTCGAGGGCAGGGGCAAGGACGCGGGGGTCCGCTGGGACGCCTCGCTGCGCCTGCCGGGGCTGCGCCACGGTGAGGCCGTGAAGCTCCGTCACGGCGCGCCACCCACGCGGGGGAAGATCTTCGCCGCGGACGACTCGCCGCTCGACGCCGACACCCTCGGCGCCTCGATCGCGGGGACGGTCGGCCCGCCGGCCACGGGCCTCCAGCGCCTCTACGCCGACCGCCTCGGCGGCGCGCCGTCGCAGCGGCTGCTCTTCGGTGACCGCGAGATCCGGAAGATCGCGGCCGTCCCGGGGCAGAACCTCCACACGACGATCCGGCCCGCGCTGCAGCGGGCCGCGGCCGCCGCGCTCGGAGGCCGCCTCGGGGGCGTCGCGGTCATCCGGCCGCGCAACGGCGCGGTCCTCGCGGTCGCCGGGATCGCGGTCTCCGCTCCGCAGCCCCCCGGGTCGACGTTCAAGATCATCACACTCTCCACGGCCCTCCAGAAGGGCATCGCGTCCCCGTCGTCGAGCTACCCGGTGCGGACGTTCGCCGTCCTGTCGGGGACGAAGCTCCGCAACGCCTCCAACGAGGCGTGCGGCGGCTCGCTGACCAACGCGTTCGCCGTCTCCTGCAACTCGGTCTTCGCGCCGCTCGGGGCCCGGCTCGGGGCGAAGACGCTCGTCGCGAGCGCGCGCCGCTTCGGGTTCGGGGAGACGCCGAAGATCCCGGCGATCAAGCCGAGCACGATCGCGGACGCGAAGGACCTGCGCGACGACCTCGCCGTCGGTGCCGCGGCGATCGGCCAGGAACGCGACCTCGCCACGCCGCTGGAGATGGCGACCGTCGGCGCCACGATCGGGGCCGGCGGGGTGCGCGCCCGGCCGCACCTCGGTCGCCGCGACCCGGTCGTCCGCAAGCGGGTCATCGGCGAGCGGGTCGCCCACCAGGTGCGCGCGATGATGCTCCAGGTCGTGCGGTCGGGCACGGGGACCGCGGCGGCGCTGCCCGGCGTCGAGGTCGCCGGCAAGACCGGCACCGCCGAGCTGCGCCCGACCGCCGACGGCACACCGGACCCGAAGAACACGGACGCGTGGTTCGTCGCCTTCGCCCCCGCGAACGACCCGAAGGTCGCGGTGGCGGTCATGCTCGTCGGCGCGGGGCAGGGCGGCGCGAGCGCCGCCCCGATCGCCCGCAAGGTCCTCGCCGCGGCGCTCGGCTAGCCGAGCGCGCGCCGCGCAACGGCAGCGAGACCCGCCCCGCGGCCGTCGCTCCGGGAGGTGAGTGGCATCCCGGGGCTGCCCACGAGCATCAGGATTCCACCCACCCCCTTGAACCACCGAGGGCCCCGCAACGCGGGGCCCTCGGGCACGACCAGACAGCAGGTGGTGGCTAGACGGCCGCGGCCACCGGGGTGTCGCTGTACGTCTCGCCGGCCTCGGCCTTGGCGACCAGGGACGCCGGCGGCTCGAAGCGCGCGCCGTACTGGGCGGCGAGCTCGCGGGAGCGGGCGACGAAGCCGGCCACACCGGGCTGGGTGGGGTCATATCCGTTGATGTACTGCAGGACGCCGCCGGACCAGGCGGGGAACCCGATGCCGAAGATCGAGCCGATGTTCGCGTCCGCGACGGACTCGATGACACCCTCGTCGACGCACTTGACCGTCTCCAGGGCCTCGGCGAAGAGCATGCGCTCCTCGAGGTCCTTGAGGTTGATCGTGAACGGATCGACGGTCACCGGGAAGAGGTCCTTGAGGCCCTTCCAGATGCCGGCGCGCTTGCCGTCGGAGTACTCGTAGAAGCCCGCGCCGGCGAGCTTGCCCGAGCGCTCCTCGGCGATCATCCTGTCGATGACCGCGAACGCCGGGTGGTCGACCCACTCGCCGCCCTCGGCCTCGATCGCGTCCTTGGACGCCTTGCGGATCTTCGCCATGAGCTGCAGGTTCAGCTCGTCGCTGAGCTGCAGGACGGGCGCCGGGTAGCCGGCCTGCGAGGAGGCCTGCTCGATCGACTGCGCCGGGATGCCCTCGGTGAGCATCGCGATGCCCTCGTTGATGAACGTCCCGATGACGCGCGAGGTGAAGAAGCCGCGCGAGTCGTTCACGACGATCGGCGTCTTCTTGATCTGCTTCGCGAAGTCGAGCGCGCGGTAGAGCGTCTCGTCGCTCGTCTTCTCGCCCTTGATGATCTCAAGCAGCGGCATCTTGTCCACGGGGGAGAAGAAGTGCAGGCCGATGAAGTCGTTCGGGCGGGAGACGCCCTCGGCCAGGCCGGTGATCGGCAGCGTCGAGGTGTTGGAGCCCAGCAGCGCGCCCTCGGCGAGGTGCGGCTCGATCTCGGCGAAGACCTGCGCCTTGACGGCCGGGTCCTCGAAGACCGCCTCGATGACGAGGTCGGCGCCGTCGGCGTCGGCCGCGTCCGCGGTCGGGTGGATGCGGGCGAGCAGCGCGTCGGCGTCCTCCTGCGAGGAGCGGCCCTTCGCGACGGCCTTGTCGACGATGTTCTTCGAGTAGCCCTTGCCGCGCTCGGCCGCCTCGAGGGAGACGTCCTTCAGCACGACGTCGATACCGGCCTTCGCCGACACGTAGGCGATCGCGGCACCCATCATGCCCGCGCCGAGGACGACGACCTTCTTCGAGCGGAAGGTCTCGACGTCGTCGCCGCGGCCGCGCTTGCCGTTCACCTGCTGCAGGTCGAAGAAGAACGCCTGGATCATGTTCTTCGCGACCTGGCCGGTGGCGAGCGACGTGAAGTAGCGACCCTCGATGACGAGCGCGTTGTCGATGTCGACCTGGGCACCCTCGACGGCGGCGGACATGATCGCCACCGGGGCCGGGTAGTTCGCGCCCTTCAGCTGCTTCTTCAGGTTGGCCGGGAAGGCCGGGAGGTTCGCCGCCAGGGCGGGCGTCGACGGCGTGCCGCCGGGGATCTTGTAGCCCTTGACGTCCCAGGGCTGGACGGCCTCGGGGTTCTCGGCGATGAACTTCTTCGCCGCCGGGATGAGGCCGTCCGGCGAGTCGACGAGCTCCGCGACGACGCCGAGCTCCTTCGCCTTCTCCGGGCGCAGCTCCTGGCCCTGGAGCAGGACACCCATGAGGCCCTGGACGAGGCCGAGCTTGCGGGTGATGCGGGTCACGCCGCCGCCGCCGGGGAGCAGGCCGAGCTTGACCTCGGGGAGGCCGAGCTTGATCTTCGGGTCGTTCACGACGACCGTGTGGTGGCAGGCGAGCGTGATCTCGAGCCCGCCGCCGAGCGCGGCGCCGTTGACGCAGGCGACCACGGGCTTGCCGAGCGTCTCCAGCGCGCGCAGCTGGCGCTTGACCTCGGTGACGTGCGCGGTGAACTCCGCGGCGTCCTCGGGGGTGACCTTCTTCAGGTCGTTCAGGTCGCCGCCGGCGAAGAAGGTCTTCTTCGCGGACTGGATGATGACGCCCGCGATGTCGTCCTTCTCGGCCTGCAGCCGCTCGACCGTCGCGGCCATCGACGCGACGTACGCCGCGTTCATCGTGTTCGCCGACTGGTTCGGGTCGTCGAGCGTGAGGATGACGATGTTGTCGTCACCCTTCTCGTAGCGGATCGTGGTGCTCTCGCTCATGTGCTGTCTCTCAGTTCTCGTGAGGAGTGATCAGAGGGCCGGGGCCGCTCAGATCGCCTCGATGACGGTCGCGATGCCCATGCCGCCGCCGACGCAGAGCGTCGCCAGGCCGTAGCGCTTGCCACGCCGGTGCAGCTCGTCGATGAGCGTGCCGAGGATCATGCCGCCGGTCGCGCCGAGCGGGTGACCCATGGCGATCGCGCCGCCGTTGACGTTCGTGATCTCGGGATCGATGTCGAGGTCCTTGATGAGCCGCAGCGCGACGGCCGCGAACGCCTCGTTGATCTCGACGAGGTCCATGTCGGACGCCTTCAGGCCGGCCTTCTCGAGCGCCTTGCGGGACGCCGGGGCGGGGCCGGTGAGCATGATCGTCGGGTCGGCGCCGGAGACGGCGGTCGCGAGGATGCGGGCCTTCGGCTTCATGCCCGCGCGCTCGCCGGCCTTCTCGTTGCCGAGGATCAGGAGCGACGCGCCGTCGACGATGCCGGAGGAGTTGCCGGCGTGGTGGACGTGGTCGATCTTCTCGATCCAGTGGTACTTCTGCAGCGCGACGGCGTCGAAGCCGCCCATCTCGCCCATCGCGGCGAACGACGGCTTGAGCTTGGAGAGCGACTCGACCGTCGTGCCCTTGCGGATGAACTCGTCCTTCTCGAGGACGATCTGGTCGTTGATGTCCTTGACCGGGATGACGGAGTCGTCGAAGTACCCGGCCTCCTGGGCGGCCGCGGCGCGCTCCTGGGACCGCGCGGCGAACGCGTCGACGTCGTCACGCGACCAGCCCTCGATCGTCGCGATGAGGTCCGCGCCGATGCCCTGGGGCACGAAGCCGGTGTTGATGTTCGTCTCGGGGTCCATCGCCCAGGCGCCGCCGTCGGAGCCCATCGGGACGCGGGACATGGACTCCACGCCGCCGGCGAGGACGAGGTCCTCCCAGCCGGAGGCCACCTTCATCGCGGCCGTGTTGACGGCCTCGAGGCCCGAGGCGCAGAAGCGGTTGAGCTGGACGCCGGCGACGGTGTCCGGAAGACCGGCCTTGATGGCCGCGACCTTGGCGATGTCGCCGCCCTGGTCCCCGATCGGGGAGACGCAGCCGAGGACGAGATCGTCGATCTGGTTCGGATCGAGCTTGTCCTGACGCGAGAGGGTCTCGTGGATGAGGCCGACGACCAGGTCGACGGGCTTGGTCCCGTGGAGGGACCCGTTGCTCTTGCCCTTGCCGCGCGGCGTGCGGATGGCGTCGAAGACCAGCGCTTCGGTGCTGCTCATGATCAGGCTCCTGTGCTCGATTCGAGAGGCTTCTCTGCGGGCGATGCCCGCTTGGGGACACCTCCGGTCACGGGCGCGAGGGCCTGCGACACGGTGGATGGTAGCCGTCGCAGGCCGCCGAGGCGTTGTGGTCCTGAAACGAGTTCACCTCCGCGAGGGAGGAATCTCCCCCACCGGGGGCACCGACCGGCCCGACCGGGGCGGGCTGCTCTACGATCGCCCGGATGGACGCCGTCACCCCGCTGCGGGAGCGCTTCGCCCACGAGCTCGCGGGACACTGCGGGTCGGGCTCGCTCCGCGACCTGCTCCGCTTCCACGGCCTCGACTACGGCCGCGGCCCGCTGTCGGAGGGCGCCGCGTTCGGCCTCGGCGCCGGGCTGGGCTTCCTCTACGTCGAGGTGCCGCAGGTCCGGCCCCCGGTCTACCTCGTCGGGCGCACGGCGAGCCTCGAGGAGGACATCGCCCGGATCCTCGGCCTCGGCCTCGAGGTCCGGGAGACGGACGACGCCGCCGAGGGCTGGGCGTGGGTGCGCGATGCGGTCGCCGCCGGCGCCCCGCCGCTCATCCTCGCGGACATCCAGGAGCTCGAGTACCTCCGCGTGCGGATGTCGAACACCCGCCACTCGATCGTCGTCGTCGACCACGACGAGGAGGCGGGGCTCGTGTGGATCGCCGACAACGATCGCGAGGAGCTGCAGGAGTGCTCGGTCGCGTCGCTCGCGGCCGCGCGCGCGTCACAGGGGTTCCCGGGCCCGAACCACCACCGGGTCTACGACTACACGTGGCCCGCGCAGCTGCGCGACCCGCTGCAGGCGACCCGGGACGCCGTCACGGCCGCCGTCGCGAACATGCGCACCGGCGGCGACGCGCTCGCCGGCCTCCCCGGCTCGACCGGCCTCGCCGGCGTCGACACCTTCGCCGCCGCCTACGCCCGCTGGCCCGAGACGTTCGGCGAGGACCTGCCCGCCGTGCTGAAGGGCCTGTGGGTCTTCATCGTCAAGGCGGGGACCGGCGGCGCGATGTTCCGCTCGCTGCACGCGCGTTTCCTCCACGACCTCGCGGCCGTCCTCGACGACGCGGTCCTCGCCGAGGCCGGCGCGGTCTACGACGAGCTCGCGGCCGCTTGGGTGACGCTCTCGGTCGACGCCGGCGAGGGCGAGTTCGAGGCAGGCCTGGCCCACGTCGAGGAGGTCGTGCGGCTCGAGCACGAGGGGGTCGCCGCGATGGAGCGGTGGCTCGCGCACTGACGATCGCCCGGTAGGCACGGACATCTGCGGCTGAAGCCCGTCCATTTCCCCCGACCAGGGTCGGGGGAAATGGACGGGCCCTGGCATCTGCGCGGCGACCCGGTCACGCGGCGGTGGACCGCACGCGAGGGGTCAGACCTCGACGAGCTCCCGCTGCGGCGCGGGTGAGCGCACCGTCTCCCAGCCCGACCGCTCGCGATCGAAGTGGTCCCAGTCGATGCCGTCGGTCGGGCTCGGGTCCTTCGGCGGCTCGTCCTCGGGACGCAGGCCGCCACCCCCGCCACCGCCGTCGTCCTCCTCGGAGCCGTCGGCGTCCGCGACCGGTTTGTCAGGCGCGTCCGCGGACGCCATCCAGCACGTCGCGAGGGCCAGCGCCGTCGCGACGCCGAGCGCCGCGAGCGCCGGCGTGAGCACGACGTAGCCGGGCAGCGACGACATCATGGCGAGGACGATGACGGCGAGCGCACCGAGGAACGTCACGGCGCTGGCGGCCATCAGCGACAGACAGATGGTCCCTGCGCGGGCAGGGTGCATCTCCGGTGTCGGGACGATGACCGCGATGACGATCATCGCCGCCACGAGGGCGATCGAGGCATGCACGTACGGCGGCACACCGCCATGCTGCCAGAGAACGCGGGGGGCGTGGGCCGGTGGACGGATGAATGACGGGCAACCTGGCGCTCAGCGCACCGCGGGGCCCGTCTCCCGCGTTCGCGCCTTGACGGCCTTCCGGGCGATCGACCAGCGGTGCGTCTCGTTCGAGCCGTCGTAGATCCGGAAGGGCCGCACCTCGGCGAGGTACCGGCCGAGCGGCTCGACGGTGATGCCGTCGCTGCCGCAGAGCTGGATCGCCGAGTCGATGACGCGATAGGTCGCCTCCGACACGTGGACCTTCGCGATCGACGAGGCCAGGCCGCCCTCGGCGCCGGAGTCGAGGACCGCGGCGGTCCGGGCGATGATCGCGCGGCTCGTCTCGATGTCGATGACGCAGTCGGCGATGAGGCGCTGCGCGAGGCCGAGGTCGGCGAGGCGGGAGCCGAACGCCTCGCGCGTCGCCGCGCGGTCCATCGCGATGTCGAGCGCGCGGGTCGCGAGGCCGAGCCAGCGCATGCAGTGCGTCAGGCGCGCGGGCGCGAGGCGGACCTGGGCGTAGCGGAAGCCCTCGCCGACGGCGCCGAGGACCTGGTCCTCGGGGACGACGCAGTCCGTGAAGGTGATGCGCGCGTGGCCGCCGGGACTGATGTGGTCGATCGTGTCGATCGCCTCCTCGACGACGAATCCGGGCGTGCCGGCGTCGACGAGGAACATCGTCGCCCTGCCGTCCGTCATCGCCATGACGATCGCGAAGGCCGCGCCGACGCCGCCGGTGATGAACCACTTCTCGCCGTTCAGCGCCCAGCCGCCGTCGACCCGGGTCGCCGTGGTCCTGAGCATCGACGGGTCCGAGCCCGCGCCCGGGGACTGCTCGGTCATCGCGAAGCACGAGCGCACGTCGCCCGCGGCGAGCGGGCGCAGGAAGCGCTCGGCCTGGTCGGGCGTCGCGATCTTCTCGAGCATCGCCATGTTGCCCTCGTCGGGCGCGGCGCAGTTCAGCGCGAGCGGTCCGAGGAGCGAGCGGCCGGCCTGCTCGAAGACGACGGCCTGCCCGGCCACGTCGAGGCCGAGCCCGCCGAACTCGTGGCCGATGTGCGGCGCGAAGAGGCCGGCGGCCTTCGCGGCGTCCTGCAGCTCGACGCGGAAGTCGTCGCTCGGACCGTGGTGCCCGCCGCCCGGCCGCGGGGTGTCGCGCGCCTCCAGCGGGACGACGACGTCGTCGATGAACTCCCGGGTGCGCTGCTGGAGCTCGCGGAGCTCGGGTGAGAGGCTCGGGTCCATGCCCGGCAGCCTAAGCGCCGCGGGCGGTCAGGCGCCCCGTGGTCGCCGCACGGCCCCACGCGAGCCCGCGGTCACGTCCTGCCCTCAACGGCCGCGTGGTCGCCGCACCTCCTGGGCCGGCTTGCCGTCCGGCCCGAGCTCGCGCTCCGGCGGCCACGCCCCGATGTGGTTGTCGCGCGCGCCGTCGATCGTGATGACCGACCCGGTCGTGTAGTCCCCCGCCGGCGACGCGAGCTGGCAGACCATCCAGGCGATCTGCTCGGGCGTGCCGAGCCGCTGGAGCGGGACCGTCTCCGCCGCGCCCTCGACGAACTGCGACGGGTACTTCGTCAGGAACGTGTCGGTGCCGACGATGCCCGGGGCGATGGCGTTGAGGCGGATGTCGAAGCGCGCCCACTCGATCGACAGCGTCTTCATAAGGCTCTCGATGCCCGCCCGCGACGCCGACGAGTGCGTCATGCCCGGGAGGCCGGTGTGCGGCGTCATCGTGATCGACACGACCTTGCCGCCGCCCCCCGGAATCATCGCCTTCGTCGCGACGGCGTGGGTCATGAGCCACGTCCCCTCGAGGTTCAGGCGGATGACGGTCCGGAAGCCCTTCGGGGTGATGAGCTCGGCCGGGGTGAGGAACTGCCCGCCCGCGTTGTTCACGAGCAGGTCGATCCGCCCGTGCCGCGCGAGCACCCCGTCGACGGCCGCGTCGACCTCGTCCTCCTCGCGGATGTCGCAGACGACGGCCTCGCAGCGGCCCGACGGCACGAGCGCGCAGGTCTCGGTCAGGGGCTCCTCGCGCCGCCCGAAGACGACGACGTGCGCACCGAGGGACGCGAGCTCGATCGCGGTCACGCGGCCGATGCCCGAGCCGCCGCCGGTGACGATGGCGACCTGGCCGTCGAGCAGCCCGTCGCGGAAGATCTCGTTCATGCGCCCGGACCCTAACCGCCGCGGCTGCGAGGCTCCCCCCATGTCCCGCCTCCTGCTCCGGCACCCGGCGCGCCGCGGCCTCCTCGTGGCCCTGCTGCTCCTCGCCGTCGCCGTCGCGCCCACCGCCGCCCACGCCGCGGTGTCCGGCCCCTTCGGCCACAAGGGCCGCTGGCTCACCGACGTCCGCGGCCGCACCCTCGTCCTCCACGGCGTGAACATGGTCTACAAGCGACCGCCCTACACGGTGCAGGCCGCCGGGTTCGGGGCCGACGACGCCGACTTCCTGAAGGCCGAGGGCCTGGACACCGTCCGCCTCGGCGTCATCTGGAAGGCGCTCGAACCGCGGCCCGGCGTGTACGACGACGCATACGTCGTGCAGCTCCACGCGACCGTCGACCTCCTGCGATCCCGCGGGATCGCGACGCTCCTCGACGCCCACCAGGACCTCTACAACGAGCGTTTCCAGGGCGAGGGCGCCCCCGACTGGGCCGTACGCGACGACGGCCTGCCGGCCGCCCCGATGGCCGGTTTCCCCGGCAACTACCTCGTGATGCCGGCGCTACAGCGGGCCTTCGACCACTTCTGGGACGACGACGCCGCCCCGGGGGACACGACCGGCCTGCAGGAGCGCTTCGCGGCCGCCTGGGCGCACCTGGCCGCGTCCTTCCGCGGCGACCCGGGCGTCCTCGGGCTCGAGCTCTTCAACGAGCCGTGGCCGGGGTCGACGTGGCAGGCCTGCCTGGCCCCGGCCGGCTGCCCGGGCTTCGAGGGCAAGCTCACCGCCTTCACCCGGCGGGTGACGGCGGCCATCCGCGCGGTCGACCCGCGGGTGCTCGTCTTCTACGAGCCGCAGCCGCTGTTCAACGACGGGACCGACACGGCGCTCGGCCCGATCGGCGATCCGCACGCCGTCTTCGCCTTCCACGACTACTGCCTCAGCGCGTCCAACACCGGCAGCGACATCGGCTGCGCGCCGTTCGACGACCTCGTCTTCCGGCACGCCGAGGCGCGCGCGACGCGGACCGGCGACGGCCTCTTCATGACCGAGTTCGGCTCGACCGACGCCACCGACGTCCTCACCCACGACGTCGAGCGGGCCGACCGGGCGATGGTGGGCTGGCAGTACTGGAGCTACTGCGCCTGCGCGGCCCCGACCGACACCGGCGGTGAGGGCGCCGGGCTCGTCCGCGACCCGGCCGTCCCGCCGTCCGGCGCGAACATCAAGCCCGCCAAGCTCCTCATCCTCGCCCGGCCCCACCCGCGTGCGGTGGCCGGGACGCTGTCGTCCTTCGGCTGGGACGGGACGACGCTGCGGGCGGCGTGGACGCCGGGCCCCGGCGACGACAGCGAGCTCGCGGTCCCCTCGCGCTCCTTCCCCCGCGGCTACGGCGTGCGCGTGACCGGCGGCGAGGTGACGTCCGCCGCGGGCGCCGCCGTCCTGCACGTCCGCGCGTGCCCGGGGGCGACGGCGGTGCGGGTGGCGGTGAGCGCGACCGACCTCGCGTCGGCCGGCGCCTGCGCGCCGCGCTTCGGCCTCGCCCTGCGCGTGCGGCACGCGCGGCTGCGTCCCGGCCGGCCGGCGCTCGTCACCCTCCGCGTCACGCGCGCGACGGGCGGCGCACCGGTCGCCGGGGCGCGGGTGACGCTCGGCGGACGCCTCGCCCGCACCGACGCCCATGGCGTCGCGCGGCTGCGCGTGCGGGCGGTGCCGCGCGGTGGCCTGCGCCTGCGCGTCACCGCGCCGGGTGCGCGCCCGCGGGTCCTGCGGCTCGCGGCCGGGTCGCGGCGCGAGGTCCGCACGACCCCGGGCCCCGGCCGGATGAACTGATATGGACGGCCGTTCGTCAACCTAGGGTCGGCGAAGTGGCGCATTAGCGCTCGTTCGTGTCTGTGCTGTCGGCTGGGTTGGTGGCGGTCCGGCAGGCTGTGCGCGACGCGCGGTCAGACTGATATGCGCGGGTTGGGTACCGCAGGACCAGGGGTTCGTCGTGGGGAGCCGCTGTCTAACATCGGGCGTGGCCGGCCCCCTGACGAGGGCGGGTTGCTCATAGTTCAGCCGCGGGTTCCCCGCGCGGTGCCGGGCCGCCACCGACCCAGCCGACGGGATGTCGCCGGGTTCAGGTCACTCGATCTGGCCGATCGCCCACGTGAATCCGGCGAGCTCGCGCGCTGCGGCGACGGCGATGATCGTGCGGCGTTTGCCGCGCTGCTCAAGGCGGTTCCATGTGCGATACAGACGCCGCTGCGCGGTCCAGGCGATCGCGACCGCTTCGGCGGGCTGCCCGTCGTGGCGATCGCTCAGCGCCTTGGTGACCCGCGGCGCCTTGCGGTAGTGCCAGGCAGCCTCGACGAGCAGCCGGCGCGCGTGCCCGGAACCGGTCTTCGTGATCGAGCCGAGGCGGCGACTTGAGCCGGTGGTGTGCTCCGAAGGGACCAGGCCGATGTAGCTCATGAGCTGCTCGGCCCGGGCGAACCGGGCGAAGTCGCCGACCTCCGAGCACAGCCCGGCGGCGGTGAGCGTGTCGATCCCGCGAAGGCACCGCAGCCGGGCGACCTGCACGCCCCACGGTGAGCTCGGAAGCATCCTCGTGATCTGCGCCTCGAGCTGATCGCGGCGATGCACGAGCACGTCGGCCGCGCCGCGCAGGTCCAGCAGCGTCGCCTGCGCCGCGGGCCACACGAGGTCGACCTGATCCAGCCAGTCACGGTGGCGCTGCGTCCATGCCTTGCCGTCATCGAAGCGATGGTCGTGACGCAGCAGCAGCTTCGACAACCGGTGGCGGGCACGCATCAGGTCCACCCGCACGGCCTCGCGCGCCCGGATCAGATCGCGCAGCGCCTCCTCCTCGTGGCCCGGCACCCGCACCGGATGCAGCTTCCCCGCCCAGAGCAAACGCACGAGCAGTTCGGCGTCACGACGATCAGTCTTCACCCGGTCACCCGACGCCCGCGGGATCTTGCTCGGCGCCGCGACCACGCACGACACCTGCCGCGCCGCGAGCTCCCGCGCCAACCCGTACCCGGTCGGCCCGGCCTCATACGCCGCCCGCACCGGCCTGGGCAGTGCGGCGCACAACCTGGCCGCCTCACGCACGTCACCGCGCAACGCGAACCACTGAAGCTCGCCGCTCTCAGCATCGAGCACCGCCGCCACGATCTTCGCGGCGTGTACGTCCAGACCAACGAGGCTTCTAGCCTTCGTCATGGCCGGTCTCCTCCTCTGTGGTTGTGGGCCGCTGCGCGGCTGCAACCGCACAGCTCAAACGTCACCCCACGACCCTTCGCGAGGGACCGGCCACTTCTACCGCCCGCCTCAGACAGACGACTCAGAACCACCGCCGCCAGCGACGGCCCGATCCATATGGTCTAGCCCGGCGCGCGCTCGATGCGCAGCGCGCCGCTCGGGCAGCGCCCGACGACCGCGACGACGTCGTCGGCCTCCGCGCCGTCCGGCTGGATCCACGGCCGGGCCTTCGTGTCGAAGACCGTCGGCAGCCCCTTCACGCACTCCGCGGCGTGCGCGCACACCTCGGGGTCGAAGGAGACGTCGACGTCCTTCCCGGCGTACGTCTTGCGGGGCATCAGAGCTCGAAGTCCTTCCGCCGGCTTTCGGGGACGAGGTCGAGGTAGTCGGCGTGGTGCTCGATATAGCGGCGCACGAATGGGCAGAACGGGAGCACGTCGAGGCCCTGTGCCCGCGCGTCGTCGAGCGCGCCCTTGATGAGCGCAGTCCCGACGCCGCGGCCCTCGAAGGACTGGTCGACCTCGGTGTGGATGAAGGCGATGAGCGTCCCGCGGCGGCGGTACTGCGCGAAGCCCGCGAGCATGCCGTCCTCATGGACGTCGTAGCGCTCCCGCTCGGGGTTGTCGCGGACGGCGGTGGCCATCGGGCGAGCATAGACCTCCGCCGCCGCCCCCTCGGACGGGGGGCTTTCCTCCGATGTCCGGTAGTCGGACGTCCGAGGGGCTGATAGCGTCGCTCCCATGTCCGAGATCACGTGCCTGGGCGTCGTCGGCGGAGGGTTCATGGGGTCCGGCATCGCCGAGTCCGCCGCCCGCGCCGGCCTCTCCGTCGTCATCCACGAACCCGAGCAGGCGCCGCTCGACCGCTCCCGCGCGCGCATCGAGGAGTCGGTCCGCCGCGCGGCCCAGCGCGGCAAGCTCAGCGAGGACGAGGCCGCCGAGATGCTCGGCCGGATCACGTGGTCCACGGAGCTCGAGGCGCTGACCGCGGCCGACGCCGTCGTCGAGGCGATCATCGAAGACGCCCGCGCGAAGGGCAGCCTCTTCAAGAAGCTCGACCAGCTCCTCCCGGACGCGATCTTCCTCGCGTCGAACACGTCCTCGATCCCGATCGCCGAGATCGCGGCCTGGACCCGGCGCCCCGAGCGCGTCATCGGCGTGCACTTCTTCTCGCCCGTGCCGGTCATGTCGCTCGTCGAGATCGTCCGCGCGATCGACACGTCCGACGCGACCGTCGCGGCCGCCGACGCGCTCGCCGCGACGCTGCAGAAGCACCCCGTCCACACCCCGGACCGCGCCGGCTTCGTCGTGAACATGCTCCTCGTCCCCTACCTCATGGCGGCGATCCGGATGTACGAGGACGGCTTCGCGACCCGCGAGGACATCGACGAGGGGATGAAGCGCGGCTGCGGCCACCCGATGGGCCCGCTGACGCTCTGCGACTTCATCGGCCTCGACGTCATGTACGCGATCGGCGAGTCCCTCTACGAGGAGTTCAAGCGCCCGGACTTCGCGCCGCCGCCGCTCCTGAAGCGGATGGTCGTCTCCGGCCACTTCGGCCGCAAGTCGGGCCGCGGGTTCTACGAGTACGAGCCCGAGCCGGCGAAGGTCGCCGCGCCGGCCTGAGGCCTACTCCGGCTCGACGAAGTCCCCGGCCGCGCGCCGGAGCTCGTGGAGCACGTCGGTGATGACGGTGACGTCGGTGCGGCTGAGCGGCTCGGTCCCGAAGCGGATCGCGTTGAGGTCCTCGGTCGCCTTCGCCGCCGTCTCGCGGCCGGGCTCGGTGATCGTCGCGAGCGTCGTGCGGCGGTCGGTCGGGTGGGCGGAGCGGACGACGTAGCCGAGCCCCTCGAGCCCGTCGATGAGGCTCGTGACGCTCGTCGGGTGGACCTGCAGGCGCGCGCCCATCTTGCCGAGCGGCAGCTCGCCCTCGCGGCTGAAGTACAGGAGCATGAGCGCCTCGTACCGCGGGAACGAGAGGCGGTGCGGCTCCAGCGCCGCGTTGAGCCGGGCGAGGATGATCTGCTGCGCGCGCATCATCGACGTCACCGCCATCATCGGCGGAGCGCTCGCCGCCCCCCAGTGCTTGCGCCACTGACGGCCGGCCTCGTCGATCGGGTCGAAGGACAGCGGGTTCGGCACGCCTGCAGCTTTCCACACGGGCGGGACGCGGCGGGTCCCGCTGCCGGCTACCCGTCGCCGAACGCGCCGTGGCGCCCCGCGCCCGCGGCGAAGCGCGCCGCGCCGGTGACCGCCGTCGCGAGCGAGCGGCCGCCGTGGACCCACTCGTTCGCGAGCGCCTCGGGCAGCTCGAGGCCGTCCTGCTCGAGCGCGGCGAGGCGGTCCCCGCGCATCGTCACCTGGGGGAACGCCGCCAGCTCGTGCGCGAGCGCCTCGGCGGCCTGGCGGGACGTCCCGGCCGGGACGACGCGGTTGGCCAGGCCGATGCGCTGCGCCTCCTCCGCCCCGACCGGCCGCCCGGTGAGGATGAGGTCCATCGCGTGGCTCAGGCCGATGAGGCGCGGCAGGCGGACGGTGCCGCCGTCGATGAGCGGCACGCCCCACCGGCGGCAGAAGACGCCGAACGTCGCGTCCTCCTCGACGACCCGCAGGTCGCACCAGCACGCGAGCTCGAGCCCGCCCGCGACCGCGTGCCCGGCGACCGCGGCGATGACCGGCTTGACGAGGTGCATCCGCGACGGACCCATCGGCCCGTCGCCGGCGCCGGGGTCGTGCAGGTGGTTCGAGCGCTCGCCGCCCATCGCCTTCAGGTCCGCGCCCGCGCAGAACGTGCCGCCCTCGCCCCACAGGACGGCGACCGCCGCCTCCTCGTCGGCCTCGAACGCGCGGAAGGCGGCGGCGAGGGCGTCGGCGGTCGGGCCGTCGACGGCGTTGCGGACCTCGGGGCGGGCGAGGACGATCGTCGTCACCGGTCCGTCCTGCTCGATGCGGACTGCACTCATGCGAGCGACACTAACGTCCCGCGCTCCCGCGCCCGCACGCGTCTACAGTCCGTGTCGTGCCCGCCCCCGTCCGCGCGCGCCGGTGACCGCCGGCGCGCTGCTCACCGCCCTCGGGTCCGGGCTCGCCGTGTCGGTCGAGCTGCTCGAGGCGCTCGCGATCGTGCTCGCCGTCGGCGTCACGCGCCGGTGGGGCGACGCCGTCCTCGGCGCGCTCGCAGGCGTGCTCGTCTGCGCCCTCACCGCGGCGCTGCTCGGCCCGGTCCTGCTCCACGGCATCCCGATCGACTCGCTGCGCCTGACGATCGGCGCGCTCCTGCTGCTCTTCGGCCTGGAGTGGCTGCGCAAGGCGGTCCTCCGCCTCGCCGGGGCGAAGGCGCGCTCGTCGGTGCTGAGGGAGTTCGCCGAGACCGAGGAGGAGCTGGCCGACGACCCGCTGCCGCCCGAGGGCGAGCCCGACTGGGCCGGCCGCATCGTCGCCTTCAAGGGCGTCGTCCTCGAGGGGGTCGAGATCGTCCTCATCGTCTCGACCCTCGCCGAGCGCCCGAGCGGCCCCGCCCCGGCGCTCGTCGGCGCCGCCGCGGCGCTCGCGCTCGTCGCGGCGCTCGGCGTGTGGCTCCGCGGCCCGCTGACCCGCCTGCCGGAGACCGAGATGAAGTGGGGCGTCGGCGTCCTGCTGACGACGTTCGGGATCTTCTTCTGCGGCGAGGGCCTGCACCTGCACTGGCCGGGCGGTGAGATGGCGGTCCTCTGGCTCGGCGCGCTCATGGCGGCGGCGAGCTTCACGCTGTCCCGGGCGGTGGCCCGTCCGCGATGACCCTCCTGCGCACCCTCCGCAAGCTCGTCCTCGGGGAGACGTGGCTCGTCCCGCTCGCGGTCGCCGCGCTCGTCGCCGGGGCCGCGCTGCTGCGCCGGGCGAGCCCGTCCGCCTGGCACGACCTCGGCCCGGTCCTGCTTCCCGTCGTGGTCGTCGCGATCCTCGTCGCGGCGGTCCTGCGGACGCTGCCGGCCCGGCGCTGAGCCCCACCGCTCCCCCGGTCGGCGTGCGGCCACGTGGGGGCATATGCCCCACGAGACCGCACGCCGCCCGTCGGCGGTGCGGTCAGTGCGGGCGCGCGGCGTCCCGGATCGCCGCCGCCGTCGCCTCCGCCGCGCTGACCTGGAGCGCGAAGGCGTCCGCCTCCACCCGGCCGGACGCGAGCGCGAAGGTCACGTCGCCGTCGTAGGGCGTGGCGACCGGGTCGACGGCGCGGGCGACGCCGGCCGTCGCCGCCCGGGCGAGCAGCCAGGCGCCGGTGCGATCGAGGATCGCATCGGTGAGGAGCGTGACGAGGACGGTCGCCTCGCGGCCGCTGGGCGGGTCCGCGAATCCGTGCCCGTCGCGGATGAGGTCGGCGGTGCGGTGCATCGTGCCGTCGGGCCCGCGGGCGCCCGCGAGGATCGTCCCGTCGGCGTCGACGACCTCGCCGACCGGGTTCACGACCGCGAGCGCGGTGACGAGCGCGCCGGCGGTCGTGTCGCTCGCCGCGCCGAAGCCGGTGTACGTCCAGCCCTCGGGGCCGAGGAGCTTCCCGGCCGCGACGCCCGCGCCCGCTCCCGCGCGCCCGCGCGCGGGGACCTCGGTGCTCGCCGCCTCGCAGGCCGCCCGGCCGGCCGCGGCGTCCGGCCGGCCGTCCGGGTCCAGGGCGCCACCGTCGAAGACGACCGCCGCGGGGACGAGCGGCACCCGGATCCCCGAGCGGGTCAGGTGGCCCTGGTCGTGCTCAGCGAGCCAGCCCACCACGCCGTCCGCGGCGGCCAGCCCGAACGCGCTGCCGCCGGTGAGCAGCAGGCCGTGGACGTGACGGGCCGCGCTCGCCGGGGAGAGGACGTCGGTCTCGCGCGTCCCCGGCCCGCCGCCGCGGACCTCGACGCCGGCGGTCGCGCCGTCGGGGGCGAGGACGACCGTGCAGCCGGTGTGGCCGCGCGGGTGGGTCCAGTGGCCGGCGCGGAAGCCGTCGGGGAGGCGCGGTTGCACGCCGCGGACGCTACCGCCCTACGCTCGCGCGCCCCCGACGCCCCGCACACCCCGCACGCCCCCGGCCGCCACCGAGGGCGGGACGGGCGCGTCAGTCGCCGCCCGGCGTCGTGCCGGGCGCGACGCCGGCGCCCACCGGGCGCAGGACGACACCGCCGCTGGGCGTGTCGATCGTCGGGTTCTGGATCTGGCCGAGGCGGGCGATGAACCGCGTCCACTGCTCGGGCTTCAGGACCGCGTCGTAGCGGAAGGCGCTCGACTGCTGCGGCGTGAAGCCGACGTGGATGTGGTCGTTGTGGTCGGGCAGCGCGAGCGTGTTCGAGGCGCCGTCGTAGGTCATGAGCGTGATGATCTGCGACGGGCGCATCGCGCCCTGCAGCGTCAGCAGCCGCCGGACCGCGAGGTCGGTGATCGACCCCTCGCCCTGGTGCCCGAGGATCGGGATGCCGTTGATCTTCGCGATGTCGACGGCGTTGCCGGACGAGTGGTCGGAGACGTTGCCGCTGCTCGTCAGGTAGCCGTGGCCGCAGCGCAGCGCGCTGACCGTCGGTCGCATCCCGGAGGCAGCGAGGAACTCGAGCGTCGCGAGGACGCGCCGGTCGATGATGCCCGCCCTGATGTCGCGGCGGCCGCAGGCGTAGATGTCGATCCGCGGGTTGGCGAGCACCTCGCGCATGAGCGTCGTCTTGCTCTGGAGCAGGATCTGGCCGATCGTCTCGGTGCGGGACGCCGTGAGCGGGTTCTGCCCGAGCGCGCGGTAGACGGCCGTCGTCTCGAGCAGCTGCCAGCCGTCGAGGATCGGCTTCGGGTCGATCCGCGGGGCGCCGACGCCGGCGGGCCGGATCTCGAAGGCGAGGTGCGACGCGACGCGTCGGGTCGCGGGCCCGACCTCGCCGACCGTCGTGCCGGCCTTGATGAGCGAGCCGACCTTCAGCCGCCGGACGGGGACGCCGCGCAGCTGCCGCCGCACCGCCGGCCGGTCCGGGTTCGCGAAGAGGCGGATCTTCCCGACGGTCGCGACGGGGCCCGGGGACGTCGGCGCGGCGCGGTAGGACCGCGCCACCGAGCCGAGGTCCCCGTACGTGTAGACGTTGCCCGAGTTGTCGCGAAGCTGGACGAAGCGGCCGAGGCGGTGGGTGTGGCCGATGCGGACGACCTTGCCGTCCTGCACCGCGACGACGCGGGACCCCGCCTGCGCGAAGAGGTGCGCGGTCGGGCCCGAGCGGGCGTAGCGCGTCGGCGCGTCGACCGGGAAGCGCCCCTCGGTCAGACCGGTGAGCGACTCGACGAGCGCCGACGGGATGCCCGAGATGAGCCGCGCCCGCATGAGCACGGAGTCGACGTACCAGCCGGCGTGGTTGTAGGCGAAGATCGCCTTGCGGATGTCCTTGTCGCCGCCCGCCGCCTTGAGGTAGCGCGCCGCCGCGAAGATCGCGTCGACCGGGTTGTACGGGTCCTTCTTGCCGTCGCGGTTCGCGTCGACGCCGTAGCGCTTCCACGTCTCGGGGATGAACTGCATCCACCCGAGCGCGCCGGCGCTCGACACGTCGAGGTTGCGCCCGTAGTCCGTCTCGATCTCGTTGATCGCCGCGAGGACCTCCCAGCGCACGCCGTACTCGGTGCCGGCCGCCTGGTAGATCGGCAGCAGGAACGGCGGGATCCGGAACTTGTCGATGAAGAACGACGGCACGCCGATCGGGGCGGGCCCGGGCAGCGCGTAGGAGAACGTCGGGTTCGACGGCGCGGGGACGCTGAGCTTCGGGCCCGGCTTGGCCGACGGGTGGTCGCGGGGCGCGGTGGTCGACGACGCGGCGGGCGCGGTGATCGGTGCCGCCGCGCTCTTGCCGGCGTGCTTCGCGCGGTGCTTGCGGGCGTGCTTGTGCTTCGCCTTCACCGCGGCCGGCGCACGCGCGGCCGGCGTCGCCGCGGGCGCCTTCGCCGCCGGATCTGAGTTGATCAGCTCGACGCGCGCGATCGGCAGCGTGATGCCCGGGAGCTGCACCTGGTCCAGCGGCGTGCCGGACGGCAGGTTCGCGGTGACGGTCACCTGCTTGCCGCCCGGCAGCGTCACCACGACCGTGACGGGGTTCGCCGCGGCCGCGCCCGCGGTCGCCCCCATCCCGATCCCGGCCAGTGCCGCCGCCGCGCCAACTCCCGCGAGCTTCCTGCCCCCACGCCTCGTACCCATACCGGCGATCCTCGTGCCCCCTGACCCCCGAGCGAGTCCCCCCAGGGGGTGATATGCGCGATCCGTTGGAGGCGACTTCGCTGCTCAGGGGCGGTTCTCACGTCCGAGCGCCCGCACGCCCAGGGCGAGGAAGGCGGCCCCGATGGCCGCCATCGCGGCGAGCGCGACGAGCGGCTTCTCGCCGAAGAAGCCGGACTGCAATCCGGTCACCGCTCCGAGGTTCGACCCGAGCCGCTCGTCGAGGCCCATCGCCCCGCCGATCGCCGCGAGCGCCCAGCGCCCGAGCACCGCGTCGGTGAGGACCTTCAGCGGCGGGATCATCTTGTCGATCGGGATGAGCGCGCCGGCGAAGAGGAGCTGCGGGATGAGCAGCAGCGGGACCGACGTCGTCGCCTGGTCGGGGGTGCGGGCGGCGGCCGAGAGCCACAGGCCCATCGCCGCGGCCGACCACCCGGTGACGATGCAGAAGCCGACGATGAGCGGCGCGCCCTGGGGCACGGGCTGCAGCGCCATCGCCGCGCCCGCCAGCAGCAGCGTCTGCAGCGCGACGACCGGCATGAGGGCAAGCGCCTTCGCGACGAGGTAGCCGCCCGGCCGGACCCCGACGGCGAGCTCGCGCTCGATGATCGCCCGCTGCGAGACGACCTGCCGGCAGGCGGCGATGACCCCGAGCCAGATGCTCGCGGTGAGGAGCATGAACGCGAAGAGCACGCCGTAGAACGGGCCGAAGGTCTGGTCGCCGAGGACGCCGCGCGGCAGCACGACCGCCATCGCGATCCCGATGACCGGCGCCTGCCCGAGGAGGATCGCGAGCGAGCGTCGGTCGCGCAGGTGGCAGATCGCCTCGCGCGCGAGCAGCGCCGGGAGCTGGCCCGGGGCCGGGGCCATGCGCCCGCTTCCGCCGCCCCCACCGGCCGGCGTGAGGACGGGGCGGGCCGCGGCGCCGGGCGTCCCGCCGGCGGGACGCCCGGCCGGGCGCGTGTCGTCGGTGAGCGCGTCGTAGACCTCCTCGAGGTCCTCGACGCCGAGCGCGGCGACCATCCCGTCCGGCGGCCCCGCGTAGCGCACGATGCCGCCCGGCGAGACGGCGACGACGGTGTCGCAGCGGTGCAGGCTCGCGGTCGAATGCGTCGCGACGAGCACCCCGCGGCCCTCGTCGGCGAGGCGCCGGAGCATGATCATCAGGCGCCGCTCGAGCCCGGGGTCCAGCCCGGCGGCCGGCTCGTCGAGGAGCAGGACGCCCGGCCGCCCGACGAGCTCCACCCCGCACGAGGTCCGGCGGCGCTGGCCCTTGGAGAGCGTCGCGACCCGGGCCTCCTCCAGGCCCGTGAGCCGCAGGTCGTCGATGACCTCGTGCACCCGCGCGAGGACGTCGCCGCCGTCGCCGCCCGCCGGGGCGCGCAGCCGGGCGGCGAACAGCAGCTCCTCGAAGACGGTCAGCTCGTCGTGGAGCAGGTCGTCGGCCGGCACGAAGCCGACCGCCCCTGCAGCGCCGCCCGCGGTCTGCACCCGGCCGGCCGCGAGGGGCAGGGTGCCGGCGAGTGCCCGCAGGAGGGACGTCTTCCCCGCCCCGCTCGGCCCGATGACCGCGACGAGCTCCCCCGCCGCGAGCGTCAGCGAGGTCGGCTGGACGAGCGTCTGCTCGCCCGCGCGGACACTCACCCCCTCGGCGACGAGCAGCGTCGCGGTGGGGGGAGATCCGAGGCGATCCGACTGGTCGGGGATCGGCAGACCGCTCACTGACATGGTGTCAGCCTCCCTCATAGGGTGCTCCCCAATCATCCCTTGTGGGTATGACTTTCGTGGCGCTTTGGGAATATGTTCCTTGTGCTCCTGGTTGCAAGCGGTGACGGGAGGCGCCGCCGCGGCACCAGTCGGGTCGAGAGAGAGAGGAGTCCCCACCATGCCGCGAAGCGCTGCCCGTCCTCTGCGCCCGTTCCCCGGGGCCGACGTCGCCGAGTCGACCCCCGCCGCGCGGATCGCCGACACCGTCGCCGCCCTCGACGGTGTCTTCGCCCGCGAGGAGGTCGCCGCGAAGGTCCGGCAGGCCGGCGTCCTGCTCCGGCTCGACTGCACGGACCGCGCGGTGCAGCCGATCTTCCTCATCCTCGACGAGGACCCCGTGCACGTGACGCTCGACCCGCCCGGGCGTCGCCCCGACGTCGTGCTGACGCTGACGACGGAGAGCCTCCAGGCCGTGATGTGTGACGGCGTGGCCCTCCCGCTGCGGATCCTCTCCGGCGAGATCGCCTTCCAGGGTCCCGTCCGCAAGTTCCTCCGGGTCCTCCCCGTGCTGCGCGCGGCGATGACGGACGCGGCGACCACCGAAGGCCGTTGAGCCGGCCGTCACTGCACGCCTGCGGGGGCGTCCTTCAATGCGACCATCGTCCGGTACATCGGGAACAGCGGCTTCGTCATCGGGATGAGGTCGAGCAGGCGGTCGACCGGGCCGCGCGCCTTGACCTTCCCGCGCGAGAGGCCGACCGCCAGGTTGTACTCGCCCCGCCAGTAGCGGTCCGCGACGTCCGCCGGCATCCGCACCACGACATCCGCATCGAGGGCGTCACCACCGTCGACGACGACGATCGGATCCTCGAGCCGCACGGTGAGCGACGCCTCCGGGTCGCTGTAGAACAGCTGCAGGACGAAGCCCGCGCGCGCGAGATCCGGGCCGATGGTCGGGTGCTCGGCCGCCGCGCGGAATGCGCCGCCGACGTAGTGGTAGAGCTCGCCGGCATCGCGGAAGTAGGCCATGGCCCCACGTTCCCGCTGCGTCGTCCCCCGAACATGCCCCCTGGGCCAGAGCCTCGTCGGCCGAAGGGGGAGTCGGTCGGAAGGACACCTGTCGCCGCTGCCCACACCGGGGTAGTGTCGCCGTGAGGTTCCTTCTGGAGGAGGAGGTGGAGATGGCGGCAGCGACGCACGCTGCGCAGGACCGGTCGCTGGCCGTGCTCGAGGAGCGCGCCGCGGAGATGGCTGCGCGGGCCCGGCAGCTCATCGACTCGCACACCCTCGACACGAACCCGGCGTACCCCGAGCAGCTCGCCGAGGAGCTCGAGGCCATCTGCAGGCAGCTGCGCACGCGGCTGACGAGCGACCAGTCCCTCTCCCGCGCCCCGGTGAAGGCCGCCTCGCTCTGCGACGTCCTCGTCGAGCTCACCGACCTGCAGCAGGACCTGCGCGAGCGCGTCATCGCGCAGCGCTTCGAGGTCCTCGCCCGCGTCCACGGCGGCCTCACCCGCCTGCGCGGACTCGAGTCCGTCGCGGAGCTCCTGCAGGAGGCGGTCGAGGAGCTGTGTCACTGCTGCGACTTCGACCGCGCCGTGCTGTCGCGCGTCGACGGCTCCACCTGGAAGCCGGAGGTCATCTGCATCGCCGCGGGCCAGGACCCGGAGGTGACGGCGGCGACCGAGGCGTTCCTGAAGGGTGCCGAGATCCCGCTCAGCCCGATGCTGCTCGAGACCGAGCTGGCCCGCCGCGCGTCGCCCGCGCTCGTCACCGACCCGCAGGAGAACCAGCGCACGCACAAGCCGCTCATGCAGGCGTCCGGCACGAAGGCGTACGTCGCCACCCCGGTCCTCCAGGGCCGGCGGGTCATCGGCTTCCTCCACGCGGACTGCTACGGCAGCGGCCGCGAGCTCACGACCCTGGACCGCGACAACCTGTGGACGTTCGCCGAGGGCTTCGGCCTCATCTTCGAGCGGCTCGTCCTCGTCGAGCGGCTCGACACCCAGCGCGACCGCGTCAAGGCGTCCTTCCGCACGGCGGAGGAGAACCTCGACCGCCTGTGCGACGCGGAGGTGAAGCTCGCCCGGCAGGAGCGCGAGGCCAAGAGCGTCGCCCAGAGCGCGGCGGGCATGCTCGCACCCACCGAGTCGCGCATCAACCTCCTGCTCACCGCCCGCGAACGCGAGGTCCTCAACCTCATGATCAGCGGCGCCCGCAACAGCACGATCGCCGACGAGCTCGTCATCGCCGAGGGCACCGTGAAGTCGCACGTGAAGAACATCTGCCGCAAGCTCCGCGCGACGAACCGCGCCGAGGCCGTGTCCAAGTACCTGCAGATCGTCATGCGGAGCCGGATGTAGATGAGCGTCCTCGACGACCCCCGCGAGCACCCCTTCCCCGCCGCGTCCCCGACCGTCCGCTGGCGCCGCCGGCGGGCCCAGCTCACGGTCCGGATCAACGAGGCGGTGCAGCAGGCACGGACGCTCATCGGCCCCGACCTCGAGGTCGAGCCGCTCGACGCGAGCGATCCGGGCCGCGCGAACGAGGTCATCACCTCGCTGACCTGGCTCGCGATCGAGCGCCTGCGCGAGCAGCGCCCGGCGCGCGCGGCGACGACCGGCATGTGCGAGCTCATCTGCGACCTGCAGACGCTCGCGCTCGAGCTCCACGACCACGACATGGCGAGCAGGACCCGCCGCATCGCCGCGGTCGAGACCGGCCTCGCGAGCCTCCGCGCGATCACGAGCACGTCGGACCTGCTCGACCGCGTCTGCAAGGCGCTCGTCCGCAGCGGCGGCTTCGAGCGCGCGCTCCTCTCCCGGGTCGACGACAACGTGTGGTCCCCCTGGGTCGGGCACTTCACGGACGCGATGCCGGGCTGGTTCGACAGCTGGATCGACACCCGCATCCCGCTCGGCGAGATGGTGCTCGAGACGACGCTCCTCACCGAGCACCGGCCGAGCCTCGTGCACGACGTCAACGCCCCGGAGATCCACCAGATCGTCCGCGACGGGCTCTCCGGCTCCTACGTCGTCGCGCCGGTCATGCCGGCCGGCAACGTCGTCGGCTTCCTCCACGCCGACCACCAGGTCTCCGGCCGCCGCTGCGACGAGGCCGACCGCGACGTGCTGTGGGCGTTCGCCGAGGGCTTCGGCCACATCTACGAGCGCACCGTCCTCCTCGAGGGCGTGCGGGCGCAGCGCGAGGAGCTCCGCGACCTCATGTCCGAGGTCGACACGGCGATGCAGCAGCTCTGCGAGTCGGAGATCGAGCTCGCGTCGCAGCCGAGCACCGGCTCCTCGGTGACCCGCACCGCGGTCTCCGTGCTCACGACGATGAGCTCGAAGATGGAGGAGCTGACGCCGCGGGAGGCGGAGGTCCTGACGCTCATGGTCGCGGGGGCGAAGAACGGCGCCATCGCCGAGAAGCTCGTCATCACCGAGGGAACGGTGAAGTCCCACGTCAAGCACATCCTGCGCAAGCTCGGGGCGGTCAACCGCTCGCAGGCGATCGCCCATTACCTCGGCGTGTCGCACGAGGACCTCAGCTGACGGCTCACGACGGTGGTCCGGGGGGTACCGCCGTCGGGCGGATCGACCGGCGCCTGCGTCGGGGCGAAGCTCGTGGTGCACTTCCACGGCTGACCCCCTTCCGACGCACGGTCCCCCCGCGCCGGGGGGACGAACGCACGTCCGGGCCCGCCTAGCTTGGCGGGATGAAGCTCGGACTCCACATCGCCTACTGGGGCCTCGGCCTCGACGCCGACGACCAGTTGCGGCTCGTCCTCGAGGCCGAGGAGGCCGGCTACGACGTCGTCTTCGTCGGCGAGGCCTACGGGTCGGACGCGGCGACGATCCTCACCTGGATCGCGTCGAAGACCTCTCGGATCGGGGTCGCGTCGGGGGTCTTCCAGATCCCGGCCCGCTCGGCCGCGATGACCGCGATGACGGCGGCGACGCTCGACCAGCTGTCCGAGGGGCGCTTCCGCCTCGGGCTCGGGACGTCGGGCCCGCAGGTCGCCGAGGGGTGGCACGGCCAGCGGTTCGACCGGCCGCTCGGGCGCACCCGCGACTACGTCGCGATCGTCCGCAAGGCCCTCACCCGGGAGCGCCTGGAGTACGAGGGCAAGACGATGACGCTGCCCCTGCCCGACGGCCCCGGGCGCTCCCTGAAGCTCACGATCGGCCCGTACCAGGACCGCATCCCCGTGTACCTCGCCGCGATCGGGCCGCAGAACACCGCCCTCGCCGGTGAGATCGCCGACGGCTGGATGCCCGTCCTCTTCTCGCCGGACCACGTCGACAACGTCACGCCGATGCTCGCCGAGGGCGCCGCCCGGGCCGGTCGCACCGTGGAGGACATCGCGATCACGCCGCTCGTCTACGCGGCCGTCGACGAGGATCTCGACGCGGCCCGGGACGCGGTGCGCGACATGACCGCGCTGTACGTCGGCGGCATGGGCTCGAAGGAGAAGAACTTCTACAACACGCTCGTCCGCAGCTACGGCTTCGAGGACGAGGCGGAGCGCGTGCAGGACCTCTACCTCGGCGGCGAGAAGGAGGCGGCGAAGGCCGCGCTGAGCGACGAGCTGCTCGACACGGTGTGCCTCTGCGCCACCCCCGACAGCGTCGGCGAGCGCCTCGACGAGTACGCGGCCGCGGGCGTCGACACGCTGCTCGTGAACCCGATCGGGGCGACGCTCGAGGACCGGATCGAGCAGCTGCGCGCCATCGCCAGTGCCACCCGAAAAGGGGTCTACTCCCAAAGGGGGGGGTTCGTGTAGCGCAGGCGGGATGCCCCGGAAACCCCCCGACCTTAGGTTCACTTGAGCCGAATCGAACGGAGACGATGATGACCCCCCAGAGCAGCAACCTCCCCGAGCTCATGGTCGAGTTCTTCAACCGCGCCGCGGAGGACGCGGAGCTGAGCGAGCGGATGAGCTTCGCGAACACCGTCGTCCACATGCACTTCACCGACCTCGTCGGCGAGAACGCCTGCACGGTCTCGCTCGACCGCGATCCGATCAGCGCGGAGCTCGGTGCCGTCGGGTCCGGGGAGGTCGAGCTCTTCGGTACCGCGCAGGTCTACCAGGACCTCTTCCTCGGCAGCGACCAGCTCCCGATCGCGATCCTCAACGGCAAGATCAGCTATACGGGTCCGGTGCGGAAGTTCCTGCGCGTCGTGCCGATCCTGCAGTCGTTCGACTTCGACATGTTCCGCGGCCTCGCCTCCGCCCCCGCGGTCTCCGCCGCGCCGCGGGACCCGGCGGCCTGAGCCCCCGGGCCGCGTCCAGGCGCGGTCAGCGCGCGGCGAGGACCTCGGCGCCCACCGGCTCCCCCGCGCCCGGACGTCGCGCGTGACCCGCCGATGACGACCATCGCAGCCCCATCGACCCCTCGTCTCCGCCCGGTCCCCGCCGGAGGGCCGGGCGCCGCCGCCCGCCCCTGCCGGTCCGCCCTGGCGGCGATGGCCCGTGACCCCTCGCTCGGCCCGGCGCAGGCGGGCGCCGCGCTCGACGCCCTGGCGCAGCTCGACGCGGAGATCTGGCAGCGTGAGGCGAGCGACCGCGGCGACCGGCTCGAGTCGCTCGTCCGGATCCACGAGGCGCTCGGGCGGCTGCAGCAGTGCCGCGGGCCGGCCGAGCTCATCGAGGCGGCCCCGCGCGAGGTCCGGCGGGCCTGCGGGTTCACCCGCGTCCTGCTCTCCCGCGTGCACGGCCTGCGCTGGGTGCCCTACGCCCTCGACGAGGACGAGCGCTTCGCCGACCCCGAGTTGACGCGGGCGTTCGCGGCAGCGCTCGACAACGCGGACATCCCGCTCGCCGACCTGCACCTCGAGACCGAGATGGTGCGCCGCCGCGCCCCGCTGCTCGTGAGCGAGGCGACCGCGCCCGACCGCGACAACCCCGTGCTGCGGGCGGCGGGCTGCACCGCCTACGTCGGCGCTCCGGTGGCGCCCACGCACCGGGTCATCGCGCTGTTCCACGCCGACTTCCGCGGGGCCGGGCACGGCCCGACGAAGGCCGACCGGGACAACCTGTGGGCGTTCGCCGAGCACTTCGGCCTCCTCTTCGAGCGGGCTGTGCTCATCGACCGGCTGGCCCGTCAGCGCGAGGCGCTCGACGCCGCCTTCGCCAGCGCCGCCCGCCGCGTCGACGAGGTCTACCGGGTCGAGATGGCGCTCACGATGCAGGAGCCCGCGACCGGCGCGACCGCCCCCGCCACGGTCTCCGGCTGGGTCCGCCCGGGGCTCAGCCCCGTCATCACCGCCCGCGAGCGCGAGGTCCTCGAGCTCATGGCGCTCGGGCACACGAACGTCGCGATCGCGCAGGCCCTCGTCGTCTCCGAGGCCACGGTGAAGTCGCACGTCAAGCGCGTCCTCCGCAAGCTCCACGTGACGAACCGCGCGGAGGCGGTCGCGCGGTACCTGCACTTCGTCAAGCTCGAGGGCGGTGCGCCGTGACCGTCGCCACCGACCCCTCCGGGATCGCCGACCTGCTGTCGGCCTGCGCGAGCGTCGCGACGCGGGCGGCCGCCGTGCTGCGCGAGGACCTGGATGCCGGCCGCCCGGCGACGCTCGCCGACGTCGGGGCGCTCCGGGCGCGGCTCGCCGCCGCGGTCGCCGCCGAGCCCGGCGCGGCGCGCCGCGCGCGGCTCGTCGACCTCGCGCTCGAGGCGCGGTCGGTCGAGGTCGAGGCGCACCGCCTCGCGGGCGTGCGGCGGGCGGGCCTCTTCGACCGCGTCGAGCGCAGCCTCGCGCGCATCCGCGACGCCGGGTCCTCGGCGGCGATGGTCGAGACCGTCTGCCGCGAGGCGGTCACCGCCTGCGGCTTCACGCGGGCGATGCTCAGCCGCGTCGAGCACGGGACGTGGTTTCCGTGGATGACGCACTTCACCGAGCGCTTCGACGCCGAGGAGGAGTTCGTCGCCTGGGCCCGGTCCGCGGCGATGCCGTTCCACGTCGACACGCTCGAGGCGGAGGTCGTCCGCTCCGGCCGGGCCGAGCTCGTCTGCGACACGGCGACCGACCCGCGGGTCGAGCGGCCCCTGGCGGCGCCGGGCGGGACGCGGGCCTACGTGGTCGCCCCGATCACCCCCGCCGGGCGGGTCGTCAGCCTCCTGCACTGCGACCGCCCGCCGGGCGACCGCGGCCTCGACGAGACCGACCGCGACGCGCTCTGGGTCTTCGCCGAGGGGTTCGGGCGCGCGTTCGAGCGGGCCGTCATGCTCGAGCGGCTGGCGAGCCACCGCGAGCACGTGCGGTCCGCCTTCCGCGAGACGGAGGACGTCATGCTCGCGCTGTCCCACGCGGAGATCGAGTTCGTCCGGGACGAGAGCAAGGACTGGGACACCGTCGCCCTCGTCGGGGACGACCGCCGCCGCGCCGCGATCGACGACCTGCTCACCGCACGCGAGCGCGACGTGCTCGCGCTCATCGTCCAGG
This sequence comes from Paraconexibacter antarcticus, assembly GCF_024220175.1. Taxonomy (GTDB): domain Bacteria; phylum Actinomycetota; class Thermoleophilia; order Solirubrobacterales; family Solirubrobacteraceae; genus Paraconexibacter; species Paraconexibacter antarcticus. The sequence continues at coordinate 871,792 of NZ_CP098502.1, read as the reverse complement.
GCCGTACGAACCGGGCCATCGCCGAGGCGCTGGCGATCAGCGTCGGGACCGTGAAGTCCCACGTCAAGCATCTGCTGCGCAAGCTCGGCGCCGCGAACCGGACGCAGGCGATCTCGATGTACCTCGGGTCCCGGCCGCTCGGCCCGGACGACGAGCACGCCGAGCCCCGGGCCGCCTGACGACACGACCGGCCGGGGCTCGCCCGGCCGGGCCCGCCCGGCCGCTCAGGACGCCTGCGCGCCGCACGTCAGGTCGGTCCCCTGCCCGCGGAACAGGCCGAAGTCGAACGACTGCATGATCGGCACGACCCGCAGGAACTTCCGCACCGGGCCGCGGTACGTCACCTCCCCGTTCAGGATCGCGATCGGCAGTGCGACCCGGCCGGCGAACAGCGAGATGCCGGTCTCGGCGCTCATCGCGAGCTCGATCTCCGCCTCGGCGCTTGCGCCGACCTCCGCCTCGATCGGGTCGCGGTCGAGCCACACCGTGCAGGCGTTCTCCCCCTCCACGTCCGTGTAGGTGATCTGGACGACGGTGGCGGCGAAGCTCATGCGCTCGCTCAGCTCGGCGTCCTGCGCGCCCTTGCGGAAGAACGCGACCGTGAGGCCAGGGAGGTCGTTGGCACCGTGCACCGCTCGATGGTCGCCGCTCGGGAGGTGAGGGTCATGCCCCCATCGGATGAAGCGTGACCCTCGACTGGCCACATGGGGGGACCCCGCCCTTCGTCAGAGCGCGGGGCCGTCTATCGCCGGCCGGCGATCCCACGCCTCCGGACGTCCCCCGGGCCAGTACCCGAGCGCGAGGATCCCCATGCTGAGGAGCCACGAGAGATACATCGCATCACCGATCGGAACCTGCAGCGCGAGGCAGAACGCGCCCGCGATGCCCCAGTAGCCGAGGAAGCTCGTGAGCAGCCCGACCCTCATCGCGTGCGAGGCGACGAGCCCGACCCACACCGCGAAGATGACCCGCGAGGCGACGTCGAACAGCCCGGCACCCTTGAGGGCCCCGCTGTCTTCGCGGAGCTGGTGCGCGCGCGCGACCGACCGGACCCCCGAACCGACGAACGTGTCCGAGACGTCCTTCAGCGCGAAGAACCCGAAGATCGTCGCGGCGACGATGAGGACCGGGCCGACGAACAGTGGGTACCGGACCCACGACGGGGGCGAGCCGCCGCGCCGGCGGATGAGGTCGAGGAGGTAGAGGCCGACGGGGATGCTCAGCGCGATGCCGATGCAGCGCAGGGCCGCGGCAGCCTCCTGCCCGCCGAGGTGCGACGCGAAGTCCACCAGCTGCCGTCGCTGCTCGGCGCGGCTCGTTCCGCCCCCGCCCGTGCCGGGCTCCGAGAGCCTGCCGTGGCTGCTGGCGGCGTTCGCGACGACGAGCGCCGCCAGCGACGCGACGACCGACGCGATGGCGATCGATCCGCCGCGGCGGCCGGCCCGCCTCTCGTCGGCGACCTCGGTGGCGGTGAGCGCGGTGTGGGGCATCGTCGTCATCAGTAGGGGTGCAGCGGGAGGCGGTGGTCGTTGCGGGCCTTCTTCATCGCGCGGATCGTCGACGCGCTGCCCGGCACCTGGCGGGCGGACTTCACGATCTGGTTGAGGAACTGCGCGGCGCAGCCGGTGCCGGGCGGGACCTTCGCGAGCGCGATCCGCGCCTGCTGCGCGGCGGTGCGCAGGGCCTGCAGGTTCTTGTCGACCGTCGCGAGCTGGGCGTCGTTCGCGGCCGAGCTGAGCTTGTACGCCGCGCCGGTCGTGCACCAGTCCTGGGCCGCCGGCGCGTCGGACGTCGTGGCGACGCCGGTCCGCGCGCCTGCGCCGCCCGCCGCCGCGCTCGACGTCGTGTCCGTGCCGCCGCCCCCTCCGCCGCCGCCGCAACCGGCGGTGACCGTGGCCACCGCGAGCAGGAGCGCGAGACACCACCGACGCGGCGCCGTCATGCCACCGGCTCGTGCTGGGCGAGTGCCACCGGTCGCTCCGCCGTCGACGGGCGCTCGGCCCGCCGCCGCGGCGCGCGACGGCGGTCGGCGACGATGCAGAGGACCGGGACGATGACGATCGCGGACAGGACCGAGAGCATGAGCTCGAGCGCCGCGACGAGGCCGAACTGCTGCAGGACCGGGAGGCGGCTCACCGTGAGCACGAGGAAGCCGAGCGCGACCGTCCCCGCGGCGACGACGAGCGGCGTCGCGAGGAGCTCGAGCGCCCGCCGGGCCGCCGCGTCCGCCTCGCGGCCGTTGATGACGCGCTCCTCGCGGTAGCGCGCCTCGAGCAGCAGGCCGAACTCGACGCCGACCGCCAGCACGAGCGGATCCAGGCCGGCGCTCAGCGGCGACAGCTGCAGGCCGATGGCCTCGATGACGACCGCCGTGAGCCCCGCGGCGAAGAGCGCGGGCACGAGCGGGATCGCCGCGCGGCGCACGTCCCGGCGCGCCGCCAGCAGGAGCAGGAAGATGATGAGCGCGCTGGCCGCGAGCAGCCACGGGCGCTCGTCCTGCAGCCCGTTCACGCTCGAGGCCGACAGCGCCTGAAGGCCCGCGACATGGGCGCTGATCCCGTCGGGCGCGTCGCCGAGGATCCGCTGCATCCGGGCGATGAGCTTCGCCTGCGCGCCCGCCGACCCGAGCGGGATGCCGAAGCTGAGCTCCGCGCGCCGGTGGTCCCTCGTGAGGATGCCGTTGACGAAGTCCGGCGGGATAAGCCGCAGGATCCGCGGGATCGCGGCGGCGTCCGGGACGCCCTGCCCGGAGCTGCTGACGATCGACGCGAGGTTCGGCCCCGCCTGCAGGCCCTTGCCGAGCCCGAGGATCCTCGCCTGGACCGACGCCATCCAGGCGAGTCCCGCGGGCGAGGCGATGTTCCTCCCGGTCACGGCGATGCGGATCTGGCCGCCGGTCCCGAGCTCCTTCTGCAGCGCCTCGAGCCGCACGAGCTCCGGCATGTTCCTGTCCGCGAGGCGCCGCAGGTCGGACTGGACCGGCGTGCCGTGGCTCAGCGCGAGGCCGACGAGCGTCACCGCGAGGATCCCGGCGGCGGCGACGGTCCGCGGGCGGCCCGCCCCGAGCAGGCCCGGGGTCGGCACGCGGGGCAGCGGGCGGCCGGGCCGGTCGAGCACGACCATGAGCGGGGCGGCGATCGTCAGGAGCGACAGGAGGCTCGCGCCGACGCCGACTGCGAGCGTGACGCCGAGGCGGCCGACGAGCGGCACCGGGCTCGCCAGCAGCGCGAGGAAGCCGGCCGCCATGACACCGCCGGCGAGCAGCAGCGTCGGCCCGACCTTGCGGAGCGCGACATCGGCGGCCCGCCGCGGCTCGCGGCCGGCCGCGCGCTCGGTCCAGTAGCGCGCCTGCAGCTGGACGACGTAGTCGATCGCGAGGCCGAGGACGACCGGGAGCGCCGCGAGCGTCGCCGGGGTGAAGCCGAGGCCGAGCGGCCAGCTGAACCCGGCGGTCACCGCGACCGCGGCGCCCGCCGGCACGATGAGGTGGACGGCCCGGTTGCGGATGCCCAGCCCGAGGAGCAGCGCGAGCAGCATGGCGACGATGACGACGGGCGCGAGGCGCACCATCTCGTCGGCGACCGTCGAGGTCGCCTCGGCGACGACGAGCGGCGCGCCGGCGACCGACGTCGTGATGCCGGGCAGCCGCGCGGCGGCGACGATCCGGGTCGCGTCGCGGCCGAGGCGCGTGACGGCGGCGTCCGAGAGCCCGTGCTTCGGCCGGATGATGACGAGCGCGTGGCCGCCGTCGGGGAAGAGCCAGGCGAAGCGCTTCTTCGGGGTCGGGCTCGCGCCGAGGACGAGCTGGTCGACGAAGGTGCTGTTCGTCAGCGCGGGAAACCCGATCGAGCCGAAGCGGACGAGCAGCGCCTCGTACTGCTTGCCGAGCGGGCCGAGCGCCTTCAGCCGGGTCTCCTCATTGATCGTCTGCAGCTCGGACTCCGTGAACTTGCCGCTCGCCCGGGCGCGCCTCTCGGCCCGGCGCGCGGCCTTGTCAGCGATCTCCGCGACCGGCCCGAGCTCCTGCTGGACCACCGCGTACATCTGGGACACGGCGCGGTCCACGAACGTCCCCGGGCCGATGACGCTCTTGACCCCCGGGACGGCGGCGAGCTCGTCCTCCATCCTCAGGACCTTCGGCAGGACGGACGGCGCGAGCGTCGTGTCGGTGAGGTTGCCCTCCAGGACGACGACGACCGGCTCGCCGCCGAACGCCTTCTCCTGGGCCACCGTCGCCTTGGCGACGTCAGCGCTCGAGCGCGCCAGCAGGCCCTGCGGCGACGCCGGCGTGAGGCGCGTCGCCGCGGCCGCTGCGACGATGACCACGAGAAGGGCCAGAAGCAGGGCACGGCGCGGTCGGGAGACCGCGCCGTGGCCGAGGCCGACGCTGCTATCGACGAACCGCCCCATCGGCGGAACGCTACTTGTCCGCTGCGACGTGCGGGTAGCTTCCCGAATAGGTCGTCGCGCCGATGTCGTTCGCGGTCCCGGGCTTCTTGAACGCGTCGTTACCCGTGTGGTCGAACTGACCCAGGACGCCCTTCTCGAGGAGGACCGACAGCGCCTGCTGCATCGCCGGCGTGTAGTTCGCGAAGCTGTGCGGGCCGAGGATGCAGGTGCATCGGGCGCGCGCCCCGTACTTGTCGTACTGGACGTTGTCGCCGAAGACGCCCATCGCGCCGGCGACGTCCTTGTTGTACGGGGCGAGGAAGCGCAGGAACGGGTTCAGCTGGCGCAGCGAGGCCTCGAGGGCCGGGAACGCCGGCTTGCCCGCCTTCGCGAACGTCGTCAGCTGCCCGAGCAGCGGGTTCGCCTTCTGCGTGAAGCGCGGCAGCTCGTCGAACACCTTGTTCGCCGAGGTCGCCGTGGGCCCGAGGTCCTGGACGACCGGGGCGAGGTCGGCCGAGGCGAGCTTCAGGTCGTGGACCACCGGGACCGCGCGGCCCGAGAACGCCGACAGGCGGGTCACGGTGCCGCGGGCCTGGCGCAGCGTCGCGGGAAAGTCGGCGAAGTCCTGGGCGAGCTGCGTGTCCCGCGCGGAGACGGCCTTCGCGGTCGTCGTCGCGGCCCGCAGCAGCGAGCGCAGGTCGTTGCGCCGGTCGGCCAGCGCGGCGAACACCGTGCTGCCCTGGGAGATGATGTCCGCGACCTGCTGGTTCTGCGCGTTGAGGATGTCGGTCACCTGCGTGCCGTCGGAGGTCAGCGGCTTGAGCGCGGCGGTGAACCGGTTGAGGTCGTCGCCGTGCTCCTGGAAGCCGCCACCCAGCGCGCGCAGGTTCGTCGAGACGGCCTTCCGCGTCGGGGCGTCGAGCGAGTTGAGGATGCGGTCGATCGGGACCGCCTCCTTGTTCGCCCTCTCGGGGAGCGTGCCGCCGTCCGGGAGCTCGCCGCTCGACGGCGTGCCCGGGGAGACCTCGACGTAGTTCTCGCCGACGAGCGTCTTCTGTCGCACGAGGACCTGCGCGTCTTGGTAGATCGGCGCGATGTTGTCCTCGAGGTCCATCGTGACGTTCGCCTTGCGGCCCTGGCCCGTGATGTCCACGACCTCGCCGACCTTCACGCCCGCGGCGCGCACGTCGGCGTGTTTCAGGAGCTCCTGGGGCTCGTCCACGACCGCATGGAACGTGTAGCGATTCTCCGCCCCCGGCAGACGGCCGCCGGCCGCGCCGTAGTAGTAGACGAGGATCAGGAGCGCGCCGATGGTGATCACCGCGAGCACCGCGATCTTGCCGTACAGGTTGCCGATCTTCATGGCCGGACCTCCGGGCCCTTGGCGATGCCGAGGTATTCACACGGGACGAAATGGTGGCTGCCGGGGTCCTTCGTCGTCGCCTCGCCGAAGGTCGAGAAGCCGACGACCGCCCCTGCGCGGAAGTTCGCCGACGAGTGCGTGCCCGCGCCGTCGGCCGCGTCGCCGAGCTTCGTCGCCGACATGAACTGGGTCAGCAGGTGGCCGGCCGTCGGCAGGCAGGGCACCGCCTTGCCGACGCCGCTGTCGAGCTGCGGCGCCTGCGTCTGTAGCTGCGAGAACGTCTTCGCGAGCGACCGCGAGGTCGGGCGCAGCGACGTGGACAGCGGGAGCAGCGACCGGACCGGCGTCCGGAGCTTGCGCACCGCGGGCGTCGCGTCGTTCGCGAGGCTGTCGAGGCTGTCGAGCCCGGACGGCAGCTGCGCCGCCACCGGCTTGAGCGACTGGAGCGCCGGGTCGAGGACCGCCTCGGTCGCCCGCAGGTTCGCGAAGGACCGCTGCATCGTCTGGAGCGTCCCCGGGAGCTGCGCGAGCGTCGACGAGAACGGGCCGTCGTTCGCCGCGAGCGTGTTGAGGACCTCCTGCCCGTGCTTCACGAAGCCGGCGAGCTGGACGTCGGTCTTCCCCAGCTGCTGGGCGATGCCGCCGAAGTTCGTGACGAAGCGCCTGAAGTTGTCGCGCCGCTCGGCGACGGCGGAGAGGACCGACGTCGCGTTCGCGAAGAACGGGGACATCTCCTGGAACGCCCACCGGAGGTTCTTGCCGCCGTCGTCCAGGCCCCTGCCGAGCTGGTTGAGCAGACTCGCGAGGTTCGTCCGCGTGGTCGCGTCGAAGGTGTCGAGGATGTTGCCGATCTGCTGCGGTGAGACCGTCTGCGTCGCCGGGAGGATGTCGTTCTTCTCGAGCTTGCCGGCGCTCGGCGTGCCGCGGGAGAGGATGTCGACGTACATGTCCTCGAGCGGCGTGATCGGCCGGATCCGCACCTTCGCGTTCTTGTACATCGGTGCGTACTTCTTCTCGAGGTTGATGACGAGGACGGCACGACCGTCGACGAGCTTCGCCTTCTTGACCGAGCCCGCCTTGACGCCGGCGAGCCGCAGCTCCGCGCGGGCCGGGACGACGCCCTTGGCGTCCGAGAAGGCCACCTGGTAGGGCTGGTAGCTCACCCATGGCTTGTCACCCGCGAGGTTGCGGATGATGACCCCCGCCACGAGCAGGCCGCAGACCGAGAGCAGGACGAACAGGGCGAACGGCCCCGACGCGCGCTTGGCTTCCAGCTTGAGGCGGTCCATGCCCGCCTTCTCGGCGGACGTCCCCTTGTTGTCGAGCGCCATCTAGCGACCCTTCTTCTTCAGGATGTCGGTGAGGTTCGAGGGCAGGCCCTTGAACGTCTTCTTGCCCGTGAGGTACTCGCGCAGGAGAGCGGGGGGTGCGGCCGGGTTCTTGATCGTGCTCATCGTCGGCACGATGCCGCTGAAGGCCGCGAACAACGTCGCGGCGGTCAGGTCGCAGGCGACCTTCTGGTCGGGTGTGACCTCCGGGTTCGAGAGCTGCGACGTGCACGGGCTCTGGAAGGAGTTCTCGCCGGCCGCGGCCTCGAAGTTCGCGAACGAGCCGTTCTTGTCGTTCCACGAGGTGGCCGAGCCGACGCTCGAGATCGCCGGGCCGATGTTCTGGTAGTTCGGCCGGTGCTGGGCCGGGTCGTCGGACTTCAGGAACGGGATGTACTTGTCCTGGGCCAGCTGCATCGTGTGGTTCAGCGGCGTCAGGGCCGGGACACCCGCGCGGGAGGCGGTCCGCAGATCGGTCAGGGCCGGGCGCAGGTTGGCGAGCGTCGGGCGCAGGTCGGCCAGGAGCGGCCGCAGGTTGCGCAGCGTCGCCGACGTGTCGTTCGCCGCCTTCGGCAGCTTCGCGAGGCCGGGCTTCAGCTGCTCGGCCAGCGGGTCGACGACGTCGAGCGTCTGCTCGAGGCGCGCGAGCGTCGCGCGGGTCGTCCGCATCGTGCCCGGCGCGGTGTTCAGCGTCGCCGCGAGGTCGGCGCTGCGCGCGGCCGACACCGACAGCGCGGTGGAGCCGTCGGTGACGAGGTTGCCGAGGGCGACCTGGTCACGCGTGAGCTGGCCGAGCGCCCGGTTGGCGCCCTGGACGAGCTTCGGCAGGTCGCCGACGGTGACGCCGCGCAGGGCCGGGAGCCCGGCCGCGGCCGCGGCCATCGACCCGGTGCCGCCGGTCGACCCGTCCGGGGAGAACTGCCCGGTCGCGTCGTGGCCGCCGAGGCCGCGGAACGTGCCGCCCGCCTTGCCGATCGCGTCACGGACCGCCTGCGGGTCCGCGAAGCCCTTGTCGAACTCGGTGATCATCGTCTGGATCGCCTTGCGACCGTCGACGTTGAGCGGCGTGAGCGCCGTGTCGAGCTCCACCTGGTCCTGCGTGCGGCTCTGCGGGAGCGTGCCGCCGGCGTACTTCGGGGCGCTCGGCGAGCCGGGCATGATGTCGACGTAGACGTTGCGGCCGAGGAGCGTGCGCCAGCGGAGCGCCATACGCATGTCCGAGTGCAGGTCGACCTTCACGCCCTTGTCGAGGCGCATCTTCACGATCGCGCCGCGGTTGTTCGGGCCGCGCTTGATGCTCTCGACCTGACCGACGTTGATGCCGTGGACGCGGACCGGCGTGTAGCCCGGCCGGACGTTCGTCCCGGAGACGAACTGCGCGCTCAGCGTCCGGCCGCCGCCCGAGAAGAACGGGACGCTCGGCTTCGTGTAGATCGTGTAGAGGAAGATCGCGACGAGGGCGACGGTGATCGTGCCGTTCCGCAGGGTCTTGGGTTTGTGCTGCCCGGGCCGCAGGTCGATGCGGTCCCGGATCACGTCGCTGAAGCCGGCCATGGTCTACCGCCCTCCTGGAGCGTCGAAGTCGGAGGCCCTGGAGACGACGTTCGGGTTCGTCTCGTAGGGAGGGTTGGTGGTGTCGTTGAACGGTGTGGCACCGGCGTTGACGATCTTGCCCGGCAGCGGGGCCTGGAGGCCGTGCCCGCCCGTGTTCGTCGCGGGGTCACACGGACCGTGGTACGAGCCGCGATGGATGAGCCCCTCGTTGTTCACGCCCGGCCCCTGGCCGCCGAGGACCTCCGGGCGGAGCGCGGACAAGTTGAAGCGGATGGACGTCTCGGTCTCGTTCCCGTTGTTCAGGAACTGGCCCCAGCTGAGGATCGTGTTGCCGACGTCGCAGTACCGCGGGCTGATGACCTGCAGCTGCGGGTTGAGCTGGTTCAGGAAGTCATCCGTCGTCGGCAGCGCCGGCCGCACCGACCCGAGGAGGCCGAGCGTCGGGTCGACCGCGCGCTTCGCGAGGTCGAGCGTCGCCCGGGTGTCCTTGAGGCCCTGGCTCGACGTCTTCAGCAGCGTCGTCGTGCGCTGGAGCGACGACGGCGCCGCGGCGAGAAGCGGCCGCGCGCGAGTGGCGAAGTCCGCCGTCTCGGAGACGAGCCGGTCGATGTTCGGCAGCTGGGCGCGGGCGGTCGCGAGCGTCGGGCCGGCCTCGTCGAGGGTGCCCTGCACGCCGGCCTTCTGGTCGGTGAAGACCTGCAGGGTCTGGCGCTGCGGGCGGAAGCCGTCGACGATGTCGAAGCGGGCGTCGCTGAAGCCCTTGACCATCGCGGCGCCGTTGTGGATGAAGCCGCCGAAGGCGTCGCCGGGCCGGGAGGTGATCGAGTTGGAGATCCCGCGGAGGTCGGTGAGCAGCCGGGGCGTGTCGCGCACGACGTCGTTGAGGTCGGTGCCCCGCCCGTCGACGCCGTTGCCGAGCTCCTGCAGGAGCGTCGACGTCGCGGCGCGGGTCTTCGGGTCGAAGGTACCGAGCACCTGGTCGAGCGCGACCGACGGCTCGACCTGCGTCGTCGGGATCGTCGCCCCCTCGGGCAGCCCCGCCTTCGAGGTGCCCGGGATGATCTCGAGGTAGCGGACGCCGACGGCCGAGCGCAGGCGGACCTGGAGCTTGGAGTCGGCCGGGAGGGGCTTGTACTTGTCGCTGAGCTTCAGGTCCACGACCGCGATGCCGTGCTCGGCGTGCGGGTTGAGCACCTGGCCGACCCGGACGCCGGACATGCGGATCTCGTAGTGGTTCGCGAGGTTGTTCGCGTCCTTGAACTTCGCGTGCAGGTTGTAGTACCCGCGGCCCGGGACCTGGTAGGCGGCCTCGTACCCGATGTAGAACGTCAGGGCCGCGAGCAGGAGGCCCGCGACGCCGATCGACGCCATGAACGCGCGGCCACGGGTCTGGCCGACCGGGCGGCCGAACTGCCGCTTCTTCGTGCTGATCGCCATTGCTATTGCCCCATCAGGTAGTCGAAGAGACGGAGCGCGTCCGAGCTCTTGTTCGCCGGCGGCGGCGGCGCGAGGCCGGGTATGCCGCCGCTCTTCCCGCCGCTCAGGCCGGGCAGGGCCTGCTTCAGGCCGCCCGTGGCGCCGCCGATCGTGTCCTGTACACCCTTGGTGACCTTGTTCGTCGTGTCACCGAGGCCGGGCACGATCTTGTTGAGGATGTCGCCGAGCTTCTTCGTCGGCGCGTCGAGCGGCGTCGGGGTCGCCGCCTGCGGCTGCGTGCTCGGCGCGACGGCCGCGGGGGCGGCCTGCTTCTTGCGGGTCGCCGGCGTGATCGCGCCCTGCGGGGGCGCGAGGACGTTCACGGCCTCCTGGACGTAGTCCGCACCGATGTCGAGGTGGGCGCCGATGAAGTGCCCGACGCCGTCACGGGCCTTCGTGCCCTTCTGGAGGCTGTCGACGCCGAGCAGCAGGTCGTCGTACCCGCGGCGGTCGAGCTCCTTGAGGATCGGCGCCGAGAGGACGAGCTGCGCCGCCGCCTTCTGCAGCGTCGGGCGCAGCCGCTTCACCGTCGGCAGGGCGCCGGTCGCGAGGCGGGTGATGTCCGGGCTCACGTCGGTCGCCTTCTGCAGCGTCGGGCGAGCCGCCTGCGTGAAGGCCGGGATCGCCGCGAGCGTGGCCTTCAGCGGCCCCGTGGTCCGCTGCAGATCAGCCGCGGCCGGCTTCAGCTGCACCGACGCGCGGTCGAGGTTCGCGAGCGTGCTGCGGAGGTTCGCCAGTGCGCCAGGGGCGTTCTGGATCGTCGAGGCGAGCTGCGTCCGCTTCTGGGCGACGACGTCGAGCGCATGGCTCGCCTGGCGGATGAGCTTGCCCATGTCCTCGCGGCGGCCGTTGACCAGCGCGGTCACGGCGTCGGCGCGCTGGACGCCGACCTTCAGGGCCGCGTTCTGGCCGCGGATCTGCTTCAGGAGCTTGGCGGTGTCGTCGAGCGACGGCGGCAGCTGCGCGAGGAGCTTGTTGAAGTCCGCCCCGCGGCCCTCCAGCCCCACCCCCACCTCGTTGATGAGGATGCCGAGGCGCGTGCGCGTGTCGGCGTCGAGCATGTTGAGGATGTCGTCGAGCTCGACGGGCTCCGCAGTCTTCGAGATCGGCACGAGCGCGCCGGACGGCATCGGCTTCGCCGGGTCGCCGCCCTGGATCTCCGCGTAGCGCTCACCGAGGAGGTCGGTCGGGCGGATGTTGACCTTCGCGCCTTGGCCGATCGGCTTGGCGCTGTCGTCGATCTCGAGGGTCGCGATCGCGTGGTCGTCCTTCGTGACCGTGATGTCCCTGACCTTGCCGGCCGGGACGCCCGCGATCTTCACCGAGGAGTTCTTCCGCAGCCCGCCAGCGTCGCTCAGCTCGGCGCGGATCGTGTACTTGTGATGGTCGCCTCCGAGGAGGACGATCGCGGCACCCAGGGCCACGAAGCCGAGAACCATCGCCAGGACCTTGCCTTGCATCAGCGGCCTCCCTTCGACTTGGCGTAGGCCGCCATGTTGGACTCGGACTCAGGGTCCTTCGAGGCGTCGAGCGCGTCCTTCGTGATGCCGCACTCGGGCATCAACATCGGCTGACCGGCGTTCAGTCCGGGGGGCCGCGGGAACGCGTACATCTTGATGCCGAGCCCGGTGCCGGTCGAGACGAGCTTCGACTCGCTCGGCTTCTCGAGCGAGCTCGAGCTCGCCTGGACCTCGGCGCGAAGGCCGTGCGACTGGTAGTACGTCTTCCCGTTCACCCTGACCGCTGGCCCGGTATAGGCGACCGGGTCGCTCGGGTCGACCACGCCGCTGCGGCGCGACGGCTCGAGGTCGTAGGTGCCATGCGACTCCTCGAGGTTGACCAGGGCCCCACCGGTCTCCGGGGCGTACGGGCGGACGCAGGAGAACATCGGTGCCAGATCGGTGAGGACCGGTGCGGCGCGGGTCACGAACGGCGTGCCCTGGGCGAGCAGCGCCCGGATGGACGGAGCCGCCTCACGACCGGTCCGCAGGGTACTGAGCGTCGACGGCACGATCTGACGCAGGTCGGCGAACGCCGGGCGAGCGGCCGCGGCGAGCGGCCTGAGGGCCTTGGCCCCGGGACGCAGCTCGGTCACGAGCTGGTCGAGGTTGCCGATGCTCTGGTCGGTCCGCTGGAGGGTCGACCGCGCCTGCCGGAGCGTCGGCGACAGCTCGTCGATCGAGGCCTGCGTGCCCTGGGTGTTGCTCGCGAAGGTCTGGAACGTCCGCGACGCGACCGTGACGAGGTTGCGGACCGCGTTGTCCCGCCCGGCGAGGATGCTCGTCGCGCGCTGTCCGTTCGTGATGAGGCCCTTGAGCGCGAAGCTGTCGGTCCCGAGGTCGGACAGCAGGTCGGCGGCGGCGTTCGTGCCGTCGTCCGCCTGGTCGAGCAGCGCCCCGAGGTCCTTCTCCTTGCCCTTGAAGGAGTCGCCCATCCCCTTCTGCCAGCTGCTGAGGTTGCGGCGGACCTTCGAGTTGAGGGCGTTGAGGATGAGATCGACGTCGACCGCCGGCTGCGTGTCGGCCGTCGGGATGATGCCGCCCTGCGGGATCGCCGGTGCGGTCGCCGGGCCGGGGACGAGGTCGAGCTTCCGGGTGCCGTTGCCGATCGTGGTGCCCCAGCGGCTGATGACCTTGGTCCCCTGGTGCAGCGGCCAGAACTCCTTGTCGTTGATCCCGATCGTGACGAGGGCCTTGCCGTTGTCGTACCTGACGTGGCCGATCTTGCCGACCTCCTGGCCGTCGATGAGGATGGCCAGCCCCGGAGCGAGGTTGAACGCGCTGGCGAACGAGGCCTTGACCTGGTGCTGGGTCTGGCGGGTCCCGATCACCCAGAAGGTGAACCAGACCATCACCGCTCCGAGCACGAGCATCCAGGGGTGGTCCAGCCCCCACCCCAGGGGGTTGTTCCGGCGTTCCTTCCGCATGACTCTCCTAGCCGCCGACGGGGATCTTGGGGTTGGTGCCCCAGAAGAAGAACGTGAAGCCCTCGTTCAGCACCATGGTGAGGACGAGCGCGACGACCATCGACTTGGCCGTCGCCGCACCCACCCCGACCGGGCCGCCCTTGGCGCGGTACCCGTAGTAGAGCGCCGCGATGACGATCGCGATCCACATGATCAGCGTCTTGGTGTAGCTGAAGATGATCGACGTCAGGTCGGTGAAGTTCCAGTGCACCGACTGCCACGTGCCGGCCGAGATCTCACCGATCTGGCCGAGGATGACGAAGATCTCACCGAGGTAGAAGGTGGCCAGGCCGATGGCGAAGATCGGCGCCGAGATGAGGATGTTCGCGATCAGCCGCGTGGAGACGAGGTAGCGGATCGGGTTGATGCCCAGCGACTCCATCGCGTCGATCTCGTCGTTGATCCGCATCGACCCGATCTCCGCGACGTAGCCGCAGCCGATCTTCGCGCCGATCATGTAGGCGAACATGAACGGCGTCGCCTCCCGGACCGGGCAGATGGCCGAGAACACGCCCGCGTAGGAGGAGGCGCCGTAGCCACGCAGGATGTACACCGACTCGCTGCCGCAGGTCAGCCCGAAGGTGAACTGCATCGCCAGGAGCACCATGGCCGAACCGGTGATGAGCATGCCCATCTGCCGGAGCATCTCGGAGAAGTACCGCAGCGACCCGGGGATCTCCACGAAGGCACGGCCGGCGAACTGCGCCATCTCGCCCGCCTCGGTCAGGAGGTTGCGCACGGGCTCGGAGAAGCCCTTCTTCAGGCGACTCGCCGACTCGCTGCCGGCGGCGCCCGGGCGCCGGTAGGGCGCGGTGTGGGTGGAGGCTTCCATGTCGTTCTCCCGCCCTTACCGAAGGGTCGCCGTCTCCGGGAACGCGCCGAGCAGCAGCGAGTTCAGGAGGTAGTTGTAGATGTAGATCGCGCAGAAGGAGATGACGACGGCCTGGTTGACCGCGCGGCCGACGCCGGCCGACCCGCCCTTGGCGTTGAGGCCCTTGTAGCAGCAGACGATCGCGATGATGAAGCCGAAGGTCAGGACCTTCATGCCGTTGAACACCAGCTCCGCGATGGTGAAGTTCGACGAGAACGTCAGGACGAACCCGGCCGCGGTCTCCTGCCACACCATCATGTTCGCGACCATCTGCCCGACGATCGAGATGAGCGTGTTCCAGTAGTTGAAGATCACGCACATCAGGCCGAGCGCGAGGAAGCGCGGCACGATGAGCGACTTGATGAGGTCGGTGCCGAGGACGGCGAGGGCGTCGAGCTCGTCGCGGATCTTGCGGGCGCCGAGGTCCGAGCAGATGGCGGTGCCGGCGACCCCGGCGATGACCATGCCGTTGATCCACGTCGCGAGCTCGCGGACCGAGGCCATGATGGCGAAGGACCCTAGGCGGTCGGTTGTCGCGAGCGTCGCGATGATCGCGCCGCCGGAGATGCCGGGCGCGCCCCAGGAGAAGACGGCCGTGCAGAAGAGGCACGGGATGAACGCGCGCTTGACGACGAGGAACGACTGCTCGACGAACTCCGGGCCCCACGTATAGGGCGGGGTGAACATCGACACGATCGTCTGCCCCGTGAGCATCACCATTCCGGCGATCTGCTCGAGCCAGGCGAACGGGCCGGAGCCGAGCGTGGGCTTCGGCGTCGGGCGGACCGTCGGGGTCCCGGCCCCGATGCCCACTCCTGGTCTTGCGACTTCCTGCTGCGCCATCTCTCTCCCTCACTACCTCGCTTGCGCAGCGGTGCCCGGTCGGCCGGAACGCACCCCTGCGTCGTAGTGGCGAGCCTAGGTCGGAGGTCCCGGCGGAAGCCATACCCCCGCTGGGTGGTACCCCTCAACCTTTGGGGGACGACTCAGCGGCGGGGCGCCATCCGGACGGTGCCCTGCCACGTACGGGCGGGGTCGCGGCCCGGTCCGCCGGATCAGCGGGAGGCGGGGCCGCGCAGCGCGCGGAGCAGCTCGTCGCGCAGCGCTTCGAGCTCTGGCGTCGGCGCCATCGCCGGACCGCGCTTGGGCGTCGTGCAGGTCGGCGCCCAGCCCGGGCGCGCGGCGCTCAGCTGCACCTCGAGCTCCCCGATCTGACGGAGCAGCTCGCGGCGCATCGGGCCCTCGTCGATGGGGTCGGGCGCCTGCGGCGGGGCGGGCGGGGCGCCGTCGCCGGCGGGGGGAAGGATGCGCTCGCGGATGGACATGGCCCGCCGCGCACTGTGCCATGCGCGGGCAGGTCGGCGCAAACGACGTGTCACCGCCGCGTTAGCCTGCCGGGCCATGGATCAGGGTCTCGGCGTCATGGAGGTGGGGGTGGCCGAGGCCGTGCGGGCCGACTTCCCGCAGCTGCGCCTGTGGGCCGGCTGGGTCGCCGTCCCCCCCGGCCGCAAGAGCTCGCCGGGCCTCCTGGACCGCCTCGCCGACGTCGACGACCGCGCTCGCGGTCTCCCCACCGGCAGGCTGCGGACGGACCCGGTCGCCGCCTCCTACCGCGCCTTCGCGCGGCAGATCGGCCTGGACCCCGACGCCGAGCGCAACCCGCTCGAGCAGCTCGCCATCGAGCGGCTGCGCGTCGGGCGCCTGCCGTCGGGCGGACCGCTCGCCGACGCGATGACCGTCGCGATGCTCGAGACCGGCGTGCCGTTGTGGGCCGTCGCCTCCGAGCGGGCGACCGGCTGGCTGTCGGTCGACGCCGACGACGAAGGACGGCTCGTCATCGCCGAGAACGGCCGCCCCCTCGTGCCGCTCATGGCCAGCCCCGGCGAGGAGCTCAGGCCGCCGATCCACCGCCGCACCCCGTCCACCGCGGTCGTCTACGCCCTCCAGGTCGGGAAGGTCCCCACCTCGACCGTCGAGGAGGCGTTCTGGCACCTGCAGGCCGGCGTCGCCGACCAGGAGATCGCGCGCTGATGCGCGCGCTGCTCGCCCCGCCGCTCGCCGTCGGGACGCTCGGCCTCGTGATCGGGCTCATCGGGGTGATCGTCGCCGCGACCGCCGTGAACATCGTCCGGCTGCGGAAGGACAAGAACGCGACCTTCCTCGAGTGGGACCCCGTCGACCGCGCCGGCTGGCACCGCGAGCTCGACGAGGCCGACGTGCACCTGATGCTCGCCGAGCACAATGCGCGGCGCGCGCGGGACGGGCTCCGGCCCGAGACCATGGAGGAGTACGCCGAGGCGGTGCGCAGGCGACAGGCCTGAGGCCGTGCCCCTTTCGCGGTGCCAAGCTCCCCCGTCGGGTGGGACGCGCGGCGTCGAACCGCGATTAGGGTGCAGAGCATGTCCACCGACGTCACCGCTGCCGGCCCCTGGTTCGCCCTGGGCGAGGACCACCAGTACATCGTCGAGCAGGTGGAGCGGTTCGCGAAGGACCGCTTCTGGCCGCTCCAGCAGCGCATGGACGACGACGAGTGGTGGCCGGAGGACGCCTTCCCCGCCCTCGGCGAGGCGGGCTACCTCGGCGTGACGGTCCCCGAGACCCTCGGCGGCGCGGGCCAGGACTTCTTCAGCTCCGCGCTCGTGCTGCAGGCGGTCTCGAAGTGGAACCCGTCCGTCGGGCTCGGCGTCCTCGCGCACGAGAACCTCTGCCTGAACAACATCCTCCACAACGCGAACGCCGAGCTCTGCGAGCGCTACATCCCCGGGATGAGCGCGGGCACGATCGTCGGCTGCCTCGGCCTCACCGAGCCGGGCGCCGGCTCGGACGCCCTCGGCTCGATGCGGACGACCGCGAAGCTCGACGGCGACCACTACGTCCTCAACGGCTCCAAGCTCTACATCACGAACGGCCCGATCGCCGACGTCTGCCTCGTCTACGCGAAGACGAACCTCGACGCGGGGGCACACGGCATCACCGCGTTCGCCGTCGACTGCGACACGCCGGGCTTCACGATCGCCCAGAAGATGATCAAGATGGGCATGCGCGGCAGCCAGACCGCCGAGATCGTCATGGAGGACTGCCGCGTCCCCGTGGAGAACGTCGTCGGCGAGGTCGACAAGGGCGTGCGCGTCGTGATGAGCGGCCTCGACCTCGAGCGCATCGGCCTCGCGTTCATGATGATCGGGATGTGCGAGCGGGCGCTCGAGCTGTCGATCGACTTCGCGAAGTCGCGCGAGCAGTTCGGTCAGAAGATCTCGCAGTTCCAGTTCATCCAGGGGATGGTCGCCGACATCTACGCGGAGACCGAGTCGCTGCGCTCCTTCTGCTACCAGGTCGGGGCCGAGGCGAACGCCCTGGAGGCAGGCGGCGGGGACAAGAAGCACCTCTCCAAGCGCGCGGCCGCCTGCGTCCTGCAGGCCGGGCTCGTCCTCATGCGCTGTGTCGACCGCGCCGTGCAGATCCACGGCGGCGGCGGCTACATCTGGGAGACCGAGGTCAACCGGCTCTACCGCGCGGGCAAGCTCCTGCAGATCGGCGCGGGGACGAACGAGGTCCGCCGCATCATCATCGCCCGCGACCTCCTGGGCCGCTGACGATGAGCACCACCGAGGTGTCCACGCCGGCGCGCCTCGAGGTGGCCGGCCCCGTCGCGACCCTGACCCTGGCGAACGTCAAGGGCATGAACGCGATCAACAAGCCGCTGACGCGGGCCGTGCTCGCGTGCCTCGACGAGGCCGAGGCGAGGGCGGGCGTCCGCGTCCTGCTGACCGTCGCCGAGGGCCCCGCCTGGTGCGCGGGTGGCGACGTCGCGTCGATGGCCCGGCTCGGCGACGGCACCCACGACTGGATCCGCGACGTCGGCGCCGACGTCAACGTCCTCATCCCCCGCATCCACGAGTCGCCGCTGCTGACGATCGCCGGCGTGGACGGGGCGGTGGCGGGCGGCGGCCTGGGCCTCATGGGCGCCCACGACGTCGTCCTCGCGACGCCGGGCACGTCGCTGACCTTCGCCTACAGCGCGCTCGGGCTCTCCCCCGACGCCGGCGGCACGTACTTCGTCACCCGGGACCTCGGGTACCGCCGGACCCTCGACCTCTACCTGAGGAACACGAAGCTCGACGCCGCCCGCGCCGCCGAGCTCGGGCTCGTCACGCGCGTCGTCGACGACGCGGCCGCGCTGACGGACGCCGCCGCCGGGTACGCCGCCGGCCCCGCGCAGGCGATCCGCGAGACGAAGCGCCTGCTGCGCGGCGCCGCCGACGGGCACCTCGCCCGCCAGCTCGAGGACGAGATCCGCACGCTCGCCGACGGGACGACCGGCGCCGAGTTCCGCGAGGGCCTCGCCGCCTTCCTGGAGCGACGCCGGCCGAGCTTCGGGGACGCGTCGTGAGCGCGAGCCGCCCCGCCCAGGGGGCCCGCGTCCCGTTCGCGCGGGCGACCGGTCTGGAGGGGGTCCGGTGAGCCTCCAGGCCGTCCTCGTCGCCAACCGCGGGGAGATCGCGGTCCGCGTCATCCGCACCGTCCAGGCGCTCGGCCTGCGCGCGATCGCCGTCTACTCCGACGCCGACGCCGCCGCGCCGCACGTGCGCCTCGCCGACGAGGCGATCCGCCTCGGGCCCGCGCCGGCCGCCGAGTCCTACCTCAGCGTCGAGCGGGTCCTGCAGGCCGCGCGGGACGCGGGCGCCGACGCCATCCACCCCGGCTACGGCTTCCTCTCCGAGAACGCGGCCTTCGCCCGCGCCTGCGTCGACGCCGGCCTGACCTTCATCGGGCCGTCCGGCGACGCGATGGAGGCGCTCGGCGACAAGGTCTCCGCGAAGGCCGCCGCGAACGCCGCGGGCGTGCCGGTCCTCCCCGGCCTGAGCCGTCCCGGCCTCACCGACGAGGACATCCTCGCCTTCGCCGACGGGACGGAGGACGTCTTCCCGCTCATGGTGAAGGCCGCGGCGGGCGGCGGCGGCCGCGGGATGCGCGTCGTCCACGAGCGCGCGCAGCTCGCCGAGGCGCTCGGCGCCGCGCGGCGCGAGGCGATCGCCGGCTTCGGGGACGACACGCTGCTCGTCGAGCGGTACGTGCCGCGGTCCCGCCACGTCGAGGTGCAGGTCGTCGCCGACACGCACGGCGGCGTCGTCCACCTCGGCGAGCGCGAGTGCTCGCTGCAGCGGCGCCACCAGAAGGTCGTCGAGGAGTCCCCCTCGCCGGTGATCTCCGCGGCCACCCGCGAGCGGATGGGCTCGGCCGCGGTCGAGCTCTTCCGGCACGCCGGCTACGTCGGGGCGGGCACCTGCGAGTTCCTCGTCCCCTACGACACGCCCGACGAGTTCTTCTTCCTCGAGGTCAACGCGCGGCTGCAGGTCGAGCACCCGGTCACCGAGCTCGTCACCGGCCTCGACCTCGTCGAGCTGCAGCTGCGAATCGCCGGCGGCCATCCGCTCGGCCTCACGCAGGACGACGTGCAGCTCCGCGGTCACGCGGTCGAGCTGCGCATCTGCGCCGAGGACCCGTCCTCCGGCTTCCTCCCCGCGACCGGCACGCTCGAGGGGTACGCCGAGCCGCGCGGCGCCGGCATCCGCGTCGACAGCGGCGTGGCGCTCGGCTCCGAGATCGGGTCGAGCTACGACTCGCTGCTCGCGAAGCTCATCACCTTCGCCCCCGACCGGGAGACGGCCCTCGACCTCGCGGTCCACGCCGTCGGCGACCTGCACCTGCTCGGGGTCACGACGAACGCGGGCTTCCTCGCCCGGCTCCTCGAGAGCCCCGAGGTCCGCGCCGGTGACATGGACACGTCGATGATCGAGCGCGGCGTCGCCGCGGTCGGACCCGGGGAGGCGGACGTCGTCCGGGCCGCCGTGGCCCTGGCGGCGATCGAGCGGCTGCTGCTCTCCGAGCACGACGCGGGGGCGTCGGCCGACCCGTGGGACACGCTCGTCGGGTGGCGGATCGAGGGCGAGGCCCCGATCGAGTTCAAGCTCCTCCCGCCGGGCGCGAAGGAGCCGATCGTCCTGCACGTCAGCGGCTCCCCCGCCGACCTCCTCGTCACCCACGGCGAGGACGAGTGGCCCGGCGCCGTCGAACGCGTCGACGCGACGCGCGTCGCCGTCCGCATCGGCGGGCGGCGGACGCTCTGGCACCGCGCCGCGCGCGGGCAGGAGCGGTGGGTCGCCGCGGGCGCCGACGCGTTCGCCTTCACCGTCGTCGAACCCGCGGTCCAGGGCGCGGACGCCGCCGGCTCCGGCGCGCTGGAGGCGCCGATGCCCGGGACGGTGCTGTCGGTCCGCACCGCCGAGGGCGACGCCGTCAGCGAGGGCGACGTGCTCGTCGTCATCGAGTCGATGAAGATGGAGCTGTCGCTCACCGCGCCCGCCGACGCCGTCGTCAGCGCGGTCCACGTCAGCGAGGGCCAGTCGGTCCGGCAGGGGCAGGCCGTCGTCGAGCTGGAGAGCGGAGAAGACTGATGTCGATCGTCCTGAAGAGCACCGCCGACCCGTCCTCGGAGGCGTTCAAGGTCAACCAGGCCGCGCACGCGTCGCTCGCCGAGGACCTGCGGGCGCAGCTCGCCCGCGTGCGCGCCGGCGGCGGCGAGAAGGCGTCCGCGAAGCACACCGGCCGCGGCAAGCTCCTCCCCCGTGAGCGCGTCGAGCGGCTGCTCGATCGCGGCTCCCCGTTCCTCGAGCTCAGCGCGCTCGCCGCGCACGGCATGTACGACGACGAGGCGCCGGGCGCGGGCATGATCACCGGCATCGGGCGCGTGAGCGGTCGTGAGGTGATGATCGTCTGCAACGACGCGACGGTGAAGGGCGGCTCGTACTACCCGATGACCGCGCGCAAGCAGACGCGCGCGCAGGAGATCGCGCTGCAGAACCGCCTGCCCTGCGTCTACCTCGTGGACTCCGGCGGTGGCTTCCTGCCGCTGCAGGACGAGCTCTTCCCGGACGTGCGCGGCTTCGGGCAGTCCTTCTACAACCAGGCGAACCTCAGCGCGGAGGGCATTGCCCAGATCGCCGCGGTGCTCGGCTCCTGCACCGCCGGCGGCGCGTACATCCCCGCGATGTGCGACGAGTCGGTCATCGTGAAGAACCAGGGGACGATCTTCCTCGGGGGTCCGCCGCTCGTGAAGGCGGCCACCGGCGAGGACGTCTCCGCCGAGGACCTCGGCGGCGGCGACCTGCACACGAGGAAGTCCGGCGTCGCCGACCACCTCGCCGCCGACGACACCGAGGCGCTCGCGATCGTCCGCTCGATCGTCGCCTCGCTCGGCAGGCGCGGCGACGCGCCGTGGCAGCGCGTGCAGACCGAGGCGCCCGCCGTCGACCCGGCCGAGCTCACCGGCGCGGTCCCGGCCGACCTGCGCACCCCGTACGACCCGCGCGAGATCATCAGCCGCATCGTCGACGGCTCGCGCTTCCACGAGTTCAAGGCCGGTTACGGCTCGACGCTCGTCACCGGCCTCGCGCACCTGCACGGCCACCAGGTCGGCATCCTCGCCAACCAGGGCGTCATCTTCAGCGAGTCCGCCATGAAGGGCGCGCACTTCATCGAGATGTGCGACCAGCGTGGCATCCCGCTCGTCTTCCTCCAGAACATCACCGGCTTCATGGTCGGTCGCGAGGCCGAGGAGGGGGGCATCGCCAAGCACGGCGCGAAGATGATCTCCGCCGTCTCCGTCGCCCGGGTCCCGAAGCTCACCGTCATCGTCGGCGGCTCCTTCGGCGCCGGCAACTACGGCATGTGCGGCCGGCCGTACTTCCCCCGCTTCCTGTGGATGTGGCCGAACGCACGCATCTCCGTCATGGGCGGCGAGCAGGCGGCGAACGTCCTCGCGACCGTCGGTCGCGAGACCGACCCGGAGAAGATCGAGGCCCGCAAGGGGGAGATCCGCGACCAGTTCGAGCGCCAGGGCCACCCGTACTACGCGACCGCCCGCCTGTGGGACGACGGCGTCATCCTCCCCGAGTCCACGCGCGACACCCTCGGCCTCGCGCTCTCGGCCTGCGCCGGCGCGCCGCTCAAGGCGCCGCGCAAGCCGGTCTTCCGGATGTAGCCGTCGGCGGAGGGAGGTCGACGGTCTGCCGCGGAGGCGCACGAACACCCCGTCATCCGTGCAGTTTCGTGCGTCGCCAAGGACGGCCCGACGAACGTCGATGCCGGGGTACTCCCGGACGCTACCCCCGCTCAGGGCGCGTCGCTCCCGCTCAGGTGTTGAGGAAGACGACGATCGCGATCACGAGGCAGATGAGCAGCCCCGCGATGAAGATCTGAGGACCCGCGTCGCTCTTGGTGGTCGGGACGCCGGAGTTCTTGACGGGCGCGGGATCGTGCGGGGACATGGGCCCATTCCTACCGCCTCGCGGGCGCGCGGGAAAGCGGCCTACCCCCGTCGACGGGGCCATCTCCCGCCCCGTGGGTAGGCCGTCTGAGACGCCGCTTCGGGGGTGACCCCTTCGGGGGGTGATCCTCCACCCAGGGGGCATGAACGGGGATCGGTGAGCCTCCAAGCTGTGGTCCATGAGCCCCTTCAGCACCATCGACGACGCGCTCGAGGACATCCGCAACGGCCGGATCGTCGTGGTCTGCGACGACGAGGACCGCGAGAACGAGGGTGACCTGACGCTCGCCGCGCAGTTCGCCACGCCGGAGGCGATCAACTTCATGGCGGTGCACGGGCGCGGCCTCATCTGCCTCGCGATGACGCCGGAGCGCTGCGACGACCTCGGCCTCGAGATGATGGCGGCGAAGAACGAGTCCCCGTACGAGACGGCGTTCACCGTCTCGATCGAGGCGCGCGAGGGCATCACGACCGGCATCTCCGCGGCCGACCGCGCGCGGACCGTCCAGGCCGCCGTCGCCCCCGGCGCCGGGCCCGCGGACATCGTCCAGCCCGGACACATGTTCCCGCTGAAGGCCAGGCCGGGCGGCGTCCTCGAGCGCACCGGGCAGACCGAGGCCGCCGTCGACCTCGCGCGCCTCGCCGGCCTCACCCCGGCCGGCGTCATCTGCGAGATCATGAACGCCGATGGCACGATGGCCCGCGTCCCCGACCTCACCGTCTTCTGCGCCGAGCACGGCCTGAAGATGATCACCGTCAAGGACCTCATCGCCTACCGCCGCCGCCGCGAGCAGCTCGTCGAGCGCGTCGTCGAGGCGGTCATGCCGACGGCGTTCGGCGACTTCCGCGCCGTCGGCTACCGCGAGCTCGCCGACGGCCGTGAGCACGTCGCGCTCGTGAAGGGCGACGTCGCCGGCCGCGAGGACGTCCTCATCCGGGTCCACACGAGCTGCGCCGCCGGCGACAAGCTCCGGGCGACCGCCTGCGACTGCCGCGCGAAGCTCGAGGACGCGATGCGCCGCATCGAGGAGGAAGGCTGCGGCGTCCTCCTGCACCTCGAGGCCGACGGCCTCGGCGCGTGCTTCGCCGGCGAGCACACGGGCCCCGTCGGGCTGCCCGTCGACCTGCGCGACTACGGCGTCGGGGCGCAGATCCTCGCCGACCTGGACCTGTCGTCGATCCGGCTGCTGACCAACTATCCCAAGCGCATCCACGGCCTGGAGGGCTACGGTCTCAGTGTGAGCGCGCAGATCCCCGTCGGCCGCCGCCCCGCCGCCCCGCCCGTGTCCACGGCGGGCCCCGCCGGCTGGCGCCCGCGCATCGCCACCGACCTGAACGAGGAGCACGCGGCATGAGCCCCGAGAACGGCACCTTCACCCCCGCCCACTTCGGGGACCTCATGGCGGAGCTCCCCGCGGGCGTCGCCGTCATCACCGTTAAGGGCGACGACGAGCAGCCCAAGGGCCTCGTCGTCACGTCGCTCACCGCGTACACCGCGGAGCCGCCGTCGATCCTCGTGTCGGTCGCGCACTCCTCCCGCTGCTACTCGGCGCTCCTCGCCGCCGAGCACTTCGGCGTCCACGTCCTCCAGGTCGGTCAGGACGCGATGGCCTCGACCTTCGCGAGCAAGGCCGACGACAAGTTCGCGGGCCTCGAGTGGGCGTGGGACGGGGACGTGCCGCGCATCGCCGGCTCGCTCGCGTACCTGCGCTGCCGCACCTCGAAGGCCTTCGAGCACCTCGACCACACGGTGATGATCGGCATCATCGAGGAGGTCGAGCGGCTCGAGCAGGTCGAGCCGATGCTCTACCTCCGCCGCGCCTTCGCGTGGCGGGTCTCCGGCTGATCCGCCGCCCTCAGACCGCCTTCGGCGTGTAGCGCCAGAGCTCGATCGCGCGCTCGAGGTTGTCGAGCAGCGCCTCGAGCTCGATGACCTCCGCCTCGCCCAGCGGACCGACGGCGACGGCGGCGACGAGCTCGTCCGCGCGTGCGGCGAGGGCCTCGAAGTCCGCGCGCAGCGACCGGCCGCCCTCGACGTCCGCGAACTCGAGCTCGAGGAGGTGGACGGCGGCGCGCACCTGCAGCGCGGCGGCGCGGGTGCGCCCGTGGTCGAGGTCGGTGTACGCGCGCAGCAGGAGGTCCTCGCCCTCGAGGATGCTCGTGCGGCCCGCGAGGACGTCGGCGGTCGTCTCGGACGGCTGCAGCCGCTCCTCGCGGCTGGCCTTCGCGCCGATCGGCGGCGGCAGGACCGCGGCGCGCGTGAAGCGGCCGTCCGGCAGGCTGTCGGTCGTCCCGTACCCGATGCGGGTGGCGCGGGCGTCGCGCTGCGCGACCTCGGTGACGTACGGGTCGCGCGAGCCGGCGCGGTAGCCGCGGATCGCCTGGTTGAGCACGCGCAGCCCGTCGGCGACCCAGGCCTGCTGCGCGTCGTCGTCCTCGGCGATCCGCAGGAGCAGGGCGTCGGCCTCGGCGTCGGCCATCGGCTCGGTGCCGCGGATGAACGTTGCGAGGATGAGCGGCACGTCGGCGGGGGCGGCCGCCACGTCCGCCTCGCGCGACCGGCGGCGGATCCGTCCGCGGGGCGTCGCCGAGGCGGCGGCCGCGGCCACGAGCGTCACCGCGAGGACGTCGGCGGTGCCCGCCGCCATCGTCTGCCCGCTCAGGCGCTGGCGCCGCGTGAGCTCGTCGCTGCGCAGCGCGGCGCCCGCCGCGTCGACCGCGCGCGGATGCGCGACGACGTACCGCCCCGCGTGGGGGCCGATCGCGTGCGTGAACTCGAATTGCACGGCGAGAAAGGTCGACGCCATGCGGGCGACACTACTCCCGCGCGAGGGGCGGACCCACCAAAGGCGGAGAGAAGTACCCCTCAGAGAGCACGCCCCCGAAGGGGCGCCTGGAAGAAGATGCCCAGGACGCTGTCGCCGCGCGAGTGCGGCGATGACCAACGCTGAGGAGACGGGCGAATGAGTGAGCTGATCGAGGTGCCGTCGGGTGCCGGGTACGCGGACCCGCAGACGCGCGATCTGCTGGACCAGGCGGCGACGTTCGAGCTGCACGAGGGCCAGGGCTCCCTCGCGGAGGAGGTCCCCGGTGAGTTCTGGTCGATCCAGTGCCAGGACGTCTACAAGAACTTCGGCCGCCACCAGGTGCTCGACGGGCTCAACCTCGGCATCCCCGAGGGCATGATCACCGTCGTCCTCGGCCCGTCCGGCACCGGCAAGTCGGTGCTCATCAAGCACCTCATCGGCCTGCTCTTCCCGGACGGCGGCGACATCAAGGTCCACGGCAAGTCGGTCCCGAACCTGCGGATGTCCGAGCTGCTCGAGCTGCGCCGCCGCTTCGGCATCCTCTTCCAGGACGGCGCGCTCTTCGGCTCGATGAACGTCTACGACAACACGGCGTTCCCGCTGCGGCAGAACTCCGACCTGTCGGAGAACGCCATCGCCGACGTCGTCCACGCCCGCCTCGCGGAGGTCGGGCTCGGCGGCGCCGAGCAGGCGATGCCCTCCGAGCTCTCCGGCGGCATGCGCAAGCGCGCCGGCTTCGCCCGCGCGCTCGTCACCGAGCCGGAGATCGTCGTCTTCGACGAGCCGGACTCGGGCCTGGATCCCGTCCGCACCTCGCTGCTGTGCGACCTCATCAAGGACATGCACAAGCGGCACGGCGGCACGTACATCCTCATCACCCACGACATCGCGACGATGCGCCAGATCGGCCAGTACATCGGCGTGCTGTGGAAGGGCCGCATCGTCCAGGCCGGCGGGCGCGACGAGATGCTCAAGTCCGAGAACCCGTTCGTCCGTCAGTTCCTCAACCGCCAGTCCTCGGGCCCGCTCGGCATGGACTGATCCGTCGGCCCGCTCCCACGGGCCGCCACCGACCGTCCCTCGAAAAACGGTCTCGCAGCACCCGATGCCCGGCACCCCTCGCCGGGCATCGGTGCGTCCGCGGACGCCCGTTCTGACCCCGGAAAACCCCCTTGCTCCTTTCGACCGGGGTATCCCCCTCCTTGGGAAGACGGCCCCCGATCGGGCCGGACGTAGCGTCGTCGATACCGCCAAAACCGGTTCCAAACGAGGAGAGACCCCGGATGAACTACGCCTTTGCCGTCAAGTGGCTGAGAGGCTTCCGCACGAGCCCCGAGGATGTCTGCGCGCTGTACGCCGACGATTTCCTCTTCGAGGACTGGATGCTCGACCAGACCATCACCGACATGGAGGACCTGCACCGGGTCTTCGCGCCGTACGCCAACACCGATCCGGACAACGGGATCGGCATCCACAACTTCCGCATCCGCGGCTACGAGGGCGACGAGAGGAGCGGGCTCATCCGCTGGGAGTGGGGTCCCGACCACGCCGCCGTGTTCCTCGGCCTCGACGTCGCGAACAAGCCGTTCTGGACGCAGGGCCACACGTTCCACGTCTACAACGAGGAGGGCAAGATCGTGAAGGAGTCCTCCTGGTGGGACGCCTCCGCGGTCCTGCGCGGCATCGGCATGACCGCCGAGAAGTCCGTCTTCCCGGTCCAGTCCGCCGTCGGCGCGGCCTGAGAGGAGCACGACATGAACCTCGAATATGCACAGAAGTGGGCCGAGCTCCGCGGCAGCGACACGGAGGCCTTCGCCGACCTGTACGCCGGCGACCTCGACTTCACCCTCGAGCACACGATGGTCGACGACCACATGAAGGACACGATCTACACGCGTGACCAGATCGTCGACCGCCTCGGCGGGTTCGCGAACGACGACGCCGGCAACGGCCTCGGCGTCCACACGTTCACCGTGACGAAGTACACCGGCGACGAGCGCTGGGGCATGGTCGAGTGGGACTACACCGTCGAGGGCATCGCGTCCTTCCGCGGCATCGACAACCCGGACGGCAAGACGCTGAGCACGAACGGCTCGACGTTCCTGAAGTTCGACGCGGACGGGAAGATCGTCCTCGACTCGACGGTCATGAACGACTGCCCGGTCTTCGAGGCGCTCGGCCTCCCGATCATGCGTCCCCACTACTGGGACGCGGACTTCGATCCCGCGAGCCTCATGGCCTAGCCGGACCGGCGCCCGGAGGGCTCGACCCGGTCGGGAGGTGGCCCACGGGGCCATCGTCCGGCCGGGCGACGAGGGGCCGCCTCCGGGCGGCCCTTCGTCGTTCCGGGGTCCGCTGTGCCTCCGAGGGGGGACACGGACCCGGCCCTGGGGCGAGGAGCGGGGCGCCCGGCGCGGATACGGTCGCTCGTGATGATCGACGACCAGCTTCCCGACCGGGTCCGCGTGCGCGAGGTGGGGCCGCGCGACGGCTTCCAGAACGAGCCCGAGCGCATCGCCACCGCCGACAAGATCCGCCTCATCGAGCAGCTCGCCGGCGCGGGCTACAAGCGCCTGGAGGTCGCGAGCTTCGTCCGGCCGGACGTCATCCCGCAGCTCGACGACGCGATCGACGTCCTCCACGGGCTCGACGTCCCCGGCGACGTCGAGCTCACGGTCCTCGTGCCGAACGAGCGCGGTCTGCAGACCGCGCTCGAGCACCGGGAGACCTTCCACGACGTCGTCATCTTCCTCAGCGCCTCCGAGACCCACAACCGCAAGAACGTCAACCGCCCGGTGGACGACTCGCTCGCGACGCTCGAGCGGATGGCGCCGGTGATCAAGGACGCGGGGCTGCGGTGCTCGGCCGTCATCGCGACGGCGTTCGGCTGTCCGTACGAGGGCCACGTCGACCCGGCGCGCGTCGTCGAGCTCGCCGGGCGCCTCGCCGCCGCGGGCTGCGACGAGCTCGGCTTCGGCGACACGACCGGCATGGCGAACCCGCGCCAGGTGAGGGCGTTCTTCACCCGGGCGCTCGAGGCGCTCCCGGGCGTGGAGCTCACCGCCCACTTCCACAACACCCGCGGCCAGGGCCTCGCCAACTGCCTCGCGGCGCTCGAGGCCGGCATCACGTCGTTCGAGTCGAGCTTCGGCGAGCTCGGCGGCTGCCCCGTGCCACCCGGAGCGACCGGCAACGTCGCGAGCGAGGACCTCATCTCGATGTTCCACGAGATGGGCGTCGACACGGGGGTCGACCTCGACGCGCTGCTCGCCGCGGCCCGCGAGGTCCAGTCGGTCCTCGGGCGGCGCCTGACGAGCCACGTGCTCGTCGCCGGCCCCATCGCGTGGGGGGAGCGGGCCGGTGTCTGACCTGCAGACGCCCGCGGTGGCCCCGCTGTGGACCGCCCCGCCGGACATGGTCGAGGCGGCCGAGATGACCGCGCTCATGCGCGAGGTCGGCGCCACGGACTACAACGAGCTGTGGGAGTGGTCGGTCGCCGACGTCGAGCGCTTCTGGCGCACGCTGTGGGACCGCTACGAGCTCCAGGCCGACGGCGACCCCACCCGGGTCCTCGACACGCACGAGATGCCGGGCGCGCGCTGGTTCCCCGACGTCGCGCTCTCCTTCCCCGAGCACGTCTTCCGCGGGAAGGACCCGGCCGCCCTCGCGCTCCAGTTCGCCGCCGAGGAGCGTCCGCTGCAGGCGTGGACGTGGGCGCAGCTCACCGAGGAGGTGACGCGCATCCGCGCCGGCCTCGCCGCGCTCGGCGTCGAGCGCGGCGACCGGGTCGCCGGCTACCTGCCGAACATCCCGCACACCGTCGCCGCCTTCCTCGCCACGACGTCCCTCGGCGCGATCTGGTCCTGCTGCTCGCCGGACTTCGGCACCCGCACGGTCGTCGACCGGTTCGCGCAGATCGAGCCGAAGGTCCTCCTCGCCGTCGACGGCTACCGGTACGGGGGCAAGGCCTTCGACCGCACGCAGATCGTCCACGAGCTGGCGGCGGCCCTGCCGACGGTGGAGCGGACGATCGTGCTGCCGTACCTCGGGACCGAGGGCGGCTGGGCGGAGGCGTTCCCCGCGACCGAGGAGCCGCTCGCCTTCGAGCGCGTCCCCTTCGACCACCCGCTGTGGATCGTCTACTCGTCCGGCACGACCGGCCTGCCGAAGCCGATCGTCCACGGCCACGGCGGCCCGCTCCTCGAGCACCTCAAGACGTGGCGGCTGCACCAGGACAACAAGCCCGGCGACCGCGTCCTGTGGTTCACGACCACCGGCTGGATCATGTGGAACTACCTCGTCTGCGGCCTGCTGTCGGACGTCTCGATCGTCCTCTACGACGGCAACCCGGGCTACCCGTCGCTCGACACGCTGTGGGACGTCGCCGACGAGTCCGGCGCCGCGCTCTTCGGCGCGGGCGCCGCGTTCATCCACGGGTGCATGCGCGCGGGGGTCGAGCCGGCCCAGGGCCGCGAGCTCGCGAACCTGCGCTGCGTCGGCGTCACCGGCTCGCCGCTGGCGCCCGAGGGCTTCTCGTGGATCGCCGAGCACGTCGGCCCGCACATCTGGACCGTGTCCACCTCCGGGGGCACCGACATCGCGGGCGGCTTCTTCGGCGGCGCGCCGCTCATGCCCGTCCACGTCGGCGAGCTGTCGGCCCGGATGCTCGGCGTGAAGGTCGAGGCGTGGGACGACGACGGCCGTGCCGTCGTCGACGAGGTCGGCGAGCTCGTCGTCACCGAGCCGATGCCGTCGATGCCGGTGAAGTTCTGGAACGACGCCGGCGGCGAGCGCTACCGCGACTCGTACTTCGAGCTCTTCCCCGGGGTCTGGCGCCACGGCGACTGGATCCGCATCACCGCGCGTGGCTCGGCGATCATCTACGGGCGCAGCGACTCGACGATCAACCGCGGCGGCATCCGCATGGGCACCGCGGAGATCTACGCCGCCGTCCTCGCCGTCGACGGGATCGCGGACGCGCTCGCCGTCGACGTCCCGCCCGCGAGCGGCACGGGCGACAGCTGGCTCGGCCTCTTCGTCGTCCTCGAGGACGGCGTCGAGCTCACGCCCGAGCTGACGAAGCAGGTCGCCGCGAGCATCCGCAGCGACGCGTCCCCCCGCCACGTCCCCGACGAGCTCGTCGCCGCGCCCGACCTGCCGAAGACGCTCACCGGCAAGCTCCTCGAGGTGCCGATCAAGAAGCTCATGATGGGCCGCGACCCCGGGTCGGCCGCGAACGCCGGCTCGCTCGCGAACCCCGAGGCGCTGCAGTGGTTCGTCGACTGGTGCCGGAAGCGCGGGCCGGTCGCCTGACCCGGCCGCCGCCCCCGCCCCTCGGCGGGTCAGGCGGCGACGGCGGCCTTCGCGTCGGCCGCCGCCGCGACCTCGAGGATGTTCCGCGCGACGAGCTCGGGGTCGTCGAACATCGGGACGTGCCCGACGCCGGGGAGGATCGTGAGCTCGGCGCCGGGGACGTTCGCGACGAGCGGGCGGCCGTAGCGCTCGAGCGGGATCGTGCGGTCCTTCTCGCTCCAGGCGATGCGGATCGGGTAGTCGGCCGCGGGGGCGGCCGGCAGCGGCGTCCCGGTCCGGATCGAGGTGAGGATCGCGTCGAAGGCGACGCAGCCGAGCGCCTCCTCGAGCATCTCGGCGACCGCGGCGGGCGGAACGCGCTCACCGTGCTCGGCGACGCTGCGGAGCATGAGGCGGCGGAAGCGGGGCCGCGCGAGCAGCGGGGTCAGGCCCGCACCGCCGCGCTCCATCATCAGCCGCCCGCCGCGCATGAGGCCGACGACGCGCTTCAGGTCGCGCGGGCTCCGCCAGCCGCCCGCCGGGGACAGCGCGAGCACCGACAGCGCGCGGCCGCGGCGCCCGAGCTCGAGCGCCATCCAGCCGCCGAGCGAGTTGCCGACGAGGTGCGCCCGCTCGATGCCGGCCGCGTCGAGCTTCGCCTCCAGCCCGTCGACGAGCTCGGCGATCGTCCCGCCGAAGCCGGGCGCCGGCGCCTCCGCCCCCGCGTGCCCGGGCAGCGACGGCGCGAAGACCGCATGGTGCGCGGTGAGCGCCGGCAGCAGCGGGCGCCACACCCGCCAGCTCCCGGTGAAGCCGTGGAGCAGGACGAGCGGCGAGCCGCTCCCGCCGGCGTAGCTCGCGGGCGTCTCGTGCGGGCCCGCGCTCATCGCTGCCACACCGCGGGCTCGGCGCCCGGCACGAGGTCGAGGACCTCGCCGAAGCCCTCGACGAGACAGCGGCCGAAGCGCTCGGGCTCGGTGATCGCCGCCGGGTCGAGGTTCACCGCGACGCAGCACAGGTCCGCGTGCGAGAAGAGGACGATCATCGCCGCGCAGCCGGGCAGCGGCGCGTAGCCGTACATCCGCTCGACCTTCGCGCCGGCGAGGAAGACCTCCTCGCGGATGCCGGGGACGTTGGAGGCCTGCAGGTCGTTCGCCTTCGTCAGCGACCCGGCGAGCTGCGCGATGACCGGCCCGGGCAGGCGGGCGAGCGCCGGCGCCATCGCCCCGACGCCGTTGAGCGCGGGCTCCTCGCGGACGGCGCGGACGGCCTTGCCGAGGATCTTCATCCGCTTGACGGGGTCCTTCTCGCCGACGGGGCCCGCCAGGCGCGCGGCGGCGAACGCGTTGCCCCCGGTCTCCCCCTCCTTGCGCACCGAGATCGGCATCGCGAACGGCATCGTCCGGATCGGGACGCCGAGCTGCTCGTGATAGCGGCGGAACCCGCCGAGCAGCGCCGCGAGGAAGGCGTCGTTGAGCGACGCGTCGGCGACCTTCGCGGCGGCGCGCAGGTCCTTGAACTTCAGGTCGATCATCCCGAAGTGCCAGTCGTGGCTGCGGCCGGTGAGCAGCGGTGACGGCTCGGCGCCCGAGTCGCCCAGGACGCGCCGCAGCGACGCGACGTACGCGGCGAGGTCACGCGCGGCGCGGTCGGGCCGGCCGATCCGCAGCAGGCGGCCCGGGGCCGAGCGGGCGAGCCCGACGAGGCCGCCGACGTCCTTGCCCGCCTGCCGGGTGACGACGGCGAGCGACGACGTGCTCCCGGCCGCGGGCGGCGGCGGCATCTTCTTGCCCTTCGTCGGCTCGCGCTGCCGGGAGTGCAGGCCGCCGAGGAGCTGCATGCCCGCCATGCCGTCGAGCGTCGCGTGGTGCATCTTCAGCGCGTAGGCGGCGCGACCGTCCGGCAGGCCCTCGAGCAGGATCGCCTGCCACGGCGGGCGCGAGCGGTCGAACGGCACCGTCGCCACCGCCTGCACCCGGTCGAGCATGTCGCGGTAGGTCGACCCGTCGGGGAGGACGACCCGGCGGACGTGATGGTCGAGGTCGAAGCGCGGATCGACGACCCAGATCGGCTGACCGAGCCCGGCGGGCCCGTCGACGACACGCTGGCGGAACCGCGGCACGACGCTGCAGCCCCACTCGTGCGCGGCGCGGAAGCGGGGCCAGTCCGGGGAGCGGTCGAGGATCTCGAGCGCGAGGACGGTCGAGTTGAGCGTCGGGTCCACCTCGGCCCGCCACATGACCGTCTCCAGCGGGTTCAGCGCGTTGCCCGCGCCCCAGTCGAGGACGCCGTCCTCGCGGATACCTGTCGCCATCAGTGTGCTCCCTTGCCGTTGGTGGCCGTCGGCCAGTCGCGCAGGATCTCGAGCATCGCGTCCCGCACCTCGTCGGCGTGGATGCCCACCGTCCTCGGCTTCCACCTGTCCGTGAGGAAGGGCGGCAGGACGACGACCTCGACCGTGCCCGGGTGGATGAGCTGCCCGCCGCGCGACTGCACGGTGTGGATGCCCTTCAGGACGATCGGGACGATCGGGACGCCCGCCTGCATCGCGATGTGGAACGGGCCCTTCTTGAACGGGCCGAGCCGCGGGGTCGGGGTCCGCGTGCCCTCCGGGGCGATCATGAGCGACTTGCCGCCCCGGATCGCCTCGACGACGGGCTCCAGCGCCTCGCGGGCCTTCGCGTTGTCGCTGCGGTCGATGAACGTCATCCCCGCGAGCTGGAAGAACTGGCCGAAGACGGGGACGTTCTTCGCCTGGGCCTTGCCGACGGCGGTGAAGTCCTCGCGGATGAGCTTCGTGACGACCATCGGATCCATCTTGCTCTGGTGGTTGAAGATGAAGACGGCGGGGCGGTGCGACCAGAGGTGCTCGCTGCCGCGCACCACGCGGACGTCGACGCCGGCGAGCTTCAGCGCGACGTCCGTCCCCATGCCCATGCCGATGTCGCTCATCGCGCTGCGCCTGCGCGAGAGCAGGCCGACCCCCGTGCCGATGCCCATGGCGCCGAGCAGTCCGCCGTAGAACGCGGCGGTCCGGGCGACGTCCTTCGGCCCCGGGATGCTCGACGGCGGCGGGGCGCAGCGCAGGACGGGCCAGCCGCGCAGCGCGGCCTCAGCCCAGAGCTCGGCGTCGGGCTCGATCGCCGCCGCGTGCCCGACCGCCTCGAGGAACGGGATGTCCTCGCGGCCGTTGGAGTACGCGAAGGACTGCTCGAGGTCGAGGCCCTCGGCCTGCGCGAGGTCGCGGAGCCCGCGGGCCTTCTCGGGCCCGAACAGCGGCTTGCCGACGACGCCGCCGGTGACCCGGCCGTCGACGATCTCGATCTCGGTCGAGAGGACGTGCTCGATGCCGAGCTCGCGGGCCATCGGCTCGGTCTGGAAGCGCATCGCCGAGGACGCGAGCACGAGCGTGTGACCCATCTCGCGGTGGGCCTCCACGAGCGCGAACGCCTCGTGGTGGAGCTTCGACGCGATCGTCCCCTTGAAGAGCTTGTCGCCGAGCGCCTCGAGGTCGGCCTCCTCCGTCCCGATCCACGCCTCGAGCGCGAAGGTGAAGAAGGTGGCGAACTCGGAGGGGTCGGCGATCCCGCGGCGCGCGATGAGCGCGGTGCGGGCGAGCTCGATGGGACCCATGTCGCCGGACCTGATCCGGTGCTGGTAGAACGCCCCGGCCGAGTACCCGGAGATGAGCGTCCCGTCGTAATCGAAGGCGGCCGCGACGTGCGGGCCGCGCTCGGCGGCGTGGATGCGCGCGAGGAGCGCATCGAGAGACTCAGAGGGCGGCATGGAGGACCTCGTTCGGGGCGCGGTCGCCGGCGACGGGCGGCGGCGGTTCGTGACCGGCGGGCGGGCGGGCTGAGGGGACGGTGGCGGTGGCCATGGGCGTGACGGGACGGACGGCTGGTGCCCTACATGAGCAGGTTCGCACCGGTGTTGTCCACGGGCCAGGCCCGAACGGGGGGCGCCGCTCCCCTGGCGGAGGGGTAAATCGGGTTCAGGCCGCCTGTTCAGGGCACGAATCCGGCCGCGCGGCCGCGCTCCAGGACCCCGGGCGGCGGGGCCGTCCGCTCGACCGGGCCGTTCTGCAGGCCGGGCGGGTTCCCGATCGCGAGGCCCTTCGCGAAGGGCTCGTTGCCGGCCTCGCACTCGGCGTCGTTCTCGTGCGGGACCGGGTTCACGTGGAGCCGCTCGGCGACGTGCGCGCTCGGGTGGTCCTGCCCGGCCTCCCCGACGATGATCGTCCCGTTCAGCTCCGTCGCGTCCGGCCCTCCGCCGATGAGCGCCGACGTCGTGTTGCCGAAGCTCACCCCCATGAGGTTGCAGTGGCGCTGGGCGGGCAGCCACGCCGAGAGGATCCCGCCGACCGCGCGCACGGTCGCGGTGAGCAGCCGCAGCGACCCGGCGGCGGCCGGGTCACGGGCCGCGGCGCGGAGGGCGTCGAGCGCGCGGCCGAAGCCGTCCGCGAGCGACGGCACCCGCCGCAGGACCGGGGTGCCCGCGACGAGCGCGTCGCGGCCCCGGGCGAGCACGGGGCGCAGCAGCGGCGTCGCGGTGCGCAGGCCGCGGGCGATCGCCGCCGCGTCGGCGAGGACGGGCCGGGCGCGGGTGAGCGCCACGCGGAGGGCGTCCTCCGTCGGCGCGAGCGCGTCGAGCGTCTGCGCCGTCGCCGGGGCGGCGGCGTCCACGGCGCCGAGGGTGCGCCCGCCCGCGGCGAGCAGGCCGGGCAGGAGCGGCGCCGCCGGGGCGAGCGCCGCCGTCGCGGACGCGACGCCCCCGACCAGCCGGCGCAGCGGCGCGGCGGGGACGACCGCGGCGCGGGCGACGCGCTCCAGCGGCGCCGTGGCCCGGCGGGCCGCCGCGAGCGTCGCGTTGACGTCCGCCCCGCGCCCCGCGAGGCCGTCCCCGAGGTCGGTGACGACGCTCCGCACGCGGCGGCTCGTCGCGTCGTCGAACACGTCGAACGCCTCGTCGAGCTCGACGACCGGTCGCGCGTCCGACAGCGGCAGCAGCCCGCCAGGGGGAACGCCGGACCGCGCGTGGCCGCGGCGCAGGTCGACGTACTTCGCGCCGAGGATCGAGCGCGGCCGGACCGTCACCCGGGTGTCGACCGGGAGCCGCTCCTCGCGGGTCTCGAGCGCCATCGTCACGATCGCGTACGCCGGGGTACGGCCGCGCGGCGGCATCGCCTCCACGCCGGTGACGACGCCGACGCGGGCCCCGCCGACCCGCACCTCGCTCCCGTTCACCGTGAGCTCGGCGGCGTCGGGGACGGCGGCCCGGACCTCGTACGACGGGACGAACGGCAGCCCCTGGTTCGCCCGGTAGGAGATGACGATCCCGACGAGCGCGAGCACGAGGATCATCGTCCCGACGATCATCGGGTCCTGGAGCGCGGCGGGCGAACCCCGCCGTCCCGTCGTCGGCTCTCTCCCTCCCACGTGGCCGGCCCTTCGTCGGGGCGGGCGGCTCCTGTGACCGCCCGCAAGCCCCGCCGGAGCGGGGCCATGCGAACGTAACACCGGCGTACGGTGGGTCGCAAACGGCGGGCGTCAGCGGCTGACGGGTTGTACGCTGAGCGGGTGGACGCCAGGACCGATGATCGCGAGGCGGCCGCCGCGGCGCTGGACCTCGCCCGCGAGGCCGGGATCCACTGCCTCCCGATCCAGACGCCGTTCGGGATCGGCGACGTCAACTGCTACCTCATCGAGGACGACCCGCTGACGCTCGTCGACTGCGGGCCGAACACGGCGACGTCCCTGCTCGACCTCGACCGGCAGCTCACCGCCATCGGCCACGGCGTCCAGGACATCGAGCTCCTCGTCGTCACCCATCAGCACGCCGACCACATGGGCCTCGCGCACGTCTTCGCGCAGCGCACGAACGCCGAGATCTCCTGCCTCGACATCTACGCGCCGAAGCTCGCCGACTGGGAGACGCACTCCGCCGAGAACGACGACGACGCGTTGCTGCTCATGCAGCGCCACGGCGTCGAGGACCACGTCGCGGATGCGCTGCGCGCCGTTGGCGACATCCTCCACGGCTACGGCGCCTCCTCGCGGGTGGACCGCCCGCTCGCGCCCGGGGCGACGATCGCGCTCGCCGGCCGTGAGCTCGTCGTGCACCACCGCCCGGGCCACTCGCCCTCGGACATCGTCCTCCACGACGCCGAGCGCCGGATCCTCGTCGCGGGGGACCACCTGCTCGCCGGCATCTCGTCGAACGCGGTCATCTCGCGGCCGCTGACGCCCGGCTGGGACGGCAGCCGGCCGCACACGCTCATCGAGTACCGGGCGTCGCTGCGGGCGACGGCGGAGATGGACGTCGACCTCGTCCTCGGCGGGCACCGCGACCCGGTGACCGACCACCGCGCGCTCGTCGCCACCCGTCTCGCGGAGCACGACCGCCGCGCCGAGCGCTTCTACGACCACCTGTCGGCCGGCCCGATGACGGCCCACGAGATCGCGACGGCGACATGGGGACCGGTCGCCATCACGCAGGTCTTCCTCACGCTCAGCGAGGTGCTCGGCCACCTCGACCTGCTCGTCGCCGACGGCCGCGTGCGCGAGGACCGCAGCGAGCACGTCATCCGCTTCGAGCGGGCCTGAGCGAGACGCCCGCCCCGGCGAGTGACAGCTGACCGCCGCATTGCGCGGGTGAGCTGCCACTCACTGCGGTCGTCCGCCGTTTGATTGTGGTGGTATAACGGTTATATGGCTGTCACCACCGCACCGCCGCAGCCTCCCGGCGCGCACGCCCGGCCGCGGCTCGTGCTCGCCATCTGCTGCCTGAGCCTCCTCATCGTCGGGATGGACACGACGATCGTGAACGTCGCCCTCCCCGCGATCCAAGGCGACCTGCACGCGTCGGTCCCCGCGCTGCAGTGGGCCATCGCCGCCTACACCGTCGTCCTCGCGAGCCTCCTCATGCTCAGCGGCTCGACCGCCGACCGGCTCGGCCGCCGCCGCATCTTCCGCGTCGGCCTCGTGCTGTTCACCGTCGCCTCGCTCGCCTGCAGCCTCGCCCCCGGCATCGGCTGGCTCATCGCCTTCCGCGCGCTGCAGGGCGTCGGCGCCTCGATGCTCAACCCGGTCGCGATGTCGATCATCCGGAACACCTTCGAGGACCCGCGCGAGCGGGCGCAGGCGATCGGCGTCTGGGGCGCCGTCTTCGGGGTGAGCCTCGCGCTCGGGCCGGTGCTCGGCGGCGTGCTCGTCCCGCTCAGCTGGCGGGCGGTGTTCCTCGTGAACCTCCCGATCGGGCTCGCCGCCATCGTGCTCACGACCCGCTTCGTCCCCGAGTCCCGCGCGCCGCGGGCCCGCCGGCCCGACCCGGTCGGCCAGGGCCTCGCCATCGTGCTGCTCGCGAGCCTCACCTCCGCGATCATCGAGGGCCCGGAGCTCGGCTGGGGCTCCGCCGGCATCGTCGGGCTCGGCGCGCTGGCCGCGCTCGCGCTCGCCGCCTTCGTCTCCTACGAGCTGCGCCGCACGGAGCCGCTCGTCGAGCTGCGCTTCTTCGCGAGCCGCCCGTTCGCCGCCGCCACGGTCATCGCCGTCGCGGGCTTCGCCGCCTTCGCCGGGTTCCTCTTCGTCAACACCCTCTACCTCCAGGAGGTCCGCGGCCTCTCGCCCGCCTCCGCCGGGCTCTGCACGCTGCCGATGGCGGCGATGACGATCCTCGTCAGCCCGCTCTCGGGGCGCGTCGTCGGGACGCGGGGCGTGCGCCTGCCGCTCGTCGCCGGCGGCCTCGGCCTCGCCGTCGGCAGCCTCATGCTCACGTCGCTCACCGCGGACACGTCGCTCGTCCGGCTGCTCGCCGCCTACTGCGTCTTCGGCGCCGGCTTCGGGGCGATCAACCCGCCGATCACCGTCACCGCGGTGTCCGGCATGCCGCCCGCGCAGGCAGGGGTGGCGGCCGCGGTGGCGACGACGAGCCGCATGGTCGGCCAGACGCTCGGCGTCGCCATCGTCGGCGCCGTCGCGACCGCGGGGGTGACCCGCTCCCTCCACGCCGACCTCGCCACGTCGAGCCACCCCGCCTGGTGGCTCGGGGCCGGGCTCGCGCTGGCGATCGTCGCGCTCGGCGTCGCCGCGAGCACCGCGGCGGCGCGCGCGAGCGCCGTGCGGACCGCCACCCGCCTCGGCGGCGGCCCGGAGGCGCTGCGATGAGCACGACCGACGCCGAGCGCGCCTGGCGCGCGATGTCCGACCTCGTCCTGAGCCAGGACCGCAAGACCGCGGTCTCCGAGGCGCTCGGCCTAAGCTTCGCGCGGGTGCAGGCCCTGCGCCGGCTCGCCGCCGGGCCGCTGACCCTCCGCGCCCTCGCCGCGAAGCTCCTCGCCGACCCGCCCTACGTGACGCTCATCGTCGACGACCTCGAGCAGCGCGGGCTCGTCCTCCGCGAGCCCCACCCCGAGGACCGCCGCGCGAAGCTCGTGCGCCTGACCCGCGAGGGCGAGGCCGCCGCCGCCCGCGCCGACGCGATCCTCGGCGAGCCGCCGGCGGGCCTGCGCGACCTGCCGCCGGAGGACGCCGCGACGCTCCTGCGCCTGCTGGAGCGGGTCGGCGGGGGCGCCTGACCGCGGCGGCGCCTAGCTAGAGCCCGAAGACGAAGTCCGCGCCGATGTCCGGCGCCTGCCGAACCTGGCCGACCTTCGCGAGCCACGCGGCCCACGCCTCGAGGATCGGGCGGTGGAGCGTCAGCTGCGGGTCGACGATCGGGCGCAGCGCGGCGAACTGCGCGCGGGTGAGCGCGAGGCCGGCGCCGCCCGACTCCTTCGCGATCTCGCGGATCGCCGGGCCCGGGTGCGCGCGGACGTCCTTCGCGCCGTCGCGGATCGCCCCGAGCGCCGCCTCCACCCGGTCGCGGTGGGCCTGCAGGTAGGCGGTCTTCGTCACGAGGACGACCTCGGGGAAGCGGGGCGCGCCGTAGTCGTCGATCCGGAACTCACGGAAGGTCCGGCCGCGCTGCTTGAGGACGATGCCCTCGACGTTCCAGAACGCCGGCACCGCGGCGACCTTCTTCCCGAGCAGCGCGCTCACGGCCGCGAACCCGATCGTCACCTGGTGGATCGAGCCGAAGTCGCCGCCGTCGTGCTGCACGATCGCCTTGACGAACGGCCCGTCGGACGGCAGGCCGGAGACGCCGACGCGCTGCCCGTCGAGGTCACGCGGGCGCCGGACGGACGGCTGCGCGATGAGCGCCCCGAGCGGGCGTTCGACGAGCGCGCCGATCCCCGCGACGGGCACGCCCTTGCCGCGCGCGATCGCGAGGTCCTGGATGTCGAGGACGGCGATGTCGGCGCGGCCGCTGAGCAGCGCCTTGAGCGAGTCGGGCTGGCTTCCGGGACGGACGACCTGCAGCCGGATGTCGTGGCGGGCGTCGGCGCCGTCACGGGCGGCGGCGAAGATCGGCGCATGGACCGCGTTCGGCGTGAAGTCGAGCGCGACGCGGACGGCGGGACGGGCCTTCGCGGACGGGCTCGAGTCACCGCCGCAGCCGCCCAGGAGCGGCGCGGCGAGGGCCGCCGCGGCGAGCAGGACGACGGAGCGGGCAGACCGGGGGCGCCACATGGGCGGGGACGTTATGCGACCGCGAAGCTGCGAGGCTGTGCGGGTGAGCGCGACGGCGGAGGTGCGGGAGGCGTGCCGCCGGCTCGCGGCCGGGGCCCGGCAGGTGCGGATCGTCCCGGAGGCCCTCGACCGGGTGTCCGGCGGGCCCGTCCCGGTGCTCGACCCCACCGACCACTTCGTCGAGGGCAGCCCGGCCGAGGTCGCCGCCTACGTCCTCGCCCTCGACGCCGTCAACTTCGGCTCGGGGTGGTTCGCCGAGCTCCCCGGCCTGGGCTACGAGGCGGTCGCCCGCGCGCTCGCCGAGCGGTGGCGGGCCGGTGAGGCCTGGGACGCCGCCGCCCTGCGCACGGTCGACGCGCCCACCGTCGGGGCGCTCCTGGGCCAGCCGCCGGAGCACGAGCTCATCGGCCTGTTCGCCGCCGCGCTGCGCGAGCTCGGCACCTGGCTCGGGGACCGCACGGCGCTCGACGTCGTCCGCGCCGCCGAGCCGTCGGCCGACCGCCTCGTCGCCGCGCTCGCGGCCCTGCCGATGTGGGCGGACCGCGGCTTCCTCAAGCGCGCGCAGATCGCGGCGAGCGACCTCGTCCTCGCCGGCGTCGCCCGCTTCGACGACGCCCACGCGCTCACCGCGTTCGCCGACAACGTCCTCCCCCAGGTCCTCCGCGCCGCCGGCGTCCTCGAGGTCGTCGACCCGGCGCTCGCCGCCCGCATCGACGCCGGCGAGCTGCTGCCGCACGGCGGGGCCGAGGCCGAGCTGCGGGCCTGCGCCGTCCAGGCCGTCGAGCTCATCGCGCCGCGCGTCGGCCTCACCCCGCGGGAGCTCGACAACATCCTCTGGACGCGGGGGCAGGGGCTCGCGGTGCCGCCGCCGCACCGCACGCGGACGACGTACTACTGACCGGCCTCGCCGGCCGGGACCTCAGCGCGCGTCGGCGAGCGCGGCGGCGTCCTCGGCGGGAGCGGCCTCACCGGTGGCGACGGCACGCCGGGCACGCTTCCAGGAGCCGTGGGTGTCGAGGATCGACGCGAGGCCCGGCATCGTGTCATCGCCATTGGCGACGCGCTGGTAGTCGATCATCCGCAGCCGTCCGACCGGCACCTCGAGCGTCTCCGCGGCGTGGCGGACGGCGACCTCGATGGCCTCCGGCGACGTCACCTCGCCGTCGGTGCGGCGGGCGGCGTTGACGAGCAGGCCGGCGGCCGAGCCGGAGCTGCCCGTGTGGTCGCCGACGTCGAAGCGGGCGCGCCCGGGCGCCACGGTGAGGCGGCAGTGCGGGCAGCGCATGAGGACGGGCGGGAAGCGGTCCCCGCCCTCGTCGGCGATGACGAGCAGGCAGTGTGGGCAGTGGGCGCTGGGCATGGCGGCATCTTTGGATACCCGGAGCAGCGCCCCGCAAACCCGGATCTCAGCGGCCCGGCGGATGCGCGGCCACGACGACCCGCAGCAGGTCGCGGCCGTTGCGGGTGCGACGGATGTCCACGCTCGTCGCGAAGCCCCGGATCGGGCCGCCGCCCGGGAGCGTCGCGTCGCTGCCGAGCAGCCGGGCGCCGCTGCCCGGCTCGAGCGGGCCGACCCGGAGCTCGAGGAGGTCCTCCCGGACGGCGACGGTGAGGTCGAGCTCGCCGTCGGGCGTCAGCTCGACGCAGCGGTCGGCGACGGCGGCGGCGAGCATCCCCGCCTCGTCGACGCGGTCGACGCTCAGCGACGTCTCGGCGCCGAGGGCGGCGACGAAGCGTGAGGCGAGGGAGCGGGCGAGCGGCCCGCACCGCACGGTGAGGCGCGCGCGCTCGAGCGAGTCGGCGGCCGCGGGCCCGTCCCGCGCACCGCCGAGCGTGCTCACCGCCGCACCTTGGGGAACGTGAGCCGCACCTCGTGCGCGCCGTCGTCGGCGTGGCCGGTCTCCATCCGCTCGGTGAGCGCCGCCATGAGCGGCAGTCCCATGCCGAGGCCGCTCGACTGCGGCCGGGGGACGATGCCCGGGCCCGTGTCGCGGATGACGACGACGACGTGACCGTCCTCGGTCCCGCCGCGGACGTCGAGCACACCGGCCGGCGCGTCGGCGTAGGCGTGCAGGACGACGTTCGCGCACGCCTCGCCGACGGCGATGAGGATGTCGTCCTGCAGCTCGGCGTCCACCGGCCACGCGTCTCCCACCCCGCCGAGCACATGCCGCACGACACCGACCGACTCGGAGCGAGCGGGGAGCGAGAGGGTGAAATCGGGTGCGCTGACCATGGACGTAGGAGACCTGTGTCCTCCGGGTTCCCCGAACGAAGGACCCTAAACGCTCGCAGCCTGCGGACCGCGGCGCTTGGCACCGCGGGGCCCGCCCGCCGGGGCGCCGAGCGGGCGCGGTGACGGTGGTCTGACACCGCGGAGTTTGCCCCGCGCGCCCGTGGGGCAGGACCAAAGCATCACCGTCAGCACCGCAAAGGATCGATCCCGATGAGCACGCCG
The DNA here is from genome assembly GCF_024220175.1 of Paraconexibacter antarcticus. Lineage (GTDB taxonomy): Bacteria > Actinomycetota > Thermoleophilia > Solirubrobacterales > Solirubrobacteraceae > Paraconexibacter > Paraconexibacter antarcticus. The sequence continues at coordinate 829,394 of NZ_CP098502.1, read as the reverse complement.
CCTACCCGGAACCCGGTCTCCGAGGAAGAACTCCTCCAGCGTTACCACCGCGACGGCGACTTCGCCGCGCGCGCGGAGTTCGTGGAACGCACCATGCCCATCGTCCACCACGTGGCACGACGCTACGCGCAGCGCGGGCAGAGCTACGACGACCTCGTCCAGGCCGGCTCCATCGGCCTGCTCAAGGCGGTCGATCGCTTCGACCTCGACCAAGGCGTGAAGTTCGCGACCTTCGCGATCCCGAACATCACCGGCGAGATCCGCCGCCACTTCCGCGACCACGGCTGGGGCATGCGCGTCCCGCGCGACGTGCAGGAGCGCGACGCCCTCCTCTCGAAGGTCAAGGAGCGCCTCGTCCGCAAGCTCCAGCGCATGCCGAGCATCGGCGAGCTCGCCGCCGAGTCGGGCCTCACGAAGGAGCAGGTCCTCGACACGATGGAGGCCGCCCGCAACTACACGACGGTCTCCCTCGACGCCCCGATCGACGAGGAGCGGTCCGAGCTCGACCTCCTCGGCGGCCGCGACGCCGGGTACGCCCAGGTCGAGCACCACCTGCAGCTCGTCGCGGGCATGAAGACGCTCCGCGACCGCGAGCGGCGGATCCTCGCGATGCGCTTCGCCGAGGGGCTCACGCAGTCCGAGATCGCCGGGCAGCTCGGGATCTCCCAGATGCACGTCTCGCGGTTGCTGCGCCAGGCCCTCGCCCAGATGGCCGACACGCTCCGCGACGAGGAGGCGTCCGACCGCCCCGCGCTCGCCGACGCCACCGGCTGACCGGCCGAGGATGCTCCGATCGGCCCTGGGGCGGGTATCGTCGGTCCTGGTGCCGGATCAGCCTGTTCGCAGAGACACCAGCTCGGACCCGTCGGCGCCGCCGGAGCGGGACCCGGGCGCCTGGGCCATCGCGCCCGGCTGCGTCCTCCTCTCCTGCGCCGGGGAGCTCGACGCCGCGACGGCCCCCGCCCTCGCCGCGCGCCTGCGCGAGCGCGCGGAGCCCGCGGTCATCGTCGACCTCACCGCCGTCTCCTTCATGGACTCGACCGGGCTCTCGATCCTGCTCAACGCCCGGCTGCGCTACACGCGGGCCGAGCGGAGCCTCGTCGTCCTCTGCCCGGACGGCCCCGCCCGGCGGGTCCTGCGGCTCAGCGGCCTTGAGGAGACGCTCTCGGTCGCCGACTCGCTCGGCGCCGCGCAGGAGACCCTCGCCCGGATGGGCTTCGACGCCGGCTGATCCCGCGCGGCGCCGCGTGGGCGCCGCCCCGGCTCAGGCCGCGGCGCCGCGCCGGCGCCAGAGCGCGACGCCGGTGCCGACGATCGCGACGACGACGAGCGCCTCGACGAGGTGCGTGACCTTGTCGACGTCCTTGTAGCTCGAGCCGAGTGCCCAGCCCGCGCCGGCGAAGCCGAAGCACCAGATGGCCGACGCGAGCACCGTCAGCAGGACGTAGCGGACGAGCGGCTCGCCGAAGAGGCCCGCCGGGATCGAGATGAACGAGCGCACGAGCGGGGTGAGGCGGCCGAAGAGGACGGCGGCGGCGCCGTGCCGGTCGAACCAGCGCTCCGCCTTGTGCATCTGGCCCGGCCCGAGATGGATGTAGCGGCCCCAGCGGTCGATCGCCTCGCGGCCGGCCGACTGCCCGATCCGCCAGCCGGCGAGGGCCCCGACGAGGGACCCGAGCGTTCCGCTGACCGCCAGGACGAGGTAGGTCGCGAGGCCGCGCGACAGCTCGTGCCCGAAGAGCGCCGGATGCCCGGCGAGGGCACCGGCGGCGATCGCGCCGGCGACGACCATGATGAGCTCCCCGCCGATCGGCAGCAGCGCGTCGATCGCCATGAGGACGAAGACGGCCCACACGCCGTGGTTCGCGACGGCGTCGGTGAGCGACTGGGTGACCGACGCGAGGACGGGGACGGGGACGGGGACGGGCATCCGACCGAGGGTGCCGAGGAGCGGGTGACGCGTTCCTGAACGCGACCTGACGAGGACCTGGCCGCGACCGATGAGTTCCGCCGCTCCCGGCCGTCCCTGCCCCGAGGCGTTCGCCGTCGCGTACGGGCGCGCGGTCGCCTCTTGTTCACCAGACCGCCGGAGGCTGCCTCTACCATGCCCGCAGTGACCGTCGTCCCCGATCCCGACGCCTCGCTCGAGCACGAGTTCGAGACCCACCGCCGCGCGCTGACCGGGTACTGCTACCGGATGCTCGGCTCCGGCTCGGAGGCCGAGGACGCGGTGCAGGAGACGATGGTCCGCGCCTGGCGCGCGTCGGACCGCCTCCAGGCCCGCGCCGCGCTGAAGTCCTGGCTCTACCGGATCGCCGCGAACGTCTGCTTCGACATGCTCCAGGGCGCGCAGCGCCGGGCCGTTCCGATGGATCTCGGGCCATCGTCCGCGGCCGACGACGACCTCGGCCACCGGCTCCCCGAGCACGCCTGGGTGCAGCCGATGGCGGACACCCGCCTGCTGCCGCTGGAGGCCGACCCGGCGGACGTCGCCGACTCGCGCGAGACGCTGCGCCTCGCCTTCGTCGCCGCCCTCCAGCACCTGCCTCCGCGCCAGCGCGCCGTCCTCATCCTCCGCGAGGTCCTGCGCTGGCAGGCGACCGAGGTCGGCGAGCTGCTCGACATGAGCGTCGCGTCGGTGAACAGCGCGCTGCAGCGCGCGCGGGCGACGCTCGCGAAGCTCGACCTCGACCGCGACGCGCCGGTGGGCGCCGGCGTCCCCGCCGAGCAGCAGGCGCTCCTCGAGCGCTACGTCGACGCCTTCGAGCGCTACGACATCGCCTCGCTCGTGGCCCTCCTGCACGAAGACGCCGACTTCTCGATGCCGCCGTACCCGCTCTGGGTCCGCGGTCCCGAGCAGGTCGCCGCGTTCATGCGCGGCGCCGGCGCCAAGTGCGAGGGCTCTCGCGTGGTGCCGACGCAGGCGAACGGCGGGCCGGCCGCGGCGATCTACAACGCCGATCCCGACGGCGGCTGGACGCCGTGGGCGATCGTCGTCGTCGAGGCCTCAGACGGGCGGATCACGGGGCTCCACCACTTCCTGTACCCCGAGCTCTTCACGCAGTTCGGGCTCCCCGCCCGCCTCGACGCCTAGGACGCCCGCCAGCCCGACGAGCTGGAGCAGCTCGCGCAGCTGCGGACTGACGTCACGCAGCCGGAGGGTCCATCCCCGGCGCTGCGCGCGGAGCTGCAGCCGGGCAAGCGTGTCGACGAGCGCGAAGCCGGCTCCGGGCGCGTGCACGGGCCCGAGCACCACCTCACGTCCGTCGTCGGCGACCATGACCACGGTCGCCGGGCTGTCGTCTCCTGCGGGCACGCGCTCCTCGTCGTCTCGCCTCTCGGTACGGCAAGGACGGCGCGAGCGGGTGGAACTCATCGGGCGCCGGTGCGCCCGGTACGAGCGGTGGGTCAGCGCGCCTTCATGAGCCGCGGTGCGACCTGCTTCTTGCGGCTCATGACGCCGGGCAGCGGGATGACGCCGCCGTTCGCCGACGCGCCGAACGCGCGCTCGGCGAGCGCGACGTCGCCGGCCACGACGAGATGGGTCGAGCCGATCGCGACGTCGGTGACCATGAGCGCGACGAGGCGGTGGCCGTCGAGGGACAACCGGGCCTCCGTGGCCTCGCGCAGCTCGCCGACGCGCTCGAGCAGCGAGTCGCCGACGGTCTCGACCTGGCCGATGCAGATGGTCTGGCCGCTCGCGAGCTCGTAGGCCTTGAGGTCACGCCCGACGATCGCCTCGGCGCTGAGGCCGGACACGTCGCTCGTGGACTCGAACATCTCGCGGCCGTACTCCTCCGGGACGACGCCGAGCAGCTCGCCGAGATGGCGCACCGCCTTCGCGTCCCGCGCGGTCGTCGTCGGCGAGGTGAGGATGACGGTGTCCGACAGGATCGCCGACAGCAGCATCCCCGCGGCCTCGCGCGACGGCGTGAGGCTCGCCGCGCGGAACTGCTCGGTGACGAGCGTGCTCGTCGAGCCGACCGGGTCGAAGATCGCGCGGACGGGCAGCGTCGTCTCGATCGAGCCGATGTGGTGGTGGTCGAGGATCTCGACGATCTCGGCCTCCTCCACGCCGGGGATCGACTGGGCGCTCTCCGCGTGGTCGACGAGGATGACCTTGCGGGCCGGGGGATCGACGAGGTCGGCGCGGGTGACGAGCCCGATCGGGTGTCCCTCGCGGTTGACGACGACGGCGGCGCGGTAGCTCGCGTCCTTGATGTCCTCGTCGATGTCGTTGAGCAGGTCGCGGGCCCGGACCGTCAGCGGGTCGCAGTCGGCGAGGGCCTGGCAGGGACACGAGAGCGTGATCATCCGGCCGGCGACGTACGAGTCGAGCGGCGTGGAGATGACGGGGGTGCCGCGCTCGCGGGCGAGGGCGAGCGTCGCGTCCGGAACGGCGGTGCCGCTGCTGATGACGAGCACGCCGATGCCGAGCTCCAGGACGCGTAGCTGCGCGTCGTGGCGGTCGCCGACGACGGCGACGTCGGCCGGGCTCGACGGACCGAAGGTCGCGACGTCCCGGGCGAGGACACGGACCCGGCCGTCGACGCGACGGTCGCCCGGCCCGGCGAGGATGTCGCCCTCCAGGACGGTCGCCATCGCCGCGACGGACGTCGGGCCGAGGAGCTGCGGCACCTCGTGCGAGTCGCGGACGTACCGGCGCGCGAGGGAGCGCTCGGTGAGCACGCCGGTGAGGACGCCCTCGGCGTCGACGACCGGCAGCAGGTCGAGGCTCGCGGCGGCCATCTGCTGGCCGGCGGTGCGCAGCGGCGTGTCCATGCTCGCGACCGGGAAGTCCTCCTGCATGACGTCGCCGGCCCGGACGCTGATGTGGACGAGCAGGTGCGGGGACTCGGCGCCCCACCGCTCGAGCGCCCACGTGGTCTGCGCGTTGAGCTCCCCGAGGCGGGCGGGCCGGTACTCGCGCTCGGGGTCGAGCAGGGCCTTCAGCTCGGCGTAGCCGATCGCGGCACCGATCGAATCGGTGTCGGGATTCCGGTGGCCGGAGACGTAGACCCGCTCGGGGCGGTTGTGGCGGGAACGGGGGTCCGAGACGGTCACGTGCGACCGAATCCTATGGATCGTGACCGGATCGGGTACCGCGACCCGGCGTCGAGGGACGGGTCGCGGTATCTTCACGCGCGCGCTACGCGTGGGCGGTCGCCGCGAAGCGCTCGGCCGTCGCGTCGTCGCACGTCGCGAAGAAGCCCCCGACGGTATCGACGAGATGGTCCATCGACGCGGCCGCAAAGAGCACCGGCTGGTAGTGCGTGATGTCGTAGTCGATCGTCGCCATCGCGGCGAGGTCGAGCGGCCGCACGTCGGCCGCGCGGAACTCCTCGATCTCGCCGTAGGACGAGAGCAGCCCGGCCCCGTAGGCCCGCAGCTCACCGTCCTCGAAGAGCACGCCGAACTCGATCGTGAACCAGAAGATGTCGGCGACCATCTGCAGCCCCTCGGGGGTGCGGACACGGCGGGCGGCCTCGCCGGCGAGCCGGTTGACCTCGGCCAGGCGCGGATCGGCGAGCAGGTGGCCGTGCCCGATGACCTCGTGGACGAGATCGGGCTCGGGCGTGTAGAGCGGCGCGGCGTGGTGACGGACGTACTGCGTGGAGTGGAAGCGCCGGTCGGCCAGCGCGCCGTAGAAGTCGCCGAGCGGGACGATCCCCGCGGCCGGGACGTAGCGGAAGCCGCTCAGCGCCTGCAGCCGGGCGGTCACCTCGGCGAGCTGCGGGATGTGGTCCCGCGGCAGGTCGAGCGCGACGAGGGCGTCGCGGAACGCGCGGCACGCGTAGCGCTCGTGCTTGGGCGCGAGCTCGCGGCAGACGGTGCGCCAGACCTCCTGCTCGTCCTCGGTGTAGTCGATGTGCGGGACGGGCGCAGTGGGTGGGCCGGCCTCCCAGGCGAGCGCCGCCGCCGCGATCGCGGCCCGCCGCGCCCGGTAGACCGGGTCCGCGACGCCGGGGTGGTCGTCCGCGAGGTGGACGGTGACCGCGCCGTCCGAGTCCTGCGTCACCGGCGAGTAGAGCTGGGCCTCCTCGAACACCGCTCAGCCCACCGTCTCCGGGTCGCGCGACCACGAGAGCGCGTAGCCGGGCTGGTCGTGCTCGCGCGAGAGCGTCGTCAGCCGCAGCGGCCGGAAGGTGTCCCACATGACCGCGAGCTCCTCCGTGCGGCGGACGCCGAGGGACGCCTCGACGAGCCCGGGCTGCGGGCCGTGCGGCAGGCCGCTCGGGTGCAGCGTGATCATCCCGACGTCGACGCCCCGGCGGGAGCCGAACTGCCCGTCGACGTAGTAGATCGCCTCCTCGGACTGGACGTTCGAGTGGTGGTAGGGCAGCGCGATCGCCTGCGGGTCGTAATCGAGCTCGCGCGGGCAGAACGAGCAGATGACGAAGTTCTGCCCCTGGAAGGTCTGGTGCACGGGCGGCGGCTGGTGGATGCGGCCGGTGATCGGCTCGAAGTCGTCGGTGTTGAAGGTGTACGGGTAGACGTAGCCGTCCCAGCCGACGACGTCGAACGGGTGGTGGTCCAGGACATAGCGCTGGTACCCGTCGCGGACGCGGACGACGAGCTCGTGCTCGCGGCCGTCCTCGGCGGCGTGATCGTGCAGCTCGCGCGGCGCGTGGAAGTCGCGCTGGCAGTACGGGGCGCCCTCCAGCAGCTGGCCGTAGCGGTTGCGGTAGCGCTTGGGGGTCTCGATCTCGCCGGGGGTGGTGAAGCAGAGCCACACCTGGCCGGAGCCGGGGTCCGGCTCGACGCGGTAGGTCGTCCCGCGCGGGATGACGACGTAGTCGTGCGGGCGGTAGGGGACGTCCCCGAAGATCGTCTCGACGACGCCCGTGCCGTGGTGGACGAAGAGGATCTCGTCGCCCTCGCCGTTGCGGTAGAAGCCGTCGCGGCGCTCGGTCGGCTTGCACACGGAGACCTCGATGTCCCCGTTGAACTGCAGCAGGCGGCGGCCGTCGAGCCAGTCCCCGCCCGGCGGGATCGGGGCCGTGTCGGTGAGGCGATGCACGTGGGTGTCCGGCACCCACTCCTCGCGGACGACCGGGGTGAACGTGCCGACCTCCTTGATCCGGCACGGCGAGTGGCGGTGGTAGAGGATCGACTCGTTGCCGCTGAAGCCCTCGAAGCCGAGGACCTCCTCGACGAGCAGCCGGCCGTCGCGGCGGACCTGGACGTGGCGCTTGGCCGGGACCTCGCCGCGAGTCTCGTAGCGCATCAGAGGTTTCCCCGCGCGTCCTGCTCGCGCTCGATCGCCTCGAAGAGCGCCTTGAAGTTGCCCTCGCCGAACCCGCGCGCGCCGTGGCGCTCGATGATCTCGAAGAAGACGGTCGGCCGGTCCCCCACGGGCCTCGTGAAGATCTGCAGGAGGTACCCCTCGTCGTCGTGATCGACGAGGATCCCCTGCGCGCGCAGGTCGGCGAGCTGACCGGCGACGGCGGGGACCCGCTCGGCGACGTCGTCGTAGTACGCGTCCGGGATGGTGAGGAAGCCGACGCCGCGGGCCCGGAGCGCCTCGACGGTGTGGACGATGTCGCGCGTCGCGACGGCGATGTGCTGCGCACCCGCCCCCTCGTAGAAGTCGAGGTACTCGTCGATCTGGGACTTGCGGCGTCCCTCGGCGGGCTCGTTGATCGGGAACTTGATGCGCCCGTTCCCGCTGGCCACGACCTTCGACATGAGCGCCGAGTACTCGGTCGAGATCGCCTCGTCGGAGAAGTGGATCATCTCGACCATCCCGAAGACCCGCTCGTAGTAGCCGACCCACTCCTCCATGTGGCCGAGCTCGACGTTGCCGACGATGTGGTCGATCGTGAGGAGGAGGTCGTCGCCGTCCGGGCCCGGCGCCGCAGTGCCGGGTCCGGCGGTGGTGGCGACGTAGCCCGGGGCGAAGGCGCCGTGGTAGTCGTGGCGGTCGACGAAGGCGTGCAGCGTGTCGCCGTACGCGCAGATGCTCGCGTAGCGCAGACGGCCGCCGGCGTCGGTGCGGTCGACCGGGGCCTGGACGCCGCGGGCCCCGCGGGCGACGGCCTCCGCGTAGGCGTGGTCGACGTCCGGCACGCTCAGGGCGATGACCTTCACCCCGTCGCCGTGGAGGGCGTGGTGGCGCGCGATGTCCGTCTGCGAGGAGAGCGTCCCGGTGAGGACGAGGCGGATGCGCCCCTGCTCGAGGACGTGCGAGGTGCGGTCCCGCACCCCGGTCTCGAGGCCCGCGTAGGCGACGCGCCGGAACCCGAAGGCGTGCTCGTAGAAGTACGCGGCCTGGGCGGCGTTGCCGACGTACAGCTCGACGTGGTCGATGCCGTTCAGCGGCATGAAGTCGTCGGCGGCCGCGGGGGCGGCCGCGGGCGTCGGCAGGGTCTGGGGCGTCATGGGACTCCTCGTGGGTGGACGTGGTTAATGGTTCTCTGATCTGATGGGCCTGACAACCGCGATCCGTTGCGTGGGAGGAGTGTTCGAGGTGGAGATGGACGAGATCGACCAGCAGATCGTTGCGTTGCTCCGGGAGAACGCGCGGCGCTCGTTCCAGGACATCGGCACGCGGGTGTCCCTGAGCCCGCCGGCGGTGAAGCGCCGGGTCGACCGCCTCGAGGCGGCGGGCGTCATCCGCGCCTACACGGCGGTCCTCGACCACGTGGCGCTCGGGTGGACGACGCACGCCGTCGTCTCCCTCTTCTGCGAGGGGAACATGTCCGGCAGCGAGATCCTCGCGACCGCGGGCCGCCACCCCGAGGTGTCGGCGGCCTACACCGTCGCCGGCGAGGCGAGCGCGATCCTCCACCTCCACGCGCGCGACACCGAGCACCTCGAGCAGGCGCTCGAGCGCCTCCGCGACGCACCGGGCATCCGCCGCACCCAGACCCAGATCGTCCTCTCGACGCTGCTGGAGCGCCCGGTGCGGTGAGGTGTGACCGCCCAGGCGGGCTCAGCCGGTCTGAGCGGTCACACCTCGTCGGCAGCCTGGGGTCAGACGATCGGGGTCGAGAGCTCGCCGAGGCCGTCGGCGGCGAGCGTGACCGTGTCCCCGGGCTCGAGCCAGCGACCGCCGGGCAGCGGCCCGAGCTCGAGCAGGCAGCCGCGCTCGAGCGTGCCGGAGCCGAGGACGTCCCCCGGGCGCAGGCGCGTGTCGCGCGCGGCCTGCGCGACGAGCGCGTCCCACGGGAAGTACATGTCGGCCGCCGTCGTCCGCGTCGCCTCGTAGCCGTCGACCGTCACCGTCGCCGCGAGGTCCAGGCGCCCGTCGCGCAGCGGCAACTCGTCCGGTGTGACGAGCCACGGCCCGAGCGCGGTCGCGAAGTCCTTCCCCTTCGCCGGGCCGAGCCCGACGGTCATCTCCGCGCGCTGCACGTCGCGCGCGCTGAGGTCGTTCATGAGCGTGAAGCCCGCGATCTCGCCGCCGGCCCCGATGACCGCGGCGACCTCGAGCTCGAAGTCGAGCTCGCGCGTGGCCGCCGGGCGGGCGACGGGCTCGCCCGGGCCGACGATCGACGCCGGGTTCGAGAAGTAGAAGACCGGCGCGTCGTACCAGGCCGGCGGGATGTCGCCGCCGCGCCGCCGCCAGCCGGTCGCCACGTGCCCCTCGAACGCGTAGAAGTCGCGGACGCTCGGCGGGTCGGGGACGGGCGCGAGCAGCCGGGCGTCCGCCAGCGGGACCGGGGCCTCGCCGGCGTCGGCGCGCCCGTCGCCGCGCAGCCAGTCGAGCATCGTCGGCGCGGCGAGCGGGACGACGGCGTCCCCCTCCAGGCGGCCGGCACGCGGGGCGCCGCCGGCGGTCGTGTAGGTGACGAGGCGCACGCCTCGCGACGCTAGTGCATCCTGCGCCGGCGCCACGGACGGCAGCGTGCGGTCCGGTGGGGGCATATCCCCCACGAGGCCGCACGCCGCCGAGTGGGCGGCTCAGTGGGCGGCTAGCGGGGGCTCCGGCGCGGGCGTGGCGGGCGCGGGTGCGGCGGGCGCGGGTGCGACGGGCGCGGGCGCGGCACCCGGGGCGGCCGCGGGGGCGGCGGGCGCGCCGGCGCTCAGCCGGTCCGCCAGGTGGCGCAGGAGCGCCGGGACGTCGCGCGCGGCGCCTCGCTCGGAGGGCAGCAGCTGCGCGACGAGCCACACCATGACGGCGGCGAGGGCCATGCTCGCGGTCGCGCCGAGGTAGAGCCCCGCCGTCGGCATCGGGTGCGCGTTCGTCACCGCCAGGCCCGGCAGGCCCGCGCCGTACATGACCGTCGCGAAGGCCACCGCGAAGAGCGGCACGGCGAGCAGGACGCGCGGGCCCTTCGCGATGACCGGCGCGAGCACGCCGACGAGGACCGCCCACACGGTGATGTGCGCGCCCTCCATGACCCCGAGCCACGCGGGGTACTCGCCCGCGCGGAACGGGTGGTCGCCGTAGTACGTGTAGGTGCCGGCGTAGATCGCGAGGGACTCCCACGTCGCCACGGCGAGCGAGATGACGCCGAACGCCTTGAAGATCCACTGCCGCGACACGCCGTCCCGCACCTTCTGCATGACGACGAGGCCGGGGATCGCGTAGACGATGATGTACGCGCTCATGACCCAGACCGGCTGCGGGAAGCCGAAGGTGCTGACGAGGGTCCATTGGCCGGGCGCGTACCAGAACAGGTGGTAGCCGCGGTCGAAGAGCGGCTCGCCGAAGCTGTTCAGCGCGGCGGCGAGCGGGAGCGCGAGCGGCAGCCAGGTCCCCTGCCGGCGGGACAGCCGGAAGACGTAGACGATGAGGACGGCGGCGATGCCCCAGCACGCCGCGGTCTCGATCGTCTGCGCGAGGTGGTTCACCGCGCGGGTCGGCGCGTTCGGGTCCACCTGGTCGATGAAGGCCATGCGCCGACGCTACGACCGCCCCGGCTCCGGGTCGTCCTCCCGGCGACGCAGGCGCGTGCACCTTGGGGGGAGACGGCGGCCGCCTCCCCCCAACGCGCAGGAAACTCCCGCGCCGGTGGGTCGTCCCGACGCCCCCGCGCTGCGAGCGTCGCGAGCATGGCCTCGGCTCCGATCCACCACCACCTCAACCAGACGGGTCAGGACGTGTTCACCTACGCGAGCTGGGGGCTGACGTTCGTCCTGCTCGCCGTCGCGATCCAGATGGGGCGCAAGGAGCGGACGCCGTTCTACTTCATGGTCGTCCTCTCCTCGATGGTCGCCGCGTTCGCGGAGCCGCTGTACGACGAGGGCTTCTCGCTCTACTTCTACGCCGACCACGGCCTGCAGACATTCTTCACCGCGTTCGACGTGCCGCAGCCCGTGTGGACGCACAGCGGCTACGCGATCCTCTACGGCGCGCCCGCGATCTACATGGTGTGGAGGATCGGCCAGGGGACGCTCACGCGCTCGGGCCTGCTGAAGGTCGCCGCGGTCGAGTTCCTCATGTCGTGCACGTTCGAGATGATCGGGATCAACGCCGGCACCTACACGTACTGGGGCCCGCACGTCTTCCGCGTCCTCCAGTACCCGATCGTCATCGGCGTCCTCGAGACCGCGCAGGTCATGTGCTTCGGCATCGCGGCGGCGCGGCTCCGCGCCCGGGCCCGCGGCCCCCTCGACCTCATGGGGATCTTCGTCATCTTCCCCGTGACGTTCTTCGGGGCGAACTTCGGCGCCGGCGCGGCGGTCATCGTCGCGATCCACGCGCAGAACACGAACAAGACGATCGTCACCCTCTGCACCCTGGTGAGCATCGCCTGCGCCGGGCTCCTCATCCGGCTCGCCGCGTCCTTCCTCCCGGAGGAGGCACCGGCGGCCGCTCCCGCGGCCACCGCCGAGGGCAGCGCCGAGGAGCGCATGGCGGCGCTCGCCTGAAGGCGCCGGGGCGCGGCGGCGCCGGGACGCCGGGACGCCGGGACGCCGAGGCCGAAGCTGCGGCAGGCCGGGGAGACGCCCCGGCCTACGGGAACGCCGGGATCGGCCCCTGCACCGAGTGCACGACCGGCACCTGCCGGTGCGTCTCCGGCGGGGCGACGTACGGCGGCGCCTTCGGCCGCGGGGACCCGCCCGGGAACGCGAGGCGGAGGATCGTCCGCTGCACCATGAGCCACTGCTGGAGGAACGGGCCGGTGTTGTAGGGCAGCTCGTACTTCTCGCAGATGGCCTTCACCTTCGGCGCGATCTCCTTGTACCGGGAGCTCGGCATGTCCGGGAAGAGGTGGTGCTCCACCTGGTAGCTGAGGTTGCCGCTCATGAGGTGGAAGGTGTCGCTGCCCTCGATGTTGGCGGCGCCGATGAGCTGGCGGATGTACCACGCGCCCTGCGACTCGTCGGCCGCCTCCTCCTCGGTGAACGTGTACGCCTGGTCGGGGAAGTGCCCGCAGAAGATGATCGCGTTGGACCAGATGTTGCGGACGAGGTTCGCGGTGGCGTTCGCGGCGAGGGTCGCCTTGAAGCCCTTGCGGCCGGACAGCAGCGGGAAGGCGATGTAGTCCTTGAGGATCTGGCGGCCGCCCTTCTGCGCGACGCCCTTCAGGTCCTCCTTCAGCGCGCTGATCGGCTTCTCGCCCTTGCGGATCGCCTCGATGTCCATGTCGTGGAAGGCGACCCCCCACTCGAACAGGAGCATGAGCAGGACGTTGATGAGCGGCTGCGCGAGGAAGCGCGGCTCCCACTCCTGCTTGGGGTCCACCCGCATGATCTCGTAGCCGACGTCCTTGTCCTTGCCGACGACGTTTGTGTACGTGTGGTGCAGGTAGTTGTGGGAGTGCTTCCACGAGGCGGACGTCGACGCCGTGTCCCAGTCCCACGTCGAGGAGTGGATGTTCGGGTCGTTCATCCAGTCCCACTGGCCGTGCAGGACGTTGTGGCCGATCTCCATGTTCTCGAGGATCTTCGCGACCGACAGGCCGGTCGTCCCGAGGACCCACGCCGGCGGATAGCGCGAGGCCATGAGGACGATCCGCGAGAGCGCGGCCAGGCGCCGGTGGAACTGGATGATCGAGCGGATGTACTCCGCGTCGCGCTCCCCGAGGTCGGCGCGGACCTCGTCGTGAATCGCCTGGAAGGCCTCGCCGATCTCGTCGATCTGCTCGGGGGTCAGCCGGTGCAGCGGATGCTGCGGGTCGGCGCTCGTGTACGTGGTGGCGGCAGGCATGCGGTGTCGTTCCTAGAGTTCGATCTCGACGTGACCTTCGGGCGCGTTGACGCACGTGCGGACGGTCTGACCCTGCTCTCCGTGGACCTCCCCGGTGCGCAGATCCCTCACCTGCCCGGAGTGCAGCTTCCCCACGCAGGTGTGGCAGATGCCGAGGCGGCAGCCGTACGGCAGCAGCGCCCCGGCCTCCTCCCCGCCGACGAGGATCGACACGCCGACCCCGCACTCGGCGTCGACGTCGGTGACGCGGAAGCGGACGGTCCCGCCCGTCCCGACCTCCTGGTCGCCGGTGCCGATGACCGGCTGGAAGCGCTCGGTGTGGAGGCGGTCGGGATCGCCGTGCGCCTCCCAGTGCTCCTCGAACATGTCCATCATCTCGCGCGGCCCGGAGAGGAAGGTCTCGCGGTCGGCCCAGTCGGGGCAGATCGCGGCGAGGGACTCCGGGGTGATGCGCGGCACCTGACCGGTGAGGTGCTCGTGGAGGGTGTAGCCGTCGTAGGTGCGGTCCATGCGCCGCAGGTCCGGGCCGAAGATGACCTTGTCCGGCTCGCGCGCGCAGTGGACGTGGAGGACGTCGTTCAGCGCGCCGCGCCGCTCGAGCTCGCGGATCATCGCCCAGATCGGCGTCACCCCCGACCCGGCGCTGATGAAGATCGCCCGCTCCGGCAGCGGCTTGGGCAGGCGGAACTCGCCCTCGACCTCGCCGAGGTAGACCATCTGCCCCGGCTCGGCCCGCCGCGTGAAGAAGGGCGACATGCGCCCCTCCGGCACGTGCTTGACGGTGATCGACACGAGCCCCTCGGGGTGGTCGGGATCGGACGTGAGGGAGTACGCGCGCCAGTGGCGGATCCCGTCGAGCTCGACCCCGATGCGCAGGTACTGACCCGGTCGGTGCCCGGGCCACGGGAAGCTCGGCTTGACGACGACGGTCGAGGCGTCCTCGGTCTCCGGCTTGATCCGGACGATCCGCCCGGTGAGCTCCCGCGCCGACCACGCCGGGTTCAGCAGCCCGAGGTAGTCGTCCGGCGCCAGCGGCGTCGTCATCGCGCGCGCAGCCTGCATCAGCCGCCGCCGGAGGACCGAGATCGTGGGTTGCGCGGCGCGTTCGACCATGCCAGCGACCCTAGTCCGGATCGTCGGCGGGACACAAGCGGCGGGCGCCGCGTGCGCGCTGAAATGTACGCGCGTGATCATCTGGGCGTGGACGGGCTCCCGCCGGCCGAAACGCCACCGGAGCATCCACACCGCGATGACACCGCCTGGCGCGCCGGCCGTATCCTGCGTCCGGTCATGACGTCCATGAGCAACGTCCGCGACGTCGGCGGCCTCCGCCTCGCCGACGGCGGCACGATCCGGGCCGGGGTGCTGCTGCGGAGCGACGCCCCGTACGCCGGCGACGCCGCCCCGGGCCTCGGGGCGTGGCCGCCGCGCACGATCGTCGACCTGCGCTCGGCGCGGGAGGGCAACGGCGAGCACCCGCTCGCGATCCCCGGCGCGGCCGTGCACCAGGTGCCCCTCTCGGCCGACGCGAGCCTCGACCACCTGCTCTCCTCCGCGGCCGGCAGCGGCCTCGTCACGCTCTACCTCGCGATGCTCGCCGACGCCGGCCCGAGGTTCGCGACGATCGCCGCGCTCGCCGCCGACGGCCCCGGGCCGGTGCTCGTGCACTGTGCCGCGGGGAAGGACCGCACGGGCGTCGCCATCGCCGTGCTGCTCGCCGCCGTCGGCGTCGCCGAGGAGGAGATCGTCGCCGACTACGCCGTCACCCAGGGCAACATGACCGGCGTCGTCGAGCGCTTCCAGGCCGCGGGGACGTTCCGCGGCCAGGAGGACCTCATGCAGCGGCTGCTCGAGCGCCGCCCCGAGATCCTCGACGCCCCCGCGGCGGCGATCACGGAGGTGCTCGCGACGCTGCGGGCGGCGGGCGGCGCCGAGAGTTGGCTGCGCGCGCAGGGGGCCGGCGAGGAGACGCTCGAGCGGCTGCGCACCCGCCTCGTCGCGCCCTGACCGGCGCGGGGAGCTTCCGGCGACGCGCCCCCGCCCGGGCGCTCGGCGCGCCGGCCGACCCCCGCCCCGGCGCGCCGAATGACAACCTGCGCAGACCTGTCCTGCGTGAACTGTCACTCGGCGGGTGGGCGCCCCGCCCCGGCGCGCCCACTGACAATCTGCGCAGACCTGTCCTGCGTGAAGTGTCACTCGGCGACGGTGGGTGCTGGGAGCCATCGATGTACGTCGGCGTTCGCCGAAGGTAGAGTCCGGCTCGTGGCCGGCGTCGACATCTCAGGCAAGCACGTGCTCATCACGGGAGCCGCGAGCGGGATCGGCCGTGCGACGGCGGTCGCGGCCGGCCGGCGCGGCGCGCGGCTGCACCTCACCGACCTGCGCGCCGAGGCGCTCGACGCGGTCGCCGGCGAGATCCGCGCGGCCGGCGGGACCGTCCTCACCGCCACCGCCGCCGACGTCTCCGACCACGACGCCGTCGTCGCCCTCGCCGCGCAGATCCACGCCGCCCACGGGTCGATGGACGTCGTCATGAACGTCGCCGGCATCTCGACCTGGGGCTCCGTCGACCGCCTCACCCACGAGCACTGGCGGCGGCTGGTCGACGTGAACCTCATGGGCCCGATCCACGTCATCGAGTGCTTCGTCCCGCCGATGATGGCGGCCGGCCGCGGCGGGCACCTCGTGAACGTCTCGTCCGCGGCGGGGCTCTTCGGCCTGCCGTGGCACGCCGCCTACAGCGCGACGAAGTTCGGCCTGCGCGGCGTCTCCGAGGTGCTGCGCTTCGACCTGCGCGAGCACGGCATCGGCGTGAGCCTCGTCTGTCCCGGCGGCGTCGCGACCCCGCTCGTCGGCACGGTCGACATCGTCGGCGTCAACCGCGAGCATCCGCGCATCAAGCGCCTCGTCCACCACTTCGAGCGCCGCGCCGTCACCCCCGAGCACGCCGCGGCGTGCATCCTCGCCGGGGTGCGCAAGGGGCGGTACATGGTCTACACCTCGCCCGACATCCGCTTCGGTCACTTCTGGGCCCAGCGCCTGCCCGTCGCGTACGAGCTCGTCATGCGGACGATGAACCGGACCCTCTCCCGGCAGGTCGCGAAGGCCCGCGCCGAGGGCATGCGATGAGCGGCCCGCGCATCCCGCCCGGCCGCCGCGCCGACATCGGCCTCGTCAACGACGCGATCACCCGCGTCCTCGGCGTCGCCGCCGGCGGCCCGCCGCCGCACGTCTTCACGACGCTCGCGCGCCACCGCGGCCTCTTCCGCCGCTGGCTCGCCTTCGCCGGCGCGCTCATGCCCGGCGGCGTCCTCCCGCGCGCCGACGCCGAGCTCGTCATCCTCCGCGTCGCCCACAACTGCCACTGCGAGTACGAGGCCCGCCACCACCGCCGCCTCGGCGCGCTCGCCGGGCTCACGGCGGAGCAGATCGCGCGCGCCGGCGACGGCCCGGGCGCGGCGGGCTGGACGCCGCGCCAGGCGCTGCTGCTCCGCGCGGCCGACGCGCTGCACGCCGACGCGCGGACGATCGACGACGCGCTCTGGGCGGCGCTCGCCGCGGAGCTCGGCGAGCGCGAGCTCATCGAGCTGCCGCTGCTCATCGGCCACTACGAGATGCTCGCGATGACGCTCAACGCGCTGCAGGTCCAGCCCGACCGCGAGGCGACCGGGCCGCCGTCCCGTGTGGCGCGGGCGCTCCAGCGCCTCGCCGAGCGGCGGTGACGCCGGGGCCTCCGCGGCCTCGGGCCCGGGCGGGCGGACGTGCCGCCGCCGAGGCCGAGGCCAGGCCGCCCGCCGTGGTCAGGCCGGCGGCGCGAAGAGCTGCAGGTCGTTCCCGTCGGGGTCCTTGAACGGGACGATCCGGCCCCACGGGTGGTCGGAGATGCCGCCGGAGAACTCGACGCCCTCGCCCTTGAGGCGCTCGACCTCGGCCTCGATGCTGTCGCCCGCCGAGAACGCGATGAGCGCCCCGCCGTCGCCGCCTGCCGTCTCCTCCGGACGCCCGTTGAGGCCGATGCACTGGCCGTCGAGCTCGAGCTCGCTCCACTCGGGCTGCCGTTCCTTCACGGTGAGGCCGAGCTTCTGCTCGTAGAAGTCGACGGCGCGGTCCATGTCGGAGACGGGCAGCCAGACGGCGGAGATGCCGTTGATCATCGGACGTTCCTCCTGATTCGGGGTGGTGGTCTGCGGACCGGCTACCCGGGGTCCGCGACGGCACACGGCCGGGCGTCATCCGGGCACCGGCGCAGCATGGGCGGCGAACCGCCGGCGGCCGTCGTCCGTATCCCCCGCACGTGACCGAGCTCGCCTCCCTCCCCGGCCGCAAGGCCGACCACCTCCGGATCGCCGCGCAGCCCGGCGTCCTGCACACGCGTGGCGCGGGTCTCGACGCGCTGCGCCTGCGCCATCGCGCGCTTCCCGGGCGAGACCTCGCCGACGTCTCGCTCGCGACGACGCTCTTCGGCCAGACGCTCGCGGCGCCGCTGTTCGTGAGCGCCATGACGGGCGGCACGCCCGAGGCGGGCCGCGTGAACATGCGCCTCGCCGAGGCCGCCGCCGAGCACGGCATCGGGCTGACGCTCGGGTCCGGCCGCGCCCTCCTGCAGGACGCGGGCCTGCTCGGCACCTACCGCTCCGCCGCGCGCCCGCCGCTGCTGCTCGCGAACCTCGGGAGCAGCCAGCTCCAGGATCGCGACGCCGCCCGGCGCATCGTCGACCTCCTCGACGCCGACGGGCTCTCCATCCACCTGAACCCGATCCAGGAGGCGGTCCAGCCCGAGGGCGAGCCCGTCTCCGCGCGCGCGCTCGACGACATCGCCCGCGCCGTCGCCGACCTGCATCCGCTGCCCGTCGTCGTCAAGGAGGTCGGCTTCGGCATGGACCCGGAGGACGTCGCGCTGCTCGCCGCGGCGGGCGTCGCCGCCGTCGACGTCGCGGGCGCGGGCGGCACGAACTGGGCGCTCGTCGAGGGGCAGCGCGACCCGGGGGCCCAGGCCGTCGCCGCCGCCTTCGCCGACTGGGGCGTGCCGACCGCCGACGCCGTGCGCGGCGCGGTCGCCGCCGCCCCCGCACTGCCGGTCATCGCCTCCGGCGGGGTGCGCGACGGCGTCGAGGCGGCCAAGTGCCTGGCCCTCGGCGCCGTCGCCGCCGGTCTCGCCCGCCAGCTCCTGCTCGCCGCGCAGGAGGACCGCGCCGCCGCGGCGGTGGCGACGGTCATCGAGCAGCTGCGGATCGCCGTGTGGGCCGCCGGCGCCCCGAGCGCCGCCGCCCTCGCCCCCGACCACCTCCAGGCGTCGTGAGCCGCGTCGTCGTCATCGGTGCCGGCCTCGGCGGGCTCGGCTGCGCGCTGCGCCTGCAGGGCGCTGGGCACGACGTCGTCGTCCTCGACCAGCGCGACCGGCCCGGCGGCCGCGCGCACCAGATCTCCGACGGCGGCTTCACGTGGGACACCGGCCCGTCGCTCGTGACGATGCCGTGGGTCCTGGAGGAGACGTTCGCCGCCGGTGGCCTGGACCTCCACCGCGAGGTCCGCCTGCGCGAGCTCGACCCCTTCTACCGCATCCACTGGGCCGACCCGGCGACCGAGCACCACCTCGACTTCGTCCGCGACGAGGACGCGATGCGCGAGCAGATCGCCCGCTTCAGCGAGCGCGACGCGCGGGCCTTCCCGCGGTACATGGCGTCGATGGGCGAGATCTACCGCGAGGGCATCCTCGGCGCGGGCCGCCGGGAGTTCTCGAGCCTCGCCGACCTCGTCCGCTTCACGCCGAAGATGGCCCGGCTCGGCGCGGCCCTCCCGCTGTGGACGGCGACGAGCCGCTTCTTCAGGGACGAGCGGATCCGCGAGGCCTTCAGCTTCCACTCGCTCTTCATCGGCGGCGACCCGTTCCGCGTGCCGGCGATCTACGGCGCCCTCGTCTACCTCCAGTTCCTCGACGGCGTCTGGTACACCGACGGCGGCGTCTACTCGCTCGTCGAGGCGATGGCGCGGCCCCTCGACGTGCACAGCGGCGCGAACCACCGCGTCACGCGGATCGAGACCGCGCACGGGCGCGTCACCGGCGTGCGGACCGCGGGCGGCGAGCACGTCCCGGCGGACGCCGTCGTCCACAACGGCGACGTCCTGCAGGTCGACGCGCTCCTCGACACCCCGCCGCGGCGGCTGCGGCGCCCGCTGAAGCCGACGATGTCGTGCTTCCTCCTCTACCTCGGGACCGACCGCATCCAGCCCGAGCTCCTGCACCACACGCTCCTCGTCGGGACCGGGTACCGGCGCTTCATCCGCGACGTCACGCGGCGCGGGCGGATCGCGCCGACGTTCTCGACCTACGTCCACGCCCCGGTCCGCACCGAGCCCGGGATGGCGCCCGCGGGCGGCGACTCGCTGTGCTTCCTGCTCCCCGTCCCGAACCTCCGCAGCGGCATCGACTGGTCGGCCGAGTCGGGCCGGCTGCGCGACGCGCTCGTCCGCGACCTCGAGAGCACCTTCGGCCTCACCGGCCTGGACGCGAGCATCCGGGTCGAGCACCGCATGACACCGCAGGACTTCGCCGACGAGCTCGGCGCGACGGACGGCAACGCCTTCGCGCTCGAGCCGACGCTCCACCAGTCCGCCGCGCTGCGACCGCCGAACCGCGACCCGCGCGTGCGCGGCCTGTACCGCGTCGGCGGCGGGACGCACCCCGGCGCCGGCATCCCCGGCGTCCTGCTCGGCGCCGAGATCACCGCCGGCCTCGTCGGGGAGGACCACCGCCCCGCGTCCCGCCCCCGCCCCCAGGTCGCCGATGCTGCTACGCGCTGACGAGGAGCCGGGCCGCGTCGCCGAGGCCCGGACGACGACGCGTCGCGCCGGCCGGACGTTCGCACTCGCCGCCCGGCTGCTGCCGCGCGAGCTGCGCGACGACGTCTACCTCCTCTACCTCGTGCTCCGCACGCTCGACGACCTCGTCGACGACGCGCATCCGCACGCGGCCGCACGCGTGGAGGCGGTCGAGGCGTGGGCGTCGGGCTGGACGGCCCTCGGCCCCGAGGCCGAGATCCTCGCCGACCTCGCGACGCGCCATCCCGTCCCGCGCCAGGCCGTCCTCGACTTCTGCGCGGGCATGCGCGCCGACCTGGACCACCGCCCGCCCGCGACCGAGGCGGACGTCGACCGCTACTGCCATCAGGTCGCGGGGACCGTCGGCCTGCTCATGACCTCGCTGCTCGGGCTGCGGCCGGGCGCCGACGTCGGTGCGGCCGAGCGGGCCGCCGCCGCTCTCGGCATCGCGATGCAGCGGACGAACATCCTCCGCGACCTCGACGAGGACGCGGCCGCCGGGCGCTGCTATGTCTCCGCCGAGGCGGTCGCGGCGCACGGCCCGCCCGTCCCCGGCGCGCGCGCCGCGCTCCTGCGCGACCAGATCGCCCGGGCCGACGCCCGCTACGCGGAGGGCCTCGCCGGGGTCGACGCGCTCGCCGCCGGCCGGCCCGCGATCCGCGCGGCCGCCGTCATGTACCGCGAGATCCTGCGGGGCCTGGAGGCCCAGACGGCCCGCGGGGAGGCGGGCCGGGTCGTCGTCCCCACCCGCCGCAAGCTCGTCGTCGCCGGACGGGCGATGCTCGGCCGCCGCGGGCCGCTCACCGCCTGAGGGCGGCGGCGGCGCCGGCGGCGGCGGTCAGGCCTTCGCGACCGGCGCGCCGCGGAGCATCTCCGCGACGAGGAACGAGAGCTCGAGCGACTGCTGCGTGTTCAGCCGCGGGTCGCACGCCGTCTCGTAGCGGGAGCCGAGCTCGTCGTGGAGGATGTTCTGCGCGCCGCCGATGCACTCGGTGACGTCCTCCCCTGTGTGCTCGACGTGGATGCCGCCCGGGTGCGTGCCGAGCTCGTGGTGGACCTCGAAGAAGCCCTTCACCTCGTCGACGACGCGCTCGAAGTCGCGGGTCTTGTACCCGCTCGGGGACTCCTCGGTGTTGCCGTGCATCGGGTCGCACTGCCACACCGGCAGGTGGCCGCTCTCGCGGACGGCGGCGACGATCGGGGGCAGCTGCTCGCGGACGCGCTCGTTGCCCATGCGCGCGACGAGCGTCACGCGGCCGTCGATGCGATCGGCGTCCAGGCGCTCAAGGAGGGCGACCGCGTCCTCCGGCGTCGTCTTCGGGCCGATCTTCACGCCGACCGGGTTGGCGATGAGCGCGGCGAGCGCGACGTGCGCACCGTCGAGCTGACGCGTGCGGTCGCCGATCCAGAGCTGGTGGGCGGAGAGGTCGTAGAGCCGGTCGCCCTGGAGGCGGAGCATCGCGCGCTCGTAGTCGAGGACGAGCATCTCGTGGCTGCAGTACATCTCGACCGTCCGCAGCGAGGCGTCGTCGACCCCGCAGGCGGTCATGAAGCGCAGGCCGCGGTCGATCTCGCGCGCGACCTGCTCGTAGCGCTCGCCCGCGTTGGACTGCGAGACGAAGTCCATGTTCCACTCGTGGACGTGGTGCAGGTCGGCGAGCCCAGCGCCGGTGATCGCGCGCGTGAGGTTCATCGCGGCGGCGGCGTTCGCGTAGGCGCGCAGGAGGCGGCCCGGGTCGGGGCGGCGGGCCTCCGGCGTCGCCTCGAAGGCGTTGACCATGTCGCCGCGGTAGGAGGGCAGGCCGAGCGCGTCGACGTCGGAGCTGCGCGGCTTCGCGTACTGGCCGGCGATCCGGCCGACCTTCACGACGGGCGTCGCGGCGCCGTAGGTCAGGACGACGGCCATCTGGAGCAGCGTGCGGATCGTCCCGCGCAGGTGCTCCTCGGTGTTGTCGACGAAGGTCTCCGCGCAGTCGCCGCCCTGCAGGAGGAAGGCCTCGCCGCGCGCGACGGCGCCGAGGCGCGTCTGCAGGCGGTCGACCTCGTCGGGGACCGTGATCGGCGGGACGGCCTCGAGCAGGGACCGCACGCGGGTGACGTACTCGGGGTCCGGCCAGTTCGGCTGCTGCACCGCCGGGCGCGACAGCGCGTCGTCGAGGGCGGCCCGCAGGGCGGAGGGCAGAGGCGGCAGCGAGGGCAGGCTGTCCGCGGGGATGTCGACGGTCCAGTTCATCGGACCCCACAGCCTACGGCGAACCGCCCGGACGGGCGTTTCGCACGCTAGGCGCGCGGCCCCTCCGGGAGTAGCATCGGGGGACCACACACCCGCCCTCCGGGGCCGCAACAAAGGACACCAGATGCCTGAGTCCAACCAGCCGACGCGCGTGCTGGTCGTTGCCGAGCACCCTGCGCCCACGCCCCTCCTGCGGGAGGCCATGCGTGAGCGCGCGCAGCGGGGCCCCGTCCGCTTCCTGCTCCTCGTCCCGAACCCCGCCGCGGTGGAATGGCACCTGGACCCGAGCCGCCGGGACCGCGTTCGCACGGCGCGCGAGGAGCTCGACGGGCTGCTTCGCCCTCTCGTCGCGGAGGTCGGGGCGCCGATCGAGGGGACGGTCTCGGTCCGCCACTACGTCATGGACGCCGTCGAGGAGGTCCGCCGGACGTATCCGTTCGACGAGATCATCGTCGAGACCCGCCCACACCCGATCGGGGACCGCCTGCACCTCGACGTGGTCCACCAGCTGCGACACCTCGGCGTGCCGGTGACCCCGGTCTTCGTCGAGACGCGGGCGGCCCAGCCCGCCTGAGGCGGCCTGCCCCGCGCGGCGCGCCGCCTCAGGCCGCCGCGACGGGGTACCCGATGTCGACCGCGCGGTCGCGGCCCTGCCGCTTGGCGCCGTAGAGCGCCTGGTCGGCGCACGCGAGCAGGCGCTCGAGGTCACCGCCGCCGGTCGTCGCCGCCGTCCCCGCGGAGACCGTCACCGTGGGCCCGCCGGCCTGACTGTCACGGCGAACGCGCCGGACGATCTGCTCGGCGACCTCGCGCGTGGACCGCGAACCGGCCGCCACCCACACGGCGAGCTCGTCGCCGCCGAGCCGGCCCGCGAAGCCGACGGTCGCCGCGGCCTGCGCCACCTGGCAGAGGACGACGTCGCCGACCTGATGCCCGTGCGTGTCGTTGATCGTCTTGAAGGCGTCGATGTCCAGGGCGATGATGCCGCCCGCCACCCCGGCCGACAGCTCGGAGCGCACGTGCGCGAGCCAGTGCCGGCGAGAGGCGATCCCCGTGAGGTCGTCGGTCGTCGCGAGCGCCTCGAGCTCCCGCACGCGCGTGACGAGCTCCGACATGGGCGCCGCGCCGGTGGTCGGGAAGCCGGCGGCGAGCGCGAGCTCGTCCATGAGGATGTCGGGCAGGCCGAGGACGCCGAGCGCGACGTGGCACAGCTCGTCGTCGAGCTCGGCCCCGCCGATCGCGGCCGCGACCTGGTCGGCGAGCTGGACGCACGCGGTGACGCGGTCCGGGCAGTCCCGCCCGCTGTCGCCGCCGTGGTGCCAGGCGATCGCCCGGACGATCTCGTCGTCGACCCCGGAGCCGGCGGCGAGCAGCGCGCCCGCGTGCGCATGGTCGGCTCCGAAGCGGTCGAGCTCGGCGCGTGCCCGGGGATGCCCCGCGGACCAGACCGTCGCGATCGCATCGACCGCGGCCTCGCCGAACGCGATCGGCATGACGAGCTTCCCGCAGTCGTGCAGCAGGCCCGCGAGGTGCGGCCCGTCGGTCGGGATGCCCGCCCGCTCGGCGCAGACGATCGCGAGCCGCGAGACCTGCAGCGCGTGGAGGTGGAGGTGCCCGCGCGAGACGCCGCCGTTGCCCTCCGCGCGCTCGAAGAAGCGGTAGGCGACGGAGTCGAGCGCGAGCCGGCGGACGTTCTTGCGGCCGACGCGGGTGACCGCCTGGCGCACGGTCCGGACCGGCATCCGCACGGGGTTGGCCGCGGCGTTCGCGAAGCGCAGCACGTTGGCGGCGAGGCCGGGATCCTGCTCCAGGGCGCCGACGAGGTCGCCGAGCGTCGTCTCCTCGAGATCGGCGAGGGCGAGGACGCGCTGCAGCGCGCGGTCGAGGACCGGAAGCTTCTCGCAGCGGTCGACGCCTGCGGCCAGGAGGCGCGACGCCTCGCGGCTGCGCGGCGCTCGCGCGTTCGACGTCGTGGCCTCCTTGGCAGTGCACTCCACGTCCGACCTCCGTGTCGGGTCGTGCCCCCGTCCGGTGTCGCGGGGCCTGAGTGGATGATCGGCCGCCCACCCCCAGAGGTTGAGGCGGGTGGACGCGAGTTGCCGGCGGCGCAGCGCTCTCAGATGAGGATCTGCGCCCCCATCGTCACGACCCGCTCGGCGGGGAGCCCGAAGTAGTCGGCCGGGCTCGTCGCGTTGCGCGCCATCGCGACGAACAGGCCCTTGCGCCAGCGCGGCATCCGGCCCTTCGGGTTCGTCGGGGTGATCGTGATGTGGGAGAGGACGTACGTCGCGTGGTACGGGTTGAAGTCGGTCGCGAGGCCGGGCTTCCCGCGCCGCGCGCGGGCGAGCGTCGCGGGGACGTCCGGGCGGTCCTGGTAGCCGAAGCGCAGCGTGATGTGGCTGTAGCCGTCGTGCTCGTGCCCGAGCGGGTCGCACGTCACGCGGTCGCCGGGCGGCACGTGCGGCACGTCCGCGGTCTCGATCGTGACGATGACGACCTCGGCCGGGATCCCGTGGATGCGCTCGACACCCACGCGCAGCGCCAGCGGGGTGGTCTCCCGGCTCGGGTTGAGGTAGACCGCGACGCCGGGCAGCCGCGTGACCGGCGGGACGACCCCGTGCAGGTGCTCGACGAACGCGACGAGCGAGCCCTCCGCGGCGACGCGCGCCGCCGTCACCTCCTCGCGCCCGCGGTCCCACGTGCTGAGCACGACGAAGACGAGCAGCCCGACGAGCAGCGGGAACCAGCCGCCGTGGACGATCTTCGTCGTGTTCGCCGCGAGGAAGACGGTGTCGACCGTGACGAAGCCGACGACCCCCGCGGCGATCGCCCAGCGCGGCCGTCCCCACAGCAGCCGGGCCACGACGAGGAAGAGGATCGAGTCGATGAGCAGCGTGCCGGTCACCGCGATGCCATACGCGGTCGCGAGCCGGGCGGACGAGCCGAACCCGACGACGAGCGCGAGCACCGCCCCGAAGAGCGCCCAGTTGACGGCCGGGACGTAGACCTGGCCGATCGCCGAGTCGGACGTGTGGCGGATGGCGACGCGCGGCAGGAAGCCGAGCTGGACGGCCTGCCGCGTCACCGAGAACGCGCCGGAGATGACGGCCTGCGAGGCGATGAGCGTCGCGACCGTCGCGAGGAAGACCATCGGGATCTGCGCCCAGCCGGGCAGCAGGAGGTAGAAGGGGTTCGAGATCGTGCTCGGGTCCTCGAGGATGAGCGACCCCTGCCCCATGTAGTTCAGCGTCAGCGCCGGGAACACGACGAGGAACCACGCGCGGCTGATCGGGCGGCGCCCGAAGTGCCCCATGTCCGCGTACAGCGCCTCGGCGCCGGTGACGGTGAGCACGACCGAGCCGAGCGCGATGAAGGTGATGCGCGGGTGCGCGAGGAAGAAGTCCACCGCGTACGTCGGGGAGAGCGACCGGAGGATCTGCGGGTGGGCGACGAGCCGGCCCACGCCGGCGAGCGCGAGGACGGCGAACCACACGACCATGACCGGGCCGAAGAGCCGCCCGATCGTCTCGGTGCCGAAGCGCTGGATCGTGAACAGGCCGGCGAGGGTCGCGAGGGTGAACGGCAGCACGACGGCCCCGAGGTGGGGCGCGGCGACCTTGACGCCCTCGACGGCCGACAGCACCGAGATCGCCGGGGTGATCATCCCGTCGCCGTAGAACAGCGCCACCCCGACGAGGCCCGTGGCGACGAGGCCGGCCTTCAGCACCGGACGCCGGATGGTCGTGCGGCGCACGAGGGCGACGAGGGCCATGATGCCGCCCTCGCCCTCGTTGTCGGCCCGCATGATGAAGCTCACGAACTTGATCGAGACGATGAGCGTCACCGACCAGACGACGAGCGAAAGGATGCCGTAGACGTCGCCCTGGGTCGGCTTCACCGCCTGGCCGTCGGCGGCGAAGACCGCCTGCAGGGCGTAGAGCGGGCTCGTCCCGATGTCTCCGAAGACGACGCCGAGCGCCCCGAGGACGAGGGCGGCGGCGCCCGGATGGGACCGGGGACTCCCGGATGGCGTGGAGGACATGCGGCGCGCGACGTTAGCGCCGCGACCCGGCCATCCGGACGGTCCGAGGGCCTCCCGGGGCCGATCTTCACAACATCTGCATACCGGGACCCGCGGTGCGGACACGGCCTTCACGGGCGCGGACGGATGGTGGTCCCATGGAGCTCAGCCTTCCCGTCGCCGGCCCGCTGTCGCTGCGCCTCCGCGCCGGTGCCGGACGCCGGCGCCGGGCCGTCGCCGACGGGATCGAGCGGGCGGTGGCGCGGGCCGACGCAGGCCACCGTCCGGCCTGGTCGCCCGTCGTCCCGCCCGCCCCCGAGGCCGCCGGCGAGGCGCGGGCCGCCCTCCTCGAGCTCGCCGACCGCCTCCGGCGTCCCCGGCCGGTGACGACCGAGGGCCTGCAGCGCGCCCGGGCGCTGCTGGCGGACGGCAACGGCCCGCTCTACGCGCCGGCCCGCCCGGGCGCGCTGCGCGCGGCCGCCCTCGAGGTGCTCGACCTCCTCGACGGCGTCACCCCGGCAGCAGGCCCTGCTCCCGGGCATCGCTCCCGCCGCATCCGGCGGCCGCGCTCAGACGGCGGTGACGTGCCGCGCGCCGACGCCGGGGGCGAAGGCGGTCTCGCCGTCGCAGCGCGGGCAGCGCGGGTGCTCGTCGTCGCTGACGACGACGACGGCGCAGCCGGAGCAGACGCTGGCCCGGCGGCCGGGGAACGGCCCCGCGCTGCCGTGCGGCCACACCGGCTGCGGGGCCGGCTGGGTGTCGCCGGCGCCGGCGGCGCGGCCGAGCGCCAGCAGCGCGATCGAGGCGGGCACGCAGAGGGCGAGCCAGCCGGCGGCGACGATGAGGAGGACGGTCAAGGCAGGCAGGGTGGCGTCGGTGGACGGCCCGCACGCGCGAGCCGGCGCGCCGACCGTAGAGCCGCGCCACGCCCGCCGGCAAGGCGTGCGGACGGGTGTCGCAGGGCCGCCCCAGAAGTGGGTAGCCACCTCGCGGGGCATGGCCGGGCGCACGCGCCCCGGACGCGGGCGGGCCCGGCCGCTCAGCCCAGCCGGCGCTCGCCCGCGACGATGAGCCGCGGGGCGAGGCTCGGAAGGAGCCGCACGAGGCCGTCGAGGAGCTTCGCGTCGTTGCCCACCATGACCCGCGGCCGGCCGGCCACGACGCCGTCGACGATCGTCTTCGCCGCCCGGGCCGGGTCCATCTTCAGGAGCTTGTCGTTGTAGAGCTTCACCCGGCGCTCGTCGGCGGGCGTGACCGGGAGGCCGTCGGCCTTCGCCCGCGCGAACGCGGCGGAGGCGATGTTCGTCTTGATGCCGCCCGGGTGCACGACCGTCGTCTTCACGGGGTGACCGTCGCGGTCGAGCTCGGTGCGGAGCGTCTCGGTGAAGCCGCGGACCGCGAACTTCGCGGTGCAGTAGTGGCTCATGTCCGGCTGGGCCATGATGCCGTTGAGGCTCGAGATGTTCACGACGTGGCCGTCGCCGGAGGCGATGAGGTGCGGGAGGAGGGCCTTCGTCCCGTGGATGACGCCCCAGAGGTTGATGCCGAGGACGCGCTCGTAGTCCGCCCAGTCGGACTCGAGCACCGTGCGGCGGAAGGCGATGCCGGCGTTGTTGTAGACCTGGTGCACGACGCCGAAGTGCCCGGCGACCGCCTCGGCGTAGGCGACGAACGCATCGCGGTCGGCGACGTCGAGCCGCGCGGTGTGGGCCCCGGGGCCGACGAGCGCCGCCGTCTGCGCGAGCCCGGCCTCGTCCACGTCGGAGAGCGCGAGGCGCGCGCCCCGGCCGGCGAGGTCGAGCGCGAGCGCGCGGCCGATGCCGGAGCCCGCGCCCGTGATGACGCAGACCTTCCCGCCGAGCGCGCTCATGCCGCGACGGCCAGGTCGCGGGCGGCACGGCGCTCGAAGGCGAGCGCGGTGTGCTCGAGCGGCTGGTTGCGCAGGTGCTCGACGTCCTCGCGGTAGTCCATCGCCAGGTGCCACGGGGCGTCGGCGCCCTGCTTGGGCAGCTGGTCGAGCGCGCGCTGCACGTAGCCGGCCCCGAAGTCCATGAGCGGCCGCGTCGGGGCGCTCGGATCGTCGTGGACGGGCACGACGGTGTCGGTCCGGGCGGCGTCCATGTGCGCGAGCAGGCGGCAGAGGTGCTCGCAGACGAGGTCGACCTTCAGCGTCCACGACGAGTTCGTGTAGCCGATCGCGAACGCGAAGTTCGGCATCCCAGAGAGCATCATGCCGCGGAACGCGAGGCAGTCGGCGGGGTTCACGGCCTCGCCGTCGACGGTCGCCTGCACGCCGCCGAAGAGCTTGAGGTTCAGGCCCGTCGCGGTGACGATGATGTCGGCGGGCAGCTCGGTCCCGCTCTGCAGGCGGACACCGGCCGGCGTGAACGTCTGGATGGCGTCGGTGACGATGTCCGCGGTCCCGGCGCGCAGCGCCCGGAAGAGGTCGCCGTTCGGGACGGCGCACAGGCGCTGGTCCCAGGGGCCGTACTTCGGCTTGAAGTGCGTGTCGACGTCGATGTGCGCCGGCAGCTGCTTCTCGGTGAGCTTGCGGATGATGCGGCGGGCGAGCGTCGGGTGCTTCTGGCAGAAGCTGTAGAGCTTGCGCTGCTGGAAGATGTTCTTCCGGCGCGTGAGCTCGTGGCCGCGCGCGTCCCCGAACCAGGCGCGGAGCTTGTCGGCGATGACGTCGCGGGAGGGCAGCGACATGATGTAGCTCGGCGAGCGCTGGAGCATCGTCACCTGGGCGCCGCGGGCGGCGAGCGCCGGGATGAGCGTCACCGCGGTCGCGCCGGAGCCGATGACGACGATGCGCTTGCCCTCGACCTCGAGGTCCTCGGGCCAGTGCTGCGGGTGGATCGTCTGGCCCGCGAAGTCCTCGGCCCCGGGGAACGACGGCGAAAAGCCCTGGTCGTAGTCGTAGTAGCCGGAGGCGCAGAAGAGCCAGCCGCAGGTGAGCGTCACGGTCTCGCCCGTGTCCGCGCGCTCGGCGGTGACCGTCCAGCGCGCCTCCTCGCTGGACCAGTCCGCGGCGACGACCTTGTGGCCGTAGCGGATGTGCTCGTCGATGCCGTTCTCCGACGCCGTCCGGCGGATGTACTCGAGGATCTCCGGGCCGTCGGCGATCGCCTTCTCGCCCGTCCACGGCTTGAACGCGTAGGCGAAGGTCGAGAGGTCCGAGTCGCTGCGGATCCCGGGGTAGCGGAAGAGGTCCCACGTCCCGCCGCTCGCGCCGCGCGCCTCGAGGATCGCGTAGCTCCGGCCGGGCTGCTTGTCCTGCAGGTGCCAGGCGGCACCGATGCCGGACAGGCCGGCGCCGACGATCAGCACGTCGACGTGGGTGGAAGCGGTCTCGGGGAGCACGGTCATCGTAGGTTCGATGGTGCCCGACCCTCCGCCCCGGCGAAAGGACGATCTGCCCCGTATGTGACGGTGCAATTGTGCACTTCGCCCGTTAGGCTCGGGCGGTGAGCACCCGAGCCGCCTGGGAGCCCCCGTCGCCGGGCGTCGCCGCCCTCATCCGCACCGCCGCGGAGCTCCTCGCCGAGGCCCCCGACGAGGTCTTCGCGGAGGTCGACGCGGCGACGCTCAGCGGGGCCGAGCCGGCGATCCTCGCCGACCCCGCCCTCGTCGCCGCGATCAAGCGGACGAACCGGCTGAACCTCCTGCACTGGGCCCGGGCGAACATCGTCGCCCCCGGTGCGCCGGTCGCGCCCGACCTCGGCCCCGAGGTGCTCGGCATCGCCCGCGACCTCGTCCGCCGCGGCCTCGACTGGTCCTCGCTCGACGCCTACCGGACCGGGCAGAACGTCGCCTGGCGGCAGTGGATGCAGCTCGCCTTCGGGATGACCGCGGACCCGGCCGAGCTCGCCGAGCTCCTCGACATCACCGCGCGGTCGATCTTCACGTACGTCGACGAGATCCTCGCGGGCCTCAAGACGCAGATCGACCGCGAGCGCGAGCGCCTCACCCGCGGCACGCACGCCGAGCGCTTCGAAGTCGTCACGCTCATCCTCGAGGGCGCCCCCATCTCGGCGGAGCGGGCGAGCACCCGGCTCGGCTACGCCCTCGACCGCCCGCACACCGCCGCGATCGTGGCCGTCGACACCGCGGCCGCCGACCCGGGCGCCCTCGAGCAGGTGGCCGAGGCGCTCGCCCGCGCGGTCGGGCAGCGGCGGCCGTTCACCGTGTCCGGGAGCGTGACGTCGCTGTGGGTCTGGGTGCCCGGGGGCGAGACGCCGTCCGCCGACGCGGTCGCCGCCGCGGCCGCGCCGTTCCCCGAGGTCCGCATCGCCCTCGGCCCGACGGCGCACGGCCTCGACGGCTTCCGCCGCTCGCACCTCGACGCCCTCGCGACGCTCCGGCTCCTGCACCGCGCGCCCGGGCGGGTGCGGTCGGCGTCCTTCGACGACGTCGAGGTCGTCGCGCTCGCCACGCAGGACGAGGAGCGCGCCCGGGAGTTCGTCACGCGCACGCTCGGCCCGCTGTCGACCGCGGACGCCGACCTGCGCGAGACCGTGCGCGTCTACCTCCGCGAGGAGCACAACGCGACCCGCGCCGCCACCGCGCTGTTCGCCCACCGCAACACGGTCCTCAACCGGCTCGCCCGCGCCGAGCAGCTGCTGCCCGCCCCCATCGGCGACCGCGGCCTGCAGGTCGGCCTCGCGCTCGAGATCGTCCGCTGGCTCGGGCCGGCCGCGTGAGGCCCGCGGGGCGCCGCGGTGGCCGTGTCAGCGCTGCGCGCGGCGGCAGCGCTCGCTGCAGTACCGGACCTGCGCCCAGTCGCGCGCCCACTTGCGCCGCCACACCATCGGCCGGCCGCACACGACGCACGGCTTCGACGGCAGATCCCCCTTGCGTCGCATGCGTCCCATCACGAGGCCTACGGGCGAGGCCCGGCGGCGGGCCATCCACGCGCGTGACCCACCGTTCACGCGCTGGGGTGCGGTCGGGCCGTCAGACGACCGGCCGGCCGGTCCGCAGCCGGCGGCGGACGTCCCAGAGGTAGGCGTTCATCGGGAGCTGCCGGACCACGCGGGGCGTCCGGCGGTTCATCGCGGCGAGGATGCGGATCAGCCGCGTGAAGCGGCGCTCGTCGGCGGCCGTCCACGGGAGGCCGAGCTCGTCCCGGAACGGCTGCGGGAGGAACCCGAGCGTGAGCGTGGTGAGCACGCGCCCGGCGGTCGCCCGCAGCGGCGCCGGGTAGCCGGCGAGCACGGTGAGGCGCTGGAGGTAGCGGCGGCTCACGTCGTCCATCCTGATCTGCGCGAGCCCCTGGTCCCAGTACGTCTCGAAGGCGCGCCGGTCCGCCGGCCACATCCCCTCGCGGACCTGCAGGGTCGTCCCGAAGCGCTCGGCCCACCGGTAGCACGCGTCGAGCTCCGCCTCGTCGAACTCGGGGTACAGCCAGCGGAGCGTGTCCTCCGTCCCCCGCCACAGGCAGGCGGCGACCCACAGCTGCAGGTCGGCGTCGAAGGCGTTGTAGGCGACCTCGGCGCCCGGCGCGGAGCGGACCTGCCGGTGCTGCCGGTTGATCTCGGCCCGGAGCCCCCGCCGCTCCTCGTCGGTGCCGTGGGTGGCGACGACGAGGAACTGCATCGTCGTCCGCAGGCGCTTGACCGGATGCCGGTCGACCCGGCCGCTGTCGACGGTGCTCTCGGCCACCCCCCGCCCCACGGGCAGCCGGGCGAGCTGCATGATGACGTTGGCGTTGCCGAGGGCGAGCGGCGCGACGGCGTCGAGCGCGGCGCGCATGCCCGCGGGCGGGGTCGGCCGGGCGGCGGAGGCGGGCACGGCCCTCAGAGCCCGTAGGTCTTCGCGATGATCTCGCGCTGGATCTCGCTCGTGCCGCCGTAGATCGTCGAGACGAGGTTCTGGCGGACGTGGCGCTCCATGTCGTACTCCGTCGCGTAGCCGTAGCCGCCCATCATCTGCATGCCCTCGAGGGCGGCCTTCTTGCCGGTCTCCGTCACCTTGAGCTTCGCCATCGACGCCTCGCGCGGGAGGAGCACGCCGGGGTTCGCGTCGACCTTCTGCGCCACGTCGTAGACGAGGAGCCTGCAGACCTCGACCTCGGTGCCGAGGTCGGCGATGCGGTGGGCCAGCGCCTGGAAGGACCCGATCGGGCGGCCGAACTGCCTGCGCTCCTTCACGTAGGCGAGCAGGTCGTCGAAGGCGCGGCGCGCGAAGCCGAGCGACTGGGCGGCGATGATGAGCCGCTCGGTGTTCAGGCCGGCCATCAGCTGCATCCAGGCCCCGCCCTCGGCGCCGATGAGGTTCTCGGCGGGGACCCGGACGTCGGTGAAGAAGACGTCGTTGACGACCCGCCCGCCCATCGTCTCGATGCTGCGGATCTCCATGCCCTCGGCGTCCTTGGGCACCATGAGCATCGTCATCCCCTCGTGCTTCTTCTCCGTCGCGTCGGTGCGGCAGACGAGCAGGATGTGCTCGGCGTAGTGCGCCTCGCTGATCCACGTCTTCTGGCCGTTGATCACGTAGTGACCGTTCTCGCGGACCGCCTGGCAGCGGAGCGCCCCGACGTCCGAGCCGGCCTCCGGCTCGGACATCGCGATCGCCTCGACGTTGCCCGCGACGATGCCGCCGAGCACCTCCTCCTTCTGGGCGTCGCTCCCGAACTTCTCGTACGGGCCGGCGCTGATCTGCGTCACCGCGTACCCGCCGATCGGCAGCTGCCCGTAGGAGATCTCCTCGAGGAACAGGCACATGTCGACCGCGCCCCCGCCCGCGCCGCCGTACGCCTCCGGGATCGCGATGCCGGTCCAGCCGAGGTCGGCGACCTTCTGGTAGAGCGCGACGTTGTGGGGCTCGGCGAACGAGTCGGTGAGCTTGTCCCGCTGCTCGCGGGTCCCGGCCTCCCGCTGGCAGAAGTCGCGGACGGCGGCGACGAAGTCCTGCTGTTCGTCGGTGAGGATCAGGGACACGTGGACTCGCTTTCGTGAAGGACCGGGCCGGCTCCCAGACCACCTGGGACGAGTAGAGATATCATAACGACTGTTTCGTAACAAATGTTTTGGAAAGCCCTTGCCACGGCCCCGCCCGTCTCGTACCGTGGGCCGCGGTTTGGCACGCTCGATCCGGGACCCCAAGGCGCGCACGCGCATCATCGACGCCGGTGCGCGGGCCGTCGCCGAGCGCGGGGTCCACGCGGCGAGCATGCGCGTGATCGCCGCCGAGGCCGGCGTGTCGACCGGCTACATCACGCATTACTTCGCCGACAAGGACGAGCTCATGGAGGCGGTGCTCGACGCCACGAACCGCCACGCCGCCGCCCGCGTCCTGCGCGTCGCGCGCGGCGACGGACCCGCGCTCGAGCGGCTCGCGGGCGCGGTCGACGTCATGCTCCCGATCGACCCGGTCCGCCGGAGGGAGTGGCAGATCTGGGTCGCCGCCTGGGGCGAGGCGGCCAAGGGCGACCCCCTCTCCGTCGGCTACCGCGCGGGCTGGACGGGGCTGCGGGACATCTTCGCCGACCTGCTCGGCGAGGCCCAGCGCGCGGGGGACCTCGCTCCCGGCGTGGACGTCCGGCACCGCGCCGACCGGCTCGTCACACTGCTCGCCGGCATCGGGCTGCTGGCCGGCGTGGAGCGGCCCGGCCGCGTCCGCGCCACCGCCGAGCAGATGCTCGCCGAGGAGCTCGCCTGGCTCGGCGAGCCGCAGCCGTCCTGACGGCGGGCGGCGCGGGTCAGCGGGCCTCCGGCGTCCACGTCGCCGGCAGGTGCTTGATGCCGTTGATGAAGTTCGCGACGAGGAAGTCGGGCTCGGGCGCCGAGATGTCCGGGATGCGGGTGTAGATCTCCGACAGCAGCGACTTCAGCGTCGTGCGGGCGACAGCGTTGCCGAGGCAGAAGTGCGGGCCACCCCCGCCGAACGCCTGGTGGCGCCGGTTGTCCCGGAGGATGTCCAGGTCGTACGGGTGGTCGAAGACCTCCTCGTCCCGGTTGCCCGAGCAGTACCAGAGGACGACCTTGTCGCCGGCCTTGATCTGCTGCCCGCGGACCTCGACGTCCTGGATGGCGGTGCGGCGCATGTGCAGCAGCGGCGAGACGTAGCGCAGCACCTCCTCGACGGCGCCCTCCCCGCGGCCCTCGACGTCCTCGACGAGGAGCGCGCGCTGGTCGGCGAAGCGGGTGAAGGCGTGGACCGCGCCGGCGGAGGCGTGACGGGTCGTGTCGTTGGCGGCGACGGCGAGCAGGACGAAGAACGCGCCGATCTCGTCGTCGGTCATCCGCTCGCCCTCCCACTCGGCCTCCACGAGCCAGGTCATGAGGTCCTCGCCCGGGTCCGCGCGGCGCTCCTCCGCGAGCTCCGCCGCGGTGAGGCGCAGCGTCATCACGCAGTTGGCAAAGTGCTCGAGCGGCTCGACGCCGCCGGTGACGTCGGGGTCGGTCCAGGAGAGGAGGTCCTGCGCGGCCCGGATCGTCTCCTGGTGGTGCTCGGGCTTGAGGCCGAAGAAGGAGCCGAAGATCCGGCCGGGCATGGGCTCGGCGACGAGCTCGACGAAGTCGCCGCTGCCGAGGTGCGCCATCTCGTCGATGAGGTCACGGGCGTGGCCGCGGACCCAGCTTTCGAGCTTGCGCATGTTGCCGGGCTTGAAGGCGTCCATCGTGATCCCGCGCAGCTGCGTGTGGCGCGGCGCGTCCATCGCGATGAACGACTGCGCGATCTCGGTCATCTCCGGGGAGAAGTCCTCCATCGTGATGCCCTGGGCCGAGGAGAAGATCTTCGGGTTGCGGCTCGCGAACTGGATGTCCGCGTGCTTCGTCAGCGACCAGAAGCCGTTGACGTTCTCCTCCGGCGGCAGCAGGTCGGACTCGGCGGGGCCGCTCCAGAAGACGGGCTTCTCGGCGCGCATCCGCGCGAACGCCTCGTCGCGCACGTCGGGGTGCTGGGCCCAGAAGGCCTTGGCGGCGAGGTCGAGGGGATCGGCGAGCGTGCTCATCGGCCGATGATCTCCGCACGCCGGACCGCCGTGGTGAGTCCGTCCACGAAGAGCCGCGGACGGACTGGTGGATTCCCCAACATCCGGCGCTCAGGGGTGCTCCGGCCTCAGCAGCGGCGCGAGCTGCACCGCGACCCAGAGGGCGTCCGTGTCCGCGGCGCCGGCGGTCTCCAGCGCGCGGCGGACGCGGTAGGAGACCGTGTTCTCGTGAACGCCGAGCCGGCGCGCGGTGCGGGCGTAGCTGCGCCCCTCCTGGAGGAACGCCTGCAGCGTGGAGAGCAGCCGGCGGGCGTGGGCGTCGTCCCCGGCGAGCGGGCCGAGCGTCGTGCGGGCGAGGGCCCGCGCCGCGTCGATGTCCTGGGTGAGCAGGTCGGCGACCGCGACCTCCGGGTAGGCGACGACGGGGGCCTC
This sequence comes from Paraconexibacter antarcticus, assembly GCF_024220175.1. Lineage (GTDB taxonomy): Bacteria > Actinomycetota > Thermoleophilia > Solirubrobacterales > Solirubrobacteraceae > Paraconexibacter > Paraconexibacter antarcticus. The sequence goes on along the minus strand of NZ_CP098502.1, from coordinate 793,849 downwards.
GAGGTGCAGCAGGCGCGCGACCCGCCGCGCCCGGCGGGCCTGGTCGTGGCTCGACCGGAAGCCGTCGGGGCCGTCCCCGGCCGCTCCGAGGCAGACGCGGACCCCGGTCCCCTCCAGCCGCGCGGTCATGCGCGCGGCGGCGTCCGCCACCGTCGTGTCGGGGACCACCCAGGCGAAGGCGATCCGCGGGGCCTCGCGCAGGAGCAGGGGGCGGGTCCCCGGCCTGGCCAGCGCCGACGTCGCCGCTCCGACGTGCTCGTCGAGGGCGTCGAGCGCCTCGGCCGGCGCGTCGGGCTCGAGCCAGGCGATCAGGGCGACGTGCGCCCGCGCCAGGCGGTAGCCGAGCCGGGCCTCGGCGGTCACGACGTCGATCGGCGCGCCGGCGAGAAGCGCCTGGACCGTCTCCGAGCGGATCGCGTCGGCGCTGCGCAGGCGCCGCACGCGCTCGTCCTCGTGGGCGCGCACGAGCGGCAGCGAGATCGCGTCCACCCACGTGAAGGTGAACGCCGCCATCGCCGCCATCGCCTCGAGCAGCAGCGCCGGGTCCTCGCCGCTCGCGAGCAGCTCGCGGTGCCACACCTCGTGGTAGCCGGACTGGCCGATCCGGTACACCCGCAGGAGCGCGTCGATCGCGAGGCCGCGGGCGACGAGCCCGCGGGCCCACACGAGCGCGTCGTGGGGCACCGGGACCACGCGCGGGTCCGTCCACGTCCGCGCCATCGCGGTGATGAGCGCGACGCTGCCCCGCGCCGCCGCGAGCAGATCCTCGTGCAGGTCCTCGTCCTCGGTGCCGAGGTCCATCTCGGCCATGACCCGCTCGATCATCCGGTCCGCGATCGGGTCCACCCGGTTCTCGATCCGGCCGGCGATCCTCGTGATGAGCGCCTCGCACGCGGGCGAGCGCCGGGGGACGGTCCCCAGCATCGGCTCGCCCACGCGCTTCATCCCCCGAGCCTCCCACACACGCGCACGCGGGTCGGGGAAGCCCCGAGGTCAGGCGGTCGCGGCCAGCGCCGCGGGCGGTCCGGACGCGAGCCGCTCTCCGCGGATGAACGCCGCGCACCGCTCGCCGATCATGATCGTCGGCGCGTGCGTGTTGCCGCGGGTGATCGTCGGCATCGCCGAGGCGTCGCCGATGCGGAGGTTCAGGATCCCGTGCACGCGGAGCTCGGGGTCGCAGGCGCCGGTCTCCGGCGTGCCGATGCGCGCGGTGCTCGTCGGGTGGTAGGTGTGCTCGACGGTGCTGCGCACCCACTGGGCGAGGGCGTAGTCGTCGCCGACCCAGACCCCCGGGTTGATCTCCGCCCCGCGGAGCCCGTCGAGCGCCGGCATCGACACGATCTCGCGGGCCTTGTGGACGCCGCGGACGATCGCGTCGACCTCCGCCTGCGTGCTGAGCATGTTCAGCCGGATCTTCGCCTTCGCGCGCGGGTCGGGCGAGTCGATCATCACGCTGCCGCGGCTCGTCGGGGCGACGTAGGAGAGGCCGAGGCTGAACGCGGGCCGCGGGTGCTCGCGCTTGCCGTGCTCCCAGAAGAACAGCGGCGCGATGACGAGCTCCATGTCGGGGGCGGGGAGCGACGGGTCGGTGCGGAAGAAGCCGAGCGCCTCGCCGACGTTGCTCGTCAGCTTGCCGTCGCGCCGCGCGAGCCAGCGGGCGAGGTGCTTGGGATGGGCGACGTCGAAGAGCCCCTGGTCCGCGCCGGTGAGCTCGTAGTTCACGAACTGGAACGGGTGCTCCATGAGGTGGCGGCCGACGGCGGGCAGGTCGAGGACCGGGGTCACGCCGACCGATCGCAGGTGGTCGGCGGGCCCGACGCCCGAGCGCTGGAGGATCTCGGGCGTGCCGAACGCGCCCGCGCTGAGCACGACCTCGTCGGTGGCGTTCAGCCGGATGCTCTCGCGGCCGCGGAGGATCTCGACGCCCTCCGCGCGACCGCCCCGGACGACGACGCGCTGGACGACCGCGCCCTTGAGGATCGTGAGGTTCGGGCGCTTGCGGGCGCCGGAGAGGAAGGCGGTCGCGGTGTCGTGCCGCATGCCGTGCCTGTGGTTGACCTGGGTGAAGGCGACGCCGTCCTGCCGGGCCCCGTTGAGGTCGTCGAGGCGGTCGAAGCCCGCCTCGACGCAGGCGTCGACGATCTTGCGCGTGACCGGGTCGGGGGTGTTCGTCTCGACGTGCATCGGGCCGCCGCGGCCGTGGTAGGGGCCGCCGAGGTCGGCGTTGTCCTCGCTGCGCGTGAAGTAGGGCAGGCACTCGTCGGCCGTCCAGCCCGTGGCGCCGTCCGCCGCCCACGAGTCGTAGTCGTAGCGGTTGCCGCGCACGTACATCATCGCGTTCATCGAGGAGCAGCCGCCCATCAGGCGCCCGCGCGGCTCGTGGAGGCTGCGGCCGAAGAGGTTCTCCTCGGGCTCGGTCCAGTAGTTCCAGTCGAGCTTCGTGCCGAACTGGCTCGAGAACGCGGCCGGGGCGACGACCGACAGGCGGCGGTTGTGCGGACCGGCCTCGATGAGGAGCACCCGGCGGCCCGGGTCCTCGCTGAGGCGGGCCGCGATCACGCAGCCGGCGGCGCCGGCGCCGCACACGATGACGTCATAGGTGCTGTCCATGGGCCGAGTCTCGCCCGGGCACTCGCGGCGCGGGGTGTGGATCACCACAGGCGTCCGGCGGGGATGATGTGGATGTGCACACCATGTCCGACGCGGCCCGCGCGGCCGTCCGGGTCGCGGCCCGCGACCTCGCCGTCGAGGCGCCCGCCGTCGCGTCGGCAACCGACGCCGTCATCTGCGAGCGGCTCGACATCACCGACGAGGAGATGCGCGCGAGCCTCGCCGCCTCCACCCTCGCCCACGTGACGCTCATCGCGGGCATGCTCGGCGCGAGCACGGACCCGCGCACCGCCGTCCCGCCGCCGGAGACGCTGCGGTGGGCCGCCGACCTCGTCCGGGACGGCCGCAGCCCGGCCGAGCTGCTCCGCGCCTACCGGATCGGCCACGGCGAGGTGTGGGCCGGGTGGCAGCGGCTGCTGCGCCCCCACTGCCCCGACACCGCGACGCTCGACGAGGCGACGGCGCACACGTCGGCGTTCCTCTTCGACTACGTCGACACCGTCCTGCAGCCGCTGCTGGACCGTCACGCCGAGGAGGTCGGGCGCGCGAGCGCGCAGCGCGAGACGATGCGCGCCGAGACCCTCCGCGACCTGCTCGCCGGCGAGCGGCCGGACGTGCAGGCCGCCGGCGCGCGGCTGCGGTACGCGATCGACCGGACCCACGTCGGGCTCGCGCTCTGGGCGCTGCCGAGCGGGACGCCGGAGGATCGCCTGGAGCGCCTGCAGGCGGCCGCCGCGCGCCTCGATCCGCGTGCGCTCACGGCCCCCGGCGCCGGCGACGTGCTCCACGCCTGGGTCGCCTCGGCGCGCCCGCCGGCGCTCGCGGCGGTGCCGGGCGTCGTCATCGCCGCGGGACGACCCGGCCGCGGGCTCGACGGGTTCCGCACCACCCACGCCGAGGCGCGCCGCGCCCTCGAGGTCGCCCGCGCCGGCGGCGTCCGGGGCGCGGTCGTCGTCCACTACGCCGCCGTCGAGGTCGTCGCGCTGCTGCAGTCCGACCCGGTCGAGGCCCGCGCCTTCGCGCAGCGGACGCTCGCCCCGCTCGGCGCGGACCTCGTCGAGACCCTCCGCGCCCTCCACGACGAGGGCATGAACGTCAGCCTCACCGCCCGCCGTCTCGGCGTCCACCCCAACACCGTCGGCGCCCGCGTCCGGCGCATCCTCGCGCTCACCGGGGAGACGGACCCCGGCTCGCTCCGGCTGCGGGCGGCGGTGGCGCTGGCCCCGGGCGCGTTCGGGGGGTGAGGGGCGGGCCGGGCGCCGTCCGGCCCCGCGCTGCCCGGCACCGCACCGGTCCGCGAGATCGAGCGCCCCGCGCGCGCGGCCTCACTCCGCGAACGGGAGCAGCTCCAGCAGCCCGCAGATCTCGAAGACCCGCCGGACGGCGGGCGGCCCCGGGAGGATCACCAGGGCGCGGCCGGCGCAGCGCTCGAGCCGCCGGTTCGCGCCGAGGAGCGTGGCGATCCCCCGCGAGTCGATGAAGGTGCAGAACCCGAGGTCGACGACGATCTCCGGCGCATCGCTCGCGATCGCGCGGTCGAGGGCGGCGCCCACCTGCTCGACGGTCGCGACGTCGACCTCGCCGTGGATCGCGACGACGTAGGACCCGTCGTCCTCCGCCGCGTCGATGCGCAGCGGGGCGGTGCTCCGACGAGCTCGGCGTATCGCCTCAGGCGGCTGCATCCTCGTTCCTCACGTCGCGCGGGCCGGTCATCACCGCGGGCCCCCCGGCCGCGTACCGGCCGTCACGCAGTACGGGGCCGCCACGTCGCGCCGGAAGGTCAGGCCGTTGCCCGGCCGGTCTCCCGAGGGGCGCAGGACGCCGTCGCGCCGGGGCGCGACGCCCTCGAACAGCATCGCCTCCAGGCGCGCGTGGTCGTGGAAGTCCTCCAGGTGCCGCAGGGCGAGCAGCGCGCACGCGGGATGCGCGTGGACGGCCGGGGCGCAGTGCAGCGACAGCGGGATGCCGGCCGCGTGGCACAGCCCGTCGACGGCCAGCAGCTCGGTGATCCCGCCGCAGCGGGTGACGTCGGCCTGGGCGACGTCGACGGCGCCGGCGCCGAGCATCCGGGCGAAGTACGCCGCGTCGTACCCGTATTCCCCGGCGGCGACGTGCACCCCCGCGGGCGCGCGGTCGCGCACGAGGCGCAGGCCGTCCACGTCGTCGGAGCTCACCGGCTCCTCGAACCAGCAGATGTCCGCGTCCGCGGCGAACCGCTCGCCGAGCCGCAGGGCCTGCTTGCGGTCGTACGCGCCGTTGGCGTCGACCATGAGCTCGACGTCGGGGCCGATGGCCTCGCGGGCGAGCCGGACCCGGCGGGGGTCGTCGGCCGGGTCGTGGCCGACCTTCATCTTCACGCGCGGGATGCCGGCGTCCACCCAGCCGCGGAGCTGACCGGTGAGCTCCTCGTCGTCGTACGTCGTGAAGCCGCCCGAGCCGTAGATCGGCACCGTGTCCCGCACGCGGCCGAGGAGCGCTGCGAGCGGCAGCCCGGCGAGGCGCGCGTGCAGATCCCACAGGGCCAGGTCGACGGCGGCGATCGCCATCGACGTGATCCCCGGGCGGCCGAGGTTGCGCGTCGCGGCGACCATCGCCGCCCAGGCCGCGCGGGGGGCGGAGGCGCTGCGCCCGCGCACGACGCCGGCGAGGGAGGTGGCGATGAGCTTGGCGGTCGCCTGGTCGGCGTACGTGTACCCGAGGCCGACCTCGAGCCCCGCGTGCGCGTGGACGACGACGATCGTCGTGGCGTCCCACGTCAGCGTGCCGTCGCCCTCCGGCCGGTCGGTGGGGACCCGGTAGGCGTTGACCTCGATGTGATCGATGCGCGCGGTCATGCGGCCGCCGTCCTGGCCGGGGCGGGGCGCACGCGCCCGGCCGCCAGCCGCTCGGCGAGACGCGAGCTCAGCGCCATGATCGTCAGCGCCGGGTTCGCCGCGCCCTGGGTCGGCAGCACGCTGCCGTCCGCGATGAGGAGGTTCGCCATCCCCCAGACGGCGTGGTCGGCGTCGACGACGCTCGTGGCGGCGTCGGTCCCCATCCGACAGCCCCCGACGAGGTGGGCGTAGCGATCGATCGTCAGCGTGTCCTGCGCCCCGGCGGCCTCCCAGATGCACTCCAGCGTGGCCTTCGCCGCCGCGATGTTCGCGCGGTCGTTCTCGCCCTGCGTGTAATCCATCCGGGCGACCGGCAGGCCGTGGTCGTCGAGCTCGTCGGCGAGCGTCACGCGGTTGCCGGGCCGCGGCAGCAGCTCGGCCAGCGCGCCGAGGGTGGTCCAGTGGTTGTAGTCGCGCATGTACTCCCGCAGCGCGTGCCCCCAGTGGCCGTCGGCGAGGACGTGCTCGGCCCAGGCGATCGGCAGGGGCCCGACGGTCTGGATCGAGAACCCGCGGGCGAAGCCGCGCGCCGGATCGGTCTCGTAGAACTGCTCGGAGCAGATCTCCGGCGGCGGCGCCTTGTACTGCCGCAGCGGCTCCGGGAAGCGCCCGGCGACCTGCGGCGCCCCCTGGACCATGACGTTGCGCCCGACCTGGTCCTCGCGGTTGCCGAGCCCCTCCGGCCACGCCGGGCCGGCCGAGTTCAGCAGCAGGCGCGGCGTCTCGATCGCGTACCCGCAGACGGCGACGAGCGCGGCGCGCTGCGTATGGAGGGTCCCGCCGGAGGCGTAGGTGACGCCCGTGCAGCGCGTGCCGGTCCCGTCGACCTCGACGCGGACCGCGTGGGAGTCCGCGCGGACCTCCACGCCGTGCGCGATCGCGTCGGGGAGGTGGGTCACGAGCGGCGACGCCTTCGCGTTGACCTTGCAGCCCTGCAGGCAGAAGCCGCGGTAGATGCAGTGCGGCCGGTTGCCGAACGTGCCGTTGGGGATCGCGACCGGGCCGACGCGCGTCTGGATGCCGGCCGCCAGCGCGCCGCGGCGGGCACGGTCGGCCGCCGCGGAGATCGGGTGCGGCGCGTGCGGGTAGCTGTGCGGGTCGCCCCACGGCCAGTCCTGTCCCGCCACCGGGAGCTCGGCCTCGACGCGGCGGTAGTGGTCGCGGAGGTCCTCGTAGGCGATCGGCCAGTCCGCGCCGACCCCGTCGAGCGTCCGCGTGCGGAAGTCAGAGGGGTGCAGCCGCGGCGCGTAGCCGGCGTAGTGGACCATCGACCCGCCCACGCCGTGCCCGGAGTTGTTCTTCCCGAGCTCCACCGGATCGCCGCCGCCGATGACGCGCGGCGCGGTCCAGTACAGCTTGTGCTGGCCGGCCTCGTCCGAGACCCAGTCGCGATCCGGGTCCCAGAACGGGCCGGACTCCAGGATGACGATGCGCCAGCCGCGCCGGGCCAGCCGCTGCGCGAGGACCGAGCCGCCGGCGCCCGCCCCGACGATGCAGAGGTCGACCTCGTCGGCGTCCGCGTAGCGGCGCATCGTGTCGCGCCCCGGGACGGCCCGGCGGTGCACGTCCAGGAGGTAGGCGGAGTCGTTGTCGCGGGGCGGCCCGCTGCCCTTGCGCAGGCTCATTCGAGGCCCCTCGCCGGCACGTCGCGCACCGGGTCGCGCGAGAACGCCTCCGCGCCCTCGTGCGGGTCGGCGCCCGCGGGACCGGCGCCGAGGCGCATGTAGCCGCGCGGGTAGGCCGGCCCCCCGAAGCCGATCTCGTTCCACGCCCACGGATGGCTGTAGAAGGCGCTGAGCGCACCGCGCATGACGACCGACCAGGCCCGCGCGCTGTTGAGCTCGCTCCACGGACCGTCGTCGAGCCGGCCGTGCGCGAGGTCGTCCACGATGCCCACCCGCGTCGGGTGATCGGCGGCGAGGAGGCTCGCGGCGCCCCGCTCGCGCGCCGTCGCGTCGACGGCGGCCGCGACCGCGCGCCAGGTCTGTCCGTCGTCGGGCATGTCCTCGTAGCGGAAGCCGTCGCGCCGGCCCTCGTGCAGCCGGCTGTCCACGATCTCGAGGACCGGGATGCGGGGCTCGGCGTCCTGGGCGAGCGCGAGGTCGAGCAGCGTCCGCAGCGCCGCGGCCTCCTCCGCCGTGAAGAAGCGCAGCACCGGCACCCTCCCGGCCCGGCCGACGACGCGCTCCCGCGTCACCTCGTCCCACGCGTCGGCGTGGGCGAGCACGTCGTAGTCCGGGTAGCGCCCGTGCATCTGCGGGGTGATGCCCTGCCGCTGCCGGGGCAGGCCGCTCGGATCGGCCGGCTGCCCGTCCTCGCGCAGGTTGGGCAGGTGCTCGGCGCGGGCGAAGTCCATGGCGTCGCCGCTCATCGCCCCTCCTCCCGGCGGGAGATCGCGGCGGCGACGCCGATCGCGCCGACCATCGCGAGCGAGCCGGGGGCGAGCGCGGGCGGTCCCATGACGAGGTTGTAGGTCGCCTGGCGCAGGCCGCCGGGCTTGCGGGCGGCGCCGCGCAGGTGGAAGTAGACCCCAGCCAAGCCGTCGAGGAGGTACACGCTCGCCACGGCGGGCAGGACCGTCCGGGCGGCCCGCTCGGAGCAGACGCCGGCGACGCCGGCCGCCGCCAGCGCCGGCGAGAGCGCGACGGGCGTCCACATCCAGCGGTTGCCGAAGGAGCCCGAGTAGTGGTTGAGGTAGATCTCGGCGCCGAGGGGGACCGCGGCGGCGGCGGTCGCCGCGCTCAGCAATCGCTGCGCGCGGCCGGCCCGGAAGTCGCTCACGGCGCGGGAGAACGGAGGTCTCATCGCGTCGTGAACTCCGCGAGCTTGCCCTTGAAGGACTCGACGAGGATCCGCCGCGCCGCCGGGTCGCCGTGCCGCAGCGTCGAGGCGATGCCCTTGACCTGGTCCAGGCGGATGTGCGGCGGCAGCGGCGGGACCTCGGGATCCGTCACGACGTCGAGCAGGACGGGCCCGCCGGCGCCGAGCGCCTCGTCCCACGCGGGTCCGACGTCCTCCGGCCGGTCGACCCGGATCCCGCCCAGGCCGAGCAGGCGGGCGTAGCCGGCGAGGTCGACGTCGGGCAGCACCTGCGAGGCGTCGAGCTTCGGGTTGCCGGACATGACCCGCTGCTCCCACGTGACCTGGTTGAGGTCGTTGTTGTGCAGGACGCAGACGACGAGCTGCCGGTTGCTCCACTCCTCGTGGTAGCGGGCGATGTCGATGAGCGCGTTGATGCCGAGCATCTGCATCGCGCCGTCCCCGATGACCGCGATGACCGGGCGGTCGGGGTAGGCGAACTTCGCGGCCAGCGCGTAGGGCACCGACGGGCACATCGTCGCGAGGGTCCCCGAGAGCGCAGCCTGCATCCCGGAGCGCATGCGCAGGTGGCGGGCCCACCAGTTCGTCGCGGAGCCCGAGTCGGCGGTCAGGATCGCGCGGTCGGGCAGCCGCGCGCTGAGCTCGTGGAAGACGAGCTGCGGGTTGATCGGGTCGGCCGACTGGTGCGCGCGCTCGTCCAGGATGCGCCACCAGCGCTCGACGTCGTCGGCGATGGTCTCCTGCCAGCGGCGGTCGCGCTGCTCCTCCAGGAGCGGGAGCAGCGCCTGCAGGGTCGCCGCGCTGTCGCCGGTCAGGCCGACCTCCGTGGGGTAGCGCATGCCGAGGCGCCGGGGGTCGATGTCGATCTGCACCGCGCGGGCCTGGCCCTCCGGGGGCAGCCATTCGGCGTAGGGGAAGCCGGTGCCGATGAGGATGAGCGTGTCGCAGCCCTCCATCATCGAGAACGACGGCTTCGTGCCCAGCAGGCCGATCGAGCCCGTGACGAACGGCAGGTCGTCGGGCAGCGCGGCGCGGCCGTTGAGGGCCTTGGCCACCCCCGCGCCGATGCGCTCGGCGAGCTCGATGACCTCCGCCTCCGCGCCGATGGCCCCCTGCCCGATGAGGATCGCCGGCCGCTCGCCGGCGTTGATGAGGTCGGCGGCGGCGGCGAGCTGCGTGGCGTCCGGGACCGGGCGCGGGCGGTGGAACCCGGGCGAGGTGAAGACGGATCCATGGGCGCGCGCCGGCTCCTCGTACGGCGACTCCTGCACGTCGTTCGGCACGATGATGCACGTCGGGGACCGGGTGGCCGCCGCGATGCGCATCGCGCGGTCGACGAGCTGGCGGGCCTGGGCCGGCACCATGCACACCTCGACGAACTCGTGCGCGACGTCCTTGTAGAGCGTGGTGAGGTCGACCTCCTGCTGGTAGTCGGCGCCCAGCGCGGTCCGCGCCTGCTGGCCGACGATCGCGACGACCGGCTGGTGGTCGAGCTTGGCGTCGTAGAGCCCGTTGAGCAGGTGGATCGCCCCGGGGCCGGACGTCGCCATGCAGACGCCGACCTCGCCCGTGAGCTTCGCGTGGGCGCAGGCGGCGAAGCTCGCGATCTCCTCGTGGCGGGTCTGCACGAAGCGCACGCGGTCACCGACCTCGTGGAAGGCGCCGAGCAGCCCGTTGATCCCGTCCCCGGGGTAGCCGTAGATCCGCCCGACGCCCCATTCGTGGAGGCGCTCGAGGATGAACTCGGCGACGGTCGGCCCGCTCATGACGTCGCTCCGGTGCGGGTGTTCGCCAGGGTCGCCACGCCGAAGCCGGCGGCGACCCCCGCGCTCGCGAGCGTCGCCCGGCGCCGGCGCGCATCGATCAGGGCCAGCCCGACCATCGTGTGCACGTGGATCGCGTCGATGACGACGAGCAGCCGCCGGGCGCGACGGGGCAGCACCCCCTCCGCGAGTTGGCGGCCACCGAGCACGAGCGTCGCCGCGTGCAGGCGCCGGTCGGGATCGCGGATCCCGACGACGCGACGCAGGACGGTGTCGGGGGCGAGGACGAGCACCGTCCCGTAGGCGGCGCGGACGTGGCGGAGATTGACCATGTCCTATGGGTGCTCGGCGTGCCGGGGGGCGTCACGCCGGCGGTCCGGCGACGGACCCCGGGCCGCGGAGAGGTGCGCCGACGGACCTGGCGGCCCCGTCCGCCGACGGACCGGGCATCCGCCCGGCATGAGCACCACATCGAGGGTCATCGTCATCACGGGTGGATCGGCCGGCGTCGGCCGGGCGACCGCCGTCGCCTTCGCGCGCCGGGGTGATCGCATCGCGCTTGTCGCCCGGGGACGGGCGGGGCTGGAGGCCGCCGCCGAGGAGGTCCGCGCGGCGGGCGGGACCGCGTTGACGATCGTCGCGGACGTCGCGGATCCCGAGGCGGTGGAGGCCGCCGCCGCGCAGGTCGAGCGCGAGCTGGGCCCGATCGACATCTGGGTCAACAACGCGATGGCCGCGGTCCTCGGGGAGGTCGCGGACACGACGGCCGAGGAGTTCCGCCGCGTGACGGAGGTGACCTACCTCGGCACCGTCCACGGGACGCAGGCCGCGCTCCGGCGCATGCTCCCGCGCGACCGCGGGCACGTCATCCTCATCGGCTCCGCGCTCGCGCGCCAGGGGATCCCGCTGCAGGCGACGTACTGCGGGGCCAAGCACGCGATCCAGGGCTTCTTCGAATCACTGCGGTGCGAGCTGCGCCACCGGGGCAGCGGCGTCGGCCTCACGATCGTGCAGCTCCCGGGGATGAACACGACGCAGTTCTCGTGGGTGCGCCTGCACGTGCCGCGCGAGCCACAGCCGGTCCCGCCGATCTACGCGCCCGCCGTCGCCGCCCGCGCGGTGGTCTGGGCCGCCGACCACCCCCGCCGGCGCGAGGTCTGGGTCGGGGCGCCCACGGTCCTGACGATCATCGGGAACCGGTGCGCGCCGTGGCTCGCCGAGCGCTACCTCGCGCGGACGGGCTTCGGGTCCCAGCAGACCGACACGCCGGCCGCGCCGGACCGGCGCGACTACCTCGAGACCCCGCTCGACGACCGGGAGGACCACGGCACGACCGGCCGCTTCACCGAGCAGGCCCACCACCGCAGCCCGCAGCTGTGGGCGGCCACGCACCGGGCCTCGGTCGCCGCCGCGACGACCCTCGCCGCCGCGGCCGGCGGCGCGTGGTCACACCGGCGGGGCTGACAGCAGCGCTCGCGACGGCAGCGACGAGGTCGCCGCGCCGCGGAGCAGAGGCAGGTCCTGCGGCGGCGGGCCGAGGAGGAGGAAGCCCTCGCGGCCGAGGCTGCGGACGAGGTCCTGCTCGGCCAGCGCCCCGAGCGCGGTCGTGACCGACGGCCGGCGGGCGCCGATCGTCAGGCCGAGGAGCCGGTGCGTGAGCGGGACCGGGAGGAGCACGCCGTCGGGACGGACGCGCCCCCAGAGATCGGCGAGCTGCCACAGCACGAGCAGCACGCGGTGCTCGACCGACGCGAGCTGCGCGAGGACGAGGTGCCCGGCGACCCGGCGCGAGCGGCTCATCGCGCGGCCGGTGATCGCCGCGGTCACCTGCGGGAACGGACCGAGCCGGCTGGCGAACGCGAGGTCGAGGACCGCGAAGGTCACCCCGGTCACCGCCCGCCAGCCCGGGACGTAGGGGTAGACGGCGTACTCCCCGTCGTCCTGCCACGGGCGCAGCAGGTCGCCCGGCCCGAGGACCTCGGCGCCCGCGCGGTGCTCGAGCTTCACGTGCCGGACGATGAACCCGTCACCGATGAGCAGGCCGATCCCGCCGCGCGCCCCGAACTCGTCGGGCTGCGGGTGCCAGTCACCGGCCGGGAGGCGCTCGAGGCGGACGATGAGCCGCTCGGCGGCCAGGGCGCAGCTCTCGTCCGGCAGCTCGCTGCCGAGGTCGGGGTCGAGCTTGAGCAGCGACGCGCGGTCCACCACCGGCATCCAATCATCTCGCACCTCAATCGGACCGGTGCCGGCCCAGCGCCACGGCCGCGCTGACGTGCGCGAGGTGCGTGAGGGCCTGCGGATAGTTGCCGACGGCCACTCCGGCGCGCGTGTCGTACTCCTCGGAGAAGAGCCCGAGCGGACTCGCCGTCTCCATGGCCCGCTCGAACACCTCCGTCGCGGCGTCGAGACGACCCTGGCGCGCGAGGCATTCGGCCAGCCAGAACGAGCAGGCGAGGAAGCACCCCTCCCGCCCGGGGAGCCCGTCGACGGTGTCGTACCGGCGGAGCAGCCCGTCCTCGCCGAGCGCGTCGGCGAGCACGTCGACGGTCGAGCGCATGCGGGGGTCCGTCCACTCGACGACGCCCGTATGCGGGAGCAGGAGGGCGGTCGCGTCGAGGTCCGGACGGCCGACGGCCTGGCGGAAGACGCCGCGCTCGACCTCGAACCCGGCGTCGAGCACCGTCTCGCGGGCGGCTTCGCGGGCCTCGTGCCAGCCCGCGGTCGACGCCTGCGGCCGCTGCGCCGCGGCGATGGCCAGCCCGGCGTCGAGCGCGGCGAAGCAGGCGGCCTTGGAGTACACGAACTGCCGCGGCTCACCGCGCAGCTCCCAGAAGCCGCGGTCGGGTTCGTGCCAGTGGCGCGCGACGCGGTCGAGGACCCGGGAGATGAAGCGCCACTCGTCGTCGTCGAAGCGGTGCCCGCGCTCGTGCCGCTGGCGGCACTGCTGCAGGATCTCCCCGGCCTCGTCGCGCTGGATCTGCTGCTCGGCCGCGTTGCCGACCCGGACGGGGCCGACGCCCCGCCAGCCGGCGAGCGAGACCTCGTGCTCGTGCAGCCGCCGCTCGCCGCCCACGCCGTAGACGACCTGCATGTCGTCCGCGTGCCCGGCGCTGGCCCGCATGACGAATGCGGAGAACGCGTCGCCGACCCCGGTGATGCCGAGCGCCGCGAGCGCGCGGGAGGTCCACGTGGCGTCCCGCACCCAGGCGTAGCGGTAGTCCCACGTGCGGCCACCGTCGAGCGCCTCGGTCAGCGAGGTCGTGGGGGCCGCGACGACGGCCCCGGTCCGCTCGTACACGAGGGCCTTCAGCGTCAGCGCCGAGCGGACGACCGCCGCGTCGTCGGTGCCGGCCTCCGCGTCCGCCCACCAGCGGCGCGTCCAGCTCAGCGCGTCCCGGATGTCGGCCGCGGCGGTGCAGCGCGCGTCGGCCGTGAGGGTCGCGGCGTCCTCGGGCCGGCAGGAGGCGATCGAGACCTGGAGCCGCTCGCCGGTGCCGACCCGGGCGTGGACCTGCAGCTCGTGGTCGCCGCAGCGCACGATCGTCCCGTCCGTGCTGACGATGAGCGCATCGTCGCCGCCGACGATCCACGCCCGGTGCTCGTCGTGGCGGTGCAGCCACGGCCGCGTCTGCCCGTAGTCGAAGCGGGCGACGATCCGCACGACGACGTCGCACCGTCCCGAGAGCACGTGCACCACCCGCGCCAGCCGCTGCTTCCCGGGAGCGAGCGCGTCCTCGACGCGGACGCGGCCCGCGCCGCCGGCCAGGTCCACGACGTGCACGAGCGAGCCGTCGGCGTAGCGCGCGGCGCCGCGCTCCGCGTCGCTCCCGTCGAGCTCGATCGAGCAGAAGCCGCCCTGCTCGCCGTCGAGCAGCGCGCCGAAGCAGCTGCCGCTGTCGAACCGCGGCAGGCAGCACCACTCGATGGTCCCGTCCGCCCGGACGAGCGCTGAGCCGCACCCGTCCCCCAGAAGGCCGAGCTCGTGCAGATCCGTGTCGCTCACGATCGGGCGCTTACCCGGTGGTCACGGGTCGAACGGACCGGGGTCCGTCAACAGACCCCCGGTCCCCGGGGCCCGCGAGGGGCCGGGCATCACCTGGTGCATGCCGGTCGATCGCGCCACCCTGCAGGCCAACAGCCCGATCCGGGTGGCGCTGCGGCGCAGCGCCGAACGCCGCGAGCGGGCCCGCCGCCGCGCCGCCGACACGATCACCTGGGATCGCCGCCCGCCGGCGTGGAGGGCGCCCCCGCGCGACGCCCGCCGGCGCCCGCCGGCGGAGGGCGCCGAGCGTCGCGCGCCGTCCGGGCCGTCCTAGCGACGGACGTCCCCCTGCCGCCGGGCCGCCCGCGCGGCCAGCCCCCCGACGACGGCGGGCACGACGAACACGGCGGCGCGGAGCACCCAGACCTGCGCCTCGTAGGGGACGCCGGCGGCGACGAAGAGGCGGTCGGCAGAGCCGGCGAGGAAGATCGTGGCGACGAACGCGGCGAAGGCGGCGGTCGCCCCCACCCGGCCGGGCTCGTCGCGGAGCAGCGAGAGCAGGTGGTGGTCGAGGCGGTCGCGGGTCCACAGCCGCCGGTCGACCCACGGCCACGCGGCGAGCAGCCCGAAGACGGCGGTGGGCAGCAGCACGCCGCCGAAGAACGGGTTGCCGGCCCAGGTGTGACCCCAGAACCGGGGCTCGATCGGGGGCATGAGCCGTAGCGCGCCGATGAGCCAGCCGAGGTACCAGTCGGGCTGCGCGCCGTTGCTGCCGAGCCACGGCTCGTACGGTCCCCACTGCCAGATCGGGTTGATCTGCACGAGGCCGCCGAGCAGCAGCAGGACGGCGAACGTCGCGCACATCCAGGCCAGGGACCGCAGGGCGTAGCCGGGCCACATCGGCGTCCCCACGACGTTGCGCTCGGTCCGGCCGGGCCCGCGGAACTGCGTGTGGTGGTGCCGGGCGACGAGCGCGAGGTGCGCGCCGATGAGCGCCGCCATCGCGGCGGGCAGGAGGAAGACGTGCGCGATGAACAGCCGGCTCTCGAACGCGCCCGCCGTGGGGAACGAGCCGCCCCACAGCAGCGTGCCGAGCTGGCCGCCGACGAGCGGGATCGACAGCACGACGCCGTAGGCGATCGCGAGGCCCATCCCCGAGAGGAGGTCGTCGGGCAGGGAGTAGCCGGCGAAGCCCTCCACGAGCCCGAGGCCGAGCAGCAGGACGCCGAGCAGGTGGGTGAGCTCGCGCGGCTTGCGGAAGGCCGCGGTGAACATCACCCGGATGACGTGGACGATGATCCCCGCGAGGAAGAGCAGCGCCGCCCAGTGGTGCGTCTGCCGGATGAGCAGCCCCATCGGGACGTCGAAGCTCAGGCGCATCGTCGACGCGTAGGCGTGCGAGACCTCGACCCCGTCCAGCGGCTGGTAGCCGCCGTGGTAGGTCGTCGTCGCGGTGCTCGGCGAGAAGAACAGCGCGAGGAAGACGCCCGTCACGATGAGCATGACGAACGCGTAGAGGGCGAGCTCGCCGAGCAGGAAAAACCAGTGGTCGGGGAACACGTAGCGCAGCGCGCCCCGGGTCACCTTCGCTGCGCCGAGGCGCTCGTCGACGAACCGCACGGCGGGGGTGTCGCCCACCGGCTCCTCGCGTTCGGCGGGCACCTGGGTGCTCACGAGTGACCCACCCCCCACCAGGCCGGCCCGACCGGGCCCGACAGCGGCCCCGCGGCCTGCAGGGTGCCGTCGGGGGCGATGCGCAGCGGCAGCTGCGGGAGGGGGCGCCCGGCCGGCCCGAAGGTCACCTTGGCGGCGCGGGCGGGGTCGAACGTCGAGTAGTGGCACGGGCACACGAGCGCCGGGGAGGTCGACGTCTCCTCGTTCAGCGGGTAGCGGAACAGCGCCACTGCGCAGCCGGCGTGCGTGCAGATCTTCGAGTAGGCCAGCAGGCCCTGGGGGGCCCACGCCCGGCGGCCGGGGGGCAGCGACACGTCCTCGGGGCGCAGGCGCACGACGACGACCGGCGACCCGAGCTCGCGGGGGTCCGCCCCGTGCGGGAACGCGGTGAGGAAGGCGCCGACCTCGAGGGCGTCGGCCCGGATGGGGGCGCCGTGCTCGTCAACGAGCGGGACGCCGGTCGTCCACCGGGACTCCCCGAGCCGCCCGCCGGGCCGGGGCCCGAGCGCCGCCAGGGGCGCGGCGGCGGCGGTCGCCAGCCCGGCGCCGGCGACGCCGGCGGCGCCGCCGAGGAGCGCGCGGCGCGACACGCCGTCCCCGCCCGCGCGGACCGTCTCGGTCAGCGCGGCCCGCGTCTGCGGGTCGGTCACCGGCGGGCGGTCCTCGACCGCGGTCTCCTGCGGCACGATGCGGAAGCTCGCGACGGCGAGGGCGACCGCGAGCAGGACGAAGGCGAGGGCCGCGGCGAGGCCGAGGAGCTGCGTCGAGGCGTGCAGCGCGAGCAGCACGCCGACCGCCGCCCCGGCGCAGCCGGTGAGGACGAGCAGGACGGCGACGAGCCGCGTGGCGGCCGGGCTGGCCCCGGCCGTCCGGTGCTCCGGCCCGGGCGGCCCGTCGGGCGCGGGGCCGCCGGACGCCCCGCGCCGGGCGGCGCGCAGCGCGACGGCCGCGGCCAGGGCACGGGCGAGGACGTTCATCGCGCGCGCTCCCCGAGGCTGCGGGCGGCGCCGAGCAGCAGCACCATCGCGATGCCCCAGCAGACGAGGCCCTCCGGGACGGGCCCGAGGTTGCCGATCGCCCAGCCGCCCGGGTTCTGCAGGTGACGGGTGTAGGTGACGTACGCGGCGAGGTCCGCGACGTCGCCGTCGGTGAGCTGCCGGGGCCCGAAGCGCGGCATGAGGTAGGGACCGAGGCGGACCGCCTCGGCGACCTGGACGGGCGTCGCGTCCTGGAGCGCCGGCGCGACCGCACCGGTCGCGATGCCGCCCCGGCCGACGATCTGATGGCACCCGGCGCAGCTGTCGGCGAAGCGCTCGTGGCCGCGCCTGACCGAACCGCCCGACACCACCGGCACGGGCGGGCCGCCGAGGCTCCCGATGTACGCGACGAGGTCGGCGATCCGGGCGCCGCTGAAGGCGGGGTGGTGGCGCATGGGCTCCTGGTGGGGTGCGGCGAGCGGCATGCGTCCCGTGCGCAGCTCGAAGTCGGCCGCGAGCGCGCCGACCCCGACGAGGGACGGGCCGCGGCCGCGGACGCCGCGGGCGTCCTGCCCGTGGCAGCTGGCGCACGAGGCGACGAACATCGAGCGGCCCCGGGCGGTCGACGGGGTGGTCGTGGCCGTCGCCGCAGTCGTGGTCGTGGCGGCGCGCGGCGCGGACGCCAGCGCCAGCGTGCCGAGGCCGCCGAAGCCGACGGCGAGCAGGACGACGAGCGCGCGCCTCACGACCGCACCGCCTCGCGGCGCCGCTGGCGCTGCTCCTCACGCCACAGCTCGTGGGCGCAGGCCGCCAGCCCGCCCGGGACGAGCACGCCCATCGCCGCGAGCCACATGACCGTCCCGGCGCTGTGCTGGTCGGCGACCGAGGCGGTGCCGTCGGGGAAGAGGACGCGGTCGCTGCCGAGGAACGTCGCCCCGACCGCCGCCATCGCCCCCATCACCGCGGTGACCCAGGCCAGGCGCGCGATCGCACCGCTGCGCCGCCCGACGGGGTCCACCCCGAGCAGCCCGGCCCACGCGATCAGGCCGGTCCAGAACAGCGCCGCGTGCTCGGTGGCGTGCACCCACGGGTGCCGGAGCGCCACGGTGAACGCCGGCGTCAGATGCACGCCGAGCAGGACCGCGATCGAGGCGGGGAAGCTCACCGCGGGGCGGCTGAGCGCGCGCACCGCCGGGTGGTGCAGCAGCCCGACCAGGCGACGCCGGGTGGGCGTGCGCAGGTGCGGCAGGAGCGTGCGGACGGGCGCGCCGGCGGCGACGAGCAGCGGGGCGAGCACGCCGATGAGCAGGTGCTCGACCATGTGCCCGGTGAGCGTCCGGTCCGGGACGAACGCGGCGGCCGGCAGCGTGATGAGGCCGGCGGCGAGCAGGACGCGCCTCATCGCCGCGGCTCCGTCGTCAGCAGGACGACCCCGGCCACCGCGACGCCGGCGCCGGTCGCGACGAACCACGGGCTCACGGCGCTGCCGAGCGCCGCCAGCCCGACGCCGGCCGCGAGCGTCGCCGCCCCGGGCGAGGTCCCGGCCGCAGCGGGCGCGCCCCGGGCGGCGCCGTCGGTCGACGCGGCCGCCCGCCGCCAGGCCAGGCCGCCGAGGACCGCGGCCGCGCCCGCCCCGCCGAGCAGCGCGACCGTCGTCGACCGGGGCGAGAAGAGCAGCTGGACGGCGGCGCTGGTGAGCAGCAGCGCACCCCACACGCAGAGGACGAGCGGACCCTTCATCGTCCCTCCTCCGCCGCGGGCGCGAGCGGCGCGACCGACCGCACGACGGGGACCGCGCCGACGAAGTTCCCGCGCGGGGGCGGCGACGGCGTCGCCCACTCCAGCGTGAGGCCGCCCCAGGGGTCCGGCGGCGCCGGGCGACCGTGACGGGCCGACCGCCACAGGTTGAGCGCGAGCGCGGCCATCGACAGGGCCAGGACGGCCGCGCCGATCGACGAGAGCAGGTTCGGGGTCGCGACCCGCTGCGGGTAGTCCGAGACCCGGCGCGTCATCCCGTGCTCCCCGGCGAAGAACATCGGCAGGAACGTGAGGTTCGTCCCGACGACCCCGAGGACGAGGTGCACGACGCCGAGCCGGTGGCCGAGCAGCCGCCCGGTGACCTTCGGCCACCAGTGGTAGAGGCCCGCGAAGAGCCCGAAGAGGCTGCCGCCGAAGAGCGTGTAGTGGAAGTGCGCGACGACGATGTAGGAGTTGTTCGCATGGTTGTCCAGCGCGGGCGAGGCGACCCACACGCCGCTGAGCCCGCCCACGAGGAACTGCACGAGGAACGCGATCGCGAACCACACCGGCAGGCCGAGGCGGAGCGTCCGCGACCACAGCGCGCCGACGAGCTCGAGGTACTCGAGGCCCGCCGGCACGACGAGCGCCGTCGACGTCAGCGCGAAGTACCGCACGTCCACCGCGCCCGTCGTGAACATGTGGTGCGCCCACACGCTCATCGACAGCGCCGTGAAGAGCAGCAGGCTCCCGACGAAGAGCGGGTAGTAGCGCAGCGGCCGCCCCGAGGCGGTCGTCAGCACCTCGGCGACCGCCCCGACGAACGGGAAGAACATGACGTAGACGACCGGGTGCCCGTAGAACCAGAAGAGGTGCTGGTAGGCGATCGCCCCGTCGCCGCCGCGGAAGATCGAGACCCCGTGCCGCTCGAGCCACAGCAGGCCCATCGTGACGATGAGCACCGGGAAGGCGAAGACGGCCATCAGGCACGTGACCACGAGCGTCCACGTCAGCGGCGGCATCCGCAGCAGCGTCATGCCCGCCGTCCGCAGGCGCAGCGCCGTCGCCAGGACGCAGCCGGCGAGCAGGAGCTCGCCGAAGGTCGCGATCGCGACGCCGAGCACCCACACGTCCATGCCCGCCCCCGGCGTGCGCACCGCGTCCGACAGCGGATCGATGCCGGTCCACGTCGCGCGGCCGGCCCCCTGGGAGGTGAGGAACCCGGAGAACATGACCACGCCCCCGGCCGCGTACAGCCACGCCCCCGCGAGCGCGGCCCGGGGCGCGGCGATCCGCCGCGCCCCCACCTGGAGCGGGACGAGGTACACGCCGAGCGCCAGCGCGACCGGCGTGACGACGAGGTAGATCATCCCCGACCCGTGCATCGTGAACAGCTCGGCGTACGTCCCCTCCGACACGACCTGACGGCCGGGCTGCGCCAGCTCGGCGCGCATGAGCAAGGCGAAGACGCCGGAGACCAGGAAGAAGACCGCGGCGACGCGCCCGATGCCGCGCGCGATCGCCTTGTGGTCGGTGCTCGCCACCGTGGCCGACAGGACGCTCGGGCCGTCGGGGACCGGGAGCGGCGTCGCGGCCGGGGGCGGCGGCGGGATGACGCTGCTCACCGCGACCGCCTCGCCTTGAGCCACGCGGCGAACCGCGCCGGCGGCATCGCCTGCACGACGAAGTGCATGTCCTGGTGGTAGAGCCCGCAGAACTGCGCGCAGAGGCCCTGGTAACCGCCCACCCGCGGGAACACGAGCTGCCACGTCGTCGTCCGCCCGGCGAACAGCTGCCGCTGGAAGCGCACGTCGGGCACCCAGAAGTCGTGGTCGACGTCGGCGGACGTGCCGACGAACCGGACGGGGCGCCCCGCCGGCACCCGCAGCACCGCCGGCGCCGTCGGGCTCACGGGCGGCGCGCTCCGCACGCCCCCGCCGTAGTCGAAGCGCCACATCCACTGCGAAGCCGTCACCCGGACCGTCAGCGCGGGCGGGCTCGCTCCCGCCGTCTCGTCGGACGTGGCCTCGAAGGTCAGCACCACCAGGACGGCCGCCGCGATGACGAGGGCCGCCGGACCGGCGATGTGCATGACGCGATCCACGCCGGGCGGCACGTCGCGGCGCAGGAGGAGCGCCGCGGCGATGGCCACCACGACCACGCCGAACACGACCAGCGCGACCGGCAGGTAGACGCCGCTGAGCTCGTCGTAGGTGTGGCGCGTGCTGGTCAACGGTCCGCGGGGTCAGGAGCGCGGAGAGCATCGGCCACCGCGGCCCCGCAGCTGCTACCCGGCGTCCGGGCCGATAACCCGCGGAGGTCCGCCAGCGGACCTCGAGGCGCCTACAGGCCGAAGAACTCCGCGGCGTTCTCGCCGCGGATCCGCCGCTTGCTCTCCTCGCGCAGCGGCAGCTCGTCGAGCTCCGCCAGGCAGCGGTCGAGCGGGAACCCGTTGGTGCCGAGCATGATCTTGTGCCGGAGCTGGCGATCCATCGCGCGGACGAGCTCCGCGTCGAGCGTCTTCGGGAAGTAGGCCGAGATGTCGCCGTAGACGTTGGGGTGCCGCCACAGCATCGAGATGAACTCCCCGGTCCACGGCCAGCCGGTGTGGGACAGGTTGATGCGCAGGTCCGGGAAGTCGATCGCCACCTCGTCGACGAGCATCGGCCGGCCGACGTCGGACGGCAGGGGCTCGGCCGAGTGACCGACCTGCAGCCCGACCGGGATGCCGAGCTCCGAGCACTTGGCGTAGAGCGGGTAGCAGCGCCGGTCGTTGGGCGCCATGCCGAAGGTGATCGGGTGGAAGTACACGTACCGGAAGCCGTGCTCGCGCACGAACGTCTCGATGCGGCGCAGGCTCTCGTCGATGCGCCACGGGTTGTAGCCGGCGCCCCCGATGAAGCGGTCGGGCGCGGCGGCCACCGCCTGCGCCACCACCTCCTCCGGCATGTCCATGATGAGCTGCTGGTGCGAGCGGTAGGAGTACATCTTCAGGCAGGCGAGCACCACCGCGTCGCAGCCGGAGGCGTCGAGCTGCGCCACCGCCTCGTCGATGTGCAGCTCCGGGTCCGGTTCCGTCGGCGGGTTCGCGACGTCGACGACGCGCCCCCACTGGGTGGTGACCTTCCCGTCCCGCAGCAGCGGGCGCAGCGTGGTCCGAACCATCGTCTGGAACTCGTCGTACTGGTACTCGGTCCCCGACAGGCCGGGCGCCACGAAGGGCGCGTAGTTCATGACGTCGATCACTCCTGGCATGGTCCGGCGACGGTACGACGCGGCCGCCCCGTCCACCAGTCACCATCGGGCGGACCGCCTCCCCCCTCAGCGGGAGACGGTCCGGGCGCACGCCGGCCCGGGCGCCCTCCCCCGGCGCCGCGCGCGGTCAGCTCGTCGCGGCCCTTCCGGCGGGCGCGGGCGGCTTTCGGAGCAGGTGCGGGAGGACGCGGTCCAGGGCCTCGGGCCGACCGAGGTGATAGCCCTGCGCGGCGTCGACGCCGAGGGCTCGCAGCAGGTCGGCCGTGGCGTCGTCGCCGACGAACTCGGCGATCGTGCGGGCGCCGAGCCCGCGGGTGATGTCGACGACGGCGCGGACGACGAGCTGATCGCTGGGCGTCGTGCAGAGGTTGCGGATGAACTCGCCGTCGATCTTCAGGTGGTCGAAGCTGAGGTGCTTGAGGTAGTAGAACGAGGCGAAGCCGGCGCCGAAGTCGTCGAGGGCGATCTGGCAGCCGAGGCTCCGCAGGTCGCGGGCCAGCGCCTGGGCGCGCTCGATGTTCGTGATGGCGGCGGTCTCGGTGACCTCGATGATGAGGCGGCCGGGGGTGATCGGCCGGCGGTCGAGGAGCGAGGCCACGTAGGCGCTGAGGCTCGCGTCGGTCATCGTCTTGCCGGAGACGTTGACCGAGAGCGCGAGGTCGATGCCGGCCGCGTGGCTGTCGGCCAGGAGGGCGACGGCCTGCGCGAGGACCCACTGGTCGATCGGGGTGATGAGCCCGAACCGCTCGGCGTTGTAGAGGAACGTGCCCGGCGGGATGAGGTCGCCGTGGTCGTCGGGGAGGCGCAGCAGCAGCTCGAACGTCGGCGGGGTCGCCCGGCCGAGTGAGACGATCGGCTGCGCGTGGAGGACGAAGGTGCCCGCCTCGACCGCCGCGGACAGGCGGCGGTTCCAGTTCTCCCGGACGGTGAGCCGTGCGTGCTGGAGGCCCGTGCGCTCGTAGATCGAGTAGCGATCCTTGCCCGCCTCCTTCGCGTCGTACATCGCGACGTCCGCCTCGACGACGAGCTCGTCGGCGGTGACGTCGTCCTGCGGCGTGAAGAGCGTGATGCCGATCGAGACCGAGACGTTCGCATGGCGCTCGTGGCTGACGACGACCCCGTCGCGCCGGATGCTCGACAGGAGCTTCTCGGCGACGCGGACGGCGTCGGCCTCGTCGCTGCGGGTGAGGATGAGGGCGAACTCGTCGCCTCCGACGCGGGCGAGGATGTCGGTCGTGCGCACGGCGGACGCGAACATCCGGCCGACCCGGGCGATGAGCTCGTCACCGGCGGCGTGCCCGAGCGTGTCGTTGACCCCCTTGAACCCGTCGAGGTCGAGGAACAGCACGGCGCCCGGCTCCCGGTACCGCGCCGTCTGCGCGAGGCAGCGCTCGAGCTCCTCGGTGAAGCGCCGCCGGTTGAAGAGGCCAGTGAGGGCGTCGTGGTCGGCGAGGTGCTGCAGCTGCCCCTCGTAGGCCTTGCGCTGGGAGAGGTCGGTGAAGTTCGCGACGATGAGGCCCGGGTCGTCGTCGTGGGCGGGGATGACCGCGGCTGTCACGAGGGCCCAGACCGGGTGGCCGCCGCGGTGCATGAGCCGGACCTCGGCCTCGACCTTGTCGGCGGTGTCGCGGGCGAGCTCGGCGAGCCGTTCGGCGAGCAGCCGCTGGTCCTCGGGGTGCGTGTACGTCGCCAGCGGGTTGCCGGTGAACTGCTCCACCGGCTGGCCGAGCAGCTCGCTCATCGCGTCGTTCGTCGAGACGAAGCGCGCGGTGCCGTCAGCGTCCACGGAGAGCAGCGAGACGCCGATCGGCGCGGCGTCGAAGGCGGTGCGGAAGCGCTGCTCGGCCTGGAGCAGGGCCGCCTCCATCGCCTTCTGACGCGTGACGTCCTGCACCGTTCCGGCGACGGCCACGACCGTGCCCGCGGCGTCCAGCACCGGACGGACGTGGAGCTGCAGCCGTGCCTCGGAGCGGTCCTCGCGGATGAGTCGGCAGCTCGTCTCGGCCGCCTGCCCTCGCCCCGCGCGATCGATGGCCACGCGGACGTCGCCCTCGTCGTCCGGGTGGACCGCCGACCAGCGGGCGCGCGGATCGTCGCCGGGCTCGAGCTCCAGGATGCGCCGGAACTCGTCGGAGGTCTCCCACTCGTCCGAGGCGATCTCACGCCGCCACGAGCCCATCTGACCGATGGCCTGCGCCTCGTTCAGCGCCTCGTGCTCGGCGGCGATCGCGGCGTCGACCCGCGCCTGCGACATGTCCCGGAACATCGCCGGCGTCTGCAGCAGCCGGCCGAAGGAGGAGCGCAGGCTGAGGTACACGACGCCGACGCACGCCCCGAAGATGTCCCAGCCGGCCATCGGCCAGCCGAACGCCCGGCGCATGGCCTCGCCGTGGGCATCGTGCCCGACGAGCGGGAGCAGGAGGTGCACCGCGTGCGAGCCGTGGTGCACCGCGCACGTGAAGAAGATCAGGGCGGTCGCGACCCCGAGGGCGTTGCTGCGGACCTGGTGGGTGCGCAGCAATCCGCCCGCGATGACCCACACGATCCCGAAGTAGCACGCCGCGATCAGCGCATTCGCGCCGGCAGCGATCGGCCACACGGCCACGCCGATGACCACCGTCAGGCCGATCGCCGTGTTGCGCGCCGGGCGTCCACGTGCATGTCATCGGCAATCTGTCCATCCGACTTGAGCGCGCTCAAGGTGGCGGCGCGCCATGCCGACAGGGACGCGATGAGTCCGGTGGTCTCCTCTGCCGACGAGCTCGCGCTGGAACCCCGGCTCCTCCTCCGGGGCGTCACCGCCGCCCTCGCCGTGGCGGCCGCGCTCTGGCACGTGACCGGCGCCCTCTCGCTCCCGGCCGGCGCGGACGCCGCCATCCTCGTCGCCCTCACGACCGCGGCGGCGCACGTCGCGTGGGCCACCTGGCTCGTGCTCCGCCCGAGTCGCGCGTGCCTGACGGTCGGAGCGCTCGCCTCGGCGGTCATGCTCGTGGGCTCAGGGGCGCTCGTGGTGCTCGTCGGTAGCGGCGGGCAGGGCGCGGCGGTCCTCATCGGCCTCGGCGTGCAGCTGTCCCTCCTGTGGCTCATCCTCGTCGCCCGGCAGCCCGCCACGCCGCGGGTCGTCCTGGCGACGGCGCGCAGCGGCGCCGTCGCGGCGGCCCTGCTCTTCAGCATCGCGGCGGCGGGCGGCGTCCACGATCATCCCGCCACCGCCTCCGGGCCCCGGACCGTCGCCGCGCCGGCCTACCTGTGCCATCTGCTCTGAATGTCGTGAAGGAGGGCCTCCCGGTGGCACGCTCCAGCGTGTCACCGAAAGAGCAACCACGAGGAGGCCCGCTCACATGTTGCATGCTGGATTGGATCTCAGCCGCAAGCGGCTGGACTATTGCCTGCTCGCCCCGGATGGCGAGCAGATCGAGGCCGGCGCGACGCCGCCGGACGCTGACGGGCTGCGCGGGTTCGCGCGCGGCGTAGAGACCCGGCATGGGCCGGTCCTAGTGCGGGCGGCGATCGAGTCGATGAACGGCGCCCGGTTTGTCCATGACGAGCTTGAGCGGCTCGGATGGGAGGTCGAGGTCGCCGACGCGCAGAAAGTCAAAGGCCTCGGCCCGTTGGCGTGCAAGACCGACCGGATCGACGCGTGGGTGCTCGCCGAGCTCTCACGGCGTGACCTGGTCCCCGCGGTGTGGCTTCCGGGCTTCGAGCAGCGCCAGGAACGCGAACGCGCGCGCTGGCGCCTGTTCTTGGTGCGCAAACGCAGCTCGCTGAAGCACCGCATCCACGCGCAGCTGCTCGCGTTCGGCCATACCTGCCCGGTGTCGGACCTGTTCGGCGCCCGCGGCCGCAAGCTCCTTGCGCGGCTCGAGTTCCCCGAGCCGTGGCACTCAGGGGTCCTCGCCGCGGTGCAGATGATCGACGAGCTCGACGCCGAGATCGCCGCGATCGACAAAGAGCTCAAAGCGCTCGGGGCCGATCACCGGTACATCCCGCTGCTGATGAGCGCCCCGGGGATCGCGTGGATCCTCGGGTACACGATCGCCGCGGAGATCGGCGACATCACCCGCTTCTCGAGCCCGAAGAAGCTCGTCGGCTACACCGGCCTGTGCCCACGCGTCTACCAGTCCGGCAACACCGACCGCCGCGGCCCCTTGACCCACGCCGGCCCGAAGTACCTGCGCTGGGCCTTGATGGAAGCCGCCGTTCACGCCTGCCGCCATCAGGTCTACGCCGCCCGCTACCAGGCCAACAAGAAGCGCCTGGGCAAACAGCGCGGCGCCAAGGTCGCCCAGGTCGACATCGCCCGCCGGCTCGCCGAGGCGATCTGGCACATGCTCACCCGCAACACCACCTTCGCTCCGGCAGGCGCCACGCGCGCTCTGGCCGCATAGACGGCCCTCTCTGAGATGCGCCACCGGAGCGATGCCCCTACAGCACCTGGTCCTCACACGATGAGGCGATAGAGAGTCGAGCCCCTGCTCCACGACCGACCCAGAGGACAACGACCCAGAACCCACACTTGACACCTCACCCTCCTTCATAGAGAGCGTCGTGACGGAGGCCGTCCGGCGGCACGCGCGGGCGGGGCACCGCCGTCAGGCGACCTCGGCCGGGACCCACGGGACCCGTGCGGAGCGGGCGAGCTCGAGGCTGATCGTGTAGCGGTCCCCGCGCACGATGCTCGTCCGCCACTCGACCGGCCGGCCGCCCGACCGCGTGAGCCGGGCGATCGAGAAGGCCGCTTCACCGCGCGGGAGCCTCAGCGTCCGGCGGTCCTCGGCGGCCGGGATGACGGGCCTGATCTGCTCGCTGCCCCCGTCGACCTGGAGGCCGGCGGCGCGCAGCAGCTCGACGTAGATGCCGGTGTGGCTGAGGTCGGCCTTCATGAGCGACGCGGCGACACGCGCCGGAAGCCACGCGCGGTCCAGCGCCAGCGGCTCCTCGTCGGCCAGCCGCAGCCGCTCGATGTAGACCAGCCGCGCGTCGGGCGCCAGCCCGAGGCGCTGCGCCACCGGACCGTCGACCACGCGCTCGCGCGCCTGCACGACGCTGCGCTGCGCGGCGCCCTGCGCCTCGATCTGCTCGTACAGCGACTCCAGGCTGCCCCCGACGTGCTCGAAGCCGCGGACCGTCGTCCCGCGGCCGCGGGTGCGTTCGAGCAGACCCTCGTCGCTCAGCCGCCGCACGGCCTCGCGCACCGTCTGGCGCGAGACCCCGTAGCGCTCGACCAGCGCGCCGTCGGTCGGGAAGCGATCGGCGAACTCGCCGCCGGCCAGCCGCGCACGCAGGTCGTCGAGGACCTGCGCCCAGAGCGGCATGGGACTCGTGCGGTCGATCAACCCCGGCGCCCCGAGTTGTACGTACAATCGGACAACATGCGGTCAAGCGTACTCCCCCGCCGGTGACCGGTCGCGGCTCGCACCAGCCCAACGTCCCGGGGCGCGGCATCGTCGCCGGCTACGGGGCGCGCTTCTGGGCACTCGTCTGCGGCATCGGCGTGGCGGCGGGCCTGGCCGCGGCGGCCTACCTGGAGCTGCTGAAGGCCGTCGAGCACGCGGCGTGGCCCCGGGACTCAGGCTCGTTCGTGCACGCCGTGGACGTCGCCGCGCCCTCGCGGCACATCCTCGTGCTGCTCGCGGCCGGCGCCATCGCCGGCAGCGCGATGCTCATGCTGCAGCGGCTCTCGAGCTCCGGCGGGGGCGAGGTCTCCGAGGCGCTGTGGCTCCGCGACGCGCGCCTCCCCCTGGGCTCGAGCGCGCTGCGAGGCGTCGTGTCGATCGTCACCGTCGGGATGGGCGCGTCCCTCGGGCGCGAGGGCGCGCCGCAGCTGGCGGGCGCGGCGGTCGCCGGCCGGGCGTCGGAGCGGATGGGCGTCTCCGCGTGGCAGCGCCGCCTGCTGGTCGCCTCCGGCGCCGGCGCCGGCATGGCGGCGATCTACAACGTGCCGCTCGGCGGCGCGCTGTTCGCGCTGGAGGTCCTGCTCGGCGCGGTGACCCTCCCCCTGGTGCTCCCCGCGCTGGCGACGACGCTGGTGGCGACGATCACCGCCTGGGTCGCCGTCCCCGACCACCCGACGTATCACGCCCCGATCTTCGGCGTCAGCGCGTCACTCGTCCTCTGGGCCGCGCTCGCCGGTCCGCTGGCCGGTGTCGCCGCGGTCGGCTGGGTGCGCCTCATCGCCCGCGTCAACCGCCTGCGCCCCAGCGGCTCCGGGCGTGTCCTCGCGCCCATCGTCGTCTTCACCGCGCTGGGCGCCGTCTCGATCGCCTACCCGCAGCTGCTCGGCAACGGGCTGGACATCGTGCAGCTCTCCGTGCTCGGGGAGCTCTCCTTCGGGCTGCTGGCCGTCCTGCTCGTGCTCAAGCCGCTGGCCACGGCCGCCTGCCTGGGCAGCGGCTCCCCCGGCGGCCTGTTCACCCCGACCCTCGCCTTCGGCGTCCTCCTCGGCTCGGTGCTCGGTCACCTCTGGGGCCTCGCCTGGCCGGACGCCTCGCCGGCAGCTACGCGCTGATCGGCGGCGGGGATGCAGGGGCCGCTGTCGGCCGCGGTGCTCATGCTCGAGCTCGTCGACCAGGCCGACCGGCTCGTCGTGCCGATGCTCGTCGCGATCGTCGGCGCGACCGTCGTCTCGCGGCTGCTGCACGCCCCCTCGATCTACTCCGCCCGCCTCTCCGAGGACGAGCCGCCCGCGGACGAGCCGGAGCCGTTCTTCGAGGTGCCGGGCTCGGCGCGGCTCGGCCACACCGGGCCGGAGCCGCGCTGAGAACCCCGTGAGATCCCGGAATGCGGTTCATGCCGACGCGCCATATTGCTCGGAATGCGACCCACCGGGGCATGACACGAGGCCCGGCCGGGTACACCGTCCCGGTCGCGACGGGAACGCCGCTCGCGTCGATCAGCCGGGACGAGGGGCACACGCAGTGCAGCGAGCGGGATCGATGTGACCGACGACGGACGACACCCCACCCCGCCCCCGGGCCGGCCCTCACCGCACTTCCGCGAGGACTTCCCGGCGCACCCGAACTCCATCGGCACGATCAGAGGACGGTGTCGCCGCGTCGCGGCCCAGCTCGGAGCCTCCGACGATCGCCAGGAGGAGATCGCCCTCGCGGTGACCGAGGCGGCCACGAACGTCGTCCTCTACGCCTATCCGGGCACGCTCCGGGGGCTCATCCACCTCCGCACGGCCTCTCCCGCCGTGCGGACGCTCGAGATCACGATCGCCGACACCGGCGTGGGGCTCGGCCGCACGCCCGTCCCGGGAGGCCTCGGCCAGGGCCTGCTCATCATCGAGCAGGTCACCGACTCGCTCGTGGTCGGCCCGAACACGCCGTCCGGCACCACCGTGCGGATGCGGTTCGAGCTCCCCTAGTCGCCGCGCGGGTCCTCGTCCTCGGCGATCGCTCCCGCCAGGTCGCGCTTCTCCACGACGACGTACGACCCGTGCCGCGAGACGACCGTCTCGACCGCGTCGATCTCATGACCGTCCACGACGAAGAACCGCCTGGGTTCGCTCCGCACGCGCTCGTACTCGCGCAGCGACAGCTCGATCAGGTCGCTGCACCCGATCCGCCCGCACTCGCAGCAGAACGGGACGGGCTCGGAGGCGTCCACGGAGCCGACCCCCGCCCGCAGGCTCTCGTTGACGTTCCGGAACGCCACCTCATTCCCGGCCACGCGCTCCTGGAACAGTTCGTCGCTCACCGCGCGAGCCTATCCGGCGCGGGTGTCACAACGAGGGGCGCCGGGCCGTCGAAGGAGCATGACCACCACCGAGACCCATACCCACCCCCAGCCGCGCCTTGACCCGTTCGGGCTCGCCGGCTCCGTCGCCGCCGCCATGGCGCGGGTCGAGGAGCGCATCAAGCTCGATCCCGCCCTGCGCGAGCTCATCAAGCTGCGGGCCTCGCAGATCAACGGCTGCGCCTACTGCCTGGACATGCACTGGGCCGACGCGAAGGCCGCGGGCGAGAGCGACGTCCGCCTGGCCCAGCTCAGCGCGCACGCGGAGAGCCCGTACTTCGACGCCCGCGAGCGCGCCGTCCTCGCCCTGACCGACGCGGTCACCCTCGTCGCCGAGACGCAGGTGCCCGACGAGGTCTGGGACCGCGCCGCGCAGCAGCTCGACGAGGTCGAGCTCGCGAACGTGCTGCTCCAGATCGCGGCCATCAACTTCTGGAACCGGGTCGCGGTGGCGTCCCGCCTGGTACCGGCGAGCTGGACCGCGGCGTAAGGTGGCTCGCGTGGCGTGTTCGGACCCGCTCTCCGGCCCGAGGCAGACCGCGTTCGCGATCGCCTACCGCATGCTCGGCACGGTCGCCGACGCCGAGGACGTGACCCAGGAGGCGACGCTCCGGCTCTCGCGCCAGGACGCGCCCGTGCACAACCCGGAGGCGTGGATCACGACGGTCGCCACGCGCCTGTCGATCGATGCCCTGCGGGCGGCACGGACCCGTCGCGAGAGCTACAGCGGGCCCTGGCTGCCGGAGCCGCTGCTGACCGACCCGGGCCCGGGCCCGGTCGACCACGCCGAGCTCGCCGACACGCTGTCGCAGGCGCTGCTCGTGACGCTGGAGCGGCTGACGCCCGTCGAGCGGGCGGCGTTCCTCCTCCGCGAGGTCTTCGACTACGACTACCCGCGGATCGCCGAGATCATCGACCGCAGCGAGGCCAACGCCCGCCAGCTCGTCGTCCGCGCCAAGAAGCACATCGCCGCCACCCGGCCGCGGTTCGACCCCGACGGCGCCGCCCGGGAGGCGCTCGTCGCCCGCTTCACCCAGGCGGTCGAGGACGGCGACCTCGCCGCCCTGGAGGCGTTGCTCGCCGAGGACGTCGTCCTGTGGGGCGACGGCGGCGGGCAGGTCGTGGCGGCCCTGATCCCCGTCCGGGGTGCGGCCCCGGTCGCGCGCTTCCTCACCTTCACGACCAGACGCCGGCGCGAGTGGGAGCCGACCTGCACCGAGGCGGCGCGCGTGAACGGCCAGCCCGGCCAGATCGTCCGCCGGGCCGACGGCACGGTCTACTCCGTCCTCGCCCTGGACGTCTGCGGCGGGCGGATCGCCGCCATCCGGATCGTGCGCAACCCCGACAAGCTCGACCACCTCGCGCGGCCGTCGGCCGGCCGGTAGCGGCGCGCCGACCCCATGCCGCTCCCACGCTGGCGGCGGTCCGGCACGCCTGCAGCGAGCTACGGCAGGAGCGATCTATCGGGCCGTCAGGTCCGCCTGCGAGCTGTAGCGGCGTCGCCCGCTTGCTCTTGCCACGCCAGCGGGAGGAACACGCGTGTGCGTCGATCCCGGCGATCCGCGAAACGCGCAAGCCTCGTCGCGACAGACTCGAACGACCCGACGAAGTCGCGTCAGAGGAGCGACGCCGCCGGCTTGCGGCCTGCCCTCCGCAGAGGGGCCGCGACACGCCCGGACGCGCGCGCCGCCGCAGTATCGAACGGCAGCGGATCAAAGTCGGCCTCCGCCTGCTGCAGGTGTGCCGGACGGGCCGCCCGCTCACCCTCGTCGACCGCGACCAGCGGACCGACCTCCAGCGTCTTGTACCCGTCGCTCGGGGCCTCGCGTGCTCTAGTGCACGACCGCCCGCCCGACGGTGCCGCGACGCCCGTCGGCGCCGACCGGGGTGACCGTGACCTTTGCCCGCACCCCCTTCTTCACCTTCGGAATCGTCAGGCCGTGCTTAGGGGCCTTGACCGTGCGCAGCAGCCCACGACCGTCGGAGAGCAGGACCTTGACGGTATAGCTCTTTGCACCACGCGCGCCCGCGAAGCGGATGGAGAGCCCACCGCCGGTGCGGGCCACACGCAGTCTGCCGACAGAGCCGGGCCGCGGGATCGCGGGCGCGATGTAGTGGGCGACCTCCGGCGAGACGTATGGGAGACCCCCGCGCGTCGCCTGCGCCAGGATCTGGCGCGATCCGCCGGGACCGTTGCCCGAGGTGAACCGCAGCGTCCCGGCCGCGCCCTTGGCGGTGCCGATCGGGACATCCCCCGCCGGGCCGCGCTCGACAAACACGATCGTCGTTCCCGGCGCGCTGTTGCTGACCTGGTAGCGCAGGGTCCGCTTGCGGCCCGTGCCGCCCAGCCGAGCGCTGACCTTGGGCGTGGCGTAGCCCCGCGAGACCTGGAGCGCCGCGATGGCCGGCGACGCGGCGGCCGGGACGAGGGTGTACGTCCCGGCCTTCGGGTGAGCCAGTCCGACGAACGTCGTGTTCGACTGTGGGACGCCCGGGATGGTCGCGGCCACCGTCCCCCTGGCCTTCGGATCGCCGAACGGGACGACCGCGCCCGCCGGATCGAGCAGGCTGACCTGTGGCGCGCCGCCGGCGCCGGCCACGGCGACCGTGTAGGAACTGGCTCCGGCCGGGACCGTGAACGTCTGCCCGGGCGGGCCGCCGCCCGCCCGCGGGACGGCTCGTGTGCCGGCCGGTGCGCCGTACTGGTCGGCGACGCAGTCGAGGAAGTGGACCTTGATGCTGTAGAAGGCGTCGTCCCAGTCGTGGGAGATGCTGCCCGGGGCGCCGAGGCACACCGCCAGTCCGCGCTGGTTGGCGGCGACGGCGACGCGGTCGCAGAAGCCGAACGCGCAGGCGTTCGCGTCGATGCTGCCGCCGAACGCCTTGCCGATGATCCCGAACTTCAGCGCGCCGGAGATCCCCAGACCGGGCGGGCTGCCGATCGTGACGTCGGCGAGGATCCGCAGGGTCCCGTCGCTGGAGTAACGGAAGAACGCGTGGGCCAGGTCGACCCCGAAGACGGAGCCCGAGCCGACGATCTGCACGACCACCGGGGGGCCGGTTTCGATCCGGAAGTCGCCGCGCACCCCGATCGCGTACGAGTTCGGTGGGGCGATGGGCTGGAAGCCGAACGTCACGCCTCCGGTGAACACGATGGGATCGAGCTGGAAACCGATGCGGATCTCGTTGAGGAAGACGTCGCTGAACACGGGGATGCCCGGGAACTCCGCGACCTTGAAGTCGCCGCCGTTGAACGAGCCGCGCGCGAAGTGCAGCTCCGCTCCGACGGTGACCCCGGGGCCGGGGACGATCAGCTGCGCGCCGCCGTCCCACGTGTCACCGTTGGACATGTACTGCACGTTGGCGTCCTTGAGCTCGACCGCACCGATGTCGACGTCGGCGATCGCGAAGTTCAGCGTGTCCAGGTGCAGCCCGCTCTTGGTGTCGACGACGAGGTCCGCATGGCCGGTGATCCCCCCGAAGTAGTCGGGCATCTTCAGGTCGACCGGGATCCGCACACCGTCCGAGGTCAAGATCACCACGGCGTGGGCGCTGATGCCGAAGCCCTCGACGTTGGCGGCGAACTTGTCCATCGGGAGGTCGAAGAGCGTCGCGCCGTCGGTGGCTCCCGCAGGCACCGCGACGTGCAGCGGACCGTGCCACAGCGTCACGGGATTGGAGCCGGCGCCCTCGGCGATCACGCTGACGGCGCCCTGGGTGTCGATCGTGTGGGCGTGGGGATCGATGAAGATCCGCGCACCGGCGTCCGGGACGATCTGGAGCCCGTTGAGATTGATCGCGCTCTCGGCGACCCCGGCCCCGCTGGACGGGTGCTTGGGGTCGCGCAGGAAGCAGCCCGCCGTGGCCTGTATGTCCACGGTCCCGAAGTGGATCTGCGAGCACGCCACGAAGCCGGCCTGGTCGCCGCTCGGAGGGCCGCTGCCGCCGGCGGCGAGGCCGAGGCCCGGGTGGCCCGTGGGACCGATCGGGCCGAACTGCCCGGCCAGGATGCGGCCGTTGTAGACCGTTGGTGCGTCCTTGGCGTCGCGCAGCGCGACGAAGCCGCCGCCGTCGGCCGTGGCGGCCACATCGAGCTCGCCGAGATCGCCGCCCGGCACGCGCATCACGAGCTGGTCGGGGCCCCAGGCGCGCCCGTCCGGTGACGTGCGCACGTGGACCGATTCGTCGGCGCCGTCGATCCAGGCGGCCGCGAACATCCCGCTCACCGGGTCGGCCGACAGGGTCGGGGACCGGGCGGGCTTCGTGGTGAGGAGCTGAGGCGGTCCGGCCGAGCCGCCGCCGGAAGCGATCGAGCGCACCGACAGGGCGCCGTTGGCGGTGCTTGGCTCGGTCAGCAGCGCGATGCCCCTCGGGCCGCCGGCGATCCGCGGCTGGTCGGCGCCGGCGACGCGCAGCGTCGTCCACTGCGCGGCGTCGTTGACGCTGCCGTTGCCCGTCCACTCACGCACCGTGATCGTCCCTGAGAAATCCGAGAACGCCGCGATCGGGCGCGTGCCGTCAAGCCCGAGGCGCCCGTTGCTGGCGTCCTGCTTGTCGGGGCGCAGCGACAGGTTCGCCGTGTCGGTCGTGAAGCTGCCCGCCGGAACACCCTGGAAGACCGTGCCTCCGGTCTGCACCGAGGAGATAAGGCCGATCGAGGGCACATCTCCCCCGTAGACGATCGCATCGCCCGACGGGTCCTGGGTGCCGATGACCCCGGCGCCCGGGTTGGCATCGGTGGGTCCGGTGAACGTCGCGCCGGCGTCCTCGGACGTGTACAGGTACACCGGAGTCTCCGTGATGCTGCCGCCCGTGATCGGCACGCGGTTGCAGCAGCGTGAGTCGAGGACCAGCAGCTCGTTGCCGACGGCGAGCGGGAAGGGGCCGTCGAAGTCCTGGTTGGTCTGGGGGTCGTTGCCCGCCGCGGGCTGATTGGGGGTCAAGGTCGCCCCCGCCACGCAGCCTTTTCCGCCTCGCAGCAGGCGGCACGTGCGGATCGTGTCGGCACCGGCGCCGCTGGGCTCGGCGAACACCACGTGGGCAGAGCCGGCGCCGTCGACGAAGACGTGCGGGGTGTTCCCGCTGGGCTGCAGCACCACGGGGGGTGGTGGCTTGGCCGGCACGAAGTTCTTCGGGATCCGAGCCGGCTTGTATCCCGGAGAGGTATACGTGGCCGTGCGCCTGCCCATCGCCGCCGGCGCGGCGGCCAGGGCGACCACCACCGCGACGACCATCGTGCTGCACAGGCGGCCGTTGGCCCCCGGACCGCCCAGGCCCCGATGTCGACGCATGACGGTGACCCTACTCCCGCCTCCGAGGCGCAGCCGGTGCTCGCGCGACGGACGCACGCCGCCCGGACCTCTACGAGACCCGGTGCGGGCCCAGACAGCACCGAGCGGAAAGCGGCCTACTTACAGGCCTGTCGCACTCAAGCTCTCTATCGGACTCGAACCGATGACCCCTTCCTTACCATCCGGTCCCGGGCCAACATCGGCGGGGTTTACGTGATCACGCCCGACACAAAGTAGCTGCTACTCGAGCGGTTGTGGGAATTCGTCTGCGACGCCGGCAGACGCCCGCGGTGCAGGCGATGTACCCGTTTGGTACCTCACGGAGCGCGGTTGCCGGGCGCTCCCTCGCGCGCAGGGCGTGGCCCCCGGCCGCGCCCTGCGCGCCACTGGGGTCAGTTGTCGGCCATCTGGTCGATCTGGCGGGCGAAGTCCTCGGCGCGGTCGAGTTCGGCGCGGAGCTTGTCGCAGCGCGCGTGGGCGTCGGCGGCGAAGCCGGCGAGCTCGCGTTCGGCGTCGGTGCGACGACGCTGGTCGGGATGCTGCAGGTCGTCGGACGCCGCCAGAAAGTCGCACATCTGCTGCACGGTGAAGCCGAGCGGCTTCATCTGCTTGATGAGGGAGAGCCGGTCGATCTGCTCTTCGGTGTAGAGGCGAAAACCTCCTTCGGTGCGGCCCGCAGGCTGGATGAGCCCCTGCTCTTCGTAGTAGCGGACGGTGCGCAGCGAGAGCCCGACGCGGTCGGCGACCTCGCCGATGTGGAGGGTCTCGTTTGACAAGGGCTCGGTCATGCGTGGGCGCCCGCGAGCTCGCCGGAGAGGGCGCCGTGTAGGTCGGCGCTGCGCTCGTTCAAGCCGGTGATGGTCACCGCGACGCCGTGGCGGCGGTAGTGCCCTTCGATCGCGTCCAGGGCGGCGACGGCGGAGGCGTCCCAGACGTGCGCTCGGGAGAAGTCGATGATCACGCGGCCGGGGTCGGTCGCGTACTCGAAGGCGTCGATAAGTTCCTGGTCAGAGGCGAAGAACAGCTCACCGTGCACGCTGTAGAACGCGGTGCTGGCGTCCGGGTCAAGGACACGGTCGACCTCGACGAGGTGAGCGACCTTGCGCGCGAAGGCGGCCATCGCGGTGAGCACGCCTGCGCCGACGCCGATCGCGAGGTTGTCGGTGGCAACGGTCCCCGCGACGGTGACGAGCATCACCACCGTCTCGGAGCGGGGCATGCGCCGCAGAGTGGCCGGGGCGATCGAGTGCCAGTCGAACGTCGAGAGCGAGACGAGGATCATGACCGCGACGAGAGCCGTCATCGGTATGACGGCGACGAGGTCGCCGAGCACGACGACGAGCAACAGGAGGAACAGGCCGGCGCAGAACGTCGACAGGCGGGTGCGGGCACCGCTGACGCGGACGTTGATCATCGTCTGGCCGATCATCGCGCAGCCGGGCATGCCGCCGAAGAATCCGGTGACGATGTTGGCGATGCCCTGACCGCGGGCCTCGCGGTCCTTGTCCGAGCGCGTTTCGGTGATGTCGTCGACCAGGCGGGCGGTCATGAGGGACTCGAGCAGGCCGACGGCGGCGAGCGCCAGAGAGTAAGGCAGGATGATCTGAAGGGTATGCAGCGTGAAGGGGACGCCGGGGATCCCGAGCAGCGGCAGGGTGCTGGGGAGCGCGCCCTCGTCTCCCACATTTGGGAGGTCGATGCCACCGCGATCGCTCTCAACGAACGCCTCGGCCGCCCACCACGCAACCTCACTGCCTACTACGCCTGACCGATCCGTGGAACGAACCATCTAGTGTCCTGATTGATTAGTTCTGTTGCAGCGGGGGCATGGATACTTCATGCCTATCGCTGCCGCCCGTGAGATCGTGTTGACCGACCAGGAGCGCGCCGTTCTGGAGGGCTTCGCGCGGCGCCGCAAGAGCGCCCGGGGGTTGGCGCAGCGCTCACAGATCGTGTTGGAGGCGGCGGCCGGGCGGACGAACACGGAGATCGCGCAGCGGTTGCGTGTGAGCCGGCCGACGGTCACGCGGTGGCGCAACAGGTTTGTCGAGCGGCGCGTGGACGGGCTGCTGGATGAGCCGCGTCCGGGGCGCCCGCGGACGATCACCGATGAGGATGTGGAGGCGGTGGTGGTCAAGACTTTGGAGTCCACGCCCAAGGACGCCACGCACTGGTCGACGCGGTCGATGGCCAAGGAGGCCGGCCTGACGCAGAACGCGGTCCTGCGGATCTGGCACGCGTACGGGTTGCAGCCGCACCGCCAGGAGAAGTGGAAGCTGTCCAAGGATCCGTTGTTCGTCGACAAGGTCCACGACGTCGTCGGCCTCTACCTCAACCCGCCCGAAAGAGCTGTCGTGCTGTGCGTTGATGAGAAGTCCCAGATCCAGGCACTGGACCGCACCGCCCCGATCCTGCCGATGCGCCCCGGGACCCCTGAGCGCGTGACCCACGACTACAAGCGCTTCGGGACCTCAAGCCTCTACGCCGCGCTGGACGTGAGAAGCGGGCAGGTCATCAGCGCACTGCACCAGCGCCACCGCGCCGTCGAGTTCAAGAAGTTCCTTCAGCGCATCGACAAGGCCGTCCCGGCCGACCTGGACGTGCACCTGGTCCTCGACAACAGCAGCACGCACAAGACCCCGGCAATCCAGCGCTGGCTCAAAGCGCACCCCCGGTTCGTGCTGCACTTCACCCCGACCAGCAGCAGCTGGATCAACCTCGTCGAGCGCTGGTTTGCCGAGCTGACCCGCAAGCTGCTGCAGCGCTCAGCTCATCGCTCAGTTCGCAAGCTGAACATGGACATCACCAACTGGGTCGCGACCTGGAACGAGGACCCCAAACCGTTCACCTGGACCAAGAGCAGCGACGAGATCCTCGAATCCATCGCCATCCGCTGCAACGAAACTAACCGATCAGAACACTAGCTGGGTGCTGTGAACCCAATCGACCGCGCGGCACCGTCGGTGCAGCTTCGGCCGTCGGCATGTGCGAAGAGTTCGGCCAACGGCCAGGGCCCCGATCCGCTGGGCGGCGACACGTCGTGGCGAGTGCACCACTCGTGCGCTTCGCAGCGGTCGAGCTTGCCGAACTCGACCTTGGCGAGGCAGCGTCCCGGGCGCGCAAGCGCCGGGTGCAAGGTGTCAACCCTCTCGTTGGTCGTGACAAGCACGAGGGCTTGCATCGCCTGTCCTAGGACGCCATCGCCGACGTTCAGTAGGCGCGACAGTGCTTGGCCTTGCAGATGTTTGGCGTCCGGTTGCAGGAACTCGCCCGAGTCCTCGAGCACGACGACTCGCCACGGCTTCGCGACTCGATCGCCCGCAGGCCGCCGGCGCCCCGGGGCGACCGTGTTCATCAGGTACCCGGGGTTTTGTAAGAACTGCTCCGGGTCGGTCACGAACTGAAACTCAGCCCAGTCGCGCCATTCGCGGGCTAACGCGCGCGCCGCGTTCGTTTTGCCGGTTCCCGGGTCTCCGTGCCAGAGAATCAGTCGCCCGCCGACCGGCGGACGATTCCAGGCCATCATCGAGTCCAGCGACGTGCGTGTCCCCGGTTCGTAGTTCTCCGCGACCTCTTTCCAGCTGGGAACCGACAGGACTCTTGCGAGCTGCTGAGCAGAATCCTCTTGCCACCACCAGAACCGGATCGGCACTTCGAGCTGCGACCCGTCTACTTCAGGGAGCGCCTCGCTGAGTCTGTCTCGCACCCGGTGCGCCGAATCCTCAGAAACAGCAGCGATACGAACCACAAGCGACCGCTCACGCAGGGTCAACTGGGCGACCGAGCCGGCCAGTCGGATGAGCATCTCGGTGGTCTCAGCGTGATGGTACGAGGCCTTGGCGAGAACGTCGCCCGGGGCGTCCTCGAGCGACGCACCGGTAACCCATTCCGCGCCAAGCATGAAGGGCAGGTCGTTGTTCAGCGTCTCGTGAAGAAAACGCGAGTCGATGACTCGGAAATACGTCGTGTCGTGGTTGAACGCGAGCGTCGACGGTTGGTGGGCATCGGTATGCATGCCGGGCGAGTCGCCACGAGAGGTGCCAGCCTGACACCGATAGTTCACCCCGAGGTGGTGCACAAGGGCGGGAGTCCTCAACGTGAGCATCTTCGGCCCGGCTACTGCTCCGGAGGAGAAGTCTCCGGTCAGATTCGGCGACACATCAAGGCTCGGCTGCCGGGCTCGCTAACTGGGCGGGTCGTACGCGCTTCGTGGGGTCCGCCCGCCCGCCCCTCTCTGCCAAGGTGACGTGAGACAGGTTCTACCGTTGTATTTACTGAGCCTGAGGGCGAGAACGGACGTGCGTTGTGTCGCAGTTCTCTGCAGGGATGAAGGACGAGCTGGAGGGTTC
Organism: Paraconexibacter antarcticus; assembly: GCF_024220175.1. GTDB lineage: Bacteria > Actinomycetota > Thermoleophilia > Solirubrobacterales > Solirubrobacteraceae > Paraconexibacter > Paraconexibacter antarcticus. The sequence continues at coordinate 754,778 of NZ_CP098502.1, read as the reverse complement.
CGCCGGCGGTGTGCCGGAGGGAGCCGAAGGCGAGCGTAGGCACATCGCCGGCGGCGCGTCGTCGCTGGTGGGGGTCCCGGATCCCGAGCTCGTGCCGCGGGCGACGCGCCGCAGGTTCACCGCGGCGTACAAGCTGAAGATCGTGCTCGCCGCCGAGGCGTGCACCAAGCCCGGCGAGATCGGCGAGGTGCTGCGCCGCGAGGGCTTGTACTCCTCGCTGCTGACGGAGTGGCGGCGGGCCCGCGACAGCGGCGCGCTCGGGGCGCTGGAGCCTCGCCAGCGTGGCCCCAAGCCGCCGAGCGCCGAGCGGATGGAGAACGCGGCGCTGCGTCGCCAGCTGGAGCGCTCGCAGGCCGATCTGGTGACGGCGCGTCGGGTGATCGAGGTGCAGGGAAACGTCTCCGCGCTCTTGGAAGAACTGCTGGCCAAGAGCGCGCCGGAGACCGACGAGCAGCCGCCGCGATCATGATCGATCAGGCCGTCATTGAGATCGAGCCGCTGGTCGGCATCCTGCCCGCGTGCCGCGCCCTCGGCGCGTCCAGGGCGTCGTTGTATCGCCGACGCAGCCCGCCGCCCGCGCGCGCGTCAGTGCCGCGCAGGCGGCCCGGCCGGGCGCTGTCGGATGAGGAGCGTGCCGCGGTGCTCGAGCAGTTGCACAGCCCGCGCTTTCAGGACGCCTCCCCTGCCGAGGTCTGGGCGACGCTGCTGGATGAGGGGATCTACCTTGCGTCGCAGCGCACGATGTACCGGATCCTCGCCGCCGAGTACGGCGGCGTCACCGAGCGCCGCGCGCAGCTGACCCATCCGCCCTACGCCGCACCGGAACTGCTCGCCGAGCGGCCGAACGAGATTTGGTCCTGGGACATCTCGAAGTTGAAGGGTCCGGCGAAGTGGACCTACTACTACCTCTACGTCATTCTCGACGTCTACAGCCGCTACGCCGTCGGCTGGACGGTGCAGCACCGCGAGAACGCGCACCTGGCCAAGGCGCTGATCGGCCAGGCGTGCGAGCAACAGAACATCGTCCGTGGCCAGTTGACGGTGCACGCCGACCGCGGCCCGGCGATGACGTCCAAGCCCGTCGCGTTCCTCCTCGCCGACCTCGGCGTCCTGCGCTCGCATAACCGGCCGTACACGTCGACGGACAACCCGTACTCCGAGTCACAGTTCAAGACGATGAAGTACCGGCCCGGGTTCCCCGCACGGTTCGACCACATCGACCACGCCCGCGCCTTCTGCCGCGACTTCTTCGGCTGGTACCACCACGCTCACCGCCACGCCGGCATCGGCCTGATGACCCCACACGACGTCCACCACGGCCACGCTCCGGCCGTCCACGCCGCCCGCACCACCGTCCTCGACGCGGCCTACGCCGCCACGCCCGAACGCTTCGTCCGGCACCCGCCCCGACCGCCCGCGCTGCCGACCGCCGCCTACATCAACAAGCCCAAGCCCGAGGAGCCCGCCGCTCACTAAATTCGCCCCGACACTGTCTCATCCGGCTTGACAGGTTCCGCGCCGTTGAAGCGCAGGCCCTCGCGTTCCAAGAGCTCGCGGACGTCCTGAGCGTTCTGCGGAAGCTCCGGGCCCGCAGGCTTCCAGCCCGCGTTGACCTCGCCATGGGCATTCAGCACTCGGTACACGTGGCTGAGTTCGTGTCCGCGGCTTCCGATCCAGGACACGACACCCTGTGCCGCGTCCGCCCCTCGGCCCCCCGCGACCGCCACGTCGCCGTAGGAGGTCCAGCACCCTGTCGGTATCGACCGGAGGAACGCCTCCGCGCGATCCAGATCTAGCTTTCGCGAAGCAGTCACGGCGCAACCGTAACCCGCCAGGCCCAAACTACCGCTTCGGGCGATCAGCGTAGCTCGGAAAGCGCGCTGGTCGGGAGATGAATCCACCCCTCAGCGAGCGCAGCTCGTTGCGACGCCGCGGGCGGCAGGAGAGTGAGCTTGAGCTCGCACGCGCGAGCTACGAGCGCGGACACCAGAGCGTCGATGTAGTCGTCCGCCGGCGAGCTGTAGGCCTTCTTAAGCAGCCCGTGAGGGTCCCTTAGCCTCGATCCACCGTTCGCCCCTGCGGTCGGCCGCGTCAGCGGCCGAGTGGGTCAGCTCGGAGTGGCGGCGCGGGTGATCGAGCGCGCTGAGGGACTCGGCGTGCGGGTGGGGCCAGTTGAGGCCGTCGCGCCAGCGTGATTGCGGCCGGTGGCGGGCAGGCCGAGGCCGGCAGTGCTGCGGCTGATTATCGTCGGTGGCCGGCGAGTGTCAGGTGGGTGGCGGGAGCGCCCGGATGTGCTGTAGGGCGGTGAGGAAGTCGTGGGCCCAGGGCCAGCGGGCGGGCATCCGCAGCAGCGTTTTGCGGCCGCTGCGGGCGAGTCGTCCGGGGATCGTGAGCAGCCTGCGGCGGAGGGTCCGCGCGGTGCGGGTGGTGGCGTCGGGGAGGGCGATCTTCTGGGTCCAGCGCAGCAGGTTGTGCGCGATCGCGGCGATGACGGTCCAGGCGGCGTTGGCGTTGTACTTGCCCGAAGGGAAGTGCGCGAGCGCTTGGTCTTTGAGGTCGCGGATCGCGAGCTCAACGACGGCGTGCTGGCGATGCTCGGCCTCGACAATCTGGAGGTCGTCGGTGCGGTTGGTGGCGAACGGGTAGTGCTCCCAACTCGGGAGCAACTCGCCCTGCTGGGAGAGCGTGCGAACCCGCCTGACGATCATCCGAAAGTCGCCGATCGTCGTCTCGGCGATCTGCGCGATCGACGTCTTGGGGTAGTCCTCCAACGTGGCCCAGGCGTCCTCGGGAATCGCTTCTACGAGCGCGCGAACATGGGGCTGCATGCGGATCCCGATCGAGAACTGCCAGCCGGCCCGGTCAAGCCGCACGAACGTCTTCTTCGCCCAGAACCCCGAGTCGGTGCGCATGAGCTTCTGGCCGGTGGCGCCGGCGCGGTCAACGCGGGCGATGAGCTCCTCGCAGAAGCGGAGCATGCCGCGGGAGGTGTTCGCCGAGCCCTTTCGCAGCCGGATGTGGAGGACCTCACCGGTGTCCGCGCGGGTCGCCAGGAGTGGGTGGTAGCCGAGCTGGCGGGTGTAGCCGTAGCCCGCGCCCTGCTTCTTGTAGCCGTGGACCTCACCGACGAACGAATCAACGTCGATCACCAGCCGCTGATCGCCCGGGCCGGCGCCCGCCGCCCACGCGCGTTCAAGCGCGAGGCCGAGCACCCGGTCCAGCTGCCTGACGTGCCCGAACGTGAACGCCCGCAGGAACGTCCCCAAGGTCGAGGGCGCCGCAACACGATGCCCGAGCACCGCCGCGGTCTGCCCCGACCGAAGCAGGTCGCAGTCATCGATGCAGTCCGCGCCGAGAACCATCGCCGAGCACATCGTCATGACCTTCCGGCCCGGGTTCGCCGCGCCCGGACGGTCGCCGAGATCAACACAATCGTCGACCAGCGCCTCCAGGCCGAGGCGGCCGGCGAGCAGTGCCGGGAGCATCACGCCCGCGTTCGCCACCGCCCGCGCATCATCGAACACCACGACCGCCGACTCGTTCACCATGAGGGTGACCTCCTGAGCAGAGCCGCGACAGGCGCAATCTGTCGCTTTCAAGCCCTGCTTGGGAGGTCACTTAAGCGAACCGTCCGGCGGAACGGTGGATCAAGGCTTAGCTGTAGCTGCGCGACGATCGTCTTGAGCAGGTCCACGCGCCGAGCAACCTTCTCGACGGCGGGGCCTTTGTAGCTCTCACGCGGCGCGAGCGCGGCCGCGGAGCTCTGAGTCCAATGGCGAAGCGCAGGTGCCGGGTAGACCTCGCAGACGAGGTGACCGCCGTCGCGTTCAACGGCTTCCGGACCGCACCGGTCGGCCACCTCGGCAAGGATTCGCGCACTCCGCATCGCGCAGTACGCGATTCGGTCGGACGAGACCGACAGGGGGTTGGCGAGCCCCTCGTGGCGAACGAAGTCGTCGGTCGCCCGATAGAGCAACGGGCGCTGCGCCTTCTTCTGCTCGTCGTGTGGGCGAGCCGGCCAAGCAGTCGGGCTGGTCATGTGGCCCGCCACCGCTACGAGGCCTTCGGCGATCAGGTCACCGAGGAAATCGACGACCCAGACTGGCCGCTGCTGAGGATCGCTCGGCCAGGCATCGACAACGTCACTTCCGCACGAATCGACGAAGACGAAGACGTGGTCCAGGTCACGATGTATGCAGAACGACTCCGCCCTGCCTCGCCCGCGGTACTCGCGAAAATCAACGAGCTGAACTACTCGTTGACGCTCGAGAAGGTCACCGTCGATCCCACGAGCGGCGTGGTCGAGGTGACGGCGGCCGCGCCGCGGGTCGGCCTGACCGCGGACACGTTGACGTTCCTCGTCGACAGCGTAGTAGTGCTCCGTTAGGTGTCGTTGAGGTAGGGGGTGTCGGGCGGCAGCCGTCTGCGGCAGGTCGGGCATGTCCCGTGCCAGCAGGCCAAGAGCGTTTGCAGCTCCCGAACGACCTCGAACAGTGAGGTCAGGCGGCCGCCCGGCGTTGAGGTCGCCGCAGTCGTTCCAGGGTCAGGAAGCCGTGCGCGACGGAGACGAGGGTTGTGTGGTGGTGCCAGCCGGGCCAGGAGCGGCCTTCGAAGTGGTCTAGGCCGAGGGCGTCTTTGAGCTCGCGGTAGTCCTGCTCGATCCGCCAGCGCAGCTTCGCCAGCGCGACGAGGTCCGCGATCGGCGTGTCGTCGGGGAGGTCGCTGATCCAGAAGTCGGTCGGGGCGCTCTTGCCTTCGGGCCACTCCGCCAGCAGCCACCGGACCGGCAGATTGCCGTCTGCGTGGGCGCTGCGCAGCTTGATGTTGCAGAGCTTCACGCGGATCGCGGTGAAGCGCGAGGCCAGCTCGCCCTTGGTGCCCTGGCGCCAGCAGATCCGCAGATAGGCGTCCTCGCCGACCTCGGCCGCCAAAGCCGCGACGCTGCTGAACGGTCGGCGGTAGCGCGGCGCGGGCGGCCGTCCTTTGCCGGCGTAGGTCGGCGTCTGCGGCTCGGTGCTGGCCGGGAGCGCCGACGTGGTGCCCTTGACGTCCAGCACGTAGCGGATGTCGCGCTCTTCCAGGCCGATGCGCAGCTCCGTCACGTCACCGTAGGCGGCGTCGCCGAGCACCGGCGGAGCCTGCAGCCCCCACGCCTGAAGCTCGTCGATCATGTCCAACGCGAGCTGCCACTTCGGCCGATGCACGACGTCGTCGGGGACTTTGCAGCCGGCGCGGCGCGGGTCCTCGTTCCACGACTCGGGCAGGAACAGACGCCAGTCGATCGGGCACGACGCGTGCACGGTGGCGGCGGTGATCGAGACCCCGATCTGGCAGTTGCCGACCTTCCCCAAAGCGCCGGAGTACTGGCGCGCCACGCCGACTGACTTGTCGCCGAACTTCGGAAAGCCGGTGTCGTCAATCACCCAAGCCGCCGGCACGATCGCCTCGCTGAGCCGGACCGCCAAGCGCTTACGCACCGGTTCCCACCGCCACGGCGACTGGTTGACGAACTGCTGCAAGCACTGCTCATCGCCATCTTCCAGGCGGGCAGCCATCGGCTCGATGCTCTTGCGCTTGCCATCGAGCATCAACCCCCGCAGATACACGCCGCCCCACCGCCGCTGATCGCGACGCACCATTGGCTCGAACATGTCCTCCGCGAACGCCTCAAGCCGCGGCCGCACCCGCGCCAGCTGCTTGTCCGAGAGACCGGCCACCGACCCGATCTTGACCTGCCCCGCCGACGAACTCATGCACAAGAAGTTCGCCAAGACTCCATAACCTCCTGCAACAACCTAACGGAGCACTAGTAGTTGGGACCATGGAGTGGTTTGACGCGGAGATGGACGGACTTCCGGTCTGGGTCGAAGACTGACGCCGCCCCGCACAGGCATCAGCGTCGCGCACGCGATGTCCAGATGGCATGACGCGCGCTCCGGGCGCCGCCACAAGGGTCGTCCGACAGGCGCCGCCGAGCTGCGCACGGACAAACTGGGGTCGTCCGTGCGAGTACCGGGTGTGGATCCCGGTGGCGTTGTCAGTTCGGCCGCCACCAAAGGGCTCCTTCCGCGTAGTTGCCAGCGCCGTGCCACTACCGCTCCGGACGAAACGGGAGTGCGAAGCCGGCCTGCTGCGGGGCCCGGCCCCGTCGGTGTCGTGCTCGGGGGCGGCGACCTGACGTCAGGACAGCACGGAGCGCGTTCCGCAGCTGCGGGCCAGCTGGGCTCTCAGCGCTGCGTGGAGTGAGGCTCGGTGCTCGTCGGGACGTTGGATACCCCGCGAGGTTTTCGCGACCGCGGTCACGCGACGGGGGTGGGCCCGCGGTCGAGCGGAGACCGCCGCGTTTCCCTTCTCGCTCAGCCGTGAAGCGCTTCGCGGACGTCGCGGAGGAGGGCGTCCGACTCGGGGGTCGGTCCGAGCCCGCGGGCGACAATGAGCGCGCCGACCATGGTGCAGAGCGTCGTGGTGGCGCGGCCACGGGCGTCGTCGCCGCTACCGAAGAGCGGCTCGAGCTGGTCGCGGTAGCGGTCGACCTGGTCGCGGAAGGCGTCCTGTGGCTCGGCGCCCAGGCGCGCGACGTCGGCGCCGAGCGCGGCGACGCCGCAGCCGCTGCCGGGATCGTCGCGGTGCTCCTCGGAGAGGTAGGCGTCGACGAAGGCCGCCAGGAGGTCGTCGGGCTCGGCCTCGGCGATGAGCGCGGCGATGCGCGGTCCGCTGTCGACCATCGCACGTTCGACCGCCTCGGCGATGAGGTCCTCGCGGGAGGCGAAGTGCTTGTAGAAGCCGCCGTGGGTCAGGCCCGCCGCTTTCATGATCTCGGCGACGCCGGGCTGCTCGGTGCCGGCCTCACGGATCCGGGCTGCGGCCACGGTCACGATCCGCTCGTGGCTGGCTGCCTTGTCCTCGCGAGAGCCCCTCATGGTGATTTAGATGATACCAGTCATCTTTCGTGTTAGGATGATGTGCGTCATCCAATTTCCTCGAGGTCACAGCATGAAGAACGACGGACCCGACACCGGCGGCAAGGCGATCCTTGTTACCGGCGCCAGCAGCGGCATCGGCCGCGCCACCGCGATCCAGCTTGCCGCGGCCGGGCACACCGTGTTCGCGGCCGCCCGCCGCCTGGACCGCCTGACCGAACTCGCGCGCACCACGCCCGGGACGGTCATCCCGGTCCGGCTCGACGTGCGTGATCCCGAATCGGTCCGGGCTGCCGTGGCGACCGTCGCCGAGACATGCCCCGACGGCCTCGACGTCCTCGTCAACAACGCGGGCTACGCCCTGATCGGCCCCGCGGAGACGCTGAGCACCGAGGGCGTCCGCGCGCAGTTCGAGACGAACGTCATAGGCCTGCTCGACGTGACCCGCGCCTTCCTGCCCCAGATGCGCGCCCGGCGCTCGGGGCGGATCGTGAACATCAGCTCACTGCTCGGCGCGATCACCGTGCCCGGCAGCGGCATCTACGGCGGCAGCAAGCACGCCGTCGAGGCGCTCTCCGACGCCCTGCGCATGGAGCTGAAGCAGTTCGGCGTCGAGGTCGTCGTCGTGCAGCCGAGCTTCGCCAGCACCGACATCGACGTCACGCAGCACATGGCCTCCGGCGGCGGCGCGATCGCCGAGTACGCGCCCCTCGAGCGCCAGCTCACGGCCTACCTCGACGAGCAGATGCAAAAGGCCGTGTCCGGGGAGGTGGTCGCCGCGTGCGTCGTCCACGCGAGCACCACCGCGCGTCCGAAGGCGCGCTACGTCACCCCGCAGCGCGAAGCCGTGACCCTCGGCCTGCTCACCGCGCTCCCCACCCGGCTCACCGACGCGCTCAAGCTGCGCCTCGTCCGGGGGGCTGCGGCATGAGCACGACCGCCATCACCTGGAAGATGGCCCCGACGCGGACGCTCGACGTCGCGGGCACCCCGTTCGCCTACCGCGTGCTCGGCCCCCGCGGCGGCGTCCCCGTCGTCTTCCTGCACCACCTGCACGCGATCCTCGACGAGTGGGACCCGCGGACGGTCGACGGCATCGCCGCGGCGCGCCACGTGATCACCTTCGACAACCGCGGCATCGGCGGTACGGGCGGCAAGGTGCCGCTCACCGTCGAGGCGATGGCCGACGACGCCGCCGCGTTCATCCGCGCCCTCGGTCACGAGCAGGTCGACCTGCTCGGCTTCTCCCTCGGCGGCGGCGTCGCGCAGTCGGTCCTGCTGCGTCACCCGCAGCTCGTGCGCCGCGCGATCCTCGCCGGCACCGGCCCGGCCGGCGCCGGCGGCCTGGAGAAGATGCCGCTGATCGCCGGCGGTGCCTACCTGAAGGCGCTGCTGACGCTCCGCAACCCGAAGCACTTCCTCTTCTTCCCGCGCACGCCGGCGGGCAAGGCGGCGGCGACGGACTACATGGCGCGTCTGAAGGAGCGCACCGCGGACCGCGACAAGCGCGTCTCGCTGCAGGCGCGTGTCGCGCAGCTGCGGGCGATCGTCACCGCCGGCGGCCAGGCCCCTTACGACCTGTCGATCATCAGCCAGCCCGTCCTCGTCGCCAACGGCGACCACGACGTCATGGTGGCCTCCGCGCACTCCGAGGACCTCGCCCGGCGCATCCCGGGCGCGCATCTGATCATGTACCCGGACTCCGGGCACGGCGGCGTCTTCCAGTACCACGAGCAGTTCGTGCCGTCGGTGCTCGAGTTCCTCGCCGCCGGCGACGAGGCGGCCTGATGGGACGCCAGCTGGATCTCAGCGCCCGCACGGTGCTCATCACCGGCGCCGCGGGCGGCCTCGGCTCGGCGCTCGCGCAGGCGCTGCGCGAGCGCGGCGCGTACCTCGCCCTGCTCGACCTCGACGCGGACGCGCTCGCCGCGCAGGCCGACGCCCTCGGCGGCGCCGACGTCGCTCGCGGCTGGGCGGCCGACGTCACCGACCTCGCGTATCTGGAGCGCGTGATGGCCGAGGTCCGCGCGCACTTCGGCGGCATCGACGTCGCGGTCGCCGGCGCCGGCGTACTGGGCCCGGTGAAGACGATGACGGCCACCAGCGCGGCCGAGTGGGACCGCGTCATCGACATCAACCTCGGCGGCGTGTGGCGCGCGCTGAGGGCCGCCGCGCCGCACGTCGCCGCCCGGCAGGGCCACCTCGTCGCGCTCTCTTCGCTGATCGCCTACGTGCACCCGCCACTGCTCGGTGGCTACGCTGCGAGCAAGGCCGCGGTCGCCGCGCTGTGCGACGTCCTGCGCCTGGAGCTGCGGCCGGCCGGCGTCACCGTCGGCTCCGTCCATCCGGCGATCTTCCGCACCCCGCTGATCGCCGGCGGCCTCGACAGCCCCGCGGCGGTCGCGCTCGTCCGCGACTTCACCGGCGTCTTCCGGACCGTCGAGCTCGACGCGGTCGTCGCCGACGTCGTCCGCGCGATCGAGCACCGCTCGGCGCGGCTCACCGTCCCGCGCGCCCACCGCGCGACGCCGTTCGCGGCCGGCGCGGTCCAGGCCGTGGTCGAGCGCCTCGCCTTCCGCCCCCGCACCGTCCGCCGCGCGATCGCGCTCGGATCTATCACCACCGCCACGGAGTCCCGATGACCGCCACGACCCCCGACACCGCCGTCCTCGGCACGCCGCTCACGCTGCCCGGCGGCGCCGTCCTCAAGAACCGCCTGGTCAAGGCGGCGATGAGCGAGCAGCTCGCCGACCGCGCCCACGCCCCGACCCCGCAGCTCGAGCGCCTCTACGGCACCTGGGCGCGCGGCGGCGCCGGCCTGCTCATCACCGGCAACGTGATGATCGACCGTCGCTCGCTCGGCGAGCCGCTGAACGTCGTCGTCGAGGACGAGCGCGACCTCCCCGCGCTCCGCCGCTGGGCCACCGCCGCCAAGGCCGCCGGCGCCGCCGCGATCGTCCAGATCAACCACCCCGGCCGCCAGACCCTCGCCGGCCTCTCTGAGCGCGCCGTCGCGCCCAGCGCCGTTCAGGTGGACGTCGGGCCGGCGTTCGCCAAGCCGCGCGCGCTCACCGGCGCGGAGATCCACGAACTCATCGCGCGCTTCGCGGAGGCGGCACGCGTCAGCGTCGCGGCCGGCTTCGACGGCGTCGAGATCCACGCCGCCCACGGCTACCTCATCAGCCAGTTCCTCTCGCCGCTGACGAACCTGCGCGCCGACGAGTGGGGCGGCGACCCCGAACGCCGCCGCCGCTTCCTGCTCGAAGTCACCCGCGCCGTCCGCGCCGCGATCGGCCCGGACCGCATCCTCGCGATCAAGCTCAACTCCGCCGACTTCCAGCGCGGCGGCTTCACCGAGGAGGAGTCCCTGGGCGTCATCGCCGAGCTCGACAAGGAGCCGGTCGACCTGCTCGAGATCTCCGGCGGCACCTACGAGTCCCCCGCCCTCTACGACGGCGGCACCTCCGAGAGCACCCGCCGCCGCGAGGCGTTCTTCCTCGACTTCGCCGAGCGCGTACGGAGCACGACCACGATCCCGCTGCTCGTCACCGGCGGCTTCCGCAGCGGCGCCGGCATGACGGACGCGGTCGCCGGCGGCGCCACCGACCTCGTCGGCCTCGCCCGCCCGCTCGCCCTGCAACCCGACCTCCCCGCCGCGCTCCTGCGCAGCCCGGGCACCACGCGCTCCGCCTTCGAGCTCAAGACCATCGGGATCAAGAAGCTCGACTCGATCGCCGACCTGTGGTGGACGCAGCACCAGCTCCACCGGCTCGCCGCGGGCAAGCAGCCCGACCCCGGGTACGGGCCGCGGCGCGCCGTCCTGGCCGCGCTGCGCCGCGACGGCACGAACATCCTCAAGCGCCGGCGCGGCGCATGACCACCCCGTCCGCCGACGTCCTCACGATCGACGTCTACACCCACACCGTGCGCCAGACGCCGTCCCGGCGGCGGCAGCTCAGGGCGGCCCTCGCGCGGCCCGTCCCGGGCCTGCGCCAGGCGACGGTGAACTACGCCAACAGCGGCACCTACGAGATCGTCCCCAAGCCGCTCGGCACCTGCCTGCTGCTGGCCTGGGACTCGCTCGAGGCCGCCGAGGCCGCCTGGGCGGGGCCGTTCGGCGCCGCCGCCGGCGGACCGGGCGACTACCGGCTCGACGGCGAGGTCGCCCGGGCCCGGACCGAGCACCCCGACGACACCTGGTTCGGGTGGCGGCCGAGCGACGCAGGGAGTGCGCCGATCGCGCGCGACGAACCGCTGGTCGTCGTGGTCCACGGGCTGGTGAAGCGCGGCAACCTCGCCGGCTTCCTGCGCGACAACGTCCACGCCGCCAGCCGCGCCGCCCACCACCCCGGCCACCGCGGCAGCATCGACATCCACTCACGGCCACCGTTCGAGAACACCTCCGTGAGCATCTGGAGCACCCTCTCCGAGGCGCAGGACTTCGCCTACGCGCCCGGCGGCCACGCCCCGGCCATGAAGCGCGCCCGCGCCGAGGACACGCACGAAGCCGGCGTCTACCTCCAGGTCCGCCCGCTGGCCAGCACCGGCAGCCTAGGCATCGACCGGCCCGCGCTCCCCGAGCATCCCGGCACCACCCGTTGACCCGGCGGTCGCGCGCGCGACCGTTGGGCCGGGCGTCCACATGCAAGTCGCCATCAGCAGCCGGCCGGGCGCAACCTATTGAGCAACTGCCGAACGCCCCGGACTACTGCCTTGGACGACGACCGGTGCTCTCGGATTGCGGGGCGCCGCTTCTCCTATCGCGCGAACGCGAGAGCGCATGTTGCCCCGAGGCAGTGCTGCTCCTAGGCCGCGCCTGGGGTGCTCCGCTACGCCGGAACGGACACGGACGAGGCAAAGACGGTCTCGCCGACCGTCTCGCCCGCGTCGTTCTGCGCGATGAGGAAGACCTCGTCGGCGGCAGCGGGTTCGGCTTGGGCGATGCCGGCCAGACAGTCGAGGGCGGCGGCGCGATCGGTGAACGCGTCGATGAGATTGCCGGTGCCGTCGAAGATCGAGTAGGTCATGTGCATCGAACCTGTCTTCAGGATAGGTCCAAGTCGTCTACCTGCACAACATCGGTCACGCAGGCTGCAAGCTGAGCGGGTCGCCCCCAGACGGACCAGTGTGCGGGACCGCCGGTCTTCGAGACGCAGATACCAAAGTCCGGCTGCAGGTCGATGACCGCGACGTGGCCGCCGAGCTTCGGCACGCGGATCGCCAGGTCGTGCGCACCCCGCGCCGTGTCGAACATCGACAGCGCCATGTGGATCGCGGCCGCTCGGTTCTCCGGCCCGCGCGGCGGTCGGCCCAGTTCGTAGTGCGACCGCAGCGCGTCCTCGAACGCCTCGTCGTCCCGCGGACCGCACACGCGGTACAGCCGCATCTCTTCCTCGAGGACCGCGACCTTCAGCTCTCGCAGCAACGACATGCCCGCCATCAGCCGCACCGTAGCCCGCGCCGCAGACGCAGTCGGCCCAAGCCCTCACGGCCCGCCGGCGGACCACCACCAAGAAGCGCACACACTTGCATCGCTGATGCCTCGTCTACTCGTAGACGTCCAGCGGCGCCGGACGCGGGTGGTGGAGCCGGCGCTCCAGGCGGGCGACGACGGCGGTGAGGTCGGCGTGGAGCTCCCGCGCTTCGTCGAGCGCGTCGACGAGCTCGCGGTCCTCCACGGCGCCGGCCTCGAGCCGCTCGCGGCGATGGCGGCGGACCTCGTCCTCGACGAGCTCGGCGAGCAGCGATGAGAGCGGGCGGTCGCCGGCGGCCGCGCGGAAGTCCGCCCAGACGTCGTCACTCACGCGCACCCGCGCCATGTGATCGCGCGTCGACGTTCCCGCGGGAACGTCGACAGCGGCCTCAGCAGAGCCACCCGCCGACGCCGACCGCCCCCTCCCGCGCCGCCCCATCAGACCGTCCCCGCGTTCCGCCGCGCCTCACGTATCCAGCCCTCCGCCTCCCGCGGCGGCGCGCCGCGGTGCTCGCGCATGACGTGGGAGTAGGTGTCGAGCGTCATGGTGGGGGCGTGGCCGAGCTGGTCGGCGAGGTCGACGATCGACTGGCGCTGCTCGCGGATGAGCAGCGAGGCGAATGAGTGGCGCAGGTCATACGGGCGCGGCATCCCGAGGCCGGCCGCGCGGCTGGCCTTGTGGAAGCAGCGGTTGCGCCAGTTGTTCCAGTCGTCGAGTCGCCACGGCTGGCCGTCGTCCCGGCCGAACAGCAGCGGACCCGACTTGCCACAGACGGACTGCCGCGCCAAGAGGTCGTTGCGGAGCAGCGGGAAGAGGTCGACGGTCCGGTAGATGCGCCCGGTCTTCTGGACCTTGAGCCGGCCGTGGGCGACGGCCTGGTCGACGAGCATCGTGCGCTCGCGGATGTGCCGGCCCTCCAGGCCGAGCATCTCCCCCGGCCGCAGCCCGGCGTAGGCGAGCACGCTGACCATGGTCGCCGAGCGGAAGTCATCGACGGCGAGCAGCTGCGCGCGGATCGCCTCGACGGCCTCGGGCGCCAGCGGCTCGACGACCCGGCGCCTCCCCTGCTTCGGTTTGCGTACGGCGGTGACGGGGTTGGCGTCGGCCTCGCCCCACTCGACGGCGACGGTGAACATCGCCTGCAGCAGATTCATCGCCTTGCGCACGGCCTCGGCGCCGCCGTCGGCGAGGAGCTCGGCCCGCCACTGGGCGACCATGCGCGGCTTGATGCGCCGCAGCTCCATCTCGCCGAAGCGCGGCTCGACGCGGTTCTCCCACACGCGCACGTGCTGGTCGACCGTCTCGGGCTGGATGCGGGCGCGGGCGTCGGCGACCCACACCGGCCAGAAGGACGCGAGCTTCGTCGTCCCGTCCGGCTCGTCGCCGGGCGGGGGCGGCGCGTAGGCCGCGGCCTTGAGGGCGAGCCGCGCCCGCTCGAAGTCCGCGTGCTCGCGCGAGCGACAGACCATCCGCAGCCGGCGCCCTTTCACGTCGTAGTAGCGGACCGACCACGTCTCGGTCACCGACCCGTCGACGCGGACGTGCCTTCGGACTTCGAGCGTCGGCACGCGGCGCGTGCGGCTGCCGTTACGTGTCGCCATCGTCGTCCTCGCGGAACAGCCACGCCTCGAGGTCACTCGGCCGGATGCGGTAGGTGCCGCGGTTGCTGCCGCCGCCGCGCACGCGGCCGGCGCGCAGCTCGTGCGAGTCGATGGCGCGTCTGATCGTGCGCTCGCAGCAGCGCACGCGCTCGGCGGCCTCCGCGATCGTCAGGTAGTCGGCGGGCGCGGCGCCGCCGTGGTCGTCAAAGGGAAGGGAGAGCTGGCTCATGGGGTCACCACAAGTCCAGTCGCACGACGGGCCAAAGACCCCAGGGGCAATCGCCTCTCAGTGTCTGCGCTCGACCCGAGACGAAGCAGAAGGTCGGTCATGGTCCTTAGTCGCCTGAGCGACCGAAACCACCCCTCCGAGTTGCCCCGAGTGGTCAGCGCTCGACCCGAAAAGCCCTCACTGGGTCCGCTTCCGGACCCACCCAAGACCCACCAAACGCGCTTTTCGAGCGGCCCCGAAACGAGGAAAGTCGTAGGCGTTCAGTGCCCTGCGGCTGGTGTTAGGCCAGCAGCGGCACTGGTTCGCTGTGTGCGTTGGCGTGGAGCACCTGGATGAGGTACTCGTGGAGGCTGCGGCCTTGCATGCGGCAGGTGGTGTGGGCGGAGAGCAGCCGGGCGATGCGGGCTTCGCCGTTTTCGGATTGGCTGCCGAAGCTGAGTTTGCGGTAGATGACGGCGCCGCGTAGGCCGCGTTCGGCGTGGTTGTTTGTCGGCGTGACGCCGGGCTGGCGGGCGAAGGTCCAGAGGGCGGGCCACAGGTTCAGCAGGCCGCGGGAGAAGCCGCGGCCTTGGCGGTAGCGCACTTTCTTGCCGCCGTGCTCGCGTAGCACCGGTTTCAGCCGTCGCTGCAGAAGCCGGATCTGGCGCTGCAGTTCGGGGCGGTCGCCGGTCTGCTGAAACGCGGCCCAGGCGGCGAACAGGTCGGCGCAGACGGCGAGGCCGGCCTCACCGAGTTGTTTTTCGATGCCGCGGCCTTCGGCTTGGAAAGCGAAGTCGCGCTGCAAATGTGACCAGCAGATCTGCCGTCTTCGGACCGGCAGATGGTTGTAGGCCCACCACCTGTCAGAGGTGATGATCGCCCGGCTACCACCGAGGAGTTCTTTGGCGTGGTCATCGTGGCGGCTTGCGGTGATCTGCAAGATCGCGTGACGCTCGGTGAACGCCCCCCACATCGCGCGCTGTCCACCGCGCAGGCGCCAGCCGGTCTCGTCCATGTTCACCGCCGACGCTGAGCGGACGCGGTCAAGGAGGTCCTCGCACGGGACGATCAGCGCGTCGGCGACGCGGGCGAGGATGGTGTCGACGGTCCCGACGCTCACGCGGGCGTTGAACAACTGTTCGCAAAGCTCGACCACGTCGCGGCGGCTGATGCGGTTGCGGACCGACAACGTCACGACCGCCGCCTGCAGCCGCGGACCCAAAGCGCTCGCGGCGACTGCCGCGGGAAGTTCGCCGCGCCGCTGAGCTCCGCAGCCGGGACAGATCACGTGGTGACAGCGGTGCTCGGTCACGGTGACGGCCATCACCGGCAGCTCCTCGACCTGATGCCGTGCCGGGCCCCCGACCGCAACCAGGTCGCCCGGGGCGAACAGCCTGCCGCACCCGCATCCGGCAGGCCAGTAGTCAACGACCTCGTCAACCGCGGCGGCCTCAAGCAACGAGCGACCCTTGCCCTCATGCCCGGGCTGACCGCCCGGTGCCCGGCCTGACGGGCCCTTCACCCGCGGCGGCACACGAGGCGGGTCGGCGCTCGGCGGCTGCGACGAGTTCCGCGACGACCGGCCCAGCTGCCGCTCCAGCACGGCGATCCGCTCGTCTTGCTGAATGACGCGCTTCTCAAGGCGCTGGACCTGCTCGTCCAGCCGCATCAACACCGCGACAACGACATCGCGGCCCTGCTCATAGATCGCCTCCGCGTCCTGCCGCTCCACACAACCAAGTTCGACAACCCCCGGTTATGTCCCCCCGACCAACTGAACGCCTACGGAAAGTCCCCGCTCTGCAGGGATTTTCACCGAAGCTCTCTATCGGACTCGAACCGATGACCCCTTCCTTACCATGGAAGTGCTCTACCAACTGAGCTAAGAGAGCGGGTCCGGGGAATCCTAGCGGCTGGTGGCGGCGGGGCGCGCGCCGGGCGGCCGCGTCCGGGCGGGGAGCGGGACCGGGCCCGGATCAGGCCGCGATGCGGGGCAGCTCGATCGCTGGGCAGCGGTCCATGACGACGTCGAGGCCGGCGGCGTTCGCGCGGGCGGCGGCGGCGCCGTCGATGACGCCGAGCTGGAGCCAGACCGCCTTGGCACCGGCGGCGATGGCCTCGTCGACGTGGTCGCCGGCGAGCTCGCTGCGGCGGAAGATGTCGACGACCTCGACCCCGGCCTCGGCGGGGATGTCGGCGAGGCTGCGGTAGCAGCGCTCGCCGAGGATCTCGTCGGCCTCGGGGTTCACGGGAATGACCCGGAAGCCGCGCTCCTGCAGGAAGCGGGCGACACGGTGGGAGTCGCGAGCCGGCTCGGGCGAGCAGCCGACGACCGCCCAGACCTTCGTCCCCGTGAGGACTTCGCGGATGGTCTCCTCGGACGAGTCGTGGCGCATCCCTCCATCCTTCCCGACGACACGAACCCGAACCCTCGCGCGAACCGGCACCGGCACCGGCGCCGGCCGCGGCGCCGGCCCGCGCCCGCGCCCGCGCCCGCGAGCTAGCCTGGATCCTGCGATGACGGACCGCCCCACCAGCGAAGCCCCGGCCACCCCCATCCCGCACGACGCCTGCGGGACCGGTATCTGCGGCGCGGACGTCCCGCCGCTCGTCGGCTCGACCCTCACCGGAACCGGCCTGACGCTCGACCAGGCCGCCCGCGTCCTCATCGAGGACGGCGCGCCCCCGCCGCTCCTCAGCCCGATCCAGCGCCGCCTCGTGGAGGAGCACGCGGCGCGCCTGGACGTCCACTGACCACCGCCGGTCGCCTACGCTCCTCCCCGTGAGCCTGAACCCGGCGCTGCGTGACGTCTCCTTCTGCCCGCGCTGCGCCGCGCCGGCGACGGTCGACGAGCCCCGTTCGCTGCGCTGCGCGAGCTGCGGCTACGTCGCCTTCTACAACCCGAAGCCCGTCGCGGCCGCGATCCCGCGCGACCCCGACGGCCGCATCATCCTGCTGCGCCGCGGGGAGGCGCACGCGCCGGGGCTCGGGCTGTGGACCTTCCCGGGCGGCTTCGTCGACCTCGGCGAGTCGGTCGAGGACGCCGCGGTCCGCGAGGCCCGCGAGGAGCTCGTCATCGACATCACGCTCGACGGCCTGCACGGCGTGTACTCGCGCCCGGACGAGCGCGTCGTCCTCATCGTCTTCACCGCCACGACCGACCAGGAGCCGCAGCTCACCGCCGAGGCGACCGAGGTCCGCGCCTTCGCGCCCGACGCGCTCCCGTGGGACGAGCTCGCCTTCTGGTCGACGACCCTGGCCCTCGAGGAGCTCGTCGGCTCCGCGCGGCGCCCGCCGCCCGCCTGAGCGCGGCCAACCGCGCGCACGCTCCCCGCCCGAGCCCACGCTCACGCTCACGCCCGCGGCGGACCGGCCATCGTCGGAGGCAGCCGACCCTGGCCGATCGCGGCCGTGCAGCGCCCACGGCCCGTCCCCCGATCGATCAGCGCCCGGCGAAACCCGTCCATCGAGCAGGCCGCATCGCATCGCCTCGGGGACCGCGGCGGCGCGATCGTTCACGGCGAGCTTCTCGTACAGCGACTTCCAGGTAGGTCCCCATGGTCGACTGGCTCAGGTGCAGCTGCTCGCCGATGTCCGTCGCGCTTGATCGCGTGGAGGACGTCGTCGCCCTGCAGCCCGGGCATCTGGACGTCGAGCGCCGCGACGTCCGGCTCTGACGCCTAGTCCAGACCGCGACCCACTCGGATCGCCTCAGAGCAGATCTCTCGGCGCGACGCCGCCTTGGAGAGGTACCCGTCGGCCCCCACCTCACGCGCCCGCGCGACGACCGTCGCGTCCATGTAGGCGCTGAGCAACACGACCTTCGTGATCGCCGACGTGCCCATCGCCCGCACGCGCTGACAGACCTCGAGCCCGTCGAGGCCCGGCATCCGGACGTCGAGGAGCGCGATGTCCGGCGTCAGCTCCGAGATCGCCTCGAGAGCGGCATCGCCGCCGTCGACCTCGCCCACGAGCTCGAGATCGGCATGGGCCCTGACCGCTCGCGCGATCCCCGAGCGGTACGCGTCCGAGTCGTCCGCGATGAGCACGGTGAGGGGGCGGTCGAACACAGGTGCGGCAAGTCTCCTCCATCGGCCTCCGCGTGTCATCCTGCGGCCGCAGCGCGAGCGGCCGATTCCCCCTCATCCGATCGGTCGGCCGCCCATCCCTCGCCCGGACGAGGATCGAGGACTCCGAGGTGGCACGGAGTCGTGCCCACCCCGGGTCCGGCGGGCCGCTGGCTAGGCCTTGACGAGGTCGATGACGAACACGAGCGTCGCGTTCGGGGCGATGGCGGGCGGCGAGCCCTGCGCGCCGTAGGCGAGCGCCGGCGGGATGACGAGCTCACGCCGGCCGCCGACCTTCATGCCGACGACGCCCTGGTCCCAGCCCGGGATGACGCTGCCCTGACCGAGCGTGAACGGGAAGTCCTGCCCGCGGTCCCACGAGGCGTCGAACTGCTTGCCGTTGGAGTAGCTCACGCCGACGTACTTCACGGTGACGGGCGACCCGGACTTCGCGACGGCGCCCTTCCCGACGACGATGTCCTTGACGACGAGGTTCTTCGGCGGCGTGCCCTTCGGCTTCGGGATCTTCGGCTTCTTCTTCAGGTCGGTGCTGATGGGCAGGACCGCGCCCTTCCCGGACGTGTCGACCTTCGCGGTCGGCGTCGTGGCGGTCGACGCCGTCGAGGCGGTCGACGCGGTCGAGGCGGTCGACGCGGTCGAGGCGGTCGACGCGGTCGAGGCGGTCGTGTCGACGCTCCCGGCGGGCGACGAGGACATCGCCTGGTCGGCGGCCCCGGGCTTGGTCGAACTGCCGCAACCGGCGGCGGCGAGGGCGAGCAGCGCGGCGGACAGGACCGCCGCGGACGTTCGGGTCGGCTTCATGGGGCGGCAGTGTCGCAGAGCGCGCGCGATGATGGCGCAGATGACGGGCCGCGCCTCCCAGCTGCTGGACACCGCCGCGCAGCGGTCGCGGACGACCCTGCGCCAGCGGTGGGCGCGCCTGTGGACCGTTCTGCCCGCCGTCCTGCAGACCGCACTGGCCGCCGCGGCCGCCTTCACGATCGCCCGCGACCTCGTCGGCCACCAGGGCCCGTTCGTCGCCCCGGTCAGCGCGATCGTCGCCCTCGGCATCACCTACGGGCAGCGGACCCGGCGCGCGGTGGAGATCGTCCTCGGCGTCGCCGTCGGCGTGCTCGTGTCCGACCTCATCACGATCGGGCTCGGCACCGGCCCCGCGCAGATCACGCTCGTCATCGTCCTCGCGATGAGCGCCGCGGTCGTGCTCGGCGGCTCGCGGCTCGTCGTCTCGCAG
This sequence comes from Paraconexibacter antarcticus, assembly GCF_024220175.1. Classification (GTDB taxonomy): domain Bacteria; phylum Actinomycetota; class Thermoleophilia; order Solirubrobacterales; family Solirubrobacteraceae; genus Paraconexibacter; species Paraconexibacter antarcticus. The sequence continues at coordinate 735,255 of NZ_CP098502.1, read as the reverse complement.
GCGGCGACGTCGTCGGCGCTCGTCGCGACGGTCGCGGTGCCGGCTCATGTCGCGTTCACGCGGCCGCTCGACGCGCTCATCGGCGGGACGCTCGCCCTGCTCGTCAACCTCGTGATCTCGCCGGTGAACCCCGCGCGCATGGCCCAGCGCGCCGCGACCCCGCTGCTCGAGGAACTCGCCGCCGTCCTGCGCGACGTCGCGTCCGCCCTCGAGTCGGCCATGCTCGCGGCGTCGGAGGCGGGGCCGGGGACGACGGCCCCAGACCACGTGCACGACGCGGCGGTCGACGCCCTCGCGCGCGCCCGCGGCCTCGACCGGCTCATGGCCCGCTTCAGCGAGGCGGCGGCGGTCGGCGTCGAGGTCGCGACCCTCTCCCCCGTCCGCCGTGGCCACCGGGGCGACCTGGAGGCGTACGCCCGCGAGGCCGAGCAGATCGACCTCGCGGTGCGCAACGTCCGCGTCCTCGCCCGCGGCGCCATCCGTGCCGTCGACCTCGCCGCCCACGTCCCGCCGGAGATGATCGCCGCGCTCCGGGACCTCGCCTCCGCCGTCGTGGCGCTCGCGCCCGAGCCGCTCGACCCGGCCCGCGCGGCGCGAGCCCGCGCGCACGCCCTGCAGGCCGCCGCCTCCGCGACGCTGAGCCTCGAGCGCACCGGCAACCTCTCGGCCTCGGTCATCGTCGGGCAGTTGCGGGCGATGTCGACGGACCTCCTCAAGGGCCTCGGCGCCACCGACGCCGAGGCGATCGAGGACGTGCGGCAGGCGATCCGCGACGGCCCCGGCCTCTGAGCTGGGCCGGCCTCGGCCACGGCCCCAATGTCCGCTACCGTCCCTCCATGCCCTCCACCGTCGACCGACCGCGCGCGACCGTCCCGGACACGGGGGCCTACGCCTCCGGTCCGCACCCGGCCTGGCTCGACACCGACTGGTCGCAGTACTTGAGGTGGCACACCATCGCCGGCCGCGCGGTGAACGTCCTCGACACCGGGCCGCACCCCGACCGCCCGGGCGAGGCGCCGCTCGTCTTCATCCACGGTCACTCGGCCTGCTGGCAGCACTGGCTCGAGCAGCTGCCGCACTTCATGCGCACCCACCGCTGCATCGCGCTCGATCTGCCCGGCTTCGGCCGCTCGGAGATGCCCGCCGACGGCATCTCGATGAGCGGCTACGCGCGGGTGGTCGACGAGGTCCTGCAGCAGCTCGGGGTCGCCGCGGCCTGCGTCGTCGGCAACTCGATGGGTGGCTTCGTCGCGGCCGAGCTCGCGATCCGCTTCCCCCAGCGCGTCGAGCGCCTCGTCCTCGTCGCGGCCGCCGGCCTCGCGGGGAAGTACATCGGCCTGCCGACCGAGTTCATCCGCCACCCGTCGGGCGCCGCGGCCGGGCGGGTCCTCTTCGGCCTCGGCGGTGTCCCGGACGGCCTCGCCACCGCGCTCGCCCGCCGCCGCAACGGCCGCCGCCTCGCGCTCGGCTTCGTCACCACGCACCCGCGCCGCCTGCACCCCGCGCTCGTCTGCGAGCTCATCGGCGGGACCGGCAAGCCCGGCGCCGCCCCGGCCGCCGTCGAGCTCGCGACGTACGACTTCTCCGACCGCGTGCCGGACATCGCCTGCCCCACCCTCATCGTGTGGGGCGACACGGACAACCTCGTCCCCGTGACGAGCGCCGGCCACTACGAGGACCTCATCCCGGACGCCCGCAAGGTCATCTACGCGGACACCGGCCACGTGCCGATGCTCGAGCGGCCCGAGCGCTTCAACGCCGACCTCGCGGCGTTCCTGGCGGAGTAGGCGCGGGGCCGGGTCAGCCCACGCGCCCCGCGGCGAGCGGCTCGCTGCCGCGCGCCTTCTCCGCCAGGAGGATCGCCGCGACGTCGGCCCGGCAGCCGCCGCAGCCGGTCGACGCCCGGGTGTGCTCGGCGACCTGCTCGACGCTCGTCAGGGCGCGGTCGCGGATCGCGCGGGTGATCTCCCCGCGCTCGACGTTCATGCACGAGCACACGGTGGTGGTCGGGTCGGCGGGGACGCTCGCGGCGCCGGGGTCGACGGCGGCGGGCCCCGGGCACAGCAGCGTCTCGGGCACCGGGTCCCCGGACGCGAGCAGCTCGCGCAGCGGCCGCGCCTCGCGCAGGTCCCCGAGGAGGATCGCGCCGACGAGCCGGCCCGAGTCGAGCACGAGCCGCCGGTAGATGCCCTGGCGCGAGTCGAGCGCGAGGAGCTCCTCGTCGTCGGCGGCGCGCTGGGAGCGGCCGCCGCTGAAGAGGTCGATGCCGGCGACCTTCAGCGTCGTCGCGGGGACCGCGCCGCGGAACGCCGCCGGCTCGCCGCACAGCGACGCGCCCGCGACCTTCGCCTGCTGCAGGAGGGGCGCCCAGAGGCCGTACACGACGCTGCGGTGCTGGACGCATTCGCCGACGGCGTACACCCCGGGGGCGCTCGTGCGCAGCTCGTCGTCGACGACGATGCCGCGGTCGACCTCGAGGCCGGCGTCACGGGCGAGCTGGACGTCCGGCCGCACGCCGGTGGCGACGACGACGAGGTCGGCGTCGAGCTCCTCGCCGTCCGCGAGGACGACCCGGCGCACGCGTCCGTCGTCCCCGGCGGCGATCGCGCTCGTCGTCGCCGCCAGGCGCAGGCCGACCCCGAGCCCGGCGAGCGAGCGCGCGAGCATCTGCGCGGACAGCGGGTCGAGCTGCTGCTCCATGAGCCGGTCGGCGAGGTGGACGACGGTGACCCGCAGGCCGCGCTCGCGCAGGCCGCGCGCCGCCTCGAGCCCGAGCAGGCCGCCGCCGATGACGACGGCGGCGCGGGACGCCGGCCCGTCCCCCTCGGCCGCCGCCGCGAGAATCGCGCGGCAGTCCTCCATCGTGCGGAACGCGAGGACGCCGTCGAGGTCGATGCCCGGGATCGGCGGCACCGCGGGCTGCGACCCGGTCGCGACGACGAGCCGGTCGTACGGCAGGCGCTCACCGTCGGCGAGCTCGACCTCACGCGCGGCGACGTCGATCGCACGGACGCTCGCGCCGCTGCGCAGCGTGATGCCGCGGTCGGCGAACCACGGCACCTGGCGCAGGTGCAGCTCGCCCTCGCCCATCGCCCCGGCGAGGAGCTTGCTGAGCATGACGCGGTTGTAGGGCAGCCCCGGCTCGCGGCCGACCATCGTCACGTCCCACGCCTCGGCCCCGCCGTGCGCGAGCGCGGCCTCGACCGTCGACATGCCGGACATGCCGGTGCCGATGACGACCAGGCGCCGCCGCGGCGCGCGCCCCGCGCCCTCGCCGCGCGCCACGCGCGGCATGCCCGCGGTGCCGTCGGCGCGCTCGGCGGTGCGGACCGGCTCGACGCAGATCGCGGTCGCCTTGAGCTCCGCCTGCTTGGATGTCGGGTCGATCGCCCGGGCGCTCACCGCGTTCAGCGCGCCCGCCCCGGGGTCGAGGTGCAGCGCCCCCCAGTGGAACGGGGCGAACGCGACCCCTCGCGGGATGCCGTCGGTGACGCGCGCGCGGAGCATCGCGCGGCCGCGGCGCGAGCGGATCCGCACGCGCTCGCCGTCCGCGACGCCGGCCGCCGCGGCGTCCTCGGGGTGCAGTTCGACGAAGGGCTCGGGCTCGGCGGCCACGAGGTCCTTCGCCTTGCCGGTGCGCGTCATCGTGTGCCACTGGTGGGCGACGCGCCCGGTCGTGAGGACCAGGGGGAAGTCCTCGTCGGGGGTGTCCGCGGGCTCGCGGTGCGGGGTGGGGGTGAAGCGGGCGCGGCCGTTCGGGGTCGGGAACCGCCGCGAGGTGTAGAGGCGCTCGGTGCCGCCGTGGTCCTCGCCGTCGACGCCGCGCGCGGGGATCGGCCACTGCAGCGCGCCCTCACGGCGCAGGCGCTCGTGCGAGAGCCCGGTCTGGTCGCATAGGCGCCCCTCGGTGGTCCTCACGTACTCGGCGAAGACCTCCGCCGCGGTCCTCCAGCCGAAGGCCGCCTTGTGTCCCATCGCGCGACCCAGGCGCGCGAAGATCTCCCAGTCGGGGAGCGCCTCGCCGGGCGGATCGACCGCCTTGCGGACGAGCCCGACGCGACGCTCGGAGTTCGTCATCGTCCCCTCCTTCTCCGGCCACTGCGCGGCGGGAAGGACGACGTGGGCGACCGACGAGGTCTCGGTCGGGTGGTAGGCGTCCTGGACGACGACGAGGTCGGCGCGGCGCAGCGCGGCGGTGAAGCGCTGGGCGTCGGGCTGCGAGACGACGGGGTTCGTCGCGACGATCCAGACCGCCTTGACCGTCCCGTCCTCGAGCGCCTCGACGAGCTCGGTGGCGGGGATGCCCGGCGCGGGCGAGATGCCCGGCTGGTCGGCGGGGATGTCCCACAGCGTGCGCATCTGCGCGCGGTGCTCGGGGTCCTCGACCTTGCGGTAGCCGGGGAGCAGCGTCGAGAGGCCCCCGGACTCACGGCCGCCCATCGCGTTCGGCTGACCGGTGAGCGAGAACGGGCCGGTGCCGGGGCGCCCGATGTTGCCGGTCGCGAGGCAGAGGTTCGTCAGCGCCTGGTTCTTCAGCGTGCCGACGGTCGACTGGTTCGCGCCCATCGACCACAGCGCCATCGCGCGGCCGGCGGTGCCGAACATGCGCGCCGCGGTGACGATGTCGTCCGCGGGGATGCCGGTCGCCTCGGCCGCGCGGGCGGCCGGCCAGTCGGCGGCGACGTCGAGCGCCGCCTCGAAGCCCTCGGTGTGGCGGGCGATGAACGGCGGGTCGGTGAGGCCCTCGCCGTCCAGGACACCGAGCATCGCGGCGAGCAGCGGCAGGTCGGCGCCGGGCCGGACGGCGAGGTGCAGGTCGGCCGCCTCGGCGGTCGGCGTGCGGCGCGGGTCGACGACGATGAGCTTCGCGCCCTCGGCCTGGCGGGCGCGGATCTTCGACCACACGATCGGGTGGCAGGCCGCGGTGTTCGACCCGAGGACGAGGATGCAGTCGGCCTGGGCGAGGTCGGCGTACGAGGACGGCGGGCCGTCGGAGCCGAGCGACCCGACGTAGCCGGCGACCGCGCTGGACATGCACAGGCGGCTGTTGGAGTCGACGTTGTTCGTCCCCAGGAAGCCCTTCGCGAGCTTCGAGATGACGTAGTAGTCCTCGGTGAGGAGCTGGCCGGAGATGTAGAACGCGATGGCCTCGGGCCCGTGCTCGTCGATGATCCGCTGCAGCCGGGAGGCGAGCTGCGGGATGATCGTCTTCCACCGTGCGGGCTCCCAGCGGGCGTCGCCGCCGGACCGCATCATCGGGACGGTCGCGCGGTCCTCCGCGTGGACGGCGTCCGGCAGGCGCAGCGGCTTGCGGCATGTTGCGCCGCGGTTGACGGGGTGCAGCGGGTCGCCGGCGACGGCCGTGACGCGACCGGCCTCGACGGAGGCGACGAGGCCGCAGCCGACCCCGCAGTACGGGCACTGCGTCCGGACCTCGCGGGTGTAGGCCGACACGCGCTAGACGCCCGACCCGAGGGGAGCGCTCTGCGCGAGGTCCTCGGTGCCGACCATGAGCGCGGCGGGCACGAGGAGCTCGAGCGTGCCGTCGGCGGCCTCGCGGATCTCGTAGGTCGCGACCCGGTCGTCGCCGCCGACCTGCATCCCGGTCCGCAGGTCGTAGCGCCGGTTGTGCAGCGGGCAGGTGACGCAGCGGTCGGCGACGATGCCGTCGGCGAGCGGGCCGCCCCGGTGCGGGCAGGCGTGGTCGATGGCGGCCCAGCCGCTCGGCAGGCGGAAGACGGCAATGCGCTGCGGGCCGACCGTGACCGAGCGGCCCTCCAGCAGCGGGACGTCCTCGGCGCGGCCGACGGGAACCCAGGCGGAGCGGAAGGCCATGGGCTCAGGCCTCCGCGCCGGCGGGCGGGCCGACGGGCAGCAGGGCGGGCGCGGTGTCCAGCGACGCGAACTGCTTCGGCGTCGCCGGGGCGTGCCGCTCCTTCCACGGGTCCGGGTCACACGCCGCCTTGGCGATGCGGTAGCGCTCCAGGTACTCCTCCTGCTTCTCGGGGTCGAGGACCTCGGCCTGGACGGCCTCGGGGCCGACGCGCTCCATGTACGTGTAGGTCCGCTCGAGGTAGTCCGCGTGCTCGCGGTAGTACTGCAGGAAGGCGAGGGCGACGCGCTGGGCCTCGTCGGCCGTGTCGACCGTCGCGAGCAGGTCCCCCTTGCGGACGGACGCGCCGGCGGCGCCGCCGACGTAGATCTCCCACCCGCCTTCGACGGCGACGAGGCCGATGTCCTTCACGTACGCCTCGGCGCAGTTGCGCGGGCAGCCGGTGACGGCGGCCTTCACCTTCGCCGGGGTGTAGAGGCCCTCCATCGCGGTCTCCAGCTCGATGCCGACCCCCATCGCGTCGCCGAGGCCGAAGCGGCAGTGGGTCGTGCCGACGCACGTCTTCACCGTCCGGACCGACTTCGCGTACGCGTGGCCGGAGGGCATGTCGAGCTCCTCCCAGACCGCGGGGAGGTCCTCCTTCCTGACGCCGAGCAGGTCGATGCGCTGGCCGCCGGTGACCTTCACCGTCGGGATGTCGTACTTGTCGGCGACGTCGGCGATGCGCCGCAGCTCGGCCGGCGTCGTGACGCCGCCGCGCATGCGCGGGACGACCGAGAAGGTGCCGTCGTTCTGGATGTTCGCGTGGACGCGGTCGTTGATGAAGCGCGCGTGGCGCTCCTCGCGGTGCTGGTTGCCGTTGATCTCGCTGACGAGGTAGGCCATGCCGGGCTTGCAGGCGCCGCAGTCGCGGCCGGCACCGCACGCTGTGGCGATCTCGCTGACCGACTGCAGGCCGCCGTCGCGGACGTGGCCGGCGATGTCCGCGCGGGTGAGCTTCTTGCATGGACAGAGGTACGTGGCCTCCTCGACGGCGCCGCCGCGGGCGTGCGCGAGCAGCTCGGTGACGAGCGGCTTGCACGAGCCGCAGCCGGCGCCGGCGCGGGTGACCGAGACGACCTCCTGCGTGGAGCCGAGGTCGCCGTCGGTGATGGCCTTGAGGATGTCGCCCTTGCAGACGCCGTTGCAGTTGCAGATCTGCGCGGCGTCGGGGAGCTCGGCCGCGGTGGCGGCGGACGCGGCGGCGAGCAGCGCCAGCGGGTCGGGCGCCTCGAGCCCGCTCCTGACCGCCTCGAGCAGCAGCTCGGCGCCGCGGGTGTCGCCGAGCAGGACGGTCCCGACGACGCGGTCCTCCGCGTCGACGACGAGCTTGCGGTAGACGCCGGCGTCGGCGACCAGCACCTCGCGCTCGCCCGAGGCCTCGCCGGCGGTCACGAGGCCGACGCCCATGACCTTGAGCTTCGCGCTGGGGATCGACCCGAGGTAGGCCGAGTCGGCGGCTCCCGTGAGCGTGTCGGCGGCGACGGCGGCCTGCTCGTGGATCGGGGCGACGATGCCGTGGCAGACGCCGCGGTGCTGCGCGCACTCGCCGACGCTGAGGACCTTCGGGTGCGAGGTGACCATGCGGTCGTCGACGACGATGCCGCGCTCCACGGCGAGTCCCGACGCGCGGGCGAGCTCGGCCTGCGGTTTGATGCCGACCGCGACGACGACGAGGCCGGCCCGGAGCGCCGTGCCGTCCGCGAAGGTCAGGCCCGCGACGCGGCCGTCGGGCCCGGCGTCGATCGAGGTCGTCGACGTCTCGAGGAGGACGTCGACGCCCAGCCCCTCGATGGCCGGTGCGAGCAGCGCGGCGGCGCCGGCGTCGAGCTGGCGCTCCATCAGGCGGTCCATGAGGTGCACGACGGTGACCGGGCAGCCGAGCGTCGCGATGCCGTACGCGGCCTCGAGGCCGAGCAGGCCGCCGCCGATGACGACCGCGCGCCCGGCGTCCGCGGCCGTGACGGCGGCGGCGATCGCCTCGCAGTCCTCGGGGCCGCGGAAGACCTCGACGCCGGGGGCGTCCGTACCGGGGATCGGCGGGACGAAGGCGTCGCTGCCGGTGCAGAGGACGGCGCGGTCGAAGGTGAGGACCTCGCCGGTCGCGAGCGTCGCGGTGCCGGCGTCCGCGTCGAGCGCCGTGACCCGGCTGCCCAGGCGGACGTCGACGCCGCGGTCGGCGTACCAGGCCTCGGGCCGGAGCTGCAGGACCGACGCGTCCTCGCCCTCGGCGAGGATCCGCGAGAGCGACACGCGGTCGTAGGGCAGCCGGTCCTCGCCGCAGAGGAGCGTGATGGCGACGTGCGTGTCCCGCTCGCGGACCCGCTCGACGACCGCTTGGCCGGCGATCCCGCCGCCGATGACCAGAATCCGCCGGGGATCGGGCCCGGACCCGCCCGAGGAGCCCGTTCCGCCGTCCGTGATGATGCGCAGTGCAGCCATGCGGACCAGCCTGAAGCCCGATGGGCACTGGCTCTACGACATACGGTCGGAACTCGGTGGCCGAAATGGCACCGGTCGGTCGAATGTGAACCGCCCGGTTCACCTTCATGCTCCGTCCGGCCATGGCACGCCCCCGTTCGAGCATCGACCAGAAGGCCGTCGCGGCCGCCTTCGCGCCGGACGGCCTGCACGGGGTGAGCGCCCGGGACGTCGCCGAGCGCGCCGGGATCGCCAAGCCCACCCTGTACGCGTACGGGAAGTCCAAGGACGCCGTCTTCCTCGCGTGCGTGGAGGCGGAGATCGAGCGCCTGGTGGACCGCCTGTACGCCGCGGGTGCGCGCACGCGCGAGCTGCCGCTCTCCGCGCGCGCGTCCGCCCTGGCGCTCGCGATCATCGACCACTCCCGCGCGGACCCCGCCGCCTTCCGCCTCCTGAACATCACCGCCCGCCACGCGACCTCGTCCGTGGCCCAGAAGGTCGACGACGCGCTCGACCGCATCCCGGCGCTCATCGCGGGCGTCCTGCGCCGCGACGTGCCCCGCGCGGAGGACGGCGGCGACCCGGCCATGACGCTCGCCCTCGCGCTGCACGGGGCGGCCGTCGCGATGGCGCTGGACCCGCCGTGGCGGCGGGCGGAGCGCGACCGGCTCGCGGCGCTCGTCGGCGCGGCGATCGCGCACGTCGTCGCCCCGGACGGCGAGCCGGACGACGCCGGCGCCACCGACGTCGGCATCTACTGAGGCAGGCGCTCCGGCAGCGACCGCCCGCCCCCGCGTCCATAGTTGATACGCGTGCGTTCCTTCTTTACGATGGGCGGCGTGCCCGCGAACGTCGACCGCCCCGTCCACCGCCCGTGGCGCGGTGTCCCGGCGCAGGACCGCGTCGCGGAGCGCCGGTCGCGACTGCTCGAGGCGGGCCTCGAGCTCTTCGGCACCCAGGGGTTCTCGGCCACGACGATCCAGGACCTCTGCAGCCGCGCCGACCTCTCGCGTCGCTACCTCTACGAGGCGTTCCCGAACCGCGAGGAGCTGCTCTTCGCGCTCGCCGGGTGGATCGTCGAGGACGCGGTGGAGCGCTTCATGGCGCGGGTCACCGACCTGGACCGGTCCGTCGAGGCGGTCGCCTGGGATGCCTTCGGCGCCTTCGTCGACAGCCTCATCGACGACCCGCGGCGCTCGCGGGTCCTGCTCGTGGAGACGGTCGGGATCTCGCCGCAGTTCGAGACCCGCCGCCGCGCCCTGCTCGAGCCCCTCAGCGACCTGCTCCGCGACGTCGGGCGGACGATCCTCGGCGACGAGGCGCCGCCCTGGACCGACACCGATCTGACGGCGCGCGCCCTCACGGCCGGTGCGCTGGACCTCCTCGTGGCGCACGCCCGCGGCGAGATCACCGTCACCCGGGACCTCCTCGTGCTGCACCTCTCGCGCCTCTTCGACGCCGCCGCCCCCGTCACCTCGACCGAAGGAACCACCGCGTGACCGAATCCGTCGCCGACCGGGTCAGGACGATCCCGCGCCCGGAGGAGCCCGTGGGCGTGTTCTCCTGGCCGATCCTCACCGTCCTCGCCGCCGCCACCACGCTGTACGCCGGCTCCGCCGCCCTGGCCGTCACCCATACCTGGCCGTGGCCCGTGTCGACGCTCGTCAGCGGCTTCGCCGCGTTCCTGTTCTTCACCGTCTCGCACGAGGCAAGCCACGCCGTCGCATCGTCGAACCCACGGCTGAACGTCTGGCTCGGCCGGATCTCGATGCCGTTCTACGCCTGGATCGGCGGCTTCGGACTGCTGCGCTTCATCCACATGCAGCACCACCGCTTCACCAATCACGTCGACGGCTCGGACCCCGACCACTACACCCAGGCCGGAAGCCGCCTGACCCTCCCGCTGCGCTGGCTGACCCTCGACCTGCACTACGCCGCCTTCTACCTCGGCCACATCCGCACCCGGCCGCGCCGCGAGCTCGTCGAGACCGCGATCACCCTCGCGGTCCTCGCCGCGGTCCTGACCCCGCTCGTCCTGACCGGGCACGGCTTCTGGGTCCTCGTCCTGTACCTGCTCCCGCAGCGCATCGCCGTCGTGATCCTCGCGTGGTCCTTCGACTGGCTCCCCCACCACGGCCTGCACGACACGCCGAAGACCGGTCGCTTCCGCACGACCCGCAACATCATCGGTGGCGAGCGGCTGCTCACGCCGCTGCTGCTGTACCAGAACTACCACCTCGTCCACCACCTGCACCCCATCGTCCCGTTCCATCGCTACATCGCGGTCTGGCGGCGGAGCGAGGACGACTACCTCGACCACGACCCGACGCTCGTCACGCCCCGCGGGCGGCCGATCACCCCCGACGAGGTTCGTCGCCTGCGCGAACTCGAGCACCACCACTGAGGAGCGCCCGGCCCCGGGACAGGCGGGGAACGACTGACCCCCGGCCGGTCCTCGGATGTCCGGGACCGGCCGGGGGCCGGGGATGGCGGGAGGAGGATTCGAACCTCCGAAGGCAGAGCCACACGGTTTACAGCCGCGCCCCTTTGACCGCTCAGGAATCCCGCCGGGGGCCGCGCAGTGTAGCGATCATCCGCGCCGCGCGGCGTGCCGCGGGATGTGCCCGCGCCGGTCGACGAGGTCCCTGCCGACGTTCCCGTTCGGCGGGCCGGCGTGGCCTGACTGACAGCTCACGCAGGACTCCCCTGCGTCAGCTGTCAGTCGGCACGCGCGCGGGCGCCCCGGACCCCCCGCGGGCCCGCCCCCCGCCCCCGGAACGACGAACGCCCCGCCGGTGAGGACGGGGCGATCGCAGGTCTCCTCCCTCAAGGAGAGCGGGGTGACGCCTAGGAGGCGTCGCGGAGCCGCTGCGCCTCGGGCAGCGACTCGAGCTTCTTGAGCGTGTGGTTCTCGATCTGGCGGATGCGCTCGCGCGTCACGTTGAACGCACGCCCGACCTCCTCCAGGGTCCGCGGGCGGCCGCCGGTGAGGCCGAACCGCATCTCGATGACCTCACGCTCGCGCTGGGGCAGCGTGGCGAGGGCCCGGTGCACGTTCTCCTTGCGGAGCGTGTCGGACGCGAGCTCGAACGGGGAGACCGCGTTCTGGTCCTCCACGAAGTCGCCGAGCTCGGACTCCTCCTCCTCGCCGATCGGCTTCTCGAGCGAGATCGGCTGCTGGCTCATCCGCATGATGTCGCGGACCTCGCGCACCGTGCACTCGAGCTCGGCGGCGATCTCCTCGGGCGTGGGCTCGCGGCCGAGCGACTGCACGAGCTGGCGCTCGACGTGCACGACCTTGTTGAGCTTCTCGACCATGTGCACCGGGATGCGGATGGTGCGGCCCTTGTCGGCGATCGCGCGGGTGACGGCCTGCCGGATCCACCACGTCGCGTACGTCGAGAACTTGTACCCGCGGCGGTAGTCGAACTTCTCGACCGCGCGGATGAGGCCCAGCGAGCCCTCCTGGATGAGATCCAGGAACGTCAGGCCGCGGCCCAGGTACCCCTTCGCGATGGACACGACGAGGCGCAGGTTGGCCTCGACCATCTGCTGCTTCGCGTCCATGTCGCCGCGCTCGATGCGCTTGGCGAGCGAGACCTCCATCTCGGCCGTCAGCAGGTTGACCTTGCCGATCGACCTGAGATACAGCCGCAGCGAGTCGAGCGACGGCTCGACGGTGAGGTCGATCGTCGGCTTCTTCGGGGCGGGCTGCTGGGACGCGCGCGCCTCGGCGGCCGCCTCCATCTTGCCGTTCTCGCTGGTGGCGATCTTGCCGTCAGCCGTGACCACCTCGATGCCCTGATCGACCAGGTACGAATGCAGCTCCGTTACCTGCTCCTTCGATACCTCAACCTCCTCCAAGGCGGCGGTGATCTGATCGATGGTCAGGACACCCTTCTCCTGACCGTCAGCGATGAGCTGCCGGAGTTCGTCCATCTCGAAGATGGGCGCCTCGTCGGCAAGCAGTGCAGTGCTCTTGTTCCTCAACCCGTCCCTCACTCAGGCAGTTGCGAACGGTCCCAGTCGTTGCGGCCCGTCCTCCTCTATGTCCCTCTATGTCCTGCGGTCCTGCATGAGCGCGCACTTGGCGACTTGTCGCGAGCGTTCCCGCGATGGCTGAGCACGATGTCCTCTGCGGGCGATCCCGGAGGGGCTTGCAGCCGTACCGGAGTGATAGCACAAGTCACACAAGACACGAGCCTCGGACACCGTGTCTCGCTACCCTCGGAGCAGCCCATGAAGCCTTCACCCACCGCCCTCTCCGGCCCCGACGTGCAGGCGTCGCTGCCGGGGCTCCAGGTCTCCCTCTCCCGCGTCGGCGTCACCGGTGTGGAGAAGGTCATCCGCATCCTCGACGACACGGGGAGCGAGCAGCTCTTCTACGCCACGCTCGAGTGCTTCGTCGACCTCGGCCCGCGTCAGAAGGGCGCGCACATGAGCCGCTTCGAGGAGGTCGTCAACGAGGCCGTCGGCGAGGTCATCCTCGGCGAGTCGGCGTTCCGCGCGGAGACGCTCGCCGAGCGCATCGCGGAGATCGTGCGCGACCGCCAGGAGGCGCTGCGTGCCGAGGTGACGATCACCGCGCGCTACCCCGAGCACAAGCCCGCGCCGGTGTCGGGGATCCCCACGCAGGAGATCTACACGCTGTACGGCAGCGCGGTCGCCTCGGCGGCCGGCACGCGCCGCATGGTCGGCGTCGCCGCGCAGGGCATGACCGCGTGCCCGTGTGCGCAGGGCGTCCTGCAGGGGCGCGCGCACGAGCGCCTCACCGCGGACGGATTCAGCGAGGAGGAGATCGAGCGGATCTTCGCGTCGGTCCCCGTCGCGACGCACAACCAGCGCGGCCTCGGCACGCTCCACATCGGGATCCCGGAGGGCCTGGACATCACCATCGACGCGATGGACCTCGTCGCGATCGTCGAGGAGTCGATGAGCTCCGAGATCTACGAGATGATGAAGCGCAGCGACGAGGGCACGGTCGTCGAGAAGGCGCACAGCCGGCCGCGGTTCGTCGAGGACTGCGTGCGCGAGGCCCTGCGCGGCGCGCTCGACCGGTACACGGACCTCCCCGACGGCGTCTTCCTCTCCGCCCGCCAGGAGAACCTCGAGACGATCCACCAGCACAACGTCGTCGCGGAGCGCTCGGGGCTGCTCGGCGAGCTCCGCGAGGAGCTCGCGTCGGGCGAGCACCTCGCGCACCACACGTCGATGCGCGAGTGGCTCGACGGGCGCCGCTGACCGCGCTCGAGCGGGCGCCGGCGGTGCGTCGGATGACGCGCCGCGGCGCGCGGGCGGCTACCCGGCGACGATGCCCGCGCAGCCGCTGAGGACGCCCTTCGTGGGGTCGACCTCGAGGGCGACGAGCGGAAACGCGTCGGCGTGCTCGTACAGGCGCTTCGGGAGGTCCCCCGCGAGGGTCGGCGACTTCGCGTTCGCGAGCACCATGAGGCGGAACTGCCGCCCCTGCATGACGATGACGGTGTCCCCGCCCTTCTTCACCGTGCGGAGCTTCGTCAGCGTCTTCGCCGCGATCTCCGGACGCGCCGGGCCGAGGTTCGCCGGGCCGTGCACGACGACCGCCTGACCACGCTGGACGCACCTGCGCAGGTCCCCGGGGAGGTCATCCTTGGACGCCCCGACCGCGAGGACGAAGACGACGACCGTGATGACGGAGGCGAGGGCGATGAGGGCACCGGCGATCTTCATGCGGACGACTCCGGGTGGACGTTGTGGTGGTGGCGCTCCTCGGCCTCGCGCATGAGGCGCCGCAGCCCGAAGAAGTAGTCGATGCCGGAGACGATGGTGATCGCGACGGTGAGGTAGACGAGGATGTCGAGCCAGGTCGGCGAGTCGGTGAACGCGATGAGGAAGAAGACGCACGCGACCTGCACCATCGTCTTCACCTTCCCCCACCAGTTCGCCGCGATGACGACGCCCTGCTGCGTGGCGACCATGCGCGTGGCGGTGACGGCGAACTCGCGGGCGATGATGACCGTCGCGACCCAGGCGTCCACGCGGTTCAGGCTCACGAGCGACATGAGCGCCGCGAGGATGAGGAGCTTGTCGGCGATCGGGTCCATGAGCTTGCCGAAGTTCGTGATCGCGTTCCGCGAGCGCGCGATGTAGCCGTCGACCGCGTCGGTCATGGACGCGACCGCGAAGACGACGGCCGCGACGAGGTCGCCGCCGGGCGTCTGGTCGAGCAGCGCGACGACGAGCACCGGCACGAGCAGGATGCGGAAGACCGTCAGCGCGTTGGGGAGGTTCAGCGTGAACACGGGACCGGAGCGGAGTATGAGGCCCGGGCGGCGGCGGCGCGCCCGCGCTCAGGCCTCGACCGGCGGCGGGACGTCCGCCCCGGCCCCGCGAGTGACGCCGACGCTCGCGACGATGACGCAGGCGATCGCGACGCACTCGCGCAGACCGAGCGCCTGCCCGAGGATGAGGAACCCGGCGACGGCGGCGATCGCCGGCTCCAGTGACATGAGGACGCCGAAGACGTTCGCGGGGAGGTGCCGCAGCGACTCCATCTCGAGCGAGTACGGGATGACGGTGCTGAGCAGCGCGACGCCGAGGCCGGCGAGGAGCAGCAGCGGGTGCAGCAGCTCGGTGCCGCCCTGCACGACGCCGGGCCCGAGCGGGACGAGCGCCGCGACGATCGACGCGAGCGCGAGCCCGCGCCCACCGGTGAAGTAGCGCCCGGCCCGCTGCGCGATGAGGATGTAGCCCGCCCAGCACGCCGCCGCGATGCCGATGAAGAGGAGGCCGAGCGGGTCGAGGCCGCCGGAGCCCGAGCCCGCGCCGCGCGCGGACGCCAAGAGGACGATCCCGAACGCGGCGAGCGCCGAGAAGGCGAGGTCCGCCGCGCGCCGCGAACCGATGACGGCGACGGCCAGCGGGCCGGCGAACTCGATCGTCACGGCGATGCCGAGCGGGATGCGGTCGAGCGCGAGGTAGAAGAAGAAGTTCATCGCGCCGAGCACGAGCCCGAAGAGCGCGGCGAGCCTGAGGGCGCCGGCGGGCTGTCCGCGCACCGACGGCCGCCAGACGAGCAGGAGGACCGGCACCGCGAACCCGAGCCGCAGGAGGCTCACCCCGGCGGGGCCGACGCGGTCGAAGAGCGTCGCCGCGATCGCCGCCCCGAACTGGATCGACACGGCGGCCGTCACGACGAGCGACCAGGCGGGCAGGCGGCGGGGCATCCGCCCCCATCATCGCCCGCCGGGCCGCCGCCCGTCCGGCACCCGCTGCGCACGTCCTATGGTCAGAAGGATGAGCACGCCTCCGCACCGCACCCTCGGCCGCCACGACGGTGGCCTCGACGTCGCCGCGATCGGCCTCGGCTGCATGGGGATGTCCGACTTCTACTCCGGCCGTGACGATGACCGCTCGATCCGGGCGATCCACCGCGCCCTCGACCTCGGCGTCACGCTCCTGGACACCGCGGACATGTACGGCATCGGCGAGAACGAGAGGCTCGTCGGCCGCGCCATCGCCGCCCGCCGCGACGAGGTCGTCCTCGCGACGAAGTTCGGCATCGTCCGCGACCCCGACGACCCGACCGTCCGCGGCGTCGACGGGTCCCCCGACTACGTGCGCGCCGCCTGCGACGCGTCGCTGCAGCGGCTGGGCGTCGACCACACCGACCTCTACTACCAGCACCGCGTGGACCCGAAGACCCCGATCGAGGAGACCGTCGGCGCGATGGCCGAGCTCGTCGCCGCCGGCAAGGTCCGCCATCTGGGCCTCTCGGAGGCGGCGCCCGACACGATCCGCCGCGCGCACGCCGTCCACCCGATCACCGCCCTGCAGACCGAGTACTCGCTGTGGTCACGCGAGCTCGAGGACGAGATCCTGCCGACGATCCGCGAGCTCGGCATCGGTCTCGTCCCCTACTCCCCGCTCGGCCGCGGCTTCCTCTCCGGCGCGATCACCTCGATCGACGACCTCGCGGAGGACGACTTCCGCCGCCGCTCGCCGCGCTTCGCCGGCGAGAACTTCGAGAAGAACCTCGACGTCGTGCGCGTGCTCGGTGAGCTCGCCGCCGAGAAGGACGTGACGACGTCGCAGCTCGCCCTGGCGTGGGTGCTCGGGCAGGGCGACGACGTCGTCCCGATCCCCGGCACGACGCGCCCGGAGCGCGTGGAGGAGAACGTCGCCGCGACCGGTGTGGCGCTCACCGCCGAGGATCTCGACCGGATCGCCGCCGCCCTGCCGGAGGTGGCGGGCGAGCGCTACGACGCCGGGGGCATGGCCGCCGTGAACGGATAGGCTGCCCCCATGCCCTTGGTGCCCACCGTCGTCGAGCGGACCGCACGCGGAGACCGCGAGTACGACCTCTTCTCCCGCCTGCTGAACAACCGCATCATCTTCCTCGGCTCGGCCGTGGACGACACGCTCGCGAACCTCGTCGTCGCGCAGCTGCTGCACCTGGAGTCGGCGGACCCCGAGAAGGACATCTCGATCTACATCAACTCGCCCGGCGGGTCGATCTACGCCGGGCTCGCGGTGTACGACACGATGCAGTTCATCAAGCCCGACGTGGCGACGATCTGCTGCGGCATCGCGATGTCGATGGGGTCGCTGTTGCTCGCCGGCGGGACGCCCGGCAAGCGCATGGCGCTCCCCAACTCGCGGATCCTCATCCACCAGCCCTCGTCCCCCGGCTTCGAGGGCCAGGCGACGGACATCGAGATCCACGCCCGCGAGATCCTCAAGACGCGCGCGCGCATCGACGAGATCTACGCGAAGCACTGCGGGAAGCCGATCGAGGAGGTCCACAAGGACATGGAGCGCGACCGCTTCTTCTCGAGCGAGCAGGCGAAGGACTACGGCCTCATCGACCGGGTCCTCACGACGCACTAGAACGCCGCCGCGGCCCCGCGCCGAGTGACAGCTGACGCAGGACAGGTCGGCCTGAGCTGTCAGTCGGCGGGGCGGGGCGCCGGTACGCGGGCGCCGCACGGCCCGCCGCACGGCCTGCGCGACGCCCGCCGGCGCTACGCCGTCAGGCCGTACAGCGCGGAGTACTTCGCGCGGAGGTGCTCGAGGAACGGGCGGGCGTCCAGGTCGGCGCCCGTCGCGCCCCGCAGCAGCTCACCCGGCGTGTAGAGGCAGCCGTGGCGGTGGATGTGCTCGCGCAGCCACTCGCGCAGCGCGAGCGTCTCGCCGCGGGCGAGGTCGTCGTCGAGCCCCGGGAGGTCGCGCCGGATGACCTGCCACAGCTGCGCGGCGACGATGTTCCCGATCGCGTAGGTCGGGAAGTAGCCGAGCTCGCCGTACGCCCAGTGGATGTCCTGCAGGACGCCGACCTTCGCCGACGGCACGTCGAGGCCGAGGAGCTCCTTCGTCTTCTCGTTCCACGCGGTCTCGAGGTCGGCGACGGCGAGCGTCCCCTCCATGAGCGCGACCTCGAGCTCGAAGCGGAGGATGACGTGGAGCGAGTACGTCGCCTCGTCGGCCTCGACGCGGATGAGCGACGGGTGCACGGCGTTCACGGCGCGCAGGAACCCGGCGAGGTCGGTGCCGCCGAGGGCGTCCGCCCCGAAGAGCTCGAGCATCCGCGGGTGCCAGTGGCGCCAGAACGCCTCCGAGCGGCCGACGAGGTTCTCCCACAGCCGGGACTGGGACTCGTGGATCCCGAGCGACACGCCGGTGCCGACGGTCGTCCGCTCGAGCGCCGGGTCGACCTGCCGCTCGTAGAGCCCGTGGCCGATCTCGTGCATGACCGCGAACGGGCCCATGAGGCCGGACTCGTCGTAGCGGCACGTCACGCGGATGTCGGAGCTGCCGAGCGACATCGCGAACGGGTGGACGGCGAGATCCAGGCGCCAGTGCTCGTCGTCGAAGCCCTGGGCGCGCGCGATCTCGGCGGCGAGGATCCGCTGCTGCTCGACCGGGAACGGGCCCGGGAGCCGCGGCGGCGGGCCGGCGGCCGCGATCTCGCGGATGAGCGGGACGAGCCCCTCCTTGAGCTCCGCGAACACCGTGCGCACGCGCTCGGTCGTCAGGTCGGGCTCGAAGTTGTGCAGCAGCGCGTCGTACGGGTGCGCCGCCTCGGGGAAGCACGCCGCGAGCTCGCCGCGCAGCTCGACGTGGCGCTCCAGCGCCGGCCGGAAGAGCGCGAAGTCGTCGGCGGCCCGCGCCTCGTGCCAGGCGACCTGGGCGAGCGTCGTCTGGCGCGCGATGTCGGCGATGAGCCGGTCGGGGACGCGCCGCGCGCGGTCGGCGTCGCGGGCGACCGCCGCGACCATCCGCGCGTCGGTCTCGCCGAGGTCCTCGGCGGCACCGAGGCGGTCGAGGAGCGCGGTGAGCGCGGGGTCGGTGAGCTTCTCGTGGGCGAGGCGGCCGAGCGTCGCGAGCACCTCGCCGCGGGCCGCCGCGCCGCCCGGCGGCATCATCGTCTGCTCGTCCCAGCCGGCGAGCGACGAGGCGTGGCGCAGGTCGTCGAGCTCTCCGAGCCGCTCGCGGAGGACCTCGAGCGTCCCCGCCGTGCTCGTCGGGTCAGGCGACGGCATGTTCGATGCTCCCCAGCGACTCGATCTCGATCCGGATGACGTCGCCGGACTGCAGGAAGACGCGCGGGTCCATCGCCGCGCCGACGCCGCTCGGCGTCCCGGTGAGGATGAGGTCCCCGGGGACGAGCGTGCAGGTCTCGGCGATGAAGTCGACGAGCGTCTGCGGGCCGAAGATGAGGTCGCTCGTCGACGTGTCCTGGCGCAGCTCGCCGTTGACCCAGGTGCGCAGGCGCAGGTTCTCGGGGTCCGGGACCTCGTCGGCGGTCGTGATCCACGGGCCGTACGGGCAGCTCGTGTCGAAGCCCTTCGCGCGGGTCCACTGCTTCTCGCGGCGCTGCAGGTCGCGCGCGGAGACGTCGTTGCCGACCGTGTAGCCCCCGATGCGGCCGCCGGCCCCGATGACCACGCCGAGCTCCCCCTCGTAGTCGAGGCGGCGCACGACCGGCGGGCAGACGATCGGTCCTCCCGGGGCGACGACGCTCGACGGGAGCTTCATGAAGACGATCGGGGCCTCGGGCACCTCGCCGCCGGTCTCGGCCGCGTGGGCGGCGTAGTTCAGGCCGATGCCGAAGATGCAGCGCGGCGCGGGGACGGGCGCCTGCAACGTCACCTCGACGAGCGGGTACGCGGTCCCGGTGGCGGGGCTGCGGTCCTCGCTCGCGAGGCGGTCGGCCACCGACTCACCGCCGGCGAACGCGATGACCTCGTCGCCCCGGACCTCGCCGGCGACGGCGGTCGAGGCCCCGGGCGGCAGGAAGGTCGCGAGTTTCATGCGACGGCAGGCTACACCGGCGCCCCGACCGCGCCCGGCCCCGCGGCGCGGGTGGGCGACGACAGGGCGGCCGGGATCCCGCGCCCGGCTAGGCGGCCCGCTCGACCTTCAGCGCCGGGCGGCTGCGCTTGCGGCCGGTGACCGCGTGCGACTCGATGAAGTGGGCGAGGTCGGCGGGACGCTCGCGCTGCGGGTGGTGACCCATGCCGCGCCAGATCTCGGCGTGCGCCTGCGGGAGGGCGCGGCGGAGCGCGGGGAGGTGACCGGGGTTGACGAGCGCGTCGTGCTCGCCCCAGAGGGCGGCGACGGGACCATGGAAGGCGATCTGCCGCTTCGTGAAGGAGCGCTCGCTGCGGCCGGCCGCGGCGATCGCCTCGACGGCCATGCGGACGCCCGGGCCCGAGCTCCACGCCCGGCGGCGCACCCGGTCCATGAGGTCCTTCGAGGGCAGGCGGTGGTGGGCGACGAAGGTCGCGTAGGCGGCGGTGACCGTCAGCGGGTTGACGAGCGCCAGCGGCAGGGCGGCCTCGGCGACGTTGCGGACGACGGGAAGGCTGATGGCCTCGGCGATGCGGATCGCGCCGAAGCCGGCGGGCGCGAGCAGGGCGAGCGCCCACACCTTGTCGCTGCGCTCGGCGACCGCGGCGGCGACGCCGCCGCCGAGGGAGTGGCCGACGAGCGTGCAGCCGTCGACGTCGAGCTGGTCGATGGCCTCGACGATCGCCTCGGCGTAGGCGCTGATGCGCGGGCGCGAGGGCAGCGACGACGCGCCGAAGCCCGGGAGGTCGAGGGCGTAGCAGGGGCGCTGCGTGTCGCGGGCGAGCTGCACCCAGCCCTCGGAGTCGTCGAGCAGGCCGTGCAGCAGCACGAGGGGCCGTCCGACGCCCGTCCAGCTCCGGACCCGCACGCGGCGGCCGGACGAGATGACCAGGTCGCGGACTTCGGCGGGGCGGGGCGCTGTATGGGGCATCGTCATCTCGATCTTCGGCAAGTTGGAGGTCCGACCTTGAGGGCTCCGCCCACAAAAGCGGGGTCGCACACCGTGTTGGGCACACAAACGCTCAGCTCGAACAGCGTGTTCAACACTATGTTGGACCCCAGACGGGTAGCGGACTACCCGGGAGCGGCCGATCACAACCTCGGGCCGGCTCGCCCTCGCCCGCGCGACGAGGAAGGTGGCGCGACGGCGCTCCGTCAGGCGACACGACGCCGTCCCGCGGTGAAGGCGCGCGGCTCCCGGCCGATGACCCGGACGTGGACCCGCACACGCCCGAACGCGTCCGGCTGACCGTGCCGGGCCTCGGCGCCGTCGAGGCGTGGGTCGCGCGGGCGGTCCCCGGCGCGGCCGAGCTCGTCTTCAACGGCCTGCCGCCCGCGCCCGCGCGGGTGCTGCACCGGCGGGCCGCCGTCCTGCAGTCGCTCCCGCCCGACCCGCCCGGCCGCGTCGAGGCGACGCTGCTCGCCGTCCCCGACCGCCGCGGGACGCTCCGGGCGGACATCGTCCACGCGCTGCTCGCCGTCCCGGACCTGCCGCCGCGTGCGCCGGGGCCCGCCGCGCCGGAGCCCGGCCCCGCCGGGTCCGCGGGTTCCCCTGCCCCCGGCCGCGCCGTCCGCGCCGCCGACGTGCACGCCGCCTACGCGGCCGCGCCCGCCCCCGAGCGGCGCGGAGCCGAGCGCGTCCACGTCCTGCGCGCCGTCGCGATCCACCACCCCGGCACCGCCCGCCCCGTCCACGCGCGCACCGAGGACGTCTCCGAGCAGGGCCTCGCGGTCGCGGGGGCCTACGAGCTGTCGCGCGGGGACCTCGTCCGCCTGAAGGTCATGCTCGACGAGCACCGGCCGCTCGAGGCCATCGGCGAGGTGCGCCGCGGCGCGTCGGCCGGGCGCCACGGCGTCCAGCTCGTGCAGATGCGCCCGCAGGACCGCCTCTGGCTCGAGCGCTGGCTCGCCGCCGAGCGCGCCGCCGCGCGGGCCGCGCTGCTCGCCTGACGCGCTGCGCCGGGCGGCCCTCCGCCCCAGGTGCTTGCATACCCGGCGTGCCCGCGCTCGTGACGTCCTTCATCCTCGCCGCGGCCGGCGGCGGCTCCGCGGGCTTCGGCGGCGGGGGCGGGGGCGGCGGCGGGTTCCACGGCGGGGGCGGCTACCACGGCGGCTACGGCGGCGGCGCCGCGGTCGGCGGCACCGGCATCCTCGTCATCGTCCTGCTCATCGTCGCGGCGGTCATCGTCGCGGCGATCGTCGGCGCGATCGGCCGCGCGAAGCTCCGCGCGCGGCGGGCGGCGCGCGTGCAGCAGGTGACGCTCGCGAGCGCCGAGGCGGCCGAGGACGACGCGTACTTCGAGGCGGGTGCCATCCAGGAGGACGCGAAGTCCCTCTTCCTGAAGGTGCAGGCGGCGTGGGACGCGCGCGACCTCGAGACGCTCGCCGCCCTCGCCGGCCCCGACCTCATCGTCGAGTGGCGTCGCCGGCTCGCCGACTTCGCGCAGAAGGGCTGGCACAACCGCGTCGAGGTGCGCAGCGGGCCGAGCGTCGAGTACGTCGGCCTCGTCAACCGCGAGGACGACACCGAGGACCGGGTCGTCGTCCGCCTCGAGGCGGCGATGGACGACTGGTGCGTCACCCAGGGTGGCGGCGAGGTCTTCCACGACGGGGCCACGTCCGCGGCGACGACGCTGCGCGAGTACTGGACGCTCGCCCGGAGCGGGGTCACCGCCGACGCCCATTGGATCGTCCTGTCGATCGAGCAGGACGCCGAGGGCCTGCACAACCTCGACGCCGACATCGTCGCCTCGCCTTGGGCGGACACGAAGCGCATCGGGGCGGACGCGACGTTCGAGGTCGCGGCGGCCGAGGGCGGGACGGAGGGCTTCACGACCGCCGACCTCGTCGACCCCGGCTTCGCGGAGGACGCGCGCGCGGCCGCGCTCGACCTCTCGCTCGCCGACCCGCGCTTCGGACCGGACGTCATCAGCGCCTGCGTCACGCGTGCCGTCGAGGCGTGGCTCGAGGCCGTCGACGGCCCGGACGCGGCGCTCGAGGCGCTCGCGACGCCGGAGGCGATCCGCGCGCTCCTGCACCCGGGCGACAGCGCGCAGAACCCGAACACGCGCCTTGTCGCGCGCGGCGTCACCGTCGAATCGATCGACGTGCAGGCGCTGCGGCCGACGCCCGAGCCGGCGCAGCTCACCGTCGCGCTCGCGGCGCGCGGGCGGCGCTACGTCGAGGACCGCGACACGACCGCGCTGCTCGCCGGCAGCAAGGACGACGAGCGGCGCTTCGTCGACACGTGGACGCTCGCGCTGACCGGCGACAGCGCCATGCCGTGGCGTCTCGCCGGCGCCGCGCCCGCCGGGTTCTGACCGGGGTTCTGACGGGCACCGGCGGGCCGCGGGCCGCGAGCGGGCACACTGTCTGACGTGCGTCCCCGCTCTGTCCTGCTCGCCGTGGCCGCCGGCCTCGCGCTCGCCGACGCGTCGGTCGTCACCCTCGCGCTGCCGCAGCTGCTCGTCGACCTGCACACGACCGTCGAGGGTGTCGCGTCGGTCATCGGCGTCTACACCGTCGCGCTCGCGCTCGCGCTCATCCCGATCGAGCGGGCGACGCGGCGTCACGGCGCGCCCGCGGTCGGTGCCGCGGGCTTCGTCACCTTCGCCGTCGCGTGCATCGCCTGTGCGGGAGCGGACTCGCTCGCCGTCCTGCTCGTCGCGCGGGCGGTGCAGGCGATCGGCGGCGCCGCGGCGCTCGTGGCGACCTTCAGCCTGCTCGCCGACGGCCACGACGAGACCGGGGTCGCCGGGGCGCCGGCCCACGCCCCGCAGGCGCGGACGCTGTGGCTCGGCGCCGCCGTCCTCTCCGCCGCGCTCGGCCCGGCGCTCGGCGGCGCGCTGACGCAGGCGTTCTCGTGGCCGGCGATCTTCATCGCGCAGGTGCCCGTCGCGGCGGCCGCCGCGCTCGTCTGCGTGCGGCTCCCCGGGCCGGCGACGGCCCCGCCGGACCCGGTCGCCACGACGCCGCCGGCCGAGCCGTTCGACTGGCGCGCGGCGACGGCGCTCGGCTTCGTGTCGGCGGCCCTCAGCGCCGTCCTCTTCCTCCTCGTCCTGCTGCTCGTCGCCGGGTGGGCGGTGCGGCCGCTCGCGGCGGCCGGGACGGTGACCGTCGTCCCCGCCTTCGCGCTGCTCGCGGGCTGGTCCGGGACGCGCCTGGGCGACGCCCGCTGGCGGGCCGCCGGCGGCTGCGTCCTCGTCGGCTTCGGCACGATCGCCCTCGCCTACCTCCCGGACGCGCGCCTGTGGTGGACGCTGGCCCCCCAGGCCCTCGCCGGCTTCGGGATGGGCCTCGCGCTGCCCGCGCTCGGCGGCGAGCTGCTGCCCGAGCGCGACGCGCGCGACGCGGCCCGCCTGCTCGCGATCCGGCACATCGGCATCGCGGTCGCGCTCGCCGTCATCGCGCCGATCACGAGCGCGCGCCTGGACGACGCGACGTTCAAGGCGCGGGAGCGCGGCGTCGCGCTCGTCCTCGACGCGAAGATCGACCCGGCGCGCAAGCTCCAGCTCGCCCCCGCCCTGCTCGCGAGCGTCGACACCGAGTCGCCGCGGCGCGTGCTGCGCCAGACGATCGCCGACAACCGCGCGGCGCTGAAGGGCGCCGAGCTCGCCGATTACGACCGGCTGTCCGTGCGGGCCGACGAGACGCTCGTCGAGGCCGTCGGCCAGTCGTTCTTCGCCGCGTTCGCGCTCACCGGGCTGCTCGCGCTCGCCGGCGCGGGCCTGCTCGTGCGGGCCCGCCCGCGCGCGCCCGGCTGGGCCGTCGGCGCGACCGTCGTCGGCTGCGCCGTGCTCGCCTGGCAGGTCGCCGAATGGCACCACCTGCAGCCGCCGGCCGTGACGATCGCCGACCCGTGCCAGAAGCGGAGCCTGCCGTCGACCGGCGGCGTGACGGGCTTCCTCCAGGACAAGGCGCTCGAGGTCCTCGACAACGAGGCGTGCCACTACGGCTCCTCGCGCGAGGAGCTCGTCCTCGCGCTCGCCGACGACGCCGACGCAAGGCGCTTCCAGCGTGAGCACGGCGCGAACCCGCGGTCGCTCGGCGGGCTGCTCGGCGGTCTCTCCGGGTGAACCGGACCCCGCGGCGCGGCGCGGTCCGCGACAATGCGGTGCGATGACGCCGTTGAAGGGCAAGCTGCTGATCGCGTCCCCCGCCCTGGTGGACCCGAACTTCGTCAGGACCGTGGTCCTCGTGGCGGAGCACTCGACCGAGGGCACGCTCGGCCTGATCCTCAACCGGCCGACGGACTCGGCGGTGGCCGACTCGGTCGACGAGCTCAGGGGCGTCGTCGAGATCGGCGACCCGGTCTACGTCGGCGGCCCCGTCCAGACCGACGCGGTGATGGTCCTCGCCGAGTTCGAGGACGCCACCATGGCGGCGGCGCTCGTCCTCGACGACATCGGCTTCCTCCCGGCCGAGGCGGACATGGTCGCGATCGCGGCGGCGACGCGCCGCGCGCGGGTCTTCGCCGGGCACTCGGGCTGGGCGCCCGGCCAGCTCGACTCCGAGCTCGAGGAGGGTGCCTGGATCCTCGCCGACGCCGAGCCGGAGGACGTCTTCGTCGTCGACACGGACGACCTGTGGGCCGCCGCGCTCCAGCGCAAGGGGGGCGCCTACGCGCAGCTCGCCCGGGTCCCCGAGGACCCGTCGGTCAACTGAGCAGCGCGGCCGCGGCGGCGCGACCCGACGCGATCGCCCCGGCGACGCGACCGCCGCCGAGCCAGTCGCCCGCGACCGCGAGCGGGCCGGCGGTGAGACAGCGCTCCGGGAGGGGCGCGGACGGCTCGGCGTAGCGCCAGCGGTGCGCGGTCAGGAGGGCGGGCTGCGGCAGGTCGACCGCCGCGGCGACGGTGCCGGCGAAGCGATCCAGGAGGGCGAGGGCGGCGGACTCGGGCGCGTCCTCGAGGTGCTCGGCGCTCCACGCCGCCGACGCCTGCAGGACCCAGCGCTCGCCCGGCTCGCGACCGGGCCGGGGCGCCTGCGCGGCGGCCCACACGAGGTCGTCGCCGGGCGCGTCGTGCACGTCGACCGGGAGGTTCAGCGCGCGGTCCCAGGCGACCATCGCCGTCCAGCACGGGTCGTAGGGGACGGCGAACGCGGCGGCCGCGAGCGGCGGGGAGATGTGCTGCAGGAGGACGGCGGCCTGCGGGGCCGGGACCGCGACGACGACGCGGTCGGCGGGCGGCAGCGGGCCGTCGGCGGTGGCGAGGAGCGCGCCGCCGTCCGCGAGCGCGCGCAGCGGCTGCACGAGCGTGCGGGCCGTGACGGTCACCCCGTCGGCGAGGGCGCGGGCGGCGGCGCTCATCGTCGGGACGGGCACGTCGCCGAGCGGGGCGGTGGCGCGCAGGTCGCCGGTCCGGCGCGGGCGCCAGGCGGCGACGGTCGCGGCGGCGCGGGTGCCGTCGAGCGCACCGGGATCGAGGTGCTGCGCGCCGTGGTCGAAGCGCAGCGACCCCTCGCGCCGGGTCGCGGTGCGGCCGCCCGGGCCGCGCGACTTTTCGTAGACGACGACGTCGACCCCGGCGGCGCGGAGGTCCTGGGCGCAGGCGAGGCCGGCCACGCCGGCGCCGATGATCGCGGCGGTTTCGAACTCGGGCATCGGAAGGGGTACGGGCGCGCGGGCGCCGCGGACCGCCGTCAGCGCACGAGGTCGGGGTCGAGCTCGTCGAGGAGTCCGACGGCGCGCGGCGCCTCGCCGTCCTCGACGACGACGGCGCCGCCCGGCCAGTACGGGTGCGGCGGGTTGGAGCCGGCGAGCAGGAGCGGCTCGTACACCCAGCAGCCGGAGTTCGTCAGGTGCACGTCGCCGACCGGGGACCACTCCGGGACGTGGTCGCCGAAGCGCGGGCCGGCGCGGTGCAGGTGGCCGAAGATGACGTGGTCGGCCTTCACGCCGATGCGCTTGACGACCTCCCCCATCGCGGGCATGCCGGAGCGGCGGAACTGGTGGCCGAGGGCGCCGGCGCTGAGCGGTGCGAGCGTCCCCGCCCCGAACATCCGGGCGGCGAGCGGCAGCGCGATCGTCGACGCGCGGCGGGCGAGGCCGGCAGCGCGGTCGAGCGGCTCGCCGATGACGCCGGGGAGCGAGGCGGCGACGAGGCCCTGGACGGCGGCGGCGCTCGGGCCGGCGGCGTGCTCGTAGTCCTCCGCGGTCGCGCGGCCGTCGGGCACGCGCCCGAGGAGCAGGCCGGTGCTGGAGGCGGGCATGAGGTGGCGGTCGAGGTAGTGGCCGTGCGTCGCCCAGACGCCGTCGGCGAGCCAGACGCCGGGGTACCGGACCTGGACGCGGGCGGGCTTCAGCGCCGCGGCGACGGCGCGCAGGGCGGACGAGGACGTCAGCGGCACCCGGGACGCGTAGCCGAGGCGGCGGCCGCCGGCCCGCTGGCTGCGCAGCCACGGCCGCACGAGCGCGTGATCGTGGTTGCCGAGGACGACGACGACCTCCTTGCCGCGGCCGAGGCCGGCGCCGATCGCCCGCAGCACCGGGAGCGCCGCGCGCATCGCGGGCTTCGGGCGCCCCTCGAGGAGCTCGATCGTGTCGCCGAGGAGGACGAGGCGGTCGACGTCCTGCAGCTCGCGTAGGAGGAGCTGGCGCGCGGCGGGCTGCCGCAGGACGTCGTGACCCGAGCGCACGCCGAGATGCAGGTCGGAGATGACGAGCGTGCGCATCGGGCGGTGTCAGGCCTCGAGGCCGACGGTGCGGCTACCGCCGGCGACCGCGCCGCGCCACGGGCCGGCCTCGCCGGCGGGCACGTCGGCGCGGCCGAGGAGGAGCGCGGCGAGCAGCCGGGCGTCGCCCTCCCCCAGGGGCCCGACGCGGAGCTGCCGGACGTCGGCGCCCCGCTCCTCGACGACCGTCAGGTGGACGGCGCGGTCGACGGTGAGGGCGAGCTGGGGGTCCGGTGAGGAGGTCACGCCCGCTGCATGATGATGGATCGCGCAAGCGTTGCGGCGCACGCCTGGGCGGGTTCTCGGCCGATCCGGCACGGCGGCCGCCGGTAGGTTCGGGCGGTACGCGGATCCTCATCGTCGGGGCCGGGGGCGTGGGGGCGGCGGCCGCGGCCATCGCCCGCCGGCGGCCGTTCTTCGACCACCTCGTCCTCGCGGACCTCGACGGCGAGCGGGCGGTGGTCGCCGCCGGGCGGTGCGGGGACCCGCGCATCACCGGGACGGCGTGCGACGCGGCGAGCACGGCGGCGATCGTCGCGCGCGCCGGGCCGAGCGGGTCGACGTCATCCTCAACGCCTGCGACCCGCGGCTGAACCCGCCGATCTTCGCCGCCGCCCGCGAGGCCGGCGTCACGTACCTCGACATGGCGATGACGCTCTCCGAGCGCCACCCCGACGAGCCCTACGCGAAGCCCGGCGTCACGCTCGGGGATGCGCAGTTCGCTGCGTCCGGGGCGTGGGAGGCGGCCGGCCTGCTCGGCCCGGAGGCCTTCCCGGCGCAGCCGTTCCTCGACCTGCTTGCGGAGTACGGCGCGCCGCACGGCGTCGACGAGCAGGACCCGGCGAACCCCGGGGTGCGGCGCGCCGGCTGAGGCATCAGCCGGGCTGCCGCCGCCCGGGCGGCGTGCGGCCTTGTGGGACATATCCCCCCACGAGACCGCACGCTGCGCCTGGGCGGGGCCGGCTGCGGCGGGCCGGCTGCGGCGGGTCTCCCGGGCGGCGTGCGGCCTCGTGGGTCATATCCCCCGACGAGACCGCACGCTGTGCCTGGGGCGGGGCCGGCTGCGGCGGGGCCGGCTGGTGCGGGCGGGCGGGGCGGCGGGCCGGCTTCGGCCCTACTCCGGGCTCTTGTCGTACGTCGTCGTGAAGCTGTCCTGCTGGACCTGGCCGCTTGGCCGCCGGATCGTCCGCACCACCCGGATGCGGAAGTCCCTGCCGGCGACGTGGCGGCGGGGGCCGGGCTCGGCGGTCACGCGGCGGCCGCCGTTGTGGCCGTAGAGGCTCACGGTGATCGAGGTCGCGTCGGTGGAGGTGCGCACGAGGACGGGGGCGTTCGTGTCGTTCGTCCACTTCATGTCGATGCTCGGGTAGTCGAGCGTCGCCTCCCGGCCGGGCGGGTAGCGGTCGATGTAGAAGCTGTGCGGCTGGTGGGTGTCGAGGCGCAGGCCGGCGAAGTAGGCGGCGTTGTAGATCGTCGTGGAGACCTGGGAGACGCCGCCGCCGATCGACGGGACGATCTTGCCGTCGGCGATGAACGGCGCCTTGACGTAGCCGCCGGCCTTCGTGCGGGGGCCGACGATCGCGTTGAGGTCGAACTGGCCGCCGGGCGGGACGATCGTCCCGTCGACGGTGCGGGCCATCGTGCGGATGTTCGTCACGCGCGGCTGGCCCGCGACGTAGCGGGTCGTGAACGTCCCGATGAGCGAGTCGATCCGCCGCGCCTGCAGCGGGGTGACCTTCGGCGTGTCGCGGGTGACCGGGAGGCGGACCTGGTGGCGGCCGGTGCGGATCGCGTCGGCGATCGCCGTGAGCGCCGCGCCCCGGTCCACGGTGATGCCGACGCGGCCGTCCCGCACGACGCGGATGCGCGCCCCGCGCGGCCGCCACGTCACCCTGCCCTTGCCGTCGACGATCGCGGCGCGGGCGGGCGCGGCGATCCGCGGCTCGCGTGCCTTCTGGTCGCGCTGCGCCGCCACACGCGCGACGAGGGCGCCGAGCGCGGTCTCGTCGCTGCCGAGCCGGACCTGCGTGGGGTCGTCCGCGGACGCCCGCAGGCGCAGGAGCGGTGCGAGCTGCCGCGGACGCACGACGACCTCGCGGCCGGCGCCGGTGAGGCGCAGGGGCGCGGCGAGGTCCGCGGTCGCCGCGTCCGCCACCGCGCGGATCGCGCCGCGCGCCGGGACCGCGGACGTCCGGTACGGCGCGCGGACCACGCGCCGTCCCTGCCGCAGCGCCGTCGCGAGCAGCCGCGCCAGGCGCGGGCGGTCGACGACGCGGCCCGCGCGCGGCGCGCGGACGGCGACGTCCAGCGTCGCGGGGTCGACGGTGATCCCGCCCGGGTAGCTCACGCGGTCGATGACGTGCGCGACGCCCTTCGTCGTCCCGGCCATCGCGCGCGGGTCGATGTGGTCGACGGGCGTCACGTCGTGGGACCCGACGAGGCCCTTCGCGGTGTCGACGAACCCGAGGACCGGGCCGGTGCGGCCGACGTCGAGCACCTTGTCGACGGTCGCCGGCACGTCGTGGCGATAGCCGGCGGCCTGCGGGGTGACCTTCAGGCGCTGCCCGGCGCCGGTGACCGTCACCGCGGCGGTCGCCAGCCGCTGCATGCGGCTCTCGAGCGAGCTGCGGCTGTCCCCCTCGACGCTGACCCCCGCGAGCGTGGTGCCCGGGAGCGCCCGCCCGCTGTAGACGATCCGCACCGCGAGCAGGCCGAGGACGACGAGCAGCGGGACCGCCGTGAGCACCGCGAGGCGGCGGCGCCGGCGGTGGGGCCGGGGGCCGCGGGGGATCGGGCGGGTCCGGCGCGGCGGAGGCGGTGGGGTGCGCCGGCGGCGCGGCGGGGTCGTGGCCACCCCCCGTGTTTATCAAGGCCGCTCGTGCTTTTCGTCGGCCGATCGGCCCGACGGGACGCGCGTTGCGTCCGGCCGGGTGGGCTACCGTTCCGAGCGTGATCACCCCGGCGGCCGAGGCGGGCATCGCCCTCGTGGCCCTCGGCCTCGTCCTGACGCCGGGGCCGAACATGCTCTACCTCGTCTCGCGGTCGCTGACCCAGGGGCGCCGGGCCGGCCTCATCTCGCTCACGGGGACGGCGGCCGGCTTCCTCGTCTACCTCTGCGCCGCCGCGGCCGGCCTCGTGACGGTCTTCGTCGCCGTCCCGGCCGCCTACACCGTGGTGAGGCTCGCCGGAGCCGTCTACCTCGTCCACCTCGCCTGGCAGGCGGTCCGCCCCGGAGGACGGCCGGTGTTCGCGGTCGCGGCAGACGGCGCGGTCGACCCCGAGCGGCTCCCGCTCGCCGCCGACCCGCCGCGGCGCCTCTTCACGATGGGCCTCGTCACGAACCTCCTGAACCCGAAGATCGCCGTCCTCTACGTCTCGCTGCTGCCGCAGTTCATCGACCCCGACCGCGGCTCGGTCGCCCTGCAGACGCTCGTCCTCGGCGGCACCCAGGCGACGATCGCGCTGCTCGGCAACGGGATCATCGTCGTCTTCGCCGGCAGCGTCGCGGCCTTCCTCGCGACCCGGCCGGCCTGGCTGCGCGCGCAGCGCTGGTTCATGGGCGGGGTGCTGGGCGCCCTGGCGGTGAAGATCGCCGCGTCGCCTGGATAGGCTCGCCCCATGTCCAGCGCAGAGACCGAGCAGACCACCGCCGTCCACGGGGGCAAGCTCATCGCCCGCCGCCTGAAGGCCCACGGCGTCACGAAGATCTTCACGCTCTCGGGCGGGCACATCTTCCCGATCTACGACGGCTGCCGGGCGGAGGGGATCGACATCGTCGACACCCGCCACGAGCAGGCCGCGACATTCGCGGCCGAGGGCTGGGCGAAGGTCACGCGCGAGGTCGGCGTCGCCGCCGTCACCGCGGGCCCCGGCGTGACGAACGCGATGAGCGCGCTCGGCTCCGCCCAGATGAACCAGTCGCCGATCGCCGTGCTCGCCGGCCGCGCGCCCGCCCTGCGCTGGGGCAGCGGGTCGCTGCAGGAGATCGACCACATCCCGTTCGTCCGGCCGCTCACGAAGTCCGCGCAGACCGCCGACTCGCCCGCCGAGATCCCCGGCCTCGTCGACGACGCGATCGCCACCGCGCTCGCGCCGCACTCGGGCCCGACGTTCGTCGACTTCCCGATGGACCACGTCTTCTCCGAGGCGCCGGACCCCGGGACGCCGGTCGCCCCGCGCGATCCCGAGGGCGGCCCCGAGGCGGACGGCGGGCAGCTCGACCGCGCGATCGCCCTCCTGCGCGACGCCGAGCGCCCCGTCGTCATGGCCGGCACGAACCTCTACTGGGGCCACGGCGAGGTGGCGCTGCTCGAGCTCTGCGAGGAGCTCGGCGTGCCGGTCTTCCTCAACGGCATGGCGCGCGGCTGCGTCCCCGCCGACCACCGCCTCGCCTTCTCCCGTGCCCGGAGCGAGGGGCTGAAAGGGGCGGACGTCGCGATCGTCATCGGCGTCCCGATGGACTTCCGCCTCGCGTTCGGCGGGGCGTTCGGGGAGCAGACCGAGCTCATCGTCGTCGACCGTGCCGAGGCGATCCGCGAGCACCCGCGTCAGGTCGCGGCCGAGCTCGTCGGCTCGATCGCCGGGACGCTGCGCGCGCTGACCGCGGGGGCGAAGGGCGCCCAGGACACGAGCGCGTGGGTCGCGCGGCTGCGCGCGAGCGAGACCGAGAAGCGCGCCGCCGAGGCCGCCGAGCTGACGGACGGGCGCAGCCCGCTGCACCCGATGCGCCTCTACAAGGAGCTCGCCGAGGTCGTCGACCGCGACGCGATCATCATCGGCGACGGCGGCGACTTCGTCTCCTACGCCGGCAAGGTCATCGACAGCTACGAGCCCGGCTGCTGGATGGACCCGGGGCCGTTCGGCTGCCTCGGCTCCGGCCCCGGCTACGCGCTCGCCGCGAAGCTCGCGCGCCCCGACAAGCAGGTCGTCCTCATGCTCGGCGACGGCGCCTTCGGCTTCGGCGGGATGGAGTACGACACGCTCGCCCGCCACGGCGTGAACGTCGTCGGCGTCATGGGCAACAACGGGATCTGGGCGCTCGAGAAGCACCCGATGGAGTTCCTCTACGGCTACTCCGTCGCGGCCGAGCTCACCCCGCGCACGCGCTACGACCTCGTGGTCGAGGCGCTCGGCGGACACGGCGAGCTCGTCGAGGACCCGGACGCGGTGAAGGGCGCGCTGCACCGCGCGTTCGAGGCCGGCAAGCCCGCGCTCGTGAACGTCCTCACCGACCCGTCGGTCGCCTACCCGCGGCGCTCGAACCTCGCCTGACGCCTGGGGGCGGCGGGCGGCCGACGGGCGACGTTACCCGCCCCCGCCGCCCCCGAAACGCGGGCTGTGCGTGCGGCTGCACCCGGCCCGAGCGACCGCAACCTGCCGAGGTGCAGGCGGGTTCCCGCCGTACCACCCCAACCGCAGGGAGAACACATGAGCAAGCATGATCAGCAGCCCGACGAGCCGCGCCGCGGCCTCCGAGGCCGCTTCGGGACCGGGTCGGTCCGCACCCGCAACGTCATCGCCGCCACCGGCATCCTCGCCATCGGCGTGACCGCCACCGGCTTCGCCGCGACCGGCAGCCCACTGCTGCAGGGCAAGCGCAACGGCACGACCTCGGCGGAGACCGAGATCATCGCGAACATCAACTCGACGAACGGCCCGACCGGCGGGTACTCGACCCGGCAGTCCAACCTCTCGTCGACCGGCGGCGGCGCCGTGTACGGCTGCCGTTCCACCGCGGGCGGCTCGGCGGCGATCCCGCCGACGAACCCCTGCCTGCGCGCGAACAACCTCTCGACGGGGTACGCCTTCGAGTTCAACGCGTCCAACGGCCTCACCGCGGGCCTGATCACCGTCGGCAAGGGCGGGGATGCCACCAAGCCGTTCACCACGAACGCGACCGGCGTCGCCACCGGCCTGAACGCCGACCGCGTCGACGGCAAGAACGCCACCGACTTCCTCGGCGCGACCGAGAAGGCGACCGACAGCGCGAAGCTCGGCGGCCAGGAGCCGGCCGCGTTCGCCCAGGCCGGCGACTTCCTCTTCGCGGCGGTCGACGCGACCGGCAAGGTCACCGCGAGCCGCGGCGGCACGGCGACGGCGGCCGTCACGCCCGCGACGACCACGGCGACCGTGACGTTCACCAAGGACGTGAGCAAGTGCTCGTTCACCGCGACGCCGAACACGGCGACCGCGACGTCCGGCCTGAGCCTCGCGGTGTCCTCGGTGACCGCGGACGGCAAGCAGGTCCGCGTCGACGAGGCCGGCACCCCGACGCCCGCGGTGCTCGTCCCGTTCCACCTGCAGGTGATCTGCTGAGGCAGCCCGCCTGACCCCGCTCGGGGCCAGATCAAGGGGATCGGAGGGGCGCCACGACGGCGCCCCTCCGTCGTTCCGCCGCCCCCAGCGCCGCGTCGATGACCGCGCCGTCCGGCCCGGCGACGAACAGCAGCTCCCGGTTGCGCAGGTGCGAGACCGTCCCGACGACCTCGCCCGCGGGGTTGTGGATCCCGATGCGCGCCCCGACGTAGCGCGCGCCCTCGACCGCGACGACCCGCACCTCGCGCCCGGTCGACGCGAGCAGCGCCTCGATCGCCTCGGGCCGGTGGAACCCCTCGTCGCTGAACGACGCGACGATCCACGGCGCGCGCAGCCGCTCGACGAGGTCCGCGTAGACGCCCCACGCGCGCGGCACCGAGTTGTAGGCGCTCTTCGTCGAGCGGCAGTCCTCCCGCTTGCACGCGATGCCGTAGTGCGGCGGCGCGTCCCAGCGGATGAGGGTCTCCCACACGTGGTAGTTCGAGAAGTACGAGTGCCGGTTGTAGGGCGGGTCGAGGTAGACGAGGTCGACGTCGTCGAGGGCGCCGGAGGCGGCGTGGGCGTTCGCGTCGGCCCGGGCGATCGTGCCGGGCGGCCCGTCGACCGCGACCGGCTCGCGGAGGGTGAGCGGCCGGTAGGAGCGCTTGGACCACGCCTTGACGAAGGCCATCTGCAGCCCGCACGTCGAGTCGACGCGATCGGTCGCCTCGAGCAGGCTCGTGAGGACGAGCGCGCGCAGCGTCCCCTCCAGGCCGAGGCGGTCGACCTCGGCGCGGATCGCGTCGACGCGGCGGCCGTTGTGCTCCTGCAGGAAGCGCGCGGTGCGGCAGAACGTCTGCGTGACGTAGCCGTCGACGCCCGGCAGCTGCCCCAGGTGCGCGAGCAGGCGACGCAGCTCCGCGCGGTCGACGTCGTCGCCGGCCGCGACGTAGGCGCCGCCGAGGACCTCGCTGTAGCTCGCCGTGTCGCTCGCGTGGACGACGAGGCCCGCGCGCCGCAGGCCCTGCGCGACCCGGGTGGTCCCGGTGAACGGGTCGGCGGCGGTCGTCGCGGGGAGCCCGGCGGCGATGTCGCGGATGAGCGGGACGAGCGTCCGCTTGGAACCGAGGTACTTGACCATGACGAGGCTGCCCAGGCGCAAACTATCCGAGCGGAGCGCCTCCGCGACACAAGTGGTTGCGTACGCAACGCTCCTGGGTACCCTGAGACGACATGGCCACTCCCACGACCACCGCCGTCTCCGTCACGCACTACACCGATCCGGGTTGCCCCTGGGCGTACTCGGCCTCGCCGGCGCTCGCCGTCCTGCACTGGCGGTACGGCATGCAGCTCGACTGGGAGCTCGCCACCATCGGCCTCGCCGAGGATCCCGAGCGCTACATCGGCCGCGGCTACACGCCCGAGCGACAGGCCAAGGGCTACCTCGGCTTCCGCGCCTACGGCATGCCGTTCGCGACCGCCCCCCGCGAGCGCGTCACCGCCACCGGCCGCGCCTGCCGGGCGATCGTCGCCACGCGCCTGCTCGCCCCCGAGCTCGAGTACGCCGTCTTCCGCGCCCTGCAGTTCACCCACTTCACGACGACGGCCCTGTTCGACACCGACGAGGGCATCCGCACCGCCCTCGCCCGCGTGCCCGGGCTCGACGCCGACCTCGTCGTCGCCGCGATCGACGACCCGCGGACCGAGGAGGCATACCAGACCGATCGCGCGCGCACCCGCACCGCCGCGGGCGGCCCGACCGAGGCGCAGGGCAAGTCCGCGCAGAGCGACGGCCCCGTCCGCTTCACCGCGCCGTCGCTGCAGTTCACCCACCGCGACGGGACGATGCTCGAGGCCGGCGGCTTCCAGCCCGTCGAGGCGTACGACGTCTGTCTCGCGAACCTCGACCCGACGCTCGAGCGCCGTCCCACGCCGGAGAGCGCCGCCGAGGTGCTGCGGGAGTTCGAGTACGGGCTGACGACCGCCGAGGTCGCCGCCGTCATGGCGCCGCACCTGACGGCCAGCGACACCGAGCACGCCGAGCTGGCCCTCATCGAGGCGGTCGCCGCGGGCGACGCCACCCGCGTCGCGCTGGGCGACGACGCGCTGTGGCTGGCGGCCCCGTAGGTGCGGACGTTCAGCTGCGGGGTCTGCCACCACGCGGTCTACTTCGAGAACTCCCTCTGCCTCACGTGCATGTCCGGCCTCGGGTTCGAGCCCGAGCGCCGCGAGATGGTCACGGCGCTCGTCGAGGAGCCGATCGCGGACGGCTGGCTGCGGGTCGTCGGCGACCCGGACGACGCGCCGCTGCGCCGGCGCTGCCGCAACGCGGAGCTCGCGCGCTGCAACTGGCTCGTCACCGAGGAGAATGGGCTCTGCCGCAGCTGCGCGCTCACGCACACGCGTCCGGCGAACGACGACGCGGACGCGCTGCTCGACTTCGCCGACGCCGAGGGGGCCAAGCGCCGGCTGCTCTTCACGCTCTTCGAGCTCGGGCTCCCGGTCGTGGGCCAGGCCGAGCAGCCCGACGGCGGCCTCGCCTTCGACCTCCTCTCGAGCGAGCACCGGGCCGTCAGCACCGGTCACGCCGACGGGCTCATCACGCTCGACCTCGACGAGGCGGACGGCGCCCACCGCGAGATGATGCGCGAGCAGCTCGGCGAGCCGTACCGCACGCTGCTCGGCCACTTCCGCCACGAGATCGGCCACTACTACTGGCCGATCGTCGTCGAGCAGACCGGGCTCATCGACCGCTACCGCGAGCTCTTCGGGGACGAGCGCGAGAGCTACGCCGACGCGCTCGAGCGCCACTACGCCGAAGGGCCGCCGCCGGACTGGGCGGCCGAGCACGTGAGCGCCTACGCGACCATGCACCCGTGGGAGGACTGGGCGGAGACGTGGGCGCACTACCTCCACATCTCGGACACGTCGCAGACCGCCGCCGCCCACGGGATGCGCACGCAGCTCGCGATCCCCGGTGACACGGCGGACCTCGGCTTCCGCCAGACGCTGAAGGACTGGATCCCCTTCACCTTCGCGATGAACGGCATCTGCCGGTCGATGGGAATCCCGGAGCTGTACCCGTTCGTGCTGACGCCCGCGGTCATCGAGAAGCTGCTGTTCGTCGACGCGGCCGTAGGCAAGGCCGTCCGGCGCGACGTGCGTTAGGTTCCCCCCGAGAAGCACCCGGACCGCACGGAGGGAACCGTCATCAAGGGCATCGTGTTCAACCTGCTGGAGAACGTCGTCACGCGTGAGCACGGGGAGGACACGTGGGACGACCTGCTCGACGACGCGCGGCTCGCGGGCGCGTACACGTCGCTCGGGAGCTACCCGGACGCGGACCTGCTCGCCCTGGTGGCCGCGGCGAGTGCCCGGCTCGAGGTCCCGGCGGACGACGTCGTGCGCTGGTTCGGCCGCGAGGCGCTGCCGCTGCTCGCGCAGAGCTACCCCGCGTTCTTCACGCCGCACACGTCGACGCGGCCGTTCCTCCTCACGCTCAACGACGTCATCCACCCCGAGGTGCGCAAGCTCTATCCGGGCGCCGAGGTGCCGGTCTTCGACTTCACGGTCTCGCCCGGCGACGAGCTCGTCATCGGCTACGCGTCCGGCCGGCAGCTCTGCTCGCTCGCCGAGGGCTTCATCGAGGCGGCGGCCGCCCACTACGGCGAGGTCGCCACCATCCACCAGCCGGCGTGCATGAAGCACGGAGCGCCCAAGTGCCAGATCGTCGTGACGACGACCCGCTGACGACGGCGCCGGACCCGGCCGCGCGGCTGCGGTCCCGCCTGGACCGGGAGCGCCTGGCGCGGCACGAGGCCGAGCGCATCGCCGAGTCGACGCTCCGCGAGGTCTACGTCCAGCGGGAGGACCTGCAGCTCCTCGAGCGCGTGGCCCGCGCGGCGAACGAGGCGGAGAACGTCGACGCCGCGATCGGCCGGATCCTCACCGACCTGTGCGCGTACACGGGGTGGCCGGTGGCGGACGCCCTCCTCGTCGAGGACGGCGTGCTGCGCTCGGCCGGCCATTGGCACGTCGCCGACCCCGAGCGGTTCGCCGGGTTCCGGGCGCTCTCGCGGGCGACGGACTTCGCGCCGGGGGTCGGGCTGCCGGGCCACGTGCTCGCCGCCGGCGAGCCCGCGTGGATCCCGCGCCTCGCCGAGGACGAGTCCTTCCCGCGGCGCCACGCCGCGCTCGCCGCCGGCCTCCAGAGCGGCTTCGCCTTCCCGGTGCTCGTCGGGCACGAGGTCGTCGGCGTCATCGAGCTCTTCGCGACGGCGGCGGCGGAGCCCGACGCGCGGGTGCTCGACGTCGTCGCGCAGGTCGGCGTCCAGGTCGGCCGCGTCATCGAGCGGGAGCGCGCGCGGCTCGCGCTCGAGGCGGCCAACGGCGCGCTGCTGGAGACGCTGCAGGACGTCGAGCGCTCGAACCAGGATCTCGAGGCGTTCGCCTACATCGCCTCGCACGACCTGCAGGAGCCGCTGCGCTCCATCTCGGGGTTCGTCCAGCTGCTCGCCCGGCGCTACGAGGGCAAGCTCGACCCGCGGGCCGACGAGTACATCGCCTACACCGTCGACGCGACCGCGCGGATGCAGGCGCTCATCAAGGACCTGCTGCGCTACTCGCGCGTCGGGCGGGAGGCGATCCGGCGCGAGCCCGTCGACCTCGCGGCGGTCCTCGACCGCACGCGCCGGTCGCTGACGCAGGCGATCGCCGACGCCGGGGCCGAGCTCGTCGTCGAGCCGCTGCCCACGGTCGTCGGCGACGCGACGCAGCTCGCGCAGCTCGTCGACAACCTCGTCGGCAACGCGCTGAAGTTCCGCTCGCAGGCGCCGCCGGTCGTGCGCGTCCGGGCCGAGCGGGAGGCCGCGGCGTGGCGCATCCTCGTCGAGGACAACGGCATCGGCATCCCGGTGGAGCTCGCGCCGAAGGTCTTCGACATGTTCCAGCGCCTGCACCCCCGCGAGGACGCGCCGGGCACCGGGATCGGCCTCGCGATCTGCCACAAGATCGTCGAGCGCCACGACGGCACGATCAGCGTCACCGCGCGTGAGGGCGGCGGCTCGTGCTTCTCCTTCACGCTGCCCGACGGGCCGGCCGCATGAGCGGACCGGCCGGACCGCTGCTGCTGCTCGTCGAGGACTCGGCGGCCGACGCGCGGCTCGTCCGCGAGGCGCTCATCGAGAACGACATGGCGGTGGACCTGCGGGTCGCCCGCGACGGGCACGAGGCGCTCGAGCTGCTCTTCGGCGCGGGCGGCGGGAGCGCGTCGCTGACCCCGGACCTCATCCTCCTCGACCTGAACCTCCCCGGGGTCGACGGCCTCCACGTCCTCGAGCGGCTGAAGGCGGACGCCCGCCTGCGCCAGGTTCCGGTGGTCGTGCTCACGACGTCCGCGGCGGCGCGCGACGTCGGCGCGGCGTACGACCTGCATGCCAACAGCTACGTCGTCAAGCCGGTGGACTTCTTCGAGTTCGTCGACGCGATGCGGTCGATCCAGGCCTTCTGGCTCGGGCTCGCGCAGGGGCCGCCGCCCCCGGCGCGCGCCTGACCTCGGGCGCGGAGACCCCGAACAGCAGCGGCGGTGTAGGCCGCCGCTGCCGCTCGCTCCCTCCTCCCACCCCCGGTCTGCCCGCGCGCCCGTCCGCTGACCCCGGACCCGTCAGAGGAAAACGTCGGATCGTCGTGCGCTTTTTCGGGCGGGCGACCGTATCCGAGGCATGAGCGTTCCTGTCCGGCACCGCCCCATGACCATCGCCCTGCGCCGTGCCCTCTACGTCGAGGTCCGCGCCTTCCTCGACGACCGCTACGGCGACGCCGACCTCACGCTCGACGACGTCGCGCGCGAGGTCTCCTCGTCCCGCCGCCAGGTCCAGCGGCTCTTCGAGGAGGACGGCGACACCTTCCGCGCCTACCTCACCCGTCTGCGCATGCAGCGCGCGGCCGACCTCCTCGAGCAGACGCGCACCCCGGTGCGCGACATCGCCCGCCACGTCGGCTACCGCCAGAGCGCGCAGTTCGCCAAGGCCTTCCGCCGCTTCGGCGGCGTGACGCCGCTGCAGTGGCGCGCGGGCAACCGCGGGACGCGGGCGGCGATCGACGCCGCGACGGAGTCGATGGCGGCGTAGGGGCCCCGGCCCGCCGCCCCTCCCCCGTGCGGCGTGCGGTCAACTGGGGGTATATGACCCACGAGGCCGCACGCCGGCTCGGGGAGCCGCTGCCGCCGCCCCGCGACCGCCGGCGGCCTCCGTCTCAGCCGCCGTCGTCGTCCGGGTCCCAGTCGTGGCCGACGAAGACCGGCTCGGGGACGAGCGCGACACCGTATGCGGCGCGCACGCCGGCCGCCACCTCGCGGGCGAGCGCGACGAGGTCGGCGGTGGTCGCGTCCCCCCGGTTCGTCAGCGCGAGCGTGTGCTTCGCCGAGATCGTCGCCGGGCCGCGGCCCGGGTGCCCCTTGGCGAAGCCGGCGCGCTCGATGAGCCACGCGGCCGACGTCTTCAGCCGCCCGTCGGGCTCGGGGTAGCGCGGCAGGCGCGCGTCCGGCCCGAGCTGCTCGAGCACCCGTGCGTCGAGCGCCGCGAAGTCCTCCGGGTCGAGGATCGGGTTCGTGAAGAACGAGCCCGCCGACCACGTGTCGTGGTCGGCCGCGTCGAGGACCATGCCCTTCGCGGCGCGCAGGCGCAGGACGGCCGCGCGGACGTCGGCCAGCGGCGCCGCGCCCCCGATCGGCACGTCGAGCGCCCGCGTGAGCTCGACGTAGCGCAGCGGACGCGACAGCCCGCCACGGTCGAGCGCGAAGCTCACGTCGAGGACGACGAACCGACCCGGCTCGTCCTTGAAGCGCGAGTGCCGGTAGCCGAAGCCGCAATCGGCCGCGTCGAGCGCGACGACGGCGCGCTCGTGACGGTCGTAGGCGCGCACACGGACGATCGTCTCGGCGACGTCCTGCCCGTACGCGCCGACGTTCTGGATCGGGGTCGCGCCGACACTACCGGGGATGCCGCTGAGCGCCTCGACCCCCGCGAGCCCGTCGGCGACCACCCGCGCGACGAAGCCGTCCCAGTCCTCCCCGGCCGCGACCGTGAGGACGACCTTGCCGCCGCCCTCGACGCGCTCGATCCCCGTCGTGCGGATGAGGACGACGAGGCCCGGGAAGCCCTCGTCGGCGATGACGACGTTCGAGCCGCCGCCGAGTAGGAGCAGCGGTTCGCCGGCGTCGTCGGCCTCCGCGACGGCGTGGACGAGCGCGTTCTCGTCGGTCACCGTCACCTCGCGCGCGGCGGGGCCGCCGAGGCGCAGGGTCGTGTGGGGAGCGAGGGTCACGCCGCCGCACGCTACCGTCCTCGCGGTGATCGGCGCCCGCCGCAATCCCGTCCCGGCGGGCTGAGGACCCACGGCGTGGGCGCGATCCTCGGCGGCCTCGGCGCCGCCCTGGCCTGGGCCGCCGCGACGGCGTGCTCGACCCGGTCCTCGCGGGCCATCGGGCCGACCGCCGCGCTCGGGGCGGTCATGGTCTTCGGCCTCGCGCTCCTCCT
Organism: Paraconexibacter antarcticus; assembly: GCF_024220175.1. Taxonomy (GTDB): domain Bacteria; phylum Actinomycetota; class Thermoleophilia; order Solirubrobacterales; family Solirubrobacteraceae; genus Paraconexibacter; species Paraconexibacter antarcticus. Next base: position 694,128 of record NZ_CP098502.1, on the reverse strand, counting down.
CCCGGTGCTGGCGATCCGCCTCCCGCACGACGTCTCGAGCGGGACGTGGGCGTGGCTCGCGGCGTCCGGGGCCGCGAACGTCGGCGGCCTGCTCATGGCCTACCGGGCGCTCTCGACCGGGGCGCTCGGGGTGGTCTCGCCGATCGTCTCCGCCGAGGGCGGCGTGACCGCCGTCATCTCGGTCGCCGCCGGCCAGCGCCTGGGGGCGACGCGCGCGGCGGCGCTCGTCGGCGTCATCAGCGGCTGCATGCTCGTGGCGTGGCAGGCGGGCCGCAGCGCCCCGAGCGTCCCCGTCCCGCACGACCCGCACCACACCGAGGTCGTCGCACGGGCGATCGGGTGGGCCGCCGGCGCGGCGTGCGTCTTCGGCTTCGGCCTCTACGCGACCGGGCAGGTGGCGGGCGACGAGATCCCGCTCGCGTGGGCCATCGTGCCGCCGCGCGTCATCGGCGTGCTGCTCGTGTCCCTGCCGCTGCTCGCGCGGCGTCGCCTCGCGGTCCCCCGCGCGGTGCTCCCCTATGCGCTCGGCGGCGGCGCGCTCGAGGTCGCGGGGTTCGCGTCCTACGCCCTCGGCGCGCGCAGCGACGTCGCCGTCGCCGCGGTCATGGCCTCGATCACCGGCGCGGTCGCCGCGGGCCTCGGGCGCCTCTTCTTCCACGAGCGCCTCGCCCGCCACCAGGTCGCCGGGATCGCGCTCATCGTCGCGGCGGTCGCGGTGCTCGGGGCCGAGTGACACCCCGGCAACGCCGCGTTCACAGCCGGGCGTCGCGGCGGCACTAGGGCCCGCCGCCATGAGGCCGAGCCGTACCCCCGCCGTCGCGCTGGCGGCCGCCCTGACGCTCACCGCCGCGGGCTGCGGATCGGGCGGCGGCGACAGCGCAAAGGCGCCGTCGAAGGCGACCGACGTCGCCCGCGCGGACGCGATCTGCCGCACGGCGAACACCCGCATCACGACCGCGGCGAAGCAGACGTTCACCGCCGCCGTCCCGACGCTGCCGCAGATCCGCCGCTACGCCTCCACCGCGTTCTTCCCCGTCGTCGAGCGGGAGCTGCGTGACCTCCGCGCCCTCACCCCGCCCGCCGGGGACGACGGCGCGGCCGAGGCGATCTACGACTGCGATCGAGCACGGCCTGACTCGGGCGCGCGCGAATCCGGTGCTGCTCGGACTGCCCGGGAAGCGCAACCGTTCACCGCGGCGAACGCGCAGGCGCGCCGCTACGGGCTGACCGTGTGCGGCGCCTCGTAGCTCGCGCTCACGCCGTCCAGCCGCCGGCCTTCCAGCACACCCAGTCGATCTCGACCAGCGCGCCGACGGCGAGCCCGGTCGTCCCCACGCACGTGCGCGACGGCAGGCGCTCTCCGAACCAGGGTGCGTAGGCGGCGTTGAAGGCCTCGTAGTCCTCCCAGCGCAGGAGGTAGGCGCGGACGGAGACGACGTCGGCCAGGGTGCCGCCGCAGAGCTCGGTGACGCGCTGCAGGTTGCGCAGCACCTGATCGGTCTGCGCGGCGACATCGCCGGGCCCGACGAGCGCCCCGGTCGTGTCGGTCGGCATCTGGCCGGTGACGTAGAGCGTCGCGCCGGCCGCGGTCGCGTGGGCGAACGGCGCGACGGACGGCGGGACGCCCTGCTCCGGCGTGAAGGTGAACGCGTGGATCATGCGGGGAGTCCGGACCACCGCGGGAAGCAGCGCTTGTCGATCCGGCCGTGGACGCCCTGGCGCTGGTCGACGACCTGCGTGACGGTGAAGTCGACGGCGACGGACATGAAGGCGTAGGCGTCGAAGCGGGTGAGCCCGAAGACGCGCCGCAGGACGTCGAGCACGCGCAGCGCGGCGGCCTTCATCGCCTCGTCGAGCGTGTCGCCGAAGCCGTGGATGAGCAGCTCCGCGCCGGTCTCCAGGACCGGCGCGGTGAAGGCGAGGTCGCGCCGGATCGTGAGTCGGATCAGGCCGTTGAGGGACGCCCCGAGCGCGGTCCCGCTCACCTCGCCGTCGCCCTGGGAGACGTGCGGGTCGCCAACGGAGAGCAGCGCGCCCGGCACCTGCCCGGGGTAGGAGATGCGCCCGCCGGCGCCGATCCGCCAGTTGTCGAGGTTGCCGCCGTCGTCGCCCGGCGGCACGGAGGAGACGCGCTCGGGCGCCGAGGGCGCGACGCCCATCGTCCCGAAGTGCGGCCGCAGCGGCACGACGACGCCGTCGAGGGCCGGGACGCGGTCGACGGACCCGGGCAGCACGATCGTCCCCGGCTGATCGGCGAGCGGCGTCGTCGTCCACTCGTAGGCGAAGCGCGCGCGGCCGAGCAGCGCCTCGGTGTCGAGCTCGAAGATCGTCACGCGTTCGGCGGGCAGCTCGCCGTAGAGCGCCGGGGCGCGCGCCGGCGACGGCGATCGGGCCGGTGAGCAGATGCGGGCCGGGGCCGCGGTCGCCGACCCGGTCGAAGACGAGCTCGATGCCCTCGTCCATGAGCAGGTCGGGGGCGTCGCCCGCGTGGTGGGTGAGCGCCTCGAGCTGGACGAGGTCCCCGGAGGCGACCGTAAGGGCCGGGGCGATCCGCGGGTCGAAGTAGCCCCAGTGGACGGTCTGCGGCGTCGCGGGGAGATGGTGGACAGCGGCGCTCACGCGTCCCCCGCCGCGCTCGGGAACACGGTCGCCGCCGGGCGGTCCGCCGTCGCGGCGAGGTAGGCGCGCCAGCCGCCGTGCTCGGTGACGTCGGTCGCGCCGCGGACGGCGTGCCCCTCGCAGACGAAGCCGGTGACCAGGGCGCCGTCCTGGAGCTCGACGCGGCCGAGGCCGAGCGGCGCGGGGATGAGGCCGAGCAGCTCGCCGAGCGCGGCCGGCGCGAGCTCCCACACCTCGGCCTCGATCGACGCGCCGTCGTCGAACGTCCGGATGAGGCCGGGACGGGAGACCGGCCCGTCGCCGGGCAGCGCGTAGAGCCGGTACGTGGGCGCGGTCCGGGCGGGGCCGACGAGGCGCGCCCCGCGCTCGGTGAGCTGCGCGTTCAGCGGCAGCCCGCTGAGGTGCGCGCCGACGACGGCGAGGCGGACGGTGCCGGAGAGCGGGAAGCGCGCCGGGTCCGGCGTCTCCCCCGCGAACGCCGCCGCGAGCTCGAGCACCCGCGTGTCGCCGAAGGCGGGCGCGAGGAACGTGACGCCGGCGGGCAGGCCGTCGGCGCGGCCGGGGCCGGGCACCGCCACCGCGCACAGGTCCATGAGGTTGACGAAGTTCGTGTAGCGGCCGAGCTCGGAGTTCACGCCCACCGGGTCGGCGGCGACGTCCGCGTGCGTCGGGTGGCCGGAGACCGTCGGCAGCAGCAGCGCGTCGCACGCCTCCCAGATCGGTGCCGCCGCCAGGCGCAACGCTGCGAGCGTGTGGGAGGAGGCGAAGACGTCGACCGCCGTGCGGCCCGCACCGCCGCGGACGATCGCCGCGACGGTCGGGTCCAGGCCGTCGGCACCGGCCGGGCCGTCGATGAGCACGAGCAGATCGGCCGTCCGCTCGGCGACCCAGCTGTCGTAGAGGAGCGACGCGGCGTCGAGCAACGGCTGCACGTCGGCCTCGACGACCGTGAAGCGCTCGGCCGCAACCGCAACCGCCCCCTCCCAGGCCGCGCGCGCGGTGTCGTCGAGGAAGGTCAGCTGCCCGGGCTGCGGGACGGCGACGAGGCCGCGGCGCGGACGGGTCGGCGGCGCCGCCGGGCGGCTCCACGGGTCCTGTGCGTCGGGCGACGCCGCGACGGCGAGGACCGCGGCGGCGTCCGCGGCGTCCGCCGCGAAGACCGAGACGCAGTCGAGCGACGCGCAGGCCGGGACGACCCCACGGGTGGACAGCAGGCCCCGGGTCGGCTTGAGCCCGACGACGGCGTTGAAGGCGGCGGGCACGCGACCCGAGCCCGCGGTGTCGGTCCCGAGCGCGAAGGCGCAGAGCCCGAGCGCGACGGCGACGCCGGACCCCGACGACGAGCCGCCGCTGATGTACGCGGGGTCGGCGACCGACGAGCAGGCGCCGTACGGCGAGCGCGTCCCGACGAGCCCGGTCGCGAGCTGGTCCATGTTCGTCTTGCCGACGAGCAGCGCGCCCGCGTCGAGCAGCGCCTGCACGACCGGGGCCGTCTCGGTCGCGATGCGCGACGCACCGGGCAGGCCCGCGGTCGTCGGCAGGCCGGCGACGTCCATGTTGTCCTTCACCGCGAACGGGATGCCGTACAGCGGCAGCGAGCGGTCGCCGCCGTCGAGCCGCGCCGCCCGGGCGAGCAGCTCCTCGGCGCAGATCCGGGCGATCCACACCGGCTGCTGGGTGTCGGCCGCCGCGGCCGCGTCCCCCGCCGCGAGGACGTCGGCCATGACGGCGGACGGGTCGGTCGTGCCGGCGCGGTAGGCGGCGAGGAGGTCGGCGATGCGCATCGTCATGCCGACACCGCCGCCGGCGCCGCCCACGCCTGGCGCTCGGCCGCGAAGGCCACCTCACGCCGGGCGCGGAAGGCCGCGATGTCGTCGGCGTGCTCGTCGAGGAAGCGCGCGTGCGCGGCGAGCGAGAAGGTCGCCGGCTCGGTACGTGGCGCCCACTCCCCCGCGGCGCTCAGCCCGCGCAGCTCCTCCAGGCGCGCCTCGGCTACCGGCTCGAAGCGCAGCTGGTCAAAGTGGCGCAGCTGCCACGGCGTGGCGTCGGCGGTGTCCCAGATCGGGACCGTGCGCCCGACGAGCTGATAGCCACCGGGGCCCTCGACGCCGTAGACGCAGAGGAAGGCGCCACCGATGCCGACGGCGTTCGCGGGGGTCCAGGTGCGGGCGGGGTTGTACTTCGTCGTCACGAGGCGGTGCCGGGGGTCGAGGGGGACGGCGACGGGGGCGCCGAGGTAGACGTCGCCGAGGCCGAGGACGAGGTAGCTCGCGTCGAAGACGATCTCACGCACCGCGTCCTCGTCGGGCAGGCCGTTCATGCGGCGGATGAACTCGATGTTGTCCGGGCACCACGGCGCGTCGCGGCGGACGGTCGTCGCGTAGCGCTCGACGGCGAGCTCGGCTTGGGCGTGGCGCCAGGCGAGCGGCAGGTGGACGGTGCGGCCCGGGATCTCGAGCTCGTGCGGGTCGGGCAGCGCGGCCTCGAGCGCCGACAGCTCGGCCTGCAGGGACGCGGCGCTGATGGCGTCCGGGTCGTACTGGACGTGGAGCGAGCGGACCCCGGGCGTGAGGTCGCTGACCGCCGGGAGGGCGGCGGCGCGGACGACCTCCTGGAGGGCGTGCGCGCGGACGCGGGAGCGCAGGTCGAGGACCGGCTCGCCGAACTCGACGAGCAGCGCGCGCTCGCCCGCGCGACGGAAGGTGACGAGGCCGCCGGAGCCCTCGCGCGGCCCGTCGAGGACGACGGCGCGGCGGCTGTACCGCGGAATGGCGACGGCGACGACGGGGTCGCGGTCGGACACCTGCTCGCGGGCACGGGTCCGGGCGAGGGCGGCGGTGTCGGCGTCGACGACCTGCAGCGTGATCGCGTCCCCCGCGCGCACCTGGCCGAGGCACCAGAGGTCGGCGCTGATCACCTGGCCGATCGCGGTGAAGCCGCCGAGCGAGGGGCCGTCCGGCCCGACGACGACCGCCATGTCCCCGGCGAGCATGATCGTCCCGACGCCGTACGCGGAGTCGAGGATGTTCGACGGGTGCAGGCCCGCCTCGCCGCCGTCGGTGCGCGCGAACGCGGGCACCGGGCCGGAGAGCCGGACACCCGTGCGGTCGGACTGGTGGTGCACGCGCCACTGCGTGCGGAAGAGGCGGTCGAGGCCGTCGGGCGTGAAGAAGTCGGGCGCGCCGTGCGGGCCGGCGACGACGCGCAGCGTCCACGTGTTCGCGAAGGCGGGCGGCCGCGCGGCGCGGGCGACGGGCGCGTTGTCGTCGGCCAGGGGCAGGACGTCGAGGCGCGCGCCGGCGGTCAGCGGCCGCCCGCCCGCCGCGCCGAGACCGCCCGGCGCGAACGCCGCGCGCGAGCCGAGCGTCACCGTGCCGTCGAGCCCGCCGCGGACGAGGACGTAGGCGCGCAGGCCGACGCCGCGGATCGCGCCGAGCCGCAGCTCACCGCCGGCAGGGACGGTGACGGGCGCCCACTGCGGGACGACGGCGCCGTCGACGGTCACGGCGAGCGGCGCGCCCGTCACCGCGACGACGGTCTCCCGCGTGAAGCGGAGCGCCGGCCCCGAGAGCGTCACCTCCAGCCCCGCCGCCCCCTCGGGGTTGCCGACGACGAGGTTGCCGATGCGGAAGGAGCGGTCGTCCATCGGGCCGGACGGCGGCACCCCCGGCTCCCAGTAGCCGAGGCGGCCGGGCCAGTCCTGCACCGTCGTCGAGGTCCCCGGGGTGAGGACGTAGATGGACCCGGCGTCGCTCACGTCGCCGCCCAGACGTGCAGCCGCACCGGCGTCGGGTCGTAGCCGTTGCACGGGTTGTTCAGCTGCGGGCAGTTCGAGATGAGGACGAGCGTGTCGCGGTCCGCGCGCAGGTCGAGGTACTTGCCCGGCGCGGAGATGCCGTCCTCGAAGCGCAGGCCGCCCTCGGGCGTCAGCGGCACGTTCATGAAGAAGTTCACGTTGTGCGTGAGGTCGCGCTTCTCGAGGCCGTGGCCGTAGGCGAGGGCCTCGGCGATGAACGTGTTGCGGCAGGCGTGCATGTGCCGGGTGTGCTCGCCGTAGCGCACGATGTTCGACTCCTGCGAGCAGGCCCCGCCGAGCGTGTCGTGGCGGCCGCACGTGTCCACGGTCATCGTCACGAGCGGCGCCCCGTCGAGCGCGAGCAGGCGCGAGCCGACCGTCAGGTAGACGGACCCCTGCGCGGCGATCGTGTCGACGGCCGAGTAGCGGTTCGCGTGGTCGTGGGCGTCGAAGAAGAGCGTGTCGACCGCCTGATTGCCGTGGAGGTCGACCATGCGCAGCGTCTCCCCCGCGGCGACGACGTGGCCCCAGCCGAGGCCGGCGGGGACGTCGACCGTGAGCCGGGCGGTGGCGGGGTCGAGGGCCGTCGCCGCGGCCTGCTCCTGCGTGCTCATGCGAGGACCTCCATCTCGGTGGCGATGAACCCGCGCTCGTTCTCGGGGCAGGCGACGCGCACCGGGTCGTCGGCCGCGGCGGGCGGGGCCGGCTCGGCGTGCAGCGCGATCTCGCCGGGGTCCCACGTCGTCGACGGGTCGAGCGGGTGCGGGACGTTCACGAGGACGAGCAGGACGTCGAGCTCGAAGCGCAGCGTCACGCTCGACCCGGCCGGCGAGTTGCCGGGGACGAAGGCGAGCCTCCCGTCGAGCTCGGCCTGGACCTTGCTGAAGAGGTTGAGGTTGCCGACGAGGTCGCGGGCTCCGAGGCCGTGCTTGGCGAGCTCGACGAGGAAGGCCTGCCGCGCGCTGCGCCGCCAGGCGTTGCGGACGTCCTGGTAGCTCGCCTCGCCGTAGCGCTCGCGCACCATCGCGTCGGTGAGGTGGCCGCAGATCGTGTCGTGCCAGCCGCACGTGTCGGCGACGACGGACGCCATGACGCGCCCCATGTCCGAGTAGAGCGCGGTGCCCGTCGTCACCCGCGAGACGTGCTGCGCCTTGAGCGTGTCCGGCATGCAGTAGCGCTCGAGCGGGTCGTCGGCCCGGTACATGAGCGTGGAGACGTTGCCGCCGCCGCGCACGTCGGTGAGGGTCAGCGCCGTCCCGCGCGGGAGGACGCGCGCGAGCGACGCGGCCGGCGGGAGGGTCGTGTCGAGGTTCATGCGGCGGCCTCCTCGGCGTGGGCTGCGGCGGTCCGTGCGGTCCAGCCGCGCGGCACGAAGAACGAGAAGCCGTCGAAGACCGCCTCGTCGACCGCGGTGCCGACGCAGTCGACCGCGGGCCGCGTGGCGATCTCCCCGGCGAGCAGCGCGTCGAGCGCGTCGACCTGCGCCTGGAGGTAGGACGGCGGCACCGCGGTGCGCATGAAGTGGCTGCAGAAGACCCGCGTGAGTGCGGGCGCACGGTCGGCGAGGCGGGCGAGTGAGCCGCGCAGGAGCGTGAGCGACGAGTCCGGGTTCTGCACGTAGACCGGGCCGGTGTTCACCGTGTCCCCGCCGAAGAGCAGGCCCTCGCCGACGAGCTCGAAGGAGAGGTCGGCGGGCGAGTGGCCGGGCGTGTGCATGACCGCGAGCGAGCGGCCGCCGCCGAGGTCCAGGACGTCGCCCTCCTCGAGCGTGCCGGTCGCGGTGACGGGGGCGATGGACCACGTGCCGTCGCGCAGCGCGGCCGGCAGCGGGCGCGGGCGGTACTCGTCGCGCAGGAGGTGGAAGAAGCGGTCGTCGAGGTCGGCGTACGCGGCCGCCGCCTCCTCCTGCGCGAGCGCGTACTCGCGGTACCCGGCGAGCCGGTCGGCGGGCACGCCCGCGGCGAGGCCCTCGACACCGGCCGGGTGGATGAGCACCTCGGTGAACTCGTGCGAGCCGCCGACGTGGTCCATGTGATGGTGCGTCTGGGCGACGGTGACCGGCACGCCGCCGGCGAGCTCGTCGACGAGCGGCCGCAGCGGCGCAAGGCCGCAACCGGTGTCGATGAGGACCGCGCGGCCCGGCCCGACGACGAGCCACATCGCGACGTGCCCGGGCTCGGTGAGCTGCCAGACCCCCGCGGCGAGGGGCTGGACGTGGAACCACTCGTGGGGGCGCATCAGACCTCCCGGATCCGCGGGTCGGCCCACGCCTGCGCGAGGTCGACGGCGAAGTTGACGACGACGTACGCGGTGCCGAGGAGGATCGTCGTCCCCGTGATCGCGGGGAAGTCCGAGTACCCGATCGACTGGTCGAGGTAGAGGCCGAGCCCGGGCCACGCGAAGATCTGCTCGACGACCACGACGCCGCCGAGCATGAGCCCGAACTGCAGGCCGCCCATCGTGAACGTCGGGCCCGCCGCGTTGCGCAGCGCGTGCTTCAGGACGACGGTCCGCTCCTTCAGCCCCTTGGACCGCGCGGTGCGGACGTAGTCCTCCCGCATGACCTGGGTGAGCGACGCGTCGAGCGTGCGGGCGATCGCGAGCGCCGGCACGAGCGCGAGCGTGAAGGCCGGCATGACGAGGTGCTTGAGCGCGTCGAAGAAGACGTTCGGCTGGCCGTGCAGCAGCGAGTCGACGAGCAGCAGCCGCGTCGGCCCGTCGGTGATGATGAACTTGTCGTCCACCCGCCCGGACGCGGGCAGCAGGTGGAGCGCCGAGTAGAAGAGGAGGATCGCCAGCAGCGCGACGAGGAAGCTCGGCACCGACGCGCCCCCGATGAGGATCAGGCGCGCCGCCCGGGCCGCCCGCCACCCGCTCGTCAGCAGGAGGCCGAGCCCGACGCCGAGCGCCGCCGCGAGCATCGCGGAGACGAGCGCGAGCTCGAGCGTCGCGGGGGCGAACGTCCGCAGGTCGTCCGCCACCGGGTTGCGGGTCCGCAGCGAGTCCTGGAGGTTCCCGTGCACCATCCGCCCGAGGAACTTCGCGAACTGCGTCGGCAGCGGCTTGTCGTAGCCGAGCTCGTGCGACTTCGCCGCGACGACCGCGGGGGACGCGCTCGCGCCGACGATGGCACGAGCGGGGTCCGAGGGGATGAGCGCCTGCAGCGCGAACACGATCACCGACAGCCCGAGCAGGACCGCGACGAGCGCGACGAGGCGGCGGCCGATGACCGTGGACATCGTGCTACCGCTTCAGGTCCGCGTAGTCGACGGTCCAGGGGTAGGCCGGCACGTGCGACACGCCGGTCAGCCCCTTCTTCAGGACGAAGACGTCCTTCACGTCACCGAGGAAGAACAGCGAGTCCGAGCCGATGATCTGCTGGCCGACCTTGCGGTAGTCCGCGTCCGCCTGCGCCGGGGTCGCCGGCAGCGCGTCGTCGAGCGCCTTGTCCAGCGCCGGGTTCGAGTAGCCGAGGAAGTTCAGGCCGCCCTTGGACTGGAAGAGGATCCGCGCCCACGTGTCGGGGTGCGCCGCGTCCGGCGTGTTCGTCGCCAGCAGCAGGTCCGGGGCGTGCTTCAGATCCTTGATGTACGCGTAGGTCTGCGGGAGCTGGACCTCCTTCAGCGTCACCTTGTAGCCGGCCTGGGTGAGCTGCGCCTGCAGCGTCTCGGAGACGCGGCGCTGCACGCCCGACTCGTCCGCGGTGTAGGCCATGACGATCGACTTCGTCGACGCCTTGGACGCCGCGGCCTTCGCCGCCGCCGGGTCCGGCTTGTACGGCAGCGCCGGCTGACCGCTGAGCAGCGCGGTCGGGTACGGGCCGACCGACTTCGTCGCCGTGTCGCTGTAGGCCTGGGTCACGAGCTGGTCGATGTCCAGTGCGCTGCGCAGCCCGCGGCGCACCGCCGGATCGTTGAACGGCGCCTTGTTCGTGTTGACGTACATGAGCAGGCGCAGGAAGGAGTTCTCGCGCTTGATCTGCAGGCTCGACGGGAGCGACGCGAGCTCGGACGCGGGGAAGGAGTGCAGGACCGCGTCGAGATCGCCGTTCTGCAGCTCCAGGCGCTGGGTCCCGATGTCCGGCGTGATCTTGATGTCGACCTCGCGGAAGAACGGCTTGGCGCCGTAGTAGCCGGGGTAGCGCGTGAGCGTGTACTGCCGCCCGCGCTGGAAGGACGTCAGCTCGAAGGGCCCGGTGCCGTCCTCGTGCGTGCGCATCCACTTCTGCCCGAAGTCACTGCCGGCGTGGGTCTTCAGCGCGGCGGGGCCGATGACCTTCGGACCCCACGAGGACGCCATGTAGGCCATGAACGGGTCGACCGGCGACTTGAGCTTCACGACGAACGTCAGCGGGTCCGGCGTGCTCATCGTCTTGACGTTCGCGAGCATGTACGCGGGCGCCTGGTTCACCTTCAGGCGGCGCTCGAAGGACGCCTTCACGTCGGCGGACGTCATCTTCGCGCCGGAGTGGAACGTCACCCCGGGCTTGAGCTTGAACGTGTAGGTCAGGCGGTCCTTGGACTCCGTGAACGACTGCGCGAGCGCGCCGACGATCGTCGTCGAGTCCGGGGCGTACTTCACGAGCCCCTGGTAGGTGTTGAGGATGACCGAGTTGCCCTCGATGTCGTAGAAGACGTCCGGGTCCGGGACGCTCATGTCGGCGAGGTAGGGGATCGTGAGGACGTCGCTGCCGCCGGCGGCGGTGCTCGTGCCGGCGGCCGTCGCGGCCTCGTCCTTCGTCTTGGCCCCGCAGCCGGTGACGGCCAGCGCGAGCGCGGCCGCTCCGGCGAGGAGCAGTCGGGGTCGGGAGACGGTGGTCATCGGGTCGTCCTTTGGTCGAGGGTGCGGTTGACGTGGTCGCCGAGGAGGTTTGCCGTGAGCGCGAGGAGCGCGACGGCGGCGGCGGGGGCGATCGGCACCCAGGGGTGGCCGAAGAGGTAGTCCAGGCCGCGGGCGCTCATGGCGCCGAGCTCGGCCGCGGGGGCGGGTGCGCCGAGGCCGATGAACGACAGGCCGGCGAGCGACAGGATGAGGTTGCCGACGTCGAGCGACATCGTCACGACGACGGGCGTGATCGCGCCGGGCAGCAGGTGGCGGCGGACGAGGCGCGAGCGCGAGACGCCGGCCAGCCGCGCGGCCTCGGCGTGCGGACGGGCGGCGAGCGCGCGGACCTCGCCGCGGACGATCCGCGCGTACCACGGCCACCACACGATGCTCAGCGCGAGCAGCGTGTGCATGAGGCTCGGCCCGAGCGAGGCGATGACGGCGATCGCGAGGACCGGGGCCGGCAGCGCGAGGAAGAGGTCCGTCAGCCGCATGAGGATCGTGTCCGTCCAGCCGCCGAAGGCCCCGGCCAGCGCCCCCACCAGCGAGCCGAAGGCCGCGCCGACGACGATGACGCCGACCGCCGCGAGCCAACTCGAGCGGATGCCGTAGAGGACGCGGGAGAACACGTCGCGCCCGATCTCGTCGGTGCCGAGGAGGTTGCCGAAGGACGGCTTGTGCAGCGGGCCGGCGGCCACGATGTCGAGGCTTCCGTGGGGCGCCGCGAGCGGGGCGAGGAGCGCGAGCAGCGTGATGATCACGACGGGCGCGAGGACCTTGCGGAGGCCTCCGGGCGCGGCGAGGGCGGCCGCCGCCGCATCGGCCTCCGTGCGGCCGAGACGGCGGCGGGCGCGGGCGAGGCCGCTCGGCGGCGACGCGGAGGCCGGCGGGAGCGTGGGGGTGACGGTGCTCATCTCAGGCCACCGCGCCGATCTCGGGGACGGCGGCGAGGAGCTCCTGCGTGTACTCGTGCCGGGGGCTCGTGAAGAGCTGCTCGGCCGGGGCGTGCTCGACGATCTTCCCGCGCTGCATGACGGCGACGTCGTCGGCGACGGCGCGGGCGGCGGCGAGGTCGTGGGTGACGAAGAGCAGCGCGATGCCGAGCGTCTGGCGCAGGTGGCAGAGGAGGTTCAGCACCTGGGCGGCGAGGCTCACGTCGAGGGCGGAGACCGGCTCGTCGCAGGCGAGCAGCGCGGGCGGGACGGCGATCGCGCGGGCGATGGCGGCGCGCTGGCGCTGGCCGCCGGAGAGCTTGCGGGGGACGGCGGACGCGGCCTCGGCGGGCAGGCCGACCGCCTCCAGCACGGCGTCGACCCGGGCCTTGCGCTCGTCCTTCGGGACGCCGAGCGCGGCGAGCCGCTCGCCGATGAGCTCGCCGACCGGCAGCCACGGCGTGAGGGACGCGCCGGCGTCCTGGAAGATCATCTGCGGCGGCGCGCCCGTCCCGATCGTGACCGTGCCGCTCGTCGGGGCGTGGAGGCCGACGACCATGCGCAGGAGCGTCGACTTGCCCGAGCCCGACTCGCCGACGAGCGCGAGCGAGCCGCCCGCCGGGATGGTGAGCGACACGCCGTCGACGGCCATCAGCGGCTCGGGCCGTGAGGCGAAGAGGTGCTTCTTCGGGCGGGCGAACGCCTTCGTCACGTCGGCGACGACGAGCGCGGGCTCCGGCGGGACCGCCGGGATCATCGCCGGCGCGTCGGCCGGGGTCGGGGCGACGAGCAGCAGGCGGCTCGGCTGGGAGACGTGCGGGCCGCCCTCCGGCCAGCGGCCGAGGACACCGGGGTGGTGGCACTCGTCGCGATGCGTGTCGGTCAGGTGGACCGGCGTCGTCGTCGCGCAGACCGGGTCCGCCGCGGGGCAGCGCGGCGCGAAGGCGCAGCCGGCGGGCGGCGTGCGCGGGTCCGGCGGGCGGCCGGGCAGGGTCGGCAGGTCGCCGCCGGCGATCGTGCCGTCCAGGCGCGGGCGGCTCGCGAGGAGGCCGACGGTGTACGGGTGGCGCGGCGCGCCGAGGACCTCGGCGGCGGGGCCGGTCTCCACGATGCGCCCGGCGTAGGCGACGGCGATGCGGTCGCAGACGCGGGCGGCGACACCGAGGTCGTGGGTGACGAGGAGCAGGGCGACGTCGCGCTCGCGGGCGGCCGCGGCGAGGAGGTCGAGGACGCGTGCCTGGACGGTGACGTCGAGGGCGGTCGTCGGCTCGTCGGCGACGATGAGCCGCGGGTGACGGGCGAGCGCCATCGCGATCATGACGCGCTGGCGCAGGCCGCCGGAGAGCTCGTGCGGGAAGGCGCGCGCCTTGTTCTCCGGCTCGGGGATGCCGGTGTGAGCCAGGAGCTGATGGATGACCGCGTCGTCGTCGGTACGCGCGGCCTCGCCGACCTGGCGGCCGATGCGCATCGACGGGTTCAGCGAGCTCATCGGGTCCTGGAAGACGGCACCGATCGCGACGCCGCGACGGGTGCGGCGCTCGGCCTCGCTCGCCGTGAGCATGTCGACGCCGTCGAGGAGGACCTGCCCGGACGCCACCGGCGGCGGGTCGGCCGGCAGCAGCCCGAGCGCGGCGAGCCCGAGGACCGACTTGCCCGAGCCGGACTCGCCGACGAGGCCGACGATCTCCCCCGGGGCGACCTGGAGCGTCGCGCCGCGGACGGCGTGCACGTCGCCGCCGTGGGCCTTGAAGGTGACGTGGAGGTCGCGGATGTCCAACGCCAGCTCGCCTGGCGGCTCGCTCGCGTCGGACATCCGCCGGGCGAACTCGCCTGCGGCTCCTTCGCCCAGGCTTGGGAGAGCTGCGGTCTTCACGCCGCCGCCTCGTCGCGGGCCGCGGCCGCCGGTTCCACGCAGGCGTGCTCGGGGGCGAGGGTGCGGAGCGTGAGGAGGACGTCGTCGCTCGTCACGAGCGCGTCGCGCTGGAGGTAGGCCATCGCGTTGAGCGACGCGTCGTGCGCCGCCTGCGAGGATCCCCCGACGCAGTCGGTGACGACGCGGCAGTGGTAGTCGCCCTGGTGCGCGTCGGCGAACGTGTAATGGACGCAGACGTCGGTCAGCGCGCCGAGCAGGATGAGCGTCTCGGCCTTGTAGGACTTGAGGATGAGCTCGAGCTCGGTCGCGTAGAAGGCCGAGTAGCGCCGCTTGCGGATGAGGTATTCGTCGCCCTCCGGGCCGACGCCCTCGGCGAGCTCAGTGAGGACGTCCCCCTCGACGCAGTGCACGCCCTCGGTGCCGTCGAGCTCGCGGCCGAAGTCGACGAGCGACGGCTTGTGGACCTCCTGGATGAAGACCGGCGGCACACCGGCCGCACGGGCCGCGGCGATGATGGCCCGGATGCGCTCGTGGCGCTCCGCGCCCCCAGCCATGATCGGGATCCCGCCGTCCATCGAGGGAGCGGTCTCGCCCTTCTGGACATCGATGACGATCAGTGCGGTACGGCCGTGGAGCTGCATGGGAAAACCCCCTGAAAACGCGAAATGCCCGGCAGACGAAATGTCTCCCGGGCTTTTGTCCCTCCGTGTCAGCGGGGCTATGTACGGTGCCTCGCCTGCCCTCTCGGACCAGACCCGTCGCGGTGTGCGACGGCGGAACCCTAGGGCGACACCCATGGTGCTGGACGACGCTGCGGCGATCTACACGCGGCGGTCCAACATCACGAGGCGGGGTTTGTACACGCGGTCGGACCGGGATGGGGAGTCCCGGTCCGACGCGGCGCGTCCGGCCCCGCGCCGGGAGGTGAACGGAGGCTCCGCGGGCTCACGGCCCGCCGGATGTCCGTTCACCCGCCGGCGCGGTCCTGCGGGGCTGGGGTGGCGGTGGGTGTGGGTGTGGGTGGGTCCTGGGGGCTAGCGGCGCGAGACGTGCTCGCAGCTCTTCGCGACGACGTCGGCCTTGTCGGCCTTCACGGTGTCGCTGCCGGTGCCGCAGGTGACGACGTCCTTGCGGCCGTCACGGGCGTTGATGCGGTCGTTGCCCGCGCCGCCGTTCAGGTGGTCGCGACCCGCGCCGCCGACGATGACGTCGTTGCCCGCGTTGCCGTCCACGATGTCGTCGCCCGCGTCGCCGAACTCGTGGTCGGCGCCCGACTGGCCCTCGATGTCGTCGTTGCCGTTGCCGCCCGTGAGGTTGTCGTTGCCGGCGCCGCCCTTGAGGTGGTCGTTGCCGTCGTCGCCGCAGAGGTCGTCGTCGCCCTGGTCGCCGTTGATGTCGTCGTCGCCGGCCTGACCCTGGACGTGGTCGTCGCCGCTCGTCCCGTCGACGTGATCGTCACCGCTCGTGCCGTGGTCGTCCGCCGCCGTCGCGGTGATCGCGCGGGTGTCGGCGCCGTGGTCGTCGCCGGTGGTCGTCGGCGCGGTGCCGTTGGTCGTCGCCACGCAGGCGACGTCGTCCTCGTGCGCGCCCTCGTCGGCGAGCACGCCGCCGGCGCCGAACGCAAGCACCCCGGCAGCGCCGAGCGGGAGGAGGGTCATGGTGAGAAGTCGCTTCATGCCGGTTGCGACACGCGCGGACGCCGTTCGTCTCACGAGCTGGCGCGTCGCCGCTCTCCCGGTGCGGCAGGGCACGGCGCGGCGGCTCGGCACCGCGGCCCGGCGGCCCGCGGCGGCCGCGGCCGGCCGCGCTACGACCCGCCCTGCGCCTTGCGCCGCATCGACCACATCTGCTCGGGGCGCTCGAGCTGGAGGGCGGCGGCCCAGGTCATCGCCGGCGGCCCGAGCTCCATCCGCATCGAGGCGGCGGTGCGGCGGGCGAGGTCGGGGTCGGCGCCCGGCCGGGCCGCGAGGGTCATCGCGACGTCCTCGACGTCGGCGGCGTCCACCGCCGCCCACGCCATCCCGAGCTCCGCGAAGCGCTCGCCGCTCACCCGCTCGCCGAAGAGCATCAGGGCGGCCGCCGCCTCGCGGGCGCCCGTGCGCCCGAGGAGGACGCCGTGCCCGCCGCCGGGGTGCAGGCCGATCGGGATGAAGCCGCTCGCGAGCTTCGCGTCGCGCGCGGCGATGCGCACGTCCGTCGCCATCGCGAGGTTCATCCCGGCGCCGACCGCGCCGCCGCGGATCGCCGCGATCGTCGGGGCGCGCAGCTCGCCGACCCGCGCGAAGGCGCGGTAGATGTCCCCCATGCCGTCGTAGCGCTCGGGGTCGGCCGGGTCCTCCCCGACGGCCGCGAGCGTCGGCCGGTCCCCGCCCGCGCAGAAGTACTCCCCCGCGCCGCAGACGACGACCGCCCCGACCGACGGGTCGGCGTCGAGGTCGTCGCAGGCCCGGACCATCGCCTGTGCCATCTCGACGGTGAGGGCGTTGCGGCGGGCGGGGGCGTCGAGGACGAGGCGGGCGACGCCACCCTCCTGCTCGACGCGGATGTCGGCGTACGCGCTGGGCATCTGTGGGACGCTACCGGCGACCGTGTCCCGTCGGCTTCCTCGCCACCCCGCCCTGCTCGCCGCGACGCTCCTCGTCCTCGGCGTGCTGCTCGCCGTCGCCGCTCCGCGCGGCCGGGCGCAGGACACGGGCGCCACGTTGCCGACCGGCTGCGCGCATGTCGCCGGCACCCAGGTCCGCCACGGCCCGACGACCGGCCGGCGCGTCGCGCTGACCTTCGACGACGGGCCGGCCGCGATCACCCCGCAGTTCCTCACGCTGCTCGAGCACGAGCACGTCCCCGCGACGTTCTTCATCGTCGGTCGCCGCGTCGCCGGGCGCGAGGCGACGCTCCGGCGCGCGCTCGCCGACGGCGACATGCTCGGCAACCACTCCTTCGACCACGTGAGCCTCCAGAAGGCGGACGCGGACGCCGTCGCCCAGATCGAGGACACGCAGAGGGCGATCCGCGACGCGACGGGCTTCACGCCGTGCCTCCTGCGGCCGCCCTACGGCCTCAGCAGCCGGAGCCTCATCCGCCTGGCCGACAGCGAGGGCCTGACCCCGACCCTCTGGTCCGTCAACCCGCAGGACTTCACGCGCCCGGGCACCGCGAAGATCCGCTCCCGGGTCCTCGCGGGCGTGCGGCCCGGCGCGATCATCCTCTCCCACGACGGCGGCGGTCCACGCCAGCAGACGCTCGCCGCCTACCGGACGATCATCCGCACGCTGAAGGCCCGCGGGTACCACTTCGTCACGGTGACCGACCTGCTCGGCCTCTCCGTCACGCGCCGGTGAACGGCCGCCGTCACCGCCCGGCCGCCCGCGCCCTGCTCGCGAGCGCCGCCGCCGGGCTCGCGGCCGTCGCGCTGCTGCCGGGGGCGGCCACGAGCGCGGCGACGGCCCGGACACCGGCGCCGCGGGCCCACGCCGATCCCGCCGAGGGCACGAGCCGCCTCGACCTCGCCGCCGCGCAGCTGACCCAGGCCGGGGACGAGGTCCACCTCGCGCTCCGCACGGTCCGGCCGCTGCCGCCCGTCGCCCTCACCCCCGGCAACGGCCGCTCGCTCTGCCTCGTCCTGATGCTCGCCGGCCCGGCGCCGCGCACCGAGCGCCTCTGCGTCGTCGGGGACCTGCGCGGCCCGCAGCCGCTGCACCTGCGGCTGACGCGCCTGACCGCCGCCGGGGGCGTCGCGTCGATCGCCGACCTGCCGTCGCGCGTCGCCCGGCCGGACGCCCGCACGGTCGCCGCCGACGTGCCGCTCGCGAAGCTCCACCTGGGGCCGGGTCGTCACACCTGGCAGGCCGTGTCGCACTGGCAGGACACGCGCACCTGCCGTCCGCAGGCGCCGGACGTCTCACCCTGCGTCGACCTCGTCCCGGACGCGGGGACGTTCCCGCTCCGCGTCGCCCCGCCCGTCCCCGTCGGCTGCGCCTACACCGGCGCGCGCGAGGTGCGCCGCGGCACCGGCAACCGCATCGCGCTGACCTTCGACGACGGGCCCGCGGCGATCACGAGCCGGTTCCTCGACGTCCTCGAGCGCGAGCACGCGCCCGCGACGTTCTTCGTCGTCGGCCGCAACGTCGCCGGCCGCGGCGCGCTCCTGCGCCGGATGCTCGCCGACGGCGACATGATCGGGAACCACTCGTTCACCCACGCGAACCTCGCCGCCGGCGGGGGCGCGGCGGCGGACGAGCTGCGCCGGACGCAGGACGCCATCCGCCGCGAGTCGGGCTTCACGCCGTGCCTCTTCCGCCCGCCCTACGGCGGGACGTCACCCGCGCTCGTCGCGGCGGCGGGCGCGCAGCACCTGACGTCGGTCCTGTGGGACGACGACCCGCAGGACTGGCGCACCCCGGGCGTCGCCGCGATCACGGACACCATCTTCCGCGAGGCGCACCCAGGCGCGATCGTCATCTCGCACGACGGCGGTGGCCCGCGCGGGCAGACGCTCGCCGCGCTGCCCGGCGTCATCCACGAGCTGCGCCGCCGGGGCTACCGGCTCGTCACCGTGAACGAGCTGCTCGGCCTGCCGCTCGTGCTGCGGTAGGCGCCCCGGTCAGGCCGCGACGCCGAGCTGCACCCGCATCGCCCGGAGGCCGAGCCGTGTACGGCCCTTGACCGTCCCGAGCGGCACCTCGGTGCGCACCTGGATCTCCTGCTGGCTCAGGCCGCCGTAGTACGCGAGCGTCAGCGCCGTCCGCTGCTCGGGCCCGAGGGTGAGCAGGGCGCGGCGCACCCCGGCCGCGGCCGTCCGGCGCTCGACGACGTCGAAGGGGGTCTCCTCCTGGCAGACGAGGTGGGCGGCCGCATCCTCGATCCGGGCGAGGAGCGGGCGGCGGCCCTCCGCGCGCAGCGCGTCGATCGAGCGGTTGCGCGCGATCCCGCACAGCCAGGTCGCGACGGACCCGCGGGTCGCGTCGTACCGCCCGAGCGCGAGCCAGGCGCTGAGGAACGTCTGCTGCGTCACGTCCTCCGCGGCGTGCGGCGCGATCGACCGGGCGACGGCGAGGACGCGGACCCGGTGGCGCTCGACGAGGCGCGCGAAGGCGGCCGCGTCGCCGGTGCGGCTGCGCTCGATGAGCGCGTCGTCGGAGGCGGCGGTGGGCAGACGACGGTGGGATTCGGGCATCTGGTCGGAGATTCGGTCGAGAACCGCCCTGATCCCTCGGCCCTGCGCGTATGTGTGAGGCTTTCGCGCCAGCCGACGTCGGATCCGATGGCGCAGGGCGCGTAGGCTCTCGTCCATGGCGATGCGCGCGATGACGGTCCGGTTCTCCGACGATGTCTGGGAGCTCGTCGCGCGGGAGGCCGCCGCGCAGCGGATCTCCGCCGCGCAGTTCGTCCGGGACGCGGCGCTCTGGCGGGCGGCGACGCTCGTCGGTCGGCGCGGCGACGAGGAGGAGGTCGCCGACCTCGAGGGCATCGCCCGCGGCCTGCTGCGGGCCGGCGCCCGCAAGAAGCCCGCGGCCTCGCCGACGCGCCCGCGCGCGGTCCCGCTCCCGGCGGACCAGGCGGACCTCGCCGGGGCGCAGCGCCTCTCGCTCCTGCGCCGGACCGGCCTCATGGGCGGCGCCCGCGACCCGGCGCTCGACCGGCTCGGCGAGGCGGCCCGGCGGGTCCTGCGCGCACCGGTCGCGCTCGTGTCGCTCGTCGACTCGGACCGGCAGGTCTTCGCGTGCGCGCTGGGGCTCGGCGAGCCGTGGGCGACGCGGCGGCAGACGCCGATCTCGCACTCCTTCTGCCGGCACGCGGTCGTCCGGCGCGCGCCGCTCGTCGTCGGGGACGCCCGCCAGCACCCGGACCTGCGCGACAACCCGGCGATCGCCGAGCTCGGCGTCGTCGCTTACCTCGGCATCCCGCTCGCGACGTCGGACGGGACCGTCCTCGGCACGCTCTGCGTCATCGACCACGTGCCGCGGATGTGGGAGCGCGAGCAGGTCGCGCTGCTCGAGGACCTCGCGGCCGCCGCCGCGGTGCACCTCGAGCACCGCATCACCGCGTAGGGGTCGCGAGCGCCTCCAGCCGCGCGCGCCACGTCTCCGCGCGGCCCGGCACGAAGGGCGCCGGCTCGGGCTCGCGGCCGGGGACGAGCAGCCAGCCGGTGACGAGGCGCAGGCCGTGCAGCGCGCTGAGCAGCCACGTCTCGCAGTCGCGCAGGCGGGCGACCGACGGCGTGTCCCGCCCGACCTCCACGCCGTGCTCGCGCGCGAGCCCGAGGAGCAGCGCGCGCGTCACCGAGTCGAGCACCGGCGCGTCGCGCGGCAGCGCGCAGAGGACGTCGCCGTCCCACCACACCGGCGTCGTCCAGATCCCCTCGGTCACGTTGCCGTCCGGCCCGGTCAGCAGCGCCTCGCCCGCCTCGGCCGCCTCGGCCTGCGCGCGCCAGGCGAGCTGACGGTCGAGGTCGGGCCCCTTGATGCGCGGCAGCCGGCGGCGGTCGAAGAGCGGGGCGACCTGGACGACGACCTCGGGCTGCGGCGCGGGCGCCGGGCGGACGCGCAGGCGCAGCTCGCCGTCCGTCGTGAGCTCGACGCGGGGGAACCAGCGCCCGGCGCCCGGGATCCGCGCGGTGCTCGCCGCGAGGAAGCGCTGCACGTCCGCGTCGCCCGGGAACGCCGCGCCCGTCGGGAGCGCCGCCGACGCCGCGACCGCCGCGGCGAAGCGGGCGTGATGGCGCGCGAGGCCGCGCACGCGGCCGTCCTCGACGAGCCAGGAGTCGACGGCGGCGTAGCGCGGCTCGCCGGGCGCGGGGGCGGGGGTCTGCCATCGTCCCGTGCGGGGGCTCCAGGCCAGCGGCCCGTCCTCCCCCGACCCGCTGATGCTCACGCTGCTCATCGACAACCACGATTCCTACACGTTCAACCTCTTCCACGGGCTGGCGGAGGTCAACGGCGTCGAGCCGATCGTCGTGCGCAACGACGCGCGGGCGTGGGAGGAGGTCGAGCGCTGGGCCTTCGACAACATCGTCCTCTCACCCGGGCCGGGGCACCCCGGGCAGCGGCGGGACTTCGGCATCTGCCGGGCGGCGCTCGAGCACGCGGACGTCCCCGTGCTCGGCGTGTGCCTCGGCCATCAGGGCCTCGCGGAGGTCGCCGGCGGCCTCGTCGCGGAGGCCGACGAGCCCGTCCACGGCCGCGTCAGCCGCGTCTTCCACGACGGGACGGGCGTCTTCGCGGGGCTGCCGCAGGGCTTCGGGGCCGTCCGCTACCACTCGCTCGCGGTGCGCCGGGTGCCGCCGTCGCTGCGCCGCACCGCGTGGACGGAGGACGGCGTCGTCATGGGCCTCGCCGACCCTGCGCGGCCGCGGCATGGCGTGCAGTTCCACCCCGAGTCGGTCGCCTCGGAGCACGGGCTGCGGCTGCTGGAGAACTTCCGCGACCTCACGCGCGCGCACGCCTCCGCGCGACCGGTCGACGGGCGCCGCGCCCGCGGCGCGCGGCTGCCGCCCCAGCAGGGCCGCCCGGCGCCGCCCCACCGCGAGCCGGCCGGCCCGCCGGCGCTCGAGGTCCACCTGCGCCGGCTGCCCCACCCGCCCGAGCCCGAGACCGCGTTCCTCGCGCTGTACGCCGACGCCCCCGACTGCTTCTGGCTCGACTCGAGCCTCGCCGGCGCGACGGTCGCGCGCTTCTCGTTCATGGGGGACGCGCGCGGGCCGCTCGCCCGCGTCCTCACGCACGACGCGGCGGCGGGCGTCACGCGCGAGCGCGAGCACCCCTCCCCCGCCGAAACCCGTTTTCCGTCCCCCAGTCGGGCCGAAAACGGGTCTCGGCTCGAGGAGGGGGTCATCGAGTACCACGGCGACCTCCTCCTGCACCTCTCCGAGCGGCTGCGGGCGCTGCGCTGCGACGCGCCCGCCGCGCCCTTCGGCCTCACCGGCGGGTACGTCGGCTGGCTCGGCTACGAGCTCACCGGCGGCGGCGGCGGCGCGGGCGGGCCCGACCGGCCGGCCGTCCACCGCAGCGACCTGCCCGACGCCGCCCTCATCCTCGCCGACCGCCTGCTCGCCTTCGACCACGAGAGCGGCGAGCTGCACCTCGTCTGCCTCACCGCGGCGGGGGACGGCGCGGCCGCGAGCGCGTGGTTCGACGCGACGGCGGCCGTCCTCGCGAAGCTCCCCCGGGGCGCCGCGCCCGACCCCGTCCTGCCCGCGCCGGACCCGCTGGCGCCGCCCCTGCACGTGCGCGCCACCCGCAGCCGCGCCGAGTACGCGGCCCGCATCGCCGACTGCCAGGCCGCGATCCGCCGCGGCGAGTCCTACGAGCTCTGCCTCACCGACGAGCTGCGCATCACGACGGGCCTGGACCCCCTGACGCTCCACCGCGTCCTGCGCCGCCGCAGCCCCGCCCCGCACGCGTCGTTCGTCCGCATCGGGGGCGTGACGCTCGTCAGCTCCTCGCCCGAGCGGTTCCTCTCGGTGGACCGGGCGGGCGCCGTCGAGTCGCGGCCGATCAAGGGCACCGCGCCGCGCGGCGCCGACCCCGCGGAGGACGCGCGTGCGCGCGCCGCGCTCGCCGCCTCGGCGAAGGACCGCGCCGAGCACCTCATGATCGTCGACCTCGCGCGGCACGATCTCGGCGCCGTCTGCGCCGTCGGCTCCGTCCACGTCCCCGAGCTCATGGTCGTCGAGCCGTACGCGACGGTGCACCAGCTCGTCTCGTCGGTGCGGGGGACGCTCGCGCCCGGCCTCGACGCGACCGACGCGGTGCGCGCCGCGTTCCCGCCCGGGTCGATGACGGGCGCGCCGAAGGAGCGGACGATGGAGCTGCTCGACGCGCTCGAGGACCGCCCGCGCGGGCCTTACGCCGGCGCCGTCGGCTACCTCGCGCTGAACGGCGCCGCCGACCTCGCGGTGACGATCCGCACCGCGGTCTGCACCGCGGGCGAGGTACGGATCGGCGCGGGCGGGGCGATCGTCCTGCAGTCCGACCCCGCGGGCGAGGTCGAGGAGCTGCTGCTGAAGGCGCGCGCCGTCGTCGAGGCCGTCGCGCTCTGCGCCCGGGGGGACGCGGGCGCGCATGACCTCGGCGCCCCGGCCCCCGCCGCTGCCCCCGCCTCCGGCCCCGCTCAGCCCAGGCGCGCCTGAAGCCAGTCGGCCGTCGTCGCCCAGGCGCCGCGCAGCGGATCGAGGTGGTCGAAGTGCCCGTCGTGCGGGCGCAGCTCGAGCGTCACGTCGTCCCCCGCGGCGCGCGCGGCGTCGGCGAACGCCGCGACCATCCGGGGCGGGACGAGGTCGTCGAGCTCTCCCTGGACGAGGAGGATCGGGACGCCGAGCGGGACGAGCCGCACGGGCGAGGCCTGCGCGTAGGTGTCGCCGACCGCGCCGGGCGCGCCGCCCATGAACGCCTCGACGACCTGCGTCGCCGGCCCGCCGAGATCGTGCGCGAACTGCACGTCCGTCAGCGGCGCCTGGCCGACGGTCGCGGCGACGCGGACGGCGGCGCTCGCCCGGGCGGCGTCGAGGAGGGTCAGGTGGCCGCCCGCGGAGTGCCCGATGCTCACGACGCGGGCGAGGTCGAGCGGCGCGTCTTCGAGGGTCACGAGGTGGTCGATCGCCGCCGACACGTCCTGGGCGGTCTGCGGCCAGCCGCCCCCGCTGCCGCCGCCGAGCCGCCGGTACTCGACGTTCCAGGCCGCCCAGCCGCGCGCGACGAGGTCCTCGCAGAGGCCGGTCATCCGGTCCACCCCGCCGTTCTCGGTCGTCCAGAAGCCGCCGTGGACGACGACCGCGACGGGGAGCGGCGCGCCGGGCGCGGTCTCGGGGAGGTGGAGCTCGGCGAACTGGTCGCGCTCGGGGCCGTAGGCGTGACGGGTGACGGGCATCGGCGCAACGCTAGCGGGGCGCCTGCCTCCGGGTGACCGCGGCGGCGCCAGGTGGACGCGGACCGCCCGTTCGTGGTCAGATCTCCCCGTGACCCGCGAGGACGTCGAGTTCCCGTCGGGCGACGCGCAGTGCGCCGCCTGGTTCTACCCCGCCGCCGCGGACGGCCCCGCCCCGTGCGTCGTCATGGCGCACGGCTTCTCGATGACCCGCGGCGACGGCCTCGCGTTCTACGCCGAGGCGCTCGCGGCCGCCGGGGCGCACGTCCTCGTCTTCGACTTCCGCCATCTCGGGGACTCCGGCGGCGAGCCCCGGCAACGCTTCCGCGCGCCCCGCCAGCGGGAGGACTGGCGCAGCGCGATCGCGTACGCCCGCGCGCGGCCCGAGGTCGACCCGCGGCGCATCCTCCTGTGGGGCTTCTCGTTCTCGGGCGGACACGTCGCGAAGCTCCTCGTCGACGGCGCGGACGTCGCGGGCGCGTTCCTCGTCTGCCCCTTCGTCGACGGGCTGCGGCGCGTCCTCGTCACCCCGCCGTCGGTCGTCGCGTGGATCCTGCCGCGCGCGCTCGCCGACCTCGCGGGACGCCACAACCTCATCCCGGTCACCGCGGAGCCGGGCGGCCGGGCGGCGATGACCCTCCCCGGCGAGGCAGCCGGCTTCGCGGCCTCCCGGCACCCCGGATCGCGGTGGCGCAACGAGATCTCGCCCGGCCTGTTCGCGACCATCGGGCTCTTCCGGCCGGTGACGAAGGCGGCGAGGATCCGGGTCCCGCTGTGGGTCGGCCGCTGCGCGGACGACGTCTCCGCCGACTTCGGCGCGATCGGGCGGCTCGCCGCGACGGCGCCGGACGCGGAGCTGCACGACTTCCCGGGGGACCACTTCGCCCCGTTCCAGGGCGAGCTGCCCGCGCAGGTCGCGGCGTCGCAGGTCGCCTTCCTGCAGCGCTTCCTCTGAGCCGCCGAGACCCGACAAGCGCCCGACTGGGGGACGAAAAACGGGTTTCGGCCGCGGTCAGGCGCCGCGCAGGACGCGGAGGGCCGCGTCGAGGATGACGGGTTCGAGCGCCGGGAGCGCCTCGGGCTCGCCCGTCCGCAGCGCCCGGGCGACGAGCGCGTCGATGCCGTGGGCGAGGATCGCGAAGACCTCGAGCGCCGGCGTCCCCTCCCCCTCGCCGGCGCGGACGGCGGCGGCGTGCGAGGCGAGGAAGCGCGCTGCGAAGCGGTCGAGCACCGCGTCCCGCGCGAGCGCCGTCGCGGGTGACCCCTGATGGATCTCGACGAGGAACGTCCGCGCGAAGATGCGGTCGTCCTCGAGGACGCGGAGGTACGCGCGGATGCCGTCCTGCAGGCGGCCGCGCCAGCCGTCGGTCGCGAGGTCCATCGCCGTGTCGATGTGGTCCTCGAGCACCTCTGTCCCCAGGCGGTAGGCCTCGAGGAAGCACTCCTCCTTGCCGGCGAGCAGCGCGTAGAACGTCGACCGCGAGACACCCGCCGCGCGCACGACGTCGGCGACCGTCGTGCGCGGGTAGCCCTGCGCGGCGACGGTCTGCACCATCGCCTCGAGGATGCGCGCACGCTGGCCGGCCTCGACGGCGGCCGCGGTCGGCGCGTCGTCGTCACCGCTCGCCCGAGGCGGGGTGAGCAGCGACGGGTGGTGGCTGACGAGCGAGGCGTCGCGGTCGTAAGGGATCGGCACGGCGGACGACCGCCCCTCTCACCGTCGAACGTCCATCTGCCCGGGCATGTCCGGGCAGACGGACGGTCGACGCGCGGCGCGCGGGGCCACTCAGCGGGTCCCGGCCGCCGCCACCCGCTCGGCCGACAGCGCGGCGACGCGGGCGCGGTGCGTCCCCGGGCCCCCGAGGAACGCGGCGTCGAGCTGCGCGCGCTTGTAGAGCCAATGCAGGTCGGCCTCCCACGTGAAGCCGATGCCGCCGTGCAGCTGGATCGCCGCCGCCGTCGTCGCGCGGCCGCCCGCGGACGCCGCCGCCTTCGCGATCGCCGCCGCGAGCGGCAGCTGGTCCTGGTCTGCGTCCGCGGCCCACGCGCCGAAGAGCGTCGCCGAGCGCGCGCCCTCCGTGTCGAAGAGCATCTGCGCGGCCTTGTGACCGACGGCCTGGAAGGAGCCGATCGGGACGCCGAACTGCTTGCGGTCCTTCACGTAGGCGACGGTGAGGTCGAGCGCCCGCTGGGAGGCGCCGACGAGCCCGGCGGCGACGGCGACCTCGGCGCAGCGCAGCGCCTCGCTCGTGTCCGCGGCCAGGAGGTCCATGCCGCCCTCGTCGGCGACGACGACCTTCCCGTAACGGCGCGTCGGGTCGATCGCGTTCACCGGCTCGATGCTCGCGTCGGCGGCCGCGACGAGCGACGCCATGCCGTCGGGGTCCAGGAGGACGAGGACGTCCGCGCCGACCGCGTCGGGCACGAGCGGCGCGACGCCGTCGGACCACTCGCCGACCGCGCCGCGCAGCGCGCCGGAGGCGAGCCCGGGCAGCCATTGCGCCTGCTGGTCGGACGACCCTGCGTACTCGATGAAGAGCGCGGCGAGGGCGGACCCGCGCAGCGGGACGGCGGCGCACGCCTCGCCGAGCGCCTCGAGGAGGATGACGAGCTCGACGAGCCCGAGCCCCTGCCCGCCGTGCTCCTCGGCGACGGCGATGCCGGGCCACCCGAGCTCGCCGAGCTCCTGGGACAGCGCGTCGTCGTACGTCCCGGCCTCGGCGTGCTCACGCACCCGCGCGAACGGGGACCGCGCGGCGAGCAGCTCGCGCGCGGTGCGGCGGATCTCGTGCTGGTCCTCGGTGAAGTCGAAGTTCATGTCGTCGTGCTCCTACTTCGCCTTGGGAAGGCCGAGCACGCGCTCGGCCACGATGTTCTTGAGGATCTCGGTCGTGCCGCCCTCGATGGTGTTGCCGCGGGCGCGGAGCAGCTCGTAGGACCACTTCGTCCCCATCGTCAGCGCCTCCGGCCCGACGACGTCCGCCGCGAACTGCGTGAGCATCTGGTTCGTCTCCGACCACATCCACTTCGTCAGCGAGCCCTCGGGACCGGGCTGGCCGTACTTCATCGTCGCCGTCAGCCCGCGGTAGGCGGTGAGGCGGAGGATCTCGCAGCGCAGGTGCAGCTCGCCGAGCTGGTCGGCGACGCGCGGGTCCTCGAGCTGCCCGTTCTCGGCGGCGATCTGGGTGAGCTCGTCGATCATCACCCGCAGGCGCACCTGCAGGCCGAAGGCGAGGCCGGCGCGCTCGTTCATGAGCGTCGTCAGCGCGACCTTCCAGCCGTTGCCGACGCCCCCGACGACGTTCTCCGCCGGGATGACGGCGTCCTCGAGGAAGAGCTCGTTGAACTCCGACTCGCCGGTGATCTGCACGAGCGGGCGGACCTGGACCTGCGGCTGGCCC
The DNA here is from genome assembly GCF_024220175.1 of Paraconexibacter antarcticus. Lineage (GTDB taxonomy): Bacteria > Actinomycetota > Thermoleophilia > Solirubrobacterales > Solirubrobacteraceae > Paraconexibacter > Paraconexibacter antarcticus. The sequence goes on along the minus strand of NZ_CP098502.1, from coordinate 666,819 downwards.
ATGTCCATGAGGAAGTAGGTCAGGCCCTTGTGCTTCGCAGCGCCTGAGTCCGTGCGGGCGACGAGCATGCACCACTTCGAGTACTGCGCGCCGCTCGTCCACACCTTCTGCCCGGTGACGCGGAAGGAGCCGTCGGGCTGCTCCACCGCGCGCGTCTTCACCGCCGCGAAGTCGCTGCCGGCGTCCGGCTCGGAGAAGCCCTGGCACCAGATCTCCTCGGCGCTGAGGATCGGCGTGAGGTAGCGCTCCTTCTGCTCGTCCGTCCCCCAGACCATGAGGGTCGGGCCGCCGAGGAGCAGGCCGAGGACGTTCGCGGGGAGCGGATGGCCGGACCGCGCCAGCTCCTCGTAGAAGATCGCCGACTCGACGAGCGTCGCGCCGCGGCCGCCGTACTCGACCGGCCAGTGGACGCCCGCCCAGCCGCCCTCGTGCAGCTTCCGCTGCCAGTCGCGGCGCCACGCGTACTGCGCGTCCTCCCCCTCCGGCTCGGGGCCGGGGCCGTTGGCGGCGAGCCACCCGCGCAGCTCGTCGCGGAACTGCGCCTCGTTCGGCGCGAAGGTGAGATCCATGCTGCGTACCTTACGGGTACACGGCCCCCGTTTGCGAGGATTCGGCGCATGGCCGACGTGATCTTCAGCTTCGACCTCGGCAGCCCCTACGGGTGGCTCGCCGCCGAGCGCGTCGACGGCGCCTTCGCGCCCCGCGCGGTCGTGTGGGAGCCGGTGCTGCTCGGCGGGATCTTCGGCGCGACCGGTCGCTCCTCGTGGGCGCTCGCGGGCGACGCGTCGCGGGCCGACGGCATCGCCGAGATCGAGCGTCGGGCGCGCGAGCGCGGGCTGCCGCCGCTCGTCTGGCCGGACCCGTGGCCGGGCAGCTACCTCACGGTCATGCGCGTCGCGACGGCGGTCCTCCGCGCGGGTGGGCAGGACGCGCTGCGCCGCTTCACGCTCGCCGCCTACCGGGTCGCCTTCACCGAGGGGGCGGACCTCGCGGCCGCGGACGGTATCGGCGCCGCGGCGGAGCGCGCGGGGCTCGGCGCGGGCGGCGGCCTGCTCGTCGCGGCCGGGGACCAGGCCGTCAAGGACGCCCTGCGGGCGACGACCGCGGCGGCGATCGCGCGCGGCGTCATCGGCGTCCCCTCGTTCACCGTCGACGGCACCGTCCACTTCGGGGACGACGCGCTCGACGCGGCGGCCGCCGCACCGGCCTCCGGCGCGTAGCCCGCGACCGGTACCGTTCGCGGTCCCGTGGAGCCGTCGTCCGTCACCACCCGCGCCGCTGTCCCGCCGCTCGCCGCCCGCCTGCGCGACGTCAAGAGCTCGCCGGTGCGCGAGATCCTCGCGCTCACCGCGCGGCCCGGCGTCATCTCCTTCGCCGGTGGCCTCCCCGCCCCCGAGCTCTTCGACGCAGCGGGCATCCGCGCCGCCTACGCGGCGGTGCTGGCCGACGGCGCCGCCGGCCGCTCGCTGCAGTACTCGACGACCGAGGGGGACCCGGCGCTCCGCGAGGCCGTCGCCGCCCGGCTCACCGTCCGCGGGCTCCCGACCGGGCCCGACGACCTGCTCATCTGCAGCGGCTCGCAGCAGGCGCTGACGCTGCTGGCCACCGTCCTGCTCGAGCCGGGCGACCGCATCCTCGTCGAGGAGCCGTCCTACCTCGCGGCCCTGCAGGCCTTCGCGCTCGCCGGCGCCGAGGCGATCCCGGTCCCGTGCGACGAGGACGGCCTGATCGTCGAGGAGGTCGAGCGCCTCGCGACCGCCCACGGCGCGAAGCTCCTCTACACCGTCCCGACCTTCCACAACCCGACCGGGCGCACGCTGCCGCTCGAGCGCCGCCGCGCCCTCGCCGCCCTCGCCGGGCGCACCGGCCTGTGGCTCGTCGAGGACGACCCGTACAGCGAGCTGCGCTACGCCGGCGACCCGCTCCCCGCGCTCGCGACGCTGCCCGGCGCCGAGGACCGCACGCTCGCGCTGTCGACGCTGTCGAAGGTCGTCGCCCCGGGGCTGCGCATCGGCTGGGTCCGGACGCCCGAGGAGCTCCGCCGTCCCCTCACCGTCGCCAAGCAGGCGGCCGACCTGCACTCCTCGACGGTCGACCAGGCCGCCGCCGCGCACTGGCTGGCGCACACCGACGTCGACGCGCACGTCGCCGTCCTCTGCCACGAGTACGGCGCCCGCCGCGACGCGCTGCTCGACGGCCTCGCGGCCGCCCTGCCCGCCGGCTCGGTCCACAACCGGCCCGAGGGTGGCATGTTCGTCTGGGCGCGCCTGCCCGACGGATGGGACGCGGCCGCCCTGCTCGACCGTGCGCTGCAGCGCGACGTGGCGTTCGTGCCCGGCTTCCCGTTCTTCGCGGGTCCGGCGGACGCGGCGACGCTGCGGCTGTCCTTCACCGCCCACGACGCCGGCGAGATCCGCGAGGGGCTCGGGCGCCTGGCGGATGCGGTGGCGGAGGCCGAGTCGGCGGGCTCTTAGTAGTGCTCCGTTAGGTTGTTGCAGGAGGTTATGGAGTCTTGGCGAACTTCTTGTGCATGAGTTCGTCGGCGGGGCAGGTCAAGATCGGGTCGGTGGCCGGTCTCTCGGACAAGCAGCTGGCGCGGGTGCGGCCGCGGCTTGAGGCGTTCGCGGAGGACATGTTCGAGCCAATGGTGCGTCGCGATCAGCGGCGGTGGGGCGGCGTGTATCTGCGGGGGTTGATGCTCGATGGCAAGCGCAAGAGCATCGAGCCGATGGCTGCCCGCCTGGAAGATGGCGATGAGCAGTGCTTGCAGCAGTTCGTCAACCAGTCGCCGTGGCGGTGGGAACCGGTGCGTAAGCGCTTGGCGGTCCGGCTCAGCGAGGCGATCGTGCCGGCGGCTTGGGTGATTGACGACACCGGCTTTCCGAAGTTCGGCGACAAGTCAGTCGGCGTGGCGCGCCAGTACTCCGGCGCTTTGGGGAAGGTCGGCAACTGCCAGATCGGGGTCTCGATCACCGCCGCCACCGTGCACGCGTCGTGCCCGATCGACTGGCGTCTGTTCCTGCCCGAGTCGTGGAACGAGGACCCGCGCCGCGCCGGCTGCAAAGTCCCCGACGACGTCGTGCATCGGCCGAAGTGGCAGCTCGCGTTGGACATGATCGACGAGCTTCAGGCGTGGGGGCTGCAGGCTCCGCCGGTGCTCGGCGACGCCGCCTACGGTGACGTGACGGAGCTGCGCATCGGCCTGGAAGAGCGCGACATCCGCTACGTGCTGGACGTCAAGGGCACCACGTCGGCGCTCCCGGCCAGCACCGAGCCGCAGACGCCGACCTACGCCGGCAAAGGACGGCCGCCCGCGCCGCGCTACCGCCGACCGTTCAGCAGCGTCGCGGCTTTGGCGGCCGAGGTCGGCGAGGACGCCTATCTGCGGATCTGCTGGCGCCAGGGCACCAAGGGCGAGCTGGCCTCGCGCTTCACCGCGATCCGCGTGAAGCTCTGCAACATCAAGCTGCGCAGCGCCCACGCAGACGGCAATCTGCCGGTCCGGTGGCTGCTGGCGGAGTGGCCCGAAGGCAAGAGCGCCCCGACCGACTTCTGGATCAGCGACCTCCCCGACGACACGCCGATCGCGGACCTCGTCGCGCTGGCGAAGCTGCGCTGGCGGATCGAGCAGGACTACCGCGAGCTCAAAGACGCCCTCGGCCTAGACCACTTCGAAGGCCGCTCCTGGCCCGGCTGGCACCACCACACAACCCTCGTCTCCGTCGCGCACGGCTTCCTGACCCTGGAACGACTGCGGCGACCTCAACGCCGGGCGGCCGCCTGACCTCACTGTTCGAGGTCGTTCGGGAGCTGCAAACGCTCTTGGCCTGCTGGCACGGGACATGCCCGACCTGCCGCAGACGGCTGCCGCCCGACACCCCCTACCTCAACGACACCTAACGGAGCACTATTAGGCCGGAGCGCGGGCGCTTGCGGCGCCGGCGCGTGCGGAGCCTGCGGGGCGCCGGCGTCTACGGCGGGCTGGTTTACGGCGGAGGGGAGGCGCTCCGAGCGCGCGCGACCGACGAAGAGGTCGCTCAGCGACCATTTCGTCGTGCGCTCCCTCGGTGGCGCACGAACTGCACGGATGACGTGGTGTTCGTGCGACTCCAGCGGCGTTCGCCCCTCGGTGGCGCACGAACTGCACGGATGACGTGGTGTTCGTGCGACTCCGCGGCAGACCGCCGGCCTCCCTCTTCCGTAACCGACCGCTGTAAGCGCGACGACCCGGCAGGACAGGCCACAGCAGGCCAGCCGCCTCAGCCCACGACCACCTCATGCCCCGCCCCGCGCAGCGCGCCCACCGCAACCTCCAGCGACCCCGCGCGCACGAGCACATGGTCGGTGTCGTACGTCGACACCGCGAAGATGCCCACCCCCGCGTCGGCCAGCGGCGTCAGCACCGCCACGAGCACGCCGGCCTCGGTCGTGAGGTCGAAGGGGCCCGCCAGCGTCAGGGCCCGCCAGCCGCCGTCCGCGATCGCGCCGTCCGGGACGTCCTCCTCCGCGCAGACGATCGACAGCTCGTCGGCCGTCCGGGTGACCGCGTGGAGCGGGTGCGCATCGGGCGGGACGGGAGGCACCGGCGCCGCGGACGGAAGCCGGCAGATCGCCAGCAGCCCCGGCTGCACCGTCAGCGTGAAGGTGCGCACGGCCCGCCGCCGGGCCGCTCAGGCGTTCGCCGCGGCGGCGGCCACGGCGAGCTCGTCCGCCCGCTCGTTCAGGGCGTTGCCGACGTGGCCGCGCACCCAGTGCCAGCGGACGGACGCGTGCCGGCCGACCTCGGCGTCGAGCGCCTCCCAGATGGCGCGGTTCTTCACCGGGTCGCCGCCGGCGGTCTTCCAGCCGCGCTTCTTCCAGCCCGCCATCCACGAGGTCATGCCGTCGAGGAGGTAGCGCGAGTCGGTGACGACGCAGACCGTCGAGCCGTCCGGGAGCGACCGCAGGCCCTCCAGCGCGGCGGTCATCTCCATGATGTTGTTCGTCGTGTGCGGCGCGCCGCCGGACAGCTCTATCGGCGCCTCGTCGTCGCTCGTCGTCACGAGGGCGGCCCAGCCGCCGGGGCCCGGGTTGCCCTGGCAGGCGCCGTCGGTCCAGATGAGCGTCTCGCCGAGCGCGCGCTCGGGCGGGACGTCCGGCAGGGACTTGGACTTCGCGGCGGGACGGCGGCGGTACGGGCTCTTCGCGGGCGGCATTCGGCCTGCCAGGGTAGGGGGCCGGGCGGCGGAGGGCGTCCCGGCCGAGAGCCGGGCCCGCTCCGCCCCCGTACCCGTCACGCATGCCCGAAGGCCACACGATCCACCGCCTCGCCCGCTGCCAGCGGGCCGACCTGCAGGGCCGGGTCGTCACGACGTCCTCACCCCAGGGGACCGGCGACGCGCCCGTGCGCGCCTCGCTCGCCGCCGCGCGCGCGGCCCAGGAGCTCGACGGGCGCCGCCTGGAGCGCATCGACGCCTACGGCAAGCACCTGCTCCAGCGCTACGAGGGGGACCTGACCCTCCACGTGCACCTCGGGCTCTTCGGCCGCTTCGTCCGTCGTCCCCACCCGGACGCCACGCCACCCCGCCCGACCTGCCGCCTGCGCGTTGACGCGGGCGACGTCGCCTGGGACCTCAGCGGCGCCGTCGCCTCCACGCTCCTCGAGCCGCCGGAGGAGGACGCGCTCCTCGCCCGCCTGGGGCCCGACCCACTGCGGGCGGACGCTGATCCGGCGAGGTTCACCGCCGCCCTCGTTCGCCGCCGCATCTCGATCGCCGCGGCGCTCATGGACCAGTCGGTGCTCGCGGGCGTCGGCAACGTCTACCGCGCGGAGTCGCTCTTCGCGGTCGGCCTGGACCCGTTCACGCCGGCGCGGGACCTCACGCCGGACGAGGTCACCGAGCTGTGGGACGTCCTCACCGCGCAGCTGCGCGACGGCGAGCGCGCCGGGAAGATCGTCACGGTGCCGGCGGACGAGGCGGGCGGCGTCCCCCGCTCGAAGCTGCGCGGCCGCGACCGCGTGCAGGTCTACCGGCGCGACACGTGCCGCCGCTGCGGCGGCCCGGTCCGCCAGCAGCCGCTCACCGGCCGGACCCTCTGGTGGTGCCCGGCCTGTCAGCCCGCCCGCTCGTCGGAGAGCTGAAGCCGCCGGCCCCAGTACGGGTCGCCCTCCCGGACCCAGTGGCCCGTCAGGCGGTGGATGACGAACGCCGTCTCGTCCCCGTCCTCGTCGGCGACGACGAGCCGGGCGCCGTCGACGCGGACGACCGTGAGGTCCCCGGCGGCGCCGTGGACGTGCGCGGCCATGCCGATCCGGGGCATGAGGCGGCTCGGGCGCATGAAAAGACGGTACTCGGCCGCTACGGTGGAGGGTGCGTGTTCCCCGTCCAAGGCCTGCAGTTCCACTACGCCCTCCACGAGCTCGCCGCCGGGCGCATCGGCTACCGCCGCTGGCGCTGGGAGCTGTGGCACGGCGCGACGCTCCACGCGACCGGCTGGTGCAGCAGCAAGGCCGGCGCCGACCGCGCGCTGCGGACGTACGCCGCCAAGAGCGCGCACCGCTTCTTTGGGCTGCGCGCGCCCGGCATCGAGTCGATGCCGGAGCTCTCCGGGGAGCCGATCGTCCCCGGTGCGATCGCGCGCTTCAGCACCGGCCCGGTCGACTACGTGCTCGTGCCGCGCGGCATGGAGCTGCCCGGCGACCCGCTGCTCGCCGCCACGGGCTGAGCGGGCGCCGGCGGCGCCCGTCCGGCAGCGAGACCCACCCATGCGGTGGGGTTCGCCCACCCGCCGCGGCTACCCCGGCTCGGGCCCGGTCGCGACCGGCCGGCCCGGCGTGTTGCTGTACGCCGACCACGAGCCGGCGTACAGGCGTCCGCGCCCGAGGCCGGCGTGCTCGAGCGCGAGCAGCGCGTGGCAGGCGGTGACGCCCGAGCCGCAGTAGGAGACGACCGGCGTGCCCTCCTCGACGCCGACCGCGGCGAACCGCCGCCGCAGCTCGACCACGGGGAGGAAGCGCCAGTCCTGGTCGAGGTGCTCGCGGGTCGGCAGGCTCAGTGCGCCGGGGATGTGCCCGGCGGCGGGGTCGACCGGCTCGGTCTCACCGCGGTACCGCGCACCGTCGCGCGCGTCGAGGACGACGCTGCGGCGGTCGGTCGCAGCGTCGATGTCGGCGAGCGCCGCTTCGGGCCACGCGCGGACGTTCGTGACCGCCGGCGCGGGGACGACGTCCTCGGTCGAGAGCTCGCCGTCGTAGGCGGCGAGGCCGCCGTCGAGGAGCGCCGCGTCCTGCCCGAGCGCCCGCAGCATCCAGACGAGCCGCGCCGCGATCGCGCCGCCCGCATCGTCGTAGGCGACGACCGTCGTCGCGTCCCCGATCCCCGCGCCGCTCAGGCCCTCCGCGAAGCGCTCCGGCGCCGGGAGCGGATGCCGGCCCTCGTGGGGCTCGCCGTGCCCCGCGAGGTACCGGTCGAGGTCGACGAACACCGCGCGCGGGATGTGGCCGCGGTCATACGCCTCGCGGGCCGAGCGCCCGTCGAGGTAGAAGCGGCAGTCGGCGGTGACGACATCCTCGCGGCGGCGCTGCCACCAGGCGAGGTCGACGATCGGCGGGATCACGGCCGCGACGCTACCCCGCCGAGACGTCGTCGAGGGCGGCGGCCTGCTCGCCGGTGAGCTCGACGTCCGTCAGCGCGAGCAGCTCGTCGAGCTGGGCGACGCTCGTCGCGCTCGCGATCGGCGCGGCGACGGTCTCGCGGCCGCCGAGCCAGGCGAGGGCGACGGCGGCGGGCGGGACGCCGTGCGCGGCCGCGACCTCGCGCAGGACGTCGAGCGTCCTCCACGTGCGCTCCTGCCCGCCGTACGTCTTCAGCGCCCCGCCGGCCCGCGGCGAGCCGATGCTCGCCTTGTCGGACTCGCGGGTGTACTTCCCGGTGAGGACGCCCATCGCGAGGCCGTAGAACGGGACGCACGCGATGTCGTGCTCGGCGCAGACCGCCTGCAGCTCGTCCTCGAACTCCGCGCGGTCGAGGAGGTTGTAGCGCGGCTGCAGCGCGGCGATCGGCGCGTAGCCCTCGGCGGCGCAGACCTCGACCATCCGCCGCAGCCGCTCGGGCCCGACGTTCGAGACGCCGATGTGCGCGATCTTCCCCGCCTGCAGCAGCTCGTTCATCGCGCCGAGCGACTCCTCGAGCGGGACGTCCTCGTCGTCGCGGTGCTGGTAGTAGAGGTCGATGCGCTCGACGCCGAGGCGGCGCAGCGACGCGTCGCACGCGGTGCGGATCGTCTCCGGGCGCAGGTTCCCGAGGTCCGCCGCACCGAGCATGCCGACCTTCGTGGCGATCGTCAGCTCGTCGAGGTCGGGGCGGCGGGCGGCGATCCAGCGGCCGATCGTCGCCTCCGACTCGCCGCCGGCGTGGCCGGGGACCCAGGCGGAGTAGACGTCGGCGGTGTCGACGAAGTTGCCTCCCGCCTCGGTGTAGCGGTCGAGGATCGCGAACGAGGTCTCCTCGTCGGCGGTCCAGCCGAAGACGTTGCCGCCGAGGCAGAGGGGGTGGACGTGCAGGCCGGTCGATGCAAGTGCGGGCATGCGCCCCAAACTAGCGCCGCCCGCGCGCCGCGGCCCGGCGGGCTAGCATCGCCCCCGGTGACCGCCCCGCCCGCCCGCCGCACCCAGGAGGAACGCACCGCCGAGACGCGCGGACGGCTCCTCGACGCGACGATCCAGAGCGTCCTCGACGTCGGCTACGCGGCGACGACGACCCGCCGCGTGACCGAGCTCGCGGGCGTCTCCCAGGGCGCGCAGACGCACCACTTCCCGTATCGGGTCGACCTCGTCGGCGCGGCGATCGAGCGGCTCGCCGACCAGCAGATCGCGGAGATCGCCGCCCACGCTCGTGAGCTGCCGACCGACCCGGAGACCCGCAGCGGCGCGCTCCTGGACCTGCTGTGGGAGCACTTCTCGAGCCCGATGTTCACGATCTTCGTGAAGCTCTGGATCGCGGCCGCCGACGACGAGGACCTGCACCGTCGCCTGCTGCCCGTGGAGAAGGAGATGCGCCGGCAGGTGCTCGCCCACGCGGCGGACATCGGCGGCGACCTCATCGCGGTGCCCGGCTGGGAGTCGCGCCTGAACCTCGTCCTCACCGCGATGCGCGGGCTCGCGCTGACCGAGGCGTTCGAGCCGCGCGAGCAGCCGCCCGCCCGCAGCCCGTGGCCGGCGATGCGCGCCGAGCTCGAGCGGATGCTGCGCAGCGCAGCCCCCTGACCCGCCGAGACCCGATAACAGCCCAACTGGGGGACCAAGAACGGGTTTCGGCGCGTCAGGGGCGCGGGGGCGGCGCGTCGAGCGCGGGCAACCCGTCGATCGAGCGCAGGTTCTTCTCCTCGATGTACTCGTCGAGCGCCCCGGTCCCGCCGACGGCGAGCTTCTTGTCCGCCCACTTCACGGCGTGCTCGCGCTCGCCGACGTGGTCCATGAGCGGGACGCCGTAGCCGCACGCGTCGGCGATCCGCTGCACCGCGACGTGGACGATCGCGCGACGGGCCTCCGGGCGCGAGGGGTCGGCGAACGCCCCCCGGGCCAGCAGCTCGTCGTACGCCGCCTCGCCCGGGAGCGCCACCGTCCCCGTCCCGTGCAGGCGCAGGATCCGCGGCGGTCCGCTGAACGCGCAGAGCATGAGGACGATGCGGCCGTTCTCCCGCAGGTGCGCGATCGTCTCGGCGCCGCTACCGACGACGTCGAGGTAGGCGACCTCGCGCGGGCCGAGCACGGCGAGCGACCCGATCGGCCCCTTCGGCGAGAGGTTCAGGTGCCCGTCGGCGGCGAGGGGCGCGGTCCCCACGAAGAAGACCGCCTGCGCGGCGATCCACTCGCGCTGGGCGTCGGAGAGCTCCTCGTAGACGCGGGCCATGCGAGCCGCCCCTACGACGGCGCGCCCGCGAAGGCGTCCACGCCGGTGACCTCCGCCGACCATGCCCACAGGCGCGCGGCCGCGTCCGGGTCGATCGCGTGCGCGTCCACGCCGCGGATGCGCGCCTCGGGCGACCCGACCTCGGTCGGGTCCGCGACGTCGCAGTCCTCGCAGTAGACACCGCCCTCGCCGTCGAGCGCCGTCGACGTCGCCGCCCACACCGAGGTCGCCGCCCCCTGCTCGACGGTCTTGAAGCGCTCGTGCAGGTTGCCCTCCTCGTCCATCCAGCCGCTGACGATCATCTCCTCGCGGGTGAGGTGGCGCTGCAGCGGGGTCATGATCCCGCCGGGGTGGACGGCGAACGCACGGACGCCGTGGTCGCGGCCGAGCGCATCGAGGCGGACCGCGAAGAGGCTGTTGGCGGTCTTCGCCTGGCCGTAGGCCTGCCACTTGTCGTAGGGCCGCTCGCGGAACCACGGGTCGTCGAAGCGGAACGGCGAGAGCTTGTGCCCGGTCGAGGAGAGCGCGACGACCCGCGCGCCGTTCGCGGCCGCGAGCGCCGGCCACAGGCGGTTCGTCAGCGCAAAGTGCCCGAGGTGGTTCGTCGCGAGCTGCGCCTCCCACCCGTCGCCGACCCGCGTCTCCGGGCAGGCCATGACCGCCGCGTTGTTGATGAGGATCGCCAGCGGGCGGCCGGTCGCGAGGAAGCGCTCCGCGAAGGCGGCGACGCTCTCGAGGTCGGCGAGGTCGAGCTCGTCGACCTCGACCGCGTCGCCCCCGAGCCCGGCGTCCGCCAGCGCCGCGCGCGCGTGGTCCGGGCGGCGCGCGGGAACGACGGGATGGGCGCCCGCCCCCGCGAGCGCCCGTACCGTCTCGAGGCCGAGGCCCGAGTAGCCGCCGGTGACGATCACGGTCCGGCCCGACAGGTCGGTGCCGGCGATGACCTCCGCCGCCGTGGTCCTCGGGCCGAAGCCGGAGTTCGTCCGCCGCTGAGGGGTGCTCATGGCACCACCCTAGCCGCGATGCGTCACGTCACCGCCGCGATGTTCCGAGCCTCTGGGCGAGGAACTCGCAGTGGCAACCGAGCGCCCTGCGCGAGGTCGTCACAGGCCCATCGTCTTGCCGATGAGCTCCTTCATGATCTCGTTCGTCCCCGCGTAGATCTTGCCGATGCGCGCGTCGACCCACGCCTTCCCGATCGGGTACTCCATCGTGTAGCCGTAGCCGCCGTGGAGCTGGACGCCGACGTCGGTGACCTCGCAGAGCAGGTCGGTCGCCCAGTACTTCGCCATCGCCGCCTCCTGCACGGTGCAGGTGCCCGCGACGTAGCGGTCGATGCAGCGGTCGACGAAGCAGCGGGTGAGCTCGATCTTCGTCGCGAGCTCGGCCATCGCGAAGCGCGAGTTCTGGAAGGAGCCGATCGGCTTGCCGAACGCCTTGCGCTCCTTGATGTAGTCCATCGTCATCGCGAACGCGGATTCGCAGCCGGCGGTCGAGCTCACCGCGAGGATGAGGCGCTCGGGGACGAGGCGCCCGACGAGCTGGAAGAAGCCGGTGCCCTCCTCGCCGAGGAGGTTCTCCGCCGGGAGGCGCACGTCGGTGAAGAAGAGCTCCGCGGTGTCGGACGCGTGCTGACCGAGCTTCTCGATCTGCTTGCCGCGCTCGAAGCCGTCCATCCCGCGCTCCACGACGAACATCGAGAGCCCGCGATGCGGGTCCTCGCTCGTGCGCGCCGCGACGACGACGAGGTCGGCGTTGATGCCGTTCGTGATGAACGTCTTCGCGCCGTTGAGGATGTAGGAGTCGCCGTCGCGCTTCGCCGTCGACTTGATGCCCGCGAGGTCCGAGCCCGTGCCGGGCTCCGTCATCGCGATCGCGAGGACCTGCTCGCCGGAGGCGATGCCGGGCAGCCAGCGCTGCTTCTGCTCGTCGTCGGCCGAGGCCATGATGTACGGCAGGACGACATCGGAGTGCAGCAGCGGACCCGCCATCGCGTCGCCGACGCCGGCCTTGACCGCCTCCTCGGCGAGCACGACGTTGAAGCGCCAGTCCTCCACGCCGGGGCCGCCGTACTCGTCCGGCACCTCCATCGCGAGGAACCCGTGCTCGGCGCTCTTCGTGAAGAGCTCGCGCCCGACGAGCTGCGCCTTGTGCCACTCGTCGTACTTCGGGACGACCTCCTTCTGGAGGAACGTGGCGTAGCTCTCGCGGAGGTCGTCGTGCTCCGGCTCGAAGATCGTCCGCTTCGCGGGCGACGGCATGGTGGTGGACATGAATCGAATTTACCAAACAGGTGCTCTGTTGTGTGGAGGCGCGCCCGGGCGTCGGGCGACCCCTCGCGCCGCCCCCGCTCAGCCGCCCGTGATGATGCGGTCCAGCGAGCAGTGCAGGCGCGGCGCGGCGCGGTCCTCCACCGAGGTCTTCTCGATCGTCAGCCGCGCCGCGCGACCGCGCAGGGACAGCGACGCGATCTGGTTGTCGAAGGTCGGGGCCTCGGGGAAGCGCCAGCGCACGGCCGGCTCGCGGACGCCCGCGAGCCGCGCGAGCGTCCCCGCCGCGATGCTCGCCGACGTCGACAGCGCGCCGCGGAGCATCCGCCGCTCGCGGTGGTCGAGCGGGTTGCGGACCGGCGAGCAGACGGCCTGCACGACCGCGCTCTGCACGCCGGCCGCCCGCGGGTAGCCGACCTCCGCGAGGTACGCATGGTGCACGTCCCCGGAGAGGAGGACGATCGACGCGGGCGGCGCGCCGCGCTCCCCCGCCCCGACCGCGCGCAGCTCGTCGACGAGGTGGTCGAAGGAGGAGCGGAAGGCCGCCCAGTGCTCGAGGTCGAGCGCCTGCCGGATCTTCTCGCCGGCCCACGCCGCCCCGCGCCCCCATGCGCCGGCGCAGACCGCCTCGTTCCAGCCCTCCAGGGCGTGCAGCCCGGGCGCGAGGAAGAGCGGCAGCGTCGTGGCGACGAGGAGGTGGTCGACGTCGCCCGTGAGGTGCTCGGCCGCCCACGCCCACTGCTCGTCGGACAGCATCTGGCGCTGCGTGTCGTCGGCGATGATGCGCCCCGCGCGCGAGTCGAGGACGACCATCCGCGCCGTGCCGAAGTCGCGCACGAAGCTCCAGCGCGTCCCGGCCACCTCGTCCCGCGCCTCGCACGCGTACCGCCGCAGCTCCGGCCAGGCGTCCTCGTCGCCCATCGCGCGCACGCGCTGGAAGAGGTCGTGCTCGCGCAGGTCCGCCGGGGCGAGGTTCCCGAGGTGCTGGTAGATCCAGTAGGAGACGTACGCGCCGATGATGCGGTCCTCCCACCAGTCGGTCGCGCGCATCTGGCGCTCCCAGGTGCCGGAGGTGTTCCAGTCGTCGTGGACGTCGTGGTCGTCGAAGATCATCGACGTCGGCAGGACGCTGAGCATCCAGCGCAGCGCGGGGTCGCCCCACGCCTCGCGGTAGAGCCACGTGTACTCCTCGAAGTCGGCGACCTCCTCGCCGGCGCCGACCGTCGGGTCACGCCGCGCGGCGATGCGCTCGGCGATCGCCGGGGAGACCTCGTCGGCGTAGACCTGGTCCCCGACGAGCAGCAGCGCGTCCGGCCAGCGGCCCGGCGGCTGGCCGCCCATGCGCCGCCCGAGCGCGACGAGCGCGTCGACCTCGCGGCCCGCGGGGTCCTCGTCCTTCGTCAGCGTGTACGGCTCCTCGTGCGGGAGCGAGACGCGGCAGGAGCCGAAGGCGAGCGTGAAGCCGCCGTCGCCGCCCAGCGTCCGGATGAGGCCACCGGGCTCACCCTCCGCCGGCCACGCGACGGCGCCGTCGAGCCGCACGTCGTAGGCGGTGGCGCTCGCCGGCTCCAGCCCGTCGAGGACGAGCAGCGCGTAGTGGTGACCGGCGACGGTGAAGGTCGTCTCGGTCTGACCGAGGACCTCCACCGTGCACGGCCGGTCGGTCTCGACCCATACGGTCGCGTCGGTCTCGCCGACGTGCCGCAGGAGGGGACCGAGGAGGAGGGTGCAGGCAGCCACCCGGCAGGTCTACCCCGCCGGCAGCTTTGCAACCGCGTCGAAGAAGCGCTGCGGGTCGCGGCAGGGTGCGCCGTGGCCGAAGCAGATGAGCGCCGGGTTCAGCCCCGCGAGGCGGCGCGCCGACTCGCGGTTGCGCTTGTGGTCGGGGCTGACGAAGGAGAACGGCTCCATGATCGGGCCGCCCATGCGGAACGGGTTGTAGCCCCACATGACGTCGCCGCAGACGAGCGTGCGGTCGCTCTCGCGCCAGTAGGAGACGTGGCCCGGCGAGTGCCCCGGCGTGTCGAGCACGGTGAAGCCGCCGACCTCGTCGCCCTCCTTGAGGACACGCGCGACGCGCTGCGCGCGGGCCGCCGGGAGCATCCGGTCGCCGAGGCCGACCATCTTGCCGCTCTCGACCGCCTCGACGTCCTTCTCGCCGACCCAGAACGGGATCGACAGCGCCTCGCAGACCGCGTGGCTCGCGCCGTAGTGGTCGAAGTGCGCGTGCGTGAGGGCGTGGGCGCTGATCGTGCGGCCCTTCAGCTGCTTGAGGATGCGCCCCTTGTCGAACGCGAGCCCCGCGTCGACGAGGACGTCGCCCAGGACGTACACGTTGATGTTGTTCGGCGGGAAGCCCTTGAGCTGCCACACCCCGTCTGCGAGTTGATCCACGGGGCTCGATGCTACCCGCCCGCAGGCCTCACGCTCGCCCGCCGGCCGTGTAGAAGCCCTCGAGCTCGGTGACGCGGTCGGGGAGCAGGCCGTGCGCGCGCAGCCGCGCGGCCACCGGCTCGGGGGTCGCGAGGCGGAGGTTCGCGATGAGGCGCGCCCCGGGCTCCTCGTCCGGGACGAAGACGACGAAGTCCTCGGTGCGCGGGAGGGCGGTCACGGCGCCGTCCGCGAGCGCCCGGTTGACCTCGAGCGCGGCGGCGTTGAGGACGTGGCGGGTGAGCGTCGTCCCCTCGCCGAGCTGCTCGAGGACGCGCTCGCGCTCCTCGACGAACTCGAAGTCCGCCCGCGGGTCGGGGTCGGGGACGAGGCGCGGGCCGGCGAACGCGCTCGCGTCCCAGGTGCGCGCGAAGGCGCCGAAGGGCGACTCGGCGGCGAGGGCGGCGTCCCGGTCGGCCGCGAGGCCGAAGCGGACGGACGCCGGCGCGAGCGCGTCCTCACCGCGGTCGTGGTCGACGGCCGCGGCGTGGACGGGGCCGTCGACGAGGGGGGCGGCCGCGTCGAGGCAGGCGAGGATCGCCGCGGCGTCGTGCCGCACGATCGCCTCGAGCGCCGCGTGCGCCGAGGGATGCACGAGCTTCAGGACGGACGGATGCACCCCTCCAAGGTGCCCGTCGCGCCCCGCCCCGGCCCGGCCCGTGTGCGCCCGCGAACGCACACATGCGGCCGCCGACACGCCGTCTTGACAGGGCGATAGGGCACACCCCGAGGCCGCCGCCCGAGTGTGGCTCAGGTTCCCGCAGCGCGAACCTGAGCCACGCTCAGCGCCCGCGCCCGCCTGCGACCCACTCCGCGTGCTCCTGCCCGAGCACGGTGCGCGGCTCCTCGCGCGCGAGCAGCTCGTCGGCGAGCGCGCGCCAGTCGCCGCTCGCGCGCAGGTCGCAGCAGACCGAGAAGACGACGTTCTCCATCCGGCGCAGGAGCACCGCCTCGGACGGGAGCGTGAAGGACTTCACCATGTCGAGCCAGCCCGCCGGCAGCGCGAAGATCGCGTCGGCGATCTCGTAGCCGGTCGTGCCCGAGAGCCGCCGCGGCTGCGGGTCGTCGAGCATCCACGCCGCCGCGGTGCGCATGTACGCGAAGAGCAGCTCGTCCGGGTGGCGCCACGGCGGCGGCAGGTAGCCGAGCTCGTCCATCGTGCGCCGCAGCGCGCCCGTGTCGTCGGCTCGGAGGGCCCGGTAGACGTCCCCCTCGCGCGCGAGGTAGTCCGGCGGCAGCCGGCGCAGCATCCCGAAGTCGATGAAGGTCAGCCGCCCGTCGCGCGCGAGCAGGACGTTGCCCGGGTGCGGGTCCCCGAGCGCGAGGCCGAGCCGCCCCGCCGTGTCGTGGAAGAAGCGGTGGATGACCTCGGCGTAGCGGTCGCGCGCGGGCTCGTCGTGGGTGCGCATGACGCCGAAGCCCTCGCTCTCGACGTACTCGGTGACGAGGACGCGGCGGGTCGACACGTCGGTGAGGACGCCGGGCACCGCGACGTGCGGGTGGTCGCGCCAGCCGCGCGCGACGCGCCGCTGGGACTGCGCCTCGAGCTCGTAGTCGAGCTCCTCGGAGATCCGCTCGGCGAGCTCCCGCGCGAGCGCCTTCGTGTCGAGCCCGGGAGCGATCCGGCCGAGCAGCGGCATGAGGAGCTTGAGGTTGCGCAGGTCGGTCTCGACCGCCTCGGCGATCCCCGGGTACTGGACCTTGATTGCGACGTCGCGCCCGTCCTTCGTCTGCGCGCGGTGCACCTGCCCGATCGACGCGGCGGCGACCGCGACCGGGTCGATGTCCGCCATGACGCGGCCGACCGGCTCGCCCCACTCCTGCGCCATGAGCTTCTCCAGGCGCGGGTAGTCGACGCGCGGCGCCTGGTCGCGCAGCTCGGCAAGCCGGGCCTTGATGCGCTCGGCGTCCTCGGGCTCCAGGCCGGGCAGCTCGATCGTCGAGAGCACCTGCCCGAGCTTCATCGCCGCGCCCTTCATCTGGCCGAGCTGGACGACGATCTGCTCGACGACGGCGGCGGTCCGCTTGCGCTGCGCGCGCGCCTTCGCGTCGTCGGAGCGGACGCGGTCGATCGCGCGGCCGCCGGCGACGCGGGCGCCCTGCCCGGCGACGAGGCCGCCGAGGCGCGCGGTGCGCTGCAGGCGCGAGGTCGGGGTGGAGTCGTCGTCGGCCATCGGGGTCCGAGGCTAGCCGCCGCGCGTCACGCCGAGGCGCCCTGCTGCTCGGCGCGGCGCGCGACGAGGCTCAGCGGCTCGGCGCCGATGAGCCGCTCGAACGGCCGCACGCCGAGCCACAGCGAGCGCAGCGCCCACCGCGCCGCGCGGTCGACCGGCTCCACGCGCGCCTCGCTGACGATCGCGTGGCGGCCGTCCCCGTCGGGCTCGACCCAGTGGCCGAAGAGGACGCGCACGGTCCGCGAGCGGTCCCAGGTCCGGAAGGCGTGCTCGTCGACGCGCGGGTAGTCGACGCTCGTCGTCCAGATCTGGCCGCAGAGGCCGGAGACCGACCAGCGCTCGCCCTCGGCGAGGACCGTGAACGGCGGCGAGGACAGCAGCTCGCGGAAGCCGACGTCCGGCTTCGTCGTCGGGATGCGCCACTGCACGAGCCGACCGAGCGTGCGCGTCTCGTCGAGGCGGACGGACGCCGCCGCGTCCCACACCGCGTCCGGCTCGGCCGCCGCGGCGCGCCGGTGGCGCGTGCGGATCGCCGGGTCCGCGAGCCAGGCGTCGAGGTCGGGACGGTGGCCGGCGGCGCTCACGCCGTCACCTTCCGCCGCTCGATCTCGCGCTCGACGGCGTCGCGGCCGCCGTCCTCGAGGCCGGCGAGCGGCGAGCGGCCCGCGTAGACGATCCGCCCGCGCCGGCGCAGGACGAGGTGCAGGTCCCCCGCGAACTGCTGCAGCGCGCCCGCGACGCTGTACCCGCGCGCGGGCAGCGGGACCGGGAGCACGTGCGCGTCCTGCGGGTCGGCGGTCGCCGTGAGCTCGACGCCCCAGCGCGGGCCGCGGGCCCTCAGGTGCCAGGAGCCGCCGCCCACCTCCGCGCGCACGGGCGACAGGACCGGGTCGCCGAGGCGGATGAGGGTGTCGCCGCGGCGGACGACGAGCGCGGTCGCCGTCGTGTCGAACGGGCCGACGGTGACCGCGCCGCCGGCGAACGCGACGCACGTGTCGGGCGCGTCCTCGAAGTGCTGCGCGTGACCCCACCACCAGCGGTCGGGGAAGCCGTCCCGGCCCCAGTTCTTCTCGGCGTAGACGCGGAAGCCGTCGAGGTCGATGGTCTCCACGCCGAGGCGGACGGTGCCGCTCGCGCGGGCGCCGAGCACGTGCGGGTGCCAGTGCTGGCTCAGGCCGGGGACGACCTGCCCGGTCCCCATCCCGCCGAGCACGCGGCGCGGCCAGGCGTGCACGTCGTGGAGCGTGAGGTCCAGGGCGCCGCGCTCGCCGAGATCTGCGCGCACGCGCGCCGGCCCGGCCTCGAAGGCCCCCTCGCCCACGAGGACGCCGAGGCCGGCCGGGTCCGCCGTCCCGCCGGCGAGGTCGGCGGCGGCGATGAAGTCCCCCGGGTGCGCCGCGATGGCGACGTTCGCCCACGGCGACCCGGCGCGCCCGCGGTGGATGCCGCAGAGCGCGACGATGACGCGACCGGACGCCGGGTCGCTGAGCCGCCAGAAGTACCCCTCCATCGCGACGCCGTGGGCACGCCGGAGGTCCGCGAAGGGGAGATCGGCCCCCGTCGCTCGGTAACGCTGCAGCATCGACCCCCATGATGACCGACCGCGGCGCGGGTGCTCCGCGACCGGGCACCCGCGCGGGGTCGGGCCGGCCGCGCGTCCTACCGGTCGTACTGCTCGATCGCGCGCAGCGACAGCGTCGTGAGGATGGCGATGAGGCCGACGATGACGAGCGTGCAGTAGGCGAGCTTGTCCCACTCCCAGCCCTCGATGACGAGCGAGCGCAGGCCGTCGATGACGTAGCTCACCGGGTTCGCGCGCGCGAGCGCCTCCATGACCGGGGAGAGGCGGTCGAAGGGGACGAAGTTCGGCGAGAGGAAGAGCAGCGGGAAGAACAGGAGGAAGCTCGTGTTCGTCGCCTGGACGTTGCGGGTCCGCAGCGCGACGAGGACGCCGAACCCCGCGTAGCCGACGCCGAAGCAGGCGGCGAGGAAGACGAGCAGCACCGCCCCGAGCGGGCCGGCCTCGATGTGGGCGCCGAAGGCGAAGCCCGCGAGGAGCACGAACGTCGAGCCGACGAGGCCGCGCACGAAGTCGGCGGCGAGGCGGCCGAAGATGATCGACGAGCGGCGGATCGGGGCGGCGAGGAGCTTGTCGAAGTAGCCGATGTCGATCTCGGTGACGAGCGCGAGGCCGGACGCCGCGGTCGCGACCGCGAACATGAGCGAGACCGGCAGCTGAAAGGCGACGTAGCCCTGGCCGTGGAGGAAGGGCGTCGTGGACGGGAACGTCTTGGCGACCTGGCCGACGTTCACGGCGAGGAAGAAGAGCGGGATGAAGAGGCCGGGGATCGTCGCCTCGGGGTAGCGGAGGATCTCGCGGACGGAGCGGCGGGCGAGCAGGGCGATCTCGGTCATGCGGCGGTCTCCTTCTCGGCGCCTTCCAGGCGTCGACCGGTGGCTTGCAGGAAGACGTCGTCGAGCGACGGGCGGGCGAGGTTGATCGTCTTCGCCCGCAGACCGGCGGCGTCGAGCAGGCGGACGATCTCGGTGATGGCGGCGGCGCCGTCCCGGACGTACAGGGCGGTGCCGTCGCGCTCGGTGACGGTGCGCTCGAGGCCCTCGAGGCCCGCGACCGCCCTCTCCGCCGCGGTGACGGTGCCGTTGCCCGGGTCGTCGAAGGTGAGGGCGACGACGTCGTGGCCCATCCGGGCCTTCAGCTCCTCCGGCGTGCCGTCCGCGACGATCGTCCCGGCGTCGATGATCGCGAGGCGGTCGCAGAGCTGGTCGGCCTCCTCGAGGTACTGCGTCGTGAGGAAGACCGTCGTCCCCGCCTCGTTGATGCGCCGGACCTCGTCCCAGACCGTGCGCCGCGAGGCGGGGTCCAGCCCCGTCGTCGGCTCGTCGAGGAAGAGGACCTGCGGCTCGTGGACGAGCGCGCTCGCGAGGTCCAGGCGGCGCTTCATGCCGCCGGAGTACGTCTTCGTGCGGCGCTCGCCGACGTCCGCGAGGCCGACGAGCTCGAGCAGCTCCTGGGCCCGCGTCCTCGCGCGCGCGGCCGGGATCCCGTAGAGGCCGCACTGCAGCTCGAGCAGCTCGCGGCCGGACTGCACGGGGTCCAGGCCGATCTCCTGGAGCGCGACGCCGATCGACCGGCGGACCTGCGCGGCGTCCCTCACGACGTCGAGCCCCGCGACGGTCGCGGTGCCCCCGGTCGGCGGCAGCAGCGTGCAGAGCATCCGGACGGTCGTCGTCTTGCCGGCGCCGTTGGGGCCGAGGAAGCCGAAGACCTCGCCGGGGGCGATCGAGAGGTTCACGCCGCGGACGGCGTCGACGTCCTTGAACGTCCGGCGCAGGTCGTGGGTCGCGATGGCGGGGGCGTCGCTCATAGGGTCCTTGACGGTCGGGGCGGGCGGAACTCATCGCGGCGCGCGGCGGCGCGCGGCGGTCCGCGACGACGAGGCGCGAGAATTGGGGTTCGCGCACATACACGCGACACGCCGTCGCGGGTGACGGAATCCGGTTCTTAGGAAAGTGTCGTCCCGTGAACCTCAACCTCTGCGTCCCGTCCATCGCCCCGGCGCCCCGTCGCCGGCGCACGTTGCTCGCCGGCGCTGCGGCTGTCGTCGCGGGGCTCGCCGCCCCGGGGACCGCGCTCGCCGTCACCGGCACCGTCGCCAAGCCGTGCTTCTCGCACATCCCGACGAAGGGCTCCGAGCCGCTCGTCGTCGCCCTGACCGGCGGCACCCCCGGAGCCGACTACATCCTCGCGGCGAGCGTCCCCGGCGGCCCGGGCACCGGCTCGGCCGGGTCGACGACCGGGACGTTCGACGGCGCCGGCAACGCGACCGCGCAGATCGAGGACGTCTCTCCGCCCGGCGGGACGATCAACCCGACGGCCGGTCGCAGGGTCGACCTCACCGTGCAGGACTACGGCACGGGCGGCCAGGAGGTCCCGATCGGCAGCGCGCTCATCACGAACCTCGCGCTGAGCATCTCGAGCACGCCGCGCAGCCCGCGCGCGCACCGCAAGGTTGCCGTCTCGGGCACCCCGTTCGCGAACCAGACGCTCTACGGCTTCGTGACGAAGCCGGGCAGCAGCGTCGTCCTGCGCCGGGTCCCGCTCGGCCGCGCGAACGCGTGCGGCTACGTCAGCGCCCGGCGCGTCATCGCGCCGCGCAGGTACCGGAGGGGCTCCTACCGGTTCTACGTCAACGCGGGGCCGAAGCTGCACAGGTCGAAGGCGCTCGCCTTCGCCTTCCGCATCGGGTCGATCTTCTAGCCCGCGCGTCACGGGCGGCGGGTCGCATGGCGACCCGCCGTCCGGTCATGCGTCCGCCGTGCGGCCCTACCGGACCTTGAGATAGCGGACGAACGTCCTGCGCTGGAGCCTGCCCGGCTTCCGGCCGTTGCAGTGCGTCGAGCTGAGCGTGACGGTGACCTTCTGGGCGCCCTTCGGCAGGACCGCCGGGATGTAGGCCGTCGTCGTGCCGCCGTTGATGCGGCCGCCGGCACCACAGGCGCGCTTGGCCTTCAGCACGCCCGCCTTGGAGTCGATCGTGATCGTCACGACCTGACCGTTCGGATCGTTCACCATCAGGCGGAACTGGTCGACGCGGCCGGCCGTCCCGGGCTGATGGATCTTGCCGTACTTCAGCTCGGTGAGCCTGGGCGGAGGATCCGCCGTCGCGGCGACGGCGAGCGAGAGCCCGCCCGACGCCGCGAGTCCGGCGCCCGCCATCCCGGCGAGCGCCACCGTCGTCTTCGTCCCGATGCCCCTCATCATGCGCAGCACACTACGCCGGAATCCGGCGTAAATCCAGAGTGCTGCGCGACGTGATGCAGCGCGGCGACGAGCGCCGCCGTCAGGTCGTCTTGAGCACGAGGACGTGGCAGCCCGCGCCGTGGGCGATGCTGTTCGGGACGCTGCCGAGGAGGAGGCGCTTCGCCCCCTGCATGCCGCGGTTGCCGACGACGATGAGGTCGGCGTCGACGGACGCCGCGACGTCGAGGATCGCCTTCGCCGGGTCCTGCTTGGACGCGTGCACCTCGACGCTGACGTCCTGGCGGCGAGCGCGCGCGGCGGCCGCCTCGAGGATCGCGTCGACGCCGTCGCGCGGCTTCACGTCCCAGTGCTCGCCCCCGCCGCCCTGCGCGTGGGCCGCGCCCTTCGGCTTGTAGGAGCTGACGACGTGCAGCGTCGCCTCGTGCTGCCCCGCGAGCTCGATCGCGGCCTTCGTGGCCTCCTCCGCGGTGTCCGATCCGTCGGTCCCGACAACGATCACGTCGAACATGGTCTGGTCCCCCTGGTTTCCGGTGCCACGGTCGATGGTCGCACGTCGGAGTGGGCCGGTGGAAGTGATTTCGGCCACATGACCCACGCGGCTAGGGTCTGCCTCGATGAGCAGCGGGAGGACGACGGTCTGCCTGGCGATGATCGTCAAGGACGAGGCGGCGCATCGTCAAGGACGAGGCGGCGGTGATCGAGCGCTGCCTCGCCGCCGTGCGCCCGTTCGTCGACGCGTGGGTCGTCTGCGACACCGGCTCGACCGACGACACGCCCGACCGCGTGCGCGCGGCCCTCGCCGGGGTGCCGGGCGAGCTGCATGTGCGCCCGTAGGTGAGCTTCGGCGCGAACCGGACCGAGGCGCTGGCCCTCGCGCGCGGGCGGGCCGACTACACGCTCGTCCTCGACGCCGACCACGTCGCCTCGGGGGACCCGGCCGCCCTGGCGTCCCTCACGGCGGACGCGTACCACGTGCGGCTCGTGAGCGCGGACGGCACCGCCGAGTGGTAGCTGCCGAACCTCGTGCGCAACGACCGCGCGTGGCGGTTCGAGGGCGTCGTCCACGAGTACCTCGCGTCGGACGCCGGCTACGTGTCGGAGACCCTGGAGGGCTTCCGGATCACCGACCGGGCGGACGGGGGCACCGGACGCGAGCAGCGCTGGCAGGCGGACGCGCGCCTGCTCGAGGCCGAGCTCGCGCGCAATCCGGGGGACACGCGGTCGTGCTTCTACCTCGCGCAGACGTACCTCGGCCTCCGGCGCTTGGCCGACGCGGCGGAGCGTTACGAGCAGCGGGCCGGGATGGGCGGGTGGGACGAGGAGGTCTACTGCGCGCTGCGCCAGGCCGGCGTCGCCCGGGCGCGGCTCGGCGAGTGGCCGCTCGCGGCGGACCTCTTCCAGCGCGCGTGGGAGCACCGGCCCTCGCGGGTCGAGGCGCTCTACGACCACCTCGGCGGCCTGCGGGAGCGCGCGCGCTGGCAGCTCGCCTTCGTCCTCGCCGAGCGGGCGCTGACCATCCCCGTCCCCGCCAGCGACGTGTTGTTCGTGGAGCCGTGGGTCTACCGCTGGGGCATCCGCTTCGAGTTCTCGATCGCGGCGTACTGGGTCGGCGAGACGGGGCGGGCGCTCGAGGCCTGCGACGCGCTGCTGGAGCGCGACGACCTGCCGGCGAACGTGCGGGAGGCGGTGGTGCGGAACCGGGGGTTCTGTGTCGAGGCGCTGAGGGAGTGACGGGTGGGCGGCCGGTGCGGGCCGGCGGGGGCGGGCGGTCGAGCGGTCGACCTGCCGCAGCGTGCGGTCAAAACAGGGATATACCCACGTTTGACCGCACGCTGCGGGTGCACGCGAGCGAACGACCCGTGAGACGCGTGCCTGATCGGGGGCGCCGCGGACGGACGGGCGCCCGCCGGCTCCCGTCCGGCGTCCCCGTCGCTCAACCGCCGAACAGCGCCGCCACCCGCCGCGCGGTCGCCGCGCGCGAGGTCCCGAACGTCTCGCACAGCGTCTCCACGTCGCCGTCGCAGCGGGCGTGCTCGCGGACGAAGAGCCAGCGCGGCATGAGGAGCGCGGCCGCGAAGGCGCTCGCCTCCTCCTCGATGTCGCGCGGGGGCTCGGCCGGCGGGTGCTCGGGCTCGTGGATGCTCGTGTGGCGGCAGAAGAGCGCCTGCTGCCCGGGCTGGCGGTGCAGGACCCAGTGCCCGACCTCGTGGCCGATCGTGAAGCGGCGGCGCGGCGGCCAGCGGCGGGCCTCGTCGGCGTTGACCCAGATCTCACCGCGCGACGGGAGCAGCAGGCCGCTGAGCGACTGGCCGACGCCGACCGCGGGCGCCCCGGGCGCCCCGGCCAGGTCACGACGTCGCGGACCAGGAGGCCGAAGACGGAGTCCGTGATGTCCTCGATCGGGACCGGGAGGCGCTCGCCGTCCCACAGGTACTCCGGGGTCCCGGCGAGGATGCGATCCGCGCGCTCTTCGATCTCCTCCACGGTCTGCGCAGCCTAGATCCCGAGGTGGTCGCGCAGGCGGCGGAAGGTCTCGCGGGCGGCGGGCGTCGGGCCGCCCCCGGCCTCCGGTGGTAGCGGTGCGGCGGCACGACGGCGGTCGCGGCGGAAGACGCGCGCGGCGATGAGGCCGGCGAGCCGGCGGTCTCCCGCGCGGACCGCGTTGGCGTAGGCGCGCAGCGGGTCGGGACGGTGCTCCATCCCCGAACAGTCGCCGGCGCTACCCGCGACCTGACCGGCGGCGGCCGGTGAAGAGCGCGTCGACGTCGCCGGCGGTGCTGCGCTCGTCGGGCGTGCCGGCGGGCGTCGGGGTCGCCCGCAGGTCGGACGCGTGGAAGCCCGGCGACGACATCGCCGGCGGCGCGGCGAAGGACGGGTAGGCCGGGTCCGGGCGGGCGTGGCGCGCGAAGGCGGCGTGGCCCCCAGGGGCGGGCGGGGGCGTGATCCGCTCGCCGGCTCTGCGGAGCGTGTCCGCCGTCGTCCCGACGATCGCGGCGAGCGCCTCGAGGACGCGGTCCGTGACGCCGTCCGCGGGGAGCGTCCCCTGCTCCATCGCGTGGTAGTAGCGATGGACGGTGTGCTCCTGCGCGGGGACGCCGAGGGCGGCGGCCAGGCGGCTGACGAGCTGCGCGCGGGTGAGGCGTGCGCGGTGACGCAGGCGCGGCAGCAGCGCGGGCCATGTGCCGGCGTCGCTGTCGAGCGCCTGCTGCAGGTCGTCGGTGAGCGCACTGGCTCCGGACGCCGCGAACGCGTCGCGGTCGAAGGCGCGGCGTGGCGCCCGGGCGAGGTAGGCGTCGATGAGGACGATGAGCTCCTCGCGGTCGGCGCCCGTGAGCTGCTTGACGTACGCCGCCGGGTCCGGCGCGTCGCCCCCGTTCCGGTCGGCGGCGATGAACTGCTTGAGAAGTCGCTCGACGGTGCTCATGCCGGGTCTGCGTCAGCATCGCGCTCGGCCAGGCGCCGCCGGAGCTCCGCCCGGAAGCGCGTCACGACCTGGTAGGCGTTCGCCGCGGTCATGCCGTCGACCTCGGCGACGGCGGGGCTCGCCGGCAGGTCGTCGAAGACCATGATCTCGATGACGCGACGGTGCGCGTCCGACCGCGAGCCGAGCAGGTCGACGATGACGGCCTGGACCTCGAGGTACCCGCCCAGGTCGATCTCACCGTCCGTCGCCGGCTCGCGCCCGCCCTCCGCGATCGAGTCGAGCGATGCGGTGTCCAGGCGCCGCTCGCGCAGCCGGTAGAAGTCGGCGATCCGGCGCTTGACGATCGTCCCGAGCCAGACGATGAACTCGCCCTCCGAGGTGCCGTCGAACGCCGACCGCACCGCGCTCGTGATGATCTCCCCGGTGAGGTCCTCGACCTCGACCGGCGGCACCCGCAGCGCCACCCGGCGCCGCACGTTCTCCCAGTGGCCGAAGACGAGCACCCCGAGCCCCGTCGCGGCCGCCTCCGCGTTCCCGCGGGAACGCATCGCGGCGATGTAGGCGATGAGCTCCTCGTCGGTCAGGCCGTCGAGGACGTGTTCGGGAAGTGGTTCGGGAGACGCCACGGGACGGGCGGGTCGTGCGGTGTGGGGTGGATCTGACAGGCGGACGGGAGGGGTCTGCGGAATCGACGCCAACCGGGCCGAACCGGGCGCGGATACGGCGGCGGGCGGGGCGAGGTGGGTGGTCGGTCAGAAACGCGGTGCGCCCCGCGACCTCGACGTCAACGTCAACGATCCGTCGAAGGAGACCCGAAGTGTTCATCTCGTCCTTCCCCGTCCTTCGTCGCCGCCGACACGCGTGGCCCCTGACCCTCCTGGTGGTCCTCGCCGCCACCGCGCTTCCCACCGCCGCCGCCGCCTACAGCTACCTGTCCAAGCCCGAGGCGAAGACGCAGGCCGCGGGCTTCGCGCGCCGCCTCTGCAACCAGCTCGACGACTGCATCGGCGTGCGGGCCGGCCTGTCGTACGAGTGCTCCCGCGCTGGCGCGCTCGTCGTCGACTGCCCCGTGACGCTCGAATACGCGACCGACGTCGAGTGCGACATCACCGTCCGGGTGACCGAGCACGCGACGTACTACAACCGCCGGCTCATCTACAGCCCGGACTGCCATTGATCAACGACTCAGGACCTGCGGCACCCGGACCCGCTGGTCAGGACGCCGTCCGCCGCCGAGCGCGCAGAAGCCCGCTCGACGTCGATGCGGATGTGGCAGCTCCCGCGGCGGTAGCGCAGGCGAGCGCGCGCCGGTGTCCAGGCGATCGACGGCCCGTGCACAGGGCCGCCGGCCGCCGCGACCGCGCGGGCGCGCAGCCCGGGACGCATGGCGAGCACCTGCGTGGTCGTCAGGCGGGAGTGCTCGCCGGCGTGGTGAAGCGCCGTCAGCGCTCCCCAGAACAACGCCCCCACGAGAGCCAGCCTGAGGAGAAGCGCACCGAGCGACTCGCCCTTGACCGGGCGTCGCGGCCCCGACGACCGCCCCCGGCGTCGCTGACGCGCGACGGTCGCAGGCTTCCGCGTGGGGCCGCGCCGCGCCCGGGTCGCCGGTAGCGAGGGCGGTGCCGAGGTCGCCGGGACTACGACCAGGACGCTGCCGACGGGCACCACGGCCCGGGGGCGGAACCGCTGCTCCAAGACGCCCATGATCGTCAGCGCGTCCACGCGCGTCGTCGAGCCTGGGCGGGACACCGACGCGACGACCGCCTCGGGGGTCCCGATGGTCACTCCCCGCGTCTCCCGGCCGACGACGGGCGCTCCGGCGTTGCGATTGGCGAGGCAGAGGGCGCCGCGGACCGGCACCTCAAAGCCGCTGTCGCGGAGAGTGTCGGCCACGAGCTTGACCTGGTCGACGATGGCCTCGAGGTCCTCCCGTTTGTTCCAGCCCCCTATGCGGACCCCTCCGTGGCTGACCCGGACAGCGCCCGACCATGCCTTCGTGTCGATGACAGTGACGCCCGCGGCACCGACCACGACATGGTCGATGTTGGCGCGGCTGCCGGGGATCGAGAGATCGTGCAGGACGCCGAAGCCGCGGAGTTCCGCAGCTGCGTCCAGGATGCCGGCGACCACCTCTTCACCTTCGGCCCCGAGCGCCCACGCGAGCTCGTGAGCCGGCGCATCATCGAGCGCGGCGATGAGCTCGTCCGCAGAGGCCCCCTCGGCGTGCAGCCTGCGCAGACGGGCAGCCGCGAGGCGCGCGCGCACCTCGCGCGCGCCGTCGCCGGCCTTGCCGTTGCGGTCGTCGGACATCAGCGACGGATCGGCCGTCAGCCATCGACGCTCAACCCCGACGTGTTCGCCCGCTCACCCGCCAACCGATCCAGCTCCGCGCCACCGTCCGCCCAGCTCCTCGAGGAACGGCGCCGCCCCGCGACCGAGCGTGTCCGCCCGCGCGATGAAGGCGTCGGTGAGGGCGCGGTAGTACCAGCGGACGGACTCGCCGCCGCCAGGCGCGCTGAAGCGGACCCAGGGCGCTTCGCCGTCCGTGCGGTAGTCGAGGAGGATCGCGCGTGCGTTGTGGAGCTTGTCCGCGAGCGAGACGCGGAGCTCGTCGCCGGCCTTCCGCACGCCCGGGCGAGCGGGCTACGCCTCCCGCCGCTCACCCTGCCCCCCGGCCGTCAGACCACCGCCCCGCACGACGACTCCCACCGCAACGTCCCGATCCAAGGAGTCCGAGATGCCCGCACCCGTCCTCACCGCCGAGATCCGCGTCGGCGCCCCGCAGACCAGCGGCGCGCTCACGGTCTTCCCCCTCTTCGCCGCCGGCGCGCCCCGGCTGGAGTACCGCTCCTTCGCGCAGGCCGCCGCGGAGGGCTTCGTCGTCCGCGAGCTGAAGGACGGCGCGTCGGTGAACGACCTCGTCGTCCACAACCCGCTCGGCGTCGCGGTCCTGCTCTACGACGGCGAGGAGGTCAGCGGCGCGCAGCAGAACCGCACGCTCGACCGCAGCGTCCTCGTCCCCGCCGGCGCGGAGATGACCGTGCCCGTGAGCTGCGTGGAGGCCGGCCGCTGGGACGGCGCCCGCCACGACGAGTCCTTCTCCCCCGCGCCCCAGGCGGCCTATCCGTCGCTGCGCGCGATGAAGCACCGCCAGGTCACGACGGCCGTCTCGTTCGGGGCCGAGGCCCGCGCCGACCAGAGCGCCGTGTGGGACGAGGTCGCCGCGAAGTCCGCGCGACGCGGCGCGCACAGCCCGACCGGCGCGATGGCGGACGTCTTCGACCACGACCGCGGCGCGATCGACGCGATGGTCGCCGCCGTCGCCCGCCAGGACGGGCAGGTCGGCGCGGTCGCCGCCGTGCACGGCGGGGTCGCGGTCCTCGACTACGTCAGTCGGTCGGACGTGTGGGCTGCGCTCCACGGCCCGCTCGTGCAGGGCTACGCGCTCGACGCCCTCGACGCGCGCGGCCCCGGGCTCGCGACGGTCGTCGGCGAGAACATCGACACGGCGTGGGTCCAGGACTGGGTCGACGGCTTCCTGCACCCGGTCGAGGCGACCACGCGCCGCGCCGCCGGCCTCGGCGAGGACGTCGCGCTCGGCCACGGCATGGGAGCGACCGGCACCGCGCTGTGCCTCGACGGCGAGCTCATCCAGCTGAGCGGCTTCCCGCCCGTCATCGAGGACGGGCCGCGCGGGTCGCGGATCCGCCGCCCGTCGCCGCGTCGGTGAGGGGCGGCCGCGAGCGCGACGGCCGGGTCGGGTCGGACGCTGCCGCAGACCCGCGGCGCCGCGGCGGGGCGGGGCGGCGCCGCCAAGCGCACCGAGACGTCGCCCGTCGCGTGTCAGACCCGGCCACGCGCGAGCGACCCGACGCCACCGACCCACGTCCCCGAACCGCAAAGGACCAGACCATGTGGCTCTTCACCCCCACCGGCTTCCTCTCCGTTGTCGCCGACCGCGAGCACCCCGGCAACCTCCTCGTCCGGGCCCGCGCCCGCGCGGACATCGAGGCGTTCGTCGCCGTCACCGCGGCGCCGCCGCCGACCGAGCGTCCCGACCGCGACTACCGCTGGCGCACGTCCGTCCCCGCCGCCGTCGTCGCGACCTACGTCGCCGAGCAGACGGCCGCCATCGACTACGGCAACTTCAAGAGCGCCGTTGCCGAGCGCCAGGGCCGCGACCGCGCACACCGCTACGCGGAGGTGTGGTCGGTGATGCACCGTCTGCAGGAGGACGAGGTCGCGGCGGCGCGCCGAGCCCGCGGCTGACGACGAGCACCCACCGCGCCGGCCCCGCCGGCGTCACCCCCGACAACCCGCGTGGACGCGCCGTGCCGCGTCCTCGATACTCGCGCCGCGGCGGGCCCGCCGCGCTCCTGGAGCCTTGATGACCTCACCCATGGACCCTGCCCTCGACGCCCTCCTCCGCGTCCGGCTCGACGCCGCCGCCGACCTGCCCCCCGAGGCCAAGGCCGAGGTGACCCGAGCGCTCGGCCCGGGCGCCGCCCCCGCCGGGAGCGACGCGGCCGCGGCGAGCGGCGACGCCGCCACCACTCGAGAGCAGGTCTACCTGCGCTCGGTCACCGTCGAGGGCTTCCGCGGCATCGGGCCGGCCGCCACCCTCGAGCTCGACGCGCGCCCCGGCCTCACCGTCGTCGTCGGCCGCAACGGCAGCGGGAAGTCCTCCTTCGCCGAAGGGCTCGAGCTGCTCGCGACCGGCGCGACGAAGCGGTGGGAGGGCAAGTCGCGGGGCTGGACCGACACGTGGCAGTGCCTGCACCACGGCGGCCCGACGCGCCTGCAGGCCGAGTTCGTCGTCGCGGGGGACGATACGCCGGTCGTCCTCGAGCAGGCGTGGGGCCGCGGCGCCGAGTACACGGACGCGTCCGGCCGCACCGACGCCGACGCGGTCCTCCGCGCGCACGGATGGGACGCCGCGCTCGCGAGCTTCCGCCCGTTCCTCGCCTACGCCGAGCTCGCGACGATGTTCGACAAGCTCGCGAGCCTGCCCGCGGCGCTGTCGCCGATCCTCGGGCTCGATGAGCTCGACGGGCTCGCCGCGTCGCTCGCCGACACGCGCCTGGCGATCGAGCGCCGGGCGAAGGAGTCCAAGGCCGAGGCCGCCGCGATCGTCGCGCGGCTCGACGACAGCGACGAGCGGCAGGCCACGCTCGCGGCGCTCCTCACAGCGCGCAAGCCGAAGCTCGACGACGTCCGCGCGCACCTCGCCGCGCACCCGCCCGGGGCCGGAACGGGCGCCGACCCCGCGACCGCCGCGACGCGCCGCCTCGCCGCCGCGCCGGTCCCGGACGACGACGCGCTCCGCGACGCCCACACCGAGCGGGACGCGGCGGCCGCGGCCGTCACGAGCCTCGCCACGACCGACACCTCCCGCGCGCTCGCCACCGCCGACCTGCTCAACCGTGCGCTGAGGCTCCGCGATCCCGCGCGGCTCACCGACGGCTGCCCGGTCTGCCGGACCGCGAACGTGCTCGACGCCGGGTGGGCGGCCGCCGCGCAGACGCAGGTGGACGAGCTGCGCACGCAGGCCGCCCAGCTCGCGGCGGCCGAGCGCGCGCGGGACGGCGCGGCCGCCGCGTGGCGCTCGCTCGCCGGCGCCGTCGCGGCGGTGGACGGCGAGCCGCTCGACCCGGACGCCGGCGCCCTCGACGCGGTGCTCGCCCGTGCTGCCGCCGCGCGTACCGCGGTCGCCGCAGCCCAGGCGTCCCTCGCCGCGCAGGACGCCGTGTGGCGCGCGCACGCTGAGGCGACGACCGCGTGGCTCGCGGGGGCCGAGAGCGCGGCGGCGGACGCCGGGCGCCTCACCGCGCTGAAGGCGGCCGAGAAGTGGCTGAAGGCCGAGATCGACACGCTGCGCAACGAGCGCTTCGCGCCGATCGCCGCGCAGGCGGTCGCCAACTGGGAGCTGCTGCGCCACGAGTCGAACGTCGAGCTGCGCGACATCACGCTGCGGAGCGTCGGCCGCCGCAAGGAGGCGATGTTCGACGTGCGCGCCGACGGCGAGGACGCGAACGCGCTCGGCGTCATGTCCCAGGGCGAGCTGCTCGCGCTGAGCGTGTCGGTCTTCCTCCCCCGCGCCGCGCTCGACGAGTCCCCCTTCCGCTTCGCCATCATCGACGACCCCGTGCAGTCGATGGACCCGGCGAAGGTCGACGGCCTCGCGCGGATCCTCAGCCAGGCCGCGGCGACGCGGCAGGTCGTCGTCTTCACCCACGACGACCGGCTGCCCGAGGCGATCCGCCGGCTGAAGCTCACCGCGACGATCCTGCAGGTCAACCGGCGCAGCCGCTCGCAGGTGAGCGTGACCGTCTCCAAGCGCCCCTTCGTCCGCCACCTCGACGACGCCAGGCGGCTCATGCGGTCGAACGCCGTGCCGGCCGAGGTGCAGCAGCGCGTCGTCCCGACGCTGTGCCGGACGGCGGTCGAGGCCGCGTGCGCGGAGCTCGTCCGGGCGCGGGTCGTCGCCGACGGGCTGGACGCCGCGGCGGCGGACGAGCAGCTCGAGGCCGCCCGCACGCTGCGGGACCTGCTGACGCTCGCGCTGCTCGGGCCGGCCGGCGACCAGGCCGACCTCACCGAGGCGCTGCGCCGCGAGGGCGGCCCCGACGCGAACGGCGTCGTCGGCGCGCTGAACGCTGGCTCGCACGGGCAGTACGCCGACTCCGTCGAGCAGCTCCACCGCCGCACGAGCGACCTCGTGCGGTCGCTCATGGAGTCCGCGGCGTGAAGGTCCCCGACCTGCTCCGCGCTGCGCTCGCGCTGCTCGACGAGCCCGAGCCGGACACCGCGACCGTCTGGCCGCGCGGCGCCGCCGTCCTCACCCGGCAGGCGATCGAGACGACGCTCGACGCGTACTGGAGGAAGACGTCTTCGCAGATGCTCTTCGCCAGCGCGGCCGACCGCTGGGTCGCGCTGCCGTCCT
This sequence comes from Paraconexibacter antarcticus, assembly GCF_024220175.1. Lineage (GTDB taxonomy): Bacteria > Actinomycetota > Thermoleophilia > Solirubrobacterales > Solirubrobacteraceae > Paraconexibacter > Paraconexibacter antarcticus. The sequence continues at coordinate 634,905 of NZ_CP098502.1, read as the reverse complement.
ACCTCGGGCGCGACCCCGTCATCCGTGCGGCCGAGTACGCGTGGTCGGCGCTCTCGGAGGCGTGCCACCAGCGGGCGTACGACGTCGGGCTGACGGAGGCGGAGCTGCGGGCGCATCTGCGGACGGCGGACGCGTTCCGGGAGGTGGTCGCACAAGCGCTCACGACCGCGCGAGGCGTGGGTAGCGCTTCAGGGCCAGCCGACAGCTAACAGATGGGCGAGATTCCGTCTTGAAGCGACCCGAGCGGGTCGGGCTATGCCGCGGCCCGGAACGCTTCGAACCGAAGAGCGAGACGGTCGGGGTCTGGCCGGTCACCGACGTGCGATGGCGCCAGAATGTGAGCGCCGTGGAAGCGCTGCAGGCCGTTCTTCAGCATCGGCCCGTCGATCTCGTGGAGAAGTCGTTCGTGGATGTGCACGACACCGTCCGGGTCGATGCCCAGCAGGTTTCGGTCGTAGGCGAGGTGATGAATCGCGCATAGGGCGAGGCCGTTGATCACGACTGCGCCACCGAGCGGATCGCGATCTTCGATGATGTGGGCCGCCTGGAGGAGCGACGCCTCCTTGAGCGAGCAGATGGTGCATCGCGTCCGGTAGGCGTGCAACACGGCCCGGCGGAAGCGATGTTGGTGCAGCCGGTACGCAGCTTCGCGCGTCGCGTACCGTCGAGTGTCCTCGTTGCTGACGAGCCCTACGGCGGTCGTGTCGGCGAGCGGGAGTCCGACCTCAAGCGCTGCAGTGCGCGTCATGGTGTCGATGCGGGTCACAAACGCCGGGACCACGGGTGTGTACTGCCCAGGAGCGATCCCGCGGAAGTAGATGACGGGCACGCCAAGGCGGTGCGCCTCGATGAGCTTCCGGTTGTCAGCCTCGGCCTGAAGCGTGGCTCGCGTCGTTTGACTCCCAGGGTCGCGGAAGCGATACGTGAACTGCCCGTTCGCTTCGTCGTACGTGTCTTCGTAAGGTGCCGGCTTGCGCGCCACGGCGGGCGCCGTGACGAGCGAGAGAGCGGCGGGACCATCGAGTTCTTTCGGCCGGAAGATTCCGCTGTAGAAGGACCCGAAGCTCACGCGCCGGCCTTGAAACGTGAACCCCTCCTTCAACGCGTCCAACGGCACGAGATCGTTGTAACGACGGGACAACTCGCGTGCGCGATCGAAAGCAGCCAGACGCAGCAAGCGATCGTGTTCCGTCTCCACGTGACGAGTATCTCCCGTCGGGCGTAGCCCGTCGAATGGTCCCGCGAACTTCTCTAGCCCCGCCCCACCTTCGGCGCCGTCCGCTTCGCACAACCCCCGTATCCACCTTCCCGCACCCGGGGCGCCGGGCGCCGACGCGGCCGGCCCTGTACTGCTGACCCGCCGCGATCGCGATGGTCGCGGCGCCGAGGGCGATCACGGTGGTACTCCCGCGACGGCGACGCGGGTCATGGGCGCGACCCTACGCCGATGCCGGCCACTTGGCCAACACGGCGTCCAGCTGACCGAAGCCCGCCCCGTCATGGCACCCAGCCGCTACCCTGGACCCCATCCCCACGGTCCGGCGCGGGGGTGATCCGATCGGGCGTCTCACCGGCTCAGCTGTCGCGTGCGGGTCGGCGCGGCGGTGCACGTCACCACCACCAACGCACATGCCGAGCAACCAGATCCCCGCCGACGTCGGCGTCACCGGCGTCGGCCTCGTGCCGCTCCCGCTCAACGAGCCTGGCGCGGGCGACGCCGCCGCGAGCGCTTCGCGCGCCGACGACCTCTACCGGCTGAGCGACCCGCTGCTGTCGGAGGTCGGCCTCGAGGAGCTGCTCGACACGGTGCTCGGGCGGATCCGCGAGATCCTCCACGTCGACACGGTCGCGATCCTGCTCAAGCTCCCGGGCGCCGCGGAGCTCATCGCGCGGGCCGCGAAGGGCCTCGAGGAGGAGGTCGCGCAAAAGGTCCGCATCCCGATCGGCCGCGGCTTCGCCGGGCGGATCGCGGCGTCGCGCCGGCCCATCTTCGTCCCCGAGGTCAGCGAGGCGGACGTCGTCAACCCGATCCTCCGGGAGGTCGGGATCCGCTCGCTGCTCGGCGTGCCGCTCATCGTCGAGGGCGAGCTCATCGGCGTGCTGCACGTCGGCAGCCTCACGCCGCGCGAGTTCACCGCGAACGACGCCGAGCTGCTCGCGCTCGCGGCCGCGCGGGTCGCGCCCGGCATCGAGCGCGCCCGGCTGTTCGACGAGCTCGGGCGCCAGCAGAGCGTCGCCGAGAGCCTGCAGCGCGGCCTGCTCCCCGACCGCCTCCCGACGCTGCCGGATGTCGACGTCGCCGCGCGCTACGTCCCCGCGATCGACGAGGTCGGCGGTGACTGGTACGACGTCGTCGAGCTCCGCGCCGGCCGCGTCGGCATCGCCATCGGGGACGTCGTCGGCCACGGTGTCCGGGCCGCCGCGCTGATGGCCCAGCTCCGCGCCGTCCTGCGCGCCTACGCCTTCACCGAGCCGGACCCGGCGACCGTGCTGACGCTGCTCGACAAGTACGTCCAACACTCCCACCCGACCGGGCTGGCCACCGTCGTCTACGCGGTCCTCGACACCGAGGACGGGACGCTCACGCTGGCGGTCGCCGGGCACCCGCCGCTCCTGCTCGTGGGCGACGGGACAGCGGCGCTGCACGACGTCCGCGGCGGCCCGCCGATCGGCGCCGTCCCCTTCCCGCACTACGCCGCCCACACCGTCCACCTGGCCCGCGGCGAGACGGCCGTCCTCTACACCGACGGCCTCGTCGAGCGCCGCGGCGAGACGATCGACACCGGCCTGGAGCGCCTGCGGCAGGCGGCCGTCGGTGAGCTCGACCCCGAACGGCTCTGCTCGCGGCTGCTGGACGAGCTCGTCCACGGCACCCGCGCGCCCGACGACATCGCCCTCGTCGCCTTCCGCCGCCCGCGGCTCACCGCGATGCTCGAGCTGCGCATTTCCGCCCGCGCCTCGGCCCTGTCCCCCGTGCGGCGCAGCCTCCGCTCCTGGCTGCGCGAGCACGGCGGCGATCGGACCGTCGTCGACGACATCATCCTCGGCGCCGGCGAGGCCCTCGCGAACGCCGTCGAGCACGCCTATCGGTCCGGGGACGGCGACGTGCAGCTGCGGGCCGAGCTCGACGGCGACACCGTCTCGATCACCGTCATCGACCACGGCGCGTGGCGTCCGCCACGCCTGGAGACCGACCGTGGTCGCGGCCTTGCGATCATGCGCTCGACGATGGACGACGTGGAGATCACCCGCGAAGCGCTCGGGACCCGGGTCGTCCTGCGCCGGTCCCTCACCGCACCATGACCGGCGCGACGCTCGACTTCCGGCACCCGCCCGACGGCACCGTCGTCACCGTCCGCGGGGACGTCGACAGCGCGAACGCGAACGCGCTGCTCGCGGCCATCGAGCGGCGCCTCTTCACCGGCCGCGACGCCCGCGCGATCCTCGACATCAGCGACGTGGACTACTTCGACAGCGCGGGGGTCAACCTCGTCTTCCGGCTCGCGCGCCGGCTCGCCGGGTACGGCAGCGAGCTCGTCGTCGTCGCCCCGCCGACGTCGATCGCCGGCGCCGCCCTGCGCCACGCGAACGCGGGCTCGGCGGTCGTGGTCGCCGATGCGGTGCCCGCGGCGGCGCCGTCCCGGCCCGCCGGCCCCGACGACTGACGGCCCCTCGGGGAACTACGGACGCCGGGAGCGGGGGCGTCCCCGATGCCGCCGCGCCGCCGCGGTCGTAGCGTGCGCCCCAGACCGTCCCACCGAGAGGGAGGACCCCATGGGCGAGCAGCTCAGCATGCTGGACACGATGTTCCTCGAGCTCGAGGAGTTCGACGAGACCGCGCACATGCACATCGGTGCTGCGCTCGTGTTCGACCCGCTGCCGGACGGCGGGACCCCGGACGCGGACGCGTTCCGCGAGCACGTGCGCGCACGGGTGGGACGCCTGCCGCGCTTCACCCAGCAGCTCTCCGCCGTGCACACCGGGCCGCTGACGTGGCTGACGTGGGAGCCGGCCGAGGGCTACGACCTCGACGCCCACGTGCACCACGCGACGCTGCCGTCCCCCGGCGGCGAGGCCGAGCTGCACGCGTGGCTCGGGGACTTCTGGTCCCACCGCCTGGACCGCCACCGCCCGCTGTGGGAGATGGTCCTGCTCGACGGCCTGGAGGGCGGCCGCTGGGCGATGGCGACCAAGACGCACCACTGCCTGGTGGACGGCGTCGGCTCGCTCGACATCGGCTACGTGCTGCTGGACGCCTCTCCGCAGCCGACGACGACGCCGGAGCCAACCGACGGATCCACACCGGCCACGGCGCCCCCGACCCGCACCGGGGCGGACGCGGAGCCGCCCCACGGCGGGAGCTTCTGGCTCACGCCCGGCCTGGTCGTGCGCGGGGCGCGCTCCGGCCTCGGCGCGGCGCTGCACCCGCGCGAGTCGCTCAACCGCGCGCGGGCGGCCGTCGAGCTCATCGTCCGCGACGAGGTGATCGCGGCCCCCGCCTCGAGCCTCAACGGGACGATGAGCGGCACGCGTCACTTCGCCTCCGTGCCGGTGGACCTCGCCGAGGTCAAGGCGGTCAAGGAGCGCCTCGGCGGCACCGTCAACGACGTCGTGCTCGCGGTCTGCGCGGGCGGCCTGCGCCACCTGCTGCTGTCCCGCGGCGAGACCCCCACGGCCGACCTGCGGGCCCAGGTGCCGGTGAACATCCGCAGCGAGGACAAGGAGCACGCGCTCGGGAACGAGCTGACCTCGCTGTTCGTCGAGCTGCCGGTCGGCGAGGCGGACCCCATCACCCGCTACCGCCGCGTCGTGCACCGTGCGCAGGACCTGAAGGCCGGCTCCCAGCGCGCCGGCGGCAAGACGATCATCGACCTCGCCGACATGGGGCCGCCCCTCGCCGGAGGGCTGCTCGCCCGGTCGATGTTCGGCAGCACGCGGATGTTCAACCTCACGATCACGAACGTGCCCGGACCGCAGCAGCGGCTCTACGCGTTCGGCGCCCCGCTCACGCAGGTCCTCCCGCTCGTGCCGCTGTTCGCCGGCCACTCGGTCGGCATCGCGGTCGTCAGCTACGCCGGGCAGATGGTCTTCGGGCTCAACGCCGACCGCCTCTCCGCCCCGGACCTCGCGGTGCTCGCGGAGGGCATCGAGCGGTCCTTCGCCGAGCTCCGGCCGCGCGTGCCGTCCGCCCCCGCTCGACCGGCGCGCGAGCCCGCGCCGCGGTAGCGTGCCCGCATGAAGCGCTCCCTGCCCGTCGCCCTGCTGACCGCCATGGCGGTGTGCGCCGCGCCCGCCGTCGCGCACGCGGAGCGGATCGTCACGCTGCCGGGCTTCCGGGCGCCCGGCACGCCGGCGAAGTACGACAAGGTGCAGGTCGTGCAGGAGGGGCCGTCGACGGCGCGGAACGTGCTCGTCCTCAGCCCCGGGACCTCGGGCGGCGCCGGCTACTTCGTGCCCGACGCGAGGGACCTCGTCAAGGCCCTGCCCGGGTGGCAGGTCTGGCTCGTCGAGCGCCGCGAGAACCTGCTCGAGGACCACTCGATGCTCGACCGGGCGATGGCCGGCCAGGTCTCCGGGAAGGCGCTCTTCGACTACTACCTCGGCTGGATCGGCGACGCGTCGATCACCGATCACTTCCGCCCGCCCACGACCGAGCAGACGACGTTCGCGCGGCGGTGGGGCCTGAACGTCGCGATCGAGGACCTGCACCGCGTCGTCACCGCGGCCCGCAAGGGCGGTCGCCGCGTGGTCCTCGGCGGCCACTCGCTCGGCGGCTCGATCACCACCGCGTACGCCACGTGGGACTTCAGGGGACGCGCCGGCGCGAAGGACCTCGCCGGCCTCGTGCTCATCGACGGCGGGAGCGGCGGCGGGGCGATGACCGTGTCCGCCGCGAAGAAGACCCTGGCCGACATCGACCACGGCTCCCCGTTCCTGGACCTCGCCGGCAACACGATCGTCTGGTCGGCGGGCGCGTTCTCCGCCGTGGGCTCGACGCTCGCGCTGAAGGAGCCCGACCAGCCCTCGATCCTGCAGCAGTGGCCGCTGTTCCCGGCCGACCTGAAGCCGCCGGTCCTCGCGACCAACCGGGCCGGCTTCGGGTACGCGCTGGACAGCAGGACCGGCCCCGCGAACCTCGCGCTCGTGCAGGCGCACATCGGTCATCTCGCGGCCACCGGCGATCCGCGCGGCTGGGTCGACGACGGCTACGCCACCGTCGACCGTGCCGCCCGCGCGCTGAACGGGATCCGGGGGAGCGACGGCACCGCGTGGTTCCACCCGCGTCGCCTGTCGCTGGACGCGGGCGCGATCGCCGGCGGCGTCGCCAACCCGACCCAGAGCCTGCTCGGCGTGCACGCGACCCACGGCGCCGACGTGCACCTCCCGATCTACGCGATCTCCACGAGCCTCGGGGCCGAGCGCGTCGTGCGCGCCGCCCGCGCACTGGCCCGCCGCTCGCACGTCTCCGCGAAGGACGTGAAGATCGTCGACGACACGAGGAAGTACTCCCACTGCGACCCGCTCTTCGACGACGCCCGCACGAACGACTTCCTGAAGACCGTCGAGCCGTTCCTGCGCCGGATCGGCCGGCGCTGAGCGGCGCGTCAGCCCTCCGCGCCGGCGTCGCGGACGAGCCGGCTGACGCTCTCCTCGGTGAGCGCGGCGGGCTGGGTCGCGGCGACGAACTGCGTGAGCACGTCGACGAAGCGCCCGGGGTCGTCGCGGAACGGGAAGTGCCCCGCGCCCGGGAAGACCTCGAGCCGGCTCTCGGGCATGAGCTCGTGGGCGCGCCGGCCGTGGTGCAGCGGGATGATGCGGTCCCGCTCACCCCAGACGAGCAGGGTCGGCACCGCCGCCGACAGGTACAGCCGGTCACGCGCGTCCACGCGCTGGCCCGACGGCGCGATCACCGACCGCACGGTGTGCAGGAACGCCTCGCGCGCGTCCGGGGACGACAGCGAGTCGAGGCCCGCGAGCACCTCGTGCTGCTCCGGGGTCGCGCGCAGGCCCACGCGCGAGAGCACGCTGCCCACCGCACGGCCGGCGGCCCGCGTGTGCGCGTTGAACATCAGGGGCACGACGAACTCCGCCCCGGGCAGCGCGGCCGCCCGCAGCGCGGGGCTGACCTCCGCACCGAGGCCGCCGCTGTCGACGAGCACGAGGCGGTCCAGGCGCGTGGGGAACTGGTAGGCGAACTGCATCGCGATCCCGCCGCCGAGCGAGTGGCCGACCATCGTGGCCGACGCGACACCCAGCAGCGCCATGAGATCCCGGACGCCGCTGGCGTACGCGCCGAGGGAGTAGTCCCCGCGCGGCTTCCCCGAGCGACCGTGGCCGAGCATGTCGGGCGCGAGCACCGTGTGCCGCTCGGTCAGCGCCTCGAACACCCCGTCCCAGGTGCGCAGGCTCGAGGTGATGCCGTGGATCAGCACGATCGCCGGCCCCTCCCCACCGAAGCGATACGAGACCTCTTGGCCGTGCAGGCGGGCGGTGGACATCCCGGGAGTGTCACGGAAGTCCGGTGGCGAAGCGGCACGGCGCGCGGAGCGCAGCCGGCGACGCCCCGGCGGGCGCGTTGACCGCCCCTGGCGCGTCGCCCGTATCCCCTCTCGTGAGCCTCACCTCCCAGCCGCCTGTCCTCGTCGTCGGCGCCGGCCTCGCCGGCCTGGCCTGCGCCCGCGAACTGCACCGCCGCGGCGTGCCGGTGCACGTCGTCGAGGCCTCGGACGCCGTCGGCGGCCGCGTGCGGACCGACCGGCAGGACGGCTTCCTGCTGGATCGCGGCTTCCAGGTCCTGCTCGCCGGCTACCCGGAGGCCAAGCTCCAGCTCGACCTCGACGCGCTCGACCTGCGGCCGTTCCACCCCGGCGCGCTCGTGCAGCGCGGCGGGCGCCGGATCGAGGTCGCCGATCCGCGGAGGCATCCGCTGGCCGCGCTCGGCGCGCTGCGGGCGGGCCTCGCGACGCCGGCCGACGGCGTGGCGATGGCGCGGCTGCTGTGGCAGGGCCGCGCGGCCGTGCGCTCGGGCCTGGACCACGACGGTGGCGGCGACACGCAGAGCACGATCGCGGCGCTCCACGCGGCCGGCATCTCCGAGCGTCTGATCGACGGCTTCCTGCGCCCGTTCCTCACGGGCATCACGCTCGACCCGGACCTGCGGGTCTCCGCGCGCTTCGCGCGGTTCGTCCTCGGCTCGTTTCTCGCCGGCCCGACCGCCGTCCCGGCCGCGGGGATGCAGGCGATCCCCGATCAGCTCGCCGCCGGGCTGCCGCCGGGGTGCGTGCGGCTCGGCGCGCGCGTCCTCGGAGTCGAGGAGGACGGCGTGACCCTGACCGGCGGCGTGCGCCTGGACGCGGCGGCGGTCGTCGTCGCCACCGACGGCCCGGCCGCCGCGCGCCTGCTGCCCGGCCTGCCGGACCCGGGCGGCGTGAGCACCGTCGCGTTGTGGTTCGACGCGCCCGTCTCCCCGACGGGCGGGCGGCCGCTGCTCGTGCTCGAGGGGGACGGCGCCCCCGGCGCGCTGGTCAACAACGTGGCCGTCCTCTCCGACGTCGCGCCCGGATACGCGCCCGCGGGCCGCTCGCTCGTCAACGCGAGCCTGCCCGCCGGCCGCGGCGACGGCCTCGACGACGACGCCCTCGAGCACGCGGTCCGCGCGCAGCTGCACGGCTGGTTCGGGCATGAGGTCGACGCCTGGCGGCTCCTGCGGGTGGACCGCATCGCGCACGCCCAGCCGAGGCAGGAGCCCGGGACGCTCGACCCACCGCAGCGCCCGGTCCGGCGGCAGGACGGGCTGTGGGTGTGCGGCGACCATCGCGACACCGCGTCCATCAACGGCGCGCTCGCGTCGGGCCGGCGCACCGGGATCGAGGTCGCGGTGGCGCTGCACGAGCGGGCGCTCGTCGCCGCCGGCTGACGGCTCGCGGCACGGGCACACGCGACGCGACGCCCCCGCGGCCGGCGCGCCAGATCAGGTGCCGCAGACGCGGTCCCGGCCGTCGCGCTTGGCCCGGTACATGGCCGTGTCTGCCGCCTGGAGCAACTCCTCGGCGGTGGTGCGGTCCTCGCTCGCCGCCGCCCAGCCGACGGAGACGCTGACGTCGATCGGGCCCGCGGACGTCGCGACCGGGCCCGCCCGGACCGCCGCGTGGAGCCGCTCGGCCAGGACCCGCGTCTGCCGCGCACCGAGCGTGAGGACACAGAACTCCTCGCCACCCCACCGCGCGATGAGATCGTCCTCGCGCACGGCCTCCTGCAGGCGCCGGCCGACCTCCTGCAGCACCGCGTCGCCGACCAGATGCCCGTAGCGGTCGTTCACCTGCTTGAAGTGGTCGATGTCGAGCACGATCGCCGACCGGGCCCGAGCGGAGAGCCAGGCGCCACCGCGCAGCGCGTCCTCGACATGCCGGCGGTTGGGCAGGCCGGTGAGCGCGTCGACGTGGGCCTGCCGACGGGCCTCCAGCAGCCGGCGGGCCGGGAGGGTCGCGTCCCGCTGCACGGCGACGAACCAGCGGGGCGTGCCCTGCTCGTCGGGCACCTCGGCGATCGTCCACTCCATCGTGAACGAGCTGCCGTCCTTGCGGTAGTTGATCCCCTGGCCGTGGAACGAGCGGCCCGCGAGCAGCTCCGCGCGAAGCCGCTCGGCGAGCGCCGGATCGGTCTCCGGGCCCTGCAGGATCCGCGGGCTCTGCCCGAGGAGCTCCTCCGCCGCGTACCCGGTCATCTCGCAGAGCGACGGGTTGACGTAGACGATTCGGGGCCCGCCCGGCGTCTCCAGGTCGGCGTCGGTGACCATCACGCCGTCGGCGAGGTGCTCGAGGACGGCGCAGCCGGGGATGCCGGCCCCGGTGGGGTCGATCGAGACCTCGCGGTCGGATGCGTACATGTCCGTATCATCGACGCCCCGGGGCGGGTCGTGAACCGCGCAAACTACGCGAAGGCCGCGAGAAGCCCGTAGGAGCGCGGCCGCCTCCGCCGGGGGCGGAGCTGCGCGGTGAGGCCTGCGACTCCTGCGAGTTCGCGCTCCGTCCGCTCGGCGAGCGGCCACGTGGGCGGTCTGCTCGCCGCCACCGGGAGGATCGTGACGGATCGCGGGCGAACGCCGACGCGACGGGCCGGTGATCCGATCCTGCCGGCATCGCGACACGGCCTGTGGATTCATCCAGCCAACCCCATGGGAGGAGGCGTCATGTCCCCACGTGACGACACCGGACTCACGCTCGACGAGCTCGACACGGACGGCGCCCTGCGCGAAGCGTCCGAGCTTGCGGAGAACAGCTACACCCGCAGCCAGGCGCTGCGGCGGACCGGCGTGCTCGTCGGAGGGGGCCTGGCGATCGGCGCTCTGCCCGTCGCGCTGTCGATCGGCCAGGGCGGCGTCCCGGCCAGCGACATCAAGATCCTGAACTACGCGCTCACGCTCGAGTACCTGGAGGCCGCCTTCTACGCGGAGGCCGTGTCCAAGGGCGCGCTGACGGGCTCCCTGGCGACCTTCGCCCAGACCGTCGCCGGTCACGAGGCCCAGCACGTCGCGGCGCTGCAGAAGGCGCTCGGAAGCAAGGCCGTCAAGAAGCCGACGTTCGACTTCAAGGGCACGACCGCCGACCCGAAGAAGTTCGCGGCGACCGCGATGGCGCTCGAGGACACCGGCGTCGCCGCCTACCTCGGGCAGGTCACGAAGATCAAGACGCCGGCGATCCTCATGGCCGCGGGCTCGATCCTCCCGATCGAATCCCGCCACGCCGCGTGGATCCGCGACATCCAGGGCGCCGGCTCCTCGCCGCTGCCCGCGCCCGGTGGCTTCGACGCCGGCAAGCCCATGTCCGCCATCCTGGCCGCCGTCAAGGCGACCGGGTTCATCAAGTCCTAGTGCGAGAGGCCACCGACATGACCGATCACCTCTTCCCCACCCTGGCCGAGCTGGACCGCGACGGCGCCATCGCCGAAGCCGCGTCCCGCGTCGACGGCCACACCCGCGCCGCCTTCATGGGCAAGGTCGCGGCGCTCGTCGGCGGCACCGCCGCCGTGAGCTCCCTCGCCATGCCCGCGCTGGCCTCGGCCGCGTCCAAGGGCGATGTCGCGATCCTCAACTACGCGCTGACGCTCGAGTACCTGGAGGCCGCGTTCTACAAGTCGGCGAACGACAAGGGCGCCCTCTCCGGCGAGGCGAAGAAGCTCGCCAAGGTCGTCGGCGAGCACGAGGCCCAGCACGTCGTCGCGCTGAAGAAGGCGCTCGGATCGGCGGCGGTGAAGTCACCGTCGTTCGACTTCAAGGGCACCACCGCCGACCAGGGCACGTTCCTGAAGACGTCGATGACCCTCGAGGACGCCGGCGTGAAGGCCTACCTCGGCCAGGCGGGCGCGATCAAGAGCAAGGACATCCTCTCCGCCGCCGCGTCGATCCTGTCCGTCGAGGCCCGCCACGCCTCCTGGGTGGCGAACGTCCTGAAGGTCTCGCCCGCTCCGGAAGCGTTCCAGAGCTCCGCGACCATGGACCAGATCCTGGCGGCGGTCAAGGGGACGGGCTTCATCCCGGCGCTCGCGAGCGCCTCGCCGTCCTCCGCCACCAGCGGCTCCCCGAGCGTCACCGGATAACACCGGTGGCGGGCAGCGCCGGCGGCCGGGTTCTCGTTTTCCCGGCCGCCGGTCGCGCCCACTTCGCATGACGGCGCTCCGCTCACTCTCCGCTGTCGCCGTGGCCCGCGGCGTGGCCATCGTGCTCGCCGCGGCGGTCGCCGGGCTCTTCCTCGCGCCTGCGGTCTTCCACGGCAGCACCCAGGCCGGACCCCGGTTCCCCGCGGTGCGCGAGCGGCAGGCGCCCGCCTCCTTCAGCGCGCGCGCGGCCCGCGTCCCGACCCTGACGCGGTACACGACGATCATCGCCACCGCCCGCGGCAGGACGATCCCCGTCTACGCCCGGCCGCATCGCGGCGCGCCGCGGACCAGGCTGCTGCGCGCACGCGTGCTCGACGGACGCCGCCTCCCGCTCGTCTTCGCCGTCACCGATCACGCGCACAAGGGCTGGTTCCGCGTCCGCCTGCCCGTGCGGCCGAACGGCGCGCGGGGCTGGATCAAGCGGTCGGCCGTCAGCACGTCGGCGACGAACTTCCGCGTCGCCGTCCAGCTCCGCCGCCACCGGATCCTCGTGCGCCGAGGACGGGTGACGATCCTCCACGCGCGCATCGGTGTCGGCCGGTCGCTCTCACCGACCCCGACCGGCACGTACTACCTCACCGATCTCATCCGCTCCACCGACCCCTTCTACGGTCCGTACGCCTTCGGGCTGTCGGCGTTCTCCACCGTCTACACCTCGTTCGAGGGCGGCGACGGACAGGTCGGCGTCCACGGTACGAACGCCCCCGCCGCCATCGGCACCGACATCAGCCACGGCTGCATCCGCGTGAAGAACGCGATCATCCGCAAGCTCGCCCGGATGCTCCCGCTCGGCACCCCGGTCACCATCATCCACTGACCGCACGCGCGTCCGGCCGGGGGATTTCGTGAAGCTTTCGTGAGAACCGGAGCCCAGGCCGCGGCGCGCGGGTACAGACTGCGCCATGCCCAGGTTCCGCCGCGCTCTCGTGCTCACCGCCACCGTGCTTTTGTCGCTGCTGTCCGCGTCCCGGGCCGAGGCGAAGCGGATCCACTCGCTCGTGCCGTGGGCGCCCACGAACACGTACGTGGCCAAGGCCGACATCGACGGGCGCAGCAAGCCCCAGCTGGAGCCGCGCGCGTTCATCAACGCCGTGCGCAAGGGCCAGTGGGTGCGCATCACCTGCCAGGTCCAGGGCCAGGTCGCGTACGGCTCGTCGCTGTGGGACAAGGTCGGCGCCTACTACGTCCCCGACCAGCTGCTGAAGACCTACACCGACGGTGGGCTCCCCGGCGCCCCGACGTGCGGGGCGGCCACGCCGCCGCCCGCGCCGCGCTGCCAGCGGTACACCATCTTCGGCCTGCGCGGGTCCGGCGAGTCGAGCAAGGGCAACCACGGGATGGGCGCCACCGTCGGCCCGGCCGCCGACGCGGCCAAGGTCAAGCTCGGCGGCAAGAGCGTGCTCCTGAAGGGCATCCCCTACCCCGCCGTCTCGGTCGAGACGCTGATCCAGGACCCGCAGAAGTTCCGGCTGTCGATGCAGGTCGGTGAGATCCTCCTGCGCAAGGCGATCATGAGGCGCATCAAGGACTGCCCCGGCTCGAAGATCGCGGTCATCGGCTACTCCCAGGGGGCCGGCGTCGCCAGCGAGACGATGCGCTCGCTCCGGACCTCCGCCTTCCGGCACGTGCGTGTCGCCGCCCTCTTCGCCGACACCTACTCCGCGGGCCAGACGAAGTACTCCTACAACTTCGACTACTTCAACCCCAACCGCTCCACGCCCGTCAGGCGCAAGGGGCACGGCGTCTTCGGCGCCAAGCGCCTGCCCGCCGCCCTGCCCTACAAGCTCGACGTCTGCTTCGCCGACGACGTCGTCTGCGACATGTCGAAGTCCACCGGCGGCGCCGTCGCTCAGGCCTTCCTTGCCGGCATGCACTCCCACTACAAGGACTGGGCCCCGGGCTTCTTCTCCTCCCTGCCCGGGTTCGTGGGGCTGCTGGTGGGCGGGTCGCTGCAGCGCTGAGAGGTTCGGCGGGGTCCGCGGGCGGGCCGCCTGGGGTCAGCCGCGTGGAGGGGTCGCGGCCGATCCGGCGGGCTCGTCGTCGGGCCGGCGGCCCCGCGCCGCCATCGCGCCGGTGAGGGCCTGCACCGCGCGGGCCATCGCCGCCTCCGGAAGCGCGCCGTAGCCGAGGACGAGCGCGGGCGGCAGCGGCGGGCCGTGCAGGACGTGGCCGGCCAGCCCGACCAGCCGCACCCGATGCCCGGCAGCCGCGGCCGCGGCCACGACCGAGGACTCGTCGGCCGCGCCCGGCGGCAGGCCCATCACGAGATGAAAGCCGCAGGCCGGGACGTCCAGGCGCCCGCCCTCGACGGCATCCTCGAGCAGGTTCGCGAACGTGCGGGCGCGTGTCCGGTAGGTCGAGCGCAGGCGGCGGAGGTGCCGATCCAGGTCACCGGCCGCCAGGAACCGCGCCAGCGCCAGCTGCTCGAGCACGGGCTGGCCGGGCTCGGTGGCCCGGCGCGCGGCGGTGAGCGCCCCGACGAGGCCCGGCGGGGCCACGATCCAGCCCACGCGCAGGCCCGGCGCCAGCGCGCGGCTCGTGGAGCCGATGAGCACGGTCCGCTCCGGGAGGCTCCCCTGGAGCGCGGGCAGCCCGACGCCGTCGTGGTCGAGCTCGGCGTTCAGGTCGGACTCCACGAGGACGGCGTCCTGCCGCCGGGCCCACTCGGTCAGCGTGGTGAGCCTCGCGGCCGACAGGCGGGCTCCGAGCGGGTAGCTGCCGGCCGGCTCCACGAGCACGGCCTGGCGTGACCGCCGCGGGAGCGCGTCGACCACCAGACCCGCGCCGTCCACGTCCAGCCAGCCGGTGGCCGGGCCGCTGACCGTCCCGCGGGAGAGCTCACCCAGGGCCCGGTGGGAGACGCGCGCGCGGTGCAGACAGCGCACACCGGTATCGGCGAGCGCCCGGCGGACGATCGCCAGCCCGGCGAGCAGCCCGCCGCAGATCACGATCTGCTCCGGGTCGCAGCGCACCCCGCGGGCACGCGCCAGGTAGACGCAGAGCTCCTCGCGCAGCTCGCGCAGGCCGAGCGGCTCCTCGTACCCGAGTGCCCGGTCAGGAAGATCGTGGACCGCGGCACCGTAGGCCCGCAGCCAGGCCCGCCGCGGGAACGCGGCCAGGTCGGTCACCTCGGGGTGCAGGTCCAGGTCCCAGCGCCGGTCGGGGGGCGCGGCCGGGGCCCCGGACGGCCGCGGGGCCGGAGCGATCCGGCTGCCCGCCCCCACGCGGCCCTCGAGCAGGCCTTCGTGCCGGAGCTGCGCGTAGGCCCGGACGACGGTGCCTCGGGCGACCCCCAAGTCGGCCGCCAGCCGGCGCGTGGGCGGGAGCGGCGTCCCGGGGACGAGCTCGCGCAGGCGCGCCTCGACCTGGCGGGCCAGGGGCGCGCCGCCGTCGCGCTGCAGGGGGACGAGGAGGCGGGGATTGGTCCTCTTGGGCAAGCCGCGATTGGACCACACCAGGTCCCGTACGGTCAACGGACCTTCGGGAACAGGAGACGCAAGATGAGCACGCAGGCGACCATCCCCACGACGATCACCACGACGTTCCGCGCGACCGTCGCGGCCCACCGCGACGAGCGCGCGGTGCAGACCCTCGACCCCGCACAGGAGTGGAGCTGGGACGAGCTCGAGCGCCGCGCGGACGCGATCGCCGGCGCGCTGCGCGCCGTCGGTGTCCGCCCCGGCGACAGCGTCGCCCTGCTGCTCACCAACCGCCCGGAGTTCCACGCCGCCGACACGGGGGCCCTGCTGGCGGGCGCCGTCCCCTTCTCGCTCTACAACACCGCGGCACCGGAGGACCTCGCGTTCGTGCTCGGCGACGCCGACGCCCGCGTCGTGATCTCCGAACGCGCGCTGCAGGACACGATCCGCCAGGCGATCGACCGGCACGGGGCGAACGTCGAGCATGTCCTGCTCGTCGAAGACGCGGAGCTGTGGGCGCATCCGCGGGGCGAGGACCACCCCGCCCGCGCCGACGACGTGGCCACGATCATCTACACCTCGGGGACGACCGGACGCCCGAAGGGCGTGCAGCTCACCCACGCGAACATCCTGTGGATGGTCTCCGCGCTCGAGGCCCGGGCCGGTCTGGTGCCGGGCATGGAGGTCATCGACTACCTCCCGATGGCCCACATCGCCGAGCGCCTGAACTCGCAATACGTGCCGCTCGTCCTCGGCCTCACCACCACGTGCTGCCCGGACGCGACGCAGGTCGTCGCGCACGTGGCTCAGGTCCGCCCGCACTTCTTCTTCGCTCCTCCCCGGCTGTGGGAGAAGCTGCGCGCCGCGGTGTCCGCCAAGCTCGGGCCGGACGCCGACCTCGCCGCCGCCGGACCTGGGGTGCTCGCCTCCCTCGGCTTCGATCGGCTCGTCACCGCCTACGTCGGCGCCGCCCCCGTGCCCGCGGAGATGGTCTCGTTCTGGCGGGCCCTCGGGCTGCCGCTCAGCGAGGAGTACGGGCTGTCGGAGTGCACCGGCGTGGCGACGGCGTCGCCACGCGAGGTCCGCGTCGGAACGGTCGGCACGGCGCTGGACGACGTCGAGCTGCGGATCGCCGCCGACGGCGAGATCCTCATCCGCTCACCGGGCGTCATGGTCGGCTACCGCAACGCCCCGCAGCAGACGGCCGACGCGATCGACGCCGACGGCTGGCTGCATTCGGGCGACATCGGGACCCTCGACGAGGACGGCTACCTCACGATCGTCGACCGCAAGAAGGAGCTCATCATCAACGCCGCGGGCAAGAACATGTCCCCGGCGAACATCGAGGCCCGGCTCAAAGCCGGAAACCCCCTCATCGGGCAGGTGTGCGTCGTCGGCGACGGGCGGCCCTACAACGTCGCGCTGATCGTGGTGGATCCGGACGCCGGCGGCGCCTTCGCCGAGCGCGAGGGGCTCGCCGCCCGGAGCCACGCCGAGCTCAGTGCGGACGCGCTCGTGCGCGAGGAGATCGCGCGGGGCGTGGAGGCCGCGAACGCCCGCCTGGCGCGCGTCGAGCAGATCAAGCGCTTCGCGATCGTCCCCGACGACTGGCAACCCGGGGGCGAGCAGCTCACCCCGACGATGAAGCTCAAGCGCAAGCCGATCGCCGCGACCTACGCGGACCGGATCGAGGCGCTCTACGCAGAGGAGAACCCGCATGCCGCACGCTGAGGTCAACGGCCAGAGGCTGTTCTACGAGGACACGGGGTCGGGCGACGACGTCATCGTCTTCTCCCACGGGCTGTTCATGGACCACACGATGTTCGACGCGCAGGTCCGCTCGCTGCAGGACCGCTGGCGCTGCGTCCGCTGGGACGAGCGAGGCCACGGGCGCACGGAGACGACCGCCGAGCCGTTCACGTACTGGGACTCCGGCGCGGACCTCCTCGGCCTGCTGGACCATCTCGGCGTGCAGCGCGCCGTCCTCGCCGGGATGTCGCAGGGCGGGTACCTGTCGCTGCGCGCCGCGCTGACGGCCCCGGATCGCGTGCGGGCCCTCGTCCTGATGGACACGCAACCGGGTCCCGAAGACGCGGAGAAGGCCGCGGGCTACCACGGGCTCATCGACGCCTGGACCGCGCCGGGCGGGCCGCCGCAGGAGATTCTGGACACCGTCGCCCAGATCATCCTCGGTCCCGGGTGGGCAGGGACGCCGGCGTGGCAGGAGCGCTGGCGGCAGCTCCCCATGGATCGTGTGCGTCAGGTCTTCGCGACGCTCGCGGGCCGCGAGGACGACGTCGCCGGGCGCGTCGGCGAGCTCACCATGCCGGCCCTCGTCGTCCACGGTTCCGACGATCTGGCGATCGACGTGGACATCGCCCGGGCCTTCGCGCAGTCGCTCCCGGACGCCGAGCTCGTGATCGTCGACGGGGCCGGGCACGCGGCGAACCTGACCGACCCGGACCCGGTCAACGCGGCGCTCGGGCCGTTCCTGGAGCGGGTCTGATGGACTTCGGCCACTCCGACCGCGTGCTGGCGCTACGGGAGGATCTGCGTGCGTTCATGGCCGACCACGTCCTGCCCCGTGAGGCCGAGCTCGCCCGCGCCATCGACGAGGAGGTGGCCCCGGACGTCGCCTACCCCGCCGCGATCCGTGAGCTGCGCGCCAAGGCCCGCGACGCCGGGCTGTGGAACCTCTGGCTGGCCAACCACCACGACGGCCCCGGGCTGACGAACGTCGAGTACGGGGTGCTGTGCGAGGAGATGGGCCGCGCGCTGTACGTCGCGCCCGCCATCTTCAACTGCTCGTTCCCGGATACGGGCAACGCGGAGGCCATGCTCGACTACGGCACCCCCGAGCAGGTGCAGCAGTACGCGCGCCCGCTCCTGGAGGACGATGTGCGCTCGTGCTTCGCGCTCACCGAACCCGAGGCCGCGAGCTCGGACCCGACGAACATCTTCACGACCGCCACGCTCGACGGGGACGAATGGGTCCTGGAGGGCCACAAGTGGTGGATCTCCGGCGCGATCGGCGCGTCGTGGGCGATCGTGATGGCGGTCACCGACCCGGACGCCGCCCCGCACCAGCGCGCAAGCATGGTGATCGTGTCGACCGACGCCGAGGGCTTTGAGATCGTGCGGCCGCTGCCGCTCATGGGGCACGCCGCCGGGTACGGGCACTGCGAGCTGCGCTTCCACGGGGCGCGGACTCCGAAGGCCAACCTCCTCGGTGGTCGCGGCGAGGGGTTCGCGGTCGCCCAGGCGCGCCTGGGCCCGGGCCGCATCCATCACTGCATGCGCGCGATCGGCGCGGCCGAGCGGGCGTTCGAGCTCATGTGCCGCCGCGCCCAGACGCGGGAGACCCGCGGGGAGCCGCTCGCCGCCAAGCAGATGGTCCAGGACTGGGTGGCGAAGTCCCGGATCGAGATCGACACCGCGCGGCTCTCGGTCCTGCACGCGGCCTGGATGATCGACACCGTCGGCAAGAAGGGCGCGCTGCAGCCGATCGCGCAGGCCAAGGTGCAGGTGGCGTCCATGCTCCAGGAGGTCGTGGACCGCTCGATCCAGGTGCACGGCGCCCTCGGCCTGTCGGAGGACACGCCGCTGGCCTCGTTCTGGCGCACGGCGCGGGCGCTGCGCTTCGGGGACGGCCCGGACGAGGTGCACAAGGTCGCGATCGCGCGCCGGGAGCTCGCGCGGTTTGCCTGAGACCGCGCCCGATCCGGCAGCGCTGCGCGAGACGCTGGTCGAGGCGGGCGAACGCGATCCCGGCGCGGGGCTGTCGGCCGCACCGCTGGCCGGCGGCGCGTCGCGTGAGCTGTGGGCGCTGACCCCGGCCGGCGCCGCGGGCCCCGCGTGGGTCCTGCGGCGCGACCCGGCCGGCGAGACGCCCCAGACCTCGCGCGCCGGCGAGTTCGCCGTCCAGCAGGCCGCCTACGACGCCGGGGTGCCGGTCCCGCGACCGGTGGCGGTCGAGGAGGCCGGCGGCCGCTTCGGCACCGCGGGGATGCTCATGGCGTGGGTCGACGGGGAGGCGATCCCGCGCCGGGTCATGCGCGAGCCGGCGCTGCAGGACGCCCGCGCGACGCTCCCGCGCGGGCTGGGCACGGCGCTCGCCGCGCTCCGCGCGATGGACACCTCGGCGCTGGGGACCCATGCCCCGTCCCCCGTGGACGCGGCCGCCACCGCCCTGGAGGCCGTCCGCGCGCAGCTGGACGAGACGGGACAGGCCCTGCCAACGCTCGAGCTGGCCCTGCGCTGGCTGCGCCTGCGGCTGCCACCGCCGACGCCGCCGAGCGTCGTGCACGGGGATTTCCGCCTGGGCAACTTCATCGTCGGACCCGACGGACTGCGGGCGATCGTCGACTGGGAGTTCTGGCACCTGGGTGACCCGGCCGAGGACCTCGCGTGGGTCTGTGCGCGACCGTGGCGCTTCGGCGTGGACGCCCAGCCGGTGGCGGGGATCGGCCCGCTCGACGAGCTGCTCGGCGGTTTCGGCGGGGACGTCGACCGTGACCGCCTGCGCTGGTGGGGCGTCCTCGTGCAGGCGAAATGGGGGGCGTACTGCGCGCGTCAGGCGGCGCTGCGCCGGGCGGGGGAGCACGCGTCGCTCGAGCGCACGGTGCTGGCCCGGCGCGTCGCCGAAGCCGAATGGGATCTGCTGGCCCTGATGGGGGAGGAGGACGCACGATGAGTGGTGACCGTCCGGACGCCGCGGAGCTGGTGGACGCCGTCGCACGCTGGCTGACGGACGAACACGCCCCGGCCGTGAAGGGCGCCTCACGCTTTCAGGCGCTCGTCGCCGCGCAGGCTCTGGCGATCGTCTCCCGGGAGCTCGCCCTCGGCGCCGCGCACGACGCCGCGGACGCCGCGGCGCTCGGGGCCTTGACTCCCACCGCTACGGCGGCGGATGGCGCGGCGGCACGGCAGGCCCTGGCCGACGCGCTGCGCGCAGGAGACCACGACGAGGACCTGGCGGCCGTGGCCGCCGTCCTGCGCGAGCACGTGCGCCGCAAGCTCGACCTCGCCCGTCCCGGTTACGACGCGGGCTGAGCCCCAGGGAGAATCTCGGGCGGCTGTCGCGCGCGCCCGGCGATCGCCACACCCCGAAAACGCAACAACGCCCATTCCAAGGGCGTTTCTGAGAGCCGACGAGCGGATTCGAACCGCTGACCCCTTCATTACGAGAGGCTTTAGGGGCGTCTAAACCAGTGCATCTGAGTCAGGATTCGGAGCACTTCCACCTGCAAAACATGCGTTTTAGGCTCAGCATGAACTGCGACATCGCGACTCAGTACGACTCGTTCGCCAACGTCGAGGCTCACGCCTGGCCCTCAGCGTACCGGTCGCAAGCAGCAGCGAGGGCGGCTGGCGACCGTCGTCGCGCGACTGTTGCTGCACCGCTGAACCACGCTGGTCTCCGACGGCAAGAGGTCCTCGACCTCGGGCCCGCCGGTCACGAGACCAGGGTGCGAAGTGCCGGGCTTGCGGTGTAGCGGGTCGCGGGACCTTTGCCGCGCTGCTCGACCAGGCCCGCGTCGAGCAACCGTCGGAAGTCGGTGCTCGCGGTCGCCGCCGAGGTGTCGGCCTCCGCGGCGTAGGAAGCACGGTCGGTCCCACCGAACAGGCACTGCTCGAGCGCGATGACCAGGCGCTCGGGCCATGCACGCTCGGCGACGAGTTCCTCCAATCGTGTCCAGCGGCGTCCTGCGTCCGCGAGTTGATCGAGGCGCTGGTTGACCTGCTCGAGATGGGCAGCGATACAGAAACGGACCCACGGCCCAGCGTCGCGTGCGGGCTGATAGCTGCCGCCCTGCACCTTCCGCAGTGCCGCGTAGTACGCCGGGGTGTGGCGGGCGAGGTACTCCTCGATCGAGCCGAACTCGGGGGCAACCAGACCGTCACGGGCGAGGGCGAGCGACTGGACGATCCGGGAGGTCCGTCCGTTCCCGTCGCGGAACGGGTGGATCGAGACCAGGTGCAGGTGAGCCATTGCGGCCCGGACCACGACGTGTGCCTCATCAGCCTCGCCGCTGAGCCAGCGCACGAACTCCTCGACGAGCGCGGGGACCTCGTCGGCCGGCGGGGCGACGTACGCCGGAGCCCCGCCCTCGGGGCTCGTCACGAGGATCGGGCCCTCGCGGTAGCGCCCGGGACGTGCGTCAGGCTGGAAATGGCAGGTGTCGAAGTGCAGGTCGAGGATGACGCGCTCGCCCCACGCGAACCGCGGGTCCTCGGCCATCGCGGCAACGTGATCCATCGCCCGCGCATAGGCGGCGAGCGCCGCGGCATCCTGCTCGCCGACGACCGGGACCTGCTGCCCGTCGAGGATGCCGCCCGCCAGCCCGGTCGGCACTTGGAAGCCCTCGATGGCGATCGAGCTCTCGGCTGTCGCGGCGCGTACCTGGCGGCGCAGTGCGCCACTCCACGGGCGGGCAACACCGACCTGGGCGCCGAGCTCTGCGCGGCGAGCGTCCAGCTCGCGGAGATCCGCGAGCACTTTGCGAGACAGCGGAGGCGTGACGAACAGCATCGCGCCGCATGTTAGACGATCTATCGTCTAGTCGTATAACCGACCAATAGGGTTTGACCGTCGAGGGCACACAGCGGGCAAGCACGCTCGCGAGCTCAGAAGTCGTTCGGCACTGTCGTCGGTCGACGCGCACGGCTGGGCAGCACCGTCAGACGGTCCTGAAATCGCGCGACCTCGAGGGACCGGCGCTCGGGGTCAGCACTGAAGAGCGGCACGCCGAGGACCGTCGCCGCCTCGAACGCGACGCCCAAGCCGACAGTGGGATCTCCCCGCTCGGCCTTCCTGATCGTGGGATGGCTCACGCCGACGCGTTCGGCGAGCTCGTCGACCGTCCACCGCCGCGCCAGCCGCGCGGCGGCGATCTGCGCACCAAGAAGGCCTGCGGCCTCGCGGGTCTGCGGAGAGAAAACGGTTGCACGAGCCACGCAACGAGATACACCTTCGCCAACTGAGCTGCTCGCCGGCCATGTGGTGCTGGTGGCCGGTCTCCGCCTCCTGCGCGTGCGCGCGGGCCTCATCCTCGAGCTCCCGGGAGACGAACAGGCGCAGGGCGAGCGCCATGAGGATGATCATGATGATGCCGCCGACGTACTCGGCCAGCGCGAACTGCCAGCCGATGAGGACCCAGAGGACGAGCCCGAGCTCCCATACGAGGTTGGTGGAGGCGAACTGGAAGGCCAGCGCCGAGGACGCGCTCGCACCCTTTTGGAAGAGGGACTTGGCGATCGCGATCGCCGCGTAGGAGCACGAGGAGGAGGCGGCGCCGAGCCCGGTGGCCTTCGCGATCGGCCGCACTCCCGTCCCGGACAGCGCAGCCTGGATCCGCTCGCGCGGGACCCAGGCCTGGACAATCGCCGAGATCGCGAAGCCGACGACCAGCGCCCACCAGACCTCGTAGGCCATGAGGAACGCGTCCTTCAGCCCCATCCAGAGCACGTCGGCGACGTCGCTCATCGGTGGGTCCTCTCCGCGAGTTGGCCCGCGATGGTGACCAGCGCGCGGCCGGTGTCGGTCAGCTTGAACATCGTCATCTTGCCCCAGGATTGGTGTGGCGCTAGTTTGGGACGCCGATGTCCGTCTCGTTCATCCGCCTCAGGCAGGCCCTGCGCCGTCGTCGGCGCCCGCTGACGGCTGCCTGCGTGGTCCTCGCGCTCGGCGTCATTGCGCATCACGCGATGCCCGAGGGCGCGATGGGCGACGCCGGCCACGGGACGGGCGACCACGGCGCGATGGCGACGATGGTCATGTGCCTCGGCGTCATCGCCGCGGCCGGACTGTGGGCGGTCAGCCGCCTGCCGCGCCTACGCCCCAGGACCCGGCCCGTGCTGCTCGCGCACCTGCGTCCGCGCTCCACTGACAGCAACCCGCTTGTGATTCCTCGTGCTCGTGCCGGCCCCTTGGGGCCCGTTGTGCTGCGGATCTGATCACGCCGCCGGCCTGCCCCTTCCCGTCCGCGCACGGGTCGGCCGGCTGCCTCGCGCACCTCAGACACCAGCACAGGAGCACACCTATGAGCATCACCAATCGCCGGGCCCTGCCCGCGTTTCTCGCCGTCGCGATCGCCGCCGCGCTCGTCGCCGGCTGCGGCAGCAGCGACAAGACGACCAGCAACACGACAAGCGCCGAGACCGGGGCCAACGCCACCGACCGCGCCTTCGTCAACGACATGACCCCGCACCACCGATCGGCGATCGCCATGGCGCAGATCGCCCTCACCCGTGGCCAGCACCCGCAGATCAAGCAGCTCGCCACGAGCATCATCAGCGACCAGAAGAGCGAGATCACGCTGATGGCCGGCTTCAAGAAGACCCTCGGCGCCGGGGACGCCAAGAGCAGCCTCGGCGAGTCGACGGCAGCGATGGGCATGGACATGAACACCGCCGCGCTAAAGACGGCGACCCCGTTTGACAAGTCTTTCATCCAGATGATGAGCCCCCACCACGCCGGCGCGATCACCATGGCTAGAACCGAGCTCGCCAAGGGCAGCGACCCGAAGGTCAAGGCGCTGGCCCGGCGGATCATCGCCGCGCAGACCAAGGAGATCGGCGAGATGAAGAGCTGGCTCGCCCAGTGGTACCCCGGGAGCAGCGCCGCGGGCAGCTCGCACAGCGGGATGGGCATGGGCTGACCCACAGCGGCGGCCCGGATCTCCTCAGTCCGGGCCGCCGCATGTGGCCGCATTCATCGCAGCGCGCGCGGTCGGCTAGCCTCACGACGCCGCTCCGCCGCCGAGATCGGGCGTCTACACCGCCTGCCGACATCTGATGCTTAGACTGCGCTCAGGTCAAGCCGCGCGCCTGGATCGCCGCTCGCAGCAGCTCCGCAACCTCATCGTGCGCCGGGCCAGGCGTGTACCGATCCTCGCCCTGGCAGAGATCCAGCGCGCTGCGCCCCTTCGCATCTCTGAATGTCGTGAAGGAGGGCCTCCCGGTGGCACGCTCCAGCGTGTCACCGAAAGAGCAACCACGAGGAGGCCCGCTCACATGTTGCATGCTGGATTGGATCTCAGCCGCAAGCGGCTGGACTATTGCCTGCTCGCCCCGGATGGCGAGCAGATCGAGGCCGGCGCGACGCCGCCGGACGCTGACGGGCTGCGCGGGTTCGCGCGCGGCGTAGAGACCCGGCATGGGCCGGCCTAGTGCGGGCGGCGATCGAGTCGATGAACGGCGCCCGGTTTGTCCATGACGAGCTTGAGCGGCTCGGATGGGAGGTCGAGGTCGCCGACGCGCAGAAAGTCAAAGGCCTCGGCCCGTTGGCGTGCAAGACCGACCGGATCGACGCGTGGGTGCTCGCCGAGCTCTCACGGCGTGACCTGGTCCCCGCGGTGTGGCTTCCGGGGTTCGAGCAGCGCCAGGAACGCGAACGCGCGCGCTGGCGCCTGTTCTTGGTGCGCAAACGCAGCTCGCTGAAGCACCGCATCCACGCGCAGCTGCTCGCGTTCGGCCATACCTGCCCGGTGTCGGACCTGTTCGGCGCCCGCGGCCGCAAGCTCCTTGCGCGGCTCGAGTTCCCCGAGCCGTGGCACTCAGGGGTCCTCGCCGCGGTGCAGATGATCGACGAGCTCGACGCCGAGATCGCCGCGATCGACAAAGAGCTCAAAGCGCTCGGGGCCGATCACCGGTACATCCCGCTGCTGATGAGCGCCCCGGGGATCGCGTGGATCCTCGGGTACACGATCGCCGCGGAGATCGGCGACATCACCCGCTTCTCGAGCCCGAAGAAGCTCGTCGGCTACACCGGCCTGTGCCCACGCGTCTACCAGTCCGGCAACACCGACCGCCGCGGCCCCTTGACCCACGCCGGCCCGAAGTACCTGCGCTGGGCCTTGATGGAAGCCGCCGTTCACGCCTGCCGCCATCAGGTCTACGCCGCCCGCTACCAGGCCAACAAGAAGCGCCTGGGCAAACAGCGCGGCGCCAAGGTCGCCCAGGTCGACATCGCCCGCCGGCTCGCCGAGGCGATCTGGCACATGCTCACCCGCAACACCACCTTCGCTCCGGCAGGCGCCACGCGCGCTCTGGCCGCATAGACGGCCCTCTCTGAGATGCGCCACCGGAGCGATGCCCCTACAGCACCTGGTCCTCACACGATGAGGCGATAGAGAGTCGAGCCCCTGCTCCACGACCGACCCAGAGGACAACGACCCAGAACCCACACTTGACACCTCACCCTCCTTCATAGAGAGCGTTGGATCAGCGCCGCGCTCGAGCAGGTACCGGGCGCTGGCCGGGCGGCCGTGCTCGGCAGCGAGCCGGAGCGGATGCCGGTGCCACACCGAATCCACGGCGTCGATCGGCGTGCCCGCCGCCAGTAGCTGATCCATCACGCTGAAACGCTGATGATCGGCCGCCATGATCAGCGCCCGGATCCGCTCCTCGTCAGTGGCCTCGTCGATCGGCCACCCGGTCAGGTCTCCAGCCGCCGCCGCCTCAACCATGCTCCGCACCCGCGCACCGCCACGGACCACAGCGTCGAGCACCTCGGTCATGCCGAACACCCCGGCGTGAAGCAACGCGCTCCCCCCAGGCACGCCGCCCGACTGCGGCCCCGACAACAGGTCAAGGTCAGCCCCCGCTTCGATCAACACCCTCGCCACGTCCGCATCGCCGTAACTGGCCGCCGTCATCAACGGCGTCTCATCCTCGACCGGATTCCCGTTCACCGGCGCACCCGCATCGAGAATCAACCGCGCCATCTCACCCGTCCCTTCAAGCGGCCCCGACAGCCCAAGCCGCGGTGCATCGAAGCGGAGCATCGCCATGTAGTTCAAAGGCGCAGCACCATTCCGGTGATCACACCACCCCGTCAAGTCGCTCGTCGCCCACTCCGGGTCCCCTGCGATCCGAGCTCGCGCCCGCTCCACATCACGCGCGTTCAAAATCGCCCGCCGCTCGATCGCCGCGCAGATCACGTCCCACGACGTAAACCCAAAAATCGCGCGCGACCTCCGCGCGAGCACGCTCGACATCCGCAAGTCCGCGTTCCTCAACCACGCCGTCAAGCGTCGACTGATCAGCACGGGCCGGCAAGCACCAAGTCACACAAGGATCTTCGCCCATGCCGGCGCCCTTCTCCAGCGCCGGCGCGGCCCTGAACGGGTGAAGTGCATGTAACAAAAACTACTTTATCTGTTACATTCGATACTCGCTCGAGCACCCCGCCGCCGCGTTCATCGCGGGCTCCGACGCCTTCGAAGTAGCCGAGCAGTCGGTCGCCGAACGCCACGCGTTCATCCGGGCGTGGGCTGAGCAGCGGGTAGTGCGGCGCCCTCCCGCGCCCGCCCGAGCTCTCGCACCCGGGCCATGAGCTCGTCGATCGGCGGAATGTCCGAGGCGCTCTCGGCGATGTGCGCGTACGCGACGAGGCCGTCGACGTCCACGACGTAGGTCCCGCGGCCCTGGAAGAGATCGCCCGTGGGGATCTGCGGCCTGTGCCGTGCCAAAACTCGAGGATGCGCGGTGAATGCTGAGGATTTGTCGAGGATGGTGGTTGCGGCAGGATGGTCGTCGTGGCCGTGCGTTTGCTCTACCTGGTGACGACCAAGGTGTTCGCCTGGCTCGCCCTGCGGTGCCGGTCCGGCGGTGCGAAGGAGGTCGAGATCTTGGTGTTGCGTCACGAGGTCGCGGTCCTTCGTCGTCAGGTCCCGCGTCCGCGGCTTCATTGGTCTGATCGAGCGTTGTTCGCGGCCCTGTTCCGGGTACTGCCGCGGGAGCTGCGAGCGTTCAGGCTGGTGACTCCGGCGACCCTGCTCGCATGGCACCGCAGGCTGGTCGCGCGAAAATGGCGCTACCCCAACACCACCGGGCGGCCACCGGTGCGGGACGAGATTCGCGAGCTGGTGATCCGGCTCGCGCGCGAGAACCCGAGGTGGGGCTACCGGCGGATCCAGGGCGAGCTCGGCCGGCTCGGGTATCGGGTTGGGGAGGGCACGATCCGGCGGATCATGGCCGCCGCTGGCCTCGGCCCGGCGCCACGCCGATCGACCGTGAGTTGGCGGGCGTTCCTGACGGCGCAGGCCCCAGGCTTGCTGGCGTGCGACTTCCTGCACGTTGACACCGTTCTGCTGCGGCGGATCTACGTCTTCTTCGTGATGGAAGTCGGGACCCGTCGGGTGCACATCCTCGGCGTCACGACCATCCCGACAGGGCCGTGGGCGGTGCAGCAAGCCCGCAACCTGCTGATGGACCTTGACGAACGCGCCGACCGGTTCACAGTGTTGATTCGCGATCGGGACTGCAAGTTCACCACCGGGTTCGATCAGGTCTTCGCGTCGATCGGGATCCGCGTACTGAAGACACCGGTCCGGGCACCGATGGCCAACGCCTACGCCGAGCGATTCGTCGGCACGCTACGCCGGGAGTGCCTGGACCATCTGCTGATCCGCAACGAGCGGCACCTCCGCGGCGTTCTCACGGAGTACCGAACGCACCACAACGCCCACCGCGCTCACCAGGCCCGCGGGCAACTACCGCCCGATCACGACGGCGGCGAAGTCATCGACCTGACCTCGCGCATCCAGCGGCGCCGGGTCCTCGGCGGCCTGATCAACGAGTACCACAGGGCGGCGTGATCGTTTTGGCACGGCACACGCATTTGTTGTCCGCACTCCGTGCGAGTTGTCAGCACACAACCCGTCGAACCTCTCGCGCCAGACAGAACAACCGGACCCGCGCGGAGAGCACGCACGCGCCGAGGTCCGACCCCCCACGGCCAAAGCACGTCACGACTCCGGCCTTACGTCGCATCGCGCCCACGTGCTGGGTCCCGAACGGAGAAAGGAACAATCCGTTGCTTCTGCACCGCCAGCCCCTAACACTTCGTTCGCCCGACGAGATAGGACCCGCACCGGCACTACGACGCTGAAGCGAACTTAGGCAACACGCCGCTGACCTCCGGCCGAGCGTACCCGCTAGCCTCGCCCTCGACCGCGGGCTCGTGCTTATAGGCACAAGGAGGCGCCACAGGTGCGGGAGCTCCGTCTTCTCCACTCTCCGGAACCTGTCAAGCCGGATGAGACAGTGTCGGGGCGAATTTAGTGAGCGGCGGGCTCCTCGGGCTTGGGCTTGTTGATGTAGGCGGCGGTCGGCAGCGCGGGCGGTCGGGGCGGGTGCCGGACGAAGCGTTCGGGCGTGGCGGCGTAGGCCGCGTCGAGGACGGTGGTGCGGGCGGCGTGGACGGCCGGAGCGTGGCCGTGGTGGACGTCGTGTGGGGTCATCAGGCCGATGCCGGCGTGGCGGTGAGCGTGGTGGTACCAGCCGAAGAAGTCGCGGCAGAAGGCGCGGGCGTGGTCGATGTGGTCGAACCGTGCGGGGAACCCGGGCCGGTACTTCATCGTCTTGAACTGTGACTCGGAGTACGGGTTGTCCGTCGACGTGTACGGCCGGTTATGCGAGCGCAGGACGCCGAGGTCGGCGAGGAGGAACGCGACGGGCTTGGACGTCATCGCCGGGCCGCGGTCGGCGTGCACCGTCAACTGGCCACGGACGATGTTCTGTTGCTCGCACGCCTGGCCGATCAGCGCCTTGGCCAGGTGCGCGTTCTCGCGGTGCTGCACCGTCCAGCCGACGGCGTAGCGGCTGTAGACGTCGAGAATGACGTAGAGGTAGTAGTAGGTCCACTTCGCCGGACCCTTCAACTTCGAGATGTCCCAGGACCAAATCTCGTTCGGCCGCTCGGCGAGCAGTTCCGGTGCGGCGTAGGGCGGATGGGTCAGCTGCGCGCGGCGCTCGGTGACGCCGCCGTACTCGGCGGCGAGGATCCGGTACATCGTGCGCTGCGACGCAAGGTAGATCCCCTCATCCAGCAGCGTCGCCCAGACCTCGGCAGGGGAGGCGTCCTGAAAGCGCGGGCTGTGCAACTGCTCGAGCACCGCGGCACGCTCCTCATCCGACAGCGCCCGGCCGGGCCGCCTGCGCGGCACTGACGCGCGCGCGGGCGGCGGGCTGCGTCGGCGATACAACGACGCCCTGGACGCGCCGAGGGCGCGGCACGCGGGCAGGATGCCGACCAGCGGCTCGATCTCAATGACGGCCTGATCGATCATGATCGCGGCGGCTGCTCGTCGGTCTCCGGCGCGCTCTTGGCCAGCAGTTCTTCCAAGAGCGCGGAGACGTTTCCCTGCACCTCGATCACCCGACGCGCCGTCACCAGATCGGCCTGCGAGCGCTCCAGCTGGCGACGCAGCGCCGCGTTCTCCATCCGCTCGGCGCTCGGCGGCTTGGGGCCACGCTGGCGAGGCTCCAGCGCCCCGAGCGCGCCGCTGTCGCGGGCCCGCCGCCACTCCGTCAGCAGCGAGGAGTACAAGCCCTCGCGGCGCAGCACCTCGCCGATCTCGCCGGGCTTGGTGCACGCCTCGGCGGCGAGCACGATCTTCAGCTTGTACGCCGCGGTGAACCTGCGGCGCGTCGCCCGCGGCACGAGCTCGGGATCCGGGACCCCCACCAGCGACGACGCGCCGCCGGCGATGTGCCTACGCTCGCCTTCGGCTCCCTCCGGCACACCGCCGGCGGAACCCTCCAGCTCGTCCTTCATCCCTGCAGGGAACTGCGACACAACGCACGTCCGTTCTCGCCCTCAGGCTCAGTAAATACAACGGTAGAACCTGTCTCACGTCACCTTGGCAGAGAGGGGGCGGCGAAGTGCGGCAGCGCGGCGTCGAGGATCGTCGCGCGTCGCTTGCTAGCGCTCAGTCTGCGAGGCGGTGGGAGATCTCGTTGCGTCATTACCTACCTGTAGGTAGGTAACCGGGGATGCGTGTCGCTCGCTCGATCTTGATCAACCGGCCGGTCACTGACGTCTTCGCGTTCGTGGCCGATCCGCTGAACGACCGCATCTGGTGTCCGAAGATCGAGCACGTGGAACCGGCTCCCGTCGACGCCGGCCAGACGACGACCTATCGCGTGCGACACCGTCCCGTGCCGCTGCTTCCCGCGCGCGACATGGCGTATACGCTCGTAGCGTCAGAACCACCGCACCTCATCCGCTGGCACGAGGACGACGGCCACGACGTGATCGACGTGACCTACAGCCTCGAGGCGCGCGGCACGAGCACGTGGTTTACGCAGAGCGACGAGGCTCGTCTCGGCGGCCCCCGCGTTCTGCACCCGATCATCAAGGCCGGGATCGGCCACGACCTCGCAGCGCAGCTCAAGCGCCTGCGCCGACATCTCGAAGACGGCTAGGACCCGCAGCCGTTGGCAGGCGGACCCTCGCTGCAGCGCCGCTTCTCCTTCGCGGGGCGAGCAATGGCTTACGGCTCCATGGGTTCGCGGTCGGCGTCTAGCGCCGCGGGGAGATCGGTTCGTCGGTGGATGTCGAGCTTGCGGAAGATGTGGGCGACGTGGCCTTCGACGGTCTTGACCGTGATGAACAGCTCTTGGGCTGTCTCTCGGTTGGTGCGTCCGCTCGCGACGAGTCGTGCGACGCGCCGTTCGGCGGCGGTTAGTGCGTCGCGGCCGGTCTCGGCGTCGCGCCTTGGGCGTGCGCCGGCGAGGGTGAGTTCCTGGCGTGCACGGTCGGCAAGTGGTCGGGCTCCGCAGGCGTGGGCGAGATCAAGGGCTCGCCGCAGCGGCGCCCGTGCTTGGGTGCGTTGTCCTGCCCTGCGCCGTGCTGACCCGAGTTCGCACAGCGACCGGGCGAGCTCCAGTCGCATCGGTGTCTGCTCGAGTAGCTGGACGGAGGTTTCGAGGCTGTCGGAGTCACTGTCGAGCACACCTCGCAGTCGCAGGGCGATCCCTTCGAGTCCGCGCAGTTCCGCGCGTCGCGCGACGGCCAGCGTGTGTTCGACATCCGCTCGAGCTTCGCGCTCGCGGCCGAGCCGGATAGAGCAGGCGATGCGGTCTGCCCCGCCCTCCTCCCAGACGGGTGTCCGGTCGTCGGGAAACCCGCGCTGGATGGCGCATCCAGCGTCGAACGCGCGCGCTGCCGCGACGTCGTCGCCGGCCGCAGCCAGTGCGCGGCCGACCGCCCAGTGCATCCAGGACAGGTGCGACTCGGTTCGCGAAGCTGGTATGTCAGCGGTGCTGAGCGCGCTCAAGGCCCGTGGGATGTCGCCGCGGTCAACGCAGACCGATACGAGCCCGGCGAGCGTGAAAAGCGTCCCGGTCCGGTTGTCCAGCCCGATCTCGAGGTTGGCCTCGTGCGTCGCCAGCGCCGCGTCCAGGTCGCCGAGACGATGCTCGAGGCGGGCGCGTGCGAGGTTCAGCGCGAACTGCCGACGCATCCAGCCGCCTCCGCTTGCTTCGACCTCGTCGAGCATCTCCCGGACGACGTCAAAGCGCTCGCACAGCACGAGCGCGAACCAGAGCGGGGTATGGACGTCCAGGCGCTCGGGGGACGGTGGTGTGTCGCGCAGAATCTGCTCGAGTTCGGGCAACGTGTCCGCTACCGGGCCGTCGAGGAGGCGGAGCGCGAGCGACGCGATTCGCAACGCGATCATGACCGCGGGATCAGCCGACGCGGGCCCGCGCCCGATGTCGCTCAGCAGCTGGTCGGCGTCGATGCTCGACGCCTGCAGCGCGACCGTCAAGAGATCGACGCGCAGCGTGTCGCGTGCCCTCGGATCAAGGTCCTCGGGCGCTTCGCGCAGCGCGGTCGACAGGGTCTGCGCGGCGTCCTCGTAGTAGGAGAGGTCGTACTGCGCCATCGCGAGGTCGCGTGCCAGACCGGCTCGCGCGTGCGCGTCGGCGGCCAGTGATTGAGCGGTGCGCAGATGAGCGACGGCCGCGGCGTCGCCGACCAGGCGCTCGGCTGTTGCGAGCTCGCGCAGCACGTCGCACCGCTCCGTACGGGCTGGAGGCTCAGCAAGCGCACGGCGCAGCAACGGCACGGCCGACCGTGCCGCGCCGCGGTTCAACGCCTCCGCGGCAACGTGACGTAGCCGGGCGACGACCTGCGGATCGGCAGTACCTGGGGTGGCGAGCAGATGTGCGGCGATCCGCTCGCCCGCCTCGCCTTCAGCCTCCAGCGTCGCCGCGGCAAGGCGATGCAGCGCAATCCGTTCGCCGGTGTCGAGCGATTCGAGCACCGCCGCCTGCACGAGCGGGTGCGTGAACGTGTAGGGCTCGGGTGTCTTCGTGAGCACCTCGGCTTCGGTCAGGGCGGTGATGGCGCGGCCAACGTCGACGGCATCGGTTGCGGCGAGGGTGGCGATGCGTGCCAGGGTCGCGCCGTCGCCAAGCACGGCCGCTGCGCGGGCGACCCCCAGCGCGCACGGGTCGGCGTTCTCTATGCGCCGGCGGACGCCGGGCCCAATGCCCGAGGCGGCTGCGGCGATCGGATCAAGGCCCTCGTCGATCGCCCGCGCAACCTCGGTGACGAGCAGCGGGTTGCCGCCGGTGGCGGCGTGACACTCGATGCAGGTGGCTGCGTCGGCGTGCGGGTCGCGCTCGTGCACCAAGGCGGTGGTTGCCGTCTGGCTCAGCGTCGTGGGTCGCAGCACGCTCGTGGTGTGTTCTGAGCGCACGTCTTCCAGAAGCTCGTCAGCCGCGCCAGCTTCACCGGTACGAACCCCTACAGCGAGTGCGATGTCCGGCCCATCAAGTCGACGGGCGAGGAACGCCACGAAACGCAGTGAGGGCGTGTCGGCCCACTGCAGGTCGTCGACGACCAGCAGCAGTGGCCCCCGCTCGGCGATGTTGATCGTCAGCGCTGCGAGTCCGCGCAGGACCGCAAAGCCCGCGGCGTCCGCAGCTCCGTTCGTTGTGTGGGGGTCGACGGCGGCGGCCGCCGCGCCCGCCGCGCCTGCAAGCAGGCGGGAGCGCTCGCTTCCGCGCAGCGCCGACTCGAAGAGTTGCCGAGCGACGCCGAAGGCGTAGTTCACCTCGAGAAGCGTGCCGCGGGCCTGCAGTACGCGGCGGGTCGCGAGCCCGCGGCGCGCCGCCTCGCTGAGCAGTGAGCTCTTGCCGATGCCTGCGGGTCCCTCGACCAGGAGCAGTCCGCCGGTGACGAGGCGTCGGTCGATGGTCTCGATCTCAAGATCGCGCTCGTAAAGCCTCACGGGCCGATCGTGACGGATACCAGGGGTAGACGTCGCAAAAGACCAGGGGCCCGTTCCCGTCGCGGCAGTGCCGGCGCGACGGCATCCTCACCAGCATGACCACCACACTTCAGGACTTCGCGGCGACCTACAGCCAGGCGTGGGCAGACCGCGATCCCGACGCGATCGTCGCGATGCACACCGCCGACACGGTGTTCCACCAGCACGGTTACGCCGAGCCCGCAACCGGTCGCGAGGCCGTACGCGCCGCCATCGCCGAGGGCTTCGCGCAGGTGCCCGACCTCGCGTTCACCATGCGACGCGCGCACCTCGGTGCCGAGCACTTCGTCAGCGAATACGTGATCAGCGGCACGCTCGCCGGTGCGCACTTCGAAAGCGAGGGCATCGACGTGTTCACCCTGACCGGCGGGCTCATCGCGCGAAAGGACACATACATCGACTGGCTCAGCGTCCAGCGCCAGCTCGGGGCGGACCTCGCCGCCGCAGCGGGCCTCGCATGATCATCGAGCGCTTGAACCCCGCGGGACTGATGACCCCAGAGGGCTACAGCCACGTCAGCGTCGCGCCCAACGGTCGGGCGGTGCACATCGCCGGCCAGACTGCGCTGGACGCAGATGGCCGCCTGATTGCCGACGACCTGACCGGCCAAACCGCGGCGGCACTTCAGAACGTCGCGATCGCACTCGCCAGCGCTGGCGCGACGTTCGAGGACGTCGTGGCGATCACGATGTTGGTCGTCGACTGGGAGCCGGCCAAACACGAGCAGCTCCTGGACGGCGTGATGCGGGCGGCAGCCGACCATGGTGCCGCGGTCGCGCCGACGACCTTGATCCCCGTCCCGCGCCTGTTCGCGGATGGCCTGCTCATCGAGATCACGATGCAGGCGGTGATCGTGTGAGTACGCGCCGTCCCCGAACAGTCGTCACGGCTGCTGCCCAGGCCAGCATGCCCGACGGGCGACAAGACGCCGCATCATCTCCAACCGCTCGCGCGCCGCTGGTCGCCGCGATCGCCTTCGCGGTGCTCCTGCTGGCCGGGTCGAGTGTGGTGCCGATGCCCCCCGGAGTCACCGACACCGGCGGCGCGCTCGTCACCTACTACCGCGAGCATCACGACGCGATCGCGCTGCAGGCGTGGTTGACGATGGCCTCAACCGTGCCGGGTGTCGTGCTCTTCGCCTTCGTCGCGGACCGTCTGGCGAGCGTGTCTCGCGTGGTGTTCGTCATCCCTGCCGCGACAACCGTCGCGCTCGTGGCAGCAGGGCTGCTCGTGCGCCTAGGACTCGCGCGCCATCCCGCAACGCTCGACGCTGGAACCGCTCGCGCCCTCGCCGACGTGGAGGCGTACTGGGCTCCGCTGCTGACGTTCGCGATCGTGACGCAGTCGCTGGCGATCATCGCCGCCGTCAAAAACGCCAGCTTCCCGCGATGGCTCGGGTGGATCTCTCTGGTCCTCGCAGCCGAGCAACTGCTCGAGACCGCAACGGTGTTCGGCGACCATGGGTTTCTCGCGCCCGGCGGCGACATGAACTGGCTGCTCGGCCCGGGGCTATACGCAATCTGGATCCTCGGGCTTGGCGTCGCGTGCAGCACCTTCCCGCCGCCGCGAGCCCCCGACCGCTGACGACGGCACCCCACAGGCCCCCACCCGAAGTGCGACGAGGCACAGCGAACAGTCGTACTCGACGTGCTGATTCTTGTCCGCCCAAGGGTCACCCATCATCGGCATGCGCTTTTGGCTCGCCGGTGTCGACGACGTCCCCGCCCTCGCCTGGGACGGGGGCCAGCCATCCGCGCCATCGGGCACCCGTTCGCCTCGCCCGCCTGGACGCCGTACCCGACCACCTGGCCCGGCCGCAGGATCAGCGCCCGCCAGACAGCTTCACCTCGTTCGTCCGAACCCCGGACCCACCTCACGACACCAAGGAACATCATGCACCGCACCACCATCACCGCCCTTGCCGCCACCGGCCTCACGGCCCTTGCCACCGCTCTCGCGATCACGACCACCGGGTCCGCACAGGCCCCCGTCCCGCCGACGACGCTTCACCTCGTCTCCAAGGACAAGAAGACCGTCGGGTTCTTCCCGAGGCACGATCCCCGCCAGGGCGACCGCCTCGGATTCGGAGCAGCGGTCACCGGCGACGACACCGGATCCGAACTGCTGATCTGCACGATCATCGGGTCGCACACGGCGCTCTGCACCGTGCAGGAGAACCTCGCCGACGGCACCATTACCGCCCAGGGCGTCATCACCAACGGCAAGGTCCACCACACGCCGTTCGCCGTCACCGGCGGCACCGGCCGCTACGACGGCGCCCATGGCACCGCCCTGGCCACCGACCGCACCCCGGCCACCACCGACATCGACATCACCCTGCGCCCCTGAGTACCGACCTCGAGACTCACGCACCGCTCCACCGCGACCTGCTCGGCGCAGTGCTGCTTCAGGCGCGACCCAGAAGTGCTGGTTTGCGCGAATCTCAGCACTTTCGACACCGGCGATTCGCGAGCACGGCTTCCCGCCCATGGCACCTAACGGTCGACGGCTCCACCATGTCGGCGCTGCGTAGAAACCGCCCCTCGGGCCCGTCGACCTCTCGACCAGCAGCACGTCTCAGTCGCCGGCCCGAACTACCACAAACCGTCCCTGTTACCCCCAGAGTTACCCCCGACCGACTTTCGCCGCCTCAACCCCGCAAGCAAAACGCAAAAACGCCCATTCCAAGGGCGTTTCTGAGAGCCGACGAGCGGATTCGAACCGCTGACCCCTTCATTACGAGTGAAGTGCTCTACCAGCTGAGCTACGTCGGCGAGGGCTTGAAACGGCATCTTACCGGCGTTTGGAACACCGCGGCGCGAGCCCCATACTGCCGTGGTACTGCAAGCGATCCGACGTCGGTCAGTACTGGCCCCAAGTAATGGCGGCGCACGGAGCCGGGCGCTGTACGGGCTCTGACTCGAAAGGGCGAATTTGCGCTCGACCGCTCCGGATCAGGCTAATTGATGGGTCGAGCCGTGCCGAAGCAGGATCCGTGTGAAGACCCCGGAGGGTGGGTAGTGAAATGGTCTGCGTCGATGAGCAATCGCCGGAGGTGCCCGGCGAAGGCGGCGCATCGGCCCACGGCTAGGAACTGAAAAGCAGCGGCCGCATCAGCTTCATGATCACGTCCCGAGCACCGATCGCCCCCTTCCGCTGGGCACGCGCCGTTCCGGCGCGCCGGCGCGCCGGCGCGGCGCGGTGGCATGATAGACCCATGCTTCGCCCCCTTTCCTGCGGCGGGTCACCCGCGTGATCATCGGCGCCGTCGCTGCCTTCTGCCTGTTGTTAGCCGTCCTGGCTTTTCTCGCTCCGCGTCTCTCGCGCGGGCCCGAACGAGGCGGCAAGGCCGTGGCGGGGGCCGGCTCGCGTCAGGCGTCAAAGGCGCCCGGCAAACTCGGTCACTGGTTGGCTAAGCCCTTTCACTCCGCGGCCAAGGCCATCGGAAAAAGCGGTCGCGGCGGTCGTAAGGCGCGCGGCAAGCTGCCGTTGTAGCGTCCAGCCGAGCGAACCCTCGCGCAGCCCTAGATGGCTGAGCCGTCCATGCGCGCCAGCGATGCGATAACTGCGCGAACGGCCCAGGCTGCCGCGAGGTAGCGGCACCGACCTCGCCACCCAGGTTGGGAGATCAACGGCGCGAACGACGAGCGCGGCGCGAACGACGGGACCGAGGCCAGCGACGGCGAGAACGGCCAGATCGACGCGAACGACCGCGGCGACTAACGCCCGTGCGCGCCCTGTTCTCCTCGGGCGTCAAGCCGCCCCTAATTCGACGGAGCTTTCGATCTACCCCGCCATTGGCGCACGACCGTAGCGTCCGCCAGAGTCGGTCAGCACACCTGATCCTCGGTGGATGTGCTGGCGCGACGGGCGGCGTTCGAGCGCTGCGGTGGGCTGTGCAGGCTGGGGCGTGGGCGGCGGCGCGGGAGCACGCGACCTTGGCACTGGCCCGTTCCTGTGTTGGGCGCGAGGGTGGCTGGGTC
Source organism: Paraconexibacter antarcticus (assembly GCF_024220175.1). Lineage (GTDB taxonomy): Bacteria > Actinomycetota > Thermoleophilia > Solirubrobacterales > Solirubrobacteraceae > Paraconexibacter > Paraconexibacter antarcticus. The sequence goes on along the minus strand of NZ_CP098502.1, from coordinate 597,780 downwards.
CATGGACCTCGCGAAGTTCGTGCTCGACGTGCTCGCGATGTACTTTCCGGGAGCGCGCCGGGGTTCGTGGCGCGCGGGATCGTGTCGCGGGCGACTTTCCGGGAGAGCGGGTTTTCGATGCTGATGCGTACGCTTATCACCGAAGGCAGTCCGACCGCTGCCGCTCGATCCAGGCCGACGGCCGCCGCTTGGGTTCCGGTTAGACCATATGGATCGGGCCGTCGCTGGCGGCGGTGGTTCTGAGTCGTCTGTCTGAGGCGGGCGGTAGAAGTGGCCGGTCCCTCGCGAAGGGTCGTGGGGTGACGTTTGAGCTGTGCGGTTGCAGCCGCGCAGCGGCCCACAACCACAGAGGAGGAGACCGGCCATGACGAAGGCTAGAAGCCTCGTTGGTCTGGACGTACACGCCGCGAAGATCGTGGCGGCGGTGCTCGATGCTGAGAGCGGCGAGCTTCAGTGGTTCGCGTTGCGCGGTGACGTGCGTGAGGCGGCCAGGTTGTGCGCCGCACTGCCCAGGCCGGTGCGGGCGGCGTATGAGGCCGGGCCGACCGGGTACGGGTTGGCGCGGGAGCTCGCGGCGCGGCAGGTGTCGTGCGTGGTCGCGGCGCCGAGCAAGATCCCGCGGGCGTCGGGTGACCGGGTGAAGACTGATCGTCGTGACGCCGAACTGCTCGTGCGTTTGCTCTGGGCGGGGAAGCTGCATCCGGTGCGGGTGCCGGGCCACGAGGAGGAGGCGCTGCGCGATCTGATCCGGGCGCGCGAGGCCGTGCGGGTGGACCTGATGCGTGCCCGCCACCGGTTGTCGAAGCTGCTGCTGCGTCACGACCATCGCTTCGATGACGGCAAGGCATGGACGCAGCGCCACCGTGACTGGCTGGATCAGGTCGACCTCGTGTGGCCCGCGGCGCAGGCGACGCTGCTGGACCTGCGCGGCGCGGCCGACGTGCTCGTGCATCGCCGCGATCAGCTCGAGGCGCAGATCACGAGGATGCTTCCGAGCTCACCGTGGGGCGTGCAGGTCGCCCGGCTGCGGTGCCTTCGCGGGATCGACACGCTCACCGCCGCCGGGCTGTGCTCGGAGGTCGGCGACTTCGCCCGGTTCGCCCGGGCCGAGCAGCTCATGAGCTACATCGGCCTGGTCCCTTCGGAGCACACCACCGGCTCAAGTCGCCGCCTCGGCTCGATCACGAAGACCGGTTCCGGGCACGCGCGCCGGCTGCTCGTCGAGGCTGCCTGGCACTACCGCAAGGCGCCGCGGGTCACCAAGGCGCTGAGCGATCGCCACGACGGGCAGCCCGCCGAAGCGGTCGCGATCGCCTGGACCGCGCAGCGGCGTCTGTATCGCACATGGAACCGCCTTGAGCAGCGCGGCAAACGCCGCACGATCATCGCCGTCGCCGCAGCGCGCGAGCTCGCCGGATTCACGTGGGCGATCGGCCAGATCGAGTGACCTGAACCCGGCGACATCCCGTCGGCTGGGTCGGTGGCGGCCCGGCACCGCGCGGGGAACCCGCGGCTGAACTATGAGCAACCCGCCCTCGTCAGGGGGCCGGCCACGCCCGATGTTAGACAGCGGCTCCCCACGACGAACCCCTGGTCCTGCGGTACCCAACCCGCGCATATCAGTCTGACCGCGCGTCGCGCACAGCCTGCCGGACCGCCACCAACCCAGCCGACAGCACAGACACGAACGAGCGCTAATGCGCCACTTCGCCGACCCTACTAGGTTGACGAACGGCCGTCCATATCAGCTCTGCGGGGGCGGCGGGCTGTCGCGGCGTTCGGCGCGTCTCAGGGCGGTTCTGGCCCGCTCGCGTGCCTGGGCGGCGCGGGCGGCAGCTTGCGCGGCGCGTGCCTCCATGGCCTCGGCGCGGGCGAGAAGTTCTAAGGCGCGGCGCTGCTCGGCGAGCATGGGTGTTTCCACCGTGGGCGGTGCGGGGTCGTCGAGTTCCTCCTGTTGATCGTCGAGCAGGGCCTGGTGGGCGTCGCGGGCGCGCTGGGCATCGTCCAGGATCTCCTGGTTTGCTGCGCGCCTGGTCTGGGCCAGGCCGAGCTCGGCTTGACGGCGGCGTACGTTGGCGTCCCCGGGACCTGCGGCGGGTACTTGGTGGGCGTCGCGGTCAAGTTCGGCCTGCAGAGCATCCAAGCGGGCTTGCTCGCGATCGAGGAGCGCTTGGTCGCGGTCTCCGATCGCCTGTTCCAGGCTCGCGATGCCCTGGTCGGCGTCAAGGGCTTGTTGGGAGGGGTCGGTCGGCACGGTCAAGCTCCCTTGAGGAGGAGATAGCTCGGCTGCGGTCGCGCGAAATGGTACCCCTGCGCGCAGTCGACACCGAGCTCTTTGAGCTGCTCAAGCGCGGTCGCGGTCTCCACGCCCTCGGCCACGGTGGTCTGTCCCATGCCGCGGGCGAGGGCGACGATCGCTTCGATGACCTGTCGATTGATGTCCGAGTTGGAGGTGTCGAGGTCGCGGATGAATTCCTGGTCGATCTTCAGCATCGTGACCGGCAGGTGCTTGAGGTAACGAAAGCTCCCGTAGCCGGTACCGAAGTCGTCCAGCGCGACCGCGCACATCAGGCGACGGACGTTCTCGATGAACGCCTGCGCCACCGTCTCGTTGTGAATCAGTGCGGTCTCGGTGATCTCGAACGTCACCAGTGCGGGATCGACACCGAGCAGCTGCAGGTGATGCTCCACGAAACAGAAGGTGCTGGGGTCGCTGATCGAGTCGGCCGAGAGGTTCACGTGCACCGGGTGGCCGAGGGCGGCGTGCGCGAGCGCGAGCTCGAATACGCGCCGGTCGATGGCCTGGATGAGGCCGTGCTGTTCGGCCGTGGGCAGAAAGTCGTCAGGGGCGATGACTTCGCCGTCGGTCGAGAGCATGCGGACCAACAGCTCGTGCGCAACGACCTCGCCGTCCGAGATGCGGACGATGGGCTGGGCGTAAAACGCAAAGCCGTCCTCGCCCAGGGCGTCACGAATGCGTCCGACACAGCTGAGCGCCTCCAGCTCGCGGCGCACCTGCAGCTCGCGGGCCTTGCTCTCGGTGATGTCGGTGAACACAATCACCACCCCGTCGGCGGGCTCCTCGGTCTCCAGCGGCGTGGCCGAGTAACGCACCGGGAGGAAGGTGCCGTCGCGCCGCAGAAAGACGTCGTCGTCGACGCGCACGGCCGGACCGGGATGCCCGCACGCGTGCGCGATCGACGCGCGCTGCGGGCGCGGGGATCCGTCACGGTGTAGGGCGTGGATGCGCGCGTGCATCGACTGACCCGCCAGCTCCGCGGCCGACCAGCCCAGCAGCTGCTCGGCAGCAGCGTTCATGAGCGTCACCCGCCCCGCACCGTCGAGGACCAGAAGCCCGTCCGGCATCGCGGCGGTTACCGTTGCCAGGAAGTCGCGGGCGCTGCGGAGGCTGCGCTCTGCTTCCCGCCGGCCGGTGAGGTCGATCGACGCGCCGATTAACCCTCGCGGGGTCCTGTCACTGTTGCGCAGGACTTGGGTCCGCAGCCTGACGTACACCCGGGTTCCGTCGCGGCGGCGCATCGCGACCTCAAGGCGCGTTCGTTCGCCTGACATCAGGGCAGCGAGGACCCCTCGCGCCGCGTCACCGTCGGCAGGGTCGCCGACGACGCTGAGGATGTCTCGGCCCATCACCTCGTCCGCGTCCCACCCGAACAGCTCCTCCGCGCCTGCGCTCCAGTTCGTGATGACGGCGTCGGCGTCGACGACGATGATCGCCGCCCCGGCGGCACGTAAGAGCTCGGCCTGCTCCTCGCCGCGACGCTCGGCGAGGTGCTGCGCGGTGCAGTCGACGTGGCGCACGAGCGTGTGGCGGCCCGTCCTCCCGGAGCGCCCGTCGGTGACCGAAGCAGCGCGCATCGTGAACCAACGCTCGCGGCCAGGGGCATGGCACGGATAGCGCCGCGCATAGTGCTCCGACGCACCGGCCGCAATACCGCGAAGGGCACTCGCGACCTCCAGCGCCACCGGCTCCTCCTCGCCTGCTCGGTCGCACACCGCCAGGTAGTCCGCGCCGAGGCCAACGCCGCTGCCACCGTTCTCTTCAGCAAAATTCGTCCACGCCCGGTTGACCGCCACGATCACGCCATCACCATCAAGGACGGCCGCGCTCTCAATGAGACCGTCGAGGGTGGCCTGCCAGAACCGCGCCCGGCCCGCCGCGGGCTCTGAAGCCCCGGGCCACACGACCTCGGGCACAGCACGGAGCGGGCCTGCCTCGGATTGAGTCACCGGACAGATCTCGGCGACGGACGGGGCGCAGGCCGCGCGCACGCATAGAGCACGCCCTGCCTATCGGCACTTGGCCAGTGAGCCATGAATCGGGCACCACACCACTCCGGCAGCCGAGCGCAATCAGTGCTCGCAGACGAGGTAGTCGGTGTCGCTGTCGCGCTGGAGGGTGTAGAGGCCTGGGCCGTGGTCCAGGTGGACGTGCCGGACGACGCCCAGCGCTTCCAGCCGCTCAAGGTTGCGGTAGACCGAACTTAGGTCTGAGTACATCATCCGCCCCTCAAAGCCGCTGGCGATGTACTCGGCGGACCGAGGCCTTCCGCGGCGTACAGGACCTCCAGGACGATCCGGCGGGCCGAACTCAGGCGCCCTCCACGCGGCAGCAATGTCCTGGAGGCTGTCGAATTTCAGTGGTTCGCGATGCGGCGCGAGGGTTATGGCGTCCGTTCTGCGGGCTCGGGCGGCGGACGTGGGCTTGGGCGTTACCCGCGACGGAAGGGCAGAACACGCCCCGCTCGTCCCTTACGCAACCTCACCGGGTTGCAGGTGGGCGGACCACTTCGCTTCGATCTTCCCGAAGCGCCACACCGACAGCGCGATGGCCCACGTGACGACGAAGAGGCAGACGATGATGTAGCCGATGAGGTTGAAGTCCAGGTTGTTAATCCAGTCCCAGAAGCCGCCGGTCAGGCCGACGCGGTCAGAGAGGACCTGCAGCGCCTCGATCGTCCCGATGAGCAGCGCGACGGCAACCGACAGGGCGGTGATGGTGATGTTGTAGAAGACCTTCCTGACGGGCTTTGAGAAGGCCCAGCCGTAGGCGAAGTTCATGAACGCCCCGTCGATCGTGTCCAGCAGCGACATGCCCGATGCGAAGAGGACCGGCAGGCAGAGGATTGCGTAGAACGGCAGCCCGCCGGTCGCGGCGGCACCAGCGGTGGCGAGCAGGGCGATCTCGGTCGCGGTGTCGAAACCGAGGCCGAAGAGGACGCCGAGCGGGTACATCTGCCAGGGCTTCTTGACCGCGCGGGTGGCCCGGCCGAGGAAGCGGTTCATGAAGCCGCGGTTGTTGAGCTGCTCCTCCAACGCGGCCTCGTCGAACTCGCCGTGACGCATGCGCCGGAAGACCCTGACGATCCCGACGAGGATCACGAGGTTGATGATCCCGATGAGGATCAGAAACCCCCCTGAGACCGAAGGGCCGATGACCCCGGTGACATTGTGCAGCGTGGAGCTGTCGTTGGACACATCGCCGCTCAGGCCCTTCACCCCGAGCGCGAAGAGCGCGGCGAGGAGGAAGACGATGGTCGAGTGCCCCAGCGAGAAGAAGAACCCCACCGACAGCGGGCGCTGCCCGTCGGTCATCAGCTTGCGGGTGGTGTTGTCGATCGCCCCGATGTGATCCGCATCGAACGCATGCCGCATTCCCAGCGTATAAGCGGTGATCCCGACTCCGACCCCAAACACACCGCTGCCGGCGCCCAGGTCGAAATGGTTGGGGACCACGAAGAGGAACAGCAGCCCGAACCCGAGCACGTGCAGGCCGAGGATGACGGCGAACAACACCGCCGCCCGACGCCACTCCGGCGGCGTCAACGAGTACCTGATCCGGCGCCAGCGCGACGACGAGCTCCCGGTCTGCGACGCAATAGCACCCATCGTCATCTCCCCTTCTGGCAGCTGCCACCCACGAAGGCAGCGGCGCGGTGCCTCAAGCTAACGCGAGGTCGCTCGCGTGGGTCACGGCCGTACGGAGGTCGGCCCACGCGCGTTGGCGCGCCCGGGTCCAGGAATAGGTCGCCCGGTTGATGGGCGGTGTTTTCGCCCCGAGCCGATCCCGTGTAGCCCGCGTTGCAGTCGCGTACGGTGGGCCTTCCCGTGGAGGTGGTGGCGCAGACGGAAGCAACTCGTGCTCGAGTTCGGGTCGCTGGAGGGCGCGATCTGTTGCCGTTCACGGGGGATCGGTGTCGGTGGCTTCCCAGTGCAGTTCGGTGACCTGTCCTGCAACGATCCTCACGTCGCGAGCTCGGGGCCGGCCGCGGACCCAGAGGGTGTGTGGGCCTTCGAGGATCTGGTCGAAGACGGCGGCGTAGAACGTCCGACCCTGCAGGGGGCGCTCGAGGACGTGTTGGTGCTGGCGGTCATCGTCGCGGCCGGCGGGGCTGATCTCGATGGGGGTGTCGAGCTGGGCGGCGTCCCAGTGGACGACGAGCGCGCCCAGGTCCCCGCCGATGTTCAGGACGACGGGCTCGGGGTGAGGGCGGGCGACGGGCTCGGCGCTCATGGTGAGACCCCAGGCACCGTGAGCGCGGGAGCGGCGTTGACGGCAACAGGTGCGGGAGTGGTGAAGCCGTCGTAGGGGTCGCCGAGGTAGGGGAAGTGGCTGAGGAACCGCTCGTTCGGCCCGCCGATGTCCCCGGTCGGCGGGGTCTGCACCCCCTGCGTGACGACGCCCACCGCCAGGTCGGGCTTGTACGTCTTGTCGAAGTAGGGCCGGAACGCACCCGTGAGCGCGCGCACGAAAATGGTGACGATGTCGTCCTGCACGCGCCGGCCGTTGGGGTATCCGGCCGGGTCGCCGTCCAGGACCCCGAGGACCTTGCGGTTGGCCGTCGGCGGGACCGCGACGTTCAGGCGCAGCATGTCGGCCAGGGTCGGGCCGGTGTAGTTGGCAAGGCCCGGGACGATGCCCGGCTTGACACCGGTGAGGATCAGGGCGACCAGGTCGCTGCGGGTGGTGGCGTTGAGCTTGCGGAGACTCTCGAACTGACGCGGGTACAGATCCGGGATCCTCCGGGAGAGCTCGGGCTTCTCCACGCCGGAGGCGTACTCGGCGTCACCGCTGGGCGGGCTGCCGTTCCAGCCGTCCTTGTGGGTCATCGTCACGAGCAGCTCGTTGAACAGCGGGTTCCCGAGGCGCGAGACCTGGACCCAGGGCCCGGACTCGGTGTGCTGCCCGGTGGTATCGCCACGTACGCGCATCTTGCGGCGCGACGCCGCGCCCCAGATCCCGATCGCCGCCGCGGGGGCGCCTGGGTCGTTGGGCACCGAGCCGTCGCGGGTGAGGCTGCGGATGGGGATCTGCAAGGCGATCGTGTGGACGTTGATCGCGTTCTTGAACGTGTCCACCCCGATCGACGGGGCCATCGGCGCGACGTGCAGCGTCTGGAAGGGCCGCAGGTCGGCGAGGTCGAACACCGCTCCGAGGTCGACGAAGAACCCGTCGTTGCGCTGGCCGGCGAAGACCTTCACACCATCGGGCAGATCATGGACCGCGGACTTGGCCAGCGCCGTGTAGTTCGGGGTCGAGTGCGGCCCGATGTTGCACGGCGGGCACGCCAGACCGCTGGCCAGGACCTGCGGCCTGCCCTTCGGCCCGACCGTCTTGGTCACCGAGTAGCTCTGGCGGCGGTTGAACTTCGGGTCCGTCAGCGACGTGATCGCGCCCGTGTTGTAGAGGAACGTCGTCTTGTCCAGCACCTCCGTGGAGAACGCGAAGGTGTACGTGATGTCCGCCTGCGCCTTGCCGGCGTTACTGATGTGCACCTCGTAGCGCACGTCATTGCCGAACTCGTAGAAGTTCGGGCCGCCCGCGGCGGCCTCGACCGGGATGTAGTTGGTCAAGATCGTCACCGTGTCCGGGCGGTCGGGGCTGACGAACGCGTACGTGTCGGTGTTGTCGGCGACCGGGTCCTGGCTGATCTCAGGCGCTTCGCGATGAGAAGACATGATCAGCCGCCGTTCTTGCTTGTTGTCAGGACGCGCCTGCGCTTTTGCTTTTTGGGTGCGTGCAGCAGACGCCGAACGAGGTCATGGTCCTGCACCGTCCGCTCGGTCGTGCCGGACATGATCACCACGGTCCCCTTTTTGGCGTCATGAACGTAGGCCATCACCGGTCCGCCGGGCACCGGCGTAATCGGGTTTGCCACGACTTTCGGCGCCGGCCCCGCCGCCTGCGCATCGCCCTCCAGCAGCACCGCCGTGGGGACGCCGACGGTCGCGGCGACGCCGGCCGCGTACCCGCCCGACCGACGCAGGAATGCACGACGACTCGTCCCCGAAGAATTGGTCGGCGGCTGACGCGGACGCCCGACCAGACGCGCGACCATCCCCCGGCCCTTGTCCCTGGCGACCTTCAGCTCATCGAATTCGTCCATAGCTACCTCTCCTCCGACGGTGGCGTTCTCAGCCGGGGGTGCGGGCTCGTCCTGACGCGCGGATCACAATCCTTGCCGAAGATGGCGCGGCACCCGGCAACCCCGCACCCACAGGGCCCGAACTCCGCCTGAGCCGTCCCGGGATCGACGGGGACTTCTGAAACAGGCATTCGGTCTGTTGAGAGGAAGTACGTGGTCATATGGCTCGTGGAAGGAAGTACCCGCCGGAGTTGCGTGAGCGGGCCGTCAAGACGGTGCTGGAGTCCGGGCGTCCGATCGCGCAGGTCGCCCGCGACCTGGACGTGCACAAGGAGTCGCTTCGGAACTGGGTGCGGCTCGCCGAGGCCGACGCCGGAACGCGCAGCGACGTGCTGAACACGGTCGAGCGCGACCGGATGCGTCTGCTCGAACGTGAGGTCAAGGAACTGCGGCGGCAGAACGAGATCCTCAAGGCCGCTTCGGTGTTTTTCGCCAAGGAGCTCGACGGGACCCCGCGGAGGTGAGCGCCTTCATCGAAAAGCAGCGGGCGGCCGGCTTCGCTGTCGAGCTCACCTGCCGCACCCTCGGGACCTCGCCCTCGGCGTTCTACCAGCGCGCGACCGGGGTGTTGTCGACCCGCGCGCAGGAAGACGCCGTGTTGCTCGAGCAAATCCGGGCGGTGTACCGCGCCAACTACGAGGCGTACGGATCGCTGCGCGTGTGGAAGGCGCTGCGCCGTCAGGGCGTGCAGGTCGGCCGCGGCCGCGTTGAGCGGCTCATGGCAGCGGACGGTCTGATCGGGGCCAAGCGCCGCGGCCGAGCGTGGAAGACCACGGTCGCTGACCCGGCCGGCTCAGGGCGACCGGACCTGGTCAACCGCCAGTTCACCGCGACCCGGCCGGACGCGCTGTGGATCGCCGACTTCACGTATCTAAAGTCGTGGGAGGGCGTGGGGTTCTTCAGCTTCGTCCTTGACGTCTACTCCCGCCGGGTCGTCGGCTGGCAGCTCGCCGGCCACATGCGCACCGACCTCGTGCTCGACGCGCTGAAGATGGCCTTGGGCACCCGCCGACACGGCGCCGATCTACAACTTATCCATCATTCGGACAGGGGATCGCAATACACGAGCTTCGACTTCACCCAAGCGCTCCTGGACAACGACGTGCTCGGCTCGCTCGGCTCGACCGGTGACGCGTACGACAACGCGATGGCCGAGAGCTTCGTGGACAGCTTCAAGACCGAGCTGATCCGCGACCGCGTCTGGCAAACCCGCACCCAACTGGAGCTCGCCGTTGTGGAGTGGGTCGGCTGGTACAACCACGACCGCCTGCACTCCGCGATCGGTCACATCCCGCCCGTCGAATTCGAGACCCTCTACGCGATACGGTCCGGCTCACCCCTCTCCCACTGACGAGAGAGGAAACCCAAACAACAAGTCTCCGTGAAACCGGGACGGCTCAGTCTGGTGACCGGCAGGGGTGCCCGGCAAGGCGTGCGCGAACAGCGGGGCCATGCGCGCCCGAGTGTATCTGGTGGCCGCGCCCGACCGATGGTTGCCCGCGGCCGGCGACGGGCGACATCGGCGACCGGCCAGGAGGCGAAGCTCCACAAAGTCCCCCTCCGCGCCGGGCTGCCGGGCAGCTCGCGTCTAACGTGGCTGGCCCATCCCGCGGTCCCGCCCCCTGCCCCGGGACGCGTTGCGGGTCGTGCTCGTGGAGCGCCGACGCCAGATCGTCCCCTGTGACCGTCGGCGCTCCCGAGCCGGGCCGCGCCCGGGTCGCGTGTCGGTCCCCTGCCAAGGCTCCTGGCCCGTCGTGACCACTGGCTGCAGCTTTGACGCGTTCGCCTCCCGAAAAGCTGTCGTCCTACATCCGAACCGGCCCTTTCCACAAGATGCTTGCTCAGAAAGTTATCTTGCGTCCATGTGGAAGGTGGCGTCGTGATCTCACGTGCAGTCGTTTCGTCGGTCGTCGGCCTTCTGCTGATCCTCCCGGGGGTCGCGAACGCCGCCTCGGGCCCCGATCCCTTCCGGGCCCAGCAGTGGTATCTGGACGCGATCCGGTCCCCCGGGGCGACGGCCGCGCGCGCCGACGGAGTCCTGGTCGCGGTGCTCGACTCCGGCGTGGACGCCACGCACCCCGACCTGCGCGACACCGTGCGGATCGGCCCGGACTTCAACGCCGGCCCCGCGGGCGTCGACCTGAACGGCCACGGCACGAACGTCGCGGGCATCATCGCGGCGGCCCCCGGCAACGGGATCGGACTGGAAGGCGCCGCCCCGGGCGCGACGGTGCTGTCGCTCCGGGTACTCGACGCCCAGGGACAGGGCAACACGCTGCAGGCCGCCCGGGCCATCGACGCCGCGGTCGCCGCCGGGGCGAGGGTCATCAACATCTCGCTCAGCCCCGGGGCCCAGCTCGCCCAGACCATGGACGCCACCGACCCCGTCGTGCCGGCCATGCGGCGAGCGGTGGCCGCCGGCGTCGTCATCGTCGCCGCGGCGGGCAACTTCACGCTGCCGGTGTGCGCCCAGCCCCTCATCGTCACCGGCATCCTCTGCGTGGGCGCAGTCGATCGCGAGGCCCGGCTGACGGGCTACTCGGACTTCGGCCTGCGCGTCGACGTCGTGGCCCCCGGCGGTGATGACCTCGACCCCATCATCTCCACCGCTCCCGGCGACCGCTACGGAGCGATGGCCGGCACCTCGCAGGCCGCGCCGCAGGCGTCCGCGCTCGCCGCGCGCCTGGTCGCCCAAGGCCTGACCGGGCAGGAGGTCATCAGGCGCATCAAGGCGACCGCCCACGACCTGGGTGCCCCCGGGGAGGACCCGCAGTTCGGCAGTGGGCTGATCGACATGAGCGCAGCGACCGGTGTCCCCGTCCCGGCGGCGGCCTCGGGGGCCCCGCGGGCGGCGCCCCCGCAGACCCGGCAGGCGTCGATGACGCTCACCATCCCCGCGCCGCTCCCGCGCGAGGGCCTGCTCGCCCACGGACTGATCGTCGCCTGCCAGAGCACGACGGCCGGCCGCTGCCGCGTTGAGTTCCGCGGCAAGGGCGTCGTCCTCGCGCACGGCGCGAGACGCGTGCGCTCCGGCGCCCCGACGAACATCAGGGTGCGCCCGACCGCTCGCGGTCGCCGGCTGATCCGCGGCCGGCAGACGCTGCGCGTCACCGTCACCGCGCACGGCCCCCGAGGCTCATCGGCCACCACGCGCGCGGTCATCGCCACGCCATGAGGGTGGCGCCGCGAGCGGCGCCGCCGGTCGCGTACCCTGCCCGCGTGACCCTCACCCTGCTCCACAACCCGCACTGCTCGACCTCCGTCCATGCCCTCGACCGCCTCGAGGCGGCCGGGCACGACGTCACGGTGCGCAAGTACCTCCTCAAGGCCGAGCGGCTCGACGCGGACGAGCTCCGCGCCCTCGCCGGACGCCTGAAGGGCGACCCCGTGGACGCGCTCATCCGGCGCGACAAGCAGTACGAGCGGCTCGGGCTGGAGGCGGACGGCCTCGGCGTCGAGGAGGTCGTCGCGATCCTCGCCGAGCACCCGGCGCTGCTGCAGCGGCCGATCCTCGACGACGGCGAGGCGGCGATGATCGGCCGCCCCCGCTCGCGCGCCGACGACTGGGCCGCCGCCGGCCGCGTGGCCTGAGGACCGCGCCGTGGGCGTCCAGGACATCGACATCACGGACACCACGACGGGCTCCACGGCCGCGGTCTGGGCGCTGCTCGGCGACAGCGCGACGTGGCCGCGATGGACGACGATCGGCGCGCACGCCGAGGAGCGCGCCCCCGGGCCCGACGGCCGCGGCGAGATCCGCGTCTTCACGACCGGCCGCATCAAGGTGCGCGAGGAGATTGTCGAGCGCATCCCCGAGCAGCGGCTCACGTACGCGCTCCTCAGCGGCCTGCCGGTGCGCGACTATCGCGCGGTCATCGACCTGACGCCCACACCGGACGACGGGACGACGATCCGCTGGCACACGACCTTCCGCGGGAAGGTCCCCGGCACCGCGTGGTTCTACCGCCTCGTCCTGAACACGGCGACGAGGCGGTTCGTCGCGGGGCTCGTGCAGGCGACGGCCGCCTGACGCTCAACCCAGCCGCTGCACGACCGACCCGCGGGCGACGACGCGTCCGGCGGCGCTCTCGGTCACCGTCACGTCGTTGAAGCAGATCGACCGCCCGCGGCGGATGCAGCGCGACACCGCGACGAGGTCCTGCCCGCGCGCGGCCTCGAGGTACTCGACGCTCAGGGTGATCGTCGACCCGTCGAGGTTCGGGGCGGGCTCGTCCACCGCCCAGGTCGACGCCATGCCGGCGGTGTCGATGAGGCTCGCGATCGCCCCGGCGTGGACGACGTCGCCGAGCGTGACGACCGACGGCGCGAACGGGAGCCGCAGCTCGGCCCGGTCGGGCTCGAGCGCGGCGAGCTCGATGCCGAGGTGCTGCACGAGCGGCGAGGCGGGGACGAAGGCGCGCATGATCTCGATGCGGGACTGCGGTGCAGGAGCGGACATGGCGATCACCCTCGCGCGTGGGCGCCGGGTCGGCCATGACCTCGAAGGTAATCAGGCGCTCGCCGCCGACCGGTCGAGCCGCACGACCGACCACACCGCGAAGGCGAGCACGGCGACCCCGCAGGTGATGTCGCTCGCGATGTGCGCGTGGCGCCACCACGGGAAGCGGCTCGTGCCGCCGACCGTGTAGTGGAGGATCCCGACGAGGCCGCTGCCCGAGTACACGGCGAGGCACAGCGCCGCCCGCCGGACCTCGCCCGCGCGGAACGCGAGCCACCCCAGGGCCCCGAACGCCGTGAAGAAGAACCACGACCCGAGCACGACCGCCTGGCTCGGGTTCGGCAGGGTCGCCGACTCCGGGTAGTCGGAGTAGTTCACCGTGTTGTCGGTGTAGTGGACGACCGACACGGCCACCGCCACCCCGAGCAGCAGCGTGAGGACGCGGACGGCCCGGCGGTGCGCCGGCGGCAGCTCCCGAGTCACGCCGGCCCCGCCCGTCCGCGCCGTGGCCGCGGCTTCACGAGGTCGTAGCTGTCCTCCACGAGGCCCTCGATGAGCTCGTCGGGTACGTCGCCCCCGACCTCGATCGTCACCCAGTGCTTCTTGTTCAGGTGGTATCCGGGCCGCACGCACGCGTAGGACGCGCGCAGGTCCTCCCCGAGCGGCGGGTCGATCTTGAGGCTCAGCTGCAGCGGCCCGTCCGCATCGAGAGCGGAGAGGGCGAAGATCTTCCCGCCGATCTTGAAGACGGACGTCTGCGGGCCGAACGGGCGCTCCTCGACCGCCCCGGCCAGCCCGAGGCAGAGCTCACGCAGGTCGTCCCCGGCGGCGGGTCGAGCGGGCGGGCATGGCGGGCGCAGACGTCACGCGCCCCGCCTAGAGCCCGAGCTGCAGCCGGCAGAGCAGCGCGAGGCCGTTCGTCGTCGCCTGGTCGGCGGCGCCCGCGAAGGAGAAGCCCGCCAGGCGGGTCCCCGCCTTGGACGCGGCGACCCCCGGGACGTACGTCGGCAGGACGCTCGACGCCTTCGCCCGGCGGACCTGCGCGACGGCGGCGCGCAGCGCGCCCGCGTCCTCGGTGAGCACGCGCCGGGCGATGCCGACGACCCGGACGCGTCCGCCCCGGACCGAGAAGACCTCGACCCGGGACGCTGAGCGCCGGCGGGTGTACACACCGCCGCCGGCCGCCCGGACCCCGCGCAGCCGCCGCAGCCGCGCGGCCGCGGCACCGACGGCGACGCCCCGCAGCGACCGCCCGCGCGCCGTGCTGCCGACGAGCTCCACCCGCCCGGCGTTCGTCAGGACCGCGACGTCCGCGGCGTGCCGGTTGCCCTTCCCCTTCACGCACCACGACCACGCCGTCGTGCGCTGCTGCGGCTGGCCGGCCCGCGCGAGCAGCGTCGTCCAGCTCGCGTTCAGCCGGATCGGCCCGATGCCGCGCGCGTCGAGCGCCGTCCTCGGCGAGCGACAGCGGTCGACCGGGGTCCCCGTCGCGCGCTCCCACATCTCGAGGTACGCCTCGGCGCCGTTGTTCATGTCGCTCTGCAGCCGCGGCCCGCCGATCCGCGCGAGGTCCGCGAACCAGTCGGCGTAGAGGCCGTAGTGCGCGACGCCCTCCTTCGCGTAGTCGAAGGTCCGGTCGCCGGTCTTCTGCCGCTCGAGCGTCACGCCGCGCCCGTCGGCGCTCTTGAACGGGTAGGTGAGGGTGCCGCCGCTCGTCACCGGGTTCGGCTGGTGGGACAGGCCGCCGAGGTCGGCGCCGTACCCCCAGCCGAAGGCGTACGGCGTCGACCTCGGCCGGTAGTCCTTCCAGTCCTTCACGTAGTCCGTCGCCGGCGAGTGCCCGGGGAAGGCCATGCCGCCGAGCTTCCAGATCCGCGGCCAGTTGCCCGGGTCCATCCAGCCGTGCGGCGAGATGACGCCGGAGTACCGGCGCGCCTCCAGCAGCGTGAGCGTGTCGTCGACCGCGGCCTGGCTCATGTGGTCCGGGTTGACGATCATCCCGAGGTCCATCATCCGGCTCACGACGTGCTTGCCGAGCGCGGTCAGGCCCTTCGTGTTGCAGTGCGGCCCCGGCGGGTAGACGGGCGCCGTGCCGCCCGCGACGCCGGCGGTCCCGAAGACCTGCGCGACGAGCGCACTGAGCTGCGGGGACCCCGTCTCGATGAGGTTGTCGTGGAGCTTGCCCGTGCACGTCTTCGCGTCCCAGAACGAGCCGGCGCTCACGCGGTTGGCGGCGTTGATGAGGACGCCGGTGGGCCCGTCGTCGAAGCGGACGCCGGTCAGCGGGTTGTCGAACTTGTTCAGCAGGAGCATCGACCGCACGCCGAGCCCGTAGACCTCGTCGAGCTCGCGGTCGACCTGGGCGCGGCTGCAGGTCGGCGTGTCGGCGCTGCGGCAGTCGAACGGCTCGGAGACCTCGATCTCGAGGACGACGGCCATCTTCCCCGCGTTGATCGCGCGCCGCGCCTGCTGCGGATCGGTGACGATCTCCATGAAGCCCTTGCCGGGCCCGCCGGACTGCGCGTCGATGTAGCGCTGCAGCTCGCGCATGTCGGCGACCGCGCGGCGCACCGTGTCCATCTCGTTGCAGTTGGTCTCCTTCACCGGCTGCAGCTCGCAGAGGACGCGGTTCTCGTTCACGCCCATGACCATCATCCGCAGGCCGCCCGCCCACGCCCGCTGGATCCAGCGCCAGTACGTCCCCTCGTACGTGAGGTTGCTGCGCGACCACTCGGTGAGCTTCGGGTAGCCGGACGTGTCGTGCGGGCTCACCGGACTGCCGAAGTTGAAGAAGTTCTGGAACGGCGCGGCCGAGCCCTGCGGCCCCTCGATCGACGAGCAGTCCGGCAGCGCGTAGGCGATCCCGTACCTGTCCCACGGCTTGCCGCAGTGGAAGTGCCGCCCGAAGTACTCGTACGTCATCCAGTGCATGTGGCCCTCGACGATCCCGTTGACCCTCCCGTACGAGATCGGGCTCGCCGTCGGCAGCGGCGAGGCGTCGAGCGGCGCCTCGGGGTACACCGCGCAGCCGCCGGCCGCGCGGAGGGACGCGGTGAGCGGGCGGCCGCCGGCGAGCTTCGGCGTGAACGTGAACGTGCCGCCGGTCGCCTCCGTCGCGACCCACTCGGCGGCGGTGCTCGGAGCGTTCGCCGCGGCCGCGTCCTCCCCCGCGCGCGCGACGAGGAACGTGCGGTCCGGGAGGTACAGCAGGTACTCGCCGAGCGTCGTCGCCTGCAGGCGCACGTGCTCGGCGCCGGGCACGCCGTCGAAGGCGTAGCAGCCCCCGGCGATCGTGTAGCGGGTGAGGCCCGGGTCGCTCGCGGCGCGGGCGCCGGCCGGCGCGCCGAGCAGCATCACCACCCCGACGACCATCCCCAGCAGACGACGCGATCCGTGCGTGTTCACGGCGCGACGATAACGGCGGAGGGCGCGGCGCGCGCGATCTCGCGGTGCGTCCGCGATCAGCCGGTCATCGCGACGAGCTTCTGCACCGTGTTCCAGTTGCGGACGGTGACGACGACGCCGAGCTTCGCGCGGCCGAGCTCCTTCGCGAGGACGCTGCGTGCCATGCCGTCCGGTGTCCACAGGTGCAGGTCGGTGCGGCCGCCGCGGGCGAGCCGCTCGGGCGTGGCGTCGAGCCGCAGGAGCGCGGCGAGCGCCTGGCGGTCCGGCGCCCCCGAGAGGAACGCGACGTGCCGGCGCGCAGGGTCGTCCGCCGTCCCGTCGAACGGGTCGGCGGCCGCGACCCGGCGCAGCTGCGCGCCCGTCCGCACCACGACCTCGACCGGGAAGCCGAAGCGCGCCCCGATCCGCTCCGACACGTCGGCGGCGACCGTCGCGGCGGTCGTCGCGGGCGCGCCGGCCCCGGCGGTCAGGACGACGTTGCCGCTGCGCAGGAGCGTGCGGACGTCTCCGTAGCCCGCGTCCTGCAGGAGCGCCCGCAGGTCCGTCATCGGGACCTGCTTCGCCTGGCCGACGTTGATGCCGCGCAGGAGGACGACGAGCTCGCGCATCCTCCGATCATGCCCTCAGCAGAGGCGGTAGGTGCGCGTCTGCCGCAGGGCGCGACCGGACGCCGAGCGCCCGCGGACGACGAGCCTCACGGCGCCCGCGCGACGACCGCGCAGGTCGACGACCGCCGTGTACCGGCCCTTCGCGCGACGGACCTTCAGCGCCCTGCCGTTGAGCGTCACGCGGACGGCGCGCCGGTAGGCGGCCGGCACGTGGACGGTGTAGCGGCGGCGCGAGGCGCAGCCCCTCGCGGGCGTCGCCGCGGCCGTGGCCGGGCAGCTCGCCGTCGTGTAGCAGGCGAGCGGCGGCTCGGCCGCGAGCTGCTTCGGCTGGTAGGACTCGAAGTCCGCCAGGGCGGCGGCGGCGTCGGCCGGGAAGGTCACCGGGTTGATGCCGGGGTGGAACATCTGCGCGCAGGTCGTGATCGGGACGCGCGCCGGGTCCGCCGGGCCGTCATGGGTCAGGGCGTCGACCGCCAGCGCGTAGGCCACCGGGTCGTAGAGCCCGACGATGAGGTGCTCGTTGACGTCGTTCGGGCAGATGTCCTGCGTCGCGACGTTCGTGATGCGGCCGTCCCCGGTGCGCAGCGACGAGCTGCCGGTCTGCGGGTTCTGGTTGGGCTGCACGACCTCGTCGGTGCGCGTGTACACGACGGTGTAGGAGATGCCCTTGAACGTCTCCTGGCGCGAGTTGAGCGCCTTCATGAAGTTCGAGGTGTCCGACTGCTGCCAGTCGGCCGCGGCACAGCCGTCCTTGCAGCCGGCGGCGGCCTGCGTCGTCCCGTGGTTCGACGGCGCGAAGCCGATGACGTCGTCGACCATCGCGCGGGTGTCCGGCCAGAAGCGCAGCGCCCAGCGGGGCACCATGCCGCCCTGCGAGTGGCCGATGATGTCGACCTTCCGGCCGGCGCGCGCGTGCATGTCGCGGATGGCGGCGACGACGTACTCGCCGGCGACCTGCACGTCGCTCGTCGCGTGGTCGGGCAGGTCGACGGCGCACCACGGGATGCCGAGCTTGTCGAGTGCCGGCTCGTACGTCCACGACCAGTTGTCCTTCGCGGTCGCGCCCGTGCCCTGCACGAGGAGGACCGGCGCCTTCGCGGCGTGGTCGACGCCCTTGGAGCACTGGAGCACGGCGGCGAGCTGCGCCGGGGTGACGGTGAGCGCCGGGCCGGGCGTGTCGACGGGGGCGAAGAGCGGATCGGCCGTCGTCGCGGCCGCGCCGGCGGACGCCGTGAGGGCGGCGGGGAGGGCGAGTGCGGCGGCGAGGCCGAGGACCAGTCGGCGGGCGGGGAACATGCCGCCGACCCTACGCGACCGGACTGGCCGGCGAGCCAGTCGGGCGCGCCTACTCGTAGACGACGAACTCCGGGCGCGGGCGCAGCGCCATGACGCTGCGCGGGCGCATGAGGCCCGTGTCCTCGTGGAAGAAGATCTTGAAGCCGTGGTGGAAGCCCGGCGTGCCCGCGACGAGCGCGCGGTACTTCGAGACCTTGTTCGCGCGGTCGCCGACCCCGTCGACGTTGACGACGGTGGCGAGGCCGGGCCGGCGCAGCAGCTGCGCCGGGTCGCGCACCATCCCTTCGGTGAACTGGTGGACGACGAAGAGCTTCTCCGGCAGCCGGCCGCGGCGGACGATGCCCGCGAGCCAGTCGCTCACCGCGTTGACCTCGGACGCGCTGACCTCGCCGATGACCTGCCCGGGGACGCCCTCCGGGCCGACCCGCCACTCGGGGTCGAGGGCGAGGCCGACGTCCGGCTGCCTGAGCCAGCGCTCGAGCCGGGCGACCTCGCGCGGGAAGTCCGACCGGCCGGGCTGCACGTCGAGCAGCAGCAGGGCGTGAGCGCGGCGGGCGAGCTTCAGGTAGCGGTCGATGACGGCGCCGGGCGCGCGGACGACGTAGTCGCCGTCGTCCCCCGGCGCGGCGGCGGCGACGGTCGCGATGAGCTCGAGCGCCGGGAGGACGGGGCGGCTCGCGCGCGAGTACGGGTGGGCGACGCGCGCGAGCTTCTTCAGCATCGCGGCGGGCCGGCCGACGCCGAGCTCGCCGAGGGCGGGGTCCTGCGGGTTGCCGTAGAAGGCGACGACGCGGCGCGCCGGGAAGATGCGCCGTCCGCCGCCGGGGAGCTCCGGCGGCTTCGTCGTGTCGGCGCCCGCGCCGGTGGCCGACGCCGCGCCGGAGGCCGCGGCGCCGGAGGAACGTCCGCCGCCTCCGCCTCCGCCGCCGCCGCCGCCGCCGCCCGAGGCGAGCACGACGCCCGTGACGAGGAGCGCCGCGACCCCGGCGAGCGCGACGGCACGCCGCCGCCGGAGGACCGCGGGCGACGGGCGCTGCACCGGACGTCGGGGTGACGACACCCCGCCATCATGCCCACTCGCGCCGGTGCTGACGCGTGGCGGGTGGCGCGCGGAGCGCGGCCCGCGCCGCCGCCGCGCCGCGCGTCAGTCCTGCTTCGGCGCGCGGCGGAAGACGATGATGCGCAGGTCGGTGATCGCGGAGCCGCCGAGGCGCATCGCGGTTTGCACCCCCTCGGCGCCGAGGTCGCCGGCGTCGACGGCCTTGCGCAGCGCGTCGTGCTCGGCCCGCTCCTCGCCTGAGACCTTCGTGTCGAGGAAGATCGCGTGGCGCGGGCGCTTGAGCTCGGTCGCCATGCGGAGGATCGGCTCGCGCTCCTCGGCCCCGATCGTGTCGAGGCCGATGACGGTCGTGTCGCCCGCGGTGAGGCGGCGGCGGATGGCGGCGAGCAGCAGCTCCTCGCTCTTCTCCTCGATCTGGTCGTCGGCGACGCGGCCCGTGAGCAGCGCGCGGACCTTGTCGCGGCTGAGGACCGAGTTCTTGTCCTCGATGAGCCGGTCGGTGAAGCGGTCGCGCTCGATCTTGGAGGCGCTGATGACGAGCACGAGGCTGCCCGGCGTGTAGCGCATGTGATCGGTCGTCGGCAGGACCCGGCAGCGGACGGAGAGGTCGGCGGGTCGCGGCGGCGCGCCGTCGCGGCGCGGCCTGTCGGAGGACCAGCCACCCCGCTCGTCGTCGGAGATCTTGACGCTGCGGCTGGAAGGTGGCGGGGTGGACATGCCTCCATGGTGGCACTTCGGGCGTCCCCGGGGTGACGGGGGGTCGCGCGCGACGACGCCGGGTGGGCCCGATCCGTGCGCGAACGGTGACGAACCCGCTCCGACAGCGGCCAACCGGCGCCCGGGGCCCCGGGGTTCGGGCATCATGGACGGGCCGGTCCTGTCCTCGCCCCGGGAGCTTCAGATGTCACGCCGCCTCATCGCCTCGCTGTCCGTCCTCGTCGTCTCCCTCCTCGCGGTGGCGGCGATCGCGCTGTCCGGCGGTGGCGGCGGCTCGTCGGCCGCGACCGCGGCCACGGCGGCGGCGACGATGCCGGCACCCGCGACCGCCCCGGCGACGTACGCCGGCGGCCCGCGCGGGTTCATGCGCGGAGCCCACGGCCGCGCGATGTTCCGCTTCCTCGGCGGCCTCGTGCTGAAGAGCGCGGCGGACCGCCTCGGCGTGACGCCCGCGAAGCTCAAGGCGGCGGCGAAGACGGTCGCCGAGGCGCAGTTCGCGAAGAAGGCGGCCGAGGCGAAGCTCACGCCCGAGGAGACCGCGGCGCTCAAGGCGTGCCGCAGGGCTTTCCGCGGCGTCCGCCACGCGGGCGCCGCGGGTCCGGGCGCCGCGGGTGCGGGCGCCTGTGACCGGACGACCGCGAAGGCCGCGATCGCGAAGCTCAAGGCGCTGCCGAAGCCCGACCTCGCCGCGCTGAAGACCGAGCTCTCGGACGCGCTCGGCGCCGAGCTCGGCGTCCCGGGTGCGAAGGTCGTCGAGGCGGCGCGCGCCGAGCTGTCGGACCGGCTCGACCAGGGCGTGAAGCTCGGCATCGTCACCGCCGACGGGAAGGCGAAGGCGCTTGCGTGCTTCGACGCGCCGAACGCGTGCGACATGAAGGCGCTCCACCGGGCGCTGCGCCCCGGCCACCCGCGCGCGGGGGCCTTCCGGCACTTCCGTCGCCAGCACCGCTTCGGGGCGCCCGCGCGGCGCCAGTAGCGACGGCCGGGGGCACGCGCGGGCCGCGCGATCCCGGCACGCCGGGAGGCCCTCCGACAAGCCGTTCGGACGGTTCGTGCTCTACCGTCCAGGTATGAGCACGATCACGCCCGGGCCGACCCGCCGCCGCGCCGTCTACGAGGACGATCACGAGGACTTCCGCGAGTCCTTCCGGCGCTTCCTCAGCAAGGAGGTCGTCCCCCACTTCGAGCAGTGGGAGAAGGACGGCATCGTGCCGCGCGAGGTCTTCGCCTCGGCCGGCGCGAACGGCTTCCTCGGCATGCAGGTGCCGGAGGAGTACGGCGGCGCGGGCGTCGGTGACGACTTCCGCTTCAACGCGATCATCGGCGAGGAGTGCTGCGCCGCGGGCGTCGGCGGCTTCGGCGTCGGCATCACGCTCCACAACGACGTGTGCCTCCCCTACTTCCTGGAGTACTGCAACGAGGAGCAGAAGGAGCGGTGGCTGCCGGGCATCTGCGACGGCTCGCTCATCACCGCGGTCGCGATGACCGAGCCGGGCACGGGCTCGGACCTCGCGGGCATCCGCACGAAGGCGATCAAGCAGGAGAACGGCTCCTACCTCGTCGACGGCGCGAAGACCTTCATCACGAACGGCATCAACGCCGACCTCATCATCACGGCCGCCAAGACGGACCCGAAGGAGCGCCACCGCGGCCTCTCGATCCTCATCGTCGAGCGGGACACGCCGGGCTTCGAGCGCGGCCGCAACCTCGACAAGGTCGGCATGCACTCGCAGGACACGGCCGAGCTCTTCTTCAACGAGGCCCGGGTCCCGGCCGAGAACCTCCTCGGCAAGGAGGGCGAGGGCTTCAAGTACCTCGTGTCGAACCTCGCGCAGGAACGCCTGTCGATCGCGATCCTCGGCGTCGGCGTCGCGAACGCCGCGGTCGCCGCGACCCTCGAGTACGTGCAGGAGCGCCAGGCGTTCGGTCAGTCGATCGCGAAGAACCAGGTCGTCCGCCACATGCTCGCCGACTGCCGCGCGGAGATCGACTGCGCGCAGGCGTTCGTCGACCAGTGCATCACGGAGCTCGGCACCCACTCGCTCTCCCCCGAGCGCGCGGCCTCCGCGAAGCTCATCTGCACCGAGCTGCAGGGCAAGGTCACCGACCGCTGCGTCCAGCTCCACGGCGGCTACGGGTACATGACCGAGTACGCGGTCGGCCGCATGTACGCCGACGCCCGCGTCACCCGCATCTACGGCGGCGCGAACGAGATCATGAAGGAGATCATCTCCAAGGGGATGGGCATCGGCTGAGGACGGGCCACCCAGCGAGTGTGGCTCAGGTTCGCGGAACGCGAACCTCGGCCACACTCGGTCTCCGCGGCGCGCGTCAGACCGTCTCGAGGACGCGGGCGGCGGGCGGCGCGGCCGCCGGCGCCTCGGTCGCGCGGACCGCGGGCTGCTCACCGCGGGCGACGGGGCGGCGGACCTTCAGGTACTCGGCGAGGTGGTAGCTGCCGATGACGAAGAGGCCGGCGAGGAGCTGGCTGCCGAGCGTCTCGTAGGTGCCGTACATCTCGAACCACGCGCCCATCCACGTCGGGACGGTGAACGGCGTGTCGTGGCGCGGGATCCAGCCGAGCTCCTGGAAGCTCAGCGCGGTGCCGCCGATCATGACGACGAGGACGACGCCGACGAGCCCGCCCGTGACGATGAGCATCTTCTTGTAGGGCAGCTTGTGCTGGAGCTTGAAGGTGATGAGGCCGACGATGCCCGTGGCGGCCAGGCCGATGGCGAGGCCCTCGAGCACCGGTCCGTCCCCCTCCTTGAGCTGGAGGTTCTGGAGGAAGAGCACGACCTCGAAGCCCTCGCGGTAGACGCTCGTGAAGCCGAGGGCGACGAGGCCGATCGTCGCGCCGAGGCCGCTGGAGGCGAGGAGCTTCTTGCGCTGCTTGTGGTGCCGGCCGATCCACTGGGTCCAGTAGACCTTGTGCACGAACCAGTTGAGGATGACGAGCAGGACGGCGACGGCGATGAAGCCGGTGATCGCCTCGAGCTTCGGGCCGAGCGACGAGGCGGCGTCGAGCAGCGCCTGCACGAGGAACCACGTGACGACGGAGAAGCCGAAGGCGAAGGCGGCGCCCAGGACGACCGGCCGGCGGCGTGAGCGGTTCGCCCCGAGGAAGCTCGCCGTGACGGCCGCGAAGATGAGGACGGCCTCGAGGCCCTCGCGGAAGACGATGATCGCGCTGTTGAAGACGACGGTCGTGTGGCTCTGCGGGCCGCGGACCTCGGCCGGGTCGACGGGGCCGGTGCTCGCGGTCGCCATGAGGTAGACGGCGCCCGCGACGAGCGTGAGCGCGAGCAGCCACCACGGCGTGCGCGAGGCGGCGGCGGACCGGGCGGACGACGCGGGGGCGGCGGACGACGGAGCGGCGTTCGAGCTCATGGTTAGGGCATCCTAACCAGATACCCGACTGCGCGCGTCGGGTATGGCGTGCGGGCGCTGCCGGCCCACGCCCCGGGACCCCGGCGCCTGCCGACGGTTGCGCGCCCGAGGACCAGCGCGGATGCGGCCTCGCGACGCGGGTGCACGGACTTTGTGCCGTCCACGTCACACGAGGTGGGTCCGGCTGCGCCCCCGGGTACGCTCCACACGGATGGACGCGCACCTCAAGGCCCTCGCCGACATCTCGATGGCACTCTCCGCCGCCGAGGCGTTCCTGGACGAGTCGGCGAACCTCAACGCCCGCGACCAGCTCGACGCGGCGGCCGAGGGCCTCACGGCGCTGCGCGCGTTGTGGCCGGAGATGACGGCGGCCGAACGGACGGTCGTCGGGCGGACGGCGGCCCCGCTACGGGATCGCCTGGACGCCGGCCGCGCGCGCCTGCCGAAGCTCACCGCGCTCACCGAGGTGGCTCCCGAGCCCGGCGAGGGCGACGACGATGACGCCGGGCCGGTCGCCGGAGAGGGCGGCCCCGCAACCGTCGGGGGCGCTGCCGACCCCGTGCCGCCCGCCGCATGATCCCCTTCGACCTGCAGTCGCACTCCACCGTCAGCGACGGTGAGCTCGACGCCGCCAGGGTCGTCGAAGCCGCGGCCGCCGCGGGCGTCCGCCTGCTCGCGCTCACCGACCACGACGCGGTCGACGGCGTCGACGCCGCGCTCGAGGCCGGGCGGCGGCACGGCGTGCGCGTCGTCCCCGCGCTCGAGCTGAGCGTGCTCGACCACACCCGGGGCGACCTGCACCTCTGCGGCTACCTCCTCGACCACCGGCACCCGACGCTGCGCCAGACGCTGCTCGCCTGCCGGGCCGACCGCGCCGCGCGCGCGGACCACCTCGCCGACCGGCTCGCCGAGGCCGGCCTGCTCGTCGACCGCGCCCCGCTCCACGCGCGCGGCGCGTCCGGGACCGCGGTCGGCCGGCCGCACGTCGCGCGCGCGGTCCTCGATCACCCGGCGAACGCGCGCCGCCTCGCCGACGAGGGGCTGAGCGACATCGGCGCCGTCATCGAGGCGTACCTCATCCCGGGCAAGCCCGGGTTCGTCCCCCGTCCCGCGCCGACGATGGCCCAGGGCATCGCGCTCATCCACGAGTGCGGCGGCGTCGCCGTGTGGGCGCACCCGTTCTGGGACCTCGACAGCGACGCCGAGGTCGGCGACGCGCTCGACCGCTTCGCCGCGATGGGGCTCGACGGGGTCGAGGCGTTCTACACGACCCACACCGAGGCGCAGACGCGCTTCGCGGTCGCCGAGGCGGCGAAGCACGGCCTGCTGACGACCGGGTCGGCCGACTTCCACGGCTTCGGGCACCCCCGCTTCCACACCTTCGGCAACTTCCAGACCTACGACCTGACCCCCGATCTGGGGCCCATCGCCACGCCCTGACCGTCCGCCCACGTTCAGGTAGCGGTCAGGTGCGCGCACCTACCGTCAGAACGATGAGCGGCTCGCGGACCCTCCCCCTGCTCGCCATCTTCGGCGGCGTGGTGCTGATCCTCATCGGCATCGTCTACTTCATCGAACCGGCGCACAGCCTGCCCTCGTTCTTCCCCGGGCACGTCGGCACGGGCGACGCGGCGTACGCGCACCACCACGTCAAGCACGGCATCGCCGCGGTCGTCGTCGGCCTCGGTGCGTTCGCGTACGCGTGGTTCTCGACCGGCCCCGCGGGTTCCGCCGCGGGCACGGACACGGACGCGGGCGCCGGCACGGGCCACTCGCCCGCCCGCTGACCCGGACCCCCGGCCATGATCAGCTACCTGCAGGGGGCCATCCTCGGCCTGCTCCAAGGCATCGCCGAGCCCTTCCCGATCTCCTCGCTCGGCCACGGCGTCATCCTCCCCCGCGTCGCCGGGTGGGACATCCACCAGAACGACAAGTTCTTCCTCAGCTTCCTCGTCGCGACGCACCTCGCGACCGCGCTCGTCCTCCTCGGCTTCTTCTGGAACGACTGGAAGCGCATCGTCGGCGGCATCCTGCGGTCGCTGAAGCAGCGGGAGATCCGGGCGGACGACCCGGACGCGCAGCTCGGCTGGCGGCTCGTCGTCGGCACGATCCCGGTCGGCATCATCGGCCTGCTCGCCGAGAAGCCGCTGCGCCACGTCTTCGCCTCCGCCCCGAGCGCGGCGGCGTTCCTCTTCCTCAACGGCGTGATGCTCTTCGCCGCCGAGCGCCTGCGCCGGCGCGCCGCCGACGCCCGCGCGCTCGCCGCGATGGAGGCCACCGCCGACGCCGACGCGCGCCTCTCCAAGCTCACGTGGCGCCAGTCCGCCGCCATCGGGACGGCGCAGGCGATCGGCCTCATCCCCGGCTTCTCGCGGTCCGGCGCGACGATGAGCGCCGGCCTCGTCGCGGGCCTGGACAACGAGGACGCCGCGCGTTTCTCGTTCCTCCTCGCCACGCCGATCATCGGCGCCGCCGCGCTCCTGAAGATCCCCGACCTCCTCGGCCCGGACGGCGACGGCGTGCGCGGCCCGGCGCTCCTCGGCGCGGTCTGCGCGGCGGTGACGACGTTCTTCGCCGTGAAGTTCCTCCTGCGCTTCTTCGAGACGAACCGGCTGACCCCGTTCGCCTACTACTGCATGGCCGCAGGCGCCGCGCTGACCGTCGCGTTTGCCGCCGGCGCCTGACGGCGGCGGACACCGCGGCGGACACGGAGGGCGCGGGCGACCGGGGCACCGCGGGCGGGTCCATTAGGCTCCGCCCCCTTCATGGACGCCATCCAAGCGATCATCCTCGGCATCGTCCAGGGGCTCACCGAGTTCCTGCCGATCTCCTCCACCGGCCATCTGCGGATCGTCTCGGCCTTCTTCGGGTGGGACGACCCGGGCGCCGCGTTCACCGCCGTCACCCAGCTCGGGACGATGGCCGCGATCCTCATCTTCTTCCGCCACGAGATCGTGCGGATCGTCGTCGCGACGCTGAAGACGCTGCGCACCGACCGCTGGCACAGCACCGACCTCGACGCGAAGCTCGGCTGGTACATCGTCCTCGGCACCATCCCGATCGGGATCTTCGGGCTCGCGTTCAAGAGCGTCATCGAGGACGGCGCGCGCTCGCTCTACGTCATCGGGACAGCCCTCATCGTCTTCTCCTTCGTCATCCTGCGCGCCGAGGCGGCCGGGACGCAGGAGCGTGAGATCGCCGACATCACCCCGCGCGACGGCCTGCGCATCGGCGTCTACCAGGCGATGGCGCTCGTCCCCGGCGTCAGCCGCTCGGGCGCGACGATCTCCGGCGGCCTCTTCCTCGGCTTCCGGCGCGAGGACGCGGCGCGCTACTCGTTCCTCCTGTCGATCCCGGCCGTCGTCCTCTCCGGGCTGCTCGAGCTGAAGGACATCGGCGACCACGCGCACGCGAACGCGGGCGCCGTCCCCACCGCGATCGCGACGATCCTCGCCTTCGTCGTCGGCTACGCGACGATCGACTTCCTCCTGAAGTTCGTCGCCCGCAACTCGATCGCCGTGTTCTGCGGTTACCGCGTCGCGATCGGCGCGCTCGTGCTGCTCCTCGCGGGCGCCGGCGCCATCTCCTAGCGCGGCGCGTCCTCAGCGGGTCTGCAGGACCCGCTCGAGGCGGAACGCGAGCGCCTCGACCGCAAGGTCCTCCGTCGCGTTGACCTCGCGCAGGGCGAAGCGCGTCTCGTCGACGAGCGCGACGCCGGCGCGCAGTCCGTGGGCGTCGGCGAAGCGCGCCGCGTCCTCGTTCACCGCGGCGACGCGGTCGGAGTGGTGGACGAGCTCGGGCGCCCCGTCGACGGTGACGGCGACGTCCCGCAGCCACAGCCCGACGAGGGCGAGCGCCTGGTCGAGCGCCTGCACGCGCGCCCGGCGCGCGGCGCGCTTGCCCGCGTCGGTCGCCTCGCGCCTGGCGCGCGCCTGCTCCTTCACGGGGAGGAACGGTAGGCTCGCGGCGAGCCGCTCGTCGACGACGGCGATCGCGCCCTCGCCGTGGGCGGCGGAGCGCTCGAGGATCGCCGACCACGGGCGCGCGCGGAGGTCGTGGGCGATGCAGGCGCGGGCGACGGCCTCGGCACCGGCGCGCAGGGCGGGGCCCTCGCCGAGCGCGAGCATGAGCGCGCGCTCGCCGTCCCCGAGCGCGAGGCGCGCGCAGGCCTCGGCCTGGTCGGGCGGGACCCGCGAGGCGAGGCGGCCCGCGAGCTTCTCGACGGTCGGCGCCTCGAAGCGGACGGCCTGGCAGCGGCTGCGGATCGTCGGCAGGACCTCGCCGAGGCGGTCCGTGAGGAGGATGAGGTGCGCGAACGACGGCGGCTCCTCGAGCGTCTTCAGCATCCGGTTCGCGGTCGAGTCGTTCATCGTGTCCGCACCCTCGATGACGAAGACGCGGCGGCGGGACTCGAACGGCGTGCGCGTCGAGGCGGCGACGACGGGCTCGTCGATGTCCGCCACGAGCATCTCGGTGGCGCCGCTCGGGATGACCCAGGTGAGGTCGGGGTGGACGCCCTCCATCGCGCGGCGGGCCGCCCCGGGCTCGTCGGCCGACCCGTCCGCGAGCAGTGCGGCGGCGAACTGCCGGGCGGCGTCGCGCTTGCCCGCGCCGGCGGGTCCGTGGAAGAGGTAGGCGTGCGAGGGGTTGCCCGCGGGTGGGACGGCGGCGTCGAGGACGGCGCGCGCGTGCGGGTGGTCCTCGGTGGCGGGCAGCGGCGGCACGGTCCGCGAGAGTAGCGGCCGGGACCGGCGCGTCCCGTTCCTGTGCGAGGCTGCCGGGGTGGCGCGCGGACGGCTGATCACGATCGAAGGGCTCGACGGGGCCGGCAAGACGACGGTGGCGACGGGGCTCGTCGCGGCGCTCGAGGCCGGCGGCGTGGGCGTCGAGCTGCTGCGCGAGCCGGGCGGCGTCGTCCTCTCCGAGCGGATCCGGACCCTCGTGAAGGACCCGTCCCTGACCGTCGACCCGCGCGCCGAGGCGCTCCTCTACGCCGCCGCGCGGGCGCAGCTCGTCGCCGAGCGCCTCGAGCCGCTGCTGTCCGCCGGGACGTGGGTCCTCCTCGACCGCTTCGTCGACTCCTCGCTCGCCTACCAGGGCGCGGGGCGCGGGCTCGGCGTCGCGGCCGTCGCCGCGATCAACGAGCTCGCGACCGGCGGCCTGCAGGCCGACCGCACCCTCCTGCTGCGCCTGGACCCGGCGATCGGGCGGGCGCGCCAGGCCGTCCGCGGCGAGGCACCCGACCGCCTCGAGCAGGAGTCGGCCGCGTTCTTCGACCGGATCGCGACGGCGTACGAGGAGCTCGCCGCCGCGGCGCCCGGGCGCTACCGCGTCATCGACGCGACGGCCGCGCCCGCGGAGGTCCTCGCCGCCGCGCGGGAGGCGGTCGCCGATCTCGTCGCTCCCTGAGATCCTGGTGACGGACGCCGGCATGACCCCTTCCCCGAGCACCGCGGGCCCGTGAGCCCCCCGACCTTCACGGCCGAGCGCTTCGAGCGCGTCGACGCGGCTCCCGGCGTCGTCCTCCTGCGGCTGCAGGGGACGTGGCGCTCGGACCAGCGCGAGCGGCTGCCCGCCCCCGGGCTCGTCATCGACGACGGGCGCCGCACACGGCGCCTGCCGCCGCTCCCCGGCCCGGACGACGCGACGCCGCTCGCGACCCCGGAGGGCACGCCGTGGCGGGCGGCCTTCCGCGTCCCGGCCGAGCTGCTCGGCGGGCGGGTCGCGTTCGCGCTCGACGCCGGCGACGCGCTGCTCGACCTGCCGCGGCCGACGGCGCGGGCCAAGGGGGCGCCGGTGCTCGCCCCGGCGCGGGCGGCGGTCGTGCCGACGCCGGGGCCGGTCGTGGACGCCGGGGCTGCGGTCGGTCGCGGGACCCGCGACGACGGCCCGGCGATCGCCGAGCTGCGGCGGGCCGTCGAGGCCGAGCGGACCGCACGCGTCGAGGCCGAGGAGGCGGCGAGGGTCCGCCGGGAGGCGCTGCGTGAGCTCGAGGACCGGCTCGCCCACGAGCGCGTCGCGCGGGCGGAGGCGCAGGCCCGGGCCGAGGCCGAGCGCGCCGCCCGGGAGCGCAGCGAGGCCGCGGCCGCCCGCACGGGCGAGCACGCCGAGGAGGCGGACGCGCGGATCGCGGCGCTCGAGGCACGGGTCAGCGAGCTCGTGCGCGAGCGACGCGTCGCCGCCGACGCCGCGCAGCGGAGCGAGCGCGAGGCCGCCGCCGCGCGGGCGCAGCTCGTCGGCGCGCAGTCCGTCGAGGCGCAGCTGCAGCAGGCCCTCGAGGCGGCGCGCGCCGAGCGCGAGGCCGCGGTCGCCGACGCCCGGGCCGAGGTCGAGACGCAGCTGCGCGCCTTCCGGGAGCAGAGCCGGACCGAGACGCAGTCGCTCGTCCAGAAGGCGGCCGACGAGGTCGCCGCGGCGCGTGAGGCCGCCGACGCGGCGCGGGGGGACGCGGAGGACGCCGTCGCGGCGGCCCGGGCCGAAGCCGCGGCCGAGATCGAGGCGGCGCAGGCCGAGGCGTCCGCCGCCGCGGCGGCGGCGCACGCCGAGGCGACGGCCGCCGCCGAGGCCGCGCGGGAGGAGGCTGCGGCCGCGGTGGCCGCGGCGCGGGCGGAGGCCGAGCAGCGGGTCACCGCCGCGCGCAAGGCCGCGGAGACCCAGGCGGAGCGGGCGCGCGAGGCCGCCGCGGCGGCGCGTGCGGCCGCGGAGGCCCAGGCGGCCGCCGAGGCCGAGGCCGAGGAGCGCGCCGAGGCGGCGCTCGCGGAGGCCGACGCGCAGGCGGAGGCGGCCCGCGTCGCCGCCGAGGCCCGGGCGGCCGCGGCGCAGGAGCGCGCCGATGCGCTCGTCGCCGCCGCGCGCGCCGAGGCGGAGGAGGTCGTCGCCCGCGAGTACGAGAGCGCCCAGGCGGGCGGCGAGGAGGCCCGCGCGGAGGCGGCCGAGCAGATCGCGGCGGCGCGTGAGGCCGCCGCGCGGCAGATCGAGGAGGCACGGCAGGCCGCGGCCCAGGCGCGACGCGAGGCGGACGCCCTGGCGGCGAGTACGCGGGCCGAGGCCGAGGCACGGGCGAGCGAGACGCGGGCCGCCGCCGAGGCGCGGATCGCCGCGGCGCTCGCCGACGCCGAGACACGGGCGGCCGCGGCGCGCAGTGAGGCCGACGCGCGGGTCGCGGAGGCGGTCGCCGACGCCGAGGCGGCGCGGGCCGAGGCGACCGCGGTGCGCGAGGAGGCGGAGGCCGCGCGCGCGGCCGCGGCGGCGGCGAAGAGCGACGCCGGGTCGACCCGCGAGGGCGCCGCGCGGCGCATCGCGGAGACCGAGCAGGCGGCGGAGGCCGCGCGGGCGGCCGCCGAGGCGGCGGTGGCCGAGGCGCTCGCGGAGGCCGAGGCCGCCCGGGCCGCCGAGGCGGAGGCGCGCACGGCCGCGGCGGCCGCGGAGGGGGTGGCGGGGGACGCGCAGGCGCAGGCCGACGCGCTGCGCGCGGCCGTCGCCGAGGCGCGGCGGCAGGCCGAGGTGGCCCAGGCGGAGGCCGCGAAACGGGCCGCCGAGGCCGACCGCGTGCGGGCGGACGCCGAGGCGCGGGCGGCGGAAGCCGACGCCGCGCGCGGTGAGGCCGAGGCCGCACGCCGGGCCGCGGAGGCCCGGGCCGACGCGTCCGCCGCCGACGCCGAGGTCGCCCAGGACGAGGCCGAGCGCCGGGCCGAGGCGGCGCAGGCGGACGCGGTGGCCGCCCGCGCCGCGGCGGACGAGGCGCGCGCGGCCGTCGTCGAGGCGCGCGCGGCCGTGGCCGAGGCACGGCACGCCGAGGAGGCGCGCGCCGCCCAGGCCGCCGAGGAGGCGCAGCGCGCGCGGGCGATCGAGGCCGAGGCGCAGGCCGACGTCGAGCGCGCCCGCGAGGAGGCCGCCGCGGCCCGCGCGGAGGCGACCGCGCGTATCCGAGCGGCCGAGGAGGCGGCCGTCGCCCGCATCGAGGCCGAGGTCGACCGGGTCCGCGCGGAGGCCGAGGAGCGCGTGCGGGCGGTCGAGCTCGCGCGCAGCGACAGCGAGGGAACGCGGCAGCGGGCCGAGGAGTCCGCGGAGGCCGCGCGGGCCGAGGCCGAGGAGGCGCGCGCGCTGGCCGAGTCCGCCCGGGCCGAGGCGCAGGCGGCCCAGGCGGCGATGCAGGCGGCCCAGGCGGCGATGCAGGCGGCCCAGGCGCAGGCGCAGGTCGCCCAGGCGGAGGTCGACGCCGCGCGCGCCGAGGTCGCCCGGCAGGAGGACGCGGCGCGGGCGGCCCTCGTCCGGGCCCGCGAGCTGTCCGAGCGGGCCGCCGGCGAGCGTGAGGAGGCGGTCACCGCGATCCGCGAGCGGGCGCGGCGCGAGCTCGCCGAGAAGGAGGCCGCCCTCGCCGACGCGCTGCGCGAGGCGCAGACGATCGCCGAGGCGACCCGCGACCGCGTGCTGCGCGAGGCGACGGCGGAGCGGGACGCGGCGCTGGCCGCGGCGCGGGAGGCGGCGGCGGCCGAGGTCGCGGAGCGGGATGCCGCGCTCGCCGCCGCGGAGAGCGCCGCCGCGGCGCTGCGCGAGCGGCTCGCCGCGCTGGAGGCGGACGCGGCGGCGGCCCGGCGCGAGGCGGGCGACGCGTCCGCCGCGACGGAGACGGCACGCGCCGAGGCCGAGGCCCGCGAGCAGCAGCTCGCCGCGCTGGAGGCCGCCGTCCAGGAGGTGCGGGCCGAGGCGGTCGCGGTCGCCCGTGAACGCGACGAGACGGAGGCGCGGGAGGCGGCCCGGCGCGAGGAGCTCACCGCGCAGCTCGCGGCGCTGGCTGCCGAGGTCGCGGACGCCGTGCGGGCGCGGGACGAGGCCGAGGCCGCGGAGGCCGCGGCCGTCGCCGCGGCGGCCGCTCGCGCCGACCAGGCGATCGCCGCCGCACGGGCCGAGTCCCAGGCGCAGGCCGAGGAGGCCGCCGCGACCGCACGCGCCGAGAGCGAGGCTCGCGCGGACGAGGCGATCGCCGCCGCACGGGCCGACGCGCAGGCGCGGGAGGCCGACGTCGCCGCGCGCGAGGAGCGTCTCGCCGACACGGTGCGCGCGCTCGAGCAGGCGCAGGCCGCGGCGGAGGCCGCCCTCTCGGCCCGGCGCGAGGCGGAGGCGAGCCGGGACGCCACCGCGGCGGAGCTCCGCGCGGCGCAGGCACGGGTCGAGCACGCCGAGCGACTCGCCGAGCAGGGCGCCGTCGCCGCGCAGGAGCGGGACGAGGCGGTCGCGGCCGCCGGCGAGCAGCAGGCGCGGGTCGGCGAGCTGCGCGCGTCCCTCCGCGCCCTCGAGGACGAGCTCGAGGTCGCGCGCGGCGAGGCGGCGGCGCGCGCCGAGGCCGAGGCGCGGCTCGAGGCCGAGACACACCGCCGCGTCGAGGTCGAGCGCGCGGCGTCCGAGCTGCCGACGCTCCGCGCCGCACTCGACGAGCACGCCCGGGCGCGCCGCGCCGCCGAGGAACGTGCCGCCGCCCTCGCGACCGAGCTCGAGGGCGGCACGAGTGCCCTCGCGGCGGCCGAGGCGACGGCCGCG
The DNA here is from genome assembly GCF_024220175.1 of Paraconexibacter antarcticus. Lineage (GTDB taxonomy): Bacteria > Actinomycetota > Thermoleophilia > Solirubrobacterales > Solirubrobacteraceae > Paraconexibacter > Paraconexibacter antarcticus. The sequence continues at coordinate 564,864 of NZ_CP098502.1, read as the reverse complement.
ACCCTGCGCGAGGAGCTGGAGGCCACGCGGACGGCGGCGGGCACGGAGCTCGAGGCGGCGCGCCGCGCGGCGGTCGAGGATCTCGCGGCGGCGCAGGCTGCCGCCGCCGCAGAGCTCGAGGCGGCCCAGGCTGCGGCCGCGGCGGAACGGGACGCCGCTGTCGCCGCCACGACCGCGGAACGGGACGCCGCGCTGGCGCGCGCCGCGGCCGAGCTCGACGCCGCGCGGGCGCTCGTCACCGAGCGCGACGACGAGCTGCGGCTCGCCCGGGCCGAGGCGGCCGCGCGGCACGACGACGAGGCCGAGGCGCGGACGTCGGCCGAGCGCGCCGCCGCCGCGGCCCAGGACGCGCGCGTCCTCGCCGAGGCGCTGCTGGAGGAGCTCCGCGCCGAGCAGGCCACGAGCGCCGACGCGCTCGCCGCGGCCACGGGCGCCGGGGACGCTGCGACCGCCCGCGCCGACGCGCTCGAGGCGGAGCTCACCACGTTGCGCGAGTCGCTCGGCAGCGAGGAGCAGGCCCGCGCCGCCCTCGCCGCGGAGCTCGACACCGCCCGCGCCGAGGCCCGTGCCGCCCAGGACGCGCACCGGGCGGAGACCGAGCGCGTCGCAGCGCTCCGGGGTGAGGCCGACGAGCACGTCGCCCGGGCCGAGGCGCTCACTGCCGAGGTCGCTACCCTCCGCACGCGCGTCGAGGAGGCACGGGTCGGCGGCGGCGAGCTCGCCGAGCGCCTGGCCGAGGCCGAGCAGGCCCTCGACGCCGAGGCCGAGCGCCGCACGACCGCTGCGGCCCAGGCGGCCGCCGAGCACCAGCGCCTCCAGGACGCCGCCGCGGCGCTCGCCGCCGAACGCGACGCGGCCCGCGCCGAGACCGAGCGGGCGCGGGCCGAATCGGCCGCGGCGACCGAGGCGGCGGAGACGGCGCAGGCCGACGCGCTTGCCCGGGCGGAGGCGGCCGAGGCGCAGCGGGCTCACGCGGTCGCCCGCGCCGACGCGGCGGAGACGGCGCAAGCCGACGCGCTCGCCCGCGCCGAGGCCGCCGAGGCTGCCCGCAGCGCAGCGCTCGCCGCCGCGGAGCAGGTCCGCACCGAGGCGAGTACCCGCGCCGAGGCCGCTGAGAGGGCGCAGGCGGACGCGCTCGCCCGCGCCGAGGCCGCCGAGGCGCAGCGGGCTGACGCAGTCGCCGCTGCCGAGGCCGCCCGCGCTGAGGCGACCGCCCTCGCTGCGGCCGCGCGTGAGGAGGCGGAGCGGTCGGTCGCGGAGGCCCGGAGCGCGGCCGAGCGCACGGCGGGCGCCGCGAAGGCGGAGGCCGACCGGCTCGTCGCCGAGGCGCACGCCGCGACGACGCAGCAGGCGATCGAGGCCCTCGACGCCGCGGACTTCGCGATCGAGACCGTCCGCGCGGAGGCCGGCGCGGAGACCGCCGCGGCCCGCGAGGCGGCGGACCGCGCGATCGCCGACGCCCGCGCAGCCGCCCAGCAGTCCGTCGCCGACGCCGAGGCGCGGGCGGCCGCCGCCGAGACGCGCGCCGCCGAGGCCATCGCCGCGGCGGACGCCGACGCGGCGAGCGCGAGGTCCGAGGCCGACGAGGCCGCCGCCGAAGCCATCACCTCTGCCGAAACGCGCGCCGCCGAGGCGATCGCCGCCGCCGAAGCCCGCGCCGCCGAGGCGATCGCCGCCGCCGAAGCCCGCGCCGCCGAGGCCGTCACCGCCGCCGAGGCGCGTGCCGCCACCGCCGAGACCGGCGTCGCCAGGACCGTCGAGGACGCGGAGTCCCGGACCGCCGAGGCCGAGGCCCTGGCGGCCCGGGCCGAGGCGCAGACGACCGCCGCCGAGGCCCGCGCGGCCACCGCCGAGGAGGCCGCCGCGGCGGCCTCCGCCCGCGCGACCGCCGCCGAGGCGACCGCCGCCGAGGCCGTCGAGCGGGCCGAGGCCCTGGCGACCGAGCTCGACGCCGCGCGCACCGAGGCCCGCGTCGCCCGGCACGCGGCGGAGACCGGGGCCCGGCGCGCCCAGGAGGAGGAGTCCGCGCGGGTGGCGGCACTCGAGGAGCTCGACCGCGCGGAGGGCGAGGCCGGACGCGTGCGGTCCGCGGCCGAGGCCGAGGCGGCCGACCTCCGTGCCCGGGTCCAGGAGGAGTCGGCCGCGCGCGCCGCCCTCGCCGAGGAGCTCGCGAAGCTCCGCCGGTCCGGCGAGGAGGCCGCCGCCCGCGCCGCCGCCGCGATCACCGCGGCGGCCGAGTCCGCCACCCGCACCGCGCAGGAGGCCGCCGAGGCCGACCTCGCGGCGGCCGAGGCGGCCCACGGCCGCGCGCTCGAAGGCGCCGAAGCCGCCCTCCGCGCGGAGACCGAGCGCCGCGAGCAGCTCGCCGCCCGCGCCGACGCGGAGGCCACCGCCCGCGCCGAAGCCGAAGCCGCCCACGAGGCGGAGACCGCGGCCCGCGCCCGGGCCGAGGCGGCCCACCAGGCCGAGGCCGACGCCCGTGCCGCCGCCGAGGCCGCGCACACCGCCGAGGCCGAGGCGCGGGCCGCCGCCGAAGCCGCCCACGCCGCCGAGGCCGAGGCGCGGGCCGACGCCGAGGCCGCGCACGCGGCCGAGGCGGATGCGCGCGCCCGCGCCGAGGCCGACGCCGAGCTCGAGGCCGACGCTCGTGCCGTCGCCGAGGCCGCCGCGGCCCGCCACGCGGCCGCCGCCACCAAGGCCCACGAGCGCGCGGAGGACGCCGCCCGCGCGGCCGCGGACGCCGCGAACGCGGCGGAGGCCGCCGACGCCGAGCACGCGGCCGAGGCCCGCCGCGCGGCGGCAGCGGCGGCTACCCGCGCGGCCGAGGCCGCGGCGTCTGCGGGCGCGGCCGCCGAGCCCGTGCTGCGCCCCGCACCGGCTCCGCGCCCGGGTCCGCCGGCCGCCCCGCGCCGCCGCGGGCGCGCGCGCCGGATCCGCGGGGAGCACCCCGCCCGCGATCACGCCGGCGCGGTCACCCGCCTCGTCGCCGGCGAGCGCGCCGCCACCGTCGTCCTCCTCACGGTCACCTTCGGCACGGGCATCGCCCTGCTCGTCGGCCTGCTGCGGATCGCCCTCGGCTGATCACGCAGCGGCGTGCGGTCGATTCACGCCGTGGGGCGTGTCTGGGCCGCACGCCGCCCGCGCGCCGACGGTCGACCACCGACCGCGGCGCCCCCGCCCGCCGCCCGCCGCCCGCCGCCCCCTACGGCTTGCCAGGCGACAGCGAGCCCGGCGGGAAGGCGCGTGGCAGCACCGACGTCGCCCCCGCGCCCGGGTCCGTCCCGGGCGGCCCGGCCGTCGCGGCGCCCGGGTCGGGGGTGCCCGTCGCCGTCCCGCCGGCCGCGCCCGGCACCGGGGCCGCGCCCGGGGTCACGGGCGCGACGACGGCCCCGGCGGTCACCGGCGCCGGGGCCGGCGGCAGCGGCGTGCCGGTCGCGGTCGCGCTCTCGCCGGGCGGCGTCGCGAACGAGATCGCGCGGAAGGCGAGGGTGCGCAGCAGCGGGTTGTGCGGGTCGAGGGCCAGCGCGCGCAGCGACGCCTGCACGAAGCCCTGCCGGTCGGCCAGCGGCAGCGCGAGCGCCCCGAGCTCGAACCACGCCCGCGAGCTGTCCGGCTGGCGGCGCACGGCCTCGAGCAGGTCGTCGCGCGCCTCGAGGTCGCGCCCGCGCCGCTGCGCGATCGTCGCCTCGACGAGCAGCGGCTCGATGCTCAGCGGATCCAGGCGCGCGGCGAGGTCGGCCTCCGCGGCGGCCTTCTGGATCTCCGCGTCGCTCACGTTGTCGCCCCCGAGCGCCGCCTGCGCCGCGTCGGCCTTGCTCTGCGACCAGGCCGGGAGGACCGCCGACGTCCCGTAGGCGAAGAGCGCGAGGACGACGACGGCGACCCCGGCGAGCGCGCCCGGCCGCAGCCGCGAGTCGCGCTCGGGGTCGACGAACATGACGACCGGCGAGGCGCCCGGCAGGTCGAGCCCGCGCCGCGGCCGCGGGACCCCGCCGCCGGCGACGACGCCGAGGAAGAGCAGCGGCGGCAGCGTGATCCCGGGGATGTCCCAGTCCCAGTCGTAGACGCCGTGCGCGAGCCACGCCACGGACGCCGCGACGAGCGCCGCACCGAGCTCCCGCTCGCGGCCGTCGGGCAGCGCGCGCAGCCGCGCGACCGCCGCCCACAGCAGCGCGCCGAGGCCGCCGTACACGAGCAGGAAGCCGACGAGCCCGGTCTCCGCGAGCATCTGCAGCGGCACCGAGTGCGGCTGGACGACCGAGATCGTGTTCGTCCGGTAGCGCAGGTGCGTCGCCCGGAACGAGCCGGCGCCCCACCCGCCGACGGGCCGGTCGGAGAAGGCGCCGGCCGCCTCCTGCCACCACACCCAGCGGTTGCCGGACGTCGTCGTCGCCAGGCGCGAGGGGTCGAGCTGCTTGTCCTGCGAGGGCACCGTGAACGACCGCGCGGCCTTGTGGACCTGGCCGGGCAGTCCGAGCGTGCTCGCGGTCAGGCCGACGACGCCGACGAGCAGGACGACCGACGCCGCCGTCACGGCGAGCCGCCCGAGCGACCGCGTGCGCGCCGCCGACCAGACGACGCGGTCCTCCTCGCGCAGGAGCAGGACGGCCGCCCCGGCGAGCAGCCCGCCCGCGACCACCACGAGCGCCGCGAGCTGACGCCCGTCGTGGATCCGCGTGCCGAGGTCGACCCCGCTGTCGCTCAGCCCGTGCTTCGTCAGCGCCAACGCGAGCGGCCCGGCCGCCGCGACCCCGGCGACGAGCGCCGCGATGAGCGTCCGCAGCCGGTGGCGCCCGAGCGCCGTGAGCGTCGCCAGCGCGACGACGATCGCGAGCACGCCGCCCCGCGAGTACGTCATCCCGAGGTCGATCGTCAGGAGGTACGCGGCGAGCATCGCGGCGACGCGGACCCGCACGTCCCGCCCCCGGTCGACCGCGATCCGCAGCGCGACCGGCACCGCCATCGCGAGCAGCAGCCCGAGCGCGTTCCAGTAGTCCAGCGGGGCCCGCAGCCGCGCGAGCGTCCCCGTCTGGTCGAAGTTCACGATGCCCGGGACGTTGACGCCCGGGATCGTCTTGCTGCCGAGGCCGTAGAGCGCGACGGCGAGCGCGAGCAGCAGCCAGCCGGTCGCGACCCGCTCGATCGCGCGCGGCGCGCTCGCCCCCGCGACGAGCCCGAGGCCGGCGACGAGCGTGTACGCGAGCGCGCGGTTGATCTCCGTCCACGTGCGGTCGGGCGTGACCGACCACAGCAGCGACAGTCCGCACCACGCGGCGAAGGCGAGCAGCAGCACGAGCCCGAGGCGCGCCGCCGGGGCCCCGACGATCCGCATCCCGGGACGGCCGGTGACGACCGCCGCGAGGGCCGGCAGCGCCGCGAGCGCGAGCGCGAGCTGCACGCGCGTCTCGGCCGGAGCGGTCGTCGCCCCGTGCGCGAAGACGGCGTACGTCAGCGCCGCGAGGAGGAGGACGAGCAGCGCGGTCGGGCTCCGGGAGCCGGATCGCCCGCCCGGGGCGGCTGTCGCCACGCGTGTTGGCAGGGGACCGGGGTGCGCCATGAACTCGGGGGCGACGCTAGCATTGACCGCCTTGATGCGACGCACTCGCAGCCTGTCCCTCGCGGTCCTCTGCGCGCTCCCCGTCGCGCTCGGCGGCGCGGCGGCGGCCCACGCAAACGCCTTCGACACCGTCATCACGGGGTACAAGAAGGACGGCACGGTCAACCCGTGCAAGTACTCGTCGGACACGCTGAAGAAGGCGAAGGCCGGCATCACGAACGACGTCCAGGCCTACGCGCCCGACTTCGCGGACCTCGTCGACGCGGCGCTGAAGGCGCGCGCGTCCGGGGCCTGCGACACGAAGCAGAAGAAGTCCTCCGGGACCGCCGTCGCGCCCGCGACGACCGCGCCCACGGGCGGCGGGACGACGACCGGGGGGACCCCCGCGGCCCCGGCGACGACCGCCGGGACGACCGCCGCCGCCCCCGCGACGACGACGGCCGCTCCCACGCCGCAGCCGACGCCGTCGGTGAAGCCGGCGCCCGCGGTCTCCGACGGCGCGATCCTCGCGGCCGCGAGCGGGAGCGCGGACACCGGCGACAGCGGGGTCCCCGCGCCGCTCATCGCGCTCGCGATCGTCCTCGCGCTCGCCGCGCTCGCGTCGACCGCGGTGCTCCTCACGCGCTTCCTCGCGCTCGAGCCCCGCTGGCTCGTGCGCTCCCGCCACGCCACGGCCGAGGCGGGCTGGCGGACCTCCGCCGCGTGGGCGGAGTTCACCGACTGGCTGCGCCTCGGGCGCTGACCCGGGCGCTCGGGTCGACATGCCGGCGGCCGCGCACGCCCCGCGCGCGGGGGTTGTCCTCCTCGTCGTCACGCTCGCGCAGATCCTCGCGACGGCGACCGCGCTCGTCGTCGCCGTCGCCGTCCCTCCCCTCGGCCGGGACTTCCACGCGAGCGCGACCGCGCTGCAGTGGGTCATCGACGTGTACGTGCTCGTCGTCGCGTCGCTGCTCGTCGCGGGCGGGGCGGCGGGGGACCGTCTCGGCCGCAAGGACGCGTTCCTCACGGGCCTCGGCTGCTTCGCGCTCGGGTCGCTCGCGTGCGCGCTCGCGCCGTCGATCGGGCTGCTGCTCGCCGGCCGGGTCCTCCAGGCGCTCGGCCCGGTGCTCGTCCTCCCCGCGTCGCTCGCGATCGTCTCCGACGTGTTCCCGGACCCGCGCGAGCGAGCCCGCGCCATCGGGCTGTGGGGCGCCGGCTCGGGCATCGGCCTCGCCTCCGGGCCGACGTTCGGCGGCGCCATCGTCGACGCGGTCGGCTGGCGCGGCGTCTTCGCCGTGAACCTCCCGATCTGCGCGGTGCTCGCGCTCCTCGGGTGGCGGACGATCCCGCGACGGCGCCTGGCCCCGCCGTCGCACCGCTTCGACGCCGCCGGGGCGGCGCTCCTGACCGCCGGGGTCGCCGCCCTCGCGTTCCTCATCATCGAGGGCCGCCGGCGCGGCTGGACGTCGGCGGTGATCGTCGCGGCGGGCGTCGTCGCGGCCGGCGCGCTCGCGGCGTTCGTCGCCCAGGAACGCCGTCACCCGGCGCCGATGGTCGACCCCACCCTGCTGCGGACCCGCGCGTTCGTCGTCGCGAACGTCAGCGGCGCCGTCGTCTTCTTCACGTTCACCGGCGTCATCGTCTTCATGGCCGCGTTCCTCCAGCAGGTGCGCGGGGAGACGCCGGGCGCCACCGGCCTGTACCTGCTGCCGTTCGGCGCGAGCGTCGCGCTCTGCGCCCCGGTCGCCGGCCGGCTGACGGGGCGCCTCGGGCCGCGGCTGCCGATCCTCAGCGGCCTGACGCTCGCCTGCGCGGCGACCGTCCTCCTGCGCGCGCGCCTCGACGTGTCGCTCGCGGCGGGCGACCTGTGGTGGACCTTCGCGCTGCTCGGCGCCGGGGTCGGCCTCTCGCTGCCGCCGATGACGGTGACCGCGGTGACGGCCGTCGACCTCGCCCGCACCGGGATGGCGTCCGCGGTCCACAACGCGAGCCGCCAGCTCGGGCAGACGCTCGGTGTGGCGGTCATCGGCGCCATCGTCCTCGGCCGCGCGGGCCGCGCGGCGGACGGCGGGCGGCGCCTGCGCGGCGCCGACGCGGTCGCCTGGACCGCCGGCCTGCACGCCGCGCTCGTCGTCTGCGCGGTGCTCCTCGGGCTCGCCCTCGCGGGGGTCGCGGCGCTCGTCCCGCGGGGCAGGCCGGCGCCGCCGGCGGGCTGACCCGGCCCCGGTGTGCGCGTACGGCCCGATCGGTCAGATCGCGACCCGGGCCACTACCCTGGAAAAGGCATTTAAGCCCACTTTGCGGGGTCCGCCGGCGGTGCCGTCCGCCGCATCACGGACACTCCTTCGTTACCGCCAGACCACCAAATTTTCCGCCGCAAATAGCGAATATCCGCGGCGACGAGAGGAGTAGAGGGCCGCTTTGGACGCATCGCAGACCGCAGCCAGCAGCACCATCCGGACGGGCTCAGCCCTGTCCATCGCCCGGAAGTACACCACACCGGGCGTGCACCCGTTCGAGACCGTCGACTGGGAGCTGCGCGACGCGCGTATCGGCCACGGCGACCGCGTCTCGTTCGAGCAGAAGGACGTGGAGTTCCCGAAGACGTGGTCGCAGAACGCGACGAACATCGTCTCCCAGAAGTACTTCCGCGGCCAGCTCGACTCGCCCACGCGCGAGCGCTCGGTGAAGCAGATGATCGGCCGTGTCGCGGGCACGATCGCCGACTGGGGCCGCCAGCGCGGCTACTTCGACTCCGCCGAGGACGGCGACGCGTTCGAGGCCGAGCTGACGTACATCCTCCTGCACCAGATGGCGGCCTTCAACAGCCCGGTGTGGTTCAACGTCGGGTTCGAGGAGAACCCGCAGTGCTCCGCCTGCTTCATCCTGTCCGTCGAGGACACGATGGACTCGATCCTCGACTGGAACACGCGCGAGGGCCGCATCTTCCGCGGTGGCTCGGGCGCCGGCATCAACCTCTCGAACATCCGTGGTTCGATGGAGCCGCTGAGCAAGGGCGGCACCGCCTCGGGCCCCGTGTCCTTCATGCGCGGCGCCGACTCCTGGGCCGGCACGATCAAGTCGGGCGGCAAGACGCGCCGCGCGGCGAAGATGGTCGTCCTCGACATCGACCACCCGGACGTGCGCGAGTTCATCTGGTGCAAGGCCAAGGAGGAGGACAAGGCCGCGGCGCTGCGCGACGCGGGCTTCGACATGTCGATCGACGGTGACGGCTTCACCTCGATCCAGTACCAGAACGCGAACAACTCGGTGCGCGTCACCGACGAGTTCATGCGCGCCGTCGCGAACGACGAGATGTGGCACTTCAAGGCCCGCAAGACCGGCGAGCCCATCGGCGAGCCCGTCGCCGCGCGCCAGCTCCTGCAGGAGATGGCGGAGGCCGGCTGGCGCTGCGCCGACCCGGGCATCCAGTACGACACGATCATCAACCAGTGGCACACGTGCCCGAACTCGGGGCGGATCAACGCGTCCAACCCGTGCTCGGAGTACATGCACGTCGACGACTCGGCCTGCAACCTCGCGTCGCTGAACCTCATGAAGTTCCGCAAGGCCGACGGGTCCTTCGACGTGGACCAGTTCGAGCACTGCGTCGACATCGTCCTGCTCGCCCAGGAGATCGTCGTCGGCCCGTCGAGCTACCCGACGGAGGAGATCGGCGTCAACGCGCGGGCCTTCCGCCAGCTCGGCCTCGGCTACGCGAACCTCGGCGCGTACCTCATGTCGAACGGCATGGCGTACGACTCCGACAACGGCCGCGGCACGGCGGCGGCGATCACCGCGCTGATGACCGGCCGCGCGTACCTGCAGTCGGCGAAGGTCGCCCAGGCGATCGGCCCGTACGAGCGCTACGCCGAGAACCGCGAGCCGCACAACGCGGTCATGCGGATGCACCGCGACGCCGCGTACACGATCAACGACGAGTTCTCGACGGACACGCCGCTGCTCGAGGCGGCCCGCACGGTGTGGGACGAAGCGGTCACCGCGGGTGAGCTCTACGGCTACCGCAACGCGCAGGCGACGGTGCTCGCGCCGACCGGCACGATCTCCTTCCTCATGGACTGCGACACGACCGGCGTGGAGCCGGACTTCTCGCTCGTGAAGTTCAAGGAGCTCGTCGGCGGCGGGCAGATGACGATCGTCAACCGCACGGTGCCGCTCGCGCTGCAGACGCTCGGCTACACGCCCGAGCAGGTCTCGCAGATCGAGGCGCACATCAACGAGCACAACACGATCGTCGGGGCCCCCGGCCTGCTCGACGAGCACCTCCCGGTGTTCGACGTGGCGGTCGGCGCGCGTGCGATCAGCCACATGGGCCACATCAACATGATGGGTGCCGTGCAGCCGTTCATCTCGGGCGCGATCTCGAAGACGGTGAACATGCCGCAGGACGCGACGGTCGAGGACATCGCCGACGCGTACATCAAGGCGTGGGAGGGCGGCGTCAAGGCGCTCGCCATCTACCGCGACGGCTCCAAGACGGCCCAGGCGCTGCGCACCGACGCGGAGATGGGCAAGGACGCGGGCGCCGCGGCGGCCGAGGGCCTGTACACGCAGGAGCAGGTCGACGAGCTCGTCGCCGAGGCCGAGATGAAGGCGAAGCTCAAGGAGGCCGGCGCGCCGGCCACCCGCAAGCGGATGCCGCGTGAGCGTCAGTCGATCACGCACAAGTTCTCGATCGGCGGCCACGAGGGCTACATCACGGCCGGCATGTACGAGGACGGCTCGGTCGGGGAGATCTTCCTCACCGACGTCGGCAAGGAGGGCTCGACCCTCCGCGGCATGATGAACTCGTTCGCGACGGCGGTCTCGATCGCGCTCCAGTACGGGGTGCCGCTCGAGACGCTCGTGAGCAAGTTCGCGTACATGCGCTTCGAGCCGGAAGGGATCACGCAGAACCCGGAGATCCCGTTCGCGAAGTCGATGCCCGACTACATCATGCGCTGGCTTGCCTCGCGCTTCCTCGACGCGGACGATCAGGAGGAGCTCGGCATCCTCACGCCGGCCGTGCGCGCCCGGAAGGTCGCGCAGGACGTGTCGCTGTCGGTGACCTCGTCGGACACGAACGGCCCCGCCGCGGCGCAGCCGGCGCCCGGCCTCTTCACGTCGACCGCCCCGCAGGCCCCGACCGAGGCGCTCACCGAGCTGCCGCCGGTCGTCCCGGCCCGCATGGTCGGCCTCGACCTCGGGCCCGCCTGCGGCCAGTGCGGCGGCATGATGCAGCGGACGGGCTCGTGCTACACGTGCTCGAGCTGCGGCAACAACACGGGCTGCGGCTGACAGCAGCGTCGGCGCAAGCGAGCAGCGCGCACCGGCGAACGGTCCAGTGCGCGCTCTGCAACCAGCGCCGGAGACATAGCTGTACCGAAGGGCTCCGCAACGCTGCGGAGCCCTTTGTGGTTCGTGCCAGGGCCGGACTCGCCCGAACGATCACGGCGCGTGGACCGGGACCCGATGCCCGTCGCGGTTCAGCGTCGGCGCAGCTCGGGCGCGAGCACCTGTTCGCCGTAGCTCGTGTCGGCGGGGTTGAGCACCACGCCGGGCTTGACGATCTCGTCGATGCGGTCCAGCGTCGCGGTGTCGAGGACGACGTCGGCGGCCGGGAGCTGACTCTCCAGCTGCTCCATCGTCCGCGGGCCGATGATCGGCGCGGTGATGCCCGGGTGGTTGGCGGCGAACGCGATGGCCAGCTCGATCATCGTCAGGCCTGCGTCGGTCGCCACCTCGGCGAGCTGCTCGACCGCGGCCAGCTTGGCCTGGTTCTCTGGCAGCGACATGTCGAAGCGGGCGGCCAGCCGCTGGCGCGCCGGCGAGGTCGGCGAGCTGTCGGCCGTCCACGAGCCCGACAGCCAGCCGCCGGCGAGCGGGCTGTAGGACAGCGTCCCCATTCCGTGGCGTTGCACCGTGGGCAGCACATCCAGCTCGATCCCGCGGACGAGCAGCGAGTAGGGCGGCTGCTCGGTGCGGAAGCGCTCGAAGTTGTTGTCGCGCGCGGCCACCTGGGCCTCGACGATCTGGCTGCCCGAGTAGGAGGACGACCCGATGTAGCGGACCTTGCCCTGCCGGACGAGGTCGGTCAGCGCGCCGAGTGTCTCCTCGACGTCGGTGTCCGGGTGCGGGCGGTGCACCTGGTAGAGGTCGATGTGGTCGGTCTGCAGACGCCGAAGTGAGTCCTCGACGGCGCGGACGATCCAACGGCGTGACGTGCCGCCGGCGTTGACGTCCTCCCCCATCGGCATGAAGAACTTGGTGGCCAGGACGACGTCGTCGCGGCGGTCCTTGAGGGCCTTGCCGACGATCTCCTCGGACTCGCCGGCGCTGTAGATGTCGGCGGTGTCGACGAAGTTGATGCCGGCGTCCAGCGCCGCGTGGATGATGCGAATCGATTCGGCGTGATCGGGCTCGCCCCACGCACCGAACATCATCGTGCCGAGGCAGAGGTTGGAGACCTGGACGCCGGTGCGTCCGAGTGGGCGGTACTGCATGTCAGTCCTCCTGGGGGGTGTATTCGTCGTCGGTGACGTGGCGCCCCCAGGTGACGGGGCTGCCGGTGTCGTCGACCTGATGGATCGCCAGGTGCGTCATGAAGCGGCTTGGGGCGGCGCCATGCCAGTGGTTCTCGCCAGGCTCGAAGAAGACGCGGTCGCCGGGGCGGATCTCCTCGATTGGCCCGCCTTCGCGCTGGCACAATCCGGCGCCTTCGGTGACGAAGATCGTCTGGCCGTGCGGGTGGGTGTGCCAGGCGGTGCGGGCACCCGGGGTGAAGTGCACGAGGGCGGCGGCGTGGAGGGAGGTCGCTTCAGGAGCGGCGACGGCGTCGATGTAGACGTCGCCGGTGAACCAGTCGTCGGGACCCTTCTGGGTGTCGATCGTGTTGCGTGTGATCTGCATGCCTCTATGCCTCCGGGATGTCGCGGCCGAACGCCTCAAGCGTGACAGCTTCGGGTTCTGGGCCACCACGCCTGCCAGAGTCCGGTGCGTCGATGGCAGCGAGCTCCTCGGCGGTGAGCTCGAAGTCGAAGACGTCGACGGTCTCGGCGATGCGGTGTGGCTTGGTGGACTCGGGGATGACGTGGCGTCCCTGTTGCAGGCCCCAGCGGAGCATCACCTGCGCGGGCGACTTGCCGTGCGCCTCGGCGATGCCGCCGATGACCGGGTCCTCCAGCGTGCTGGTGTGGCCCTGTCGCGGTAAAAGGTGATGCCGCCGATGGGCGGTAGCCGGCCTTCAAGGCGGCGGTGACGGCGTCGCGCGCCTTTCGGGCGCGGCTACGGCGCCGGCTGCAGCTGCGGGTACTGCGAGGTCCGGCCGGCGACGGTCACCGGGCCCTGGGCGCGGCACGGCACGACGGTCCCGGGGAAGGCGGGCGTCGTGACCGGGTTGCCGAGGTTGCCGCAGTCGAAGGCCTTCAGGCCGCCGGTGCCGAGGGCGTCGATGCCGAGCGGGGCCATGTACGCGTTCGAGCGGGAGTACGGGGCCTTCTGCGTCGCGCCGAGGAGGGCCTCGCTCGCGAAGATCGCCGGCGCCCGCAGGTAGTGGATGTTGCGCCCGTTCGCGTCCGGCGACACCGCCTCGGTCGCGGCGGCCGTCTGGAGCCACGACTGGACGAGCTCCTGGCGGTAGACGGTCGCGAACTGCGTCATCGGGAGGAGCTGCCGCGCGAACGGGCGCAGCTGCCCGATGAGCGGCCCGGTCGCGTCGAGGATGCGCCGCGCGGCGCTCAGGCCGGCGGGCGCGGCGCGCGTCACGCCGTCCAGCGGCGCGGCGATCGCCCGGAGCTGACGGCCGGCGCGGGTCGCCGCGTCGAGCGTCGCCGGCAGGCGCCGGGCGGCCGGGCGCAGGGCGGCGAGGACCGGCGTGAGCGGCCCGGCGATCCGCGAGACGGCGGCCGAGGCGTCCCGCAGGCCGGCGAGGAAGCCGGGCAGCGCGGCGACGGTCCGCCGCAGGCCGCGCTCGGAGGCGGCGGTCGTGGAGAAGAGCGCGCGGGCGTTCGTGATGAGGCGATCGACGTCGGCCTGCTGGGACCCGATCGTGCCGAAGGTCACGCCGGTGTCGTGGACGAGCGTCGCGACGGCGCCCTGCTGGCGGTGGAGCTCACCGAGCAGGTCCTCGCTCGTCTGCACGGCGGCCGGGAGCTGCCCCACGGCGGTCGAGAGGTCGGCCGCGCGATGGCGGAGCCCGGCCTGCCACCCCTGCAGCCAGCCCTGGAGCGCCCTCCGCGTGCGCGGGTCGAAGGTGGAGAGGACCTTGTCGACGGCGACCTCCGGGCGGACCTGCCGCGCCGGGATCAGGCCCCCGTCGGGCAGCGCGGGCGCGGTGGGGCTCCCGGGCGTGAGCTCGAGGTACGCCTCGCCGAGCAGCGACTTGCGGCGGAGGACCGCGCGGACGTCGCGGCGCAACGGGGCGTACCGCGGGTCGATCTGCAGGATGGCGTGGGTCGTCGTCCCGGCGCGGCGCGTGTCGACGACGGAGCCGACGGTCACCCCCGAGATGCGCACGTCGGTCTCCTTCACGACGTTCGAGGCGTCGGGGAGCACGAGCGTCGCCCGGTAGCCCTTGGCGTTCAGCGGGAGCGTCCCGCCGAAGGACGTCCACAGGAAGACGAGCAGCCCGATGCACGACAGGGTGAAGAGGAGCGGGACGATGAGGCGGCCGCGGCCGGCGGGAGCGGTGCCCATCGCTCAGCCCCCCGTCCCCGGTGCGCCGGGGCACAGCCCCGTCTTCGCGACGATCGGCCCGAGCACCTGCGCAAGCGCTGAGACGCCGGTCGTCGCCGTCGAGCAGGACGCGATGACGCTGCCGTGCCAGAAGACGCCGTTGCTGTCCTCGCCGGACACGAGCGAGTTGCCGTTGTGGGCGAACCACGAGAGGTAGAAGAGGTAGGAGCGCTGATCGCCGGCGGGCACGTGCGCGAGCTCGTTCGTCAGGCGCTGGACGACGTCGAAGGTGCTCTTCAGGTCCGGCGTCTGGGCGGCCACGTCCGTGAGGGCCGGGGTGACGTCTCGCAGCACCGGCACGGCGCGAGCCGCGAGCGTCGTGGTGTCGCGGAGCGCCGGGGCCCCCTTGACGAGCAGCGGGTCGGTGCCCTTCAGCGCGGCCGGGAGCGCCTTGGCGGTCGGGACGAGCGCCCGCAGCGCCGGGCCCGCGGCGTCGGCGAACGGCGTGAGGGCGGACACCGCGGCACGGGCGCTGTCGAGCGTCCCCGGGAGCCGCGCGACCGACGTGCGCAGCGCGGCCGACTCGCCGGCGAGGGCGGCGAACGTCCGGTCACCGCCGTCGACGACCTGCGCGACCGACGTGTCCTGCCGGGCGAGCGCGCCGCTGAGCAGCGAGAGGTTGTGGATCGCGCGCGCGAGCTCGCGGCGCCGGGCGGCGACTGCGGCGCTGACGCGGCGGGCGCTGTCGAGGGTCGGGGCGCCGGCGCGCAGCGCCTCGCGCAGCGCGGTGCCCCGGTTCCCCAGCCCGCGTCCGCCGGCCTTGAGCATCGTCTGCATCCAGGTGCGGGTGTCGGTGTCGAGCGAGGCCGTGATCTCGTCGAGGTTCACGTTGGCGGTCGTGTGCGCGGTGCCGAGGACGACGCCGTCGCCGAGGACCGGCGCCGACGGCGACCCCGGGTCGATGTCGACGGTCATGTCGAGCAGCGGCGTGCGCGGCCGGAGGATGAGGCGCGCGTCCGTCCGCACGTCGTGGCGGGGCAGCTCGCCGGGGTCGATGCGCAGGCTCACGAGGGCGACGCCGTTCCGCAGCTCCACTCGGGAGATCTCGCCGACCTTCACGCCGGCGACCGTCGCGGCCTGCCCCTGTCCGGGCGTCAGCGCCTGCCCGGTCGGCATCTGCACCCGCAGCGTGTAGTCGTCGGCGAACGGGCCGCGGACGCGCTGGTGGGCGAGGATGTAGCCCCCGACGATGAGCGCGAGCACGCCGAGGCCGGCGATCGCGAGCATCGGTCGCAGCTGCTCCTTGACGCGGCGGCTCACGGGGTCCCCCTCCGCGACGCGCGGTGCGGGCGGTTCGCGCGGACCGTGGCGGCCCGCACCCGGGCGGGCGTGAGCGGCGCCGTGAGCCGCATCGACACGCGCGCGGACCGGCCCGCCGGGGGCGCGGTGTCGGCCTGCAGCGACGTGAGCGGCTGCGTGAGGCACGGCGCGTCCGGGGCGAACGCGGGCTGGTCGTTGTGGAAGGCGGGGCGCGACCCGAGCGTCTGATCGCTCCCGAGCTGGATGAGGTTGCCGGGGCCGGGGAGCTTGGTCGCGAACCCCTCGGCCCCGAGCCCGAAGCTGTACCGGGTGGAGTAGCCGTCGCCGCCGAAGTTCTGCTGTGAGCTGAGCAGCCCGGTGCCGAGGCTGAAGAGCTCCTGCCAGACGGTGCGCCCCTTCGCGGTGAGCGGCCCGTCGGGCACGGTCGCGTCCAGCACCGGGACGACCCGCGTCGTCACGCACTGCGAGACCGGGCGCACGACGTCGAGCAGCGGCGGGAGCGTCGCCTCGACGCGGCTGATCGCCGGTGCGGCGGCGCGGAGCTGCGTGACGAGCGCGGGCAGGCGAGCGGGCGCGGTGAGCCCGCCGAGGGCGTGGAGGAACGGCACGGCGTGGTCGAGCACGGGCGGCGCCGCGCGCAGCCCGGGCCGCAGTGCGACGGCGATCGTCCGCAGCGCGGGGAGCGTGCGGTCGAGCGCGGCGACGGCGGCCGGCGTACGGTCCAGGAGGCCGCGCAGCGCGGGGACGGTCGCGGCGAGCGGGCCCTGCTGCGAGGCGAGCGCCTCCATCGTCCCGCGGAAGCCGCCGAGCAGCCCCTGGAGCTCCACGCGGTGGGCGTCGAGCGTCGAGTTCAGCCGGGCCTGCTCGCGGATGACGCCGGCGAGGTCCCCGTCCTGGGTCCCGCGCGCCGCCTCGAGCGCCACGGCGCCCTCGCGGAAGGCGGCGGGCGCACGGCGGAGGTTCGCGCGCAGCGCCCGGTCGCCCCCCTCGGCGAGCGCCGTCGACAGGCCGCCGAGCAGGTGCTGCAGCGAGGTGCGGACGTCCGTGCGGTACACGTCGAGCACCTGATCGAACTGGACCGGGATCGCCGTCCGGCCGAGCGGGACCGTGCCGCCGTCCGGGATCGCCGGGGCGCTCGGCGTCCCGGGCCGCAGCTCGAGGAAGTAGTTGCCCTCGAGGAACAGGCGCGGCCGGGCCTTGATCGTCGCGTCCGCGTGGATCGGCAGGCCGCGCTTGTCGATCTCCATCGTCACGCGGACGGTCGTCCCGGGCCCGCGGCCGACGTCGGTGACCTTGCCGACCGCGACGCCCGCGATGCGCACGGGCGCGTTCGGCCGCACGCCGTTGCTCAGCGCCGAGCTGAAGATCGCGTGGAGCTTGTAGGGGTTCGCGAACGGGTTGGCCTTCGTGAACGCGAAGAAGACGGCGATGAGCGTGACGCCGATGACGAGCAGGCCGGCGCCGAGGTTCGAGATGCGGTCGCGGCGTCGCCTCATCGCCGCTCCCTCGCGACCATCTCGGGGATCGTGCCGGGCGCCGTCTGGTCGGTCGCGTCGGGCTGGCGGCCCGGCGCGTCGCCGATGTGCTGACCGGGCAGGTAGGGCGTGTTGCCGGACTCGCACTCGCCGTGCTGGCCGACGTCCGGCGTCGTGATCTGGTGCAGGTCCGGTGACGGCGTCGAGCGCGGCAGCAGCTGCGTCGGGTCGCTCGGGTTGAGGAAGCGGAACCACGTCCCCTGCACCGTCCCCTCGCTGGCGAGCGACGCGACGTTGCGGGCCCAGAGCGCGAGCGCGTTGCACTTCGTCTGGAACGGGTTGACGAACGTCAGCAGCGGGGTGAGCACGCCGACCGAGTCGGTCAGGCGCTGCAGCGCACCGGTCGTGTCGCGGGAGCGCGAGAGGGTGCGCAGCCGGGCGACGACGGCGTCGAGCGACGGCAGCACCGCGCGCGCCCGGCCGACGGCGGGGCCGCTCGCGCGCAGCGCGCCGGCGAGCGTCGGGCCGGCGACGCGCAGCTGCCGGACGCCGGGCGTCGCGTCACGGATGAGGGCGGTGGCGGTGGCCGTCAGCGGCGCGAGGACCCGGAAGGCCCGCGCGCCCGCGCGCTCGGTCGGGGCGGCGAGCTCGATCGACCGGCCGAGGGCGCCACGCTCGGCCGCGAGCGCGGCGAAGGTCGTCGCGCCGCGGTCGAGCACCGCGCGCAGGTCCTCGGCGCGTGGCGCCACGACGGTGGCCGCGGCGTCGAGCCCGCGGACGAAGCCGTCGAGGTCGGTCCGGCGCGCGGCGAGCGTGCGCATGACCGACCGCAGGTCCGCGACGGTGGCGGGGAGGACCTCGAGGCTGCGGTTCAGCGCCTCTCCGCGCCCGGCGAGCCCGACGCCGAGCCCGCTGATCGTCCCGCGCAGCGCAGCACGCGTCTTCGGATCGAACGTGTTCACGACGTCCGCGAGATCGACGGCCGCGCGGGCGTTCGCGAGCGGGAGCGTCCCGCCTTCAGGGAGCGTCGCGCGGCTGTGCCCGGGCTGCAGCTCCAGGTACTTCAGGCCGACGTTGGAGCGCTGGCGCACGAGGATCCGGGTGTCCCGCGGGAGCGGCTTCAGCGACGACTCGACCTGCATCGAGACGACGGCGACCGGCCGGCCCCCCTCGTCCTGCGCGGTCACGTCGGTGACCTGGCCGACGCGGGTGCCCGAGACGCGCACGTCGTTGCCGGGGAGCAGCTCCTGCGCGTCCGGGAGCGTCGCCTTGAACGAGTAGGTCGGGACGAACGGCAGGCCGTTGTTCGCGTTGTAGGCGAGGAACACGGCCACGACGACGACGAGGATCGCGACGGCCCCGACGAGGACGGGCGAGGCGTAGACGGATCGGCCCGGGCGGCGGTTCATCCGAGGAGGTAGTCGAGGAGGTCCTGGGCGTTCTGCGCGGGCGGGCCGGGCGTGGCGCCGGCGCCGCGTCCGGTCCCGCCCCCGCCCCCGCCCCCGCCCCCGCCGAGGGCGTGGAGCAGGCCCTGCAGCGCCTGCGGCACCTGCCCGACCGCCGGGGGCAGCTTCGGGACGCCCGGCAGGGCCGGGACGGCCGGGAGCGACGGGACCCCTGGAGCCGACGGCGTCGCGGGGGCCTTCGGGGCGGTCGCGGGGCCCCTCGCCGCGGGCTTCCGCGCGGCCGGCGCGCGGCGTGCCGCCCGTCGCCGGGCCGCGGCGAGGATCGCGCCGCGCGAGGCCTCGAAGTGCGCATCGCAGCCGGGCGTCGGCGTCCGCGCGTAGAGGATGCAGGCCGACGGCAGCAGATACGCGGGGAGGTAGTGCGAGTTCTTGTCGAAGCGCGCGACCGCCGCGGCGGCGTAGTACGTGAAGCCCTGGAGGGCCTCGAGCGTGCCGCGCGCGCGGAAGCTCGTGAAGAGCTCGGCGAGCAGGCGGGCGGTCGGCCCGGCGGCCGCGGTGAAGCGCCGCAGCCGCCGGACCTGCGGCGCGATGTCGGGAAGGGCGGCCGTCGTCCGCCGGGAGGTGACCCCGAGCCGCGTGAGCGTCGGCGTCGCCCGGGCCGCGAACGGCGCGAGCTGCGTGACGAGGTCGCGCAGGCCCGGCGCCGAGCGGCGCAGGTCGGCCGCGAACGGCGTCGCCACGCCCGCGAAGCGCGTGAGGCGGTCGAGCGACGGCCGGGCCTGTCCGAGCAGCGCGGGCAGGTCGCGGACGGCGGCGGCGAGCTGCCGCTGCCGGTCGCCGCTCGTCTGCGCGACGACGCCGGCCGCGCGGACGAACGCGGCGGCCCGGTCGCGTCCGGCCGCGAGGCTCCGCAGCACGGTGTCGCTCGCCGTGACGAGGTGCTGCAGGCGCGCGCGGTCGGCGTCGAGGATCGCGAGCGTGTCGTGCGTGGCGCCGAGCGCGGGCGCCGCCCGCCGGATCGCCGCGTTCAGGTCGTCGCCGCGCGCGGTGAGGCCGACGCCGAGCCCGTCGAGCAGCAACGTGAGGCGCTGGCGGACGGGCAGGTTGAACGTGTTGAGGACCTGGTCGATGTCGACCGGCGAGTGGGTGCCCTGCAGGCCGAGGGTCGGCGTCCCGTGGACGTCCGGCACGACGGGCGCGTCGCTCGACCCCGGGGTGCAGTTGACGAACCGCTCGCTGATGAGCGACTGCGGCGCGATCGTGCAGTCCGCGTCGGTGTGGAACGGGCCGAAGCGCCGGTCGATCGTCAGCTCGAGCCGGGCCTTGTGGTCGGGCGTCACCGACAGATCGGTGACCCGGCCGACCTTGGCGCCGGCGATCCGCACGTCGACGTCGGGGGTGACGAACGAGGCGTTGTCGAAGATCGCGTCGACGCGGTAGTCGCCGCCGGACGCGCCCGACCCGCCGCAGCCGGCGACCGCGCCGCCCGCCAGCACGAGCACGCCGGCGGCCGCGGCGAGCGCGCGCCGGGTGGCGGCCCGGGGCCGGCCGGCGGTCACGGCCGGTCCCCCGCGTTGCAGGCGTAGCCGGGGTCGAAGACGTTCGAGCCGTCGGCGGCGACGGTGCCCGCGCCGCCCGGGCAGCGCGCGACGTTGTGGTAGCGCACGCCGTTCTGGACCCCGGGCGGGACGAGGTTGCCGAAGAGCCCGACGAGCGGAGCCGACGAGGAGACGAAGCCGATCCGCGCGTACTCGCCGTTGGCATCGTAGGAGCCGCCCGACGTGCCGCCGAAGCCGTTCGTCGCCCCGAGCAGGATGTCGGGGAACGCGGCGCGCGAGGCGCTGACGATCGGCGCCGTCGCCCTGAGCGCGTCGGTGGCCGCGCCGAACGCGGGGACGGCGGACGCGCGCAGGGCCGGGAGCCCGGCGAGGGCACGGCGCAGCGGCGGCAGCAGGTCGCGCACCGCGGGCAGGACGGCGGCCGTCCCCTCGAGGGCGGGCGCCGCGGCGGTGAGCGCACGGCTCAGGCGCGGCGCGACCGGGGCGGCGAGCTCGACGGTCGGGCGCAGCTCGTCCAGCGTGCCGGCGAGGGCGTGCAGCGTCCGGCCGGCCCCGGTGAGCGACGACGGCGCCTTCGCGAGCACGGCGCTCAGCGCCCGGCGCTGCGAGGCGAGCGCGCCGGCGGTCGTCGCGGCGGACGCGAGCCCGCGCGCGAGGTCGTCGCGGCGGGCGGCGACGGCCGACACGACGCCGGAGGAGGCGACGATGAAGCGCTGCAGCGCCGCGCGGTCGGCGGTCACCTCCCCGAGCGTCCCCTGCAGCTGGGTGAGCGCCGGCGAGAGGTAGCGCAGCGAGGCGTTCATCCCGGCGGCCCCGCCGCGCGACAGCGCGGCTTCGCTGCCCTGGATCGTCTCCTGCAGGCGCTCGCGCGTGTCCGCATCGAGGGTGGACAGCACGGCGTCCAGGTCGGTCGAGGCGGTCGACGCCGAAACCGGCAGGGTGGTGCCGGAGGTGAGCTCGGGCGCGTTGTTCGGCCCCGGCTCGAGCGCGACGTAGCGGTTCGCGACGCCCGAGACCGACGCCGCCCGGACGATCGCGCGCGTGCCGGCGTGCAGCGGGGTCAACGCCTTGTCGGTGACCTTGACGACGACGTCCGCGGTGTTGTCGTCGGCGAGCGTGATCCGCTCGACGGTCCCGACGGAGAGGCCGCCGACCTCGACGAGGTTGCCCTTGACGAGCTGGCTCGCGTTCTCCATCCGCAGGTGCAGCCGGTAGCCGCCGGAGCCACCCAGGAGCACCACCGCCGCCACGGCGATCACGACGACGGCGAGCGCGGCGATCGCGACCGTCCGGCCCGCGAACCCGCCCTCGACCCCACGGCTCCGCGCTATCTCCCTCGGCGAGCGCACCCTGGTTGGCGAACGTACAGAGTGCGTGTTCGGAAACGCAAACGGGTTCGGGGCTAGGGTGGCCGCCATGAACGAGCATCACCGCCGCGCCGAGGCGCTCGCGCACGCCTACCTCGAGGCGGCCGGCGCGGGGGTCCCGCTCGACGAGGCGGCCGAGGCCGTCGCCGCCTTCGCGGCGGCGCGCGGCGCGAAGGTCCGGATCGTCCATGGCGCGGACGGCGAGCATCCCGACCACCCCGCCCACACGTGGGTGCGGGTGTTCAACGTCGAGGGCATCCACGGCTACGACGTCGACGTCACGCCGGCGCGCTTCGGGGACCCGGACCTGCCTGCCGCCCTCGTCTGGCGGATGGACGGCCGTCACCCCGTGACCGGCGTGTACCGCACGCTGACGGTGACGACGCCCGCTCCCGGGCCGACGCGCCGGCGCTGAGGCCGCGCTCAGGCGCCGAGCACGGCCGGCCGGATCGCGGCGAGCTCGTCGGCCGACAGGGCGAGCAGGGCGTCGACCGCCTCGGGCGAGAACTGGGCGCCGCGCTGGGCGACGCACTCCGCCCGCGCCTCTTCGATGGTGAGGGTCCGCTGGTAGCTCCGCGCCGTGGTCATGACGTCCCATGCGTCCGCGAGCGCGAGCAGCTGGGCGCCGTCGGGGACGTCGTGGCCCGCGAGGCCGTCGGGATACCCGGCGCCGTCCCAGCGCTCGTGGTGATGGCGGACCCACCGCGTCGGCTCCTCGTCGAGGACCTCGGCGGCGATCTGGGCGCCGATCTCGGGGTGGCGCTTGATCTCCTCGTACTCGTCGGCGGTCAGCGAGGACGGCTTCAGGAGGATCGAGTCGGGGATGCCGATCTTGCCGACGTCGTGCAGCAGGGCCGCCGCGTGGAGCTGGCGGGCGCGCTTGCTCGTCCAGCCGCAGCGCCGGGCGAGCTCCTCGCTCAGCGCGGCGACGCGCTCGGAGTGGCTGCGCGTGCCGATGTCCTTCGCGTCGATGGCGCGGGCGAGCGCCCGGATCGAGTTCATCGACTGGTGGCGCTCGCGACGGTGCGGCTGCTCGGCGAGCGCGGCCTGCGTCTCGGCGGTGTAGCGGAAGGTCTGGTTGCGGCCGGCGTCCTTGGCCCAGTAGAGGGCCCGGTCCGCGCACTGCACGAGCAGCTCGCCGTCGCCGCTGTCCTCGAGCGAGGAGACGCCGGCCGACACGGTGACCGTCCCGATCGGGCCGAAGTCGAGCGCGGCGACGGCGCGGCGGGCGCGCTCGGCCGCGGCGAACGCCCCGAGCGCGTCGGTCTCCGGCAGCAGCCAGGCGAACTCCTCGCCGCCGACGCGGGCCACGACCTCGCCACCGCGGGCCTCCGCGGCCAGGGTCCGCGCGACCTCGGCGAGCACCTTGTCCCCCGCGTGATGGCCGTGCGTGTCGTTGACGAGCTTGAAGCGGTCGAGGTCGAAGAGGACGACCGCGAGCGGACGCCGGTGCCGGGTCGCCCGCTCGATCTCGTCCCGCAGCCGGGAGTGAAAGGTGCGGTAGACCCCGGTGATGGCGTCGGTCGCGGCCTGGCGCGCGAGCGTCTCCCAGGCCTGGGCGTTGCTGATCGCCGTCGCCACGAGGTCGGCGAACCGCTCGACGCGCGCCTCGTCCTCCGCGGGCAGCGGCTCGGCCGCGCTCGTGGCCGCGGCGACCGCGCCCCAGAGCCGCCCGCCGACGCGGATCGGCGCGGCGACCGCGCTGCGCAGGCCGGCGCGGGCCTGCTCGACCGCGAAGGACCCGCCCCGCGGGTAGGCGTCGAGCCGGGCGGGCCGCCCGGACTGCGCGACGAGCCCGACGGCGGTCCCGTCGTCGAGGTCGATCGGGGCCCCGGGCTGCGATGGCCCGGCGGGGGTCCAGCGGCCGAGGACCGTCCCCGACCCTTCGGACTCGAAACGCACGACGCTGCCGTGCCCGACGCCGAGCACGCCCGCGACCTCCTTGGCGACGAGCTCGAAGATCGCCGACGGGTCCGCGTCCTGGGCGACGGCGGTCGCGACCCGCCGCAGGGCCGCCTGCTCGGCCTCGTCCCTCGCGCGCTCGGTGACGTCTCGGATCGACGCGGTCACGAGCAGCCCCTCCTCGGTCTGCAGCGGCGCGAGCGAGATCTCCACGGGGCATTCGCTGCCGTCCTTGCGGCGGGCGCGCAGCGCGCGCCCCGCGCCCATCGACCGCGCGGTGGGGGCGCTGCCGAAGGCGGCGCGGTGCTGCGCATGCGCCCCCCGGCGGGCGGCGGGGATGAGGAGGTCGACCGAGCTGCCCACGAGCTCCTCGCGCGAGAAGCCGAACAGCCGCTCGGCCTGGGCGTTGACGGTGCGGATGACGCCGTCCTCCCCGGCGACGACCATCGCGTCCGGCGCCGACTCGAGCAGCTGCCGCAGACGGCGCTCGGCGTCCGCCAGCGCCCGCTCGGCGACCGTACGGGCCGTGATGTCGAGGGCGATCCCGCCGATCCCGATCAGCGCGCCGTCCTCGTCCCGCACCGGGTAGTGCGTGACGACCTCGTGATGCACGGTGCCGTCGGCGTGGCGGACGTCCATCTCACGCGACGCCGCGCCGTAGCGGACCGTGGCGACGTCGAGACGCTGCAGCTCGGCGAGCGGCCCGTAGCTCGTCAGCGAGTCGACGCGGCGCCCGACGAGCGCGGCGGCGGGCAGGCCGATGGCCTCGGCGCACGCGCGGTTGACGCTCTGCAGCTGCCCGTCCGTGTCGCAGAGGAAGACGGCGCCGGGAAGCTGATCGAGCGTCGCCTCGAGCCGCGCCTGCAGGACCGTCCCCTCGCGCTCGCGCTTGCGGACGGTGCGGGCGGTCACGAAGACGATCGTGAGGACGACGGCGATCATCGACGTCGCGAAGAGCGCGAGGCCGAAGCGCTCGTCGTACCAGCCCGCCTCCTCCCCGAGGAGCCGGGCGCCCCCGAGCAGCACCGGCGCGACGAACGCCGTGGGCACGAGGCGACGGAGCATCGTCGCCGCGGCGCCGTCCCCGCGCAGCCACGCGACCGGCGGGCGGTCCGGCCGCAGGCCGACGAGGCCGACGAACAGGCCGAGGAAGCAGACGAAGGTGGGGAGCGAGATGCTGCCGACGCTCGCGCCGGCCGTGACGGAGACCGAGCCGAACAGCCAGCCCACGCCCGCGAACGCGACGATCGTCCCGAGCAGACCGGTGAGGGCGACATGGAGCCCGCGCAGGAGCCGGTGCTGGGCGTCGACCGTCAGCAGCGCCCCGCAGAGGAGGACGAGCCCGATCGCGGCGTGCGGCGAGGGCTGCGTGGCGACGGCGTCCCCCGCGACCCGCGACGCCACGAGCCGGTCCACGGTGAGCGCGTGCCCGGTCGCCCATTCGGCGAGGATGACGACGCCGCGGATCCCGACGAGCACGGCGAGGACCGCCGTGAGCGGGCGACGCGACGCGCGTGGCGGGTCACCGGCCAGCAGCGTGATGGCGAGCGCGGCGATGACGACGGCCGCGGCGGTGCCGAACTTCATCGTCGGGCCCTGGCCCCAGGAGGTGAGCCAGCGGGCCCCGAGGACCCAGCCGGCGGCGACGGAGGCCGCGACGGCCGCGGCCGCCGGAGGACCACCACGCGCGAGCCGCGCGCTCATCGAGGGGTCCACGGAACACACCGCACGTCGACCTCATCGGCCCGCGTGCGTGACGCCTCGCCCGTAGTTGTCCGCAGGCCTCCGGCCGCGGTCCGCGCCGCCCCCGGGGCGCGGCGTCAGTGCCGCGCCTCGAGGCCGACGGCCGAGCGCAGCCGGTCGGCCTGGGCCGCGAGCTCCGCCCGGTCGGCGTCGTCCGGCGCCGCCCGCTCGTCGAGCAGGGCGACGAGCGCCTCGCTCATGACGT
Organism: Paraconexibacter antarcticus; assembly: GCF_024220175.1. Classification (GTDB taxonomy): domain Bacteria; phylum Actinomycetota; class Thermoleophilia; order Solirubrobacterales; family Solirubrobacteraceae; genus Paraconexibacter; species Paraconexibacter antarcticus. The sequence continues at coordinate 539,678 of NZ_CP098502.1, read as the reverse complement.
TGAGCTTCTCCTGCGCCGCCTCGTCGGAGCGGCGCCCGGCGTTCTCGAGGAGGACGAGCAGCAGCAGCGACGTGATCGACGCGGCGCTGTGGATGACGGCGTGCCACTCGGCGATCTCGTGGAAGAGCGGGTAGGACGCGGCCCAGACGACCACGACGCCGACCGCGACCGCGAACGTCCCCGGGCGCGAGACGACCCCGTGGGCCACCTCGACGAAGCGGTCGAAGAGGGTGCGCGTGTCGCGCCGGCGGGACTCGGCGGCGGGGCGGTCGTCGGTGCTCATCGGGGCAGTGTGCCGGACGGGCCGGACCCGCGGGTCAGCCGGGCAGGAGCGGTGAGCGCACGGTCGCGGCCAGCCCGCGCGGCGTCGCGAGCCGCTGGAGCATGAGCGCCGTGTCCGCGATCGGCACCCCGGTGAGGTGCTCCTCGCGCGCGGCGAAGTCGGCGACGATCGCGGCGACCGCCGTCGCGTACGCCGCGCCGTCCCCCGCCGCCAGGGCGATGATCGCGTCCGCCGCGCGGACGAACGCCGGCGACCCCTCGCGCATGAGGTGCGCGGCCGCCGCGGCGCCCGCGTCGTCGCCGTCGACGAGCAGCGCGATCGCCCGCGCGTAGGCCGCCGGCGGGGACGTCGCGTCGGCGGGGATCTCGGCGAGCGCGTAGCGGGCGGCGTCCTCCGCGTCGCCCGCGAGCACCGCGGCCTTGAGCATCCCGATGAGGCGCCCGTAGCTCGCGGGCGGCGCGAGCTCCCACGACTCGCGGTAGCGGGTGGTCGCCTCGCGGAGCGCCTCCGTCGCGCCGGAGCCAGCGCTGCCGCCGGCGGCCTCCCCGGCGAGCAGCGCCCGGTGCGCCCGGGCCTCGGCGGCGATCGCCTCCAGCAGCCGGTCGAGGTGCGGTCCCTCGGGCATCGCCATTGGCCGAGGATAGGCGGAGGGTCGGGGTCACGGCCGCGGAACACCCATTCCGCGTTGCTGCTAACGTAACCTGACGTGAACGTAAGAAAGAGCTTCTCCCTCGGTGTCAACGCGGACCACGAGCACTACAAGTGGTGGGCCCTCTCCTGCACGAGCCTCGGCATGCTGCTCGCGACGCTCAACTCGGGCACGCTCGTCATCGCGCTGCCGGACCTCGAGCGCGCCCTCGGCGTCGGCCTCCTCACCCTCGTCTGGGTGATCCTCGCCTTCATGATCGCCTCGACCGTCCTCGTGCTCACGTTCGGGCGCCTGTCCGACGTCTTCGGCCGTAAGCGCGCCTTCGTCCTCGGCTTCGCGATCTTCACCCTCGCCTCCCTCGGCGCGGGCTTCGCGACCGGCGGCACGAGCCTCATCCTCTGGCGCATCGTCCAGGGCATCGGCGGCGCGCTGCTGTTCGCGAACGCCTCCGCGCTCGTCACCGATGCCTTCCCGCGCGAGGAGCTCGGCGTCGCGATGGGCACGAACGTCATGGTCGCCGGCGTCGGCCTCGTCGCCGGCCCCGTCCTCGGCGGCGCCCTGGTGAAGCTCTCCTGGCACTGGGTCTTCTGGTTCAACGTCCCGATCGGCATCCTCGGCACGCTGTGGGCCGCGACGGTCCTGAAGGAGCTCGTCTCCCCCGAGCACGAGCAGCGCTTCGACTGGCTCGGCACGATCACCTTCGTCCTCGGGCTCACCGGCCTGACGCTCGGCATGTCGCGCGGCGGGCTCGTCGGCTGGAGCGACACGATCACGGTCGTCTCGCTCGTCGTCGCCGCCGTCCTGCTGCCGCTGTTCCTCCTCGTCGAGCGGCGCACCGCCGAGCCGATGCTCGACCTCACGCTCTTCGAGGACCGTGGCTTCAACGCGGCGACCGGCGCCGCCTTCCTCTCCGGCCTCAGCCGCTTCTCGCTGACCTTCGTCTTCGTCCTCTACTTCCAGGGCGCCATCGGGGACGACCCGATCCTCGCGGGCATCAAGCTCGCGCCGCTCGCCGCCGGCATGCTCATCAGCTCGCCGCTCGCCGGCGGGTACGCCGACCGCAACGGCGCCCGCGCCCTGTCGGCGATCGGTCTCGTCGTCTCGGCCGTCGGCATGGCGCTCATGACGACGCTCCAGGTCGACACGGCCTACTGGCTCACCGCGCTCTACCTCTTCATCACCGGCGTCGGGTCCGGCATGTTCAACTCGCCGAACACCGCCGCGATGATGGGTGCGGTCCCGGTCCACCGGCGCGGCATCGCCGGCGGCACGCGGATGATGCTCCAGAACACGGGCTCGGTCCTCTCGATCGCGCTGCTGCTGGCCATCGTGACGAACGGCATCTCGAAGCAGACGCTGCTCTCGATCTTCTCGGGCGTGACGACCGGCCTGTCGCCGGCCTCGCTCGACCCGTTCATCCACAACATCCACGTTGCGATGTGGGTCCTCGCGGCGACGTCGATCGCGGGTGCGGGCGTCGCGCTCATGCGCCCGAAGACGGCGAGCACGGGCGCCGGGGCTGCGGCTCCGTCCGAGGCCCTCGAGAAGGTCGCCGCATGAGCGCGGAGGGCGACATGCGCATCGGCGAGCTCGCCCGCCTGACCGGCACGACGGTGCGGACGATCCGCTACTACGAGGAGATCGGCCTGCTCCCCGGCGCGGACGAGCGCGCCTCGGGCCGCCACCGCACCTACGGTGAGCAGGACCTCGAGCGGCTGCGGACGATCCTGCGCCTGAAGGACCTGCTCGGCGTGTCGCTCGACGAGCTGCGCGTGCTCGTCGCCGCCGAGGACGCGCGGGCCACCCACCGCGCGGAGTTCCGTGCCGACGGCACGTCGACGAAGCGCCGCGCGGAGATCCTGCGCGCCGCCCTGCTCAACGTCGAGCGCCAGCGCGCGCTCGTCCGTCGCCGGCAGGCGAAGCTCGCCGCGCTCGACGACGAGCTCGCCGAGCGTCAGGCGCTCGTCCTGACCCGCCTGGACGAGCTCGGCTCCGAAACGGCGACACCGCATCGCTGATCAGTCGATAACCGTGCAATCTCTGCACGGGCGCGTTACGGTCGCCCTGATCAGCAGTTCGGTCCAGGGAGACGGCGCGTGCACGGAGGTCACGGTCGCCCGCTCAGGCGGGCCCTCATCACGACGGTCCTGACGGTCGGCGCCCTCGCCGGAGCGTCCACGTCCGCGGTCGCCGCGGCCGCGACGCCGGCGCACCGCCTGGCCTCCAAGCACCACCGCAGGGCGCGACCGCTCGGGACGCTGCGCCTCGCGGTCCTGTCGAGCCGCCCGGACCTCGTCAGCGCGGGCGACACACTCGCGCAGGTGAGCGTCCCGCCGCACGTGAACGCCGCGACGCTCCGGGTCACGCTCGGCGGCCGCGACGTCACGAGCGCGTTCGCCGTCCGGCCGGACGGACGGCGGCTCGCGCTCCTCGACGGGCTGCCGCCCGGGCGCAGCCGTCTCGTCGCCCATGCCCGCCGCGCCCGCACCGCCGTCCTCGCGATCACGAACCACCCCGCCGGCGGCCCGCTCTTCGCCGGCCCGCAGCTGCACCCCTGGACCTGCCCTCCCTCGGCCGTCGACGCGCAGTGCGACGCCCCCGCCCGGTTCGCCTTCGCGTACATGCCGAAGAACGGGCACGACTTCATGCCGTACGACCCGGCCCACCCCGCGGGCGACGTCGCGACGACGAGAACCGACCAGGGCGTGAGCGTCCCGTTCATCATCCGCAGCGAGACCGGCTACCTCGACCGCGACCAGTACCGGATCACGACGCTCTACCGCCCCGGTCGGCCGTGGGAGCCGTGGGCCCCGCAGGACCAGTTCAACCACAAGCTCGTCATCACCCACGGCCAGGGCTGCTCGCTGGACTACGGCGCCGGCGTCGCGCCGAGCACGACGCTCGACTCCGCCTTCGCCGACAAGGGCCTGCTCGCCCGGAGCCCGACCGTCGCGCTCGGGCGCGGCTTCGCCGTCCTCTCCACCGCGCTCGACAACGCCGGGCACGACTGCCATCTCGTGACCCAGGCCGAGTCGCTCGAGATGGCGAAGGAGCACTTCGTCGAGCGCTACGGCGAGCTGCGCTACACGATCGGCATGGGGTGCTCGGGCGGCTCGATGGCGTTGCAGCAGGTCGCGAACGCCTACCCGGGGATCTACGACGGCCTCGTGCCGCAGTGCTCGTTCCCCGACGCATGGTCGAGCGCGACGCAGCTCTTCGACCTCCACGTCCTGCGCGCCTACCTCGAGCACCCGGACCGCTGGGGCCCCGGGATCCTCTGGGACCCGATCTCGATCGCCGCCGTCGACGGCCACCCGGCACACCAGAGCGCGATCCTCCTCGACGCCCTCTACGAGACCGGCTTCGGGAGTCCCGCGCGGGCGTGCTTCGGGACGACGGCGGCCGACCGCTGGTCGCCGTCCAACCCGGGCGGCATCCGCTGCTCCCTCGCCGACGCCGCCGTGAACGTCTTCGGGCGCCGGCCCGGCGACGGCTACGCGGGTCGCCCGCTCGACAACGTCGGCGTGCAGTACGGGCTCGGCGGGCTCTACGACGGCACGCTGCCGCCGGCGCTCTTCGCCGACCTCAACGAGCGCGTCGGCGGCGTCGACGTCAACGACATGCACACCGCCGCGCGGACGGTGGCCGACGAGCCGGCGCTCGGGAACGCCTACCGCTCGGGGCTCATCAACGACGCCCGGCGCCTGGACCGCGTCCCGATCATCGACCTACGCGGTTCCGACGAGGGGCTGCTCCACGACGTCTTCCGCTCCTTCGCGCTGCGCGCCCGCCTGGACCTCGCCCACGGGACGCACGCGAACCAGGTCATCTGGCAGGGCCCCGCCCCGTCGATCGGCGGCTTCGACTTCTCGACCCGGGGCCTGCTCGCGATGGACCGCTGGCTCACCGCGATCGAGGCCGACCACGCGAGCGGGACGCTGCCGCAGAAGGTCATCCGCGACCGGCCCGCGGACGTGAAGGACACCTGCGAGGCGGCGGGGTCGCTCGAGACGCCGAGCGGCGGCTGTCCGCTCCTCGTCCGCGCGTACAAGAGCCCGCGGATCGTCGCGGGCGACTCGGTCGCGACCCTGACGAACAAGTGCGCGCTGAAGCCGCTCGACCGCCCCGCCTACCCGGTGCGCTTCACCGACGCGGAGTGGGCGAAGCTCCAGCGCGCCTTCCCGACCGGCGTCTGCGACTTCTCCCGCCCGCCCGTCGGGCTGACGCCCTCCCTGCCGTGGCTCGACTACACGAGCGCCATCGGGGGCATGCCGCTCCCCTGAGCCGCCGGGACCCGATTCCTGTCCCCCAGTTGGGCGCTTATCGGGTTTCGACCCCATGTAGTTGCGTGTGCAATCACCATCGCGTACACTGGGAGGCGTGGAACTCGGCACCTACACGTTCGCGGATGTCGTCCCCGCCGCCGGCGAGACGCTGCCGCAGGCGTCCCGGCGCCGCATGGTGCAGCTGCTCGAGGAGGCCGAGACGGCCGACCGCGCGGGCCTTGACGTCTTCGGCCTCGGCGAGCACCACCGCGCCGACTACGTCGTCTCCGCCCCCACCGTGGCGCTCGCCGCCGTCGCCGCCCGCACCGAGCGGATCCGCCTGACGAGCGCGGTCACCGTGCTGAGCTCCGCCGACCCGGTTCGCGTCTTCCAGGAGTTCTCGACGCTCGACCTCGTCTCCGGCGGCCGCGCGGAGATCATGGCCGGGCGCGGGTCGTTCACCGAGTCCTTCCCGCTCTTCGGCTTCGACCTCGAGGACTACGACGAGCTCTTCGACGAGAAGCTCCGCCTGCTCGCGCGGCTCCGCGAGGAGGAGCGGGTGACGTGGGCCGGCCGCTACCGCGCGCCGCTCGACGGGGCGACCGTCTACCCCCGTCCGCTGCAGGACCCGCTGCCGCTGTGGGTCGCCGTCGGCGGCAACCCCGGCTCGGTCGTCCGCGCGGCCCAGATGGGCCTGCCGCTGGCCATCGCGATCATCGGCGGGCAGCCCGTCCGCTTCGCGAACCTCGCCCACGGCTTCCGCAAGATCGCCGCGGAGTCCGGTCACGACGCGGCCTCGCTCGGCGTCTCGATCAACGCCCACGGCCTCGTCGCCGAGGACGACGAGACCGCCGCCCGCACGTTCCTGGACCCGTACCGCCGGATGATCGACCAGATCGGGCGCGAGCGCGGCTGGCCGCCCCTCACCCGCGCGCAGTACGAGGCGGGGCTGTCGCCGGACGGCCACCTGCTCGTGGGGAGCCCGCGGACCGTCGCGGACAAGATCCTCCGCCACCACGAGGCGTTCGGGCACTCCCGCTTCCTCATGCAGACGGCGCTCGGCCCGATGGACCACGACGCGGTCCTGCGGTCGACCGAGCTGCTCGGGACCGCGGTCGCGCCGCTCGTCCGCGAGGGCCTCGCCGCCCGCGCGGCAGCGACCCCGGCGGGCACCGCCGCCTGACGCCGGCCCAGGGTCCCGCCGACGCGCCCGACCCCGCCGACTGACAGCTGACGCAGACCCCTCCTGCGCAGGTTGTCACTCGGCGACGCTGCGGCGCGCCGCGCCCTGCTCAGAGCACCGGCTGCCGCTCCGCCCACGGCTGAGCCGCCTCGAGCTGCGTCGCGAGTGCGAGCAGCGTCCCCTCGGACCCGAGGCGCCCGACGACCTGCACGCCGAGGGGGACCCCGTCGGCGGTCCAGTGGAGCGGGAGGCTCGCGGCCGGCCGCCCGGTGAGGTTCGCGAGCTGGGTGAACGGGACCCAGCCGAGGTTCGCGTCGATGACCTGCTCGACGACGCCGAGGTGCGGGAGGACGCCCGTCGTCCGCGTCTTCAGCAGGACCTTCGCGCCGAGCCGCGCGAGCAGCGGCGTGTCGAGCGCGCCGACCTTCACGGGCGGCTGCGCGAGCGTCGGGGTCAGCAGGAGGTCGTAGCGGCCGTGGAAGGCCGCGAGCGCACGGACGTGCTCATGACGCCGCTCGATGGCCCGCTCGTGCTCGACGCCGGAGACCGCCCGCCCGAGCGCGGCCATGAGCAGCGTGTCCTCCTCGAAGCCCTCGTCGCCGCAGCCGGTGACCCGCCGCACCTCCGCGACGGTGAGGGCGCAGTGGACGAACCACGTCGTGAGGAAGTCGCGGGCGACGGCGCGGTCGTCGACCGGCGAGGCGACCGGCTCGACCTCGTGGCCGAGCGACTCGAGCAGCCGGGCCGCCCCCTCGACGGCAGCGACCGCCTCCGGGTGCGGGTCCGGCGTCAGCGCCGACGCCGAGACGAAGCCGATCCGCAGCTGCCCGGGGTCGGCGGTCGCGAGCGCGGCGTACGTCGCGTCCGGGCCGGCGGCGTGGAACGGTGCCACGGCGTCCGTCCCGGCGATGACGTCGAGCATCGCGGCGGTGTCGCGGACCGACCGCGAGAGGACGCCCTGCGTCACCGAGCCGTGCAGCGTCTCGCCGGTCCGCGGCCCCGACGGGACGATGCCGCGCCCCGGCTTCAGGCCGAAGAGCCCGCAGCAGCCGGCGGGGATGCGGATCGAGCCGCCGCCGTCGCTCGCTCCGGCGACCGGGACGATGCCCGCGGCGACCGCCGCCGCCGAGCCACCCGACGAGCCGCCGGGGGTACGCGACGGGTCCCACGGGTTGCGGGCCGGGCCGAAGAGGTCGGGCTCCGTGATGCCCTTCGCCCCGAACTCCGGGGTGTTCGTCTTGCCGAACACGACGAGCCCCGCGTCGAGCCAGCGCTGCACGACCGTTGCGTGCTCGGGCATCGGGAGCGCGGCGAGCGCCCGGCAGCCGGACGACGTCGGCAGCCCGGCGTAGTCCTGTGCGAGGTCCTTGATGACGAACGGGACGCCGGCGTAGGGGCCGTCGAGCGGCTCCTCGAGCCGGCCGCGCGCCTGCGCGTCCATGTCGCGGACGATGACGCTGCCGAGCTTCGGCGCGACCTCGGCGGCGCGCGCCTGGGCGACGTCGAGCAGCTCCGCGGCCGTGACCTCCTTCGCGGCGACGAGCGCCGCGAGGCCGAGCCCGTCGTGGGCCCGGTACTCGTCGTAGCGCAACGGTCAGCCCTCCAGCCGGACGGGGAACGTCTTCAGCTGGTTCGCGAACGGCGACTCGACGGGGCGCGGGACGCCGTCGATCGCCATCCGCGGGTAGCGCGCGAGCGTCTCCTCGAACAGGAGCCGCAGCTCGAGCCGCGCGAGCGCCGTCCCGAGGCAGTAGTGCCGCCCACCCGCTCCGAACGCCTGGTGCACGGGGTTGCGCTCGACGTCGAAGCGGTCCGGGTCCTCGTAGACGCTCTCGTCGCGGCCGGACGAGACGTACCACATGACGACCTTCTCGCCCTCGCGGATCGGCTGCCCGTGGAGCTCGGTGTCGCGCGTCGCGGTGCGGCGGAAGTGCGCGAAGGCCGGGAACATCCGCAGCGACTCCTCGACGACGCCGGGTACGAGACCCGGGTCGGCGAGGACCTTCGCGCGCTCCTCCGGATGCTCCATGAGCGCGCGCATCCCGCTGCAGTACGTCGCCTTCGTCGAGTCGTTGCCCGCCGCCATGAGGAGGAAGAAGCCCATGACGATCTCGTGCTCCTCGAGCGTGTGGCCGTCGACCTCGGCGTGCACGAGGACGCTCGTCAGGTCGTCGCTCGGCGCGACGCGCCGGGCGGCGATGAGCGCACGGCAGCGCTCGAAGATCTCCGGGACGTCGCGCTCCATGACCGTCGAGACGCCCTCGGGGTTGATGTCGGGGTCGCCGGCGCCGAGCACGGTGTTCATGAGCCGCGCCCAGATCTCGTCGTCCTCCGGCGGGATCCCCATGAACGACCCGATGACCCGGGAGACGACCGGCTGCGCGACGTCGGTGACGAGGTCGACGCGGTCGCGGCCCGCGAGCCCGTCGAGCACCTGGGTGACGATCGCGCGGATCGTCGCCTCGTGGTCGGCGATCCGCTTCGGGGTGAAGCCGCGCTGGAAGAGCGCCTTGAGCCGATCGTGCTTCGGCGGGTCCATCCCGATGAACATCGCGCGGGTGAGCTCGAGCGGCATGACCGACTCGCTCACCGCGGTGATGCCGCCGAGCTCGGAGGAGTACGTCTGCCAGTCGCGGCTGACGGTGTGGATGTCCTCCTGCGTCGTCACCGACCAGTAGCCCGGCTCGGGCCGGTAGTCGGAGATGTGCGAGGTCCAGTGGACGGGGCACTCGCGCCGCAGCCGCGCGAAGGTCTCGACGGGCGGCCCGTCGACCCACAGCTCGCGCTCGGTCATGAGGATCTCGTCGAGGGGCGTGCTCTCGGTCGGCATGGGCACGAGCCTAACCCGGATCCTGGCCGGCTGGCCAGTCCTCGTGTGAGAGGGTGCTCACATGACGCTCTACGACCTGAACGGCAAAGTGGCACTCGTCACCGGCGCGGCCCGCGGCATCGGCTTCGCGACGGCCCAGGCGCTCATCGAGCGCGGCGCGTCGGTGGTCGTCGCCGACCTCGACCAGGGCGCCGCCGACGCGGCGGCCGCCCGCCTGCACGACACCCGGGCGCTCGGCCTCGCGGTCGACGTCACCGACCGCGGCGCGATGCAGCGCGTCGTCGCGACGACGGTCGAGCGCTTCGGCGGCCTCGACGTCGTGGTCGCCAACGCGGGGATCGCGTCCCGCGGCGCGAGCTTCCGGGCGACGTCGACGGAGGCCTTCGACCGGGTCCTCGAGGTGAACCTCCACGGGGTCGTGCGGACGGTCGAGGCGGCGCTGCCGCAGATCGTCGCCCGGCAGGGTCACGTCGTCGTCGTGTCCTCGATCTACGCGTTCACGAACGGCGTCGGCGCGTCCCCGTACGCGATGGCGAAGGCCGGCGTGGAGCAGTTCGGGCGGGCGCTGCGGGTGGAGCTGGCGCCGAAGGGCGCGAGCGCCACGGTCGCCTACTTCGGCTTCATCGACACCGAGATGGTCAGGCGCGCGATCGACGCCGACCCGCTGTCGGACCGGCTCATGGAGCTCATCCCGCGCCCGCTGCGCAAGCGCCTGCAGCCGCGCGAGGCGGGCGAGGCGATCGTCGCCGGTATCGAACGCCGGGCCCCGCGGGTCATCCGGCCGCGGCGCTGGACGGTCATGTCGGTCCTCCGCGGCGTCCTCGGGCCGCTCGGGGACGCCTGGATGGAGCGCAACCCGGAGGCCCGTGCCCTGGCCGAGGCCTTCGACGCCCGCGAGGGCGAGGAGCAGCCGACGACGGCCTGAGCTCAGCCGCCGTCCGGCGTGGCCGAGGCCCCGGGATCCGGCGCGGCCGGCGCCGCCGCGCGCTCGGCCGCCGCCAGGCGCTCGGCGGTCTGCTCGGCGCGCCGCTCGAGCTCGCGCATCCGCACCGGGCTCGTCTCGCGCATGCCGTAGGCCTTGGCGCGGTAGAGCGCGAGCCGCTCCCGCGCGTACCGGGCGTCCGCCCGCAGGTGGGCGAGCTCGTCGGGACCGGGCACGGGGGCGGGTGGCATCGCCCTTCGAGCGTACTCCCGCCGCGAAACCGGCCGGCGCTCAGGCCACGCGGCGGCAGAGGCGATCGACGAACGCCGCCTGCGCGCGGACGAGCTTCTCCTTCGCCGTCTCGGTGTCGAACCACGCGGCGCGGTCGATCTCGGGGAACTCCTGCATCTGCCCGGAGCGCGGCGGCCACTCCGCCGTGAACGTCTGGCTCACGATCGTCGCGGGATCGAAGTCGCTCTCGATCGCCCAGGCGGTCACGCGCTTGCCCGAGCCCTGGACGACCTCGCCGAGCGGCAGCGCCTCCCCGTCCGGCGGCGCACTGCCCGTCTCCTCGGCGAACTCGCGGCAGGCCGCCTGGAAGGGGGTCTCGGGCGCGGTGTACTGGCCCTTGATGATCGACCAGGCGCCGCGGTCCTTCCGGGCCCAGAAGGGGCCGCCCATGTGGGCGATGAGCACCTCGAGCCTCCCCTCCCGGCGACGGTAGAGCAGGAGGCCGGCGCTCGTGACCCCGCGGTTGGACACGGCGCCATCGTCCCACGTCCGCGGCGCCCGCGCGCGGGCCGGGCGACGCGGTCAGCGAGGGCGGCGCGGCGGCAGCTCCGCCGCGAGCGCGACGAGCCGGGGCCGCAGGTCGGCGGCCCACGTCCACAGGACGAGGTCGGGCAGCAGCACCGCGGCCGCGCGCCGCAGGTCCCCGTCCTCGGTGACGAGCGGGACCCCCTGCGCGCGGGCGGCCGCGGCGATGAGCGCGTCCGGCTCCCCGACGCCGGTGCTCGCGGCGAGGGGTCGGAGCACCGGGTCCGTGTCCGCGGGAGGGACGACGAGCACGCGCACGCGACGCAGCTGGGTGCGGTGGTAGGACGGCGGCGCGGCCGCGACCTGCGCGACGCTCACCGTGTCGGCCAGCAGCTGCAGCGTCCCGGCCGACGTCAGCCGGTCGACCGCCTCGAGCAGCGCCGGCTCCTCGACGATCGCGTCGAAGATCATCGTGTCGACGAGGCAGCGCAGCGGCCCCGTCGCCTCCGGCCCCTCAGGCACCGACGAGGATCCGCCCGCCGTCCGCCGGCGCGAACGTCACCGTCCGCCGCCGTGTCGCCTCCCCGTCGCCGCGACTCCCCGCGCGCAGCGGCACCTCGCGCAGCACGACGCCGAGCAGCTCCCGCATCTCGAGCAGCGCGAAGCTCGCCCCGAGGCAGCGGCGCACGCTCCCGCCGAACGGGATCCACTCGTACGTGCCGGGTGCGCGGTCGAGGAAACGCTCGGGGCGGAAGGCGAGCGGCTCCGGATACAGGTCGGGGCGGCGGTGCAGGAGGTAGATCGACGGCGCGATCGACACGCCCGCCGGCAGGTCCCAGCCACCGAACGTCATCGGCGCCTGGAGCTCCCGGACCACCGCGGGGACGACGGGGCGCAGACGCAGCGTCTCCCGGATGACCGCGTCGAGGTAGGCGGTGCCGCCCGCCGCCTGCTCCGCGCGCAGCCGCGCGTGGACGGCCGGGTGACGCACGATCCGCTCGAGCGCCCAGGCGAGCGCGGTGGCGGTCGTCTCGTGCCCGGCGACGAGCAGCGTCATGAGCTCGTCGCGCAGCTCGTCGTCGGTCAGCGCGCGGCCCTGCTCGTCGCGGGCGGCGACGAGCATCGAGAAGACGTCGTCGCGCCCGGCGGCGTCCGGGTCCGCCCGCCGCCGGGCGATCTCCTCGTGCACGCGGGCGTCGGCGAGCGCGCGCAGCCGCGCGAACCGCCGCCACGGGCTCAGCGGCCCGCGCCGGCGCGACCCGGTCAAGCCGAGGGCGAGCAGCCGCACCGGCGAGGCCATCTCCTCCAGCAGGACGCGCAGCGGGTCGCCGAGCCGCTGCCGCGCCACCGGGTCGCTCACGCCGAAGACGACGCGCAGGATGATCTCGAGCGTCATCGCCTGCATGCTCGGCAGGACCGCGAAGGCCCGGTCGCGCGGCCAGCGGGCGACGTGCCGCTCGGCGACCTCCCGCATGACGTCCGCGTGCCCGCGCATCCGGTCCCCATGGAAGGGCGGCAGCAGGAGCTTGCGGTGACGCAGGTGCTCCGCCCCGTCGAGCAGCAGGACCGACCCGGGCCCGAGCAGCGGCGCCAGCGTCACGTTGCCCGCGCCCGCGTGGAGCAGGGCGGGATCCCCGGTGAAGACCTGCCGGACGGCCTGAGGGTCGCTCGTGAAGACGACCTGCCGTCCCGGCGCGGGCCGCAGGGTGAAGAAGTCGCCGCAGTCGGCGGCGCAGGCCTCGACGAAGTCGGTCGGGCGGAGCATGAACCCCACGCTCATCGCCCACCGCGAGAGCCCGGGACGGGGAGGCAGCATGAGGCCGAGTCTCGCAGCCGCCGGGCCGCGCCGACATAAATGCGTCATAGGTCACAAATGGATGTCCGCGGGTAGCCGGCAGGCGTACATTCCGTCGTGCGCCGGACGCGCATCGACACCGCTCGGACGCGGTCGACCGGGGACAGTCTGGGGACCACCGAATGCACGCACCACGAAGAGAGGAGTTCCTGCTCACCCGCCTGTCGCGCGAGGATGTGCAGGCCTTCCGCGAGACCGGGCGCCAGGAGCCGTTCACGGCCGGGCGCGCGCTCATCACACCCGGGGCGACGAAGCGCGAGCTCGTCGTCATCGAGCACGGCTACGTGAAGGTCGTGCGCAACCAGGGCGACCGCGAGGTCGTCCTCTCCGTCCACGGGCCCGGGGAGCTCATGGGCGAGATCGCGCTGCTCGACCGCGGCGACCACGCGGCGGCGGTCATCGCGCTCACCGGAGGGCAGGCGCTGCACGTGCCGGCCGTGAACTTCTGGCGGGTGCTCGGCGAGCGGCCGCACCTGAACCGCATCATCATCGGCACGGTGACCGCGCGGCTGCGGGACGCCGGCCACCAGCGGGCCGAGCAGCTCGCCGCGCCGGCGATCGTGCGGGTGGCCGGGCGCATCCTCTGGCTCGCCGACCGGTTCGGGGCGACGATCGACGACGCCCTGCTCATCGACATCCCGCTGACCCAGGCCGAGCTCTCGAGCTGGGCCGGGGTCTCCCGCGAGACCGGGGTCCGCGCGCTGCGCCAGCTCCGCGACGCGGGCTGGATCCGTCTGGAGCGGCGGCGCATCGTCCTGGCGGACACCCTCGCGCTGCAGCGATTCATCGCCGCCGAGGTCCCGGCCTAGCCGGACGGGCGACGACGCGAGCCCCGTCGGGGACGGGGCTCGCGGTCCTGCGGCTGTCGGTCGTCAGGCGGGCGGCGGGGCGCGCCGCCGGGGCGCTACGGGGCGCCGGGGTAGGGACCAGGGGCGCCGGGCATGGCGGGCGCGCCGGGGGGCGGGCCGGGCGCGCCGGGCGGCGGGCCGTGGTGGTCGCCGTCGCGGGCCCCGAAGCCATGCGGGCCGCCGGGGCCGAACGTGGCGTCGCCCGCGAAGACCGTCGTGCCGTCCGAGGACGAGCTGACGTTCACGTGGTCGCCGGCCTTCAGGTCGCTCAGCTGCGCCGTCCTGCCGTTGCGCACGATCGTCGCGCCGGACGGGATCGTCACGGTGACGTCCTTGTACGGGACGGCCTTCGTCCCCTCGGTGAGCGTGAGGTCCTGACCGGAGACCGACTTGAGGGTCCCGCGGTCCTCGGTCTCCGTGATCCACGCCTTGCCGGCCTTGTCGAGGACGACCGACTCCTCGTGGACCGACGGGCCGTGCCCGCCCATCATCGGGCCGAAGCCGCGCCGCCCGGCGAAACGGGCCTTCGCGGACTTCGCCGACCTCGCTTTCGCGTTCGACGTCGACGTCGCCGCGGTGCTCCCCGCGATGCCGGCGCCGGCGCCCGCGAGCGCGCAGACCGTCGCGACGCCCGTGACCTTGACCCATCCTGGTGACTTCAAGTCCATCGACCTCCTGTGATCGGCTGTCCGTGGCGCAGCGGGGGGACCCCACGCACGCCGTTTCCCTGCGCAGCAGTATCGGCGCCGCGCCTGAAACAGGCCTGAGAGCTCGCTGAGAATCCGCGCGCGCCGCTCCCAGCGTTCTCCCAGCCTTCGCCAAGGTCCGCTTGATCGGCACGGGCCACCGTGGACCCATGTCCACCCCGCGCTCGCTCCTCCTCCCCCTGGGCCTCGCGGCGGTGATCGGCGGCGCCGGCGGCGCTGCGCTCACCGTCGGCGCCGGCTCCCACACGACGACCACGACCGTCACGCAGGCGGCCGTCCCCGCCACGGCGGACACCGCCTCGACGTCCGGCACCTCGCCGGTCGCCGACACGTCCGCCGCTCCGCTGACCGCCACGCAGATCTACCAGCGCAGCAAGGACGCCGTCGCGTTCATCACCGCGCAGGTCACCCAGCGGTCCTCCGGCCCGTTCGGGCAGGTCGCGTCGGGGACCGCCACCGGCACCGGCTTCGTGATCACGAAGGACGGCCTCATCGTCACGAACGCGCACGTCATCGACGGCGCCTCGTCGATCCGCGTCAAGGTCGGCGACCGCCGCCCCGTCACCGCGAAGGTCGTCGGGGTCGACACCTCGACGGACGTCGCGCTCCTGAAGATCGACACCGGCGGCGCGGACCTGCCGACCCTCGCCTTCGCCGACTCCTCCGCCGTGCAGATCGGGGACGCCGCGTTCGCGATCGGCAACCCCTACGGCCTGGACCGCACGCTCACCACCGGCGTCATCTCGGCGCTGCACCGGTCGATCGACGCGCCGGACGGCTACGCGATCTCCGACGTGCTGCAGACCGACGCCGCGCTGAACCCCGGCAACTCGGGCGGCCCGCTGCTCGACACGAGCGGCCGTGTCATCGGCATCAACTCGCAGATCGAGTCCTCCGGCTCGTCCGCCACCGGGGCGACCGGCGGCAACACCGGCGTCGGGTTCGCCGTCCCCGCGAACACGGTCAGGCGCGTCGTCGCGCAGCTCGAGGCGACGGGCAGGGCGACCCACCCGTACCTCGGCGTCGCGTCCGGGGACACGACCTCCGGCGTGGCCGGGGCGCGGGTCGGCAGCGTCGGCGCCGGCGGCCCGGCGGCCCGCGCCGGCGTCCGGCCCGGCGACGTCATCACGCAGCTCGGCGGCACCCCCGTCCGCGACGCGGAGTCCCTCACGTCGGTCCTCGAGGGGCACAGGCCCGGCGAGAAGGTCACCGCAGAGCTCCTGCGCGGGGGCCAGACGCACACGGTGACGATCACCCTCGGGACGCGGCCGGCGCGCGCCGTGACGACAGCGGGCTGAGCCGCTCTCAGGCGGGCGCCGTCCCCGGGTCGGGCGCCGTCCCCGGGTCGGGCGCCGTCCCCCCACGCGGCATCGCACGGCCGCGCGCCGGCCCGGGGGTGGCGATCCCGCCGCACAGCAGGCTCTCAGGTTTCTCCCAGACTGAGCGATGATGATGGCCGCATGCCAGTGAGCACGCAGCCAAGCGCGTCCGCCGAGACCGCCCGCATCCTCGTCGTCGACGACGAGCCGAACATCGTCGACGTCATCTCGATGGCCCTCCGCTTCCAGGGCTTCGAGATCGCGTCGGCCGGCACGGGCGAGGAGGCCCTGGCGCAGGTCGCCGCCTTCAAGCCCCACCTCATCGTCCTCGACGTCATGCTGCCGGACATGGAGGGCTTCGAGGTCGCGACGCGCCTCGGTGCCCAGCGGGCCGGCGTCCCGATCATCTTCCTCACCGCCCGCGACGCGACCGAGGACAAGATCCGCGGCCTGACCACGGGCGGCGACGACTACGTCACGAAGCCCTTCTCCCTTGAGGAGCTCGTCGCCCGGATCCGCACGATCCTGCGGCGGGTCGGCCACGCCGAGCAGGGCTCGAGCCGCCTCGCCTTCGACGACCTCGAGCTCGACGAGGACACCCGCGAGGTCACGCGCGCCGGGCAGCCGATCGAGCTGACGGCCACCGAGTACCGGCTGCTCCGCTACCTGCTCCTGAACCCGCGGCGGGTCCTCACCCGCGCGCAGCTCCTCGACCACGTCTGGGACTACGACTTCGGCGGCGACGCCCGGGTCCTCGAGACGTACGTCAGCTACCTGCGCAAGAAGCTCGACCCGCACGGGCCGCCGCTCATCCACACCGTGCGCGGCGTCGGCTACGCCCTGCGCCAGGCGAAGGCCTGAGCGTGTCGCTGCGGACCCGGCTCATCGCGGGGGTGCTCGCGATCGCCGCGATCGGGCTGCTCGTCGCCGGCGGCGTGACGTACGCCGAGCAGCGCTCGTTCCTCGTCGACCGGATCGACCGGCAGTCGGCGGCCGCGCTGAACGCGGTGGACCACCGCCTCAACGACGCGCTCATCGGCGAGAGCGGATCCCCCTACGACTTCGACCCGCCGCCCGGGGCCGCACCCGGCGGCCGGCCGCGGGGCGCCGGGGGCCCGAACGACCTCGTGAACCTCCCGCCCGGGACGTACGGCATCCGGCTCGCCGCCGACGGCAGCTACGGGACCGGCATCCCGCTGTTCCTCAACGGGCAGACGCCGCCTTCGCCGCCGCGCCTGCCGACCAACCTCCACGACGGGGAGACGCTCAACGTCAAGGCGCAGGACGGCGGCCTGCGCTACCGCGTCTACGTCCGCCAGGACCCGGGCAGCATCGACGGCGCGCTGACCGTCGCGGCGATCCCGCTCACCGAGGTCGACTCCACGCTCAACCGCCTGCTCGTCATCGAGGGCATCGTCATCGCCGTCGTGCTCGCCGCGCTCGCCGCGGCCTCCTTCCTCATGGTCCGGCTCGGCCTGCGTCCGCTCGACCGCATCGGCGCGACGGCCGACGCGATCGCCGCCGGCGACCTCTCCCGCCGCGTCACCCCCGCGACCTCCAAGACCGAGGTCGGCCGCCTCGGCCTCGCGCTCAACGCCATGCTCGCCCGCCTCGAGCACGCCTTCACCCGCCAGCGCGCCAGCGAAGACCGCCTACGCACCTTCCTCGCCGACGCCTCCCACGAGCTGCGCACCCCGCTCGCCTCCATCCGCGGCTACGCCGAGCTCTTCCGCATCGGCGCCGCACGGAACCCCGACGACATCGCCAAGGCCATGACCCGCATCGAACAGGAAGCCACCCGCATGGGCGTCCTCGTCGACGACCTCCTCACCCTCGCCCGCCTCGACGAGCTCCCCGTCCTCGACCAGCAGCTCGTCGACCTCTCAGCCCTCGCCCGCGACGCCGTCCACGACGCACGCGCAACCGCACCCGACCGCAAGATCACCGTCGAGGCGCCCGCCCCGGCGACCGTCTGCGGCGAGCCGCACCAGCTCCGCCAGGTCTACGCGAACCTCCTGCGCAACGCGCTCGTCCACACCCCCGCCGGCACCGCGATCGACGTCGCCGTCACCGAGGAGGACACCGACGTCGTCCTCACGGTCCGCGACCACGGCCCCGGGCTGCCCGGCGACGGGACCGACGCGATCTTCGAGCGCTTCTGGCGCACCGAGCCCGGCCGCGGCCGCGGCAAGGCCGGAGCCGGCCTCGGCCTCGCAATCGTCGCGGGCATCGTGGGCGCCCACGGCGGCCAAGTCGCCGCCGCCAACGCCCCCGACGGCGGGGCGGTGTTCACCGTGCGGCTGCCGCAGTCGGTGTCCTTAGGGAACATTGAGGACACCCACAGCCTGCGCTCACAGTCGGGCGACAGGATGCCGACATGAGCTCCATCACCCCCACCCCCATCCGGCGCGCGATCGCCGACGACCAGCTCCTCGACGCCGCCCGCACGCGTCGGCAGCTCACCGACACCGCCCTCAGCGCGACCGGCGCCGAGGCGGTCACCGACCTCCGCGAGGACACCCACGACCGCGAGCTGTGGCACGCGATCGTCCGCCACGCCGGCGGCGAGCGCCTCGCCGTCCGCATGGACCGCCGCCTCGGCACCGTCGTCGTCCACGACGAGCGCCTCGGCACGGCCCGCGCGGCCTGAGCCCCTCCGTCCCCGGTCGTCCGCGTCGAACGTCCGTGTGCCCTGGCCGACCAGGGCAGACGGACGTGCGACGACGACCTCAGGCCCCGGTCGCGCGCAGCCACTCCTCCACCTGCGCGTAGACGCGCGGATGGTTGAGCAGGGCGAAGTGCGAGAGCCCGCCGAGGTGGACGGTGTCCTCCACGGTGAAGGCGATCTTCCGTCTGCGGCCGGCCCCGGTCGCGCTCGAGTGGTAGACGAGGAGGTCGCCGAGCAGGCGTCCCGCCGGCCCGTCGTGGCGGGCGGCGAGCGTCGCGGAGATCGTGCAGTGCCGCACGCCCTCCAGCAGCGGGACGTCCTCCACCGGGTCGTGCACGTGGTCGGGCTCGTGGCCGTCCCAGTCGCGCTCGGTGATCGCACCGAAGCGCAGGTCGCGGATGCCGACGCTGCGCGCGTCGAGGACCGCCGCGACCGGCAGCGCCTCCGGGACCCGCCGCATGAGGCGCGTCGCCTGGTTCACGCGCTGCTCCAGCGGCGCGCCGAGATGCGGCGTGCCGAGCATGACGACGTGCGTGAGCCGCGCACGCCAGTCCCGGCCGGAGCCGTGCGCGCGGTGGCACGCGCTGCGGATGACGAGGCCGCCCATCGAGTGGCCGAGGAGGACGAGCTCGCGGACCTCGACCGGCCAGGCGCGGACGAGCGCGTCGAGCAGGTCGTCGAGATCGGCGCCGTTGTCGGAGATGTGGCGGCCGGTGTTGTACCGCAGCACGACCGGGCTCAGCCCGAGGTCGTCCGCGAGGCGCTCGGCGTAGGTCGGCAGCGGCGGTCCGGTCTCCTGCTTCGTGCCGAGCGCCCAGGACGCATCGGTCTCGCAGAGGCCGTGCAGCAGGACGACGACCCGCGGGCCGGCGTACGGGAAGGCCTCCGCGAGCGACAACGGCGAGAGCGGCACGTCACGCCCCTGGGCGCGAACGGTCATCGGCAGCGCGAGCGCGCTCGCGCCGGCATGCAGGCGGTCGCCGAGGATGCCGTTGAGCGCGCCGACGGCGAACGCGGCGCGCGGATGGTCGACGAGTGCGGGCGCATCGTCGGGCCGGGTCGCGGCGATCGCCGCCCCGGCGGCGCGGCTCCCGGCGCCGCCGACGACCCGCACGCCCGTGTAGATCGCGCCGGCGAGCTGGTCGTGGGCGACGCGGATCGGCCGTGCGCCCTCGCCGAGCGCCCCGAAGACCCGCCCCGCGATCGCGCGGTGGAGCTCCTGCGCGCGGTCGGCGGCGCCGCCGACCCCCTCCGCCGCCAGCGCACCGAGCGCGCCCGCCTCGTCGCTCCGCATCGCGCGTCGCCCCTACGCGACGGCCGGGACGCGGGGGCCGGCCGCGGAGGCCTCGGAGTCGCTCCCGTCACCGGCCCGCAGCGGCGCGCCGAGGCGCGTGATGCGCACGAGGCACCAGCCCGTGAAGCCGAGGATCGCGACGACGAACGCGAGCACGATGAGCCCGGCGACGCCCCACAACCAGCCGGGGACGTCGTGCTTACGCTCGCGCTGGAGGATCGAGCGCTCGCTCTGCAGCGGCCGCACGAAGCGCGGCGGGGCGGCGATCTCCGGGGTGGGAATCGCGGCATCCGCCGGGAGGTAGACCGGCACCGAGGCCATCACGGTCCCGCGGTGCAGGCGGATCGACGACTTCCAGTCGCCGGACACGGGGAGCGCCGCCGTCGTGCGGTAGACGCCCTCGGCCACGCGGCGCAGCGGGGCGAGCACGCGCTTGCCGTCCCCCTGCCAGGCCATGCCGTCGAGCCAGTCGGCCTTGTCGGCGACCGCGGCGGGGGTGAAGCGGACGGTCGCGTTCGCGTAGCGCTGGCCGTCGTGCGAGGCGGCCGGCGTGAGCGTCACGAGCGCACGGCCCTTCGGCACCGTCGTGTGGCCGAGCGCGCCGATCGTCACCGCGAGCACGAGCAGGGCGCCGACCGCGGTCGCCCAGTGCCGCGGGGCGCCGACGACCTCGGCGCGCAGCCGCAGCCCGCCGGCGACGAACGTGCCGACGAGGCCGCCCGTGACGCCGCCGATGAGGCCGACGAGCAGCGCCCCTCCGAGGGCGTGGGCCGGCCACGGGATCGGCATGGCGATCTGCGACCAGGCCGACTCCGAGAGCGTCCCGAAGACGCCCACGAGCACACCCGAGAGGACGCCGTACCGGTACGGGCGGCGGCTCGGCGAGGCCGCGAGCGCGGCGGCCTCGACGACGAGCGCCTCCACGACGTAGAGCGGGAGGTGGGTCGCCGTGTGGCCGGTGAGCGGGCCGACCCAGAGCGCGAGCAGCCCGCGCACGAGGAAGAAGAAGGCGACCGCGCCGAGGGCGGCGCCGCGGCCCGCGACGGCCCGCGCGCTGACCATCGTCAGCGCCGCCGCGAAGGCGATGAGGAGCGGCTCGTAGAGGAGGCGGAAC
This sequence comes from Paraconexibacter antarcticus, assembly GCF_024220175.1. Lineage (GTDB taxonomy): Bacteria > Actinomycetota > Thermoleophilia > Solirubrobacterales > Solirubrobacteraceae > Paraconexibacter > Paraconexibacter antarcticus. Next base: position 518,985 of record NZ_CP098502.1, on the reverse strand, counting down.
TGCGGCACGCCGAAGTCGAACTCGCCCTGGAAGATCGAGAGGCCGATGAGCAGGCCGCCGAAGGCGCTGACCTGCCGGAGCGCCCGCATGCGCGCCGGGGTGAGGAACGCGACCGGGCCGGGCGCGCCGTCCGGGTTGCCGTCGCCGGCGCGGGCGGCCAGGCGTGCCTCGGACAGCAGGACGAGGATCGCGACGAGCGTCATGGCCGCGCCGCCGAGCATCATGAGGTGCGTCGGGCCCCAGAGGGTCACGTCCTGTCCGAAGAGCCGGTGGCTCACGTCGTCGAGCGGGAAGCCGACGAGCGCGAAGAACGCGCAGGCGATGAGGAGGATGCCGCCGACCGGCGCATGCCAGTCGCGGGTGATGCGGATCGCGGCCGGGCCCGGGCGGCCCTCGGGCAGGACGACGGCGAACCAGCCGGCGGTCGCGATGCCGAAGAGGCCGGCGAGGATGAAGTAGTGGGCGGGGTTCGCGAGCGGCCCCGGGTCGCGGCCGTTGTCGATGTGGATCGCGACGTCCCAGTAGAAGCCGAACGCCGCGACGATGAGCGAGCCGGCGGCGAAGCCGGAGGGGAGCGCGGCCCAGCGCGGGAGGCCACTGATGCGGGCGGCGAAGCCGGCGACGTCGCCGAGGATCGTGACCCGACCCGAGCGGTGGCCGAACCCGAGGACGACGAGGAGGCTCGTGAGGATCGCGGCGGCGACGCTCGCGCCGACGACCTGGCCGATCGCGGCGCCTCCGGCCGGCGGCGCGCTCGAAGCGGCAGCGGCGAGAAAGGTGGTCATGGGCGCGAGTGTGACATCGACTGATGTCACATGCAACGGTGGTGTGATCGAGGGCACAGAGGGGTCGCCCCGCGCGCGGGACCGGCGTCGCTCAGCGCTTGCGCTTGCCCTTGCTCGTCAGCCGCTCGAGCTCCCGTCCGAGCTCCCGCTCGACGACCTCGGTCATCGCGATCTGGAACGTCGCGAGCAGTGACTGTGACGCGAGCGGACGCAGCCGCTCGAGCGCCGCGGCGACCTCGGTCCAGTGCTCCTCCGGCGCCCCGTCCTCCGCGAACGGCTGCCAGACGGACTGGATGAAGAGCTGTGCGAACACCTTGGCGACGCTGTCGGCGTGGCGGCGCATCCGCACGAGCAGCTCGAGCGCCTGCTCGGCCGGGATGCCGAGCGCGACGAGCTCCCCGCCCGCCGAGGCGAGCAGCGGGCTGATCTCCTCGAAGCTCCCGGCGTCGTCGAGCTGGCGGAGGACGCCGAGCGACATCGCCTTCTCCAGGAGCTTCGGGTCGGTGCTCTGGAAGCGCTCGCCGAGCTCGGCGAGGGTGACGATCCGCGGCTCCTCCTCGACGAACGGCGCGCGGAGCGTCCGCGTGAAGTGGAGGACCGCCCCCGACTGCCCGGCCGCGCCCTCGAGGAGCTTGCGGATGAGGTCGAGGTTGTAGCCGTCCCCCTGCAGCTCGCGGATGAGCTCGATCCGGGCGACGTGGTCGGCGTTGTAGTAGCCGGTGCGCGCCCGGACCTCCGGCGGCGGCAGCAGGCCACGCGCCTGATGGGCGCGGATGTTGCGGACCGTCATGCCCGTGCGCTGCGCGAGCTGGTCGATCGTCAGCTGCTCCTCGTCGGCCATGCGCCGAGGAGGCTACACGCCTACACCCAGGTCTCCGGCGCCTCCTCGAAGGCCTGGTGCAGCCGCTCGTCGTGCTCGCCGTGCCAGATCGTCCAGCGGACGCGGCCGCCGCGGAGCAGCCGCTCGACGACGAAGACCTTCGCGCCGGGAAGCAGCGAGCGCAGGCCGCGCGCCTGGTCACGGGCCGGGCGTTCGGTGCCGAACGCGCAGGCCCCGACGACGATCTCGCCGTCCTCGCAGCGAGCCACCGCGCAGTACGCGGGGGACCCGGCGTGGTCGAGGAGGGTCCGGCCGCCGGCGATGAGCTCGTCCGCGCCCTCCATGGTGATGGTCGTCGCGTGCAGCACGCCCCTGTGATCGGCCGCGCGCGCCGCCCCTTCAGCCCGAACCGCGCGGGTGATCGTGTCGGTTGTCTGCGCAACAACCGTTGGTAGGGTTGCGCGCATGAACGTCCTCTACACGGCGAAGGCGCGCGCGACGGGCGGCCGCGACGGGCGCGCCACGAGCGCCGACGGGCATCCCGACCTGCTCCTCAAGCCGCCCGCCGCGATGGGCGGGCCGGCCGACCAGCCGGAGGCGACGAACCCCGAGGAGCTCTTCGCGCTCGGCTACGGCGCCTGCTTCCTCAGCGCGCTGTCGCTCGTCGCACGTCAGCAGAAGATCTCCGCCAAGCACTTCGCGATCGACTCCGCCGTCTCGCTCGTCTCGCAGGACGGCGGCTTCGGCATCGCGGCCGAGCTCCACGGTGACCTGCCCGACGTCGACCGCGAGAAGGCCGCCGAGCTCATGCGCACCGCGCACGAGGTGTGCCCCTACTCGAAGGCGACGCGCGGCAACATCGAGGTCAGGCTCTTCCTCGACGGCGAGCAGCTGTAGGACGGGCCGCGCCCGGCCGCGCGCTCACCGCGGCCGCAGCACGACCCGGCCGCCCCGGGAGGGCACGATCGTCACGCCCTGCAGCCGGGCGGCCTCGAGCCGGCCGCCGGCGGGCTCGAGCCGGAAGCGACCGAGCAGCTCCTTCAGCACGACCTCGAGCTCGAGCTGGGCGAGCGCGGCCCCGAGGCAGCGTCGCACCCCGCCGCCGAACGGCGTGAGGGCGTAGGGCACCGGGCGCCCGTCGAGGTGGCGCTCGGGCCGGAACACGCCGGGGTCCCCCCACAGCGCCGCGTCGTGATGGGTGACGGTGAAGAGCGCGGAGACGATCGCGCCGCGCGGCACCGGCTGCCCGCCGAGCGTCGTGTCCCCCGTCGCCGTGCGGACGGCGTCGAACACCGAGGGACGGAAGCGCATCGTCTCCTTGATCACCGCGCCGAGGTACGCCGTCTCGCCCGCGTCGAGTGAGCGGATGAGCTCCGCCTGCTCCGCCGGGTGGTGCGCGAGCAGGTGGACGACCCAGGCGAGCGCGGTCGCCGTCGTCTCGTGGCCGGCGACGACGAGGCCCCGCAGCTCGTCCGTGACCTGGCGATCGGTGTAGGCCGGCGCGCCGTGCTCGTCGGTCGCGGCGAGCAGCACCGAGAGGACGTCGTCGCCGCCGGGCGCCCGGCGGCGACGGTCGAGCTCGTCGGCGACGAGCGCGTCGACGAGCGCCCGCCGCCGGTTGCGCCCGGCGACCACGGCCCGAGGTCGCGCTGGAGCGGGCGCAGGAAGAGCAGCGCCGCCATCGCGGGGGTGAGGAAGGCGCGCAGCGCGGTCCGGAACTCGCGCACGCGGGCGGGGTCCTCGAGGCCGAAGACCATCCGGAGGATGACGTCGAGCGCGACGCGCTGGGCCATCGGCCGGATGCTCACGGCCTCCCCCCGCGGGAGCTCGTCGAGGTCGGCGCGGACGACCTCGGTGACGCGGTCGGACCAGCGGGCGACCTGGGCGCCGTGGAACGGCGGCAGCAGCAGCCGGCGGTTGCGGAGGTGGTGCTCGCCGCCGGTCAGCAGGACCGACCCGCTCCCGACCCACGGCTCGATGAGTCCGGCCGCCTCGCCGCCGGCGAAGCGGGCCTGGTCGGTGAGGACCTCGTGGTTGGAGGCCGCGTCGGCCGCGCAGACGAGGCCGACGTACGGAAACAGGCGCAGCGTGAAGACGGGGCCGAGCTCGCGGCGCGCGCGCGTGAGGTACCCGATGGGGTCGGCGGACGCGCGGGCGAAGACGGCGACCCGGCTTCCTGGGGTGGCGGGCGGGAACCGGGCCGGGTCCCACGCCGGCTGCCCTGCGAACCCGCGCTCGGCGATCGACGACATGGGCGGGAGTCTGGCAGCGCCGGCCCCGGAACGACGAAGGGCCCGCAACCTGCCGGGCCCTTCGCACTGCGTGTTTCTGCGGGGTGCTGCTGCTGGGTGCCTACGCGGCCTCGCGGAGAGCCGCGAGCTCAGGGAGGGCCGAGAGCTTGGCCAGGGCGCGGTCCTCGATCGACGCGGCCTGACGGGGGGTGACCCCGAGGCGGCGTGCGGTCTGGGCCGGCGTCTGCGGCGGCTCGCCGGCGGTGCCGTAGCGGAGGTGGATGACCTTGCGCTCCTCGTCCGGCAGCGTGTTGATGGCACGCTGCACCTCGATGGTCGCCAGGGCGCTGTAGACCTCCTCCTCGGGCGCGGGGCCCTCGGCGGAGATGAAGTGCCCGAGCTCGCCGCCGTCGGAGTCGTCGCCGACGGGGCTGTTGAGGCTGGCGGGGGTGCGATCGACCTCGCGGATCTGCTCGACCTCGTCGAACGTCAGGCCCGTGGCCATGGCGATCTCCTCGAGGGTGGGCTCACGCTCGAGCTGGACGGCGAGGTCACCTGCGGCACGCGCGACCTTGCGGGCGCGCTGAGCGACGTTGGCGGGAAGCCGGACGGTCCGGGCACTGTTGTCCAGCCCGCGCTGAATGCTCTGACGGATCCAGAGCGTCGCGTAGGTCGAAAAACGGAAGCCCTTGCGCCAATCGAACTTCTCGGCGGCACGGATCAAGCCGATCATCCCCTCCTGCACCAGGTCGGTCATGGGGAGACCGTGCCCGATGTACCGGCGCGCGATCGAGACCACGAGACGGAGGTTCGAGTTGATGAGCAGCTCCTTGGCCTCCAGGTCGCCGCGCTCGATGCGCTGCGCGAGCTCGAGTTCCTGGGCGGGCTTGAGCAGCTCATAGCTGCCCGCGTCACGCAGCAGGAGATCGAGGGAGTCCGAGGTCAGGTCCGGCATGATGGGGGTGGGCTTGCGGGGCAATGCGCTCCTTACGGGAGATAACCAACTGATGCTGTAGGTATTCTACGCTCCTCTCGTTGACCTTGCAACTATTTCCTCGTTGCGTCGGTCACGAGCCTGGCGGCGGAGCGGAGATGTGGTCTGGGTCCGAGTCCTCTGCGATGGTCGATCGTTACTGCCCGTCTCTGACGTTCTCCGAACCTCGTGTCTCAGGAGATCACCGCGCGGATGCCCGGCTCACCGGATGTCACGCGCAACGCGAGGGCCAGTTCGAAGCGACGGTCCGGATCATCCAGCCCGTCCCCGAAGCGCTCATAAAGACGGGCTACGCGGTACCTCACGGTTTGCGGATGGATGGATAAACGCTCCGCGATCCGCTGGATGCGCCCGGGGTCGTCGAGCCAGGCGCGGAGCGTCTCGGTCGTCCGCTCCCGCGCCGCGGGCGTGAGGCCGTCGAGCGGCGCGAGCGCCTGGGCGGCGAGGTCCGCCGCGAGCGTGGCGTCCCCCCCGTGGAGGACGAGGCTGAGCAGGTGGTCGTCCGCCCGCGCCGGCCACGGCCCGTCGACGTGCCCGCGCGTGGCGAGCCGCAGCGTGCCGAGCGCGCGGAGGCTCGAGTGGTGGGCGCGGGCGGGCTCGACCGCGGGCCCGAGGGCGGCCCGTGCGCCCTCCGGGAGGCCGGCGGCGAGCTGGGCGTGGCGTCCCGGCGCTTCGGGGTCGGGGACGAAGGCGAGCACCGTGCCGCCCTCCGCCGCCGCGATGACGTCGAATCCGAGCCGGGACGCGAGGCGGTCGGCGTCGTGCTCGCCCTCGACGACGAGCGCCGCGAGCGTCGCCGGGAGCAACCAGCCCGCCTCGCGCGCGAGCGCGGCGAGCACCTCGGGGTCGGCGTCGTCGCGATCGAGCGCCCGGACCAGCGCGCGCCGGCGCCGCGCGCGCTCGCTCGCGCTGCGCGCCTGCTCCTGCGAGAAGCCGTCGACCGACTCCGCGCTGATCGCGTCGATGTAGGAGAAGATCGCGCCGGCCAGGGCGTAGAGGGTGCCCGGCTCCTCGCCCGCCGCCTCACCCGCGACGACGAAGCGCTCCCACGCGAGGCCGGCCCCGAGCCGGTAGGCGCTGAGGAGCGCGTCGAGGCTCCGGCCCGCCTGCTGCTCACCGCGCCCGAGCTCGACGTAGATACGCGAGCGGGGGTCGCCGCCGGCCTCGGGCCCGACCGCGCCCGTCGCGATCTGGTCGACGAACCGCTCGAGGGCCCGGTCGACCCCGAGGCTCAGCGCGTCGCCGAAGGGCCCCTCCAGCGGGCGCGCGTACTCGGGGATCTCGCGCCCGATGGCGGCGATGATGTCCCGCGCGAGGCCCGGGAGCGCCGGCCGGAGCGACGCGGCGAGGCCCGGGGGCATCGAGACGGCGGAGTGCGAACGGCTCATTTATCACCAACCCTCAAATTTGGCACGGGCTTGACCCATCATCGCACGAACGCCCGCAGAGATTTGGCGTCAGACTGAAGGTCAATGACCCGAGCCCAGCGCTACACCAACATTGCGGCGGTCGTTCTGCCGTTCGCGGCCTTCTTCGCCGCGGTCATCGTCTTCTGGAACGAGGCGATCACCTGGCGGGACGTGATCATCATGGTCACGCTCTACGTCATCGCCGCCCTCGGCATCACGATCGGCTACCACCGGATGCTCACCCACCGGGCCTTCCAGGCCAAGCCGTGGGTCTCCTACACCTTCGCGATCATGGGATCCATGGGTGTCCAGGGTCCCGTCATCAACTGGGTCGCCGACCATCGCAAGCACCACGCCCACACCGACGAGGAGGGCGACCCGCACTCCCCGCACGTCGGTCCCGCGAGCGAGGGCGTCCTCGGACCGCTGAAGGGCCTGTATCACGCGCACATCGGCTGGCTCTTCTCCGAGCAGGGCCGCGCGAACCGTCGCAAGTACGCGCCGGACCTCATGGAGGACCCGGGCATGAAGGCGATCAGCCGCAACTTCCACTGGATCGCCCTCGGGTCGCTCGCCCTTCCCGCGCTGCTCGGCTTCCTCTTCAGCGGCTTCACGCTGCACGGGGCGCTCACCGGCTTCCTCTGGGGCGGTCTCGTCCGCGTCTTCTTCCTCCACCACGTCACGTGGTCGATCAACTCGATCTGCCATTTCTTCGGGACCCGCCGCTTCGGCACCGAGGACCATTCGACGAACGTCGCGTGGCTCGCGCTGCCGTCGATGGGCGAGGCGTGGCACCACAACCACCACGCGTTCCCCCGCTCCGCCCAGGCCGGTCTGCGCGGAGTCGAGAAGGCGATGGACCCGTCGATGTGGGTCATCAACGGCCTCGAGCGTCTTGGCCTCGTCTGGAACGTCGTCCGCATCACCCCCGAGCGCCAGGCCGAGAAGCAGGCCCAGGCCGGCGGTGCCGCCGCGCCGGTGAAGCAGGCGGCCTGAGGCTCCGGCGCGGACGGCACCGCCCGTCCGCGCTCCCGCCCGCCGCGGTCGCGGGACGACTCCGACGTCCGGACGTCCCGCCCGTCGCGGCTCGGTCAGCCGGCGTCGCGCGCGGCGGCCGCCCTGCGCGCCGGGTGCCCTTTGCCGCCGTACAGCAGTCGCTTGGGCAGCGGCACGGGGGAGAGCCGCGACGCGGCCGTCCCCGCGAAGAGGCGGGGCTGCAGCCGCCCGACGAGGGTCCGCAGCTCGGAGGGCCTCGGCGGGGGCCAGTCGTGACGGCCGGCCGCGGCCTTCGCGGACCAGCTCGACCAGCCGCCGTCGCTCGGTCGGCTCGAGGTGGCCGACGTGGCGCCCGGCGAGCACGGCGAGATTGGCGAGCGTCCACACCTGGACGATCGGCAGACCGCGGCTGGCGCGCTTGATGAGGCGTTCGGTGACGAATCCGGGCACGGACCTCGTCCTACCCGGCGCCGCGCTGAGTCATCCACCATCGCGCCACTCCCTCCCCAGCTCGGCCTCCGCCGCCCGGAAGTCGTCGGCGATGAGCCGCACGAGCGCGAGCGACGGGCGCCACTCGACCCGGCCGAGCGACGCGTCGAGCGCGTCGAGGTCGAGGATCCCGAGCTCCCACGCGCGCGCGAACATGAACCGGAGCTCGAGCTCATCCGTGTCCTCGGCGCAGTCGATGAGCGTCCGGGCGACCGAGGTCACCGGGATCCCGTCGACGACGTCCATGTCGTCGGGGTGCAGCTCCTCGACGTAGTGATAGACGACGCCCGGCGGAGCCGGCGGCAGCGCCCGCGGGTCGTCGGGGCAGCCCGGGATCGCGATGTGGATGAGGTCGGAGGGGTGCGGGTCCATGGGTCACATGGTCCGCCGCCACCCTGTGCGCTCTCAACCGCACACCTGTGCGCGAAGTGGTCGCACTCTGCGCGCGCCGTCGCAGAGCGCGAGGCCGGCGCGGGCCCGGCGGGGGCCGGCGGCCGCGAGAGGCCGCCGGCGTTCGGCCTCAGCCCGCGCCGACCCGCTTCGCGCAGGCCGGCCACGCCGCGGACGCGCCGCGGCGCGAGAGCAGCGTCTGCGCGCGCCGGTCCTGCTCGCTCTCGGGGGCCGCGGCCGGATCGCCGCTGCCGCCGACCGACGCCCACGTCTTGCGGTCGAACTGGTACTTCCCGCGGTACCGACCCGAGGCCGAGACCATCGTCGGGTCCCCGCCGGACTCGCAGAGCGCGATCGACTCGAGCAGGGGCGAGGCGTCGCCGGTCGCGGCCGCGGCGGTGGCGGCGTCCCCACCGGCGCTGCGGGCCTTGGCGGTCCGGCCCGAGGTGGCGGTCACGCCGAGCGCCGCGAGCGTCTGCGGCCCGACGATGCCGTCGACGGTGAGGCCCTTGCGGCGCTGGAAGGCGCGGACCGCCTTGCGCGTGACGGGACCGGCGATCCCGTCGACCGGGATGCCGAGCGCCGACTGCGCGGCCGAAACCGTGGAGGACGCGGCCGACGACGTCCTCGCCGGAGCTGTCGTGTCGGCGGCGAACGCGCCGCCGGTGAGCAGCGACATCGTCAGCACCGCGCCGGCGAGCGAGCGCCGGCCGCCCCGGTGGCGCCGGGCACGTCGGGCCGTCCGGGCCCGGCGCTCCCGCGACGCGCGCAAGGACCGGCGAAAGGCGGTGGAGTCATCGACCGCAGGCAGCGGTACGGGTACATCTCGGTGGTCGGGCACGGGGTGTCCTCCGTCGTCTCGGCGCCTACGGGGTTAGCTGTCGGGCTCGCGCTGAAACTGCGCTACGCCGTACTCATGACGGCGATTCGCCCCCGGGCCTGACGGCCCATTGGGTCCCCCGCTCGCCACCCCAGGGCGGGGCGACGACTCGGCGTGGTGTTGTCGTGCAGCGCGTGATGGTACGGCACGACCCGGCCATCCGCATTCACGCGGCCGGCACCCCTGCCCGTTTCGGCGCACGACCGCGATTCCGTGACGGGGATTTCACACGCTGCGCAGATCTATGCTTGAGCGACTGAGATCAGCTGCTACAGTTGCTGCCGCAACGGTTGAAGACGACAAAGGATCAGCCACACCCCATGACCTCCACCCTCCTCCTCATCCCGCTCGACGACACGGTCGTCCTGCCCACGATGGACATCACGCTCCCGGTGGACGTCGGCGACGCCCAGCGCGTCGTGTTGGTCCCCCGTCACGACGGCGAATACGCGTCCGTCGGCACGATCGCGACGGTCACCGAGTCGATCCGGCTGCCCGGCGGCGGTCGTGGCGCGTCCCTCTCCGGTGAGTCCCGCGGCCTCATCGGGGCCGCCGAGACCGGCGCAGACGGCAAGCTTCACGTGAACGTGACCGAGGCGCCGGACGACGTCCCGGTCGACGGTCGCACCCGTGAGCTCGAGCGCGAGTACCGTGCCGTGGTCGAGGAGCTCCTCGAGCTCCGCGGCGACGACGGCCGTGTCGCCGGCTGGGTGCGCGCGATCCGCGAGCCCGGGCCGCTGGCCGACACGACCGGCTACGCCCCCGACCTCTCGTTCGAGCAGAAGGTCCGCATCCTCGAGACGACCGACGTCACCGAGCGGCTCGGGCTCGCCCTCGAGTTCCAGCGCGAGCGGCTGACCGCCCTGCAGATCCGCCGCAAGATCCGCGAGGACGTCGAGTCCGGCGCGAACAAGCAGCAGCGCGAGTACCTCCTGCGCCAGCAGCTCGCGTCCATCCGCCGCGAGCTCGGCGAGGACAACGACTCCGCCGGCGAGGACTACCGGACGAAGATCGCCGAGGCGGACATGCCCGAGGCCGTCCGCGAGCAGGCCGAGCGCGAGCTCGAGCGGCTCGAGCGCTCCGGCGAAGGTGGCCAGGAGGGGCAGATGATCCGCACCTACCTGGACTGGCTGACGTCCGTCCCGTGGGGCGTGGAGTCCGAGGAGACGCTCGACCCCGTCCGCACCCGTGAGGTGCTCGACGCCGACCACGCCGGCCTGGACGACGTGAAGGACCGCATCGTCGAGTACGTCGCGGTGAAGAAGCTGCGGAGCGAGCGCGGCCTCGGCGACGGCGAGGACGCGCGCAAGGCCGGCGCGATCCTCACGCTCATCGGTCCCCCCGGCACCGGCAAGACGTCGATCGGCGAATCGATCGCCCGTGCGATGGACCGCGAGTTCGTCCGCATCTCCCTCGGCGGCATCCGCGACGAGGCGGAGATCCGCGGCCACCGCCGGACGTACATCGGCGCGCTGCCCGGTCGCCTCGTCCGCGCCCTGCGTGACGCGAAGACGATGAACCCGGTCATCCTGCTCGACGAGATCGACAAGGTCGGCGCCGACTGGCGCGGCGACCCGTCGTCCGCGCTGCTCGAGGTACTCGACCCGGCACAGAACTCGACGTTCCGCGATCACTACCTGGACGTCGAGCTCGACCTGTCCGACGTCGTCTTCATCGCGACGGCCAACCAGTACGACACGATTCCCGGGCCGCTGCTCGACCGCATGGAGGTCATCGCCTTTGACGGCTACACCGTCGCGGAGAAGGTCGCGATCGCGCGGGACTACCTGTTCCCGCGGCAGCGGCAGCGCAACGGGCTGCTCGAGGACGAGGTCACCGTCACCGACGAGGTGCTGCGGACGATCGTCGTCGAGTACACGCGTGAGGCGGGCGTCCGCTCGCTCGAGCGCCAGCTCGGCACCGTGCTGCGCAAGACGGCGACGAAGGTCGCGTCGCGGCCGGCGGTCGTGGCCGCGGACGGCGCGGTCGGTGCCGACGTGGCGGAGGCCGATGTGGTCGACGCCGCTCCGGTGGCGACGGCGACGGAGCCCGTGGTCGTCGACCTCGACCTCGTCCGCGAGGCCCTCGGCCGCCAGAAGGTGTTCCAGGAGGCCGCGGCGCGCACCGCCGTCCCCGGGGTGGCGACCGGCCTGGCCGTCACCGGCACCGGCGGCGACGTCCTGTTTGTCGAGGCGACCGCCATGGACGGCAAGGGCACCGGCGGGCTGACGCTCACCGGCCAGCTCGGCGACGTCATGAAGGAGTCCGCGCACATCGCCCTGACGTACGTGCGGGCGCATCGCGAGGAGCTCGGCATTCCGGCCAGTGCGTTCGAGGACCGCGAGTTCCACGTGCACGTCCCGGCGGGCGCAATCCCGAAGGACGGGCCGAGCGCCGGCGTCACGATGATCACCGCGCTCGCGTCGCTGCTGTCCGGCCGCCCGGTGAAGCACACCGTCGGCATGACCGGCGAGGTGACCCTCCAGGGCCGTGTGCTCCCGATCGGCGGGCTGAAGCAGAAGGTGCTCGCGGCACACGCGGCCGGACTGACCGACGTCGTCCTGCCCGAGCGCAACCGCGGTGACCTCGACGATGTCCCCGAGGAGGTCCGTGCGGTCATGACGTTCCACCCGGCGATGACGATCGGCGAGGTGCTCGACGCCGCGCTCGAGCCCGCGCGTGATCCGGAGGTCGTGGCCTGATCGGGTCCCGGGGCGGGCGCCTGGTGCGTCCGCCCCGGGCCTCGCCCCCCGGGCCCCGTGCCTGGCAGTCGCGCGCTGGCACCGGCGCCTCGTGCCGGCGCCTCGCCCCGAACCCTGTCACGGCGCGAACGGCGCCGGTGGGTCGCAGGTTTTTCGCCGAACTTGCGGGGTATCACGCCGAGCTTTTTCCTTTCCGTCCGCGGACCTGCTTACTGTCGGCAACACCAGGTGGCTGACCAGCCGGCGAACATCTACACGAGTTCCCTGTGCCGTCGCGACAAGCGCTGGCGCTCCCGGCACCGCCGGGTGTTCTCCGTCGGTTCGGTGAGCCGCGGAGGCGCCTTTGTCGCCGGGCTCTGCGTGACCGCCGTCGCGGTTGCCGAGCGCCTGTTCCTGTAGGGGGCGCGGCGGCGCGAGCGCGCGCAGGCGCTCCGTAGCGCGTCAGCGCGAAGGGGCGGGGGCGGCCACGGCGGGGCTGCTCGAGCGCGCCAGGAGCGGCCCGGCGGCGGCACGCTGGTGCACGTACCCGACCCAGGTTAGGGTCGCGAGCGCAACGTGCACCCAGACCATCTCGGCCGGGAGCTTGAGCTGGTACTGGAGGATTCCGACCACGCCCTGGGCAGCGAGTAGACCGATCGTGAGCAGCAGCGTGTGGGTCAGTTCACGGTTGTCGGTCCGGCGGGAGCGCCACCAGGCGTACACGGTCCCGAGACCCAGCGCGGTCACGACGTAGCCGTGGATGTGGATGACCTGACGGAGGGTGTCGTCGCCCAGCCAGTGCAGGCGACCGACGAACTCGCCGGTGCCCGAGGATCCGGCGTGCGGGCCGGCCGCCGTCGACACGGTGCCGAGGAAGATCGCGATGCCCGCCAGCACCATGAGCCCGCGGACGAGCAGGACCATCGAGCGGTCAGAGCGCTCGGCGTGTACCTCCGCGGGCGAGCGCTGTGAGCGCCACCAAAGATCGAAGGCCCAGGTGAGCAGCACCATCGAGACGACGTAGTGGGCCATCACCCAGCCCGGGGCGAGACCCGCCCGCACCGAGATTCCGCCGATGACCGCCTGCACGATGACCCCGGCCGGGAGCGTCAGGGCGAGGTACCGCAGGTCGCGGCGCTCGGGCCGCACGGCGTACGCGCCGAGCGCCGCAGCGACGACGCCGATCGACACGAGCGACGTCAGCACGCGGTTGCCGAACTCGATTAGCCCGTGGGTGTTGAGCGACGAGTGCACGGACGTTTCCGTGCACTTCGGCCAGGTCGGGCACCCGAGCCCCGACCCGGTGAGCCGCACCGCCGCACCGGTGAAGACGATCAGCACGAGCATGCCCAGCGCGATCTTCGCGATCAGCGTGAACCGTTCGGGGGAGATGGTTCGGGATTTTGAGCTGCGGATCATTTCGATCTGGCCGTTCCGCTAGGTGTAGTAATCAGCGAGAGCCGCTAGCCATGCGTATGCCGCGAATGCGGGCAATAGTACGGCGATCCCGCCTAGAGCGATCGTCCGAACTGAGGTGCGGAGGGGATCTAGGCCCGCGGCGAGGAGTATCGATGCCGGCAGAATCGCGGGGAAGAAGTACCGTCCCTGCTCGCCTGGCACATCCCTCGGCGCTGTCGCTGTGTAGGCGACGCCAACAAACGTGAGCACGGCTACGATGGTTACGATCATAATCGACGCATAGGGGACCCACTGTTTCCAAACCCCGCGTCGACACCACGCGGCCACCGCTACCATGATCCACCCGCAGCCGAGAGCCGCTGTCACAAGTAGCAATGCGGCGTCCGGCAGCCCGGCATCTAACCACCCGAACCGCCCGTACCCTCTCTCGACATAGATCGAGTACAGAGGCCACGGCTGAGCCCACACGTCCTTCCCTAGGTGCACGACGGGCAGCACCATCTGCACTACGTAGTTGATGTGGTCGGGTAGGGAGATCCCAGAGTTCGTCGCCGCAGCCGGTGCTGCACCGTCAGAACTTGCGTGAGCGTTGAGCAGAGCACCCCGCGAACCCGCGAGAGCTGGCGCTAGGACGTATATCCACGAGACGACCGTTAGAGCAACCGCGGATAGGGCGGCGATGACGTGCCACACGACCCCCCGAGAGCGTCGTTCTATCACCGCAATCCCTAACGCAACGCCTACAACGGGCCATATCGCAAATCCAGTGATCTTCGCGACAGGGAGGAGCGCGGTGGTTAGCCCCAACAAAGCCGCGTGCCACCAACGCGCGTCTCGCTTGCACACGCGTATGCAGAGTGCGACCGTTGTCGCGCTAAGTAGGTTGACCAGAGTGTCGTTATTAACGGTCCCCGAGATCGACGCGAAGACGGGTTGGCACGCAACGAGAAGTCCCGCGAGCCACCAGAGCCACGCGCGGCGGGGTGCCACGAGGCTCGCGCACCAGACGGCGAGACCGGCGATGATCGCCGCTAGCACCGCGGTTGTGATTCGTAACACCTCCAGTAACTGCGGCAGATCAGTTGACCCTGATACGAGGCGGTACGGAAGCGCCAGTAGCCCGTAGTAGAGAGGGGAATGCCCGGACGCGCTCTCGGTAAATCCTCCGCCGTTGCTTCGGGAAGGCTTCGATCTGATCGCTTGCCGATAGGCCAGTTCGGATTGTTTATCCCAGCGCACGCGAGACGAGTCATTCAGCACGGTTGAGCTGTGCCGAATCGCACCCATCAAGGTAAGTTCGTCCGATGAGTAGGGCTGCCTCACGCTCGGTGCAGAGTCGGCGCGGTGACCCGTTTCGGCGACATACTGTACGTACGCCAAGTGCTCGCTTTCGTCCGCTCCGTGCAAAGGAGGCAACATGGCGGCCCACGCGATGTTCGTGACCGCACTCAAAAGAACTGCCCGCCTCACAAGGTTTCCGAGATTCAACGAAGGCAACGTGGCGGTGGTGCGTACCGCGAGATATGGCAGGCCGAGGAAGAGGGCTGCAAGCAGTAGTCCCACGGACACACCACCCCCGGGCAGGTCTTTGAACAGGGCCGCGCGCGCGAAGGCCGGACCGATTCGACTGAGCAGTCGCTGCTTGTGGCCGACGGGCGACAGATAGCGGACCGCCACATCGAGATCTTGGATCGCTCGGCCGTCGATGGTGGGCGCACGCTGCCCCGAAAAGGCGTTCACTGTGGCTCCGCCTAAGTCGAGCGCAGTTCCGGAAGCGCGAAAGCACAACGAGGCATGTGCCGCCCTCGCCGCTGGGCTCAGCGTCGCAACGTCCCTGAATTTTCCCGCAGCATCGCCGCCGAGCGATTCGGTGAATTTCTGGGGGCGACCTGACGTTCCCTTGAGGAGGCTGACGATGGTTGGACTAGCCCGCTTTACTTCTTGCAGGCCCGCCCAGATCTGGATTCTTCCCGTCCCTCCAGGAATCGAAAGGCCGCGGAGGCATGTCGTCTGCCCAGCCTGCGGACGGACAACCACCGCCCCTACGTCAACGGAGTTCGTGCCGGTGAGGGGCACGGACTGCCTCTCGATGAACTTCGCGACTCCAACGACGACCACAATGAGCGTGACGGCGCTCGCGAGCCACACTCGCTGGGACCCCGGAAACATCACCCTGACTGCGCTTCGAAGGAGGCCACCACCCATTTCCGGTCACTCCTCGCGGAGCCCACCCTCAACCTGCGCCGCCGCCCCGGCCCAGGTCCGCGAAGCGGCGAGGTCGAGGCCGGCGCGGGTGAGCGCCGCGCGGGCTGCGAGGTCGTCGGTGAGGCGTTCGATGGACTGCGCAATGGCGACCGGGGTGGCGTCGGTCAGGCAAATAGGACCGTCGGCGCCGAACGTTGTCGTCATGGCGGGCGTCGCGAGGTCGACGACAGGAAGTCCGCAGGCGAGCATCTCGGTGGGAACCAACGAGGGGTTCGTCATGGAGAGAACGAGCCCGACGGTCGCTGACGCGTAGGCGTGCGCGAGGTGATCGGGCGCGAGCACGCCGAGGTGGCGATACGGAAAGGGCGTCGCGATAGGACGGGCGTCCCCGAAAAAGGCGATCTCAAGGTCCGGACGTCGGCGATGGAGCTCGTCGAGTGCGAGGACGCCGAGGGCCGCCGCCCGCCGAGGCGTGACCGCCCGCGCGTAGAAGAGCACGAGATCATCGCGGCGGTGGGTCGGTAGTGGCGCGTAGCGCTGATGGTCGACACCGAGGTCGAAGGAGGAGACGCTCGCGCCGTAGGTTGCGCGGATCTCCTCTGCAAGCCAGGGCGACGCACAGATGCAGTGCAGGCCCTGGCGATATGTCCATGCCGCCCACTCGCGCTCCATCGACGCAGGGTAGAAGTCGGGTTCGTGGTCCTGGACGAGATATGCCCGTCGCCGGGCCCCAGGCGTGCGAAGGACCGTCGGCACGGTCTGCCAGCCCGTCGCCACGAGGACGTCGACTTCCCCCGGGCCCGAAGCGACGCCGGCATCGTCGTCGATGGCGAGCCGACGAAGAGGTGCCTCGACGGGCCCGAAGAACCGCTTGAACAGCCCCTCGACCTCGGCGTCGGCCTGTCCGCGGTGGCGGTCCTCCTCGTCGACGAGCCAGAGCGAGAGCGCGTGCCCGCGCGTCTCGAGGCCCCGCACGAGGTCCGCGATGGTGCGGTGGCCACCGCTGCCGCGCCGGAACTGCGGGATCACCAGCGCAATCGTCATCGGCGTGGTCTCCGAAGGAGCGGAAGCGTCGGCAGCAAGCGAGTCACCAGCTCGAAGCGGGACCGCCCCGAGCCGGAGCGCCTCTGCCAGCAGCGGAGGGATCCGGAGCGACCGAGGCTCGCGTTCAGCGCGGGCGGCGCTCCGCCTCAGGATCGGACTCACGCGGTCACCTTCCCGCGAGCACCGGCAAGCCGGAGCGCTTCGCGCAGGCCCGCTTCGACCTCGTCCGCGCCGGTGTCCCAGGAGCGACCGGCAGCCCATGCGATCCCCTGGGCTGATCGTCGCGCCCACTCCTCCCGGTCGTCGAGGAGACGCTCGAGCGCATCAGCGAGCCTGACCGGATCGAATTCGGCGAAGGTGACCCCTCCGTCGTCCCCGAAGATGCCTTCCCCGCTCACCCCCGCGAGCTCGACCACGGGCATCCCGCAGGCAAGCATCTCCTGCGGGATGACCGAGTAGTTGGTCATCGACAGAACGAATCCCACGGAGCCCGCGCCGAACGCTCGAGCGAGCTCGTCCGCTCCCAGGACACCAAGATGCTCGTGGGGGAACGGCATCCAGACGGGCAGCTTGCTCCCGAAGCTCACGACGCGCGTGCGGGGACGCCGCTCAAGCAACTCGGTCAATGCGAGGATCGCGAGCGGCACGGCTCGTCGTGGAGTCGCGTCGCGTCCGTAGACGACCACGGTGTCGGGATCGCGGGAGATCGGTCGAGGATGGTAGAGCTCGTGGTCGACGCCGAAGGAGAAACGCGAGGATGTGCCACCGTAGGACGCGACCATCGCCTCCAGGTAAGGCGAGCCGCAGAGATGGTGAAAACCGAGCCGGTAGGTATCGGCGGCCCAGCGGCTCTCGGCCGACGTCGCGTAGAACTCGGGCTCGTGGTCCTGGACGATATAGGCGCGCGCCCGCGTCCCTGACAGCATCGCCACGCTGTGGGCCGTCTGCCACCCGGTGGCGACGGCGACGTCCGCTCCGAACCAGTCGTCGAAGCCCTTGAAGACCGGGGCCTCCAGCGGGACGAACCAGTCGCGGATCTGCCGCCGGATGCGCGCCGGCCGGTCCTCTCGCATGAGCCCGGCCTCGTCGTCGATCCACAGCGAGACCGTGTGGCCCTTCCGCTCGAGCCGCAGCAGCAGCTGGAACAGCGACATGTGTCCGCCCGACCCCCGCTGAAACGGCGGGATGACGACCGCGAGGTGGAGCGGACCGGCAGCCCCGTGGCCGGGGATCGGCGGTAGCAGCGACGTGATACCGGCGCGGGAGAAGGTCAAGACGTTCTGCCACGTCGGCTGCTCCAGGCGCGCCTCGATGTGTTCGCCGCGAGGACCGACCGTGGCGCCCGTCACCGGCTGCCCGCCGGTCGCCACGGCCGGCGCGCCCGCGACGACGGTCCCCTCCAGCGAGAGTCGTCGCTGGACCGCCGGCGGCAGACGGTGGGCCCGGGCGCCGAGCGCACCGAACCCCTTACGTGAGGAGTGGTGCAGAACGGACCGCGCGGTCCACCGGCATCGGGCCGCCCCGTCGTACCCTTGCGCGGCCATCCAAGCGCGGTCGGCCGCCACGAGCCCACGCACATCGAGGAGCGCCCGTCGACCGGGGATCGGCTCGACGTGACCGACGCTCGCGCGCAGTCCGCGGTACTCGTCGAAGTACCGCCTGGCGAACGCGACCGGCGGGTAGTCATGCGCGTGGCGGACGGCGGCGCCCGGATGGAACACCTTGGCCCACCCCGCCGCGAGCATTGCCTGTCCGAACGCGAGGTCCTCGGAGTACGGGATGTCGTCGAAGCGGATGGCGGCCCAGCAATCGCGTCGATACGCGGCGTTGACGTTCGAGAGCCAGGACGATCCGCCGGCCCGGGCGACCGCGGGCCCTCCTGTCGCCGCGTCCGCGTGTCCGGCGAAAAACGCATCGAGCTCACGGGCGATCATCGGCGATGTGTCTTCACGCGGGAGGTGGGGCCCGTAGACCGCGCCGACGTCGTCGGCGAGGCTGAACCCGTCGACGATCGCCTCGAGCCAGCCGGGAACGGGCGTGGCATCCTGCGTGAGGAAGGCGACGAGGTCCCCGGTCGTCGCCTCAGCCGCCAGGTTGCGCGTGCGGCCGTGCCCGAAGGCCGACTCCGCGACCTCGATCACGCGGGCGCCGCGGTCTCGAGCGAGACCCGGACTACCGTCCGCCGAACCGGAGTCGACGACGAGCACGTCAACGGTCACGCCGGCGACGCGCTGAGCCGCGACAGCGTCCAACAGCTCGGCAAGATATCGAGCGCCATCCTTCACCGGCACCACGACCGACACGCTCTTCACCTGCACGGTCCGACCCCCAACAGTCTCAACCGCTCAGGCGTCGCTTGGTGCGCCGGACCGCGCGCAGCACGGTCCGCCCGCGCTTCGTCACCTCGAGCAGCTGCTGCGCGCCCCGCCGCGCCATGACCTGGTCGAGGTCCACGTGCCAGCGCTCGAGCCAGTAGAGCTTCTCCTGGGCACGGGCCACGAGCTCGTTGGTCGCGCGGGCCTGCAGCGCGAGTTCGGCCTCGAGCTGAGCGACGCGCGCCTCGAGCGCCGCGATTTCGTCGGGCCGGTCATCCACGACAGCCGTCATCCGATGCGCTCCAGCACGAAGGCGTCCTGATTGCCGTCCAGCCGGCCGCGGCGAAGGAGCCGAACCGACCACGCGGGCGTCGCCCGCTCGATGAGCCAGTCCGCGAGCAGGAAGCTGTTGCCCCAGCCTTCGTCTTTCACGCCCCAGTCGCCCGCCTCGCCGAAGACGTCGATGAAGTGGACCCCGTCGCGCAGCATCCCCCCGATCGCCTCCGCCATCAGACCGCGATTCATGAGGTGCCCTCTGATGTACGTGGCGAACGTGTCAAGGCCATGCGTCGTGAGGAGCAACACCCCCCCGGGACGGATGACGCGGTGCATCTCGTCGAGCCACCGGCCCGCCGGCCCCGCCGCGAAGTGCGACCAGATCGAGATCGCGTAGGCGACGTCCACCGACGCGTCCGCGAGTTCGAGCGGGGGGTCGATCGGACTCTGGAACCAGCGGGCCATCGGGAGGGCGCCGGCAGCCCAGGCGATGGCCTCGGCGTTGGGGTCGCACCCGAGACACTGCAGGTCGGGCCGCCACGCGGCGATCGGCCGGAGGGCGCGACCGGAGGAGCAGCCGAAATCGAGCACGGTCCCGCCCTGCGGCAGCTCGACGCCAGCGTCGAGCAACGTCTGAACGACGAAGTCGGCCATCCCGAGGTCACCGCCGGTGGCCAGCGGACCCCGAGCCATGGCGTGGACCTCCGGGGGCGGCTCGGCCGCCGTGAGCCCCATCGTCGCCAGCGCTTCCTCCTGCCGGTAGAACGCGGCGACGGAGACCAGCAGACGTCGACGATCATCCGGAGCCAGGTCGGCCCACAGCGTCGCGACGTCACCCTCGATCGCTTCCTCCAGCGCCGCGACGTGCGCCGGCGAGAGGCGGGCGTACAGGGCGTCCGACACCGGGCCAGACGCCGGCGCGGGCGCCACGCTCGCGCGCGCACCCACGGCCCCAAGCGCGTCGACGAGGTGCTCGTTGCGCGTCTGGAACTGGTAGCGCAGTTCGCCGAGCCTGCTCATGGGCACGAGGCTAGAGGTTCTCTGCCACGCGAGGACTCTCGCGCTGGAAGAACCACAGTCCGAGGCTGAAGATGCCGATGATGATCCCCAGCGGGATGAGGGCGTATGCCGGCGTCTCGAAGGCGTGCGTGATCGATGGCGCGTGCGGATCGATGATGGCGCGTCTCATCTGCGTGAAGATTGCCGGGATCGGATTGCAGAGAAACATCCGGTAGTAGGACGCCGCGCTCTCGGCGACGGTCGTCGGCACGTAAAGGATCGCCGACGCGTAGAAGAGGATCTGGGTGACGACCTCCCAGATGGGCTGGATGTCGCGAAACCGCACGTAGAGGACGCTGAGCATCATCCCGACGCCGGTCGCGAGCACGAACAGCAAGGCGACGAGCAGCGGGAGCTCGAGCCAGGTCCACGTCGGATAGACGCCGCTACCGATGGCGAAGATGAACACGGCGATGAGCGTCATGCCGAGATTCAGGAGCGCCGTCACGCTGATCGACAGCGGGATGACGATGGGGTTGAACTGCATCTTCCGCAGCAGGCTCTCGCGAGTCACGAGCGCCTGGACGCACCCGTTCGTCGTCTCGGCGAAGAAATTGAACATGACGAGGGCGGTGAGGATGTAGACCCCGTAGTGGGGTACCCGCTTGTCGAGGCCGGCTATCTGGGTGAAGACGAAGTAGACGACCCCGAACAGCGCGAACGGCCGCACGAGGGTCCAGGCCAGGCCGAGGACCGAGCCGTAGAAACGAAACTTCCAGTCACTGAGCGCGAGGGTCCACGTGAGGGTCAGCAGCCGCCGCGCCTCGGCCGCCCGCGTCGGGGCGTGGGCCACCGGGATAGCGGCCGTGGTGTTGACGACGACGTCGGTCACCCGCGCTCCAGCTCGAACCGGTGAGGGAGGTCGACGAGCCCGCCTGTCACTCGCGTGCCGTGCACGTACAGCGAGGCGAGGTCCTCACGGACGTCGAGGACGTCGACCCCGCCGACCCGCGCGATCGACGGCGTCAGCTCGTACTTCGTCGTGGACATGACCGCCTCGATCGCGACGCGGGCGGTCAGCTCCTCACCCGCCGCGAAACTGCCGGTCGCCACCTCGGCCCACTCCGATGTCGTCACGAAGAACGTGTGGCCCACATCATTGCGCAGGCTGAACCCGACGACGGGGTCGACGACTGCCTCGTGGAAGCGGATGCGCG
Organism: Paraconexibacter antarcticus; assembly: GCF_024220175.1. GTDB lineage: Bacteria > Actinomycetota > Thermoleophilia > Solirubrobacterales > Solirubrobacteraceae > Paraconexibacter > Paraconexibacter antarcticus. The sequence continues at coordinate 497,835 of NZ_CP098502.1, read as the reverse complement.
CGCACATCGTCACGCGCTCGTGCTGGGCCACCTCCCCGGTCCGGACACCGTCCTTCTCGAACCACGCGTCGGCGATCTCGCAGACCTTCTGGTCGCCGTACCGGCCCGTTTCGTCCTGCTCGTGCACGAGACGCCCGAAGTTCAACTCGTTGTAGGCCCGCGCGATCGCGTGCGGCTCGCCGATCATCTGCACGTCACCGCGCTCGATGAGCATCGCCCGGTCGCAGTAGCGCTCCGCGGCGCTCATGTCGTGCGTGACGAAGATCACGGTACGACCCTCCGCCTTGAGCCGGTTGAACTCCTCGAAGCACTTCTGCTGGAACGCCGCGTCACCCACGGCCAGCACCTCGTCGACGAGGAGCACGTCCGCCGACACCTGGATGGCCGTCGCGAAGCCGAGCCGGACCGCCATACCCGACGAGTAGTTCTTCAGCTTGAGGTCCACGAACTCCTCGAGCTCGGCAAACGCGATGACGGCGTCGAAACTCGCGGCCGCCTCACGGCGCGTGAGGCCCATCATCACCGCGTTGATCACGACGTTGTCGCGGGCGGTCAGGTCCGGGTTGAAGCCGACGCCGAGCTCGATGAACGGGGACAGGCGACCGTGGACGGTGATCGCTCCGGCGTCCGGCCGGTAGATCCCCGCCAGGCATTTCAGGAGCGTGCTCTTCCCGGAGCCGTTGCGGCCGACGATGCCGAAGAACTCGCCCTGCCGAATGGTCACGTCCACGTCGTTGAGCGCCCGCAGCTCGTCGTAGGTCGTCGAACGCCACGGATGGAGCAGGCGCTCCTTGAGCGTCGAGTACTGGACGTGGGGCAACCGGAACGTCTTGGACGCGTGGTCGATGACGACAGCGGGGGGCGCGGCGGCGAGGCGGGCAGCGCGCGCGTCCGCCGGCGACTCGGCAAGGGCGGTCACCCGCTGCATGGTAGAGGTTGCCCGTCGGAAACGGTGCGAACGCGTACGGGGAGCCGGACGCCCGGAGCGCCGCTGCCGCGACCGGTGTGGCAGCCTTCCCGCATGCGCTTCTCCGTCGTCCCGAGCCGGCTCGAAGGTCCCCTCCTCCTGGAGCCCTCGGTCTTCGGGGACGATCGCGGGTTCTTCTGCGAGACCTTCCGGGCCGACGAGCTCGCCGGCCTCGGGATCACCGATGCCTTCGTCCAGGACAACCACTCGCGCTCGCGGCGCGGCACGATTCGCGGCATCCACTTCCAGATCGGGGACGGCTGCTCCAAGCTCGTGCGCTGTGGTCGCGGGGCCATCGTGGATGTGCTCGTCGACCTGCGGCGGAGCTCACCCACGTTCGGCGAATGGGAGGCGTTCGAGCTCGACGACGAGTCGATGCGGCTGCTCTACGCCCCGGTCGGGTTCGGTCACGGGTTCGTCGTGAGCAGCGACGTCGCCGACGTGCTCTACAAGCAGTCGGCGTACTACACGACGGACGTCGAACGGGGCATCTCCTTCCTGGATCCGGCCGTGGCGATCACCTGGCCTGGCGAGCGGAGCGAGTGGATCTACAGCGAGCGGGATGCGAACGCGCCGACGCTCGCGCAGTTCACGCCCGAGCTGCCGGACTGGTAGGCGCCCCTGGCGCGGGACTCAGCCGCGCAGCCGGTGGACGATGACGCCCAGGTGATGGCGTGGCGACCATCGCTGGGCCCGGGCAAGTCGTGCCTGGACGCGCTCGAGCTGCCCGCTTGTTTCCTGGAGGGCTGCCCGCGCATCATCGAGCTCGTCGCTCACGCGCTGTCTGTCCTGCTCGGCTGACGCACGTGCGGAAACCTCGACGGCGAGCTCCTGCTCGCGCCGCGCCAGGAGTGCGTCCGCCTCCCCCAGCCGGTCTGCCGCCTCCTGCAGCCGCGTCGCCCATGACGGGCGCTCGGCGTCGATCGCCGCCCGCTCCCGGATGATCGCCGCCCGCTCGCGCTCGAGCTCGGCCGTCGCCAGCCGGTGACGGACCAGCTCCGCCTCCAGCTGCGCGAGCTCGGCCCGTGCAAGCCCGAGCGCTGCCGCACGCGGTAGCTCCTCGGACGGCGACGCGGCGTGTGGCGCGGTGTCGGACACCCCCGAAGCCTATCCGGGACCGAGGCGCCGCCGGGGGGCCCACAGGCCCGCGCGAGAGGATCCGTCCGTAGACTGCGCGGCGTGCAGCAGGTGCAGATCAGGGCCTCCGGGCGGGCGTTCGCCGGCGTCCGCGCCACCGCGCGCCGGATCGAGGAGGCGCTCGCCGCCGTCGGTGTCGATGCCGCAGTCGGGGACGGGCCGCCGGACCCGTCTGCACCGGCTCTCGTCGTCGACCCCGCCGCCTGGTTCGCCGAGCAGCCCATGGCGCTCTCACGGGAGACGCTCGCCCGCCTGATGGGCTTCTCGCTGGCGCCGTACGGCTCCGTGACATTGCAGGACGACGCGACCGTCGGGGAGCACATGGCGGTGCTCGCCCACCCGGAGGAACGCTGCGCGCAACACCTGACCAGGGTCGGGTGCCACAGCCGGTTCGTCCCGCTCGGCGCGCGCGCAGCCGCCGTCCCCACCGCCGCCGCGCCGCCGCTGGACATCGTCACCCTCGGACCCCCGACCGCTCGGCGCCTGGAGCTGCTGGCCCGGGGGGCCGCCTGGCTCGACCTCCTCCGGTGCGCCCATCATTTCGACCTCGAACTCCCCGAGACCGACGCCGACCACGCGCATCCCCTGCGCCGCGCCCGAATCCTGGTGGATGTCACGCCGGCGGCTGCGGGAAGTCCCGACCTCGCGGCGATCCTCGCGGCCTGGGAGTCAGGCGTCGCCGTGGTGACCGACTCGCTCGGGCCCGTGCCGGCCGGCGAGGAACAGCTGCTTCGCGGCGCGTCCGAGACGCTCTTCGCCCGCGCCGCCGAGCTCTCGGCTGACCCGGCCCGGGCCGTGGCCCTGGCGGCTGCGGGCCTCGCCGCCTGGTCGGAGCAGATTCCACTTCGCCTCATGGGCGCGAAGCTGATCGAGGCGCTCGAGGACGCCCGCGTGAACCGGCCGGTCCGGCCCGGCGGCCCGCCCGTCCCGAGTGCGGCGGCCGCCCCGGTCCCCCCGCCACGCTCGGTCCTGCAGATCCTCCGCGACGAGCGCGCCCAACCGGACGCGACCCTGCGCGCGGGCCTGCAGGAGGTCGTGGGACGGACGCGTGCGCTCGAACGGCGGCTGGCCGGCCTGGAAAGCGGCGGGCCGGACGACGCTGTCACCGAGGTCGTGGCCGGTCCCGCGCGCCGTGGCTCACCGCGGGTGTCGGTCCTCATCCCCGCCTACGCCGCCTGCCGCACCTTGGAGGAGACGCTGGACTCCGTCGCGTCCGCGGCGCTCGAAGGGGGCGCGCCCGCGGTCGAGATCGTGCTCGTGGACGATGCCTCGCCGCAGGACGACGCGGCGCTCGCGGTCGCCTGGGCCGCCGGGCGGACCGACCTCCCGGTCACCGTCCTGCGCCACCGGCGCAACCGCGGCCTGAGCGCCTCCCGCAACGCTGCCGCGGAGCACGCCGCCGGTGAGCTGCTGCTCACGCTCGACGCCGACGACCTCCTGCGACGCAACGGGCTGACACGCCTGGTCGCCGGACTCGACGCCGATCCGGGCGCGAGCTTCGCCTACGGGATCCTGCAGCGCTTCGACGTCGGCGGCCCGATCGGCCTCGTCGGCCTGCACCCCTGGTCGGTCGAGCGCTTCCGCGGCGGCAACTACGTGCCGGCGCTCGCGCTCATCCGCCGGGAGGCCCTGATGGCGGTCGGCGGCTACCACGGGATGCCGTGGGGCTACGAGGACTGGGACCTCTGGTGCCGGATGGCGAAGGCCGGACACCGTGGGGTGTGGGTGCCCGAGATCGTCGCCTCCTACCGGCTGCGCGAGGACTCGATGAGCGCGGGGCTGCACCTCTCGCACCTGGCGCCGCTCGGCGACATGCTGACCCGCCATCCGGAGCTGCTGGCATGACGCGTCCATCGATCGTGCTCAGCTCGCGCGAGCTCTTCCCGTTCGCCGGCGGCGGCATCGGCGCCTACATCGCCCAGCTCGCGCGCGTCCTTGCGCCGGTCGCCGACGTGACGATCCTCACCGCGGGGTGGTACGCCGAGAGGCACCGCGAGCTGGAGGCCGTCGACGACCCGCGCGTCGACTACGGCGGCGCTCGGGTCGCCTTCGTCGCGGTGCCCGAGCCCGCCGACCACGGCGAGTTCTACTCGCACATGCACCTGTACTCCCACCGCGTCCTCGTCGCGTTGCGCGCACTGTTTCCCGACGGCGGACCCGACCTCGTGGAGTTCTCGGACTACCTCGGCGAGGGGTTCGTCCCGACGCAGGCGCGCCGCGGTGGCGATCCGTTCCTCGCGGACACCCTGCTCGCCCTGCGCCTGCACACGAGCTCGGAGATGGCGAACGTCCTGAACGGCCATCTGCACCGGGACTTCGAGGCGCGGATGCATCGTGACCTCGAGCGCCGAGCGCTCGTCGATGCCGATGTCCTCGTCGACTGCGGCGGGGACATTCGCGGCGCCTACGAGCGGTTCTACGCCGGGGTGCCGCTCGCTCCGAGGGTCGGCATCCGGTACCCGCTCGACCGCAGCCACCCGACCGCACTGCCGCAGCTCCCCGACGGCGGACCGCTGCGGATGATCTACGTCGGGCGCTGCGAGCGGCGCAAGGGGGTCCAGGACCTGATCGCCGCGCTGAGCGCGTTCACCGCCGACTGGCGCCTGACGATCCTCGGCGGCGACACCGATACGGCGCCGCTCGGCCACTCGATGCGGCGGACGCTGGAGCTGCAGGCGGCCGGGGACCACCGCGTCACGTTCCTCGAGAACCTCCCCCGCGCCGAGGTCCCCGGCTGCGTCGTGGCTCACGACGTGCTCGTCACTCCCTCACGCTGGGAGTGCTGGCCGTACGTCGTGCTCGAGAGCATGGCGGCCGGGGTCCCCGTCATCGCGTGTCCCGTCGGCGGTCTCACCGAGCTCGTCGCACCCGGTGTCACGGGTGAGCTGACGACAGCGACCGGCGTCGATGCCCTCATGGAGACCCTCGGCGCCGCGGTCGCCAACCCGGCCGCGTTCCGGGCCGGCCGCGACCCGGCCGCCGTCCGTGCACGGGCGCTGGCGCTCAGTGACCCCGACGGCATCCGCGGTGCCTACCTGGAGCTCATCGCCCGCCCACCACGGCGCGTCGCGCCGCGCGCGTCGCGGGTCCCGCCGAGCGAGCCCGTCCCGCTCGTCAGCGTCGTCATCCCGTACTACGGCCTCCCGCGGTACGTCGAGGAGGCGGTGCGCTCCGCTCTGGCTCAGACCCACTCCCGGATCGAGGTGATCGTCATCGGTGACGGCGCGTTCACCCCGGAGGACATCGTCCTGGCCGAGCTCGCGACCCGCTACCCGATCCGGGTCCTCGCCCAAGCCAACGGCGGCCTCGGCGCCGCGCGGAACTTCGGCATCGATCAGTCCCGCGGCCGGTACGTCGTACCGCTCGACGCGGACAACGTGCTCGAGCCATCGTTCGTCGCCCGGGGTGTGGAGCTGCTCGAGGTGCGGGAGGACCTGCACTACGTCACGTCCTGGAGCCGCTACGTCCACGAAGACGGGACGGCGTTCACGCCGCCGGCCGAGGGCTACCGCCCCGTCGGGAACTGGTCGGCGCTCGTGGACGAGCGCAACGTCGCCGGCGACGCCACCGCCGTCCTGCGCAAGCGGCTCTTCGACCGCCACCGGTTCAGCGAGGACCTGACGAGCTATGAGGACTGGGCGCTCTACCGCGAGCTGGCCCACGCCGGCCTGCACGGGCACGTCATCCCCGAGATGCTGTGGCGCTACCGCGTGCGCGAGGACTCGATGTTGCGAGACGTCGGGCTGCGGCGCGAGGAGCGCCTGCTCGCTGAGCTGGACGCACTGATCCGTGAGAAGGAGGTCGCATGGGTGTCGACGAACGGCTGAGCCTGGACGCGGTGAGCGAGCACACGCTCATCGCGGTGGAGCACCGCCACCGCTACGCGCTCGCGCGCCGCGCCTGCGCGGGCAGGCGCGTGGTCGACCTGTGCTGCGGCGTGGGCTACGGGACCGGGATGCTGGCGGAGGTGGCCTCGCAGGTCGTCGGCGTCGACCGTGACGCGGCCGCGATCGACACCGCCCAGGCGACGGTCGGCGCGCGGACGGCCGCGACCTTCGTGGCAGACGACGCGCTCGCGTACCTGCGCCGGCTCGAGCCCGGCGACGTGGACGTCGTGATCTGCTTCGAGGGCCTTGAACATCTACCGGACGTCGACGACGTCGCCGCGCAGCTGGTGCGCCTCGTCCGCGGCGGCGCCGGCATGGTCGTCTCGGTCCCCAACAGCGCGACCTTCGGCGAGGAGAACGAGTTCCACCTCACCGACTTCGACCTCGACCGCGCCCGTGCCCTGTTCGCCGACCTGCCCGGCGTCACCGTCGCCTTCCAGTCGCACGCCGAGGGCTCGCTCATCCGCGGCCGGGCCACGGGCCCCGTTCGCGCCGAGGTCGCGCTCGACGGCGAGCAGGACCTCGACTGGGCCAACCACTTCCTGCTGCTCGCCGGCGTCGACGCCGACGTGCTCCTTGACCCGGCCGACGCGGCGCTCCACCTGGCCGTGGCGCCCGTCAACCACCGGTACATGCGTGGGCTGGAGCGGGCGAACCGCACGCTGCAGGCCGCTAACGGGCGCCTGGTCCGGGAGCGGCTGGGGCTGGGCGCGGCCGGCGCCGCGTCGGCGGTCCTGCGGCGGGAGGATGAGCTGGCGCTCTCCCGCGAGGAGGTGCGCCAGTGCCGGCATCGCATCGGCGTGCTCGAGGCCGAGCTGGCCCGGCTGGCCGACGAGACCACTGCGGCACGCGCCGAGCGCGACGGTTACCGCCGCGCCCATGTCGCCGTGCACTCGAGCCGCCTGACGAACCTGGCGGCCCGGGTCGCCGGCCACCGCTTCCCGCGGAGCTGAGATGGCCATCGACCTCTTCGACGACCCGATCTGGCAGATGAGCCTCGGCGAGCGAGCTGCCATCGAGGGGTTGCTCAGCGCCGTGCGGCCGGCGCTGGCGATCGAGGTCGGGACCGCCGAGGGTGCGTGCCTGCGCCGGATCGCGATGCACAGCGGGGAGGTCCATTCCTTCGACCTCATCACGCCGTCGATCCCCGACCTCCCGGCCAACGTCCGGCTGCACACCGGGGACTCGCACGCCCTGCTGCCCGAGGTGCTCGCCGGTTTCGCGGCCGAGGGTCGCAACGTCGACTTCGCCCTCGTCGACGGCGACCACTCCGCCGACGGCGTGCGCCGGGACGTCGAGGCGCTCCTCGCCTCCCCAGCCGTCGGCGACACGGTCATCGTCCTGCACGACACGGGGAACGAGGTCGTCCGCACCGGCCTCGACGCGGTCCCCTACGGGGCGTACCCGAAGGTCGCCCACGTGGACCTCGACTTCGTCCCGGGCCACCTCGGCCGCGACCGGTTCCCCGGTGAGCTCTGGTACGGCCTCGGCCTCGTCGTCGTGGCCGCCGACCGGCCCGCCTACGGGTCCGGGCCCGCCGTGCAGACCGACCGGCATCACGGCGGCGAGCTGCTGGCCATCGCCCGCGACGTGCTCGGCGGTCGCGAGCCGGGCATCGGGCCACGGGGCTACGACGGCCGGGACCGGCGGCTGGCGGACGCGTACCGGCGGATCGATGAGCTTGAGCGGCGGCTGGGTGACGGGGCCCTCGGAGCCTGAGACGTACTACCGTTGAGGCCGTGAACGGGACACTTTCGCGCACGATCCTGACGATCGCCGCCGGCGGCACTGCCCTCGCGGGATGCGGCGGCGGCAACGCGGGCGTCGATCGCAAGGATCCGAAGGCCGTCGTCTCGGGCTATCTCAGGGCCGTCGCCGACGGCGACACAAAGCGTGCCTGCGCCCTGCTCAGCCCGGCCGTGCAGCAGCACGCGGTCAAGCTCCTCGGCCGACCGAAGAACAGCGGGGTCAAGACGTGCCCTGAGGCCCTCTCCCTGGTGGTGGCCCAGTACTCGGGTCCGGAGAAGCAGCTTCTTCGCGACGTGAAGGTCACGAAGCTGGAGGTCACGGGGACAACCGCGAAGGTCAGATCGACGGCGTCCGGTCCACTCACGCTCAGCCGGCGTGGTGGCCGCTGGTCGATCTCGGCGGGCCTGTTCGAGTAGCGCCGGCGCGGCTCACCAACCCATCGGGCGCCGCATCGGCGCCTCCGGGTCGGGCGCGCCACGGTAGCCGACGTACGTCAGGCAGCCGCCCGCGGCGAGGGACAGGTCGATCCTGGAGGCGGGCGAGTGCAGGTAGTGCACCGCATGCCAAGGCGGTACGCCGTCCCGGTTGTCGCGGGCAACGGGCGCGGAAACCTCCCCGCGCACGCGGACGCGAAGGGCGTCTGCCGGCTCCTCGGCCATCAGGCCGACATGCAGTTCCGCCGTCGGCGCGGGGAGCTCGACGGGTAGCCACGCTCCGGGACGAAGCTCGACCCGCCCGTCCGCGAGCACCGCCGCACCGGAAACGTCGTGCGGCAGCCGAAGCGCCCAGGGGCGCACGTGCGTAACGAGCTGGCTCGGCGCAGCGGAAAGGATCACGTCGATCCACGTCCGGCTCCACGACGGAGCCAGGTCGGGGCGCCAGGCCTCGAGGGTCGCAGCGAGCTGCAGCTCCTCGCCGCGCACCGGCCGGATCGGGTACAGGTTCCCGTCGAAGCTCGACGCCACCGTATGGGCCGCGAGGTCACCGAAGACGACCTCGAACTCATGAAAGGAAACCCCTCGACCCCAGCGGGCCAACGCCATGCGGCGTGCGGGTTCGCCGCCCACCTCCCCAGCGCGATCAATGGCGGCGACGAACTCCGGGCGCGGGGAGCGCTTGTACAGATCGAGGGCGAGCTCGTCGGGCACCGAGTGCAGGAAGGGGAGGCGCCCCGTGTGGTGATCGATTGGGGTGAGCCGGTTCGGGGACTCGACGACCACGATGTGGCCCGTAGGAGCGACGATCCGCCGAGCGAGTCGCAGGACCGCCAGACGCTCGCCGACAGTCATGTGCTCGAGGACGGCATAGAGCAAGAAGACGTCGACGGGCTCGGTCAACGCACCGATTCGGTCCTCCAGATCAGCGGCCGAGTCGCAGGTCAGGTCGACGTGGGCGAGGCCGCGCGACGCCACGTGCCGACGTGCGGCCTCAACTTCCATGGGATCGATGTCGAATCCGAGGTAGCGGCCTGCGTGCGGGGCCAGAGCGCACGTGACCGCGCCTTGGCCACACCCGTACTCGAGCACGGTCCGGCCCTCGAGGGGAGCGTGGGCGACGAGCCACGGCAGGACGTGGCCCCGCGTCACCTCGTGACGCCGGAGCCACTCGGGGTGCTCGCCCCCCACAGACGTGCCGCGCGCAGCTGCGACGCGGGATCAGGCCTTGACGACCGAAAACGACAAGCGGAACGATGCCCCGTTCGCCGGCGTCACGAGCAGCCGGAACTTGCCGATCGGCAGCTTGTGACGGGCAAACGTCGTGGTCAGGGTGGCGGTGTTCGTCCCCTTCTTGCCGGTGAGCCGGCGGCTGCCCTTCACCTTCGTGTAGCGGGTACAGCGTCGACCGTTCTTCGCGGTGGGCGACGACGCGCTCACGCATCTACCCGAAACGCTGCGGCGACCAGACTGACGGCGCATGATCGTCAGCGTGACCTTCGACGCGGAGGAGAGCACGTAGGTCAGACGGGCGCTCTTCCGCCTCGTGATCTTCGTCCGCGAGAGCCTAGCCGACGTGATCCGTGCAATTTTCGGGGTCGTCGGCGTGGTCGGGGTCGTGGGCGTGGTCGCGGGCGTCGTCGAGGTCGTGGGCGTCGTCGAGGTCGTGGGAGTCGTCGGGGTCGTGCCGGTCCCGGCACCGGTGCCGGGAATCGGGATGGGGATCGGCGTCGCGATGCATGTACCAATCGCAAGCGGCGGTGCGATAGGCGAGTACTTCGTCACGTAGCCCGGCTGCGTTGCGGCGGTGAAGTCACGGGTATCCCCACCGGAGAAGATCGTGCCGTCGTTGGCCACCGACAGCGCGCGGGCCTCGCCTCCGCTGGCGCCGGGGCGAATCAGGATCATGCCGTTGGTCCCGACCGTGGGATCCAGCGCACCCGACGCCGTCGCGACGTACAGCGCCGGTGAGCGAAGCCCACCGCTCTGGTAGACGCCCGCCCCCAGGATCTGACCTGTGGAGAGCACGCGAACCTGCCGGATGCCGTTCGCCTCGCCGGTGAAGTTCTGCGAGGCCGGCGGGTTGGAGACGCCGCCCGTCCCGAAGCTTCCGTCGAGGGTGCCGTTCGCGTTCAGGCGCACGAGTACCGCGAGGATCTTGTCCGGCTGCACGTCCGCGCCGCCGCCGACGATCCGGCCGGCCGCGTCGATCGCAACGGCGGAGATGATCGAGTTCGCGCCACCGTGTGCGTCGTAGTAGTACGTCCCGCCGCTGCCGAAGCCCTGATCGGAGTTCCCGTCGACGTTGACGCGACCGATGAAGCCGCCGGTGACCTGCAAGCCCGGCGCCTGCTGCCCGGCGAAGACGATCTTGCCGTCGGGCTGCAGCGCGACGCCGTTGGCCCAGGACTGCTTGCCGTAGTCGAGGACCTTGAGCCCGGCCGATCCGAACCCTGCGTACGGGGAGCCATCGGCGTTGAGGTGTACCAGAGCGACGCGGTCGTAGCTGTCTGATCCTGACGCGCTCCCGCCCACCACGATGTCCCCGCACGGCCCGACGACCACCGACCGAGCCGACTTGGCCGTCGGCCTCACCACGCCGCCGAGCCCGAACGACGGGTCGATGGCACCCGACGCGAGGTAGCGCCGGATGAACATGCCGGAGTCGTCGTCGCCCGCGACGACGATCTTGCCGTCCGGTTGGGCGGCTACGGCGCGCGCCTGGCCGCTGCCGGCGCCGAACGCGACGCCAGCGGTCCCATCGGCGCCGAACCGCTCGATGAATGTCGAACTCCCCGAACGACCGACCGCGATGAAGCTCCCGCCCGGCTCGACGGCCACGCCGCTGATCGAGTCGGCGGCAGTGGTCACGAAACCGGGATCACCTGCCGCGGAAGCGCTCGCTGCGCCCGGGAGGCACGCGAGCGCGATCACGGCGATGCAGATGCGACGAAGCCCAGGGTGCATGGGTGGCGAAGCTATCAGACCCCCGGGGAACAAGATGACATCGCCGTGCGGTCGTCGACGAATGGCGCACCCCACAAACAGAAATCGCCGCGAGCACGTGCTCGCGGCGATCCCTGATCCAACTACACCCGATCGACGGATCCCGGGACGAACCCGGGACTCGTCATATCGTGAGGGTGATCAGCCGGCCGTCGACGCCGAGGGCGCCAGAGCCTGCGTGATGTTCGTGTTGGCCGGCCCGAACGGGCTCGCGAGCGACGTCGCCAGTGCGCCGGCGTTGATCAACAGCGCGCGGGCGCCCGCGATGCTGGTGAACTGCGCGGTGACCGTCGTGCGGCCCGGGACAGCGGTGCTCCCGAACGACAGGCTCGTGGCCGGCGCAGCGTTCGCGGTCCCCGTGTTGTCGATCGTGAAGAAGCCACCGGGAACGGCGGTCGCGTAACGCTGGTCCAGCGTCACGACAGCCGAGTTGGTGGCGCCGTTGAACGTCGTGGCCACGGCGTCCGGACCCGTGGTGAAGCCGGTCGCGAACGCGCCGGTGTTACCGCCGGCGGGCACGTTGGCGGGCGTGGAGGCACCGGCGGGGCCCGTGACCGCACCCGCGGCCGCGATGACGCCGACGATGAACTCGCCACGGTTGAAGTTCACGCCAGCGGGGATGGCCCCGAGACGCACCGTGTTCGTGCCCAGCAGCGTCGCGCCGTCAGCCGGAATGGTCCGACCGTCCGACAGGAGGATGCTGAACCCGCCCGGTGCAACCGGACCAGGGACACCTCCGACCGTTGTGCCAGTCACCGTGTCGTCAAACACGACGTCGACCTGCCCGGTGGAGCCGTCGCCGACGACCGTAGCGGAGGTCGGGTCCGGGAGGGTCGTGCCACCCGTGCCGCCGGCCAGCGCCGCCGACTCGAGCGGAGCGGGGTCACCGTCGTACTGCGAAACGACCGTGCCGCCCACGCCCGAGTAGAGCGCACGCACGGAGTTGGCGACCACGGTGGGCGCCGCGTTCATCGTCACGGTGACCGTCTTGCGGTCAGCGCTCAGCGTCGTCACGGCCGGCGCAGGGAGGCCCTGAGCAGACTGAATGCCGTTGGCCCCGAGCAGCGTGAACTGCGTCGGATCGGGGATGGCGGCGAGCGCCTCGTCGAACGTGTACGACACCTGGCTGCCGGCGAACGTCACGCCGGTCAGGTCGGGCGCAGTCGTCCGGCCGCGGGTGCCGTTGCTCGTCGCCGACGGCCCGATGAGCGCCGTCGAGTCGGCGAAGTTCCTAGTGCCCGTGGACGCGTTGACGACCGAGCCGCCCGCAACCGTTCCGGTCGTGAAGGTCGTCGTGTCGGCGACGCCGTTGAACTTGACGTCGACGCACTGCGTGCCGTTGACGGCCGCGGTGTTGCCGCCCGACGCGACGTTCTTGTAGGTGTTGATGGAGAACGCGTTAGCGGCCGGGATCGACCCGAGCGTCTTGTCGAAGCAGAACTTGACGGTCGACCCGGAGGCCGTGTTCGCGGTCACCGTGGCCGAGACCAGGTCGGGCGCGAGCGTGGAATTGGGAGCGAGCGCGCCGGCGATGGCGGCGTTCGAGGCGGCCGGAGCCAGCAGCGGCACGGCCGCTGCGGCGAGGACCGCGAGAGGCGCACCAGTGCGCTTAGACAGGAAAGACATGAGTTGCCGGAACCCCTTTCAATGGGTCTCGAGTGACAAGGGAGGCCCAACGAGCCGCCGATACGAGGAAGGTTCTACCACACTCACCCGGGAGAACTGCAACCCCTGAGGGAAATCGACCGGCGGGGCTGTGTCGCCCCGCACAGCCTCGGAGCCCGACCTAGTCGCTTTGTCAGCCACCGACATAGTCGCATCGACAGCCACTGACTTGCCCGCGTTTGCAAGGAGCGGCGCTCCGGGACGAAGTCCCGGAGCCCTCAGCACCCGGGGCCCCGCGCCGCGAGCTGCACGCCGGGCGAGGCCGACCGCGGGCCGGACCGCGTAGGTCTTGACGGCGGAGGTGGCAAACGACGGCGAGACCCATCCGAGCGAACTCGTCGGCGCACGAGCGGGGCCGGCGGGCGTGAGCGGGCGGCGACGCCCGGCGGTTTCGGCTGGTGGGCGGGGAGCCAGGGCTAGAGGAACTGCCGGCGTCGATCTGGCGCCGCCTGGCCCCGAACCGATCGGCGTTGTCCGAGCGCTCGACTCGCTCAGTGTCCGTCGTGGAACCGAGCGCCGGGCCTGCTGTGGTCCCACCCGGTGACACGCCTGAGCGTGTCACCGGAAGGCGTCCTTCGTGATGGTCAGTCCTTCTGGCGGTAGATCCAGACCGAGTCCCGCCGGCCCTTGCCGCACTCGACCTTGCCGTAGTAGTACCCCTTGTTGAGGAGCCGCTGCTCGAAGCACTTGTAGCCGCGGACGGTCTTGCAACCGGTGTTGACCTTGGTGCGCTTGACGCCGGGGTACCTGAGTCGGCAGCGGTACTGCGCGAGCGAGATCGAACGCCCGCCGGCACAGCTCAGATGGAACGTCGTGAGCGACACCGAGCGTCCTCCCTTGCCGGGGTACTTCGGGGGGGTGCAGACCCGGCGTCCAACGCTCACGCCCGACGCGGACGAGGCAGGGGCCGCGAAGGGCAGCGCGGCGGTACAAGCGAGCGCGGCGAGCGGGAGTACACGGCGCAGTCCGCGGCCGAAGGTGGGCTTCTCCATGAGCTGTGGCATCGGCCGAGCGTAACAACGGGGCGCCGCGGCGCTCTTCGCGTCGTGCCGCATCTCATGAATTCTCACGAAACGCCGGCGACGGTCGTCACTCCGCGCACGAGCTGTTGCCCGCCGAGCCGGCGATGCGCGTCGCCGGCGTACGTCACGACGAGGTCGCCGCCGGCTGCCGCGGCGGTGGATGGCAGCTTGACCTCGACCCGCCAGCGCCCGCGGCGGATAAGCACGCGGAAGATGAGCGGGACCTCCGCCCCTCGCGTGTCTTTGTACGTGAACCGCACGCTGACCCGGCCGCGCGCGCGGCGCACGGTCGTGCCCGCCATCACGAGGAACCCGCTCTGATCGATCGTGGCGGAGCCCGCCGTCAGGCGGGGGGCGACCTTGCCTGCGTGGAGGGCGACCATGTCGGCTCGCACTCTCGCGTCCCCCGCATAGCGGAGGATGAGCAGGCCGTTCCCTCCGCGGCGGGCTCGCGGCGACAGCACGCGCCGGATGTGGAGCAGCCGACGCGCGGGCACCGAGAACCGAGCCGTCACCCCGTGGGAGACGAAGAGACCACGCACGCGTCCGGTCGCCCGGCCGTTCAGCGACGCGAGCACCACGAGCCGCCGGCCCACCACGTGAGCGCGCAGGATCGCGAGCCGGGATGGCTGCCGGACGACGGGCGGGACGTAGGGCGGGCCTGACCCGCCCGCGTACGGCGGCGCCAGCGACCCGAACCCGTTGAAACGGCCCACGGTGCCCGAACCCGCCCCCGAGAAGCTCACGTTCTGCCCGCCCGTGAACAGGCTTCCGTCCGGCGTCGCGGCCACGGCGCACCAGCCGGTCCCGTCGGACGTCGTCGGATGCATGATCACCATCCCGCTGCCCCCGCCGACCGACGGATCCAGGTGTCCGGCGGCGGTCAGCGTCCACAACGCCGCCGAGCGCTGACCGGAGTCTTGATAGGCGCCGGCGCCGACGATCTCGCCGCCGCCCGCGACGATGACGCCGAGGGGGCCGGCGAGGTCGTCACCCGTGTAGTTACGGGACGCCGGAAAGCGCACCACACCGCCTGTACCGAACCCGGGGTCGAGGGCCCCGGTAACGCTGAGGCGGGTGAAGACGGCCATGTAGCCGGCGGCCCGTAGGTCGGCGCCCGCCGCCACGATCCGGCCCTGAGGGTCGATCGTCACAGCGGAGAACACCGCCCTCGCACCGCCCTGTGCGTCGTAGTGGTGGACCCCATTCGCCGCGAAGCCGAGGTCGAGCGTCCCGTCGGAGGTGGTCCGCCCGACGATCGCGCCGGTGACCTGCAGGCCGGGGGCCTCGCGGCCGGCGAAGACCACATGGCCGTCGGGCAGGACGGCGACGGACGTCGCCGCGGCGTTGCGGCCGGCCCCGGCGACGATGTCGACCTTCCCACCCGCGAACGACGGGTCGGGCGCCCCGGACGGCAGCAACCGGGCGAGGGCGACCCGCGGGAACCCGTCGGAACCCGGCGCGCTGCCCGCCAGCACGATCGTGCCGCCCGGTCCGATCGCCATCGCGGCGATCGACATCCCCGGGACCTGCGCCGTGCCGCCCGAGCCGAACCCCGGGTCGGGGAGGCCGTCGGGGGTGAAGGCGCGCACGACCGCGCCGCCGTCGTCCCCGGCCACCACGATGGCCCCGTTCGCCTGCTCGACGACGGCGGCCGCGCGACCGGAGCCGGCGGGGATGGTCTGCATCGGCGTGCCGTCCGTCGCGAGGCGGGTCAGGAGCATCTGATCGCCGGACGAGCCCGCGGCGACGACGGTGCCGGCCGCCTCCGGGGCGATCGCGGCGATCCCCGAGCCGAGCGTCCTGACGGGCCCGGGCTCGGCCGCCGCGAGGGCTGCGGCGGGAGCAGCCGCCGCGACGGCGCAGACTGCGGCGAGGGTGGCCCGGAGGAAGAGGCGCGTGAGACGCATGCCCCCCATAACAGCAGCGTCGGCCCGGGCGATGCGGTCGACCGCGCGGTCAGCCGTCCTCACGGGCCCGCCGCCGGGCCCGCGGGTCCGGGCGCCCGACCTGGGCCTCACCTTCGGCGTCCTCGATCGCGTCGTGCCTCTCGTCGTCGTCGCCATCGCCGTCGTCGTCCTTGGCCGGCGGCAGCGACGGCCGGTCAGGCGGCGAACCGCCGCCGAGGCGGGCGAGCGCGCCGAGGACGGTGAGCAGCGGCCCCCGGGTGGCGCCCCGGCGCAACAACGCGGCCAGGGCCCGTTGGGTGGATTCCGGGAGCAGCCGGTCCGGACCGACGAGGGACATACCGGTCCCGCCGATCTGATGCCGGAGGGCCCAGTACCGGGCGTCCGGGATGTGCTGCTCGGTGACTCGGGCCAGGTCGCGGGCCGGCAGCGCGAGCGTGTCGTGGTAGGCCTCGAGGACCGCCGACGCGGTGCGGTCCCACGTGAGGGTCGCCGCCGCGGCGCGCAGACCGTCGACGTGCGCGTCCCGGACGGCGCCCGCGTCGAGCAGCGGCCGGACCCGGGCGGCGCTCTGCGCGGGGTCCCATGGGACGAGGGTCGACAGGGCGGGGGGCAGCACCTCGGCGAGGGCGGAGACCGCGGCGAACAGGCACGGCACGTTCGCCCCCGCGGCCTCGAACGGCACGAGCCCGAAGCCTTCGTAGGTCGTCGGATACACGACCGCCGCGGCCCGTCCGAGCAGCCAGCGCTTCTCGCTCTCGTCCACCGCGGCGACGTCGACCGTGACCTCGCGGAGGTCGGGGCGGGACGCGAGGTACTCCGCCTCCAGACCGGCCGAACTCCCGCGGACGACGTGCGGTCCGCAGAACACGAGCCGCCCGTCCCACCCGTGGTCCTCCCGCAGGGTGCGCAGCAGCCGCAGCGCGAAGAGACGGTTCTTGTGCTTGAAGTTCGTCCCGAGGCAGAGGAGGAACGGCCGGTCGGTCACGCGGTCGGCGAACGCCGGGATCCGGGCATCGACCTGCAGGCCCTCGAGCTGATGATCTACGCCGAGGTGCGCGACGCGGACCCGGCCGGCCGGAACGAGGTTCTCCGCCAGGGCGTCGGCCGCCGCGTGCTCGGTGAAGAAGATCGTCGTGGCCGCGGTGGCCAGGGTCTCGGCCGTGAGGTCGCGGAACTGGCGCCACTGCCGGGGATGGTCGAAGTACTCCGGGTTGCGGTAGGAGATGAGGTCCTGGTGGGTGACGACGAGACGCTCACCGAGGAGCTCGAGGAGGCTGAGGTCGCGCAACGAGCTGACCTGGAACGGGCGATGGACCAGGGGATCGCGGCGCGTCGTCGGGACGATGTCGCGCTCGCGGATCGTCTCCACCCCGGCCATCGCCTCGATGACGGGCTGGGCGTAGGTGCCGAGACCGTCGGGCAGGAGCAGGCGGACCTGGGCCTGGCCCGTGCGCCACAGGGCATGGACGAGCTCAAGGGCATGGACCTGCGTTCCCGTGAGGTAGGGCCCGAGACAGCGCACGTCGACGGTGACGCGCGGCCCGAGAATCGCCTCGCCGGCGATGGCCAGCGCCCGCGCCAGGGGGCTCGCCGCCTCGGACTCCGCCTCCTCGACGGCGATCCGGTAGGCGGGGTACCGCTGCCGGATGAGCTTCTCGTGCGCGAGCTGCAGGGCGTCGCGCGTCGCCGAGCCCGCCGCCTGAAAGGTCCCCCCGCCCTGGTGCAGGACGAGCACGTCGTCGGCCAGCACGTGCTGCATCCCGCTCGCGATGCAGCGCTGCGAGAAGTCGACCTCCTCGCCGTAGCCGGGGGCGAAGGCCTCGTCGAAGCCGCCGACGAGGTCGATGGCCGCGCGCCGCACGAGGACGCAGTGGCCGATCGCCGTCGGCAGGCGCGGGTAGAGACGGCGTGCGTTCTCGCGGACCGCGCGGGCGGCGACGTCGAGCGTCGTGTGCTGCGGCAGCGCCTCCGCCGGCGTGTTGCGCACCGGCACCGACACGATCGAGCCGTGGTTCGTGAGGGACGACGCGGTGGCGATCGACCCGTCGGACGCGACGGCCGCGCGCAGACCCTCGACCCAGCCGTCGGCGACGACGCAGTCGCTGTTCAGCAGGAGCACGTCGCCGCGCCCGCACAGGGCGAAGGCCCGGTTGCAGTTGCCGACGAACCCCGCGTTGATCTCGGCCCGAGACCAGTAGACGGCGTGCCGGAGGTGCCCCCCCGCCTCGAGCTCGGCGACCCACCACCGGCTGGCCTCGTCGGGCGAGGCGTCGTCTGCCACGAGGATGGGCACGTCGACAGGCGTGTGCTCGAGGACGCTGCTCAGACACTGCGCGAACAGCTCGTGCTGGCCGTAGAGCGGGATGACGACGACGGTCGTGCCATCGGTCACCTCGAGCGGCCGGTCCCCCTGAAGCGTTGAGAGCGCCATGGCGCGGAACAGTAGAGGTGCGAGCTGCGCGGCCCCGCCCCCGCCCGGCCTCCTCCGTATGCTGCGGGCGGGAACGGTCTGCCGTCCCCCTCCCACGCATGCCCGCCCGAGACGCCCGAGCATCCCGCGCCAGCATCATCGGACTGACGGTGATTTTGGGCCTCGCGGCCATATACCTGCTGCATGCGGGGCGCGGCACGAGCCCGTTCTTCGACGAGTGGGACTGGATCACGCGCCGCCGCGGCGTCAGCGCCGAGACCTTGCTCGGGCCCCACAACGGGCACCTCTCGCTCGTCCCCGTGGTGATGTACAAGGTGCTGCTCCAGACGGCGGGGATCGATCATTACTGGGTCTTCCGCACCGTGCTCGTCGTGCTGCACCTCGGTTGCGCCATCGTTGTGTTCCGCCTGGCGCGCGCGCGGGTCGGGGACGTCGGAGCGATGTTCGCGGCGGGCTTCGTCGCGGTGCTCGGCGCGGCCGGCGACGACCTGCTGTGGGCCTTCCAGATCGGCTTCGTCGTGGCGGTGCTCCTCGGGCTCGGCGCCCTCCTCGCGCTCGACCGCGACACGCGGAGGGGCGACATCGCCGCCGCCGTGCTGCTTGCCTCGTCGCTGGCGTCCGCCTCGGTCGGCGCGGCCTTCGCGGTGGCGGTCCTCGTGGAGATCGTGCTGCACCCCCGGCGGCGCGAGCGCTGGTGGGTGATCGTCGCGCCGCTCGTCCTCTACGCCCTCTGGTACCTCGGGTACGGGGAGTCGGAGGTGCGGCGCGAGAACCTCGGCGTCGCCCCGGTGTACGCCGCCGAATCGGGATCGGCGGCCGCCGGAGGCGTCCTCGGCCTGACGCTGGCGTACGGGCGAATCCTCCTGGTGGGGCTGGCCGCCGCGACCGGGCTGCGCGTCTGGCGCGCCGACCGGCTCGGGCCGCGACTCGTCGCCCTTGCCCTTGCCCCCCTGGCCCTCTGGGTCCTGACGGCGCTGACCCGCGCCCAGTACCACGAGCCCGCCGCGCCGCGCTACATCTACACGGGCGCGATCCTGCTCGTGCTCCTCACCTGCGAGCTGCTCGAGGGGCAGGTCGTGCCGCCGCGGATCCAGGCCGTCACGCTCCTGGGCATCCTCCTCGCGTTCGCGGCGGTGTCGAACGCCCACATCATCGACACGACGTCCGGCGGGCTACGGCAGCAGGCGGCCGATGTCCGCGCCCGCCTCGGCGCCCTCGACCTCGTCAGCGCCGACGTCGATCCCGGCCTGCAGTTCTCGCCCCAGAACGCCCCGCAGCTCGTTGCCGGCCTGGCGCTCTCGGCCGAGCGGGCGTTCGGGCACATCGGTCTCAGCGCCGCCGCACTCGCCCACGTCCCCCAGGCCCAGGGCCAGGCCGCCGATGACGTCCTGCGCGCAGCGGGCGCGCTCAGGGTCGCGCCGGGGGCCCCGCCGACGGTCGCCGCCCCGCCGCCCGCGGCGATGATCACCGGAGGGCGGCTGCGCCGCAGCGGCGGCTGCGTCCTCTCACGGGCGACGAGCAGCGACGCGCGGGTCGATGTCATCGTGCCCGACGGGGAGGCCGTCGTCGTCAGCACGACCGAGGCGGCGGGCGTGCTGGCGCGCCGCTTCGCCGCGACGTTCACGACGCAGCCAGTGGCCCAGACCGCCCCCGGCGGGGCCCTCCGCGTGGAGACGCGGGCCGACGCCTCGCCGGTGCCGTGGCACGTCGTCGTCGCCTCGGCCGGTAACGTGAAGGTCTGCCGCGCGGGCGCCTAGCCCCCGTGGCGCCCCTTGATGACCCACCCCTCCGGCTCCTCGCACAAGCGCGTCCTGATCACCGGCGGTGCCGGGTTCATCGGCTCGAACCTCTGCATCGCCCTGGCGACGCGCCACCCCGAGTGGGACGTCGTCGCCTGCGACAACCTCTTCCGCCGAGGCTCCGAGCTCAACCTGCCGCGCCTCCGGACGGCAGGCGTCAGCTTCGTGCACGGCGATGTCCGGCAGGCCGACGACCTCACCCGCATCGGTCCGATCGACGCCCTCGTCGAGTGCAGCGCCGAGCCCTCGGTCATGGCCTCCGTCGACGGCGCCACCGACTACGTCGTCCAGACGAACCTCATGGGCGCCTACCGCTGCCTGGAGCTCGCGGCTCGGCACGGCGCGCAGCTCATCTTCCTCTCGACGAGCCGGGTGTACCCCGTCGCCGCGCTCGAGGCCATGCCGGTGGTCGAGACCGACGACCGCTACGAGCTCGTCGACTCCGACGGCGTGAGTGAAGCTTTCCCGCTGACGGGCGCCCGCACGCTCTACGGCGCTACGAAGCTCGCCGCCGAGCTGCTCGTCGCCGAATTCGCCGACACCCACGGCATCCCGACCGTCGTGAACCGCTGCGGCGTGGTCGCCGGCCCGTGGCAGATGGGCAAGGTCGACCAGGGCGTGTTCACCCACTGGATGCTCAGCCATCACCGCGGCGACCCGCTGCGGTACATCGGATACGGCGGCACCGGCAAGCAGGTGCGCGATCTGCTGCACGTGGACGACCTCGTCGAGCTCGTCGAGCTGCAGCTCGCGGATCCGGCGCACTGGGCCGGGACGACGTTCAACGTCGGCGGGGGCCGCGCGGGGAGTCTGTCGCTCCGGGAGACGACGGCGCTGTGCGCCCGGATCGCGGGCCGTGAGGTCCCCGTGACGTCGGCGGGCGAGACGCGGCCCGGCGACGTACGCGTGTATCTCTCCGACTGCTCCGCCCTCTACGCCCACACCAGCTGGCGACCGACGCGCGGTCCCGAGCAGGTGCTGGCCGACATCTCCACGTGGATCACGGCCAACGAGGCGCTCGTGCTGAGCGCCCTCGGCTGACCTCGACCGAAGGGACCCCACACCGTGCCAATCGCCATCGTCACCGGATCTGGAGGCCTTATCGGCTCCGAGTCGGTCCGCCACTTCGCCGCCGAGGGCTTCGACGTCATCGGGCTCGACAACGACATGCGGGCGCGGTTCTTCGGCCCGGAGGCGACGACGGCTCCGACGACCGAGCGCCTGCGCGCCGAGGTGGCCGGGTTTCGCGCGCTCGACCTGGACATCCGTGACGCTGACGGCGTCATGCGGGTGTTCGCGGAGCACGCGAAGGACGTCGAGCTCGTCATCCACACCGCGGCACAGCCGTCGCACGACTGGGCCGCGAGCGACCCGCACACGGACTTCACCGTCAACGCCAACGGCACGCTCAACCTCCTACAGGCCGCGCGGACCCACACGCCCGACGCGACGTTCGTCTTCACCTCCACGAACAAGGTCTACGGCGACCGGCCGAACGCGCTGCCCCTCGTGGAGACCGAGACCCGACTCGAGCTGCCGGAGGACCATCGGTGGTTCGGTGGGGTCGACCTCGCGATGTCGATCGACACCTGCACGCACTCGCTGTTCGGCGTCTCGAAGGTCGCGGCCGACCTCCTCGTCCAGGAATACGGGCGGTACTTCGACATGCCGACCGTGTGCTTCCGGGGCGGTTGCCTCACCGGGCCCCAGCATGCCGGCGCCCAGCTGCATGGGTTCCTGGCCTACCTCATGCGCTGCACGGTGACCGGCGAGCCGTACACCGTCTTCGGGTACGGGGGCAAACAGGTGCGGGACAACATCCACTGCCACGACGTCGTCACCGCCTTCCACGCCTTCCACGAGAACCCTCGCGCCGCCGCGGTCTACAACCTCGGAGGGGGCCGTGCCTCGAACGTCTCGATGCTCGAGGCGATCGGCAAGTGCGAGCGGATTGCCGGGCGGGAGCTGGACTACACCCTGTCGCCGGACGCGCGCATCGGCGATCACCGTTGGTGGGTGAGCGACCTCTCGGCCTTCGAGCGCGACTTCCCCGGCTGGTCCCTCACGTACGGGATCGACGAGGTGCTGCAGGAGAGCTACGACCACAACGTCGAAGCGTGGACGGCGGCGGCCGCCGGCTGACCGCTCAGGCGGCCTGCGGGCGGGGCGCCCCCGGCGGGCGCCGCGTGAAGTGCAGCGCCGCGGCGAAGAGGAGCACATACTGGGCGAACTGGGCCACGCCGGCGGCCGCGATCAGCTGCTGCTGGGTGCGGTCGTTGCCGGCCAAGAGCTCGCCGAGCTTGCCGGGCAGCGTCCCGTAGGGCTGCCACACGAGCATCGTCAGCGCGTAGGCGGCGAGAAGGAAGCCCCAGGTGCTCAGCCGCTCACGCTCGCCCAGGAACCGGACGAACAGGACGACGAGGAGCGGGGCGAGCAGAACCTGGTAGTGACTCCAGGCGATCGGGCTCACCATCGGGGAGAGCGCGACGGCGACCGCGAACCACTCCCAGGCCCGCCCGGCAGCATGTCGCAGGAGGTCGGCGAAGAGCAGGGCGAGCAGGCCGACGCCGGCGAGGCTCACGCCGCGGATGTAGTTCCAGTTGTCTCCTCCTGAGAGGCGGCAGAGCGTCGAACTCGGCGAGAAGTTCTCGTACTGGCAGGCCCAGATGTTCGCCGGCAGCGCCTTGTGCGAGAAGTTCCGCAGCGCCGGCAACGGGTCGAGGGCCCCGGCATCCCCGGCCCAGATCGCGAGGACACCCTGGCTCACGAGCATGACTCCGACCGTGATGAGCAGGACGAGCAGCCCGGCCCGGCGCGTGTCGCGCTTCACGAGCAGGGCCAGCGGCAGCAGGACGACCAGGGGCTTGACGGCGAGGGAGAGGCTGATGGCCACGGCGCCGAGCACGTCCCGCTCGCGCCCGACGAGCGCGAAGCCGGCGACGGCGAGGCCGAGGGCCAGCAGGTTGAGCTGGTTCCACCAGACCGACGACACCATCGGGCCGAATCCGGCCATCGCGACCAGGCTCAGGCGCCAGGCCCAAGGTGGGAGCGCGCCGAGCAGCCCGCGCCAGACGCCGGCGAGCAGGGCGACGACGACGCCGAGGTTCGCGACGGTGACGAGGTTCGCGGCCGTCCCGACCGTCACGGTCTTCGACACCCCCGCCATGACAACGGCCAGGAAAGGCGTCGAGATCCACGTACCCAGGCGCTCCGGGTGCCCCGTCGCGAGGGCGACCTGACCGCCCTGGTAGGCCAAGCCGACGTCCAGCGTGAGCGGGTCGCCGAACGCCTGGATGGCCCACCACACGAGCAGCCCTGCCGCGACGAGCACGGCGACGCCGTCGCCGCGACCCGGCGACCGGTGTGCGGGGGATGTCGGGGACGCGATGCCGTCGCGCGTGGCCGCGGCCGTGGGCACGCTGGTGCTCATCGACGACATCCTGACGTGCTCACCCGACCGTCGCCGGGACGCCGACGGTCCCGCCTTCGAGGCAGATGGGGTTGCCCGGGTCGATGAGCAGGTCCACGGTGCCGGCTCCCGGCGACTCGAGCGGGACGTACAGCGGCCGCGGTCCGCCGTCGAGACGCTGCGCCACCGACCGGCGCGCCGGGTCGATGGCCCCGATCTCGATCCCGGCCTGCTGCGGAAAGCGGAGCCTGACCGGTCGCGGCGCGCGCGTCCTCAGGCGCAGATAGGGCCGGCCCGGCGGCAGCGGCGCAGTCAGCGGGATGCTGATGAGGTGGGGCGCGTCGTCGGACCGCAGGCACGCCGCGCCGCCGCGATCGGGCGGGAGCGGCTGGCCATCGATCGTCGCCTTCGCGGGGAGCAGCCGCGCCTGGACCAGCGGGGCGTCCGGGCGCACCCGTCCGGCCGGGTCGACAACGAGCGTGCGGTCGGCCTGCCCTGCGTAGCGCAGCCGGGTTCCGAACAGCCGCAGGAGGACCGACTCGCGCTGGTACGGCTGGAAGGCCGACGACAGGACGGTCTCGGGCATGTCGACGTCGAGGTAGACCGTCCCCTGCCGAGTGTCCAGGTGCTCCCGGGTCGCGTCGAACGTGCGGCCGAAGCGGGCGCTGTCGCCTCCGTGCCAGAATCGGGCGACGCGGACCGCCGACACCCCGAACATCGTGAGGAACGCCGTCGCGGCAAGGACGACGAGCGGCCGCGGGACGGGCCTTGAGCGGGCCGGCACGGCCTCGGCGCGCGGGCCGCGGGCCACTGGCAGGAAGGCCAGGCCGATGCCGACGATCGCGAACGGCAGGATGTCGATGAGATACTTCAGCTCGCGGCCGACGCCCGCGCCGAGCAGCCCCCCGCGGGTCCACGCGATGACGGCGACGTTGATCACGAAGGCGGTCGCCAGAAACGCCCAGCCCCGCCAGGCGCTGCGCCGGCGCGAGACGGAGAGGACGACGAGCCCGAGGACGACGAGCTGGTCGACGACCGTGAGCAGGCGGGTGGGGTCCGGGTACCCGAGCGACCCGTGCTGGACGAGCGTGAAGGGCCCGCCGAGGAAGGCCGGGACGAAGCCCTGGTGCCAGCCCTGCGCCACGGCGCTGATGACCGTGTGCGCGGTCGGGTGCACGGTCGCCACGTAGAAGTCACCCGTGAGATAGGCGATGGCGTAGACCGCCAGGACGACGCCGAAGGCCGCCCACAGGCGCCACGCGCCCCACAGGTCGGCGAGCAGCCCGCGAAACGACGCGGCGGTGGAGAACGCGAGCAGGGTCAGGAGCGGCAGGAGAACGACGAGCTGCGCGGGCTTCTCGTAGAAACAGAGGGCGAGGGCCAGCCCGAGGGCGGCGACCGCGATGTCTCGGCGGCGGCGCCAGGTGAGGTACCGGACGTGCGCGTCGATGACGATGATCGTCAGCAACGTGGCCGGCATCACCTGGAGGGCGGAGACCCACCATAGGTACCCCGACAGCCACAGCCCCGAGAAGCCGAACATGCCGAGGAGCACGAGCGTCCCCGGCCGGCGCCCGAAGATCAGGATCAGCAGGCGGAGCATGGCGAGGAGGCACGCGACGTGTACCGCCGCGACCACGAAGACGATGACGTGGTGGTCGAGGCCGACGGTCCGGTCCTGCAGCCAGAACGCGGCACGGAAGCCCGGGAAGAAGTGCCCGAACGCCCCCTCCCGGAGGTAGCTCAGGCTCATCGCGGCGTCGTGACCCTGCCGAAGGAAGAGGAAGTCGTCCTGGTAGAAGAAGCCGCCCCAGTTGACCGCGGCCATCGCTACCGCGGAGGCCGCGACAATGACGGCCGCGGCGAGCGCGAAACCGCGGTCCGAGAGGGACCCCGGCATCACGCGGTCGCCGCGTCCGCGTCCGTTCACGGGCGGAACAGGCGCGACCGTACGAGACCGCGACGGTGCAGGAAGTACCGCACCATCGTCAGCAGTGTCTTGCTGCCGTAGACGAGGCTCTGGCTGAGGCTGGCCGAGGACGCCTCCGGGAAATAGCGGGTCTCGACGGCGACCTCGGTGACGCGCTGGTCTAGAGCGACGGCCTGCGCGATGACCTCTGAGTCGAACACGAAGTCCGTCGAGTTGCGAAGGAACGGAACCGTCTCGAGGAACGCGCGGCTGTACGCGCGGTACCCGGTGTGCAGCTCGGTGAACTTCTGACCGAGCACGAGGTTCTCGGTCTCCGTCAGGAAGCGGTTGGAGATGAACTTGTACATCGGCATGCCTCCCTTGAGGGCCCCGCCCGGCGACTTGAAGCGCGAGCCGAGGACCATGTCGGCCTCGTCCCGGAGGATCGGCCGCACGAGCGACGGGATCAGGGACGGGTCGTACTGCCCGTCGGGGTGAAGCATGATCACGACGTCGGCCCCGTGGCGCAGAGCCTCCATGTAACAGGTCTTCTGGTTGCCGCCGTAGCCAACGTTGTGCGGATGGGAGATGACCCGCAGGTTCAGCTGCTCGGCGACCTCGACCGTCGAGTCCGACGAGTTGTCGTCGACGAGGATGATCTCGTCGACCCAGCCGGGCGGGATCGCGTCGAGCGTCAGACGAAGGGTGTTCGCGGCGTTGTAGGCCGGCATGACGACGACGACCGTGCGGTCGGCGAGGAGCCCGGCATCGGCATCGTCCAGCGCGGCGGGGGCGGCGGAGTCGGAGGTCACGAGATGGGGTCCTTGGTCGAAGTGGTCTGAGGGCTGGGACCGCGCCTGGCCAGACGCAGGCGGCCGGCGACGCGCGCGAGTCCGCCGTAGCGGAAGAGCATGAAGAGGAGCCCGACGACGGTGACGGGCACGAAGAGGACGAAGCGGACGAGGATCGTGAACCCGATCGACGCGCCCCCGGAGATCCCCAGCGCCTTCAGTCCGAACAGGACGGCGGCGTCGTACGTCCCGACGTAGCCGGGCGCGGCGGGGATCAGTGCGAAGAAGGAGCCGATGACGACGAGGAACGCCGCTTCGGGAAGGCTGATCGCGAGTTCGAGCGACCGTCCGACGAGGAAGAAGATGACGCCCTCGGACAACCAGATGGCGCTGCTGACGAGCAGCAGGAGCAGACCCGTGGCCCCGAGCATGGCTCTCACCGAGAGGACGAACGGGCGGATGCGGTCGGCGAACGCAGTCCAGCGGCCCGCTCGGCGGCCACGGAGGTAGACGACCAGACCGACGCCGGCCAGGAGCGCCGCGACCATGGAGGCGATCGCCGGGGCGAGGCCGACCGGGGCTCCCGCGACCCCACCGAAGGTGACGACGACGAACAGCACGGCGAGTGCGGCGACGTCGAGCAGGCGCTCGGCGACGATCGACCCGAGGATCTCCCGCTTGCGCGCGGACGAGCGTTGCCCGAGGAGGACCGTCCGCAGGACCTCGCCTCCACGCGCGGGCAAGACGGTGTTCCCCATGTATCCGACGGTCGTGAGGGCATAGGCGTCGATCGCGTCGTGCTGCACCCCCGCACTGCGCAGGACGACGTGCCAGCGCCATCCGCGCGCGAGCGTCGCGCCGATGTGGACGAGGACCGCGACACCGAGGAGGGCGAGGTGACGCGGCGAGGACGGGAACGTCGGCGTCTCCTGCTTCGTCGCCCACCAGATGACGGCGCCGAGCGCGACGACCGACACGGCCAGCCCTGCCATGGTGCGGACGTGGTGCCGGGCGCCGGATGTCCGCTCCGGAAGGACGACCGCATCGGCGTCGGCCTCCGGCGGCCGCTGCAGCATCTCGGCACCCGTCACCGGCGCGCCTCTGCCACCTGGGCATCGAGGGTCGCGCTGCTGTCGCCGACCCGCAGGCGGCCCGGCGACGGAGCCGACCGTTGATAGTCGCCGCGGGCGAGGTGCTGCTCGAGCAACGCGTAGAGCACGATGAAGAGGTATCGGCTCCCCATCTCCTGCAGGGCCAGCTTCGACTCGCCCGCCCGCCGATTGCGCCACGAGATCGGGACGACGCGATAGGAGTGGCCTCGCACGACGGCCTTGAGCGGAAGCTCGACGGTCAGGTTGAAATGGTTCGAGAGCAGCGGCTGGACCGTCTCGATGACCTCGCGGCGGTAGGC
Source organism: Paraconexibacter antarcticus (assembly GCF_024220175.1). Classification (GTDB taxonomy): domain Bacteria; phylum Actinomycetota; class Thermoleophilia; order Solirubrobacterales; family Solirubrobacteraceae; genus Paraconexibacter; species Paraconexibacter antarcticus. The sequence goes on along the minus strand of NZ_CP098502.1, from coordinate 470,308 downwards.
CTTGAACGCGTTGGTCGTGTCGTTGTACCCGTGCCGGAACAGGGCTCGGATGCCGGTGTTCACGACGCGGTTGGCGAACAGCTTGAAGCGCGGATAGTCGTGCACCGACGCGCCGGTGACGAACCTCGACCCGAATGCACAGTCGTAGCCGTCCTCGAGGACCGCGAGGTAGCCCAGGAGGTCGGCCGGGTCGTCGGATCCGTCGGCCATCATGATTGCGACGGCGTCGCCGGTGAACTGCTCCAGCCCCGCACGGACCGCGAATCCGAAGCCACCGGGGTGGTGTGAGCGGACGCAGCGCACGCGCTTGTCGCCGTCGGCGGCCGCCGCAACGGCCCCGGCGGTGCCATCGGCGCTCGCGTCGTCCACGACGATCAATTCGAAGTCCACGCCCGCGCCGTCGAGCGTGCGGACCGTCGAGGAGACGGTCGCGCCGATCGAGTCGACCTCGTTGTGGGCTGGAATGACGACGGAGAGTTTCACGCGATGCGAACCGGACGTCACGGGCCCGGGCTCGGTATTGGCTACCGGGGGATGACGTCTTCGTTACAGTTGACCACCGGCGGCACGTCCTGCTGCGGCCGTCGCGAACGTTACTACGAGGGCAACGCTCCATCCCGTTCGCGGCGTCGGTCCCTGGCCTCGCGCGAGTTGCCGCCTGCCCCCACGCGAGGACGACGATGGCCAGCTCGATGACCGCGACGCCGCCGCCCTCGCCGCCCGCCGCGCGGCGGACCGCCCTGGTCGTAGGCTTGGGCGTGGGCCTGCTGCTCGCCGCGCTCTCGTGGCAGACCATCGGGGAAGCCCCCCAGGCGGGGCTCGATCCTTCTTGGCAGGCCGGTCTGCACATGGCGGCCCACGACGGCATCGCCTGGGGCCGCGGGCTCGCCTTCACCTACGGCCCGCTCGGGTGGCTGCGGTCCCCGGCGTTCTGGTTCGGGCAGTCCGGCTCGCTGGCACTTCTCTATCTCGCCGTCATACGCGTCGGGTCGTCTGCGGTGCTGTGGACGCTGGCGGCGCGCCGTTTCGGCCGCGCGGGCGCCTTCCTGGCGCTCCTTCCGGTGCTGTGGGGCCTGCCGGAGCCGACCCTGGTGGTGACGTTCGCCGTCGTCGTCCGCCTCTTGGTCGACGAGCCGCCCTCGGCGCCCCAGCTCGCCGCCGCCCTGGGTGCGCTTGGCGGGCTGGAGGTCCTCGAGAAGATCAGTGTCGGGGTGTCGATCCTCCTCGTCGCCGGCGCCGCCCTGCCGTTCGTAGGCCCGCCTCGGCGAGCAGTGGCCCTATGGGCGCGGTGGGCGGTGTGGGCCGTCGCGACCCTGATCGCCGGTTGGCTGCTCACCGGCCAGGCCCTCTCCGATCTCGGCGCCTATGCCACAAATGCCGGCGACGTCGTCGGGGGGTATTCGCAGGCGATGGCGGTCGACGACCCCGCCCTCGCGTGGAACGGGCAGGTGGCGGCTCTGATCTGGCTCGGCGTCGGCATCGGCATCTACCTCGACGCTGCCGTGGCCGGGCGCCGAGCCACCGCCGGAGTCCTCGTTGCCTGGACGGTGCTCGCGTTCATGTGCTTCAAGGCCGGCATCGTCCGACACGACCGCGGGCACTCGGTCCTGATCTTCGGGATGCTCGGTCCGGCCATCCTCGTGCTGCCATGGCGACGACGGTGGGCACCCGCCATGGCGCTGGCCCTCGCTGCGGCGTCCTTCGCAGGCTGCCTCCAGTCGGGCGGGAACGCGGTCGGTGACGCCGTCTCCCCCGTCGCGCACGTCCGTGACGCCGCGCGTCAACTCGCTCCGCTGGTGAGTGCTGAGCGGCGTGGCGTCCTCGAGCGGGCCGGACGCCGGGCTGTCATCGCGAGGGATGCGTTGTCGCCGTCGGTTCTCGCCGACCTCCGCGGTCGCACGGTCGCCGTGTTGCCGACCGAGATCGCCGCGGCGTGGGCCTATGACCTGCGGTGGCGACCTCTTCCCCTCCTGCAGGGCTACCAGGCATACACGTCACGGCTCGATCGCCTCGACGCCGGCGCGCTGCGACGTGGAGACGCGCCTGAGCGGATCCTGGCAGGGCCGACGGGGACCGTCGACGGACGCTTGTGGTCCCTCGATACCCCGCTGTTGGCCCGCGAGGTCCTTTGTCGCTACGTCCTGGGCGTCCGCCAGGGGCGTCGATGGCTTGCCCTCGATCGGGTGTCCCCACGCTGCAGCAGCCCGCGGCCGCTCGGCTCGGCTCACACGATCTGGGGACGGTCTGTCGACGTACCGGCGCCTCGCCGACACGAGGTCGTCTACGCGCGTGTCACCGGCGCACAGGTCCGCGGCGCTGAGACGATCCGGTCGCTTTTCTACAAGGCGTACGAGCGGGCGATCGACCTCGGGACGCGAGGGGTGCACCGGGTCGTGCCCGGGACGCTTGCTGACGGCATTCCGTTGCGGGCGGCTCGGGGCACCGACCTGCCCCGCCCGTTTTCGGTGGCGCCGCAGGCGACGGGCTTGCGGCTCCTTCGTGCCGGCGGCGAGACGGGCGGGCGCCTGGACATCGCGTTCTTCGCGGTGCGCATCCGCCCCTGACCGACGGCCGGTCGGGGCTCAGGCCGCCAGCTCGGCGATGCGCCGCCGCACCTTCTTCGGTGACACCGCGACCTTCGTTCCGAGGCCCTGCGCGAAGAGGCTCACGCGGAGTTCCTCGAGCAGCCAGGGCAGTTCGAGCAGATCGGGCGGCAGCGCACGGCCCGGTGGCCAGGCGGCGCGGACGGCAGCGGCCTCCGTCTCGACCGCTTGCGCCACGGCCATGCTCTGGAGGTCGGGCCCGGGCGCCGCCGAGCGCAGCCGCTCCACCCGCTGCAGGATCCCGGCGACGAAGCGTTTGAGGTCCGCGAGGCGAGCGGCGCCGGCCGTCACGATGAACCCGCGGTGCACGAGGCGCGCCAGGTGCTGCTGGATGTCGGCTCGCGCGGGAGCATGCGCCTCGGCGACGAGCGGCGCGACCGCGGCGATGATCTGGGCGCGAAGCTCGAGGATCTCCACCACCTGGGTGACGACCCGCTCGGTCGTCTCCTCGAGGTGGCCCGCGACGTGGCGGCGAAGCGTCGCGAACGTCTCAGGGTCCCACGCCGGACCGCCCGCCTCGGTGACGCCGAAGTCGACCGCGGCAAGCACCGCGTCCTGGAGGACCGCATCGATCCCGCCGAGCACCGGCTCGGCGAGCACGAGCTGGGCGCGCAGGTCGAGGCCACCGCGAACCCGCCGCGTGGGCGACGGGCAGTTCAGCAGGAGCAACCGGCGCGTCCCGGCCGCCATCGCCCGCGCCTGGGCGTCACGGGAATCGAGGACGGTGACCCCCACCGTCGCGCCTTCGTCGACGAGGGACGGATAGACCGTCACGCCCTCCCCGGGGAGGCGCAGCTCACGGGGCAGCGTGCCGATCGACCAGCCGGTCAGTCCGGTCGCCTGCAGCTCGGGCGTCTGCGCCACGAGCTCCTGACGCAGTGTCGGGCGGACCTGCGCGCGCAGCACGTCGAGGTCCGGTCCGCGGGCCACGATCGTGCGGTCGGCCGTCTCGACCTGAAAGGCCACACGTAGGTGCGGCTCGAGGCCGGCGCGGCTCAGCTGATGGGCCTCGACCCGGACACCTTTCTGACGCTCGAGCTCCCGCGCGAGCGCGTCGGCGAGACGCTCACGGCGGGGTCGCACGGCGGCGAGCACCGACTGCGCCGTCTCCGGGATCGGCAGCAGACGCCGCCGGATGTCTTTCGGGAGACCGCGGAGCAACGCGACGACGAGCTCGCGGCGCAGGCCGGGGACGAGCCACTCGAACTCGTCGGCGTCGACGTCCGCGATCTCGGCGAGCGGGACGTGGACGGTGATGCCGTCGTCGGCCGCGCCCGGGTCGAAGCGATAACTGAGGCGCAGCAGCCGGTTCCCCTGGCGCCAGGCAGCGGGGAAGCCCTTCGGGTCGAGGTCGGCCCGGGCCGCGGGGTCGATGAGCAGCTCGCGCGAGTAGGTGAGCAGGCCGGGGCGCCGCCGACGCTCCTCGCGCCACCAGCGATCGAAGTGTGCCCCGGAGACGACGCCCTCGGGGATTCGTTCCTCGAAGAACGCCGCACGGACGTGATCGCCGGCCAGCAGTCCGCGACGTCGTAGGCGGTCCTCGAGTGCCAGCGCCTGGTCGACGACCTCGCGGTTCTCCGCGACGAACTCGTGGCGAGTCTCCCAGTCGCCCTCCACCAGCGCGTGCTGGATGAAGAACTCGCGGGCGAGCTCCGGATCGATCGGCGCGTAGGTGACGGTCCGCCCGGCCACGACCGGCAGGCCGTAGAGCGTCGCGCGTTCGGTGGCCACGGCGGCGGCCTTGCGGAGATCCCAGCGAGGCTCGGAGTAGGTCCGCTTCAGAAGGTCGGCTGCGAGCGGCTCGATCCACCTCGGATCGATCTTGGCCGCCGTGCGCGCGAACAGCTGGGAGGTCTCCACGAGCTCTGCCGCCATGACCCATTCCGGGGTCGCGCGTCCGAGTGCCGAGCCCGGGAAGATCCGGAAGTGCGAACCGCGCGCGCCTAGGTAGTCGCGGCGCTTGGCGTCGCGGACACCGACGTGGGAGAGCAACCCGCTGAGCAGTGCGCGGTGGATCTGCTCCGGGGTGCCGGGCTGCTGGTTGAGGGTGACCCTCGTCGTGCGGGTGGCCTGCTGCAGCCGCGCGACGAGGTCCTGCCATTCGCGAATCCGCAGGTGGTGCAGAAATTCCTCGCGGCACCGCTTCCTGAACTTCGAGCGCGACAGGTCCTCCTGCTGCTGTTCGAGATACCGCCACAGGTTGAGGAGCGTCAGGAAGTCCGAGTGCTCGTCCTTGAACCGGGCGTGGAGCTGATCGGCCCTGCCGCGCTCGTCGCTCGGGCGGATGCGGGGATCCTGGATGGACAGGGCGGCGACGATGACGATGACCTCCTCCGCACATGAGAGGCGGTCGGCCTCGAGCACCATTCGCGCGAGCCGCGGATCCACCGGGAGCTGGGCGAGCCGCCGGCCGTCCTTCGTGAGGCGCGGGACGGAGATCTCTGCGGCACCCGGCGCGATGGCACCAAGCTCCTGCAGGAGCATCACGCCGTCACGGATCTGCCGCCGGTCGGGCGGGTCGACGAACGGGTAGTCCTCGATCGCCCCCAGACCGAGGAGCGCCATCTGCAGGATGACGGCGGCCAGGCTCGTCCGCAGGATCTCCGGGTCGGTGTACTCCGGCCGGCTGGCGAAGTCCTGCTCGGAGTAGAGCCGGATGCAGATGCCGTCTGACGTCCGACCACAACGCCCGGCCCGCTGCCGCGCGGACGCCTGTGAGATCGGCTCGATCGGCAGGCGCTGGACCTTCAGCCGGGTCGAGTAGCGGCTGATCCGTGCGGTGCCGGCGTCGATGACGTACTTGATGCCCGGCACGGTCAGCGAGGTCTCGGCGACGTTCGTCGCGAGGACCACGCGCCGCCCCGCCTTCGAGTCCCCGCGCCGGAAGATGCGCTGCTGTTCGGCGGTGGAGAGGCGCGCGAACAACGGCAGGATCTCGACCGACGAGGGCACGCGGCCGCTCAGCGTGTCGGCGGCGTCGCGGATCTCGCGCTCGCCGCTGAGGAAGACGAGGATGTCGCCGGGCGCCTCATCCAGCAACTCGTCGACTGCGTCGGCGATCGCCTCGGACTGGTCGCGGTCGCCGACGCTGTGTCCCTGAAGGGCGTCGGCCGGATCCTCGTCCTCGTCGGCCTCGGGTGCGTGCTCGTCGGCCCCCAGCGGTCGGTAGCGGACCTCGACGGGGTACGTGCGCCCCGACACCTCGACAACGGGTGCGTCCCCGAAGTGCTCCGAGAACCGGGCGCTGTCGATCGTCGCCGAGGTGATGATCACCTTCAGGTCGGGCCGGGCCGGCAGGATCCGCCGCAGGTAGCCGAGCAGGAAGTCGATGTTGAGCGACCGCTCGTGAGCCTCGTCGACGATGATGGTGTCGTATCTGCTGAGCAGGCGATCCCGCTGGATCTCGGCCAGGAGGAGTCCGTCGGTCATGAGTCTGATCAGCGTCGTGTCCGACGACTTGTTCTCGAACCGCACCGAATAGCCGACCGTCGCCCCGAGCGGCGTCGCCAGCTCCTCCGCGATGCGCTGCGCGACGGACCGGGCCGCAATGCGGCGGGGTTGCGTGTGCGCGATCGTCCCGTCGATGCCGCGTCCGAGCTTCAGGCAGAGCTTCGGCAGCTGCGTCGTCTTGCCGGATCCCGTCTCGCCGGCGACGATGACGACCTGGTGCTTGCCGATAGCGGCAGCAAGGTCGTCGATGCGTCCGCTGACGGGCAGGTCCGGCGGGAAAGAGATGGTCCTAGGCACGGCCGCCACACGACGCCGGCGGCGATCCTCGGCGTCGGCGCCGGTCCCGCGTCGCGACGGACCCCCCGAGCGAGACGACCTGCCTTGAGCCGCGTTTGCCACAGTTCGGAGCATAGGAGCAGACGCCCGACCGTCAGTGCCATCACCCCGGGTGTTGCGGCTCCGCCGCGTTCCTGAGACACATCGGGAGGTCGTGCCTGATTGGTTCGAGCATCCAAGCCGACAGGGGACCGATGACCTACCCGAGACAGCACCACCCTTCGTTACCGCCGACCTTATGGCGCGCGGTCGCACTCGCCGCGGCGGTATCGATCTTGTTCGTCGCGCTGCCAGCCTCGGCCGGCCGGGCAGCCACCTACACGGTCGAGGTGAGCCGTCCCGGTTTCACGGAGACTTGTTGTTTGGGTTTCCTCTCTCGTCAGTGGGAGAGGGGTGAGCCGGACCGTATCGCGTAGAGGGTCTCGAATTCGACGGGCGGGATGTGACCGATCGCGGAGTGCAGGCGGTCGTGGTTGTACCAGCCGACCCACTCCACAACGGCGAGCTCCAGTTGGGTGCGGGTTTGCCAGACGCGGTCGCGGATCAGCTCGGTCTTGAAGCTGTCCACGAAGCTCTCGGCCATCGCGTTGTCGTACGCGTCACCGGTCGAGCCGAGCGAGCCGAGCACGTCGTTGTCCAGGAGCGCTTGGGTGAAGTCGAAGCTCGTGTATTGCGATCCCCTGTCCGAATGATGGATAAGTTGTAGATCGGCGCCGTGTCGGCGGGTGCCCAAGGCCATCTTCAGCGCGTCGAGCACGAGGTCGGTGCGCATGTGGCCGGCGAGCTGCCAGCCGACGACCCGGCGGGAGTAGACGTCAAGGACGAAGCTGAAGAACCCCACGCCCTCCCACGACTTTAGATACGTGAAGTCGGCGATCCACAGCGCGTCCGGCCGGGTCGCGGTGAACTGGCGGTTGACCAGGTCCGGTCGCCCTGAGCCGGCCGGGTCAGCGACCGTGGTCTTCCACGCTCGGCCGCGGCGCTTGGCCCCGATCAGACCGTCCGCTGCCATGAGCCGCTCAACGCGGCCGCGGCCGACCTGCACGCCCTGACGGCGCAGCGCCTTCCACACGCGCAGCGATCCGTACGCCTCGTAGTTGGCGCGGTACACCGCCCGGATTTGCTCGAGCAACACGGCGTCTTCCTGCGCGCGGGTCGACAACACCCCGGTCGCGCGCTGGTAGAACGCCGAGGGCGAGGTCCCGAGGGTGCGGCAGGTGAGCTCGACAGCGAAGCCGGCCGCCCGCTGCTTTTCGATGAAGGCGCTCACCTCCGCGGGGTCCCGTCGAGCTCCTTGGCGAAAAACACCGAAGCGGCCTTGAGGATCTCGTTCTGCCGCCGCAGTTCCTTGACCTCACGTTCGAGCAGACGCATCCGGTCGCGCTCGACCGTGTTCAGCACGTCGCTGCGCGTTCCGGCGTCGGCCTCGGCGAGCCGCACCCAGTTCCGAAGCGACTCCTTGTGCACGTCCAGGTCGCGGGCGACCTGCGCGATCGGACGCCCGGACTCCAGCACCGTCTTGACGGCCCGCTCACGCAACTCCGGCGGGTACTTCCTTCCACGAGCCATATGACCACGTACTTCCTCTCAACAGACCGAATGCCTGTTTCAGAAGTCCCCGTCGATCCCGGGACGGCTCAAGGGGTGCATGGGACCAGACCACCCGGAGACGAACGGATGGGTCCCGGAGGTGCATGGCGCGTATACCTATTACGGCAACAACTGCGCATCAGGCGGAGACATCGAGGTCGCTTTTGGGCCGGACCACGCCCACTCGCAGGGCGATTACAGCGACTACACCTTCGTGGCTCCGCCTGATACACGGATCGTGCGGGTATCGGGCCTCCGTAGCATGGCCGCGGGCGCGGATCAGGCATTTGGGAATCCAAAGGCGATCCTACGAAGCAACGACGGGATCATCGAGCAGTGCGTCAGAGCGTACGGATGCACAGAGCGAGGAACCGAGACCATCGATCTCCGGCTACCGAGCGCGAAAAGCCTGTCCTTCGTAGCACTTTGCGATGGCGCCGCCGGATGCCCGCCCGGTCTGACCTCATACCGGCTACGTCAGATGCGCCTCGACCTCACCGATGACGCCGACCCCGTGATCACGGCAGCCCCGGCCGGTTCCCTGGTGACGGCGACGAACACCGACCGCGAGCGCACGCTCACCTACTCCGCCAGCGATCAGGGCGGCGGGTTGTACCAGCAACGACTGATGGTCGACGGGAGCCAATCCGTCGTCGGCCCGGTCAACGACAACGGCGGGAAGTGCGCGCTTCCGTTCCGGGACCCGGTGCCATGCCGGACCACACCCGTGACAGGATCGGTCACGCTCGACACGACCTCCCTCGACGAAGGGAAGCACCTCGTCCGCCTTGAGGTGGTCGACGCGACCGGCGTGAACAAGGCTCAGAGTCCGCAATGGTCGATCATGGTGGACAACAAGGCCCCGTTTCTGACGCCCGCGGAGGTTGCCGCCGCGATGGGTGCCCCCGGCGCAGCCGGCGCAGGCGGGCCCTCCGGTCCGGCCGGGCCGGCCGGGCCGGGCGGTTCGACGGTCCTGACCGGCACGACCACCATCACCACGCTGAGCAACCCCGACCGGGGCCCGGGGGTCAACGGGCGACCGAGCACACTCGACGCGGTGGTGACGGCACGCCTCATCGTCGGGACCCGGGGGCACGCGCACAGCAGCACCCGAGCTGTCGTGGGCTATGTCGATGGCACGCGCGTCCGTGGGACGCTGCGCACATCCGGAGGTGACGCGATCGCTGCCGCCCGCGTGCACGTCATCGAGAAGCCCATCGGGGCAGCCGAGTCGCACTGGCACGCTGTGGCCTCGGCGACGACGGACGACGCCGGAGCGTTTGTCGTTCCCCTCGCTGCCAGAGGCCGGAGCCGGGACGTGCGAGTCGTCTACTTCCCTACGGCCGGAGCCAACGCGAATCGCAGTAGCGGCCAGTTGTCGTTGCAGGTGCGCCAGGACGCGAGCCTGCGGGTTTCACGACGTGCCCTGCGTAACGGTGATCGGCTCGCGCTGAGTGGGCGTGTGGCCGGCCTGATCCCGGCCCGCGGTCTCACTGTGCGCGTCCAGGTGCGCCTAGGCCGCTCTTGGTTCACCTTCGCCAAGGCCACGACTACGCGGGCCCGCGGAGGCCGGTTCGTCGCCCGGCACCGCTTCACGAAGACGACTCACGCGACGACCTACCGGTTCCGGGCGCTCGTGCTGCCGGGGGATCGCCGTCGGTATGCGAGTGGCCACAGTCGCACGATCGCCGTCCGGGTGCGTCCGTAGTGGCGATCCGCGTGCGCGTCGACGAGGCGCCGAACCGGCGCTCGTCGCGGGCGAGCGACGAGGAGTTCGCCGCCGAACTTCACGCCATGCTCACCCGGCTCGTGGGGCGCGCGCCGCTCTTCGCAGACCTCCGGAGCCGCAACCTCGCCGACGACCTGGTTCAGGACGCGATCCTCGCGGTCACCCACCGCATGGAGAACGGCCCCGATCTTGATGACCCGTTCGCCTACGCCGCCCGGTGTGTGCAGAATCTCGCCAAGAAGGCCTACGGTCGCGAGCGACGGGAACAGCCGGTCGGCGTCGACGTGCTCGACCAGTTGGGGCCGCCTCGCATCGATGTCGCGGAGCATGCGGAGCAGCGAGCGACGATGCGCGAGGTCCTCGGCATGGTCCGCTCGGTCAACTCGGTCCTGGCCGACCTGGACCCGGTCGATCTCGAGCTGGTACGGGCGGAGTTGCTCCGGACCGATCAGAAGCAGCTCGCGAAGCGCCTTGGGTTGTCCCGCCCGACGCTCTATCGACGCAAGCGACCGGCCATGATGGCCTTCGTCTCCGCGGTCGCTGCCCAGGCCGGGACGAAGCCGTGCCCGGACCACGCTGCGTCGCTCGTGGCGGCGGCCGCCCTGTCGGGGTTCGGCGGCGCGCGCGCAGCGACGACGCATGCAGCGACCTGCCCGGAATGCCGGGCGACCATCGTGCACCTCGCCGTCGCTCGGCACGGACTCGCCCTTCTCGCGCCCATCCCGGCTCTCGCCATGCCGGTCGACGCCTCGACGTTCGGTGAGCGCCTTCAGTGGAGCCTTCAGGCGGCCGCAGACGGACTGCGGTACGCACTGCTGCGCTCCGGGGACCCGACGCCGCTGACCGGCTCGGCGGCGAAGACGGCGGTGCTCGTGGCGGCCGCCTGCACCGGCGGGGGAGGGATCTACTGCGCGGTGGACGGGGTGCCTGGCCGCCTGACCTCACCGTTTGCCCAGCACGCGCCCCACGGCCGGCCCGCCCGCGGTGCCGCGCGGCCCGCGGCCGACACGTCGGCCCTGCGGGGGGCGGCAGCCCAGGCTGCGGCCGGTGCGGCGGCGCTGGCGAGCACCATCAGCGTGCAGGCCCGGGCTCAGAGCGCCGCCGCGAAGCGGCAGCAGCCGAAACGCGTAGCCGTCCGCCGGCCGGTGACGGAGTTCGCGCGGCGTGCTCACCCGGTCACGACTGCGCCGCCGCGAGAGTTCCGGACCGTCCCAGCGGCAGCGCCCACCACGCCGGAGTTCACGGCTCCGACCCCGTCCACCGTCAGGCGGCCGTCTTCCACCGGAGCGACAGGAGAGTTCAGCGCTCCCTGATGACAGCGCACACCCTGGTGGCGGCTGCTCGCCGCCCTCCGGTCACGAGCCGGTGTCGGCGATCCGCCGAAGACCGAGGATGCTCAGGAGGAAGGACGAGAAGATCACCTGCAACCCGATCGTCACGCCCGTGGTCGCCACGATGGCCATGCGCTCCTCCGAGAGAGAACCGAAGCCGTTCTGGATCCACATCGCGAGGATCACCAGGCCGGTGATCAGCCCGGCGAGGGTCACCGACATGCCAAGCATCAGGCCGTGCTCCAGCCGGAACCGCGCTCTCATGCGGTCGAACCACGGGTCCTTCTCGCCCATGAAGTAGGCCCCGTAGGCGTGGGCGCAGAGACCCAGGGCCACGACTTGCACGCCGACGATCATGAGCATGGACCCACCAACCGTGGTGTGCAGCTGCCACCGACGGCCGAAGACCTCGAGGCCCGTGATCGACACCGCCGTGATGATGAGGCCGAGTGCGGCCAGCAGCGCCCCGGGGAGAACGAAGAGATGCGTCGGCGAGTGGACGAGCAGGAAGCGGAGGTGCCGCCAGCCGTCCCGCCACGTGTTCAGCTTCGACTCCCCGCCGCGGGGGTGGTAGTCGATCGGGAACTCGGCGATCCGGAGTTTTTCCTTACCCGCGCGGATGACCATCTCCGATGCGAACTCCATACCCGTCGTGCGGAGGTCCAGCCGCGGCAGCACGTCCCGACGCAGCGCTCGCATGCCGCAGTGCGCGTCGCTGATCCCGGTCTTGAAGAACCCGTTGAGGATGCCGCTCAGCACGGGGTTGCCGACATAGCGGTGCAACCAGGGCATCGCCCCGGGCTGGATGTTGCCCATCCGATCGCCCATGACGAGCTCGGCACCCTTGTCGAGCTCGGCCACGAAGCGCGGGATCTCGTTGAAGTCGTAGGTGAGATCGGCATCGCCCATGACGATGTAGGTGCCGCGAGCGGCGGCGAAGCCGGCGAGGTACGCCGATCCGTAGCCCCGGCGCGGCTCGTGGATCACCCGGGCGCCGGCGGCTGCCGCCAGGGCGGCGCTCCGGTCGGTCGACGCGTTGTCTGCGACGACCACCTCGCCGGGAATCCCTGCGTCGGACATCGCGCGGAGGGCCTGTCCGACGCAGGCCTCGATGTTCTCTTCCTCGTTGAGGCACGGGATGACCACCGAGACGAGCGGCCGCTGACCGTGCTCGTCCACTGGGCCTGATCCCGGCGTGTGATGCTCAAGAGTGCTCATGTGTCCAGTGGGTCCGACCGCCCGCCATTGCTACACCGCTGCATGCCGTTGGTAACCCGGTCGGCCTCCGAAGCGTCGCACTAGGCTACTGCCGCGTGCGCGTCTGCCTCATCTACGACTGTCTCTTCCCGTGGACGGTGGGGGGCGCCGAGCGCAGGATGGGTCATCTCGCCGAGCGGCTCGCCCAGCAGGGCCACGACGTGACGTACCTCACCCGCTGCCAGTGGCCGCCGGACGAGCCGCCGCAGCTGCCGGGTGTCCGCGTGATCGCCGTCTCCCGTGACGAACCGCTCTACGGGGCGGATGGCAACCGCACGATCGGCGAGCCACTGCGCTTCGGCGCCGGCGTGCTGCGGCACCTCCTCGCGCATGGCCGCGAGTATGACGTCGTCCACACGGCGTCCTTTCCGTACTTCAGCATGCTCGCGGCGGGTGCTGCCCGCCGTCGCGGCGGATACCGACTCATCGCAGATTGGCACGAGGTCTGGAGCGCGTCCTACTGGCGCCGCTACGTCGGTGGACCCCAGGGACGGGTCGCGCACGCGATCCAGCGCACCTGTGCCCGCCTGCCGCACACGGCCTTCACGTTCTCGCGCCTGCACGCCGAGCGCCTCACCGATGAGGGGCTGCGAAGCGAGCCGCGCATCATCTGGGAGGAGTGGGCGGATGACGCCCGCATGGCTCTCGCGTCCGCGGACGGGCCACGCGCGGCGGACACCCGCGTCGAGGCGACGACCGTCCCCCGCTCCCCCAGCGTCGTTTTCGCCGGTCGCCTCATCACCGAGAAGCAGGCACCGCGCGCCGTCGAGGCGATCGTCCTCGCCGCGCGACAGGTCTCCGGGCTCACCGGCACGATCTTCGGCGACGGACCAGAACGCGCGCTCGTCGATGCGACGATCGAACGGTTGGATGCCCGCGACGTCGTCGTTGCCCCCGGCTTCGTCGAGCCGGAGATCCTCCAGGCTGCGATGCGCGACGCGCTCTGCCTCCTAGCGCCCTCTCGCCGCGAGGGCTACGGCCTCGTCGTCATCGAAGCGGCGGCCCTCGGCGTGCCGATCGTGCTTGCCGCCGGCCCGGACAACGCCGCGACCGAGCTCGTCGACGCCGGCGTCAACGGCGTCGTCAGTCAGTCCGATGACGCACGGGCGCTGGCAGACGCGATCGTCGAGGTCCACGCCCGCGGCGCTCGGCTGCGCGCCAGCACACTCGCCTGGCACACCGCGCACCTGCAGCGCGTCGCCGCGCAGGATCCGCTTCGTGAGATCCTTGCGGCCTACGCCGGACGCTGAGCGAGCGCGCGCCGGTAGACCCCCAGGGTCAAGTCCGCGGTGCGCGCCCAGGAGAACTCCTGCGCGCGGGTTCTCCCGGCCGCGGTGAGCCGTGCGCAGAGCGCCGTATCTCCGAGCAGGCGCACGAGCGCGTCGCGCATGGCGGAAACGTTCTCAGGGTCGAAGAGGAGCGCTGCGTCCCCGGCGACCTCGGGTAGCGACGAGCGGTCTGCGCAGGCGACCGGCACCCCGCGCGCCATCGCCTCGAGAACCGGTAGCCCGAACCCCTCGTAGAGCGAGGGGAACACGAACGCGTCCGCCACCGCGTAGAGGCCCTCCATCTCAGCGTTGCCCACCCACCCGACGAGGCGGACGTCCGCAAGGGTTCCGAGTGCGGTCGCCCGTGCCCGCAGGTCCGCCTCGTGAGGGGTGGGATAGCCCGGGAGGATGAGCACCGGCCGGGTCGCCGGGGGCAGCAGCGCGTGCGCGTCGAGCAGCCGCAGCAGGTTCTTGTGCGGCCGTTTCGCCGAGGCGCTCAGCAGCACGCGCCGGTCTCCGAGCCCGAGCTGCGCCCGGAGGGTCGCGGCCTTCGTCACGGCGCGCCCGGCGTTCGGCGGACGCACCCCGAGCGGGATGACGTCGATCTTCTCGCGCGGCGTCCCGAGCTCGGTCACAAGGTCCTCGACGGTGGAGGCCGCATCGACGATCACCCGGTGTGACCGCCGTGCCGCCGCCGGTACCAGCGCCCGCATGCCGAGCCCGCGGAGGCCGAAGTGCGTGTCCGGCACCTTCGCGTAGTTGAGATCGTGGATCGTCGTGACGCGGACGAACCGGCCGCGGAGCGGCGCCGTCGAGGCGAGCGAGTGGACGATGTCGCAGCCGGCGCGCGCGGCCAGCCCTGGGAGCAGCTGCTGCTCGCCGCGGACCCACTCAAGTCGATTGGTCGCGCGGACCGGGACGACGACGGACGGGATCTCGGTCCAGGGGCCGTCCGACGCGGCCGCCTCGCGGTTGACGAAGAGCGTCAGCCGCAGGCCGGCCGGATCGGCCGCGCGCATCGCTGCGATGAGCTCACGCGCCGCGATCTCCATCCCCCCGGTCTGACCCGGGACCAGGAAGACGAGGTTCAGTCCGACGTGCACGGCGGTCACCGTACCGGCGTCCGTAACCTGAGGGCCGTGACCGTCATCGGCATCGATGCCCGGGCCGCTGCGGAGGTCCCGGCCGGCCGCGGCCGTTACGTGCGCGAGCTGCTGCTCGCTCTGCAGCTCCTGCCCGAGGCGGCTGACGTGCGCTTCGACCTCTGGGCCCGAGAAGCGTGGGGCGACCTCGACGACCGGTTCCGCTGGCGCTGCGTCGGTCTGCCGGACCCGGCCTGGCATCTCGCGGTCGCGCTGCGCGCCCGGGGCGATGCCTTCCTCAGCACGAACTCGTACCTCACCGCGTGGGCGACGCGGGTCCCGACCGCGATCACGATCTTCGACCTCGTCGCCTTTCTCCCCGGCGTCGCCGACCAAGCGCAGCGGCGTGCGGCCCGCATCGAGCGCGCGACGATCCGGCCCGCGCTGCGACGAGCCGCAGCCCTGCCCTGCATCTCCGCCGCCACGCGCGACGACCTCGAGGGGCGGTTTCCCGCCGCCCGCGGCAAGACGGTCACGATCCCGCTGGCCGCCGACGCGGCCCTCGCCCGCGCCGCTCCACCGCTAGACCCCGGGCACGGACTCGACGGCCGGCCGTACGTCCTCGCGGTCGGGACGCTCGAACCACGCAAGAACCTGGAACGGCTCGTCGACGCGTGGACCCGGCTGCCGCAGGGGCTCCGCGACGCTCATGCGCTCGCGCTCGTCGGCCCGCGCGGCTGGCAGGACGACGCGATCCTCGCGGCTGCGCACGCGGCCGGCGCGGTCCTCCTCGGCCGGGTCAGCGAGGAGCAGCTCCACGCGCTCTATGCGGGCTGCTCCGCCTTTGCCTATCCGTCGCTCTATGAGGGCTTCGGGCTCCCGGTCCTGGAGGCCATGACGGCCGGCGCGCCGGTCCTGACGAGCGACGTCTCGAGCCTCCCCGAAGTCGCAGGGAACGCGGCGATGCTCGTGGATCCGCGCGACACCGGTGCGATCGCCGACGGCCTGAAGCGCCTGCTCTCGGATCGGGCACTCGCCGAGGAGCTCCGCGTCCGCGGGCGTGCCCGCGCCGCGGACTTCTCGTGGGCGCAGACCGCGCGCGCCACGCTGCAACTGCTGCGCGAGATCTCCTCCTGAACCCAGGCGCCGTCCGGATGCTCGCGTCCTCAGCCGCGGCGGCGACGTCGTCGCAGCTCGACGCCGAGCGCCGTGAACGCCTCGCTGAGCTGCCGCAGCCGGGGTGACCCGAGCCCCAGCGCGAGCGCGGTCCGCAGCGACACCGCCGAGATCGCTCCGGCGACCGTGAGCGTCGCGAGCGCCAGACGGGGCCGCGGGTAGTACCGGGCGACGCTGTCCAGATAGTGGGGGGACGCGAGCGCGAAGGTCCCGGTGCTGCCACCGCCCAGGTGCGTGAAGAACGCGTCCGGCACCGCGTCGACCGCCCACCCCGCCGCCACGATCCGTCGCTGCCACTCGGTCTCCTCGAGGAAGAGGAAGAAACCGTCGTCCATCGGCCCGGCCGCTTCGATCGCCTCGCGGCGCACGAGCAGGACGGCGCCGACCGCATGGGCGACCGCGCCCGGCCGCCCCACCTGCGACCGCGGCACGTTGTGCGGGTCCAGGCGCGTCCCGCGCACGAGGAACGCCACGGGCGCACAGTAGTCGACGAAAAGGGTGAGAAGGTTCGGGAAGCGCCGGTACAGGTTGTCCTGCGGCGAGCCGTCCTCGTTGCGCAGCAGCGGCGCGGCGACCCCCGTCCTCGGGTGCCGGTCGAGGTGGCGCACAAGCCGGGCGACGGCGTCCGCCGCGGCGAACGCGTCCGGGTTGAGCATCAGGACGTGCCGGCCGCGGGCGTGGACGAAGCCCGCGTTGTTGCCCGCCGCGAAGCCGCGGTTCTCCGGCAGCGCGACGACGAGCGCCTCCGGACGTCCGACCCGCAGGCGCTCCACCTCGCCGTCGCCCGACGCCCCGTCGACAACGATCTCCTGCACCCGCAGGCCGCAGGTCGTCGCGGACGCTCGTGCGTCGCGCAGGGCGCGGAGCGTGAGGTCAGCGCTGCGGTAGTTGACGACCAGCAGGGTGACGTCGGGGCGGCCGGCAGGAGGTGAGTGCGTCATGCTTGTGCGGTGCAGGATGTCAACTCGCCCGGGCTCGCGGACGCAGACGAGCCCGACGCGCTCGACCACGCCGAGGCGGGACGACGAGCGGTCCGCGGCAGCGTCCTGCGCTCTGGCGGCTACGCGCTCGGCATCCTGCTCTCGCTGGTCACCGCGCCGCTCGTCATCCGCCAGCTCGGGGTCGAGGACTTCGGCATCTACGTCACCATCACGGCGCTCACGACGATCATCTCGGGGGTGAGCGACCTCGGACTCACCTCGCTCGGCGTCCGCGAATGGGCCACGTCTGACGCGGCGCAGCGTCGCGAGCTCGTCGGCGACCTGCTCGGCGCGCGCTTGGCCTTCACCGGGCTGGGGCTCTTCGCGGCGTTCGGGTTCGCGATCGCGGCAGGCTACGGCGCCCGCGAGCTGGTCGCCACCGCCTGCGCGTGCGCCGCCCTCGTGCTCATGGGCGTGCAGGCGGCCATGACCGTGCCGCTTGCGGGACAGCTGCGCCAGGGCTGGATCGCGGCGGCCGACCTGGCCCGGCAGGGCGGGCAGATCGTCTTGGTCGTCGTGCTCGTCCTGCTGGGAGCTGGCCTCGTACCGCTGATGGCGGCGACGGTGTTCGGCGCCGCGATCAGCCTCGTCGTCACGACCTGGCCGAGCGCCGGGCTGCTCTCGCCGCCGGCCTTCCGTCCGCATCGCTGGCTGCAGCTGCTCTCCGGGGCTGTCCCATTCGTCGCCGCCTCGGCGCTGAGCGTCGTCTACCTCCGCGCCACGGTCGTGCTGACCTCGCTGGTCGCGTCCGAGGCCCAGAACGGGGCGTTCGCCATCGCCTTCCGTGTGCTGGAGGTCCTCATCAACGTGCCGGCGCTGCTCATCGGTGCGCTGTTCCCGCTGCTGGCGCGTGCGTCGCAGACGGAGGGCAGGATGGGCGGGTACCTGACCCCCATGTGGTCGGCGACCCTCGCGGCGGGGGCGATCGCCGGTGTCGGCGTGTCGGCCGGGGCGCCGATCGCCGTCCTCGCGCTGGAGGGCTCGCAGCTTCCGGACGCGGTCGATGCCCTGCGGATCCTCGGCGCGGCCTTGGGCTTCTCGTTCGTCGGAGCGTTCGCGCAGTACTCGCTGCTGGCGCTCCGCGCGCACCGGCAGATCCTCTTGGTCAACGGGCTCGCCCTGTCGCTCAACGTCGTGCTCACGCTCACGCTCGCGTCCTCGCACGGGGCGGTCGGCGCCGCCTTGGCCCTGGGCCTCTCCGAGGTCGTCGGCGCCACGCTCTCGGTGGTGTTCCTGCGGCGCGCGGCGCCGCCGGGCGCCGTCCCGCTGGCCCGTCTGCTGCCGGTCGGCGTCGCCGTCGGCGGGGCCGTGGCCGTCGGGCTGCTGCTCGCTCCGGTAGGGGTGTTTGCGGTGGCGGCCGGCGCGGGCGTGACCGCCGTCTCCCTCGTCGTCGCGCTCGGTCTCGTGCCTGCCGCAGCGTGGGCCGCGATCCCCCGGCGGGGCGTCGCCACGTGAACGTCGCCGTCGTCCATCACCTTCCGAGCGGGGGCGCTCTGCGGGTGCTCGCCGAGTGGCTGAAGCGGACGGAGCACGGGCCCGTCACCGTCTACACGCGGGAGGCGCACGTGCATGCCTTCGTCGGAGGCCTGCCCCAGGCGACGGAGGTCGTCGAGGTCCCGCTCCATGCGGGCGGCGGCGCCGCCGACGAGCTGCGGCGGCTGTGGACATCGCCCGCCGACGGGCGCCGCCTGGCCGCGCGGATCGAGGCCGGCGGCCACGACGTCGTGTTCGCGTGGGCGAGCCGGCTGACGCAGGCCCTCGACGTCCTCCCCGCCCTCACGACCCCGAGCCTCTTCTACGCCCCGGAGCCGCTGCGGTCCGCCTACGAACCGCGCGAGCTCATCCCCGTCCCCGACGACTGGCGCGGCGCGATCACGAGGGCGGGGGTCAACCCGATCGAGCTCCGCCGCCGTCAGCTCGACCGCCGCTACCTGCGTGGCGCGCAGCGCGTCGTCACCCACTCGGCGTTCACGCGCTCGACGTTGCGCGCGACCTACGGGGTGGAAAGCGACGTGGTCCTCCTCGGCGTCGACGCCGAGGACTTCGCGCCGGGGACCCGCGACGGTGCCCCGTACGTCCTGGCCGTCGGCGCGCTCCATCCGCTGAAGGGTCACGACCTCGTCATCGACGCAATCGCCGCCCTACCGCGACCCCGCCCGCGGCTCGTCCTCGTCGGAGACCGCGGCGAGTGGGCCGCCGACCTCGAACGGCGCGCGACGGCGGGTGGTGTCGAGCTCGACCTGCGCCAGGGCGTTCCGTTCGCCGAGGTCCGCGACCTCTACCGACGCGCCGCGGTCGTCGCCTGCGGTCAGGTCCGGGAGCCGTTCGGCCTCGTACCCCTGGAGGCGATGGCGTGTCGCACCCCCGTCGTCGCCGTCGACGAGGGCGGGTTCCGCGAGACGATCACCGACGGCGTCACGGGTCTGCTCGTCCCGCGTGACGCCTCTGCGATGGCCGCCGCGATCGGCCGCATCCTCGACGACGACACCCTCGCCGAAGCCCTCAGCGAGGCCGGCCTCCGCGACGTCCGCGATCGCTGGACCTGGGAGCGAACGACCGCAGGCTTCGACGCCCTGCTCCGCGAGCAGGCGGCCACGGGCCCGCGGCGGCTCTGATCAGCCGCCGGCGGCGGGCGGGCAGGAGATCGCGAACGCACGGATCTGCGCAAGCGTGAATGCCCGCGGGTCCGCCCCGTCCCGCACGCCGGCGTGCCATGCGACGATCGCCGCGAGCGTCTGCTCGAGGTCCCAGGCCGGCGACCATCCGAGCTGCGACCGTGCCTTGCCGGAATCGAGCGCGAGGTAGCCGGCCTCGTGCGGATGCGGCCCCGGGTCGATCTCCCAGCGCGGCGGGTCCCCCGGCCACAGCTCCGTGAGTCGCGACACGAGCCACCCGACGGGCCGCACGTCGTCGGCTGCCGGCCCGAAGTTCCAGCCACCCGCCGCAACGTCGCGGACCGGTGGGTCGTCGGAGCACAGCGCCTGCGCCACGACGAGGTAGCCGCTCAGGGGGTTCAGCACGTGCTGCCACGGCCGCACCGCGTCCGGTCGGCGGATCGGGATGACGCTGCCCGCCGCCGCGCCACGCAGGATGTCGGGGACCAGCCGGTCCTCGCCCCAGTCCCCTCCGCCGATGACGTTTCCCGCGCGGACACTCGCCAGACGAACCCCGGCCGGACCGGAGAAGAACGAGCGCCGGTAGGCATCCGCGACGAGCTCGGCGCAGCCCTTCGAGTTCGAGTACGGGTCATGGCCCCCCTTGGGGTCGTCCTCCACGAACGGCCGCTGCTCGCGCCCCTCCGCGTTGTCGTAGCACTTGTCGCTCGTGACGTTGACGACCGCGCGGACCGTCCCCGCCCCGGCGACCCGCACGGCGTCCAGGACGTTCACGGTCCCCATGACGTTCGTCTCGTACGTCTCGCGCGGCTCGGCGAACGACCGCCGCACCATCGGCTGGGCCGCCATGTGGATGACGATGTCGGGCGCCGCGGCGTCGACGGCCGCCAGGACGGCCGCCGCATCTCGAATGTCCCCCTCGACGTCGCCCGCGAGCCCGTCCGCGACGCGGGCCAGGGCGTAAAGCGACGGCTCCGTGGGAATGCCGCGCGAGAATCCCGTCACCTCGGCGCCGAGCTCCTGCAGCCACAGCGTCAGCCACGCGCCCTTGAACCCGGTGTGCCCGGTCAGGAGGACCCGGCGACCTCGCCAGAAGGCGGGATCCACCACACCAGGGCGGGACGGGCTGTCAACGGGCTCGGACAAGGCCGCGAGCGTACCGGGCGCGCGCGGAGAAGCCGGGCGGGGCGGGCCGGACCGGTCTCGCCCGATAGCCTTCCCGCCCCATATGCCGAAAAAGTCTGCGCTCATCACCGGAATCACCGGCCAGGACGGCTCCTACCTTGCGGAACTCCTCCTGGACGAGGGGTACGACGTCCACGGGATGGTCCGCCGCGCATCGACCGAGAAGTTCGACCGCATCGAGCACCTGCGCGACCAGATCACCTTCCACCAGGGCGATCTGCTGGACCAGCGCTCGCTCGTCGACGCCATTCGGTCCTCCAAGCCGGACGAGATCTACAACCTCGCCGCGATGAGCTTCGTCGCGACCTCATGGATCCAGCCGACCCTGACGGCCGACTTCACCGGCGTCGGCGTCACGCGCATGCTCGAGGCGATGCGTGAGGCGGCCCCGGAGGCCCGCTTCTACCAGGCGTCGAGCTCGGAGATGTTCGGCAAGGTCCTCGAGGTGCCGCAGACCGAGGCCACGCCGTTCTACCCGCGCTCGCCCTACGGCGTCGCGAAGGCCTACGGCCACTTCATCACGGTGAACTACCGCGAGTCCTACGACCTGCACGCCACCAGCGGCATCCTCTTCAACCACGAGTCCCCGCGCCGTGGCCTGGAGTTCGTCACCCGCAAGATCACGTGGCACGCCGCCGCGATCAAGCACGGCCTGCAGAAGGAGCTGCGCCTCGGCAACCTCGACGCCGAGCGCGACTGGGGCTACGCGAAGGACTACGTCAAGGCGATGTGGCTCATGCTCCAGCGCGACACGGCCGAGGACTACGTCATCGCGACCAACCAGTCCAACACGGTGCGCGAGTGCTGCGAGATCGCCTTCGACGAAGCGGGCCTCGGCGACTTCTCCAAGTACGTCGTCATCGACGAGGCGTTCGTCCGCCCGGCCGAGGTGGACCACCTCATCGGCAGCTACGACAAGGCCGAGCGCGACCTCGGCTGGAAGCCCGAGACGACCTTCGAGCAGCTCATCCGCCTCATGACCAAGGCCGACCTGGAGCTGCTCAAGCCGTAAGCCGCTCGGGGCGATCCGATGCGCCGTCGTCTGATCGCCCTCGCCCTCTGCGCCGCCGCGCTCCTCGGCGTCTTCGCCCGCGGCCAGGTGTCCACCAGCGACGGCCTGGAGATGTACCGGGTCAGCGTCTCGATCGTCGACGACGGCGACGTGTGGCTCGACGAGGTGCCGCGCATCGGGGTGGCCGGGCGGGACGGGCACCGCACGAGCAAGTACGGGCCGGCGCTCCCGGTCCTCGGCGTGGTGCCCGTCGCGCTCGCAACGCCGGTCGCGCACGTCGTCGGGCACAAGGACCAGCTGCGCCAGTTCGCCTGGTCACTGCTGATCCCGGCGTTCTCGGTCGCGCTGCTGCTGTGGCTCGTCGTGCTCGGGACGCGTCTCGGCGCGACCTTCGGGTGGGCGACGGCGGCGGCCGCGGCGGCGCTGTTCTGTACCTACGCCCTGCCCTACACCGAGGACTCGTTCACCGAGCCGCTGACGGCGCTTGCCGTCGTCGGCGCCGTCGAGCGGTTTCTGGCGGGCCGGCGGGTCGCCGCGAGCGCGCTTCTCGGCGTCGGGATGCTCGCGCGGCCGCAGCTCGCCCCGCTGGGCGCGCTGCTCGTGCTCGCGTGCGCGGGGGACGTCGCGGCTGCTTGCCCTGGCGGGGGCGGTGCTCGCGCGCAGGAGCGCGTCAAGGCAGGGGCGCAGGCCGCCGCCGGGCCGGTCGTTGCCGCCGTCCTCCTCGCCGCCTACAACCTGCTGCGCTTCGGCGATGCCCTCGAGACCGGCTACGAGAAGCCGACGGACCCCGGGTTCACGACGCCGCTCATCCACGGCCTGCACGGCCTCTTCCTCACGTCGTCGAAGAGCGTGGTGCTGTTCGCACCGCTCGTGCTGCTCGTCCCGTGGGGGGTGCGGGCGGTATGGGGGCTGGGCCGCGGGCGTGCCCGCGCGCGCCTGGCCCTCGGCCTGCTCCTCGCCAACGCCCTGCTGACCCTCGGCACTGCGGCGACGTGGTGGTCGTGGATGGGGGGCTGGTCGTGGGGACCGCGCCTGCTGCTCCCCGGCCTGCTGCCGCTGCTCGTCGTGCTCGGGCCGTGGCTGACGCAGGTCCCCGCGCGCAGCGGCCTCCCGGTCCGCGCCTTCGTCGCCCTGGGCCTCACCGGCCTCGCCGTGTCTGCGTCCACGTTGCTCGTCTCCCCCCAGGCCCAGCTCCTCGACCGGCCGGTCCCTGCGCCCGGCCCGTCGATCACGCGGCAGTACGCGCTCGTCCCCGGCCGCGTCCGCGCACTCGCGCATCCCGCCGACCCGGTGAAGGGCGCTGACCAGAAGAAGCTCGTGCCCACCTGGCAGGTCGCCCTCGCGCGTGAGAGCGGAACGAAGATGTACCTCGTCGGGGTGGTCGGGTCGCTCGCCCTCCTCGGCGTCGGCGGCGTCGGCGCACGCCGCCTCGTGCGACTGCGATACCCGGGGAGGGACTCGAACCCCCACGCCCTCACGGACAGCCGGTTTTAAGCCAGCCGCGTCTGACCAGTTCCGCCACCCGGGCCTGCCCGGCGGACGGTACACCCCCGACGGGCTGCTCCGAGCCCGTTGCCGCTGCGACACTCTGGCTGTGCCCGCGTGCGGGGAGCTTGGCGTGCGGACCTGCCGGCGCCCGCAATCACCCCGGCCGAGCTCGACGTCGTCGCCGACCATCTCCTGGCCAGCCTAGACGGACTCACGTGGTGGGCGATGCGGGGCGACGCGACCTTCGCCGCCTCGTCCCGCGGCGCCGCCTTCCGTGACACCTTCCGCATGCAGGCGCTGCACCGCGGCCTTCACGAGGCGAAGCTCGAGGGCGTGCTCGCGCCGGTCCGCAGGCTCGGCGTGGACCCGCTGCTGCTCAACGGCTGTCCGTCGCCCGCCGATATCCATCTCTGGGGCTGCCCTCGTGCGGTGACATCGACCTTGCCGTTCCGCCCGCCGAACACGACCGCCTCCAGGCGGCGCTCGACGCACGAGCGCGATCGCGACTGGATCGACGTCGATCTCGAGCACCGATTGCTCACCGCGGACGCTACGCCACTGCGAGCGCTGCTCGCACGCTCGACCGAAGTCGACCTCGACGGTCACGCCGTGCGGGTCGCCGGCGCCCGCCGACCTCGACTGGGACGTGGTCCTCGGCGATCCCCGGCACCGGCAATGGGTGACCGTCGCCGCCGGGCTCGCCGCCGACCTCCTCGGCGCCGACCTCTCGGCCACGCCGCTCGTGGACGCGCCCGACGCGGTCCCCGCCTGGGTGCGAGCGCACGTGCTCCACGGCTTCGGCACGTCCGCCGCCGCTCACCTGAGCTGGCGCGCCCCGTTGCGCCCGACCTGGCGGCCCGCCGAGATCCGGCGGCAGGTTCAGGCCCGCCGGCCTCGCCGTGACGCTTCATCACCGCCGGCGCATCTCACCGCGCGGCGCGCAGCTCTTCGACGCCGCCTACCGTGCGGCAGCGCTCACCCTCCCCTTGCGGCTCGCGCGGGCGCGTCGCGACGGGAGTCCTGAACTCACGCCGGGCTGACGGTCAGGACGAACCCGGCCTCAGCGCAGGTTCACGACGAGCGTCTGCTGCCCAAGGCGGATCGCCGCCTGCGTCAGGCCGGACAGTGCCTTCGCCGCGCCGCCACGGGCCTCGAAGTACAGCTCACCGGCTGCGGTCCTGCCCGGAGCGAGCGGTTTGACGAGCGTCCCCGCGACGGCTGAAGCGCCGGCGTCGGGCCGTAGGTTCGTGCCGCCGTAGCGGATGAACAGGCGGTCGATCGGCGGGACGACCGTCGCGGCACCGGCGTTCTGGATCGTCGCGTGCACGCTCAGCCGCGCGGACCCCGCGACCGAGCCCGGGATCAGCGCGGCGCTCGACACCCGGAGCGTCAGCTGCTGACCCATGTCGATCGTCGTGCGAGCCAGTACGGCCGACCCCGCGGCGGACGGCGCCGTGGTCGCGCCGGCGGCACCGGTCGTCGGCAGACCGGTGGAGGAACCCGTCCCGGTCCTGGACGCGGCTGGCGCGCGCCGCGGCGAGCTCGACGGCTTGGGCGTCCCGAACGCGTGGTTCAGCGCGATGCCGAGCCCGATGCCCACGAGCGCCGACACCGCGACCACGACGATGAGCGTCACGAGTTCGCGTAGCAGGACCTTCGGGCGAGCGAGGGGCACAACGCGAGCGGCGCGGGCTACCGGCCGGCCAGGTCCGCCAGGTCCGCGTCGAGCATGTCGTTGACCGTCTGCTCGAACGGGATCTCGGGCGCCCACCCGAGTACCCGCAGCGCTTTCTCCGGGCGGCCGAGCGGTTGCGTGCCCTCGGGCTCGCGGACGAACTGCTCGTCGACCCGGATGCGACCCTCGCCGCTCATCGACGCGCAGGCGAACGCGGTGTCGACGAGGTCCTGCACTGTCCGTGGCACGCCGGAGGCGAGAACGTAGTCGTCGGCCTGGTTCGCGGCCGCCATGAGCCGGAGCCCACGGACCACGTCGCGCGCGTCGCACCAGTCGCGCGAGGCCGTCAGGTCGCCGAGCACGAGCTCCTCCGCGAGCCCGAGCTTGATCTCGGCGACCCCCCGCGTGACCTTGCGCGGGAGGAACTGCACCGGGCGCCGCGGGCTCTCGTGGTTGAAGGTGATGGCGCTCGACGCGTGGATCCCGTGCTTGGCCCGCATCGTGCCGACGAGTCCGTGGGCGGCGAGCTTCGCGACGCCGTACGGGCTGCGAGGGCGCATCGGTGAGCGCTCGTCCTGCGGCGATTCACCGGAGTCCCCGAAGATCTCCGCAGACGAGACGACGACGATCCGTGTCTCGGGCAGCGACGCCGCAACTGCCGCGAGCAGGGTGCTCGTGCCGCCCGCGATGGCGGCCAGCGTCGCCGTAGGGTCCGTCCAGGAGTCCGGCACGAACGTCGGCGCCGCCAGGTGGAACACGAGGTCGGGCCGCGCGTCGGCGACCGCCCGGCGCAGCGACGGCGGATCCTCGAGGTCGCCGGGGACGAACGCGCAGCGATGGCGTACGCCCGCCAGGTTCCGCAGCTCGAGATCGCCCGGATCCCGCAACATCCCGATGACCTCGAACCCGTCATCGAGCAGGCTCTCCGCGAGGTACGAACCGTCCTGTCCACCGATTCCGGTGATGAGCGCTCGCGGTCCAGCCACGGCCGCAGCGTATCCCGGGGACGTTCGCGGAGTAGTCCTCGTGGGTACCCGCATGCCTGCAAGACAGCAACCTTCGGGCTGTCTCAGCGTTGACATCTCTACCTTCCTGTCTGGGAGCCCACCGCGATGCCCCCCCTCGCCACCATGTCGACCCCCCTGCCGATCCACGACGCCGAGCACGCCTTCGACGTCGCAGCGGCCGACGCCGCCCCGCCGCCGACGGCGGATGTCCTCGGGGTCCCGATGGCCCTGACCGACTACGACCGCACCATGGACTGGATCGACGCGACGATCGCGACCGGCGGCCGCGGCTACGTCTGCGTGGCGGCGGTGCACACGGTGATGGTCTTCCAGGAGGACGAGGAGCTCCGCCAGGCCGTCCTCAACTCCGATCTGACCGTGCCCGACGGCACCCCGATCGTCTGGGCGATGAACGCCTTCGGCCACCCGTTGAGCCAGCGCGTGTACGGCCCGGAGCTCATGGCGCGCCACTGTGAGCGGTCGGTGAAGACCGGCGCGCGCATCTTCCTCTACGGCGGCGCCAACCAGGGCGCGCTCGTGCAGCTCGCGCTCAACCTCCGCCGCCGCTACCCCGGCGTACGGATCGTCGGCGGGTATGCGCCGCCGTACCGTCCGCTCTCCGCCGAGGAGGAGGACGCGATCGCCAAGGAGATCAACGCGAGCGGAGCCGACATCGTGTGGGTCGGTATCGGCGTGCCGAAGCAGGAGAAGTGGATGGCGGCCATGCGCGACCGCCTCGACGCCCCGGTCCTGATCGGCGTCGGCGCGGCCTTCGACTTTCACGCCGGCCGTGTCGCCCAGGCTCCCGACTGGATCCAGGCGCTGGGCATGGAGTGGGCCTTCCGCCTTTCCCGCGAGCCTCGCCGCCTGTGGAAGCGCTACGCGATGTACAACCCGAAGTTCGTGTTCGGGTTCCTCATGCAGTGGCTGCGGCAGCGCTGACCGGCCCGTCCGACCTGCAGTTCGCGCACCCACTTCCGGTCGGACGGTCGTCCGGACCTCCGTGGATCCTGGCCGATGCGGTACCGCGGGCCGTCATGCGGGTCCGCTGAACCCGCCGTTTCCTCATGGCGATTTCCCCCGAAGACGTGACGATCCGCGACGACCTGCGGCCGCTGTATTGACGTCGGAGGATGGTCATCGCGATCGTCGTGCTGTGTACGGCAGCGACGTGCGCCTACTCCGACAATCAGCCGAAGGATTACGAGGCGTCGACGCGGATCCTGCTCGGCAGCGGCGGGAACCCGCTCGATCAGAACGGTGGCTATGGCGATAAGCGGGCAAGCCCTAGGCGACTACTGCTCAGCAAAGGGCCCGGCTACTGCGCTAGCGGCAGCTGTGTCGTAGGCAACACTTCGGGCAACGGCGTCGTGCTCACGGCAGGCAAGAATGACGGTTACGCGTACTGCGCAAGCAACGGCAGCTGCATTGCCGACGGCTATTCGACGTCTACCGCGACCTGCACCGCCGCTTCGTGTTGCTCGGGCCAGTGCAGCGGACCGACCGGATACTGCCTCTGCCCCCCCTAGCGCAACCTGCGGAACGCGCACCGAAGGGTGCGCCCGGTCCGAGAGTTCATTGCGAACGGCGTTGCGCGATCGCAAATGTCGCGCGCGGGCGCAGGGCAGGGCGGCCGACCACGGGCGCTGCGTCGCTGTGCGCTTCGACACGGCGATAACCCGTCACCCTCGGCGCGGCACCCCGTTCTCGGTTGAGTGCTCGAACTTGAACTATTCAGTTGAAATTCGACGTATGACCGGAGAGACTCACCGGGAAGTAGGGATGATCTGAACTGACGGACGTAGCCTTGCGTGGACGAGTGTGCCACCATCGCCCCGCGCCAGACTGTCGTGTTTTGACGCCCCGATTCCAAGATCTTCAACGTGGCCACTCCTTCTTCGCTCCGCGACCCTGATGCCCCCGCCGAGGTTCGCGGCATCCGTCGGCGCGACCGTGCTCGTGCGCGATCCGGCATGGATGCCGGCCTGCTCGACGCCGTCGGCATCGCCGCGCGCCCGGCGCCGAAGGTGGTGCTGCAGCGAGAGCAGCGCTACCGCTTCGCGCTCCTCGGTGCAGATGTCCTCGCGGGCCTGACGGCGCTCGAGGTCGCGCTGAGCCTGGTCGGGACCGCCAGCCCGCAGCGTGCGGCGCTGCTCGCCCTTCCGCTCATCGTGCTGCTCGCGAAGCTTCACGGCCTGTACGACCGCGACGACCTGCTCGTCCGCAAGACGACGATCGAGGAGGTGCCGCGGCTGTTCCAGCACGCGACCCTTGCGACGCTCGTCCTCGTCCTCGTCGACGAACCGCTGAAGATCGGCGCCACGACCGACACGCAAGCCGGCCTGCTGCTCGTCCTGCTGCTGATCCTCACCGTCCTCTTCCGCATGGGGGCGCGCCGCATCGCGGGGGCGATCTCCCAGCCCGAGCGCTGCCTCGTCCTCGGTGACACGGCCTCTGCCGAGGAGCTGTTCGCCCGGACAGAGGGGCGGTCGAACATTGCGATCGTCGGCGCCGCCGGCCTCCGCGACCTACGGACCTACGCCGACCTGTGCCAGGTCATCGACGAGTTCGAGGCCGAGCGCCTCATCATCGTCCAGGGCTCCGAGGTCCCGCAGCAGCAGACGCTCGAACTCGTCCGCGCGGCGAAGGTCGCCGGCGTGCGGGTCAGCCTGCTGCCTGGCGTGCTCGGCGTCGTCGGCAGTCAGGTCGAGTTCGACGACGTCTTCGGCGTCACGCTGTTGGGTGTCCGGCGTTTCGGGCTGACGCGCTCGAGCCGAGCGCTCAAGCGCATCTTCGACATCGCGTGCGCACTGCCGCTTCTCATCCTCGCCTCGCCCGTGGTCCTCGCGGCGGCGATCGCCATTCGCCGCGACGGTGGGTCGGTCTTCTTCCGGCAGGAGCGCGTCGGCCGTGACGGGCGCCGGTTCCACATCATCAAGCTGCGCACGATGGTCGTCGACGCCGAGCACCTGCGGAGCGCGCTGTCCGCGCAGAACGTCGCGGGCGAAGGCCTGTTCAAGATCATCGACGACCCGCGCATCACCAAGGTCGGTGCGATCCTCCGCCGGACGCACCTGGACGAGCTGCCGCAACTGTGGAACGTCGTCCGTGGCGAGATGAGCCTGGTGGGTCCGCGGCCGCTGGTGGCCCACGAGGACGCGCACATCACGGGGCTGGACCGCCGGCGCCTCGAGCTGACCCCCGGCATGACTGGTCCGTGGCAGATCCTGGGCAGCCATCGCCGCATCCCGATGGCCGAGATGGTCAAGATCGACTACCTGTACGCGGCGAGCTGGTCGCTGTGGAATGACGTGAAGATCCTCCTGCGGACGCTGTCCGCGGTGGCGCGCCGCGCGGGCGTCTAGAACGTCCGCCGCACGGCCATCCAGCGCCGTCGACTACGCTGGTCCCGGCATGAGCGGTAGCTATGACGTGGCCATCATCGGGACCGGGCGCGTCGGCCTGCCGCTCGCCCTCGCGTTCGCCGACCGCGGGCTCCGGGTCCTCGGCATCGACCACGACCCCTCGATCCTTGCCGCGGTCCGCGAAGGCCGGATGCCCTTCGAGGAGCCCGGCGCCACAGAGGTCCTCGCGCGCGTGAGCCGTGCCGGGCGCATCACGTGGAGCGACCGGGTGGCGGAGGCGGCGGCGGCCACGCACGTCGTCACGACCCTCGGGACGCCGTCCTTCTCCCACATCGAGATCGACCTCTCGCAGATCCGCTCGGTGCTCGACGAGCTGCTCCCGCACCTGCGGCCGGGGCAGTCGCTGACGCTGCGGTCGACGATCGCCCCCCGCACCACCGAGTTCGTCGCGGGTTATCTGCAGAAGCACCGCGGTCTCGTCGCCGGCGAGGACATCTTCGTCGCACACGCCCCCGAGCGCATCGCCGCCGGCAAGTTCTTCGACGAGATCGTGTCCCTGCCGTGCATCGTCGGCGGGGTCGGCGAGCGCTCGGGCGAGGTCGTCGGCGAGCTGTTCAGCGTCTTCGGCGCCCCGATCGTGCAGACCACGGCCGTCCAGGCGGAACTGGCGAAGATCTGGACGAACATCCTGCGCTACGCGACCTTCGCGCTGCCGAACCTGCTGATGATGGACTGCGAGCAGTACGACGCGAACGTCTTCGAGGTCATCGACCTCATCAACCGCGACTACCCGCGCGGGGGGATGGCGCAGCCGGGCTTCACCGCCGGGACGTGCCTGCGCAAGGACTTTGCGTTCAGCGAGGAGCGGTCGAACGCCCCCGGCATGCTGCTCGCGGTTTCGCGTGTCAACGAGTCCGTCCCGCTGTTCCTCGTCGAGGGGATGAAGCGCCGCCTCGGGTCGCTCTCGGGGAAGAAGGTCGCGGTGCTCGGGCTCGCGTTCAAGTCCGCGACCGATGACGAGCGCGACTCGCTCGCCCACAAGCTCATCCGGCTGCTCGAGCGCGAGCTCGCCGACATCGCCGTCCACGACCCGTGGGTCGTGGGCCCGACGATGCCGCTCGAGGACGCCGTTGCGGGCGCCGACGCGGTCGTCGTCGCGACGAACCATCCGGAGTTCTGCGCGGTGGCGACGTTGAGCGCCATCGCCGCGGGGGCCTCCGCCGACGCGCTCGTCGTCGACCCGTGGGACTGCTGGAACGCGGGGCAGGTCTTCGGGTACGCCGCCGAGCTCGTCGCGTTGGCCAGCCCGGTCTGAGGGCTCCGCGGGCGGGGCGCCCGATACCGTCCCGCGCATGAATCGCGTTCTCGTCACCGGCGGTGCCGGCACCATCGGCGCGGCGGTCGTCCGCCGCCTGCTGCGCGATCCCGACTTCGAGGTCCGCGTGTCCGACCAGCGTGAGGCGCCCACCTGGATGCGCGAGGGCTGCGAGGTCCACACCGGTGACCTGCGGGACGTCGCGCAGGCCCGCGTCGCCACCGAGGGCTGCTCGCACGTCATCCACCTCGCGGCGATCGTGGGCGGGATCGCGAACTTCCACAAGCTCCCGCACACCCTCACCGAGGTCAACAACGCGCTCTACAACGGCGTGGTGCGCGCGGCGCTGGACCACTCGGTCGAGCGCTTCGTCTACGTCTCCTCGTCGATGGTCTTCGAGCGCGCGACGGAGTATCCGACGACCGAGGCCCACATCCTCGACACGCCGATCCCGCAGTCCGCATACGGCTTCTCGAAGCTGACCGGCGAGGTCTACGTCAAGGCCGCCCACGACGAGCACGGCCTGCCCTACACGATCTGTCGCCCGTTCAACGCCTACGGCCCGGGCGAGATGCCCGAGGACGAGGTCGGGATCGCGCACATGGTCCCCGACGTCATCAAGAAGTGCCTCGCGCTGGCGCCCGGCGCACCGCTGCCGATCTTCGGCGACGGCACGCAGACCCGGACGATCACCCACATCGACGACATCGCCGACGGCATCGTCGCGGCGATGGCGTCACCGGCTGGCCTGAACGAGGACTTCAACATCTCGGCCGGCGAGGAGATGACCGTCGCGGAGATCGCGCGCGTCATCTGGGTCGCCTGCGGCCTGGACCCGGAGGCCTTCGCTCTGGAGCACCGGCCGACGTTCGAGGTTGACGTGGTGCGGCGGTGGCCCAGTGTGGAGAAGGCCCGCACGATGCTCGGCTGGGAGGCGCGGATCAGCGTCGAGAAGGGCGTGGGGCAGACAGTGGAGTGGCTGCGCGGGGTGCTGTGAGCGGTGACGGGGACGGGGCGGCGGCGCCTCATGACGTCTGGCCTCGACCACCTCGCACGCCCGCATAGGCCGCGGCGAGCGCGGGCGCGACAACCTCGGGACCGGCCAGGCTCCTCGCGAGCTGCGGCCCGGCTGCCGCGGCGCGCGCGTCACCTCGGGCGCCGGTGACGGCGAGCGCCAGCGCACCGGCGTCTCCCGGCGGCACCAGGCGTACCGGCTCGGGGAGCGCCGCCAGCGCCCCGACGCCCGACGCGACGATCGGCAGCCCGAAGGCGAGCGCCTCGATCGCCGCAAGGCCGAACGTCTCGTGGGCCCGAGACGGGATGAGCTCGACGCTCGCCGCCGCGCGAAGCCGCGACAGGAGCTCGTCCGGCACACGTCCCGCGAATCGCACCTGACCGTCCCACGGCGCGGGACCACCGTTCCCTTCGAGCACGGTCAGGCCCGCGGCGGCCGCCACACGACGGAGGTCCGCCGCCTCCGGACCGTCGCCGGCGATGACCAGGCCCACGCGGGCCTCGCGGCAGGCGGCGATGGCCACGTCGACCCCCTTCTCCGGAGCGAGCCGGGCGACGACCAGCGCCGGACCGTCAGCCGCGTAGGCCGTGGTCGTGGCGGCGGTCCGCACCACGTGCGGCACGACCAGCGCGTCCCCCACCGGCACACCGAGCGCGAGGAGCCGCTCCTTCGCCGCCGCGCTCGGCACGACGACGACATCGGCGAGGTCGAGGGTCCGGCGCTGCCACACCGACAGCGCGGCCGCGTACGCCACGCCCTCGACCGCGGACCCGCGACAGCCGAGCCGCAGGCCAGGCGTGGTGTTGCGCCCGTGACAGCGCGTGCAGTCCTCCCCGGCCGGGTCGACGCACGTGGCGACCGCACAGACCAGACGGTAGTTGTGGAGGTGGAGCACGGTCTTCGCGCCGGCGGCGCGGGCCGCGGCGAGCGCCCGCCACCCGAAGCTCGGCAGGAGGTTGTGGGCGTGGACGATGTCGGCCCTCGTGCGCCGGATGGCCGCGGTCACCTCGTCAGGGTCAAGGCCGCCGCGAAGCAGCCCCGTTGCCGCGGCGCGACGGCCGAGCAGCGAGGAGTCCCTCACCAGCAACTCGACCTCTTCCCCGAGGTGCTCGCGCGCGAGCCACGTCAGGTCCTCGACGGCCCGCTCCTCGCCGCCGAGGGTGCGATAGCGGTTGTGGAGGGCGAGGATCAAAGCTCGCCCGCCCGTGGGCCCGCGAGTCCCGGATGGTGATCGGTGGGCGCAAGGCGCTGCGCGACCAACGCCACTCCTGCGGCGACCGCCGGGACGAGGACGAGCTCAAGCCGGAACCCCTGTGGGTTGTTGGCGAGCAGCAGCAGGAGCGCCGACCCGGCCAGCGTGCCGTGCTGCACCGCCCAGAACGCGTCGTTCCGCGGCCGGCGGAGCGCCACGGCGATCAGCAGCGCGGCCAGCATCGCCAGGCCGAGGTAGAGGACCGGCGCGAGAGGCCCCGCGGTGTCGGCCGGGTACCGGAGATCCTGCTCGAGCGTGTAGCCCAGCTGATGCCAGTAGGCGTGCGCGAGGACGCCGATGCTGCTGTCGGACGGGACCGAGGAGACCTGCGCGAGCGAGTCGCGGAGCGGCGCGCCGAGGAGCAGCGGCACCGGGGCGGCGGCGAGCACGGCGACGACCGTGGCCCAGAGGTGTCGTCGACGCTGGCGCCGGTCCCGCCACTGGACGGCGAGGGCCGCACCTGCGCAGGTGGCGAGGCATCACGCGTCAGCGACGAGAGGGCGACGGCCGCAGCCCACAGGGGAAGCCAGCGATATCCCCGATCCGATACGAGCACCAGTGTCAGGAGCCCTGCGACCTCCAGGAGGACGCCCCAGGAGTCCACGTACGAGCCCACGGACCAGCGGTACATGGGCGGCAGCAGCAGGCAGGCCAACCCGCCGGCGAAGCTGACCCCGAGCGAGAACCGGCAGCGCAAGAGCAGAAGCACGCCGGCGCCCAGAAGCGCGTAGCCGAGCATCGAAGCGGTCTGCATGCCGCGCCCGTACGACGTGCCCGCCGCCTCGTCGATCCCGGCAGCAATCGCCGGAACGAACCAACGGCGTGCGTAGTACCGCTCGTTGTCCTTGACCCACCGCGGGTTCAGGATGCGAACCTGGCCGACCGGGTCGTCGAAGATCCGTGCCGCCTCGCGGCCCCGGGCTCCCTGGAAGACCTCGCGCACCGCGCGGTCATGCGCGACGCCCTGGATCTCGGCTGTATGCACTTCGTAGAAGAGCCCATCGGTGTTCGCGCCGGCGGGCGCGAGTACTCCCGGGAGTGCGAACAGGACGCCGATCGCGAGGATGAGCATCATCGCCCGCCGTTCGCCCGCTCCCGTGCAGAAGGCCCAGACGACATGGATCCGATGGGCGAGCGCGGCTGCTGGCGTCGGCCTCACGGTCACATGGTCGCTCATGCGGCGGCTCGGCGGTTCGACGGGCCGCGCCTCTGGCTGACCCGGGCACCCGGTCAAGGTCCCCGCTACCGTCCCTCCCCCGCCATATGAGCCTCACCGCCACCATCGTCGTCCCGACCCAGGCGCGCCCCGAGTATCTCGACGTGGCGCTGGCGTCGATCGTGCCGCAGGCGCGGGCGGCACACGTGCCGGTGCTCGTGGTGGACGACGGGCCGTCGGCGCAGACGCGGGCGGTGGCGCTGGCACATCACGCGCGGTACGTCGCGCACGACGCGCCCAGGGGCCTCAACGCCGCCCGCAACACCGCGCTCGACCACACCGGCAGCGACCTGCTCGTCTTCGTCGACGACGACGTGCGCGTCCACCCCGGGTGGCTGCGGGCGCTCGTCCACGCGGCGTCGCAGCTGCCCGACGAGGTCGCCGTCCTCACCGGGCCGATCGTCCCGGTCTTCGAGGACCACGCGCTCAGGATGTGCGGCCGCGAGGGGGCGCCGCTCACCTTCCTCGACCTCGGCCCGGACGACGTCGACGCGCCCTACGCGTGGGGCGCGAACATGACCATCCGCCGCAGCGCGGTCCAGCGCGCCGGGCGGTTCGACGCCACGCGGCCGCTCTACGGGGACGAGGCGGAGTGGCAGGACCGCGTCCGGGCGAGCGGGGGACGCATCCGTTACATCGCGGCGGCCGGCCTCGACCACCGGCGGGCCGGGGACGACGCGCGCCTGCGTTCGCTCGCGCGCGCCGCGTACAACCGCGGCCGGGCGTCCAGGCGGCACGACGTCTTCAAGGGGACGCCGCCGGCGCTCCGCCAGGAGCTGCGCACGCTCGCAGGCTGCCTCGTGCACACCGTCCGCTTCCGCTGCGCGAACGGCATCGTCATGGCCGCGCACTCGCTCGGCCGCACGCTCGAGGCGAAGGACCCCGCGCCGCCGCCCGCGACCCCCGGCGTCGACGACTTCACCTCGGGGCGGAGCGGGACCGTCGGCGGCGTCGGAGGCGACGCACTCCGCCGGCTCGACACGCTCGCCGACGTCCGCACCGCCGTCGGCCGCGCGCAGGTCCGCCGCCGCGCGGCGCGTCCTTCGCGGACGTCGCCGCCCAAGATCCTCGTCCTCGGCGTCGATCGCCCGCCGAGCCTCATGCCCGCCGCGCTCGACGAGCTCCGCCGCACCCGCACGACCGACCCGGTCTTCGCGACCGCGCCGATGCATCCGGCGCTCGGCAAGTTCGCGAACCTCAACACGCAGCTTGCCGCCCACGACCTCAGCGCCTTCGACTGGCTCCTCGTCCTCGACGACGACGTCGTCCTCCCGCGCCACTTCCTCGACGTTCTCGTCGACCAGGCCACCCGGAACAGCCTGAAGCTCGCCCAGCCCGCCCACCGCCTGCACTCGCACGCGGCCTGGCCGCTCACCCGGCGACAGGGTGGCACCACCCGCCGCACGTCGTTCGTCGAGATCGGCCCCGTCACCCTCTTCCACCGCGACACCTTCGCGGCGCTCCTGCCCTTCCCGGCCGAGCTGCAGATGGGCTGGGGCCTGGACAACCACTGGGCCGCGATCGCCCGCGAGAAGGGCTGGGCCGTCGGGGTCGTCGACGCCGTCCCGATCGCCCACACCGTCGCCCCCGCGGGCGCCGCGTACGACCGGGAGGCCGCGCTCGCCGAGGCGCAGGCCTTCCTCGCCACCCGTCCCTACCTCACCCGCGACGAGGTGCGGACGCTTGGCTGACGAACACCGCCCTGTGCGCGTCTGCGTCGTCTCCGAGTTCTACCCGCACGCGTCCGACCCCGTCCTCGGCGTCTGGGCGCACCGTCAGGCCGTCGCCGCCCAGGAGGCGGGCGCGGAGGTCCACGTTCTCGTCCTCTACCGGCCGATCCCGCCGCTCTCGACCGCGAGAAGGGACATCGCGCGCGAGACGCTCCGCCTGCTCCGCCAGCCCCGCCACGCGACGATCGACGGCATCCCCGTCACCTACGTGCGCTTCGTCTCCCCGCCGCGCCCGCGCAGCTACGGCTCGTGGGGCACCTGGGCCGCCCGCCCGCTCGCCCGCGCGCTGAAGCAGCACCGCAGGCGGCACCCCTTCGACGTCATCCACGCCCACAACGCCGTCCCCGCCGGCGAGGCCGTGCGCCGCGCCGGGCTCACCGACGTGCCGCTCGTCGTCTCCGTCCACGGCGGCGACGTCTTCCACACCGCGATCCACTACGAGGCCGGCGCCGCCGCGGTCCGCAGCACCTTCGCGCAAGCCGACCTCGTGATCGCCAACTCCGCCGGCATCGCCCGCGACGCGCGCAAGCTCGGCGCGGTCGCCCCGCGCGTCATCCGGCTCGGGACCGACATCCCCAAGACCGCCGGGACCCGCCCGGCGGACCCGACGCTCGTCACCGTGGCCCACCTCGTCGGCCGCAAGCGCCACGCGGACGTCCTGCGCGCGATGTGGGTCCTCCGCCGCCGGATGCCCCGCCTGCGCTACGTCATCGTCGGGGACGGGCCGGAGCGCGAGCGCCTCCGCACACTCGCGCGCGAGCTCGGGCTGGAGGACCGCGTCGAGCTCACCGGCCAGCTCCCGCACGCCGAGGCCGTCGCCCGCGCCCGCGCCTCGCACCTCTTCGTCATGCCGTCGCTCGACGAGGCCTTCGGCGTCGCGTACGTCGAGGCGATGGCCGCCGGCGTACCCGCCATCGGCTGCCTCGGCGAGCCCGGGCCGCAGGAGATCGCCGCGGCGGGCGACGGCATCATGCTCGTCCCGCCGGGGGACCCCGAGGCGCTCGCCGACACGATCGAGACCGAGCTCTCCGACCCGCGCGAGCACGCCGTCCGCGCCGCGCGCGCCCGCGCCACCGTCACCGCGCACTTCACCTGGGACCGCTGCGGCGCGCAGACCGTCCACGCCTACCGCGAGGCGATCGAGCGCCACGCCGACCGCCGTCCATGACGGACGCGCGCCCCATCCTCTTCGTCACGAACCTCGTCGCCCCCGACCGGGTCGGCGCCTTCGCGGAGCTGCACGCGCGCGTCCCGATCGAGCTCGCGCTCTTCGGCGGCCGCTCGCACCACGCGACGGCGGCCGTCGACGACCCCCCGGTGCCCCATCGGCACGTCACCCAGAACGAGATCTTCGCCCTCGCCGGCAGCGGCGACTTCCGCGCCGTCGTCGCCGGGACCGCGGGACGCACCGCGCTCCCCGCCGCCTTCCTCGGGGCGGCCCGGGCGCGCACCCCCTTCGTCCTCTGGTCCGCGCTGTGGGCCCACGCCCGGAGCCCCGCGCACATCGCCGCGCGCCCGCTCATGAGCGCGATCTACCGGCGCGCCGCGCACGTCGTCACCTACGGCGAGCACGTGAGCGCCTTCGCCCGGGCCCAGGGCGCCCGGCGGACGACGATCGCGCCGCAGGCGGTCGACAACGCCTTCTGGTCCGCGCCGCCCGGACCCGGGACAGCGCCGCCGCGCCAATTGTCAGGCGGCACACCGTCATTCGCGGTGATGTTCGCCGGGCGTCCCGCGAGGGCAAAAGGCCTGTGGGAGCTTCTCGATGCCTGGCGTGCCTCCGGGCTCGATACCGCGCCCGCCGCGCTCTTACTCGCCGGCGTCCCCCCGGAACAGATCCCCGGGGGCGTCGGCGGCGCGGTACACGCCCTGGGTCACCTCGACGCGCTGTCACTCCGCAACTTCCTGCATCACTCCAGCGTCTTGGTCGTACCTTCGGTCCCCACCCGCACCTTCCGGGAGCCGTGGGGCCTGATCGCGAACGAAGCCATGAACCAGCGCCTGCCCATCATCGCCACGGACGCCGTGGGTGCCGCCGCCGGCGGCCTCGTGCGCCACGAGCGCAACGGCCTCGTGGTCCCGCATTCGGACCCCGCCGCCCTCGCGGCGGCGCTCGTCCGCCTGCACGAGGACCCGGCGCTGTGCTCGGCCCTCGGCGCGCACGCTGCCCGCGACGTCGCGCCGTACACCCACGCCGCGTGGGCGGACGCCTTCGCGGGCGTGCTGACGAGCCCCAGCGGCACCCGGACCCCACCGACGGAGGTGTTAGCGTGAAGACGTTGCGCACGACGAGGACCTCGTCCCCCCGAGCCCGCCAGACCCGCAGCCGCGTGCGCTCCTGCCTCGCCGTCGCCGTCCTCACGGCGAGCGTCGCGGCCCCGACGGCGGCGTTCGCGAGCGGCTCGGCCGTCATCTCCGACTGCGCCACCGACGGCAAGCTCGACAAGAAATACAGCGCCGCCGACTACGCGAACGCGCTGAAGCACATCCCGACGGACGTCGACGAGTACACCAACTGCCGAGACGTCATCCGGCGCGGGCAGCTCGGCCTCGGTGGCTCGAGCGGTTCCGGCGGGACCGGCGGCGGCACGGGCGCTGCCGCGGGTGGGCCCGCCGCCGGCACGACCGGCACCCCCGGCGGCGGCGCGGCCACCGGCAACGGGCTCAACGCCTACGACCAGGCGCTCGCGACCGCGAGTCCGCAGGAGCGCGCGTCCGTCGGACAGGTGGCGCAGAAGCCGCCGGCGGCGTTCGAGGTCGGGGGCCGCCAGGTGCGCGCCGACTCGCTGAGCCACGGCGACCTGTCGTCGCTGAACTCCCTGCCGACGCCGCTCGTCGTCGTGCTCGTCCTCCTCGGTCTCGGCGCGATCGCCGCTGCCGTCTCCCCGGTCAGGACCTTTGTCCGCACCCGCGTACAACGCACCGCCTAGGTCCGCGCGGCGGCCCCCGCGGGTCGCCGCCTGGCCGGTCGCGACGATCGGCCGCCCGACGCCGGACCTGCTCTTCGCCGGCGCGCTCGCGCTCCTGCTGAGCGCGGTGACGTTCGAGGGCGGCGGCGGCCTGAGCCTCGGCCCGACGACCAGGGTCGAGATGGGCCTGCAGATCCTCGGTGGCCTCGTCGGCGCCGCGGCACTGCTGCTGACGGGCGCGCGGCGCCTGCACGGCGGGCTGTCGCTCGCGCTCTTCGGCGTGCTGACCGCCGTGACGATCGCCTCGATCGGCTGGGCCGTGCAGCCCCACGACGCGTGGCTCGAGAGCGCGCGCACGCTCGCCTACCTCGCGACGTTCGCGTCCGGCATCGCGCTCGTCCGCCTCGCGCCGCAACGCTGGGCGGCGGTCCTGTGGGCCGTGCTCGCCGCGACCGCGATCGTCTCCGGTTACGCGCTGCTGACGAAGATCTTCCCGGCGTGGCTCGCCCCCGACGAGACGTACGCCCGCCTGCGCGAGCCCTTCGGGTACTGGAACGCGATCGGGCTCATGGCCGCGCTCGGCGTCCCCGGCTGCCTGTGGCTCGGC
The DNA here is from genome assembly GCF_024220175.1 of Paraconexibacter antarcticus. GTDB lineage: Bacteria > Actinomycetota > Thermoleophilia > Solirubrobacterales > Solirubrobacteraceae > Paraconexibacter > Paraconexibacter antarcticus. The sequence continues at coordinate 431,115 of NZ_CP098502.1, read as the reverse complement.
GCCCGCCGGACCGGCCACGCGGCGGTCAACGCGCTGGCGACGCCGCTCCTCGGCCTGCTGCTCGTCGTCGTCCTGCTCGCCTACTCGCGCGGCTCGATCCTGGCGGCGCTCGTCGGGGCGGGCTTCTGGTTCCTCGTCGTGCCGCTGCGGCTGCGCGGCGTCGCCGTCCTCACGCCGGCGCTGCTCGGGGCCGCCGTCGTCAGCGGCTGGGCCTTCCAGAAGGACGCGCTGAGCAAGGACCGCGTCCCGCTCGACCTGCGCACGACGGCGGGTCACGAGTTCGGCGTCGCGCTCGTGATGCTCGTCCTCGTGCTCGGGGCGGCGGCGCTGGCGATCGGGTTCTTCCGCTCGCGGCAGGCGCCGACCCTGCTCGCGCGCCGCCGCTTCGCGATCGTCTGCTTCGTCGTCCTCGCGCTCGTCCCCGTCGCCTTCGCCGCGAAGCTCGCCGGCTCCCAGCGCGGCCTCGGCGGCTCGATCTCGCACACGTGGACGCAGCTGACGGACCCGAACGCCGTCACCCCCGCGAACGACCCCGGGCGCCTGACCGCCGTCGGCTCGGTGCGTGCGACGTACTTCGACCAGGCGATCAAGATCTACAAGGCGCGGCCCCTGTACGGCGCGGGCGCGGGCGGCTTCGCGACGGCGCGCCAGCGGTTCCGCAAGGACGGCTACGAGGTCCGCCACGCCCACGGCTACCTCTTCCAGACGGCCGCCGACCTCGGCCTGCTCGGGCTGCTCGCCAGCTTCGCGCTCATGATCGCGTGGTTCGTCACCGCCGCCCGCACGACGGGCCTGACCCCGGCCCGCTGGCGCCAGGAACCGTTCGGCCCCGAGCGGGTCGGGCTGCTCACGCTCACCTCGATCGTCCTCGTCTTCGGGGTGCACTCGGCGGTGGACTGGACGTGGTTCGTCCCCGGCGACGCCGTCGTCGCCCTGCTCTGCGCGGGGTGGGTCGCCGGGCGGGGGGACCACCGCCTCGCGCTCGTCGGCGACGGCGTCGCCGGCGCCGGCGCCGCGCAGGCGCCGTGGCGCGAGCGCCTGCAGGCCGGCCTGCGCAGCCGGGTCGCCGCCGGGGCGGCGGCCGCGACCGTCGTCCTCGCCCTCGCCTTCGCGTGGTCGACGTGGCAGCCGCTGCGCTCGGTGGCGGCCGGCAACGAGTCGCTCGCGCTCCTCGGCCAGAACAAGCTCGACGAGGCGCGGGCGGCCGCCGTGAAGGCACACGACCGCGACCCGCTGTCGATCGACCCGCTCCTCGACCTGTCCGCCGTCGAGAGCGCCGCGAAGAACCCGACGGCGGCCCGCGCGGCGCTCGAGCGCGCCGTGAACCTGCAGCCGCAGAACGCCACGAGCTGGCTCACGCTCGCCGAGTTCGACCTCGCGCACGGCGGCGCGCATCAGGCGCTGAAGGAGCTCGGGCCCGCGCTCTACCTCGACCCGCGGTCCACGGAGGGTGTGACACTGTTCCTCGAGGCGAGCCGCCAGGCCCCCGCCCCCGCGGCGACGGGTGCGTCCACCGCCAAGAAGTCGTCCGCCGCCGCAACTCCGTGACCCTTCGCGGGTCCCGGACTCACCACCCCTCTCGTATGCCTGCACGCTCTCAGCTCCTGAAGAACGCCGCGACCTGTCTCGTCGCGCTGACCGCCGCCCTGGGCGTCGCCGCGCCCGCGGCCCACGCCGACTCGAACCTCGAGTCGATGTTCCAGGACGACAACCAGCTCATCTTCAACACCCCCGACGGCACGCGGTCGGCGATGGACACGCTCCAGCTGCTCGGCGTGGACCGCATCCGCGTCAGCGTCTTCTGGAAGCAGATCGCGCCCGATCCGGACGCGCCGACGATGCCGGCGTTCGACGCGAGCAACCCCGCCGCCTATTCGCAGGCCGCGTGGGACAAGTACGACCAGATCGTGAAGCTCGCGCAGGAGCGGCACATCGCGGTGAACTTCAACGTCACCTCGCCCGCGCCGAACTGGGCGACCGGCACCCCCGACCGCCCGGAGCTCGACAAGACGTTCGACCCGAACCGCAAGGAGTTCGGGGACTTCGTGCACGCGCTCGGCGTCCGCTACGACGGCAACTACCTCGTCGGCGGCGTCGCGCTGCCGAAGGTCCGCTACTGGTCGATCTGGAACGAGCCGAACCAGGGCGGGTGGCTCACCCCGCAGTGGAGCCGCGACCCGCGCGGCAAGAACGCCTGGGTCGAGACGTCCCCGATCATCTACCGCGGCCTCGTCGACAACGCGTGGACCGCGCTGCAGAGCACCGGGCACGCCGGCGACACGATCCTCATCGGCGATACCGCCCCCAAGGGCCTGAACGTCAAGGGCGAGTCGCGGCCGATCGCGGCGCTGCGCTTCCTGCGCCAGCTCTACTGCCTCGACGACCACCTGCAGGCCTACAAGGGCACCTCCGCCCAGATCCGCAGCTGCCCGGTCGGGCCCAACGCGCTGGCGGACTTCCCGGCCCAGCACCCGGCGCTCTTCCAGGCCACGGGCTACGCGACCCACCCGTACGAGCTCTTCTTCAGCCCGCACACCCGCCCCACCGGCACCGACGCGGTGACGATCGCGAACCTCGACGACATGGAGCGCATCCTCCGCCGCATCTACCAGCGCTACCGCCAGCCGCTGCCGAAGAAGGGCAAGGACGTCCCGCTCTACCTCACCGAGTTCGGCTACCAGACCGACCCGCCCGACCCCACGGGCGTCACGCCCGGCCAGCAGGCCGCGTACGACAACGAGGCCGAGTACCGGGCGTACAGGTCGCGCTACGTGAAGACGCTCTCCCAGTTCCTGCTCGTCGACGACAAGCCCGTGCCGGGGAAGGACCCCTTCGGCTCGACCTTCCAGACCGGGCTCATGACCGCCGCCGGCGTGAAGAAGCCCTCGTACGCCGCGTACGCGATGGCGATCTACCTGCCCAAGCGCGTCGTGGGGAAGTCCCGTCGCCTGCAGATCTGGGGCACGCCGCGGGTCGCGCCGGCGGGCAAGGCCGTACGCGTGACGGTGGAGTACCGGACGAAGAAGGGGAAGAAGTACCGCCGCCTCGGCTCGCTGAAGACCAAGGGCAGGCGCCACTACATCCTCCACACCATCGGCGTGCCGGGCAGCGGTGCGGTGCGGCTGGCGTGGAAGGACGCGACCGGGCACGTGTGGCGGTCGCGGTCGGTGGCGTTCTCCGTCAGGCGGTAGGCCCGGACGTCGGCGGTACCGCGACCTGCGAGGGCTCGTCGCGGTGCACCAGCTCCGGCGGCAGCGGCCCAGGCCCACCCGCATCGACCGCCCGCCGGAGCAGTTGCTCGTACTGATCCGTCACGGCCGCCCACGAGTAGCGCTTCGCCCGCTCGCGGGCCTTCAGCCGCAGCTCGGCGACGAGCTCGGGCTCGGCCAGCAGCCGCTCGAGCTGCGCCGTCAGCGACGGCACGCCCTCCTTCCCGCTGAACGTCAGGCCCGCGTCCCCCACCGTCTCGACGTTCGGCGCGTGGTCGTTCACGAGGACGGCGTTCCCCGAGGCGAGCGCCTCGAGGATCACGGGGTGCGTGCCGCCCACCTCGGTCGGGGCGCAGAAGACGTAGGCGTGCTTCTGCAGCTCCCAGTAGCCCTGCCCGAAGATGTAGCCCGGGAAGAGGACACGCGGGTCGCCCTTGCGGCGGACCTGGCGGATGTACTCGTCGGCGTAGGGCGCGCCGCCGACGATGACGAGCTTCATGCCCTTGGCCTTCGCCTCGGGGATGCGCGCGAAGGCGTCCACGAGCAGGTGCGGGTTGTTCTCGGGCTCGAGGCGCCCGACGAAGAGGATGTACTTGTCGGGCTCGAGGCCGAGGCGGTCGAGGGTCTCGGTGCCCTCGTAGCCCGGGTCCTCGACGCCGTAGGGGACGACCCCGATCCGCCGGCCGTAGCGCTCGGCGAAGATCTCGGCGACGGCGTGGCTGTCGGTGATCGCGGTGTCCGCCCAGCGCGGCGACTGACGCTCGGCGAAGCGCAGGTACCCCTTCGCGATCGCGGGCCACTTCGAGCGGTCGCTGTCGAGGCCGTCGACGTTGATGACCGTCGGGATGCCGGCGGCGCGTGTGATGAGACACATCGGCGAGTTGCCGGCGATGAAGAAGAGCGCGACGTCGGGCTTGAGCGTGCGCGCCGCGTGCACCGCCGAGAGGAACGTGTGCGTGAAGGTGTCCAGGTACTTGTTGCGGACCGTCGGGATGTGGACGAGGCGCGCGCCCTTCCACTCCTTCAGCCGCCGGTCGACGACGTGCGGGCGGCAGTAGACGATGACCTCGTGCCCCTTGGCGGTGAGCCGGCTCGCGAGCTGCTCGGCCGCCGTCTCGAACCCGCTGTACGAGGCGGGGATGCCGCGCGTCCCGAGAATGGCCACGCGCAGGGGGCGGACCGGGGGGCCGGGTGGCGACGACGCAGGGGTGCAGGCGCCGTCGGCAGGGGTGGGACCGTCAGCCATCGAGCGCGAGGTTATAGGCCTGCACGTGGGCACGCGCGGCCCGTGCCCAGCTGAACTCCGCGGCGTGACGGCGCCCGCGCTCCGACATGTCGCGGCGGAGGGCCGCATCCCCCGCGACGCGGTCCAGCACGTGGGCGAGGTCGTTCGCGTCGTGGGGGTTCGCGTAGAGCGCCGCGTCGCCGCACGTCTCGACGAGCCCGGGTGACCGCGCGGCGATGACCGGGACCCCCGCGGCCATCGCCTCCAGCGCCGTCAGGCCGAAGCCCTCGAAGAGGCTCGGCAGGACGAGCGCGACCGCGTCGGCCAGCAGCGTGGCGAGCGCCTCGGGTTCGGGCCGGTCGACGAGCCGCACCGCGCGTCCGTGCCCGTCGCGGTCGGCGCTGCCGCTCGCGATGAGCGGGTCGACCGTCCCGGCCAGGACGAGCGGCGGCACGGCCGTCTGCGACATCGCGCGGAGCGCACGATGCGCCTCGAGCAGCAGGGGCAGATTCTTACGCGGCTCGTCATCCCCGATGTAGAGGAAGTGGGCCGCCCCCGGCCGCGGGCGGCTCGTGTCGACCTCCTGCCCCGGCCCGTGGCGGGCGACGACGATCCGCTCCTCGGGCACGCCCCACCGCGCGCGGACGTCGAGCGCCGTCGTCCGCGAGACGCAGATGACCGCCTCCGCATGGCGGGCGGCGGCGCGGTGCGTCACCGACGCGAAGCGGCGGAAGACCGGATCGAAGCACTCCGGCACCCGCTCGAACGCGAGGTCGTGCACGGTCACGACCTGCGGCACCGGCGCGACCGGGCAGCGTGCCGGGAGCGGATGGTGGATGAGGTCGGCTCGCGCGGCGCGCGCCCGCCGCGGCAGCTCGACGCTCGTCCACCACGTGTCGACGCCGAGGTTCAGCCCGCTGCGCCAGCCCCCGCCGGCCGGCGCGCGGCGGGCCTCGTTCTGCGCCTCGACGACCTCGACGCCGAGCCTCGGGAGCTCGTCGAGCAGCCGGGCGAGGTAGACGCCGGTGCCGGTCGGGCCGCGGAGGGCGAAGGTCGTGTCGACGAGGACGCGCATCGTTCAGGATCCCGGAGGCTATTGGCACTAGGCTGACCCGCGGTGCCCTCCTTCGTCGTCGCCATCCTCGCCGCCGCGGGGACCACCGACCGGGACCGGGTCACCGATCTGCTGCAGGCGCTCGCCGCGCACGAGCCCGCCGCCCGCGACGTGCTCGTCGTCGACGACGAGGGCGGCCGCGACCCGGCGCCGCGAACCTGGCCCGCCCCGGCCGGCCTCACCGTCCACGTCGTCCCGAACCCACGTCGCGGCCGGGGCATCCCGACGCTCGGCGCGACGACGGCCGGGACACTCGCCGCCCTGGCCTGGTGCGCGGCCCACCGCCCCGGTGCCTGGGTCCTGCGCCTCGACGCGGACGCGCTCGTCATCGGCCCGTTCGCGACCCGGATCGAGGACGCGCTGCAGCCGGCCGACGGCCTCCTCGGCTCCTGCCACCGCACGTGCAACGGCGACGTGCGGGACGTCCGCGCCATCGGCGCCGAGGTCGCCCGCCACCGCCGGCCCGTCTGGGCCTGGCGCCGCCCGCCGCGCCGCCCCTGGTGGGTCCGGCCCGCCGACCCGCGCATCCGCGGCGTGCTCGACGCCGCGGCCGCCCGTGGCTACGTCCCCGGCGAGCACTGCATCGCCGCGGGCTGCGTCGTCTCCGCGCCGCTCATCGCCACGCTCGAGGCCCGCGGCTGGCTCGCCGACCCGTCGCGGTGGCTGCAGGCCCGCCTCGGCGACGACATGGTGCTCGGCGCGATGACGCGCGCCTGCGGCTTCGGCCTGCGCGACCTGCCGGCGGTCTTCGGGCTGTCCCATCGCGGGCTCCCGGACCGGCCGCCCGCGCTGAAGGCGCGCGGGTTCGCCATCATCCACAGCGTGAAGAACGACCCGGTCGCGCCGGAGGAGGAGATCCGCGCGTTCTTCGCCGCCGCGCGCGGGGACGTGGCGGCGAGGCACGACGTGGAGCCGGTGCGCTGAATGCGGCTGCTCGGCGTGCATCCGGTCGATCACCCCGGCGGTGCCGAGGTGGGCTTCCTGCGGCTGTCGCAGCGCCTGCGCGACCGCGGCTGGGACGTGACGATGAGCACGCCGGGCGACGACGGTCCGCTCACCGAGGAGGGCTTCCGGCACGTGAAGCTCGACGTCGGCGGGCTCGGCGCCGGCGAGGGCGCGCGGGCGGTCGCCGCGTGGCCGCGAGCGCTGCGCCTCGCCCGCGAGCACGACGTCGTCTACCTCAACTCGACGGTCTGCGGACGGCTCCTTCCGGCGCTCCGCCATCACCACACGGTCCTCCACGTGCACGACATCGTCGACCGGGTCCCGCGGCACTGGCACCACGCGAAGGTCGTCCTCGCCGACTCGCAGGCGGTCGCCGACCGGCTCGACGGCCTGCACGCCCACGTCGTCCACTGCCCGGTCGAGCTCGACCCGCCGCCGGCGATCGCGCCGTGGCCCGAGCTCATGCACGGGACGAACGGCAGCGCGGTCCCCGCCGGGCCGATCGTCGGCTTCGTCGGGCGCATCGAGCCGCGCAAGGGCGTGATGGACCTCATCCGCGCGGCGCCCGCGCTGCGCGAGGCGCTGCCCGGCGTGCGCATCATCGTCATGGGCGACGACCCGTACGACAGCGATCCGGGCTACCTCGAGGAGGTCCGCGCCGCGACGAGCGTCGAGCACCTGCCCTGGGTCGCGAACGCGCCGGGCGTCATGCGGCACCTCGACGTGCTCGTCGCCCCGTCGCACCAGGAGCCGTTCGGCACGGTGCTCAGTGAGGCGATGGCGGTCGGCACCCCCGTCGTGGCGACGCGGGTCGGGGGCCTCGCCGAGGTCGTCGAGGACGGCGTGACCGGCGTGCTCGTCGACCCGGGCTCACCGGACCAGCTCGCGGCCGGCGTCCTGCGCGTGCTGGGCGACCGGGCGGCGATGAGCGCGGCCGCCCGGGTGGCCGCGCGACGCTTCGGGGCCGACGCGTACGCCGACCGGGTCGAGGCGCTGATCCGTCCGTGAGGGAGTCCGAGGTCACGGCGCCGGTCACCGAGGAGCACCAGCTCCGCGACGACCGCGCGCGGCGCCGGCGCGAGCGCCGCGCCAGCCGTGCCGCGCACCCTGACGGGCTGCGGATCGGCTTCGACAGCCGGGCGGCGAGCGACCCCCGCGGGATCGGGCGCTACGTCCGCAGCCTGCTCCCGGCGCTCCGCGAGACCGCGGCGCCCGGGGACGAGATCGTCGAGGGGCACCGCCCGCGGGGCGTCGACGTCTACCACTCGCCGTGGATCGACGGGGCCGCCGTCCGCTCGTCGGTGCCGCAGGTCGTGACGCTGCACGACCTCGTGCCGCTCAAGCGCCGCGCCGAGTACCTGCGCACCGGGGTGCGGTTCCGCCTGCGGTACGCGGCGGTCGCCCGCGCGCAGCGGGTCATCGTGCCCACGCAGGCGGTCGCCGTCGATGCCGTCGAGCAGCTCGGCATCCCGGAGGAGCGCATCGTCGTCATCTCCGAGGCGCCGGTCGCGGCGATGTACCCGCGGCCCCTCGGCGAGGTCGCGACCGTGCGTGCGCGCTACAAGCTGCCCGGGAGCTACCTCGTCTGGGTCGGCGGCATGGAGCATCCCGACCCGCGCAAGCGCGTCGCTGCGCTGGCCGACACGCCGCGCGATGTCCCCCTGGTGCTCGTCGGGCCGGCGAAGGAGTGGGCGAAGGAGCTCGGCACGCGCGAGGGCATCACGGTCACCGGCCACGTGACCGACGACGAGCTCGCCGCGATCTACACGGGGGCACGGGCCCTGGTGTTCCCGTCCGACGACGAGGGCTTCGGCCTGCCGACGGTCGAGGCGCTGGCGTGTGGGACGCCGGTGGTGGCGTGCGACGTGCCCGCGCTGCGGGAGGTGCTGGGGGACCGGGCGACGTTCGTGGCGCAGGACGACCTGGCGGGGCTCGTCGCCGCCGGTTCGGTCGCGACGCGTCCGGCGCCGGCACCCCCGGCGTTCACGTGGCTCGATGCCGCGCGTGAGACGTGGGCGGTCTACCGGGCGGCCGCGGGGAAAGCCTGACCGTCGTCTGAACGACGTGCGGCCGGATGTCAGGTCTCGCACGCCGACGCCGTAGGCTCGCCATATGCGCGCAACACCCCGAACGCGCCACCCCGTCAGCGGCACGACACTCCGCCTCCTCACGCCGTTCTTCCGCCACTCGCTCACTCGCGACGCGTGGGTCCTCCGCGGGATCGGGAACCACGCCGGGCCGGTGCTCGTGCGCCGTCGCCCACCGGTCGCGCACCGGACCGTCGCGAAGCCCTCCGGCCAGGTCGACCCCCGGTAGCGGCGCCTACGGCCGGTGCTTGGCCGCCCGTCCCCGCGCGATCGCCACCGCCCCCTCCGCGGTGACGACGAACAGCGCGGCGACGTCGTCGATGAGCTGCTCGCGCGTGAGCGCGAGGCGTCCGTCGAGCCAGGCGAGCAGCAGCTCGGTCATGCCGCCCACGAGAAGCGCGGCGGCGACGTCGGCGATCGGGTCGGTCTCGGTTCCCTCGCCGTAGTACCCGCGGCCGAAGGTCGCGAGGATGCCCCACATCTCGTGCATCGCGTCGAGGCGGCGCCGGGCGAGCGCCTCGTTGCCGAGCGCCTCGGCGAAGAGGACCCGGGCGATCCGCGGGTCGTCGGTGACGTGGGTGATGAACGTGCCGATGGCCGCCCGTGCGGCCGCCGCGGCGTCGCCGGCGGGCGCGTCCGCCGCGGCGGCCAGGAGCGCGCGCGACGTATCGAGCGCGACCTCGTCGAAGAGCGCGATCACGAGCGCGTCGAGGTCGGCGAACGACTCGTAGAAGTAGCGCGGGTTGAGCTTTGCGTGGGCGCAGACCGACCGGACGGTCGTCCCCGCCCAGCCCTCGGTGCCGAGCAGCTCGAGCGCCGTGCCGAGCAGCCGGGCGCGGCGCTCGGCCTTGCGCTCGGCGGCACTGGAGCCGGCGTAGCGGCCGGTGGGCGCGGTGGTCACCGGCCCATTCTCGCAGGTCTGGCAACGGGCGTTGCCGAGTGCTACCGTGCCATGAGGTAACAGCCGTTGCCTGTTCTCCCCCGTTCCGAGGAGCACCGATGGACCGCACACCGCACGAGCAGGCCGGCCGTTTTCGCGACGTCGACGCCGCGCGCGAGACCTACGGGCGGGACCTCGTCGACCGGGTCGTCGCCGGGTGCTTCGAGGCGGACCCGGCGGCGGACGCGCTGGTGACCGCGTTCCGCCGGCTCCCCGGCGGTTCGGGCTGGCGCCTGCTGGACCAGGCGCTCACGCACGGGACCGCGGCGCTCCCGGACGACGCCCCGGCCGAGCTCGCCGCCGTCCTCGATCCGGCCTGCACGCTTCCCAGCTGGGTCGACCCCGAGCGCCTGCACCGCGGCGCGGTCGCGTACTGGCGGCCGGGCGCCGGAGCGCTGTCGCTCTCGCTGACCTGCGGGGCGCTCGCGTACGGCTACCAGAGCGCGAGCCTCTCGCGGCCCCTCGCGGCCACCGGGCGCCTGGAGAAGATGGTCCCGCGGCGCATCGCCGAGACGGCCCGCTGGGTGCTCGCCGTCACCACGCCGGGCGGCATGCTGCCCGGCGCCGAGGGGCACGCGAGCTCGCTCCGCGTCCGGCTCGTCCACGCGCTCGTGCGGCGCCACCTCCTCGAGGCGGGCGGTTGGGACGTCGCCGACTGGGGCGTCCCGATCAGCGCGAGCGACGCCGCCTCGACGGCGATGGGCGGCTTCCTCACGATCCACCTGGACGCGATGCACGACCTCGGCGTCCACTACTCGCGTGAGGAGCTCGAGGACATGACCCACCTCTGGGCGTGGATCGCGACCGTCATGGGCGTGCCGGCCGCGCTCGCCCCGTCCGGCTACGCGGAGGCGCGTCGCCAGGTCCGGGCCGCCCTCGCGATCGACAGCGGACCGAACGAGGACGGGCCCCGTCTCATGCGCGCGCTCCTCGACCGGCCCGCGCCGATCATCCAGATCCTCCCGTCGCCCGTCCGCGGCCCGGCGACCGCCGCCAACACGCACCTCATGGTCGGCTTCACGCGACGCTGGATGGGCGACGAGATGGCCGACACCCTCGGCGTCGGGCACTCGCCGCTCACCCACGCGGCCGTCCTCGTGCGACCGGTGTCGGTGGCCCGTGGGCTCGTCATGCGGACGGGACTGCTCGGCGGCGGCGAACGGGTCGGGACGGTGGAGCGGGCGCTCGTGCGGAGGGTGCTGGCGCAGGGGCGGGCACCGGAGGTGCCGCTGGGGCCCGAGGAGGCCGACGCCGAGCCCGCGCTCGCCGCGTGACTACGCCGCTGCCCGCACGCCGAATCCGATCCGCCGTTCTCCGACCCGCCGCGCCTGCACCGCCCCCCGCCGCCGCCGCGCCCCGCCTCGCAACTCCCAGGCCTCCCGGTAGCCCCCGAGCAGGCACCGCTCGCGCAGCAACACGTGCCCGAGCGCCAGCACCTCGTAGCCCAGCACCCACGGCAGGTCCCGCAGCAGGCTGCCGGCGGTGTCGTTCTTGAGCATCATCAGGTAGCGGTTGCGGAACTGGAGCCGGCGGTGGGCCTCGCTCACGGACTTGCGGGTCGTCGGCGAGTAGAAGCGCTGATGCCAGCCCACCGCGGCGGGCTCGTAGAACGCCCTCCAGCCCAGCACCTGCGCACGCCACGCAAGGTCGACGTCCGACGCCCAGAGCGCCATGTCCTCGTCGAAGACCTCGCCGTCGACGGCGCAGCGATCGAGGACCTCACGGCGGTAGAGGACGCAGGCGCCGTCGCCGCCGAAGACCTCGCGTCCGATCGCGTAGCGGGAGGCGGGCTCGCCGTGGCCGACGAGGCCGTTCTTGCGCCGGCGGTCGACGAACATCCCGACCGTGTCGATGACGTCGAGGCGGTCGGCGACCTCGGGGCCCGTGGCGCGGATGAGCTTGGGGGCGACGGAGCCGATCCCGGGCTGCGCGAGCCGCGGCAGCGCGGCGGCGAGAAACCCGTCGTCGATGACGCAGTCGGCGTTGAGCAGGAGGACGACACTCGGCCGGTCCTCTCCCGCGCCGTCCACCCCGACCGCGCGCAGCCCCACGTTCATCGCCGCGGCGTACGACAGCCGCTCGCCCGTCGCGACGGCCTCGACCCCGAGCGACGCGCAGAGCGCCACCGTCCCATCGCTGCACGCGTTGTCGATGACGACGACCCGCGCGTCCGGCTGGGCCAGCGCGGCGGGCAGGCAGGACTGCAGCAGCGGGGCCTCGTCGACGCTCAGCACGAGGATGACGGTCGACGCGCTCACGGCAGCAGCTCCCGGTAGACGTCGGCGGTCGCGGCCGCGCTCGCGTCCCACGAGAAGGTCGCGGCCCGCGCGCGTCCCAGGACCGCGAGCTCCGCCGACCGCGCCGGCGCGACCGCGCGCAGGACCGCCGCCGCGATCGCTTCGGCGTCGAGCGGGTCGAACGCCTCGCACGCGTCGCCGGCGACCTCGGGCAGCGCGGTCGCATCCGCGATCGCGACCGGCACCCCACGCGCCATCGCCTCGGCGACGACAAGGCCGAACCCCTCGTACAGCGACGCGTGCACGACGCAGGCGGCCCCGCGCATCGTGGCGTCGAGCGACGCGTCGTCCAGGTAGCCCGTCACGACGAGGCCGGGCGGCAGCGGCGACCCGGCGGCCAGGCCGAGCGCCCCGACGTCCCCCTGGCCCGCGATGACGAGCCGGCCGGCGAACTCCCCGGACGCCCGCAGCGCCGACCACGCCGCCACGACCCGCGCAAGGTTCTTCTTCGCCCGCAGGTCGCCGACGCAGAGCAGGTACGGCGTCCCGTCCCCGGCGGCAACGGCCGGCAGCGGCGCGTCCCCGAACGGCAGCGACGGCGCGTTCGGGATCACCCGGACCTTCGCGGACGGCACCCCGTACCGCACCGCCAGGTCGTCCGCCGTCGCCTGCGACACGGCGATCACCCGGTCGGCGCTGCGCACCGCCCGCGGCGTGATCCACCGGTACTTCGTCCCGGTACGCCGCGAGAAGTCGTCCGGGAACGCCTCGAAGGCCAGGTCGTGGACGGTCACCACACCGGCCCCGCGCCGGACCAGCGGCAGGAAGCAGTTCGGTGCGTGGACGACCCGTGCGCCGGACCGCAGCGCGACGAGCGGCAACGCGACCTGCTCCGCCAGCACCTGCGGTCCGGGCAGCACACCGCGATACACCGTAACGAGGTCTTTCGGGAGCCGCTCCGCGAGCTCGTGCGCGTACCGGCCCCACCCCCGGAGGGGGGCGGCATACCCGTCCCGGGCATCCAGTACAACTGGCGGCGGATTCGACATTGCGCGCACAGGTTACGTGCGCCATAGTCCGCGGTTCCGGTCGGGGTACCGAGGGCCAAGGGGCAGGGAGTAGGAAGATGTCAGTCATCGACGACGCAGCCGGATTCACGACGACCCGTGCCACCGCCCATGAGGGCGGCACGTCAAAGATCTTCGACATCCCGATCGACCTCGGCCGGCCGGCCGACCTGCTCGAGCGGATCACGAGCTGGGCCGGCGAGCGACGCGGTGCGCGGCGGGTCATGTACGTCAACGCACACGTGCTGAACCAGTCGCAGGAGAACCCGGAGCTGCACGACGCGCTCGTGAACGCCGACCTCGTGTACTGCGACGGATACGGCGTCCGCCTCGCCGCGAAGGCGATGGAGGCGGAGGTCCCCCACCGCATGACCGGCGCCGACTGGGTCTGGGGCCTGTCCTCGCTCTGCGAGACCGCCGAGCTCTCGATCTACCTGCTCGGGTCGGACCCCGGCGTCGCCGCCGAGGCCGCCGAGCGCCTGCACCGCTGGTACCCGCGGCTGCGCATCGCGGGCACGCACCACGGCTACTTCGAGCTCGGCTCCGAGCACGACCAGCGCGTCGTCGAGGACATCAACGCGCGCCGCCCCGACATCGTCCTCGTGGGCATGGGCTCGCCGAAGCAGGAGCAGTGGGTGCAGCGTCACGCCGACGAGCTCGACACCGATGTCCTGTGGACCGTGGGCGCCCTTTTCGACTACGTCTCCGGACGCGTGCCGCGCGCACCGGCCTGGTTGGCGGACAATGGCCTCGAATGGATCTTCCGACTCGCGATCGAACCGAACCGAATGTGGCGGCGGTACCTCCTCGGGAACCCCGTCTTCGTCAGTCGGGTGATGGCCCAGGCCCGCGGCCACCGGCACGCGGCGCACGGCTGACCGCCTGGGCGTCACGGCGGCGTGAGCCGCTCCTCGCCGTCCTCGCGGCGTTCCTCGCGATCAAGCTCGCGAAGAACGCGGGCGTCGTCGGCACCCAGGCCCTGCCCGAGCTGACGCGCGCCGCCGCGGCGACGCTCGGCCTCTTCCTCGTCACCGGCTTCGGGGTGACGCGGCTGCTGCTGCCCTCGCGGCTGCGGCGGTACGAGCTGCTGTGGGTCGCGCCCGTAGGCGCCTGCACGACCGCGCTGTCGATGACGGTCCTCGGCTTCGCGGCCGTCCCCTACAGGGCGAACCTCGCCCTCGTGATCGCCCTCGGCGCGGTGCTGAGCGCCTACGCCCTCCGCCGTGCCCGGCCGGTCATCGGTGAGCCGGACGCCGAGTCCGCCGCGCCCGGCGACACCGATCCCCGCCCCCGCGCCGCGGTGCGTCGCGCGGCCTGGCCGGCGTACATCGCCGTCCTGCTCATCGCCGTCGCGCTCATCCCGCTCTTCCGCGCGGGCTTTGCGACCGTCGAGGGCCAGGGGCAGGACGCCCACCTGGCCGTCGGCACCGCGATCTTCCTCAAGAGCCACTACCCGACGAGCTCGGCGATCCAGGAGCCGGTCGACCGCGTGCCGCTGGTCTGGCGATCCAAGCAGCCGATCTACTACACGCTCGCGGCCGCCTCGTCCCTCTCCGGGCTCAAGGTGTGGGAGACGATCTCGACGGTCGCCGCGATCCTGCTCGCGATGGCCGCGGTGGGCTTCTTCCTCTTCGCGCGGGAGCTGCTCAGAGCCCCGCTGTGGGCGGCGGTTGCGGCGATGGCGTACGTCGGCCTCGACCGCATGGTCCTCCATACGGTCATGCACCCGTACTTCAACCAGACGTGGGGCTTCTTCGGCCTGTCGTTCGCGTGCGTGCTCTCGTGGTGGGCGGTGAAGGAGCGGACGAAGGGCGGCCTCGTCCTGCTGGCGATGTTCCTGGCGATCCTGACGTTCGCCTACCCGCTCGCCGCGCCGATCCCGCTGCTGCCGCTCGCCGTCGTGCTGTGGCCCGAGGTGAAGGCCCGCCGGCCGAAGGACCTCTGGAAGGGCCCGCGGTCGCTGCTGTGGATGGTGCCGGCGGCGTTCGTCGTCCTGATGGCCTTCTCGGTCCCGCCGCTGAAGGGCGTCAGCGAGAAGATGTCGACCGCGGCGTCGGTCGTGCTCAACCCGAACCACACCCTCGCGAACTGGGGCGGTGACCTGAAGGGCTACTTCGCCGAGCCGCAGTTCCTCGGGCTGAACAACTTCGCGGGCCTCGCGGTCTTCGCGCTGCCGATGGCGTACGCGGCGTGGCTGACGCTGCGCTCGCTCGACCGGCCGCTGCGCCGCGGCCTCGTCGCGCTGCTCATCTTCACCGCCGCCTTCACGCTGTGGTTCCGGGCGCGGCAGTACGGCTACTACTTCCACTTCAAGCTGCTCGCGTTCGTCGGGCCGCTCATCCTCGCGCTCGTCGCCGCGGGCGCGGCGAAGGTCAGGCCGCTGCGCGCCGGCATCATCGGGGCGGTGCTGCTCGGGACGATGGCGATGAGCGCCGCCGCGCACGAGATCGGCTCGACCTTCGACGAGCTGCCGAAGACCGTCCTGCAGCTCCAGGCCATCGACCGCGCACTGCCGCCCGGCCACTCGATCCGCCTCGACGTCGACCCGCAGGAGCAGAACTGGACGGCGTTCATGCTCCACGGGCAGCCGCTCTGCTCACAGCACCCGCTGCTGGGGACGAACTACCCGCACGTGCAGACCTCGCGCAAGGCCGAGTACATCCTCACGCCGAAGGACGCACCGCGGCCGGCGGACGCCATCGGGGCGCCCGTGCAGCGGATCGACGCCTACACGCTCTACCGCGAGAACCCGCGCACGCCGGGCGTCGACCACTGCTCGCAGGCGATGGTCGAGACGGTGACCAAACAGGTGTTCGGCGGGGCGTAGGCGCCCCTACGCCGGCCGCGTGAACGTCAGGCGCGCGACCTGATCGCCCTTGGCCGCGCCTCGCAGCGGGCGGTGCTTGACGACCTCGCCACCGGGAGCCTCGACGAAGCCGGCGGTCGTCGCCCAGCCCCGGAGCAGCGCGAGGTTCGGGATCCACCAGGTGAACTGCGAGCCCTCGGCCGGCGGGCGGAACTCGGCGACGGGGAGCTTGCGATGGGTCCGGCTGAGCTGGACCGAGTAGGCCTCGATCATGAGCAGCGTCCCGCCGGGCGCGAGCGTGTGGAACATCCGCTCGAGCGCCCCCGTGGGGTCGCGGAGGTGCTGGAGGATCGTCCCGCAGAGGACGAGGTCGACCGGGCCGTCGGTCCACTCGGGCCGCAGGTCGTAGATGTTGCCCTCGACCCGCTTGACGGATGAACCGAGCGCCTCGTGGGCGAGCTTGAAGCCGGACCCCCACTCGAGGCCGCTCGCCTGGCTCGCCTTGAGGTTCGCCTCGCGGGTGTTCGGCGGCCAGTCGGCCTGGGTGCCGTCCGGGAGGTCGAGCGCGAAGACCTCGTCGGCGCCGCAGGCCTCCATCGAGAAGGCCCAGAAGCCGTCGAACGTGCCGACGTCGAGGCAGCGCTTGCCCTGCAGCGAGACCGGAAGCGCCTCGGGCGCGAACCGCCGCAGGTCGCAGTAGCCGGGCGTGACGATCCCCCCGGGGAGGTCCAGCGCGTGGTACCAGCCCGGGTGATCGGCCACCCGCTGCTCGAGATCGTCCATGGGCGGAAGGTATCTGGAAGGGTCGCCGGGCGGCCTCGCGGCCTGCCCTACCGCCGCAGCGCGGCGGTGTGCTCGAGCAGCGCCCGCAGCGCCGCGGCGGTGCTGTCGTGCCCGTAGTGGCCGAGGCGCTCGCGGCCCCGCTCGCGCAGCGACGCCCGCAGCTCGGCGTCCTCCACCGCCAGCGTGACGAGCTCCGCCACGACGGCGAGGTCGCGGTCGTCGGTGAGCAGCGCGGCGGTCGCGGCCACCTCGGGGATGCCGCCGGACGGCCGGCTCACGACCGGCGTGCCGACGTGGAAGGCCTCCAGCAGCGGGATGCAGAAGCCCTCGTGCTCGGAGAGGCAGACGAAGACGTCGGCGTCCGCGTAGGCCTGCCCGAGCTCGCGCGGCGTCAGGCCGTGGCGGAACTCGACCGCACCGGGGACGAGGTCGTCCGCCAGCGCCTTCAGCGCGTCGAGGTAGACGTCGGTCATCGGCTCGCCGACGAGGACGAGGCGTGCGTCGGGGAGGCGGTGCGCGCGCAGCAGCGCGAGCAGCCGGATGAGCTCGTCCTGACGCTTGTGCGGCGCGATGCGCCCGACGAAGAGCAGTGTCGGCTGCGCTCCGCCGGCGCGGCGGGTGGCGTCCCCGGCGGCGAGCGCGCCGAGCGACGCGGCAGGCCCGAGCGGGGCCGGGTCGAAGAGGATCGGGACGACCCGGTCGGAGCCCAGCTCCTGGGCGTTGTACAGCGAGACGCCCGCGACGACGTCCGCCTTCTCCGCGTACTCGGGCAGCTGCCGGCGGCCGAGCGCGCACTGCACCGCGATGCCGGCCTCGTAATCCCAGAACCAGCGCGCCGGCGTGACGTTGTGACTCAGCAGGACCTTGCGCTGCGGCGCCTCGATGATCGTCCGCAGCCGCGGCGCGTAGGCCGAGTAGTGGATGAGCAGCAGGTCGTCGGGGCCGGCGTCGAGCGTCTTCAGCGGATGGATCTCGCCGGCGACGCGCGGGTCGATGTGCCAGGCGACGTCGGTGCCCTGCCACCCCCACTCGCCGAACAGGCGGCGGAAGACGCGCGCCTGCGAGGTCACGGCGTCGACGGGGCCCGCGCCCGAGAGGATCTGGTGGACGATCACGCGCGTGCCGGGCCGTCGGTCGCGCCCGCAGCGCCCGGGGCGCCCGGGGCGCGATCCTCCGTCCGCACGGCGGTCTCGCCGCCGACCCTCCGCCGCAGCGACGCGTTCTCCCACTCGAGGTCGCGCACCTGGTCCTCGAGCTCGGTGAGCCGGACGAGGAGGTGGAGGTTGTAGCGCGCCTGGAGCATCGTCAGCTGGTTGAAGTGCTGCTGCAGCCCGCGGAGGAGGAGCTTCTTCAGCCACGTGATCGGTGCGCCGAAGCGGCGGGTCGAGCGCATGTAGCTCTCGTCGGGCTCGATGACCGCCCACTCCATGAGCTGCTCGACCGAGACGCGGTCGGTCGGCGCGATCGCGAAGCCGCTGAGGTCGAGGTCGTACTCGCCGCGGGCCTTCGCGGCGGTGGCGGCCTCGCGCGCGGCGGGCACGGCGTCCTCGGGGCGCATCACGGCCCGCCCGCCTCGGCGATCGACGCCGGCGTCGGCGTGTTCATCTGCCGGTGGTAGTACTCCATGCCCTCGGCGGACGGCCCGTCGAAGACGACGTGGCCGCCGTCGAGGACGACGACCCGCTCGCAGGTCCGCTCGATGAGGGCCGCATCGTGGGAGACGAGGACGAGCGTCGCGCCCTTCTCGACCTGGCCGGCGATGCGCGCCTCGCACTTGCGCTGGAAGGCCTCGTCGCCGACGGCCAGCACCTCGTCGATGAGCAGCACGTCGGCGTCCAGGTGCGCGGCGATCGCGAACCCGAGCCGGACGTACATGCCGCTGGAGTACGTCTTGACGGGCACGTCGATGAAGTCACCGAGCTCGGAGAAGGCGATGATGTCGTCGAGCTTCTCCTCGATCTGGGCCTTGCTCAAGCCGTGGAGCGCGCCGCCGAGGAGGATGTTCTCGCGGCCGGAGAAGTCGCGGCCGAAGCCCGCGCCGAGCTCGAGCAGCGAGACGATGCGCCCGCCGATGTCGACGCTCCCGGAGTCGAGCGGGACGATCCCCGCGAGGACCTTCAGCGTCGAGGACTTGCCGGCCCCGTTGCGTCCGACGATCCCGACCGTCTGCCCCGGCGGGATGTGGAGCGTGACGTCGGCGAGCGCCTGGATCGGCGCGGGCCCGTCCGAGCGCCGCCGCAGCAGCAGCTCCTTCAGCGTCCCCCCGCGGTCGGCGCGGATCGAGAACGCGCGCGACGCGTGGTCGAGGACGATCTCGCCGGGCTGCAGGGTCTTTGCCGCGCTCATACGATGACCGCCAGCTCCGACTGCAGCCGGCCGAACAGCGTCCGTCCGATCGCGAGCGCGGCGGCCGCGATGAGGACGACGTACGCGAGCCCCGCGACGCTCGGGGCGTGGCCGTCGTAGACGACCCGGCGGATCGCCTCGATGAACGGGGCGACCGGGTTGACCCACTCCATGACGAACTTCGCGGTCGCCTTGTCGGTGATGTCGCCGGGCGCGAAGAAGATCGGCGAGACGAAGAACCACGGCAGCAGCGCGGCGCTGAGGATCGGCGCGACGTCGCGGAAGTGCGCGTGCAGGACGGCGACGGCGAGGCTCAGCCCGAGGACGAAGACGTAGAGCGCGGCGAGCACGACCGGCAGCAGCACGAGCCACACGGAGAACGAGCCGCGGAAGACGAGCGTCACGACCGCGACGAGCCCGAGGACGACGAGGAACGTGACCATCTGGACGGTGACGACCGCGGCGGGGATCGTCTCGCGCGGGAACGGCGCCTTGCGGATGAGCGCGCCCTGGTCCAGCAGCGACGGCGCGGCGCTCATCAGCGCCTGGCTGAAGAAGATCCACACGACGAGCCCGACCATGAGGAACAGCGGGTAGTCGGCGTGCTTGGTCTGCGTGAAGACGACGCCGAACATGAAGTAGTAGGCGCCCGTCAGCACGAGCGGGTTCACGATGTACCACGCCACGCCGAGCGCGGACCCCTGGTACTTCTGCCGCAGCTCCCTCCGGACCATCTGCTCGAAGAGGTAGCGGTAGCGCTTCAGCTCGGCCATCCGCCGCGGATTGTCGCGTACCGGCGGCGTTCCGCGCGGCCGGGGTCGGCGGGCGGTCGCTCAGCCCCGCGTGATCGACGCGGGCCGGACGACCTCGAAGGCGCTGCCGGGGACGGTCTTGAGCTGGTTCAGGTCGCCGTCGTGCCAGCGCGCGTCGGGCGTCCCGGAGAGGTACCAGGGGCTCCCGTTGTCGGCGACGATCATCCCGTAGCGGGCGAGCGCGTCGAGGATGACGCGGGCCTGCCCGTGGTAGCGGGCGCGGTCGAACGACGCCTTCAGCCGCAGGCGCAGCCCCATCGGCGGAAGGCTGCGGTCGGCGCTGCTCGAGGCGAAGTGCCGCGCCGGCGGGACGTACGCCCGCTGCGTGCGCGGGACCGTGAAGCGCAGCGCGTGGTCGATCGCGCCCCGGTCGGCCTCGTCGGCGCGCGCGAGCCCGGGGAGGATCGGCAGCCCCGCCGCGTCCGCCGACGTCCACCCCTTGGGCCGCAGCGTCGACCGCCGCAGGTCGAAGACGGCGCCGCTGTCGGCCGCCCAGCCCGCGCCCTCGCGGTGGGCGTTGTAGAGCTCGTACAGCTTGCACTCCCCCTCGCGGACGACGATGACGTGGCGGTCGCCGGTGGAGGCGTTCCCGCCCTCGACGAGCGCGGCGCGCGGGATCGGGTAGGCGACGTGGTCGGACTCGCTGCCGTACGCGGTGAAGTGCACCGGGCGCGCGGCCTGACCCGCGGGGACGACGGAGAACGGGATGCCGTAGTCGCCCTGCCGCCCGGAGCCGAAGTCGGCGTGGAGCCTGAGGTTCGCGCCGATGGCGGCGACGTACGCTGCGGAGTTCGGGTCGACCTTGGCGTGCGAGATGTCCGTGTTCCACGGGTCCGTCGCCGGGCGGACGGGGCAGGTGCCGACCCTGGGCCGCGCCCGGCGGGCCGCCGCGGTGGCCTTGATGCCGGCGGGCGTGGTCGCCGCGACGGCCGGGGCCGGCGTGGTCGGGGCGGGCGGGGTCGGGGCCGGCGTGGTCGGGGCCGGCGTGGTCGGGGCGCCGGGGGCGCTGCGAGCGTCCGCGGGGGCGGTCGCCTGCGGGTGCGCGTCGGAGGCCTGGCTGCGCGCGAGCACGAACGCCCCGCCGAAGGCGAGAAGCACGACGAGGAGGGCCCACAGCCGGCGCATCGCCCCCGCTTATCGACCTCCCGCACCGCGAACACAAGGCCGGGCGGCCGGGTGCGAACCGTCCGTGGCCGAGGCCCGCCCGCAAACCCGCCGCAGACAGGTGGGCCGTCCATTTCCCCCGATCAGGCCCGGGGGAAATGGGCGGCGTCCGGCCCGCGACCCAGGCCGTCGCCCGGGCCGTCCGTTTCTCCCCACTCCACTCGGGGGAAATGGGCGGCGTCTGGCCCGCGGCCCAGGCCGTCGAAACAGGTGGGCCGTCCATATCCCCCGATCAGGCCCAGGGGAAATGGACGGCGTCCGGCCCGCGGCCCAGGCCGTACCCCGCGGCCCAGGCCGTCCCCCGCCCCCCGCGGCCCACGCCGCCCCCCGCCGCCCGCGGCCCACGCCGCCCCCCGCCGCCCGGGCCGTCCGTTTCTCCCCACTCCACTCAGGGGAAATGGACGGCGTCTGGTGGGCGGGGCGGCCGACGGCCGGCGGGTCTCCGCGGGAACGGCTACCCCAGCACGAACGTCCGCGTCGTCAGCGCGTACCGCTGCGCGGTCACCATCAGCCGATAGGTGCCGGCCGGGACGCTCGTGGGCGGCGACCACGTGAGGTCGTAGGCGCCCTTGTCGGTCACGTGCCAGAGCATGTGGAGGCCGAGGTCCGAGTCGACCGTCCGCCAGCGCCCGCGGACCTGCCGCTGGGCGAGGACGAAGGCCTTGTCGACGGGGCGGTCGCGGCCGAGCGGCGCGCCGGACCAGGTGATGCGCACGTCCCCGCCGCGCGCGACGCTCGCCGGCGGCTGGCCGGTGAGCGACCCGGACGCGGCGCCCGCCGGGTAGGCCGGCCCGTCGGGCTTCACTCCGTAGGAGGGGTCCAGGGCGTAGGCCGGCGTGGCCGGCGCCCCGCTCGCGAGCTGCGTCGCGAGCTCGGTGTACCGCTCCTGCAGGAACGTCGCCTCGCTGCGGCCGAAGAGCGTCGAGGCTCCCTCGTAGGACTGCTCCCCGTACTCCTCGGGCGTGGTGATGTACTGGATGTAGTCGTCCGCCAGGCCGGCGATGACCGCATGGGTGACGCCGCTGCCCGCGAGCGGCGCGAGCACCGCGGCGCGGAGCCGGGTCCCGACCTGCTTCGTCGGCTCGCCGGGCACCGCGACGAGCACGCCGTCCCCGATGCGGACGAGCGAGAGCGGGACGGCGGGCGGCGGGTCGCCGACCGGGATCGCGTACTTGTCCCCCTGGACCGGGTCGACGATGGGGTTCTTGTTGCCCTCGAGCGACACGTGGGTCAGGTCGTAGAGCGGGCCGCGGCCCTCCTCCGAGCCGGTGAGGAAGCCGAGCCCCTCAGCGCCCTTCGACGCGACGTTCCCCGTCGCCGTCGCGCGCCCGCAGAAGCACGAGCGCGTCCAGCGCACGTCCAGGGCGGGCGTCCGGCTCAGCGTGCGGCCCGCGGCCTTCCAGGCGTCGAACATCTTCCCCGCCTCGACCGACCCGACCATCCGCGCCGCGGCGATGCCCACGTGCCTGATGCCCGCGGTCTGGTCGCCCTCGTCGCCGTTGGGGTAGACGTTGACGACCGTCTGGGTACGCGGCACGGCCGGCGACGCCTTGCGGACCTTGTCGACGAACACGCGCCAGGCGGCCGCGTGGTGATCGCCGGAGTAGACCTGGCTCTCGGAGTGCACGACGGTCCCGTGGTCGGCGAAGTTCGAGTACGCGCCGATCGGGACGTGGACCGTCCTCCTGCCTCGCCGCACGAGCTTGTCGACGCGGAGGACGTCGACCTCGGGGTCGATCGTGTCGTCGACGCCGAGCGGGTCCATCGACGCGCTGCCGCTCCCGGTGGCGACGTGGATGCCGTGGTCGGCGAGGTGCGCCTCGATCGAGCGGTTCTGCGTGAGGCCGGTGAGCGTCGTCCTCGCCCACCCGGCGGCGGCCGCGGCGCGGTCCCCGTCGGCGCGGCGGATCGACGCCGCGATCTGCTTCACGAGGAACGTGTAGAGCGTCGGGTCGGCCGGCAGCGGGCTGAAGAACTCCGCGAAGGACGCGGGGTCGCTCACCGTCGCCGGGGACGGCGCGGCGGTGTTGTACGTCGGGTTGTTCGCGAAGCCGCCGGGGCCGGAGTGCGTGTGGGAGGCCGCGAGCAGGACCGTCGTCTTGTCGTAGCCGAGGTCGGACACCGCGCGGGCGACGTCCTCCTGCAGGCCGGCGGGGATCGCGAAGACCTCCGCGGCGACGAGCGCGACCTTCCGCGTCCCCCGCTGGAGCACGAGGGTGTTCGCGTAGAGGCGCGTGGACTGCCCGAGCGCGAGGCGGTCCGCCCGGGTCCAGCCGCCGAGGTAGTAGCCGGTCTGCGGCGGCGTGATGTCCGCCTGGCCGGCCCCGGCGCGCAGGAGCCCCGGGGTCGCGGCCGCGGACGGGGCCGCGGCGACGAGCGTCGCGAGCCCGGCGAGGGCGGTGGCGACGACGGTCCGTGTCGATCTCATGCGCGCAACCATACGTCTAGACTCCCGCCCCTTGCGACGGACGGACGGGACCTGATGCTGCGCACGACGATGGGCCGCAACCGGCAGCTGCTCGTGCCCACGCTGCGCGGGGTCGCCAAGGGGCTGAGGGAGCGGCGCGACGAGTTCCGCCACCACGTCGTCCGCGACGCGTGGACGATCGCCAAGCGCTTCGCCGCCGACGGCGTCGTGAACATCGAGAAGCGCGAGCTGCCGATCGTCATGGACGCGACGGTCGACGGGTACCTCGACGACCACCAGCGGATGCTCATCGCGGCGCTCGCGAAGGGCCTCTCGTACGAGACGTTCTTCGAGATCGGGACCAACCGCGGCCGCACGACGTGGACGGTCGTGCGCAACTGCCCCTCGATGCAGGCCTACACGCTCGACGTCCCGCTGGAGAAGCCGTCGGACGCGGTCGCGCTGACGATGGGCTCCGACGACCACGCCTTCTTCCGCCCCGGCGAGCAGACCGGCGAGGCCTTCCACGGGACCGAGGAGGCGGCGCGCATCACCCAGCTCTGGGGCGACTCGGCGACCTTCGACTTCAGCCCGTACGCGGGCCGCATCGACCTCGTCTACATCGACGGCGCGCACACGTACGAGTACGTCCGCTCCGACACCGCCCGCGCCCTCGAGATGCTCACGTCGCGCGGGATGATCGTCTGGGACGACTACGGCTCGAACCCCGGCGTCTACCAGGTGGTCAACGAGCTCGCCCCGACGCTCGACCGCCCCGTCCACCACGTGTTCGGCACGCGGATGGCCTTCTACTCGCGGGCCGACGTCGTCGTCCGCAAGCCGTTCGACGACCACGCGTCGCTGCCGACGGTGTGAGTGACAGCTCAGCGCCGCTCCGCGCGGGTGAGCTGTCACTCACGGGCAGCTGCGCGGACTACGGCGCCTTCAGCGCGTCCTGGAACGCCGTGAACGCCGGCTTCGGCCGCAGCTGATCGTCGAGCAGCGTCGCGCTCCCGAACCCGGGTGAGCTGTCCGGGATCCACGAGTGGCGATCGGTGAAGCCCCACACGGTGATGGCCTTGCAGCGGGGGACCGAGCGGCAGACGCGGACGATGTCCGCGTAGACCTTCGCCTGCGCGGTGAGCTGCGCGGGCGTGCCGGGGTCCTTCACGCTCACGTCGGCCTCCGTGATCGCGATGTCGACGCCGAGGTCGGCGAAGCGCTTGAGGTTCGCCGCCATCGACGGCGGGACGCCCTTGAGGTTGAAGTGGGCCTGGAAGCCGACCTCGTCGACGAGGCCGCGGCGCTTGAGCTCCTGGACGACCTTGAGGTAGGTGTCGGACTTCGCGTTCACGCCGTCGGCGCCGATCTCGTTGATCGCCAGGCGGGCGCCGGGGTCGGCCTTGCGCGCGGCCGCGAACGCCTCGGCGATGTACGAAGGCCCGAGGGTGTCGAGCCACAGGCCCTTGCGCAGGCCGCTCTGGTCGGCCATCGCCTCGTTTACGACGTCCCACGTGCGGATGCGGCCCTTGTAGCGGCCCATCTCCTTCGCGATGTGGGCGGTCATGAGCCTGCGCAGCGTCGGCGCGTCGAAGCCGCCGGAGCTGAGCCAGCCCGGCAGCTGCGAGTACCAGACGAGCGTGTGGCCGCGGACCTTCAGCCCGTGTTGCTGCGCGAAGTCGACGGCGCGGTCGGCGCCGCCCCACTGCAGCTTGCCGCGCTTGGGCTCGACCGCGTCCCACTTCATCGCGTTCTCGGGGGTCAGCGCGGCGAACTGGGAGCCGAGGTCGTGGCGGTAGCCGGGCTCGTTCCTCAGCCCGGTGTCGTCGGCGGCGGAGCCGAGCAGGATCCCGCGGGCGGCGGCGAGCCGGCGGAGCGACTCCCCCGGCAGCGGCTTCGCGTCCGGGCCCTTGAGCGAGTCGTGGTGGGCGGCGATCGCGCCGAGCGTCACGAGGACGAGGAGGACCACCGGCAGGGCGACGTACCAGCGGCGCAGCCGGCGGAGCATGCGGGCGGGGCGCTAGTACGAGCCCCGGCGGGTGAACACCGCGGGGATCGTCTTCACGAGGATCGTCAGGTCGAGGAAGACCGACCAGCGCTCGAGGTAGAGGAAGTCCAGGCGCACGAGATCGTCGAAGTCGAGGTCGCTGCGGCCGGAGACCTGCCACAGGCCGGTGATCCCCGGCAGCACGAGATAGCGCTTCTTGTGCCACTCCTCGAGGTGCTCGAAGTCGCGCTGCGGCAGCGGGCGCGGCCCGACGAGCGACATCTCGCCCCTGAGGACGTTGAGCAGCTGCGGCAGCTCGTCGAGCGAGAAGCGCCGCAGGACCCGGCCGACCGGCGTCATCCGCGGGTCGTCCTTGATCTTGAAGAGCGCGCCCGTCGCCTCGTTGAGCGACTCGAGGTCCATCTGCTGCTGGTCGGCGTCGCGGTACATCGTGCGGAACTTCAGGCATGCGAACGGGACGCCGCCGATGCCGGGGCGGATCGAGCGGTAGACGATCGGCCCGCGCGAGGTCAGGCGGATGAGCAGCGCGCTGACCGCGAGCACGGGGCTGAGGACGAGCAGCAGCAGCGACGCGACCGTGACGTCGAAGATCCGCTTGACGGCGAAGTCGATGCCGTCGAAGACCGGCGGCTTGAGCTCGAACAGCGGGACCGTCTGCCCGGGGACGAACTCCGCCCGGTGGATGAGGATCTCCATCGTCGACGGCGCGACGCGGACGCGGACGCCGCGCTGGTGGCACTGGGCGACGAGGTCGACCGCCTCGCGCTGGGGGAAGTCCGGGTCCGCGATGATCACCTCGTCGAGGCGGTGCGCGGCGATGATGTCGTCGAGGTCCTCGAGCCGGCCGAGCGAGCGCAGGCCGTTGTCCGGCCGGGGGACGAGCGAGATGAAGCCGACGACGGAGATCGCCGGGTGCGGCCCGTCCTGCAGCGCGTGGCCGACCGCCTCGATGTGCTTGCCGGTGCCGACGATGACCGCGCGGCGCTGGTAGCCGGCGGCGCGCAGCGCGGCGCCCGTCACCCGCTCGTAGACGTAGCGCGCGCCGGATACGTACGCGACGGCGAAGAAGAGCGTCCCGTAGAAGATGTAGTAGCTCGAGAAGTGCTCGCCCTGGACGAGCGCGAAGATGACCGTCACGACCATCGTCTGGAAGAGCGAGCCGACGATGCGCGTGAGGCCGGGGCGGGCGGCGCGCTCGGCGTAGAGGCCGCTGCGGGCGAAGAGGAGCGCGGCGACGAGATAGGCGAAGGCGACCGAATGGCGCGCCTCGCCGAGCGACCGCGGGAAGTTCCAGTGGTCGCGCAGGTACGCCTTGAGGACGAGGGCGGTGAGGATCGCCCCGAAGATCGCGACGAAGTCGACCGTGAGCAGCGAGCCGATGCGCGCGAACCGCCGCGCGGTGTCGAGCCGCAGGAGGAAGCCGAGGGCCGGCGGACGGCGTGCGCGCATGTCGCGCTGACTGAGCACGCGATCCATCGCCGAGTCCAGGGGCGGAACGCTCATCCCGTCCTCGGACTGCGTCGGCTGGCCCTCCCGTGTCTGGCCCCGCGTCGGCATTCCTTGCACCTAACGAACCAGCCTGCCAGATGTCTGTGGTTTTGTCATCGAAATGCGCACGCGGACGGCGAAGCGGCCGGAGACGGCCGCCGACCCGCGGGTTTACCCGCCCGTCCTCCGCTGAACCCTAGCGGGCGCGGCCGATGAGACCGTCGCGGCCGGCGCCGTCGAGGGTCTTCTGGAGGCCCTCGCGGAGGCTCACCTGGGGCGTCCAGTCGAGCCACTCCTTCGCCCGGGAGATGTCCGGGCGGCGCTGCTGCGGGTCGTCGGTCGGCAGCAGCTCGAAGATGATCTCGCTCTTGGAGCCGGTGACGTCGATGACCGCGTTGGCGAGCTCGAGGAGCGTGAACTCGTCCGGGTTGCCGATGTTGCAGGGCTCGTGACGGCCCGACTCGGCCAGGGCGATCATGCCCCGGATGAGGTCGTCGACGTAGCAGAAGGAGCGCGTCTGGCTGCCGTCGCCGAAGACGGTGATCGGCTGGTCCTGCAGCGCCTGGCGCATGAACGTCGGGATCGCGCGGCCGTCGAACGGGCGCATCCGCGGGCCGTACGTGTTGAAGATCCGGATCATCGACGTGTCCACGCCCTGCTGGTTGTGGTACGCCATCGTCAGGGCCTCGGCGTAGCGCTTGGCCTCGTCGTAGACGCCGCGCGGGCCGATCGGGTTCACGTGGCCCCAGTAGTCCTCAGACTGCGGGTGGACCTTCGGGTCGCCGTAGACCTCGGAGGTCGAGGCGGTGAGGAAGCGGGCGCGGTGCTTCTTCGCGAGGCCGAGCGCGTGGTGCGTGCCGTAGGAGCCGACCTTGAGCGTGTGGAGCGGAAGCCGCAGGTAGTCGATCGGCGAGGCCGGCGACGCGAGGTGGTAGACGAAGTCGACCTGCTCCTCGACGAAGAACGGCTCGACGATGTCGAGCTGGAGGAAGGCGAACTCGGGCACGCGGATGTGCTCGATGTTCTTCAGCGAGCCCGTCTCGAGGTTGTCCACGCAGATGACGCGGTGGCCACGGCGGAGCAGCTCGTCGCAGAGGTGCGACCCGAGGAACCCCGCGCCGCCGGTGACCAGACAGGTAGGCATGGGGCGGCAGGTTACGGGCTTTGCGTGCGACGGCGGATCGCGGCCCGCAGCGCTGCCAGCGCCGGTTTGGGGACGACCGTCGTCCCCCGCATGCGGTTCAGCCCGGCGAAGAACTCCCAGCCCTGGGCGGGGCCGGCCTGCGGCGAGAGCCACGTGTACCAGTAGGCGGCGGTGAGCCGGAGGTCGCGCCGGTGCCGGGCGATCGCGGTGAAGACCTGCGTCAGGCGGGTCGCCTGGCCGCGCTCGGTCGTGTCCCACGTGATGCCCTTGCGGCCGCCGCCGCCCGAGGACCACGAGAGCTCGGTGAGGGCGATCGGGGTCCGGGCGGCGCCGTAGCGGCGGGTGGCCGCGCGCACGCGCTTGAGCGTCTCGATGACCCGCGCGGCGGTCCCCGTGTACGGATGTACGGCGATGACGTCGAAGGAGCCCTTGGCGCCCGCGGCGTAGAGCTGCGCGATCGCCTCCCACGACGGCGAGCCGTAGCCGTTCGTGATGCCGGCGGTGTAGACCTTCGCGCCCGGGTCGGCCTGGTGGACGGCGGCCCCGCCGGCCTTCAGGAGGGCGGTGTAGCTCCTGGCGAACGGCTGGATCGACCAGAAGCGCGGGAGGTTCGGCTCGTTCCACAGCTGCCAGCGGCGGATCGCGTGCTTCGGGACCCGGGGGTGGCTCGTCCAGAACGAGCCGCGCGGGCCGTAGCGGGCGATGAGGGTCCGGAGGAAGCCCGCGTAGTCCTCGGGGTGGACCGGCGGCTGCGCGTAGGGGTCGCCGCCGGCGCTCGTGTCCGCCGCCCAGGCGGGGCTGTGGAGGACGACCGGCAGGACGGTGAGGCCCTTGGCCGCGGTCGCGCCGACGAGGGCGTCGAGCCTCGTCAGGTCGGGGGCCGTGCCGCCGACCGGCTGGGCGGCCGCCCAGTCGAAGACGGCGCGGACGTTCGGGATGCCCGTGGCGTGGATGCGGCCGAGCTGGGCGCTCAGGTCGACGTGCGGGTCGTCGAGGAGGGGGCCGTCGGCGTTCATGCCGACGAAGCCCTTGGGCAGGGCCGGCGTTCTGGCGGCGCTGCTCGCGGCGGGGACCACGGCACCTCCGAGGGCGAGCACCGCGGCGGTCAGCAGCTTCACGAGTCCGGTCCGTCGCATCGGAGGACCGTAACCCGGCCACGTGCTGGTCAGAGCGGTGCCCGTAGGCTCGTGCACGCATGCCGGCCCGCCGCCCTGTCCTCGCGCTCACGGCCCTCGCCCTCGTCCTGCGCGTCGCGACGATCGACGTGCAGAGCTACTGGTCGGACGAGGCCGCGACCGTCCTCGTCCTGCGCCACTCGTTCTCCGGGATGCTCCACGCGGTCTGGAACGGGGAGTCGACCCCGCCGCTCTTCTACGTCGTGGACTGGCTGTGGTCGCGGCTCGCGGGGACCGGGGGCATCGCACTGCGGCTGCCGAGCGCGATCTTCGGGACGGCGGCGGTGCCGGTCGTGGCGGCACTGGCGGCGCGGGTCGCGGGGCCTCCGCGGGCCGGCCGCGCCGCCGTCTTCGGGGCCGCACTGGCCGCCGTCAGCCCCCTGACGGTCTGGTACGGGCAGGAGGCGCGGGCGTACGCGCTGCTCATGCTGCTGGCGGCTGGGTCGACGCTAGCGCTCCTGCGGATGCTGGACGCGCCGTCGCGGGGGCGGCTCGCGGCCTGGGCGGCGCTCGCGGTCGCCGCGTGCTGGGCGCACCACTTCGCGCTGTTCCTCGTCGTCGGGCAGGGCCTGTGGGCGCTGTGGGTCCTGCGCGGGCGCGCGCTGCCGGCGGTCGGGGTCGTCGCGGCGGGGGCGGCGGCGCTCGCGCCGCTGCTGCTGCACCAGCGCGACGCCGGGCGCGCGACGTTCATCGCGGACGTCCCCCTGTCCACCCGCCTCTTCCAGATCCCCAAGCAGGTCCTCGTCGGCTACGACGCGCCGGCCGAGCTGCCGCTGACGCTCCTCGGGGTGTCGGCGGTGCTCGTGGCGCTGGCGGGGTTGGTGGAGCTGGTGACGGTCGCACGGCGGAGGGTGGAGGCGCCCGCGGGATCGCGACCCGGGGAGGCCGTCCATTTCCCCCGACCAGGATCGGGAGAAATGGACGGCCTTCAGTGGTCCGGACGGGATGACGGGTCGGTGTCGCCGCCCGAGCCCGCCGTCGTCGTCCTGAGCGTCACCGCCGTCGGCTTCGCGCTCCCGTGCCTCGCCGCGCTCGTCGGGCAGGACTTCCTGCTCACCCGCAACCTGCTCGGGCTTCTGCCGCTCGCGCTCGCGCTCGTCGCGGCGGGCGCGGCAGCGGGCGCGGCGGGGCGTGACCGCCCAGGCCGACTGAGCCCGCCGGGGCGGTCCCACCTCACCGCCGGCCTGGCGGCGATCGGCGTCCTGACCGCCACCGGCGTCACCTGCGCGGTCGCCGTCGCCGTCCACCCCGGCTACCAGCGGGACGACTTCCGCGCCGCCGTCCACGCCGCGCTCGCCGGGCCGCCGCTGCCGCGCCTCGTCGTCACCGACGCGGCGGGCCGCCTCCCGGCCTCCCTCTACCTCGGACGCGGCACGACCGTCGTCGTCCCCGGCCAGACGACGTCGGTCCGCGAGATCGACGTCGTCCGCGTCGCGGGGGCCGAGCCGGGCCGCGCGCGGTCGACCCCGGCCCTCCCCGACGGCGTCGTCCCCGCGGGCTTCGTCCTCGTCGCCGACCACCACGGGGAGACGTGGCGCACCCGGCGCTTCGTCGCCCCGATCGACGTCGCGGTCGACCCCGGCGCGCTCGGGATCCTCGACCCGGGCCACGCGCCGATCGTCCTCGCCCGCCCGCGCTGAGCGCCCGCCCGGGCTTGTACGCTGCCTGACCAGGCCTGCCGCCCCCCGGCGGCCGTCGGTCCACCCGGCCGTCGCTGCACCGCCCGAACGCCGCGCATCTCCGAAAGGTCCCTTCATGCCCGCCGCCGCATTCACCTCCCGCCTCAACGAGCAGATCGCGAACGAGTTCGCGGCGAGCCAGCAGTACATCGCGGTCGCGGTGCACTACGACAACGAGACGCTGCCGCGCCTCGCGTCCTTCTTCTACGCGCAGGCGCTCGAGGAGCGCAACCACGCGCTCATGATGGTCCGGTACCTCATGGACGCCGACGAGGAGGCCGTCATCCCCGCCGTCGCCGCGCCGAAGACGTCGTTCAAGGACATCGTGGAGCCGGTGGCCCTCGCGCTCGAGCAGGAGAAGCGCGTCACGCAGCAGATCGGCGAGCTCGCCGGGATCGCCCGCGACGAGCGCGACTACGCCTCCGAGCAGTTCATGCAGTGGTTCCTCAAGGAGCAGGTCGAGGAGGTCAGCTCGATGAAGGACCTCCTGACCGTTGTCAAGCGGTCGGCCGAGAACCCGATGCTCGCCGAGGAGCACCTCGCCCGCGAGGCCGGTGGCGGCGGGGGCGAGGACCCGACCGCGCCCCCGGTCGCCGGCGGCGCCGTCTAGCCGCACCGCGACCGGCGCAACCCCGGACGACCGACCGCGCGCCGATGCCCGCCCCGTGGCCGACGCCGCTCGCCGGGACCCTCGAGGGTCGTCACACCCGCCTGGAGCCGCTCGCGGAGACGCACCGCGCGGCGCTGTTCGCCGCGTCCCGCCACCCGGAGATCTGGCGCTGGATGCGGGACTACCCGTCCTCGCAGGCCGCGTTCGACGGCTGGTACGACGAGGCGCTGCGCGCGTCTGCCGCGGGTGAGGAGTGCGCGTTCGCGACCGTGGACCGGGCGACCGGTGTGGCGGTCGGCTCGACGCGCTTCCTCGCGCTGCGGCCCGACGACCTCGGCGTCGAGATCGGCTGGACCTGGCTCACGCCCGGCTGCTGGCGCAGCGGCATCAACGTCGAGGCGAAGCTCCTCATGCTCACCCACGCGTTCGAGACCCTCGGCTGCATCCGCGTCGAGCTGAAGACGCACGCGGAGAACCAGCGCTCGCGCCGCGCGATGGAGGCGATGGGGGCGTGGTTCGAGGGCGTCCACCGCAACCACCGGATCGTCCCCGGCGTCGGCATCCGCGACACCGCCTGGTTCTCGATCATCGACGGCGAGTGGCCGGACGTGCGGCGGCGCTTCGAGGCCCGCCTCGCCGCCCACAACTGACGCCGAGACCCGACAAGAGCCCAACGGGGGGTCGAAGAACGGGATTCGGCGCGTCAGCCGGTGACCGGCGGTTCCCCCGCGACCCACTCGCCCTCCTCGGCCTTCCAGATCGGGGCGCGGGCCTTGAGCTCGTCGATGAGCTCGCGGGCGGCGGCGAAGGCCTCGGGGCGGTGGCCGGAGCTCGTCGCGACGACGACGGACGGCTCGCCGAGCGGGACGCGCCCGACCCGGTGCTCGACCGCGGCGCCGGTCAGCCCGTGCGTCTCGATCGCGGCGTCGACGAGCTCCTGGAGCATCGGCGTCGCCATCTCGACGTAGCACTCGTAGTCGAGCCAGGCGATCTCGCGGGTGACCCCGGAGAAGGTGACGACGGCGCCCGCCAGCGGGGACTCGACCATCCGCGCGAGCACGTCGAGCGACAGCGGCTCGTCGGTGATGCGGACGTGACGGACCATCCCGGCGCCCGGCGAGCCCCCGCTCACGGGCGGGATGAGCGCGAGCTCGTCCCCCGCGGAGAGGACGGCGGTCCCGTCCGCGTACTCGCGGTTGACGGCCATGACGCACGGCACGCCGGCGGTGATGTCCGCGAGCGCGGCGAGCGCGTCGTCGACCCGCGCACCGTCGGGCAGCTCGAGCGGCACGGCGTCCCTCCCTGCACGCTGGCGAAGCACGGCGAACAGGCGGACGGTGACCTCCATGCCGGGCAATCTACGCGCCTGCGAAGGCCGGCGACCCGACGACCGGCGGGTCGGGGGCACCGCGTATGGCGCGGCGTCGTACGATTCCGGCCATGTCCACCACGCCTGAGTCCGGGGAACGCCTCACCGTCGCGCCGATCGTCGGCAAGGAGGACCCGCGCCGGTTCACCGACTCGGGCATCGAGATCAAGCCGCTGTACACCGAGGAGGACCTCCCGGAGGACCTGCGCCTCGGCGAGCCTGGCGAGTTCCCGTACACCCGCGGGCCGCACCGCGACATGTACCGCAAGCAGACGTGGACCATGCGCCAGTACGCGGGCTACGCGAGCGCGAAGGAGTCCAACGAGCGCTACCGCTACCTCCTCTCGAAGGGCTCGACCGGCCTGTCGATGGCCTTCGACCTGCCGACGCAGCTCGGGCTCGACTCCGACAACGCGCTCTGCGAGGGCGAGGTCGGCCGCACCGGCGTCGCCATCGACACGATCGACGACATGCGCACGGCGTTCGACCAGATCCCGCTGGACCAGGTCTCCACGTCGATGACGATCAACGCGCCCGCGGCCGTCCTCCTCTGCCTCTACGAGCTCGTCGGCGAGGAGCAGGGGGTCCCGTCCGACCAGCTCCGCGGCACGACGCAGAACGACGTGCTCAAGGAGTACATCGCGCGCGGCAACTACATCTACCCGCCCGAGCCGACGATGCGGCTGACGACGGACCTGTTCGCCTACTGCAAGGAGAACATCCCGCGCTGGAACACCGTCTCGATCTCCGGGTACCACTTCCGCGAGAAGGGCGCCAGCGCCGTGCAGGAGGTCGCCTTCACGCTCTCCTCCGGCATCGCCTACGTGCAGGCGGCGGTGGACGCCGGCCTCGCGGTCGACGACTTCGCCCCGCGCCTGGCCTTCTTCTTCAACGGCCACAACAACGTCTTCCAGGAGGTCGCGAAGTTCCGTGCGGCCCGCCGCATGTGGGCGACGATCATGTCCGAGCGCTTC
The DNA here is from genome assembly GCF_024220175.1 of Paraconexibacter antarcticus. Taxonomy (GTDB): domain Bacteria; phylum Actinomycetota; class Thermoleophilia; order Solirubrobacterales; family Solirubrobacteraceae; genus Paraconexibacter; species Paraconexibacter antarcticus. The sequence goes on along the minus strand of NZ_CP098502.1, from coordinate 397,526 downwards.
GGCGCGAAGAACCCGAAGTCGCTCATGCTGCGCTTCCACACGCAGACCGGCGGCGTGACGCTCACCGCGCAGCAGCCGATGAACAACATCGTCCGCGTGGCGCTCCAGGGCTTCGCGGCGGTCTGCGGCGGCACGCAGTCGCTGCACACGAACGGCTACGACGAGGCGCTCGCCCTCCCGAGCGAGGAGGCCGCGAAGATCGCCCTGCGCACGCAGCAGATCATCGCCTCCGAGTCCGGCGCGACGATGACGGTCGACCCCTTCGCGGGCTCCTACTTCGTCGAGTCGCTGACGGACGAGATCGAGTCGCGCGCCTACGAGCTCATCGCGAAGGTCGACGAGCTCGGCGGGTCGGTCAACGCGATCGAGTTCATCACCGGCGAGATCGACGAGTCGGCCTGGGGCTACCAGGAGCGCTACCGGATCGAGCAGGACATGGTCGTCGGCGTCAACTCGTTCGTCGAGGACCCGATCGAGGTCCCCGGCCTGCTCCGCGTCGACCCCGCCTCCGAGGGTCTGCAGCTCGAGCGCCTGAAGAAGTTCAAGGCCGACCGCGACCACGCGCTCGTGGAGCAGCGCCTCGAGGAGCTGCGCGGCGCGGCCCGCGGCACCGACAACCTCCTGCCCTTCATCAAGCAGGCGCTGAAGGACAAGGCGTCGATGGGCGAGGTCTGCCAGGCGATGAAGGACGTCTTCGGCAAGTACGCGCCGACGTTCTGAGCGCCGGCTCCCCCGAGCCGCGCCTGACGGCCGGCGGCGGGCGGGATCGGCCGGATCGCGGGGTAGGGTGCCGCCCATGTACCTCGCGATCTACTTCTACGACGTCGTCGTCGCCGTCCACGTGGCGGCGATCGTCGTCGCGTTCGGGGTGACGTTCGCCTACCCGCTCATCGACGCGCAGGTGCGGCGGCTCTCCCCGCGCTCGCTGCCCGCCTGGCACGAGATCGTCGCGACGGTCAACGCGAAGCTCACGACGCCGGCGATGGCCGTCGCCCTCTTCGCCGGCATCTACGCCGCCCAGGACCGTCACCTCATGGGGAAGTCGTGGGTCGCCGTGCCGTTCGCGATCATCTTCATCCTCTTCGGGCTTGTCGGGGCCTTCTTCACGCCGCAGAGCCGCAAGCTCGCCACCCTTGCGGCGGCGGACGTCGCGGCCGCGCCGGGCGACGGCCCGGTGACCTTCGGCGCCGCGTACGAGGCCGCCTACAAGCGGGTCGCCGTCGTCGGGACGGTCGCCGGCCTGATGGTCCTCCTCGCGATCTTCTTCATGGTCACGAAGCCCGGCGGCTACTGAGGGCGGTCAGCCGCGCAGGCTCCCGAGGGCGGCGCGGGCCGCCCGGAGGCCGAGGCCGGGCGCGTCCGCGGCCGCCGCGCGCGCGAACGGAGCGGGGGCATCGCGGCCACGAGGCGGGCCTCGTCGAGCGGCGTGCTCGCGTCGTTCATGAACCGCGCGAGCACGGCCGGAGGCGTCCCCCGCAGAAGCGCGGCCATCGTCGCCGCGAACGCCCGGGGGTCCTCGCGGAGCACGCGCAGGAAGATCCGGTCCATGAGCTCGAGCCGGACCGGATGCGTTGTCGCGGGGACCGGCGTCCCGTCGACGATCGCGCGGGCGACCGCGTCGACCTGCCGCTGGATGCGCGCGAAGGCGTAACCCGAGGAGGGTCGCGCCGCGCCTCCGGCCAGGCCGACGGCGCCCAGGCGCGGCCCGAGGCGGACGGGCCTTGCCGCGAGCGACATCGGGATCGCGCCGCGCTCCTCGTGGAGGACCTCGGCGGCGAGCGCGCCGTGATGGCGGCGGAGGTGGGCTGCGATCGCGCGCCGCCGCTCGGCGGGCGGACGGGGGCGCGTGCCGATCGACGTGTCCTCGACGAGCGCCCGGTCGGGGGCGAAGGGCAGGACGTAGACGAAGCGCACCTCGCCGCCCGCCGCGATCCGGAAGTCCATGAGCGTGGCGACGCCCGGGTCGAAGACGGCGCGGGTCGTCCGGACCTCCTGGCCGAGGAAGCGCTGCACGAGGCCGTCCGGGTCGGAGGGCCGCCGGGCGCGCAGCGGGCCCGCGCCGCCGAGCGCGTCGTGGACGTGGGCGGCGCGGAGGCGCCCGCGGTCCGTCGTCACCGTGACGTGCTCCGGGCCCTCCTCCACGCCGGTGACGCGGGTGGAGAGGCGGACGTCGACGCCCCCGGCGCCGCGCAGGCGCTCGAGCGCGGCGGCGTAGACGTCGTCCGCGCGCAGGTGCAGATACGGCGTGTCCGCACCCTCGTGGCGCGTGACCGCCCCGTCGGGCCCGATGACCTGCCAGGCGGGCCAGCGGTGCGTCGCGAGCTCGGCGAAGCGGATCCCGGGCGTGTCCCAGAAGCACCAGGTGCGGTCGCGGTCGTGGGCAGGGCGGCGGTCGAGGAGGACGATCGGCGCCCGGAGCCCGTGCTCGCGCAGGGCGAGCGCGAGGGAGAGGCCGGCGCAGCCGGCGCCGAGGATGACGTGGGGGTCGGGGTCGCTCACGAAGGGTTCTCCCGGGTACGGCGGCCCATCCCTTGCAGGTTGACGGAACCGCGCCACGCGAGGGAGGAGTCCAGGCCGTCAGGGGGAAATCCGGTGACGATGCAGGAGCTCACCGCACAGAGAACCCTCGTCAAGTCCCGTCCCGAGTTGTGGGCCGAGCTGTCGGACGTCGGCTCCCTGTGCAAGCACCTGGGGGAGTTCGGCGAGATCAGCATCACCCGTCTGGAGCCCGAGACCACCGTCGCCTGGGAGGGCACCGCCGCGCGCGGCACGGTGGAACTCGAGGCCTCCGGCTGGGGCACCAAGGTCACGCTCAAGGCTGAGCTCGTGGAGGTCGCCGCCCCGGTCGCGGTGCCGGAAGGCGCCGCGGAAGCCGGGGCGGGCGACCCCCGGGCGTCAGCAGAGGCCGAGGCCGTCGCCGAGGCCGTCGCCGAGGCCGTCGCCGCGCCGGAACCCGCCCAAGAGGGCGGCGTGCGGCCTGGTGGGGGAATAGCCCCTACGGGACCACACGCCGATGAGGTTGCGGTGCCCGAGGCCGAGGCCGAGGCCGAGGCCGTCGCCGCGCCCGAGCCCGCCCCCACCCAGCCGCCGGCCCCGGCCAGGAAGCCCGGCTTCTTCGCCCGCCTGTTCGGCCGGAAGGCCGCCCCCGCGGCGGCGCCCGCACCGCCGTCCGGCCCGACGCCCGGCGAGCGCGCGGCGGCCCGCGACGCCGCCCGCGAGCGTGCACGCGCGGCCCGTGCGGCCGCGATGGGGACCACCCCCGAGGCCACGAAGCCGACCGCGGCCGTCCCCGCCACCGCGGCCGTCCCCGTCCCCGCCACCGCGGCCGCGACCGCGACCGCGCCCGCCCCCACCCAGCCGGCTGCGCCCGCCACCGCCGAGGCCCCGCCCCCCGAGCCCTCACCGCTCCGCGCGGTGCCGGACCCCGAGCCCGAGCCGGTCGTCCCGCTCCGCCCCGCCGAGCCCGAGGGCCCGGCCCCCGACGAGGAGCCCGAGCCGCCGCTCGTCGCGACCGCCACCGTCGACGCACCCGCCGACACCGCCACGGCCACCGACGCCACCGCCACCACCGAGCCGGCCCCCGCCAAGCCGCTCGGCGCCGACGAGGTCGTCGCCACCCTCACGGCCGTCCTGGACGACCTCGGCGCCGCCCACCGGCGCCCGTTCACCCACGTCTGACTGCCGCGGCGCCGCCGCCGCCGGCCCTCACACCGGCTCGGCGAGGACCTCGCGGAGCCAGGCGACGACACGCGCGGGCTGCTCGTCGACGATGAAGTGCCCGCAGTCGTCGACCCAGGTGATGCGCACGTCATCGGCGTGGTCCTCGAAGCCGTCCAGCAGGGACGGGTGGATCGCGATGTCGTCCGTCCCGAACAGCATCCGCGTCGGCATGCGCAGCCGCTGTCCCGCGTAGCGGCCGCGGAGGATCGCCGGGACCTCGCGGCGCAGGAACGTCCGGTAGACCTTGGACCCGGCGAGGGCACGGCCCGGCGCGCGGAAGGCGGCGCGGTACTCGGCGACGCCCTCGGCGGTGATCCCCGCCCGGCCCATGATCGTCCACAGCAGGCCGGTCCGGTGGGCCAGCGGGCCGATGACCGGCGCCCCGACGAGCGGCTGGTAGGCGAGCTTGTGCGCGTGCCGCGCGCGGCCCCCGCCGACGGTGAGCCAGACGTGGGAGATGTTGAGCAGCGCAAGCCGGCGGACGCGCTCGGGGGCACGCAGCGCGATGAGCTGCGCGGTCCACCCGCCCCAGTCGTGGCCGACGAGGTCGAACGTCTCGACGCCGAGCGCGTCGAGCAGCGCGAGGACGTCGGACGCGAACTGCTCCTTGTCGTAGCCGTCCGCGGTGATCTCGCTCCAGCCGAAGCCGCGCAGGTCGGGCGCGATCACCCGCCGGCCGTCCGCGGCGAGCGCGGGGATGACGTCGTGCCACAGCCACCAGTGCTCCGGCCAGCCGTGCAGCAGGACGACGACGGGCCCGTCGGCGGGCCCGGCGGTCGCGACATGGAGCCTGACGTCGCCGGCGAGGACGAACGAGTGCTCGACGCCGTCACAGGGCGGATACGCGCGCATGGCGCGGAATCTATCCCGGGTGCATGCCGAGCAGGCCGTCGACAGCCGCCGAGGAGGCGCCGACGACCGGGGCCACCGACGTCGTGACCGCGCCCACCGCCTGCTGGACGGCGGTGGCGGTGGCCTGAACGGCGGGGGCGGGATCGGGAAGCGGCAGCGTGACGGCGGGGGTGACCGGGGTGGCGGGGACGCTCGCGGCAGGCGGCGCGGACGCCGGGCCACTCCCCCGGGCGGGGGACGACGGCGCGGGCGCCGGCGCGGGCGGCGCGGGCGCCGGCGCGCTCGGGTGCGGCGGCGCCGGTGCGGACGTACTCGCCGAGGACGACGTCGCCGCCGGCGCGGCCTCGTCCGCCGCCGGCGCGGCGGGCCGCGACGCCGGAGCGACCACCAAGGGGCCGGTGCCGTGCGCCGACCGCGCGGGGACCTTGACGACGGCCAGGCGGTGGCCGCCCGTCGCACGGACCCGGGACGACGCCCCGCTCGCCGCGTGCCTCGAGGGCGCCACCGGCACGATCCGGCCCGCCGCCCCGAACGGCGTCGCCTCCCGCGCGGGCGTCGCGGCCACCGCCGGACGTCGGGTGGCGAGGCCGGCCCGTCGCGCCGGGGCGGGCGCGATGGCGAGCAGGCCCGCGGTCGCGGTCGCGGTCGCGGCGAGCCCCGCCCCGACGACCGCCTTCGCGGCGACGCCGGAGCCGCCGCCGAGCAGCCCGAGCAGGCGCCCGACGAGCCCGGCGCCGGTCCCGCCCGGGAGCAGCAGCCGCAGGTCGCGCGGGCGCGTGTCGAGCGCGGCCTGGAAGCCCCGGCAGCCGTCGCAGTCACGGAGATGGGCGCGCACGCGGCGGGTGCGGACGAGCGCGTGCTCGTGCGCCGACAGCCACCGCTGCACGGGCTCGCAGTCGAGGGCGCGCCCGGCGTCGCAGTCCTGCAGCGACCGGCGGGCGGCGAAGACGGTCTGCTGCGCGGCGGCCTCGGACACGTCGAGCACCTGCGCGATCTCCCGGTAGGACCGCCCCTCGAGCTCACGCAGCATCAGCGCCTCGCGCTGGCGCGGAGCCAGCGCACGAAGGTCCCCGAGCATCTCCTGCAGGCGGCCGCGGACGGCCGCGACCTCCTCGAGGCTCGGCCCGCCGACGTCCGGCAGGACGTCGGTCGGCACCGCGGCGCCGGCGGTCCCCCGCCGGCGCATGAGCGAGATCGCCTCGTTGTGGGCGATCCGGTGCAGCCACGGCTGCAGCTGCTCGGGGGCGGGCCCGCGGCGGAGCGCCGCCATCGCCTTCAGCATCGCGTTCTGTGCGGCGTCCTCGGCGTCGGCCTCGCTGCGGGTCAGCCCGCGGCAGTACCGCGTCAGCTGCGACATCCAGCGGTCGTAGACCGCGGCGAAGTCCGGCGGGTCGCCCACGCAGCCCTGATCGGCACGACGCGGCGCCGGCACAAGGCCGGCGCCACGCGGCGGACGCATCTCGATCTCAGAGCGAGACATAGCCCGGGAGCGTGAACGTCGGGAACGTCTTGTCGCTCGTGCCGTCGGCGCCGAGGACTTCGGTCGTCGCCCGGAAGACGGCGGCCTGCCCCTCGCTCGGCGCGGGCAGCAGAACCTTCCACGTGCCGGCCTTCGTCGGGACGAAGCGCTTGACGACGACGTCCTTCGAGCACGACTCCGAGCGGCGGATGACGATCTCCTGGCCCGGCGCGAGCGGCCCGGCGATCTTCCCGATCACGCGGAGCATCCGGCCCTTGTGACGGATGCTCGAGATGCGCATGCGGCGGTCGAGCTTCAGCGACAGCGACTTCTTGCCGTCGACGACGGCGAGGTAGCGGGCGTCGTTCGAGTGGCGCATCGCCGCGCTCGGCAGCGGGGCCTTGGCCCGGAAGAAGCCGTCGGGGCGGACGACGGTCGTCGCGACGACCTTGTGCGTGGCCGGGAAGACGATCTGCACCTTCTTGCCGACGTCGCTCGCCGCCGCGGCGCCGAGCAGCGCGACGTGGCCGGCGGTCGGGGCGACGTCGACGAGCGTCACGCCGCGCTTCGCGCACTGGACGGCGAGCTGGCTCGCCGGGGCGACCGGGGACGGGGCGGCCGCTGCGCCGCAGTCCACGCCGAGCGCGGAGACGCGGGCGGCGCCGAGGTCGAGGTCGACGAGCTGCTGCCCGAGGACCGAGACCCGGATGCGCGGGGCGTGCTGGACGAGCGAGGCGCCGGCGCGGTCCTGGCTGCCGGGCGTGATCGAGACGTCGGCCAGCGTCGTCGGGATCTGGATCGGCGGGAGCGCGGCGAGCGCCGCCTTCAGCCCCGTCGCGAGCAACGGGCCGACGACCGGCGTGTCGAAGCTCAGGCCGGCCGGGAGGACGACCTTCGACAGGTCGAGGTCGGCGAGCGAGATCGACGAGCCGTTCAGGACCGGGATCGACCGCGTGACCGGCCCGTCGACGGGCAGCGCCTGACCGAGCGCGCTGGCCCCCGCGAGCTGCGTGATGCCGGAGAGGACGGGCGCGCCCGCCTGGCAGACCGCCGCAGCGGTCGCGCGGACGGCGTCGAGGTGCAGCAGGTCGGCGGCCGGCAGCTGCTGCGCCGCGGCGAGCAGCGCGTTGACGGCGGGCGTCACGTCGATCGGGACGACCGTCGGCAGGGACGGGACGGTGACCGCGCTCGACGTGTCCGCGCTGCGGGTCAGCGGCAGGCCGCCGCCCGGGAGCGCCGGCAGCCCGGGGACGGTCGGGAGCGGGGCGGTCGGCAGCGTCGGCAGCGTGATGCCGCCGGGCAGCGAGACGCCCGCGGGAAGCGTGACCGGGATCGCGTCCAGGCCGGCCGGGAGCGCCACGGCGGGGAGCAGGCCCTTGAGCGCGTCGAGGCCGTTGATGCTCAGCGAGTCCAGGCCGGCGGTGCTCGTGGCGGTCGTCGCGCTCCCGGCGCCCCCGAGGAGCGTCGAGGCGATGCCGCGGGTCCCGAGGACGGGGCCGCTCGCGTCGTCGCTGCGGCACGCGCTGTCGTCACCGGCGGTGAATCCCGGCGACACCACCTGGCCGAGGACGGTGCCGCTCAGCGCGGTCGCGGAGCAGCCGAAGGCGGGGGCGTCGGCCTGAGCGGTCGCGGTCGCCGCGGTCGCCGGGGCGAGGGTCGCCAGGGCGGCGACGAGGACGGTACGGCGGGGCATGGGGAGCCTCCTGGGGTGAAGAGCGGTGGGCATGTCGAGCCCCACACGCACGCCGCCCCCGGAAACCCAGACGCCCTGGACGTCTGTATGAGCGGCCCGCCGACACCCGTCCCGGACGACGCGAAGCGGGACGGCAGGTCACCGCGCGCGGCGGTCAAATAGCATCCGCCCCCGCCATGACCACGCGCCACGAGCCCCGCCAGAAGCCCCCTGCGACGTTCGACGAGAAGGTCGCCCAGCTTGCCGACCTGCGCGAGCAGGCCGCGCACTCCAGCCCTGAGGCCGAGGAGAAGCAGCACGCCAAGGGCAAGTACACCGCGCGCGAGCGGATCGAGAAGCTCCTCGACCCCGGCACGTTCCAGGAGCTCGACACCTTCGTCCGCCACCGCACGCACGACTTCGACATGCAGAAGTCCCGCGCCTGGGGCGACGCGGTCGTCACGGGCTACGGCGAGATCGACGGCCGCAAGGTCTGCGTCTTCAGCCAGGACTTCACGGTCTTCGGCGGCTCCCTCGGCGAGGTCATGTCGGAGAAGATGTGCAAGGTCATGGACCTCGCGGCGAAGATCGGCTGCCCGGTCATCGGCATCAACGACTCGGGCGGCGCCCGCATCCAGGAGGGCGTCGTCTCCCTCGGCGCCTACGGCGACGTCTTCACCCGCAACGTCAACTGCTCGGGCGTCATCCCGCAGATCTCGCTCATCATGGGCCCGTGCGCCGGCGGCGCCGTCTACTCCCCCGCGATCACCGACTTCATCTTCATGGTGAAGGAGACGTCGCACATGTTCATCACCGGCCCCGACGTCATCAAGACGGTCACGGGCGAGGAGGTCGACTTCGAGTCCCTCGGCGGCGCGATGACGCACAACACGAAGTCGGGCGTCGCGCACCTCGCGGCCGACGACGAGGACCAGGTCATCGAGGACACGCGCTTCCTCATGTCCTTCCTCCCGCAGAACAACCTGCAGACCCCGCCGCGCATCGCCCCGAGCGACGACCGCGACCGCATGGACCCCGAGCTCGACGACGCGGTCCCGGACAACCCGAACAAGCCGTACGACATGCGCAACGTCATCCGCTTCACGGTCGACGACGGCGAGTTCTTCGAGATCCACGAGCACTTCGCGAAGAACATCATCTGCGGCTTCAGCCGCCTCGACGGCCACGCGGTCGGCGTCGTCGGCAACCAGCCGGCGCACATGGCGGGCGTCCTCGACATCGACGCCTCTGCCAAGGCCGCGCGCTTCGTCCGCACCTGCGACGCGTTCAACATCCCGATCATCATGTTCACCGACGTGCCCGGCTTCCTGCCCGGCACCTCGCAGGAGTGGGGCGGCATCATCCGCCACGGCGCCAAGCTGCTCTACGCGATCACCGAGGCGACGGTCCCGAAGATCACCGTCATCACGCGCAAGGCCTACGGCGGCGCGTACGACGTCATGGGCTCCAAGCACCTCGGGATGGACTTCAACTTCGCCTGGCCCCAGGCCGAGGTCGCCGTCATGGGCGCCGAGGGCGCGGTGAACATCATCTACCGCCGCGACATCGCCGGCTCGCCGACCCCCGACGAGCGCCGCGCGAAGCTCATGGACGACTACAAGGCCCGCTTCGCGAACCCGTACGTCGCCGCCGAGCGCGGCTACATCGACGACGTGATCCTCCCCCACGAGACGCGTCCGAAGCTCATCGGCGCCCTCGAGATGCTGCTCACCAAGCGCGAGCCGGGCCCCAAGCGCAAGCACGGCAACATCCCGCTCTAGCGCGTCGCGGTCGTGCCGCTGCGGAGCGGCACCGACGCCCGCCCCGACCCATCGTTGGCCAGGGGCGCGTCGCACATCCGTCCGCGACCGCCCCATCCCGCCACCGCGTGTGCTGGAGCGGATAGCGTCGGCGTGTCCTCACGCCGTCCCTGTCCCGCTCCCCGCTGGAGGTCACCCGATGTCCGACCCGCACGCGCAGCCGCTCACCCGGCGCCGCTTCCTCACCGGTGCCGCCGCCGGTGCCGGCGCCATCATCCTCGCGCCGCAGACCGCCGCGCTCGGCCTGACGCGCTCCAGGCCCGCCGGCCTCTACCGCGGCGGGCGCTTCGCCGAGGGGGTCATCGCGGGCGACCCGAGCGCGTCCGGGGTCACGCTGTGGACGCGGCTCGACGGCGTCGAGGGCGCGGGCCGGGTCGAGCTCGAGATCGCGACGGACGAGGGCTTCCGCAAGGTCGTGCAGCGGACGGCGATCGCGACGAGCGCGAAGATCGACCACGCGGTGAAGGCGCGCGTCGGGAGGCTCAAGCCGTACGAGGAGTACTACTACCGCTTCGCGACGAGGACGGCGGAGTCGCACGTCGGCCGCTTCCGGACCGCGCCGCCGGCCGGCTCCAAGCAGCCGGTGAGCTTCGCGTTCTTCTCCTGCCAGGACTACTCGCATGGCTACTACAACGCGCACGAGGTGCTCGCGAAGGGCGACTACGACTTCGTCGTGTGCCTCGGCGACTACATCTACGCCGAGACCTACCACGCGGTCGGCCACGACAAGAGCGGCCTGAAGACCGGCGTCCGCAACGACCCGATCGGCCGGCCCGGGCCGAACAAGGGCATCGTGCGTGAGGCGCTGACGCTCCAGGACTACCGCGACAAGTACAAGCTCTACCGCTCGGACACGTCGCTGCAGAAGGTCCACGCGAAGTTCCCGATGGTCATGTTGTGGGACGACCACGAGGTGCAGGACAACTACGCGGGCAAGCCGGCCGACGGCGGCCTGCCGCCGGTCAAGCGCTTCTCGGCGAAGCGCAAGAAGGCGGCCTACCAGGCGTTCTTCGAGTCGATGCCGGCCTTCGCGGGGGCGAAGGGCGACCGCCTGTACCGCTCGCTGACCTTCGGCGACACCGTCGAGCTCATCGTCATGGACCAGCGCCGCTACCGCGCCGACCAGCCGTGCGGTGACGCGGTCGCCCCGGCCTGCGCGGACTACAACCAGCCGCGCGACTTCCTCGGGCGCACGCAGATGGACTGGGTCAAGCAGCGGCTCGCCGCCTCCAAGGCGACGTGGAAGATCCTCGCCAACGAGGTGACGATCATGCCGACGAAGGTCCTTGGCGACTCGTTCTACGGCTTCGACTCGTGGCAGGGCTACCCGCAGGAGCGGACCGAGCTCCTCACCCACATCCAGTCCAAGGCGATCAAGGACGTCGTCTTCGTCACCGGGGACATCCACACGTTCATCACCGGCGACGTCCGGGTCGCGGAGGACTCGAAGACGGCGGCGGACTCCGTCGCCGTCGAGTTCGTCGCCGGGTCGATCACCTCGCAGGGCCTCGGCGAGACCGACCTCGACGCCGGCGGCGGCGTGAAGATCCCGGGCAACGATGCGAACCCGGCGACGCCGAGCGCGATCATCGACGCGCTGCGCGCCGTCAACCCGTGGGTCGACCAGGCCGACTTCGACCACCACGGCTTCGGCGCGATGAAGGCGTCCGGCAGCGGCCTGCGCTGCGAGCTCGTCCGGCTGCAGACGATCAAGCGGAAGTCGACGGCGCTCCTCCCGTCGGCGACCTTCACGTACGACCTGAAGCCCGGTCAGACCTCGGTGAAGGGCGTGCACGGCCCGGCGGCCTGACCGCGCGGGACAGCGGTGGGAGTGAGGTCGCTCGGGACCATGGTGCGAGATGCGGCCGTGAGCTGCATCTCGCGGCACGGGGGGTCCGGGCTAGTGGCCCACGATCCGGTCGACCATCCGCGAGGTGGCGGTCCGCAGCGGCTGGCCGACGAGGTACAGGCCGTGGCGGGCGACGCCCCAGCCCTGGCGGACGACGAGCTCGGCCGCGGTCGGCTCGAAGCGGCGGTGCAGGTGCGCGGCGAGGTCGTCGCGCAGGTGGCGATGGTCGCTGGGCGAGAGCAGCAGCCGCTCGCGCGCGGGCAGCGTCCCCTCCCAGAACAGGCCCTGCCGCTCGTCGGCGACGGTCATCCGCTCCTGCCAGCGCTGCGAGATCCGCAGCGACCAGTCGTGGTGGATGTCGTGGGCCTTGTGGACGAAGACGAGCTCGCCGCCCTCCATCTGCACGAACCAGCGGCGGTGCGCGTAGCCCAGGTGCTGCCCGCCGGCGTCGTCTCCCTCGTGCTGGAGCAGCTCGGAGACGATCGTCGGCACCTCGACGTACCCGGACTTCGCCACCCGGGAGAGCTCGCTGCAGACCCAGATCGGGTCGCGCAGGTCGGCGAGGGTCATGACGCACACGGCGACGTCGAACTGCTCGTCGCGAAAGGGCCAGGGCGTGCGGTCGCACGCGTCGCGCGTGACCCACGTACGCGAGGTGAACCGCTCGCGCACCTCCCCGTGGCTGCCATCGGGGCCGCGCGTGTCGTACGGCTGCGCGTCGAGCACCCAGTCGGCCCGGTTCAGCGGCGCGCCCCAGCCGCCGACGTCGAGCACGAGCGCGTCGTCGGGGACCGTTGTCTCGAGGCGTTCAAGGGCGGCCGGCAGCATCGGTGTCCCAGCGTATCCCGCCGGCGGCCCGGGCACCCCGGTGCCGGGCCGGGGGACGGGCACCGCGCGGAGCACCCCGCGCTGACCCAGGACCTACAGGCGAATGCGGCCCACCTGCTCGGCCTCGTCGACGAGCTGCTGCTCGACGCGACGGGCGGGGCGATGCTCGTCGGCTGACGGCGGCGCCGCCGCATGACCCGGTCAGAGGCGCACGGTCTGCGCCTGCACGCCGCCGGCGCGGTGGACCTCGAGCGCCGCGGCGGCGATCGCAAGGTCCTGGATGGCCAGGCCGGTCGAGTCGAAGAGCGTCACGGCCTCCGGCCCCGGACGGCCCACGGCCTCCCCGGCGAGGACGGCGCCGAGGTCCGTCACCTGCTCGCGGGTGACCATCCCCGCCTCGACGACCCCGGTGAGCTCGCCGCCGTGCGACGCCTGGGCCCACTCGTCGCAGAAGAGCGCGCAGGAGGCGACGGCGCCGAGCGACGCCTCGGCCTTGCCGGGCCCGTCCGCCCCGAGCATGTTCAGGTGCATGCCGGGCCGCAGGTCGCCCGCGTCGACGACGACCTCGAAGCCCGGCGTCACGCAGCAGACGACGTCGCACGCGAGCGCCTCGGCGCGGGTCCCGGCGGTCCACCCGAGCTCGGCGGCGAGCGCCTCCGCCACCTCGTCCCGCGGGTCCGTGCAGACGCCGGGACCGTAGCCGGCGGTCTGCAGGCAGCGGGCGGCCCAGGCGCCGTGCTCGCCGCAGCCGATGAGGCCGACGGTGCTCGCACCCTCTCGAGCCAGGGCCTGCGCGGCGATCGCGGCGACGGCGCCCGTGCGCAGCGCCGTGACCGCGCCGGCCTCGAGCATCATCAGCGGGGCGCTCGTCTCGGCGTCGTTGACGATGACGACGCCCATGACGGTCGGGAGCCCGCGGGCCGCGTTCGACGGCCACGAGGAGATCCACTTGAGCATCGCGAGGTCGCCCCCACGGGCGGGCATCGCGCGGAAGTCGCCGTGCGGCGGGGCCTGGAGGTAGACCTTGCTCGGCATCACCCACTCCCCGCGGTGGTGGGCGAGGAAGGCCTCGCGGACCGCGTCGATGGCGGCGGCGGGGCTGACCGCGGCGAGCACGGCCGCGCGGTCCAGGACGATGAGCTCGGGCACGGCGTGGCATGATGCCGGATGCATGCCGAACCGTCGCCCCCAGCTCGAGATGGTCGTGAGCACGGCCGCCACCGACGCCGAAGCCGCCGCGGTCCTCGCCGCGGTCGAGCAGTTCCTGCGCGAGACCATGCCGGCGGCCGCTCCGGCCGAGGAGCGGCAGGATCCGTGGCTGCGTGCCGCCCTGCTCGAGCAGACCGGGCGCGAGCCCGACGGCCCCACCGAGTGGGGCGACGCGCACCCCTGGTAGCGGCGACTGACAGCTGACGCAGATGAGTCCTGCGTGAGCTGACGGTCACGGCCGCCTCCCGCGGTCTCAGCCGACTCCCAGCGCCGTCCCACGGGACGCCCAGCGCGGCCGCCGATCCTCCTCGTGTCACCCCGACCCAAGGAGCATTCCCATGCAGTCGAAGTTCACGATGCGCGCCACGGCCATCGGCGCCGTGTGCGCCCTCGCCGGCGCCGGTGCCGGCATCGCCGGAGCGGGCGCCGCCACGAAGTCGCCGACCAGGAGCGCCGGGACGACGAACGGCGCGATGAGCATCCCGCGCGACGGTGGTCCCCGCGGCGGCCACGATCGTGCCGTCCACGCGGTCGAGACCGTCCTGAACAAGGCGGGCACCGCGTACATCTCCGAGACCGAGGACAACGGCACGGTGAAGTCGGTCTCCGGCAGCGACGTAACGATCACCGAGGGCACGACGGCGGTGCCGTACCAGGACGTCACGGTGACGATCCCGTCCGGCGCGACGATCCAGCGCAACGGCAGCTCCGCGACGGTGGCGGACCTGAAGGCCGGCGACGACATCCACGTCTCGGTCTCCGACGACGGCACGACCGTCTTCGCGCACGACAGCACCTTCAGGCCTGCCGGCGGCCCTGGCGGCCCTGGCGGCCACCGGGGCCCGGGCGGCCCCGGCCGCGGCGCGCCCCCGGCGTCCCCCTCGCCGGCCCCGTCCTCCTCCACCACGACCGGCTGACCCCGGCGGACACCCGGGCGGCGGCGAGCGACATCTCGCCGCCGCCCACCGCCGTCCTCGACCCCTCTCGGAGCCCGCTTAGCCGAAGCCTGATCGGCTTTCCTACCATTTCGGTGCGGAAAACACCTTAATCCGAGTCGGATTTCCCGCTATTGTTCCGGCCATGAGCGTTACTGGCCGCGGCTCCCTGAGCGACCCCGAGATCTACGAGAACGTCCCGGGACACGTCATCCCGATCCTCGAGCACGAGTTCGACGACTTCGAGAACGAAGCCGCGAAGTTCCTCGACGGCGAGACCCCCGAGACCGACTTCATCGGCTTCCGCCTGAAGCAGGGCGTGTACGGGCAGCGTCAGCCGAACGTGAACATGGTCCGCATCAAGCTGCCCTTCGGCGGCGTGACGCCGGACCAGATGGACGCCTTCGCCGACGTCGTCGAGGAGTTCGCCCCGCTGAACAAGGGCCACATCACGACGCGCCAGAACATCCAGATCCACCACGTGCCGCTCGCGCAGATGGCGAAGCTCATCCGCAAGCTGTCCGCGGCGAAGCTGTCCAGCCGCGAAGGCTGCGGCAACACCGTCCGCAACGTCACGGGCGATCCGTTCGCCGGCGTCTGCCCCGACGAGATCTTCGACCCGACCGCGTACGCCGGCGCCTACGTCCGCTACTTCGTGCGCCACCCGACGACGCAGCTCATGCCGCGCAAGATCAAGACGGCGTTCGACGGCTCGCCGACGAAGGACCGCTCGATCACGAAGATCCACGACATCGCGTTCCTGTCGAAGATCTCAGGCGGGAAGAAGGGCTTCGAGATCGTCGTCGGCGGCGGCACCTCGATCATGCCGCGCGTCGCGCCGGTCCTCTGGGACTTCGCCGAGGCCGACAACGGCGACTACCTCAAGGTCGCCGAGGCCATCCTCCGCGTGTACAACGACCAGGACTGGCTGCGCCCGAACCGTGCCCGTGCCCGCATCAAGGTCCTCGTCGACCGCGACGGCATCGACGCCGTCCGCGAGATGGTCGTCGAGGAGCTCAAGGGCGACTGGGTGAACGAGCGCGACTTCTCGATCGACGAGAAGCTGTTCGTCATCGACGAGGAGGCGCAGGCTCGGGCGGGCGGGTCCCCCACGGCGACGGTCTCCTCCCCGAACGGCGACGCCGCCGGCTACGAGGCGTTCTGCGAGTACAACGTCCAGGCGCAGCGCCAGGAGGGCTTCTCGACCGTCGAGGCCAAGATCGACCGTGGCGACCTGACGCCCGACGAGTTCCGTGCGCTCGGCCAGCTCATGCGCGACTACAGCGGCGGGTTCGCGCGCACGACGGTGCAGCAGAACCTCGTCTTCCGCTGGGTCCGCAACGAGTCGGTCTACGCGCTGTGGCGCGAGCTGAAGGCGCTCGGCTTCGGCGACCCCGGCGTCCGCACGATCACCGACGTCGTCTCCTGCCCCGGCACCGACAGCTGCAAGATGGGCATCACGAGCTCGATGGGCCTCAACCGCGCGGTCAAGGAGCGCGTCGAGTCCCTGAACCTCACCGACAAGCTCACGCGCGAGATCAAGATCAAGATGTCCGGCTGCCCGAACGGCTGCTCGCAGCACCACATCGCGAACATCGGGTTCTACGGCGCGTCGATCAAGGTCGGCGAGCACACGATCCCGGCGTACGTGGCGCACATCGGCGGCGTCTACGAGAACGGCGTCGTGAAGTACGGCACCCGCCTGAAGGTCCGCATGCCCGCGAAGAAGGTCCCGGACATCGTCGAGGCGTGGATCAAGCTCTACGAGTCCGAGCGCGAGGACGGCGAGGCGTTCAACGACTTCGCGCTGCGCGTCGGCACGAAGGCGTTCGAGGACGTCGCCAGGCCGCTCGCGGCCCCGGCCGCCTTCGGCCTGGACACGATGAACGAGTTCATCGACTGGACGAAGGACGTCCCCTTCGTCGTCGCCCGCGGCGAGGGCGAGTGCGCCGTCTAGCCGGCGTCGCCTCCCGACCCGTACGCCGACCATGACCACCACCTCCCTCACCGAAGAGCTCGAGCAGACGCTCGCGAAGGCCGTCACCCACGAGCCGCTCGTCTTCCTGTGCTCGTTCCAGAAGGAGGAGACGGTCATCCTCGACGAGCTCGCGCGGGCGGATGCGCTCGACCGCGTCCGGGTCGTCACGATCGACACCGGCGTCCTCTTCCCCGAGACGCTCGCGACCTGGAAGCGCTTCGAGGACCACTTCGGCGTCGACATCGCCGTGGAGGACGCGTCGTCCGGCGGGGCGCCGTGGAACGGCCCGGAGCACTGCTGCGGCGCGGAGAAGGTCGCCGCGCTCGAGCGGTCGCTCGACGGTGCGCAGGCGTGGATCACGGGCATCCGCCGCGAGCAGTCCGAGACCCGGGCCGGCGCCCAGCTCATCGAGTGGGACCAGCGCCGCGACATGTGGAAGTACAACCCGCTCGCCGCGTGGACCGAGAAGGACCTGTGGGCGCGGATCCTCGACCGCGAGCTGCCGTACCACCCGCTGCACGACGAGGGCTACTCGTCGATCGGCTGCGCGCCGTGCACCCTCCCCGGCTCCGGCCGCGAGGGTCGCTGGGCGGGCACGGAGAAGACCGAGTGCGGCCTGCACGTCGAAGTCGTGGAGCCGGCCTCCTAGCCCATGCACCTCGACCTGCTCGTCATCTCCTTCGGCCTCGGGGTCGGGATCCTCGTCGGCCTGACGGGGATCGGCGGCGGGTCGCTCATGACGCCGCTGCTCATCCTCTTCGCCGGGGTGCAGCCGGTCGTCGCGATCGGCACCGACCTCGCGTACGGCGCGGTGACGAAGACGCTCGGCGGCTGGCGGCACCTGAAGAAGGGGACCGTCGACCTCGGGGTCTCCAAGTGGCTCGCCGTCGGCTCCGTGCCGGGGTCGCTCGTGGGCGTCGCGCTCGTCGACTGGCTGCACCACCGCTACGGCAAGGGCTTCGACGACGTCCTCCTCTACGCGATCGCCGGCGCGCTCGTCATCGTTGCGGTGACGACGCTCACCCGCGCGCTGTTCATGCCGAAGCTCGTCGCCCGCGAGCAGCACAGCGTCGAGATCACCTCGCGCGTGAAGCTCGGCGCCTCGTCGATGGGCTTCGTCCTCGGCCTGCTCGTCGGCATGACGTCGGTCGGCTCGGGCGCGCTCATCGGGCTCGTCCTCATCCTCGTCTTCCGCCTGACCCCGCACCGCGTCGTCGGCACCGACGTCTTCCATGCGGCGATCCTGCTGTGGGGGGCCGGCATCGCCCACTGGGTCACCGGCACCGTCGACTTCGTCCTGATGGCGAACATCCTCATCGGGTCGTTGCCCGGCGTGCTCATCGGGACGCACCTCATCACGAAGGTGCCGGCCGCCGGGCTGCGCCCCGCGCTCGGCTGCGTCCTCGTCGGCTCCGCGCTCGGCGTCCTGAGCAAGGCCGGCGTCGACCTCCCCAAGGCCGCTATCCCTGGTGTCCCCGCCCTCATCGGCCTCGTCGCCTTCTTCGTCCACCGCGCGCGCCCGTCCGTCTCGGCCCCTGCCCCCCGCCCCGCCCCCGAACCCCGTCCGGAGGTCGCACCGGCGTGAGCGCGAACACCTTCGCCCGGGAGGCTCGGATTCCGTCGACGCCGTCGGCAGCACGAAAGGCATCACCGTGAGCACCATCGAAGACCCCACCGCAGGCCCGCTGCAGCTGAGCCACCTCCGCGTGCTCGAGGCGGAGGCGATCCACATCATGCGCGAGGTCGCGGCCGAGCTCGAGCGGCCGGTCCTGCTCTTCTCCGGCGGCAAGGACTCGATCGTCCTGCTGCGCCTGGCCGAGAAGGCGTTCCGTCCCGGGCGGTTCCCCTTCCCGCTCATGCACGTCGACACCGGGCACAACTTCCCCGAGGTCATCGAGTTCCGCGACCGCCGCGTCGCCGAGCTCGGCGAGCGGCTCATCGTCGCGTCCGTGCAGGAGACCATCGACAAGGGCCGGGTCGCCGAGGAGACGGGGCCGCGCGCCTCGCGCAACCGCCTGCAGACGACGACGCTGCTCGACGCCATCGAGGAGCACTGCTTCGACGCGGCCTTCGGCGGCGCCCGCCGCGACGAGGAGCGCGCCCGCGCGAAGGAGCGCATCTTCTCCTTCCGCGACGACTTCGGCGGCTGGGATCCGAAGAACCAGCGCCCCGAGCTGTGGTCGCTCTACAACGGCCGCGTCCGTCGCGGCGAGTCCGTGCGCGTCTTCCCGCTCTCCAACTGGACCGAGCTCGACGTCTGGCAGTACATCGCCGAGGAGGACCTCGAGGTGCCGAACATCTACTTCGCGCACGAGCGCGAGGTGTTCAAGCGCGACGGGATGCTGTACGCGACGAGCGACCACATGGAGCTCATGGACGGCGAGGAGCCGTTCGTCACCTCCGTGCGTTACCGGACCGTCGGCGACATGTCGTGCACCGGCGCCGTGGCGTCGACCGCCGCGGACCTCGAGACCGTCGTCGGCGAGATCGCGGCGACGCGCATCACCGAGCGCGGCGAGACGCGTGCGGACGACCGCGTCACCGAGGCCGCCATGGAGGACCGCAAGGTCGCGGGTTACTTCTAGGCGATGGGCGAGCACGGCACCATGACCACCATCGAGACCTCCCTGCTGCGGATCGCCACCGCCGGCTCCGTCGACGACGGCAAGTCCACCCTCATCGGGCGGCTGCTCTACGACTCCAAGGCGATCCTCGCCGACCAGCTCGAGCAGGTGCAGGAGGCGAGCGAGCGCCGTTCCGGGGAGGGCGGCCTGGACCTCTCGCTGCTCACCGACGGCCTCCGCGCCGAGCGCGAGCAGGGCATCACGATCGACGTCGCCTACCGCTACTTCCAGACCGCGCGGCGCAAGTTCGTCCTCGCCGACACGCCCGGCCACGTGCAGTACACGCGCAACATGGTCACCGGCGCGTCGACGGCGGACGTCGCGATCATCCTCATCGACGCGCGCCACGGCGTCGTCGAGCAGACCCGCCGCCACACGTTCATCGCCTCGCTGCTCGGCATCCCGCACCTCGCGGTCTGCGTGAACAAGATGGACCTCGTCGGGTACGCCGAGGACATCTTCGACGGCATCGTGCGGGACTTCTGCGCCGTCGCCCGCGGGCTCGGCATCAACGACGTGCAGTTCTTCCCGATCAGCGCGAAGCTCGGCGACAACGTCGTCGACGGCTCCGCGTCGATGGACTGGTACTCCGGCGTGCCGCTGCTCGAGCACCTCGAGACGCTCTCGCTCGCCGACGACCCGGCCGGGCACGACGCGCGCTTCCCGGTCCAGTGGGTCATCCGCGACCACGACGCCGACTACCGCGGCTACGCCGGCACCGTCGCCGGTGGCGAGCTCCGCCCCGGGGATCCCGTCGTCGTCCTCCCGAGCGGCGTGCGCACGACGATCGCGGCGGTCGAGACGCTCGACGGCGAGCTCGAGGTCGCCGTCGCGCCCATGTCCGTCACGGTGCGACTGGCCGACAACGTCGACGCGTCGCGTGGCGACCTCATCGCACCGGATCCCGCCGTCGCCGGCGAGGCCGGTGGCGTGCCGCCGGTCGTCTCCCGCGAGATCACCGCCGACGTGTGCTGGATGGCGGGTGCCGAGCTGCGCCCCGGCGCCCGGCTCGCGCTCAAGCACACGACGTCGTCCGTGCGGGCGATCGTCGACGCGCTGGAGGACGTCATCGACATCACGACGCTGGAGCGGGTCGCCGCGCCGGAGTCGCTCGCGCTGAACGACATCGGGCGCGTTCGGCTGCGGGTGTCGCGCGAGCTCGCGGTCGACCCGTACGAGCGCAACCGCACCACCGGCTCGTTCATCCTGATCGACGAAGCGACGAACGAGACCGTGGGCGCGGGGATGGTGCGGTAGCGCCGCCCGACCCCCGGGTAACGCTCGTTCCGTAGGCAGACCGCGCGCTCGCGCGCGTGGATATAGCCTTCCCGGCCTATGTTCAGCAAGATCCTCATCGCCAACCGTGGCGAGATCGCCATCCGTGTCGCGCGCGCGTGCAAGGAGATGGGCATCCCGTCGGTCGCGGTCTACTCCGAGACCGACCGCAACGCCCTCCACCCGACGAAGACCGACGAGGCCTTCTTCATCGGTGAGGGCCCGGCCGCGGACAACTACCTCAACGTCGAGAAGATCATCGCGGTCGCCAAGGAGTGCGGCGCGGACGCGATCCACCCGGGCTACGGCTTCCTCGCCGAGAACGCGCCGTTCGCCCGCGCGTGCGACGAGGCGGGCATCACGTTCATCGGGCCGCCCGCGAGCGCGATCGACGCGATGGGCTCCAAGACGAAGGCCCGCGAGCTCATGCAGGCCGCTGGCGTCCCGATCGTCCCGGGCACGACCGAGGCCGTCGACACGTACGAGGACGCGCTGCGGATCGCGAACGACGAGATCGGGTTCCCCGTCGCGGTGAAGGCGGCGTCCGGCGGCGGCGGCAAGGGCTTCCGCGTCGCGCTGACCGAGGACAAGCTGAAGGACGCCTTCGAGGGCGCCTCGCGCGAGGGCGAGAAGTTCTTCTCCGACGGCACCGTCTACCTCGAGCGCTACCTGCCCGAGCCGCGCCACGTCGAGATCCAGATCCTCGCCGACAAGCACGGCAACTGCATCCATCTCGGCGAGCGCGACTGCTCGATCCAGCGCCGCCACCAGAAGCTCATCGAGGAGTCGCCGGCCCCCGAGTGGATCGTCGACGAGGAGATGCGCCAGCGCATCGGCAAGATCGGCATCGACGCCGCGAAGGCGGTCGACTACGTCGGCGCCGGCACGATCGAGGGCATGCTCCAGGGCGACGAGTACTTCTTCCTCGAGAT
This sequence comes from Paraconexibacter antarcticus, assembly GCF_024220175.1. Lineage (GTDB taxonomy): Bacteria > Actinomycetota > Thermoleophilia > Solirubrobacterales > Solirubrobacteraceae > Paraconexibacter > Paraconexibacter antarcticus. The sequence continues at coordinate 376,373 of NZ_CP098502.1, read as the reverse complement.
GAACACCCGCGTCCAGGTCGAGCACTGCGTGACCGAGATGACGACGGGCATCGACATCGTCAAGCAGGGCATCAAGGCCGCCGCGGGCGAGCCGCTCGACTACAAACAGGAGGACATCGTCCTCCGCGGGCACGCGATCGAGTGCCGCATCAACGCCGAGAGCGCGGCGCGCAACTTCGCGCCGGCCCCCGGCCCCATCGGCCACTACAAGGAGCCGTCCGGCCCCGGCGTGCGCGTCGACTCCGGCGTGCAGGCCTACGGCGAGGTCTCGCCGATGTACGACCCGATGGTCTCCAAGCTCATCGTCTGGGACGCGGACCGCGCGTCGGCGACGCAGCGGATGCTCCGCGCGCTCGACGAGTACGAGATCGAGGGCCTCGAGACGCTCATCCCGTTCCACAAGGCGCTGCTGAGCACCGACGACTGGGCGAAGGGCTCGATCTGCAAGGACCTCGTCGAAGACAAGGAGTGGCTGAAGTCGACCGCGCCCGAGAAGGTCGAGCGGTTCGAGAAGGACGACGAGGACGAGAAGGTCACGAAGGACTACTTCGTCGAGGTCAACGGCAAGCGCTTCGACGTCAAGGTCACCGGCGAGGCGTTCTCCGGCGCGGTGGCGGCCGGTCCGGCCCCCAAGGGCGGCGGCACGAAGAAGCGCGGCGAGCGCAAGAAGGCCGCCGGCGGCGGCCCCGACCTGCTCGAGTCCCCCCTCCAGGGCAACATGTGGAAGGTCCTCGCCAAGCAGGGCGACGAGGTCACCGAGGGTCAGCTCATCTGCATCATCGAGGCGATGAAGATGGAGAACGAGATCACCGCCCACAAGGCCGGCACGATCTCCGAGCTCATGATCGAGGAAGGCGCCCCGATCAACGCGGGCGCCCCCATCGCGATGATCACGGCGGCGGCCGCCGAGGCCCCCGCCGAGTAGGACGTCCTGGCGCCTCGCGCCGGTCGGCCGCACTAGGCTGACCGGCGTGAGCACCACTCCGTACGCCTGGATCGCCGAGACCCACGAGGCCGAGACGGTCGCCCGGCTGCTCGTCGAGTTCCGCGACCACCTCGGCATGGACTGGCCGTCGGAGAACGCCTTCCTCGCCGGTGTCGAGCGGCTGATGGACGACCGCGACACCGAGTTCGTCCTCGGGGCCGCGCACGCCGACGCACCGCCGACCGGCGTCGTCCAGCTCCGCTTCCGCTACGGCATCTGGCGCGCGGGCGGCGACTGCCTCGTGGAGGACGTCTACGTCAGCGAGGCCTCGCGGGGCGCCGGGATCGCGCGGACGATGCTGGAGCACGCGACGACCCGCGCCCTCGAGCGCGGCTGCCGCCGGATGGAGCTCGACACGAACGAGACGAACGCGACGGCGATCGCGCTGTACGAGTCGCTCGGCTTCACGAACTCGACCGCCGCCTACGAGGGGCGCGACCTGTACTTCCGGCGGCACCTGCCGCACGAGTGACGGCGGACGACCGGCGACACTGCACGAGTAACGGCGGTGACTGACAGCTGACGCAGGACTGTCCTGCGTGGATTGTCAGTCGGCGCGGCCGGGGCGGCGCCGAGGCGTGACGCGGCGCCGCGTCAGCCGCGCGGTGCGAACTGCATGACCTCGATGCGGTGCCCGGCCGGCGTGTGCACGAACGCCCGCGGGGAGTTCCAGTACGGCTCGCGCTCGAGGACGTCGAAACCGCCGCCGCGCAGGTCCTTCAGCGTCTCGTCGTAGGCCCCGCGGACGATCGCGATGTGGGCACGGCGGAGGATCGTCGGCTCGTCCTCGTAGACGAGGTGGATCTGGTGGCGCGAGGCCCCGGTCGCGTCCTGCACCCAGCGCGAGGACTCGGCGAGGGCCGGCGTCAGGGGGCGGATCTCGTGGTAGCCGAGCAGCGCCCAGAACGCGACCTCGGCGTCCGCGCCGTCCGTCCGGATCTCGAGCGACGCGTGGTGGATCACCGCGCGCTCAGTCCCCCGCGAGCTCGCGGTTGCGGGCGTGGATCTTCAGCTGCTCGGGGTCCCGGCGCGCGATCGGCAGCGTCCAGTCCTCGAGGTAGGCGACGTCCTCGCGCAGGATCGCGAGCGCGCGGGTGCCGTCGAGGACGGCGCCGTGACCGGGGACGACGTGCGCGGCCTCCTCGACGAGCGGGCGCAGGCGCTCGAGCGTCGCGCGGTACGCGCTGCGCGAGCCGCCCTCGGAGAGCATCGGCAGCTCGACCGGGGAGAGGTGGTCCCCCGCGACGAGGATCCGCGCCCACGGGATCCAGATCGCCATGCCGTCGGCGGTGTGGCCACCGGCCGGGTGGAGCTCGAGCGTGTGGTCGCCCACGTCGAGGTGGCCCGGGACGGGCAGCGCCTGGACCTGACCGAGCGCGAGCGGCGCGGGGCGCTCGACGTACCACTGCTGGTCGAACTCGCGCAGGCGACCGGCGGCGCGGCCGGGCTCGGCGGTGAGGCGCGCGGCGGTCGTCTCGGCGACACCGAGCGGCGCGTCTGCCCCGAACGCGAGGCGGCCGAGGAGGTGGTCCCAGTCCGCGTGGGTCGCGAGCAGCCCGGTGAACGGGAAGCCCGACTGGGCGAGCAGCGTCGGAAGGACGTCGAGCTCGCTCTGCAGCACCGGCGAGTCGATGACGAACGCCTCGGCCGGCGGACGCTCCGGATCGTTCTCCGGCGCCCCGTCGACCGTCCCCCGGACGATCGTGCAGGTGGTCTGCCAGACCGCCGAGGTGGCGACGAGGACGTCCGGGTGCAGCGAGACGACGCGCACGGTGGCGGCTCGAGGCGCCCGGGCGGGCCGCTACAGCCCGAGGAGGCGCGCGGCCTCGAGGAGCGTCTTGACCTCTTCGGTCGGCTTCTTCTGCCCCGACTCGAGCGCCTGCCCGCCGCGGTTGACCCAGATGACCGGGATCTTCGCCTTCAGGCACGGCTCGACGTCGTGGTAGTAGCTCGACCCGATGTGGACCCAGCCCTTCTTCGTGCCGATGCGGCGCGCGAACTCGTTGAAGTGCGCGGGGTCCGGCTTGTAGGAGCGGACCTGCTGCGCGGTGACGACGAGGTCGTAGTCGCCGGGGATGTGGCGCCGCGTCTGGCCGAGGAGCTTGTCGTCGATGTTCGACAGCAGCGCCGTCTGGTACTTGCCGAAGAACTTCTTCATCTGCGGCGCGGTCTCCTTGAACGGCATCCAGCGCGCGACGGAGTCGGGCAGGAAGCCGGAGCGCGAGGGCTCGAGGGACCAGCCGATCTCCTTGGCGATCTTCACCGCCGTCTGGCGCAGGACCTCGGCGTAGAGCTCGTAGGAGCCGCCCTCGACCTGCTGGGAGATCTCGTGGAAGAGGCGGACGATCTCCGCCTTGTCCTTGTCCTCGATCGTGAAGCCCTCGCGGGCCGCCTCACGCTTGAAGGCCTGGAAGACCCCGGTGTCCCAATCGATCAGCGTGCCGTAGACGTCGAACGTGACCCACTGGACCTTGGAAGGAAGCGCCATGAGCGGCCCATTGTGCCAAAGCCCGCGCGTTTCGCGCGTTCCGGCAGCCGCATAGGCTTGGGCCATGAGCGCCATGGATCAGGCAGACGTCATCGTCGTCGGGGCGGGGCTGGCCGGCCTCGTCGCCACCGCCGAGCTCGCCGACGCCGGTCGGCGGGTCATCGTCGTCGACCAGGAACCGGAGGCATCCTTCGGTGGGCAGGCCTTCTGGTCGCTCGGCGGCCTCATGTTCGTCGACAGCCCCGAGCAGCGCCGGATGGGCGTGAAGGACTCGCGGGAGCTCGCCTGGCAGGACTGGCTCGGCACGGCCGGCTTCGACCGCGACGAGGACCACTGGCCGCGCCGCTGGGCGGAGGCGTACGTCGACTTCGCGGCCGGCGAGAAGCGCGCGTGGCTCCACGCGCAGGGCATGCGCTGGGTCCCGAACCCGGGCTGGCCGGAGCGCGGCGGCTCGCTCGCCGACGGCCACGGCAACTCGGTGCCGCGCTTCCACATCACCTGGGGGACCGGGCCGGGCGTCCTCGAGCCCTTCGAGCGGCGCGTGCGGGCGGCGGTCGCCGCCGGGCGCGTGGAGCTGCGCTTCCGCCACCGGGTGACCGGCCTGACCGTCGACGGCGGCACCGTCACCGGCGTCACCGGCGAGGTCCTCGAGCCGAGCCCGGTCACTCGCGGGGCGGCGAGCTCGCGCACCGTCGCCGGCGAGTTCGCGCTCGGCGCCCAGGCCGTCCTCGTCACGACCGGCGGCATCGGCGGCAACCACGACCTCGTCCGGCGCAACTGGCCGGCCCGCCTCGGCGAGCCGCCCGCGCGGATGATCTGCGGCGTCCCCGCCCACGTCGACGGTCTCATGCAGCAGGTCGCGATCGGGGCGGGCGCCAACGCGATCAACGAGGACCGCATGTGGCACTACGTCGAGGGGATCCACAACTGGGACCCGATCTGGCCGAAGCACGCGATCCGCATCATCCCCGGGCCCTCCTCGCTGTGGTTCGACGCGACAGGCAGGCGGCTGCCGGGCCCGCTCTACCCCGGCTTCGACACGCTCGCGACGCTCGACCACATCCAGCGCACGGGCTTCGACCACACGTGGTTCGTCCTCACCGAGAAGATCATCGAGAAGGAGTTCGGGCTCAGCGGCTCCGAGCAGAACCCGGACGTGACGTCCAAGTCGATCCGCGCGGTGCTGAAGGACCGGCTCGCCGGCGGCCCTCCCGGGCCCGTGCAGGCCTTCAAGGACCACGGCATCGACTTCATCGTCGAGCGGGACCTGCGGACGCTCGTGCAGCGGATGAACGCGCTGACGGGGGACACGCCGCACATCGACCACGACGACCTCGAGCGGCAGATCGTCGACCGCGACCGCCAGATCGCCAACCGGTACGCGAAGGACGGTCAGGTCACCGCGATCCACGGCGCCCGCGCCTACCTCGCGGACCGCATCACCCGCGTCGCCGCGCCGCACCGCATCCTCGACCCCGACGCCGGCCCGCTCATCGCCGTCCGCCTGTCGATCCTCACCCGCAAGTCGCTCGGCGGGCTGGAGACCGACCTGCAGGCCCGCGCGCTGCACGCGGGCGGCGCGCCCTTCCCCGGGCTCTACGCGGCGGGGGAGGTCGCGGGCTTCGGCGGCGGCGGGATGCACGGCTACCGCGCGCTCGAGGGGACGTTCCTCGGCGGCTGCCTGTTCGGCGGGCGCGTGGCCGGACGGGCGATCGCCGCCGCCCTGTAGCGACCGGGCAGCGCCTCCTCCGGGCGCGACCGCGGAGGCGATGCTCCCCTAGGATCCCCCGATCGCGCCGTCCGCCGACACCGCCCCGGAGCCCGGAGCCGAGCCCTCCGGGCTGCCGTGGCTCATCCTGCCGACGTTCAACGAGGCCGAGAACGTCGAGGCCATCACGCGTGCCGCCGACGCCGTCCTGAGCGCCGCCGCGCCCGGTGGCCACCGCATCCTCGTCGTCGACGACGACTCGCCGGACGGGACGGGACGCATCGCCGACGCGCTCGCGGCCGAGCTGCCCGGCGTCGAGGTCCTCCACCGCACGGAGCGCACCGGCCTCGGACCCGCCTACATCGCCGGGTTCACGCACGCGCTGGAGCACGGCGCGGGGTTCGTCATGGAGATGGACGCGGACTTCTCGCACGACCCGCAGGACCTCGCGCGCCTGCTCGCGGCCGCGCGCACCTCGTGCGACCTGGCGCTCGGCTCGCGTTACGTCCCGGGCGGCGGGGTCTCCGACTGGGGCCGGCTGCGGCAGGTCGTCAGCCGCGGCGGCTCGTGGTACGCCCGCGAGGTCCTCGGCCTGCAGATCCGCGACGTCACCGGCGGCTTCAAGTGCTTCCGCGCCGAGGTGCTGCGCGCGATCGACCTGCCGACGGTCCGTTCGCGCGGCTACGCGTTCCAGGTCGAGCTGACCTACCGCGCGGTCCAGCGCGGCTTCCGCGTGCAGGAGGTCCCGATCGTCTTCCGCGACCGCCAGCACGGCACGTCGAAGATGTCCACCGGGATCGCCCTGGAGGCGATGCTGCTCGTTCCGCGGCTGCGGCGCAAGCGGTAAATCCCCTGCACCTGACGTTGACCGCTGAGTCAACGGTCCGGCCTATAGCATCGCCCGCGCTATGGACCTTCTCGAATATCAGGGCAAGCAGCTCTTCGGCCGCCACGGGCTCGCCGTCTCCGACGGCAAGGCCGTCACGACCGTCGACGACGCCGTCGCCGCCGCGAACGAGATCGGCTATCCGGTCGTCGTCAAGGCGCAGGTGCTCATCGGCGGCCGCGGCAAGGCCGGCGGCGTCAAGCTCGCCGCCAACGAAGCCGAGGCGCGCGAGCACGCGACGAACATCCTCGGCCTGGACATCAAAGGCCACATCGTCCGCACGCTGTGGATCGAGTACGCCTCGGACATCGCGACCGAGTACTACGCGTCCGTCCTCTTGGACCGCGGCGCGAAGAAGCCGCTCGTCATGTTCTCCGTGGAGGGCGGCGTCGAGATCGAGACCGTCGCCGAGGAGACGCCCGAGAAGCTCATCAAGGAGAACGTCGACCCGCTCGTCGGCCTCACGCGTGAGCAGGCGGTCGACATCGCCACGCGCGGCGGCGCCGACGCCGACGTCATCGAGGGCGTCGCGGACGCGCTCGTCGCGCTCTACGAGGTGTGGATCGAGGAGGACGCCTCGCTCGCGGAGATCAACCCGCTCATCGTCACGCCCGATCGTCAGGTCAAGGCGCTCGACGCGAAGGTGACGCTCGACGACAACGCGATGTTCCGCCACAAGGAGAACGCTGACCTCGGCGACTCGGCGAACGCGGACCCGATCGAGCAGAAGGCCAAGGAGCAGGACGTCATCTACGTCAAGCTCGACGGTGACATCGGCATCATGGGCAACGGCGCCGGGCTCGTCATGAGCACCCTGGACGTCGTCGCGCAGTACGGCGGCACGCCCGCGAACTTCCTGGACGCCGGCGGCGGATCGGACGCCGCGAAGGTCAAGCAGGCGATCGAGCTCATCCTCGCCAACGACCAGGTCAAGGCCGTCCTGCTGAACATCTTCGGCGGCATCACCCGTTGCGACGAGGTCGCCAACGGCCTGGTCGCCGCGTTCGGCGACCTGAACCCGACCGTCCCGTTCGTCGTCCGCCTGGACGGCACGAACGACGTCGAGGGCCGCAAGATCCTGGAGGACGCCGCGCTGCCGAACGTGCACGCGGCCACGACGATGGACTCGGCGGCCGAACTGGTCGTCAAGCTCGCGAAGGAGAACAGCTGACATGTCGATCCTCATTGACAAGGACACGAAGCTCGCGGTCGCGGGCATCACCGGCCGCGAGGGCTCGTTCCACACGCTGAACAACCGCGCGTACGGCACGAACGTCGTCGGCGGCATCAACCCGAAGAAGGCCGGCGAGAACGTCGAGGGGATCCCCGTCTTCGCGAACTGGGCCGACACCGTCGCGGAGACCGGCGCCAACGCGGCGATGATCTTCGTGCCGCCGCCGTTCGCGGCCGCGTCCGCGCAGGAGGCCGCCGAGGCCGGCGTCGAGCTCATCGTCGTCATCACCGAGGGCATCCCCGCGCACGACGAGCTCATGCTCTTCAACCGCCTCAAGCGCGATCACCCGAACACGCGGCTCATCGGGCCCAACTGCCCGGGGCTCCTGTCCCCCGGCAAGGCGAACGTCGGCATCATCCCGGCGTCGTTCTTCAAGGAGGGCAACGTCGGCGTCGTCTCCCGCTCGGGCACGCTGACCTACCAGATCGGCAACGAGCTGGCCCAGGCCGGCTTCGGCAACTCGTCGATCGTGGGCATCGGCGGCGACCCGGTCCCGGGCTCGTCGTTCATCGACATCATCGCCCTCTTCGAGGCCGATCCCCAGACCGAGCTCATCGTCATGTCCGGTGAGATCGGTGGCGACGCGGAGGAGCAGGCCGCCGCGTACATCAAGGACAACGTGACGAAGCCGGTCGTCGGCTACATCGCGGGCTTCACCGCCCCCGAGGGCAAGACGATGGGCCACGCGGGCGCGATCGTCTCCGGCTCGGCCGGCACCGCCGCCGCGAAGGCCGAGGCCCTGGAGGCCGTCGGCGTCCAGGTCGGCCGCACGCCGACCCAGGTCGCGAAGATCGCCATGGAGATCCTGGGCGCCGCCGCGTAACGCCTGGTCGTCCTCCGCCGTTGCCGGTCCGAGCGCCCCGGGGAGACCCGGGGCGCTCGTCGTTCTCGGGGGCTGGCGGTGGGGCGGGCTGGCGGTGCTGGCGCGGTTGCCGGTGGGGCGGGCTGGCGGTGCTGGCGCGGTTGCCGGTGGGGCGGGTTGCCGGTGGGGGCGCGGTTGCCGGTGGGGGCGCGGTTGCCGGTGGGCTGCGCGGGCGGGCGCGGGCGCGGGGCGCGCCGCGCTCCACCCCGCGGAGCCGCGTCCGCCGACTGACAGCTGAGGCAGGACAGGTCTGCGTCAGCTGTCAGTCGGCGCGGCGGGGGAGCGGTGACGCGCCAGATCGACCCGTCCGGTGGGGCGAAGCCGTCGCGCCCCGACCTACGGAGGGTGTGACCTCAGGCACCCCGATGACCGAGATCCTCCGCGTGGCCGGTCGCCAGCACGGGCGCATCACGTGGGACCAGTTGCTGGCCGCGGGCGCGACCCGCGCGCGGATCGACCGCTGGACGCGGGAGGGATGGCTCGTCCGCGAGCACGCGCGCGTCTACCTCGTCGGCGCCAAGCCGCGCACGCGGATCGGGCGCTTCCAGGCGGCCCTGCTGCACATGGGCGCGGAGAGCACCCTGAGCTTCGAGGCCGCCGCCGCCCACTGGGAGGTCCTGTCCGGCGCGGTCCCCCTCGCGGTCACGGTCCCGGCCGCGACAGGGCGGGGGCATCGGAACGGCATCGTCGTCCACCGGGCCGTGCTGGCGCCCGAGCACGTGACGACCCACCTCGGGCTCCGGGTCACGACGCTGCCGAGGACGCTGCTCGACCTGGCCGGCGTGCTCCCGTCGGATCGGCTCGCCCGTGTCTTCGAACAGGCGCAGGTGCGGCATCACCTCGACCCCACGCCGCTCGCGGCCGATGTCGTGTGCTGGCGGGGCCGGCGCGGCATTCGCGGGCTCCGGGCGATCCTGGAGGATGCCGTGGACCCGGCGCTGGTCCGCAGCGTCCTCGAGCTGCGCTTCCTGAAGCTCTGCGCACAGCACGGCCTCCCGCGCCCGCTGATCAACGAGCCCATGGGTCCGTGGGTGCTCGACTTCCTCTGGCCCGGGGTGCGCGTCGTCGTGGAGACCGACGGCTGGCGCTTCCACCGGACGGCCGCCCAGCGGCGACGGGACGCCGAGCGGGACGCGTGGCTACGCGCCCGCGGCTACGTGGTCCTCCGGCTCACGTGGAGCGACGTGACCCGCCGACCCCTCGAGACGGCCGCGACCGTGCGAGCGGCCCTGCCCACGCCGCCGACTGACAGCTGAGGTAGGACAGGTCTGCGTCAGCTGTCAGTCGGCGACGGTGGTGGGCCGAGACGCGGCTGGCGGCTGCGCGCTACGCCGGCAGCGCGTCCGAGCGCTGCGGCCAGGCCGGCCGGATGAAGGCGTTCGGGCGGGGGAGCTGCCCCTCCTGCCAGATGACGGCGAAGGCGAGGTGCGGGACCTCGAGGACGTGCTCGCAGATGACCGAGCGGGGCTCCCACGTCGGCGAGAACTTCTCGTTGTGGTACCGGAGCTGGTCGATCTGGGTCCAGCGCATCGCGAGGTACGCGAGCGCCTTCGCGACCCGCGGCCAGAAGCCGAAGACCGGCTCGTAGACGTAGCGGCGGGCGGCGGCGAAGTTCAGGGAGAGCTCCTCGACGCCGTGCTCCTTCGCCTGCAGGAGCGCGAAGGCGATGAGGGCGTCGACCGTCCCGTTCGGGGAGTCCGGATCGCGCAGCTGCATCGCGAGCGACCACATCTTCCGCTGCGTCAGCGGCATGAAGACCATGAAGGCGCCGACGTGGCCGTCCTCGGCGTGGCGGGCCTGGACGACGATCGAGCGCTCGGAGCCGTGCGCGTCGTAGGTCTCCGGCGCCATGACGAAGGACTGCTCCTCCTCCGGCGGCCGGCCGCGCTCCTGGCAGGCGGCGAGCTCGGCGCGCTCGGCGTCCGTCAGCTCGCCGAAGCGCTTGCACTCGAGGACGAAGCCCTCGCGCTGGACTCGGTTGTAGGCCTGGCGGACCTTCTTGATCTTGTGGCCCTGGAGGGTGAAGGCCGTCGCGTCGACGATCGCCTCGCACCCGAGGTAGATGGGGCGCATGCCGAACTCGCTGCGCATGCGGTCGCACAGCTCCTCGCTCGCGGCGACGATGCCGAAGCGCAGGCCGGCGCCGCGGGCGAGGCTGCGGGCGCGGTTGATGACCTCGGCGACGCCCTCGGGGCTGCCGATCGGGTCGCTCGCGACGAGCAGGGCGCGGTTCTCGACCCGGAAGGCGAGCACGGCGTCCCTCGCGTCGCTGAACATGTGGCCCACGTCCTCGCGGAGCTTGAACGGCGCCATCGAGTCGGTCGCGTACTCGTCGATGAGCGCCTGCGTGCGGATCATCGCCTCGTGCGTCGGGACGGTGTGTGCGCGGAGGGTCTCGCGGTAGTTCACGGCGACGAGGCGGTGACGGGCGAGGAGGACCCCTGTGAGCGCGATCAGGGGCAGCAGGAGCTCGGTCGGCGGCTCCCCGTAGGCGAGGTCGACGCCGACGACGCCGGCGAGCAGGGCGCAGCTGACGATCCAGGCGCCGCGGCGCCGGCGGAGCAGGCCCCAGCCGAGCGGGACGAGCAGCGCGGCGACGCCGGCCGCCCACAGGCGGTTGTCGATGTGCTGCGTCGGGTCCGCGATCTCGAACCGCGAGGAGGGTGCCAGCGCGAGCGCGAACAGGCCGTTGACGGCGGCTGCCGCGAGGACGAGAGTAGCGAGGAGGCGGTTGCCGGCGGGCAGGCGGGGGCGGGTGGAGCGCCCGCGGGGCTTGCGCGTCCGGCCCGTGACCAGGGGCAGGATCGTGTCGGTCATCACACTCATGGTCGCAGGTCGAACCTGACGGCCACCTGACCACCTCCCGTCCGGACGGGGTCGGTCACGGCTCGGGCGTGAGGACCTGGTAGCGGCCCGGACCCGTGTCGGCGGCGGCCGGGAGCAGCGCCGGGCAGCCGCTGCGCAGATCCGCGCACGTGACGAGGCGGCCCGCCTTCAGGTGGCGCCTGCGGCCGTGCCCGACGAGGGTCGACGGCCGGTGGACCGCGAGCTGCGAGCGGTAGTAGAAGCTGAAGAGGTTGCCGTCCCGGGTCGGGTCGACCCTCGCCTCGACGGGGTCGGCGCGCCAGCGACCGGTGAGGATCCGCGACGTCGCTCGCCCGTCCCCCTTGACGTAGCGATCGAGCCACGCCGTCGCGTACCACGTGGCGAAGTCGACACCGCGCAGCGTCGCGGGCAGCGGGACCCCGGCGGCGTAGGAGAACTCGTAGTGGGTCGCTCCGCGGAGGACGAGCTCGGCGCTGTCGACCCCGGCGGCCCGGGCGGCGAGGAAGCCGGCGAGGTGGCCGGCCGGGTCCGGGGCCTGCAGGAACGGCGTCGGGGCCTGGTAGTAGTCGTCCGCGATCCCGAGGACGGGCACGCGCGGGCGCAGCGGCACGGGCGGCGTCTCCGAGGTCTGGGCGAGCAGGTCGTCCCAGGCGACGCCACCGCGGACGCGGTGGTCGCGCGCGGCGAGGATCGAGACGGCGTCCGCGCCGCGGGAGTGGCCGACGAGCCCGATGCGGCGCGCATCGACCCGGGCGTAGAGCGGGTTCGCACGAGCCGCCTTCCCGCTCGCGACCTCGGCCTGCTGGCGCCGCTGACCCGGCGTGGCCGCGTGGCCCGCGGTCGCGGGCGTGCCGTCGGGCGCCGGCGGGAGGTAGGGCTTCGCCCGCGTCGAGAGCAGGAAGGCGAGGGCGTCCTGGGTCTGCTCGACGGCGTCCTCGTCGGCGGCGGCCTCGACGGTCCCGCTCTCCGCGGCCTGCTGCACGGCGACGTGGCGGCTCGCGTCGGCACCGGTCCCGAAGGTGTCGCTCAGCCCGTGGCCCTGCGGATCGAACGTCAGGACGAGGTACCCGGAGCGGGCGAACGCGGCGGCGGCGAACCAGTAGAACGTCTCGGGGGCGAGGTCGCCGCTGACGAAGACGACCGTCGGGAGCCGGCCCTCGAGGCGGACGGTCGTCGGCGGCAGCCACAGGTGGGCGGAGAGCAGCGCGCCGTTGCGGTTCACGAACCGCACGGGGCGGGACGGGGCGCTCAGCGGGTGCGCGGCGGGCTCCAGGCGCGGGCGCTCGCCGATCTTCGCGAAGTTCGCGGTCTCGCGGGTGAGGTCGAACGCGGACGCCGGCGCGGCGGCCGCCGCCGCGAGGGTCAGCGCGGTCGCGGCCGTGACGACGGCGGTGAGGAGCGGGACGCGGCGCACGAGCACGCACTGTGACCGATCGGGGTGCGGAGTGCCGCGGTAGCATCGGACCGGTGGATGCCGGAACCGTCGTACGCGCGGTCTTCGAGGCCTTCGGGCAGCGCGACGTCGAGGCGATCATCGCCCTCGCGACCGACGACGTCGAGGTCTGGGCGATCGGGACCGCGTCGGAGGCCGGCCGCGCCGAGCCCTACCGCGGCCACGACGGGCTGCGCGAGTACTTCGCGGACGTCGCCGCGATCTGGCGACGCTTGGAGATCGTGCCCGGCGACCTGCGGATCGCCGCGAGCGGGGTCGTCGTCTTCGGGACCGCGCACGGGGAGACCGTCGACGGCGCCGTCCACGATGGGGTCGGGGTCATCTGGATCGTCCGGCTCGAGGGCGAGCGCGTGCGGTCGCTCCGCATCACGCCGACGACGTCGCGGCCGGGCTGAACCGGCGCCCGTCCGTCCGGGGGCGGTAGGCCGCGGGCGAAGGCCCACGGGCGAGGACCGGGGACGGTGGCCGGGGGCCGGCGGCCCGGTCCGGCCCGGGTCAGCCGTCCTTCTTCCTGCCGTGCTTCTTCGCCTTCCCGGGCGGGACCTTGCCGGCGGGCTGGGGCTGGGGCTGGGCCGCGGGCGCAGGGCTCGTCGCGGCCGGGGCCGGGGCCGGGGCGGCGGTCGGCTGCAGGGCCCCGATCGCCTTGCGGGCGGCGGCGCGCGCCTCCGGCGTCCCGCCCGCCTGGACCGCGAAGCCGTGGCCGCCGAGGTCGAGCTGGTAGTCGACGCAGCCGGTCGCGCAGTACGCCGGCTGCCCGGTGAAGCGGTAGCCGACGACGGCGCCGAGCGCGGTGGAGAAGTGCGTCGTCCCCGTGACGGTGCGACCCTCCCGCCCGAACGACGGCGCCATGCCCGGGGTCGCGTCGATGAGCAGCGTCTGGCCGTCAGGGCCGGTGAAGATCGTCCGCTTCACCCCGCCGAGGTCCTGCTCGCCGGACGTCGACCAGCCGGCCGGGACACGGGTCGTGTACGCGCCCTTGGTGGCGGTGTAGGCCACGGTGGCGGGGGCGACGACCGGCGCGGGGGGCGCCGCCTTCGTGCTCGCGCCCGACGCGGTCCTCGACCCGGACGCCTTGGACGAGGTCCGCTTGCCGGAGGCCTTCGCCGCCGTCCTGTCCCCCGAGGTCGCCTTGGTGCCGTCGCCGCCTCCGCCGCTCAGGAGGACGACCGCGAGCGCGAGGACGAGCAGCGCGGCGGCACCGAGGGCGAGCAGGCGCCCGCGGCGGGCCGGGCCACCCGTGTGTGGCGCGCCGGAGGCCCAGGACGGGCCGAGGCCGGAGGGCGCACCGGCGGCCGCGTCCGCAGCAGCGGCGGCGACGGCGGCGGGACCGGCGGCCGCGGCCGCGGCCGCCGCGACCGGCGCGGCGGGAGCGCGGCGGCGTGCCCGCGGCGTCCCGGCCGGAAGCGGATCACGCACGCGCGGGGTGCGGGCAGCGGGCGCAGGCGTCGTGACCGCGGTGGGCTGGACGACGGTGGCCCCCTCGTCGGCCGCCTGCGCCGCGTCCGCGGCCGCGACCTCCTCGGGCAGGATGGCCGGCATCGCGGCGGTCGCCTGGCCGGGGTCGTCGTCGGGCGCGGTGACGGCTGCTGCGAGCGCACGGGCGAGCTCGCCGGCGGTGGCGAATCGCTCGCCGGGCGCCTTAGCGGTCGCGCGGGCGAGGACGGCGTCGATCCGCGCGCCGTGCTGCGAGGCGGGCAGGCGGACCGACGGCAGCGGCTGCGTCGAGTGCGCCATCGCCTTGGCCGTGAACGTCCCCTCGAACGGCAGGCCGCCCGTGAGCGCGTGGTAGAGGACGCAGCCGAAGGCGTAGACGTCGGTGCGGGCGCTGAGCGTGCCGGCCTCGATCTGCTCGGGGGCGGCGTAGTCGACGGTGCCGATCCACTGGCCGGTCTGGGTCAGGCCGTCGTCGGCGTCGCGGGTGAGCCCGAAGTCCGTCAGGTAGGCGTGCTCCTCGTCGTCGTGCCCGGTGAGCAGGACGTTGCCGGGCTTCACGTCGCGGTGGACGAGGCCCTGCGCGTGGGCGGCGTCGAGCGCCGAGCCGATCTGGCGGCCGAGGCGGGCGACGCGCCCGGGGTCGAGGGCGCCCTCGCGGCGGATGACCGCGCCGAGGTCCTCGCCGTCGACGAGCCGCATCGCGAGGTAGCGGACGCCGTCCTCCTCGCCGGTCTCGTAGACGGGGACGACGTTCGGATGCTCGAGGGAGACCGCGATCTGCATCTCCTTGGCGAACCGCTCGCCGGAGGACTGGTCGGGGTTGCCGGGCCGCAGGAGCTTGAGGGCGACGCGGCGCTGCTGCACCTCGTCGAAGGCCTCGTGGACGACGCCCATACCGCCGCGCCCGAGCACGCCGTCGAGGCGATATCGGCCGATCCGGCGCACGGTCGAGGTGGAATCAAGGGGCTGCACGTCGGCGGAACCTACCCGCGAGCGCGCCACCCCAACCGTCCCCGCGGAAGGTGAACGAAGGTTCCGTGGGTCGTGGGCACCCTGAATCTTCATTCACCTTGCGGTGGCGTCACCGGCGCGATGGGAGATGGCCCCCTGCACCATCTCCCGACCGGATGAAGCCCCGTGGGCGCAGATCCGGCTCACATGCGGAAGACGCCGTTCGCGATCGGCTCGAGCGGGGCGCAGGCGACGGCGGCGAGGGCCTGGGAGAGGACGGCGCGCGTCTCGCGGGGGTCGATGACGCCGTCGTCCCACAGGCGCGCGGAGGCGTACCACGGCTTGCCCTGCTCGTCGTACTGCTCCTTCAGCGCCGCGCCGACGTCCGGCTGGCCGACCTCGGTCATGACGGTCGCGGCCTGCTCGCCGCCCATGACGGACACGCGCGCGGCCGGCCACATGAAGAGGAAGCGCGGCGAGTAGGCCCGGCCGCACATGCCGTAGTTGCCCGCCCCGTAGGAGCCGCCCACGATGACCGTGAGCTTGGGGACGCGGGCGCAGGCGACGGCGGTGACGAGCTTCGCGCCGTCCTTCGCGATGCCGCCGGCCTCGTAGTCCTTGCCGACCATGAAGCCCGAGATGTTCTGCAGGAACAGCAGCGGGACCTTGCGGCGGTCGCAGAGCTCGATGAAGTGGGCGGCCTTCAGCGAGGACTCGCTGAAGAGGATGCCGTTGTTCGCGATGACCCCGATCGGGTGCCCGTCGATCTTTGCGAAGGCGCAGACGACGGTCTCCCCGTAGAGCTCCTTGAACTCGTGCATCGCGCTGTCGTCGACGAGCTTGCGGATGAGCTCGCGCGCGTCGTACGGCGTGCGGGTGTCGAGCGGCAGGAGGTCGAGGAGCTCCTCGGGGTCCTCGCGCGGCGGCACCGGCGTGCTGCGGGCCCACGGCGCCGGCGGCGCCTCGGGGAGGGTCGCGACGATGTCGCGGACGATCTGCAGCGCGTGCTCGTCGTCCTCGGCGAGGTGGTCGACGACGCCGGACGTGCGGGCGTGCACGTCGCCGCCGCCGAGCTCCTCGGCGGTGACCTCCTCGCCGGTGGCCGCCTTCACGAGCGGCGGCCCGCCGAGGAAGATCGTCCCCTGGTTGCGGACGATGACCGTCTCGTCGCTCATCGCCGGGACGTACGCGCCGCCGGCGGTGCAGGAGCCGAGCACCGCGCTGATCTGGGGGATGGCCTTCGCGCTCATCGTCGCCTGGTTGAAGAAGATGCGGCCGAAGTGCTCGCGGTCGGGGAAGACCTCGTCTTGCTTCGGGAGGAACGCGCCGCCGGAGTCGACGAGGTAGACGCAGGGCAGCCGGTTCTCCAGCGCGATCTCCTGCGCACGCAGGTGCTTCTTCACCGTCAGCGGGTAGTACGTCCCGCCCTTGACGGTCGCGTCGTTGGCGACGACGACGCACGGGCGGCCGTGGATCGTCGCGACGCCGGTGACGATGCCGGCGGACGGCGTGTCGTCGTCGTAGACCCCGTCGGCGGCGAGCGGCGAGAGCTCGAGGAACGGGGTGCCGGGGTCGCAGAGGCGGGCAATCCGCTCGCGGGCCAGGAGCTTGCCGCGCGCGTGGTGGCGCTCGCGGGACTTCTCCCCGCCGCCGCCCTGGGCGCGCGCCAGGCGCTCGTTCAGCTCGTCGATGAGCGCGAGCTGGCCGTCGCGGAAGCCGCTCATGAGCCGGCCCCCTCGTCGGCGCTCGTCACGGCGACGAGCGGCTGCTTCAGCGCCACCCGGTCCCCCACCTTCAGGTCCAGCCCCTCGACCGTCCCCGCGTTCGGGGCGGTGATCGAGAGCTCCATCTTCATCGACTCGAGCACGAGCAGGACATCTCCCTCCGCGACGGTGTCGCCGTTCGCGACGTGGACGAGCAGGACGGTGCCGGGCATCGGCGCGGCGAGCGACCCGGCGAGGGCGCCCGCGCCGGAGCGGACCGGGACGTGGGTGACGGCGGCGACGTGGTGCCCGTCCCGCGAGACGTGGACGACGGCGTCGGTCGCGTTGACCGCGTAGGCCCGCGAGACGCCGTCGAGGGTGACGCGGACGCGGCCGGGCTCGGCGAGCGGGCGCACGTCCGCCGCCCACGAGCGCTCGCCGACGCTCACGCGGCCGCGGTCGACGACGACGGCGCCGTGGTCCTCCAGCACCCGGCGCCAGGGGCCGGGGGGTCGCGCCGTCCCGCAGGCCGCGAGCATCGCGGCGGGGACGAGGTCGTCCGGCGGCAGCAGGTCGAGGTCCTCGGCCGCGAGCACGCGCTCGAGCAGGCCGGTGTCCATCGCCCCCGCCGCGACGTCCTCGCGGGCGAGCAGCGCCCGGGTGAACGCCGCGTTCGTCGCGACGCCGAGCAGCTCGAGCTCGCCGAGCGCCCGGTCGAGGCGGCGGACGGCCTCCGCGCGGTCGGCGCCCGACGCGATGACCTTCGCGAGCATCGGGTCGTACTGCGTGCCGACGACGCTCCCGACCCGCAGCCCGGAGTCCATCCGCACCCCGGCGCCGGCCGGCTCGCGGTAGCCGACGACGGTGCCGGTGGCGGGGAGGAAGCCCGCCGCCGGGTCCTCGGCGTAGAGGCGCGCCTCGATCGCCCAGCCGGACGGCTGCAGCGCGTCCTGCGTGAGCGCGAGCGGCTCGCCGGCGGCGACGCGGAGCTGCTGCTCGACGAGGTCGACGCCGTAGACGAGCTCGGTAACGGGATGCTCGACCTGCAGGCGCGTGTTCATCTCGAGGAAGAAGAACTCGGACGGGGTCTCGCCGGGCGCGGTCTCGGGGACGATGAACTCCACGGTGCCGGCGCCCACGTAGTCGGCCGCCCGCGCGAGCGCGACCGCGGCCTCGCCCATGCGGGCCCGGAGTGCCGCGTCGACGACCGGCGACGGCGCCTCCTCGACGACTTTCTGGTGGCGGCGCTGCAGCGAGCACTCGCGCTCGCCGAGGTGCAGGACGGTGCCGTGGGCGTCGGCGAGGACCTGGACCTCGATGTGGCGCGGGCGCTCGAGGTAGCGCTCGACGATGACGCGGTCGTCGCCGAACGCGCTCATCGCCTCGCGCTTGGCCGCGGCGGTCGCCTCGACGAGCTCGCCCGCCGCGCGCACGACGCGCATGCCCTTGCCGCCGCCGCCCGCGACCGCCTTCACGACGACCGGGTAGACGGGATCGCCGCTGCCGTCCGGCGCGACCGCGGGCACGACCGGCACCCCCGCCGCGACGGCGGCGTCCTTCGCCGCGCCCTTGTCGCCCATGAGCTCGATCGCGCTCGGCGGCGGCCCGATCCACGTCAGGCCCGCGTCCACGACGGCGCGCGCGAAGCCCGCGTTCTCGCTGAGGAAGCCGTAGCCGGGGTGGACCGCCGCGGCCCCGGCCCGCGCCGCGGCCTCGAGCACCGCCGCGCCGTCGAGGTAGGACTCAACGCGCACGGCGGTGTCGCACGTGTCGACGTGCACCGCGTCGGCGTCCGCGTCGGTGAAGATCGCCGCCGACCGCAGCCCGAGCGCGTGCACGGACCGCGCGACGCGCACGGCGATCTCGCCGCGGTTGGCGATCAGGACCGGGCCGGAGAACACGGCGGTCGCCTACGCCCCGAGCGCCCGCGCGATGACCATCTGCTGGACCTCGTCGGTCCCCTCGCCGATGGTGAGGATCTTCGCGTCGCGGTACATGCGGCAGACCGGGTACTCCTCGATGTAGCCGTAGCCGCCGTGGATCTGGACGGCCTCCTCGGCGCAGCGGACCGCGAGGCGACCGGTCTTGAGCTTCGCCTGCGCGGCGGTGAGCGTGAAGTTGCGGCCCTGGTCCTTCTCCCACGCGGCCTTGTAGGTCAGCAGGCGCGCCGCCTCGATCTCGGTCGCCATGTCGGCGAGCTTGCCCTGGATGGCCTGGAACTTCGAGATCGACTGGCCGAAGGCCTGGCGCTCCTTGCTGTACTTCACGGCCTCGTCGAGGGCGCCCTGCGCGAGGCCGACGCCCATCGCCGCGACGCCGATCCGGCCGATGTCGAGGATGTGGAGGAACTGCTTGAAGCCGCTGCCGCGGGGGCCGAGGAGGTTCTCCTCCGGGACCTGGCAGTCGGTGAAGGTCAGCGGCCGGGTGTCGGACGCGTTCCACCCCATCTTGCGGTAGGGCGTCCCCTGCTCGTAGCCGGCGGTGCCGTTCTCGACGATGAGGTTGGACACCTCCTTGCGCCCGTTGGCATCCGTCCCCGTGACCGCGGTGATCGCGACGTGGCCGGAGATGTCGGTGCCCGCGTTCGTGATGAACTGCTTCGCGCCGTCGATCGTCCAGACGCCGTCGCTCAGCGAGGCGCGCGTCTTCACGTTGCCGGCGTCCGACCCGGCGTCCGGCTCGGTGAGGCCGAAGGCGCCGAGCTTCCTTCCCGCGCAGAGGTCGGGCAGCAGGCGCTCCTTCTGCTCGTCGGTGCCGAAGAGGTACACGGGCTGCGTGCCGAGCGACGTGTGGGCGCAGAGCGTGATGGCGACGCTCGAGTCGATCCGGGTGAGCTCCTCGACGGCGATCGCGTACTGCAGGGAGTCGCCACCGGACCCGCCGACCTCCTCCGGGAAGGGGATGCCCATCCACCCGAGCTCGCCCATCTTCGCGACGAGCTCGTAGGGGAAGGACTTCGTGTGGTCCAGGTGCTCGGCGGCGGGCGCCACCTCGCTGCGCGCGAAGTCGCGGACGGACTCCTGCAGGGCCTTGGTCTCGTCGGGCAGATCGAAGAACATGCGGCGGACCATACCGAATGATCCTTCAAAGTTCGAATGCTCGTTCAACAGATGAGGGAGTGCTCAGGGACGCGTGGGCTCACGGCCGGGGCGGGTACCGTCGTCCGCATGGCCCTCCACCTGCACGAGCCGTCCGCGACCGAGGACGTCGTCGCGCCCGCACACCGGCATCCCGGGACCGACCCGGTGCCCCGCCTGCGCCTCGCGCCCGACGGGATGGCGGCCGACGACGCGCGCATGCTCGTCGAGGACGAGCTCATGCTCGACGGCAACTCGCGCCTGAACCTCGCGACCTTCGTCACGACGTGGATGGAGCCGCAGGCGCGCGAGCTCATGGACGCCTGCCTCGACAAGAACATGATCGACAAGGACGAGTACCCGCAGACCGCGGAGCTCGAGCGGCGCTGCGTGAACATCCTCTCCGAGCTGTGGCACGCCGCGCCCGGCGCCGACGCCACCGGCTGCTCGACGACCGGGTCCAGCGAGGCGTGCATGCTCGGCGGGCTCGCGTTGAAGTGGCGCTGGCGGGAGCGGCGGCAGGCCGCCGGGCTCGACGCGTCGCGCCCGAACCTCGTCATGGGCGCGAACGTCCAGGTCTGCTGGGAGAAGTTCTGCCGCTACTGGGATGTCGAGGCGCGCTGCGTCCCGGTGACCGCCGAGGCGCCGTACCTCACGGCGGAGGGTGCGGCCGCCCACTGCGACGAGAACACGATCGGCGTCGTCGCGATCCTCGGGTCGACGTTCGAGGGCAGCTACGAGCCGGTCGCGGAGATCGCCGCGGCGCTCGACGCGCTCGCGGCCGGCGGCGGGCCGGACGTCCCGATCCACGTCGACGGCGCGAGCGGCGGCTTCATCGCGCCGTTCGTCGACCCCGAGCTCGTGTGGGACTTCCGGCTGCCGCGGGTCCAGTCGATCAACGCCTCCGGCCACAAGTACGGGCTCGTGTACCCCGGCATCGGGTGGGTCGTGTGGCGTGAGCCCGCCGCCCTGCCGGAGGAGCTCGTCTTCAAGGTCGACTACCTCGGCGGCGAGATGCCGACCTTCGCGCTGAACTTCTCGCGGCCGGGCGCCCAGGTCGCGGCGCAGTACTACACGTTCGTCCGGCTCGGGTTCGAGGGCTTCCGCCGCGTGCAGCAGGGCTCGCGCGACGTCGCGACGGCGCTCGCGGCGAAGATCGCGGAGCTCGGGCCGTTCGCGCTCGTCTCCGACGGCTCGCACCTTCCGGTCTTCGCCTTCCGCCTGAAGGACGACGTCACCGGCTACTCGGTCTACGACGTCTCCGAGCACATCCGCGCGCGCGGCTGGATCATCCCCGCCTACCGCATGCCGGAGGGCATCCACGACATGGCCGTCCTGCGGATCTGCGTGCGCTCGGGCTTCACGCACGACCTCGCACGGATCCTCGTCGAGGACCTGGGACGCGTCGTCGAGCGCCTCGAGGCCCACGGGTCCTCCGTCCCCGCCGACGACTCGCGGTCCTCCTTCCACCACTGACGTTTGTTGAACGACCGTTCGAACTTTGAACGGTCGGTCGGTAGAGTGCGCGGGCGGATGGCCAAGGCACCGACCAGCCCCGCGCTCCGTGAGCGCTACGACCGCCGCCAGGCGGGGGTCGTCACCGCGGCCGCGCACGTCTTCGCCGAGCGCGGCTACGACCAGACGTCGGTGCAGGAGCTGAGCGAGGGCATCGGCCTCGCGGCCGGTGGGCTGTACCACTACTTCGGCGGCAAGGAGCAGCTGCTCATCCGCATCTGCGACCAGCTCATGGACCCGCTGCTCGGGGACGCGCGCAAGCTCGCGGCGGGGGACGGCGGCGCCGCGGAGCGCCTGCGCGCGGTCGTCCGCCTGTGGGTCGCGCACGCGATCGAGCACCGCGACCACATGCTCGTCTTCCAGCAGGAGCGGCACGTCATCGACCACGGTGACCAGTGGGCCGAGGTCCGCCGCACCCGCAAGGCCTTCGAGCGCGTCGTGGAGAAGCTCCTCGACGAGGCGCGGACCGAGGGCGCGATCGACGGCGACCGCCGCCTGCTCCTCGCCGCCCTCCTCGGCATGGTGAACCACACCGTCCAGTGGTACCGGCCCGGCGGGCGCCTGAAGCCGCAGCAGATCGCCGACGGGTACGTCGACCTCGTGGTCGGGGGCGGCGCGGACCCGACCTGAGCCCCCGGAGCCGCGGGCGGCGGCGCGGGCTGAGGCGTCACCGGCGGCGCGGGCCCGACCTGCCCTCCCGGGCGGCGTCGAGCGTCCATCTGCCCGGGGATCCCCGGGCAGATGGACGCTCGACGCGCGATGATGGGCCCATGGCCGATATCGCGATCGACGAGGCGGCGGGCCTGACGGCCGCGGACCTCGTGCACGTCAAGCTCACCGCCACCGACGCGTCCGCCACCGTCGCGGACGTGCAGGCCTTCTTCGCCGCGAGCACGAGCCGCCGGCTCGCGGTGCTCGCGGAGGACGGGCGCTTCGCCGGCGTCCTCACGCGGGAGGACGCCGAGGGCGCGCCCGACCCGGCGGCGCCCGCGCGCTCGATCGCCCACGACGGGCCGACCGTCGCGGCGGGCGCGAGCGCCGAGGAAGCACGCACCGCGGTCATGGACGCGCCGTCACGCCGCGTGCCGGTCGTCGCGGAGGACGGCACGCTCGTCGGCGTCGTCGCGCTCGACGAGACGCGCACGCACTTCTGCGGCACCGCCCGCTGAAGGCCGTCCATTTCCCCCGACCCTGGTCGGGGGAAATGGACGCGCTCCCGCGCCCCCACGGTGCGCCGTCCATTTCGCCCGAGCCCGCTCGGGGGAAGTGGACGGGCTCCCGCTGACCGTCGGCTTACACCGCCGGCGCCGCGCAGGCCGTCGCGTCGCCCGCGGCCGCCTCGTCCCACGCCTCGCGCAGCCGGGCCGCCGCCTCGACGAGCAGGCCGGGCTCGAGCGTGAAGCAGATGCGGACGTGGTCGAGGTGGCGGTCGTCGACCGCGCCGACGCCGCCCCCCGCGATCGCGACGCCGTGCCGCAGCGCGGCGGCGACGACCTCCGGCGCGTTCGCGCGCGGGAGCTTCACCCACAGCCCGTAGCCGCCGTCGGGCGCGGTCACCTCCCAGTCGGGGAGCTGCTCGGCCAGCGCCGCCGTCAGCACGGCGCAGCGCTCGGCGGCCATCGCCCGGCGGCCGGCGATGATCTCGTCGAGCTGCGGCAGGGCCGCGAGGCAGGCGACCTGGTCCAGGACGCCGGAGCCCATGTCCTGAGCGGTGCGCAGGCGGCCGAGGCGGAGGATCGTCGCCGGGTCCGCCCGGATCCAGCCGGTGCGCAGCCCGCCCCACAGGACCTTGCTGAACGAGCCGACGGCGATGACGCGGTCGGGCTCGAGCGCGACGAGGTCCGGCGGCGCCTGACCGGAGAAGACGGTGTCGACCATCGTGAGGTCCTCGACGAGGAGGACGTCCTCGTCGCGGATCGCGGCCAGCAGCTCGTGCCGCCGCCGCTCGGACATCGTCGTCCCCGTCGGGTTGTGGCACGTCGGGACGAGCAGCGCGAGCGCCGCGTCACCCGTCTCGAGCGCGCGGCGGAACTGCGCCGGGCGCGGGCCCGCGTGGTCGCGCGGCACGCCCTCGACGACGGCACCCGCGCGGGAGAGGAGCTCGAGCGCCCCCGGGTAGGTCGGCGTCTCGACGATCGCCCGGTCGCCCGGCCGCAGGTACGCGGCGATGATGAGGTGCAGCGCCCCCTGCGCGCCGGCGGTGATGAGGATGTGCGACGCGGTCGTCGGGACCCCGCGCGCGGTGAGCCGCGCCGCGATCCCCTCGCGCAGCGCGGGCAGCCCGAGCGGCGCGTAGCCGTGGACCGGCGCCCCGGCCCGCACGGCGTCCCCCGTCGAGACGAGCAGCCGGCCGACGACGTCGTCGTGGACGGGCGCGGCCGTCGAGAGGTCGATCGGGACGGCCGGGCCGCTGACCTGCCGGGTGAAGCCCTCGTTGCGCAGGTGGCGGCCGACCGGCGCGCGCCCGCGCGCGCTGACCGTCGTCCCGCTGCCCTGACGCCGGACGACGAGCGCGCGCTCGGCGAGCTCGCTGTAGGCGGCGACGACCGTCCCGCGGCTCACCTGCAGGTGCCGGGCGAGCGCGCGGTCGGGCGGCAGCCGCGTCCCGGCGGGCAGCACGCCCTGGGCGATCGCGTCGGCGATCGCCTCGGCCAGGCACGCGTACCGCGGTCCCGAGCGGAGCGTCCACGCCCCGAGCACGCCGGCGAACTCGTCGACCGCGAGGAATTGGACCGGCGATTGGCTCTGGTCGACGGGGTCCATTCTCGGGAGCATACCCGTATGAACCAGACCAATTCCTTCGTTCTTCCGTCCAGCTCCGCCGAACTGGACCTGACGATCCGCCGGGCCACCGAGGCCGACGCCGGCGCCCTGCGCGAGCTCGCCCTCCTCGACAGCCGCCGTCCGCTGACCGGTCCGCTGCTCGTCGCCGAGGTCGCCGGCCGCCCGTGGGCGGCGCTTGCGCTCGACAGCGGCGAGGTCGTCGCCGACCCCTTCCGCCGGACCGCCGACCTCGTCGAGCTCCTCCACGAGCGCGCGCGTCATCTGCGCGACGGGCCGGAGGCCCCCGCGCCCAGCGGCCCGCTCAGCCGGCTGGCCGGCGCGCTGAGGCCGCGGCGCCACGGGCTGTCCAGCGGCTGACCCCGGCGACCCGCCGCCGCACCCCGGCGGTGCGGCGGCCGAGCGCGGGGGCGCCGCGGTCGACGACGACGAACACGACCGCCGCCATGAGCCACCCGGCGACGATGTCGGCGAAGAAGTGCTCCCCGCCGTAGACGAGCGTGAACGCCATCGCCGCCGCGTACAGCCCGAGCCCCGCGCGGACGCGTCGCCCGGCGCCCCAGAAGTAGAGGAGCAGGAGCACGGGATAGGCGGCGTGCAATGACGGCATCGCCGCGACCGGGTTCACGAGCGCGCCGTTCTCGTACGTCGACTGGATCGTGTGGACGCCGAGGTGGCCCCAGACGATCGGGACGATGCGGTCGACCGGCGGCAGGTGCCCGTCGCCGGCGACGAGCCACGGCGGCTGCGCCGGGTAGAGCCAGTAGGTGAGGAACGCCCCGAGGGTGAGGAGGACGACGAGCGACGCGTAGCGGCGGAAGTGCTCGTGGGCCCGGTGCCAGACGACCGCGGCGACCGTCCACACCGCGAAGAAGTGCGTCATGTAGACCGCCCAGGTCGCGTAGTCCCACGGCCGCAGGTGCGCCGGGTCCCAGAGGTGGTGCTGGAGCCACACCGTCGGGCCGTCCCCGCCGAAGATCGT
Organism: Paraconexibacter antarcticus; assembly: GCF_024220175.1. GTDB lineage: Bacteria > Actinomycetota > Thermoleophilia > Solirubrobacterales > Solirubrobacteraceae > Paraconexibacter > Paraconexibacter antarcticus. The sequence goes on along the minus strand of NZ_CP098502.1, from coordinate 351,488 downwards.
CGTGTCGAACCCCTGCTGCGCCGTCCGGTGCGCGGCCTCCGGGACGCCGTCGACGGCGCCGCGGAGCAGGTCGTAGAGGACGAGCAGCGCGAAGATCGGCAGCCATTCCACGACGAGGCGGGCCAGGCGCCGCGGGCGCCCCGCGCTGAACGCCGCCATCCCGAGTCCGAGCCAGAAGAAGAGCTGGTCGCGCGCGACCGGCAGGCCCCACTCGAGGACCGTCACTGAGAGCGCGACGACGTAGACGGCGGGCGCACCGACCGTCACCGCACGCTGCGCCCGCGGGCCCCAGGGCGCACCCGCGCCCGCGCCGCCGCGCGGGCCGGCACCCACCACCGCCCCGCCGGCGCCCGCGGGGCCCGGCAGCGCGTCGCTGTGCGCCTCGGCCGTCAGGGGATCTCCCGCACCATGATGAGGCTCGTCGCGCCCGGGGTCCCCGTCCGCCGCCCGGCCGTGAGGATGACGCCGGCCCCCGAGGGCAGGCCGACCTCGTCCCGGGCCGCGCGCAGCGACGCCTCGACGAGCTCGTCGACCGTCTCGGCCACCGGGAGGCGCAGCGGCAGCACGCCCCACTCGAGCGCGAGCTGGTTGCCGACGACGTCGTCGTGGACGAGCGCGACGATCGGCCGGGCGGGCCGGTACTTCGAGCACGCGCGGGCGCCGCCGCCGGTCGCGGTCGGGATGAGGAGCGCCGCCGAGTCGAGGGCGTCGGACAGCTGAACCGCCGCGTACATGACCGTCGCCGCCGCGGAGCCGACGGGGTGGATGCCGCGGGCCCGGCCGAGGATGACCGGCGACTCCTCGGCCGCGTAGGCGATCTCCGCCATCGCCTTCACGGCCTGCACCGGGAACTCGCCGACCCCGGTCTCCGCCGAGAGCATGACCGCCGACGTGCCGTCGATGACGGCGTTCGCGACGTCCGCCGCCTCGGCCCGCGTCGGCTCCGGCGCGTGGATCATCGACTCGAGCATCTGGGTGGCGGTGATGACGAGCTTGCCGACCTGGGTCGCGCGGTTGATCGCGTCCTTCTGCATGAGCGGGACCCGCGCCACGCCCGCCTCCACGCCGTAGTCGCCGCGCGCGACCATGATCCCGTCGGAGGCCTCGAGGATCTCGTCGAGGTGCTCGTAGGCCTCGATCTTCTCGATCTTCGCGACCGTCCGGGCCCGCGACCCCAGGCCGCTGAGCCGCTCGCGCAGGTCCTCCATGTCCGCGGCGCTGCGGACGAAGGAGAGGGCGACGACGTCCGCCCCGAGCTCGGCGGCGAGCGTGAGGTCGGTCGCGTCCTTCTCGGTGATCGCCGGCAGGCTCGGCCGCGCCCAGGTGACGTTCACGCCCTTGCGCGGCGAGACGGTGCCGGCGGTCAGCGCCCGCGCGGTGACGCGCCCGTCGTCGAGTGCCTCGACGACGAAGCGGGGGACGCCGTCGCCGATGACGATCTCCGACCGCTCGGTGACGAGGTGGAGGAAGTCGGCGTAGTCGACGACGAGCTCGGCGTCGTCCCTCCCCCGGCCGACGCCGACGAAGTGCACGAGCTCGTCGGCCTGCACGACGCGGACCGGGGTGTCGGCCGAGAGGCGGAGCTTCGGCCCCTGGAGGTCGAAGAGGACGCCGACGTGCCGGCCGCAGCGGGCGATCGCCGCGCGGGCGTCGGCGTTGCGCCGGCGCAGCTCCTCCTCGGTCCCGTGCGAGCAGTTGATGCGGAAGCAGTCGACCCCGGCGGCGAGCAGGGCGTCGAGCGTCTCGGCGGTCTCGCTCGCCGGGCCGAGGGTCGCGACGATCTTCGTGCGGCGCTTGAAGGTCACGGTCCCACTCTCGCAGGCCGCCGCGCTCCCGTCAGGCGCGAGCCGGCTCGGTCGAGGGCGACGAGCGCTTCACCTTCGGCCTCGACGTCATCCTCGCGGGGCCGGCGGCCCAGGCGGCGCCCACGACGCCGCCGCCGAGTAGAGCACGGCAGCAACGGACGTCGCGAGGTTGAGGCTCGACACGCCCGCGCGCATGGGCAGCGCGAGCCGGGCGTCCGCGCGGGCGAGCAGCTCGTCGGAGAGCCCGTCGCGCTCGGTGCCGAAGGCGAGGACCGCGCGCGGCGGCAGGGCGCCCGGCTCCAGGACGTCCCCCTCCGGGTCGAGGGCGACGAGCGGCCGCCCGGAGTCCGGGAGGGCCCGCGCGCGGCGCACGGGCAGCGCGAACTGCAGGCCCGCGCCGCCGCGGATCGCGTCGTGGTGCCACGGGTCCTGATCACCCGTCGCGATGAGACCCGCCGCGCCGGCGGCCGCCGCGACGCGGACGCAGGCACCGAGGTTGCCGAGGTGGCGCGGCTGCTCGAGCAGGACGACCGGCTCCGGGCCCGGGAGGGCGAGCATCGCCGGGACGTCGGGCTGGGCCGGGCGCCGCGCGAGCGCGAGGACCTGCGCGCGCGGGACGATCCGCGCGAGCTCCTCCGCGGCGGCGAGCGTCACCGGCGGGAGCGTCAGGTCGGGCGCGAGGCGCAGGCGGAGCGCCTCGAGCTCGTCGAGGTCCGCGGTCCAGACGCCGAGGACCTCGCCGCCGAAGCGCAGCGCGTGCTTCAGCGCGTGAAAGCCCTCGAGGACGACGAGCTCGGGGTCCCGGCGGGCGGCGGTGACGTCGCGGAGGCTCGGGAGCATCGTGCCGGAGCATAGGCGGGCGGCGCCCCTCCCCGGCCGTCGAACGTCCATCGGCCCGGGGATGCCCGGGCCGATGGACGTGCGACCCCTCAGGCGGAGGAGCCCGCCGACGTGGCGGCCGCCGCGGGCGCCGCGGTCCGCGGCGTCGTCGCCTCGCGGCAGAGGTCGGGACGACCGGGGTGGTCGATCGCTCGCTTGAGGGAGACGAACGCGACGGCGCCCGCGAGGAGCGGCAGCCAGAAGAGGACGACCCGGTAGGCGAGCACGGCGGCCGCGGTCCCGGCGGCCGGGGCACCGTAGACGACGAGGGTCCCGATGAGCCCGCCGTCGATGCCGCCGACGCCGCCGGGGATCGGGAGCAGTCCGCCGAGCTGGCCGATGAGGTAGCCCATGAGCACGACGGTGAGCGGGACGGAGACGTGGAACGCATGGAGCGTCGCCCACAGCACGGCGTTGTCGAAGGCCCAGTAGCCGAACGCGCCGAGGAGCAGGAGCGGATCGCGGCGCCGGGCGATCGTGATCGCCGCGGCGACACCGTCGATGAGGACGGCGCGGCCGCGCGAGACGCCACGCCGGACCCGTCCCGCCCCGGGTCCCGGCTCGGCGCCCGGGCCGAGCCGCGGGATCCCGAGTACCGCCGCGATGAGCAGCACCGACATCGCCGCCGGGAGCAGGGTGAGGAGCACCGACTCGTGCGGCCCGACGCCGGCGAACATGACGACGCCGAGGATCGCGACGGCGACGAAGTTCACCGAGCTCTTGAGGAGGAAGAAGGCGACGGACCGCTCGGCGACGTGCTCGGGCGTCATCCCGTCGCGGGTGAGGACCCAGGCGCCGAGCGCGAGCCCGCCGATGCCGCTGGCGGGGACGAGGGAGCCCATGCCGAGCTCGGACCAGCTGATCTCCATCGCGCTGCGGAAGCTCATGAGCCGGCAGAAGACGGGCCGGAACATGAGGACGTAGGACATGCCCGAGAGCGCCTCGAGGACCACGGCGAGGGCGAGCCAGCCCCACGCCGCGTCGGCGAGCTTGCTCCGCAGCTCGCCGAGGCCGGGCATCAGGAGCGCCGCGAGGCCGACGCCGCCGAGGATCGCGATGACCTGCAGCGCGCGGCGGCGGAGGCTGCGCAGGTCGAGCTCGGCGGGCAGGCCGGAGGGGTCGGAGGTGGTGGAGGACGGCATCGCGAGAAGGTGTACGCGCAACTACTCTACGCCTCGCGGGGCGATCGCGCCATAGGCGGACGGTGCCTCCGGTTAGATTTCCGCCAGTCGGTCGCCCGCGCGGCGGCGCGGGCGGTCAGTCCGCGAGGAAGGCCTCGAGGGCGGCGCGGCCGCCTTCGCGCACCGGTTCGCCGTGCGCGAAGAGGAGCACGTCGTGGTCCTCCCGCGCGGCGAGGACGCCGAGCCGCTCGCGCAGCCCGCGCTTCACTGTCTCGGGGTCGTCGCCGAGCAGCCCGTCGGGGACGAAGGTCAGCTCGCCGTCGGCGCGCATCAGGCCGTCGGCGAAGAGCAGGGCGCCGGGCCCGGCGGCGATGTGGAAGACCGTCTCCTCGGGGCACAGGACCCCGAGCTCGAGTGCGGTCACGCCCTCGGCGACCTCGTCGCCGAACGCGAACCCCGCGACCTCCGGCGCGTCGTCGCCCGTGAACTCGTGCAGCCCCGCCTCGTGGCAGCGGATGTCGATGTCGTACGCCTCGGCGAGCGCGGCGGCGTGGCGGAGGTGGTGGCGGTTCGAGAGCAGGACGACGCTCGGGATCGTCGCCGCGCCCAGCGCATCGATGCCGCCCTCGGGCAGCAGCGGGTCGAAGATCGCGCCCGACCCGACGTGCAAGTGCGAGTGGACCGTCTGCCCGATGCCGTCGTGGTAGGTGGCCCAGTGGAGGATGCCGTCGGTGACCGCGTCCATGGGCGGGCGTCTACCCGGCTCAGGCCGGTTCGATGCGGACGCGGCCCGGGCGGACGACGCGGACCTGGACCCGGGCCGGGCGGGCGGGACGGGCGGGCGTCGCGAGCTCGAGGAAGTCCCGCACGCGGCCGGCGTGCCCGCAGTACGCGCAGGTCAGCGCGGCGGCGGGGCCGTGGACGCCCGGCCCGAGCGCGACCGGGGCGTCGCACGTGGGGCACGCGATCGTCCCGTCGGCGAGGAGCCCGACCTGCACGTCGCGGCGCACGTGCAGCAGCCGGCCCTGACGGCCGAAGGGGTCGGGCGGGACGGGGTCGTTGTCGCGCCCGAAACTCACCCTTCGGAGTGTAGGAGCCCGTCTTCTAGGCTTTGCGCCATGCGCGACGAACCCGGCGGGGCGACGACGAAGGAGCAGTGGTGGCAGCGGCTCGACCCGGTGACGCTCGTCATCGCCGTCGCCGTCGTCCTCTTTGCGCTCGCGAACTCGCGCAGCACGAAGATCACCTGGATCGTCGCGTCGTCGCGGGCGCCGCTCTTCGTCGTGATCGCGATCTGCGTCGCGGGCGGCTTCGCCGCGGGCTACCTCAGCGCGCGGCGCGCCGCGAAGTCCGGCTGACCCGCTTCGCGTGCGCCTGCGCGCGGCGGTGGTGCGCCGTGCGGTGGTGCGCCGTGCGGCGGTGCGCGCGGCGGTGACGGGCCGGGCGGGCCGCCGTCGCGGGCGCGGCCGCCGGGGCGAGGCCGACCTGTGGCGGGTCCGGCGTCCCGAGCGGCGTGACGAGCGTGCACGGGGCCTTCCGCGCCCGGGCCGGGTCGAGCGCGTTGAGCACGAGCTGCGCGGCGACCGGCGAGTACGCGACGCCGAGGTGCTCGGAGTAGTCGGTCGGGCAGACGTCCTGCAGGAGGATGTTCGTGACGTTGGGCGCCGTCGTGAACCCGCTCGTGTACGGCGAGACGAGCTCGTCGTACTTCGTGGCGATCTCCGTGTAGGTGATGCCGGGGACGGCGGGGCCCGCGGCGTTGACCTTGCTCAGGTAGTCCGACCCGCGCGCGAACTCCGGGCAGGAGCCGCAGCCGACGGACGCGAACGTGCTGTAGACGGCCGGGTCGAACTTGAAGGTCTGCGCGACCTTCAGCAGGTCACCGATGCCGGCGAGGTTCGTGCCGTCCCACAGCGGGGCGAGCTGGACGTACTTGTCGACCTTCGCCGCGCCGCCGCGGAAGGACAGGTACCAGCGCGGCATGACCGTGCCCTCGGAGTGGCCGAGGAGGTCGACCTTCGTCGCCCCGGTCGCGGCGAGCACCTTGTCGACGAACGTCGCGAGCTCGGCCGAGCTGTCCTCCATCCGCTGCACGCCGCCGACGTACGGGAAGCCCGCCTGGCGCCCGTAGGTGAGGCCGAAGACGCAGAAGCCGTTGTTCTGCAGCAGCGGGGCGAGGGTGGCCCAGTTGTCGCCGAGCGTCGCGCCCAGGCCGTGCACGAGGACGACCGGCCGCGGGTGCTCGGTGGTCGGCTTGCAGCTGAAGTCGTTCGCCCCGGCGACGTGGTCGGGGTCGAAACTCCCGGCGACCAGCGGGACGGGGCCGTACGTGACGGGCAGCGGGGCGGCGGCCCGGGCGGGGCCCGCCGCGACGGCGAGCGGCAGGGCGAGCGCGGCGGCGACGGCGGCCGCGCGGGACAGGAGGGTGCGCATTGGACGCGACCGTAACATTTTGGGGCGAGGCGTGCACCGGGTGTCGTCAGCGGGCGGTCAGAGGACGCGGGCGGGTCGGGCGCCCGCGACCACCGGTGTACCGTGGCGCCCATGGCCGACCTCCTCGTCCTCCAGCACCAGGACGACGCGCCGGCCGGGCTGCTCGGCGGTGTCCTCGCGACGCGCGGGGCCGGGGCGGGCGGCTTCACCGTCCGCACGATCCGGGTCGACCGCGAGGCACTGCCGGACCCGCGCGGCGCCGCCGGGATCGTCGTCCTCGGGGCCGACGCGTCCGCCGTCGGAGCGGGCTCGGAGCCGTGGATCGCGCCGGAGGTCTCCTGGGTCCGGCAGGCGGCGATCGCGGGCGTCCCGGTCCTCGGCATCTGCTTCGGCGCGCAGGTCCTCGCCGCCGCGCTCGGCGGGCGCGTGCACCGGATGCCCGCCCCGCAGGTCGGGTGGATCCGCACGCCGAGCATCGACATCCGCGTCCTTCCGTCCGGGCCGTGGCTCGCCTGGCACGAGGACGCCGTCCTGCCCCCGCCGAACGCGCGGGTCCTCGCCCGGGACGAGGTCTGCGTGCAGGCCTTCGCGGCCGGGCCGCACCTCGCGGTCCAGTTCCATCCGGAGGTGACGCCCGCGATCGTCGAGGGCTGGATCACGGCGGACGGGCGGGAGCTCGCGGACCGCGTCTACGACCCGGACACCCTCCGCGCCGAGACGGCCGCGCACGCCGGAGAGTCCGCGCCGGCCGCGCTGCGCCTCTTCGCGCGCTGGCTCAGCGGGCTCGCCCCGGATGGCTGACCCCGACCACGCGAGCACGAACGTCGATCATCACCCCCCACAGCGGGGGAGGATCGACGTTCGCCCCGTCAACGGTCGGCTCGCGACCGACCGGTACATGTGTACCGAAATCAGTACACTTGTACCGATCATGCTGCTCGCCTGGACCTATCTCGCCGCCGCCATCGCCCTGGAGGTGACCGGCACGCTCGCCCTGAACGCCGCCGGGACGGGGCGTCCCGGCGCGATCGCGGTCGTCGTCGTCGGCTACGTCGCGTCGTTCGGGTTCCTCGCGCTCGTCCTGCAGCGCATGGAGGTCTCGCTCGCCTACGCCGTGTGGGCCGGGGTCGGCACCGCGACGATCGCCGTCGTCGGCATGACCGCGCTCGGCGAGCCCGTCTCCCCCGCGAAGCTCGCCTCGCTCGGGCTCATCATCGCCGGCGTCGTCGGCCTGAACCTCGCGGGCGCCCACTGATGCCCGGCGCCGCCGGCCGTCCCCCGCGGGGCGAGGCCCGGCGCGCGCTCATCCTCGAGGCGGCCCTCCGCGTCCTCGGCGAGGAGGGGGCGTCCGCCGTCACCCACCGCCGCGTCGCGCGCGAGGCGGGCCTGCCGCTCGCCGCGACGACGTACTGGTTCGCGTCCAAGGACGAGCTGCTCGCGGACGCCTACCGGCTCGCCGCCGACACCGACATCGCGCGGATGCGGCGGCTGTCCACCGAGTACGCGGAGCGGGCGCGAGCGGACCTCGCGGGCGCGCTGACCGACCTGCTCGCCGCCGACCTCGCCGCGAGCCGCACGTCCCTCCTCGCCGCGTACTCGCTGTGGATCGAGGCCGCGCGCCGCCCGGCGCTGCGCCCGATCGAGGAGGAGTGGACGCGCGCGTACGTCGAGGTCGTCGAGGCGGTCCTGCGCGACGCGGGATCGCCGCACCCGGCGACCGACGCCGAGCTGCTCGTCGCGACGCTCGACGGCCTGCTGCTCGCGCAGCTCGCGCTCGCGCACCCGGACCCGGCGGCCGCCCTGCGCCCGCAGCTCGAGCGCCTCGTCGCCGCGCTCCTGCGGGCGGGCTGAGCGCCCCGGGGCGCCGGTCGGCTCGCGCGGCGGGGCCGGCGACGTGCCGGTCCCTCAGGGCTCCGGTGCGGTGACCGCGCCGACCGGCACCGGGGCGGGGACGTGCACGTGCGGCGCCGCGTCCGCCGGCGCGCCCGCGAACTGGCCGCCCGCGCACTCCTCGCAGCGGACCTCGCGGCGCGGGTTGCGGATGCCCGCGAGACCGAGCAGGCCGCCGAGCGCGACGAGCGCCGCGGCGATCCCGACGCCGACGTGGAACGCGTGCACCGACGCGTCCTGCACCGCGGCGGCGACGCGCGGGCCGGCGACCGCGGGGTCGACGCGCGACAGCGTCTCCCGGCGGGCCTGGGCGAGCGCGGCGCGGGCGGCGGGCGTCGTGGCCGCGCCGACCGCGTCGCGGTCCAGGCGGCCGCCGAACTGCGCGGCGACGACGGCGCCGAGGCCCGCGACCGCCAGCAGGCCGGCGACCCGCGCGACGGCGTTGTTGATCCCGGAGGCGATGCCGGCGTTCTCCTCGTCGGCGTCGGCGAGCACCGTCGCGGTGAGCGGCGCGACCGTCGCCGCGAGCCCGAGCGAAAAGACGACGAGCGCCGGGAAGAGGTCGGTCCAGTAGCTCAGGTGCGCGTCGAGGCGCAGCATGAGCGCCATCCCCGCCGCGGCGACGAGCGGGCCGCCACCCATGAAGAGCCGCGGGCCGAAGCGGTCGGCGAGCCGCCCGGCGCGCTTGGAGAGCAGGAACATGACGATCGTCGTGGGCATCGTCGCGAAGCCCGCCTGGAGCGCCTGGTAGCCCGCGACCTGCTGCAGGAAGAGCACGAGGAAGAAGAACGTCACGCCGAGGCCGCCGTACATCGCGAACGTCTGGACGTTCCCGACGGCGAAGTTCTGGCGGGCGAAGAGGCCGAGCGGCAGCATCGGGTGCGCGGTGCGCCCCTCGCGGACGAGGAAGGCCGCGAGGAGCGCGACGCCGCCGAGCCCCGCGCCCCAGACCTCGGGGCTCGACCAGCCGACCGCCGGCTGACGGATGAGCGCGAGGACCGGCCCGGCGAGGCCGAGCGCCGTCAGGGCGGCGCCGGGCGCGTCGACGTGCACGGGGCCGCCGTCCCCTTCCCGCCGCGGGATCGCGACCGCGATGAGCGCGAGCGTGATCGCGACGAACGGGACGTTGATCGCGAAGATGAGCCGCCACGAGACGGCGTCGACGAGCCAGCCGCCGGCGAGCGGGCCGATGACCGTGGCGATCCCGGCCCACGCCGTCCAGGAGCCGATCGCGCCGCCGCGCTCGGCGGCCGGGAAGGTCGCGACGATGACGGCGAGCGCGCTCGGGGTGAGCAGCGCCCCGAAGACGCCCTGCAGCGCGCGGCCGAGGACGAGCAGCTCGATCGACGGCGCGAGGGCGCAGAGCAGCGAGGCCGTCCCGAACCCGGCGACCCCGAGCGTGAAGATGCGCCGCTCGCCGTAGAGGTCGCCGAGCGAGCCGCCGACGAGGATGAGCGATCCGAGCATGAGCAGGTAGGCGTTGGAGACCCACTGCTGGCCGGCGAGGCCGCCGCCGAGGTCCGCCCGGATCGACGGCAGCGCGACGTTCACCGCGGTCGCGTCGAGGCCGGCGACGAACGACCCCATGATCGCGGCGCCGAGGGCAAGGCGCTTCGTGCGGTCGTCGGGCGCACCCATGGGCCCACCCTAGAACCCGCGCGTGCGAGCATGGCGGCGGATGGACCACTCAGGCCACGCGCACGACCACGGCGCGCACGCGGGGCACACGCACGGGGTGAGCGCCGACGCCGACGGGCGGCGCCTCGCCATCGCGCTCGGGCTCATCCTCGGCTTCATGGCCGTCGAGGTCGGCGTCGGGATCGCCGTCTCGTCGCTCGCGCTGCTCGCCGACGCCGCGCACATGCTCACCGACGCGGCGGCGATCGCGCTGTCGCTCGTCGCGATCCGCCTCGCCGCGCGCCCCGCCCGCGGGGCGATGACGTACGGGCTGAAGCGCACCGAGATCCTCGCCGCCCAGTTCAACGGCGCGACGCTCCTCGTGCTCGGCCTGCTCATCGTCGCCGAGGGCATCCAGCGCCTCGTCGACCCGCCGTCCGTCGAGGGCCTGCCGGTTCTGCTCGTCGCCCTCGCCGGTGTCGTCGTGAACCTCGCCGCGGTGTGGACGCTCGCGCGCGCGAACCGTACCTCGCTCAACGTCGAGGGGTCCTTCCAGCACCTCGTCACCGACCTCTACGCGTTCGTCGCGACGGCGGTGGCGGGCGTCGTCATCCTCACGACGGGCTTTGGGCGGGCCGACGGCCTGGCCGCGCTGTTCGTCAGCGCGACGATGCTCCGCGCCGCCTACGGGCTGCTGAAGGCGTCCGGGCGGATCTTCCTCGAGGCCGCCCCCGAAGGCCTCGACCCCGACGCGATCGGCCACGCGATGGCCGCCCACCCGGGGGTCGTCGAGGTCCACGACCTCCACGTGTGGGAGGTGACGTCGGGCTTCCCGGCGCTGTCGGCGCACGTCGTCGTCCGCCCCGACGCGGACTGGCACGGCATCCGCGTCGCCCTCGCGCAGCGGCTCGCGGACGAGTTCGGCGTCACCCACTCGACGATCCAGGTCGACCACGACGGGGACGAGCTGCTCGAGATCGCGCCGCTCTGAGGTGGCCCACGCGTCGCCGACTGACAGCTGATGCAGCAGGGGTCTGCCTGAGCTGTCAGTCGGTGCCCCGGGAGGAGGCGACCGCGCGCCGGGCGGCGGACGCGCGTCGGGCGGCGGCCGGCCCTCAGTCGGCGAGGCCCGCGAGGATGAGCGGGAAGACGTCGGCCGGCGCGCCCGGCCCGATGAGCGGGTCCAGATGGCCGTAGCCGTCGAGCAGGTGGAGCGCGTGCCCGGCCGACTCGCCGCCGCCGTGCTGCACCCACCAGGCGTGGCTGCGCTCCTGGCCGACCGGGCGGTACAGGCGGTTCCTCGTCCCGGCGATGAACGTCCAGCGCTGCCCGGCCGGCGGGGTCGCGCCCGTCAGGTCGCCGGGGACGCGGTCGTACCCGCCCGCCGGGACGACGTGCCCCGCCCGCGTGCAGCGCGCCATCTGCCGCAGGAAGCGGTACGGCGCGAAGCCGAACTCGCGGGAGACCCAGTCGTGGACGGGCTCGCCGAGGCGCTCGTGGACCCAGAGGACGTCGGGCCCGGTCCCGTACATGTAGTTGCCCAGCGCGCAGACGGGGTTGTCGCACTCGCGCCGGACGATCCGCGCCGTGCGCGCGAAGCCGGTGGCGAGCGCCGTCGGCGACCGCACGCCCCACTGCGCGCTGACGTACGGCATCCGCAGTCCGACGAGCGGCAGCAGGAGCCGCGACTTCACCCGCGTGCGCCACGGCACGACGGTGTGGAGCGAGACCGCCGACGCGACGACGTGCGAGACGTCCCCCGCGAGCCCCGACAGCGCCGTGATCGTGAAGCTCGTCGAGCCCTGGCAGTGCGCGAGGACACGGACCCTCTCGGCCCCCGTCCGGGCGCGGACGGCCGCGATCGCCGCCGGATGGTCGAGGACCGCGCCGTCGTCCAGGGTGTACGGCCGCGGCGGCAGGTCGATCGACGCGCGCCAGTTGGAGACCCACACGTCGTGGCCGCCGTCGAGCAGCGCGCGAACCGTCGAGGCGCCGCCGGGCGCGCCGACGAAGATGTCGCCGCGCACGCCGGTGCCGTGGAGGCAGAGGACAGGGCTCCCCGCGGGCGCGCCCGCATCGTCCTCCACCCCCGCGCCGCCGGGCGCGCCTGCGCCATCGCCCACCCCGGCGCCACCGGGCGCGCCTGCGCCATCGCCTACCCCGGCACCACCGGGCGCGCCGCCGCCGTCCCCCGCCCCCGCGCCGCCGCCCGTCGCCCGCGCCCGCCGGAAGTGGTGCAGCGTGAGCGGCAGCCCGTCCCCGGCCTGCAGCGGGAGGATCTGCCGCTCGATCCCCGGGTGCCCCGCGACCGCGTGCCACGCCCCGGGCGCGAAGCCGCGGAACGGGTCGCCGGCCGGATGCGCGGGGTCCGGGAAGTCCTGCTGGCCGCCCTTCTCCTGCCGGCCGCCGTACACGTGCACGAGCGTCCCGACGAACGCGGTCTGGAAGCGGCTGAGCGCGCGGGCGCGGCGCCACGGTGGCCCGCCGCGCGGGCGCATCGACGCCATCATCCGCACGAAGCCCGCGTGCGAGATCCGCAGCACGCCGGCGGCCAGAACGTCCGCGCCGTCCTCGTCGGCGGCCTCCACGTGCCCCGCGAGGACGCGGAGGAAGAGCGTCGACGTGTCCGACCAGATGTCGAGGCCGAGCCCGTCCGCGACGTCCTTGAAGCCCGTGAAGGTCAGCGGCCGCCCGTCGGGGTCGCGGACGAGGAGCCGGTAGAGCATCCGCTGCCCGCGGCCCTCCCCCTCCCGCGGGACGAAGAGGTCGAAGTCGCCCCGCTCGACCGGGAGCGTCCCGCCGAACGTGCCGCAGGTGACGACGCCGGCCGCGGTCGCCGCCTTCATGGGGTCGTCGAGGAACGTGTCGACGTCGGCGATGTCGAGCTCGAGCGTGAACGCGCACGTCGTGTCCTCCGCGCGCCCCCGCCGCAGGCCCTCGTTGTAGTCGTGCTCGCCGGCGGTGATGAACCCGGCCATGTGCTCGTGGAAGGAGAGGGAGGTCATCGGCCGTCCTCGATCATCTGCTCGGCGAAGCGGTCCGCGAGGGCCGCGATCGTGAAGGACGGGTTCGGGCCGACGGGGCCCGGCATGACCGAGCCGTCGGCGACGTGCAGGCCGGGGTGGCCGTGCACGCGCCCCCACGGGTCGACGACGCCGCCCGCCGCGTCCTCGGCCATCGCGCAGCCGCCGACGGGGTGGACGGTCGTCAGGTGGGCCGACGGCGGGACGGAGAACTCGCCGCCCATCGCGCGGGTGAGCTCGGCCGCCGTCGTCCGCAGCGCCTCGTAGTGCGGCTGCGACGCCTTCGGGCTCCAGTCGAGGTCCAGGCGCCCGTCGTCGTCGAGGTGCAGCCGGCCGTCGGCGACGTCCTGCCCCATCCCGAGCATCGGCATCATCGCCGCGGAGGCGTGCGCGCTCCCGAAGAGGCCGGCGAGCTCGGCGGAGACGTTCGGGTCGCGGTGGCCGGTGAGGCGGTCCTTCAGCCGGCGCCAGGCGACGCCGCGCTCGGCCCACAGGTCGTGCGGCAGCTCGACGCCCTGCCACATCCACTCGGTGAAGCCGGGCGCCCCCGAGTCCTGCACGTAGTACTCGCGGCCGGAGGAGGACCGCGCGGCCGGGACGTGGACGCTCGTCGAGATCGCGGGGCCGAAGGACGGGTCGAGGTACCGCCACGGCCGATCCTTGTCGCGCGGCTCCCCCGCGCGGGTGTCGCGGGCGAACATGAGCAGGTCGCCGTTCCCGGAGACCCGCCGGCCGAGCGCCGGGCTGAGCTTCGGCAGCGCGGCGCGGTTGCGGAGCAGCAGGCGCGTCGTGCCGACGGTCCCCGCGGAGAGGACGACGTGCGCGGCGCGGACCGTCCGCTCGGTCTCGCCGCTCGGGTCGCGCAGGCCCACCGCGACCCCGCCGAGGCCCTCCGTGTGCTGCCGGTAGCCGACGGCCCAGCCGTCGCCGTCGCCGAGCGCCGCGAGGGTGCGGACCTCGCAGAGCGTGCGGATCTGCGCGGGCGCCGGCAGCGACGGGTCCGCCGCGAGCGAGAGGTACGTGTGGTCGACGGTCTGCTTCGCGCCGTCGTTGCAGCCGAGGTTGCACTCGGCGCACAGCCGGCACGTCGTGCGGGGCAGGCCGTGGAGGCTCGCGACGGGACCGTCGACGGGCGCGCGCGGGACCGGGGCCTCGCCCGGCGCGGCGGCGAACAGGACCGCGAGCGGAGGACGGCAGACCGCGTGGCCCAGCCGCCCCGCCGCCTCCTCGAGCGCCGCGACCCGCCCGGCCTCGTCGTACGGCGCGACGTCGGCCGGGTAGACCTGCGGACGCTGGACGTCGCGGACGTTGTCGTAGTGCCGGTTCAGCTCGGCGCGAGTCAGCGGCCAGTGCTCGGTGTCGGTGCCCGCGAACGTCGCCGCCGGCTTGCGCAGCATGACGTTCGAGTAGATGAGCGAGCCGCCGCCGAGGCCGCTCGCCGTCACGACGTTCATCCCGCTGAAGGCCCAGATGTCGAAGAGGCCGTGGCGCCCCGACGGCGGGTCCCAGAACGCCTGCTGCAGCCGCCGCGGGGTCCGCGGGAAGGACCCTGGCGGCCACGGGCGGCCACGCTCGAGGACGAGGACCCGCCAGCCCGCCGTCGCGAGCCGGTACGCCGTGACCGCGCCGCCGAAGCCGGACCCGACGACGATCGCGTCGAAGGTGTCCTCCGGGCCGACCGTCCCCGCGGCGGTCACGTCACCCGACCTCCCAGACCACCGGGTGCAGCCGCGACGGCTCGTAGCTGCAGAGCGTCCCGGTCCGGACGCAGGCCTCGATCTCACCGCCGAGCGCGGGGTCGTGCTCGGCGATCCGCTTCAGCGTCGAGCGCAGCGCGCGGGTGACGTTCACGCGGGCGCGCTCGGCCGCCGAGCCGGCGACGCGGTCGCGGCCCCCGAGCCCGACGGCACCGGCGAGCTGGGCGACGAGCGCCTCGAGCTCCTCGCGGGCGGCCGCGGCGCGCTCGGGGTCGTGGAAGCGCTCGGCCTCCTCGACCGCCTCGCGCAGGTCGGTGATGCGCTCGCGGTAGGCGGCCTTCGCCGCGTCGTCGAGCAGCGGCCCGGCGTCCCCGCTGTCGGCCCGGACCGCGAGCCCGGCCGCGACCGCGGCGCCCGCGTCGGCGTCCGCGCGGCCGTTGCCGTTGCTCCCGCCGTTCCCTCCGCCCCCGACGAGGTCGAGCGCGTGGAGCTCGACCCCCGGATGCGCGAGCAGCGCCGCGAGGTAGCGGACGCCCTTGCCGTCCTTCAGCCGCACGGCCCGGTCGTCGAGCGCGAGCGCCCACGTGTCCCCCTCGCGGACGAGGCGGCCGCGGGCGGGGCCGGTGGACGGGACGACCGGTGCGTCCGCGACGACGGCCGCCGCCGTCGCCTCGCCCAGCCGCTCCCGCAGTGCCGCGACCCGCGCGACGTACGGCGCCATCCCGAGCGCGACGGCGCCCGCCTCCGCGGCGTCGAGCACCGCGGTCGCGCGCGCGTCGCCCGCCGCGACGAGGACGGCCGCCTCGTCGACCTCGGCGAGGACGACGGACGGCGCCGCCCCCATGCCGCGCGCCTGCTCCCGGGCCGCGGCCAGCCACCGCAGCGCCCCGTCGACGTCACCGGCGAGCGCCGCCGCCTGCCCGAGCGTGCGGGTGACCGGGCCGAAGAAGGCGCCGCCCGTCGTCGCGAGCATCCGCCCGGCGAACGGCTCGAGGAGCTCGGTGAGATGCGCGGCGTACTCCGCGGCGCCGGTGCGGAACGCGACCTCCGACCACAGCCCGAGCGAGACGAGGAAGAACGAGTCGCGCTCGACCCGGGCGAAGCCGTCGACGGCGGCGCGGTCGAGCGCCTGGCGCGCCTCCTGCTCGTGGCCGAGCTCGAGCTGGGCGACGGCGAGCGCCGCGCGCCACACGCCCATGCCCGGCGCCGCGTCGGCGGCCTGCCGCGCCATGGGCGCGAGCTCCTCGAGGCCGCCGCACAGCAGCCGCAGGCAGAACGTCTGCCCGCCGGCGATGACCGGGACGGGCGAGTAGTGCAGCGACGCCCCCTCCGCGAGCGCCGCCTGCAGGCGCCCGGGGACCTCGGCGAAGCGGCCCTCGATGAGCGCCTGGCGCGAGCGGTGCAGGCGGCCGATGACGCCGGCGCGCAGGTCGGAGAGGTCGGCCGCGCGCGCCTCGAGCCGCTCGAGGGCGATCGACGCGTTCGCGATGTCCCCGAGCTCGAGGTGCAGGTCGATCGACCGCACGAGCGACGGAAGCGCCGCCCGCGGGTCGCCCTGCTCGCTGAGCAGCTGCTGCAGCTCGGCGATGAGGACGAGGTTCTCCTCGGTGCGATCGACGTTCCACGCGGCGACGTGCGCGTCGCTGAGGACGACCGCGAGCGTCGCCGGATCCGCGGCCGCGCGGGCCAGGGCGATCGACTCGTCGGCGAGCTCGAGGCGGCGCGCCGAGTGCCCGGGCGAGAAGTAGAGCGCGCGGCCGAGCTGGGCCAGCAGGCGCGCGCGACGGGCCGGATCGCTCGTCCCCACGGCGGCGATCGCCTGCTCGAGCAGCCCGGTCCACTGCTCGTCGACCGTGCCCGGCGAGAGCGCGTAGGGGCCGTAGGAGAGCGCGACGTCGGCGAGCAGCGTCACGTCGCCGCGATCGCGCGCAAGGGCCGCCGCCTCGAGCAGCGTCGCCTCGCCGTCCGGGTTCGCGGCGGCGATCTGCGCCCGGCCGAGCTCGAGGAGGACCTGGCCGCGGGCGGCGTCGTCCGGCTCGCCGAGCTCCATGACGCGCAGCGCGGTGGCGTAGTGGTCGGCGGCCTGCTCGAAGGCGAAGACCGCCGTCGCGCGGTCCCCCGCCGCGCGCGAGAAGCGGATCGCGGGCAGCGGATCGCCGAGCGACGCGGCCTCGACGAAGTGGTGGGCGAGCTCGGAGACGTGGCGGTCGGCGGCGCCGGCCTGACGGAGCTCCTCCAGGACCGCGCCGACGCGCAGGTGCGCCTCGGCGCGGGCGACGCGGCGCAGCGACCCGTAGAGCGTGTCGCGGAGCAGGCCGTGCCGGAAGCGGTAGCGCCCGCTCTCGTCGACGAGCACGACGACACCGAGCGACTCGGCCTCGTCGAGGAGATCGAGCAGCGCGGCGCGGGAGACGCGCGCGACCCGCTCGAGCGTGAGGATGCGGAACTCCTGGCCGATGACCGCGGCGTCGGTGAGGACGCGCAGCCCGTCGTCCCCGAGCGCGGCGAGGCGGTCGCGGACGGCCGCCTGCACCCCGCCGGGCAGCGCAGCGCCGCCGCCGTCCTCGTCCGGGCGCAGGCGCGCGAGCTCGGTCGCGAAGAGCGGGTTGCCGGCGGCCCGGCCGTGGACGAGCCGGACGAGCTGGTCGGGGACGGGCGCCCCGCGGTCGGCCGCCATCAGCGCGCCGATCGCCGCCTCGTCGAGCCCGCCGAGCGGCATCCGCTCGGCCCGGCGCTCGAGCGTCTCGGCGATCGCGACGGCGTCGGCGCGGCGGTGCAGCGGGACCTCCTGCACGGTCGCGACGACGAGGATGGCGGACTCGGCGATGCTCCGGGCGAGGAAGTCGAGCGCCCGCAGCGAGGCGACGTCGGCGGCGTGGAGGTCGTCGAGCGCGACGACGAGCGGCCGGCGGGCGGCGCAGGCGCGCAGGAAGGCCTGCAGCGCCTCGAAGAGCGCGAACGTCGCCTGCTGGGACTCCCCCGGGATCGCCGGCGCGTCGCCCGGGAGCCGGGCGTCGAGCTCGGGGGCGACGTGGACGAGCCAGCGCGCGCCCGCGCCGGCGGCCGCCTGCAGCTCGGCGTCGGCGAGCTCCTCGGCGAGGACGCGGACGACCTGCCGCCACGGCCAGTAGGCCGGCGCGCCGCCCGCGTCCCAGCACCGGCCCCAGATCATGGTGGCGCCGGCCTCGCCCGCCGGCCACGCGAGCGCGCCCGCCAGCGTCGTCTTGCCGATGCCCGGCTCGCCCGAGATGAGCACGAGGCTGCCGTGGCCGTCGCAGGCAGCGGCGAGCGAGCGCACCAGCGCCGCCTGCTCGCGATCGCGCCCGACGATCCCGGCGCCGGGTGAGTGTTCGGTCCTGGGTGCCCTCACGGTGTCCTCGCCCCATCCTGCTGGACGCCCACCCGCGACACAAGGGTCTGCCCACGATCACACGGATTTCGGTGCACAGGTAGCATTCCGCCGCGATGGCGTCCGAGCCCGCCCGCGCCCAGCCGCTGCAGATCTTCACCCCGGTCCGGCGGGCCTGGGGGCTGTGGCTGAAGCTCAGCTGGCCCCCGGCGGAGCGCTTCTCGCCCGTCGCCCGCTTCGTCAAGGCCCCGCTGAAGCGCCTGCGGTTCATCCACTTCGCCCACTGGTCGCTCCTGACGCACATGCCGCCGCGCGGCGGCACCCGCCTCCCGTACCCGTACGTCGTCTTCTCCACGACGTTCAACGGGGACGTGAACGCGTACATCGACGCGTTCTCGATCCTCATCCCGTGGCGGATGCGGCTGCTGTGGCAGGGGGCGTTCCACTTCCCGGGCCCGGAGCCGCTCGGCCGGTTCCGCCGCTTCATCACCGAGCGGGTCGTCCCGACCGAGCACTTCCACTGCGCCTATCCGCAGGCGTCGGTGAAGATGATCCTCGGGGCGCTGGAGCTCGAGGAGGAGCTCGGACGGCTCCGCCGCGAGGCCCCCGGGATGGACGACGCGGAGTTCGCCCGGCGCTGGCGGCAGCTGCTCGGCCGCAGCGGGGCGGTCCTGTGAGCCGGCACGTCGCCTACACCGTCATGGCCCCGGTCCGGGCGGGCGAACGGGACGGCCTCGCCCGCGCGATCGAGGCGCTGGGCCCGTCGGACGGCAGCCCGCTCACCGCGATCCCGGGGCTCCACATGGGCCGCGTGACCCTCATCGAGCGCCTCGAGGACCCGCGCGGCGCGACCGCGCCGGCCCTCGGACCCTATCTCTTCGTCGTCGTCGACGCCGACCCGCCGGAGGCCGCCGTCGTCGAGGGGCTGGCCCGGGCGTGCGCGCCGCTCTTCGCCCGCTGCGAGGGCTGCCCGGACACCGACGACCGGCGCGCGCTCGCCACGTGGCTCGCCGACCACCGCATCAAGGACTCGTGGACGATCATGCCGTACGCCGAGCACTCGCTCCCCGAGGTCGAGCGGGCGCTGGCGCTGCGCGAGCGCTTCGGCCGGTTCGCCGCCGCCGAGGCGCTGAACCCGGGCGCCGCGGGCCTGCGCGACCGCTTCCTCGCCGAGTTCGGGGCGGGCTGAGCGGATGGGCGTCGAGCTCCACGAGGTCCAGGGCAACGTCCTCGCCGGGTACGGCCCGGACTTCCCCCGGGCGAGCTTCCGCTTCTGCCGCATCGACGACGCGGACGCCGCGCGCGCCTGGCTCACGACGCTGCTTCCCGCCGTGACGACCGCCGCGCCGTGGCCGGACACCGAGAAGCCGTCGCGGACGCTGAACGTCGCGCTCTCCTCCACCGGGCTCGAGGCGCTCGGGATGCCGCCGGCCGCGCTCGCGGCGCTCCCGGCCGAGTTCCGCGCCGGCATGGCCGCCCGGGCGGGCCACCTGTGCGACCGCGACGAGGACGCTCCGGACCGCTGGCAGGAGGGCCTCGACGACCGCGTGGCGCAGCTCGTCGTCACCGTCCACGTCCGCTCGGCCGACCCGGCGGTGCTCGCCGCCGCCGTGGGCGAGACGGCCCCGCCGCCCGGCGTCACCGTCCTGCACGATCAGCACACCGCGATGCTCACCGGGGGGCGCGAGCACTTCGGCTTCAGCGACGGCCTCGCCCAGCCGGCGATCGACGACGACGTCGCCGGGCCGTACCACGGCACCGGGACCCCGGGCCGGCGGCGGCGCCGGGTCGGGCGCTGGGCGAAGCTCCAGCCCGGCGAGTTCATCACCGGCTACCCCGACGAGGACGCCGATACGCCCGGCGGCCCGCCGCCGCTGGACCGCAACGCGACGTACATGGTCATCCGCAAGCTCGATCAGCACGTCGGCGCCTGGGAGCGGCAGGTCCACCGCTGGGCCGGCGGGGACCCGGCGCTCGCCGAGGCGCTGGCGGCGCAGGTCGTCGGCCGCTGGCGCAACGGGACCCCCGTCGAGCGCTCGCCGCACGCCCCCGACCCCCGCCTCGACGACCCGGCCCCGCCGGCGACCCCCGCGGCCCGCGCGGAGCGCTTCGCCCTCCTGAACGACTTCGGCTACGCGGGTGGCCGTGCCGACCCGCGCTGCCCGGCCGGCGCCCACATCCGCCGCGCGAACCCGCGCGACGCGTTCGGGGACGGCCGCCTCGCCCGCCGTCACCGGATCGTGCGGCGCGGGATGCCGTACGGCCCCGAGGTGGCCGATGCCGATCGCCTCACCGAGCGCGACGAGGTCGAGCGGGGCCTGTTCTTCGTCTGCTACCAGGCGTCGATCACCCGGCAGTTCGAGCTCATCCAGCGCGAGTGGCTGCGGGACGGGGACGCCTTCGGCCTCGGCCGCCAGAACGACCCGCTGCTCTCGCCCGGGGATCCGGACGGGCGGCTCATCGCCCACCACCGGGGTGACCCGCGGCTGCTGACGCCGTACGAGCGCTCGGTGACGCTCCGCGGCGGCGGCTACTTCGTCGTGCCCTCCCGCTCGGCGCTCGCCGCGCTCGCCACGCCGCCGCACTGAACACCGGCCGTACGGGGCCGATGAACATCGTTCAGTCGTTTGTCACGCCCCGTAAGCGATGGCCCACCGAGCGACTCCCCCGAACCAGACCTTCGTCTTCGCCGACATCGTCTCCTACACGGCGATCACCGAGCGCGAGGGCGACGCCCGCGCCCTGGAGGTCGCCTCCACGCTGGCGGCCGCCGCGGCGCTGATCGCGTCCGACACCGGCGCGCAGCTCGTGAAGTGCATCGGGGACGCGGTCATGCTCTGCGTCGACGACGCGCGCATCGGGCTGGGCGTGGCGCTGCGCCTCAAGCGCGACCTCGGCGCGGTCCCGGGTTACCCGGAGCTCCACGTGGGCGTCCACTCCGGACCGGCGCTGCTCGCCGACGGCGACTGGTTCGGCCACACCGTGAACATCGCCGCCCGGGTGACGAACGCGGCGGCGCCCGGCGAGGTCCTCTGCACCGACGCGACCGTCGCGAGCTGCCGCGCGACGTACGGCCTGCGGTTCGTCGCCCACGGCCCGCGGGCGTTCAAGAACGCCTCGGCGCCGATTCCGATCTTCACCGTCCTGCCGGCGCCGGCCCGCTTCGTGCGGGAGCCGGACCTCGCGCCGACGGCACCGACGCAGCCCATGACACGCGAACTGGAGGTCGTCGCATGATCCGCCGCGGGGCACACAACGGGGCACCCGGGACCGGGGGGTACCGGGCGCAGGAGGGGGCACCGCTCCCGGCGGCTTCGGGGCCGCCGCGCGGCGGGAGCACCGGGGACACCCGGGGCACCGGGGAACCGGGACGGGCCCGGCAGGCTGCGCTTGGGGGCGCGGCCTGCCGGATCCCGGCCTTCGCGACCTACGCGACGGTCGCCGACTGACCGAGCGGGAAGCGGACGCCGGTGAGCTCCTCCGAGCGCTCCCAGAGCCGGCGCGCCATGTCGGCGTCCTTCGCGCGAGGGCTGCGGCGGACGAGCACCGGGGCGCCGCGCAGCTCCAGCAGGCCCTTCGGCCCCGCGTAGCTGCCGCCGGCGACGTCGCCGGTCGCGGCGAGGAGCGTGGGCAGGGCGCCGCCCTCCTCGTCCTGCGCGAGGACCCGGTTGCCGACCGCGAGCAGGCCCCCGAAGACCGGGTTGCCCGTGTGGCCCTGCAGGTGGGTCGCCGCCCACCCGGGATGCGCGGCCGTCGCGATGACGGGCGAGCCGGCGGCCTCGAGGCGGCGCTGCAGCTCGGCGGTGAAGAGGAGGTTCGCAAGCTTCGACTGGCCGTACGCGCGCCAGCGGTCGTACCGGCGGCGCTCCCAGTTGAGGTCGTCGAGGTCGATCCTGCCGACGTAATGCGCGCCGGACGCAACGGTGACGACGCGGCCGGTGACCTGCGGGAGCAGGAGGTTCGTCAGCGCGAAGTGGCCGAGGTGGTTCGTCCCGAACTGGGTTTCGAAACCGTCGGCCGTGCGGCCGAGCGGGAGCGCCATGACGCCCGCGTTGTTGATGAGCAGGTCGACCGGCCCGCTCACGGAGGCGGCGAACTCGCGAACGGAGGCGAGGTCGGTGAGGTCCAGGCGGCGCACCTCGGTGGATCCGGTCATCGCCGCCGCGGCCTCCTCGCCCTTGGCGACGGTGCGGACGGCGAGGATGACGCGGGCGCCCGCGGCGGCGAGGCGACCGGCGGCGGCGCGGCCGATCCCGGAGTTCGCCCCGGTGACGACGGCGGTCCGGCCGGCGAGGTCCGGCAGGTCGGCGACGGTCCATGAAGGTGACATGGACGACAATGTAGCTAGTGACAACAATGCTGTCAACGTCTACTTCGTCCGGTACCCTGCGGGGGTGACCGACGTTGCCGAACGGCGCTACCACCACGGGAACCTCCGCGAGGCCCTGCTCGACCGGGCCGCCGCGATCGTCGCCGAGCGGGGCGCCGCCGACCTCTCGTTGCGGGAGATCGCGCGCGACGTCGGGGTGAGCCACGCGGCCCCGCGGCGGCACTTCCCCGACCGGCAGGCGCTGCTCGACGCGCTCGCGCTGCACGGGTTCGAGCGCCTCGGGGCCGAGCTCGCCGCAGCTGCCCGCGCCGGCGGGCGCAGTGCCTTCCGGACGCGCCTGCGTCGCTGCGCCGCCGCCTACGTCCGCTTCGCGACGCAGGACGCCGCCCTGCTCGAGCTCATGTTCGCCGGCAAGCATCGCGAGCCCGACGGCCCGCTGCACGACGCCGCGGACGCCGCCTTCGCCACCGTCGTGGCGGTCATCGCCGCCGGCCAGGAGGCGGGCGAGCTGCGGCCCGGCGACCCGGCCGAGGCGGCGATGGTGCTGTTCGCGACGCTGCAGGGCCTCGCGAGCATGCTCACCGGCGGAATGCTCGACGGCACGACCCCGGAGGCGGCGGTACGCACGAGCGTTGACGCGCTGCTGGACGGCCTGCGCCCGCGGTAATCCGCGTCCGCACTGGACAGGTGTCCGGTGCGCTGATCTACTGGTCGCGGGATGGGGGCACGACGGATCGTGAACCGCGGGGTACGGACGCTCGCACTGGGCGTCTTCGTCGCGCTGCTCGCGCCCGCCGGGACCGCGCTCGCCGACACGCCGGCCGAGCGGCTCGCCGCGGCCGCGGGCGACGTCACGGGGGCGACCGCGTCGCGCTTCGGCGCGCTCGACGACCAGGGCGCGTCGCTCGACGGCCTGAAGGTCATCCAGGCCGGCGGGACGTACCTCGGCGTCTACCACGCCGTCGCCGGGCCGTCCTTCGCCGTCCACCTCGCGACCTCGACCGACCTGCTGCATTGGACGCGCCGCGCCACGCTCGACACCGACAGCTCGCAGGCGACCATCGAGCCCGTCCCCGGCGGCGGCTTCCTCGTCGCCTACGAGAAGGGGTTCACCGCCGACGTCCTGCCGGTCGTCGGCCTGCCGCCGCAGCTCTCCACGGTGCAGGGCCTCATCGGCCGCGCGCGTGTCCGGCTGCGGTACTACCGGACGCTCGCGACGTTGCTCACCGGCCATCCGGCCCGCCAGTTCACCGCGCCGCGGACCCTCGCGCTCACCGCCGAGGGCACGCCCGACATCCAGTCGGTGACGCTGAAGCACGGTCGCATCGGCCGCTCGACGATCACGCTCGGGCTGCACTACTTCGCGAACACGACCGGCGACCTCTTCCCCGACGCCGACCGCCAGGCGACCGCGACGCTGACGAACTTCCTCGTGTGGAAGGAGCAGGACGCGGCCGCGATCAACACGGCCTTCCTCACCACGCCGCGGTGGCACGCCGGGTTCACGGGGCCGCCGACCGGCAACTTCGGCGACCGCGACGGGATCGTCCTCGACGGCGCGCCGCTCGCCCTGCACGAGACGCAGTACACGGCAGGGCGGTTCGCGACCTGGCGTCTGTTCCTCCGCGAGACCGACTCGAACCGCGTCACGCCGCTCGAGGTGAGGACGCCGGGCGGAAGCCGCGCCTTCGGCAACCCGACGGTCACGGCGGTCACCGACCCCGCCGGCCGCCCCGCCCTGCTCTTCTCGATGTTCGTCTTCTCCGAGGCCGCGGCGCCGGGCGAGGCGGGCGAGCTCGTGTTCTACCGCGAGCGGTAGGCGCCGAGTGTGGCTGGGCTTCCGCTCCGCGGAACCTCATCCACACTCAGCGTGCGGACGGCGATCAGGCCCGTTCAGCGTCGTACTCGTCGCGGCGGCGCCACCACGCGCCGGTCTCGTTTCGCCCGAGCGGTGCGCGGTCGAGCCACTGGTACATGCCCCACAGGCCGTCGAGGCCGCGCGCGTACGCCGAGTACGTGTGGTGGACGACGCCGTCCTGCAGCACGAAGGCGCTCATGCCCGGCGCCTCGCGCAGGTAGGTCGTGACGTCGACACCGGCGCTTGCGCCGAACTGAACGGGGATGCTGTCGGGCCCGAGCGTCGCGACGCCGCTCATGTCGGGCCGGCGAAGTTGTAGTCGACGACCCCGTGCATCTGCTCCGCGCTGAACGACGTGCAGAAGTCGGCGTCGAAGTCGCTGCCGAGCGAGGACGCCCAGCGGAAGGACCAGCCCATGCGCCGCCGGTAGGCGGCGAGCCGCTCGATCGGAGCGCGCGAGACGACGGCGAACGCCACGTCGTGGGCCTCGAGGTCCGC
The DNA here is from genome assembly GCF_024220175.1 of Paraconexibacter antarcticus. Classification (GTDB taxonomy): domain Bacteria; phylum Actinomycetota; class Thermoleophilia; order Solirubrobacterales; family Solirubrobacteraceae; genus Paraconexibacter; species Paraconexibacter antarcticus. Next base: position 326,988 of record NZ_CP098502.1, on the reverse strand, counting down.
GACCGAGCCGTCGAAGCCGTCGGCGATGGCCGAGCACGACGGGCAGCCGGCCGTGTAGTCCGGGCCGAACATGAAGTGGTAGACGAGCAGCTGCGAGCGCCCGGCGAAGAGGTCGGCGAGCGTCGCCGGGCCGTCCTCGGTCTGCAGCCGGTACGCCTTCTCCACGGGGACCCAGGGAAGGGCCTGGCGCCGCCGGGCCAGCTCGTCGCCCTGGCGGGTGTGCTCCTTCTCGGCCGCGAGGAGATCGAGTCGGGCGGCGCGCCACGCCTCGCGGGTGGCGGTGGGGTGCGGGGTCATGCGGACAGCTCCTTCTGGACGAGGGCGATGGCGACCGCAGCGGCCATCAGGGGCAGGGCCATGGGGTCGAACGCGATGAACGCCGCCATGAGCCCGACGCACCAGGCGCCGAAGCGCACGCCCGACCGACGCTCGGCCCGGCAGCGCCGCCGGCAGCCGCGGGCGGCCGGGGTCAGCTCGTACAGGACGGCGGCGACCACCACGATCGCCGCGACCGCCGGGGGGGGGCGGCGTGTAGACGGCGAAGATCGCCAGGCCCGCGGCGAGCCACACCGCCAGGTAGGCGGCCGCGAACCGCGGGGCCGCGAGCGAGCCGGCGCCGGTGTGCGCGCTGCGGCGATCGCGGGCACGGTGCCCGGGAACATCATCGCCGCCGTCATCGCCGCCATCGCCGGGGTCGAGGGCAGCATCAGCGCACCCGGGTGTCCGGCAGCGGCTCGCCGGTCTCGAGCAGCGTCTTGAGGTTGGCGACGACGCGCGGCCAGCCGCCGGAGATCATGCCCGCGAGCACGCCGCCCGGCTCGAGGTCGTCGTGGATCACGGTGAGCTTCACCTGCTCGCCGTCGAGGTCCTCGATCTCGAAGGTGACCTTCGAGCGGCGCTCGCCGGCCACGCGCGCGCGGCGCTCCTCGTCGATCCCGACGGCCTGCGCCCACTCGGGCGTGAAGCTGTGCCAGGTGTAGGCCAGGCGGGTGTAGGGGTCGGCCTCGACGACGTGCTGACCGTCGCCGGCGACGGTCACGCCGCGCTGGACCCAGGTCATCGGCGCCGCGGGCGTCCAGTCGCTCTCGAACGTGATGTTCCAGTACCGCGCCGTGAAGGCCGGGTCGGTGAGCCCCTGCCAGAGGCGCTCGGGGGTCGTCTTGATGAACGTCGTGTAGACGAACGAGGGCGTGTCCGTGGGGGTCGCCTCCAGGGCGGTCTTGAGGTCGGCGAGCGCGACGCGGGGCTGGTCGTACCGCGTGATCCAGCGCTTGGCGATCTCGTGGATGGGCGCCGCGTTGAGGTAGTGCAGCTTCTCGCGGCCGCGGCGGACGGTGGTGATGAGGTTGGCCGCCTCCAGCACCGCGAGGTGCTTGCTGACCGACTGGCGGGCCATGTCCAGGTGCGCGCACAGCTCACCCAGGGTCTGCCCGCTGCGCTCGTTCAGCGCGTCGAGCAGCAGGCGCCGGCTCGGGTCGGCCAGGGCCTTGAACGCATCGTCGATCGAGGGATATGCAGCCATCTGGCTGTGTATATTAGGTAGCCAATTGGCTGCATGTCAAGCGGCCCCCAGAACGATGAAGGGCCCCGAGTCCGGGGCCCTTTCGGTGATACGCGGCGATGGCACCTCCCAGACTCGAACTGGGGACACCGCGATTTTCAGTCGCGTGCTCTACCAACTGAGCTAAGGCGCCGCGGGAGCGATGTTATCGAGGACGCGCCGCGCGGTGCCGTGTCGCGAGCCGGCCCTCAGGCCTCGGCCGCCTGCGGGTCCGGCCGGACGACGACCGTGTCCGCGATCGGGACGATCTCGTCGACCGGGAGCGTCGCGCGCGAGGCGTGCTCGCGGATGGCCTCCGGGCTCGACGCCTCGTAGATGCAGAGCGTGCCGAGCGCGCCGTCCTCCTCGGCGAGGACGTAGCTGCGGATCCAGCGGATGTCGTCGGACATCTCCTCGTCCCCGACCTGGGTGGACCGGGCGGCCGCGGCCTCGAGATCCGGCCCGGACGCGAAGCCCTTGCGGCGGATGATCGCGTACTGCTTCATGACGATTGCCTCCTGGATTGTGGTGTGTTGACCCGTGGGGCGAGACTACGCCGATCCGGCGCCCACGTCATCCGGGTGGCCACGGGCTGCGCTCCGGCGGCACGCGCCCGGGCGGGCCTATCCTCGCCCGATGAGCTCCGCCGCCCCGCCGCTGCTGCTCCCGTTCGCGGAGGCGACGTACGTCCGCGACCTCGCGGGCCTGTTCGTGGCCTGGGAGGCGGACGCCGCCCCGGCGCCCGAGCTGCTCGTCCTGAACGACGCGCTCGTGCGCGTGCTCGGCGGCGACCCGGATGCGCTGCGCACCCCGGCCGGCGTCGGGCTCCTCCTCGGCAGCGGGCTGCCCGACGGGCATCCGACCGTCGCGCAGGGGTACGCCGGCCACCAGTTCGGCGGCTGGTCGCCGCGGCTCGGCGACGGCCGGGCGCTGCTGCTCGGCGAGGTCATCGACGCCGGCGGGGTCCGGCGCGACGTCCACCTGAAGGGCTCCGGGCGCACCCCGTTCGCGCGCGGCGGGGACGGGAAGGCCGCCGTCGGCCCGATGCTCCGCGAGCACCTCGTCAGCGAGGCGATGCACGCGCTCGGCGTCCCGACGACGCGCGCGCTCGCCGTCGTCGCCACGGGTGAGACCGTGCGGCGCGAGACGCCGCTGCCCGGCGCGGTCCTCGCCCGGGTCGCCGCGAGCCACCTGCGCGTCGGGACCTTCCAGTACGTCGCCGCGACCCTCCGCGACGGGGATCTCCTGCGCCGGCTCGCCGAGCACGCGATCGCGCGGCATCACCCCGATGCGGCGGCGGCGGACCGTCCGGCGCTCGCGCTGCTCGACGCGGTCGTGGCGGCCCAGGCCGCGCTCATCGCGCGCTGGATGCACGTCGGCTTCGTCCACGGCGTCATGAACACGGACAACATGACGATCTCGGGCGAGACGATCGACTACGGCCCGTGCGCGTTCATGGACGCCTACGACCCGGGGACCGTCTTCAGCTCCATCGACCACGGCGGCCGCTACGCCTACGGCAGCCAGCCCGCGGTCGCGCAGTGGAACCTCGCCCGGCTGGCGGAGGCGCTCCTGCCGCTGATCGGTGACGACCAGGAGTCCGCGGTCGCCGCCGTCATGCCCGTGCTCGAGGCGTTCCCCGACCGCTTCGCCGCGGCCTGGCGCGACGGCATGCACGCGAAGCTCGGCCTCGCCGACGGCCCCGGGGACGAGGAGTCGCTCGTCGACGGGCTGCTGACGCTCCTGGGTGATCACGACGCGGACTGGACGTCGGCGTTCCGGGCGCTGGCCGGGTACGCCCGCGGGGACGGGGACGCGCTCACCGGGGTGGTCGCGGCGCCCGCGGCCTTCGCCGACTGGCTGCGCCGCTGGACGGCGCTCGGGCCAGACCCCGACGCGATGGACCGCGTGAACCCGCTGTACATCCCGCGCAACCACCTCGTGGAGGACGCGCTCGCGCAGGCGACCGCGGGCGACCTCGGGCCCTACCGGCGGCTGCTCGACGCGGTGACGCGGCCGTTCGAGGCGCGGGCGGGGCTCGAGGCGTACGCGCGGCCTTCGGGCGATGGCGGGGACGTGTATGTGACGTACTGCGGGACGTAGCGCGCCGTTCTCCGCCCTTCGGTGGCGACGGCGCAGCGTTCACGGCGGCAGAGACGACGGGGTCGGAGGCCTCCGAGCAAGCGGAATGCAGCCGGTCAGCCTCAGCCTGACTGGCTGCATTGCGGTCGCCGGGACGCTCACTCCGCGCCCGCAATGCAGCCAGTTGCGCTGAGCGACAGAGGCTGCATTGCGGTTGCGCGGCGGCGGCGCTCGTCCGCCGTCTTCAGACGCTGTAAGCGCACGCGCACAGTCGTTGCGCCCACGGCAGACCGGGCCTTCGCACCGCAGCCTGCGACCATGGGGGTTCGATGACCGACGCATCCCACACCCCCGACGCCCCCGCCGCACCCCCGGCCGCCGCGCACAACACCCCCACCGCCGACGCCCCCGAAGCCGCCGAGCCCGCCGCCGCTGAGGCTCCCGACGCTCCCGCCGCCGCCGAGTCCCCCGAGGCTCCCGCCGCGCCCGAGCCCGAGGCCCCCGCGCCCGAGCCCGAAGCCGCCGAGCCCGAGCCGGAAGCCGCCGCGCCCGAGCCCGAGGCCCCCGCGCCTGAGCCGGAGGCCGCCGAGCCCGAGCCCGAGCCCACACCCTCCGCCCCCGAGCCCGAGGTCACCGGCTTCGCCGCGCTCGGCCTGCGGTCCGAGCTGCTCGAGTCCCTCACGGCCCTCGGCTACGAGGAGCCCACGCCGATCCAGCGCGAGGCGATCCCCCCGGTCATCGCGGGCCGCGACCTCCTCGGCCAGGCGGCGACCGGCACGGGCAAGACGGCGGCGTTCGCGCTCCCGATCCTCCACCGGATGCCGCCGCTCGGCGCCGGCACGCACCCCGCGGCGCTCGTCCTCGTCCCGACACGCGAGCTCGCGATCCAGGTCTCCGAGGCGATCCACAAGTACGGCCTGAAGATCGGCGCCCGCGTGCTGCCGATCTACGGCGGCCAGCCGATGCAGCGCCAGCTGAAGGCGCTCGCCCGCGGGGTCGACGTCGTCGTCGCCACCCCCGGCCGCGCGCTGGACCACATCAACCGCAACACGCTGAAGCTCGCGGGCCTGCAGATGGTCGTGCTCGACGAGGCCGACGAGATGCTCGACATGGGCTTCGCGGACGACATCGAGTCGATCCTCTCGGCGACCCCGCCCGGCCGGCAGACCGTCCTCTTCTCGGCGACGATGCCGGGCCGGATCGACAAGATGGCCCGCAAGCACCTGCGGGACCCCGTCCGCATCCAGATCGAGCGCGAGCGCCCCGCTGCCGGCGAGGGGCCGCAGGTCCGCCAGAGCGCGTTCATCGTCAGCCGCTTCCACAAGCCGGCGGCGCTCGGGCGCATCCTCGACATCGAGTCGCCGGCCGCCGCGATCGTCTTCTGCCGCACGCGCGACCAGGTCGACCAGCTCACCGACACGCTCAACGGCCGCGGCCACCGCGCCGAGGCGCTGCACGGCGGCATGACCCAGGAGCAGCGCGACAAGGTCATGGGCCGGCTGCGCGCCGGGACCGCGGAGCTCCTCGTCGCGACCGACGTCGCCGCCCGCGGCCTGGACATCGACCAGCTCACGCACGTCGTGAACTACGACGTCCCCGCCGCCGCCGAGGCCTACGTCCACCGCATCGGCCGCGTCGGCCGTGCCGGGCGCGAGGGCGTCGCCATCACGCTCGCCGAGCCGCGCGAGCACCGGATGCTCAAGACGATCGAGCGGGTCACCGGCCAGCGGATCGGCATCGAGAAGATCCCGACCGTCGCCGACCTCCACGCCCGCCGGCTCGAGGCCACCCGCGGCGCGCTCCACGAGCTGCTCACCGCCGACGACCTCGAGCACGCCCGCGTCGTCGTCGAGAGCCTCACCGACGAGTTCGACCTCATGCAGGTCGCGCTCGCCGCGGTGAAGCTCGCGCACGAGCGCGCCGGTGGCTTCGAGGCCGACGACGAGGACGAGATCCCGCAGGTCTCGATCAAGCCCGAGCGCGCGGGCGGGCCCGGTGGCGGCCGTCCCGACCGCGGACCGGGGGGCGCCGGCGGCGCCAAGCCCTGGGAGAAGCGTGGCCCGGGCGGCCCGGGCGGGCCGAAGGGCGGCGGCAAGGGCCGGCCGACCGACGGGCGTCCGATGACCCGGATCTTCATCGGCGCGGGCCGGAGCGGCAACATCCGCCCGGCCGACCTCGTCGGCGCGATCACCGGCGAGTCCCACATCACCGGCCGCGACATCGGCGCGATCCAGATCTCCGAGAAGTTCTCGCTCGTCGAGGTGCCGGAGGGCGACGCCGAGCAGGTCATCGCCGCCCTGCGCGCCGGGACGATCAAGGGCAAGAAGACGACCGTGCGGCGCGAGAAGTTCTGACCCGGCGTGCGGTCCCGTGGGGCATATACCCCGACGAGACCGCACGCCGCCGTCCGGGCCGCGACCGGGCCCGCGCTCAGACGGCGGCCGCCGTCCGGGCCGCGACCGGGCCCGCGCTCAGACGGCGGCCGGCTCGGCGTCGGGGGCGGAGGCCGGGACCTCGTCGCGCCGCGTGACGACGTGGTCGGCGAGCGTGAAGCGGCGGGTCTGCCGCTCGAACGCCGCCATGAGGTCCGGCCACAGCGTGACGTTGCGGCCGTCGTCCGCGAGGTACCAGCTCGAGCACCCGCCGCTGAGCCAGACCGTCGGCTCGCTGCGCCGCTGGATCTCGACGTTGTAGGCGTGCTGGACGTCCTCGCGCGGCTCGATCGTCGCGAGGCCCTCGCGGTCCATCGCGTCGAGGCAGGCGACGGCGTAGTCGAGCTGCGCCTCGATCATCGTCACGATCGACCCGGCCCCGAGGCCCGTGTTCGGGCCGAGGAGCGTGAAGAGGTTCGGGAAGCCCGCGACCGACGTGCCGAGGTACGCCTCCGGCGCGCCGGCCCACACCTCCTGCAGCGTCCGGCCGTCCCGCCCGACGACCCTCGCGGCGGCGGGCATCTCGGTCACCTGGAAGCCGGTCCCGAGGACGAGCACGTCGAGGTCGTGGCTCACGCCGTCCGCCGTCACGATGCCCTGCGGCGTGACGCGCGCGATGCCGGCCGTCACGAGCTCGACGTGCGGCTGCGCGAACGACCGCAGGTAGTGGTTCGAGAGCGTGATGCGCTTGCAGCCGAGGCGGTAGGACGGCGTCAGCGCGGCGTGCAGCTCCGGGTGGTCCGGGAGCTGGCGCCTGAGGTGCAGGCGGCCGAGCGCCTCGAGCGCCTTCATGACCCCGGGGCGCCGGGTCATGATGAGGTTCCCGAGTTCCATGTAGAGCGTCGTGAAGGCGCGGTCGGCGCGCTGCGTCACCGGCAGGCGGCGGAAGAGCAGCCGCTCGACGCGCGTGGTGCGGCGGTTGACGTGCGGCAGGACCCACGCCGGCGAGCGCTGGAAGACGTCGAGGTGACCCGCGACCTTCGCGAGCTCGGGGATGACCTGGATCGCCGAGGAACCCGTCCCGATGACGCCGACGCGCCGGCCCTCGAGGGCGAGGTCGTGGTCCCAGCGGGCGGTGTGGACGACCGGCCCGGCGAACGTGTCGAGGCCGTCGATCTCCGGGAGCTTCGGCTCGACGAGCCCGCCGGTGCCGGTGATGAGCCGCTCGGCGAGCCACTCGCCGTCGCTCGTCTGCAGGCGCCAGGCGAGCGCCTCCTCGTCCCACGCCGCCCGCTCGAGCGAGACCCCGAAGCGCAGGTGCTCGATGACGCCCTCCTCCTCCGCGCAGCGGCGCAGGTAGCGCTGGATCTCCCCGCGGGGCGAGAAGGTCTCGGGCCAGTCGGGGTTCGGGAGGAAGGAGTACGAGTAGAGGTTCGACGGCACGTCGCAGCGGCAGCCGGGGTAGGTGTTGTCCCACCAGGTCCCGCCGACGTCCGGCGAGCGCTCGAGCACGACGAAGTCGCGATGGCCCGCGCGCCGGAGGGAGATCGCGGCCCCGAGGCCCGAGAAGCCTGCGCCGATGATGGCTGTCCGGATGCGCTGAGGCGTCATATACGGAACTGTACATTCAAAGCCCGGCCCGGGTTACGCGTCCGTATATTCACGCACCGCGCGAATGCGGAGGCCGCCGCCACCGTCCCCTGCCGCGCCCCGCCCACGCGGCCTGACCCCCGGCGACGAGGAACCTGAAAGCATCCTCACGCGCACGTACCACCCCTTAGGAGCTCAGATGTCGCTGTCCCAGGACGCCCCGACCGTCGCCGCCGACCCGCTCGCCGGGGTCACCACCCTCTGCGAGCTCTTCCAGGCGACGGTCGCCCGCGTCCCCGAGCTGACCGCGCTGCGGACCGTCGGCGGTGGCGTGGAGCTCACGTGGGGCGAGTACGGCGCACGCGTGCGGTCGATCGCGGCCGGGCTCGCGGCGCTCGGCGTCCGCCGCGGCGACGCCGTCGCGATCATGCTGACGAACCGGCCGGAGTTCGCGCTCGTGGACGCGGCGGCGATGCACCTCGGGGCGACGCCGTTCTCCGTCTACAACACGCTGCCCCCGTCGGACATCGCGTTCCTCATGGGCAACGCGGGCAACCGGGTCGTGGTCTGCGAGCAGCAGTTCGCGGGTGCCGTCCTCGAGGCGGCGGCCGGCGGCGGCGTCGAGCACGTCTTCGTCGTCGACGGCGAGGTCGAGGGGACGCGCACGCTCGCGGACCTCGAGGCCGGAGGCGACCCGGCGTTCGACTTCGACGCGGCGTGGCGCGCCGTCACCGGCGAGGACGTCGCGACGCTCATCTACACGTCGGGGACCACCGGCCCGCCGAAGGGCGTGGAGCTCACCCACGCGAACCTCCTCGCCGAGCTGCGCGGCTGCGAGGCCGTCCTGCCGCTACGCGAGGGCGACCGCCTCATCTCCTTCCTGCCGCACGCGCACATCGCCGACCGCTGGGGGACGTACTACTCGTCGATGGTCCACGGGTCGACGGTGACCTCGGTCGCCGACGCGAAGCAGATCCTCGCCGCGCTGCACGACGCCCGGCCGACCGTCTTCGGCGCGGTCCCGCGGATCTGGGAGAAGTTCAAGGCGGCGCTCGACGCGGGCATCGCGGCCGAGACCGACCCGGCCCGCCGCGGCGCGATCGCGCGGGCCCTCGAGGTCGGCGGACTCGTCGCCACCGCCCGCAACGCCGGCGAGCCGGTCGACGACGCGCTCGCCGCCGAGCACGCGAAGCTCGACGAGCTCGTCCTGCGCCCGATGCGCGCGAAGCTCGGCCTCGACCAGACGCGCCACATCGTCGTCGGCGCCGCCCCGACCCCGCGCGCGGTGCTCGAGTTCTTCCTCGCGCTCGGCCTCCCGCTGCACGAGCTGTGGGGCATGTCGGAGACGTCGTGCTGCGTCGTCATCAACCCGATCGGCGCGATCCGGATGGGGACCGTCGGCAAGCCGATCCCGGGGACGCAGGTGCGGCTCGCCGAGGACGGGGAGCTCGAGGTCCACGGCGCGCTCGTCATGCGCGGCTACCGCGACCAGCCGGAGAAGACGGCCGAGACGATGACCGACGACGGCTGGCTGAAGACCGGCGACATCGCGGCGATCGACGAGGACGGGTACGTCTCGATCGTCGACCGCAAGAAGGAGCTCATCATCAACGCGGCGGGGAAGAACATGTCCCCGGCGAACATCGAGGGCCGCCTGAAGAGCGCGCACCCGCTCATCGGCCAGGCGCTCTGCGTCGGCGACGGGCGGCCGTACAACGTCGCGCTGCTCGTGCTCGACCCCGACGCGGTGCCGGCGTTCGCCGCCGCCCACGGCATCGAGGGCGCCACCGCGTCCGACCTCGCGGAGCGGGACGACGTCCGCGCGGCGCTCACCGCCGCGGTCGAGGAGGCGAACTCCCACCTCGCGCGCGTCGAGCAGATCAAATCCTTCGCCATCCTCGGCGACGAGTGGCTCCCGGGCGGCACGGAGCTCACCCCGACGATGAAGCTCAAGCGCCGTCCGATCGCGGAGAAGTACGCGGCGCAGATCGAGGCGCTGTACGCGGGCGGTTGAGCGCCGGGTAGGTTCTGGGCCGCCTCGTGAACCGCCCCCGCGTCCTCGCCGTCCTCGCCCTCGTCGTCGCCTTCTCCGGGGCGGGGCTCACCGCCGTCTGGCTGTCCGCCGGCGACAGCCCGAAGAAAGCAGTGAAGACGGTGACCATCCGCGACCCCCTCGCCGAAGCCCTCCGCCAGGTCCCCCGGACCGCCCCGCTCGTCGCGGTCATCGACACCGACACCGGGACCGGGCCGCTGCGCCAGACGCTCGACCTGCTCGGGCGCCTGCCCGGGGCGGACACGCTGGCGAAGGCCGCCGACGCGTTCGTCTCCGGGCACACCGGCCTCTCGCTCACCTCCGACCTGCAGGCGCTCGCGGGCGAGCCGCTCGTCATCGCCAAGAACGGGACGTCCGCCAAGGCGCCTGTCACCGCCGCAATGGTCGTCCCCGACGAGGCGACGCTGACGAGCATCGTCGAGGGCCAGGTCTCCCAGGGGACGCTGACGCCGGCGGGCGGGTACCGCACCGCGGCGCTCTACACCCGCGCCGGCGCGGACGGCGGCGGCGCGATCGCGCAGCGCGACCGGCTGCTCGTCTTCGCGTCCGACCTCGGGTCGCTCCGCTCGGCGCTCAAGCGCGGCGCGCGGCGCAGCGGCGGCGGGCCCTCGGGGCTCACCCGCCCGGCGTTCACCGCGCGCGCCGACTCGGGCGCGAACCCGTCCGCCGCCGTCGCCCGCATCGCGATCAGCGGACCGGCGCTGAAGACCGTGCTCGCGGGCCGCTTCCCGCGGATCGACGGCATGCCGTGGGTCGCGGCGATCCAGGGGGCCGGCGTCGGCGTCACCGCGACGAGCGACGGGCTGCGGCTCCAGGCCCGCATCCGGACCGACGACAGCATCGCCGCCGAGAGCGACCTCCCGATCGTCACCGGGCCCGCGTCGCCCGTCCCGGTCGGCGACGGCGACGTGAAGATCGCCGTCCGCAACCTCGCGCAGCCGATCTTCTTCGCCCTCAAGGCGATCCGCCTGACGAAGCCCGATCTCCTCAAGCCGTACGACTCGGTCACCGGCCTGCTGGCGAAGTTCGCCCAGGTCGACATCGAGGACGACATCCTCGCGACGCTCACCGGCACCTCGACGGTGACGTTCCCCGGCGACGGCCACGTGACGCTCCGGGCCGAGACGAACAACGCCGACGGCGTCCGCGGCGCGCTCATGAAGCTGCGCCGGATCGGGCAGCTCGCGGGCCTCGCCGGGTCGCTCGGGCTCGGCTCGCTCGGGGTCGACACCGGCGGCGGCCTCTCGGTCGACCAGCCCGCCGACGACACCTACACGATCAAGAAGGACGGAAGCCCGATCGCCGTCGTCGGCCTGCGCGACGACATCCTCGTCGCCTCGACCGACCCGGCGGCGAACGTCGACGACATCGCCGGCGCCTTCCCCGAGGGCGGCGAGGTCACCGGCCGCGGCGCCTTCGTGGCGACGGCCACCTCCGCGGCGCTCGCCGACCGGCTCGTCCCGCTGCTCGGGCTGCCCGACCAGGCGCGCGTCGTCCTCGCCGCGCTCGGCACGGTCACCGTCTCCGCGCGGGCGGGGGTGCGGTCGCTGTCGCTGCGGGTGGACGTGCCCGTCCAGGGCTGAGCCGCGAGCCGGACGGCGTCCGGCCGAACGGCCGGGAGCAACGGCTGCGTCGCCGCCCCGGCGTTCAGGCCCAGGCCCGCAGCTGCGGCAGCGGATCGGCGGGGGCCGTCCCCTTCACGTCGCGCCAGCCCTGCGGCCACAGCTCGAAGTGCAGGTGCGGGCCGGTCGCGTCACCGGTCTGGCCGACGCGGCAGAGCAGGGTGCCGGCCGCGACGGTCTGCCCCGGTGCGACGGCGGTCGAGTGGCGGACGCAGTGCGCGAGGAAGATGTCGCGACCATCGGCGAGCCGCTCGACGACGTACTCGCCCGCGGCCGACGCCTGGTAGTCGGTGTAGCGGATCGTGCCCGCCGTCGGCGAGACGACGGGGAGGCCCTGCGCGGCGAGGATGTCGACACCCTGGTGGCTGTAGCCCTGGCGCGGCGCGGCGAAGAGGTCGCCGAAGCGGTACGGGCCCTGCACCGGGAAGACGCCGCCCGCCACCGTCACCGGCGTGAGCACCGGCGCCGGCGCGGGGACGACGGGCACGGCGACGGGCTTCGGGACGGCCTTCGGCCTCGGCTTCGGCTTCGGCTTCGGCTTCGGGCGGGGCCGGGGGCGGACGACGAGCACCGCGCGGCCGGGGGCGACATGCGGACGCGCGAGCTGCAGACCGCCCTGGTCGGCGGCGTGGACGCGGAACGTGTAGCGGCCGGCGACGAGCGCGACGCCCTTCGGCCAGCGCGGGCGCAGGACGTGCCCGACCGGGACGGCGCCGAGCGCGATCGTGATCGGGCGGCCCCGCGGCCGGGAGACGACGATGCGCGCGAGCACCCGCGGGACGCCCTGCTGGTCGATGCGCAGCACGATGGACGGCGGGCTGCCACCCGCCGTCACCGTGCGTGGAGTCACCGCGAACCGGGTCGCGCGCGGCGCCTGCGCCCCCTTGAGCGGGCTGCCGTACTCCACTCCGCCGACGCTGCCGCGGATCGGCGGGGCACTCGCCCCGCCGGTGTCCACGGCGTGCGCAGGCGTGACGAGGAGCATCGCCGCCAGGAGTCCCCCGGCGATGCCCGTCGTCCCTCTCTGCCACAACCCCGGCATGGACGGAGACTCGGGATCGGGGGCCCCGCCCTCCAGGCCCGCGGCAGCTTTGCGCAGCTTTGCCGGGGTTCAGGGTCCGGAGAAGCTGCAGCGGGCCGGGTGGCGCGTTGCAGGGGCGCCCGCGGCGCGGTCGGGGTCAGCGCCGCGCGAGCATCCGACCGAGCACCTCGAGGGCTCCCGCCTTGTGGAGCGGGTCGTTGAGGTTGCCGCACTTCGGCGACTGCACGCACGACGGGCAGCCGGACTCGCACGGGCACTCGCCGATGAGCCGCGCGGCGTCCGCGGCGAGCCGCTCGAAGGACGCGAAGCCCTGCCGCGTGATGCCGATGCCGCCGGGGTGCCCGTCGTAGATGAAGATCGCCGGGCCACCGGTCTGCGGGTGCAGGTTCGTCGAGAGGCCGCCGATGTCCCAGCGGTCGCACATCGCGATGAGGGGCAGGACGGCGATCTGCGCGTGCTCGACGGCGTGCAGCGCGCCCAGGAGGGCCTCCCGCGGCAGGCCGTCCAGGACGTCGGCGCCGAGCTCGTACCACAGCGCCCGCGTCGTGAAGGCGAGCGGCGGCAGGTCGAGCGTCTGCAGATCGATGACCTCCTGCGAGGGCAGCCGCTTGCGCTGGTAGGCGTGGACCGTGTCGGTGACGGTGACGACGCCGTAGGAGAGGACGACGCCCATCGTGTCGCGGCGGTCGAGGAGCTTCTCGACGAAGGTCTCCGTCTCCTTCTTCGGCTGCGTGTACCAGTCCCCGTCGAACGGCTCGACGAGCGCGCGGCGCCCGTCGAGGTCGAGCTCGCGGACCTCGTAGGAGCGCCCCTGGTGCAGGTAGACGGCGCCGTCGTGGACGGTCGTGTGCGAGCGCGCCGCGTCGACGGTGCCGAGCAGCTCGCCGCTGGAGAGGTCGACGATCGCGACGGAGTCCGGTGACGCGGAGCGGAGGGAGACGCGGGCAGCCGGGTAGTCGTCCGCCTGGCGCAGGACGTACGTCCCGCGCCGCTCGACGAGCAGGCCGACGGAGACGAGCGCCTCGCAGGCGGTCCGCACGCCGTCCCCGAGCGTCTCGACGTCCCGCACCGGGTCGATCGGCCCCTCGTGCGCGGCGCACAGCAGGTGCGCGGCGTGGATCTCCTCGCTCTCGTGGTCGAGGATCGCGGACTCGACGGGGCGGTCGAGGAACTCGTCCGGGTGGCGGCAGAAGAACTGGTCCAGGGCGTCGTCCCCCGCGATGTAGACGGCGAGGCCGCGCCCGCGCCGGCCTGCCCGCCCCCACATCTGCCGCAGGGAGGCGACCGTCCCCGGGAAGGTCACGACGACGCACGCGTCGAGCGAGCCGATGTCGATGCCGAGCTCGAGCGCGTCGGTCGTGATGACCGCGAGCAGGTCCCCGCGGGTGAGCTGCGCCTCGAGCTCGCGGCGCTGCTGCGGCGTGTAGCCGGCGCGGTAGGGGGCGACGCGCTCGGCCTGGTGCTTGTCGAGGCGCTCGCGGGTGAGCTTCGCGACGAGCTCGACGCCCTTGCGGGACTTGATGAAGCAGATCGTCCGCGCGCCCTCGCGCACGAGGTCCGCCACGATCTCCGCCGCCTCGGCCATCGGGCTGCCGCGCGTCTGCAGGACGTCGTCGACGACCGGCGGGTTCCACATCGCGATCTGCCGGCGGGCGCCCGGCGCGCCGTCGTCGTCGACGAGCGCGATGTCGTCGAGGCCCGTCAGCCGCTCGGCGAGCTCGACGGGGTTGGCGATCGTCGCGCTCGCGAGGAGGAAGCGCGGGTCGGTCCCGTAGGCGTGCGCGATCCGACGCAGGCGGCGCAGGACGTTGGCGACGTGCGAGCCGAACACCCCGCGGTAGACGTGCGCCTCGTCGACGACGACGACCGCGAGGTTCGCGAAGAGGTCCCCCCAGAGCCGGTGGTGCGGCAGCACGCCCGTGTGCAGCATGTCCGGGTTCGTGAGGATGAGGTTCGCGTTCTTGCGGATCGCGCGACGGTCCTCCTGCCGGGTGTCGCCGTCGTAGATCGCCGGGCGGACCTGCTTGTGGAGGCCGAACGCGTGCAGCGAACGGGCCTGGTCCTGCGCGAGCGCCTTCGTCGGGTAGAGGTAGATCGCGCGCGCCTTGGGGTCGCGGCAGAGGACGTCGAGGGTCGGCAGCGTGAAGCACAGCGACTTGCCCGACGCGGTCCCCGTCGTGACGATCGTCGGTCCGTCCCACGCGGCCTCGAGCGCCTCGGCCTGATGCGTGTAGAGGCGGTCGATGCCGCGGCGCCCGAGCGCCTCGGCGACGAGCGGGTGCAGCTCCCCCGGGATCGCGACGGTGCGCGCGTCCCGCGGGCGGTCGAGGGCCTCCCGGACGAGGCGCTCGTCCCCGCGACCGGTCTCGATGAGGGCGTGCCACGGGTCGTCGGGGTCGGGCCCGAGCGGGCTCGTGATTGGGACGGTCGCCATACGGGGAGGAGTCGAAGGTAGCGCGCGTCCGGCGGGGCCGCGTCCCGGAAATCCCCAAGGAGCGAGAAGACATGAGACTCGGAATGACGGTGTTGCGCGTGGTGGTCGGCGGGCTGTTCGTCGGGCACGGCCTGCAGAAGCTGACGGGCGCCTTCGGCGGCGGCGGCCTGGAGAAGACCGGGGAGGCGTTCGAGTCGATGGGCCTGACGCCCGGCCGGACGCACGCGACCGTGGCCGGCGCCGCGGAGGCCGGCGGCGGCGCGCTGCTCGCGGCCGGGTTCCTCACGCCGCTCGGCGCGACCGCGGTGACGGGCACGATGGCGATGGCGATCCACAAGGTCCACGCCCAGAACGGGCCGTGGGCGACGAAGAACGGCTTCGAGTACAACCTCGTCCTCATGGCGGCGGTCTTCGCGATCACCGCGCAGGGCCCGGGGTCGCTCTCGCTCGACTGGTTCCGCGACGCCGACGAGGGCAGCCTGTTCAGCGCCTTCGCGCAGCTCGCCGCCGGCGTCGGCGGGACCGCCGCCGTCCTGAAGGCGACCGAGGCGGGCCTCATCCCCCCGGTCGGCGGGACGACGCCGGCGGCGGCCGCGGCCGCCGCCTGATCCGCGGGCGGGGCGGCCGCGGCCGCGGGCGCCCCGCCGGTACGCTGCCCGGCGGTGCTGCGCTGCGTGTACGTCGACCTTGACGGGACCCTCCTCGGGCCCGGCGGGAACCTCTTCCTCGGCGGCGAGAGGAAGCCGAGCCTGCTCGGCGCCCGCGCCATCGAGGCGTGCGCGCGGGCCGGGGTCGAGCTCTGCATCGTCACCGGGCGCGGGCAGCGGACGATCGCCGAGACCGCCCGGCTGCTCGGCCAGACGTCCGCGGTCTTCGAGGCGGGCGCAGGCGTCCTGCTCGACGGCGAGGTGCACTGGCTCACGGGCGAGTGGCAGCCCGGCGCGCAGTCGATCCACGAGCAGGTCGCGGCGGCGGGCGCGCCCGCGCTGCTGCTCGAGCATTACCGCGGCCGCCTGGAGGAGCACCTGCCCTGGTCCGCCGGGCGCGAGGTGAGCCACCTGCTGCGCGGGCACGTCGACACCGCCGAGGCCGACGCGCTGCTCCAGCAGCACGGCTTCGGCTCGCTGCGGCTGCTCGACAACGGCGGCGTGCACCGCCGCTCCCCGGACCTCGCGGCCCTCGACCAGGTGCGCGCCTACCACCTCGTCCCGCGCACGGTCTCCAAGGCGGCCGGGCTCGCCTTCCACCGGCAGGCCCGGGCCTACGAGCGCGACGAGACGATCGCCTGCGGCGATTCGCGCGAGGACCTGCAGATGGCGGCCGCCGTGCGCACCTTCTGGCTCATGGCGAACGCGATCGAGCAGGACCCGTCGATGCGGGAGGCCGTCGGCGCCGCGGAGGGCACCGTCCGGATCACCGAGGCCGGGTACGGCGCCGGCGTCTACGAGGCGGTCGTGACGACGCTCGCCGAGCGGGCGTAGGCTCCCGGCGACATGGGCGAGTGGCTGCGCACCTACGGCTGGAAGTTCCTGCTCGCGCTGCTCGTGGTGGCGGCGGCGATGGCGTACCTCATCCACGCCGACCGCAAGGCGCACGGCGAGGGGTCGGTGCCGCGTGCGCTCGCGGTCGCGCTCGTCGGCCCCGCCGTCACGCCCTGACGATCAGCGGGACGCCGCTGCCGATGCGGGCGGCGAGCCAGCGGATCGCGCTCGTGGCGACGCGGACGCAGCCGTGCGAGGACGCGGTCCCGAGCGCGCCCGAGATGTTGTTCGTCCCGTGCAGCGCGATCTGACCGGGCCCGCCGTCGAACTCCTGCAGGACGTTCGAGCGGGCGCTCGTGGCGAGCGCGAATGGCGCGCCCGCGTCGCGCGCGCTGAGGGCCACCGCCTCCTCGACGAAGAAGCGGCCCCTCGGGGTCGGCGTGGACGCCTTGCCGACGACCGCGCGGAAGCGCCGGGCGACCAGGCCGTCGCGGTAGACGGTGACCTGCCGCGCGGAGAGGTCGAGCGCGAGCAGCCACTCGGTGGACGACGCGTCGGTCTGCACGGTGGCGATCCAGCCGACGTGGCCGTTCGGCCGCCCGGGGAGCCGGACGCGGACCCAGCGGGCGCCGGCGGCGTCCGTGGCGTGGCCGAGCACCGGCAGGATCGTCGGGACGCCGGTCAGCGGCCGCCGGGCGCTCACCGTCTCGACGACGGCCGCGGCCGCGGCGGGCCGGGCCCGGGCGACGTGGTCGGCCCGCAGGACGACGAGCGGCTGGTTCGCCGGGACCGCGGGGCCCGCGGCCGCCGCGGCCGCGGCCGGGACGCAGGCCAGCGCGGCGAGGGTGCCCGCCAGGGCGACACGCACGGAGCGGGTCATCCGGTGAACGCGGCCGGGCCGGGCCGGGGGCGCAGAACGGCGGCGGCGCAGGCGCGGTAGCGCAGCTTGAGCGTGCGGGCGCGGGTGGCGTCGGTGTACGTCACGCGGGCGCGGACCCAGTGCATACCGGGCCCCGCGAGGACGTAGACGTGATGCCCCGGGCCCGGCAGGGCGGTGAGCCGGCGGCGGTCGATGCTGAAGGCGACGTGCTTGATCCGGCGGCCGCCGACGGCGCCGCGGAAGCCGGCGGTGCAGTTGCCGCGGGGGGAGCCGACGAAGATCGACGTCCCGCCGTGGGTCTTCTCGGAGGGCACGGGGACCGCGAGCGGCGGCGTCGCGGCGGACGGCGAACCGGGCGATACCGGGCCGGCGGGAACCGGGCCAGCGGGAACCGGGCCAGCGGGGACCGGACCGGCGGGAACCGGACCAGCGGGAACCGGGCCGGTGGGCACGGGGGTGCCGGCCGGGGGCGTGGTGCCGGCCGGTGTCGTCGTCGAACCGGTGGCGCAATCCGGGCGCACGAGCACGTTCGTGTCGAGCGTCACGGCGCCGTTCCGGGCGAGCATCCGCCCCGTGGCGGTCGCGCCGGTGTTCAGGGTGATGCTCGTGAGCGCGAGGACGTTCCCCTGGAAGGCGGTCGCGGTGTCGAGCGTCGCGGAGCTCCCCACCTGCCAGTAGATGTTGCAGGCCGACGCGCCGTTCACGAGCCGGACCGAGCTCGCCGGGGCGGTGATGAGCGTCGAGGCGACCTCGACGACGAACTGCGCCGCCGGGTCCCCCTGGGCGTCGAAGGTGACCTGGCCGGTGAGCTGGGCGGACGAGGTGAAGCGGTACGCCCCGGCGGTGAGCGTCCGGCCGCCGAGGTCGACGCCCGTCAGGTCGTCGGCCGGGGCGACGGGCTGACCGGCCGCGACGCCGTAGGCCGTCGTCAGGTCGGCCTGCGCCTGCAGCGCCACCGCGTCGTTGGCGTGGGTCGCGCCGCCGACGACGGCGGGGAGGCCGAACCCGACGAGCGCGGTGCCCGGGGACACGCCGAGGTCGCCGCCGAGCACCGAGGGGCCGGTGTTCGTGACGGTCGAGCCGCCGAGCACGACGAACGGCTTCGCCGTCCCGAGGTCGACCGCCGACGCCTGCGCGGCGGCCGGCACGGTTGCGAGCGCCAGCCCGAGGCCGACGGCCACGGTGATGCGCTTGAGGGGACTCGACATGGGGGTCCTTCCGGGGCGAGCAGCCGCTGTGACGATCCTCGAGACGCTGTGTGCCGGCCGGCCCGGAGGCGGTCAGGAGCACCACGGTGTTGGCAGCCCGGCTGACTCCGGTGGAGTCCCGTGGCGTTGCGGACCCGCCTCGCGACGGGGGTGCCCTGGTCGAGAAACTGCTCGGGGGTGTCCGTCCGCATCGGCAGAACCCCGGCCCGGCTTGAGCCGGACGGTCAGCTGCGAACGGTCCCGGCCGGCCGTGCGGGCGCTACCGGCCGGGCGGCGGCGCGGGCAGCCCGGCCCGTCGCGCCGCGTGCCACTCGCGCCGGCGGCGGGCCAGGCGGGTCCACCAGCGGTCGCGGAGCGGACGCCCGTCCGCGCCGAGGCGGCGGAAGCGGGCCGGCGGCGGGACGGTCGTGCGGACGAGACCGATCCAGCCCTCGAGCGGCAGCTCCCCGGCGATGAGCGCGGCGAGGCCCCTCGTCACCGGCGCGTCGACGCCCGCTCGTTCGAGCGCGGCGGCGAGCAGCGGCACCGACTCGAGCGCCTCGACGGCCTGCCCGATGCGGGCGGGGATCTCCTCCGTCGGCACGCCCTCGCCGAGCAGCTCGCCCGCGCGGCGGTTGCGGGACTGCGGGGCGAGCGCGGTGGCGACGAGGTCGCCCGTCCCCGCGAGGCCGATCATCGACTCCGGCTGCGCGGGCGGGGACTGCATGGCGGCGAAGCGCCAGACCTCCGCGAAGATGTGCCCGGCCGCCGCCCCTGCCGCGTTGAGGCCCTGCCGCTCGGTCGCCCCGGCGGCGAGCGCCGCGGCGTTCTTCGCGGCCCCGGCGAGCTCGACGCCGACCGGGTCGTTCGACTCCTCGCAGACGACCCCCGCGCGGATGAAGACCTGCGCGAGCGCGTGCGCGAGCTCCTCGTCCTCCGAGGCGGCGACGAGCCCCGCGCCCTCGTGGACCATCTCGCGCGCGTGGGCGGGTCCGCCGATGCAGCCGACGCGACCGGCGCCGAAGCTCTGGCGGAGCATCACCGTGGGCGCGATGCCGTCCGGGGGGACGAGGCCCTTGGCGAGCGACACGAGCTTCGCCTTGGGCGGAAGCCCCGCCGCGGTGAGCCCGTCGATGACCTCGTGCAGCCCGCGCGAGGGGACCCCGAGGAGGACGTAGTCGGCCCGCGCGAGGCCGTCCCCGACGTGGCCGATGCGCAGCGCGTCGGGGAACCGGACGCCCGGGAGGTAGACGGCGTTCTCGCGGTCGGCGTCCAGGCGCTCGGCCTGCTCGGGCGTGCGCGCCTGGAGCGTCGTGCGCAACCCGCCACGCGCGAGGAGGACCGCGACGGCCGTCCCGAACGAGCCCGCGCCGACGACGACTGCCCGCCGTCCGAAGGGAGTCGGGAAGTTCACGCCGCGCAGGGGCGTGGGCAGCTGGGGACGCGGGCGTTCCGGCACGGTGCGTCGGCGAGCGTATCGGCCGAGCCCGTCCCGGCGACTCGCGGCGCGCCCGATGCGCAGCACCGCTCAGGTCCGGCTCCCCATCGGCCGGCGGCCGAGGAGATGACCGACGGACCCGAGCCGCGCGATGCCGCGCCGGCGCGGCCGGCCTCAGAGGACGCCGGCGAGGGACGCCGCGGCGGCCTCGATCTCCGCGAGCGTCGTCGCCTCGCGGACGACGTGCACGTCGACGATGCGGTGGCCGAAGGGCTCGAGCGCGTCCTCGCCGACGATCGCGTGACACGGGACGCCCGCCTGTCGCGCCCGCGTGGCGGCCTCCCCCACGATCTTGCCCTGCAGCGTCTGCGCGTCCAGGCGCCCCTCCCCGAGGACGACCGCCTGCGCCGCGCGCATCCGTTCGTCGTAGCCGACGGCGTCGAGGACGAACGGCGCCCCGGGCTCGAGGTGCGCGCCGAACGCGGCCCACAGCCCGCCCGCCAGGCCGCCGGCCGCACCGCTGAGCGGGACGCCGCGCGGGTCCTGCGGCAGCGCCACGGCGTGCGCGTCGAGGCGCGCCCGCAGCCGGTCGACGGTCGCGGGGTCGGCGCCCTTCTGCGGCCCGAAGACCTCGGCGCAGCGCTCGTAGGGCGTGCGGACGTCGCAGAGGACGACGAGCTTCGCGTGACCGAGGCCGCCCGCCTCCTCGATCGCCGCGATCGCCCCGGCGCCGCCGTCGCTCGTCGCCGACCCGCCGGCCGCCACGAGGACGACCTCCGCGCCCGCGCGGGCGGCCGCGACGATGAGCTCGCCGGTGCCGCGCGTCGAGGCCTCCCAGGCCGCGTCCGGCCCGCGTGCCTCCTCGGGGACGAGGCCGAGCCCGCTCGCCGCGGCGACTTCGACGATCGCGGTCCCGCCGTCCTCCACGAGCGCGTAGCCCGCGTGCAGCGGGGCGCCGAGCGGACCGCTGACGCGCGCGCCGCCGGTGCTCCCGCCGAGCGCGGTGAGGAGCACCGCGAGGGTCCCCTCCCCGCCGTCCGCGAGCGGGCAGAGGTCGGGCGGCGGCTCCCCGGCCGCCTCGAGCCCGCGCCCGATCGCCGCCGCGACCTGCGCGGCGGTGGACGTCCCCTTGAAGCTGTCGGGGGCGACGAGGCAGGGACGGCGCGCCACGTCAGCCCCCGATCGCCCGCTGCAGGCGCGCCTCGTACTCGGCCTGCTCGACGAGGACGCAGCCGAGCCGGCGCGTGTGCGGCGTCGGGAGCTGGATGTCGCAGAGGACCATGCCGGCGGCGGCGAGGTGGTCGAGCGTCCGGGACAGCAGCGCGTTCCCCGCCGCGGGGCGCCTGCGCCGCATCGACTCGAGCATCGCCGCCCGCCCGATCACGATCCCGAGGATGCCCGCGGCGAGCTCGCCCTCCGGCGTCCACAGCTCGAAGCTGTGCGCGAAGCCCGCCCGATGGAGCCTGCGGTACAGGAGCGCGAGCCGCGGCGTGATCCACACGCCCTCCCCGGACGGCGGTGCCGCACACAGCTCGAGCACCGTGTCGTACGCCTCGTCGACGCCGAGGCGGAAGGCCTCGCACGCCCGCACGTCCCGCCGGACCTTGCGGCGCAGTGCCGCGCGCGCCTCCTCGTCGAGCTCGAACACCGCCCGCTGGGGCGCGACGTACCACGGCAGGTCCGGCGCGAGCTCGTCGTCCATCGGGAACGCCCCCGCCGCGTAGCGGTAGAGGGCCTGCTCCACCTCGTCGACGTGGCGGGTCATCGGCGCTCAGCTGTCCAGCTGGTCCACCGTGCACTCGCGCGGCGGCTTGTCCTCGCGCCAGCGGGCGACCTTCGCGCCGTGCCGGATGCGCCCGTCGCTCACCTGGTCGAAGGTCACCTCGACGACGAGCTCCGGCCGCAGCCCGATCCATTCGAGCTCCTTCGCCGACTTCCAGCGCGACGGGTCGCCGGTCCCGCGGCTCCCGTCCTCGTACGGGGCGAGCTCGTCGGGGAGCTCGCGCTTGCGCTTGGCGGTGAAGCCGGAGGAGTGACCGACGACGCGCAGGTCGCCCTCGGGCGTGTAGAGGCCGAGGATGAGCGCGCCGAGCGTCCCCTCCTCCTTGCCGGGCCGCCAGCCGGCGACGACCGCGTCGATGGTGCGCAGGCGCTTGACCTTCGCCATGCCCTTGCGCTCGCCGGGCCGGTAGGGCGCGCCGAGCTCCTTCGCGATGACGCCCTCGGTCGTGTGCAGCCAGTCCTCCGCCTCGGCGGCCGTGCGGACCATCGGCGTCAGGCGGACCGGCCCTGAGACGAGCTGCTCGAGCGCGGCGCGGCGCTCGGCGTAGGGCCGGTCCATGAGGACCTCGTCCCCGTGCGCGAGCAGGTCGAAGGCGATGAAGACCGCCGGGGTCTCGACGCTCAGCCGCTCGATCCGCGAGGCGGCCGGGTGGATGCGCTGGCCGAGTAGGTCGAACTCCGTGCCCCCCTCGGCGTCGAGGATGACGATCTCCCCGTCGAGGACGTAGCGGCCCTCGGGGAAGGCCAGCTCCGGGAAGTAGCGGGTGAGCGGCTTGTCGTTGCGCGAGCGCAGGTCGGCCTCCGTCCCGTCGACGAAGGCCACGCAGCGGAAGCCGTCCCACTTGGGCTCGTAGCCCCAGGCGCCCTCCTCGTCAGGCAGGCTCGAGCGTGAGCGGGCGAGCTGCGGCAGGAGGGGCGGGGCGAGCGGGAGAGCCATCGCCCGGGAGGCTACCCCGCACGTGGCCGCCCTTCACCAGCAGGATCCCGGAGAGGACGACGAGGCCGCCGAGCGCCTGCACGCCCGTGAGCCGCTCGTGGAGGAAGGCCGCGGCGAGCAGGACGGTGAAGACCGGCTCGATCGACGCGACGGTCGATGCGCCGGTCGCCCCGATCCGGCGCATCCCGGCGAAGAACGCGGTGACGGCGAGGACGGTGGAGACGACGGCGATGAGCGCGACGTCGGCGAGCAGCGACGGGTCGGCGTAGGCCGCCGGGTGCAGGCGGCCCGTGAGCGTCCCGAGGACGACGAGCGACGTCGCGGCGCCGGCGGAGAGCAGGCCGCCGAAGGCGAGCGGGTCGAGGTCGCCGGAGACGCCGTCGGCGACGGTGACGTACGTGGCGTAGAGGACGGTCGAGCCGAGCGTCAGCGCTAGGCCGATCCCGTCGATGTGGCCGCCGGCTCCGGCGCTGAGGACGAGGAGCGCGCCGCCGAGGGCGAGGACGAGCGCGACGAGCTGGCGGGCGTGGGCGCGCTCACGGCGCAGCGCGACGGCGAGCACGAGGACGAGCGCCGGGTAGGTGCAGATGACGAGCGAGGCGATCGACGCGTCGACGTGGTCCAGCGCGCTGAAGTACACGGTCGACTCCGTCGCGTAGAGGACGGCCCCGAGCGCGAGCGTCTGCAGGACCGCGCGGCGCGGCAGCGTGCGCAGGCGCGTGCCCCGCGCGGCGGCGAGCGCGGCGAAGAGGACCGCCGCGACGAGGAAGCGACCGGTGAGGATCGTGGTGACGCCGGCTCCCGTGGAGGCGCCGTCCTTGGCGAGCACGGCCATGACGCCGAAGCTCGCCGCAGAGGCGACCACCAGTCCGGTCCCGCGGGGGTCCACGCGGCTACCAGTTCTTCTCGTCGCGACGGCTGTCGGTGCCGTAGCGGGGCGAGGCGATGGCGACGGCGGCGGTTCCGATGAGGATGGCGAAGAAGGTCATGTCAAGCATGTTCCGCTTCGGCAAGCCATTGCGGTAGCCTTGATTGGCTTGACAACCAGGAGGTTCTGCCTTGACGTTGGCGCAGCTCGAGTATTTCCTCGCCGCCTGTGAGCACGGGTCGTTCAGCGCGGCCGCCGAGGAGCTGCACATGGCGCAGCCGTCGCTGTCGGACCAGGTCCGGCGCCTGGAGGCCGAGTTCGGCGTGCAGCTCTTCCGGCGGGTCGGGCGGGGGCTCGTCGTCACCGAGGCGGGCGAGGCGCTGCGCTCCCACGCGATCGCCGTCCTGGACGCCGCGGAGGCGGCGCGCGCGTCCGTCGGCGCGATCCGCGAGCTCAAGGGCGGCACCGCCGTCTTCGGCACCTTCGGCAGCGCGCGCTACTTCCTCGGGACCGACCTCGCGGCCGACTTCCGCCGCCGCTACCCGGACGTGCGACTGCGCCTCATCGGGCAGAACTCGTCGGAGACCGCGGACGCCGTGCGCTCGGGGGCGCTCGAGGCGGGGATGGTCGCCCTCCCCGTCGACGACCGCGGGATGGAGCTGCGCCCGATCACCCGCGACGAGATCGTCTACGCGTCGATCGACCCCGAGCGCCTCGCCCACCGCGCGACGATCCAGGCCGTCGCCGCCGTTCCCCTCATCCTCCCCGACTCGACCTTCGGCAACGAGGACCCGGTGCGCCGGCAGCTCGCCGAGCGCGCGCAGGCCGCCGGGGTCCGCATCGAGCCGGTCATCGACGTCGAGGACCCGGAGGCGGCCGTGGAGCTCGCGGGCCGCGGGTACGGCGACACGATCACCTCGCGCGCGTGGCTCGCCGGGATGGGCGACCGCATTCCGCCGCAGCTCGGCTGGGTCCCGATGTCCCCGCCGCTGTACGACAACTTCGCCTTCATCTGGCGGCGCGGCGCGCAGCTGTCGGCGGCGACGCGTGCGCTGCTGCGGCTCGCCGAGGACCGGATGGCGACGCGGGTGAAGGAGCTCGACGAGGTGGGCGTCCCCCGCCAGCGCCCCGCCGGGGGCGCGCCGGCGCCGCCCGACCCGACCTGAATGACGATTCAGGGGGCGGTGGGCCCCCTGGATCTTCATTCACCTTCCGGAGGACGGGGCGCTGCGCGCGTCAGTCGAGCCGCGGCGCCGCGGAGGCGCCGCGGAGGCGGTGGAGGAGGCGGTCGGCGAGCTTCGGGGAGAGGCCGTGGACCGCGCCGAGCAGGCGGACGAACGGCGGGAAGTGGACGGCGCGGTCGTCGGCCTCGACGGCGGCGACGATCTTCTCCACGAGCGCCTCGGCCGGTGCCGCCTTCTCGTCGCCGTGATACCAGGCGGGCATGCGGGCCTTCTCGTGGTCGTGGAGCGAGGACTTGATCTCGCCCGGGTAGACGACGGTGAGCCCGACGCCCGTGCCGCCGAGCTCGTGGCGCAGCGCCTCGCCGAACATTCGTTGCGCGGCCTTCGTCGCCCCGTAGACCGCGGCGCTCGGGAACGACCGCAGGCCCGCACCGGAGGAGACGATGACGATGTGTCCCGGCCGGGCGGGCGCCTGCGCGAGCAGCAGCGGGAGCCCGGCGTGGACCGTGAAGAGCGTCCCGTACCAGTTGACGTCGGTCATCTGGCGCAGCTGGTCCATCGTCTGATCGCGGAACGGGCCGTAGTGCGTCAGGCCGGCGTTCGCGACGAGGAGGTCGAGGCCTCCGGCCGCCGCGGCGAACGCGGCGATCGCCTCGCGGACGGACGCCTCGTCCGCGACGTCGCAGCGCAGGACGTGGTGCTCGCCGGGGAGCGTCGCCGCCAGCGCCTCGAGCTCGTCGGTCGACCGGGCGGCGAGCCCGAGCGTCGCACCCCGCCCGGCGAGGTCGACGGCGAGGGCGCGCCCGATCCCGCGTGAGGCCCCGGTGATGAACGCGCGCGTGCCGGTCTGGATCTGCATCGCGCGAGTCTATGGAAGGCGCGGGCCCCACCGATACGATGAGTCGGTGAGTTCCGACACCGTCACCGTCGCCGAGGAGGAGTACCTCCAGACCCTCTTCTGGCTCTACGAGGCCGGGCTGCCGATGACCGGCGCGAACATCGCCCGCGCGATGCAGCTCTCGGCGCCGACGGTCCACGAGATGGTCGGCCGCCTCGAGCGCGACGGGTACATCACCCGCGACTCGAGCAAGGCGATCTCGTTCACCGAGTCCGGGCTCGTCCACGCGACCGACATCGTCAGCCGCCACCGCCTCATCGAGCGCTACCTCACCGACGTCGTCGGCGTGCCGTGGGACGACGTGCACGAGGAGGCCGAGCGCCTCGAGCACGCGATGTCCCCCCGCTTCGAGGCGTACATGAAGCGCGCCATCGGCGACGCGAAGACCTGCCCACACGGCCACCCGATCGAGGTCCGCACGCGCGTCGACGGGGTCCCGCTCGCGGACGTCTCGATCGGCGCGAAGGTCCGCATCCTCCGCTTCGAGAACGAGGCCGAGGATCTCCTGCACTACCTCAAGCGCTCCGGCCTGGAGCCCGACCTCGAGGGGACGCTCGTCGTCAGCGACGCCGAGGAGGTCGTCGTCGAGACGCCCGACGGCACGCGCTGCACCGTCACCCCCTCCGTCGGCGCGACGGTGAGCGTCGTCGCCGACCCGTCACCGCCGCCGCGCGTGACCCTTCCCGAGGCGCTCGTCCTCGGGAAGGACCGCTACGGGCGCTGACCCCGAGCGGTGACCGCGGCGTGCGGTCTCGCGGGGTCATATCCCCCACGAGACCACACGCCGACGGCGCGGGCCCGCCGGCTCAGACCGCCGCGGGCAGCGAGCGGTAGGCCGCGGCGAGGCGCTTGATGCCCTCCTCCACCTGCGCGACCGGCGTGCCGGAGTACGCGAGGCGGAGGGTGTTCTCCCCGCCCTCGAGGAGGAAGTCCGTCCCCTTGACGAACGTCACGCCATGCTCGCCCGCCGCGGTGAACAGCTGCGCGACGTCGGTGCCCTCGGGCAGCGAGACCCACATGAAGTACCCGCCCTCGGGGGCGACGTAGGACGCCTCCGGCAGCTCGCGGTCGAGCGCCGCCGTCAGCGCGGCGACGCGCTCGGCGAGCGCGGCCTTCACCGTCGCGATCGAGCGGTCGAGGCCCCCGCCCACGCAGAAGCGGTAGACGATCGACTGCGCGACCTGGTTCGGCGAGATGTACGTGTTCGTCGCCCGGCCCGCGATCGCCTTGATCGTGTCGGCGGCGCCGACGAGGTAGCCGACCCGGATGCCGGGGCAGACGGTCTTGGAGAACGAGGACGCATAGACGACGTTCCCCTTGCCCTCGTCGAGCTCGAGCATCGTGGGCAGCTGCTCGCCCGTGAAGCGGATCGCGACGTACGGGTCGTCCTCGAAGATCGTGAAGCCGTACTCGGCCGCGAGCGCGAGCAGCGCGTGGCGCTTCTCGAGCGAGAGCGTGTAGCCGGCCGGGTTCTGGAAGTTCGGGATGATGTGCGCGAGCGTCGGGCGGACCCCGGACTCGAGCAGCGCGCGCAGCTCGTCGGTGTCGATGCCGTCGCTGGCGAGGGAGACCATGCGCACGTCAGCGCCGCGGCCCTTGAGCGAGAGCAGCGTGCGGTCGTACGTCGGCTTCTCGACGATGACCGCGTCGCCCGAGGAGACGAGCTCGTCGAAGAGGAACGCGTCGGCCTGCATCGAGCCGTTCGTGACGAGCACGTTCTCCGGCTGCACGCCGTGGCGCTCGGCGAGCCAGTTCCGCAGCGGGACGTACCCGACGGACGTGCCGTAGGCGGTGGTGCCGGCGGCGTCCTCGTCGAAGGCGGCGGCGGCGGCGGCCTTCAGGCCCTCGACGTCGACGATGTCGAGGGACGGCGCACCACGGGCGAAGGAGATCGTGTCGGGCATGCGCCTGATGATGCCATGACTCCCCCCGTCGTCGACGTGACTCCCCACCCTTGGCGTGTCCGATCGGACGATGTGAAGCGCAGGAGCTGCCGCTTGGCGTGTCGGCCCCGTGATGCGTGCCCTGCACCTCAGCGGGTTCGTCACCGCGACGATGTCGGTCGAGCCGACGAACGCGCCCAGCGGAGCGTGCGGTCTCGTGGGGGCATATCCCCCGTTCGGCCGCACGCCGACAGTCGCGGCGGGTCAGGCGCCCTTGCGCGGGGTCGCGCGTGAGACGGGCGGATCGGGCCGGGTCGCGGGCCAGACCGGTCGCCCGTCCGCCCCCGCGTACTCGTCGAACGGGACGGTGCCCGCCGCGGTCCGCACGGTGACGACCTCCTGCATCGTCACCGGGTGCAGGTAGCAGAACAGGCGGTAGGTGCCCGGGGTGTCGAACCGCCGCCGGTACGTCGCCCCGTAGCCGCGCGTCGGGCTCGACACGTTGCGCGGCCCGCTGGCGAGCAGCACGTTGTGGTCGACGCCGCGGTCGAGCCACTTCCAGGTGAGCGTCGTGCCGGCCGCGATCGAGATGTTCGGGTTCGCGAACTGCGCGTCCTTCAGCGGGATCGTCGCCCGCCGGGCGGTGAGGATCGTCTGCGCCCCGGGCGGGCGGTCGACGGGGACGGGGGCTCCGGCCGCTGTCAGGCGCGTGAGCGGGACGATGACGCGCGGGAAGTGGAAGCTGCCGTCGTGACGCCCCCAGTGGATGTGACGGTCCGCGGGCAGCGGCGCGCACGGCGTCTTCGCCGCCGCCTCGTCCGGCGCGACGTAGACGTGGTCGATCGCCATGACCTGGGGGTGCGGGTACTGGGCGTCGTACGCGGCCGTCACCCGGAGGACCTGCCCCTTGGCGACGGGGAGGCCGATCCTCGACATCCAGTAGCCGGTCGAGATCGGCCCCGGCTCGTGGAGGGTGGGCCGCAGCCGGTAGACCCGGTCGTGGGGGTTGCCGTAGCGGGCGCGGTTGCGGACGATCGTGCGGCCGGCGCAGCCCGGCTCCGCGATCTTCATCCCGTACGCGCTGCCGTGCAGGTGCGAGCCGACGGCGACGATGCGGCCGCTCAGCGGCATCGTCCAGTCGTGGCTCTTCACGTGGACCGAGCCCGGCGCGCCGCCACCGGTGATGTCGTAGCTCGGGTTCGGCGTGCAGCCGTTGGCGCGCAGCCAGAGGGGCTTGACGGGGGTGAGCGACCGACCGATGACGAGCGTGTAGCGGTAGACGACGCGGACCTGCTCGTACGCCTCCGAGTGGCTCATGAGCATCGCCTGCATCCGCCACCGCATGTGCGGCGCGACGCGGTAGCCGTAGCCGTCGGGCAGCACGAGGTCCTGGTGCTCCTCCCCCGTCCCGTAGAACGGCTCGCCCGCGCGGTCGTCGCACGAGGTGCGCCCGGCCCCCTGTCCCGAGGCGAGGAAGACGAGGTGGTGGAGCATGACCCGCTGGATCGGGACCCGCCGCCCGTCCGCGTACTGCAGCTCCGCCGTCATGTGCGTCACGTAGCCGTCGCGGTGCGGCGCGGGGACGTCGACCTTCGGCAGCAGCGTCTGGAAGCCGCCGAGGTCGAACGGCCGGGACGACCCGATGACGTGCTCGACTGCCGGGCGCGGCGCCGGTGCCGTCGCCGTGGCGGGCGTCGTGCCCAGCGCGGCGACCGCCGCGAGAGCGGCGACCATCCGTGGCGCGAGGCGGGCGGACGTCACGCCTGCGGATTACGCGCGCGCGGGCGGAACTCCTGCCGGTCGTCCCCGGCCTGCAGGCGGCCCGGCGCGAGGTGAATGAAGGTTCAGGGTGCTCAGGGCACCGTGAACCTTCATTCAGATCTCGCGGGGCCGGGGTGAGGGGGCGGGACGGCGGGCGGCGGGACGGCGGGCGGCGGGACGGGGGCGGCGTGGCGGGGCGGGGGCGGGGGCGGCGCGGGGGACGGGCGGCGGTCCGCGGACCGCCCGCAGCGACGGCCGCGGCGAACTACGCAGCCAGGCCCGTGGGCCGTCCGGAGGACGGGGTCCCGGGGGCGACAGCATCGACGCATGCTCATCGATCGCTCCCCCGGGCTCTTCATCGCCCTCGCGAACGTCGTCGTGTTCGGCGTCGTCGGCGTCGAGGCGTGGATGTGGACGGCGTCCTCCGTGCTCGCCGTCGCCTTCACGCTCCTGCTCATCGTGACCGTCGCCGGCGGCATCTGCGCCGTGACGCTCCGCCTCCTCGACGGCGCCGCTCCGGCGGCGCCCCAGACCTCGCGCGGCGAGCCGCAGTCCCTCGCGGCACGCCGGCGTGAGCGCCCCGCGGCCGTGGTGACCGGCAACCTGCCGCGTCCGGTCGCGCACGGGTGAGGCGGCGGCGTCCGCGCCGCCGCCTCACCGCGGGTCAGCCGGCGAGCGCCGTCAGGGCGCTCGCCCGGCCCTGCAGGTCGTACAGGCCGCTCACCGTGGTCCGGGCGCCCGCCTTCTGCACCGCGGCCATGAGCAGGCTCGAGCCCACGCGGCTGTCCTGCGGGCCGCCGCCCGCCCCGTCGGTCAGGACGTAACGGATCCTCCCGGCGCGGACCGCGTCGACGAGCCACGTGATCGAGACCTCGCTCTCGCGGCCGGAGAAGCCGCCCAGAGCCGCGACGTCCGCGGGGGGCCGGGGCTCGCGACGATCGCGGCCGAGGCGCCCTGCTGGCTCGAGACCGCGACGGTGCCGCCGCCGTGCGCCTTCGCGTAGGCGAGTGCCGCGGTGAGGCTCGTACTGCCGCCGAACATGTCGCCCGTCGCGCCCGCGCCCGGCCCGCCGAAGCCGCCGGCGGCGCTCGCCGGGCCGCCGGCCGGGAAGGTCGAGCTCGTCGCGTGGTCGAGCGTCTGCGCGGCCCACGTCGCGGGGGCGATGAGAAGCACCGCGGTGATCGCGCCGACGGCGACCGCCCGCGCCCGCCCGGCGCCGAGCAGCGCCAGGGCGACCGCGGCGACGACGGCGGCCGCGCCGAGGACCGGCGGCAGCCAGCCGAGCGATGCCGGGTAGGGGTGGAAGATGCCCGTCGCGGTGCTGAAGACGCAGGCCGTTGTCGCGAACGTGCCGCCGACCGCGATGAGCCAGCCGGTGCGGGCGTCGCTGCGGCGCAGACGCGTCGACACGAGGAGGGCGAGCCCGCCGACGACGGCGAAGCCGAGCAGCCAGCCGGCCTGCCCGCCGAGCGCGTCGTTCAGCAGGCGCCAGGCGCCGGGGTCGCCGCCGAAGAGGCCACCACCCCCGCCGCCGGGACCGCCGACCGCCGGGACCCCCGGGACCGGCGGCGCCGGTCGGCCCGCCCGCCTGGCCGTCGACCCGGCCGAGCCCGTCGTAGCCGAAGATGAGCGACCAGATCGAGTTGTCGCTCGTGCCGGACACTCAGGGGCGGCGGCCGGCGGGCGTGAGCCACACGAGCACCGTCCACGCGAGCCCGACGACCGCCAGCGCGGCGCCGCCGAGCGAGAGCTGTTTCCCTGCGATGGTGCGGCCCTTCGGCGCGACGTACAGGTACGCGGCCGCGGCCGCCGGGACGACGAGCAGCGCCGCGGCCATCTTCGTCTCGAAGCCGAGGCCGACCATGAAGCCGGAGAGGACGGGTCAGCGGGTGCGGCCGTCCTCCAGCGCGCGGACGAGGAACCACAGCGCCGCCGTCGAGCAGAGGACGGGCAGCGCGTCGGGGTTGTTGTGGCGCGACATCGCGAAGATGATCGGCGTGGCGGCGAGCGCGAGGCCGCCGGCGAACCCGGCTGCCCGCCCGAACCGGCGCGCGACGAGGTCGTGGACGAGCCAGACGCTCGCGACGCTCATCAGCGCCTGCGGCACGAGGATCGCCCAGCTGCTGAACCCGAAGACCCGCGCCGAGGCCGCCCCGGGGTGGTGGAGAGCGACATGGCGGGCAGGCTGGAGGGCCGGGGCTGGGCCGCCCGCGGGGCTTTCCTGAGAGGCTGCTGGGATCGTGACGCCGCTCAGGGATCGCTCAGCACCGGTTAAGACCACGCATAAGTCGGGCACCTAGGTTCGAACACGATGCCCTCCCCGCGACATCTCTGGTCCGGCCCCTGGCGAGACGAACTGTCGAAGGCGCCCTCCGGCCGCCGCGGCGACGCGCCCGATCCCGACGTCGAGGAGGACGCGGCGGCGGAGGCGCCGACGCGCGCGCAGCCGGCTGTCGGCGCCGCTCCGCCCCGCGTCGCCGTCGCCGACGCCCCGCCCCCTCCGCCCTACCGCCGCGCGATCGTCGCCGGTCTCGTCGCGGGGACCGTGGGCGTCATCGCCGCCGGCGGCTACCTCATCGGCACGCACGACGACCGCCACCGGGCGTCCACGACCGCCGCGCTCCCGGCGCTGCCGTCGACGCCGATCAAGCCGAAGGCCGGCGAGTCGCGCGCGACGAAGATCTACGCGCTCGCGAGCCCTGCCGTCGTCTCGATCCGGACCGGGACGGGCGAGGGGACGGGGTTCCTCGTGAAAGACCGCCAGACGATCGCGACGAACGCCCACGTCGTCGACAACGCGAAGACCGTCACCGTCCGCTTCGGCCCGACCGGTCGCGACATCACCGCGGAGGTCAAGGGCACCGATCCGTCGAGCGACCTCGCCGTCGTGAAGCTCCCCGCCGGGTCCGCCCCGGCCGACGCGAAGCCCCTCCAGCTCGCCGACTCGAGCGCCGTGCGGGTCGGCGACCAGGTCGTCGCCATCGGCAACCCGTTCGGCCTGGACCGGACGCTCACCGAGGGCATCATCTCGGGCCTCGCCCGCGCGATCCCCGCGCCGAACAACTACGAGATCGACGACGCGCTGCAGACCGACGCCGCGATCAACCCCGGCAACTCCGGCGGGCCGCTGCTCGACACCGGCGGCAAGGTCATCGGCGTGAACTCGCAGATCGAGACCGGCGGCTCATCCTCGGGCCAGGGCGGCAACATCGGCATCGGCTTCGCCGTGACGTCGAACACCGTCCGCCAGGTCATCCCCGCTCTCGCGAAGGGGAAGAGGATCGACCGCGCCTGGCTCGGGATCACCTCCCAGCCCTCGGCATCGGGCACCGGCGCGACGCTCACGCAGACGACGCCCGGCGGCCCCGCCGAGGCCGGCGGCCTCGTGTCGGGCGACGTCATCCTCTCGATCGACGGCGACCAGATCCGCGAGTTCTCCGACATCTCCCGGATCGTCAACGCCCACCAGCCCGGCGACAAGATCACCGTGAAGGTCCGCCGCGACACGGGTGAGGTGGTCGACCGGACGATCACGCTCGGCGTCCGACCCGCGACGACCCCGTGAGCTTCGGCCACCCGACCGCCCTCCTGGCGCTCGTGGTGGTGCCGGTGCTCGTCGCCGTCTACGTCGCGCGCACCCGGCAGCAGGGGCGGGCGGCCGCGGCCTTCGCCTCGCCCGTGCTCGCCGACTCGCACAGCCCGCAGCGGCCCGGCCCGCGACGGCACGTCCCGTACCTCATCTTCGGCCTCGCCCTCGTCGCGCTGCTGCTCGCCGTCGCGCGACCGCAGCGGTCCGTCGCCGTGCCCGTCGAGCGCGCGTCGATCATGCTCATGACCGACGTGAGCGGCTCGATGCTCGCCACCGACATCACCCCGGACCGCCTGAGCGCCGCGCGTGACGCGGCCGAGCAGTTCCTCAACACGATCCCGAAGCGCGTGAACATCGGGATCATGGCGTTCAACCAGCGCGCGTCGGTCCTGCAGTCCCCGACGCAGGACCGGGCCGCCGCCTTCGACGCGCTGCAGCAGATGCAGGCCGGCGGTGGCACCGCGACCGGGGTCGCCGTCCAGACCGCGGTCGGCATCCTGCGCCCGTCGAGCCGCCGCCAGCAGACCGACAGCCGCGCCCCCGCCGCGATCGTCCTGCTCTCCGACGGCGCCTCGACCCGCGGCGTCGATCCCGTGAAGGCGGCGGCGGCCGCGAAGAAGGCCGGCGTGCGGGTCTACACCGTCGCGCTCGGCACGCCGAACGGGACGATCCGGGTCATGCGCAGGAACGGCACCTACCAGACGAAGCCCGTCCCGCCGGATCCCACGACGCTGCGGCAGATGGCCGAGGCGGGCGGCGGCGCGTTCTACGCGAGCGCGTCGTCGGCCAAGCTCTCGCAGGTGTACGAGCGCCTCGGCTCCGAGCTCGGCACCCGCAAGGCGAAGCGCTCGATCGTCCCCGCCTTCGCGGCTGCCGCGGCGCTGCTCATGCTCATCGGCGGCGGCACCTCGGTGCGCTGGTTCGGCCGCCTCATCTGAGTCCCTCTTCCCCGTGACCCCGACCCCTCAGGCCCCCCACAGACCATGACCGACTTCACGCCGCCCAGCCAGCCGGACCCCGCGCAGCCCGCGCCGGTCTCGGACGACCCGCGCGCCGCCCTCCAGGAGGCGCTGCAAGAGATCAAGCAGGTCATCGTCGGCCAGGACGCGATGCTCGAGCGCCTGCTCGTCGCGCTGCTCGCCGGCGGTCACGTCCTCCTCGAGGGCGTCCCCGGCCTGGCGAAGACGCTGACGATCAAGACGATGTCGCAGGTCCTCGGCGGCTCGTTCGCGCGGATCCAGTTCACCCCCGACCTCGTGCCCTCGGACATCATCGGCACGCGGATCTACCGCCCGAACAGCGGCGACTTCGAGACGGGCCTCGGCCCGGTCTTCGCGAACTTCGTCCTCGCCGACGAGATCAACCGCGCACCCGCGAAGGTCCAGTCGGCGCTGCTCGAGGTCATGCAGGAGGGCCAGGTGACGATCGCCGGCACCGCCTACGAGGTGCCGAAGCCGTTCATCGTCATGGCGACCCAGAACCCGATCGAGTCCGAGGGCACCTATCCGCTGCCCGAGGCCCAGGTCGACCGCTTCCTCATGAAGGTCCTCGTCGACTACCCGACGACGAGCGAGGAGTCGGCGGTCGTCGGGCGCAGCCTCGCCGGCGAGCGCGACGTGCGCGAACTCCTCACGCTCGACCGGCTCGCCCGCTACCGCGACGCCGCCCGCGAGGTCATCGTCGGCCGCGAGGTCATCTCCTACGCCGTCGCCCTCACCGACGCGACCCGCAACCCGGCGGCCCACGGCCTGCACGAGCTCTCCGGTCAGGTCCAGCACGGCGCGAGCCCGCGCGGCTCGATCGGCCTCGTCCACGCGGCGCGTGTCCTCGCGCTGCTCCGCGGCCGCGGCCACGCGACGACGCAGGACGTGCGGGACCTCGCGCGGGATGTCCTGCGCCACCGCCTCGTCCTCTCCTACGACGCGCTCGCCTCGGGCATCACGCCGGACGACATCCTCGACCGGACGATCGCGACCGTCGCCGACCCGTCGGGCCACGGTCTGACGTCGGGCCGGAGCCGCGCCGCTTGATCCAGGGGCGCACCCCACTCGAGCTCCCCGCCGCCCGGCAGGGACCAGGGCCGCTGCCCGCGCCGATGATCGACGCCCTCGATGTCGCGCTGACGCGGCACAGCGCCCGCTCGCAACCGGGCGACCTGCGCGCGCCCGGCGTCGGCGCGGGCACGGAGCTCTCGCAGCTGCGCGGCTACCAGGTCGGGGACGACGTGCGCCACCTCGACCCGGCCGCGAGCGCGCGGACCGGCGAGCCCCACGTCCGCCTCCACGTCCCCGAGCGGACGCAGGCGACGTGGATCCTGCTCGACGTCTCCGCGTCGATGGCCTTCGGGACCGCGCAGCGGCTCAAGTGGGACATCGCCGAGGGCGTCACGCAGGTCGTCGGGCAGCTCGCGCTGCGCCGCGCCGGCGCGCTCGGCCTCGTCCGCTTCGGCGCGCCCGGCACCCCGCGGATCACGCCGCTGCGGGCGGGCCGGACGGCGTTCGGCGCGCTGCGGCACGTCCTCTCCGAGGGGGTCGCCCCCGACGGCGCCGAGGACGAGCATGCGCTCTACGACGCGGCGGCCGCCCTCGGGCGCCTCGCCCAGCAGCCGGCGCTCGTCGTCATCGTCTCCGACTTCCGCTCGGCGCTCGACCCGGCGCTCGCGCTCGGCCCGCTGCGCGCCCGGCACTCCCTCCTGTGCGTGGAGATCTTCGACCCGCGCGAGCTCGAGCTGCCTGACGTCGGCCCGCTGTCCGTCGTCGATCCGGAGACCGGCCGCAGCGTCCGCGTGAACACCTCCTCGCGGGCGCTCCGCGAGCGCTTCGCCGCGATCGAGGCCGAGCGCCGCGCCCACCTGCACGACGAGCTGCGCCGCCTGCGCGTCGGGCACGTCGCGCTCGGGACGGACGAGAACTGGCTCCTCGCCCTGGGGCGTGAGCTGCGGTGACGTTCGCGACCCCCATCGCCCTCCTCGGTCTGCTCGCGATCCCGGCGCTCGCCCTGCTCATGGCCTCGCGCAGCCGCCGCCGGGACCGCTTCGCGATGCGCTTCCCGGCCGCGGCGTCCCTCGCCCGGGCCGCGAACCCGCAGGAGGCGTACTGGCGCTGGCTGCCGTCGGCGGTCGCGCTCGCGGCCCTCGCCGCCCTCGTCGTCGCCGCGGCTCACCCGAAGCACACGGTCCGCGTCGCGCTCCAGGAGGCGTCGATCATGCTCGTCACCGACCACTCGGGCTCGATGGCGGCGAACGACGTCACGCCCGATCGGCTCACGGCGGCGAAGAACGCGGCGACGTCCTTCGTCGACAAGCTCCCGAGCGGCGTGAAGGTCGGCATCGTCGCCTACTCGGCCGAGCCGGACGACGTCGAGGCGCCCTCGACGAACCACGCGGTGACGAAGGCCGCCATCGCCCGCCAGGTCGCGAACGGCGGCACGGCGACCGGCGACGCCCTCGCCGTCGCCCTCGGGCTCCTGCGCCCGAAGAAGACGACGCGCACGCCCGCCGCCATCGTCCTCCTCAGCGACGGTACGACGACGCAGGGCTCCGACCCGGTCGACGTCGCGCGGCAGGCGAAGGCAATGAATGTCCCCGTCTACACCGTGGCGCTCGGCAGCGCCGACGCGACGGTCCCGAACCCCGACCCCTTCGGCCCGCCGCTCCCCGCCGTCCCCGATCCCGAGGGGATGCGCCAGATCGCGGACGCCAGCGGCGGCCGCGCCTTCACCGCCCAGGACGCCGGCCGGCTCGGGTCGATCTACCAGGCGCTCGGGTCGCAGCTCGGCTCCAAGCCCGTCACCCGCGACGCGGTCGGCTACCCGCTCGGCGCGGGCCTGCTGCTGCTCATCGCCGCCGGCGGCCTCGCGGCGCGGCGGCGGGCGATGTAGGGCGGCGCGGGCGCCGCGCGGCGAGGCGCGGGACGCGAGGCACGCGGTGCTAAGCGCAGTGAGGCTGCGTGGGCGCGTCGCGCTTACAGCCGTCTGGTTACGGCGGAGGGAGGCTGCCGCGTGGCCGAGGCGCACGAAGGCTCGGATGGCGGGGCGTTCGTGCGGGTCCGGCGGTGAGTGGAGGATCGCGGTTGCTGAGCAACCGCGATCCTCCACTCACCGCGCCGCGGACCCAGGTGTGACCTCCCGCCTCACCAGAGCCACGCTGGGAGGTCACACCTCGCCACGCGAGCATCTCCCCACCCCCGTAACCAGCCCGCTGTTCGAGCGCCTCGCACCTGTAAGGGCCCTCTCGCGTCAGCGCCGCGGCCTCGCGAGCACCACCCGGCGCGCCGCCGCGGCCTCGCGAGCACCACCCGGCGCCTCAGCGCCGCGGGCCTCGCGAGCACCACCCGGGCCCGCACCCGCGCCCGCCCCGGCCCCGCCCGCCCTACCGCCCCGTCACCTGCCGCAGCACCGCCCGCCCGATCGTCAGCGGATGGCCGATGACGACGCCGAGGCGGCCCTGGAGGCTCAGCGGGTCGCTCGCGATCCCGAGCTGGCGCAGGATGCTCGCGCTGTCGAAGTAGACGCGCTCGCAGACGATCCGGTCCGATCCCGGCGCGAAGACGAAGATCGCGAGCGTCCGGCAGGTGAACGCGCGACCGGTCGGCGGGAGGCCGCGGAAGTTGCCGAGGTGGGTCCCGAGGAGGTCGAACTCGGCGATCGTCGCGTCGTCCGCGTGATGGAGGTCGATGAGCTCGTTGCGCTGGTCGGGAAAGGCACGGCGCGACTCCTCGAAGTACGCGGCCACCGCCTCGGTCCCGTCGAAGACGTCCCCGGTGGGGATGATCTCGTAGCGCGGGTGGGAGAACGTCCCGAGGGTGGCGTCGAAGTCGTGGCGGTTCTCGGACTCCATGTGCTCGCGGACGACGGCCTCCCGCGCGGCGACGAGCGCGCCGCGGTCCAGGATCGCCATCAGGACGCGGCGGCCGCCGGGGTCTTGTGCTCCGCCGCGGGCTCCCCGGTGACGTACCGGTCGACGAACTCGGTGATCGTCCGCACGACGAGGCGCGTGTCGTCCCACATCGGCACGTGCCCGACCCGGGGCAGGACGACGTAGTCGACGTCGGGGATCTCGCGGCGGGCCCGGGGCGAGTGCGTCGCCATCGGGAGGATGCGGTCGCGTTCGGCCCAGGCGATGCGGGTCGGGGAGGTGATCTGCTCGAGGCCCTCGATGTGCGCCTGGCCGCTGCGCAGGGCGCGCAGGACGTCGTCGACGACCCGGCACTCGATCGACGTGCGCATGAGGTCGACGGCGTCGGCGGCCGGGACGAGCTCGCCGTGGCGCATGATGTCCCGGAAGGCCACGCGGCGAGCGCCGGGGCGGGCGACGAGGCGCGGCGCCTGGCCGATCGTCGCCTTCGTGAGCTTGATCTGGCGGGTGAAGAAGGCGGCGATCCGGTCGGCCTCGGGGCCGCTCGGATCCCACAGGCCGCCGGGCGAGAACGCGACGACACTGCGGGCGCGGCCGCGCTTGGCGAGCTCGAGCGACAGCAGCCCGCCCATCGAGTTGCCGACGAAGTGCGCGGTCCCGACGCCGAGGTCGTCGAGGTGCTGCTCGAGGTGGTCGGCCGCGTCGTGGATGACGGCGCGCTCGGAGACCTCGAGCGGCGGCCCGCCGGCGTGGCCGGCGAGCGTCGGGGCGATGACCTCGTACCGGGCGGCGAGGTCCGCGAGCACCGGGCGCCAGTGCGCCCAGGTTCCCGTGAAGCCGTGCAGCAGGACGACGGGCTCGCCGCGGCCGGCGCGGTACAGGGCGGGGCTGTTCTCGGACATGGCCAGGGAGCGTAATGGCTCCCGGGCCCCGCGCGAACGGCCTGTTCAGCCGGTGGGCGCCTTGCCCGCGACGTCGTGCATGTGATCGACCCGGACGAGCTTCACGCGCGGGCGCCCCTGCTCGGCGCCGGCGGCGGTCTCGTGCGCGTCGATCGCCTTCCAGCCCTGCCAGTCGCAGTAGCGGCCGACGGTGTCGGTGAGGAACGCCTCGACCTCGTCCGCGGACGGCCTGTCGGCGTTCAGCAGGCCGGCCTCGGCGTCCTCGCGGATGCGCGCGACGGTGTCGGCGGCGTCCTTCTTGTTCGTGCCGATGACGCCCGAGGGACCGCGCTTGATCCAGCCGACGGCGTAGGCGCCGGTGCGGACCGAGCCGCCGTCCTCGACGACGCGACCCCCCTCGTTGCGGATGAGGCCGCGGCGCTCGTCGAACGGGATGCCCTCCATCGGGATGCCGCGGTAGCCGATCGACCGCACGACCATGCCGCAGGGGATGACCTTCTCCTCCCCCGTCGACACGGCCTTCAGCGCGCCGTTCTCGCCCGCCTCGATGCGGTTGCGCACGACGCGCAGCCCCTCGACCCGATCGGTGCCGATGATCTCCACCGGGGACCAGAGGAACTCGAGGACGACGCGGCGCTCCTTGCCCGCGGGCTCGCGCGCCGCGTAGCCGCGCATGATCTCCACGTTCTTGCGGTTCGTCGTGTGGGCGTCCTCGGACTCGAGCCACGCCTCGGAGGCCTCGTCGAGCTCGAGGTACGCCGGGTCGACGATGACGTCCGCCCGGGCGAGCTCCCCGAGCTCGAGCAGCTCCGGGTTCGTGAACGCCGCCTGCGCCGGGCCGCGGCGGCCGAGCAGCATGACCTCCTGCGTCCCGCCGCCCGTGAACTTGTGGATCGCGTGGTCGGCCGTGTCGGTCGGCGTCAGCTCCTCCTCCGCCAGGACGATCATCCGGGCCACGTCGATCGCGACGTTGCCGTTGCCGACGACGATGACGCGCTCCGAACTGAGGTCGTAGTCGTGGTCGGCGTAGGTCGGATGGCCGTTGTACCAGGCGACGAACTCGGTGGCCGGGTGCGACCCGGGCAGGTCCTCACCCGGGATGCCGAGGCGGTTGTCGGTGGACGTGCCGAACGAGTAGACGACGGCGTGGTAGCGCGACTCGAGGTCGGCCGGCCGGATGTCCTGACCGAGCGTGATGCCGCCGTAGAAGCGGAAGCCGTCCTTCTTCGCCGTCTTCTCGAAGACGCGGGTGACGGCCTTGATGTTCGGATGGTCGGGGGCGACGCCGGCGCGCACGAGGCCGAACGGGGTCGGCAGCGCGTCGTAGAGGTCCACCTCGAAGCCGTCGCCGAGGAGCTGGCCGGCGGCGTAGAACCCGGACGGGCCCGCGCCGACGATGGCGACGCGCAGCGGGGTGGCGGAGACGGAATCGGTCATGGTGTCTGTACGGCCTGTCGGAGCAGGGGTTACTGGGCCACACCTGATCGTAGTTGGCGCGTCGTCCGCAGGAGGCCCCCGTGCGGGGGAACCGGGGCTACCGGCCGGGCGAGGCGCCGCCGGTCGGATCGCCCGGGGCGGCCGTCGGCGCGACGTCGTACTGCTGCAGCTTCTCGCTGCGCATGAGGGCGACGACCTTGTCCCCGTAGGCCGGGTCGGTCGCGTAGTGGCGGGCGATGATGCGCGCGAACTTCTCCGGGTCGTCCGTGTAGGCGAACGCCGGCCGGTAGACGTCGTTCGCGAGCAGCCGGGCGCCGTGGTCCCGGATCGAGGCCTCGAGCGACTGGTAGGCGCGGAAGGCTCCGATCGTCGTGACCATCCGGCCCTTGATGACCTCGCCGGTCTTGCGCAGGACGCACCCGGCGCCGTAGACGCCCCAGCCGTAGACGCCGACCGGCACGCCGGCGACCGCGCTCGCCTTGATCCCGAAGTAGTTGTTCGCCCCGGCGGCGATCGTCCCGCTCGCGGTCTCGAGGATCGCCTGGGCGAGCGTCACCGAGGCCGGGACGCCGGTCTCCCGCGCGGACTGCTGCGCCCCCGGCACGGCCGCGCTGATGAACGTCGCGCGCGAGGGGTACGGCGGGAGCTGGGCGACCGGCGAGATGATCCCGCAGGCGCCGCTCGTCGTGCCGGGGTTCGGCGCCGGGTCGAGCGCGGGCGCGCCGCAGAGCTTCGCGACGAGGACGCCGGGCGCCGCGTGGGTGCGCAGGACCGCGTCGGCGACGTAGAGGCGCCGGGTCCCGACGATGACGCGGTCCCAGATGTTCGAGCGCCCGGTCGGCCCGTTCGCCACCCTCCCCGAGGTCTGGCAGGTGATGCGCAGGCGCTTGCCGTGCTTCACGCGGACGACGAGCCTGCCGCCGGGCGCGTCACGCGCGGCGACGGTCGTGCGATCCGGCGAGAGGACCGTCCCCTTCACCTGCGCGAGGGCGACGCCCGGGGCCAGGCCCCCGAGCACGGCGACCGCCGCGGCGAGACCCGCCGCCGGGGCGACGACACGAGCGGCGAGGCCCCGCAGGGCGTCAGCCCTCGTCTTCGGCGATCAGCGCGCGGCGGACGTCGAGCGGGAGCGCGGAGGTCATCATGCGCAGAGCGACCGACTGCCGCTCGCGCGCGTCGGCGACGATCTTCGCGCCCGCGTCCGTCGCGACGACGAGCGAGCTGCGGCGGTCCTCCGGGTTCGTCACGCGATGGGCGAGATCGAGCTCGGCGAGCCGGTCGAGGACCGGGGTGAGGCTGCCGCTCGAACGCCCGAGGAGACGGCCGAGCACCGTGGGCCGGATGCCGCCCGCGGCGACCGCCTCGT
Organism: Paraconexibacter antarcticus; assembly: GCF_024220175.1. Lineage (GTDB taxonomy): Bacteria > Actinomycetota > Thermoleophilia > Solirubrobacterales > Solirubrobacteraceae > Paraconexibacter > Paraconexibacter antarcticus. The sequence continues at coordinate 285,805 of NZ_CP098502.1, read as the reverse complement.
GCAGCACGAGGTAGCCGTCGAGCGAGAGACCGGCGTCGCGCGCGATCGCCGCGACCGTATGGACGGCGTCCGCCAGCAGCCGAGCCGCGATCGCCGCATCGTCCCGTTCTGCGTTCACAGCGGCCAGCGTACACCGCGTACAGGCGTCTGCGTCCACGGATCCTGGACAGGATTGCGGTGTGTGGACAATGGAAGGATGTTGAGCCTGCGCGTCATCCGTTACGTGCTCCCCGCCGTCGTCACCGTGGTGGGCATCGCGCTGATGGCGTTCGGCGGCGGCGAGGACGGCCTCGAGGGCGGCGCCGCCGTCGTCGGGGCGGGCCTCTCGATCTGGCTCATCAACTTCCTCTGGCGCGTCGGGGTGAGCGGCGACCGCGAGCGCGACGACGAGCACCGGGCCCGCGCGTACTTCGACGAGCACGGCCGCTGGCCCGACGATTCCTGAACAGGACCGCGAAGCGCTCAAGTCCGGGGCCCGACCGGCCGTACCCTGAAGGGACGGCCCGATGCTGAACACGATCAACGATCTGCTGCGCAGCTCTGCGCACGCCGCGAACCTCATCCTCCGCGACACCGCGAAGGTGAACCCGTGGCTGCTGCTGCTCGGCGTCGCCCTCTACCTCACGGCCCAGGCGGTCCGCACGCGCGGGTGGCACACGATCCTGCTCGCCACCTACCCCGACAGCGGCCTGCGGGCGCGCGACACCTGCGGCGCGTACCTCGCGGGCTCGGGCCTGAACGCGATCATCCCCGCCCGCGGCGGCGACATCGTGAAGCTCCGCCTCGTGCACCGGAAGGTGCCGGGCTCGAGCTACGCGACGCTCGCCGGGACGTTCGTCCCCGAGACGGTCTTCGAGACGCTCTTCGGGACCGCGCTCGTCGTCTGGGCGCTCGCGCGCGGCTTCCTCCCCGTGCCGACGTCGACCGGTGAGCTCCCGAGCGTCGACGTGACGCTCGTCATCCGCCACCCGATCATCGTGTCGGTCGCGACGCTCGCCGTCGTCGCCCTGCTCCTGCTCGTCGGGCGGACGGTCCGCCGGGGCGCGACGACGCTGCTCGACCGCTTCCGCCAGGGGCTCGTCATCTTCGGCACCCCGCGCCGCTTCGTCCGGGGCGTCGCGTCGTGGCAGGCGCTCGGCCGGCTCATCAGGCTCGGATCGCTCGCGGCGTTCATGGAGGCGTTCGCGCTCCCGGTGACGCTCACGACCGTCGTCCTCGTCATGGCCGCGCAGGGCGGCGGGCGGATCATCCCGCTCGCCCCGGCCAGCGCCGGGCTGCGCCTCGCGATGCTCTCCTACGGCTTCGCGGAGACGACGGGCCAGGCGGTCGACATCGCGCAGATCACCGCGTTCACGTTCGGCGTCGGCTGCGTGCTGATGGTCAGCGGGCTCGCCGTCGCCACCGTCATCCTGTGGCGGCAGCTCGGGACCCTCAACCCGCGGAAGGTCCTGCGGGCCTCCCGCTACGGCGCGATCAGCACGGGCGTCCCGACGGGCACGCGCGGGTAGAGCGCGATGATGTCGGCGACGTGCATGCGCATGCAGCCGTGCGAGGCGGCCTGCCCGACGGAGTAGTCCTCGCCGGTGCCGTGGAAGCCGACCCCGTCGGTGACGCCCATCCAGCGCGCCTTCAGCGGGTTCTGCGCGCTGCCGCCCTGCACCGTCGTCCCGGCGAGCTCGCCGGCCCACGGCGAGTTCGGCACCGACCACGTCGGGTTGATCTGCTTGTTCTGGATGTGGAACAGGCCCTCGGGCGTCGGGTAGGCGGGCTGCCCGATCGCGACCTTGTACGTCTTGACGACCTTGAAGCGCTTGAAGAGGCGCAGCGTGCGCGTCGACTTGTCGACGGTGAGGATCGTCGCGTACTGCCGAGCGAGGTCGTTCGTGTTGACCTTCGCGCGGACCTTGCGAAGCTTCACGTGGAGCTTGCGCGAGGCCGCGCCGTCGTTCAGCGCGGCGTTGATGAGCCGGTAGGCCGCGGCCTGGTCGACGCGGTAGCCGTACCGCGAGCGGTGCACGTGGATCTGCTGCACGCCGATCTTCAGCGTCGCGTCCTGGGCCTCGCGGCGCGAGGCGCGGGCGACGCGCGTGACGAAGTCGCGCACCGGCGTCGTCGCGTGCGTGACGACGAGCGGGACGGCGGTGTTCTGCGACGCGGCGACCGCGGCGGCCGCGGTGGCGTCCGCGTCGAAGGCGAACTTCGCGGTCGTCGTCGTGAGGCGGAAGACCTTGCCGCCGACGTCGAAGGCGACGGGCCGGGCGAGATGGGGGCCGAGCGCCCCGTTCAGCTTCGCGGCGGCGAGCGGCGCGGTGAGGCCGGCGAGGTCGATGCCGCCGGCGGTCACGCCGGGCGGGACGGTCCCGGCGGCCGCGGGCGCGGGGGCCGGGGCGGGGGCGGGGGTCGGCTTCGGCGTCGCGGCGAGGGCCGTCGCGGCGGCGGGCGCGATGAGGGCGCCCGAGAGGGCGCAGGCGAGGACGATCCGGCGGGCGGGCATCGCACCAGGGTAGAAGGGCACCCCCCGCGGGCGCGCAAGCGCGCTGTCAGCGCCGGATCTCAGCCGGTGCGTGCGCGCGGGCTCCGCGCATGGTTCGCGGCGCCCGTCCCGAAGTCGTCGAGCAGGGTCAGGACCCGGTCGGGGACCTCGAGCTGCGGGCAGTGGCCGACGTCGCGCAGCAGCTCGAAGCGGGTGTCGGGCCGGGCGTCGAGCAGGTGCCGGCCGCCGCGGTGGCCGACGAGCCGGTCGCGGTCCCCCCAGATGAGCATGAGCGGCACGGCGATGCGGTGGAAGGGGATCGGCTCGTTCAGGAGCTCGGGCATCATCCGGTTGCCGGTCGCCAGGTAGCGACGCAGGTCCCGGCGCGAGCGGTGGTGCTGGGTGAAGGCCGCGATGACCTCGCCGGAGGCGGCGCGCGGATGGGCGAAGGCGAGCTGGCGGAACACCTCGCCGACGGCGGCGCGGACGGCGACCTCGGGGACGGGGAGCGGCGCGCCGAGCAGGTGCCGGATGACCGGCTGCGCCTCGATCGTCCGCAGCCACGTCGCGTGGTCGAAGCCGGCGGGGGCGATCGGGACGGCGGCGGCGATCGGGAGCGACGGGTCGGCCGCCGCGCGCAGGGCCGCGCAGCCGCCGAGCGAGTTGCCGGCGACGACGACCGGGGCCCCGGCCTCGTCCGCGAGGTGACGCGCCGCGGCGGCGACGAGCCGGTCGAGCTGGGGGAGGACGAGCTCGTCCCGGGCCAGGCGGCTCGCGGTGCCGAAGCCCGGCAGGTCGACGGCGAGCGCGCGCCGTCCCTGCCGGCCGAGGCGGTGCAGGAGCAGGCGCCACGTGTCGGCGCTGTCGGCGTAGCCGTGGAGGAGCAGCAGCGGCGGCCCCTCGCCCTCGAGCTCGAGCGCGCGCGTCTGGAAGCCCGCGAGGTCCAGCCGGTGCTCGAAGAGAGGCTCCTGCATGTCGCTGCGGTGTTCTACCCCGCGACCCCGACGCCTGCCTCGGACGTCTCGGGCCGCGCGGCCGGCGGACCCGCGGGCGCGCCGTGGGCGACGAAGTCCTGCGGCCGCACGAGGACGAACGCGATGACGGCGCCGGCGAGCGAGACGAGCCCGCCGACGAGCAGCAGCTCGTTCAGCGCGGACGAGTAGGCGGTGAGGAAGCGCGTCGCCTGCCCGGGCCCGAGGACGCGCGGGTCACCGGCGGCGAGGACCTCCCCGGGCGGTCCGCCGGGGAGCTTGTGCTGCAGGGTCGCCTGGAAGATCGCGCCGAGCCCGGCGATCCCGGTCGCGACGCCGACCTGGCGGAAGGTGTTGTTGATGCCGGAGGCCATCCCGGCGCGGCGCGGGTCGACGACGCCGATCGCCGTGGAGGCGAGCGCGGGGTTCACCATCCCGATCCCGACGCCCGCGACGATGAACCCGGGCAGCAGCGCGGTCCACTTCGAGCCGGCGTCGAGCCCCGTCATGAGCAGGAGGCCCGTCCCGACGAGGGCGAGGCCACCGCCGAGGAGGTAGCGGACCGGGATCCGCGCGGAGAGCTTGCCCGCGATCGGCGCAGCGGAGAACGAGAGCAGCGTGATGGGGAGGAAGCGCAGCCCGGCGTCGAGCGGCTTGAAGTGCAGCGCGTTCTGGATGTAGAGCGTGAGGTACAGGAACATCGCGAACATCCCCGAGGAGAGGACGAACGCGGCGACCGCGGCGCCGGTGAAGGCCGGCTTGCGGAAGAGCTGCAGGTCGAGCATCGGATGGGGGCTGCGGCGCTCGACGAGGACGAAGAGCGGCAGGAGCACGGCCGCCCCGACGAGGAAGCCGACGATGAGCGGGCTCCCCCAGCCCTCGGCGTTCCCGCGCACGAGCGAGAAGATGAGGAGGAAGAGACCGCCCGAGAACGTGATGACGCCCGGCACGTCCAGGCGCGAGGCCGGGCCGGTCGACTCCTCGAGGACACGGGTCGACGCCAAGATCGCGAGCAGGCCGATCGGGACGTTGATGAAGAAGATCGACTCCCATGAGACGTGCTCGGTGAGCAGGCCGCCGACGAGCGGGCCGATGGCGACGGCGGCGCCGGTCGTCGCCCCCCAGATGCCGAACGCCGTCCCGCGCTGCGGCCCCTGGAAGGTCGCGCCGAGGAGGGCGAGCGAGGTCGCGAACATCGCGGCGCCGCCGATGCCCTGCAGCGCCCGGGCGAGCTCGAGGACGAGCGGCGAGGAGGCGAGCCCGCAGAGCAGCGAGGCCCCGGTGAAGATCGCGAGGCCGATCGTGAAGATGCGCTTGCGGCCGAAGAGGTCGGCGAGCGAGCCGGCGGTGAGGAGGAACGCGGCCAGGCTGAGGGCGTACGCGTCGACGACCCATTGCAGGTCGCTGAAGGAGCTCTTCAGCGAGGTCGCGATGTCCGGCAGCGCGACGTTCACGATGGTGATGTCGAGCAGCAGCATGAACGTCGCGGTGCAGATCACCGCGAGGGAGCGGGCCTGGGCTGCATTCATGCGACGGACGCTAGCGGAACCGTGGGTCCGTTTCACGCCAGGCAGACGAATGCGCTGCATACCAGAGGATTCGTCCGGTGTGCGGCCTACCGTTCGCGACGTGCCGGTCCGCGAGTTCACCGACGGTCTCGACCTCGACGAGGTCCTGCTCGTCCGTTCCGTCGACCGTCTCCCGCGGCGGGACGGCGGCGAGTACCTGAAGGTCGTCCTCGGCGACCGGACCGGAAGCGTCCCCGCGATGATCTGGGACGGCGCGGCCGACGCGCTGCCGCTGCTGACACCCGGCCGCCCCGTGCGGGTCATCGGCCGCTACGGCGTCCACCCCCGCCATGGGGCCCAGCTCACCGTCCGCGCGATCCGCACCGCGGTGTCCGGAACCTACGACCTCGCGGACATCTGCGACGGCCCGGCCCTGCCGCTCGGGCGCCTCGTCGCCGAGCTGCGCGCGCTCGTCGCCGGCGTCGACCACCCCCATCTGCGCGCGCTGCTGGAGCGGATCGTCGGGGACGACGCCCCGGACTGGCCGCGCTACCGCGACGCCCCCGCGGCGAAGCACCTGCACCACGCCTACCGCCACGGCCTGCTCGAGCACTCGGTCACCGTCGCGCAGGGCGTCGCCGCGATGGCCGGGACCTTCCCGGGCCTCGACCGCGACGTCGCCGTCGCCGGAACCTGTCAAGCCGGATGAGACAGTGTCGGGGCGAATTTAGTGAGCGGCGGGCTCCTCGGGCTTGGGCTTGTTGATGTAGGCGGCGGTCGGCAGCGCGGGCGGTCGGGGCGGGTGCCGGACGAAGCGTTCGGGCGTGGCGGCGTAGGCCGCGTCGAGGACGGTGGTGCGGGCGGCGTGGACGGCCGGAGCGTGGCCGTGGTGGACGTCGTGTGGGGTCATCAGGCCGATGCCGGCGTGGCGGTGAGCGTGGTGGTACCAGCCGAAGAAGTCGCGGCAGAAGGCGCGGGCGTGGTCGATGTGGTCGAACCGTGCGGGGAACCCGGGCCGGTACTTCATCGTCTTGAACTGTGACTCGGAGTACGGGTTGTCCGTCGACGTGTACGGCCGGTTATGCGAGCGCAGGACGCCGAGGTCGGCGAGGAGGAACGCGACGGGCTTGGACGTCATCGCCGGGCCGCGGTCGGCGTGCACCGTCAACTGGCCACGGACGATGTTCTGTTGCTCGCACGCCTGGCCGATCAGCGCCTTGGCCAGGTGCGCGTTCTCGCGGTGCTGCACCGTCCAGCCGACGGCGTAGCGGCTGTAGACGTCGAGAATGACGTAGAGGTAGTAGTAGGTCCACTTCGCCGGACCCTTCAACTTCGAGATGTCCCAGGACCAAATCTCGTTCGGCCGCTCGGCGAGCAGTTCCGGTGCGGCGTAGGGCGGATGGGTCAGCTGCGCGCGGCGCTCGGTGACGCCGCCGTACTCGGCGGCGAGGATCCGGTACATCGTGCGCTGCGACGCAAGGTAGATCCCCTCATCCAGCAGCGTCGCCCAGACCTCGGCAGGGGAGGCGTCCTGAAAGCGCGGGCTGTGCAACTGCTCGAGCACCGCGGCACGCTCCTCATCCGACAGCGCCCGGCCGGGCCGCCTGCGCGGCACTGACGCGCGCGCGGGCGGCGGGCTGCGTCGGCGATACAACGACGCCCTGGACGCGCCGAGGGCGCGGCACGCGGGCAGGATGCCGACCAGCGGCTCGATCTCAATGACGGCCTGATCGATCATGATCGCGGCGGCTGCTCGTCGGTCTCCGGCGCGCTCTTGGCCAGCAGTTCTTCCAAGAGCGCGGAGACGTTTCCCTGCACCTCGATCACCCGACGCGCCGTCACCAGATCGGCCTGCGAGCGCTCCAGCTGGCGACGCAGCGCCGCGTTCTCCATCCGCTCGGCGCTCGGCGGCTTGGGGCCACGCTGGCGAGGCTCCAGCGCCCCGAGCGCGCCGCTGTCGCGGGCCCGCCGCCACTCCGTCAGCAGCGAGGAGTACAAGCCCTCGCGGCGCAGCACCTCGCCGATCTCGCCGGGCTTGGTGCACGCCTCGGCGGCGAGCACGATCTTCAGCTTGTACGCCGCGGTGAACCTGCGGCGCGTCGCCCGCGGCACGAGCTCGGGATCCGGGACCCCCACCAGCGACGACGCGCCGCCGGCGATGTGCCTACGCTCGCCTTCGGCTCCCTCCGGCACACCGCCGGCGGAACCCTCCAGCTCGTCCTTCATCCCTGCAGGGAACTGCGACACAACGCACGTCCGTTCTCGCCCTCAGGCTCAGTAAATACAACGGTAGAACCTGTCTCACGTCACCTTGGCAGAGAGGGGGTTGCGTTGAGCTCTGAGTCAGCCGCCGTAGGTCTCACGGGCCCGTCCTCATCACCGCAACGACTCGTCGGGCGATGCGGTGCAGCGCTAGCGAACAACCGTGTCACGCGGTTCGGAGCCGAGCAAACGCTCAAGGAGTCGAGGCTCGCCCGGCCACGCGTCCACGAGGACGTCTCGCGGGATGGCGCGCGCGGCGTAGCGCAGCAGCAGCACGGCGGCGAGGACGTCGTCCAGCGGTCCGATCACGGGAAGGAATTCGGGGAGCAAGTCGATCGGCGAGATCACCCAGACGATCGCGATCAGTAACGCGACCTTGGCTCGCCGCGGAACATCGTCGTGCGCTCGCAGCCGGCCGGCGGTCGTCACGCAGGCTGGGAGGAACTCGGCGGCGTCTTTCAGCAGGCCGGCAGGAAGCCGCCGGGCGAGCAGCACCATCGCCGCGCAGGACAGCACCCACAGCCCGAGAGAGCCGGCAGCGATCTCGAGCAGCAGCCGGGTGGTCATCGTGTCCCGACCGAGCACCTGTCCGAACGGGGCGAGGAGCCTGTGGCCGGGTTAGCCTCGATCCACCGTTCGCCTTGATGTGGGCCGCGTCAGCGGCCGAGTGGGTCAGCTCGGGGTGGCGGCGCGGGTGATCGAGCGCGCTGAGGGATTCGCAGTGCGGGTGGGGCCAGTTGAGGCCGTCGCGGTGGCGTGAGTTTGGGTGGTCGCGGGCAGGCCGAGGCCAGCGGTCCTGCGGCTGAACGTCGGGAGCCCCTGGTGTCAGGCGGGTGGCGGCAGCGCCCGGATCAGGTCTAGGGCGGTGAGGAAGTCCTGTCGCCAGGGCCAGCGGGCGGGCATCCGCAGCAGCGTGCGGCGGCCGCTGCGGGCGAGTCGTCCGGGGACCTGAAGCAGCCGCCGGCGGAGGGTCCGCGCGGTGCGGGTGGTGGCGTCCGGGAGGGCGATCTTCTGGGTCCAGCGCAGCAGGTTGTGCGCGAGCGCGGCGATCACGGTCCAGGCGGCGTTGGCGTGGTACTTGCCCGAGGGGAAGTGCGCGAGCGCCTGATCTTTGAGGTCGCGGATCGCGAGCTCAACGACGGCGTGCTGGCGATGCTCAGCCTCGACAATCTGGAGGTCGTCGGTGCGGTTGGTCGCGAACGGGTAGTGCTCCCAACTCGGGAGCAGCTCGCCTTGCTGGGAGAGCGTCCTGACTCGGCGGATGATCATGCGGAAGTCGCCGATCGTGGTCTCGGCGATCTGCGCGACAGAGGTCTTGGGGTAGTCCTCCAAGGTCACCCAGGCGTCCTCGTCGATCGCGTCGACGAGCGCGCGAACGTGAGGCTGCATGCGGATCCCGATCGAGAACTGCCAGCCGGCCCGGTCAAGCCGCACGAACGTCTTCTTCGCCCAGAACCCCGAGTCGGTGCGCAGCAGCTTCGGGCCTGTGGCGCCGGCGCGATCAACGCGGGCGATGAGCTCCTCGCAGAAGCGGAGCATGCCGCGGGAGGTGTTCGCCGAGCCCTTCCGCAGCCGGATGTGGAGGACCTCACCGGTGTCCGCGCGGGTCGCGAGCAGTGGGTGGTAGCCGAGCTTTCGGGTGTAGCCGTAGCCCGCGCCCTGCTTCTTGTAGCCGTGGACCTCGCCGACAAACGAATCAACGTCGATCACCAGCCGCTCGTCGCCCGGGCCGGCGCCCGCGGCCCACGCGCGTTCAAGCGCGAGGCCAAGCACGCGGTCTAGCTGCCTGACGTGCCCGAACGTGAACGCCCGCAGGAACGTGCCGAGCGTTGACGGCGCCGCAACGCGATGCCCGAGTACCGCGCCGGTCTGTCCTGAGCGCAGCAGATCGCAGTCGTCGATGCAGTCCGCACCGAGGACCATCGCCGAGCACATCGTCATGACCTTGCGGCCCGGATTCGCCGCGCCAGGACGGTCGCCGAGATCCACGCACTCTTCGATGAGTTGCTCAAGCCCGAGGCGCTGCGCGAGGAGCGCGGGGAGCATCACCCCAGCGTTCGCGACCGCCCGCTCATCATCGAACACCACGACCGCCGACTCGTTCACCATGAGGGTGACCTCCTGAGCAGAGCCGCGGTCGCCGCGAACGACCGCTTTCAAGCCCTGCTTGGGAGGTCACTCCACTTCAGACCCCGGATGGATCGGTGGATCGAGGGTTAGTGGTCCTCGTGCGGGTGATCATGGTGGTGGGGGGAGTCCTGCTCGTCGATCGGGTCGCCGGGGTCGGCCTTGATGGTCTGAATCGACTGCCAGGTGATGCGCAGGATCACTGCGGTGATGACCAGGCCGATGATCGGGTCGCCAAGCTTGAAGCCGAGCGCGACGAGTGCGGCGCTGGCGAGGACGGCCAGGGAGACGAATCCGTCGGTGCGGGCGTGGTAGCCGTCGGCGACCAGGGCTGGGCTGTTCAGGCGGCGTCCGGCGCGTAGGCGGACCTGGGCGGCGATCTCGTTGCCGACGAAGCCGATCGCGCCCGCTGCGGCGAGGGCCCAGAGATGGTCGAGGGTCTGCGGGTGGATGAGCCGGTTGACCGCCTCAGCGGAGGCGACGCAGGCGCTGATGAAGATCGTGGCCACGACGAAGTAGCCGGCGCGTTTCTCGGCGACGAACGAGCGCAGCAGGAACGCGATGCCCAGCGGGATCGCGGTCAGTGCGTCACCCAAGTTGTGGATCAGATCGGCCAGCAGCGCGACGCTTCCGGTGCTGAGGAAGATCGCGGTCTGGGCGAGCGCGGTGGCGAGCAGGACGGCGAGGCTGACACCGACGGTCCGCAGGCCGTCACGCGAGCTGGTGATCGAGCGGTCGACGAGCCCGTGAGAGTGCCCATGCCCGGCGCCGTCGTGGCTGTGCCCGCTCCCATGTCCATGAGGCTTCGTGGCGGCGCTCATGCGACGGCCTGCCGCGCGGACTCGTGCTGGCGGGCGAGGCCGAGCCGGACGTGTTCGACGTGCGCCACGGCCTGGGTCAGCAGCTCGCCGACGTGATCGTCGTGCAGGGTGTAGACGACGCGGCGGCCGGCACGCTCGCCAACGACCAAGCCCAGGTGGCGCAAGACCCGCAGCTGTTGGGAGACCGCCGAGATCTCCATGCCGACCGCGTCGGCGAGCTCACTGACGGACGCGTCGCCTCGATGCAGCCGGGCCATGATCCGCAGACGGCTAGGGGCGGCGAGCGCCTGCATGCTCTCTGCCGTAGCGCGCGCGTAGCCGGGGTCATCCAGTAGGCGGTCGATGTCGGTGTGGCCATGTGCCATGCAGCCAAATATACTCGCATGATCTTTCAACTGTTCAATACTGCGCGCATCGTTCCGAGCCGGACCCGCTCCGGCCGATGGGCGGATGGCTCGGCGATGAGGTGAGGTCCAGCACGCGCCCACCGGCGTCGGTGCTGCGGCGTAGGGGGCTCGCGCTGGAGTACGCGACGCTTGGCTGGAACGCCGTTGGCACGGTCGTGGTGATCGTCGCCGCGTTGGGCTCCGGGTCGGTCGCGCTCGCCGGGTTCGGACTGGACTCGCTGATCGAGATCGGCGCCTCCACCGTCGTCATCTGGCAACTCCGCGACACCGCTGGCGGCCGCGAGCGCCGCGCGCTACGACTGATCGGTGGTGCGTTCGTGGCACTGGCGTTTTACATCGCCGCGCAGGCCGCGTACACCGTGATCCACGCAAGCCATCCCGAGCAGTCGAACTTGGGGATCGCGTGGACGGCGATGACGTGCGTGGTGATGCTCGCACTCGCAGTAGGGAAAAGGCGCACTGGGCGCGCGCTCGGCAATCGTGTGCTGCAGGCCGAGGCCCGCATCACAGTGATCGACGCCGGCCTGGCCGCGGCGGTGCTCGTCGGGCTCCTCGCCAACGCCGCGCTTGGGTGGTGGTGGGCAGATCCGCTGGCCGGCTTGGTGATGGTCTACTACGGACTCCACGAAGGCCGCCAAGCGCTGGGGCACGGCCCTTGAGGTGTAGGCAGCGTGCCCGTGACGGCGCGCGTTATGTCGTATCTCCGTGGACACTCTCGTCGACTTCGACGAAGAGGTCGAGGAGCATGATGCGGGTCCCTTCCATCGCGGCGCTCCACGCGGCGCGGAGGAGCGCGTTGGCGAGGTCGCGCTGTTCGCCAGGGGTGAGGACCTCGAGGTCGATCAGGAGAGGTCGCATGCGGACCTCGCGGTATGCGCTCCGTCGTTGCTCATCTCTGAAGCTAAGAGGGGCGGCCGGGGTTGTTGGCCCCCTGCCGTTCGCCCTCGGCGCTCGTTGGCGATTCGAGTTCGCTCTGCATCTGCAGGAGGCGAATGCGGGCTTTTGCCTTACGCAGGGTCTTGGCGACGTTGGTGTAGGTGCGGCCGCCCGTCAACTCGGCGATCTCGGTGTAGGAGTGGCCGGCGACGTGGAGGGTGAGATCCCGGCGTTGGCGCTCGGGGAGCGTGGAGAGGGCGTGGAGGGCTTCGCGTGCGAGCAGTTGTTTCTCGAGCGCGTTTGGATCGGCCGATGCTTGGCATCGGTCGCTGGTGGCATCGAGGCGTGCGTCGCGTCGCTCGATGTGGGACAGCCGGTAGACCTCGTTGATCGCGACGCGGCGCAGCCACGCGAAGGTTGCAAGTCGTTCCGGTTGGGTGCGGAGCAGGGTCATCCAGGCCATTTGGCAGGCGTCTTCGATGAGTTCGCGTGGTGCGCGCACACTGCGTGCGACGGCGCGCTCGAGGTCGCGGTGGTGGCGGCGGTAGAGCTCGCCTTCGTCGCCACGTGGTGGTGGTGGCGTGGTGTGGGTCGGGGGCTGCATGCGCCCCGTCCCGGGCGAGCCCGGCCGGCGCGACGTTGCGCTGCGGATCGTTTCACCGCAGCGCCGCCGGCCGGGTTTGCCCGACCATGCGGGGCGTGCAGTCCCCGACCCGCTACGCGGCTGCGGCCTCGTTCGCCGCGGCGTCGGGCTGGGTCTCGAGCGCGTCCTCGATGCGGCGGGCGAGCGTGTCGATCGTCCCGGCGTAGGCGCGGATCGCGTCCAGCGCACCGTCTTCCCCCCAGCCCGCGATGTAGGGAATCGACTCGCCGCCGACGTCGAGTCCGACGGAGGAGCAGACGATGTAGGTGACGCAGTCGACGAGGACCTCGGCTTGCTCGCGGCCGTACTCGGCGTACCCGACGCCGAGCCCATGTGCAATCTCGTGGGTGAGCGTGCGGACCTGGCTATTGGCCGGCCCGGCGGCGATGACGATCTGCTTGGCCTTCGGGTCACACCAGCCGCCGGGGCCGCCGTCGGGGAGGTCGCGGATCTCCACGGTGTAGCCGAGCTCGCAGGCGAGGGCGGTCAAGGGTGCGATCAGGTGTCGGTGGCTGTCGCCGGTGATCGGCTCCGCGGGCGGCTGCAGCGGGACAGGGTCCTTGCCCGGGAGCGGGTCGGTCATGCAGACATCGAAGACCGGGACGGTGCGGAAGAAGATGCGCTTCTCGCCCGTGTTCTCGCCGCTCCGGTCGCGCTGCTTGACCGGGCACGGCGCGAGGATTTTGATGGCCTTGGATCCTTTCCGGACGCACCTGTTGAGGTCCAGGAAGGCGCGAAAGCCGGCGACGTAGGTCGGGGTGATCCCGCGGCTCCAGCAGTCCACGGCGATGAGCAGCTGGTTTGAGACGCTGTACCTGGCGAGGCCGTTGGTTCCTCGGACCTTGATCCAGCGCTGCCAGCCGTCGGTGGTCAACAGCGCGCGGGCGGCCTGCTCGAGGCGGTCGCGGTCGGCGGCCCGGCGGGCGTCGCGCTCGGCGTCGGTCAACGGCGTGCGGGTGGGTCGACGAGGCATGCTCGCTCTCCTGTGCTCGGGTGGCCGGCGCCGGGTGCGCGGGCCGATCTCCCGCCACCCGCACGCCCGCCAGGGCGTGCCACCATCGGGTGGCGGTCGGCCCTTGCACCCGTGGCCCCGGCTACTCGGCGTCGACCGGGTCCTCCTCCACCGTGGAGTCGCTGACGCTGGCGGGCTCGTCCCTGGCGGCGGTCGCGGCCTTTTCGTACTCGGCGTGGGCGCGCGTGACCGCCTGCTCGAGCTTGGTCAGTGTCGTTGGCACGTGCGGACCGGCGAGCTTGCGCAGGGCCTTGGCGGCGTGGTCCTTGTGGGAGCTCCAGCGGATGGCGGGGGTGCGCTGGCTTGCGGGGAGGACGAGCCGGGTGGCGTGTTGCTCGGCGGCGATCACGACCAAGGCGCGGCCGTAGAGCTCGCCGGCGGTTTTGGCGCCGTCGAGGAACTTCCACAGCCACGCGATCGCGGCCTGCGGATCGCGGTGCTCGCCGTAGTCGATCCGCAGGCGGCCGCGGCTTCCGTCCTTGCGGGTCTTGGTGATGTCGGTGCGCAGGTCCTCGATGACGAGGCGGATCCCACTCGCGGCGATTCGTGCGATCCGCTCGCCGGTCTGGGTGTAGGGGGAGCTGTCGTGGTCGGCCCCGAGGAGGGCGTAGACGAAGAACCGTGCGACGTTCAGGTCACTGGGGTCGACGGCCGCGAGCTCGTGCATGAGCGCGTGGCCGAGGTCGGTGTTGGCGTTGTGGGCCTGGTCTGCGAGGTCACGCAGCCGGGTGTCCCGTTCGCGCTTGGCGACGGTGACCGGGTCCGCGGGCTCCGTGCTCGAGCGCGTCTGCTTCTTGGCCTGGGCGGCTTGGGCGACCCGCGCTTCCAGGTCGGTGAGGGTGCGCGCTACGGCGTCCTTGATGAGCTCGCGGTAGAGCGGGCGGTCGACGATGATCGGGCGGCCGCGCTCGAACTCGATCAGGACGCCGGCGGCGCGGGCGCGGTCGACGTCCTCGTCGGTGAAGCGCACGGTCGGCGGTCCGTAGCTGTAGCGGTCCAGCTGCTTGTGGAGCTTCTCGGCGTCGGCGTAGGCGGTGTCGGTCTTCTTGCCCAGGCGCAGCTCGGTGATCTCGTGCGGGTTTGCCGTGTGCAGGTAGGCGGCGAAGACGCGCTTGTCGGTGGTGTGCGTCATCGCGGCGTCGAGCACCCATCCGGGCTCGCGCACGAGGCGCTCGGCGGCCCAGGCGTTGCCGTCATCCAGGTAGGAGATGACGGCGTCGAGCAGTCCGGGAGCGACGGCCCCGATCGCACGGAGCTGATCGACGGCGGCCAGGTGGATGACGCCGTCGCCGATGAGCTGCTGGGCGCGGTCGGGGAGCTCGAGGATCTTCACGCGGGCGGTGACGCGGGCCTTGGGCCAGCCGAGGGCTTGGGCGGTGCCGTCCTCGCTGAAGCCGCGGGCGAGCATCGCGCGGACGGCTTTGGCTTCCTCGTAGGGGTTGAGCTGTTTGCGGGTGATGTTCTCCACGGCGCGGTCGGCGTCTTCGTTGTCGGCGTCGCGGACGACGACCGGGACCTCGGTCAGGCCGAGGGAGCGGGCGGCGGCCATGCGGTGGAACCCGGCGACGAGCTCGAAGCCGTCCTCGTGCTGGCGCACGACGAGCGGGACGAGGATGCCCTGCAGCTGGATCGATCCGGCGAGCGCCTTGACGTGCTCGGCGTCGAGCGTGCGCACGTTGTCGGGGACGTTGATCTCCTCGGGCGCGAGGTGGTGTGCGGCGTGGTTGGCGGTGGCGGCCATCGGGTCCTCCTGGACCTCGGGGCCCGCCCCGGTGGCGGGCCGATCCCCCGCCACCCCGCACGCCGTCAGGCGTGCCACCCTCGGGTGGCGGGTCGGCCCGCCGGCGGGCGGAGCCCGGTTAGGACGAAAGCCGGTCGCGGTCCCTGCGCAGGTGCAGGGACCGGAGCTGCGCGGCGGTCTTGCCGATGAGGTCGCCTTCGCAGATGAGGATCTCGTCGGCGTACCACGCGAACGCTTCGCCTTCGGTTGCGTCGCTCCAGCGCACGACGGCTCGGCGGGTGCCGTGGGACCCGAGCGGGAGGTCCTCGAAGCGGAGGACCTCCGTGACGATCGGGGCGGGCTGGGCGGTCACGACGTCGACCTTACCGAGGGCGCGGATGTGGTTTCGCGGGCGCGCATCGCCTCGTAGAACGCCAGGACGGTGCGTAGCTGGCAGGCGGCGTCGTCGCCGAACTCTGCGGCGGCGGCGAGCAGGTCGTGGGCCTGTGGTGGGGCTCCCGTCTCGCGGCGCTCCAGGTAGCGACCGAGGAGCGTGACGATGACTTCTTCGCGTTCGTCGAGGTCGGCGCGCTCGGCCGGGTCGGGGTAGTCGCCGCTGGTCATGACGCCTGGGCTGCGAGGTGGTCGAGGCAGATGGTCTCGGCGGGGATGGCGTCCCAGTGGGCGGCCTGCTGGAGGTAGTCGGCGACGATCGCCTCGAGCTCGCCCATCGAGGTCAGGCCGCGTTCGATGAGGTAGCGGCGCCCGCCGTCGTGTGCGGGGATGTCGGTGAGGCGCACGCGGCCGTCGACGCGCTGTCCGCAGATCAGGCGGTCGCCGGCGCTGATCTCGTAGCGGGCGAGGACGACGCGGTCGTTCGTCGCGCCGCGGGGCTGGGTGTGGGTGCTCATGAGCGCTTGCTCCAGGTCGCGCTGGATCCGTAGCCGGTGACTTCGTCGTCGGTGTGGCGGCTGTCGCCGCCGAACTGCTCGGCCATGTCGCGGCTGGTCTGCAGGTGCTCGCGGCGGGCGGTGTCGCGGTCCAGGTCGCGTTCGCGGCCGGAGGCGAGGGCCTTCAGGCGCTGGATCTCCGCGGAGGCTTCGCGGCGCGTTGTGGGGTAGGTGAACGTCTGGCCGAGGCGGTCGGCGAGGTCGCGCAGGTAACGCATCTGCTTCGCGGTGGGCTTGGGCGGGGCCGCCGGGTCCTGAGGTGGGCGGGTCTGTGTGGTGTGGGTGCTGGGCATGGCCACGCAGAAGCGGGCCGGCGTGCGGCTGTGGGTCCCGGGTGCGAACGCACGCGCCGGCTTCCGGTCGCCGTCAGGCGTCCTTCGCACCACCCAGTTCCGCCTCGTCCCGTTCAGGGCGGTTCGTGGTGCGATGAAGCCGGTGCGGCGGATTGCACCCTGGGGCCTGACAGCCGTGCGACGGTCTGCTTGCGTTGTGCCGATGCCCGGGCGCCCGCACCCGCGCAGGTCGCCGCGATCAGTGCTCGGCTGTTCCCTGCCCCGATGCGCGGTGGATGCGCCGCGCGACTCCGCTCAGAGCGAGGTCTTGGGGGTTACCGGCCGGCTGCGCGCAGGCGCTCGGCGATCCGGCGCAGTGAGGCCACCCGACGTTCGACTTCGGCGCGGCGGGGAGCGTTGCGCGCCTGCATCGCGCGAGCGAGTTCGGTGACCGAGGTCGGCGGTTCGGTGGTGGGTGTCGGGTGCGTGGCCACGGTGTCGTTCAGGTTAGGGGCGATTGGCGATGGCGTCGAGACGCTCGGCGATGACGAGCACGACGTTGGCGAGCTCGTCGAGCTGGGTTTGTAGGTCGGCGACGGCGCGGGCGGTGTCGTCGGCGGCCTCGGCTTCGTAGCGCAGCCCGCTGGTGGACAGCTCGACGGGCAGGTGTCCGCTGCCGGCTCGAACGACGACGGTGAGCACGGCGACGCTGACGACGACGAGTGCCAGCACGCGCTCGGCGTGAAGCAGGACCACCGAGCCCAGCGCGATCCCGGGCAGCTGCCCGGGCGTGCCCTCGAGCACGGTCACGACCGTGCTCGTGATGAGGAGCACGACGGCGCCCAGGATGAGCGTCCGTCTCATGCGCGTGCTGCCCGACGGTGGTGCGACGCCCACAGGCGCCGCGCGCGGACGTAAACGATCGCTGCAGCGATGTGACGGCGCGCGATCTGCCGGATGCTCGGCCTGCGTTCGCGCGTCTTGGCGCGGGCGGCGCGCCATTGCGCGATCGTCACCCCCGCCGGGATGTCGCAGTGCACGTATCGGAACGCGCGCTCGTCGAGTCGGTCGGTCACCGGACCGGGTCCAGTCCGAAGAGGCGGCGCAGCTCGGTGCGGAGCTTGAGGAACTGCTCACCGGTGGTGGCGTAGCCGTAGAGCGGTGCGGCGAGGTCGTAGATCGTGCCGCCGCGCCGGCAGCGCCCGTAGCAGTACCAGCCACGCTCCGGGGTGGCGTACACGTGCAGGCTCGGGTGACGGTCCTCGTGGAACGGGCATCTGACTTTGCGGTGGCGCGGGACCTGTACGCCGAGGAGCCGCCGCACGTAGACGTCGGGCGCGATCGACTGCAGCGGATCGTCACCGTCGCGAGCGACAGTCGCCGGGGCCAACGGCCCGGGCGGGTCGGCGAGGCCGCCGACGACGTCCGCCGCCGCGACGCGGCGGTCGGTGTCGAAGGCGAGCGCGTCAACACGGGTGGGTGGCTGGTGCTTGTGTGACCAGGTCGCGGGGACGCGGAGGATGCGGGCGGCGTCGGCTGACGCGGGGTCGGCGCCGAGCGCGTGCGCGAGGCGCCGGTTGCCGCGCTCGACCTCGTCGCGGGCGATCGGCTCGGTCAGCGGCCAGTAGGCGTGGCAGTTGGAGCCGGTGCCCGACGCGATGACGATCGCGGGAGCGGGGTCGAATGCGCGGAGCGCGTCGACGGCGCCGGTGCCGTCGCAGTCGGCCCAGAGGACGTGGGCGTGGCGAACGGCGTCGCGTCCGCCGTGGCGGCGGGTGCGCGGCGCGCAGCCGACGTACACGTCGGTGCGACGGCCGAGCGCGATCGCCCGGGTCGCCAGCCCTCGGGCGCGGGAGGGCCGGTCGAAGACCTGGCCCATCCGCTGCCCGTCCTCGAGGCGGTAGCGCAGCTCGAGCAGCTGACCGGCGCTGCCGCGGCCGGCGAGGACGGAGAGAAACCGGATGACGGTCTCATGGCGGGTGAGGGGATTGGTGGTCATGACGTTCACCGGTGGAAGTCGTCGGGCCCGCGGCCGTGCTGCGCCGCGGGCCCGCGATGTGTCTCAGGCGGCCGGGTTGGCCTCGCGCGCTTCGTCGCCGTTGGCGGCGGGCTGTTCGGGCGACGGCTCGGGGCTGGCCTGAGCGTTGGTGCGGTTGCGGCTGGCGAGGAACTCGACGCGCTCGGCGACGATGTAGACGCGGGAGGCGTAGCTGCCGTCCTGGGTCTGGAACTCGTCGAACAGCAGGCGCCCGTCGAGCGCGATCTCGCGCCCCGCCTTCAGGTACTGCGCGCAGGCTGAGGCCTGAGCGTCGAAGCACTTCACGTCGAAGTACCCGTCGTGGCCCTGCTTGCCCGCGCGCTTGACGGCGATGCGCAGCGTGCAGATCGAGGTGCCGTTCTCGGTCTCCAGGAACTTCGGGTCCTTAGAAGCTGTCTCAATACCTCGGCGGGGAGGGCTTGGGGGCGGCGTGGCGAACGTAGCCAGGGAGACATAACCCTGGCTGTGGAGGTGGCTGGTGGCCGCGTCGATGTGGAAGGTCCGCGACGAGCTTTGGGAGGTCGCGGCACCGCTGCTTCCGGTGCACCGACCTGATCCTCGGGGCGGGCGGCCGCGCGTGGATGATCGGGTGTGCTTCAACGCGATCGTGTTCGTGTTGTTCACCGGGATCGCGTGGCAGCATCTGCCCCGTGAGGTCGGCTGCTCGCCGGCGACCGCGCACCGCCGCCTGGCCGAGTGGCAGGCCGCCGGGGTGTTCCACCGACTCCATCAGGAACTGCTGCGCCGACTGAACACCGCCGGGCGGATCGACTGGTCCACCGGGGTTGTCGACGGCAGCCATGTCCGTGCTCTTCAAGGGGGCCTTGACCGGGCCCTCGCCGGTTGACCGTGCCCGCACCGGGTCAAAGCACCACCTGCTGACCGACAGTCACGGCATTCCGCTGGCGATCAGCCTGACCGGCGGCAACCGCAACGACGTCACCCAGTTGCTGCCGCTCGTCGACGGCGTCGGCCCGGTCCGCGGGAAGGTCGGCCGCCCCAGGACCCGCCCCGACAAGGTCCTCGCCGACCGCGGCTATGACCACGACAAGTACCGCCGCGAACTGTGGAAACGCGGCGTGAAGCCGGTCATCGCCCGTCGCGGGGTCGAGCACGGCTCACACCTGGGCCGCGAGCGCTGGGTCGTCGAGCGGACCTTCGCGTGGCTGCACAACCTGCGCCGGCTGCGGATCCGCTACGAACGCTCCGGTGAGCTGCACCTGGCGTTCATGCTGCTCGGCTGCGCCGTGGTCTGCCAGCGCAAGCTCGCTGAGTGACGGTCACTCACCATCGTCATCGAAGGCGCGACGGCCGTACTGATCGGGGATCGAGCCCCACCCCCAGATCGCCACCGGGCCCGGGGGCACCGGCCCGTACTCCTCGGCGGGGTCGGCCTTCTCTGGAAGCACGGTGCAGTGGTGCTGCCAGTTGTCGCCGAAGTCAAAGACGTACTCAAACTCATCACCGGGCTTCAGCTCCCGCGCGACCTTCAGCTTCGCGTGGTCAAGCCACGTCATCTCCGGGCCGAACGAGTCGTCGGGGTAGCCGATCAGCCGCTCGTCCGCGAGCTCGAAGTTATGCAGATGCGAAAGGTCCCACCGCGCGAACGCGGAGTTGATCGCATCCGCGAACTGCTGAAACGTGTGCCCCGGACCAACGATGAAGATCCGACCCGGCGAGGGACGACACCGCACTCCACGCCCACCGACCAGGTCGACCTTGATCTGCAACCACGTCCGCGCCATCCCCGCGACAGCCTACGCAGGTATTGAGACAGCTTCTTAGTCAGGTGCCCGGTGCCGGTCCAGCGATTCATCGTGTCCTCCTTGCCCCAGTGGGGGCGGGTCGTGTGTCTGACAAGGCAGTCCCCGGCGCCAACGGCGGAGCCACTCGCGCCCCATCGCGACCACCACGCTGAGCCCGCACAGGGCTTGACGACTTGCCCACCGCCTCCGCCGGCGCCGAATATGCCGCCGTGGCAGACACACACCCCGTGTCCACCGAGCACGGGGACACGCAAGCGCTGGCCGACGGGCGCACTCGCCCGTTCACGAGGCCCAGAGAGCGGCGGCGATCCGCGGTCGCCGCGCGCCGCGGCCCGCTCGAAAGGGGGTCGCTCGCGTGCTGGCCGGCCGGGGTTGAGCGGTTGGTTGTCGTGGTCCCTCCCATGCGCCTCTGCCGCACAAGAGGGACGGGCGGGCGACCTGGCCCCCGCTAGTGTCCTGATTGATTAGTTCTGTTGCAGCGGGGGCATGGATACTTCATGCCTATCGCTGCCGCCCGTGAGATCGTGTTGACCGACCAGGAGCGCGCCGTTCTGGAGGGCTTCGCGCGGCGCCGCAAGAGCGCCCGGGGGTTGGCGCAGCGCTCACAGATCGTGTTGGAGGCGGCGGCCGGGCGGACGAACACGGAGATCGCGCAGCGGTTGCGTGTGAGCCGGCCGACGGTCACGCGGTGGCGCAACAGGTTTGTCGAGCGGCGCGTGGACGGGCTGCTGGATGAGCCGCGTCCGGGGCGCCCGCGGACGATCACCGATGAGGATGTGGAGGCGGTGGTGGTCAAGACTTTGGAGTCCACGCCCAAGGACGCCACGCACTGGTCGACGCGGTCGATGGCCAAGGAGGCCGGCCTGACGCAGAACGCGGTCCTGCGGATCTGGCACGCGTACGGGTTGCAGCCGCACCGCCAGGAGAAGTGGAAGCTGTCCAAGGATCCGTTGTTCGTCGACAAGGTCCACGACGTCGTCGGCCTCTACCTCAACCCGCCCGAAAGAGCTGTCGTGCTGTGCGTTGATGAGAAGTCCCAGATCCAGGCACTGGACCGCACCGCCCCGATCCTGCCGATGCGCCCCGGGACCCCTGAGCGCGTGACCCACGACTACAAGCGCTTCGGGACCTCAAGCCTCTACGCCGCGCTGGACGTGAGAAGCGGGCAGGTCATCAGCGCACTGCACCAGCGCCACCGCGCCGTCGAGTTCAAGAAGTTCCTTCAGCGCATCGACAAGGCCGTCCCGGCCGACCTGGACGTGCACCTGGTCCTCGACAACAGCAGCACGCACAAGACCCCGGCAATCCAGCGCTGGCTCAAAGCGCACCCCCGGTTCGTGCTGCACTTCACCCCGACCAGCAGCAGCTGGATCAACCTCGTCGAGCGCTGGTTTGCCGAGCTGACCCGCAAGCTGCTGCAGCGCTCAGCTCATCGCTCAGTTCGCAAGCTGAACATGGACATCACCAACTGGGTCGCGACCTGGAACGAGGACCCCAAACCGTTCACCTGGACCAAGAGCAGCGACGAGATCCTCGAATCCATCGCCATCCGCTGCAACGAAACTAACCGATCAGAACACTAGATGGTTCGTTCCACGGCGGGGGCGGAGGAGTCGGGTAGGCAGGTGACATAAGCAGGCAGGTCGAAGTCGGCGGTGCTATCTCGCCAACGCCGACCCTGGGGGCCTCGATGGACGCCGACCTCGACCTGCTGCTGATCGCTGTTTACTGCACCTGCGACGATCTCCTGCCTGCGAAGGGCAAGAACGCCAAACGGATCTTGACCGACGCGGAGGTCGTCACGTTGAGCGTGGCTCAGCAGGTACTGCGGATCAGCTCTGACGAGCAGTTCTGGGCGATGGCACCGCATCGCTTGGGGCACCTGTTCCCGCGACTGCCCAAGCGCCCGGGTTTCGTCAAACGCCGCCAGCGCCTGTCGGACAAAATCGAAGCGCTGATCCTCGAGTTCGCCCGCCACACCAACGGCTTTGACGACGACCTGCTCGTGGTCGACAGCACACCGGTCGAATGCGGTCGCTCGGTCGAAACGACGCGCCGCAGCGCCCTGGGCAACGCCGCGGAGTACGGCTACTGCGCCAGCCATTCCCGCTTCTTCTGGGGCTTCCGCCTGCACGGCCTGTTCGCGACCGACGGCACTCCACGCGCCCTTGCCCTGACCTCCCCGAAAACGGGCGAACGAGACGTCGCGCTGGACATGCTCGCCCGCTGCCACCGCAACGGCCCGGTCACCGTCATCGGCGACAAGGGCTACTCCGGCCGCGACTTCCACGCCCAAGCCTCCGCGCTCGGCGCCACGATCGTCCGCCCCCGACGCAAGGACGAGGCCGGCAAAGAGCCGCACCTGGCCCCGATCCGGCAATGCGTGGAATCGATCTTCTGGACATGCAAAGACATGCTCAACCTCGAGGACCACCGCGCCCGCGAGCTCCACACGCTCCGCACCCGCCTGGCCGCCAAGTTCCTCGCTCTCACCGCCGCGATCGCTCTCAACGAACGCCTCGGCCGCCCACCACGCAACCTCACTGCCTACTACGCCTGACCGATCCGTGGAACGAACCATCTAGGTGGTCCAGCGATCCGTGTCCGGCAACCGGTGCAGTCCGGCCTCGAGCTCGAGTTCGGGGACGTGCGTAAGCCACACCAGCGACCGAGCGGCGCCCTCGGTCCGGAGGTGCCGGTCACGAGGGCTCGTGATTCCCCTTAGCGCGTCGTTGAAGCCGTCGAAGATCCATCGGACGCTGTTTTTGAGGTGCTCGGCGATGTCCGTAGGTCCCAGACGGGCGGCTTGGCCGTCGCTGGCAGCAAAGAGCATCGCGGCGCTTGAGACGATGAGCTCCGCCGCCCGCGCGACAGCTACAGGCGGTGCCGCCGACGAGGCGTGGTCTGGATCCTCCTCGGCCGTGTCGATCGACGGTCCGCCGAGGAGCCAGGCGCTCGCCGCGATCGCGGCGGACAGACCTTCCCGGCCACGTCCCCCGGGTGGATCGGGGCGGCCATCGACGACGCGCGCGCTGCCGGGCGTGAGCGCCTCGACGACGAGCCCGATGCCCCAACTCGCTGCCTCACGCGCGTCGAGCCACTCGGCGCACACGGGCAACACGAGGACGCTCATCGCCGAGTCCAGCGGTGCGCGGAAACGCAGCAGGTCCTGCGCGCTGACCTCGGGTGCGACCGCGGCGTGAAGGAGCCGTCGGGCGCCGTCGCGCAGGATCGCCGCGTTGATGGGCATGAAGTCCTGAAACCGAAGCTGGAGTCCGTCGAGCGCGTGCGGATCTACGAGGGTGCGGCCGGCGGCCATGCTCCGCGCGTCCCACCCGGCGTCGTGGCTGAGCTTCGCGACCACCCGCAAGAAACGCTGGTCGGGGTCGGGGTCCATCCCCGGGTACTGATCGATCGCGGCGACCGCAGCCGCGTAGCGGCCGGCGACGTCGGCGAGATCGAGCCTTCCCTTGATCGTCCCATCGAAGACGGGGGCTCCGACGACGGCGACGTAAGCCGCGAGGTCGTCGGCATCTCGGATTGTCAGCGCCTCGCTGAAAGCACGCTGGGCGGCGTCCCGAAATCCGAGCTGGACTACCCGGACCACCGGCATGCCGTGTCGACCTAGAGCGGACTCGCTCACGCACCGAGAGTACCGGCGGAGGGAGGAGACCAAACCCCCGGTGACGACGACGTCGAGCACCCTGCGGTCGCACTCGAACGTCGCGAGATCGACCTCCCCGCGAGCCGACTTCTTCCCTCTGGCCATTCCACTCCTGCAACCTTGCCCCGACCGCTCCCCCTCGTCCTACGACGACCTCCCCCATCGACCCGTTCCGGCCCCTGATTGCTTTTTCCTTTCTTCTTCTTACTCATCCTGCTCCTGCACTGCTTCTGCCTTGCCGCCGCCCCGCCTCCGGCCCATCCCTTTCTTGCCTGGGCTGCCCTGCCTGTTTCTTTTTGCAGGTCGAGGAAGGGGGGTCCAGCGCGAAGCGGTGGACCCCCCTTCCTCGAAAGCCCAGGCCTGATGCGGGATCTGGGCCGGAGGCGGGGCGGCGACCTGTTCGTCTCCTAAGACGAACAGCAAGAGACGAACACCTAGAAACGAACACCCACCCGCGCACGCACGCAACGCACGGAGGTCTCACTCGACGCGTCAGTGGTCCGCGACTGGGGCGTCGCGGTAGCGGTCGTAGAGCACGCGCATCGCGAGGTAGGTGGTCCGGCGTCGGAAGTCTTCGTCGTCGAGCACGCCACGGAAGAAGTCGGCGGACACTTTGCCTGCGTCGAGCGCGCCGTCGATGACGAACGGCTCCTTGCCGCGCAGGAAGTCGTCGAAGTCGTTGCTCGCCGCCTGCGGTCTCAGGGTCCCTGACTGCTCGCGGTCGATGTGGTCGATGAGCGCCTGGGCCGGGTGGACTGCGTCGGCGTCGGTGAGCGATTCGCCGAAGCGCTGGTTGAAGAGCTCGACGAGCTCGCCGAGGAGCGTCACCGGGATGTCGCCTCGGCGTCCGGTGCCGTCGCCGCCGATCGCGGATCCTGGTCCGACCTCTTCGTCGCCGAGCTTGATCGTGTGGGTCGCGACCTCGGTGAGCCGGTAGTGCGTGAGCGAGACGTCGACGGAGAGCCCGCCTCCGACGCGGCGCTCCCGTAGCCGGAGGGCGAGGAAGCGCGAGAATGCGTAGAGCTTCTCGCTGCTCTCGGTGAGGTACGGGACGACCTGCGAGAGGAACGAGTAGAACCGGACGAAGCGGTCGAGGTCGTCGCGGAACTCGTCGAGCTTCTCATCGGCTAGGTCGGTGGCGCGGTCGAACGCCCCCTGGGTGCGACCCGAAAGAGCCGAGTGGTCTGGCTCGCTTACGACGAACCACGCGACAGCGAAGGCGTCGACCTCGGCCGGGTAGATGACCCCGTGGCTCAGCAGCTTCTTCTCGGCGTCGAACAGCACGTCGATGTCGGTCGGCGTCGCCTCAGTCCGACCGTAGAACGGCTCGAAATCCTTTCGGATGTGCTCGGCGTCGTTGACGAAGTCGAGCACGAACGTCTCGGTCTTCAGCGGGTGCGTCCGGTTCAGCCGTGACAGCGTCTGAACCGTGTTGACGCCGGTGAGTGTCTTGTCGACGTACATCGCCACGAGCTTGGGCTGATCGAAACCGGTCTGGTACTTCTCGGCCACGACGAGCAGCCCGTAGGCCGGCTTGTCGAACTCGTCGGGCAGCTGCTTCTCGGGCAGCGAGCGCCCGTCGACGGTGTTCATCTGCGGCTCGGTGTACTCCTCGCCGAGGTTGTCCGCTTCGGGATGGGTGATGGTCACCTCGCCCGAGAACGCGACAAGTGTCTTGGTGTCCGACCGTCGCTTGGCGATCTCTTTGTCGAGCGCGCGCTTCCACTGGACTGCCTCCTCGCGGCTGGCCGTCACGACCATCGCCTTCGCCTGTCCGCCCACGTGGGCGCGGACGATCCGCTCGTAGTGGTCGAGCACGACGACGGCCTTCTGCGCCTTGAGGTACGGATGGAACTTCGCGAAGCGCGAGAGGGCGCTTGACGCCTTTCCCTTGGGGAGCTCGACTTGGCGCTGCGCCTGGTCCTCGAGGCGCAGCATCTCCTCGTAGGTCGTGTAGTTGCGCAGGACGTCCTCGATGAAGTCCTCCTCGATGGCCTGGCGCATCGAGTAGGTGTGGAACGCGTGCTTGGTGCCGTCGGCGCCAAGTGTCCCGAAGACCTCGTTAGACCATATGGATCGGGCCGTCGCTGGCGGCGGTGGTTCTGAGTCGTCTGTCTGAGGCGGGCGGTAGAAGTGGCCGGTCCCTCGCGAAGGGTCGTGGGGTGACGTTTGAGCTGTGCGGTTGCAGCCGCGCAGCGGCCCACAACCACAGAGGAGGAGACCGGCCATGACGAAGGCTAGAAGCCTCGTTGGTCTGGACGTACACGCCGCGAAGATCGTGGCGGCGGTGCTCGATGCTGAGAGCGGCGAGCTTCAGTGGTTCGCGTTGCGCGGTGACGTGCGTGAGGCGGCCAGGTTGTGCGCCGCACTGCCCAGGCCGGTGCGGGCGGCGTATGAGGCCGGGCCGACCGGGTACGGGTTGGCGCGGGAGCTCGCGGCGCGGCAGGTGTCGTGCGTGGTCGCGGCGCCGAGCAAGATCCCGCGGGCGTCGGGTGACCGGGTGAAGACTGATCGTCGTGACGCCGAACTGCTCGTGCGTTTGCTCTGGGCGGGGAAGCTGCATCCGGTGCGGGTGCCGGGCCACGAGGAGGAGGCGCTGCGCGATCTGATCCGGGCGCGCGAGGCCGTGCGGGTGGACCTGATGCGTGCCCGCCACCGGTTGTCGAAGCTGCTGCTGCGTCACGACCATCGCTTCGATGACGGCAAGGCATGGACGCAGCGCCACCGTGACTGGCTGGATCAGGTCGACCTCGTGTGGCCCGCGGCGCAGGCGACGCTGCTGGACCTGCGCGGCGCGGCCGACGTGCTCGTGCATCGCCGCGATCAGCTCGAGGCGCAGATCACGAGGATGCTTCCGAGCTCACCGTGGGGCGTGCAGGTCGCCCGGCTGCGGTGCCTTCGCGGGATCGACACGCTCACCGCCGCCGGGCTGTGCTCGGAGGTCGGCGACTTCGCCCGGTTCGCCCGGGCCGAGCAGCTCATGAGCTACATCGGCCTGGTCCCTTCGGAGCACACCACCGGCTCAAGTCGCCGCCTCGGCTCGATCACGAAGACCGGTTCCGGGCACGCGCGCCGGCTGCTCGTCGAGGCTGCCTGGCACTACCGCAAGGCGCCGCGGGTCACCAAGGCGCTGAGCGATCGCCACGACGGGCAGCCCGCCGAAGCGGTCGCGATCGCCTGGACCGCGCAGCGGCGTCTGTATCGCACATGGAACCGCCTTGAGCAGCGCGGCAAACGCCGCACGATCATCGCCGTCGCCGCAGCGCGCGAGCTCGCCGGATTCACGTGGGCGATCGGCCAGATCGAGTGACCTGAACCCGGCGACATCCCGTCGGCTGGGTCGGTGGCGGCCCGGCACCGCGCGGGGAACCCGCGGCTGAACTATGAGCAACCCGCCCTCGTCAGGGGGCCGGCCACGCCCGATGTTAGACAGCGGCTCCCCACGACGAACCCCTGGTCCTGCGGTACCCAACCCGCGCATATCAGTCTGACCGCGCGTCGCGCACAGCCTGCCGGACCGCCACCAACCCAGCCGACAGCACAGACACGAACGAGCGCTAATGCGCCACTTCGCCGACCCTAGGTTGACGAACGGCCGTCCATATCAGTTCAGGGGCTCCGTGACGCAGCGGTAGGCCTTGCTCCCGGCTGCGGTGTCGGGGGTCACCCCAACCGCGCCGGACTTGTCAGTGATGTAGAGCGCGTCCACGTGCCCCGGTGAGGTGCTCGACGGGTAGACGCTCGAGGTGAGCTCTCCCCCCGGGGCGGGATCGACCGCCGAGAACGCAGCGGCGAGTTCGTTGTACGTCGGCAACCGGCGACCCGGTGCCTGCGGCGTGCCGACAAGCATGCATGTCGACACGGCGCTGCCGTACGCGGCCGGCGGCCGAGCGGTCCGCTCGACGCAGACTCCGGCCGCAGGGAGCGTGTCGGGCGGACACTTGATTTTGAGATCCTGGGACGTGAGGCCGCCGACGCGTGCGGCGTTGAACGCGCGAGGTACGGCGGCGAGCGATGCCTCGCGGATCTGGGTGCCCGTCAGCGTGTTGTGACGGAGCTTGAGGCCGATGATCGATCGGTTCTTTATCTGGCTTCCGCTGATGGAGTAGGCAGCGTACGAACTGCCGCCGAGCGCGATGAAGACCGCGAGCGTGGACATCACGTTCGCGTAAGTCACGCTCCTTGGCCTGGGTACCTTCATCTGCGTTCCTTCCGCTTGCCTGCCTTAAAGCCGCGGCCGCTCATGCGCGGCCCCTGACCCGGACGCGAATCGACTTCGATGTTCCCGCGGCGAACGGGTAGCCCGCTTCGCGCGGAAGCTCGACACGGAATCGGTACCACTGGATGCCGCGGGTTCTCGCGAACTTGTAGGGCACCGACCAGTTTCCTGCCTGGTCTGTGCGCACAGTCCGGAAGGTTTGCCACCGACCTGCGAGCTGCACCTCCAGCTGGACAAGCTTCCCGCCGGCCGGAACGGGGACGCTCGCCACATGCCCGCCGAAGGTCACCGACTGGCCGTTGAGCACCCTGGAACGGTTCACGCGCAGCGAACTCGCGGCTGGGGTGACGAGGCGAACGGAGGACTGCGCCGGAAGCGTCACCGCCGAGCCCGCGTACGTGAAGCGAAGAGTTCGTGAGGTCGTGCCCGATGCGGTGTAGGTAAAGCGCCCGGCCGGATCGGTGGTCACGTCGCCGATCAGATGCTCGGGTGTGGTCTCCGAGCTCTCGAGGACCTGAACGTCGGCGCCCGCGAGGCCCTGGCCGTCACGGTTGGTCAGCTGACCCGCGATCTGTGCGCGTCGGCCGAGGGCGAGCGCGATGCTGTGGAAGACCCGGGTGACGCGTCGTTGCGTGACCCGTCGTTTGCCGTGGCGGCGGACCGTCGTGCGTTCGATTCGCTCTCGGGGGATTCCCGCTCCGAGGGTGGTGGCGATGCGCAGCGGGAGGGTGAGCGTCATCGGCTGTCCGTCAGAGCGCTGCGTGGTGGAGGCTTCGTTGTGCGCTTGGTCGTGGGCGGTCGCCCGGACCTGGTAGCTGCCGGCGGGCAGCGTCGCGTCGTCGATGCGAGCGACGAGGCGGCCTCCGTCGGTCGTGGTCTTCAGCGCCTGCCAAGTCCCCGAGCCGGCGGGGCTGATCTCGATCGAGCCGTCGGCCAGGCCCGAGATCTTGTCGACCACGGGTGCGGTGATGAGCGTCGGGTCACTTGCGTCGGGCGGGTTGAAGCTGACCTGCGGCGGTTCTGGGTCGTAGCGCAGCGTCACCGGCACGGACGCGGCGTCGGGGTCCGTGTTGCCTGCGGCGTCGTGACGCCACATGGAGACCGTCCACTCCCCGGGGCCAGGAGCCTGCAGTGGGATGCGCGAGATCCCGTCGCCCGGTACATCGGTCTGTGTGCAGGTGCCCGAGGCTGAAGCCGAGCAGATCTTGTAGGTCGCGCCGACGATTGGGGCTCGATCGTTCTCCGCGGGGTTCGTCCATGACGCGGCGAAGTCGTTCGTGTTGCGCCAGCCGTCGCCTCCCTCGAGGCCGACGTCGACTCGTCCTGGCGGGGTGTTGTCGACACGCGCCGTGACGCTCGGAGAAAGGCCGAGGTTGCCTGCGGTGTCTTGAGCTTGCACTGCGACCTGCTGTGTTCCATCGGGAAACCGTGCCGTGTCGACAACGAGGTGACCAGGGCCATTGGCGCACGGCGCCGGGTTCGCGAATGCGCCATCCGTCGTCGCAACGGCGCACGAACGGTTGTCGGCGTCGCTTGCCTGGTCGCCGCTTGTGAGCCGCGCCAGCCGAACGCCGACGTTGTCCTGGGCGTTGTAGTTGAGCGGCTGGCTACCGCTGACCCATGCGCCGGTGGCGAGCGCGGTGTCGGGAGTGATGGTCGCGGTCGGGGCTTGGTTGTCCTCGGCTGCTGCTGGATCGCAAGAAGATCGCGGCCGAGGAGCGCCTGGACGGCAAGTACCTCCTCTCGACCAGCGACCCCGACCTGTCCGCTGAGGACGTGGCGCTGGGCTACAAGAACCTGCTCGAGGCCGAACGCGGATTTCGCGACATGAAGAGCACGCTCGAGCTGCGCCCCGTGTTCCACAGGTTGGAGCACCGCATCCGCGCCCACGTGCTGATCTGCTGGCTCGCGCTGCTCATGATCCGCATCGCCGAACGCCAGACCGGCCACACCTGGCGCCGGATCGCGCTCGAGCTTCAGCGCCTGCACCTCGTCACGCTCACCGGGCCCGACGGCCAGGTTCAGCAGACCACCCCGCCCAGCGCGCTGGCCGCCCAGTTCCTCGCGGCCGCGCAGGTCAAGGCGCCGCCGCGGATCACCGCGATCACCCCCGCCTGACCGCCCCCAACAGCCCGCCAGAAGCCCCCGCGAGCGCCGCTCGCGCGTGGGCACACGGCCACACACGCCGAAACACCCCGAAAGCCCAGGCCCCGCCTGGGCTTTTCGCGTATCCGCTCACCTACTCACTGCGGAACCCGGGCGAGATGGAGCGGTCGCGGAGGCGGGGGCGCCCGCTCCTATTCGCGCAAAAGGGAAGCTTCGAACTGCTCGCGGCTGGCGCGGTTTGGTCGAGCTGACGAGCGACGTCCAGCCGCTCAGCGCAGGTGTTTGTGGAAGATGACCTTGTCGTCGCCGGCTTCCCAGTACTCCGGGATGCGCGCGACCTCCGTGTAGTGCTTGGCTCGGTAGAAGGCGCGCGTCGCCTTGTACTTCGATGTTCCTGACGTCTCGACCAGCAGCACGCGTTGGCCGTCGCTGCGCAAGATGTCCTCGACGTGCTGCATCAGCCGGCTGCCGATGCCGCCGCTGTGGTGTTCGGGTAGGACAGCGATGGCCAGGACGTTCCAGGTCCCGTCGGTGTGCGCTTCGGGGCGGAAGAACGCAAAGCCGACGGGGGCTCCGTCGTGTCGGGCCGTCAGCCACTGCTCCTGTCCTTCAGAGGCGAAGAATGAGGCGAGCATGTCGTCGAGCGCCTCGACTGGGAACAGGCCGGTCTGCTCGAGCACGATGCGAAGCCCGGGGACGTCGGCGGCGACTGTGGGGGAGGTCTCGACTTGAGATACGTGCATGATGCACCTATCCTCGCGTGCAGATGACTTCACGTCAAGCATTAGGCGACCGAGCGCGGGCCGCGAACCTTCTCGGTGCCTTGTCGACCGCATTGCAGGAGCGCTCAGCGGTGCCACTGGGGACGCATCCCAACCAGAGCAGCACAGCCACCGCGGCGCTCAAGCTCGTGTCGGAAGCGCCCGGGTGCTCGAATGCCCAGCTCGCGGCGGCGCTGTCGCTCTCACACTCATCGACGGTGCGGCTCCTGAATCGGCTCGTGGACGGTGGCTTGGTCGAGCGGCGCGCGGCGACCGACGGTCGAGCCGTGGCGTTGCACCCGACGCCGGCAGGACAGCGACGGGTCGAGGCGGCTCTCGCGAGCCGGCGCGCTGCAATGCAGGACGTGCTGCGCCGGCTCGATTCCGAGGACGTCGCTCACCTGGAGCGGATCGCCGCGACGCTGCTTGAGTCCGCGACGACATCTCCGGTGGCGGGTGCGCACCTCTGCCGTCTTTGCGATCAACCGAGCTGCCCGCAAGACCAGTGCCCCGTGCATCGCCGAGCCCAGGCCCTCGCCGCTGGCACCCGGCCCACCTAAGAACGATCAGCGAGCCAAACGAGCAGCTCGCCGCTACGGCGCGTGCCCCCTAACATCGATCCTCACCGGCTGCGCCGCGCCTTGAATCGCATCCGGCCACCAGGAGGTCTCTGCCCCTTCCGAATGAAGGCGAGCCGCTACCGCTTCGGACGGTGGCTGTTGCGTAATGGTCGCGGGCCGGCGTGGCGGTGGCCGGGGCGGCGCAGCCGCCCCGGGCTGTTAGGCCAGGGCGGGGGTGTTGTGGTGTCGCCAGAGCTTCAGGAGGTTGCCGGTGGCGGTGATCAGTCGCCATTCTGAGCGGCAGGCTGATCGTCCTCGGCGTTGGAAGCGGTCGTAGCCGCGGTTGAACTTGGTGTCGCCGAAGATCGGTTCGATCATGCCTTGGCGTTTGCCGTAGAGCTCGGCGCCGTGGTCGGTCTGAAGAACGCGGCGCATGTGGGCGTAGAGGCCGCCGTCCCAGCCGGGCCGGGTACCGCGGCGTTTGCCGGCGTCGGGCGGGATCAGCAGTTGGATGCCGCGCGAGACGACCTGGTCCATCTGCACCTGGTGCCAGTAGCCGGCGTCGGCGAGCACCGTCGTCGGCAGGGTGGTGATGCCGATCGCCTGCAGCTCGCGTTCGGCCGCAGCCACCATCGGGCCGAGCTGCCCGAAGTCCGGCGAGGTGTTCGTCAGCTCCGCAGCGATCACGATCTGCGCCCCGTTGGCGGCCGCTTGGGCGTTGTAGCCCTGCACCCACCCCCGCGGCGTCTTGACGTTGCGCGAGTCCGGGTCGGTGAGGTTGACCTTTCCTTGCGGCACCTGCGGCGGCGTGAACGGTGTCGGGGGTTTCCCGAACCGGCGCCCGTCCTTCATTCGGCCTTGGGCGCGGTAGGCCTCGTAGGCCTTGTTGGCCCGGACCTCGCTCCAGAGCTCTTCCTCAAGTCGTCGCTTGGCGTCCTTCAGCCGCGCCGGCCGCGAGGCCGGAATCGGCCGCGCTTCCTCGGCGCGCTGCGCTTCAAGGCGCTGCTTGGCCTCGCGCAACCAGCCGCGCCGGCCCTGACTTGTCGCCAGCTCGTCCGGCAGCTCATCGCCGCGACGCTCGCCGAACTGCTCGTCCTCCGCCGCGTCGATCTCGGCGGCCTCCTCGAGGGTCTTCTTTGCCAGCTGCCCGTAGTCGACGTTCGCGTGCTGGGAGGCGTTGGCGTGCATCTTGGTGCCGTTGATCGCCACGACCTCCAGGCCAACCAGGCCGGCCTGCGCGCACAGCCCAAGCACCTGACTGAACAGGTCGCCCTGCGCGCTCGTGCCGCTGGCGAAACCGCGCGATCGTCGTGTGGTCTGGCGCGAGGTTCGCCGCGATGACTCGATGCGCGACGTCCTCGATGCAGCGCCGCTCGATGCGCCGCGAGGACCGCTCGCCGGTCGCGTAGGCGTACATCAACAACGCGACCATCAACCCCGGATCGTGGCCAGGCCGGCCATGCCCGTCCTGGCGATACGCCGAGTAAAACGAGGCCAGATCAAACGACTCGACCGCATCGATGACGAACCACGCCAGATGATTCGGTGGCAGCCACTCCCGCAGCGACGGCGGCAGCAACAGCTCCTGCTCACGATCAGCCCCGATGAACCGCTGGCTCATCACCGGATGGTCTTAAGCCCACCGGACAGATTTACGCAACAGCCACGACGAAACTCAAGCGCGGTCACCTGCGATACACGGCGAGTCTCGTGATGCGGCCCTCGTGATCGACGTCGAAGACGTCGACGATCGGTACATGTCCGCGTTCTGGGTGGGCAACGACGAACTCGACGACACAGCGTTGACTGTCGGCCACGTAGACGTCTTCGATGATCGGGGCATTCATCGCCTTTACCTCGTTTAGGTACCGCTCCGCGATGGCAGGCTTGCCGCGACGCGGTTCGATGGGCGAGATGGGAATCCACTCAGCGTCATCGTGGAAGAGATCGACCATCGCCTGCTGGTCGTTGCGATTGGAGGCGGCGATGTAGCTCCGAGCCACGCGTTCAGGCGTCGTCACGACTACAGCCTTGCCGCTGCGGGTTCCGGCGGCAAGTCTCTCGCTTCGGAGGACGTCCGAGGCTCGTTCGAAGGGGTAGTTGTCGTCGCGGCCGCTCTCCCGGGCGAAGCAAAAGACCGGCGATCGCCGGGCCGCGTCGTAAGGTGGCCGATATGGCACCGATATCGTCCGAGCTCGGCGCGCTTCTCGTCCACATCGCCCGTGCCGACGGCGGGTCTCGCGTTCAGTTCACGCCCATGTTCATCCAGAACGAGGAGCACCCGGTCTTTGTCGAGCCACACGTCGAAGGACATGAGACGATGCTCCCGGGGACAATGCGTGCTCTCGCCGAAGCCGGCTACCTCGACGTCGATCCGGGGGCACCCGGGGAGTTCGGTCCCTTCCGTCTCACCGAGGCCGGGCGGGCAGAAGCTGTACGTCTCGCGCGTTCCACGACGAGGCAGCCCGTCGACCTCTCATGGGAGGCGGTGCGACCCGTCCTCGTCGTCGCTGTGGCAGCGGTTGAGCGCGTGGTGGGTGGTGAGCTTGCTGCGTTCGACGACATCGCGCGAGACTTGGCCGGCGTCATGCCGCGCGGCTCGGCCGGTCGCGCGCTCGAGACGTTGCGCGACAACGGCTATGTCGAGCTTGTAGAGGAGATGGGCAACGACGAGCCGCTGGAGGTAAGACTGCTGCCCCCAGCCCTGCAAGAGGTTCGGGGTTGGCCCGGACCGATGTCAGCCGAGGGCGTCGTCGAGCGGCTGTTCGAGGCGCTCGATCGCGCGATAGCCGCCACCGAGGACGAGACCCAGATCTCCCGGCTCATAAAGCTACGCGCGGCTGCTTCCGATGTCGGCAAGAGCGTGCTCGCCGGGGCAATCCTGACAGCTGGAAAGGCGGCCACCGGCGTCTAACTACGAGCCCGTCGCTCGAGTTCAGCACCAACCTCAGAGCGCCGTGTCGGAGCGTCCACACTGGAGTTCCCCCGCTTTTGTGGACACTTTGATCTAACCCTGTTTCGGTGGAGTCGGGTTCCTGGAATCAGGCGGCGGTGTCGTTGTCGTTGGGGATTGTCTCGGGCCGGTCGGAAGGATCGCCGTGGGTCGGGATCTCGGCTGCGGTTGCCGGAGCGAGCCGTAGGCGAGCGGAGGCAATCGCAGCCGCGCGTCGTGCTGGCTGCCCACCCCCGGAGTCCGGGCCGGCGGTCTCGGTGAGCCACGCGGTTTCGACCTCGTCGGGGGTGCGCATCGCGAGCGCCGAGTGCCGTCGGCGGGGGTTGTGCCAGAGCTCGATGTAGTCGTGGATCGCGCCGGCGAGTTCGATGCGGGTCTTCCACCTGCGGCGGTTGAAGAGCTCGACCTGCATCCGTCCCCAGAAGCTCTCCATCAGGGCGTTGTCGTAAGCCGAGCCCACGGCGCCCATCGACGGCGAGATGCCGACCTGGGTGAGGTTGTGGCTGTAGGCCCAGGACGTGAACTGAACGCCGCGATCGCTATGCATCACAAGTCCGCTTCGGTCAGGGCGCCGCTGTGTCGCCATGCCGAGCGCGTTCAGGACCAGGCTCGTCGTCTGGGTGGCGTCGATCGCCCAGCCCACGACCTTGCGGCTGAACGTGTCGAGCACCACGCAGCAGTAGACCTTGCCCTCGCGTGTGGGGTGCTCGGTGATGTCGGTGACCCACCGCTCGTTCGGGCGGTCCCGCCGGAACTTCCGGCCAACGAGGTCAAGCGACGTGACCCGCGAGAGCTTCGCGCCTCGCGGCAGCCGGCGGCGCGGCAGTCCCTTCAGGCCGAGCTGGCGCATGATGTCGCCGACGGCGTTGTGCCCAACGAAGATCCCGCGCCCGTACTTCAGCTCCGCGGTCACGCGCATCGCACCGTAGGTGCCGCCGGACTCCTTATGGACGTCGGCGATCTCACCGGCCAGCCAGATCCGCCTGAGCGTCCTTGGCGCATCGGGCCGGCCCTTCCAGGCGTAGTAGCCCGACGGCGAGACCCCGAGTGCGAGGCAGGCCTGCTGCACGTTGATCGCGATGCTTCCCTGCCCGGTCAGAGACTCAATCACCGGGTAGAGCCTTTTGGGGCAACGCCCTGCGCCAGGAACACCTCGTTGACCTTGCGCGCGACGGCCAGCTCGGTCTCAAGCTGCCTGATCCGCCGACGCGCGGCGGCGAGCTCGAGCTGCTGGCTTGTGGTCGCGCCCTCCGCCTCGCCACGGTCGATGCGGTCCTGCTTCAGCCAGTTGTAGATCGTCGCATCCGACATCGCGAACGTCTTCGCCAACTGCTTGACCTTCGTCCCCGAGCGCGCCAGCTCGATCACCTGGCGACGGACCTCGGGTGGGTAACTCCTCGGCATCTGCGGCTTCCTCTCTGCCAGCAGACCCCAGTATCCCGACTCCACTTTTTCGGGGTTAGATCACCCTGTCCACCGAAACGGGGGAACTCCACACCGCCGTTCCGATGGCCTTTGAAACCACCTCAGCGAGCGTCTTCGCCCGACCTCCATAAGCGTGTCGCGCGCCCGGACCGCCCATTGATTGGGCCTCGTCCTCTGACGATTCCGCAATCTCATCCAGCGACGACAGGAGTCGCTCAGCAGATTCCTCACTATCGCCGCCTGGCCAGCCTCTCGTCGCGCGAATGCCGCGGATCGTTGGCTGCGCGATGAGCTCGTCTGTGTCGTCTTTGTACCGGGCATCTACCCAGTCCGTTGCCTTAGGGAGTTCAATCGTCCTCATGAGGCCGAGATCGTCCGGCGGGCGGCCGACGCGCGATGGGACGGCCTCGATGCCGACGCAATAAGCAGTCGATCCGCCCGCCCCAGTCCAGGCATCCACAATCGCGTGAAGAACCGGACGGACGTTCGCCCAAGTGAGATCGACCGGCTCGATGTGCGCGGCGCGTCTCTGCTCGCGGACCAGTTGTCGCGCCGCGCGAGCACCATCCAGGGTTGGTTTCACGAGGTAGCGCCCGGAACCGCCTAGGTCGATGTCTACGAGGCCGTAATCGGCGAGGTCATCAAGGTCGTCGCGTGTCGCTGCGACCTCGCCCGTGTCCCCGTGGAAGCTCTCACCGTGGTGGAGCAACCGTCTGCGGTTCACGGGATCGACCGCCTCGTACTGCCGAACGATGCTGACGAGTATTCAGGTCAGGCGGTCACTTATCTCCACGCTGAGAGTGTGGCGCGCGGGTCGGCTACGACGGTCGAGACCGTCATCAGGGCAACGGCTGGGCCCACGAAGCAGCAGGTACCGATCAGTCGCAACCGCCGGGGCCTGTCTTTGCAGGCTGGCCTGTCGTCGTGGTGCTACCGCTTCGAACAGCGGGCCTCGTGTTCGGCAGGCATCGTTGCCGCTTTCGCGGCGCCCGCCCGCCGCGTCCGACGGTCCGACGGGTCGCCCGGAGCAAGCCGAGACGCGAAGCCGCCAGCGGGAAGGCGTCGGCGGCTCGCCCATACTGCCCTGGTACTGCACCCGGTGCCTGAAAACGATCAGATGCGACAGTAGGCGCCGCTGCGCGCTGGACGGCGGCTTGAGAGGAGCCCCAGCAAACCGTGCAATTCTCCGCCCCCGACGAGCGCAGAGCTCACGACGCCGACTCCATTACGAGTGAAGTCATCGGCCTGGCCTCGACCGGTCGACGCCGCCGAGGGCCAAGCTGCGGTCCGCACCCTCTCTGCTCGCAGAGCCCTCATGGACCCCCGTCGCGCCGCTGACCTCCCTCCGCTGACCCGCGAGAACGTCCTCTCGACGTCCGAGGTCGCCGACCTGCTCGGCATCCCGAAGTCGACCGTGCACCAACTCGCTCGACGCGGCGACCTCCCCGCAAGGCGCGTCGGCCGGCGCTGGCTGTTCCTCCGCGACCGCGTGGCAGCGGCCGTGGCCCCGCTCGAAGATCCGGCCGCCTGGCGCCCGAATCGCGACGCGAAATAGCTCAAGCGCTACTCCGCAGCGCTACTCCGCTCGCCGACGACTTCCCTTCATAGCGAGCCAGAAACGCGAAAAGCCCTGCGTTTGCAGGGCTTCTCTCTAGCGGGAGCGACGGGACTCGAACCCGCGACCTCCGGCGTGACAGGCCGGCGCTCTAACCAACTGAGCTACGCCCCCAAGACGAGACATCCGTCCCGGGGGCGGAAGTATGACACGGCGCGCGCGAGGCGGTCGACTGGCCGGGCAGCCAGTCCGGCGGTACACTCGCGGCAGGTCGAATCTGAAATGGGTTCAGGTTCGGGAGGAGGCTTTCCGTGTCGTCCGCACTTGCCGGTCCCAAGCCGCTGAAGACCAGTCCGGTCCTGAAGATCGCGTCGGACCTGCGCCGCGAGCGACAGGCGACGACGCCGTTCCCGCCCGGCGAGACGCGCTTCTCGATGCGGAGGACGCAGCGATTCGCCGCGACCCCGCTCCCGGTCCTGCTCGAGGCCTACGCGCAGCACGGCCCGGTCTTCACGCTGCGGATCCTCCACGGCAACACGATCTTCGCCCTCGGCCCCGAGGCGAACCACCACATGCTGGTGTCGAACGCGCGCAACTTCTCGTGGCGCGAGGGCTACATGTCCGACCTGTTCCCGCTCCTCGGGGACGGACTGCTGACGATCGACGGCGAATTCCACCGCCGCTCCCGCCAGATCATGCTGCCGGCCTTCCATCGCGAGCAGATCGCCGCGTCGACCGCGGTCATCCACGAGGAGGTCGGCCGCGCCCTCGACCCGTGGCAGGCGGGGCAGCGCCTGGACCTCTACGAGTGGACGCGCGAGCTCGCGCTGCGGATCGCGATGCGGGCGCTCTTCGGCCTGCGCAGCGAGACCGCGCCGCAGGCCGCGCACGACTTCGAGGAGGCCCTCGGCTTCTACGCGAAGGACTACCTGCTGCAGGCCCTCCGCGGGCCCGGGTCCCCGTTCGCCCGGATGCGCGCCGCGCGCGCCCGGCTCGACGTCCTCATCCACGGCGAGATCGACCGCCGCCGCGCGACCGGTGAGCGCGGCACCGACATCCTCTCGCTGCTTCTCGACGCCCGCGACGAGGACGGCTCGTCGCTCAGCCGCGCCCACGTGCGCGACGAGGTCATGACGCTCCTCTTCGCCGGGCACGACACCACGACCTCGACGATCTCGTTCCTCTTCCACGAGCTCTCCCACCATCCGCAGCACGCGACCGCCCCGCTCGACCTCCTGCTCGACGAGACGCTCCGGCTGTACCCGCCCGCGTGGATCGGCCCGCGGCGCACGATCGAGCAGTGCGTCATCGCCGGCGTCCGGGTCCCCGGCGGCGTCCCGGTGAACTACTGCTCCTGGGCGAGCCACCGCCTGCCCGACGTGTGGGAGGCACCGCACGT
Organism: Paraconexibacter antarcticus; assembly: GCF_024220175.1. Classification (GTDB taxonomy): domain Bacteria; phylum Actinomycetota; class Thermoleophilia; order Solirubrobacterales; family Solirubrobacteraceae; genus Paraconexibacter; species Paraconexibacter antarcticus. The sequence goes on along the minus strand of NZ_CP098502.1, from coordinate 247,317 downwards.
CTTCGACCCCGGCCGCTTCGCCCCCGGCCGTCGCGAGCAGATCCCCAAGGGCGCCTACGTCCCCTTCGGCGGCGGCTCGCGTACGTGCATCGGCATGCGCTTCGCCCAGGCGGAGATCGACGTCATCGCCCGCGCGATCCTCGACCGCTGGCGCCTGGAGCTCGAGCCCGGGTACCGCCTCTCGATCCGGCAGATGCCGACGATCTCCCCGCGGGCCGGCATGCCGATGACCGTGCGCGCCGCCGCCTGACGCGGGCCGGCCGCCCACCGCGGGTATCGTCCGCCGCGTGCCCGGCCGTCCCGCCGCCGACCTCGTCGTCCCCGTCGCGGCGGGTCCCGGCGACCTGCGCGCGGTCCTCGCCCGGATGCGCGCGATCACGCTCGCGGACGGCGACACGCTCACCGTCGTCGACAACCGCGGCACTGGCGTCACCGACCCCGCCGTCCTCCTCGCGGCGGACGTCCCGACGTCCTACTTCGCCCGTAACGCCGGCGCCGCGCGCGGGCGCGCGCCGTGGATCGTCTTCCTCGACGCCGACGTGCGCCCGCCCGCCGACCTCCTCGACCGGCTGCTCGGCGACCCGCCGCCGCCGCTCGGGGTCGGCGTCATCGCCGGTGGCGTCGTCGACGACCCGGTCGGCCCCGACGGCCCGCTCGCCGCGCGCTTCGCGGAGCTCCAGGCGGTCATGGCCCAGGGCGAGACCTTGAGCCGCGGCCGCTGGGCCTTCGCGAAGACCGCCCACGCCGCCGTCCGCCGCGAGGCCTTCGACGCCGTCGGCGGCTTCCGGGAGGGCGTCCGCTCCGGCGGGGACGCGGACCTCTGCTGGCGCGTCGTCGCGGCCGGATGGACGCTCGAGCACCGGCCCGCCGCCGCCGTCGTCCATGCGAGCCGCACGAGCCTGCGCGCGATGCTCGGGCAGCGCTTCCGCCACGGCTCGGGCGCCGCGTGGCTCGACGCCGAGCACCCCGGCTCGCTCCCGCCGCGGCGGTGGCCCGGCCTGCTCTGGTGGGGCGTGCGGCGCGCCGCGACCGGCCTCGGGGCCCTGCGCCGCGGTGACCGCGACGCCGCGATCCTCGGCCTGCTCGACGGCCCCGCGACGTGGGCCTTCGAGCTCGGGCGGCGCGTGCCGAACCGGCCGCTCGGCCGCCGCCGTCAGCCCCGGTAGGGGTCGCCGCGACCGAGCCGGCGCCGCAGCCCGGGCAGCGCGAGCACCGCGCGCCGGACCTGCTCCTCGCGCCGCAGCGGGCGCCGCGCAGCGACCTGCGCCCACGCCGCGCGCGCCTCCGCGTAGCGTCCCTCGCGGGCGAGCCCGGCGGCGAGCGCGGCGTGATCGTCCGCGATGACCCGGTCGGCGGCGCGCGGGCCGACGAGCTCCGCGTGGCGCTCGTGGACCGCCAGCTGCGCGGCGGCGAGGCCGGCGACGTCGGCCGTCAGCCCGCCCGGGTGGCGGCGGTAGCGCACGGTCGTCTCCCCCACGCATACGGCGTCGACCCCGCCGGCGCAGAGCCGCAGCCACAGCTCCCAGTCCTCGGCGACGCGCACCGGCCCCGTGAATCCGCCCGCCTCCGCCAGCGCCGCGCGGCGCAGGACGACGCTCGACGTCGGGACCGGGTTCGCCGCGTAGAGCTCCCGGCCGAAGTCCGTCGCGGCGAGCCGTCCCGCCGGCGGCTCCGCCCACCGCTCCCCGGTCGGGCGGCCGTTGGGGCCGACGACGAGCGCGCGCCCGAAGGCCCAGCCGGCCCCGGGCTCGGCGGTGAGCGCGCCCGCGACGCGCGCGAGCGCCCCGGGCAGCCACGCGTCGTCGGCGTCGCAGAGGGCGACGAGGCCGACGTCCTCCGGCAGCGCGTCGAGGCCCGCCTGCCGGGCCACCGCCGGCCCTCCCGCGGTCTCCCGGCGGACGAGCGTGACGCGCGGCGCGTGGTCGGGGTGCAGCGCGAGCGGCTGCGGCGAGCCATCGTCCACCACGACGACGACCGGCTCGCCCGGCTGCGCGAGGATCGCGTCGAGCGTCTCGGCGAGGTACGGCGCGAAGCCGTGCACGGGGACCAGGACGCCGGCGCGCATCGCCGCGACCCTACCCGGCGGCGGGCGCGATCAGCGCGGCGGGACCGGGGGCCACGCGGTGGCTGCCTCGGGCACGCCGGCGAACGCCGGAGCGGGCGCGAGCACCGCGGGCGCCGCCGCACCGGGCACGGCGCCCGCGAGCGCCACGCGCCGGTCGCCGGGACGCGGGCGCCGCGAGTAGTCCATCGCCGGCTTCTCGACGAGGCGGTGCAGGACCTCGGCGGCCGCGAAGATCGCCGGGATCGCGACGGCGAGCGAGATCGCCAGCCGCCGCCAGATCGGCTGCCCGTCGCCGATGTCGTGGACCGCCCAGTAGACGACGCCGTGGACGAGGAAGATCGAGTACGAGCGGTCGCCGACCCACGCGACGAGCGGCCCGCGGAACGGGAGCCACACGCCGCCGCCGCGGAACTGCCGGATGACGACGGCCGCGAAGATGCAGCCGCCGGAGAGCGTCCCGACGAACACGCGCTCGCTGTCCCCGGTCGGCGCCCAGTGCGGCGCGGCCCAGAGAAGGAAGACGCCCGCCACGAGGAGCGCACCCGAGGTCCACCGCGGCAGACGCAGCCACGCCTCCGGACCGGGGTGCCTGACCGCGAGCACGGCGAGGAGGATGCCGGGCAGGAACGAGCGCAGGCCGCCGAGCGGCGACTGCGTCACCGGCGTCACCGGGTCCAGGCCGGCCTGCTCGAGCAGGATGCCGGCGACCGCCAGGAGGACGATGCCGGCGACCGCCACCGTCCCGCCGCGGCGCCAGCGGCGGATCGCGCGGGCCGAGGCCCACGCGACGAGCGGCAACACGAGGTAGAAGAGCGCCTCGACGTCGAGGGACCACGCGTGGTCGATGAGGGCCGCGACGTGCCCGTGGTGGTAGACCTGCGCGAAGCCGAGGAGCGCGAGGATCTCGCTCCCGCTCGAACCCTGCCGGCCGTAGGCGACGATGATGACGAGGATCGCGACCCAGAAGGCCGGGACGATGCGGCCGACACGGTGGCGCCCGTAGCGGCGGAACGACGGCAGCGGCCGGTCCTCGAGCACCGCGCGGATGAACGGGCGCGACAGGAGGAAGGCCGACAGCGCGAAGAAGATGAAGACCGTCGTCTGCATCCCGAGGATGAGCGAGCCGGCGACCTTTCCGTAGCCGCCCTCGAAGTCGTAGGTGCCCGTCGTGAGCAGCAGGACGCCCGCGGTGATGTGGAAGCAGACGACGCTCATGAGCGCCCACGCGCGCAGCGCGTCGCCCGCCTGCAGCTCGGCGTCCCTCCCCCGTCGCCCCGATGCCCACTCCATCGCGAGAAAGGGTACCGTCCGGCCACACCGCCCGATCCAGGAGTCCCGCATGAGCACGTCCGACACCGCCGCCGACGCCACGATCCTCGTCGACCGCCGCGACGACGGCGTGGCCGTCATCACCCTCAACCGGCCGAAGGCGCTCAACGCGCTGAACCTCCAGGTCATGCGCGAGGTCGCCGCCGCACTCGCCGAGCTCGAGGGCGACGCGTCGATCGGCTGCGTGCTGCTGACCGGGTCCGAGCGCGCGTTCGCCGCCGGCGCCGACATCAAGGAGATGGCGGAGGCGTCGTACATGGACATGTACCTCCCGGACTGGTTCGCCGGCTGGGACGCGGTCGCGAACTTCCGCAAGCCGATCGTCGCCGCCGTCGCCGGCTACGCCCTTGGCGGCGGCTGCGAGCTCGCGATGATGTGCGACGTCCTCATCGCCGCGGACACCGCGACCTTCGGGCAGCCGGAGATCAAGCTCGGGATCATCCCGGGCATGGGCGGCTCGCAGCGGCTCACGCGCGCGGTCGGCAAGCCGAAGGCGATGGACCTCGTGCTCACCGGACGCAACCTCGGCGCCGAGGAGGCCGAGCGCGCCGGCCTCGTCTCGCGGATCGTCCCCGCCGACGACCTCCTCGAGGAGGCCGGCAAGGTCGCCGCGACGATCGCCGCGATGTCGCTGCCGACGGTCATGATCGCCAAGGAGTCCGTCGCCCGCGCCTTCGAGACGACGCTCGCCGAGGGCGTCCGCTTCGAGCGCCGCGTCTTCCACTCGCTCTTCGCGACCGAGGACCAGAAGGAGGGCATGGCCGCCTTCATCGAGAAGCGCAAGCCGAACTTCGTGGGGCGCTGAGCGGACGGCGGGCCGGCGCGGACCGCGCCGCGACGGCCCCGCCTCACCGGGGCCCCCGCGCGATGGGCGGTCACGGGCTCGAACCGTGGACCCCCTGCTTGTAAGGCAGGTGCTCTGACCAACTGAGCTAACCGCCCGGGCTGGTGCCGAAGGTTACGCGCTGCCGAGCGAGACGAGCGCGACGCCCACGAAGGCGACGACGACGCCGACCGCCTGGACGCGGCGCACGCGCTCGCGGAGGACGACGCGCGCGAGGAGCACCGTCATCACCGGGTAGAGCGACCCGACGACCGCGACGATGCTCAGGGCGCCCCGGGTGATCGCGAGGGCGTAGAGGCTCGTCGCCGCGCAGTCGAGCTGGGCGACGCCGACGAGACGGTAGAGGTCGGCCCCGCGCGGCACGGCCAGGCCGCGCCGGCGGACGAGGAGGGCGACGACCGGGACCGCCGGCAGGCGGGAGAGCAGGATCGCCCACGCGCTCGAGCCGTCGGCTGCCGTGTCGTACAGGGTGAAGAAGAGCCCGAAGCCGAGCGCGGCGGCGAGCGACAGGCCGACGACGAGCCGCGTCCCCGCCGCCGCCGGGTTGTCCGGTGCCGCCTCCCGGCCCGCGAGGACGACGCCGGCGAAGGCGAGGACGAGGCCCACGACGATGAGCGCCGTGAGCTCGTCGCCCGTCGCGACGCCGACGGCGACCGGGACGGCGGCGCCGGTCGCCGAGATCGGCGCGACGATCGACATCGTCCCGATCGACAGCGCGCGGTAGAAGAGCGCGAGGGCGGTCACCCCGGCCACGCCGGCCGCCACGCCGGTCAGCGCGTGGCGGGCGTCCGGGAACGGGTCGTTCGCGAGGACGACGATCGTCGTGGCCGTGATGAGGCCCCCCGCCTCGATGACGAGCAGGACCGACAGCGACGGCCAGCGACGGCTGAAGAACCCGCCGCAGAAATCGGCGGCGCCCCAGGAGGCGGAGGCGAGGAGGGACAGGAGGACCGCGACCACCCGCGGAGGTTAAAGCCCTGTCGCCCGGGGCGGCGTCCTTGCGGATGCGATGCGTGACCGGGCGACAGGAGGGCGGGAGGATGGACGACATGCGCAGTCGTCCTATGTACACAGCGGTGGGATGGATCCGCAGTGCGTGAGATGCATCTTCGACCCGCAACCTGAAGGGACGCTGTGGCGAAGGTGAGGCTTTCGTAAAGGTCCGCGGCGCCGGACCCGTAGGATGTGCGGCACCACGCCCCCATGGTCTAGTGGTTATGACGCTCGCCTTTCACGCGAGAGATCGCGGGTTCGAGCCCCGCTGGGGGTACTCCTGCTCAAACGGGCCGCGCGGCCGCCGACGATCCGGGTGTGCACCTGCCCCTCCCGAGCCCGGCGGACCCGCCCGACGCGGCGCCCGAGGTCATCACGCTCGACCGGCGGACGATCGACGAGATCGCGGCCGGGCTGCGCGACCTGAGCGCGAACGCGCTCGGCCGGCTCGAGCACGGGTTGCAGGCGATGGCCGGCGGCGACTTCACCGAGATCGCCGAGTCGACGGCCGAGCCGCTGATGCTCGCGTCCGACGACGCGGGCCTGCGGGCGGTCGTGGACGTCTTCAACGCGATGCTCCAGCGCACCCAGGCGGCCCTGGACGCGTACGAGATCCTGCGCCGCGACCTCACCGAGGCGCTCGGGGACCAGTCCTGCCTGCCCGACCTGCTCGCCGCCCTGCAGAGCCTCGACACCCACTGCCTCTCCGACCTCGACGGCGGCCTGCAGGCGATGGCCGACGGCGACCTCACCCGGGCCGCCCGACCGGTCACCCGGCCGCTGCGCGCCCGCCCCGGCGACCGGCTCGGCGCGCTCGGGGACGTCTTCAACGGGATGCTCGCGCGGTCGCGGACCGCGTTGCGCAGCTACGACGCGGTCCGCGAGGACCTGCGCGTCGCCCTCGGGGACGAGAGCTGCCTGGACGAGCTGCGCCAGCGACTGCAGAGCCTGCAGCGCCACTGCCTGCGCGACATCGAGGAGGCCCTCGAGGCGATCGCCGAGGGCACCCGCCTCTCCCGTCCGATCGCCCCCGCCACCGAGCCGCTCCCGATCGAGGGGACCGACAGCGGCGGCGAGCTCGCGGCCCTCTTCAACCGCGCGCTCGTCCGCGCGCGGGCGTCCGTCACGCTGCTGGCCCGCATCCAGTCCGGCCCGGAGCCCGGTCCGTGACGGCGACGGCCGAACCGGATCTCCAGGCGCTCCGGGCCCGGCAGCTCGAGCTCGTCGTCCGGGGTGACCGCAACGCCGCGCTCCTCGAGGCCGGCCGCGCCCTCGAGGCCGGGCTGTCGCTCGCCGACTTCGTCTTCGAGGTGCTCGCCCCCGTCCAGAGCCAGATCGGCCTGCTCTGGCAGGACGGGCGCATCACGACCGAGCAGGAGCACATCGCGACGAACATCGCGGAGATCCTCCTCACCCTCGCCGCGTCGCGGCACACCCCGGCGAACACGGGCGCGAACCTCGTGCTCTGCCTCGCCGACCGCGACCACCACAACCTCCCGGCGCGCATGATCGCCGAGCTGCTCCGGCTCGACGGGCACCGTGTCACGTTCCTCGGCGCCCCCAGGCCCGGACCGAGCCTCACGACGATGCTCGAGAAGCTCCGGCCCGACGCGGTCGTCCTCAGCTGCTCGCTCGCCATGAACCTGCCCGGGCTGCGCGCGCTCGCCGACACGGCGCACGAGAGCGGGATCCCCGTCCTCGGCGGTGGCCGCGGGTTCGACGGCGAGCCCGCCCGCGCCCGTCGTCTCGGCATCGATGCCCACGCCGCCCAGCTCGACGAGGTCGAGGACGCCCTGGAGCGCATGAGCGGGGTGGCCCCCGCCGCGGCATCGGCGCCGAGCGACCGCGCCCAGCAACACGACGAGCTCGCCGCCGCGCGCGGCCCGCTCGTCGAGGAGCTCATGGAGCGGATCCGCTGGCGCGCCGAGCCGCTGCTGCCACGACCGCTCCGCGACCCGCGCATCCTCCGCGACTACACGACGAACCTCATGCGGTTCCTCGAGGCCGCCGTCCTTTGCGACGACCGCATCCTCGCCGACTACACCGCATGGCTCGGCGCGCGGCTCGCCACGCTGCGGGCCTCGCCGGCATTGCTGCCGACGATCCTCGACATCACGCAGGAGCGCCTGGCCCTCGACACGCCGATCGCCGCGCGGACCGTCGCCCGCACCCGCACCTCCGGCTGAGGCGCCGGCCGAGCGGCATCGTCAGTTGTCGCCGCCCTGGCCGTCGCTCGGGTCGTCGCTGTTGTCGCCCGCGCCCGGGTCGGTCGCCCCGGGGTCACCGGCCGCGGCCTGGGCGTCCGCCGCGTCGAGCGCGTCGAGCTGGGCAGGCGTGACGATGACGTCGAGCTCGGTCAGCGCGCGGCCGCGGGGCGTCGCCTTCACCGCGACGCCGTAGACCTTCATCCCGGCGTCGAGCAGCGCGAGGCAGCCGTCGCCGTCATTCGGCGAGGCCGCGGCGGCGGAGGCGGAGGCCGGACCGTTCGGGTCGGCCATGTCCGCCCCGGTGCTGCCGTCGGCGTAGCCGGTCGTGTACGCCGCGGTGTAGGCGGCCGCCTCGGCGGCGGTCATGCCGTCCAGGCCCGCGGCCGGGTTCGGCGCGTCACCGCCCTCGCCGTCGGAGTAGCCGTCGTCGTAGCCCGCGCTCTGGGCGTCGGCGACGGCGCCGGCCCCGTCGGCGCCGCTCGACTGGTCCTCGGCAGCGAAGCCCGCGGCCGGCGCGCAGCGAACGTCCGCGTCCGGGGACAGGCGGCTCTGGACGACCGACCCGTCCTCGAGCACGAGGCGGATGTGGCCGGTCGCGGCGTCGAACGCCGTGATCGTGCCGATGCTCGTGCCGTCGGCCGAGGTGAACGAGCGGGACGCGCCGGCGACGGCGCGGCGGATGCCCGTGCCCTTCTTCTTCGCCTTCGAGGCCGTCTTCCGGGACGTCTTCGCGGCCGCGTGCTTCTTGGCGTGCGGCCTGGCGTGGTGCCCGGCGGCGGACGCCTGACCCGCTGGCGCGAGGGCGGCGACGAGGACGACGGTGGTGGCGACGGCGAGTCGGGTGCGGCTGACGGGCATGGGGCGCGGACCTTTGCGGGAGGGTTGACCTTCGCCCCTCCCATCGGCACCGCTCGCGCCGGCGTCGCGCGGCCCGCCCCGGCCTCGACGGATGACCGGGCCGGGTGGTCCCCGGCCCGTCAGAACTGGGGACCCCGGCGCGCGCCGGGGCCCAGGACGCTCAGCGGCGGTTGCCACCCCCGCCGAAGAGCATGAGCATGAACTGGAAGACGTTGACGACGTCGAGGAAGATCGACGCCGCGATGAGCGTCGCCTGGTCCATGCCCGCGCGCTGCAGACGGTTGAAGTCGAACACCGTGTAGGCGCCGAAGACGCCGAGGCCGAGGAGCGCGTAGACGATGTTGCCGCCCGGGATCGAGACGAAGAGTGTCACGAGCCCGAACAGCAGCAGCCCGATGAGCGCGAAGAACAGCCCGCGCGCCATGCCGCTCAGGTCACGCCGCGTCGCGTAGCCGTAGGCGCCGAGCACGCCGATGAAGCCCGCCGTCGCCCCGGCCGACTGATAGACGACACCCGGGTCGCTGTTGGCGTAGTAGTTGAGGATTGGGCCGAGGCCGACGCCGAGCAGCGCGCCGACGGCGAACAGCAGCGTGATGCCGAACTGCTGGCTGCGCGCGTTGGCGGCCGGCAGCCCCATGAGGCAGCCGAAGGCGAGGATGAACGCGAGGAAGCCGGCGCCGCGCGCCGCGTCCCGGCCGAGGTACGCGCCGAGCGCGGTGAACAGGCACGTGATCGCCACGAGCCCCATGACCTGCCCGAAGACCGCACGAGAATCGGTGCGACTGGGGGCAGCGACACGACCGGCGGTGAGATCGCTGAAGGTGGGCATGGGTTGATTGTAGTCGCGCGGCGTCCGACGCCGATGGGAACATGTGTTCGTGGCACGGCGGAAGGTTCGGGAGCGGGAGGCGGCGAGGAGGCTGCGGCGGGAGGGCCTCGCCGTGCGCGTCATCGCGGACCGTCTCGGCGTCGCCCAGTCGTCCGTCTCGGTCTGGGTGCGCGACATCACGGCGGCTTCGGCGCCGGCCGCACCGATTGCCGACCTGCTCCCGGGCGGCGTACCCACGGGGGCCACGGACCGGATGCGCGTGAAGCGCTGCCCGCGTTGCGCCACGGAGAAGCCCGCTACGGACTTCAACCGCACCGGCACCGGCCTCACCGCCTGGTGCCGAGCGTGTTACCGCGAGTACCACCACAGTCGACGCGAGGCCGGCCGGGTGGTTCGTCGCGCCGCCGCCGATCGAGGCCGCCGCCACGTCGCCGCCGCGCTTGAAGGAGCGACATGCGCCGATTGCGGGCTCCGCGACCCGGTCGTCATGGAGTTCGACCACCTCGGCGAGAAGCGCGCGAACGTCGCCCGGCTGCTGGGCAACGGCACGAGTCCCCGCCGCCTCGACGAGGAGATCGCCCGCTGCGAGATCGTCTGCGTGAACTGCCACCGCCGCAGGACAGCCCGGCGTGGCGGGCACCGACGTGGGCTCGAGCGGTGGTGGGAGGCACCACCGCCCCCGGGCCGCGCGACCGCGCGTAACATCGCGATCGCCTACGCGGCCCTCGAGTCCGCCGGATGCGTCGACTGCGGTCTGGAGGACCTGTGTGTCCTCGACTTCGACCACATCGCGGGCAAGACCGCGAACGTCATCGAACTGGCGCGCGACGGCTGTTCCGTCGACCGCCTCCGCGCCGAGATCGCGCGGTGCGAGGTCCGCTGCGCGAACTGCCACCGCCGCAGGACAGCAGTCGCCGCCGGCTACTACCGCTCGCCGGACGGTCCGTCATGATGTCCGGGCCCTCGTAGCTCAGTTGGTAGAGCAGCGAACTTTTAATTCGCGGCGCGCCGGTTCGAGCCCGGCCGGGGGCACTGGCCGCCCACCGCCCGCCACCCCAGGCGGGCCGGCGTCGTTCTGGCCCGGCTACCGCCGCGCCGTCAGCCGGTCGAGGAGCAGCTCGATCGACTGCTCGAGCTGCGCGAGGGTCGCGTCCTCCACGCGGGAGACGCCGGTCTCGCGGTTGAGCCAGATGTTGATCTCGGCGGGCGTGAGGCCGTCGCGCCGGCGCAGGTCGCCGACGAGGCGGTGGCGCTTGTCACGCAGGAGGGCGCGGCGCTCGTAGGCGGGCATGCCCGGGACGTCCTCGTCGTCCTCCTCGTCGGCCTGGCCGCCGGCGCCCGCCGAGGCGCTGATCGCCGACGGGAAGCTCGGCACGATCCGCTTCGCCGCGGGAGGGCCGCCCGGCTCCCCCGGCGGCGGACCGAAGAGCGTCATCTGCGGGACGACGTCGGCGCTGAGCGGGACGAAGGCCTCGCCCTCTTCCTCCGGATCGCGCTCCTTGCGCTCGCGCTCGACCGGGTCGTCGAGGACGCTCTCGTCGAGGCCGCGGCGCAAGACGTGGCGCAGCTCGCCCTCGACGTTCTCGGCGTGATCGCGGAGGATCGGGTCCGCCGGCAGGTAGACCCACGAGAGGTCCTGGCCCCGGCCGGGGATCGCCCGGACGAAGCGCCCGACGATCTGGCGGAAGATGAGCGGCGTCTTGGCCGCCGTCGCGTAGACGCCGACGCGCAGGCGCGGGATGTCGACGCCCTCGGAGACCATGTTCACCGCGACGAGCCACTCCTCGCGCGAGTCGGTGAACGCGGCGAGCTTCTGCGCGGCCCGCGCCTCGGTGTGGAGGACGACGGTCGGCGCCTTGCCGGTGATCTCGCGCAGCAGCTTCGCGACCGCCTTGGCGTGGTGGCCGTCGGCGGCGATGACGAGGCCGCCGGCGTCCTTGTGCCCGCCCGCCCGCGTCTCGGCGAGCTTCTCGTGGGCCTCGCGGAGGATGCGGGGCATGCCGTCCGGCAGGTCGGTCGAGATCGCCGTGCGGTAGCGGCGGCCCGCCTCCCGCGCGCTGAGCACGGTGTCGAACGAGGACTCGATGACGTCGTCGCCCGACTGCCAGGAGAGCGTCCCGTCGTACGTGATGAAGGCGACGGGCCGGCAGACGTGGTCGCGGACGGCGTCGGCGTACGTGTAGGAGATGTCGGGCACGACGACCCCGTCGCGGTCGTACCGCATGCCCGGGATCGGCGTGGCGTCCGACCGGAACGGCGTCCCGGAGAGCAGCAGGAGCTTGTCGGTGCGCTTGAACGCCGCGCTGAAGCCGTTGCCCCAGGCGAGGTCCTCGCCGAGGTGATGCGCCTCGTCCGCGATGACGAGCGTCCCCGGCGAAACGAGCGAGCCCCACTTCTCCCCCGACGCGGCGACGCGGGCGTACGTCACCGCGATGCCCTGGAAGTCCTTCGGCGGCCGCGGCGACTCGGCGTCCGGCACGAGGTGCAGCCCAAGCCGTCCCGCCGCCTGCGCCCACTGCCGGGTGAGCGGCGCCGTCGGGCAGACGAGCGCGACGCGGTCCGCGCGGCCGTCCTTGAGCATCCGCTTGGCCTGTTCGAGGGCCGGACGGGTCTTCCCCGCGCCGGGCGCGGCCGAGATGAGGAACGAGCCGCCCTTCCAGTGCTCGAGGGCGGCGAGGGCGCGGACCTGCCACGGCCGCAGCGGCGGGGTCTTTGAACGGGACAGCGGAGTCATGCGGAGGCGGGAATGCTGCGGGATGGACCGGACGGTCCGCGAAACCCCTGGACAGGCGCAGGAACGGCGCTCAGCCGCCGGCGAGGAACGCGTCGGCCTCGATCTCGACGAGCAGCCGCGGGTCGATGAGGCGGCTGACCTCGACCATCGTCGTCACCGGCCGGATGTCGCCGAAGCGCGCCCCGTGGGCCCGTCCGACGTCCTGCCAGCGGTCGATGTCGGTGACGAAAACCCGCGTGCGCACGACGTCGGCGAGCGCCCCGCCGACCGTCGCGAGCGCCCGCTCGATCGCGTCGATCGCCGCGTGCGCCTGGGCCTCGGCGTCCCCGAGGCCGAGGACGACGCCGTCCTCCCCGGACGCCGTGCAGCCCGCGACCCACACGTGCGCGCCCGCCCGCACGACGCGGCTGTAGCCGACCTGCGCCTCCCACGCGCCGCCCGACCCATGTCGCTCCACGTCGCCCACGGACCCGCTCGTCCTAGTGCCGGAAGTGGCGGCGCCGGGTCATGACCATCGCGATGCCCGCGGCGTCGGCGGCCGCGACGACCTCGTCGTCGCGGATCGAGCCGCCCGGCTGGATGACCGCGGTGATACCGGCCTCGAGGGCGAGCTCCGGCCCGTCGGCGAAGGGGAAGAACGCGTCGGAGGCGAGGACCGCGCCCTTCGGGTCCACGCGGCACTTCTCGAGCGACAGGCGGACCGAGTCCACCCGGGACATCTGCCCCGCGCCGATCCCGATCGTCCGCAGCCCCGAGACGAGCACGATCGCGTTGGACTTCACGTGCTTGGCGACGCGCCAGCAGAAGAGGAGGTCCTCCCACTCGGCGTCGGTCGGGCGCCGCTCGGTGACGACCTCCATCGCGTCGCGGGCGTCCTTCACGCTGTCGCGGTCCTGGATGAGCAGGCCGCCGGTGACCTGCTTGACCTCCGCCTCACCGAGCAGCGGGGCGCGCTTCTCCTGGTCGTCGAGGATGCGGATGTTCTTCTTCTGCGTGAGGACCTCGAGTGCGTCCGCGTCGTACCCGGGAGCGATGAGCACCTCGATGAACTGCTCGTTCAGTGCCTCGGCCGTCGCCTTGTCGACCCGCCGGTTCAGCGCGATGACGCCCCCGTACGCGCTGAGTGGATCGCAGTCGAAGGCCTTGCGGTAGGCCTCCAGCGCGGCGCCACCGAGGGCCACGCCGCACGGGTTGTTGTGCTTGACGATCGCCGTCGCCGGGACCTCGAAGTCGCGGACCATCGTCCGCGCCGCCTCGAGGTCGAGGAGGTTGTTGAACGACAGCTGCTTGCCGTGGTGCTGGGAGACCATCGACAGCAGGTGCGTGCGGGCGCCGACCTGCGCGTAGTACGCCGCGCGCTGGTGCGGGTTCTCGCCGTAGGTGAGGTCCATGACCTTCTCGTACGCGCGGACGTACTGCGGCGCGAAGTCGTCGTGCTTCTCCTGGAACCAGCGGGAGATCGCCGTGTCGTAGCGGGCGGTCGTCGCGAAGGCCTCGGCCGCCAGCGCCTCGCGGGTCTCGAGCGAGAGCTTCCCGTCGGCCTCGGAGAGCTCCATGAGGATCGCGTCGTAGGACTCGGGGTTCACGACGACGGCCGAGAAGGCGAAGTTCTTCGCCGCCGCGCGGATCATCGTCGGGCCGCCGATGTCGATGTTCTCGATGACCTCGGCCTCGTCGACGCCGCGGCGCGCCGCCGTGCGCTCGAACGGGTAGAGGTTCACGCAGACGAGATCGACGAACTCGATGTCGTTCGCGGTCGTCGCCTCGAGGTGCTCGGGGTTGTCGCGGACGGCGAGCAGCCCGGCGTAGAGCTTGGGGTGGAGCGTCTTGACGCGCCCGTCCATGATCTCCGGGAAGCCGGTGAAATCGTCGATCGCCCGAACCTCGAGCCCGGCCGTCGCGAGCTCCTTCGCCGTGCCGCCGGTCGAGACGATCTCCACCCCGAGGTCGGCGAGCCCGCGCGCGAAGTCGACGATGCCGCGCTTGTCCGACACCGAGAGCAGCGCCCGGCGGACCCGGACCTCCCCGGGGGCGGTGGTGGGCGGGGCGGTGGTGGCGTCGGACATGGCGTCCACGAGGATACGGGAGGCGGTCAGCCCGGGCCGATCAGCGGCCCGTCCCCGACGAGCATCCGCCGCGGGTGGCCGGGGTCGGGCCGGACCTCGCCGCGGGCGAAGCGCCGGACGGCCTCGCAGAGCAGGGCGTGCTCGAGCGGCCGCAGGACCGTGTGCACCTCCTCGACCCGCCGGGCGGACGGGAGATCGACCGCGCACTGGCCGAGGATCTGCCCCGTGTCGACGCCGTCGTCGACGAGGTGGACGGTGACGCCGAAGACCTTCACGCCGTAGTCGAGCGCCTGCTCGATCGCCCGGATACCGGGGAAGGCGGGCAGCAGCGACGGGTGGACGTTGACGAGCCGCCCGGCCCACGCCGTCGTGAACCCCGGCGACAGCAGCGCCATGTAGCCGGCGAGGACGACGAGCTGCACGTCCCGCTCCGCGAGCCAGGCCGAGATCGCCGCGTCACGCGCCGCGCGGTCGGCGAAGTCGTCCTTCGGGAAGACACGGGACGGCACCGCGAAGGCGGCCGCCCGCGCGAGTGCCGGGGCGTCCGCCCGGTCGCTGGCGAGCGCGACGACATCCGCCTCGACGCCGTGCACGCCGTCCAGCAGCGCCTGCAGGTTCGTCCCCTCCCCCGACGCGAGGACGCCGACGCGCAGCCGCGCGGGCGGGCCGCCGGCGGTCACGCGACGAGGCGCGCCTGCGCCGGGACGACGCGGAGCTTCGGATACATGCCGCCGGTGGACTCCAGGCGCCCCTCCGCCATGAGCCCGTCGACGCGGCCGAGGACGTCCGCCGCGCTGAGGTGGTCGAACGTCCCGTACTCGGGCAGCCCGTCGTAGCTGTACTTCTCGATGACCTTCGAGCGGCCACCGCGCAGGATCTCCACCACGCGCGTGCGCCCGACCGACGGCTCGGCCCCGCGCACGACCGCGAGGATCGCGTCGTCGAGCGAGCCTCCGTCGCCGCCGCCCTTCGTACCCGCCGCTGCTCCGCTCCGGCCGCCCGCGCGGCCACGCGTCTTCCCCGAGACCTTGATCGCGTCCCAGACCGCCTGCGGCACGACCGCCGCGTCGCAGACGTCGCAGCACCCGACGCCGGGGAGGGGCGCGGGCGGGCGGCGGTCCCCGAAGTGGTCGAGGATCGCCTGCCGGCGGCAGCCCTCGCCCTCGGCGAACGCCCAGATCGCGCGGTACTGCTTCCAGCGTGCGTCGACCGCCTCGCGCGTGAGCGAGCGGCACGCGTTGAGCGCACGCTGGTCGAACGGCGCGAGGATGCGGCCACGCACCCGGTCGACCGGGGCGGGCACCGGCTGGACGACCCCCGCCCGCGCGAGGGCGCCGACGATCGCCTTCACGCGGTCCTCGTCGTCGCGGTCCGCGCACAGGTCGGTCACCGGGACGTCGTAGCGCCCGTCGGCCGCCGCCTGCCCGATCCGGCGCGCCACCTGCTGCAGCTGCGCGTCGTCGGACTCGCCCCGCTTGATGAAGAAGACGTGCAGCGCCTTGTCCTTGGCCGCCGCGAAGAGCAGCGCCTTCGCCGGCGCGCCGTCACGGCCCGCACGGCCGGCCTCCTGGTAGTACGCCTCGAGCGAGGAGGGCACGGTCTCGTGGACGACGGTCCGCACGTCGGCCTTGTCGACGCCCATCCCGAACGCGTTCGTCGCGACGACGACGTCGACCTCGCCCTCCATGAACCGCCGCTGGGCCTCCGCGCGCGCGTCCCGGGCGAGGCCGGCGTGGTAGGCGATGACGGGCCGCCCGAGCGTCCGCTGCAGGTCCTCCGCGGTCTGCGCGCAGCCCTTCCGCGTGCCGGCGTAGACGATCGCCGGGGTGGCGCCGGGCTCGGCGAGCGCCGCCGCGATCTGGCGTGCCTTCGCGGCGGCCGTCGTCACCGGCACGACGCCGAAGGAGAGGTTCGGCCGGTCGAAGCCGGTCGCGACGCGCACCGGCTCCTGCAGGCCGAGCCGCTCGACGATGTCGGTCGCGACCTGGGGGGTCGCGGTCGCCGTCGAGGCGATGATCGCCTGCGCCTTGAGCCAGCGCGCCGCGTCGGCGAGCCGGAAGTAGTCGGGGCGGAAGTCGTGGCCCCACTGCGAGACGCAGTGCGCCTCGTCGACGACGAACAGCCCGATGCGCACGGTCGCGAGCGCCCGGACGAAGCCGGGCGAGCTGAAGCGCTCCGGCGCGACATAGAGCATCCGCAGCCGCCCGTCGAGCGCCGCCTGCAGGGCCTCGTCGTTCGTCTGCATGGCCTGCTGGGCGTTGATGAGCGCCACCCGGCCCGGCGCGATCCGCCGCAGCCCGTCGACCTGGTCCTGCATGAGCGAGACGAGCGGCGAGACGACGAGCGTCAGGTCGTCCCGCATGAGCGCGGGCAGCTGGTAGCAGAGCGACTTGCCCGCGCCCGTCGGCATGACGACGAGCGTGTCGTGACCGGCGACGGCGGAACGGACCGCTTCCTCCTGGCCGGGGCGGAAGCGGTCGAAGCCGAAGTGGTCGTGGAGGGCGGCGTGCAGATCCATCAGGACCCACGACGGTACCGGCGGGTCCGGCGGTCAGGGGTCCCCCGTCGCGCTCCCGTCGCGAAGTCGCCGCAAACCGCGGCCGCGGGCGACTACGGGGCGCGGCCGCGAGCCCGGTCGGGCGCTCGCCGAGGCCGGTCAGGCGCTCGCGGAGGCGGGCACCTCGGACGGGAGCATCCCGGGAGGGCCGAGGAGCGTGATGCCGTGCTCGTCCGCGAGACGCCCGACGAGCTCGGCGTCGGGCGCCGCCGGGTCGGGGACGCGGCGCTCGGGCGCGGGCACGCCGGCCGCGCGGACGAAGGCCTCGAAGCCGGGCCCCGCCGTCACGAGGAACCGGGCGCCCTCGGGGCCGGTCCGGTAGGTGTGCGGGATCCCGCGCGGGGCCCGGGCCGCCTCGCCCGCCCCGAGCGTCAGGTGCGTCGTCCCGGCCCACAGCTCGAGCGTCCCCTCGAGCACGTAGAAGCCCTCGTCCTCGTCGCGGTGCAGGTGCAGCGGCGGCATCGCGCCGGGCCCCTCGGTGCACTCGAGCAGCGCGTCGCCCCCGGCCGCGCCCGCGCCGTGGTGGAGCTCCATGAGGTTCCCGAGGAACCAGATCGCGTCGGACATGTCCTTCTCCCTCGTCGGTATAGACTCCGATTCGGAGCCTCTACCAACCTAAGGTCTGAAACAGAGTTTTGTCAAGCCCGCGTCTGTCCCCCCTCTCGTTCGTCATCCTCACCCTGGTCGGCGACGTGGGCGCCGGCGCCCACGACATCGCCCTCTCGATGCAGCGCGGGCGGCTGTACTGGACGGCCGCGCCGAGCCAGTACTACGCCGAGGCCAAGCGCCTGGCGACGCTCGGCCTGCTCGACGCCGAGCAGCAGCCCGGCCGCACCGGCCCGAGGACCCACTACCGGATGACCGACGCGGGTCGCGACGCGCTGCGCACGTGGGCGCGCACGCCGGCGCAGTTCCCGAAGCTCCTGCAGGAGCCGGCGGTCCGGCTGCTCGCCACGGACATCGTCGGGACGGGTGCGGTGCTCGAGGGGCTCGCGGCCCTGCGGGACGACCTCGCGGCCCTCGACGCCGAGCTCGACGACGCGGAGGAGCGCGCGGCCGGCCTGCCGTCCCGGAAGACCGCCCTCCGGCTCAACCACCGGCTCTCGCGGCGACTCGTCGCCGCCCAGCGCGAGTGGCTCGACGAGGTGGAGGCGGAGTTCGGTCCGGAGGCCGGCTAGATGAGTGATTCCACGCCTGGGTTGGGGGCGTGGGTTTGGAGGGGACATAAGCAGGCAGGTCGAAGTCGGCGGTGCTCACAACACCCATCGCCGACCCTGGGGGCCTCGATTGGACGCCGACCTCGACCTGCTGCTCATCACAGTGTTCTGCATCGCCGACGATCTCCTTCCTGAGAAGGCGGCGAACGCCAGGCGCAGGCTCAGCGACGCGGAGGTCATCACGTTGCTCGTCGCACAGTCGATGATGGGCATCACCTCCGACCGGCGGTTCTTGCGCGCCGCCGGCCGGCAGCTCACCGGCTTGTTTCCGTCGTTGATCGGCCAGTCGGGCTGGCACAAACGCCGCGCCCGGCTGGTCGATGAGCTGGAACACGTCCTCTCCGTGCTCGCCCGCGAGTGCCCGGGGTACTGGGATGACGTCGTCGTCATCGACTCAACCCCGGTGGAAACCGCGCGCTCGCGCGAGACCGTCAAGCGCGCCGGCGCGGGCCGCCTCGGTGATGCGATCGCCGACGCTGCCGCCTACGGCTACTGCCCCAGCCACTCCCGCTGGTTCTTCGGCATGCGCCTGCACGGCGTCTTCGGCCTGGACGGCACGCCCAGAGCGCTACGGCTGCTCGGGGCCGACCGGCCCGAACGCGACGTCGCCCTCTCGATGCTCCCCGGCGCGCTCCGTGGCGGCGAGACGATCATCGGCGACAAGAACTACTCCGGCCGCGACTTCGCCGCCGCGATCGGGCAGATGGGAGCCCTGCTACTACGGCCCCCACGCAAAGACGAACCCCAGACCGCGCCACGGCTGGCCAAGGTCCGCCAACGCGTGGAGTCGATCTTCTGGACCTGCAAAGACCTGCTCAGCCTCGAACGCCATGGCGCCCGGACCCTGCACAACCTCCGCGGCCGCGTCCTGCAACGCATGCTCGCCCTCACCGCCGGCATCTACCTCAACAGCCACCTCGGCCGCCCGACCCGCGCCCTGGCCAACTACACCAGCTGACCAGACCGCGGAATCAATCATCTAGGGAGAGCGACGCAGTCGTCGCGCGATTGCCAAGGGCGATCGCCCAGCGGACTTAGGCCTTCGCGACCATCGGGAGCGCGATTGCCAAGGGCAATCGCCCGACGAACCTAGGCCTTCGCGACCATCGGGAGCGCGATTGCCCCGTCCTCGAGCGCGAACTTGCCCTTGGAGTCCGTCGTGCCGGCCAGCGGGTAGTTGCCCGTGAAGCACGCGTCGCAGTGCGTGGCCTGGGTGCCGCGAACCGCCTCGTACACACCCTCCATCGAGATGTAGGCGAGCGAGTCGGTCCCGAGGATCTCCGCGATCTCGGCCGGCGTGCGGTTGTGCGCGATCATCTCCTCGCGCGTGGACATGTCGACCCCGTAGTGGCACGGGTTGCGCAGCGGCGGGGCGGAGATCCGCATGTGGACCTCACGGGCGCCGGCGTCGCGGAGCATCTGGACGATCTGCCGGGTCGTGTTGCCGCGGACGATCGAGTCGTCCACGACGACGAGCGACTTGCCGCCGACGATCTCCGGCAGCGGGTTGAACTTCAGCCGCAGGCCGTGCTTGCGCAGCTCCTGCCCCGGCTGGATGAACGTCCGGCCGACGTAGCGGTTCTTGATGAGGCCGTCGTCCTGGGGCAGGCCGGCGGCGCGGGCGTAGCCGCGGGCGGCCGGGTTGCCCGAATCGGGGACCGCGATGACGAGGTCGGCGCCGGGCGCCGGCGCCTCGCGGAAGAGGATCTCCCCCATGCGCCCGCGGGCGGCCTGCAGCACGTCCCCGTTCATGCGCGAATCGGGCCGCGCGAAGTAGATGTACTCGAAGACGCAGAACGACCGGCGGGCAGGCTCGACGACCTGATGGGTCTGCAGCCCGGCCGCGGAGATCGAGACCATCTCCCCCGGCTCGACCTCGCGGACGAGCTCCGCGCCGATGATGTCGAACGCGCACGACTCGGAGGCGACGCAGTAGCGCTCGCCGATCCGGCCCAGGACGAGCGGGCGGATGCCGTTCGGGTCGCGGAAGGCGACGACGCGGTCGTTCGTCATGACGACGGTCGAGTAGGCGCCCTGCAGGCGTGGCATGACGCCCTTGACGGCGGCCTCGATCGAGTCGCCCTCGTGCGAGGCGAGCGCCGCGGCGATGATCTCCGAGTCCGACGTGGAGCTGAAGGAGACGCCCGCGGCGCGCAGCTCGGAGTGGAGCTCGACCGCGTTGATGAGGTTGCCGTTGTGGGCCAGTGCGAGCTCGCGGCGGTTGCCGCCGCTGCCGGCCGAGCGGTGCACGGGCTGCGAGTTCTCCCACTCGTTCGAGCCGGTCGTCGAGTAGCGGACGTGCCCGACCGCGAGGTCGCCGCCGAGGGCACGCAGGTCGTGCTCCTTGAAGACCTGGTTCACGAGGCCGAGCGCCCGCTGGGTGACGATGTAGCCACCGTCGTCGGCGGCGGCGATGCCGGCGGACTCCTGCCCGCGGTGCTGCAAGGCGTAGAGCGCGAAGTAGGCCAGGCGCGAGACTTCGTGTCCGGGTCCGTAGATCCCGAATACGCCGCACTCGTCGCGGGGTCCTTCGCGCGGGTCCAGATCGTGAGGATCGAGGCTCATGAGCGCAGTTGTCCGCCACGGGTGTGACGACGTGTTCACAGGCTACCAACGGATCGGACGGTGTCCGAGCCACTGGCCAAGTCCCTGCAAACAGGGGACTATTCCGAGCCGCGGCGGCGGCCCGGCGCCGTTTATGGGAAGAGCTTGGCCAGCGCCGCGTGGCCGGCGGCGAGCTGCTCGAGCGGGACGGTGACGAGCTCGTCGCCCGCGGCGATGGTCAGCACGTCCCCCCCGACCTCGCCGAGTATGCGCACCGGGACCCCCTTCGCGGCGAGCGCCTCGATCGCCTCCGCGTCGCCCGAGACGACGAATCCGCCGGGCCCCTCGCCGAAGAGCGCGGCAAACGCGTCGTCCGGGGCGTCGAGCTTCAGCGTCACGCCGATGTCGCCCGCCAGGCAGGCCTCCGCGACGGCGACCGCGAAGCCGCCCTCGGCGATGTCGTGGGCCGAGGCGAGGGAGCCGTCGCGGACCCCCTCGCGGACCGCGGCCTGCACGGCGATGACCGCGTCGAGGTCGACCTCAGGCAGGCCGTCCGGCAGCGCCTCGCCGCGGAGCTTCGCGAGCTCGGAGGCGGCGAGCGGCGGCGCGGCCTCCCAGCCGACGAGCGCGACCTGGTCGCCCTCCTCGCCGAAGCCGAGGACGCCGGCGGCGTCGACGTCGGGCAGCGCGCCGACCATGCCGACGACGGGCGTCGGGTAGATCGGGCCGTCGGCGCCCTGGTTATAGAGCGAGACGTTGCCGCCGACGATCGGGGCCTCCAGCGCGCGGCAGGCGTCGCCCAGGCCGCGGACGGCCTCGGTGAGCTGCCAGGCGATCTCGGGCTTCTCCGGGTTGCCGAAGTTCAGGTTGTTCGTCGTCCCGAGCGGCTTGGCGCCCGCGCAGGCGAGGTTCGCCGCGCACTCGAGCGCCGCCTCGATCGCCCCGGTGTACGGGTCGGCGGCGACGCGGCGGCCGTTGCAGTCGATCGACGCGGCGAGGCCGGAGCCGTCGGGCAGCGCGAGGACCGCGGCGTCGCACTCCCCGGGCCGGCGCATCGTCCGCGACTGGACGATGCAGTCGTACTGCTCGAAGAGCGGCAGGCGCGAGGCGATGTTCGGCGAGGCGAGCAGCGCCAGAAGGGTGTCGGTGGCGGACGCGCCGCCGTCGAGCGTCGCCTCCGGGGCCGCGTACAGCGGCGCCGACGGCTTCTCGGGCTGCAGGTCGTAGAGCGGGCAGTCGTCGACGAGCGCCTCGACGGGCATCTCCCCCACGAGGTCGTTCCCGCGGAAGATCCGCATCGCCCGGGTGTCGGTGACCGTCCCGATGACCGTGCCGTGGACCTCCCACTTGTCGGTGATCGCGACGACGGCGTCGACGTTCTCCGGCGTGCAGACGCAGAGCATCCGCTCCTGCGACTCGGAGACCATGATCTCGAACGGCTCCATGTCGCCCTCGCGGAGGGGGACCTTCGCGACGTCGATGTCGATGCCGACCTCGCCCTTGGACGCCATCTCGGAGGCGGACGAGGTGAGCCCCGCCGCGCCGAGGTCCTGCAGCGAGACGAGCAGCCCCTCGGCCAGGAGCTCGAGGCAGCACTCGACGAGCTTGGCCTCCTCGAACGGGTCGCCGACCTGGACGGTCGGGCGCTTGTCCGCGTCGTCGTCCCCGAGCTCGGCGCTCGCGAGCACCGACGCGCCGCCGATGCCGTCGCGGCCGGTCGAGGCGCCGAACAGGATGATCGGGTTGCCGACGCCGACCGCCGCGCTCTTGATCATCGTCTCCTGCGTCACGAGACCCATCGCCATCGCGTTGACGAGGCAGTTCGTCTCGTACGGGCCCTCGAAGTAGACCTCGCCGCCGATCGTCGGGACGCCCATCGAGTTGCCGTAGTGGCCGATGCCGGCGACGGCCCGGTCCAGGAGGTAGCGCGAGCGCTCGCTCGTCGGCTCGCCGAAGCGCAGGGAGTCGAGGATGGCGATGGGCCGCGCGCCGAGCGCGAAGATGTCGCGGAGGATGCCGCCGACCCCGGTCGCGGCGCCCTGGAAGGGCTCGACCGCGGACGGGTGGTTGTGCGACTCGACCTTGAAGACGCAGATGAGGTCCGAGTCGCCATCCGGGTCGACCGAGACCGCGCCGGCGTTCTCGCCCGGGCCCATGACAACCGCGGCGCCCTCGGTCGGGAGCGTGCGCAGGATCTTCTTCGAGTGCTTGTACGCGCAGTGCTCGCTCCACATGAGCGAGAACATCGCGAGCTCGACCTGGTTCGGCGCGCGGCCGAGCTTGTCGGACACGAGGGCGTACTCGTCGGCGGTGAGGCCGAGCGCGATCGCGTCCTCGACCCCCGGGAGGGTGATCTCAGACATGCGTGAGTCCTTGGGCGAGCGAGGCGAAGAGGGCGAGCGCGTCGTCCGAGCCGGTGCGGGCGTCGACGGCGTGCTCGGGATGGGGCATGAGGCCGACGACGTTGCGGGCGGTGTTGCAGACGCCGGCGATGTCGTTCAGCGAGCCGTTCGGGTTCGAGTCGTTCGCGTAGCGGAAGACGACCTGCCCGTCGGCCTCCATCTGCTCGAGCAGCGCCTCGGGCGCGTAGTAGCGGCCCGTCTGGTGCTTGGAGGGGATCGAGAGGACGTCGCCCGCCGTGCACGCCCGCGTGAACGGCGTCTCGGTCGAGCAGACCTCGACGTCGACCTGGCGGCAGATGAAGCGGCGGCGCTCGTTCGGGAGCAGCGCGCCGGGGAGCAGGCCGGTCTCGCAGAGGACCTGGAAGCCGTTGCAGATTCCGACGACCGGGCCGCCGTTGTTCGCGAACGCGATGACCGCGGCCATAACCGGGCTGAACTGCGCGATCGCGCCGACGCGCAGGTAGTCGCCGAAGGAGAAGCCGCCGGGGACGACGATCGCGTCGACGTCCTTGAGGTCCGCGTCGCGGTGCCAGAGGATGACCGCCTCGGCGCCGTCCACCGTCTCGCAGGCCGCCAGCGCGTCCCGCTCGTCGCACGAGCCCGGGAACTGGACGACCCCGAACCTCATGACGACGTGAGGACCTCGTAGTCCTCGATGAGCGGGTTGGCGAGGAGCTTCTGGCACATGGCGTCGAGCTGCTCGGGGTCCTCGACGTCGAGCTCGACGAGGCGGCCGACGCGGACGTTGCTCACGCCGCCGAAGCCGAGCGCCGGGAGCGCCTGCTCGACCGCGATGCCCTGGGGATCGAGGATGCCCGCCTTCGGGCGGATGAGGACCTGGGCCTTCATGCGGAGGCCCCGGTGCGCTCGAGCCACGCCGAGAAGGGCTGCCCGGTGATGGTCTCGTACGCCTCGATGTAGCGGGCGCGCGTGCCGGCGACGATGTCGTCGGGGATCGCCGGGGCGGGCGGCGCTTTGTCCCAGCCGCTGCCGGCCGCCCAGTCGCGGACGTACTGCTTGTCGAACGACGGCTGCCCGTGCCCGACCTCGTAGACGTCGGCGGGCCAGTAGCGCGAGGAGTCCGGCGTGAGGACCTCGTCACCGATGATCAGGGTGCCGTCGGCATCCAGGCCGAACTCGAACTTCGTGTCGGCGAGGATGACGCCGCGCTCGCGGGCCATCTTCGCGGCGGCGGAGTAGAGCTCGATCGACGCGGTCCGCACGCGCTCGGCGAGGTCGCGGTCCCCGATCGCCTCGACGGTGCCCTCGAAGTCGATGGGCAGGTCGTGGCCCTCGGTCGCCTTCGTCGAGGGCGTGTAGATCGGCTCCGGGAGCTGCTCGGACTCCTGCAGGCCGGCGGGCAGCTCGATCCCGGAGACCGTGCCCGTCTTCTTGTAGTCGCTCCAGCCCGAGCCGGTGATGTAGCCGCGCACGACGCACTCGACGGGCAGCATCTCGAGCTTGCGGACGACGACCGCGCGGCCGCGCAGGGCGTCCGGCACGCGCTCGGTGTAGGAGATGACGTGGTTCGGGACGAGGTCCGCGGTCTGCTCGAACCAGTAGGCGCTCAGGCCGGTGAGGACCGCGCCCTTGCCGGGGATCGGGTTCGGGTGGACCGCGTCGTACGTCGAGATGCGGTCGGAGGCGACCATGAGGAGCGCGTCCCCGAGGTCGTACAGCTCGCGGACCTTCCCGCGGGCGATGAGGGGCAGGTCCGGTTCGATCGTGCTCACATGGCCGGATGCTACAAGCCTCGGCGGTGGCCGACCGTCCGGCCCGGCGCGGGGCCCTCAGGCCTCGTCGAGCAGCGCGGTGAGGCGGAGCAGCACGCGGATCCCGGCGTCCTGCTCGGCCGGGGTGAGGTCGCCGAAGAGGGCCTCCCACCGCCGGCGGAAGGTCTCGCGCTTCGCGGCGTAGCGGGTGGCGCCCTCGTCGGTCAGGGAGACGACGACGACGCGCCGGTCCTCCGCCGACCGCTCGCGGCGGACGAGCCCCTCCTGCTCGAGGTGGTCGAGCATCTGCGTGACGCTCGCGGGGGTGACGTGCGCGGCCGCGGCGATGCGGCCGGCCGGGAGGGCGCCCTCCTCGTCGAGGACCGCGAGCGCGCGGAAGTGCGCCATCGACAGCGAGCCGGCCTCGCGGACGCTGTCGCGGCCGCGGAGGCGGCGCTCGGCGGCGAGCAGCCCGCGGAACGCCTCGCCGAGCCCCTCGAGGCCGCCGAGCGCCGCCGGGTCGGCGGGCGCGGCGCCGTCCGCCCGGGCGCCGGAGGGCGGGGCGGCAGGGCCGGTCACAGCGCCGCCGCCTCGAGGACCTGGGCCTCGCCGAGGCCGGCGCGGGCCTCGGACTCGAGGCCGGCGAACGCCTGCGCCGCGCGCGCCCGCCGCTCGACGACGACGAGGTACAGGGCCGGGACGACCGCGAGGGCCGTGATGCCGAGGACCGCCCAGTACGTGTGGCCGAAGCCCGCGGCCGCGTCCGCCGCCGACCTCGCGCCGCGCGTCTGGTGCTGGAGGACGACGGCGAGGACCGCCGTGCCGATCGAGCCGCCGACACGCTGCACGACGTTGAGCTGCGGCGTCGCGTCGGGCAGCTGGTCGGGCCGCAGGACCGCGAAGGCCGCGGTCATCGCCGGCATGAAGGCCATGCCGATGCCGATCCCGCGGACGACCATCGCCGCCGCGATGAACAGGAAGGACGTCGAGGCGCCGATGAAGACGAAGGGCAGGGTCGCCACGGTCGTGATCATGACGCCCAGGACGGCGACCGGTCCACCCCCGTGGCGGTCGGTCAGGCGGCCGGAGATGAACATCGCCGCGCCGACCCCGAGGCCCTGGGGCGCGAGGAGCAGGCCGGTCGCCACCGCGCTCTCGAGGCGGACGGTCTGGAAGTAGAGCGGCATGAGGATCATCGAGCCGAAGAGCGCGGCGCCGAGCGCGAACGTCGTCGCCGACGCGGCCGCGAAGCCGCGGTTGGCGAAGAGGCGCACGTCGAGGAGCGGGCTCGCGATGCCCCTCGCCCGGACGACGAAGGCGGCGACGAGCGCGAGGCCGGCGAGCACCGGCACGACGACGGACGGGCTGCCGAGGCTCGAGGCGGTGCCGGCCTCGGCGAGGCCGTAGGTGAGGATCGAGAGCCCGGGCGCGAGCAGCGCGAGGCCGACGACGTCGAGGCCGACGGTGCGGTCGAGGTCGGCGGCGGTGTCGCGCGGCAGCAGGCGCAGCGCGAGCGAGACGGCGACGATCCCGACGGGGACGTTGATGAGGAAGATCCACTGCCAGCCGAAGTGCTCGAGCAGCAGGCCGCCGAGCGCCGGGCCGAGGACCGGGGCCAGCACCGTCGGGACGCCGACGATGCTCATGACGCGCCCCATCTGCTGGGGGCCCGCGGCGCGGGCGAGGATCATCTGGCCGATCGGGAGGGTCATGCCGCCGCCGACGCCCTGCAGGACGCGGAAGGCGACGAGCGACTCGGTGCTCCAGGCCAGGGCGCAGAGCGCGCTGCCGGCGGTGAACACGGCGAGCGAGACGATGTAGAGGTTGCGGGGGCCGAAGCGGCGGGCGGCCCAGCCGGTGACCGGGATGATCGCGGCGAGCGCGAGCAGGTACCCGGTGACGACCCACTGGATGTCGGCCAGCGGGCTGTGCAGGTCCTTGCCGAGGGTGTCGAGCGCGACGTTGACGATCGTCGTGTCGAGCACCGACATGATCGAGCCGAGGACGACGACGATGGCGACGCGCATGACGTGCGGCTCGATGCGGGAGGAGATGGATGCGGTGGCGGTGGTCATGTCGGGCGGCTCCAAAGTGCTGTGGTACCGAAAGATTAGCATCCAAATCATTCGGTGCCGAATGATGGCGCGCTCGCCGCTTGCCGCGTTCCGACCCGTCCCACCCGCCCCCCGCCCGCCCCGAGGGGTGAATGAAGATTCATGGTGCTCACGACCCCCTGAACCTTCATTCACCTTTCGAGCGGGGCGGGCGCAGCGGGACGGGGACGGGCGGGGCGGGCGCAGCGGCGGGGGCCGCCGGCGCGTGGTGTTCCCGCGGCGGCGCGTGGTGTTCCCGCGGCGGCGCCGGGGTGTTAGGCTTCCCGAAGAGATCCCGACCGTGACGGTCGGACATCGCACACCCCGCCCCCATGCCCGCCACCCTTACCGCCAAGAAGACGTGCTGCAAGGACAAGCCGCGGTGCAAGAAGTGCCCGGTGACCCTGAAGCGCCTCGAGGGCATGGGCCTCGCGACCCGGACGGGGAAGCGGACCTACGTCCTCGTCGACGTCGTCCCGAAGTCGGCGCTCAAGAAGGCACGCGCCCGGGGCTGACCCCCGGCCGCCCCAGCCGACCCGCCAGCGGGTCGCGGCCGACCCCCCGCCTACGCCGGACCCGCACGAAGACCACCATGCGCGCACGTCGTGCGCCTCCGCCGTGGTCGCCGCTCCCCGTCCGCCGTCTCAGTCGCCGTTCGATCCCGCCGCTACGCCGGAGCCCCGACGTCGGCCGGCGCCGCCGAGGTCGCCACCGCGACCCCGCGGATGAGGTCGGCCGCCCGCTCGGCGAGCGCGATCGTCGGGGCGTTCGTGTTGCCGCGCGGGACGCTCGGGAAGACCGACGCGTCGACGACGCGCAGGCCCTCCACCCCGTGCACGCGGCACTCGGGGTCGACGACGGCCAGCGCGTCCGTCCCCATCCGGCAGGTGCCCACGGGGTGGTAGATCGTCTGGGTCGTCGCCCGGATGTGGGCCTCGATCGCGGCGTCGTCGTCCCCGTCCGGGACGAGGTGGGGCTCGGCGGTCCGCTCCGCCAGCGGCCCGGTCGCCGCGATCTGCAGCAGCGCCCGCACGCCCGCGATCTGCGAGCGCATGTCCGCCTCCTCGGCGAAGTAGTTGTGGACGATGAGCGGCTTCGTCGTCGGGTCGGGCGAGACGACGGCGACCTGGCCGCGCGACTGCGGGCGCAGGACGCACGAGGACATGCTGTAGCCGTGGGCCGGCGGCGGGACGAGGCCCTCCTGCTCGAAGATCGCGCTCACGAGGTGGAACTGGACGTCCGGGACGGGGAGTCCCTCCTGCGTCCGCAGGAAGCCGCCCGCCTGCGCCCCGTTGGCGCTCAGCGGCCCGCCGCCGGCCATCCACGCGGCGAGCGTCTCGTCGTTCAGCGCGTCCTTGAGCGAGTCCTCGCCGGTGATCTGGAAGGTCGCCCCGCTCGACGGGTGGTCGGAGAGGTTCAGGCCGACGCCGGTGAGGTCCGCGACGACGGGGACCTGCAGGAGCGCGAGCTCGTCCGGGCGACCGAGTCCCGACAGCGTCAGCAGCTGCGGCGAGTTGTACGTGCCGGCGCAGACGATGACCTCGCGGGCGGCACGGAACTCGAGGACGTCCGACAGCCGCATCGCCTGCACGCCGACCGCCCGCGTTCCCTCGAAGAGGACCTTGCCCACCTGCAGGTGCGTCTCGACCGTGAGGTTCGGCCGGTCCATCACCGGGTGCAGGTAGCAGACCGCCGCCGACGCGCGGCGGCCCTCGGCGGTGATCGTCGTCTGGTACCAGCCGACGCCGTCCTGCCGCTCGCCGTTGAAGTCCTCGGTGAGCGGGTGACCGGCCGCGACCGCCGAGTCGAGGAAGGCCTGCGGCAGGACGCTGCGGTAGGCCGAGTCGCCGACGACGAGCGGGCCGTCGCCGCCGTGCACGGCGTCGGCGCCCCGGCTGTTGCCCTCGGCCTTGCGGAAGTACGGCTCGATCGCCGCCCAGCCCCAGCCCTCGCAGCCCTCGGCCGCCCACTCGTCCCAGTCGGCGCGGTTGCCGCGGATGTAGATCATCGCGTTGATGGACGAGGAGCCGCCGAGCGTCCGGCCGCGGGGCAGGAAGACGCGGCGGTTGTTCAGCCCCGGCTCCCAGCCGCTCGAGTAGTCCCAGTCGTTCTGCGAGCGGAAGAGCGCCGCGAAGGCCGCCGGGATGTGGATGAAGTCCGAGCTGTCCGGCGGCCCGGCCTCGATGAGCAGGACGCTCGCGTCCGGATCCTCGCTCAGGCGGCTGGCGAGCACGCAGCCCGCGGACCCGGCACCGACGACGACGTAGTCGTACATCCCTGACCCCTTCGCTCGCTCGACGTGCGCCGAGCATCGCCGCGGGGCTCGGCGAAAGTCAACCGGGTTCCGGCCGGATGACCGCGCCGTGGGCGCGTCAGGCGGGGATGACGTCGTCCAGGCGGCCGACGATCTCGGCGGCGTGGCGCGCGTAGTGGGAGGCGTCGAAGACGTCGTCGACGTCGAGCGCCGCGCAGCGCTCGTCCGCCTCGACGAGCGTCCGCAGCGCGATGCGCTCGTCCCAGGCCCGCTGGGCGAGCTCCTGGGCGATCCGGTAGGCGTCGTCGCGCGAGAGCCCGGACCGCACGAGGGCGAGCAGCAGCCGCTGCGAGAAGAGGGCGCCGTGCGTAAGCTCGAGGTTCTCGGCCATGCGGTCCGGATGGACGACCATGCCCTTGGCGATCCGCAGCGCGACGTGCGTCGCGTAGTGCAGGAGGATCGTCGCGTCGGGCAGGACGACGCGCTCGGCGCCGGAGTGCGAGATGTCGCGCTCGTGCCACAGCGCGACGTTCTCCAGGCCCGTCTGCGCGTAGCCCCGCAGGACCCGCGCGAGGCCCGTGATCCGCTCGGTGTTGATCGGGTTGCGCTTGTGCGGCATCGCCGACGAGCCCTTCTGCTGACCCGAGCGGAACGGCTCCTCGACCTCGCGGACCTCCGTGCGCTGCAGGTGGCGGATCTCGGTCGCGAAGCGCTCGAGGCCCGCGCCGGCGAGCGCGATCGCCTGCAGCAGCTCGGCGTGCCGGTCCCGCGGGACGACCTGCGTGGAGACGGGCTCGCCGTTCAGCCCGAGCCGCGCGAGGACCTTGCGCTCGAACTCCGGGGAGGTCGCGGCGTAGGTCCCGACGGCGCCGCTGAGGGCGCCGGTCGCGACCTGGGCGAAGGCGCGCTCGAGGCGGTCGGCGTTGCGCGCGGCCTCCATCGCGTAGCCCGCCATCTTGATCCCGAACGTCGTCGGCTCGGCGTGGACGCCGTGCGTGCGGCCGACGCAGAGCGTCTGGACGTGCGCGCGCGCCTGCGCGGCGAGCGCCTCGGCGAGCGTCCACGCCTGCGGCACGATGACCTGCCCGGCCGACTGCAGCTGCAGCGCCAGGGCCGTGTCGAGGACGTCGCTCGACGTGAGGCCGAAGTGGATCCAGCGGCCGGCCTGCTCGCCGGCGCTCGCGCTGAGGACGTCGACGAAGGCGGCGACGTCGTGATCGGTGATCTTCTCGCGCTCGAGGACCGCCTCCACGGTGAAGGTCGCGGCGCGGATCGCCTCCAGGTCGGCCTCGCTCGGGCCGTCCATCTCCTCGCAGGCGGCGACCTCGACCCGGCGCCAGGCCTCGAGCTTCGCGTGGTCGGTCCAGAGGTCGCCGAGTTCCGGGCGGGTGTAGCGCGTGATCATCGCCCGGGAGCGTACGACGGGCGGCGCGTCACGCGCCGCCCGGTGTGCCGCGGCTCAGGAGACGCCGAGGATGCGCACCGCGAGGTGCGCGGCGTTGCGCGTGTTGTCGAGGCCGACCGTCG
This sequence comes from Paraconexibacter antarcticus, assembly GCF_024220175.1. Classification (GTDB taxonomy): domain Bacteria; phylum Actinomycetota; class Thermoleophilia; order Solirubrobacterales; family Solirubrobacteraceae; genus Paraconexibacter; species Paraconexibacter antarcticus. The sequence continues at coordinate 217,086 of NZ_CP098502.1, read as the reverse complement.
CGACGGGGACGCCCGGGGGCATCTGGACGATCGAGAGGATGGCGTCGAGGCCGCCCGCCGCGGAGAGCGACGAGGAGAGCGGCACGCCGATGACCGGCAGGTCGGTGTGGGCGGCGGCGACGCCCGGCAGCGCGGCGGCGAGGCCGGCGCCCGCGATGATGACCTTCAGGCCGCGCGAGCGGGCCGAGAGGCAGTACTCGGTCACGAGGGCCGGGTCGCGGTGCGCGGACATGACCTCGATCTCGTAGGCGACCTCGGCCTCCGCGAGCACCTTGCCCGCCTTCTCCATCGCGGGCATATCGGAGGCGGAGCCCATGATGATGCCGACCACGGGGTCCCCGCCCATCGTGCGCTGCTGGGCGGGGGCGGTCTGCGGGTCGGTCGTCGACAGCTGGGGGTCGGTCATGGAACGGGGGTGTCTTCCTCGTATCGGTCGACGGCCCGCAGTGCGATGTCGGTCCGCAGCTGCCGCCCGTCGAAGTGGATGTGGTCCGCGGCAGCGTAGGCGGCGCGCCGCGCGGATGCGGGCCCGTCCCCCAGCGCGGTGACGTTCAGGACCCGGCCGCCCGCGGTGACGATGGCGCCGTCGGCCTGTCGCGCGGTGCCCGCGTGGGTGACCTGGACCGCGGCGAGCGCCGCGTGGTCGAGGCCGGAGATGACGTCGCCGGAGGCCGAGCGCTCGGGGTAGCCGGCGCCGGCGAGGACGAGCGTCACCGCCCACGCGTCGGTCCACTCGAGCACGGCGCCCTCGAGCCCGCCGGCCCGTGAGGCGCGGAGCATGAGGTCGAGCAGGTCGGACTGCAGGCGGGGCAGGACCGCCTGCGTCTCGGGGTCCCCGAAGCGGGCGTTGTACTCGATGACCTTCGGGCCCTCGGCGGTGAGCATGAGCCCGGCGTAGAGGACGCCGTGGAAGGGGGTGCCGCGCCGGGCGAGCTCGTCGACGATGGGCTGGTGGACGAGCGCGGCGATGCGCTGCGCCTCGGCCGGGTCGATCCCGGCGACCGGCGAGTAGGAGCCCATCCCCCCGGTGTTCGGGCCCTCGTCGCCGTCGAAGATCCGCTTGTAGTCCTGGGCCGGCGCGAGCGGGACCGCCCGCACGCCGTCGCAGAGCGCGAGCAGCGAGAGCTCCTCGCCGTCCAGGTGCTCCTCGACGACGACGCGCGCGTCGCCGAACCGCTTGTCGACGAGGAACGACTCGAGCGCCTTGCGGGCGCTCGCCTCGTCCTCGGGCAGGACGACGCCCTTGCCGGCGGCGAGGCCGTCGTACTTCAGCACCGCCGGGTAGGAGGTGATGGCGGCCATCCCCTCCTCGACGGTCGTGACGGTCGTCCAGGCGCCGGTCGGGACCCCGGCCGCCTGCATGACCTCCTTGGCGTGCGCCTTGGAGGCCTCGAGCTGCGCCGCGGCGGCGGACGGTCCGAAGGCGGCGATGCCCGCCGTCTGCAGCGCGTCGACGAGCCCCGCGACGAGCGGGGCCTCGGGGCCGACGACGACGAGGTCGACGGCCCCCTCACGGGCGGCGGTGACGAGCGCCTCGACGTCCGTCACCCCGATGTCGAGCAGGCGCGCGTCCTCCGCGATGCCGGGGTTGCCCGGCGCGCAGAGGAGCTCCGGCGCCTGCGGGGAGCGGGCGAGGGCGCGCACGATCGCGTGCTCGCGTCCCCCTCCGCCGACGACCAGGACCCGCACGCGCCGGCGCCGCCCCTAGAGGGAGGCGATGAACTCGTCGACGGGGATCGCCGAGAGCGTCTCATAGCGGACCGTGCCCCGCGAGCCGAGCTCGAGGGAGACGCGCGCCATGGTCGCCTCGTCGGGCGCCTCGACGACGTTGATGAAGTCGAAGCGGCCGAGCGTGGCCCACTGCGCCTTCACCGAAGCACCGAGCTGCTCGATCTCACTGTTGACCTCCCGGATGCGGGCAGGGTTGTTCTTGATCGTCTGCACGCCTTCGGGGGTGAGCGTCGAGAGCATGATGTACGTGGGCATGGATTCTCCAGTTGGGTCGACCGCGTGTACTGGCGCGTTCTACCATCGTTGGCCCATGAGGTCCCGCCTGATCGTGTTCCTGCTGCTCCTGCCCCTGTTCGGAGCGGCCCCATCCGCGGCCTCGGCGGCGACGATCTCGGTCGACCGGACGTGTTACGCGGACCCCGGCCAGCGGAAGGACACCGTGAAGCTCACCGGCAGCGGCTTCACGCCGAGCGCCCAGTACCAGGTGACGCTCGACGGCCGGCCGCTCACCGGCGGGACCGGCATGACCGACGCGTCCGGCAACCTCAGCGGCACGTTCACCTCCCCGCAGCTCGCGAACGGGACCCGCGCCCACCGCTACACGGTCGGTGTGCAGGAGGGCGCGAACGCGCCGACGACGACGTTCCAGGTCTCGCGCCTGCTCGCCGACTTCACGCCCGCGGCGGGCGACCCGCAGAGCCTCAAGGTCCGCTTCGAGGTCTTCGGCTTCGGCCTCTCCGGCGTCGCGAGCCCGCCGATCTACCTGCACTACGTCCGGCCGGACGACGGCAAGGTCCAGCGGACCGTGCGCCTCGGCACCGGCAGGGGCGTGTGCGGCACGATCCCGCACACGCCGCGCCACCGCCTGTTCCCGTTCCCGGCGCGGCGCGGCACGTGGCGCCTGCAGTTCGACACCGCCAAGCGCTACGTGAAGGGGACGAGCAAGAGCCCGTTCCTCTTCTTCACGGTGGCGGTGAAGGTCAAAGCGACATAGCTCGCCCTGGCGGGCGACCGGTCGAGCGACACAGCTCGCCCTGGCGGGCGACCGGTCGAGCGACATAGCTCGCCCTGGCGGGCGACCGGTCGAGCGACACAGCTCGCCCTGGCGGGCGACCGGTCGAGCGACATAGCTCGCCCTGGCGGTTGGCCCGGCCGGCGCTCAGCCGCGCCAGCCGAAGCTCGTCGTCATCGTCGCGCCGGCCGCGCCGTCGGTCGCGCGGCGCACGACGCCGACCCCGACGTCGCGGAAGCGCGGCTGCAGGATGTTCGCCCGGTGCTCGGGTGACTGCATCCAGGCGACCATCATCTGGGCCACCGTCCCGCCCGGACCGTCGCAGGTCCCGATGTTCTCGCCGACCACGAACGCGCGGCCGGCCGTGTAGGCGCGCAGGCGGCGACGGAGGTTGCCGTGCTCGAGGGAGCGGCGCGCGACCATGACGCCCGTGTGCAGCTGGGCGAGCCGGGTGAGGCTGCGGACGGCGTGCAGCGGCGGCAGGCCGGCGGCGCGGCGCCGGGCGTTGAGCTCGCAGACGGCCGCGACACGGACCTGGGCGTCGCCGAGCCGGCTGATCGGGGCGGCGGCGCCTGGGCACCCGGCGGCCATCGCGGGGGACGGCAGCGCGGCCACGGCGACGGCGGCGAGCGCCCCGACGGGCGCCGGAAGGACACGGAACGGCTTCGGGATCGGCACGGGGTGGTGCCTCCTCTCGTGGGGGTGGGGTACGACGGGCGTGGGACGGCTGGGGGTTGGAACGGGCAGGACGGAGCCGGCCGGCGCGAGGTGGGATCGCGACGGTCGGGGAGGGAGCGGGCCGGCACCGGTGGGACGGTGGACCCGGCGGGCAGCGTACAGACCGGGTCCGGCGTCAGGTAAACCTGGGCGCGCTCGTCCGATGTCGGCGTCTGACAACGACGGCGCGACGGCGGGCCTTCGCCCGGCGGGTCGCGAGGGCGCGACGGGCCCCGAAATCGGTCGTGTAGGTCGCGCCCGGACCGCCGTCGGCGGCCACGAGCAGCACGCCGATGCCGATGTCGTGGAAGCGGGGATCCAGGATGTTCGCCCGGTGACTGCTCGAGTCCATCCAGGCGCCGATCATCTCGCCGACGGCCGCGTCGCCGGTCGTCTCCCCGATGTTCTCCCCGAGCTGGTAGCCGTAGCCCCGGGCGTAGCCCTGCAGCTGCGCCGGCAGGTCGCCGTGCTCGAGGTCACCGCGGGCGACCATCTCCTGGGTGTGGCCCTGGGCCGCGACGGCGAGCTCGCCGACCGGCTGCAGCGCGGCGACGCCGGCGGCCTGGCGCTCCGCGTTGATCGCGCAGAGGACGAGCACGGCCGCCCGGTCGCCGCTGACCGTGGAGGTCGGTGCCGTGAGCCCCGGGCACGCGGCGAGCGCGGCGGGCGGGATCGGCGGCGTGTCGGCGGCGTCGTCGGCCCGGGTGAGCGCCGCGGGCGGCCCGAGCAGCAGGGCGAGCGCCGCGGAGAGCCCGCCGATCGCACGCCGGGAGCGATGGGCCGGGAGGAGGCGACGCGGTGGGGAGGGGCGCTCGGGCATGGGTGAGCGGGTCCACCGGCCCCCGCGGTCGGCCGGGACACCCTGTCCCGGACCGGCCGGAACGTAACGCGGATCCGCGCCTCCCCGGCGGATTGCAAGATCTTTGACACGTCTGGCCGCCCGGGCTGCAGCCTTTCTGCAGTTCCCCCGAACGCCCGGTTGCAGGGAGATCGGGTCGGGCGGACGGTGCCGGGGTCCCGCGACGGGACCCCGGCGCCGGCGTCAGGAGGCCGGGGCGTGGTCCGGCGCGTGGACCTTGCGCAGCACGAGCTCGCCGTCGGCTGCGCCGACCTCGACCGTGTCGCCCTCGCGGAAGCTCCCCTCGAGGATCGCGAGCGCGAGGGGGTCGACGAGGCGCTTCTGGATCGTCCGCTTCAGCGGGCGCGCGCCGTAGGTCGGGTCGTACCCGAGGTCGCCGAGCAGCGTGCGGGCGTCGTCGTCGAGGGTCACCTCGATGCCGCGCTCGCGGACCCGGCCGACGAGCCGCTCGACCTGGAGGTCGACGATCGTCGCGATCTGCTCGCGGGAGAGGCTCTCGAACTCGACGATGTCGTCCAGGCGGTTGATGAACTCCGGCTTGAACGTGCGCTCGACGGCGGCCTGATAGCCGTCCGCGGCGCCCGCGCCGACGTTCGAGGTCATGACGAGCACGACGTTCTTGAAGTCGACCGTGCGGCCCTGGCCGTCGGTCAGCCGGCCGTCGTCCATCACCTGCAGGAGCGTGTTGAAGACGTCCGGGTGGGCCTTCTCCATCTCGTCGAGCAGGACGACGCCGTAGGGCCGGCGGCGCACCGCCTCGGTGAGCTGGCCGCCCTCCTCGTAGCCGACGTAGCCGGGAGGCGCGCCGACGAGCCGGGCGACGGAGTGCTTCTCGCCGTACTCGGACATGTCGATGCGGACCATCGCGTCCTGGCTGTCGAACATGAACTCGGCCAGCGCCCGCGCGAGCTCGGTCTTGCCGACGCCGGTCGGGCCGAGGAAGAGGAACGAGCCGATCGGGCGGTCGGGGTCGCTGAGTCCCGCGCGGGCGCGGCGCAGCGCGGAGCTCACGGCGGAGACGGCCTCGTCCTGACCCACGACCCGCTGGTGCAGGCGGTCCTCCATGTGGACGAGCTTCTCGACCTCGCCCTCCAGGAGGCGGCTGACCGGGATGCCGGTCCAGCGCGCGACGATCTCGGCGATGTCCTCGGCGTCGACGACCTCCCTGAGGAACCCCGAGTCGCCGTCGGTGCGCTCCTCGGCCTTCGCGAGCTCGGCCTCGAGCCCGGGGATGACGCCGTAGCGCAGCTCCGCGGCGCGCTGCAGGTCCGCCTCGCGCTGGGCCTTCTCGACCTCGCGGTGGGCGGCCTCGAGCCGCTCCTTGACGTCGGCGACACCCTCGATCGAGTCCTTCTCGCGCTGCCACTCGGCCCGCATCCCGGCGGCCTTCTCGCGGAGCTCGGCGAGCTCGCGATCAAGCGCGGCGAGGCGCTGGACCGACGCGTCGTCCTTCTCCTTGGCGAGCGACGTGCGCTCGATCTCGAGCTGCATGACGCGGCGCTCGACCTCGTCGATCTCGACCGGGACCGAGTCGATCTCGATGCGCAGGCCGGCGGAGGCCTCGTCGATGAGGTCGATGGCCTTGTCCGGCAGGAAGCGGTCGGCGATGTAGCGGTGGCTGAGCGTCGCCGCGGCGATGAGCGCCGCGTCCTGGATGTCGACGCGGTGGTGGGTCTCGTAGCGCTCCTTGAGGCCGCGGAGGATCGCGATCGTGTCCTCGACCGAGGGCTCGTCGACCGTCACCGGCTGGAAGCGGCGCTCGAGGGCCGGGTCCTTCTCGATGTGCTTGCGGTACTCGTCGAGCGTCGTGGCGCCGACCGCGCGCAGCTCCCCGCGGGCGAGCATCGGCTTGAGGAGGTTCGCGGCGTCGACCGCGCCCTCGGCGCCGCCGGCCCCGACGATCGTGTGGAGCTCGTCGATGAAGAGGATGACCTGGCCCGCCTGCTCCTTGACCTCCTTGAGGACGGCCTTCAACCGCTCCTCGAACTCGCCGCGGTACTTCGCGCCGGCGATGAGCGCGCCGATGTCGAGCGCGACGACCTTCCGGTCGCGCAGCGACTCGGGGACGTCGCCGGAGACGATCCGCTGGGCGAGGCCCTCGGCGATGGCGGTCTTGCCGACGCCGGGCTCGCCGATGAGGACGGGGTTGTTCTTCGTCCGGCGCGAGAGGACCTTGACGACGCGGCGGATCTCCTCGTCGCGGCCGATGACCGGGTCGAGCTTGCCCTCCGCCGCCGCGGCGGTGAGGTCGACGCCGAACTTCTCGAGCGCCTGCATCGTCTCCTCGGGGTTCTGGTCGGTGACGCGGTGGGACCCGCGGACCTCCGCGAGCGCCTGCAGGAGCTTGTCCTTCGTCGCGCCGGCGGCGCGCAGCGCGTCGCCCGCCTTCGAGTTGTGCCCGGAGAGCGAGAGCAGGAGGTGCTCGGTGGAGACGTACTCGTCCTTGAGCTCGCGCATCTCGTGTTCGGCGGCGCGGATGACCTGGAGCAGTTCGGACGCGGCGCCGCTGACCTCGCCGCCGCCGGCGGACATGGTCGGCAGGGCGTCGAGGGCGCCGTTGATCGCCGCGCGGATGGCGGCGGTGTCGGCACCGAGCTTGCCGAGGACGGGGCCGACGATGCCGCCGTCCTGCTCGAGCAGGACCGCGAGCAGGTGCTCGGGCGTCACCTGGGGGTGGCGGCGGTTCTCGGCCAGGGTGGTGGCGGCCTGAAGGGCCTCCTGGGACTTGATGGTGAAGCGGTCGGCGTTCATTTCGTATCTCAGTGTACTCGACTGAGATTTCCTTTCAAGGGGTACTGCATGCTGATTGCGATCCGGGGTTTCTGCGGATGCGCGGCGCCGAGCGCGCGGGCGTGCCCGGATGGCGCCGATCGGTTGGCCGGAGGTCGCGCCCGGGCAACCGGAGGGCATGGACGAGAACCGCAAGCACGACGCTGCCCCCCACGACTCCACGGCCCACGAGCCGCTCGGACCGTTCCCCCCGGACGACGAGAGCCCCCTCGGCGACACGCCCGAGGTCCACGACGACATCAGCCCGCACGACCTGCCGCGCGACCACCCGGGCCGCCCCGCCCTCGTCCGCGAGACCGACCGGCGCCGCCGAGAGGCGGTGGGCGGCAACACCTGACCGGCCACCCCAGCCGGCGCCTGCGCGCCGCCCGCCGGCGATCCAGCGGGCGGTGCGCAGGCGCCGGTGGTGCGCCCGCGGCGGGCGGGCGCCGGTTCCGGCGGGGTGACTCCGGGCATCCTGTCCTGCATGCCCGACGAACAGCACGCCCCTCCGCACGACTCCGACGCGCGCGAGCCGCTCGGACCGTTCACCCCCGACGACGAGTCGCGCGGCGGCTCGACCCCCGAGGTCCACGACGAGGTCTCGCCGCACGACCTGCCGAAAGACCATCCCGGCCGGGCCGACCTCGTAGCCGAAGTGGGCGAGGACGGCGTCCACCGCGGCAACGTCCGGTCGGACGGCAGCACCGACGACTGACCCCCGGTCGCGTCAGCCCGGGACGTGCCGCTGCGCCTCGGCGCGCTCGGCCTCCCGGAGCATCGCGCGGAGCTGCTCGACGTCGATCTCGATCGTCTCCCCCGAGGACTCGACGACGCCCGGGCCGTCGGCCGGGGTCGTCGCGGGGTCCGGGCCGGGCGCCGCGACGGGCGCGGCCGGCGCGGTGACCTCCGCCCGCGGCGTCGACGGGACGAGCGCGATCCGTGGACGCGGCGGGAGTTCGATGACCTGCGCGCCGTCCCCCTGCGGCGCGAGCCGGCGACCCGGGGGCGCGACGTGGGTGTGCAGCGTGATCGCGGTGCCCTCCGGGCCGAAGTCGAGGCCGATGTGACCACGCAGCCGCGGGCCCATGGCGCCGACGACGATCATGCCGAGGCCGACGACGAGCAGCGGCAGCGAGAACGCGGAGCCCGACCCGAGGTGGATGGCCAGGAGCGTGAGCGCGGCGCCGACGAGGACCGTCCGCAGGCCTCGGCGCTCGGAGAGCTCGCGCGCGGCGACCCGCAGGCCTCGACCGGCGCCGCGCGCCCCCCGGTCGAGCAGCACCTCGGCGCGGCTCGGGGCGGGAACGGCCGGCGCCGGGGTGCCCGCGGCCGCCGGGCCGGCCGGCGGCGTCTCGTCACTGGCGTTCGTCATGGTGTCGCAGTACCCGTCCCGCACCGGGCTGACGCCAAACGGGGCGCGGCCGCGATCCTCCCCGCGCAGGCGATCCGGCCGGCGGGCCCGCGCGCCCACGCGTTCAGTCGCGGTCGACGCGGATGCGGCGGCCGCCCGCAGGCGGGTCGCGGCGCGCCGGGACGATGTCGGTCATCGGCCGGTAGGGCACGATCTCCGCGCGGAACGACCGGCGGACCGCCTCGACCTCGCGCTCCATCTCCGCGCGCATCTCCTGCGAGCGCTCCTCCAGGGCCTTGAGCCGCGCGGTCGCCCGCTCGAGCTCCTGCTCGAGCTCGAGGACCCGCTCGACGCCCGCGAGGTTGAGCCCGAGCTCGCCGGTCATCTCCTGGATGCGGCGGAGCTTCTCGACGTCCGCCTGCGAGTACAGGCGCGTGCCCTTCGCGGAGCGCTGCGGCTCGATGAGGCCACGCTGCTCGTACATGCGCAGGGTCTGCGGGTGCATCTCCGCGAGCTCGGCGGCGACGGAGATCATGAAGACGCCGCGATCGTCGGAGATCGTGATCCGCGTCGTCGTCCGGGTTCGCCGTGGCTCCTCGTTGCTCACAACATGTCCCTCCGAATCGTTGCCCGCGCGAACGGCGGGCAAGCCCTGCGGGCCCAGCCGCTCGCCGTCATGTCTCCTCGCTCGCCCTGCCCGCGGCGGCGGCCGCCTCGGCCGCGGCGAAGAGCCGGGACCGCGGGTCGCCGCGCATCGCCTTCGAGAGCTTCTCGACCGCGTCGGACTGCTCCTTGGAGAGGTCGTTCGGCACGTCGATGACGAAGCGGTAGTGGATGTCGCCGCGGGTGGGTGGGCCCGTGGTCCCGAGCTTGGGGGGCCCCTCGCCACGCAGGCGCTGGACCGTCCCGGAGCTCGTCCCCGGCGGGACGCGGAGCTTCTTGCGGCCGTTGAGCGTCGGGACCTCGACCTCGGCGCCGCGCGCGGCCTCCGGGAACGTGATCGGGACCTCGACCTCGACGTTGTCGCCCTTGCGGTCGAAGATCGGGGACGCCTCGACGTGCGTGAGCACGAAGAGGTCGCCGGGCGGGCCGCCCCCCGTCCCGGGTTCGCCCTTGCCGTTGATGCGGACCTTCGACCCCTCGCGGACGCCCGGCGGGATGTTCACGCGGTACTTCTTGACCGTGCGGATCGAGCCGCTGCCGCGGCAGGTCGCGCACGGGTCCTCGATGATCGTCCCGCCGCCGCCGCACTGCGAGCACGGCGTGGAGATCGAGAAGACGCCCTGGCCCTGCGCCTCGACGCCGCGGCCCTGGCAGCGCGGGCAGACCTTCGGCGCGGTGCCGGGCTTCGCGCCCGTCCCGTGGCAGGTGTTGCACGTCTGCGCCGTCGGCACGGTGAGCGAGACCTGCACGCCGTCCATCGCCTGCTGGAAGGTGACCTGCACCGACGTCTCGACGTCGCGGCCGCGCTCGGGGCGCTGGCGACGGGCGCCGCCGCGGCCGGACGTGCCGCCGCCGGGGCCGCCCGGGCCGTTGCCGAAGAGGTTCGAGAGGATGTCGGAGATCCCGCCGAAGTCCTGCGCGCCGCCGCCGAAGCCGCCCGCCGGGCCGCCCCCCGGGCCGCCGGGCGCGCCGCCGCCGAAGAGCGAGCTCAGGCCGCCGCGGTCGTACTGCTTGCGCTTCTCCGCGTCACCGAGGACGTCGTACGCACCCTGGACCTCCTTGAAGCGCTCCTCCGCGCTCGCGTTGTCCGGGTTGCGGTCCGGGTGGTACTGCCGCGCGAGCTTGCGGTACGCCTTCTTGATCTCCTCGGGCGTCGCCTTCTTGTCGACGCCGAGCACCTTGTAGAGGTCCTTGCCGGCCATGGTTCTTCGTGATCCTTTCGGGCGGGGTGGGGCCGGCGCTACGCCGACACCACGACCTTCGCCGCGCGCAGGACGGTGTCTCCGTAGACGTAGCCGGGCTGGTAGACGTCGATGACGAGGCCCGGGGCGGTGTTCTCCTTCGGGTGCTGCGTCAGCGCCTCGTGGCGGTGCGGGTCGAACGGGGCCCCGAGCGGGATCTCCGTCGTGATGCCGACCCGGGTCAGCGCGGCCGCCAGCTCGCTCTGCACGAGCCGGATGCCGCGGGTGATCGTGTGCTCCTCGTCGCCCTCGGCCGCCTCGGCGGCCGCGAGCGCCCGGTCGAGGTTGTCGAGCGCCGGCAGCAGCTCCTTCGCGAGCTTCGCGACGCCGCGGCCCTCGGCCGCGCCGACGTCCCGCCGCGCGCGCTTGCGCAGGTTGTCCATCTCCGCGGCGGAGCGGAGGTAGAGGTCCTGGTAGTCCGGGGCGGCGGCGGGCTCGGCGTCGCCCGCGGCGGCGGCCGGCGCCTCCGCGCCGGCCTCCGTGCCGTCGTCCATCAGCGCGCCCGTCGACCCGTCGCCGGCCGTGGCCTCGGCGGCGGCCTCGGCCGCCTCCTCGGTCACGAGCTCGGCGTCGAGGGCGGGCTCGCCCCCGGGCGTGGTGTCCTCGGCGGACATCGGCTACTTGCCCTCGTCCACGACCTCGGCGTCGACGACGTCCTCCTCGACGACGTCCGCGTCGGCCACCCCGTCCCCGTTCGGGGCGCCGCCCGCCGCCTGCGCGGCCTGGGCCTTCTCATACATCGCCTCGGAGACCTTGTGGAAGGCGGACTGCATCGCCTCGGTCTTCGCGTTGATCCCCTCGGCGTCCTCGGAGGTCAGCGCGTCGCGGACGGCCTTGATGGCCGCCTCGATCTCGGTGCGCGAGGCCTCGTCGACCGCGTCGCCGAGCTCCTTGAGCTGGCGCTCGTTCGCGTACGCGGCGGACTCGCCGGTGTTCCGGGCCTCGGCGAGCGCGCGGGCCTTCTTGTCGGCCTCCGCGTTCGTCTCGGCGTCGGAGACCATCGCCTTGATCTCCTCGTCGCTCAGGCCACCGCCGGCCTTGATCTCGATCTTCTGCTCCTTGCCGGTGCCGAGGTCCTTCGCGCTGACCGAGAGGATGCCGTTGGCGTCGATGTCGAAGCCGACCTCGATCTGCGGGATGCCGCGGGGCGCCGGCGGGATGCCGGTGAGCTGGAACTTGCCGAGCGACTTGTTGTACGTCGCCATCTCGCGCTCGCCCTGGAGGACGTGGATCTCGACCGACGGCTGGTTGTCCTCGGCCGTCGAGAAGATCTCCGACTTGCGGGTCGGGATCGTCGTGTTGCGCTCAATCAGCTTCGTCATGACGCCGCCCTTGGTCTCGATGCCGAGGGTGAGCGGGGTCACGTCGAGGAGCAGGACGTCCTTCACGTCGCCCGAGAGGACGCCGGCCTGGATGGCGGCGCCGACGGCGACGACCTCGTCCGGGTTGACGCCGCGGTGCGGCTCCTTGCCCGTGAGCTCCTTGACCTTCTCCTGCACGGCGGGCATGCGGGTCATGCCGCCGACGAGGACGACGTGGTCGATGTTCGCGGCGCCCTTGTCCTTGGCGTCGTCGAGGGCCTGGCGGACCGGGGCGACGATGCGGTCGATGAGCGGCGCGGCGAGCTCGTTGAGCTTCGCGCGGGTCAGGCGCACGTCGAGGTGCTTCGGGCCGCTCGCGTCCGCCGTGATGAACGGCAGGTTGATCTGCGACTCCTGCGAGGTCGAGAGCTCGATCTTCGCCTTCTCCGCGGCCTCGTAGAGGCGCTGGAGGGCCATCGGGTCCTGCGTGAGGTCGATGCCCTGGCTCTTCTTGAACTCGCCCGCGAGCCAGTCGACGATGTTCTTGTCGAAGTTGTCGCCGCCGAGGTGGTTGTCACCCGCGGTCGACTTCACCTCGAAGACGCCGTCGCCGATCTCGAGCACGGACACGTCGAACGTGCCGCCGCCGAGGTCGAAGACGAGAATGGTCTGATCGGTCTCCTTGTCGAGGCCGTAGGCGAGCGACGCGGCGGTCGGCTCGTTGATGATGCGCTTGACGTCGAGACCGGCGATCTTGCCGGCGTCCTTCGTCGCCTGACGCTGGTCGTCGTTGAAGTACGCGGGGACGGTGATGACCGCCGAGTCGACGGTCTCGCCGAGGTACGCCTCGGCGTCGGCCTTGAGCTTCGCGAGGATCATCGCGGAGATCTCCGGCGGGCTGTACTGCTTGCCGTCCGCCTCGATGCGCGCGTCGCCGCCGGTGCCCGCGACGACCTTGTAGGGGACCATCGACTCCTCCTCGCGGACCTCGGCCTCCTTGCGGCCGACGAAGCGCTTGACGGAGAAGATGGTGTTCTGCGGGTTCGTGACCGCCTGCCGCTTGGCGACGGTGCCGACGAGGCGCTCGCCGCTCTGCGCGAAGGCGACGACGGACGGGGTCGTGCGGCCGCCCTCGGAGTTCTCGATGACGGTCGGCTCACCGCCCTCGAGGACGGCCATGCACGAGTTGGTGGTTCCGAGGTCGATGCCGATGGTCTTGGCCATTGGAGGGTGCTCCTTGGGGACGGTGTGTGACGGAGGTTCGGGGTCCGGCAGAGGGGCTGCCGTGTCGTCTGCTACGAAATCTTAGTGGGAGTGTAGTAGATCTGTGCGGGCATCTCGACCCGACCTCGCGATCGCCCCGGAACACGACGGTTCCTGAACCGGATGGTTCACCTTCGACCGGGCGGCGAGAAGCGGCCGGAAGACTCCGACCGGATGTCGTAGAGCCCCCATTTCATCGGCCTTAGCGTGCTCTCAGGCACCCGTCCCCCGACGCCGGAGAACCCCGCATGAGCACGACGATCCGTACCGAACCGCAACCGGGCACCACTTCCGGAGCCGCCCCCGGAGCGTCCGGCCGCAAGGGCTGGATCGACCACTGGGAGCCCGAGGACCCGACGTTCTGGGCGGCGACCGGCCGGAGGATCGCCCGGAAGAACCTCATCCTCTCGATCTTCGCCGAGAACATCGGCTTCTCGATCTGGGTGCTGTGGACGATCGTCGTCCTCAACCTCGCGAACGCCGGGATCACCCTCACGATCTCGCAGCTCTTCTGGCTCACCGCGGTCCCGAACCTCATCGGCTCGTTCCTGCGGATCCCCTACACGTTCGCGGTCCCGCGCCTCGGGGGTCGGCTGTGGACGACGATCAGCGCCTCGTTGCTGCTCGTCCCGGTGACGCTGCTCGCGGTCGTCGTCCCGAGCGGCTGGCTCCACGACCAGGCGCCGCACGACCAGTTCCTCATCCTGCTGGCCTGCGCCGCGACCGCCGGCGTGGGCGGCGGCAACTTCTCCTCGTCGATGGCGAACATCTCGTTCTTCTACCCCGAGGGCAGGAAGGGCCTCGCGCTCGGCCTCAACGCGGCGGGAGGCAACCTCGGCGTCGCAATCACCCAGCTCCTCGTCCCGCTCGTGATCATCGTCGGCGTGCCCGCCGCGGCCGTGAAGGCGCCCGGCGTGCCGCACGAGGTGCACCTCGCCTACGCCGGCCTCGTGTGGATGCCGTTCATCGTCCTCGCGGCGACGCTCGCGTGGCTGAAGATGGACAGCCTCACGCAGGCGAAGGCCGACACGCAGTCCTACACGCGGGCCCTCTCGCACGCGGACACGTGGATCATGTCCTTCCTCTACATCGGCACCTTCGGATCCTTCATCGGCTACTCGTTCGCGCTGCCGCTCGTCATCAGGAACACGTTCCCGGAGTTCCTCGGCCACCACACGTTCATCGCGACGTACCTCGCCGGGCTGGGCTTCGTCGGCGCGCTCATCGGCTCCGTCGCCCGCCCGTTCGGCGGCTGGGTCGCGGACCGGATGGGCGGCGCCCGCGTCACCCTCGCCTGCTTCGCCGGCATGGGGCTCTTCACGGTCCTGGCGATCGCCGGGGTCGGCGACCACAGCTTCACGACGTTCTTCGTCGCCTACATGGCGATCTTCTTCTTCGCCGGGGCGGGGAACGGGTCCACCTACCGCATGATCCCCGCGATCTTCGCCGGCCTCGGCCGCGCGGAGGCGAGGCGGACCGGTCAGGAGGCCGGCGCGCTGCTCGTGAACTACAAACGCCAGGCCGCGGCGGTCATCGGCATCGCGGGCGCGATCGGGGCGTTCGGCGGCTTCCTCATCCAGGTGGCCTTCCGTCAGGCGAGCCTCGACATCGCCGCCATGGTGAAGGCGGCGAAGACCCCGGCCGAGAAGGTCGCGGCGGCGCACGCCCACCGGGACTGGTCGCTCCCCGCGCTGTACGTCTTCCTCGGGGCGTACGTCGTGATGGGTCTCGTGACCTACGTGCGCTACATGCGCACGGTGCAGGTGGCCGAGGTGGCGCCCGGCATGACCCACGCGGCGATCTAGCGTCGTTCTCACGTCGGCGTGCGGTCAAGTGGGCTCATATGTCCCACGAGACCGCACGCCGGCGGCCGTTCGGGCTGCGGGTGGGCGTTCAGCCGGGGCGCACGTCGAAGACGCGCAGGCCGCGGGCCTCGTAGTTCGGGAGGGCGCGCGGGTCGTCGTGGGTGCAGGTGTGCAGCCAGACGCGCGGGGCGAGGGCGAGCCCCGCGCGCAGCGCGTCGACGAGCAGGTGGCCGCCGAGGCCGGTCCCGCGGGCGTGCGCGAGGAGGCCGAAGATGGCGACCTCGACGCCGGTCGCGTCCGGGCGCAGCTCGTGGTAACCGGCGACGACGCCGTCGACCGTCGCGACGCGGGTGTGGACGTCGGCAGCGTGCCGCGCCCAGCGCGCCGCGCCCCACCCGAGGCGGTCGGTCCAGCGGAAGTCCGCGCCGATCTCCTCGTACAGACGCCGGTTCACCGCCGGGTCGTGGACGGCCGCGATCGCCAGCCCCGGTGGGGCGGGCCGCACCGGGAGGACGATCGCCTCCGGGTCGGTCAGCTCGAGCGAGGTGATCGTGACGGCGCGGCGGCTCATGTTGCCGCGACCCCGACCCGCGGGCACATCCGCCGCAGCCCGCACCCGCCGCACGCCGGGCGCTGCGCGTGGCACGTGCGGCGGCCGTGGCGCAGGAGGTTCACGTGGAGCTCGAGCTCGGCCCCGACGGGCGTCAGGGCGAGCATCGCGTCGTGCTGCTCCGGGTCGAGCCCCGCACCGGGGCGCAGCAGGCCGAGGCGGGTGCACACGCGGCTGACGTGGGTGTCCACCGGGATGTCCGGCAGGCCGTAGGCGAAGAGCAGGACGCAGGCGGCCGTCTTGCGCCCGACACCCGGGAGCGCGCAGAGGAACGCCCGCGACGCGGCGACCGGCGCCTCGCGCATCCACGTGAGGTCGAGATCCTCGGGCAGCGCCCGGAGGATCTCCTGGATGCGGCGGGACTTCTGCACGTGCAGGCCGCCGGGCTGGATCGCGGCGCGGACCTCGGCGACGTCCGCGTCCCGCACCGCCGCCCACGTCGGCAGCGCCTCGCGGAGCCGCAGGTACGCGACGTCCCGATTGCGGTCGTTCGTCGACTGCGAGAGGACGGTGAGGACGAGCTCGGCGAGCGGGTCACCGTGCGGGGGCTGCGCGGGGATGCCGTACCACTCGCGCAGCCGCAGGCGGATCGCCCGCACGCGGCGGGCGGTCGGCCCCGCCCAGCCCGCGCGGACGGCGCCGCGGTGGACCGGGAGCGGCGGGCGACGCCGGGCCACGCCCGCTACCCGACGGCCCCGAAGTGCTCGGTGACGCGGGCCGCCGCCGTCACCGCCTCCGGGAGCGCCGCGGCCATCGCGGACGGGTAGAAGCCGCTGCCGGCCAGGCGCGCGAGCAGGACCCCCGTGACCGTGTCCCCCGCCCCCGTCGTGTCGACCGCCCGGGCCGCGACACCCGGGACGTCGAGCCGCAGCCCCGGACCGCGGAGGAGCGCGCCGTCCGCCCCGAGGGTGATGACGACGTGGCGCGCGCCGCCGGCGAGGAGCGCCTTCGCCGCGGCGACCGGGTCGCGCTCGCCGGTGATCGCGGCCGCCTCGGCGCGGTTGGCCTTCACGAGGAACGCGCCCTCGACGCAGCCCCGGGCGACCGACACCGCGCGGGCCGGGTTGCTCCAGCGGCCCGGGCGCAGGTTCGGGTCGAAGATGACCGGGACGTCGTGCGCGAGCGCGGTCTCGCGCGCCGCGAGCGTCACGCGGCGCTCGTCCTCGCCGACCATCGTGCCGGTCGTCAGCACGAGCGCGGCGGCGTCCGCCACGGCGGCCGGCAGGCGGTCGGCCACCGCCGTCGTCGCGGCGGCCGCGGCGCCGGCGTGGATGAGGAAGTCGGGCTCGCCCCCCTCGGTGATCGTCACGAAGGCGACCGCCGTGGCCCCGCCGGGGATCGTGTCGAGCAGCTCGGTCCCGACGCCCTCGGCCTGCAGCCGCTCGCGGACCCACTCGCCCCAGCCGTCGGCCCCGACCCCGCCGGCGAGCGACACCGCCGCCCCGCGTCGCGCCGCGGCCACCGCGACGTTCGCCGGGGAGCCGCCGAGGTGGGGCACGAACGCGGGCGCCGCGGCGAGCGACGCGGCCGGCGTCTCGCACACGAGATCCACGAGCGCCTCACCGAGCAGCAGCGTCTTCATGGCCCGACGGTATCTTGCGCCGTCGATGCCCGACGTCATTGCCCACGACGACACCCTCGCGGGCGAACCGGTCTTCTGGCTCGAGGCCGACGGCGAGGGGGACGTCCCCGTCCTCTTCGTCCACGGCGTCCCGACGAGCGCCGACGACTGGCGGCCGTTCCTCGAGCGCACCGGCGGCCTCGCGCCGGACCTGCCCGGCTTCGGCCGCTCGGGGAAGCGCGGGGACGGCGACTACTCGATGCACCGCTACGGCCCGTGGCTCGAGACGTTCCTCGACGCGCGGGGCGTGGACCGCATCCGGCTCGTCGTCCACGACTGGGGCGGGGTCGGCCTGCTGCTCGCCCAGGCCGCGCCGGAGCGGATCGAGCGGCTCGTCGTCATCAACTCGGTGCCCTTCCTCCCCGGCTACGAGTGGCACCGCATCGCCCGCGCGTGGCGGACACGCGGCCTCGGTGAGCTCCTCATGGGCTCGGTCAACCGCTTCACCCTGCGGTGGCTCACCCGCGAGGCGAACGTCACGCCGGGGCCGTTGCCCGACGAGTGGCGGGCCCGGGTCCTCGAGCAGTTCGACCTCGGGACGCAGCGCGCGATCCTGCGCCTGTACCGCAGCGCGGACCCGGAGGCGCTCGCCGCGGCGGGGAAGCGGCTCGGCGACATCACCTGCCCCGCGCTCGTCGTCTGGGGCGGACAGGACCCGTACCTGCCGCCGCGCTTCGGCGCCGGGTACGCCGCGGCGCTGGGCGACGCGGAGCTGCTCGCGGTCGACGACGCCGGCCACTGGCCGTGGCTCGACCGCCCGGACCTCGTCGAGACGATCGCCGCCTTCCTCGGCGGCTGACGGCAGCCCCGCCCCGTGCGGCCGTCCGGCGCAGACCGCCGGTAGGGTCGCCCGACGATGCCCCGCCGACTCACCGCATGCCCTGCCTGGGTGCTCGCCGCGGTGCTCGCGATCGCCTACCTCGCCATCGACCCCCCGAGCGCCGACCTCGCGGCGCAGACCTACCGGGCCGAGCTCTTCCGCCACGAGGGCTTCCTCATCTGGGACAACGCCTGGTACGGCGGGCACCACATGCCGGGCTACTCGGTGCTCTTCCCGCCGCTCGCGGCGCTGCTCGGCGCGCGGGTCGTCGGGGCGCTCGCGGCCGTCGGCGCGGCCTGGCTCTTCGAGCGGATCGCCGCCGAGCACTTCGGGGTCCGCGGCGCCCGCGTCGGCTCGATCTGGTTCGCCGCGGCGACCGGCGTGAACCTCCTGACCGGCCGCCTGACCTTCGCGCTCGGCGTCACGGCCGCGCTCGCCTGCGTGCTCGCGGCGACGCACCGGCGGCCGGCGCTCGCCTGCCTCGCCGCGGCTGCCGCGACGTGCGCGAGCCCGGTCGCCGGCCTCTTCCTCGGGCTCGGCGCCGCGGCGTGGTTCCTCGCGGGCGGCCGCCGCCCGGACCCGACGCGCTCCTCGCTCGTGCGGCGCCGCGACGCGCTCGCCGTCGGCGCCTCCGCGGTCCTCCCGGCGGGGTTCCTCGCCGTCGCGTTCCCGGAGGGCGGCGTCGAGCCGTTCGTCGCGTCGAGCTTCTGGCCGTCGCTGCTCGGCCTCGGGCTCATCGTCGTCTTCCTCCCGAAGGGCGAGCGCGTCCTCCGCTACGGGATCCTCCTCTACGCGCTGGCGACCGTCGCGAGCTACGTCCTCGACACGCCGATGGGCGGCAACGTCACGCGGCTCGGGGCGGTCATCGCCGGCCCGGTTCTCGCCTGCCTGCTGTGGCAGAAGCAGCCGCGCCTCCTGCTCGCGCTCGCCGTCCCGCTCGTCTATTGGCAGTGGACCGCCCCGGTCCGCGACTGGGTGAGCGGCAGCGGCGACCCGTCGGTGCACGCGTCGTACTACACGGGCGTCGTCGCCTTCCTCGAGCGCGACCCCGACGCGGCGGCGCGGACGTTCCGCGTCGAGGTGCCGTTCACGCGCAACCACTGGGAGTCGCGCTGGGTCGGGGACCATCTGCCGCTCGCCCGCGGCTGGGAGCGTCAGCTCGACATCAAGGTCAACGACGTCTTCTACGAGGGGACGCTGACGCCCGCCCGGTACCTGCGCTGGCTGCAGGAGACGGGGGTCCGCTACGTCGCGCTGCCGGACGTGCGCCTCGACCACTCCGCCCAGGCGGAGGCGGCGCTGCTGCGCCGCGGCCTGCCGTACCTGCGGCCCGTGTGGCGCGACGCGCACTGGCGCGTGTTCCGCGTCCGCCGGGCGACCTCGCTCGTCACCGGCGCGGGGTCGATGACGCGCCTGGGGACGCAGTCGGCGACGCTCGTCGCGCGGCGGCCCGGGCCGCTCGTCCTGCGCGTGCGGTGGACGCCGTACTGGCGGGTGGCCGGCGGCGACGCGTGCGTGCGCCGGGCGCCCGGCGACTGGACGCAGGTGGACGCGAAGCGCGCCGGGACGATCGAGCTCGGGATGCGCTTCAGCCCGCTGCGGATCATGGCGACGGGACCGCGCTGCTGAACGCGATCGCCGGTCCTCGCCAACGGGCGTTCACCGCTCGGTAGCATGTGTCGCGCAGATGCGTGCCCGTGTCGTCGATCCCGTCTACAGCCGCCTGTTCCCCCAGGGCTGGTTCGACGTGCTCCGGCAGATCGTGCTCTTCGGCGCGGCGTACTACGCGTACCGCATCCTCCGGGGTGTCGTCGACGACGGCCAGGGCGCGGCGATCGCCTTCCAGCACGCCCGTGACCTCATCTCCGTCGAGCAGGCGCTCGGCTTCTTCCGCGAGCGCAGCGTGCAGCAGCTCACCGGCGGCTGGGACGTCACCACCGACTTCGCCTCGCTGCTCTACATCAACGCGCAGACGACGGTCGTGCTCGGCGCCATCTTCTACATCTACGTCCAGCACAACCAGAAGTACTACTTCGTGCGGAACATGATGATGGTGGCGATGTTCATCGCGCTCGTGGGCTACATCGTCTTCCCGACCGCGCCGCCGCGGTTCTTCTTCCCCGAATACGGCTTCCGCGACACGGTCTCCGAGTTCACCGGCGTGAACCACACGGACGTGAAGGTCAACACGCTCTTCAACCCGTACGCGGCCGTCCCGTCGATGCACTGCTGCTTCGCGATCATCATCGGCGGCGCGCTCTCGCAGGTCGCCAAGCGGCGTGCCGTGAAGATCCTGTGGCTCTCCTACCCGCTCGTGCTGACGTGGGTCGTCGTCGTCACCGGGAACCACTGGATCTCGGACGCGATCCTCGGCGCCCTCACCGCCGGTGTCTCGTTCGCCGCGGCGCGCTGGCTCGCGAAGACCCGCCCGGCCGCGTGGTCGTTCACGCCGCCCGAGGCGATCCGCGCCTCGGCCTGACGGACGCCCGGGCCGGACACGGCGTCAACCGGGTCGGGACCCCGCAGCACGCGCATTGTCCGTACCCTGCTCGGGCGATGTCCGAGCAGCCCACCCGTCAACGGCGCGAGCGCGCGACCGGCCCGATCGGCTCCGGTGCGCGCCGCGAGATGATGCGCAACGCGCTCATCGAGTCGCGGCTGACGCCGAACGCGATCTCCCTCACCGGCCTCGCAGGGAACGTCCTCGCGGCGGTCCTCGTCTTCGAGCGCTACTTCTTCCTCGCCGGCATCGCGTTCATCGCGGGCTCGGTCATGGACACGCTCGACGGGCGCTACTCGCGGATGTCCGGGAAGGGGTCGCCGTTCGGCGCGTTCCTCGACTCGACGCTCGACCGCATGGAGGAGGGCATCGTCCTCACCGCCGTCGGCGCGTACTTCGCGGCGCGCGGCAACGAGACGGCGGTCGCCGCGACGGTCGCCGCCGTCCTCTTCAGCCTCATGGTGAGCTACACCCGCGCCCGGGCCGAGGCGCTCGGCGTCGAGTGCAAGGTCGGCATCGCGTCGCGGGCCATCCGCGTCGTCATCCTGTCGATCGGCCTGCTCTTCGCGCGGGGCGCCGGCCTCGGCGACTTCCAGCTCCTCGCCCCGTCGGTCTACGTCCTCGCCGTCCTGACGCTCATCACGACGTTCCAGCGCATCTGGCACGTGCGCTCCGTGATGCTCGCCGAGGACGCGGCGGCCGTCGCCGACTGACGGCGCCCTACACCACATCGCGGCGGCAACTGTAACCCCACCCCCCGAACGGGGTGGATTGCTTCGAACTTCCGAGAAGGGATTACCTAGAACCATGAGCACCAACGGCAACGGCGCGTCCAACGGCGCGGCCGCCACGAACGGCAACGGCGGCGGCCGTTACCAGCACGACAAGGTCCGCGTCGCGATCATCGGCGTCGGCAACTGCGCGAACTCGCTCGTGCAGGGCGTCTACCACTACGCAGGCGCCGAGTCCGGCGAGGAGATCGGTGGCCTCATGCACTCCGACCTCGGCGGCTACCTGCCCCGTGACATCGAGTTCACGTGCGCCTTCGACGTCAACGCGACGAAGGTCGGCAAGGACCTCGGCCAGGCCATCTGGGCCGACCCGAACGACACGATCAAGTTCACGAACAAGGTCCCGAAGAAGACCGGCGTGATGGTCTACCGCGGCATGACGCACGACGGCATCGGGAAGTACCCGGCCACGCGCATCAAGAAGGCCAAGGGCGAGACCGCGGACATCGTCCAGATCCTCAAGGACACGCGGACGGACGTCGTCGTCTCCTACCTCCCGGTCGGCTCCGAGCTCGCGACGAAGTGGTACGTCGAGCAGATCCTCGAGGCCGGCTGCGGCTTCGTGAACTGCATCCCGGTGTTCATCGCCCGCGAGCCCTACTGGAACAACCGCTTCAAGAAGGCCGGCCTGCCGATCATCGGCGACGACATCAAGTCGCAGGTCGGCGCGACGATCGTGCACCGCACGCTCGCCCGCCTCTTCCACGAGCGCGGCGTGACGCTGAAGCGTACCTCGCAGCTGAACGTCGGCGGCAACATGGACTTCTTCAACATGCTCGAGCGCGAGCGCCTCGAGTCGAAGAAGATCTCCAAGACGAACGCCGTGACCTCGGTCGCCGGTGTCGAGCTCGCCGCGGACAACGTCCACGTCGGCCCGTCCGACTACATGCCGTGGCTCACCGACCGCAAGTGGGCGCACATCCGCCTCGAGGGCGACGCCTTCGGCGGCGTGCCGCTGAACTGCGAGCTGAAGCTCGAGGTCTGGGACTCCCCGAACTCGGCCGGCATCG
The DNA here is from genome assembly GCF_024220175.1 of Paraconexibacter antarcticus. Lineage (GTDB taxonomy): Bacteria > Actinomycetota > Thermoleophilia > Solirubrobacterales > Solirubrobacteraceae > Paraconexibacter > Paraconexibacter antarcticus. The sequence goes on along the minus strand of NZ_CP098502.1, from coordinate 195,019 downwards.
TCATCGACGCGGTCCGCTGCTGCAAGCTCGCGCTGAACCACGGCGTCGGCGGCCAGGTCGACGGCCCGTCGTCCTACCTCATGAAGTCGCCGCACACGCAGCGCCCCGACGAGATCGCGCGTCTGGACACCGAGAAGTTCATCGAGAAGTACAAGGGCAAGAAGCTGGCCGGGCGCGCGCTGAAGGCCGCGTCCGCCCCGGCGAAGCCCGCCGCGGCCGCCGCCGCGAAGCCGGCCGGCAAGAAGGCCGCCGCCAAGAAGGCCCCCGTCGCGAAGGCCGTCGTGGCCCCCGCGCCGGTGAAGACCGAGGCGTAACCCGCCCCGGCAGCTCCGCAGGACCGACGGCCCGCCATCGTGCGGGCCGTCGTCGTTCCCGGGCCGCTCAGGCGTCGGCGGGGCGGCCGACGACGTCGACGAGCAGGAGGGCCGCGCGGAGCTCGAGGCGACGGTCGTCGACCGGGCGGCCGAGGAGGGCCTCGGCGCGCTTGACGCGATAGGCGACGGTGTTCTCGTGGACGCCCAGGCGGCGCGCCGCGCGGACGTTGCTCGACCCCTCCTCGAGGAAGACCTTCAGCGTCGAGGCGACGCGGCGGGCACTGTCGGAGTCCTCGACGAGCGCGCCGAGCTCGGCGGAGACGAAGCGCGCGGCGGCCGCCTCGTCCTGGGCGAGGAGCCCGAGGAGCACCGCGTCCTGGTAGCGGGTCACGCAGCCCGGGCGCCGGCCGCGCATGCGGGAGACGCGCTGCGCGAGGAGCGCGTCCTCGTACGTCCGGCGGAAGCCCTCGATGCCGCGGGCCGGCTCGCCGACCGCGAGCCGCACGCCGGCGGCGACCGCGTCCTGCCCGCGGATCGGGCCGACCGCCGAGAGGTCGGGCGCGCGCTCGTCGCCGAAGCTCACCCAGGCGACGAGGGTGCGCAGCCCGAGCGGGATGCAGAGCGCGTCGACGCCGCCGATCGCGCGCTCGACGTCGTGCGCGACGCGCTCGTAGAGGCCGATCGTCGCGTCCGCGTCCTCGGCCTCCTCGCCGGTGACGACGAGGCCGACGTGCGTGCGGTTCAGCGCGTAGCGCAGGCGCTGCGAGGCCCGGGCCTCGTCGATCTGCCGGCCGTCGAGGATCGCCCGGACCTCGTCGGCGCGGAGGGCGGCGGCGCTGCGGACCCAGCGCTCGCGCTCGTGCATGTAGGACTCGGCGATGCCCGCGCTGACGGCGTCGACGTAGGCGAACATCCAGGCGGAGCTCACCGTCACCGCCTCGGCGAGCACCTCGCGCCGGGCCTTGGCGTGCTGCAGCCGCTCGAGCCACTCCTGCGAGAGGACCGCGTGCCCGATGCGGTAGGTCCGCATGAGCGCCTCGACCGGCATCCCGGCCCGGGCGTACTCACGGGCGTAGTGCGTCGCCTCGACCGGCGCGACGGCGCCGGAGGCCTCGAGGCCGTCGTAGATCATCTGGATGATGAGGACGACGTTCGCCCGGCAGCTCGCGAGCGTCTGCGGGCGCAGCTCCTCCGGGATGCCGTCGATCTCGTCGTGGATCTGGGCGGCCATGTCCGCCGTGATCGCGTCGAGCTCGCCCGACCCGAGCATCGCCCCGGCGAGCTGCACGATGACCTCCCTGCACGCCTCCGACGGCTCGCTGATGACGACCTGATGGGCCACGGCGTCTCCTCTTCCCTGGTGGACCGGCTCCCTCGAGCCTAGCCCGGCGGAGGCGGCGGAGCCACCCCGGCCAGCCCCCCGGCGCCTCAGCCGCGACCGGCGATGACGTACTCGGCCACCCGGTCGCAGGCGCGGCGCAGGCGGCGGAAGTACGTCGCGCGGCTGACGTTGAGCTCCAGCGCCGCCCGCTCGTGGCCGCCGTGCGGGTCGAGGTAGCCGCGCTCGATGATGCGCCGCTGCAGGACCTCGTCGTGGGAGTCGCCGAAGACGTGCTGCACCGCGCCGGTGACGAGCTCGCGCACCGAGGCGGCGCGTTCGTCGGTCCCCGTGCCCGTCGCGAGCGGTGAGGCGGCGAGCGCGAGCGGCTGGTGGAGGACGCGCAGCGCCTCGCGCACGTCCTCGAAGTCGGCGGCCCGCGGGGGCGGCGGGGCGTCCAGCGGGCGCGGCGGGTTGAGGCCGAGCTCCTGGTAGACCGCGTCGCGGGTCATGCCGAGGACGCCGCCCTCGCCGTGGTCGAGGATGTGGCACTGGACGACCCCGCCCGTGTGGGTGTGGATGTCGAGGGCCGGCTCGTGGCGGGCGCCGACCGCGGCGGCGAAGGCGACGGCGACGTCGTTGCGGGGGTCGATCGGGAGGTAGGACCAGCGCTGGTTCGTCAGCCCGCTGCGGAGCATCGCCGCCTTGTTGAGGATCGCGACGACGGGCGACGCGGGGTGCCCCTCGGGCGCCGCCGAGAGGTCCACCGAGTCGCGCCAGACGAGGACGTTGCCGTCCGGGATCGTCCGCCTGGCGTGCGCGAGCCACGGCCCGAGGACGCGGTCCGCGGCCGCGAACGGCGGCGCGTTGGCCGGCGTCACGGCGATGCAGACGCCGCAGAGCGCGTCGCGCTCGTCGCGCGCGACGACGACCCGCTCGGGCGCCTCGTCGAAGAAGCGCTCCGCCCCCGCCCACCAGCCGTGGCCGCCGGCCTTCCGGGCGACGAACAGCTCCCCGGCGAGCTCGCGGTCGCCGGGGCGCACGTGATCCACGCGGTGGGTGGCGGAGGTCGTCGCCCCGAAGCCCCAGCGGATCACCGGGTTCTCGACGAGGTCGGCGAGCTCGACCATGACGTGGGTCTCGCCGCCCGTCGCCCGCGTGTGGAGATGGTCGGCGATCCGCCGGCGCAGCTCCCGCTCGCGATCGGCGTCGCGGCGGCGCAGGTCGGCCTTCAGCGCGCGGCGGACGAGGTCGTGCAGCGTGACGCCGCCCCGAGCGGCTCGGAGAAGCTCAGGCTCCGCAGCCACGCCTCGGCCTCCTCCGGATCGGTCCCGGGGAGGACGTCGCGCAGCATCGCCGCGCTCGTCAGGCGGGCGATCGCGGCGACGGCGAGGACGTCGAGGTCGCCGCCGTCGAGCTCGGAGCCGGCGAGGCGGCGGAGGATGGCCTGGCCGATCGCCGGGTCGTCCAGGTCGGGCAGCGCGGCGAGCTCGTCGCCGAGGGCGAGGGCGGCCGCCGTCGCCTCGGCTCCGAGCGCGAGCGCGAGCGGGGAGCCGTCGGCCCAGCGGAGCAGCGCGGTGACGCGGGCCTCGGCGTCCGCGGCGGCGGTGGTCACGCCGTGCTGCGCGATGAGGGCCGTCGCGTCCTCGTCGCCGAGCGGGCCGAGCTCGAGCGTCGTCGTGATGTGCTCCCAGCCGTCGCTGAGCCAGCCGGGCTCGGGGGCGCGGCGGCCGGCGAGGACGACGAGCGACCCCTCGGGCAGGCCGGGGAGCAGGCGGGAGCGCAGGAAGCCGCCGACCGCGGCCATGCGCTCGTACGTGTCGAAGACGACGAGCGGGCGATCGTGCGCCGCGACGCCGTCGAGGGCCGCCTCGATCTGGCCGGGGACGGGCGCGAGCTCGCGGCCCTCGACGAGGACGGGGGTGAAGCCGTGGCGGGCGGCGCGCCGCGCGACCTCCCGCAGGAGCGTGCTCTTGCCGACCCCGCCGGGGCCGTGGACGAAGACGACCGACGCCGCGGCGTCCCCCGCGATGACGGCGTCGAAGAGCGCGAGCTCGCGCTCGCGCCCGACGAACGTGCGCTCGTCGCGCCACGCCATGCGCTGCCCCAGGGTTCCGGCCACGTCGTCAGAAGACTACGGTGCCCGCACCCCCCTCCAATACGATCCTCGTCGTGCCCCTGTCGCCGCTGTCCATCGCCCAGGTCACGCCCCATGCGTGGGAGTCGGGGCACGAGCTCAACGGCCTCATCGCGCGGACGAGCGCCGAGCTCGCCGCCCGGGGCCACCGCGTCCTCATCGTCGCCCCGTCGACCTCGCAGCGCCTCGTCCGCGACTCACGGGCCGCGATCCGCGGCGGGGCGGACCTGTGGGCCGACGCCCCGGAAGGGGTGCGGATGGTCGCCGTCGGGGAGGTCGTCCCCGCGCCGATCGCGAGCCAGCGCCGCAGCCCGCTGCCGATCGACGTGACGCGGACGATCGAGGAGCTGCTCACGACGGCGCCGCTCGACCTCTGCCACGTCCACGAGCCGTTCGCGCCGTCCGCCTCCTCGGCCGCGCTGCGCCACTCGCGGGCGCTGAACGTCGGCACCTTCCACGAGCCCGCCGAGCGGATCGTCGCCACCCAGGTCGCGCGCAAGCTCGTCGACCTCGTCTTCGGGCGCCTCGACGCGCGCCTGGCGAGCTTCCAGGCGACCGCCGACCTCCTCGCCCGCCACTTCCCCGCCGCCTACCAGGTGCTCACGCCGGGGGCGGACGTGCCGGCGTCGGCCGCCGCGCCGCGCGCCGAGGGGCCGCTGCGGATCGCCTTCGTCGACGAGGAGGAGCGCGCGTCGCTGCGCGTCTTCCTCCGCGCGCTGCGGCGCCTGGACCCCGCGCTCGCGTTCGAGGTGACGGTGCTGAGCGACCGGGGCGCCTCGTCGAGCACACCGCTGCGGGCCGACCTGCGCGAGCGCGTCCGCTTCCTCGGCACCGACGGCCGGGACGCGAGCACCGAGGCCGAGGTGCTCGCCGCCGCCGACGTCTGCGTCTTCGCCTCCGACGGCTCGGCCCCGGCGCCCGCCGCCGTCCTGCGCGCGGTCGCCGCGGGCGCGGTGCCGCTGTGCTCGTCGCTCGCGGTCTACGAGGAGGTCACCGGCGAGGGCGAGCACGGGCTGCTGTTCGCGACCTCCGAGCCGCTGACGTGCGCGGCGCAGCTCACCCGCCTCGTCCGCGAGCCCGAGCTGCTCGACCGGCTGCGCGGTGCCGGGGACGCGGTCCGCGCCACCCTCGGCTGGGACCGGATGACCGACGAGCTCGAGGCGGTCTACGCGCGCACCGTCGCGCGCCGCCACGACCCGACCGGCAACCCGGCCGTCCGCGCCCGCCTGGAGGGCCGCCGCCGCATCGACGTCGACCTCCACATGCACACCGACCACTCCGGGGACTGCGCGACGCCGGTCGAGGTGCTGCTCGCGACCGCGCGCGACCAGGGGCTCGGCGCGATCGCCGTCACCGATCACAACGAGGTCTCCGGCGCCTTCGACGCGCAGGCGAAGGCGGCGGAGTACGGCGTGAAGATCATCATCGGCGAGGAGGTGAAGACCGCGTCCCAGGGCGAGGTCATCGGCCTCTTCCTCACCGAGAAGATCCCGCGCGGCATGACGCTGCAGGAGACCGTCGCCGAGATCAAGCGGCAGGGCGGGCTCGTCTACGTCCCGCACCCGTTCGACCGGATGCACGCGGTCCCCGACTACGAGCACCTGCTCGACATCGTCGAGGACATCGACGCGATCGAGATCTACAACCCGCGGGTGGCGATCGGCTCGTTCAACGAGGAGGCCGAGCGTTTCGCCGCCAAGTACCGCATCACCGCGGGCGCCGGCTCGGACTCCCACGTCGCCCAGGGCCTCGGCTCCGTGCGCATCCACATGCCCGACTTCGAGGGGCCCGAGGAGTTCATCGAGGCGCTCGCGATGGCGGAGATCCGGACGAAGCCCTCGTCGCTGCTCTACGTCCAGGCGCTGAAGTTCCTCGAGACGAAGGCGACGCCGGCGGGCGCGCGCCGGGCCCGCAAGGCCCGGCGGGTGGCCCGCGCGAAGAAGCCCTGACGGACGTCGCACCGCGTTCCGGGGACACATAGTCCGGGCCGTTCTCCTCTATCGTCGGACGGGCTGCAACAGCGCGCCCATCCGGCAACCTTGGGTGCACGACGAGGGTCGCGCGCCGCCCCCGTCGAAACCCCCGTTCGCCGATGCCGACGACCGACGACGAGATCCGGGAGAAGTACCTCGAGCGGGCCATCCGTGAGCTGAACACGCTCACGCAGGAGCTGCAGTCCTGCCCGCTCTGCCCCCGCGGGAACCTCATGCCGGTGCTCGGCTCGGGGCATCCGCAGGCGGACATCTTCCTCCTCAAGCACGCCCCGACCGCCGCGGAGATCGAGGAGGGCGTCGCCTTCTACGGCCGCTCGGGCACCGCGCTGATGAAGTCGCTCAAGCGGCTGCAGATCGACCCGCTCGCCGTCTACGGCACGCTCTGCGTGAAGTGCCCGGTGGACGACACCGGCCTCGCGGACCCCGGCTGCATGGGCCGCGTCGGGCGCGAGATCGCGATCGTCCAGCCGAAGATCGTCGTCGTCATGGGCGAGGAGGCCCTCGCCCTCCTCAACGAGCTGCAGCTGCCGCTCGCCGCGCCCGTCGAGCCCGTCCCGGGCCAGATCCAGCGGCTCACCCCGTCGATCGAGGCGCTCTACGTGCCCGACATCGACGGCGCGCTGGACGAGGAGACGGCCAAGCGCGCGTTCTGGTCGGCCTTCCGGATGCTGGGCACGTGGTACGCGGACCTTCCCCCCTACTGACGCTCGTCCTCGCCGCGCTGACGGTCGCCGAGGCGCTCGTCGCCCCGTCGCTGCCCGCGGCGACCACCGGCACCGGCGTCCGCGCGGCCGGCGTCGTCGGGGTCGTCCTGCTCTGCGGGACCGTCATCAGCGCCGCCTGGCTGCACGCCGGGCGCCTGACGCTCGTGACGCTCGCGACCGGCGTGGGCATGCTCGCGCTGACCTTCGACGCGACGAACGCCCGGGCGGCGGCGTCGCTGCCGGAGGCGCTCATGTGGGCGACCGCGGGGATGCTCTTCGCGCGGTCCTTCCCCCAGCCCGCGCTCGCGATCGCGGTGTCGCTGCTCGTCGCGGGCCTCGCCATCGGCGGGATCGCGAGCGACGCGTCGACCGTGACGGCCAAGGCGGCCGCCGGTGACCCGCTGACGCTCGAGATCGCCGCCTTCGGGGGCGGGCAGGCCCTGGCCCTGCCGGCGCTCGTCGTCGTCGCGATCGGCGCGATCGGCACGTGGGCGGCCGCGCTCGGCCTGCGCGCCCGGTGGACCGTCGTGCTCGTCCTCGAGGCCGCGGCGCTCGCGGCGGCCCTCCGGATCGACCCGGTCGCCCCCGTCCTCGGCGGGTTCCTCGCCGCGAACGCCGACCTGCTCGTCGTCGGCGTCCGCGACGAGGCCTGACGGGCGCGTCTACAGCTCGAGGATGATCTTGCCGACCTTGCCGCCGGCGACGAACGCCTCGTAGGCGTCGTGGACCTCGGCGAGCGGGAACGTCCGCGCGACGGGGACCGACAGCGCGCCCGAGGCGAGCAGCGGGAGGACGTGCTTCTCGATCGCGCGGGCGGTGGCGGCCTTCTCCTCCAGCGGCCGGGCGCGGAGCGTCGAGGCCCGCAGGGAGGCCCGCTTGCCCATGAGGGCGAGGAGGTTCACCTCGGCCTTCGCGCCCGCGCCGACCCCGATGACGACGATCCGGCCGCCGGTCCCGATCGCGTTGAGGTTCTCCGGCATGTTCGGGGCGCCGACGAGCTCGAGGACGACGTCGAACGGGCCCGCGTCCGCGAAGCCCTCGGGATCGATGACGGCGTGGGCGCCGAGCGCCTCGACCTGGGCGCGCGCCTCCTCGCGGCGGACGGTCGCGGTCACGTGGGCGCCGGCCGACGCGCCGAGCTGGACCGCGGCGGTGCCGACGCCGCCGGCCGCGCCGTGGACGAGCAGCCGCTCGCCCGCCGCCAGCCCGCACTGCGTGAACAGGGCGTCGTAGGCGGTCGTGAAGACCTCCGGGACGCCGCCGGCGGCCGGGAAGGCGACGTTCTCCGGCACCGGCATGAGCTGGCGCTCGTGGACGACCGCGAGCTCGCCCTGACCCCCGCCGCCGACGATCGCCATGACGCGGTCGCCCTCGGCGAAGCGGGTCGTGCCCGGGCCGAGGCCGGCGACCTCCCCGGCGAGCTCGAGGCCCGGGATGTCGGCGGGCGAGCCGGGCGGTGCCGGGTAGTGCCCCTTGCGCTGGAGGATGTCCGCGCCGTTGAGGCCGGCCGCGCGGACGCGGACGAGGACCTCGCCGTGGCCGGGGACCGGATCGTCGTGCTCGGCGACGGCGACGGAGCCGTCGGTGATCGTGGCGGCGTGCATGGCCATGAGTGTGACCGGTACGCCCGGTTCGTGAACACGCGCGAACATCGGGCGCATCCCGGTGGCGCCACGGCGGGGCGCGGATACCCTGGATCCATGTTCTCCTCCTTCCTGAAGTCCAAGACCGCGATGGTGGAGCCGTCGGACGCGCTCCCCGGCCGCGACACCGCGCTGCCCGTCGCCGAGACCCACCGCGTGCTCGGCACGCCGCTGAAGCCGCCGTTCGGAGCCGGCATCGAGGTCGCGTACTTCGGCCTCGGCTGCTTCTGGGGCGCGGAGCGGATGTTCTGGCAGACCCCTGGCGTCCACTCGACGGCGGTGGGCTACCAGGGCGGCTTCACGCCGAACCCGACGTACGAGGAGACGTGCACGAACCGGACCGGGCACGCCGAGGTCGTCATGGTCGCCTTCGACCCCGCGCAGATCACGTACGCCGACCTGCTCAAGCGCTTCTGGGAGGAGCACGACCCGACCCAGGGCATGCGCCAGGGCAACGACGTCGGCACGACCTACCGCTCGGCGATCTACACGGTCGACGCCGCCCAGGCCGCTGCGGCCGCCCGGTCCCGCGAGCAGTACCAGGCGGCCCTGAGCGCGGCCGGGCGCGGAGAGATCACGACCGAGATCGCGCCGGCGGGCCCGTTCTACTACGCCGAGGACTACCACCAGCAGTACCTCGACAAGAACCCGAACGGCTACTGCAACCTCGCGGGAACCGGCGTGAGCTGCCCGATCGGGACGGGCGTGAGCGCCGCCTGAGGGCCGCCGGGGCGGCGTCCGAGAACGCCTGCACGGAGGCGGACGCCGCGCTCGGGGGCGTCGGCGAGCAGCACGCCGCGCGGCTCGGGCGCACCTGAGTGAAGATTCAGGGTGCTGTGCGCACCCTGAACCTTCATTCACCGCTGGACGGGGCCGGGCGCGCTCAGGCGGCGCCGTCCGCCAGGTCCTCGCCGCCGCGCGGCAGCCGGGTGACGGTGGCGCCCGGGTCGGGCGCGTCCTCGGCGTCGATGCCCTCCTGCGGGGCGGAGCCCGTCGCGAGGCCGTCGCCGCGTGGCGCGCCCTCCGCGAGGTCGTCGGTGTCGGGGTGCTCGTCGGTGGTCATGTCGCCTGCATGCCCGGGGCCACGGCGCCCCACTCCTCGGGGCGCGGGCCTGCGCTCAGCCGCGGTCGAACACCGCGACGGCCTCGATGTGCGGCGTCTGCGGGAACATGTCCACGGGCCTGACCCGCTTCAGCACGTAGCCGGCCTCGACGAGCTGCGCGGCGTTCGGCGCGAGCGTCGTCGGGTTGCAGGAGACGTAAACGATGCGCTTCGGGTTGGCCTCGATGATGCGGCGGACGACCTTCTGCGAGAGACCCGCGCGGGGCGGGTCGACGAGCAGGAGGTCGGGGCGCCCGGCCATCTCGACGAGCTCGCCGAGCGCGGTGCGCACGTCGCCCGCGAAGAACTTCGCGTTGTCGATGCCGTTGGCCTTCGCGTTCCTGATCGCGTCGGCGATCGCGTCCTCGACGATCTCCAGGCCCCAGATCTCCCCCGAGCGGGTCGACAGCGACAGCCCGATCGTCCCGATGCCGCAGAAGAGGTCGTAGAGCCGCTCCCAGCCCTTGAGGTCCGCGAAGTCCGCCGCGACGCCGTAGAGGCGCTCGGCCATCTCGGTGTTCGTCTGGAAGAACGCGTCGGCGCTGATGCGGAAGCTCAGCCCGCACAGCTCATCGACGATGTGGTCCTTGCCGTCGAGCAGCGTCGAGACACCGCCGCTCGTCGTCTCACCCAGGCCGTCGTACTGCGTGTGGATGAGCGAGGTGGCGTCGAGCGTCTCGGCGAGGATCGCGACGGCGAGGTCGTCGAGCTCGACCGGTGAGGTCACGAGGCGGACCTGGAGCTGGCCGGTGCGCCGCGCCTCGCGGATGACGAGGTTGCGCAGCACGCCGGTGCGCGAGCGGCGGTCGTAGGCGGGCAGGCCCTGTTCGCGGCACCAGTCCAGGACGATCCGGCGGGCCTCGTTCGCGCGCTCGGTGCCGAGCCGGGACTCCCCGTCGATGATCGTCTCCCACGAGCCGGGCGCGTGGAAGCCGCAGAGCAGGTTGCCGTCGGTGTCGTTCCCGAACGAGTACTCGAGCTTGTTGCGGTAGCCCCACTGCTCGACCGCCGGGAGGATCTCCTCCATGACGAAGCCGTCGAGCTTGCCGATGCGGCGCATGGCGTCCTCGACCTGCTCGGCCTTGATGCGCAGCTGCATCTCGTAGGGCATGACCTGCCAGGCGGCGCCCGGATGGTGGGCGACGGGCTCGATGCGGTCCGGGCTCGGCTCGAGGACCTCGAGCAGCCGCGCCTCGCCGTAGGCCTTCTTCCGGGTGTGGAGGACGGCGCGGACGCGGTCGCCGGGGACGGTCCCGCCGACGAAGACGACGAAGCCGTCGTGGCGCGCGACGCCGTTGCCGCCGTGGGCGAGCCGCTCGATGCGCAGGTCGAGCTCCTGCCCCTTGTCGGGCCGCTTCGGACGGTCCGGGCGGTCGGTGGCGGGGGCCGGCGCGGCCTGGTCGATGGACTCCATGACCCCCCAGGATCGCAGGGTTGCGCCGGTCGGCCCGTCGCGGGGACGCGCGGGCGCCCCGCGGCAGGCTCAGTCGAGCGCGCGCCCGAGCGCCGCGAGGACCGTCTTGCGGTTCGCGTGGGTGCGCTCGTGGTCGCGGATGCGGCGCAGCTCGGTGGAGGAGAGACCCTCGAGCTGCGACGTGATCTGCGCCGCCGTGAGCGTGTCGTAGCCGGTGATCGCCAGGCCGGGGGCCACCCCGGCGGCCTGACGGACGCGCTCGACCTCGCGGCGCACCCGCTCGGTGCCCTCGCGCAGGAGCGTCGCCGCGTTCGGCAGGTCGCCCTTGCTGCGCTCGAGGAGATGTTCGATCTCGGCGAGGAGGTCGAAGCTCTGCCGGCGGCCGGTGTCGACGAGCTGGCGGGCGAGCTCCTCCGCGTCGCGCCGGGTCATCTTCCCCTTGCGGACCGCGTCGTCCATCGCCTCCTGCACACGGGAGGCCGTGAGCATGACGCCGCCGGCGAGGAGCTCGCGGAGCTGGGCGAGGTTCTGGCGCAGCAGCTCGTCGCGCGCGGCCTGGGCCTCGGCCGCGTCCTGCGGCGGCTTCGTCCCTGCAACCGACGGGGTTCTGGGCGCGTTCCGCGACGCGCCGCCCCCGGCCCGGGTGGGCTTGGCGGACGGCGGGGACTTCGGTTGCGGCATCGGTGTGGAGGCTCCGGACAGGGGGTCGGTGAAGGACCGGTCAAACGCACCGTATACCCACCGGACGCCGAGCGAGCGCCGAGCTTCCGGGCGGGTGGCGCGGGGCCGGACCGTCATGTCGTCCGACGGGTGTGATTCGGTCCCCCACCGCTGCAGAACCCCGATGCCATCGGGGTTTTCGCACGACATCCAACCGCGCGGCGGGGTACGCTCCGCCGCAGTCGCATTCGTCAACGCAGGAGGAAACCGCCGTGAACAAGACTGAGCTCGCCCAGAACCTCGCCGAGAAGACCGACCTCCCGGCCGGCCAGGCCAAGGCCGCCGTCGACGCGCTGGCCGACATCCTCACCGAGACCCTGTCCCGTGGTGGCGAGGTTGCCATCGCCGGCCTCGGCAAGTTCTCCGTGTCGGACCGTGCCGCCCGTCAGGGCGTCAACCCGGCCACCGGGGCGAAGATCGAGATCGCCGCGTCCAAGGCGCCGAAGTTCACCGCCGCCAAGGCACTGAAGGACGCCGTCAACGGCAAGTAGTCACCCGCCGGGGCGCGTCCCCGGCGATCCGCAGCAACGTCGAGGCCGCCTTCCGGGCGGCCTTCGTCGTCTTCGGGGGCCCAACCGCGCCGGCGTGCGGTCTCGTGGGACATATGTCCCCACTTGGCCGCACGCCGCCGTCGGGCGCGCGGACTCATCCCGCCAGAAGCAGCTCCAGCAGCGCCTTCTGCGCGTGGCGGCGGTTCTCCGCCTGGTCCCAGATCGGCTCCCCGCGCTCGCCGTAGAGGACCTCGGCGGTGATCTCCTCGCCGGGGTGGGCCGGCAGGCAGTGCAGCGCGATCGCGCCGGGCGCCGCGGCGTCGAGCAGCGCGTCGTCGATCCGGTAGGGCGTAAGGGCGGCGCGGCGGGCGTCGGCGGTGTCCTCGTCGCCCATCGACACCCAGACGTCGGCATAGACGGCGTGCGCACCGCTGACGGCCTCGTACGGGTCGGCGGTGAGCTGCGCGCCGGCGACCGGCTCGAGCTGGTACCCCTCGGGCGCCGCGACCGCGACCTGCACCCCGGCCAGCGCCCCGACGATCGCGAGCGACCGGGCAACGTTGTTGCCGTCGCCGACGTAGGCGAGCTTCAGCCCCTCGAGGGAGCCGAAGCGCTCCTTCAGCGTCATGAGGTCCGCGAGCGCCTGGCACGGGTGGTGCCCGGCGGTCAGCATGTTGACGACCGGGATCGTCCCCTCGGCGGCGAGCTCCTCGAGCAGCGCGTCCGGTCCGGTGCGCACGCCGACAGCCTGCACGTGGCGGCTGAGGATCCGGGCGGTGTCCTTCACCGACTCGCCGCGGGAGATCTGCATCTCCCCCGGCCGCAGGATGAGCGGGTGCCCGCCGAGCTCGACGACGCCCGCCTCGAACGACAGGCGCGTGCGCGTCGACGGCTTCTCGAACAGCAGGGCGACCGTCTTGCCCGCCAGCGCACGCGAGCCCAGCGGGTCCGCCTTCAGCGCGATGGCGCGGTCCAGGAGGGCGTGCAGCTCGTCCGAGGAGAGCTCAGCACCGGTCAGGAAGGAGCGTGCCATGAGGCGCGAGAAGATAGCTCACGTGCGCATCCTCACCTGGAACCTCTTCCACGGACGGGCGCTGCCGAACGCGGGCCGCGATCTGCAGGCCGAGTTCACCGCCGCGCTCCAGGGCTGGGCGTGGGACGTCGCGCTGCTCCAGGAGTGCCCGCCCTGGTGGCCGGCGCCGATGGCGCGCGCCTGCGGGGCCGAGCCGCGCGTCGCGCTCACCTCGCGCAACGCGCTGCTGCCGCTGCGCCGGCTCGTCGCGCGGCGCTTCCCGGACCTCATCAAGTCCAACGGGGGTGGCTGCAACGCGATCCTCGTCCGCGACGGCACGCCGATCGTCGCCCACCACGAGGTCGTCCTCCGCCGCCGGCCCGAGCGCCGCGTCGCGCACGCCGTGCACCTCGCCGACGGCCGCTGGATCGCGAACCTCCACGCCCAGGTCCACTCCGAGGCCCACGCCCAGGCCGACCTCGCGACCGCCGCCCGCGCCCTCGACGGCTGGGCGGGCGCGCAGGCGCCGGTGATCCTCGGTGGGGACACGAACACCCGCCACCCGCGGGCCGGCGACCTGGTCCCCCTCGGCGGCCACGACGTCGACTTCGTGCTCGCCCGTGGCTGGCGGCGCGTCAGCGAGGTCACGGTCCATGCGCACGCCCCGCTCTCCGACCACGCCCCGGTGAGCCTCGGGCTTGAGGCCACGGGCCCATAGCGGGACGATGTCCTCGGGCGGCGTCGCCGCCCCCCCACCCGTGCCAAGGAGTCCCGCCATGCCGTCGCACCGCACCCTGCCCCTGCTCGCCGTCCTCGCCACCGGCCTCCTCGCCGGCTGCGGCTCGAGCTCCGGGTCGAGCTCGAGCAGCACCTCCACGCCCGCCCCCGCCACCGGCGCCGCGTCGACCGCGACGACCGCGGCCCCCGCCTCCGGCGGCGTCACGATCACGATGAAGAACATCGCCTTCGACCCGAAGTCCGTCACCGTCAAGGCCGGCACGAAGGTGACGTGGACGAACGGGGAGGCCGTCGGCCACAACGTCACCGCGAAGGCCGGCGCGAGCTTCAAGTCCGCCCTCCTCAACCAGGGGCAGACCTTCTCCTTCACCCCGAAGACCGCAGGCACGATCAAGTACACGTGCACGATCCACCCCGGGATGGACGGCACGATCGTCGTGCAGTGACCGCGGCGCTCAGCCCGGCCGGCGGCCGACGCCGAAGCCCTGCAGGACCATAAGCGCCCGCTGCGCCGCGGTGCCGGGCTTCGGCAGGACGCCGAGCTGCTGCGCGGCGCCGTAGACGTCGAAGAAGGCCCGGGCGCGCAGGAGGCGATCCGAGCCCGGGTCGAGCTCGCAGTAGAGGACCGCGTGCGCGACGAGGAACCGCCCCGTCGCGGGCAGGGACCCGAGCGCCCCGCGCTGGGTCGCGACGAGCTTGCCGGGGGCGACGACGAGGGCGCCCTCGCGGACCTCCGCCCCCGTCGGCTCCAGGCGCCCGTCCGGGAACGCCGACCAGCCGCGGCGCAGGTGCGCGAGCAGCTCCCCGGGACCGCGGAGCGGCGCGGGCGTCAGCGGGTCCTCGTAGTGGACGTCGGGATGGACCGCCGCGTGCACGGCGGCCTCGTCCCGGGCGGTGTAGGCGGCCAGCAGCGGGGCGAGGGCGGCGTCGGGCATCGCGACGGGCGGGGTCAGGCGGCGGGCGGTGGCGCCGTCGGCGCCGCGGATCCCGCCGGCCCGAAGTCCGCCAGCCCGGACTGCGGCGAGGACGCCTCGGCGTACAGGCGGCGCGGGATGCGCCCGGCGCCGCGGGCCAGCCGCCCGCCCTCGACCCCGGCGCGGATCGCCAGCGCCATCGCGACCGGGTCCTGCGCGCGGCTGATCGCGCTCGCGCAGAGGACGGCGTCGCAGCCGAGCTCCATCGCCAGCGCCGCGTCGCTCGCCGTCCCGACCCCCGCGTCGAGGACGACGGGCACCCCGGCCCCCTCGACGATGAGCGCGATGTTGTACGGGTTGCGGATGCCCATCCCGGACCCGATCGGGGACCCGAGCGGCATGACGGCCGCGCACCCGACGCCCTCCAGGCGCCGGGCGAGGACCGGGTCGTCGGTCGTGTAGGGCAGGACGGTGAAGCCGTCGGCGACGAGCTGCTCGGCGGCGAGCAGGAGCTCCGGCGCGTCGGGCAGCAGCGTCCGCTCGTCCCCGATGACCTCGAGCTTCACGAGGTCGGTCGAGAACGCCTCGCGGGCGAGCTTCGCGGTGAGGACGGCGTCGCGGGCGGTGTAGCAGCCGGCGGTGTTCGGCAGGACCTCGACGCCGCAGCGGTCGAGGGTCGCGACGAGCGAGCCACGGGCCTCGACGTCGACGCGGCGCAGCGCGACGGTGACGAGCTCGGTGCCGCTCGCGCGGACCGCGTCCTCGAGCGCCTGCAGCCGCGGGAAGCCGCCCGTCCCGAGGAGGAGCCGGGAGCGCAGCCGGCGCCCGCCGAGCTCGAGGACGTCGTCGGCGTTCTGGGTCACGGGCGGGATGGGTGCGGACACGGTCCCCGGATCATCCTCCCTGCACGGCGACGAGGACCTCGACCTCGTCGCCGTCGGCCAGCACGGTGCTCGCCCAGGCGCTCTTCGGGACGACCTCGGCGTCGACGGCGACCGCGACGCCGCGATCGCGCTGCGGCAGGTCGAGGAGGTCGAGCAGCCCCGCGACGGTGGTCCCGGCCGGGATGTCGGTGCGCTCGGCGCCGTTGACCGTGAGCGTCATCGCGGGGCCCCGACCGGGGTGAAGCGGGACGGCGCGAACGCCGGGTCGATGTGCGGGTCCTCGCCCGCGAGCAGCGCGGCGATCCGGTCGGCGGTCGCGGGCGTCAGCAGGACGCCGTTGCGATGGTGGCCGCAGGCGAGCACGACGCCCTCCCACTCGCCGAGCAGCGGCGCGTTGTCCGGCGTCGCGGGCCGGAGCCCGGCGAGCGCGCACTCGAGGTCGAGCTCGAGGACGCCGGGGACGAGCTCGCCCGCGTCGCGCAGCAGCTCGTAGACGCCGAGCGCGGTGACGTTCGTGTCGTAGCCGCGGTCCTCCATCGTCGCGCCGAGGACGACCCGGCCGTCGCCGCGCGGCACGAGGTATCCCCCGTCCCACCGGACGACGTGCTCCAGCAGCGGGCCCTCGCCGGCGCGGGCCGCGAGCCGGAGGACCTGGCCCTTCACCGGGCGGACGCAGAGCCCCGGGAGGCCCGCGATGCGTGCCGCCCAGGCGCCGGCCGCGACGACGGTGCGACCGGCCGTCACGTGCTCGCCGCTCGCGAGCGTCACGCCGCCGCCGGTGACGGCGCGGACCTCGCAGCCGGGCCGCAGCTCGACGTCCACCCGCTCGCAGGCGACGAGCAGCGCCTCGCAGACGGCGCGCGGATCGACGGCGTGGTCGTCGGGGGCGTGGAAGGCGGCGCGGATCGTCGGGGCGAGGGCCGGCTCGACGCAGCGCGCGGCGGAGGGCAGCAGCCGTGCCACCGGGACCCCGAGGGCCTCGCGCAGGCGGATCTCGCGGTCGACGTGCTCGGCCTCGTCGCGGTCGCGGGCGACGACGAGCGTCCCGCAGTCGCGGTAGCCGACGGAGAGGCCGGACGCCTCCTCGAGCTCGGCGGCGAAGGCGGGCCAGCGGGCCGCGCTGTCGAGGCCGAGGCGGAGCAGCGGGCGCTCCTGCGCGTCGGCCTCGGCGACCGGCGCGAGCATCCCCGCGGCGACGTGCGCGGCGGCGACGTACGACGGGAGCCCGCCGCGTTCGCAGACGGTCACGGACAGCCCGCGGCGCGCGGCGCGCCAGGCCACGGCGAGACCGACGATGCCGCCGCCGACGACGACGACGTCGCGGGCGGCGCGGGCGCTGCGGGGGGACAGGGGCGTCACGGGGCGCAGAGCGACCAGCGTAGCCGGGCGCCGCGGCGCTGCCGCGGATGCCAGACTGACGGCGATGGATCGTCGCGCCCAGCTCGGGGCCGCCCGCCTCTACCTCGTGACCGGCGCGATCGCGCCGGCCCGCCTCCGCGCGGCACTGGCCTCCGGCGTCGACGTCGTGCAGCTGCGGATCAAGGACCCGGCCGGCGACGACGAGCTGCTCCGCGAGGCGGCCGTCGTCCGGGCGGCCTGCGCCGAGGCCGGCGCGCTGTTCGTCCTCAACGACCGGCCGGACCTCGTCGCGGCCGCCGGCGCCGACGGCGTGCACGTCGGGCAGGACGACATCGCCGTGGCGGCCGCCCGCGCGCTCGTCGGCCCGGACCGCCTCGTCGGCCTCTCGACCCACTCGCCGGCGCAGATCGACGCCGCCCACGTCGCCGCCGGCGGCGTCGACTACATCGGCGTCGGTCCCGTCCACGCGACGCCGACGAAGCCCGGCCGCGACGCCGTCGGCCTCGAGCTCGTCCGCCACGCCGCCGCCCGCGCCACGCTCCCGTTCTTCGCGATCGGGGGGATCGACGCCGGGAACGCCGCCGCGGTGCGCGCCGCCGGGGCAGCGCGGATCGCCGTCGTCCGCGCGATCACCGAGGCGGAGGACCCGGCCGCCGCCGCCCGCGCGCTGCGCGCCGCCGTCCTCGCCCCCGCCGACCGCCCCGCGCGCCCGGAGGCCCCCGTTGGGCTCGCGTAGCCGCAAGCGCGGCGAGCGCCCCGCCGCGCCCCCGCCGGTCCCGCGGGGCAATCCCGCGCCGACGCCGCCCGGCCGCGAGGCCGCGCGCCGCCACGTCCCCGGGCCGCTCGACGAGTTCTCCGCGGTCGCGGCGCCCGCGCCGGTCGCCGCAGGCCCGGACGCGACGCAGGCCCCCGCGGCGCCGCCCGTCCCCGGCGCGACGGCGCCCGATGCCTCCGCCGGCGCCCCGCCGAAGAAGCTCCGGGGCGAGGCGGCGAACGAGGCGATCCGCGCGACGCTTCAGCCGCTCCGGCCCGGCGAGCGCCCGCGCGCCCTGCAGTCGGCGATCGCGCTGGCCGCCTTCCTCGGCCTCGCGAACCTCGTGCTCGCGGTCATGAACGTGAAGGTCGGGAGCGGGACGAGCTCCCGCTCGGGCGGCATCATCTTCGCGGTCATCATGCTCGGCGCCGCGTGGGGCATGTGGAACCTGAGGTACTGGGCGATCCTCGGCTTCCAGACGCTCCTCGCGATCACGGTCGTCATCGCGTCGCTCGCCGTCACCGTCTCGAGCAACCTCTGGGCGCTGCTCGTCTGCCTCGTCGTGATCGCGACGTTCGGCCTGCAGTTCTGGAAGCTCGTCCGGGTCATGGCCCGGGTCCAGATGCCGCAGCGCCCCGGCCGCTGAGCACCGGGCGGCGTCGGCCGAAACCGTTGTAATAGGCTCGAGCGCATGGCTGAAAGCGCGTACGACGTCGTCGTCATCGGGTCCGGACCGGGGGGCTACGTGGCGGCGATCCGCTCGGCCCAGCTCGGCATGACGACCGCCGTGGTCGAGAAGGGCGACATCGGCGGCCGCTGCCTGAACGTCGCGTGCATCCCGGCGAAGGCCGTCCTGCGCGTGGCCGACATCCTCGGCGAGGTCCGCGAGGCCGGCGACTTCGGCATCACCGTCTCCGAGCCGACCGTCGACTTCTCCGCGGTCAGCGCGCGCCGCGAGAAGGTCGTGGGCACGCTCACCGGCGGCGTGTCGGGCCTCATGAAGAAGAACGGCATCGACGTCATCGAGGGCGTCGGCGCGGTGACGAAGGACGGCAACGTCGTCGTCGACGGCAACACGATCACCGCGAGCAAGGGCGTCATCCTGGCCACCGGCTCGGTGAAGAAGCCGATCCCCGGCACGACGTTCGGCGGGCGCGTCATCGGCACCGAGGAGGCATGGGCGCTGCAGGAGCTGCCGAAGACGATGATCGTCGTGGGCGCCGGCGCGTCCGGCAGCGAGATCGCGTCGGCCTACGCGCGCCTCGGCGTCGAGGTGCACCTCTTCGAGGGCCTCGACCGCGTCCTCCCCTCCGAGGACGCCGACATCTCCAAGCTCGCCGAGCGCGGCTTCAAGAAGCAGGGCATCAAGGTCCACACGAAGACGTTCGTCGAGAACGTCGAGACCCACGACGACAAGGTGACGTTCACCTACGGCGAGGAGGCCGGCGAGGCCGACTGGCTCGTCATCGCCGCCGGCCGCGGCCCGGACGTCGAGGGCCTCGGCCTCGACGAGGCCGGCGTGAAGCTCACCGACAGCGGCCTCATCGCGGTCGACGGCGCGCAGAAGACGAACCTCGACAAGGTCTACGCCATCGGCGACCTCGTCCCCGGCCCGGCGCTCGCCCACAAGGCGAGCGACGAGGGCGTCATCGCGGCCGAGGCGATCGCGGGCAACAGCACGCACCCGATCGTCTACGTCGACATCCCCCGCGCGACGTTCTGCACCCCGAACGTCGCCTCCTTCGGCCTCACCGAGGAGCAGGCGCGCGAGGCCGGCCACGACGTCGTCGTCGGCAAGGTCCCCTACGGCGCCGTCGGCGCGGGCACGGTCTACGGCGACCGCACCGGCCTCGTGAAGCTCATCGGCGACAAGCAGTACGGCGAGATCCTCGGCGGCCATATCGTCGGCGCGAAGGCGACGGAGCTCATCCAGGAGCTCGTCAACGCCAAGGCGCTCGAGGGCGGCTACCCCGAGGTCGCGCGCATGGTCCACGGCCACCCGACGATGAGCGAGGCCGTCATGGAGGCCGCACGCGCGGCCGACGGCTGGCTCATCCACGGCTGAGCGCATGTCCGGCGCGCTGCCCATCAGCGTGCACGGAGCGGGCGGCCCCGCCGGGGCCGCCGAACCGGCGCTGCCGGCCTTCTACCTCGACCTCGCGAGCCCCGAGTGCTACCTCGCCTGCGAGCGGATCCTGCCGCTCATGCCGGTCGCGGTCGAGTGGGTCCCCGTCCACCTGCGGCCCGCCCCGCCGAGCGACGAGGAGCGCGAGCGGATCGCCCGGACGGCGCTGGCGCGCGACCTGCAGGCGGTCCGCTGGCCGCCCCCGTTCGACGCGGAGTTCGCGAACCTCACCGCGACGTACGCGAAGTCGATCGGCCGGGTCGTCGCGTTCACCCAGGCGGCGATCCGCCAGGCGTACGCCGGCGGCCGCGACCTCTCGCTCCAGGACAACGTCCTCATCGCGGCGAGCGCCTGCGAGATGCACCCGGCGGCGATCCTGAAGACCGTCCCGAGCCGCGCCCCGCGGCGGACGCTCGAGCAGGCGACGCAGACCGCCCGCGAGCGCGGCGTGTCGAGCACCCCGGCGGTGTGGATCCCGGACCCGGGCGGCGGGCCGGAGGCCGCCGGGCGCGTCCTGCACGGGGACTCCCGGCTCGAGGACGCGGCCGCGCTCCTCGCCGAGCACGCGGGCTGACCGGCGACGAAGGTGAACGCAGGTTCCGGGTGCTGTGAGCACACGGAACCTGCGTTCACCTTCACGAGCGGGTGGTGGCCTCGGCCTCGGCCTCGGCCTCCGCGACGCTCGCCAGGCGGCGGACGAGGACGCCGACGAGCGGGCCGTAGGTCCGGGCCAGGGCGGCCTCGAGCGGGGCCGGCGCCGCGAGCGTCACGGTGATGACCGCGCCGCCGCCGTCGCCGGGCTCGACGACGTGGTCCATCGTCACCGTCCCCGCGACGCGCCACGTCCACGAGCGACCGGGGTCGACAGCCGTGATGACCGCGGGGACCGGCACGACACCCGCGAGCCGCGCCGCCCCGCGCGCCCCGGCCCGCACGACACCGTCCGCCCCGCCCAGCCCCCACGCTCCGCGGACGTGCGGCGCCCAGCGCGCCCAGCGGGCGGGACGGGCGATGAGCGCCCACGCGACGGCGGGCGGAGCGGCGGACCGGGCGGAGCGTGCGAGCACGATGGGAGGTACGGACGCGCCGCCGCCGCGGTCCACTACGCTCGGGGGAGTGGACGACCGCGCGTCAGAGCTCACCAGCGAGGCCCGGATCGCGCTCGACCTCCTGCAGGAGCAGGGCTCGGCGTCGGTCGACGCCCTCCGTGCCGCGGGCGTCACGATGCCCGCGCAGGCGCTCTACGCGCTGCAGCTCGCGGGCTGGCCGGTCGTCCGGCGCGGCAGCACCTGGCGCCTGACCGACCCCAACGCGCCGGTCCCGCCGAAGCCCGCGCCGATCCCGCGCGTGCGCCGGGTCAGCCGCGACGCCTGACGCCTTCCCGGGCGGACCGCACCGCCCCGCGCAAACCGCCTGAGTAGGCTCCAGCGCGATGTCCGAGCCCGCGACCGCGCCGCCCGCGAGCACCGCGAAGGGTGCCACCACGACGATCGAGCTGACGCGCGCGCAGGCCGCGATCGCGCGCCGGACCGCCGAGTCCCGCGCGATCGTCCCGGACTTCACGGTCCGGCTCGAGGCGGTCATGGACACCGTCCTCGCCCGCGCCCACCGGCCCAGCACCACGGCGGTCGTCGTCCGCGCCTGCGGCCTCGCGCTGCGCGAGCACCCCGAGCTCAACGGCGCCTACCGCGACGCGAAGCTCGAGCGCTACGACCGCGTGAACGTCGGCGTCATGGTCGACGCCCCGGGCACCCTCGTCGTGCCGACGATCTTCGACGCCGACCGCAAGAGCGCCGCCCAGATCGCGAGCGACCTGCAGACGCTCGCGGCACGCGTCCGGGCCGGCGAGATCACCCAGCCCGAGCTCAGCGGCGCGACGTTCACCGTCTCGAACGTCGGCATGTTCGGCGTCGACGGGCTCGATCCCGTCATCGTCCCGCCGCAGGCGGCGATCCTCGGCGTCGGCCGCATCCGCGACAAGGTCCTCCCCGTCGACGGCCAGCCCGTCGTGCGCCGGGCGATGGACCTCACGCTCGTCTGCGACCACCGCGCCGTGTACGGCGCGGCCGCGGCCCGCTTCCTCGCGCGCGTCGGCGAGCTGCTGCAGTGCGGCGCCGCCCTGCGGGACTGACCCGGCCCGCGCCGCTAGGGCTTGACGAGTTCGTCGACCGCCCGGCCGACCGTCGTCGTCGTGTCGGTCACCGCCTGCCCGGCGGAGGCGGCCGCGTCCGTGAGTGCGGTCGCGACGTTCGGCGCGGCCGGCGCGAGCGCGTCGCCGAGCGTCTTGCCCGTCTTCGTGACCGTCGTGCCGAGCGTCGAGCCGACCTGCGAGACCGCCTGGCCGGCGGCGGGGACCGTGAGCTTCTTCGCGCTCTTGGCGGCCGGCGCGACGGCGGTCGTCGCGGGCATGCTCGCGCCGGCCGGCCCGGCGCCGAGCGCGGCGACCGCCGAGCGCGGGCTGACCACCCCGACCAGCGTGCGGGTCGCGTGCGTGCGGCGCCGCGCCGTGGCAGAGGCCGCGCGCCGCGCGGCGGCGCGGCGGTGCCGCGAGACCGCCGCCGGAAGCCGCAGCGAGACCCGCTCGGTGACGCCGCCCGCCGGGCCGCCCTGGACGGCGGCCACGAGCGCGCGCTCGTCGGCGGTGCGCTGGACCCGCACCCCCGGCCATCCCTCGTAGGCGATGATCGCGCTGCAGAACGTGAGGGCGAGCGTCCCCGCGACGATGAGGCTGAGCCCGGCGCCGAGCGACGCCAGGAAACCGCGGGTTGCTTGCATCTCGACCGATATCGGCAGCCGGCGAGCGCCGCTTGAGGTCGGTGGACAACCCCGGCGCGTCGCTGTGCGCGCCCGGACCGGCCGCGGCTCAGTGCCCTTGGCGGCCGGGGTTGTCGGTCCCGGCGACGAACGAGTTCGGCTGCTGGTCGGGGTCGCGGGTCACGCGCGGCGGGTCGTGGCTGAGGTCGACGAACAGGCAGAAGTTGCGGCGAGGGTCGTCCCCCGCGAAGCACGTGCGGTAGAGGAAGTCGGCCTGCTTCCACACGCTCGGGCGCGCGGCGTGGCGGACGTACTGGTCGGTGCCGTGCTGCACGAGGTAGGCGCGGGCGGCGGCGAGCTCGCGGTCGTCCGCGTGGCGGGCGTCGACGACGGCGCCGTGGTGCGCGAGCCCGAGGACGACGAAGAGGCCGAGCATCGCCGCCAGCAGCGTCGCGCCGGCGTGGTCGGTCGCGATCGCCCGGGGCAGCCCGGGGCGCCGCCGGCGCAGGAGCCACCCCGCCGCCGGGGCGACCGCGGCGAGGAGGACGAGGTTCGCGAAGCCCGCGAGGAGGAAGGCGCTCGCGACGTCCGTCCTCGTCCCGGCGAACGGGCGCCAGTGGACGACGAGCGTGCCGAGCACCGTCGTGACCGCGAACGTCGGCAGCTGCCACGCCCCGCTCAGGCGCCAGCGCAGGCGGCGGGCGCGGTCGCGCCAGCCGTCCTCCTCGTGCTCGTCGCCCGGATCGTGGTCCATCCCGCGTCTGAGGGTAGTCCGGCCGGGCCACGCGCCGCGTACAGTGGGCGCATGGCCACCGCGGAACTGCGCGTCGTCTGTCTCGGGACCGTCGAGTACTGCGAGTCGCTCGCCCTCCAGCACCGGCTCTGCGCCGAGCGCCAGGCCGAGGCGATCGGGGACACCCTCCTGCTCCTCGAGCACCCGCCCGTCTACACGCGCGGCCGCCGCACCGGCGAGGGCGAGCTGCCCATGGGCGAGGCCTGGTACCGCTCCCAGGGGATCGACATCGTCGACGTCGACCGCGGTGGCAAGGTGACCTACCACGGCCCCGGGCAGCTCGTCGGCTACCCGATCATGCGCACGGACGCCGTCGTCGAGTTCGTCCGCCGGATGGAGCGCGCGATGGTCACCGCGCTGCGGGCGGAGGGGATCGTCCCCCGCACGCGCAACGACGAGGGCCGCGACTACACCGGCGTCTGGGTGGAGGACCGCAAGATCGCCTCGATCGGCGTCCACGTCGCCCGGGGCGTGACGACCCACGGCTTCGCGGTGAACGTCACGAACGACCTGCAGCCCTTCGGCTGGGTCGTCCCCTGCGGGCTGCCCGAGGTGCAGATGACCTCGGTCCTCCAGGAGGCGGGCGGCGACGCGGGCGCGGCACGCGTGACCGGCTTCGCGGCGGCGATGGCGCAGGCCTTCGCCGCCGAGCACGGCCTGGTCCCGGTCGACGCGCCCGCCACGTCGGTGTGGGGCGAGCCCGTGGCCTGAGCGCGGCCCGGCGGCGCTCAGACGGGGGCGGCGTCCTCCGCCTGCATCGCGGCGACGCCCAGCCCGGCGGCGGCGAGCGCCGTCCCGCCGGCGAGGATGACCGTCGGCTTCGACAGCGACCCGCTGCGGCCGCCGAGGTAGGCCGCGGCCGCGTCGAAGAGGTCGCAGGCGATCCCGATCTGCCACCACAGGCGGCGCGACGGGCCCGTCGTCTGGTTCGTGCCGACGGCGAGGGCGACGTCCCGGACGCCGAAGAGCCGCGCCATGTAGGGCAGCTCCGGGTTCGCGGCCGTGTCCATGCCGAAGAGCTTCGCCGTGACGCCCGGGCTGAGCCAGGCGCCGAGCCCCACCGCGAGGCGGATGGAGCTGAGGATCTTTCCCGGTTGCGTGGGCATGCGCGCGAGCCTACACCCGGCCCGGGGCCGCGCCGCAAGGGCGATAGTCTGGAGGCTCATGAGCAGCGAGCCCGACGCCCCGGCCGCCCCCCGCGCCCACCAGACGCGGTCGCGGTCAAACCCGGGCGGCATGAACGTCCTCACCGTCCTCGGCGACGACGTCCGCCCCCTCCGCGAGCGCAAGCCGCCATGGTTCAAGGTGCCCGCCCCCGGCGGCGAGCGCTACCGCGCGCTGTCGGCGCTCATCAAGGACGAGAACCTCAACACCGTCTGCCAGGAGGCCGCCTGCCCGAACGTCGGCGAGTGCTGGGAGCGCGGCACCGCGACGTTCATGATCCTCGGCGAGACGTGCACCCGCCGCTGCGGCTTCTGCAACGTCACGAGCGGCAAGCCGACGTGGAACGACCCGCTCGAGCCCGGTCGCGTCGCCCGCTCGATCGCGCGGATGCAGCTGCGCCACGCCGTCATCACGAGCGTCGACCGCGACGACCTGCCGGACTACGGCGCCGGCATCTGGGCCCAGACGATCCGCGCCGTCCGCCGCGCCTCGCCGCGCACGAAGGTCGAGGTCCTCACCCCCGACTTCCGCGGCCAGGAGATGCCGCTCGCGAAGGTCCTCCACGCGCAGCCGGACGTGTTCAACCACAACGTGGAGGTCGTCCCGCGCCTGTACTCGATCGCCCGCCGCGGCTCGACGTGGGAGCGCTCGAACCGGGTCCTCCGCAACGCGAAGGAGATGGCGGGCGACGCGATCGCGACGAAGTCCGGTCTCATGGTCGGGTTCGGCGAGTCGCACGACGAGGTCGTCGACGCGCTCGGGACGCTGCGCTCCAACGGCGTGCAGATCATCACGATCGGCCAGTACCTGCGCCCGACCGAGCGCCACCTGCCGGTCGTCCGCTACTGGCACCCCGACGAGTTCAAGGCCGTCGAGGAGGCCGGGTACGCGCTGGGCTTCGACCACATCGCCGCCGGGCCGCTCGTCCGCTCGAGCTACCACGCCGATCAGCACGTCGCCCAGGACGAGCCCGGCACGGGACCGCTCGCCGCGGCGGCCGGATAGCACCGGCCCCGTCCTCCGGGGCGGCGGGTAGCCTCCGGGCGGCCGATGTTCCCCCTGAAGGACAACCTCCCCAACCGCGACATCCCGATCGTCACGATCCTCCTGATCGCGGCGAACGTCATCGTCTACCTCTTCCTGCAGCCGAAGAGCGGCATCGACCTCGGCGGCGGCTCGCTCGACGAGGGGCGGCTCCTGCACTACGCCGCGGTCCCCTACGAGGTGACGCACCCCGGGCAGCACTGCGCGGTCGTCGGCGGGGGGTCGCACATCGCCTGTGGCAAGGGCGTCGGCGACGGCGGCTTCGCCACCCCGGTCACGCTCCTCACGGCGATGTTCAGCCACGCCGGCCTGCTGCACCTCGGCGGCAACATGCTCTTCCTGTGGATCTTCGGCGCGAACGTCGAGGACAGCATGGGCAAGGTCCGCTATCTGCTCTTCTACGTGCTCGGCGGCCTCGCCGCCGCGGCCGGCCAGATCGCCGTCGCCCCCGACGCGATCGTGCCGACGCTCGGGGCCTCGGGCGCGGTGGCCGCCGTGCTCGGCGGCTACCTGCTGCTCTACCCGCGGGCGAAGGTCGTCACCGTCGTCTTCCTCGTCCTCTTCTTCACGATCATCGAGGTCCCCGCGATCGTCTTCCTCGGGATCTGGTTCGGGCAGCAGCTGCTGTTCGGCGCCCTCGACCTCACCGACCCGGCCGGCAGCGGAGGCGGCGTCGCCTACTTCGCGCACGTCGGCGGGTTCGCCTTCGGCCTCCTGGCCATCACCCTGTTCGCCACCCGACGCAGCGAGTACGCGCCTTCGCGCGGGCTCGCCGCCTGAAAGGCCCTCCTGTGGAGAGCCAGCGCCTCGTCCTGTCCCTCGTCCTCGCCTTCGTCATCGTCTTCGCGGGCCTGACGATCGCCGTCATCGTCAAGCACGGCCTCGACGTCCTGACCGTCGCCTCGGTGGTGATCCTCGGCATGTTCGGCTTCGGCATCGTCGGTGCGCTACGCAACCCGCCCGAGTGAGCACCCGCCCCCATCACGTCCGCCGCCGGATCGTCGCGCTCGCGCTCGCGCTGCTCGCCTGCGCGGCCGGGGTCGTCGCGGCCGGCGCGCTCGTCGGTCGCCACGACGGCAAAGGGGGCGCGGTGGCAGCGGCCGGGCCGCTCGTCTCGACGGTCGACGGGCACGGGCTGCCGCCGATCCCGCCGCAGGGGGTGAACGGGCCCGTCCTCCCCACCGGGCCGCTGCCGACGTCGCTCGCGGTGAACCTCGCGGCGCCGGACCGCATCCGGATGCCGTTCCACGTCATGCCGCGCGCCGGCCTCGTCTTCGACCTCGACACCGGCGAGGTGCTCTGGCGGCGCAACCCGACGCGGGTGCTGCCGATGGCGAGCGTCACGAAGATGATGACCGCGCTGCTCGTCGACGAGCGCCTCCCGCCCGGGAGCCTCGTGCGGGTGACGAAGCAGGCGGTGCGGACGGGCGGCTCGAAGGTCGGGGTCCTCCCGCTCGGCAAGCGCGTCGGGGTGCAGGCGATGCTCTACGGGCTCCTGCTGCCGTCGGGCAACGACGCCGCGATCGCGCTGGCGCAGCGGGTCAGCGGGACGACGAAGGCGTTCGTCGCGCTCATGAACGCGCGCGCCGCGGCGATGCACCTGAGCTGCACGCGCTTCGCCTCCCCGAGCGGGCTCGTCGACGCGGGCAACCACACCTGCGCCTACGACCTCGCCGCGCTCGCGAAGGCGTTCCTCGACCGGCCGCGCCTCGCCGGCATCGTCGTCCGCAAGCAGGCGATCCTCCCGTTCCCGATCAAGGGCGGGAAGCTCTACCTCTACAGCCACGAGCCGCTCGTGAAGGTCGGGTACCCGGGCGCGCTCGGGATCAAGACGGGCTTCACGGACGCCGCCGGGCACTGCGTCGTCGGCGCCGCCGAGCGCGGCGGGCACCGGCTCGGGGTCGTCCTGCTGCACTCGCCGGACATCACGGCGCAGAGCGTCAAGCTCCTCGATCGCGCCTTCGCCTACGAGCGCAGGCGAGACCGGCGATGAGCCACGCGGACCTGGCGGCCGAGGCGTGGGCGGCGATCGGGGGCGACCCGGCCGCCGCGACCCGCCTGACCGTGACCGGCGGGACCGGGCCCGGCGGCCGCGCCGCGCCGCTCCCCGGGCCGCTGCCGACCGGGGCGCTCGCGACCGCCACGGTCGGTGCGATGCTGCTCGCCGCCGCCGACCTGGCCGCCGCCCGGGGCGCCGGCCGCCCCGAGCCCGCGCTCGACGCCGGGCACGCCGCCGTCGCCTTCACGAGCGAGCGGCACGTCCTCCTCGACGGGCACGGCGCCGGCGCGCCCATGGACCCGCTGACCGCGTTCCTCCCGACGGCCGACGGCTGGATCCGGCTGCACGCGAACTACCCCCACCACCGCGCGGCGCTCATGCGCGCACTCGGGCACCCGCGGGCCGGCGCCGACGGCGTGGCGGCGCTCGTCGCCGGGCGCGAGGCGGTGGAGCTCGAGAGCGCGATCGTCGCCGCCGGTGGCTGCGCGGCCGCGCTGCGCGACCCGCTCGGGTGGCGGCGCGGCGAGCCCGGGACCGCGGTGGCCCAGGCGGGCCTGCTCGACGTCGAGCCGGGCGTCCCCCGCGCGACCACGACGCTCCCGGCGCTGCCGTCCGGCGCGGACCCGTCGCGGCCGCTCGCCGGGCTGAAGGTCCTCGACCTCACGCGCGTCATCGCGGGCCCGGTGGCCACGCGCGTGCTCGCGGCCCTCGGCGCGCAGGTGCTGCGGGTCGACGCGCCGCTCATGGCCGAGCTCCCGCTGCCGTGGCTCGACACGGGGCCGGGCAAGCGGTCGACGCACCTGCAGCTGCGAAGCCGGCCCGACCGCGAGCGCCTGCACCGGCTGCTCGACGACGCGGACGTCCTCGTGGCGGGGTACCGCCCGGGCGCGCTGGACCCGTTCGGCCTCAGCCACGACCAGCTCGAGGAGAAGCACCCGCACCTGTGCTCGGTGACGCTGTCGGCCTGGGGGGAGACCGGGCCGTGGCGCGCGCGCCGCGGCTTCGACAGCCTCGTCCAAGCGGCGACGGGCATCGCGCACGTCACCTCGCTGGACGGCGGCGCGACGCCGGGCGTCCTCCCCGCCCAGGCGCTCGACCACGGCACCGGGTACCTCATCGCGGCGGCGGCCATGCGGGCGCTGACGCTCCGCGCGCGCGAGGGGCGCGTGTCCCACGCCCGGGTCGCCCTCGCGCGGACGGCGATGTGGCTGCTCGCGCACACGCCGGCGGACGGGCTCGCGCCGGACGGGGGCGCGGCGGCCGCGCCCCCCGCCGGCGCCGTCGCGCCCCCGTCCCCCGCGCCGTACCTCGACGTCCTCGACTCCCCGCTCGGCCAGGTCACGGTCGTGCGCCCGCCCGGGACGCTCGGCGGCGCCGCGCTCGGCTGGGCGACGGGGCCGGCGGTCCCGGGGTCGGCCGCCCCGCACTGGGACTGACCGCCGCGCGATGACGCCGCTCCACGCCCTGGTCCTGGCCGTGGCCGGCCTGGCCGCCGGCGCGATCAACAGCGTCGCGGGCGGCGGGTCGCTCGTGTCGTTCCCCGCGATGCTCGCGATCGGGATCCCGACGCTGAGCGCGAACGCGACGAACCTCATCGCGGTGACGCCGGGCTACGTCGGGGGGACGCTCGGCTACCGGGCGCAGCTCGCGGGTCAGGGCACGCGCGTGCGCCGGTACGGCGCCGTGATCATGGCGGGCGCCGTGCTGGGCAGCGCGATCCTGCTCGTCGCCCCGGCGAGCGCCTTCGACGCCCTGGCGCCGTTCCTCGTCCTCGTCGCGTGCGGCCTGCTCGTCGCGCAGCCGCGGCTCGCGCGGGCCCGGGCCGCCGGGACCGCGGAGCACGACGAGTCGAGCCCGCTGCTGCTCGGCGCCGTCTTCCTCGGCGGGGTCTACGGCGGGTACTTCGGCGCCGGGCTCGGCATCATGCTGCTCGCGCTGCTCGCCGTCTTCGTCCCGGAGGACCTGCAGCGGCTCAACGCGCTGAAGGGCGTCCTCAGCCTGCTCGTGTCGATCGCGGCGGCCGTCCTGCTCGGGCTCTTCGGGCCGGTCGACTGGACGGCCTGCCTCATCGTCGCGGTCGCGTCCCTCGCCGGCGGGCGGCTCGGCGTCGTCGTGGCCAAGCGCCTGGCGCCGCAGGCGCTCCGCTACACCGTCGCCTCGTACGGGACGGTCGTCGCGATCGTCCTGCTGCTGCGCTGAGGCGGGCGCGCGCGGGCCCCGGGTGGCCGGGGCGTGCCGTTCGCGCCCGAAAGTGAAGCTGGTTCAGCATCGGGACGCCGGCGTGTCTATCATCGCCGCACGTCCCAGCGACCGGCCCTCGCGCCGGTCCGATCGAGGAGCACAGGTGGATCTCAACGACACCCCGGAACAGGCCGCGTTCCGCCAGCAGGTGCGCGGATGGCTGCAGGACCACAAGGGCCAGGCGCCCCCGTCGTCCGGTGACTCCGGCGACATGGAGTACATCAACGGCCGCCGCGCGTGGCAGCGACAGCTCGCCGAGGGCGGCCTCGCCGGCGTCACCTGGCCGAAGGAGTACGGCGGCGGCGGGCTCGGCCCGTTCGAGCAGGTCATCGTCAACCAGGAGATCGCCGCCGCGGGCGTCCCCGGCATCCTCGACGTCATCGGCCTCGGGATGATGGGGCCCTGCCTCATCGCGCACGGCACGGAGGAGCAGAAGTCGCGCCACCTCGGCCCGATGCTCCACGGCGACGAGGTGTGGTGCCAGCTCTTCAGCGAGCCCGCCGCCGGCTCGGACCTCGCCGCGGTCCAGACCCGCGCGAAGCTCAACGACGACGGCTCGTGGTCGCTCACCGGGCAGAAGGTGTGGACGACGTACGCGCAGTTCGCGTCGTTCGGCATGCTCCTCGCCCGCACCGACGCGGACGTCCCGAAGCACAAGGGCATGACGATGTTCATCGTCCCGATGGACACGCCCGGCATCACCGTCCGCGGGCTGCGCCAGATCACCGGCGAGGCCGAGTTCAACGAGGTCTTCTTCGACGACGCGACGATCCCCGGCGACGCGGTCGTCGGCGGCGTCGGCAACGGCTGGGGCACCGCCCTGACCGTCCTCATGTTCGAGCGGTTGACGATCGGCCTCGGCTCGGAGGGCTTCGGCTACCGCTCGGACCGCTTCGCGCGGGCGCTCTCGTCCGACCCGGCGGCCTGCGCCGACCCGGTCATCCGCCAGCGGCTCGCCGACCTCTCGACCGAGCTGCTCGCGGTCCGCTTCCAGGGTTACCGGACGCTGACGGCCCTCGCGGGCGGGCAGATCCCCGGCCCCGAGAGCGGCCTCGCGAAGGTGACGACCGTCAACGCGGCGATCGCCGCGGGCGAGCTGCTCGCCGACGTCTTCGGCCCGGACGCGCTCGACGAGGACTCCGAGTGGTACCACATGATCTCGTTCCTCCCGGGCCTGAAGTCGGCCGGCGGGACCGAGGCCATCCTGCGCAACACGATCGGCGAGCGGGTCCTCGGCCTGCCGCCGGAGCCGCGCCTGGACAAGGGCATCCCCTTCTCCGAACTGCGCGCGAAGGAAAAGGAGGCGATCGCATGAACCTCGCGCTCTCCGACGAGCAGGAGTTCCTGCGGGAGGCCGCCGCCGGCGCCCTCGCGCGGGTCAAGACGGTCGAGGCGGCCCGTGAGGCCCTCGAGGACCCGGCGAAGCTGCCGGACCTCTGGCCGCTCGTGAAGGACGCGGGCTGGAACGGGCTGCTCATCGACGAGGAGCACGGCGGCGCCGGGCTCGGCGCGTTCGACGCGATGCTCGTCCTCGAGGAGTGCGGCAAGGTGCTCGCGCCCACGCCGCTGCTCGGGCTGCTGCCCGCGACCGCGATCCTCGACGCGGCCGGGGACGAGTCCCTCGCCGCGGTCGCCGCCGGCGACGTGCGCCCCGCGTACGTCCCGGCCCGCCCGCCGAGCGACACGCACGCCGGCTGGTCGGTCGACGCGGTGAGCGGCTACGGCCGCCCCGACGCGCCGCGCATCGCCGCGGACGGCAGCGTCACCGGGACGGTCGCCTGGGTGCCGGACGCGCCCGGCGCCGACCTGCTCGTCGTCGTCGGTGTGGACGAGTCGGGCGCGGCCGCGGCCTCCGTCGTCGAGGCGCGCGCCGCCTCGGTCGAGGCCGTCGTCCGCTACGACGCGACCCGCGCCCTCGGGCACGTGACGTTCGACGGCTCCCCCGGGCGCCGCCTCGACGTCCCCGAGTCGGTCCTCGCGGAGGCGTGGTACCTCGCGCACGCCCTCATCGCGAGCGAGTCGCTCGGGACCGTGCAGACGACGCTCGCGATGAGCGTCGAGTACGCGAAGGAGCGCTTCACGTTCGGGCGGGCCATCGGCTCCTACCAGTCGGTGAAGCACGAGCTCACCGAGGTGCTGCGCCAGCTCGAGAACTCGCGCTCGCTGCAGTTCTACGCGGGCTGGGCCGGCGAGGACAAGCCGGACGAGTTCGCGCTCGCGGCGTCCGCCTTCCGCAACGCGGCGGGCCACGCGCTCGACTTCGCGGTGCGGTCGAACATCAACGTCCACGGCGGCATCGGCGCGACGTGGGAGCACGACGCGCCGCTGTTCTTCCGGCGCGCGCAGCTGTCCAAGCGGCTGCTCGGCGGCACGCACGACGCGGGCGACCGCGTCGCGGCGGAGCTACTCGCGGCGGCCGCGACGCCCGCCTGATCGGCGTTCAGCGGGCGGCGGGCTGCTTCGCGGCCCGCCGCCAGGCGCTGTAGGACTGCAGGCGGCCGTCGTGCGGCGGCACGAGCCACGGCCAGGGATGGACGGCGGCCGGGGCGATGCGCCGGGCGAGCGCCCGCCAGCCGGGGACGGGCGTGAAGGTGGCCGCGACGGCGCGGCCCTCCAGCACCTCACCCGGGTCCCCGAGCCAGGCCTCGAGCGGGCGTTCGGCGGCGAGCCCCGCGAGCGTCTCGGCGAGGAACGTCAGGCGCTTGCCCGACAGGCGCCAGCGGGCCAGCCGCGCGCGGTCGAAGACGAAGAGGGCCGGCAGGCCCGGGTGCGCGGCGAGCGCCGGGTCGTCGCGGCCGAGGGACTCCGCGGTGAGCCAGACGAGCTCCGGGGCGCGGTCGTGGTCCAGTCGCGGGGTGTCCGGGCCGGCGGTGGCCGGAAGGTCGGGGTCGCCGCGCAGCGCGTCCGGCGGATCGTGGGCCGGCGCGCCGCGGCGCTCCGGGGGCCACGCCTGGATCGGGCAGCGCGTGCGCAGCGCGCAGCCGTCGCAGAGGCCCGGCGCGCGCTTCTCGACCTGCCACCGGCTGAAGCCGTAGGGCTTGCTCGCGGCGCCGACGGTCCACTGCCAGCCGAGGCGGTTCGCGGCGCGGGAGCCGTCGAGCAGGTGGGTGAAGAAGCGGTCCTCGCCCGCCCGCCACGGGTGCCCGGCGCGGACGACCCACTGGGAGGCGAGCCACATCCGCGTCTGGTTCACGAGCCAGCCGTCGCGCTCGAGCTCGCCGACGGTGAGGTCCATGCAGGCCATCTCGCGCGGCCAGGGCTCGGGCCAGGCCGTGTCGCCGCCGCGCCCCGGCGGCTCGGTGCGCAGCGCGCGGCCGGTGCGGGGGCCGAGGCGCGCGTAGAGGTGCCGCGCGTACTCCTGCCACAGCAGCTCGTCGCGGAACTTGCGGACGTCCGCCGCCGGGCCGCCCTCGACGTGCGCCCAGACGCGCGGCAGCGGCAGCAGCCCGTGACGGATGTACGGGCTGAGGCCGCTCGCGCCGCGGCGCTCGGGCGGCCAGACCTCGTTGCGGCGGCGGGCGTAGCCGGCGACGTCGTAGGCCGCGAGCGCGGCATCGGCCGCGTCCTGCCCGCCCGCGAAGCGCGGCGATGCGCGCACCCCGTCCGGGCCCTCGGCCGTGAGCCCGCCGAGGTGCGCGGCGACCCAGGCGCGGGTCGCGGCGCGGTCACCGGCGGGCGGGAGGTCGGGCAGGCGACGGGAGTCCACCTCCGGGGTCCGGGCGAGCGGCCCGGCGGGATGACCGGTCCGTCAGGCGGCGGCGCCGGCGATGGCGCCCCGCGCGGGCTCGGGCGGGGCGATGTCCATCGCCTCGGCGAGCCGGGTGTAGGACGCCTTGCGCTCCTCGTGGTCGTGGACGAGCGTCGTGACCATGAGCTCGTCGGCGCCGGTCCTCACCATGAGCTCCTCGAGCCGGGCGCGGACCGTCTCCGGGCCGCCGCTGATGACCGAGCGGCGCGCCTGGGCGAGGATCTGCTCCTCCTGCGC
This sequence comes from Paraconexibacter antarcticus, assembly GCF_024220175.1. Lineage (GTDB taxonomy): Bacteria > Actinomycetota > Thermoleophilia > Solirubrobacterales > Solirubrobacteraceae > Paraconexibacter > Paraconexibacter antarcticus. The sequence continues at coordinate 161,416 of NZ_CP098502.1, read as the reverse complement.
CGTGCGCGGGACGTAGGCGAGCGCGGTCTCGACCGTCGGGATCGGCCCCGGGCGGCCGGAGCGGAGCATGACCATCGAGAGGTGCGAGGAGGACGCGAGGCGCTCGGCGTGCGCGTCGTCCTCGCCGACGATCGCGGCGACGGTGAGGATCGCGTGCGGCCGCTCGACGTAGCCCGGCGCGAAGCGCTCGCGGTAGCCGCGCAGGGCGTCGGTCGCGCCGCCCGGGTTGATGTGGGCGGCGAAGGCGAACCCGAGGCCGTTGACCGCCGCGGCCTGCGCGGAGTAGTCGCTCGAGCCCAGGAGGTAGACCGGCGGCAGGAGGACGTCGGTCGGGATCGCCTGGATGCGGCGGAAGGGGTGGTCCTTCGGGAACTCGGCGTGGCCGCCCCAGGCGAGCAGCTCGCCGAGCTGCTGGGGGAAGTCGTCCGCGGCGAGGGCCTCGCGGGAGCGGCGGATGGCGATGGCCGTGAGCTGGTCGGTGCCGGGCGCCCGGCCGAGCCCGAGGTCGATGCGGCCCGGATGGAGCGCCTCGAGGACCTTGAACTCCTCGGCGATCCGCAGCGACGAGTGGTTCGGCAGCATGATCCCGCCGGAGCCGACGCGGATCCGCTCGGTCGCCATCGCCACGTGCCCGATGAGGACCTCCGGCGAGGAGGACGCGACGCTCGGGATGCCGTGGTGCTCGGCGAGCCAGTGGCGCCGGTAGCCGAGCGCGTCGGCATGGCGGGCGAGGTCGATCGTGTTGCGCAGCGCCTGGGACTCGGTCGAGCCCGACGGCACCGGGGAGAGGTCGAGGACGCTCAGCGCGGTCATACGCCCAGCCTAGAAGGTTGCGCGCGCATCTACCTGGCGGTTGCCGCGGGCCGAACGTCGATCCTCCCCCACCGGAGGGGGTGGTGATCGACGTCCGGCGCGGATGCGGCGCTACGCGTTGGCGGGCTCGGGGCGCGCGGGGTCCTCATAGACGCCCGGCTGCTTGCTCAGCGTCGCGGTGATCGCGGCCATCTGATTCGGCTTACCGATGAGCTCGAGCTGCAGGTCGGTCTCGAGGACGAGCGCGGCGTCCATGTCCTGCGTCGTCCACGTCGCGTCGTAGAGGCGCTTGCCGAGCTGAATCGCCGACGGGGACTTGCCGGCGATCTCCGCCGCGAGCTCCTGCGCCGCCGCGAGCGGGTCGGGGGCGGTACGGGTGACGAGCCCCAGCGCCGCCGCCTCCTCGCCGCTGACCTGCCGGCCGGTGTAGGTCAGCTCCTTCGCGCGGTCGATCGGCATGAGGCGCGGGAGCGTCTGCGTGATCCCCATGTCCGGGATCAGCCCCCACTTGATCTCCATGATCGAGAGCTTCGCGTCGGGCGCGGCGATGCGGATGTCCGCGCCGAGGGCGATCTGCATGCCGCCGCCGAAGCAGTTGCCCTGGATCGCCGCGATGACCGGCACCGGCAGGTCGATCCAGTCGGTGCACGCCTGCTGGGCGAGGTTCGACCGCCCGCGCTCGCCGCGGTCCATGAGCTGGTCCATCGTGATCGGCGAGTCGCCGCCCATGAAGCTCGCGACGTCGAGCCCCGAGCAGAAGCTCTTGCCCTCGCCGTGGAGGACGACCACGCGCACCGACGGGTCGGCCGCGACCTGCGCCGCCGCGTCGACGAGCCCGGTGAACATGTGCGCGTCGAGCGCGTTGTGCTTCTCCCCCCGGACCATCGTGACGGTCGCGACGTGGTCGGCGACGGTGACGGTGACGCGCTGCTCGCTCATGCGGTGAATGCTACGTGAGACACATCCTGGGCTCGTGACTGACCCACGTCGTGGCGACCCTCAAGCAGAAAGGCGACCTCGCCGAGCTGAAGGTCGCCGCCGACCTCGTGACCCAGGGGTGGCGCATCCTGCTGCCGTTCGGGGAGGACCACCTTTACGACCTCGGAATCGACGACGGGGAGCGGCTGCTGCGGGTGCAGGTGAAGCACACGCGATCGGACGGGCGGGCGCTCCTGGCCAGGTGTTTCACGCACTCGCTGACCAACGGACGGGTCCGGGCCACGACGAAGTACACGGCGGCCACGATCGACTGGCTCGCCGTCTGGGACGCGATGACCGACCGCTGCTTTTACATCCCGGCGACGTTGCTCGGCGCGGGCCGGGCGGGTGTCTCTCTCCGCTACGTCGCGCCCCGGAACAACCAGCGAGTCCGCATCAACTGGGCAGAGGACTACACGCGCCTCACGGCCGCGACGCGCGTCGCCGCGGGCTACACTCCGCCCTCCGTGGGGCCGTAGCTCAGTTGGTAGAGCATCCGCTTTGCAAGCGGAGGGCCGTCGGTTCGAATCCGTCCGGCTCCACCTCGCACCGGTGCGGGCGCCCATCCGGGCGCCCGCCTCCGGCCGCAGCCCGGCCGCGCGCACCGACCCGCCGCCCCTACCGCGGCGAGATGCGGATGCTCGGCCCGACCGCCCCAGCGAACTGCGAGTTCAGGAGGCCGACGAAGACGCGGTAGGTCCCGGCGCTGCGGACGCGGGCGCTCTTGGCGTAGCGCGAGCGGTCGGCCTTGTAGGCGCGGGTGACGTTTCCGGCGACCGTGATCCAGGCGCCCTTGCTGCTGAGCCGCTGGATGGCGACCTGGGCCGGGACGAACGACGGCGAGACCGTGCCCGCGAACCGGACGAAGCGGCCGCGGCGCGGGTGGCGGGTGCTGACCGCCGTGCGGACGACGGGCGAGACGCCGAGCATGATCGTGGGCGACGTGACCGCCTTGCCGGTCTTCGTCACGACCCGCGCCTGGGCGTTCGCGGTGAGGCCGGCGAGGACCATCGTGAAGTTGCCCGCGCCACCCGTGACGACCGGGCTGATCGCCGCGTTCATGAAGCCGCCGGTGTACGGGAACGGGTTGAGCTGGAGCTGGACGGTCTGCCCGCCGCCGCCGGTCCCGGCGAGCGTGCCGCCGAGCGTCACCGCCGCGCCGTAGCGCACGGGGTCGGGCGTCGCGACGAGCGACAGGGACAGCGGGACCTTGTCGGTCTTGAACGTCCGGTCCGAGCCGGACACGACGCCGCCGGGGCTGCTGGCCACGAGGCGGTAGTGGTAGGTCTTCGCGCCCTGCAGGCCGCCGAGGTCGGCGCCGACCGTGATGGCCTTCGTCCCGGCGCCTGCGGACGCGACCGGCGTGGACCCGCCGTAATTCGTCGTGGTGCCGTACTGGAAGCTGTAGGTCGTCCCCTGGCCACGGGGGTTGATCGCGCCGCTCACGTGCGCGGAGGTGCTCGTCACCTTCGACGCGCCGCCGGTGCTGACCCCGGGCGGCGAGGCGGCGAGCGCGGACGAGGGCGCGACGGCGACGAGTGCGGCGGTCGCGGAGGCCAGGACGAGCGAGCGGAACATGCCGCTGACTCTGCCCTGGCGCGCGCACGCTCACACGCCGCTCTCATGGGGCTCTCACGATCGTCGACCGGGGACGACCCCCGGCGGGTACCCGCCGCGCGCCGGGTAGGTTGTCCCGATGAGCACCGTCAGCCGTCAGTTCCGCCTCGCCGCCCGCCCCGTCGGCCTCCCGAAGGACAGCGACTGGGAGTACCGCGAGGAGGAGCTCCCGGATCCGGGTGAGGGCGAGTTCCTCGTCGCCGTCAGCCACATCTCGCTCGACCCGGCGATGCGCGGCTGGATGAACGACGCGCGCTCCTACATCCCGCCGGTCGGCATCGGCGAGGTCATGCGCGCGGGCGCGCTCGGCGAGGTCGTCGCCTCGCGCCACCCGGGCTTCGCCGTCGGCGACCACGTCTCCGGCGCCTTCGGCGTCCAGTCGCACGCGATCTCCGACGGCCAGGGCGTGACGGAGGTCGACCCGTCGAAGGTCCCGCTGCCCGTCTACCTCGGCGTGCTCGGCATGACCGGGCTGACCGCCTACTTCGCGCTGCTCGACGTCGGCCGGCCCCAGGCGGGCGAGACCGTCGTCGTCTCCGGCGCCGCGGGCGCGGTCGGCGGCGTCGCCGGTCAGATCGCGAAGCTCAAGGGCTGCCACGTCGTCGGCATCGCCGGCGGCGCGGAGAAGTGCCGCCACGTCGTCGAGGACCTCGGCTTCGACGCCTGCATCGACTACAAGAACGAGGACGTCGCCGCCGGCCTGAAGACGCACTGCCCGAAGGGCATCGACGTCTACTTCGACAACGTCGGCGGGGACATCCTCGACGCCTGCCTCGCCCGCCTGGCGATGCACGCCCGCGTCGTCATCTGCGGGGCGATCTCGCAGTACAACGCGACCGGCAAGGTCACCGGGCCGTCGAACTACCTCGCGCTGCTCGTGAACCGCGCGTCGATGACCGGCATGGTCATCTTCGACTACGTCGAGCGCTTCCCGGAGGCGGCGGCCGAGCTCGCGGGCTGGCTGGCCGAGGGCAGGCTAAAGGCCGAGGTCGACGTCGTCACCGACCTGGCGACCTTCCCGGAGGCGCTCCTGAAGCTCTTCCGCGGTGAGAACACCGGCAAGCTCGTCCTCCAGGTCGCCGCCTGAGCCGCCGCCCGTCCACCCCGCGGTCCGGGCGGGGCGGACGGGCGTGGCGCGGTAGCCTCCACGGGCGTGCCCGACGAGCCCCGCCCCCCACGCCCGGAGCTGGAAGCCGGCCCGCCCGTCCCGCCTGCGGAGCCCGCGGGCGCGGCCGGCCTGCGCGGCCGCCTGAGCGCCCTCGACGGCGCCGCCGTCGTCGTCAGGAGCGCGACCCGCCTGCGCCGCGCGCTGCCCGGTGACGCGCAGTACGGGGACGCCCTGTCGACCGCGAAGGACCTCCCGCATGACCTCATCGGCCGGGAGCTCGCCGCGATGAGCGCCGAGCGCCCGTCCGCCGTCCGCGAGCTCGGGCTCGGGGCCCTCCAGGTCTGGCAGGCGCTGTCGGAGGGGCTCGGCCGCGGCCACGGCGACCAGACGGTCACGATCCTCTTCACCGACCTCGTCGGCTTCTCCTCGTGGGCGCTCGACGCCGGGGACAGCCAGGCCGTGCGGCTGCTGCGCGCCGTCGGCGACGCCCAGGAGGACGCAATCGCCGAGTACGGCGGGCGCGTCGTGAAGCGGCTCGGCGACGGGCTGATGGCCGTCTTCCAGGCGTCGGAGGACGCGGTCGCCGCCGCGGTCGACGCCCAGGCGCGGCTGAAGGACGTCGAGGTCGGCGGCCACCGCCCGCAGCTGCGCGCCGGCGTCCACGTCGGCACGCCCCGCAAGCTCGGCGGCGACTACCTCGGCGTCGACGTCAACGTCGCGGCCCGCGTCGCCGAGGCCGCGAAGGGCGGCGAGGTGCTCGTCTCCGACCCGGTCGCCGACCACCTCGAGGCCGACGGCCACGCCTACCTCTACCGCCTCGGCCGCCGCCGGCGCCTCAAGGCCACGGGCACCCCGCGCGAGCTGCGCGTGCGCAGCGTCGCCGCCGCCGGCTGACCCCCACAGCCGAAACCCGACAAGAGCCCGACTGGGGGACGAAAAACGGGTTTCGGCGCGATGGAGGCGCCTGGGCCCCCCGGGGGCCGGGCGCCGCGCCGCGCGCGCCGGGCCGGGCCGGGCCGGGCCGGGCCGGGCCGGGCCGCGGGCCTACTTCTGCGGGTTGCGCAGCCGCACCCCGGCCGCGCGCTTGGCGGCGGGCAGGAGCAGGGTCCGCGGGATGAGGCGCCCGCCGAGCACCATGCCCTTCGTCGCGACGCCCGGGACGACCGACCGCTTGCCGTGGAGCATCCCGCGGACGGCCGCCGCCGCCACGTCGCCGGCCGGGACCGCGCCCCCCGGCGCGCTGTCCTCGATGTTCCCGACGCCCGCGACCTCGCCGAACTCGGTCGCGACCGGCCCGGGCGAGAGTGTCGTCACCGACACGCCCGTCCCCGCGAGCTCGGCGTGGAGCGACTCGCTGAACGTCTGCACGAACGACTTCGTCGCCGCGTACGTTGCGAAGCCCGGCAGCGGCTGGAAGGCCGCGACGCTCGCGACGTTGAGGATCGCGCCCGCGCCCGCCTCGACCATCGGCCACAGGAACGCGCCGGTGAGCTCGTGCAGCGCGAGGACGTTGAGGCGGACCATCGCCTGCTCGCGGTCGAACGGGAGGCCGTCGAAGCGGCCGTAGGTCCCGAAGCCCGCGTTGTTGACGACGCCGCTGACGTGGACGTCCGCCTCGGAGATCCGCCCGATGAGCGACCAGCGCGCGGCGTCGTCCCCGAGGTCGCACACCTCGACGCCGACGGTGACGCCGGTGGCGCGGCGCAGCTCGGTGGCGAGTGCCTCGAGCCGGTCGCCGCGGCGGGCGACGAGCGTCACCCCGTGGCCGAGGTCGGTGAGGCGCCGGGCGATCTGCTCGCCGATGCCGGAGCTCGCGCCGGTGACGATGACGGTCGCGCCGGGCGACGGGGAGGGAAGGGCCATGCCCGGGACCCTACGCCGCGACGCGCCTACGACTGGCGGCGCCGCATCGCCCGGTACTCGTCGAGGACCTGCTCCTCGCGCAGCTCGTCCACGCCCGTCGGGTCGACCTGGAAGTCGTGCGTGGCGTCCGAGCACCAGAAGCGCGGGTGCCGGTCGAGCCAGCGCCGGGCGTCGCGCGCGCCCGCGTCGAGCAGGCGCTCGGTGAAGTGCTCGTCGAACATGAGGAACGAGAGCAGCTCGCCGCGGGAGCGGCTGCGCCCGCCGAGCACCCGCGAGATCAGCGGGTAGTCCGGGTGCAGCACCCCGCGCCACCCGGCGTAGCGCTGCTCGAAGATCTCCTCGGCGATCTGCCCGATCTCCCCCTTGCGCTCGGGGGCGACGAGTGCGTAGGAGACCTTCTTGTAGGGCTTCTTCCCCTGCGAGGAGCGGTAGCTGCGGGCGGACTGCGAGAACCCTCCGACGCCGCCCGCGTTCTCGGCGTAGAACGTGTTGATCGACGCGAGGCGGTGCAGGTCGGCCACGACCTGGTCGACGAGCAGGCCGTCGATGACGTTCGCGGTGACGTCCGCCAGGCGCGGCTGCACCGGCGTGACGGGCCGGGGCGGCGGCGCCGCGAAGGGCTCGAAGCCGATGACGATGACCCGCTCGGCCCCGAGCGCGATCGCGGGCGCGATCGGCGAGTTCAGCCGCGTGCCGCCGTCGATGTAGTAGTCGGCGGCGCTCGCGGGCGTCGTCACCTCGACGGGCGGGAAGAGCAGCGGGATCGCCGCGCTCGCGCGGACGTGGTCGCGGTGCAGCCGGCTGACCCGCACGTAGCGGATGTCGTCCGAGGCCTTGTTCGGCGGGACCTTCCCGTCCGTGTGGACGAAGGCGACCGGGCCGCTGCGGGTGAGCGCCGTCGCGATGACGCAGACCGCGTCCATGCGCCCCGACTTCACGTTCTGCTGCAGCTGGTCCCAGTCGACCCACACGTCGAGCGCGCTCGCGAGCGGGGCCGGGTCCATGATCGACGCGAGCCGGAGCCCGGGAATCTCGAGCATCTCCCCCACGAACCGGAGCAGCATCTTCGGCAGCCCGAGGCCGACGATCGGGTTGATGACGTCGCCCTTGCGCATCTCCCGCCAGCGCGCCAGCGCGAGCTGCGCCTGCTCGGCCGCCGGGCGCTGCGCCATCGAGCTGACGAACGCGGCGTTGATCGCGCCGACGCTCGTCCCGCAGGCGATCGTGATCTCCTCGCCGCGGGCCTCGAGGGCGGGCAGCAGGACCGAGAGCGCGCCCGCCTCGTAGGCCCCGCGCGCGCCGCCGCCGGGCAGGACGATCGCGACCTTCGGCTTCGCCGCACCGCTCGCGCCGCCACTCGCGCCACCGCCCGCGCGGCCGCCTGACGCGCCGCCCCCACCGCCGATGCCATCCATGCCGACCATGACCGCCGTACAGGATCGCGGAACGGCGGCCGGCGCGCACCGCCGGCCGGTCCGGCGCGTGCCCGAAAATGTTGTCCACCGGGACCCTCGACAATGCGAGGATCGCGCGATGACCGACGTCGACCAGTCGCCGCGCGTCGCGAACGCGAGCCCGCACCACCCCGGCGCCGAGCTCTCGCCGTACGAGATCGCCCGCCACTACTTCGACGTCGCGGCGACCCGCCTCGGCCTCGAGGACGACGTGCGGGCCGTCGTCGGCAGCGCCTACCGCGAGGTCCAGGTCCAGATCCCGATCCGCCAGCAGGACGGGAAGATCCACGTCTACTCGGGCTACCGCGTGCAGCACAACGGGGCGCGCGGGCCGTACAAGGGCGGCATCCGCTACCACCACGAGGTCGACCTCGACGAGGTCCGGGCGCTCGCGGCGCTCATGTCGTGGAAGACGGCGATCGTCGACATCCCCTTCGGCGGCGCCAAGGGCGGCGTGAACGTCGACGCCTCGACCTGCACGCCGGACGAGCTGCAGGCGATCACGCGGAGCTTCATCGACAAGATCTCGAAGGTGCTGGGGCCGACCCGCGACATCCCGGCGCCGGACATGAACACGAACGCCCAGACGATGGCCTGGATGATGGACGAGTACGGCAAGCTCAACGGCTACACGCCGGCGATCGTCACCGGCAAGCCGATCGCCCTCGGCGGCTCGCTCGGCCGCGAGGCCGCCACCGGCCGCGGCGTCATCATGTGCTTCGCCCAGGCCGCGCCGGCCCTCGGCCTCACGCCGGAGGGCACGCGCGTCGTCGTGCAGGGCTTCGGCAACGTCGGCTCGTGGGCCGCCCGCATCGTCCAGGACCAGGGCGCGAAGATCGTCGGCGTGAGCGACGCGTTCGGCGCCGTCCAGTCGGAGGCCGGCATCGACGCCCACGCGCTCCACGCCCACCTCGCCGCCGGCGGCAGGCTCGTGGAGTTCGAGGGCGTCGACGTCATCACCCCGGACGAGCTCCTCGGCCTCAACTGCGAGATCCTCATCCCGGCGGCGCTCGGCGGCCTCATCAACGGGTCGAACGCCGACCGCATCCGCGCGAAGGCGATCATCGAGGGCGCCAACGGCCCGACGACCCCGGCGGCCGACGCGATCCTCCACGACAAGGGCGTCTTCGTCGTCCCCGACGTCCTCGCGAACGCCGGCGGCGTCGTCGTGAGCTACTTCGAGTGGGTCCAGAACCTCCAGCACTTCAAGTGGTCGGAGGCGGAGGTCAACGAGCGCCTCGGCACGATCATGGCCCGGGCCTACCACGAGGTCGCGGAGCGGGCGGCGGGCGATGCGGTCCCGCTGCGGACCGCCGCGTTCGAGATCGGGATCGAGCGCGTCGTGAGCGCCGCGAAGACCCGCGGCTACATCAGCTGAGCGCGCTCGCGCGGGCGCGCCCCGCGGCGTGCTCCCGCTCCGCGGAGGCGCGCGCCGCGGCGCGGGCCTAGAAGTCGAAGTCCTTCGGGGGCTTCTGCTCGAACCAGAGCCGGTCGTGCTCCGGGGTCTCCTGGAGGAACTCCGGGGTCTCCTCGAGCTCGTCGTGCTCCTCGTCCGCCGGGACGACGTCGTGGGCGACCGGCGCCGGGTCCGGCGCGGGGGCCGGCGCCGCCGGGGCGTCCCACTCGAGGTCCTGCACCGGCGGCTCGGGGGCGGGCGCGGCCGGGTGCGCCGGGGCCGGCGGCGCGGGCGCGGCGGCGGCGGACGCCTCGGCCTCCTCGGCGGCCTCGAGGTCGGCGAGCGAGAAGGCGACGGTCGGCTGGCCGCCGTCGGCCGGCGAAGCCGGCGCGGGCACGGGCGCGGGCGGCGGCGTGGACGCCGCCGGCTCCGGGCTCACGGGCGGCTCGGATGCGGGCACAGGCGGGGCGACGGCATCGGAGGCGACGACGGGGGCGGTGGGGCCGGGGGCGGCCTCGACGGGCGGTGCGGCCGACGGCGCGCCGACGGGCGGCAGCGGTGCGGCGGGGGCGCGCTCGCGCTGGACCGGCGCGGCGGGCAGCTCCTCCTCGTCGTCCGCGTAGGCCGGACTCGCCGGCGGCGGGGTCGCGAGCTCCCCCCGGACCACGGGGCCGAGTGCTTCGTGCTCCTGGCGGGCGACCTCGGTGGCGTCCGCGCCGTGCAGGCGCTTCAGCTCGAGGTGCTCACGGATGGCGTCGTCGAGCAGTCCCATCAGCGATGAACACTACCCACCTCCATGGACGGTGGTGCACCGATCGCTGCGCCGGCGTGAGCGCGCCGACAGGGCGGCTCAGCTCTGCGCGACCTCGGCGGCCCGCACGGTGCGGTTCTTCCCCGAATGTTTCGCCTCGTACAAGGCGGCGTCGGCCCCCGCGATGAGCGAGCGGGGGTCGGCCGCGGAGTGCGGATGGGTCGCGACGCCGAAGCTCGCGGTGACGCGGAGCGGCTCGTCCTCGGCCGTGCGGATCGGCAGCCGCAGCTCCGCGATGTCCTCGCGGATGCGCTCGGCCAGCTGGAAGGCGCCCTCGACGTCGGTGCCCGGGAGGATGACCGCCATCTCCTCGCCGCCGTAGCGCGCGGGCTCGTCGATCTCGCGCGAGGCCTCGCGGACGACCCGCGCGACCTCCCGCAGGACGAGGTCGCCGGCCGGGTGCCCGTAGGTGTCGTTGACCTTCTTGAAGTTGTCGATGTCCAGCATCACGAGGCCGACCGGCTGGCCGAAGCGCCGCGAGCGCTCGACCTCGCCGCTGAGCACCTGCTGGAAGCGGCGCCGGTTCGCGAGGCCGGTGAGCTCGTCGGTGACCGCCTGGCGCTCGACGCGCTCGTGCAGGCCGACGTTCTCGATCGACACCGAGGCCTGGCCCGCGAGGTAGTGGAAGAGCTCGCGCTCGGACGGGCGGAAGGGCGTCCCCGGGCGGGCGACGGAGACGATGCCGGTGATGCGCGGCGGGCCGTCCTCCTCGGACTGCTGAACGGCGCGCAGCGGATGCGCGAGCGCGGTGACGCCGCCGACGGTCACCTCGCGGGACGCGCCCGACTCGAGCACCGCCGCCTCGGCCTGACGCAGCGCGGCGGTGAGGTCGTCGAGGGACCCGGCCTGCGCGACCTGGTGCAGCTGCGCCTCCGGCCGGGAGCGGATCGTCGCCCGGCCGCCCGCGGCGCCGCTGCCGTCGACCGCCGTGCGCAGGACGATCTCGAGCAGCGCGTCGCGGTCGAGGTTGGAGGCGAACGTCTCGCCGATGCGCCGCATCGCGAGCGCGAGCCGCGCCTGCTCCGCCTCGACCTCGGCGATCTTCTTCTCGAGCTCGCCGGACATGCGGTTGAACTCGTCGCCGAGCTCGGCGAACTCGTCGCTGCCGACGGTCGGCACGCGCGCGCCGAAGTCGCCGGAGCCGATCCGGCGCGCCGCCTCGAGGAAGCCGCCGATCTGCCGCTGCAGGGAGCGGGAGACGAGCAGCGCGAAGAGGAAGGCAAGGGTGAAGAAGCCGAACAGGAGCGCCCCGGCGAAGAGCCGCGACTGGCGGACGTTCGAGCGCACCTTCGCCGTCGAGCCGAGCACGGCGACGCGGATCTGCGCCCCCTGGAAGCCCGGCACCCTGAACGCCGCGGTGCGGTACTTCCCGCCGGCGACCTCGACCGTCGCGGGCTTCGCGGGCAGCGCGGGCGCGCGGCCGCCGACCCCGAGCGTGTCGGCGAGGATCGTGCCGCCGCGGACGATGAGGACGTTCAGGCCGGTGACGCGCTTGACGAGCGTCGCGTAGCTCTTCGGGCCGCTCGTGGAGACCTGGAGCGTCCCGATCGGCGCGCCGTCCGTGTCGGTCAGGGGCCGGGTGGCGGGGAAGACCGCGGTCGTCGACCCGACGTCGACGAACGGCGACGTGCCGCGGACGATCACGATGCGCTTGATGGACAGCTCGTCGAGGAGCACCGTCGCGCGCCGGCTGGCGGCGACCTGGTCCCCCGCCCGGAGCGCGGTCGCGAGCTTGAGGTCCCGCCCCACGTGGACGAGCGCCTTGCCCGCCGCGTCACGGGCCTCGTCGTACAGGTGGATCGCCGCGGTCTGCCGCGCGGCGACGCCCGCGTCCTGCTTGCCGGTCTCGTTGTCGGCGATGAGCGTGAAGAGCACGACCGTCAGCGACAGCATCGGCACGATGACGATGAGGACGAAGAACAGCGTGAGGCGGTTGCGGAAGCTCATGCGGGGTGCATCCCGGTCACGGACGGGGAACCACGGCCCGCAGGCCGCCGGCACCGCCCAGGACGAGACTACCCGGGCTATCGGCAGGTCCGGCCGTCTTCGTAAGCCGTGGAGGCACCCACGCAAACGAGTGTGCGACACTTTCGCCCGCGAGCGGCCGCCCGGAGCCGCCCGCCGGTAGGATGGATGGTCACCCGGGGCTATAGCTCAGCTGGTAGAGCGCTGCCTTCGCATGGCAGAGGTCAGGAGTTCGAGTCTCCTTAGCTCCATCGCCCCGCAAACCCGCCCCCGTGGCGGGTTTCGCGTTTCCGGGGGCGCCGGTACGCTCGCCGCCCATGCGCGTGGCGATCGTCAGCGACACCCACCTCCCGCGCGGGGATCGCGTCGTCCCCGACGCGTGCCTCGAGCGCTGCCGCGCGGCCGACGCGATCCTCCACGCCGGGGACTTCGTCGACGTGGCGACGCTCGACCTCTTCGAGGCGCTCGGGCCGCCGCTGCACGCCGTCCACGGGAACGTCGACGGGCCGGCCGTCCGCGCCCGTCTGCCGGAGGCCCGCGAGGTCGAGCTCGGCGGCGCGCGCATCGGCATGGTCCACATCCCCGGACCGGCAGAGGACCGCGCCGCGCGGCTGCGGCGGCGCTTCCCGGCCTGCGCGGCGGTCGTCTTCGGGCACACGCACCTGCCGGAGCACACCGAGCTCGGCGGCGGCTTCCAGGTCTTCAACCCCGGCTCGCCGACCGAACGGCGCCGCGCTCCCGGCCACACGATGGGCCTGGCGACGATCACTGCGGGCGTCGTGCGGTTCGAGCTCGTCGCGCTCGACTGAGCGCGGCGCCGCGCTGTCGGGCCGCCGCGCGATGATGGACGGGTGACCGGCTTCCTCGAACGCGAGATGCTGCTCGCGCCGGACTTCGTGGCCCGGGCGGCCGCGGCGCTCGCCCCGCAGCCGGAGCAGCGCTGGATGCTCGGACAGCCGCTCGCGGTGCGGCGCAGCTACCTCGGCGAGGTCCTCGAACGCGGCGGCGGCGAGCGCGAGCAGACGGTCTGGATGCTCCGCCAGCCCGACGCGGTCCGGCTGAGCTACGTCGACCAGGTCGCCCGCCGCGGCGCGGCGCGCGCCTCCCCGGCGACCGTCTGGATGCTCCGCCAGCCCGCGTCGGTCCGCGAGAGCTACGTCGTCGAGGTCGTCCTCGCCGGGGCGCGGCCGGGTTAGCCGTCGCCGAACGGCTGGATCGTCATGCCGTGGTCGTGCTCGCGCATCCCGAGCTCGTAGGCGGCGAGGCCGCGGCAGAGGAGCGTCGCCGGCGGGCGACCCTCCCGGGCGACGGTGAGCTCGAGGTCGGCGATCGAGCAGTTGACCGTGTGGTGCTCGGAGCCGTCCGGGTCCGCGTAGACCCAGCCGACGAACCGCTCGCGCAGCGCCGAGGCGGTCCCCGTCACCGTCACGCCGCTCCCGGGGAGCGTGAACCTGATGCGGTCCGGCGTCGCGTCCACCTTCGTCGCCCGCGCCCGCGCCGGCCCCCCGAGCGCGTACCGCTCGCCCGCGACCGACACCGCACCCGAGGCCACCCACGGCGTCGTGCGGCCGGCGATCCTCAGCCGTCCGAGGACGACGTCGAGCCACGTGTCGTCGCCGCAGGTCTCGAAGTCCATCCCGTGCAGCCACACCCAGCGCTCGGCGTGCTGCGTCCCCCAGTTGTGCCCGACCATGCCGGGCCAGCCGTCGAGCTCGATCCGGCGCCCGGCGACGGTGACCGACCCGTCGAAGCGGGCGACCGGGTGGATGCTCACCGGCTTCGTCTTCGGGAGCGGCGTGCGGTACATCCACGGGCGCGGCAGGTGCGCGAGCAGCGGCTCGCCGGTGAACGTCAGCTCCCAGGCGACGTCGGCCCCGCCGGGGACGGTGACCGCGCCGGCGGCCGTCCCCGAGCGCATGACGGCGCCGCCGATGCGGATCCAGTCGCCTCCGCCGGCCTGCGGGCCGGGCTCGGTGTGCTTCGCGGCGACCGGGCCGGGCGCCGCGGCGTCGAAGAGCGTGAACCACAGCGACCCCGTCGGCGCGTGACCGGCGCGGCGGTGCACCGTGTAGCGGATCCACACGCCGAGCCCGCCGCCGGGCTGCGTCGCCCGGAGGTAGTAGCTCTCGTAGCCGGCGTCGAGCGCCGGGAAGCGCGCCTGGGTGAGGTCATCGGCCATGGCGCCCGACGCTACCCCAGCGGCGTGCGCCGGGCACGGCCGCGGCGTCTTCCGGCCGCACGCCGCGGGATGCGGCGCCGGTATCGTCCGCCGCCGCATGGATCTCGTCACCGCCACCGCCGACCACGTCCGCGCGCAGTGCGAGGGGGAGTCGAGCGGCCACGACTGGTGGCACATCCACCGTGTGTGGCGCTCGGCCCACGCGCTCTGCGACGCCGAGACCGGGGCCGATCGCACCGTCGTGGAGCTCGCCGCCCTCCTCCACGACATCGCCGACGCGAAGTTCCACGACGGGGACGAGACGATCGGCGCGAAGACCGCCGCGGCGTGGCTGCGCTCGCTCGGCGCTCCCGAGGAGACGGTGCGACGGGTGGCCGAGATCGTCGCGAACGTCTCCTACAAGGGCGCCGGCGTCGCCGACAAGGTCACGAGCCTCGAGCAGCGGATCGTCCAGGACGCGGACCGGCTCGACGCGATCGGCGCGATCGGGATCGGTCGCGCGTTCGCCTACGGCGGCTGGGACAACCGCCAGATGCACGTCCCCGGCGAGGAGCCCGTCCTCCACGCGACGACCGAGGCCTACCGCGCCGCGAAGGGCACGACGATCAACCACTTCCACGAGAAGCTCCTGCTGCTCGGCGATCGCATGACGACCGACGCGGGCCGGCGGCTCGCCGCCGAGCGGATCGCGTACATGGAGGCGTTCCTCGAGCGCTTCCACGCCGAGTGGGAGGGCCAGGCGTAGCCCGGCCGGATCGACGCAGCCGATCAGGCGTCGGGGATGAGCGCGCCGTCGAGCGCGGCGCGGAGCGCCCGCTCGTGGATGCCGTCGACGGCGTCGAGGACGTCGAGGATCTCCGGGCGGTGCAGGGCGTCGCCCTCGCGCTCGAGGTGCTCGCCGGCGGCGAACTCCGTCAGGCCGCTGCGCAGCACACCGAGCCGCGCGACGGTCATCTGCACGCGCGCGACGCCCATGTGGCCGCTGATGTCGGCGAGCACGTCGACGAGGGCGGTGAGGTCGCGGAGCGCGATGACGTCGTCCGTCGTGATCTGGACCCGGGCGTAGCGGGCCTCGCGCACGGTCCGCAGGCCGTGGAGCGTCGCCTCGACCTGGGACGGCGTGATGTCGATCGTGATCGCCACCGACGGGAGACCGTCGCGGTCGGGGTAGAGCTCGATGTGGTTGGGAAGGAGAACCACGGTGTGGGAGTCGTATCGGACGAACCGGCGGATCGGTTGAACGGCCGGGCGCGTCGCCGTCCGCCGTCTTCCCCATATATACGTTCGTCACACCCGGATGGGACCGCTGTGTGCCCGTTGTGTGACCGATCTCCGGTCGGACCGCCGCGCAGGGGCCTGCGGGCCGGTGCGCCCCCGCACCGGCCGCAAGGCACCCCCGGCCGGATCAGACCGTGGTGGTGACGGGCTCGCCGACGAGCCCGAAGCGCTGCAGGACACCGAGGAGCTCGCGGTGGCCGAAGGCCTGGCACCCGGACGCGAAGCCGACGCGGCGGGGCGGCTGGTGCAGCAGCGAGTACGCGCAGTGGGCCTGCAGGAGGGCGGTCTGCTGGTAGTTGTTCGCGCCGCGGATGACGACCTGCCGCGAGCCGAGCGGGCCGCTGCCGATGACGCTGTCGAGCGACCGGTTGACGAGCGGGTTCTCCCGCGGCGGCGTCACCGTCTCGGGCATCTGGGCGATGATCGTGTCGATCGCCGCCTGCTGCTCCGCCTCGGTGGGGAGCGGCTTGACCTGCGTCTCGATGATCTCGATGACCTGGACGACGCCCTTCATGACCTCCTGGTTGAAGAGGCCGCCGTGCGACTTGCAGGTGATGACGCGCGGGTCGTCCTTGAACCAGACCGGGTGCGCGATGCCGCCCCAGGTGAGGGCGAGGCCGGTCTCGTGCTGCCCGGGGATCGTGACGTTGAACTGGGCGTCCCCGGGCCACTTCTGGTACTCGTTGTTCTCGAGGTAGAAGTGGTCGGCCATGAGGATCGTGAAGATCGACGCGGTCGAGGCGATCGTCGGGTCGCCACCCCAGAGGACGAGCGTGTCGAGGGTGTCGATGGCCGGGTCCTCGAGCACGATGTTCGCCGCGATCTCGCCGTTCGTGTACATCTGCGCGATGCACGGGGCGAGGAGCAGGCCCTCCTCGGCGTACGCCTCGCCGAGCTTCTCCTGGACGTCGAGCATCCAGTTCTGCTCGCCCGTCGTGTCGAGGTAGTGGCAGCCGGCGGCGAGCGCGGCCTCGGCGACGTCCATCCCGAGCGTCGCGAACGGGCCGACCATGTTGCAGACGACCTTCGCGCCGCGGAAGAGCTCGGTGAGCGCCTCGACGGTGTGCTCGACGGCGACGCACTCGTAGGTCGCGGTCTCGATGCCGGGGACCTTGTCCATGATCGCCTGCAGCTTGTCGGCGTCACGCCCGGCCGCGGTGAACGGGACGTGGTACTGCCGCAGGTACTCGGCCACGAGGCGGCCCGTGTAGCCGCTGGCGCCGTAGATGACGACGGGATGCTTGGAGCTCATGGGCCGACGCTATCCGCGGGCGGGGGGCCTGCCGCCTGTCCGTCTGCCCCAGCCCGCGGGGGCGCGGTTGTCGATCACGGACAACGCCCCCGGCGCGAACGACGTTCAAATGAACATTTGATTGACGGGCGGTCCCGTGTCATGGTTGCGCCGTGCGCCCCCCGGCCCCCACGAGCCTCCCCGTGCGGCCCGAACCCGCCCACGGCGCCGACATCACACGCGACCGGCTCCTCCAGGCGACCCACGAGCTGCTCTTCGAACGGGCCGGCGCCGAGCCATCGGTGAGCGACATCTGCGCCCGGGCCGGCGTCAACGTGTCGATGGTGAGCTACTGCTTCGGGGGCAAGCGGGCGCTCCTGCAGGCGCTCGTCGAGCGGACGACCGGTGCGGTCGTCGCCGAGCTCGACGCGCTCGCCGCCCTGGACCTGCCGGCCGAGGAGAAGCTCCGGCGCCACCTCGCCGGCGTCGTGCGCAACTACCTGCGCTACCCGTACGTCAACCAGCTCGGCGAGCGCCTCGGCCACGCGGCCGGGCCGGCCGCCGAGCGGACGACCGCCGTCCTCGCCGCGCCGATGGTCGGCTTCTACACGGGCCTGCTGACCGACCCCGCCTTCCGCCGGGTCGACCCCGTCTTCCTCTTCTGCTCGATCACCGGGATGTGCGAGTTCCTCTTCGCGGCCCGCCGCTCCGTGGAGGACACGCTCGGCGGGCCGGTCGACGACGACGCGGTCGACCGCTTCGTCGAGCACACCGCCGCGCTCGTCCTCCACGGCATCACGTCCTCCTCCTCCAACCACCGGAACGCTGCATGACGATCCTCCGCTCGACCTTCGACCCCCGCTCGGACGCGGCGGCCGCCAACCGCACGGCGATGCTCGAGCGCCTCGCCGAGCTCGACGACCTGCTCGAGACGTTCAACGGCGGCGGCGGCGAGAAGTACGTCGCGCGCCACCGCAAGCGAGGCAAGCTCCTGCCCCGCGAGCGGATCGCGCTGCTCCTCGACCGCGACAGCCCGTTCCTCGAGCTGCAGCCGTTCATGGCGCACCACACGGACTTCTCGACCGGCGCCTCGCTCGTCTCCGGCATCGGCGTCGTCGAGGGGGTCGTCTGCTTCGTCAGCGCGAACGACCCGACGATCCGGGGCGGCGCGTCCAACCCGTTCTCCCTGCGCAAGGCGCTGCGCGGCCACGAGATCTGCGTCGCCAACCGCCTGCCGCTCATCTCGCTCGTCGAGTCCGGCGGCGCCGACCTCCCGACGCAGGCCGAGGCGTTCGTCCCCGGCGGGGCGACCTTCCGCAACCTCTCGCGGCTCTCCTCGCTCGGCATCCCGACGATCTCGCTCGTCTTCGGCAACTCGACGGCCGGCGGCGCCTACGTCCCCGGCATGTCCGACTACACGGTCTTCGTCGAGGGGCGCGCGAAGGTCTTCCTCGGCGGTCCGCCGCTCGTGAAGATGGCCACCGGCGAGGACTCGGGCGACGAGGAGCTCGGCGGCGCGGAGATGCACGCGAAGGTCAGCGGCCTCGCCGACTACCTCGCGGCCGACGAGCAGGACGCGCTGCGCATCGGGCGCGACATCGTCCGCTCGCTGAACTGGCGGCGGCTCGGGCCGGGCCCGACCCTGCCGCCGGACGAGCCGCTCCACGACCCCGAGGACCTCGTCGCGATCGCGTCCGCCGACCCGAAGGTCCCGTTCGACACGCGCGAGGTGCTCGGGCGGATCCTCGACGGCTCGCGCTACGACGAGTTCAAGCCGCTCTACGGGACCTCGCTGTCGACCGGCTGGGGCGCGATCCACGGCCACCCGGTCGGCGTGCTCGCGAACCTCCAGGGGATCCTCTTCTCCGAGGAGGCGCAGAAGGCCGCGCAGTTCATCCAGCTCGCGAACCAGAAGGACGTCCCGCTCGTCTTCCTCCACAACACGACCGGGTTCATGGTCGGCAAGGACTACGAGCAGGGCGGGATCATCAAGGACGGCGCGAAGATGATCAACGCCGTCTCGAACTCGAAGGTCCCCCATCTCGGCGTCATCATCGGCGGCTCCTACGGGGCGGCGAACTACGCGATGTCCGGGCGGGGCTACGACCCGCGCTTCCTCTTCTCGTGGCCGAACGCCCAGTCGTCGGTCATGGGTCCCGCGCAGCTCGCGGGCGTGCTGTCGATCGTCGCGCGGCAGGCCGCCGAGGGCCGCGGGCAGGCGTACGACGAGGAGTTCGACAAGAACATGCGGTCGATGGTCGAGGCCCAGATCGAGGGCGAGCAGACCGCCCTGGCGAACTCGGGCCGCGGCTACGACGACGGCATCATCGACCCGCGCGACACGCGCACCGTCCTGGGGCTGGCGCTCGGCGTCGTCCACAACAACGTCGTCGAGGGCGCCGAGGGCTTCGGCGTCTTCCGCATGTAGAGATGAGCGCCCCCGTGACCATCACCCGCCTCCTCGTCGCCAACCGCGGCGAGATCGCCCGCCGCGTCTTCGCGACCTGCCGTCGCCTCGGCATCTCCACCGTCGCCGTCTACTCCGAGCCGGACGCCGGCGCGCTCTTCGTGCGGGAGGCCGACGTCGCCGTCGCGCTCGGCGGCGCCACGCCCGCCGAGTCCTACCTGCGGGGGGACGCCGTCATCGCGGCCGCGCTCGCCGCCGGCGCGGACGCGATCCACCCCGGCTACGGCTTCCTCAGCGAGAACGCCGCGTTCGCCGCGGCGGTCGCCGAGGCCGGGCTCGTGTGGGTCGGGCCCTCGCCGGAGGCGATCACGGCGATGGGCTCGAAGATCGGCGCGCGCGAGCGGATGGAGGCGGCCGGCGTGCCGGTCCTGCCCGGCGCGCACCTGTCCGACGGCGAGGACGTCGCCGCGGCGGCCGCGCGGGTCGGCTTCCCGCTGCTCGTGAAGGCGAGCGCGGGCGGCGGCGGCAAGGGCATGCGGGTCGTCGCCTCGGCGGAGGCGCTGGCGGGCGCCGTCGAGGCCGCGCAGCGCGAGGCGGGCAGCGCCTTCGGCGACGCGACGGTCTTCCTCGAGCGGTACGCGCCGCGCTCGCGGCACGTCGAGGTGCAGCTCATGGGCGACGCGCACGGCACCGTCGTCGCGCTGCACGAGCGCGACTGCTCGGTGCAGCGGCGCCACCAGAAGGTCATCGAGGAGGCGCCGTCGCCCGCCGTGACGCCGGCGCTGCGGACCGCGCTGTGCGACGCCGCGGTGAAGGCCGGCGAGGCGCTCGGCTACACCGGCGCCGGGACGGTCGAGTTCCTCCTCGTGCTGCCCGACGACGGGTCGCAGCCGACGGACTTCTTCTTCCTCGAGGTCAACACGCGCCTGCAGGTCGAGCACCCGGTCACGGAGCTCGTCACCGGCCTGGACCTCGTCGAGCTGCAGCTGCACGTCGCCGCCGGCCACCCGCTCCCGGATGCGGTGCACGAGGCGCCGCTCGACGGCTGGGCGATGGAGGCGCGCCTCTACGCCGAGGATCCGGCGAACGACTTCCTCCCCGTCACCGGGACCCTCTCGCGCTTCGCGGTGCCGGACGGCGTGCGGGTCGACACGGGCGTGGAGAGCGGCAGCGAGATCTCGCCCTACTACGACCCGATGATCGCGAAGGTCATCGCCCACGGGGCGACGCGGGAGGAGGCGGCGCGCAGGCTCGCCGACGCCCTGGCCCGCGCCGAGGTGCAGGGGACGGTGACGAACCGCGACTTCCTCGTCCGGGTCCTGCGCTCGGAGGCGTTCCTCGGCGGGAGCGCCGACACGACGTGGCTCGACGCGACGGCCGACGTCGCGGCCCTCGCGGCGCCCCTGCTCGGCCCGGACGAGACGCGCGCGGCCGCCCTCGCCGCCGCACTCGCGGGGGCCGCCGCGCGCCGCGCGGAGGCGACCGTCCTCACCGCGGTGCCGAGCGGCTGGCGCAACAACCCGGCCGTACCCCAGAGCGCGCGCTTCGCCACGGCGCACGACGAGGAGCTCGAGGTCGCCTACCGCTTCGACCGCACCGGCCGGCAGCTCGCCGAGCCGGAGGCCGTCGTCCTGCACCGCGTCACGCCGGAGCTCGTCGAGCTCACGGCCGGCGGCCTGCGCCGGACCTACCGCGTCGGGCCGGACGCGGTGAGCACGCCGGACGGCGAGGCGCCGCTGCGCGAGCTGCCGCGCTTCACCGACCCGAGCGCGCAGGTCGCCGCCGGGTCGCTCACCTCGCCGATGCCGGGCACCGTCCTGCGCGTGCTCGTCGAGGCGGGCGCGACCGTCACCGCCGGGACGCCGCTGCTCGTCCTCGAGGCGATGAAGATGGAGCACGAGATCGTCGCGCCCGCGGACGGCGTCGTCGGGGCGCTGCCGGTCGCCGCCGGCGACCAGGTCGCCGCCGGGCAGGTGCTCGCGGTCATCGACGGCGACTGACCGCGCCGCTCAGGGCACCCGGCGCTGCCGGCGGCCGCGCGCCGCGACGGGCATGAGCGGGACCCCCGCGGAAGTCACGATCCCGCACATGGCACGGTGTGTGATCCCGGGGACCGGCCGAGATGTCAAGCTAGGGACGTGGCCAAGGCACCCACGCGCAAGTACTCCCCCCGCCGTTCCCGCGAGGAGCGCCGCGAGCAGCTGCTCGACGCCGCCCTCGAGATCGTCGACGAGCACGGCTTCGGCGCGTTCTCGATCGAGGCCGTCGCCCGTCACGCCGACCTCGCGAAGACCGTCGTCTACGCCTCCTTCGACAATCCGGACGCGCTGCTGCGGGCGATGGTCGACCGGGAGCTCGAGCGCGCCGTCGCCGACCTCGCCGCCGCGATCCCGCGCCCGCCGTACGTCGACCCCGCCGCCGTGCTGCAGGTCGCGCTCACCGGCGTCCTCGAGGCGGCGCGCCGCCGCCCGGCGACGTGGCGCATCTTCGTGCTCCCCGCCGACGGCATGCCGCCCGCGGCGCGCGCGGCGGTCGACCGCAACCACCACCAGTTCCTCCTGCAGATCGAGCCGCTCGTCACCTGGGGCCTCGCGTACCTCGACCTCGACCACCTCGACGCCGAGCTGACGACCGCGATCATGATCGCCGGGGCCGAGCAGGGCATCCGCCTCGCCCTGACCGACCCTGAGCACTACGACGACGAGCGCCTCATCGGCTTCGCGACGGCGCTCGTCCAGAGCTTCATCGTCCCCCGGCAGGCCTGAACCCGGTCGACGCGCCCGTCGTCGCGCGGAACATCGGTGAATCCGGATTCACTATCGTCCGGCCATGGCCTCCGGCGACGACCTGCGAACCCTGACCTACGCGGTGACCGGCCGCGTCGCCCGGATCACGCTGAACCGGCCGGAGCGGGGGAACGGGATCACCCGGCGCCTCGTCACCGAGCTCGAGCGGTGCGTCGAGCGCGCTGACCTGGACCCGGCCGTGCACGTCATCCTCCTCGCCGGCAACGGCAAGGGCTTCTGCGGCGGCTACGACCTCGTCGACAGCGCCGAGGGCATGGGCGACGGCGGCTTCGAGGGCGACGCCGACGCGGTCGCCGGCACCCCGCTGGACCCGCTCGTGCAGATGCGCAACCACGACCCGTCCGGCGTCTGGGACCCGATGGTGGACTACGCGATGATGGGCCGCAACGTCCGCGGGTTCATGTCGCTCTTCCACGCGAACAAGCCGGTCGTCTGCAAGGTGCAGGGCTTCTGCGTCGCGGGCGGGACGGACATGGCGCTCTGCTCGGACCTGCTCGTCATCGCCGCCGACGCGAAGATCGGCTACCCGCCGGCGCGGGTGTGGGGGTCGCCGACGACATCGATGTGGGCGCACCGGCTCGGGCCCCAGCGCGCGAAGCGGCTGCTCTTCACCGGGGACTCGCTCAGCGGGACCGAGGCGCTCGAATGGGGCCTCGCGATCGACGCGCCCCCCGCGGACGAGCTCGACGAGCGCGCCGAGGCCCTCGTCGAGCGGATCGCCGCGACGCCGGTGAACCAGCTCGTGATGATGAAGCTCCTCGTGAACCAGGAGACGATGGCGCGCGGCCTGCACGCGACGCAGGTGCTCGGGACGGTCTTCGACGGCATCACGCGCCACACGGCCGAGGGGTACGCGTTCCAGCAGCGGGCCGCGGCCGCCGGCTTCAAGCAGGCCGTGACCGACCGCGACGGCCCCTACGGGGACCGCGGCGCGTCGACGTTCAAGGGCCGCATGCCCGGCCCGGCGCCCGAGTGGGGCGGCGGCGAGGGGTGACCGCCGCGCCGGGCACGCGCGAGCGCCTGCTCGACGCGGCGCTCGATCTCACCCGCGAGGGCGGCTACGCGGCGGTGACGGTCGGCGCGGTCGCCGCCCGGGCCGGGGTGTCGGCCGGGGCCCTCTACCGCCACTGGCCCGGCAAGGGCGAGCTCGTCGCCGAGCTGTTCCGGACCGTGTGCGCCCGCGAGCTGTCCGCGATGGAGCAGGCGGCGTCCTCGGCGGGCACCGCCGCCGACCGGATCGACGCGGTGCTGAGCACGTTCGCGGGGCGGGCGCTCCACCATCCGCGGCTGGCCTGGACGCTGCTCGCCGAACCGGTCGATCCGCTCCTGGAGGCCGAGCGCCTCGCCTACCGCCGCGCCTACCGGGAGCTCGTCGCCGGGCTGCTCGTCGCGGGCGTGCAGGCCGGCGAGCTGCCCGCGCAGGACGTGGACGTCGTCGCCGCCGGGCTCGTCGGCGCGCTCGGGGAGGCGCTCGTCGGGCCGATCTCGCCCCTGGCGGGCGGCCCGCCGGACGCGGCGGCGCTCCTCGCGACGCTGCGGGTCTTCGCCCGGCGGGCGATCGGGGCGCCGGCGGCGCAGGTGTGACCTCCCGGACCTGCTGAGCCGGTCCGGGAGGTCACACCCGGCCCGCAACGTCCGTCCGCCCGGGCACAGGATGTCCCCGGGACGGGCCGAACACCACAGGATCGACACATCGGCGCGGCCGTCGTCCGCGACGGTGCCCGAAACCCCGCGAGCCTCGTGGGGTACCGAGAGGTCTGTGACGCCGATGCGAGCCATCGCCCCCACCCCGAGCACCGCCGCGGGCCCCGCGGTCGCCACGACCCGTCCGCTCCTGGACGACGGCGCGCGCACGTCGCTGCACGTGGCGGCCTTCCCGCTCGCGGGCCTGACGCTGGGCGTCCGCCGCCTCGAGCAGCCGGAGACGCTCGTGCGCTGGTGCCGCGCGGAGCGCGTCGAGCACGCGATCGTCGGCGGCTTCTTCGTCCGCCCGCACAACGCGCCGCTCGGTGAGCTGCGCATCGACGGCCGCGCCGTCAAGCACGTGCCCTTCACCGCGCCGTGGGGCGCCGTGCGGGCCTGCGTGCACCGCGGCGCGGGCGGCGTGCGCATCGCCGCGCGCCACGACCTACCCGCCGTCCCCGACGGCGACCTGCTGCAGGCCGGGCCGCTGCTCGTCCGCGACGGCCGCTCGGCCATCACCGGCACCGACGACGAGGGCTTCACCGCCGGCGCCGCGCAGTTCGACTCGGACATCACCGAGGGCCGCCACCCGCGGTCGGCGCTCGCGCTGACCCCCACGAGCCTGCTCGCCGTCACCTGCGACGGGCGCCACGAGGACGAGGCGGGCCTCACCCTCGGGGAGCTCGCGGACCTCCTCGTCGGGCTCGGCGCGACGAGCGCGATGAACCTCGACGGCGGCGGCTCGACCGCCCTCGTCTGCGGCGGGCGCCTCGTGAACCACCCGCGCGAGCAGCACGGGATCGAGCTGCTCGACGGGCGGCCGATCTCGACGGCGCTCGTCCTCGCGTACGCGGGCTGACCCTCCCGGCGCAGGCGCGCCGCATCCGGGTGCCATACTCGGATGCTGATGACAACAGCGTTACGTGTGGTGTCCGGAACGCTCTTCTACCCGAGGGGAGGCTCCGCCTACTCCTCACGCGCCCTGGCCCGTGGCCTTCACGCCTCGCCCCGCGTCGACCTGACGATGCTCTCCGGGTCGCTCCGCGACACCGGCCACGGCGACGCTCGCGCCTTCTTCGCCGGCCTGCCGCTGCACGAGGTCGACTTCACCGGCTCGCTCGCGGACGCCGACCCGACCGCGGCGCGGTGCGCGGCACCGGGCACCGCGCCGCTGCAGCCGTCCTACGAGGACCGGCCGGATGTCCCGGACCGGGTCATGGCGGCGCTCGACGACCGCGCCTACGCCGCGCAGGTGGCCGCCTGGGCGCGCGAGCTCACCGCGGCGGGCGCGGCCGAGGCGGACGTCCTGCACCTCCACCACCTCACGCCGATGCACGAGGCGGCGGCCCGGGTCGCCCCCGGCGTGCCCGTCGTCACCCACCTGCACGGCACCGAGCTGCTCATGCTCGAGGCGATCGCGGCCGGGGAGCTCGCCCACCTCGCGCACGCCGAGGCCTGGCGGGAGCGCCTGCGGCGCTGGGCCGCCGGCAGCGTCCGGCTCATCGTCGCGCCCGGCAACCGGGCCCGGGCCATGGCGGCGCTCGACCTGCCGCGGACCCGCTTCGCGGACCTCCCGAACGGCTTCGACCCCGTCGCCTTCCGGCCGCTCGAGGTCGACCGCGCGGACGTCTGGCGCCGCGTGCTCGTGGAGGAGCCGCGCGGCTGGCTGCCCGGTGGCGCGCCGGGCTCGATCGCCTACGACGACGCCGCGGTCGCCCGGCTGGCCGGCGGTCCGGTGATCCTCTTCGTCGGCCGCTTCACGAGCGTCAAGCGCCTGCCGCTGCTGCTCGACGCGTTCGCCGCCGCGCAGGCCCGCACCGGCGGCGCCGCGACGCTCGTCCTCGTCGGCGGCCACCCCGGCGAGTGGGAGGGCGAGCACCCCGCCGACGCGGTCGCCCGCCTCGGCCGCGCCGACGTCCTGCTCGCCGGGTGGCACGACCAGCTCGAGCTGCCCGAGCTCCTCGCCGCCGCCGACCTCCTCGTCCTCCCCTCGGCCCGCGAGAGCTTCGGCCAGGTCATCGTCGAGGCGATGGCCTGCAGCGTCGCGCCGATCGCCGCCGCGTCGCTCGGGCCCGCGCACATCATCGACGACGGCCGCACCGGCTGGCTCTTCGCGGTGGACGACGGCGAGGCGCTCACCGCCGCCCTCGTCGAGGCGATCGAGCAGCCGTCCGAGCGCCGCCGCCGCGCCCGCATGGCCGAGGAGGCCGCGCTGGAGCGCTTCACCTGGCCCGCGGTCTCCGGGCGCCTCGAGCGGCTCCTGCGCGAGGCCGCCGGCCCGCGCCCGGGCCGCCCCGGCGGTCGCAGCGCCACGGATCGCGTCCCGCCCCGCTGACCCCGATCGGGCGCGCCCGGACGCCCGGCACGGCGTTTGCCCCGCCCGGGCGCGGGGCAGTCGTGCTCCGTGCGTCGCGTCGACCCCGCAGACCCCGGCTGGACCCGGCGCCGGTCCGGCAAGGGTTTCGCGCTGCTCGACGAGGCCGGCAGGACGATCACCGACCCGGAGGCCAAGGCGCGGGTCGCCGCGCTCGCGATCCCGCCCGCGTGGAAGGACGTGTGGATCTGCCCGGACCCGGAGGGGCACCTGCAGGCGATGGGCGTCGACGACGCCGGGCGCCGCCAGTACCGCTACCACGACACGTGGAACGCGCGCCGCTCGCGCCGGAAGTTCGACGAGACGCTCGTCTTCGCCGCCGGCCTCCCCGTCCTGCGCCAGGAGGTCCACGACACGCTCGTCGCGGAGGACGGCCGCCCCTCGCGGGAGGCGGTGCTCGCCGTCGTCGCGCGGCTCCTCGACGTCGGCTTCTTCCGGATCGGCAGCGAGACGTACGCGCAGCAGAACGGGACCTACGGCCTGACGTCGATGCGCCGTGAGCACGTGCACGTCGGCCCGGACGACGGGGTCGTGACCTTCGACTACCCGGCGAAGCACGGCAAGCGCCGCGTGCAGCACGTCGTCGACCCGGTCGCCGCCGAGGTCGTCGCGAAGCTCCGGCGGATGCGGCTCGGGGACGGGCAGCTCTTCGGGTGGCGGACGAAGAGCGGCTGGCGCCCGCTGCGGACCGCCGACGTCAGCGAGTACCTCGCAGAGCGCGTGCCGACGGGCAGCGCGAAGAGCTTCCGCACGTGGCACGCGTCGGTCCTCGCGGCGGTGGCGGTCGCCGTCGCGGAGGTCGACCCGAAGCACGCGCCGAGCCGCAAGCGCGTCATCGCCCACGCGGTGAAGGAGGTCTCCCACCACCTCGGCAATACGCCCGCCGTCTGCCGCAGCTCGTACATCGACCCGCGAATCTTCGACCGCTACAAGGCCGGCGAGACCGTGCGGGACACGGTCGCGCGGCTCGCCGCGACGGACGACCACGGCCTGAGCGACACCGCCGTCCACGGCGAGGTCGAGGCCGCCGTGCTCGACCTCCTCGGGGGCGACGCGAGCGCCTACCGCGCCGCCGCCGAGGGGTGAACGGCCCCGCTAGACCGTCGCGCCGGCGAAGCCGACGAGGCGCTCGGCGATGATCGCCTCGGCCTCGCTCATCATGCGCTCCACGAGCTCGGCGCACGTCGGGACGTCGTGGATGAGGCCCTGGCAGAGGCCGGCCGTCCAGATGCCCGCGTCCGGGTCGCCGGTCTCGTACACCGTCCTGCCGCGGGCGCCGGAGACGAGGTCGCGGACGTCCTCGAACGGGCGCCCCTCCTGCTCGATCGCGATGACCTGCTGCGAGATCGCGTTCTTCGCCACGCGGGCGGTGTTGCGGTACGAGCGGAAGATGAGGTCGGTCTGACGCTCGTCCGCCGTGACGATGTGCTGCTTGATGTTCTCGTGGATCGGGGACTCGGCCGTGCACATGAAGCGCGTGCCCATGTTCACGGCGTCGGCGCCGAGCGCGAGCGCCGCGACGAGGCCGCGCGCGTCCGCGATGCCGCCGGAGGCGATGATCGGGATGTCGAGCTTGTCGGCCGCGGCCGGGATGAGCACGAGGCCGGGGACGTCGTCCTCGCCGGGGTGGCCGGCGCAGTCCAGGCCGTCGATGGAAACCGCGTCCACCCCGATCGACTGCGCCTTCAGCGCGTGCCGGACGGTCGTCGCCTTGTGGATGACCTTGATGCCCGCGGGCTTGAAGTGCTCCAGGTGGTCGACCGGGTTGTTGCCCGCGGTCTCGACGATCTTCACGCCCGCCTCGATGATCGCCTGGCGGTACTCGGCGTACGGCGGCGGCGTGATCGACGGGAGGATCGTGAGGTTCACGCCGAACGGCTTGTCGGTGAGCTCGCGGCAGCGCGCGATCTCCTTCGACAGGTCCTCGGGCGTCGGCTGCGTCAGCGCGGTGATGCAGCCGAGCGCGCCGGCGTTCGCCACGGCGGCGACGAGCTCGGCACGGCCGACCCACTGCATCCCGCCCTGCACGATCGGATGCTCGATGCCAAACGTCTCGGTGAAGCGCGTCTTCATGGAGGTTGCGACCCCTTCTCACGGCCCGCGGGCCGGACTCGTTCTCGGACTGTGGTGGCGGCGAAGGTTAGGGAACGACGCCCCGCCGTCCGTGTCCTGGCGTCCCCGCCCCTACCGTCCGGGGGGTGGACTTCCGCCACCGGGGGGTCCCGTCAGAGCATCGGGCGGCCGGTCGGACGGCGGTCCGCATCGAGCTCGAGCTGCTCGTAGTACCGCGTGAAGTGGTGGCCGTGGCGGAACTCGCCGACGTGCGGCGCGATCCGCTCGCCCTGGGCCATGCGGACGATGAGCTCCGGGTAGGTGCGGCCGGGCAGCGCGGCGTACATCGGCGCGGGGAAGGCGCCGCCGAAGCGCGGGTTCACGTCCGTGATGCCGAGCCCGATCTCCGGGTCGCGGAACATCTGGATCGTCCCCGGACCGCGGAAGGCGAACGCCTCCGCGACCCGCCGCGCGAGGTCGATGAGCTCCTCGTCGTGGATGACCTGGCCCTTGATCGACTCGCCGCCGCGCGACTCGAGCATCGTCCGCGGGATCGCGTTGAGGCAGACGCCGTCGAGGTCGCAGAGCACGTCGACGGAGAACTCCGGGCCACCCATGAGCCGCTGGACCATGACCGGCTCCTTCACGTAGCCGATGAAGAACTCCATCTCGCGCTCGTCGGCGCAGGGGTGGATCGAGCGGGCGCCCGACCCGTGGACGGGCTTCACCATCACCGGGTAGGACTCGGGCCGTGCGGGAGGCAGGACGGTCGGCGGCGAGGGCAGGCCGCGCTTCTCGAGCTCGAGGTGCGTGCGGTACTTGTCGTACATCGACTCGCAGGTCTCGACGCTCGCCACGAACGCCGGCAGCCGGTCGCCCGCCGCGGCGAGGATGTGGATGTCGAGGTCGGTGAGGGGGACGACGGCGCAGACGTCGTGCTCGGCGACGAGGCGCTCGAGGTACGGGATGTAGTCGGGGTCGTCGATCCGCGGCGGGACGACGGCGAGGTCCGCCGCGTAGCGGGCCGGCGCGAGCAGCGACGGGTCCGCCGCGATCGTGCGGGCGTGCCTGGAGAAGGCCGAGACGATGTCGAAGCGCTTGCCGACGCCGGTCAGCAGGACGGTGGGGCGGACCGGGTCGCTCACGCCGACGTCTTCCGCGAGTGGAAGCCCGGCAGCGTGTCGGCCCGCAGCCCGAGTCGCAGCGACTCGAGCGAGATGACCTCGGAGGGCGGGACGTTGCCGAGGTTCACGCCGCCGCCGAAGCGGTTGATGAGCCACGACTGCTGGTCCTTGCGCGGCGCCTCGAAGACGAGCTGCTCGAGCGGCACCTCGTGCACGATCTCGTCGATGAGGCCGGTCCGCGCCTCGCCGTCGGCGCGGTAGAGGCCGGCGGTGCCGGTCGCGCGGCCCTCGCAGACGACGAGCTCGGCGCCGGCGGCGAGCGCCTCGCGGATGAGCTGCACCCACCGGTAGGGCGCGAGGATCGCGTCGCTGTCCTTCTCCCCCACCTCGGCGTAGACGGTGAAGTCCTTCGCGAGGAGCGTGATGAGCGCGTGCTTCTCCTCGGTCGGGATCGGGACGACGCCGGAGGAGACCTCGACCCGGTCGATCGCGTGCGCGTGCAGCCAGGCGCGCAGCTCGTCGACGCGGCCGTGGAGCCACGCGAGCTCGGTGATCGTCCCGCCGACCATGACCGGGACCCCGCCCTCGCGGTAGGCGGCGAGCTTCTCCGGGAGGTTCGCGGTGACGAACGCGGAGCCCCAGCCGAGGCGGACGAGGTCGATGTGCGGCCCCGCCACGGCGAGGAGGCTCGTGACCTCGGCCGGGCCGAGGCCCTGGTCCAGGACATGGGTGAGGCCCGTGGCGCGCGGCTTGGGCGCGCGGCCGGGGAGCGGGAAGACGTCAGGGAGCGCTGGCACTCGGGCCGAGCCTACCGGGGGTCACGGCCACCCGGTCGGGCTCGGCGAAGCGCTCGGCCGTCCGCGAGGCCGTCTCGACGTCCAGCAGGCCGAGCAGGACGCGCGCCGTCCGCAGCACGCCGTTGTGTGCGACGAGCGCGACGGTCGTGCCGTCGGGGCGGGCGGCAACCTCGGCGAGGACGGCCCCGACGCGGGCCTGCAGCACGGCGAAGGACTCGCCGCCGGGCGGCGTCACGCGGAGGTCGAGCGTCCCCGTGCCGGTGAACGCCTCGGGCCGCTCCGCCGCGACCTCGGTCCTTACGCGCCCCTGCCAGGCGCCGAGGTGGCGCTCCATGAGCCGGGCGTCCTCGGTCCGCGCCTGGTCCGGGAAGAGCGCCGCGGCGGTGAGCGCCGCGCGGCGCAGCGGGCTCGTGAGGACGACGTCCGCGGCGATCGTCCCCGCGAGCGCCGCCGCCCGCTCGAGGCCCGCGGCGTCCGGCTCGGCGTCGAGCTGTCCCATGAACGTCCCTCCGATGTTCCCCGCGGCGGGGGCGTGGCGGATGAGCCAGAGGTCGGGCACGGGCGACAGGGTCGCACGCCGGGTCCGCCGGCCGCCCCGTCGACTGACAGCCGGCGCAGACCTGTCCTGCGTCAGCTGTCAGCCGGCGCGGGGGTGGGAGGCGGTCGGGGCGTCACAATGGGACGCGTGGCCCCGCTGACGCTGCCCACCCCGCCCGGCGAGGCCCGCGTCCACCTGCACGCGGCGGCGGGCGAGCCGGCCGGGGCGCTCGTCCTCGGGCACGGCGCCGGCGGGTCGATCACGGCGCCGGACCTGCAGGCGGTGACGGCGGCCGCGACCGCGGCGGGCGTGACCGTCGCCCTCGTCGAGCAGCCCTACCGCGTGGCGGGCCGTCGGAACGCGCCGCCGGCCGCGACCCTCGACGCCGCCTGGCTGCCGATCGTCGGGCAGCTCCGCGCCGGACCGCTCGCGGGGCTGCCGGTCGTGTGTGGCGGCCGCTCGAGCGGCGCCCGCGTCGCCTGCCGGACGGCGGCCGCCGCCGGCGCCGCGGGCGTCCTCGCGCTCGCCTTCCCGCTGCAGCCGCCGAACGCCCGCAAGGACGGGACCCTCGGGCCCTCGCGCCGCCCGGAGCTCGAGGCGGCCGCCGCGGCCTGCCCGGTGCTCGTCGTCCAGGGCGAGACCGACCGCTTCGGCATGGTGCCGGACGGCGTCGCGCCCGGCGTGACGCTCGCCCGCATCCGCGGGGACCACGGGCTGAAGGGCGACCGCGCCGCGCTCACGGCCGCGGTCCTCACGTGGCTTTGCTCCGTCCTCCCCGGGGCCCGGCCGGCGTGAGCGGCCTCGTCGAGCGCCGTCCCCTCGTCGTCGCCCACCGCGGCGCCTCCGACGGGCACCCCGACAACACGCTCCAGGCGTTCGCCGGGGCGATCGAGGACGGCGCCGACATGATCGAGTTCGACGTGCGCCGCACGACCGACGGCGAGCTCATCGCCTTCCACGACGCGACGGTCCGTCGGCGGGCGGTCGGCACGCTCACCCGCGCGGAGATCGGCGAGGCGACGGGGCGCACGCCCCCGCTCCTGGAGGAGGTCGTCGAGCTCGCCCGCGGCCGCATCGGGCTCGACGTCGAGCTCAAGGAGGCGGGCTACACCCAGCGCGTGCTCGAGGTCGTCGCCGCCGACGGAGCCGACGACGCCGGGCTCATCGTCTCCTCCTTCCTCGACGAGGTCGTCGCGACCGTCAAGCGGGCGCGGCCCGACATCCGCGCCGGACTGCTCGTCGGCACCGACCGGCCGGGCCCGAACCCGCTGCGCACCCGCCTCTCCGAGCTCTCCCCCGTCGCCCGGGCCCGTGAGTGCGGCGCCGACGCGGTCGGCATGCACTTCCTCATCGCCTCGCTCGGCGCCCTGGAGCGGACGACCGCCGCCGGGCTCGGCGCCTTCGTGTGGACGGTGAACCGCGACGACGCCCTGCGCCGCTTCCTCGCCGACGCGCGCCTGGACGCCGTCATCACCGACCGGCCCGGCCGGGCCCTCGCCCTGCGCGATGGCTGAGCGTCAGGGTGTCCGGCGGATGCCCATCCAGGCCTCGGCGTCGGCGAGCGGCGTGAAGCCGAACTGCGCGTAGAGGCCGTGCGCGTCGTCCGTCGCCAGCAGGACGCGCCGCACCGCGCGGACGTCCGCGTGGGCCATGATCGCCCCGACGAGCTGCTTGCCGACCCCCCGGCCGCGGACGGCGGCGAGGACGAAGACGTCGGCGAGGTAGGCGAAGAGCGCGTGGTCGGTCACGACCCGGGCGAAGGCGACCTGCCCACCGTCGTCAGCGTACGCACCGAAGCACAGCGAGTGGGCGATGGCGCGCTCGGTGAGGGCGCGCGGGCGGCCGATCGCCCAATACGCCTCCTCGCTGAGGAAGCGGTGCACGAGGTCGACGTCGAGGCGCGACGGATCGGTCGAGATCTCCACCACGCGCGGGAGGGTCGCAGGAGCGCCGGTCGCCTGGATGTGGGACGGTTGGCGGGCCCGATGGCCGCCCCCGCCCGCCCGCCGAGACGCGGCCGCCCCCGCCGCGGCGGCCCCCGCGTCCCTCCTGCCGAGCTCCGGCGCCGCCGGGCGCGCGCCGGGCTGCTGCTGCTCCTCGCCGTCTTCGCCGGGGCGGCCGGCGCGGCGCTCCTGCTGCACTCCTCCGGCGGCGGCTCCGGCCCCGCGAAGGCCGGCGGGCGCGACCCGCGGGCGCTCCTCCCCGGCTCGGCGCCCGGCGCGGGCGTCGACCCGCTGCGCTACACGCCGGCGGTGCGCGCGGACCGCGAGGCGCAGGCCGCCGCGGGGCTCGCGCACGTCCTCTACGTCAAGTCGCCCGGGGGCGCGGTCGTCACCGCCGAGCGCGTCGCGGCGCTGCGCCCGCTCATCGAGCGGGCGGCGGCGAAGGGCGGCGTGGACCCCGACGTGCTCGAGGGCATCGTCTTCCTCGAGAGCGCCGGGCGCCCGGACGCGGTGGCGAACCCCCGCGACCTCAGCGGCGCGGCCGGGCTCACGCAGATCCTCGCGCAGACGGGGACCGGCCTCCTCGGCCTGAAGGTCGACGTCGGCGCGTCCGAGCGGCTCACGCGCGGCATCGCCCGCGGCCGCCGGGTCGCCGCCCGCCAGGCGCAGCGGCGGAAGGTCGACGAGCGCTTCGACCCCGCGAAGGCGCTCGCCGCGACCGTCCGCTACCTGAACATCGCCCGCAAGGCCTTCTCCGGGAACGCGGACCGCGACGACCTCGCCGTCGCGAGCTACCACATGGGGATCGGCAACCTCCAGACCGCGCTCTCGCGCTTCGGCGACACGACGGTCCCCTACGCCGAGCTCTACTTCGCGAGCTCGCCGGTGAGCCACGCGCGCGCCTACGCCTTCCTCACGGGCCTCGGGGACGACTCCTCCACGTACCTGTGGCGCGTGCGGGCGGCCGAGGACATCATGCGCCGCTTCCGCAGCGACCCGATCAGGCTCGCCTCGCGGGCGGTGCGGATGCTGCACAAGGCGTCGGCCGAGGAGGTGCTGCGCCCGGAGGGCTCGGTGCCGGAGTTCCCGGACCCGTTCGCAGTCGGGCGGGCCGAGGCGGCGGGCGCCCTGCGCCGCCTGGACCCCGCCCTGCTGCAGCGCTACGGCCTGCAGATCTCGACGACGATGGGCGAGCTCGCCCCGAAGGTCCACCAGACCCGCCGCCTGTACCGCGCGCTGCGGCCCGAGGCGCTCGCGACGCTCCTCTACCTCGGCGCCGCCGCCCAGGGCATCTCCGCCGCCGCGCCGCTCATCGTCACGAGCACGGTGCGCGACCGGCAGTACCAGGCTCAGCTCGCCGCGACGAACATCGAGGCGACGCACGCCTACTCGCTCCACACGACGGGCTTCACCTTCGACATCCTGCGCAGGTACGTCTCCGCCGACCAGTCGAAGGCCTTCCAGTTCGCGCTCGACCGCCTCACCGCGGAGGACGTCATCGCCTGGGTCCGCGAGCCCGCGGCCATCCACGTCACCGTCGGCCCGGGCGCCCGCGTCCTGCTGCCGCTGCTGCGGCCCGGGGCGCCGGTGCCGGCGCCCGCGGTGCCGGCGACGCGCGCCCGCTAGAGGACGGCGCCGAGCGGGCGCACGTCGGAGACGTTGTCGACCGGCAGCGTGCCGTAGAGGTGCGGGAAGTCGCCCGCCCCGTCCGCCGCGGGCTCGACGACGATCCGCAGGTCGTCCGGCTCGACCGTGAGGACGAGCAGGTCGCCGTGCGGCGGCGGGTAGAACCGCTCGACGACGCCGGCGAGCTGCCACGGCCGGCAGAGGTGGATGAACGGCGCGCCGTCCGGGATCGCGTAGACCCCGGACTCCTGGGCGTCGTCCCACGCCCCCGTGCTCGTCACGTGGAGGACGTCGTCCTCGTCGTCGTCCCCGAACGGCGCGGGGCGATCGACGGCGCCGGTCAACCGATGAGCTCCTTGACCTTCGCCGCCGTCGCCGCCGCGGAGATGCCGAGGCGCTCGAGGACCTCGTCGCCGGGCGCGCTCGCGCCGAAGCGCTCGATCGAGACGCTCGCGTCGACGTACTGCGCCCAGCCCATCGAGATGCCCGCCTCGACGGAGACCTTCGGGACGCCGAGCGGGAGGACGGACTGCTTGTAGCCGTCGTCCTGCGCGTCGAAGAGCTCCCACGAGGGCATCGAGACGACCTGGGCGTGCAGCCCGTCGGCGGCGAGCAGGTCGGCGGCCTCGAGCGCGGTGTGCACCTCCGAGCCGGTCGCGACGATGACGGCCTGCGGCGGCTCCTCGGTCGTGCGCACGACGTAGGCGCCCTGGCCGAGGCGGTCGACGGGCGCGCCCTCCATGACGGGCAGGTTCTGGCGGCTGAGGACGAGCACCGCGGGGCCGGGGAGCTCCTCCAGGACGACGCGCCACGCCTCCGCCGTCTCCAGCGGGTCGGCCGGCCGGATGACCGTCAGGCCCGGGATGGCGCGCAGCCCGGCGAGGTGCTCGACCGGCTGGTGGGTCGGGCCGTCCTCCCCGAGGGCGACCGAGTCGTGCGTGTAGACCCAGGCGACCTTCAGCTGCATGAGCGCGCTCAGGCGGATCGACCCGCGCATGTAGTCGGCGAACTGCAGGAACGTCGAGCCGTACGGGCGGACGATGCCGCCGTGGCAGGCCATGCCGTTCACGATGCCGCCCATCGCGTGCTCGCGCACGCCGAAGAAGACGTTGCGGCCGACGTGGTCGCGCGTGAGGCGCTCGTCGTCGCCGCCGGGGAAGATCGTGTTCGTCGAGGCGGTGAGGTCCGCCGCGCCGCCGACCATCGTCGGGACGAAGGAGTCGAAGGCGGCCATCGCCATCTTGCCCGCCGCGCGGGTCGCCAGGGCGGGCTTGCCCCAGTCGATCTTCCCGGGCGCCAGGGCCTCGCCGACGCCGGGCAGCGCCTCACCGACCCAGGCCTTGTCCCACAGCTCGGCCTTCGCCGCGTCGCCCTTGAGCGTGTCGAGCCGGCCCTGCCAGGCGGAGCGCTTCTCGGCGCCCTTGCGCGCGCCGGCCTGGAAGCGCTCGTAGACCCCCTCGGGCACGAAGAACGTCTTGTCCGGGTCCCAGCCCATCGCCTCCTTCGTGAGGCGGACCTCCTCGTCGCCGAGCGGCGAGCCGTGCGCGCCGCTCGTGCCCTGCTTGTTCGGCGACGGGTAGCCGATGATCGACTTCACGTGGATGAGCGTCGGGCGCCCGGTCTCCGCCTTGCCGGCGGCGATCGCCTCGCGCAGCGCGGCGACGTCGTTCGCGTCGCCGACCTCGAGGACGTGCCAGCCGTACGCCTCGAAGCGCGCCGAGACATCCTCGCCGTCGAAGCTCAGCGACGTCGGGCCGTCGAGCGAGATGTCGTTGTCGTCGTAGAGGTAGACGAGCTTGCCGAGCCCGAGCTGGCCGGCGAGCGACGCCGCCTCGGAGGCGATGCCCTCCATGAGGTCGCCGTCGGAGACGATCGCGAAGACGTGGTGGTCCTGGACCTCCTCGCCGAACGTGTGCCGCAGGTGCTGCTCGGCGATCGCCATGCCGACGCCGTTCGCGAAGCCCTGACCGAGCGGGCCGGTCGTCACCTCGACGCCGGGCGTGCGCCAGCCGCCGTCGTGATGCTCGCGCTCGGGGTGGCCCGGGGTGCGGGAGTCCCACTGGCGGAACGACTTGATGTCGTCCATCGACAGGTCGTAGCCCGCGAGGTGCAGCGCGCTGTACAGGAGCATCGAGCCGTGGCCCGCGGAGAGCACGAACCGGTCGCGGTCCTGCCAGTCCACGTCGGCGGGGTCGTGCTTCATCACGTCGGCATAGAGGACGAAGGCGGCGGGCGCCATGCCGAGCGGCAGGCCCGGGTGGCCGGAGTTCGCCTTCTGGATCGCGTCCATGCTGAGCGCGCGGATCGTGTCGATGCAGAGCTGGTCGATCGAGTCGGTCATGGACCCCGCAGACTACCCAGACACCGCACCGGGCCCGTGCGCCCGCCGTGATGACGGTTCGCGGGACATCGGGGAACCCGCCTCGGGTAGCCTGCCCCCATGTCCGAAGAACCGACGCTCTGCCTGGTCGAGATTCCCAAGGGGAGCCGCAACAAGTACGAGTGGGATGAGGACCTGCAGGCGATCAAGCTCGACCGCTTCCTCTTCTCCTCGGTCGTCTACCCGACCGACTACGGCTTCATCCCGGACACCCACGGGGAGGACGGCGACCCGCTCGACGCGATGGTCTGCGTGTCGGAGCCGACGTTCCCGGGCTGCATCATCCCGGTGAAGGTCATCGCCCTCTTCAAGATGAGCGACGACAAGGGCGTGGACGACAAGGTGCTGTGCGTCCCGCTCGAGGATCCGAACTGGAACCACATCGATTCGCTCGAGGACCTGCCGAGCTCCCTCACCCGCGAGATCGCGCACTTCTTCGCGATCTACAAGCAGCCGGAGGGCAAGGAGGTCATCGTCGACGGCTGGTACGACAAGGCCGAGGCGCTCGAGGTCATCGAGGAGGCCCGCGAGCGCTGGGCCGCCACGCAGGCCGCCCAGCACTGAGCCGGACACCGGGCTGCGTCCGGGTGCGGCCCGGGAGGGACGACGGCGTCGTCCTCCCCGCCGCGGGGTCACGTCACGCCCCCGGGTGGTACACCGGCAGCGGCGGCTTCCTCGCCGCGGCCTGCTGCTTGGCGGCGGCCTTCCGGTCGGCCGCCGTCCGCGGCCTGCGGCCCTGGACGATGAGGTCGACCTTCGTGCCCGCGGGCAGACGGCGGCCCTGCCGCTGCTTGGAGCCGAGGACCGTGAAGCGCCGGACGACGACGCGGACGAGCTTGCGGCCCTTCCGCACGAGCCTCGGCCTGGAGTAGACCGTCAGCGTCCGCCCGCGGCGGCAGCCGGCGCGCCGCAGGACCCCGCCCGCCGACGCGGCGCTCTTGAGCCCCCTGACCTTCGGGACGACGCACGGCTTGGGCGCGGCTCGCGCCCGGTAGATGATCGTCAGGGTCGCCTCGGTGACGTCGCCCGCCGCGTCCGTCGCGTGCGCGACGATCGCGTTCGTACCCGGGACGAGCGGGACGACCGCGCTCCACGCCCCGCCGGCGCCAGGCGCGGTCGGCTGCCCCGCGACCGTCAGGGCGGTCACCGCCCGGTTGTCGGTCGCCGTCCCCGTCACCGTCACCGTCGGCGTCCGCACCGCCGCGCCCGGGGCCGGGCTCGTGAAGGCGACCGCGGGACTGCCGTACGAATCCTCCGCCCGCGCGGCGAGCGCCGCGGACGTCGCGGCGTCGGGGGCCATCGAGAACGTGTGCGTGAGGTTCAGCGGCGCGGCGGCCGTGACCGGCTGCAGGTAGTGGAGCTCGAGGTAGCGCGAGGGGTCGCCGAGCCCGGAGATGAACTCGATGCTCGTCGGCGCGGTCGAGAAGGTGATCGCGCCGGTCGGGTGCCCGATGTCCCCGGCGGGGAAGGCGCGGTCGCTGCGCACGAGGATCGACGCCGGCGCGGACGGCGGGGCCGCGAGGCTCGCCGAGCCCGGGTAGGCCGCGATGCCTGAGCCGGCCCACGGGAGCTGGAGCCCGTACCTCGTCGAGGCGAAGTCGACCTCGAAGAGCAGGTCGAGGACGTGCGACGCCCCGTCCGTGGACTCCCAGCGGTCGCGCATCGTCGTGACGCGGCCGTCGTCGCTCATCACCGCCTCGCGGACGAGCCGGAGCCCGGCCGGGACGAGGCTGCCGCAGTCCGCCGCGGCGGCGAACGGGTAGCTCGCGGGGGTCGTCTCGCAGCGGACGACGTCGGAGGACTCGGTGACCGTGAGCAGCCCCGTCGCCGGGTCGCGGCTCGCCGTCCGCGTCAGGGGCGGGCGGCCGCCCACCGCGGGCAGGCCGCCGGAGCCGTTCGCGGCCATCGCGGCCGTGAAGGCGTTGCGCCCGTCGACCTGCAGCTCGCTGCGCGTCGGCGCGGTGCCGTCGGCGACGTCGTCCGCGTAGCCCGCGCACTCGAAGACGTCGAGCGCCGCGACGTCCGGGCCGACGGCGGGGTCGAGCGGACGGGCGTCCCACAGCCCGCAGCCGCCGAAGCTCTGCAGGTGGGCGGTGCTCGTCCGGCTCGGCGTGACGGTGCTCGCGTCGACGTCGTAGAGCTCGCCGACGTTCGGGTTCGTCAGCACCGTCTCGCGCAGGTCGCGCAGACCCGAGGGGAAGATCGCGGGCCCGGCCGCGAACGCGGCCTGGTCGTACGTCAGCGCGCCGGTCGGGATCGCGCGCAGGCGGCAGGGCGTGCGCAGGGCGGGCGCCGTCGCATCGATCGCGACCGCGAAGGTCCCGGTGCCCGCCCCCGCGGCGGTGACCGGGACGCCCGGCGCCGCGACCTCGGAGCCGGCGGTCCCGGCCGCCGTGAGCGGCTCGCCGCGGCGGACGCAGATGATGTCGACGGCGTCGCCGGACGCGTACCCGCCGCCCGTCGTCCCGGCGACGCGCAGGACGTTGGGGCCGGCGCCGTCGAGCCAGTCGTAGGCCGGCGCGTAGAGGTCGTCGGGCGCGGTGATGTGCGTCGTCGTGACGACCGCGGAGGCCGCCGCGGGGCCGAGGAGACCGCCGCAGAGCGCGACGGGGAGGGCGAGACGGCGGAGAAGAGCGTTCACAGGCTGGGGTGAGGCCGGTGGCGGTGGGTTAGGTTGTCCACATGACCTCCGTGGAGACCGTACGAGTGCCGGAATCCGCCTTCGCGGACCTCCCGGACTTTTCCTTCCTGCCCAGTTTCGCCGAGATCGACGACCTCCGCATCGCGTACCTGGACGAAGGTCGGAGGGACGGAGATCCGGTGTGGTTCATGCACGGGGAGCCGACGTGGTCGTTCCTGTGGCGCAAGGTCTTCCCCGCCGTCGCCGCGGCCGGCCACCGCTGCCTCGTCCCGGACCTCGCGGGCTTCGGCCGCTCCGACAAGCCGACCGACCTCGGCTGGTACTCGTACGACCGCCACGCGGCCATCATGGCCGAGCTGAGCGAGCGGCTCGACGTCCGCGGCGGGACGATGGTCGTTCACGACTGGGGCGGACCCATCGGCATGCGCCTCTTCGTCGAGCAGCCCGACCGCTGGGACCGGCTCGTCATCCTCGACACGGGCCTCTTCACCGGTGAGCAGGCGATGACCGACGCGTGGAAGGCGTTCCGCGACTTCGTCGAGAAGACCGAGGACCTCCCCGTCGGCTTCCTCGTCAAGGGCGCCTGCGCGCGGGGCCTCGACGACGCGGCGCTCGCGGCCTACGAGGCGCCCTTCCCGACCCCGGCGTCGAAGGCGGGCGCGCGGGCCTTCCCGCTCATGCTCCCGACGAGCCCCGACATGCCGGGCGCCGCCGCGGGCCGGGCCGTCCGCGACGCCCTTGTCGATGACCCGCGGCCGAAGCTCCTCCTCTGGGCCGACGGCGACCCGATCATCCCGCCCGTCGTCGGCGAGAAGCTCGCGGCGCTGCTCGGCGCGCCGGCGCCCGAGCCCATCGCGGACGCGTCGCACTTCCTGCAGGAGGACGCCGGGGAGCAGATCGGTGCGAGGATCGTCGAGTGGCTGGCGGCATGAGACGCGGCAACCTCGCACTGCGAGGTGCGCGGATCGTCGAGTGGCTGGCGGCATGAGACGCGGCAACCTCGCACTGCGAGGTGCGCGGATCGTCGAGTGGCTCGAGGGCTGAGCGGCGCGTGAACTGGGACGTGAGCTACGCGGCCGAGGAGGTCGCGCTCTACCAGCGGACGTACTCGACGCTCCTGCGCTCACGCGGGGAGACCGACCTGCGGGTGCTCGAGTCCGCGCACCGCGCGATGGGCTCCTCCCTGCATCCGCACGCCGGCGCGGACGACGTCCTCGACCTCGGCGCCTTCATGTACGCGACGGCGCGCCTGCCGGCCGAGCTCTTCCGCGCCACCCGGATCGTCATGGGCCAGGAGGCGCAGCAGTTCGCCCGGGCCGGGGTCGGGCCGCTCGACGAGTGGACCCCCGTCGAGGCGGCCGCGCGCCGGCGGCGCTGGTTCGCGCAGCCGGGCGACGACGCCGACACCTACGCGGTGCTGCTCGCGAGCACGTCCGACCTCGACGACCTCATCCCGACGCTCGTCGCCTTCCAGATCGAGTGGAACAAGCTGCACCGTCGCCTGCGGTCGGTCGGCTGGCCGCGGCCGCAGCGGAGCCCGGGCGCGGAGGACTGCACGCGCGCGCTCGGCGGGGCCGACGACGACTGGCGACGGCTGCAGGAGACGTGGGGCACGGCGTTCGCGGCGCGCCTCGGGCACGTCGCGACGCACCAGCTGCGCTGGCGGATCCGGATGCTCGGGGGCTCGTCGGCGGGCTACGCGCGGATGACGCGGCACTGGTTCCGCCCCGTCCGCGCCGCCGTCGACGCGACCGGGCTCGGGGACGGCCCCGTCTACTTCGTCTCCTCGAACACGCACTCGCTCGCGAACCTCGTGAGCGGCGATGCCCGCGCGATGGAGGACGAGCTCGTCCACTGGGTCCGCCGCGAGGGACCCCGCGACCTGCGCGAGGAGCTGCGGGCGTTCGAGGCCGGGGAGACGCGCGGCGCGTGGGACAACTTCCTCTACTACGCGGCGCGGGACTTCCACCTCGCCCACCCGAAGCTTGCCGGGCGCCGCCGCGACGCCGAGCGCGGCGCCGGCGTCGTCCACCTCGGATCGACGACCGCCCTCAGCGTCGCCGCGCAGGTGACCGCGCTGCGCGATCTCGACCCGGCGCGCCTGGATGGCCGCATCGGCGCGGTCGACCCCGAGGCGCTGCGCCGCAGCCGCGCGGTCATCGTCAACGTCGACTACCCGCTCGGCCTCGCCGCCTACAACATCCTCCGCGAGATCTGCGAGGACGCCGACACGCTCGCGGCGGTCTACGTCCTCGGGAAGGCGGCGACGCTCAACGCGGACGTCGGCGACGTCCTCATCTCGAGCGTCGTGCACGACGAGCACTCCGCGACGAGCTACTGGCTCGACAACGCCTTCGGGGTCGAGGACATCGCGCCGTACCTGCGCTTCGGCTCGGGCCTGGACAACCAGCGCGCGGTGACGGTGAAGTCGACGTTCCTGCAGAACCGGGCTTACCTCGACTTCTACTACCGCGAGCAGTTCACGGTCGTCGAGATGGAGGCCGGGCCGTACTGCGCCGCGGTCTACGAGGTCGCCGAGTCCGACCGCTACCCCGTCGGCGAGCACGTGAACTTCGCGAAGCTCCCGATCGACTTCGGGATCATCCACTACGCCTCCGACACGCCGTACACGCAGGCGCGCACGCTCGGGGCGCGCGGCCTGAGCTACCGCGGGATGGACTCGACGTACGCCTCGTCGATCGCGATCCTGCGGCGGGTGCTGGCCCGTGAGGGCGCCCTGGAGGCGCCGCCGACCGCCGAGACCCGATAACCGCCCGGCTGGGGGACCGAAGAACGGGTCTCGGCGCGGAGGGGGCCGACGCGGCCCGTGTGTCAGGCCGCGGACGGGTCCTTGACGATGCGCATGTAGGGAAGCGGCTCCTCCCAGCCGTCCGGGTACTTCTCCTTCGCGGCCTCGTTGGAGACCGAGCCGCCGATGATGACGTCGTCGCCGCGCTGCCACTGGGCGGGCGTCGAGACGGCCTCGGTCGCCGTGAGCTGCAGCGAGTCGACGACCCGCAGGACCTCGTCGAAGTTGCGGCCGGTCGTCATCGGGTAGATGAGGACGAGCTTGATCTTCTTGTCCGGCCCGATGACGAAGACGTTGCGGAGCGTCGCGTTCTGGGCGGCGCTGCGCGCCGTCGGGTCGCCCTCGACGTCGGCCGGGAGCATCCCGTACGCCTTGGCGATCGCGTGGTCGGCGTCACCGATGATCGGGTAGTTGACCGCGGTGCCCTGGCTCGCCTCGATGTCCTTGGACCACTCGGCGGAGCCCTCGACGGGGTCGGTGGAGATCGCGATGATCTTCACGCCCCGCTTGTCGAACTCCGGCTTGATGCTCGCCATGTAGCCGAGCTCCGTCGTGCAGACGGGGGTGAAGGCGCGGGGGTGCGAGAAGAGCACCGCCCAGCTGTCGCCGATCCACTCGTGGAAGTGGATCGTGCCCTCGGTGGTCTGCGCCTCGAAGTCAGGGGCGTCGTCGCCGATCGTCAAGCTCATGGTGGGTTCTCCGTTCGTGGCTGCCGGAATAAGGGAAAGTCCGATCAGGATTCCATCCTAGCCACTCCGGGCCGCTGCGCGGAGAGCCCGGGCCCTCCTACTTGGTCAGCTCCTTGACCTGGTCGCCGGGCTCGAGCCCGGGCTCGGACTGCGACGCCCGCAGCTCATACGCGCGGCGCTTCTCCGGGTCGGCGGAGAGCAGCACCCGGTCGGCCTTCAGCGCCCGCACGAGCGCCTCGCGCCCGCGGCGCGGGACGACGTTCATCACCGTCGTGATCGTGCCGACCGACCGCGGGACGAAGACGTCGAAGCGCGGGACCTGGAGCGCGTCGACGATCTCGTTCGCGACGTCCTGCGGGGTGACGTTCTTCACGCCGCGGGCCTCCTGCAGGCCGGACGCGAGCTCGGTGTTGACGATGACCGGCATGACGCAGCTGACCTCGACGCCCGTGCCGCGGAGCTCGAGGCGGACGGCCTCGGAGGTCCCGACGACGAAGTGCTTGGTCCCGCAGTACGTCGCGCCGCCGGGGAAGCCGCCCTTGCCGGCGGTCGAGGCGATGTTCACGAGGTGGCCGCGGCCGCGCGCGACGAACCGCGGGAGCGCGATCTTCATGCCGTAGAGGACGCCGTGCACGTTGATGTCGACCTGGCGGTGCGCGGTGGCGTGGTCCTCCTGGAGGAACGGGCCGAGCTGCATGATCCCCGCGTTGTTCACGAGCACGTCGAGCGGGCCGAGGTCGGCCTCGACGGCGTCGATGAAGGTCGTGAAGGAGTCGAGGTCGGTGACGTTGAGCGCGTAGGCCTTGACGTTCGGCCCGAGCTCGGCGGCGGTCGCCTCGCAGGTCGCGAGGTC
This sequence comes from Paraconexibacter antarcticus, assembly GCF_024220175.1. Lineage (GTDB taxonomy): Bacteria > Actinomycetota > Thermoleophilia > Solirubrobacterales > Solirubrobacteraceae > Paraconexibacter > Paraconexibacter antarcticus. The sequence continues at coordinate 118,000 of NZ_CP098502.1, read as the reverse complement.
GAGGTCGCCGATGGCCACCTTCATCCCCTGGGCGACGAGCGCGCGCGCCGTCTCCTTGCCGATGCCGCGGGCACCGCCGGTGATCGCGACGACCTGACCGCTGAGGATGCGGGGCTGCTTGGCCATGGAACTGCCTCCTGGGAACGCTGGGGACCGATGAACGTGACGCTGGCGTCAACATTAGCCCAATCGCGCCCCCGCGTGTGAAATGGGTTCAGCTCGGCTCCGGCCGCCGGGCGAGGACCCGCGTCCCGCCCCGTCGTCAGCGCACGACCGGTCGCCCGTCGTATGCTCGGCCCATGGCGTCCTTCGTCCACGGCGAGCACCGGATCGCGTACACCGAGCACGGCGAGGGCGAGGGCGAGCACGTCGTCGTCCTCATCCACGGCCTGCTGTTCAACCAGAAGCTCATGACGCCGCTCGCGACGCACCTCGGGCGTCGCGGGTACCGGGTCGTGACGATGGACCTCCTCGGGCACGGCGGCTCCGACCGCCCGCGCGAGATGTGGAAGTACTCGATGACCGCCTTCGGCGAGCAGGTCATCGGCCTGCTCGACCACCTCGGCGTCGACGAGGCCGTCGTCGGCGGGCTGTCGCTCGGCGCGAACACCGCGCTCGAGGCCGCCGCGCTCGCCCCCGACCGGGTGAAGGGGCTCATCGTCGAGATGCCCGTCCTCGACCACGCGCTCATCGGCTGCGCCGTCGCCTTCACGCCGCTCGTGATCGGCCTGACCTTCGGGGAGCCGGTGCTGCGCGCGGTCGCCGCCGTGACCCGGCGCATCCCGACCCGGCCCGGGCCGGCCGACGTCGCGCTCGACTGGATCCGCCAGGACCCGCGCCCGAGCGCCGCCCTCCTGCAGGGCCTGTTCTTCGCCCGCGTCGCACCGCCCGGCGCCGTCCGCCGGACCCTCCCCCAGCCGACGCTCATCATCGGCCACCGGCGCGACCCGATCCACCCCTTCACCGACGCGGGCATGCTCGCGGACGAGCTCGAGCGCGGGCGGCTCGTCGAGGCCGCGTCGATCCTCGAGATGCGCGTCGCGCCGAAGCGCCTGACGGGCGAGGTGAAGCAGTTCCTCGAGGAGATCTGGCCGCCGGAGGCCGGTGCGCCGCCGAAGCGCCGGCGTCGCGCGTCCTCGCCTGCGGCCTGACCGGCGGCGCTTGGCCTACCCTTACGCCACGATGAGCAGCCGTCATGAAGAGAAAGCCGCCCGCCGCGCGGAGCGGGAGGCCCAGGAGGCCGAGGCCGCGAAGGCCGCCGGCCGGACGAAGCGCATGCAGATGGCGCTCGGCGCCTTCCTCGTGATCGCGATCCTCGGCGGGTCGGCGGCCGCGCTTCTCAGCGGCGGCGGCAGCGGCGGCGGCTCGGGCAAGGTCCAGAAGGGCGCCGTCGACAAGAAGGCGGCGATCCCCGCGGTCCAGGAGACCGACCTCACCAAGGCGGCCGCGCTCGCGAAGTGCACGCTGTCGAACCCGAAGATCGAGGGCTCGACGCACGTGACGGGGACGGTCGTCTACCACACGAACCCGCCCTCCTCCGGCAACCACAACCAGACCCCGGCCGAGGACGGCATCTACGCCCCGGGCAACGAGCCGGCGAAGGAGAACTTCGTCCACTCGCTCGAGCACGGCCGCATCGAGATCGAGTACGCGAAGGGGTCGACCCCGACGCTCGTCAACCAGATGGAGACGGTCGGCAGCGAGGAGCTCAACGGCTCGGCCGCCTACCACGTCCTCGTCTTCGAGAACAACACGAACATGCCCTACCAGGTGGCCGCCGTCGCCTGGGGCCACATCCTCGGGTGCAAGACGATGAACCCGCGCGTGTTCGACGCGATCCGCGCCTTCCGCAAGACCTACACCGACAAGGCCCCGGAGCTCATTCCGTAGGCGTCCCGCCGCCGGGGGGCGGATCCGGTGGCCGCCAGCCGCCCGTCGCCCCCCGGTAGCTGTCGGAGCCCCCCGCGAAGAGGACGCCGACGGTCCGCCAGAGGATCTTCGCGTCGAGGGCGAGCGAGCGGTGCTCGATGTACCAGAGGTCGAGCTCGATCCGCTCGCTCCAGGGCAGTGACGCGCGGCCGTTGACCTGCGCCCAGCCGGTGAGCCCCGGCTTGACGGCGAGGCGTCCGCGCTGGCGGTCGGTGTACTGCGCGACCTGGTGCGGGAGCGTCGGGCGCGGCCCGATGAGGGACATCTCGCCGCGCAGGACGTTCACGAGGTTCGGCAGCTCGTCGATCGACGTCCGCCGGAGCACGGCACCGACCTTCGTGATCCGCGCGTCGCCCGCGTCCACGGCGAGACCCGCTCCGATGAACTCGGCGCCCGAGACCATCGTGCGGAGCTTCAGGACGTCGAACTCGTGGCCGTGCAGCCCGGAGCGGCGCTGGCGGTAGATCGGATGGCCCGGGCTCTCGAGGCGGATGAGGAGCATCGCGACCAGGAGCACCGGCGACGTGACCGCGAGCACGGCGGCGCTGACGAGCACGTCGACGACGCGGCGGACGCGGTCGCTCATCGGGTCCCCTCGGCGGCGTCCCAGCCGGCGGTCGTGCCGTGGCGGAGGTGGTCGTGGAGGCCGGCGGCGATCGACGCCGTCGTGAGCGTGTAGTAGCGGGCGACGAGCCCGGCGCGGCCGGCACGGGGACCCGCCGCCGCCGCGCCGAGGAGCGCGAGCTGCGCGGCGAGCGCCAGGCGGTAGACGGCGCCGTGGCGACGGGACCGGGCCAGTCGCGCCGCGGTCGCGAGCGCCGCGAGGTGGAGGAACGGGCCGCCGTAGCGCAGGTACCGGTGGCCGACGAGCATGAGCAGGTACGGCGGGGGGAAGCCGCGCGGGTCGAGCAGCCCGCCGCGCAGGATGATCGCCCAGGCGTGGCTCATCATCCGCCGCTTGCGCTGCCACTCGCCCTCGATCGACGGGACCATCTTCTCGGTCGCGCGGGCGGCCGGCGCGTAGACCGCCCGGCGGCCGCGGCGGACGAAGGTGAAGGGGAACATGAGGTCGTGGCCCATGACCGGGTCGACGACGACGTAGTCCTCGCGGCGGGTCGCGTAGATCGCGCCGTTGCCCGCGGTGACCGACCAGCGCTCGGACTCGGCGGCGCGCAGCCACATCTCGTAGCGCCAGTAGAGACCCTCCTGGTTCGTCCCCGCCGCGCCGTCCGGGTTGACGAACGAGACCTGCCCGCAGACGTAGCCGACCCCGGGGTCGGCGAAGGGGGCGACGAGCTCACGCAGCGCGTCAGGCTCGAGGAGCGCGTTCGCGTCGCTGAAGGCGACGATGTCCGCCGTGGCCGCGGCGACCGCCGCGTCCTGCGCGGCGACCTTGCCGCCGCGCGGGAGCTCGAGGACCACGTCGGCGCCCGCGGCCCGCGCGCGCTCCGCCGTCGCGTCGGGCGAGCCGTCGCACGCGACGACGACCTGCAGGCGCTCGCGCGGGTAGTCGAGCGCCCGCGCGTTCGCGACCTTCTCCGCGATGACGTCCTCCTCGGTGTACGCCGCGATGACGAGGCAGACGGTGGGGAGCGCGGCGGTCGCGTCGCCGGGCCCGGGACCGGGCTCCGGGCGCAGCGGGCGCCGCGGGAGCGCGCGCAGGGCCAGCGGGTAGCCGGCCTGCGCGAAGACGAGCCCGCCGGCGGCGGCCCAGAAGGTGGCTTTGGCGAGACGGGCGGACACGCCGCGCGGAGGCTAGCGGGCGGCCGCGGCACGGGTCGGCGCCGCCCCTCCGGCGCCGAGACCCGATAACGGCCCAACTGGGGAACGAGAAACGGGTCTCGGCGGCGGGGGGACGGCCCGCGATCCGTCACGCCGCGCCGAGCGAGCGGTACAGCGCGAGATGCCGCGCGGCGATGTCGTCCCAGGCGTAGCTCGTGGCGGCGGCCGCGGCGGAAGCCTGGGCGAGCGCTCGGAGCGCGCTGCCGTCCTCCTCCCCGAGCAGGCGCGTGAGCTCGGCGGCGAGCGCCGGGGCGTCCCCCGCCGGCACGTGCGCCGCCGCGGTGACCTCCGGGAAGCCCCCGACGTCGGAGAGCAGCAGCGGCCGCCCGAGGCCGAGGGCGCTGAAGAGGACCCCGGACATCTCGATGTCGCGGTAGGGCAGGACGGTCAGCGCGGCCTCGCGCAGGCACCAGGCCGCCTCGGCGTCGGTGACGAACCGCGGCACGACGGTGACCCCCGGCGGCGGGTCGGGCAGCGCCATCCGCGGCGCCCCGACGACCCACAGCCGCGCCGGGACCTCGAGACGGCGCCAGGCGTCGTAGAGGACGTCGAGGCCCTTGTACGGCTTGAGCAGGCCGAACAGCAGCGCGGCGGGCGGCCCCCCCGCCCCGGCCCCGGTCGCGGCGAGCTCGGGCGGCGGCGTGGGCACGAGGCCGGAGAGGTGGGTGAAGGCGCCGTGCGGGATGACGTGCACCCGCGCGGGGTCGACGCCGGCCTCCGCCACGAGGCGCCGCCGGCCGTGCTCGGTGTGGGCGACGACGGCGTCCACCCCGGCGTAGAGGCGCCGCTGGCCGGCGGTCTGCAGCGGGCGCGCCACGCGGGGCAGGACGTCGTGCGCGGTGAGGACGCGGACGCCGCGCGGACCGAGGCGGGTGAGCGCCCAGTCGAGCTCCTGGATCGCCGCCCACTGCCAGTGGACGACATCCGGCCGGTCGCGGCGGCGGGCCGCGGCGTAGGCGAGCATGTCCGGGACGTGCTGGAGCGGGCGCGGGAGGGCGCGCCGGTAGAAGGTCTCGCGGACCTCGTAGCCGAGGGCGGGCGGGACCTCCCCGTGGCGGAACGGCGCGGTGACGAGCGTCACGCCGGCGCCCGCGCGGGCGAGCGCGGCCGCGAGCGCCCGGTCGTACGGCGGGGTGTAGGCCGGGGGATCGACGACGTGGACACGCACCGCAGCGGCGACGATACGACAACGCACGGCCACGTCCGCTTGAATGGGCGGCCAGTGGCGGTCGACCTGTCCTTCCTCGTCGTGAACACCGAGCAGCGCGAGCTGCTCGTCCGCGGCCTGGACGCGATCGCGGCGGAGCGCGCGGCGATCGAGGCGACCGGGCTCACGACCGAGGTCCTCGTCCTCGACAACGCCTCCCGCGACGGCTCGGTCGGCGCCGCCCGCGCCCACGCGGCGGTCGACCGCGTCATCGTCAACGACCGCCGCCGCGGCAAGGCGGAGAACGACACGCTGCTGCTCCAGCGGGCGGCCGGGCGCTACGGCCTGCTCTTGAACGAGGATTCCGAGCTGCGGCCCGGCGCGACGGCCGCCCTCGTCGAGGCGCTCGACGCCGACCCCGAGGCCGGGGCGGCGGGGGCCCAGCTCCTGCGGCCGGACGGGACCTGGCAGCCGTGCGCCTGGCGCTTCCCCACCCCGGCGACCGCGCTCGCCGGGGCGCTCTTCCTCCACCGGCGCATCACCGTCCAGTCGCGCGGGGACCGCACGCGCCGGGTCGACTGGGCGCAGTCGGCCGCGATGCTCGTGCGCACCGAGGCCGCCGCCCAGATCGGCTGGCTCGACCCGATGTTCTTCGTCTACTCCGACGAGGTCGACTTCTGCAAGCGCCTGAGCCTCGCCGGGTGGCACACGCTGTACGTCCCGTCGGCCGAGGCGATCCACCACGAGCAGCTCTCGACCGGCGCCGTCCCCGAGCGGCGGATCGTCGAGCTCTCCCGCAACCGCGACCGCTACATGCGCAAGCACCACTCCCGCCTTGCGGCGTGGGCCGTCCGCTGGCTCACCGCCTACACGTACCTCGTGCGCTCGCTCGTCGCCGTCGTCGTCCCCGGCCACGACCCCCGACGCTACCGGCGTCACGTCTCCGCGACGCTCCGCCCCGACGAGGGCGAGGGCCTGCGCGAGGCGGCCTACGAGCGCAACAAGGGCGGCGCGCGACTCTAGATGGTTCGTTCCACGGCGGGGGCGGAGGAGTCGGGTAGGCAGGTGACATAAGCAGGCAGGTCGAAGTCGGCGGTGCTATCTCGCCAACGCCGACCCTGGGGGCCTCGATGGACGCCGACCTCGACCTGCTGCTGATCGCTGTTTACTGCACCTGCGACGATCTCCTGCCTGCGAAGGGCAAGAACGCCAAACGGATCTTGACCGACGCGGAGGTCGTCACGTTGAGCGTGGCTCAGCAGGTACTGCGGATCAGCTCTGACGAGCAGTTCTGGGCGATGGCACCGCATCGCTTGGGGCACCTGTTCCCGCGACTGCCCAAGCGCCCGGGTTTCGTCAAACGCCGCCAGCGCCTGTCGGACAAAATCGAAGCGCTGATCCTCGAGTTCGCCCGCCACACCAACGGCTTTGACGACGACCTGCTCGTGGTCGACAGCACACCGGTCGAATGCGGTCGCTCGGTCGAAACGACGCGCCGCAGCGCCCTGGGCAACGCCGCGGAGTACGGCTACTGCGCCAGCCATTCCCGCTTCTTCTGGGGCTTCCGCCTGCACGGCCTGTTCGCGACCGACGGCACTCCACGCGCCCTTGCCCTGACCTCCCCGAAAACGGGCGAACGAGACGTCGCGCTGGACATGCTCGCCCGCTGCCACCGCAACGGCCCGGTCACCGTCATCGGCGACAAGGGCTACTCCGGCCGCGACTTCCACGCCCAAGCCTCCGCGCTCGGCGCCACGATCGTCCGCCCCCGACGCAAGGACGAGGCCGGCAAAGAGCCGCACCTGGCCCCGATCCGGCAATGCGTGGAATCGATCTTCTGGACATGCAAAGACATGCTCAACCTCGAGGACCACCGCGCCCGCGAGCTCCACACGCTCCGCACCCGCCTGGCCGCCAAGTTCCTCGCTCTCACCGCCGCGATCGCTCTCAACGAACGCCTCGGCCGCCCACCACGCAACCTCACTGCCTACTACGCCTGACCGATCCGTGGAACGAACCATCTAGGTCGCGTCGACGCCGCCGCCACCACCGCGCCCGCCCCGCCGCGCCGCCAGCGACCGGGCGATCGCCGTGAGGCCGGCCTTCTCCTCCGGGCGCATGATGCCACCGGCGTAGAGGAGGACCGGGATCGCGGCGAGGACGGCGACGCGCGCGAAGAAGCCGCCCGCGCCGGACGTCGGCAGGAGCAGCTCGCCGCCGACGCTCAGGCCGCCCATGACCGCGGCGATCGCCGCGAGCCGGCCCCACTCGAACGGGACCGAGAAGAGGACGCGGGTGAGGCGGTGGATGACGAGGATCATCACGACGTAGGCGGCGCAGAGGGCGATGCCGGCGCCGCGGAGGCCGAGCGACGGGACGAGCGCCACGAGCACGAGGACGTTGACGAGGACGCCCGCCGCCGCCGCCGGGAAGTTGCGCGTCATGACCTTCGCGCGGCCCGCGATCGTGATGAAGACGAGGTTCAGCCCGTACAGCGCCCAGCCGAGCGCGATCCACGGGATGACCGCGTGGGCGGCGTAGAAGTCCGGCGTCGACAGCAGGCGGACGATCCAGCGGCTCATGAGCGTCAGGGCGGCGACGACGAGGCCGGTGGCGGCGACGTACGCGGTCGTCACCACGGCGTAGAGACGACGGGCGTCGCCGTCCTCCTGGACCGAGTAGGCGAGCGGCGGCCACGCGGCCTGGAAGCCGCGCACCGCGACGATGACCGCCGTCGAGAGCTTCACCGCGACCGCGTAGACCCCGGCGGCGCTCGCGGACTGCGCGCGCAGGATGTACGCCCGGTCGATGACGTTGAGGGCGAAGACCGTCGCGTCCGCCGGGATCGTCGGCCCGCCGAAGGCGAGCAGCGGCCGCAGCGGGACGGTCGCCCGCGGGAGGCGCACGCCGAGGTACTCGCGCTCGCGCCACCAGAGCGTCAGCAGGACGATCGTCGAGGCGCCGTAGTTCCCGAGGACGTAGCCGCGCGCACCGCCGTCGAGGCCGACGACGAGCGTCGCCGTCAGCGTGATCGTCAGCAGGACGTTCCCGATCGAGGTGAGGACGAAGGCGACGCGGCGCTCCTGCACGCGCAGCAGCGAGGTCGCGAGCTCGAGGTTCGTGAAGGCCCACAGGCCGAGCAGCCCGAGGCGCATGAGGCCGGCGTCGTGCTTGCCGAGGAGGAGCTGCGAGAGCGGGTCCGCGAAGGCCATCCCGATCGCCGTCGCGACCGTCGTCACCGCCCGCGTCAGCGCGCTGATCGTCCGGGCCAGGCGGACGCGGCGGCCGGCGTCCTCGTCGTCGAACCAGAAGCGGACGAAGGCCTCCCCGAGCCCGAGCCGCAGCACGATCGAGGTGAGGATGATGAACGTGAGCAGGGTCTCCGCGTAGCCGTAGTCGGCGGGCGTGAGCGAGCGCGTGTAGAGCGGCAGGGTGCCGATCGCGAGCAGCGCGGAGAGCAGGCTCGGCGCCTGGTAGGCCACGCTGCTGGCCAGCAGGCGCTTGAGGTACGAGGTCACGGAGCGACGGGACGCTGCGGCGGCTGCGGCGCAGGCGGGGCCTCGGTGAGGGTGCGCGCGGTCGGGGAGCGCTCGACGGTCCGGTGGTCGGGCGCGGTGCGGAGCACGTGGTCGGCGACCGTCGAGGTGATGCCGTGCCAGTAGTGCTCGTTCTTGAAGTGGTGCAGCCGGTGGCCGCGGTGGACCGCGGCGTAGGCGCGGCTGCGCGGCCGGTAGGCGGTGTGGATGAGCAGGTGGGTCCACTCGTAGACGCCGATGAGGACGTACGTGGTGAGCGTCGCGGTGAGCACCGCGCCGAGGCCGGGCGCCGCGCCGGCGAGCGTGAGCAGCCCGGTGAGCGTCCCGACGACGAGCGGGACGGCGAGCAGCAGCAGCCCGAGCGCCTCGGCCGGCCCGAGGAGGATGAGGCCGAGGTGGTGCGGGCGCTCGTGGTGCTCGCGGTGGGCGGCGGCGGTCACGAGCTCCACGCGGCGCCCGCGCCAGCGGATCGGCGGCAGGTGCAGGAGGTAGACGTGGATCGCCCACTCGCCGAACGGGAAGACGCCGAGCATCACGGCGACGGCGACGGCGTCCCGCCACGACGGCCCACCCCCGAACGCGACCCGGGCGAGCAGAGCGAGCGCGACGCCGGTCGCGAGGATCCGCGGCGAGCGACTGCGCCAGAGCTCGGCGCGCGCCTCCGCGAGCGTGCGGATCGTGCTGCCGTGGCGATGGGGTGGGATCGGTCCGGCCACAGGCGAAGGTTCGCACGCCGGTAGCCTCCGCGCAGCCGTGCCGCTGCCCGACCCCACCCGCCACGACCCGAGCCTGCGGCCCCTCTGCCTGCTGCTCCTCCCCCGCGAGCTCGAGGCCTTCCTCCTGCGCGACCAGGCGCAGGACCTGCTGCAGGCGCCGGGCGTCGTCGCGGTCGACCCGCCGCGCACGCCCTACGGCGTCCTCGGGCGCCTGCCGGGCCCGGTCGCGGACGCGCTCGCGGGCGGCCAGGCCCGGCGCCTCGTGAAGGTCCTCGCGCGGGACGCGCGGCGCGACCCGTCCGTCGGCGGCGTCCCGCGCGTCGTCGTCATCTTCCACCCGCTGCAGTACCTGCTCGCCCGCGCGATCCTCCTCGCCGTCGGCGGCGAGTGCGAGCTCTGGTACGGCCGCTGGGACCGCTACGAGCACGCGTACGACGCGAGCCCGCGGATGCGCCGGCGCCTCGAGCAGCTCCACGAGCAGGCCGCCTCCCGCGCGCAGATCACCTTCGTCGCCTCCGGCGCACTGGCGGACATCGAGCGCGAGGCCGGCCGCGACGCGACGCTCGTCCCGCTCAGCGCGGACGGCTTCCCCGCCCCCGACCCGCGGGGCGACCGCGGCCCCGAGGGCGAGGCGCGGCCGCCGGTCGTCGCCGTCTCGCTCGGCCATCTCGGGTGGCGGACCGACTGGGCGCTCCTGCACGAGGTGAGCCGCCGTATGCCAGAGCTCGTCCTCCTGCTCGTCGGCGCCTGGCACGACGACGAGTGCGCCGGCGACCCGGAGTACGCCGCCTGCCGCGCCGCGCCGAACCTCGTGTGGCTCGGCCGCCAGGACGACGAGGCCGCCGCGCGGCTGATCCTCTGCGCGGACGTCGGCATCATCCCGTTCAAGGTGGAGCCGTTCAACGACGCCGGGCTGCCGTTCCGGATCCTGAAGTACGCGCTGCTCGGGCGGCGGACCGTCTCCCCGCCGCTCGCCGGCGCGCGCACGTGGGCGGACGTCGTGACGTTCGCGGACGGCGCGCCTGCCTTCGTCGCCGCGCTGCGGGCCGCTGCGGGGACGCGGACCGACCCGGACGACGCGGTCCGCGCCTGGGCGCTCGAGCAGACCGCGCGGAGGCAGAACGCGCCGCTGTGGGAGCGGCTGGGCGACGTCGGGGTGGACACCGGCGGCCGCTGACCCGCGCCGGCCGTCGCTGCTCCGGGCGCGAGGGGTTCCGCGGCGCGCCGTCCACCTCGCGGCGGCCCTGCCGCCGCGCGGCGCCCCCGCTCAGGCGCCCTGAGCGGCGGCGGCCGCCGCGGCGGCGCGGCGCGCCTCCGAGCGGGCGCGCGCGTCCGGCGTCCCCGGCGCGACCCGCGCGAGCGCGACGCCGATGCCGAGCAGCGTCCAGGTGAGCGGGTCCTCCAGGAAGGCCGCGTACATGAACGTGTGCACGACGAGGGCGACGAAGGCTGCCGCCACGATCGCCCGCGGCACGGACGCGACCGCCCCCTTGAACAGGCGCGACAGGGCGGCGGCGAGCAGCGCGAGGTAGAGCGCGAGGCCGACGATGCCCTGCTCGGCGGCGACCGTGATGGGGATCGTGTGGGACGCCGAGGCCGACGTCTCGCTCGAGCTCTTCTGCGTGCGCCGGTAGTCCTTCGCGAACGCGCCCGCGCCCTGCCCGGTGAGCGGCGCGTCCTTGAAGAGGTCCAGGCCGCCCCTGATGAGGTCGTAGCGGCCGCTCGTCGACGTGTCCGCCGACTTCGAACCTGAGACGTTGAAGCGCACGCTCGGGACGAGCAGCGCGACGCCGAGCGCGAGGACGACCCCCACCCCGGCGACCATCCCCGCCTTGCGCGGGTCCCAGCGCAGCCCGCCGAGCACGGTGAGGCCGACGAGCATCGAGACGAACGAGGACTGCGAGAAGGTCAGGACGAGCCCAGCCCAGAGGACGACGAGGACCGCCGTCGCCGCGAGCGCGGTGCGCTGCGTCCGCGCCCACAGGACCGTCCCCGCGAGCCCGAGCATGACGACCATGAGGAAGCGGCCGTAGATGTTCGGGTCGAAGAACAGCGAGTTGACGCGGAAGTAGGACTCGAGCTGGTTCGAGGTGATGACGCGCGGGTTGAGGAACACGTGCTTCGTCGCGTACTCGACGAAGCCGATCCCGGCGAACGCGAGCGCGAGCCCCGCGAGGACGGTGAGGCAGCGGCCGACGAGCTGCGCCGTCCACGTGATCCGGCCGAGGAGGACGAAGAGCAGCGCGAACGGGACGTAGAAGAAGACGACGTTCTCGAGCGCGTGGCCCGCGTCCGAGGAGTACGTCGCCTGCAGCGCGTAGAGGACGAGCGTCGCGGCGAGCAGCCACTCCAGGCGCTGCGCCGGGTGCTCGGGCCGGCGCGCGGCCTCCGGCGCCGGCGCGAGGACGCCCGCGAGCGTGTCGGCGCTCGGCGCGGCCGCGGGCGGACCGCCGAAGAACGTCCCCGACGCACGCAGCCGCGGCAGCGCGTAGGCGAGCGCGCCCGCGCCGATGACGACGTACAGCGGGACGAGGAGGTTCGACGTCGAGCCGCCGACGGCGATCGGGATGCGGAACGGGACCATCGCGACGGCGGCGACTCCGAACCACGACGGATGGCGGTCGAAGACGGCCGCGAGCGCGAGGACGACCGCGCCGCCGGCGACCGCGGCCACCGCGAGCAGCGGCGGGTGGTCCTTGAAGGTGTGGAACGCGCTCGTGTCCCAGACGTGGGCGACGAGGAGGATCGGCGTCACCGCGAGGGCGCCGAGCATCGCGCCCGCCCGCTGACGCGCCACGGGGGCGACGAGGGCGCCGGCGGCGAGGGCCGCCACGAGGATCACCGCGAGAGCTTGAGCCACATGCTCTCCATGAGGGCGGCCGCGTTGCGGTCCGCGCCCAGGTGGGAGGCGAACCCGGCGAGGCCGGTCCGGACGACGAGGCCCTTGCCGAGGGTGTTGGCGACGATGACCGGCTTGCCGGTCGCGTCGACCGCGGAGGCGACGAGCGTCCCGCCGGCGTCCGCGCCGATCGTGCGCTCGACCGCGGGGAAGCCGTGGAAGCTACCGGTCCCGCCCCGGAAGAGGTCGATCTTGTCGAGGCTGTTCTCGATCGGCTGCGTGTTCGGCCCGACCGGGGCGAGGCGCGCCCCGAAGAGGTCGGTCGCGGCGGGCGGCGTCGGGTCGGTGAGGCGGCCGCGCGGGGTCAGCGTCACCGAGCGGCGCAGCGACTCGGTCCCGAGCGAGACGACCGTCCCGCCGGCCGAGACGAAGCTCCGCAGCGCCTTGCCGACGGCGACGGGCAGCCAGCGCGCGTCGCCGGCGATGAGGACGCCGCGATAGCGGCGCAGGTCCGGCGGCGAGGTCGCGAGCGCGACGTCCGTCGTGAGGTCGTAGCGGTGGCGGTGCGCGTCGAGGTAGGCCATGAGCGGCCCCTCGTTCGCCATGAACCCCGACGGCAGGCCGTCGCCGGCGTACACGCGGGCCAGGCGCACCGGCAGGCCGCGGTCGAGGAGGTCGGGCAGGCCGTCGCCGTCGTCGTCGACCGGGTTGCGGCCCTGCCAGGTCATGACCGGCAGGACGACGAGCACGCCGTGCGGGGCCGCGTCGCTCGGGCCCGCGACGTACGTCGTCGACTGCACCGGGTAGGGGACGCGCTGCTGCACCCCGTTCGCGCGGACGCTGAGGAGGAAGAGGCGCGAGACGCCGGGCGGGGCGTGGAGCTTGAGGAACGGCGAGCGCTTGCCGCCGCGGCGGGCGGCGCTGCGCGGGCCGCCGACGCGTCGCAGCGACCAGCGGTACGGCGCGGACCGCGCGTCGACGCTCACCGCGCCGAGGGCGCCGCCGACGGTCTGGATCGCGGGCGGCAGGACGCCGAGGCGCCGGATCGTGATGCCGCCGTGTCCCGCGAACGGGGTCCCGTACGTCACGACGGGGAGGCCGGTCCGGCGGCTCAGCGGCACCGAGGTGCCGATGTTGCCCGCGACGTCGCGGGAGGTGATGACGACGACGTAGGTGCCCGGGGCCGCGGGCGCGCCCGCGGCGGTCGTCCCCGCCCAGCTCCACACGTCCGCCCCGTCGGGCAGCGGCACGGGGCCGTCGACGCGCGCGAGGTGCCCGGGGTCGGTGCGGAAGACCGTCGCCGTCGTCTTCCGTCCCGGGGAGAGGAAGCGGACGCGCGCGGGGGCGCCGTCGACCGACGGGAGGATCTTCGGGATCGGGCGGCCGGCGCCCGCGGGCTTCGGGCCGATCGAGAGGACCTCGACGCGCGGCGGCGTCGTGTCGAGGACGAACGAGTCGGGGCGGACGAGCGAGCGGCCCTCGCGGCGCAGCGTGATCCGCATGCGGTAGCGGCCGTCGGGCGCGCGCGCGCCGTCGTCGGTGCGCCCGTCCCAGCTGAAGCGCGTCTGGCGGTAGGCGGGCAGGCTGCGGGCGTCGACGAGCTTGCGGACCGGGTCGCCGCGGCGGTCGAGGACCTCGATCGTCACGTCGTCCGCGCGGCGGAGCTTGAAGTTGATGCGCTCGGCGTCGAAGCGGCCGTCCCCGTTCGGCGAGAAGACCGGGTACTGGAGGTACTGCTGCACCGGCGAGGGATCGTGCTTCAGCCGCTGGGCGACGAAGAACGCGGCGAACGTCGAGGCGACGAGGAGGGTGAAGACGACGACCGGCAGACGGGGCGGGACGCCGGCCCGGGGCGGCGTGGCGGCCGGCGCGCTCACAGCGGCTCCAGCGTCCCGTTCGGGACGTCCCACGCCATGAACGTCTCGAGGCCGCGGATGTGGGTGTGGGACCGCGCGGCCCGGATGACGCCGCGGTGGCAGACGATGAGCGCGGGCAGCCGGCCGCCGTGGGTGACGGCGACGAAGCCGTCGACGGCGCGCTCCATGAGCTCCTCGAGCGACTCGCCGCCCGGGAAGCGGAAGTCGGGGTCGGTCTCGTGGTACGCGGCCCAGCCCTCGGGGTCGTCTGCCTCGATCTCCGTGTAGAGGCGGTCGGTCCACGTCCCCGCGTCCGCCTCCATGAAGCGGTCGTCGGGGATCGGCTCCAGGCCGATGCCGGCGGCGACGATGTCGGCGGTCTGCCGGGCGCGGCGCAGCGGCGAGCAGTAGAGCCCGGCCCACTCCCGCTCGGCGGCGACGGCGGCGAGCTCGTGCGCCTGCTGCACCCCGCGCTCGGTGAGTCCGACGGCGACCTGTCCCTGGAATCGCTCTTCGGCGTTGTAGGGGGTCTCGCCGTGTCGGGCCAGGAAGATCAAGAGGTCGGGGGCGCGGCCGGGGCGGCGGGCGGGGTCTCGGACGGTGGCTACTTGACGGCGTCGGCGCCCAGCGTGACGACGACCTTCGCGTTCTGGCCCGCGACGATGTCGTTCTGGGTCGCCGGGGCGATGCTCGCCGGCGTCAGGCCGAGCAGCTTGGCGACGTCGACGGCCGCGCGCTTGCTCCCCTGCTGGTAGGCGACGACGGTCTTCGCCATCGTCTGGGTCACCGCCTGGCCCTTGCCGGCGATGCGGTAGCCGCTCGTCTCCAGGAGGCTCGCGGCCGTCGCGGCGGCGCCGTTCGTCTGCGTGCTGTTGAGGACGTAGACGGTGTAGTCCGCACGGACGGGTGTGGTCGCGGCGGGGGTCGTCGTGGTCGACGAGCCGGTCGAGGCCGCGGCGGCGGAGGTGGCCGACGTCGTCGAGGCGACGCTCGTCGGGGTGCTCGAGCCGCCCGAGCCGCCGCCCCCGAAGACCTGCGTGATGAGGAGGACCGCGACGACGATGACGACGAGGCCGCCGCCGACCACCGCAGCGGTGCTGCGCAGCGGCGAGGTCTTCTCGGGCTCGATGACGGGCGGAGCGCCGGGGCGGCGGACCGACGAGCGCACGGAGGCCGCGGCGGGCGGGGTGCTCCGCAGCGCGGCCGCAGGCTGGGGGCACGCGGGCGGCACGCGCGGGGCGGGCGCCGGCGCCGCTGCGGGCGCCGGCGCCGCGGTGGGCGCGGGGCCGGAGGCGGACCCGGTCGCGGACGGGGGTGCCGCGGCGGCGGAGGCGCCGGACGCCCCCGCGGCGGCGGTGGCCGCGGCCGCCGCCTCGGGGGTGACCGCCGGGATGGCCTGCGTCGCGTCCTCGTCGACGGGCTTCCCGCCGGGGGAGGCCGCGGGCGTGCCGTCGGGCTTCGGCGCGTCGGAGGTGGCGGTGGCGGCGCCGCTCGGGGACGCGGCGGTGCCCGCGCCGCCCGCGGTCGCGGCGGCGGCACCGGCGGCGGCCGCGGCCGCGGCGGTGGCGGGAGCGGGGGCCGGCGCGGCGGCGGGCGCGGGCGCGGCGGCGGGGGCGGCGGTCCCCGGTGCCGGGACCGGGGACGCGGGGCCCGCGGCGGCGGGGACGACGCCCGGGGCGCCGGGGCGCTGGACGGTCGTCGCCTGGGTCGCGGCGGCGGTCGCGGGCTGCGTGGCCGGCGTGCGCGCGGGCGGGGCGGCGGCGCGGCGGGCCGCGTCGGCCTGGATCCGCTCCTGCATCTCCGCGGCGCGCTCGGGGGCACGGCCGGCCCACTCGCGCAGGCGCTTCAGCTCGCGCGCCTGGGCGAAGTAGAGGACCGAGAGCACCGCCAGGCCGATGACGGACGCGAAGCCCGCATACGACCCGACGTCCTTGATTTTCTCGGTGACCGAGAGGGCCGCGACGGCGAAGTCCAGCATGAACGACGCAAGTCTAGGGAACCCCGGCGCCGGAACCGCCCGTCGCCGGGCGCGGGCCGGCGCGGCTCAGTCCGCCAGCTGCGGCAGGACGGCCCGCCCGGCCGCCGTCAGCTCGGCGACCTTCACGGCGAGCGCCGCCGCGTCCCCCTCGAGCACGAGCAGGTGGATCTCGTTGAAGATCGCCTCCACCTGGGCCGGGTCGAGCGGGTCGCGCTCCGCCCGGGAGATCTTCTGCACCGGGGTCGGCTGCACCCGCTCGAAGGGGTTGTAGAGCTCCTCGTCGAGCTTCTCCCCCGGCCGGCGGCCGATGACGTCGATCGCGATGTCCTCGTCGGGCCGGAGTCCCGACAGCTCGATCATGTCCCGCGCGAGCTGCATGATCTCGACCGGCTCGCCCATGTCGAGGACGTAGATCTCGCCGCCGGGCATCGGGTCGTCGCCCCCGAGGTTGCCGGAGCGCAGGATGAGCTGCACGGCCTCCGGGATCGTCATGAAGTAGCGCTTCATGCGCGGGTCGGTGACCGTCACCGGGCCGCCCCGGGCGATCTGGCGCCGGAAGATCGGCACGACCGAGCCGCTGGACCCGAGGACGTTGCCGAACCGCACCGCGCTGTACCGCGTCCCCGGCCAGCGGACGGTCGCGGCCTCGATCGCGTACTCCGCGAGGGCCTTGGACGCACCCATGACCGTCGCCGGGCTCACGGCCTTGTCGGTCGAGACGAGGACGAAGCGGCGGACGCCGTGCTCGCCGGCGAGCCGCGCGAGCAGCCGCGTCGCGATCGCGTTGTTGTTCACGGCCTCGACCGGGTTCGTCTCCATGAGGCCGACGTGCTTGTACGCGGCGGCGTGGAAGACGATCGTCGGCCGGTGGGCGCGGAAGACCTCGCGCATGCGCTCGCCGTGCTTGCAGTCCGCGAGGACGATGCCGAGCCCGTCCGGGTGCACGTGCCGCTCGTCGATGAGCTCGCGCTGGATCTTGAAGAGGTTGTCCTCGGCGTGGTCGAGGAGGATCAGGCGCCGCGGCCCCACCCGCGCGATCTGGCGGCAGAGCTCGGAGCCGATCGACCCGCCCGCCCCGGTGACCATGACGTTCTCGCCCGCGAGGTAGCGGCCGTACTTCTCGATGTCCATGAGGACCGGCTCGCGACCGAGGACGTCCTCGACCTGGACCTCGCGCACCTGCTGGACGAGGTTGCCGCCCGTCTGGAGGAGCTCGAAGACGGTCGGCAGCGTCCGGACGGGGATGCCGACCTTGCGGCACTCGCGGACGACGCGGGCGCGCAGCGTGCCCGGGGCCGACGGCACGGCGATCGTCACCTCGTCGGGCGCGACCTCCTCGAGCACCTCGGCGAAGTCGTCCCCCGTCGTGCCGAGCACCTTCACCCCGTCGATCCGCTGGCCCTTCTTCAGCGGGTCGTCGTCGACGAAGCCGACGGGCGTGAGGCCGAGGCCGGGGTTGCGGAGGATCTCGCGCAGGACGAGCTGCCCGCCGTCCCCCGCCCCGACGATGAGGACGCCGCGCGCGTCCTTGTTCGCCCGGAAGCCGTGCAGCGGGCGCTCGTAGACCGCGTGCGCGGCCCAGCGGGCGCCGCCGACGAGGGCGAGCGTCAGGAGGAAGAACGTGCCGAGGACGCCGGTCGGGATCGAGACGGCGACCTCGCCCGCCTTCGAGGGGGCGGTGACCGGCTTGACGAGGGCGACGAAGCCGGCGGTCGCGAGCGTCGCGACGACGACGGCCTGGACGATGGAGACGTAGTCGCGCTGGCGGGTGTAGCGCCACCACCGCTGGTAGAGGCGGAACATCGCGAAGACGACGACGCTCATGAGCACGGTCCAGCCGACCGTCGCCTTGAGGAGGTCGTCGTACCGCTCGGGCAGCCCCTGGTCGAAGCGCAGCTTGTACGCGACGTAGTAGGAGATCGCGACGAGCACCGCGTCGATCGCCATCTGGGGCAGCGAATGGCGGTGCAGCGGGATCGCTGCGGTGCGCGGACGCCGACGCATGGGTCCGCAGTCTACGCGAGGAGACCCATGGATCCCGCTCGTCGCATCGTGCGACGAGCGGGACCGGGGCGGCGACCAGCCCAAGTGTCCGGCCGTCCCGGGGCAGGGCGGACGGACGGCGGGTCGCCTGCTCGCCGGACCGAGAGGGGACACGGGTCCCGGTCCGGAGGTCGCGCGCAGGCCGTCGCGCGGAAGTTTCGGCGTGAGGCGGTCATCTCGGGTGACCGCTCTGGAGACCTCGTGTGCTCGTTCCCCCTCCTTCGCACGCGCCGGGTGGCGCCCTGATCCGCAAGCTCCCGAGGTCCGCGCCCTGCCCCGGGCGCCTCGGGATTCCAGCATACGCCGAGATCGCTCCGATCGCACGCGATTCGTGTCATTTTCGACTTGACCGGAAGTCGGTCTTTCGTCGGGTCGCGCGCGGCGCGGGGGTCAGGCCGCGGTGGCGCCGAGGCCGGGGCCGTGCACGGGGCGCACGTTCAGCGCGTGGACCGGCCCGCCGCAGCAGTCGCACGTGAGCTGCGGCGACGTCACCTGGCCGCAGTCCTGGTGGACGAGGACGACGGGCGGCCCGTCGGGCGCCGTGTACGTGTCCCCCCACTGCATGAGGGTGACGACGATCGGATAGAGGTCGCGGCCCTTCGCGGTGAGGCGGTACTCGAAGCGCGGCGGGCGCTCGGAGTAGGGGCGCTTCTCGAGGATCCCCTGGTCGACGAGCTTGCCGAGGCGGTCGCTGAGGATGTTGCGGGCGATGCCGAGGTCGCGCTGCATGCGGTCGAAGCGCTTGACCCCGAGGAAGGCCTCACGGAGGATGAGCATCGTCCAGCGCTCGCCGACGACCTCGACGGTCCGGGCGACGGAGCACCGATACGTGCTGGAGGTGATCGGCTCCATGGGTCTGCGTCGAGGGTAGCGGGACGCAACCCTCTTGTCGCGGACGCCGGGACAGGGTCAAGACGCGGGTGTCCGAGCCGACGAACGGGGCGACCATGTTCGTGTTCGCCACCTGCGTCGGCTCCGAGGACACCTACCGCGCCTGGGCCCTTCCCGGCCTGCGGCTCGCCGGCGAGCCCGACACCGTCCTCGTCCACGCCACGGCCGAGGCCGGGTCGATCTTCACCGCCTACGACGAGGTCCTCGACGCGGTCTGCGCGATGGACGGGGTCGAGGCGCTCGTCCTCATACACGAGGACGTCGAGCTGCTCGACCCCGGCTTCTGCGCGACCGTCCGGGCACGCCTGGCGGCGACGCCCGACGTCGCGGTCATCGGGGCGGTCGGGGCCTCGGACGTGCGCTCGCTCGCCTGGTGGGAGGGCCGCGGCGCCGGCCGCGTCGCCGAGACCCGCGGCGTCGTCGACTTCGGCGGGCACCCGTGCCCCGTGGACACGGTCGACGGGCTGCTCATGGTCCTCTCCCCGTGGGCGATCGCGAACCTCCGCTACGGGCCGGGGCACCCGCCCGGCTTCCACGGCTACGACGCCGAGCTGTGCTTCGCGGCGCGGGCCGCGGGCCGATCGGTGTGGGTCGAGGACCTGCCGCTCATCCACCACACGAAGGGCGGCTACGGCGACGTGGCCGCGTACGCGCGGGCGGACGACGCCTTCCGGGCGCGGTGGATCGCGCCGGGGGCGGCGGCGGTCGCCGGCGGCGGCGTCAGCGCAGCGGCGCGCTGAGGAGGTCCACGAGGACGTCCGGGTCGCGCCGGATGCGCGCGGCCGCGCCGGTGCGGTCGTGCTTCTCGAGCACGAGCGCGGCGGCGTCCTCGAGCTTGCGCATCCGCCCCTCGGCGATGAGCCGCTCGTCGACGGCGCCCAGGCGCCCCTCGAACGTCGTCCACACCGGGGTGCCGAGGGCGACGGCCTCGCGGTTCATCGTGCCGCCCGCGGAGACGACGAGGTCGGCGAGCGCGATGAGCGACGGGGCGTCGATCGCCCGCTCGGGGACGATGAAGCCGCCGAGCTCCTTGCGCTGGGACTCGACGCGCGGGAGGACGACGGTCTGCGTCCCGCGGAGCTTGTCCAGGACGCCGGCGAAGACGTCGTTCTCGAAGCGGTGGTAGAGGCTGACGACCGGCGGGGTGCGGACGACGGCGATCGGCTGCGACGGGTCGAGCCGCAGCTCGTCGAGGACCGCCGTGTCCGGCTCGAAGCCCGCGAGGTAGTACTCCTCCTTCAGGCCCGGGTACGGCTGGTGCTTGCGCGCGGTGACCCCGTACCGCGCGAGGCGGTCGAGCGGGATCGCGTCCGGGACGACGACGGCGTTCCCCAGGCGGCAGTTGATCGTGTGCTGGACCGTCGCCCACTCGTAGTCGAACATCGTCGAGCGCGGGATGCGCAGGAGGGCGGCGGCGACGGTGATGTCGTTGGAGCCGTGGCCGAGCGCGAGGTCGAAACGGGGGCGCTTCCTTGCCCACCGGTAGAGCGCGCTCGAGCGGTCGGCGAGGCCGACGGCCTTCTTCGCGAGCTTCTCGCCGCGGTGGTGCCCGATGACCGTGTGCTCGACGCCGAGGCGCTCGGCGAGGCCGATCGTCTGGGCGAAGTCGCGCGCGGTGACCTCGACGGTGGCGCCGCGCGCGCGGAACGCCTCGATGACCGGCTTGAGCACGAGGACGTGCGGCGAGTTCGTGAGGTCGACCCAGACGCGCATGGTTCGTTCGGTCTCCGTCGGTCGGTCGGTGGCGGGGCGGGGCGGGCGGTGGCCGGTGGCCGCGTCAGCCCGCGAAGGCGCGGACGGCGGCCGCGACCTCGGCGACCTGCGCGCGGGTGATCGCGGCGCTCATCGGGATGGCCAGGTGCTCGGCGGCGGCGACGTCGGTGCCGGGCAGGTCGGTCGTGCGGCCCCAGCCGGCGGCGGCGATCGCGGGCTGCGCGTCGATGGGCCGGCGGTAGTAGCCGCGGCACTCGATGCCGTGCGCCTGCAGGTGCTGCGCGAGCGCGTCGGGGGCGGCGTGGCGGATGACGTAGAGGTGCCAGGCCGGGCGGGCGCCGGGGGTCGCCTGCGGGAGCACGACGGCGTCGTGGCCGGCGAGCTCCTCGGCGTACCACTCGCCGGCGGCGCGGCGGTGGGCGGCCCAGGCGTCGAGGTGCGGGAGCTGCACGCGGAGGATCGCGGCCTGCAGCTCGTCCAGGCGCGAGTTGTAGCCCACGTCCTGGTAGCTCACCTTGTCGCGGGAGCCGTGGAAGCGGAGGGAGCGCACGCGCTCGGCGAGGGCGGCGTCGCCGGTGGTGATCGCGCCGCCGTCCCCGAAGGCGCCGAGGTTCTTCGACGGGTAGAAGGAGAACGTCGCGATCGCGCCGAGCGCGCCGGGGCTGCCGTCGGGGCCGGACGAGCCGGCGGACTGCGCGGCGTCCTCGACGACGGGGAGGCCGAACTCCTCCTCGAGCTCGCGGACGGGCGCGACGTTCCCGAACAGGTGGACGGCGATGATCGCCTTCGTCCGCGGGGTGATCGCCGCCCGCACGGACTCGACCGTCACGCAGTACGTCGCGGGGTCGACGTCGGCGAACACGGGACGGGCGCCGACGGGCGGGATCGCCTCGGCGCTCGCCCAGAAGGAGAAGGACGGGACGACGACCTCGTCGCCGGGGCCGACGCCGAGCGCGCGCAGGGCGATCGTGATGGCCTCGGTCCCGTTGGCGACGCCGACGGCGTGCTGGACGCCGAGGTGGGCCGCGAACTCCTCCTCGAAGGCGCCGACCTCGCGGCCGAGGACGAACCGCTCGGAGTCCAGGACGCGCGTGACGGCCGCGTCGATCTCCGCGCGCAGCGGGCGCAGCGGGGAGGCGGGATCGAAGAGCGGAACGGCCATGGCGCGGGACAACGTATACACCCGCGCCCGGCCCCCGCCGGTACCCTCGACCGCAGTGCTGACGCTCAAGCTCTCTGCCGTGCTGGTGCTCGCGAGCATCACCGAGTCGCTCGCGGACATCGCCACCCGGGTCGTCGGCGACCTCGGGCTGGGCGGGATCTTCCTGCTCATGGTGCCCGAGTCTTCCGGGATCCCGATCCCCTCCGAGGCGACGATGCTGTTCGCCGGGTTCAACGTGTCGGAGGGCAGGTTCTCGCTGCTGGCCGCCGTCGTCGTCGCCTCCGTGGCCAACGTGGTCGGCTCGCTCATCGCCTACGCGATCGGCTACTACGGGCGCGACGAGCTGCTCGAGAAGCACCTGCGCTTCTTCCACCTGAGCGAGTCGCACCTCGCCTGGGGCGACCGCTGGTTCGCGAAGTACGGCGCCCCCGCGGTCTTCTTCTCGCGGATGCTCCCGGTCGTCCGGACGTTCATCTCGTTCCCGGCCGGGGCGGCACGGATGCCGCTCGGGCGCTTCACGCTCCTGACCTTCCTCGGTGCGCTGCCGTGGAACTTCGGCCTCTGCCTCGCCGGCAAGTCGGCGAAGGACAACTGGGTCGACATCAAGGACAAGCTGCACTACGTCGACTACGGCGTCGTCGCGCTCATCCTGCTCGGCGCGGGGTATCTCGCCGTGCGGTGGTACCGCGGGCGTGGCGACGACGGGCCGGGCACGGGGCCGGGCCGCCGGTCCTCCGGCCGGGCCGCGGACGTCACGCCGGTCTGATGCGCGCGCGCCGGGGGGCCGGGGCGCGGGGGGTCGGTTCGGCGGGGGCCGCGGGCGGGCGCTCCGCCGTCACCACGCCGCTCGACGCGCTGCCGCTGCGGGACGCCGTCCTCCTCGGGCTGCTCCACGGGCCGGCCGAGCTGCTCCCGATCTCCTCGTCGGGCCACATCACGCTCGTGCCGTGGCTCGCCGGGTGGCCGTACGGCGAGCTCGACCCGGAGCTGCGCAAGGCGTTCGAGGTCGCCCTCCACGCGGGGACGGCCGCCGCCCTGCTCATCGCCCTGCGCGACGAGGTCGAGGACGCCGCGCTCGACCTCGACCGGCGGCGGATCACGCTCATCGCCCTCTCGTTCGCGGTGCCCGCGGTCGCCGGCCTCACGCTCGAGCGGGCGATCGAGCAGCGCCTCGGCACGCCCCGGTCGATCGCGGGCGGCCTCATCGCGGGATCGCTCGTGATGGCGTGGGCGGACCGGGTCGGCGGGACCTCGCGCGACCGGGCCGACGCGGGCGCGATCGATGCCCTGTGGCTCGGCGTCGCCCAGGCCTGCGCGCTCGTCCCGGGGGCGTCACGCAACGGCATGACCCTCGCGGCCGCCCGCCGGCGGGGGTTCGGCCGCGAGGACGCGAACGCCCTCTCCCGCCACGTCGCCCTGCCCGTCATCGTCGGCGCGACGCTCCTCAAGGGGACGCGCCTCTGGCATCGCGGCCTGCCCCCCGGCCTCGCCGGCCGCTTCGTCGCCGGCGTCCTCGCCTCCTTCGCCTCGACCCTCGGCTCCACCTGGCTCATCCGCCAGGTCGAGCGCGACCGCTCCCTCGCCCCCTACGCGGCCTACCGCACGGCGCTCGCGGCCGCGGTGCTGTGGCGGGGGCGCCGGCGCTGACGCCGCGACAAGCGCATACCGCCACACCCCGCGCTACCGCCGCACCCCGCGCTACCGCCGCACCCCGAAGGTGAATGAAGGTTCAGGGTGCTGTGGGCCCCCTGAAGCTTCATTCAGCTTCCAATGGGCGTCGAAGGCGACCATCTCGGCGACCACCCGCGGCCGCTCGTACGTCACCGCCCACCAGCCGTAGCGGACGACGGTGAGGCCGTTCGACCGGTAGAGCGCATCACGACGCGCGTCCTCGCGGCGACGCTCGGGGTCATCGTGGCCGTCGCGCCCGTCCGCCTCGATCACGAGGCCTCGCTCGACGACGTGGAGGTCCGGCCGGAGCACGGTGCCCGCGATCCGGAGCGGCTGGTCGCAGCGAGGCTCGGGCATTCCGGCCTCCAGGAGGATCGCCCGCATCCGGTCCTCGAACTCGTTCGCGGTCAGCCCGATCAGGCCCGCGCGCTCGGCGTGGAGCTCACGCAGGACGCGCGTGCCCGGCGTCCCGTGATGCTCGTCGAGCACCCGCAGGATCGCCGGCATGTGGAGCCGGCGGCGGTAGGCCGCCTCGCGCCAGGCCGTGCGCAGCTCCGCGTCGCCATGGATCGCCGCGAGGTGCAGCAGGGCCCGGGGCACGGTCATGGACATCACGCCGTCCACCACCGTGCACTCGTGGGCGCGCACGGACACGCGGCTCACCCCCGCCCGGTCGAGGGCGCGGCGCGCCGGAATGACGATGTCGACGGGGCGCGCCCGGTCCTCCGGCAGCAGGCCGCAGCCGACGAGCGTGGAGCGACCGCCCAGCATCGCGTCCGCGCCCGAGCGGAGCACCTCGCCGATCCGCCGGCCCTCGGGCGACTGCGTCACGCGTCCGGCGAGATAGAGACCGGGACGGTCGCGATGCAGTTGCCCGCTGCGGCGGCGCACGCGTACATGCTCGCGCGTCACGCCGAGTCGCCGGAGCTGCGCGACGTGGACGTTCCCCTCCTGACGGCCCGCGAGCCGCGCGATGATGCCGTCGACCGGGACGCCCAGCTCACGGTGGCACTCGTCCGGTCGCACACCCTCGGGAAGCCACACCTGGTTCACGCGCCCAGTGTCGGCTGCGGACCTGCGACGGCGCTACGGCACACCTGCGTCCTCTCCGCACCGAATCTGCGCGCTCGACGTCACAGATGAAGGTGAATGAAGGTTCCGGGGGCCCAGAGCACCCTGAACCTTCATTCACCTTCTGGGGGGGCGGACGGGGGCGGGGCGGGTGCGCGGCGGGCCGGCGGCCCGGGGCGCGGCGGGCCGCGGGGTGGCGGAACCCGCTTCGCCGCCTTGTCTGACAGCATCGAGGGGGATGTCCGAGAGCTATGCCGCCGCCGGCGTCGACACCACCCAGGCCGACGAGGGCGTCGGGGCCCTGGTCCGCGTGCTGTCGACGATCGAGCTGGACCGCCCCAGCGCCTCCGTCCTGCCGTCGGGGCACTACGCCTCGGTGCTGCGGGTCGCGCCGAACCTCGGGATCGCGTTCTCGACGGACGGGGTCGGGTCCAAGCTCGTGCTCGCCGAGCAGGCCGACCGCCTGGAGACGGTCGGCATCGACTGCATCGCGATGAACGTCAACGACATCATCTGCGTCGGCGCGGAGCCGATCGCGATGGTCGACTACCTCGCCGTCCAGCAGGCGGACCCGACCGCGCTCGGCCGCATCGCCCAGGGCCTGAAGACCGGCGCCGAGCAGGCGAACATCGAGATCCCCGGCGGCGAGCTCGCCGTCATCCCGGAGCTCATCAAGGGCCACCCGGACCCGCACGGCTTCGACCTCTGCGGCACCGCCTTCGGCACCGTCGCGCTCGACGCGGTCATCACCGGCGCGGACGCCCGGCCCGGCGACGCGCTCATCGGCCTCCCCGCCTCCGGCCCCCACTCCAACGGCTACACGCTCGCCCGCAGGGCGCTGCTCGAGGACACGGCGGGCGGCCTCCCGGCCCTCGACATGCACGCGACGCCCGACGAGCTCGGCGGCGCCTCCGTCCTCGACGCGCTCCTCGAGCCGACCGTCATCTACGTCCGCGCCGTGATGGACCTCATCCGCAGCGACGTCCCCGTCCACGGCCTCGCCCACATCACCGGCGGCGGCCTGACGAACCTCCTGCGGCTCGGCGGCACCCGGCTCGGCTGGCGGATCTCCGCCCCCCTCCCCGTCACGCCCGTCTTCGACCTCATCGCCCGGCACGGCGCCGTCTCCGTCCCGGAGATGTGGGAGGTCTTCAACATGGGCTGCGGCTTCGTCTGCGTCGTCCCCGCCGAGCGCGCCGACGACGCCGTCGAGGCGCTCGCGCAGCACCACCCCGGTGCCGCCGTCATCGGCGAGGTCACCGACGAGGGCGGCGTCGTGACGGTCCCGTCGCTCGGCATCACCGGCGACAAGGCCGGCCTGCGCCCCGCCTGAGCGCTCAGGCGCGCCCGGCGACGGGCCACGGGCGGCTAGGTTGGTCCCTCCACCCCAAACCCAGGAGGAGACGACATGGCATCGAAGGGCAAGGCGAAGTGGGAGGGCGACCTCAAGGGCGGCAGCGGGGTCTTCACCGCCGGTGAGGACATCACCGGCCAGTACTCGTTCAAGTCGCGCTTCGAAGACGGTCCGGGGGCGAATCCGGAGCAGCTCATCGGCGCGGCCCACGCGGCCTGCCTCTCGATGGCGCTGTCGAATATCCTCGCCGAGGCGGGCCACAACCCGACCTCCGTCGAGGCCGAGGCGGTCGTGCAGCTGCGCCTGCTCGACGACGGCCCGTCGATCACGAAGATCCACCTCAAGGTCGTCGGCACCGTCCCCGGCCTGAGCGAGGAGCACTTCCGTGGGCACGCCGAGGAGGCGAAGGCCGGGTGCCCCGTGAGCAAGGCGCTCGCGGGCGTCCCCGAGATCACGATGGACGCCACGCTCGCCGGCTGACCGCGGCTCCGGCAGCGGACGCCGCCTCTGCGGTGGGGTTCGCTGCCCCTGCGCCGATTCAGCCGAGCTTCACGTACGTCAGCGCGCCGCCCCCGTCCGGGCCGTAGGTCCGGGCGGAGACGCGGTCGGAGGAGTTCCCCTCGATCGTGTGGATCGTGCCGTTCGGGTCCACGCCGGTGACGAGCCCGATGTGCTCGTTCCAGACGATGAGCTCGCCGGGCGCCGGCGCGGCGGTCGTGCGGTCGGTGCGCTGCGCCCAGGCGTGCAGCGCGTCGACGGACCCGAAGCCCTGGCCCGCCTCGCCGACCGGCGTGCCGGCCTGCTTCGCGAGCCACGAGACGAAGTACGCGCACCAGGGGCCGACGCCCGAGCCGGCCGTCGCGGTCCGGTAGTCGGCGATCCGCGGCGAGTCGTTCGACCCCGGGGGCTGCTCGGCGACGCCCTGGGCGAGCTCCTGCTGCGCGAGGGCGATCATCCGCTGCCCGGCGTCCCCACCCGGTGCCACGGCGCCGACGGGGACGGCCCCGCCGATCGAGGCGGCCGTGAGCGGCGAGCCGGCCGTGAGCGCCGCGCCCCCGGCGAGCGGCGCCGTCAGCCCCGCCGTCGCGCCGTCCCCGCCCGTCGTCGCGTTCCCGAGCATCGCCGCGAAGGCCGACGGCACCTGCGTCGTGCCGTCGGCGGACCACGCCGGCGCGGCGGACGCCCCGGCGGGAGCCGTCGGCGGCTGCAGCCCCTGCTGGATCATCGTGATGCGGGCCATGACGGCCTCGACGCTCATCTCCCCCATGATCGGCAGCCGCCGCCCACCGTTGAGCGGGCCGAATCCGACGGTGGTGTACCTTCACGCGCCATGTCCTCCCCCACGCAGGTCGACGGCCGCGTCGCCATCATCACGGGCGCCGGCTCCGGCATCGGCCGCGCCCTCGCCCGCAACCTCGCCGCCCGCGGCTGCCCGCTCGTCCTCAGCGACGTGAACGAGGCCGGGCTGCTCGAGACGGCCGAGACGCTGAGCGTCCCCGTCCTCACGAAGGTCATGGACGTCAGCGACCGCTGGGCGCACCAGCAGCTCGCCGCCGAGGTGCAGGAGTGGGCCGCCGCCCCGATCGCCCTCGTGATCAACAACGCCGGCGTCGCCCTCTCGCAGACCGTCGCCGACCAGTCGACCGAGGACGTCGAGTGGGTCATGAACATCAACTTCTGGGGCGTCGTCCACGGGACCCAGGCCTACCTGCCGATCCTCACCGCGCAGGACTCCGGCGCGATCATCAACATCTCGAGCCTCTTCGGGATCATCGCCTTCCCGACCCAGAGCGCCTACAACGCCTCGAAGTTCGCGGTCCGCGGCTACACCGAGTCCCTCCGCCACGAGCTGCACGGCACCGGCGTGCGCGCGATCTGCGTCCACCCGGGCGGCATCCGGACGAACATCGTCAACAACGGCCGCCACCACGTCGACAACCTCGGCCGCCGGGACGACGGCGCGGCGCTGAAGAAGGACTTCGAGAAGATCGCCCGCACGACGCCGGCGAAGGCCGCGGAGACGATCATGCGCGGCGTCGACAAGGGCCATGACCGCGTCCTCATCGGAGCCGACGCGAAGGCGATGGACCTCCTGCAGCGGGTGGCGCCGACGAACTACTTCGGCGTCATCCGGCGGGCGCAGCGCGTCGTCATGCGCTGAAGGCGCGCCGCCGGTCAAGACGAGCGGGCGGCCTCTGCAGGGAGAGACCGCCCGACGCCTGATCCGTCCCCCGTGCGGGTATGCCGACCCGCAAGGAGCGTGTGTCCTGCCCCGCGCGCCGGATGCCGCCGGCGCCGCGTGGCCCTGCATGTTCCGCCGAAGCGGGCACCACGCCCGCCTCACCCCGGCGAACCGGAGCGAGGCGGGTACTGCGAGGTGTCCGACCGCGACTGCGACTAGCGCAGGAGCGAGAGGACCGACTGCGGGGCCTGGTTCGCCTGGGCGAGCATCGCGTTGCCGGCCTGCTGCAGGATCTGGTTCTTGGTGAGCTTCGTCATCTCGTCCGCCATGTCGACGTCACGGATGCGGGACTCGGCCGCCGTCAGGTTCTGCTGCGCCGTCGCGGAGACCGCGAGGGTGTGATCGAGGCGGTTCTGCACCGCACCGAACGTGGCACGGGCCGACGACACGTTGTCGATGGCCGTATCGATGTCCGTCAGCGCCGTCGCGCTGCTCAGGCTCGAGAACGACGTACCGACCGTCGCGCCGAGGCTGATCATGGCGACGGAGATCTCCTCGCCGTCGTTGGCACCCACCTGGAAGGTCACCGAGCTGGTCGACCCGTCGAGGAGCTTGATGCCGTTGAACTGCGAGGACGTCCCGATGCGGTCGATCTCCGAGGCGAGGCTGTTGACCTCGCTCTGGATCGCGGCCTGGTTCGTGGACGAGAGCGAGCCGTTCTTGTACTGCACGGCGAGCTCGCGGACACGCTGGAGCATCGAGTGCACCTCGTCCAGGCTGCCTTCCGCGGTCTGCGTCAGGGACTGCCCGTCCTGGATGTTGCGCTGCGCCTGGGCGAGGCCCCGGATCTGGCCACGCATCTTCTCCGAGATGCCGAGGCCGGCTGCGTCGTCCGCCGCGCTGTTGATGCGGTAGCCGGTGGACAGCTTCTGCATCGACTTTGCGAGGTCACCGGACGACCGGTTGACGGCCTGGTGGGCCTGCATCGCGAGCAGGTTGTTCTGAATGCTGAGGGACATGATCATCTCTCCTTGATGATGTGGGGTTGTGCGTCCCGGAGTCCCGTCCATGGGGCTCCTTCTTGCCTTGCAAGCGGAATGATCGGCGGGCGCGCACCCGGCTTGAGGCGATGTCCACTCAGGCGTGGACGCCGGCGCGCGCGAGCTCGAGCAGCGCGCGGGCGGCGGGGGCGTGCGGGCGGTCCTCCCGCCAGAGCAGGACGATCTGCCGGCGCAGGCGGGGGGCGACGTCGAGGATCGCGACCTGGTCGCGCGCGGTGTCCGCCGTCGACCGCGGGACGACCGACACGCCGAGCCCGCGCGCGACGAGCGCGAGCACGCGGTCGAGCTCGTTGGAGGCGAAGGCGACGCGCGGGCGGACCCCCGCGGCGGCCGTGGCGGCGTCCATCGCCTGACGCAGGCCGGTGCCGCCCTTGAAGGCGATCCACGGGTCCTCCGCGAGCGCGCCGAGGCGGACGGGCGTCCGCCGCCGCGCCAGGCGGTGCTCGGGCCCGACGACGAGCACGAGGTCCTCCTCGGCCATGACCTGCTCGACGACCCCGGCGGGCAGCGCCGGGCCGCGGGTCGCGAACGCGAGGTCGACCTCGTCGGCGGCGAGGAGGCGGACGAGCTCGACCGTCGGTTCCTCCTTGACCTCGAGGATGATCTGCGGGTGCCCGGCGTGGAAGGCGGCGAGCAGCGCCGGGAGGTCGACGGGCCCGAGCGACCCCATCGCTCCGACGATGACGCGGCCGCGCTCGATGCCCTGGATCTGATCGAGCTCCGCGATCGCGGCGTCGAGCTCGGCGGCGACGCGTCGGGCCCGGGCGAGGAGCAGCTCCCCCGCCTCCGTCGTGCGCACCCCGCGGGCCCCGCGGCGCAGGAGGGGGACGCCGACCTCGGCCTCGAGCCGCCGCATCTGCTGCGAGAGCGCCGGCTGCGCGACGTGGAGCGCCGCGGCCGCCGCGGTGAACGTCCCGTGCTCGACGATGGCGACGAGATAGCGAAGCTGGCGCAGTTCCATAAGCGATCGCTCTACAGCGTAGTCCGGACCGGTCTTTGTGGTTATGGGTTGCCCGCGCAACGATGGCGGGCGTGCCGCAGGACGCCCTCCAGCTCGACCGCCGTCAGATGACCCGCCTGGCCCTCGCGCACGCCCTCTGCGACGTCTATCAGGGCGCCGTCCCGGCCCTCCTCCCGTTCCTCCTCACCGCGCACGACTGGTCCTACGGCACCGGCTCGCTGCTCGTCCTCGCGGCGACGATGTCGAGCTCGATCGTCCAGCCGCTCTTCGGCCACCTCTCCGACCGCCGCCCCGCCCCGTGGCTCATGCCGGCCGGCTTCGTCGTCGCCGCGGCCGGCCTCGCGGTCGTCGGGCTGCTCGGCTCGCCGGTCGCCGCCTTCCTCGCCGTCCTCGCCTCCGGGCTCGGCGTCGCCGCCTTCCACCCGGAGGGCTCCCGCGCCGCGGCCTACGCGGCCGGTCCCCTCAAGGCGACGGGCATGAGCTACTTCTCCGTCGGCGGCAACGCCGGCTGGGCGCTCGGCCCGATGCTCGTCACCGCGACGGTCCTCCCCTTCGGCCTGCACGCGACCGTCCTGCTCGCGCTCCCCGGCCTCGCCGGCGCGGTCCTCACCGCCCGCGAGCTCCCCCGCCTGCGGGAGGCCCGCACCCGCGCGACGGCCCACGCCGCCGCGCTCGCCCGCGCCACGACCGCCGCCAACGGCCGCGCGGCCGCCGTCCTCCACGACGACTGGCGCGCCTTCGTCACCCTCACGGGCGCCGTCGCCGCCCGCTCGATCGTCTACTTCGGCCTCATGACGTTCGTGCCGCTGTACTTCACCGACGTGCTGCACACCCCGAAGGCGGCCGGCGAGACGGCGCTCATCGCCTTCCTCGTCGCGGGCGCGCTCGGCACGCTCGTCGGCGGCCGCCTCGCCGACCGCATCGGGCGCCGCCCGCTGCTGCTCGCCTCCTTCACGCTCCAGGCGCCGCTGCTCATCCTCTTCCTGCTCGGCGGCCCGGTGCTCGCGACGGTCGCGCTCGGGCTCATCGGGCTCATCGCGATCGCGACGTTCTCGATCTCCGTCGTCATGGGCCAGGCCTACCTGCCGAACCACCTCGGCGTCGCCTCGGGCGTGACGCTCGGCCTCGCGATCGGCGTCGGCGGGCTCGCCGCCGCCGCGCTCGGGCCGCTCGCCGACGCCGCGGGCCCGCGGGCGCCGCTCGAGGTCATCGTCCTGCTGCCGCTCGCCGGGCTGGCCTGCGTGCTGGCGCTCCCCCGTGAGGCGGGGGCGGCGTCCGTCCGGGCGCGCCTGCGCCGGCGGCCCGCCCTGCTGCGCGCCTCCTGAGCGCGGCCGCCCCGCCTAGCGCGCCGCGCCCGGCACGGCGGCGCCGTGGAGCTGCTCGAAGCGCACCTGGTCGCGGCGGATCTGCGCGTCGATCCACGCCCGCAGCTGCGGGTCCGGCGAGGCGACCGTCTCGCTCAGGCCGTGGCGGATCGTCGACTCGGGGACGAGCCGCGGCGGCCGCCCGGCGGCACGCAGCCGCGCGAGCAGGTCGGTGTCCTGGAACCAGACCCGGAGCTCGGGGTGGAAGAACTCGCCGGGCGCCACCGCGTACGCCTCGAGCGTGTCGCGGCGGAAGGCGAAGCACCACGCGGCGAAGTCCTCGCGCATCGCGCCGTCCACCGTCCGGGGGAAGACGACCGCGGCGGGATCCTCCCCGTCGAGGGCGGCGCGCAGCGGCTCCCACCAGCCGGCGTCGACGTGCACGTCGTCGTTGCAGACGACGAGGAAGCGGCCGCGGGCCGCCCGCAGGCCGGCGTTCACCGGGTCGGTGAAGCCCTGCGGCGGCGCGCCGTTGTCGATGACGATGAGCTCGTGCGGGACCGTCGTGTGGCGCTGGAGCGCGCGCAGGCAGCCCCGCAGCCGCGGGCCGGCGGCGTCGAGCGTCGGGATGACGACCGAGAGCTCGACCGCCTCACCCGGGGTCCGGCGGGCGCGCGCGACCGTGTCCTCCACCGTGACGGCCGGGGGGACGACGACGGCGCCCGGGACGGCGGCGACACGGCCGCGCGGGGCGAGGGCGAAGGCGATCGCGGCGACGAGCCGGTCGTCGGGGGCGTCGGGCACGGCGTCGGCGCCTGCGTGCTCGTGGCGGCGCCAGGCGACGGCGTGGGCGGCCGTCGGGTGCGGGGCGTCGGCGGTGGCGCCGGCGAGCCCGGCGTCCGCGAGCGCGTCGTGGAGCAGGGCGACCGCGCCCGGATGGACGAGCGCGCCCTCGGCGAGGACGACGGCGACCGCGCCGGTCGCGGCCTGCAGCCCGGCGCGGACGGCGGCGGCGGCGCCCGCGCGCTCGTCGCGGCGGATGACCGTGGCGTCGCCGGTCACGCGCGCGAGCAGCGGGGCGAGGTCGTCGGAGGCGTCGTCGACGAGGACGACCTCGTGACGGGGCTCGTCGGGAAGACCGGCGAGTGCTTCGAGGGTGCGGAGGGCCCGCTCCGGGTCACCGGTGAGCGGGACGATGATCGAGACGTCCACGCCCCGGGTGGTCGGCGGGGCCCCGCGGGCCTTGAGCGGGGGCGGGCGCCGGCGCGCGGCACGCGGCGCGCGGCGCGTCGTCAGGCGCGGATGTCGACGTGCGGCGAGGGGTCGGGCGGCGGCGCCGGCCCGGCCGGCGGATGGCGCGCGCGCTCGCGGCGCGCGTCCTCGCGGTCGGCCTCCTCGTCGTCGCGGCGGTCCGCCCGGGAGCGGGGCCGCACGCGGGCGACGGGGACGACCGGCCCGTCGCCGGGAAGGACGCGCCCGAGACGCTCGATGCGGCCCATCGGCGTTCAGCGCGGGCCGCGGCCCTACGCCGTCTCGCCCTTGCGCTCGGCCGCCTCCATCTCCAGCAGCGCGGCGACGATCTTCCGGCGGGCGGACTCGATCTCGGCCTGCGCGAGCTGACGCCAGAGCATGACGGCGCCGAACCACCCCAGGAGGTAGCCGACGACGCCGGCCTCGAGCGCCCGCGTGAGCATCCTCTCCAGCGGCTGCCCGGCCTGGTGCGAGAAGTAGGCGACGACGAGGAAGAGCCCGAGCGCGGCGTACGCGCGGATCGTCCGGATCTGGTGGAGCGCCCGCGGATGGTCGGCGAGCAGGAGCTGACGGCGGCCCTCCCCGGCGAGCTCCGCCGCGTCGGCCTCGGCCGCCTTCCTGCCCTTGCGCGCCATCAGGCGACCCTCCGGCCCTGGTGCTCGGCCGCCCAGCGCACGAGGCGGCCGCGGTCGGTCGTCGTCAGGCGGGTGAGCCGCCCCTCCAGGACACCGTCGCCGCTGACGCGCTCGACGCGGAACTGGCCGCGGATCGCCGCCTCCCGCGGGATGAGGAAGAGGTCGAACTCGAAGAGCTGCCCGGTGGCGGCGAACGGCACCCCCTGGACGCGGAGCATCGCGCCGGAGAGCTCGACGCAGCGCGCCTCGACGGCGACGTGGTCGGCGGACCCGCTGCGCAGGACGACCATCCGCGCGTTCGTCGTCGAGCGCACGAGCTCGGCCCGGCGCAGGAGCTGGACGTTGCCGCGGTGGACGAAACGCAGGACCTCGCCGGAGCCGTACCCGACGATCCGCAGCCCGCGGTCCTGCGGGCGCCGGCTGAGCTCGCCGCTGATGCGGCACAGCCCCTGCGCCCCCGCGAACTGCAGGAAGACGCGGCTGCGCTCGAGCTGCGGCAGGGAGGTCCGCGGCGAGTCGAGGAGGGCGACGTCGACCCAGGTCGACGCGCTGTCCTCGACGCGGGCCGAGAACTGCTCGCGCTGCGGGACGACGAGGGTGACGACATCCGCGCGCGTGGGTCCGTGCATGCCCGCCATCACGTCACCTCACACGAGCTCGTCGTCGGGATCTTCGGGACCGAGCAGCGCGTGCGCGAGCGCGTCGGCGCTCGCCGGGCGCATGCCGCCGTCGAGGGCGGTGCCGCGCGCGACGTACGACAGCGGGACGTCCGCGTCGATCGCGAGCTCGACGACCGTGCCGAGGGCGGCGGTCTCGTCGGCGTGCGTGAGCGCGATGCCGCGCGCGCCGAGGCGGCGGCCGGCGGCGGCGAGCTCCCGCGCGGCGATCGGGCCGATCGTCGCGGGCACGGTGAGGTGCAGCTCGTCGGCCGCGAGGCGGCGCAGCTCCGAGGAGAGCGTGCGGAGCTCCGCGTCGGCGCGCGGGGAGACGCCGGGCGTGTCGACGAGGACGATCGTCTCGTTGCGCAGCGCGTCGATCCGGCGCGACGCGGCAGCCGCGTCGTCCTCGGCGTGGACCGTGACGCCGGCCTCGCGCAGGAGGGCGGTGAGCTCAGCGCCGCCGTCGGCCGCGCGCAGCGTGACGCAGGCGACCGGCAGCGCCGAGCGCTTCGCGTAGGCGGTGGCGAGGCGGGCGACGCAGCGCGTCTTGCCGCTGCCGGCCGGGCCGACGAAGCCGATGACCGCGCCGCCGGGGCCGCGGACCGGCGTGGCGATCGGGATGCGGGCGGCGAGCGCGGCGCGCAGGACCGCGCGCGGCGAGTCGTCCTGCGCGAGCGGCGCGATGTGCGCGGCCGCGGTCTGGACGAGGTCGGCGGCGAGGATCGGCGAGATGCCCGTCGCGACGAGCGCGGCGCCGTCAGGGCCGAGGCCGTCGGCCGGGAGGGCCGGCGGGGGCGCCGGCGCGGGGACCGCGGGGAGCGGGGCCGAGGCGGCGACGAGGGCGTCGGCGTCGTCGAGGGTCGGGAGGAGGTCGACGCGCGGATCGACGACCGGGCGGTGGGCCGGGGCCGCGGGCGCCGGGCGGTCCTCCATGAGGCCGGCGAGCTGGCGGGCGAAGCTCGCCGCCTCGTCGGTGAGGACGCGCTCGCGGTCGGCGGCCGCGTCGGTCGCGTCGGCCGCGTCGGCCGCGGGGGTGGTGTCGTCGCCGTCGGCCACGGGGGCGACGGGCGCTGCGTCCGCCGGGCCGGGCGCCGGGGTCCTCTCGGGGGCCGAGGTCGGGGCGGGACCGGGCAGGGGCATGACGACCGGGGTCGCGTAGGCGCTCACGCCGTACGCGCCGGAGTCGGCGGGGCCGGCGGACCCGGGGGCGAAGGCGTCGTCCGGCTCGTCGTCGAGCAGGTCGACGCTCAGGCCCTGGCCGCCGGCGGGCGCGGCGTCGAGCTCGACGACGCGACGGCCGAAGAACCCGGCGACGCCGCCCTCGATGCCGTCGCGGCGGGCGAGGATGACCGCGTCGTGGCCGAGCTCGGCGCGGATCCGCGGCAGGAGCTCGTCGAGGCCGGAGCCGGCGTACGTGCGGACGTCGGGGTGCTGCTGGTCCGTGACGGGGGTCATGGGATCACCGCTTTCGATCGTGTCGCTGCTCATGCTGTCACCACGCCGATGGTCTCGACAGAAATGCCTCGGGCGAACGCCAGGACACGGGGCTCAGACGGACGCCGCATCACGCGGTCACCACCCCGATGGTTTCGACAGAAATGCCTGGCGCGATCTCGTTGTAGGCGCACACCGAGAGCTGCGGCAGCGCCTGCTCGACGAGGCGCCGCAGGTGGCGGCGCACGCGCGAGGAGCAGATGAGGACGGGGCGGCGGCCGAGCGCGGTGGCCTGCTCGACCTCGTCGTGGAGCAGCTGGACGAGGGCGTGCGCGCGGGCCGGGTCCATCGCGAGGTACTCGCCGTCGCTCGTCTGCGCGATCGACTCGCTCACCTCCTGCTCGGTGCCCGGGTCCAGGGCGATCGCGCGGAGGCGGTGCTCGCCGTCGAGGTACGGCGCGAGGATGGTCCGGCCGAGCGCCTGGCGGGCGTACTCGGCGAGCAGGTCGGGGTCGCGGGTGATGCGCGCCCGGTCGCCCGCGGCCTCGACGACGGCGCCGAGGTCGCGGATCGAGACGCCCTCGCGGAGGAGCGCCTGCAGGACGCGCTGCAGCTCGCCGACGCTGAGCAGGTCGGGGATGACCTCCTCGACGACCGCGGCGTTCGTCTCCTTCAGGCGGTCGAGGAGCGCGCGGACGTCCTGGCGCGTGAGGAGCTCGGCGACGTGGCGGCGGATCGTCTCGGTGAGGTGGGTGACGATGACCGACTCGCCGTCGACGACGGTGTAGCCGAGCGCCTCCGCCTCGGGACGGCGCCCGTCGGGGATCCACACGGCGGGCAGGCCGAACGCGGGCTCGGTCGTCGGGATGCCGTCGAGCTGGCCGATGGCGTCGCCCGGGTCGAGCGCGAGCTGGTGCCCGGCGAGCAGGGCGCCGCGGGCTACCTCGGTCCCGCGGACCTTCATGACGTAGTCGTGCGAGCCGATGAGGACGTCGTCGTGGATGCGGACGGCGGGGATGATCGTCCCGACCTCGCCGGCGATCTGCCGGCGGACCGCGCCGACGCGCTGCGGCAGCGAGCCGTGCGCGCCGCCGCCGTCGACGAGCGGGACGAGCCCGAAGCCGATCGCGAGCTCGAGCGCGTCGAGCGACAGGGCCTCCATCGCCTGGTCGCGCGGGCTGGCGGCCGGGAGCGGCTGGCTCTGCGTCGCG
Organism: Paraconexibacter antarcticus; assembly: GCF_024220175.1. Taxonomy (GTDB): domain Bacteria; phylum Actinomycetota; class Thermoleophilia; order Solirubrobacterales; family Solirubrobacteraceae; genus Paraconexibacter; species Paraconexibacter antarcticus. The sequence goes on along the minus strand of NZ_CP098502.1, from coordinate 81,614 downwards.
AGCAGCGCGGCCGCGGCCTCGTCGGCCGTCTTCTCCTGCTCGGCGCCGAGCGTCTTGCCCACGAAGAAGAAGAGCAGGCCGATGACGAGGAACGGGAGCTTCGGCAGGCCCGGGACCATCGCGAAGAGGCAGATGACGACGCCAGCGACCATCGGCGCCTTCTTGTTCGCCGTGATCTGGCCGGCGATGTCGGCGCCGAGGTCCTTGTCGCTGATCGCCCGCGTGACGATGATGCCCGTCGCGACGGAGATGAGCAGGGCCGGGATCTGCGCCGCGAGGCCGTCGCCGACGGTCAGGAGGCTGAAGTGCTTGACCGCCTGCCCGATCGGCTGGTGGTGCATGACGACACCGACGACGATGCCGCCGATGAGGTTGATGAGCGTGATGAGGACGGCGGCGATCGCGTCGCCCTTGACGAACTTCGAGGCGCCGTCCATCGCGCCGTAGAAGTCGGCCTCGCGGCCGATGTCGGCGCGGCGCTCGCGGGCCTGGTCCTCGGTGATCTGCCCGGCGTTGAGGTCGGCGTCGATCGCCATCTGCTTGCCGGGCATCGCGTCGAGGGTGAAGCGCGCGCCCACCTCGGCGACGCGCCCGGCGCCCGCCGTGATGACGACCATCTGGATGACGACGAGGACGAGGAAGATGACGAGGCCGACGACGACGTTGCCGCCGACGACGAACTGGCCGAAGGCCGCGACGACGTGGCCGGCGTCGCCGTGGAGCAGGATCAGGCGCGTGACGCTGATGTTGATCGCGAGCCGGAAGAGCGTCGTGAGCAGCAGCAGCGACGGGAAGGCCGCGAAGTCGAGCGGACGCGGGAGGTAGAGCGTCGTGATGACGACGGCGAGCGCGACGCTGATGTTCAGCGTGATCGCCAGGTCGAGGATGACCGGCGGCAGCGGCACGATCATCATCACGACGACCATCACCACGATGCCGGCGGCGATGAGGTCCGAGTGGCGCCCGATGCGCTTGACGAGGTTCTGCATGGTGTGGGGGGTTCCGCCCGGCGCGCAGGACGGCGCCGGCGGGACGTTCCGGTAGTCGGTCAACCGGCCACCCGGCTTGAGCGCCGTCCCTGGCCGGACGTCGGAGGCCCGCCCGGGCCTGCGGTATCGCGCGCGGCGCCGCGGCCTACGCGGCCCGGCGCGCCTTCAGGCGGTAGACGAACGCGAGGACCTGGGCGACGGCGGCGTAGAGGTCCTCCGGGATCTCGTGGCCGACCTCGCAGGTGGCGAACAGCGAGCGGGCGAGCGGGACGTTCTCGACGCACGGGACCCCGGCGTCCTTCGCGATCTCGCGGATGCGGAGGGCGAGGAGGTCCTGCCCCTTCGCGATGACCATCGGGGCGGCGCGGGTCCCGTCGTACTTCAGCGCGACGGCGAAGTGCGTCGGGTTCGTGACGATGACGTCGGCGGTCGGGACGTCGGCCATCATGCGGGCCCGCGCGGCCGACATCTGGCGACGGCGCATCGCGGCGCGGACCTCGGGCGGGAGGTTCTGGCCCTTGGCCTCCTCCTTCACCTCCTGGAGCTCCATCTTCATCGACTTCTCGAGCCGGTGGCGCTGGTAGCCGTAGTCGACGACGCCGATGATGAAGTAGGCCAGGGCGGCGCGCAGGGCGATCGCGTGGATGTCGGTCGAGAGCGCGGAGGCGAGCTCCTGCGGGCCGATCCCGACCATCGCGCCGGTGCTCGTGACCTTCGGCGCGACGAAGGTGAAGACGACGGCCCCGACGACGCCGACCTTCGAGATCGACTTGATCCCCTCGGCGAACATGTTGGGGCCGAAGATGTTCTTCGCGCCGTTGATCGGGTTCAGGCGCTTGGGATCGGGCTTCAGCGCGTGGGTCGACGGCTTCAGGCCCACCTGGGCGAGGTTCACGAGGATCGCGGCGAAGGCGCACACGAGCGCGATCGGCCCGACGGCGAGGAGGACCGAGCCGCCGGCGTGCGTGAGCAGCTCGCCGATGTGGTCCTGCGAGACGACGGACGGGTCGCTGATCTGGGTCAGCGCCTGACGCATGCCGTCCCCCATCCGGCGGGCGGCGGCCGGGCCCGCGGAGCCGAGCGCGAAGAGGCCGGCGAGCAGGATGACCGAGCCGCCGAGGTCCGAGGACTTCGCGACCTGGCCCTTCCTGCGGGCCTCCTCCTTGCGCTTCGGTGTCGCCTTCTCGGTCTTCTCGCCGGCCATGCCGACCACCGTCATCGGCGGCGGCCGCCCGGACCTGAGGCGCGGCCGGCCGGGGACGTCCGGCCGGGCCAGGCCGGGTCAGTCCGGCTGGACGACGGCGATCGCGTTGCCGTCGGGGTCGCGCATCATGAAGAGCAGCGGCGCGCCGGGGATCCGCCCGGCGGGCGCCGGGTCGAGGTCGACGCCGCCGATCGCCGTGAGGCGCGCGTGCTCGGCGAGGACGTCGGGGGTCTCGACGCCGATGCCGCCGCCGCCCGGCTCCTGCCCCATGGGCGGGTTCAGGGCGAGCCGCGCGGCGGAGCCGGACGGGGCCACCTCGAGCCAGCGCATCTCGTTCTCGGGGCCGAAGCGCACGTCGGCGCGGACCTCGAAGCCGAGCTTCTCGGTGTAGAACGCCAGGGCGGCGTCCTGATCGGCCACCGTGAACATCGCGACGCCGAGGTTCGTGACGGTGGTGGGGGTCTGGGTGAGATCGCTCATGGTCCGAGGACGCCACCCGCGCCCGGAACTCATCGGTCCTAGTGCACGACCTTCAGCGTCATGAGGGCCGACGCGACGTCGCGCTGCAGCTCGTCCCCGAGCCAGCCCGCGACGAACGGGAGCGAGACGCTGATGAGCAGCAGGCCGGCGACGACCTTCGCGGGGAAGCCGACCTGGAAGACGTTGAGCTGGGGGACGACGCGCGAGACGACGCCGAAGGCCGCGTCGGTGAGGGTCAGCGCGAGCATGACCGGGCCGGCGACCTGGATCGCGGCGAGGAAGATCGAGGCGAACGACGCGACCGCGCCGGAGACGAGCGCGTTCAGCTGCGGGTACTCGAGCAGCCCGACGACGTCGTACGTGCGGGCGACCCCGCGGATGACCCACGCGTCCCCGCCGATCCCGATGAAGACGAGCACCGCGACGAGCGAGTAGAGCTGCTGGATGACGGTCGACTGGTTGCCGGTGACCGGGTCGACGAGCGAGCCGAACGAGAAGCCGATCATCGTGTCGAGGAACGAGCCCGCGATCTGCACGGCGGCGAAGAGCGCGCCGAGCGCGAAGGCGAACCCGAGGCCGACGAGCAGCTCCTTGCCGAGCAGGCCGGCGAACGCCCACGTGTCGGTCGGCAGCTGCACGTGCGCGCCGGCGACCGGCGAGAGCCCGATCGCGAGGGCGACCGCGACGATCCCCCGCACGCGGGCGGGGACGAGCTTGGAGCTGAACAGCGGGGCGAGGATGAAGAGCGGCGAGACCCGCGCGAGGACGAGGAAGAACGCGCCGACCCGATCGGGCCCGAGCTGCGTCAGCAGCTGCTGGAGGGTGGTGTCCACGGCGGCGGCCGGTCCGGGGCCCGGACGGGGGCTACTGCCCGCCGACGACCGTCGGGATCGACAGCCACAGCTCCTGCGTGTAGCCGAGGAGCTGGCCGAGCATCCACGGGCCGCCGATCATGAGCACGCCGGCGAGCGCGAGGACCTTCGGGATGAAGGCGAGCGTCTGCTCCTGGATCTGCGTGACCGCCTGGAAGACCGAGACGGCGAGGCCGATGACGAGGCCGACGAGCAGCAGCGGGAGCGCGAGCTTCAGCGTCAGCGCGAGCGCCTGCGTCGACAGGCTGATGACGGTGTCCTGGTCCATGCGTGGGTCTCCGGCGTCAGTGGAAGGACTGCACGACGGACTGCGTGACGAGGTTCCACCCGTCCACGAGCACGAAGAGCAGGATCTTGAAGGGCAGGCTGATGAAGACGGGTGGCAGCATCACCATGCCCATCGACATGAGCGTGGAGCTCACGACGAGGTCGATGACGAGGAACGGCAGGAAGATCAGAAATCCGATCTGGAAGGCCGTCTTGAGCTCGCTGATGATGAACGCCGGGATGAGGACGTAGGTCGGGACGTCCGCGCGCGTCCTCGGGCGGTCGAGCTTCGCGAGCTTCACGAAGAGCGCGAGGTCCTTCGTCCGCGTCTGCTTGAACATGAAGGTGCGGATCGGCTCCTGGCCGCGCTGGAACGCCTCGCCCTGGCTGATCTTGTGCTGGGTCAGCGGCTTGATCGCCGTGTCGTTCACCGCGGTGAACGTCGGCGCCATGACGAAGATCGTCAGGAAGAGCGCGATGCCGACGAGGACCTGGTTCGGCGGCGCGGTCGGCGTGCCGAGGCCGGTGCGGATGAAGCCGAGGACGACGATGATCCGCGTGAACCCGGTGACCGTGAAGAGCAGCGCGGGGACGAGCGTGACGCCGCCGATGAGCAGCAGCAGCTGGACGGTGTTGCTGGACGCGGTCGAGTTCATCAGCGCGCGGTGAGGTCCCGGAGGCGGCCGAGCAGCCCGGCCGGGCGCGGCGGGCCGGAGGACGGGCGGGGTCCGGAGGTGCGGTCGTCGTCCTCGTCGGGGTCGATGAGGCCGACGGCGAGCGCCTCCTCCTCGGTGTAGGTCCGGATGGGGACGACGCCCTGCTCGGCGCTGCCGACGAGCACGAGCTCGCGGCCGGCGCGGATGAGGTGCAGCGACCGGTTCGGCCCGAGCGGGATCGTCGCGGCGTGCTGGAGGCCGGCGCCGGAGACGCGGGCCTCCTTGCTGTCCCGCACCTGGCGGAGCACCCAGGCGACGCCGTAGATGACGCCGATGACGACCGCAAGGCCGACGATCGTGCGGACGAGGTTGCCGGACCCGCCGACGGTCGCGGCCTTGGAGGGCGCGGACGACGGCAGGTTCAGCGGCGTCTGCTCGCCCGGACCGGTGAAGGCGGCCGCGAGCGCGGTGGCGGGGGCGGGGGCGGCCAGCGTGAAGCCGGCCGCCATCAGGGGCATGAGGAGTCTGCGAGACACGAGAGCGGGGGTCCGGGGAGGGTGTGACGAGCCGGACAGCCCGGTAGTCGGCCCCCGCCGCTACGACTTGAGACCAGTTGTGTGGAAGCGCGGTCTGGACGCGCCGTGGACGCGTCCGGACCCCCGTGCGGCCCGGCTCAGGCGGGGAAGTCGTCGTCCCCGCCCGCGTCCGCCGGGGCCGGCGGAGCGGACGGGACGGCGCCGATGACCTCGGTCAGGCGGAGCCCGAACTGCTCGTCGATGACGACGACCTCCCCGCGGGCGATGGGCCGCCCGTTGATGAGGAGGTCCACCGGCTTGTCGGCCAGGCGCTCGAGCGTCACGACGGACCCCGGCCCGAGCGCGAGCGCCTCGCCGAGCGTCATGTACGTCCGCCCGACCTCGACGGCGAGCTCGACGGTGACGTCGGTGAGCCGCTCCAGGTCGCCGCCGGCGCTGAGCAGCACCGGGGCGGAGGCGGGGTCGAAGGTCTGCAGCTGCAGGTCGTCGGACATGGCGTGGTTCTCGGTGGTCGGGGTGGCGCTCGTCGTCACTGGACGGCGATGTCGGTGAGCAGGACGTCCTTGACGGGCACGTCCGTCTCCTTGTCGATGCGCTTGAGGATGCGCTGCTTGACGCTGTCGCGGCCCTTGCGGCTCGTCAGGTCCTTCGCGCCGGCGTTCGTCACGATGTCGGTGACGATCGCGCGCACGACGGGCTCCTGCTTCAGGAGGCCGTACCCCTCCGGCGGGGCGGCGGCGGCTTCGCCGCCGGCCGCGGGCGCGGCCGAGAACCCCGGCTTGAAGATGAGCGCGACGTCGAGCTTCGCGAACTTGCCGTCGGCGAGGTTCAGGAGGAAGTCCTTCGGCAGGACGTAGATCTCGCCGGCGATCTTCGCCGGCTTTGCCTCGGCCGGCTTGGCGAGGACGAACTTGTAGCCCGCGCCCCCGGCGATGAGCAGCAACGGGATGATGAACTTCAGCTTCGACTTCATGGGTGGGCCTCCGTGGCCGGTCGCGGCACGATCCGTGTGCCGAGGGGATGGGACAGTTCAGGGGGGACGATCGAGCCCGTGCCGTTCCCGGTGGACGCGGGACGCGGGGCGGGGACGTCGGTCATCTCCCGGGGAAGGAGGATCTCGACGCGGCGGTTCACGGCGCGCCCGTCGGGCGTCGCGTTGCTCGTGATCGCGTCGCGGTCCGCGCGGCCGGACGCCGTCAGCCGGTCCGGCGAGACGTGGGCGACGATGAACGCGCGGACGACCGCCGTCGCGCGGGCGGCCGACAGCTCCCAGTTCGTCGGGAACCGGGCGGACGCGATCGGCATCGAGTCGGTGTGGCCCTCGACGACGACGGCATGGGAGCCCTCGCGCGCCAGGACGGTGCCGAGCTTCGCGAGCAACGGGTAGCTGCCCTGCTTCGGCACCGCCGAGCCGGAGTCGAAGAGGAGATTGTCGGTGAGGATCCGGATGTGGAGACCGTCGGCGCTCACGCGCGTGGAGACCTGGCCGGAGATGCCCTGCTGCGCGGCGAACGCGTCGATGCGCGCCTTCAGCTGCGCGAAGTCCTTCGCCTCGGCCGCCCGGGCTGCCGCCTTCTGCGCCGCGGTCATCCCCTGCGTCGCGCCGCCCATCTGCGGCTGCGGCTGGGTCGACTGCGGGGGCGCGATGACGCGCTTGTCCGCCGACGTCCCGCCCGCCGACATGATCGACGTGCCCCCGGGGAGGACCCGGCCGGAGAACGCGTCCTTGAGGGACTTCTGCAGGCCCTCGAGCTTCGACTTGTTCACCGAGGAGATCGAGAAGAGGACCATGAAGAGCGCGACGAGCAGCGTCATCATGTCCGCGTAGGAGAGGAGCCAGCGCTCGTCCCCGCCCTCGTGCTCACCGCCTCCGTGGCCGCCTCCGCGGCGCCGGCCTCCGTGCCTGGCCATCAGCGTCAGGCCGCGGCGGCGTCGGGGACGGCGGAGAGCTTCGGGTCCGCGTTCTGCGCCTCGTCGCGCTGCGCGGGCGGCACGAAGCTCATGAGCTTCTCGGCGACGACGCGCGGGTTGTCGCCGGACTGGATCGCCATGATGCCCTCGAGCAGCAGCGTGCGCTCCTCGACCTCCTCCTCGCTCAGCGCCTGCAGGCGCGCGGCGACGGGCAGGAAGACGACGTTCGCGCAGCCGACGCCGAAGAGGGTGGCGATGAAGGCGGAGGAGATCGCGGGGCCGAGCATCTCCGGGTGGGCGAGGTTCGAGAGCACGTGGACGAGGCCCATGACCGTGCCGACGATGCCCATCGTCGGGGCGTAGCCGCCGGCCTGCTTGAAGACCGAGGCGCCGGCCTTGTGGCGGGCGCTCATCGCGTCGATCTCCGTCTCCATGATCTCGCGGAGCATGTCCGGGTCGGTGCCGTCGACGACGAGCTGCAGGCCCTTGCGCGTGAAGCTGTCGTCGATCGAGTCGACCTCGGACTCGAGGGCGAGCAGGCCGTCGCGGCGCGCGCGCTCGGCGAACCCGACGATGAGGCCGACCTTCGCCCCCAGCGCCGGGGGCTCGGCGCTGAAGGCGCGCTTGTAGAGCCCGGGGACCTTCTTCATGGTCTCCATGCCCACCGAGGCCATCGTCACCCCGAGCGTGCCGCCGAAGACGAGCAGGATCGCGGGGATGTTCAGGAAGGCGGCGGGACTGGTGCCCTCCATCATGGCTCCGCCGAGGATGCCCAGGATGGCGACGACGATCCCGATGACGGTGGCTGCCTTCATACCGCCCGGTGGTCGGCCGGGCCCTGAGGATCTTCAGGGGCCCCTGGACGAACCGCCCGTCGGGCCGCTGACCGGGCGCGGCGGCCCGAGGGCTACCGTGGGCGCCGAGAACACCACCCCACCCCCGAAGGACGGCAGATGACGAGCGAGACGATGCGTGCAGTGCAGGTGAGCGAGGCCGGCGGCCCGCTGGAGCTGGTCGAGCGGCCGGTCCCCGAGCCCGGTCGTGGCGAGGTCCGCGTGAAGGTCCAGGCGTGCGGCGTGTGCCACAGCGACATGTTCGCGGTGACGGGCGGCTTCCCGGGCGTGAGCTTCCCGATCGTCCCCGGCCACGAGATCGCCGGCGTGGTCGACGCGATCGGCGAGGACGTCCACCTGTGGGAGACCGGCCAGCGCGTCGGCGTCGGCTGGTTCGGCGGCCAGTGCGGGTACTGCGAGCCGTGCCGCCGCGGCGACATGATCGCCTGCCAGAACAGCGGCATCCCTGGCATCACCTTCGACGGCGGCTACGCCGATCACGTCGTCGTCCCGGCGAGCGCCCTCGCGTCGATCCCCGACGAGCTGAGCGCCGCCGACGCGGCGCCGCTGCTGTGCGCGGGCGTCACGACGTTCAACGCGCTCCGCAACTCCGTCGCGCGCGGCGGGGACACCGTCGCGATCCTCGGCGTCGGCGGCCTCGGCCACCTCGGCGTGCAGTTCGCCCGGCGCCTCGGCTTCCGCACCGTCGCGATCGCGCGCGGGACCGAGAAGGAGCCGCTGGCCCGCGAGCTCGGCGCCCACCACTACATCGACTCCACGACGCAGGACCCGGCCGCGGAGCTGCAGGCCCTCGGCGGCGCCACCGTCATCCTCGCGACGGTGACGAGCAGCGCCGCGATGGCGGCGTGCGCGGGCGGCCTGAAGCCGAACGGCCGCCTCATCGTCGTCGGCGCGTCGATGGAGCCGCTCGAGCTCCCGCCGGCGATGTTCATCGGCGGCAGCACGGGCCTCATCGGCCACGCGTCGGGGACGTCGCAGGACTCGCAGGACACGCTGGCCTTCAGCGACCTGACCGGCGTGCGCCCGATGATCGAGACGCACCCGCTCGAGGAGGCCCAGGCCGCCTACGACAAGATGCTCGCGGGCGACGCCCGCTTCCGGATGGTCCTCGTCACGGGCAACTGACCGACGATCCGAGGCGGCGTGTGGTCCAGGGGGACATATGGCCACTGTGGACCGCACGCCGACCCTGGACTCGCCTTCCGGCCACCCGGCCCGCCACACACCTGACGTGGCGGGTCCGGCGGGTGGTCGACGCAAGCGACTACCCCAGGGCCTTCGTGACCGCACCCTGCACGCGGTCGGGCTTGAACGGCTTGACGACGAAGTCCTTCGCGCCGAGCTTGATCGACTCGAGCACCTTGGACTCCTGCCCGAGGGCGGAGCACATGATGACCTTCGCGGCCGGGTCGATCGCGATGATCTCCTTGAGGGCGGCGATGCCGTCCTTCTCGGGCATCGTGATGTCCAGCGTCATGACGTCCGGCCGCAGTTCCTGGTAGCGGGCGACGGCTTCCACGCCGTTGCCGGCCTCGCCGACGATCTCGTGGCCGCCGCCGGTGAGGGCGTCGGTGACCATCTTGCGCATGAAGGCGGCGTCGTCGACGACGAGCACTCGGGCCATCAGGCGACCTCCTTGTATTCGGGGCTTGTGAGGGGGGGAGAAGTGGGGTCCGCGGCGGCGGCGTCGTCGCCGGCCACGGTGCCGGCGAGGATCCGCTCGACGCGGATGGCGAGCGTGCCGTCCTCGCAGACCTGCAGGCGGCCGACCGCGAAGCGCATGCCGTCGGCGTAGAGGTCGATCGGCTCGTCGACCTCGCGGTCGAGCTCGACGAGGGCGCCGGCAGGGAGGCCGACGACGCGACCGGACGGCATCTCCGCGCGGCCGAACTCGGCCCAGACGCGGACGGGGACCGAGCGCAGCGCGTCCGACAGCGGGGCGCTCTCGTACGACTCGGTCATCTCGTCGAGCGCCCGCGTCATGCGGACGATGAAGGCGTGCGGGACGAGCTGGACGAGGAGGCAGGGCGCGCCGCAGAGCGTGAACTCGACGGTGCAGGCGAGGCCGCCGGCCTCGATGCCCTCCTCCGCCTCGGCGGACGACGTGACGAGGCGGACGTTCGGCGGCGCGATCTCGACCTCGTCGCCGAGGACGCGGCTCGTCGCCATTGCGGCCGCCGACATCATCTGGTTCATCGCCTCGCCGACGGCGGAGAAGTCGAGCTCCGAGAGCTCGCCGCCGGGCTCGACCTCGTTCGGGTCGCCGCCCATCATCGCGGCGGCCAGGCGACGGGCGCCCTCGACCCCGATGACCATGATGTTGCCGCCGGTGACGCCGTCGACGTAGCCGACGTCGGCGAGGACGGCGGGCGTCTGGGCGCCGGCGAGCGGATGCGTCCCGGGGCTGACCGCGGCGACGGCGCCGGGGTTGACGGCACCCGGCGCGTACGTCTCGAGGACGTCGCGGATCGCGTCGAGGGTGCTTGCGGCAAGGCGGAGGAGTGCCTGCTCGTTGGTCATTCCTCGATCACCGCCGGACCGGTGATCTGCACGGCGCGGCGCGTGCCCCAGCGGCCGGCGCGGGCCTCCATGATGGGCGTGCGGTCGGCGAAGAGCGTGACGGGAGCGTCCGCGGGGGCGTCGAGGCGGATGAGGTCGCCCGGCGCGAGCGCGAGGATCTCCTCGAGCGTCAGGTGGGTGTCGGCGACCTCGGCGCGGATCGTGACGTCGACGCGCTCCAGGCCGGCGCGGACGGCGCGGGCCGTCTCGGGGTCGCGGTGGCCGCCGTCCTCCTCGCGCTGCGAGAAGGCCGCGGCCGCGGGGGCGATCGCCGCGTAGGGGACGAGCAGCGCCATCGTGCCGGTCCCCCGGTGCAGGCGCCCCTCCATCGTGAGCATGAGCGTCGGCTCCGAGCCGGCGGCGACCTGCACGCGCTCGGCGAGCGAGTCGACCTCGGCGAGCGAGACGGTGAGCTCCGCCAGGTCGAACCAGATGCTCGACAGCGACTCCACGAGCGTCCGCACGAGGCGGCGCACGAGGATGAGGTCGATGTCGGTGAGGGCGCGGTCCTTGATCGACCCGGCCGCGTCCCCGCCGAGCAGGCCCTCGACCGCGGTGACCATCAGCGGCAGCTCCGCGGCGAGGAGCATGCGGCCCTCGTGCGGCGCGGTGTCGAGCGTGCAGAAGACCGACGACTCGGGCAGGAGCTTGAAGGCGTTGGCCCACGTGAGCTGCTGCACGTCGATGACCTCGAGCTCCAGCGGCAGGCGGTGCTCGCCGTGGACGCGCTGCGCGCTCGTCGCGCAGAAGCCGTCCAGGAGGCGGCGCAGGCGCCGCTCCTGGTCGGTCGAGAACTTCGTCGGGCGGGTGAAGTCGACCGTCCGGAGCCAGCGCGTGCGGCGACCGCCGCCCTTGGCGCCGATGGGCGGCGCCTCCATGGGGAGGTTGCCCTCGCTCGCTCGCGCGAAGAGGGCCTCGATCTGGCTGGGGTCCAGGAAGTCGTTCATGAGGGTGGTGGTCAGGCCGCCATCCGCAGCGTGTCGGCGGAGGGGTCGAGCAGGGTGATCGGCCGACCGGCCGCCTCCCTGAACACGACTTCGCCGTCGGGCACGGTCACGCGCATGGAGCGGCCCTTGCCGCCCCCGGTCGCCGCGGCGCGCACGGGGATGCGCAGGCGGTCGAGCTGGGCCCGGACCGCGACCTCGTTGCGGGCGCCGATGTCCTGACCCGAGCCGCGGCCGAGCGCGAACATCTGGGCGCCGCCGACGAGGACGGCCTCCAGGCGGTGCTTCATCGCGCCCTGGCGCTGGAGCTCGGCGACGAGCGCCGGCACCGCGAGGTCCGCGAACTTGCCCGGCTGCGGCGTGATGCCGCCCGGGGACTCGGGCAGCATGACGTGGGCCAGCCCCGCGACCTTCGCGCGGCGGTCGAGCAGGGCGAGGCCGATGCACGACCCCAGCCCGATGCACGAGAGCACCGTGCCGGCCTCCGTGCCGACGACCCACTCCCCCATCCGTGCGGGAAGCTCCCCCTCCATCAGACGACGCCGATGCGCCCGAGCAGTTCGTGCACGCCACCGCCCACCGGGATGAGCAGGAAGCTCAGCGAGCACGGCTTGCCCTCGACCGTCAGCGCGCTGTCGAGCAGGAGCGCCGTGTCGGTGTCCTCCCCGCTCGCGAGCAGGACGGACGCGAGGATCGCGCCGAGCATGTCGTGGACGACCTGCGGCGGCGCGGGCTCCATGTCGAGGCCCGACATCTCCGCGAGGACGTTGATGTAGGAGGTGCCGAGGATGTTCCCGATCTCGCCGAGGAAGGACGCGCCGTCCTCGCCGCTGGGGTCCAGGTTGTAGACCGAGCAGAGCTGGACCGCGTCGGGCTCGGGGACGAGCAGGACGACGGCCGCCTCGAACTCGCCGACGATCGGGACGAGGATCCCGTGGCGCGCCTCGTCCGGGTTGCCGGCGACGGCGACGGCCTCGGCCAGCGGTAGCGCCGCGGCGGTCGGCACCGAGATGTCGACCGGGTGGCCGAGCATCGTCGAGAGGGCCGCGGCCGCCTGGCCGGACCCGATGTTGGCGAGCTCGCGCAGGGCGTCGAGCTGGGTCTCCGTATAGGTGCTCATGTCAGGCGGCCTTCTTGATCGGGGAGGACGTGGCGGGTTTCGGCAGGCGCTCGCGCAGCGCATCGCAGTCCGCGAGCAGCACGATCGAGCCGTTGGAGAGGACGGCGGCGCCGGAGACGGCGGCACCGGAGTGCACCTCCGGCGGAAGGGGACGGGTGACGAGCTCGCGCTGGCCGATGAGCTTCGAGCAGCTCAGCGCGACGAGCCGGCCCCCGACGTGGACGAGGACGATGTGCGTGTCCTCGTGGCGCGGGCGGGCGGGGTCGTCGACGGGATGGCCGAAGGCGTCGGCGGCCGGGAGGACCGGGATCGCCTCGTCGTCGAGCATGAGCATCGGCGCGCCGGCGACCGACCGGATCGTCTGGTCGGAGATGCGCATCGTCCGCTGCACGCGGTTCAGCGCGATGCCGTACGGGTCGCCGTCGGCCTCGACGAGCAGGGCGCTCATGATCGCGAGGGTCAGCGGGAGGCGGATCTCCGCGACCGTGCCCTCGCCGGGCGTCGAGGTGACGAGGACCTCGCCGCCGAGCGCGCGGATCTTCGTGCGGACGGCGTCCATCCCGACGCCGCGGCCGGAGAGGTCGCCGACGGTCTCGGCGGTGCTGAAGCCCGGCGCGAAGAGGAGCTCGACGGCGCCCTCGACGTCGAGGAGGGCCGCCTGCTCGGCGGTGATGAGCCCGCGCGAGAGCGCCCGCTCGGCGACCCTCACCGGGTCGACGCCGCGGCCGTCGTCGCGGACGGAGATGATGATCGATCCGCCGCCGTGGCGCGCGGCGATCTGCAGCGTGCCGGTCGCCTCCTTGCCCGCGGCGACCCGGTCCGCGGGGGACTCGAGGCCGTGGTCGAGCGAGTTGCGCACGAGGTGGACGAGCGGGTCGCCGAGCGCGTCGACGACGGTCCGGTCGAGCTCCGTGTCCTGCCCGATGATCTGCAGGTCGACCTGCTTGCCGAGCTTGCTCGACACGTCGCGGACGAGCCGCGGGAAGCGGAGGAAGACGGCCTCGACGGGGATCATGCGGATCTGCATGACCATCGACTGCAGGGCGTGGCTCGAGCGGGTGAGCTCCTGCACGGCCTGCGCGAGCCCCGGGACGCCGGCCTGGGCGGCGAGCGACTCGACGAGCGTGCGCTGCACGACGAGCTCGCCCATGTAGTGCATGAGCTGGTCCAGCCGCTCGGCGTCGACGCGGACGGTCGAGGCGGCCTTCCCGCCCGCGGCGGCGGCGTTCGCCCCGGCGGTCGCAGGGGCCGGGCCGGCGGCGGTCGGCAGCGGCGTGACCTTCGCGGCCGACTCGGCCTCGCGGGCGGCCTGCGCCTGCGCGGCGTCCATGACCGTCACCGCGCCGACGTCGTCGACCGCACGGACGGCCTCGCCGAGCTCGTGGTCCTCGGTCGAGGCGACGAGCGTCACGGTGAGGTTCTTGCCGCTGAAGCCGTCGAGCTCCTCCTCGGCCGGGACGGACGCGACGACCGTGCCGTGCTCGCGGAGCGCCGCGAGCACCATGTAGGCGCGGACCGCGGGCATCATCACGTCCTCGGCGAGCGTGACGTCGACCTCGACGAGGCGCTCGCCGTCCTCGAGCTCCGGGAGGAGAACGACCCCGCCCGGATGGTGCTCGACGGTGTCGGCCGCCTCGGCGTCCGCATGATCCTGGGCGCGGACGAGGGTCTGCAGCCGCTCGATGAGCGGGTCGGGCTCGATCGTCTCCACGCCGTCCGCGTCGATCGTGTCGATCGCGGCGCCGAGCGCGTCGAGGCACTCCAGCACGACGTCGACGACCGCGACCGGGATGGCGGTGGTCCGCTGGCGGAGCAGCTCGAAGACGTCCTCCATCTGATGCGTCAGGCGGGCGATGCCGTCGAAGCCCATCGTCGCGCTCATGCCCTTCAGCGAGTGCGCGGCGCGGAAGATCTCGTCGAGGGTCGCGCGGTCGTCGGGCGACTCCTCGAGGCGGACGACGGTGAGGTTGAGCTCCTGCAGGTGCTCGCGGCACTCGGCGAGGAACATCGGCATGTACTCGGAGGTGTCCATGACCTACGCCTCCTTCCGGTAGGTGAAGGGGAACGCCGGGACGAGCCCGAGCGCCGTCGTGTGGGCGACCCGCTCGGTGGAGCCGACGACGAGGTAGCCGCCCGGGCGCAGCGAGGCGACGAGCTTCGCGTGGAGGGCGTCGCGCACGTCGTCGGTGAAGTAGATGACGGTGTTGCGGCAGAGGACGAGGTCGTACTGCTCCTTGCGCGCCGGGATGCGCAGGAGGTCGGCGGCCTCGAAGCGGACGAGCGGCCGCAGCTCCGCGCGGGCCGTCCACGTCCCCTCGCCAGCCGGCTCGAAGAACCGCTGCAGGAGGGCGGACGGCGCGTCGCGGGCGTCGTCGGCGGTGAACGTCCCCTTCCGCGCGCGCTCGACGATGCGGCGGTCGATGTCGGTGCCGGTGATCTCGATGCGGTAGTTGGCTCCACCACCCGCTCCACCGACCTTCGCGGCGACCGCGCGGCTGAGGGCAGCGAGCGTGTACGCCTCGGCGCCGTAGGAGCAGCCGGCGCTCCAGGCGTTCAGCGCGCGGCGCTGCTCGAAGAGCTCGGGGAGGACCGTGCGCTCCAGGCGCGTCCACTGGTCCGGGTTGCGCCACAGCTGGCTGACGTTGATCGTCACCCGGTCGAGGAAGTCGCCGAGCTCCGCCTTGTCCTTCTGGATCCGCCGGAGGTACTCGGCGAGGTCGGGCGAGCCCTGCCGCTCGACGAAGGTCCGCACGCGGCGCTCCATCTGCGCGCGCTTGTACTGCGAGAGGTCGATGCCGCAGATGCGGCGCACGCCGTCGCAGAAGTCGGTGAAGTCGTCGCGGGCGACCGCCGGCCGGGACGGGGCCAGGCGCGGCGCGGGGACGGCCGCCGCGTTGCGGGGCGGCAGCGGGGAGCGGGGTTCGGCGCTCATGAGTTCAGTTCCTCTTTGATGGCGGCGGGGAGTTCGTCGAGGGGGTGGACGGCGTCGGCGAGGTCGGCCTCGACGACCGCCCGGGGCATGCCGTAGACGGTGCAGGTGGACTCGGCCTCGACGAGCACGCGGCCGCCGGCGGCCTTGACCGCCTTGGCGCCCTCGGTGCCGTCGCGGCCCATGCCGGTGAGGACGACGAGCAGCAGCTGGTCGCCGTAGAGCGCCGCGGCGTCCTCGATCGTGAGGTCCGCGCGCGGGCGCAGGGCGCCGATGGGCGGCTCGTCCGAGAGCTTCGCGCGCTTGTCCGCGCCGAGGCGCAGGTGGCTCCCGCCCGGCGCGAGGAGGATCGTGTCGGGGCGGATGACCTCGCCGCCGGTCGCCTCGACGACGTTGAGGGCGCTCGCGCGGTCCAGGCGGTCCGCCAGCGAGCTCGTGAACCCGGGCGGCATGTGCTGGACGATGAGCCCGCCGGCGCCGAGCGGGCTCGGCAGGAAGGGGACGAGCTCGCCGAGGGCGCGGGGGCCGCCGGTCGACGAGGCGATCAGCACGAGCGGCTTGTGGCCGGCGCGGCGCGGGCGCGGCGCCCGCGGGCGCGGCCGGGCCGCGCGGACCGGCGTCGCGGCGACGGGTCGGAAGAGCGAGTCGGCCGCGACGGCGGTGCGCCCGGAGCGGGCGTGCGTCGCGGCGCGGACCTTCTCGCCGATCTCCGCGGTGAAGGCGGCGAGGCCGTCCCCCCCGGCCGGCTTGCTCACGAGGTCGAAGGCGCCCTCGGCGAGCGCGTCGACCGCGCGGGCGCCGTGCGTCGGCGAGAAGGCCGACACGACGACGACGGGGACCGAGCGCTCGCCCGCCTGGCGCAGGGCGCGCAGCACGCCGATGCCGTCGGTGCCCGGCATCGCGAGGTCGAGCGTCATCGCGTCCGGCTTCAGCTCGGCCCACATGCGGAGGGCCTCGTCGCCGTCGCGGGCCTCACCGACGACCTCGAAGCCGCCGCTGCGCAGCGCCGACGAGAGCACGCGGCGCATGAAGCCGGAGTCGTCCGCGACGAGGACGCGCGACGGGGAATGCGGAGCCGGGGAGGCCATGTCGGGAAGGCGAGACGGGGCGGCCGCGCTAGGCGGCGGCCGCGGCGGGGACGCGATCGGCGGCGTCGGACTCGGCGGCGGCGACAGCCGCGGCTGCGTCGGCGCGCGTCACCTCGGCGCCGCTGACGACGATGTGCTCGGGCGAGAGCAGGACGACGAGACGGTCCTCGATCTTCGCGATCGCCGCGATGCAGTCGCCGCTGACGCCGGAGCCGCCGTCGCGGTCGAGCTGGTCGTCGGTGACCGTCAGGACCTCCTCGACGTCGTCGACGACGACACCGGCCATCGAGCCGTCGCGCTCGACGATGACGATCTTCGCCCGGTCCGAGCGGGCGCTCGTCAGACCGAGGCGGGTCGCGAGGTCGAAGACCGGCAGGATCTTGCCGCGCAGCGAGATGACGCCGCAGACGCACGGGTCCTCGGAGGCGACGGCGCGGGGCTCCGTCCAGCGGATGATCTCGTGGACGTAGCTGATGGGCAGCGCGTACTCCTCGTTGCCGAGGGAGAAGACGACGAGCTGCCCGGAGGTGTGATCGGACATGGGACTCCAGGGTCAGGGGCCGGTGTGTCCCTGGTCATCGGACTCCGGAGGCCGGTCTTGAGGGCCCGCGGCGGCGTCCGGAGCCGTCCTCGCGGGTCGGCAACGAGCGGTCCCGCGTTCCCGGCCGGCAGGCGACCACGAACGCGGGACGAGACGGCTCAGATGTGCCGGACGACGGTCGGCGTGCCCTCGAGGGCACGGTGCAGCACGAGCACGCGCCAGTCGCGGATGGCCGTGACGACCTCCTCCATCGACTCGGTGACGGGCAGGCGGAGCCCGGTGCTCAGGGTGATGTACGTGTCGTGCGCCGCCTCGACCGTGACGATGAGGTCGGGGTTCAGGGCGAACGGCTCGGGCGTGTGCCCGAGCCGGTGCAGCGTGATCATGCGGAGACCGCCGACGACGCGGGGGGCAGGTGGGCCGGGTGGCTAGGCATCGGCGGGTCCGGCCGATCAGTGCTTGAGGTTCACGAGCGTCTGCAGGATCTCGTCGCTCGCGGAGATCACCCGGGAGTTGGCCTCGAGGCCGCGCTGCGCGACGATCATCGCGGTGAACTCGTTCGCGAGGTCGACGTTCGAGGCCTCGAGGGTGCCGCCGATCGTCGAGCCGTACGTGCCGCCCGGCTGGCCGACGGTCTCGGCGCCGGAAGACGGGTCGACCTGCCAGCGGTTGCCCGAGGCGCGGACGAGGCCGTTCTCGTTCGGGAACTTCGCGAGCGAGATCGTCGACGCCGTCACGCGCGCGCCGCCGCCGGTCGGGATGTAGGAGACGGTGCCATCGCCCGCGATGGCGGTCCCGGTGGCCCCGGCGGGGATCTGGATGTACTGGTCGGTGTTCGACGTGAAGTCGCGCCCCATGACGTAGTAGCCCTCGCTCGTGACGAGGTAGCCCTGGTCGTTGCGCGTGAAATTGCCCGCACGGGTGTACTCGACCGAGCCCGCGGCGGGCATCGCCGGCGGGACGCCGGGGGCGACGCGGAACCAGCCCTCGCCGGAGACCGCGCAGTCGAGCGGGTTGCCCGTCGTCTGCAGGTTGCCGGCGGTGATGAGGTTGTCGACGCTCGAGAGCGCGACGCCGAGGCCGACCTGCTGCGGGTTCTGGCCGCCGCTCGTGGCGCCCGAGGCCGCGCCGCCCGCGAAGTTCTGCGCGAGCTGGTCCTTGAACGTCGCACGGCTGGCCTTATAGCCGATGGTGTTGACGTTCGCGAGGTTGTTCGCGGTGACGTCGAGCATCACCTGATGCTCCTTGAGGCCCGAGATGGCCGAGTACATGGCGCCGATCATGGTGTGGTGTTCTCCTGGTGGGTCTGGGGTGACGACGACGCGCATGACCGCGGCGCCGAGGGGGAAAGGGCGGACGATCGGGCGTGTGTCATGCGATCACGGCCGAGTCGATGTTCGTGAAGACGTGGTCCTTCATGTGCTGCTTGTCGACCGCCGTGATGACGGTCTTGTTCGAGACGGAGACGACGAACGCCGTCTGGTCGACGAGGACGACCGCGTCGCGGGCGCCCTTCCCGGCCGCGCGGCGGACGCCGTCGTCCAGGCGCTGCAGGGTCGGGCCGTCGACGGCGATGCCGCGACGCTCGAGGCGCTGGGCCGCGTGGCCCGAGAACCGGACGCCGTCGGTCTTCCCGAGGACGTTCGCGAACGGGACCGCCGGGGCCGCCTCCCCCACGCCGCGCGCCGGGGCCGCCGGCATGGGAGCGCCGATCGGGGTGACGAGCGCCGGGTTGTGGGCGGGGAGGGACATCAGGCCCCGATCGAGGTGATGCGGTTGGGGTCCATCCCGCTGACGCCGGCGATCGTGACCGTCGGGGCGTCGCCCGAGACGTCGACCTTCTCGACGGTCCCGGTGGCCGGGAGGCCGTCGCTGCCGACGTAGCTCACCGTCTTGCCGAGCAGCGCGATCGTCGAGGAGACCGTCTGGTCCTTCGCGGCGTTCGTCTGCGTCGTGGCGAGCTTCGTCATCTGCTCGACCATGGACATCTGGGAGATCTGCTGGACGTATTCGTTGGAGTCCTGCGGTTTCGTCGGGTCCTGGTGCTGCAGGTTCGTGACGAGGAGCTTGAGGAACGTGTCCGAGGTCGCGCCGAGGCCGGCCGCGGCGGAGCTCGCCGTGGCGGTCTGGTCGCTGGTGGAGGTGATGGAGCTGATGAGCATGGGGTTCCTGGATCTCGGGGGTCAGGCCTGCACGTCGACGAGCGCTCCGGGGAGCGGCGCGACGCGGCGGCGGTCGGCGGACGGGGTAGCGGGCTCGGCGGCGTCGGCGCTCGCGCCGATCCGGCCGGTGCGGGAGCGGGCGGCGGACGCGGCGGTGCTCGCGGCCTGGCGGCGGTCCTCACGGGCGCCGGCCTGGCCGGCGAGGTCGTGGGCCGCGCCGTGGCCGAGGTTCACGTCGAGGCGTAGGACGTTCAGGCCGCGGTCGGCGAGCTGCTGCTGCAGCTCGGCACCGGCGCGGGTGACGGCCTGCAGCGTCTCGGGCCGGTCGACGTTGATCGTCGCGACGAGGCCGAGCGCCGTGGAGCGCAGGCGGACGTCGACGGCGCCGAGGTCGTCCGGGTGGAGGTTCAGGCGGGCCCGGGCGACGCCGTTCTGGCTCGAGAGCTTCACGATCTCGGCGATGCGCTCGACGTGCTGGGTGAGCTGGGCGGCCACCGGCGGAGCCGGGGTCGCCGGCGCGGCGGACGTGGACGGGGCCGGCACCGGGGCGGGGGCGGCCGAGGCGGGGGCGGCCGGGGTGGCGGGGGTCGCCGGCGTCGCGGGGCTGCCCGCCGCGCCGGGGACGGCGGGCGTCGCCGGCGTGGCCGCGGCGTGGGCCGGGCGCTCGCCCTTCGTGCCGGGGACGGTCGGGGTCATCTCGGCAAGGGCCGCGGCGAGCGCGGGGTCGCCCGCCCCGCCGGGGGCGGCAGGATGCCCGGCGCCGGGCGCGTGCGCGTGGCCGGTGGACGTCGGGACGACGGGAGCGCCGGCGCCGGACGCGGGGTCCGCCGGCGTGCCGCCGGCCGTCGCGTCCGCCGTCTGGGAGGAGGCGGGGACCGCGGGCGTCGCCGGGGTGGCGGGGACGCCGGGGCCGCCCGGGGTGGCCGGGACGGCCGGGGTCGCGCCGTGCGGGTCGCCGGCGGTGGTGGTGCCCGGGGTGCCCGGGGCCGGCGCCGGCGCCGGCGTCGCGGGGACGGCGGGGGTGGCCACCGGGGTGACGGTCGCGGCGGGGACGGCGGGGGTGGCCACCGGCGTGACGGTCGCGGCGAGGGTGGCGGCCGGGTCGGTGACCGGCGCGCCGGGCGCGGGTGCGGGCGCCGACGCGCCGTCGAGGGGTGCGGGCGTACCCGGAGCGGGCGTGCCCGGAGCGGGCGTGTCGGCCGTGCCGGGGTCGGGCGCGGCACCGGTCGCGTCGTCGGTGTCGACGCCGTGCGTGTGGTGGGCCGGGTCGTGCCCGTAGGCGTGGCCGCGCCCGCGCTCGGAGCCGTCGGCGCGATCGGCGCGGTCCTCCCGGTGCCCTTCCGCATCCGCGGTCGGGGGCGCTCCCTGGTCCTGGCCTTCCGCAGTGGCGGTCCGGGCCTGGTGCAGGGCGGTCGTGAAGGCCACCGGGTCGTCCGGTGGCGCTGCGCCACCCGCCTTCCGATAGGGCTGGGGCGGGGCGGCCGCGGCCGGCGGCGGGGTGCGCAAGGCGCTCACGTGATGCTCCACTGGGTCGGGGACGACGCCACCGCGGTCGCGGCGGGAGGGGCCACGGGGGCCGGCGTCGGCGTGGCGGACGCGCCGCCGCGGTAGCCCGCGGCGAACTGCAGGACGTTCTGGACGTAGTGCTGGGTCTCGGCGTAGGGCGGGACCCCGCCGAACTTCTGGACGGCGCCGGGGCCCGCGTTGTAGGCGGCGAGCGCCTTCGACGGGTCCCCGCCGAAGCGGTCGAGCTGCTGCTTGAGGTAGCGGGCGCCCGCGTCGAGCTGCTGGAGCGGGTCGGTCGGGTCGGTGACGCCGAGCTCGCGGGCGGTCCCCGGCATGAGCTGGGTGAGGCCGAGCGCGCCGACGCCGCTGCGGGCCGCCGGGTCGAAGCCCGACTCCTGCTTGACGAGGCCGCGCAGCAGCGCGGGGTCGACCCCGTTCTTCGCGGCGGCCGCGTCGATCTGGGCGGCGAAGGGGACGGACGCCGCGGCGGCGTTCAGGCCGGCGGCCGGGACGGTGGGGGGCGCCGCGACACCGGCCGCCGCGGGCGTCGTCGCCTGCGTCAGCGCGGTCGCGAAGGAGGGGGAGCCGGCCGTCGTCGCGGGCGAGGGCGCCGCCACGGGCGGGGCCTGCAGCGTGGCGAACATCGCCTGCAGCTGCGCGACGCGGGTCATGGCGTCGACCGTCATCGATCAGCCCTCCGGGCCGGCCGACGCGCCGACCGGGCACGAGCCCCCCGGGCGAGCTCTCGGGCCCTCATGCCGCGGGCCTCGTGATGCGCATCGCCATCTCGTCCAGGCGCGCGCACTCGGCGCGGCCGGCGGCGAGGTCGTGCTCGGCGCGGCGGCGGGCCTTGAGCTTGTCGAGGGCCTCGCGGCGGCGAGAGGCCTGCAGGACGCTCTCGCGGTCCCGGCCGACCTGCGCCTCGGCGACGGCGGTCTGGCGCGCGGCCTGCTCGGTCCTGCGCTCGAGGCGCTGGACCCAGGCCTGGCGGGCGAGCAGCGCCGCGCCCGTGAGGGGGACCGACGGGTCCGCGACGGCGCCGGCGCGCCGGCGCGCCTCCTCGAGCCGCGCGCGGGCCGCGGCGAGCGCGGCCTCCTCGCGGAGGCGGGCGTTCAGGCTCGCCGCCAGGACCTCCTGGGCGGTCCGCTCGTCGTGCACGCGGACTTCGCGCACACGCTCCAGGCCGAACCGGAAGGGGGACTCGCTCACGTCCTGGGTGGTCGGTCGCGGCGCCCGGAGATGGACCCGGGTGGACGCCTGTTGGGGCAGCGGGCTACCGGGCCGGGCCACGGTCGAGCACGAGCGGGCCCGGCCGGCCGAGATGGAAGCCCTGCGCGTAGGTGACGCCCGCGTCGCGGAGCAGGTCCGTCGTCTCCCGGTCCCCCGTGAACTCGGCGACGGTCGTCTTCCCGAGCGTCGACGCCATGCGCACGACGGCGTCGATGACCATCTGGTCGAAGCCCGACCGCGTGCAGCCGGAGACGAACTCGCCGTCGATCTTCACCTCGTCGAACGGGAGGTGCTTGAGGTAGGAGAACGTGCCGAAGCCGGCGCCGAAGTCGTCGAGCGACAGGCGGCAGCCGAGGTCGTGCAGCCCCTCCGCGAAGGTCTGCGCCGAGGCGATGTTCGTCACCGCCGCCGTCTCGGTGATCTCGAAGGTGAGCTGCGACGGGTCGACCTTCTCGCCGGCGATGCGGTCGGCGATGAAGTCGACGAGGTCCGTCTGCGCGAGCGATCGCGCCGAGAGGTTGATCGAGAACCGCGAGCCGTGGGCGGCCGCGAGCCCGATCGCCTTCGCGATGACCCAGCGGTCGACGGCGGGGATGAGGCCGAAGCGCTCGGCGACCGGGAGGAAGGCGACGGGCGGGATGAGCGCGTCGCCCTCGCCGAGCATCCGCAGCAGGAGCTCGTGGCCGACGGTCGCCCCGGTGGCGAGCTCGACGATCGGCTGCCCGTGGAGGACGAAGCGGTCCTGCTCGAGCGCGACCTGGACGCGGTCGAGCCAGCGCACGCGGGTGCGGATCCCGGCGATCTCCGCCCCGGTGCCCGCCTCCATCTCGGCGGCCTCGTCGCGGTAGACGGCGTACTGGTCGCGGCCGGCCTCCTTCGCGTCGTACATCGCGAGGTCGGCCTGGGTCAGCAGCTCGTTCGCGCTGAACTCCGACGGGCCGACGACGGCGACCCCGATCGAGGCAGTGACGGGTCGCGGCCGGTCGTCCTCCTTGCCGCGGGCGTGCCCGCGGAGGTCGGCGACGAGCGACTCCGCGACGGCCTCGGCGCCCGCGAGGTCGACCTGCGGGAGGAGGACGGCGAACTCGTCGCCGCCGAGCCGGGCGAGGACGTCGCTCTCGCGCAGGCGCGTCTGGAGCGCCTCGGCGACCTGGGCGATGAGCTCGTCGCCGGCGGCGTGGCCGAGCGTGTCGTTGACGTACTTGAAGTGGTCGACGTCGATGAGCAGCACGGCCCCGCGCGGGCCGTAGCGGCGGCACAGCGACAGGTGGTGGTCGATGTCCTGCTCGAAGCGCCGGCGGTTCACGAGCCCGGTGAGCGGGTCGTGGTCGGCGAGGTGCTGGAGGCGCGCGTGCACCTCGTTGCGGTCGGTGACGTCGTGCCAGACGGCGATGCCGAGCGGGTCGGAGGCGGACCCGCCGTCGAGCGGACCGACGGTGACGTGGTACTGCCGGCCGCCGGAGACGGTCGTGCAGGGGAACGTGCTGCGGTGGCCGGCGAGCGCGGCCTTGTGGCGGATGATCGTCTCCTCGCGGGCGTCGGGCGCGACGAGGATCGCGACGTCCCGGCCCTCGTAGGCCGAGCCGGGCAGGAGCGCCTGCGCGAGCCCGCCGCCCTCGAGCATGCGGATCCGCAGATCGGCGTCGAAGACGACGACGAGCATGTCGGGCAGGCCGGCCGCGATCGCGCGGTAGGCCGCATCGCGCTCGGCAATGGACGAGGTGGACGTGAGGTGCACGACCCTCCCGTCATCGGTCGGGGCTCCGGTGGATTGAGCGCGGGCGGCGGGCCTGGCGCGGCGCCCGACTACCATGCGCGCCGTGAGCGCCGTGCCGCCGTCCCCGCGGGCCCCCCGCCGTCCTCGGGCGCGCGGGTCCGCCGCCCTCGCCGTCCTGCTCGTCGCCGTCCTCGCGGCGGTCGCCGCGGTCGCCGCGGTCGCCGCGGTCACCGTCGCGGACGGGCGCGGGGTCGCCCGCCCGCGCTGCGCCGGGGCCGCCGCCCGCGTCCCGGGCCACCCGTGCGCGAATCGGGCCCTGCGGACGGTCGCGGCCCCGAGCCCGGAGGACGCCCTCCTCGTCCCGGACGAGCCGTGCACCGTCGTCCTCCCGGAGGCCGATCCCGACCCGTGCCTCTTCGGCCGCCCGCCCGGGCGCCCCGCGGCGGCGACGGTCGCCCTGCTGGGCGACAGCCACGCGAGCCACTGGCGCGCGGCCCTCGCCGTCGCGGCGGCGCGCAGCGGCTGGCAGGGCGTGTCCCTCACGAAGTCGAGCTGCCCGTTCTCGTACGCGAGCGCGCGGGTCGCCCCCGAGGCCCGCGTCCCCTGCCACGACCACAACCGCGCGGTCGTCGCCTACCTCACCGCGCATCCGGAGATCCGGACGGTCGTCGTCTCGGCCCACGCGGGCGCCCGCGTCCTGCACCCGGCCGGCGCCTCGCCGTTCGCCACGAAGATCGCGGGCTACCACGCGGCCTGGGCGGCGCTGCCGGCGTCGGTCCGCCGCATCGTCGTCCTGCACGACATGCCGATCCACCCGCTGCGCACCGCGGGCTGCGTGGACGCCGCGGTCGCCGCCGGGCGCCCGCCGGGGACGACGTGCGCCGTGCGCCGCCGCGGGGCGCTGCTGCCCGACGCCGAGGCGATCGCCGCCGCGCGCTCGGGCGATCCGCGCCTGCGGGTCGTCGACCTCACGCCGTTCGTCTGCGACGCGGCGCGCTGCTTCCCGGTCGTCGGCGGCGTGCTCGTCAACAAGGACACCGACCACCTGACGCGCGCGTTCTCCGCGAGCCTCGGGCCCTACCTGCTCGAGGCCCTGCGCCCCCTCGTGGCGCCGGGCTGACGGGGCCCGCTCAGCCCGCGAGGCCGAGCGGCGGCAGCGCCACCGGGCCGGCGGCGAAGGCCGGCGACTCGTCCTGCAGGGTGCCCATGATCGTGGCGAGGTCGCCGTCGGGGTCGTGCGGGGCGGCGGGCGCGGCCGCCGCGAGCTCGGCCCCCGGGTCCCCGACGAGCTCGCGCAGGCGCAGGTCCGCCGCCGCCGCCTCCGTCGGGTCCTCCGTGGACTGACGCAGGAAGGCCTGGATCGCCGCCTCGAGGTCGATCGCCCGGTCCGTCAGCGGGTCCGAGCCGCGCTCGTAGGCCCCGATCGCGATGAGGTCCTTCTTGTCGCGGTGCGCGGCGAGCAGCGCGCGGAGCTCCTGCGCCGCGCGGCGGACGGCCGGGTCGGTGACCTCGCCGACGAGGCGGGAGACCGACTGCAGGACGTCCACGGCGGGGTAGTGACCCTGGTGGGCGAGCTCGCGGGTGAGGACGATGTGACCGTCGAGGATCGAGCGGACCGCGTCGGCGATCGGCTCGTTCATGTCGTCGCCGTCGACGAGGACGGTGTACAGCGCGGTGATCGACCCGTCGACGCTCGTCCCCGAGCGCTCGAGGAGCTTCGGGAGCAGCGCGAAGACCGACGGCGTGTAGCCGCGGGTGGCGGGCGGCTCGCCGATCGCGAGGCCGACCTCGCGCTGGGCCATCGCGAAGCGCGTGACCGAGTCCATCATGAACATGACGTCGTGCCCGGCGTCGCGGAAGGACTCCGCGATCGTCGTGGCGGTGAGCGCCGCCTTGATGCGCACGAGCGCCGGCTGGTCGCTCGTGGCGACGACGACGACCGAGCGGGAGAGCGCATCGCCGAGGTCGCGCTCGATGAACTCGCGCACCTCGCGGCCGCGCTCGCCGACGAGGCAGATGACGTTGACGTCGGCGCTCGTCCCCGCCGCGATCATCCCGAGCAGCGAGGACTTGCCGACGCCGGAGCCGGCGAAGATGCCGAGGCGCTGGCCACGGCCGCAGGGCACGAGGCCGTCGAGGGCGCGGACGCCGAGCGAGACGCGCTCGGTGATGCGCGGGCGCTGCATCGGCGCGGGCGGCGCCGCGGTGATCGGGGCGCGCGGCACGTCGTCGAGGGGCGGGCCGCCGTCGAGCGGCGCACCGAGTCCGTCGAGGACGCGCCCGAGCAGCTGCGGGCCGACCGGCCCGCTGACCTGGCGGCCCGTCGCGGTGACGACGTCGCCGGGGCCGATGCCGTGGAGCTCGCCGAGCGGCATGAGCAGGGTCCGGCCCGAGCGGAAGCCGACGACCTCGGCGGGCAGCTCGGTCCAGCCGGACGCCTGGCGGCCGGTGCGGACGAGGCAGACCTCCCCCACCTCGGCCTCCAGGCCGGTCGCCTCGACGATGAGGCCGATGAGGTCGGTGACGCGACCGCGGCGGCGGTGCAGGTCGGCGTGGCGGACGGCCTCGGCGGCCGCGAGCAAAGCGCTCACGCGTCAGAACCCGTCGAGTCCATCAGCGCCGGGCGAAGGAGCCCCCTGGGCGAGTTCGCCCGACGGAATCCGAGCCCCCTGGGCGAGGGATTCCGCGGCGAGGGATTCCGCGATGACCTCCCGTACCCGCACGAGCTTCGTCTCGAGGCTCGCGTCGATCTCGCCCTCGGCGGTGCGGACCATCGCGCCGCCGCGGGCGACGCGCCGCTCGGCCTGGACCTCGCAGTGCTCGATCCCGCCGAGCTCGGTGAGCAGGCCTCCGGTCGCGGCCCGGACGACGTCGAGGTCCTCGGGATGGACGAGGAGGGTGACGCGCTCGCGGTCGACGAGCCGGCGCAGCGCGCCGCGCACGACGTCGACGATGAGCTCGGGGCGGACCTCGAGCGCCCCGCCGAGGACCTGGCTCGCGATCGCGAGCGCGAGCTCGACGGCGTGGTCCTCGAGGAGGCCGGGCAGCTCCGCGGCGATCTCGCCGAGGGCGCCGGAGGCGGCGGTGAGCGACGCGACGGCGGCGGCCACGTCACCGGCGGAGGCGGCGAGCCCCTCGGCGTGGCCGGCGGCGCGGGCCTCCACGCGGATCGCGTCGGCCTCGGCGCGCGCCTGGGCGACGAGCGCCTCGGACGCGGCGGCCGCCGCAGCGGCGGCGCCCTGAGGCCCGGGCTCGACGAGGCCGGGCACCGGCTCGAGGGCCGGCAGCGCGAAGTCGACGGTGGCCGTCATCAGATGACCTCCTCGTCGGGATCGTCGCCGCCGCGGCCGATCGTGATGATCCCCGAGTCCTCCAGGCGGCGGACGGCGCCGACGATGCGGCCCTGCGCCTCCTCGACGACGGCGCGCCGCTGCGGCGCCCCGCTCTCGAGGTCGTCGCGGAGCATCTCCGCACCGCGGGCGGACATGTTCGCGAAGATCCGCTCGCGCATGTGCTCGTCGACGCCGCGGAGGGCGAGCCCGAGGTCCTTCTGGTCGACCTCGCGCATGACGAGCTGGATGTCGCGGTCGGAGAGCTGGCCGACGTCGTCGAAGGTGAAGAGCCGCAGGCGGACCTCGTCGGCGAGCTCGGTCGAGTGCTCCTGGATCGCGGCGAGGACGTTCCGCTCGGTCGAGCGGCCGGCGCGGTTGAGGATCTCGGCGAGCGAGTCCACGCCGCCCGCGCTCGAGAACTCCTGCGTCATGACGTTCGCGAGCTTCTGCCGCAGGCCGCGCTCGACGTCCTCGATGACGCCCGGGTTCGTCTCGCTCATCTTCGCGATGCGCAGCGCGACGTCCGCCTGCATCTCCGGCGGGAGGTCCGAGAGGACGCGGGCGCCGAGGTTCGTCTGCAGGCAGGCGACGACGAGCGCGACCGTCTGCGGCGCCTCGTCGGAGAGGAAGGTGACGATCTGCTCCGGCGGCGTGCGGCGGAGGAAGTCGAACGGCCGCAGCTCGGCCTGGGCGATGAGGGCGCCGACGATCTCGTCCGCGCGCTCGGCGCCGAGCAGGTGGCCGAGGACCTCACGGGCGAACTCGGGACCGCCGATGGCGAACGCCTCGCGGGACTTGAACTGCTCGGCGAGGTCGGCGATGACGGCCTGCGTCGTCTCGGCCTTGACGCGCCACATGTTCGCCATCTCGGCGCTGATCGCCTCGACCTCGCGCTCGGAGAGGTGCTTGAGGATGTCGGCGGCGCGCTGCGAGCCGAGCGAGATGAGGAAGATCGCGGCCTTCTGCCGGCCGGTGAGCCCCCGCAGGAGCGAGCGATCGACCTCGGGGAGCTGGATCGTCGACGCGACGGACGCGACCGCCTGGTCGATGGCGGGCGCGAGCTGGACTGCGGTGCCGGCCATCTAGTTGTCCTCCGTGATCCAGGTCCGCAGGTGCTGCGCGATCTTGTCGGGCTCCTTCTCGACGATCTCCTCGAGGGCGATCGCCCGCGGGTCGTTCGCGAAGATCTTCTTCGCCGCCTCCTGCGCGTCGAAGCGGTCGAGCTCGAGGCGGTCCTCCTCCTCGAAGTCGCCGGCGGAGAGCATGGGCGGCGCCGGCTGGCTGAGCTGACGCAGCCACGCGGGCTCCTCGGTGAAGGCACCGGACTGGCGCCGGCGCAGGCCGCGGCTGACGAAGAAGAGGAAGAGCAGCGCGGCGAGGCCGAGGAGCCCGGTCTTCACGTAGGCGAGCATCGACGCCGGGATCGGCAGGGCGCTCTTCGGGGCCGCCGGCGTCGTCACCGGGGCGAACGCGACCTGGCTGACGGCGAGGGAGTCGCCGCGGGCGGGCACGATGCCGGCTGCGCTCGCGACCGCCGCCTGGAGCGACTTCACGCCCGCGGGGCCGAGCTTCGCGGCGGCGGCCTTGTCGAGGACGAGCGCGACGTTCAGGCGGTTGACGGCGCCCGGCGCGATCTGCGTGCGCGTGATGGTCTTGTCGACGCCGAAGGTCGTCGTCTTCGTCACGTGCTTGTAGTTCGACTTGCCCGTGCCGCCGGCCCCGCCGACCGTCTGCGCGTAGGACGGGATGTTCGTCGCGGTGCCCGCGGCGCCACCGCTCGCCCCGCCGGTGCCCGTGAGCGTCTCGGTGTCGTTCGTCGCCGTGAGCGGGACGCCGACCTTCGCGTACTGGAGCTTCTCCTGGCTCGCCTTGTCGACGTTGAGGTCGGAGTTCACCTGGACGCGGGCCTTGCCCGGGCCGAGCGTGGAGACGAGCATCGCGTCGAGCGACGCCTGCAGCTGGGCGTTGTAGCGGGCCTCGGCCGCCGGCTTGCTCGTCGCGCCGGCGCCCGCCGCGTCGGCGAGCGGCCACAGCATCTGGCCCGCGGCGTCGGTGATCGTGACGTTCGCGGTCTTCAGGCCCTGGACGGAGGAGGAGACGAGGTTCGCGATGCCGCGGACCGCGCCCGGGTCGATCGCGTCGCCGCTCCCGCCGAGGAGGACGGCGGCGGTGGCCGACTGCGCCTGGTCGGTGAAGAGCTGGTCCTTCGGGAGCGTGAGGCTCACCTGCGCGGAGCCGACGCCCGCGATCTGCCCGATCGTGTTGGCGATCTGGCCCTCGAGCGCGCGCTGGTAGGCGACCTGCTGCTGGAAGTTCGACGCGCCGAGCTTCTGCTTGTCGAGGAGCTCGAAGCCGGGCTGCTTCGACATCCCGGTGAGGCCGGCCGACGCGAGGGCGATGTTCGCCGGCCCGGTCTGGGAGGCGTCGACGGCGACCGCGGTGCCGTTGTTCTGCAGCTCGTACGCGACGCCGGCCTGACTCAGCGCGGCGGTGATCTTGCCGGTCTGGGCGGGGTCGACGCCGGCCATGATCTGCGTGTACGAGGTGGACCCCGCCATCTTCACGAGCATGATCGCCGCGGCGATGAAGCCGACGGCGCACGCGGCGAGGATGCCCTTGCCCTTGGGGGACAGCGAGGTCAGCAGCGAGAGGTTCATTCAGCAGCCCTAGACCGTGGTGTGGAAGATGTCGTTGATGGCGTCGACGCCCTTGGTCCGCAGCTGCGCGGCCATCTGCATCGAGAGGCGGGCCCGCTCGACCGACATGACGACCGCGGTCGGGTCGGTGGCGGTCCCGTCGGCGAGCGACTGCGACGCGGTCGCCGCGTCGTTCTGGATCTTGCTGAGCTGGTTCAGCTGCTGGCCGAGGACGGAGCCGAACGACCCGCCGCCGGACGCCGGGGTGCCGTCGGCGCCGTCGATCGAGCCGACCGACCACTCGCCGCGCGTGCCGCCGGCGCCGCCGACCCCCGCGCTGCCGCCGAGGCCGCCGAGGGCGTTCGCCGCCGCGCCGATGCCCGGGACGAGCGGCATCAGCGGAGGATCTCGAGGGTCTTCGAGAACATCTGCTTCGTCGTCTGCATCGCCGTGACGTTCGCCTCGTAGGCGCGCGAGGCGGAGATGAGGTCGACCATCTCGGTGACGGACGTGATGTCCGGCATCGAGACGTAGCCCTGGGCGTTCGCGTCGGGGTTGCCGGGGTCGTAGACCTGCTTGTTCGGCGCCGGGTCGTTGACGATCCCGGTCGCTTGGACGCCCATCGCCTTGCCGAGCTGCTGGTCGAACGCCTCCTTGACGACGACCTCCTTGCGGCGGTAGTTCGGCGTCTGGGCGTTCGCGAGGTTCTCGGCCGTGACGTCCATCCGCAGCCGCTCGGTGGTGAGCGCGGAGCCGGAGACGGAGAGCGCGTCGAAGAGGCCCATCACTTCACCCCGAGCGCGGAGCCGATGATGTCGATGCGGGCCGCCATGACCTGGGCGATCGCCTGGTAGGTCATGCCGTTGCTCGCCTGCGCGGCGGCCTCCTTCTCGACGTCGACGGTCGAGCCGTCGGCCCGGACGGGCGCGGCGTTGTCGACGGTCATCTGCGGCGTGAACGCCTGCAGGCCCTTGCGGTCCCCGGCGGCCATGAGGGACTGGAGCTGGGACTGGAAGTCGACGCTCACCCGCCGGTAGCCGGGGGTGTTCGCGTTCGCGAGGTTCTGCGCGATGGCGGTCTGCTGCGCGGCGGATCCGCGGAGGGCGGCGGCGAGGCCGAGCTGGGTGGGGTCGAAGAGATCCATGGAAGGGGTCGTGGTCCGGGGGTTCCGGGGATGCCCTTCCGTGGGCGGGCGACAGGCTCTGGGCCCGTCCCGGCCACCGTTCCGTGGTGGCCACCCGGGGTGGTCGGCGGCGGGGGCCCCGGCTTGAGGGACGCGATGGACGTCCGTCCGACGCGGGTAGTGTTCTGAGCCCATGCACGACCGGCCGACATCGCCCTGGCTGCCCGCCGAACCGGCTGAACCGGCTGGACCGGCCGCGGCGGACGCCGCCGGCCCGCCCGCGCCCGCCGCCCCGGCGAACCCGTGGGCGCCCCCCGCGCCCGACGCGACCCCGGAGGCCGGGGCGCCCGCGCCCACCCCCGCGCCCGCGGCGACCCCGGAGGCCGAGGCGCCCGACGCCGCGCCCGCGCCGATCCCGGAGGCCGGGGCGCCCGACGCGACCGCATCCCCCGTCCCCCCGCCGTCCTGGGCCCCGCAGCCCGCCCGCGCGCCCGGCGGCCGCGGCGCCGGCCTCCTCGCCGCCCTCCGCCGCGAGCTGCTGATCCCCGTCTGGCTCACGGCCCTCGGCGCGCTCGCGCTCGTGGCGGCCGCCGTCGCCTGCGTCGTGCTCGCGGGGCAGAACGACGGCCCCGCGCCGGTCGCGGCGGCCCCCGCCGCCGGCCTCCAGGCCTCCGCCCCGCGGCTGCGGACCCTCCGCGACCCCTTCGAGCTCGACGGCGTGCGCTGGGCGGTCTTCGCCGCGCCGTCGCAGCCCTGGACGCGCTTCCAGAAGCGGGTGCTCCCCGGTCCGGGCCGCCGCTGGGTGCTCATCTCGGTGCGCGTGCGCAACCTCTCGCGCGCCCGCTTCGTCCCCAACGGCCTCGGCTACCGGCTGTCGGACGACAGCGGGACCGAGTTCACCCCGGACCCCGGGCACAGCACGGACGCCGCCGCCGGCCCCGTGATCCCGCAGAACGGGCTCGGGCAGGTCCAGCTCGCCTTCAAGGTCCCGGCCGCGGCGACCGGCCTCACCCTGCGGTTCACGACCCGCGCCCCCGGCGGGACCGCGGTCGGCGTGCCCGTCGGCACCGGCTGACCCGCGGGTCGCGGTCAGAGGGTGGCGCTGGCGCGGTAGCCCGCGGCGGCGCGACGGGCGTGCCCGCTCTGGCCGAGCTGCCGGCGCAGCTCGTCCCGGCGCTGGCGCATCGCCTCGCCGGCGAGCTGCTGGACGCACGCGGCGGTCTGCAGCTGCGCGCGGTCCTCGGGGGAGAGCGGCGGGCCCTCGCCGGGTCCGCCGAGCGCGTCGATGAGCTCGACGCGACGGGCGTGGACCGCCGGCAGCTCCTCGTAGGCCGCGGCGTCGACGAGCGCGAGCTCCCGCTGGGCGAGCGCGGCGAGCGCGGCGCACGCCTCGGGGCGGCCCATCAGGCGCGGATCCCGGGAGCCATGGCACGGCGCGGCGGCGCCGGGCGCTCCGATGCGGTCCCGCCCGGCCCGGCGACCTCGGCCCAGGCGTCGCGCAGCTCGCCGAGGAGCCGGACGACGTGCTCGACCTTCGCGGGGTCGCGCTGCAGGCGCGCCTCGATGAGCGACGCCTTCGAGAAGACGTAGATGGCCTGGAGGCGCTCGGCGACCTCGCCGGCATCCATGTTGAGCGTGCAGAGGAGCTCGTCGATGATCGCCTCACCGCGACCGATCCGCTCGCGGGCGGTCGACCACGCCTGCTCGCGCAGGGCGGCCTCCGCCTGGCGGAGGAAGCGGGCGGCACCGTCGTACAACATGACGACGAGCTGCTCCGGCGACGCGGTGAGGACGGCCGACTCCTGGTAGGCCTGGGACTGGGCGGCGTAGGGGTTCATGGCTCACCCGGATGGTCGGCCTCCGATCGTCGCGCTTGAGCGTTCGATCAGGGGGTGTCGGCCAGCGGTCCGCCGGGATACGCTCCGCCGCCGGCCGTCGCCCCCTCGAGGTCTTCTCCCTTGCCCCTCCGCCCCCGTCTCCGCCTGCCCGTCCCGGTGCCCCGGGCCGCCGCCCCGCCCCTGCTGATCGCGCTGCTCGCGGGGACCGGACCCGCACCGGCGCAGGCGGCCGCGACGGTGAGCGCCGCCCGCCCGGCTGTCCTCACCGCGACGCCGTTCGTCCTCCCGGGCTCCGCCGCGGCCCGCGCCGACGTCCGCGCGGCGGGTGGCGCGGCGCCAGGTTGGGTCGTCGGGGCCCGCCCGTCCGCCCGGACGCGTGCGCTCGCCGCGCGCCTCGGCGCCCGGCAGGTCACCGCGCTCGGCACGTTCGTCGTGCCGGCCGCCCGCGCCCGCGCCTTCGCGGACGGCCTGCGGCAGACCGGCCTGCTCGTCTTCGCGGAGCCGAACGTCCGCCGCGCCCCGCGCGCCTTCGAGGCCGCGCCGGGCGGCTGGTCGCGCGGGGCGATCGCCTCGCCGGGGCTCCTCGCGCCCCCGAACGGCGCCGCTCGGGCCGCCGGCATGATCGACCAGCGCATCGACACGACGCGGCCCGACCTCGCGAGCTCGGTGACGTTCCTCGCCGGCTCCGAGCCCGAGGTCCAGGGCGGCCACGGGACCGAGGGCGCGTCCGTCCTCGGGGCGGCGCTCGACGGCGAGGGCGTCCTCGGCACCTACCCGGGCGTCCACATCGACGAGTACGCGATCCCGCTCGACTTCGGGTGCGCGGACTCCGCCGCGGGGATCGACGCGGTCCGCCGGAGCGGCGTGGCGGCGCTGAACATGAGCTACGGCTCGACGACGCCGTGCTTCGCCGAGTTCCGCGAGCTGCAGTACGCGCTCGCGCAGGGCGTCGTCGCCGTCGCCGCCGCCGGCAACGAGTTCTCCGACGGCAACCCCGTCGAGTACCCCGCCACCCTCCCCCACGTCCTCAGCGTCGCCGCGGTCGCCCCGGACCTCGCGACCGCCGGCTTCTCGACCGCGAACGCCGCCGTCGACCTCGCGGCGCCCGGCGAGGCGGTCCCCGTCGACGTCCCCCTCGCCTTCGACACCGACGGCCATCCGGACGGCTTCACGCTCGCGGACGGCACGAGCTTCGCCGCGCCCGCGGTCACCGGCGCCGCCGCGTTCGTCAAGGCGGCCCGCCCCGGGCTCAGCGCCGGCCAGGTCGCCGACGTGCTGCGTCTCAGCGCGACCGACGTCGACCGGAAGGGGTACGACGCGAACACGGGCTACGGCGTCGTGAACCTCGACAAGGCGCTCACGACCCCCGCGCCGCGCCGCGACCCGCTCGAGCCGAACGACGAGATCATGTGGGTCGACGGCACCGCGTTCGCGAAGGCCGACAGGCCGGTGTACGACGGGCGCCGCCGGGTGAGCTTCCCCGCCTCCGTCGATCAGGTCGAGGACCCGATGGACGTCTACCGCGTGAAGCTCCCCCGCCGGTCGCGCACGGTCATCAGCCTGCGGCCCTCCTACGGGGACCCCGACCTCGCCGTCTACCGCTCGTCGGCGACCGACACCGCGCAGACCGGGAAGGTCATCGCCGCGAGCCACCGGTCCGGGACCGCCACCGACCGCGTGACGCTCCTGAACCGCGCGGGCGTCTACGCCATCACGTACGTCGTCGTGTCGATCGACCGCCGCGTGCGGAACCTCGCCGCCGGCTACACGCTCACGCTGACGAAGCAGCCGTTCCGGTGGTAGGCGCCGCCGTCACCCGAACTGCTTCTGGACCTGCGCGAGCGTCGCCTGGTTCGCCTGCATCGCGGTCTCGAGCGCGGCGAACTGCTTGCGCAGCTGGTCCGAGTGGGCCGTGATCCGCGCGTCGAAGCGGGTGAGCTGGTCGGCGATCGAGGAGAGCTGGTCGGTCACGCTCGAGGCACGCGAGTCGAACGTCCCGCCCGCCTGCGTCAGCGGGGTGAGGACGCCCTCGAGCGCCTGGGCGAAGCCGTTCGTGCCCGGCGAGCCGCCGAGGAGCTTCTTCACGCTCTGCGGGTCCTTGTCGAGCTGCGTCCGCAGCGCGCCGCTGTCGAACGTGAGCTTGCCGGCGATCGCGTCCGCGCTCGGGGTGCCCGAGCCCGTGCTCGCGCCCGTGCTGATGCCGATCTCCGACAGCTGGTCCATGCCCGCCGCGAGCCCCGGGACCGCCGCGGAGAGCGTGCCGCGCAGCGACGTGAGGACCGAGTTCAGCCCGGTGTCGTTGAAGAGCGAGCCCTTGCGGGCGTCGGTCGTGTTCGCCGGGTTCGTGACGCGCTGCTCGGTCGTCTGCTGGCGGATGCCGTCGACGACGTTGTTGTAGGCGTCGACGAACGCCTTCGTGGCGTTGACGATCGCGTCGGGGTCGGGCCCCGGGGGCGACACGGTGACCTCGGTGCCGGTCGTCGCGCCCTTGAGGGTGAGCTCCACGCCCGCGATCGCGTCATTGACGATGTTCGACGAGCGGGTGTAGGCGACGCCGTCGACGGTGAAGTTCGCGTCGGCCCCGGCGACGGTGCTCGCGGCGCCGACGGTGCCGCCGGTCGCGGCCGCGGTCGAGGCCGCGCCGGTCGTCTTGGACGAGAGCGCGAGCTTGCCGCCGACGTTGACGGCGAAGACCCCGGCAGTGTCGCTCGCGTTGATCGCGGACACGGCGTCGTCGAGGGTGGCCCCGGCGGTCAGGGGGATCGCGACCCCGTTGACGGTGAGCGTGTCGGCGGCGGCCGGCGGGGTGAAGTCGTACGTGGACTGCGTCGCGCGCGCCAGGCCCGCGACCGTGACGGTGTGGCCGCCCGAGGCGGCGCCCGCGATCGTGCGCGCCGCGACCTTCGTCGTGTCGGCGCTGGCGATCGTCTGCACGTCGCCCCACGTGCCGGCGGACCGCAGCGCCGTCGTCGCGAGCTTCAGCGCCGACAGCCGCGAGGAGACGTCCTTCAGCGCGTCGGAGCGCGCCTGCGTCGCCGCCTGCGTGAGGAGGATGTTGTTGCGCGGAGCGCTCTCCGCCGAGATCAGCGACGAGATGATCGACTCGGTGTCGAGTCCGGACGCGAGCCCGGTGAGCTGGATACCGGCCATGAGGGGCTCCTTACGCCGCTCCGCCGGAGCGGCCGTACGCCGCCGCGACGTCCGACGCGGGCGGGGTGATGGTCGTGTGGGCGCCCTGCGGGTCGACGGCCTGGGTCAGCGGCACGTTGCTGATCGCGCCGTCCGGCTCGAGCAGCGAGGCGACGACCCTGCCCGTGAGGCGGTCGTTGTCGAACATGACCTGACGGCCCTCGCCCTTGAGCTGGTCGAAGAGCTTCGCGGCGGCCTCGACCTCGTCCCAGACCTCCGGCGGGATCTTGTCCCCGGCGATCGGCGGGATCGGGATCGCCCGGCGGCGGCGGGCCTCCTCGAGCTCGTACACCCGTGCGAAACCGGCACCGACGGCGGGGGCCGGGTGCGTCGCGCCGGCCCGCCCGGTCACGTCATATGCGCCGGTGCTCGCGCCCGGCGGCGTTCCGATGGGAATGCTCATGGTCGGTCCTCCTGGACTCGGGGCCGGCCCTTCCGTGGGCCGGGGTCTGTCACGTCCCTCACGATGGTCGGACGGGCGCCGCGCAGCTTGAGGGCGCGGCTGGCCGTTCGTACGAGGACACGTGGGTCGGCGGGTCACGCGGCGGCGCGCTCCAGGGCGTCCGCCTCGGCGCGGAAGAGCTCCGCGTCGGCGTCGAGCCCCTGGCCGGCCGCGACGGCCGCGAGGCCCCGGAGCGCGGCCGGGTCGGGCCCGAGCGTGTGCACGACCGTGATCCACTCGTCGGCGGCGCTCTCGAGGAAGCCGCGACGGAGGTATAGGGACGCGAGCCGCTCGTGACGGTCGCGCGCGCCGATCTGCGTC
The DNA here is from genome assembly GCF_024220175.1 of Paraconexibacter antarcticus. Taxonomy (GTDB): domain Bacteria; phylum Actinomycetota; class Thermoleophilia; order Solirubrobacterales; family Solirubrobacteraceae; genus Paraconexibacter; species Paraconexibacter antarcticus. The sequence continues at coordinate 45,168 of NZ_CP098502.1, read as the reverse complement.
CGCGCGAGCACGGCCGCGAGCGCCTCGAACGCGTCGTACCGCTCGAGCCGCGCGAGCGCGTCGAGCATGACGCAGACGACGTCGGCGGCCTCGCCGGGGACGCGGACGTCCGCGCCGGCCCAGGCCAGGAAGGCGGCGCGCTCGGCGGCGGGCAGGACGAGGGCGGCGGGGGCGTCGAGCGCGGCAGTGGCCCGCGCCGTGTCGCTGTCCGCCAGCCGGGCGAAGATCTCGGTCCGCAGCGCGGCGGCCTTCGCCGGGGAGTCCCCGGGGACGGCGGCCGCGGTCTGCGCGGCGGCGGCGGTGCGGTCCTGGGAGAGCTGCGCCTCGGCGAGGGCGACCCGCGCCCAGGCCGCGTTCGGCTGGGCGGCGAGGACGCCGTCGAGCTCGGCCTCGGCCTCGGCGAACGCGCCGGTCTCGTAGAGCGCGACGGCGAGGAGGAAGCGGACGTTCGGCGTGACGGCGGCGACGCCGGCGTGGATCGTCGCGACGACCTCGTCCCCGCGGGCGCCGCGGGCGCGCAGGACCCGGGCGAGCGTCTCGACGGTCCCGAGGAAGGACGGGGCGAGCGCGAGCGCCTCGCGCAGGAGCGTCTCCGCCCGCTCGAGGTCCCCCTGCTCGCGGGCGACCTCGCCGAGGGCGACGCGGGCGAGGTGGGTGCCGCAGCCGACCGTCGAGGAGTAGCGGGACGGGGCGTCCCCCATCTCGAGGCACCGCTCGAGCAGCGCGGTGGCGCGCTCGCGGTCCCCGGCGACGCGGGCGGCGTGCGCCTGCTCGAAGACGACGTCGGTGAGGCCCGGGAAGCGCTGCAGGACCTCGGCGACGGTGGCGTCCATCCGGGCGACGTCGCCGGCGATGCGCTGCTCGCGGACGAGGCGGGCGGCGAGCGCCGGGGCGAAGCCGAAGCTCGCGAGCGCCGGGTCGTCCTTCAGCGCGGCCCAGGCCCGCTCGAACGCCGCGAGCGACGCGGGGTGGTTGCCCGCGGCCGAGAGCTCGGAGCCGAGGTTGAAGTGGAGGAACGGCGTGTCGTCCCCCTCCGCGGCCTGCCGCTCGAGCAGCTCGACGTTGCGGCGCGACTTCTCCTTCGTGTCGCGGACGACGCCGAGGTAGCCGAAGTGCTCGATGCGGACGGGGGTGCGCTCGAGCCGCTCGGGCAGGAATCCGGGCAGGCGGTGCGCGATCTGCTCGTGGATCCGGCCCTCGAAGCGGTACGCGGGGCGGTTGCGGAAGAGGCGCAGCGCGTCGTGGGTGACCGCGGTGCCGTCGGCGAGGTCACCGGTGTGGTTCGTCTCGACGAGGTACATCGCCTCGCGCCACACGTGGCCGGTGAGGGCGCGCAGCGCGTCGGCCTCGCCGTCGACGAGGACCTCGTCGGCGTCGAGGTAGAGGATCCAGTCGCCGGTGGCGGCGTCGAAGCTCACGTTGCGCGCGGCGCCGAAGTCGCCCGTCCACGTGTGGTGCAGGACGCGGGCGCCCCGGGCCTCGGCGATGGCGACGGTGGCGTCCACCGACCCGGTGTCGACGACGATGACCTCGTCGACCGCGCCGGCGACGGCGTCCAGGCAGCGCCCGAGCATCGCCTCCTCGTCGCGGACGATCATGCAGAGCGAGAGGCGCTGGCCGGTGGCCGGGCGCGCCGCCGCGGCGACGTTCCCCGCGCGGGCGGCGAGCGGCCGCAGCGCGGCGAGGACGGCGGGCGCGAGGCCGGCGGGCGGGGCGGTCTGCCCCGCGCGACGGCGCCGGCGGCACTCGTCGCGGTTGGCGGCCGCGTGCGGGAGCTGGGGGTCGAGGCGGTGCGCCGCGGTGAAGAGCGGCTCGGCGGCGGCGAGCTGCCCGAGCTCGAAGAAGGCGAGGCCGCAGTGGTTCAGGAGGACGGGCTCGCGCGGCTCCTCCTCGAGGACGGAGAGCAGCGCGTCGGCGACCGCGGCGTACCGCGGCCCCAGCCGGGCGGGGGTCCGGCCCTCGGCGGTCAGCGCGGCCTGGGTGAGGAGGCGGCGCGCGTAGTGCCGCACGTGCCGGTCCTCGAGGTCGGCGGCCGCGGCGAAGACGGTGCGCCATCCCGTGGCGTCGCCGGCGGCGAGCGCGGCGCCGGCACGGTCGAGCAGCCCGGTGACGAGCGCCGTCGCGGACGGCGCCTCGGGGGCGGGGGTGGTGGGGCGGGTCGGGTCCGCGACGCCGTCGGCATCGGCGAGCGCGGTGAGACGAAGGGCCATCGGGTACTCGAGCCTCCGGCGGGGATCGGATCGTGTGTCCCTCAGGTGCTCGCCCGGATCGCCGCGTTCTTGAGCGGCGTCCAGAGCCCCTCGCGCGCATGAGAGCACCCCCGCCGGACGGAACCGCGATCCATAAGCAGACGGGCCGGACGGAAGCTCCCCACTTCTGGGGAGTCCGCCGTCCACGGATGTCGGCGAACGAATACCGGGAAAGGGGGATAGCAAGAAAATCGAGCAACTCCGATACAGCCGCTGTCCGCCCCACCGTGCAACCGCAACAGAGGAGCCGCGAGATGTCGCTCGCCACCGCCACCGCCCGCCCCACCGGAACCCGCCGTCGTATGTCCGCCGAGGACGTCCTCGTCCTGTGGACGGAGTACGACCGCACCGGTGACAAGGCGCTGCGCGATCGTCTCGTCCTCACCTTCGCCCCGCTCGTGAAGTACATCGTCTACAAGAAGGTGCGCGAGATGCCGGCGCGCTGCGAGGTGGAGGACTTCATCTCCTGCGGCCTCGAGGCCCTCATCCAGTCGATCGACCGCTACGACCCAGCCAAGGGCGCGACGCTCGAGCAGTACGCCTGGACCCGCATCCACGGCGCCGTCCTCGACGAGCTCCGCCGCCAGGACTGGGCCCCCCGCTCCGTCCGCCGCTGGGAGCGCGACATCGAGCGGGCCGCCGACGCCTTCACGACGCTCCACGGCCGCCGGCCGAAGAACGACGAGCTCGCCGAGGCCTGCGGCATCTCCGTCGATGAGCTCCGCCGTCACCGCGACGAGGTCACCCGCTCGGACATGACGTCGCTCAACACCCTCGTGCTCTCCGACGACGAGACGAACATCGAGCGCATCGACACGATCGCCTCGGGCGACCTGAGCAGCGACCCGATGCACGCGACGGCCAAGGACGAGGCGAAGGACAAGTTCCGCGCCGCCTTCGCGCGCCTGCCCCAGCGTGAGCGCGAGGTCGCGGTCCTCCTCTACGTCAAGAACCTCACGCTCGCGGAGATCGGCACGATCCTCGGCGTCTCCGAGTCGCGGGTCTGCCAGATCCACGGCCAGCTGAAGAAGACGCTGCGCCAGGCGCTCACCGCCGACGAGCAGCTCTTCCAGCTCGTCGCCTAGATGGTTCGTTCCACGGCGGGGGCGGAGGAGTCGGGTAGGCAGGTGACATAAGCAGGCAGGTCGAAGTCGGCGGTGCTATCTCGCCAACGCCGACCCTGGGGGCCTCGATGGACGCCGACCTCGACCTGCTGCTGATCGCTGTTTACTGCACCTGCGACGATCTCCTGCCTGCGAAGGGCAAGAACGCCAAACGGATCTTGACCGACGCGGAGGTCGTCACGTTGAGCGTGGCTCAGCAGGTACTGCGGATCAGCTCTGACGAGCAGTTCTGGGCGATGGCACCGCATCGCTTGGGGCACCTGTTCCCGCGACTGCCCAAGCGCCCGGGTTTCGTCAAACGCCGCCAGCGCCTGTCGGACAAAATCGAAGCGCTGATCCTCGAGTTCGCCCGCCACACCAACGGCTTTGACGACGACCTGCTCGTGGTCGACAGCACACCGGTCGAATGCGGTCGCTCGGTCGAAACGACGCGCCGCAGCGCCCTGGGCAACGCCGCGGAGTACGGCTACTGCGCCAGCCATTCCCGCTTCTTCTGGGGCTTCCGCCTGCACGGCCTGTTCGCGACCGACGGCACTCCACGCGCCCTTGCCCTGACCTCCCCGAAAACGGGCGAACGAGACGTCGCGCTGGACATGCTCGCCCGCTGCCACCGCAACGGCCCGGTCACCGTCATCGGCGACAAGGGCTACTCCGGCCGCGACTTCCACGCCCAAGCCTCCGCGCTCGGCGCCACGATCGTCCGCCCCCGACGCAAGGACGAGGCCGGCAAAGAGCCGCACCTGGCCCCGATCCGGCAATGCGTGGAATCGATCTTCTGGACATGCAAAGACATGCTCAACCTCGAGGACCACCGCGCCCGCGAGCTCCACACGCTCCGCACCCGCCTGGCCGCCAAGTTCCTCGCTCTCACCGCCGCGATCGCTCTCAACGAACGCCTCGGCCGCCCACCACGCAACCTCACTGCCTACTACGCCTGACCGATCCGTGGAACGAACCATCTAGTGTCGCGGGCCCCGGCGGGCTGCGGCCCGCCCGCGCTCAGCGCAGGAGCAGGACGAGCACGAGCAGCAGCACGACGACACCGAGCCCGGCGAAGCCGTACCGGGCGATGCGCTGCTCCGCCCAGAAACCGGGGCGGGCACGGTCCCGCGTGATGCGCCCCTCCGGGGGCGTCCCGACCCAGTCGTCGTCGTCGTCCATCCGGGCGACGTTACACCGCGGTCAGGGAGCCGGCTGCTGCTCGACGTAGAGCTCGTCGTGGCGCAGCGCCTCCAGGCGCCGCAGCCGGCTCGCGGGGTCCTCTGCGAAGGCGGGCTCCGGCGCCCGCCGGCCGCCCGGATGCGGCCGCGCCTCGCGCAGCGGCCACGCCTCGGCCTCGGGGAGCTCACCGAGCGCCACCGGCTCCGCGGCATCCCGCCGCGCCTTCATCCAGCCCCCGAACGTCCCCATACCCGGAGTGTGGACGGTCGGCGCGCGAACGGCAAGGGCGGAAATCGAGCTTCTCCGGCGGCACGGTGCGCGTCCGCGCCGGACCGCCGCGGCGCGGGCGGGGGTACCCTCCGCCCCATGAGCGAGCACATCCGCGTCGAGCGCGGCTGGATCCACGTGAACGGCACCCGGCAGGACGACGGCACCTTCCGCCTGGGGACCGGCCACGAGGAGCGCTTCAGCCCGGCCGACGCGATCTCCCAGCGGGCCGAGACCCACATCACGTGGGGCCACATCCTCACGGCGTCGGTGCAGCGCCTCGCCTTCTGGCGGCGCTGAACGGCGGGTCGCGGTGGCCCGGCCGCCGCGACGCACCCCACCGGTGCCGTCTACGCCCGCCCGGTCGCCCGCGTGAGGCGATAGGCCCAGACGAGCGCCTCCGCCACCGCGCCGTAGAGCTCCTCGGGGATCTCGCGGCCGACCTTGAGCTGCTCGAGCGCCTGGAGCAGCGCGGCGTCCTCGCGGACGGGGACGCCGGCCTCGCGGGCGGTGTCGACGATGCGCTGGGCGACGTGCCCGGAGCCGCCGGCGACGACGACGGGCGCGGTGTCGGTCCCGGCGCGGTAGCGGAGCGCGGTGGCCCGCAGCGGGCGGCCCGGGGCGCCCGGGACGGCGGGGACGGGCGGCCGCTCAGGCGCTGACATCGAGCGCCTGCGTCCGCGGGTGGAGGGTGACGAGCAGCGGGCGGCCGACCGCGCGGGCGAGCGCCTCGCGAAGGGCGGGCAGGGCGGCGCGGGCCGCGTCGGCCGGGGGGCCGGCGCTCACCGCGACGGCGCAGGAGAGCGCGTCGACGCGCACGTCGAGGCGGCCGAGCTCGGCGGAGTCCAGGCGCAGCCACACCGCGCCCGGGCCCCCGCCGCGACCGGCGGCGCCCTCCGGCCGCGAGCCCGATCCGTCCGGCTCGACGCGGACCTGGGCGGTGAGACCGCCGGGGAGCGGGACGAGCACCGGCGGGGTGACGGGCGCGGAGGTCGCGGCCGGCGCGGAGGCGGCGGGTGCCGGCGCCTCGGGCAGGACCTGGAGCAGCACGCGGTCCGCCGTCGCCTCGGCGACCTGCAGCCGCACCCGGGTGCCGGCGGCGAGCTCGGGCGGGAGCTGGGCGACGACCGGCGTCCCCCGCAGCATCAGCAGCCCGTGCTCGCCGCTGCGCTCGGCCACCCGCCCGGCGAGCACCATCCCGGGCCGCAGCGGCGCGTCGCCGATCGCGGTGCGCAGGAGGATGAGGTCGACGGCGATCTGGGCGGAGACGACGGACACCCCCCGGTCATCGACCATCGTCCAGCGACCTCAAGCGGCCGTCCGGCACGCCGAGAACCCGGGCCATGGACCGTGGTCTCTACATCGCCGCCTCCGGGATGCTCGCCGAGCAGACCCGGCAGGACCAGCTCGCGAACGACCTGGTGAACGTCTCGACCGCCGGCTACAAGGCCGACCGCGTGAGCCAGAAGTCCTTCGGCGACATGCTCCTGTCGAACTCGCGGACCGGGCAGACGATCGGCCCGCTCGGCTTCGGCAGCGAGATCACGAAGTACCGCACCGACCTGCGCCCCGCCGCCCTCAAGCAGACCGACGAGCCGCTCGACGTCGGCATCCAGGGCGAGGGCTTCTTCGCCGTCCAGACCGGCGCCGGCGTGCGCTTCACGCGCGACGGCTCCTTCACCTCGGGGCCGAACGGCACGCTCGTCGACCAGCTCGGCAACCCCGTGCTCGGGCCGAACCGGCAGCCGGTCAAGCTCGCCGCCGACGGCACCGTCCCGGCCACGGCGATCGGCGTCTTCGCCGTCACGGGCCCCAAGAAGCAGGGCGACGCGATCTTCTCCGGTACCGCGACCGGCGCCGCCACCGGGGTCGCCCGCACGGGCTACCTCGAGGGCTCCGGCGTGGACTCGGCCCACACGATGATCGACATGATGGCCTCGCTGCGCGCCTTCGAGGCCTCTCAGCGGGCGATCACGACGATCGACACCACCCTGCACCAGGCGGCGACCCAGGTCGGATCGCTCAACGGCTAGACCAATCGGCCAGGCGCCGCTCAACCCCGAGCGCCACAGGCCGACTATCCCGGCTGACCAGGAGCCCACCGACCGGACCGCTCAGCGGAAGTCAGGTGCTCCACCCCATCGAGGAGACCGGACGTGCTTCAAGGCATGTACACCGCCGCCGCAGGCATGGCGGCACAGCAGCAGCGCATCGACGCGGCGAGCTCCGACCTCGCGAACACGAACACGACCGGGTACAAGCACGTCCGCGTCGCCTTCCGTGACCTCGCCTACCAGGCCGCCGGGCGCGGCGGCACCCAGGACGTCCTCCTCGGCTCCGGCGCCGCCGCCGCGATGGTCGGTCGCAGCCAGGGCCAGGGCCAGCTGAAGCTCACCGGCCAGCCGCTCGACGTCGCGCTGCAGGGGGCCGGGTTCATCGCGGTCACCGGGCGCGACGGCAAGCCCGCCATGACCCGCGACGGCGAGCTGCGCACCGACGACAAGGGCCGGCTCACCACCGTCGCCGGCCTCCTCGTCAGCCCGGTGATCACGCTGCCGGCCGGCACGGACGCGTCCGCCGTGAAGATCGGCGCCGACGGCACCGTGAGCGCGAACGGCCGGGCGCTCGGCGCGCTGCGCATCGTCACCGTCCCGAACCCGAGCGCCCTCGCCGGCGGCCCGGACAACACCTTCACTGCTACGGCCGCCTCCGGCGCCGCGGGCACCGCCCCGAAGTCGACGGTCGTCACCCAGGGCTCCCTGGAGGCCTCGAACGTGGACCTCTCGACCGCGATGGTCGACCTGATGGACGCGCAGCGCGGCTTCGAGCTCGCGAGCAAGGCCATCACCTACCAGGACCAGCTCGCCGAGATCGCGAACGGCATCAAGCGATGAGCACACGACCGCAGCCCCTGTCCTCCGTCATTGCCGTGGTCGGCAACATCGAGCGATGAGCATCCCCGCCATCGATCCGGCCGTCCAGCGCATGCTCGCCGGCGAGGTCGCCAAGCAGCTGTGGGCGAGCGCGAAGCCGCAGGCCACCGACAGCACCGACGACACCGGCGGGGACTCGACCGCATCGACCGCCGCCGACACGTACGGCTCGCTCTTCACCGACGTCCTCGCCGACGCCCTCGCCGGGACGAAGACCACCCCGCGGAGCGCCCGATGAGCTCGGTCGCCCTCGCCGCCCCCGCGCGCTCGCCGCTCGGCGACGCCGTCCTGCTCCACCTCCAGGTGCAGCTCGAGTCGGCGTCCGCCCTGCTGCAGGCCTGCATCGCGCAGTACCGCGCCATCCGCGGTCGCGACGTCGAGGGCGTCCTCACCCGCATGGCCGACATGCAGGCCGAGTCCGAGCGCCGCGGCCGCCTCGAGCGCGAGCGCACCGTCCTCCTCACCCACGCGGCCGGCCTGCTCGGCATCCCGCCGCACACCGTCACGCTCGACGCCCTCGCGACGCTCCTCGATCCCGCGACCGCCCGCGAGGCCCGCGAGCGCTCGGCCCAGCTGCGCGGCACGCTCGCCGAGCTCCAGCGCCAGCACCAGACCAACCGCGTGCTCATGAAGCAGGAGCTCGCGTTCGTCGAGCACCTCACGCGCATGCTCACCGGCGGCGGCGCCGACGACGCGGGCGAGACGTACGGCCGCCCCGGCGCGCCCACCGCCCGGGCGACGCCCTTCGGTAGCCGGACCTCCGGCTCCGTCCTCCGCGGCCTCGACCTGCAGGCCTAGACGATGACGATCTCGGCCTTCAGCGGACTGCAGACCTCCCTCCGCGCCCTCCAGGCGCAGCAGGCGGCGCTCGACACGACCGCGCACAACATCGCGAACGTCAACACCGTCGGCTACACGCGCCAGCGCGTGGACCTCTCGGCGGCGACGCCGTACACGATCCCCGCGGGCGTCACGTCGATGGGCGGCGGCGTCCAGCTCGGCCAGGGTGTCGACCTGCAGGGCATCACCCGCCTGCGCGAGGCGTTCGGCGACCTGCAGTACCGCGCCCAGCAGATGCTCTCCGGCCAGGCCTCGACGCAGACCCAGGCGCTCGGCCAGGCGCAGGACCTCGCCGGCGAGCCGTCGGACACCGGGATCAACGCGCTGCTCTCCAAGTACTACGCCTCGTGGCAGGACGTCGCCGACCACCCCGAGTCGACGTCCGCGAAGGCCTCGCTCGTCGGCAACGCGCAGTCGCTCGCGACCGCGATCAACCAGCTCGACACGGGCCTGGCCCAGATCCAGACGACGGCGACGAGCGAGTACACCCAGCAGGTCGGCCCGCAGGGCCCGGTCCAGTCCGCGGCCGCCGAGATCTCCCAGCTCAACGCGTCGATCAAGAACGCGGTCGCCGGCGGCCAGTCCCCGAACGACCTGCTCGACCGGCGCGACGTCCTCCTGGACCAGCTCTCGAAGCTCGGCCAGGTGTCGACGACCGACCTCGGCAACGGGTCGATCAGCGTCCAGTTCGGAGACGCCGCCTCCCCGCTCGTCAACGACACCACCGTCACCTGGCCGCAGACGCTCACCGCCGCGGCCGGCGGGTCGCTCGGCGCGCTCATCGACCTCGGCAGCCCGGCCGGCACCATCGGCGCCTTCCGGAGCGACCTCGACACGGTCGCGAGCGCGCTGACGACGAGCACGAACGCGGTCCAGCCGAGCGCCTTCTGGTCCGGCACGACGGCCGCGACGCTCGCCGTCGTCGGGACCTCCGCGACCGTCGCCGCCGGCTCGACCGGCGCCGCGGGCGCGAACGACCTCGCCCTGCAGCTCGCCGGCCAGCGCGGCGGGGCCGCCCAGACCGCCTACGCCGGCCTCATCCGCGACATGGGCGCCGGGGCCGCGGACGCGCAGCGCCGGTCCGACACGGCGAGCGCCCTCTCCGACGCGGCCGACCAGCGCCGCCAGGCGGTCGGTGGCGTGAGCCTCGACGAGGAGCTCACCGACATGCTCAAGTTCCAGCGCGGCTACCAGGCCGCGTCGCGCGCGCTCTCGACGATGGACCAGATGCTCGACACGCTCATCAACCGCACCGGGAAGGTCGGGCTGTAGCGATGCGCATCACCACCCAGGCGATGACCTCGCGGATCCTCGCGGACCTCCAGGCCTCGCAGACGCGGCTCGCGACCCTCCAGTCGCAGGTGTCGACCGGCCGCCGGATCTCCCAGGCGAGCGACGACCCGCTCGGCACCGCGGACGCCCTGCGCCAGCGTGCGGACATGGCCGGCATCGCCCGCGACCAGCAGTCCGTCTCCGACGCCGGGAACTGGGTCTCCGCGACCGACTCCGCGCTCTCCCAGGTGACCGACGTCATGCACCGGGTGAAGGAGCTCACCGTGCAGGGCGCCAACGGCGCCACGACGACGGCCGGCCGCGCCGCGATCGCCGCCGAGATCGGCCAGCTCATCGAGTCGGTGAAGAGCTCCGCGAACGCGAAGGTCGGCGACTCCTACATCTTCGGGGGCACCGCGACGACGGCCCCGCCCTACACGGCGGGTGCGAGCGACGCCTACGCCGGCGACAACGGCACGATCGCCCGCTCGATCGGGCCCGGCGTCTCGGTGCCGGTGAACACGACCGGCGCGCAGGTCTTCGGCAGCGGCGGCGGGGACGGCAAGCTCCTCGACACGCTCCGGAACATCCAGGCGCACCTGAGCGCGAACAACGTGAACGCCCTCGGCACGACCGACCTGCAGGCCCTCGACGCGAACCTCGACGCGGTGACCTCCGTGCAGGCCGGCGTCGGCGCCACGCAGAACCGGCTCGACGCCGCGGCCTCCCGGCTCACCGATGCCGCGACGACGGTCGCGAAGGCGAACGACTCCACCGAGTCGGCCGACCTCGCCGCGTCGCTCATGCACCTCTCCGCCCAGTCGACCGCCTACCAGGCGGCGCTCAAGAGCGCCTCGTCGATCATGCAGCCGTCCCTGCTGGACTTCCTGCACTAGCGGCCGATCACCCCGTACGAACGACCCCCGACAGAAGGACCCACCATCCCATGTCCGTGACCCTGCACAGCACCCGCTTCGGGCGCCTGGAGATCCCCGAGGAGGCCGTCCTCGAGTTCCCGACGGGACTCATCGGTCTCGCGGGCTCCCACTACGCGCTGCTCGCCCGCGACGACGACGCGACCTTCGTCTGGCTGCACTCGATGGACGACCCGGAGCTGGCGATCCCCGTCACGAACCCGTGGCGCTTCTTCTCGGCCTACGAGGTGGAGCTCTCCGACGAGGAGGCCGCGCGCATCGGCATCGACGACGCGACCGCCACCTCCGTGTACGTCACCGTCCGCGCCGCCGAATCCCTCGAGGACTTCTGCGCGAACCTCGCCGCCCCGATCCTCATCGCGGACGGGCGTGGCCACCAGGTCATCAACCAGGCGCCGGACGCTCCGGTCCGCGCTCCGCTGTTCACCGACGTCGCCACTTCGGGCGCCGCCGGCGTCGCAGCAGCCTGACTTCCGGTCGGTACGCTCGCCCCATGCTCATCATCACCCGCCGCGTCGGAGAGAAGCTGATGATCGGTGACGACATCGTCGTCGAGATCATCGAGGTGAGCGGATCGAGTGTCCGCATCGGCATCGAGGCGCCGAAGGCCGTCCCGGTCTACCGCGAGGAGATCTACAGCGCGGTCAAGGCCGAGAACGCCGCCGCCGCGAAGGCCGACCCGGGCCAGCTCCCCGAGGAGCTCACCACCACGCCGTCGCAGGAAGCCGCCCCGCCCGGCGGTCAGAAGCACCCGTAGCACCGCACCACCACGGCCGTACCGGCGCAGCCGGTCCGGCCGACGGGACCCGATCCGTCCCACGTCAACCTCTCCCGCCCGTCACCAGCGTCGGCGCGGGGCATCCACGGAAGGAGCTGGAGACACGATGTCACTCAGCATTCAGAACAACCTGCTCGCGATGCAGGCCCACCAGGCGGTCAACAAGTCCGCCGGCGACCTCTCCAAGTCGATGCAGAAGCTCTCCACGGGCTACCGCATCAACAGCGCGGCCGACGACGCAGCCGGCCTCAGCATCTCCGAGAAGATGCGCGGCCAGATCCGCGGTCTCGCGCAGGCACAGCGCAACATCCAGGACGGGCAGTCCCTCGCCCAGACGGCGGAAGGCAGCCTGGACGAGGTGCACTCGATGCTCCAGCGCGTCCGTGAGCTCGCCGTGCAGTTCAAGAACGGCTCCGTGAGCACCGCCAACCAGGGCGCGATCCAGAGCGAGGTCAACCAGCTGGCCTCCGAGATCGAGCGCATCGGCACCTCCTCGCAGTTCAACGGCATCAAGCTCCTCGACGGCTCGACCGGCTCGGTGACCTTCCAGGTCGGCGCGAACGACGGCGAGACGATCTCGCTCGCGACGATCAGCCTGGGCTCCGTCATCGGCACCGCGGCGTTCTCGCTCACGGCGGGCAGCAACACCGACCTCGCCGAGATCGACTCGGCGATCGACGCCATCTCGTCCGCCCGGGCCGACTTCGGCGCGGCGCAGAACCGCCTCGATCACACGCTGACCGTCACCGCGACGGCCCAGCAGAACCTCACCGCCGCCGAGTCGCGCATCCGCGACGTCGACATGGCCGAGGAGATGACGAAGCTCACGAAGAACCAGATCCTGCAGCAGGCCGGCACGGCGATGCTCGCCCAGGCCAACCAGGCGCCGAACTCGGTGCTCTCGCTGCTCCGCGGCTGACGGCCGGCCCTCCGGGCCGCAGCGCCCGACCGCGAGGACGTCGCCCGGCGTCCTCGCCGGGCGACGGGCGCTCAGGTGTCCTGGGTGTAGGTGTGCCGCACGCGCGCCGCGCCGCGGCGGCACGTCACGACCGCGTCGAACTGGATAGCGATCCCCTGACGGGTCTCGCGGCAGGCGAAGCCGAGCACCTTCGCCGGGCAGCGGCCGGCGACGCCGCCGTGGGCGACGCGGCACCGGTAGTACGCGCGGACGAGCTGCCGGGCGAACGTGCACGTCCGGTCGTGGACCTTCAGCGACGTGACGTACGTCGGGCCGAGGTGGCGCGACGCCTGCGCCCCCAGCGTGCACGCGCGCAGCGGCCCGGCCGTCGCGCCGGAGGCGGCCGCGCCGGCCAGGACGGCCATTGCCGTCAGCACGAAGACCACGGCACACAGGCGGAACGCGAGCTTCATGGGCCGGGACCCTACCCCGCCCGGGACCGGGTGGCGGTGCGCGGTGCGCCGCCCTACGATCCGCGCCGTGGCCCGTCCCCGTCCGACCGCAGTGGCCACCGCGCGCCGGCTCCTCGCCGCCGTGCTCGTCCTCCTCGCGGCCGGTCCCGTCGCGTCCGCCCACGCCGGCTGCGGCGGGGTCCAGACCGCCCGTCCCGCCCACCGCCCGGCGGCGCCGCTGGCCGTCGGCGACTCGACGATGCTGCTCGCGCTGCCCTCGCTCGCCCGGGCGGGCTTCGCCGTCAACGCCCACGGGTGCCGGCAGTTCCCCGAGGCCCTCGCGCTCCTGCGGCACCTGCGCGACCACCACGGGCTGCCGCCGATGGTCGTCGTCGCCCTCGGCGCCGACGGCTCGGTGACGAAGGCGGACATCCGCGCCGCGCTCGCGATCGTCGGCCACACCCGCCGGCTCGTCCTCGTCACGCCGATCGAGCTCGGCGGCGGCTCCGGGCAGGACGCGGCGACCGTCCGCGACGCCGGCGCCCGCGCGGACGGCCGGGTGACGGTGCTCGACTGGGTGCGCTACAGCGCCGGCCACGCCGACTGGTTCCAGCCCGACGGCGTGCACCTGACGTTCGGCGGCGCCGCCGCCTTCGCCCGCTTCCTCCGCCGGGCGCTGCTGCTCGCGCCCCTGCCGCCCCCCTTCAGCGGGATCGTGACCCTGGCGGGAGCCGGGCCGGGCCCCGCCGCCCGGCTGCCCTTCGCGCTGCGGCTCACGCTCCCGCGCGGGTGGCGGGTGACGGGCCGGACCGCGCTGCACCGGCTGCCCGTCGTGCGGCTGCGCGCGGGCGGCCGCTGTCCGGCGGCGCTCACGGTGTCCGCCGGCGGTGACCGGTCGCCGGCGCGGATCGGCGTCCGCGAGCACCTGCGGCCGCTCCTCCCGCCCGCCGGTCCCGGCCTGACCCTCGGGCAGCACGCCGCCGGCGACCGCGCGTGGGCCTCGTGGGCCGCGCCCGCGGACGCGACACCCGTCCGCGGGCTGTGGACCCAGGCCCTCGGCGACCCCTTCCCCCGCAACCCGGACGCCGGCGAGCGGGCCTTCCTCGACGTCCGCGTCAACGCCCGGCCGCTGGCCGCCGGGGGCGCCGCCTGCACGCGCGCGCACGTGGCGGCCCTCCTCGGCGCCCTGCGCTGAGACGGGGCGGCGGCGCGCTCAGCGCCGCGGCGGCCGCCAGCCGGCCATCGCGCGGTCCAGGCCCTCGTCCTCCAGCGCCGGCTGCGGCAGCGGGGTCGGCGCGGTCCGCTGCGGGCGCAGCCCGTCGAGGACGAGGCCGAGGTAGCGGCGCCACAGCTCCGGGTTGGCCTCGCGGCTCGCCTCGGCGACGGCCCCGAGCATCATGGTGATGAGCGGCAGGTCGGCATAGGTGACGTCCGCGCGGATCGTCCCGCTCGCCTTCGCGCGCTCGACGATCTCGGCCACGAGCGGCGCGATCTGGGCGCGGACCGAGGCGACGCGCGACTGGCCGCGGGCGGTGTTGAGCAGGAGCTCCTTCAGGCCCTGATCCTCGGCCTGCATCCCGACCGCGCCCTCGAGGAAGGTGACGAGCGCCTCCCACGGGTCCTCGGTCGCCCGGGCGGTCTCGGCCATCGCGGCGAAGTCCCCCACGCGCTGCTCGAAGAGCGCGTCGATGAGCGCCTCCTTGTCCGGGAAGCGCCGGTAGACCGTCCCGACGCCGACCTCCGCCTCGCGGGCGATGTCGTCGAGCGAGACCTCCAGGCCGCGGGCGGCGAAGACCGTCCGCGCGGCCTCGAGGATCCGCAGGCGGTTGCGTTCGGCGTCGCGCCGGAGGGGGCGTGTGACGGATGGCACAGAGCACACGCTAGCAAGAAGTGGAGACATCCTCTCCGCTTGTTGCTACGCTCCGCGCACACCGAAGCGGAGACTTACTCTCCACATTGAGGCCACCCCTCCACTTCCACCGCAACCCCCATCACCGAGGCTCTCGTGCACCCCGATCACCCCAACCCCCACCACGCGCGCCGCTGGGCGATCCTCGGGATCCTCGGCCTCGCGCAGCTCATGGTCGTGCTCGACGCGACGATCGTGAACATCGCGCTCCCGTCCGCGCAGCAGGCCCTCCACTTCTCGAACGAC
Source organism: Paraconexibacter antarcticus (assembly GCF_024220175.1). Taxonomy (GTDB): domain Bacteria; phylum Actinomycetota; class Thermoleophilia; order Solirubrobacterales; family Solirubrobacteraceae; genus Paraconexibacter; species Paraconexibacter antarcticus. The sequence goes on along the minus strand of NZ_CP098502.1, from coordinate 30,104 downwards.
AACCGTCAGTGGATCGTCACCGCCTACGCCCTCGCCTTCGGCAGCCTCCTGCTGCTCGGCGGCCGCATCGGCGACCTCTTCGGCCGCAAGACGACGTTCATCGTCGGCCTCATCGGCTTCGCCGTCGCCTCCGCCGCCGGTGGCGCCGCCCAGTCCTTCGGCGTCCTCGTCGCCGCACGCACGCTCCAGGGCGCCTTCGGCGCGCTGCTCGCCCCCGCCGCCCTCTCGCTGCTCACGACGACCTTCACCGACGAGAAGGAGCGCAACACCGCCTTCGGCGTCTTCGGCGTGATCGCCGGCAGCGGCGCCGCGGTCGGCCTGCTCCTCGGCGGCGTGCTCACCGAGTACCTCTCCTGGCGCTGGTGCCTCTACGTGAACCTCGCCTTCGCCGCCGCCGCAACCGCGGGCGCCGTGACCCTGCTCCACAACCAGGTGCCCGCGGACAAGCCGCGCCTGGACCTCCCCGGCACCCTCACCGCGTCCGCCGGCCTCTTCGGCCTCGCGTACGGCTTCTCCCACGCGGAGACCGCCGGCTGGGGCGCGCCCCTGACGATCGGCACGCTCGCCGCGGCGGCGGTCCTGCTCACGGCGTTCGTCGCCCTCCAGCGCCGGGTCGCCCACCCGCTCCTGCCCCTGCGCATCGTCCTGGACCGCACCCGCGGCGGGGCGTTCCTCGCGCTGGCCCTCGCCGGCGCCGGGATCTTCGGCGTCTTCCTGTTCCTGACGTACTTCCTCCAGCAGAACCTCGGCCTCTCGCCGCTGCAGACCGGCCTCGCCTTCCTTCCCATGACGGCGACGATCATGCTGACGGCGACCGTCGCGACGACCCGCCTCGTGCCGCACTACGGCCCCCGCCCGATGATCGTCGCGGGCATGGCCCTCGGCGCCGCGGGCATGGTCTACCTCGCGCAGCTCGAGGTCGGCTCGCACTACGCCGGCGGCGTCCTCCCGGCCCTGCTCATCATGGGCCCCGGCCTCGGGCTCATCTTCGCCACGGCGATCAACAGCGCGACCGCGGGCGTCGACCCGCGCGACGCCGGCGTCGGCTCGGCGATGGTCAACACGATGCAGCAGGTCGGTGGCTCGGTCGGCACCGCCCTCCTCAGCACGCTCGCCGCGAGCGCCTCCGCCGGCTACCTCGACGGCCGCGCCCCCACCCCCGCGGTGCTCGCGCAGGCGTCGATCGAGAGCTACACGACCGTGTTCTGGGTCGCCGCGGGCATCCTCGCCCTCGGGCTGGTCGTCTGCGGGCTGCTCCTCCCGGCGCGCCCCGTCGAGCGCGCCGTCGGCGTCGCGCCGTCCCTCGCCCACTGACCCCTCCCCGCCGAGACCCGATACGCGTCCACCTGCTGGACGCTCGTCGGGTCTCGCGGTGTTTTCCGGGTCGATCGGCGTGGAATCTCGCCTGCAGGGCGTACCGTGACGTAGGGAGCGCCCGTCCTGCGTCGAAGTCGGGGAGGATCCGCCCCGACTCGCCCCCCCGATGACCGGCCAACCCGCAGAATACGAATGGTGACCGCCGCCGTCGGCACCCTCCTCTCCGGCCGCTACCGCCTGGACGCCAAGATCGGCACGGGCGGCATGTCGACGGTCTATCGCGCCTTCGACACGACCCTCGAGCGCCAGGTCGCGATCAAGGTCATGCACAACCACATCGCGGGGGACGCCGACCAGCTCGAGCGCTTCCGCCGCGAGGCGCGCGCCGTCGCGCAGCTGAGCCACCCCCACGTCGTCGGCGTGATCGACGCCGGGGAGGACGGCGGGACGCAGTACATCGTCTTCGAGTACGTCGAGGGCGAGACGCTGAAGGACCGCATCCGCCGGCTCGGGAAGCTCCCCGTGAGCGAGGCGGTGGCCTACGCCATCGAGATCGCCCGCGCGCTCGGCGCCGCCCACGAGCAGGGCATCGTCCACCGGGACGTCAAGCCGCAGAACGTCCTCATCGACGGCGAGGGCTCGGCGAAGGTCACCGACTTCGGCATCGCCCGCACCCGTGACCAGGCCGGCCTGACGATGGACGGCCGCGTCCTCGGCACGACCGACTACGTCTCGCCCGAGCAGGCCCTCGGCCACGCCGTCACCGGCCAGAGCGACCTCTACTCGCTCGGCATCGTCCTTTTCGAGATGCTCACCGGGGACGTCCCCTTCAAGGGCGAGGGCCAGGTCGCCGTCGCGATGAAGCACGTCCGCGAGGACCTTCCCGACGTCCAGATCCGCCGCCCCGAGGTCTCCAGCGCGCTCGCCGCCGTCGTCGACAAGGCGACCGAGAAGGACCTCGACCGCCGCTACGCCGACGACCGCGAGCTCGCCGCGGACCTCGAGGAGGTCCTCTCGATCGAGTTCGCCCGCTCGGGGCAGATCACCGGCGAGGCGACCGTCGTCTTCAAGTCCCTCCCCGCCAAGACGCGCCGCCGCGTCCCGGCGAGCGTCGCGCACCCGACGCGGATCTTCGCCGTCCTCGCGCTCGCCGCCGCCGTCGCGGTCGTTCTCGTCCTCGCGCTGAAGGACAACACCTCACGCGGGACCCGGAACGCCGCCGACCCGCCCGCCCGCAGCGAGCCGGGCATCAAGGGCGTGTCGTTCTCCCAGGATGCGGCGCACGACTACGACCCCAGCGGCGACCAGCAGGAGCACCCGGCCGACGTGCGCAACGTCGTCGACGGTGACCCGAACACCGCGTGGACGACCGAGAGCTACCGCGGCGGCACCCTCAGCGGCAAGCCGGGCGTCGGCATCTACGTCGACGCGCACCCCTCGGCGAACGGCGTGAAGCTCCAGATCGACTCCCCCACCCCGGGGTGGCGCGGGACGATCTACGGCGCGACGAAGGGGCCGCCGAAGGCGATCACCGACCCGGGCTGGAAGGCGATCGGCGACATCGGTCGCGCCGACCGGAAGACGACGGTCGACCTCGACGGCACGCCCTTCCGCTACTACCTCATCTGGATCCAGTCCCTGCCGCCCGGCAAGGAGAGCGTCGCGATCTCCGAGGTGCGGCTCTACCAGCGCGTCATGCGCCCGGTCGCCCGACCGTCCTCGGCGGGCTGACCGCCAGCGGCGTCGCGCCGTCCCTCAGGGTGAGGACCATCCGCGCCCGCGCCCGCGGCCGGCGCGGGAGCCGCACCACCGCATGACCGCGGCGGTCCAGACGCAGCGTCCGGACCGGCCACCAGCCGAAGTGCTCGCGCAGGTCGAGCTGCAGGACGACGGTGCCGCCGGGCGCCGCCGGGGTGACGGTGGCGGTGAGCACGTCCGCGCGGGCGGTCCGCCGGACCGTGAACGCGATGCGGTGGTCGAGGACCTGCAGCCCGACGGGCGGGCTCGTCGCGCCGGCGGCGACCGCGCGCAGCTGCCCGGACGTCACCGGCCTCACCGTCGTCGCGAAGCTGCCGTCGAGCCCGACGCTCGTCGCCGCGACCGGCACGAAGCCGGCCCCGGTGTCCGCCTCGATCGCGACGTCGGTCCCGGCCGGCAGCGCCGAGCGCCCGGTGACGGGATAGGGCCGGTTCGGCGCCCCCTCCTGCCGGGGCGCGTCGAGGATGACCTCGTGGACGCCGACGACGCCCGTCATGCCGGCGTGGAACACGCAGTGGTAGGCGACCTCGCCCTCGGCGGCGAAGACGCGCGTGAAGTGGTCGGCGCCGAACAGCGCGCCGGAGTCGAAGCTCGCGTCGTCCGCGGTGACCGAGTGCTTGCGGACGCTGTCGTTCGTCCAGGTGACCGGCTCGCCGACGAGCACGTCGACGCGCGCCGGACCGTACGTCACGTAGCCGATCGACACCGCCGGCCCGGCCGGGGGCATGTGGTGCTCCTGCGCCCGCGCCGCGACGGGCGCGAGGCCCGCCGCGCCGGCCAGCACGGCCGCCGCGAGCCGCCGGCGGCGCCTCACCGGGGCGCCACCCGGTAGATCCCGATCATGCCGGCCATCATGTGCGCCTCGACGTGGCAGTGGTAGAGCCACGTGCCGGGGGCGTCCTCCTTCCAGCGGATGCGGAAGGACTCGGCCGGGCCGACGGTCTGCGTGTCCTTGTTGATGCCGCGGTCCCTCCAGCGGTGGCCGTGCACGTGGAAGGTGTGGTGCTCGGAGCCCATGCCCATGACGTCCCACTGGACCTCGTCCCCCACCCGCGCGTGGAAGACCGGCGTGTTGCCGACGAACGCCCGGCCGTCGATCGACTGGAACTGCCCGTACGGCGCGAAGACGACGGCGAACTCGCGGTCGGGCGCCGGCTGCCCCTTGTCCCGGATCGAGAGCATCCCGTACATCCCGCCGGCGATCGACATGTCCATCGACGGCGAGTGGTCGTGGTAGGGCCAGACCCCGGACGAGTCGGGCCCGGCCGTGAGCCGGTACGTCCACACCTGGCCAAACTTCACGTCGGCGTCGCGGCCGGAGAAGCCGGGGAGGTAGGCGCCGTCGGAGCTCGGCTTGTAGCTCACCCCGTGGAAGTGCATCGAGTGCGGCTGCATCGGGTCGAGGTTCTTGAAGTGGACCTCGATGCGGTCCCCGACCTCCGCGCGCAGCAGCGGTCCGGGGATGAGGTTCTGGTTGCCCGAGAACGGCGTGTTCACGAGCGGGCGCCGCCAGTGCGGGGAGTAGCGCCGGTAGACCGTCGTCGGGAAGACCGTCTGCGACGGGTCGTACGTCGTGTTCTCGATCGCGTCCCGCTGGTTCGGGATCGCGTTCCAGGTCACCGGCGTGGCGGCGACCCAGAACTCGCGGGTCGCCGCCGAGGCCGCCGGGGCGGTGGCGAGTGCCACCGCCCCGAGCAGGCCGCCGGCGACGAGCGCGAGGCGTCGCCTCACCCGACGACGACCTGCCCGTGCATGAACGTGTGGATCAGGCAGTGGAATGTGTACGTGCCCGCCGTGGAGAACGTCACCGTCGAGCTCTGGGCCGGCGGGCTGGCGGCGACGGCGTCCATGACACCGCTGCTCCAGAAGCCGTTGCCGTGGAGCGTCGGCGAGAGCGACGCGGTCGTGCCGGGCGCCTCGCTCGAGTACGTCGCCTGACCCGGGATCACCGGGGCGTTGAAGCCCGCGGCCAGGTCACCGAGGTAGGACTTCACCTTCTGGTCGTTCGGGTCGCCGGGCCCGGTCGAGGCCGTGTGGTCCTCGCGGGCGTTCACCGGCATCGTGAACGTCACCGTCGTGCCGGGCTTCACCGACAGCGTGCCGGGCAGGAACGTGTAGAGCGTCACGCCGCCCTTCTCGGGTCCGACGAGGACGGTGTTCGCCGGGACCGGGGTCTTCGGGAGCGCCGCGGCGATCGCCTTGGCGGCCTTCACCTGCGCATTGACGAGCAGCCCGATGGCCTTGGCGGTCGGGACCTTCTTCGCCTTGGCCACGACGGACACGGTGCCCTTCATCCCGTGGTGCACGTTGCAGTAGTACGTGTAGACACCGGCCTTGGTGAACTTCACGCTCATCGGCTTCGGCTTGTTGACCAAGGGCAGGCCGCTCCGGACCCCGTTGGCGCTCGGGACGGTGAAGCTCTTGCCGAAGCCGCTCGTCACAAGTGGCGGGGCGAACCCGAGCTGCGGCAGGCCGTTGAACCAGAACGGGTTACCGGCCGCGTCGTTGGCCCCGGAGACCGTCCCGGCGGGCGCCAGCAGCCCGGTGGGCGCCTTGCCCGCCGCAGGGAACTCGGCGGAGTGGAAGCCGACCGGCGTGAACTTCACCGTGTCGCCGACGTGCACCTTGATCGCGGTCGGGAAGAACTGGTTGGCGTCTGCGCCGGCCTTCTGGAGCGCCTTCTGCGCGCTTGGGGGCGTCCCCATGAAGACGGTCTGGGTGGCGGCGTGTGCCATGGCGGGCACGCCGAGGAAAGCCACAGCGGTGGCTGCGACCGTGAGTTTGCGATGCATTGGTGATCCCCCGATCCCGGTGCGAACTATTGATCTGACAATTGGGTTATTCGGGCCATCCCTAGCCGTAAGGGAAGAAGCTATGGGTCTTCCGGGCGCGTTGCAACCATGTTTGCGTCTGCGTGGTGACGGATGTGACGAATCTCATCCCGTGCCGATGTCTGGCGCGGACCCGCTCAGTGGCGCACGGCGCGCTCGCTGCGGTACCGGGCCACCCCGATCTCGCACAGGCGCGTGAGCAGATCGGGGTACGCCAGGCCCGACGCGGCCCAGAGCTTGCCGTAGACGCTCGTCTCGGTCTGGCCCGGCATCGTGTTCAGCTCGTTGAGGAGGACGTCCTCGCCGCTGACGAAGAAGTCGGCCCGCGCGAGGCCGCTGCAGCCCGCCGCCGTGAACGCGTGCGCCGCCAGCGCCTTCACCCGCGCCGCGGCCGTGGGCGAGATGCGAGCGGGGACGACGAGCTCCATGCCGCCCGGCGTGTACTTCGCCTCGTAGTCGTACCACTCGCCCTCGATGACGATCTCGCCCGCCACCGACACCTCGGGCGCCTCGGTCGGCCCGAGGACCGAGCACTCCACCTCGAGCGCCCCCTCGGGCGCGCTCGCCTCGACGATGACCCGGCCGTCGTGCGCGAAGGCGACGTCGAGCGCCGCCTCGAGCTCGTCGGCGGCCTTGACCTTCACGATCCCGACGGACGACCCGAGCCGCGCGGGCTTGACCCAGCACGGCAGGCCGAGCCCGGACACGTCGACCTCGTCGCGCGCGTGGACGAGCGCGACCGCGTAGGCGACCTGGGCGAGGCCGGCGCGCTCCATGAGGTCCTTGAAGACGAGCTTGTCCATGCAGGCCGCGCTCGCGAGGACGCCGGAGCCGACGTAGGCGACGTCGAGCACCTCGAGCAGGCCCTGGACCGTGCCGTCCTCGCCGAACGGCCCGTGGAGGGCGGGGAAGACGACGTCCGCGCCGAGCAGCCCGCCGGCCGCGCGCAGCGCGACCTCGGTCCCCTCGTGCCACCACGTGCCGTCGCGGCGCAGCTCGACGTCGAGCACGTCGTGCCCCGCCGCCGCGAGCCCGCCGCGAACCGCGGCCGCGCTCGCGAGCGAGACGTCGTGCTCCGAGGAGCGCCCGCCGCCGAGGACCGCGACCCTCACGGCGTCGTGCCCGGGGTCGTCGGCGTCGTGCCGGTCGTCGTCGTGGTCGTCGTCGGCGTCGTGCCGGTCGTCCCGGGCTCCGGGTTGAGGTCCGGGTTGAACGACCCGATCGTGATCGTCACGGTCTGGCCCGGCTTCAGCGTCTTCGGGGCGGCCGGATCCTGCTTGAGCACCGTCCCGTCCTGGTCGGGCGTCGCGACGTCCTGCTGCTTCTGGACGACCTTGAAGCCCGCCCCCGACAGCTCGGTGACGGCGTCGCTCGCGGTCTTGCCCGTGACGTCGGGGACGGCGGTCGCGTCGGGCTTCTTCGCGACGGTGATGGTGACGACCGTCCCCTTCGCGACCATCGTGCCCGCGGCCTGATCCTGTGCGAGCACCGTCCCGGGATCCTTGTCGGTCGAGTCCTGCTCGGTGACCTTGAGCTTCAGCCCGGCGTCGTCCGCCGCCGCCTGGGCCTCGTCGAGCGTGGAGCCGGTGAGCTGCGGCACCGCGACCTTCGACGGCCCGAGCGACACGACCGAGATGACGGTCTGCCCGCGGTCGAACTGCGAGTTGACCGGCGGGCTCGTCGAGATGACGTGGTCCTTCTTCACCGTGTCGTCGTTCTGCTCGCGCTCGGTGACCTTGAAGCCGGCGGCCCGCAGCGCCTTGTACGCCGCGCGCCGGCCCTTGCCGGTGACGTCGGGGATGATCCCCTGGCCCGGGCCGTCGCTGACGGTGAGCGTCACGGTGGTGCCCTTCTTCACCTTCGCGCCCGCGCCGGGGGACTGCCCGAGGACCGTCCCCTTCGGTTGGTCGTCGGTCTTCGTCACCGTGTCGGTCGAGAAGCCCTGGTCGCGGAGCTTGATCTCGGCGGTCGCCTGGTCGGCGCCGACGACCGCCGGGACCGTGACCTTCTTGCCCCCGGCGAGGAGGAGGACGGCGCCGACGACGAGGCCGACGACGACGAGTGCCGCGAGGAGGCCGACCCACCAGCGGCCCTCGCGGTCCTCGGGCGGCAGCGGCTCGCGGACGACCGCGGGCGGCGGCTCGGTCGGCACGCCGTACATTGCGGCGAGCTCGTAGCTCGACGTGCTGCCGTACGTGTCGGGGGCCGGGGGGACGTACGCCGTCGCCATCGTCGCCGGCGCGGCCGGGAGCCCGTGGCGGGCGGCCTCGAGCTCGGCGATGAAGGCCTCCGCGTCCTGGGGGCGGTCGGCGGGGTCCTTCGCGAGGGCGCGCAGGACGACGCGCTCGAGCGCCGGCGTCACCGCCGGGTTGCGCTGGGAGGGCGGGACCGGCGCGGCGCTCACCTGCTTCAGGGCGATCGAGACCGCGCTGTCGCCGTCGAAGGGGACGCTGCCGGTGAGCAGCTCGTAGAGCATGATCCCGACGGAGTAGAGGTCGCTGCGGGCGTCGACCGGCTCGCCCTGAGCCTGCTCGGGCGAGAGGTACTGGGCGGTCCCCATGATCGACCCGGTCTGCGTCATGTCGCTCGCCCCCGCGAGCGCGATGCCGAAGTCGGTGACCTTCGCGCGGTCCTCGGCGTCGACGATGACGTTGTGGGGCTTGAGGTCGCGGTGGATGATGCCGCGCTTGTGGGCGAAGCGGGCGGCCTTAAGGACCTGCTCGACGAGGTCGACGGCGCGGGCGGGCGGCAGCGGGCCGCCATCGCGGACGATGTCCTTGAGGGTCTGGCCCTCGAGGTACTCCATCGCGATGTACTGCGTCCCGTCCTCCTCGCCGCGGTCGTACACGCCGACGACGTTCGGGTGCTGCAGGCCGGCGGCGGACGACGCCTCGCGGCGGAAGCGCTCGACGAACTCGCCGTCCTCGGCGAACCGCCGGTAGAGCATCTTCAGCGCGACCTTGCGGCCGAGCTGGAGGTCCTCCGCGCAGTAGACGTCGGCCATCCCGCCCGAGCCGAGCCGGTTGAGGATGCGGTAGCGGCCGTCGATGATCGTGCCTTCCACAGGGCGACCGGTCATGGAGCGTCAGTTCTTCTTCTCGTTGAGCAGGGTCTGGATGAGCTGCTTGGCGATCGGCGCCACGACGTCGCCGCCGAAGCCGACGACGTTGTTCACCGTGACCGCGACCGCGATGCGCGGGTTGTCCGCCGGCGCGAAGGCGATGAACCACAGCTTGTTCTTGGTGCCGGCACCGACGGTCGTCTCCGCCGTGCCGGTCTTGCCCGCGACCGCGACGCCGGGGATCTGCGCCTGAGTGCCGGTGCCGCGCTCGACGACGGCCCGCATCGCCGTCGTCACCGCGGCGGCGGTCCGCTCGGACATGACCTTCGACTGGACCTCGGGGTCGATCGTCCTCGTCGTGCGCCCGTCGCGGTCGACGAGGCGGTCGCCGAGGTGGGGCTTCATGAGCGTGCCCCGGTTCGCGACGGCCGCCGCGACCTGGGCCATCTGCAGGGCGGGGACCTGCAGGCCGTCCTGGCCGATGCCGAGGCGCCCGATGTCGACCTTGTCGCTCGTCGGCTTGACGAGCTTGCCGCCGATGTAGACGCCGGGCACCGACATCGCGTCCTTCGGGTAGTCGAGCTGCGGCTTCTTGTCGAAGCCGAAGCGCTCCATGTACTCGCGCATCGTCTTCTTGCCGACCTTCTCGGCGACCTGCGCGAAGACGGTGTTCACGGACTTCGCGAGCGCGGTGACGAGGTCGATCGAGCCGAAGCTCTCGTCGAAGTCGTTGCGCAGCGGGACGCCGGAGATCTTCACGTTGTTCTGGCCGTCGACCGGGGTGTTGATGTCGAACTTCCCCGAGTCCAGCGCCGCGGTGAGCGTCACGACCTTCATCGTCGACCCCGGCGCGTAGCCGAACTGCAGCGCGCGGTTGACGAGCGGCTTGCGGAGGTTGTCGGTGTTGAGCTTCGCCAGCGCCCCCTTCTGGCGGACCGCGTTCGGGTCGTAGCCGGGGACCGACGCCATGACCCGCACGTCGCCGTTGCGCGGGTCGAGCGCGACGGCGGCCCCGCCGTCGACCGGGGAGGCGGCCGCGATGAGCTGCTCGGCCTGGCGCTGCGCGGCCGGGTCGAGCGTCGTCTGCAGGTTGTCGCCGCCCTGGTCCTTGCCGGTCAGGCCGCCGAGGAGGGAGTCGACGTCGCTGATCTTCCCGGCGAGGTCCTCGTTGTAGCTCGCCTCCAGGCCCGACTGCCCGAGGTTCGTGTACGAGTAGCCCACCGGGTGCCCGAAGAGGCTGCCGAGCGGGTAGCGCCGCGAGTAGATGCCCTCGCTGTTCTTCACCGAGCGGGCGATGACCTGACCGTCGGCCGCGCGGATGACGCCGCGCCGGACCTTCAGCCCGCGCAGCAACGCGCGCTGGTTCTGCCCGGGGTGGTCGTGGTTGAGCGAGCTGGCGTCGACGACCGTCCACCACGACGTCCCGCCGACGAGCACGGCGAACATGAGCATGACGACGACGAAGACGCGGCCGATCGGCTTGTTCACGCCTCCCTCCTCGCCCGGTTGGAGACGAGCAGCAGCAACGCGAGGAGCACGAAGTTCGCGAGCACCGACGAGCCGCCGTACGAGACGAAGGGCAGCGTGACGCCGGTGAGCGGGATGACCTTCGTGACGCCGCCGACGATGACGAAGACCTGGAGCGCGAAGACGGTCGTCAGGCCCGCGGCGAGGAGCTTGGAGAACGAGTCGCGGGCGAGCATCGCGATCTTGAAGCCGCGCTGGCAGACCAGCAGGTAGACGCAGAGCAGGCCGCAGGCGCCGATGAGCCCGAGCTCGTTGACGATGACCGCGTAGATGAAGTCGGTGTGCGGCGCCGGCAGCAGGGTGCAGAGCTGGGCGGTCGGGCCGCACTGGCCCTTAGGCAGCTCGAGCACGGCGCCGCCGAAGCCCTTGCCGAAGATCCCGCCGTCGGCCTGGGCGAAGAGCCCCTGCGCGAGCTGATAGCTGCCGCCGACCCCGTTGGACGGGCGGAAGTTCGACTCGAGGAACGGGTGGTGCCACGCCTCGACGCGGTCGGCGATGTGGCCGATGTGGCCCGCGACGAGATCGGCGCCGCCGATGAACAGCAGCAGGCCGATGACGACGAACGACAGCCGGTCGGTCGCGATGTAGACCATCGCGAGGAAGCCGCCGAAGAACATGACCGACGAGCCGATGTCGCGGATGAAGAAGAGCAGCAGCATCGCCGTACCCCAGACGAGCAGCAGCGGCCCGAAGTGCTTCAGCGGCGGGATCGTGACGCCCAGGACGCGGCGGGCGCCGAGCACGAGGACCTGCCGCGTGTCGCGCAGGTAGCTCGCGAGGAAGACGACGATCGCGATCTTCGCGAACTCCGCCGGCTGGATCGAGATCGAGCCGACCTGGATCGCGAGGTAGGCGCCGTTCGTCGGCGTGAAGAGGCGCGGCAGCAGCAGCAGGCCGATCCCGGCGAGGGCGATCGTGTACCGGTAACGCTCGAGCCGGCCGTGGTCGCGGAGGATGACGATCGTCGCCGCCATCGCGCCGACGCCGATGACGAACCACGTCGCCTGCTGCCGCGCGAGGTCCGCGTCGATGCGGTAGATCTCGACGAGCCCGAAGGACGCGAGCAGCGCGACGAGCGGGAAGAGGTACGGGTCGGCGTCCGGCAGCGCCACGCGCAGGACGAGGTGCGCGCCGACGCAGACGCCGAGGAAGATCCCGCCGTAGGTCAGCGAGACGTCGGAGACCTGGTTCGTCCCGTGCAGGCCGCCGAGCAGGTCGCCGCGCGAGAGGAAGATGGCGGCGAAGCCGGCGCTGAGCAGCAGCGCGGCGGGGATCAACGCGAAGAGCTCGCGGGTGCGCGCGCTCACGACGTCACAGCTCGCCGAGGTTCCCGCGAACCAGCCCCCGGGCGGGTTCGCGCCAGGCCGTGCGAGCGCGCAGCGCGGGTCATTGCCCGCCCTGTTGCCCGACCAGCTTGCCCTGCTCGATCTGCTTGACGAGGTCGGCGGCGTCGTCGCGCGAGCGGAGCTTGTGCGCGGTGACCGTGTCCTGCACCTTCGCGGTGAGCGCGCTCGCGGGGACGCCGGAGGTGTAGTTCACGCTGTAGAGCGAGACACCCGCCGGCAGGTCGTACGGCATCCCGCGGTAGAGGGTGACGAAGCCGTCGTCGTCCGTGCCGACGAAGTAGACGGACTGGCTCGCGACCCATGCCCCGCCGACGATCGGCACGCCGATCGCGAGCAGGACGACGAGGACACGCAGGGCCTTGCGGCCCCGGCGGCGGCGCTTCGGCGGCGGCCCGGTGGGGGTCCGCGGGATGCGCCGCGCGGGTGCCTCGGCGACGGCCCCGCCGGTCCGGCGGCCGCCCGTCGCGGCGGGTCCCTCGGATGTGCGCGCGCCGGAGGCGGCGAGGGCCGCGCGGACCTCCTCGCTGCGCGGCGCGGTCGCGCCGACCATCGTGCGGTCGTCGTCGGTCGCCGGCGCCGTGCCCGGCCCGCCGGCGGCCGCGGTCGTCGCTGACCCAGGCCCGCCCGCCCCGCCCGCGGCGCCGATCTCCTCGATGCGGAAGAGGATGACCGTGATGTTGTCGCGGCCGCCCGCGGCGTTCGCGGCGTCGATGAGCGTGCGGCCGGCCTCGCGGAGCGTCGCGGAGCCCTCGATGAGCTCGGCGAGCCGGTGCTCGTCGCGGACCATCGACGTCAGCCCGTCCGAGCAGATGAGGTACACGTCCCCCGCGCGCACGCGATGGGTGAAGTGGTCGACGAGGACGTGCTGCTCGGGGCCGAGCGCGCGCGTGATGATCGACCGCTGCGGGTGCTCCTCGGCCTCCTCGGGCGTCAGCCGGCCCTCCTGCACGAGCTCCTCGACGAGCGAGTGGTCCCGCGTGAGCCGCTCGATGACGCCGTCGCGCAGGCGGTACAGGCGCGAGTCGCCGACGTGGGCGATCGACAGCTCGTCCTCGTCGAGGTAGGCCGACGTGAGCGTCGTGCCCATCCCGGCACGCTCCTCGTCGCTGCGCGAGAGCTCGTGGATGCGGGCGTTCGCGTCCTGGACGAGGGACGCGAGCCGCTCCTCGACCGAGCCCTCGCCGTCGGGCACGCCATGCTCGAAGACGGAGACGGCGATGCCGCTGGCGATCTCGCCCGCCTGCGCGCCGCCCATGCCGTCGGCGACCGCGAACAGCGGGCGCCGCGCGAAGTGCGAGTCCTCGTTCCCCCGGCGCTGGCGGCCCTGGTCGGTGTCCGCGTAGAAGTCCTTGGCGATGCCCAGCATGGTCAGTCGACGGCGTCCAGGTAGGTGAACTCGCTGTCGCCGATGCGCACGCGGTCGCCGGGGTGCAGCGGCTGCGGGCCGCCGACGAGTTCCTCGTTGAGGTAGGTGCCGTTCGTGGATCCCAGGTCCTCAAGGATGACGACACCGCCCTGCCGCGTGAGCCGGGCGTGCCGCGAGGAGGCGAACGGGTCCTCGAGGCGGATCTCCGCCTGGTCGCCGCGGCCGAGGATCGCGCCGGGCCCGACCTCGTACTCCATGCCCGGGGTGTGGCCGGGCGCGCGCTCGACGACGAGGCGCGGGTCGAGCCGGTCGAGGGCCGCGGCGTTGCCGCCCGCCGCCGCGTGGATCGACGTCCCCTCGTCGCCGACGGGGCTGCCACCGCCCGGCGTCCAGCTCTGCCCCTGCCCGCCGCGACGCAGGTCCTTCATCGCGCTGCGCGAGACCCACAGCAGGAAGATGTAGAGCACGGCGAGGAAGCCGTACTTCAGCGCGACACTGATGGGATCGAGGATCACTTCTCGACCTCGAAGCCGATCGGGACGGTGCCGAGCTCGATGCGCTCGCCGTCGCCCATCGACGTCGGCCCGGTGATGCGACGGCCGCCGACGCGGACGCCGTTCGTCGAGCCGAGGTCGGCGATCGTCCACTCGCCGGCGTTCTGGTCCCAGCGGATCTCCGCGTGGCGGCGGCTGACGTTCGCGTCCGCGAGGACGATGTCGCAGTCGCGGCTGCGGCCGACGACGGCCCCGCCGGACGGCACGAGCATCCGCTTGCCCTCGGCGACGACGAAGGCCCGGCGGCGGCGCACGGGCAGCGCGGCGGCGGACGCGCGCTCCTCGGCGAGCGTCTCCTGCACGCGCGCGGCGCTCGAGTAGACCATCGTGTGGCCGTGGTCGCCCTGCTCGACCGCGGGGTCCTGGCGGCCGCCGCGCCCGCTCGGTGCGGCGGGCGCCTCGGGCTCGGACGCCGGGCGGACGAGCCGCGCCTGGATGCCGAACTCGCCGAGCTGCAGCGCCTCGTCGGTGCGGAACTGGATCTTCGGGGTCGACACGAGCGAGACCCGCTCGCGGCGGGCGTGCTCGAGGAGGTAGGCGGACAGCTCCCCGGCGACCTCGTCCTCGACCCCCTCGTAGCGGGTGCGGTCCTGCGGCGAGAGCCAGACGACGTACTCGTTCGGGACGTAGGTGCGGGAGACGGACACGGTGCGGTGCTCGTCCATCTCCTTCGCGAGCTTGCGCGCGAGCTCGACGGGACGGACCTCCGTCTTGAAGACACGGCCGAACGTGCCCTCGACGAGGCCGGCGATCCTGCTCTCGAGGTTGCGCAGCACGCTCATGTACGGGTCGGGACGCCCAAGGCGCCGGGTCCATCGTAGTTCTTCCACGTTCGACGGACAGCCACGGTGGCCTGCCCGCAACGTACCCGGAAGCCGAACGGGTTATCCGCCCGGACCCCGCCCTACCCGCGGCCGGGCGGCCGCCAGGCGGTGCCGGGGCGTTCGCGGGCCGGGCCGCGGGCTGCGCGCGCGCCCACCGCGAGGCCCCCGGCGAGCACCGCCCCGAGGACCGCACCCCGCACGTCGGGCGGCCCGCCGTCCCCCGGGAGGGCGCGGGCGACGGCCTGCGTCGCCGCGGCGAGGCCGGCCGCCCACGCGGTCGCGAGGGCGATGTCGAGCGCCCCGTGCCGGCCCCGGATGAGGAACGGGAGCACGGCGGCGGCGAGCGCCCACACCGCGGCGATCCCCACGGCACCACTCGTCAGCAGCGGGGCGAGGACGTGCAGGAACGCCTCCTGGGCCGACCCGGTCCAGCGGAGCGGATCCCGGACGCCGGGCACCGGGCCGAGGAGCAGCGTCGTCCCCGTCAGGGCCTGGACGAGCAGGAGCCACCAGCAGCCGAGCGCCCCGAGCACGAGGCGGTGGGTGACGCGCCGCGCCTGCCCGGCGATCGCGGGCCAGGCGAGGGCGAGCGAGAGGACGCCGAGCAGCGGCGCGAGCGCCGGGGCGCTCATCCACCCCGGGCGGGCGCGCCACAGGGCGATGACCGCCGGGAGGCCCGCGGCGAGGACGAGCAGGGCGAGCCCGCTGTCGCCCGCGCGGGCGCCGGCGCGGTTGACGACCACGCCGTGCCCGAGGCCGACGCCGGGCGCCACGCCCTCGGGGGCGAGGAGGAGCCACAGCGCGAGCCCGAGGACGGTGAGCAGCGCGCCGAGCCGCGGCACGACCGCGACGACGGCGGCGACCGCCACCGCGGCGGCGGGCGTGGCGAACGGCGGCGGCGGGCCGAGCGTCGCGAGGGCGACGGCGGTGAGGCCGCCGGCGCCGACCGCGGCGACGGCGCGCCCGGACGGCGGGACCGGGCGCCACGCCCACGGGCCGTCGGGCGCGGCGTCCCCCCACCCGTCCTGAACGCGACCGGCGTGCGTGTCCTCCGCCGCCCAGCCGCGCGCCGCCTGCGCGTCGGGCGCCGCGACCAGGCGCGTGGCACGCCGCGTCGCCCGCCGGGTGATGCGGGTGACGGGCTCGAGCGTCGAGCCCTCGACCGTCCCGGGCTCGTCGCCGACGTCGCCGGCGTGGCCTCGGAGCCCGGCGCGCAGGTCGGTGAGCTTCCCGCGGCGGCCGGGGTCCGGGTCGACGGCCTGGTCGATCGCCGCGCAGAGCTCGCGCGGGAGGTCACGCCGCAGCCGCTCGAGCCGGGGCAGCCGCTCGCCGACGTTGCGCGCCGTCGCCGCCGGGGTACGCCCCCGCACCGGATTGACCCCGCTCAGCGCCTCGTAGACGACGAGGGCGAGCGCGTAGAGGTCGGACTGCGCCGTCACCTCGTGGCCCTCGGCCTGCTCGGGCGCCATGTAGGCGATCGTCCCGACGACGTCGCCGGTGCGGGTGAGGACGTCCTCGTCGAGGAGCATCGCGATGCCGAAGTCGGTGAGCTTCGCGACCCCGCCGCCGGACTGCTGGGTGTCGGGGACGATGATGTTCTGCGGCTTGACGTCCCGGTGGATGACCCCTCGCCCGTGGGCGTGGGCGAGCGCGTCGCAGAGCGCGGCCCCGATCTGCAGCACGTCGCGATCGGAGAGCGCGCCCTCCTCGAGCAGCGCCGCGAGCGTGCTCCCGACGACGAGCTCGGAGACGAGGTAGACGGCCTCCTCGTCGCGGCCGGTCTCGTACAGGGACACGATCGCCGGGTGGGCGAGCCGCGCCGCCGCCTTCGCCTCGCGCGCCGCGCGCCGGGCGACCGCCTCGTCCCCGGTGGCGATCCGCTTGACGGCCACGGGCCGGTCGAGCTTCTCGTCGTGCGCGAGCCACACGACGCCCATCCCTCCGGCCCCGATCCGGCGGACCCGACGGTAGCGGCCGAGCACGAGCTCACCGCCGCCGGCGGAGGGCGGATGCGTCTGACCGGTGGGGGACGCCTGCTGCACGCGACTTCCCTTTTCGGGGGGCCGGGGTTCGCGCCTGCCGCAGGTGGGAAGGAAAACGCCTGCTGACGGCAAACTTGCACTGTGGGGCCAGTCTTCCGATTCCGGTCATACTGGCGCCGCGCGGCCCTCGGTCAGCTCCGTCGACCGCACCCACCTCCCTGAACTGATGTCGTTCTTCGACGACGAACCCACTCGCGCCACCCCTCGGGCAGGCCGTCCCGCACCGCGCCCACGAGCCGCGGCGGGTGGTCCGCGGCCGGGCGGCTCGCGCGGCGGTGGGGGTGGCGCCCGGCGCCCGCCCACCCGCAGCGTGGACGATCAGACCCTCCTCGTCCGGCGCCTCGTCGCCGGCGGCGGCGGCCTGCTCATCCTCATCCTGCTCGTCGTCGGCGTCAACGGCTGCCTGAACGGCCGCACCGAGCGCGCGCTGAAGGACTACACGCGCAACGTCGCGAGCGTGATGAACACGAGCCAGACGGACGTCGCGGAGCCGTTCTTCTCGCTCCTGAACACCGGGGCCGACAACCCGACCGACCTGCAGGCCCAGGTCCGCCAGCTCGCCCTCGCGGCCCAGCAGGGCGCGAAGCAGGCCGGCGGCCTCTCGGTGCCCGACCAGATGCAGCGCGCCCAGGGCGCGCTCATGCTCGTGCTCAACCTCCGCGCGACCGCGCTGACGAAGATCGCCGACGAGATCCCGAACGCGCAGGCCAAGGCGCGCAGCCAGGCGACCGCGGTCGAGCAGGCGCTCAAGCGCATCGCCGGCCAGATGCGGGCGTTCGACGCGTCCGACGTCGTCTACAGCCAGCGCGTGCGCCCGTACATCACCGACGCGCTGAAGGCCAAGGGCGTGAGCGGGCAGGCCCTGCCGGCCGGCCAGTTCCTCCCGACGATCAGCTGGCTCTCGGTGAACACGATCGCCGGGGTGCTGAACGCGCAGCGCGCGGCGGGCGGCACCGGCGCGAACGCCGCGCCCGCGCCCGGCCTCCACGGCCACGGCATCCTCTCGGTCGCGGTCGGCACCCAGGTGCTCAACCCGTCGCCGGCCGTCAACCGCATCGCGGCGACCGGCACCGTCACCTTCAACGTCAAGGTCGCGAACCAGGGCGACAACGACGAGTCCGACGTGGTCGTGAAGGTCACCGTGAAGGCGGGGGCGAAGAAGCCGATCGTCGGCACGAAGACGATCCAGCAGACGAAGGCGAAGAGCGAGGTCACCGCCGCGGTGACGCTGCCGGGCGCCGCGCCCGTCGGCGACTCGGCGATCATCACGGTCCAGGTGCTCGGTGTGCCCGGGGAGAAGAACCTCGACAACAACATCATGAAGTTCACCGCGCTCTTCGGGAGCTGACCACGCCTATCCTTTCGCGGGCGTGGATGACCTGACCTCGACCACCGGCGTGGTGGCGCTCGCCGCCGCGGCACTGGCCTTCGCCGCCCTCGTCGTGGGGGTGGTGACGCTCCTGCGGGTGCGCCGGCTGCGCACGGACCAGACGCTCGTCCTCGGGGAGCAGGGGGAGGCCGACGTCGTCGCCCACGCCGCGGCGCTCTCGCGCGACTTCCGGGCGCTCCACGGCTACGTGGAGGACATGGCCGCGCACCTCACCGGACGGCTCGACCGCGTGGAGGTCCGCCTCGACGGCGCCATCTCGCACACGAGCCTCGTCCGCTACGACGCCTACAACGAGATGTCGGGCCGGCAGTCGACGACGCTCGCGATGCTCGACGAGGGGCGCAACGGCATCGTCATCTCGACGATCCACCACCGCGACACCGCCCGCATGTACGTCAAGCGGGTCATCGACGGGACGGGGGAACTCGAGCTCTCGCCCGAGGAGAACGAGGCCATCCGGCTCGCGCTCGCCTCCGGCAACGACAGTCCGACACCGCTCGTCGACGGGCCGGGCGCCGCGTGAGGACCGGGTACCTCGGCCCGGAGGGCACCTTCTCCCACGAGGCGCTGCTCGCCGCCGGCCTGCCGGAGGGCGAGGTCGACGCGGTCCCGCTTGCCTCGATCCACGACGTCGTCGTCGCCGTGCAGTCCGGCGAGGTCCGGCGCGGCATCGTCCCGATCGAGAACGCCCTCGAGGGTGCGGTCACCGCGACGCTCGACGCCCTGACCTTCGACGCTCCGGACGTCGTGCTCACCGGCGAGCTCGTCCTCGCGGTCCACCACCTGCTCCTCGCGCGCGACGCGCAGCCGCTCGACGGCCTCGAGGTGATCGTCTCCCATCCGCAGCCGCTCGCGCAGTGCGCGCGGACGCTCCGCACGCTCGCCCCGCAGGCGACGCCGGTCGTCGCCACCTCGACGGCGCAGGCCGTCCGCGACGTCATGGCCGAGGGGGGCGCCCGTGCAGCGATCGGGACCGCGGCCGCCGCCCGCGTCTACGGCGCGCACGTGCTCGCCGAGGGCCTCGAGGACGACCCGAGCAACGTCACCCGCTTCGTCTGGCTCGCGCGCGCGGGGGACGGCGAGGCGGGTCCGCCCGCCCCGGTCGGTGCCCCGGCCCGCACCTCGCTCGT
This sequence comes from Paraconexibacter antarcticus, assembly GCF_024220175.1. Taxonomy (GTDB): domain Bacteria; phylum Actinomycetota; class Thermoleophilia; order Solirubrobacterales; family Solirubrobacteraceae; genus Paraconexibacter; species Paraconexibacter antarcticus. The sequence goes on along the minus strand of NZ_CP098502.1, from coordinate 10,958 downwards.
CTTCCACGGCGACGGTGACGGCCGCGCGGGCTGGCTCGTGCGCTGCCTCTCGGAGTTCGCGTTCCGCGGCGTGAACCTCACGAAGATCCAGTCGCGGCCGCTCCGCTCCGCGCTCGGCCACTACCTCTTCCACCTCGATCTGGACGGGCGCGCGGACGACCCGGACGTCGTCGCCGCGCTCGCCGGGTTGTCGACGCACTGTGAAACCCTCCGCATCCTCGGCAGTTATGCCGTCGCGGCCGCTACCATTCGCGCTGGCCATGGGGGCGCACACACCACCTGACCCAGTGAGGTTCGCGTCGCCCGATGAGCACCGGCGACGCGGACGTGACGGTGGCCGTGTCCTGGTGCTCAACGCGACGTACGAACCGATCAACGTCTGCACGGTCCGCCGCGCCGCCGTCCTCCTGCTGAAGGAGAAGGCCGAGGTCATCGAGGGCGGCAAGGGCGAGCTCCACGCCGAGCACACCTCGATCATCCGCCCGCTCGTCATCCGCCTGCTGTCGTTCGTGAAGCTCCCGCGCGACCGCCACCGCCGCAAGATCACCCGTCGCGCCGTCTTCGCGCGGGACGACTGGACCTGCCAGTACTGCGGCACCGGCTCGGGCCTGACCGTCGACCACGTCATCCCGCGGTCCAAGGGCGGCTCGTCGGACTGGACGAACATCGTCGCCTGCTGCGCCCCGTGCAACCGCCGCAAGGGGGACCGGCTGCCGGCCCAGGCGAACATGCACCCCGCCCGCATCCCCGGCCCGCCGAGCCCGAACGTCTTCATCCAGGTCGCGAGTCCCCGCATCCCGACCGCATGGCAGCAATGGCTGCCGGACCTCACCGCCGCGCCCGTCCCCGACGCGGCGTAGGCGAGCCGTTCAGCGGAGGCGACGGAGCGGGCGCCGCCACCAAGCTCCCATCCACCCCGGGCGACGAGCCCATCACCCACTGCCGGCGCCCCGGCGTCAAGCCCCGGCGCACCGCGCTCAGCGGGGGGACGGTGATGCACCCCCGGAGCGGCTCCCGCACAAGGCGAGGGACGAGGCGTGCGGAGCGGAGGGGGTGGCGTCACCGTCCCCCCGCCCACCACGACCCCGCGTCGACGCGTCCCGAACACGAAGCACCGCCACCAAACGACGAGGGGCCCCGTCGACACGGGGCCCCTCGCCTACAGCACTGACTGGAAAGCATCGACCGACTCGTACTCGCCGGTGGGACCAAGTCCGGCCGTCGATCGAAGGGTGGCCCGGTTGGATTCCGCAAAGCGGTTCCAGCCATTCCGGCTTAGCGGCCGGTCACCTCCAGGGTCCCGCAAAAACTGTGACTACAGATTTGGACCACCTCCTTTCTCTGGTGCGAAAGAAGATACCAACGGTCCGGACGGAACTCGACGGCCTATTCGCTGCCGGGCACGTCGCCGCTGCCCCCGATGTCGTCCGCCTCCGGGAGCAGGTCGGTGGGCTCGGTGCCCTCGCCGGCCTGGACGATGACCTCGCTCACCGGCGCGCCCGGGTCGACGAGGCCGACGACCTCCGCCTCCGCGGCGCCCGAGCTGTCGGAGTCCGCGACGAGCGCGACGGCCGAGACCCGGTCGTCGTCCTTGAGGTTCATGACCCGCACGCCGGTCGCCGAGCGACCCTGCTGCGAGATGCCGCGGACCGCGGTGCGCTGCACCATCCCGCCCTCGGAGATGAAGACGAGCTCGTGGTGGGCCTTGACGACGAGCGCGCCGGCGAGCCGGCCCTTCGCCTCGGTGAGGCCGATCGTCTTTACGCCCTTGGCGCCCCGCGAGGTCTTGCGGTACTGCTCGATCTTCGTCCGCTTGCCGTAGCCGTTCTCGGTGATGACGAGGAGGTCCTGGTCGTCGCGGGCGACGTCCATCGCGATGACCTCGCCCGCAGGCCCGACGTCCATGCCGCGGACGCCGGAGGTGTCGCGGCCCATCGACCGGGCGTCGTCCTCGGCGAAGCGGACGGTGAGGCCGGCACGGGAGACCATGATGACCTCGTCGCCCTCGTCGACCCCGCGGACGGCGACGAGCTCGTCGTCGTCGCGGATCTTGATGGCGATGATGCCGTCGGCCTTGATCGGCGTGTTGTACGCCTGCAGCTCGGTCTTCTTCACCGTGCCGGACTTCGTCGCGAAGATGAGCGACGCGGTCTCCTCGAACTTCCGCGTCGAGAGCACGGACTGGATCCGCTCGCTCTCGCGCAGGGGGAGGATGTTCACGAGCGCGCGGCCCTTCGCCGTGCGCTGCGCCTCCGGCAGCTCGTAGACCTTCGAGCGGTAGACCTTGCCCCGGTTGGAGAAGAAGAGCAGGAAGTCGTGCGACGAGCAGACGAAGAGGTGCTCGATGAAGTCGCCGTCCTTCATGTCCATCCCGGTCACGCCGCGGCCGCCGCGCTGCTGCTGGCGGTACGTCGCGAGCGGGAGCGACTTGATGTAGCCGGTCTTCGTGATCGTGATGACCATCTGCTGGTCGGCGATGAGGTCCTCGATGTCGAGGTCGTCCTCGCTGGGGGAGATGAGCGTGCGGCGCTCGTCGCCGTAGGCCTCGCGGATCTCCCCGAGCTCCTCCTTGATGAGCGCGAGCACCGCGGCCTCGTCCCCGAGCAGCGCGCGCAGCTCGGCGATGCGCTCGGTGACGTCGGCGTGCTCCTGCTTGATCGCGTCGCTCTCCAGCGCGGTGAGCTGCGACAGGCGGAGGGCGAGGATCGCCTCGGCCTGGATCGTCGAGAGCGCGAAGCCCTCGATGAGGCCGGTCCGCGCGGTGTCGCGGTCCTTCGACGAGCGGATGAGGTTGATGATCGCGTCGAGGTTGTCGAGCGCGATGAGCAGGCCCTCGAGGACGTGCGCCCGGGCCTCCTTCTGCGCGAGCTCGTACTTCGCCCGGCGCACGACGACCTCGCGCTGGTGCCCGATGTAGGCGTGGAGGAGGTCCTTCAGCGGCAGCGTCTTCGGCACGCCGTCGACGAGCGCGACGGTGTTCACGCCGAACGTCGACTGCATCGCGGTGTGCTTGAAGAGCTTGTTCAGCGCGACCTTCGGGATGACGTCGCGCTTGAGCGTGATCACCAGGCGCATGCCGTGACGATCGGACTCGTCCTGGATGTCGGAGATCTCCGACAGCTTCTTGTCGTGGACGAGGTCGGCGATCTTCGTGATGAGGCCGCCCTCGCCGCCCTTCTTCACCTGGTAGGGGAGCTCGGTGACGATGAGCGCCTCCTTGCCCTTCCCGATGTCCTCGACGCCGACCTTCGCGCGCACCCGCACGCGGCCGCGACCGGTCTCGTAGGCGTCGCGGATGCCGCCGTAGCCGAGGATGACGCCGCCGGTCGGGAAGTCCGGGCCCTTGATGTGCTCCATGAGCCCGTCGAGGGAGATCTCCGGGTCGTCGATGTAGGCGACCGTCGCGTCGATGACCTCGCGGAGGTTGTGCGGCGGGATGTTCGTCGCCATGCCGACGGCGATCCCGGAGGAGCCGTTGACGAGGAGGTTCGGGAAGCGCGCGGGGAGGACGAGCGGCTCGCGGCGGGAGCCGTCGTAGTTCGGCCCGAAGTCGACCGTGTCCATGTCGAGGTCACGGAGCATCTCCGTCGCCATCCGGGTCAGGCGCGCCTCGGTGTACCGCATGGCGGCGGCGGGGTCGTCGTCGACGGAGCCGAAGTTGCCCTGGCCGTCGACGAGCGGGTAGCGCATCGAGAAGTCCTGGGCCATGCGGACCAGGGCGTCGTAGATCGCCGAGTCGCCATGGGGGTGGTAGTTGCCCATGACCTCCCCGACGATCTTCGCGCACTTCGAGTACGACCGGTTCGGCTGCAGGCCGAGGTCGTTCATGCCGTAGAGGACGCGGCGGTGGACGGGCTTCAGGCCGTCGCGCACGTCCGGGAGGGCGCGCCCGACGATGACGGACATCGCGTAGTCGAGGTACGCGCTGCGCATCTCGTCCTCGAGGGCCCGCGGCTCGATGTTGCCGCCGTCCAGGGTGTCAATGGCCATGGTTCGTCACCTGCTTCTTCGTTGCTTGGTCAGCGCCGGCGGTCGGCCGGCCGCCTCGGGGGAACAGCGGCCGATCCATCAGACGTCGATGGTCGCGGCGAGCGCGTTGTCCTCGATGAACTGCTTGCGGAACTCGACGACGTCCCCCATGAGCTTGGAGAAGATCTGGTCCGCCTCGGCGGCGTCCTCGATCGACACCTGCGCGAGCGTGCGGCTCGTCGGGTCCATCGTCGTCTCGCGGAGCTGCTCGGAGTTCATCTCGCCGAGGCCCTTGAAGCGGTTGAGCGAGACGCCGCGCTGCGCGACCGACATGACGGAGCGGCGGAGCTCCTCGAAGGTCGTCGCGTCCTCGGTCCGGTCGGCGAGCGTCACCGAGAACGACGGCGTGCCGGCGAGTTCGACGAGCTGCGCGTGGATCTTCACGTACTGCCGGTACTCGGCCGAGTCGAAGAGCGAGCGGCGGATCCGGTGGGTCGAGGCGAGGCCCGTCTTCGTCTCGACGCCGCGGACGAGCAGCAGGTCCTCGGACTCCTCGAGGAGCGTCGTGTCGAGCACGGCGCCCTCGACGGTGTCGCGCTCGAAGATCTCCTTCGCCTTCGCGAGGTCGGCGGCCTGCTCGGAGAGCAGCCCCGACTCGGTGAGGAAGCGGACGACGTCCTGGCCGTGGGCGGCGCGGAGCGTCGAGCCCCAGCCCTCGAACTGCTTGAGCAGCCGGTTGTACCGCTGCCAGCGCGCGTCGGTGAGCTTGAACTGCTGGCCCGCGCCGTCGATGACCTCGTAGCGCTCGAACTTGTCGGAGAGGAGGACCTCCTCGAGCTCGGACTCCTTCTCGATGTAGCGCTCGTTGCGGCCCTGCTTGAGCTTGTACAGCGGCGGCTTGGCGATGTAGATGAAGCCCGCCTCGAAGAGCTCGGGCATCTCGCGGAAGAGCAGCGTGAGGATGAGCGTTCGGATGTGGGCGCCGTCGACGTCGGCGTCCGTCATGAGGATAATCTTGTGGTACCGGGCGTTCGCGATGTCGAACTCGTCGCGTACGCCGGTGCCGATCGCCGTGATGAGCGCCTGGACCTCGTTGTTGCCGAGGACCTTGTCGATGCGGGCGCGCTCGACGTTGAGGATCTTGCCGCGGAGCGGCAGGACGGCCTGCGTGTGCCGGTCGCGGCCCTGCTTCGCCGAGCCGCCGGCCGAGTCACCCTCGACGATGAAGATCTCGGCGAGGGACGGGTCCTTCACCGAGCAGTCGGCGAGCTTGCCGGGGAGGCGCGAGTTCTCCAGGGCGCTCTTGCGCCGCGTGAGGTCGCGCGCCTTGCGGGCGGCGGAGCGGGCCTGCGCGGCCTGGACGGCCTTGCGGACGATCGCCCGCGCCTCGGCCGGGTTCTCCTCGAGGAACTCGGAGAGGCCGGCGTTCACGACGCGCTGCACGTTGCCGGCCATGCCGGGGTTGCCGAGCTTGGTCTTCGTCTGGCCCTCGAACTGCGGGTCGGCGAGCTTCACCGAGATGACGGCGGTGAGCCCCTCGCGGATGTCCTCGCCGGAGAGCTCGGGGTCCTTCTCCTTCAGCTCGCCCTTCTCACGCGCCCACGAGTTGATCTGCCGCGTCAGCGCCGTGCGGAAGCCCGACATGTGCGAGCCGCCCTCGTGCGTGTTGATGTTGTTCGCGAAGGAGTGGACGGACTCCTGGTAGGTCCCGTTCCACTGCATGGCGACCTCGACGTAGCCCTCCTTGTCGGAGTCCCCGTCGAAGTAGATGACCTTCTTGCCGCCGGCGAGCTGCTCCTTGCCCTCGTTGAGGTAGGCGACGAAGTCGCGGATGCCGCCCTCGGCGTGGAACTCGACCCGCTTGCCCTCGCCCCGCTCGTCGGTGAGCGTGATGCGCAGGCCACGGGTGAGGAACGCCGTCTCGCGCAAGCGCGTCTCGAGCGTCTGGAAATCGTACGTCGTCTCGTCGAAGATCGTGGAGTCGGGCAGGAACGTGATCGACGTCCCGTGCTCCTTCGTGGCCTCGTTCTTCTGCAGGTCGTGCTGCGGGGTGCCGCGCGCATAGCTCTGCGAGAAGCGGAAGCCGTCGCGGCGGACCTCGATGTCGAGTGTCTCGGAGAGCGCGTTCACGACGGAGGCGCCGACGCCGTGCAGGCCGCCCGACACCTTGTAGCCGCCGCCGTCGCCGAACTTGCCGCCGGCGTGCAGCACGGTGAGGATGACCTCGACCGCGGGCCGGCCCTCCTTCGCCATGTTCGACACGGGGATGCCGCGGCCGTCGTCGGCCACGGTGATCGAGTTGTCGGGGTGGATCGTGACGTCCACCTGCGAGCAGTTGCCGGCGAGCGCCTCGTCGACCGAGTTGTCGACGATCTCGTAGACGAGATGGTGCAGTCCGCGCACACCGGTCGAGCCGATGTACATCCCGGGGCGCTTGCGCACCGCCTCGAGACCCTCGAGGACGGTGATGTCCTCGGCGTCGTAGCCCCGGTTGCCCGAGGGCTTGTCATTGTCAGCGTCGCGAGCCACGCAGTCCTCCGTTAGACGTGAAAAGCCCCGGCGGCGCGTCCGATGACGCTGGGCCGGGGCGGGTGAAGCACGTGCCGGTGAGTATAGCACAGCGATACCGGTCTCCGGTGTGCATAACTCTGTAGAAAGTCCTGCAAAACAGCGTTATTTGTGTCACGTCCGCCGGCCGCGTCGCCCTTGCCGGGCCCAGCCGGCGGTCTCGGTGGCCCGGCAGCGCAGCTCGCGCACGGTCTCGGCCCCCAGCGCGGCGTTCAGCCGGGGGACGAGCTCGCCGGCCAGGAGCGCGATCTCCTGGGCCCACACGGCGGCGTCGCAGGCCACCGTCACGACCCCCCCGGAGCTCATCGCCGTCGGCGTCGCGTGCGGGGCGAAGGCCTCGCCGACGACGCCCGGCCAGACCCGCTGCAGCTGCGCGAGCGGCGTCCGCGGCTCGACGCGCGCCAGCGCGGCGTCGAGCGCCGAGGACATCCCGCGGGGACCCGGGCGGTGCCTCACGCGGCGTCCACCGCCCGCAGGCCGGGGGCGTCGACGTGGACGGCGCCCGGCGTCACGTGCAGCCGGACGACCGAGGCGTCCTCCGCGCCGGGGACGTGCGCGAGGTCGGTCGTCGTGACGAGCGACTGGCCGGCCGCCGTGATCCGCGCGACGAGGAGCGCGCGCCGGTCGGCGTCGAGCTCGCTCATGACGTCGTCGAGGAGCAGGAGCGGCGGCGCCCCGCGCTCGGCGGCGAGGACGTCGCGCTCGGCGAGCAGCAGCGCCAGCAGGGCCAGGCGCTGCTCGCCCTGGGAGCCGTAGACCCGGAGCTCCCGCCCGTCCCGCAGCAGCGCGAGGTCGTCGCGATGGGGACCGTGACCGGTGAAGCCCCGCTCGAGGTCGGAGTCGACGCGCTCGGCGAGCTCCGCGGCGAGCTCGGCCGCCGTGGTCGCCTTCGTCCGCGGCCGGTAGCGCAGCTCGCCCGCGCCGGTGAGGCCGAGCTCGGCGGCGATCTCGGCGAACGGGTCCTGGAGCAGGGCGACGGCCTGCGCGCGGTCGTCCCGCAGCGCGATGCCGTGCCGGGCCAGCTCGAGATCCCACGCCGCGAGCGCCTCGCGGCCGCCGCGACCGTGCTTGTACCGGGCGAGCAGGGCGTTGCGCTGGGCGAGCGCCTGCCGGTACGCGGTGCGGTTCGCGGTGCGCCCCGGCCACAGCGCGGTGATGACGGCATCCAGGTGCGAGCGCCGCAGCGCCGGCGGGCCCTTGACGAGCTCCAGGCGCTCCGGGAGGAAGACGCTCACGAGCGGTCGCACCGCGGCGTCGAGCAGGCGCGCCACCGGCACGCCGTCGACCTTGATGCGCTTGTCCTCGCCGGGCTGGAAGCCGACGGCGATCGTGTGGTCGCCGTCGCGGTCGTGGCCCTCGACCTCGATCCGCGCGGCGGCCTGGTCGAACCGCAGGACCTCACGCTCGTTCGACGTCCGGCAGGACCTGGCGGTGCACCCGAAGTAGAGCCCCTCGAGGAGGTTCGTCTTGCCGGCGCCGTTGCGGCCGTGGACGACGGTCAGGCCGGGGCCGAGCGGGACCTGCACCCGATCGTAGGTGCGGAAGTCCCGCAGGCTCAGGCGGCTGACGATCACGACACGGAGCCTAGGCCCGGCCGGGGGTGAGGGCCGGGATCGCTCAGACGTTCAGGCGGATCGGCATGATGAGGTACAGGAAGCCGCTGCCGTCGCCGGACTCGATGAGGCCGGGGCGCAGCGGGCTGATGAGCTTCAGGACGACGTCGTCGGAGCCGACGCTGTCGAGACCGTCCTTGAGGTACTCGGGGTTGAACCCGATCTCGAAGGGCTCGCCGACGAAGGGGATCGGCAGCGGCTCGCTCGCCTCGCCGACGTCCGGCGTCCGCGCCGAGACCGTCACCTGGCCCTCGGCGAAGGACAGGCGCAGCGGCGCGTTCTTCTGCGCCATGAGGCTGATGCGCTTGACGACGCCGGCGAGCTCGTCGCCCGGCACGTGCAGCTCGTGCTCGTACGTGTCCGGCAGGAGCTGGCGGTAGTTCGGGAACTGGCCGTCGATGAGCCGCGAGGAGAGGGTCGCGGCGCCGTGCTCGAAGATGATCTGGTTCTCCCGGACCGTGATGCGGACGTCGGGATCGTCGGAGCCGGAGATGAGCCGGCGGAGCTCCTGCAGCGCCCGGACGGGGACGTTCGCCTCGAGCTCGCCGCTGAGCGGCACCTCGAGCGCGGTCTCCTTGACGCTGAGCCGGTAGGAGTCGGTCGCGACCATCCGCAACTGCGTGCCTGAGGCCGACACCAGCACGCCGGTGAGGATCGGGCGCGTCTCGTCCTTGGACGCCGAGCGCTCGACCCGGTCGATCGTCGCGTCGAGCGGCAGCGCCGGGACCTGGACGACGGCGTCGCCGCCGGGTGTCGGCAGCGGCGGGAAGTCCTCGGCGCGGAGCGTCCGCAGCTGGAACTTCGCGGGGCCGGCGACGATCTCGACGTCCTGCTCGGCGGTGCGGAGCTCGAGCGTCACCGGACCGGAGGGGAGCTGCCGGGCGACGTCGAGGAGCAGCCGGGCGGGAAGGACGACGATGCCCTCGCGCTCGACGGTCGCCTCGAGCGGGACGCGGAGCGCGAGCTCCATGTCGGTAGCGCGGAGTTCGACGGTCGTGCCGGACGCGTCCACCTGGACGCCCGAGAGCGCCTGCACCGCGCTGCGGGTCGAGGCGACGCGTGAGACGGTCTGAAGCTGGGCGAGCAGCTGCTGGCTCGTGGTGGAGAGCTTCACGAAGAGAACCTCTGATCAGGAATTGACGTCATAGGTGGTGTGGAGATGTGTACAGCTCGCCGAAAGGCCGCGTGGTGCGGGAAAAGGGCGCACAAGTCCAGCGTGGGGGACGTGCGTGAGTCTGTCAGTCACGCCGGTCGGGATCGGGGGCGTGGAGCTGAGCGGTGAGGTTGTGCACAAGGTCGTAGGCCTCGGCGTCGTCGGCGATGCGCTTCGTCGTCGCCTTCACCGCGTGCATGACGGTCGTGTGGTTGCGGCCGCCGAACTCGCGGCCGATGGCCGGCAGCGTCTCGCTCGTGTGCTCGCGGGCGAGGTACATCGCGACCTGTCGCGGCCACGAGACACGGGCGCTGCGGTCCTTGGAGAGGAGCTCGTCGCGCGTGAGGGAGAAGGCGTCGCACACGAGGGCCTGGACGCGCCCAATGGTCACGGCCGGAGGCGCCGGGCGCAGCGGGGTGCCGGGACCGCTCGGGGCGGGGCCGCGGCGGTAGAGCCCGCGCAGGACCTCGTCGGCCAGGTCGGTGTCGAGCGTCCGGCCGGTGAGCGACGCGAAGGCGACGACGCGGATGAGCGCCCCCTCGAGCGCACGGATCGACTCGGTGACGCGGTCGGCGATGAGGGGCAGGACCCCGGGGTCGTCGAGCTCGATCGAGTCGTGCTGGACGCGCTTGCGCAGGACGGTGAGGCGGGTGGCGACGTCGGGGGCGCCGATGTCGGCGACGAGGCCCGAGGCGAAGCGGGCGCGGAGCCGGTCCTCGAGCGCGTCGAGGTCGCCGGGGAGGCGGTCGGACGTCATGACGAGCTGGCTGCCGGCCTCCAGGAGCGCGTTGAAGGTGTGGAAGAACTCCTCCTCCGTCTTCGCCTTGGACTGGAGGAACTGGATGTCGTCGATGAGCAGGACGTCGGTGTGGCGGTGGCGCGCCTTGAAGCGGTCCATGGCGCGGCCGCCGCGCTTGACCGAGGAGACGAACTCGTTCGTGAAGCGCTCGACCGTCGTGTAGCGGACGGTCAGCCCGCCGCCGTAGCGCTGGACGTAGCCGCCGATGGCGTGGAGGAGGTGGGTCTTGCCGACGCCGGGCGGGCCGTAGATGAAGAGCGGGTTGTAGGCGTGCCCTGGGAGCTCGGCGACGGCGAGGGCGGAGGCGTGGGCGAAGCGGTTCGTGTCGCCGATGACGAACTGGTCGAAGCTGAACTTCGGGTTCAGGGCGACGTCGCGATCGGCCGGCTCCTCGCGCTCGTCGTCGGTGACGGCGGCGCCCCGGCTGCTGCGCGGTGGCCGGCGGGCGTCCCGGGCCGCGGCGACCGGCTCGACGTCGGCCTGGACGCTGACGGTGATCCCCGCGCCGATGACGTCGGCGGCCACCCGGGCGAGCACGCCGCTGAAGCGGTCGGTGATCCACGCGCAGAGCTCGGCCGGGGCGCGGAGCGTGAGCACGTCGTCGGCGAGGGCGACGGGCTGCAGCGGCGCGAGCCAGATCTCGTACGTCGAGACGCCCACCGCGTGCTGCAGGTCCGCCTGGATCTCCGGCCAGAAATGCGAGAGATCCGGGGTCATGGCAGCGGGGAACGACTCCTTGAAGAAGCGGCGAGAACAGGACGGCGAGGGGCGGCACCTCCTCCGGGGCGCCGGGCGGCGAACATACCAAAGGGACGACCCCTCGGCGGGGGCCTGCGGCGCGCTCCGGGGGCCCCTG